>NZ_CP152007.1:0-4806583 GCF_038595555.1 Lysinibacillus sp. FSL M8-0216 | reverse complement strand
GCTACTAATCTCCTTTACAGTGTTCAATACATAAAAAAAATTGCATTTATAGAAATGGCAAATACGTTCATTTTACAACTCGTCCACATAATCACAAGTTGTGGATAAAAGTTAACCAAAGGCTGTGATAAAAATTATCCACAGCATATTAACAGTTGTGGATAATTAAAATGTTCATTTCAGTTTTCAACAAAGTGAAGCACAGTAATCGTATCAGAAAAACAAAGCTATTTCAATAGTTTATGAAACTTATCCACATAGCTTGTAGTTATGCACTTTAGAGTTGTCCACAAGCACTGCGTATGTGAAAAAACTGTAGATAAATGTTGTGGATAAAAAAATATGCAAAAAACACTATACACAACTCTGTGCAAAAAAAACAAGTATTCTGTGGATAAATATTTTAAAAAAAAGTTAGTAATATTGTTTTTTTCGGAGTATTGGAATGGTCATTGGGGAAGATGAAGTAGATTCATTAAGATACATAGAATGACTACCTAAAAGAAATTTGTGAAATACATTGACAAAATAACTAGTTACTTTATATAATATTCGAGTCTGTATGTTGAAAAATTCAACTCATATATCAGGAGGTGTCTATATAAATGAAACGTACTTACCAACCAAAGAAACGTAAACACAGTAAAGTTCACGGTTTCCGCGCACGTATGAGCACGAAAAACGGTCGCAAAGTTCTTGCTGCTCGTCGTCGTAAAGGAAGAAAAGTTTTATCAGCATAAAATAAGTCCACTGAGCCACATCAGTGGTCTTTTTTTTCTTTATTTTTGGTAAACCTAGAAATGAGGATCAAAAGATATTATCTATTAGCAGGTGAAAGAAATGAAAAAACGCCAAAGAGTGAAGAAGAATGATGATTTTCAAAAGGTGTTTAAAAAAGGTAAATCTTTCGCTAATCGTCAGTTTGTTGTTTACTTTTTATCAAAAGAGGAACAAACAGAATTTCGTGTAGGTTTATCGGTTAGTAAAAAGCTTGGGAATGCGGTAAAACGCAACCAAATAAAACGCTATATTCGACATAGTATTCTTGACTTAAAGGATGATCTAAAGACGAATATGGATTATGTTATTATCGCCAGACAACCGGCGGCCACTATGGATTTTCATGAAGTGAAACAAAGTTTGCAACATGTACTAAAAATCGCAAAGGTATTGAAGAAAGTGTAATGTATGCAACCGAGTGGTAAAATGCGCCTGTATTATTAGCTTTAAGAATGAGAGTGAGATTGCATACCATAACCTAGGGAAGTATACGTATAGGGGTATTTTTAACGTTAGATTTCACTTAAAAATATGTTAAATTCGCCACAAAACTCAGGAATAAGTGTATATTGTGAGAATATTTAGTAGAGTGAAACGTTATAGGCATGATAAAATAGCTGATAACTTTATCTTTGTTTAAGCTGAGATAAAGCTGCTGTCAGATGTCACAGATTTTAGGGCAGGAAACTGTCAGTCAGTGAATAAAGAAGATGCATATAGATTTAGAAAAAGTGAATAGTAATTGTAGGGGGAAGAAGGTTGAAAAAACAACATTGGGTAATTTTGTCACTAGTATCAGTAGCTCTACTACTATCTGGTTGTACAGAATTCAATGAACCAATTTCCAAAGACAGCACTGGCTTCTGGAATGAATTCATTGTTTGGCCGTTGGTATCAGCGATAAAATACTTTGCTGAGCTACTTGGCACGTACGCATGGGGGATCATTGCCGTAACGATTATTATTCGTTTAGCAATTTTGCCACTAATGATTAAACAAACAAAGAGTTCTAAAAAGATGCAAGAAATTCAGCCAAAATTGAAGGAACTGCAAAAGAAGTATGCTTCTAAGGATGCTCAGACACAACAACAATATCAGCAAGAAATGATGAAGCTGATGAGTGAATCAGGTGTAAACCCACTTGCAGGGTGTTTACCAGTAATCATTCAAATGCCAATTTTAATTGGTTTCTATCATGCAATTAGCCGTATGAATGCTACATCTACATTTGATTTAGGGAATTTCTTTATCTTCCCTCTAGCGGATCCTGCACCTGCATTAGCAATTACAGCAGGTTTAATGCAATTTATCGTATTACGTACAGGACCAGCAATGGATAATCCTCAAATGAAAATTATGATGTATATTATGCCATTCATGATCATTGCTTTTGGTATGGCCTTACCAGCTGCATTATCACTATATTGGGTAATCGGGAACATTATTTCGATTTTCCAAAACCTGTATATTTATAAGCCTTGGAATAAAGATAAAACACAACCTGCTCAAAATGGAGGGGCTAAAAAGTGAAACAACTTACGCAAATAGGCGCAACAACAAAAGAAGCGATCTCATTGGCGTTACAGAAACTTGGCAAAACCCGTGAACAAGTAGATGTTGAAGTTTTACAAGAAGGTAAAAAAGGATTTTTAGGTTTTGGTGCACGTTCCGCAGAAGTTCGTGTAACTGTAAAGGAAGTTCAGATTCCGGTAATTGAAAGTGAAGAAGCCGAATCGCAAATAACGACTCAATTAGACAAACAATTAGCAGTAGATGATGTTGAAACAATCAGTTCACAAGTTTCTGATCAACCAAATGAAATCGAAGCTGTTCAAAAAGTTGTAAACGAACAAAATGAGGAAGAAGATTCAGCAAACCCAATTGAGGAGGCAAAAGCTTATTTAGTAACGATTGCTGAGCAATTGGATATTGATGATCTTGAAATAACTACGACACGTGAAGGGAAATACGTTTATTTTCAGCTGAAAAGTGAGAAAGCTGCTCTACTTATCGGGAAACGTGGTCAAACATTAAATTCCTTACAGCAATTAACGCAGCTAGTGCTCAATAAAAGCGCTAAGCAGTTCTTAATGGTGAAATTAGATGTGGAAAACTATCGCGAACGTCGACAAGTAGCTTTAGAGTTACTTGCTGATCGAATGGCGGATAAAGCATTACGTTCAAATCAACGTGTGGCATTTGAACCAATGCCGTCATACGAAAGAAAAATAATTCATAATCAATTAGCTAATCGTCTTGATCTTGAGACGTATTCAGAAGGCTCAGAACCTAATCGTTATTTAGTCATTGAGCCTGTCAAAAACAATTAGATTATTTTCAAAAACATACAGACACTATAGTTTTAAAGGTCATTTTATCCCTCGCGATAAAGTGACCTTTTTTTATGAGACAAAGAATAAGTATTTTTGTCGAAATTCAGTCCTATAAAAAAATGGTTGTTATCCACATTTGGAAATGATCCTTACTTTAGATTTTGTTGAAAATATGTTAGTCTAAGGTGTTAGTAAGTATTGGTCGGTTTCGATTATCCACATGTGGATAACGTTAAGGAGGTCATTAAATGGAGTTTGATACAATTGCTGCGATATCCACACCTATGGGTGAAGGTGCCATAGCCATCGTTCGTTTAAGTGGGGACGAAGCAGTGGCGATTGCAGATAAAATATTTAAATCACCAGGTGGAAAAAGTTTAACGACAAAGGATTCGCACACTATTCATTATGGTCATTTAGTGGATCCTAAAACAAAAGAGGTAGTAGAGGAAGTAATGCTATCATTAATGCGTGGTCCAAAAACTTTCACACGCGAGGACGTAGTTGAAATAAATTGTCACGGTGGATTAGTTTCAGTTAATCGTGTTTTACAACTAGCATTAACGAATGGAGCAAGACTAGCAGAGCCAGGTGAATTTACTAAACGTGCGTTTTTAAATGGGCGTATTGATTTATCTCAGGCTGAAGCAGTAATGGATTTGATAAGAGCCAAAACAGACCGAGCAATGAATGTTGCCTTAGGTCAGATGGATGGAAAATTATCAAGACTTATTGGTGACTTGCGCCAAGCTTTACTAGAGACATTAGCGCAAGTAGAGGTTAATATAGATTATCCAGAGTATGATGATGTAGAAGAGATGACTGTACCTGTTTTAGTAGAAAAATGTACATGGGTACGAGATGAAATTATTAAACTTCTTCAAACATCTTCTCAAGGGAAAATATTACGAGAGGGTTTATCGACTGTTATTTTGGGGCGTCCAAATGTAGGGAAATCTTCTCTTTTAAATAGCTTGGTACAGGAAAATAAGGCCATAGTGACAGATATTGCTGGTACTACTCGTGATATTATAGAAGAGTACGTCAATGTACGCGGTGTTCCACTTCGTTTAGTGGATACAGCGGGTATTCGTGAGACAGAAGACATTGTTGAACGAATTGGCGTAGAACGTTCGAGAGAAGCGCTTCGAGGTGCAGACTTAATATTATTTGTATTAAACTATGCAGATGAGTTAACTGCTGAGGACGAGCGTTTATTCGAAACTATTGAGGCGATGGACTACATCGTTATTATCAATAAAACAGATCTACCGCAAAAAATTAATTTAGCGCGTGTCAAAGAGCTAGCAGGTAAACATCGCATTGTAACAACTTCTCTCTTACAGGAGGAGGGTGTTACAGAGCTAGAAGAAGCGATAGCTGCATTGTTCTTTGAAGGGCAACTTGAAGCGGGCGATTTAACATATGTTTCAAATGCAAGACATATTGCACTATTGCATCAAGCACAGGCAACAGTTGAGGATGCAATAGCGGCTGCTCAAGCTGGAGTTCCAGTTGATATGGTACAAATTGATGTCACAAGAACTTGGGAATTACTTGGTGAGATTATAGGTGACACTGTGCAAGAAAGCCTAATCAACCAGCTATTTTCTCAGTTTTGTTTAGGAAAATAACTTTAAGAAAGAAAGGAAGATACGAGCATGCCAACAAAATATGAGGCAGGCACGTTTGATGTGATCGTCATTGGCGCAGGTCATGCAGGTTCAGAAGCTGCACATGCTGCGGCTAAAATGGGTGCTAACACACTGATGTTAACGATCAACTTAGATATGATTGCATTTATGCCATGTAATCCATCCATTGGTGGTCCTGCCAAAGGAATCGTCGTACGTGAAATAGACGCTTTAGGTGGCGTCATGGGGAAAGTTATAGATAAAACACATATTCAAATGCGAATGTTAAATACAGGAAAAGGCCCAGCTGTACGTGCATTACGTGCGCAAGCTGACAAAGTTTTGTATCAACAAGAGATGAAACGCATATTAGAGGAAACCGAAAACTTAACAATCCATCAAGGAATGGTAGAAGAACTTATCATTGAGGATGGAGAAGTAACAGGGGTTATTACACAAATCGGTGCTATTTATCGTGCCAAAACAGTAGTTGTCACAACAGGTACCTTCCTACGCGGTGAAATTATTATTGGGGATATAAAATATTCAAGTGGTCCTAATAACCAACAACCGTCAATTCGCTTAGCTGATAATTTAAAAGAGCTTGGTTTTGACCTTGTTCGATTTAAAACAGGTACACCACCACGTGTTAATAATCGTACAATTGATTATGATAAAACTGAAATTCAACCAGGAGATGAAATTCCTCGTGCATTTAGTTTTGAAACAACGGAATTCATTATGGACCAACTACCTTGCTGGTTAACGTATACAAGCCCTGAAACACATGAAATAATTGAGGCGAATTTACATCTTTCACCGATGTATTCTGGGATGATTAAAGGGACAGGTCCACGCTACTGCCCTTCAATTGAAGATAAAGTAGTACGCTTCAACGATAAGCCGAGACATCAAATTTTCTTAGAGCCAGAAGGACGTAATACACGTGAGGTTTATGTTCAAGGTTTATCAACAAGCCTACCAGAGCATGTTCAAACACGTTTACTAAAATCAATCCCAGGCTTAGAGAACGCAGAAATGATGCGTGCTGGCTATGCCATTGAATATGATTCAATTGTACCTACACAATTGTGGCCAACACTAGAAACAAAGCGCATTAAAGGCTTATATACAGCTGGCCAAATTAATGGTACATCGGGCTATGAGGAAGCGGCTGCCCAAGGATTAATGGCAGGAATGAATGCTGCAGCTAATGTACTTGGTAAAGAGGAGTTAATCCTTAGTCGTTCGGATGCCTATATTGGGGTACTCATCGATGATCTTGTGACAAAAGGAACAAACGAGCCTTATCGTTTACTAACATCTCGTGCAGAGTATCGCTTATTGTTACGTCATGATAACGCTGATTTACGATTATTAGAGTTAGCCTATAAAATCGGCATGGTTCCACAAGAACGATATGAAAAATTCGTTGAGAAAAAAGCATTGATTGACAATGAAATTGCACGTCTTCGTGAAATAATTATTAAACCGAATGAAGCTACACAAGCTGTTATTCGTTCTGCTGGAGGTAGTGAATTAAAAGATGGAATTCGGGGCGCTGATTTACTAAAACGCCCAGAAATGCATTATGAGATGATTTCCTCATTAATCCCGGCAGATATTGAATTTACAGAAGAAATAAAAGAGCAAATTGAAATTCAGCTTAAATATGAAGGCTATATCGAAAAGGCATTGCTACAAGTAGAGAAGCTGCATAAAATGGAAAATAAAAAAATCCCTGAAAACATTGATTATGATGCGATTTCTGGTTTAGCGACAGAAGCGCGTCAAAAATTAAAACAAGTTACACCGCTTTCCATTGCACAAGCCTCTCGTATTTCTGGTGTGAACCCAGCAGATATTTCTATTCTGCTTGTTTACATTGAACAAGGTAAAATCGCGAAAATAAGCGGTTAATAAGAACAGTAAAGTGAATAAGGGGCGGGCATACCATTGTGCCCGCTTCCTATTTTTAAAGCAATACTATTGTTAAGATGTACTAGTATGGCTAGATTAATAAAGGAGACTTTACATGAACGAACAACAATTTATTGAGGCACTTAAAAAAAAGGGCATCGAGCTTTCCGAAAAGCAAATTGCTCAATTTAAAAAATACTTTGAATTACTAGTCGAGTGGAATGAAAAGATGAACCTGACTGCTATTACAGATTTAGAAGGTGTTTATTTAAAACATTTCTTTGACTCAATCAGTGCCTCATTTTATTTTGATTTTTCAAAAGTAATAACTGTTTGTGATGTAGGAGCAGGTGCTGGTTTCCCCAGTATCCCAATAAAAATCTGTTTCCCACATTTACATGTCACAATTGTCGACTCCTTAAATAAAAGAATTACATTTTTAAACCATTTAAGTGATGAGTTACAATTAGAAAATATGAATTTTGTGCATGCCCGCGCAGAAGAGTTTGGTCAAAATTTAAAATATCGTGAACAATATGATGTGGTGACAGCACGTGCAGTAGCTCGTTTATCTGTTTTATCGGAGCTATGTGTGCCATTAGCAAAACAAGATGGCTATTTTGTTGCCTTAAAAGCAGCTGCAGGTGCAGAAGAATTAAAAGATGCTAAAAAAGCATTAACAACACTAGGTGTTAAACTGAAAGAAGAATATTCTTTCAAGCTACCTGTGGAAGAAAGTGACCGCACTTTATATATATTTGATAAAATAAAAGGAACACCGAAAAAATACCCGCGTAAGCCAGGTGTACCAAATAAAACACCAATTCAATAATTAGTGTTTCATGTGAAACTTTCTCAAAGTAGAATATATTTTTTCTATTTTGAGCATACATACTAGTTATGGATGGTTCACGCAAAAGTCATCTATGAACTATATACATTTGAGGAAATATAATAAATAATAATAGAATGAGACAGAGCAAGATAGTTACTTAAAGGTGGTGCCACTTGGATGAAAAGTCCTTTTTCACGTTTTTTTGGAGGCGGAAGTAAAACAGAGCCTATTGTGAAAAATGAAGTAGAACAAGCAGAGGCGGTTCAAACAGCAGAAGAAGTCATAAAATTGCCTATTGATGAAATTGTACCTAACCGTTTTCAGCCACGTACTATTTTTGATGATGAAAAAATTGAAGAATTATCAAGAACCATTCATACGCATGGTGTGATTCAGCCAATTGTTGTACGTAAAACATCAGAAAATCAATATGAAATCATTGCCGGTGAGCGTCGTTATCGAGCTATGAAAAAGCTACAATGGACAGAGGTTCCTGCTATTGTACGTAATTTAACCGATAAGGAGACAGCTTCTATTGCGTTAATAGAGAACTTACAGCGTGAGGAATTAACTGCAATTGAAGAAGCGGTAGCCTATCAAAAATTGTTGGAGCTACATGAGCTCACACAAGAAGCTCTTGCCCAAAGACTTGGAAAAGGACAATCCACTGTAGCCAATAAATTACGTTTATTAAGGCTTCCAGATGAAGTGCAACAAGCCATATTACAGCGCAAGATCTCTGAGCGACATGCACGTGCATTAATTGCTATTAAAGATCAACCATTACAACTAGAAATTTTACAACAAACAGTTGATAATGATTGGAATGTTCGCCAGTTAGAGGAACAGATTCAGGTCATCTTGCATCCGGTAACAGACGAGCAGGAGGAGTCGGTACCAAAGAAAGCAAGGCCGAAGCGCAAAGCCATTAGTAAAGATGTCCGTATAGCCTTAAATACTATTAAGCAATCATTAACGATGGTAACGAAAAGTGGTATTACGGTAAATACGGAAGAAGAAGATACAGAAGAATATTATCAAATTACGGTGAAGATACCTAAAAAGAAAAAGGTGTAATAAATTATCTCGGAATAATTTATTAGTAACTTTTCTCTCACTGTAAAAAGGAGATATCTCAGAAAGTTGAATGAGGTGTCTCCTTTTTTGTATATATTCTTAATATTTTATACAACTTCTAACTGTTTTTTTGATAGAATGAAAGTTAGATAGCGGGTTAAATACATTGATTTTACAAATGATTTGTCAAAGTAAACGTTGATAAATGAAAGCAGGTGCTTTTAAATGGGTAGAATTATAGCAATCGCCAATCAAAAGGGTGGCGTAGGAAAAACAACAACTTCAGTCAATTTGAGCGCTTGCCTAGCCTATTTAGGTAAGAAAGTGCTACTTATTGATACTGATCCGCAAGGGAATACAACAAGTGGCCTTGGTATTAATAAAGGAGACATTCAAAGTTGTATTTATGATGTGCTCATTGATGATGAAGATGTTGAAAATGTCATTCAAAAAACAAATGTAGATAATTTATCAATTGTACCAGCCACAATTTCGCTTGCAGGCGCTGAAATTGAATTGGTGTCGACTATTTCAAGGGAAGTACGTTTGAAACATGCATTACAAAATGTAAAAGAAGATTTCGATTATATAATTATTGACTGTCCACCATCTTTAGGACTTTTAACAATTAATGCTTTAACAGCTTCAGATGCATTGATTATTCCAGTACAATGCGAATATTACGCATTGGAAGGTCTAAGCCAATTGCTATCTACTGTTCGTCTTGTACAAAAGCATTTGAACCAACAGTTATATATTGATGGTGTTTTACTAACAATGCTAGATGCAAGAACAAACCTTGGCTTACAAGTTATAGATGAAGTGAAAAAATATTTCCAAGATAAAGTATATAAAACAATAATTCCTCGTAACGTGCGTTTAAGTGAAGCACCTAGTCATGGGCAACCAATCATCACTTATGACGCAAGATCTAGAGGTGCAGAAGTTTATTTGGAGATGGCGAGGGAAGTGATTAAAAATGGCTAAAGGTTTAGGAAAGGGCATTGGTGCACTATTTCCAGGAGAGTCATTAGAACAAAGTGGGCTAGTGGAAGAAATTCAATTAGATTTAATTGTTGCGAACCCATTTCAGCCTCGTAAAATTTTTGATGAAGAAGCTTTACAAGAATTAGCAGATTCGATTAATGAGCATGGCATTTTGCAACCAATTGCTGTACGGAAAAAGGGGCGTAAATTTGAAATCGTTGCAGGGGAACGTCGTTATCGAGCGTGTTTACTAGCAGGTTTAGATGTTATTCCTGTAATCATTAAAGAATTATCAGACGCACAAATGATGGAACTAGCTATTCTAGAGAACCTTCAGCGTGAGGATCTAACAGTCATTGAAGAAGCAGAGGCCTACCAAAGCTTAATGGAAAACTTACATTTAACACAGGAAGAGCTATCAAAGCGTTTAGGAAAAAGTAGACCACATATAGCTAACCATGTTCGTCTCCTTGCTTTACCAGAAGATGTCCGAAATTTTATGAATGATGGGACACTATCTATGGGACAAGGCAGGGCATTACTCGGCTTAAAAAATAAAAGACGAATCTCTGAAGTAGCTATGAAGGTAATGAAGCAAGGTTTAAATGTTCGCCAAGTTGAAATGTTAGTACAATCCTTAAATGAGGAAGTTTCACGTGAAACAATTCCGCCCAAGAAAAAAGATATATTTGTGGCGGCGAAAGAATCTCAATTAAGAGATTATTTTGGAACAAATGTTCAAATTAGAAAGAATAATAATAAAGGGAAAATTGAAATAGAATTTTACTCTGAAGATGATTTAGAGCGCATCTTAGAAATCCTAAATGTACAAGAAGAATAAATGATATTTATATAATTTAATCAGAGCGCCAAGCAAACAGGCGCTCTCTATTTTTTAGAGAGAAGGAAGGCAAAAGGGTGGTAATACTAGGGGCATTGATTAATGCTGTGCTAATTATAGCAGGTGCATTAGTGGGGCGGATTTTCAAAAATATTCCTGAATCTATGAAGTCTACTGTCCTATCCATAATTGGTTTAGCAGTCGCACTATTAGGGATAAAAATGGGATTTGAAAGTGATAATTTTATTATCTTAATCGTAAGTTTAGTGGTGGGTACTGTAGTAGGTGAGTGGTTAGATTTAGATAAGCAAATGAATCGCCTTGGCAAATGGGTAGAGTCATTATTTCGTACAAAACGAAATGATCAAAATCAAATTAGCATTGCAGAAGGGTTTGTCACAGCTTCATTAATCTTTGTTGTTGGCTCCATGGCTGTTATTGGTGCACTTGATAGCGGTCTTCGTAATGATCATAATGTATTGATTACTAAAGGATTAATTGATGGTTTTACATCCATTATTCTAGCATCCACATTAGGTATAGGTGTATTGCTTTCGGCGATACCTGTTTTTATTTATCAAGGATTAATTGCAGTTTTTGCAGGGGTCATTAGTTCTTTTATACCTGATGCTGCGCTACAAATGTATATTACCGAAATGACAGCCGTTGGCGGCGTTATGATTATGGCAATAGGGTTAAATATAGCTGGTTTAACTAAGATCAAGGCTGCTAACTTGCTGCCAGGTATCGTCATTGTTGGTATTATGGTTGCTTTCTTCTACATTTTTTAATGAATAACGGTGGGCGGCCAGTAATAATGCTCTTGAAAGCTTTTCAGCCATAGCATAAGAAATATGAAGCCTTGTATTTTGTAAAACAAGCATTTCCATAAAACCTCCAATATTGACGATTCCTTTAATGGAAATGTCACCGATTGGGGGTAATTCTTTTTTTACAGCCTTCCCAGGAAAAATAGGACCGCTTTGAACGGAAATATGACCGACATTTTGTTCACTACCAAGACAGGCATCAATCGCAATAATGAATGGTTTTGTAGTATGATTGTGTAGCTGTTGAATAGTAGAATCTAGATTTAGAGCATGTAGCGGATCTTCTAAAGAACCGACAATTTCATAGGGGAAGCTAACTGACTTATTTAAAAAGCTACCCGTTAACGGTCCAAGCGTATCACCTGTACAACGGTCGCTGCCAATGCAGCAAAAAATTAGTCGTTCATGATGAAACGGTATATATTCTAAAAATAATGTACTTAATTGCCAAACAGCATTTTTACTTTCGTGATGAAGGGAATAAGGTAGTAACAAATTTGGTATAGTATTCATAAAAAAACTCACTTTCTTTTTATTTTTAGAAGTGCTCAATTTTTATGCAGTATACGCAAATTTTTAGCAAGTTATTCAAGAGGTGGAAACGATGGAATGGAATAAGAAATTAATGGAGAGATACTGGGAAAAGCTCACATCTGACAAACTTTGGGAAGGTGTCATAGATTCTTCTATTGAGATTATGCTAATTTTACTAGTATCCTGGATAGCTGTAAGAATGGGTAAAAAATTGATTAAAAAATTATTTTTAATCCGTATGCGATCCCCATTAAATCATTCAGAGCGACGTCAACGTACGATTTCGAGATTATTACAAAGTGTGATTTCCTATGTTGTTTATTTCTCTGCAATCATTGGCATTCTATCTTCTTTAAATATAAAGGTAGCGGGTCTTTTAGCAGGGGCAGGGATTGTAGGATTAGCTGTCGGTTTTGGTGCCCAAAGTTTAGTGAAGGATGTTATCACGGGCTTCTTTATTATTTTTGAAGATCAGTTTGGTGTAGGGGATTATATAAAAATTAATGGAGCAGAAGGTACAGTTGTAGAAATTGGTTTACGTACTACGAAAATTAATGGGGGGACTGGAGAGCAATTTATCATTCCTAATGGTGCAATTGGTGAGGTCGTCAATTACTCTGTTAACAACTCCAAAATTTTTATAGATTTACAAATGACCGCGGATGCTGACTTTGAAAAAGCTGAGATGGTTATTAATCAATATCTAGAATCATTACCAGAAAAACATAAAGAATTAATAGCGGCACCGGTGTTTTTAGGTGTACAAAATGTCAAAGGTACAGAGGTAACGATCCGTATTGCTGCTGAAACATTACCACAGCAACAATATGGAGTGGCTCGTAGTATACGCCGAGATGTGACAAAGCTTTTTGAGGAGCATCGTATACCAATGGCCCATCCAAAAATGATGTTCTATGACAAAGGTGAGGGGAGAAGTGAGTAAGGTGGAAGAAAAGAAATATGGTTTAAATGATATTGTTGAAATGAAAAAGCAACATCCTTGTGGTACGAATAAATGGAAGATTATTCGTATGGGTGCCGATGTTCGAATTAAATGTGAAGGTTGCCAACATAGCGTAATGATTCCACGTCGAGAATTTGAGAAAAAAATGAAAAAGGTTTTACTTTCTGCTAGTGAGGCATAACTTCAGGCATATTAGACTTTTTGTAAGTGAATCAATATAATAGAAAAGGTTATATGAGAGAAAATTTGAACTGATTATAGAAAGGTTGTGTCCATTCATGGCATTAACAGCTGGAATCGTTGGTTTACCTAACGTTGGAAAATCAACATTATTTAACGCAATTACAAAAGCGGGCGCATTGGCTGCAAACTATCCATTCGCAACGATTGATCCAAATGTCGGTATCGTTGAAGTACCAGACGCACGTTTAGATAAATTAACAGAATTAGTTGTACCTAAAAAAACAGTACCAACAGCATTTGAATTTACAGATATCGCAGGGATTGTAAAAGGTGCTTCCAAAGGTGAAGGTCTAGGGAATAAATTTTTAGCGCATATCCGTGAAGTAGATGCCATTTGCCAAGTTGTACGTTGTTTTGTAGACGAAAATATTACACACGTATCGGGTGCAGTGGATCCAATTGATGATATCGAGGTTATTAACCTAGAGCTAGCACTAGCCGATTTAGAATCAGTAGATAAACGTATCCAACGTGTTAGCAAAATGGCCAAACAAAAAGACAAAGAAGCCATGATTGAAGAGCCAGTACTTTTAAAAATTAAAGAGCAGTTAGAGAACGGTAAACCAGCGCGTGCTGCCGAGCTTTCAGATGATGAACTAAAGGTAATTAAAGGTCTTCATTTGCTAACAATTAAACCAATGCTGTATGTTGCCAATGTTTCAGAAGATGAAGTGGCGGATGCTGACAATAATGAATATGTCAAAAAGGTACGTGAATATGCATCAGCTGAAGGTGCTCAAGTCATTACAATTTGTGCAAAAATCGAGGAAGAAATCTCAGAGCTAGACGATGAGGAAAAGGCTATGTTCTTAGAAGAATTAGGAATTAAAGAGTCTGGTTTAGATCAGCTAATCCGTACTTCTTATGACTTATTAGGCTTAGCTACGTATTTCACTGCTGGTGTACAAGAAGTTCGTGCATGGACGTTCCGTAAAGGGATGAAGGCACCGCAATGTGCAGGGATCATCCATACAGACTTTGAACGAGGCTTCATTCGTGCTGAAACAGTTGCTTATGATGATCTATTAGAGGCAGGTTCTCAAGCAGCGGCTAAGGAAGCTGGTAAGGTACGTCTTGAAGGTAAAGAGTATGAAGTTCAAGATGGCGATATTATGTTATTCCGCTTTAATGTATAAGACGAACAGAGGGCAATCTTAGTGATTGCCTTTTTTCAATTATTGTTTTATCTGAATTTTTAGTGTATGGGAGCGACATCAAATGAACGTAATGGAAATAAAAGAGCGCGGTCTAGAGTTTGAGCAGCTAGAAAGTTTACCCCATGATGTCTTAGAGTTTATGTATGAACAGAAATTGTTCAAATTGTTCACTGCAAATGAACTAGGAGGTCAGAATCTAGATTTAGTAGAGGGAATAAAAGTGTTTCAACAAATAGCTGCCCTCGATGGGAATGTTGGTTGGCTTGTGACAATCGGGACTGGAGGTAATGCATTTATTCCAGCATTTAGCCAAGAAATGTGCGAAAAAATCTTTACCCCTAAAAATGCAGTTATCGCAGGTAGTGGTTATCCAACGGGTGTAGCTGTAAAAGTAGAAGATGGTTATGTAGTAACAGGGCAATGGAAATATTGTAGTGGATCGGACTATGCTACAACCTTTACAATGAATTGTTTGATAGAGCAAGATGGCGTGAAAACAGAAAAAATCATTAGTTGTTGCTTAGACCGTCAAGATGTTGAAGTTTTAAATGATTGGCGCGCAATGGGCTTGAAGGCGACGGCAAGCCATACTATTCGCGTAAACAACGTATGGGTACCTCAGGAGGCTACTTTCCAAATAGGTAAGATCAGAAATAGCTATGGGAATGCTGTACATACCTTTCCATTTACAACCTTTGCAGAGGCTTCCTTTTTAAGCGTTTGTCTAGGGATAACTGAAAATTTTTTAGAAGAAGCATTTATTTTAATCAAGCAACGCAATCATGATGCCCATCGAGCTGAGCGTATGGGAGCATTACAATTTTTACTCATGCAGCAACAAAAGCATTTTAAACAATTTGAAAAGCAGTTCTATACAACCTTGTCGGTATATTGGCAAAAGCATCAGCGAGATGAATCATTGACAGAGGAAGAACTAACACAATTTACACAAATGAGTAAAGAGATTGCTGCTGCTTGTATAGAGATTGCCAATAAATTAATACGTAATCTTGGCATGGATGCTATTACAGAGACTGCCCCAATAAACCGCATTTGGAGAAATTTATATACAGCTGCACAGCATGGCTTTTTAACTCCTTAAGAGTTATGACTAGGCTCTGTTATTTTTACGAATGACAGAGTCTAATTTTCGTATGTATCTTGCCTTGGTGAACGGTCATTTTCTATATAAACATAAAGCTTCGGTAATTTAGGGTCATCTTGCACTAAGGCGTTATTAGGATATTTTCGTAATTCCTTATACATAGCAAAGTCACCTACTGCACCTGCTATTAAAAAGGCTCCTACCAGTATTAAAATGGTATTATTAAAATAAAACCCTGCAATAGTAGGAAGAACGCCAGTCGTCCAAAATGGCAGCAATAATGCCCGTTTCATGGCGTGATTATATAGAGGCTTTGTAGTAGTTGCATAGGCAACACCTAGCTCTAAGTTTATGCCATATTGTAAAGACTTCAAAGGTACTTTGCCAAAGAGCATAAAGCCAAGTAAATGAAAAGCTTCATGCAAAATAATAAAAATTACATACAGAATTACAAACAGTACTGTACCACCAATGATAGCCCAAAAAGAAAAGTGAAAATCTTTAAAGCAAATATATTGAATGGCTATAAATAATATGACAAGACCAACTGTGATCACAATATTGTCGATCATTAATTTTTTTATATTTAATTCAATAACAATAGGTTCTTTATTCGGTAGCACGAAAGTTCTCCTTTCAAGAATTAAACAGGTTACGTTCATTATATAAAATGAATTGTAAGTTTGCGACTTGAAAGAAAAGTACCTATATGTTACAATTCATTGATGTGAGTAATAATTTATTACTTGCTCCTTGCTCCCTTAATATAGGAGAGCCTAGTCCATAAGGAGGTGTAAACAGATGAGAAAATACGAATTAATGTACATCGTACGTCCGAACATTGAAGACGAAGCGAAGAAAGCTCTAGTTGAACGTTTCAACGAAGCTTTAACTTCTAACGGTGCAGAAGTCATCGAATCAAAAGAGTGGGGCAAACGCCGCTTAGCTTATGAAATTCAAGACTTCCGCGAAGGTTACTACCAAATCGTAAAAGTAAACGCTACTTCAGATGCAATCAACGAGTATACACGTCTAGCTAACATCAGCGAAGACATCATTCGTCACATTGCAGTTCGCCAAGAAGCTTAATATTGAATAATTTTTTAACAAAACGCTGAAAAGGAGGTTGCATTCTGATGATAAACCGTGTCGTATTAGTTGGAAGACTAACAAAAGATCCTGAGCTACGTTATACACCAAATGGAATTGCGTCTACAAGATTTACAGTTGCTGTGAATCGTGCATTCTCAAATCAACAAGGTGAACGTGAAGCTGATTTCATTAACTGTGTTGCATGGCGAAAACAGGCTGAAAACCTAGCGAACTTCATGCGAAAAGGAAGTTTAATTGGGGTAGAAGGTCGTATCCAAACAGGCAGTTATGAAGGACAAGACGGTAAGCGAGTATATACAACAGACGTTGTGGCGGATAGCGTACAGTTTTTAGAACCACGTAATGGTAGCGGTGCTCCTGCTCCTCAATACGGTGGTGGACAAACTTACGGTAATAACCAACCGTCATATGGCGGCGGTCAACCACAACAGCAGTTTGGTGGCGCTATGCCAGGACAGGGTTCCTATGGCGGCGATGCTTATCAGCAAAATCAACCACCTATGAATCAGCCAAACTATACACGTGTAGATGAGGATCCATTTGCTAATAGCAAAGGACCGATAGAAGTATCTGAGGATGATCTTCCATTCTAATGCTTCTACAATAAAAAAAGATAAGGAGGAGACACACTATGGCACCACGTCGCGGAGGCCGCAAACGCCGTAAAGTTTGCTACTTCACTTCAAACAATATTACGCACATCGACTACAAAGATGTAGATTTATTAAAAAAATTCATCTCTGAGCGCGGTAAAATTTTACCACGTCGCGTAACTGGCACAAGTGCAAAGTACCAACGTAAATTAACTTCAGCTATTAAAGTATCTCGTATCATGGGATTACTTCCATTCGTAGCAGAAGACAAATAAGATTGATCGTTAAGGAATTGACCTTACATCAATTTTGAATACCAGCATATTACGATATTCGTATCGGGTATGCTGGTTTTTTTTATCGAAAATTGAAGTAGACGTTTTTTAGATAAAATTCATAATAAAGCATATAGTGATCTAAGCGATTTTTGTTCAATACTATGAAAAAATGGTACAATAAAGGGTAGTAAGTTTGACTGAAAAAAAGGAAGGTTTTCAATGCCGAATAATCAAACAAAAGCGCTTGTCCAAGGCTCAATGGTGGTTGCAATTTTTACAGTATTAATGCTGATTTCCGCATATGTACCATTTGTTTTTATAGTAGCTTTAATATTCGCTCCACTACCGATTGCTTGGTATAGTGCAAATTACAAACGTTCCTCATCAATACTCGTAGCAATAGTAGGCTGTATTTTAACTAGTATAGCGAGTGGACTATCGATGCTACCATTTGCCTTTGTTTTGGGGTTACTGGGTGTCGTAATGGGTAACGCTATTTATCAGAAGAAGAGTAAGCTTTATTTATTTATGTCAACGGGGATTGCCAATCTAATCTCGATGGCGCTTGTTTATGTCGCCTATGTAAGATTTGCAGGAATTGACTTCATCAGCATGAGCTTAGAGTTGGCTCGCAAAAATTATGAGCAATCAAATGAATTTGCGAAAAACGTTACAGGGCAAGTGGCGATAAAGCCGGAACAGCTAGAGGCTATGTTTAACACGATCGAGCTGACAATGCCTGCCACAATAACAATATCAGCATTTTTTGCTGCATTTATTATCATAGCGCTAAATTTGCCAGCTTTAAAACGACTTGGCGTGGATGTTCCAAAGTTTGCACCATTCCAAAATATGCGCTTACCACGATCTATTTTATGGTACTACATGATCGTTTTATGCATTAATTTATTTATGCGTCCAGAGGCTGGTTCTACACTAGATATAATCGTATTGAATGTTTCTTATATTTTATGGGTGCTACTCATTCTACAAGGGATATCATTTATCCATTATTTCATTTCTAGAAAAGGGATGCCAAATGGGGTTAAATGGGTTGCTACCGTGTTAGCTATTCCATTATCATCCTTCATGATCTTACTAGGTATCGTTGATTTGGGTTTTGACGTACGTTCACTTGTAAAGGGGAAGACTAAAGAATAAGGGGCTGATTGTAATGGGGACTTTTAGAAAACGACCAATTCGCTATCCGCTTTTTGTTCTTTCCATTTTTGGAATTGTGACGTTCGTACTTCTATGTATTTGGAATATCGGGATAGGTATCGGTTATGGAATAGGTTTTGCTTTACTGATGGTCTACACATGGAAGGTGGAAAAGATTGCTTTTGAAGAAACTGAAAAGCATATAGAATCCATTTCATTCCGTATGAAAAAAGTAGGGGAAGAAGCATTGCTTGAAATGCCAATTGGGATACTGTTGGTGAACGAGCAATATGAAATAGAATGGTCGAATCCATATATGCAAGGAATCTTAAATATGGAATCATTAGTCGGAGAAGGAATTGTTAATATTTCTGATGACATCTACGTACTAATGAAGACTGAAGAAACAAATGAGGCTACAATTACATTACGTGATCGTAAATATCGTGTTTATTATAAAAAAGAGGAACGATTACTATACTTCTTTGATATTACTGAGCAGATTGCTATTGAGAAGCAATACTTTGCAGATCGTACAGTTATCGCTATTTTATTTGTTGATAATTACGATGAAATCACACAGGCCATGGATGACCAACCACGTAGTTTAACAAATACAATGGTTACTTCAATCGTCAATGAATGGGCTGCTGAGCATGGTGTATTTGTAAAAAGAATATCATCAGATCGTTTTTTAGCAGTATTAAATGAATCAATTTTAACAGAGCTTGAAAAGAAAAAATTTGCTATTTTAGATGTTATCCGAGAAAAAACAGCGCAAAAGAATTTATCTTTAACATTAAGTATTGGTGTAGGAGCGGGTTCATCCTCCCTAGTGGAGCTTGGTGAATTGGCACAATCAAGTCTGGATCTCGTATTAGGACGTGGTGGTGACCAAGTTGCCATTAAGCAACCTACAGGAAAGCTAAAATTCTATGGCGGGAAAACTAATCCAGTTGAAAAACGCACACGTGTTAGAGCTCGTGTCATCTCACATGCATTACGTGATTTAATTCAAGATAGTGATCAAGTATTTGTTATGGGACATAAAAGCCCTGATATGGACTCGATTGGTGCATCTGTCGGTGTTCGGAAAATGGCACAAATGAATGATGTGAAGGGCTATGTCATCATAAATTTTGATGAGTTAAATGGTAGCGTTACACGTTTAATGAATGAAATAGAGAGTAAATCAGATTTCTATGAAAACTTCCTAACACCAGAGGAAGCAGCAGGGAAAATGACTGAAAAATCCTTGCTTGTTATTGTGGATACACATAAACCCAATTTAGTTATTGATGCACACCTATTAAAGCTAGCTGAAAAGGTTGTTGTAATCGACCATCATCGACGAAGTGAGGATTTTATTGAAAATCCAACACTTGTTTATATGGAACCGTATGCCTCATCAACTGCTGAGCTGGTAACTGAGTTATTAGAATATCAGCCGAAGCGAGCAAAGATTAATATGCTAGAGGCTACTGCACTACTAGCGGGTATTATTGTCGATACGAAGAGCTTTACACTTCGAACGGGAGCACGTACGTTTGAAGCTGCCTCGTATCTACGGACGAATGGTGCCGATACAGTATTAGTGCAACGTCTTTTAAAAGAAGATGTAGACACCTATATTGAACGATCAAAAATAGTGCAAACGGTTAAATTCGTAAAGCCAGGAATTGCTGTAGCTGTAGGTGAGGAATCGAAAGTGTATGACTCTGTCTTAATTGCACAAACAGCAGATATTTTACTAACTATGAAGGATGTTGGTGCATCCTTTGTTATTGCACATCGGGCAGATGGAAAAATAGGAATTAGTGCCCGATCACTAGGCGAAGTCAATGTCCAGCTTATTATGGAAAGACTTGGCGGTGGTGGTCATTTAACGAACGCCGCCTGCCAAGTAGAAGCCAAAACCATTGATAACGTGAAAACACAATTAGAAGAGGCCATAGAAGAGGTCTTTGAAGGGAGTTCTGACTAATGAAAGTAGTATTTTTAAAAGACGTTAAAGGAAAAGGAAAAAAAGGTGAAATTAAAAACGTAGCAGATGGTTACGCACAAAATTTCTTAATTAAAAATGGCTATGCAGCAGAAGCAAACGCTCAAGCACTAAGTCAATTAGATGGTCAGAAAAAATTAGAAGCAAAAAATGCTGCAGCTGAACTAGCAGAAGCACAAGCGTTAAAGGAAAAAGTAGAAACATTAACAGTTGAGCTAAAAGCAAAGTCTGGTGAAGGCGGTCGTCTATTTGGTTCAGTGTCTACCAAGCAAATTGCTGATGCCCTACAAAAAGTGCATGGCATTAAAATTGATAAACGTAAAATGACTTTAAATGATGGAATTCGTGCACTAGGCTTTACAAATGTTCCTGTAAAACTACATCATGAAGTAACAGCTACATTAAAAGTACATGTAACGGAAGAATAAGGAGCGACGATCCATGAACGAACCGATGATGGACCGCGTTCCACCGCATAACCGGGAGGCGGAGCAATCGGTTATCGGTGCAATTTTCCTTGAGCCACAATCTTTAATCACAGCATCGGAAATTTTATTGGCAGATGATTTTTATTTAAACGCCCACAAGAAGATTTTTGAAACAATGCTGCGGTTAAGCGATCAAGGAAAAGCGATAGATGTTGTTACAGTTACAGAAGAATTATCAGCTAAAAAAGAGATTGAAGACGTTGGCGGGCTATCCTATTTACTAGAGCTCGCCAATGCTGTCCCTACAGCTGCCAACGTCGCTCACTATGCTAAGATCGTTGAGGAAAAGGCACTATTACGTCGCTTAATTCGTGTTGCTACTAAAATTGTTGAGGATGGCTACACACGAGAAGACGAAGTAGAGGCATTACTAGGCGAAGCAGAGAAAAAAATGATGGAGGTTGCCAATAGGAAGAATGCGGGGGACTTTAAGCATGTGAAAGACGTGCTAGTGGAAACCTTCGATAACATTGAGCAGCTTCAATCACAAAAGGGAGATGTAACGGGGATACCGACAGGCTTCCGTGATTTGGATAACATTACTGCTGGCTTCCAACGCAATGATTTAATTATTGTAGCTGCCCGTCCATCCGTAGGGAAAACTGCCTTTGCCTTGAATGTTGCGCAAAGTGTTGCCGTACAGGCACGAGAGAATGTTGCAATCTTCTCTTTAGAGATGGGTGCAGAGCAACTTGTCATGCGTATGCTATGTGCAGAAGGAAATATTGATGCACAAGTTTTACGTACAGGTGCTTTAACTACGGAAGATTGGGGTAAACTAACTATGGCAATGGGGAGTTTATCGAATTCAGGGATCTTTATTGATGATACACCGGGTGTACGTATTAATGAGATTCGTGCAAAATGTCGACGTTTAGCTCAAGAAAATGGGCTTGGAATGATCCTGATTGATTATTTACAGCTTATTCAAGGTAGTGGGAAGCCAGGCGAGAACCGTCAACAAGAGGTATCGGAGATTTCACGATCGCTAAAAGGACTAGCACGTGAATTAAAGGTGCCTGTTATTGCCTTATCGCAGCTATCTCGTGGAGTGGAGCAAAGACAAGATAAACGTCCGATGATGAGTGACTTACGTGAATCGGGAAGTATTGAGCAAGATGCTGATATTGTAGCCTTTTTATACCGTGATGACTATTACGATAAAGAGTCTGAAAGTAAAAATATGATCGAAATTATTATTGCAAAGCAACGTAATGGTCCGACGGGGACAGTTACACTTGCCTTTAAAAAAGAGTTCAATAAATTCATTAATGTGGATTGGTCACAAATGCCACCGCCACCGTCACGTGATTAATCATGTGCGTCATTCAGATAAATTGCCTCTACAAATTAACCTTAGACTGAATTAATCTGAATGTTCGATAATATTCATACCATTCTGTTATTAAACACGAACGTTGAATCAGATTTTTTGATTTTATGTTCGTGTTTTTTACACTTTTTTTATTGACGAGGTGTTTCTATCATTGTTACAATGATTGAGGCTAAAAAATTGAGATACACAGGTATCTAACGGAGGTGCTGATTATGACATCAGTAGTAGTTGTAGGAACACAGTGGGGAGACGAAGGAAAAGGTAAAATTACGGATTTCCTTTCGCAAAAAGCCGATGCAATCGCTCGTTTTGCAGGTGGAGATAATGCAGGACATACCATTAAAATAGATGGTGAAACATATAAACTACATTTAATTCCATCAGGTATCTTCTATAAAGAAAAAACTTCAGTTATTGGCAATGGATTAGTTGTCAATCCAAAATCAATAGTAACAGAACTAAAAGGCTTACAAGAGCGTGGCATTAATACAGATAATTTACGTATTTCTAATCGTGCACATGTTATTCTGCCGTATCATATAAAGCAAGATATTGCGGATGAAGAAAGCCGCGGAGATAATAAAATTGGGACAACTTGTAAAGGGATTGGACCATGCTATCAAGATAAAGTAGCTCGTATTGGTATCCGTATGGCTGATTTACTTGATAAGGATATTTTTGAAGAAAAACTACGTCATAATTTAGCCATTAAAAATAAATTATTCGAGAAATTCTATGAAGTCGAAGGTGTTACTTTCGAAGAGATTTTTGAGGAATACTATGGTTATGGCCAAGAAATCGCAAAATATGTGACAGATACATCTAAAATTTTGAATGATGTACTTGATGAAGGCGGTAAAGTATTATTTGAAGGCGCTCAAGGTATTTTGCTTGATGTCGATCAAGGTACGTATCCATATGTTACATCTTCAAATCCTGTTGCAGGTGGTGTAGCAATTGGTGCTGGTGTTGGTCCTTCACTTGTAACAAGCGTTATTGGAGTATCTAAAGCTTATACATCTCGTGTAGGTGATGGTCCATTCCCTACAGAATTATTTGATGAAGTAGGTCAGCAAATTCGTGAAGTTGGTCGTGAATATGGTACAACAACAGGCCGTCCACGTCGTGTAGGTTGGTTCGATACGGTAGTTGTTCGTCACTCACGTCGCGTAAGTGGTATTACGCATCTAGCACTTAACTCAATTGATGTTTTATCTGGTTTAGAGACAGTAAAAATCTGTACAGCCTATAACTATAAAGGTGAAACAATTACAGAATACCCAGCAAATCTTCATATTATTGAACAATGTGAACCAATCTATGAAGAGCTTCCAGGATGGTCTGAGGACGTTACAGCATGCCGTACTTTAGAAGAGCTACCTGAAAATGCACGACGCTATGTAGAGCGTGTTAGTGAATTAACAGGTATTCAAATTGCTACTTTCTCAGTTGGTCCTGCTCGTGAGCAAACAAACGTATTAGTAGATGTTTGGGAAGCCTAATAAAATAAATACAATAAAAAGGGCGTGCCATAGATGGTACGCCCTTTTCTTAGTGAATATCCTTCTTCTTGAAACGACCACCTTTTACCTCTGCTATATTACCAATGGCTAAAAATGCATTGTCATCGATATCCGCAACAATGGTTTTCAGCTTCGATTCTTCCAAGCGAGTAATAACAGTAAAGATGACCTTTTTATCATTTCCTGTATAAGCCCCTTCACCATGAAGGAAAGTGACACCACGACCAAGTCGATCCATAATGGTTTGTCCAATTTCATCAATAGCATCACTTATGATATAAACTGATTTTGATTCTTCCAACCCTTGAATTACAATATCAATCATTTTATAAGCAATATAATATGCAATGATGGAGTACATAGCTTGTTCCCAGTTAAATACAAATCCTGCTACTGCAAAAATAATAATGTTGAAGAACATAATGATTTCTCCAACTGAAAAAGGAGTTTTACTATTAAATAAAATTGCCAATATTTCAGTTCCGTCTAAAGAACCGCCATAACGAATGACAATACCGACACCAACTCCTAAAATCATCCCACCAAAAACTGTGGCCAATAATGTATCTTCCGTAAATGGATGTAGGTTATGTAAAGCAAGAGTTGCAGTAGAGAGTACAGTAATACCTAGCCCTGTGGACAGCGCGAAGGTTTTACCAATTTGTTTGTAGCCTAAAAAAATAAAAGGTAAGTTTAAAATGAAGATGAAGATACCAAGGGGTAAATTTAATAAATGAGATGTAATAATGGAAACACCTACGATGCCTCCATCCATAATGTGGTTGGGTACTAAAAATAACTCTAAGCCCAAAGCCATAATGATTGCACCTAACGGCACCATAATAATCCTTAGAAATGTTTTACGCATGTTACTTTTCTGATGCCGCAACATTTTTGCTGCCATATCAGAGGTCTGTGAATCACTCAATTTAATCGCTCCAATCCATAATGTGCCTTCCTTTATATTTTATCGGAATATTAAAAAAGTAAAAAGTATTATGCCTAAATTCACTTGAAAAAAATAATAGAATACTATACCAATGGCTTAGTATATGATTTTTAATACGGTAAATAACGTTGTTCCATACCCATTTTATGAATAAAAATACAGTGTTTATCAACTATATAAAATATATTCTATGTAACAATTAGTAGATAAATAATACATTTACATTACAAAAGAGTGAAATCATTCAAACGCTATTTTCTTTATGATACATTATAAGGGTGCAAAAATTCCTTGTGGGTAAATCATCCTATTACAAGGGAAAGTTGGAAGGGGCTTTATTGATGAATTCGTTTTGGAATAAAAAAGAAGAAAACAATAGATTCACCTACAATTTTTCTTCTTTTAAAAAGGTTTCGATCATGGCAGTTTTAATGACGAGCCTAACGATAAATATGGGTTTTGCTAAAGAACATACGAAAGAAAATTTAAATAAAATATACCATGTCTATGTGGGAAATGATTATATTGGTGCAGTATCTGACGAGAAAGCTATTCAAGAAGTTATTACATCAAAAGAAAAAGAAGCAAGTCAGCAATTCAAAGAGTTATCTATGGATGCTAGCTCATCTGTTAAAATAATCCCAGAACAAGTTTTTACGAATGAAACAAAAGATGCAGAAACATTATCCAAACTTAAGCAATCTTTAGTAGCGAAATCGGATGCTTTTACATTACTAGTAAATCATAAGCCAGTCGTATCATTAAAAAATACGGAAGCCTATGAAAAAACGGTTCAACTGTTGAAGCTACAATATATTTCTCAGCCAGAGTTAGATAAATTAGCGAAAAACCAACAATCTACAATTAATTTACCAGAATTACAAGCAGGCGAATCACGACTTTTAGATATTTCATTTAAACAGGATGTTTCAGGAATATCTCAAAAAGTTACACCAACTCAA
The DNA here is from genome assembly GCF_038595555.1 of Lysinibacillus sp. FSL M8-0216. Lineage (NCBI taxonomy): Bacteria > Bacillati > Bacillota > Bacilli > Caryophanales > Bacillaceae > Lysinibacillus > Lysinibacillus sp. FSL M8-0216. The sequence goes on along the minus strand of NZ_CP152007.1, from coordinate 4,780,938 downwards.
ATCTTAACACCTGAGCAAGCCGTAAACTATTTAATGACAGGCTACCTTGAACAAGATAGCTATAAAATTCAATCAGGTGATGTATTAGGTTCTGTCGCAAAAAAACATAATTTAACAACGAGTGAGCTGCTAGATTTAAACCCTGATGTAACAGTTGATACTGTTTTACAAGTTGGACAGGAATTGAATGTAACGGTTGCAAAGCCATTTGTAAATCTTGAGGTTAAAAAGAAAAAGAAAGTAGCAGATGTGATTCCATTCAAAAAAGTAGTGGAAGAAGATCCTACTATGTATAAAGGTGAAAAGGTCATCAAGCAAGAAGGCGCTAATGGTAAAAAAGAAACAACATACGCCCTAACGTCTGAAAATGGTAAACAAACAGCAAAAGTTGCATTAGAAGAAAAAGTTACCCAAGAACCAGTGGAACAAATTGAAGTAGTTGGGACAAAGGTAATCTCTTCACGTGGCACAGGTGAATTTTCATGGCCAGCTGTAGGAGGCTATATCTCAAGCGGTATGGGCGAACGTTGGGGCGCCTTCCACCGTGGAATCGACATTGCTCGTCCAAGTAATTATAATATTTTGGCGGCCGATAATGGTGTAGTTAGTGCAGCTGGTACGTCTGGTACTTATGGTAATCGCATTGTAATTAATCACAATAATGGTTATACAACGCTTTATGGACATCTATCTTCTATTAATGTTGAAGTAGGACAAGTAGTGGAAAAGGGCTCTGTTATCGGTATTATGGGTTCTACTGGAAATTCGACAGGCACACATTTACACTTTGAAGTTGAAAAGAACGGTTCATTAGTTAATCCGTTATCATATGTAGGCCGATAAACATTTTGAATAGTAGACAGTCCAAATAGTGGGCTGTCTTTTCTATTATTTCCCGAGAAATACTTGTTGAAATATAGCCCATTTTGTCAAAGTATTTAAAGTGATTGATGAACGATTAATGCAAGGAAACTGAAAGCATGATAGAGTTAAGAGTAGTGAACTTACAAATACAACATGTTTAAGAATAGATAAAAAACGAAAGGGAGAGAATGAATGAACAAAACAATTTTAGTTGTTGATGATGAAAAACCAATCGCAGATATTCTGCAATTTAATTTAATAAAAGAAGGATATAAAGTGATATGTGCGTATGATGGTGATGAGGCACTAAAGAAGGTTGAGGAAGAGCAACCAGATTTAATGCTACTAGATATCATGCTACCAAAGCGCGATGGTATGGAAGTATGTAGAGAGATACGGAAAAAATATGATTTCCCTATTATAATGCTGACGGCTAAAGGCTCTGAGATTGATAAAGTATTAGGCTTAGAAATGGGCGCAGATGATTATGTCACTAAGCCATTCAGTACACGAGAGCTTATTGCTCGTGTAAAGGCAAATATGCGACGTTTACAGGTTGCTGCACCTGCAGCAGAAGAAGCAGAAGAGGAATCAAACGAAATTGTTGTAGGTTCCCTTGTTATCCAGCCAGATGCTTATTTAGTAATGAAGCGTGATGAGGCTATTGAGCTTACTCATCGAGAATTTGAGCTACTACATTATTTAGGTAAACATATTGGACAAGTAATGACACGTGAACATCTTTTACAAACGGTATGGGGCTATGACTACTTTGGAGATGTTCGTACTGTTGACGTAACAATTCGTCGTTTACGTGAAAAAATCGAGGATAATCCTAGTCACCCTGCTTGGATTGTCACAAGACGTGGTGTAGGTTATTATTTACGAAATCCTGAACAGGAGTAATAGGAATGCAGAAAGTGAGCTTCTTTAAATCCATTCATGTCAAACTAGTGCTGATTTATATTTTATTAATATTGCTTGCTTTACAAATTATCGGTATTTATTTTGCCCGCCAGTTAGAACAAAATTTGAAGAGCAACTTCCAAGATTCTATTTTTCAGCGAGTTGACCTGATGCAATATAGTCTTCGTGAGGAAATTTTAAAGGAACGTGACGAAAGCATGCCTAAACTAGAGGAAAGCTTGAAGTCAATCGTTACGGAGTTTTCAACTGGTTTAAGAGACGTTTCCAATGGTGATATTTTAGAAATTCGTGTCATTGATGATAGACAAAGAATACTTGCGACATCTGAGCTCGAGAATCAAAATTTAATAGGACAACGCTCTAACACAGACCTTGTGCGTCGTGCGATATCTGCTGAAACGCTCTTTGATATTATAAAACTCGATAACAAAACGAGGAATCGAGTATGGGTATTAGCGAACCCGATTCGAGCTGGTGCAGGGCCGGATGATGAAATTATAGGCGTTCTATATATTGAAGCGAATATTGAGTCCGTTTTTGAACAAATGAACGAAATTAACCGTATTTTCCTTGGCGGCACAGCTATGTCGTTAGTCTTTACTATCTTTTTAGGTATTCTCGTTGCTCGAACAATTACACAACCAATTGCTGATATGCGAAAGCAAGCTCAAGCGATGGCAAAGGGCAACTATTCTCGCAAAGTAAGGGTATACGGTACAGATGAAATAGGTCAGCTTGCCGTTACCTTTAATCATTTAACCAATCGTTTGCAAGAGGCACAATCCACTACTGATGCGGAGCGGCGAAAGCTAGATTCAGTCCTTAGTAATATGACAGATGGCGTTATTGCGACAGATCGTAAGGGACGTATTATATTAATTAATGACCCTGCGTTGGAGTTACTGCATATTTCAAGGGATATTACACTAGGTCGTCCCATTGCCTCGGTATTGGGGATTGATCAGGAATATAGCTTTGAAGATTTAATTCATATGAGTGATGCTATTAATTTAAATTTCAGTACATCAGATGCACCTTATATATTACGTGCCAATTTCTCGGTTATTCAAAAAGAGACAGGCTTTATTAATGGTCTTATTACTGTATTACACGATATAACAGAGCAGGAAAAGATAGAAATGGATCGTCGCGAGTTTGTATCGAATGTATCCCATGAATTAAGAACGCCATTAACAACTATGCGTAGTTATTTAGAGGCACTAGCGGATGGGGCATGGAAGGATGAAAATATTGCTCCTACATTTTTAAACGTAACGCAAACTGAAACAGAACGTATGATTCGACTAGTCAATGATTTATTGCAATTATCACGAATGGATAGTTCAGACTATGAGTTAAACAAAGATATTGTCTTATTTAATTCATTCTTTAACCGAATTATCGATCGATTTGAAATGTCTAAGTCTGATAAAGTACAGTTTGCACGATTATTCCCTGAAACCTCCTTTTATGTAGAAATTGATACGGATAAGGTGACACAGGTCATTGATAATATCATTTCGAATGCCATCAAATATTCTCCAGATGGCGGAAATATTCGCTTTGGCTTCACAGGGCAAGGTGACATGCTAAAAGTCATGATTTCAGATGATGGCATGGGGATTCCTAAAGAAAATGTAGGCCGCATTTTTGATCGCTTCTATCGTGTCGATCGGGCCCGTGCTCGTTCCATGGGAGGAACAGGCTTGGGGCTTGCTATTGCGCGGGAAATGATTGAAGCGCATGGCGGAAAGATTTGGGCAGAGAGTGAGGAAGGGCAAGGCACGACAATTTTCTTCACATTACCATATGATGCAGATGAATTTGGTGAGGCAGGTGAGTGGGAATGAAATATATAGAGCCAGTTAAATCTGTTGTTTTATTTCTACTTGTCATGCTAAGTGTGATTCTAACTTTTTTGATTTGGACTTACACACCAGATTATAAATATATTGAAAATACGGAGCGGAAGGAAATTTTAATTAAGCCGCAAAAGGAAATGGAGGATATTATTCGTCCATACAAGGCTATTTTCCGTTTTGATGAGGGTTTTACAGGCACAGTATCTAATAATGCCATGAAGAGTTTGATGAAAACATTTAAAGGCTGGAACGTTCTAGATTTAGAGCCTGTTAACAACAATCTTTCGCCAAACTATGTAAATCAAATTATTGGCGCAGACCATCGAATGACGATTTTTTTCACTGGTGAGGTTCCATTTTCATCCTTTAACACCATTTTTCAATTTGCTGATAAAGAGTTACCAGAAACAACCTTCAATCGTATGATTATTGACTGGAGTAATTCAAGCACCAAAGAGTTAATGGTTTATTACATTAGTAGTAATAATCAATCATTATTCCGCTCACATGTAAGCGTGCCAAACATGAACCAATTTATACAGGAAGTCATAGAGCCTGCAAAAAAATATGGCACGTTTAAAGAAATTGAGCGAGAAAATCAGACATCGCTTTATGTAGATAACAATAAAATGGAATCTGTAAAATTTACGTACTATATTGAAGAAATCACACCAGAATTATTTAAAAATGTGTTATTTACAGATCCAAATATAGTGCGACGCAATGTTGAAAGTGCATCTTCTGAAAAATATACAGATGGTATGTCATTAATGACATTAGATACAAATCTAAAATCATTAAACTATGTTTATCCAGCTGCAGAAAGCAGTATTAGAATTGAGCCTTCAAAATTGCTAAAAGATAGCTTTGAATTTATCAACGAGCATGGTGGATATACTGCCGATTTCCGTTATGCTTCAACGAATACAAATAAAAATCAAATGGATTATCAATTATATTTGCAAGGTTTACCTGTCTATAGCAATCATGTCATTACCCGAATGACGACAATTTGGGGAGATAGCCGGATTTTCCATTATAAGCGTCCATACTTCTCATTAGATATGGATATTGAAGCAGAAAAGGAAATCAAAGAATTATCATCGGGAGCAGATATTGCTGAGAGATTAAAAGTTGGGAATAATATTGCCCTAGCAGATATCGATGAAATTGTTTTAGGTTATTATTTAACACAAAATCAAGAACTAAATATATTTACATTTGAACCTTGTTGGTTTGTCATCCGTAATGGATCTTGGATTAAACTAACTCCTGAAGTTTTAGGAGGTGTTAAAAATGGATTGGAATAGAACGAAATCTATTTTTATATTCGTTTTTTTAATTCTAAACATCTTCTTATATTCCCTTTATGTAAATCGCTATAATGAGGCGAAAGATATTGAGGTTCCGGGTGAAAAAACAATTGAAGCTCGTTTAAAAGATGATAATATAACGTATGGCTCCTTACCAAATAATATTGAGTTTGCTTCGTATATGACAGCTCAAGTGCATAAATTCACCACAGATGAATTTAGTAATAGTAACCAACAAATTACATTTAGGGATAATACGAATACTAAAGTTCGTGCTATTTTCTTAAAGCCTGTTAAATTACGGAATGTGAGTGATGATGCAAGCTTTACGGATTTTGCTGTTGCAAACGTAAATGAAGGAGCATCGTATGCCTTATGGAAAGTAGATCGCGAAGAACGAATCGCAATTTTTTTCCAGAAGACTAATAACCGGATGTTCTATTACAATGGTTCATTAAAAATTAAATGGAATACCAATAATGAAGTAACTATGTATGAGCAAACAATGATTGATAATATTGAAGAAATGGAACAACAGGAAACTGTCATTCCTCCCCTTCAAATTATTCAAACTTTATATGCAAAAGGACCGCTCAAGCCAGACTCACGTATTACGCAAATGAAGTTAGGTTACTCAACACTTGTTAAATTGACTCGTACTCAGGTATTAGTGCCAACATGGGAAGTACGAGTGAAATTATCGGATGGAGAAACAGAAGAGTATTTTGTCAATGCAGTAGAAGGCAAAGTCATTGAAATCCAGGAGGACAAGCAAGAGGGCGAAGAAGAAGACTGGGGAGTTGAATAATGCGATTTAGTGTTTTAGCAAGTGGCAGTACAGGGAATTCGATTTATGTAGAGAATGACGATTATGCCTTTATCGTTGATGCTGGTCTTAGTGGGAAAAAGATGGAGCAGCTATTTACAAAAATCGATCGTAATATGAAGAAGCTTAGTGGAATTTTCGTCACACACGAGCATAGTGATCATATTAAAGGGATAGGTGTACTGGCACGAAAATATAATGTACCGATTTATGCAAACGCCAAAACATGGCAGGCAATGGACGGGCTAGTTGGTGATATTCCTGTGGAGCAACGTTTTGAATTTGACATGGATACAGTGAAGCATTTTGGTTCTTTAGCCGTTGAATCTTTTGCTGTTTCACATGATGCAGCAGATCCAATGTTCTATACATTCCATGAGGGTAGTCGCAAGCTTGTTATTATTACAGATACAGGGTATGTCAGTGATCGTATGAAGGGTATTATACGTGGAGCAGATTCCTTCGTTTTTGAAAGTAATCATGATGTTAATATGCTTCAAATGGGACGTTATCCCTGGTCCATTAAACGCCGTATTTTAAGCGATGTAGGACATGTGTCCAATGAGGATGCAGCGATTGCAATGAGTGAGGTTGTATTTGATAAGACGACCAATATCTATCTTTCGCATTTAAGTAAGGATAATAATATGAAAGAGCTGGCGCGCATGAGCGTGTCACAAACCTTACAGTCCTGTGGCATTATGGTTGGTGAGCATGTTCATCTTTTTGATACCGATGCAGAGGAGCCAACAAAATTAGTAACGGTTTAACGACTCGTTATTTAGGTAAAACTTAAAGCTGTTCGACGCATTTTAATAAATGCGTTGGGCAGCTATTTTTATGTCCATTTTATTTGTTTTTCATCTGATTTTAATGTTTGAATCGTAAGATTAGGGTAACAATTAACAAAAGCAGTAAAGGAAAGGATGAGGAACATGAGTTACTTTCAAGATGATGATAAAAACAGTGATTTCCTAAAAAATGATGAAATACCGAAATCACCTCTTCAAGAAAGACTAGAGCGCGAGGAGCAAGAAATGCAGGCCAAGCGTCATAAAAAGAAAGGTGGAGGCGGAGGAAAAGGTGGCTATTTCTTTAGTGGCTTGGTCGGCGTCATTATTGGTGCCTTACTTGTTTGGCTGATGTTGCCTGGTCTGGTTAATCAAATGCCTGGTACAACATCAAGTAATACAGGGAAAAATGATACGACCATTGATCAAGTTGCCACGGAGGTAACGACGGATGTTACAAAAGCAGTTGATAAAGCTTCTCCAGCCGTTGTAGGTATTACTAACATTCAGGAAGTAACAAGCGGAGGATTTTGGAGTCAGCAATCAACAACAACAAAAGAAGCGGGAAGCGGTTCAGGTGTTGTATATAAAATTGAAGGTGACAAAGCCTTTATCGTAACAAATAATCACGTTATTGAAGGGGCTAAACAATTAGAGGTCACAATGCCTGATGGAACAAAAGAGCAAGCCGAACTAGTGGGCCATGATGTTTGGACAGATCTTGCCGTTATTTCAATTAGCTCAAAAAATGTCAAAACAGTAGCGACATTTGGTAACTCCGATGTGTTAAAACAAGGTGAAACAGTTATAGCAATAGGTAATCCACTTGGCTTAGATTTCTATGGCTCTGTGACAACAGGGGTTGTTTCAGGTAAGGATCGTTCTGTACCCGTAGACTTAAACGGTGATGGAACAGAAGACTGGCAGCAAGAAGTATTACAAACGGATGCAGCCATTAATCCAGGGAATAGCGGAGGGGCACTTGTCAATTTAGCTGGAGAGTTAATAGGGATTAACTCCATGAAAATTGCAGAATCCTCAGTGGAAGGTTTAGGATTCTCTATTCCAATTAATTCAGCCATTCCAATTATTGAGGAGCTAGAGAAAAATGGTGAAATGAAACGTCCAACAATGGGAATTTCATTAGCTGACTTAACAGATGTTCCAGCCTTCTACCAACAACAAACATTAAAATTACCAGCTGAGGTGACAACAGGAGTTGTGATTACAGATGTAATGAATAACTCACCAGCATCAAAAGCAGGAGTCCAACAATATGATGTTATTGTGGAAATGGATGGTCAAAAAATAGAAACAGCCATTGATTTACGTAAACATCTATATAATGAGAAAAAAATCGGTGATCAATTAACATTAAAAGTTTATCGCCAAGGTAAATTGGTAGAACTTACACTTACATTAACAAACGGTAATTCATTGTAAAAAGAGTGAATAGCAGTGGGGATTGTAAAATCTCCGCTGCTTTTTTGTGGAGATGGAGAGTCCTTTAATAAAATATTGTGGATAACTAGAAAATTATGAATACTGACTTTATACAATAAACAGTGAGGAAAGGTACTTCTTCCATACATGCTATTCCTTTGATACAATAGGTTGTGGATAACATACACCGAAATGTGAATAAGTTTGTGGAAATTTCGGAAAATAAGGAGACATCAAAAAATGGAAAAATACAGCTGTGAAAGCCATATAGAACACGCTTTAGACATGTTTGTAGCTGAGCAAAAAGTGTTCCCAATTATGGATAAAATCGAAGAGGAAAAAAAGTTATCCACAAAGTGTAGCTACTGTGAACAGCCAGCAGAATATATTGTATCAAGTAAATAACTTTACACAATATATAGCAATGACATGTGGATATGTTGATAACTTTTGTGGATAACTTGTTTGTAAATGAATTGTAAAGGTGGATAACGTGTGAATATAACGATTGTATCAGTCGGCAAGTTAAAAGAAAAGTACTTAAAAATGGGGATTGATGAGTACGTAAAACGACTAGGCGGCTATGCAAAAATGGATTTGATTGAGGTACCTGACGAAAAAGCACCCGAACAACTTAGTGATGCTGAAATGGATATTGTGAAGAAAAAAGAGGGAGAACGGATACTAGCCAAAATTAGTGCAGACACGTATGTAATTGCCCTCGCTATCAATGGAAAAATGAAAACCTCTGAACAAATGGCTGCTGATCTTGAATCTCTCATGACCTACGGCAAAAGCAAAATTGCCTTCGTCATCGGCGGCTCCCTAGGCCTACACGAAGACGTCCTAAAAAGAGCCGACGAGCAACAATCCTTCGGCAAAATGACCTTACCGCACCAGCTCATGAAGCTCGTACTCGTAGAGCAGGTTTATCGAAGCTTTAGAATTATGAAGGGTGAACCGTATCATAAGTAAGTGCGGTTTCGAAAAGACCACCTAGAGAGTTGGGATGTCAGCATTTTAGGTGGTTTAATTTTATTTATCATTGTTTTTTGCATTTATGTCCTTTTTCTTGTGTTGGTGGAAGTGGATCTCCTTATCAGTTTCATAATACGAGGTTTAGATACTTTTCCACCTGACATGTTGAAATCAATATAGCAAATTTTCTTCAATGATTGCTATAACTACTGAATGAACCCCAATTCTCTTGCCTAGCAAATTGAGGATAAGTAGATAGAAAGTTAACGATAATATTAGCCCGATCAAGTTTAGGGTATTGATCAAATAATGATCTATCGCCATATCGAATGGCTGTTAGTGCAAGTGGTAACTCACGCCTAAATATTTCATTGCGTTTTGCAGATGCATTTTGATTGTATTCTCCTTGTTCTATATATAAATATAAATAGAAATAAAAGCATTCCCCATTAGTAATCCATTCACCTAAGACCTCATCTCTCATCTTAGTATTCACTTTATCCCAAGCGAACTCATTTCCTATCGTTAAAAATAGATCGCCAGTATCATCTGAGTGAGTAAGTGTGTAACGTCTTGGAATGACAGGTTTCATTGTAGTCATACCATTCCTGAATTGAACGAATAGTTTTTCTGGGTAGAACTTTCCCAAGCTATCAACTCCATTCGTTTTTTTAACAATATGCAGATATAAACCTATTAAATAGTTAAAAGTCATATGTATTAAGTTTTTATAGAGAGGCTTATGTTTTAAGGGAAATGTATTAAACATTTTTTATTTGATGTAATGTATAAAATGAACGAAATATAGACCCTGTAGAACAATACTTCAGGGTCCATTTCTCTAGTGGTTTAATGTTTCAATTAGTTAATTCCATATTTTTACGATTAATCTGTAAGTTAATGGATAACTTATACCCATCTTTCTCATCTTCTGACAATTTAACATTCACTGTGACTTGTGACTCGGTAGCCATATTAATTACACCGTCGTTTATTAGGATGGTTAAGTTAGTCTAATATTGTGACCTTTAATTGTTTTACTCCAAAATTAATGGCATCTTGTTGAGAAGGGAAAAAGACATCGATTCGTTTTCCTTTAATGGCACCACCGGTATCCCCTGCAATTGCTTCACCATAGCCTTCCACATAAACTTTACTACCCAATGGAATTACAGCTGGGTCAACTGAGATGACCTTCGCATTTGGGTTGGCTTTAAGGTTCATTCCAGTAGCGGTAATACCGGAACATCCCTCACATGAAGCCGTATAGGCTGAAGCTTCCACTATAATTTCCTTTGAGGCAGTTTTATTGGCTTCAGGAGCATTCTCCTTTGAAGCGGTAGTACTTGTTGATGGAGCATTTGCTTCAGGTGCACTATCCTTTGAAGCAGTAGTACTTGTTGATGGAGCGGTCGCTTCAGGTGCACTATCCTTTGGAGCTGTATTACTTGTTGATGAAACAGTTTCTTCAGGTTTACTTTCTACTGCAGTTGTATTATTTGTTATTGAAGTTGTTGTTTCCTTTGCTGCATTAGCTGCAGGCTTTATTGGTTTGTCAGTTACAGCCTTACTCGTTTTCGTACCATCGATAATGGATAGATGTAAACCGGGATGAATAAGGTCCGTCTGTAATTGGTTCCATTCTTTAATTTGTGAAACAGAGACTTGATGATCTAGGGCTATGTCCCATAGTGTATCTCCTTGCTTAACGGTATATTGTTGTGCAATGGTAAGGACATCACCAGGGTGAATAAGGTTAGTAGTCATATGATTCAATGTTTTAATATTTTCTACAGAAGTATGGTGTGTACGAGATAAATCCCAAAGAGTATCACCTTTTTGTACGTTAATTGTTGCAGCTTGAGCATTAGCACCTAAAGTTGCCGAAAGCATTGCAACTGGTACAATTGAAATTATTTTTTTAAGCATGTATTAATCCTCCGTGTGCGTTCTTAGTTGTTAATGTAGAATCATCGTAACATAGATTTTTTTGAGAAAAAGAACAAGGAGATGTTAATTTGATTTCGTCCATGGCATTTATATTGCAATAATATTTCTACTATTAAATGAGACGATTTCCGTAATGAAGATAGCTGATTTGTTAAGAGCTAAATGTGATAATGTTTCTACATTAAATAAATTTCGTAAGTGGGGGATAATCATGTCAGTTGTGGATCTGTTAGCTTCTCAACTAGGTCGAAACGATGAAGAGCCAAATATAGAGCTGGCACATAAATTGATTCATGAAGAAAATGATGCGGGTATAGAAGAAATAATTGAAAACCTAACGTGCCAAGATAAAAAAATTCAATACGATTGTATGAAAGTAGCGTACGAAATTGGGCAAGCTAAACCAGAACTAATCAGTAAGTATGTCCTGACTTTTATAGAGTTGTTAAAAAGCCCTAATAATCGTTTGGTCTGGGGCGGGATGATGGCATTGGCAACGATTGCCGAGGTAGCATCAGAAACCATTATGGCTCATCTAGCTATATTAAAAAGTGCGATGAAAGTGGGTTCAGTTATTACAATTGATAAAGGTGTCCTCACTCTTGCGAAGCTAGCAGCTGTCAGTAAAGAAAACAATGATGTGATTTTTCCAATATTACTTCATCACCTTGAGAATTGCAGACCAAAGGAAATTCCTCAGCACTCGGAAAGTACGCTGTTAGCCGTAACAGATGAAAATAAAAATGAATTATTGAAAGTGTTACGAAAAAGAGAAAAATACCTAACAGCACCACAATTAAAAAGAGTCAAAAAGATTTATAAAACATTAGAAGCTTAATAAAAGTAAAAATTTTTCTTTATGTGCCGTGCCATTAATATAAATTTTAGCATCAGTGATGTTATTAGGGATTATTGAGTAATGTTCATAAATAAAAGCCACACTTGGCAGCGTTACGAAGATCCTCATCATATGTAAATGATGTTATTTATGATAGATAAAGAGGTACAGATTTTTTATCAAAAATGGCGAGAATATCAATGACCTTATAACAACAGCCAAAAAGAGAAATTGCACAGAGCAATTTCTCTTTTTGCTTGAATTGAGGTAAATTATGCCTTAAGCATGATAACTTCAGTATTATTTTTATTACCATTACCATTACCATTGCCATTGCCATTGCCATTGCCATTGCCATTGCCATTGCCATTGCCGTTACCATTACCATTGCCGTTACCGTTACCATTACCATTGCCGTTACCATTACCATTGCCGTTACCATTACCATTACCATTACCATTACCATTACCATTACCATTACCATTACCATTACCATTACCATTACCATTACCATTACCATTACCATTACCATGACCATTACCATTACCATTACCATTACCATTACCATTACCATTGCCGTTACCATTACCATTACCATTACCATTACCATTACCATTACCATTACCATTACCATTGCCATTGCCATTGCCATTGCCATTGCCGTTACCATTACCATTGCCGTTACCATTGCCATTGCCATTGCCATTGCCATTGCCATTGCCATTGCCGTTACCATTACCATTACCATTACCGTTACCGTTACCATTACCGTTGCCATTACCATTGCCATTGCCATTGCCATTACCATTACCATTACCATTACCATTACCGTTACCATTGCCATTGCCGTTACCATTACCGTTACCACTGCCATTGTCATTACCTGGCTTTTCAACTAACACATCAAATGTTAGTGTGTGGTTACCATACGTTACCGTAATCGTCGTAGTACCTTGACCTTTTCCTTTTACAACGCCTGCATTGACAGTAGCTATTTTAGTATTTGCTACTTCATAGGTTGCAAGCTTGGTAACATCTTTTTCTGTTGTTTGACCATTAACAGTAGTTACTTCAGTAATCTTCACGGTAACTTCTTTACCGATTCTTGTTTCAACCTGTGCTTGGTCAATTTCTAGTGTTACTTTTGGTTCTACAACAGGTGCTTTAACTGTAACATTTACCGAAACAGTATTTTTACCGTATGAACTAGTAATGGTAGTCGTACCTTCACCTACTGCAGTGACTAATCCATTTACTACTGTTGCAACATTTTCATCTCCAACAGCATACGTAGCTTTTGATGTTACGTCTTCCTCTGTTGCATCACCTTCTGCAGGTGTTGATGTTTCCGTTACCTTAAGCTGTGCAGTTTCCCCAGCTGTAAGGTCTAGCTCAGTTGGATTTACAGAAAGTGTTACTACTGGTTCAACTATTTCTTTTTCATATATTTTTGCTTCCCCAACATTCCCGGCAGCATCCGTAATGACTACAGATACAGCATTAGTTTCCGCTGTTACTGGGAATGTGAAGCTACCATCTTGATTTAATTCAAAAGCAACAGGTGCTTTTACTTGGCCATTTACCGTCGAAATATAGGAAGCTTTTAATTTATCATTTAAATTGTAATGTAAATCATATAAAGCTAATTCTTCATTGTAGTCTATATATTTATCTGTTACTTGTCCTGTAGCGACGCCATCAGCTACTGAACCCGAAATTTCTGGTTTAGTCGTTTTCACAATAATTGGTCCAACATAGTCGGAAATTGCACCTGATGCTGCAAGACCTGTAAAGTCAATTGTATAGAGACCATCTGGAATCGTTGTGGCAGGTTCTGTTCCCCATGGTTTGTACTGCCCACCAATATTCAGTGTGTAAGAGCCTTTTCCTAGCGCAGTACCTGCATGGAGATAACCAATGTAACCGTCTCCGTATTCGCCACCTTCAGGATTCATAATATCCCATAGCTCGATATAGTTAGTTGTTACATCTCCAGTTATTGTGAATGAAAGGACTGCTGAATCTTTCACGCCATCTCCGTTAAAGGATAGGTCTGTTTCTGTAATCTTGTAATCTTTAATTTCCGTTACTGCCTCGCCGCCAAGGTCAGCTGCGAATGGTAATGAAATTTCTGTATCTCCTCCATTGATATAAATATAGCCTAGTATTTCAGAGCCGTTTGGTGCTGTAGCTTGTGAAGCAGTTAATGTAATATTTAACACTTGCTCCCCGTTTAAATTAAATGTCGGCTGATCGACTGTAACCGTTGCATCACCAAATGTTTTGGTCACATCAACTGAAACGCTATAATTACCACCGTTTCCTTTCATGTCTTTTACTAGAACTTGTTTCGTTACAGAAATATCCTGGTCCTTCAGTGATTGTGGACCGAAAGTAACTGTACCTTTCAAGTTTTCAGTAATGGCACCTGTTCCATCTAAAATTGCGGTATCAAGTGCATAAGCAAGAATCTCTGGGTGCGCTGCAGCATACGGATTTACACGCCCCGCACCTTGAGAAAACACATCGTATGTTGTTTTATCTAATACCTGTGCCGTATTAGAAAGCGCCACTTTTACATCAAACGCATTCCAATTAGGATTGGCTTGTTTAACTAATGCCACTATACCTGCAATATGCGGTGTTGCCATAGAAGTTCCTGTTTTACGGCCATAAGCTTCTGCATAATCCGCATCAGGGAAATCTTTTTTATACATTGGAATTGTTGACATAATATTTGTTCCAGGTGCACTTACATCTGGTTTAATATCAAAGTTTGGAGTAGATGGTCCACGTGAACTTGAAGAGTTTACATCATCCCCCAGTGTCTTTGTGGAAGCAAATTTACTGAAGCTTATTTTGCCCGTTCCGCCTGCTAATGCAGCGCGCATGGCATTGCCATCCGTTTGAGACATATCAAATGTTGGTAGATATTCGAATGCATCACCCAGGAATGTGCCTGAAATATCCGGTGCATTTGATCCACCTGCAAAGTTATGAATAATGGTTGCTACAGCTCCATTTGCCTTTGCATTCGCAATTTTATCAACGAAGGCGATACTGCCACGAGAAATCAATGCCACTTTACCGTCTACATCAATTCCTTCAAAGTCTTTTACTTCTCCATTTCCTGGAACAGCAACTACATCAAATTCTCCTTGAAGCTGTGTAGCTACATTTTTTCCGAAAGTAGTTCCCATTAATGGAAGCTGTTTAGTTAAATTGTAGTTGCCAATTGTCACTTTCACTTCCCCGTTGTACATGATTTCAGGATTTGTTGTGTTACCAACAGCAATTCCTAGACGAGCGGTTGCAGGCGTCCCCATTGTTCCGCGATTCGGGCCAGAGTTCCCTGTTGCAACTACTCCGATTGTTCCAGCTATCATCGCATTATTTATAGCAAATGAACCAGCATCCGTTTCAGTGTTAGCTCCCCCGCCAAGTGAAAGGTTGATAATGTCCATTTTTTCAATGACAGCTGTTTCAATTGCTTTAACAATACCTGAGGTAGCACCACTTCCATATGCCCCAAGAACACGGTAAGCATAAAGGTCTACTTTTGGAGCGATCCCTTTAATGCCGTATTCGTTAGCGCCGATTGCCGCAATTGTTCCAGCAACATGTGTACCGTGAGATGTATAGAACGCGCTTCCTTTTTCATTAAATTCAGGTGTCCCAGCTGGACGCTCTGAAGGCGATGTTTCCGAGGCATCATTATCAGCCCGAGGCTTCGTGTAAGTCGAAGAGTTTGGAATAAAGTTCTTTCCGCCTTTATAAATTCCAGCGAATTCAGGGTGATCTGTATCAATACCCGTATCTAATACAGCTACTTTTATTCCTTGTCCTTCAAGCCCTTCCTTCCAAAGCTCTTCGATGCCAAGAAAAGAATTACTTGTATTCATTTGAGCTTCTAATTGATCTTCCTTTATAAGTTCTGATGATTTCGTCGAATCATCTTCTGATGCGTGAACAATGACATCAGGTTCTATTAATGTAATTCCTTCTACTGTAAGCAGTTTCGGGAGATCGTTTGCTTTCACAGTTGCCGCAAAACCGTTTAAAACAGTATCAAATGTATATCCTTGAGTCATTTGAACCTTTTTAGTAGCTAACTCTTTTTTAACTTGTGCTTGCTGTACTTTTACATTGGAGCGAACTACTTTTGCTTGGGCATTAGAGAATTTTTGGCCTTTGATTTCGCTTATACCTTGCTCTAGTGCAACAGGCTTTTCAGATAAATGAACAATGACTGCAACCTGTTGATTGCCTGATACATTTTGCAAGCTTTCGTGGAGAGTTGGACCATCTTTAGACAAGCTTAGCTGTTCAGCAATAGCCGCCTTTAGTTGGATAATACTTTCACTTTGACTATCCTGCTTGAATGGTTTCGATTCTTCAGCACTAGCACTCGACAATGGAACCAATAAAGAGAGCACCATAACGAAAACTAGAATACTACTTAAAAACTTCATAAACTTAAAATTTTTCAAATCTCATTTCCTCCCCTACCTTTAATTGTCACACTTTTCAGTTTAGTGTGATATTTCCAATTTATCACAATTGAACTAATTCGAGAATCGGAATATTTAAATATTCTGAAATATTGATAATTAGTATCATTTTATGAAATATAGATTAAATCCATCTTCCTAGTAATGGAATAAAAAAGGGGAACTTTAGAATGAGAAATACCTATCGGAATTTCCTTAATTAATCCTATCCAAACAGATAAAGTAGGTATAGATGGCTGTAGTAGCTTATAGAAAAAGAGGGAGGCCAATAGGAGGAGTGATTGGGCGGATTATTTTATAGCTTAAAAATAAAAATAACTGGCGATTTTTTTACAAATCGCCAGCTAAAAGTATGTGGTAAACTACTTCATCAGTAAATGTCATTTGATTTTTTATGCAGATTGTTTTTGGTCTAAGTGATGACTAAAAAATGTTAATAGGCTTGCACAGATTGCAACGAGCCCACCGACCCATGTTACATTCATTAAATTCCCTTGATGATAAACAATTCCGCCTAATGCAGATCCAAAGGCAATACCTACGTTACTCGCAACTGGCATAAGAGAAGCGGCCAATCCTTTAGCGCTTGGTTGGAAAATTTCAGCAAGATCAATTAAATATAGCTGAGTAGATGTTGTTAACAGGATTGCCATTAACGACATTAATCCGATGTTGACTAGTCCTAAAATAAAATGATTGGTGGTCCAAAATAAACAAATTAGCACAATTGCCTGCACGAGAAAAACAAAACGAAGGCGACCGATAGCATTGTGATTGGCAATTTTACCAGCGAGAATATTGCTGAATATCGAAATAAACCCATATCCAAAAAGGATAAGACTAATAGAATTATTTGGAGCTCCCATTGCGTTCAAAATAGGAACAAGGTACGTAAAGACCGCGTAAGTTGCACCAAATCCTAGAGCAGGAATGAAAAAGGCCATTAAAATACGTGGCTTGATTATGAGAGAAAACTGATCCCGTATGGAGCTACGTACTTGACTGAGCCCTTTTGGCAAGACGAAGAAGGATGCCAAAAAAGCAACCCCTCCTAGTAAAGTGGTTAACATGAAAGTGGCATTCCATCCATACGAGTTGGAAATTACAATACCAATTGGTACTCCCACGACATTTGCCAGTGTGAAACCGCCGAAAACGAATGAGATGGCAAGTCCACGTTTGTTACTCGGCATGGTTTCGCTTGCCACAATCATGGCTAGAGAAATTAAAACGCCTGTTACAACCGCTGTCATAATACGAAGTAGCAGCAGCATAATGTAGTTCGTAGAAATGATACACAAAGCATTAAAGACGATGAAAGCTGCTATTAAAAACAACATCCATTTACGCTTTGGAAAGTGACTTGTTGCGGACATCACGAGTGGTGTAGCAACGGCAAATGTAATGGCAAATGCAGAAACGAGTGTGCCTGCTTTTGCATTTGTCATTTGTAGACTTGAAGAAATATCAGTTAAGATTCCGACTATGACAAACTCACTTGTCCCCAACACGAATGTTAATGAAGTAAGTGTGAAAATAAGTAACCAATGTCGCTTGGATAATTGAGTGTGGTGCATAAATACCTCTTTCTTAGATGAATATAAATGTGTCACAGAGTAGATAAACAACCTAAACATCATATCATAAAATATTTTTACAAGAAAAATCTTTCTAGATTGCATGGAATTATTGGATTTCCACTTTCGATAAGGCTACTAATTTTAATAGCTACACCAACTATGGTTAAACATTAATCCTGCTTCCTTACATTTTTTATTAAAGGAGGAATTTACTAAGTTTGGTCGAAATTTAACATGAAGAAAGCTTGTTCAAATTCTGCCGTACTAACTACCTTTAAAAAAGGAAAGGGAAGATTCCTGATGATTCAATTTCAAAACCATACTATTACAGTTTTTCAAAGTGCATTATATATGACTACCTCGGCAATCATTCAAACGAATGAAGCAATCATTATGACAGATCCTAATTGGTTGCCTAGCGAAATTCAAGAAATTCAAGATTTTATAAATAACATTCAGGGTGACAAACAACTTTATATTATTTATACCCATAGTGATTTTGACCATATAATTGGTTCAGGAGCGTTTCCAGAGGCCAAGGTAATTGCCTCTAAACGATTTGATGACAATTCGAATAAAGCAGAAAGCATTCAAAAAGTTCATCAATTTGATCAGAAATATTATTTACATAGGAGTTATTCCCCTGTATATCCTACAGTTGATATTGTCGTTTCAGAGGATGGATATACAGTAGAGTTAGATTCGATTACGATGACCTTTTATCAAGCCCCTGGCCATACAGATGATGGTTTATTTACAGTGATAGAGCCATACGGTTTATTCCTTTCGGGCGATTACTTGTCCGATGTTGAATTTCCGTTCATCTTTAGCAGCTATAAGGATTATGTGAATACGATGAATAAGGCTGAAAAAATTTTACATAATCATGCCATAACAACCCATATACCCGGTCACGGAATGACGACCCAAAATCAACAAGAAATTCAAAAAAGAATTGATAGCTCAAGATATTACTTAACTCAGCTTCCACAAGATAAAGGAGAGTTAGAGAATTATTTAAGGAGCGAGTATTCATTTTTTGAGGGAATGAAAAGCATTCATACTGACAATAAAGAGATGATCTGTAAAGAAAGTTTAGAAGAGCATTTGTAGTCTTCTAGAATGCATCGAAATGTATGACAATGCAACCAAAAAGGAGATTGGCTTGCAATAGCCAGTCTCCTTTATTATGAAAGCTTACTTTGTTAATTGGTTTCCAGCAAACGCTGCAAGTAGTTCACGTACTTCATCGGTTGAATGGGCATTTATTAATTGAATTCGTAATTGATTAGCTCCCTTGAAGCCACGCACATATATTTTAAAGAATCGTTGTAATGCTTTAAATGAACGAGTTTCAAATTCCTTAGAATACTGATCATGAAGCTGAAGGTGAAGGGATAGCAAGCTCAGGTATTCCTCTGCACTATGCTCCTTCGGCTCTTGCTCAAAGGCATATGGGTTTGAAAACACGCCTCTCCCAATCATTACTCCATCAATACCGTATTGCTCAGCTAATTTTAAACCTGTTACTCGGTCAGGAATATCTCCGTTGATCGTTAGCAATGTATCAGGAGCTATTTCATCCCGTAGTTTTTTTATATCTGCAATCAATTCCCAATGTGCGGGGACCTTACTCATTTCTTCTCGTGTACGTAGATGAATAGAAAGGTTAGCGATGTTTTGTTTTAAAATATGGGTGAGCCACTCACGCCACTCAGCTACATCTGTAAAGCCAAGTCTTGTTTTTACGCTAACAGGTAAACCACCAGCTTTAGCGGCTTGGATAATCTCTGATGCTAGTTCAGGATGAAGAATTAAGCCGGCTCCTTTACCACGTTCAGCTACATTATCGACTGGGCAACCCATATTAATATCGATCCCTTTAAAGCCCAGCTCTTTCATGCCGATACTCATTTGACGGAAATGTTCAGGGTTGTCTCCCCAAATATGGGCAACAATCGGCTGTTCATCTTCTGTGAAAGCTAAGCGGTTACGCACGCTATCCATACCGTCTGGATGACAATAGCTTGTCGTATTGGTGAATTCCGTGAAAAATACGTCGGGACGACCTGCCTCACTAATGACATGACGAAATACAACATCTGTCACATCCTCCATAGGTGCTAAAATGAAAAATGGCCGTGGTAAATCAAGCCAGAAATTATTTTGATTCATTGATGAATATCCTCTCTTTCCAAAATACTACCTTGCAAAAAGATAACATATTTCGTTTATTTCTTCACAACTAATTGGCTTAGGCACCTATAAGAAAGTTCGAAGTGGTCCTCTTTACATTAATGGGGAATGATTATAGGTCTTCACAGCATTTTTATTGTTAATCTAAAGGAGGGATACCATTAGTATTTCTTAGAAATATTGACATTTATTTTTCAGACCACTAAGCTTAATTGGAAATAGACAGGGAGGGGGATTGCCAGTGGAATTTGTTACATTGAAATGTCCTAATTGTAATGGAAACATTGAATTTAAAGAGGGGCATTCATTCAAATGTCCATTTTGTGATACTGAAATAATGTTAAAAGAAAATAAAGTCTACTATGTAGATCAAACGATTAATAATTATTATGGTACAACTGCTCCTCAAACAGCGACACGTCCAAAATCGAATTTAAAAGTATTACTTCTTATTCCGATTGTCTTTCTATGTGTATTTTTTGGATATTTGCTGTTAAGCAACCATCAAAAAGAAGAAGGAAATTATGGAGGGACAGCTGTACGAACAATACCAGAAAGCGAGGTTTTACTACTCTTTTTAAAAGACGTTTTTGAAAAGGGGGATGTAATGCCAAGTGAAGAAGAGATTGCAAGCATCCGTTATTTGGCTGCCTATTTTTCTGAGGATCAATGGCATTTTGATTACAGTCTGGATGATCCGTTTACAAATAAGGAAGCAGAAATTGTGACCTATACTATGAAGGATAAGTTATTAAACACACAAAAAATTGAACAAAAGGACTTCGAAGCATTTACTGGATTGACTGTATTGAAGCTGATGAATGATTATGAAATATCGCAAAGTGAAAAAGTAAGCTTTCGACATTTGAAAAACTTGAAAAGCTATACAGGGAGCTTTAATGAATCTTTTAGTAAAATTGCGGAATACTTTAGCGATAAATCTACGGTTTCAGAACTCTCTATCCAAATTCGAAGTAATAATGAGCTTGCTTTATTAGTAGAGTTTCCCAATCTCCAATCACTAGAAATATCTTATTTGACGGAAGAGGTCACAGATTTTCAGCTTCTAAATAAATTGCCGCTAAAATCACTGTCTTTAAAATTTACCAATGATTTTAAATGGCTATCTACTTTAACAAATTTAGAATCATTAACAATCGATAATAGTGATGCGACAGATTTTAGCTCTTTTTATTCATTGAATCAATTACAGGAATTGAAGCTTACTTCGGTAAGAAATTTAAAAGCTCTTGATTTCATACAAAACATGCCTAATCTCCAATCACTTGATCTTGAAAATATGAACATTGCTAATTTAGAAAAATTAAGAAATAAGTCGTCTTTAACAAAGCTACGCTTATCTTCTCCAGGTCAATTGGAATTACTTGATATTGTGAACAGCCTAACGTCACTCACAGAGTTAACGCTAACAGGTTACTATGGCGACACTTCACCGATAGTAGCGCCCCATTTGAAAAAGGCGGAAATAACAGGCTCTTTTATACCGAAGCTAGAGGCACCTAGTTTAAAAGATTTGATTGTGGACATAAGTGGAGCGGATTCGACATTAAATGGTGCACAATTACGGAAATACCCAAAGCTCGAACAACTCACAGCGAAGGAGTATGGAATTTTTACAGAGATTAGTTCTTTAAATGACCTACCCAATTTGCAAACACTACATTTTGACGAGACAGTTTTTGAAGAGGGAACGAGGGAGCTATTCAATCTAAAACATGTAAAAACATTAAAATGTTCTAAATGTAATTTTCAATTTATTAATGAACATCCTTTAACGAACAATGTGCTGTTGCATTTAACTTTAAATGATGTATCGATGCGAGTAGGGAATGGTGATTGGGTGCATGAGGTTGATAAGGTGATGCCTTTCTTTGCTGGTTTTTCAGCTCTACGTTCATTTACTTTACAAGATAGTTCATTACAATCGTTAAGTTTTTTGGAGAATTGGCAACAAATTGAGGTGCTTCACTTGGAAAACAACGCTATTTCAAATATAGAGCCTTTAGTGAATCTACCGAATTTGAAAAAGCTTTATATTTTAGGAAATCCGGTACAAAATCAATCTGCTCTAAACAAGGAAATTATAGTTTATTAAGGTCATGCGTAATTTAAAACATTAGAAATGTGGATTTTTAGGTTATTACAATATGAGAGGCGATAAAATAGCTTTATGGGAGGGCCGAAAGATGAAGAAGGCAGAAATGATGGATCAGCATTTAGAGACGTATGAAGAAAAGATTAGTAGCACGGAGATTTGGCATACTGTAGATTTAATTTATAAAATTAACTTGGATGAGGCTCCTATTGTCAATAAAGAGATGGAAGGAATGTCTTCATTATCAGGAAGAGAGGCCATAGATTCCCTTCTACAACAATATGAGGGAACTATAACAGGGGCAAAGGCTCGAAGTATTCTAAATGAAATGTTTGGTGTTAATTTGGATGCCATTTCCTCACTAGAGGGAGCAAGGCTAGCTTTATATTCAAAGGGTCAATGGATTGTTCAACATGAAAAGGATTTATTTGTCGTACATACAGGAGCAGGAGATATAGACGTGAAGGTCTATCCTACAAATTATTTCTTAGAACAAACTGGGCTTAAGCAATTACCAACTAATTTACAGCAGGAGCTAGCAAGTATCGGATATTACTTCGATGATACAAAGGATAGCTACTATTACTCAAATCCGACGGGTGAAGCTGTTTCAGATGCTTTTAAAGGAAAAACAATAGGTGCGATACTCGGGGTTATTCAACAATCATTTGCACATTTATAAATTAAAAAGGTCATATAGAGGGGTTATTCATCCTATCTATATGACTTTTCATTATTAGTGATAAAATTTACTTTCCAAAAGAGGATAAAAATTTAACTCGATCTCCCATAGGAGGTGTATTATTGTCGGTTAACACTACTTCCAATACAGCCGGACCATTTAAATTCATCAAGTTATGAAGCATATCTTGGTTAAGTTCTTGCAACTCTGTTACTTGGAAGCTTGGTATATCCATCGCTGAAGCCATAGCACTAATATTAATTGGATGTTGTTCAAAGGATGGATGCGTACGCTTAAACTGTAAAGCATGTCCATGGTATACCATCCCTAAACGAGCATTATTCATGACAATAAATAAAATGGGTAGATTATATTCTTTTGCTGTTAAAATCTCCATCCCATGCATGAAAAAGCAACCATCTCCTGTAATACATGCAACAGGACGTTCAGGTTCAGCTAACTTTGAACCAATGGCAGATCCAATTCCACTTCCCATAGCTCCAAAATGGACATTTATATTAAATGTATCATAATCTACTACTTTCATATGATGAATGACATAGGACATAAATTCACCAATATCAATAGCATATCTTGTAGAGGCAGGTAAATATTTTTGAATAGTTAACAATACATTTTTCGTGTTATATTCCCCTGTGTCTGCTTCATAAATCCCTTTATTTTGTGTAACCTCAAACGAAGTTCTTGCTAGACCTTTAGCTCTTAGTTCTTCAATAAGCAATAATAAACTACTATGGATGTCACCTAGAACGGGTAGATCGATTTCATATTTACGGTTGAACACGGATTGATCAAAGTCCAGCTGTATTGAAAAACGATTTTTCGTAAGATTTAAGTTGTAGTTATTCGTAGCTGTCTCACCTAAACTTGAACCGACAATGAATAAAACTTGTCCATCGCCATCAGCTATTAATTGCGAGGCAGCCTCGTGGCCAGCAAAACCGAACACACCAACTAGGAGAGGATGATCCTCTGGAATATACCCTTTAGCTTGTGGTGTTGTGATAATTGGCCAATTTAAAATTTCTGCTAACTCTAATAGTTGTTCAACAGAGTTTCTTACCCCTTGTCCTACCAAAATATAGCCACTTCTTCTTGCTAATAGCTCTTCAGCTACACTTTTAATGGTATCTAATTCAGGAACAATAGCTGTTCCCTTTGGTGGAGCTGGTATTTCTACGTTTGGAACGGTTTCATGTTGAACATCTATTGGTATAGCGATATGTACAGGACCTGGCACGCCAGATAGAGCAATTTCTGATGCTTTTACTATTTCTGTTAGTAAATCCTTCGATTCTTTCACCGTTACGCTATATTTGGTAACTGGTCGGAAGATAGGTTCAGCATCTAACTCTTGAGAGGCATTTAAACCGATCGTGTTAACAGGAACAGCACCGGTTAAAAATAAAACCGGTAAATGCTCCCGCATAGCATTTGCGGCACCTGTTATTAGGTTTGTTCCACCAGGTCCACTACAACCAATACAAACACTTAGATGGTTGGTGTATTTTGCGTAAGCCGCAGCCATATAGGATGCTGCTCCCTCATGTTTTGTGACAATAGGTGTTAATTCACTCATATCATTGAGTTCATCAAAAAATGCATTGACGGAGCCTGCTGGAATACCAAAAATATATTGCACACCACTATTTTTTAAATACTCTAAGACTGTGCGAGCTGCTTTCATCATCATTTCTCCTTTGCATATTTATTTAATAGGCTAACAGAAATATTTTTTCATAATTTCCCCAGCTTTCATAGGCTTACTGAAAAAATATCCTTGCATTAAATGACAATTTTGTTCCAATAAATAGTCTGCTTGCTCCTTTGTTTCGACCCCTTCAGCAATAACCTCCAGTTTCAAATTTTGAGCTAGGGTAATGATTGTATTAGTAATAGCTGCTGCATCATCCGTTAACATTTCTTGTACAAAGGATTTATCAATTTTTAATGTGGAAATCGGTAAATTTTTCAAATAGCCTAAAGATGAATAACCGGTACCGAAATCATCAATAGCTAAATTGACCCCAAGACCATTCAATTGTGTCATTGTCTTTAATGTTACCTCTGTATTTTTTACAATTAGATTTTCTGTGAGCTCTAGCTGTAAATATTCAGGAGACAAATCTGTTTCATATAAGACATTTTCAATAATAGAAAATAAATTATTCTGTTCGAACTGATGGACAGATAAATTCACAGACATACTAATTAAAGGATATCCTTGATTATGCCACTCTTTTAATTGCTTGCATGCTTCCTTAAGAACCCACTCACCGATTGGAACGATTAACCCTGTTTCTTCAGCAAGTGGAATAAACCTATCGGGCGTTATCATGCCATGTTCTCGATGATTCCACCTTAATAAAGCTTCCACACCTTTAATTTTATTTGTTTTATAATTGATTTGTGGCTGATAGAAGATAATCAATTCATCTCGCTCTAAAGCCTTATATAAATCATTTTCAAGTTTGATACTCTCAAAAGTTCTTGTATCCATTCCTTCACTAAAGAAATGGTAGCTAGTGCCGGGCGTCTCCTTTGATTTATACATGGCAGTGTCGGCATTTTTGATTAACGTTTCTGTAGTATCACCGTTTTCAGGAAATAAACTGATACCAATGCTTGTTTTAATATATATTTCATTGTCTATTAAATTAAAAGGTTGCGAGAAAGAAGCATTGATACAATTAATAACTTTTAAAATGTCATTCTCACACTTAATATTAGGTAAATAGATTGTAAACTCGTCTCCACCTTGCCTTGATACAGTTGCATCTTCTGGGACGCAAGCACTTAAACGTTTGGCAACACTTTGAAGCAATAAATCACCATAACTATGACCTAGCGAATCATTTACTAACTTGAAACGATCTAAATCCAAGTAAAGCACAGCTAATTTTTCACCATTTACTTTCGCATACTTTAGTCCTTGCGTTAGTCTGTCTATTAAAAGAACTCTATTGGGCAAATCCGTTAAACTATCGAAGTAGGCGTGGTATTTAATTTTCTCTTCTAATTGCTTTCTTTGCGTTATATCTTTAAATGTAATAACTTCGCCTACGACTTTATCCCCTTCTTTTATTAAAGAAGTGACGTATTCAACAGGGAAGTTGGAATGATCTTTTCTGAAAAATACTTCATAGCTGTTAAAATTTGCATTTAAAAAGGGTGAAACAGTCATGTTGTCCTCTGCTTCACAACCACTCATAATAATTTCAACTGATTGTCCAATCAATTCTCTATCTGTTTCATACCCCAGCATGAGCGCACCTGCTGGATTGCAAAATGTAATGTTACGGTCAAGATCCAATCCAAAAATCCCTTCACCTGCCGAGTTGAGAATTAACTCTTTTTCACGGCTAAGCTGTTGTAACTCCGCGACTACTCGTTCAAGCTCTTTATTTTTGTCTCTTACTTCTGATGTTCTCTCCTCAATAATAATCTCTTGTTTTTCCATATATAACTGGTTGGATAAGGCAGATGCAGTAGTATCAACAATGGATTGAGCTAACTGTAATTGAGTCTCAGAATAGAAAAAAGGTTTATTTTCAAGATTCACAATCGAAATTTGTCCTAAAATTTCACCCATTGAAATCAAAGGAAACATAACTAAACCATTTATACCGAAATTACGACAAACTTCATGATTTGGCCTGTCATCCTCAAATACATTT
The DNA here is from genome assembly GCF_038595555.1 of Lysinibacillus sp. FSL M8-0216. NCBI lineage: Bacteria > Bacillati > Bacillota > Bacilli > Caryophanales > Bacillaceae > Lysinibacillus > Lysinibacillus sp. FSL M8-0216. Next base: position 4,754,363 of record NZ_CP152007.1, on the reverse strand, counting down.
GGAATAAGAATCGCTTTTTTTGTTTTAAAAACCTCTTGCATGACAGGATCATTGCTCTCATCAATTTTTATTTTGTTATGCGTTTTAAGCCAATTTTCTTCGGTCCAATCGCTATCCTTACTCAACTTAGCCGGTTTAATACTTTTTTCTGCTAAAGGATCTAATAAATGAACACCTATATTTTTATTATCTAAAACCTTTTCTAAGTAGAAAAAGCATTTATCAAGGCTTTCCTGTAGCGAAGAGCACATGGATAAGTCGCGTGTAACATCGAGCAGTAACTGCTTTTCATTTATAAGATGCTCTTTATAAGTTAAGTTGTTTGCGTTTTGAATGGCCACCGCAGCCATATTTACATAGGCCTCAACCGTTTGAATTTCTTCCTCTGTTAAGTTCATTGGAATTCCATAATCAAATAAAAAAACAAGTCCAAATAACTCTTGTTCAAACGAAATAGGAAGTACTAATAAAGATTTAATATGAAATCCTTCAACGGCTCTAGGGTCAGGGCGATTGTCTCTTGAAGTATCAGGAATATAGATTGTTTTCTTTGTTTCAATCACTTCCTTCGCAAGTAAATCTATTTCAGTCTCAATGACATGCATATTCAATGTCCAGCCGTTAATCACTTCTGGTTTTCCTACATATCCTCTGAATGTTCCATCTTCTTGTGGTAAATAAATTCCCACTGAATCACAGTTGACGATTTCTTCAGATATTGCGATTGTTACCTGCTCCAATACTTCACGTAAATCTAGCTTCATGTTTATCATTTTCGTTATATTGGCCAGTCGAGAATATCTCGTTTGTTCTATAGACATGTAAATGAACCCCCAATTTTTTGTCATTGTCCTGTAGAAAAAATGTTAAATTTTTGCTTTATTCGTATCGAATGTCTTATTATTTTATTTTACAGTAGTAATAATCAGGTAGGTAAAAAAATGTAGAAATTAGTTAAAATTTCTTAAGAGTATTTCTCGGTTTTAGCCATTACCATTTTTATATAGGACTAGAATCCTTTGTATAAAATTAAATACATTCTACAGTGGCGATAATGATCTATTAGGTTTTTACTAGGAATGAAAAGTAAATGTTCATCAAAAAAAATGCAACAATCTTGTATGGCTCTTTGTAGCATTTTCACGGGAAAATTATGTGCCAGTTCAAAAATGGGTTTGCTCAACTTTAATGGAAGAATATTGAAATATTATGATGTTCTATTTGACCGCTAACTATCTAAATAATCTTCAGCCCCTTTTCCAAAGGTCTAAAGTTAAAATGACAAACATGGAATTATATTCAATTTAAGAGAGCTTCCTAATTTTATTCTACAGTGCAATAAAAATTCCTCTCTCTAAACATGCATTCACCTCCTAAATAATGAAATATTCTGATTATTAAATTGTTATATATCCAAAACATATTCTAATTTAGGGTACAAGAAATCACCTCGACATGATGGGTGAATGATTGTGGTCAAGCATGGGATAGTTTTATAATGAATAGATGGAAAATAAGAGGAGTTGAAAAGATGTTCACACGTAACAAAGGTTTTTATGTAGTGTTATCGTTGCTAGCAATCATTTTTGTACTTGCGGGCTGTGGTACAGCTAAGGACAATAAGAAAACAGAGGGAAGTACAACGAAGGAATCAGAAGAAAATTACGCATCAAAGGTGAAAGAAAATCCCATTGTAACAATTACGATGAGCAATGATGAAAAAATTGTCATTGAATTAGAGCCTACTATAGCACCCAATACTGTAGCGAACTTTATTTCATTAGTGAAAGAAGGATTTTATGATGGTCTTATATTCCATCGTGTCATTCCTGATTTTATGATTCAAGGTGGAGACCCTTCAGGTAATGGGACAGGTGGACCTGACTATTCAATTGATGGCGAGTTTTCCTCAAACGGTTGGGACAATAGCCTGAAACATGAACGTGGTGTCATTTCAATGGCACGCTCGCAAGATCCAAACTCTGCAGGATCACAATTTTTCATTATGGTAAAAGAATCGACGAATCTAGATGGAGACTACGCTGCTTTTGGGAAAGTTCTTGAAGGTATGGAAACGGTAGATGCTATAGTTGCGGCTGAGCGAGATGCTACCGATAAACCATTAGAAGATCAGCAAATGAAAAAAGTAGAGGTGGATACGAAGGGCTTTGATTACCCAGCACCTAAAGTAAATAAGTAGACATTAAAAAGGCTAAATCAATTAGGATTTAGCCTTTTATATGTGCGTATAACCTCGTATATACCCTTATCCTCCAACTTCCTTTGGTATCGAAATAAGCCATAAAAAATCGTCCTCTATAAGTATTTGAATATCCTCACCATAGTTCATTAGTTGCTCAGCTTTGCGTTGTTTAGTACTGATGCCACGACGTTTATCTCCAAGGATAACAAAATCCGTTTGTTGTGTGACGGTGCCTTGTAAAAATCCACCACAAGCCTTTACTTGTTTGGCTGCTTCTGAACGAGTCATCGTGGAAAGAGCGCCTGTAAACACAATTTGTTTATGATAAAAGGGGTGGGGAAGGCTTTCGGTTGGATCTGAAAAGATGATGTCTAGGCTGTCTTGATTAGTCATATTGCCCTCCTGAAACTCCTTCGATTTTTGCCTGCTAGTGGTGATAAATACATCCACAAAGTTTTGCATGTATGCTACATTAAAAATAAAAATTTAAAGAGGTACATAGACATGGATTCGCAATTGACCGCTTTTATTACTCTTTGCTGTACATCAGGTGTACTAAATTTGTATTTATGTTTATATGTCTTTCTACAACGTTTTAATTATACAAAAATTGCTCAATTGTTTATTGGTTATACAGCTTTAATAACGGTGTACTGTTTTGCTTCTGCGTTTTGCATAATAGCTACATCACTTGAGGCTATAAAGATTTGGACAACTATTTTATATATCGGCATGGCAACTTCAGCACCCTTAGGCTTATTGTTTATCATGCAGTATTTGGGCTTTCAATTATCAAAGAAAAAACTCATTGGAATTCTTGTTATTCCTGCTATTAGTATAGTGTTGGTTGCTACGAATGATATCCATCATTTACATTATCGAGTATTTGAAATTGACCCTGTTTTAGGGGCTCCTTATATTCATCAGGAAATTGGTTTATGGTATATCCTTCACGGCATCTTCACATTTTCCAGCATGCTGGTAGCATTTTTATTAGTGCTGACCCATTGGAAGGAAACAGCTAAGTCTTATCGACCACAATTAATTGCGTTAATGTGTGGGCAGTTGATTCCCATTATAACAGCATTTGTCTATTTGCTGGGCTTAACACCACAAGGAATTGATCCAGTTCCAATGGTTTTATGGGCTTCCTCCCTGTTATATTTATGGTCTATTCATTCCTCGCGCTTGTTTAGAGTAATGCCGGTCGCTAAAGATGCTATCTTTCATAGTATCAATGATGGCGTTATCGTATTAGATGAAAGTTATCGATTAATAGAATTTAATCAAGCTTGTAATAAGATGATCCCATCTTTAACGAGATCGATGTTCGGCATGGACTTTGCGAAGGTATGGCTTGAGGTAACGGGGCAGTCGATTCCCTTTACAGGGGAGAGAGTGGTGAAGACACAGGAATTTGAGCTAGATCTTACTAATCGTACATATCAAGTGCGTATTTCAGCACTACAGCATGTGAATCATGGTAGTGGACTATTACTAATTTTCACCGATATGACGGAGGTAAAAAATCTCCAAAGAATGTTAGAAAAACAGGCCTATTATGATGAGCTTACACAAATTTATAATCGCCGTGCATTTTTTCAACAATGTAATCAAGCATACGTTGAGGCGAAAGGGATGTCATCCTCATTTACCGTGGTGCTAATGGATATTGATCATTTTAAACATGTCAACGATACGTATGGTCATGCAGTGGGTGATCAAGTACTTGTTCATGTCGTTAAGGCTTGTCAGGATGAATTAAAACGTGGTGAACTTTTTGCAAGATATGGCGGTGAAGAATTTGTTCTTGCGTTACGAGGATGCACATTAGTAGAGGGAGAGGCTTTAGCAAATAAGCTTTGTCAGAGTATAGAGCTACAACCGCTTAAGACTACAGAGGGCATCATTACGACTACGATTAGCTGTGGGGTAGCTGAAGGGACAAATGGGGAAGAGACCTTATATCAACTCTTGAACAAAGCAGATAAAGCACTGTACTCAGCAAAACAAGCAGGACGTAATCGAGTACATGTGTATAGAGATAATGAAAAAGCTAAAATATACAATCATTGAACAATGATGTATATTTTAGCTTTTTACTTACCAATCTGTGTGAAAAAAACCTGCTAAATCAGTTCGCTCATATGTATGAGCACCAAAATAATCGCGCTGTGCCTGTAGCAGATTAGCATTAGATGAACCAGTTCGATAGCTATCATAATATGTGAGCGATGCACTTAAGCATGGGAATGCATTACCTGCCTGTATACCTTCACACACAATTTTTCTCAATCCACTTTGATAATCCTTTGTTTTTTCTGCAAAGTAAGGATCGATTAATAGGTTAGCGAGTGTAGGTTGTTTCTCATAAGCATCGCTTATAACATTTAAAAACTCTGCACGTATAATGCAGCCACTACGGAAAATGAGCGCAATATCCTTTAATGGTAAGTTCCAATTATAGAGCTCTGAAGTCATTTTATATTGCGTAAAGCCTTGTGCATAGGCACAGATTTTCCCCATATAGAGGGCTTGTCTGACATATTCTACCCACATATCTTTATCGAGATTTGGCTGAGTACTGCTGGGACCTGCTAATACTACTTCTGCACGAACTCGTTCTTCTTTTAATGATGAAATATAGCGAGCGAATAAAGCCTCTGTAATAATTGAAGTAGGAATACCATTATCGATGGATTGCATACTCGTCCATTTGCCAGTTCCTTTTTGACCAGCTTTATCAAGAATCATATCGATCAGAGGTAAGCCTGTGACATCATCTTTTTTTCGTAAAATTTCAGCTGTAATTTCAATTAAATAGCTTTTTAATTCACCTTCATTCCATGTTTCAAAGATTTCAGCGATCTCCTCAACAGACAATCCAACATTATTTCTTAAAAATGTATAGGCCTCGGCAATAAGCTGCATATCAGCGTACTCGATACCATTGTGGACCATTTTGACAAAATGGCCTGCCCCTTTAGGCCCCATATACGTGCAGCATGAAGTGCCCTTAAATTGCGCTGCTATTTTCGTAAGAATAGGAGCCGCTTTTTCGTAGACCTCACGATCGCCACCAGGCATGATAGAAGGACCTGTCAAAGCTCCAACCTCACCACCTGAAATGCCAATGCCTAAATAGCCGATACCTCGAGCCATCAGTCCATCATGTCTACGCTCGGTATCTTGATAGTGAGAGTTACCGCCGTCCATAATAACATCGCCTGTTTCAAGGAAAGGCACTAAGGAATCAATGACTGAATCAATGGCTTTACCAGCAGTCACCATTAAAAAGATCTTTCTTGGCTTTTCTAAAGATTGCACAAAATCTTCTATTTCATAGTAAGGAGTAAGCGCTTGTCCTTCGACCTTTTGTAGAAGTTTGTCCGTTAGATCGCGTGTATAGTTATAAACTGCTACTTGCTCGCCCTTATTAGCCATGTTTAAGGCGATATTACTGCCCATAACACCTAAACCAATAACGCCTATTGTATTTAACATTTATGCTCGCTCCTTCTTGTCTATTTTTTAAACAAATAAACTAAGTAATAAAATAAATCCTAAACCAGCTACAGATACAATGGTTTCTAGCAACGTCCATGTAGCAAACGTTTCTTTCATACTTAATCCGAAATATTCTTTAAACATCCAAAATCCAGCATCATTAACATGTGAAGCAATTAAGCTTCCCGCACCTGTCGCAAGAACCACCAATGCAAGGTTCACATCATGTTGGCCTAACATAGGGATTACTAGCCCAGCTGTTGTTAAAGCGGCAACCGTAGCTGATCCCAATGAAATACGTAAAATAGCAGCAATGATCCATGCTAATAGAATGGGTGATAAGGTAGTTCCATGGAATAGCTCAGCTACATAATCACCGACGCCCCCATCGATTAATACTTGTTTGAAGGCACCGCCACCACCAATAATCAACAGCATCATGCCAATATGTGAGATTGCTGTTGTACAGGATTCCATTACTTGCTTAATTGGAATTTTTCTTGCTATACCCATCGTATAAACGGCTACTAATAAGGAAATTAACATGGCGGTACCAGCCTCTCCGATGAAGCGGATTCCGGCTAATAAGCTGTTATCCTCGAAGCCTATTGTTTTTTGTAGCAGTGTAATTATAGTAGCGATGGACATTAAAATAACGGGTAACAATGCAGTGAAAACACTGATGCCAAAGCTAGGAGTATCCTCCAACTCAAAGGTTTTTTGCTCTCCTAAAGAGGCAATATTCCCAGTTTTATTGAATGATTCAGGCACTAATCTTTTAGCTACCTTTGTAAATAATGGCCCAGCTATAATTACAGTTGGAATGGCGATAATAAAACCATAAAGCAATACTTCCCCAATGTTTGCCCCATATTCACCTGCAATCACTGTAGGGCCTGGATGTGGGGGTAAAAATCCATGTGTAACCGATAAAGCGGCTGTCATCGGAATACCTAGATACAAAATAGATACCTTCAATTGTCTTGAAATAGCGAAAACAATAGGTATTAATAGTACTAGTCCTACCTCAAAGAAAAGGGCAATTCCGATAATAAAGGATGCCGCTACCACGGCCCACTGAATATTTTTTTCTCCAAATTTGTTCACAAGGGTCATAGCAATGCGCTGTGCGCCCCCTGAATCGGCTATTAATTTACCTAGCATTGCGCCAAGTCCAAATATTAATGCCAAGTGACCTAGTGTACCACCTAATCCTGCTTCAATCGTTTTCACAATACTATCTACAGGTATTCCAAGAACTAAAGCCACACCAAATGAAACAATGATTAAAGAGATAAACGTATTTAATTTAAAGACCATTATTAAAATTAACAGTGCAATAATACCAATACCTACAATAACTAAAGGCATATATTTTCCTCCTTTTTAGTCGGGCTTTATTAAGCTCCTCTGATATTGAGCAATAGATGCATAATCGTCTGCTAATACCCTTGATAAACGAATGAAAATAGGAAGTAGCTGTCTATATTCTTTAGCTGCCTCTTCTAAAGGGGTATGTTTATAAGTGTCACCAATCATATCCGCAACCACTTCAAAGGAATCAATTTTGCCGATTGCATATAAGCCTAAAATACAAGCACCAAGACAGGAACTTTCATAGCTTTCAGGTACTACTACCTCTGATTCAAAAATATCAGCCATCATTTGTCGCCAAATCTCTGATCGTGAAAAACCACCTGTTGCTTGAATACGTGTAACGGGACTTTCCATACATTCAAGTAAGGCTAGGTATACGGTATATAAATTGTAGATAACCCCTTCAAGAGCAGCTCGTATCATATGCTCTTTTTTATGGGACATGGTTAAACCAAAAAATGAACCACGTACATCTGGATTCCATAAAGGAGCGCGCTCCCCTGATAAATAGGGATGGAAGAGTAATCCATCAGCACCGGGTCTTACACGCTCGGCAATTTTCGTTAACACGTCGTACGGATCAATGCCTAATCTTTTAGCGGTTTCAATCTCAGAAGAGGCAAACTCATCACGAATCCAACGAAGAACCATGCCTCCATTGTTTACGGGGCCCCCAATAACCCAATGGTTTTCTGTTAATGCATAACAAAAAATTCTTCCTTTTACATCTGTTTTGGGTTTATTAATAATCGTACGAATGGCACCACTTGTCCCAATTGTAACGGCAATTTCGCCTTCCTTAATGGCGTTAACTCCTAAATTTGAAAGCACACCATCACTTGCACCGATCACAAAAGGTGTTTGAGGATCAATGCCGATTTGCTCAGCTAAAATTGGGTGACAGTCGGTGAAATATTTAGTTGTTGGTACGAGTGTTGATAATTGTGCACTTGTAATTCCAGCCACCGTTAAGGCCTCTTCATCCCATTCTAAAGTGTGAAGATTCATCATCCCCATAGAGGAGGCTAATGAATAATCCACGACATATTCATTGAAGAACTTTTTAAAAATATATTCTTTAATGCCGATATATTTTTTTGTTTTACTAGCTAGTTCAGGGTGTTCCTTTACAAGCCATGTAATTTTACTTAGCGGGGACATGGGATGAATTGGGGTCCCCGTTCTTTTATAAATCTCATGCCCGTTCCATTCGTCTTTAATTTTATGTGCCCATGCTTCACTACGATTGTCCGCCCAAGTAATGACAGGAGTTAACGGTCGGTCATTTTCGTCTATCGCAATTACACTATGCATGGCACTACTAAAGGATACAAATAATAATGGTTTGCCCGAATGGACTTTCATAATATTTGACATTGCTTGCAGTACTGCCTGAAAAATCTCTTCTGGATTTTGCTCCGCTGTCGAAATATCAGGTGTATATAGTGGATACCCAATATTTTCTTGTTGAATAACTTTGCCTTGCTCGCTGAATAATACAGCTTTTGTGCTAGTAGTCCCTATATCTACACCTAACATATAGTTAGTCATCCTGTGACTCAACCCCTTTAGATAGCATTTGCTGAGACCTCCATAGGTCCTCCACAGTCCCTTGAACATCGTCAAAATTGTCATGTAAAGATTTAATCATGAGCTTTCTATCTTTAGCTCGGATAGCATCTATATATAGCTCGTGATTGTTTACAATACGAGTGAAATCATCGTATTTTTCAATAAAGCGCATGCGCATGGATAGTAGTATTAATCCTTCCATTACTGGTTTTAAATTATTCCAGATCATACCGATATAGGAATGTCCAATGGAGCGAATAATAGCTTCATGGAACATAACATCCTGATAAGAAAATTCATCTGCATCATTATATTTTATGGCAACCTTCATCATTTCTAATGTTTTGCTAAGTTCTAGCGCTAGGTTAGTTGTATCCATTTTAATGAGGCGCTCAAACACAAATGTCTCAATCAGTAAACGAACATCATATATTTCTTCTATTTCCTTCTCTGACAAACCAATGACAACAGCGCCCATTTTCTCAAGTCTAATGATGTTCTCAGATGCCAATGTCCTTAATGCTTCACGAATGGGTGAACGACTTACTTCAAAATCGGCTGCTAATTTGTTTTCAGAAAGAATGGTACCGCTTTCAATTAATCCTGAAATAATACGCATTCTAAGCTCATAAGCTACACGATCGCCAGTTGAAGCCTTAGAAAGCCATTTTTGAGGATATAAATAATCATTAGATTCGCTCATAATATCACCTTTTTTAATTTCAGTATACTTGTATACAAGTATTATAGTCAGAAAGAAAATAAGATTGCAAGCGACATAAAAGGAATAACAATGAGACGTCGAGGAAAGAGCCTTCACGATAATCTTCGTAAAAATAAAAAATTTATTGTACATGCATTCTTTTTACATGGACAAACTTTACAGTGAGAAGTTTTAAAACGCATGAATGTTTAAAAGCTTCTCAAATAATTAGTGGAGGATGGTTATGTCAAATATGAATACAAATCGTAAAGATGCTAAAGCAAATAAAACGAGAAGTGCAAGCATAACAAACCAACCTCGACAAAAGCTCCAGGAAGAGTTTGGTTCTGAATTTGAACTTGATACATCTTCAGCACAGGTTAATAATTTTGCTGAAACTAAAGGAAAAACAGGTATCAAACAACCAGTCAGTGAGCGTACTGCGTGGCACTAGTTTATATTTGACAACTATTCAACACATCGAGAAGAACTAGGGTAGATACCTTAGTTCTTCACTTATAGCCTGGGAAATATTGTGTTATCTAATATACTTTCCATACATATTTTCTGAGCATTTCATAATACTACATTTGAACAATGAAAACTTTTTAAAGAAGGGAAGAGAGTAGATTGGCAAAACACTCAGATACAAGTTGGAAGCAGGATCATCCAAGTACATTATTTAGTAACTCGGTGCAAAAGGCGGATCGTATGTTAAAGCATGCGAAATCACACCCTGAGGAAATGGCTATCGAGCATGCCTTTGATCAAATCAAACATGCAGAAAATGCACGTCTCAATGCAGAGCAATATGGCGAGCATTTGGATACAGTGCAGCAAAATAAAGAATATCTAGAGCAAATCAAGCAGCAGCTACATGAAATGAAAGAAAATATGTCTGGACAGTAGCAAACAAAAACGGCTTAAGTTCAAGTGGATGGACTTAAGCCGTCAAACTTTTTCTTAACACCAAACGATAATCTCATATGGGGTAGTTTGGGCAGGTATACTTCTAGTAGTAGGACCATACATAACAATCAGGTTTCGATTAGCAGGGCTTTTGGTAAAAGGTTGCCCATTTTTAAGTGACATAACGATTGAAGGGGACAGGTTTAATTGTAATTGCCCATCGCTACTCACCAATTGTTGATTAAAAAAATCTACCTTTACGTTTTGGAAGTTATTTTCTTTAACTACAATTAATGCACGATATTGTGGTGGATAAATCATAGGTACAGGTGCATCCCCATCATAATACCCAGTGACCCATTCACCAGCCGTAACCACTTCTTGATTCACAAAATAAGTAGAAGGAGAAATGACAAAGTTGACAACTCCGCCTACACCATCTTCCACACTCATCATTTTATAACAACCATCCCTGTCCCCATTTTGCCCCACGGGAAAATCACTAATTTGTGTAATGACACCACGAAAAGATTTAAAATTTACCATAGCCATTCCCTTCTAAAATCATTCTTGTTCCTTCATTTAATTTATGTCGCATTGCAGACTGAGGTGACACACATAAATAGGGATTACTATTTTGCATGATCCTCATCTATACTTAAATATGTTTACTATAAAGTTAGAGGAGTGGAATCTATTGAAGTGGATTTCTAAAAATAAGAAAGTCTTTTTAGCAGTAGCAGTTGTTGTAATGATCATTGCGGGTATACTCGATATCAAATATGAAGGATTATTCTATCAATTTTTGCCAACATCCATGCAAAGTTTTTTATCTGATCTATTTTAATAGTGGCTCCATATCAAAATCCTTCAAGAAATACACTCTCGAAGGATTTTATTGAATACATTCGTTATTTATAGGAAGTTGCAGCAATCATTCAAAAGCAATTGTCGGGGGATTGCTAGGTTTTGAAGGAAATACATAATAAAGAGGGGAAATGGATGACGTTGGCAAATTGGAGAAAAGCACTCGAAACATTTTTGAACGATTGGCAGGGCAGAGATGAAGTAGTTGGCGCGTTAGTATGTGGGAGTTATGTTACAGGACATCCTTCCGAACGATCTGATATAGATGTACATATTATTTTATCAAATGATGTGAAATGGCGAGAAAGAGGTAATCAAATAGTTGATGGCTTTTTGATTGAATACTTTGCTAATCCACCAGGTCAAATTCGGCGATATTTCCAAGATGATTTTAATAAACATAGGACAATGTCGATGGTACAATTTCAAACAGGGCAAATTTTATTTGATTATACTGGAATAATAAATGAATTAAAATTAGAGGCATATGCATGGCAAGAGAAAAATTATGAAACAATTAATAAAACGGTTCTAGAATTAAAAAAATATGGATTATGGGATATGTTGGATAATACAAAAGACTGTTATGAGCAAAAGAGAGGAGACTTTATCTTTGTTTATCATCATGCATTAGCGACTTTGTTTATGGAGTATGGACAGTTTTTAAATGTGGATACGATTCCTACTTATCAAATCCATGCCTATCTTGTAGATCCTATCTACCTGCAAAAGTATATGAAGTCAGCCTTTCCTGATGAGTACTTTAAACAAATGTTTCTGCATGCTCTGAAAGAGAGCAATACTGAACAGATGTTGGAATCATTGGAGGCATTGGTTAGTTATGTGTTAAAACAAATGGGTGGTTTTTGTATAGATGGCTGGCATGTAAAAAGCCCAATAGAAGGTTAATCTGCCTCATTCTGATATGAGACGCGTGTCAGTTTTTATGTTACTATACAGATATAATAATAAAAGAGAATATATTTTTTATGAAAATGTCAACCATTTTTAGGTCCGTTATTCCATAAAACTTAAAATATCCTAGTTTTGTGTCTAATAAAAAATGAGTTTTTTGCTTGAATTATGATGATAAAGGCTCGAAAAAAGCTGATAACTCTCATATAAATAGTTGATATTTTATTCTTGAACTAATTGTGATAAACTGCAATAAGGTAATAATTGATACAGAAATGGTGTGCTCCGAGGTTGCTCCATGGCTTACAGTACTTCTAAAGCAGGAGTGCTTACATCCTTTCTGCAAATCTTAACATATAAGGAAGGTAAAAATGAGTAACAGACAAATAAAATCAGATGTTATCTTAATTGGTGCCGGAATCATGAGTGCAACTTTGGGAACAATACTCAAAGAATTAGCACCAGATTGGAAAATTACAGTGTTTGAAAAGCTTGAGAAAGCAGGAGAAGAAAGTTCTCACGAATTGAACAATGCGGGGACTGGACATGCTGCACTATGTGAGCTGAACTACACTTCAGAGAAAAAAGACGGATCAATCGATATCAAAAAAGCGATTAATGTTAATGAACAGTTCCAGGTTTCAAGACAATTTTGGTCTTATCTTGTAAACAATAAGCTGATCAATAATCCACAAGACTTCATTATGCCTTTACCACATATGAGTTTAGTGCAAGGGAAAGAAAATGTTGAGTTTCTTAAAAAACGTCATGAGACAATGATCCAAAATCCTTTATTTGAAGGAATGGAATTTTCAAATGACCCTGAAACACTAAAAAAATGGATTCCACTTATTATGGAAGATCGTCCTGATGGTGAAGACATTGCTGCAACAAAAATTGACACGGGTACAGATGTTAACTTTGGTGCTTTAACACGTATGTTAATTGACCACTTAAAAGCAAATGACGTGGATGTTAACTACAATCATAGTGTTGAAAGTTTAAAACAAGCTAGTGATGGTTCATGGGAAGTACGTGTGCATGATTTAGACGGCTGTAAAATGGAATATCATTCAGCAAAATTTGTCTTCCTTGGAGCTGGTGGAGGAAGCCTAGAATTACTACAAAAATCAGGTATTCCTGAAGGTAAACATATTGGTGGATTCCCAATTAGCGGTTTATTCCTATCATGTAATAACCAAGAAGTATCTGAACAGCATCATGCAAAAGTATACGGAAAAGCAAAAGTGGGTGCTCCACCAATGTCAGTTCCGCATCTAGATACACGTTATATTGATAATAAGAAGTCGTTACTATTTGGACCATTTGCAGGTTTCTCACCGAAATTCTTAAAAACAGGTTCAAACATGGATTTATTTGCCTCTGTAAAACCGCATAATATTACAACTTTATTAGCGGCAGGCGTTAAAGAAATGGGATTAACAAAATATCTAATCCAACAACTTATGCTTTCAAAAGAGCAACGTATGGAAGAATTACGTGAATTCATTCCAAATGCAAAGAGTGATGATTGGGATATTATCGTAGCGGGTCAACGTGTACAAGTTATTAAAGACACTGAAGCAGGCGGTAAAGGAACACTTCAATTTGGTACAGAGGTTGTAAGTGCAGCCGATGGATCAATTGCAGCTTTACTTGGAGCTTCACCAGGTGCTTCTACAGCTGTACATGTAATGCTAGAAGTTATTAATAAATGTTTCCCTCAACATATTAAAGAGTGGGAAGCAAAAATTAAAGAAATGATTCCTTCTTACGGTTTATCATTAGCAGAACACCCAGAGCTTCTGAAAGAAATTAATGCAACAACAGATGAAGCACTTCGTTTGAAATAAAAATCAATTATATAGATGTTTAAAAAGCTCTTAATCCATTTGCGATTAGGAGCTTTTTTATGGTCATCTTTTCCTGGGAAATTTTCAATAAAAAGCTCCCTTTTTAATATAAATTTTATTGTTTGGTATTCATTGTAAGTATTATGCCCCGTTGTTTAATAGGATGTTATTTTCTATACTTTTTATAAGCATAGGAAGGGAGCCGAGCATTAGATGATTAAATTAAAAGATATTGGAACATTTCAGGAAATGCCCGAAATTGCCATGCATATTTATACTGGTAATATAGCTGCATTACAAGTTGCAAAAGTAAATGGCTGGGATATTGAAGAAGATATTATTTTAAGTAAGCACATATCATTAAGTCCCTTAGATCTAGCATTGATCGCTCAAAAGTTGGATGTTGTAAAGCTATTAATCGACTATCATGTTAATTTGAATGTTGATCAAAATCCTTCTTTTTTAAGAGCTGTTCGATATTGTAAGGAGAATATAATCCGCTATATCGTTTCACATGGGGCAAAATTAGATGGACATAATCGCGTTGGATCTGGTGCCTACTCGCAGGCCTACTATGGTAATAAGAAAAATATCCCGCTCATTCATGAACTTGGGCTTGATATAAAACAATATGGTGGGGCAGTATTACGTCAGGCTGTATCAAATTATGACAAAAATATGGTTACCTATTTACTTGATCAAGGGGTAGATATTAATTATCAAAAGCCTGATATGGTTTATCCGTATGAGCCTACACCATTAACGATTGCGACACGTATGGGTCATATAGCTATGGTGAGGTATTTAGTTGAGCGGGGGGCTGATATTTCATTAACAGAGAAGGATGGGGAAAGAGCGTACAACATTGCAGTAAGTATAAAAAATATAGAGATAGCTCAATATTTGAAGGCGTTAGAACCTGCTGAGCTTCATCATATAGAAAATAAAAAATATGAATTAAAAAAATATAAATTACCGAGTGAGCTGCTCAATTTTCTGACAGATGATCAATTACAACTTAAGCTTGCAGTCAATAATTATAATATTCAATACATCGATTTTTTCAAACTGACGGAAACAATTGAGATGAAAGTTGGCGGTCAAAAACTGCTCCGTATTTCAGCTACTATCGATCAGTACTCTGATTTGCAATTAGTATGGAACCCAAAGGGACAGGTAGGTTGTTACGATTTGGAGCATGAGGTATATGCAGATTTAAGTAGTTTTACAGATTTCCGCGCTAGGCCAGAAATGTATCTCATTCAATTTCTTGAAGGGGAACTCTCATAATACAGTAAAATTTACTTCGTGCGTTCCCTATTTCATGATAAGCGGTCAAGTCATACAAAATAAGCTAGTAGAAGAGCGTTAAAGTACTATTCCTTTAACGCTCTTCCATATTAATTTCTGATTTTCGAGAAGCAAAAAGCTATAGAACGTTTGACATACCTTGCACAAAAGAATAGCAGTATGGCTACTAGCAATGCTAGAGGAATGCTTAATGTAACGGGTAATTCTACACCATACCAAACGTTCATCTTAATTTGATGAAATCCAAATGTTCTTAAAAAGCCAGCTAATAGGGAAAGAATGCCACTTAACAATAAGCCAGCGTACAATACGGACAATACAACTAGTGCTAATGAGCCAAAAAAAGCTTGTAGCCATTTTAGCAATATCACTCTTTTTCCCTCCGTATAATGTGCTGCACCTTTGCGTTAGAAGCAATAGTATAGTCATCTGAATAGTACAGTGTTTCAATATGACAATTTTCTCCAACTGTAACAAAATCACCTTCCACAATTTTTGCTTTGGTATAGGCTAGTTTCAAGTGTTTGCCGCTAATAGTATGGCAACTTAATTTTTTCTTCAAAAATGAAAGTAGTGTGACCCTATCCTTTTCCACAAAAATATTTTCAGCGGATAACAGGTGAATTTCACTCTCTCCTGACAATTTTAAGTGAAAATGCTCAGCCGTTATTTCTGCAGCTTTTACAATTCCAATAGCATCGAGCTTCTCGCACTGTAATTTCTCTTCAGCTACCAATTTTCCAGAGCTATTAATCTTTTGAATATGACCACTACGTATTTTTATGTTACCCGCATTCATTAGCTCCTCCATTTCGCAATAATCCTTTAAAGTACAAGAACCTGTACTAGTAAAGGATTGGACGATAACAGGGAAATAAAAGGAACTATGGCCATGAGTAGATACCTTTTTTAGACGTACTTCTTGTTGGATTGCTACAGCTCCTCGGATATTTAATTGCTCGTAATCAGCATCTAGATTTTTAATACGACCATTTGTTAGGGTAAGGGTACGAAGGTTTTGAAACATAAAAAGTCACCTCATTATAATTTAATTAATATATATTTTAATTATTAAAATATATATTAATTAAATTATATGCGACTTCCATTTGTCAAGAACTAACCAATAAAAAAAGGATTTCAAGTTTATTGAAATCCTAAAAGATTTTATTCATTAGCTTGTTTACTTCGCTTAAAATAGTGGCCATGTCTATAAGTTTTTCTTGGGGAAATTTTAAAAAGATTTCTTGGACCTTTTCATCACCAGTACTTGTTAAAACCATTTTGACCACACGACGATCATTATTTTCTCTTATCCGTTGTATGAGCGCTAGTTTTTCCAGTTTATCGCACATAGAGGTTACAGCTCCAGGTGTCACACTAAAAAAATCTGCAATTTCTGTCGCTTTCATACCGTTATTTATTTTAAGTTGTAGAAGTAGGATTAGCTGGTTTTGCGATAACGCTTCTCCTTCAGATAAAAGGTCTACAAACATTTTCGATTTTTGTTGTATTTCTAGCATTTCTTTCATAATGATTTCTACATTAAGTAGACTGTCAGCCATATAATCACGTCCGTTAAAATATTTAATAATTGAATTATATAGCAAGTGAATATATCTTTCCAAGAATACTATACCTCTAAAGAAATAAGCATTTATTGTTTAAAAGTTGCGTGCATCCATTCAAAGAATTTTTCCTTTTCTTCGAATTGTGGATAGTGTGCAGATTGCTCGTAAGCTATAAATTCTTTTTTCTCTGCGCTAATTTGGTCGAAGTAATTTTTGGCTGCTTGTGAGGATGTTTGATAATCATAGTTGCCCATTAAAAAATAGAAGGGTAAATCAAGCTTTTGGACCTTTGCTGGTAGGGGGTGCTGCATGACCTCTTTTAATAAAGCTTCTTGAGACAAGGATAAGCCATAGTTGTAACGGATAATATCTAATAAATTATATTCTTTGCTGAATAGCATCCCTAGCATATTTCCATCAGGATTATCAATTAATCTAGTAGCACCACCATATTTATTGACATAATTTCGAGGCGTAAACATTGTACCAGCCTTAATTTCATTAGCTAACTGTTGTAAATGTACAACATCTTCCTTGTTACCTTGCAGTTGGGCCTGATGGATAGTGAAATTTAAACTATCGATCTCACTTTCGATTGTATTGCTCATTTGTCCTACCCCAATATAAGCTTCATATTTTTCAGGGGCGTTAGCGGCTGCTTGTGTAGCAATATATGTGCCATAGGAATGACCAATTAAGATGACTTTTTCTTTGTCTAGTCGTTTCGCTATATAATCAGTCAGTGCCAATAAATCCTCCACAAGCAAATCTGAAGAGAGATTAGAATAGTCCTCGAAAAAATGATAGGACTTCCCACTAGCTCGCTGATCATAATGGACCACAGTAAACTCAGTTTCTAGTAAATGTTGGTATTTTTCTGCATAGGGTATTTCAGAGCAACCAGGTCCGCCATGAACAAAAATAATAACAGGGTTTTCTTTGTCATAACCACGGATCATCATTTCATGACCAGTGCCATTAATTTCGACTTGCTCTAAAACGCTAATGCTGTTAGAGCCTTTTAAGGAGGAGGTCCACGTTGGGAAGAGAAGCATCAATACGAGTAAAAGTACAATGACTATAATAAAATATTTAATAAAATGAATATATGTCTTCATCGTATTCCTTCCTTCCTTACATGCGTTTCGCGAATGTTCCTTGATACATTCTTCTTTTATACACATAGAAATACATACTCAGAGGCCACCAAAGCGTAACAAAAATAGGGTAGATTGCCCATATAACTCCTGGGGAAGAAACAATATTGACGATGATAAAAAAGATACTTATTAATAATGTAGCAGTGACGGAGAAAGCCACAAATGTTTTTCGTTGAGCATGGTATAAAGCTAGGGGCCACCACATAACTAAAAATGCAGGATAGATTGCCCAAGGGTATTGAGGTGATAAAATGATGTTTACTAAAGCATAATAAATAATAGTAGAAGCACAGCCGATCAGTGCGACTTTTAGCGTTTTTGCTTTTTCATCTAAGTACATCAGAATTGGCCACCAGAGAATAGGGTAAATGGCGTAAATGAACCATAGATGATCTGGTGTGTAAATATAGTTTTCTATAATAAGAAACACGATAATCACCGTACTACAAATAATTGAATATTGTTTATACATTCTTTTATACATACAGATGATCGTAATTGGCCAAAGCAATAGCAGTAGGCAAGGATAGATAAACCACATTGTTTGGGACGATGTCGTGAAATTGACGATACCTAAAAAAATCATTGTCATGATGCTCCCAGCTAGTGAGAAGTTAATAAAATTCTTCATGTTTATTCACCCCATCTCTTACGAGACCATACAAAGTACATAGACAATGGCCACCAAAGGATGGCGAAGATTGGATAGATTGCCCAAATTGTTTGTGGTGTGTAATAAAGATTAATAAATATAAAGAATGCAATAATTAAGCCACTACCCCAAAGAGAGAATTCTAAATTTAATTTAGCCATATTTTTCTTAGCAGGCACCTTAACGCCCAGTTCTTTTTTTAAATCTTCTATGTCTCCAAACTCTACAATTGCTTTATTGATGGCATCCTCTTGTTCCTTTCCTTGGTCCATCAAATAAAATACTTTCTCTTCAAGGTTTTCAATAATTTCTTGTTTAACCATTTCCGTTTCATTGTTGTGAGGAATATCCTTAAACAGCTCATCAATATGGTTTTTTATTCTCTTCATTCGACGCCCTCCATAAATAAATCAATAATTTCTTTTACTTCCGACCATTCTTTCACTAACTCATTTAAATAGGCCTTTCCTAATGAGGTAATGCGGTAATACTTTCTTTTGCCACCATGTGAAACATCTCCATAATAGGCTTCAATAATTTCTTTTTTCTCAAGACGTTGAAAAACAGCATACAAAGTTGCTTCTTTAATCTGAAATCGATTATTTGTACGGAGACTTATTTCCTGAGAAATTTCATAGCCATAGCGGTCTTTTTCTGAAATGAGCCGTAAAATAATCGAATCCAAGTGTCCTCGGATAATATCACTGCGAACCATAAGTCACCTACTTCATTTTATTGCTCTATCTGTCAGAGTAATATTAGCAAACATTACTCTGCCTGTCAAAGTAATTTATTTTCTTTTTTTAGAGCTCGAAAAAAGAACTCCATTCGCTGTATAGCGAGTGGAGTTATCGATCATATTGTTCTACATATATAATCCTGCAAGAAAGATTCCCTTAGCTTCCTCATAAATATCATCAAATTGACTTATCGGTAGAGGGTTTGTGCCACTTCCTAATTCAACGGTAAAACCTGGCCTACGCCAATCTTGGATAAACCAATCTTTATAGCCTGCATAGCTCCCAGCAGATTGTATGGGTTCATAGCCACTCACTCGACTAAACTCATTCACAAGCACCTCTGATTCAGGTGGTTCAAGATTTTCAAAGCCCCAATAAATAACGCGGCCCTGTGTATGAAAGGCTAGTACTCTAGCAAAATCACGCTGCTTGGTCAAATCTGCCATTGCAATGGCCTCAGGCTCAGACAAAGGTTTTTCTCCGCCATAATCTCTAGGCCCAGGAGTTTTCGGGTTACGGGCGCTTTCTAATTCCCATTCAGCAGGAAACTGGTCATTTAAATCAACACCATGGATGTTTGCTTTCCAGCCAGAAAAATCAGAGCTACCATTATTCCATGAGATAAGTTGATTTTTTAATGATTCATCATTTGGGGGGCCTTGTATGACTAAATTGACGCCATCAGGATTCACCATTGGTACTACGGATAGGGTCGTTTGCTGATAAAGAGGGAATAAAGAAAGTCCATTCATATTATTTTGGTTCGTGAGAGCGAGCAAATAGTCATTTAAAAATGTTAGAATAATAGGTGTGGTAATCCATTCATTTGCATGGAAGGAGCCATTATAGTGAACACGTTTAGCTCCATTACCAATTAATAGCTCGGGTAATTCCTTACCTAACACAGAGCTACCAATGATAGAATTGCGAAGAAATGGATAGGCGTTAACGAGCCTTTGAATATCATTCATCATGATGTTGTACGTATAATTTTGCTTACCGTCAATTAAGCGCCATGTTATGCGTTGAGGTATGTGAATCATCTGGCCAATTTGTAATTGACTTGGATTAACACCTGGGTTTACGAGTAATAAGGCAACAAGTGTGAGATTATATCTTTGTGCAATTTGCCAAAGAGAATCCCCTTGTTTTACTTGATAGTCAATGGTCACAAATCCAGGAATACGAACGCGTTGCCCGACTCTTAAAAATTGAGGATTTATATTGGGATTGGAATCTAAAATGAGTGGAAGAGGTATTTTAAACACTTCACTGAAATGCCAAAGGGAATCTCCTGGCCTTACGAATATGTCCACATGCATTCTCTCCTTAATTAAAAATGGTTCAATATAAAATGTATATGTGAGAAACTAAGACTTATTAATGCGCAGGCTGCAAAATTTCTTTATAGGAGAGTTTAAGTTAATATTCTAGTCACATTTATAACAAAAATAGAGTACAAGAAAGGTAAAGGTAGGAAAACCAAATGTTAAATAAATTTAAATTGGGTATACGCTCCAAGATTACATTAGGTTATATCATCATTATACTTTGCTTACTTGCATCAGTGATCATCCTAAATAATCAAATTACTTCTTTGCAAAAGGAAAGAAATTTTATTATTAAGTACGACTCTAATGTGAAAACTTTAACCAATGATATTGAAAAATATATATTGGATATGGAATCAAGTCAGCGAGCGTTTATTATTACGGGTGAACCTAGTTATCTGGAGCCGTATGATAATGGAGCGGAAAACTGGAAAATAGATTTTAATGATCTTTATCAGCAAATGAAAGATAAACCAACCCAGCAGGAAAAATTAAAAGAGATTGAGGAAACGATCGAGCATTGGATTGAAACAACGGGTGGACCAACTATTCAATATAAAAAGGACGGGAATACAAAAGCATTAACGGAATTTTTTAAAGTGGATAATGGACGCCAAGATATGGAGAAGATGCGCAAATTATTCGATGCATTCCGTGCAACTGAAAATACTTACACACAAGCAAAGGCTGCTCAGTTAGACAAACAAAATAGTCAATTAACTAGTGGTCTATTTGGGATTTTAATTTTTGTTTCTGTAATTGCTATTGTCATAGCAAGTGGAATTTCTCGTTCCATTGTAAAAACTATAACAGAGGTCACACAAACGATTCAGGAAATGGCTGCTACGAAGGGCGATTTTAAAAGAAGGATACATGTTAATACAAATGATGAAATTAATGAGCTCGCCGATGCGACCAATCTATTATTGGAATCGGTCGAGAAGAGAGAATGGTTACAAACGAATATTGCTGATATCGTAACAAAATATCAAGGTATTTCAGCTATTACGAAATTGGCTGAAACTTTCCTATCAGAAATGGCACAGAAAACTGAGGCATCTCTTGGAGCATTCTATGTTCGGGAAGAGGCAGAGGAACAAGTACTATTTATGAAAAAGGCTGCTTTTGCTGACGGAGAAGATGGTGTCGGTAGGGAGAGCTTTAAGGTAGGACAAGGTTTAATTGGTCAATGTGCATTAGAAAAAAGAGTGTTATTTTATGATAATATTCCGCAAGATTATCGTTTAATTAGAACAGGGCTAGGTGAAATAAGACCACAACATATTTTATTGATTCCTGTTATTTTTGAAAATGAAGTCATTGCCGTTGTTGAGTTAGCTACAATGACAAAATTTAATGCATTACAGCAGGAGCTAATGAAGCAGGTTACTGAAACCTTTGGCTTAACCGTCAACGGTGTATTAGGGCGGATGGAAATTGTTCGATTATTGAATGAATCAAGAGCGATGACCGAGGAGTTACAAGTTCAATCAGAAGAACTTCAAACACAATCTGAGGAATTACAAATGCAGACAGAAGAGCTGACGATGATTAACGAGCAGCTTGAAGAGCGAACGAAAGAGGCAGAGACCAAATCACGCGAGCTAGAGAAGGCGAAGCAGGAATTAGAGGAAAGTGCAGAACAGCTTATACTTAATTCTAATTATAAATCGGAGTTTTTAGCGAATATGTCACATGAACTTAGAACGCCTTTAAATAGCATATTAATTTTGTCAGAGATGCTCGCAGAAAATAACCAAGACCACTTAACAGATGAGGAAGCTGAATTTGCGAAGGTAATCCATTCATCAGGTGAGGATTTGCTTGCGTTGATTAATGATATTTTAGATTTATCAAAAGTGGAGGCAGGGAAGCTAGATATCATTTTTAATGAAGTAAATGTGAGCGAAGTACCTGTTCAAATTGAGCATACTTTTGCACCTGTCGCAATGAAGAAAAATATAGATTTCCATATTTCAAAGGCAGATAATGTTGTCGATGTATTCTATACAGATGAAAAGAGATTCCAGCAAATAGTAAAGAACTTATTATCAAATGCCTTTAAGTTTACGGAACATGGATCTGTAACTTTAGCCATTAACCAGCTTGCACAGAGCCAGCTTACAAGCAATATGCAAGATATTAGCGCTGATTGGCTAGAAATTACTGTTTCAGATACCGGTATAGGAATTCCAAAAGACAAGCATCAATTGATCTTTGAGTCATTCCAGCAAGCAGATGGGGCTACTGTTCGAAAATATGGTGGAACAGGACTGGGTCTTTCAATTTGTAAGGAGTTTGCGAAACTACTCGGTGGTTGGATTACACTGCAAAGTGAAGAGGGACAAGGTAGTATCTTTACGTTAACGATTCCAAGCTTACCAAATGGAGTTGAAGAAGATCATTGCGATAAGCTTGCTGCTTTAAATGAGGTAGCTGTGACAATGGAGGAAGAGGCACCTAGAGAAGAGCCGGCGCAGGATAATAGGGAAGCTTTAAAACATGAGGTAGAGGTTTTCCAAGGGAAAAATATTTTAATCGTCGACGATGATAACCGTAATATTTATGCCTTGAAAACGGCACTTGAAACAAGAGGTATGAACATTTTAGTGGCTAAAGATGGACTGGAATGTTTAGAGGTTTTGCAAGCTCATCATGAGATTGATTTAGTGCTTATGGATATTATGATGCCGAATATGGATGGTTATGAAGCAATGACTATTATTCGCCAACAAATGAAGCGGACAGATCTACCGATTATCGCTCTGACGGCGAAGGCTATGAAGAATGATCGTGATAAATCATTGCAAGCTGGTGCATCTGATTATATTAGTAAACCATTAAATTTAGATCAATTAATATCCGTTTTAAGAGTATGGTTAGTTTCTAAAGGGAGTTTATAAAGATGGAACATTTTGAGCCATTGGAGCAAAATATACAATTGAATAAGCAAACAAATTTAGAAATTGATTTGTTATTAGAGGCTATTTATCGTTTATCAGGTTATGATTTTCGGCAATATAACCGTTCTTCCATTTCACGTCGAATTTTTAATAGGATGAGAATAAATAGCATTCCAACCATTTCTCGTGTTCAGGAAAAGGTTATTCATGAGCAGGAATTTTTAGAGCAGCTGTTAAATGATTTTTCAATCAATGTCACGGAAATGTTCCGCAACCCTAGTTTTTTTAAGGCATTTCGTGAAAAAGTGATCCCCGCCTTACGAGAATACCAAGAAATCCGGATTTGGCATGCTGGCTGCGCAACTGGTGAGGAAGTTTATTCTATGGCCATCTTGCTTCAAGAGGAAGGGCTTATAGACAAGGCTGTAATTTATGCAACAGATATGAATGAGCAAGTATTAGAAAAGGCGAAGAAGGGTGTCTTTCCAATTCATAAAATGCAGGCATATACGAAAAACTATATGCTTGCAGGAGGAGCCCATGCTTTTTCGGAATACTATAAGACAGATTATCAATATGCTTATTTCCATCCAACATTATTGAAGAATATTATTTTTGCCCAGCATAACCTAGTGACAGATCAATCATTTAATGAATTTCATGTTGTTTTATGTAGAAATGTCCTTATTTATTTTTCACCTCAGCTGCAAAGTCAGGTCCATCATTTGTTTTATGAAAGCCTAAGTGACAAGGGGTTTTTATGTTTAGGCGATAAGGAAACATTGCGCTTTGAAGAGGTTATTTCGAATTATAGGGAAGTTGTTGGGAATGAAAGGATTTATCAAAAAATAGATTAAAGAGAAAGAGGCTACCTAGGATGGAGGTAGCCTCTTTCTTTTTATTTAATCAGCAGCACGGGCTTGGATCATTAAGACACACATATCATCCGGTTGATTGTTTTGTTTGTCCTTAGGTAATAGGTTGTCGATGAGGGGTTGAGCATAGTCCCATTTAGAGGATGTTAGCGTTTGCAAATGCTTTTCTGATTCTATTTCACAAGGTCCCATTGCCTCTAAGACACCATCTGTAAACATAACAATTTGTACATTTTTTTCGTATTGTATATATTGTTTTTTGACATTAATTTCATCGAAAAAGCCGACTGCACAGCTACCTTGATTTAATGGAACACAAGTTTCCTCATCAATTAATGCGTACCCCGCAGGATGACCAGCATTTATGTATTCGATTGTTTTTTGTTTCGTATCAATCACTAAATAAATCGCTGTGAAATAATAAAGATTTTCATCCTTGCCATCTTGCAACAGGGTCATATAACGATTCAGTTCTTTAATAACAAGTTCAGGGTCGTTTAATTGTTTAACAGCCTCTCTTAAAACCGAGGAGATAAACATACAAACTAGCGCTGCAGATATACCATGGCCCATCATGTCCAATAAAATAATGGCATAACGATGATCATCTATTTTATGCCAATAGTACATATCACCTGCCAAGTTAGAGGATGGTAGGTAAGAGACTTCTAGACGAATATCCTTTTCATTTAACGGTGGACTAAGCAGGCTTCTTTGCACATGAGTAGCTAAATCCAATTCGTATTGTATTTTTTTTTCATGTTGAGTGTGCCAATCTAATTCAGCTTTTAAACGTAGGGCAACTCGTATTCTAGCAAGCAATTCCGTTTTATTAATCGGTTTTGTAATATAATCTACGCCCCCGATATCTAATGCTTCTGCGAGTTTGTTTTTATCTTCGAGCGCTGTAACAAAGATAATTTGAATATCTCTCAATCTTTCAATTTGTTTAATACGTTTGCAGGCCTCTATACCATCTACTTCAGGCATCATAATATCCAATAAAATTAAATCAACTGAGCTTCCTGTTGGATTTGGTTCATTTAATTGTAAATAATCAAATAGCTCATTAGCAGATGAAAGAGAAACACAGTGCTCATAACCTGCATTTTTCAGTATTTTTTCAATGACAAATAAATTGACTTGATTGTCATCTACTAGAAGAATGGTCATAGTTATTTCCCCTTACTCTAATTGAATTGTGCAGATTATTATTCGTGTATATAAATTACTTCCAACTTTATTATTATACAAAACATTAGAGGAGAAAGGTATTTTCGCGATTTGAAAGAAGAGCTTTCAATCATAAATTTTCAATTTATCACTTTTAGAGGCTGGTATTTTAGCTTTTCTAAATCCTTGATATATATCAAATGCATTGGCTAAAACAGCAATGCACATACTGGCAAGTAGGATCTTATCTATAATAGAGGAGACCTTTGCTGTGTTGCTTTCTACGATTGCGGCAATGTACGGAATGGAGGCACTATGGATAAAATCTTGATGAACAGCGATGACAATAAATACAATAGTTCCCGCACTTTGAAGCAATGCATTGATGATAGCAATCGTCATGGTCCATTGCCCCGTACGCCATTTTAAAAATGTTAAAGTAAGACTAAGAATGACACAGAGCATAAAGAAAAGAGCATAGGATTGTAAAATATTTTGATTAAAGATTGGCATAACAAACTTTAAGCTACCATTCCCATTTGTTGTATATATACCTAAAAGACGATTGGCATTCCAATAAACAAAGGTAAAAATAATAATCCCTACAAAGCTAAAAATTATATCACTTAAAGTGATGAGTTTGTCTTTAGGAATGTTTTTAATGTTTAAACTTTCAGGTGTCCACTCCTTAGGGTCATTCAGGAAAGGCAATATTTGAATTTTATCCGTATTAGAGCGTTCGATGACGATGAAAAAAATGGTGATCCAAAACAAAACATGAAATGATACAGAAATAATGGCCACAATCGTCATGGAGAATGCTGAAATGATAGTGGAGAGCAAGGCTTCTTCTCCTGAATAGAGGAAAATTCTCTGAATTACTTGAACAATGATCGTTATAAAAATTGCCCAAGGAAATACGAGTTTAATGGTTCTAGTGTATAGATCAAACACGTTTGGACCAATTAAATAACGTGGCGTATCTTGATAGCTTGCTGCCACTTTTGCAGGGCTACCAAGCTTTTTTAGCACTTCCATTATATCTGCTTCTGAATATGGCTCTGGCAACATATCTTCAATAGTAGCTTTTAGCTCAAGCTTTATGTTTTCACGTTTATTTTTATGTAGTTTTTTAGATACTTCATCGATATACGCATCAATTAAAGTCATTTCTTTATTCCTCCTTTAATCATGTTCATTGTTCATTTATATGACGTGGTAATATATGTTATTATGGGTGGAAAATGAATATGAACGTCATATCATACTTTGAAAATGGAGGGGAAACAATGAGAGTGGTAGAGAGATTAGTAAAAGAGCAAGATTTTTTAACTTTTGCGAGTATCGTTGTAGGAGCCTACCCTGGAAGAATGAACGGAGCTCAGACAACAAAAGAGCAGTTAAAAAATCTTTTTATGGATAATCAGAATCATGATGAATCCCTAAATTATTTTGGACTTTGGGATGATGACAAACTAATTGGCGGCATGCGATTACATGATTTTCAAATGAACCTTTTCTCTAAAATGATACCGATTGGCGGAGTAGGGCTTGTTGCAGTTGATTTACTACATAAAAAGGAAAAAGTTGCGAAGGAGTTAATCCATCAATTCTTTCACTTTTTTTTAGCAAAGGATATTCACTTTGTCGCTTTGTATCCGTTTAGGCCAGATTTTTATAAAAAAATGGGGTTTGGATATGGACCGAGAATGTATCAATATTTAGTAGAGCCCTTAAGCTTTCCTAAAGGCCCAACGAAGAAGCACCTTTCATATTTAACAGTGCAAGATCAACAGCAGCTAACAGATTGTTATAACAGGGTAGCGTCTCAAAAGCATGGAATGTTTCTCAAAACAAAATCAGAGCTTTCCTTTATTTTTAAAAACGACGAAAACTATGTGATTGCGATGAAAGAGGATGATACCGTACAAGGCTATATCGTTTTTTCATTTAAAAAGCAAGGTGAGAGCAATTTTATGTTGAATAATTTAGTCATTAAAGAATGGATATATGAGACACCGCAGGCATTGTTAGAGCTGAGTACATTTTTAAACAGTCAGGCAGATCAAGTAAACCGCATTGAGTGGAATACACAAGAAGACAATGTTCATTTCTTTTTAGGCGATGTCAGAAATGGTACAAATCATTTAATTCCTAGTGTTTACCATGAAAATGCCGTGTCAGGGGTTGGACTGATGTACCGCATTATTAATGTAAAAGGTTTTTTTGAAGAGTTAACGGCACACCATTTTAATGGTGTAACACTGACATTTAAATTAACAGTTTCGGACTCATTACTTGCTGAAAATAATCAGCAACTCATTATCGAGGTGGTTGAAGGCACGATGAACATTATTGAAAGTGGTCACTATGATGTGGAAGTAGTTGTAGATGTGGCTGAGCTTTCCTCACTGGTAATGGGAGTCATAACGGTCCAAGAACTGTATATGCTGCAGCAAATAAAAATCAGTCAGGAGCAATATCTACAGGCTTTACAGCAATTTTTCTTTGTATTTGAAAAACCAAAATGTATGACGGCGTTTTAGAATAGTTGTGCTGGGCTAATGTTCCTTTTTCATAAATAGAGATGATCGTGTCGGTCTTTCAAGTGGTGTAATATTAATAATAAAGTAACTAATGATGAGTATGAGAATAATAACTGAATAAATTAACGTATTAAGAGGATGATCGTGCTCAACGATAATTAATCGAATCATAGCTGTGATACCTATATATATAAAGTATCGAAGCGGAAAATGATAATCCTCTTTAAAATATTTAATAATCATCGTAATGAACTCAAAGTACAAGAAAAATATAAGGATGTTGGCAAGGAATAGCTTGTAATCGCCACCTTCGTTAGAGAAGAGCAATATTTTAAGAAATTCTATTAGCTCCTTAAAGAGTAAAAACGCTAGTATGAGTGCTAAGAGGACTAGGCAAACATTCAGAAAAAGTTGCAAAGACTTTGGTACAGCTTTAATGAGCTGTATATAGGTTGAATTTTTTTGATTCATATAACTCCTCCAATCGTATTTGTATAGTGAGCCTAAACATATTTATCATATGGCAAAATACGAGTGTATTATGATATGAATATAACAAATTGTCGTAAATCTTTCTTTTAGTAATTGTAAAGTTTTGGTATTTTTTGCGAAAGAAAGTTTTTAAAATAATTTAGTGGTATGCTAAAATAGATGTGCATGAATATAAAATTTAAAAGGGGTTTTTGAAATGGCAAAATCAGCAAAAACAGATGCGAAAATTACACCAGAGCGTTTAGAAGAAGCGTTAGTTGTTCGTGATCGTCTTATTATCGAACTACTTGTTCAAGTACTTGATGAGAAGCTAGTAATTGAACGCCCAGTATTACGTGAGCGTGTAGGAAACCTTGTTGATCTTTCTAGCTATGATGCAGAACTAAAGGAAACAATCCACGCAGTTATTAACAAACTATAATGAAAAGAAGAATGCTACGACCAATTCGTAGCATTCTTTTTTATAGGATGTCACATGTCATGTAAAGCGTTCTACTAATTCATACATGCGCTCGGCCTCTGTATGGAGCTCCTGTGAGGAGTGCATGATAGACGTAACGGCTGACTTTTGTTCATCAATGGATGCATTAATTTGTTCTGTTGCAGCAGCAGATTCTGTGGCCACGCTTGCTATTTCATTAATAGCATGAATGACCACTACACGGTTTTCTGCCATTTCACTCATACCCTCATTAAGAGAAACAAGGTGCTCGGTTATGTCCTGAATAGAATCGGCTAGGAAAGTAAAAGCTCCTTTTACTTCTGTAATCGACATTGCCTGACTTTGTGAAAGCTGAAGAGTGTGTATCATTTTTGTATCTGAATTGACCGTATCAATCTCAATGCGCTGTAATAGATTTTTGACACGATTAGTAGCTTCATTTGTATCCTCTGATAAATTTCGTACTTCTTCTGCTACTACAGCAAATCCTTTACCGTGTTCACCTGCACGAGCTGCTTCGATACTTGCATTTAGCGCTAATAAATTTGTTTGCTCTGAAATGGAAGTTATTGTTTGTACTACTTGATGAATTTCTTTCATCTGGCTTGTTAAACTTGAAAAATTAGTTCTTAACTCTTCGATTACTTGCGTGAATTCATGAGAATTTTGCAGTAATAGATCTACTTTTTGTCTACCATTTTCTTGTGATTGATTAATAGTATTCATATTTTCGGTAATGTCATTATATTTACTTGTAGCATTGGAAATCAGAGATGATAGTGTTTCCACTTTACTACTAGCCATTTCTGCCTCCTCTGCTTGCACAACAGCCCCTTTAGAAATGTCGTTGATAGCTTGATGGATTTCATCAGCTGAGGCGGTCGTTTCCTCTGTAATCGCACTAAGCATTTCTGAAGAAACTCTCATTTGGGAGGCACTGTCCTTTGTATTGTTGACCATCTCATGCAAGCTTTGCTTCATATTATTGACATTCTTCGCTAGTGTGCCAAGTTCATCCTTTGTCGTAACGGGAATGTCCTCTCCTGTGAGCTTACCTTGCGCAATATCCGATGTGATCACCATAATTTTTCGTATGTAGGCGGTCATCTGTCCAGAGAAGAACCAAAAAAGCATGACACCAATTATAGTAGCTAGGATGGTTGTACCAAATGTGTAATATAAAACATTTTTAGTGCCTGCATTAAAATCCATTTCATATGTACCAGCCGCGATGATCCATCCCCAATGCTTGTCCATTTCAACATAAGTAATTTTTGGAGCAATAATATCTGGATTGGAGGGTAGTGCCCAGTCATACCGCACATATCCGCCACCTGCTTGTGCCGTTTCAATCATTTCCTTTACAAAATAGCGTCCATCACTCGTTTGTAAGTCGGATATATTTTGACCTTCAAGAGAGGGGTGTGTTTCAACCATACCATTATCCTTAAAGGCATAGAAATAAAAATTATCACCGTATTTTACAGGGTTATCGATAGATCGCTTTTGATCTTCAATTTTATTACCAACAATCTGTGTTCTGGCACTTTCCTGTGCTTCTTCTAATGTTAATTTTCCATTTTGAACCTGTCCATCTAATTGTGCAATTAATTCAAGTATGCCTAGTGTGCCATTCTTAAGACTTTGTCTACCTACCTGATCCATCTCGCCTTTTGCTACAAAATAATTCACTGTTCCAACCAGCACTGTAGATATGAGAATAACAATAATGGCTAAAGCGACCAACTTATTACGCACTGATTTAATCATAGAAAAGACCTCCGTTCCTCTAAAGTAATACAGTATAGTTATAGTATAATATAAAATTATCTAATAAAATAGAAAATTCTGATAATAAATAGAGTATTTTGTTTTGTATTGTAGGCACGGTGTTTATAAAGAAATGGGGATAATGAAATGATCTAAAAAAACCCACTTCAGATTGTTCTGTCCTGAAGTGGGGTTGTAACGTATTAGTACACTTTATCGCCATTGAAGATAGAGTTTTTCACGATTACATAATCAACATTTCGAATAGCTTCTAACTTTGTGCCACCTGCATAAGAAATAGAAGATTGTAAGTCTTGCTGCATTTCAATTAATGTATCTTTAATGCTTCCTTTATGCTCAACATACATTTTCTTTCCTTCGACGTTTTTACGTTCGCCTTTTTGGAATTCTGAAGCAGAGCCGAAGTATTCTTTTACCTTTTTACCCTCGACTTCGATTGTTTGACCAGGTGACTCTTCGTGACCCGCGAATAAAGAACCGATCATCACCATTGAAGCGCCAAAACGTACAGACTTAGCAATATCACCGTGTGTACGAATACCACCATCAGCAATAATTGGCTTTGTAGCAGCTTTTGCACACCAGCGAAGTGCAGCTAACTGCCAGCCACCTGTACCAAAGCCTGTTTTAATTTTAGTAATACAAACTTTACCTGGTCCAATTCCAACTTTTGTCGCATCTGCCCCAGCGTTTTCAAGCTCACGTACAGCTTCTGGTGTTCCCACGTTACCAGCAATAACAAAGCTATTTGGTAAGTGTTTTTTAATATGCTGAATCATACGAATAACAGCATTAGAATGGCCATGTGCAATATCAATTGTAATGAAATCAGGTACTACATTTGTAGCTGCTAATTCTTCAATAAACGCATATTCTTCTTCTTTTACACCAACGCTAATAGAAGCAATTAGACCACTGCCATGCATATCTTGAATAAAGTTGATACGTGCTTCTGGTTGGAAGCGGTGCATGATATAAAAGTAACCGTTTTCAGCCAGCTTCTTAGCAAGAGTTTCATCAATAATTGTTTGCATATTAGCAGGTACTACAGGAAGTTTAAAAGTATGCCCTCCTAAAGTAACGGAAGTATCACATTCTGAACGGCTTTCTACGATGCATTTTGCGGGAATTAGTTGAATATCTTCATAGTCAAATACGTTATCCATTATATACACTCCTAAAATACGAATATTTTTAAAGATTTATTTTAAATTGTTCGCCATTTGGTAATTTACATGATTTTTGAGGAAATGTCAAAGCTTTTGCTAAAATAAATAAAAAATTTGAAGATAAGGCTATATTTCTTATGATATAGATGAATTATTTATCTTTTAGTTTGTGTTATGATTTATAATCCATGTACAATATAATTGTTTCAAAAAATGTCAAGGGAGTGTTGGAAATGGCGGTAGAGGTATATTTAATTTTTAACGGGAATTGTCGAGAAGCTGTAGCGTTTTACGAAGATGCTTTTAGTACGGACAAGGCTGAAATTATGACGTTTGGGGATTCACCACAAAACCCTGATTATCCATTACCAGAGGAAGCAAAAGATCTTGTAATGCATACACGACTTTCCGTATTCGGTAGTAGAATTATGTTCTCAGATACATTTCCAGGCTCACCATATGCGGTTGGAAACAATGTTACATTAGCAGTTGTTTCTGATGATGAAGAGCAGATGCGAAAAGCATTTGATAAGCTTAAAGATGGTGGGAAAGTTGTTATGGAGCTTCAAGAAACTTTTTGGAGCAAATGTTACGGCTCCCTTACAGATAAATTTGGTGTAGAGTGGCAGTTTAGCCATGAGGTAAATGAATAATTAATACAATTCAAAGCACGGTGATCATTCACCGTGCTTTATTTTTAGTAATGAAAACGATTGACATAGCCCTGTAATTCATCCGCCATATCGAGTAATGCTTTAGAAGATGATGCGATTTCCTGCATCGAGGACAATGTTTGTTCAGTTGAAGCGGCTACTTCTTCAGATGCTGCTGCATTGAGTTTAGCATGATCCGACAGTTCAATGGCCGTTGCCGAAACCTCTTCCACTACAGCAGACATTTCCTGAGCAGAAGCAGATATATCCTCCATTTTAGGAGCAATGTTTCGTAAGCTCTCAATAATACTTATAAATTTCTTCTTTGTGTCCTCAGACAGCTGTAAGCCCTCTTGGACATCTGCAGAAGCCTTCATCATGGTTTGAACAGATTTAGCCGTATCTTGTTGAATGCCTGTAATTAGCAAGGCAATTTGCTCTGCTGACTGATGAGATTGTTCTGCCAATTTACGTACTTCATCTGCCACAACTGCAAAGCCTTTGCCATTTTCGCCAGCTCGTGCTGCTTCAATCGCTGCATTCAAAGCAAGAAGATTTGTTTGGTCTGAAATGTTACTAATAATTTCGATGATGGAGCCTATTTCTTTTGTACGATCGAATAGTGATTTAATCATGCTATCAGACTGTGCTACAGATTCATGGATGGATACCATTTGATTCACCGATTGTTCGACAGATTGTCCACCCTCCACTGCTAAATGGATAGCCTGACTGGATAAATCAGAGACTTGTAGTGCACTATCTGCTACCTCTACAACTCCTTTTGCAATTTCCTCTATGGAAATAGCATTTTGATCGATTCCTGTTGTTTGTTTTTCTGTACTAATAGCTACTTGCTGCATTGCCTCTGTCACTTGTTCAGAAGCAGCGATATTCTGCTCAGCATTTGCTGAAAGACCTTGTGCAGCACTTTGAACATGCTGAGAGCTTTGATCAACATTGCGAATGAGCTTTTTTAAGTTTACTTTCATGGAGACAAATGCCTCACCAAGCTGTCCAATTTCATCCTTCGTATGAATATCAATATATTCCGTTAAATCCCCATCACTTATTTTAAGTGCGCTCTGCTGTAATCGCTTAATAGGGCTAACAATGGATTTAATCATAGCAAGCATAAAAATAATGCCAACAATGATGGAAACTGCAATGATTAGTAAGGTGATATTAAAGGTTGCGGAGGCAGCATCTGTAGCCTCTACGGTAAACATTGTTCCGATAACCTTCCATCCTGTCAGTTCGTTTGTCTCAAAGCGTAAATGACGGCTTTTTTCAATAATGATGCCTTCCTGTTGTTCATAAACCTTGGATATATATTTTTCTGTAGCTTCGGTTCCGCTTTCTTTATCCCTTTGTGCTACATATAGCTGATTACTGTCCAGTATGGCCGCAAAGCCAGTTTTCCCAATACGTGTATCATCTGTTAGTGCACTTAGAACAGAGATATTTAAATCTAAGGCAATAACACCTGAATCATCAGGGAGAGCTTGCATAACGGTCACTACGATATTATTTGTAGATTTTGATAGATAAGGAGAAGTAATCGATGCATGTCCCTTGTTTTCAATCGATTCCGTATACCAAGGTCGAACACGCGGATCATAATCACTAGCATACTCATGGACAGGTGCATCAATCATGCCACCATCTGCAGTACCTATATATAGCAATTCTACCTCCGGATGTGTATGAACATATTCTTGGAAAAGATTATTCAATTCCTGACGATTCTCTGGCTGTAAATGAGATGGATTTAACTTTTTTGCAAAATATTCAATATCATGTACTTTAGGCGCAATCATATTTGTAATATTGGTATTAAGCATTCTGACACTTTCCATAGCACTTGCTTGTTGCTCATTTAAAATTTGACTTTTAGTACTTTTAAAGGAGGTATAGCCGATCATAAGTGCAGGAACGAGAAGGATGACTAAAAATGCAAAGATGAGTTTCTTTCTTAAGCTAAGTTGTTTCATAGGGTATTCCTCCTTAATAAGTCATGATTAGTTTGTAGATCATGGGACAACGAAGGCTAATGATGGTTGTACATGGAATTAGTCTTTCATGTTGTAATCTGATTCTAAGAGGAAAATGGAGAATAATCAACATAATTTTCTGAAAAATCTGGAAAATAAAGTTATGTTTTGGGGATATTTAAAGAAAAATGTCCTATTTTGTAGTTTTAGACAAAAGGAAAATCTGGGCTCAAGAAGTGCTGAACCCAGATTTTTAAATGAGGTACCTTAATAGTGAAAACGATTTACATGACCCTGTAATTCATCAGCCATATCAAGTAACGTTTTAGCAGCAGAAGCTATGTCCTGCATCGAGGATAAAGTTTGTTCAGTTGAAGCTGCAACTTCCTCTGTAGCTGCTGCATTTAATTTAGCATGGTCTGATAGTTCAATGGCTGTAGCAGAGACTTCCTCCACGACTGCTGACATTTCTTGAGCGGAAGCCGAAATATCCTCCATTTTTGGTGCGATGTTTCGAAGGCTTGCAATAATATTCGCAAATTTTTTATTCGTTTCCTCCGTTAGTTGTAAACCTTCTTGGACATCTGAAGATGCTTTTACCATTGTTTGTACAGATTTAGCGGTATCTTGTTGAATAGTTGTAATGAGTGCAGAAATTTGTTCTGCTGAGTGATGTGATTGCTCTGCTAACTTTCGAACTTCGTCAGCCACTACGGCAAAGCCTTTTCCATGCTCTCCTGCTCTTGCTGCCTCTATAGCAGCATTCAGGGCAAGTAAATTTGTTTGGTCTGAAATCGCACTAATCATTTCCAAAATGGAGCCAATTTCTTTTGTGCGATCATAAAGTGTCTTAATCATTGTATCTGATTGTGTAACAGACTCATGAATCGAATTCATCTGCCTAACGGTTTGTTCGACAGCTTGACCGCCTTCCTCTGCCAATTGGATAGCGTGGCTAGAAAGATCAGATACCTGCATAGAACTATCTGCAACTTCCACAACCCCTTTAGCAATTTCCTCCACGGAAATCGCATTTTGGTCAATAGCAGTAGTTTGTTTCTCTGTACTGATAGCCATCTGTTGTACGGCGTCAGCAACCTGCTCAGAGGCAGCAATATTTTGCTCAGCATTTGCAGATAAATCTTGAGCAGATGTTTGTACATGCTGCGAGCTTTGGTCCACGTTGCGAATCAGTTTTTTCAAGCTCACCTTCATAGAGATAAAGGCTTCACCAAGTTGTCCAATTTCATCCTTAGAATGAATATCTATAAACTCAGTTAAATCGCCTTCACTAATTTTTAAGGCGCTATGTTTCAGCTTATTGATTGGATTAACAACAGATTTAATCATAAAGAGCATGAAAATCACACCAACTACAATTGAGACAACAATGATTATTAAGTTGATATTTAATGTGGAGGCAGCTGCTTTTGCTGCTTCTGCGGTAAACATTGTACCAATAACCTTCCAACCTGTAAGCTCATTAGTAACAAACTGTAAATGACGATCTCTTTCAATAATCGTCCCGCTTTCTTGTTCATAAACTTTCGCGATATAGTTTTCTGTTGCCTCAGTACCACTTTCCGTATCAGGCTGAGCAATATAGATTTTATTGTTATCTAAAAGAGAGGCATAGCCTGTTTCGCCGATGCGTATTTCATTCGTAATGTCGCTTAATGTAGAGATATTTAAATCTATTCCTATTACACCTGAACCATCTGGTAGAGCTTGAGTGATGGTAATGACAATATCGTCTGTAGATTTTGAAACATAAGGTGCGGTAATTGAGACTTGGCCATTATTTTCTAAAGCCTGCTTATACCAAGGTCTTGTACGAGGGTCAAAGTCATCCGCATACACTTGAACAGGTTCATCCAGTAGTTTCCCGTCAGCAGTACCAATATAAATAAGGTCAACTTCAGGGTGCATATTCACATATTCCTGTAGAAGGGATTTAAGCTCAGGAATTTTATTTTCCTGCAAATAAGATTGATTAAACTTTTTTGAGAAATATTCCACATCTTTCAATTTTGGTTCAATCGTGTTCGTAATATTTGTATTGAGTATGCGCACGCTTTCAGTTGCACTAGCTTGCTGTTCTTCTGAAATTTGCTTTTCAGCGCTTTGGTACGACACTATTCCAATTAACAGTGTTGGAATGAGAAGCATTGCTAAAAACGAAAAAATAAGCTTTTTTCTGACACTTAGTTGTTTCACTTGTATTATCCTCACATAACATTTTTTATTCTATACTTTTCCCTATAAGGTAAATAATTCTCATTCTAACAGAAATAAAGTAAAAGGTAAGCCCTAATAGATATTATTATTAATTTTTAGAAATTTCGCTAAACAGATTTGTTAGAAGCTATATAATGCTTTGATTTGTTGTATACTAAATTCATAAAAGAGGAGGGGATAGAGTCATGATTCATCAAATTGGACAAGTCATGTTATATGTTAACGACCAAGATGCTGCAGTGAAATTTTGGACAGAAAAAGTAGGGTTTATTATTAAAAACGAGCAGGAAGAGGCGGGAATGCGTTGGATTGAAATTGCACCGTCGAAGGAAGCTCAAACATCCTTTGTGCTACACAATAAAGAAATCATTGCTAAAATGCAGCCAGAATTAAATTTAGGAACACCCTCTATTATGTTTTACGCTGACCAAATTGAAGAAATGTATCAGGATTTTCAGGCAAAGGGCATTAAAGTGGGCGATTTAGTCATGATGCCAATGGGTAGAGTTTTTAATTTTGCTGATCCAGAAAGCAACTACTTTGCATTAGTTGAAAAATAATAATAAATGAATGAATCTGCTTATTTTTGTCGTGAAGTAGGCAAAAATAAGCAGATTCCTGTTTAATATCTTCTTATATAAATGTGAGTTAGTCCTCTATGATAAATCTTCTCCGAAAATACTAACCGTTTGTCGATCTACTACAAATTCGTGGCCATTCCATTTTAATATATTTTCCACATATCCTAAGCCATCAGCATGGTACCTACCTGCAATCTCTTGATACGCTAAAATTTCATAGGTCCCATCCCGATCATAATCAACAGGATATAATCCGCTAATTGGGTCAACCCAGCCTTCAATCGGTTGCTTTAATGTCCCATCTGGATGATAGATTTCTGCTAAATATTCCGGGCCTTTATATTGTAAATCAAGTATATATTTTTTTGCAGGAGCCTTACTTTGAACAACTGCCTTATAGTTGTTGGCATAATTGACAGTATATTGGAGCTTAGTATTAAATGATTCTGTGTCAAAAATGGAATGCACCTGATTATTCGTAGAGGAGAATATTTCCCCGTTAATAATTCCTCCGCTACCTCCTGTATCAGAAATAACCATGATATCCTCAATATGATTACCAGTAAAATCTCCTAGAAAAATGGTTGGGTGATAGCCCACATTTTCTTTTAGTGGGATTTGTTCGATTCGCCCTGTTTGCCCATAAAAAATGGTTAAGGTTATGTTTTCCCATAAAGGGCTACCAGGCTTTTGAGTCCCCATTAAAAAAATAGTTTCAAAGAAGCCATCCCCATTAATATCTCCAAATTTAGTTTGAATAACCTGTGGTGCTAAATGGGATGCGATGCCCGCACCTTGCGGAGAATTTATGTTATTAGTCATATATACACCTCTCTCATAGTCTTAGCATATGTTGTAAACAAAGCTTGGTGCATAAAAATTCGAATAGATCTAAACCATATTAAACAGACAAAAAAACTTGAATTTCACCCATTGACATTTTTAAAGGTGATAAGTAATATAAATGTCAACGAATCAGAAAATTCAGTACCACATGTTATCTCACTACAAATTTGTAGCGCGGGATTTTTTTTATCATTAATCCTTAGTAAATATATAAGATTTATATATATTGGGAAGAAGGAGATTTTTTGAAGAATTTATTTGTTAAAACGGAGCAACAGCGATTTTGGTTAGATAAGTTAGAAGCCATCTCAAATCCTATAAAGGCCGAGGCAGCTGAGGTAGATGAACAATCTCGTTTCCCGTTTGAAGCACATCGACTACTCCAGCAAATTGGTTATCCGCAACTTACTTTACCGAAACAATATGGAGGAGAGGGTCTATCAGTCTATGACATGGTGCTTATACAAGAAACATTAGCAAGCTATGACGAGAATGCCTCGCTCTCCCTCGGATGGACATTAGGCGTTGTGGGCGAAATATATGCCACAAAATTATGGACGGAGGATTTATTAACGGCATTTGCAGAGGAAATAAAGAAAGGTGCCATGATTAATAGGGCTGTAAGTGAAGCAGCAACTGGGAGCCCAACACGTGGGGGGAGACCAGGAACAAATGCTGTTTCTATAAAAGACGGATGGCGCATAAATGGACGCAAAATCTTTACTACAGCTTCCCCAGTATTAGATTATTTCCTCACTTCGGCTTGGATTGAAGAGAAGCAACAAATTGGGTTCTTCCTCATCCATAAAGATTCAATAGGATTATCCATTGAGGAAAACTGGGAAATGTCTGCCATGCGAGGTACTAGCAGCCATGATCTCGTATTAAATGATGTCGTTGTGGCTAAAGATCACTTAGTCGAATTACCAAACCATCCTAGTGGCGGTAAAATAAATGGCTGGATTCTCCATATCCCGGCCACATACCTAGGAATTGCACAAGCTGCCCGTGACTATGCGGTACATTTCGCTAATCATCATCAACCTAATAGCTTGAATGCCCCGATCAGTACATTACCAAATGTTCAACAGCTTTTAGGAGACATCGAGTTAAAGCTTCATCAAGCACGCTTTGTCTTATATGGGGTAGCTGAGGCATACGATAATCCAGCAAGACGCGCCATTTTAACAAATGAGATGGCTGTTGCTAAACATACCGTAACGAATATCGCAATTGACATTGTTGATAAGGCGATGCGTGTAGTCGGGGCGAAAAGCTTACAATTGTCAAATCCGCTACAGCGCTATTATCGAAACGTACGTGCGGGGCTTCATAACCCACCAATGGATGATATGACCATAATTAAATTAGCTACGGCTGCTATCGAACAGCAGAAATTAAATGACCATCAATAATAATGTGGATAATAAGGAGAAATGTTACATGAAGAAGAATAAGATATTTCAATTAGCTGCGATTGGATTGGCTTCTGTCGCACTTTTAGCGGGCTGTAATTCTGGAAAGTCAGCTGATAAGAATTCAGATGATGGTGGCG
This sequence comes from Lysinibacillus sp. FSL M8-0216, assembly GCF_038595555.1. Taxonomy (NCBI): domain Bacteria; kingdom Bacillati; phylum Bacillota; class Bacilli; order Caryophanales; family Bacillaceae; genus Lysinibacillus; species Lysinibacillus sp. FSL M8-0216. The sequence goes on along the minus strand of NZ_CP152007.1, from coordinate 4,714,434 downwards.
AAGTTCGTACAATCAAAGTTGCCTATGATCAGGCCTCAAAGCCTATTAGTTATATAGATGATAATGGAAATCCAACAGGTTATGACGTAGAGGTAATGAAATTAGTAGATGAATTATTACCAGACTATCAATTTGAATATGTAGGAACGACAAGTGATGATTTATTAATTGGTGTAGAGCAAGGGAAATATCAGGTTGGGGTGAAAAACGCATTCTTTACACAGGAACGGACAGAGAAATTTATTTTCCCAAAGGAATTTTTAGGATTAAGTAGTGCAGGCCTAGTATTACGTAAAGAAGATGAAGGGATAAAGACATTAGCTGATTTTGCGAAAAAGGGCTATTCGTTGGCACCTATTGCAGCTAATAATGCGCAATACACAATTATTGATGAATATAATACGGCCAACCCTGACAATAAAGTAAAGCTTCAAGCGGGTGACGCATTTACAGTTGACGTTGTGCAGTGGGTAAATGAAGGGCGCGTCGATGGTGGCGTTATGATTGAAGGACCATTTAAACAGCAAGTACTTGCAGAAGATGGACCCTATAATAACTTAAAAGATGAAGTAGTCTATAATGAATTTTCTGTGATTAAAACATGGCCTCTTTTCAATAAAAAAGAACAAGAATTTGCGGATGCTTACGATAAAGCCATCGCTCAAATTAAAGAACAGAAGAAAACAAACGAATTGAGCACGAAATTCTATGGCCGTGATTTATTTGAAGTGTTAGAAACTGTTAATCGTTAATTTAAAGCATATTGACCATTATTAGGACTGTTGAGGCTGGCACGCTCAGCAGTCTTTATTCATAAAACAAAAGTTGGTGAGGAAATGGATAAATATTTTGACGCGACCTATATTTGGAGCGCGATCCCCGTCTTATTACCGTTTTTAAAAATCACGTTTTTAGTTGCAGGGTCCTCTATCGTCTTAGGCACAATATTTGGCTTATTACTAGCGGCAGCTAAGCTCTCTTCGGTCAAGCTATTAAGAAAATTAGCGAACCTGTATACGACGATTATGCGATGTACACCATCTATTGTTTTATTATTTCTTGTCTATTATGGTGTACCCGCATTAGCTGAAAACTTTGGTCTCAATCTCCATTCCATTGAAACGGCTATTTTCGTGGTAGTAACATTCACATTACAATTTGCAGCAATTATGTCAGAGGTGATGCGATCGGCTTATTTAGCCATTCCGAAAGGGCAGTTTGAAGCGGCTGTTAGTGTAGGGTTAACGCCCATACAAGCCTACCGAAGAATTATTTTCCCCCAGGCACTTGTCGTTGCATTACCCAACTTTGGAAATGGCATGATTGCTTTATTACAGGAAGGTGCCTTGGCCTATACGATCGGATTAATTGATATTGTAGGGAAGGCCAATTTAATTATAGCTAGTAATATTAATGCTCATGCCTTAGAGATTTATATCGCCTTGGCTATTATTTATTGGGTATTATCTATTATTATTGAAAAGATATTTACTATATTAGAAAAGATATTTGGCAGGGGTAAAAAGACCTTAGAAACAACGTAAGGAGGCGTAACCATGAATTATCAATTTTTACTTGAAACATTTTTCATTGCACTATCAGGTGTTCCCATCGCACTCCTTGTCACAGTTGTTGCTCTGTTCATTGCGCTTCCACTAGGATTTTTACTGGCGTTAACGAGGATTAACAAAATTCCAGTTGTACATCATTTAGCAAAGATCTACGTATCCTTTGTGCGAGGAACACCAATTATTATACAAATTTTCATTATTTATAGTAGTATTCCGCTTATGTTAAAAATTATTTTTGAAAAATATCAAATTCCATATGATATATATAAAATCAATCCAATATGGTATGCATTTATTGTGTTTGCATTCAGTTCAACAGCTATATTAATAGAGGTATTTCGTTCGGCGTTAAGTACCATTGAAAAGGGACAATTGGAGGCAGCATACTCAGTAGGTTTGACAACATTCCAAGCGTATACCCGAATCATTATTCCACAAGCATTAGTTGTTGCGCTACCGAATATTTGTACAGCGACAGTCAATTTGATTAAAGCAACTTCCTTAGGGTACGCAATGTCTCTACCTGAAATTACATTGAAGGCAAAGGTAGCTGCAAATGTCGGCTACAATTATGTGGAAGCCTATCTTGATATCTTTATTGTGTATTTAATTTTATGTAGCACAGTCGAATACTTGTTCAAGCGTTATGAAAAATATTTAAGCAAATACAAAGCGGCCAATGCCTAAGGGGTGAATGAGCATGTTAGAAATTAAAAATATTCATAAATCATTTGGTGAAAATGAAATTTTAAAGGGTGTAGATTTAGCTATCGATCAAGGTGATGTAGTCGTTATTCTAGGTCCTAGTGGCTCAGGAAAAACAACATTATTACGCTGTATCAATTTTTTAGAAAAAGCGGATCAAGGACATGCGACATTTGGAGATATTGAAGTGGATTTTCAACATGTAAAGAAAAAAGACGTACATGCAATTCGCCAGCGTGTGGCATTTGTCTTCCAAAACTATAATCTTTTCACGAATAAAACGGCATTAGAAAATGTCACAGAAGGGCTAATTATTGGACGAAAAGTTCCTAAGACAGAGGCAGTAGAAATTGGCAAAAGGGCTCTTGATAAAGTAGGCTTATCTGAAAAATATGACGCATATCCAAGTCAGTTATCGGGAGGTCAGCAACAACGGGTAGGGATTGCAAGGGCGGTAGCGTTGAATCCAGATATTATTTTATTCGATGAGCCAACGTCTGCACTTGACCCCGAACTAGTAGGCGAGGTACTACAGGTCATGAAAAATATTGCTGCTGAGGGGACAACAATGCTTGTGGTGACGCATGAAATGGGTTTTGCAAAAGACGTAGCAAACCGTGTTATCTTCATGGATGGAGGAGTTGTCGTAGAGGAAGGTAGCCCTCATGATATTTTTGTTAGCCCGAAAGAGGAACGGACGAAGAAATTTTTAAAACGTGTCATTCCAGAAGACTATACGTTCTATATTTAACGAGGATCATTTCCATTCGGACTAAGCTCCAATGTATACAGGGGTGTCGTCTGGAGCTTTGTAGCCCTGAATGGAAATCACTTCGTACATTCAACACTTCCCTATCATTGAAGGAAGTACGTTAATTTGTTGATGGAATAAATGTGTAACTCGTGCATAGCTCTTGTACAGGCTGTATAGAAATAGTTACGTTCTGTTTCTCGTGAATAGTTGGCGGCTGATGCATTATAGATCAGGACCGCGTCAAATTCGATCCCCTTTGCCATATAGGCGGGGAGTAATAATATACCCTTTTTAAATTGCTTAGTGTTGTGTGTAATAAGTTGAATATCAACGTGATTGCTTAATTGTTCAAACACTGCTGAGCATTCCGCTGCAGTTTTACAAATAACAGCGATCGTTTCAAATTTATGAGATAGGGTGTTGATGCTCTGGATAATTTGTTTATTTAACTCCAATTCATTTGGCAAAATTGTAATCGAAGGTTCTAGACCATCTCGGTTAAACGCCTCTACTTCACTACCATCATTTAAAATTTTAGCCGTGAGCTGAATGATTTGCTTTGTCGAACGATAGCTTTTCGTTAAAATCATCTTTTCAGCATGCTCACCATATAATTGAGGGTCGAGCAGTGAAGGATTATCAAAGGTATGCGGATGTATAGTTTGATGGCCATCGCCTAAGATTGTCATACGCGCTTTAGGAAATAATTGCTGTAAGACGGTTAGTTGGAATGGAGAATAATCTTGTGCTTCATCAATTAATACATGGCGAATTGTCGTATTTGTTTGCTGACCTTCAATTTTATCCTGTAAATATAAAAACGGAGCTGCATCTTCATAAGCAATTAATCGTTTTGCTAAATTAGGAAGGGTGTTTTGGCAAATGTCCTCCCAATTGTCTGGGACAAGCTGCTGAAATTCTTGATAGAGAGAATTAGATATATCAAAGAGTTGACGATAGGTACCTAATATATGAACGAATCTTAATTGATTGACAGAGTTTCGTAAAGGTTTAAAATGTTTTTTTACAATTTGGCGCGCTAATTTTTTGCGTTCATGATCAAAATCATCAAATGAGTTTTCTGTATAGCGTCCTTCATATAAGAGCTCACTGTAAGACTTGGAGTAGTCTTCCTTGTCTAATAGCTCAGTCGCTTCTTCTACCCAATCCTTCGTACGTTCAGCTCTTTCAATTTTCGTTAATTGCTGTAATAACCATTCCTTCACTAATTGTAGGCGATTTGGTATCGACAAGGAGGATGGGAAAGAATAAAAGAATTCAGTAATTTCCTGTGCAGTAATAATTCGTTCTCCACGAAAAACAATATTTTTAAATAATAAGCCTTTATTCGACAAATAGCTTACATATTGGTCGATCAATTGTTTGTAAGTCAGGCTTGCTTTAAATGAAATGCTATTTAATTTTGTTACATATTGAGCTTCATCTTTTTCTGTTAATAGATCTTCAAGCTGCTCATAAGGGTATTCTAATTGGAACTGACGACCTAAACGTTTTTCAGCATATTCAATAAACGTTAGTTGTTGCATATTGTCTTCACCTAAATCAGGTAGGACGGTATGGACATATTGATTAAAAAGTTGATTAGGCGTAATTAGTAAAATTTGATCTGCTGTCATTTCATTACGATATCGGTATAATAAATAAGCCACTCGTTGGAGTGCGACGGCCGTTTTACCACTACCCGCAACACCTTCTACTATGAGGTAACGTGAGTGGATATGGCGAATAATTTTGTTTTGTTCCGCTTGAATGGTTGCAACGATACTGCGAATATGTTCGTTTGCATTTTGTGCAAGGATATCGAGCAATAAGTCATCACCAATGGTTAGGCCTGTATTAAACATGGTTTGTAGCTGACCATTTTTAATAATAAATTGCCGTTTAAGCAGCATCTCACCGTGAATATCCTCCGTTGTAGTTTCGTAGGAAGCTTCACCAGGAGTGCAATCATAATACATACTGGAAATGGGTGCACGCCAGTCATAAATGATGATGTTTTCATCTTGCTCATCCAAAAGTGTGGCAACACCTATATAAATTTTTAGAGGTTCAGGATGCTCACTTTGTAAAAAATCGATTCGTGCAAAATAGGGTGACTGCTGTAAACGTTCATAAACCTTTACATTTCGAATGGCCCTTTGCTGTGCAAGTTCTGAATCTGAAAGTAGCTCTACTTGTTGTTTAATAGCAAAAAATGTTTCATCAACATCCTCAGCAGTATCTAAATTGACTCTGACATCGTTCCAGAAAGTTTTCTTGATGGCGACAGCATTTTCTTTAAAGCCTTTTTCTTGAAGCAGTAATTCCTTCATTTTGTCATCAATGATATTTAAACAATGCTTAAGGTGCTGCTTTTCTTCCATCCACTCATTTTGATTTTCCAATGTCTACTCACATTCCTCTCCATAGTTTTTATCTTCGCTCGGCATGAACCCTTACCTATATAGATGGTGGGATGTAGGTAATTGTGATTCCTTTTCAATGGCTGAACACTGATCCTTTGAATAACTCGAAAGTCTTCAAACGTAATTATCTCAAGGAGATTTTGTATGGTGATTGAATCAGGAAATTTATCATACATCTACTTCGGTAAGAAGTATAGTCTAGTAATTTTTGTAAATTTATGATACAATAATGGTATAAGGTAATAAAATATTGATATGCATGGACTGCTCTACGAAAAGGTGGAGCAGTCTTTTTTATATGTAGAAAAGTCCGTAATTATTCCTGTTTTTAAAGAAATGATTATTAATTAAGTGTCCTATTAGTAGAAATATATTTATTAGAATTATCAAAATATATTGACATTTTAAATTCTGTTTTTTATTCTTGTGTATAAAGTTTCCGTTAATCGGAACAGTTTTCCGTGTGACGGAAAATATGGTGTGTAATCACTTGCCTAATTGCTACGTTGTCTATGTCTCGGTTTAAAGAATAATAAATAGTAGGGGGAGACGGTTATGGTAAACCTGCATCAAGAAAAAAAAGAAGCTGAACCACGTATACAGGGAATTAATGCATTTGTATTAATGTTTATTATTATTTTAGTGATGTCGCTATTAACGTATATTTTACCAGCGGGACAGTATGAAAGAGTTGAGAGTAATGGGAGAATGGTTGTTGATCCGGAATCCTTTCAATACATAAGCTCAAATCCTGTTGGCTTCCTAGAAATATTTAATAGTGTGCATTTGGGGATGCTTGAGGGTGCTCCCATCATTTTATTTGTCTTTCTATTTGGTGGAGCTTTAGGGATCATGCAAAAAACGGGTGCCATTGATTCGTTTATTAAAGTGATGGCCTCTAAGTTTGGGAAAAAGGAGTACGTATTAATCCCTATTCTCGTATTAATATTTGCTAGTTTAGGAACATTAATTGGCTCTGCAGAGGATACGCTAGTATATATAGCCATCATTATCCCTTTAACAATGGCACTCGGTATGGATGCAATGACAGGCTTTGCTATCGTTATGCTCGGTACATTAGCAACGGGCTTTACATCGGGCATTACAAACCCTTTTAACATTGGTGTCGCTCAAACAATTGCCGAGCTTCCGATGTATTCAGGGATGTCATATCGAATAGTCGTGTTTGCCGCTTTTTATATTTTGACAGTCCTTTTTATATATAGACATGCTAAAAAAATAAAGAGCGACCCATCGAAAGGGGTTTATGGAAAGTTTAATCCGGAGGAAAGTATAAAGATTGATCTGGACTTTAAAATAAGTACACGACATTTACTAGCATTATTTGTACTATTAGGTAATTTTGTTGCATTAATTGTAGGGGTAATAAAATTCCAATGGTATATAAGTGAAATTGGCGGAATCTTTTTATTAAGCAGTATTATTATGTCTATTATATGTAAGATTGGACCGAATAAAATGGCTGAAGGTTTTATTACGGGAGCTCGAGATATGGTAGAAGGGGCTCTAATCATTGGATTTGCCCAAACCATTTTAGTGATTACGACGAATGGAGGATTAATTGATACTATTCTGCATTTTGTTTCTAATGCCGTAAGTGTTCTACCAGCTTCAATAAATGCAGTAGGGATGTTTTTACTTCAGCTCTGCTTAAATTTCTTAGTACCATCTGGAAGTGGACAAGCAGCGTTAACAATGCCGATTATGACACCTTTAGCAGATTTAATTGGTGTAACTAGGCAAACAGCTGTACTGGCTTTCCAATTTGGTGATGGTATTTCAAATATGGTTATTCCAACGAGTGGGGTTTTATTAGCAGGATTAGCAATTGCAGGTATCCCATTTTCAAAATGGGTTAGATGGGTATTTCCTTATTTCCTTATACAGACATGCTTAGCAATTGTCTTATTAGTCATTGCACATCTCATAAACTATGGACCATTTTAATAATATAAATCATATAGTAGGAGTGATTAGATTGGTAGAAACAATTGATTTAAAACAACAGGTAATTAAATGGCGTCGGCATTTGCATATGTATCCAGAATTATCACATCAGGAGCATGAGACAGCCCGATATATTTATAATCAACTAGTAACGTTTCCACATTTAGAGGTGAAGCGTTTAACAGAGACGAGTGTATGTGCATTTTTAAAGGGGACGAAAAAAGAAAATAAGGGGCATACCATTTTACTGCGAGCTGATATTGATGCATTGCCGATTGAAGAAGAAACGGATTTACTTTTTAAATCAACCAATCCTGGAGTCATGCATGCGTGTGGTCATGATGCCCATCCAGCGATGCTACTTGGCGCAGCAAAAGCATTGGCTGAGCGTGGGACTGATTTTTGTGGAGAAATTCGATTTGTTTTTCAGCATGCTGAAGAGGTGACTCCTGGAGGAGCTGCTCAACTAGTAGCCCTAGGAATTGTAGAAAATGTCGATTATGCCTTTGCTCTACATGTGAGCCCTGATTATGAGGTAGGACAATTTGCAATGAAAGACGGTAAATTTACTGCAGCGGCAGATGATTTTGAAATTAAAATCTACGGTAGGGGCGGCCATGCGTCTACACCAGAGGTCGCTATAGATCCATTACTTATTGGTTCTGAAATAGTTGTAGCTCTGCAAACAATTGTGTCACGTAAAGTACCGAGTACACATGCGCCTGTTTTAACGGTGGCAAAATTTCATTGTGGAACGGCCTTAAATATTATTGCTGATACAGCAGAGCTTGGTGGAACGATTCGTTCACTAGATTCTACGATTCGTGTAGATGCGCGTAAACATTTAGAAAAGATAGCTACAAGTATTGCTTCCATGCACGGTGCAAAGGTAGAAATTAAATGGGAGCTAGGATGTCCCTCTGTTACAAATGATAAAGAGTTAACAGGGTTATCCCGCCGTATAGCTGGAGAGATTGTGGGAGATACAGGTGTGAAGGAGTTACCTGGACCAATGTTTGGTACAGAGGATTTCGCAGATTTTTCAGAAGTTGTTCCTTCATCGATGCAATTTATAGGGGTACATAACGAAGAGTTTGGAGAAGCGTACCCATTACACCATCCTCGTTTTAAAATTGATGAAGAAGCTCTAATTTATGGTGTTCGTTACTTTGAAAATATTGCACGAACACTATGTCCATAAGGGTGAAGTAAGCTAAAAATAATTCATATAGAAGGCATGAGTGCGATTTAGTACATGACTCATGCCTTTTAAATTGCTTGTAAGGATATATTGAAAAGCACTAAAGGATTGTTTATCTTATACGATATAGAAACTGGAAGGGAGGTGAGAAGAGATGAAGGTAATTTTCACAGTTGGATTACCTGGAAGTGGAAAAAGTACATTTGTGAAGCAGCTTGCGAAAAGAGAAAATGCCGTTGTTCTTTCTAGTGACGCTATACGTCAAGAGTTATTTGGTGACGCAACAAAACAGAAATCACGTCAGGTCTTTCGTACATTATATGAGCGTCTTAATGACCTTGTGGCAAAGGGTTATACGGTCATTGTAGATGCTACCAATATTGAACGGGAGCGGAGGATATTTGCACTACGTAAATTGCCAAGCTCGGTTAGGAAGGAATGCTATTATTTTGACACGCCCTATTCCATATGTGTAGCTAGAAACCAACAACGGAAGAGAAATGTACCGTTAGTGGTAATGGAAAAAATGAGTAAGCATTTAGAATTTCCGACGGCGGGAGAAGGGTTTGATGAAGTGCATATCGTACATGAATCTAGCCCCTATGCAATTTCCAAACAACAATTTATTTCGCTTATTCAACGTGAGCCCAATTATGAGGAGCTTTTTCAAACACTTCGAGCAATCCCACTTTTTAAAGAGATTTATCATTTCAATCAAGAAAATCCACATCACCAATTCCTATTATGTCAACATACTTATTTTGTCTTTGCCTATATCAATGAATACTATTCGGAAAGTGATAAGCTGGCATTACAAATAGCAGCATTATTCCATGATGTGGGTAAGCCATTTTGTAAGAAGTATAAACCGTTGCAACAACGATTTGGCTATTTTGGCCATGAAAATGTATCGGCACAGAGGGCTTGTCATTTTTTATTGGAATTGGGTTTTGAAGAGGATTTTGTATTAAAGGTTGTCTATTTAGTACAATTCCATATGCTAATCCAGTATGGTGGCGATCAAGGGGGAAGTGAAATTTATCATTTATTAGATGGGGATTTATTAACTAGGCTTTACTTTTTCCGTGAGGCCGACCAATTTGCTAAATAAACAGTAAAGAAAGGAAGTGTAAATATGACGAAATTAATGAAATACCCAAGAAGCTACCATTTACCATGGAGCAGAAGCTATACTCATGATGACAAGGTTGCTAAAAATGTGAATCATTTTATTGGGAAAGAGGTTGTTGTCACTGAAAAGTTAGATGGAGAAGGAACAACGCTGTACAAGGACTATATGCATGCTAGAAGCATCCATTCAGCTAACCATCCTTCTAGACATTGGGTCAAAACATTCCATGCTAGTTTTTCTTATCAGATCCCAGATAGTTGGCGATTATGTGGAGAAAATATGTACGCGAAGCATTCTATATATTATCAGGCATTAACAAGTTATTTTTATTTATTTAGTATTTGGAATGAAGATAATATTTGTTTGAGTTGGGATGAGACGGTTGCCTTTGCGGAAAAATTAGGTGTTGAAACGGTGCCTGTTTTATACAGAGGGATTTTTGATGAGCGTAAAATAAAACGAATGTTTACTGGGAAATCAATGTTTGATGGTGAGCAAGAGGGTTATGTCATTCGAAATGCCGCATCCTTTCATTATGATGATTTCCAATATAATTTGGGCAAATTTGTGAGACCTCACCATGTTCAAACAAGTGAGCATTGGCTACAAGAAAAAGTAATACCTAACCGTTTAAAATAAACGTAATTACACTCATTTATGAAAAGGACTGAGAAAAATGTAATACTTTATAGAATAAATCAACCATAGTATATATGAGGAAGTTGCTAGGCTGCATATCCCTTTCATCTAGGGATTACAGGTTCGATTCCTGTCATCCTCCATCCAAAAAAGAACTCCCGTCACTAGTACGAGAGTTCTTTTATATTATTTAGTGTAATTATCGAAATATCCTTGAATATAAATCATAGGAGTTCCTTTGTCCCCTGAACCTGATGTTAAATCAGATAGAGAGCCGATAAGGTCAGTTAAGCGGCGCGGTGTTGTTCCTTGTGCAGCCATTTGACCTGTTAAATCTTCATCTTTATTTTGAATGTATTCAGAAATAGCAGCTTTTAACTCTTCTCCTCGAAGATCAGCAAAGTCATTGTCTGCTAAATATTTTAATTTAACCTCGTTAGGAGTTCCGTTTAATCCGGCTGTGAATGCTGGAGAAACAACAGGATCTGCTAACTCCCAAATCTTACCCACAGGATCTTTGAATGCACCATCTCCGTAAATCATAACTTCTACAGTTTTTCCTGTAGCTTCTTTGATTTTAGCTTGGATACCGTCAACAATTGGCTGGCAAGTATGTGGGAACAACTTAATACTATCTTCTGTAGCTTTGTTAGAGCCAAGTAGTCCATATTCAGCATTGAAACCAGAACCATTGATGGATTCAGCTAAAATATTATCAAGGCTGTAAACTTTTTCAGCACCGTTTGCTGTTAAAATGCGCTTTGTGCGGAAACGTGAGTGAATATCACATGCTAGAACACTCTTTGTATAATCTAAAATTGTTTTTGGGTTATTGGAGAAGATGACCTCACATGTAGCCCCTTCTGCTTCAATTAATTCTTTATAGTATTCAATATAATCTACACCAGTAAATGTATGCTTTTTATAGCCAAAATGCTCGCGAAATTCCACTTCATTTAATGTATCTGTCCAAGGATTAATGCCTTTTACATCTAACTCATCGATATCGACAAGATGATTACCAACTTCATCAGATGGATAGCTTAGCATTAAGACAACCTTTTTAACGCCCTTAGCAATACCACGTAAACAGTTAGCAAAACGATTTCGACTTAAAATAGGGAAAATAACTCCTACAGTATCATTGCCAAATTTCGCGGCCACATCCACAGCGATATCATCAATTGTTGCGTAGTTCCCTTGTGCACGTGCTACAACTGACTCAGTTACGGTCACAATATCTCGATCTTCAATAGCGTAACCTTCTACTTTCGCAGCATTTAACACCGTATCTAAAACGATTTGTTCAATATGATCGCCTTCGTTAATAATAGGACCACGAAGACCTCTTACAACTGTACCGATTACACGTTCCAACTTAATCTCTCCTCATTTAACTTTCGTAAAGTGATGTAAAATCCATATGGTTTTACTATACGCCTCACTCATGATATAAGTAAAATTAATAGTTCATATACTAGCTATAAGAGGTGCTTATATGATAGGGAAATTAGATTTATACCGTGTTTTTAGTGTTGTAGCTAAAAATAATAGCTTTTCAAGAGCCGCCAAGGATTTATATATGACTCAACCTGCTGTTAGTCAAGCGATGATGCAACTGGAAAAGGAGCTGGGTACACGTCTTTTTAATCGGACGCCTAAGGGGGTCACTTTGACAACAGAGGGCAGTCTGCTATTTGAATATACAAATTCGGCTTTAGGACTGTTAGATGCGGGTGAAGAAAAGTTATTAGAATTTAAAAATTTAACAACTGGGCAACTAAAGATTGGCGTAGGAGATACGATTTCACGTTTTTTCCTTATGCCTTATTTAGAGGCATTTCATACGATGTATCCGAATATTAAGTTGGAAATGCTAAATGGTACTACCTCAGAAATTTGTAATTTTATTAAATCAGGTGAGGTGGATATCGGTTTTTGTAATTTTCCTATAGAGGATTCGACATTACAGTTAACGGTATGTACGGATATTCAAGATATTTTTGTCTGTGGGGAGAAATATAAGACACTGGCTTCTAAAAGTTTAAGCTATGAGGACCTGTTAAAATTCCCGCTTATTTTCCTGGAGAAAAAATCCAATTCCCGCAAATACGTAGAGGATTTCTTATTATCCAATGGGGTCCATATTGAACCTGAGTTTGAGTTAGGTTCACATGATCTTGTATTAGAATTTGCCCGTAGTAATTTAGGAATCGCATGTGTTACAAAGGAGTTTTCAAAGGATTATCTCCACCGAGGACTTCTATACGAATTATCTTTAAATGGGAAAATTCCGCCAAGGAGTATAGGTATGTGCTTTTTAAAGACCGTACCCCTTTCTCGAGCGGCGACCAAATTTGTCGAAATCATTGAACATAAACGTTTTAATACTAGAAGAACCATCAAAAAAGCTTAGCGACGGGAAAAGTCAGCTAAGCTTTTTTTGATAATGCTTCAATTAAAATATCGACATTCCGCTTATTTTTCATAGTTGGCGAACAAAGATAAGAAAATGTCCGCATAAAATGCTGTCCTTCAAGGGAGAGAATCGCCATATCACCATTTTTCAACTCACGCTCAATGACACACGCAGACAGTAGGGAAAGCCCAAGTCCTTGCATAACGCTTTCTTTAACGCCCTGATTACTGCTAATGGTTAACAGTGATTGGACCAGTAAACCATTAGCTCTAAATAAATGATCTAAATAATAACGTGTGCCGGAGCCTTCCTCACGCGCAACCCAGCTTTGCTGTTGAAGCTTGTCCGCAGTAATAGGCAATTGCTTTGTCAATGGATGATTACTTGCACTGACAATAAATAACTCATCCTGCATAAATGGCTTAATCAAAAGTTCATTGTCGTGGGCTTGTCCTTCTATCAGGCCAATATCAACTTGCAATAATTTTGTATATTGAATGATTTCTTTCGTATTACCAATAATAATTTGAAGCTCAAGTTGTGGGAAGCGTTGTTGCAAGCTAGCGATAATGGGAGGCAATATATATTCTCCAATGGTAAAACTAGCACCTATGACAAGTGTCCCTTGTACTTCTTGATGATAGGCTGCAATGTCATCCTTAGCTGCCTCAGTTATCGCCATAATCTGCTTAGCCCGTTTATAGAGAATTTCACCAGTTGGTGTAATTTGTACAGATTTTGGCGAACGAATAAATAAAGTAGTTTGTAATTCCTGCTCAAGGTTCTTAATGTGTAGGCTGACACTCGGCTGTGAAATATGAAGTATTTCTGAGGCCTTTGTAAAATTATTGACCTCTACCAGTGTGATGAACGTTTTTAAAGCCTCATATTGCATCTTTACACCCCTGTAATTAGAAATATTAATAATAACAATTATATATATGTATTTTACTAATCATGAGCTTTTTTATAAAGTAGTAATCAACAAAGGAGAAAGAAGTGAACATCATGGTTAATGGACAGAACAAAGGAAAATACGCACTTCATCCAAACTTTCTAAAGGGAATATTACTAACACTCTTGATAGCCTTAGTTGCAAAATATATTGCTACTTTTCCTTTCTTTTCAATATTAGGGCAATTGGTCATTGCTATTATATTAGGGATGGCTTGGCGCGCAGCATTTAAAGTGCAGGATTCCTGGCAAGTGGGAATTTCATTTTCCAGTAAGAAGCTATTACGATTCGGTATTATTTTATTGGGGATGCGTTTAAATTTAGCTGATATTTATCACGCTGGCGCTAATGTTTTTTTGATTGCCGTCATTAATTTATTATTTGCATTAATTGTAGTATATGGTCTAACAAAAATTTTCCACGTAGATCAAAAGCTAGGGATACTAACGGCTTGTGGAACCGCCATTTGTGGAGCTGCAGCTGTCGTGGCAATTGCACCTCAAATTAAAGCAAATGAAAAGGAAACTGCTGTGGGGGCAGCCATTGTTGCATTATTAGGTACAGTATTTACACTTGTTTATACAGTACTTTATGCTGTAATGAACTTAACACCAACAGAGTATGGCATTTTCGCAGGTGGTACCTTACATGAAATTGCTCATGTTATTGCCGCGGCATCCGCAGGTGGAGATGAAGCCATTGATATAGCGGTCATTGTAAAGTTAACGCGTGTCGCACTGCTTGTTCCAGTAGCCCTTATAATCGGTATTTTCTATCGAAAAACGGCTAAAGGGGAAGAGAAAAAAGCATTTTCATTGTCAATCATACCGTGGTTTATAGTAGGTTTCTTAGCAATGAGTGCGATTAATTCATTAGGTATTATACCGGCTAATGTGGCGCAAGCCCTTGTAAATATTGCTTACATTTTAATTGCTATGGCGATGGCAGGTCTTGGATTAAATGTTGAGATTAAAACGTTTAAGGAGCTTGGAGTAAGGGCGTTTGTTGCTGGTTTAATTGGTTCAGTTTGTCTATCCGTGTTAGGCTATTTTCTTGTTATTTTTTTAGCACGATGATGAAAAATATTTCCCTGTATTAGGACTAATCATTTATAAAAAGATGTTGTACAAACTACCTTAATGAAAAAGACCCTGCATTGTATGCCAACATGCAGGGCTTTTTAGATAGAATCAGAAGATCATGTATAAATATTTAGTGTGTTTATGAACGTAAAGCTTCGATGGAAGTTGCTAATTCAGCAACTACTATTTTGCTACCGATAATTGGGCTATCCGTTTTTTCCCCTTCAGAGCCTGAACTTGGACGGTGATGGGCTGCAGCAAATGCATCGCTATTACGCCATGCTTGGAAATGCTCCTTGGATTCCCAATACATATTAACACTCATTTCGTCATAAGTAGGATCATCCGTTGAAATTAATACCTCTACTTTATGGAAGCCTTCAAATTGTTGTAGAGGACCTGGTTTTGTAAAGTTTGGAGCCATTCTTGCTGCAAAACCTGGCTTCACTTGAATACGATTTGTAACAATGATCATGCTTTTCCCCCCTTATTTTCATTTACTAGGTTTTTGAATGAATTATCACTGATTATCATTCGCAATCAATGATAAGTGGCTTAAGAAGACATTGTCAATAGAAGTCCTCAATATATTCTCATCGTAAGTATACTTCTGCTTATACGCTGACATTTAACTGACATAATCCAGTGCTATAATAAACATAAGAGCTAGTTAGTCGCGAGGTGAACAAAAATGGCGCAAATATTAGTAATAGAAGACGAATATGCAATTAGCCAGGTGTTAAACGTTTATTTGAAAAAGGTCGGCTATGATGTAACACAATGCTTTAGTGGTGGTGAGGCTTTAGATAAATTTATTGAGACCCAACCAGATTTAGTGTTACTAGATATTATGCTGCCTGAGAAAAATGGCTGGATTATTTTAAAGGAAATTAGAGAATTCAGTGCTTGTCCCATTATAATGTTGACCGCTTTAGGTGAGGTGAATTACCGTTTAGAAGGATTTGACCAAGGGGCAGACGATTATATTGCAAAGCCCTTTATTGCAGATGAAGTTGTTGCGAGAGTGAAGGCCGTTTTAAGACGGGCTGAAGGAAGCACCGATTCATCCTCTTTAAAGCGTTACGGTTCTCTCGAAATTGATAGGAAGGCACATAGAGTGTTTCTAGGAGGGAAGGAAATACTATTAACGCCTAGAGATTTATCGGTGTTTTTATTTTTAGCTGACCATCCGAACCAAACATTTACGCGTGATCAGCTCATTGATCATGTTTGGGGCTGGGAGTATGACGGAAGTGATCGAGCGGTAGACTTAGCAGTGAAACGGCTTCGTAAAGCATTGATGGATTGGGATGAAGCAGAGGGCGAAATAAAGACACTACGTGGATTGGGGTATCAGCTGAGTGTTCAAAAGAAATAAAAGAATATCTTTACTTCAATATTGGACAAGCCGTTACTTACTTACACTATTTATAGGTTTAGCTATAATTTCCTTGATTTCGGCAGCTTGGATTCGCCATACGACGTTTGAAAATCGACTAGAGATGATGGAGTTTTTAGCGGATGAGA
Organism: Lysinibacillus sp. FSL M8-0216; assembly: GCF_038595555.1. Lineage (NCBI taxonomy): Bacteria > Bacillati > Bacillota > Bacilli > Caryophanales > Bacillaceae > Lysinibacillus > Lysinibacillus sp. FSL M8-0216. The sequence continues at coordinate 4,698,055 of NZ_CP152007.1, read as the reverse complement.
CGGTCTATCGTTTAACCGATAATTCGGGACTCAGTAATGGGCCGTTTAACGGTATTCCTGGTTTCATTAGGGATCGGGAACGTTTTACTATGAGAGAAATTGATCCTATCCTGTATGTAGTCGATACAAAGGGCAATATCATAACAAGTAACCGCCCTGTACCACCAGGTAGTGCTAAAAATGTAGTGAGTATGTTAGATGGTGAAGAAGGTACAAAGGAATTAACGATAGGATTAGAGCCCGTTCAATATGTGGTCAAAAGAAAAATAGAAAATAGTCAGGAGCTAATTGGCTGGGTGTTAGTAGTGGAGAAGAAAGAAAATTTAACAAGAGTGAATCAAGCCTATGGTCAGCTTGCCATTTTGATTGGGGCGTTGGCTTTATTAGGCTGGGTTGCTATCTATTTTTTATCCAAACGTTTAGCACGTCCCATCAAACAAGTAGCAGCAGCAGCAAAACAAGTGCAGGAGGGTAGCTATTCAGTCGATTTACCTCAGGATAGTAAGGAAAAAGAGGTATATGAGCTTGTAACTTCCTTTGAAAATATGGCTCAAAAACTTGAACAACTGGAGAAAACCAGAACAGAATTATTGGCAGGCGTCACCCATGAACTGAAAACACCCGTCACTTCTATAAGTGGGCTATTACAAGCTGTAAAGGATGGCGTTGTAACAGGACAAGATGCAATGGAATTTATTGATATGGCTGTGGTCGAAACGACAAAAATGAAAACAATGGTTGGTGATTTACTTGCTTTTAACCACTTTGCAGTAGATGCGATTCCGGTGAAGCTTGAGCCTGTAAACGTCAATCAGCTTCTGCGGGAGGCGGTCGCACAGTGGGAAGTAATGCAGGAAGATGACAGTGTTCATGTAAACTTGCACTTAGTTGATCCTGCCATCCATGTACATGTTGATATTGTCCGTATTCAGCAAATTATGACCAACTTATTAACCAATGCGAAACAGTCGATGGATATAGGATCTGTAACGCTAACACTTAAAGAGCAAGGGGATACGGTCTCAATTATTGTAACGGATACAGGGCGAGGTATTCCTGTAGAGGATCAGGCATTTGTATTTGAGCGTTTTTATAGAGGAGAGAATAAAAAATATGCCATTCGAGGGTTAGGTCTTGGATTACCTCTTAGTAAAATGATGGCACAATCTATTGGTGGTGACTTAAAATTAATCGAAAGTCACGCCACAGGAACTTCTTTTGAATTACTATTGCAAAAAGCTACTACGTCGTAAAGGCGTGGTAGCTTTTTTAATGGGCTTCATGGAAACAACAGGCCAGAAATGATTTGTAAAATATCAGTGAAGAAAATGGAAAGTTGACATCTGCCTGACACAAACGCTCTTTATAGTAAACAGTGTAGACGAGAAACGAGCAAAAAGATGCTTTTGCTATCGTTGGGCTTCAGCCGCTATACGACAATGAAATTTAGTAGGGAGTGTGATGTAAATGCCTATAGTAACCTCATTTAATCCAAATGGTCGTCAAGAAATTAAACAGGCGATTTCCTATCCAGACTATGCGTTATTAAAAGCAAAGCTACAGTATATTATGCAGCTGGACATGCATGCGGGGGCGGAGGGGAAATATTTAATTCGGAGTACGTACTTCGACAATTTTGCGAATAAAGTGCTCAATGAGAAAAAGGAAGGCTATATTAATCGAGATAAATACCGCGTACGAATATACGGTAAATCTAGTGCCATTATCAATCTTGAGCGTAAGAGTAAACGGAATAATTTAACCTTTAAAACGAAGTGTGCAATATCTCAAGCTGAATATGAAAAAATGCGCCTTGGAGATATTTCATGGATGGAGGTGGATGAGCGAGGACTGATTAGGGACTTATATCAAGAGATGAGTTACAGCCAGCTTAGACCAACAACAGTAGTAGATTATGAGCGAGAGGCGTATATTTACCCATTTGGTAATGTGCGAGTAACTTTTGATAGTAAGGTGCAATCCAGCTTACGCAATACAGATATGTTTAATCCAAGCTTACCCATGGTGGATGTACTAGAGCAAAACCTAGTGATTTTAGAGGTGAAATACGATGACTATTTACCGGACATCATCAAATATTTACTTCAGTCTGTAGATACACGTGCCGAGGCATATTCAAAATATCAACTTAGTCGTATGTATGGCTAATAAAAGGAGAACGAACGATGGATACAATTAAATTTAGTGATATTTTTAAATCTAATTTTTTAGAAAAAACAACATCTTTTTCATTAATCGATTCAATTATTGGTTTGGTCGTAGCATTTTTCATTGGACTTTTCATTTACGCAGTTTATAAGAAAACCTTTAATGGAGTGATTTACTCTCATTCATTCAATATTGCATTGCTCATTATGACAATGGCGACAGCACTCGTGATTATGGGGATCAGTTCGAATGTTCTTCTATCTCTTGGTATGGTTGGTGCATTATCCATTGTGCGTTTCCGAACGCCTATTAAGGATCCTATGGATTTAGTTTACATTTTCTGGGCCATTGTTTCAGGTATTTTATGTGGGGCAGGGTTTATTCCTTTAGTCATTATTGGAGCTGTGTTAATTGGTCTTGTGCTGTTAGTATTTGTCAATAAAATCACAGTAGAAAATCCTTATTTATTAATTGTAAAGTTTGAGGAAGAGCTAGCATCTCAAGAGGTGGAGCGAATTATAGCTGCACAAACAAAAAAATTCGCCCTCAAATCGAAGTCGATTATGAACAATGAGGAGATGGAAACTACGTATGAAATTCGCGTCAAACAAAACGATGCTAAACTAATGGATCTGCTTACAAAAGTGCCGGGTGTAAAATCTGCCATTATGCTAAGCTATGACGGGAACTTTACAGCATAATGACTGCGTTCACAAAAAGGATTCCAAAGCGAGGTGTCAGTGATGATTAAAACCCGAATTGTCTACCTGTGCATGGCAATTCTTCTCCTTCTCTTTGTCGTGATATATGCTGTACTTCCGAATGTAGGCATTGAAACTAAGAATACCAATTTCTCTTATGAGAATATAGTTTTTAATAAAAACAAAGTTACTACAGTGGATATTGAGATAGCCGAGGAAGATTGGGCTGACATGCTGGAAAATGCGGCAGATGAAGAGTTAAAACAGGCGGATATTACAGTAAACGGCAAGAAAATTGAGAATGTGGCTATACGCACTAAAGGAAACTTAACGTTACGATCCGTCATCAACAGTGACTCAGATCGTTATAGCTTAAAAATTGATTTTGATTATTATGATGATACTCAAAGCTTATATGGCTTGAAAAAGTTAAATTTAAATAATAATTATAGTGACTCTACATTAATGCGAGAGTATATATCCTATGAATTAATGGAGCAAATGGGCTTACCAACGCCAGCACATTCCTATATGTATGTCACAGTAAATGGTGAGGAGCGGGGTTTGTTTTTAGGCGTAGAAGCAGTGGATGAAACGTTCCTAGCTAATAACTATGGCTCCAATAATGGCTTTTTATTTAAGCCAGATGGGACAGGCAGTGATTTAAAATATATAAGTGACGATATGACGGATTATACAGGTATTGGATTAAAAACAAATAAAGATAATATTAATCAATCCAAATTTGTGGAAATGCTGGATGCAATTAATAATGGTGGAGACATTGAAAAATATTTGGATGTCGATGAAATGCTACGTTATTTCGCCGTCAATACGGCACTTGTAAATTTAGATAGTTATCAAGGGAATATGAAGCATAACTATTATTTATACGAACAGAATGGCAATTTTTCAATTATCCCTTGGGATTACAATATGTCCTTTGGTGGCTTTGGAGCAGGTGGCGGTAGAATGGGAATGGGTAGAGAAGATCGTCAAAAGCCAGTGGATGCTTCTAATTCAAAAAGTTCACCAATGGAGAACAATGGACAAACGGATCAAGCGGGTGTCGATAGGCAACAACAGAATGGCCAGTTTAACATGGATATGGGCATGTCAGGAAACCTAATGGCCGAAAGTGCTATTAATTTTAGTGTGACTACTCCTGTCTCTGGTACAACTTTGGAGGAACGGCCACTACTAAAAGCCTTACTTACTAATGAGAAATATCGCGCTCAATATGAAGGTTATTTAGAAGAGTTAACGACGAATTATTTAACAGAGGATTATGTACAATCCAGGACAAAAAAATTAGCGGTGCTTTTAACAACCTATGTCGAAGCGGATCCAACTAAATTTTCTACGACGGAACAGTTTTTAGAGGCAGTTGAAGGTGAGAATAGTTTACCTGAGTTTGCAAAGCAGCGCTCTGAATCTATTTTAAAACAGCTCTCTGGGGAGCTTGTTGTGGAGGCATCGATAACTGCTCAAGATAATACGATGCCGGTTCCAAATGAAGATGGAGAAATGAAAGGGATGCCTGATAATAGTGATCCGAGTCAGCTACCAGAGGATTTTGATCCATCACAAGGTCCTACGTTTAACAAAGAAGGCAATGGACCAATGGGGGGAGAAGGTCAAAATGGTGGGCCTATGCAGCGCCCGGATGAAAACGGAGCGCCAATGGGTATGCCTGGTGCTAATAATGAAATCGCCGATCCAGCCGCTACAATTGATAAGACTACAGTGATTACTATCATTGCATCCTTCGTGTTATTACTTCTTTCACTTCTCTTTGTTTATAGATTTAAGCGTAGAGGCCGATAAAAAAATGACCATATCCAAACTTTTGGGTATGGTTTTTGCTTTTTCTCGTGCTAAAATAAAGCATTCTGTTCTTAGGAGTCCTTTCATATGAATGAACAACAGTTTGATAAATATTTGCATATTAAGACCGTGGGAGAACAATATGGTTTCCCAAAGCTTGCCCACTATCACCGTTATGAACCAACCCCTTATAATGGGCTTGAACAATTATTTGCTATCTATGAGATGCCTAACGACCCTGTGTTTATTGATATGGGCTGTGGAAAGGGAAGGGTACCCATTTATGTTCATCATCAATTTCATATTCCAACGATCGGAATAGAGATGGATGCTGGATTTTATGCTGAGGCAGAAGAAAATAAACGAAGCTATCTTCAAAAAAAGCGTTCACATGCACCTATTACATTTATTCATACGATAGCAGAGGCATATGAAATAAAGCCGCGTGATAATGTGTTTTTCTTTTTTAATCCCTTTTCCATTCATATTTTCCGCACAGTTATTCAGAACATTTGGCAATCCTATGAGCAAAACATGCGAGATATTCATATAATTTTATACTATCCTCCCTATGATTATTTACAGTTTTTACATCAGGGGACACCATTTGAATTGCTCCATGAAGTGCATTTAGAAAATGAAACTAATATGAATGAACGCCTTTGTGTGTTCGAATTAAAGAAAGCATAGGGGCAATCGTCTCCATGCTTTTTTCTCTTTTCTACACTTATTTTCAGGGAAATAATTTAATAAAAATGAAGGACAGCCAAAACCTTATCTTAAAAAAATAATTGCATATGATAGTTTTGTACTACACTATAAAAGAATTGAAAGATAATTCTTAAATAACTAATTATACTGAAAAATCACTCTAGACTAAATATAAAGAATGTTTTACAATGTAAAAGTCATAAATGAATAATATTGTTCTGTCGTTTTTAGGTAGTTATAAATAATTATTTTTGCTATTGAGGAAATGAATTTATTTGTTTATAATTATCAGAAATATCTAATATTTTAGAAATCTTCAGGGGGAATCTAATTATGAAAGAGAGTAAAAAGCTTAAGAAGTTCGGTTCACTATTAGTAGCATCTTCTTTACTTGCTGGTGTACTTGCTGGTTGTGGTAACGGAGACGATTCAAGTTCAGGTGGTGGCCCATCATCAGGCGGTGGTTCATCTGATGGCGATACAATTAAAATTGGTGCAAACCTAGAGCTTTCAGGGAATGTAGCATCTTATGGTTCTTCAATCGGTCTGGGCGCAGAATTGGCTGTAAAAGAGATAAATGATGCTGGTGGTATTGATGGTAAGAAGATTGAACTGATTAAAGTAGATAATAAATCCGAAAACTCTGAGGCTACAGCTGCAGCTATTAAACTAGCAACGCAAGATAAAGTAGTAGCAATGCTAGCTCCTGCAACTTCAGGAAATACAGTAGCAACGGTTCAAATTGCCAATCAAAATAAAATCCCGATTGTTACTGGTTCTGGGACTGCCCCAAATATTACGGTAAATGAGGATGGCAGCGTTAACGAGTATGCATTCCGTACATGCTTTATTGACCCATTCCAAGGGATTGTGGCAGCTAACTTCGCTTCAGGTGAGCTAAGTGCAAAAAACGTAGCTATTTTTGCTGACAACGCATCTGATTATGCAAAAGGTTTAGCAAAGTCCTTTAAAGAAACGATTACTAAAAGTGGTGGAAAAATTGTGAAGGAAGAAGCTTATGTAGCCAAGGATACAGACTTCCGTACACAATTAACAAATATTAAAGCATCGAATCCAGACTTTATCTTTATCCCTGGATACTATGAAGAGGTTGGTTTAATTGTTAAACAAGCCCGTGAAATGGGTATTGATGTACCTTTAATGGGGGCTGATGGTTGGGATTCACCAACTTTAGTGGATCTAGCGGGCAAGGATGCATTAAATAATACGTATATTACTAACCACTATTCTGCAGAAGATCCAGACCCAAAAATTCAAGACTTTGTAAAGGCATTTAAAGCGGCAAATGGTGATAAGGCACCTGATGCGTTCAACGCACTTGGATATGACTCTATTTACTACATTGCTGATGCCATTAAACGTGCAGGTTCTACAGATGGGGAAGCTATTAAAAATGAATTAGCTGCAACAAAAGATCTTTCTTTAGTAACAGGTACTTTCTCAGTTGACGAAAACCATAACCCAATTAAAACAGCAACAGTTCTTGAATTTAAAGACGGTAAACAAGTGTTCAACTCTAAAGTTAATCCTTAATGTTTTGTAAGCAAGGGGGAGGCGGGTAAACACGCCTTCCTTTTTTCTGTTTTAGATAACTAGAATAGCAGCATAAAACATAACTTTTTAGTATCGATGCATGTACAAATTTCTCATTTTTCAGAAAATTCAAAGGAGTGAATGCGTATGGAATGGATACAGCAACTTGTGAATGGTATTTCACTAGGAAGTATCTACGCGTTAATAGCGCTAGGGTATACGATGGTATACGGTATTATCAAGCTGATTAACTTTGCCCATGGTGACGTTTTCATGATTGGTTCATTTATCGGCTTTTACGCAATTGCTAAATGGGAGCTTGGCTTTTTCCCAGCATTATTATTGGCGATGCTCATTTGCGCAATTTTTGGTGTTTTAATTGAACGGATCGCCTATAAACGATTACGAAATGCAACACGTATTGCGGCATTAATTACAGCGATCGGCGTATCGTTATTAATTGAATATACAACGATTTTCTTCAGAGGGGCTCAACCGGCAGCGTATCCTGAAGTGTTCAAAAATAAGTCTTTTGATATTTTAGGCGTACAAATTAGTAGTACCTCTATTTTAATTTTATCAGTCGCTGTTGTACTGATGATTCTTTTACAATTCATCGTACATAAAACAAAAATCGGGAAAGCCATGCGTGCCGTTTCTCATGATGCGGATGCAGCACGTTTAATGGGGATTAACGTTGATAATACAATCTCTGCAACATTTGCAATTGGTTCGGCTTTAGCTGGTGCAGCCGGTGTTATCTTCGGTGTGTATTATACGAAAATTGACCCGTTAATGGGTGTTATACCAGGAGTTAAAGCGTTTATCGCAGCTGTTCTTGGTGGGATTGGGATTATTCCTGGCGCTATGGTCGGTGGTATGTTACTAGGCGTTGTAGAATCTTTAGTAAGTGCTCTTGGCTTCTCTTTATGGAGAGATGCAGCGGCATTCGTTATTTTAATTTTGATTTTAATATTCAGACCATCGGGTATCTTTGGTAAAAATGCCCGTGAGAAAGTGTAGGTGAGCGGTTATATGAAAAAGTCTAAAGTTTTCTGGGGCTATGCCGTATTAGCGCTAGTCATCTATGCAGTTGTGCAATTATTGATTACGACCGAAGTCATTGATATGTACTATAAAAATATGCTGATTACGATGTGTATTAACATTATGCTAGCTGTTAGTTTGCATATTGTAATTGGGGTTACAGGTCAATTTTCGATTGGGCATGCCGGGTTCCTAGCTGTTGGAGCCTATGTGTCAGCGATTATTACGACGAAGCTCATGTTACCATTCCCATTGGCGATTTTATTAGGAGCAGCGGCAGCAGCTATCGCAGGTCTAATTGTAGGTATTCCGACACTTCGTTTAAAAGGGGACTATCTCGCAATTGCGACTTTAGGATTTGCGGAGATCATTCGTATTATTTTCTTAAATACGGATTATGTTGGCGGTGCTGCAGGGATGCAGGTTAAATATTTATCTAACTGGACGTATGCATTCTTTGGTGTCGTATTAACGATTCTTGTCATCTCAAACTTTACAAATTCGCGTCATGGTCGCGCATGTATTTCTATTCGCGAAGATGAGATTGCAGCAGATGCGATGGGAATTAATACAACTTACTATAAGGTTGTCGCGTTCGCGATTGGATCTTTCTTTGCTGGGCTAGCAGGTGCAATTTTTGCCCATAACTTTTACATTATTCAGCCGACAACTTTCGGTTTCTTAAAATCATTTGATATTTTAATTTACGTTGTACTTGGTGGCTTAGGAAGTCTTTCAGGTTCCGTGATCGCTGCGGTTTTCTTAACGATCGTATCGACGTATCTAGCAAACTTCCCAGAGACTCGTATGATTATTTACAGTTTAGTACTAATTATCGTAATGCTTTATCGCCCAACAGGATTAATGGGAACAAAAGAAATTACGGATTTATTTAAGTTTGGTAAAAAAGGAGGTACAAAATAATGACTGGAAACCTTCTTATTAATGTTGAAAACATGGGGATTCAATTCGGTGGTTTAAAGGCAGTACAGGGTGTTAATATGTATCTCAATCAAGGTGAATTAGTGGGTTTAATCGGTCCCAATGGTGCTGGAAAAACGACTAGCTTTAATATGCTGACAGGGGTATATACACCAACAGAGGGGACCATCACATTTGGCGGACAGAAATTAAACGGGCTTGCACCTTACCAAGTAACACAAAAGGGAATAAGCCGTACATTCCAAAATATTCGTCTATTTAAAGAGCTATCTGTTCTAGACAATGTTAAAGTAGCCAACCATTCGCTTGCTAAGCATTCGATGTGGTCATCGATTTTTCGCTTACCCACGCATTTCATGGGTGAGGCCGAAATGGAGCTTCAATCCATAGAGTTTTTAAAAATCTTTGGTTTAGATGTCTATATGAACGAGTTAGCTAAAAATTTACCATATGGAATGCAGAGACGATTAGAGATTGCCCGTGCATTAGCGGCAAATCCAAAGCTATTATTATTGGATGAACCAGCTGCCGGGATGAATCCGCAGGAAACGCATGATTTAATGGAATTAATTGCATTTATACGTAAGGAGTTTGGTTTAACGATATTACTGATTGAGCATGATATGAGCTTAGTAATGGGTATTTGTGAGCGTATTTATGTACTCGATCATGGACAATTAATTGCTGACGGGACACCAGAAGAAATTCGCAACAATCCAAAGGTAATTGAAGCGTACCTTGGTGAGGAGGTTATCGGCTAATGCTAAAAGTACAAAATATAGATGTTTATTATGGTAACATTCAAGCATTGAAGGGCCTCTCTTTAGAAGTAAATGAGGGTGAAATTGTCACATTAATCGGTGCAAACGGAGCTGGGAAAAGTACATTGTTAAAAACATTGTCAGGCTTATTAAAACCAAAAGGTGGCATTATTGAATACGAAGGCTTCTCTATTGCGGGGAAAGCAGCCCAAACTATTGTTAAATCGGGGATTTCCCACGTTCCAGAAGGACGTCGTGTTTTTGCCAATATGTCCGTAGAAGAAAATTTAGAGCTTGGTGCCTATTTGCGTAATGACAAAGCAGGAATTAAAAAAGATATGGACCATGTTTTTGAGTTATTCCCTAGACTATTGGAGCGTCGTAAACAACTATCAGGAACATTGTCTGGTGGGGAACAGCAAATGCTTGCGATGGGTCGTGCCTTAATGGCAAAGCCCAAATTGCTATTAATGGATGAGCCTTCAATGGGGCTCGCGCCGCTTATGGTTAAAAATATTTTCAATATTATTGAACAGGTGAATAAAGAGGGGACAACAGTATTGCTTGTTGAGCAAAATGCCAATATGGCACTGTCTGTCGCTAACCGTGCATACGTGCTCGAAACAGGGCGTATTGTTTTATCTGGTTCAGCTAAAGAGCTTCAAGAAAGTGAAGAAGTAAAAGCAGCTTATTTGGGTGGTTTATAATGGAGAGGGGCGTCTCAACAAGGAGAGGCCCTTTTTCGTTGTTCTTCCTACTGAATAATCGAAGGTAGCATTTTACTATTCATCTTTGGTAAGGTGGAAAAAAGGAGTGATGTTTTTTGAACTATTCAGCACAATATTTTATTCAACAACTAAATTTAGCCGAACATCCTGAAGGCGGATATTATATTTCTTCATTTCGGGCTGCAGAAGATATTGCAGTAAGAGATGTTCAGAGACCTATTTATACGAGTATTTATTTCTTACTTCGCTCACAGGACATTTCACATCTACATCGTTTGCAGTCAGATGAGCTATGGTATTACCATGCCGGTAGTCCGCTTACAGTCCATATGATTTTTCCAGATGGAACATATGAAGCGAAGAAGCTTGGCTTGAACGTAGTAGCGGGGGAGATACCACAAATTGTGGTCCCTAAAAATACGATATTTGGATCATCGGTGGAGGAAGCAGATACGTTTAGTTTAGTGGGATGTATGGTTGCCCCAGGCTTTGACTTTGAGGATTTCGAATTGTTTACACAGGACGAGCTTTTAGCAGATTACCCTCAGCATGAGGCTGTAATTCGTAAAATGGCTTACCAAACGATTAAATAATAAATAAGCCGTCTCATTCATTGTGAGACGGCGTTGTTTGTTTACCATAAAATTTCTTCCGGATAGCTAAGCTGCATTTGTATGGCGTGTAAAGGTTGTTTCGTGGCAATCGCGGCTTCCATTAGGAGTGATTTAAGTGCTACATATTCATGATCCTCTACAAGTAAGCGTAATGCAAATGCAGCTAGCTGAGCTTTACGTTCTTCTTTATTTAATTGGATATATTCTAAATTCAGAACATCCACATACTGTGTGGCGAAAAGGAAGGTTAAAGGGCTTTTTGCCTGTAGCATTGTTAAAAAGACTCCATAATCCTCTTCTTTCACTTCCTGTTCTAAACAATCTGCAATAGCAGCTTGCAATTTACGAATCGTCGCTATCTCATGATTCCAAATAGATGCATTGTTTATTGTCAGGTGTAGATCGATGAAATCGTTTAAAGCGATAGCGCTAAAGATAATTTCAGGCCAAAGAATATCTGTAGCGAAATAGATGTTTTTATTGGGGAAAATAAGTTCATGTTGTGTGAGGGTGTTCTTGTTAACACCGTTACTCACAAACTCTAGTTGGTGTTCCCCAAGCATAGCATGTCTCAGTTTATAGCAAACGCTTAAAATACGGAGTCGAGGACCTTGATAATCATAGTATTTATTGGCATCACCAGTTACTTTGTAAATAGCGTTGATTAGCTCATCTAAATCCCAAAAATCTCCGCAAATTTGTACACCTGTTAACTGTTCTGTGCTTTGAATGGAAATCATCGTCCTCGCCCTCCTCTAATACTTATTTTGGTGTGTAATTCAGTAGTTTGAATAGCTCTGCCTGCTCTTTATCAGTTAGGTCCCGCCATTGGCCTACTTTTAAATTTCCAAGCTTAATATTCATAATACGAATACGCTGTAGACGCTTTACCGTGTAGCCAAGAGCTGAACACATCCGGCGTATTTGACGATTTAAGCCTTGCTCCAAAATGATATTAAAAACTTTGTCTGAGATCTTTTCAACATAACAAGGTAAGGTCGTTGTATCTAGAATATCTACACCTGCGCCCATCTTGTTAATAAATTGCTCTGTTATAGGTTTATCTACTTGAACAATATATTCTTTTTCATGATGGTTTTCAGCGCGAAGAATTTTATTGACGATATCGCCATCATTAGTTAATAACAATAGCCCCTCCGATTCCTTATCGAGACGCCCAATATGAAAAATTCGTAAAGGATGATTTACAAAATCAACGACATTGCCTTTTATATGGCGTTCCGTTGTGCTTGTTATGCCGACCGGCTTATTTAAAGCTATATAGACAAGCTTTTGTTCTTTCTTTACCTCTTTTCCATCAACGCAAACAATGTCGCCATTCTCAACCTGACTTCCAACTGTCGCAGGTTCGCCGTTAATTGTAACTTTTCCTTCGGCTATCCACTTATCAGCGCCACGACGTGATATAATGCCTGTTTCACTTAAATATTTATTAATACGCATATTGTTCTCCTAAATCTAATATTATTTTTAAGTATACCTTAACGTTATACAAACCGTGAATTCTATATACTTTTCTAGTAAAAATAAATTGCTTGAAAAATTTTTTAAAAAGTTGAAATTATTATTTTTTTCTGACAATATATTAGATGAGAGGATTTCTATGAAAATATGGTTATTTCGCTATAAAATAATGTTTTTTGTAGATAGTCTCATTAAATTGTGTAAAGGGGAGAAGTGAAATGGTTTATGCATTTCCAAACACTGAAGGATCGGTCGTTCAATTCAAACAGAAATATGATAATTATATTGGTGGCGAATGGACACCTCCAGTGAAGGGTCAATACTTTGATAATGTCACTCCTGTTACTGGACAAGTTTTTACACAAGTAGCACGTTCCACAGCTGAGGATATTGAACTGGCACTTGATGCAGCACATGCTGCTAAAGATGCGTGGGGAAAAACATCACCGACAGAACGTGCAAACATTTTACTTAAAATTGCGGACCGTATCGAGCAAAATTTAGAAAAGCTAGCCGTTGCCGAAACATGGGATAACGGTAAGGCGGTACGTGAAACTTTAAATGCAGATATCCCTCTTGCCATTGATCATTTCCGTTATTTTGCTGGAGCTTTACGTGCTCAAGAAGGCTCTGTAAGCCAAATTGATAACGATACAGTTGCTTATCATTTCCATGAGCCAATAGGGGTAGTGGGTCAAATTATACCTTGGAACTTCCCGTTATTAATGGCTGTATGGAAGCTTGCGCCAGCACTAGCTGCTGGAAACTGTGTCGTATTAAAACCTGCAGAACAAACACCAGCATCCATTATGGTGCTTGTGGAACTAATAGAAGATTTATTACCATCAGGTGTCATTAATATTGTGAATGGTTTTGGCTTAGAGGCTGGGAAACCGCTTGCATCTAATCCACGTATCGGTAAGATTGCTTTCACTGGTGAGACGACAACTGGTCGTTTGATTATGCAATACGCGTCTCAAAACCTGATCCCAGTTACATTAGAGCTTGGTGGTAAATCACCTAATATCTTCTTTGAGGATATTATGGATAAGGACGACGAATTTTTAGATAAAGCAGTCGAAGGTTTCGTATTATTTGCTCTGAACCAAGGGGAAGTATGTACATGCCCTTCACGTGCAATTATTCAAGAATCTATTTATGATAAATTTATGGAACGTGTACTACAACGAGTAGAAGCTATTAAAGTTGGTAATCCGCTTGATCCAAACACAATGATGGGAGCGCAGGCTTCAAGCGAGCAACTGGAAAAAATCCTTTCTTATTTAGATATCGGTAAGCAAGAAGGTGCAGAATGTCTAATCGGTGGGGAGAAAAATAATGTAGGGGAAGGCTTTGAAAATGGCTACTACGTTAAACCTACTGTCTTTAAAGGACATAATAAAATGCGTATTTTCCAGGAGGAAATTTTTGGTCCTGTTGTAGCTGTTACTACGTTTAAAACGAAAGAAGAGGCATTAGAAATTGCGAATGATACACTGTATGGCTTAGGTTCAGGTGTTTGGACAAGAGATATTAATACAGCCTATCGCTTCGGTCGTGAAATAGAGGCAGGTCGTGTTTGGACAAACTGCTACCATGCTTATCCTGCACATGCTGCATTCGGTGGCTACAAAATGTCAGGCGTTGGTCGTGAAAATCATAAAATGATGCTATCTCATTACCAACAAACGAAAAATTTATTAGTTAGCTATAGCGAAAATAAACTTGGTTTCTTCTAATCCATAGGGAGGTGCATGAGCGTGATTGAACGTGTATTAGCCACGGCAGAAGCGCTGGCACTCATCGAGCTATTAAAAGAGAAGCATGGGCCTGTTATGTTTCATCAATCAGGCGGATGCTGTGATGGTTCTTCCCCTATGTGTTATCCAGACGGAGACTTGCTATTAGGTGATCAGGATATATGTTTGGGCGAAATAGGTGGAGCTCCATTTTATATGCATAAAAATCAATATGATTATTGGAAACATACTCAAATCATACTGGATGTAGTGGAAGGTAGAGGTGGGATGTTTTCATTAGAGGGCGTTGAAGGAAAACGTTTTTTAACAAGATCGAGAGCCTTCACATCAGAGGAGTTACAGGAGCTAGGATTAATATAACGAGTCATTTGTACAGCGGCAAAAAACTTTGCCGCTGTCTTTTTGCATTAATTTTTAGAAAAAAGGGTATGTAAAGCTATATTGTTAGACGAATTTCGTAAAAATAAAAATAGCTGTAAACGTTCTTTTAAGGTCACGGTAAATATTAACTTCCGAGTGGTTTTTGCGATCAACAGTAGTTCCTCCTTTCGTATTTGTTTAATATTTCCTATTAAATCAAAAAAATGGGGTAACATATATTAAATTAAGTTTACTTTTTATGTTAATTGTTACAAATGGGATTAATCTTTCTCGCATTATGTAACGTAAAATGGGAAAAGGAGCGTGCTAAATATGGATTACGTGATGATAGAAAATCAATTTACAAATACCGTAGAAGATGTTTCGAAGGCTGCGGGATGGACAGTGGATCGTAAAATTGTTTTAGCTATAGCTAGTACGTTTGTTGCGTCAGGGAAAACATTTGATGCGGTCCAATACAAACATATTTTACAGGAAATGAAGAAGCAATCCTCGTGGATGTCTCCCTTAAGAACTACGGTAGGCTATAGCATAGCTGCTAATTTAATGGAGCATGCGGATGCTGAAAAAGCAGTAATGAATTTATTAACGAATGTGAATGCATTAAAGGAAGCGAAATTTAGAAGCGGTAACTTTAGTTATATTGCTGCTCAGTTTTTGACAGAGGACGAAAAGGATAAAAACGCGCATGCATATGCAGCTAGAGCTTTATTTGATGCCATTCGTAAACATCATCCATTTTTAACATCCTATGAAGATATTCCATACGCTGTGTTACTAAGTAGTCCATCTGATGATGTGGAAATACGTGCAGAAACGATGAATCGCTATTATAAAGAATTACGAACATATAATTTTAATGCAGGAAATGAGCTGCAATGGTTGTCACAAGTATTAACCTTCCTATCTCCACAATTTGATCGTCAACTAGTGCCCAATGTCGTGACCATTCGAGATGTGCTAAAAAATCAAGATGTCAAAGTAAAGGCCATGCATTATCCCTTACTTGGATTTTTAGCCTTACTAGATCTTACTCATCACCAATTGCAAGAAGTTATACATTTATATCATGAATTAAAGGATTTAAAATTATTAAAATGGCATCGTGAATTTGTTCTCTTTATGGCTGTACAAATCGCCATTTATGATATGGCGAAAGTACAAAAATCACTGTCTATGACGATTATGTCATCTATTGAATTATTAATTCAAGCTCAGCATGCTGCAATGATAGCGGCAGTTAGTGCAGCCGCTATTGCATCGAGTTCGAGCTCTTCGTGATAGAATGAGGGAGAACAATTATTGGAGGTGCATTTGAAGGATGAAGGAAACAAAACTGTGGATTAACGGTCAATGGCAAGATGCAAAGGAAAGCTATGAGCTAAAATCACCATATAGTGGTGAGGTGATTGCTCAAGTGGCAAAGGCATCTATACAAGATGTGGAGAGAGCAATCGATGGTGCACAGCAAGCATTCCTTTCGTTTAAAAAGACGACAGCCTACGAGCGTGCCGAAATTTTATATAAAGTTGTCGATTTAATGCGACAACGAAAAGAAGAATTTGCAGAGATTTTAGCGTTAGAGGCAGGAAAGCCTTTGACGGCAGGGTTAGCGGAAATTGATCGTACCATTGCCACTTATCAATTTGCAGCAGAGGGTGCCAAACAACCAAAAGGCGAAACTGTACCGATGGATGCGGCACCTGGAGCAGGAGATCGTATAGGCTGGACAAAGAGAGAGCCATTGGGGGTAATTTCTGCTATTACACCGTTTAATTTTCCGTTTAATTTAGTGGCCCATAAATTAGGGCCGGCATTTGCAGTAGGTAATACAGTTGTTTTAAAGCCAGCAACTCAAACACCATTAAGTTCTCTCGTTATGGCAGAGATTTTCCGTGAAGCAGGTTTGCCAGATGGAGCGTTGCAAATTGTGACAGGAAGTGGTGGTGAGCTTAGCGATACTTTGGTTACACATCCTCACGTCAAAAAGGTGACGTTTACAGGCAGTGGTAAAGTTGGATTAGGCATTAAAGAAAAAGTTGGTTTACGTAAAGTAACTTTAGAGCTTGGTTCTAATGCAGCTGTCATTGTCGAACCATCGACGCCTTTTACTAAAATTATAAGTCGGTGTGTGAGCGGTGCCTTTAACTTTGCTGGACAAGTATGTATTTCGTTACAACGCATTTATGTACATTCTTCTATTATTGATGAATTTACGGAGGCATTTGTTGCGGAAACTAAAAAGCTTGTAGTAGGAGATCCTTTAGATAAAAACACAGATGTAAGTGCTATGATCAACCCGAATGAGGTTGGACGAATTAAAGAGTGGATTGAAGAAGCACAGGCACAAGGAGCAGTTATTGCAACTGGAGGAGTATTTACAGAACGGACGTTAACGCCGACTGTTATGACGAATGTGACGGCTGATATGAAAATTGTTTGTCAGGAAACTTTCGCGCCAATCGTCTCAATTGTTTCATATGAAACATTAGATGACGCAATTCGACTTGTCAATGAGTCGGACCTTGGCTTAAATGCAGGTATTTACACGAATGTATTACCAGATGCCTTATATGCAGCCGATGAATTACAGGCAGGTGCTGTCATTATAAATGATGTTCCGACATTCCGTGTAGACAATATGCCATATGGTGGTGTGAAGATGAGTGGCTATGGGCGAGAGGGAATTAAATGGGCCATTGAGGAAATGACAGACATGAAATTTATTACGATGAAAAAATCGTTCTAAATTTGCATAAGCTCTTTTTCTACGATACGATGACGAAAGAACATACATGAAGGGAAGTTACAAGAAATATGACAAACAATGCTGTACCCATGAGCCAATCACGTACGGTTCAATCACGTCTCGTATTACCTCCAGACACAAACAATCACAATTCCATTTTCGGTGGAAGAGTGTTAGCTTATATTGATGAAATTGCTGCTATTACAGCGATGAAACATGCGAAGGGACTTGTAGTCACAGCTTCAATAGACTCAGTTGATTTTTTATCGGCTGCCCATGTAGGAGATATTCTTGAAATTGAAAGTATAGTTTCCTCTACAGGACGTTCTTCAATGGAGGTTTATGTTCGCGTTATTTCTCGCAATATAGAGACTGGTGAGGAAAAATTAACGACAGAATCCTTTGTAACAATGGTTGCAGTAAATGAAGAAGGAAAACCGGTACCTGTACCTGCCATTTATCCTGAAACAGATGAGGAAAAACGTTTATTTGAAACAGGGCCTGCAAGACGAGAGCATCGTAAACAAAAGCGTGCATTGCCACATTAAGGTTAAAGGGAGCTCCACCGCTTTAGGTGAAGCTCCCTTTGTTATATTACATATTCAATTCATTAACTACATTAATAAGTGAATCAGAAGAAGAGGAAACAAGTGTAGCCCCTTGTGATAGCTCAGTAATTAAATTAGAAATGGCTGAAATATCTCTAGATGTATGAACATACTGTTGTTGAATGCCGGATACGGCATCAGCTATATCATTAAATGATTTAGATAGGTTTTCTTGCGTATTGACGCTATGTTGAATTTTTTGATCAACATTAATAACTGAATTTGCCATTGTTGTAATATTACTTTCAGTTTCTTTAATGAGATGTGACACATTTTGCACGGCATTTTTCGTTTCTTCAGCAAGCTTCCGTACTTCCTCTGCTACTACCGCGAAGCCTTTTCCATGTTCCCCTGCTCGAGCTGCCTCAATAGACGCATTTAAAGCTAATAAATTTGTTTGATCAGCAATGCCCGTGACAAGTCCTACAATCTCAGAAATTTTTTGAGAGGAGGTACGTAACTGATTCATAGTTATCTCAAGGCTGTTGACACTTTGTAAAATAACTTGGATTAAATCATTTTGCTCTTTCAGCTGATGTTGCCCACGTCTTGATTTCTCCTGTGTATCTGCAACGAAGCTTAATCCCTGCTTGGTTGCCTCTGCAATATCATCCGTTTGCGAGGAAATGACTAACAACGATGCAGCTGTCTCTTCACTAATGGCGTTAAGCTCCTCAGCTGTACTTTGAATTGTCGTAACAAGGGCGTTTTTCGTTTGATCAGCGGCTGTTCGAATACGATCTTCCTCTTTTTCGTATGCCTCGATCACAAGCTGTTGCTCAAAATTAATGATTTTGCAAAACGCGTTAATTGCACGAATGGCATCATGCTTTGAGATATCCACTTCATTCACAAAATTTGTGAACGTAGAAGTAAGGGATTGGAAGGATGCTATATACCATTTGGATTGTAAGCCAATTCGAACATGGGTTTCAGCAATGGCTTTTCTTTCAGCGATATAGGCGTCATTAATATGACTTTCAAAAATATCGCTTAAATGCTTATGTAACGTAACTTTTAAACGATCTATATGCGAGGTTCTATTAATAATGTCTACTAAATCTTGGCTCAAGCTAATGGCTGCATAAAATTGCTCCACCATTGCAGGAATTAGATCCTTAGCTAACGGTTGTAGTTGCTTAATAATGGCTAAATCCTCAATTGTTAAATTTAAAAGCTGTAATTGCTTTTGAAGGTTTGGATGACTTAAAACATCTAATTGTACATGGCCCTTAAAATTTTCAGGTGTTAATGTAATTGAGTAGCTGGAACTGCTGTTTTTTGAAAACCAACTCATTATTGTTTGCTCCATTCTTAATATCCATAATAATTGTGAGTAAAATGCACTTCTGAATTTGTTAGGTCTGTAAATTTGATAAATAATTGGTATTAAATCTATTTTACTATTATTTGCTGAATATTTGGTTAAAAATTTGGTTATTTCTTTATTTTTTTACTTTATTGGCAGTCCGATTAGTGAGGCGAAGTAAATTTGAATTTAAATTGGGAAACCTGTAAAATACGAACTGTTTAAGGTGAGAAAAATTGAACGTGAAAGATTATAGGAGGAGGTACTATATGGAGAAAAAACGCTTTAAATTCGTTATTCCAGTCATGGTCATTGTTGCAATAGGTTCCGTTTACATGCTACGAAACTACTATGCGGAAGTACCACATATTGAACAGCTATTAATTACAATTTGCGCCGCTCTAGGGTCAGGGGTTTTAGCATACTTTTTATTCCCACAGCAGGGTGACAATAAAATTGACGACCGAGGTCCTTACTAATAGTAATAAATGAAGCTGCTCGTTTGATTGTTAAACGAGCAGCTTTTTGTGGGAATTAAGGCTTAAATAATTTAAACCAGCCTTTATGTTTAAAGATAGTAAGCATAGCGATTACAACAATAATCATAATACCGAGGACAATAAAATAGCTGTATCGTCCATGCAGCTCGGGCATATTATCAAAGTTCATCCCATAAACACCAGCAATAAAGGTTAGTGGAATGAAGATCGTTGAGACGATTGTTAGAGTCATCATTATGCCGTTCATGCGGCTTGAGCTCATAGCCATATAGCTATCTCGCATATCTGCTGTCAGCTCTCGATTTGATTCAACCATTTCTGTCAGTTTAAGAAGATGGTCGTATATATCTCCAAAATAAGCTCTTTCAGATTTGTTTAATGAAAAGCGGTAAGAATTAAGTACTCGATATAAAAGGTCACGCATTGGTAAAATGGCACGCCGCAAATCGAGCAAATCACTACGAAACTCGAAGACAATCTTCATGGCATTTACATTGCTTTGGTATGTAAGCTCGCCTTCAAGTGCATTTAAATGATCTTCAATTTTATAAACAAGTGGAAAATAACTATCAACGATTTTATCAATGGTTTGATACGTTAAGTAGACTGTGCCACGTTCCCAGTTTTTTGGCTGGCTTTCTAACATCTTTTGTACCTTTTCAATTTCGGGAACTGGGTTCTTATGGAATGTCACAATATACTTATTTGAGGCAAAAATATTAACCTCTTCTGCAGCTAAGGTCAGCTCGTTTAATCGATGAATGACGAAAAAATGGAAATCGTCATAAAAATCGAGTTTGGGTCGTTGTAATCGCATTAAGCAATCTTCAATAGCTAGTGGGTGAAAATGAAAAAATGAATCTAGCAAAGATTCTTCCTCTGCAGTAGGGCAATTAAAATCGACCCAGTACCATTCGAATTCTTGTTGATGTATGGATTCCAAAGGGAAATCTTTTAGTAATTGTTGTTTTTTTGTAATGCCAATGGTGCTTATCACAGCTTTCACCTCAAAGTTTTTACTACAAAATATATTTAATGTTCTTCTTTAAAGCATACCCATCCACCAAACAAAGTAGTGGCAAAAAATCGAGAAGGTTTTATAAAACCTGCTTCTTGTAATAATGTTAAAATCGCTTCCTCGGGCATAAATGACAGGGCCCGGATGGATTTTTCCATTTCTGCAACATCAGCTACGGAAAGCTTTGTATGTTGGAGCCAATAGGAACGCCATAAATCGAATTGCAGTTCCGTTTCAATAGTACCGGGTTGACCGTATTTCGAAACTAGGACAAACGGTGCGCCAGGTTGTAAATGGTTCCAAATTTCTTTTAAGGTCGATAGCTTATCTTCATAGCTTTGAATAAAATGAAGGACGAGTACACAACTAGCTGCATCAAATTTTATAGCAGGTAGATGGGTATCCAGCAAGGTTCCTTGATAGAATGACAGATCATTCGGTAAAGATTGGAGACGCTCCTTTGCTATATCAAGCATGGATTCTGACGGATCAATACCTGTAAATGACCAACTTGGTCTTCCATCTGCTAGCTGTAAAATTTCATTGCCACTACCTGCACCAACAACCAATATATCCGCATGCTCATGTAATGTGGAACGATAAAAAGTTTGTATTAAACGAAGCATTGCATCATAGCTTGGTAGAGTACGGCGAATCCCCTTTTCATATTCATTTGCTAATGTGTGGTTGAATTCCATTTCTCATCACGACCTTTCAAAAATTTTTAAAAAAACTCACTTTAAATTGAAACTATTACGGGTATAGTTCCGTAAATAGTAGTACATAAAACGATAGATAACGTATAAAGAAAGGGTTGATATATATGGAGAGTAAATGGTCTAAAGTAATCATACACGCAAGTTCGTTTTTTGCGCCATGGTTAGTTCCCATTATCTTCTTTTTAGTTAGTTCGGATGAGGAAGTGAAGGCAATTTCTATTCAAGCTATTCTTTTCCAACTTGTCATGGCAATTTTACTTGCTGTTTCTGGATTCTTAAGCATTTTCATTATTGGCATTCCATTTTTAATTGTTTTCGGTATTATGCTATTTGTAGTACCAATTATCGGTATCGTCAAAGCATTAACTGATGAGCCTTGGCGTTATCCAATTGTGGGTCGTTGGGTATAATTTTTATAGACGCAAGTATATGCTAGTTGCATATTCTTGCGTTTTTTCTATGGATAAAAAGGGTACATTAGGTGTAGGAAGCAAAAAGATATGCTCGATAACGACTAATTAGTGCTATTTTCTACGCTTGAATATAGTTTTTTAGCCTTTTCATTTTTCTCTAGGCGAAATCATTGCAATTATTTTCAAGCGTTTTGTATAATATACTCAAAGAAAGTCAAAGATAGTCAAAGTCAGTGAAGCAAGCGAGGTGTATTCCTAAAATGCGTAATATATCAGACATCATAGAAGGTTACTTAAAGCAAGTACTTGAATTAGGTGGAGAAGGGCATATTGAAATAAAACGTAGTGAAATTGCAGACAAATTTCAATGTGTACCATCACAAATAAATTATGTCATTAATACAAGATTTACCGCCGAGCGAGGTTACCTTGTGGAGAGCAAGCGAGGTGGTGGTGGATACATTCGAATTTTACGTGTCCGCGCGAATTCACAGATTGATTTAATCGACGATGTTCTCCAGCATATTGAAGGTGGAGCATCGCAAACAATGGCAGAAGATTTAGTATATCGACTTATCGATGAGCAGGTAATTTCAAAGCGAGAAGCGAAATTAATGTTAGCAGCAATTGATCGCTCAACAATCGATTTACATCTCCCTCTAAGAGATATAATTCGTGCAAAAATATTACGGGCGATGCTGACAACTATAAAATATGAGCAACAGAAATAGTGAGGTGATGGAAATGATATGTGAACATTGTAAACAACGTAATGCGACAGTTACTGTAACACAAGTTCAAAATGGGCAAAAGGTGGAGCACCATTATTGTGACGTCTGCGCCTCACAGTTCCATCCATTTCATGCAGAGTTTAAACAAGAGCCAGTTTCCATACAACAGTTATTATCAAACTGGTTTGGCTCACCTACATGGCAAAAGGTAGGAGAAAAACAACAAACACAGCCACAACAGCAAACATGCCCACAATGTGAATTTACGTATAAGCAATTTTTAAAAGAAGGTAAGTTTGGTTGCCCAAGCTGTTATGACACTTTTAGTGAGCATTTACCTAAGCTCTTTAACCGCATACAGGCGGGCCCCCAACATATTGGGAAAATGCCTGGTGCCCATAGCAATGTGTATGTCATTAAAAAGCAAATAGAGGATATCCGTAAACGTATGAAGTTCGCTGTAGATGAAGAGCAATTCGAAGAGGCAGCAAAGCTTCGAGATGAAGTCAAAGAGCTTGAGAAGCAGCTACAATTTGAAGGTGGTGATGTGTCTTGATAATTGAATCATTTTTAGAGCGTGCGACACCTACTTGGATGGGTATCGAAGACGATTATTCTGATATTGTCATTAGTACACGAATTCGCCTTGCTCGAAATTTAGATGGCTATCGTTTTCCACTATCGTTTTCAGAGAACGAGGCTTTACAGGTGGAACAGGCAGTTACACATGCAGTAAGCGATAGTCCAACCCTTCAAAATGATTATGCATATTTTGCTATCAATGATCTAACACCTTTACAACGTCAAATTCTTGTAGAAAAGCATTTGATTAGTCCGCAGCTTGCCAAAAAAGAGCAGGTGGGCTCCGTGCTTCTGTCACAAGATGAATCCGTGAGTATTATGGTGAATGAAGAGGATCATTTACGCATTCAATGTATGACAGCGAGTTTCCAGCTTCAAAATGCCTATGAACAAGCGAATAGAATTGACCGTATTCTAGAGAAGGTATTACCTTATGCTTTTCGAGATACGTTTGGCTATTTAACAAGCTGTCCTACGAATATTGGTACTGGGCTACGAGCATCTGTGATGATGCATTTACCTGCTCTTACGTTAACGGGACAGATGAATCAAATTATAAATGCGATGACACGCCTAGGTATGACCGTAAGAGGTATATATGGTGAAGGAAGCGAAAATTTAGGTAATGTTTATCAAGTGTCCAACCAAATTACACTTGGAAAGACAGAAGAAGATATTTTAGCAGATATACAAAGTGTTGCTGAAAAAATTATCCAAAAAGAACGGCACGCGAGAGGTAGATTGATGGAAAAGGCCGAGCTGGCTTTAGAAGATCGAGTTTATCGAGCTTTAGGTACCCTTACGTATGCAAGAATTTTAACGAGTGAGGAAGCGGCTACCTGTCTTTCGAATGTTCGTTTAGGAGTCGACCTACAGTTGATTGACGGTATACTCGCAACAACTTTAAATGAGTGTGTCGTCAGTATGCAACCAGGTTTTTTACAGCATTATGCAGGTGAGGCATTACCGCCTGCTGAACGTGATCGTGTACGAGCTGAAATGCTTCGTGAGGCATTATTTCAAACACACACGAATAAGCCTAATAATGGGGAAAAAGGAGAGGATTTATATGATGTTTAATCGTTTTACACAACGCGCGCAAAAAGTATTACAGCTTGCTCAGGAAGAGGCTATTCGTTGGAAGCACGAATCCATTGGTACAGAGCACATTTTATTAGGGCTTATACGTGAAGGCGGCGGTATTGCTGCAAAAGCGTTAGAAGCTATTGATATTAGTCCTCAAATGATTGAAGCTGGTATTGAAGAATTAGTCGGTAAAGGGAAAGAAGATGTTGGTCCAATAGTTCACTATACGCCACGAGCGAAAAAAGTAATTGAACTATCGGTTGACGAATCACGTAAATTAGGTCATTCGTATATCGGTACTGAGCATTTACTGTTAGCACTTATACGTGAAGGTGAAGGTGTAGCAGCTCGCGTCTTAAATAATGCAGGTGTAGGCTTAAATAAAGCACGTCAGCAAGTTTTATTATTATTAGGAAATAATGATAACGCGCAGTCTGGTCAACAAGCGGCACAAGCGGCGAATACCCCAACATTAGATAGTTTAGCCCGTGATTTAACGCAAATTGCCCGTGAAGGTACGTTAGATCCTGTTATTGGTCGAAGCAAGGAAATTACACGTGTTATCGAGGTATTATCGCGTCGTACAAAAAATAACCCTGTCCTAATTGGTGAGCCAGGTGTTGGTAAAACAGCAATTGCTGAAGGGTTAGCACAGCAAATTATTAATAATGAAGTACCAGAAATTCTTCGAGACAAACGAGTGATGACGCTTGATATGGGAACTGTCGTTGCTGGTACAAAATATCGTGGTGAATTTGAGGACCGTTTGAAAAAGGTAATGGATGAAATTCGCCAAGCCGGCAATATCATTTTATTTATTGATGAATTGCATACTTTAATCGGTGCAGGTGGTGCAGAAGGTGCGATTGACGCATCAAATATTTTAAAACCGTCCTTAGCCCGTGGTGAGCTTCAATGTATCGGTGCGACAACGCTTGATGAATATCGTAAATATATTGAAAAAGATGCAGCATTAGAGCGTCGTTTCCAACCGATCCAAGTGGATGAACCAACGGTGGAAGAAGCTATTCTCATTATTCAAGGTTTACGTGACCGCTATGAAGCACATCACCGAGTGAAAATTACAGATGAAGCAATTGAAGCAGCGGCAAAAATGGGTGATCGATATATTTCAGATCGCTTCTTACCGGATAAAGCAATCGACCTTATCGATGAAGCGGGTTCAAAGGTTCGCTTACGTTCATTTGCGGTGCCACCAAACTTAAAGGCACTTGAAGATAAGCTTGAAAATGTTCGCTCGGAAAAGAATGCTGCTGTATCAGGTCAAGAGTTTGAAAAGGCTGCAGCACTTAGAGATACTGAGCAAAAGCTTAAAGATGAGATTGAAGCTACACGCAAGAATTGGAAAGAAGAGCAAGGCAAGGCCGAGTCCAAAGTGACTGTAGATGATGTTGCAGCAGTTGTATCGATGTGGACAGGAATTCCTGTAGCTAAAATCGCTTCTGAAGAATCTTCGAAATTATTACAACTTGAAGAAGAGCTACACAAACGCGTTGTAGGGCAAGGCGAAGCGGTAGAAGCTATTTCACGTGCGATCCGTCGTGCAAGAGCGGGCCTTAAAGATCCAAAACGACCAATCGGTTCATTTATTTTCTTAGGTCCTACAGGTGTTGGTAAAACAGAGCTTGCAAGAGCACTTGCTGAAGTGATGTTTGGTGACGAAGATGCTATGATTCGTGTCGATATGTCTGAGTACATGGAGAAACATTCGACTTCTCGTTTAGTAGGTTCGCCTCCAGGCTATGTAGGCTTTGACGATGGTGGTCAATTGACTGAAAAAGTCCGTCGTAAACCATATTCTGTTGTCTTACTAGATGAAATTGAAAAAGCACACCCTGATGTTTTCAATATTCTACTGCAAGTTCTTGAAGATGGACGATTAACGGACTCTAAGGGTCGTGTAGTAGACTTCCGCAATACAGTAGTCATTATGACTTCAAATGTTGGCGCGGATGCACTTAAATATCAAAAAAGTCTTGGTTTTAATGTTGGTGGCGCAGATTCTAAACATAACGATATGAAGAGTACGATGCTTGAAGAATTGAAAAAAGCATTCCGCCCAGAATTCTTAAACCGTATCGATGAAATGATTGTCTTCCATTCATTAGAAAAAGAGCATTTAAAAGAAATCATTGCGATGATGGGGAATGCTCTAACAAAACGTTTGAAAGAACAAGATATTTCACTAGAATTAACCGATGCAGCGCTTGAAAAAATCGCACAGGAGGGCTATGACCCTCAATACGGTGCACGTCCACTACGTCGAGCACTACAAAAACAAGTGGAAGACCGATTATCAGAAGAATTACTAAAAGGTAATGTGGAGAAGGGTAATCATGTTGTCATTGATTATGTAAACGATGAATTTATTGTGAAGAAAAAAGAGGGAGTTTCTATCTCTAAATAATTTCGAACGAAAGACAGTGAGGCATTAAGTGCCAAGCTGTCTTTTTTTTTGTACAATTAATATAAGAACAAATATTCGAGGTGAAAGAAAGTTGGCAAAGAAAAAAACGAAATTTGTATGTTCAGGCTGTGGCTATGAATCAGCAAAATGGATGGGAAGATGTCCAGGGTGTGGGGAATGGAATAAGATGGTGGAGGAAGTAGAAGTGATTGCGAAAGGACCACGTGGGGCTTTCCAGCATTCTGCTACTGTTACTCAAAAGGCAATCCCTATCATTCAGGTGGAGGCTAGTGAAGAGTCCCGTGTAGCGACAGAAATGGGCGAGCTGAACCGTGTATTAGGCGGCGGTATTGTGCCTGGCTCTCTAGTATTAATAGGTGGTGATCCAGGGATTGGGAAATCCACTTTATTACTACAAGTTTCAGCCTTGCTCTCTAATAAAGGTCATCGTGTGCTGTATATTTCTGGTGAGGAATCTATCCGTCAAACGAAGCTACGTGCGGAGCGTTTGGGGGTAATTTCACAAGAGCTGTATATTTATTCTGAAACAAATCTTGAGTTTTTGAATCAAACGATTGAGGAAGTACAGCCGAAATTTGTCATTGTTGATTCCATACAAACCGTCTTTCATCCAGAGGTAACAAGTGCGCCAGGTAGTGTCTCACAGGTCCGTGAGTGTACAGCTGAGCTTATGCGAATTGCTAAGACAAAAGGAATTGCGATCTTCTTAGTTGGGCATGTTACGAAAGAGGGGCAAATAGCAGGGCCTCGTATTTTAGAGCATATGGTGGATACAGTCCTGTATTTTGAAGGGGAAAGGCATCATAATCATCGTATTTTACGAAGTCAAAAGAACCGCTTCGGCTCTACAAATGAAATTGCTATATTCGAAATGCTACAGGGTGGGCTAAAAGAGGTTTTGAACCCATCTGAGCTGTTTTTACAGGAGCGTTCACAAGGAGCTGCGGGCTCCACGATTGTTGCCTCAATGGAGGGAACAAGGCCAATTCTCGTTGAAATTCAGTCGCTCGTAACGCCTACCAGCTTTAATTACCCTAAGCGGATGGCAACAGGGGTTGATCAAAATAGAGTGCAATTACTGATGGCCGTACTTGAAAAGCGTATGGGTCTCATGCTACAAGCGCAGGATGCATATATTAAAGTTGCTGGTGGTGTGAAATTGGACGAACCCGCCATCGATTTAGCTGTTCTGACAAGCATCGTTTCTAGCTTTAAGGATCAGGCTGTGCGAGCAACGGATTGCTTTGTTGGTGAGGTAGGTCTGACAGGAGAGGTGCGCCGAGTATCCCGTATTGAGCAACGTGTCATTGAAGCAGCGAAGCTTGGTTTTAAAAGAGTATTCATTCCTACATCCAATATAGGTGGATGGGATTTTCCACAAGGGATTGAAATTATCGGGGTAGAAACGATAAAGGATGCATTAAATGCCTGCTTTAGAGAGTTATAGGAAAAACCATGCATGTTAGATATTATTCTGACATGCATTTTCCTTCATTTTTGAAGGAAAAAGAGGAAACTCAAGTAAAGGGATAGGCGTCCTAGTTAATGCATGGTGAAGGTGAGATGGAAAATAGAGATTAAATAATGATAATTTGATGGGCTGATGAAGGATTTTCTACAGTAAACTATGTATAATCTTAACTAACAATAGGAGGTGACAGCTTGTGAAAAAATTTGTTCAAATTGCTTTTTTACTGATTGGAGGAGCGTTGGGCCTTGTTTTCTTACCGCCATTATACGAATTGCTTCATTTATCATCTAATCCTTGGCTTGATAATCCTTACGTATCAGTAGCATTAGGAGCGCTTTTACTGTTTACATTGTCATTTGCGTTTTCCGATTATTTTGTGAAGCTCATTAGCTGGATGGAAGAGGTCCTGTTTAAGGTCCCTGTCGGAGATTTATTATTCGGTACGCTTGGCCTAATAATAGGGCTAATTGTAGCGTATTTCTTAGGCTTTGCTATTAATAGTGTGCAGTTCCCCGTTGTTACAGAGGTGCTCCCTATTATCCTGTCATTTGTATTAGGATATTTAGGCTTCCGTCTAGGTTTTAGAAAAAGGGATGAATTAATACAGCTTTTTACTTTACGTAGTAATCATACGAAGAAAAAAGCTGCTGAGGGTGCTGAAATTCCAGAAGTGCGAGGAAGTTACAAATTGTTAGATACAAGTGTCATTATTGATGGTCGTATCGCAGATATTTCTGAAACAGGATTCATCGAAGGGGTTCTAGTGGTGCCTCAGTTTGTCCTTACAGAACTTCAGCATATTGCCGATTCTTCAGATACATTAAAGCGTACAAGAGGTCGTCGAGGTTTAGATATATTAAAAAAGTTACAGGATGAACGTAAGACAAATGTAGAGATTACAGATGAGGATTTTGAGGATGTGCAAGAGGTAGATTTAAAACTTGTACGACTGGCAAAAAAAATGGGTAACGATACTCAGATTGTCACAAATGATTTTAACCTTAATAAAGTCTGTGAGCTACATCATGTGAAAGTATTAAATATAAATGACTTAGCGAATGCCGTAAAACCTGTCGTGATTCCAGGTGAAGATATGCAGGTGGTAGTCATTAAGGATGGGAAAGAGCATAATCAAGGGGTCGCTTATTTAGACGATGGTACGATGATTGTTGTGGAAGGCGGTCGTAGCTATATAGGACAGGCCATAACAGTAACAGTAACGAGTGTATTGCAGACGTCAGCAGGTCGTATGATATTTGCGAAGCCGAAGGACGATTAGGATGTGAAAAAATGCAGTATGAAGTAGTCTTACCTGCCGCAGGAAGCGGTAAACGTATGGGGGCAGGACAAAATAAATTATTTTTAAAACTTTTAAAGAAGCCTATACTGATACACACGTTAGAGGTCTTTCAACAAGATCCCTTTTGCACAGGTATTTGGCTAGCGGTAAAACCGGAGGAGCGTATCTATATTCAAGAATTACTCGATGAATATCGCATTACGAAAGTCAAAGGTTTACCTGATGGTGGGGCTGAACGACAGCATTCTGTACATTCATGTATGAAGGAAATGCAACAGGTAGACATTGTACTTGTTCATGATGCGGCACGGCCTTTTATTACACATGATATTATTGCAAATCTTGTTCAAAGTGCCCACGACTTTGGTGCAGCTATTGCAGGTGTCCGAGCCAAAGATACAATGAAAAAAGTTCGAAATGGTGTCATTGAGGAAACGGTAGATCGGGACAGCCTATGGATGATTCAAACGCCGCAAGCCTTTCGGTTTGATTTAATTGTTGAGGCAGAGGATGTTGCTGAAAAAGTAGGTTTTCTTGGTACCGATGAAGCAATGCTAGTCGAGCGTCTTGGTCACACGGTGCATATTGTAGAAAGCAGCTACGAAAATGTGAAAATGACGACACAAGAGGATTTACTATTCGGAGAAGCTATTTTACGAAAACGCGCATTGCAACTAAACGAATAGTTATTAGTTTAAACATCTCATTAGTGATAGTTGCTAATGAGATTTTATATTGATGTAGCAAGAAATGATGAAGAGGATATGCTTGTTTTTTAGCTGTCGTTCAAATCCCTGTTGTAATAATGGACCGCGACATCAATGCGAATAATGATGTGTTAGCTTGAAAAAACTAGAAGCAATCACACCTAGGTGGTAAGGTGTAATGGATCTAACGGTACAAGAAAATGCTCACTAATTGCTATCAGCTCAATTTCCTAGGAAATATGTTAAAATGTGAGGGTATAGTAGTGAGTAAATAGATAACAGTGAAGGAAGGTGAATGAGACTGCATTATAGGCAATCTAGGAGCAATAAAATCCACATGTATTGCTAACGTAGTCTCTCTATCTTATGTTTCGAATTGGACAAGGTTTTGATGTACATGCATTTGAAGAAGGGCGTCCATTAATTATCGGTGGTATTACTATTCCACATGAAAAAGGATTAGTTGGACATTCAGATGCAGATGTTTTATTACACACAGTGACAGATGCAGCGCTAGGAGCAATTGGAGAAGGAGATATTGGGCGTCATTTTCCAGATACGGATCCAGCTTTTAAGGACGCGGATTCAGCTAAATTATTAGAATACATTTGGAAAATTGTTGAGGATAAAGGATATATTCTAGGCAATGTCGATTGTACAATTATGGCTCAACGACCGAAAATGGCACCATATATTGAGCAAATGCAAAATCGTATTGCAGAATTGTTACATGCTGAGCCGTCACAGGTAAATGTCAAAGCGACTACAACTGAACGTCTAGGTTTTACCGGTCGTGAGGAAGGTATAGCAGCGATGGCAACGATTCTTTTGATGAAGAAATAAATGTGAGTGAACTCCGCTTTTATTTCCAGTTACAGAGTGGTAAAATGAACAAAGTCAATTTTGATCGAAAATTTAGGAGGCTTTTAATATGACGAAAGAAGTTCGCGTTCGTTACGCGCCATCTCCAACAGGTTTTTTACATATCGGTGGGGCGCGTACAGCATTATTCAATTATTTATATGCAAAACATCATAACGGTAAATTCATTGTACGTATTGAAGATACGGATATTGAACGTAATGTAGAGGGTGGAGAAGCATCTCAGCTAGATAACCTAAAATGGTTAGGTATTGAATATGATGAGTCCATTGATATAGGTGGACCTTATGCGCCTTATCGTCAAATGGAGCGTCTTGATATTTATAAAGAGCACGCTGAAAAGCTATTAGAGCAAGGTGCAGCCTATAAATGCTTCTGTTCTTCAGAAAAACTGGAAGCATCTCGTGAGGAACAAAAAGCGAGAGGTGTAGCAGCTCCTACTTATGATGGTACATGCCGTCATCTATCTGCTGAGGAAGTTGCTGCTAAAGAAGCAGCAGGTGAGCCATACACAATTCGTATGCGCGTACCAGAAAATGTAACGTATGATTTTGAAGATTTAGTCCGTGGACAAGTTACATTTGAATCTAAAGACATTGGTGACTGGGTAATTGTAAAAGCAAACGGAATTCCAACGTATAACTATGCTGTAGTTCTAGATGATCACTTTATGGAGATTTCTCATGTTTTCCGTGGTGAAGAGCATTTATCTAATACGCCAAAACAAATGATGATTTTTGATGCATTTGGTTGGGAGTATCCACGCTTCGGTCATATGACATTAATTATTAATGAAAACCGTAAAAAGCTATCAAAACGTGATGAATCCATTATTCAATTTGTCACTCAGTATAAGGATTTAGGGTATCTTCCAGAAGCAATGTTCAACTTCTTTGCTTTACTTGGCTGGTCTCCAGAAGGGGAAGAGGAAATTTTCTCTAAAGAAGAATTTATTAAAATCTTTGATGAAAAGCGTCTTTCTAAATCACCATCTATGTTCGATAAACAAAAGTTGACATGGATGAATAATCAATATATTAAAAAACTATCTTTAGAAGAAGTGGTTGCTTTATCTTTACCACATTTACAAAAAGCTGGACTCTTACCAGAGGAACTTACAGCGGAGCAACATGCATGGGCAACGGATTTAATTGGGCTTTACCATGACCAAATGAGCTTTGGTTCAGAGATTGTTGAATTATCTAGCCTATTCTTTAAAGACCATATTGAATATGATGAAGAAGCTAAAGCTGTTTTAGCAGGAGAACAAGTACCTGAGGTAATGGCTGCATTCAAGACGCAACTTGAAGAATTAGAAGAATTTACGCCAGATGCAGTAAAAGCAGCTATAAAAGCTGTGCAGAAAACAACAGGTCATAAAGGTAAAAATTTATTTATGCCAATCCGTGTTGTCACAACGGGTGAAACACATGGACCTGAGCTCCCAAATGCTATTTGCTTAATTGGTAAAGAGAAAGCAATTGATCGTGTAGAAAAATTTGCGCAATAAATAGAAATTCATTGACAATTGATTCGTTCGTTGTAAAATGTATTTACATTGGTAAAGCGTTGATAAGGAGAAGTAAGTGGCGCATGCTCTAAAGAGAGGACCATCACCGGCTGAAAGTGGTCTGAGTCTAGGCAAAACTGAAATGCACCTTTGAGCATAAAGCTGAACTATAGTAGGCTTTATCGATTCGTTCTCGTTAAAGAACGTCCAGAGTGGGAGGCTTTTTGCCTTCAATCAGAGTGGAACCACGCAAATTCAAGCGTCTCTGTCATTCCTTTTAGGGATGATAGGGGCGTTTTTTATTTTATCTTCATTCATTCATTGATGAAGAGGGAGGCATTTCAAACAAACATGCCACATCATCTTAGGCAGAGAATTCTACAGAAAATTGACTACAGTGACAGCTCTGTGTGAAGGATTTCTAGGAATTTGAGCAAGACCAACATAAAAAGGGGGAGTTTTTGTGTTTAAAAGGATGAAAGAAGATGTGGAAACCATTTTTGAAAATGATCCAGCAGCGCGTAGTGTTTTAGAAGTGATATTAACATATTCCGGTTTGCATGCCACATGGGCACATCGAGTGGCTCATTGGTTCTTTAAGAAACGTTTTTATTTCATGGCTCGTGCCATTTCACAAATAAGCCGCTTTTTTACTGGTATTGAAATTCATCCTGGCGCGAAAATTGGCCGCCGCTTTTTTATCGACCATGGAATGGGTGTTGTCATTGGTGAGACATGTGAAATTGGTGATAACGTTACATTATATCAAGGTGTAACTCTAGGGGGTACAGGGAAAGAAAAGGGGAAACGCCACCCTACATTAGAGGATAATGTCCTTGTAGCAACCGGGGCTAAAGTATTAGGTTCTATTACAGTTGGCGAGAATAGTAAAATTGGTGCGGGGTCAGTTGTTTTAAAAGAGGTGCCGCCAAATGCCACCGTGGTCGGTATACCTGGTAAAATAGTGATTAAGGATGGAGTTCGTCTAGAGAAAAAGCTAGATCATCAAAATATACCTGATCCTGTGGAAGATCGCTGTCAAGCTTTTGAGAAGCAGATCATTGAATTAAAGCAAGAAATTGAACGCTTACAAAAGGAGAGAGAGACACAATGAGTATTCAAATTTTCAACTCATTATCACGACAAAAAGAAACCTTCGTGCCGCTAGAAGAAGGCAAAGTGAAAATGTATGTCTGCGGTCCTACCGTTTATAACTATATCCATATCGGGAATTCACGTCCTGTTATAGTTTATGACACAGTACGTCGCTATTTCCAATATAAAGGCTATGATGTAAAGTTTGTATCCAACTTTACGGATGTAGACGATAAAATTATTAAGGCTGCCAATGAGCTTGGTGAAGAAGTGCATGAGTTAACAGAGCGCTTTATTGCTGCGTACTTTGAAGATGTTACTGCATTAGGATGCAAAAAGGCAGATGTTCATCCACGCGTTACGGAGCATATGACTGATATCATTCAGTTTATCCAAATCTTAATTGAAAAAGGCTATGCTTATGAGTCAGCAGGTGATGTATATTACCGCACGCGCAAGTTTAATGGCTATGGTAAATTATCACATCAATTAGTGGATGATTTAAAAATTGGTGCACGTATTGAAGCTGGCGAGAAAAAAGATGATGCATTGGATTTTGCTTTATGGAAGGCAGCGAAGCCAGGAGAAATTTTCTGGGAAAGTCCTTGGGGGAATGGCCGTCCTGGGTGGCATATTGAATGTTCTGTAATGGCTCGTGAGCATTTAGGAGATACTATTGATATTCACGCTGGTGGACAGGATTTAACTTTCCCACACCACGAAAATGAAATTGCACAATCAGAAGCTCATAATGATAAAACATTTGCACGTTATTGGATGCATAATGGTTATATTAATATTGATAATGAAAAGATGTCTAAATCTCTTGGGAATTTTATTCTGGTGAATGATATTCGTAAACAAATTGATCCACAAGTACTACGGTTCTTTATGTTATCGGTACATTATCGCCATCCCATTAATTTTGCGAAGGATTTAGTAGAGGCAGCTGCAGCTGGCTTAGAGCGCATTCGTACAGCCTACAACAATGTGAAGCATCGCCTTACGACTACGGTAAGCTTAGGCGATCACTCAGATGAGTGGCTTAATAAAATTACTGAACAAAAAGCGCAATTTGAAGAGGCAATGGATGATGATTTTAATACTGCTAACGGAATTTCGGTATTATTTGAGTTAGCTCGTATTGCTAATATTTATTTAAACGAAACGAATACTTGCAAGAAAGTGCTAGAAACTTTTATTGAAACTTTTGAAGTACTAGGTGACGTCTTAGGTATTAAATTTGCAAAAGAAGAGGAATTATTAGACGAAGAAATTGATGCATTACTACAAGAACGTGTAGAGGCACGTAAAAATCGTGATTTTGCTCGTTCTGATGAGATTCGTGACCATTTGCAAGCCCAAGGTATCATTTTAGAAGATACGCGACAAGGAACTAGATGGAAACGAGGGTAATTAAGTTGGATAAACTTCGCAATGAAGATGTTAAGCAATTAAATGCGTTGGCGTTAGCCTATATGGGTGACGCCGTATTGGAGCAAAAGATACGAGAACACTTACTACGTTCAGGTCGAGTTAAACCGAATACACTTCATCGAGAGGCAACACGTTACGTTTCGGCAAAAGCACAATCTATGATTGTTCATCGTATGATGGATGAAAATTATTTAACAGAGGAGGAGTTGGCAGTGTTCCGCCGTGGACGTAATGCCAAGTCCGGCTCTGTACCAAAAAATACAGATGTTCAAACTTATCGAAATAGCTCAGGTTTTGAGGCGGTACTTGGTAGTTTATATTTATTAAATGAACTTGAACGTGTCTATGAAATCATTGCATATGCTATTCAAATCATCGAGGAATCGAAAGGAGTGTAGAATTATAATGACAGAACAAAATGGAGAAATTATTGCAGGTAAAAACCCAGTGTTAGAAGCACTTCGTTCAGGACGCGATATGAATAAAGTATGGATTGCAGAAGGTGTAAAAAAATCGGGTGTCAACGAACTGCTAGATTTAGCTAGAGAACGTGGAGTGATCGTTCAGTTTGTTCCGAAAAAGAAAGTCGATCAATTATCAAGTGCAAATCATCAAGGGATTGTTGCTTCTGTTGCAGCTTATCAGTATGCTGAACTAGAGGATTTATTTGCTGCAGCCGCAAAAAAACAAGAGGATCCTTTTTTCTTAATCTTAGATGAGCTTGAAGATCCACATAATCTAGGTTCTATTATGAGAACAGCTGATGCAATAGGAGCGCACGGTATTATTATTCCTAAGCGCCGTTCAGTGAGTTTAACAGCTGTCGTGGCGAAAGCATCAACAGGCGCTATTGAACACGTTCCTGTAGTCCGTGTAAACAATTTAGCTCAAACAGTAGATGAACTAAAAGAACGAGGTGTATGGATTGCTGGTACAGATGCAAAGGGCTCTGTAGACTATCGAAAAATGGATGCAACATTACCATTGGCTATCATTATCGGTAGTGAAGGTAAGGGAATGGGGCGTTTGTTAAAAGAGAAATGTGACTTCTTGTATCATTTACCGATGGTAGGACATGTGACATCGTTGAACGCCTCAGTAGCTGCAGCGCTATTAATGTACGAAGTGTATCGTAAACGTCAAGAAGCGATTGAGTAACAATGAAAAACATTTTGCTAGTGGATGGCTATAATATGATTGGGTCCTGGAAAGAGCTTCGACCATTGCGGGATACAAATTTTGAGGATGCTCGCAAAAGGTTGATAGAACTTATGGCTGAATATAAAGCAGCTATGGGTTGGCGCGTAATTATTGTTTTTGACGCACATCTAGTTCCAGGCGTAGAGCAATCTTATTTAGAAAGTGATGTTGAAGTCATTTATACTCGGAAAAATGAAACGGCAGATGAACGTATTGAAAAAATGACGCATGAACTTAAGGCTAGAAATGTACAAATACACGTAGCAACTTCCGATATGGCAGAGCAAAGTGTTATTTTTGGTAATGGAGCCTTGAGAAAATCAGCTAGAGAACTAGAAATAGATACAAGCATTATCCAGCATAAAATATCGCACGATGTGAAAAGGAAACAAGAAAGTAGACCACCTTCACGTATAGAATTAAAGCCAGATGTGGCGATAGCATTCGAAAAATGGAGACGTGGATTGAAATGATTGATTGACGCATATTTTCCAATTCCGTTATACTGTTCCTAATTATCTGTTGTGGCTGAGGTGATACCATGTTTAAAAATAGCATTGTACAAGTGACACAAGATTTTGAACGATTCAATGATGAAGAACTTATTGAAATGGTGCATCAAGGTAATACAGATGCGTTGGATTATTTAATTACGAAATACCGTTTGTTAGTTAGAGCGAAGGCAAGATCCTATTTCTTAATTGGTGCTGATAAGGAAGATATCGTGCAAGAGGGCATGATCGGTTTGTATAAAGCGATTCGTGATTTTAAAGGGGATAAGCTTGCTTCTTTCCGAGCTTTTGCTGAGTTATGTATTACAAGGCAAATTATTACTGCTATTAAAACGGCTACTAGGCAAAAGCATATACCTCTTAACTCTTATATTTCTTTGGACAAGCCCATTTTTGATGAAGAATCAGACCGAACGCTCATGGATGTTTTAACAGGCGCTATCATGGATGATCCAGAAGAATTAATAATTCATAGAGAAGAGTTTGGTTATTTAGAAGAGAAAATGAGTGAGATTTTAAGTGAACTAGAGTTACAGGTTTTAGCCCTATATCTAGATGGCCAATCGTATCATGAAATTTCTGCAAAATTAAATCGTCATGTGAAATCGATTGATAATGCTTTGCAGCGAGTGAAGCGTAAATTAGAGCGACATTTAGTCCTTGAGGAAATGTCTTAGAGGGCAGAGGCATTATTGACATTGACAAATATAGGTGTTAGTCTTAAAAAGACAAAGTGCCGAAAAAGGTGAGTATATGGCAAAAAAAGTCGTGCTAAATTGCGAGAAATGTGGATCGAGAAATTACACGTTCCCGGCTAAAGAAGGCTCCACTGTACGCCTCGAATTAAAAAAATTTTGCTCGCATTGCAATGAACATACAGTGCATAAACAAACGCTATAAAATGATATGTAAATAGACAGATTGATTGATTCGGAGGTTAAGCTAGA
Organism: Lysinibacillus sp. FSL M8-0216; assembly: GCF_038595555.1. NCBI lineage: Bacteria > Bacillati > Bacillota > Bacilli > Caryophanales > Bacillaceae > Lysinibacillus > Lysinibacillus sp. FSL M8-0216. The sequence continues at coordinate 4,660,150 of NZ_CP152007.1, read as the reverse complement.
ATGGGCAAGATCAAAGGCTTTTTCAGTGATGTAATGTCAGAAATGCGCAAAACAAGCTGGCCAAAAGGTAAAGAGTTGACTAAATATACAGTCGTTGTTATTTCAACTGTTGTCGTTATGGCTTTATTTTTTGTGTTAGTTGACTTAGGTATTTCATCATTATTCCGCTGGTACTTAGATTTATAATTTAGTAAATAGCATGTTAATACTTATGAAATAGCCCGTCCAATGCAATAACGGGTTTTTTCGTTTGTTTTACCTTCATTCAGCAGACAATTCCATCTTTATGGGCGAGTGATATGGGTGAAGTGAATGGCAGTAAGATAATCTCATTATGATAAGTATGATAGTAGCAATAGATGACTATGCTAGTTTCGATACATATCATCAGGCTTTCTTAATAGGGAAGGGCTATGTCTACATGAGATGTTTGTGAAAAGAGTAAGAAATGCATCTAGCATATCGCGATTCATTTTCACTTTTATTTGTAAGGGAGGGACGGACGAGGAGTCCTAGTAGTTATGGAGAAAAATTGGTATGTTGTTCATACGTATTCAGGGTATGAGAACCGAGTAAAAGCAAACCTAGAGAAACGTGTAGAAACAATGGGAATGCAAGATAAAATCTTCCGAGTGATTGTTCCTGAACACGAGGAAACAGAAATGAAGGATGGGAAAAAGCGTACAATGATGCGTAAAGTTTTCCCAGGTTATGTATTAGTAGAGCTTATTATGACAGATGATTCTTGGTATGTAGTGCGTAATACGCCGGGTGTAACAGGATTTATCGGGTCATCTGGTGGAGGAGCAAAACCAACACCTTTACTACCAGAAGAGGCGGATCGTCTACTACAGCAAATGGGCATGACTGATAAAGTTGTCGAAGTAGATATCTCTATTGGTGAAGCGGTTGAAGTATTAGAAGGGCCATTCGCTCATTTCCAAGGACGTGTTGAAGAAATTGACACAGAAAAAGGAAAAGTGAAAGTGTCTGTTGATATGTTTGGTCGCGAAACAATTATGGAGCTAGACTTCGAACAAATTCAAAAATTATAGTACAATTACTAGAACTGTGACATGCCAATTGGTAGATGTTTCGCAGATTTTGTTAATTACCACTTGCTTAAAAAAATTAAAAGTGGTATCATTTCATAGGTCAGACTGTCATACTTTTGTTTGACGTCTGTAATGATAATTTTAATGTTATCGGCACTTAGCTGACAGACAGATATTGAGTGGGAGGGGCAACCCAATTACCACATCACGGACTTAAGGAGGTGTGTCTCGTGGCTAAAAAAGTTATTAAAGTTGTAAAACTTCAAATCCCTGCTGGTAAAGCTAACCCAGCTCCACCGGTTGGTCCTGCATTAGGTCAAGCGGGTGTGAACATCATGGGATTCTGTAAAGAATTCAACGCGCGTACTGCTGATCAAGCTGGTCTTATTATTCCAGTTGAAATTTCAGTATTCGAAGACCGTTCTTTCACTTTCATTACAAAAACTCCACCTGCAGCGGTTCTACTTAAAGTAGCAGCTGGTATCCAATCTGGATCTGGTGAACCAAATCGTAAAAAAGTGGCAACGGTTAAACGTGATAAAGTTCGCGAAATCGCTGAAACTAAAATGCCAGACCTTAACGCTGCTTCAGTAGAAGCTGCTATGTTAATGGTAGAAGGTACTGCACGAAGCATGGGTATTGTTATCGAAGACTAATCCCAGTTACTTGATGTTTTGTTTTTTGGAAGGTTGCGAAGTTTCTTTGTGAACACGCAACCTTTATTCGTGGGAGGTAAAATCCGCTATAACCACAATCAAGGAGGAAATATATAATGGCTAAAAAAGGTAAAAAACTGCAAGATGCAGCTAAATTAATTGATCGTAACTCACTATACAATGCACAAGAAGCAATCGAACTTGCTCAAAAAACTAGCACAGTAAACTTCGACGCTACTGTAGAAGTTGCTTTTCGCTTAGGTATTGATACTCGTAAAAACGACCAACAAATCCGTGGTGCAGTAGTGCTACCAAACGGTACTGGTAAAACTCAACGCGTATTAGTATTCGCAAAAGGTGAAAAACTTAAAGAAGCAGAAGCTGCTGGTGCTGACTATGTAGGTGATGCAGAGTACATCCAAAAAATCCAACAAGGTTGGTTTGATTTCGATGTAATCGTAGCAACTCCTGACATGATGGGTGAAGTTGGTAAACTTGGTCGTGTATTAGGACCTAAAGGCTTAATGCCAAACCCTAAAACTGGTACAGTTACTTTCGATGTAACAAAAGCTATCGAAGAAATCAAAGCTGGTAAAGTAGAATACCGTGCTGATAAAGCTGGTATCATCCACGCTCCTATCGGTAAAGTTTCTTTCTCTGCAGAAAAATTAGTAGAAAACTTCTTAGCTGTATTTGATGTAGTTCAAAAAGCAAAACCTGCTGCAGCTAAAGGTACTTACATGAAATCTGTAAATATTACAACTACAATGGGCCCAGCTGTTAAAATTGACGCTGCTAACGTAGTAGTAAAATAATTTAAATATATATATTGACAATGGCAATGGTTACATGATATAATCATTGCTGTTGTGAATTATCCATTTGTACCGTAGACAGTAGGAGTGACTTGTCACTTAATGTTCCTACCGAGGACATCGGAATTCAGATTCTTATTTAAAGATGATGACTTTCAGCCTCTGTGTCTATTTGACGTAGGGGCTTTTCTTTTGTCGGTATAAATGACCCATTCTAATAGGAGGTGTCATCATGAGCAAAGCAATCGAAAACAAACAAGTACAAGTTCAAGAGATTACTGAGAAATTCCAAAGCGCTTCTTCTGTAGTAGTAGTGGATTACCGTGGTCTTAATGTTGCACAAGTAACAGAGCTTCGTAAACAACTTCGTGAAGCTGGCGTTGAGTTCAAAGTATACAAAAACACTTTAACTCGTCGTGCTGCTGAAGCTGCTGGTCTTGCGGGAATCAACGACGTATTAGTTGGTCCTAACGCAATTGCGTTCTCAAATGAAGATGTTGTAGCGCCTGCTAAAATCATCAACGAGTTCGCTAAGAAAAACGAAGCTTTAGAAATTAAAGCTGGTATTATCGAAGGTACAATCTCTTCTGTTGAAGATGTTAAAGCACTTGCAGAACTTCCATCACGCGAAGGTCTACTTTCTATGCTTTTATCTGTACTTCAAGCTCCAGTGCGTAACTTCGCACTTGCAACAAAAGCTGTTGCAGAACAAAAAGAAGAACAAGGCGCGTAATTTAATACGTCCAAAAACTTCCGCGGCCTGACCGCAAAAAAATAAAACATTATCCAATTAGGAGGAAATTATAATGAACAAAGAGCAAATCTTAGAAGCTATCAAAGCTATGACAGTTCTTGAATTAAACGATTTAGTAAAAGCTATCGAAGAAGAATTCGGTGTAACAGCTGCTGCTCCTGTAGCAGTAGTTGCTGGCGGTGCTGCTGCAGCTGAAGAGAAAACAGAATTCGACGTAGTATTAGCATCTGCTGGTGCAGAAAAAATTAAAGTAATCAAAGTGGTTCGCGAAATCACTGGTTTAGGTCTTAAAGAAGCTAAAGAAGTAGTAGATAACGCTCCTAAAGCTCTTAAAGAAGGCGTTTCTAAAGATGAAGCTGAACAAATCAAAACTAAACTTGAAGAAGTTGGCGCATCTGTAGAAGTTAAGTAATCTCGCGTTACTTTTAAACAAAAGGAAAGCTCGTCATATTGGCGAGCTTTTTTCTTCATTCTGAGGAGGCGTGAAAATGTCAGATCACTATTATACAAGTAATCCTCAAACTGAGAGTAAACCTCGTCACTGGACATTCAAATTACTAGGGCATTCGTTTTCATTTGAAACGGATGCAGGTGTATTTAGTAAAAGCGAAGTAGATTTTGGATCCCGTGTTTTAATAGACGCTTTTCAAATGCCTAATATTGATGGTGCGATTTTTGATATAGGTTGTGGTTATGGGCCGATAGGATTATCCATAGCCAAAGCAAATCCAGACCGTACCGTCTGTATGATGGATATAAATGAACGTGCAGTTGCGCTTTCGCAAAAAAATGCGCAAGTGAACGGTGTTCAAAATGTGCGAATATTTGTGAGTGACGGCCTATCGATGGTTGATAAAGATATAGAAGCAGCAGCTATCTTAACGAATCCACCAATTCGTGCAGGGAAGGAAACGATTTTCCGCTTTTACGATGGAGCTTATGATAGACTAGTGTCATCTGGAGAGCTTTGGGTAGTGATTCAGAAGAAACAAGGAGCGCCATCGACAGTAAGTTACCTAGAAGGTAAATTTTCCGAAGTCGATGTTGTAGAGAAGAAAAAAGGATACTGGATAGTACGTGCAAAAAAATAAATGAAATATGTATAATTTATTGACTTGACAAATCGGCTATGATAATATGATAAAATGCAAAAATATTATTTTGAGGTCGTATGCCCTTTTTGTATAGAATTGTTTTAATATGGGTATACTTGCCAAGATAAGTTTAGTTAACCGAAAATGAGATCTTTTTGAAGACTCGTTTTCTTTTTGTCTTTCGAAATCATACACTATTTGTATGATTTTGCAAAGACCTAATATCGCTTTATTGAGGGGTGAATGAGTTGACAGGTCAACTAGTTCAGTACGGACAACACCGCCAGCGTAGAAGCTTTGCGCGTATTAAAGAGGTGCTTGAGCTTCCAAATCTGATTGAGATTCAAACGGCGTCTTACGAGTGGTTCCTTGAAGAAGGTTTACGTGAAATGTTCCGTGACATTTCGCCGATCGAGGACTTTACAGGTAATCTTTCATTAGAATTCATCGATTATTCATTAGGTGATCCTAAATATGATGTTGATGAGTGTAAAGAGCGAGATGTTACTTACGCAGCTCCATTACGCGTGAAAGTACGTCTTTACAACAAAGAAACAGACGAAGTGAAAGAACAAGATGTCTTTATGGGTGACTTCCCATTAATGACTGAAACAGGTACGTTCATTATCAATGGTGCTGAACGTGTTATCGTTTCACAATTAGTTCGTTCACCAAGTGTGTATTTCCATGATAAAACGGATAAGAACGGTAAAAAAGGTTTTGGAGCTACAGTGATTCCAAACCGTGGTGCATGGTTAGAGTATGAAACGGATGCAAAAGATGTAGTTTATGTACGTATCGATCGTACTCGTAAGTTACCAGTAACCGTATTACTTCGTGCATTAGGTTTTGGCTCAGACCAAGAAATTATCGATATTATCGGTGATAACGAGTATTTACGTAATACGTTAGAAAAAGATAACTCTGAAAGTACTGAAAAAGCACTTTTAGAAATCTACGAGCGTTTACGTCCAGGTGAGCCACCAACAGTTGAAAGTGCGAAAAGTTTATTATACTCTCGTTTCTTCGACGCAAAACGCTATGATTTAGCGAATGTTGGACGCTACAAAATGAATAAAAAGCTTCATATTAAAAATCGTTTATTCAACCAAACGATTGCTGAAACGCTTGTAGATCCAGAAACAGGCGAAATTTTAGTAGAGAAAGGTACAGTGCTTGATCGCCGTACTTTAGATAAAATCCTACCTTACCTAGAAGATTCTTCGAAAGGTATTGGTTTCCGTACTTTATCACAAGTTGGTGGAGTACTTGAGGATGATGTAACAATCCAATCTATTAAAATTTATGCACCCAAAGATGAAGCACAAAAAGAAATTAATATCATTAGTAATGCCTATATCGATGAAGAAGTGAAGAATATTACACCTGCTGACGTACTGTCTTCAGTAAGCTATTTCTTCAACCTGCTTTATCAAGTAGGAGCAACAGATGATATTGACCATTTAGGTAACCGTCGTCTACGTTCTGTAGGTGAGTTACTGCAAAACCAATTCCGTATCGGTTTGTCTCGTATGGAACGTGTAGTACGTGAGCGTATGTCTATTAACGACACAGCGGCTATCGTACCACAACAATTAATTAATATCCGTCCAGTAATTGCGTCAATTAAAGAGTTCTTCGGAAGCTCTCAATTATCACAATTCATGGACCAAACAAACCCATTAGCAGAATTAACGCATAAGCGTCGATTATCTGCATTAGGGCCTGGTGGTTTAACACGTGAGCGTGCTGGTTTCGAAGTACGTGACGTTCACTACTCTCACTATGGTCGTATGTGTCCAATCGAGACACCAGAGGGTCCAAACATTGGTTTAATCAACTCATTATCTTCTTTCGCTAAAGTAAATAAATTTGGTTTCATCGAAACGCCTTACCGTCGTATTGATCACGAAACAGGTCAAGTAACGGAACAAATTGATTACCTAACAGCTGATGAAGAAGATAACTACTACGTAGCACAAGCAAACTCACTATTAAATCCAGATGGCAGTTTTGCAAAGGACGAAGTAGTAGGTCGTTTCCGTGGTGATAACACAGTATTCAATAAAGCTCAAATGGACTACATGGACGTATCTCCTAAACAAGTAGTTTCTGCAGCGACTGCGTGTATCCCATTCTTAGAAAACGATGACTCTAACCGTGCACTTATGGGTGCAAACATGCAACGTCAAGCAGTTCCACTTCTTAACCCAGAAGCACCATTCGTTGGTACGGGTATGGAACATGTGGATGCACGTGATTCTGGTGCAGCTGTAGTAGCGAAGTATGATGGTATTGTTGAGCACGTTGAGGCTCGCTCTATCCATGTTCGCCGCATTGAAGTTGTAGATGGCAAAGAGGTTAAAGGCGATTTAACAAAATATAAATTACAAAAATTCATTCGTTCAAACCAAGGTACTTCATATAACCAACGTCCACTTGTAAAAGTTGGCGAACGCGTGAAGCCTCGCGATATTTTAGCAGATGGTCCATCAATGGAAAAAGGCGAATTAGCTCTTGGACGTAACGTACTTGTTGCATTCATGACTTGGAACGGCTTTAACTATGAGGATGCTGTTATTATGAGTGAGCGCCTTGTAAAAGATGATGTTTATACATCTGTTCATATTGAAGAATATGAGTCAGAGTCTCGAGATACAAAGCTTGGACCTGAAGAAATCACTCGTGATATTCCAAATGTCGGTGAAGATGCACTTCGTAACCTAGACGAACGTGGTATTATCCGTATCGGTGCGGAAGTACGCGATGGTGATATTCTTGTAGGGAAAGTAACGCCTAAAGGAGTTACAGAATTAACGGCTGAAGAGCGTTTATTACATGCTATTTTCGGTGAAAAGGCTCGTGAGGTTCGTGATACATCATTACGTGTACCACACGGTGCTGGCGGTATCATTCTGGATGTTAAAGTATTTAACCGCGAAGATGGCGATGAATTACCACCAGGTGTTAACCAATTAGTTCGTGCTTATATTGTTCAAAAACGTAAAATTCGCGTTGGGGACAAAATGGCCGGACGTCACGGTAACAAAGGGGTTATCTCTCGTATCTTGCCAGAAGAAGATATGCCATTCATGCCAGATGGCACGCCTGTAGATATCATGTTAAATCCACTTGGTGTACCTTCTCGTATGAATATCGGACAAGTTTTAGAATTACACTTAGGTATGGCTTCTCGCTATCTAGGCGTCCACATGGCAACACCAGTATTTGATGGTGCAAATGAAGAAGACGTTTGGGAAACGATGGAAGAAGCAGGGATGAACCGTGACGGTAAAACAATCCTGTATGATGGCCGTTCTGGTGAACCATTTGATAACCGTGTATCTGTTGGGATCATGTATATGATCAAACTTGCTCACATGGTTGACGATAAACTTCACGCGCGTTCAACAGGTCCTTACTCACTTGTTACGCAGCAACCACTTGGTGGTAAAGCGCAATTTGGTGGACAACGTTTTGGTGAGATGGAAGTATGGGCACTTGAAGCATACGGTGCCGCTTATACCCTTCAAGAAATCTTAACAGTTAAATCCGATGACGTTGTTGGTCGTGTAAAAACATATGAAGCCATCGTTAAGGGTGAAAGTGTACCAGAGCCAGGCGTTCCTGAGTCATTCAAAGTATTGATTAAAGAACTTCAATCTCTTGGTATGGACGTTAAGATGCTAACAGTTAATGATGAAGAAGTAGAGCTTCGTGATTTAGACGAAGAAGAAGATCTTCAACCAGCTGATGCACTTAACATCGCACCACAGCCAGATACTCAAGAAGAGCCAGTAGAGTCTTTTGAATAATGGAAACCAACATTCACAATTGTGAATAAGGTCAAACTTATTTTTCAAATTAGCCGGGCAGGATTTAACGCCCTGCCTGGCTTTTTCTTTTAATAAATCATTCTATTTCTAATCCTTTGTCAAAGAGGAAATTCTTTGCAAACGATTATCGAGCTGCGTAAAGAGTCTTTATAAAGACCTATACTAGAGGGAGGTAGGCTCCTTGATAGACGTTAATGAATTTGAATATATGAAAATTGGTTTAGCATCCCCTGACAAGATTCGCTCTTGGTCATATGGTGAGGTTAAAAAACCTGAAACAATTAACTACCGTACGTTAAAACCAGAAAAAGATGGTTTATTCTGTGAGCGTATTTTTGGGCCAACTAAGGATTGGGAATGTCATTGTGGTAAATATAAACGTGTTCGCTATAAAGGTGTAGTTTGTGACCGCTGTGGTGTTGAAGTAACGCGTGCTAAAGTTCGTCGTGAACGTATGGGTCATATCGAATTAGCTGCACCAGTTTCTCATATCTGGTACTTCAAAGGTATTCCTAGCCGTATGGGTCTAATTTTAGATATGTCACCGCGTGCACTTGAAGAAGTTATTTATTTTGCTTCATACGTTGTGATTGAGGCTGGTGCGACGAATTTAGAAAGCAAACAGTTACTTTCAGAAAAAGAGTACCGTGCATACCGCGAAAAATTCGGAAATACATTCGAAGCTGCAATGGGTGCAGAAGCAATTAAAAAATTATTAGGCAAAATTGACCTAGAGGATGAGACGCATTCTTTAAAAGAAGAGTTAAAATCTGCACAAGGTCAAAGACGTACTCGTGCTATCAAACGTTTAGAGGTTGTTGAATCATTCCGTAACTCAGGTAACTCACCTGAATGGATGATTTTAGATGTACTTCCTGTAATTCCACCTGAGCTTCGTCCAATGGTGCAATTAGATGGTGGACGTTTTGCAACTTCAGATTTAAACGATTTATACCGTCGTGTTATCAACCGTAATAACCGTTTAAAACGTTTATTAGATTTAGGTGCTCCAAGCATCATCGTACAAAACGAAAAACGTATGTTACAAGAAGCTGTTGACGCGTTAATTGATAATGGTCGTCGCGGACGTCCTGTAACAGGTCCTGGTAACCGTCCACTAAAATCACTTTCACATATGTTGAAAGGTAAACAAGGTCGTTTCCGTCAAAATCTACTTGGTAAGCGTGTTGACTATTCTGGTCGTTCCGTTATCGTAGTAGGTCCAAACTTAAAAATGTACCAATGTGGTCTACCTAAAGAAATGGCTATTGAATTATTCAAGCCGTTCGTTATGAAGGAACTAGTAGAACGTGGTCTTGCTCATAACATTAAATCTGCTAAGCGAAAAATCGAACGTTTAAACAACGACGTTTGGGATGTATTAGAAGATGTTATCCGTGAGCATCCAGTATTACTTAACCGTGCACCAACGCTACACCGTCTTGGTATTCAAGCATTTGAACCAACACTAGTAGAAGGTCGTGCTATTCGTCTTCACCCATTAGTATGTACAGCATATAACGCTGACTTCGATGGTGACCAAATGGCGGTTCACGTACCATTGTCTGCTGAAGCTCAAGCTGAGGCTCGTCTTCTAATGCTTGCTGCGCAAAACATCCTGAATCCAAAAGACGGTAAACCAGTAGTAACACCTTCGCAAGATATGGTATTAGGAAACTACTACTTAACGCTTGAACGTGAAAATGCACGTGGAGAAGGTACTATTTTCTACGGTCCAAACGAAGTTTTAATCGCATATGATACAGGTCATGTGCATTTGCATACACGTATTGCTATTAAAGCTAGTTCGTTAAATAACCCAACATTCACAGAGGAACAAAATAATATGTTCCTATTAACGACTGTCGGTAAAGTAATCTTTAACGAAATCTTGCCTGAATCATTCCCTTATATCAATGAGCCGACTGATTTTAACTTAGAGCAAGTGACACCAGAAAAATACTTTGCGAAATTAACAATTGACGAAGACACACTAAAAGAGCTTGAATCAGATAGTGCTTATAATAGCCTTGATGAAAAAGGGAAAATTGACGCACAACGTACAGCTGTATTGCGCAAGCATTTTGAATCTGTACCAGTTGTAAATCCATTCCGTAAAAAGTTCTTAGGAAATATCATTGCTGAAGTATTTAAACGTTTCCACATTACTGAAACATCTAAAATGCTTGACCGCATGAAAAACCTTGGATTCAAGTATTCAACACGTGCTGGTATTACTGTAGGTGTATCTGATATCGTCGTATTACCTGACAAAGGTGAAATTTTAGCAGTAGCTCAAGAAAAAGTAGATAAAGTTCAAGCGCAATTCCGCCGTGGTTTCATCACAGAGGATGAGCGTTATGACCGTGTTATCTCAAGCTGGAGTGCTGCCAAAGATGAAATCCAAGCGAAACTGATGAAGTCTCTTGAGAAAACAAACCCAATCTTCATGATGTCTGACTCAGGTGCCCGTGGTAACGCGTCTAACTTTACACAGTTAGCAGGTATGCGTGGTCTGATGGCCAACCCGGCTGGTCGTATCATCGAACTACCAATTAAATCTTCATTCCGTGAAGGTTTAACAGTATTAGAGTACTTCATCTCAACTCACGGTGCTCGTAAAGGTCTTGCCGATACAGCCCTAAAAACTGCCGATTCAGGTTACTTAACACGTCGTCTTGTTGACGTTGCACAGGATGTAATTGTGCGCGAAGATGACTGTGGTACTGACCGTGGTTTAACAATTGGTGCATTAATGGAAGGCACAGAGCTAATCGAGGCTCTAGATGAGCGTATTGTTGGTCGTCATACGAAGAAAACAATCTTACACCCTGAAACTGGTGAAGTGATTCTAAACAAAGATGGTTTAATCGATCAAGATGTGGCTCGAGCAATTATCGAAGCTGGTATTGAAGAAGTGACTATCCGTTCAGCATTTACATGTAATACAAAACATGGCGTATGTAAAAAATGTTACGGCATGAACTTAGCAACAGGTGAAAAGGTTGAGGTAGGAGAGGCAGTTGGTATTATTGCTGCTCAATCAATCGGTGAACCGGGTACACAGTTAACAATGCGTACATTCCATACAGGTGGGGTTGCCGGGGACGATATTACACAAGGTCTTCCACGTATCCAAGAGATCTTTGAAGCACGTAATCCAAAAGGTCAATCTGTTATTTCAGAGATCGCAGGTACTGTTTCAGATATCACAGAAATCCGTGAGGGCTTAAAAGAAATCACTGTTCAAGGTGACGTAGAAACTCGTAAGTATCAAGCGCCTTATAATGCACGTCTAAAAGTTATCGAAGGTGATAATGTAGAGCGTGGTCAGGTTCTAACAGAGGGTTCTATCGATCCAAAACAATTGTTAAAAGTCAAAGACGTTTCAACTGTTCAAGAATATTTATTAAAAGAAGTTCAAAAAGTATACCGTATGCAAGGGGTAGAAATTGGAGATAAACATATCGAAGTAATGGTTCGCCAAATGCTTCGTAAAGTACGTGTAATTGAAGCTGGAGATACAGATTTATTACCAGGTTCATTACTAGATATCCACCAATTTGCAGAGGCTAACGCAGATGCTGTTATGAATGGCAAAAACCCAGCTACTTGTCGTCCTGTAATCCTAGGTATTACAAAAGCTTCTCTTGAAACAGAATCATTCTTATCTGCAGCATCGTTCCAAGAAACAACACGTGTGTTAACAGATGCAGCAATTAAGGGTAAACGTGACGAGCTTCTTGGATTAAAAGAGAACGTAATTATCGGTAAACTTGTTCCTGCAGGTACTGGTATGCAACGTTACCGTCAAATCCGCATCGAAAAAGATGAGCTTGACACAGAAGTCGTTTCTGCTGAATAAATATTAAAAATAGTGCCGAAGAGATGGAATTACGCCATCTCTTCGGACTTTTTAAAGATATTAGTTGACAGTATAAAATGGTAATGATAATATATTGAAGGTTGATAGTTAACTGTCTATACTTCGGAGGATATGAAAATGTCTTATGATAAAGTAAGGACTAGTCAAACAATCATAGGTACAAAGCAAGCAGTAAAAGCAATGCGAGCCGGTTCAGTGAAAGAACTCCTTGTGGCACTTGACGCAGACAATTGGGTAACCGATTTGGCCATATCTTTCGCGAGAGAAATCGGTATACCAGTTATTCTTGTTGAGTCCAAAAAGGAACTGGGCAAGGCCTGTGGAATCCACGTTGGAGCTGCGGTAGTTGCAATTACTGGAGAGTAGTTTTTGTGTATTAAACACAAAGACTTTGTTTTTACCCAAAAAATGAACCACCTGGATGTGTGGTATTAACAAGGAATAAATGAAGGGAGGAAAAATCGATGCCTACAATTAACCAATTAGTACGTAAGCCTCGTCAATCTAAAAGCACGAAATCAAAATCACCAGCGTTAAACAAAGGATATAACTCATTTAAAAAATCTTTAACTGATGTTAAATCTCCTCAAAAACGTGGTGTTTGTACTCGTGTTGGTACAATGACACCTCGTAAACCAAACTCAGCGTTACGTAAATACGCTCGTGTACGTTTAACTAACCAAATTGAGGTTACAGCTTATATCCCAGGTGAAGGCCACAACTTACAAGAGCACAGTGTTGTTCTTATCCGTGGCGGACGCGTAAAAGACTTAGCGGGTGTTCGTTACCATATCGTACGTGGAGCTCTTGATACAGCTGGTGTAAACGGTCGTTTACAATCACGTTCTAAATACGGAACAAAACGCCCTAAAGAAAAAAAATAATTTAACGTTCAATAACGTTATTTAAAACTGAGCCTTATACTAATTGTCACAAATATCGAATCTTGCTAGCAGATTTGATATTTGATTGACGAATATAAAAAGGCTAACTTATAAAATAATCGATATTTATTCGAAAGGAGGAAAACACATGCCTCGTAAAGGTCCTGTTTCCAAACGTGACGTGTTACCAGATCCAATTTATAGTTCAAAACTAGTAACTCGTTTAATCAATAAAATGATGGTTGATGGTAAAAGAGGTACTTCTCAAAAGATTTTATACGGTGCGTTCGAAATTGTTAAAGAACGTTCTGGTGAAAATCCAATTGAAGTATTCGAAGCTGCTCTAAATAACGTAATGCCAGTTCTTGAAGTACGCGCTCGCCGTGTTGGTGGTTCTAACTACCAAGTACCGGTTGAAGTTCGTCCAGAACGTCGTACAACTTTAGGTCTTCGTTACCTAGTTAACTATGCTCGTCTTCGTGGTGAAAAAACTATGGAAGAGCGTTTAGCTAACGAAATTCTTGATGCTTCTAACAACACTGGTGCATCAGTTAAGAAACGTGAAGATATGCACAAAATGGCAGAAGCGAACAAAGCATTCGCTCACTACCGCTGGTAATATAACCTATGTGTTAACGGATTGGTTAGCACAAGGTCTCTTATACAGTCTTTATCGTCTTTACCCCAATATGGAAGGAGAAATTTCCTATGAAACGCGAATTCTCACTTGAGAATACTCGTAATATTGGGATCATGGCTCACATTGATGCTGGTAAAACAACAACAACTGAGCGTATCCTTTATTACACTGGTAAGATTCACAAAATCGGTGAAACTCATGAAGGCGCTTCTCAAATGGACTGGATGGAGCAAGAGCAAGAACGTGGTATTACAATCACTTCTGCAGCAACAACAGCCCAATGGGCAGGCCATCGTGTAAACATCATCGATACGCCTGGACACGTAGACTTCACTGTAGAAGTAGAACGTTCATTACGCGTACTTGACGGTGCTGTTACAGTACTAGATGCTCAATCTGGTGTTGAGCCTCAAACTGAAACTGTATGGCGTCAAGCTACAACTTATGGTGTTCCACGTATTGTATTCATTAACAAAATGGATAAAACAGGAGCAGACTTCTTATATTCTGTAGGAACTCTACATGATCGTTTACAAGCAAACGCTCACCCTATTCAATTACCAATCGGAGCTGAAGATCAGTTCTCTGCAATCATTGACTTGGTTGAAATGAAAGCTACTTTCTATGGTGACGAAAAAGGTACAGCAGTAACTGAGGGAGAAATTCCTGAAGAATACCGCGCACAAGCTGAAGAATACCGTGAAAAATTAATCGATGCTGTTGCAAGTGTTGATGAAGATATCATGGAAAAATATTTAGAAGGCGAAGAAATTTCTGTTGCGGAACTTAAAGCGGCAATCCGTCGTGCTACAATCGCAGTAGAATTCTACCCAGTAATCTGTGGTACAGCGTTCAAACACAAAGGTGTACGCCCAATGTTAAATGCTGTTATCGATTACTTACCATCTCCAGTAGATGTACCAGCAATCAAAGGTACTTCTGTTGATGGTGACGAAGAGTTAGAACGTAAATCTTCTGATGAAGAGCCATTCTCAGCTCTTGCATTCAAAGTTATGACTGACCCATTCGTAGGTAAATTAACGTTCTTCCGTGTGTACTCTGGAACATTAGATTCAGGTTCATACGTACAAAACTCTTCTAAAGGTAAACGTGAGCGTGTAGGTCGTATCCTACAAATGCACGCTAACTCTCGTGAAGAGATTTCTAAAGTATTCGCTGGGGACATCGCAGCAGCAGTAGGTCTTAAAGATACTACTACTGGTGATACTCTTTGTGACGAGAAAAACCTAGTTATTCTTGAATCAATGGAATTCCCTGAGCCAGTAATTTCTCTTTCTGTAGAACCAAAATCAAAAGCTGACCAAGATAAAATGGGTCAAGCTTTACAAAAACTTCAAGAAGAGGATCCAACTTTCCGTGCTCACACTGACACAGAAACTGGACAAACAATCATCTCAGGTATGGGTGAACTTCACCTTGATATCTTAGTTGACCGTATGCGCCGTGAATTTAAAGTAGAAGCTAACGTAGGTGCTCCAATGGTATCTTACCGTGAAACATTCCGTGGCTCTGCAAAAGTTCAAGGTAAATTCACTCGCCAATCTGGTGGTCGTGGACAATATGGTGACGTAACGATTGAGTTCTCTCCAAATGAAGAAGGTAAAGGCTTTGAATTCGAAAACGCTATCGTTGGTGGTGTAATTCCTCGTGAATACATTCCTGCAGTTGAAGCTGGTCTTCGTGACTCTCTTGACCGCGGTGTAGTAGCTGGTTACCCTCTAATCGATATTAAAGCGAAATTAGTATTCGGTTCTTACCATGACGTTGACTCGAATGAGATGGCGTTCAAAATTGCTGCATCTATGGCTCTTAAAGAAGCATCTAAACAATGTGATGCTGTTATCTTAGAACCAATGATGAAAGTAGAAGTTGTAATTCCAGAAGAATACCTTGGTGATATCATGGGTAACATTACTTCTCGTCGCGGACGCGTTGAGGGTATGGATGCTCGCGGTAACTCACAAGTTGTTCGTGCTATGGTTCCTTTAGCAGAAATGTTTGGTTATGCAACGACTCTTCGTTCTGCAACGCAAGGTCGTGGTGTATTCTCAATGACATTCGATCATTATGAAGAAGTACCAAAATCAATTGCTGCTGAAATCATCAAAAAAAATAAAGGTGAATAATTGAATTTTCATCTTGCATAAAGTATAACTAATTTGTAAGCTATGATTGCAGGATAGGGGATGGGCCCGTTCTCTATCAGCATTCATTCTATAAATTTCAAAAATAAAACATATAATTTTGAGGAGGCAATCTCTAATGGCTAAAGAAAAATTTGACCGTTCTAAAACGCATGCTAACATTGGTACAATCGGACACGTTGACCATGGTAAAACTACTTTAACTGCTGCAATCGCTACAGTTCTTTCTAAAAAAATGGGTGGTACAGCTAAATCATACGCTGACATCGATAACGCTCCTGAAGAAAAAGAGCGTGGTATCACAATCAATACTTCTCACGTAGAATACGAAACAGAAACTCGTCACTATGCACACGTTGACTGCCCAGGACACGCTGACTATGTTAAAAACATGATCACTGGTGCTGCACAAATGGACGGCGGTATCTTAGTAGTATCTGCTGCTGATGGCCCAATGCCACAAACTCGTGAACACATCCTTTTATCTCGTCAAGTAGGTGTTCCATACTTAGTAGTATTCATGAACAAATGTGATATGGTTGATGACGAAGAATTATTAGAATTAGTAGAAATGGAAATCCGTGACCTACTATCTGAATATGACTTCCCAGGTGATGATATTCCTGTAATCAAAGGTTCTGCTCTTAAAGCTCTTGAAGGCGAAGCAGAATGGGAAGAAAAAATCGTTGAATTAATGGACGCTGTAGATTCTTACATCCCAACTCCAGAACGTCAAACTGACAAACCATTCATGATGCCAGTAGAGGACGTATTCTCTATTACTGGTCGTGGTACAGTTGCAACTGGCCGTGTTGAACGTGGTCAAGTTAAAGTTGGTGACGTAATTGAAATCATCGGTATCGCTGAAGAAGCTAAATCTACTACTGTAACAGGTGTAGAAATGTTCCGTAAATTATTAGACTATGCTGAAGCTGGTGACAACATCGGTGCTTTACTTCGTGGTGTTGCTCGTGAAGAAATCCAACGTGGTCAAGTATTAGCTAAACCAGGTTCAATTACTCCACACACTAACTTCAAAGCTGAAGTTTATGTTTTATCAAAAGAAGAGGGTGGCCGTCATACTCCATTCTTCTCTAACTACCGTCCTCAGTTCTACTTCCGTACAACTGACGTAACAGGTATCTGTAACTTACCAGAAGGCGTTGAAATGGTAATGCCTGGTGATAACATCGAAATGACAGTTGAACTTATCGCTCCAATCGCTCTTGAAGAAGGTACTAAATTCTCTATCCGTGAGGGTGGCCGTACTGTAGGCGCTGGCGTAGTTGCTTCTATCCAAAAATAATTTTAGCTTTCGCTAATAGTCAAACCAATCTGTAGGGACGCTTACAGATTGGTTTTTTATGTTAAAATAAAACTAATTAAGGTTTTAATTAGTGTATGAATACATAACAGCCAGCATGTCATCTAGGTTAAATAATTAAGCAGAAAGGGATTGAATATGGAGATGAAAATTTTACTGATAGAAGATGATCCGTCGATATTTAGTATGATAGAAGAACGTTTTGCACAATGGTCATTACAAGTTGTTGGACCTAAAAATTTTCAAAAGGTGATGGATGATTTTATAGAAGTGAAGCCACATCTTGTGCTAATTGATATTCAGTTGCCTGCCTATGATGGCTTTCATTGGTGTCGAGAAATTCGTCATCTCTCCAATGTGCCAATCCTTTTTCTATCCTCGCGAGATCATCCAATGGATATGGTGATGGCCATGCAAATGGGGGCAGATGATTTTATACAAAAACCCTTTCATATGGAAGTATTACTCGCTAAAGCACAGGCTATTTTACGAAGAACATATGACTATGTTGAAGCAAAGATGGATGTTACACGCTTTAACGAAGCCGTTATTGATTATGCAAGGAGTGAAATTATGTGTGATGCAGCTATAGCTTCCTTAACAAAAAATGAACTCTTTATATTGCGCATTTTAGTGGAACAGGCTAATCATATCGTCTCAAGAGATGAATTAATGCGAAAACTGTGGGATGATGAACGTTTTGTAAACGATAATACTTTATCGGTGAATGTTAACCGTTTACGTGCAAAGCTAGAGGATATTGGCCTACATGAAGTGATTCTAACCAAAAAGGGACTTGGCTATATAGCAGTAACCCAAGGGACGTGAACTAATTTGTTACTATTATTTATAAAAGAGCGCTTTGCATGGATCGGTTTTTTTGCATTTATAATGGTACTATTAAACATGCTATTTTCTTTAGATGTTGGTTTAAATAGTGTGTCTATTTGGTATGTAAATGTTAGTTTGCTTGTTAGTTTCGCACTCTTTTTCGTATGGCGCTTTTTCGCTGAAGTTGGGAAATTAAATGATTTCCTGGGAAATATGGATAGTCATCTTGATGAAGCCCATAAAAGTAGCTTATCATTATCACCTTTTCAAGAAGTGGGCTTTCGAAAAATGGAGGATGTCTTTCATGAAAAGAATATGGAATTGAATCAGGCCAAAGTGCAGCTCCAAGAGTATTCAGATGAGTTGCTGGCATGGGTTCATGAAGTAAAAGGACCTTTAACAACTATTAATCTAATGTTAGACCATGTGGAGGATTTATCCACACGTCGAAAATTAGAAAATGAATGGTTAAGACTACATCTGTTAGTCGATCAACAGCTGCACCAAACTAGACTTACCTCTATAGAAAAGGACAATTATTTAACTGAAATTGAGTTGAAACCAATTGTTTATAAAGAGATTCGAGCTATGCAAGCCTGGTGTATAGAAAAGGGAATTGGTTTTGAAGTAGATGAACTGACTGAAAAGGTGATGACAGATGGTAAATGGCTAGCATTTATTGTACGTCAAATTCTCTCGAACGCCATAAAATATAGTTCAGCCAATTCAGAGGTAACGATTTTTACTGAACTTGACCCAGCAGGTGCTACTTTATTACATATTAAAGATATGGGTGTTGGCATACCTTCGGAGGATTTACCTAGAATTTTTCAAAAGTCATATACAGGTAACGTAGGGAGAGAATCTACTCAGTCTACTGGTATGGGTCTTTACTTAGCATATAATGTGGCGCAAAAAATAGGTATCCGTATAAATGTTCAATCGAATGTAGGTGAGGGTTCATTATTTACGCTACGGTTCCCATTACAAAATGAATATGTCAAACTAACAGGTAGATGACGAAAATGTCACCTACCTTTTTATATTGTCATGTAAAACGCACGAATGAATAGGTGCAACAGGGTACACTTGGAATATAGAGAGGGGCGTTTATCAGTGACAGTGTTAATTGGTCGTAAAATAAAAAAAGTTTATGGAAAGAAATCAACGGCTCAGGAAGTGTTAAAGGGTATTGATTTGGAAGTAAATAAAGGTGAATTTGTAGGTATTATGGGACCTTCTGGATCAGGAAAAACAACACTTTTAAATGTCTTATGTTCAATCGACTTTGCAACAGAAGGAGTCATTGAAATAAACGGTCATAATTTACGGGGAATGAAGGAAAAGGCTTTGGCCAACTTCCGTAGAGAGCAATTAGGTTTCATATTTCAAGATTATAATTTATTAGATACATTAACCGTAAAGGAAAATATTCTTCTCCCCTTAGCAATCAGTAAATTGCCTAAAGCAGTTGCTGAAAGCCGTGTAAAGGAGTTAACATCCTTACTAGGCATAACAGAAATTTTAAATAAATATCCCAATGAAATATCCGGAGGGCAAAAACAGCGTACTTCCGCTGCGCGTGCACTTATTACAAATCCATCATTGGTATTTGCAGATGAGCCTACTGGTGCATTAGATTCCAAATCAGCAACAGCCTTGCTTCAAAATCTACAAAATATTAATGAGACAAAAGAAGCGACAATCATGATGGTTACGCATGATGCAGTAGCTGCAAGTTTCTGTACACGTGTTTTATTTTTAAAGGATGGTCTTATTTATAGTGAGCTTTATAAAGGGGATAAATCAAGACAGGCTTTTTTCCAGGAAATCATGCATACGCAAAGTGTGCTAGGCGGTGATGGTTATGAGTCTTAGTAAGCTAGTGTTAAGAAGCATGAAGAAAAATATGAAGCACTACTATTTATATTTCTTTGCGCTTATTTTTAGCGTTACTTTATATTTTTCCTTTGTAACATTACAAAATAATTCTGCAGTATGGGATGCTGTTCAAATGAGTGGAACGGCGACAGCTGGATTTAAAGCAGCAACTTATATTTTATATTTTATCGTCTTGTTCTTCGTCTTGTACGCCAATCATTTATTTATGAAGCGTCGTAGTAAGGAAATAGGCTTGTACCAATTGATTGGCATGACCAAGGGATTGATTGTACGCCTATTAGCAATCGAAAATATTCTACTATTTGTAGGAGCTGTAATTTTAGGTATGCTGGCCGGTTTCTTTAGTTCACGTGTGTTTGCAATGATTTTATTGCGTGTACTTGAGAAAGAAGCTCTTGTAACCATGACATTTAGTACGCAGGCATTACAGCAATCCATGATTGTATTTACTATACTTTTGTTGATTGTCCTTATACAAATGGCCTGGATGATCCATCGCGTTTCTTTACTATCACTATTTACAGCAGCTAAACAAGCAGATGAACGTGTAAGACGTTTTAGTGCATTACAAATGGCCATAGGCTTTATGGGGCTAGTTTTAATTGTTTATGGCTACTATGCTTCAACAAAGCTGTTTGATATTGAATCAGCCGGTAACCTATTTATTAATATGATTATTATTCTAGCTACTACAATTGGTGGAACATTTCTGGTCTTTCGATTCTCTGTAGCGTTTATTATGAACACAATTCGCTTAAAGAAAAAAGGCCATCTTTCCATTCAGGATGTATTGGCATTAACGCCTATTATGCATCGTATGAAGAGCAATGCTAAGTCATTAACGCTTATAACCGTATTAACAGGTGTATCTCTAGGTGTGACGACATTATCCTATATCTCCTACTATTCCTCAGAAGCATCAGCGTATAGCCAAGTACCAGGTGATTTTATCTTGCTAGAAGAGCAGGGGATGTCTTTCTTACATGCGTTAGAGGAAAATAACATAGTCTACGATAAGATAGATTATCGTTTGCAGGGAGTAACAGCTTCCGTAGGACAATTAATGTCTAAAAAGCAGCAGGATAATCCTTTATATGATATGGAAGGAACAATTTATACGATTCCACTTTCTGATTACAAGAAGAGTGTTCCTGAAGCCTCGCTATCAGGAAATGAAGTGATTTTAACAAACTATGGCGGGTATATGGCTGAGATGTTCCCATTAGAGAAAGATCGTGATGTAGTAGTTTCTGCAGGGGAGCTTGAAGAAACTTTTCATGTTGTAGATGTACACGATAAAAGTATTATTAGTGGTATTGTTACAGCTGGAGGTGGCGGGCCCATCTTTGTTATAACAGATGACCTGTTTAAAAGTCTAACTACGCAATCAGAGCATTACCCTTGGCATCAACAATCATCTATTACTATTAATTCAAAAGAAGACTTAGTAATGGCAGAAAAATTATATGTACAGACAAATGCCGGGGTGATTATAACTAAAGATCATGAAGGTAAAACACAGCAATATACTCAATCTTCATATGAAGAGAAGCGTAAAGATAATATTGAATCATTAGGTCTCACTATTTTTACAACTGCCTTTTTAGGATTAGCCTTCTTAATGACAACTGGTAGCATTCTGTACTTCAAACAAATGTCTGAGGCAGAGGAAGAGCGTGGTTCCTATACAATCCTCAGAAAAATTGGCTTTGCAGAAAAAGATATTATGAGAGGCATATATATGAAACAAGCCTTTAATTTTGGAGTCCCTTTAATAATTGGACTATTGCATAGTTATTTTGCTGTTAAATCAGGATGGTTTTTATTTGGTACAGAGTTAACGGCACCCTTGTGGATTGCAATGTGCTGTTATATAGCGTTGTATACGATTTTTGCCATTCTGTCGGTAGGCTATTATAAAAAAGTCGTTCGAGAATCATTGTAACAATTAAATAAGTAAAACTTAGAAACAGTGTGATGCTAAATAGATCATACTGTTTTTTTTATTGCTTCGAACGATGAAAAACCTTGACTTTCAATTATTAGAATAATAATCTTTAACATGTTAGTAATTTAGTGTATGAAAGTGAGTGTAACAATGAATGCAGTAATAGTGGCGGTAGCCGTTATGTTAATATTAAGCCTACTTCGCATCAATGTCGTTCTTTCTTTAGTGCTAGGAGCGTTTGTAGGCGGCCTTACAAGCGGAATGAGCATTGAGGCAACAGTAGAATCATTTACAGAAGGGTTAGGGGCAGGTGCAACGATAGCATTAAGCTATGGCTTACTTGGCGCCTTTGCCATCGCCATTGCCAAAACAGGGATACCTGAATTGATGATTACAGGGATGCTAAAGATTTTAAATAGTGAAAGCAATCGCAAAGGTTTAGTAAAGGTCTTAATTTTTTTCCTTATTTTCTTGATGTCCATTTTATCTCAAAATGTCATACCTATTCATATCGCCTTTATTCCACTATTGATTCCTCCTGTTTTAAAAATTTTAAATATGCTAGAGGTCGATCGACGTCTAGTGGCAACCTTAATTGCAGTGGGCTTAATCGGTACTTATAGCTTTGTACCAGCTGGCTTTGGAGCGATCTTTCAAGATATCGTTGCTACACAGGTGTCTGAGGCTGGGATGGTAGTATCCTCACGTGATGTTCCAGTGGCAATGGCGATTCCAGTGCTAGGTATGTTGGTTGGATTATTTACAGCCTTTATTGTATATCGTAAGCCAAGGCATTATAAAAATAATGAAATAGAGGCTGATTCTCTTCATGTTAATGTCAGCAAATTTGTGATGTTTTCCACAGCCTTTGCATTAGTCGTATCATTATGTGCTCAAGTGTTAACAGATTCTATGATTGTTGGTTCCTTTGCAGGTATTATGGTTATGTATTTTACAGGGGCGCTGAAATGGAAAGAGGCAGATGACATTCTATCTGAAGGAATGAAGATGATGGCCTTTATAGGATTTGTTATGATTGCCGCAAATGGCTTTGCTGCGGTCATTAATGCTACTGGACATGTGGATAGCTTAATTACAAGCTCTATAACTATTTTAAAAGGAAATAGAAGTTTAGCGGTATTTATTATGTTAGTCATAGGATTAGTTGTGACAATGGGGATTGGTTCTTCCTTTGCAACAGTGCCAATTATCGCGACACTATTTGTTCCTCTTGCACAAGGGTTAGGAATGAGCCCATTAGCGATCCTCTGTTTAATAGGTACAGCAGGAGCTTTAGGCGACGCAGGCTCTCCAGCATCAGATTCTACATTAGGTCCAACAGCAGGATTAAATGTAGATGGACAACATCATCATATTTGGGACACCTGTGTTCCTACTTTTATATTCATTAACATTCCACTAATTCTATTTGGTTGGATTGCATGTGTGTTCTTTCTATAGAAGTAAGAAGGGGTACTAAAGGGGTACTACTATTTAAAAAGACTTCATAGTTATTTGAAATGTTCGACATTGTTGCTTGATAACCTTAGGTGTTGCAATATGGAGTGAAATTTTATATACTAATAAACGGCTTAACAAAGCGAAGTAATAGTAGTACTAAGAATATCTGCAACATTTAAAAGAATTTAGCGAAAAGACTTGCTTATTCTTTTTTTATTGTATATAATGTTGAATGTTGGTCTTTGACTGCGATGAAGCGAGAGGTTGCCGACACACCCGGCCGCTTTGCCATGGCGGTGTGTGGGAAAATTTTCGTGGAGAATGTCTAGAAAATAGGCGAGAAGGAGGGAAAATAATGGCAAAACAAAAGATTCGTATTCGTTTAAAAGCGTATGATCACCGTATTTTAGATCAATCTGCTGAGAAAATTGTGGAAACTGCAAAACGTTCAGGTGCAAGTGTATCAGGTCCGATTCCACTTCCAACTGAGAAGTCTGTGTACACAATTCTTCGTGCTGTTCACAAGTACAAAGATTCTCGTGAACAATTCGAAATGCGTACGCATAAACGTCTGATCGATATCGTTAACCCAACACCACAAACTGTTGATGCGTTAATGAAACTTGATTTACCATCTGGCGTTGATATCGAAATCAAACTTTAATGGTAAAAACAATATAACTTTTTAAAACTTACAGGAGGTGTGACAAATGGCTAAAGGAATCTTAGGTAGAAAAATTGGTATGACACAAGTTTTCGCTGAAAACGGCGATTTAATCCCGGTAACAGTTATCGAAGCTACTCCAAACGTAGTACTTCAAAAGAAAACTGTTGAAACAGACGGCTACGAAGCAATTCAAGTTGGTTTCGAAGATAAGCGCGTTAAGCTTTCTAACAAACCACAACAAGGTCACGTAGCAAAAGCGAACACTGCTCCTAAGCGCTTCATTCGTGAATTCCGCAACGTGAACGTGGAAGAGTACGAAGTTGGTCAAGAAGTCAAAGTAGAAATTTTCGCAGAAGGCGATGTAATCGATGTAACAGGTGTTACTAAGGGTAAAGGTTTCCAAGGTGTAATTAAACGCCACGGACAATCTCGTGGTCCTATGGCCCACGGTTCTCGTTACCACCGTCGTCCTGGTTCAATGGGTCCAGTTGCTCCGAACCGCGTATTTAAACAAAAGAAATTACCTGGTCAAATGGGTGGCAATGTAGTTACAATCCAAAACTTAGAAGTCGTGAAAGTTGATACAGATCGTAACTTACTACTTGTTAAAGGTAATGTTCCTGGTTCTAAAAAAGCTCTAGTTACAGTAAAAACTGCAATTAAAGCTAAGTAATCACTTAAGGAAAGGAGGAAACAGGAATGACAAAAGTATCTGTACTTAGTCAAACAGGTGCTTCAGTTGGTGAAATCGAATTAAACGATGCGATCTTCGGAATCGAGCCAAATGAAGCAGTATTATTCGACGCAGTAGTAGCTCAACGCGCTTCTCTACGTCAAGGTAATCACAAGGTTAAAAACCGTTCTGAAGTTGCTGGTGGTGGTCGTAAGCCATGGCGTCAAAAAGGAACTGGTCGTGCTCGACAAGGTTCTATCCGTTCTCCACAATGGCGCGGCGGTGGTATCGTATTCGGTCCTACTCCACGTAGCTATTCTTATAAATTACCTAAAAAAGTTCGTCGCTTAGCTCTTAAATCTGCTTTATCAGCTAAAGTAGTAGAACAAAACTTCTTAGTTCTTGATGCTCTAACTCTAGCAGCACCAAAAACAAAAGAATTCACAAAAATCCTTAAAGATCTTTCTTTAGAGAAAAAATCTTTATTCGTAACTGCTGACCTAGATGAAAACGTAGCATTATCTGCTCGTAACATCCCTGGTGTAACAGTTTTAACTGCAAATGGAATCAACGTTCTTGATCTTTTAGGTCACGAAAAAGTTGTATTCACTAAATCTGCAGTAGAAAAAGTTGAGGAGGTGCTTGGATAATGGAAGCACGTGATATTTTAAAACGTCCGGTCATTACTGAGCGTTCTTCAGAACTTATGGCAGAGAAAAAGTATACTTTCGAAGTAGACACTCGCGCTAATAAAACTCAAGTAAAAGACGCTGTAGAAGAAATCTTTGGTGTAAATGTTGAGAAAGTAAACGTTCTTAACTACAAAGGTAAATTCAAACGCGTTGGCCGTTACGGTGGTTACACTAACAAACGTCGTAAAGCGATTGTTAAATTAACTGCTGATAGCAAAGAAATCGAATTATTCGAAATGTAATCCATAGTGGATTTATGATTTGAACACTCAAGAAGGAGGGAAAACACAATGGCGATTAAAAAGTATAAACCTACCTCTAATGGTCGTCGTAACATGACGTCATTAGACTTTGCGGAAATTACAACTAACAAGCCTGAGAAATCATTGCTTGAACCAACTAAACGCAAAGCTGGTCGTAACAACCAAGGTAAAATCACTGTTCGTCATCATGGTGGTGGTCATAAGAAGCAATACCGTGTTATCGATTTCAAACGTGTTAAAGATAGCATTCCGGCAAAAGTTGCTACTATTGAATATGATCCAAACCGTTCTGCGAATATCGCATTAATCAATTACGCTGATGGAGCAAAAGCTTATATCTTAGCACCTAAAGGTCTAGAGGTTGGTCAAACAATCGTTTCTGGTCCGGATGCTGATATTAAAGTAGGTAACGCTTTACCATTAGCAAACATTCCAATGGGTACTACAATCCATAACATCGAGTTAAAACCTGGTAAAGGTGGACAATTAGTACGTTCTGCTGGTACTTCTGCTCAAGTACTTGGTCGTGAAGGAAAGTACGTAATCGTTCGTCTTCAATCTGGTGAAGTACGTTTAGTGTTAGCTACTTGCCGCGCTACAATCGGTCAAGTTGGTAATGAACAACACGAACTTGTACACATCGGTAAAGCAGGTCGTAGCCGTTGGTTAGGTAAACGCCCAGAAGTTCGTGGTTCTGTAATGAACCCTAACGATCACCCACACGGTGGTGGTGAAGGACGTTCTCCAATCGGACGTAAATCACCAATGACTCCTTGGGGTAAACCAGCACTTGGTTACAAAACTCGCAAGAAGAAAAACAAATCGGATAAATTTATCATCCGTGGTCGTAAAAAATAAAGTGGTTAAACTACGGTTCTATGTGAGAGCCGTGGTGGAATCACAGAGGGAGGTTCCTACATGGGTCGCAGCTTGAAAAAAGGACCTTTTGTCGATGACCACTTAATAAAAAAAGTGGAAGTACAAGAGGCTTCTGAGAAAAAACAAGTTATCAAAACTTGGTCACGCCGTTCTACAATCTTTCCGAACTTTATCGGTTTAACGATTGCTGTATATGATGGACGTAAACATGTTCCTGTATACGTAACAGAAGATATGGTAGGCCATAAACTTGGTGAGTTCGCACCGACACGTACTTACAAAGGTCACGGTGCAGACGACAAGAAAACAAGACGCTAATTTTGAGAGGAGGTAAATCCTAATGACACAAGCTAAAGCTATCGCTCGTACAGTACGCATTGCTCCTCGCAAAGTACGTCTAGTTGTAGACTTAATCCGAGGCAAGCAAGTTGGTGAGGCAGTTGCAATTTTACGTCATACTCCAAAAGCGGCGTCTCCAGTCGTTGAGAAAGTATTAAAATCTGCAGTTGCTAATGCTGAGCACAACTACGATCTTGACATCAACTCTTTAGTAGTTTCTGAAGTGTTCGTTGATGAAGGTCCAACTTTAAAACGTTTCCGTCCACGTGCGCAAGGACGTGCAAGCGCAATTAACAAACGCACAAGCCACATCACTCTAGTGGTATCTGAGAAGAAGGAGGGTTAATCCGTGGGTCAAAAAGTACATCCAATAGGACTACGCGTTGGTATTATTCGTGACTGGGAGTCAAAATGGTACGCTGAAAAAGACTATGCAACTCTACTTCACGAAGACATCAAAGTGCGTAAATATATTGAAACGGCTCTTAAAGACGCTTCTGTTTCTAAAGTGGAAATCGAACGTGCTGCAAACCGTGTAAACATTACAATTCACACTGCGAAACCAGGTATGGTAATCGGTAAAGGTGGTACTGAAGTTGAAAATCTTCGTAAATACCTTAGCGAGTTAACTGGTAAACGTGTACACATCAACATCATTGAAATTAAACGTGCAGATCTTGACGCTCGTCTAGTAGCTGAAAACATCGCTCGTCAATTAGAAAACCGTGTATCATTCCGTCGTGCGCAAAAGCAAGCGATCCAACGCACAATCCGTGCTGGTGCAAAAGGAATTAAAACACAAGTATCTGGTCGTTTAGGTGGCGCTGATATCGCGCGTGCTGAACACTATAGTGAAGGAACTGTTCCACTTCATACTCTACGTGCTGACATTGATTATGCACACGCAGAAGCTGACACTACTTACGGTAAATTAGGCGTTAAAGTATGGATCTACCGTGGTGAAGTTCTTCCTACGAAGAAATCTGTGGAAGGAGGCAAATAATATGTTATTGCCTAAACGCGTAAAATACCGTCGTGAACACCGCGGAAACATGCGTGGCGAAGCGAAAGGCGGCAAGGAAGTATCTTTCGGCGAATGGGGCTTACAAGCTCAAACAGCTAGCTGGATTACTAACCGTCAAATCGAATCTGCACGTATCGCGATGACTCGTTACATGAAACGTGGCGGTAAAGTTTGGATTAAAATCTTCCCACATAAACCTTACACTAAAAAACCTCTAGAAGTCCGCATGGGTTCTGGTAAAGGTTCTCCTGAAGGTTGGGTAGCAGTAGTAAAACCAGGAAAAATTATGTTCGAAATTGCTGGTGTATCTGAAGAGATCGCACGCGAAGCACTTCGTTTAGCATCACATAAGCTTCCTGTTAAATGTAAGATCGTAAAACGTCAAGAAACTGGTGGTGAATCTAATGAAAGCTAATGAAATCCGTGACCTTGCCACTTCTGAAATTGAATTAAAAGTGAAATCACTGAAAGAAGAGCTTTTCAACCTTCGCTTCCAATTGGCGACTGGTCAATTAGAAAACACAGCTCGTATTCGTGAAGTGCGTAAAGCAATCGCGCGTATGAAAACTGTTATTCGTGAAAGAGAAATCAGTGCAAATAACTGATAAAGGAGGTTTTCAAGTATGACTGAGCGTAACCAACGCAAAGTTTACACGGGCCGCGTTGTTTCAGATAAAATGGACAAAACTGTTACTGTTTTAGTTGAAACTCACAAAAAGCACAAGCTTTACGGTAAACGTGTAAAATACTCTAAAAAGTTTAAAGCTCATGATGAGCAAAACCAAGCGAAAATCGGTGATATCGTACGTATCATGGAGACTCGCCCGCTATCAGCTACTAAACGTTTCCGTCTAGTTGAAGTTGTAGAAAAAGCGGTTATTATTTAATAACTATTTCGGAACAACCATTTCCGAAGGGAGGTAACCTAAGTGATCCAACAAGAAAGTCGTATGAAAGTTGCTGACAACTCAGGTGCACGTGAAGTTCTTACAATTAAAGTGCTTGGTGGCTCTGGCCGTAAAACTGCTAACATCGGTGATATCGTTGTTTGTACAGTTAAGAAAGCAACACCAGGTGGCGTTGTCAAGAAGGGTGACGTTGTTAAAGCTGTTATCGTTCGTACTAAATCAGGCGTTCGTCGTAAAGACGGTACGTACATCAAATTTGATGAAAATGCTTGTGTAATTATTCGTGATGATAAATCACCACGCGGAACTCGTATTTTCGGACCTGTTGCACGTGAATTACGTGACAGCAACTTCATGAAAATCGTTTCTCTAGCTCCAGAAGTTCTTTAATTTCATGATAGTGCCAATCAAGGAGGTGCGACAGCATGCATGTAAAAAAAGGTGACAAGGTTAAGGTTATCACTGGTAAGGACAAAGGCAAAGAAGGAGTAATCCTAGCTGCTTTCCCTAAACAAGATCGCGTTCTTGTTGAAGGTGTTAATATCGTGAAAAAACACGTTAAACCTAACCAATTGAATCCACAAGGTGGGATTGTAAGCCAAGAGGCTGCAATTCACGTTTCGAACGTAATGCTAATCGATCCTAAATCTGGCGAGCCGACTCGTGTAGGTTATAAAATCGAAAACGGTAAAAAAGTTCGTGTTGCAAAAAAATCAGGTGCAGTAATCGACTAATTAGTAAATAAAAGAAGGGAGGTACACACATGAGCCGCCTAAAAGAAAAGTATTTAAACGAAGTTTCTCCTGCTCTTATGAGCAAATTTGGATATAAATCAGTTATGCAATTGCCGAAAGTTGACAAAATCGTTATCAACATGGGTGTTGGTGATGCTGTTCAAAACTCTAAAGCATTAGATGCAGCTGTAGAAGAATTAACAATTATCACTGGTCAAAAACCAGTAGTAACTAAAGCGAAAAAATCGATCGCTGGTTTCCGTTTACGTGAAGGTATGCCTATCGGTGCTAAAGTTACATTACGCGGTGAGCGTATGTATGAATTCTTGGACAAATTAATCTCAATTTCACTTCCTCGTGTACGTGACTTCCGTGGTGTTTCTAAAAAAGCATTCGATGGTCGCGGTAACTACACTCTAGGTGTTAAAGAGCAATTAATTTTCCCAGAAATCGATTACGATAAAGTTTCAAAAGTACGCGGTATGGACATCGTGATCGTAACGACAGCGAACTCTGACGAAGAAGCTCGCGAGTTATTGACACAATTCGGTATGCCGTTCCAAAAGTAATCAAACAAGGAGGGCGAAAACGTGGCTAAAAAATCTATGATCGTTAAACAACAACGTAAGCAAAAGTTTAAAGTGCAAGAATATACACGTTGTGAACGCTGTGGCCGTCCACACTCTGTATATCGCAAATTCAAACTTTGCCGTATTTGTTTCCGAGAACTTGCATATAAGGGACAAATTCCTGGCGTGAAAAAAGCCAGCTGGTAATCCCCTAATTTGGGAAGGAGGTAAATGTAATGACAATGACTGATCCGATTGCAGATATGCTTACTCGCATTCGTAATGCGAACATGGTTCGTCACGAGAAGTTAGAAGTACCAGCTTCCAACGTGAAAAAAGAAATCGCTGAAATTTTAAAGCGTGAAGGTTTCGTACGTGACGTAGAATACGTGGAAGACAACAAGCAAGGTATTATCCGTATCTTCTTAAAATATGGTAAAGATAACGAGCGTGTTATCACTGGCTTAAAACGTATTTCTAAACCTGGTCTACGCGTATACGCAAAAACAAATGAAGTTCCTAAAGTACTGAACGGTCTTGGTATCGCTTTAGTGTCAACTTCACAAGGTTTATTAACAGATAAAGAAGCTCGCGCTAAACAAGTTGGCGGCGAAGTTCTAGCATACGTTTGGTAATTAGCAATAAATGAATGGAGGTGCAACTAAATGTCTCGTGTAGGTAAAAAAATTATCGAGGTACCAGCTAACGTAACTGTTACTGTTGCAGCTGACAACACTGTTACTGTTAAAGGTCCTAAAGGCGAACTTGTTCGTTCTTTCCACCAAGATATGAAAATTGAGCAAGAAGGTAACGTAATCTCAGTATCACGTCCTTCTGAATCAAAAGAACACCGCACAAACCACGGTACTACTCGTGCGCTTCTAGCGAACATGGTTACTGGAGTTTCTGCAGGTTTCGAAAAAGCTTTAGAACTTATCGGTGTTGGTTACCGTGCGCAATTACAAGGCAAAAAACTTGTACTTAACGTAGGTTACTCTCACCCAGTAGAGTTCACACCTGAAGATGGTCTTGAAATTGAAGTTCCTTCTAACACTAAAATCATCATTAAAGGTATTAGCAAAGAGCGCGTTGGTGCTCTAGCATCTAACATCCGTGACGTTCGTCCACCAGAGCCATATAAAGGTAAAGGTATCCGTTACGAAGGCGAATACGTTCGTCGTAAAGAAGGTAAAACAGGTAAATAATGCTGCTTAAGCATTAGAAAGGAGTGACCCTTGTGATTACGAAACAGGATAAAAATCAAGTTCGTAAAAAACGTCATGCGCGAGTACGTTCTAAAATTTCGGGTACTGCTGAGCGTCCACGCTTAAACGTATTCCGTTCTAACAAGAACATCTACGCTCAACTTATCGATGACGTAGCAGGCGTAACAATTGTTAGCGCATCTTCTCAAGAAAAAGGTTTTGAAGGTGCTGGTAGCAATGTTGAAACTGCATCAAAAATCGGTGAAACAATCGCGAAACGCGCTGCGGAAAAAAATATTACTGCTGTAGTTTTTGACCGTGGTGGTTACTTATATCATGGACGCGTGAAAGCTTTAGCTGAAGCTGCACGTGAGAATGGTTTAGAATTTTAATAAGAAGGAGGGACACATTTCATGAGTCGAATTGACGCAAACAAACTTGGAGAACTTGAAGAACGCGTAGTTACTATTAACCGTGTTGCTAAAGTTGTTAAAGGTGGACGTCGCTTCCGCTTCACAGCACTTGTTGTTGTTGGCGATAGAAACGGTCATGTAGGTTTCGGTACTGGTAAAGCTCAAGAGGTTCCAGATGCTATCCGTAAAGCTGTTGAAGATGCGAAGAAAAACTTAGTAGAAGTGCCACGTGTTGGTGGAACAACTCCACACCTAGTGCTTGGTCGCTTCGGTGCAGGAGAAATCCTAATTAAACCTGCTGCTCCTGGTACAGGGGTTATCGCTGGTGGTCCAGTACGTGCAGTATTAGAACTTGCTGGTATTACTGATATTCTTTCAAAATCTCTTGGATCTAACACACCAATCAACATGGTGCGTGCAACTGTTCAAGGTTTAACTGAATTAAAACGCGTAGAGGACGTAGCAAAATTACGTGGTAAATCAGTGGAAGAAATATTAGGATAAGGGGGGAAAGATAATATGGCTAACAAATTAGAAATCACCCTTACTAAATCTGTGATTGGTACTAAACCTGCTCAACGCAAAACTGTTGAAGCTCTAGGTTTACGTAAATTACACCAAACTGTAGAGAAAGCTGATAACGCAGCTACTCGCGGTATGCTTGATAAAGTAGCTCACTTAGTTACTATAAAAGAAATTTAATTTCTAATTAATGAACAAGGAGGTGCCACCCACTATGAAACTGCATGAGTTAAAACCAGCAGAAGGTTCTCGTAAGCAACGCAACCGCGTTGGTCGTGGTATCGGTTCTGGTAACGGTAAAACAGCAGGTAAAGGTCATAAAGGTCAAAACGCTCGTTCTGGTGGCGGTGTACGCCCAGGCTTTGAAGGCGGTCAAAACCCATTATTCCGTCGTTTACCAAAACGTGGCTTTACGAACATTAACCGTAAAGAATACGCGATCGTTAACCTTGATGCTTTAAACCGTTTCGAAGACGGTGCAGAGGTAACAACTGCATTATTACTTGAAACTGGTCTTGTGAGTAATGAAAAAGCTGGAATTAAAGTTCTTGGCAACGGAACTCTTAACAAAAAGCTTACTGTAAAAGCTCATAAATTCTCAGCTTCAGCTAAAGAAGCAATCGAGAATGCCGGCGGAACTACTGAGGTGATTTAATGTTTCAGACAATCTCTAACTTTATGCGTGTTCGAGATATAAGAAATAAAATCATTTTCACACTTTTAATGTTAATCGTTTTCCGTATTGGAACATTCATTCCAGTGCCTAACGTTGACGCAAATGTATTAAAGGCAACTGATGAGTTTAACCTCGTTGGTTTCCTGAATACTTTTGGCGGTGGTGCTTTAAAGAACTTCTCTATCTTCGCGATGGGAATTATGCCTTACATCACAGCCTCAATTATTGTTCAGTTATTGCAAATGGACGTAGTACCGAAGTTTGCTGAATGGGCAAAGCAAGGTGAAGTCGGAAGACGTAAACTTGCACAATTCACTCGCTACTTTACTATTATTCTTGCTTTCATCCAATCATTCGCAATGTCATTCGGTTTTAATAGAATGTATGGCGGATCATTGATTAAAGAAGAAGGGATTCTAACATATGTTACAATCGCCATTGTATTGACAGCGGGGACAGCTTTCCTTGTATGGCTTGCAGAGCAAATTACTGCACATGGTGTTGGTAATGGTATATCTGTTGTAATCTTCGCAGGTATCGTCGCAGCATTGCCTACAGGAATGAACCAAATCTTTGCACAGCAAATCGAGGGTGCTGGTGATAAATTATTTATCAATATTGTAGTCCTTGCATTGCTTGTATTGGTTTTACTCGCAGTTGTAGTTGGAGTTATATACGTGCAACAAGCACTTCGTAAAATTCCAATTCAATATGCAAAACGAGTTACTGGACGTAATCAACAAACTGGTGGTCAACAAACACATTTACCTTTAAAAGTAAATGCTGCAGGGGTTATTCCGGTAATCTTTTCAGTAGCGTTTATTGTTACACCACGTACGTTAGCTACGTTCTTTGGTCAAAATGACGTAACAACTTTCATTGAAAACACGTTTGATTATACGAAACCTGTTGGAATGATTATTTACGTTGCATTGATCGTCGCGTTCACATATTTCTATGCATTCGTACAAGTGAATCCTGAAAATGTGGCAGACAACTTGAAAAAACAAGGTGCTTATATTCCGGGTATTCGTCCTGGTGAAAACACTCAAGCGTATTTAACAAGCGTGTTATATCGTCTAACATTTGTTGGTGCGATATTCTTAACTGTTATTGCTGTAATGCCGATTTTATTCATTAACTTTATGAATTTACCTGCCTCAGTGCAAATCGGTGGTACTAGTATTATTATCGTAGTCGGCGTAGCGCTGGAAACGATGAAACAGCTAGAATCTCAACTTGTTAAACGTCACTACAAAGGCTTTATGAAATAATGTTGGTTTTTAGGGAACGTTCCATCGTTTCCTTAAATCAGCAAACCTTTGGTGGGAGGAATATTTCCTAATGAATATCGTTTTAATGGGTCTGCCAGGTGCTGGTAAAGGTACTCAGGCAGATAAAATTGTTGAGAAGTACGCGATTCCTCATATTTCTACAGGCGATATGTTCCGTGCTGCTATTAAAGAAGGTACAGAACTTGGCTTACAAGCTAAGTCGTTTATGGATCAAGGTGCTCTAGTACCGGATGAAGTAACGATTGGTATTGTTCGTGAGCGACTTGCTAAACCTGATTGTGAAAAGGGCTTCCTATTAGATGGTTTCCCACGTACTGTTCCTCAAGCTGAAGCTTTAGATAGCATTCTTGCTGATCTTGGTAAGGCAATAGAACATACTTTAAACATTCAAGTTGAAAAGGATGAGTTAATTGCTCGTCTTTCAGGTCGACGCATTTGTAAAACTTGTGGCGCATCCTATCATTTAGTTTTCAATCCTCCAGCTGAGGAAGGAAAATGTGATAAAGATGGTGGCGAGCTTTACACACGTGCCGATGATAATCCTGAAACGGTTGCGAACCGTCTGGAAGTTAATATGAAACAAGCACAACCTTTACTTGATTTCTATCAATTAAAAGGTGTGTTAACTAATATAGATGGACAGCAAGATATAAACAAAGTGTTTGCTGATCTTGATGCTCTTTTACAGGGCAGCCGCAGCTGATACCCGGCTCCGGGCGCAGAATACTGCTTCCGCGGGAGGCATGCGGGAGCAACAACGAAACATAATTTTTTTGAGAGTTGCAAAAGCATATTGTGCCCGGTATATATTTCTTCTAAAAAGTGCAACATATCTTTTGGAGGAGTATAATGGGTTTCGTGGAAGCATCTGTGTAACGGGTATGAATATCTCATCAAAGACATTCCGGTATTCGTGTAAACATGGGAGTTACAGTGCCCTTATAGGTTCTGGATATTCCGTGGATTGTGTGAAGCGAAACCAGACGAGCGTCTTTCAAACATCTCTCATACAATCCAAACATATGTTGAAACGAGGTTGCTTCTATAGTTGCAGCAGATATCCGTTTGATGTAACGATGAGAACTTTAATTTGCATATAGAGAGGAGACAGAGTAGATGGCGAAAGATGATGTAATTGAAGTCGAAGGGACAGTTGTTGAGACTTTGCCAAACGCGATGTTTAAGGTAGAATTAGAAAATGGACATGTGATTCTAGCACACGTATCTGGTAAGATTCGTATGCACTTTATCCGTATTCTACCTGGAGATAAGGTTACTATCGAGTTATCTCCTTATGATTTAACTCGCGGTCGTATCACATACCGTTTTAAATAATCTTTTGCGCTCCGGACTACTAAGGAGGTTAGGTTAGATGAAAGTGAGACCATCTGTGAAACCGATCTGCGAAAAATGTAAAGTAATTCGCCGACGCGGTAAAGTAATGGTAATCTGTGAAAATCCTAAACATAAACAAAAACAAGGTTAATTCTAAAGGAGGTGCACAACGTACATGGCACGTATTGCTGGTGTTGATATTCCTCGCGACAAACGCGTGGTAATTTCATTAACGTACATTTTCGGTATTGGTAAAACTACAGCTCAGAAAGTACTAGCTGACGCAGGTATTTCAGAAGATACACGCGTACGCGACTTAACTGAAGATGAGTTAAACAAAATCCGTGAACAATTAGATTCTTACAAACTTGAAGGTGACTTACGTCGCGAAACTTCATTAAATATTAAACGTCTGATGGAAATCGGTTCATTCCGTGGTATCCGTCACCGTCGTGGCTTACCTGTTCGTGGCCAAAATACGAAGAACAATGCGCGTACGCGTAAAGGTCCTCGTAAAACTGTAGCGAACAAGAAAAAATAATTGGTAAAGGAGGTTCCTTCTTAACATGGCTCGTAAACAACAAACTCGTAAACGTCGTGTGAAAAAGAATATCGAATCTGGTATCGCACACATTCGTTCTACATTTAACAATACAATCGTAACGATTACAGATATGCAAGGTAACGCTGTATCTTGGTCAAGTGCTGGTGCTCTTGGTTTCCGTGGTTCACGTAAATCTACACCATTCGCTGCTCAAATGGCTGCAGAAACTGCTGCTAAAACATCCCTTGAACATGGTCTGAAAACGTTGGAAGTAACTGTTAAAGGTCCTGGTGCTGGTCGTGAAGCTGCAATCCGTGCACTTCAAGCTGCTGGTTTAGAAGTAACTGCTATTAAAGACGTTACTCCAGTTCCTCATAATGGTTGCCGTCCGCCAAAACGTCGTCGCGTGTAATGGGTGCGTCTCATATTGTATGAGAACATCATTTTTTGTACAGACTGTCTTGTGCAGATAATAAACGATACGTCATTGACGATCGAATCTATGATGGAAAGAACCTATACATTCGATGTTTTGAAGGAGGGTAAATAAAATGATCGAAATTGAAAAACCAAAGATTGAAACGGTGGAGATCAGCGAAGATTCCAAGTATGGAAAGTTTGTTGTAGAACCGCTTGAACGCGGATATGGAAACACTTTGGGTAATTCTTTACGTCGTATCCTTCTGTCTTCATTACCAGGAGCTGCTGTCACGTCCATTCAAATTGATGGCGTTCTTCACGAATTCTCAACTGTAGAAGGCGTAGTAGAAGATGTAGCTTCAATCATTTTGAACGTGAAAAAACTAGCTCTTAAAATCTACTCTGACGAAGAAAAAGTTATTGAGATTGATGTAAAAGGCGATGGTACAGTTACGGCTGCTGACATTACACATGACAGTGATGTAGAAATTTTAAACCCTGATCTATATATTGCAACAATCGCTAAAAACGGTCATTTACGTATGCGTATGTACGCACAACGCGGCCGTGGTTACACTCCTGCTGATCAAAACAAACGTGAGGATCTTCCTATCGGCGTGATCCCGATCGACTCTATTTACACTCCAGTATCACGCGTCAATTTCCAAGTGGAAAATACTCGTGTAGGTCAGTCTTCTGACTACGATAAACTTTCTCTTGATGTGTGGACAGATGGCAGCATCGGTCCGAAAGAGGCGATTTCGCTCGGAGCAAAAATTTTAACCGAGCATCTTAACATCTTCGTTGGCATGACAGATGAGGCACAAACTGCTGAAATCATGGTTGAAAAAGAAGAAGATCAAAAAGAAAAAGTTTTAGAGATGACTATCGAAGAACTTGACCTTTCTGTTCGTTCTTATAACTGCTTAAAACGCGCTGGTATTAACACAGTACTAGAACTTGCGAATAAGTCAGAAGATGACATGATGAAAGTTCGTAACCTTGGACGTAAGTCACTAGAAGAAGTAAAAGCGAAGTTAGAAGAGCTTGGTTTAGGGTTACGCAAAGAAGACTAAGCGATTTAAACAAAACTAACAAGGTCAGATTTTT
The DNA here is from genome assembly GCF_038595555.1 of Lysinibacillus sp. FSL M8-0216. Taxonomy (NCBI): domain Bacteria; kingdom Bacillati; phylum Bacillota; class Bacilli; order Caryophanales; family Bacillaceae; genus Lysinibacillus; species Lysinibacillus sp. FSL M8-0216. The sequence goes on along the minus strand of NZ_CP152007.1, from coordinate 4,622,631 downwards.
TTCTATAAAGGAGGGAAACATCCATGGGTTACAGAAAACTTGGTCGTACAAGTTCTCAACGTAAAGCGATGTTACGTGACTTAGCTACTGATTTAATCATCAACGAGCGTATCGAAACTACTGAGGCTCGCGCTAAAGAAGTACGTAAAGCTGTTGAAAAAATGATTACTTTAGGTAAGCGCGGAGATTTACATGCACGCCGTCAAGCTGCTGCATTCATCCGTCGTGAACTAGTAACAACGACTGATGCAGAAGGTAACGAATCAACATCATTTGCACTTCAAAAGTTATTTGATGATGTTGCACCACGTTATGCGGAGCGTCAAGGTGGTTACACTCGTATTCTTAAAGTAGGTCCTCGTCGTGGTGACGGTGCACCTGTAGTTGTGATTGAACTAGTTTAATCATAAGAGAAAACTTGTGGTGAAGAGGGTGGGAATCACCACCCTCTTTCTTTATAAATGATTTATACGACAAATAATTAAGCTGAGCGTTATGATGAGCGGACACTAAGGTGTGGCGTCTCGTTTAGCTCTCCGCACCTCATTCAGGAGAGATAAGGGCTTGAGCACCCTTATTTCTTGAAAATGTAACGACTAGCGCATTTCTATTGAATGAGGTGCGCGCTTTTTTATTACTAAGGATAGCGCCAATTTGTGGTGCTTTTTTTAATATATGGGTTTCGTGTTTTCCCCAATCACAGCATGACGAGATCGTTTCATTATTTTAGTATTTTACTTTTATCGACATAAGGATTGTAGTAGAATTCATACATAAAAAAGTGTAAGTTAGTTAGTAGAGCTGAGCATGTAGAGAGGAGTTCTAGAAATGCCTGAAATTTTATCTTTAAATAATGTGACTTTTTCATATACACCAGAAGAACCAACTAGTCGTAATGCTGTCGAAAATGTTAGCTTCGCCGTTGAAGAGGGAGAATGGATTGCTATAGTAGGACATAATGGTTCTGGAAAATCGACCATAGCAAAGTTGATGAATGGTTTGCTATTTCCTCAAAAAGGAGATGTCCGCATTTTACGAGAACCATTAAGTGAAGAAAACCTTTGGGAGTCCCGTTCTCTCATGGGTATGGTTTTTCAAAACCCAGACAATCAATTCGTCGGTGCAACCGTACAGGATGATGTTGCGTTTGCATTGGAAAACAACGGCGTGCCTTTTGAAGAAATGGTACAGCGTGTTCATGCGGCACTGGAACAAGTAAAAATGAGCCACTTTTTAGATCATGAGCCACACCATTTATCGGGAGGGCAAAAGCAACGTGTCGCGATTGCAGGAGCACTTGCGTTAAAGCCGAAGCTTCTTATATTAGATGAAGCTACTTCTATGCTAGATCCGCAGGGACGTGGAGAGGTATTACAAACTGTTCAAACTTTACGTGCTGAAACAGGACTTACTGTCCTATCCATCACCCATGATTTAGAAGAGGCGATGCTAGCAGATCGTGTACTCTTTATGAATGATGGGAAGAAGTTTGCAGAAGGTATCCCTGCTGAAATATTTGCTCTTGGGGACAAGCTAGTGGAATTTGGACTAGACTTGCCATTTGCACTAAAGTTATCAAAGCTATTGCAAAAGGAAGGTGTTCCATTAATGGGACAACATATGACAGAAGAAGAGTTGGTGAATGATTTATGGACATCAAACTTCAACAAGTAAGCTATGCTTATGCACAAGGGACGCCTTTTGAAAAACGGGCACTATTCGATGTAAAATTCGATATCCCATCACACACCTATCAAGCAATTATTGGTCATACGGGTTCCGGTAAATCAACTATTCTCCAGCATTTTAATGCGCTTTTAAAACCTACTTCAGGAGAAGTACATATCGGGGATCGTGTAGTTGTAGCCGGAAAAAAAGCAAAGGATTTAAAAGCTGTACGACAAAAGGTCGGCATCGTCTTTCAATTCCCTGAGCATCAATTATTCGAAGAAACGGTGTTAAAGGATATTATGTTTGGTCCCATGAACTTTGGCGTACCAGAAAAGGAAGCCGAAGATCGGGCACGAGAACTTGTCAGCTTAGTGGGGTTACCAGAAGACGTTCTAGATAAATCTCCGTTTGATTTATCGGGAGGTCAAATGCGTCGAGTAGCGATAGCAGGTGTTTTAGCGATGGAGCCTGAAGTAATTGTGTTGGATGAACCTACCGCAGGCTTAGATCCACGTGGTCAGAAAGAAATTATGGATATGTTTTATCAGCTTCATCAGGAACGTCACCTGACAACAATTCTAGTGACGCATAGCATGGAAGATGCTGCTCGATATGCTGATAATATTGTGATTATGCATGAAGGTAAAAATGTTTTAAGTGGAACACCGCGAGATATATTTAAGGATGTTGATACATTAAAGAGCTTCCGCTTAGAGCCACCACGCATTGTACGCTTTCAACAAAAGATAGAGCAAATGATGGGGAAACCCTTATCAAAAGTTTGCTTAACCGAAGAAGAACTTGCAGCTGAAATTGCTCAAGTGCTAGGAGAGGAGCGTGCGGAATCATGATGGAAAAAATGATTTTTGGACGCTACTTACCTGGAGATTCTCCCGTTCATAAACTGGATCCACGCTCTAAGCTAATCTTTGTTTTTGCTTTTATTATTATAGTATTTTTGGCCAATAATACAGTGACGTATGCTATGCTCTTGGCATTCACGCTTCTTGTTGTATTAATATCACGAATTCGCTTGTATTTTTTGATAAATGGTCTTAAACCGGTTCTCTTTTTAATGGCCTTTACCTTCTTGCTTCATATTTTTATGACGAAGGAAGGCGTTCCCGTTTTTGACTCGAAGTATATTACCATATACGATGAGGGGATTAGACGAGGGATTTATATTTCAGTACGTTTTCTAGTATTAGTATTTATAACATCTATCTTAACTTTAACAACGTCACCGATTTCCATTACAGACGGTATTGAAGTCCTTTTAAATCCTCTGAAGGTATTGAAAGTACCTGTCCATGAATTAGCTTTAATGATGTCGATTTCTTTACGCTTCATTCCAACTTTAATGGATGAAACAGATAAGATTATGAAAGCACAAATGGCACGAGGCTCTGATCTATCCTCAGGCCCAATAAAAGACCGTATTAAAGCTGTAGTGCCATTACTAGTACCTCTTTTTGTCAGTGCATTTAAACGGGCTGAAGATTTAGCCACAGCGATGGAAGTAAGAGGCTATCGCGGAGGGGAAGGGCGTACTAGATATCGTAGGCTAAAATGGGATATGGGTGATACATTTGCGCTTGTATTATTAGTAGCAATAGGTGTATTGCTATTCTTCTATAGAAGCTAAAGGAGTATGCTTTATGCGACGATTAAAAGTAATTATTAGCTATGACGGCACACTTTTCTCAGGCTATCAAGTACAGCCTGGGGAACGCACCGTGCAGGCAGAAATAGAACGTGTATTAGCCATTATGCATAAAGAGGAAAAGGTGAAGGTAACCGCAAGTGGACGTACAGATGCTAGGGTTCATGCAACAGGGCAAACATTGCATTTTGATACACCACTAGCCATTCCAGCTGACAAGTATCGCAAAGCTTTGAATGTGCAGCTCCCTAGAGATATTCGCGTAATGTCTGTAGAAGAAGTAGAACATGATTTTCATGCACGCTATAGTGTAACTGGGAAGCGATACCGTTATATTTGGTCCTGTGAGCCTATTCAAAATCCATTTAGGAGACATTATACAGTTGAGACAAACGGGGTCAAACCGGATGTAGTTGCCATGCAGAAGGCTGCTCAAGCTATCATTGGGACACATGACTTTTCATGCTTCTGCGCATCCAATACAAGTGTTCAGGATAAAGTAAGGACAGTAACCTCACTACAATTTGAGTGGCATGGGGAAGAGCTTCATATGGTTATTGAAGGCAGTGGCTTCTTATATAATATGGTGCGAATTATTGCAGGTACATTGTGGGAAGTTGGTATTGATCGCCGGACGATTGAAAATATAGCACTGGTAGTTGCTTCAGAAGATCGGGATAAAGCTGGAAAAACCGCGCCACCACAAGGTTTGTACTTAGAAAAAGTGTTCTATTAGTGTCACTTTCAACCTCGAAACAACTTTACCAGGTGTTTAATGAAATTGCTTGACTTTAAAAGTCATTCATTATATGATAACAGATGGTATTTTCATTACCACCACAAATAAGCCCCGAAAACTTATAGTGTAGTTTAATGAAAAATAACGGTAATCGAATCGATTAGGAGGATATATACATGCGTACAACATTCATGGCTAAAGGTCACGAAGTAGACCGTAAATGGTTAGTAGTTGATGCAGAAGGCCAAACTCTTGGACGTTTAGCTTCTGAAGTAGCTGCAATCTTACGTGGTAAACATAAACCAACATTCACACCAAACGTTGACACAGGTGATCACGTAATCATCATCAACGCTGACAAAATCCATTTAACTGGTAACAAATTAGAAGGTAAACTTTACCGTCACCACACTCAATTCGCAGGTGGTTTAAAAACTCGTACTGCTGGTGAAATGCTAGACAAGTACCCAACAAGAATGATCGAATTAGCAGTTAAAGGAATGCTTCCTAAAAACTCTTTAGGTCGTAAAATGTTCACTAAACTTAATGTTTACACTGGAACAGAGCATCCACATGCTGCACAAAAACCAGAAGCATACGAGCTTCGCGGATAATATAAATTAAGAGGAGGATATTACTTTGGCACAAGTTCAATACATCGGCACTGGTCGCCGTAAAAGCTCTGTAGCTCGCGTACGTTTAGTACCAGGTACAGGTAAAATTGTTATCAACAAACGTGAAATCGAAGAATACGTACCATTCGCTGCATTACGTGAAGTAATTAAACAACCATTAGTAGCTACTGAAACTACAGGAAGCTATGATATCCACGTAAACGTTAACGGTGGTGGATACACTGGTCAAGCTGGTGCTGTTCGTCACGGTATCGCTCGTGCTCTACTTCAAGTAGACCCAGATTTCCGTGCTGCATTAAAATCAGCTGGATTACTTACTCGTGATTCACGCATGAAAGAACGTAAAAAACCAGGTCTACGCGGCGCTCGTCGTGCACCTCAGTTCTCAAAACGTTAATTTCAAATTTTTCTATCAAAGACTCTTTCTACTTTTGTGGAAAGGGTCTTTTTGTATGAAAAGAGTAGCCATTATAAAAAGCAATCTTTGGAGTTGTTGTCCGAAGATTGCTCAATATTATTTCTGATGAAATTGTCGATGGAGCTGATGTACCCGTTCAGCTAGTTCAGGAGCTGGACCATCAATAGGTGTATCTCGAATCACTTCTTGAATAGATAAATGACGAACACGTCATGCAGTAGTGATGCCCATATCTTTCAACCATTGTGCAAGTTGTTTGGACGAGCTAGCATAAACAATTCTCCCTAAAACAACCCAACCCAACCATGTGCGCTGCACACATAGGGCAATGCTCACCGGAAGTATAAACCGTTGTGATACTTCTTTCCTTAGCGGACATATGTTTAGCTGCCCAACGTGCTAATGCAAACTCAGGATGTTGCGTATGGTCGCCACCAGACACATGATTTCGATCTTCGGCTAACACCTACCCATTCGCAGCTTATATTAACTCTTCCTAGAACTTTATGACTCAGCCTCTTTTAAAATTAACTCTATTTTATGAAAACCTAATTGTTTTGCATGCTGTAACGGTGTGACTCCATCTCTATCAGTAATATTCAAATTTGCCCCATAATCCACTAATAGTTGAACGATTTCTTGATGTCTCTCACCGCCATTCCCTAAAATGACGGCCTCCATTAAAGCTGTCCAATGTAAATTGTTAATATGATTGACATCAATATCTGAATGGTTCAAAAGGACACGAACTACTTCTACATGACCCCGTTCTGCAGCGGGGATAATGGCCACTCCTCCGAAGCGATTCGTCAATTTCGTATTGGCACCAGCAGCGATGGCTAGTTTCACGATTTCTAGAAAACCTGATGCCCCTGCATGAAGGAGTACATTTTCTAGATGATTATCTTGAATATTTATGTCCGCATCATGCTGAATAAGAGCCCTTACTGTTTCCACCTGATTATAATAAGTGGCTGCTAATACCGCTGTTCTGCCTAATTGATCGGTGGCATTGATATCGGCCCCTTCTTGTAGAAGTGTTAGGACTTTATCAGTTTCTCCATTCGCAGCGGCAATAACCAAATGATCGCTCATCTCTATCACCTTCTCTTTCCATATTATAAAAATATGGTAACACGTAACATCTTGCCCGAATAATATGAAAAAAATATACTACGCTTAGCTTTTACATATAGTAGAACACGTTCTTTAGTATATTTATAAAACGTTTAAATAGTCTTCTTAGCATAATAATTGTTAATTCTGCACAGATTTAAAATTATTAAAAATATTTTCGGATAAGTTTATGCTTTTTTAAGAAATTATTTAGAGGGAGTTTAACAATTCATTTTAATATAAATTATGAAAGCTACAGCAAGCCTTTCAAGAGATAGGCTGGTGTAACTAAAAAAATAAAGCAAAAATGGAGGTAAGTAGGTATGAAAAAATTATTGATTATATCTGTTGCAGCAATGGCACTACTTGCAGCATGTCAAGATAAGGAGCCTGCGAAAGGCAACACTACAAATAGTGAGGAAACAAAAACGGAAAGTGCAGCTACAGATAATACAACGAAAGAACAAGCACAGGAGGAACTAACAAAGGGTCAAGAAATGGCTACTATTCTTAGTGCTACAAACTGGCAAGGTACAAAAGTATACGATAAAGATAACAATGATTTAACTGAGGAAAACTCAAACTTTATTGGCTTGGCTAAATATGATGTGAAGACAGGTCATTACGAATTCTTTGATGCTACTACTGGTGAAAGTCGTGATGATAAGGGAACATTTTTCATTACAAATGATGGAAAACAAAGAATCTTAATTTCTGAGTCCAAAAATTATCAAGCGCTTGTAGAGATCACAGAATTAAACAAAGATATTTTCACTTATAAACGAATGGGCAAAGATGCTGCTGGAAACGATGTAGAAGTCTTTGTAGAGCATATCCCTTATCAGGAAAAAGAGCTTACATTTACAGATCCAGACAAAACTCTTAATGCGACTACAGGCGATATCGTAACTGATGTAGATGGTGATGAAATTTTAGCGAATACATTGTGGCAGGGCACAGTTGCTTTAGATGAAGATGGTAATGATGTAACCGAATTTAATTCAAATTTCATTAGTATTGCAAAATACGATGCAGAAACGAATAAATATGAATTCTTTAACCCTGAAACAGGCGAGAGTCGCGGCGACTATGGCTACTTTGACGTCATTCATGACAATAAAATCAGAGCTCACGTTTCACTTGGTGATAATAAATATGGTGTGGCTCTAGAAATTACTGAAATGAATGAGAAGAAGTTTACGTATAAACGAACAGGTAAAGATAAAGATGGAAATGAGATAACTGTGTTTGTTGAGCATGAACCATATGAAGGGGAATTTAAACCAGAATTTACACTGCAATAAAATTGTTTATCCTCCCTCTATATAAAATAAATTAAAAACTCTCAAGTTGAATACTTGTGAGTTTTTTTTTCTTTCTGGCATAGTTTATCCACTAACTTCGTACACTAAATGTAAAAGGGTGGTGGATATGGGTGAAGCGCTGGCTGGCACTAGGAGTAATTATGCTTATGAGTATAGTGTTCGTGGCATATGAAACAAATGCTTCGGACCGTAACTTCTTTTTACCAGACCCACTTGGTGGCATAAAAATTGTCATTGATGCAGGGCATGGTGGAGAGGATGGAGGAGCTTCAAAGGGCGAAGTCATTGAAAAGGATATTACACTTGCAATTTCACAGCATGTGGAGAAGAAATTGAAGAAGAAAGGCGCAACAGTCATCATGACAAGAACAAAAAGTGGTGATGTTATTGATGAACACGCGCCATCAGAAAAATATGGAACGTTAAGAGAGCGTAAAAAACAAGATATCTTTTTAAGAAAGGATATTGTAGAGAAAGAAAAACCAGATGTGTTTATTACCATTCATGCCAATGCTATTCCGGAAACAAAATGGCGTGGCGCACAGGTGTTTTATCATAAGGAAGGACATGCTGACGGTGAGATACTTGCAAAAAGTATTCAAGAGTCAATTCGTACTAATTTAAAAAATACAGACCGAGAAGCATTGTCTATTAAGCAGATTTATTTACTGAAAAAAGCAGAAGTACCTGCGGCATTAGTAGAGACAGGATTTATTAGTAATGATGAAGAGCGAGCATTATTAACAGATAAGAACTACCAAGAAAAAATGGCAGATGCAATTGTTGAAGGTATAGAAGAGTATCTATTAGCCAAAGTTGAGTAGAGCAACATCACAACGTAAATTAAATCATTTATGATATACTAACATGGAGAAAATATAAGGGGAGTGTTCGTCGTGATTACTGAACAACAAGTACGAGAAATACTAGGACAACTACAAGATCCATTTTTACATAAATCGCTTGCAGAAACAGATGGAATTACAAACGTAGCAATAAAAGAAGAAAAAAATCATGTCAGTGTAAAAGTTGCGATTGCTAAATTGAATACACCTGAACAATTACAACTACAAATGAAGATTGTTGAGTTGTTAAAAGAAGCGGGTGTAAATACGGTTGGTATTCGTTTTGAAGAGCTATCAGCAGAAAAGCTTCAAAGCTTCCGTGGCACAGCAACAGAATCTGAAGCACAGGATATTTTATCACCGCTTAGCACAGTTCAAGTGATTTCAATTGCTTCGGGTAAAGGTGGAGTAGGTAAATCTACAGTTTCGGTTAACTTAGCTGTTGCCCTAGCTCGTCTAGGCAAAAAAGTGGGCTTAATCGATGCAGATATTTACGGTTTTAGTGTGCCCGATATGATGGGTGTAACGGATATGCCTAAAGTAGTCGATAATCGTATTTTCCCAGTAGATCGCTTTGGTGTAAAAATGATTTCAATGGGCTTCTTTGTAGAAAATAATGCTCCTATTGTATGGCGTGGCCCGATGCTAGGTAAAGTATTAGATCAATTCTTCCGTGATGTAGAGTGGGGAGAGCTTGACTACCTATTATTAGATTTACCACCTGGCACAGGCGATGTTGCATTAGATATTCATCAAATGTTACCTTCATCAAAAGAGATTGTAGTCACAACGCCTCACCCAACAGCAGCATTTGTTGCAGCCCGTGCAGGTGCCATGGCTCTACAAACGGACCATGAAATTTTAGGTGTTATTGAAAACATGGCTTGGTTCCAATCGAAATCAGGTGAAAAAGAGTTTGTCTTTGGGCAAGGCGGAGGTCCTAAACTAGCAGAAGAGCTTCGTACGGAACTACTTGGCCAAATTCCACTTGGTCAACCAGATTGGACTGATGCTGATTTTGCACCATCTGTATATGCTGAAAACCATACTACCGGACAAATTTATTTAGACATCGCGACGACAATCATTGAAAAATTAAATAAATAATAAAAAACGGATTTCCATCCTTTTGGAGGAAATCCGTTTTTTTAATCCACAGTTATTCAGTGCCTTTTTGCTCCTTATCAGTGCTGCCACCGCTTCCACCACTTGCTTCTTTCTTATCGCCACTTCCAGATGAAGTTGTTTCGCCACTCTTTTTAATTAACTCTTGCCATTTTGATTGCATTAATGGGCTTTCGATCGTTTCCTTCACTACTTCCTCCATTTGCTTTCGCATATTGGATGATTTAAGGATAGTCTCTAGCTGTTTCTGCATATCAGGCTGTCCAAAAAAGGCTTCCATATCCTTTTGGAAAGTTGGATCTTTTATTAAATCCTTCATAATATCCTGTTGCTGTTTTTGCATACTTTTTGCAACGGTTTCCTTAAACTTTGGATCTTCAAAGGTTTTCTTCCAAAAGTCTTCAGCTTCCTTGGAAAGTAATGTTTCCTCAGTAGCTTTTTTCACTTCATCATGCTCTAAAATCAACAGCTCACGGAAACTTGGCTCTTCTAAAAGCTGTCGCAATGCCTTTTTACCGTCCTCTGTTTGTAAAGAGTCAATCATAATTTTTTTTATTTCATCATAGGACATAGTAGAGGATTTATCTTGTGAACAGGCAGAAAGAAATAGCATTAGAATCAGTAATAAGGTGAATTTTCGCATCAATAATCAGTCCTTTCTATAGATAGACTCTTTCAATTATTGTTCACATTTCTGATGACTTTATGTATTGGGAAAGATGAGAAATAGCTTTTTTAACAATGCATTGATAAAATAAGGACAGATATATTGAGAAATTGGGGGACTTTTAGTTGTGACGATACGAAATTGGGCAAAGTTTTTCTTCTTTGCAATGCTCGTTGGTGGGGTAGTCAACGGAGTTTTTAGTTTATTTATTCGCTGGGATTTCTTCCAACCATACATAGCAAATGGTCATTGGGGAGAATTTTTCGCTGGACTGTTATGGATGGTCTTCTTAGGATTTACAATGAGTGTTATTGCACAGGCTGGCTTTTTCGCTTATTTAACACTCCATCAAGTAGGTGTAAATATCTTTAGAACACTTACATTGTGGAATTGGGTGCAGCTTTTACTCATTGCAATTACTATTTTTGATATTATTTTCTTCCGTTTTGTACCTGGTGTAAAGGATGGACAAAGTTGGTTGTTTTATGTTGGATTATTAATCGTCCTCATTTTTGGAGCCATAGCTACGGCCGTTCAAAAAGTAAAGTTAACAGGGAAAAAACATGTATTCATTTCTGCTCTGTTCTTCATGATTGTCATTACAACTCTGGAATGGACAATTGCATTAATGGGTCGTGATGAAAATATCAATGAATACGTCGCGTTATTATTATTCCCGTTATTGGCGGTTAATGCATATCAATTACTAGTATTGCCAAAATATAATGCAAAATCCGATGAGGATCGTCAAAATTTAGAAGCACGTCGCAAAGCGCGCCAAGAACAAGCAAAAAATGCTTAAATGCAAAAAAAATTGCCTCCTACAAAATAGAGGCAATTTTTTTTATGGAGATTTTTTAGTTTGTACTTTATAGCCAAATATATTTTCCTCAATTGACATAAACTTATGTTGCTGTATTAAAGTATTAAGTTCTTTAAAAGTAATTGAGCTATCTTGGTGTAATGGAACAAAGACAAAGTCCCCTTTTTGGAGTTTTGGTGTTTTCTCACCCTGCCAAATAAGGGATGGAGATAGCAAATTCATTTGTTGCTGAAACAGAGATTTTTGTAAGTCTTGTGAATACTGGTGATTCCGAGTAGCAAACCAAAGTGGCTTTTCCTTGAAATATTGTTCATAAATATCTATATCCTTTTGTACAAGCTTAATGTTAATAGGTTCTTCTATTGAATCCTCTGGTCCAAGTAGTCCTGTAGGTAATTTCCGTTCTTGAATAATTTTTATATGGTCTGGGGAACGCTTGATCCAATCTGTATCTAGAAGAAGAAGCGGATAAGGCTCTTTTACCGTTTTAAGCCAATCCATTAGAGACTCATCAGAGAATGAAACCTCGACAATAAGAGATGTGCCGTAATGACCTTTTGTAACGACAACTGGTGCGTTCGCAATATTAAATACAGAAATCATTGTAGAATTTATAGGCTTTAGAAAAACAAAGAGAATTCCGATTAGAAGCAGTGAAATCAACGTTTTACGGATCATAATAATAACCTCATTTCTATTATTTTAAATAAAAAATAAGTCTCTTTAAAAAAACTTATGATTTAGTGTTGACTTTCATGAATAATCGATGTTATTATGTATAAGTCGCCAAGAGGTGACAGTGAAACAAACAACATGAACCTTGAAAACTGAACAAGCAAAACGTAATCAATAAAGTTTTTAGTAGCCAGCCTAGCTAGTGAACGAAACAAAATTTTGGACATCAAAATTGATGCCAGCAAAACAATTTGAGCTAATCAAATTTCTTTTATGGAGAGTTTGATCCTGGCTCAGGACGAACGCTGGCGGCGTGCCTAATACATGCAAGTCGAGCGAACAGAGAAGGAGCTTGCTCCTTCGACGTTAGCGGCGGACGGGTGAGTAACACGTGGGCAACCTACCTTATAGTTTGGGATAACTCCGGGAAACCGGGGCTAATACCGAATAATCTGTTTCACCTCATGGTGAAACACTGAAAGACGGTTTCGGCTGTCGCTATAGGATGGGCCCGCGGCGCATTAGCTAGTTGGTGAGGTAACGGCTCACCAAGGCGACGATGCGTAGCCGACCTGAGAGGGTGATCGGCCACACTGGGACTGAGACACGGCCCAGACTCCTACGGGAGGCAGCAGTAGGGAATCTTCCACAATGGGCGAAAGCCTGATGGAGCAACGCCGCGTGAGTGAAGAAGGATTTCGGTTCGTAAAACTCTGTTGTAAGGGAAGAACAAGTACAGTAGTAACTGGCTGTACCTTGACGGTACCTTATTAGAAAGCCACGGCTAACTACGTGCCAGCAGCCGCGGTAATACGTAGGTGGCAAGCGTTGTCCGGAATTATTGGGCGTAAAGCGCGCGCAGGTGGTTTCTTAAGTCTGATGTGAAAGCCCACGGCTCAACCGTGGAGGGTCATTGGAAACTGGGAGACTTGAGTGCAGAAGAGGATAGTGGAATTCCAAGTGTAGCGGTGAAATGCGTAGAGATTTGGAGGAACACCAGTGGCGAAGGCGACTATCTGGTCTGTAACTGACACTGAGGCGCGAAAGCGTGGGGAGCAAACAGGATTAGATACCCTGGTAGTCCACGCCGTAAACGATGAGTGCTAAGTGTTAGGGGGTTTCCGCCCCTTAGTGCTGCAGCTAACGCATTAAGCACTCCGCCTGGGGAGTACGGTCGCAAGACTGAAACTCAAAGGAATTGACGGGGGCCCGCACAAGCGGTGGAGCATGTGGTTTAATTCGAAGCAACGCGAAGAACCTTACCAGGTCTTGACATCCCGTTGACCACTGTAGAGATATAGTTTCCCCTTCGGGGGCAACGGTGACAGGTGGTGCATGGTTGTCGTCAGCTCGTGTCGTGAGATGTTGGGTTAAGTCCCGCAACGAGCGCAACCCTTGATCTTAGTTGCCATCATTTAGTTGGGCACTCTAAGGTGACTGCCGGTGACAAACCGGAGGAAGGTGGGGATGACGTCAAATCATCATGCCCCTTATGACCTGGGCTACACACGTGCTACAATGGACGATACAAACGGTTGCCAACTCGCGAGAGGGAGCTAATCCGATAAAGTCGTTCTCAGTTCGGATTGTAGGCTGCAACTCGCCTACATGAAGCCGGAATCGCTAGTAATCGCGGATCAGCATGCCGCGGTGAATACGTTCCCGGGCCTTGTACACACCGCCCGTCACACCACGAGAGTTTGTAACACCCGAAGTCGGTGAGGTAACCTTTTGGAGCCAGCCGCCGAAGGTGGGATAGATGATTGGGGTGAAGTCGTAACAAGGTAGCCGTATCGGAAGGTGCGGCTGGATCACCTCCTTTCTAAGGATATTTTCGGAATACAAACCTTGGGTTTGTAAGATTACGTTTTGCGTTCAGTTTTGAAGGTTCATTCTTCTGAATGAAATACTTCAAAACTTGTTCTTTGAAAACTGGATAAAACGACATTGAAATAGTAACAAACACATTTATTTTTTAAGTTTTTTTATAGGCTTAATAACATTAAAAGGTTTCAAGACACGAGCAGTTCTAGGAAGCAATCGAGTAAATGAAGGAGCGTACTTCAGTACGTGACTGATTGAACGAGTGAAGCTGACAACGAAATGCGATGTGTATTGAAAGCTGATAGGTTAAGTTATTAAGGGCGCACGGCGAATGCCTTGGCACTAGGAGCCGAAGAAGGACGGCACTAACACCGATATGCTTCGGGGAGCTGTAAGTGAGCTTTGATCCGGAGATTTCCGAATGGGGGAACCCACTACGTTTAATCGCGTAGTATCTTGACGTGAATACATAGCGTCTTGAAGGCAGACCCAGGGAACTGAAACATCTAAGTACCTGGAGGAAGAGAAAGAAAAATCGATTCCCTGAGTAGCGGCGAGCGAAACGGGAAGAGCCCAAACCAAGAGGCTTGCCTCTTGGGGTTGTAGGACACTCAATACGGAGTTACAAAAGAGCGAGTTAGATGAAGCGACTTGGAAAGGTCCGCCAGAGCAGGTAAAAGCCCTGTAGTCGAAAGTTCGTTCCCTCCTGAGTGGATCCTGAGTACGGCGGAACACGTGAAATTCCGTCGGAATCCGGGAGGACCATCTCCCAAGGCTAAATACTACCTAGTGACCGATAGTGAACCAGTACCGTGAGGGAAAGGTGAAAAGCACCCCGGAAGGGGAGTGAAAGAGATCCTGAAACCGTGTGCCTACAAGTAGTTAGAGCCCGTTAATGGGTGATAGCGTGCCTTTTGTAGAATGAACCGGCGAGTTACGATTACGTGCGAGGTTAAGCTTTAGAAGGCGGAGCCGCAGCGAAAGCGAGTCTGAATAGGGCGAAATAGTACGTGGTCGTAGACCCGAAACCAGGTGATCTACCCATGTCCAGGGTGAAGGTAAGGTAACACTTACTGGAGGCCCGAACCCACGCACGTTGAAAAGTGCGGGGATGAGGTGTGGGTAGCGGAGAAATTCCAATCGAACTTGGAGATAGCTGGTTCTCTCCGAAATAGCTTTAGGGCTAGCCTCGTGATGAGAATACTGGAGGTAGAGCACTGTTTGGACTAGGGGGCCATCCCGGTTTACCGAATTCAGACAAACTCCGAATGCCAGATATTTATACACGGGAGTCAGACTGCGAGTGATAAGATCCGTAGTCAAAAGGGAAACAGCCCAGACCACCAGCTAAGGTCCCAAAGTAATCGTTAAGTGGAAAAGGATGTGGCGTTGCACAGACAACCAGGATGTTGGCTTAGAAGCAGCCATCATTTAAAGAGTGCGTAATAGCTCACTGGTCGAGTGACGCTGCGCCGAAAATGTATCGGGGCTAAACGATTCACCGAAGCTGTGGATTGACATCTACGATGTCAGTGGTAGGAGAGCGTTCTAAGTGCGTTGAAGTCAGACCGGAAGGACTGGTGGAGCGCTTAGAAGTGAGAATGCCGGTATGAGTAGCGAAAGACGGGTGAGAATCCCGTCCACCGTATGACTAAGGTTTCCTGAGGAAGGCTCGTCCGCTCAGGGTTAGTCGGGACCTAAGCCGAGGCCGATAGGCGTAGGCGATGGACAACAGGTTGATATTCCTGTACCACCTCCTCACCGTTTGAGAAATGGGGGGACGCAGTAGGATAGGGTAAGCGCGCTGTTGGTTATGCGCGTCCAAGCAGTAAGGCGTGTGTGTAGGCAAATCCGCACACTGTAACGTTGAGCTGTGATGGCGAGTCCGTATGGACGAAGTTCCTGATTTCACACTGCCAAGAAAAGCCTCTATCGAGGTGAGAGGTGCCCGTACCGCAAACCGACACAGGTAGTCGAGGAGAGAATCCTAAGGTGTGCGAGAGAACTCTCGTTAAGGAACTCGGCAAAATGACCCCGTAACTTCGGGAGAAGGGGTGCTCTTGAGCGTGCAAGCGCATGAGAGCCGCAGTGAATAGGCCCAGGCGACTGTTTAGCAAAAACACAGGTCTCTGCAAAACCGTAAGGTGACGTATAGGGGCTGACGCCTGCCCGGTGCTGGAAGGTTAAGAGGAGTGGTTAGCGCAAGCGAAGCTGCGAATTGAAGCCCCAGTAAACGGCGGCCGTAACTATAACGGTCCTAAGGTAGCGAAATTCCTTGTCGGGTAAGTTCCGACCCGCACGAAAGGCGTAACGATCTGGGCACTGTCTCAACGAGAGACTCGGTGAAATTATAGTACCTGTGAAGATGCAGGTTACCCGCGACAGGACGGAAAGACCCCGTGGAGCTTTACTGTAGCCTGATATTGAATTTTGGTACAACTTGTACAGGATAGGTAGGAGCCAGAGATCTCGGAGCGCCAGCTTCGAAGGAGGCGTCGGTGGGATACTACCCTGGTTGTATTGAAATTCTAACCCATGCCCCTTAGCGGGGCAGGAGACAGTGTCAGGCGGACAGTTTGACTGGGGCGGTCGCCTCCTAAAAGGTAACGGAGGCGCCCAAAGGTTCCCTCAGAATGGTTGGAAATCATTCGTAGAGTGTAAAGGCACAAGGGAGCTTGACTGCGAGACCTACAAGTCGAGCAGGGTCGAAAGACGGGCTTAGTGATCCGGTGGTTCCGCATGGAAGGGCCATCGCTCAACGGATAAAAGCTACCCCGGGGATAACAGGCTTATCTCCCCCAAGAGTCCACATCGACGGGGAGGTTTGGCACCTCGATGTCGGCTCATCGCATCCTGGGGCTGTAGTCGGTCCCAAGGGTTGGGCTGTTCGCCCATTAAAGCGGTACGCGAGCTGGGTTCAGAACGTCGTGAGACAGTTCGGTCCCTATCCGTCGTGGGCGTAGGAAATTTGAGAGGAGCTGTCCTTAGTACGAGAGGACCGGGATGGACACACCGCTGGTGTACCAGTTGTCTTGCCAAAGGCATCGCTGGGTAGCTATGTGTGGACGGGATAAGTGCTGAAAGCATCTAAGCATGAAGCCCCCCTCAAGATGAGATTTCCCATTACGCAAGTAAGTAAGATCCCTCAAAGACGATGAGGTAGATAGGTTCGAGGTGGAAGTGTGGTGACACATGGAGCTGACGAATACTAATCGATCGAGGACTTAACCAAAAAAGTTTGAAACATTCAATGAACCGTTTATCCAGTTTTGAAAGAATAATTTCTTTTATGAAGGGTTTCAAGATACGAGTAGTTCGAGGAAGCAATAGAGAGAGGGAAGGAGCGTACTCAAGTACGTGACTGACTGAACGACAGAAGCTGACGAAGAAATGCGATGTATATTGAAAGCCGACTATAGTCTAGTGATGATGGCAAAGAGGTCACACCCGTTCCCATACCGAACACGGAAGTTAAGCTCTTTAGCGCCGATGGTAGTTGGGGGCTTCCCCCTGTGAGAGTAGGACATCGCTAGGCGCAAAAAGTCGCTACTGATACACTCAGTAGTGGCTTTTTTTCTGTCTAAAATTCTAAAAAGTAGATAAAGTAAGGAGGCATTTCTTTGAATGAAATGCCTCCTTACTATTTTAGACAGTTGCTGCTCGTAGTTCGATACGACGAATTTTCCCAGATGTTGTTTTTGGTAACTCATCGATAAAGACAATACTACGAGGATATTTATAAGGAGCCGTCAGTGCTTTTACATGCTCCTGTAGCTCCTTGATTAGTTCTTCTTCATTGTGTCCCTTATAGCCATCTCGTAAGATTACGTAGGCTTTGACAATATGCCCCCTAATTTCATCTGGAGCAGCTACCACAGCACACTCTTGTACAGCATCATGTTTGTTTAAGGCATCTTCCACTTCAAATGGACCAATCGTATAACCAGATGAAATAATAATATCATCGCCCCGACCTTCAAACCAGAAGTAACCATCTTCATCACATTTTGCTTGATCACCTGTAATGTACCATTCACCGCGGAATGCCGCTTGTGTGCGCTCAGGCTCACGATAATACTCTTTAAACAAGGCTGGCGATGATTTGTGTATCGCAATATCGCCAACCTCGCCAACAGGTGCCTCATTGCCTTCATTGTCGATAATACGTACAATATTACCTGGAGTTGGGACACCCATGGAACCAGGTCGTAGCTCCGTGTTTTCCAAAGTACCAATGAGTAATGTATTTTCAGTTTGACCATAACCATCGCGGACTTTTAAACCAAAGTGATTCTTAAATGTTTCAATGACTGGTCGATTTAATGGCTCACCAGCAGAGACAGCACTACGAAGAGAAGATAGATTATAGTCTTTTAAATTCTCAAGTTTCGCCATGATACGATACTCAGTTGGGGTGCAGCAAAGAACATTAACCTTTTCATCCTGCAACAGTTGAAGATATGTTTTTGCATCAAATCCACCATGATAAACAAAGGCAGTAGCTCCCAACATAATAGTAGATAGGAACGGGCTCCAAATCCATTTTTGCCAGCCTGGAGCTGCAGTTGCCCATACTAAGTCTCCTTCACGTACACAAAGCCACTGTGCAGCCGCTGTTCGAATATGTGCATAGCCCCAGCCATGAGAATGGACGACGCCTTTAGGCTTACCTGTTGTTCCAGAAGTATAAGAAAGGAAGGCCATGTCATCGCGTTTAGTAGCAACAGCCGTAAATGTATTTGGCTGAGAGCTAGCCAATTCATCTAAAGAAGTCCAATCTCCTGTAGCTGTTCCGATGACCATTTTGTTTTTTAAAGCATCGACAGAAGACGAAATTTTGTCTACTTCACTAGTAAATACTTCATAGGCGATAACGGCACTGGCAGAAGAATGCTCCATACGATACTCTAAATCACTTGCGCGCAACATCTCTGAACAGGAAATAGGAACAATACCCGCTTTTAAACAGCCTAGGAAAACAAAATAGGCCTCAGGTAGGCGAGGAATAATAACTAATACACGATCTCCTTTTTGAAGCCCCTTCTTCGTAAAGGCATTCGCGTATTGATTCATTTTTTGAACAAGTTCTACGTAAGTAACGGTTTGTCTCTCTTGTTGTGTATTTAACCAACGTATAGCTTGGCGTTCACTATCTTGCGAAAACTTTTCTAATTCCTCTGTGATGTTATAAACATCCGGTGCAATTAAATCCTCTATTACCATTTGAACATTCCTCCCCCTAAAATGATAGAAAATTCATAAAACTATTTTTATTTTAACAATTGCAATAATATACAGCAAGAATATTTAATACACAAAATAGAAATTTTAGATTTAATAGAGAACTATTATACTTTCTAAGTACTATTTAAGAAATTCTCGACAAAAAAATATAATATTTTACACAAATATGTTGCATTATTTAGAATGCTTGCTATAATAATAAATGTACTTAAGAGGTTGTCTAAGACCGATTTGAATAGTATTGTTCCGAAGTAGCTCAGTTGGTAGTAGCACCTGACTGTTAATCAGGTTGTCGCAGGTTCGAGTCCTGCCTTCGGAGCCATTTTTTTGCTCATTTTTAAGATGGCTTTATACATAAAAAAATGTAGAAAAGTGTTGCAAGAATGTAGAAATAATGTTATCATAATTCTTGTCTTGTTTGAGACATAAGTTTGGCCCCTTGGTCAAGTGGTTAAGACACCGCCCTTTCACGGCGGTAACACGGGTTCGAATCCCGTAGGGGTCACCATTTAAAATACATCATCATGATGTACAGGCTTTAAAATGAAAATAAACTGTGATATAACACACCTGTTTCTATGGAGGATTAGCTCAGCTGGGAGAGCATCTGCCTTACAAGCAGAGGGTCGGCGGTTCGAGCCCGTCATCCTCCACCATTATTCTTGTGTTATTTCGGAGGGGTAGCGAAGTGGCTAAACGCGGCGGACTGTAAATCCGCTCCTTAGGGTTCGGCGGTTCGAATCCGTCCCCCTCCACCAGTTTTATAAATGATTGGGGTATAGCCAAGCGGTAAGGCAACGGATTTTGATTCCGTCATGCCTAGGTTCGAATCCTAGTACCCCAGCCATTTTTCTTTTATGAGCCATTAGCTCAGTTGGTAGAGCATCTGACTTTTAATCAGAGGGTCGAAGGTTCGAGTCCTTCATGGCTCACTTTTATAGAATAAAATATATTCAAAAGTGATATAATAAATACAGATAACTAGTCTCTTACTGAAAACAGTAGGAGATTTTTTTATGTTATTTGAAAATGAATAAATATGCGTATTTATGTTGGGTTGAGCCAAGTGGTAAGTAGGCTTTACAATAGTCTTATAACTTTTAGGGGGTATAAAAACATGAATAAACTTAATATTTCTATTATTGGAGTACCAACAGATTACGGACAAACACGCCGAGGCGTAGATATGGGACCAAGTGCTATTCGTTATGCAGGCGTTGTTGAACGTTTAGCAAGTATTGGACACGAGGTACAAGATCAAGGGGATATTCGTGTTAGTCAAAAGCATGCAAACGCGACAGTAGATGAAAAGTTATTGAATTTAGAGGAAGTAGTAGAAGTTAGTACGGCTTTAGCTAATAGCGTACATGAAGTAGTCGAACAAAAAAAATTCCCACTTGTATTTGGTGGTGACCATAGTATTGCTATTGGGACACTTGCAGGATTAGCGGAACATTATAAAAATCTAGGTGTTATTTGGTATGATGCACATGCAGATTTAAATACACCTGAAACTACACCTTCCGGCAACATACATGGAATGCCTTTAGCAGTTAGTATTGGGCTTGGGCATGAACGTTTAGTTCAAATTCGTAATAATGTGCCAAAAATTAAGCCAGAAAACGTTATTATTATAGGAGCTCGTTCTGTAGATCCTGGTGAGCGTGATTTGATTCGTGAACAAGGGATTAAAGTATACACTATGCATGAAATTGACCGACTTGGCATGACGCGTGTTATGGAAGATGCACTTGCCTATTTAAAAGAGCGAGATGTTGATGGATTACACCTATCGCTGGATTTAGATGGACTTGACCCTCTTTATACACCAGGTGTTGGAACACCAGTGCCAGGTGGAATTACGTATCGAGAAAGTCATTTAGCGATGGAAATGTTACAAGAGTCTGGAATGTTAACTTCAGCAGAGTTTGTAGAAGTTAATCCGATATTAGACGAGAAAAATACAACAGCAAATGTAGCTGTTGCTTTAATGGGATCTTTATTTGGAGAAACTTTAGTTTAAAGAAAATTTTTCAAAAAATTGCCTGTTGCCACATTGCATAAAAATCTTTTGCTATAATTGAAATAAAACGAAACTTTTCTTATTGATGGGTCGTATAGTATAAGACAGTTGTAAAGGTGGAGAAGTCAACACAATGGATGCGTTAGTAAATAAGAGAATAAAACAAGTGCTTAAAGGCGATCAAAACGCATTTGCCGATATTGTGAGTCTCTATCAGCACAAACTGTACCAAGTATGCTATCGAATGTTAGGTAACAAACAAGAATCTGAAGATATTGCTCAGGAAGCTTTTGTTCGGGCATATATGAATTTGCATACTTTTGATCAGAAAAGAAAGTTTTCCACGTGGCTTTATCGCATAGCGACAAACCTCTGTATAGATCGGATTCGGAAAAAGAAACCGGATTATTATTTAGATGCAGAAGTAGCTGGTACAGAAGGGCTTGATATGTATTCACAAATCGCAGCAGACGACCAGCTACCAGAGGAGCAGTTAGAGCAAATGGAGCTGCAAGATCGCATTCAATACGAAATTGGACGTTTACCGGATAAATACCGTTCGGTTATAGTATTGAAATATATAGAAGAGTTATCGTTGCAAGAGATTAGCGAGATTTTAGATATGCCGCTTGGAACGGTGAAAACGAGAATTCACCGCGGACGTGAGGCATTACGTAAGCAGTTAAACAATCTGTAGGAGGGGGAGCGTCATGAATACTTGTCCAGAGCATATTATTGATTATATGCATGATTATTTAGACGGTGACATTAGTCGTGAGCATGAGCAAGAGTTAAAGCAACACTTGCATACATGTAATGATTGTAAACAGTTGATGCATGAATTGAGTGAAACAATCGCCTTTGTGAAGAGTGCTTCCCATATTACAGCGCCTCCGGATTTTGAAGCAGCAGTAATGGCTCGTTTACCAAAACCAAAAAGTCGAGTAGGCATACAAAAATGGATACGTCGACATCCACTTTTTGTGGCAGCAGCAGTATTTTGTTTATTTATGAGTGCTACCTTGCTCGGTAGCTTTATGGATGACCAGCATTTCTCTGTGACCAAGCAGCCCAATTTAGTTGTGGATGGTCAAACGGTTATCGTACCTGAAGGAGAAGTTGTAAAGGGCGATATTGTTGTGAAAAATGGCGATTTGGTTGTTGAAGGAGAAGTTGATGGTAACGTCACAGTCATAAACGGGCAATACATGGCATCTTCAGCGGTAGTTTCAGGGAGAATTGAAGAAATTGACGAAGTATTTGAATGGTTATGGTATACAATTAAAAACTCTGTAAAATCAGCCATGACATTTGATGAAAAGGAAGAAACTAAATAACACTCTATACGTCCTAAAAAATAGTGCACGTGAGAGGCTGAAAGGTCTACTCTTCTGAGTAGACTTTTTATTTGAAAAAAGTTACATTTGATAAGAATGTGCTATACTTGAATGTGTATGGATTCGTAATGAAAAGTGGGGGATGCCACGTGCAAATTATTGAACATTTCACAGATTTAACGCCTGTGAATATTGTTATTAACTTCATCGATGTACTGCTCGTTTGGTACGTTGTTTATAAGGTCTTAACCCTCATTAAAGGTACGAAGGCTGTCCAATTACTTAAGGGAATTTTCGTCATTATTATTGCACGAATTGCAACAGACCTTTTAGGGTTACAAACATTAGGCTGGATGTTACAGCAGGTCATTGAATTTGGTTTCTTAGCGATTATTATCATCTTCCAACCTGAAATCAGACGAGGCTTAGAACAAATTGGTAGAGGTAAACTTTTCCAACGATCATCTAGTCAAGAAGACGAGGAGCAAACAAGGCTTATAGAGGCTATGAAAAAATCTGTAAGTTATATGGCTAAACGTCGAATAGGTGCGTTAATTTCAATTGAAAAAGAAACAGGTCTTAACGAATATATTGAAACAGGTATAGGTCTAAATGCTGAAATTTCTTCAGAATTGCTAATTAATATCTTTATACCGAATACGCCACTACATGATGGGGCGGTTATTATGCAAAGAGATAAAGTTACAGCGGCAGCTTGTTATTTACCTCTATCTGAAAGTCCATTTATTTCAAAGGAGTTAGGGACACGCCATCGTGCTGCGCTTGGGTTAAGTGAAGTTACGGATGCAATTACAATCGTTGTCTCAGAGGAAACAGGCGCCATTAGTATTACGTTGAATGGTAATCTCCATCGTAATCTTTCTCTAGAGGAGTTCGAGACACTATTGCGAAAAATGTGGTTCGGATCAGCACAAGAGTCAAATGCAGCCTCTAAGTTAACTTGGAGGGGGAAAAAGAATGGATAAAATGATGGATAGCCCTTGGGTATTAAGAATCATCGCGCTATTTTTAGCATTTT
Source organism: Lysinibacillus sp. FSL M8-0216 (assembly GCF_038595555.1). NCBI lineage: Bacteria > Bacillati > Bacillota > Bacilli > Caryophanales > Bacillaceae > Lysinibacillus > Lysinibacillus sp. FSL M8-0216. Next base: position 4,599,462 of record NZ_CP152007.1, on the reverse strand, counting down.
TGCTTTTTTTCTCAGTTCGTACCGAGCTATCTCCAATCAATACAACAACCACCACTGAACAGACTGATATTATTCGTGATGTGCCAGTAGATGTTTATTATGATAATGAGAATCTGATTGTAACAGGTTTACCTGAAACAGTAGATGTGAAGATAAAAGGGCCAATGCCTGTTGTTATAAAAACAAGAGCAACAAAGGATTTCTCAGTATTTGTTGATTTAAGTAATCTATTGATTGGCGAGCATGATGTAAAGCTACAATACGAAAATATTTCTGATAAGTTAAAGGTTACATTAGACCCTGCAACTATTCATGTAAATATTGAGGAAAAGGTCACGAAAGAGTTCCGAGTGGACCCTGAAATGAATACTCGACTAATAGAAGAAGGGTATATTTTAAAGGATATGGTAGCTGATCCACCGACTGTTTACGTGACAGGTGCAAAAAGTGCTATTGAAAGCATCAGCTATGTAAAAGCAACTGTTGCTGGAGAGCCAGGCTTGAAGCAATCCTTCACTCAGGACGCGGCAGTAAAAGTATTAGATCGAGACTTAAATAAACTTGATGTGACAATTGAACCTGATACTGTTAATGTTCAAGTAGATATTGGGGAATATAGTCGAGAACTCCCGGTTGTTTTGAGGGAAACAGGGCAAGCATTGGATGATATAACGATCAATTCTTTAACATTTACGCAAAAAATGATTAAAGTATATGGCAGAAAATCGATTATTGATGGTTTAACAGAAATTCCAATAACAGTAGACCTGTCAAAAATTACAGAGTCAAAAACTTATGAAATTGATGTAAAATTACCAGATGGTGTGACAAAAATATCTGATAAGAAAATAAAAGTGAAGGCAGATATTACAAAAGTAGAGAAGGAAGAAGAGCAGAAAACACCAGCTTCTACAGAGGAAGCGCCACCTCCAACTGAAGAAACTGATGTGAAGGATGATAGTACTACTACTGATAAAAATACGCCAACCGATGAAACGGAAGATATTGATTCTTAAACAATATCTGACTATAATTTTATTTTGATTCTAAATCAAAAATCTAACCGGGGTTTGTTTTGGTGGGTAGACCGCAATATATTCACCAAACAAACTAACTGAGTGGACTATTAAAAATTACCAATGAATAAACAAAAGCAGACTTTTCCAAAAGTAAGCGGACAAGTGTCTATGGATGAATATGACACAGTCTTGCATTGAAGGAGAGAATAAGTAGAATGGGTAAATATTTTGGAACAGATGGCGTCCGTGGCGTCGCCAATAGTGAACTAACACCGGAATTTGCATTTAAACTTGGCCGTATAGGTGGCTATGTGTTAACGAAGGATGCAACTGACCGTCCTAAGGTTTTAATTGGTCGTGACACACGTATTTCAGGCGAGATGCTGGAAGGTGCACTTGTTGCTGGGCTCTTATCAATTGGGGTAGAAGTAATGCGACTCGGAATTATTTCAACTCCAGGTGTGGCATATCTTACTCGTATTATGAGCGCAGATGCAGGCGTCATGATTTCAGCTTCGCATAACCCAGTAGCGGACAATGGCATCAAATTCTTTGGTCCAGATGGCTTTAAACTAACAGATGCACAAGAAGAGGAAATTGAAATTTTACTTGATGCTCAAGAGGATACATTACCACGTCCAATAGGGGCTGATTTAGGATCTGTAAGTGACTATTTCGAGGGTGGACAAAAGTATATTCAATACTTAAAGCAAACAGTGGATGAAGAATTTGATGGTATCCATGTAGCATTAGACTGTGCACATGGTGCTACCTCATCATTAGCGACGCATCTTTTTGCGGATCTAGAGGCTGACATTTCTACAATGGGTGCTTCTCCAACTGGTCTAAATATTAATGATGGTGTAGGTTCAACGCATCCTGAGGGACTAGCTAAGTTTGTATTGGAAAAGAATGCAGATGTTGGTCTAGCATTTGATGGGGACGGTGACCGTTTAATTGCTGTAGATGAAAACGGTAAAATTGTTGACGGTGATCAAATTATGTTTATTATTGGAAAGTATTTAAATGCAGTTGGTCGTTTAAAGAAGCAAACAATTGTCTCAACTGTTATGAGCAATATGGGCTTCTATAAGGCTGTCGAAGATAACGGTATGCGAAGTATACAAACGGCAGTAGGAGATCGTTATGTTGTAGAGGAAATGCGTGCTAATGATTACAATTTAGGTGGCGAACAATCAGGGCATATTGTTTTCTTAGATTTTAATACAACAGGCGATGGTCTACTAACAGGTATTCAGCTTGTCGACATTATGAAAGCAACAGGTAAGAAGCTGTCGGAGCTTGCTGCTGAAATGAAAATCTATCCTCAGCGTCTTGTCAATGTTCGCGTAACAGACAAGCATGCAGTGACTGAAAATACGAAAGTGGCCGCTGTGATTGCAGAGGTAGAAGCGGAAATGGCAGGGAATGGTCGTGTCTTAGTACGTCCTTCAGGTACTGAGCCACTTGTTCGTGTAATGGTGGAAGCTGCTACAGAAACAGATTGTGAGCGTTTTGTTGAGCGTATTGCCGATGTTGTACGTGCAGAAATGGGCTTAACAGAATAGTAAATGAAGAATATGAACTCGATTTCCATTTTTAGGAAATCGAGTTTTTCTTGTTTGAAATGGATGTTTGAAATAGAAAAGATGGGGAACAGTAAAAGGGAGTCACAATAACAAGGAGTGTTTGATAGATATGGCTAAAATTGCTACAGTTATTACCGATATGTTCGAGGATAGTGAATTTACAAGTCCTAAAGAAGCTTTAGAAGCGGCTGGACATCAGCTAGTAACAATTGATACAGAGGCAGGAAAAGAAGTAAAAGGAAAACATGGGGAAACAGTAAAAATTGATAAAGGCATTGATGAAGTAAAGGCCAATGATTTTGATGCACTGTTTATACCTGGTGGTTTTTCTCCGGATATCTTACGCGCCGATGATCGAGTAGTGGCGTTTGTAAAATCCTTTATGGATGATATGAAACCTACCTTTGCCATTTGTCATGGACCGCAGCTACTAATTACGGCAAAAACACTAAATGGTCGTGACGCCACGGGTTATAAATCCATTCAAGTAGATTTAGAAAATGCAGGGGTAAAATTCCACGATGAAGAAGTATTCGTCTGTCAAAAGCAACTAGTAACAAGTAGAACACCAGATGACCTACCTGCCTTTAATAGAGAAATAGTAAATTTATTAGCTAGTAAATAATAAAAAGGGCACAAGCTGTTTTGGCTTGTGTCTTTCGTTATCTTTTGGATAATGTGATGAGCGCATTTGTGATTGTACCAAGATCAATATGCCTTCTGCTATACCCTCAAAGTCCATAATCGTACGTTGTTTGACAATTTTATACCCATAAATTGTGCAACGATTAATGATTTCGAATACGATCCCCTTTAAACCTTCTTTGAGCATTTCGCTCAGATTCTCTACAAATTCGCCTCCACTAACAATTGTTTGTCTACATATTTGTCACGAAAAAGCAAGAGCACTAGGTATTTTTTATAACGAAAGTTTGACGGATAGCATATGATTGAGTATGATGGAGAAGTTGAAGACGAGGTCCGACCTTGTTCTTTAACGAACGCAAAAGGAGGAAAGAGAGCGTAAAATCGGAAAACAATTATAGCGCCTGAGCTGAAGAAATTGGACGAAATGGATCTTCAGCAGACGAGGTGGAGGTTTATCGAAAATTCGGCGGATACCTCCCGATCGACATACCCGATTGTCATTTTTCATTTTGAAAGCATTTGAGCGATTGAATGTACAGGAAATGGAGAAGGTATTGTAAAGCAATAGATGAATAGTAGAAAACTTCACATATCGAATGCTCCATTCAGATGGCTGAATGATTTGATTGCATGTACGGGGGTGTTTTATTTTATATAAAAATAAAGCATGCCTGTCCATTCTAAAAATTCGATAGATGAGGTCTACTTTGTCATTGCGTTAAATTGACAATATCGGAGGACGAGAATTTATGTGTGGAATTGTAGGATATATTGGTGAATCAGATGCAAAGGAAATTTTATTAAAAGGCTTAGAGAAACTAGAATACCGTGGTTATGATTCAGCAGGTATTGCAGTACGTAATGAAGAAGGCGTAACTGTTTTTAAAGAAAAAGGACGTATCGCAGACTTAAGAGGAGCAGTAGATGAAGATGTTGCTGCTAAAATTGGTATTGGTCATACACGTTGGGCAACACATGGTGTACCAAATCGCTTAAATGCTCACCCTCATCAAAGTGCATCAGGGCGTTTTACGCTTGTGCACAATGGGGTAATTGAAAACTATCATCTATTACAAAAAACGTATTTAAAAGGCATTCCGATGAAATCTGATACAGATACAGAGGTTATCGTGCAATTAGTAGAATTGTTTGTAAAGGAAGGTTTATGCACAGCAGATGCTTTCCGTAAAACATTATCTTTACTACATGGTTCATATGCGCTTGCATTATTAGATGCAGAAGCTGCAGATACAATCTTTGTAGCGAAAAATAAATCCCCACTTTTAGTTGGAATTGGTGAAGGCTTCAATGTTGTTGCTTCGGATGCAATGGCTATGCTGCAAGTGACAGATCAATATGTAGAGCTTCACGACAAAGAGGTTGTCATTGTACACAAGGCTAGCGTTGAAATTACAAAACTAGATGGTTCTGTAGTTGAACGTGCACCATATACAGCAGAGCTTGATATGAGCGACATTGAAAAGGGGACATATCCTCATTATATGTTAAAAGAAATGGATGAGCAGCCTACAGTCATTCGCAAAATTATTCAAGCGTATGAGGGTGACAATGGCGATCTAACAATAGATACAGAAATCTTAGAAGCATTGCGAACTGCAGATCGTTTATATATTATTGCGGCGGGCACAAGCTATCATGCAGGCCTTATTGGTAAACAATATTTCGAAAAAATGGCTGGTATTCCAGTAGAAGTTCATATTTCTAGTGAATTTGGCTATAATATGCCATTACTTTCAGAAAGACCTTTATTTATCTTTATTACACAATCAGGTGAAACAGCAGATAGCCGTCAGGTACTAGTAAAAATTAAAGAGCTTGGCTACCCAACATTAACGATTACAAATGTTCCTGGCTCAACTCTATCACGAGAAGCTGACCACACATTGTTATTACATGCAGGTCCAGAAATTGCGGTAGCTTCTACAAAAGCATATGTGGCGCAAGTTGCTGTCCTTGCTTTAGCAGCATACGTAACAGCAAAAGCAAATGGCACAGGCTTAGAATTTGATTTAAAACAAGAGCTTGCGATTGCCGCAAACGGTATCCAAACAATGATTGACTCAAAAGATGTATTAGAAGACATCGCAGAAGACTACTTAAAAATCGCGCGTAATGCATTCTTTATTGGTCGTAATATGGACTTCTACGTGAGCCTTGAAGGGGCCTTAAAGCTAAAGGAAATCTCTTATATCCAAGCAGAAGGCTTTGCTGGCGGTGAGCTTAAACACGGAACAATTGCTTTAATTGAAGAAGGAACACCAGTGTTTGCACTTGTTACACAAGCATCAGTTGGGCTAAACATCCGTGGTAATGTGAAAGAAGTTGCTGCGCGTGGTGCATATCCATGTATTATTGCGATGGCTGGTATCGATGAGGATGGAGACCGCTTAGTCATTCCACATGTTCACGAATACCTAACGCCACTTGTATCGGTAGTGCCATTACAGTTAATCAGCTACTATGCTGCACTCCACCGTCGTTGTGATGTGGATAAACCACGTAACTTAGCTAAATCGGTGACGGTTGAGTAATTATTCATTCGGGACAAAAAAATTCAGTTTATGACACTCAAAGGCTGTATAAGCTGAAATAAAATATCGAAATTAAAACTCGATCCATTAACCATGGGTCGAGTTTTTTACAATTATTGTAAATTAAATTTTAAAGAGTTTTGTAAATATTTTCTAAAAATATTGTAGTCAGTTTCATGAATATAGTTGTTAATTACTTTATATTTGGTTTGTTCTAACAGACAAGATATTAGGACAGCTGAAGGAAACCAGCTCATACCGTAAAAATCATCGCTGTATCAAAGATTTTTTAAAATAATTCGTAAGTATAGAAGCAAGGGGACCCAGCTATTTTTATAGAATTTGACAGCCGTATAGTGGACTGTAATTCCATAGATATCTTCAATAAAAATCCCCATTAGATTATACCTAACAGGGAAGATAGTAACTGATCACCTATGTGTAGTTACAGCTTTATTCTTTTGTTGTAGCGCTTCATTTTTTTCAGCGAAGCGGTCGTTGTGGGAAGAAACGCCCGCCATTTTTGCTTCTGTAGGGTCAATGTATAATTTGGCGCTATTTACAGCGAGGACCGCGTCATTAAATGCGCCTGCAATCAGTCTTATTTTCCCTTCGTTCGTTACAATATCGCCTGCGCCAAAGATGCCGGGGATACTAGTGCACATTTTTGGTGTAACGGAAATGCCCCATTCTTCAGAAGCTAAGCCCCAATCCATAATGGCGCCACCAAAGTTTCGGTCAAACCCGTGATTGACAAGTACTTCGTCTACTTCAATGTTTGTTGTATCATCTGAATGAACATGCTGTAATGTGACATGCTCGATTTTATTACCATTACCATGTAAACGAGAAACCGTATAGGGAACAAAGGTAGTGACGATAGACTTCATGCGCGTTACAGAAGATTCAAAGGCACTAAAGTCATCACGTCTATGCACGACATACACTTCTTTGGCGATAGGAGCCATTTCAATAGCCCAATCTACAGCTGAGTCGCCTCCACCAGAGATGAGTACACGTTTATCTTTAAATCTATTTATGTTCGTTACTGTATAATGAAGGTTGTTTAGTTCATAGCGGTCAGCGCCTTCTACCGTTAATTTCTGAATGCGTGTAATGCCTCGTCCTGTAGCTAGAATAATCGTTTTTGTATAATGTTTCTCGCCTGTTTTTGCTGTTAAGACAAAAATGCCATCATCGCGTTTTTCCATGCCAACAATTTCTTGACCAAAGACGATTGTTGGATTAAATGTCGTCGCTTGCTTGATTAAGGAATGAATGATTTCTTCACATCGAACAGGCTCAATACCCCCGACATCCCAAACTAATTTCTCGGGATAGGTACGCATAAATCCACCTAGTTCATGCTTTACTTCGATAATTTTTGTTTTCATTTCACGCATGCCACTGTAAAAGGCAGCATACATGCCTGCTGGGCCTCCACCGATAATAATTACATCATAAATTTCTTGTTGCATTTAACGCACCAACCTTTCAACTAAATAATCAAGGAATAATGGAGAGCCAACTAAACCTTCACCTACAACGTAATCAGCTGTTTTTAATGGGTAAACATTGCCTGCCTTCACGGCATCCATTCCTTGCCACATTGGGCTATTCTCTAAATCCTTCATGGATTGTTCACTACTATAATTTTGCATTTGACGTTGTTCAACAAAAATATGGTCTGCGTCAATCTCAGGTAAAACTTCTAAGGAAATAGGGGTGAACCAATCATGATGATCCTTCAGCTTAGTTGGAATACTTAATCCCAGCTGTGTATATAACATGTCACTACCAGGACTACCCTTTTCAGTGCCTAACACACGATATTGATTTTGTTCTACACGCAATACAAGAATTTTTTCGTCACCTATAGCCTGATGTAGTTTCTCTTTCGTATCTGCTATTTTGTCTCTATACTTCTGTAGAGCAAGCTCTGCTTCTTTTTCTTTATTGAACAGTTCACCAAGCACAGGTACATATTCATCTATTGCAACACCGGCTTCAACAGCTACCGTAGGGGCAATTTTACTTAATGCTTCATATTTTTTAGCATCAATAGCTGCGCCTTGAGCAATAATGACATCTGGTGCTGCTTGAAGAATAACTTCTAAATTGTCTTCATATTGCACAGTTGGAATAATTTTAACATGGTTGTCATCGAATAAGTTAAAGCGATATTCAGGTTCAATTTCTTCAACAACTGTCACCATTTGAGGCGTTACACCGATTTCAATTAGGTTTTCAGCATAGTTAGAACTAAGAACTAATATATTTTTAGGCTCGGTAGGGATAGTGACATCACCGTAGGCATCTTTTACAACACGTGTTGTTGGCTCGCTTTTTTCTTTTGGATCCTTTTCTTCATTTCCGCTTTCTTTGTTAGTACTTGAGCAAGCAACTAAAGCTAAAGCAACAAGTATAAGAAGTATATAGGGCGTCATTTTTTTCATGGATTATTGCTCCTTTTTATTTGATAATGATTATCAATATCAAATAATAACAGGTAATGTTAAACCCTACTATGGCGTAAAGTGCCTTAAAAATTGGATTATTGTGTTCTAGAAGCAAACACTCCCTAAAATCGCTTGTTCAATCTGTTGCATAATCTCCCTTTTGCCAAATACACTACAATTGTTAATCCATAAACCAGTATCTACAGAAAAAACACGGTTATTTTTCACCGCATCTAAATTTGCCCACTGCTCACCATTTTGTAAAGTAGCTAGGCTTAAGTCGGCGGTATAATAGTCCATTATGCGTTTTTCAATAAATAAATATGTAGGATTGGCAGCCACTAATTGTTGTAAGGAACATATGTTGAAACTGTTTGCATTTGCGCGCAATCCTTCAGGCATTTGCAAGCCCAGCTCCTGATATAAGAGGATAGCCGAGTCACTAGAAGATTCACCGAGATAGCGGTAACCTAGCTCCTCCACACGTAAGTATAGGACAGTAGCATCTTTTATTATATGATGTTGTATTTTATTTTTTAGAACCTCTACATATGTAGTAAGTTCGCGAATGATTTGTGCAGCTTCCTTCTCTTTATTAAACAATTTACCAAAATAACGGATGAGTGAATGTAGATCATAGGTTAGTCCAGTGATAACAGGGGCGATAGTTTGGAACTGCTGTTTTGTCTCCTCTGTTAAGTCGACACCGATAATTAAATCTGGTTGTTGTTGTACAATTATGTCCTGCTGAATCACATATTGAGGCATTTCTAAAATGGTTGTACCAACTTCATGAAAAAGAAGTTGTTGATACTTTGGAGTCAGGGAGTTAGTTACAGTAACACAATTAGGTACAACTCCTAATGCTATCGCAATTTCTGCATGTGCAGGTGAGAGATAGCAAACACGATATTCACTAACGGTTTTTTTGTATTGCTTAGGTGGGCGACCAACAATACGTTTAAACTGTCGGCTAAAGTTTTGCACATCATCAAAGCCAACTTTTTTTGCGATATTTTGTGATAAATCATCTGTTGTTAATAGCATTTCCTGTGCGCGGAAAATACGATAACTAATTAAATAAGCTATCGGTGTCTTATCATATAACTCAATGAATTTTCTTGAATAATACCATGGACTATATCCAGCGATAGCTGCCAATTCATCTCTCGTCATCATTTGATTATATTTCTTTTGCATATAAATAACGGTATGTTTCATTCTTTGTTCCAGGGTGTATTCATCTATTGGTCTCTCTTGTTGTAATTCTTTCAACAAGCTGTATAAAATAAATTGTTTAATAGTAATATGGAGATGATCTGTGTTTATAGCAAGCGATATACGAATATCTGCGATGACCGTTTCAGGCACTCGTTGAATATAGTAACCATTTGTTGTATCGATAGACCAATTACAGGTTGATTTGATTTCTGTATCATATAGCTCAAAGCTAATTAAATAGCCTGAAAAATCAAGTCGATTTGTATGTGTAAGTTGGATAACGGCATCATTTTCAAGGGCGATTAAATGCCCAAATACAATATGCTCATTATGACCATTAATAGATAGAGTGGTTTGGCCATCCGTAATCAATAAGAGAGCCGCACGATCAAGATGTATCGTCGATTTATGAAATAATGATTTGGCTAAATCTTTTATTTCTGTGCAATGTGCCAGCCAATTAGGATTAGAATCAAGCATTTATGTACTCCTTTAGTTTGTTGTGATAAAAGTATACTACGGAATGTCACAACAAACGTCATAAAACGGTAAGAGCAAAATGAATACCGTAAAAATCATGACGAAAACACCTCTGTGTTAAGGAGGTGTATAAAAGGTGAGTTTACATATCAGGCTCTTTCTCTGAAAATGCCTGAAGCATTTTTTTTATATCTTCGACTAAAGGCTTAGGTGCTTTTTGTACAGAGCCTGTATCAAATGGGGGCTGTGGATCATATTCCAGTATTAACTGAACTCCCATACTAAGGTCGTCACCAAATTCCCATGCAACTAGTTGTAGAGCCATATCAATACCAGAAGAGACGCCAGCTGCTGTGACCATTTTATTTTGGCGCACAACTCTTTCATCTGTTGGAATAGTTCCAAGGGATTGTAGGATATCAAAGGAACCCCAGTGACTAGTTGCCTTCATTCCTTTTAATAGACCAGCTGCACTTAAAATAAGAGAGCCATTGCACACGGATGTTGTCCATTTGGTTGTTTGATGTATGTTACGAATCCAATTGAGCGTTGTTTCATCATTCATTGGATTTTTGAAGTTAGGTGGACTACAGCCAGGAACAATAAGAATATCGGCAGAAGTTATGTCAGAAAAGCTATAGTCTGCATGCAAAAAGCCCATTTTTGAATCTAGTTTAATCAGTCCTTTATCTTTAGCAACAAATTTCACATGACATTGCTGTGTAGCTGCAAATACCTCGTATGGACCAATTGCGTCCAAAGCTGTAATCCCATCGTAAAGTAAAATTGCTATTTCCAAAACTATCTCTCCTTTAAAATATATTAGGACCGAACCGTCCGGTCCGCAAGATAATCTTAAACGCAAATGCATTTTTTTTCAACAATATAATTATTACATTTCAGTGAAAACCAAGAGGTATTGTATTTTAAACCTCTTGGTTCTTTGGTGCGTACTGTTGTAAAAGGTATGTGATCTGTTCAATACTATGATTCATATGATCGTTATTTAAAGCTAAACGACTAGACATGACAGCACCCTCTAAAGTAGAGAATAAAAAAGATGCTAGGGAATAAGCATTTACATGCTGCCTAAATTCTTTGGCATGTATTCCTTCTTCAATGATTGATTGTAAAAAAAGTAGGGTTTCTTTATGTGCATTAGCAGCTAACTCATGTAGTTCTGGGAATCCATCATCACTTTCAATGGCTGTATTCAGTAGCGGACATCCACCATCAACTGGTGGGGTATGAACCGCATCTTGATAAACTTCAAACATAGCAATTATTTTATCTGTCGCTGTTATTTTAGACTTTATTGCTTCAAAATAATGATCCCAAATAATCTTCATAGAATAGGTGAAGGAAGCAATGGCTATGTCATTTTTATTTTCAAAACGTCTATAAATGGCACCCTTAGGTAATGCCGTGGCAGTCATAATATCTTGAATAGAAGTTTGGTTGTAACCTTTTTTATTAAATAAACTTAGAGAAGTTTGGATAATAAGATCACGTATTTGATCTTCTTTATTCATTGAATTTCCTCCATTTTGCACAATGATAGCTTACATTTAAAGGTTTATTTTTTATAAATTTAGTCCAAATCTTTTTAGTTCAATAAAAATACCTTCCAATCCCTTTCCTTTTTCTGTTAGCGTATATTCCACGCGAGGGGGAACCTCAGGGAATACCTTTCTTTCTAAAATACCTTGATCCTCCAACACTTTAAGGCGGAGGGAAAGTGTTTTCGGGCTAATTCCATCCATTGATTTCAATAGGTCACTAAAGCGCATCGTTCCTTCTATAAGCAGATCACGAATTATCAAAAATGTCCATTTTGTTCCAATTATATCCAGTGTTTTAGCGATGGGACAAGTCTCACCTGGAGTTCCTTTGGTCAACACGACTGGCTCAATCACACTCATCAGAAACAGCCTCCTAAAATTTTTTTGTCTAATTCACCTTATATTATCACAATAGTATACTTCTAGAAACTTTGTGAAATAAATATCACTACTTCCGAAAATGAAGTAACTATATATATAATATCGTTGGCTTTGTTAATCCATTACTAGATTAAGGGGGTAATGAAATTTAGTGAGATTTCAACAAAATATCAACTATCCTTAAGCGTAGATCTTATAATAAGTACCTTTACTATCAGTACCCATTATGAATGAAAGCGTGATATACAAATGCCAGAGAAATTGAATTTTTAATTTACTATTTGGAAATATAGGAGGTAAAAACATGTTAAAAGATAAAAAGGTTGTCATTATTGGTGGGAGCTCTGGGATTGGCTTGGAATCAGCGAAACAACTATTAGCCCAAGGTGCTGAAGTAATCATTGCAAGTCGATCTGAAGATAAATTACGGAAAGCAAAAGAGCAATTGGGGGTGAAGGCTATAGCTTACACACTAGATACAACACAAGAACAGCAAGTTGTGTCTTTCTTTGAAAAAGTCGGTCCGTTCGATCATCTTGTAGTAAGCGCAGCAGAAACATCAGGGGGCTCATTCATCCAAACAAGTACAGTCCAGGCTCGACAGTTATTTGAAAACAAATTTTGGGGACAATATTATGCAGCAAAATACGGCGCGTTGAAAATTTTACCAAACGGTTCCATTACTTTATTTTCTGGGGTTGTGGCCTATAAATCTATGGTTGGTTCAGCAACTCTAGGTGCAGTCAATGCAGCTGTTTCTAATCTAGGCCAAACTTTGGCATTAGAACTTGCTCCAATCCGAGTGAATATTGTTTCACCTGGTATCATTGATACACCTTCTCGTAATAAAATGCCAGAAGAAATACGGAATAATTTTTATGCTTCTGTTGAAAATAAACTTCCAGTTAAACGTATAGGGAGGGTCGAAGATGTTGCACAAAGCATATTATACTTGCTACAAAATAGTTTTGTGACTGGAACCATTCTTCATGTAGAAGGAGGTCACATACTAGCATAATCAGTAACTAAAAGAAAAATGGAGTTAAACATTCATTTTTTGATAGATAAGAATAATCCATACGGATTTAAGTAATATTCAGATACTAATAATCATATTAAAAGTGGAAAGCTTCAATTTCATAAACAAAAGTCTGTGAGATTAAACAAGTATAGCCTAGTGACCTTAAGCCTCGTTTAAAAGCCAAATATAATTATGTAGAATAAGGATTGCTTCATGAATAAAGAAGTGATAAGCAGTTTTTTTCTATTTTGAACAATATGTTGAAATATTTATATGTAATTTTTGGTATAATTACATATAAATATATTAAGGAGTGTGCTCTATGAAAAAACTACTTATTATTACGAGTTATTTAGGCTTTTTTATATTAGGAGGTTTAACCTTCACCTACCTTTCAACGACAGAGGCAGCAAGCAGTTTGAAAAAGATCAATGTTTCTCAAGATACGATTCATTACTATGTAGATAAGGTTGAGAAAAAGCCAAAAGAGGGTCAATCTGGCTTTATTTATGAAGGAACTACTTATGTGCCGATGCGTTTTATTGCTGAGTCTTTAGGGAAAAATGTGACATGGGATGGTAAATCAAAATCCATTTATATTGGTGATGCTCCAACCTTCATCTCTTTAAAAGATGTAAAGCCTATTGGGAGTGATGAAGATCACTTCTTCCATAACCCAAGTTCTATCGTTATTAGTACTGGAGAAAAGTTTGAACAATCCTATCAACTAGGTGGCTATCACGGCGGTGGGGCTGTACAAGATCATACAGTTGAATACATGGCTAATGGAAAATATAAATCATTTGAAACATACCTAGCGCCTGTTAAAAAGCTAGCGGCAGGTTCTTTCGGCATAGGCTATATGAAAATTTACGCAGATAATAAATTGATTTATGATAGCGGGTCGATAAAAGATAAGGTAAAGGTTAATGTTAATTTAGAAGGTGCTTCAAAAGTGAAGTTTGAAATTGAAGGCAGTGGTTTAGGTATATTGGATCCTAAATTTACTCAATAAGCTTAAAATTAAAAGGCGATGACAAGAACGAGTGTCATCGTCTTATTTAAAGGGATGTAATAACTATTTCGACATAATTAAAGTCAATACATTTTTGTAAAAATTTTCACATTTACTTATAAAATAGTTGGTCTATTTATGGTATAATTTCAAACGTTGTAGGTAAGGAAGTAGAAAAAGGGAGAGAAAATCTTATGATGAAAAAGATAATGAAACGTACAAGCGCTATTTTGCTGGGGGCTTCATTGATGCTGACAACGGTTGTACCTGTGATCCATGCGGAGGAGCAGTCACTACCTTTAACACCATCAATTAGTGAGTGGGCAATAGAAACATTAAATGAGGGTGAAAAATACGGAATCTTTCCAATGGAATGGTATTTCGATGGTTTCCTTCAAGAAATTTCGGTAGATAAAGTAAATGAATTATTAGCTTTAACAGAAAAGAAAATTGCTTCTCTAGGTTTAGATGAAAACAAACAATATAAACCAGTGAGTGTGAAGAATGATAACACACGTGGGGATATTGTAAAACGTTTATATAATATTGTAGCGCGTTATGATTTACCGGTTGGTAAAGATCCTATTCAATTTATGAAAGAGCATCATATATTACAAGGCTCTGCTAATGGATTACAGCTGGAGAGCAAGGCAACGACTCAACAGGCTGTAATATTGGCTGTGCGTTTCATTCAGAGTACATATGGGCTAGCAGAGCAAGGATCGAACGGGGTAGCTTGGGTTGTTCAGGATGAGGATACACTTGTATACTTACTAGGTTCCATTCATCTAGGAACACCCGATTTATATCCATTCAATAACAAACTAGTAAAGGCATTCAATGAATCGGATGCGCTATTAGTAGAGGCGAATATCCTGGATGCGGAAGCACTCGAATACTATGCAGAAAAAGCAATGTATACAGATGGCAAAACACTAAAAGATACTGTTGCACCAGAAACATATGCGAAGTTAGAACAAGTCGCAAAGCTTTACAATCTTCCAATGGAGGAACTAACAGTACAAAAGCCATGGATGCTTTCTAGTGCATTATCAATGCTGGCAATGGACGATTCCTTTGGAATGACACCACAAGAAATGACAATGCACGGGATTGATATATACTTTTTATTGAACGCACAGTTGCAACAAAAGCCAGTGATTGAATTAGAAGGTACAAGAGCGCAGGTAGATATGTTTGATGCATTGTCACCAGAGGCACAGGAACAGTCATTAGTCGCTGTGCTGGATAATATCATCAATCCATCTGAAGAAAATCAATCCGAAATTCTTCAAGAATGGTTTACAAGCTGGCAGCAAGGGAATGTGGAAGAATTCGCAAAAAGCTTCCAAGCAATGGAGGGACAATCATCTGAGTTCAATGAAATGCTTTTCGGCTTACGTGATGAGCAAATGGCCAAGAAAATCATGAATGTTCTTGAAGAGAAAAAAGGAAAGTACTTTGTTGTTGTGGGATCAGGACATTTCCTAGTAGATAAAAATATTCGCTATCATTTGGAGCAAAACGGATACGATGTAAAGCCGTTTTATCAATAAAATTATAAAGGCAACCCAAAGCTATGAACGTAGCTAGGGTTGTCATTTTTAGTTGCACCGATATTCATCGATAACTATGATTATCTTAAGATATACTTTTTTGTAAAATACCACCATAATAAGTAAAAATATAAAGGAACAAAAATTTCTAGACCCAATGATGTCACTACTTATTGCTGTCTACAAGCTAAAAACAGATGGTTTAGACGTCCTATAATGGACCACTCTAATGCCATCTGTTTTTATTGTGAGGTTTTTAATTGAATTACATAACAAGGAAGTTCTAAAAAAGATGAACCTTTTCTAGTAGTCATTTGTTTATAAAGTAGAACAGTCAGAAAGGAGTGACTCAGATTGACAGAACGAGAATTATTTGATTCATACAATAAGGATGTATACCGTACCTGTTATTACATGCTAAGAAATGCACAAGATGCGGAAGATCTCTGCCATGATGTATTTGTCACCGTGTTCCGTCAGGATTGGAAAAGCATTGAGCATACACGTGCTTGGATTATGCGCATTGCGATGAACCAATGCTTAAACTTGTTAAAAAGAAAGCAAGCTCAATTGAAAAAACAAGGTCAGGTTCAACTTCTACATGAGCAGAATACGGCATTGGTTAAGTCTGTAGACACTATTGTAATGGAGAAGGTAGCTGGGGAGGAATGGGAGGAATTGCTCAAGCAACTGCCAGAAAAGCTTATGGCCGTTGTCACCCTTCGTTTTATAGGTGAATTGTCGTTAGTAGAAATCGCAGAAACGTTAAAAATTCCTGTAGGTACAGTGAAGTCGAGGCTGCATAAAGCATTAAAAATAATTAGGAAAAAATTGGAACGAAATCAAAATCTATGGTTGAAGGGAGAGAATCAATTTGGAACGCACTGAACAGAAGCTGAAAAAAGGTATGAAGGCAGATCATAATATGGTGTATCCTGATTTTGAACAAATGTGGAGCTCTATTGAACAAGATGAGTTAAAGATTACCGAAGGTGAAACGGTTGAACAACGCCCCCGCAGAAGAAAGAAATTCGCTTTGGTGGCTGGACTAGCTGTCGCGCTAATGGCCACGCCAGTTTATGCAGCCCTGAATTATGATTGGTCAAACATTCTTTCATATAGAGCTGGTATTCAATCGGCATTAGCGCAAGGCTTAGGCCAGACGATTGAGCAATCCATTACGAAGGACGGATTTACGTTAACGGTACACACAGCGTTTATTGATGAAAATAGAACTTTCCTTCTATATAGTTTGAAGCCTGATGCCACTTGGGATGGAAATAATATTAGTTTTGATCAAATTGGATTTAAAAACTCTGAGGGTGATTTGATTAAAGGAAATTATGTACATCAATGGGATGATGATCTTGGTGTTTTCCAAGGATATTTCGAGACAGACTGGGTTGCAGAAGATCAACTATCAGATATTAATTTTTCAATAAAGAATATTTATGCGATAGGTGATGAGGAGCAATCTATTAGTTATAATCCTAATGACTTTAATACGCAGCATTTCGCCATTCAAAAGGATGGAATTGATAATGTCACATTACAAATATTTGAGCAGCCAGAGGGAAAAGTAATGCTTCATTCTGCTGTTACGTTTACAGATTCAAAAATGAAGGATAAATGGGTACGTATCAAAGCAGTCAATGATAAGAATCAGCCTATTCAAGACGTGGGGACACCAGTGTTTGGAACACCAGGAGCAACAGGGGAATACTTTAGTCAGCAAATTTTCTCCTCAGAAAGTTTACGGGCGAAAGGGACACAGTTCAATCTAACATACGAGCATACATTAAGTATTGCAGAAAATACTTGGAGTATAGATATGAATCTGTCCAAGGAAAAATTAAAAAAGGGATCTTTTAAAAAAGTTGTCAATATTCCATTAGAAAATGCAACTGGTGGAACAGTCATTCATGAAATGAAAGTTACACCAACACAAGTACGTTTAGTACTAAAACATAAAGAGAAGTATGCGCATATTCCTTACAAAGATTATCAGCTAAATATTGGGGGAGTACTTTTAGATGGAGGAAGATGGGATGAAGAAAACGATCCCTATAAAACAGAGCTCCGTTTTGAACTGAAGGGGGTAGATGTTTCCTCGTTGGTGGATAAAACAATGACATTGGTTGCTAAACATCGTGTTGATATAGTTGATGGTGATCCACAACCGATACGCTTAACTGATATAACAGAGAAACCTCAAAGTAAAACGTCGATGGTTGGAGAATATCCAATTACATGGACATACTACATGAAGGACAATAATCTTTATATTGAATCCTTTAGCTCTGATCCTACATTTGGTGGTGTCACTCAGACCTATTATCTTGATCATAAAGATCGAAACTATGGTATGCCAATAATTGCAGGTATACTTGGTGATGATAATAATATGCGAATGGATGAATATAAAAATTTCAAGGAGATAGAGCTTGATATTTATATTTATAATTATACAACGCAACAACCTGATGAAGAACTCCGTATACCTCTAATAATAGGAGAATAAGGAGGCAAATCAGCCCATCTATTTGGACAATCAAAACTCAAATAGATGGGGTTTTTTACTCATTATGTCCATAATTGCTTTACTTACAATAATATTTAATATATAGTTAAGTTAACTTAACTAAATTATTAAATAGGAGAATCATTGTATGTCCTCTATCGAGAAACAAAAGTCCATTGCCTATAAATTGGGTATCGGGATTATTATTTTTTCGCTTTCGTTGTGGTTAATCCCAGTCATTACACCATTCACACCTATTCCTACGAAAGTAAAAGCAGGTATTATTCCAGGCAGCATCATTGTAGCTGAAATCTTATTTTGGTTGGGCGCTTTACTTGTCGGGAAAGAAGTAGCTAACAAATTTAAAAGCTATCTTAATCCTAAAAAATGGCGTGAAAAAGGTGATACTCAAAAAAATGAAGACTAACAATGTAGCAGAGCAAATTAATCATACAATTGAAGATATTTGGATTGTTCTTGAGAAAATGGAAAGAGACTATACTAAGTTCAATTTAAATAATCAGCAAGCGGTCCTTTTGGCATTAGTGATTCGTCATCCTTCCATTTCACCATCAGAAATAGCTGAAAAAATGACGATTACCAAAAGTGCCGTGAGCCAGCAGATAGCAAAGCTTGAAAAGGATGGCTATATTATAAAAAGGCAGCATGTCGATGATAAGCGTGGCTATTCGATTGAATTAGGTGAGAAAGGTTTGCTGTATAAACAGGAAGGTGAAGCGTTTAATCAAGAAATCACTAAAAAATATCAAGCACAGCTATCGGATGAGGAGTTGGTGAATGTGATAGAGGTACTAGAAAAATTAAAAAGTGTACTTTTATAAAATTTTCTAAATAATTTGACATTTATTTCGTTTTGTCTTATAGTATCTCTTAACATAAAAGGGGGAATACATATGACAATCACCTTTGTCCAATCGTACACAACAAAACATCATCATAGTCAGTAGTCTTGCTATCTTTATTAATTAATTAATATTGAATAGGAAGACTATTTCTCATGTAATCGTATAAATAAAGCTAATTGAGAGCTTTATCGTATACGGTTTTTTTATTTGTCAAAAAATGAGGAGGCAAAAGTGATGAAAAAAATGGATTACCAAAATGTACGTGGCACACAAGATTATTTACCTGAGCAGGAGGTTGCCCGTCGTGCTATTCGGCGCACTTTAGAAGACACGTTTATGGCTTATGGCTGTAAGCCGATTGAGACACCAATTCTTAATTATACGAAGTTGATGGCTTCTAAATATGCTGGTGGTGCTGAAATTGTACAGGAAATGTATACACTAACGGATAGAGGTGAGCGTGATTTAGCGTTACGCTATGACTTAACAATTCCATTTGCAAAGGTAGTAGCGACGAATCCCTCTATTACTATGCCATTTAAACGTTATGAAATTGGTAAAGTGTTTCGAGATGGGCCCATTAAGGCTGGACGTTTTCGTGAATTTACACAATGTGATGTAGATATTGTTGGGGTGACGTCACAAGCTGCTGAAGCGGAACTAATGATGATGGCGATAGATGCATTTGATAAGCTTAATCTCCAGATTAACATCCAATATAACAATCGCAAAATTTTAGTTGGTTTACTGCAATTATTTGAAGTAGAGCAGCAACAAATGAATCAGGTTATTTTAATATTAGATAAAATCGAGAAAATAGACCAAAAAACAATGCTATCTGAATTGAGGGAATTGGGAATTTCTGAAAACAGCATGACTAAAATAAAGCAATTTTTAGAGGGGCAACCTCAAATAAATATGGCCTATTTTAATGAGTTCGCTAATCAAAACATCATTTTGCAGCAAGGTATACAGGAATTAGTGGAGCTAACAGCTTATTTAAATGCACTTGGATTAAATGAGAAATGTACGTTCAATCCATTTTTAGCACGAGGGCTTGAAATTTATACAGGAACAATTTATGAAATCTTCTTAGCAGATGGAACCATTCGTTCGAGTATTGGGAGTGGGGGACGTTATGATCAGGCGATTGGTGGCCTTTTGGGGTCTGAGGAGCAATCGTATGCCACTGTGGGAATTTCTTTTGGATTAGACGTCATTTATACAGCCTTGGAGGTTATAGGAAGAATCGAGAAAAACTTTCCTATTGTGGATATTTATATTATTCCCCTTGGAACAGAAAAGTCGGCGCTGAAGTTGGCAGCAGCATTGCGGCAACATGAATATAAGGTAGAAGTTGAGCTTAGTGGGAAAAAAGTAAAAAAAGCAATGGAGAAAGCGAATCGGGAAAATACACCAAAGGTTATAGTCCTAGGAGAAGATGAGGTCACGCAAAATATGTATAAAATAAAAAGTATGCAAAGCGGTAAGGAAGAAGTAATTGCATTTAAATTTTAAATTGAAAAGGCATGTAGTCATTTATTTGGCTATATGCTTTTATTTTTATTTCACAAAAAGGAAAATTTTACTTGCATATTTGTATCTATGTGTATATATTGTATATAAAGTATATATACAATATTTTAAAAGAGGTATTTGCATGCAAATTATTATTTCGAACAGTTCTAAAGAGCCTATTTATGAGCAGATATATGCACAAATTAAAAAGCTAATTTTAACAGGGCAATTACAAGAGGGGCAGCCATTGCCTTCCATGCGCCAACTTGCCAAAGATTTAGAGATTAGTGTCATTACAACGAAAAGGGCATATGAAGAGCTTGAAAAAAATGGATTTATTTATTCTATTGTTGGGAAAGGATCATTTATCTCTGAACAAAATTCAGAAATGATGAAGGAAAGAAAAATGAAGGCCATTGAGGAAAAATTGTTGGTGGCAATTCAAAATGCGAAGGAAATGGATATTAGTTTAGCAGAGTTAAAGGCTATGCTTACTTTATTGTATACGGAGGATGAATAAATGGAAAATGTTATTGAATTACAGCATATACAAAAGTCCTTTAATGGTTTTCAAATAAAGGATTTTTCAATCCATGTTAAAAAAGGGTTTGTCACAGGGTTTATTGGCGGAAATGGTGCAGGAAAATCAACGACCATTAAAATGATTATGAATTTATTGCAGCAGGATAGTGGGACTATTTCTATTTTTGGTAAAAGTTATAAGAAACATGAAAAAGAAATAAAAGAACGTATCGGTTTTGTTTATGATGAGAATATCTTTTATGAAAATATCACACTCAAGGATATGAAAAAGATCATTAAACCTGCCTATAGAAAATGGGATGACAAGGCATTTCAGCATTATGTGGAACAGTTTGAGCTACCCTTGAACAAAAATATGAAGACCTTTTCGAAAGGGATGAAGATGAAAGCATCCTTAGCCATCGCGTTAGCACATCACGCTGAATTAATCATCATGGATGAACCAACGTCGGGGCTCGACCCTATTTTTCGCAGAGAATTACTCAATATTTTACATGAGTTAATGCAAGATGGAGACAAAACTATATTTTTCTCCACACATATTACGACAGATTTAGATCGCATAGCAGATTATATAACGTTTATTCATAATGGTGAGCATATTTTCACAAAGGAGTTTTATAAAATTCAAGAGGAATACGCTATTGTTAAAGGAACCTTGGATTTATTAGATCGTGAAACGGAGCAGGAATTCGTCGCCCTTCGTAAAACAAACAGAGGCTTTGAAGCATTAACAGCCAATAAACATCGAGCAGCTACTATATTTGGTGATACAGTGGTGGTTGAAAAGCCTACGCTTGAAGACATTATGTATTATACAAAGAAAGGGTGGTAAGGATATGTTGAACCTTATTTTAAAAGATATATTAATTCAAAAAAACATTTTAATCATCTACATAGCAACGATTATTCTTTATTTAATGGTCAATGTTCCATCAGTATATATAGTATTTATATATAGTATCGTATTTGTTTTAAGTGCTTTTTCGAATGATGAAAAAGATAATGCAAATATTTTACTTAATTCATTACCGTATACAAGAAAAGAAATTGTTAGTTCAAAATATATAGGAGCTTTAATTTTTACAGGGTTCTTTATGTTCCTTACGTATTTGTTCGACTTTATTTTAAATGGGAATCAGGTAGCTGTATTGTGGAAAGAAGTATTACTGATTATGGGCCTCGTTATGATTGTCATTTCGTTTATTTTACCGATTTCCTATAAATTCAAAACAAAGTATTTAACTATTGCTATCATGGGGTTATTTGGAGTTTATATGGTGATCATCAATTATTTTGTCCCTAACATAAATAAACAAATAAGAACCGTTGTACAAAATTTCATGACTGTACAGGAACTACAACTATACCTTATTGTCTCATTACTAATCGTTGTACTATATATAGGCTCATGGATGCTCTCGGTAAGGATATATAAGCGCAAGGCGTTTTAAAAGAAAACGGCCGGTCCCATATAAGGTGGGACTCGAGCCGTTTTTGTCATTTGAAAGCTAACTTCCATACAAGCATGTTGATGAAAAAAAGCACTATGAAATAAATAGTAGGTCCGAATGCCATTTGACTTGCAATTAAGTAGTGTAGACCTGCCAAAATAGCTAAAGGGATAAACAATAAAACAGTTTTCCAGCCTTGAGCATCTCCAACCTCATCATATGGTTTGGTAAAAGGTATTTTATTGCTCATCGTTACGAAACAAAACAGTGTATATATCCAGCTTGTCACTAAAACTACTAGTAGGTCTGGGATAATTCGAATACCGTAAATATAGCTAAAGACCAAACTTAGTACCAAAAATAATGGGACATACAATTTGATTAAAAATGCCTTTAAACTGCCTTTTTGTAAATTCGTATAATCTTTTAATGGAAGTATTTTGTAAATCCAAGCCGCTTTAAATTTAGCCGAATGACCAAGTAAAAGTACAGCAGCCGGAATAATCATCATACTAAAATAAATATTTAAGTAGCTCATACTAGTAGCGTAATCAATTTTTTCGGATCCGCTAAAGGTGAATATAAAAATAAATGGGATAATAAATGAAAAACCTAAAGAAGGGTAAACTTTGAGCTTAAACTCGCGTTCTTGCTTCATCATAAGAGAGGCGAAACGAAAAAATGCTCTTTCTTCATGTGTTCTACATAGCAGCGTTAATAAAAGTACCTTCAGTCGATTGTTCTTCTCTTTTTTTGATTTACTTGTACTTAATAGTTTTTGAAGGTTACGTTCAAAGGTTGGGATGAGTTTAATATATAACCCAATCGAAAGTATCGGTATGATTACAGCAAAGATGCTGTATAGTACTGTTAATAACGAAGTATCGCCATTTAGTAATAAGTTAAAAGGTGCAGCGAACCACATCGGTATTAGGAAGAGACTCCACCAATGAAATGACACCGTCATATCCAAATTAACGAATTCAAAGGACCGAATCAGAACCTGGTAGCCGATCATGAGCATTAACGACAAGGCAATTTGTACATAGTTGATCATATCCTTCAGCTTTTCACCATCAAAGTAGCGTAAAATGGCAATATATAAAATGGCAGTGATCGCTACAATAAATAAATTAATTAATATAATCTCTAGAACGGTTAAAACGAAAAATACAATTCCTTGCGTAAAAAGGCTGACGAGTAAAGGGATGCCTGTTAAGGCAATTGTTAAATAGAATAAGTAAATGAAAATATGCATAAATTTTGCTGCGTTAATGGTTCTAGCGGAAATAGGCTTAGTTGATAGTATGCTTTTGTCTCGTACATCTAAGAGTACTGAGGAAAAGTCAGAAATCAATGAAGTCATAATTAAAAAAATGATCATGGCAAACGCAATACTCATTTGAAATAAAAAGTTTTGACCAAATCCCATGAGTGGGATTAGTATAAGGCCGAATAAAACATAAATCCATAGCGATTTAATATAGCCATATTTTTGATCGTTCTTCTTTTTGTTCTGATTAAATAGTGTGGGTACTTTACGTTCATCCATTGTTAATTTGATATGAAGGATTTTTCTCATTAGGTCATAATCAATACCCATTTTTACAAAGAGCCAGCGGAATAAATCAAGCAATTGGAGTGTTTTAAAATCTGTCATGATTGTACTCCTCGAACGATGGATACAAATTTCTCACCAATTTCCTGATGCTCATGAAATCCTGTTAACTGATTAAAGATCCTTTCTAGCGTTCCTTCAGTGTTACCAGCTTGTAATTGGGCAAAGGTTCCATCCGCTGCTATGTTGCCGTCATATAGCAGGATGATGCGACTACTGATCTTTTCAACGACATCCATAATATGAGAAGAGTAAAATATTGTTTTTCCATTGGCTGCGAGCTGCGTTAAAATCTCTTTAAAAATCATTACACTGTTTGCATCTAAGCCATTGATCGGCTCATCTAAAAATAATAGGTCTGGGTTATGTATAAGACTAGCAATGATTAATAGTTTTTGTCGCATGCCCTTTGAGTACGAGGAAATTCTAGAATGGTACGCCTCACCCACTCCAAACAACTCCATGAGCGATTTCGATTTGTCAGCTGCCTCATATAGCTCTAGCCCATATAACTGACCGATAAAGGTTAAATATTCATAACCTGTTAAGTTGTCATACACATCAGCGATTTCTGGAACGTAACCAATTCTCCGCTTATAGTCTATTTGATCTTGCCCAATGCTTTCACCAAAGAGCTTAATTTCACCACCATAATCACCTTCAAGCCCCAAAATAATTTTAACAGTCGTGCTTTTACCAGCACCATTAGGACCAATATATCCGATAATTTCTCCTCTAGTAGCATGGAGGTTTATTCCTTTTAATATTTCCTTGTTTCCATAACTTTTCGTTAAATTTGTAATCGTTAAAATGTCTTCCATTTCAGTGCACCTCCATAATTATAGAAAAAATATCCATTAATACACTATAGCATATAAAAAGAAAATAAATTCCTTTTGGTAAAATGAAACCAGTTCAATTCCATGTGGTTGAAGAGGGGTTATTAAATTAAGAAATTATATATTTTAATGCCAATTTTTAATCTTTTGCTGTCACAAAACGGTAGTGAATTTAGTTATACAGATAGAGAGGAGGGAAGCTTGTGAGTATATCAAATAAAACAGAGGAAACGGTAGTAATAAAAGAGGTAGTTAAACAAGTTCAGGCAGGGGATACTTATGCCTACACGGAAATCATACGGTGCTTCCAAAAACAAATCTATCTATACTGTTACTACCTATTAGGAAACAAAGAAGAAGCTGAGGATGCCTCGCAGGATGTTTTTATAAAAGGTTTAGAGAATATTCGCCAATTCACTTACTCAGTGTCTTTTTCAGCGTGGCTCTATAAAATTGCTCATCATCATTGTATCGACCTACTGAAAAAGAAAAATAAGGGCTTTAGATTTTGGACAGGTTTTAAAAAGGAGCAAATGGTCGAGCAGTCATATGAATCCTATCATTACGAGGATTCGATTCATCAGTTATTAGAGAAATTAAATGCGGATGAAAAAAGAATTTTATTGCTTCGATCCATTGAAGAGTATAGCTTTGATGAAATTGCCTCCATCATGGATTTGAAACCAGCTACTGTACGCAAAAAATATGAACGATTACGAAAAAAATTGTTGAAAGAAAAAAAGCAAGGGAGGGGATATTATGAGCGTTCGATCAAAACTGAAGGATGATGAATTGAACCAGCTAAAGAAGTGCATCCGAGAAACACCCGTAGAAATTGATCTAGTTGACCGTGTTATGTATAAATATGACCATGATTCTAAAGAATTGATTACTCATAAAAAGAAGCCTCATAATGTGTTGATAGTGAAGGCTATGGCTACCGTAATCGTATGCTTGCTACTAATCACGCCCTTCATTTCACCTACAATGGCAGCAACCATAAAACAAGTTCCTGTATTATCCTCTATTTTCAGTCTAGCTGGTGATCTTGGTCTGAAAACGGCTGATGAAAAGGGGCTTTCAACAAAACCTAATGCAAGTGTCAGTCACGACGGATTTACATTAAGTGTATCGGAGGTAGCATATGATGGTTCACGTGTCTCGATTGGGGTAGAGCGACCTCGAATAGCTAATGAACCGGAGACATTAATGGAGCGCCTCAGCAAAATTGAATTGTTTATTAATGGAGCACCTATCGATGATTTTGCTCCTAGTGAGTCGAATCATATTGGGATCTTTCTACACCCAGGAAAAAATAAGGATTCTATAATAATTGAGTTTTCGGATAAGAGCAATCAGGGAGGACGACCTTTCCCTGAGCAATTCGATTTAACAGTATATGCTACTATTACGGGCATACAGGCTCCTTTAAAGATTGATATTCCTGTGAAGAATAAAATTGCAGACTATGTGACTTTACAGCCAAATGCAAATCGACATTATAATAATATTCATTTTACAGTTGAACAGATCAAGATTACCCCAATTACAACCAATATAACGACGAGAACCATATTGACAGACAACTCCACTTTTATTGAGCCATGGTTAACAATGGGGATAGATATTTTTGATGAGCAAGGGCGTAAACTTGCACTAATTAATGGGAATGGTTGGCATGAGACCAATGGAAGTGAAAAAATTATGGATCATCGCTTTACTCCTTTTGAATCTGTACCAGCATCCATAACGATCAAGCCTTATATTCATCTTTTTATGGAGCATCCAAAAGGAAGCTTTCAAATGGATGAGAATAATGAACCGATCATTCAATATATTCCTGAGCTAGAAGTGACAATACCAGTAAAGTAATAAAAAATTATAAAGTAATGATAAGCGCTTTTTTGAATAAATGGTGTATATTGGTTATTTCGAAACTGGCTGAATATGTATCCGCTCCTATATAATGAAGCTGTAATAAGAATAAATCGAGGTGTGGAATGCTAATTAAATCCAATGAAGATTTGCTTATTTTACTAGATCATTTACTACGGGAGCCCCAACATTTTTGGAATAATTTTTATGATGATACATTTCGAAAGATTCCTTTCTTTGTTAATAAGCCTGATGAAAATCTAGTACAATATTTTGAAAAGGAAATGATTATTCCGAGTAAAGTTTTAGAATTAGGGTGTGGTGCAGGGCGCAATGCTATCTATTTAGCTAAAAAGGGATGTTCAGTGGTTGGAGTGGATCTATCAGAAAATGCACTGGAATGGGCAAAAAAGAGAATATCTGAAGAAGATGTGAATGTAGAATTAGTATGTGCTAATATTTTTGATTTAGATTTTCAACAGGAAAGCTTTGATTTTATTTATGATTCAGGATGCTTTCATCATATAGCACCACATCGTCGTGTTAGTTATATAGAGATCATTAATAGGTTATTAAAACAGGATGGGTACTTTGCTTTATGTTCATTTGAGGAGAATGGTACATACGGTGGCTCTGCCCTGACAGATGAGGAAGTATATTTAAAGCGCAGTTTAGAGGGTGGGCTTGGTTATACAAAAAGTCAACTACAGGAAATTTTTAATTTTTTGGAAGAAATTGAAATACGTAAAATGGTACCGATGTCTACAGCAGATCCGCATTTTGGGTTAGAAGGTTTTATAGTAGGCTTATTCAAAAAATGATATTAAAAAGCCATTCTGAAAAAAACTAGAGAATGGCTACTTCTATTACAGTGAATTATTTAGAGAGCTCGACGACAGAATCATAAAAAATAGTAGTGGCTATAATGATATCCTCATCGGAGCTATATTCTAAGGGATTGTGGCTAATGCCGTCTTTTGAGCGGACAAACAACATCCCGATTGGAGCGATTTCAGCCATATTCATGGCATCGTGTCCTGCACCACTTATAAGAGAATAGGGACGTATCCCTTGCTTTTCAATACTTATGGCAAGTAGTTGCTGTAGCTTCGCATCCGCTTTTGCAGGTTTAATGCGCTGTAATATTTTCGAAGCCAATGTAACATTTCTTCGGTCTGCAATTTGTTGTAGTTGCTGTAAAATCGTAGTCTCTAGTGATCTTACTTTTTGTTCGTCTATATCTCGTAGATCAATTGAGAAAGTAACTTTGCCTGGGATCACATTTGTTCCATTCGGGGACACAGTAAGCTTGCCGACCGTTGCAACGGCATCTGTAGTGTCATTTAATAGCCGTTCAATCGCTAAAATCATCTCGCTCGCCGCAGTTAGAGCATCCTGCCGAATGGGCATAGGTGTTGCACCAGCATGTTCACTGACGCCAGTGACAGTAATTTCTAACCATACAGGAGCGGCTATACCTGTTACAACACCGACAGGTAAACCTTCATTTTCTAGAACCTTGCCTTGCTCAATATGCATTTCTAAATAAGCTTTAATGTCATTTCGTTGAGCATTAACTAAAGGATATGGCGACAATTGGAATTCCTTCATAGCTTCTTCAATGGAAATGCCAGCCTCATCTGTGTGCTGTAATTGTTCCTCCGTTAAAAGCCCGGCCATCGCACTACTACCAAGTAGCCCAAAGCCAAATCTCGTTCCCTCCTCATCCTTAAAAGCGACAACTTGTATCTTTTTAGAGGGTAGTATTTGTTGCTCATACATACTATTTACGACTTCAATAGCTGCCAATACCCCTAATGCTCCATCGTATTTGCCGCCTTCTGGTACTGTATCAATGTGTGAGCCTAACATAATGGTTTCATCGCCTTCACCATAAGTACCAATGAGATTTCCAACAGCGTCAACCGTTACTTTCATGCCAGCCTGTTCCATATAAATGGTCACTAGCTCAATAGCCTGTTTTTCTACTGGTGTAAAGGAGAAGCGATTAATCCCACCTGTAGCTTCATTGCAGCCGATTTGGCTTAAGTCTTGAAGATGTTGTAAGAGTCTACCTCCATTAATCATGACAATCACTCTTTCATCTGGAATTGGAAGTGGCTGTCCTTCTCATAAGACAAATTGGTCATGAACCACCTCTAAATTATTATTGTACCCTTTGGCAATAGTGGGGTCGATTACTTTGTAATGAAAATACCGTATTTACCCGTTTCATCATCTGCCCATTGTTGACCTGATGGACAATAAATAAATGTTTGTTGAACCTCGATTTCCTTATAAAAAGTTCGAGCTTAAATAAATTATTACGACCCTTATCATAGTGTGGCAAATAGTTAATATTGTGAACGATCTTCATCACGTTTGATACGTATAATAATTTTGAAATAAGATAGAAAGAAGAACAACCACTACAATAGGAAATTACATACTGAGTGGACCTTTTGAGTTCACTCTTGTTATGCAAGAATGAAGCAAGGGGGTCAGGGATTGTTTAATGATTTTAAGATGGTGGATGATCGTCCTGTTTATGTGCAATTGAAGGATTATGTTCAAGATATGATTGTCAAAGGGCATCTGTTAGAACATCAAAAGCTTCCATCTACGCGTGAACTTAGTAAGCTATTAGCAGTTAGCAGAAATACAGTGCTGAATGCATATGCTGAGCTAGAGCAGGACGGAATCATTTATGCAGTGAAAGGAAAAGGGAACTTTGTAGGAAAGGTTACTACGTTGAAAACGTCCCCTATTGAACTTGACTGGAAAAATAGGCTAAATACAGCAACTTTGTTAGCGGATGAAATCGATTTAGTCCGACAAGATATTCAGTGGCAAAAAGGGATGATCTCCTTTACTAGTATTGCTCCAGAAGAAAAGCTTTTTGATGTTGAAAATTTTAAACGGGCTTTTCTTACACGTATGTCCCTTGAAGGCGATATTGTCTTGAATTATGGCTATGCAAAAGGGTATAAACCTTTAATTGATTATCTCCTTCGCTATATGGAAGTGAAGGGTGTAGATATTTCTAATAAAGATATTTTAATTACTAACGGCTTTACGGAGGGGCTCGATATTTTATTATCCTCAATAGCTAAAAAATCTGGGCGTGTTCTATGTGAAAATCCTACACATCATGCAGCATTGAAGCTTTTTCGTTTACATGGGCTAGAAATTCATGGCGTTGATATGAGCGATGATGGCATTGATATGGGGCAGGTAGAAAAAACATTAGCCAAAATGGATTTTGATTTTGCCTATCTCATCCCGTCCTATCATAATCCAACTGGAATTGTCACCTCCTCTGAGAAGAGGAATGCTATTTTTCAGCTTTTTTCCAGCTATCAAATACCTATCGTAGAAGATGGCTTTAATGAGGAATTAAGGTATTCAAGCTCTCATTTGGCACCACTAATTGCATTTAGTGGTTCCGGTAATAACATTGTCTATATTGGCAGCTTTTCTAAAATCCTTTTCCCAGGCTTACGTGTTGGCTGGATTTTAGCAGACAAGGAGCTAATTGCTAGCCTAGAAAGCATGAAAAGAGCGCGAACAATTCATACATCGACACTGGATCAGGCAGTGTTATATCAATATTTACAGGATGGTTATTTTGAAAAATATTTAAAGAAAGCAAGAGCTGTTTATAAGAAAAAGTATGAGCTTGCTCGTCAAGCCTGTATGCAGTACATTCCATTTTGCAAAATCAGAGGGGATGGAGGACTTCATCTCTTTATTGAACTAGAAGTGGGCATAGATGCTCGCAGATTATTAGAAAAATGTTATGACGAAGGTGTGGTGTTCTATCCAGGAGATGTATTTTATACAAATGGTCTTGGTAAAAACACATTTCGCCTAGGGTTTTCCCGTTTATCAGAAGAAGATATTGTCCGGGGTATTCAAATTATTGGGGATACATTAAGAAATGATAGAAGGGGTTGAAAAGATGAAAGTTGGCGTAATTATGGGCGGTACCTCCTCTGAAAAGCAGGTTTCGATTATGACAGGGAAGGAAATGGTTGCTCATTTAAATAAACAAAAATACGATGTTGTTGAAATAGTATTGGAAGACCATCAAGAGGTAATAGAAATAGTGCAAGGTATCGATGTAGCTTTATTAGCACTGCACGGTAAGTTTGGAGAGGATGGCACGATTCAGGGTGTATTAGAAACATTGGGTATTCCTTATACAGGAAGTGGTCTTCTAGCAAGTAGTTTGTGCATGGATAAAAATATGGCCAAGAAAATACTGCGCTATGAAGGGATCGCCACACCAGATTGGATGCATCTTGTAAAGGGCGAGGAGCTGCCATTACAGGACATAGAGCTGATGGGTTATCCGCTGGTCGTTAAACCAAATGCTGGTGGCTCTAGTGTAGGTGTTCAAATTGTCCATGATCGAAATGCCTTATTGACGGCTGTTGCAGAGGTATTGAAGTGGGATAACGAAATTATTATTGAGCAGTACATGATTGGTGAAGAAATTACATGCCCAATCCTCAATGATAGGCTATTGCCAGTCCTTTCAATCAAACATACGGCAGTATTTTTTGACTACCAGGCGAAATATGATGATGCTTCTACAATAGAGGAGCCTGTGGAACTCCCACTTGCGATTCATGACCGTGTGGCAAAGGCTGCTATGACCAGCTATAAGTCTTTAAAATGTAGTGTGTATGCTAGAGTAGATATGTTAATTAAGGAGGGCGTTCCTTATGTGTTGGAGGTTAATACATTACCTGGCATGACCCAAAATAGCCTGCTACCAAAAAGCGCCTTTGCTGCAGGAATTAGCTATTCTGCCCTATTGGATAGCATTATTGATAGCTCCTTACAGATTGATAATAGGTAAATAGAAAAAACACCTTTTGTTTTCCTACAAAAGGTGTTTTAACTATCTTAAGATTTAGCTAATTCAATAAAGCCTTCTCCAAAAACATCCCTTACATCATGAATGGCAATAAAGGCATCCTTGTCGACTTCTTTGACAATTTTTTTGAGCTTTACAACTTCTTGCTTACTAATGACGATATACAAAATTTCTTTTTGTTCCTTTGTATAATAGCCATGACCGGAAAGTACCGTAACCCCGCGGTTCATATAAGCAGTTACCTGTCCAGCAATGTCTTCTGGTTTTTTAGAGATGATCGTAACTGCTTTTTTAGGATTAACCCCTTCGATAACGAACTCCATCACCTTAGTACCAACATATAGCATAATTATCGTTAACATTAATGCCTCTGCTCCGATGATAAAATAAGATGAAAAAGCAACGATTAAATCAAAGAATAAAAGTCCATAGCTAATACTCCAGCCAAGGTACTTGTTAGTGATTCTAGCTAAAATCGTAGAACCTGCAGTTGTACCACCGACTCTAATAATCAAACCAATACCGACCCCAGCAAATACTCCACCAAAAATCGTATTTACGATAATTTCATTTGAGGAAATCGACCAAGATTCTGTTAAATGTAAAAATAAAGAATGGAATGAGACCGCAATGATCGTATAAATGGTTGTTTGTCTATTTAGAAATTTATAGCCAACTAGTAGTAAAGCCGCATTCATCATAAAGCTGACAATACTCGGAGACCATCCGAAAAGATAATAGGCTATAATCGTTAAGCCCGTTACGCCACCTTCACCCAAATCATTTGGAATAACAAATAAGTTAACTGCCAGGGCAAAAAGCAGTGATCCAAGCATAATCATTAAAATATCTATTACGTATTTTTTCATTCACATAACACCACCATATCAAATTAGATTTTTTCTTAAATCCATACTATATCAGGTTTTCACCAAATGATATACTTTTTTTGTAATATTCATTTAGGATATATCGACCTTTTTTTGGATGTCTTTAGACTAGAAGACCTTGACTAATTAGAATAAATATTTATAATAATCATAATACTTTTAAGGAGGATTATTAAAAAATGACATATTCTTGAGACTATGTTGCACCGCTTTGAGCCAATAACTGAATAGGGTCAAAAACTCTGTTTGTGAAGTCAGAGCTTACGGGATAGTCTGTCCTTTTTTAATCATCTTCAATTGCACAAGAAAGAGAACAGCTCACGCCTTATTTAAAGAGGCTTATTCTCTAATATATCCTAGTTACTTGGATCACAGGCAAATTGTCTGTGAATTTTTGTTTTATCCAATAAGGAGGAATAGATCATGCATATGCTATTATTCTTTTGATACGAGCTTTAACTAGAGGCTCGTATCGGTACCATAGCTATCGATACGAAATGAGTTAATTTCGGGAGGTAGTCATATGGAAAAAGTTTGCTTTGAATTAGACAACGTAGTTGTAAATTATTTAGATAAAGAGATTTTAAACATTGAAAAATTAGCCATTCATCAATTCGATCGAATCGGTATCGTTGGGAAAAATGGCGCTGGAAAAAGTACATTAATGAAGTTACTTGCTAGCAAGGTTCAGCCGACAAGTGGGAAGGTAAATAGTCATGTACATTTCGGCTATTTTGAACAAATGGAAGCACCAACGCCTGTAGGGGCAGAGGCACAGTTATTAGGGAAATTAGCTATTCCAGTAAATTCTGAAGGACTAAGTGGTGGGGAACAAACGAGATTAAAGTTAGCTCATTTATTTTCTTTCTATGAGGAGGCGCTGCTCATTGATGAACCAACAACACATTTAGATCAAGAGGGTATTTCATTTCTAGTGGATGAATTGCGTTATTACTATGGTGCCCTCGTACTAATTAGCCATGATCGTGCGGTTCTGGATCAATTGGTCACAACAATTTGGGAGATTGATGGGGGCACAGTAAACATTTATTCCGGAAATTATAGTAATTATGCTTGGCAAAAGCAGTTGGAGCAAGATCAACAACGTCAGGCGCATGACTTATATTTGAAAGAAAGAAGTCGTCTTGAACAAGCTGCCGAAGATAAAATGAAAAAGGCTGAAAAAATTACCCAAGCAGGTAACATGTCAAAAAGAGAAGCTCATGCAAAGCCGAATCGCATGTTTATGACAAAGTCCAAAGGGACAAGTCAAAAAAACGTACAACGTGCAGCCAAGGCAATAGAACAGCGAATAGAGAAGCTTCAGAAAGTAGATGCGGTGCAGGTAGACAGAAATATAGTTTTCCGACAATCGAAGGCATTGGAACTACACAATAAATTTCCGATTATGGCAGATCAATTCACTTTACACATTCCAGGAAAAGTCCTATTGGATGTCGTAAGCTTTCAAATACCATTGGGTAAAAAAATTGCTTTGACAGGTAGTAACGGTTGTGGAAAAAGTACCTTACTACAACATATTGCAAACTATGGGGAGGGGTTAACCATTTCCCCTAAGGCCAAAATAGGCTATTTCCATCAAATGGGCTACCAATTTAAAAGTGAGGAAACGGTCCTCCAATTTTTAAAAAATCGCTCTGATTACGATGAAGGCTTTTTACGAAGCGTTCTAGGTTCCATGCAGTTTGTAGGAACTGATATACAAAAGGGTGTGAACTCATTAAGCGGTGGTGAAGCGATACGCCTCCAGCTGTGTTATCTGTTTTTAGGAAGCTATAATATACTGTTATTAGATGAGCCAACCAACTTCTTAGATATTCAAGCATTAGAGGCGTTAGAGCAATTTATAACGGCTTATGAGGGAACCATAATCTTCGTGACACATGATAAAAACTTTATTGAAAATGTAGCAGACATACAATTCACAATAAAAAATAATAAGATATTTTA
The DNA here is from genome assembly GCF_038595555.1 of Lysinibacillus sp. FSL M8-0216. Lineage (NCBI taxonomy): Bacteria > Bacillati > Bacillota > Bacilli > Caryophanales > Bacillaceae > Lysinibacillus > Lysinibacillus sp. FSL M8-0216. The sequence goes on along the minus strand of NZ_CP152007.1, from coordinate 4,564,979 downwards.
ACTGTAAAGATGCGATTCTACCATTAGGGGGAATCGCATTTTTTTGAATGTAGGTAGTTAAAAGAAATTATTCTTTCAACTAAAATCTAACCTCCATCTAACCTAACAATCGATATACTCAGTGTGTAACTATTGTTACAAAACATTTTTGGAGGGATATTTTATGAAATTAAGAGTATTAGGGATAGGAACATTAGCATTAGGATTATTAACAGGTGGCTATTCATTTTCTTCATTAGCTTCTTCAAATGATGAGAACGAAAAGGGAGAACAATTAATTAAGGCTGAAGTGAAGGTGCTTAAGCCTGGGGAGAAAGAGGATATTTCTAAAGGCAAATTGGAAATGAACAAAAAGGTGATTGATGAAGAAGGAAAAGTAAAGTCAAACGTAAAAACCTTTGAGCCTGGAGAGATGCCGGAAGTTCCTGAAGGTGCAGTGATGATGAAAAAGACAGTGACTGATAGCGAAAAAGAAGAAAAGTAACCAAAAGAAGCTTGTTTTGAAAAAGTCAAAACAAGCTTCTTACGTTGTGACGGTAAAAGAGACAAGAGGTGACTGGAATGATTTTAAAACAATTTCAAGTAGGCTATTCTAGGACAAAGGGTTAGGACTTGTTTAACCAAAATTGATAAAACTAACGGTTTGTTAAAAATATTTGATGTTAAAAGGTGGATAGAACAAATGAAACTTTTATTGGTAGAAGATGAGGCTGTTTTATCAAAAATTCTCTCTAAAGGTTTAAAGAAATCCGGCTATGCCGTCGATACAGCTTTTGATGGTGAGGAAGCATTAGAATTATTCGAAATCAATGAATATGACCTTATTATATTAGATTTAAACTTACCTAAGATGGATGGAATAGAGGTGCTAGAGCAGATTCGAGTTCAGAGCGAGGATGTGAAAATACTGATCCTTTCGGCACGATCAGCTATTCATGATAAAATAGCTGGTCTTGATAGAGGAGCGAATGATTATTTAATAAAGCCATTTGACTTTCAAGAATTGGATGCACGTATACGCAACTTATTAAGACGAACTTTTAGTCAAAAGAGTACCATTATGTCTTTGGAAAAAATAACATTGGATAGCTCGAGGAAAATAGTTTTAGTGAATGGTGAGATGATACCTGTTACCAAGAAAGAATATGCCATTTTAGAATACCTCATGCTACAACAAAATAAGGTCATCAGCTCAGAGGAATTGATAGAGCATGTTTGGGATAGTGATGCGGATTTATTTTCTAATTCACTCAAGTTCCATATCCATTCATTACGAAAAAAAATAGCAGATGTTTTGGGGGAAAAAGAAGTAATTCATACAGTACGAGGACAAGGTTATATGATTACAGAAAGTGACAAAGGTGCCTATGAATAACTTAACATTAAGAGTGAGACTAACACTTTTAACTGGCTGTATTTTTGTAGTGGTTACCATTTTACTAACACTATTATCGATTTATAGTGCCGAAGAAAAAATTGTTCAGCCTATTACGTCATCGTTACTCAATCAAGAAAATAGTCTTCATAAGGAAATCATGGATGAGGCGTCAGTAGAAACCAAGTTGGATCATGGCATCAGCTCTTATATAGAGGTTACAGATGTGAGAAAAGCGAAAGAGAAGTTTATTAATCAGAGTATTATTTGGATGGTAATTATCATTCTAGCAGGTATTATAATCATTTACGTAGTGGCAGGTAAGGCTTTAAAGCCAGTTAATGATCTTAGTCGAAAAATCGGAAATATAAGCGAGCATAATTTATCGCAACGTATAGAACATATTTCTACTAAAGATGAAATGGGGGATCTTACAGCTTCATTCAATCACATGCTAGATCGATTGGAAGAATCGTTTCTGTACCAAAAGAGCTTTGCTGCCAATGCAGCACATGAATTGAGAACACCACTAACAACAATGATGGCAGGTATTCAGGTTTTAAAACTAGAAAAATCTCCGACAGTAGAAGATTATAAGGAAACCCTAGAGGTGACAGAGGAAAGTACACAAAGGCTCATTCAAGTTGTCAATGATCTTTTAGCATTAGCTTATGAGCAAACGGAACATTTTACAGATGAAATTGAGCTTAGAACAATGATTGATACGATTACACAGGACTTACATCCTTTATGTTTAGAGAAAAACTTAACTATTTCTGTCGATATCGATGTTGAAACGATAAAGGGAAATCAAACGTTACTCTATAGAGTTTTTTATAATTTGATTGAAAATGCAATTAAGTACAATCACGAAAATGGAATTATTGAAGTTCAAGGACATGTTAAGAATAGCGCTACTCATATTTCAATTGCGGATTCAGGAATAGGGATACCAAAAGATCAGCTCCACTATATTTTTGAGCCGTTTTACCGTATCGATCATTCCAGAGCCCGTGAGTTGGGTGGTTCGGGATTAGGTTTATCTATTGTAAGAACAATCGTTGAAAAACATCAAGGGAAAATAAATGTTAGCAGTACATTGAATGTTGGCACAATATTTGAGGTCATTTTACCAATGTAAAGATGCGATTCTACCATTAGGGGGAATCGCATTTTTTTATTAAAGTTTTAATAAAAGAGAGGGAAGAGGGAAAATTTGGCGAATGTGATAGATAGACACTATGAAAAAGGATGATGATCGATGTTGAATACGAATGTGACGACTAAATTAAAAATCAAGCAGCCCGCTCATAAAGTTTTTGAAGCCATTATTTCTCCTACTGAAATCGGACATTATTGGTTTTCTAGTAGCTCTGAAAGATGGGCGGAGGGGAAGAGGATTACATTGAGATACGAGGAGTATAGCGCAGAAGGAATTATCTCAGTACTTGAAATAGAGACTAACAAAAAAATTGTATTTTCTTGGGGAGAGGAGCATGGTGAAGTGACGATTGTTACTATGACCCTTGAGGAATATCAAGGTGAGACAATCATTGAGGTAGTGGAATCAGGACTGAACGCACATGATCCGGAAATTGTGACGAAAATGATGGGTCAAAAAGAAGGCTGGATTTATACATTAACCTGTCTCAAAGGATACTTAGAAAATGGCATAAATACATTAAGAGCTTCATTAATTCATTAGAGTAGTGTGATTTGATGACCTAATTTGAGGTAATTTTTTGGATAAACGAATTTTTTCATTTTGTATCATTTTGATCGCTGTTATTTCGTTATTTAGTCCGACGATTATTTCTAATTTTATGATTCAACAAAGTACAATAATGGATACTCATTATTACATTCAATATATGGCTAATTTATCTAGTGTTTATCTAAGTTTATTCTTTTTGGCTTTATTAGCATTCGTTTTATTTCTCAAGAAAAATCGATGACTAAATTCATCAATGCTTTGCTGAACATTCTTTTCTTACCTTCGGGGGCGAAGGATGGGGGAGAAATGACATTACGGCTACAATTTGCTTCGAACCAATTTAGGAATTTCGTTTGCCTAGTTGTGGAAGTCATGCCGCCTGAAGCTATAAATAGAGCAATAGCGCTCCGATTAAATTCATTCATCTACAACATAAAGGAGGGATCGTTATGAAAAAATGGGTTTGGCTAACTGGTGGACTTTTAGTTTGTGCAGGGTTTGTCATAGGCATTGTATTTTGGAAATTCCAAAAGGAAGTCAAGAAAGACGACCCTGAATATATTGTGCAATTTATGAAAGAAAACAAGGGCAATAAAAATGTTTCAGTAGCGATACAATATAATCGCCAGAGCTGGGTAGAGCAGCATACAAAGGAACCATTGCCTTTAGCCAGTACAGTTAAAATCATCGTAGCGATCGCATATGCGCAACAAGCCGCAGATGGACATATCAATCCTCAGCAACAAGTTCGCTTAAGGGAATTAGAGACATTTTATATCCCAAAACAGATGGTGGCGCACATGAAGCGTGGCTAGCACAGTTAAACCTCAATGGGAAGGAAAGTGTGCCGCTGAGCGAGGTTGCAAAGGGAATGATTACTTATAGTTCTAATGCAAATACAGATTATTTAATGCATGTACTAGGGCTTCAAACTATTAATGAGGTTCTCACTCAACTAGATGTAAAAGGTCATGAACCCCTCTATCCAATCGTAAGTGCTCTTTATATCCCCATTCAATTGCGAGATGAAAAGAGTCTAACGAAAAAAGAAACACTAGCGGCTTTAAAAGATATGGGGATGGCTGAATATCGAGAACGGGCATTGGCTATTCATGAGAATTGGCTAGAAAAACCTTTAACAAAAGAGGAGAAAGCTCAAGCAATAAAAATGCTCAATTTGGATGTTCAAAGGGTTTGGTCTGATCGTTTAATAAGGGCTTCTACTAGTGACTACATTTCTATTTTAGAAAAGTTGAATAGTAAAAATTACTTTACCGAAGATGTACATAAATACTTAGATCCTGTGATGGAACATTTGATGCAAAACCCTAGAAATCAAGAATGGCTTACACATGCAGGTCAAAAAGGAGGGTCAACAGCCTTTGTATTGACACTAGCCGCCTATGCGGAAGATAAAGAAGGGAATCAGACGGAGATAGCTTTTTTTGCCAACGACTTAAATACAATGGAACAAATTAAATTATCTAGTAGTATGAATAGCTTTCAATTAAAATTTCTTACAGATGAAAAATTTAGGATGCGTCTTCAAAGGGAATTATCTATGTAGTGAATGACCTTTAAAATGATCTATGTTCATCAAGTAATCTTTCAAGAAAAACTGAGAATGTAGCTGCGTACTCATAAATCATGTCATTCATTAGGTCATAACACATGACGGGAAACTCCCCATCTTCATCTTTTGCGGATAAATCAAAGAAATAAAGCTCATCTGCGTCTGGTACAAATAAGTCCAATCTATTTGGATATTTTTTGTACCAATCTTCATCGTCCAAGTTCAGACGGTGAATATAGAGAATGTCGCTATCGTCGATATCTCTGTATTCAGGTTGACTGACCGTCAGAATGTTTCCTCCATTTAGTCGAGCATTGCCATAATTTATTAACCACCAGCAATAAGAGGGCGGTAATTGAAATCCTAGCTCTATTTCTGCATCGGTTATCCAGCTATCTTTTACATTACATCTAGGATGCCACTTAATCGATGTGGTATGAGCTAGCTTTTTTACTAAATTCTCATACATCAAAAAACCTCACTTTTTCATCATGATATCCAAAGAGTGCCCTTGTAGTTGAGGTAGCTAGAATTCGTACATTCTTTCAACCATCTGCATACTATATATTTATAATATGTGAGAGGACTGAGACCAATGCATTACCCTTATTATCATAATTACCCCGTGTATTACGGCTATCACCCTGTTTATTGGGCTTATCCAACACAGCTAGAACAGGGGACCAGAAGTAATGTGCGGAGAGATTATGGACCAGAGCCATTCGTTGTGGACATAGAGGACGTTACAAAGCAAAATAAAAATTACCGCACAGCACTGTGGACAGGGTCAAACTTACAAGTAACTGTGATGAGCATCGATGTAGGAGATGATATTGGCTTAGAAGTGCATCCGCATGTTGATCAATTCATTTGTATTGAAGAGGGTAAGGGAGTTGCCCAAATGGGACCGACTAAGGATTATTTAAACTTTCAAAGAAATGTTTCTGAAGATACGGCCGTCATGGTACCCGCAGGTACATGGCATAATATTACAAATGTAGGAGATGAACCATTAAAGCTCTACACGATTTATGCGCCACCTAATCATCCATCTGGGACTATTCATGTGACGAAGGCAGATGCAAAGGCTGAAGAAGCGGGTTATAGTCAAGCAAATTAAAAAATAAAAAGCGTGTTTTATTAAACATGCTTTTTTCTCGATATATGGTAGAATGTTTTTTAATTACAGATAATAAAGGTCCTTAATTAATGAAAGAAGGTAATGAATGATGAAATATTCAAAAGCAACAAACTATGCGTTACATACAATGGTGTTTTTGACGAATACACCTAAAGGAAAATCAATGAATGTTGAGACACTAGCAGACATGCAGAAACTATCTCCAACCTATCTTTCGAAAATTTTAACAAAGCTTGTAAAGGCGGGTTTAATCGAATCGAATCCAGGTGTCAATGGAGGTTATCGCATTTCGAAGCGCCCTCAAGAAGTTTCCTTTTTAGATGTGATTTACGCAATCGAGGGACAAACCTCATTATTCAGTTGTTCCTCTGACCACGAGGATTCCTTTCATAATGAAGGTTGTCTCATTGAGCAAGTAATGGTGGATGCTGAGAACAATATGAAAGAAGAGCTAAGTAAGAAATTGATTATAGATATTGTTCATGAAATCGATAAAAAAATGAAGTAGTCGGATAGAATGAAGAAATGGACGAATAAGAACTAGGGGACTCTAGTTCTATTGTTATTTCAATTGCATAAGAGCCCCAAAGTATTGCTGTGCGGTTGTGAAACAAATAAATGCCAGTAGTTCACTGATTTCAGCCTCTGTTAAATATTCTTTTAAGACAGCGGTGACATAGTGTGAGGTATGACCTTTAGTGACTAAGAATGCCTCAGCAAAACCTGTACAAACGGCTGTTTTTTCATCGTAATGTTGAGGGGCAGGTATACCTTTCGCCTGACAATATTGGCAACCATTTTTTTGTGCTAATGTTTTTCGGACCTCTTCTTTTAAATGTGCAGATAAATGACCGTCCTTTTCGACCGTTTTCCCTAATTGTAACCAATGCGACTGTATTTCCTCATTATAGCCTAGTAGTTGTTGAAATGGCGTTAAGCCCTTGTCATATAAATGAATGAGTGTCATTAATCTTCCCTCCTATAATTAGTGTAAAATATGAATGGTGTTGTTAACATACCAATTCGAAGGGAAATATTTTCTTTCTCTTTTAAAATGAAGGGAATTTTCTACAATGGATTTCATTAATGAAACAATACTAAAAGAATTGAAAAAAGATAGCCGAATTTCTATGAGCGAGTTAGGTAGGAGAGTACATTTATCGGCCCCTGCAGTTCGTGAAAGGGTACGACATTTAGAGGAACAGCAAGTCATAAGGAAATATACATTAGACATTAATTCAAAGGCGCTAGGCTTTCCCATTGAAGCTATAATGGAGGCAACAATTAAAAATAATCGCTATGCAGATTTTAAAGAACATATCCTGACATTTACAAACGTAGATTTTTGCTATCGAATATCAGGAGAAACTTGTTTCTTATTAAAGGCTCATTTTCAATCTTTTTCTGATGTAGAGCAATTTATTGATGATTTACAGCTATATGCACATACAAAAACCAATTTTATCTTTTCTGATATATGTGAGGACTTATAAAAAAGGGGATCTTTATGGAAATCAAATTATTTACGGGTGAAATTGATGACTTAGTCCATTTACTAACTCAAAATAAATGGATTTACCACACCGATCAGCACGTTAAAGAAGAGAGCGTTCGAGCAGCGTTCGCAGAGGGATATTATGAGAATGATCGTGAAACCTATTAGATACTGGAAAATGGAGATAGAGTAGGAATTATCTTTATTCATGATATCAGTGACACCATCCCACTGTTTGATATCCGCTTACATGCAAATTGTAGGGGGAAAGGATATGGCGTAATGGCACTTCGATGGTTACAAGAATATCTATTTGAGGTAAAGGGTAAGATTCGTATTGAAGGCTATACAAGAGTTGATAATATAGGGATGCGGAAATGTTTTAGCAAAGCTGGTTTTGTGAAGGAAGGCTATTTACGAAATGCCTGGGAAAATGAAGATGGCACAGTGACCGATAGTATTGTCTATGGTGCTATTAAAGAAGATTGGGTTCTAGGAAATCCAACGTCTATTAAAATAGATGACGTTCCATTTTAAGGAGACAAGCATGAAGAGAAACGTATTAAATGCTTTAAGGCAATCTTGGTCGACTCAATCAAGTTCTAAATGGAGCGTTGAAAATCCTGCAAAAGGACAATGTGGTGTTACTTCTCTAGTGGTGCAAGATATACTTGGCGGGGAAATTAGGAAAACAAGTTTGGATGAGGGCTGGCACTTTTATAATGTAATAAATGGAGAGAGAATGGATTTTACGGAAGAGCAGTTTTCATCTAAAATTGATTATCAAGACATTGATTCGAATAGGGCAGAGGCTTATCAGGATACAAATAATGCTCAATATAGCTGTTTAAAGTCACAAGTTAATAGACATTTAGCAAGAGCAGAGGGATAGATTCCTCTGCTTTTTTAAATTAGTAAAACAAAGGTGTTGACGTTTAAGAAAGAGGCGTGTTATTATTATCTCGAATTCAAGATAACTAAATTCAAGATAAACGAATTCAAACCTTTAGCTTTCGTAAGGAGGTACAATAATGGGTTTTTGGAATAAATTATTTTCTTCAAAAAAAGAGGAGGAACAAGTAATGGCAGAATTAAATATCGGTATTATTATTGGATCAACACGTGAGGGACGTGTAAGTCCTCAGGTAGCACAATGGGTAAAGGAAATTGCAGATCAACGAGGAGATGCAAACTACACAGTGATTGATATCGCTGATTATAAATTGCCATTATTAGGAGAGTCAGGGCAAGATGCTTCAGGTGCACAGGCTTGGTCAGAAGTTATTGCTAAACAAGATGGATTTGTGTTCATCGTACAAGAATACAATCACTCTATTACAGGTGCTCTAAAAAATGCACTAGATTATTTACGTGCTGAGTGGAATAACAAAGCAGCAGGCATCGTTTCATATGGTTCTGTAGGTGGTGCTCGTGCAGCAGAACATTTACGTGGCATCATGGGTGAGCTTTTAATCGCAGATGTACGTGTTCACCCTGCATTATCATTATTCACAGATTTTGAAAATGGTTCAGACTTTAAACCACAAGCTATACAAACTGATTCAGTCAATCAAATGTTAGATCAAGTAATCCCATGGTCAAAAGCTTTATACACTATTCGTTAAGCCTACGCGTTTGGGGTAGGACGAAATTGGATAAAGTGTGGGAGAGAAAATTAGTCAGGAAAGGGCATGTTACCATGAAAAAACATACAGCAGGTATTCACCATATCACAGCTATTGTAGGCCACCCACAAGAGAATATTGATTTTTATGCAGGTGTATTAGGCTTGCGTTTAGTGAAACAAACAGTAAACTTCGATGATCCTGGCACATATCATTTATATTTCGGTGATGCAGGTGGGAAACCTGGAACAATCATTACATTCTTCCCTTGGGCCAATGCATATCAAGGACGAATTGGTGACGGTCAAGTTGGTGTCACAACGTATGTTGTACCAGAGGGGGCACTACCATTTTGGATTAATCGTTTAGCCAAATTTTCGATTCCTTTCCAAAAAGCTGAACGCTTTGGTGAGCAAGTCATTCAGTTCGATGACCCGCATGGTCTGCATATCGAACTCGTTGCACGTGCTGCAGGCGAATTAAATAACTGGACATTTGGAGAAGTAACGCCAGAGGTTGCCATTAAAGGATTTGGTGGAGCCACTTTATATTCCAGCCACCCTGAAGAGACTGCAAAAGTTTTAACAGAAGTAATGGGTCTTGAAAGAGTAGCGACAGAGGGTGACTACACTCGTTTTAAATCTAATGCGGAGATTGGCAACACAGTTGATTTAAAATTGGTTGTAGGACAACGTGGACAAATGGGTGTAGGAACGGTTCACCATGTTGCGTGGAGAGCTCAAGATAATACGGATCATTTAGAATGGCAAGAGTATGTTATGAATCATGGTCAACATGTAACGGAAGTCAAAGATCGTAATTATTTTAATGCGATTTATTTCCGTGAACCTGGTGAAATTTTATTTGAAATTGCTACAGATCCTCCGGGATTTGCTCATGACGAAACAATGGAGACGATGGGAAGCCAATTAATGCTACCATCTCAATATGAGCAACAACGAGAGCAATTAGAAAGTATACTAATTCCGATTAAAGTACGTGAGCTTGACTAAGATATAGAATCTACTTAAATGAATGCGAAATGTTGAGAACTCAACATTTTCGCATTTTTTTGATCCGGCGAAATCTCATCTGCCGTTGAGCGCACGGGCCATGGCATCTAAATAATTCTGACTAGCACGCAGACTAATTTCAGCATCCGGCACAAAGACTTCAAAGCAATGAAAGCTACCAGGATAGAGATTCATCTCAACATCTACTCCTGCTTGAGCAAGTCGTGTTACATAATCGAGTGTTTCATCTCTGAATAAATCAAGTTGACCTATACACGTGTAGGTAGGCGGTAGTCCTGCTAAGTTATCTGCTCTTGAAGGAACCGCATATGGAGAAAGTTCATGGGTGTCCTGTTCCTCTCCTAAGTACATACGCCAAGCGGTCAAATTATTTGTTCTACTCCATGTTGCGTGACTGTCAGTAATCTCGTAGCTAGAAGTCGTTTCATTTCGGTTATCAAGCATTGGATACAGTGGCATCTGGAATATAATTGAGGGTCCTCCTTTATCGCGAGCCATTAATGCTAGAGCTGCTGTTAGACCTCCACCTCCACTTGCACCGGCAATTGCCACTCGTTTACTATCAATGCCAAGAGTAGGAGCTTCAGTTGTCATCCATACTAACCCTGCATAGCAATCTTCAATCGCAGCTGGATAGGGATGCTCGGGGGCAAGTCGATAATCAACTGAGACGACAACACAGTTAGCGGTCTGAACAAAACGTTCACATAGAAGATCATCCATATCAGGGTGTCCCATCACGAAACCACCCCCATGAATCCAAAGCATAGCTGGAAGTTTATCGTGGTTCCGTTTAACGGGTTCATATATTTTAACTAGCATTTCACCCCCATCACCTCTGGGAATCGTACGATTAGTTATAACTACAAGCTCTGATTCCTCTAATGGAGATTGGACTAAGAGACGACGACTCCACTCTAAATCTTCGTCTAGTCGAAAGCCTGGAAATTGGGAGTAAGCCTGCCTTAATTCGGGTAAGATTCGGTCATTGATTGTCATATAAATTCCCCCTGTAAAGTAATGAATTTTTAAATAAATGGATGTCCTTGTACTGCCATTTCAGCCTCCCATTGGGCAACTTCTTCGCGCACACGAGGAGCCACTTCGGTTCCTAGAAGTTCTATAGCTTGCATGACTTGATCATGTGGCATTGTACTTAAAGGTACGTATAACATAAATCGTGTGATCCCTACCTGTTTACGAAGATGAATGATTTTCTGAGCAACTGTCTCTGAATCACCGACATATAATGCCCCTTCAAAACTACGTGCAGTATCATAGCTAGAACGATCATAATAGGACCAACCCCGTTCTTTGCCCAGTTTATTCATGCCCGCCTGTGTAGATGGGAAAAATGTATCTGCTGCCCACTCGTTATTCGGACCAACGAAACCTATCGAATGGGAGCCTACCTGAAGCTTAGATAAATCATGACCTGCATGAGCAGCAGCTTTTTTATAAAGTTGTACGATTGGAGCAAACTGCATAGGACTGCCACCAATGATTGCTAGCATAAGTGGTAATCCTAAAAGACCTGCCCGAATGGCTGATTGTTGATTTCCTCCACTACCAACCCAAATGGGTAAGGATTTTTGAACAGGTCTTGGATACACACCTAAATTATTGATCGCCGGTCGGTGCTTCCCTTCCCACACTACTTTTTCTTCCTCACGAATTTTAAGTAATAAATCTAAATGCTCTTCAAATAGTTCATCATAGTCATTTAAATTGTATCCAAATAAAGGGAAAGATTCGATGAACGACCCACGACCTGCCATAATTTCCGCACGCCCATTTGAAAGTCCGTCCAAAGTAGAAAAATCTTGATAGACGCGAACCGGGTCAGCTGAAGAAAGGACAGTCACCGCACTTGTAAGTCGTATTTTTTCCGTTTGTGAAGCAGCGGCGGACAACACCATTGCAGGGGAAGATGCAGCATAGTCTTCTCGATGATGCTCGCCAACCCCAAATACATCCAGTCCTACTTGATCGGCAAGAATGATTTCTTCAACCACTTCACGTAAGCGTTGGGCATGACTAATCACTTCCCCACTATGAACATCTGGTTTTGTTTCTACAAAAGAGGTAATTCCTATTTCCATTTGTCATTCTCCTTGTCAATTTAATGTTTTGTAAATCGTAAAGTCGTTGCCCAAAATAGAATTGCTATAGCACTAATTGAAGCTCCGAGGAAAGAGACCCCTTCCCAGCCAAAGTGTGCATATATTTGTGTAGAAGCAATGGAGCCACTTGCACTGCCGATGGAATAAAAAATCATATATCCAGCAGTAAGTCGACTTCGTGCCTCTGTACGTAATGGAAGAATTAGCGCCTGATTCGTAACATGTACGGCCTGTACAGCTAAATCTAGCAATACGATCCCTACAATTAACGCAAATAACGATTGTTCTAGATAGCTAATAAACAACCAAGAAATTAGTAATAGTGCTAATGCTATACCTGTTGTTCTTTGTGCGTATCCTCGATCAGCCAATTTCCCTGCCCGTGCCGCAGCCAACGCGCCGGCCACTCCAACAAGACCAAAAGCACCAATTACGCTATGTGAAAGTGCCAACGGTGGTGCACTAAGTGGAAGAACAAGTGATGTCCACAAAATACTGAAATCAGCAAAAATTAGCATGGCTAGAACTGCACGGATACGTAGTGTTCGTTCTTGTTTTAATAAAGTGAACACAGATCTAATGAGTTGATGGTAGGGGAGTGATTTTACTTCTCGCTCCACTGTAGGTAACACCTTTACAAACAAACAGACCATGATGAGCATGAAGGCAGCAGAGACTAAATAGACAGTACGCCATCCTGCAAGGTCAGTTAATAGTCCTGCGAAGGTACGGGCGAGCAGGATGCCAATGACGATTCCACTCGTGACAATCCCAACGACTCGACCACGCTCTGCTGGGGAAGCGATGGTTGCTGCAAATGCTACAAGCGTTTGTGTCACAACTGCAAGTAAACCTACTAAAGCCATGCCTGTGAAAAGAACTATGCTATAAGAAGCAGTACCGACTATAACTAGAGCCGTTGTGGATAATAGCATCTGTCCGATAATCAAACGTCGTTGGTTAAGTAAGTCCCCAAGTGGCACTAGAAGTAATAGGCCTAACCCGTAAAAGATTTGCGTGATTGTAATGACAACACCAATAATCGACGGATCAATATTAAACGCAATAGACAGCTGATCAAGCAGCGGCTGTGCAAAATAAATATTGGCGACTGACATTCCACAGGCTGCTGCGAATAAAAATGTGACAGCACGTGGCATGGACGACTGTAGATTCATCGAAGGTGCATCCCATGTCTGTCTAAGATCTTCGTCCATCTTATATCCTCCAGTCCATATAGAATTTCATTATAACGTACCGTTTGGTACAATATAATTGTTGGTAAATATATCTTAACCTTATGGAAGGTGTCAAGCGTTTATTTAGTATTTATTTTTATATCCTTACAATGAATAGTGTAAAATTGACAATGGAACCAGCTGATTATACAATGATTACATACTGTTTGGTATTTTAATTTTTATATAGTTTAAATGGCGAAATCTACTACAGTGGAGGTGATTTTATGGCAAGAACCCGTGAATTTGATGAAGGAAAAGTTTTAGAGGCTGCCATGCAGTTATTTTGGGAGAAGGGATATGAAGCTACTTCTCTAAGTGATCTTACTTCAAGAATGGGCATTCAACGTCCAAGTATTTACTCAACCTTTGGTGATAAAAAAGAGCTATTCGAAGCAGCACTGCGTAGATATACGACATCTAGAGCAGCTGATATACGGACTAGACTTCAAAGTCATGTTTCTGTAAAGCAGGCATTTGCTACTTTTTTTGAAGAAGTGATTCAAGCTGAGTATACGAAAGATCTTAGTAACGGTTGTTTTTGTATTAATACAATGGTTGAACTCGCTCCTCATGACGAAAGATTTGAGATTTTAACGAGGGAGCACCAACTTTATTTAGCAGTTATTTTTCAGGAGACCATTGAGCGAGGGGTCCGAGCAGGTGAGCTTGAGGCTGACACGGATGCAAAATCACTTGCGCAGGCACTCATTGTATCGTTAATTGGATTAACCGTTATGATGAAATCACAGCCACAGCGTTCATTCGTTGATAATGCAATAGCTGCGACTCTGACATTACTTAAATAAAATTTTAAACTAGTAAAAGAATAAAATATAAACGTCCATAAAACCTATGTGGCAGCAATTTTAACAGGAATTGTACCGTTCTCTGATTTAGATGTTCCAAACCCTACAGTAGCTGATTTTGCGAATATCGGAGGCTTAACGGTATTTACCTTATATGAAAAACAATAATGGAAGATTTCATCCCCCTTTAGAGTCTCTAAAGGGGAATTTTCTAAGAATAAATTCAAATCACATTTCTATAAAGCTCTACATAAAATAAATTTATACTTCTTTACAAGCCCAAGCATCAATCTCGACCTTTATGGCCGGAGCAGCCAGTGCCACTACGTACAGTAAGGTTGTACATGGAAGATGTCCTTGTAAAAAATCATTCATTATTTCTTTTCGTTGTTGAGCCTCCATATCGCCTACCAAGTAAAACACGAGCTTTGTAATATCTTGAATCTCCATATTGGCATGATCAAGATTTTTCCGAATATTATCTAGTGCTATCTTCAATTGGGCAACCGGATCCTCAGGTATTGACCCATCTATCTCCATGCCAATTTGCCCGGATAATGTTAACCATCTGTTTGGTCCTGTTACTTCGATCTGATGTACATAAGGGGCTACAGGTGGATGAATGTTTTCAGGATTTCTACTAATTTTCATTGAACCCATCTCCTTTTCTATTATTCATTTTCATCTCTCCATTAAAATAGCATAGAGTAATCATATAAAAGTAGTACAAATACCATTATAAATGAACTTACAAATTGGATATGTCGATTCAAAGGGTTATAATAGATTCATAAAATATAGGCTTATACGCTGATAAAGCATTCAAAATAGATAAAAGTATTAACTTTTTAATTTGACTAGACATACAATTCACTTCACGCCCTTAGGTTTTATACAGATACTTCTAAAGAAACATGAATTTCGTCTTAATTTGAAGGTGGATGGCTATACTCATTAAATAGAGGGAAATTTTTACATAAGAATGATGCGTATTGATGTAAATTAATGTTTACTACTGATGTTTAGTTACTAGTGCAACCTTAGGTGGCAAAGGCAGCGAGGCCGTTTTGTAGAAGGAGTGAATAAATGAATAATTTCTTTCGGAGTAATGGATTTAAACGTTTTATCATTCTAGTTGGAATTGCTGTTGCATTGTATTTAATGCGAAGTATGATCAACTTAATTTTGCTTACGTTTATTATTACCTATTTGATGAATCAGCTTACTACGAAGACAACGAAAAAAATAAGAAAATACACACCGATGAATGAAAAGGCTGTTACTGTAACATTATATTTGTTACTGGTCGCTGGTATTGTTGCTGTGATTTACAAATACTTGCCCATTGTCACGCAGCAAGTCACACAGCTTTTTGATCTTATTGCTAGCTTTAACCTAGATCCAGATGACAATGAGATTGCGAGATATTTGGCTCCAACCTTTGAGAAGATTGAGCTTGGTAAGTATTTAGAACAGGGTGTGGATATAACTCTTAAAAATATTACGAATATTGGTAAAATCATTATGCAAATTTTGATTTCCCTAATATTGAGTTTGTTCATCTTGTTGGAAAAGAAACGAATCATTGAATTTACAGCAAAGTTTAAGGATAGTAAAATTGGACCTCTTTACGATGAACTGCATTATTTTTCAAGAATTTTCATCCGTTCATTTGGTAAAGTAATTGAAGCACAGTTCATTATTGCTGCTGTTAACTGTGTATTATCAGTGATTGCCCTTTCGATTATGGGCTTCCCGCATCTAATTGCTCTTGGGATTATGCTGTTTATTCTTGGCTTAGTGCCAGTTGCAGGTGTTATTATTTCATTAATCCCACTCAGTATTATCGCCTATAGTATTGGTGGCTTAATGTACATTGTCTACATTTTAGTAATTGTTATGGTCTTACATGCGATTGAAGCGTATTTCTTAAATCCAAAGCTTATGTCAGCTAAGACAGATTTACCGATTTTCTACACATTTATGGTCATCCTTTTCTCAGAGCATTTCCTTGGTGTATGGGGATTAATCATCGGTATCCCATTGTTCATGTTCTTACTTGATATTCTAGGGGTTACTTCCTCAGAAGAATCTAAACAGAAAATGGACGACGTTGAGGACAAAAAATTAATGGAATAAAAATAACTTTACAAAAGGGATCATCTTGTATGTAGAGATGATTCTTTTTTTATTTACATCGTATCTCATTTAAGATAAGTAGGGGGTGTTTTTGACAATGATGGTAAAGGGACAGAAGGTATATTTAAGAGAAATCTCTGTTAATGATAGCGAAAGTATTGAAAAATGCTTTCAAAATGAGGAAATCATGTATATGACAGGAACTCGTAACTTGCTAACAAAAGAACAAATTAAAGAGGCGATCTACCGCTTTAAAGAAGATTCTACTCGCTATGACTTTGCTATTTGTTTAGTAGATAATGATCAAGTAATTGGTGACTTAGTTATTATGGAAGTGGATTTAGATAATAAGAAGGCTATGTTTCGTATAGCCCTGCATGGATTAGAGGATTGTGGCAGAGGACTTGGATCAGAAGCAGTTCAACTTGCTCAAAAATTTACGTTTGAGGAGCTATGTCTGAATCGTTTGGAACTACAAGTTTACTCTCATAATATTAGAGGGATCAAATCCTATGAAAAGGTTGGCTTCAAAAAAGAAGGTGTGTTGAGGCAGGCATTATTTATGAACAATGCTTTCTCAGACGAAATCATTATGGGTATTCTGCTGGAAGAGTATATGAAAAAATTGCAATAGAAATTGAGCTAGCACAGAGTATATGTGCTGGCTTTAATTTCGTTAAATAGAAAATAATATTAATAATGTATAAAAAGGTATGTTATTCTACATAAGAATCTTTGTTACAGGGGGCGGTCATGATGACAAATACATTTATTTTTATCGTTCAATACAGGGGGAAAACGTCTTATTAACAAAGTGTTTAGCGTTTCCCTAAATTCGGAAGGGGACCATATATGTCTAGCAATACTGTAAGAATCGAAGAGGTAAGTAAAAATAATTGGTATGATTGCTGCCTGTTAGAAACATCAGCAGAGCAAAGGGATTATGTTGAATCCAACGCTATTTCTATTGCACAATCAAAGTTCGAACCAACTTTAAAGCCATATGCCATTTACTATGAAGACAAAATTGTTGGATTTTTAATGTTCAATGCAGTAAAGGAAGAGCTTGGCGGGTACTGGATCTATCGCATAATGATTGATCAGCACTTTCAAGGTAAAGGTACTGGCAAAGAAGCCACAAAGCAAATAATAAACGAAATAGCTAAGTTACCGGATGCTACAAAGGTTATAGTAGGCTATCATCCAAAAAATAAAGTCGCGCATCATTTGTATGCAAGTTTAGGCTTTGTCGATAATGGTGATCGTTTCGGTAAAGAAATGGCTGTTATTCAATATTTAACTGAATAAATAGAAGGAAAGGGACCTGTATAAGTACAAGGTCCCTTTCCATTTAAGCATCGCCAGAAGAGGCAATTATTCGTGGGTTTTTTTTGATATACCCGTAAATAAGTAAGGCTGTAATACCCTCTGCCACTGGGAAGGTCCACCAAATTGCTTGAGAGCCAAACACTTTAGGCAGGAGAATAAGTGTTGGGATAAATAAAATAATACTCCGTAGTAACATAATAGTTGTGGCAATACGAATTTTTTCGATAGATTGAAAGAATTCGGCGAGCACCATATTGATACCTAAAAATACATAGCCTATAGCAAAATGAACAAAGCCTTGAGTTGCCATATGCCGAATTTCGAATGAGCTATCTCCGAATAAAGCCATAAGCTGTGAAGGAAAAAGCATAGCTATAAGTGCTGTTGTTAATCCTAAAATAAAAGCCGTAGCTAATCCGATTTTAAGTAATGCTGTTAACCTCTCAAGTAATCTTGCCCCATGATGATAGCTAACTAATGGCTGTAGAGCCATGCCAATACCTAAGAAAATCGTTAACAGGACTGTATGGATATAGTTGACCATTGCATAGGCGGTCACACCGTTTGCCCCTAAATAGTGTAAAAAGGTCACATTATATAAAATAATAATAACCGCTACAGAAGCCTCGACAATAAAACTAGGTAATCCGATAGCGAAAATTTTTCTTAAATCTGTCTTATTGAAGAATGAAGAGACAAACTTTAATTCAGACTGTGGGCGGAAAAAATGAAGACATAGGACAGCAGTACCTATAATAGTAGCTATTGCTGTTGCTAATGCACAGCCTGTTACACCATAATCTAGAACGAAGATAAAAATATAATTTAAGATAATATTCAATACAGATGTTGTAATTAAACCCAGCATAGCTAGCTTTGGATTACCATCATTGCGAATAAAAATACTTAAAAGATTTTCAATTGTATAAAACACTCCAAATAACAAAATAACGTGTAAATACTCTTGCACATATGGATACGTATCATCACTTGCCCCGAATATATATGAAATATCTTTTAAATTAAGCGCAAGGAACCCGATAATTGTTAACACGACCACAAGCATTGTAGTAAACGCCAGCGTAAAGAGCTGATGGGCTCGTTGCTTATTGCCTTCCCCAAGAGAAATGGAATAGAGTGTAGCTCCACCCATCCCTATCCAAAGCGAAATAGACAGCAGAATAGAGAAAATCGGAACAGCAATATTAACGCCTGCTAACGCTGTAGGACCCACGCCGTGACTAACGAAAATGCCATCCACTAAAATATTAACGGACATGAGAAGCATGCCAATCATAGATGGAAATAAATAGGATAAAAACAATGGTTTGAGCGGCCGTGTTTCAATTGGATTAATGGTTGTCATATCCATGCACCTCCAAGACCATTACTTTTTCCCCTTTATCATCTAGTTCACCATTAAACATAAAGCCAAACTGTTTATATAGCTGAATAGCTACTGCATTATTGTCATAAACACTTAAATATATTTTGTGACAGCTGAATTTTTCTGTTAAGTAATGTATAAGCTGCTGTAAAAAATGTTTACCTAAACCTTGTCCCTGATAGCGTTCATCAATTAAATAACGATCAAGCCAAACTCGTTGACTATGATCCTCATGAGGAAATACGCCATACATAGCGAAGCCTATTACGGTGCTGTCCTTATATAAGCCTAAAGGTGTAAAGCGCCGATCCATCTCCGCCTCTGCTAAGCATTGGTCTGTACTTTCAATAAAATTTTGCTGATTGTCAGCAATGCGTAATGCTAAAATTTCTTGTTTGTTAAAAGCTGTAATGTCACGAATCTCCGTGAACATAATGTCAAAACCTTTCTATTTTTATTGTGAATAGGTACAATCTAAAGTATATAGTTACTATATAGTCAAGAGAGGATACTCAAAAAATGCTTAATAAAAATGTAAAGTATTTTACAACTGGTGAATTTGCTAAAATATGTAAGGTTAATAAACAAACTTTAATTTATTACGATCAAATTGGCTTGCTATCTCCTGTTATGAAGGATAGTAAAGAGTATCGATATTATTCACTCGCTCAATATGATTTTTTTAGCGTCATTGAGTTATTAAAGGCTGTTGGCATGTCTTTGAAAGATATACAGCAGTATATGGCGGAGAAATCACCTGAAAATTTTTTAGAATTGATGCATCTACAAAAGGAAATTGTCGCAAAAAAGCGGCGAGAACTGGAGATGATTGAAGGCATTATTGATGTCAAAATTGATTTAACGAAGGAGTCACTACAACTTGATTTTGATAGCATTACAATTGAGCATTTTCCAGAGGCAACCTTGTATTTAAGTCGAAATATTGAGGACTCAACGGAAGAACAATTTGTTAAGTCTGTCTCTGATTTTATAGATGAATTGGATCGCTCTCGCTTAGACACAGGTTATCCCATTGGTGGAATTACCAAAAGGGAGCAGGTATTAGCCGGTAACTATGATAATTATAGGTACTTATATATTGAGCAGCCGCATCCGCAGGAAGGTCATCCTTATTTTAAAGCAATTGAAGGAAAGTTTATTGTTGGATACCATGTAGGAACGTCTATAACTCTGGGAGAGACCTACAAGCGATTATTTCAGGTCATGAGAGAAAAAGGCTATGAGCTGGGGCAATATGTTTATGAGGAATATATTTATGATGCGGTTATTAAAAATCGTGAAGAGGAATATGTAACAAAGATTATGGTGGAAATAAAAGAAGGTTGTTGATGCATCTCGCTTATCAACAACCTTCTTCATGTGTTTAGTGCAATTATTATACAAAGTGGTTATTTTACATAGGTTGGTTTAGTCACCTTATCAATTAAAAGAATACCATCATATTGATCGCGTGGAACAAGGCTTTCTTGTATTACTCCCCAGCTATAGGATAGGCGAGGTTCAAACATCCATGAGTTACCACGTTCATTTTGACGATTATGTAAATCAATGAATGTGTAAGGTTTGTTGGCTGAGGAAACAATATCTTCGATAGATCCTTTTATTGGTGGTAAAACGGGCATCGTCTTGCCCATATTATTGGCAGTTACTCCGCTAGTCATATATAGACCTAATACATAGCTATATTTTTTGTAGATGTCTGGTAAACGTTCACCCATTAATTTAACTGGATATGGGGAGCCCATTACATCTGATTGAGCCTTACGAATATGGTCATTATGCGCCCAAACGATAAACTTTTCAGTTGGATAAACTTCTTCAGCTAGCCAAAGTAAGTTCTCCATCATCGCCTGATCACGCCACTCCATTGTTGTTAAAAACGATTCATATTTATTTTGCTCCATCTCGATATTGGATTGAATTGTTAGCTCTACATATTCGTCTGCCAAACGGATACGATCTGCTAAAGTGCGCTCCATCAGCTTTACTATTTGAAGTTCATTCGGATAAGCTTTTTGAAGCTCCTTTTCTTTCGTCTGAACTTGTGCTTTTACTTGTTTATAAACGTTAATAATAGCCGTTTTTTCTTTCTGGTAGCCTTTTACATCTTTGCTAGAGCTCCATTCTGCGAGTTGCTTTTCCGCGTCACTGAATTGCTGAGCCAATTGAGGATTTTGCAACCAATTCCCATTCGTAAATGCCCCTTGCTGTTGAATATCAAAGCCTGCTAGAACAAGAGGTTTTTCTGTAGCTTGAGTTGTTTTTGCGTATTCAAAAAGAGGCAATGTTTCTTTTGTCCACCATACTCCAAAAATAGCATCCTTCATCGTTTGTAGTGCAGCTTGTTTATCAATTTTTCCTTGGGCATTCATGACATCGCCCAGACCACTTTCGAAGGCTAAAACATTGTAACCCATTTCTTGATGTAAAAATTGTATTAAACGAGTTTTAGCGAGATTAAACTGTGCGACCCCATGAGAGCTTTCACCTAAAAAGACAATTCGTTTATCATGTAATAATGGCTTTAGCATTGCTAGGTCCTCAAATTTATTAGAAGGGATTTTCTGAGAACTAGCTGGTTCCGGCTGAATGGAAGTCAAGCTGTAAGCATGATCATTCACCCATTTTTTCCAATCCTCTAATGTTTCAGTAGTAGTCCTAGCCTGTTGAACCGCTCCGTATTTTTCCTGCTCTTTTATCGCAGGGTCAGCTGCTGAAGCACTAGTTATGCCACTGAATACGATTAAACTTGTCAGTGCTGTACTTAATAAAGCTTTCCGTTTTCTATAATGTTTCATTGAAAATCAGCCCTTTTCTTTATGTTGATCCTAAGTATAAGGGGCAAAGTTTAAAGCATAGGAGGAGTTTGTTTAAATTTTGTTTAAATTTGAATTGATTGTTAAAAAAGAAAGCATCTCCATTTAAATGGAGATGCCAATAGCTATTTATAATGATACGTACTAGCTCTAACGTGATTTCGTTGAATTTGGTTAAACCATGCCCGATCCTTTTCCTCTTGATTTAAGGTACCAATAATAGAGGAGGAGCAGCTCACGCAAATTTTCGCTTGAGTAATTTGTCCACATCTTTCACAAGGTGCGCCTAAATTTGGGAAAATCGAATTTTTTAACTTTCCGGCTTTAACCCATTTATACAGCAGCTCAGACGAGACACCTGTCAACGTCACAACCTCTTCATTTGTTAAATAACGATTATTTTTTCTTAATAAAAAATGATGCAGTTCTGAAAAAATATCCTCTTCTCTCACATCTATCTTTTTTTGAAATAGCAACATAACTAGTCCTCTCCTCGTCACATCAATTCATACTTTCTTTAACGGTTATAGGTTGTTCATCATATTTATAATTTTCCCAACGATTGCGTGCTAGCTTTCGATATTTTGGCGAGACATTCTTATCGGCAATTAATCTAGAAAATCCTTTTTTAGCTTCTGTCATATCACCAAGTCGGAGGCTTAGCTCGGCATGTAAAAATTGAATTCGCTCTCCACCTTCCTGGTTAGATGCAAATGATTTACTGTAAAAATCTCTAGCGGCAAAAAGGTAGCGTTTTTCAGATTCTTCGTCGTTTTTCAAACGATATAACCAGGCAATTTTTAATGCGAAATTTGCCATCAAAAGCGATTCTTCCATTGATGCGCGAGATACTAGATAGGCCAGCTTAAAGCTTATAATGGCATCATCGATTGTACGTTCCTGACAGATATTCATAGGTTTCTGTAGCTCTTTAATGTATAGTTCATCTATGAGCTGCATGAAAGGTCCGTATGTCCGCGTCATGGATTTATGGAAAGCAAAGCCACAATGTGGGCACACAGCAACTTCATACAGCAAAGGGTTTAGGCCATCATAGACGGGCATGAAATCTGTTTGTTCCTCGATAATTTTATATCGATTTGGGCGTACTTTATACGTTGTAAAATGCTTTTTGCAAAATTTACAATCTACGCTACTTTCATAGTAGTAGATGTTAAATGCCATAAGAATCAACTCCTTTGCATGCTCTAGAATTAGTATTTCTTTTGTTCTATTTAAACGCAATCGATAATCGTTCAATGTATTTAATTCATTATCTATCATTTTAACAATTCTGTGTTCTTTGGTATACTCCTTTAGAATTATTAAATTAAAAATAATTCTTACATTTTTAGTTAAATATCATTAGAAATAAGCTTGTAATAGTATTTATCGGTGTACTTAAAGTAAGTTATATAGTTCGAGCGAATTTTGTCGAATTATATACAATTTATTTCATAGACAATTTGAATTGTATAGTTCAAAAGTTATGTGCGAGAGGATGAAGTAAATGACATTTAAAATAGTGTTTTTTGATGTGGATGGTACTCTGGTCAATTATGAGGATGGCGCTGTGGAAGAAAGTACAAGGCAGGCCATTCACCTACTACAGGATAAAGGGATTCATCTAGTGGCTGCGACAGGAAGGCCATTGTCCATGTGTGAAGAGCTGAAAAGTTTGGGAATTGAAACCTTTATTACGGCAAATGGAGCATATGTGAAGCACAAGGATGTTGTCATACATAAAATTCCGATTGATAAGGGCATTGTTCAAAATGTTCAAGCTTTTGCACAGCAACAACAGCATTCCTTAACATTTTTTACAGAACAACTTACGATGAATGCTATTCAAAATCCGTTAGCCTTAAGCGCGATGCAAGAGACATTGTCTTTACGTGATTTTCCCGTTAGAAATGACAGCATTATAGAAGAAGAGGTTTTTCTTATGTGTCTTTATGCAGATGAGCAGGCTGAAAAAAGATTAGCTTGTCAATTTTCGAATATATTACGGCAACGATGGCATCCTTATATTGTGAATGTCTTACAGCAGGATGTGTCCAAGTCGATAGCTGTGAAGGCTGTACTGGATTATTTTGAGATTAATTCTAAGGATGCAATAGCTTTTGGAGATGGAGAGAATGATATAGATATGCTAGAGCAGGTTGGCCTCGGGGTTGCCATGGGAAATGGGAGCCAAGCTCTAAAAAATGCTGCAGATTTTGTTACAAAGAAATCCATTGAAGGTGGCATAGATTTTGCTTTACGTCAGCTTCACATTATTTAACGACATATTTGCTTGAGCAATTTTTTAGGGATACGGTTATGACTGTATAGAAAAGGTGTTAGGTGGTCGGAAAATGGCGCAGCATGTGCAATCTCTAATTGAACATTACGGGTATTTTGGCATCATTGTAATCCTAATTGGAGGCATTGTTGGGTTGCCACTTCCTGATGAAGTATTTTTAACTTATGTAGGCTATAGTGTTTATCGAGAAAGTCTTGAACATATCCCAGCGTTAGTAAGCGCCCTGATTGGCGCCATGGGAGGTATTACTTTAAGCTACTATATCGGCCACCGATTTGGCTTACCGCTCTTGCAGAAATATGGGCCAAAATTTCATATAACTGAGCAAAAAATTGATTTTACTAAAAAAATGTTTACGAAAGTAGGTCCTTTTTTATTAATAGTGGGCTATTTTATTCCAGGTGTACGCCATCTGACAGCTTATATTGCGGCTATTAATAATTATCCCTATAAGAAATTCGCATTCTTTGCTTATACAGGAGCATTTATTTGGACGTTCACATTTATAACATTAGGAAAAGTATTAGGGGAGAAGTGGCGATTCGTCGGTTACTATTTGTCCCATTACAGTATTTATGTCATCTTACTGTTTGTCCTTGTCATGTTAATCGTTTATTATTTATTGAAAAAAAGAAACGTACAAAAGTAAAAGTCGGTATGATTCGTACCGACTTTTTATTATGGCAAAATGGCAAATGATCGAACAGGGAATCCAGATGCTTTTTCAGGCTTAGGTACAATATTAAAAATAATAGCCCCTTTTGGAGGAAGCTTGTCCAAATTAGTCATAAGCTCAATTTGATAGGTGTCTTGATCAAGGACAAAATATTCTCCATCCAATTTGCCGCTTTGACGAAAATCAGTAGCAGAATCGGTATCAAAAGTTTCATGACCGATTGCACTTACTTTACGTTCCTTGAATAAAAATTGTAATGCCTCCAAGCCCCAGCCTGGAAGATGATTATGGCCATCCACATCTTTATTATTGAATGCTTCTTTATCGGGCCAACGCTTACTCCAATCTGTTCGCAGTGCCACAAAAGTACCTTCTTCTATTTGTCCATGTTGTGCCTCGAATTCTAGAATATCTTGGACACTGAGCGTAAAGTCATGATTACTAGTAGCCTCTTGTGATTTATCAATAACGATAAGCGGGAGAACGAGCTCCTTTAGCTCTAGTTCATCTAGAAAACGAGTATCTCTTACAAAGTGAATAGGTGGGTCAATATGTGTTCCATATTGTCCGGGAAAAGTAAACTGCTGTGCGAAAAAACCGTCATCATGCGAGAATAATGTTTCAAATTTAGCATCTTCAAACATAAAAAAATGAGGTGAATGTGGGCCGAAGGTATGTGTCAAATCGACCCATTGTTTTGATTTTAGTAAGTGCAATGCTTCTAAAAGTTCGTTAGACATTTAATTTCCTGCTTTCTAAAAGTAATGGTAAATAAAAAAGAGTCCTCTATAGAAGAGGACTCCCTGAATCATACGTGGGTAGTTCGTCTTCTCATCTTTCAGGCTTAGATTTTGCCAAAAGGAATTAGCACCATACTGATTGAGCTGGTTGCTGAGACTTCATCGGGCCGATCCCTCCGTCTCTCTTGATAAGAAATAGAATATAAGAATTTTCAGAAATAATAGTACAAATACTTTAGCATATATTTTTATAGTTTACAACTTTTATAGGATTACAGGGTTAAGATTTTTATTTACCAATTCAAAATTAACGTTACTCTACAGCAACCACTATCCATAAGCTGTATTCTAAAATTATCTGGTGTATAGTTGGTTTCGAATTTTGTAGTGATGCCTGTGGATGTAATCAATTTTTCGACATCTGTTTTATTTGAAAGTTGTGCAGCATTTTTTAAATCATGGGCAAATTGTTGAGAGCTATCAATTTTATCCGTAAGTAATTGTGCTTGCTGCATAATCGCCTTTATCCGCGTAGCTGAAGATATTAATTTTTGTGTATCAACAGGGGGAAAGGCACTATTACTGGTCGGCATTGCTAAATGTTGAGAAAAGGGTCTAGCTGCAAGGTGATGGGCTGTCGATGGTATTGGGTAATGGTAGGGGTGAACAAAATACGGATAAGGATTATAATACAATTCAATTCCTCCTATCCAAAAGCTGATATCTTATCTTATGTATCATGATCTTTTTAGGTGTTTGGATAAAGATAGTCCTGTACAGGAGTGTAAAACATAATATGCTACATAAACAAAAAAGGAAGCCATGGCAGCTTCCTTTACGTTCTTTAGCCAAGAACATTTAATACATCATCTATTTTTTTGCTATGTGATAGGATTCCATAATTCATCCACGTTAAAAAATCCACCTCATAAACACAGCTGCTCTTAACTGCTCTTAGGTTTTTCCACATAGAAGATTTTAAAATAGTACGCTCTTCATGCTCATAAATGGAGTGTTGCTTGTCGAAGGTGATAAACAAATGATCAGCGTCTAGCTGTAGCAGTTGATCTGATGTCAGATGAGCTTTACGCTGGTTAAGCGGTATTTTCCATACTAATGGATGAGGCGTTAAGCCCAAGTCACGATATAGGATTGGCCCTGTATAGCCGCATTCAGGGCCAGCATACAGTGTAATGCCAATGGACGAAATGCGAAGAAATGCAACACTTTGCCCATAAACGGATTTACCGAGAATTCGTCGAGCCTTCTGTACCTTATCCTCATATTCCATGATAATGTCTTGCATCATAGAGGTTTTCCCTGTTAAATCAGCAATTTTAAAGAGAGTCGATTGCCAGTCCTCCCCAGGGTGGTTGAGGTGACAGATTGGGGCCAGCTTATTTAAATGAAGACAAGTTTCCCAACGCTCTATACCAGCATCTAACATAATTAAAGTTGGTTTATAGTGAAAGAGACGATCCACTTCTCCAAACTGTACATCTATATCGGGAACATCCTGCAAACCTAAATAGTCTTGTTTTCCCCATTTGGAATGACTGAATTGAGCAATGGGTGTAATCCCTAAAGCTACAAAGAAGTCCTCTAAGAACGGTGCAAATACACGTACATTATTGCTCTGACTTCGTCGATATTGCCCTGGGGAAATACCTACATGCTCTTTAAAACGACGATTAAAATAATATTCGTTATTAAAGCCAATGGACTGACTAATTTCAAAGACACGATCATTAGTTGTCATTAATAACTGTTTGGCCTTTTCAATACGTATACTATTTAAATAATGAAGAGGAATCTGCCCCGTAATATCTTTAAAAATACGAGAGTAACTCCATCTTGGAACTTCTGCTAGTTCTGCTAACTGTTCAACAGTCCAATCCCTTCCAAAGTATTTGTGCAAATATTGAATAGATTGCTCTACAGATTGACGATCATTTTGTAGTATAGGCTTCGGTTGGTTTTGTTCAAAAATAAATAGCATCAATTCTTGAAAACGAACATGCTGCTCAAAAATAGTGTGTTCATCCTTTGCTTGACGACACCGATAAATAGCTTCTAATAGTTTATTGCATTGAGAGAAAGGAAGGAGACGTAGTTCTCTAACACTTGTAAAGAGACTAGTAGGAGCATGGGATTCACTAAGATAGATCGTGTTAAATGTCAATTGGTACAGGCAGAGAGGCTCATCGGCAGTGTGAATTTCGACATGGCTATTAGGTGGAATAATCACACATTTTTCTTTCATAAGGTGGATAGTTTCATGATTTGTCTTAAGTGTTCCGTTTCCACTAATAAGGATGAAAAGCGAAAAGTATGTATGGCTATATGACTGCATATTCACTGACAGAATAGTATATGAAATAGTTTGTAAATGATAGATTTGTGTTAAATTACCCATTGTCCACGCACTCCTAAGTAAAGTTTAAATTTGGAAAACAACAGAAAGAAAGCCCCCTAAAGAGCTTTCTTTTGTAAATTATTTCACGAACCATTTCTCAAGATCATCATATTTTCGTAGGTTTGCAGTAATGGCACCAGACTGCCAATAAGTTCGATCGGCAATATAAACTTGTCCATTTTTTACAGCAGGAACTGCTTTCCAAAGTGTACTATCTAACCATTTAATCGCCTCTTGATTTTCTTCAGTTTCCCAAGTGCCATTTGAAGGGAAGAGTATAATATGATCAGCATCTAATTCTGGAATAGCTTCTTCAGACAAGACCTCTTGGAACTCTGTCATATCACGAGCTAATGGATGTGGAGTTAAACCAGCTTCCGTATAAATGTAGCCCGTGTAACGATTCTTCATTCCGAATAATGCCAATGTTTTATCGGCAACATTTAAACGAACAACGGCAACAGTTTCGTCACCAACTGATTCATCTAACTTAGCTTTTAAATTAGTAACACGTTCCTCATATTTATCAACGATTTCATTTGCTTTCTCAGGGATATTTAAAACATCAGCTATCGTTTTCACAATCTCACGTGGATCTTGTAGTATTTCTTCTTTTAAGCGATAAGTAGGCGCAATCTTAGAATATTCTTCATACTTTGCCTTATCTGCCGCACCATCTACAATGATTAAATCTGGCTTAGCTTGAAGTAACGTTTCCATACTACCTGTAACGTCAAACTCAGGTACGTCTAAACCTAAATAATCTTGTTTACCCCAGGATGGGTGATACCATTGCACAACGGGTTTGACATCCAAGGCAGTTAAATAATCTTCCATATAGATGGCTGCTACTCGCTGTGGATTTGTTGGAATTGTTACTTCACCAAACCCATCCTCTACAACTCGTGTATCTTCTTTTGTTGGATTCTCACTCTCGGAATTTGTTTGTGCTTCATTTGAACCACAGGCACTTAAAACGAACATCAGTACAAGGAAAAGTACAAATGTAAAATATCGACTGATACGCATGGCAATTCACTCCTATAAATTTACTAAAACAGATTGAATGTTATCTTAATTTAGAATGATAATCATTCTCGTTTGATTCAAATAAATTATAGGATACAACATAAAAACAAACAATACATATTTTCTACATCTTTTTTATACAAAATGAAGTTTAGAGCACTATTGTTTCTTTTTATCAAAAAGTAGCCATAAGAGTGTAACGACCGCTGCAAGCATAACCATAAAGAATCCATAAACAGGCGTGTGTGCTAATGATTGATGACGAATAATTACGCCTCCAATATAGGAACCTAAAAAGATGCCTACGTTAAAAGCAGAAATATTTAATGCTGAAGCCATCGAAATGGCAGATGGCACATATTTTTCGGACAGGAGAACTGCATATAATTGCAATCCTGGGACATTCATGAACATAAATAACCCCATTGTCAGTACCATGATTAGCCCTATAATCGGTGACTCAAGAGTGAAACCAATGCCAAGTAACGCCAAGGCAAGTCCCACAAAAATAATAAAGATGGATCGTAATGGATGTTGGTTAGCAAAATGGCCGCCTAGTGTATTACCAATAGCAACGCAAATACCATAGACAACTAGAATAATGATTACGGCATGTGGCGAGTAACCCATATATTGTTCTAAAATGGGTGAAACATAGGTGTAGACAACAAAAGCCCCACCATAGCCGATTGCAGTAATGAAAAGTATTAATAACATGCGGATATTGCCTAATACTTTGCCAATATCGTGTAAAGAAATGGGATTACCTTTAGATAATTGATGAGGTACTAACAAAGCATTACTTATTAAACCGATAATTCCTATCATGACAATAAAAATGAACGACATACGCCAGTCTGTTATTTGTCCAATAAATGTACCAAGTGGGACACCTGTCACAGTAGCTAATGTTAATCCCGTAAACATAAAGGCAATAGCACTTGCTCGCTTATTAGGTTCAACTACATCAGCAGCTATAACAGAAGCGATCGACATAAACACACCATGTGCTAATGCAGAAATAATACGACCTATAATCAATATGGAGAAAATAGGTGCGATAGCTGCAGTTAAATTACCGATTATAAAAATGGTCATAACAAGCAATAATACAGTTTTTCGACTAAGGCGAGATGTGAAGGCTGTTAATAATGGAGCTCCAATAGTAACGCCCAGTGCGTATATAGAAACAGTTAATCCAGCTGTACTTAAAGATATACCGAAGTCATCCGTAATTAATGGTAGAAGCCCAACACTGATAAATTCAGTGGACCCTATACCAAATGCACTGATTGCAAGTGCTAATAAAGTTAATGTAGCATTTGGCTTTTTTGATTGTGACATACTAAAACAATCTCCTTTGATTTTTTTTATCGAGTGTAGTACTATTCATACATACCAAAAAGGCACGTAGAGTACTTTTAGTTACTTTTGAATATTACAGGGGGTTTACGATGCAAAAAGTTTATAATATTGGTGTTGAAGCTACACTTGAAGTTATTGGTGGTAAATGGAAACCAATTATTCTTTGTCATTTAAACCACCATGGTAAAATTCGTACAAATGAATTTCGGCGATTGATTCCGGGGATTTCACAAAAAATGCTCACAAATCAATTGAGAGAATTGGAGCAGGCTGGATTAATCCATCGAAAAGTATTCAATCAAGTACCACCAAAAGTTGAATATTCCTTAACGTCTTATGGACACGGTATGGAACCTATTTTGAACATGCTTTGCACTTGGGGCGAAAAGCATGTTGAATTATTACAGGATAAAGGTGAAGATGTACTGTTAAAACAACGTGATGAAGATATCGCCATGCAGCAAACATCGTAATGAGGGGAGAAAGAGACTGTCATATTGAAGACAGTCTCCTTTCCTTTTACACAGCTTATAAAGCAAAGTCGAATTCATTTGGATTAGGTCCGACACGTTGTTCAAGATTCATCGCATTGATGATAGCCATTTCCTCATCTGTTAGCTGAAAGTTGAAAATATCAGCGTTTTGCATCATACGTTCTCGACGTACAGATTTAGGAATAGTGATAATGCCATTTTGTACATCCCAGCGTAAAATAACTTGGGTATTTGATTTACTATATTTTTCTGCTATTTTTGAAATGGTTGCATCTTCAAGAAGTCCACCTTGCATTAATGGTGCCCAAGCCTCAAGTTGAATTTCGTGCTTGTCGCAGAATGAACGAAGCTCAGCTTGCTGTAAGCGTGGATGGAATTCCACTTGATTCACAACCGGCTTCACACGTGCAAATGATAGTAAGTTTTCCAAATGCGCAACAGTAAAGTTACAAACACCAATTGCTTTGATTTTACCTTGATCATATAGGTCCTCTAGCGCTTTCCAAGATTCAGCATACTTATCTTTCCCAGGCCAATGAATCAGGTAAAGATCTAAATAATCCAGCCCTAGTTTTTCTAGGCTTTCCTCATAGGCAGTAACAGTTTCCTCATAGCTTAATCCATCGTTCCAAACTTTTGATGTTATAAATAAATCTTCACGTTGCAGGTTAGTTGATGTTAGCGCCTGTTTAATACCTTCCCCGACACCAGCTTCATTGCCATAAATTGCGGCAGTATCGATGCTGCGATAGCCAACCTCTATAGCATTTTTAACCATCTCAGCTGTAGCATCATTCTCTACTTGAAAAACACCTAACCCCATTCCATGCATTTGTAGCCCATTGTTTAATGTGATTTTATCTTGTAAATGAGTAATCATTTTAAGTCCTCCATGTTTTGTGATTGCTTGATTGCTTTTTCATTATGCTGCTAACATGCCTTCAAAAAAAGTACGCACTTTTTTGTGTCATAGAAACGTAGAGGTAACTTTTGTGAGCTAACAATGGCTAGAGGGATAAAAATATTTTCATTAAATTAGTAAGCCCCTTTAATTGACCACATCTACTAGTCGGTGTGCCAAGATAATTGCCATGCATGGCTGTATTTCAGTAATAAAAGGAAATGTTTGTTCGATGGAGAATATATGTAGTAATACTATAAAAAGGGGTTTGGCAGATGAATCGTTTAAATTTAATTACATTAGGTGTTAAAGATATGGTAGAGTCTCTCGCTTTTTACCGAGAAGGGTTAGGTTTTGAGGTTGTAGTTTACGGAGAGGAAACAAATCCTGATGTTATGTTCTTTAATAATGGAGGGACAAAAATATCACTTTTTCCAATTGAAAGATTGGCTAAAGATATTAATGAAGCAAACCCACCTGAAATTGGTCATGGCTTTGGTGGAATCACTCTTGCTTATAATGGTAAATCAAAAGAAGAGGTGGACAGTATTTTTGCATTAGTCAAAAAGGCTGGGGCAAAAATTGTTAAAGATCCCGAAACTGTATTTTGGGGTGGTTATAGTGGCTACTTCCAAGATCCGAATGGTTTCTATTGGGAAGTTGCTTACGGCGATATGTGGCAGTTCGATGAGAACGATATGCTAATTATTCAATAAAAGTAATAGGTATCTAACATAATAAGAGCAGCTATTTGGAATAGGTGGGGGATTCCTGTAGAGTAACAACTCCCGCGAAAAGCGACGATATTACGATACATCATTGTAAAGAGAAGACTGTAGACAAGCTCAATATTTTTAAGAGTTTGTCTACAGCTTGAAAATAGCAAGTGTACTACTTTTTGTTATTGAGCGATATAGTGATATATTTAACAGTAATTTCTTCTCATTAAATCCACAAAGTTTTGCGCGGCTTTTGATAGGTAATGATTTTTCAGCCATACGAGTCCTACAGAGGTGGATAATTCTTCTGACGGTATTTTGTATGCATGAAGTGGTAAATCACCATATTGCTTTAGAATAGTTTCAGGTACGATAGAGGAGCTAAATCCCGTAGCAATTAAATTCATTAAAAGTGCGGTATCTGAACATTCACCCACGATATGGGATTGTAATTGAAAGCGTGAAAAGGCTTCTAATATTGAATAGTGAACGCCTAACCCTTCAGTACTTGGTAAAAGGAGTGGCCAATTTTGAATTTCTGCCAGTGTCACGTCATGTTCTAGTCGATCATTTTTGTCGGATTGAATAAAGTAAAATGGCTCTGTATACATATGAAGAACAGAGAAATCATCTAATTCTAAAGGTAATCGTATGATAGCCAATTCTACTATACGGTCTCTAACAAGCTTACATAGATAAGAGGATTCATTTTGCTGGATCTTATAAGTTACCTTAGGATAGTGCTGTTGAAATTGATGTAATAATGAAGGGAGCTCAACTACTGAAAACGTATTAATGCCTAATGTTAATCGTCCATGAATGCCCAATCCTACATCTTTAACTTCCGCATCAGCTTCCTCCATTAATTGAGCTACCTGTAGTGCGTATTTATATAAGGTTTTTCCAGCCTCAGTGACTTTGAAATATTTTCCACTTCTCTCCACTAGTTTTGAGCCTAGTTCTTCCTCCATCGCTTTTAAATGCTGGCTTAATGGAGGCTGAGAAATATGTAGCCTTGCGGCCGCAGCAGAAATCTTTTTTTCCTCTACAATCGCAATGAAATATCGTAGTTGTCGAATATCCAATTAAAAGTACACCTCCTTATTATTCGGAAAACCTAAGTGAAACATTTTTTTTTAATATTTTTCATATAGTTAGTGCCATGTTAGCATATTTGTATAAAAGAAAAAAGGAGATATGTCTCCATTTTCTCGCACATATGTGTGAAAGGGACAACTACTATGCCAACTAAAACCGTATTTCCACTTCTATTAGTTTATATGTTTCTCGCTATGCTTGGTGCAGGTCTTGTCATACCGATTCTCCCACAGCTGCTGATTGAGTTCGGTGCAAGTGGTAAAGCAGCAGGATATTTAGTATCTGCTTTCGGATTAACACAATTTTTATTTTCACCTATAGCTGGGAGGTTTTCTGATAAGTATGGCCGAAAGCCAATGATCATTGGTGGTCTAATTTTGTTTGCGTTATCCAATTTAGTTGGAGCTTTAGCAAGTAATTTCACCGTTTTTCTTATTTCACGTTTTATTGGGGGGATTGGATCAGCAGCATTGGCTCCTTCTATAATGGCTTACATCGTAGATATTACCACCGAAAACGGTGAAGATTTTACTAGCTCATGGTGCGGATATGAGTATGGCTGATTTAGATGGTGTGACGCCATTGCAGCATGCCCAGGAAAAGGGATTTAAAGAAATCGCCAATATCCTTGCTTATGAAAGCTTTAATAAATTAACTGAGTCGGATAAAACCCAACTAAAAAAGGATTTCTTTCAAGCTGCAACTCAGGGGGAAGCTACACAAGTTACGGACATTTTAAATAAAGGAATCGATAGTAATGTTGCTGATGAGCAGGGAAGAACGGCTGCTATGATTGCAACCTATGGAAATTTCCCCGATGTTGTAAAAGTTTTGATTGAGCATGGTGCTGACATTAATAGAAGAGATCACATAAAATAACCCTTTCCTTTATGCAGGCGCCGAAGGTTACTTAAAAATTTTGAGGCTAACGATTGAGGCAGGAGCAGACTCTACCATCTTCAATAGATTTGGAGGGATTGCATTAATTCCAGCAGCAGAGCATGGTTATGTAGAGAATGTTCAAGAAATTCTTGAGCAAACAAATGTCGATGTAAACCATATGAATAAACTAGGCTGGACGGCATTGTTAGAAGCAATCGTCTATAGGGATGGTGGCCCAAAATATCAGGAAACTATTCATGTATTGATTGAACATGGAGTGGATGTTCATTTGGCAGATGCAAAGGGAATCTCTCCCCTTCAGCATGCACAATCTCTAGGATTTCAGGAAATTAGCAACCTTCTTATTCAAGCAGGGGCAAAACTATAAATAGGTTTACGGAGTGGAATGTTCGATTCGAGCTACAACATTCTGTAAACAGAAAACGCAACTTTTTCAAGCAATAAAAAGTTGTGTTTTTTCACGCCCTCATAAAAAAATAAGAAGAAAATAAGTAGAAGATTACCATATAATGACCATGTATGGAATTTATCTTGTACTTCATTTTAAGATAAATGTATAATGCAAAATATGGTATTTTAGTATATCTTTCAAATAGACAAAGGAGGGTGAAACATTGATTCGTATATTATACATAGAGGATGAAAAGGAAATAGGACATTGGGTTAGTAAAGAGTTAACTGAAAGGGGCTATGAAGTAACATGGCTAGAGTCTGGAGATGGTATTGAGCAACATATTGCCTTAAATGATATTGCCATACTGGATGTGATGTTACCTGGGTTAGACGGATTTTCCATCGGTAAAAGAATTAAACGGGAAAATAAAGAACTGCCGATTTTAATGCTATCGGCGAGAACGGCAGTCGAAGATAAAATAGAAGGCTTGAATTTCGCAGATGATTATTTAACAAAGCCTTTCCATCCAGATGAATTAGGAGCAAGGCTTGAAGTATTACTGAGAAGATACCAAAAAAATGATGATGTGCTAGAACTACAGCATCTTAAAATGTATACAAAAGATATGAGAATTATTAATACATTGACTGAAGAAGAAATTCTCTTGACGGGTAAACAGTTTTATCTTTTACAGTATTTTATTCGCCACCTCAATCAAATTTTAACGAAAGAGCAACTCTATGAGGGCGTTTGGGGTGAAAGCTATATCGAAGGTGATAAAACATTGATGGTACATATTCGATATTTAAGAGAAAAGATAGAAATAAATCCCGCAAAGCCAATGATTATCGAAACGATTCGAGGGATTGGGTATAGGGTGAAACTATGAAATTCTTCCGATCGCTACTAGCTAAATATATGTTGATCATTATATTAGCCTTATCGATTGTTCAAATTTCTTATATGGGGACAGCTATGTTTGTATTAGGAATTACGAAGACAGGGGTAGGCGAGTTTTCTAGTAAGGTCCTTTTGGAAAGTGAAATTGAGGAGCAATGGCACGCTCAGTCTAAAAATATAAACAATGTATCAAATGATGCCATTACCCAACTTTTTCAAAAGTGGCAAGAGCAATTACCCACGGCTTCTATGTTCTGGGTAAGTGAATACGGGACATTATTGACTACGGTAAATGTGCAGGAGGAGCTTCCAGCAAAGTGGACACCTGCATTTACTACTAAATTTATAAAACAGCGATATGGAGGAGACCCATTTACTGTTATTGCTTTCTTAGGTGATGATGTTTCCAATGGCTTTATTGTGTTAGAAGTTCCAAGAAACGTATTTAATCCACCACTTATCAATATTTATGAAAACTACGGTAACCTCTTATTTTTTGGTGTGATTGCGATTATTCTATTTTTCATTGTCGTATCATTGTTATTTTTCAAAGGAATCCGAAAGAGACTTTTACATCTTCAAGATGCCATGGAAATACGGGATGTAGATGGTTTACCTATTGAAATCCATGTGAAAAAAAAGGACGAAATTGGGCAACTGGAGCATAGTTTCAACAGAATGGTTTGTGAGCTGAGAGAAAGCAAACAGCGTCAGCAAAAAGAAGAGCAACTAAGACGAGAGCTAATTGCAAATCTTTCACATGATTTGCGGACACCTTTAACAAAGGTAAGAGCTCAATCTTACTCCATTAGCAAAGAAACATTGTCAGAGGAAGGTAAGCAGGCGTTACGGGCGATGGAAACATCTATCGTGAATATTGATGCTTTAATTGAAAATCTAATGTCCTACACATTGCTCATGGCAAGTAAATATAAATTTGAACCGAAAGAAATCAATGCTATTCGTTTTGTTCGAGAGCACCTGACGACATGGTACCCAGTTTTTGAGCGTGAGGGATTTACCATAGATATTGAGCTACAAGCATTTGAACATCATGAATGGTGTGTAGACCCCATCTGGTTAGGGCGTATATTAGATAATCTCTTCCAAAATGTACTGCGACACGCCAATAGCGGGAAATATATAGGTGTGAAAACAGAGTCGACAGCGAGTTATACGGCATTTATTATTGAGGATCATGGAAATGGTATGAAAAATGAATCGAATGCAAAAGGTGCAGGGATTGGCCTATCCATTGTAGATGTTATGGTAAAGGGCATGCATTTAGAGTGGGATATTTGTTCAGATCCATCGGGTACAAAAATTATAATAAAACATGCAAATCCATCTGCGAAGCTTGATCAGTAAAAGCTCGCAGATTTTTTTATGGAAAAAATGCATTTTTAAACAAAATTTAAACTTAGCCCTTACCTGTTTTTAAACTTCCATTCTTATGATAGTTAATGAGGTGAGGATATTGGAATATATCGTACAAACACAAAATTTATCAAAATACTTTGGAAAAGAACAAGCTGTATCAAATATAAATTTGCAAATACGCAAAGGAGAAATTTACGGATTTTTAGGACCTAATGGAGCGGGGAAAACAACAACGATTCGCATGCTTCTTGGTCTAATGAAACCATCCTCAGGGACAATTAAAATTTTTCAAAAGGACATTGCGAAGGACCGTACTCAAATTTTAGCGAACGTAGGCTCATTAGTTGAAAATCCATCTTATTATCCACATTTGACAGCCTATGAGAACTTGGAGGCACTACGAAAAATACTAGGTGTGCCAAAAACTAGAATCGATGAAGTTCTGCAAATTGTCCGTTTGAAGGAAGTTGCTAACAAGAAAGTAAAGGGCTTTTCACTAGGAATGAAACAACGTCTTGGGATTGCGGCTGCTTTATTGCACAACCCAGAGTTACTCATTTTAGATGAGCCAACGAATGGTCTCGATCCTTCAGGTATTATTGAAATTCGCAATTTAATTAAAAGACTACCGAAGGAATACGGCATGACCATTATTATTTCCAGCCATTTATTATCAGAAATCGATCAAATGGCTACACAGGTAGGCATTGTTTCTAAGGGAACATTGATTTTTCAAGATTCCATTGAGGAAATGCGTAAATTTGCACAACCAAAGGTTATATTTAAAGTTAGCAATAGCGAAAAAGGATGGCGTTCTCTTTTAGCAAATGGCATTAAGGCAGACTATCAGGATGGTGTCATTTTCTTAGAGGAATGCTCTGACGAAAAAGTAGCCCATATTGTTCAGGTACTTGTTCAGGAGGGCATTTCGGTATTTCGAGTAGAGGAAGAGAAACGCTCATTGGAGGATATTTTCCTGCAAATGACGGCGGGAGAGCTAGTGCTATGATGGGTAAATTATTAACTGCTGATTTTTTAAAAATTAAACGCAAAGGTTTATGGTTTTTAACACTTTTAGGTCCCGTTGGTGTAGTTGCTCTGCAAATGGTCAATTACGGTGTGAGGAAAGACTATCTTTTACAGCAGAGCGAGGATGATTGGGGTTATTTTTTACAAAACATTCATTCCTTTACACCGCTAGCCATTGTACTAGGTATTGCTATCCTAACATCATTCATGGCGAGTATTGAAAACGAGACAAATGCGTGGAAACAGCTCATCGCCTTACCTGTTTCTAAATTATCCGTCTATTTATCTAAATTTACAGTATTGGCGATTCTGTTATTTTTGTCTTCAACACTGTTGATGCTTTTCACACTGAGTTACGGACTATTTTTAAGCTTAGGTGAACCGATACCTTACTTAGAGCTCGCCAAGTATAGTTACTTCCCAGCTCTAGCAGCATTGCCAATTCTAGCTCTCCAGCTGTGGATTGCAAGTGTTTGCCGTAATCAAGGGATTCCTATTACTGTAGGTATTTTCGGAGTGATTTTTGCCTATTCTTCCTATGTTTTACCAGATTGGATGATATGGAAATGGCCGTCGTTGATGAATCAATGGGATGAGCCGATCATCAATGTCATGTTAGGAGTAGGAATAGGTATTTTCCTCTATATGGTTGGCATGATTGATTTTGCAAGAAGGGACGTGAAGTAAATGACGGCTATACTGCGAGCTGAATGGTTTAAGTTACGTAAATCAAAGATGGTACCAATCATTTTAGCAGGACCCATTATTGGCCTATTTATCGGATTATCAGCCAATTTAGAGGATAATATGTCAGGAGTACCAATCAATGAATGGTATATTGCTTTGTTCTCCATGAATTTAACATATGCTTTATTATTTTTACCACTTATTACGGGGGTCTTTGCTAGTCTCATCTGTAGGTATGAACATCAATCTGGTGGCTGGAAGCAGCTATTAGCATTACCTGTAACGAGGGGGAAAGTATTTGTCGCTAAATATGTGTTAATTGTACTGCTTGTTATGGCGATGCAGATATTGTATTTATGTTCAGTTTTTACAGTTGGGATGATCAAGGGCTATACGGATCCTTTTCCAATGGAGATTGTGTGGAAAAGTATTGTGGGAGGATGGGTAGCGACATTGCCTTTAGTAGCCCTTCAATTATGGATGTCGATTATGTTTAAAAGTTTTGCCGCTCCTTTTGCAGTCAATGTGGTATTTACATTACCCTCTATTTTTGCTATTAATTCTGAACGTATTGGACCTTACTATCCTTGGGCACAGCCCTTTTCGATGATGTATATTGGTGGCAGCACAGACGATGTATTTTTTGTACCATGGGAGCAATTGTTAACAGTTGTCGGTGGTGGCTTCATCCTATTTTTCCTTGGTGGGTATTACTACTTCCAACGAAAAGCCATTTAACCTTAAGGGAGAATTGACATGAAAATGAAACGAAGTTTGAGAATATTAACTACATGTATACTACTAGCAGTTTTAGCTGGCTGTGGACAGGGGGCGGATGTCAAAGATATCTCACAATATAGTAGTGAAATAAAAGATATTACTATACCTGATGATGTAAAAATTATTGGATTTGGAGAGGCAACACACGGAAATGTGGAATTCCAAGCCTTAAAAAAGGATCTATTTGAAGCAATGATGAAGAATGAAAATGTTCGAGTCTTTGTTTTAGAGGGGGATTTTGGAGGAGCCCAACAAATAAATCAATTTATTGTCAATAGTGTTGGCACGGCGCAAGATGCTATTAAAGCACTGGATTACGGCATTTATCAAACTGAACAAATGGTGGACTTTGTCCAATGGATGCATGACTATAACTTAACAGCCAAGGAGGAAGATAAAATTTATTTTTATGGTAATGATATGCAACGATATGATGATAGCAAAAAGGGCTTACTTGATTATTATGCGGATGTCGATGCAGAAACGGCTAAGCAGTATACGGCTCAGCTAGAACATGTGTCCAACAAAACAATGAGAGATTTATCGAATAGCCAGTTAGTAGAGCTTGATAAAACAATCGATGCCATCATCAAAGATTTACAATCAAACAAGGAAGCCTATGAGAAAAAGTCATCAAAGGATGCCTTCTCTTTTGCGGCGCAATATGCACAAATTTTAAAGCAACGTACGCAATTGTTTTTAAACGATGGTAATTACATGAATTTACGTGATGAATACTTAGCTAAAAATTTACAATGGATTGTTGATCTCGAAGCGACGAAGGGCCATGATAAAGTATTGATGTCTGGTCATAATGGCCATATAGATAAAACGTCTGCTACAATGGCAGGTTATAAGTTGATGGGACAATATTTAAATGAGCACTATAAAGATCAATACTTTGCCATTGGCACGGATTTTGTGACAAATACATTCCAAGCACCGAATGGGTCTGGTGAACGTAAGGAGTATACGATAGAACATCATAACGCTCTAGTGGATGCTTTTAGTGATATCCATGACAACATCTTTTATGTGGATTTTGAAAATGCTAGTCAATCAGAAGAGCTATCAAATATCCTTACAAAGGAGCAAAGAATGGGCAATATAGGCGATGATTTTCGTCCTTGGTATAAGCTTACAAAAATGCTTTATACCATTAAAATGACACCTGCAGATGCATATGACGGTCTGATAATTGTACAGGAAGCAACGCCAACAAAAGTAACGGATTAGTCAAATATAGTAATTTGGCATGGAGTATAGAGGATACGCGGCACTCATGTGTGAACCGAGGGCTGACTTTACTTACTAACGTATTGTTTACCTCTAATTTGTTAAAGCTAACAAAGAGGAGGTGTGAAACGATGGCACAAGAAATTCTATGTGAAGTCAATAACTGCACATTTTGGGATTCTGGAAACAAATGCACAGCAGAAAAAATTTATGTTGTCAGCCAGAAGGGACAACATGCTTCCAACAGTGAGGAAACTGACTGTAAAACATTCGAACCTGAAACGCATTAATGAAAAAAAGGGGTAGCCACTTATATGGTTACCCTTTTTCCCTGTCTTTATTAATAAGCATCGACCTTTTCTTTATTAAATAAAAGTTCATGTGCAGTTTTTACTTTTTCCTCTACATAATCCAATGAGTACTTACCCACCGAATCTGTTAAATCTCCAATTGCCCGCGACAAGTTATCAATGATCGGGATTAATTTATGCATTTCCGTGCGGTCTTTTTCTTTGTGCATCTCATCCATAATTTCATATGCAAGACGCTGAATTTTCCTTAGTCGCAATTTCTCAGAGTGCATGGAATCCTCCTTATTGAACCAATTTATGATGTCTAAATATATGAAGAACAAGAAGGTTTCATGAATGACTTTTAATAAAAGTAATTGTTAGGATCGTTAAGAGATAAGGAAATTTCCTTTATACCCATATCAATTTTCGACTCTTCCACATTGGATACATTTAATTTCAATATTCGTTCATGATAAAATTCCTCTAAATAATTGCGGTTAATCGAATCTAAAAGTATATGGCTTTGTTTCAAATGCTGGATCAGTTTATCGGTATTAACCTGTCTTGGTAAAATAATGTGGCTATGCATACAGATTTCCTTAGAAGCCTTATACTTTGCCAAATGGGTTGTTACCGATTGTTGAAGTATGTTAGCTCGTATGGCATAAGACTCGCTGACCTTCTTTTGATAACGTTCAAACATGCCACTTTTTAGGTATAGTTCTAAAGCTGCCTGGGAAATCATCGAGCTATCAATATCAGTGGTATTTTTATATTGCTGAAATGTCTGGATGAAGTTGTCTGGTAAAACGGCTAGCCCAATACGTAAACCAGGAAACATGATTTTAGAAAAACTTTTTAAATAGATGACATACTGCTGTGTATCATCTGTAACAATGGGATCTATTTTCGAATTTTGCTCGAAATCCGCTAAATAATCATCTTCAACAATGTATACTTGATATTGATAGGCAAGTTTACGGATCCTATCTTTTTCCTGCTTGCTATATGAAGTCCCTAGAGGATTGTGCAAGCGAGGCATCGTGTAAAAAAACTTAATGTCGTGATGACTAAAAATGCGCTCTAATTCATCTAGATCAATACCATCTGTTGTTCTTTTAATGCCGATAGCGGGAATTCCATAGGTTTTCAAATAATCCATATACAAATGATAACTAGGCTGCTCTACTAAAATGGTTGAGCGACCATTTGGGAATGGCATAATACTTAGCAAAGACAGAGATTGTTGGACACCAGAGGTGATAAATATATTTTCCTCTTTTGTGAACACTTGATAATTAGTTAATAATTTTTTGGCTTCTTTTATGAGAGATGGTAAGCCTTTCGGTGTCCCGTATCTAAATAGGTCTGCTTGGTATGTATCGATTGCCTTGTTGATGCAATGTTGAAAATCTTGGTACGGGAAAGCATGCCAGCTAGGTGAGGAGGTAGCGAAATCTATATGGTCTTGAACCTGTGGCTGAAAGGGTACTTGATGGTCAACAACATAGTAACCGCTTTTCGGTAATGCATAGATAAGATGCTGCTCCTCAAGTTTTTTTAAAGAAGTTAAAATAGTACTTTTACTGCAGGAGTATTGCTGTGATAACTGGCGGATTGAAGGTAGCTTTGCACCTGATGGAAGAGTGCCTGCCTGTATTTGAGTCATAAGCTGTGAATAAATCCATTCATATTTAAGCATATATAACCTCCAACGCATCTGTATCGGTACAGATGTGTTTTTTTCATATCGTCAAATGGTGCTCTTTTTTATACGATAACCATACCGGCCGGAATTGATGGAGAAGGAGCATTATCGTATGTCCAAAAAAAGAAAAGCCTATATAGCAGCGATTTCGTATGCATTGATCATTGGGCTTTCATTCCTATTTGTGAAAGTTACATTAACAGTGGCGAGCCCTGTGGATACATTAGCTCATCGTTTTACCGTTGCTTTCATCGGCATTGTTATTTTACTAGTATTCACGAAAAATAAGCTAACAATAAAAAAACAGGATCTATTAAAAATTTTACCTTTAGCCATATTGTATCCCATAGCTTTTTTCACGTTTCAAGTGCTTGGACTTGCTAGAATTTCCTCATCAGAGGCGGGAATTATTCAAGCAACGATTCCTATTTTTACATTAGCACTAGCAGGTTTATTGTTAAAGGAAAAAGCAACTCGTGGACAGTTTGTTGCCATTTCTTTTTCTGTACTTGGTGTGATGTATATGCTAATGATGAACGGGGCAAATGCAACTTCTGGAAATGTTATTGGCAGTGGATTTATTTTACTTTCAGCAATTGCGGCATCTATTTATAACGTCTTTGCAAGAAGGCTTACAAAGCAATATTCTTTACTGACATTAACATATGTCATGACATTATGTGGATTTGTCATTTTTAATGGGATAGCTG
The DNA here is from genome assembly GCF_038595555.1 of Lysinibacillus sp. FSL M8-0216. Classification (NCBI taxonomy): domain Bacteria; kingdom Bacillati; phylum Bacillota; class Bacilli; order Caryophanales; family Bacillaceae; genus Lysinibacillus; species Lysinibacillus sp. FSL M8-0216. Next base: position 4,521,397 of record NZ_CP152007.1, on the reverse strand, counting down.
TTGGAGATCATATGTTGAAGGGCACTATCCATGATTTTTTTCAGCCATTTCTACATGTTGATTTTATTATCGCCATTTTATATTTAGGCCTGTTATCCTCGCTCGGCACGTCTTATTTATCAAATTATGCTCTATCTATATTAGAGGCCTCTAAAATGAGTGTTTTTAGTAATTTGGCTACGCTTATTACTATATTTGCGGGTGTTTTATTTTTACACGAAACCTTCCAGACGTACCATTTAATCGGGGGAGTAATGATCGTTATGGGTGTTATAGGAACAAATTATTTCGGCATGAAGAGGGTAGAAAAAAATGAAGAAATATAGCCTTTTATTATTGATGAGTTGTAATAGAACGGGTATGGAATTCACAGTAAGAAAGCCTTCCGCTGTTGTTTCGCTGAAGGCTCAAGTCATTATTCAATATTGAAAGTTCACACGGACAGAGGCATTTATGTCGATTTGCCCTTGTTCTATAGGTGTCATATCGGAGGAGACTGCCATTGAGCGATATAGAATAGGTGTATTAACTTGTTCTTCTACAATTTCAGTGGGGAGGAGCTGCAAAGGTAAATGCATAGTTTCTGCAATGGTTTTTGCCTTTGCTTGAGCATTATGCAGAGCTAAACTCAATGCTTGCTGATAGTAAGCATCTGCATGGTCAACTTTGAATTGAATGTTGCTGATACGATTTGCCCCGTTTTCTACAGCTGTATCAATGATGAAGCCAACACGTTCAGAATCTGATACATTGACGGTAATGGCATTCGTTACTTCATAACCAGTGAAAATTTGTTGGCCGTCTTCAAAATGATAAAGTGGGGTAATTGTATAGGCGGCTGTTTGAATTTGTTCGTTTGGAATTCCAAGGGCTGTAATGGATTGAATGACTTGTTTCATAGTAACCGAATTCTTCTGCTGTGGCTCTTGTACATTTTGGCCTTGTGTTTGAACCTCTATTTGTAGTTGCATGGAGCTTGGCTTCGCCTTTACCTGCCCATTGCCCGTTACAGTTATAACACGTAGGGGAATGGATGCCTGATGATGGAGCTGAGCATAGTACATACACTACCACCTTTCATAAGATTTTTATTCATCATAGTATGCAAAAAATGGTTTTATTTGTTTAATCTCTTTAAATATTTATCATGGAGCTTTGTCAATAAAAGCAAGGAAATAATGGAACCTAGCAACGCTAAAGACATGTCCCATTGAGCGTCCCAACGATCTCCCTGCATCCCTAAAAAGTCTTTGGCCCCTTTACTGCCCTTCGAGATTCTTGTGCTTAACCATTCAATGATTTCATAAAATGCAGCAATCGCAAGCAAAATACTAATGGAGATACCTGTTAGCCAGGCCCCTTTTGTAAGAGGGGTTTTTCGAATTAAAATTTCTCTTATAACAATGGTCAGCAATCCTTTTAAAAAATGACCAAAGCGATCGTAATTATTACGATGCAAATCAAATTCTTCTTTTATCCAATTAAATAGTGGCACCTCTGAATACGTATAATGCCCACCTATAAATGTTAGAATTGATAATAGGGTAATGATCAAGTATGAAATGGTTGTGAATCGGAATTTAGGATAAATACAAACTACAATAATTATTGCAACAATTCCTGGGCTAACTTCAGCGAGCCAATCTAAGTAGGAGGATGGTTTAATAACAGACCATATAAAAACGATTAAAGCAATAGCAAGGAAAGTTACATGTATTTTAAAATGCTTATTATTATTATTCATGACAACACGCTCCCTTTGTCCCACAGTATGGGGAAGAGAGAGTTTGCTTATTCAACCAGTGTAGGGGTTCAAAAAAAGGAAAAGCGTCTAGTCATTCGTTCTAAAACTGACGCTTTTTTATACCTTAAATCATTTTTAAAAGTGCCTCGACGCCACTCATTCCTTCGGTAATGCCAAGTTGTTCGGCTTCATAAGTTACAGATTCTAACGGAGCCGTTAATAACTCATCAATCGTTTTCACACCAACTGCCCGACCAGCAATAATTTTTCGATCAACTAAGCGACTATTTAAAAGACCTACATCTAATGCGCCGCACATAATGTAGCCAGTATTATTGGAAATGGTCAGTAGTGTTGTTTTAGGTAATTGAACAACTACTGCAGTGAAGAAATGCCCCTTAATCATGATAGGTTCAATTGTCACCATTGAAATCACTCCTTTTCTCTATATACATATGGCGATAACTATCAAGGTGTTCGACATTTCTAATAAAAAACTCTTGGTACTAAAGAAAAAGGTCCAATATCAAAATAATAAAAAGGAATCTACTCTTGGCGAATAGATTCCTTTTAGTATTTAATTTGTATAAGATAATAGGGCTGTTTGTTTACATTTATTTAATGCAATGATTGCTTCACTTTTAGAAGTATATTCAAACATCCGATACGTGTGTTCTTCAAATACAGTAATTATCCACATTTATATTATCCCCTTTATTGTGTTATATAACATGTATTGAATTTAATTATTTGTTATATATCAGTGATGATTTCATTTTACATGAATAAAGAAGAAAAGAAAGGAATATGAATGATGTTTCACATTTCGTTCAAATATATAAATTTTTTTGAAATAATTAAAACAGGGAAACAGACGGTCCCTCACAAGTATAATTCACAGTAATTCGCAAATAGTAAGTTGACGGAGTTCTGTGAATGTGGACTTGGGAGGTGATGCTATGACACGTAAATATGTATGGGTTTTAACGGTTTTCGTTTTAATCATCTCGGGATTTTTTGTAGGGTTCAAAGCTCATGCTAATAAAGGACGTCCGTATTATGAGGAGACAGGAAAAGTTGTGTGGGATATTAACACGGAGGATAAAATAGTGGCACTTACCTTTGATGATGGCCCACATCCCAAATACACAGCGGCGGTGCTTGATTTATTAGCCAAATTTGATGCCAAAGCTACTTTTTTTATTATTGGAAAAAACGCTGACAAATATCCAGAGCTTGTTTTACGTACTTATACAGAAGGGCATGAATTAGCCAATCATACGTATACACATCCGTTTAAAGTTTCCATCAATAAATTGCAAGAAGAGCTTCGACAGACGAATGACACGATTTATGGTATTACTGGTTTTTCCCCAGTTTTATTCCGTCCTGTTGGTGGAAATTACACAGATGCCATGATAAATGCCGCTGTTAAGGATGGCTACAAGGTCGTGATGTGGTCTTGGCATCAGGATACTCAAGATTGGAAAGAGCCCGGCGTAAAGAAAATTGTACAAAAAGTTATGAAGGGCACAAAACCTGGTGATGTCATATTATTTCATGATGGTGGTGGTAACCGTACACAAACCATTAAAGCATTAGAGGAGATAATACCGGCATTAAAAAAGCAGGGCTACACATTTGTTACAATATCCGAGTTGATTGAAAGTAAACAGCAGCAAGAGCAAGTTCAATAATGAAAAATGAGCCATCTCAACAATGTTTGAAATGGCTCGTTTTTCACATCAATATAATCTAGAAGAAAATAATTGGAGCAAGTGCAATACCTAGAACAGTTCCTAGTGCAATGCCAACGCCAAATCCGCCTCCACCAAATCCCCAAAAGCCAAGACCATAACCACCATATCTTCTATCAGGTAGAATCCATACCTGTCTTCTGTCTACCCTCGTGATTTCCCCAACATGTACTCTACCAGATGTATCCGAAATTCTAACTCGTTTACCGTGATATTTACAACAAATATTGTAAGCATCAGTTGGATTCACAAATATCCCTCCTTTCTACTTCATTACAAGCTAATATATGCTAATTAATGCATTTATCTTTAGCCGATTGTCTATTCATCACATATACTATCTAGAGGTGATGACATGGCAGTTGAGCCTACAGATAAGTGGCTTGAGGAGTACGAATTTGCCAGAAAATCTAAGAGCAGTGATGAGCTATATAGCTTACAATGTTCGGTTCTATGTGATCGTTTGGTCAAACTATTTCAAGAGGGATATACAGAGGAAATACACTTCGAATTACAGCAGCAGGGTCTTTTTTTACCAGAGGAAGAGATTCATCTAGAGAGGCTGAAACAGAGGAATGTGTGGGGCTGTGTGGAGCAGGAGTTTATGTACTTACAGCAGAAGTGGGATGGTCCAACTATACCTATTTATATATTTCCAATTACCCGACAACAAAATATCACTAACAAAAATGGTGTGGCGTATCCTCATTCGCTTTTTTTATTTGTGGGAGAAGTAGAAAAACAGGAGCTTCAAGCATTACTCGCCCATGAATATAACCATGTTTGCCGTTTACACTATCTTAAAAAGTCTTTAGCTGAAACAACTTTATTGGAATCTCTTATATTAGAGGGGTTAGCAGAATGTGCAGTGAAAGAACTTTACGGAGATAAATGGCTAGCACCATGGTTAACTAACTATACATTCGAGAAGGTTATAAAACTATGGAGATCTCAGTTTTTGCCAAACCTACAACTTCAGGGATTGGAAAAGCATCGACCATTTTTATATGGTGGAGAGCTTCCACCGTGGATAGGCTATTGTATAGGCTATGAAATTGTTCGATCGTATGTGAGGAATCATTCATCCCAGCTTCCTTTATTAATACCAGGCCAAGATATACTTGCCGGATCTGATTTTCCGCTACAATAGAGAAAAGGAGAGTGATTGTTGTGTCTAGTGAAGTAAAAAATGTATTATTACCCGTTGTAGATTCATCCACAAAGGTGCTAATTGTTGGCTCCATGCCGGGAAAACAGTCATTAGAAAAACAGCAGTACTATGGTAATCCACGCAATCACTTTTGGCCCATCATTGGCGAGCTATTACAGATTGAAGTTCCTGACGATTATAGTGAGAGAATGGCTTTATTAAGAAAGAATGCGATCGGTCTTTGGGACACAATTGAAGCCTGTGAGAGAAAAGGGAGCTTAGATGCGGCGATTCGCAATGAAAAGCCAAATGATTTTCTAACCCTTTTTGAAAACTACCCGAACATCGAGTTAGTACTCTTTAATGGGGCGAAGGCATTCGATGTTTTTAAAAAGCATATTGGATTAAAGCTTTTAGCTGGACGAGCCTATAAAAAAATGCCGTCAACGAGTCCAATACCAGGGAAAAATATTAAATCCTTTGACGAAAAAGTAGAGGATTGGCGAATTATGCAGTCATATTTATCTCAATAGTTTGCCGGTCATTCCACCATTGTTTTGTACATAATCAGAGCCATACGCTGATGATGCGATGCATACCTACACTTTACTTAGATGTGCTGCCAGAGGTTATAGCATGAGGGAAAGTACTCTGCTATTATCTTCACCTAGGTAGGCAATGGCTCAACGGTTAAATGCCCGATTACATATATTGAATTATGTAAAAGGAGGGCTTGTGTGTACAATAATCCATTTAGAGAAGATAATTTTAGAAGACCTGGCTGGGGTGGCAATGATAATTTTGAAACACCACCATTTGGTCCACCTAATTTTGGTCCGCCTCCAGCAGGACAAATGCCAATGAGTGCACCACCAGGCTTTTCGCCACCAGTGCCTGCACGGCGAGAAGGATCAAGTGGTATTCGCTCCTGCCTATTTAGAAACACCTTTATTTGGTTGAATACAGGTAGGAGCTTTTGGTTTTTCCCAACGGTTATAGGAAGAGAATTCATTGCTGGCTTTCGTTGGAGTAGTCGGTATGGCTGGTATTTCCGTACGATAACGAGAAATCAAATTCGTTCATTTGAATGTTTCAGATAATATCACACACAGAAAGTTTCATTTTCAAAAAAATGGTGTTACAATGACGGTAATAAAAGATGAAGGGACGATGGGTGGCTAATGAATAACTAATCTTATTTTTTTACAGATGAAATTTATATTTCACGAACCATAAAAATAGGATTAGTCTGCCCATTTTCCATATTTAACGCTTGTATTGGTCTTAATAGGCCAATATAACGCTATTCCGCAAGCTTATTTTACTATGTCTAAAATAAGTAATGGAGTAACAAATATAGCTGTTTCAACAGTTAATTTTGTGTATATGTAGAGATGACTAATCCTTCCAAAATACTTGGAGGGATTTTTTTGATTCCTCCAACTGGAGAGGATGGATGTTATGAAGGAACTTTTAAAATTACAGGATATTAGCTATGAAATAAAGGATACATTCTTATTTGAACATGTGACTGCTACCGTAAAGCAAGGTGAGGTAATCGGCATTATTGGTAGAAATGGTGCTGGAAAATCCACATTGCTTCAATTCATACGCGGAATGCTAGTACCCACAGCAGGAGAAATAAAAGGGCTACAAACTGTGAAAATGGCAATTGTAGAGCAGGAACTAGCTCATTTTACTAGGGTGGAAATAACGACTAGAGAGGCAGATTTGCTATCTAAATGGAAGGTGCCCAATGTGCCATTTGCAGCATTAAGTGGTGGGGAAAAACTGAAAATGCGCCTGGCAGAAGGTTTTTCGCAGGGTGCTCAAATTCTGATGCTGGATGAACCAACCAATCATTTGGACGAACAGAGTACCACATTTTTGATTAAACAAGTACAAAACTATAAGGGAACGATTATTGTTGTCTCACATGATCGTTACTTTTTAGATAGCGTAGCGACCAAAATCTGGTCGATTGAGGACAAGAGACTTATTGAACATAACGGCAATTATTCAAACTATATGGCTGAAAGAGAGCATCGAAGATTAACACAACAACGTGCATACGACAAGCAGCAAAAAAATATTGAGCGTATTGAGGCTCAGATGCAGGAACTAACAGCATGGTCTCAAAAGGGTCATGCTCAGTCTACCAAGCTAGAAGGTTTTAAGGAATATCACCGTGTGAAAGCAAAGCGTCTTGATTCCCAGGTGAAATCTAAGAAAAAGCGATTAGAAGCAGAGCTTGAGAAGGCCAAGGTCGAAGCTGTGAAGCCTGAATCAGAAATACGCTTTTCTTTAGGCACCAACCAACGTGTCGGTAAACGGTTTTTAGAGACCAAAAATGTCTCCTTACTCTTCGACGACAGATTGTTGTTTAATGATGTGAACATCACTGCGCAATTTGGAGATAAAATTGCCGTCACGGGAACAAATGGTAGTGGAAAAACAAGTTTTTTAAAAGTCATCTTAGGTCAATTAAAGGCTGAGGGCGAGGTATGGGTATCTCCGGCAGCTAACATTGGTTATTTAACACAGGAAGTTTTTGACCTACCGCTTGATCAGACACCAGAGCAGTATTTTTATCAAGAAACGTTTGAAGAGCGAGGGAAAGTTCGTAATCTCATGAAAAATCTAGGCTTTACTTCTACACATTGGACATCTTCGATTGGGGAGATGAGCATGGGTGAGCGGGTAAAATGTAAACTGATGGCATATATAGTAGCAGACAAGAACGTTCTTATTTTAGATGAGCCAACGAATCACCTTGACCTGCCTTCTCGTGAGCAGTTAGAGCAAACGCTTGCCCAATACAATGGAACATTACTTGTCGTCTCACACGATCGCTACTTTCTGGATAAGGTAACGAATAGTGTCTGGGAGGTTCATGGTCAACAGATAGAGAAAAAATGGAGAAAAGAGGTTAAGCAGGACGAGGATGTAATGACACTTCGTTTAAAGCTAGAAACGGAACGGCAAGAAATATTAGGTAAACTAAGCTTTCTCACAGCTAAGGATAAGGATTACGCCAAGCTAGATGAAAAATTTAATGAACTTACGAAGCGAATTAACGAGCTAAAATAGATAACGTTTAAGTTGGTTTTTACTAGGGAAAAATACTGAGAGAAGGAAATTAATAGATGGAGGTTCACACGAATGAAAAGAATGCTATTTGTCCTTTTTTTGAGTATTTGCTTTATAAGTGCCTGTGCTAATCGTGAAGAAAATCACCAAGCACATGAAAGTGAGACCCAGATACCTGTAGAACAAGCTAATCATCATAAAAACGGAGCCGTTATGGAACAAACAGCGGTCCTGCAACAAATCAAGGATCAAATACCTGCTGATTTCACCGTAAAAATGCCAACAACTTTACCTATTCAAGAGGGTGCTTTTTTATCAGCTACTACAAGAACTGAAGGGAATCAGGTGGAAATTATTTTTTATGAAAGTAAAGAGAATATACCTATTAATGATATTCGATTAAAGAAATCAGCAACCGTCATAGGGCGATTGCTCGTTAAGCAATACAACAATGCAGAAGGTGCCAGCACTCAAATAGCGTTTGATAATTTTAATCAAAATGGTGGGCGAAAAGTGGATCTTGGGTACAATATGAAAGGTTACCAAGATGCGGGAGCCGGTTCCTTATGGACTGGATGGAATGAAGGCCGTTGGGCAATTGCTACACATACCCGAACAGAAAACCCAGAGGCTGGTGTCAAGCTTGCAAAGCAGGTAGTAGAATATTTAGAAAGTCATATGCTCCCTATTCCAAAGCAATATGGCATGGCTCAATTGGACGTTTATCAATCAGGCAATTTAATCGTTTGGCAGGATGAAAAGCTTGTGTATACACTCGATTCCATAAAGGATCCTCTAAAGGCCATAGAAATAGCTACAGCGTTTTACCAATAATAAAAACCCTAGAGTCATTGTGACGTGACCCCAATTATTAGACGCATCTAACAATTGGAGGTGCATGTCAATTGTACTCTAGGATTTTTTTAGTCGTTTATTTTACGGAATCTAAAAGGTCCTTGTAGTCGTGGAATCGCTGTTGCCAACTCTCCATTGGGAATGTTAGCCGTTCCTGACCATCTAGCAGATCAGCCAGCAAGTCCAGACATATATGCCACCCTGCTAAATCCTTTGGCGTATGCTCTGTTAAAGCTTGAAGTGTCTCCACTAATAGTAGTAATGTGCCCTCGTCAGTAGAAGAAAGTTCGAATCGTACAGTATCCGTACCCCAATCAAATTCTAGAGTTTCATTCTCTGCATAATCAGTAATGCCTATTGTTTCATAGGCATCTGTTCCATCGTTCATATTAAAATGCATCTTACCATTATTACGAAGATCAATGATTTCTAAATTACTCATCCACTTTTGTAGCTTGTCATTATTAGTAATTGCTGCCCAAACAACCTCTATCGCATGAGGGAGCGGGCGTTTAAATGTAGCAACATGGTGATTGGATTGTTCTTCAATAGAAGCTAGCATAGTATCCTCCGTTTTTTTATGTGGTTTTGTCCTTATTATAGGTGTTCTTTATGAACTGTTCAAAGGAGAACATCACATAAATACATTATTTATAAGAAGTGAGATATGGGATAATATTGTTAAAAAGGAGGTGAGAATATGACACATAAACAAGCATTAGAACGTTATATCCAAGCAACAAATACGCATGATTTTAATGAGGTAAAAGTAATTTTGCATCCACAGGCCGTATATTGGTTTTCGGATAAAACATGTACGACTACAGAGGAAATTGGTGCTTACTTCAATCACGCATGGAGTGTAATTCAAGAAGAGGTCTATTCAGCGGCTGATATAGCATGGTTAACCGTTGATGAAAAGACAGCTACCTGTCTTTATACATATCACTATGAAGGCTATCATAATGGAAAATTTGTATCAGGTAGCGGTAGAGCGACAAATATTTTTACGTTGATGAATGGTGAATGGAAGTTAATTCATGAACATTTGAGTGGCAATATTAAATGATTTTCCATAGCATCTGAATAATCAACAATGAAATAATGACAGGTAGGAGTAGTTTGGCTATTTTTATTGGAATATGTGGCAGCACTAGGAGGCCTAATTGAGAGCCTAGGATAGAGCCTAATGCCATGGCAATTGCATAGTGCCATTGAATAAAACCAGTTTGATAAAAAACAATAAAAGCTCCTGTACAACTCCCAAAAAGCAGTGCACGAGTGAGTTGTACGGCTTTTATGTAAGTGTGCTGGCAACGCAAATAATATAAAATACTAAAAGTTGAAGAACCAGGGCCAAAGCCACCATCATACATAGCAATAAAAAAGGGCTGCCAAAGGGAGGACGTTGTATGCTCTGTATGATTCACAGTGTTAGTCCAAGCCTTATTTTTTAAAGTGACGATTAATGCAAAGATCAGTAGGATACAGGCTGTAAAATTCATAGTTTTTTCAGATAGTGACACGGCCAGAAGTGCACCACCAACCCCTCCTATACCTGCAATAGCGATGTATTTTAAAATAGCTTTTAAGTGCAGCTCCTTATGGTACAGTAAATAAAAAATGCTAGATAAAGCCGATATACCAGTTGAAAATTTATTTGTCGCAATACTAGTCTGAATGGGAATGCCGACCAGCATCATTGCAGGAAGTGTGATCAGTCCTCCACCTCCCGCAAGTGTACCGATAAAGGCAGCTATAATACCAATACATACGAGGGTCAAAGAAATTTTTGCATAGTAATGCCCCATCAAACTAAGGAGTACAAAGAACGATACCAGTAAAATTTTTTTCATAAGCGACTCTCCTCACTTGAATAGCTTTAGGGTAAAGGGTTTTAATATATAAATCTAATATATTATTTTTGAGTATTTATAAATTTATTTTATCTTTTGGAGGGCTAAGATGAGATTGCTACAAACTGAGAATGATTTAATAAGTCTAATAGCAGCAGACGATTGGATGATGAATGTTTTAGAAGCTGTTGAAAAAGTACATCTCCCTGATTGTTGGGTATGTGCAGGATTCATCCGTTCAAAAGTATGGGATTATATTTATGAGAAAGAAGATCGAACACCAGTAGCTGATATTGATGTGATCTATTATGATTCATCCAATTTAACAGAGGAAAAAGAGAAGCATTATGAGCAGGAGCTGTTGAAGATTTGTAAAGACGAGCCTTGGTCGGTCAAAAATCAGGCAAGGATGCACGTCATAAATGGGAGTAATCCATATCACTCTTCCTTAGATGGAATCTCTCATTTTCCTGAAATCGCAACTGCTATCGGTATTAAATTAACGAATGGTCGGCTACAAGTAGCTGCACCATATGGTATTCACCAGTTAAGTGCTGGCATAATAGAACCGACGCCGTTTTTCCTTGAAAATAAAGAAAGATATGTGATATATCGCCAAAGAATTACTTCTAAACAGTGGCATTTAAGATGGCCGAAATTAGAAATTAATCTACAGTAATCGGAGGGCAAATCCAATGCTACGAGACAAAAAGTCGATTATTAAACACTATGAACAATCTCTTATTTGGGTAAAGGATTTGAGGAATTTATCTGAGGAGCAATGGCGTAAGCCAATTGAATCTGGAAAATGGTCGGTTGCAGAGATGATAGGACATCTTACCCCATGGGATACATTTGTGTTAGAACATCGAATACCTTATTTATTTATAAATACATCTTTACCAAAAGGGCCAGATATCGAGCATATGAACACGAAGGCAGCTGAAAAAAGTCGTGAACAACATTTAGAAAAAACGATTACTGAATTTGTTTCGACAAGGCGTCAATTGCTACAGACCATTCAGCAATTGACAGATGAGCAATGGCACCAGTCGTTCAGTATTGGGCAGTCTAACATAACGGTTGCGGATTATTTTGGCGGATTAATTGACCATGATTTACATCATTTTTCACAAATTCAGAGCGTTTTACATGTATAGGAGCTAGCACATGGATATCAAGTATTTAATAGATTACTTTGCCCAAGCATCTGTAAAATTTACCGATGTCTTTACGAAAAAAATGGAGCCGGGAGAAGCTGATTTAGGGAGAACTACTGCACCAGGAAAGTGTGGAATTATTGTGCCGCTTGCAGGCAGTGCTATTTTTAGCCTGAATGGAACGCCTTATGTGATGGAACCAGGAGTAATAGTGCATGCCGGTTCTCAAATGCCAATTGAAGTGAACGTAACGAGCCAGAAGGTTTGGGAATATGCTGTAGTTCATTATAATCTACCTATGGATGAGGCGGCACTTTATCCACTAGCTCAGCAACACTTTCTTATTAAAACTGGCCATAATACGCAAATTATTACCCAAGTTCAGCAATTGGTAGAAAGCTATTCCTTTCCAGGGAGTATGGCGGTATTTAAGTCTAAGACATTATTCATGAATTTGCTGGAACACATTCTTATAGCGGCAAAAGTGAAGGTTCTGGATAATGCCAATGAAATGATGGAGCAGGCTTTACAGTATATACATGAGCACTACGCGGAGCAGCTTTCGGTATCAAATATTGCTAGTGAATTTGAAATTGAACGACGTCGATTTGCCTATTTATTTGAGCAGCATACAGGCATGAATCCAAGCACATATATAACGGAATACCGTATAAGACGAGCAAAGGACTTGCTAGAATATGGTGGAATCCCTGTAGCTGAAATTGCAGAATGTGTTGGCTATATAGACTGTTTTTATTTTAGTAGGGTATTTAAAAAGTGTACAGGTTTATCGCCTTCAGCCTATCGAAAATTAAAAATAGAGGAAGCCAAATACGTATAAATGACTGTTTCTTAAAAAAAAGAAACAGTTTTTTTATTGATTTAATCGGCAAAAATCCATGTCATTTTCGAAATCGTCCATTCACAATCTATTTTCACTTTGTTAGGATAGTATCCGTAAATGATAATGAGTATCAATTATATATTGACATACATATGAAAACGATTATCATTATCAATATGAGCTCGTTAGGAGAGAATATCTATGAATAAATATTTTAAAATGTGTGCGCCAGCACTTTTAGCACTATCATTAGCTGCATGTGGAACAGATAAGGCGGAGGAGTCTACATCAACAAATAATACGGCTGAAACAAGTGCAACAGAATCACAGACAGAGCTAGCTAAGACCCAGACAATTACTTACTTAGGTGAGAAATATGAGCTTCCAGCAGAAGTGAAAAATATTGTCGCTGCAAGTCTTGAATCTATGGAAGACGCTGCAATGCTAGGAATTAAGCCAGTAGGTGTACTTGAAGTTGGTGGCAAAGTGCCAGCATATCTAGCATCTGATTTTGAAGGTGCTACACTTGTAGGAAATAAAATGGAGCCGAATGCAGAGGCCATTCTTAATTTGGATCCAGATGTCATTGTGGGTACTTCAAAATTCCCTGAAGAAACGGCTGAAAAGTTGAAAAAAATTCAAACAATGATTCCTTACTCGCATATTTCAACAAACTGGAAGGAAAATTTGACAGTGCTTGCACAGCTAGCTGGTAAAGAAGATGATGCTAAAAAAATCATCTCTGACTATGAGGCAAAAGTTGCTGATGCACAGGTGAAATCGAAAGAGCAATTAGCTGATAAACAAGTGTTAATCATCCGTGTTCGCGGTGGCGTTATGTACATTTATCCGGCTGGCGTTTATTTAAATCCTGTCTTATATGAGGATTTAGGTGCGCCAGTTCCAGAGGTAGTTACGACAGCTAAAGCGCAAGCAGAATTATCGCTGGAAACACTAGCTCAAGTAAATCCAGATGCTATTTTCCTTCAATTTGAGGAATCAGAAAATAAGGATACTCCAAAGGCATTAGAGGAGCTACAAAAAAATCCAATTTTCACTAGCTTAAAGGCATCACAAAATAAAGAAATTTATGTCAATACAATTGACCCATTAGCACAAGGTGGTACGGCTTGGTCTAAGGTTAAATTCTTAGATGCAGCAGCTGAAAAATTACTTAAATAGTATACACAGGCTGGTAGTAGATTTGGTGATATCACCGGGCTATTACCGGCCTTTTGTTCAATAGAAGTTTGGATAAGAAAATGGTATAGAAAAAGGTGTGAAAGTTGAAAAAAACAAACATAGTGTCATTTTCAATATTAGCGGTATCTCCTTTCCTTATTGCCCTTGTGGCACTTGTTTCTGTTATGTATGGAACAAAGGATATTAGTGTAATCACTGTGTGGCAGGCAATATCAGCATTTGATCCTTCCAATGTTGATCACCAAATTATACGAACAGGACGTATTCCTAGAATAGCCGCAGTACTGTTAGTTGGAGCATTTTTGGCAGTTGCGGGTGCAGTTATGCAGGGAATTACACGAAACTATTTAGCCTCTCCGTCATTGATGGGTGTCAACGATGGCTCTGCATTTGTTATAACATTAGCTATTGTCTTTTTCCCAGGACTGCCTAATTATCAGATGATTTTATTGTCAATGCTAGGTTCTGCACTGGGTGCGGGCATTGTTTTTGGCTTTGGCTCATTAATTCGAAATGGTTTATCACCAGTAAGGCTGGCTATTATTGGAACGGTTATTGGGACATTTTTAAGCAGTATAGCTACAGCGATCGCGATGTATTTCCAAGTATCACAAACAGTCAGTGCTTGGTATAACACTAAGGTACATATGGTAGATATGGATATGCTGATGCTCTCAATTCCATTTGGATTAACTGGTTTATTTTTGGCCTTATTATGTGCGAGGGCCATTACGATTACCTCGCTAGGTGAGGATATTGCAATGGGACTAGGTCAAAAAACTAAGGCAGTACGGATTATTAGTATGTTAGCTGTCGTATGCTTGACAGGGACAGCAGTTGCTCTCGTTGGAAAAATAGCCTTTGTAGGGTTAGTTATTCCGCATATTACTCGTTTCCTTGTTGGGGTGGATTATCGCTATATCATCCCTTGTGCAGCGGTTATTGGTGCCTTTTTCTTGGCGCTTTGTGATGTCCTGAGCCGTTTTGTCAATTATCCGTTTGAAACGCCAATTGGAGTCTTAACAGCATTGGTTGGTGTACCATTCTTCTTATATTTAGTTCGTAAGCACGGAGGTGAAAAACGTGCGTAAAAATACCTCAAGTGTATTCTTTTTGACTATGTCGATGCTTTTACTTTTGATTTTAGTTGCAAGTTATCTACATATTACAAATGGTGTTTTTGATATGTCAGTGATGGATGTCATAAAAACATTATTGCGTATTGAATCTAATCCAAAATTTGATCTTGTTATTTTTGAATTCCGCTTACCACGAATTGTCATAGCTGGTCTCGTTGGTATTGGTTTAGGAATGGCTGGGGTTGTTTTACAAGGTATTACGCGCAATGGGCTCGCAGATCCAGGGATATTAGGAATTAATGCAGGAGCTGGTGCCGCGGTCGTAATTTTTATGTTTTTCTTTCAATTAAAATTAGTGAGCGCAGATATGAATAGCTGGCTATCCATTTTAATGATGCCATTGTTCGGTTTTATCGGTGGAACAATTGCGGCTATATTGATTTTTACATTTGCTTTAAAAAACGGTCATCTCGATATGCAGCGATTAATATTAACTGGAATTGCCATTAACAGTGGATTTGGCGCTTTATCATTGTTCCTATCTTTAAAAATGAGTGCGCAGGATTTTGAATCTGCAGCCATTTGGATGGCAGGTTCCATTTACAATGCGAATTGGATTTTTGCTCTTACTATGTTACCTTGGCTTTTAATTTTAGGAATTTATGTGCATAGAAAATCGTATTTACTTGATTATTTTCAGCTGGAAGAGGATAGCATCACAAGTTTAGGCATTGCTGTTGAAAAAGAGAAAATGAAGCTGTTATTAGCCAGTGTGGGACTAGTTAGTGCCTGCGTATCCGTATCAGGAAGTATTGGTTTTATTGGCTTAATGGCGCCACATATTGCTAAGCAGCTTGTTGGTATTCAGCACCGTTATGTCATGCCAGTAAGTGCATTGATTGGTGCAGGCTTGTTAATCCTAGCTGATTTTATCGGCAAAACAGTATTCGCACCGTCAGAGCTGGCTGTTGGAATAGTAGTGTCGATTATAGGAATTCCATATTTCTTGTATTTACTTGTAAAATCTAAGGCATAGGAGGAAACGGTGTGCAAACTGCATTTAGAATGGAAAATTTGGCTTCGGGTTATGAGCAGGTTCGAGTGTTTGAAGGATTAAATTTAACGATTGAAGAGGGCAAGGTCACAACGATTATCGGACCGAATGGCTGTGGTAAATCAACGCTCCTCAAAACGATAGGACGAATTTTAAAAAAGCAACAGGGCACGGTATACTTGCAGGAGCAAAATATGCAAAATTTATCGACAAAGGATATTGCACAGAAGCTAGCAATATTATCACAGACACCCATCGCACCGGGGCAATTAAAAGTCGAGGAGTTAATTGCTTATGGGCGATATCCACATCGCAACAATGTCAATCGTTTAACAAATCAGGATGAAAAAATGATTGAGTGGGCGTTAACGGTCACAAATACAATGGAATATCGAAATCGAGAGCTAGCACAGCTTTCTGGAGGACAGCGTCAGCGTGTATGGCTCGCTATGGCATTGGCACAGGAAACAAGTATATTGTTGCTTGATGAGCCGACTACTTATTTAGATATGGCCCACCAGTTGGAAGTACTTGATATCGTGAAAAATTTAAATGAACAGCATCAATGTACAATCGTCATGGTTCTTCATGATATTAATCATGCCGCTAGGTATTCAGATCATCTTATCGCCATGCGAAAGGGTGTTATCATGCAAACCGGAACACCACAGGAAATTTTGAGCGCAGAAGTGATGCGTCAAGTCTTTAACATTGATGCACGTATTATGGAAGATCCGGCAACGAATACACCTGTATGCTATGGTTATGACGTTTTAAAGGAGGAAAACAAATGAATCGAACAGAAATAGATTACTCAACACAGCAAATGACTTCAAAATTGGCAGACTATACGTATGGGATTAACGTATATATACCCAATGAGGAAGCTCCAACAGAAGGTTTTCCTGTCATCTATGTATTGGATGGTTCTTCTTATTTTCCTCTAGTTAAAGAAGCAGTCCGATTGCAAAGCCGTAATGCGCCAAAAACAGGTATTTTACCATCCATTGTAGTTGGTATTGGGCATGGTGAAGATATACGTGAACGACGATTTTATGATTTTACGGCACCAGCAGAGACGTATATTTATCCCGCAAGATTTAAAGGTAAAGGGCATGAAAAGCTTGGTGGGGCAGTAAACTTTAGTCGATTCCTAGAAGAAGAACTAAAGCCAATGATTGAAGCTAACTATCCAGTAAATAAAGCACAGCAATCGATATTTGGTCACTCGTTAGCGGGTTATTTTACGCTTTGGCAATTATTTCACCATCAAACAAGCTTTCAACATTACCTGGCTATCAGTCCCTCCATCTGGTGGAATGAGCATGAATTAGTCCCATGTGCCTCAGTATTTTTAAATGAGCATCAGGCTATGAAGGAAACATTGTTTATTAGTGCTGGTGAACTGGAAACCTTTATGGTGGATGATGCACGACAAATGGCAACAATGCTTGAAAAAATAATGAAGGTTGATTTTTATGAAGCTTTAAACGAAAATCATGCATCTGTTGTGCCTACTGTTATGAGTAGAGCCATACGTTTTGCTTTTAAAAATGAATAAATAATAGCCGCATTATCTATGGGTAATGCGGTTTTTTATTTTCAGGAAGTTTTGATTTATAAAATACTTGAATGAAACTCATAATAAAGGGAATTTGGTAAAACGTCTGGGATTAATGGAGGCGCTGTATGCAAAAAAATAAAAATTTAATCAACCCAGTATTTATTATTTCTAGTGGAGCCATTTTACTTTTAGTAATTATTGGGGCAATAATACCGGAAAAGTTTAAGAATGTAGCGAACAGCGTCTTTCATATGACGACGGATTTTTTTGGTTGGTTTTACTTAATGGCAGTCTTTATAATCGTGGTTTTTCTATTTGGCTTGGCGATTAGTAAATATGGCACTATTCGATTAGGAGCAGAAGATGGTCGCCCAGAATTTAGCTTTCTCACATGGATTTCTATGCTCTTTTCTGCAGGACTTGGGGTTGGACTAGTCTTTTGGGGAGTAGCTGAACCAATGAGTCATTATTTTTCACCACCTTTTAGTGACACAAAACCTCTTACGACAGATTCAGCCCGACTGGCAATGGGCTATTCATTCTTTCATTGGGGAATCAGCCAATGGTCTGTTTATGCCATATTGGGGCTCGTTATGGCGTATGTGCAATTTAACAAAAAAAGAAATATGCTCATCTCAACCGCCTTAGAGCCTGTAACGGGGAAAAATCGAGTCGTGAAGGGCACGATTGATATTTTAGCGGTTATTGCAACAGTTATGGGGGTAGCTACTTCTATTGGCTTGGGCGTGCTCCAAACAAATGGAGGTTTAAGCTTTGTCTTTGGTTTACCTAATACATTTCTCTTCCAAGTAGTCATTATTCTTATCATGTTTATTGGCTATATGTTATCTGCCACTACAGGCCTTCAAAAGGGAATGAAAATCTTAAGTAATGTCAATATGATGCTAGCGATTGTGTTACTGCTATTTGTTTTTATAACAGGTCCGACGGTATTTATAATGGAAACCTTTACACTAGCAATAGGCGATTATATTTCAAACTTTATTCAATATAGTTTAAGGATGCAACCGTATGTCGGGGGGACGTGGGTAAAGGATTGGACTATCTTTTATTGGGCGTGGGCGATAGCTTGGTCACCCTTTGTTGGTTCTTTTATTGCTCGTGTATCAAAAGGTAGGACCATTCGAGAATTCATTGTTGGCGTATTAATCATTCCTCCTCTTATTGCTTGTTTTTGGATTGCTGTTTTTGGAGGTACTGCCTTGTGGTTCGATTTGCATCAAGAAGCTCAAATTGCACAAACCGTTCATAACGATGTAACAGTGGCGTTGTTTCAAATGTTAGAGCATTTGCCACTTTCAACGATAGCCTCTTTTATTGGGATTTTGCTCATTATTATCTTCTTAATTACGTCAGCCGATTCTGCTACTTTCATTATGGCCAGTATGACGACAAGGGGATCCTTAAACCCTACAGTACTGTCGAAGTTAGTTTGGGGTATATTAATGGCCTCTATTTCAGGTGTTTTATTGTATACGGGTGGGCTAGATGCATTACAAACGGCGTCGTTAATTGCCGCTTTACCATTTACGGTAATATTACTGTTGTTAATGATTTCTTATATTAAAATGATGAAGGATGAGATTATTCCGCTGAAGAAAAAAGACATTCAACGATTGAAGATAGCCAAAAAGCATCTTGAGAAAGAAGCAAAAGCTAAAGAAAAAAAATGAGGTCATAAGCTGTATTATTCTTTCATGAGTAATACAGTTTTTTGTGTTTATATACATTAAAATGTATTAAAAATCATTCGTGGAGGTTAACTGAGCTAGTATTAGCAGAAATAAAAGATGCACCCATTATACATGAGGTGATGATTCAGGCATTTCAAGAGTATGCAGCGGCACCACCACCATCTAGTGCATTGAGTGAAACGGTAGAATCCATTGAACAGGGTATGCAGGCTGGTGAACAGGCTTTTAACAGTAGTAGGCTACCATAGAGATACTAAAACTATTCAGCCAATTTTAGTGGATGGATGGAGCATAGGCCTTGGCGGGCCCGCAAATGGAGCAGATGCTCATAGACCTTCAAGCGTAAAAATTCCTAGTCCTGGAGAATGGGCAATTTTACTGTATACAAATGGTAAATACTTTGATACGTTGATTTATGATATTCAGGAATAATAGTGACCTAAAACACTTTGGAAAAGTAAGAGGATATAGAAATGGAGGAGAGTAATTTGATCGATTTTGATTTACGATATCCAATTGGGGAGTTTCAATGTCCAACAGAAGTGACATCACAGCAAGTAAAAGAATGGTTGGAAGATATTCGTTTATTACCACAGCAGCTTGAAGAAGCATTAAGTGGAGCAAGTGAGCAGGAATTGGCAAAATCCTATCGTGAAAATGGCTGGACTGTAACACAGCTAGTCCATCATATTGCTGATAGTCATATGAACAGCTATATCCGCTTTAAGCTAGGTTTAACAGAGGACGAGCCAACTATTAAGCCATACAATGAAGCTGAGTGGGCACTGCTACCAGATTCAGAAATGCCAATAGCGACTTCTCTTAAACTAATCGAATGTTTACATGGACGTTGGGTTTACTTATTAACAAGCTTAACAGATGAACAATTACAACGAGCGTTTAATCATCCTGATTCAGGTCTGACAACATTGGAACAGGCAATTGGGTTATATGCATGGCATGGCAAACATCATTTGGCGCATATTCGGAATGCTTTGACGAAATAGTAAAAATGCGAAATAGGCGATTTCTTGAAAAAGAAATCGCCTATTATTTTTTAGTACAATGCTATCAATTTTTTCATACATGAAGGATATTTAAATTACTTTCTAGGTGATTGTATCGAGGCTTAAGCAATCGTAATACCTGCACTTGCAGTTCCTGTTAGAACTTGTGCAACAGCAACACCGGCAGTTGTAATAGAGTAAACCATTAATAAACGGTCTCCTGTTACGACTGGAACTGGTGCTACGTTCGCAGAAGCGAATGAAGTTTGGCCTAATGCTATGGCACCAGTAAATGCTGGAGCTAAGTTGACAGTTGCTGTTGTTGCAGTGAACACAGTGCTACCTGCAGGAGCGCGATAAACTGTTGCAGTTACGGTTGTTGTTCCAATTAAAGCAATAGCTATTGTTGCAGAGAATGATGCAGAAATAGCCGTGATATTACCTGGACGAGGAACTGAGAATGCCTCTGTTACAACCCCAGATAAATCAATGGTATTTCCTAAAATTGTAACACCAGGTACTGCTGTACCAAATCCGATTAGACTCGGTGTTGCAATTAATCCAGTAACTAATGATGCTAAAACAACAGGTGTGACACCAGAAGAGAAAGGAATGATTGAGCCAGTTGCTTGAGGCGTAGTAATACATGCCGCATCAATCGCTACAAAAGGTCCTAATGCAGTACATTCACCATTGCCATTTTTTGAGCAACCACACATAGAATTATTTAAACACATTTTTACACCCCCTTTCTTCATTATTCTATTCATTTCAGATTAGGGGTTAAGGGCAAATATCTACTTCACCTATAAATTCAATGATTTCTTAAAGCCAGCTTTATTTGAAACATAAAGACATCCACTATGTATATTTACATACATAATGGATGTTTTATAAAATGATAAATTTAACTCCACCTTTTAAAAAAATCGAAAAATGAGTTTTTTCCCTTCTTATTTTCTTCAATCGGTGTGTTTACAGGATCAGGTTGCTTATTCTCTTTTTCAAGTGACGAATGAACCTCATAGACTTCTTCAGAATTATACACTTCAACATACTCTTCGGTTTCTAATGAAGGAGAATGATGTGTGTCAGCAGGTTCTGTTACTGATTCTGAAACAACTTGGTTTAGAGGCTCGTTAGCTATTGCCGAATTGTCTTGACTAACTGGCTCGCTAAGCATCCCCGAATGAACCTGTTCCAACGATTCTGTAGATACTTCAGAAATCTCATGATTGTTACGTTCATTTTTCGAATGCACAACCTCTATAGGATCATCTGTTTTTTCGGTTCCAGTACTCGATTCATGAACAATAGTTGATGGTAAATGATCTTTCTCGATGTCTTCTTCACTTAAAGTGAGCTGTACAGCAGATGGATCATAAACACTTACTGGAACTTCCTTTGCATCCGTGGCATTTTTAAAATGGAAGGTGGATTCAACTGTCGTGTTTCTGAATAAGCCATTGTATATATGGCTTGGATGCGTATTAATGGATTGAAAATACTGCTGATTAAAATGCCGCTCTTCAGGTTTAGTTGTCTGTCGATCATTATGAGGAGAGGAAGCGCCATTATTATTTACATTTTGTTGGTGGTTTGTGGCTTTTCCTGCCAAATTTTGTAATAGTCTATAAGATGGCTGTGCTGATGTTATCGTAGTTTTATCTGCTGTCTGTATCATTCTAGGTTGTCTAGGTATGTGAGTAGCGGAAGTTTGAGAAGGCATTTTATTGGAGGGAGGAATGGTTGTAGTATCATTTCCTTCAACAGTTACTAATTTGTTTAAAACAGCTAAAATTTCTTGATTCATTTCTTCCATGGTTTGATTCAGAGACTCAATCTGAATGGACAGAAGCCTTATTTGATCATCATACCCTTTTATATATGAATTTTGTTTAGTATCCAATGTCTCTGTAATCCCCTCTAAATGTGCCATCTGCGTTTTTAGTCCATCAAACTCCTGCTTCATATAAAGAAAATCTTCAATTGACGATCCCATTTTTAATGAAGATAACGATTCTCTATAGGTTTCAATTTTTTGCCTTAAATTTTCAATTTCTTGAGTGGTATACAATTTTGACTCTTCCATTGTAGTTCACCCCTTTTCCATTATTAGTTTATTAAAAATATTGACTTTCTGTTACAAATATACCGGTTCATTCAACATTTTAGTTCTTATTATAAAGAAAGCACTGTAAGTAAAAATGTTTGCCGTTGATTTTTATAAATATCCAATGTAACTATTTATTAGCCCATGCACTTATAGCTGAAAAACATATGCTACAAACGAAAGATAAAAAACTTATGGAGGTGTCAAAAGGATGCAAGAACATATGCCATCCCAGGCGCAGGAACTGATTTGTATAAATGTTGATAAGGTATATGATTGGATTGTAAAGGAAATGTCATTTGATATTTCACCAACTGGAGCAATTACATTCCCAGGCGTAACACCAGCTACTGACTTAACTGGTGCTATTGTTACATGTCGTGTAATTCCAGCAGCTACAAATCCAATTGTGATCCTAAACCGTGAGAATCGCCAATTCTCTATCGATGGATCAACTGTTTGTCTTCAACATTTAAATATTCAAAAGAATTTCATTCTTACGATCATAGTTACATTACCAAATGGAACAATGTTCACAAGCGCTGAAATTCCTGTTTCACGCTGTGAGCAAGTGACATTATGTGCACCTAAGGGTACAGATGTAGAAATTCTATATACAGATTTAGATTGCTTCGTATGTACGACTGGTACACTAACGCCTGCAGCAGGTGCGATTACGTTTTCTGCGTTAACAATTACTGTTGCTGTTTGCCAAAGCATTCAATCAACATTCCCAGTTACTGTGGAATTCTTAGCAACTTTCTGCGAACCAAGAGCAGATTTACCATTCACATGTCCAACTGCGGTTCGTCCACAACAATGCCCAGTTATTTTCCCAACTGTTGGTTAATAGTGCTAACAAATAGAGGAAAGTCATATCATGAAGAGAGGGTTATCCTCTCTTTTTTTTTATGAACCATAGTAAGGGGGCATTAAGTGATAACACGGATAGAAGACAAGATACAAGCGGTGAAAGAACAGACAAACACATATGTACAGGAAATTAAAAAGCTGGTAGAAGAGCTAGCAGTGCCAAATAAGGTTAATCTTATTAGTTATTTTACATCCTCGTTCAATATATCCTATGATTCTGAGCAAGAAAGTCTATGTTTAGGATCCTATCATATTCGTAATATTGGGCATACACCCGTCACCAATCCATATTTATGCATTAAATTACCGAAAGATTCTCCGTTTTATTTCTCAGGAAGGTATGTCCACGAAAATTTTACACCTACTTTAAAGACGCAGGGGCAAAGTAATTGGGAGCGTTTTAATGACAAATCGAGCAAAGAGGAATACTGGCTGAGACCAATAGAGAAGTCCACCATCGAACCAAATGAAACGATTTCATTTACCAATTTTCAAATTAAATGGTCCCATAATTTATCTTATTCTGGCACTATTATGGGTTTTACATATTGTGATCAGCTAACTGATGGTGTGCTTGTGTTAAACCCAATTAATCTCAATGGCATTAGTCCAACACAGGAGGAAAACAATGGGGGATCATGAAAAACAAGAACTTAATAGAGTAATCCAACAATTGCTGAAGGACCAGCTTAACCGCCGTAATGTACAAGATAATAGTTTTGCCTTTCTTGAAAAAAATACATTACAACAATTAATTGCTTATCTTGTCTCTGGGGAAAAAAGTGAAAAATTTGAACAACATGATCATCCAGAACTACAAAAAAAGTGGTTAAAACAACTGGATGAAATGTTAGAAGACAGTAAAGCACAGTTTGAAGAAGTCATTGAAATTCTAAAAAGTTTTTCAGGCTAGGAGGTGCAAGGATGGACAACGATATTGTCAAAAACAATGATCCTCTACAGCTCCAACAAATGATTATTTTTTTAAGGGCCGAATTAGCCAAATATAAAAATGAAGTGAAAAGGCTTAGGGATAGTGATTATTATGCATTAGTGCTACGTCTTGAACGGGAGAATATACAATTAACAAGGCTCAGAAAAGATCTTTCGATGGAACTATTAAAGTTGAAGAGAGATTTTGATAAGGAATTGGAAGCATATGATGAAGAGTTACAAAAGCGAGAGCTCCAAAGAAAAAAACAAATTGCTTCGATAGAGTCTTTATTAAAGGAACTAAGCGAGCAGCGAGCAGAAAATAAGTTATTAAAGGAAAACATTGATGTATCTATCGAAGAAACAAACTATAAGTCAATGATGGAGGCGTTAGATAAAAGATTAAATGACTTTACTATCGTTACAGGTGGACAAATGGAACGTATTTTAGAGACGATAGAACAATCATATAGAAACAAAGTAGAGACGGATAGCCTTTATGAACAATTAGTAAAAGAATTAGAAACGAAAAATCTAGAAATAGAAAAACTTACTAATGAGATAAAGGGCTATAAAAATCAATCTGATGATAGTAGAGTAAAAATGAATGAGTCTATAAATATAGACGAGCAGATTGATTTTCGATTACGAATGCTTGATGAACTCGATCAAAAATTGAACGAGCTCGCATTCGAAATAAATAGAGAATAGATGGTATACAAATACTGTTTCAAAAGAGAGTAAGCCTTCCTCTTTTGAAACAGTTATTTTTTAGGGCAAGGTTGCTTGGTCCAAAAAACATTCAAATTAATTAACTACTGCCTAAGTTACTTTGTTTCACGATGTAAAGTAACTCGTTTTAAGCGAGGGGAATACTTTTTAAGCTCCAATCTCTCTGGATTAGTACGTTTATTTTTCGTCGTGATATAGTTTTTATCACCAGTTTCCGTGCAGGCTAGTGTTATTTGTACGCGCATAAATATGCCTCCTTGTAAATAGTAATTATTACGATTTAAACAATATATTTTAGGGTGTAAATTGTCAAGTTTATTTTTTCATGTGATTAAAAGCTTTGCATTTTGAAAATATATATGTTTTAATTACAAATTGTAAATAGTAATGATTACGATTTAAGGAGTTGGAGAGAGAATAATGAAAATACCTGTAACTGTATTAAGTGGATATTTAGGTTCTGGTAAGACCACGATGATGAATCATGTATTGCAAAACGAAAAGGATTTACGTGTTGCTGTTATTGTGAATGATATGAGTGAAATTAATATTGATGCTGAGCTTATTGCAAATGGCAGCGGGATCTCACGAACAGAAGAGAAATTTGTGGAGTTATCCAATGGCTGTATTTGTTGTACATTGCGAGAAGATTTATTACAGGAGGTGGAACGTCTTGCGAAGCTTGGCAATATTGATTATATATTGATTGAATCGACAGGTATTAGTGAGCCGATTCCAGTTGCACAAACATTTAGCTATTTAGATGAAGAGCTGGGCATAGATTTAACGAGATTTTGTCAATTGGATACGATGGTAACAGTTGTAGATGCGCATCGCTTTTGGCATGATTTTCAATCGGGAGAGAGTTTATTAGAGCGTAAGGAAGCAATTGGTGAGTTAGATGGAAGGGATGTTGCAGACCTTCTTATTGATCAAATAGAATTTTGTGATGTCCTTGTATTAAATAAGTGTGACTTAGTTTCAATAGAAGAAGTAGAACGGTTAGAGCGTATACTACGCGCATTACAGCCCGAGGCAAAAATAATCCGAACGGTTAGTGGTGAAATTGATCCTGCTGAAATTTTAAATACAGGTCGTTTTGACTTCGAACGTGTCTCAGAATCAGCTGGCTGGTTAAAAGAATTAGAGCTTGGTCATGAAAACCATATGCCGGAGACGGAGGAGTACGGCATATCTTCATTTACCTATACAAGTAGAAAACCATTCCATCCAATGCGCTTTGTCGAGTGGTGTGACCAAATGCCACCATCAATTGTGCGAGCAAAGGGAATTGTTTGGAGTGCAAAGCATCAAGACGTAGCATTATTGCTATCACAGGCTGGTTCATCTGCAAAAATTGAACCTGTTTCTTATTGGGTAGCGGCACTACCAAAAGCTCAGCAGGAAGATGTCTTCCTACAAAGTCCGGAGGTGTTGGAAGATTGGGATAGCGAGTTTGGAGATCGCATGACCCAACTTGTTCTTATTGGTATAGACTTAGATAGAGAGCGTATTATCAAACAGTTGGACAGCTGTTTATTAACAGATGAAGAGTTTCGTAATCCTTGGGAACGACTACAAGATCCGTTTAACTGGGAATGGCATTCATAAAAAGAAAGAAGATTTCGGCTACGATTCCGAAATCTTCTTTTCAAACACACGATTATAATTAGTAGCATCTCGTAATGCCTTTTCTTCTATCGGAATTCGTACAGAAAGCATTGTAATATTTAATAGTGTAAAACAAAACGCCGTGAAATATGCCTGAAACATAAGAGGTAGAAGGAGAATTTCCAAACAAACGACAGCATAGTTAGGATGGCGCATAATTTCATAGGGACCTTTACGCACGACTTGTGCATGAGGTAGAATGAGAATTTTTGTATTCCAAAACGTTCCTAAAGAACGGATACACCATATACGCAATGCCTGAACGGCTACAAATAAAATAAAAAATAATGGGAATAAGGGCGATATACCATTGTGATTGGTTACTACTTCAACAATTAGAAACAAGAAGAAACTAATATGCATAGTGACCATATAAGGGTAGTGGGAGTTACCAACCTCATAGGCTCCCTGAGCAATCATCCATTTCTCATTTCGTTTAGCAATGACAACCTCTGTCAATCTTTGTAGAATGACAAGCGTTACAATTAGATAGAAGATCATGCTACTCCCTCCAGTTTAGTAATACAGCTTCTGCACAAAAACCAGGGCCAAGAGCGACGAGTAAACCTGTATCCTCCACTTGTCCTTCATGTAACATAAATTGTTCTAACACATATAACACGGTTGGCGATGACATATTACCATGCTGACGTAATATTTCCCGAGAAATGTCGGTTTTTTGAGAAGAAAGATAAAGCGTGTCCTCATAGGCTTTTAATACTTTTTTTCCTCCAGGATGTGCAATAAAATGAGTAAGCTGTTCACTGTAAATTCCTTGTTCCAGTAAAAATTGTTCAATATATGGTCCAAGCCAACTAGTAATAATAGCCGGAATGCTTTTTTGGAAAATGACATGAAGCCCATTATTTTTAACGTCCCATCCCATTACATTTTCTGAATCAGGCATCCATTTAGAGCCTGTCGCCAAAATAGATGGTGATGGTTTTTTTGTATCAATCATGATTTCATCGCCACATACGAGAATACAGGCGGCACCGTCAGCAAAAAGTGAAGCACCGATTAAATTACTTTTAGAAAAATCATTTGGCTGAAAAGTGAGGCTACATAGTTCAACACAAACAACAAGCACTTTTGCATTAGGGTGTGCTTTACAAAAATCATAGGCTCTGCTAACACCTGCTGCTCCTCCTGCACAGCCTAATCCCCATAGCGGAATACGTTTCAATTGATCGGAAAAAGGAAGCTTGTTCATCACACGAGCGTCAATGCTAGGTGTTGAGATCCCCGTACTGCTTACAAATATGATGGCATCGATTTCTTTAGGAGAAATGGGTGAATGTAAGAAGGCTTCATTTTGTAAGCATGCCTGAATGACGCTTACACTGTATTGTGTGGCTAGTTCAATATATAAACCATTACGCTCCTCAAAGGAGTGATTTGTACGATGCCACTCAGGTGGTACACAAAAATGACGTGTTTCAATTCCGCCATTATCGAAAACCTTTAAATAGCGCTCTAGTTTTGGGATTTTTTCATAGAAAAGCTCCTTTGTAAGCTCCTCTGCATTTGATTGCTGTAATGTGTAAGGTGGTTGATGTGTGCTAATAGAAATGATTTTAGGCAATTCAACATCTCCTCGCATTTATTGGTCTTGTACATTCTATGCGTGAAGGAAGGAGATACATGCTAATAATATTTTATTTGACAATTCCCTAAATTTTATATATATTGGAAACAACTAAATGGAAAGTAGGTGATGTGACATGATGAATAAATCTATTTTTAGCGAACTGCAATTCGGTTTGTTTCATTTCACACGCCTAAAATATACAAAGCGACGTCGTGCATAGCTCGAGGTATTTGTATATCCTTTAAACGTGCGTGTGAAACCTTGTAACTGCCGAATTGCGCAGATACAAGGTTTTTTTATCGTGGTTCAAATTTTCTGAATCAAGATATGCTTCTGGCGGAAGTCTGCACAGAAGCGTCATGGAAACGTACCTTTAGGAGGAAATTAATTTGAATTTAACAACATTAGGTTTTACAAAATATTTTGAAGAGCAAATGTTAGAAATGAAGAAACAGTCTAAGTTTAAAAATTGTGTGCCTGCGAGGGTTACTTTAGAGCATAAGCATTCCTATCGAGTGTTAGCTCAGGAAGGGGAATGGCTTGCGACCATCGCTGGCCATTATGCCTATACATCTTTAGCTCGTGAAGACTATCCCGCAGTGGGCGATTGGGTGCTAGTAGAGAAAATGCCTGGTGAGGAACGAGCAATTATTCATCAATTATTCCAACGAAAATCAGTCTTTTCTCGAAAAGTTGCTGGTCTGGAAATCCAGGAACAGATTGTTGCATCGAATGTGGATATTGTGTTACTTGTCATGAGCTTGAATGCTGATTTTAATATTCGCCGTTTGGAACGATATTTAGTAGCGGCCTGGGATTCAGGTGCAAAGCCCATTATTGTTCTAACAAAGGCGGATTTATGCGACGATGCATCAAGCTTAGTGAAGGAAGTTGATTCAGTAGCATTTGGAGTAGATGTTTTCGTAACGAGTGCCATTTCTGGAGAAGGCTTAACGGAAATTCAGGCCTTATTTACAGAAGGAGTTACTGGGGCATTACTGGGCTCCTCTGGTGCAGGGAAATCTACATTAACGAATGCTCTGTGTGGCGAAATGCTGATGAAGGTATCAGACATACGTGAAGACGATGCTAAAGGACGTCATACAACGACTCACAGAGAGTTAGTGATGTTACCTTCTGGCGGCTGTTTAATTGATACGCCGGGAATGCGTGAGCTACAATTATGGAATCAAGGTGATAGTTTATCATCTAGCTTTCAAGATGTTGAGGAATTAGCAAAAGCTTGCCGTTATCGTGATTGTACCCATCAAAAAGAGCCGTATTGTGCAGTACAGCAAGCTATTGCAGATGGTGAACTTGATCAAAATCGTTTACAAAGCTATTTTAAGCTACAAAGAGAATTGGCTTATATGGAACGCAAAACAAATGTGCAGGCAAAGCTCGAGGAGCAACGTAAATGGAAGCAAATTTCTAAAGGCGTTAAAAAGGGAAAAAAATAAAGAGGAGCACACAAACACATATGACCATACAAAGCATAAATCATCTACTATTTTCAGTGTCTGATCTAGAGCAATCTATTGCATTTTATGAAAATGTTTTCGATGCCAAGTTACTTGTAAAGGGAAATAGCACAGCCTATTTTGATGTAAATGGGCTGTGGCTTGCCCTCAATGTTGAAAAAGATATACCGCGCAATGACATTCAATATTCCTATACACATATCGCTTTCACGATCTCTGAGGATGAGTTCGATAAAATGTATGATAAATTGGTACAATTGAAGGTTCATATTTTAGATGGCCGACAAAGAGATGAAAGAGATAAAAAATCAATTTATTTTACCGATCCTGATGGACATAAGTTTGAATTCCATACGGGGACTTTGCAAGATCGTTTGGATTATTATAAGAAGGAAAAGTTACATATGGAGTTTTTTAATCATTAATCAAGGAGTGATTTTGTGACGAAAGCTTTTATTTTTGATATGGATGGCACTTTATTTCAAACAAATCTTATTTTAGAACCTGCGCTGGATGCCACATTTGATGTGTTGCGTACAAAGGGCTTATGGCAGGGAGAAACACCTATTGAAAAATACCGTGAAATTATGGGCGTTCCTTTACCGGTTGTATGGGAGACTTTATGTCCAATGCATTCAGTAGACATACGTGAGGAGAGCAATGTGCTATTTCATGTAGAGTTGACCGACCAAATCCGTAGTCGTAAAGGTGCGCTTTATCCACATGCTGAGCAAACCCTTGCTACATTGTCGAAAAGCTATCCGTTATACATAGCGAGTAATGGACAGGTTGACTATTTACAGGCAATTGTTGAAACCTATCAATTAGAGCAATTTATAAAGGGGACTTACAGCATTCAATCCATTGCAAGCGGACATAAATCAGATTTAGTTAAAAAAGTAATGCAAGACAATGGGATTCAGGACGGGGCGGTAGTTGGAGATCGTTCATCCGATATTCAAGCTGCCCACGATAATGAGCTACTCTCAATAGGTGTTCGTTTTGACTTTGCTCAGGATCATGAATTGCAACAGGCACATATTGTAATAGATGATTTAACGGAGTTATTAAACATAGAAATAGGCTAATCATGATAAACACATTAACATATGAGTGAGCGTTTTGAAAAAATGGAAGCGACCTTAACGACAATTATTGCATTTCATCGCAATAAAGCGTAGAATAGTGCCAATCCTATAGATAATGCATTGAAAAGGAAAAGTAAATAGGAACAGCATTTTGTAGAGAGCCTCTGTTGGTGGAAATGAGGTAAATGAATCCTTTTGAAAATGACCTTTGAGCTTCGTACCGAAAGCTTTTTAGCAAGTAGATTACGACGAGATGGGCACTCGTTACAACGGCGGCAGTATCTCATATTTAAAAAAAGACGTACTGAATGAGGCAAATAGTGTGAGCTATTTGTAAATATAGGTGGTAACACGGGTAGACTCGTCCTAATCAGATTTGATTAGGGCGATTTTTTTTACCATTTTTTTATGTGAGGGGAGCAATTTAGAATGACTATTGTTATTGGAGGCGCTTGGCCGTATGCAAATGGCTCTTTGCATTTAGGACATGTAGCCGCACTATTACCAGGTGATATTTTGGCTAGATATTACCGTCAAAAAGGTGAGCAAGTATTATACGTATCGGGTAGTGACTGTAATGGTACACCAATTTCTATACGTGCAGCACAGGAAAACACAACAACCGAGGCGATTGCTAATCATTATCATGAAGAATTTACAAAATGTTTTAATGAGCTAGGATTTACTTATGATTTATACACAAGAACAGACGCAGAGCACCATCATGAATCCGTTAAAGGCTTATTTTTACAGCTACTTGCCAACAATTTTTTATATAAAAAGAAAATTGAACAGGCTTACTGTGAGGCAGATCAGCAATTTTTGCCGGATCGATTTGTAGAGGGCATATGCCCAAATTGTGGTGCAAAGGCGAGAGGAGACCAATGTGATAACTGCTCGGAAATTTTAGACCCATTGGATTTAATCGATAAGAGCTGTAAAATATGTGGGAATGAGCCAGTCATTCGAGAGACAGAACATTTTTATTTTACCTTTAGTCAATTTCAAGGGAGATTAGAGACCTTTTTATCCGAGGCAAAGGCAGAAAAACGTTGGAGGGACAATGCTTTAAGATTGACAGAGCGCTACTTAGCAGAGGGCGTTCCTGACCGAGCAGTAACGAGAGATTTGCCAAATGGAATAGATGTTCCAGTTCCTGGCTTTGAGGGTAAAAAAATATATGTGTGGATTGAAGCAGTTGCAGGTTATTTAACGGCTAGCCTAGAATGGGCAAAGCAACATCATATGGCGATTGAAGATTTATGGAATGAAGAAACCATTTCATACTATGTCCATGGAAAGGATAATATCCCATTCCACACAGTTATTTGGCCAGCTATTTTAATGGGACTAGGTGCGAAAGCTTTGCCGACACATATCGTATCTAATGAATATTTAACATTAGAAAAACGCAAATTATCGACGAGTCAAAACTGGGCTGTATGGGTTCCGTATATTTTAAGTCGTTATGATGCTGACTCTATTCGCTATTTTTTAACGACTAATGCACCAGAAAATCGAGATACTGATTTTTCATGGCGAGAATTTATTTACAGCCATAATGGTGAATTACTTGGTGCCTATGGTAATTTTGTGAACCGAACATTGAAATTTATAGAGAAATCCTTTGCTAATCAAGTACCTCAGGCTGAAGTGGATAGTACTATTCGCAAACAAACTATTCAGCTATTTAATGAAGTGGGTATTCTTATTGAGGGTGGCCATTTCAAGCAAGCATTAGAGTCCATTTTTGAGTATATTCGTGGCGCTAATCGTTACTTCGATGAACAGCAGCCATGGTTACAAGTAAAAGAACATGTGGAGGCGGGCAATTGCACACTTGCAACCTGCGTCTATATCATTGCCAATCTCGGACAATTACTACATCCATTCCTACCGTTTTCAGCAGAGAAAGTAAGAAATATGCTAGGTATAGATGAAATGATGTGGCATGAACAAGTAGAGTTACCTAAAACCATTCAAGGCGTAACACCTTTGTTTGAACGACTGGATATCGAACTAATAGAAGAAGAATATCAAAAGTTAGTAAGAGATAGTCGCTAGCATTGAAAAAGCAGTATGGCTAATGGACCATACTGCTTCTTTTGTTTTAATTCATGACAGGTGTCAATTTGGCAACCACAATGCTATTGATGGCATTAATATAGGCTAGAGCACTTGCTTTTAGTATGTCAGTATCTGCAGCTTTAGCCATATACTTTTCACCTTCATGCTCAATCGTGATTTTTACTTTTCCTAGCGCCTCTTTGCCACGCGAAACACTATTGATATTATATTCCACTAGTTTTACATCCATGCTTGTAATTTCGGCAATGGCAGAATAGAGAGCATCAATTGGGCCTGAGCCAACTGCGCTAGCCTTCAATACTTCATTACCTTTCCGCACTTTAACGCTCGCAGAAGGGAAGCTTGTATTGCTGACGACTTGTAGATCTTCGATATCAAAGAATTGATCACTATAATGTGTGGCATTCTTGTGAGAAGCATCATGTTTCTCATAATAGCTTTCAACGATCACGTATAAATCATGATCGTATACTTCTTTTTTGGCATCCGCTAGCTTTAAGAAGCCTTCGAAGATTCCCTCGAATTCATCTGTAGAAAGATTCGAAAACCCTAATTTTTCAAGAGCATTTTTCACGGCATGTCGGCCAGAACGTGCTGTCAGTACTAGCTCCATATCATCAAGACCTACGTCTTCTGGATGCACAATTTCATAGGCATCACGGGATTTTAGTAATCCGTCCTGATGGATACCCGATGAATGGGCAAAAGCATTATCTCCAGTAATAGCCTTATTAACTTGAACATCTAAGCCCATAAAACTAGATACAAGTCGTGATGTATTCATAATTTCTTTTGTGTTAATACGTGTATCAGCATTGTAGATAGTGCTACGCGTTTTTAGCGCCATAACGACTTCTTCTAATGCCGCATTTCCTGCGCGTTCACCGATACCATTAATTGTACATTCTACTTTATCGGCACCATTTTTTATCGCGGCAAGCGTATTAGCTGTTGCCATTCCAAGGTCATTGTGGCAATGAACACTAAGAAGAACGCTATCATCTAAGTTTTTCATACGGTTGTTTAATTTAAAGATCATCTCACCGAACTCTTCTGGTTCTGCAAAACCGACTGTATCAGGAACGTTAATCATAGTTGCACCAGCTCGCATAACAGCTTCAATCGTTTTCCAAAGATACTCAAAGTCTGAACGAGACGCATCCTCAGTAGAATATTGAACCTGTGGCAATAGAGTTTTCGCATACTTTACAGCATCTACACCAATTTGCAGAATTTGATCTTTGGATTTACTGAATTTTTTCTCCACATGTATATCGGATGTCCCAAGAACCATGTGAATCATTGGATTTTCAGCGTATTTCACAGCATTATAGACGGCATCAATATCTGCCTTTACTGCACGTGCTAATGCTGTAATCATAATATCGCTAGTGGTACCGACCTTCTCAGCTACAGCTTTGACAGCATCAAAATCCCCCTGTGATGAAGCGGGGAATCCGGCTTCGATAATATCCACACCTAATTTTTTCAGTTGCTGTGCTATTTCTACTTTTTCATATAAATTTAGCTTGGCTCCTGGCACCTGTTCACCATCACGTAATGTTGTATCAAATACCCAAATTTTTCTTCCCATTTTTTAACACTCCTCTTGTAGTTATCTGTATTTAAAATCTACACGTAGGCCAATGATTCATTAAAAAATAAAAAAACCCATCTCTATTTAAAAATAGAGACGAGTTTATGCTCGCGGTACCACTCTAATTGACCTTCTCTGTACAGAAAAAGTCCCCTTATCGACAGCTATCACTGTCTATCCTGTTAACGGAGGAAACCGACATCCCTTACTAGACTATTCAGGGAGTAGCTCATGGACGAGTTCAAAATGTGTGTCTACCGATTTTCACCAACCATCGGCTCTCTACAAGTACATCACCATTTTTACTATTTCCAATCTTGGCCTGCAATGTGTTGTTGAAAGCAATATTACGTGGATATTAATAGCCTGTCAATAATTTTCTAAATTTTTTTTTAATTCTGTCTAAAGTATTGTTTGTTCTGTTAAATATTTGATAGTTGTGAAATAAATAAACGTCCACTA
Source organism: Lysinibacillus sp. FSL M8-0216 (assembly GCF_038595555.1). Lineage (NCBI taxonomy): Bacteria > Bacillati > Bacillota > Bacilli > Caryophanales > Bacillaceae > Lysinibacillus > Lysinibacillus sp. FSL M8-0216. The sequence goes on along the minus strand of NZ_CP152007.1, from coordinate 4,486,690 downwards.
AAAATAGTCATTTCTGTGAGATAATAAAAATTGTGAATGAACGTAGGAGAGGTAGGAAGAACTATGAAATTTGTCTTTGATTTAGACGGTACAATTTGCTTTAAAGGGAAGCCTTTGAGTGGGGGTATTATCAATGCGTTAGAGGCATGTAGACAAAGTGGGCATGAAGTTATTTTTGCTTCTGCTAGACCAATACGTGATCTATTACCTGTATTGCCTGAGAAGATGCGAGAATTTCCGATGGTAGGTGGAAATGGAGCATTCGTCGCCTGTAATGGAGTAACGAAGGAGGTTGCAGCATTTGAGACGGAGATAGTAGGGGCGCTTCGACAGATCATTACAGCATTTCAATTACCCTACCTAGTAGATAGTCAGTGGGATTATGCGTATACAGGCAGTGAAGCGCATCCCATTTATCAAAATCTAGATCCTCTAAAAATAGCTAAAAAAGTAGCGTTGCAAGATCTTCATGATATTGTAAAAGTTGTTTTATTTCCGGGGGAGAATAGAGATGCAGTGTTATTTGAGCTACAACAGCTTGCTGTTACTCTTTATGAACATGCATCAGAAAATATTATAGATATAAGCCCTAATGGTATTGATAAGTGGAATGGCCTAACTAAATTAGGTGTCATCGAGGGGGAGTATATTGCTTTTGGAAATGATGCAAACGATGTCTCGATGTTCTTGAAGGCAAAGGAAAGTGTTTGTGTAGGGAATCATCAGGTTGGTGATTGGGCTACGTTGCAAGTACCTAGTGAGGAAGCAGCCATTATAGAAATGCTCAGTCATTTAAGCGATAAATATAAGTGAGTAAAGGCCTATACATATATAGAAAAAACTGCTCGTTTCCTAGAGGGAATCCGAGCAGTTTTCATTTATTCTAATTTAAAGCGAGAGACTTCTGTTTGAAGCTCCTCTGCCATATTTGAAAGTGTTGCTGCTGAAGCAGCGACTTCTTCGATAGTTGCTAACTGTTCCTCAGAGGCAGAAGCGACATTTTGTAAATTACTAGAAGACATTTGCGCGATTGTTGCTATTTCATCGAAGGAAGCATAAATTTGTTCTGCACTGGATGACATTTCTTCCGAAACTGTTGTAGCTTCTTGGATTTGCATGGACACTTGTTCAATAAGCTCCATAATTTTAGAGAAGCCTTCTTCAGCTACCTGTACCACTTGCATCCCAATTTGTACTTCTTGTGTACCAGTATCCATCACCGTCACAGCACGGTTTGTATCTTGTTGAATTTCTGCAATCAACGTAGCAATTTGCTCTGCAGATTTTTTGGATTGCTCTGCTAACTTTTTCACCTCGTCTGCCACGACAGCAAAGCCCCGCCCATGATCGCCTGCACGAGCTGCCTCGATAGCGGCATTGAGCGCTAGTAAATTTGTCTGCTCTGCAATATCTGTAATAATGCCAATAATGTTACCAATTTCTATAGAATGCCCGTCTAAATTTTTCACAACGCTTGCTGATTCTAATACAGCAGTGTTAATGGTAGTCATTTGTGAAATCACTCGATGTAATGATTCATTGCCTTTTTGAGCCTCTGAATTCGTTTCCAATGCCAGTTCAGAAACCGCCGCCGTAGTAGATGCTAATTGCTGTATGCCCTTTGTCATATTCTTCATCGCTTCGGAGCTTTCTGTAGCATTTTTACCTTGAGCTTCAGAGCCACTAGCCACTTCTTGAATCGAAGAAGTGATCTGCTCAGTCGCTTGAATGGTTTGGTCAGCACTTGCTGTTAACTCAGCGGCAGAGCCACTAACTTGTACAGTGTTATGGCGTACATTTGTAATTAAATCTTTCAAATTAACGGCCATTTGATTGAATGCTTGGGCTAAATCACCCACTTCATCACGATTTTTGATACGAATCTGTTCAGCCGTTAAGTCACCCTCAGCTATTTTTTTAGCAGCTTTAGCCATGCCGTTAATTGGACGAGACATTAGACTACCAACAACCATTGCAATTATCAGACTTATGACAACAGCAAAGACTCCAAGAATTAACATTTGGAACTTAATAGCTTGAATTTGTTTCGATGTAGCAGCAATTTTTCCTTCAATATACTCATTTTGATAATCGGAAAGGTTTTCAACGCGTTCATCAAATTGTTTAATAATTAGACGCCCCTGTGTACTATCAAGCTTTTCATACTTTTCCGTTTCACCTGAAGCCTTTAACTCAAACATGCGGTCCGCAAACTGTTGAACATTTTGCTCGCTTTTATTAATAGCTTCTAGAAATTTAATGGATTTTTCGGTCGTCAAAGATGACATTAGCTCTTCAGATTTTTGTTTAAATTCTGTTCGAGAGTCTTGATTGCTTTGAAGATTCTGTTTATCTCCAAGCAGTAAATAGCCACGCAAACTAACAATCTCTTGTTTGGCAATAACGCGTAATTCCTGAATAGCGATAGATTTAGTTGTTTGCTCCTCCAATAATGTACGATAAGTTTTGTTCACTGAATCAAGCTGCTTTATATTTAAGCCGATAGTAGCAACTAGAACTAAAATAACTATAAAAAAACCGAGTAATAATTTCTTGTAGATAGTAAATCGCATAGATGAAATTTCCTTTCTCAGTATTTAGTAGAAATGTTACAAATTAATGAAATATGTATATATATCATTTATATCAGAAAATATGAATTTTACAAAGTATTATGAGTATTTTTACTGTAATAATTAGTTTAAAGGTGACAGAAACTCGTGATAGAAGTAATAAAAAAAAGACATTTACCGCTAAAATATGCTAGAAATAAAGCGAAAGTTAATTCTTTGTACTGAATATTAAGCCAATATTCATAAATTTTGAAACTTATAGAGTAGGCAAAACGTAAATTACGTATGAAGATGAACTGAGGTGGTGCGAAGTGTATAGACCTATTTTAAAAATCCCTAAAACAAGGTCTGAAAAGGTCTGGGATTATATTGGAGTTATCATATTCCTATTATCTATCTTTTATATTGCAGTAATGTGGGGGAAATTGCCTGAAGAAATTCCTGTTCATTTTAATGGTAAGGGAGAGATTGATCGGTGGGGTTCAAAAATTGAGCTCATTATTCTTCCGTTTATAGGTGTGTTTCTATGGATAATCATGAGTCTTTTAGAGAAAGTCCCACATATGTATAACTTTCCAGCTCGTTTGAATGAACAAAATGTAGAAGCATTTTATTTAAATAGCAGAAAAATGTTAAACGAAGTAAAAAACTTCTGTCTTATTTTATTCGCAGTTATATCATTCCAAATGATTCGCATTGCTCTTGGAGAGACTACTTCCATAGGATGGTGGTTCTTGCCAATTGTCGTAATTGGAATCTTTATACCGATTATTAAAGGCATAATAGTTACTCGCAAAATAAAATAAAGCCGAACCGTAAACGCTTGAGATATTTTCGAGCGTTTATTTTTTGTTCCCAAGCTCTCATTTATTCAGTATACTATCAAAACTAAGCTCCAAATGTATGAGCTGTTTTTTAGTAGCTAAAAATGAGTGGGAGAAGAGGTGTTTAAATGATGCAAAAGAAATTTAAACTAAAGGATGATGTATCCATTGCCATCCATAATCAGCCGCTTGATTCGATATTAGATGGAGTGTTTCATTCTGGAGAGGCACCTTATGACCGTATTATTTCTTTTGCCTTTTCCATAGATGCCATGGTAACTTATTTACAAAAAGTGTTAAAAGATAATAGTTTAGTGGAGCTGGGCTATTTATTTTTTGTTTATCCTAAAAAGGGTAATAAAAAATATGAACAGTTTATTCACCGAGATGAGATTTTTCCGGCGATCCATGTGGACGAGGAAAAGTATATGGATGGTAGTGATTTAAAATTTTCTAGCCTGATGTCATTAGATGAAACATTTTCAATCTTAAGTATTAAGAGAGATGGTAAAGGAAGAGGCAAGAAAATAACAGCCATTAGTCAATGTGTGAGTGACTATGAGAGTATGATCCCTCCATTGCGGGACTTACTTTCCTAAAATCAGGATGACTTAGCCTTTTATGATGGACTCACTCCGGGATATCAAAGGGATTGGGCACGTTATATTTATAGTGCAAAAAAGTTAGAAACACAAGAAGCTCGCTTACAGGAGATGCGTCAAATTATTCCACTAGGCTATAAAGCAAAGGAATTGTATCACAAGGCACAAATAAATGAGTGAAGTAGGGAAAATAACGACGAAGTGAGGCAAGGTATGAAGAGCATATATATGGAGCAAGTAGAGGAAAAATGGCGTGATGCCTTTAGTAAGCTTGTAGATGTTTTAGAAGCCAATTTGCCAGAGGGTTTTGAACAAACTATGCAATATGACATGGTTAGCTATGTTGTGCCATTAGAAACGTATCCAAGTGGCTATCATGTGACGCCAAATACGCCATTACCTTTTATTAGTCTTGCAGCTCAAAAACGTCATATTGCGCTCTACCACATGGGTATATATGCAGACCAAGCATTACTTTCTTGGTTTCAGGAGGAATATGCGAGGCGAGTACCAACAAAATTAAATATGGGGAAAAGTTGTATTCGTTTTACAAGCACGAAGCATATTCCCTTTGATTTAATTAGTGAGCTTGTTGCAAAAATGACACCAGCAGAGTGGATTTCACATTATGAGGGAGCGAAAAATAGATGAAAAGCGCGACAACTTTTTTAATGTTTCAAGGACAAGCGCATGAAGCGATTGAACAATATCAGCAATGGTTTACAGATTTAGAAGTTATACAGATAGAATATATGGAAAATTCTCAGCAGGTAGCGATGGCCACCCTACAATTAAAGGGGTTAAAATTAATGGTGAATGATAGTGTTATTCAACATAACTTTTCGTTTACGCCATCAACGTCTATCTTTCTAGAGTGTGAATCTGAGGAAGAAATAAAGAATTTAGTAAATCAAATAGAGGAAAGTGGGCAGGCGTTAATGCCACTTGATCATTATGGGTTTTCAAAGAAATTTGCGTGGATTCAGGATCGCTTTGGCGTCTCCTGGCAACTAACGTATAGTTGAGAATAGAATACGACAATAGAATGTTAGTAAAAGGGGAATTAGAAGATGACGGTAACTTTAGTGAAACATGATATCAAATATGCCGAGGCCATGCATGAGTTGTCTTCTATGCCACAGGTTCGAGATGCACTAGGGCTACCTGTTGGTAAAGTAGAAGATACTATTCATTTTATCAAACGTGAATGCATCGATGAAGAAGAAGGGAAGACCGTTCCTCGTGTTGTTTTAAATGAGGAGGGACAGTTAATCGGTGTGACCGCATTGATGTTTATAGACCAACATAAAAACAGTTGTCATATCGGTTCGTGGCTCGGGCATCCATTTTGGGGGAAAGGTTATAATCTTGAGGCTAAAACAGCTATTTTAGATATCGCCTTTTTTGAGCTTGGACTAAAGCGAGTTTTTGCGGGAGCTAGGAAGGTGAATATCCGTTCACAAAAGGCACAGGAAAAGCTGAGCTTTATTCGATTAGGGGTGGAAGGAGATTATCCAGAAGAACATTCATGGTTAGAAGCGAAAGAGAAACAACCATGTGTTTTAAATGTTTTTGAACGTGAGGATTTTGTACAATTTCGAACAGCTCTAAAAAAAGTAAATGGGAGTAGAGAGTCCTTTTTACCACAGCTTTTACTTGCTGATGAGAGTGAAGAGGCTATCCGAAAATACCTAGATGAGGGTACCTTATTTGAAGTGAAGTGTGGAGAACAGCTTGCGGGAGTGGCATTATTAACCCCTCAATCTCAAACAACCATTGAGTTGAAAAATATTGCGATTGTGCCAAAATTCCAAGGGAAAGGGCTAGGTAAAGAGGTATTGCGACAGCTTACGGCATTTTGTGAGAAGGAAGGCTATCAAACGCTTTTAATTGGAACAGCAAATTCAAGTATTGATAATATAGCTTTTTATCAAAAGGCAGGTTTTCGCATGGAGACCATTGAAAAGGATTTCTTTCTCGACTATCCAGAGCCAATATATGAAAACGGCATTCGTGCATTAGATATGATCTTCTTTACTAAGCAATTGTAGATGTTTTTCATAAAAGAAATACCCGTCCAACAAACGTTGAGCGGGTATTTTTATTTACCTAGCAAGAGGGCCATTAATTTTTCCTTTGAATGTAAGAAGTCATCTAATGTGTAGAGATCTAGTACTGTTAGGTAGGCCTGTAAAGCTTCATATAGGACACCTTTTAGCTGACATTCCGGAGCTATTTTACATAAATTATTCTCTTTATCGAAACATTCTACTAAATGAAAATCCTCTTCTGTATGACGAACAATTTCACCAATGGTGATAGTTTTTGGATCGATGGCTAAGCGAATACCGCCACCTCTTCCGCGAATTGTTTCTATATAGCCTAACAATCCAAGTTGGTGCGTCACTTTCATTAAATGGTTTTTCGATATATTATAAGCATCTGAAATCTCTTGAATAGTTGATAATTGGCCATCTTCTTTTGCACCTAAGTAAATAAGTGTACGAAGAGAATAGTCTGTGTATAAAGTTAAGCGCATAAGAACACCCTACTTTCTATAATTCAAAGTAATTATAGCATTTTTACAATGAAGTATAATATTTTGAAACCACTTTTAAAGATGTATTTAAAATACATTAATTATGTCCATTTTGTTAAAGATGTATTTTACATATTGCTTTAAGAAAATGAAAGCGTTATATTGTAATCACGAAAGGATGGTAAGCGATATGTTAAAACAAGAAACTATTCAAATTATTAAGGCAACAGTCCCTGTATTAGAAGTTCATGGTGTAGAGATTACAAAAACGTTTTACAAAAATATGTTTCAAGCTCATCCAGAATTATTAAATATTTTTAACCACACTAACCAAGAAAAAGGTCGTCAGCAAACAGCCTTAGCAAACACAGTTTATGCTGCGGCAGTTCATATTGAAAATTTAGAAGCTATTTTACCAGCAGTCATGCTTATTGCGCACAAACACCGTAGTTTAGGTATTTTACCTGAGCATTATCCAATTGTTGGTGAAAACTTATTAAAAGCGATTAAGGAAGTACTTGGCGACGCGGCGACTGACGATATTATTAATGCATGGGCTGAGGCATATGGCGTTATTGCAGATATTTTCATTCAAGTAGAAGAAGAGTTATACCAAAAAGCTGAAAATAATGGTGGATGGCGTCTATTTAGACCATTAAAAGTGGCGAAAAAAGTGGTAGAAAGCGACTTAGTTACATCTGTTTATTTTGTTAATGAAGATGGCTCATCATTACCATCTTACGAGCCAGGACAATATATTAGTATCCGCGTGAAAGTTCCTGGTGAAGAGTATTTAATGAATCGTCAATACACACTTTCACAAGCAAGCGCAGAAGATGGTTACCGCATTTCAGTGAAACGTGAAAGTGATCATACGCCAAACGGTAAAGTGTCAAACTTTATTCATGATGACTTACAAGTTGGAGATTTAGTAGATGTAAGTGTGCCAGCAGGATTATTCGTTTTAGAAGAAACAACTGCTCCTATTACATTTGTGAGTGGTGGTATAGGTGTAACACCGTTAAACAGTATGCTACAATCTCTAAAAGAAGATTCAACGAATAAAGTTAACTTTATTCAGTGCGCACGCAATGAAAAAGTTGTAGCGTTTAGCGATGATATTCAAGGAAAAGTAAATGCGTTACCTAATGCATCGTATACGGCTCTATATTCTGATGAAGACAAGCAAATTACAAAAGAATTATTAGCAGAAAGAGTAGCTGATAACGCTGATGTTTATGTATGTGGACCTGTAGGCTTTATGGAAGCAGTTATTAAAAATTTACAAGAAATTGGCGTGAAAGACGAGAAAATTCATTATGAATTCTTCGGACCAGCCATGCAATTAGCTAAATAAAATCGTAGAAATCCCTGTTATGAGTTACAGCTCATAGCAGGGTTTTTTTGTATAAGTCAATACAGATAAAGACTTTCAAGAAAAAGAGTTGAAGCTTTCATGTTGACAATATACCTATCGGGGTATAATATGAATCACGTAAGCAAGTTGAATCTATCGTTTTGAAAGGGGGCTGGAACAGAATGGCTTATGACTCTAAAACAGCTAATCGAGTGAAGCGGATGGAAGGTCAATTACGCGGGATTTTACGCATGATGGAGGAAGGTCAAAACTGTAAGGATGTGATTACACAGCTATCTGCCGTGCGTTCAGCAGTTGATCGGACGATAGGAGTTATTGTTAGTGAAAATTTATTAGATTGTGTCACTACTGCTGAAGGTAATGCGGAAAAAATGAATTCAGCCATCCGAGAAGCAATGGATTTAGTAGTGAAAAGCAGATAGTCTTTATATACCCTTTATCGTATAAAAAGGAGCGGTGATAACTTGGAAACGTGGATCATTATTGCGATTATCGCAGCATTTTTCATTTGGCGAATGAAACCAACAAAGGGCGTTCAATCGATTTCTACTGCCCAATTAAAAAATATGCTGAATGATAAGGATAAGATATTTATCGATGTACGCACGCCAGCCGAATTTAAAGGGCGCCATATCTCGCAGTTTAAAAATATGCCTCTCGGGTCAAGCTTTGACAAACTACCGAAGGATAAAGAAGTGGTAGTGATTTGCCAAAGTGGTATGCGTAGTAGTCAGGCATGTAAGCAATTGAAAAAGCAAGGCTTTGAGCGTATTACAAATGTTCGTGGTGGAATGAGTGCCTATTAGGAGGAAAGAAAATGAAGGAAATTACAGCAAAAGAAGTAGAACAAGCAATCATGCAGGGCGAAACGCCGAATTTGATTGATGTAAGGGAGGTAGATGAAGTAGCGACTGGTCATATTCCGGGTATTATTCATATTCCACTTGGTTTATTAGAGTTCCGCGTACAGAATCTGAATAAGGATGAACCATATATTATCGTTTGCCGATCAGGTGCTCGTAGTGGCCGTGCTACCGAGATATTAGAAGGTAAAGGCTTTAATGTTTCGAATATGGTTGGTGGAATGTTGTCATGGGAGGGCGAAGTACAATAGTAGCTTATAGCTATATTTTTTTGCTAAAAATAATACCCTTATAGGTATATGGAGGTTGTAATGAGGATGAAGGCAGATTTTCAGCTAGATGCCAAGGGTCTTTCTTGCCCGTTGCCCATAGTGAAAACGAAAAAAGCAATGGCCGACCTGGAAGATGGTCAAATTTTAGAAGTGTCTGCGACAGATAAAGGATCAAAAGCTGATATTGCAGCATGGGCAGAAACGGTAGGACACCAATATATTGGCACTTTAGATAATGAAGGAGTGCTCAAGCATTACATTCGCAAATGTACAAACGATCAAATAGAAGAAATTTCGTTTGACCCAACGATTGATCTAGAGCAAATTAACAATCGTCATGGATTAATTCTTGATGTACGTGAGGAAGCGGAGTTTGCCTTTGGGCATATTGAGGGCGCTAAATCTATCCCGATGGGGGAATTGGAAGCACGACTCTTGGAGCTCGACAAAGAGCAAGAGATTTATGTTATTTGTCGTACTGGAAAGCGTAGTGATATGGCTGCGCAGAAGCTAGCTTCACATGGTTTTATAAAGGTCTTTAATGTTTTACCAGGAATGACATCTTGGAAAGGTACATTAACAAAAAACATTTAATAGGAGGAATTTTTTATGTCAAACAAGGTAGCAATTATTGCAAGTAACGGTGGTTTATTTGATGCATATAAGGTGTTTAATATCGCAACAGCAGCTGCAGCTTCTGAGAAGGAGGTAGCAATCTTCTTCACATTTGAAGGATTGAATCTCATTCATAAGCAAGGGATGCATGCATTACCAATGCCTGCAGGGGCAGAGCATTATGCAGAAGGGTTTGCGAAAGCGAATGTTCCTGCTATTCCTCAACTAGTGGACATATCCCAAGAATTAGGTGTTAAATTTATTGCTTGTCAAATGACGATGGATGTAATGGGTTTATCGACAGATGATTTTATTGATGGTATTGAAGTGGGTGGAGCTGTTACTTTCCTTGAATTTGCAAAAGATGCAGCACCATCACTAACTTTCTAAAGAGTTTTTGTGCAAGGAAGGCGGAGGGGCTAAAGGCTCTCCGCTTTAAAAAACTTCGAAATTATACCTATGGGGGTTATATATATGCCAATGCAGAAATGGAACGCTTCACAAATTGCTAAAAAGGTCATTAACAATGAAGAGTTGTTTATTTTAGATGTTCGTAATGCAGATGCGTTTGAAGACTGGAAAATTGATGGTCACCGATTTGAGTATTTAAATGTACCATATTTTGAACTGTTAGATGGTGTTGAGGAGATCCTGCCGAACATCCCCTCCAATAAAGAAATTCTAGTTGTTTGTGCTAAGGAAGGATCCTCATTGATGGTTGCTGAAATGTTGTCAGAAGCTGGTCGAGATGTTGCCTATTTAGCGGGCGGTATGAAATCTTGGAGCGAATATTTAGAGCCTATTAAAATTGGTGAATTAACGGGTGGAGGAGAGCTTTATCAATTTGTCCGTTTAGGGAAAGGCTGTCTTTCTTATATGGTGATATCTGAAGGAGAGGCAGCTATCATTGATGCTGTTCGCTTTACAGATGTATTTATCAATTTCGCCGAACAGAAGAATGTGAAGATTACACATGTTTTTGATACACATTTACATGCCGATCATATTTCAGGTGGACGCCATATAGCTGAGTTAACTGGTGCGGTCTATTACTTGCCACCGAAAGATGCAGAAGAGGTTGTCTTTTCATATAGACCGTTAGTGGATGGGGTGACTGTTCAAATTGGATCATCAAAAATAAATGTAGGAGCTATCTACTCACCAGGTCATACAATTGGCTCTACATCATTTGTTGTCGATAGCCAATATTTGTTAACAGGGGATATTTTATTTGTCGATTCTATTGGACGTCCTGATTTAGCAGGCCTTGCTGAGGACTGGGTTGGAGATTTACGAGATACACTTTATAAGCGTTATCGAGAATTGTCCAGAGAGCTTATCGTGTTGCCAGCTCACTTTATGATCATTGATGAACTTAATGAAGATGGGACGGTAGCGAAACAACTAGGGGATTTATTTTTACAAAATCATGGTTTGAATATTCATGATGAAGTAGAATTTAAACGTGTCGTGACAGATCAATTGCCACCACAACCTAATGCCTATCAAGAAATTCGTCAGGTAAATATGGGGAAAATAACGCCTTCGCCAGATGAACAAACGGAAATGGAAATCGGCCCAAATCGCTGTGCTGTTCGATGAAATTTATTAAAAGTACAATGGATACGTCTGTGTATTAAAAATGTGGATCGTCCAGAAATTGAAGGCGCTCATCCCTCATGAATCTAAAATAATAAGAAGAACAGGCAAATCGCTTACAATCTTTGCCGTGTTGAAGGGGATCAATATGAAATCAAATTTACAATTAGATGCAACAGGTCTTTCGTGTCCAATGCCTATTGTGAAAACAAAAAAGGCGATGGACACATTAAATATAGGAGAAATTTTAGAAGTTCAGGTGACAGATAAAGGGGCTTTAGCGGATATTCCTGCTTGGGCAAAAGCTGGGGGTCATCATATCGTAGATCAATCCGAAAAAGCTGGTGTCATCACGTTTTTAATTCAGAAAGCTTAAGGCTAATGGAGGGTTGTCTATTAAATAGAACAACCCTTCTTTCACTTTTCGGAAAGGAGGAAGAATGCATGGATATTACATGGATATTAACGATCTTTTTAATTGGTTTTCTCGGTTCGTTTGTATCAGGGATGTTAGGTATCGGTGGTGCCATTATTAATTACCCAATGCTACTGTATATTCCACCATTATTAGGATTTATGGCCTTTTCGGCTCATGAGGTATCCGGAATTATTGCCATACAAGTATTTTTTGCATCCATTGCGGGTGTATGGGTATATCGCAAGGGTGGATTTTTAAATAAATCACTTATTATCTATATGGGGGGTGCTATATTAACAGGAAGTTTTGTTGGTAGTTTTGGTTCCAAATTTTTTTCCGAGTCAGGCATCAATATAGTTTATGGTGTGCTAGCCTTAATAGCGGCAGTCATGATGTTTATTCCAAAAAAACAAATTGATGATCAACCGATGCAGGATATAACATTTAATAAGACATTGGCAATTTTATTGGCCGTAGTTGTTGGTATTGGATCAGGTATTGTGGGGGCAGGTGGTGGGTTCTTATTAGTCCCTATTATGTTAGTGGTTTTAGGGATCCCTACGCGTATGACCATTGCTACTAGTTTAGCAATTACATTTATCTCCTCCATAGGGGGAATGGTTGGGAAATTAATGACCGGACAAGTTGAATATTTCCCCGCGCTCATTATGATCATTACTAGTCTTATAGCAGCCCCACTTGGTGCGAGAGCTGGAAAAAAATTAAATACCAAAAGCTTGCAAGGCATTTTGGCAATGCTTATATTGGCGACTGCCATTAAAATTTGGGTAGATATTATTGGAGGGGTCTAACCATGAAAATTGAAGTTTTCACGGATTTTACTTGTCCGTTTTGTTATATTGCCAAGCGAGAATTGGAACGTGCGATTGAGACAAGCGGCTATACGGGACAAGTAGAAATTGAATACAAGGCTTTTCAAATAGGTCCAGAAACGCCTAAAGTAAATGCACCAACCTTTTTAGACACTTTGGCTATGAAGTATAACGCAACGCGTGAAGAAGTACATGACATGACAGAGAATATGGCATCAAGAGCTGCAGAAGTTGGGTTGAATTATAATTTTGAATTGATGACAACAGCTCACACAGAAAAAGCTCATCGATTAGCAAAATGGACACAGCAATTTGGCCAAGCATCGGCATATACGGAAGCGCTAATGGCTGGTTATTTTATGGCTGGTGAAGATGTGAATGATGATTCCTTTTTATTAAGGGTGATTGCAAAATTAGGTTTAGATATAGAGGGGGCGCAGGACATTCTAGCTACTAATGTCTTTCTTGAGGCTTTAGATCAGGATCGATATGATGCACAGCAACTTGGTATACAAAGCGTGCCATTCTTTGTATTTGAAAATCGTTATGGCATTAAAGGGGCAGAGCCAAATGAAGTCTTTGTGCGAACATTACATCAAACAGCAAAAATAGTGGGGATTCAGCCAACGATTCAATTAATGGGAAATGGTGAGGATACGTGTACGGATGGTGCATGTAACCTGTAAACCGATGGATAAGTGTCGAGTACTTAAAGTACTCGGCACTTTTTTGATTCACCCACATACTACAAGAGGTATTAAGTCGTGATTTCGGTGTTGTAGTACAACAATTAGTGGATAATTTATCCATTTTTATCATCTGAATGGTTCTATTTTACAGTAGTGTGAGAAAAATCACATCCAATAAAATGTTATGTTGCTAAAATATAAGTGAGTATACAAAGGGGGGTATTATAGATGAAACCTATAGTAGCAGGAGTAGCAGGGACAGTACTGTTAGTAGGCACAATTTTTGTAGCAACCATTATTAGTGACAAAATTACAGTTGATTCGATTGTGGAGGAGAACGAAACGACAGTGCAGACGCAATTACCAACGACAGCAGCTGCTCAGTCAGTTGTCTATGCTCCACCAAGTATTGATGAAGTGCCAGATGGACCAATGAAGGATGCAATTTTAAACGGCTATGAGCTTGTTAATAACACACATGTTGCGGCGGACGAATATGTAGGGAACCAATTATCATGCACAAGCTGCCATGCTGGTGCTGGCTATGACGAGCAAGCATCATCATTAGTAGGAGTAATGGCTAATTATCCACAATATATTGGACGCTCTGGTGGTGTAGTTACAATAGAAGAGCGTATTAACGGTTGTATGGTTCGTAGTATGAATGGTAAAAAATTCGAAATGAATAGTGATGAGCTAGAGGCTATGGTCGCTTATTTTGCATATATTTCTGAAGGTGTTCCAATTGGAGCAAAACGTGAATGGGCAGGTACTAGTGATATGAAGAATGTACCGACTCCAAATGTTGACAATGGTGAGGAGCTTTATGGTCAGTCCTGTATAGCTTGTCATGCAGCTGATGGCTCTGGGACTGGTGCCAATACTGGTCCAGCATTATGGGGTGATAATTCCTTTAATGATGGAGCAGGTATGGCGCGTATGTCAAAAATGGCTGGCTATATTCAAAATAATATGCCAGTAGGTGCAACAGGGACTTTAACAGATCAAGAAGCGGCTGATTTAGCAGCGTTTATTTTATCCCAAGATCGACCTGAATGGCCAAATCATGATAAAGATTGGCCAAAAGGCGGAAAACCAAATGATATTATGACTAAAGAAAAACGTGAACAAGTTAAAAATGGTACGATTGATTGGGAAAAGGTGCTATCTACAAACTAACGAAAAGGGATGCTGTTTATGGGCATCCCTTTTCTATTATTGAAAATTATAAGCAGTGACAATTTTATCTCTGTTTGTTGTGAAATCAGTAAAATATTCATATAGGCTAATACCGAGGAATGACCCACTTACGTTAAAGATGTTAGAAAATCCGCTATTTTGAAGGGCCATAACAGCATTATAGCTACGCTGACCGGATCGGCAATGTACATACACTGGTTGATCATTAGGTACCTCATGCATTCTTTCTCGAAGTTCACTTAAAGGAATATTGTGTGCATGAAGGAGATGACCAGATTCAAATTCATTCTTTTCGCGTACGTCTAAGAAGTAGGCTTCATTTTCAATGAGTGTTCGCACTTCATCAACTTTTATTTGTTTGTAGTGTCCATGTAGTTGATTTTGAGCTACAAGAGCTGCTAAATTGACAATATCGCGGGCAGTGCTAAACATTGGAGAGTAGGATAGCTCCAGCTCCTTCAAATCTTCTAAAGTACCACCCATTGTGATGAGGGTAGCTATTACATCAATTCGTTTATCTGCATTGCCTTTACCTATAGCTTGGGCTCCAAGGATTTTACCTGTTGGTGTTTCATAAACGAGCTTAAAGTGAAGTGGATTACTATTCGGCATTAAGCCTACTTTATCAGGAGCTATCAGATAAACGCTTTTCGCCTGAAAGCCATTTGATAGAGCTGTTTTTTCGTTCAAACCCGTTGAAGCACAGGCAAGGTCGAAAATTTGTACACTTGAAGATCCGATAACCCCTTTATTGTGATGAGGGATGTTATACATATGATTAGCTGCAGCACGAGCTTGTCGCTGAGCGGGGCCGGCTAAAGCAAGTCGTGTCTGTTTATGGGTAAGCTGATGGAATACTTCAATCGCATCGCCCACAGCATATATGGAAGGATCGGATGTCACGTAATTAGCATCAACCTGAATGCCTCCGAGTGCACCGATAGTTAGCCCGGCTTCTTTGGCTAAGTGGATGTCAGGACGAACGCCAATCGCTAATACGACGGCTTGTGCTTTCAATTGTTTGCCAGAATTTAACGTCACATCACTTGGAGTAACCCTTGCGAGACCGTCATTGACAATAACATGAACCCCCTTATCGGTCATTTCCTTGTGCAATATTTGAACCATATCATAATCAAAGGGGGCCATAATTTGTTGGCCGAATTCAATTAAAGAGACATTATAGCCCGCTAGCTTCAAATTTTCCGCTACCTCTACACCAATGAAGCCTCCACCGATCACAGCAATATCCTGTACATGATCCGTTTGTAGGTATTGATTTAAACGGTTAATATCTACCACGTTTCTAATGGTAAAGACATGGTTTGAACGAATACCCTCTAGGTCAGGGACGATGGGACTTGCTCCTGGTGATAGAACTAATGTATCGAAACTTTCCTCATAATCTCTACCCGTTATTAAATTCTTAATGGTAATGGTTTTTTGTTCTCGGTTAATGCGTACAACCTCTTGCTGTACACGAGCCTCTATAGTGTATTTTGTTTGAAAGGCTTGAGGTGTCATTAAGATCAATTTGTCACTATTTTCAACAATCCCGCTTAAATGGAAGGGGAGAGAACAGTTGGAGAATGAAACATTTGGTCCTTTTTCAAACATAATAATTTCTGCCTTTTCATCGAGACGACGAATGCGGGCAGCAGTGGATGCTCCACCTGCAACGCCACCAACAATTAAAAATTTTTTACTCAATGGTCAACACTCCTTTTGATTAATACATATAAGGGTATATAAAAGCTTTTAAATATATGTTTTGCTATTGAAATCAATAAATAATGTAGTATAAGTACTAAAAACTAAATAATATACCCTAATGGGTATATTTTCAAGATGAAAGACTTAATTAATTTTCTAAGGTGTTCCTTGTGAAAGAAAGTTAATGTATAAATTTGCTATACTAGCAGTAGTAGGAAATGGAAATGACATTGGAGGTGACATTGTTGATTTTTTTGAAATTTTTGATGCAAATCATTATAGTATCGGGTTTGATTTATATTGTGAGTGGACGATTAATAGGCTCTAATATTAATTTTGTACGAAGAGTGCTTTCAGTCGTCATTAGTGTGACATTAACCTCTTTTGTTTACTGGTACTCTTATTTACGTCATACAGATTTTTTGTCAGAAACCATGATGCAAACTGTGACAGAGGTCAGCACATTAATTTGGATTGGGAGTATGCTACTCATTTCTATGTTGCTGTATTTGGTTTTTGAGCTCTTTGATCCAAGTGGTATTACAACTGGAGATCGTCGAAATGGTCAAAAATCTTTGCTCTTACGGCTGCGGAGCTATTGGCGACAGCAGAAACGATTGCGACAAGTTTTAAAAATTGCAGTTACAAATGGTGTCGTCCAAACGATTAAATATGCAAGGCAACGTGAAAACGAAAAAGAGCTGGCGATTGCATTGCGCGCAACATTAGAGCAATGTGGTGGGATTTTTATTAAATTTGGACAAGTATTGTCTACACGTAAAGAATTATTTTCACCCATCTTTATTGATGAGCTAGAGAGGCTACAACATCGTGTGAAGCCTTTACCAGCAGAGCAAGTGACAAGTATTTTGGAGCGCTCACTTCCTCAATCAATGGATGAAGTATTTAGCCAATTTCAAATGGAGCCTATTGCAGCAGCCTCTATCGGTCAGGTGCACAAAGCACGGCTTAAAAATTATGAAGATGTTGTCGTCAAGCTTCTCCGTCCAGAAGTAAAAGGGATTATGCGCGATGATCTTGAAATTTTAGAGGAATTTGCAAATTGGCTTTCATCCAAATCTACATGGGCAGAGTCACTAGGCTTTCGTGAGCTAGCTGGTGGATTCGCAGATGGACTACGTGAAGAGATTCATCTAGATATTGAGGTACGTAATACGTTACAGGTAAAGAACGCATTATCCAAAAGTGATTATAAGGTCCGCATTCCTAAAATTTATACAGCTTACAGTAATGAAAATATTATAGTGATGGAATATATTCGTGGACATAGTGTGGCGGATGGGGGGGCAGAATTCAATCGTCTGTCCATTGATCGCAGACAATTTGCTAGAACAATATTATATTCTTTTTTTGAACAGATGCTTTTTTCAGGTATTTTTCATGCTGATCCTCATCCGGGAAATATTCACATTGATGAGAAGGATGGTACACCCGTATTGCTCGATTTTGGAGCAGTTGGAAGATTAGGTGCCACACAACAAGAGGGCTTAAAGCTATTTTTAATGGGTATTCAGCTCAATGACTCCAGTGTCTTGTACGATGGCTTAACACTATTAGTGGAAAATGCCGATCATGCGGAACGTGCAAGAATGGAACAAGCAATCGATCAAATTTTACTAAAAATCTCGTATGTTGACCGCATACCAACAGAAGAATTAATACATGCTTTATTTACAGTGGTGCGGGATTTTGGGCTAGCCTTTTACCCAGCGGTAGGTTTAGCACTCCGCTCGTTGGTGACATTAGATGGAACATTAAGGGTAATTGATTCACGTTTTGATATTTTTACGGAAGCTAAGGATTTCTCTGCTACATATATGCGTGCTTCCTTCCTAAAACCATTTAAAGAACCAATGGCTACAAAAGAACGGCTGCAAGAGGAATTATCTATGCTGATACCAACTTTGCGTAAAATGCCAAGAAGAGTGGATCAACTAATTCAGCGTGTAGAGAGCGGAAAAATTATTTTACATCACGATATATTCTCTGATGAGCATAATGCCCGCTTCATTACCAACTTGTTTTCCCGATTTGTATTGCTTTTAGTAGGGATTACATTTGGAATTATTTCTGTTGCCCTTTTAGCAATCTCACAATTTATCCACGATTCTTATGCAGTGTATTTAAACACAGCTGCTTATTTAGGTTTATTTTTATGTGCAATTTTGTTAGTAAGGTTATCGATACAGGCATTGCGTTCCATGAAGCAGTAGGTAGGGATTATTCCTCTACCTCTTTTTTTTTGAAACATTTCCAAGTAATATTACAAAAACATTACAAAGTAGGTCATGTGACTATTGTCGAATTAGCTAATAACAGACTTGTGTAGAATATATAAGGACATTGTAGAATAATTGGAATTTTACGCGAATGTTACAGGAATGTTTCGAGTTTTACTAATGTATTAAATAGATAGGAAATAGTATAAAAGTTATGCTGAAAATGCTAAACTTTAAAAGGCTAAAACAAATATATAAGAACAATTGATTAAATATAGGATCGTTCAACAGATTACATAGAGTATTCAGAGCGAAATTGATAAATGAAGGGAATTGAAGGTACGTGGGTAAGCGCAATAAATGGCGTAAGTCGATGGTGCTCGCTTTAGCACTAGCAGGCGGCTTATTATTTAATACAATTCAACCAACAGAAGTACATGCTGAAGAAACTTCTCAACAAATGATTGAGAAAAAGGCTGAAATAGATGCACAGGTTAAAAAATTACAAGAAGAACTAACGAATTTACAAAAAGAGATCGACGAAAAAGTAAAAGTTTTTAAACAAGTACAAGCGGAAATTAAAGAAGTGGATGCTAGTATTGTTGAAACAAAAAAACGTATTGAGCAACGTTCTAAAATCTTAAGTGAACGTATGGCTGCATACCAAGCACAAGACAATACAGTGGGTGTTTATTTAAATGTAGTTCTTGAAGCAAAAAGCTTTGCTGATTTAATGGACCGTGTCGTAGCGGTTAAAACATTAATGGATGCTGACCAAGAATTAGTGGATCAACAAGAAGCTGACAAAGCGAGCTTAGAGCAACAAAAAGCCATTCTAGATGAAAAACAGAAAGAGCTTCAAAAGCAATTCCAAGAGCTTCAACAAAAGGAAAGCGAAATGGAAGTGAAAAAGGCTGAAAATGAAGCAAAATCATTAGCCCTAAAAGCTCAAATTGCAACAAAACAGGAAGAAGAACGTTTAGAAGCTGAACGTAAGGCAGCTGAAGAAGAAGCGGCTCGTTTACGTGCTCTTCAAGCAGCAACGCCAGTAGTACAAGCTACTCAAAATAACAGTGATGGTGATGGTCAACAACCACAAAAAATTATCGTTGGTTCAGGCGCTGGTACTGCCTCTTCAGGTGATGCTATTTCTACAGCAAAACAATTCCTTGGTCGTCCATATGTTTGGGGTGGTAGTAACCCAACTTCAGGGTTTGACTGCTCAGGTCTTGTACAATGGTCTTATAAACAAGCAGGCGTTTCTTTACCACGTACTGCATCTCAACAATATTTAGCAACACAACGTATTTCTGCTGGGGAAGCACGCGTTGGTGACTTAGTATTCTTTAGCTATGGCTCAGGTGTAGCGCACGTAGGTATCTACTTAGGTAATAACACAATGATTGATGCTCAAAATAATGGTGTTGTCATTGAATCACTTGATTGGTGGAATCAATATTTAGTAGGCTTTGGTCGAATTCAATAAGCCTCTATATTATATAGACGATTAACATGATAAAAAGGTCATCTTTGTAAGGGAAAAATACAAAGATGACCTTTTTTATTGGTATCAAATTTTGAAATTTACTTTTATGATGCCTGTTTCCTTTAAGGCGATAAAGAAAATAATGACAAATGGCCCGACAAGTAAACCGATAATACCAAATAACTGTAGACCAATAAACATGGCAATTAATGTTGGTAAAGTTGATAACCCAATATGCTCACCCATTAGTTTAGGCTCGACTACACGACGAATAATGAGTAAAATAGCAGCTAAGATGAATAATTTTACAGCAATAGATGTGTTTCCCATTAAAAGGTGATAAAGCCCCCATGGTGCTAAAATAATGATGGAGCCTAAAAAAGGGACAATATCTATTAGCCAAATAATAATGGTCATGGTTATGGCATATTTAGGCTGGATTAATAAAAGTCCAATAAGTGTAACGCCTCCAATAATGAAGCTTACAAATAAATGTGCTTTCATATAGCCGAATGTTGCATCCTTTAAACGGTTTAAAATAATTTTTATTTTCTTTGCTGTGTTTGGCTTTAAATACTTATAAGTAATGCGCTTCAATTTCGGCAGATCTAGCATAAATAGGAATAGGGCAATCATATAGACGAGAAGACTGATAAATAGACTTGGAATCTCTGAAAAGAAGGCTGAAACTTTGCTATAATTAAAGAAGCTTAAAAACGTTTCTTCAATTTTCTTTATGAAATCCATTGTGGTTTTTTGAAGCGAAGTACTTACTTCGGGTGGAAAGTCTTCCGTGTATTTAGAAATATTTTCTTGCATATGAAGCCACATATCTGATAGCTTGGAAATATAATAGGGAGCTTGCTTAGACAATAAAATTATTTGCGTCATGATCTGCGTAATTGAAATATAGCAAATAATGGAAATTATAATGACACTCACTATGTATATAAAGGCAACTGCAATTTTTCGAGACATTTTCCAGCGCCTTTTAAAGAACATGACGATTGGTTCAAGGAAAAATGCGCTGATAGCTGCTAATATTAACGGCATAGATACCGGAATAATAAAATAAGCGGCTATAATTAGGGACAGAATCACTAGCAATCGAAAAATCAATTTCCTAGCATTAAATTTATTCATAAACTCACCTTCTTTGCGAAAAAATTAAGTTAAGTGTAACATAAATCAAGTTTTATGACGTTCTGAAACAATAAAGGTAGGGATAAATTATGGAAAAAGAGATTTTGCAACTTTTTAGTAATCTAACAGAGCGTGATCGAGATATTCAATATGAATCTTACGAGGAACTGATGAAAATTATGCAGGAGCCCGTAGATTGGACATATGCAGTGTGGGAACAGCTTGTACAAGCGCTTACATATAAAAATGGGCATGCACGTGCACTTGCCGCACAAATTTTATGTGCTTTAGCTGCAAAAAGTGATCCCGAAGAAAGAGTATTAGAAGATTTTTTAAAGATTTGGGCTGTGACTTATGATGAAAAGCCCGTCACGGCAAGGCATACATTACAGGCTATTTGGAAAATTGGTTTAGCAGGTCAAGTACAAAGCGATTTAGTCGTATCTTATTTAGCCAAGAGATTTCAAACCTGTTTAGATGAAAAGCATCCTACTCTCATTCGCTATGATATTATTGTATCTTTAAAAAAATTATATGATCAAACGAGTGATCCTAAATTATTAGACATAGCCCATCGCTTAATTAATGAAGAGCAAAATGTTAAATATAAAAAGAAATATAAGTCAGCCATCCGTTCTTAGTAACGAGATGGTGTTTTTTGTGCAAACTCTTTGGTTATTAGGAGATTAGTCAACTATAATATATGAAAAAGACAAAAGGGGTTAGGGAATGAGCATTTATAATTATTTAGTACGAAAGCCGAATGGTGAAATTTTATCAATGGAAACTTTTCGAGGGAAAACGATGCTAATTGTTAATACGGCCAATCAATGCCGATTTACATATCAATTTGAAGACTTACAAAAAATGTACGATAAATATGGCAAAAATAATTTTGTCGTTCTAGGATTTCCTTGTGATCAGTTTGGCCATCAAAATCCTGAAGATGGAGAGGAAACTGCGCATCTTTGTAAGGTCAACTATGGAGTTTCGTTTCCCATTTTTGAACTAGTCCAAGTAAATGGTGAGACGACACATCCTTTATTTAATTATTTAAAACATGAAGTTGATTTTCGTGAATTCGGAAAAGCAAGCATGCAGGAGAAAATGCTTGCTGAGGCAATTGTTCAACTTGCTCCAAGCTTTTTAGATGGTCGTAATATTCGCTGGAATTTTACTAAATTCCTAGTAGATGCAAGCGGAAAAACCATAGCTCGCTTTGAGCCTACAGACTCACAGCTAGATATTGAGCAAGCAATTGAAAAAGTATTATAGTAGAGTGATTTTATGGAAATGAAAATTCTTCTAAAACGGCTATCATTTTTGTACGCAACTATTTTTTCCTATCAAACTATGATAAACTGCTTTACAAGTGAATTATTCTTGCAGAATAAAGGTGCTAGCTAGCATAATCGGGAATTCGGTATAAGCCGAAGCTGTTTCCGCAACTGTAAGTACAACTATTATAAAGATGAACCACTGTTTCATAGGAAATGGGAAGGTTCTTTATAGCTCTTATTTAATTATATAGGAGCGTTGTACAAGCCAGGAGACCGACCTTTATTTGAACGTATAACAACTCTTCGGAAGCTAGGAGGATATACGGCAAATACATAGGCAGTGTCGTGTTTCTATGACAATCATTATGTTATTTTAGTCGTTCCTTTGCGTGAGGAGCGACGTTTTTTTATGTTCTAAAAAAGTAAGGATTTTCATTATGAAAAGGGGGACAGCAGGTTGAAAAAAGATGCACGTTATTCTTGTTATCCTTTTATGCGAGAGAAGGCTTCAACTGTCGATTTTGAGATTCGCACAGATAGTTTAACAACGCATTTAGGGGCTGCACTAGCTATAGTGAAGAAAGAGGATGTCCAGGTTGTTGCAGATGATTTAACACAGATTTTACCTATGGCTTATCATGTGAATGGCTCGGTTCGTGGGAAGCTAGCAGTTACAGATGAGGATCTATCCTGGTTAAGTGAGCGCTATGATTTTTATGTAAGTCATGTGAAGGAAGAGATTCAAAATTTTGTTTTACCTCAAGGAACAGAGGCTGCTGCTGCTTTACATCTTTGTCGTAGTGAGGCGAAAAAATCATATCGAACTTTACACAAGGTTTCGGAAGAACGAGAGGTACCGACTATTCTCTTCGATTATTTAGGCTTATTAGCCAATGTATGTTTTGTAATGGCTGTCTATACGAATCAACAAGCTGGAATCGCTGAAATTCCGTTTATGAGTAAATCATATCCAATGAAAAAGAAAAAGGTGAATAATAATGAAGAAACTATTTAATTTACAATGGCTATCGGTTTTATTGCTAGCGCTCGTTTTAGCAGGTTGTGGAACTGCGGAAGATACAAAAAATAAAAATGTTACCCAAGATGAACAAAAAATTGAGCAAACAAGTTACAAAGTAACCGATGATCGTGGTGTAGAAATAGAGTTTAAGGAAGTACCAAAAACAGTTGTGTCCTTACAACCAAGTAACACAGAAATTCTATTTGCATTAGGGGTTGGCGATAAAATTGTAGGTGCCACTGAATATGATACATATCCAGAAGCTGCCCAAAAAATCGAACGTGTTTCTGATACTGTGAATTATAACAGTGAGCGAATTTTAGCGTTAAAGCCAGATGTTGTTATTGCGTATACGATTGGTGAGAAGGATGCACTTAAGCCACTCGAGGATGCAGGAATTAAAGTATTTGTTATTCAATCAGCGGCTACATTTGATGATGTATATGGAGATATCGAACAAATTGCAGCTGTTATGGATGTTAAGGATAAAGGAAAGGCATTAAACGAGGAAATTAAAGCAAAAATCGCTGATGTGCAAACAAAGATTAAGGAAGTAAAAACACCAAAAAATGTTTATTTAGAAATTAGTCCAAAGCCAGAAATATATACAGCAGGCTCTGGCACTTTCCAACAAGAAATATTAAATGCGGCAAATGTAAAGAAT
Source organism: Lysinibacillus sp. FSL M8-0216 (assembly GCF_038595555.1). NCBI lineage: Bacteria > Bacillati > Bacillota > Bacilli > Caryophanales > Bacillaceae > Lysinibacillus > Lysinibacillus sp. FSL M8-0216. Next base: position 4,462,738 of record NZ_CP152007.1, on the reverse strand, counting down.
GTGTTTGCAGATTTAGATGGCTGGAAGCAAATATCTGAGGAAGATGTAATTGCGAGAAATCCAGACGTCATTTTAACAACAGTCAACTATACAGAAAATCCAATTGGAGAAATCCTTGCTCGTGATGGGTGGAATACGGTAACAGCTATTCAGAACAAGGCAGTTCAGTCCCTTGACACAGATATCTCAAATCGTCCAGGTCCACGTATCGGTGAAGCAGTTGAGCTTGTTGCTAAAGCTGTGTATCCAGAGTTATATAAATAAGATCGTAGAAAATGCTAGTTGTTTATTACAGCTAGCATTTTTTATTTTATTACCTAGTGTGAAAATTGGTATTAATGTAGTTTGTTCGATAGAATAAAGGTAAGAACGCTTATTAATATAGGGAGGTGTAGTTCAGTGAAGCAAATACAAAAAAATATTCCGTTTGAGGCCGTTTATAATTTCCGAGATATGGGGGGATATCAAACGAGGGATGGGCGTGTTATAAGAAATGGCTTATTTTATCGCTCTGCCGCACTTGGTAAAATGACATCGACAGATAAAGAATTATTTGAAACATTAGGTATTAAAACAATTTTTGATTATCGTGACACGAATGAAGTACAACATAATCCTAATCCTGTGTTTCCACAAACTCGATATATTCAAATCCCTGCGAAGGGAAAGCATGCTTTTGAAATGCCAACTAATACAGGTGGTAGAGAGTTTTATAAAGTAGTTAACGCTGATATGTTCAAGGACTTTTATGCACAAATGCCTTTTCATAATCCCTCTTTTAAAGAATTAATGATGACTATACAAAACCCTGATAATTTAGGGCTAGTCCATCATTGCGCAGTTGGAAAAGACCGAACAGGAATTGGCGGAGCTCTTATTTTATTGGCTTTAGACGTACCTGAAGAGACCATTATGGAAGATTATTTAGATACGAATATTCATTTGCGTCCCATGGTAGAAAGAATGGCTCAAACGATCCAGCACCAGTATAATGAACAAGAATTACAGCAATTTTATGCTTTAATGTCCGCTCGTGAGGATTATTTACAGGCAGCGTTAGATGCTATGGATCATCGTTATGGCTCAAAGACAGCTTTTTTGGAGCAGGAGTTTGGTCTAACGGCTGATAAGCGTGAGCAATTACAGTCATATTGCTTAATCTAAATAAAATCCCTTTCACAATTAGTGAGAGGGAATTTTTATGTGGAAGCGCTGTCTTCCTATAAATCTCTTTACAGTCTGAAAATTTATGATAAGATACAATAGATTTTTAAGAAAAGTATAGGAGAAGTGAAGGTATTGGCAGACACAATAAAAGAAACAACTAAGTTAAGTCTATTCCATTTAACATGGCCTATCTTTTTAGAAGTGTTTTTATTTATGTTGATGGGACTAGCCGATACTTTTATGCTTAGTGCTCTATCAGATAATGCTGTGTCAGGAGTAGGTGCAGCCAATCAATATATTCATATCGCTATTTTAATTCTTGAGGTAGTCGGCAACGGTGCGTCCATCGTTGTATCACAATATTTAGGTTCGAAACGGTTTTTTGAAGCGGCTAAAATATCGGCTCTAGCAGTCACAATGAATTTGGCAGTTGGCCTTATAATGAGTGTTCTATTTTTCTTCTTTGCTAGTCATTTAATGTCGATGATGAACTTGCAAGGTGAGGTCCTTCATTATGCTCAAAGTTATTTAGTGATTATAGGGAGTTTTATTTTCCTTCAAGCAATTATTAATGCCCTTGCTGCAATTATTCGTGTTCATGGTTGGACGAAACAGACGATGTATGTATCACTTGGCATGAATGTACTGCATGTTATCCTTAATTACGGCCTGATCTTTGGGAATTTTGGTTTACCAGAGCTTGGTGTAAAAGGTGCAGCCATCTCTTCAGTGATTAGTAGAGGATTAGCGATGATCGTGTTTTTCTGGTTGCTTTATCAAGTAATGGAAGTAAGAGTAAAGCTACACTACTACTTTGAGTATTCCAAGGAATATGTAAGAAAAATTTTAAACATTGGTTTACCGTCTGCCTTTGAGCAGGTTCTTTACCAGTTTTGCCAGATCATATTTTTATATTATGCCACATATTTAGGGGCAGAAACTTTGGCAGCCAGACAATATGCTATGAACATATCAATGTTTACCTATTTATTCGCTATTGCGATTGGGACAGGAACGGCCATCATTATCGGTAGGCATGTAGGTGCTGGAGAAAAGGATGAGGCTTATCATCAGCTGTGGACAAGTGTCCGAGCAGCATTTATTTTCACCATTATTATGGTTGGTGTAGTGACCATTTTCCGCAAGCAGCTTATGCATGTTTTTACAGATAACCCCGAGGTGATGGCTATCGGAGCATCTGTCTTGGCATTAAGTATAGTGCTAGAAACTGGTCGGACGATGAATATAGTCGTCATTAACTCTTTACGTGCCTCAGGAGACGCAAGGTTCCCTGTTAAAATCGGTTTTCTGTCGATGGTTTGTATGAGCCTCCCATTAGGTTACTTTTTTGTATTTGTCCTAGATTGGGGTTTAGTAGGTATTTGGTTAGCTATCTCTGCAGATGAATGGGTACGGGCAATTATCGTATACTTTAGATGGAAAAGCCGAAAGTGGGAGCGTTTTGCCCTCGTTTCACCGAATGAACAGAAGGAGGAATAGCAATGGGAGCACTATCTAAACGTGCAGTAGGTGCAGCATTGATCGATCAACATATAGCGCTTTTTGCATGTCCGTTATGTCAGCAATCTATGCACGTCTATGAGCAAGGGAGACTCGTTTGTTCTGCCAATCACTCTTTTGATATTGCCAAGCAGGGCTATGTCAATATGCTGACACATGGCTCTACTTCTAAATATAGTAAAGATCTTTTTGAATCTCGCAAAGCTGTTATTGATAGTGGGATTTATGATGTTGTAGAAGCAAAGATTGGGGAGCTTATTAACTCTGCGAATACAGTGCTCGATACGGGCTGTGGAGAGGGATCGCATTTAGCCCGTATTATGAATGAGAAAAAGAATGGGGTAGGCATCGGTATTGATATAGCTAAAGAGGGTATTTTGGCTGCGGCTCGACATTATCCACAGCAAATTTGGTGTGTTGGCGATTTAGCTAAGAGTCCTTTTGCACAAGGTAGCTTTGACGCTATTTTAAATATTTTATCACCGGCAAATTATGAAGAATTTAAAAGGCTTCTTGCGCCTAATGGCTGTATGGTGAAGGTTGTGCCACAAAGCGGCTATTTACAGGAGCTGCGTGCTCAATTATATGCCGATTCGAGTAAGGAAACATATTCTAATGAACAAATTGTTGCTCGTTTCCAAGATAGTTTTGGCGAAGTGAATATAGAACGAGTCACTTATACATTGCCACTTGCTCAGGAGCTTGTCCCTGCTTTATTGGAGATGACACCGATGGGCTGGCATAAAAAAGATGAGACAGACATTGTATTAAGTGAAATTACGATTGATGTAGATCTATTGGTTGGAAAGATGTAAGATGATCACCTACAATTGCAGTATACTAGTCTTTTCGATTACAATGGGAATAACTATTGAATAAGGTAGGAATGTGACAGTGTATAAATTAGTAGCAAATATTGTTAAAGTAATATTAAAACTTATGGGTTCGAAGGCTCGTGTGTATGGTGAGGAAAACTTGCCAAAAGAAGGTGGATATATTATAGCTTGTACGCATACAGGCTATGTAGATATTTTAAACCTCGGCGTTGCCATGTACCCTCAAGAAATTCACTTTATGGCGAAGAAGCAATTATTTGAAATGAAGGGTCTTGGCTGGCTTATTGAACATTTAAATGCCTTCCCAGTGGACCGTGATAATCCTGGTCCGAGCGTTATTAAAATTCCCTCACAGTTATTGAAAGAAGGAAAAGTAGTGGGGATATTCCCATCTGGAACACGTAATTCAGAAGGAACGGACTTAAAGCAAGGAGCCATTACAATCGCTCAATTGGCAAAGGCGCAAATTGTTCCAGCAGCCTACGTTGGTGCACGTAATGCTGGAGATGTCATGAAGCGCGGTAAAGGCTATTTAATTTATGGCGAGCCGTTTTATGTAACGGGTAAAGGAAAAGAAGGTCGGGAGCAATTTACTCAACACCTTGAACGTGAACTAGTCGCTTTAACAGAAGAATTGGAAAATCGTATTGCAGTAAAATAAAATGAAGTGGCACTCAGAATCGTATTGATTTTGGGTGCTTTGTTGTAGGAGGATTATCGTAATGATTCAAGTACTTTTTGTTTGCTTAGGCAATATTTGTCGCTCGCCAATGGCGGAGGCGGTTATGCGAGAGCTGGTGAGAAAAGAGGGTTTAGACGATAAAATTGCTGTGGATTCTGCCGCAACAAGCTCATGGCATATCGATGAACCTCCTCACCGAGGCACACAGGATAAGCTTAGAGAATATGGTATTTCTACAATAGGAATGGTAGGTCGACAGCTACAAAAGGCTGATGTAGAAAGATTCACATACATTATTGGTATGGATGAGAGCAATATTCGCAATATCAGAACGATCTTAGGAAATCCTACTTCACCAAAGATTTTTCGTTTTTTAGATTTAACAGAACATCGTAAAGACGTTCCTGATCCTTATTACACAGGGGATTTTCAAGAAACCTATGATTTAGTGCTAGAAGGCTGTACGGCATTACTAGATAAAATTAAAGAGGAATGGTTATAGAAGGATGCTAAATAGCGTAAATTTTTACAGCTATTGCTACAGAAAAAACAAGCATAAACATTGGTATATCTAGCTTTGTAAGCATCATTATGTTATTATTTGCAGAGTAAAGATACGATAAGTATTTAATTACCATTTTAAGATGTGCAACTGCATATCTATTATTTTTTTATAAATCTATCCTTTGAAAGAGAGTGGAAACAATGGGTCGTAAGTGGAATAACATTAAAGAAAAGAAAGCGTCTAAAGATCAAAGCACTAGTCGTATCAATGCTAAATTTGGGCGAGAAATTTATGTGGCAGCTAAATCAGGCGAACCAGATCCAGAGTCAAACCGTGCACTTAAAGTGGTGCTTGAACGTGCAAAAACATATAGTGTTCCTAAGCATATTATAGAAAAAGCCATCGATAAAGCAAAAGGTGGCGGTGACGAAAACTTTGATGAATTACGTTATGAAGGTTTTGGTCCAGCCGGCACAATGATTATCGTAGATGCTTTAACAAACAATGTAAATCGTACAGCATCTGATGTGCGCGCAGCATTTGGTAAGAATAACGGAAATATGGGTGTTAGTGGATCTGTTGCGTATATGTTCGATTCTACTGCAGTTATCGGTTTAGAAGGTAAAACAGCTGATGAAGTACTAGAAATTTTAATGGAAGCAGATGTAGATGCTCGTGATATTTTGGAAGAAGAGGAAGCGGTTATTATTTATGCAGAACCGGATCAATTCTTTGCTACACAAGAGGCATTAAAGGCTGCTGGCATACAAGAATTCACAGTAGCTGAGCTTTCTATGCTACCGCAGACTGAAGTAACATTAACTGGCGACGATGTTGCAAAGTTCGAAAAATTAATCGATGCATTAGAAGATTTAGAAGATGTTCAAAATGTCTTCCACAATGCTGATTTAGGTGAATAATCCAATATATTATTGATTGAGTAAACCAGTAGCACATAAAGCTACTGGTTTTTAATTAGGGAGGAAAATCATGCAGACTGCATTAGCGATTATTTTGTTTTTAGTGACTTTATTTTTTGTTATTGTACAGCCACGTAAATTATCGATTGGTTGGTCAGCCTGTATAGGAGCCGCCATCGCACTCATAATTGGAGTAGTTACATGGCAGGATGTGCTGGAAGTAACAGGAATCGTTTGGAATGCTACTTTATCGTTTATTGGTATTATTTTAATTTCCTTAATTTTAGATGAAATTGGCTTTTTTGAATGGGCTGCCCTGCATATGGCACGACTTGCTAAAGGAAGTGGTATACGTTTATTTGTTTATATTGCTTGCTTAGGAGCAATAGTATCAGCGCTATTCGCTAACGATGGGGCGGCGTTAATATTAACACCCATTGTTTTAGCAATGGTTAGAAAACTGAATATGACGGAAAAAATGATTTTCCCATTTATTATTGCTAGTGGCTTTATAGCAGATACAACATCCTTACCCTTTGTTATTAGTAATTTAACAAATATTGTATCAGCAGATTTTTTTGAGATTGGCTTTATGGATTATGCGATTCATATGGTTGTACCGAACTTCTTTTCTTTAATTGCAAGTATAGCTGTACTGTATGTGGTTTTTCGTCGTTCCATACCACAGTGCTATTCTCTCGATGCAGTTGAACAACCTAAGCAGGCGATTAGAGACCCGAAGTTATTTGCGATATCTTGGTATGTAATAGTAATTTTACTAGTGGGATTTGTAATCGGCGAAATGTTCCACGTTCCAGTGTCATTTATTTTATGTAGTGTAGCCGCTATTTTCTTATGGCTGGCAAATCGTAGTTCTTTTGTAGATACAAAGAGAGTTGTCAAAGGGGCACCATGGAATATAGTGTTCTTTTCCATTGGTATGTATGTGGTTGTTTACGGCCTGAAAAATGTAGGGATGACAGGTATACTAGCTAGTTTACTAGAACATGCTGTGCAGCAAGGATTCGTTGTAGCGACCATGACTATGGGATTTGTAGCTGCCGTTTTATCAGCAGTCATGAACAATCTACCAACAGTCATGATTGATGCATTAGCAATCTCTGAAACAAGCGCAACAGGCATGATGAAAGAGGGACTCATTTATGCCAACATAATTGGTACTAATCTTGGCCCAAAGATGACTCCAATCGGTTCACTTGCGACATTAATATGGCTTCATATTTTAGCTCAAAAAGGGATTAAAATTAGCTGGGGGCAATATTTTAAGTTCGGCATAATTCTTACAGTTCCGACATTATTCGCTACTTTAATTGCTTTAGTTATTTGGATATCGTTATTAGCATAGTTTTATTGTCGAAATAGTGCAAATAATAGTACAATAGTTAATAGATTAACTTAGTAGTATGTTAAAGGAGGTAAGCATGCGAGTACCAGGTAAATTAAGTAATAGAATCGTGTTGATGTCATTTGTTATGTTAGTAGCTTTGTTAGCATTTTTTATTGTCACAATGATCTACACAGCGAAATCATCCGTTAATAAAACAATGGGTGCACAGGCTGTCGCGGTAGCAGAAAACATTGCGAAACAATTAAACCCAGAGGACTATGAACAACTATCAAAGGACCCAAGGGAATCAAATTTATATTGGCAGCTAAGAGAAGAACTGAATGAATTGCGTGAAATAAATGGGGTCCTGTATGCCTATACTTTTGCCGTTCCACAGGAAGATCAAAAAGTTCGATTTTTAGTGGATGGTATGCCAGCAGATGACCAAGAAAATGCAGGTGTTATAGGAGAGGAGTCTTCTTCTACATTATATAAAGATATTGAAAAAGTAATGGATACAGGAAGTTATTACTCTAATATTTTACATAGCGGTTTTGGGGATTATTTGTCTGGTACAGTACCATTAAAGGATGCATCAGGAAATATTGTGGCGTTTATAGGGGTAGATATAGAGGCTAACGAGGTAAGCGGTGTAACGAATGCTGTATTGATAGCCATTTTGCCAGCATTAATTATAGTAATGTTAGTTTTAACAGGAATTGTTATGTTTATAATGTACCGTTACATAAATCAAGCACTAAAGCCATTGGCAAATTTAGGGGACGCGGTGTCAAGTTTTGCACAAGGGGATATCGCGAAGGCAACAATGGAGGTTGAAAAAATCCAGCTAAGAGGGAAAAATGAAATTTCTATGTTTGCACGAGCCTTTCAGGAGTCCTTACAAAAATTAAAAGAAACATTCCAAACCATTAAGCAACAAACATTCGCCTTACAAAGCGTTGTGAAAAAGATTGATGAAACTACACAACATGTTGAAACATCAAATGCTCAAATTGCTGATCGTATAGTTGAAATCGCTGCTGGTAGTGAGCAGCAACAGCAAAACAATCAAGAAGTTGTCTTAACGATGAATGAAATGTCGATAGGTATTCAACGACTGGCTGATACAACTTCTGAGATTGCTGAATCATCCTCAACGATGACGGGCCTAGTGGAAACTAGCGTGAATCATTCTCAAGAGGTCGTATCTCAAATTCAAAACGTGGAATCCTCCGTTTTACGAACGGCTAAACATGTTGAGGAAATGGGAGATCGATTCGGCTCTATTGAAGAGATGGTAACAATTATTACGAGCATTGCTGACCAAACCAACTTACTGGCATTAAATGCGGCGATAGAGGCGGCGAGGGCGGGGGAAGCTGGTAAGGGGTTTGCAGTCGTTGCAGATGAAGTAAGGAAGCTTGCTGAACTGTCTAAAGCATCAGCGGATGAAATACATACACATCTGAAAAGCTTTAAGACCATTACAGAACGAGCATTACATGAAATGTCTGGTAGTGCGGTAGATGTACAAGCAGGTAATAGGGCTGTACAACGTATTGGTGAAAGCCTAGAACAAATATTAGAATCAGTTGTTGAGGTAAACAATAAGATTCAGGATGATTCAGCTGTCATTGAAGAAATGTCAGCGGGCTCTGAAGAAATATTAGCTACTACAGAACAGATGAATGATATTGCTCAGCATAATGTGCAAGGAACAAAAGAAGTAGCAATGGCTTCTGACTTACAAGTAACAAGGGTTTCAGAATTAAATGAAGTTGTAGCGTTGTTAGATCAAACATCTAAAGAGGTAACTGAAACAATCAATACGTTCAAATTATGATCATTGTAAACTATTTTTCTATGAGAAGAAGTCTTGTAGAAAAATAGTTTTTTTACGCTAGTTGGAGAAAAATAAAAATATAATGATATGTATTTATCGAAATAAACCGAATAGGGGAATTAATTTGCGTTTTATCCATTGCGGAAACTTCCAAATCATAACATAATATAAGTTAATATACTCTTTGAGCGAGAAGAATAAGGGGGGCTAAAGTATGAGGTTTTTACGTTCGATACAGGGGAAACTAGTCGTTATTTCATTGGCACTACTAATTATTCCAAGTTTAATAATTGGCGTGGTTAGTTATAGTAAGGCCAAGAATGGTATGGAGGATATAGGAGAGCAAGTAATTTATAATAGTGTTCAATCTGCTTTGCAAATAATTGAACTTGCCAATGAAAGTGTTGAAAAGGGAGATATACCTTTAGATGTAGCACAGGAACGGGTTCGCGAGGCTTTCTTGGGACCTAAGGATAGTGAAGGGAAGCGGCCGATTAATTATCCAGGTGACTTGGGGGAATACGGCTATATCTATGTATTAGATGATAAGGGAACATTAACAACACACCCTACTCGAGAAGGTGACAATCTTTGGAACGATCAAGATAGTAGTGGAAATTACTTTATTCGGGAAGTAACTGACCGAGCATTGGATGGGGGTGGTTTTACTAAATACGAATTTGAGCTACCAGGCCAGAATGTATTGGCGGATAAAATTATTTATTCAGCAAAAGATCCACATTGGGGATGGATTATTGCATCAGGTACATATATGCAGGATTTTAATGCAGAGGCAAACTCGTTACTATTAGTCATTGGTTTGACGTTAGCGGGTGCTATTATCATAGGTGTTATGGTTGTTATTTTAGTATCTAGGCATTTGGCATTACCAGTCAAAAAATTATCCCAACGCGTACGTGAAGTAGCAAAGGGTAATTTAACTGTAGATATTGAGCATTTACAGCGTACAGATGAAATTGGCCAGTTAAATGAGGGCTTCAATGAAATGGTTGATCAATTAAAAACACTAATTTCAGATGTAGAAGAAGCAATTGTAGAAATTCAATCGACATCGTCAAATTTAACCGCGGTTGCTGAAGAAACAAATGCTTATGGCGATGAAATCGTTAAAGCTATTAATGAAGTATCGAATGGCGCCGTAAAACAAGCATCAGAGGCGGAAGATACAAATCGAACAGCTACTGAGTTTGCTCAACAAATTGAAGGATTGCACGATAAAAATGAATTAATGCTAGATGCATCACAACATATGCAAAAATCAAATGAAGAGGGTATCGTTAATATCGCTAGTTTAAAGGATAAGTCGCAGGAATCTTCAATGCTTATTCAGAATATTCAGTCCGTTTTTGGGAGTTTAATTGTGAAGGTACGTGAAATAGAAGGCATTGTAGGGACAATTACAGAGATCTCTGATCAAACCAATCTCCTGGCTCTAAATGCATCTATTGAGGCTGCACGAGCAGGTGAACATGGCAAAGGATTTGCTGTGGTCGCAGAGGAAGTACGAAAGCTAGCTGATCAAACATCCGTAGCAACTGAGCTAGTTCGCACTACCTTAAAGGGGATTGAGAGTGAAACAAATTTAGTCAATGATGAAATGCAGAAAACTCACGTCATTGTAAGTCAACAAAATGATTCTGTCATGGTAACAGAGTCTTCCTTCAAAGAAATCAAAATGGCTGTGGAAAAGATCATTTTAATTATTGGTGATATGACCGATGGCGTAAAATATGTAAATAGCGCTAAGAATGATATGATGAAATCCATTGAAAGTATTGCAATGATCAGTGAAAAAAATGCCGCTGCTTCTGAAGAGGTGACAGCATCGGTAGATGAGCAACAACTAGCGATTCAGCTTATTAGTGAATCTTCCAATGATTTAACAGATGAGATTACAGCGTTACAGGAATCCATTAAACGCTTTATTTTAAGATAAAATTATTGAGGGTGCTTGGTAATCAAGCATCCTTTTTTCTGTAGTCACGTTAATAAAAGGTAAGGGAGGGTTGATTTGTGAAAAAATGGTTGATTAGAGTAGGTGTTGTTCTAATTTTTATAGCAATTGTCCTCTATATTTGGTTGGGGAAAGAAATTGAACGTGGGGTGGAAGCAAATGCAGATGGCTCGGCTAATTATATGATCATACTGGGAGCGAAAGTAAAACCAGGAGGTGTACCATCACTTTCTTTAAAAAGTAGATTAGAGGAGGCCGTTCCATATTTAGTAAAGTATCCCCAAGTAAAGGTCATTGTGTCAGGGGGACAAGGACCCGATGAAGATCGAACGGAGTCATCCGTGATGAGAGATTATCTCGAGCAAAATGGTATTGATGCTACGAGAATTATCGAGGAGGATCAGTCCACCTCCACGTATGAGAATTTAGTATTTTCTAAAGAACTTATACCAAAGGAAACAAAGAAAATTACGATTGTTTCAAATGACTTCCATCTAAAACGTGCGAAATATTTAGCCGAGTCTTTAGATTTTGAAGTAGATGTAGTGTCAGCTAAAACGCCAAAGTCAGTAGAAGCTAAACTAAAAATAAGAGAGCGAGCGGCATTACTAAAAACATATATAGTAGGTTATTAAAAAATTGTTTCTTAATAGCTAAGATTTGACATATAATAGAAATATCACGGGGTATATGACAGAAAGAGGGGACTTCAATGAAAACGTTTAAAGACTATGAGTACAACCGTCCACATGTTGCGGGGATGAAAGAGCAACAATTAGCGCTCGTCGACCAATTTAAAAAAGCGCAATCGATGGACGAACAAAGTAGCATCATTGAAAAATTAAATGCAATCAGTAATGACTTTGCTACAATGGCTAACTTAGTGTATATTCGCGCATCGATTGATACAAACGATGAATTTTATCAAGCAGAGCGCGACTATTTCGATGAAGTTAGTCCTGAGCTAGAAGAAGTAACCACGGAGTATTATAAAGCATTGATTGCCTCACCTTTCCGTGAGCAACTAGAAGAAAAATGGGGTCAACAATTATTCGATCTCGCTAACTATCAAATTAAAGGGTTCTCACCAGACGTCATTGATTTGATGCAAAAAGAAAATAAGCTAGCTTCTGAGTATAATAAGCTTGTAGCATCTGCACAAATCGAATTTAATGGTGAGACTTTAACACTTGCTCAGCTTGGACCGTTTGCAGAGTCTACAGATAGAGCTACGCGTAAAGAAGCAACAAATGCACGCTTTGGTTTCTTTGCGGAGCATGACGATGAATTTGACCGCTTATACGATGAACTTGTAAAAGTACGCCATGAAATTGCAGTTAAACTTGGCTATAACAACTATGTTGAGCTTGGTTATATTCGAATGAATCGTATTGATTATAACGCAGAGATGGTGAAGAAATTCCGTGATCAAGTTCGCGACTTAATTGTTCCTGTAGCGACAAAGCTGTATGAGCGTCAGGCGAAGCGTATTGGGATTGACGATTTAAAATTCTATGATGAAGCACTGAACTTTTTATCAGGCAATGCGACGCCAAAAGGTGATCCAGAATGGATTGTGGCGAATGGTAAAAAGATGTATGAGGAGCTATCACCTGAAACGGGAGAGTTTTTCAATTTCATGATTGATCATGACCTTATGGACCTAGTGGCCAAGAAAGGAAAAGAGAGTGGCGGGTATTGTACATTTATCGAAAACTATCATTCTCCGTACATTTTCTCGAACTTTAACGGTACTTCAGGTGACATCGATGTGTTAACACATGAAGCCGGACATGCCTTCCAAGTTTATTCAAGCCGTAACATCGGCATTCCTGAATACTTATGGCCAACTTACGAATCTTGTGAAATCCACTCGATGAGTATGGAGTTTTTCACATGGCCATGGATGGAGCTATTCTTTAAAGAAGATACAGAAAAATATAAATTTACACATTTAAGTAGTGGTCTTTTATTCTTACCATATGGTGTTGCAGTTGATGAATTCCAACATATTATTTATGAAAATCCTACAATGACACCAGCTGAGCGTAAGGCAGCATGGAAGAAAATTGAGGAAACATATTTGCCACATCGTGACTATGATCACAATAGCTACCTCGAAGCAGGTGGAATTTGGCAACGTCAGGGTCATATTTATGCTAGTCCGTTCTACTATATTGATTACACGCTAGCACAAATTTGTGCCTTCCAATTCTGGAAGCGTTCACGTGAAGACTTTGAGGCGGCTTGGAAAGACTATATTCATCTATGTGGTTTAGGTGGCTCCATGTCATTTACAAAGCTTGTAAAAGAGGCAGGCTTAATTTCACCATTTGAAGATGGCTGTGTCGAATCAGTTATTGGTGAAATTGAGGCATACCTAAATTCTGTAGACGATTCCTCGCTATAACAAATACTGAAATTCGCTACACTTCCACGACTAGTATAGTGGAAGTGAGCGAATTTTTTAGTTTGTTGGAAGGGAGCTTTTTAAGTAAATGCGAAAATCTAGTAGTAAATTCGCACAGAAAAAATTGATTGAGTCAAAACATACTAGGATACTTGCGAAATGGTTAATATATCAGTAGTATCTTGAGTAACGGCGATAAAAGGAAGTGAATGAAAGTGACGAGGAAGGTTTGGTTTCAAGTAGGTGTAGGGATATTACTTACACTATTAATTATTAAATATTTTATAGAAATTCATTGGATTTTTTCACCACTAGTTATCATATTAAAAGCCATTTTTATCCCTTTACTACTTGGGGGTGTCTTTTATTATGTGACTGAACCAATTCAGAGATTTTTAGAAAAGCGTAAATTTCCTAGATGGGCAAGCATATTGACGATTGTGTTCGGCCTCATAGGAATTGCAGGGGTTTTTGGCTGGATTATTGGGAACCCGATTGCCGAGCAGGTCAATAAATTAGTGAAGAATGCCCCTATGATTAGTTCAAGTATTAGTACGAGTATTCAGCAATTAACAGACTATGTACTGCTCAATAAAGATAACTTCCCACAGCAGGTAAATGATGTAATTGAAAAAATGGCGAACTCTGTGCAAGATGTTGCAATGGTGGCGAGTAAAGGGTTTATTTCCTTTTTACAATCCATAGTGTCTGTATCATTACTAGCTGTTTTAATTCCATTCTTCTTTATTTTTATGTTGAAGGATCATGAGAAATTTGCACCATCTATTTATAAATATTTCAGTGGCGAACGTCAGCAATGGGTAAAGAAAACATTAAGTGAAATTGATGATGTTTTACGTAGTTATATTCAGGGCCAACTGCAAATTAGTTTTTTATTAGCGCTTATTATGTATGTGGGTTACTTAATTATTGGATTAGAATATTCGTTACTATTAGTAATATTTGCATTCTTTATGAATATGATTCCATTTATTGGGCCTTGGATTGCATTTACGCCAGCCCTAATCGTAGCGGTTATTCAGGATCCTATTTTAGTTGTTTGGGTATCCGTTGTGACGCTTGTTGCTCAACAAATTGATAGCAACTTTATTACACCTAACGTGATGGGGAAATCGCTCGATATCCATCCACTAACTGTTATTACAATTATTCTCGCAGCAGGTAATATTGCAGGCTTTATAGGAATTATTATCGCTGTACCATTTTATGCAGTATTGAAAGTTATCGTATCCAATATTTATGATCAACGTAATGCAATCAAGAAAAAAGCGACGAAATCAGTATAGGAGTCGAAACAATGGAACAAGAAATTGTAAAGGTATTTAATGAACAGCATGAGGAAATTGGGACAGCTACACGGTCGGAAGTACATGAAAAAGGGCTTTGGCATGAGACATTTCATTGCTGGCTTGTCAATGAGGACTATATTTATTTTCAAGTACGAAGCTCACAGAAAAAGGATTATCCAGGTTTACTCGATATTACAGCAGCTGGCCATCTTTTAGCTGTTGAAACAGTGGAATCAGGTATACGAGAAGTAAAAGAAGAATTAGGGCTCCAAATAGATGTCCAAGATGTTGTCAAAATGGGCATGACCTCTTGTAGTATCGTTTCTGAAAATATGATTGATAATGAATTTTGCCATGTCTACATATATCCTTTCGAGCATGATTGGAATTCCTTTGCTTTACAATATGAGGAAGTATCAGGTGTAGTAAGAGCAAGACTGAATGAGGCCGAAGCTTTCTTCTTGGGAGAAACGACAACTCTGAATATTGAAGGATACGAATACTTCCCTGATGGTCAACGTGTGAAAATTGTCAGACCAGTTGGAACGGCACAATTTGTTCCTTATCGTGAATTGTATGTTGCACATGTGATCAAATTTGCGCGTGAGAAAATATTTAATCAAACATCCTAATTTGGGTAGGATAAGCTAGAAAATAGCTTATCCTATTTTCTTTGTAAAAATGATGAGAATGTACACAATATAACAGGAAAAAATAAGTTATACTGTTAGATAGATTGTAAAGAAAAGGAGCATTTTTTATATGCTAACATTTGAACAAAAACAAGCAATTATTGAATCATTTTCTGAACTAACGAAAAAGGAAATATCATTAAAACGCTTAAATTATCACTTTATGGACAGTCTTTATGAAAAGACAATTGTAGTTGAAAAGCTACATCCGAATGGCAATGGCTTTATCTTTGTTGGAGATTTATTGCGCTATGAGCAAGAGGCTAATAAAGGATTAGTAAATATCCGTGATTATGATGAGCAACAACTTCGTGAGATTATTGCGGATGCTATTCAATATCTATCTGAAGAGGTAGAGACGGAAGAACCGATTATCGAGATTTGGCATAGTCGAGAGGGTGATCAATTACAGCTAGTATTTGAACAACGTTCTTGGAATGTCTACCATGGGGAAAATCTTGAAGAGGCGTTTGGTACGTATGATGCAGCAAAAGAATATTTGCTAGAAGAAGGCTTTCGTAAAAAGAAATAATAAATACGGGGGATTATCATAAAATGAACGGGAAAAAACTAGTGGGAATTGTTATTGTTGTTGTGATTGTGGCTTGTTTACTATCAGTTTTTACTATAACTAATTTTTATAAAAACCATGAGGAACAACCAAATCGTGAAAATCGCGAAATGAATAAGTCAAAGAGCTTGAATTTAATTTTGCCACAGGCTACAATTATCTCGAATTCAAGATAATCGAGAGGTGGACTGTCAATGAAACATATTTTTTATAAAGGTACAGACGAAACAAAACCAACTCTATTGTTGTTACATGGTACGGGTGGTAATGAAGAAAGCTTAATTGGACTTGCCAAGGAAATTGATGATACAGCCAATATATTAAGTGTACGAGGCAATGTACTAGAACATGGAATGCCAAGGTTTTTCCGTCGACTAGCGGAAGGTGTCTTTGATATAGAGGATTTAATCATTCGTACAAAGGAACTGAATGAATTTTTGAACGAGGCGTCACAGCAATATGGCTTTGATCGTCAACGAATTGTAGCCGTCGGTTATTCAAATGGCGCTAATATTGCGGCTAGCTTATTATTCCACTACGAGGACGTTTTAGCAGGGGCTATATTACATCATCCAATGGTGCCGAGACGAGGGATAGAGCTACCTAAGCTATCTGCTACCCCTGTTTTTATAGGTGCAGGTACCAATGATCCAATGTGTACAGCACAAGAATCAGAGGATTTAGAGGCTCTTTTAAGTTCAGCGGGTGCGACTGTGACGACGAACTGGTTTGATTTTGGACATCAGCTAACGATTCCTGAAGTTCACGCAGCAAAAGAGTGGTATAACAGTATTTATGCATAGAGAAAAAATCCGCTTCCTTGAACAAGGAGGCGGATTTTTTATTATTTATTTTTCTTTGCGAAAGGAAGCCACCAGTTCCAATCACCAAATAGTTTCATGAGACTTGGTACTAGCATAAGACGAATGATTGTGGCATCAATAGCAACAGCAATGGCTATACCAACACCAATTTGTTTCACAGGCATGACATCTGTGAAGGCAAACGCTCCTGTAATAACAATCATAATGAGCGCTGCTGAAGTAATAATCCGACTTGTGGATGTCAGTCCCTCTATTGTAGCGTGTGTATTGTTGGCGCCTTTTAAATATTCCTCTTGGATACGAGAAATTAAAAAGACTTCGTAGTCCATACTTAAGCCAAAAACAAGACAGAAAACAATAACTGGGATAATCAATACAATTGATCCTGCCTCAATGCCAAAATGTCCGTATTGGAAAATATAGACGAGTATTCCGAAGGCAGAGGAAAGCCCAATAATGTTCATAATAATGGCCTTTAATGGAATTAATACTGAACGGAATGCCAGCATTAAAATAAAGAAAGTGGACACGATGATTATGGCTATCGCTAAAACAATTTTATTAGCGATCTCATCAAATATCTCTTGGTTAAATTTTGCAGGTCCTCCAAGCGCAAAGTGTACACCTAAATCTTTATCCATCCAAGTTCGTGCAAATTTTTGGGCAGTAGTGGAAGAGCCAGCTGCATCAATGGTAATTGGGATGAATAGCTTTGTATCTTTTGAAAAGGTTTGAATAACCGGTTTTAATTGCTCCGCCACCTGTGGGATTGCTAAAGAAGCAGAGAGTTCCTTAGGTGTTGGAATGTTTGTTGCTGTATAGATAGTTGAAACATTGGTAACGAGTGGATCTTTTAATAACTTTTCTTGAATAGTATAAATCAGCTCTCTAGCTTCAGCATCCTCCCAGCCTTCTTTACGTTCAGCTAACAAATATAAAGTAGATGTTTCACCGAGTCTAAACGTTTCATCTAATTTATCGTACGCTACACGTGCATCATATTTTGTCGGTAGGGAATCTACCTGAGGAATTGTTAATTGGATGTCCTTTAATGGAAGCATTCCGATACCAAGTATTAATAATGCAGCGATTACGATAGCTACTGGATGTTTCATGACAAAGCCTGCAAAGCTCCGCCAACGATTTGCGCCACCTGGTTTAACACGTAGTAGACGCCATTTATTGAGTCGGTCGCCCAAAAGCATCATCGTTGCAGGGAGTAAGGTTAAGCCGGAAAGAACAGCTAATAGAACTACTATGGTGCCTCCTAGAGCGATATTATGGAATATTTCAACATCAATGACGATCATGGCACCTAAACCAATCATGACACATACTGCAGAAAAGATGATGGAGCGTCCTGCTGTCTGGGTGGCAGTTTGAATAGCTTGTGCAATGGATGTGTGAGCACGCTCTTCACGGTAACGATTAATGAACAATAGTGCGAAATCAATACTTAAAGCAAGACCAAGCATTGGAACAATATTTAAAACGAAAATGGATAGATTCATGCTACCGCTAAGTAATGTCATAATACCAAAGGCGGTTACAACTGTAACAACCCCAATGATAATTGGCAAAATAGAAGCAATAACCGTACCAAAAGCCAATAATAGGACGATAATGGCGATAGGTAAACCAATGGCCTCAGCAGATGCTAAATCCTTTTGGCTGGCTGTATTAATGTCAGCAGAAATAACTGGTCCACCCGTAATATGAACTCCGTCTTCTTCAATTAATGAACGGATATCCTCAACGATTTCAGAAAGGTTTTCAGCATCGTTTTTTAAATGGACCATAGCATAGGCAATCCCATCTTTACGTAAAGAAGCGTCCTCTAAAGGTGACTGGATGGAATGTATTTCTTTTATGTGATCGAGTTTATTTAAAGTTTCTTCAATTTTCTTATCCTGAGCTGGATCGAACACAACCAAGATTGTATTGGTTGGTATATCGAATGTTTTTGCTAGCTCTTTTGTGACATAGTTATGATCCGCTTCAACAAAAAAGCCATCCCCTTGAAGTTTACCGGGAAGCTGTAAAGCAAAATAAGCCATTGCTAGAAAAATAACAATCCACAGGGCTACGATTGCTTTTGCATGTGTGGTAATAAAAGTTGAAAAAGTTTTCATAGTTGTTTATGTATCCCCCTTTTCCATTAGTTTAAAGGATGTGTCACATTTTGTCGTGTGACAAAGTAAAGACTCCTGTCCATTTATTAGACAGGAGCCTTGTTATTAAAAGAATAATGATAGGATGAAATAAATAATGGATGCCATTACGGCTGAAATAGGCATTGTAATAACCCAAGTAGTAACAATCTTGCGGGCCATTCCCCAGTTAACGCCACGTACACGCTGTGCAGAACCAACACCCATAATCGATGAAGAAATAACATGTGTTGTAGATACAGGTAGATGGATTAATGTCGCACCAAAAATAACTGTTGCTGACGCTAAGTCTGCCGCTACCCCATTAACAGGGCGAATTTTCATAATTTTACCACCAACGGTTTTAATAATTTTATAACCACCAATAGATGTACCTAGACCCATAGCTGTGGCAGCAGCAGCACGTACCCAGAAAGGTATTTCATCACCGCTATGCAATCCTCCAGCGATTAAAGCCATTGTCATAATCCCCATTGCTTTTTGCGCATCGTTCGTACCGTGTGTGAACGATTGAATGGCTGCGGTGAAGATTTGCATCGTACGGAAACCTTTATTAGTGCGATATAAGTTAAGGTTTTTAAACCATAATTTAAATAGTGTCATCATAATAAAACCAGCACAAATAGCCAGTATTGGAGAAAACACTAAGGCCATAAGGATTTTAGTAAAGCCGCCATAGTTTAATACATCGAAGCCAGCAGATGCGACAGCAGCACCTGCGATAGAGCCAATCAATGTGTGGGAAGAACTTGATGGAATACCGAAATACCATGTAAGTAAATTCCAAATAATAGCTGAAATTAGTGCGGCCAAAATAACGACTGAGCCGGTTGTGTCTCCTTCAAAGGCATTTAAAGAAAACGGATCTACAATGTCTTTTGTTAAAGCTTTAGCAACCCCTACAAAAGTGATAGCGCCGATAAAGTTCATGGTTGCGGCCATGATGATCGCTACACGAGGTGGCAATGCTCGAGTGGAAACCGAAGTTGCAATAGCATTTGCAGTATCGTGGAAGCCGTTGATAAAGTCAAATGTTAGGGCAAAGATGACGACCAGTACGGTTAGTATAATGATTGTATTCATTGTAAAGTGCCCATCTCCTAATTATGCGTTACGCATGATAATTGTTTCCATAGTATTAGCTACGTTTTGACAATGATCAGCGATATCTTCAAGTTGTTCATATATATCTTTAAATTTAATGAGGCGAATCGGATCTTTTTCGTTTAAAAACAGTTGTTTAATGGAAGAACGTTGTACTTCATCACATTCACGTTCATAGTCTTTAATTAGAATAGCGTGAGGACGCATACCAATTAGATTCTTTTTCTTTAACTCTTCAGTTGCTTTGACAATTTCATCCACACTTTTAGAAATATAGCCTAGGAAAGTGCGCATGGATTCATCAATTTCTGTGAGTGAAAACATTTCAAAATGGGCAATACAATGTTCTGTACCATCTAAAATATCATCCATACGAATGGCAAACTCTAAAATATCTTCACGCTCAATAGGTGTCATAAATGATTTGTTTAGCATTACGATCAGTTCGTGAATGAGCTTATCGCCAGCAGTTTCGTAATTTTTCATTGTAATGCTAATCTCTTTTAGGTCAGCTACACTGTTAATACGAAAATCATTTGCGTAATGCACAGCCTCTCTCATATTTTCAGCAATTTTATGCAATGCAATAAAGAAAGGGTCTTGTTTTTTTGAGTTAAGCATGTAAATCGAATCCTCCTGGATATAAATAAATTAATCGACCTCTAAACTTTACTATCATAACAAAATCTTTAATTTATCTACATAAAAATTTTATATTCGACATAAAAATTTACATTGCTGTAATATACAATTCGTTCACAAAATAAAGGGGGATTAAACTGTAATTGTTATTAATAGTACAGATAAATCCTTTGTTATTAGGTTTTTTACTGACATTCACACGTGTTTAGCACAGAATTATGTGTGATTTACAATGAAAATCAGTGAAAATAATACTTGAATTGTAAAGGGAATGTAAACTCAATTTGTTTTAGAAGGAGTCTCTCCTTATTCTTAAGAATATCTTCATTTTTATCCTTCCTCTTTATTAAGAATTGTTTTCTACAATGGGAAATGAGTGAGAAAGGAGTGTTTATTAACAAATGATTCAAGTTGAAAACTTACAACATACATTTTTAATTGGAAAAAAGGGGAAAGAAAAGCAGGTTCCCGTTTTAAAAGGCGTGAACTTTGAGGTCAATAAAGGAGAGATTGTAGCAATTGTCGGAAAAAGTGGCTCTGGAAAGTCAACTTTATTACAAGTTTTAGCTGGATTTATGAAGGTTGAGCAGGGTTCCATTAAAGTGAATGGTAAAGAAACAGCACAGCTAAATGAAACAGAAAGCGCCGCATTTCGCTTGAGACAATTCGGTTTTATCTTTCAAAACTTTCAACTAATGCCTGGTTTGACGGCATTCGAAAATATTGAGTTACCCTTGAAGCTACAAGGATTGCGCAAAGCAATGAGAAAAGAAAAAGTGAAAAAAATAATGGACAAGGTTGGTCTAACAGAAGTCGCCGATCATTATCCAAATGAATTATCAGGTGGGCAGCAACAGCGTGTCAGTATTGCAAGAGCGCTCATTACGAATCCTCCTGTATTGCTGGCAGATGAGCCAACAGGAAGTTTGGATTCAGAAACAGAGCAAGATATTTTGATGCTTATTCAAAGTTTAAACCAAGAGTTTGGGTTAACCTTTGTCATTATTACTCATGATGAAGAAGTAGCGACAATCGCACATAGACGCTTCCGTATGTATGATGGCGAATTGGTAAAGGAGGAAGCTTAATATGTTATTTAAAGACCAAATAGATTTTGTCACGCAGCATATCAAGAAAAATAAATTACGTGTTTTTATGACGGTTCTAGCTGCAACGATGGGCTGTGCTTTCCTTATCGTACTAGCATCCGTCGGTTTTGGATTACAGGAATCTCTACGTAATGAAATCCTTTCAAATGAAACAGTTACGAAAATTCAAGTGTATGGGGATAAGCAATTTACAGAAGATCAGGTCCAAGAAATTAAAAAGATAGATCATGTGGAAACAGTACTTGAAACGGTGGGCATGAATGCCTCTGCACATTCCTTCTTAGGTGATCGTGATTCAACTTCTAGTTTAATTTTGAACGATATGAAGGATTTTGAGCAGGTGAATGGCAAGCTTGCAGAAGGTGTATATCCATCAAAGCCAAATGAAATAGTGGTCGGCTATCATTTTGCACAAACATTATTGAATGAGGCCGATCGCAATGTGATTAAAGAAAAAAGCAAAAAGGCTGAGGTAGATGGTACCTATTATAATGGAAGTGATGAAGGCTATAAAAAATCATTAATTGGACAGAACATTAACATATCACTATTGCCTAACACTGGTAACAATGAGGAAACAGAAAAAATGACCTATACAATTGTTGGTGTCATGGAGCAACCTTCGTATGATTGGATGATTGATAATACTATTCATATGGACATAGCACAAAAGCCAGCATTAGTTGAGAATTTTTCCGCTCTTGGAGATACAACCAAGGAGGAATTGTTTTACTCAGAATTCAATATTTTTGCTGATACTTTGGAAAACGTGAAGCCAATTTTAGAAAAACTAAAAGATAATGGCTACAGTGTCTATTCAGTGACGGAGCAATTAGATCAAATGAATGTATTTTTCTTAGTATTAAAAATCGGTTTGATTTTTGTTGGTACGATTGCGGTGCTCATTGCTTCCATCGGTATTTTCAATACGATGACAATGGCGGTGACAGAGCGAACTCGTGAAATAGGTGTATTAAAAGCGATCGGTGCGAGTCCAAAACTGATCCAACGTTTATTTTTAATGGAAAGTACGTTTATTGGGCTTTTAGGAACCTTCATTGCGGTTATCATTTCATACGCCATTAGTTTTGCGGCAAATGCAGTGCTGCCGTTGATTCTAAAAGCAGCCACAGGAGAAGATGCATTTGCTACAAATGATATTACATTCTCTCTTATTCCATGGCAGCTAGTCGTTATTGCAGCAGGTATTAGTATTGGAGTAGCAATGATCTCAGGTTATCGTCCTGCTCGTAAGGCGACGAAAATTGATGTCATCCATGCTTTACGACAAGAGCTATAATATAATAAGGTTGGCTTGCCTTAGACTGTAGACAAAACCATCGAGGAGTTTTCATTCTCGATGGTTTTTGTTCTTTATTGGTGAATAACTACACCAGATAGGCTAGTAGCTGTTCAAAAGTAAACATGAAGAGAGTGGATATTTTCTCTCGACTAACTATCCATCATGAAAAGCATCAGCTTCGTAAAACAAAAAAGACTATAGCCACACTCAAAATTTTCGAGCTTGTCTATAGTCGGATGACCCTTTTTGGTATGTTATAAATACTCTTTTAACTCCGTTTGTAAAAATGGTGTTGCATGTAATAAATTTAAGAAAGCATCATAGTTGGCACGTTGCTCTATACTTGCTTTTTTTCCTGTTCGGTATGCTCGGATTAAAATATTTTTAGGCGTATTTTCCATATCAATAAATTCAAGAAGCTGTGCTTCATAGCCTACAAGGGACAAGATTTCGGCCCGAATGGAATCGGTAGCAAGGGCGGCGAAACGCTCTCGGATAAGACCGTGTTGTAACATAATGTCCAATGAAGGGGTATTTAGTTGACGATTCAATTCATGTTGGCAACAAGGAACACTTAATATAACGCTTGCGCCCCATTTCACGGCACGGGCTAAAGCCATATCTGTGGCAACATCGCACGCATGCAGTGTTACGACCATGTCTACAGCGGATTCTTCATTATAATCATTAATATCTCCTACAAGAAATTCAAGCTGGTCATAGCCTAGGTCTTGTGCTATTCTTGAACACTCTTCAATAACTTCCTTTTTTAGATCTAGGCCTGTTACACGTATATCTAGACCTTTTTCGATTTTTAAATAATGATACAAAGCAAACGTTAAATACGATTTGCCTGATCCGAAATCTAAAATACGAACTTGCCGATTTTTTGGTAAGTAGGATAAAGCATCGTCAATAAATTCAATAAAGCGATTAATTTGCTTAAATTTATCGTATTTTTGTTTTTTAACTTTTCCATCCTCTGTTTGCACGCCAAGCCGGATTAAAAACGGATAAGGTTGATCATCCGAAAGTAAGTAATTCTTTTTACGATTATGTGCCAAATTAACTTGCTTAGGTGTACAGGATTGATCGGATTTCCAAAGTACTTTATTCTTTTTGGATAATTGGACTTGTACTTTTTCATCAATAAAATCAACATGGGCTTGGCGATAATCTTCGAATATAGTCTCCAGCTTAGCGGGAAATTCGGTCAATTGAATATTTTCATGTTTTAAAATTCGTTCATATTGGTATTCAATTTGTATATGATAACTGTTCTTTAACATTAAAGGCTTCAACTTCATGCGTTTAACTTCATTAGATTTCATGCGAGGTTGACTTATTGTCGCAGTAACTAGCTGTTGCTGTAAAATTCTTTCTATGAGATGAGCTTTCATTTCTTCAAATGTCATACATTTTCGCCTACTTTATTGTGTAATAGATGGCACTAGTTTAACACATTTTATAACGAACAATGTTTTTGAAAAAAATTTCACAAAAAT
The DNA here is from genome assembly GCF_038595555.1 of Lysinibacillus sp. FSL M8-0216. Lineage (NCBI taxonomy): Bacteria > Bacillati > Bacillota > Bacilli > Caryophanales > Bacillaceae > Lysinibacillus > Lysinibacillus sp. FSL M8-0216. The sequence goes on along the minus strand of NZ_CP152007.1, from coordinate 4,438,300 downwards.
TCTGTGTAATTATAGGTAGAATTGTATGTTCATGGTATCTTTATGTGTATAGTATTTCTTTATGAATTGGTGATACTAAAGACTGAATAGGAGGAAAAAGTATGTCAGATAATATGTATCAATTATTAGCAATTATTATTTATATGGTCGCCATGCTAGCGATAGGTTGGTATGCATTCGTTAAAACATCCAATTTAACAGACTATATGCTTGGTGGTCGTTCCTTAGGTCCGGCTGTAACGGCTCTAAGTGCAGGTGCGGCGGACATGTCTGGCTGGCTTTTAATGGGCTTACCTGGTGCTATTTTTTTATCAGGTCTTGTTGAGGCTTGGATTGCCATTGGGTTAACTGTAGGTGCTTATTTAAACTGGTTATTAGTAGCACCACGGCTACGCGTTTATACACAGGTTACCAATGATTCCATTACAATACCGAGTTATTTGGACAATCGATTACGCGATCATACGAAGTTAATAAGAATTGCTTCAGGTATCATTATTTTATTATTTTTCACATTTTATGTTTCTTCCGGGATGGTAGCAGGGGGCAAATTTTTCGATAGCTCATTTGGTTATGACTATCATACAGGTTTGTTAATTGTTTCGGCAGTAGTAGTAGCCTATACATTGTTCGGTGGATTTTTAGCAGTAAGTTATACCGATTTTTTACAAGGACTTATCATGTTTATAGCACTTATTGCTGTACCGCTATTCGGTCTTTTTGTAACAGGTGGGATAGGGGATACAATTACTTCTATTAAAGCAGTTAGCCCAGATCTGCTAAACATGTTACCTGCCACTGCAACAGCAGCCGGTATTATTTCCTCACTTGCCTGGGGATTAGGCTATTTTGGGCAGCCACATATTATTGTACGCTTTATGGCCATCAGCTCTGTAAAGGAAACAAAGCAGGCTCGTCGTATTGGTATTGGTTGGATGATGTTAAGTTTATTTGGCGCCATTGGGACAGCGTTAGTAGGGGTAGCTTATTATGAACAAAATGCAGGTGAGCTAAAAGACGCTGAAACAGTATTTATTGTACTTGGACAAATTTTATTCCATCCATTTATAGCTGGAATTATGCTAGCGGCCATTTTAGCTGCTGTTATGAGTACCATTTCATCGCAATTAATCGTTACCTCTTCGGCACTTGTAGAGGATATTTATAAAGCACTGTTTAACAAAACAGCAACCGATAAGCATTATGTTTTTGTAGGGCGTATGGCTGTATTAGTTGTTGCGATTATTGCAGCAATTTTAGCCTGGAATCCAGATAGCTCGATCTTAAGTTTAGTTGGTTTTGCATGGGCAGGATTCGGTGCAGCATTTGGGCCAGTCATTTTACTTTCTTTATATTGGAGAAAGTTAACGAATTACGGAGCTTTAAGTGGAATGGTAACGGGTGCTGCAACAGCATTTATTTGGGGGAAAGTTGAATCATTATCAAGTGCCCTATATGAAATTGTGCCAGGCTTCTTTGTATGTTTAATCGTTGCGGTTATTGTTAGTCTATTGACGTATAGACATAATGAAGAAATTGAAGAAGAGTTTAACCGTTCGGAAGTATTATTAAAAGAAGAAAGAAAATAAGTGAAATGCGCCTTTTCTAAGAGGCGCATTTTTTGAAACGTTTTTCATAACGTTCCGAACATACGGACAGGTGTAATTTATGGTAAGATGGAGAAAATTTGTCGTAGGGTCACCAAGGCTTTGGTGGGAGGTTTCTAATGGATAGAATTAAGGAAGTTGATGTATTAATTGAAAAGGCCATTCTTGTTGGCGTAAATTTACGGAATGATGCGCACTTTGATTATTCAATGGAAGAGCTTCGAAATTTAACAGAGGCTCTCAATGTGGAGGTTGTAGGGGTAGTTACGCAAAATTTAGAGCGCGTGACACCTTCCCATTATGTTGGTACAGGTAAAATAGAAGAAATTAAAAATTTCTATGAAGAAGCACAAGCAAATCTCGTTATTTTTAATGATGAGCTATCACCGTCGCAAATTCGTAATTTAGAGCGTGATCTAGCAACAAAAGTTATTGATCGAACAATGCTTATTTTAGATATTTTTGGCCGCCGTGCGAAAACACGGGAGGCACAAATGCAGGTAGAACTAGCACAGCTTCAATATATGCTCCCACGCTTAGTGGGCTTACATGCCTCTTTAAGCCGTCAGGGTGGAGGTACAGGTGGTGGCTTTAAAAACCGAGGTGCTGGGGAAACAAAGCTAGAATTGGATCGTCGAAAAATTGAAGATCAAATAGCGAAAATCAAAAAGGATCTAGAGCAGGTCAAAGATCAACGAGAAACGCAGCGGAAACAGCGTCGAAAAAATGCCCTCCCGGTAGTATCTATTGTCGGCTATACGAATGCTGGTAAGTCAACGATTATGAATCAGTTGCTGGCAGAGATAGGACAAGAAGAGCATAAACAAGTCTTTGAGAAGGATATGCTTTTTGCTACGCTTGAAACCTCAGTTCGTCAGATAGAGCTACCTGATAAAAAGACATTTTTATTAACGGACACAGTTGGATTTGTAAGCAAATTGCCTCACCATCTAGTAAAAGCGTTCCGCTCCACATTAGAAGAGGCAAGAGATGCAGATCTTTTATTACATGTCGTAGATGTTTCTAATTCAGAGCATGGTTTTATGATGGACGTTACAAATGAAACATTAAAAGCGGTAGGAGTTGAAGGTATCCCAACCATCTATGTTTACAATAAAGCTGATCTTGCCCAAGTGCCTTACCCTGTTGTAAGTGGGGATAATATTTGGGTTTCAGCAAAACAAGGGGTAGGGTTAGAAGAATTAATTCAATTAGTTCGTCAACACATTTTCTCTGATTATGTGACATGTGAAATGCTCATACCTTATGACCAAGGGAATATTGTTTCTTATTTAAATGAACATGCCTCTGTTTCTAATACAGCATACGAAGAAGGCGGTACTTTATTATCGCTTGAAGTTAAAGAAGCAGATTATGCAAAATATCAGCAATACGTTGTAAATTAATAAAATGAAAAAATAATAAAAAGCATGCCAAAAAGATTTTGGCATGCTTTTTGTTATTAAGGGGAATATAGAATCTAGAACAACAGCATGTACGTATTTTAATAATTTTTAGAAAAAATAGTTTAAATTTGGATAAAAAGTTATAAATCTGAATTTTAAATATTTTAGAATAATTTAATGTTCAGAAAACAAGTTTGTGCTACGGAAGTGTGAGAAAACTTAGATATATCAAAGGATTTAATAATTATCAAAATGAACAATCAGAATTTAAAGAAAAATAATAAATTTTCAACATTTTTTAAAACTCTTGCTAAAGTTAAAAAAACACTTTAGTATGATGAAACACAGTTTTTTAATCCTTATTTTAGGGTAATAATGTTTTTTTAAGAGAATATTTTTAATTGGGAGAGGGTATTGTATGTCTAGTAAAGATGAAGTTGTAAAATCTGTCCCTCAAAATGGCTTTGTTGGACACCCTAAAGGGCTCTTTACTTTGTTTTTCACAGAATTTTGGGAACGTTTCTCGTATTACGGTATGCGAGCAATTCTCATCTTCTTTATGTATTACGAATTGAATCAGGGTGGATTAGGTCTAGACCGCGGTACAGCGAACTCTATTATGGCCATTTATGGTTCCCTTGTTTATATGTCAGGTATTATAGGTGGATGGATTGCCGACCGAGTATTAGGAACACGTAGAACTATTTTTTATGGTGGCGTGTTAATTATGATTGGTCACTTATTGCTAGCACTGCCTGGCGGTGTAACGATGCTATTTGCTTCAATGGCATTTATCGTAATGGGGACTGGGTTATTAAAACCAAACGTTTCAAGTATTGTTGGGGATATTTACGCTGAAACAGATAGCCGTCGTGATGCAGGCTTCTCTATTTTCTATATGGGTATTAATATGGGGGCATTCATTGCACCATTTATTGTCGGAACAATTGGACAAAAGTATAGCTTCCACTTAGGCTTTGGTTTAGCCGGTTTAGGGATGTTCATTGGGCTAATTGTTTATAAATTAACAGAGAAAAAATACTTAGGCTTAGCGGGTTTACAAGTTAATAACCCATTAAAGCCTGAAGAACGTAAAAAAGTCTTTGCGCAATTTGGTATTGTTGCTTTACTTATTATTATTCTTGGTGCTATTGGTATTAAAACGGGTACTTTAACAATGAATGTATTCAGTTTAATCATTACAGCTCTAGGTGTATTAATTCCAACAGTCTTCTTTATTTATATGTATCGTAGTGAAAAGACAACAAAAGATGAAAAATCTCGACTTCTTGCCTATATTCCATTATTCTTGTCAGCCGTTATGTTTTGGGCGATTCAAGAACAAGGGGCAACAATTCTGGCTACGTATGCAGACGAACGTACACAACTAAGTATTGGTAGCATTCAGCTTCAATCTTCGTGGTTCCAGTCATTAAACCCGCTATTTGTTATAACAATGGCACCATTATTTGCGATGTTATGGCTTAAATGGGGAGACAAGCAGCCAACTACGCCACGTAAGTTTTCATACGCCTTATTCTTTGCAGGTTTATCATTCCTTGTCATGATGATTCCAGCACATTTATCTGGTGGAGAAACATTAGTTAGTCCTTGGTGGTTAGTACTGTCATTCTTCTTAGTAGTTGTAGGTGAATTATTATTATCACCAGTTGGTTTATCTGCTACGACGAAATTGGCACCACAAGCATTTGCTGCACAAACAATGTCTTTATGGTTTTTAACAAGTGCGGCAGCACAAGCAATTAATGCGCAGTTAGTAAAGGTTTATGAAGTTGTAAGCGAATTCACATACTTTGGCTTCTTAGGATCGCTTTCAATTGTCATTGGTATATTATTGTTAGTTTTATCGCCGATTATTTCAAAGGCAATGAAAGGTATTAACTAAATTAAAGATGTAAATACAGTCCGGATAATGGGCTGTATTTACATCTTTTTTTGTTATCTAAATTAATGTCTATTTATGAAGTCTAGTGCGAAATATATTATCTTAAGTAGTAATTTTATTGAGTATGGGTATAAGTTTCTATGTAGAAGATCATTATTTTCGCTATAATAATCATAATTATAAGAAAATTTTAAGGGGTTGGATGTTATGAAAGAAGAATTGGACCGTTTGAGGTCAAGATTAATGGAGATTTTTACGTATTTACACGCCAATCCGGAAATTAGCTGGCATGAGGTAGAAACAACCAATTATATAGTAGATTTATTAACTGAAGAAGGATTTTCGCCAATTCGTTTTAAAAATTCTACAGGTCTTTATGTGGATGTGGGTCATGGTAGTCCTAAAGTAGGTTTACGCACAGATATAGACGCATTATGGCAGGAGGTTGATGGCCATTTCCGTGCCAACCATTCCTGTGGGCATGATGGACATATGACAATGGCTATTGGTGCACTCTTATTATTAAAAGAACAACAGCCATCATTTAATGGTACAATCCGTGTCATTTTCCAACCGGCTGAAGAAAAAGGGACAGGAGCATTAGCGGTCTTAGAAGAAGGGGTAATTGATGAGCTCGACTATTTATTTGGAGTTCATGTAAGACCAGTCCATGAGCTAGAGGATGGTACATACTGTGCTGCCTTGTATCATGGTGCCTCTCGTTTACTTGAAGGGGAGATTATTGGGGAAGATGCACATGCTGCAAGGCCACACCTTGGCATTAATGCAATCGAAGTAGGGGCTACCATCATTGAGGATTTACGAACCATTCATACCGATCCAATGGTACCTGTTTCGGTGAAGATGACAAAGTTTCATGCAGGGGGAGAATCAGGAAATATTATACCTGGAAATGCCTCATTTACGATTGATATTCGAGCCCAACAAAATAATGTTATGGACGATTTAGCGCAAGGGGTCAAACGTGTTATTGATTCGTCTAAGTTATTGCATAAGGTGCAGATTGAATTACGTACTGTTGCCAATATTGTAGCAGCAGAAGTTGATACGAGTGCACAATATATTATGGAACAAGCAATTATACAAGCTGCTGGATTATCAAATTTAAGAAAGCCGGTACACACACCTGGTGGAGAGGATTTTCATCATTATGCGGTAAAACGACCACACTTAAAAACAACAATGTTGGGTTTAGGGTGTGGGTTATCACCAGGGTTACACCATCCGAAAATGAAGTTTAAACAAGCAAGACTTGTTACTGGCGTGGAGATTCTTACGAGAGCAGTCTTGTTAGCATTGGAATCAACGGATACAAAGGAGGCGTCAGCATAATGTTAGAGCAAGTGCATATTCGCAAAGTAATGACACCTATAGAAATTGGAGAGGTCCAAAAGTTGAATGCTGAAATATGGGGAAGCCAAGCAATTCCCTCTCACCAATTACTAGCAGTTGTACAAAATGGCGGATTAGTTTTAGGTGCTTATTTAGAAGAAAAGCTAATTGGCTTCAACTATTGCTTTGTAGGTTCTCATGATAGAGAAATATACTTACATTCACACATGATTGGTGTAAAAAAAGCATATCGTGAACAAGGTGTAGGTGAGTTATTAAAGCATGCTCAGCAAGAATACGCAAAAGAAAATGGATTTCAGCTGGTTCGTTGGTTATTTGAGCCTCTGGAGGTGAGTTTAGCAAATTTAGCATTTTTAAAGCTAAATGCTATGAGTTATCAATACGAAAATGATTATTACGGCGCTCTTCAAGATGACTTTAATGAAGGATTGCCATCAGATAGGCTGGTTGTAGAGTGGTGGATAGAGCGTGAACAAATGGCGGATAGCCTTGACGAACTAGAAGAGATCGCAGATGAAATCGTACCGTGGACACTAACTGTCGATGGCTTGCCTGTCCTAGACATAGATAATACATTTCAAATGGAGGAATCCTTTCATCAGGATGCCTATCTATTACCGATTCCTCAATATTTGCAGAAAGTGAAAGTTGAAAGTCCTAAACTAGCTGAGGACTGGCGCTATAAAATTAGAAAGATCTTAACAACATTATTCAATCAAGACTATGCCATTGTACGCGTCAAGAAGCACCCAGAATATGTCCATAGCTATCTGTTAGTCAGACGCTCCTTATTAGCCTTATAATTATAATAGGGAGTGAAGTTTGTGAAAATAGAAAAGATGACGTTAAGACATATTAAAATGCCGATGAAAGCACCATTTACAACAAGCTTTGGCACAATCGATGAAAAGGAACTGTTATTAATAGAAGCACAAGATGAATCTGGGATTACTGGATGGGGAGAAACGGTAGCTTTTGTAGCGCCTTGGTATACAGAGGAGACTTTAAAGACGACATGGCATATGCTGAAAGATTTTCTAATACCTCTCTTGCTACATAAAGAGGTTGGGCATCCAGATGAGGTGACTACATTGTTTGCTCCTATTCGCAGAAATTGCATGGCGAAAGCTTCGATAGAAGGTACGATATGGGATATTTATTCCCAGCAAACAAAGCAATCACTCGCAAGGGCTTTAGGAGGGCAAAAACAACGAATTGAAGTTGGGGTCAGCGTAGGTATTCAAGCTTCAACAGCTCAATTAATAGAAGTAATAAAAAGCCATATGGAAAAGGGCTACAAAAGGGTGAAAGTGAAAATTAAGCCTGGCTATGATGTAGAAGTGGTGCGTGCAATCCGTGCAGAGCTACCGGATCTACCTTTAATGGTCGATGCGAACTCAGCTTATACGTTGGATGATATCGCCATATTACAGCAGCTTGATGATTACAACTTATTAATGATCGAACAGCCACTAGCTACTGATGATATTGTGGATCATGCAACCCTACAGAAAAACATAAAAACACCAATATGTTTAGATGAAAGTATCACATCGTTTGAAGATGCTCGTAAAGCAATTGAGCTAGGGAGCTGTGGTGTAATAAATATTAAAATTGGACGAGTTGGCGGTTTAACAGAGGCGAAACGAATTCATGACCTCTGCAAGGAGAATCAAATTCCCGTTTGGTGTGGAGGAATGTTAGAGGCAGGAATCGGACGAGCACATAATATTGCCTTAACTTCTCTTAGCCATTTTATGTTGCCTGGAGATACTGCTGGCTCTAGTCATTATTGGTATGAGGATATTATTAATCCAGAAGTCATCGTCAAAAATGGATACATTGATGTACCTCAAGAAATCGGCATTGGCTATACAATTAATAGGGCTGTTATTGATAAGCTAACGATTAGCAAAGAGGTCTATCAATAAAAATCATTTACGATAAAGGAAAAAACGAGGAGAGAACTGATTGAAAAAAAGCTTGCAAATCGGCGGTGCCTATGTAGGAATTATCGTTGGTGCAGGATTTGCATCTGGACAGGAAATTGTCCTCTATTTTACAAGCTATGGCTTTAAAGGGGTTTATGGTGCCCTATTAGCGATGGTTGGTTTCTCTATTGTTGGTATGTGTGTAGCCCAGGTTAGTTCAAGACTACGCACTGCATCTCATAAGGATTTAATTTATCAGATTTCTGGTAATGCTGTTGGTCTTGTATTGGATTATTTATTATCACTGTTTTTATTTGGCGTGGCTGTTATTATGTTTGCTGGTGCGGGTGCAACATTGCAGCAAATGTTTGGACTACCTATTTGGCTAGGGAGTATATGTATGATACTGCTAACAGTAGCCACCGTGATGATGGATGTTAAAAGTATCATTAATATTATTGCACTAGCAACTCCGTACTTATTAGTGATTGTTTCTATTATTGCTATCTATGCCATTGCAACGATGGATCTTACCTTTGTCGAACAAGCGGTAATTGCCCAGCAGGCGCAAATAAGCTCGAAAAGCTGGTGGTTGACTGCTTTGTTATATATGTCATTTAATATTGGAGTAAGTTTCTCATTATTAACGGTGATGTGCGGCTCGGTGCGCAATGATAAAATAGCTGGAATGGGGGGCATTATTGGCGGAATTCTATTAGGCGCTTTAATTCTGCTTATTAATTTTTCTCTTCTTGCAAAAATGAACGTTGTTATAGGACTAGATATTCCTATGCTAGCATTAGCAAATGAAATTCATCCATTAGTTGGGCTATTAATGACTTTCTCTCTATTAGGGATGATTTACAATACTGCAGTAGGGATGCTCTATTCATTTATGGTAAGATTCTTTAAGCCTAATAGACCTAGCTTTAAAGTAGCAGTTATTTTTATAGGGGTTTTAGGCTTTTTAGCAAGTCTAGCAGGATTTACGACGCTTGTAGCTAAGCTCTATGCAGTAATGGGATATGTAGGTTTGGTATTAATTATATTCATTATTTCAGCATGGTTAAGAAAAGTGAGACGAATCATATAGCGAATAAAAATGGTAATTGAGACGCGGGGGTGTTCTCAATTACCATTTTGTTTGGATAAAGAAATTGTAGAAATAGTGAATTATTTAAGGTGTGAAATTTGCCGAAAATACTAATATTTCATTAATTAGACACGTTTTCTAGTTCCTTTAAAATAAACCGAGAATAATTCTCATTTGCATGTTGACTGAGAATGAAAACATGACTATAATGGAAATCGTGAGTAATGATAATCATTTTCACTACACATTCATTACACACAAAATTGAAATCTACCGGGGATTACTATGAAAATAAGATATCTTTTAACAGCAACTGTTGTGTTGTCTATAGTATCGCTATTTATCGGAGTAGTAGATATTAAACCATTTGATCTATTAGACTTCCAATCAGAAGAAACTAGACTATTTTTAATTAGTCGTGTACCTAGACTTGTTGCTATTTTGCTAGCAGGTGCAGGTATGAGTATTGCTGGTTTAATTATGCAAAGCTTAAGTAGGAATAAGTTCGTATCACCAACGACAGCAGGTACTTTAGATGCCACTCGACTGGGTATATTGATTTCCATGATGTTTTTCACAAATGTCACGTATTTCCAGAAAATTTCCTTCGCTTTCATATTTGCTTTAGCCGGCACATTATTATTTATGCAAATATTAAATCGAATTAAGTTTAAAGATGCGATTTTTATACCGCTTATTGGCTTAATGTATGGTAATATCCTGTCTTCCGTAACAACGTTCTTTGCTTATAAGGCAAATATTATCCAAAACATTTCTGCATGGTTACAAGGAGATTTCTCATTAATCATGAAAGGCCGTTATGAACTGTTATACATAAGTGTACCAGTACTTATTTTAGCTTATATTTATGCCAATCGTTTTACAGTAGCCGGTATGGGTGAGGATTTTGCTAAAAATCTTGGTCTATCCTATAAGTTTGTGGTGAATTTAGGCTTAGTATTGGTGGCTCTTATCTCCACAACAGTGGTGCTAACAGTCGGTGTCATTCCATTCCTTGGCTTGATCATACCGAATATTATTTCACTGTTTAAAGGTGACAATTTGGCAAAAACATTGCCGCATACAGCATTACTTGGTATGTCATTCTTATTATTCTGCGATATTTTAGGACGCGTACTGATTTTCCCTTATGAGATACCAATTAGTATGACTGTTGGTGTAATTGGAAGTGCCATCTTCCTAGTCATGTTGTTTAGGGGGAGAGCATATGCGTAATCGTACAAGAATGTTCATTTTGCTGGGTCTTGCCGTGATAGCTATCTTATTGTATCTATTTTGGGAGTTGAATGGGAATTATCACTATGCTTTTCCGAGACGTGTCATAAAAGTTATAGCGATGGGGCTAACGGGTATAGCTATTGCCTATTCAACAGTGGTTTTCCAAACCATTACCCATAATCGGATTTTAACGCCAAGTGTTATGGGATTAGATGCTTTGTATATGTTGATTCAAACATGCATCTACTTTTTCTTTGGCTCTACATCTATTTTAGTTATCAATATTTACTATAATTTTACCCTTGCTATTGTATCAATGATTGTTTTCGCTTTAATTTTTTATCGAGTTTTGTTTAAAGAAGGAAAGCGACCAATATATTTCTTACTACTTGTTGGTATGATTGTCGGTACGTTCTTAGGAAGTATCACAACATTCTTCCAAGTATTGATCGATCCTAATGAATTTTTAGGCTTACAAAGTAAAATGTTTGCAAGTTTTAACAATGTTAATTCAGATTTAGTTTGGCTTGCTGGTGTAATCATTTTACTAACGTTTATATATGGTTGGCGTCATATGAATCAATTAGATGTCATGTCTTTAGGACGAGATACAGCAATTAATTTAGGTGTACCATACGATAAGCTGGTACAACGCATGTTAATTTTAGCTTCTATCTTGATTTCTGTTTCGACAGCGCTAGTTGGGCCAATTACATTCTTTGGATTAATCGTTGCGAATTTATCGTATCAGTATTTTAAAACATACAAGCACTCCGTCTTAATTGCTGGTTCTTGTGTAATGAGTATTATTGCTTTAATCGGTGGGCAGTGGATGGTTGAACGAGTATTCACTTTCAGTACTACACTAAGCGTCATTATTAATTTTGTGGGTGGAGTATACTTCATCTACTTATTATTAAGAGAAAGTAGGTCAGCAGGATGATACAAGTCAAAGAAATTACGAAGTTTTTCGGGAAAAAACCTGTCGTTCAAGATGTAAGTGTTGACATTGTTTCAGGGAAAATAACGTCTTTTATTGGACCCAATGGTGCAGGAAAGTCCACGCTACTTTCAATGGTGAGCCGTTTGCTGAATGCAGATACTGGTGAAGTACTACTCGACAAAGCAGATGTAAGACGCTGGAAATCAGATGATTTCGCCAAGCGTGTATCCATATTAAAGCAGTCTAACTTTATGAATGTCCGCTTAACGATTCGTGAGCTTGTATCCTTTGGTCGTTTCCCTTATTCAAAAGGAAATTTAAAACCCGAAGATGAAGAAAAAGTGGATGAAGCTATTCAATATATGAATTTAGAAGATATTCAACATAATTACTTAGATGAATTATCAGGCGGTCAACGTCAGCGGGCTTTTATTGCAATGGTTATTGCTCAGGATACAGAATACATCTTACTGGACGAGCCATTAAATAATTTAGATATGAAACATTCTGTTCAGATTATGAAGATTTTACGTAAGCTAGTGGATGAGTTAGGGAAAACAGTTGTAATTGTACTCCATGACATTAATTTTGCATCAGTATACTCAGATAATATTGTTGCATTAAAAGATGGCCGTGTTGTGAAAAACGGTTCTACCAACGATATTATTAACTCGGACGCGCTGAAGGAAATCTATGATATGGATATCCCTGTTCAAGAGCAGGATGGCTGCCGAATTTGTGTTTATTTTAATTCTTAGAAATAGTAACAGATGGTTTAACCATCCATTAACTATAAAATAAATTTTAAAGGAGAATTTTTAAAATGAAAAAATGGAAATTACTAACAGTATTAATGGCGATGATGCTATTAGTTTTAGCTGCTTGCGGTTCAAAAGACGAAGCAAAAGAAGAAGATAAAGGTACGTCAACTGACAAACCGGCAGAAGAACAAAACGAGGCGTCTTCAGCATATCCACTAACTATTCCAGGTAGCACAATTGAAGGTCGCGATGGTAATACTACGTTTGAAGAAGTAAAGCTTGATAAGATCCCAGAAAAAGTTGTTGTTTTTGATAATGGTTTCCTAGATACTCTAGATGCACTAGGTGTTAATCCTACTGCAGTAGTACAAGATTCATTACCATCTTACTTAAGCAAGTATAAAGATAGCACTTATGTAAACGCTGGTACTTTATTCGAGCCTGATTATGAAAAATTATCTGAAATCAACCCAGATATTATTTTCATCTCTGGTCGTGCGTCAGCAGCATATGCTGAGTTATCTAAAATTGCACCGACAGTTTACATTGGTGTAGATAACAAAAACTTCCTAGAATCATTCAAAGCTAATACAGAATTAGCTGGTAAAATCTTTGGTAAAGAAAAAGCAGCAGCAGATGCAATCTCTGCATATGAAGCAAAAGTTGAAGAAGTAAAAGGCAAAGCAACTGCATCAGAAGAGAAAGCTTTAATCGTATTAGGTAGTGAAGGCGCATTATCAGCATATGGTTCTGGTTCACGTTTCGGTGTTATTCATGATGTATTTGGTGTGAAAGCTGCTGATGAGAAAGTTAAAGTTGGCACACATGGTGATAATGTAAGTTTTGAATATGTTCGTGAAACAAACCCTGATATTCTATTTGTAGTTGACCGTGACGCTGTTGTAAATGAAAACGGTGAATCAGGTACAAAAGCTGCAATTGAAAACGAAATCGTAAGTGCAACAAACGCTGTGAAAAACGGTAAAGTATTCTACCTAGATCCAGAAGTTTGGTACCTTTCAGGTGGTGGTTTACAATCTGAAACGTTAAAAGTTGAAGATGTATTAAAGGCGTTTAACTAATATGTTTGTACAAATTAAACGTATCGTTGTGACGGAAGGGAATTCGGATAAAGTGGTGGAACGTTTTGGTGCTAATCCAAACGGACCATCATTACTTGAACAACAACCTGGTTTCATTGATAAACAGGTACTTGTTAAGAAAGTTCGCCGTGGTGATGAGGAAGTGCTAGTGATGGTTCGTTGGGAATCAGAAGAAGCATGGAAGAATTGGGAGAAGAGCCCTGAGCATATTGCTGGTCATAAGGCAAGCGCAGGTAAGCCAAAGCCTGATCATATCATTGAAAGCGGACAAGAAGTATATTATGTAAAAGGTTAATAGCCTAGAGGTGTCTCAAGCGATTGAGGCACCTTTTTGTTGTACATAAAAAAGCAGATAACAATGGAACGAAAAGGGATGCCATTGCTATCAGCTTATTCAAACTAATGGGTAATCGGTGTTTTTATTGACCTACAAAATGTAGCATCCATATTAAAGGAAATAGTGCTTTCATTAATGGAAAGCCCTGAGATGCTAGTATTTTCATCTAGCTTATGAGTTATAGATGATTCTGTCACCGCTGCCAGTCCTCTAGCATTAATAATTGTGTAGTTTGCTGTCATGTAAGCGGTAGATGACGCTATATTTAATCCAAAGGTTAATGGATTGACGGATGGCATACTAGATAGGTTGTCATTCGAAATTTTAATAATGCCATATTGCTGAATATAGTAATCTCTTTTTTGCTGAAATGTATCTTCAAATCCAGGAACATCACTAATTAAGTTTGAAAAGGTTGAAAGCTTTTTATAGACCTTTAAGGTTTCTTGATAAGCTTTTAACTCAGATTGAATAATAATCTGTTCAATTCGTAGTTGCTCCTCTGTAGGCTTTTTAAGTGTAATTTCTTCAGCTGAGACAGAGATATTACATGAAAAAGTAGCCGTAAGTATGAAAACAGTTTCGTTAAATCCATTTTTCATTTTAAAACACTCCCAGTACAAAAAAATTCATGTTCATCAATCTATCAGGACAATGCGAAAATCAATTTATATTAATATAAGCGTAACATCTGTCATAACGCCATTTCAATGGTGAGTTTACGCCAATTTTATGGCGGTACATAGTTCTCTACCGCCATATTATAACTATTATTTAACAAAATAATGGCGTGGTTTGTATAATTAACGCCAATTTTTGGCGGGATACTTCTTTATATAAGAAACTATGGGATTATATGCATTAAATATTGACACTGCTAGTATTAATTCCCACAAATATATATAATATTTATTAATATATCGGGAGGGAGAGAGGACTATTGAACGGGTTGGATGAGTGTATTAATAAATCATTAGACATTCTTATTGAAAATGAAACATTTCTTGATCATGAGCTAAAATTGCTGTTTAAAAGCTTTAAAGAAGAAAAAATAGAAGTAGGTTTTTCTTTTGGTAAATTATGCTATTGGCACTATGAGTCGTTTTCAGATAGTGTAAATGACGACATTTATAAAATTGCTGCAGCGGTTGAACTTTTAATACTGTCTTTTGATATTATTGATGATCTTCAAGATAAGGATTCAGATAATAGTTGGAGCAGGACGCCAGAACTTTCTTTAAACGTTGCTCTAGCTATGTTGATTATGGCTTCAAAAACAATTGACGAAACTTCCTTTGAACATAAAAGAGCGGCTATAACAATACTTGAAGAATGCGCATTAAAAAGTATTAGTGGTCAGCAATTGGACTTATTAAATAACTGCCGGGATGAAGATTCTTATATACACATGATTACACTTAAATCTGGTTCCTTAACAGCGATGAGTTGCTTAATAGGAGAGGTTCTTGCCAAAGGTGAAGTATCCAAAGAAGTAGAGGCTTATGGAAAGTACATAGGCATTATCCAACAAATTAAAAATGATATCCAAAGTTTGAAAACATGGGGACCTAAAAATGACCTACTAAATAAAAGATTCTCCTTGCCGATTATTTATCTTTTATCACTGAAAAATGATGTTTCAAAATCTGTAGCTGACTATTATAATGATGATATAGTTACAATTTTGGATCATAAAGAAGCAGAAAATGAGTTGACAAATGGCGGAGCAATACGCTATGCAATTACTGTGAAAAATGTCTATAAATTGAAGGCGATAAATGATCTTGAAAATATAGAATTAAATGATTTAGCTAAAGACTACCTACAAAAATTAATAAAGTGATGAGGAGCGATTGGATGATTAATGTAATTCAGTACTTAGAAAAAAACCCAAGCCTAGTTGCATTATTAAAAGAACAAAGAGCCTCATTAATTGGAATTTCATCTATAGAACAAATGGCAATTTTAGAAGCATTTATTGATGAAATGAATATAGAAAGTGAAATTTGGAACTAAAAACTTTGCGTAGCAAGTTTTTTTGGCCCGCTATAGTTCTTTATTTAGTGTTAGGTTTATACTTAAATTTTGTGAATTATAGCGCGCCATATATTGAAATTGGGGTAGAAGAAAAAGATGGTAAATGGCTAGTATCTCAACTATATTATAAAGATTGGGCTAAGGGGCAGAATATATCCATTGGCGATGCTGTTTTAAACGTAGATGATGGCCCGATTGCCGAACTAAATCAATTGAAATATAAATCAAAAATACTATCTGCGAATGACCTTACAATTATGAAGCCAGATGGGAAAATAATAAATATACATATTAAACATTTAGATATTCCTCAGCAGTTTTTTTATGTATTAATAGTTCCAGCTTGCTATTATTTATTAACGTTATTTGTTGCTTTTTATTTATATTTCAAGCAAAGAAATACTAGGTTAACAGATTTACTAATTCTTTTTATATTAGCTGTCTCGCTAGCTTATGTAAGTAGTGGAGTTTCGGGTAGGTTAGATGGGATAGGGATTATTGTAAATCGTACTACTATGTTATTATGTTTAGTAATTTTATTACATTTTTTAAGAAATTATTTTGCATTTATGAAAACAAAATGGATGTTTACGAATAATATCCGGTTCTTTTATTTAATGCCTTTGATTGGTTTTATATTGGCTTGTATTGGAACTGTTTTCCCTGCTTCTAATGATATACTTTCGAATATTGTATTATTTATGTTCCTTATTTTGCTTATTATTATCTTAGGTATTTTATTAATAAGCTATTTCAAATATAGCTCACCTCAGTTGAAAATTTTATTAAGTAGTATAATGATTCCGTTCTTACCATTTCTATTTTTATATGTACTTCCAAAAATCCTTTTTCATACGTATATCCTTTCATCTGAGATTAGCTCCTTATTTTTATTACTGATACCTTTTAGCTTTATATTTACACAATTAGCAGAACGATTATTTGATATCGAGTATCATATTACTAGATTGCGCTACTATGTTATTTTTTCTTTACTATTTACCTTATGGTTCACAGTTGGCTTATATTTCATTGCCGGTCAACATTTAAGAATCACTGTCATGTCAGGCGTGTCCTTCTTTACATTTTCTTCGTTAGTAATACTCTTTTATGTAAAAGAAAAAGTTGACTATCGCAAGCGGAAAATATTATTTTCAACAAAAGGTGATTACATTCATCAGCTGTACACGGCTGTCGATAAAATAGGGAAAACTATTAAAATGGATGAGCTTTTAGAGAAATTCGCATATGAGGTTTCTGTTCATTTGGAGCTAGAGGATGTTTTTGTTTTAACATATAACTATGATACGAATGAATTCCTTACAAATAGTGGGGAAAGAATTTTGATACATCCTGACACAATGGATGATATAAGATTAGGAGAAATACGCAAGATTGATAAAATTTATTTAGCATTTCTCCATCAGGATGTACATTATAAACGAGCATTAGTGCTGGGGCATAACAATACAATTCATTTAAAAGATGAGGAGCTACTATGGCTCGAATTGCTCCTATTGTATGTAAATAATTTTATTGAAAATACAAAGATGGTGGAAGAACTATTAGAGGAATTGAAGCATATGAAGCAAGCTGATGACGGCCAATTGCCGTGGCTTAATAAGCTGTTATGGTTGAGATTCGAAGAAGAAAAGTACCAGTTAGCCCAAGAGCTACACGACACCAATTTGCAGGAACAACTTCATATTGCAAGAGAGGTGGATGTCCTTGTTAATGCAAAGGATACAACAGACATTCAGGAGAAGCTTGCAAAAATTCATAAGCAAATGGTTGACTCTCTACATGAATTACGATCATATTGTGAGAATTTAAAACCTCCATTACTGGATACATTAGGTTTAAATGCTGCGTTAGAAAAGTTAATTCGAAAGGTTCAAGAAAGAGCTAATTTTGTTCTAATTTATTCAATAGATCGTCTGTATTTAGAAGATGAGCGTATGAATTTAATGATTTACCGATTATTCCAAGAAGTACTGAATAACGCCTTAAAACATTCTTATGCAACAGCTGTTGAAATCCATCTAAAGGAAATGAATGATGGTTTTGAAATCATTTATAGTGACGATGGTGTTGGGTGTCATGTAGAGGATATTATCGTAGCAGAGTCAATGGGCATCCGAGGTATGCAAGAACGTGTAAAAGCCTTTAATGGTCATTTTTATATTGACTCACAACTAAACCAAGGGATGTCAATTAGAATAGCAGTTAAAGAAGGGAGTGAAACACATGATTACCATGCTCATAGTGGATGATCACCCTATAGTTTTAGAGGGAACTAAAAATTTATTTCACGAAAATGAAGATATTATAATTGATACTGAAAGTGATGCCACATGTGTTATACAAAGAATAAAAAATAAACCATATGCTATTTACCTGATTGATATTAACATGCCATTGGAAAATGGTATTAATTTAGCCCGTCATATTAAATCTATTCAGTCGGATGCTTCCGTTATCCTTTATACAGGAGACGATATAACGGATTATTATCCCCTTATTTTAGAGAGAAAAATAGAAGGCATTTTAGCGAAAACGGCCTCTAAGGAGCAAATCATACGGACAGTCAGAGCGATTGCAAATGGTGAATTTGTTCTACCGAAAAATTTCTTAGATTTTCTGGATGATAAATTTAAATTGCAAAGTGCTAAAGATATTCATTTAAATGAAAAAGAAAAGAAAATTTTAAGACTGATTGCAGAAGGTCATACAAATAAAGCCATTGCTATTGAGTTGAATATTCCTCAGCGAACTACTGAGAGATATTTAACACAGCTCTTTTCTTTGCTAAATGTAGATTCAAGAACAGAGGCTGTCAATCTTGCTGAAAGAATGAATTTACTCTAAAGAAATTCCATGCTATACTGTTGGTGTATTTTTCTATCAAAAGGTACTTTATGACAAAAATTCTTCTCATATAATTTTATGGAAAAAAGCACCTTATTATTATGCTTGATTTACTATAAAATTTTCAAACACCGCCAAAAAAGTGGCGGTGTATTTTTATGTCCGCCAAATCACGCCATATTTTCGTATGAATCACGCCAAAAAATTGGCGTAAACCCGAAGTTGAAATATCGGTATAAGTACTGGTACGCTTAAATTACCGTGGTTAAGTAGATTTGCTATAGTGAGTAATAATACAAATGATTTTCTTCAAAATAAAGGAACCTGACTATCTATGTAAAAGGTAGATTATAGAATGGTAACTAGCAGTCAATATACTTCACCATAAAACTTTATAAAGGTAGGCGTGTATTGTGAAAGTAGAACTCGAAAATTTGTTTTCTATAGATGAATCTAGTCAAGATCAAGTGATTAACGTTTATAATCGTCATGGTATTGCTATTGGTGCGCCTGAAATTAGAAAGAGAAATTTAAAAACAAAATTTAATCCTATTTTTACATTAAATGAAGATGTAACATATGAGAAAGTAGCTGCCGTATACGAGTCATTAGAACGTGAATTTGGCATTGTCTCAATAGGAGAGCGTTTCTACTTTGAGTTTTCTGATTTGGAATATGAATGGGCACCATTGTTTACTTTAAATTCAACAGGAAATTCACCCGAGATGTTTCTAGAGGACAAAGGGACCTTATTTTCTTTAAGTACTCATTGTAAAAATTGCGGACTTATGGATAAAGAGCAATTATCTCCTATAGTTATTGATACTTCACACATGAAAGGACGTCATTTAGTTCATGTAAGTGGATATTGGGTAGCTTCAGAGGAACTGGTAGCATTATTGAAAAATGAAAAACTAGAAGGCTTTGAATTTTTAGAGGTAATCCATCAGGGACCTGAGCAAGGAAAACAGCCAGCTTATCAAATTATTCCTACACAAATTCTACCGTCTAGTAGTCAGGATAGAGTGAAATTATACTTTGCAACTGAACAACCTCCATGTAGCTGTGGTTTAAATGGTGTTATTAAGGGGCCAGATATTTATCATCAGGAAGATTTAGCTGCTTTAAAAGGCGATGTCTTTTACTCAGCTGAATGGAGTCATGATGGAAGATATCTTTATAAAAAAACTTTATTTAGTAAAAGGTTTAGAGAAGTGATTATAAAACATGGAATCTCTCGTGAAGTAAGAGGAGAAAAAGATCGAAACTTTGGTCCAAAGGATTGGCTGTTTGATCCAGTACTCATCAAATAATATAGATGTGGAACAGAGGTGTGTTGATGATATTTAGAAAAATTCTACCTATCGTGGCCATTTTATTCATTGTTGCATTGGTCGTCTCTAATTATTTTAACAAGCCTAATGAACAGGCCATGATTGTCACTGAAGAATGTAAACTGTATTTATAAAAATTAATGCTTCTCTCCCTCTAGTTCGGACATAATTATGTTATGATATGAAGATCATAGCAGTATGTTTTTGAGGTGAACGTATGAAAAAATGGGCCTATCCTTTGGCAATTATCACACTAATTATTTTTATTTTTTTAAAATTTACTTTTCAAAGTGATTGGATGAATAAATTTGATGTGAAAATGGCAGATGTCTTTTTTGGCAATCAATTTATTGAAGTCTTTCATTATATAGGAGAACCGATATTTGTTGTCATTGTAGCGGTACTTTTGATTGTGTATTTAGCGTGGAAGACAAAAAATTATCGAGGCATGCTATTTGTTGTTTTGACATTTGCAGCAGGGAATGTGTTAAATCAAGTATTAAAAAAGTGGATCCAACGAGCACGACCTGAAATTGAAGATCAATTAACATCGTATAGTTTTCCATCTGGACATGCTATGACGGGTATTCTGTATTTATTTGCAACTGCTTATATATTAGCTGAAAATAACAGTAAAAGTCGTAAAATCCTATTGTGGGTTGGGGCTACAATCCTAATGGTGCTTATAGGATTATCTCGTATAGCTGGTGCTAGACACTTTGCTACGGATGTACTTGCAGGCTGGAGTATGGGCTATACTTGGTTTATCATTTGTGTCATCTGGTATGAACGTCGCAAAAAAACATTCCAATCGAATCATAAATAGGTTGTGAGAGCAGTATCAAATTCATCGGATTTGATACTGCTTTTTTCTGTGCAAAAGGATAAAGGAAGGGCAAGGGCGATATTTACCTTGTAAAAAAGAATTGCTCTTAGGAAACTTCTGCGTTAAGATGAGTACAATAAAAAAAAGGGAAAAGGAAGAAGGGTATGGACGGAAACGTTTTACTAGCATTTGGACTGACTCTATTTGCAGGGCTCGCAACTGGGGTAGGTAGTTTAATAGCGTTTTTTACATCACGAACAAATACAAAATTTTTATCGCTAGCATTGGGTTTTTCTGCAGGCGTTATGATTTATGTCTCACTTGTTGAGATTTTTGTTAAGGCTAAAGATGCTTTAACGAATGCATTAGGTACTACAAATGGTTATTGGATGACAATCGCCGGATTCTTCGGTGGCATGTTATTCATTGCTTTAATCGATAAATTCATTCCAAAATCAACAAATCCTCATGAAGTAAAGCTAGTAGAAGATGTGAATGCAATAAAGCCACAGGTCAATGAAGATCATTTGATGAAGATGGGTATTTTTACAGCTCTAGCTATTGGAATTCATAACTTTCCAGAGGGGATAGCTACATTTATGTCAGCTATTAATGACCCAAATGTAGGAATTGCCATTGCCATAGCAGTAGCGATTCACAATATTCCAGAGGGGATAGCAGTGTCTGTCCCGATTTTCTTTGCCACGGGTAATCGTCGAAAGGCTTTTAAATTATCATTTTTATCGGGGTTAGCAGAGCCCGTCGGTGCATTAGTAGCATTTTTGCTCCTTATGCCATTTTTAACAGACGTTATGTTTGGCATCATTTTTGCTGGAGTGGCAGGCATAATGGTCTTTATTTCATTGGATGAATTATTACCAGCAGCGCAGAGGTATGATGAAACTCATTTATCTATGTATGGTTTGGTAGCTGGAATGGCTGTCATGGCCATCAGCCTCGTGTTATTAGTATAAGTCTATAAAAAAGGGAGCCATTCATGTGGTTCCCTTTTTTTTATAGTCGTGCATTAAGTTGCTGGTATAGTATGTTTGGTTTCTATAAGTTCTTGTACAATTTTTAAACAGTCGTGGAATGTGATAAATGGTTTATATGGAACTTGAAGCTCTTCACAGCGTTGAATGAGATGATCTCTAGCCAGAACAATATCAGCTTGTTTAGCAGCTTCAAAATCTGAAAGAGAATCACCGATAACGATTTTAAAATGATCTTCTTTTGCCACTTTCCGCATAACGCTAGGTTTGCAGCAACCACACCCTTGTATGCTATATTTTGCGCATTCCTCATCACAGCTATTTGAATAAATCAGTTTAATTTGCTCACCAGAAAAGTCAGCTGTATTGCAGTAAATACCTGAGAAAGGACCGTATTTTTCTACTAAAGGCTCAATAAAAAAATCGACCCCTCCACTTACAATGTAAAATGGTATGCCATGATCTTGAGCATATCGAACAAAATCTCCAAAGCCATCACGAATGATAGCTGTATCCATAAGATATTGAATGACTTCATCTTTCTGTTGAGTAGAAAGTAAATGAAACATGGCAGAGAGCCCATCTTTAAACGAAATGGTTTGCTCCATCATAGCTTTTGCAATTTTCTCAGATTCTTGTGGAACAAATTCCGTCATCAGAGAAAAGATATTATCAGTTTCTGTTATTGTGCCATCGAAATCACAGAATATAATTGGCTTCAAGATAGTTCCTCCTTAGAAAAGCGCACATCCTAGTTGTTAATAATAGGTGTTTCAAGGTAAATCCTATACTTCTATAATATTAGTTTTATCCACACTTGCTTTCAAGAAAAAACGCCTACTATTATAGTAGACGTTTCATATATTCACGTACTTGTATACCTTGTTCATCAGCTTTTGTTAAAATCACTTGATGTTCAGGAAATTGATTTTTCATAGTTTGAACGAAGTCATATGCAATGGTAGAAGGAATGATAGAAATCAATGTAGGGCCAGCTCCACTTAAAGCTGTACCATACGCACCATTCATCTTTGCTGCTGTACGAATTTCTGTATACTCGGGTATTAGCTTTGCACGAAACGGTTCATGGAATAGATCGTCTTCCATATAACGCCCAGCACGCTGGAAATCACGTGCCATTAGTGAAGCTGCTAACATATTAGCATTTGCCGAAGCATGAACTGCATAGGCTCTGTCAAATTGGTCTGGCAATACAGATCGAGACTCGCTCGTTTTTAATTCGACATTTGGTACATATACCACAAAGGAAGCATCAATTTCATTGATATGAAAAATATCAACATTACCTTTTTCATCCATAGAAGAAATGGTTAAGCCTCCTAAAACAGAAGCGGTTGCGTTATCTGGGTGTCCCTCAATTTGGGATGATAAGTTAAGTTTATCTTGTATTGTTAAGTTAAGCCCACATACTTGATTGGCTAGTTCAATACCTGCAACTATCACAGCAGCACTGCTTCCAAGCCCACGTGCTAATGGTAGCTCGCTAGCCATCTCGACACGGCATGCAGGTAATTGTTGACCATATTGATCAGCAACTTTTTTTGCAATGACGTATAGTAAATGTTCGTCAATCTCAAACTTTTTAGGACCGTTATCATCAAGATGGATAATATCCCATGTATCTTGTAAAGTAACTGTTAATTGTAAGTATAGAGACAAGCCGAGTCCTATGGAATCAAAGCCAGGCCCTAGATTGGCTGTACTTCCTGGAACTGAGATTTGCCATGCTTTACTCATAGTACTCCCTCGATATATTCTCGAATCTCATTCTCGTCATTTTTAAGGGATATTACTTCGACTGTGGATACATCCATAGCTGTATCTGGATCTTTTAGTCCATTACCTGTGAAGATTGTAACTACTTTTGAACCCTTTGGAATTTTTCCGTTCTCCACTGATTTAATAACACCTGCTAATGATGCGGCAGAGCCGGGTTCAACGAAAATACCTTCTGTATTGGCGATTAATTGATAAGCAGCAATAATTTCTTGATCTGTTACGGAATCAATAATACCTCCAGATTCATCTCGAGCTGCTTCTGCCAATTTCCAGCTAGCTGGGTTACCAATTCGAATAGCAGTGGCAACTGTCTCCGGATTTGTAATAGGCTCTCCTTTAACGATTGCTGCTGCACCTTCTGCTTCAAAGCCATACATCTTTGGTAGACCAGAATCTTTAGAAGCATGATATTCTTTAAAGCCTTTCCAGTAAGCAGTAATATTCCCTGCATTACCAACCGGGATGCATAGATAATCAGGAGCTGAGCCTAAGGCATCTACAATTTCAAATGATGCAGTTTTTTGACCTTCAATGCGGTATGGATTAACGGAGTTTACAAGTGCGACAGGAGTTGTTTCACTTACTTGGCGAACAATACTTAAAGCATCATCAAAATTACCATCAATCTCAATGATTTTTGCACCATACATAGTTGCTTGTGCAAGCTTACCAAGGGCAACTTTTCCTTTAGGAATTACAACGATGGATTGAATACCAGCTCTTGTAGCATAAGCAGCTGCAGCAGCGGATGTATTTCCTGTAGAGGCACAAATCACACACTTACTACCATCTTCAATAGCTTTAGCTACTGCAAACACCATACCACGGTCTTTAAATGAGCCAGTTGGGTTTGCACCCTCAATTTTACCGTAAAGCTCAATGCCTAATTTCTTAGATAAATTCACTAAATGTATAAGAGGCGTATTGCCTTCGTTTAAAGTTAATGCGGGTGTATTTTCTGTTACAGGTAAAAATTGTTTATATTCTTCAATAAGGCCTTTCCACATAAAGATACGATCTCCTTTTGTTCTTATAGAAAGAACAGTTGTATTTGTATAAAAGACATTTTAACGCAAATCACACTATTATTTCAATAGCATTTCATAAATTGTCGAAACAATTCGGTAATTAGAATTTTGCTTGTCACTTTCTTGAAACAACTGTATAGTAATCTTGTAATGTAAAGTCAAGTGTAAAGACAGGTGGTTGAAATGGCGACAAATACTGTAGGAACAAATAAATCTCAGCAAACTATTTCTAGAAATAGACTATTGGGCGTTGCAGGGATTGGATGGCTTTTCGATGCAATGGATGTTGGAATATTATCGTTTGTCATTGCAGCATTGGCAGCAGATTGGGGACTGACACCAAGTCAAGCTGGCTGGATTGGTAGTATTAACTCAATTGGAATGGCTGTTGGAGCCCTTGTATTCGGTGTTTTTGCCGATAAAATAGGGAGAAAACAAATTTTTATGTGGACACTTGTCCTATTTTCCCTTGCAAGTGGTCTATCCGCTTTTACGACTACATTAACGGCATTTTTAATGCTACGTTTTTTAGTAGGAATGGGTCTGGGCGGTGAACTACCTGTAGCATCAACGTTAGTATCTGAAAGCGTAGCAGCAAAAAAAAGAGGACGCGTAGTTGTTTTACTGGAAAGCTTTTGGGCAGCTGGATGGCTAATTGCCGCATTGATATCCTATTTCGTTATTCCAACGTGGGGATGGCGAGTAGCGCTCATCTTAACAGCACTCCCTGCATTTTATGCTATTTATCTTAGATGGCATCTCCCAGATTCACCACAGTTTACGGTGAAGCAAGAGGCCAAATCACGTAGTATCCTTCAAAATATAAAAGAAGTATGGTCAAAAAAATATGCACGTTCCACATTGATGCTTTGGGTGCTTTGGTTTACAGTTGTATTTTCGTATTACGGTATGTTCTTATGGCTTCCAAGTGTCATGGTTGGTAAGGGCTTTGATATGATTACGAGCTTTAAGTATGTTCTCATTATGACAGTAGCTCAATTGCCAGGTTATTTTACTGCAGCCTGGTTTATTGAAAAGTTTGGACGGAAATTTGTGCTTGTTTCCTATCTAATTGGTACTGCAGTGAGTGCTTTCATTTTTGGGAATGCTGAAACACTTGTAGTACTGTTATTGTCAGGCATGTTTTTATCTTTCTTTAACTTAGGAGCATGGGGGGCCCTATATGCTTATACACCTGAGCAATACCCTTCCATTATTCGTGGTACTGGTGCAGGGATGGCAGCAGCTGCTGGACGAATTGGTGGTATTTTCGGACCGCTACTAGTTGGTTCTTTATTAACAGCTGGTTATGATATAGGCTTCATTTTTGCCATTTTCTGTGGAGCCATTATTATAGGTGTTATTGGTGTCATTTTCCTTGGGAAGGAAACCAAGCAGCTAGAATTAGAATAATAACTAAACAATGTCCTGGATAAGAGTAATCAATCCAGGACATTTTTGTCTTTATTCGCTAGTGTATTACATAAAAATTAGGAATTATTGAATTTTATTCATCGGTACCAATAAATTTGGTAAAATAACAAATCAACATAGAAAAGTACAAAAAGTCGACATATTAGCAGGTTAATGCGCTGAAGATTTTTCAGAAAAGTCATTGTATTCAAATTGCAATCATGATACTGTATTTTTAATCGAATTTTGAGTAAGTAGGAAACAATCTCCCATTCGTGATAAGGTCATTGAAAGAAAGGTTGTTAGGAATGTGCATTCATGAGGATATAAAGAAAAGGTTTGTAAGACTGTCAAAGGGGCAGCGTAAAGTAGCACAATTTGTAATGGATAATCCCAATACAGTGATTGCTAATGGAGCAGCAGAAGTAGGCAGACTGGCTAATGTAAGTGAATCAACGGTTATTCGCTTTTGCTATGCCATGGATTTATCGGGATATGTGGAACTGCAAGAAGAAATAAGAGGCTATGTCATGTCCCA
Organism: Lysinibacillus sp. FSL M8-0216; assembly: GCF_038595555.1. Classification (NCBI taxonomy): domain Bacteria; kingdom Bacillati; phylum Bacillota; class Bacilli; order Caryophanales; family Bacillaceae; genus Lysinibacillus; species Lysinibacillus sp. FSL M8-0216. The sequence goes on along the minus strand of NZ_CP152007.1, from coordinate 4,411,764 downwards.
AGATGTAGGAACAAATCTACAATCTACCTATACGGGTAAAAAGCAAACTAATTCTCGTTTTGGCAAGGTAATGCAGCAAGATAGCCAAAACATTCAGGAAACAATTCAATTAATTAGCGATCAACAGATTCAAAAAGGTTCAAAATGGATGCATGAAGCAGATAATATCTATATTCTAGGCACTCGTCAGGCAGCATCTGTAGCAAATTGGTTATCCAACACATTAAAAACACTACGTTCTAATATTAAGCAGCTTCGTATAGATTCCGATGAAATAATGAATCAAATTAATAGCATGGGAGAGCGTACAACATTAATTGTTTTATCATTTGATAAACAGTTAAAGGATATTCAAACGATTGTTGAAATTGCAAGGATGAAGAAAGTAAAAATTATTGCTATTACTGGAACTGCATTTTCACCCGTTCGTGAATATGCTAATATTTTGTTTGCGCTTGGAACAAACAAGTATTCCTCGCTAGATATAGTGCCCGTTTTATTTTCTTTCTTACATGCTTTATTGGAGGAAATGATTAGCCAAGATAAGCGGCAGTATGAAAAATATCAAAAATCCTATGAGCAAGTAGATAGTAATATATTATTCCTGGATGCTGCTAGAGAGAAACAGGTATTTTAATGTTATGCATGGAAAAGTGTTATATTGCTTTTCTATGCATTTTTTATAGTCTAACTATATAAAAAGATGTCCAAATATGCTTTAGACATCTAGGCAAAGTGATTTATAAAATTTTACTTAAGTTATACTCGTTAATGAAAGTATCATTTAATTTAATAGCATTTTGTCGAATGCCTTCTTGTTTAAATCCTATTTTCGTAAAAAGATGTAAAGCAACATTATTATGTTCCATAACTGATAATTCTAATCTGGATATATCACGCTGTTTTGACCAACCTTCCACAGCCTTCATTAGCGCAGAGCCAATGCCTTTTTGTTGGTACTCTTCCTTCACAGCTAAGCGAACAGAGGCAACATGTTTAGCTTTCGTTTGTTTATACCCATGTACAACTGCATAGCCTGCAAAAATACCATTTAATACGCAAAGTAATATAGTGCGATTTTTTAGTTGTTTCCAATAGGTTAAATTTTTACGAAGTTGTTGGACAGTTAGATCTACTTCATTTTGAACATTATACATGAAGTCGGTTTGTTGAAAAATTTCTTCCTGTAAAAGAATAAACGATCTAGCATCCGATGCTTCAATCCCTCGAATTATGTATGCAGATGGGTTCTCTTCTTCATTTTTAGAAAGATTGTTTACAGTTGCCTTAGTTTGCGTGCATGAGAAAGTTATACTAGTACCTAGTCTAACATCAATGACATGATAGCCTGCATTTGTCCATGACAAATAGTGTGATAGAGGGGGCTTTGTTTTTTTCCACCAGCTCTTATTTAAGTAGGCGGCATTCGGTAAGGCTTGTCCCATAATGTTTTCTAATTCACTAAAGGATAAAGTGATTTCTTGTTGTAAAGCTACTTCAAAATAATTTGCTAAAGGAATGTACTTTTTTTCCATCTTCTTTGTCATCGTAATCCCCATTTCCTGAATATCCAAAAATATAGACTATCTGATAATAGCATAAAATTACGCTTACATAAATATGAAAATCCAACTAAATATCTATGTAAAATAATTAATACTAGAAAAAGATGCGCTTTTGCTATTGAATGTTAAAAATAGGATGGTAAAAAAAGATAATGCAAACAAAGGGGATGGGTGCACAAAATATATGTATGTGACAGTTTGAAGGTCCATTATACTTTATTCATATTTGTATAGTTGGTTATTGGGAGTGGGGAATTATTATTGTATATTAAATGAATGAGCATAGTTTACTTAATGTTTCAATTTATCATTTGTTAGTCCATAAGATATGATAAAATAAAAGATAAATGTAAGGTCATTTTAGGAGGAATAAATTCAATGAGTAAAGTATTAGTTTTTGGACATAAAAACCCAGATACAGACACGATCACGTCTGCAATTGTATATGCTTATTTAAAACAACAAATTGGAGAAGAAGCCGAGGCTGTACGTCTTGGAGATGTTAATAATGAAACCCGGTTTGCTTTAGATAAATTTGGCTTTGAAGCGCCACGTTTAATCTCATCTGTAGTTGGAGAAGCGGACAAAGTTATTCTAGTAGACCACAATGAATTCCAGCAATCGGCTGATGGTATTGAGGAAGTGCAAATTGCCGAGGTAATTGATCACCACCGCATCGCTAACTTCCAAACAGCTGATCCGCTATATTATCGTGCAGAACCAGTAGGCTGTACGGCTACAATTCTAAAGAAAATTTTTAACGAAAACGGTTTAGATATTCCAGCGAACATTGCTGGTTTAATGCTATCAGCAATCGTTTCAGATACATTATTATTCAAATCACCAACTTGCACAGAGCAAGATGTAAAAGCTGGCGAAGAACTAGCGAAAATTGCTAATGTGGATGTTGCAGAATATGGTTTAGCTATGCTAAAAGCCGGTGCAGACCTATCTGATAAATCTTTAGAAGATCTACTATCATTAGATGCTAAGGAGTTCCAATTCGGTGAGTACAAATCTGTAGTTGCACAGGTGAATGCTGTGGATATTGATGATGTGCTTAATCGACAAGAGGAATTAGAGATTTTATTAAATAAAAATGTTGCTGAGAATGGTTTAGATTTATTCTTCTTCGTTGTGACAGATATCCTAAATAACGATTCTACAGCTGTAGCAATTGGACAAGTCGCACAAGCTGCAGCAAAAGGATTCGGTGCTGAGCTTATCAACAACCGTGTTGTGTTACCAGGCGTTGTTTCTCGTAAAAAGCAAATTGTGCCAGTATTAACAGAAGCTCTAAAGTAGTTTACACAAGAAGACAGCTACTTAGGCTGTAGATAATAGCCATCGAAAAGTTCACACTTTCGATGGCTTTTGTCATGTTTCTTGCATGTATCATATTGGGTAATTACTGTCGAATCTAACATGCTCAAGTAAGCATCGACTGTATGGTCAGTTTTTTTATGACCTCTACAGGTTGTCCATCATACACCATGCTTTTTCTTTGCGCTTTGCATAGATTTTTTACTTTTTTCAACATATGAAAAGGGAGTCTCTTATATAGAAAATTGATAGGAACGAAGTGCGGCCATAGTGGACATCAACGGCTTTACTTTATTTCATCGTAAAAAAGACTGTAGCAAACTCATAATTTATGGAGAGTTTGTCTACAGCCTCTTTTTTAATCTAATTTCAAAGGTTGTACTGCTGGTCCTTCCAGTACTTCTCCTTGAGCATTGAAGCGGGAGCCATGGCAAGGACAATCCCATGTTTCATCAGCCTCATTCCATTTCGTCTTACAGCCCAAGTGAGTACATGTTGGAGCACTGGCATTTCTCATATACCCAGTAATAAATTCTTTTGCGACAAAGCCGCCAACTTTAAGCATTTGCATAAACTGGGCACCGAATTTTGTACGTGATGGTGAATAGAGTGCGATGGCACCATCCTCACTTCTTGATCCCGTGATTAGGCTGGATAAAATGTCACCAGCAACAAAGGAATTAGAAATGCCCCACTTTCTATAGCCAGTAGCAATGAATACGTTTGGCAATGAGTTTGTAATTCTTCCTACGTAAGGAACGATGTCAGGAGTTTCGATATCCTGAGCAGACCATCGATAAATGGGCTCTTGCTCAAAATGTTCTTTCATTTCATTTGCAATGGCATCATAGTACGGCTCTGTATTGACTGTTTCCCCAGCGATGTGATTCGCTCCACCAAGTACTAAATAATGCTCGTTGTTAATTGTAGCTGTACGAATGGAACGAGAAGGGAAATCAACGGATAGATATTGCCCCTGCATCGTTTCAGCAATTTTACTAGCCACCATGTAAGAACGACTATTTGACAGTTTAAATAACTTTAGCCCCTTGAAAGCTTCAATTGGATAATGTGAGCACAAAATAAGTTTTTTATATTGAACCGATATATTCTTTTCGGTATGTAAGTTATTTTGAGCTATGTTTAATTGCTGAACTCGGGTATTTGTATAAAGCTTGGCACCCATCGCTTGTGCTTCTTTAGCAAGAAAATTACTTACCTCTACAGGATTTATTTGAGCTTGCTGGGACATGCATAAAGCCTTTGTAATGGGGAAGGGAAGCTCTGTTTCTGTGGTGATTTTTGATTGGATATTTAACACCTTATAAGCATTCCATTCTTTTAACAATTGCGCATACCCATCTTTTGTTTGAGCATACAATAGTGAATCTACTTGCTTTACACTGCCTTTTGGGAATAATTGTGTTACCTTTTCAATGGCTTGTTGATTGAGTTGGTAATAGAGCTGTGCCTCATCAACGGATAGTTTTTCTAAAAGGTTAGCATAAACGATACTATGCTGGGCAGTTAGTTTACCCGTGGAATGGCCTGTAGTACCGTGACCAAAATGGGTATTCGCCTCAAGTAAAAGTACATCAACACCTGCTTTTGCCAAGACATAGGCTGTATAAAGACCAGTTAAGCCTCCTCCGACTATACATACATCACAAGTTGTAGATGAAGAAAGTGAAGATAGTGAGACTGATTCGGAAGTAGCGAGCCAAAGAGATTGAGTCATAGATAAACCTCACAATGTTTTTATGTTCAGTATGTAGATGTACTGGAGAATTTATGCGATGAAGCATAAAAATTGCCTTGCGATTTAATCTATCGCTACAATGTAGCAAAAGGAGAGTGTGAGTAATGAAAATTGAAATATGGTCTGACTACGTATGTCCATTTTGTTATATTGGTAAAAAACAATTAGAGCAAGCGATTGAAGATACTGGCTTTGGTGGGCAAGTGGAGCTTGTTTATAAAAGCTATCAACTTGATCCTAATACCCCAGTAGATTCGAACATTACTGTTTATGAATCGTTAGCGAAGAAATATGGTATGACTTTAGAAAAAGCCAAAGAAATGACATTAGGTGTTACAGAGCGTGCGAAAGAAGTGGGCTTAAACTATGACTTTAGCAATCTAATGGAAGAGAATACGTTAAAGGCACATCGACTTGTTAAATGGGCTGAGCAGCAGGGAGATGTTACAGCATTAGTTGGAGCTCTACTGCACAGTCATTTTATTGAAGGAAAACGTATTGGACAAGAGGATGTATTATTAGATATAGCCGAACAAGTAGGATTGCAACGCGAGGAAGTGGCAAAAGTTCTTGCTGTGGATGAATTTAAAAATGAGGTAGAAGCAGATATTCAAGAAGGATTGCAGCTTGGAGTTCGTGGGGTCCCATTCTTTGTCTTAAACCGTAAATATGGTATTTCTGGTGCCCAGCCACAAGAAGTATTCGAAGATACACTACGTAAAGTGGCTGAGGAAGAGGGCTTACAACCTGGTCTAAAAATGGCTGGCACGGGTGACGCTGGTGTTTGTACAGATGATAACTGTAAATTATAGTGCTAAAATTACTCTAACTACGGAGGGGCTTGACATAACAAGCCTCTTTTATTCGTTTTAGTGAAAATTTTATCTAATATTTCAGTCAAAAGTCTGAGGAAAGTATCGTTGACTTTTTAGAAGAATTTTTTTAAGATAAGTTTATATCTTGAATTCGAGATAATAGACTATGAGATATAAGGGAGATTTTATATAATGAACGTTTTAGTAGTAAAAGCAAACAACCGTCCAGATGGTATTTCAACAAAAATGTACGATACTTTTATGGAAAACGTACAAGGTGTAAACGTTACAACTTTTGACGTATTTGCAGAAGATATGCCATACTTTGGGCAAGCTCTTTTCAATGCATTTGGTAAAGTACAAAATGGTGGGGAGTTAACAGACATCGAATCACGTCTTTTAGCTGCTAAACAAAAAGCGATGGATGCATTAACAGCAGCTGATTTAGTTGTATTTGCTTTCCCACTTTGGAACTTAACTATTCCAGCACCTTTACAAACATTTATTGACTATGTGTACCAAGCAGGCTTCACATTCAAATATGGTGAAGATGGCCAAATGGTTAGCTTAATGACGGATAAAAAAGCGATTATTTTAAATGCTCGCGGTGGCTACTACTCACTACCAGAAACACAGCCGATGGAAATGTCAGTAAACTACATTAAAAATGTAGCAGGCGGCGTGTTCGGTATGGAAATTATCGAAGAAGTAATTATTGAAGGTCACAATGCATCACCTGATAAAGCACAAGAAATTATTGCAAATGGCCTAGAAGAAGTGAAAAAAGTAGCTCAATCACTTCAAGCAGTAAACGCGTAAAAAATATTTTTTAATAAAAGTCCTCTCAAATTTGAGAGGTCTTTTTTTATTTTGCGAACAGAGGTATGGTGTGGTATAGAAGTCGGATATATTGGTATTAACTATTTATTCGGAATTTACATTTCCTAACATTCTATTGGTGGTATAAAAATAAAAATGATAGAAAAATGTGATTTTATAGGAAAGTAATAACCCATTCTTTTAAAAATACATATAATTAGGACTAATTATTCAGTAAAAAATAGAGTTAGTTTAATATAATAGTATCTGTAGGAAAATACTAGATGAATAAGGAGGTTGTTGTATGAACAAGAAATTAATAACTAAATTTTTAGCCATGCTACTAGTTTTATTCGCGTTGATACCATTTGGATTCACTGCTAATGCTGCTTCCAATGAAGTTACACGCGCTGATTATGTAAAAGAATTAGTAGAAAGCTTAGATGTCAAAATAGGTGATGGTTCTTCCCTTACTTTTACGGATGTCTCCAAGGATTTAGCACCATATGTAGAAAAGGCTGTACAGTTAAAACTTATAAAAGGAAAAACAGCAACTACATTTGGTCCAAACGATAAATTAACACGTCAACAAGCATTTGTTATATCTGCTCGTGGACTTGTTAGTGAAAACGCTTCCTTTGCGGTCTTAGACCAATTTAAGGATGCTGATCAAATTGCTAAAGCTTATAAACAAGATTTAGCTAATGCTGTTGCAGCAAATATTCTTCAAGCGTATGAGGATAATACGATCCGTCCTCTTGACTATGTAACACATGAGCAAATGGAAAGTATTGTAGAGCGCTTTGTAGCAGAATACAAGGCACCATCTAATGGAGTGTCAGTAGATCTTCAAATTTTAGGAACTACAGATATTCATACAAATTTAGCAAATTATAATTACTATTTAGATGCTCCATCATCTGAGGTTGGTTTAGCTAATACAGCTACATTAATTGAACAAGCTCGTGCTAAAAATCCCAACACATTACTATTTGATAATGGGGATTTAATTCAAGGTACGCCACTTGGCTCTTATAAAGCATTAGAAAGTGTATTAAAGCCAGGGGAAGTACATCCGGCTATTGCGGCACTTAACGCTTTAAAATATGATGGTGGAACTTTAGGAAACCATGAATTCAACTATGGTCTTGATTTCTTAAATGAAGTTTTAAATGATGCCAAATATCCAGTCGTAAATGCTAATACTTACGATGCTAAAACAAAAAAGCGTATGTTTACACCTTATGTTATTCTTGATAAAGAAGTAGTGGATAGCACAGGTAAGAAACATACACTGAAAGTTGGTGTGACAGGGATTGTACCAACAAAAATTGTTGAATGGGATGCCATTCATTTAGCTGGTAAAGTTGACATGCAAGAACCTGTTGAAGCAGTAAAAGAAGTAGTTCCTGAAATGCAGAAGGCTGGAGCAGACGTAATTGTTGTTCTTTCACATTCAGGTATTGGTGAGGACACTTACGTGGAAGGTGCTGAAAATGTTGGCTATCAACTAGCAGGAATTGACGGAATTGATGCTTTGATTACAGGGCACTCGCATTTAACATTCCCAGGTGACTACAAAGATTTGAAAGATGTAGATCAAGAAAAGGGAACGATTCACGGTGTTCCAACAGTTATGGCAGGTAGCTATGGTAGCCATCTTGGTATCATTGATCTAAAACTAGAACAACAAGGATCAGAGTGGGTTGTAGTAGATGGTAGTGGGTCATTACAATCAATCAAGCAAGAAGGTTTACAACCATCCACTACGGTATTAAAAGCTGTGAAACAAGCACATGAAGGCACTTTAACTTATATTCGCCAGCCTGTTGGTGAAACAACTGCGCCAATCCATAGTTATTTCTCAATGGTGCAAGATGATCCTTCTATTCAAATCGTCACACAAGCACAAAAATGGTTTATTGAACAGGAATTAAAGGGAACGGCTGATGAAAAAACGCCGATTCTTTCTGCTGGGGCACCTTTTAAAGCCGGTTCACGAAATAATCCATTAGATTATACAAACATTCCAGTTGGTCCACTTGCCATTAAAAATATGGCAGACATTTATCATTACGATAATACTGTAGCCACAATTAAAGTTACAGGTGCACAAGCCGTCGAGTGGTTAGAGATGGCTGCAGGTATTTTTGCAACAATAGATCCGAATAAGACAGAAGAGCAAAATATTATTGATTCAGAAGCACGCTCTTATAATTTTGACGTGTTAGATGGCTTAACCTATCAAATTGATGTGACATCTCCATCTAAATATGACCGACGTGGTAATCTTGTTGATGAAAAGGCGAACCGTATTAAAAATGTACAATATAATGGTAAACCAATTGATTTAAAACAAGAATTCATTATCATTACAAATAATTATCGTGTTGGTGGTTCTTATGGAGCGACATTTAAAAATACGGACGGCTCGAATATAACTAACTATGCCTATGAAAATCGTCAAGCTGTAGTTGATTATATTATGGCAAATAAAACAATTAACCCTGCTGCGGATAAAAACTGGTCATTTGTACCATTCCCAGCCAAGACGAAAGTTGTTTATCTATCTGCGAAAGATGCACAAAAATTTATCTCAGCAGATAGCAACATTGAATATTTAGAAGATACAGAGGCAGGATTTGCCAAGTATTTAATTAAATAAAACTAAAAGGGAGAGTACGAGTTAATCGCTACTCTCCCTTTATTGTCTTTCGAAAGTATGAAAGCGTGTGCCCTGATACGTTAAAAGACCAATGTCACCCTCCACTAGCTGTCCAAAATTACGACCATTCACTTTAAATTCCTGACGCTCCCCATGTCGTTCTTCAAACGTTATGAAATAGGAAGTATATGCCGCAGAATTAGTAGAGCCTCCCCGAATATTTGTACGTTTTGACACAACCTTAGCGGGTACAGTTAAGGTTTGTGATTGGTTATTAATAGACCAAGTGACAATAGCTTTAATAAGGCTGAAGGCGATGCTACCAAAAACAATAAAAAAGACGATTGTAATAAAGCTCGATACAAATGTAATTTCGTTATCAAACCATAGCATGTAAAGTTCCCTCTTTCCTTAAAGTAAATCAATAACTAAAGGGGGCTTAATTCGACATCTACCACAATGTCAATCTCATCACTGATTAATACGCCACCTGTTTCTAGAATTGTATTGTAGACTAAATTAAAATCGCGGCGATCAATTTGTGTCTTTGCCTGAAAGCCATATACTTGTGCCCAAGGATTAACACCGTTTCCTGTATATACTGTTGTAAATACGATAGGCTTTGTTATGTTTTTAATCGTTAAATCCCCATGTATCAAAAAAGTTTTATCATTTTGTTTATCAATATATGTAGAGGTGAAAACTATTTTTGGATAGACGTCTGCATCAAAAAAATCTGGAGACACAAGGTGTACATCACGGTCATGATTTTTTGTGGAGACACTAGCCACGTCAATGGTAATAGAGATACTTGCATCCTGCATATGCTCAATATTGGCTGCAGCAATTTCAGCGTTGTACGATTCGAAAGTACCGTGAATTTTAGATATCATCATATGTCGTACAGAAAAACTAAGTGTGGAATGACTGATATCAATAGTGTATTTTTTCATTTAAAAACCCCCTAAAACAGCATTCTACAACGAATGATAAAGGAAACAAATACCATATTCAATGGGTTTTTCATAAATAGGAATGGATAATCACCAATAAAAGTGTAAACTGTGAACATTTACAAGACTTAAAATAAATAGTTAGTCATATTACTGATATCTAGGGCATTGTATTATTAGGAGGACGGACGGTTTAATGATGGAAGGTTCCACCGTAATTGAAAAAGACTGAATACTAAAGTTACTTTTTGTAATTAAGTATATAAAAGTATATTAATTATGTTATGTAAATAAGTTACTCTAAATTTACATTTCCTGCAATAATCGTTACAATAGTTACATAGAGGTGAAGAAATATGAATGAGACAACTTTATGTCCTCGTTTAGCTAAAGCAATGGATTTAATCGGAAAACGATGGACGGGTTTAATATTATATCAATTATTAGATGGACCACAGCGTTTTAATGAAATAGAGTCTGCATTACCTGTTAGTGGCCGTTTATTATCAGAACGTTTGAAGGAACTGGAAAAAGAAGGACTTGTTGAACGTAAAGTGTATTCTGAAGTCCCAGTACGAGTTGAATATTCATTAACGGATAAAGGGCAAGCACTAGAAGGCGCTATCCGTAATATTGAAACATGGGCAAGTAGCTGGCTTTAAAGTGAATGGCTTGTTCTTTAGGTAGTATTGTGCCAAAAACGACACTTGGAATGACTGTCAATTTTCTTTATAATATTCATCATCTCTGCACAGGACTTACCTGTCTTTTTATGTGAGATAAAAATACCCTTCATTTTACTTGTCAAATTGGGGTTCTAAATCCATACTGGTGTAGAGTAAGAAGGACGTTAGAAAGGAATTAGCTCTCATGACAAAACAACAATGGGCAAAGGATTTAGCGAAGAGCATTAATCCTGCCAATATTAAGTTAGATGAATCATTACAACAATATACAATGACAAAATTAGGTGGCAAAGCAGATGTTTTTGTTCTTCCTGATACAGAAGAAGAAGCAGCATTTGTAATACGCTATGCATATATAAATAATATTCCTTTATTAATGTTAGGTAACGGATCTAATATGGTTGTTCGTGATGGTGGTCATAGAGGAATCGTTGTAACATTTTCAAATTTAGATGAGATTCGTATTAATGGTGAACATGTTTATGCTCAAAGTGGTGCGCTAATTAAAGATGTGTCGAAGCTATCTGCTAAAGCATCTTTAACAGGCTTCGAGTTTGCCTGTGGTATCCCTGGATCAATTGGTGGTGCAATGGCTATGAACGCAGGTGCTTATGGCGGTGAGATTAAAGATATAATTATTTCATCTAAGGTGTTAACAAAAGAGGGAGAAATTTTAACCTTGTCAAAGGATGAGCTTGAACTTGGTTATCGTAAAAGCGTTATTGCGAAGAAAGGCTATTACGTGTTATCCTCTGAGTTCCAATTAGCTCCTGGCGAACAGGGGGAAATTGATGCGAAGATTGCTGACTTAACATTTCAGCGAGAATCTAAGCAACCATTAGAATATCCATCTGCGGGAAGTGTTTTTAAACGCCCACCAGGTCATTTTGCAGGTAAGCTTATTCAAGATAGTGGCTTGCAAGGCAAAGGAGTAGGCGGTGCAGAGGTCTCTACGAAGCACGCAGGTTTTATTGTCAATAAAGGAAATGCTACTGCTTCTGATTATATTGCAACTATTCAAATGGTACAGCGGATTGTGAAAGAAAAATTCGGTATTGAATTAGAAACAGAAGTTAAAATTGTTGGTGATGATCTATAATGTGACGCTCTTCGCTTGAGTCGAAGGGCGTTTTTTTAAGGAGTGAGTATGAGATGAAATTTATATCATGGAATGTTAATGGAATTAGGGCTTGCCTGGGGAAAGGCTTTCTAGATTTCTTTCATCAAATAGAGGCAGATTTTTTTTGTATCCAAGAAACTAAATGTCAGGCTGGACAAGTAGAGCTTGCACTAGATGATTATGAGCAATATTGGAACTATGCCCAAAAGAAAGGCTACTCTGGGACGGCTATATTTACAAAGCATACACCATTATCCGTTATGTATGGAGTTGGCGATGAAGATTCTCAGGATGAAGGTAGAATCATTACTTTAGAATATCAAAATTTCTATTTAGTAAATGTCTATACCCCCAATGCACAGCGAGATTTAGCGAGATTACCACTTCGACTAACTTGGGAAGAGCGTTTAGCCGGCTATTTACAAGACTTGAATAGTAAAAAGCCTGTTGTCTATTGTGGTGACTTAAATGTTGCACACACTGAAATAGATTTGAAAAATGCTAAATCGAATGTGGGAAATTCCGGATTTACATATGAGGAGCGTGCTAAATTTTCGGAGCTTTTAGCCAGTGGTTTTGTAGATTCTTTCAGATACAAGCATCCTAATGAAACTGACCATTTTACATGGTGGTCCTATATGAATAAAGTACGTGAACGAAATATTGGTTGGCGCATCGACTACTTTATTGTGTCGGAGCAATTAAAAAATCAGATTGATCAAGCGACTATTCACCCACACATTATGGGCAGCGATCATTGCCCTATTGAATTACAACTACATGTCTAGCATTAAAAATCGTATTTTCTATTGGAAATACGATTTTTTTGTCTTTGCAATAATACATAGAATGAATAAAAAAGGAGACTAATGAAAGGAAAGCCATTTATCTATAAATACGTTTTTTAACAATGCTCTGTAGCCTTCATATAGCCAATTGTTTATACTAGTCTAATAGCGAATGGTGACGAAATTTTGTATTTAAAGATGGATTTACTTACATAACGCACGAATATTTGCTATCGACAATCTTTTAAACCTTGTTTTAAGGATTTTAAGAGGTAGGAAGGAATATAGTGCACAGAGGGGGTAATGAGATGGAAAAGAGAAAGTTCAAATGGAGAAAGTGGCTTATCGTCCTTGCTGGGATCGTAGCGACTTTAGCTATCGTAGCTTTTATCGGATTAACATGGTTTATGAATAAATCTAAGCCGATAATTGATGGCGAATTAGCTGTCAATATTTTAGAGCAGGATGTGTCGGTTACAAGGGACGACAAAGGGGTTCCTCATATTTTTGCAAAGACAGATGCTGATTTATATCGTGCGCAAGGTTATGTTCAGGCACAAGATCGATTATTTCAAATGGATTTAGCACGAAGACAGGCGAGTGGTCGATTATCAGAAATTATTGGGGAAGCAACAATAAATACGGACAAACACTTTCGTACTTTTAGCTTACGCGATGCCGCTGAGAAATCACTCGCAGCCTATGATGAGGAAAGCAAGCAAGTACTAGAGTGGTATGCAGAAGGGGTAAATGCATTTATTGCACAAGCTAAGGAAAATAAAACTTTAAGCTATGAATTTTCATTATTGGGCTACGAGCCAGAGGAATGGACAGTTGTGGATTCTTTAACGATTGGGAAGTATATGGCATATGATTTGGGAGGGAATTGGAATACACTTGCCTTCCGTCATTGGGCTTTACAAAATTTTGATGAAGAAAAGGCCAAGGAATTATTTATTAAATATCCTGAAAATGCTTCATCTATTATTGAGGCAAATATTAAAAACCCTGTAGCGGTAGCAGGACAATTTAATGCAGATCTACTGCCTAATGAATTTAACGGCAGTAATAACTGGGTTGTTTCTGGTGATAAAACTAAATCAGGTACACCTATTTTGGCGGACGATCCTCACCTAGGATTGAGTACTCCATCAATTTGGTATCAGATGCATCTGCAATCTCCACAACAAAATGTTAGTGGTGTTATTTTTGCAGGAATTCCAGGTATTATTTTAGGTCATAATGATGATATAGCATGGGGTGTGACGAATGTTGGCCCGGATGTGCAGGATTTATATATTGAAATACCTAATCCAGATAATCCAACACAATACCGCTACGATGGAAAATGGGAGCAAGCCGAGGTACGTGATGAATCTATTAAGGTGAAGGACGGAGAAACTGTAGATTTTGATGTGGTGGTGACACGCCATGGTCCGATTATGACGGATCTAGCATTCAAAGATACCAAGCCAACTGCACAATTTTCAATGCAGTGGACAGCGCTTCAATCAACTGCAGAATTACGTGCAGTAATTGGTTTTAATAAGGCGGAATCTTGGGATGACTTTGAAAAAGCTTTAGAAGACTTTAAGGCACCTGCGCAGAACTTCGTTTTTGCCTCAAAGGATGGCACAATTGCTTATAAAGCAAATGGTCAAATTCCTATTCGTAAGCAAGGTGATGGTCAATTGCCAGTTCCAGGTGATTCTAGTGATTATGGTTGGGATGGTTTTATTCCATGGGATGAGCTGCCAACAGTAGTGAATCCAGAGGAAGGCTTTATTGCTACCGCCAATAATCAAGTCGTAGGAGAGGAATATCCTTATCACATTACAGATTTCTGGGCTCAGCCTTACCGTTTTGAACGAATTAAAGAAGTACTTGAGGCGAATGATTCGATAACGGTAGAAGATATGATGAACTTGCAAATGGATCAACATAATCTCTATGCTAGGGAATTTCTTCCTAGTTTATTAACATCTATGAAAGCGCAAGATCAGGATGGTACGTACACAGAGATTATTGCCATGCTGGAGAATTGGGATATGGTGGATGCTAAGGAATCAGGTGCACCACTCGTATTCCATACGCTTATGACCAAATTACAGGAAGTATTGTTTAAAGATCAAATGCCTGCAGATATGTATGACATCATGCATGGTAAATTTAATATTACAGACCAGCTTTTACGCACAGCCTATGCAGGGGGCAAGAGTATTTGGATAGAGGAGCAAGGTGGAGTTGATGCAACAGTTTACAAGGCACTAGAGCTTACCATTGCACAATTAGAAGATCAATTTGGTAAAAATGCATCCAAGTGGCAATGGGGAGATTTCCACCAGCTCACTTTTGATCATACGTTAGGTAGTGCTTCTCCAATTTTAGCTGCCTATTTTAATGCTAAAAAGGTTCCAATTGGAGGATCCAAAGTGACGGTACAGGCTGCTGATAATGATCTTTCTGGTAATGTGGATCATGGTGCTTCTTGGCGTTTTGTTGTGGATGTGGGTGATTTAACTTCTGGCTATCATATTGTTGGACCTGGTCAAAGTGGTCATGTAAAGTCTGATTGGTACCAAGATCAAGTACTCGATTGGGCAGATGGTGATTATCATCGAACTTTTGTAAAACAGGAAGATATTAAAGGTAAAACATTAAAATTAAAAGCGAAGTAACAAAAATGATTAGCGTACTTTTTAAAGTACGTTAATTTTTTTTACTAGGATATAAATCACAACATTCAAATATTCATTTGAATAAGATGGAATAATATGTTACATTGAATACAATCAAACGAATATTTGAATGAGGTGAGGAACAATGCCAAAAGAAATTTGTGAGGTGACGCAAGTACATGAAGAAGCAGTCACTAAGGTACAACAACAAATGCCTGATCTATCAGGGGTAGCAAAGTTTTTAAAAGCATTATCTGATGAAACAAGGCTTAAAATCGCCTTTGCTTTAACGGTAGAGGATGAATTATGTGTTTGTGATGTAGCATCGATTATTGGCTCGTCAGTCGCAACAGCATCACATCATTTACGTTACTTAAAAGATAATAATTTAGCAAAGTCACACCGCAAAGGGAAGCAAATGTATTACTCTTTAGCGGATGAGCATGTATTTCAAATTGTAACAATTGCCTATGAACATGCGAAAGAGGGGATTGCGAATGGTAGCGACGCCAACTAAACAAGAATACAGATTGCAAAATCTTTCCTGTGCTAGCTGTGCAGCGAAGTTTGAGAAAAATGTAAAGGCTATTCCTGAGGTGGAGGATGCACAAGTCAACTTTGGTGCTTCTAAAATAACGGTAGTCGGCAACATTAGTGTGAATCAAATTGAAGAAGCAGGTGCCTTTGATGGGATCAAGGTGTCGCAATCAGCAGTGAGAACAGTTGAAAAATCTACACCTTTTTACCGTAAAAAAGAGAATATTTTGGCAGGGATATCTTTGTTCTTTGTCATTCTAGGCTATTTATTTGTTTCTATGCAGGGAGAAACAAACCCGATTCCAATAGCCATGTTCATCATAGCTATTCTTGTAGGGGGAATTGGTATTTTTAAAACGGGCTTCCGTAATTTAGCTCGCTTTGAATTTGATATGAAGACCCTTATGACAATCGCTATTATTGGAGCTGCTATTATTGGGGAATGGGAAGAAGCGGCAGTTGTAGTCTTTTTATTTGCCGTAAGTGAAGCACTTGAAGCTTACTCTATGGATAAGGCAAGACAATCGATTCGAGGGTTAATGGATATCGCTCCACCGACAGCTATCATTAAAAGAGCGCATGGCGAGCATTTTCATGAGCTTGAACTGCCGACAGAAGATATCGAGATAGGGGATATTTTACTTGTAAAGCCTGGGCAAAAGATTGCGATGGATGGCATTGTCATTAGCGGGCTATCTGCAGTGAATCAAGCAGCTATAACAGGTGAGTCCATTCCAGTGAATAAAACAGTGAATGATGAAGTATTCGCAGGTACATTAAATGAAGAGGGTGCGCTTGAGGTTCGCGTGACAAAGCGAGTAGAAGACACAACAATTGCTAAGATCATTCATCTTGTAGAAGAGGCGCAGGCAGAGAAAGCACCTTCTCAGCAATTTGTAGATCGCTTTGCGAAGTATTACACACCAGCTATTATCATTGTTGCTTTTTTAGTAGCTGTTATTCCACCTTTATTTATAGGAGATTGGCAGCACTGGATTTACCAAGGCTTAGCAGTGTTAGTAGTAGGATGTCCTTGTGCACTCGTTGTTTCTACACCGGTGGCTATTGTTACTGCGATTGGGAATGCTGCAAGACAAGGTGTCCTTATTAAAGGCGGAATTCATTTAGAACAATTAGGACATATTGAAGCGGTAGCCTTTGATAAAACAGGTACATTAACCGAAGGACAGCCAGCTGTTACGGATATAGTGACAATGGATGGTTGGTCAGAGGAATATGTATTACAGCTAGTGGCAGCAGTAGAAAAACAGTCCCAGCACCCTTTGGCAAAAGCTATATTAAATAGATTACACGATAAAAATTTACCTGAGCTAGTGCCTACAGAATTCCAATCAGTCACAGGCAAAGGAGCCTTTGCAACAGTTGATCAGCAGATTATTTACGTAGGTAGCATGAAATGGGTGTCCACATTAGCCTTTATCGATAAAAATATAGAAAATCAGGTTAAAAAGCTACAGGAACAGGGTAAGACAGTAGTAGCAGCAGTTTCGAAAAGCCAACTCATTGGATTAATTGGGATTGCTGATCAATTGCGTCATGAAAGTAAGGATGTCTTACAAAAACTTAATGCCCTAAAAGTAAAACATATGGTGATGTTAACAGGTGATGCAGAGCCTACTGCTAAGGCCATTGCTACATCATTACAGGTAACAGATGTGCGTGCTGGTTTATTACCAGAGGAAAAATTAATGGCGATTAAAGATTTACGTGCACAGTTTGGAGCCGTAGCAATGGTTGGGGATGGCGTAAATGATGCGCCAGCATTGGCCACTGCAAATGTGGGAATTGCAATGGGGGGAGCAGGCACAGATGCAGCTCTCGAGACAGCCGATATTGCCTTAATGGGTGACGATTTAACAAAGCTTCCATACACAATTGGATTAAGCAGAAAAACACTACGCATTATTAAGGAAAATATTATTTTTGCCCTAGCCTTAAAATTAATTGCGTTGCTGCTAGTTATCCCAGGATGGCTAACGTTATGGATAGCAATTTTTGCAGATATGGGCGCAACCCTATTAGTTGTTTTTAATTCATTAAGACTAATAAAAGCAAAAAAATAGTAGGTAAGATGTGATTTGATAGGAAAAAGCAGGAGATTAATCTTACTTTGACACTACTAATTTTGTGCGAATAGATGCTACTAGTGATTCTTGAAAAAGTACTTTTTAAAAGCTATTATAGTTTCAGGAGTAATGTAACCATTCAATATAA
The DNA here is from genome assembly GCF_038595555.1 of Lysinibacillus sp. FSL M8-0216. Taxonomy (NCBI): domain Bacteria; kingdom Bacillati; phylum Bacillota; class Bacilli; order Caryophanales; family Bacillaceae; genus Lysinibacillus; species Lysinibacillus sp. FSL M8-0216. The sequence goes on along the minus strand of NZ_CP152007.1, from coordinate 4,393,821 downwards.
AATGAGGCGAAAGTTTGAATAAGTCAGATCCTATTTTAGTAAATGTTACAGAAGAGATTGTGCGTGGTTTAGTAAGCTTTTTACTACGAGGACCGGAATATCAAACATTTTGTAAATGCGAAATCTGTGAACTCGACACGGTGGCACTTACACTAAATGCATTGCCGAGTAAGTATGTTACATCTATGGAAGCTAGAGACGAGGCATTTAAGGAAATGAATACTCCTGAAAGTATTGAGCGCATCAACAAAGAGATTATTCACGCGTTACATGTGGTAAATAAGTATCCTCGACACAAAGTGGAGCCTACTTCTTAAATGAAGAGGCTCTTTTTAAGTTGTACAGGTCGTGATTTTCTGGCATATGTATTTTCAGTTAACTTTTAAGCCAAGCTTGTAGTAAACTAGAGAGTAAGAAAAGGAAAGAGAGGGAAAAGGATATGCCAACACCTAGTATGGAGGACCATATCGAACAAATTTATTTACTAATCGCTAACAAAGGATATGCGCGAGTGTCTGACATTGCTGAAGCATTATCTGTTCTTCCTTCTTCTGTTACAAAAATGGTTCAAAAATTAGATAAAGATGGTTATTTAGTTTATGAAAAATACCGTGGACTGACATTGACGCCGAAAGGTGAAAAGCTAGGAAAGCGTCTTGTGCAGCGCCATGAATTGCTCGAGCAGTTTTTACGAATGATTGGTGTGGATGAAGAGCGTATATATAATGATGTTGAAGGAATTGAGCATCATTTAAGTTGGAATTCAATCGATCGTATAGCGGATCTTGTGCAAGTAATGGAAGAGAATCCAGACATCGTGAAAAAATTAGAGGCATCAAAGACACAGCACAATCTATAAAATGATAGTGTGGAGGAAAGGGAGACAATATGGACGCATTAAAATCAGGTGAAGTCGTTACATTAACGGTATTAGAGCAACAAACATCAAAATGGATTTTAACAAATGGAGTTGAAGAACTACCTTTAAATGCTTCAGAGGTAACAGAGCCGCTAACAGTAGGTGACCGCCTTGAAGTATTTTTATTTGTAGATCGACGAGGGGATTTAGCTGCTACAACAGCAATCCCAGCTTTTACACAAGGAGAATACGGTTGGGCGAAAGTGCTAAAAGTAGTAGAACGTGAAGGGGCTTATGTAGATATTGGTTCCTCTCGAGAAGTGTTAGTTAAAGCAGAGGATTTACCACCATTAAAAGACGTATGGCCGGTTCCAGGTGATCATTTATTTATGACACTACGCACAGATCGTAACGGTGATTTATTTGGACGATTAGCAACGGAAGAAAAGATTTTGGAGTTATATGAAGGTGCATTTGAAGATTTGCATAATAAAAACATTCAGGCACGCCCATACCGTTTGTTACCAGTTGGCTCGTTTTTATTAGGTGTAGAACATCCATATCGTATTTTTGTGCATGAATCAGAGCGTAATGCAGAGCCACGCTTAGGACAAGATGTAGTAGTTCGAATTATTGATGTAAAAGAAGATGGCTCCATGAACGGTTCTCTTTTACCGAGAAAACATGAGCGCCTTTCCGATGATGCGCAGCAAATTTTGAGCTATCTACAGGATGTTGGGGGCAAAATGCCATTTGGCGATAAATCCTCTCCTGAAGAAGTTCAAGAAATGTTTCATATGAGTAAGGGTGCCTTTAAACGTGCCTTAGGAACATTGATGAAAGCTGGTAAAGTGAAGCAACAGGACGGCTGGACTGAAGAAGTCTAGTGGACGATTAATTAAATTAAGTAATAGCGACAAGAGACATCCTTGAAACCTTCTCTGCTTTTTTACGTACTAATAACTGTATAGTGGTATACATTATACAGGCTAATTATGAGGTTTTATCGAAAGGGGTCACACGATTTGAAAAAAACTTGGATGAAAATACTAACAGCTACTATGTTGGTATTTGGTGTGATGGCACCAGCGACAGGGTTTGCATCTGATAATACGCCTCCGAAAGCAATTGATGAAAAGTTAGGCGTTCCAATCGTTGTATATGGAGCAAATTTATCTGAAGCTGAAAAAGAGTCAGTAAAAAAATCATTAAAAGTCAATGGAGAACCTGAAATCGAAGAAATAACGGTATCAGGTCAGGATCTAGTTAAATACATTAAAGATAGTAATTCAAGTTCCCGCATGTATTCTTCTGCTAAAATTACACGAAGAGATGTAGGGGAAGGTCTAGTAATAGAAATTGTCACACCAACAAATATTACACAGGTGACATCAGAAATGTACGCGAATGCAATGTTAACGGCGGGGATTGAAGATGCTACAGTACAGGTGGCTGCACCTAAGGCGGTAACAGGGCATTCGGCGTTAGTTGGTATTTACAAGGCATACGAGGTTACTACAGGTGAAACGCTTGATATTGAACGAACAGATGTAGCAAATGAGGAGTTATCGGTTGCAACATCTATTGCTGAATCTGCCGGTGTGGATGATGCAAAGGTAGCTGAATTACTAACAGAAATTAAAAAGCAAATTGCTGAATTAAAGCCAGCTACACGTGAAGAAGTTGAAAAGATCGTTCAAGAGCAATTAAACAAGCTTGACATCAATTTAAGTGAAAAGGACCGTCAATTGCTCGTAGATTTAATGGATAAAATCAGTAAGCTGGATATTGATTTCAGTAAATGGTCTGAACAATTAAACGATATTAGTAATACGATTCAAGAAAAGTTCGGCTCTCTTATGGAAGATAAAGGATTTTGGGAGAGTGTGAAAAGCTTCTTTGCTAATTTAAAAGATACTATATCTTCTTGGTTTAACTAACAATGAATAATAAAAGAATCTGTCATACTCATCTACTAGAATGAGTGGACAGATTCTTTTTGTTTAGAACAGTCGCAAGTTTTGTGAAAATCCAAAAGGCTATGGTACTATGAATAAAAGGAGTGGTGAGAAATGGAATTTCAATTACAGCAATTAGCAGGAAATAAATTTGCATTTTTGAATGAGCAAGCAGGGGAAAGACTTGCAGAAATTACTTGGCAACAAAACGGGCAAGTAATGGTAATGGATCACACATATGTATCAGATAAGCTCCGAGGTCAAGGGGTGGCCAAACAATTGCTTGATCAGGCAGCACAGTATGCGCGTGAACATGGCTATAAGATGGAAGCAGTTTGTTCCTATGTAGTTGCGGCCTTTGCCAAATCAGATGCTTATAATGATGTAAAACGATAAAATAAAGGCAATCTGCTTATAAGGTAAGCGGATTGCCTTTTAATTGCTAAGATAACTCATTCAAGTAGCTCCTTACAGAAGTATCACACCATAAATTAGTACGGTTAAAAGGCCTGCCCCACCTACTAATGAAGCCATGTCTATCCAATCATACGCTAAATCGAAATCCTTCATCATAATCACTCTCCTATTTTTAGTATTAATTCATTAATTCCCTTTACTTGCCTATTATAATCATAAAAAATTACATAATTATGATAAATGTAGAAAATTGAGCTGAATGTTAATAGAAGAATGGTTAGTACGGCGGATATGTAGGCAAGTATATTTCTTATTCTTATATATATGCAGATAGAGATAAAAAAATAAATGTTTATTCTTCTAAGAATAGGGAAAAACTATAGTACAGAGCTAGTTTCTATATTTTTAGGAGGTAATAAATTATGGCTAAACGAAAAGGAACAGGTGTTGTCATTGCAGGATTAGCGGGATTAGCAGCATCTTATTTAAGTAAAAAAGAGAACCGTGATAAAGCACTATCGATGTTTAATAATATGAAATCAAGATTAGAATCTTATCTGACAACAGGTCCTGATATGCACGACAATATTGCAGAACGCGTATCAACAGAGGTGGCAACAGAGGCTGGTACTTCTCCAACGAAGATTGCATCAAATGAAATGGTCGCTGAAGGTGGAGGACATACTGGTGTCCACTTCTATAATGAGGAAATTCAAGATAAGGAAAAATAATGACAAAACCTTCTCATCTATGCATGAGAAGGTCTTTTGTGTGGGAGTAGTATTACTCCAGCAAATATTAATAATACAATTCCCGTAAAGATAAAGCCGCTGATCACTCCAAGTGATAGCCATCCTAACAAGGAAGAACCTAATACTACACCAAGAGAGAAGAATGCATAGAAATAACCATATGCTTTTCCTCGTATTTCAGCCGTTGTAGAATCGATTAAAAGTGAATTGACGGAAGGGAAAAGGAATCCAAACCCAACCCCATAACATGCCATTGCTAGATAAAGCAAAGAGCTAGAATCGGCTTGGCTTATTAATAATTGGCTTAATCCCATTAATCCAATACCGAGTGACAATGTTTTTAGAGGGTTAACCTTATCAAAGATACGATTAGTTGGTAATAAAAAAACAAGTACAGCGATAATACCAAATGTGCTCATCAATGTGCCACTTAAACGAGAGTCAAAGCCTAGAGATTGAACTTTGAGCGGTAGAAGATATGCAATTACACCTTGTGAAAACATTAAGAAAAAGGCTCCTGAAAATGCCTTTAATGTTCCTGTATTATTAAAAAATACACTTATCGGAATATATGTACTTGGTGCCGCTTTTTCTTTTTTTACTTGATTTGCTCTTAGTAAAAAGAAAGAAAGAATCCCTAATAAAAGCATAAAGCTTGCAGTAATATTAAAAACAAATGGGACACTTGTCCGGCTTGCTAGAATACCACTAAAAGCAGGGCCAATAATAGCAGCAATACCAACAAATGCGCCAGAAATAGCACTACCCTTACCTCTTTTTTCTTGCTCAGTAGCGTTTGCTAAAAATGTAAAGGCGGCAGGGACAATGAAGCCTGCAACAAGTCCATGAATAAAACGGACTACTAAAAGCGCAATAGGCTCCTCTACTAAGTTATAAAGTGTTAATGATAAACCTGTTGTTAAGAGACCAACGATGAGTATGATAAAAGGTCCTTTGCGATCCGTTAAAAAGCCTGAAATTATATTACCAAATGTATTGGATAACGAATACATACCTACTGCAAGACCTGTAAGGAATGCTGATGCTCCTAAAGACTCAGCATATGTACTCATAACAGGTAGCTGGGTAAATAGGTCGAAAAAAGAAAAGAAAATAATTACATAAATAAATTTTTTCATAGCTCCTCCCATGAATTAGAACAAATTAGTAAGTTAGTTGCATATATTCCTATTATAACATTTCCAATAAAAAAGAACGCCCAATAAGTTTTCACTTAGTAGGCGTCCTGAAAATTGAAGATTAAGCTTTTGAAACTTCTTTTTTCATTGTTTTGTTTTTAGCAAGATTTACATGCCAAGAAAGTGCTTCCTCTAAAAGGTGAGGCGTTTGATGGCTACCAGTTGCTTTGACAGCACGGTTGTAGTAATCCCATAATTGCTCTTTATAATCTGGGTGTGCACAGTTTTCAATAATTAAAGGTACACGTTCTTTTGGTGCAAGACCACGTAAGTCAGCGATACCTTGTTCTGTTACGATAACATCTACATCATGCTCAGTATGATCAACGTGAGATACCATTGGCACGATAGAAGAAATTGCTCCACCTTTTGCGTATGATTTTGTAACAAAAATACCAAGGCGTGCGTTACGAGCGAAGTCTCCTGAACCACCGATACCGTTCATCATACGAGTACCAGAGACATGCGTTGAGTTTACGTTACCATAGATATCTAACTCAAGAGCTGTGTTGATTGAGATTAGACCCAAACGACGGATAAGCTCAGGGTGGTTAGAAATTTCTTGTGGACGTAAGCAAATTTTATCAGCATATTTTTCTAAATTGCCATATACTTTTTGCTGTAATTCTTCAGTCAGTGTAATTGAAGTTGCAGCGGCAAATTTAACCTTACCTGCATCGATTAAGTTAAATACTGCATCTTGAAGTACTTCTGATGCCACGATTAAATCTTCAAATTCTGAATCTGCAAAGCCATCAAGTACAGCGTTTGCAACAGAACCAACACCAGATTGTAATGGCATTAATTGTTTGGTTAAACGACCTGCTTTAATTTCATTGCTAAAGAAGTCTAATAAAATGTTTGCCATAGTTTGTGTTTCTTCATCTGGAGGTACGATTAATGAAGGAGCATCTGGCTCTTCAGAAATAACAATTGCTTTAATTTTAGCTGGATCCACTTTAATACCGATATCACCAATTCGTTGCATAGCGTCTGTCATTGGAATAGCTTCACGCTTACCTTGTTCACCAGGTACATAAATATCATGGATGCCGATTAAAGCTTCTGGATGTGAGATGTTTAACTCGATAATAATATTTTCTGCATATTCTGCAAAGATAGGTGAGTTACCTACAGAGTTTGTTGGAATGATTAACCCATCTTCAGTAATAGCAACCGCTTCAAGAATTAAATACTTAATTGGTCCGATAATTCCTTGGCGCACTAGCTCAGCATTATGAGAAAGGTGAGCATCTACATATAAAACATCACCAGAGTTAATTAAATTACGGATACCAGCGTCTCCTTGGAATGGTCCACGTTTACGAATGGCACCAGCTTCTGCTAAGTACTTATCCACTTCTGGTCCTAATGATGCACCTGTATATACATCAATTTTGAATTCTTCATTTTTTGCTCGCTCAACTAAAGCCATTGGCACAACTTTTGCGTCCCCAGCACGAGTAAAACCACTCATCCCAACTACATCACCATTAGAAATAAGCGCTGCTGCTTCTTCAGCAGTGACAATTTTACTCTCAAGCTCTTTTAAACCTAGGCGTTTTTGAACATTTGCATCCATAAAAAAATCCTCCCCTAAATAATTTTGATGGAAACCGATTACAAAACTAGAAAAAACATTTGAGAATTTTCTGTTTATTCAGTTGTAGTATGACTCCAACCATTTGAATAATACTATCACCAAATTGTCACAATTACTTTATGAATAGCATTAAATTGAGTAAAAAAAGGAAAATCGAGCATTAAGATGATTTTTCGACAGAGAAAACGTTTTATTGTAGAGCTGTATAAATATAGGTAATTTCTACATAAAAACTATGCAAAAATTGTTAATAGGGGACATGAGGGGATCTATTTCGGATTAAAAAAATACAGCGAACAATCCACATAGATTGCTCGCTGTATTTAAAATTAGAAACCTAAAGAACGGCGGAAATAGCTTGCATAGCGTTGGCTAACAGGGATACGAGTACCGTCTTTCATAATTAATAAAAACGTTGAGTGAGAATCTGGTTGAATTTCATCGATGTAGTCAATGTTAACGATGTAAGAGCGGTGACAACGAATAAATGAATCAGGTGCTAAAAATAGCTCTAAATCACTTAGGTTTAAACGGTGATAACCTTCACGAGACATTGTTTTAACAAATGTTTTACGGAGTTGTGTTTCTAAATAAATCACTTGATCATGCTTAATTGGGTACCAGCAATCATCGATTTTAATGGTAATGTAGTTTGTTAAGAATGCTGATGGTTTTTGCGGGAAGATAGCAGTAATAGCTCCTTTAGTTTCGCCTTCCTCCATTAAAGGAATACTCATACCGTAATAAGCTACACCGAAAACATCAGGTTCGATGTACGAGCTAATTTTTTGACCATAGCTTAGGGCTTTGTGAGCCGCTGAACCTTCTTTAATAGGGTCGCCAGGTTTAATTTTTAAATCAACCTTTTTACTTGGCTGGTAATACAAATACTCATTGGTATCAGAGATAGCAATGGAAGTATTCTCGGGAAAGAATTCCTTAATAATCTCCATAATTTCTTCTATTTGTTTTGGTTCCACTTTAAACACCTCGTCTAAACTTTTAAAAATAGTATTATCATCTATTTTACTACATAATCATATAAATTATATAGAGAAGATTTAGGAATAAAATAGAAAAATGTCGATTGACTCATTAGAATGGTGAAATTTGTCTTGTATAATTTGTAAATACATTTAGATAATGACTAAAATATTTTAATACGTATATGGTAAAATTTAATTGTTAGGAATAAGTTTACAAGGTTTCTACTATGGCTATGTGATAAATTAGAACTAGAGTAGCAATTAAAATGTGGTTGAAAGGAAATCGCAGAATATGGTAAAATTCACTGTATAGTCTATTTTCTTGTGTTCTGGTGTTTAAGTTAGGTTATTTATAAGGTAGTTTTTTTAAAAAAATGTGAAATAGGACTCAGTTCTTAAGATAAATTAATAAATACTATTTTCTTATTTTTTATTCACTGGGATTGATGTCAAATATTGTAATGCAGTTCGTGCACTCTGAGGAAAGATGGGGAAGATTATGCAACTACATCAACATTCTATGTCAGAAACGATTTCCAAAAGATACTTCCAAGAAATCGATAATATAAATCAATATATCGGCGTCGAAGAATTTTTTAATATTGAGTCGAAATTAATTTTTGAAATTTACCATTTAGAATCCACCAAAGCGAAAAAATCTTTACATGAATTAATTGATATTCTTTCAATTCGTTTTGGGAAGCAGGTCATTAAAATTGTTCGAGGTTATTTTTCCGTTTTGTCTTCGATCGTTGCTCGAAAATTGCTAGACAATCAAGTACCTTCAAAAAAGGCATTTGCTTTCAATATTGCTTGTAATGATATGATCGAAAACCAAATGAAAGACGCAGAATTTTTGCAATTTGCCGATGATTTAATTGATTTCTTTGTTTATTTTATTGCAGATCGCAAACAACCGACTTTCCGACATCAAACTGTCAACAAAGTGATCATGTATATAAATGATGAATTAGAAAATGATTTAACTGTGGAAAGTATAGCTAATAATTTCCACATAAGTACTAGTCACTTATCACGTATTTTTAGAGAACATGTAGGTATTACATTAGTTGAATACTTAAATGTTCGACGTGTAGAAGAGTCACAATACTACTTACGACATACCAACAAAAGTATCACATCTATATCTGATCAATTCCATTTCTGTAACCAAAGTTATTTTACACGTATTTTCAAAAAGTATACTGGTGTTACGCCGAAGCATTTTAGAGATGAGCTTCATCATGAATTTTACCGATTTGAAATGGCTGAGACAGAATTACAAAATGCATAGCTTTTGAGCATAGAAAAATATGAGGTGCAGAGGTGTTAGCTATACTGCTATAGCTCGCACCTTTTTTTATGAAAATAACAAACATAAATAGTAGCACTTGCTATTTGATAAAGATAGACCCTATAAGGTATACTTCACAGTAGTTGATAAATTATAGTAGGTGGAAAAATGAAAAATTTGAAACTATTTTCAATGCTTGGGCTGGCTGTTTTTGTACTTAGTGGCTGTCAAGCAGTGCAAAACAAAGAAGGTTTTTTCTATAGTATCTTTGTAAAACCTATGGAATTTTTATTGGAATTTTTCGGGAACAATATCTTTGCAGGCAGTTATGGTTTAGCAATCATTGCGATTACTGTTCTAATCCGTTTAGTCTTAATGCCAATTATGTTGAAAAATTATCGTCAACAACAATTGATGAAAACAAAAATGGATGCATTCAAGCCTGAAATGGAAGCAGTTCAGAAGAAAATGAAAGAAGCTAAGACAAAAGAAGAGCAAACGCAATATCAACAAGAAATGATGGCTCTCTATCAAAAGCATGGCATTAATCCATTAAACATGGGATGCTTACCAATGTTAATTCAAATGCCGATTATTATGGGTCTTTATTTCTCAATTTTATATTCAACAGATGTGAAGTCACATGAGTTTTTATGGTTTAGCTTAGGGTCACCTGATATCGTCATGACGATTGTAGCGGGTATTGTGTACCTCGTTCAGGCACGAGTATCATTATGGACTGTACCTGAGCAGCAAAAGGCTCAAATGAAAATGTTTATTTATATTTCACCAATTATGATTGTCTTTATTTCGATGTCATCTATGGCAGCATTACCTTTGTATTGGTCTGTCAGTGGTGCGTTGTTAATTCTACAAACATATATTGGGCGAAAGTACTATTCGCAACATCCAGAAAAAGCAAAATAATTTATTCATGTCGAGGCGCCTCTGTTGCCTCGATTTTTTTAGGGGGACAACATGATGAACAGAAAATGGCTATCATCCATTTTAGTCGCTATTTTTAGTATTGCGGCACTTGTATTTATTATTATAGGGAAATTTAATTTTGCTGTACTTGCAATGACAATTATGTTTGCCATGTCAAATGGCTTTAGAGCAAAAAGTTTTGAAGAACAAGGATATGGAAAAGAAGCAAAATGGATGAAGTATATGGCGATATTTTTTGCGTTAGCTTCAATCATCGTATTCATCATTATTCTTACAGACTAATATTTACAAAATAACAGGTGAATTTCACACCTGAAAATGTGAACAGTGCTAAAATGAGATTATATCAATCAAGTAATAAAATAAGATAAGTATTTACAGAGGGAGGACCTACTCTTTTCGTATGTGCTATTTTTAAAAGGGGCATAAATAGTGAAAAACAATCGTCTTTTGCTCATCATGGGTGCTTTGATTTCTGTTGCGTTAATCGTATCTATTTTTGTAGTTTACAACTATAAAAATAATCAAGTAAATAGTGCATCTAATGAGCAACCAAAATCTACAGAAACAAATAAATCAACAGACCAAGATTCTTCTACAACAGAGAAGACAGACACTACACCTGAAACACCTGAAAAGCCAGAGCAGCAACCAGACGAAAATGGCTATCTGCCTAATCAAACTTTACCTACCGAACCAACGTATATAAAAGGCATTCTGCTAGCAAATAAAATTTATCCGCTTCCTTCTACCTTTGCACCTGAGGAAAATCCAGAAGCAAGACAAGCGCTCAATCAAATGCTAGAGGCTGCCAAGCAACAAGGGTTTGATTTAGTTGCTTTTAGCGGTTATCGTTCTTTTGAATATCAAACAACACTTTATAACAACTATGTTAATCGTGATGGACAAGAGGCGGCAGATCGATACAGTGCTCGTCCAGGCTATTCAGAACACCAAACAGGCTTAGCGTTTGATATAGGAGAGCGTGGAAAAGAAGATGTATGGCTGACAGAGGAATTTGGAGAAACACCAGCAGGGCAGTGGTTATTTGCACACGCTCAAGAGTATGGGTTTATTCTACGATTCCCTCAAAACAAAGAGGAAATTACAGGCTATATGTATGAGTCTTGGCATTATCGTTATGTTGGTAAGGATGTAGCTAAAGAAATTGCTAAGCAAAGCATTACGCTAGAAGAATATTTAGGCGTGAAATAAGAAAAAGGAAGAGATGCGGTTCTACACGAACAAGCTCTCTTCCTTTTTCATTTTATAAGATAGGAGTTAATAACCGAGATATTGATTCTTTAAATTTGATCAATGATGAACGGTTTTGGTACATCTCCCACGTCAGCTCTGTACAATCAAAAATATCCTTTTCAAACAGCTCCGCCAGCTGATGCGAAATGTTGGCATCATAGATAAAGGCATTCACCTCGAAATTTAAGCTAAAGCTTCGAACATCGATATTAGCTGTACCAACAGTGGAAGCCTCATCATCGATAATGATAGCTTTGGCATGAATAAAGCCCTTTTCATAGATATATACTTTTGCTCCTGCACGAAGCAGCTGTCCAACATAGGAATATGTAGCCCAATAAACAAACATGTGATCTGGCTTGTTAGGGATCATAATACGTACATCGATACCGGACAAAGTCGCAATTTTAATGGCATCTAAGAAGCTTACATCGGGAATAAAATAAGGCGTTTGAATATAGATATACTTTTGGGCCATATTTATCAGCTTTAAGTAACCAATCTTAATTTGCTCCCAATCGGAGTCAGGTCCGCTTGATACAATTTGTAAACCAACATCACCTTTTTTCGGGATAGCAGGGAAGTAGCGGTCCGAGTAACCCATCTTTTGCTGGGAGCTTGCTTGATTCCAATCTAATAAAAAGCGTGTTTGGAGTGGATGTACAGCACTACCTTCAATACGTAAATGTGTATCTCTCCAATACCCAAACTTTTTTTGTAAGCCTAAATATTCATCCCCAACATTAAAACCTCCGATATAGCCAATACGGCCATCAATGACAACGATTTTTCGGTGATTTCTAAAATTTAAACGGGGATTAAGTAGTGGGAAGATGGAAGGGAAGAAGACTTCTACCTCGCCTCCGGCATTAAGCAATTCTTTGAAATGACGTTTCTTCACATTACGTGAGCCCATCTCATCATAGAGGAGGCGTACTTTGACACCTTGCTGCGCCTTTTTAATTAGTGCTTGAACGATTCGTGTTCCTAAATCATCAAGACGGAAGATATAGTATTGAATATGGATATGGTCCTTAGCCGCTTCAATATCTTTAAGGAGCTGTTCAAATTTATTGGCCCCATCATCAAAAATATCTAGATGATTGTCCTGCGTTAAAACGGCATTGTTTGTTCTAAGGTGCATGTAAATCATCTCTTGATAATTCTCTGCATTTGAAATACGAAACTCAAATGTTTCATTACGAATGGCATCCATTTGATAGTTGATGAGCGTATCGATACCGATATCTTTACGCCCTTCCCAACGGAATAAATGTTTTTTTCGTAACTGTCTTCCAAGTAATAGATACAAAATAAACCCAGCTAATGGTATGAAAAATAGGACGAGAATCCATGCCCATGTAGATGTAGCATCTTTACGTTCTAAAAAAATGATAGTCATGGCTAATAAAATATTAAAAAATAAAGTAAAAGGAACTAAGTATTCTATATCTGTAAAAATGCTCATTCCTACACCTGCCTTTACTATTGATAATAACATACTTAGTATAGCCTACTTCAAATGAGGAAAGAAGATTTTAAATAGCTAGTTAGCATAGAAAAGGATTATCTCTATGATTTACTAGAGATAATCCGAATTGCTTGATAATCATTCTATCGTAGCCATGATCTATGTTAATCAAAACGCAACGATTTTTTAGAGGCTTTAAAAATAAAAATTAAGCTAATAGAAAGAATAGCGATTACTGCTGATGTATAGTAACCGAGACTTGCATGCATTGTAAATAACCAGGTGAAAAATAGTGGACCTAGTATGCGTCCCAGATTATCCATGGAATAAGATAGTCCAGCTGCTGTACCATATTGCCCGCCAGATTCTTTAGAGGATAGTGAAACAACACATGTTCTCGCAAGTGCGTTTCCGGCTGTAAAGACACATAATGCTAGCCCTGCGATAAATAGGTTAGCGGTTAACGTGAATAAAAGCATACCCACAGCCGTTACAATTTGTGCCCCGATTAGCCAAGTTGTCTCACTGCCGTTTTTAATTCGGCGAACGACACCACCTTGTATCGCAGCATCAACAAAGCCACTAAACATAAATAAATAACCAATTTGTAATGGTGTAATTTGAATTTTTTCGATTTGGAATAGTTGGAATGTAGCTTCTACACCTGCTAACATAAATGTTACTAAAAATGAAAACATAAATAAGTAACGCACACGGTATTGTAGCATTTTCCCAGCACCTTTTGGCACAATAGCACGTTTATTTGAATCTTTTCGTTTTTCAGGTTCTTTTAAGACGAAACTTGCATAAATAAATAATAGTCCAATTAATATAGCTGATGCGATAAACGGTAATTGCAAGCTATAATGACCTAGCATTCCACCAATTGCTGGGCCAAAAATAAATCCTAGACCGATGGACATACCCATAAAGCCCATATATTTATTACGTGTCTCCTCGCTAGACATATCTGCAATAAATCCTGTTACAGCCGTATATAAAGCTCCTGAAAATAATCCTCCTACAACGCGGGAAACATATAAAATAGCTAAGTTATCAATAAATAATGAAAAAATAACAAAGCTTAGGCTAAAACCAATTAGTCCCGTTAAGATTAGCTGTTTACGACCTACCTTATCTGATAGCATGCCCCAAAATGGTGCAGTGAAAAAGCTAGCTAATGAATAGACGGTCAGTAAGCCACCAACATGGAGATTATCCCAATTTTGCTGCACAATAACCTCAGGTAAGACTGGAATAATAATACCGAACCCTAGGTAAACGAGGAATTGAACAGACATTAATAATAAAATTGCCTTTTTCATATAGTTCCCTGCTTTCATACATTATTTCAATATGTATATTCTAACCCCGTTGTTCTTGCTATTACAAGAAAACGGAAGGAGAAACATGGATAGACGGCTTTTCTTTTGCTGTGAAATAAAGTAAATGAATAAAATATGGGGGTTTAGGTTAGTTTATAAATGTTTGGTGGTGAACAGGGCAGGGTATAAAAAAATACAATGTCACAAAAAAGAAAAATTTCAAAGCAAAGTTAAATGGTATGATAAACTTGTCAGACATCATACTCGTAGAAAAATGAAACTTTTTTGCCAATTAAACGTTATATAAAATCGAGGAAAGATTGAGGTGGAATGTATGAGGAAAGAAGTAGATTTGAAAAAGATTGTTTCGAATTTATCTAAGTTGGGTGTAACAGCCACTGTAACAAAGTCTCGACTAGAACTTTTAAAAGTGCTAACACCACCAACGCAGACACCGCAAGTTCAAGCTTAACTCGTTTACAATAGAAAAAGGGAAGTCTCTGTACTAGAGGCTTCCCTTTTTCTATTTTTATTCATCTTCATCATGTGTAGTAAACATGTATGTCCGATAGTGGAACCTCATACTAAAGACAAGTCCGATAGCTAGAGCATTCCCCATTAATGAACTACCACCATAGCTAATGAATGGAAGTGGAATACCGGTAATCGGTAATAATTGAATCGTCATTCCTATATTCTCGAACACATGGAATGTAATCATAGCGATAATACCAGCACAAACATATGTTGAAAATGGGTCTTTCAATAAAAGAGTAGTTTTTGTTAAATGATAAATTAGTAGGAAGAAAATACAAATAACAATGCTTGCCCCAATAAAGCCCCATTCCTCACCGATTACAGTGAAAATGAAATCGGTATGGTTCTCTGCAACATATACTTCTCGGTTTCGAAAGCCCTTACCGAAAATTTCACCTGATCCAATTGCATTGAGCGATGTAATTAAATGGTAACCATCACTGGAAGAATAGGAGTAGGGATCGAGCCAAGAATAGATTCGAGCGAACTGATACGTTTTAAAACCGAATGTTTTCTCTAAGAAATCTTGCATATAGAGAGCCATCCATAATAGTGAACCACCTGCTACTACGCCACCTAAAAATGTAGGTAATATTATTTTCCATGAAATACCTGCTACAATAATAAGGGCAGCGGTAATGGCAAAGAATACAAGTGCTGAACCAAGGTCTGGTTGTTTCAAAATAATCGCTAATGGAACGATAAGAGTTAAACCGATTTTTCCTAATAATAAGAAGTCTGTTTTTAATGATTTTAATGAATAGACTTCATGATGCTTACTAATTAATCGTGCCAGTGCTAAGATGTAGAATGTTTTCATAAACTCTGAAGGTTGAATGTTTCCAAGCGGTGTATGGTACCAGCTTTTTGCGCCATTGACCGGTGCACCAATTTGACCTTCTCCTTCAGGCATAAATATAAGCAGTACCAATAAGGCAATCCCTGCTCCATACATATACCATGACATTTTTTTATATTGATCTGGCTCAAAAAACATCACTATGCCAATAATTACTGCACCAATTACATACCATTGCATTTGTTTTGGAACGTAGTTAATGCCATATTGACCGGATGTTTGGGCAGATGCAATAGCTAACAAACTAATGACTAGAAAAGTGAAAAGAATAAAAGCAAGGGTCCAGTCAAAACGATTTGCGAAATTTCGTTTATTTTCCATAAAATCCACCTAAATAAAAATAGTATCTCAATATGAGTAAATATAATGCGTTTCTTCCATTTTCGTTTATAATGTTGAAAGAATAGTGCGAATTCAAAATCAGAAAGAAGAATGTCTACTGATAAGATTGCAATTTGCTTTGAACGTTGTCAATGGAACTTTTAAGCAAATATTTTAACTCAATGAGTAATCGAAAACCTGTATGCAAATGCATGTGTAACATTCCTATTATAACGCAAAAAGCACTTTTATGCCTGCGTATATAGTTGTGACGACAATTAACATAAAATGTTTCAAAAAAATCGAGTTTAGTCTTATAATGTAGTGGAGAATGGGGTGATGGTTGTGGCTAAAAAATTAAAGTCAGCTGATGATTTTATGTATCATATTTATGTTCATATGAATGATGTCGATAAATTTGTCATTTTTAGCGGGTTAAAATTCTCGCAATTTGCGGCTTCGCTTGAACCACTGCATCACTTACTTTTATTAAAACATTCCTATGAAGACGGTTCTTTTAATATGCATACACAATTTGAATATGTATTGGATGAAGAGGTACCCCATTTTGTAAAAAAATCGGCTGAGTCCAAGGAATTATGTTGGGTCGATTTTATGGATGAGAAGAGGCTAGACCATCTAACACCGATGGAACAAGGGGAATTGCTTTACATAAGTCATAAAAAAGAACCGATTACATCTGCATTTTTTAACAAATTGCAAAATAGATTCGTCTATTACTCTTCAGATTTAGAAAAAATGACAAAAATTTATTTCCGACATTTAAGTGATTCGGATTTATTGGTGGCAAATGTTTTTAATAGTTTAATTCGCGAAAAGGAACGTAGCTCTGGATTTTGGCGTAGAAAAGTAAAATCAAGTATCCCTACCATTTCACCTGAATTCTTACGTTCTTATCGATCCTTTGCTAAAGACGGTGCATTATTATCGTTGTACCGTATTGAAAAACCAAAAGTGGCATATGGGATAGAAGTCCGCAACCTGTCAGAATATTCTTTTCCTGATGAAGTATGGGACGATTTAAATACCATTTTGAAAACTGAGCACGATGAATTGATTTATATTATTTAACGAAATATACACTTAAATCTCACCGTCGAAAATTACGGTGGGATTTTTATGTCATTTGTCAAGACGTTTCGTGATAAACTAATAGTACTCAAGAAGTATGTGGAGGGCACAAAAATGAAAAAAAGAATCGGTTTATTATACGGCGGAAAGTCAGCGGAGCATGAGGTATCCTTATCAACAGCTCGTGCAGTCACTGGTGCTTTGAATTTCGAGGAGTATGAAGTATATCCGATTTTCATAACATCTGAAGGAGAATGGCGACGTGGAGATCGTTTAGAAAAGCCTGTAAGTACTATCGAAGAACTACAATTTGGTGATAATACTACAATTTTAGAAAATAATATTACTGATTTTTTAATCGATGAACATGGCAAATCAGTACAGTTCGATGTTATTTTCCCATTGCTACATGGAACAAATGGTGAGGATGGAACCGTGCAAGGTTTACTAGAAGTTTTAAATCTTCCCTATGTAGGAAATGGGGTTTTAGCATCTTCTGCTGGAATGGATAAAGTGGTTATGAAGCAATTATTCGAGATTGCTGGTTTACCACAAGTGCCCTATACGTACTTTATTCGCAGTGAATGGAAGAATGAACAACAGGCTATCATTGAACGCTGTGAAGAAAGATTAACTTGGCCAATGTTTGTGAAACCTGCAAATTTAGGATCTAGCGTTGGAATTAGCAAAGCAACAAGCCGTGATGAATTAAAAAAAGCAATCGAGGTTGCCTTACAATACGATCGTAAAATTGTTGTCGAGCAAGGTATTATCGCTCGAGAAATTGAACTTGCCGTCTTAGGAAATGATTATCCGGAAGTTTCAGTACCAGGTGAAATTAAACCTGTTACAGAATTTTATGATTATGATTCTAAGTACACGGACGGCTCCACAGCACTGATTATTCCAGCTGAGCTACCAAAGGAAACAGAATCAAGCTTAAAAGATCTGGCAAAACGGGCTTTTAAAGCGATTGATGGTAGCGGTTTAGTTCGTGCCGACTTCTTTGTAACAGCTGATCATAGCGTTTACATTAATGAAGTCAATACATTGCCTGGTTTCACGCCAGTAAGTATGTATCCACTATTGTGGCAACATACAAATGTAAGCTATCCAGAGCTGATCAATCGTTTGATTACGTTAGCCATTGAACGTTTTGAAGAAAAACAACAGCTTCACTATAAAAAAGACTGAGTGGGATTATTGTGAAAAAAACATTAAAACAATTAGCTGCATGGTTAAATGAGGATATGTCGGCTTACGATGATACGGTTGTATCAGGAATTTCCATTGATACAAGAACAATTCAACAGGGGGATTTATTTGTACCATTTCGTGGTGAGCAAACAAATGGACACCGGTTCGTTGCTCAGGCGGTTGAAAAAGGTGCAGGTGCTTCTCTCTGGCAAAAGGATGAACCTAATCCGCCGGAAGGTATACCTTTATTGTTTGTGGATGATCCGGAAGTAGCTTTACAGGAAATGGCACGAGCTTATCGTAATGAACATAAAGCCAAATTTATTGGTATTACTGGCTCTAACGGTAAAACATCAACAAAAGATATTTTAGCGGGTACACTTGCACCGTTCTTTAAAGTTCAAAAGACAATTGGGAATTTTAACAATCAACTAGGTTTACCGATTACTATTTTACAGCTTGATGAAGATACAGAGGTAGCTGTCCTTGAAATGGGAATGAGTGGATTCGGCGAAATTGAATTTTTAACAAAGCTAGCTCAGCCACATATGACAGTTATTACAAATATCGGTGAGGCCCATATGCAGGACTTAGGGTCCCGTGCAGGTATCGCACAGGCAAAGTTTGAGATTATTCAAGGAATGCAGCCGGATGGCCTATTATTCTATGATGGAGATGAACCATTGCTACAGGAATTAGTGGCTAAGGAAATGCATTTAAATGCCGTAGCGTTTGGATTAGAGCCAAATAACCTTTTATATGCTGATCATATTCATGCCAATGCTAATGGTAGTAGCTTTACTACCCACGGTATGATAGAGGGTGACTTCTTTATTTCTGTACTTGGAAAGCATCAAGTGAAAAATACATTGGTTGCCATGTTAATTTCTCATCAACTAGGTTTAAAAAATGAGCAAATTCGTACATCCTTAGAGCATGTAGTATTAACAGATATGAGGATGCAACAAGTACAAGGTACAAATGGTGCATTATTTATTAATGATGCTTATAATGCTGCACCTACCTCTGTAAAAGCGGCTATTCAATTTATCGCTACTTCAACTATTCGACCTGAAAAATGGCTTGTATTAGGGGATATGCTAGAGCTTGGGCCGGATGAACAGCGTTTCCATGAAGGGCTAGCGGAGGAAATAGATGAGCAAGAAATCGATTACGTTTGTCTATTTGGGCCTCGAATGACTCATCTTTATGAAGTATTAAAAGAGCGCTTTGGAGCAGAGCGATTGTTATATGCCGAAGATGATTATACGGCTATTATTGAAAAACTAAAACTTGCTAATGAATCATCTATTGTTTTGCTGAAGGGTTCCCGTGGTATGAAATTAGAGACAATTTTACAAGCTTTTACGTCATAATTTTCATTGAATCGGTGGGATAAATTGCTCACCGATTCATTTTTTTAGAGGTTTCTTTGTTAAACGAGGTGAGGGATTTGTCAATAGGTGTACTATGCATTCATGGCTTTTCAGGTGGTCCCTATGAGATGGAGCCGTTTACAACATACTTACGGACGCATACGGATTGGCTCATAGTAGAACCAACATTATCGGGTCATGGTGAAGCCTTGCATATGGATGGATTTACTGCAAAGCACTGGTTAATGGACGCAGAGCTAGCCATACGGTCATTAGCTAAAAAAGTAGATGAGCTCATCGTTGTTGGATTTTCAATGGGGGGCATTATAGCTTTATATTTGGCGAAACGTTATAAGGTAAAAAAGCTAGTATTATTGAGTGCTGCTGCAAAATATATTAGTCCTAAGCAACTGGTCATTGATTTCAAATTACTTGCGACAGATGCATATCATCATAATTTAACGAATAATGAGCTATTTTTACGTTATCGACATAAGTTTAATAATGTGCCATTAGCTTCAACAATTGAATTTATGAAATTGGTTCGAATCGTGGAACCGTATTATCGGCATATCGAAATTCCTGTCTTTATAGTGCAAGGGAAACAGGATGGAATAGTGCCGTTTAACACAGCACAATTTCTTTATGATGAATTGGCTTCCACTAATAAAATTTTGTATTTTTCTGATAATGGAAGGCATCATATATGTCTTGAGGAAGATTGCTCCGATTGGTTTCCGCGGGTTTTGCTGTTTTTAAAGGATACTTGAAGTAGTCAGATTATTACGACTCATGCGTTATCGTTGCATACGTATTAAAGCCATGTTAGACTAGTGTAAGCAATGGATACATTTTGTGCGAAGACTCTTCATATTTGGTTGAAGAGTACTTTTTTTTGAACACAACGGTTTTATTCTAAAGTGAATAATTACGACAGAATCGAACCGCTCGGTAAAGACCGGGCTTTCCTTTTCATATAAGAGAGCTCTACATGAATGATCATGTAGAGAGAATTTTTAAGTAACGGAAACGTTCCACTACACAGGCTCGAATTTGCCGACAACTTCATCTGAAAATGTAACCATTTGTCAACTTAAAAGGAAAAAAAGGAGATTGAGAAGTTTGACAAATTTTTCAGAATTAAATATTAGCGAATCTACATTACGCTCTGTAAAGCGTATGGGATTTGAAGAAGCAACACCAATCCAAGAAGGTACTATTCGTTTTGCTATTGAAGGCCGTGATGTATTAGGTCAAGCGCAAACAGGTACTGGTAAAACTGCCGCTTTCGGGATTCCACTAATTGAAAAAATCGATCCAAAAAACCCTAATATCCAAGCATTGGTTATTGCTCCAACTCGTGAATTAGCTATTCAAGTATCTGAAGAGCTTTACAAGATTGGCTATGATAAACGTGTGAAATTATTATCAGTTTACGGGGGACAAGAAATTGGCCGTCAAATCCGTGCACTGAAAAATAAACCTCAAATCATTGTTGGTACGCCAGGACGTATTATTGACCATATTAATCGTCGTACGTTAAAATTAGAAGATGTGCAAACATTAGTATTGGATGAAGCAGATGAAATGTTAAATATGGGCTTTATCGATGATATTAATTCCATCCTAGAAAACGTTCCTGCTGAGCGTCAAACATTACTGTTCTCAGCAACAATGCCGCCAGCAATCCGTAAAATTGCGGAAACATTTATGCGTGATCCAGAAATCGTAAAAATTAAAGCAAAAGAATTAACTGTTGATAATATTGATCAATATTTCGTAAAATCTGCTGAACGTGAAAAATTCGATGTTTTATCTCGTTTATTAAATGTTCACCAACCAGAACTTGCTATTATCTTTGGTCGTACAAAACGTCGTGTAGATGAGCTAGCTCAAGCTTTATCTATTCGTGGTTACCTTGCTGAAGGTATTCACGGTGATTTAAGTCAAGCTAAGCGAATTTCTGTATTGCGTCAATTTAAAGAAAATAAAATTGATATCCTTGTTGCGACGGATGTAGCGGCACGTGGTCTTGATATTTCTGGTGTCACACACGTATACAACTTCGATATTCCACAAGACCCTGAATCTTATGTTCACCGTATTGGTCGTACAGGTCGTGCAGGTAAGTCAGGTCTTGCTGTTACGTTTGTAACGCCACGTGAAATGGGTTACTTGCGTATCGTAGAAGAAACTACGAAGAAACGTATGACTCCACTTCGTCCGCCAACAACAGATGAAGCATTAGTAGGACAACAACGATTAGCTCTTGATACTCTTGAAGGTCTTATTGCTAATAACAACTTAGGTGATTACCGTACACTTGCGTCAGAAATACTTGATAATCATGAGGCAATTGATGTTGTTGCAGCTGCTCTTCGCTCATTAACGAAAGAGCCAGATGATACACCAGTAACAATTTCAGAAGAACGTCCATTACCAATGCGTCGTGAACGCTCTAGCAGTAATCGTGGCGGTGGAGATCGTGGTCGCGGTGGTAATAATCGTAACTACGGTGGACGTCGTGACTCTCGTGGTGGAGATCGCCGTAATAGTAATAGTAATAGTAACAGTAGCAGTCGTCGTGAAGGTGGTCGCCGTGAAGGAGGCCGTCGTGAAGGTGGACAAGGTCGTTCTCGTTCTCCTCGACGTCACGAAGATTAATTTTCGTAAGTGGATATTAAAACCTTGCAGTCATACTGGCTGTAAGGTTTTTTTTCGTATATAGTTGAAACAAAACGGTCATGAATTCCGTATAACCTACTATAGAAAAGAGGGGGAACGACAATGAGAGCTCAACCAGTGCATCAAATTTCCCGTAAAGGGTTAACTGTATGGCGTTTATATGGTGTCATACAAACAGTGGTGCTATTAATTGCAGCAGGAATCGTAAGCTATGGTACTTATTATTTTGAATGGCCAACGTTTATTTATTACATAGCTGGGGCGATTGTAGTATTAAGTGCCATATTATCAGTTTTTATTTTTCCTAAAATTAGATGGGAACGATGGCGATATGAAGTGCGAGAACATGAAATTGAAGTACAACATGGCTTATTTGTAGTAAAACGTACGCTCATACCAATGGTTCGTGTCCAACATGTTGATACGACACAGGGACCGATTTTAAAGAAATATGATTTAGGTAATATCTCCATATCAACGGCAGCAACCGTACATACAATTCCCGCACTTATCATGGACGAAGCAGATTCACTTCGTGCTCGTATCTCTGAGTTAGCAAGGGTGGCGGAAGATGATGTCTAAGGAGATTAATCGTTTACATCCTATATCAGCAGTAATTACGAGCGTCAAAGCATTAAAAAGTATGATATTACCCATTGCGATCATTATCATAACGAATGGCTTTAATTTTTCACTAAATTTCCGTAGTGATCATTTTTTTGATACCATTTTACTCTTCGGTGTATGGGGAATAGCCGCACTCCTTGCATTGATTGGAGGCATTATTAAATGGCGGACATTTGTTTATTGGTATGAGGATGGAGAACTCCGTATCAAATATGGATTGTTTGTTAAAAAGAAGCGTTATATTCCGTTTGAACGTATTCAAAGTTTGAACTATAATGAAGGAATTTTCCATCGTATTTTTGGATTAGTCAAAGTTCAGGTGGAAACAGCAGGGAGTAAAGGTGGCAAGCCTGAAGTAGAACTTACTGCAATTCGTAAAGAAGCGGCAGATGTTATTGAACTAGAAATGCGCCGTGCCAAAAATGAAGGTGTAAACCAACAATATGCAGAACAGACGGAGGTCGCAGACGATTCAATTTCAATTTCCGCACCAACTCTTTACCATATGTCCATGCGTGACTTACTAGTGTTAGCCACAACTTCTGGTGGGATTGGTGTTGTGTTATCTGGTCTTGCTGCTATCGCCTCTCAGTTTTCAGATATTATTCCTTATGAAACTGTTTTCCATGAGTTGGCTGATTTTGTGAAAGTCGGGGCCTTTTTAATAGCGATATCGGTTATGTTAATTTTAATAGTAGCCTGGGTTGTTTCTGTCCTTATTACCTTGATTAATTACTATGAATATACAGTCCGTATCGAAGAAGATAAGCTGATCATAACTAAAGGACTTTTAGAGAAAAAGCGTATAACCTTACCTTTAAACCGAATCCAGGCTATTCGTATTGTTGAAAATCCATTGCGTCAATTAACAGGCTTTGCAACGGTTGTTGTTGAGAGTGCTGGAGGTAATGGTGAAGAGGGGAAGGATAAAAAAATTACCTTATTCCCACTCATTAAGAAACAAGATTGTATGCAGACATTAGAGGGTCTTTTCCCAGATATGAATTGGAATCCTTCCTTTACTCGATCACCTAAAAAAGCAAGACCTTTCTTTTATCGCATAGATTTTATTTGGCTTGTCCCTATTATTGGTGCATGTAGTTATTTCTTCTACCCGTATGGTCTATTGTCATTGCTACTCATTCCATTAACGATACTACTTGGGGTTTGGCAGCATAAAACAGCAGGCTATCAAATTGATGGGAAGCAACTGGCTTTACAATATAGAGTATTCAGTCGAATCACATTGATAGTGGAGAAAAAACGTATACAATCGATGGGAAGTACACAATCGTATTTTCAAAAAAGAAAAAATGTTATGTCTATAAAAGCAACAGTCATGTCCGGAGCATCCGGTACAACGGGTAGTGTTTCGAGTCTGGAACAACGAGATGCTGAAACAATATTATCTTGGTACGAACATTAAATGCAAAGCTAATTCTTTCAATTTTATGGAAGGATTAGCTTTTTTACATACAAATATTTGGTAATGAAGTTTATAATAAAATAAATAGAACAAAAGGGGTGGGGACTATGTTTAAATATGATATTAATGAAGACGCTTATTTAAAATTATTGGATTTAAGTGATGTTCATGATTTATTTGCATTGACTGATCGTTCAAGGGATACATTACGTGAATGGTTACCTTTTGTAGATGGTGTTCAGACAGTTAAAGATACAGAGGCATTTGTAAAAAAGGCTATGCAACAATACGCTGATAACGATGGGATACAGGCAGGAATTTACTATGATGGACAGCTCGCGGGTGTCATTGGGTATCATCAAATCAACTGGCAACACAAGTGGACAAGTATTGGCTATTGGTTAGGGAATGAGTTTGTAGGCAAGGGGCTTGTAACAAATTCAATGAAAGCATTAATTGATTATGCCTTTCATTATTTGAAGCTACACCGTATTGAAGTGCGAGTAGCGGTTGGAAATATTCGTAGCCGTACGATTCCAAAAGTGTTGGGCTTTCATGAAGAAGGGCGATTAAGGGATGCGGAGTGGCTGTATGATCATCATGTAGACCAAGTGGTTTATGGTATAACGGCAGCTGAGTGGAAAAAAATTAAGATGACCAATGAAGCGACGGTCGCCCTGTAAAAAGCGATTCATATAAAGAGGAGCAGTGCCATGAGATCTAACTTATAACCCATGGTGCTGCTCCTCTCTTAAATTATGGTCTACCCGCCATTTTTTGTTTGCGCCAGCTTAAAATTCTTTTTGGATGTAAATAAATAAGCCCTAGAATGAATCCGGTTACTAGCCCACCTAAATGTGCAAAAACGTTTACATTCGGTTGAAGAAAAGTCATAATGACACTGATAATGATGATTGGTAAAATAAGCTTACGAAGCATTGGCATTGTTCTACGAGTATAATACACTAATGCCCCAAAAGCACCAAAAATTCCAAAAATAGCTCCACTTGCACCAAGACTCGCATAACTACTATCATAGAATATGTAGGTTGCCATGTTGCCAACAATACCCGATACTAAATAAATTGTAATAAAACGGGCTTTACCTGCAATTTTTTCAAGCTCTGGTCCAAAGAGATATAAGGAAAACATATTAAAAAACACATGCATAAACCCTGCATGTAAAAACATAGCAGAGAATACACGCCACCACTCACCTTTTTGAACGAGGAAATTCGCTTGAATTCCGTAATTCCACAAAAGAGTTCCTACACCGGGTAAAAGAGACAATACATAAAGAATTAAATTGATTGCTATTAACGTTGACACAACAGGGTAATACTTTGTATATTGCTTAAAATTTTCTGTTCTACTAAACATGGCTCCACCTCAATTTACAATTATTATACATGCCTTGTTGGAAATAGGTAAAGGAGAAGGTCACATGATTAAGGGAATTGGTCTAGATATTGTAGAAATAGACCGTATTGAAAAAGCGATGAAGCGTACAGATAAATTTAAAGACCGCATTTTATCAACAAGGGAAAAAAAATTATTTGATGGTTACTCAGAAACTCGTAAAATAGAATTTTTAGCAGGACGCTTTGCTGCGAAGGAAGCATTTTCGAAAGCGATGGGTACTGGCATTGGCGAACAATGTAAACTTCATGATATGGAGATATTACGAGGAGAGGCTGGAAAACCCGTTTTATATTTTAAGGGGGAGCTTGCCAATGGTTTTGTTAGTATTACGCATTCCAAGCAATATGCAGCTGCTCAAGTAATCTTATTAGAATAGGAATGAAGTTGTCTAAAAAGGTTAGCCAGTAAATTTAAATATATTGCCTTTTCTACAAATGACATAACTGACAAATACGGTTCATATATTGTCGTAGTGGATTTGAAAGAAGAAAGGGTGAAAGCGTGGGCAACCGAATAGTTAAATGGCTCGTCTTATTTTGTACGATATTACTTCTGTCGGCATGTGGTACAGCCTCACAGGAAAAAGTGTTGAAGAAAGTGAATGGTAAATGGGGAGAGACAAATGGCTATGAATTAAATGCTACGATGGAGATCAAATCTGGTGGGGAGCCTAGAAATTATAATGTAACAGTATGGCATACTAAACCTGATTTCTATCGAGTAGAAGTTATGGAAAGTGGAAAAGATGTTTCTCAAATGATTGTGCGTAATGCGGATGGCGTATTTGTTGTAACACCAACATTAAACAAAATGTATAAATTCCAAAGTGATTGGCCTAAGAAGAATAGTCAAGCATATCTAATAGGAGCTCTTGCAGAAGATTTAGCAGAAGATAAAAATCTTGTCATGAAAGAGGAAGAGAAAGCATATATATTTGAAGCGGCTACTAGAAATAGCTATAAAAATAGTATGCCTCATCAGGTGATTACAGTAGATAAGAAAACTTTACTACCAACTTCTGTTGTCATTATGAATGATGTGAAAGAAGAACAAATTCGAATTACATTTAAGAAAATTAAACTAGGTGTGCAGCATGCTGCCAAAGAGTATGCAGTTGAGCAATTTACAGATAAAGATAAAACTAAAGGTGAACAAGCTACACCAGCAGAGAAAGATGGTAAAGAAGACAAAGAAGACAAAGAAGCAGTTGGTGCAGAAGTAGAATATCAAGAGTTCCAAACTAGCTATCCAGTATTAAATTGGGCACAATTGGCGAATGAAAAAGTCGTTCAAGAAAGTGGTATGGAACGCGTTATCTTAACATTTGAAGGAGAAAAAGCCTTTACAGTTATGCAACAGCCAGTGACAAAGGAAAACTCTATGTTACCAGTATCTTCGCCTGGTGATCCAGTTGATTTAGGATTTACAATAGGTGCGATTACAGATACTTCAGTTAGTTGGGAAAAAGATGGTGTTGAATTCTTTGTAGCTTCCAGTAAACTAACGCGTGAAGAAATGATTGAAGTTGCTACATCTATGACGATAGGTAGTATGAAGTAACTTTTCTAGCTACAGCTTTCTAGTTCATGAAAGCTGTAGCTTATTGACAATATAAAAATTTGTGGTTTAGAAAATGTTAAGTGATTGTCTATAAAGTAAACGTTTCAGGACTAATAAACGTATAATTGTACAAGCTAAATAAAAAATATGTATGTAATACATAATGTTTTAATTAAAAATAAAGAGGGTATTCTTATGAAGACACAGCAATATTTTCGACCAACGAAAGCAATGATAAATCTACAAGCAATCCAACAAAACGTCAAAAATTTAAAAAAATTTATACGACCTAATGTTCAAATAATTGCTGTAGTAAAGGCGAATGCATATGGTCATGGAGATGTAGCCGTAGCACAGGCAGCTCTTGAGGCTGGTGCCACAATACTTGCAGTGGCAACGCCTGATGAAGCATTACATATTCGAGCACATTTTGAAGATCCAGACATACTAATATTAGGTGCATCTCCAGTGTCCTTTGCTCCTTTCGCAGCTCAACAGCGTATTATGCTCACTGTGTATGGAAGTGAGTGGGTACAGCAAGCAGCACCACTTATAGCCAATGAAGCGCTTCCTTTACTGCTACATATGAAAGTAGATAGTGGTATGGGTAGAATCGGCATTCGCTCTGAGCAGGATTTGTTAGCATTGTATCAAACAATTGAGTCTACTGATAATGTAGAGTTGAACGGAATATTTACGCACTTTGCAACAGCGGATGAGAAAGATACAACTTATTTTGATCAGCAAGTACAATTTTTTGAAAGCTGTTTAGCAGTATTGCCGATAAAGCCGCCACTTGTTCATGCATCTAATACAGCAGCTTCATTAGTAAAGGATTCTAACTTGCAGTATGATGCTGTGAGATATGGGATTTCAATGTATGGTTTATCACCGTCCTCCTATGTAGAGAGTATCCTACCCTTTGCCTTACAACCTGCATTTTCACTCGAAAGTGAACTTGTTCATGTGAAGGAAATAAAAAAAGGTGAATCTGTAGGCTATGGAGCTTCATATGTTGCGCCAACAGATATGTGGATTGGAACTCTTCCAATAGGTTACGCAGATGGTGTTATTCGTAAGTTAGGTGGACAAGAGGTTTTAATTGATGGACAGAGAATGCCGATTGTTGGACGAATTTGTATGGACCAATGTATGGTTGCCCTACCAAAAGCATATGCTATAGGTGAGAAGGTAACACTTATTGGCCAACAAGGACAGAATAGGATTTCCATCGATGAATGGGCAACTAAGCTTGAAACCATTAACTATGAAATACCATGCATGATCACAGCAAGAGTTCCTAGAATATACTTTTAATAAACACATTTATGCCAATATATTTTAGCTTTCAATTTATGCCAGTATGAAGAATTTGGTCAATTAATAAGCACTGGAGATCTTATTTCTTTTCCGAATGATAGATAAATCATAATTGGTAATAAGTTGCAATAATAATTATTCGTCATATACCTTCGACAGCCAACATATTTTTACAATTTGTACTTCAAATTGTCAGATATTTTGTCATTTCATGTCTTTTCAACAATATCTTTCAATGATAGAATGGGAAGTAATGAAAAGTGTATGGTTCCGTTGGAGGTGCTTGCTGTGTACGATAAAAAGTTAAGAGAAGCTACAATTGCTGTTCAAGACAGACTATTTCTACAAACAAAGGAAGTAATTGAAGGTGAATCTTTTGTGCGTTCTTTAGCGCGCAAAAATTTAATGCAGGAGCAACCAAATCAAATACGGGAAGCTATGATTAAAGGATATGTTGAAATGTCTCATATTAATTTAATGATCGCGAGTGAATGCTTGCATGCAGAATATGAAGCACAACATATGGTGGAGCGTCTCGTAAGCGGGGGATGACACTTTGAATGTAAAACGTGGTGACGTTTTTTTTGCAGATTTATCACCGGTAGTAGGCTCTGAACAAGGGGGCACTAGGCCGGTGCTGATTATTCAAAATGATATTGGCAATCGATTTAGTCCGACTGTCATCATCGCGGCTATCACTGCACAGATTCAAAAGGCAAAGTTACCGACACACGTTGAAATCAATGCTGAAAAGTATGGTTTTGAACGTGATTCGGTTATTTTGCTAGAACAAGTGCGGACAATTGATAAGTCAAGATTGACAGATCGTATTACACAACTTGATCATGCTGTGATGGAAAAAGTTGATGGTGCGTTGATGATCAGTTTAGGTCTAGTTAAATTTTGATATACATATGTGTATAGAAAGCATCGAGATAATTGATATCTCGATGCTTTTTTGTCTTTTCTATTCCTTCAGTTATTTCGTATACTTTGAAATTCTTATGTCATTAGTACATAGGAAGAATGTTGAAATGTTTGATGGTAGCAAAAAATCTCTTCGTTATTATGCTATGACGTATTTGATAAATAATAAAAAAAGATTTAAGATATACACAAGATTTTTAATAAAAATAGATTATTGAAAAAATTCTTAAAGGTATATGAAAATATACATAGAATATTCCATTTATAAATACTATATAGTTTGTGTGTAATATGTCGAATAAAAGTAAAAGGGTATTACTCCGTAAGGAAATGGAGGGGCAGCAGTGACAAGTAAGTCTTCGGTTGAAATTATTACAGAGTGGGATATTATTACAGCAAGACAACTGGGGCGTAATGAGGCAAAGGCACTTGGATTTGGCACTGTTGATCAAGCTCGTATAACCACAGCTATTAGTGAATTAGCAAGAAATATTTATTTATATGCCAGTATAGGTATAATTGAAATTGAAAGAATTGAGACAGAAACTGAAAAGAAAATAGTAGTTGTTGCAACTGATCAAGGACCTGGAATTAAGGATATTCGCAAAGTAACAGAGGATGGTTATTCTACATCGGGGGGTCTAGGTGCTGGCCTTCCAGGGGTTAAGCGATTGATGGACAGCTTACACATCCAATCTGTCATTGGAGAGGGTACAACAATAAGGACCGAAAAATGGCTGCGTTAGGACGTGAAGAAATTGAAACAATTAGAAGCTCAGTATAAAAAAATATTGTCAGATTATATGTTGAATCAAACAGAAAAAAATCTATATATTGCTCAAAATTTCACACGTCAATTAATTCAAAAAAGTATAGCCCCTGAGGATGTTGTTAGTATTCATAAAAATGCTGTAGAAGCAATATTTCCTAATCGAATGGGTGAATCGCAGCCAGCATATGATTTTCTTATTGAAGTTATGGTGCATTATGGTATGGCACATCGAGAGCATCAAAGCTTACTACAAAAACAGGCTGAGTATGAATTGGAAATGAAGATTGCAACTAACATTCAAAAGACCTTATTAAAATCATATGTGCCTGAGCTACAAAGTATTGATATAGGAATGGTTTCGTTTCCTATTCGTAAAATGAATGGTGATTATGTTCATTTTTTTCATGATGGAGAAGAATATTTAAGTGTGGCAGTAACAGATGTTGTAGGAAAGGGTGTACCTGCTGCTTTATGTATGTCTATGGTGAAATACGGACTTGAGACATTGAGTTATGCCTATAAAGATCCTTCGTATGTTTTAGAAGTCATTAATAGGGTAATAGAAAAAGGTGTTGATGATAGTATGTTTGTTTCTATGTTCTATGGCTGCTTAGATATTCGCCAAAACATATTTTCCTATGCTTCTGCAGGACATGAGCCGGCTTTACATTATAGAGCCAAGCAAGATGAATTTATTCCTTTAGAAGCTAAAGGCTTATTACTAGGTGTGTTGTCTGAAACCAAATATACATTTCATGAAATTATTTTAGAGGAAGATGATTTGATCATCATGATGACCGATGGAGTAACAGAATTTAGAGGGCAGGATGACTTAAATTCAAGAGAAATTATTTCAGCACTCATAAAAGAAAACAAGTACTTATCAGCTCAACAATTGTGCTTGCTTCTATATAGAGAGATAGAGAAAATACAGGATTTTAAACTGACAGATGATTTTACTGTAGTTATTTTAAAAAATAGGTTTACGTTTTAATGAAACAGGGAACAGAAAATAGTCTAATAAATATGGTGGAGGTGTGCTATATGGACGTTACAATACATTTTAAAGAAATTGATCATAAATTATTTGGCTTTGTAGAAGGTGAAATTGATACGTTTACGGCATCAGGATTACGTGAAGAATTGGAAGCTGTAAAGATTACAGAAGGATTGGAAATTGAACTCGATTTATCAAAGGTAAATTACATGGATAGTACAGGACTCGGGATTTTTGTTGCCTTTTATAAAAGAACATTACGTGAAAATGGCAAAGTGAAGCTCGTTGGTTTATCGACTAGATTACAAAGATTGTTTGAAATTACAGGACTGAGTGATTTGATGGATATCGAAACTGATAAAAAGGTGGAATTAAGATAATGAAGGAATTTGACTATATTGAAATTAGAGTTCCTGCTAAACCGCAATTTGTCAGTGTTATTCGGTTAACTGTCTCTGGCTTAGCAAGCAGGATTGGCTTTAATTATGATGATATCGAAGACTTGAAAATTGCTGCAAGTGAGGCTGTCACTAATGTCGTGCATCACGCTTATAAAGAAGATGAAGAAGGCGAAATCGTCATCGGATGTGCGTTATACGACAATAAAATGGAATTGATGATTGCTGACTACGGTAATAGTTTTAATTTCGAGGAGATTAAAACTAAGATTGGACCGTACCATCCTGAGGAAAATATTGCAGGGCTAAGAGAAGGTGGGTTAGGGCTTTATTTAATGGAAACTTTGATGGATGAGGTGATGATCAATAACGATGGTGGCGTAACTGTCTTTATGACAAAGTATGTCACTAGGGAGCAGGTGGAAAAAAATGTCGAAAGAATCACTACATAAATCTTCATCCAAAGAAGATGTATTAAAGTGGATTGAATTGTACCAATCAACGGAGGATGATGAAGCGCAAACGAATTTAGTGATTCATTATCGATATCTAGTTGAGTCAATAGCACGTAAGTATTCGAATGGTAAATCTTATTATGATGATATTGTTCAAGTAGGGATGCTGGGTTTATTAGGTGCAATTAGACGTTTTGATCCAAATGTTGGCCGTAGTTTTGAAGCATTTGCTGTACCAACAATTGTTGGAGAAATCAAGCGCTTTTTACGTGATAAAACATGGGATGTTCATGTGCCTAGACGCATAAAAGAAATTGGGCCGAGAATCAAATCTACGGTGGAGGCGCTGACTATTGAATTGCAGCGTTCTCCATCCATTCAAGAAATTGCCGAGCGTTTAGATGTAGCGGAGGAAGAAGTATTAGAGGCTATGGAAATGAGCCGTAGTTATCAAGCTCTTTCTATGGATCATTCAATAGAGTCAGATTCAGATGGTAGCACCGTAACACTATTCGATATTTTGGGTAGGGAAGACGATGGCTATGAAATGACTGATAAACGAATGATTGTTTCCGAGGCAATGGTTGTTTTGAATGAAAGAGAAAAACAAATCATTCAGCTTACATATTTAGAGCAACTAAGTCAAAAAGAAGCTGGAGAACAATTAGGGATTTCTCAAATGCATGTATCTAGAATACAAAGAAAAGCAATCAAGAAATTACAAGAGGCTATTCTAGCAAGTGGCGGTGTGTCGCTCTAATCCATCAATGGGTGTGCTGTGAATCATACTAAACACCTTTTAAATGTTTGAAAATAGTCTACTCATATTCGTTTGAGTAGACTATTTTTTTGCATTTTTAGTAAAGTGTAATGGTAAAATGAAAAGAAAAAGGTAGTGATGGTGTGGAACAAAAGCAAATGTTACAGCTCATTGCAAAAGATGTAGCGGTTAAACCAGGGCAAGTTGATGCTGTTATTAAATTATTAGAAGAAGGAAATACAGTTCCGTTTATTGCGCGTTATCGAAAAGAAGTAACGGGATCTCTGGATGAGGTGCAAATTAAAGCTGTAGAGGATCGTTATCACTACATACAGCAGCTCGAACAACGGAAAGAAGAGGTTATTCGATTAATCCAAGAGCAAGATAAGCTTACACCAGAATTAGAAAAATCTATTCTTTCAGCAACAGTACTACAGCGTGTAGAGGATTTATATAGACCTTACAAGCAAAAGCGTCGTACTAAGGCTACTATTGCAAAAGAAAAGGGCTTAGAACCACTGGCAGATCTTTTAGTAGCTTTTAGTCATGATCCACTAGAGCAACTAGCTATTAAATTCGTCGATAATGATCAAGTAGCTAATACTGAAGACGCGCTAGCAGGAGCGAGAGATATTTTAGCAGAACGCTTTGCTGATGATGCTGCTATTCGTGAGAAAATTCGTACGTATTCATTGAAAGATGGCGTACTTGTAACGAGTGTGAAAAATGCAGAAATAGATGAGAAAAATGTATTTGAAATGTACTACGAGTATGAGGAGCCTGTTAATCGAATTGTTCCTCATCGTATTCTAGCGATAAATCGTGGGGAAAAAGAAGATGTTTTAAAAGTTTCGATTCATGTTCCGGTGGATCGCGTATTGATGATCATGTGGAAAGAATGGATACCAGCAACGGGAACATCTCCTGCTATTGCTGAAGTGAAGCTAGCTATCGAAGATTCGTACAAGCGTTTAATTCAACCTTCTATAGAAAGAGAAATACGTAATGAGCTTACTGAAAAAGCAGAAACACAGGCTATTCATATTTTCTCTGCAAACTTACGTAATCTACTATTACAACCACCTATGAAAGGCAAATATGTCTTGGGCGTTGACCCAGCTTATCGTACCGGTTGTAAATTAGCAGTTGTCGATGAAACTGGGAAAATGCTAGAGGTTACCGCTATCTATCCACATCCACCTAAACCAGATGTGGCAAAATCGAAAGCTGTTGTAAAAGCAATCTTAGCAAAATACCCAATTAGTATAATTGCTATTGGTAATGGGACAGCCTCCCGTGAAACAGAACAATTCATTGTTGATGTATTAAACGAGCTGACTACGGACGTAGCCTACGTTATTGTTAATGAAGCGGGAGCATCTGTGTACTCAGCATCGGATATTGCTCGGGCTGAATTCCCTGATTTACAGGTTGAGCAACGAAGTGCTGTGTCTATTGCCCGACGCTTACAAGATCCTTTATCAGAGCTAGTGAAGATTGAACCAAAAGCAGTTGGAGTGGGGCAGTATCAGCATGATGTTTCTCAAAAGAAATTAAATGAATCATTAACATTTATAGTAGAAACAGCAGTTAACCAAGTGGGAGTTGATGTAAACACGGCCTCTTCATCACTTTTACAATACGTTTCTGGTTTATCTAAAACAGTTGCAGAAAATATCGTGAAGGTTCGAGAAGAGAATGGTCAATTCACTACCCGTGTACAATTAAAGAAAATTCCAAGATTGGGTGCGAAAACTTATGAGCAAGCCATTGGTTTCTTACGTATCTCTGAGGCAAAAAATCCATTTGATTCTACAGGTATCCACCCTGAAAGCTATCATCTTGCAGAACAGATTTTAGGAGAGGCAAAGATCGATAAAAAAGAACTTGGAACGAAGAAGGCGGAGGAAGCTATTGCTGCTTTGGATATTCAACAATTAAGTGGAGTACTAGAGATTGGTGTTGTAACGATTCAAGATATTGTAGATACTTTGATGAAGCCAAGTCGTGATCCACGTGATGCGTTCCCACAGCCATTGCTAAAAACAGATGTATTGAAAATGGAAGATTTAAAAGTTGGTATGGAGCTACAGGGAACTGTGCGAAATGTAGTAGACTTTGGAGCTTTTGTTGATATTGGTGTGAAGCAAGATGGACTTGTGCACATTTCAAAACTTCAAAATAAACGCATTAAACATCCATTAGAGGTTGTGGCGTTAGGAGATATTGTAACCGTTTGGGTTGAACAGATTGATCTTAGTAAAGGGCGGATTTCTTTAACAATGCTTCCTCCTAAAAATCAATTATTAGATTGAGTAATAAATTTTTACCACGCTGTGCATACTACACAGTGTGGTATTCTTGTTGTTGGAGGTGATCAAGTTGGACAATGAGGAACTACAACAGCTTGTATGTCGAATTTCTTTGGAAAGTTTTCAAAAACCATTTATACACCAAGCTTATTTTAATGGAAGGTTACGTTCAACGGGCGGGCGATATCTTTTACAAACGCACAATATTGAGATCAATCCAAAAGCTTTTGAATTATATGGTATTAAGGAAATTCAAGGCATTGTACTTCATGAACTGTGTCATTACCATTTACATATTGAAGGTAAGGGGTATCAGCATCGGGATAAAGAATTCAGGGAACTATTAAATAAAGTAAAGGCACCTCGTTTCTGTTCAGCGTTACATACTTCTAAATCATCTATAAAAAAACAACGACGCTACACCTATACATGTACTAATTGCCAGCAATTATATGTAAGAAAAATTAAAATGAATGTTGAAAAGTACTGTTGTAGCAAGTGTTTGGGCAGGCTTAAATTATTAGAGTAAAAAAATATTAAAAAAAGATTGACGTATTGTTTAGTTATCCCTATAATAGTAAAAGTCGACAAGATAACGACGACAACATAACACTCATTATTCCGAAGTAGCTCAGTTGGTAGTAGCACCTGACTGTTAATCAGGTTGTCGCAGGTTCGAGTCCTGCCTTCGGAGCCATGGCCCCTTGGTCAAGTGGTTAAGACACCGCCCTTTCACGGCGGTAACACGGGTTCGAATCCCGTAGGGGTCATTTTCATAATTTACTTTGCAAATAATATTGGTCCCGTGGTGTAGCGGTTAACATGCCTGCCTGTCACGCAGGAGATCGCCGGTTCGATCCCGGTCGGGACCGCCACTTATTGGGGTATAGCCAAGCGGTAAGGCAACGGATTTTGATTCCGTCATGCCTAGGTTCGAATCCTAGTACCCCAGCCATTCATTTCTTAATTTGAGCCATTAGCTCAGTTGGTAGAGCATCTGACTTTTAATCAGAGGGTCGAAGGTTCGAGTCCTTCATGGCTCATCTCTTTTAAGAAAAAGGTTGACTTTCTATTGATGTATAGTATAATAAGAAAGTTACTAATTGAATGCGGTCGTGGCGGAACGGCAGACGCGCTAGGTTGAGGGCCTAGTGGGGGCAACCCCGTGGAGGTTCAAGTCCTCTCGGCCGCACCAAAGTCAATTACAAAGTTAATTAATTCATATGCGCCCGTAGCTCAATTGGATAGAGCGTCTGACTACGGATCAGAAGGTTGTGGGTTCGACTCCTGCCGGGCGCGCCATATTTTTTAAAAATAATGCGGGTGTAGTTTAATGGTAAAACCTCAGCCTTCCAAGCTGATGTCGTGAGTTCGATTCTCATCACCCGCTCCAAAAAAAGTGTTGACAACCTCTTGGTTGTTTGATAAGATTAAATAGTTGTCTGATTCGACAACGTTATGAACCTTGAAAACTGAACAAGCAAAACGTAATCAATAAAGTTTTAAGTAGCTAGTTTAGCTAGTGAACGAAACAAAATTTTGGACATCAAAATTGATGCCAGCAAAACAATTTGAGCTAATCAAATTTCTTTTATGGAGAGTTTGATCCTGGCTCAGGACGAACGCTGGCGGCGTGCCTAATACATGCAAGTCGAGCGAACAGAGAAGGAGCTTGCTCCTTCGACGTTAGCGGCGGACGGGTGAGTAACACGTGGGCAACCTACCTTATAGTTTGGGATAACTCCGGGAAACCGGGGCTAATACCGAATAATCTGTTTCACCTCATGGTGAAACACTGAAAGACGGTTTCGGCTGTCGCTATAGGATGGGCCCGCGGCGCATTAGCTAGTTGGTGAGGTAACGGCTCACCAAGGCGACGATGCGTAGCCGACCTGAGAGGGTGATCGGCCACACTGGGACTGAGACACGGCCCAGACTCCTACGGGAGGCAGCAGTAGGGAATCTTCCACAATGGGCGAAAGCCTGATGGAGCAACGCCGCGTGAGTGAAGAAGGATTTCGGTTCGTAAAACTCTGTTGTAAGGGAAGAACAAGTACAGTAGTAACTGGCTGTACCTTGACGGTACCTTATTAGAAAGCCACGGCTAACTACGTGCCAGCAGCCGCGGTAATACGTAGGTGGCAAGCGTTGTCCGGAATTATTGGGCGTAAAGCGCGCGCAGGTGGTTTCTTAAGTCTGATGTGAAAGCCCACGGCTCAACCGTGGAGGGTCATTGGAAACTGGGAGACTTGAGTGCAGAAGAGGATAGTGGAATTCCAAGTGTAGCGGTGAAATGCGTAGAGATTTGGAGGAACACCAGTGGCGAAGGCGACTATCTGGTCTGTAACTGACACTGAGGCGCGAAAGCGTGGGGAGCAAACAGGATTAGATACCCTGGTAGTCCACGCCGTAAACGATGAGTGCTAAGTGTTAGGGGGTTTCCGCCCCTTAGTGCTGCAGCTAACGCATTAAGCACTCCGCCTGGGGAGTACGGTCGCAAGACTGAAACTCAAAGGAATTGACGGGGGCCCGCACAAGCGGTGGAGCATGTGGTTTAATTCGAAGCAACGCGAAGAACCTTACCAGGTCTTGACATCCCGTTGACCACTGTAGAGATATAGTTTCCCCTTCGGGGGCAACGGTGACAGGTGGTGCATGGTTGTCGTCAGCTCGTGTCGTGAGATGTTGGGTTAAGTCCCGCAACGAGCGCAACCCTTGATCTTAGTTGCCATCATTTAGTTGGGCACTCTAAGGTGACTGCCGGTGACAAACCGGAGGAAGGTGGGGATGACGTCAAATCATCATGCCCCTTATGACCTGGGCTACACACGTGCTACAATGGACGATACAAACGGTTGCCAACTCGCGAGAGGGAGCTAATCCGATAAAGTCGTTCTCAGTTCGGATTGTAGGCTGCAACTCGCCTACATGAAGCCGGAATCGCTAGTAATCGCGGATCAGCATGCCGCGGTGAATACGTTCCCGGGCCTTGTACACACCGCCCGTCACACCACGAGAGTTTGTAACACCCGAAGTCGGTGAGGTAACCTTTTGGAGCCAGCCGCCGAAGGTGGGATAGATGATTGGGGTGAAGTCGTAACAAGGTAGCCGTATCGGAAGGTGCGGCTGGATCACCTCCTTTCTAAGGATATTTTCGGAATACAAACCTTGGGTTTGTAAGATTACGTTTTGCGTTCAGTTTTGAAGGTTCATTCTTCTGAATGAAATACTTCAAAACTTGTTCTTTGAAAACTGGATAAAACGACATTGAAATAGTAACAAACACATTTATTTTTTTAAGTTTTTTATAGGCTTAATAACATTAAAAGGTTTCAAGACACGAGCAGTTAAATGCGATGTGTATTGGAAGCTGATAGGTTAAGTTATTAAGGGCGCACGGCGAATGCCTTGGCACTAGGAGCCGAAGAAGGACGGCAC
The DNA here is from genome assembly GCF_038595555.1 of Lysinibacillus sp. FSL M8-0216. Taxonomy (NCBI): domain Bacteria; kingdom Bacillati; phylum Bacillota; class Bacilli; order Caryophanales; family Bacillaceae; genus Lysinibacillus; species Lysinibacillus sp. FSL M8-0216. The sequence continues at coordinate 4,355,271 of NZ_CP152007.1, read as the reverse complement.
TAACACCGATATGCTTCGGGGAGCTGTAAGTGAGCTTTGATCCGGAGATTTCCGAATGGGGGAACCCACTACGTTTAATCGCGTAGTATCTTGACGTGAATACATAGCGTCTTGAAGGCAGACCCAGGGAACTGAAACATCTAAGTACCTGGAGGAAGAGAAAGAAAAATCGATTCCCTGAGTAGCGGCGAGCGAAACGGGAAGAGCCCAAACCAAGAGGCTTGCCTCTTGGGGTTGTAGGACACTCAATACGGAGTTACAAAAGAGCGAGTTAGATGAAGCGACTTGGAAAGGTCCGCCAGAGCAGGTAAAAGCCCTGTAGTCGAAAGTTCGTTCCCTCCTGAGTGGATCCTGAGTACGGCGGAACACGTGAAATTCCGTCGGAATCCGGGAGGACCATCTCCCAAGGCTAAATACTACCTAGTGACCGATAGTGAACCAGTACCGTGAGGGAAAGGTGAAAAGCACCCCGGAAGGGGAGTGAAAGAGATCCTGAAACCGTGTGCCTACAAGTAGTTAGAGCCCGTTAATGGGTGATAGCGTGCCTTTTGTAGAATGAACCGGCGAGTTACGATTACGTGCGAGGTTAAGCTTTAGAAGGCGGAGCCGCAGCGAAAGCGAGTCTGAATAGGGCGAAATAGTACGTGGTCGTAGACCCGAAACCAGGTGATCTACCCATGTCCAGGGTGAAGGTAAGGTAACACTTACTGGAGGCCCGAACCCACGCACGTTGAAAAGTGCGGGGATGAGGTGTGGGTAGCGGAGAAATTCCAATCGAACTTGGAGATAGCTGGTTCTCTCCGAAATAGCTTTAGGGCTAGCCTCGTGATGAGAATACTGGAGGTAGAGCACTGTTTGGACTAGGGGGCCATCCCGGTTTACCGAATTCAGACAAACTCCGAATGCCAGATATTTATACACGGGAGTCAGACTGCGAGTGATAAGATCCGTAGTCAAAAGGGAAACAGCCCAGACCACCAGCTAAGGTCCCAAAGTAATCGTTAAGTGGAAAAGGATGTGGCGTTGCACAGACAACCAGGATGTTGGCTTAGAAGCAGCCATCATTTAAAGAGTGCGTAATAGCTCACTGGTCGAGTGACGCTGCGCCGAAAATGTATCGGGGCTAAACGATTCACCGAAGCTGTGGATTGACATCTACGATGTCAGTGGTAGGAGAGCGTTCTAAGTGCGTTGAAGTCAGACCGGAAGGACTGGTGGAGCGCTTAGAAGTGAGAATGCCGGTATGAGTAGCGAAAGACGGGTGAGAATCCCGTCCACCGTATGACTAAGGTTTCCTGAGGAAGGCTCGTCCGCTCAGGGTTAGTCGGGACCTAAGCCGAGGCCGATAGGCGTAGGCGATGGACAACAGGTTGATATTCCTGTACCACCTCCTCACCGTTTGAGAAATGGGGGGACGCAGTAGGATAGGGTAAGCGCGCTGTTGGTTATGCGCGTCCAAGCAGTAAGGCGTGTGTGTAGGCAAATCCGCACACTGTAACGTTGAGCTGTGATGGCGAGTCCGTATGGACGAAGTTCCTGATTTCACACTGCCAAGAAAAGCCTCTATCGAGGTGAGAGGTGCCCGTACCGCAAACCGACACAGGTAGTCGAGGAGAGAATCCTAAGGTGTGCGAGAGAACTCTCGTTAAGGAACTCGGCAAAATGACCCCGTAACTTCGGGAGAAGGGGTGCTCTTGAGCGTGCAAGCGCATGAGAGCCGCAGTGAATAGGCCCAGGCGACTGTTTAGCAAAAACACAGGTCTCTGCAAAACCGTAAGGTGACGTATAGGGGCTGACGCCTGCCCGGTGCTGGAAGGTTAAGAGGAGTGGTTAGCGCAAGCGAAGCTGCGAATTGAAGCCCCAGTAAACGGCGGCCGTAACTATAACGGTCCTAAGGTAGCGAAATTCCTTGTCGGGTAAGTTCCGACCCGCACGAAAGGCGTAACGATCTGGGCACTGTCTCAACGAGAGACTCGGTGAAATTATAGTACCTGTGAAGATGCAGGTTACCCGCGACAGGACGGAAAGACCCCGTGGAGCTTTACTGTAGCCTGATATTGAATTTTGGTACAACTTGTACAGGATAGGTAGGAGCCAGAGATCTCGGAGCGCCAGCTTCGAAGGAGGCGTCGGTGGGATACTACCCTGGTTGTATTGAAATTCTAACCCATGCCCCTTAGCGGGGCAGGAGACAGTGTCAGGCGGACAGTTTGACTGGGGCGGTCGCCTCCTAAAAGGTAACGGAGGCGCCCAAAGGTTCCCTCAGAATGGTTGGAAATCATTCGTAGAGTGTAAAGGCACAAGGGAGCTTGACTGCGAGACCTACAAGTCGAGCAGGGTCGAAAGACGGGCTTAGTGATCCGGTGGTTCCGCATGGAAGGGCCATCGCTCAACGGATAAAAGCTACCCCGGGGATAACAGGCTTATCTCCCCCAAGAGTCCACATCGACGGGGAGGTTTGGCACCTCGATGTCGGCTCATCGCATCCTGGGGCTGTAGTCGGTCCCAAGGGTTGGGCTGTTCGCCCATTAAAGCGGTACGCGAGCTGGGTTCAGAACGTCGTGAGACAGTTCGGTCCCTATCCGTCGTGGGCGTAGGAAATTTGAGAGGAGCTGTCCTTAGTACGAGAGGACCGGGATGGACACACCGCTGGTGTACCAGTTGTCTTGCCAAAGGCATCGCTGGGTAGCTATGTGTGGACGGGATAAGTGCTGAAAGCATCTAAGCATGAAGCCCCCCTCAAGATGAGATTTCCCATTACGCAAGTAAGTAAGATCCCTCAAAGACGATGAGGTAGATAGGTTCGAGGTGGAAGTGTGGTGACACATGGAGCTGACGAATACTAATCGATCGAGGACTTAACCAAAAAAGTTTGAAACCTTCAATGAACCGTTTATCCAGTTTTGAAAGAATAATTTCTTTTATGAAGGGTTTCAAGATACGAGTAGTTCGAGGAAGCAATAGAGAGAGGGAAGGAGCGTACTCAAGTACGTGACTGACTGAACGACAGCAGCTGACGAAGAAATGCGATGTATATTGAAAGCCGAAAATAGTCTAGTGATGATGGCAAAGAGGTCACACCCGTTCCCATACCGAACACGGAAGTTAAGCTCTTTAGCGCCGATGGTAGTTGGGGGCTTCCCCCTGTGAGAGTAGGACGTCGCTAGGCAATAAAAACAGTCAGCTGTGTGCTGACTGTTTTTTTATTTCTATTCATTTCTTTTTATGCCTATTGCTATATTCTATCCAGAATTCGGCATTTTTAATTCCGACTTCTCTTGGATCAAAAATAGGATCGAGGCCAGCCTTTTTTTGTCGATCATAATCTTGTAAAACTCGAATCGCTGGCTTGGTTAATAATACAATAGCAATAAAGTTCAAATAACTCATACTCCCAAATCCAATGTCTCCAAGACCCCACATAAGACTGACAGATTGAACACTTCCAATATAAACAACTAGTAAGAAGATCACTTTTAATACTAATTTTAAAAATGGGAAGCGAAGTTTTTTATCTAAATACACAATAGTTGTCTCTGCAATATAATAATATGCCATTAAAGTAGTGAATGCGAAGAGGAAAATTGCTATAGCTACGAATCCACTTCCAAAATCATTAAATACTGTAGATACTGCTGCTTGTGTATAAGCAGTACCTGCTACAACGCCCGGGATATTTTCAACTAACGGTGTCGTTGTTCCAGGAGGAGTAACATTATACATACCTGTTATGAGAATCATTAAAGCTGTAGCCGTACAGACAATGATTGTATCAATATAGATGGAAAACCCTTGAACTAAACCTTGTTTAGCTGGATGAGATACTTCAGCAGCAGCAGAACTAAAAGTTGCTTCTCCTGCTCCAGCTACGTTTGAAAATACCGAGCGTCTTACACCCCAGGCGATGGCAGTCCCCACTATACCTCCAAAAATTGCATTTGTACCAAAGGCACTTGTCAGTATAAGTTTAACCATATCTGGAATTTCACTTACATTCGCTCCTAATATGAAGAGTGTTAAAATGACGTAGGCAAGTGCCATAATAGGAACAACTTTATCTGCAACACGTGCTATGCGTTTTACACCACCGAATATGATTAATCCCAAAAGAATAACGATTAAGGCACCTGTTATAAAGGGCGGAATATGAAAAGCCGTATTAAATGAAGTGGCAATTGTATTCGCCTGGATTCCCGGTACTAGAACACCATATGAAAGACAGATAACAATCGCAACAAATATAGCAAAACCCTTTAGTCTTAAACCCTTTTCGATATAGTATGGAGAACCACCGCGATACTGATCATCAGCCTTTTCTTTATATAATTGGGCAAGTGTTGATTCAATAAATGCACTTGCACCCCCTAGAAATGCCATAACACCCATCCAAAATACTGCGCCTGGTCCACCAGCAGCAATTGCCGTAGCCACTCCTGCGATATTGCCAACACCAACCCGCCCAGACAATGCCATACAAAACGCTTGGAATGATGAGATTCCTTCATTTGACTCTTTACGTTCACGTAATAATCGAATCATCTCAGGAATATAACGAATTTGAACAGCTTTTGTTAGGACGGTAAAGTAAAGACCTACCCCTAATGCTAAGTATACAAGTGCATTTCCCCAAATATAATCGACCAACGCATTAACGATTGTCTCCATAGATGTTTCCCCCTTTTTTTCTTAAATCAAAATCCTTAATTATCACCCTAAAATTTGTTTACTATACATCACCAGCACTCAACTCATCACGCGAATTATGCCTGCAATATGATTGAAGCGTGTGTACGGCTTTAGTTTAGGTAAATGTTTAAATAGCGAAAACCTCCCTTCATGATTTTTAAGCTCACCCTATGTATTGCATGTTTTATGCCATAAAGCAAAAAAGCCTTTTACTCATGAAGATGAGAAAAAGACTTTTACACTTTCATATAGTTTTTTTATGAATAGTAAGAGACCCAACAGTTTCATTCCAAATTTGTTTCATCTGCTGACGGCCAGCTAAAATTTCTGGATGAAATTGAATATGTGCAGTGGCTCTTGTTTTTTCAACAGCTTGGATGGCCAGCTTAATATCATGATTGGATGCTCCTCCATTGAGGCGTTGAGCAATTGTAAGTGCTGCAACTTCTCCCTGCGCTAATGCTACCTTGGCTCCTTCAATTCCTGTAATATTTCCAGCTACATATAATCCCTCTAAATTAGTTTCCATTTGTTCATTATGTAAAGGAATGAACCCACCTAATTGTTCGATATAATGAAATGGACAACCTGCTACAGAAGCAAGCTCTGCTAGAGGGTAAAGGCCACCAGCGATACAAATAAAATCAGCTTTGATACGTTGTTCGCTACCTTTCACAATAGAGCCGTCTGTATTCACAGTTGCTAAAACGACCCCTTCGACCTGATCTTTACCTACGATTTCTATAACCGCTTTACGCAACATAATAGGTATATCCCACATTTTCACACCATTTTTAGGATAAAAGGTAATACCGAGTTTTTTCATAAAGTCATTTTTCATGAATTTGCTACCCATCTTAACAAAAGGGGAGGGAGCCATATGAGCTACATGCAATAATGAGTTCATAACTTCTAAGGGATTGCTATTCCCTTCTGTTAACAAGTTAGCAGGGGGTAATGTAATAGCGGCTACCTGAACACCTGCTAATTGTAATTCCATCGCAATCGCTGAAGAAAGTACATTAACTCCGACAATGACGCCACGTTTACCTGGCTTCACACGATGCACATTTGTCATAACTTGTGCTGCTCCAACAGACATTACCCCTGGTAGCGTCCAACCTGGAATTGGGAAAGGCGATTCGGCAGCTCCAGTAGCTAGTAGCAGATGTTGGGTACGAAATACACCTTTGGTTGTATGGATGATCCACATGCCATCTATTTTTTCTAAGTCGGATACACTTGTTTGTAATAAAAATTCAACATGGACTGCTTTAGCTCGTTCTACTAAACGTTCAGATTCTACAATGCCATTCCACCATGTTCCTGGCTTTTCTTCATATAGTTGTCCCAGTAATCGACCTCCCGCATATAAATATTCATCGATAACAAGGACTGCAATATTTTTTTCCGCTAATGTAATGGCCGCCGCAAGCCCAGCAGGACCAGCTCCAATAATAACTACTTTATTGTTCATGATTCTTCCTCCAGTCTCTTACTGTCGTAGGAAGTGTCTGTCCACTTTTTACAACCATCCCATCTGAGAGAGGGGTTAAGCATGCTCGTTCGCCCTCTAAGCCATTTACAGTGACACGGCATTCAAAACAATGTCCAATATTACAATAAATACCTCGAGGCTGCCCAGTTTCTTCGTGCAAACGTAAAGTCCGTATTCCGTGTGCTAGCAAGGCAGCCGCTAGGGACTCACCTTTGTAACCTTCAAACTCATGATCGTCAAAAGTAAAGGTCACTTTTTCTCTTTGTATTATGTTCCCGAAAATTGGGTGGTTTAATATACGTTCTGTCATCAGTTAACCTCCCCTAAGTCGGAGAATCGTACTGGTCGAATAGGGGCTTGATGTTTTAATGAAACCTCATCATTTTTACGAGGATGATGAAGATTGGCAATTTTATCTACCATAGTACGGCATGTACGACCGCCACAATAGCCCATACCTGCACGCGTTCGTAATTTCAGTTCTCGTGCAGAGCACTTATATTTTGATGCGCTTTCAACTAATTCATCGTAACTAATTTCTTCACAACGGCATACAATCATAGATTTATTTTGCATAGTTCCACCTCTACTCTAAAAAATACTTAACATAGAACATAATGCAAAAACTATGCCAAAGAAAAAAATAGCTACGAAAAGTAAATCTAGATGGATGTGAAAGGTGTGTATAGAAATATTGACATATATTTAAATAAATTAGACGTCTATGTTTAATTTTTTTAATCGGTTGTATAAAGTGGCACGAGTAATACCTAAAATTTTAGCGCATGTTTTCTTATTACCATTTACTTTAGCAAGCTGGTCTAATATTATTTCTCGTTCATAATGTTCAAGCTGATGGTGGAGCTCTGTCCCTAGAGGAAACTCCCTCTTAACGTCCAATGTTTCATCTTTTGGCATCATCGCTAAAATATCAGTAGGAAGATCTTCCATATGAATGGCCCCCTCATCAGAAAAAACAACGAGTCGCTCGATAACATTAGATAATTCACGCACATTGCCTGGCCAGTGGTATTTTAAAAGAACATTTGCTATTTCAGTTGGGATACCTTGAATAGGTCGATTATATTTAATCGACTTTTCATATAAGAAGTAATTGCTTATTTCTAATATATCTGATGCCCGCTCTCTAAGAGGGGGGACTGTGAAATTCACCACATTCAGTCGATAATATAAATCTTCTCTAAATTTGCCCTCTGCCACTAATTGCTTCAAATCTCTATTAGTAGCTGCTACTAAATTAAATTCGACGTCCATTTCCTTTGTACCGCCAACTGTGTAAAAAGTTTTTTCCTGGAGCAATCGTAAAATCTTGACTTGCATTTCTAGCGGCATCTCACCGATTTCATCTAAAAATAAAGTACCCCCACGTGCAAGCTCTACTTTACCTTTTTTTCCCTTTTGATGGGCACCAGAAAAAGCTCCTTTTTCATAGCCAAAAATTTCACTTTCAAATAGACCGCTTGGAATGGCCCCACAATTGATAGCAACAAAAGGTGCCTCAGACTTTTCTCGAATAGCGTGAACTGCACGTGCAAACAGCTCTTTACCAACGCCACTCTCTCCATAAATTAAAATATTTGCCTCGGTTTTTGCGACCTTTTTTACTTTTTCTAATACTTCTTTAAGCTTTGGACTATTACCACGAATAAGGGTGAATGGGTCAAAGGCTAGGCCATTCGTATTCATCTGTTTCTCTAAATTTAACAATTTCTCAGATGTAATATGAAGCTCTTCGTTTAATTTCTTGACATGGGTAATATCTGTTTCAGCTACCACCGCTCCAATCGTCTTATCATGCAGCATAACAGGATTAGAGTTAATCATGACGACGAGATCTTCCCGTGGAAAATGCTGCTGTTGATAGACAGATTTTCTATGCTGTAAAGTATGTAAAATTTCTAGTTGATCTTCTTTGAAAAAGTGAGTGATTGGCTTACCGATAATATTTTCTCCAGATACTGAAAAAATGCTTTCGGCACCCTTTGTCCAATAAATAACATTTTGTTCAGCATCTATGACCGTACATGATTCATTAATAGTATTTAAAATAGTTTGTAAATAAGCATTTCCGCATTCTAATTCATAGGCAAGGTCGTATGCTAAGGACTCTCTCCATAAATATCCTAAATATTGCTTCTCCTCATTACAAACTAGTAAAAATTCGTAGTCCTTCATATATTCAATGGCGTTTTTGAGCGGGCAATTCGACTGGATGGTATGACAGGCAACATAGTGAACATCATTTTTTCTTTTACCGCGAACTGCACCATAGGGTTTATTATTTTCAATCACAAAATATTGTTTGCTGGCATCGTTTATTTTGGACACAATGTCGTCAGTAGTTGTAATAGCAAAGTTACATTTTACTATTTTATTCATTATTAAATGATATGGATGCAAGATAAGTCCCCCCTTATTGTTCATTTGTCCAATTATTTTGAATAATATAAATAATTTTGACACATAGTGCCTAGTTTATCAAACAAATTCCAGTTTGATAGATTGGCATGATTTTTGCATCATACAGTCATAAATAGAAAGGAGGAGGAAGATATGAAGAAATCCCATCATGATATCGTAATTATTGGCGGTGGCATTATTGGTGGAGCAATAGCTTATTATTGCGCAAAGGCCGGCCTAGATATCACAATACTTGAAAAAAACGAACTTGCGAGTGGGACTTCTTCTCGTTGTGATGGCAATATTTTAGCTATTGATAAAGATCCTGGCTTCGACAGTCAAATGTCTTTAGTCAGTCAAAGATTGGTTCATGAACTTAATAGAGAGTTAGATATGAGCTTTGAATATCGGAATCCGGGCAGCATCCTTGTTTGTGAAAGTGAGCTAGAGATGGAGGCTGCGCAGCAATGGGTTAATCGCCAACAAGAGGCGGGTTTAGATTTTACGATGTTAGATCGTGAGGATTTACGGAACGAATCAAAATACTTCGCAGATGACTTATACGGTGGATTGGAATGTAAAACTGATTCAACAGTGAACCCATACATGCTGACATTTTCTATGTTTCATTCAGCTGAGAAGTTAGGGGCAAAGATAAAAAAACAGACAGAGGTCAAGCATATTAAAAAACAGCCAGATCATACATTTTTACTTGAAACGAATGACGGATGGATAGCCGCCAATAAAGTCATTAATGCTTGCGGAATTTGGGCACCGTTTATTGGACAAATGCTTGATATTGATATTCCCATTAAACCTCGCAAAGGTCATATACTGGTCGCATCACGTCAGCAACCAGTTGGGCTAAGAAAAGTAATGGAATTTGGTTATTTAATTTCAAAGTTTGGTGGAGAGCGTAAGGTGGATGCGGATATTGAAAAGTATGGAGTAGCCTTAGTGTTTGAACCGACAGAGGCACAGAATTTTTTAATAGGGAGTAGTCGTGAATTTGTAGGCTTTGACACGAAGGTGAATCATGATGTGGCAAAAATGATTGCTAGACGTGCAGTACGATTCTATCCAAAAATTGCTGATATGTCGATTATTCGTACATATGCAGGGTTAAGACCATGGACAGAAGATCATTTACCTATTATTTGTGAAGTAGAAGAAGTACCTGGCTTCTATATTGCAGCGGGTCATGAAGGAGATGGCATTAGCTTAGCTGCAGTTACCGGAAAACTTATCCAAGAATTACTCCAGCACACAGATACATGCATTCCTACTGAACCGGTACATCTTAGTCGTTTTCAGAAAGGAGTCCTTCATAAATGAATTTTCAAAAGCTATTTACGACGATTGATACTCATACGGGTGGAAATCCAACACGTTCATTAATAAGTGGTATGCCCAAGCTTGAAGGCAAAACTATGTCAGAAAAAATGTTATTTATGCAAGAGAACTATGACTGGATTCGAAAATTTCTTATGAATGAGCCACGAGGACATAGCGTAATGTCAGGCGTTATCATTACAGATCCTTGCCACCCCGAAGCCGATATTGGCGTGATTTATATAGAAACAGGTGGGTACTTACCAATGTGTGGACATGACACAATAGGTGTTTGTACAGCACTAATTGAAGCAAATTTAATAGAGGTCACTACACCCTATACAAACATAAAATTGGACACACCTGCAGGTTTAATAGATGTACAAATTAAAGTGGATGATGGAGTAGCGAAGGAAGTGACCTTTAAAAACGTACCATCCTTTTTATTAAAAACGATTGAAATCAACGATGCTGAGCTAGGTGTAGTGGAATGTGAAATAGCATATGGAGGGAACTTTTACGGCATTATTGATGCTAGAAAAATCAATCTAGACTTAGCTGTAGACAATTCGACGAAGATTATTAACACGGCTATTCGCCTCCGTAATACTGTAAATGCTAAGGAGGATATTGTCCATCCTGAATTCTCGTTTATCCATGGGCTTACACATATTGAGTTTTATACAGATCATGTTAACCCATCAGCAGATTTAAAAAATACAGTTGTTGTTCCGCCAGGAGGAATAGACCGTTCTCCTTGTGGCACTGGTACTTCTGCCAAAATTGCTACACTCTACTCAAAAAATAAGCTCGCTCTCAATGAGTCCTTCGTTTATGAAAGTATTGTGGGAACAATGTTTAAAGCACGTGTACTAGAAGAAGTAACGATAAGTGGTTTAACAGCTGTTATTCCGGAGGTAACAGGATCAGCATGGGTAATGGGGATGCATCGTTTCTTTTACAATGATCAGGACCCACTAAAAGAGGGCTATTTGATGATTCCGCCAATGGATCACTAAGGGAGGATAAACATGAATTTTCATAAGTCTTTTCAAACGATAGATACACAAGTAGTGGGAGAAGCCTTTCGCATCATTGTGCAATCCCCAATCATGCTTATGCATGAAGATATTTTGGAAGCGGATCATCAGTTAAATACACAATTTGAAGATACAAAACAACAGCTTTTGAATGAGCCTAGAGGACACCGTGGAATGAATGGCTGCCTTGTTTTACCATCCGCTATTGCTTCTTATCGCTTATTATTTTTCCAGCATGCAGCTTCTACAAATTTTAAGTATGAGGCACTTGTAGCCACAATGACAGCATTGATTGAGCAAGGAAAAATAGAACTCTCAAAAAATAATACTTACTCTATTGAAACATTCAAAGGCGTCTATGAAGCCTATGTCAAACTTTCTGAAAAGAGAGATGCAGTATTATCAGTTCATTTAATAGTGAAGCCAGCACATTTAGAAGGTGAGCAAGTCATTATTGATAATGAACGACGCTACATGGTGGTTGAAAAACCACGGCAAATTAAAGCCATTGTTTTAGAAGAATTAGCAGAAATCAGTACGTGGGGATTACTAGAAAGTGAGAAATATAGTACGGCAGATGGGGTCATTATGTATGAACAATTAGTTGGCTCTGTCAGGTCCGTTACCTTTGAACGAGATGGCTATATATTACGTTCACCTGGTGTAGATAGTACACTGGCGTTAATAGCGGTTTTAGGGGAAGAAGCTGTCAAAAAAAACGACAGTATTTTTGGTAGCAGCATTGAAATTATACAAAAGCATGAAGCTGGCTACGAAATTGCATTAACAGGTTATATCACAGGAATCCATCAATTTGTAGTGGACCGTGAAGATCCTTTGCAGCATGGATTTATCATTGTGTAATAAAAGAGGATAGAGGAGGATAAAGATGAAAAATCTAGAAGGTGTATTTCCTGTATTAGTAACGCCGATGAAAAATCAAACAGACATTGATTGGGGTGGTTTCCGTCAAAATATTGAACATTTTATTGAAGCAGGGGTAACAGGTATTGCTATTAACGGTAGTACAGGTGAATTTGTAAGTTTAACGAAAGAAGAACGGTTTAAAGCAGTAGAGGTAGCTGTAGATCAAATTAAAGGGCGAATTACATTGATTGTTGGTACAGCAGCTGAAACAACTGCAGAAGCAATTATCTATACACAGCAGGCAGAACAGGCTGGAGCAGATGCAGCATTATTAATTAATTCCTATTACGCACATCCAAAAGATGATGAAATATATGTTCATTTTAAATCAGTAGCCGAATCTGTAAACTTCCCTATTATGATCTATAATAATCCGTTTACTTCGGGGGTAGATATTGGCTTAGAAACGATTTTAAAAGTAGGTAGAGATGTTCCAAATATTACACATATTAAAGAATCAAGCGGCAATATTGGAAAAGCGCGTGATATCGTACGTCAAGGCCAAGATGATATAAAAGTATTTTGTGGCTCAGAGGATTTAGCTATCGAATCATTTTTAGTTGGGGCTGTTGGGTGGATTTCTGTATCTGGAAATATTGTGCCAGAGCTTGTGACAAAATTATATAGCCAAGTACAAGAGGGGAACCTAGAGGCAGCTTGGGCAATTTACGATCGCTTATTACCTTTATGTGCATTTTTAGAGGGATCGGGTAAATATGTACAAATTACTAAACGTGCAATGGAACTAAAAGGGTGGGCAGGAGGGCCTTGTCGTCTACCACGACTCCCACTAACAGAGGAAGAAGATGCCCAACTTAAAGCAATTATGACTAATTTAGACGTACTGGCAATTGAACATTATTAATGCAAAGGGGGATGAATGATGGAGGCAGTGTTGACATTAAAACCACAAGTAAAGGAATTTCTACAGTCCACGATCGGCTTGTATATTGACGGTGAATATGTGCAAGCTCAATCAGGTAAAGCATTGAATGTTTTAAATCCTGCTAATGAAGAGGTCATTGCGGTAGTAAGCGAAGCACAGGCAGAAGATATTGATCTTGCAGTAGAAGCTGCTCGAAAAGCATTTGATGGTGAATGGTCAACGATGGAGGCAGCTGAACGCTCCCGAATTATTTATAAATTGGCAGATTTACTAGAAGAACATCGTGAAGAGCTAGCACAGCTTGAATCATTAGACAATGGAAAACCATATAAAACTGCTCTTGCAGATGATGTGGATGGCACAGTTCAACATTTTCGTTATTATGCGGGCTGGGCAACAAAAATTACAGGCCAGACTGTACAAGTGTCGAAGGATTACTTGAATTACATTGTACATGAGCCCGTTGGAGTTGTAGGTCAAATTATTCCTTGGAATTTTCCTCTTGCCATGGCGGCATGGAAGCTTGGCTCAGCGTTAGCTGTAGGATGTACGGTTGTCATCAAACCTGCGGCTGAAACGCCATTGTCATTATTATATGTGGGGCAATTAATGAAACAAGCTGGTTTTCCGGACGGTGTGGTAAATATTGTACCAGGTACGGGAGAGGCGGGCGAAGCGATTGTTACTCATAAAGGTGTAGCAAAAGTAGCCTTCACTGGATCAACAAAGACAGGAATACACGTGATGAAAAAGGCTGCTGATGATGTGAAAAGTATAACATTAGAGCTTGGGGGGAAATCTCCTGCTATTGTGTTACAAGATGCAGATGTCGAGGAGGCAATAGAAGGAACATTTGCTGGGACGATGTACAATCATGGCCAAAACTGTAGCGCATGTACACGAGTATTTGTGCATAGTAGTCTATACAATCAATTTATTGAACGACTCGCAGAAAAGGCTAAAGCATTGAAGGTAGGGCCAGGTTTAGACCCAGAAACAGATATGGGTCCATTAGTGTCACAAAAGCAATTAAACACTGTTCTTTATTTTATCGAAAAAGGAAAAGAGGAGGGTGCTCGCTTAGTAGCTGGCGGTGATCGAGCACTGCCAAAGGGATATTTTGTCCAACCAACTATCTTTGCTGATGTACAGGACACGATGACAATTGCCCAAGAAGAGATTTTCGGACCTGTTATGTCCATTCTATCGTTTGAAACAGTAGATGAAGTAATTGCACGCGCTAATAATAGTAAGTATGGACTTGCTGCAAGCATTTGGACTGAAAATGTAAAGAAGGCACATTATATTGCTAGTAAACTACAAGCAGGGACAGTATGGATTAATGATTTTGGATTAGAATGGGAAACGATGCCATTTGGAGGTTACAAACAGTCAGGTATTGGTCGTGAAATGGGCGGTGAATATGGATTGTCCAATTACACTGAGGTGAAAAGTGTATTTGTTAATATGAAGCAATAATAGGTGAATTTGCATGAAAGAAGGAAAAGGAGCTATCTTCAATAGGTAGCTCCTTTTCTCGTTATTGAAAGGGTATTATTTTACGCCGTGCAGAGGACGGGATACTCATGTCCTCGCGGTATTTGGCTATGGTACGTCGAGATATTTCAATGCCTAAAGCAGCGTTAAAATATTCAGCTATTTTTTGATCAGAGAAGGGCTTAGCCTTATTTTCTGACTTGATATAGTCTGACAGCAAAGACTTCACCTTTACTTGTGACACACTCTGACCATTGGCTGTCGACAATTTAGAGCTGAATAATTCCTTTAATTCAAAGGTGCCAAAAGCAGTTTGTACATACTTATTTGTTGTAATACGACTTACCGTTGATTCGTGAACATCTATTTGGTCAGCAATTTCACGCAACGTAAGTGGTTGCATGGCGTCGAAGCCATCCAGAAAGAAATTTTTTTGCTTTTCAATAAGGGCCTTCATAATGTTGATCATTGTATTTCGACGTTGTTCAATGCTGTTCACTAGCCAGTGGTAGTCAGCTAAGTGTTTTTTAAAATAACTCTTTTCTGAGGAATGAGCTTTTATATAAGGAAAGTAGTCAGCGTGAATACTAATCTTTGGTAAATAATAATCGTTCAACGAAAAGGTAATCCCACCGTCAACAATATCAACAATAATATCTGGTATCGTCGTATGTACCAATTCCTGATAAAATAATGAGCTTAGTTTTGGCTGTAAAGATTGTATAAAAAGATAAATCATTTGTAAGTCATTTAGTGATATATCCAGCTCTTTTAATATTTTCTTCCAATTATTATGAGCAAGCTCTTCTAGATAATTAGAAATAATAGTATCGGCATGAGCAGGGCTGTTAGGACAATAAATAGTTTGTAATAGTAAACATTCCTTTAAATTACGTGCACCCATTCCTAAAGGACCAATCGTTTGTAATAAATGAATGCCCTTTTCTATTTCTAGGTCATTATAAGAAGTTTGTATAGGTTGCTCATAATAACCATTGTCATCTAAATGATAAATAATATGTTTTAAGAGCTGAATGTCCTTTTCATTATCAAATGTTAGCCTGACCTGCTGGAACAGCTCATCACGAATATTTTTTTCACATTTTGTAGAAAGATGCCAATTGTTATAGTGTCCGCTACTCGTTTTTGGAATCTGTAGGTGCTCTTTAAGTGTTGGTTCACTTAGTTCGATTAACGGATTAACGAGCTCTTGTTCACGTATATATTGTTCTAACTCCTGAGTTGAGTATTGGAGTAGCTCGATTGCCTGACGAAGTTGGGTAGACATAACGATTTGTAATTCTTGTGTTTGTTTAATAGAAAGTTGCATACTTAAACCTCGATTCTCTATCAATCTATCTAACTAACTTAGAAAAATATAGTGACAAGAAACTTTGACATGTGCAACGAAATGAATCATTAGCTTTCAATAATAAGCTCAAAATGTTGAAATGAATGGTTTTAAAAAGTGTAAAAAAAGTAAACATCTATAGGGTAAGTGTAAAGAAATTATAAAATAATGAGTTCTTTTGGCGAGTGTGTGATTATTTCAACACCATCTTTTGTAATGATGACATCATCCTCTATACGAACACCACCAACTTGTGGGACATAAATGCCTGGCTCTACAGTAAGCACCATATTCTCCTCTAAAACGTCTTCACAAACTGTCGACATGAAAATATTTTCGTGAATATCTAGACCGATGCCATGACCTGCTCCATGTCCGTAATTTTGCCCATAGCCTTTAGCTGTAATATAGTCACGTGTATAGCTATCTGCCTGTCGTCCAGTAATACCAGCCTTCATATTAGAAAGAGCGTGTTGCAAGGAGCCATAAACAATTTGATATATTTCTTTTAATTGTTCAGGGGGCTCGCCGACAGCAATAGTTCTTGTCATGTCAGAACGATAGCCTTCATAATAAGCGCCAAAATCAAGTGTAAGCATATCACCTTGCTTAATAGTTTTCGAAGACGCCACGCCATGTGGTAGAGCAGAGCGATGACCAGAAGCGACAATCATATCAAATGCAGCGCCAGTAGCACCATTTTTACGCATATGGGATTCCAGCTCATTGGCAATTTCGATTTCTGTAACACCAGGTTTAATGAATGTCAAAATATGCTTAAAGGCTTCATCTGAAATCCAAGCTGCTTTCTTAATAATTTCAATTTCCTCTGGTGTCTTAATCATACGTAAATCTTCCACAATTGTAGATAAAGGCTTTAATGTTGCTGTTAATTTATTTGCCATTAATTGATACGTGTAGTAAGTGACGTGATGTTGTTCAAAGCCAACAGTTTGAATGGATTCCTGTTCTAAAATTTCTTGAATCGTTTCATATAAACGGCTGCGATCAATTTCATGAACCTCAAATGCTTTACTTTGCTCTGTTGCTTGCTGTGTATAGCGGAAGTCCACCAATAAAAGTGCTCGTGTGTTAGTTACTACAACCGTTCCTGCACTTCCTGTAAATCCTGTTAAATAACGTCGGTTTTGAGCATTTGTAATAATCATTGCGCTTGTACCTTGTGCTTGTAGAGCATTTCGTAATTGTTCTAGTTTTGACATGTTGTCATTCCCCCTTTAATGAAAGTATAATGCAAAAACTGTGCCAATTTTTTAAAAAATAGAATCGGCATGGAAATTGCATAGATTTTTATAGTGCGATTTCTTTCGTGCAATAAAATTAAAGGGGTTTTGAGGATGGCTAAAAAAACAAAATGGCTTTTCGTATTGTTAGCATTAATGCTCGTTGTATTGGTCGGTTGTTACGGCAAAGATAACACCACTTCTGGAAATACTACAAATAGTAATGAAACAGACAATGTATCTTCTGATGGGGAAGATAATATTGCCGCACAGGAACTTCATTTAGTGGCAACAGGAGATTTAACGACGATGAGCTCTTTAGGGAGTGTAGATGCACTTGCTGTGACGGCAATGAACTCAGTATTTGAGGGATTATATCGTATAGGTCCTGAAAATACACCAATTCCAGGTATGGCAGAGTCACATGAAGTTTCTGAGGATGGTACAGTATATACATTTAAAATACGTAAAGATGCTGTGTGGAGTAATGGGACTCCAGTGACAGCACATGATTTTGAGTATGCATGGAAAAGAGCTATAAATCCCGAAACTCAAGCAATCTATTCATACTTAATGCTAGATATAAAAAATGCTGCCAATGTGCAAACAGAAGAAGATCCCCTTTATGGGAAGGTGGAGGAAATCGGTATTAAAGCAATAAATGATGAAACGTTAGAAGTGCAGCTAAATGCGCCGATCCCATACTTTATTAGCTTAACAACGTATGCACCGTTCTTCCCATTAAATAAAGAATTTACAGAGTCCCAAGGCGATCAATACGCGCTAGAAGCGGAAAATATGATCTATAATGGACCTTTCATGATGGAGTCTTGGCAACATGGGCAAGGATGGACGTTCGTCAAAAATGAAAGTTATTGGGATAAGGACACGGTAAAACTTACTAAAATCACGCAGAAAATAGTGAAAGATACGGCAACGGCTGTCAATCTCTATGAAGCTGGTGAAATAGACACTGCCGAGTTATCTAGTGAATATGTTGCTCAATATAAAGACAGTCCAGAGTATTCAACGTTTTTAAAGCCAAATACGTATTTTATTCGTATGAATCATGAAAATAAATATTTATCTAATCTAAACATTCGTAAAGCCATTGATATGGCATGGGACAAACAAGGATTCGCTGATGTGATATTACAGGATGGTTCCATTCCTGCCTACTATTTAGTACCTCAGGGATTATCAACAGATGACAAGGGAAATGATTTCCGTGATGGCAACGGCGATATGAATAAAACAAATATCGAGCTAGCGAAGGAAGCGTGGGCTACTGGCTTAAAGGAACTTGGTGTAGACCAAGTAAAGCTGGAGTTTTTAACATATGACCGTGCAGAATCTAAAAAAGCCGCTGAATTTATTAAAAACCAATTGGAGACGAACTTAGAAGGCTTAGAGCTAACAATTAATATGCAGCCAAATAAGCAAAAGCTTGCATTAGAAGGGGCTGTTGATTTTGATTTAGACTATGGTGGCTGGGGCCCTGACTATCAAGACCCTATGACATATATTGAATTATTTGAGTCAACGGCTTATTATAATCAATCTAACTATAAAAATGAAAAAGTTGATGCACTTATTAAACAAGCAAAAACTACCTCTAATGTTAGCGAGCGTTGGGAACTTATGCAGCAAGCCGAAAAATTAATGATGGAAGATGTAGCATTTGCCCCAACATTCCAAAAAGGGTTAAGTCGTTTGACAAAACCATATGTGAAAAACTTATATGAGCATCCATTCTCAGCTGACATAAGCTATAAATGGGTAGAAATTGTAAAATAAAAATGCTGTCCTCTTTTCTCGAGAGGACAGCATTTTTCATTTATAGATAGAAAACTATAGATAAAATGGCTGTCACGGAGCAGCCAAGTATACCTGCTAGTAGTAGCGGATAAGTGAAGGTATAGGACGGAGCATGAACATATTCTAAATCTCCATCTAATTCAAAGGCATAGACACCATTTTTAGTAACACGTGCAAAAAAGCGTTTAAAACTATAGGCGATACCATTAAAAAGCCCACCTTGTACAACAACCAATGAAGCACCTACAATTGTAGCAGTAAGGGATATAAGGAAAATATTATTAATTAGCGTTAAAAAAGTGATTGGTTGGTGGAGGAGCCAGGTATAGCTAAGGGAAACTATGATTATACAGCTAGCAAGTAAGAGGAAGGTCTTTAATTTCAACGTAATATACCTCCTTCTTGTGCTGAACGGTATTGGACAAGCTCCTCTTCTGTCAGCATAACAAAGTGACCAGGCCGTATCTCAACAAAGCTTTCACTTGCGGTATTTCGGTTAGCTTGATAGGTAGCTTCATTAAAAATAATGCGTTTGCGGTCTCGCTCTAGCTTAGGATCTGGTAATGGAATGGCCGATAATAATGATTTTGTATAAGGGTGTACGGGGTGATCATAGAGCTCTTGACTGTCCGCTAGCTCAACGATTTTCCCTCGATACATCACACCAATACGATTACTAATATACTTCACCATCGACAAATCATGTGCAATAAAAAGATAGGTCAACCCACGTTCTTGTTGTAACTTTTTTAGCAGATTCACTATTTGTGCCTGAATGGAAACGTCCAATGCAGAGATAGGCTCGTCTGCAATGATGAGTTCAGGTTCTACAGCTAGAGCACGTGCAATACCAATTCGCTGACGCTGGCCACCACTAAGTTCGTGAGGATAACGGTTTGCATACTCCTTTGTTAATCCGACTATGTTTAATAGCTCATATATTTTTGACTTCCATTCACTTTTAGGTACTTCATGAATGGCCAATCCTTCTGCAATAATATCCATTATCTTCATACGTGGATTGAGAGAAGAATAGGGATCTTGAAAAATCATTTGCACCTTGCTATTGAAGGCAAGCTTGTCTTTTTTTGTTTGATGGTCATTGATATTACGGCCATCAACGTGAATCTCACCACTAGTAATCGCATGGAGTCCAATAATGGAACGTCCCGTTGTCGATTTACCACATCCGGATTCTCCTACAAGACCAAAAATTTCTCCTTTATAAATATCGAAAGTAATGCCATCTACCGCTTTATTAACCGTGTTTTTACTTAAAGAAAAGTGCTGCTTAACCTCTTTTAATGATAAATATGGATGTTCTTTATCAAAGATAGTTGGTGCCTGACGCTTCTCTTGCTGTACTTGAGCAAGCTGTTGGTGAACCGGTACTATTTTCGGTGCGTGTTCATGCAATAACCAAGTGGCAGCGAAATGAGTGTCGCTGACCTGAAACATAGGTGGTTCCTCTATAAAGTCAATTTTTAAGGCATGTTTATTACGAGCTGCAAAGGCGTCACCAGTAGGGGGATGAAGTAGGTTTGGTGGCGTTCCAGGAATAGCATACAATGAATTTGTCTCAATATCTGGATTAGGCATGGCTGCGAGTAGCCCTTGTGTATAAGGGTGCTGACAATGATAAAATATTTCATCAACTAAGCCAATCTCAATGATTTTTCCAGCATACATCACGGCGACGCGATCTGCCATTTTAGCGACAACGCCTAAATCGTGGGTAATAAAGATAATGGATAAATTCATTTTTTGTTGTAGATTTTTTAATAATTCTAAAATCTGCGCTTGGATCGAAACATCTAGTGCTGTGGTAGGCTCATCAGCAATGATGATACGTGGCTCACAAGCAAGAGCCATGGCAATGACTATTCGCTGGCGCATACCTCCAGAAAATTGATGTGGGTACTGTTTATAGCGTTTATCAGCTTCTTTAATACCGACAAGTTGCAATAGTTCTATAACACGGTTAGTTATGTGTCGGCCACGTAAAGTCGTATGTTTTTTTATACTTTCTGCAATTTGGTGACCAATCGTCATCGTAGGGTTTAAGGCAGTCATTGGATCTTGAAAAATCATAGCGATTTCAGCTCCGCGTATTGCTCGAATTTCTTGCTCACTGGAAGATAAAATATCATGCCCGTTATAAAAAATGTGTCCGCTTTTTATCATTGTGGACTCGGTTGGATTAAGGCGAAGAAGGCTTTTCGAAGTAACAGATTTTCCAGAGCCAGACTCGCCTACAATGGCTAAGGTTTCACCTTCAAATAAATCAAATGATATATTGCGTACGGCTTGTACCTCACCATTGTACGTGTTGAAGGAAACACTTAAGTTTTTTACCTCTACTATTTTTTTCATTTAGAGCACCTTCCTATTTACGAGTTTTTGGATCGAATGCATCACGCAGTCCATCACCGAGTAAATTAAAGCTAATCATAATTAAACTAATGACAATAGATGAGACAATCATGCCATGTGGATAAATTCTTAATAATTTATATGAATCATTAACAATTGTCCCTAAAGAAGCGGTTGGTGGTTGTAGCCCTAGTCCAATAAAGCTTAATAAAGCCTCTGTGAAAATAGCACCTGGAATAGTAAATGTAGTCGCAACGATAATTGGTCCAAGCGTATTGGGAATTAAATGCTTCCATATGAGACGCTGGTTACTAGCACCAAGTGTTCGTGAAGCAAGCACATATTCATATGTTTTTAACTTCAGTATTTGTGCTCGAACAATTCGAGCCATACTAATCCATCCTACGATCACCATTGCAATCGTAATTGAAATAATGCCTGGCTTTAAAATAAGGATCAGAAGTATGTTCACAATTAGTCCGGGTATACCCACTAACACTTCAATAATACGTTGCATGATAGTATCTGTTCGACCACCATAAAATGCTGAAACAGCCCCATAAGCAACGCCTATAATGAGATCGATGGTTGCTGCTAAAAAAGCAATATAAAGAGAAATCCTTGTTCCTTCCCATACACGTGTCCATAGATCTCGTCCTAATTCATCTGTACCGAACCAAAAATATTCTTCAATCCCTTTCGCTTCATATTGGTCTATGCCTCGGCTATCGACACCATTTAAGCCTAAGAAAAAAATATTCTCAAGGACAGGAATTTTTGGCGGTAAATTGGTACGCGCAATATTTTGTTCGTCATAGCCGTGGCTATTCATAAAGGGCCCGAAAACGGCAAGTAATAGAACAATGATAATAGTACATAGCCCAACGATAGCTGCTTTATTTTTCCGCAGGCCACGCCATGCATCCTGCCAAAATGATTGCTCAGGACGATAGGTGAAATCATCTGTAATATCAGTTTGCGAGGCATATTCAAATAACTCCTTTGAAGGGCTCTTCGTTGTATCATCTGTCAGTTTTATGGTCATGCCTTATCGCCTCCTGTCACACGAATTCGGGGGTCAATCAATCCGTATAAAATATCAATGATTAAAATGACGGTTACAAATAACACCGCATAAAAAATAGTCGTTCCCATAATGAGCTGATAATCATTTGTAATAATTGAATTAACAAATTGCTCACCTAAACCTGGAATACTGAATACCTTTTCAATAACAAGTGAACCAGTAATAGTGTTTACGGTTAACGGACCAATAATAGTTACGATTGGGATCATGGCATTTCGAATCCCATGCTTTGTAATGATAATAGGCTTTGATAATCCTTTTGCTTTTGAGGTTAAAATGTATTCTTGACTAAGGACCTCTAGCATTTCGATACGCGTGAAACGAGCAATTGTAGCAATTACTCCAACAGCTAAAGCAATGGTTGGTAAAATGGAGTACTCAAAGCCATTCCAAAAGGCAATGGGTAACCAGCCCAATTTAACGCCAACCCAATACTGTAAAAAACCTGCAAAAACAAATGATGGAATGGATATGCCTAGTACGGCTAGTATTGTAGCGCCGTAGTCAATAATAGTGTTGTGTCTTAGAGCAGCTATAATGCCTAAAAAAAGTCCAATAATTGTACCTACTAGAATGGCTTGAAAGCCTAAAACAGCCGATGCACCAATACGTTCCTGAATAATCTTAGTCACTGGTCGATTATCAAAGACAAAAGAAACACCTAAATCTCCTTGTACAAGATTCGTTAAATAAATACCAAATTGCACAGGAACCGGCTTGTCTAATCCGTATTTTTTGTATAATAGCTCTTTTTGCGTCTCTGGAAGGCGTTCATCATTAAATGGTGAACCTGGCAAAGCCTTCATTAATAAAAATGACAGCAGGATAATAATAAAAAGCGTAATGATCATATAGCCAATTCGTGTAAATATGTACCGAACCATGGCACCAACCTCCTACTAAAAAGTGTGTTGAAACTATTAATTTATTTGCAAGATTGATGCCAATTGTTAGAAAAATAGGAGAAGAAAAAATATGAAAATATATATTGCATACCTTTTTCTTATATGATATATTTATAAATGTCTTAAAGAGGTCCCGTGGTGTAGCGGTTAACATGCCTGCCTGTCACGCAGGAGATCGCCGGTTCGATCCCGGTCGGGACCGCCATTTAAAATTGATATGTTCGCTCTTATGTACTGTTACAGTCATAAGAGCTTTTTTGTATTGAATGAGAATTTTCTTGCCGCATAGCCGTCAACCATAAAATTGATTCAAGCACTTATTTCAATTGTGAAAGTGTCACTTTATGAAGACCCAGTTCACTGGGTAGAAACATAGAGGTGAAAAGCTTTACATTTGGTGAAGGCTTTATGACCTACCTCCTATTGATTTTAACAAAATAACATCTATTGCCCTAAATGGCCCCACTACTGTCACTCGAAATACGCCCAATCCCAATGAAAGCACTTGTATTATTGAAATGAAACTAATGAATTGTATATATTTAACGTTATCTAAAGATAGTAAAAATTACCGATAAATGATGACGGTTTTATAAGGTAAAATGAGATATGTTTCTAAAATTAAAACGACGGGTAAAAATTAGAAGTAATTGGATTGGCTACGGAGGTGTTTATATGGGCAAAGACCATTTCTTAAACCATTTTTATTTACCTTTGCTTATTGGTTCCATGATTATGATGGTAGGCTGTGGAGATCCTATTATAGAGATTGAAGAAGCAAATACGTATCACTGGCAAAAAAATATGAACGAAGTAGAATTTGAGAAATTAAAAAATGATATGTCATATATTGAGGTAGTTGAGACAGCAGGTGGCGCAGGTAAAAAGGTGAAGAATAATGAATACCGTTGGAATGATGAAACTTTGTTGACTCAGGCTTATATAGTGAAATTTAAGGATGATAAATTAATTGCTAAAGAGATTATAGCTGTAAAAGGCCATTCCAATCGATAATTGTAAAATGTCTTTGTAAAAGAAGGCATCTCAACATGTAGACAAAAGCCATCGGGAAAATTCACTCTCGATGGTTTTTGTCCTTCTTATCACATTCACTGGAAAGCGTTCGCCCTTAGTAGAAATCAGTGGCTTTACTTTATTGCATTGTACTGTCTGACACGTCCTCTTAAGAGAAGTCGTGTTTTTGTTTTCATCGTGCCACCTAACTGCTGTTATTAAAAGAGCATTTTAACGAGCGCACTCAAAGCAAGTATAATGGTATTGGATGCTTTGAACATTTTGGCTAGTTTAGGTAAACTAGAGGTAATGTAGTGATGAGAGGAAAAAAGAATATGTATGAAATAATCATGAATTCAGTTGATGATACAGAACGTTTTGCCTGCAAACTTGCGAATAAACTAGAAGCTCAGGATACGATTACATTAGAAGGTGATCTAGGCGCGGGCAAGACGACATTTACGAAAGCCTTGGCGAAGGGGCTAGGGGTCAAACGAACAGTCAACAGTCCAACATTTACGATTATTAAGCAGTATGAGGGAAGAGTACCGTTTAATCATTTAGATGTATATAGGCTAGCAGAAAGTGATGAAGACCTTGGTTGGGATGAGCTGTTTTATGGAGATGCGGTATCAGTGGTTGAATGGGCGCATTTAATTGAACAGGATTTGCCACAGGATCGTCTAGCGATAGAGATTTACCGAATCGGAGAAAATGAACGACGCTTTGTGTTAATACCTCGTGGAGAACGCTATGAGGCACTATGTGAGGAGCTAATGAAATGATTTGGTTAGGAATAGAAACAGCAAATACACCACTTTCCATTGCAGTTGTAAAGGACGGCAAAGTAGTGGCCGAGATGGTACAAAATATAAAATTAACGCATTCTGCAGGTGCGATGCCAGCGATTGAAGAAATCCTGGCACGAATAGATGTAAAGCCGAATGACTTGGATGCGATTGCAGTATCTGAAGGACCAGGTTCTTATACAGGTGTCCGTATAGGTGTGACATTAGCAAAGACATTAGCATGGACATTACAGAAACCTTTAGTCGGCGTATCTAGTTTAAAAACATTAGCTGCCAACGCTGCCCTTTATAACGGGTTAATTTGTCCAATTTTTGATGCTAGAAGAGGCAATGTCTATACGGCAGTTTATCAAGGTGAGACATTAGAAGCACTTGTGGAGGATCATCATGCACATATTGATGATTTATTAGTGCGTTTAAAGGCATTAGAGCAACCTATTTTATTTGTAGGAACAGATGTTGATATATTTTGGGAGAATATTGTGCAAAAACTTGGTGATCATGCAGTACGTGCACCATTTAGTATTGACTTGCCACGCGCGATGGAAGTCATTCATCTAGCGATGAAAATGGAGTTACAAAGTGTCGAAGCTACCCATCACTTCGTTCCACAATATAAACGGATTGCCGAGGCTGAGGCGAACTGGCTGAAAGAACAGAAGGAGAAGGAACATGAGTAGGAATGTAACTTATCGAAAAATGGTTTCTGACGATGTGCCAGCAATTTATGAAATTGAATTGGCTTCATTTCCAGTACCATGGACGTTAGATTCCTTTTACTACGAAGTGCATGAAAATCAGTATGCGCATTATGTACTGGCTATAGATGAAGATGGTAGTATTATTGGTTTTTGTGGAATGTGGATGGTCATAGATGCAGCTCAAATAACAAATGTAGCTGTGATTGAGCAGGCTCGTGGCAGAGGGATAGGCGAAGGACTAATGCGTGAGGCGATGCATATAGCGCGTTTACATGGAATGGAAGTCATGACGCTTGAGGTACGTGTAACAAATGTAGTTGCACAAAATCTCTATCGCAAGCTTCATTTCCAAGATGGTGGTATACGGAAAGGCTATTATACTGATAACGGGGAGGATGCCCTTGTCATGTGGGTGAATTTATAATGAATAATGGATTGATATTAGCAATAGAATCGAGCTGTGATGAAACAGCTGCTGCAATTATTCGAAATGGTCATGAAATTGTTTCGAATGTTGTTGCTTCACAAATAGAAAGCCATAAGCGATTTGGTGGCGTAGTTCCTGAAATCGCTTCACGTCATCATGTTGAACAAATTACAGTGGTTATTGAGGAAGCATTAGCACAAGCGAATATAAAACCAGCTGAGTTAGAGGCTGTTGCCGTTACGGAGGGTCCAGGTTTAGTCGGTGCGTTGCTAATTGGCATAAACGCGGCTAAGGCTTTTGCATTTGCCAACAATTTACCGATTATCGGTGTACATCATATTGCAGGTCATATTTATGCCAATGCTCTTGTCCAGCCAATGGAGTTTCCATTATTGGCACTTGTTGTATCAGGTGGGCATACGGAGCTTGTTTATATGAAGGAACATGGCTCCTTTGAGGTTATCGGTGAAACAAGAGATGATGCAGCCGGTGAGGCATATGATAAAGTGGCACGAGTTTTAAATTTACCTTATCCAGGTGGCCCACGCATTGATCAGCTTGCTCATGAGGGTGAAGAGGCTGTTCCTTTTCCAAGAGTGTGGTTAGAGGAAGGGTCTTATGATTTTAGTTTTAGTGGCTTAAAATCAGCGGTCATCAATTATAAACATAATATGGATCAACGTGGCGAAGCTATTTTGCCAGCAGCCGTAGCAAAGGGCTTTCAGGAAAGTGTTGTCGAAGTACTAACCGCGAAAACATTGCGTGCCGCTCGCGAATATCAGGTGAAGCAGGTCATTGCAGCTGGTGGTGTAGCAGCCAATAAAGGCTTACGTGCTTCATTAGAGACAGTGTTCGCTGAGGAAGGAATTCCGTTTTTTGTACCACCACTCAAATTGTGTACAGATAATGCGGCAATGATTGGAGCAGTAGCGATGCCAATGTATGAAGCGGGTATCCGAGGAAACTTAATGATGAACGGTCGTCCAGGCATGGAGTTAAAATCCTGGGTGTAGTAGTAAATGAAGGAGGTATCTTATTGAAGATATCTCTTTTTTATTGTCGAAAATTTGTTGATAAAAAATGAATGTAGCGAAGAGAAGCGTCAAATGAAATGGTTTAATTGACAAATTTTTCGGAAAATTATCCACAGGTAATAGAGCGAACTAAATACCGAACACGCGTACTTATGCACAAATTGTTGATAACTTGTGCATAACTTGTGATTATTCAATATATAGTAGTATGTTTTACACGAGGTGATGTGGATAAAATAATTTTTAATTGTGGACAGTGTGGAAAACTCTGTTGATATGTTGGTATTACTAGATTTATGGTGTGAATAAAACTGTGGGCATTTTTTGTCGAAAAATAGCACTTGACCAATATATATGAAAAATGAAGGAGAGTAAAGAAAAAAGCCATGCGACAATGCACACGGCTTAAATCAAATTACATATCTATATTTTCTAATTCTTCATTTAACTCTAACCACTCTAATTCTAAAAGCTCATGCTGTTCCTTTTCAGTAGCCAATTCGTCTTGTAGTTGGGCAATTTTTTCATGATCTGTAAAAATTGCAGGGTCACAGAGAGCTTCCTCTAATCTATCAATGGAGACTGTCGTTTCTTGCATCTTGCCTTCTAATTCTTCGATAGTACGTCTTATTTGCCGTTCGCGCTTTTTTGCCTCTTTATCAATTTTGGAGGTAGAGGACTTATCAGGTAGTTCCTGCTGTAGTTGCGGTTGGGAAGTACTTTTCATTTGTGCTAGCTCCAACAGCTCCTGTTTTTTCTCTACATAATAATCATAGTCCCCTAAATATTCAAACGACCCAGTTCCAGACAACTCCACTACCTTCGTAGCGATACGATTAATGAAGTAGCGGTCATGGGAGACGAATAGAAGCGTTCCAGGGTAATCGATCAAAGCATTTTCCAGTACCTCTTTACTATCTAAATCTAGATGGTTTGTAGGCTCATCGAGAATTAAAAAATTGGCCTTTTGCATCATTAGTTTTGAAAGTGCCAGTCGTGCTTTCTCACCGCCTGATAAAGAAGAGACGGTTTTATCCACATCTTCTCCACTAAATAGGAAACGTCCTAATACGGTGCGAATATCTTTTTCATTCATAAGCGGCCATTCATCCCATAGCTCTTTTAAGACACTTTTATTGCTTGAAAGCTTTGCTTGCTCTTGATCATAATAGCCAATTTGTACATTCGTACCATAACGGATATCACCTGCTAGAGGTGTTAAATCTTTCACAATCGTTTTTAATAATGTCGATTTACCAACTCCGTTTGGTCCAACAAGAGCAATCCGATCCTCGCGAAAAGTACGTAGCTTAATCCCACTAGATATGCGCTGATCGTTATAGCCGATTGTTAAATCATCAACGGATAATACATCATTTCCACTTTGACGTTCAATCGTAAAACCAAAACTAGCGGATTTCTCATCACCATCCGGCGATTCCATCCAGTCTGTTCGTTCAAGCATCTTCCGTCGACTTTGTGCCATTTTTGTTGTAGAGGCACGTGCAATATTCTTTTGGATAAAATCCTCTAGCTTGGCCTTTTCGTCTTGCTGACGCTCAAAAAGTTTGACATCACGTTCATAGTTTTTAGCTTTTTCATCTAAATAAGCACTGTAGTTGCCTGTAAATTTTGTGACACGATGACGTGAAACTTCGTAGACAATGGAAACAACTTGGTCTAAGAAGTAGCGGTCATGGGAAACAATTAAAATAGCGCCCTCATAGTTCTTTAAATAAGATTCTAACCAAGATAATGTTTCAATATCTAAATGGTTCGTAGGCTCATCGAGAATTAGTAGGTCTGGTTTACTCAATAAAAGCTTAGCTAGTGCTAAGCGTGTGCGTTGTCCACCAGATAGTGAGCTAATAGGTTTATCATAGTCTTCCGGATAGAATTGCATGCCGTGAAGCACTGAGCGTATGTCCGATTCATATTGATAGCCGCCAGCATCCTTAAATGTATGCTGTAGTTGATCGTATTCCGACATAACTTTGGCATACAGAGTAGGATTTTCATAAACAGTAGGATCTGCCATTTGCTGTTCGAGCGAGCGGAGTGTTTGTTCTTGAACTAAAAGGGGTTCGAAAATGGTCATCATTTCATCCCAAATAGTTAACGTAGAATTTAATCCGGCATGTTGCTCTAAATAGCCAACCTGGATGCCCTTTGGAATAATGATATCCCCTGAGTCATAGGACATTTGACCAGCGATTATTTTTAATAAAGTAGATTTACCTGCACCGTTGCGCCCTACTAAGGCAACGCGATCACGGTGTTGAACTTCTAATTTCACACCACTTAAAATTTCATCTGCAAGAAAGGATTTAGTTAGTTGATTGACCTGTAAAACAATCATTCTTGACACCTCAATTCTACCTTAGTGTAATGGATGAACGATTTGCATGCAATGTCGGTGCTTTACTTATTCCGAGCAGTCATGTAAGATTGAAACGATTTCTTTTTAGTTAGCTGCGTACAAAGCGCCATTAACTAAAGAGAAATACGCTAGTGGATTGAAAAATGTTGTATATAGTTAAGGATAAATGTATTAAAATTAGTACAGTAAAATTGATTGAGTTTCATCTTAAGGAGGAGAAAGTTTGAAACAAGAATTAAAAATTCCACAAGCCACTACAAAAAGACTTCCTCTTTACTATCGATTTATTCAAAACTTTGCACAAGAAGGTATGGAACGTATTTCGTCGAAGGAACTGAGTGAAGCGATGAAAATAGATTCTGCAACCATTCGCCGTGACTTTTCTTATTTTGGTGCTCTTGGAAAGAAAGGCTATGGCTACGATGTACAGCATCTATTACAATTTTTTAGCCAGACGCTTGATCAACATGAAACAACAAAAGTAGCGTTAATTGGCGTGGGGAATTTAGGCAGTGCATTATTAAAATATAATTTTCAAAAAAACCACAACACTCATATTGTTGTAGCATTTGATTCGAAAGCGCCGAAGGATGGCAAAATGATTAGTAACATTCCTGTTTTTCATCCTGATTTGCTGGAAGAAAAGTATGCAGAATACGGGGCAGAGCTAGCTATTTTAACAGTATCACCACGCTCTGCGCAAAAAATGGCAGATCGTTTAGCGGCTATGAATGCAAAGGGAATTTTAAACTTTACGCCCGAGCGCTTAACGGTGCCAGATAGCATGCAGCTCTTAACCATTGATTTATCGGTAGAATTGCAAGCGCTTATTTATTTAATTCGGAATCAGGAAGTGTGAAAATTTTACATATTTTATAGTGGAGTTCACTGTTTCTGTCAAATAGTAATTTTAAATAAAACAAGGTAAAATCAGTGAGAGTGACGAAAAACTTTCACATATAATTAGTTAGCAAAATGGCGAAATATGCGTTAAAATGATGGATATAAAGAGGAGGTGGCTGTAATGGGCGGTATTGGTCCTATGAGCCTCATTATTATCGGAGTTGTCGCGTTACTAATTTTTGGTCCTAAAAAGTTACCAGAGCTTGGTAAAGCATTTGGTTCAACACTACGTGAATTCAAAAATGCTACTAAAGGTTTAGCCGACGAAGATGATGATGACAAGAAAAAGAAAGAACTAGATAAGTAAGTTAGGATGTTGAGGAATGAATCCAAAAGATCTAACTGTCATTGAGCATATAGAAGAATTAAGAAAACGGCTGTTCATTGTTGCCGTTTTCTTTGTTCTCGCTATGGCCGGCGCCTTTTTTGTCGCCAAGCCACTTGTTAAATATCTTCAAGCTACCGGAGCAAAATATAATATTGAGCTCCATGCATTTGACGTAGTAACACCACTAGCAATTTATATTCAAGTTGTTTTTTTAATTGCATTTATTCTTTCATCGCCAGTATTAATGTATCAATTGTGGTCATTTATTAGTCCAGGATTAAGGGAAGTAGAGCGAAGAGCAACCTTAAGCTATATACCATATTCATTTTTATTGTTTATCGCAGGGTTATCTTTTTCATACTTTTTATTATTCCCGTATGTCATCAAATTCATGATGAATTTATCAAATGATTTAGATATTAAGCAAACAATTGGAATACATGAGTATTTTACATTTTTATTTAAACTCACAATACCATTCGGTTTTCTATTCCAATTACCTATTGTAGTATTGTTCTTTTCACGGATAGGTATATTGAGTCCAGATCTACTAATTCGTATTCGTAAATATTCATACTTTGGTTTATTTGTATGTGCTGCTCTCATTGCACCACCTGAATTGGCGTCTCATTTAATGGTATCAGTGCCCCTATTTATCCTGTATGAAATTAGTATTATGATATCTCGAGTTGGTTATAGGAAATATTTAAAATCAGAGGAAATTCGATTAAAAGAAGAGCAGGAAGCTGAGCAAAAACGCCAGATTGAAGAGGCTCTTGAGCAACAACGACGACAAATAGAAGAATTGAATAAACAGTAATAGATAAAGCTCGGTGCCTACATAAAGGCACCGAGCTTTTGTATTTTTGACAACTTTATAGAGCTTTACAAAAATTTATTGCATTTTTTCTAGTTCTTGAAGAAACTTTTGCAATGGTTCTGCATAGAATTGTACAAGTGTCACAAATCCATTCAGCATGACATGTGCAATAATGGAAGTCCAAATACGTTTTGTTTTGTGATATAAAAAGGCGAAGATCAAACCACAAATTGTATAAAGTAAAATATGGGAGAAGTCGAAGTGGATAATCGCAAAGAATATAGCACTTACTATTGCCGCCACCCAAAAGTTTGTTGTTTGGACAAGTGATCCAAATATAACTCTACGGAAGACGAACTCTTCTAAAATGGGACCAAATACAACGATCGCTAATATGGCAATAGGAGCTCCTTTAGCTATAGCGACAATATCAGCGGTATTTTGGGAACCTCCTTCAATACCAAAAACCGCCATTTCAATAGCTGCTCCAATCATTTGACCGAAAAATACAAGGAAGAAACCAAGAATACCCCAAACAATTGTGAGTGGTATCGTTTCTTTTTTTCCTTGATAAACGTTCCAAAAGGCTTTATCACGGGATGTTAAGATTAAACTTAAAATGAGCGCCACGGCAAAGCTAAGCGCAATATACCATCCTTGAGTTATTGGTGCTGCTTGCTCAGAAGCTAGGCCAGTCATCTTCATAACCAGCTTGTGAAACGGTAAGAGCAACCATCTGCTTGAGATATGCATGAGGATATAAATCAGTAAAACATATAGAGCTGTTTTTTTATGTTTTGTTACTTTTGGAGAATTAGTCACAGTCAAAATCCTTTCCATTCATAGGCTTCCTTTCTATTGTAGATGAATATGGAAAGAAAACAAAATTTTTCGAAGTTCTGACTTGCAAAAAAAAGTGTGATTGATTATCATAATAATTGTGTTAGCACTCGATGTTATAGAGTGCTAATAAATTCAACAATTATTATTATTAGGAGGTTGTTTCACTTGTTAAGACCACTAGGAGATCGTATTGTAATTGAACTAATCGAGGTAGAAGAAAAATCTGCATTCGGTATTGTACTACCTGACTCTGCAAAAGAAAAACCACAAGAAGGTAAAGTTGTAGCAGTTGGGACAGGTCGTGTTTTAGAGAACGGACAACGTGTAGAGCTTGACGTTAAAGTTGACGACCACATTATTTTCTCTAAATACGCTGGTACAGAAGTTAAATTTGAAGGTAATGAATACCTAATTTTACGCGAAAGCGATATTCTTGCAATTATTGAATAATATTTGATGCACCTTAAATTAAGGTGAATGCTTATTGTTTCTTGATCGAAAAGTGACAATAAGATGAAATTGATATAAATATATTGAAGAAGCTTAACGAATATTCCATTTCAGGAGGGTAAATTCTCATGGCAAAAGATATTAAATTCTCAGAAGACGCTCGTTCATTAATGTTACAAGGTGTAGATAAATTAGCAAATGCGGTAAAAATAACATTAGGTCCAAAAGGGCGTAATGTAGTATTAGAAAAAAAATTTGGTTCACCATTGATTACAAATGATGGTGTGACAATCGCAAAAGAAATCGAGCTGGAAAATCCATACGAAAACATGGGAGCAAAATTAGTAGCTGAGGTTGCTTCTAAAACAAACGAAATCGCTGGTGATGGTACAACTACTGCAACAGTTCTAGCACAAGCAATTATTCGTGAAGGCTTGAAAAATGTGACAGCTGGCGCAAACCCTGTAGGTATCCGTAAAGGTATTGATAAAGCTGTTGCTGCGGCATTAACGGAATTACACTCGATTTCTCGACCTGTAAGCAATAAAGATGAAATCGCACAAGTTGCTGCTATTTCAGCTGCTGATGATGAAGTTGGACAACTTATTGCTGAAGCGATGGAGCGTGTAGGTAATGATGGTGTTATTACAATTGAAGAATCTAAAGGCTTCACAACAGAGCTTGATGTAGTAGAAGGTATGCAATTTGACCGTGGCTATGCGTCACATTACATGGTAACAGATACAGATAAAATGGAAGCAGTTCTAGATAACCCATATATCTTAATTACAGATAAAAAAATTACAAATATCCAAGAAGTATTACCATTATTAGAACAAGTGGTACAACAAGGTCGTCCACTTTTAATGATTGCTGAAGACGTTGAAGGAGAAGCACTTGCAACACTTGTTGTGAATAAGCTTCGTGGTACATTCAATGCTGTAGCAGTAAAAGCACCAGGTTTTGGTGATCGTCGTAAAGCAATGCTAGAAGATATCGCTATCTTAACTGGTGGACAAGTGATTACAGAAGAATTAGGCTTAGACTTAAAATCAGCTGATATTTCTTCACTTGGTCGTGCTGCAAAAGTAGTTGTGACAAAAGACAATACTACAATTGTTGAAGGTGTAGGCGGTGCAGATGCAATCGAAGCACGTATTGGCCAAATCCGAGCACAACTTGCTGAAACAACTTCAGAATTCGATAAAGAAAAACTTCAAGAACGTCTTGCGAAATTAGCAGGTGGTGTAGCAGTTATTAAAGTAGGGGCTGCAACAGAAACAGAGCTTAAAGAGCGTAAACTTCGTATTGAAGATGCTTTAAACTCAACACGTGCAGCTGTTGAAGAAGGGATCGTATCAGGTGGTGGTACTGCACTTCTTAACGTATATGCAGCAGTTGAAAAAGTGGCTGAATCTGAAGCAGGCGACGTAGCAACAGGAGTGAAAATCGTCCTTCGTGCTTTAGAAGAGCCAGTTCGCCAAATTGCTAACAACGCAGGTCTTGAAGGCTCTATCATCGTGGATCGCCTAAAACGTGAAGAAATTGGCATTGGTTTCAATGCAGCAACAGGCGAATGGGTAAACATGATGGAAGCAGGCGTAGTAGACCCAGCGAAAGTAACTCGTTCAGCTCTACAAAACGCTGCCTCTGTAGCTGCACTGTTCTTAACAACAGAAGCAGTAGTTGCAGACATTCCAGAACCAGCTGGCGCAGGTATGCCAGATATGAGTGGAATGGGCGGCATGCCAGGAATGATGTAAGGGATTATTCACTTCCATCTTGTGAAATAATTACTGGTCATGTAAATAATTAATTTCAATCACAATAACCACTTCTCGGTAAATGAACTGCCCCGTAAAAGTTAGACATTAATCTAACTTTTACGGGGGTTTTTTTATGACAAAAGTAAGTGTTGAACAACGTATTCAAGCAGTTCAACGATATTTAAATGGAAATGAAACTTTGATCGAAATTGCGAATGATATCGGTGTTACAGCTCAGATTGTCAGTGAATGGGTTCGCCGTTATCAAAAAAATGGCGTAGAGACTTTCTTAAAGTCCTATACAAACTATTCAGCTGACTATAAAATGAATGTACTTAATTATATGAACGAGACAGGTACATCTTCGAGAGACACAGCTGCACTATTCAATATTTCATCTCCTGGCATGATTCGGAATTGGAAGTTGAAGTTTGAAGTTGGTGGTTATGATGCTCTTGTTTCTAAGAAAAAGGGGCATCTATCTATGAAAAAAGAGACAAAAAGAACAACGAAATCAACACCAGCTGAAGGATCTGTTGAGGCGTTAGAAGCACGAATCAAACAATTAGAAATGGAGAATGCGTACTTAAAAAAGTTGAATACTTTAGTTCAAATGCAAGAAAAATTACCAATCAAATCAAAGCGCAAGTAATTTATGAACTAAAGGAAATCTATGAAGTAGTGGAATTAATCAAAGTCGCTGATATTCCACGTAGTACGTATTATTACTGGGAAAAGCGTTTGAATCGTCATGATAAATACGCTGATGTGAAAGTCGCAATTCAGTCCATTTATCATGAACATAAGGGACGTTATGGTTATCGTCGGATCACCAAAGAACTAAAAAAATTTGGTATTCATCATGATCCGAAAACGATTAACTGCTTGATGAATGCCATTGGCATAAAGTGTGAAGTCCGCATGAAGAAATATCGTTCGTATAAAGGTAACGTCGGAAAAATTGCCCCAAACATATTACAACGCGATTTTACAGCGGAAAAAATGAACGAGAAATGGGTAACAGACGTGACAGAGTTCCATCTATTTGGTGAGAAACGCTATTTATCACCCGTCCTTGATCTATGTAATGGCGAAATCATTGCATACTCGGTTATGAAGCGTCCAGTGTATAAACTAGTCCATAATATGTTAGAACAAGCATTGGAGCGCCTTGAATCAAGTGATCAAGTTATTCTTCATTCAGATCAAGGTTGGCATTATCAAATGAAAAAGTATCAACAAACATTAAAGCAACATGGTATTACGCAGAGTATGTCCCGTAAGGGTAATTGTTTGGACAACGCAGTCATCGAAAATTTCTTTGGCTTATTAAAATCTGAACTCCTGTATCTACAAGAATTTGAATCTATGGCACATTTTGAACAGGAGCTCAATGACTATATTCACTACTACAATCACAAACGAATGAAAGAAAAATTAAAAGACCTAAGCCCGGTGGAGTACCGAACTCAGGTCTTAGCAGTTGCTTAACTAAATATGTCTAACTTTTTTGGGTCAGATCAAAACAAGAGAAGTGGTTTTTTTGTTGCTTAACTTTGCCTATCAATACTTTTTAGATGATAGATTGCACTGAAATCCAAGTAATAAATGTTGAGGATATTACTTATAATCATGTGATAGCATTTGATGAACTATGACTTGATTTAATGCAATTGTGTAGGTACTCTACGTTTTAGAGATGTTGAACCCTGTTACAACTTTCTGTTATTATTATCCTAATTGCATAATATAAACCAATATATAATGATAAAAAATTACTGAGGGGTTATAACATGAAGAGAACAACAAAATCGGTTATCAGTATCATTGTCATTTTCATCATTTTCGGTGGAGCATTTGGTTATATTAAATCCACTGAACATATGGAGAAGCCTGTCCCTGAAAAAGAAAAAGCAATTGTTGAAAATGATGGTGTAATTCTTGAAAGTAAACCTGTTACAAAAGAAGAATTGCTTTATCCTGACAATTTAATAGAACACAAAGTAAACGAAGCCATTCATAACATGTCCCACCAAAAAGTTGAAGCTAGTGTAAAATGGGGCCACACTGAAATCACACAAGAAAAAGTTGATCGATTGTTGGCTGTATGCAAAATGAACGATTATAAATATAAAGAACTTTACATTTCAATATTGGAAAGATGGTCGAAGGGTGATTTTTCTCATGCTGTAGAGGATCATAACGCAATTTGGGAGATGCAAGGTGGCGAAGAATCAAGAAATTCAGGAAGAGCGACGCGTCTATTGAGACCCGAAGAGGAGCGAGCTTATATTGAACACAATTTAAAAGCAGATTTATATGATAAATAACACTCAGCAAAGGGTGTTATTTTTTTATTTGTCGGCCCTTTACCAGTCTGCAGTTAAAAAATGGAGAGCTAGTTTTTTGTGTTTTTTAATAAAAAAATCTAATAAAAAAATTTTCCTGTTGTTTTTCCTTAGATTATCCCTTACAATACGAAATGTAAAATGATAATGATAATCGTTATCATTTGAGATAATTTGGATAATTGAGGTGACATTTTGGATAATCAGGAAGCTAACAGAATAGGGATGGGCAATATATATTATGTCATCATCTTGCTATTAATCGGCTCCATTATAATATCTGCCGTTTTTTCTGTATCAATTGGTCAGGTCAGTATACCCTTCAAGCAATCAATGGATATCTTGTTGCATGCTGTATCTAATGGAAAGTTTGGCACACTCGATAGTGTGGATAGTGAGTCCTATTTGAATATTATTTTACAGGTCAGAATGCCACGTGTTATTTTTGCACTGCTCATCGGTATTGGACTTGCTTTATGTGGGGCTGTGATGCAAGCAGTTGTACAAAATCCTCTTGCTGATCCATACATACTTGGTATTTCTTCAGGGGCATCATTGGGTGCAACCTTTGCCATTTTAGTTGGCTTTGGCAGCAGTGCATTGCTGGCACAATTCGGGGTTGCCTTTGGCGCATTTGCAGGAGCCATGCTTACTTCTATGGCCGTGCTAATTTTATCTAGTATTGGTGGTAAAGCAACATCGGTAAAGCTCGTCTTATCTGGTGTTGTGATAGGTGCATTATGTAGCTCATTTTCAAGTCTTATTATCTTTTTTGCCAATAATGCTGAGGGCATAAAAACCGTTACTTTTTGGTCTATGGGAAGTTTAGCCTCTGCAAGCTGGGATAAAACACCGATTTTAGCAATCGTCATCGTATTAGGAGCTGCATTATTTCTTTTTCAACATCGAGTGCTGAATACGATGTTACTTGGAGATGAATCTGCTATCACATTAGGTATCAATTTAAGTGTTTACCGTAAATTGTATATGATTCTCACATCGCTAATAACAGGAACGATGGTTGCTTATGCAGGTATGATTGGTTTTGTTGGCTTAATTATTCCACATATTACGAGAGGGATTT
The DNA here is from genome assembly GCF_038595555.1 of Lysinibacillus sp. FSL M8-0216. Classification (NCBI taxonomy): domain Bacteria; kingdom Bacillati; phylum Bacillota; class Bacilli; order Caryophanales; family Bacillaceae; genus Lysinibacillus; species Lysinibacillus sp. FSL M8-0216. The sequence goes on along the minus strand of NZ_CP152007.1, from coordinate 4,317,299 downwards.
TCGGGGCGGATCATAAACGATTAATGCTAGGAACGTTACTCTTAGGAGGACTTTTCATGATATGGGCAGATATTTTGTCTCGAACATTGATCGAGAATGTTGAACTACCGATTGGCATCATTACTTCTGTCATTGGATCACCATTATTTATCTATATGATTGTAAAAAAAGGTTACAACTTCGGAGGGTAGAACAATGGAATTAGTAGCGAAGGAAATAGAAGTAAAGATAGGAAAGAAGGAAATTGTAAAAAACATCTCCATTCATGTAAACAAGCAGCAATTTGTGGGCTTAATCGGACCAAATGGATGCGGAAAGTCAACTTTACTGAAAAGTATTTATAAAAGCTTAGTGCCACAAAAAGGGATGGTTTTTTTAGATGATTTAGACGTTTTGAAAAGCCCAGAAAAGAAAATCTCACAGCATTTAGGGGTGGTAGGGCAATTCAATGAAATGCATTTTGATTTAACCGTTCAGCAAATGGTGATGTTAGGCAGAACACCTCATAAAAAAATGTTAGAGTCTGATAATCAAAATGATTTTGAAATTGTCGAAGAGGCATTAGCACGCACGAACTTACAAGCTTACAAGGGACGTAGTTTCCTTTCATTATCTGGTGGCGAAAAGCAACGGGTTATTTTAGCGAGAACAATTGCCCAGCAGCCTAAATTTATGATCTTAGATGAACCAACGAATCATCTAGATATTCGTTATCAAATTGAAATACTTTCTTGTGTGAGAAGCTTAAATATTGGAGTGTTAGCAGCACTTCATGATTTAGAAATGGCTGCACATTACTGTGATTATCTTTACGCAGTAAAAGATGGTGAGGTTTATGCGCATGGTACGCCCGAGGAAGTTTTAACACCCGAAATAATAGAAGCTTTATATCATATTAAGTGTCAAACGTTTACTAATCCAGTGACGAATGGATTAGGATTTGCATATGGACTATAGGAGGAGCAACAACATGAAGAAAAAATTATTACTAGGAATTGGTTTGGCCGCTTTATTAACGTTAACAGCTTGCGGTAATACTAGCAAAAATACTTCAGAAGAAGCACAAACAAAAGAGCATTATCCATTAACTATTGAAAACTTTACAAAGGCTGAAGGTGGTTCGACTTGGGACAAGAAAGATCAAGTATTCGATAAGGCACCTGAAAAAATTATGGCAAACACACGCCCAGCAGCAGAATTATTATTGCATTTAGGACTAGGCGATAAAATCGTTGGTGTTGGTGCAAACTTTGGTGCTGTCGATAAATCTGTGGAAGAGGAATACTCAAAATTAAATATATTAAGTGATGAATATGTAGGGAAAGAGGTTACATTAGGAACTAATCCAGATTTAGTATTTGGTCGTGGTGGCTTATTTGATAATGCTGAATGGGGAGTAGGCACAGTAGATTCACTAAACGAAATGGGTATTAAAACATTTGTTTTAGAATCATCAATCACAGGTGGCACGTATGATTCTATTTATAAAGACATCGAAAATATCGGTGAAATTTTCAATGTTCAAGACAAGGCAACTAGCTTCATTAAAGAATTAAAAGATCGACAACAAGACATTACTTCTAAATTAGAAAGTATTAAAGAAGAAAAAACATTTGCTTATTTGCATACAAATGATCCAAAGGAACTTTTTGTATACCCAGCACATGATGAAACATTCTTTAATGACGCATTTAAAATGGTTAAGCTAGATAATATTTTCAAAGATGAAACAGGAGATGTTAGTGTGGAAACAGTAATTGCATCTGATCCAGATGTGTTAATTCTTCCAAACTGGGATGGTTCTGATCTGACAAAAGTTCGTGAAGAAATCTATGCTAACCCTAAGCTTTCGAGCATGAAGGCTATTAAAAACAAACAAATTTATATTGTAGATTACAATTATATGTTTGGTTATGGCTATAATACAATAGATGGTATGGAAGCCTTAGCGAAAGAAATGTATCCAGATTTATTTAAATAAACTGTATTGGAGCTGCCCATTGGTCTATAAAACAGACATAATAGGCAGCTTTTTTGTTCATAAACAAGGAGGAGAAATGATAGTTTTCTCCTCCTTGTTTGATTACTGTAGAAGCTGCTGTCTATTTAATGTTGTTATTTTTACATTGGTAGAGCTATTGTTCCAGCATATGGTGACAGGATGACGTTGATCAAGATAAAGTAATTGCGTTGAAAGATCTGCTCTTGTCGTTTTAATATCAATAGTATCAAGCAAGTGAGGCGATAGGTTAGGAAATAAGCCTGTTTTAAAAAGAGCCTCTTTTAATGTCCAAAGTTCATAAAAAGCATGTAGAGGCTGATGAAGGGCCATATGGAACTCTTGTTTAGATAATGCATAGTGCATAATATCTTTATTCACTGGCTTTATTTTTTCAACATCAATGCCTACTCGCCCGTTTGTTGTTAGGGCCAGGACAATCCAATCACCAGAGTGAGAGAGATTAAAATCGCCTTCCCAGTGTTTGTGATTCGCTACAGTTGGACGACCATAAATGTCTTGAGTAATATGGCATACAGCCTTATTCATGAATGGGAGGAGCGCCCACCTGATAAGGGTGTTACCTAGCAAGGCTCTTTGGCGGTCCTGCCATTGCTTGTACTGCCTGATATTTTTTTGGACATGAAAAGGGAGCATTATAGTAAACGCATTCCATTCTTCGGAAGTTAACTGTCCCCCTAATGGGAGTGCAAAAAGCTGTATATCATTTGTGTTCATCGTATATTGACTTGTTTGGGCTCAGGAAAGTAACCTATTTCGATCCCATATTCAATCATTTGATGAATAAATGCTGTATTTGGTACAGCACATTCAATACTTGCATTTGCTAGAAATTCAATCGTTTTTTTGCAGTTAAAGATAAATGGGGAGTCACTAGCTCCATCACCTTCTAGCTGTGCAATAGCTAAAGCTAAATATTCTTGTACTTCTATAGAATGGTCATCATGTAATAGCCAATTTGTATACTCTTGCTTTGTCATGACTTGTAAATCATAGCCAAACTCCTTTATCATGTCGATTAATTCTAAATAAGTAAGTGATACAGGATTACATAGGTGGAAGACATGTCCATTTGCTGCTGGTTGATTAGCTAGGCATACTAATGCTTGGCTAGCATAATTAATCGGTGTGAAGTCTACATGCCATTGTACGGAAGGTGTTTTACCTAAATAAAGCATAGATTTAATCATTCGGTAAAAGGCGTTATCATTGATATTTCGTTGGAATTTTCCTGTTTCAGAATGACAACTTAAATTACCTACACGATAGATAGAAATAGGAATCGCGTCATGTACAGCATTTCTTACGAGATTTTCTGCTTCCAGCTTACTTTGTGTATAGACACTACGAAGCTGCATATCGTAGTTGAAATCGCCTTTTGCCTCATCTGGTCCCCATTGAATGGCAGCGAGCTCCTCTGGAATGCCGATTGTTGATACATAATGAAAATGAATACCAGGTTTACCCTTTGCCAATTCAAGTAAATAACGTGTCCCATTTACATTAACATTATTAAAATGATCCGTTGCTCCGAAGTGACGTACATCGGCTCCACAGTGGATGATGGCATCGATTTCTTCTATTAGAACCTGTTTATCTTCGCTAGTTAAATGAATGTTCTTCTTTCCTAAATCGCCTTGAATGACGGTTATTCGATTCTCCATATGTTTAGTGATGGTATGTCCAAAGTAAAATTGCATACTGTCCTTTAGCTTATCCTCTAAAGTGGCCTTTTCACTTGGTCGAATAAGACAATAGATATGCGCTTTTGTTGTCACTAGCAGCTCGTATAATACATGGCTTCCTAAATAACCTGTCGCACCTGTTAATAAAACCGAAGTCATCGGTAACGGCTTCACCGTTTCTGAAACTGGAAGCTTACTAGGCTCCATTAAATCCTTATAGACAAAGTTTTTAGGTGTTGTTTCCACGTCCAAATCTTCAGGCTGATAGTTGCCAATATATTGATCTAATTCAGCAATCGTTTGATATTGGAAAAAATCCTGAATCTTTAGGAATGGTATATGCTTCTTCACTTGGACAAGAATTTCAAGTACTTTTAATGAATGTCCACCAATGTGAAAGAAGTTATCGTGAATGCCTATTGGACTGTTGCCAAGTACATACTCCCATGCATTCGCTAGTAAAAGCTGTGTATCATTTTCAGGGGCAACGTATAGATGACTCCGTGATAATGTTACATCCAATGTAGCCAACTGCTTGCGATCGATTTTGCCAGTAGGGGATAGTGGCATTTCTAGCAATTCGATGAATCGTTCAGGTACCATATAATCTGGTAAAAGATTGTTTAAGTAGTCTCTTAAAACTTGTTCCTCTAGCTGTATACCATTTGCCGCTGTGTAGTAAGCAAATAAATGGTTTTGGCCGTCAGACATTTTCTTAGCTATGACCACAGATTCCTGAATGATAGGATGATTGCTTAGAACGGTCTCAATTTCTCCAAGCTCAATACGAAAGCCTCTTACTTTAATTTGTGAATCTTTCCGTCCTACAAATTCAATGACACCACTAGGTAATAGGCGGACTAAATCACCTGTTCGATACATTTTTTGATCTGGTTTAAACAGATGAGGAACAAAGGCCTCTGCTGTTTTTTCAGGTTGATGTAAATATCCTGCTGCTAGGCCAGCTCCTGCAATACATAATTCGCCTGTTACATGAACCGGGCAAAGCTGTTCATCCTTATTCACCACATACATCTCATAATTGGCAATTGGTCTGCCAATAGGAATACTTGATTGCATGTCTGTTAACTGACTTTTTATCTTGAAGTAGGAGGTTAAAACTGTACATTCAGTTGGTCCATAGACATTAATAATTTCTGTAGAATAACCGAATTTTTCTTGCCATTTTTGGACAATAGCAGGCAATAGGGCTTCGCCGCCAACCGATAGATATTGTAGCGTCATCAACTTGTCCCGATAATCTATAGGTAAATGTGTGGCTAGTTGTGTAAAGAAAGCGTTCGGTACAGTTGCAGTTGTTACTTGCTCTCGTGCAATCATATCGGCAAATGCTTCTATTGAAAGACGCTCAATACTTGCGAGCATATGGAGTCTTGCACCAGAAAAGAAAGCGGTAAAAGTCTCTGTTACAGAGGGATCAAAACTGTAAGAAATAAACTGAGAAAATACATCTTCTTCAGTCGAATGGTAAATTCTTTGATTATCTGTTATTAGGTTAATAACGGCTGTATGTTTAAGCAAAACACCCTTAGGTTTACCAGTAGAACCAGATGTATAAATAATATAGGCTAAATCGGATGGAAGTAGGTTACATGGTAAATCCTCTTGTGAAAGGCCACTCTCCATTTGATTGATTGTTAGCACTGTGCGTGATTGGAACTCATTATGTATTAGGTCATTCAGTAAGTCATTATATTCGTTTTTCGTTATGATAAATGGTGCACCAGTATCATGTAAGAGATATTGGCAACGTTCTTTTGGATAACTCGGATCAATAGGAACATAAACACCACCAGCTTTTAGCACGCCTAACAAACTGATGATAGTTTCCTTGCTACGGTCCATAATAATTGCCACATAGTCACCTTTTTGTAGACCATTGGCGATTAGAATATGTGCAACTTGATTAGATTTTTGATTTAACTGACGATAGGTCATCTTGCCATCTTCATAGGAAAGAGCGATACGGTCTGCAAACTGTTGTGCTACTTGATAAAATACTTGCGGTATCGTGATATTTTTATCATAGTCAGCCATTGTACGATTTAATGTTTGATAGGCTAAAGTATCCTCTTCATTTAATAGCTTTGTATGATTGGATAGTAGCGTATCTTGTTTAGAAAAATGCTTTTTAAACTGTGATGTAGGACAATCAAATTCTCGTTTATTATTCAATCATTACAACTCCTATTTTAGAAAAGGGCAGTCACTTATGTAGGAATTTTTAAGTCCTTTAGCTCCAGCAGAAAGTATTCTGTAGAAGCTAAGGGACCAAAAACACCGTATAAGGGCAGCCCTTTCTCTTTTTATTTCACTACAAAGGTATTGACAACATTCAATAATTCTTCAGATAACTCGGATAGTACTTGAGCTTCCTCAGACACTCGCTGTACTGTATTTAGCTGAGAGGCAGAAGTTGCAGCTACTGCTCTTGTACTTTCTTTAGAGTTGATGGAGAAGTCCTCCATATCTTTAACTGCGGAAGTCACTTGTTCCATGCCAGCCGCCATTTCTTCAATAGTTGCGGACAGCTCTTGTATTTGTCCAGTTACATGATGAATAGATGTTAATATTTGACTAAATGATTGTTCTGAATCGTTTATCATGACAATACCATGATCGACTTCCTCTACCGCACGAACCATGACATTCACAGATTCATTTGTATCGTGCTGAATATGAGAAATAAGCGTGGAAATTTCTCGGGCTGAGGCCTCAGACTGTTCAGCTAGCTTACGTACTTCATCAGCTACAACGGCAAAGCCACTGCCAGCTTCTCCTGCACGGGCAGCTTCAATAGCTGCATTTAAGGCTAGGAGATTTGTTTGAGAGGCAATTCCGGTAATAATGCCGACAATTTCTTCAATTTTATTAGAATGATCGCCAAGCAATTTAACAGATGCTGCTGATTGATTGACTGCCTGACTAATCGCATTCATTTGAGCGACAGACTTATTAGTTGATTCATTCCCTCTTTCAGCTTCCTCAGATGCTAAGATAGAAGATTCCGAAATCTGATTGGATGTCATAGCAATACGTTGAATTCCAATACTCATTTCTTCTATTGTAATGGTACTTTCATTGGCTCTTTGAACTTGAAGATCAGCTGCACTCGCAATTTCTTGCATAGAAGATGTCACATTATTATAGGAATCAGAAGTTTCCTGCATGTTCGTAGACAAAATATTGGCTGTGTTTGAAACACGTGCAGATACATTTGTTGTACTCTTAATAACAGTTTTTAAATTTTCAATCATCAAATTAAAGTTTTGCGTAAGCGTTCCTACTTCATCCGTTGAAGTAACTGGTAGAGGATCGAGCTCTAAATTACCTTCTGCTACTTTTTTAGACTGTAGGGAAAGCTGTTGAATCGGTGTTAATTTTTTTCTTAAAAGAGTATACACAGCAATGGATGAACCAATTAAGAAAATAACCGTTACTACCAATGTCCAAAGTGCCTCTGACATAGCCTTGCCAGTTACCATCGAAACGTCATAATCAATAGCATATGCAGCTAGCATAGTTCCATCATCATCTAAAATTGGTGTAAGGCCAGTTTTATAGCTACCAAACTCATCACTATAGATATCTGTAGCTGTAGCTTCTTTTGTCTCAAAAACTTCTTTAATTCTCGCTAGGAAATCAGGTGATAAACCCATAGCAATCATGTCCTGATTATACTCAGCACCTAGTTCAAGTATACTAGAAGATAGGACAGGTGCATTAATATTTTCACCATCAACTGTAATTAAAAAGAGATTGGTAATGCTATCTGAATAATCATTAATAGCATCCATTTCCTTCGTCAGTCGAATTGCATCAGAGTTACTATCTGAAGGATTATCTAAGATTGATTTCAATGTGTTCACATCAATTGTTTTGGCTAAGATCATACCTTTGTCATCAAGCGATTGATTCATATCTGTTAAATTACTATTTCTTACTATATAATAAGAAAGCCCTAAAGTAACTAACCCAAACAGTAATAAAATACTTACCATTATAACGGTTATTTTTTTACTAATGGACATATGCTGCTTCTTACGTTTTTTCATGCTTTTCCTCCTAATTATATTATACCGATTATTTCATGTTAAGGATGAGAAATGGGTATTGTTATCGATGAAATAAAAGCTAATTCAATGTAAAGTCTAGATGTCATTCATAGAATTCCAGATGCATTCTCAATAAATATGTACCAGTGAAAAATAATCTAATTATCCCCTAACAATAAACTACTATACTGCCAAAAAAAATGATTCACAACCCAGAAAACTTACTATTTGCAGTGTAGATTTAAATAGGTAAACGAAGATATTTAGTGTTATAGTCTATATATTTTGTAGCTTAGACAATATTTTTATGAAAATTCAAAGGGTAAATAATATAAAAAACAAGTATGCTCAAAACTGAGTCAATTTTAGTTTAATTAAAATTTGGCTAAAATCTTATTTTTTTATTTCTCTTTAAGTCTTTTTACCTATTAAGGAATGTCATTTCTTCTAGAAAATGCTATTGCCGTTCTTTGTTATTATTATGGAAATAAAATATAAATATGTAAAAAAAGGCTTTTCTTTATTCGTAAAAGAACAAAGAGAAAGCCTTTTATTTTTTATGGCTGTCTAGGGTTGCCGATAATACCTGGCAAGATGTTTGGGAGTCCCGGCAATAATGGAGGTGGGAAGCCCGGGAATTGTCCCCCAGGAAACGGCGGATATGGCCTTGGTGGTTGTGGTGGATAAGGCTGCGGAGGATATGGTCTTGGTGGTTGTGGTGGGTAAGGCTGCGGAGGATATGGTCTCGGTGGTTGTGGCGGATAAGGCTGTGGCGGATAGGGTCTTGGTGGGTACGGTTGCGGCGGATAAGGTGGCGGATAGGGTGGTGGATAGGGCGGTGGATAGGGGTTGCCAGGAGGTGTTCCTGTACCAGCAGCCGTTATTTGGCTAACATCAACAGTCACCAATTGACCGTTATCTAATTGGATTTCGGCTGTTCTTCCTCCTGTTCCAAATGTTCGAATCAATGTACCTGAATAAGTCCCAGTAGGTAGTGTCACCCATATTTTCATACCTGGACGGAATTGACTGTTAAAATCTTCAGGAGCCAATCTAGGATAAACCAATGAAACACACCTTTCTTCATGTTTCTTTAACATATGCCTACCTACTGTGAATGTTATAGGCTATAGGCTAATTGATAATGAAGTGTGAGATTGTTATAAAATATAACAATTTTCATTATAATAGGGGAAAAGAGCTAAAGGATGTTTAGTAAATGGCAATCATAAAAATAAAAAAAATCAAACTAAAAAATTTACGGAATGTACGACATGGTGAGGTTACTTTAGCAGTTAGCTTCGAGAGCTTTTTACAAGCAAATGTGGTTGGACTTTACGGACAAAATGGCTCTGGGAAGACAACCATTGTAGATGCATTTGGTTTATTGAAGACCCTTATTTCAGGTTGGCTTGCTGAAGTGAAGCTACCCCCGCAAGAAAAGCGGTTAATTTTAGCGGGTGAGGATACAGCCAGTCTCGATTTTGAATTTTTAGTTGAGAATCAATTTGGTACGTTCTTTGTCCATTATTATGTGGAGCTGCAGGAGGATCAGCATCGGCTCTATACAACACTGGAACGACTGACGTATAGAGAAAATGACAAGGGAAAACGGTCAAAGGTGTTAATGGCTATGACAGAGAAAGGTATCCAAATACGTAACTCAAATTTGCCTGATATGAGTGAACAAGCACGTATTCAATTGCTTGTTATTCAGCAATTAGCAAGAAAGGAATATAGATCTTTTCTTTTCCATAAGGATTTGAAGCCATTATTACAGGAACGGTTGACCGAACAAGAGATTCAGCTAATCAAAAATATAGCCGTTGATTTTAATCGAGATTTACATGTAGTGAATAACCAAAATATTGCCCCGTTATTTGAAGAACGGATTATGCCATTTAGTATCCATTTAGAGAAAACAAGAGGGCAAATTCCATATGACTTAAAGGGTCCTGCCTTATTGCCTGAGGATGAATTCTATGCTTTATGTGAAGTGATTGAACAGAGTAACCGAGTGCTAGCTGCTATTATTCCAGGTCTGACTATTAAAATCAATATTATTACAAAGCAGACAATGGATGATGGGGGACAAGGCATCCGTTTTGAATTTTTATCGCAGCGTGGAGAGCAAGAATTACCCTTGCGAACAGAGTCAGAAGGGATATTGAAGATCATTTCGATTCTTAGTGTATTGATTGCCGTATATAACAATCCAAACGCTTGTGTCGTTATTGATGAATTAGATTCAGGCGTTTTTGAATATTTGCTAGGTGAGTTGTTAACAGTGATAGATGAGGATGGAAAAGGACAGCTTGTTTTCACATCCCATAATCTACGAGTGTTAGAGGTGCTAGCTATTAAAAATTTATGGTTCACGACAACGAATGAAAATCACCGTTATATGCAGCTAAAGGGTATTAAAGAAATAAATAATGCTAGAGATGTCTACTTGAGAGCTATTCAGCTTGGTGGACAGGATGAAGAGGTTTATAAAGAGACCAAAACATTTAAAATTAAACGTGCTTTTCGTAAAGCAGGTGTGCAGCATGTCTAAAAAGGTACTTTTAATCATTGTTGAGGGGCAGACAGAGCAAATTATTTTAGAGGATTATTTGGATACTTACTTCGCGGATACAACGATACGTTTTGATGTCCAGCGTGAGGATGTATTGACAAAATGGGATGCCCATAAACGCATTCCCAATATAAAAAACAGTGTTATCCGTGTAATCCAGAGTTATTTAGATAAATATAAATTTTTAGCGAAGGATTTAACTGCTGTTATTCATATAACAGATGCAGACGGTTGTTTTATTGCACCAGAATGCGTCAAGGTCGATGAGAATATCGAGCAAAAATTGTTTTATACAGAGGATGCCATTTTAGTGAAGTCCGATAAGCGTAAAGAGCAAATTGAACAGCGCAATGAGATGAAGGCGAGGAATGCCAGAATCTTAATTGCGAATGACCATTTTAGTATTAATCGCTTGAAAGTGCCTTATCAATTATTTTATTTCTCTACAAACTTAGAACATGTACTATGGGATGAACGTAATGAAATCCCAACGGAGAAAATCCACAAGGCAGATGAGTTTATAGAAAATTTGTCTGGTACGATCGAAGAATATTTAAAGGCTTATTTGCCAGTCGATGCTGAACTACCTTATAGGGAAAAAATGAAAAAAAGCTGGTCGTTTTTAATGGAAGGAAGCCATTCATTACAGCGAGGAACGAATGTACCTCTTTTATTTGAAATGATAAAAACAAATGTACAATAAAACAGGTGACGCATGTTGTTTCGTCACCTGTTTTTGTTTTGTACCTTTTAATGCGTTTGTTCATAGCTACGAATATGAGCTAAAATGGCTGGGTCTTTCATTTTAGTATCTTCACTGAGCATTAAAAGCTTTGACATAATTTCAGCTGTTCGTGGATCATCATCCACCATAGGTAAGAATATGCGTCCACGATGCTGAGAAGGGACTGCGACAATTGGTATCATCGAACCACCGACTTGATGGACCACACCGCTGCCTAAATGCAAAGAATAGCTTGCTAATTTACCTTCAATAAGGACATGTTGTTTCTTCACTTCTACATTGGAAAGCTTTAATAATTTTGCCAATTCCTCAACGATAATAGTCCGCATTTCAACAGTGGAATGACTAGCCTCAGGGTCGACACCACCAACATGGGCAACGCTGACAACGAGGTCCATATCCCGCATAACCTCAGAGAAGATTGCAGCTGGAATATCATCTAAGACGATATGCTTTCCTGTTAAACGATCGTAGAAATAAACACCTTCGACTGCAGGCGCTTCAATTTCTGCTGGAGTAAACCAGTCTGCCTGCGCATACAAGGATGCCACTATATTTTCTTTGTAATACACCTTACGAGGTCCAGTTTCATAACTAATTTGCCAGCCTCGTGTTTTTAGCAAGGCTACTGTTTGGGATGGATTGACTTGGTGTCCCGCATAACGTAATGACTGTTTTAGACCTTTTTCGTCTGCATTTATAAGATATAGCTCACGGAACACTTGTTTAAATGGCTGTTGTATTTTGTGTTCGAACATATAGGCCTGCCATTGTCTCCATTGACCACTTTCAAGAAGATGGTAAGGGTGAGCAATCATTAAGGGTGTTGTCGGAGCAAGATTCACGACATTACCTGATAGTACCTGTAAACCCTCTGGTGTTATCATCCCAACATGCTCGCCGCTAATAAAGACAAGCTTTTGTAAAAGCGGGGCTAGAATCGGGTGAGCTAACAAATTAATTAGCTCTTCCGCTGAAAACTTGGTTTCTAATGTCATTGCCTGCTCTAGTGCTGGACGTGCACGTTTATATTGTTCTTGTAAATCTTTACGAGCTTCTTGAAGAGTAACAACGTCAGCATGCTTTTTTAAAGCAGCAGGTATGTTTTTTAGACGTTTACCATCTTTTTCAACGATTATTGTAATAGCGGCATCTTCTTCAATTTGTAAATGCGCTGTTATTTGTTCGATAGGCTGTGCTTTAAATAAATGCTGAATATCGTTAAAGGCTGATAATTCCATTCGCCATATGAAGCGAGTAGCTTCTCCGTCCCCAGCGTTGCGGGCTAAATTTTCTAGTGCAATACTAGCTGCTCGTGATTCACTTGCCCTACGTTGAGCTCCAAATTGTTTACTTTCCTTTAAAAACTGTTGAATAAATTGGTAACGATGTAGAGCATCTTTGTCATCTGTTGTTTTTAACGGAATAAGTCCAAGTGCACGCAGTTTATCTTTATTGCGCTTTTCCTGAATTTCTTTCATTAATGGCTTTGGACTAAGTGTGCCAATGGCTGTATCTGCATAAAGCTGAGCACGACGGTGGTTGGCTCCTTCTGAAGCGTATTTCGCCGCATCATATACAAGTTTAAACTTCTTAGAGCCCAGTGTTTGATAAGCACTTTGGAACCATGCTAAATCAAAGGCGCCATCACGAAAATCTTCTGCCGTTATACTGGAGAAGAGGGCAATTTGATCTTTGGCAAAGTCTGATAAAGAATCTGTAGTATGGGCAATAAAATACCAAGCAGATTCCTTTAGTCCTTCCCAGCCAATCACCTCGCTGACAAGGTCAATCCAATGCTGGTTATACATCATAGCTTCAATTAAACGCTCTTTAGAAATCTCTGTTTTTTGCCATGCTTCTTTTAACTGCTGTGCGGTTTCTTCTTTTTGAGGATAGCAGCTAGTTAAAAGGCGAGAGAAGACATCTTTTTTCGTCTCTGCCTGCCATATATAACCTCGTGAAAGCTTTTCACCATCAAGTGCCTGTAAAATTTGCAGGAAATAATCGATTCCTTCAAAGTAAGAAATGCTACTAGCAAGCTTGGTAACAGCTGTCGGAGTATCGCCACGCTTTAGCTCGATAGCTAAGATGCGATCGATCGCTTGATTACGAATGGCAAGGAAATCAGCTAAGTCTTCAAAAGATTGATAGCGATCCAACAGTTTACTTGGTTCAGTAAATATTTCTGAGGCAAGAGTGTTCGTAAAAATAGCTTCATATAAATGGTTTTGCGTCAATAAGCCAACTTTAAATGCATCTAAATATTGGAATAATGATAGATCGTAGAGACTTGGGCTATAATTTTCTTTTTGCATACGCTTTGTCAGCTCTTCGTTAATGGCAAGCATTTTAGCATAGCCTTCATAAGTTGCGTAATTAGATAGTCGATCGACAAATGCCTCAATAATATCTAAGTCGATAATTGTAGAGGTAGATTGATAGTAGTAATAGCCTTTATCTCTTACATCCACTCGCCACTGATCAGCAGGGATTTGATGTAATAGCTGAAGCACGATACCGGTTGCCTGTTCAAAGCTATTAAATGCTGGTGCATGTCGTTCAAGTAATGAAACTGCTTCTTTATGCAACAATGTCTCTCCTGAAATATTTTTGATATCTTGCGACAAAACTGAAAAGATTTGCTGAAGCGTATAGTGATATTTCAAGGAGTTAAATTGGGCAACATATTTTTTCATTTCCTCATATTGAAAGAAAGGTTTTATAAGAATATGGGCTGCTTCAGAAAGGTCATGAGTAGCAGGGTATTCTGATAGATGATTATAAAAGTTGAAATAAGCTAAGTCTTCACCGCTAAAAGATGATGATTTAATCCATTGAACAATGGCCTCTGGTATAGGATAAACATCTAAACTGGCATTTCGCTGACTGTCTGTTTTAGAGGCCAAGATACTGTATTTTTGCCCTAAAGTAGTCAACATTTTAGTGTCATTCCATTGATAAGTTTCATATTCAAAATTAGCATATTCATCAAGTATTTGAATAAGTTGTTCTAGCTTGGAGAGAAGCTTATCTAAATCATATTGAAAGAATTTTTCAATAGGTGTAGGTGTTTGTACATATAAAGGTACAAGCTGTTGCCAAGGTTCCTCACCATTCATTTTGATCGCGCTATTGGCAATGCGATCGTATGGAATAGGAGCATGTGGTGTATATAAACCAAAGCCATTGCTTTCGTTATATTCGGGTACATCTCTTGCTACTAATTGTTCTAATAGTACTTGTTCATTTTTTGTTATCTTTGGTAATAGGGAGCATAATTTCGTAATTTGCTCGCTCGCTAAATTGTAGTCCTTAGATGCCTCTAACAATAATTCAAGACCACCAAGCCTCTTTAGCTGCTTACTGTCTTTTATTAATCGTTCAGCACTTTCCAATATATGATCCTGTGGTTGAATTTTCAAGAGTGAAATAGCTTCTTTCCGCAGAGCCCCAGATTTATTGGCTAAAAGATCCTCGATTTTTGTTATTTCTTCTTTGGTTGGTGTCAATGCATGTATTTTCTTTAATGCAAGGGAACGATTGATAGAGCTTCGATCTCGTAATGAATTGAATAGAAATTCACGCTGTCCTTGTGTGATTGGATCCAGACAATAAATATTCAATAAGCCGATCCTACTTGATGGTGGATAAGCATCTGCATGCGCGATGATTCGTTGGAATAACTCTTCATCTTGTAGATAATACGCAAGTACAATTTGTGTTGAAATTAAGTCTTCGAATGACAAGTGAACAAAGACAAAAGATAGAGGCTTGCCTGTAATGGATAACCCATCTTTGGTCATTTCATTTTTTGCCCATTCAAGCTGTTCAAATAATGCATATTCTATGCCCTGTAGCTGTGTATTGTCTTTCATGAAGCTTTGAAGTGTTTTATCCCATTCATTATCTCTTGCATATTCACTATTGATATAGTGGTTGGCATGAAGGAAATTATCCCATGCAAATGCAAAAATTTCGATATCCTTCGTTGTTACAATTAATTCCTTCACGAAAGGCGCTGTAAAGGATATTTTTGATAGGTTTTTCAAAAAAGCTAATGTTGTAAGTTGAATATGCTTGTCTCGCTGTAAGAGATCGGCCAACAGCACATCTAGCTCCGTATAATCTTTTGTCGAAGTCGCCCATAATGCAACGTAAATATCAATGGTCCGTTCACTTTTTAGCAACTGTTCAGTGAAATGGTCGTCTTCCATCGCTTGGATGGCTAAGGACAAAACTTCCTCCGTTATTTTTTGATTTTCGAAGCTACTATAGCCAAGCCCCATCCATGTATCGACCGCTCGTATAACAGAGGAGAACCTTGTTAGTTGATGTTCCTGAATAAGTTTCATCATGTAGAGCTGTGCATCAAGATTCCCGTGGTCAATATTTTCTACAATTGCTTGTCGAAGCCCTTCTTGACGTGCAGCCGCTACTAATAATTTTCCAAGCGCTTCATGCATCCGACTATTGCTTGATTTAAAAATGCCACGAATGAGTGGATGACCGAAAAAGTTACTGTGGTGCTCATCAAATAAAATACTCTCTACTTTATCTTCAATGAATGGATTTTCTAAGGATAATTCTTCAGCAAGCAATTGCTCAAAGACATGAAAGCCCATTACTTTTTCATTTTCGTTTTTCAATACATAGGAGCTATAGTTCGGGTAGGTACCATGCTCATATTGGCTATGGTGAGCTAGTAAATCCTCCAGACTAATTTCTTCAAATGTCAGCATTTCTTCTATTAATTGTAGACATTGAAAAAGATGATCTTGTACGGGCTGTGCTGAACGAAATGATCGACGTAACATATCAGTTTGGAACATCGTAGCATCAAAACGTAAAGCTAGTTTCTTAATGTGGAGCGCGCGTTCCTGTGAAGAAAATAATATAAGCACTTCTAATAATTGTCCGCTAAACAGCTCCTCTAGTGATTGAACATGCTGTTCTGTAATAAGCTTTTCAATATCGTAATCACGATTGTCCATATACTTTAATAATGCGGCTGCTAATGGCTGTATTGTTGACGGTGCCGTGTCAACTATACTTTGAAAATGTGTTTTTTGTTCATGTGATAGTGTCATGAGACATTCCTCCTTACCAAATTCGTCCTGCAAGCATGGTTAATCTAATAAATGTAAAAACATCGTCTTCCTGTACAGTTAGTGGCGAGTTAAGCGAATCTAGAGACTCCTCATTGTGAAGTACTAAGAAAAGCTCATCTTGAAAAGCTTGAAGCATTGTAGAGACAGCTTGGTCTACTGGCTGGAATGAATCACTTTTTTTCTCTCCAAAATGGACCTTGCCATGCTGAGCCGCATCATCTAATTGCTGATCGGTGAAATAGAGATGGAGTGGCGTATCAACCATTTTCTCGTTATATTGTTGTACCTGTTGTGTGACAAGTTTAATAAGTAAATCTTGTAAATTTATGACAGGTTCTTCAATGAAAAATGGAATCTGTTGAAGCTTACGTGATTTCTTACCGATTCCTTTTTGTTGGTAAAATAAACGCAATCTAACACCTCCTTACAATAATTTCATTATACAAGAGTGATAACTATGAAAAGAATAAGGCATCCGACGCTAGTTGCATAATTATTTTTGGGAAATGTGTAACAAAAAATAGCATGTTACGGATTATTAGTAAGGTAGAAAGAGGGGGTAGGCTTGCTTAAAGATCTGTTGAAAATAGAACGTTTGTACGATTATTTTTATAGGGGTATGTATCAATTTGCGCTCTATAATATAAATACTATGGAAAGCAGAGGATATTACACAAGAAAATTTTTCAGGCTACTTCTACTATATAGAGAGTAATAGAAAGTGAACGCTTGTGTGGAAAATATAACGAAATGATGATGCTAAAACTATTATAAAGGATCTTTTATTCGCCAAATCTATAAAGCTAGAAGATTAGAAAATAAACCACGGTAACATCCTTTGCTACTTTGATGAATGGATTTTTATGTGGTTTCTAGAAAGACATTATTTCTTTTCTTATCTCATAAACTTTATAGGTATGATTTATCAAGCTAGAAGGAGGCAAGATCATTCAAATACATGTTGTACGGGCTGGCGAGTCTTTATGGGGTATTGCGCAGGCGTATGGGACTACGGTTCAAAGTATTGTAGATGCCAATCAAATTCCAGACCCAAATCGTTTAGTTGTGGGGCAAGCTCTTGTGATACCTATTGTTGGTAGCTTTTATTATGTACAGCCAGGAGATAGTTTATGGTCAATTGGACAACGCTTCGGTATTAACTATGTAACACTTGCGCAAGTCAACGGTATTAACCCAAATCAACCATTAGCTGTTGGGATGAGATTATATATTCCGCAACCACCAAAAACAAGAGCAGAAACATTAGCATACTTAGAGCCAAGAGGTACTTCGGTTAGTGAGGTACTTTTAAATCAAGCTAGGGAAGCGGGTCCCTATTTAACATATTTAGCTTTATTTAGCTATGAAGCCAGACGGGATGGCACCTTACGGATACCGCCTAGTCAAGGTGTAACTCAAATTGCGGATGATACTGGGGCTTCATTGGCAATGGTCGTTACGAATCTGGAGAATTTCAGTTTTAGTGGAGATCTGGCGAGAGATATTTTTCAAAGTACAGCTGTTCAGAATTTACTCTTTGATAATATTCTTGCGGAGGCTAGAAAGCTAGAGGACGTTAAGGATATCCATTTTGATTTTGAAAATTTACCAGGTGATCAACGAGAAGCCTATAACAATTTTTTAAGAAGAGCGGTGGAGAAATTCCATGCTCAAGGATACACGGTATCTACTGCTTTAGCTCCAAAAACAAGTGCAAGTGATCGAGGTCCATGGACTGCGGGGCATGATTATAGGGCACATGGTGAGATAGTGGACTTTGTTTTATTAATGACCTATGAATGGGGTTATTCTGCGGGACCCCCAATGGCCGTTTCCCCACTTCCTGAAGTGGAGGCCGTTGTCAAGTATGCAGTGAGTGAAATACCTGCCAGCAAAATTATGCTAGGACAAAATTTATATGGTTATGATTGGACATTACCATTTGTTCAAGGGGGCCCATTTGCTGAAGCATTGAGTCCTCAACGAGCTATTGAGATTGCCAAACGTTATAATGCGGCAATTCAATATGATTGGAGAGCACAAGCTCCGTTTTTTGAATACTATGATGAACAGGGTAGAGCGCATATTGTATGGTTTGAAGATGCAAGATCCATTCAAGCTAAATTTAATCTAGTCAAACAATATAATCTTCGTGGCATTGGCTATTGGAAATTAGGATTACCTTTCCCTCAAAATTGGGTATTAATTGGTGCTAATTTTGATGTGGTGAAGAAATGAAACGAGGCAGAAGAATAGGGTTTACCCATTGTATTTTCTTTTGATTTGGAAATTATATGTAAAAATGTTTCTAAATATCGGAAACTATATTATAATTATGGCAAATAGTATTTTAGGAGGGATATTTTGGGTAAATTTAAAAAGTTAGGAATAATTCTAACGTCAACAGCATTTTCTGTTGGTATTTTAGCACCAATATCGCAAGCATCAGCAAATGTAAAGGAAGGATCGGAGCGTATTGAAATTCAGGTAGCTTCAACTGAAACAAAAATTACAAAAAATATGCTAATAAAAAAGCTACGATCACTATTTCCGGAAGAGTTCAAATTTGTAGCGGATCAAGACTTTAATTCTGGACCAGGACACTTCTATAGAGATGATACAACGGTTCGATATGAACTAAATTTCTATAAAACAATTAAAGGTAAAGACGTACATGGTAGCTTTGTATTTAAGGGCGATGATTTAGAATTAGAAAACTTTTATTATCAGCCTGCAAATATAGCAGAGGCAATCTATCCAGCAAAGTATTCTGAGAATGAGGCACAAAAAATTGCACAAAAATTCCTGGGTAAATTTGCAAATGCGGATAATTACAAACTTCGTGATAATTATAACGAATATGGTTTTAATATGACGAGACCGTTATCAGAACCGATTACTTACTCCTATGTCTATTCACCAATTTATAATGGGGTTCTTATTGGAGATCAAAGTATTACTATTAATGTTCTGGCAAATGGTGAGGTTACGGGGATGTCTAGTAATGCAGAGTCTATTAGTAAAGCTTCCTTTGATAGTTTAGATCAAAAAAAGAAAGAGGAGGATATGCTGGCACAAGTTCGTGATAATTTAGCTGTCGAACTTCGTTATTATATTGATTATGACTACAGATCTGATCAACGTAATGTGAAGCTTGTTTATGCACCTGCCACAGGGTTCAATGGTGTACATGCTCTAAATGGGCAATGGCAGACAGCAAATGGTTTCACTGAACAATTGCCGAAGACAAAGAGCATTGAAAAAATTTCAGCACAACCATTACCACCAAGAAAGAACGGTATGACGGCAACTGAGGCTGAAGAATTCGCAAAAAATTTCTTAAAAGTTGATGAGAGTAAAGCAAAGCTTACGATCGATTTAGTAGATGAAAGAGAAAATGACAATGGTGAGACGATCTACTCTGTAAACTATACGTATATGTATGGCAATGGTGGATCTGGTAGCTCTTTAGAAATTAATAAGGCGACAGGTGAACTAGTTCAGTATCATGACCTATCGAGAGATTTTTTAATAAATAACAAAGTAAACGCAATTTCTAAGGACGCTGCATTGAAGAAGGCAACTGATTACTTGAAGGAATGGGCACCTTCATATTTACATGAATATTCAATGCCAATCGAGGATGCCGTATTCGATCAATATAGTAAGGAGTATTACTTCACCTTCCCACGCATTATGAATGGTATTGCAGTTGTAGGAGATGGCTTACATGTAGGGATTGGCTCTGATGGATCTTTACGCTCACTAAGTGTATATAAGCAAAAGATAGATAACTGGCAGCCTATTAATAATGTTATATCCGCTGACAAAGCAAAAGAAGCTTATAGCAAAGCACTTACATTGCAACTGCAATATGTAAAACAAGATTCAGAGAGTAAACTCCATTACGATTTGGTGTATGCACCTACTTACAATGGAAGTTTATATAACCAAATTGATGCTATTTCTGGTGAATGGTTAACGAATGTAGATGACTCAAAAGAGAAGCCAGCTATTTCTCATCCAACAGCTGCCAAAGAGTTAAACTATTTATTCAACCAAAATGTGTTAGATGTAAAAGATATAGCAAACTTTAATGCGGACGCTGCTGTAACAAAAGGAGAAGCATTGAAAATTTTATTGCACTCCTTAACTTACGGGTACTATGGCAATGGGGATGGGGAAAAGCAATCCTTCAACAATATTGATAAAAAACATCCGCTCTATGGGGTAGTGGAGCAAGCTGTTAAAATGGGCATTATTCAGCCTGCTAATCAATTTGCATTAGATGCTACTCTAACTCGCCAAGAGTTCGCAGAGTGGTCAATCAAACTATTACAATTAGACAATGTTGCTAAATATAAAGATATTTATAAATTAAACTTTGCTGATGCATCTTCAATTGATCCAGCGTATACAGGCTATATTGCTTTAGCAAATGGTATAGGTCTAATTGATGCACAGCAAAATAACTTTAATGCTACGAAGAGTGTGTCATATGCTGATTTGGCTGTCTCGACAGTTCGTTTAGCAAAGGCTATTCAAGAAAATAAAGTTGATCGCAATTTCTATTATTAGTTGAATGTCATGAAAAGGGCATTTCCTCATTTGAGGAGATGTCCTTTTTTGGTTAGTTTATAGCAGAATGGGGAAATAATATGAAAAGAAAGGAGTGTACAATTGGATGAAATTAAAATTATTATTAGCGATTTCTTTCGTAATGGTTATCCTTTATGGCTGTAATAAAGATGAGGTAAAGGATGTGCCTACTAATGCGCCAGCAGATCAGAATGCTTCACAACAGACTGGTGATACGCCTACAGACCAAGTGACATTCAATTTTTTAGAGTTTTCATTGGATGTTGATTATTCTGCAACGGAGTCATATGAGGTAGAGTATGAAAATAAAAAATCAGGAATTTCAGCGAAGTTACAGGATGATCGACAAAATGTAAAGTTACAAGGTGATGAAGCCTATACAAAACTAGAGCCGTTATTTAAGCAGTTAAATTTTGATTCTACCACGCCAAATGATGAAGTGATTGATCAAGTAATTAAAGTTTTTAATATTGAAGATAACTATCAGTCCATTGAAGTCGAAGTAGAGTTTATGGACGGAAATGAAAAGGAATTTAAACGACTACCTTAAAAATGAGACAAGCCAGCTAAACAAGCGTTAGCTGGCTTATACATGTATAAACGTTAACGTTCCCAATGTCGATGCTTTGAAAGGAATTGAATAAAAGAAGGTAAGTTATTCGCAACCCCATTTTTATTGGCGATATGCGGTAAAACCGATACATTTTTAGCAAGGCCAATTGTTTTAAAGTGCTGGTAGGCTTCTTCAATAAATTGCTCTGCTTTAATTTGTTGATGGGAATCATGGTAGGAACCAGTTACATAAATTCCATCATAAAGTACGGACGAAGCAGTGGCAAAAGTTTCATGAATCTCAAAGCCATTTAGTAAGCCCTGTTTTGTACTAATTAATTCTACTACTATATTTTTGCTCAAAAGTGTAGCAATCAGGTCATTTAGGTTTTCCTCCGTATTTTCTGCTACGATCACGGCTACTTTAAAAGTTTTTACACTTTCTATAGCATTCAAGATTTGGCTAACAGCAGGGGAGGTTTGCATAGTATGAGGGACCTCTACGTGTACGGGAGGTACAATACCAATATTATCTGCAATTGCTGTTGCAAGTGTATGGCTGACATGGGCAAACATATCGACAACTTGTTTTCGAATGGCTTTATTTTTTACTTTACCAAGCTCAAAGCTAAAGGCATTGATGATATGTTCCTTTTCAATATCGGTCATACTCAACCAAAATAACCTAGCTTGTGTAAAATGGTCCTTGAAACTTTCACTGCTTGCGCGTACTTTATGACCCTCTACTTTTTCCTCATAATGTGTATAGCCACCTTCTGCCTCAGGAACGGGGTATGGTGTGTTATCAGCTAAGGAATTTTTATGGTAGCTAACTTGCCCAACATTAATCGTTTGTCGACCATAGCCATCTCGCTGATTATTATGGAAAGGACAGATAGGCTTATTAATAGGGAGCTCA
Source organism: Lysinibacillus sp. FSL M8-0216 (assembly GCF_038595555.1). NCBI lineage: Bacteria > Bacillati > Bacillota > Bacilli > Caryophanales > Bacillaceae > Lysinibacillus > Lysinibacillus sp. FSL M8-0216. The sequence goes on along the minus strand of NZ_CP152007.1, from coordinate 4,295,014 downwards.
TGAAAGTTTGGGCCTCCGAGTCTTATTAACTGTGTATCTGTATAAGAAAATAAGCGGCCTTGTAATAAAGGGTCATTTGAGAAGTCAATGCCAGGTACAACATGCCCTACATGAAATGCAGCTTGTTCTGTTTCAGCAAAAAAGTTGTCCACATTTTTATTAAGCGTCATTTTGCCAAGGATACGGACAGGAACCTCTTCCTCGGGCCATATTTTTGTAGCATCGAGAATATCGAAACTAAATTTAAATTCATCTTCATGCGGAATAAGCTGCACGCCAAGCTCCCATTCTGGATAATCACCACGTTCGATGGAATCCCATAAATCTCTGCGGTGGAAATCAGGATCTTTACCAGCTATGATCTGTGCCTCATCCCATACTAACGATTTAACACCAAGAACTGGCTTCCAATGAAACTTAACAAAATGGGATTTTCCTTCGGCATTGATGAAACGATAGGTATTCACACCGAAGCCCTCCATCATTCGGTAGCTTCGTGGAATCGATCTATCCGACATATGCCACATAACCATATGGGCAGATTCCTGATTGTTCGCAATAAAATCCCAAAATGTATCATGGGCACTTTGAGCTTGAGGAATTTCGTTATTTGGTTCGGGCTTTACTGCGTGTACGAAATCGGGGAATTTAATAGCGTCTTGTATAAAAAATACCGGAATATTATTTCCGACCAAATCATAGTTACCTTCCTGTGTATAAAATTTTGTAGCGAAGCCACGTGCGTCACGGACAGTATCGGCTGAGCCTCTTGAGCCTGCAACGGTAGAGAAACGAACAAAGACTGGTGTTTTAGTTCCTTTACCATTTAAAAATTGTGCTTTTGTAATGTCACTTGCACATTCATAGGTTTCAAAAATCCCATGTGCTGCCGATCCACGTGCATGTACTACTCTTTCTGGAATACGTTCATGATCAAAGTGCGTCATTTTTTCACGAAAATGAAAATCCTCTAGTAAAGTAGGACCTCGATCACCAGCTTTTAAAGAATGTTCATCCTCTGATATTTTTAGTCCTTGATTGGTTGTGAGTGGTTGATTTTTATCACTTACTCGGAATGCTTCTAATTGTTGTTGTTTTTGATTGATTTCTTTTTTCATATATAGAATCCTCCTTTATAAGTTACAACTTCCTTCTACCCGCAGTGGATGTTCACAAACATTTTCAGCTAATGAGTAACATACGAAACAAAATGATTGCTGATTAAAAATAGATATGTTATTATTATCTCGAATTAAAGATAATTAAATTCGAAATAAGTGAGGGAGTCGTATGAAGGAAGACAATCGTAACTTAAAAGCATTTACGGTCTTGTTCCGAGCATATCAAACGATTCAGGAAGCAACAAAAAGGGATTTACTTCAATTTGACTTAAATCAAACCGAATTTTCGGTCCTTGAATTTCTGTATCATCGTGGAGAGCAGCCCATTCAAGTGATCGGCAAAAGAATATTAATTGCAAGCAGTAGTATTACGTATGTAATTGATAAGCTTGAACAAAAAGGCTATGTATATCGCAAATCATGCCCTAGAGATCGACGTGTCACTTATGTATTGCTTACAAATGAGGGACAGACCCTAATGGAAGAGATTTTCCCTAAGCATGAACAAAAAATAAATGAGATATTTCAAGTATTGGGACCTCAAGAGCTGGATACAATGATTTTGTCCCTAAAAAAGGTTGGCAAAAATGCGAATGAACAGTAAAAAAATTTTAAATAAATATCTCGATTTCGAGATAATGGGAGGAGAATTTTTATGAATCATTTAAAAGGTGTACACCATGTAACGGCTATTACAAGCAGTGCTGAAGAAAATTATAAATTCTTTACCTATGTATTAGGAATGCGCTTAGTGAAGAAAACAGTCAATCAGGATGACATTCAAACATACCATTTATTCTTTGCGGATGATAAAGGGAGTGCTGGTACAGATATGACGTTTTTTGATTTCCCTAACATTCCAAAAGGTGTACATGGTACAAATGAAATTTCAAAGACTTCCTTCCGTGTGCCAACAGATGCTTCTTTAGACTATTGGGAAAAGCGCTTTGACCGATTACATGTAAAACATACAGGTATAAAAGAACAGTTTGGTAAAAAAACACTATCATTTGTGGATTTTGATGATCAGCAGTATCAGCTTATTTCTGATGATCATGATACAGGTATCGCATCAGGTACGCCATGGCAGGATGGGCCTATCCCACTTGAATTTGCTATTACAGGTTTAGGGCCAGTATTTGTTCGTGTAGCTGATTTTAATTACTTTAAAGATGTGTTAGAAAAAGTAATGTTATTTACAGAGATTGAGGAGGACGGACATTTCCACCTATTTGAAGTAGGTGAGGGTGGCAATGGAGCGCAAGTGATTGTAGAACACAATACAGTGTTACCAGTAGCTCGCCAAGGTTTTGGTACGGTTCACCATGCGGCCTTTCGTGTAGAGGATCGTGCAGTATTAGATGAATGGACTGCACGTTTTGAAAGCTTTGGTTTCCACACATCTGGCTATGTAAATCGTCATTTCTTTGAATCCTTATATGCACGTGTAGCGCCACAAATTTTATTTGAGTTAGCAACAGATGGGCCAGGATTTATGGGAGATGAACCGTATGAAACGTTAGGAGAAAAACTTTCATTACCACCATTCCTAGAACCAAAACGTACACAAATTGAAGGACTTGTTCGCCCTATAGATACTGTAAGAAGCTCCATTACGTTCGATAAAGAATATGAGTAATATTTTTAATTCAGTAGAGAAATTTTTTCTCTACTGAATGGTTACATATTGAATTGGAGGTTTATTGAATGGAATTTTCCAAATTGATTGATAAGCGTCGCTCGGCGAACAATTTTTTAACGGACGTTAAAATGACTGAGGAAGATATACGCCCAATTTTAGAGGATGTCAAACTTGCTCCATCGGCCTTTAACTTACAGCATGCCAATTACATCGTTGTGTTGGATGAGGCTATGAAGGAAAAAGTAAGAGAAGCTGCATATGGTCAATATAAAGTGCATTCAGCTTCTGGAGTCATTCTTGTATTAGGTGATAAAAAAGCGTATAAAAATACGGCCGAACTAAGTCAAGGTATGGTCGATTTAGGGATTATCACAACGTATGAGTTAGAAGAAATAGTTGCTGAGAATACTCACTTTTATGAAGACCGCGGCGAGGAATTTATGAAAGATGAAGCGATTCGAAATGCATCTTTGTCAGCCATGTTATTTATGCTAGCCGCGAAAAATCGTGGCTGGGATACTTGTCCAATGATTGGCTTCGATAATCAAAAAATGCGTGAGCTTTTCAATGTACCAGAAGAGCAAGAAATAGCGCTCATGATTACGATTGGAAAAGAAAAAGAAAGTAGTCGTCGTTTACGTGGTTATCGTAAGCCAGTTGAAGAATTTGCCATTTATTATTAAAGTGGTATAAAATACAATAGTTATTTAAATACTAAGAATTATGTACATTTAGGAGGAAACATCGTGAAAGTAGTAGCCATCGTAGGGAGTATCCGTAAAGAATCTTATAATATGCAATTAGCTCAATTTATTGAAAAACGATATACAGAGAAATTGGATCTAGAAGTGTTAAGTCTGAAGGATTTACCAATGTACAATCAAGATATCGAAAATGAAGCACCACAAGCAGTTCTTGATTTTAAAGCAAAAGTAAAGGCTGCAGATGCAGTGTTATGGGTAACACCAGAATATAATGGAACTGTTCCAGGTGTCATGGTTAATGCGATTGATTGGTTATCTCGTGTAGATAAAGTAATGATTGGCAAACCATCTATTATTATGGGTGCATCAATGGGTAATCTAGGTACTGTAAAAGCACAATTACATCTACGTGATATTTTATTCTCACCGGGCATTAACTCACCATTACTAAGCGGCAATGATGTTTATATTGGTGCTGTGCATACAAAATTTGATGCAGAAGGTAATTTGACGGATGAAGGTACAGTGAAATTCTTGGATGTAGTCATCGATAACTTCTTAAACTGGGCAAAAAAATACATTTAAATTAAAAGCTAACCCATGAGTATAAACTATATTTATGGGTCTTTTTATGTTTGGAAAGAGATTTTTTCTGCATGAAATCTTCATATTTTGCCGATATACTAGTAAGAAACTCTAAAATGGTGGTTACAGATGAGAAAATTATCACTAAAGCTAGGCATCATCTTTTTCATTACATTATTTTGTATTGAAACATTTATGATGTTTTTTTTACACGCCTCATTGACTAATTCTAGAGTGGAGGAAGAATTAGCAAGTTTGCAAGCGAGAGGAAACTCACATCGCACAATATTAGAACAGAACTTTAATAAGGAAACATTAGCACATGTCGTCTTGATGGAATCGGAAGAATCTACAGATGTAGTAGTGACAGATGCTGAGGGGACCATTTTAGCCTCCTCGCAACTGCATCCTGAAATGAAGAATCTGATAAAGAAATTAGATGGAACTACACCATATGAGGGAAAGATTCTACAAGATAACTGGCAACAGGCAAAAGCTATAGCTACTATTAGTCCAATGCAAAAAGAGCAGACAACGATTGGTTATGTCTTTATGTTTCAAAATACAGACTCGATCCATGCATTAATGAAACGCTTGAATAAACATTTCCTTATAGTGGGCATTGTTTCTGGCTTAGTCACCATTGCTGTCATCATTGTGTTATCTAGAAAGCTTGCTGAACCATTAATTCAGATGAAAGAGGCCACGTTGAAAATGAGTAAAGGGGACTTTACAGTCGCTCTTTCTACAAATGGCAAAGATGAGCTTGGGGATTTATCAAATGCCATTCAGCTACTATCAAATGAGTTAAATCATTTAAGGCAGGAGCGCAAAGAGTTTTTATCTAGCATTGCCCATGAGCTTCGTACACCGATAACCTTTATTAAAGGTTATACCGATATTCTTTATAAACGTGATTTATCCGTGCAAGATCGACAAAAATACTTAGCTATTATATTGGAAGAGACGAATAGACTTTCACGATTAATAAAGGATTTATTTGATTTAGCTAAGATGGATGAAAACTCATTTGTTATTGAAAAACAAAATCTAGATTTACAGGCTTTTTTTACTGGTATTAAGGGGAAATTAAGTCCTGCTTTTCAAGAAAAAGATATCCACTTTGATGTGTGCTGTGAAAAGGGATTAACGTTATGGGCAGATGAGGCAAGATTAGAGCAAATAATAATTAATCTATTAAATAACGCATTGACCTATTGCGGACAGGGAGATACTACCACGGTAGATGTAAAGAAGGTCAATGGTGTATTAACGATTATAATACGAGATACAGGGAGAGGGATTCCCAACAAGGATTTACCGTTTATTTTTGAGCGCTTTTACCGCGTAGAAAAATCTAGAAGTCGTGCGTTAGGTGGTACCGGATTAGGACTTGCCATTGTCAAGGAACTCGTACAGGCTCATGGGGGAGAAGTGACGGTTAAAAGTGAACTAAATAAAGGGACTGTTTTTGAATTATCGTTTAAAGGAGTAGAAGCGGATGAAAACCATTTTATGCATAGACGATGAACCAAGAATGTTAGATTTATTGACTCTTTACTTAGAGCCCGGTTTTCAATGTAGAGCAATGTCTTCCATTCAAGATGCGCTCATTTATCTAGAGGAAGAGCATGTGGATTTAGTTCTTTTGGATATTATGATGCCAGAAATGGATGGGTTTCAAGTGTGTGAAGAAATCAGGAAGTTTTGGCATGTACCTATCATCATGCTTACGGCTAAAGGAGAGCATTCGGATATTGTAAAAGGTTTAAACATTGGGGCAGATGATTATATATTAAAGCCTTTTGATGAGGAAGAGCTATTAGCACGTATACATGCTGTATTAAGGAGAACCAAGATAGAAGACAAGGTGGTTGTCTTTGAGGGTTTACGCTTAGATAAAGAATCCTTTGAATTATATTATCAACAAGAGGCAATCCCATTAACACCAAAAGAATTTTCCATGATGTCCTTATTTCTAGATTATCAAAATAAAGTGTTTTCAAGAGAACATCTTATTAACACAGTTTGGGGTTATCATGTATCCATTGAGGATCGCACTATCGATTCCCATGTCCGTAATTTACGAGAAAAATTAAGGAAAAGTGGATTTCCTGCTGATGATTACTTGCAAACCGTTTGGGGAATCGGCTATAAATGGCAGAAGTTTGCGGATCGAAAGCCTTTAGAACATAAAAACTAGAAAACAACCTCTGCCAAATATATTGGAAGAGGTTGTTCGGATTATTGCGCTGTTAACTCATCTTCTGTTACCCATTTATGATTTTTCACTGCTTCACCATTCGTGGTTGAAGTGTAATCAACCATATAAACTGTGGTTGGTACGGCTTCTTTAATGCGGACGGTTGCTTTTTTCATGCCTTCCATATGAGTAGCAGTCGTTTTTACCTCTGTATCAGGGGACAGTGGTGCTTCCCCTACATCCATTAATTCCTCATGGATAATCCATTTATGATTCTCTACACGTTTGCCACCTGATGTTGGATCATAAGAAATGATATAGGCTGTAGTTTTATAGGCACCAACAATCGTCGCTTCAGCACCCTTCATCCCCTCCATATGCCCATCTGTAATCATAGCGGTACTTCCAACCGGAAATGCTGGATCTTCAGCTTTTCTTAATGTAGCCGGTACTTCTGCTGAGCTAGAATGGTTCATTGAGGAGTGATCCATTTCTGTTTGTTGCTCTGTCTCAGGAGTATTATCTGAAGTTGAGGAAGGCTCCGTTTTATCTTCAGAACAAGCGGATAAAGTAAGTAAAGCAACTGCTGATAATAGTCCACCTGACCATCTTTGCTTGAATGTCATATGAGATCCTCCTTTCTATTTGCCCTTACTGTAACAAACAAATATGCAGAAATGATGGACATTAATTATTACAAAAAACTTCTTTAGTCTATTGACTAAAGAAGTGGATGGAAGCGCTATTGAATGGGCATGATTTTCAATGTTTTTTGTAGTCGGTACGCTAAAATACCAGCGAAAATAGCTAAAACAATATCTTTTGGGAGTGGGGGAATCATCCAGAGCCACGCTAATTTATAGGAAAAATCCTCTGGCGCACTGGCCCATAGTTTATACGCAATAAACATCCAGTTTGTACCTACTAAATAATTGATAGCAGTTGCGATGAATGCGGCTAGCATATAGCTTTTCTTTGTACCACTTCGCTCTACCATTAAACCGGCAACATATGCTGCTAAAATAAAGGTGATAATGAATCCAAAAGTAGGGCTTAATAGTTGACTGAACCCTCCACCAAAGCGAGCAAAGACAGGTGCTCCTGCTAATCCAATACACATATAGACTGTGCAGGCAAGCGCTCCCTTCCTACTACCCAAAATAAGTCCGGCTAAAATGGCAAAAAAGGTTTGTAGAGTAATCGGCACTCCTCCCACTGTCATAAAGGGCACAAAGGAAGTTATATTGGCACCGATCATCATGAGGGTAGAAAATATTCCAATATAGGCAATATCTACCGTCTTTAATTTTGGATGACTTTGTTCTGATACTGTTGACATGACTTCACCTCTAATTTCAAAGTATTTATCGTTAGTGTAAAAAACTAAAACAAATGTGTCAACTTAATTATAATTGTAGGTTAACTTAAGTGTGTTGGAAATTCCTTGTAGACTAACTATCTATAAAAATGTATGATAGAATCGTCATAATTTTTTAACTTTACATACTATTGGTGTGACATTTTAAACAATGTCACTTAAAAGGGAAGTCGGTGGAAGTCCGACGCTGTCCCGCAACTGTAACGAGGAGTCCTATCATGTTTATTTGCCACTGTTAAAAATGGGAAGGCTATTTATAGGATGATGAATCGAAGTCAGGAGACCTGCCAATAAGTAATACCTGTAATGCCCACGAGGATGCAAGCAATTACGGACAATAGCTGGATTTTCTGACTTTGTTTATTCGAGGGTATTTTTGTGCGTATTTTTGCATGAAATGCCCTTTTTTTATTGAGTGCCAACTGAAGTAAGATCATCTGACCTACATTATGCGAAAGTATATTTAATTGCTTCATTCATCATCTTAGTAGGAGTTTAATGAATGAATAAAAAATTTATGTTATTTTCTTTAGTGCTTCTTTTAGTATTAATTGTATCCATGACATTTGCTGTAATGGTTGGATCTGTTTCGGTGACGCCATTATATGTATGGAAAGTAATTCTTTCGAAAATACCCTTTATACAACAAACGATAGAGCAAGATTGGAGTCGCTCACAGGAAATTATTATTTGGCAAATAAGAGTACCCCGCGTCATCCTTGCCGCAATTGTAGGAGCGGGTTTAGCCATTGCAGGGGCAGCGATTCAGGCACTTGTACGAAATTCCATTGCAGATCCATATATTTTAGGAATTTCTTCAGGAGCAGCAGTTGGAGCAACTTCAGTAATTATTTTAGGTGCTTTTTCATTTTTAGGTATCTACGCACTTTCTGTATCAGCCTTTATAGGGTCTTTGCTCGCAATTGGTTTAGTGTTTTTCTTATCGCGCGTAGGTGGCCGTGTCTCGATTTTTCGCTTGCTATTGGCAGGGATGGCAGTTTCCTTTATATTAACTGCCATTTCTAATTTTATATTAATGATGTCAAAGCAAGAGGGAGCTTTAAAGGCTGTTATGTTTTGGATGTTAGGCAGCTTAGCGGGAGCAAAATGGAATAATATTATTATTCCGGCCTCCATCTTTTTCATTGTGTTCGGGCTTTTATGGCTATTCTATCGAAATTTAAATTTGCTATTACTTGGGGAAGAGGCTGCGGTAACATTAGGAGTGAATCTTCAACAATTTCGCATACAGCTCATTTTACTTGTCTCACTTTTAACGGGGGTACTTGTAGCAGTGAGCGGTTCTATCGGATTTGTGGGATTAATCATTCCGCATATAGTACGATTAATTGTTGGTTCTAACTATAAATATGTAATACCGGTCAGTGCTTTATTAGGAGGGATTTTCTTAGTTTGGGCAGATGCATTAGCTCGAATTATTATTGCTCCACAGGAAATGCCAATCGGTATTATTACAGCCTTTTGTGGGGGACCGTTTTTCATTTGGTTACTCCGTCGTAATAATTATTCTTTCGGTGAAGGAGATTAACTTCCATGACATTAGAAGCAAAACAAGTATCATTCTCCATTTACGATCAGCGAATACTTCACGAGGTAAGTGTAAAAATAAAGGAAAAGCAATTTGTCGGGTTAATTGGCCCCAATGGTAGTGGGAAGTCGACATTGCTTAAAAATATGTATCGTCTCCTAAAGCCAGAAAGTGGGACAGTCTTGTTAAATGAACAAGATATTTTAAAGCAATCTAGTAAAGCCATTGCTAAAAATTTAGCCGTTGTTAGTCAAGAAACACCCGTATTATTTGACTTTACTGTTCATGATTTAGTCAGTATGGGAAGGACTCCACATAAAAAGCTATTAGAGCTTGATCAGGAGCAAGATTTTCAAATTGTAAAAGATGCTTTGAAGCAAACGGGCATATTGCACCTAGCGAAACGAAGCTTTAGCTCACTTTCCGGTGGGGAGAAGAAGCGTGTTATGGTGGCAAGAGCACTCGCTCAGCAAGCACAGGTCCTTATATTAGATGAACCAACAAATCATTTAGATATTCAACATCAACTTCAACTGATGGACTTAATTCAAACTTTGCATCTAACAGTAGTAGCCGCTCTCCATGACTTGAATATCGCCGCTATGTACTGTGACCAAATTTATGTTTTACAGCGCGGACGCATTGTTTGCCATGGTACACCAGAAGAAGTACTTACACCATCATTGTTGCGAGAAGTATTTGGAGTATTTGCTGATATTCAAACACATTCACTGACGGGTAAGCCGTATCTTACATATGTCCCTGAACAATTCGCAAGAGGGGGCAACCCTATTTAGTTTGCCACGATCATTCAACACCATCTAATAAAAAAGGGCGCTCCTTCATATAAGAGGGCGCCCTTTGTCATCTACTATTAAGATACCGCTTTTAAACCTGCAACTCCAATGATAATCGCAATGATGCTGATGATTCGTGCAAGGTTTTTAGATTCCCCAAAGAACATAATATTGACCAGCACGGCACCTACAGTTCCAATACCAACCCAAACAACATAGGCGATGCTTAGTTGTAAATAGTTGAAGGAAGCATATAAAAGTGCAAAGGATAAACCAAAGCCTCCGACGTATAATAATAAATTTCGTACGGTTTTATGTTGACTATAAAAGCGTAAACCAATGACACCGACTATTTCCGCCACTGCTGCTAATATAACGAATACCCAGCCCATTATGCATCCACTCCTTTTGTCGTACTAGTATCCTTCGATGGATTATCCGCCAATTTTAGGCCAATAACGCCCAATACTAAAATAACCATGAATATCCCTTTAATTGCATTAAAATCACCATTGAAAATAAAAATATCCATTAATGTCGTACCAATTGCACCTGCTCCAGCGAAAATTGCGTAGACAGTACCCGTAGGGAGTTTTTCACAAGCCTTCGATAAGAAGTGAAAATCAACAGCGATAATAGATACAATAATGATCCAATGCCACCATGTATTTGCTACGTTAAAACCGAATATCCAAAACAATTCAAATAAACTTGTTAGTCCAACATACATCCATTCTTTTTGCATAAATAAATTCCTTCCGTAGTAGAATTTTATGACTGACATTCAGTCATTTTTGGGATAAAAGAGAACGCCACTTATGCGTGACGTAGGCCAAGTGCGTGATATAAAAAGTCTAGAAGCTCAAGCTTAAGCTGCTGCATGGTTTCATCCTTGCTATCGTCAAACAAATAAATTTGTTCGGCAGCAGATTCGATTAGACCAATGATAAGCTTGGCTGATCGCGATGGATTAATGGAATCTCGGATGATTCCTTGTCGCTGAGCCGTTAATAAAAAATTACTCATCCAAGCATAGTAGGGTGAATAGATGTTTTCCCACTCTTTCAAATGCTCAGTTTGTGCAATACCCGCATAAATAAGTGCGACAATATCTCCATATTCTTTCGTAATTAAGAAAATCATCTCTACCACTTCTTCAAGCTGCTGTTCAAAGGGTTTATGATCTGAAACACCTTCTTCGACAGTAGCCATAATGCGCTCTACCATATTTTTGGCAATAGCGGGCATAACCGAAAGACGCGATGGGAAATAAAGATAAAATGTTCCTTGTGCAATACCAGCTGTCTTTACGATATCTGAAACCTTTGTTTTTTCAATACCTTTTTCTCGAAATACTTCAATGGCTGCTTGAATAATTTTTTCTTCTTTTGACATGATATCCCTCACTTTGCCTTACTTATTAGTATGTTACAGGAGAGAAAAATGAATGTCAACGAAAAATGACTGATAGTCAGTCATTTTCGGCGAGTATAGTTGTTTTAACTTCAGGGAACTTTATGTTTGAAAGGATTGATGACAATGGAAAACATTAAATTTGCACAATTAGATTCACAGCAACTTGCGAAAATTAATGAACTGGAGAAAAAAATGGGTGTCACATTAGTTGCCTATGATTCATCATCTATGCCACCAAATAGCTCTGGGGCTTATGAGGAAAATAATAGCACAACCAATAATCATCCATCATAATAAATGTGAAATGCCTTGCAGTCATGTAAGGTATTTTCATTTTAAGTAGCGTTTAAGGAGTGAATGAACATGAAAGAGTTTTATGCTGATTTACATATTCATATTGGCCGCACAGCTAAAGGACGTGCTGTGAAAATTACTGGTAGTAAAACGTTGACATTAGCGCGCATATTAGAGACTGCTAGTGCAAGAAAAGGACTGGACATCATTGGTATTATTGATTGTCATTCGCCTGAGGTTATAGAGGAAATGAAAGAGATGATTGACCAAGGTGAACTCGTGGAACTGGCAGAGGGTGGACTGCGTTTTCAAGAAACGACACTGATACCAGGTTCAGAAATAGAAATCTATGATCAATATTGCCATGGTCCCATTCATGTGCTTGCTTACTTTCCTACATTATTGCTCATGGAGCAATTTTCAAATTGGATGTCTCAGCATATGAAAAATATTCATTTAAGCTCACAACGAATTTACTGTGATGGAAGAACATTGCAACAAAAAGTTCATGAGTTGGGAGGGCTATTTATTCCTGCTCATGTATTTACTCCCTTTAAAAGTTTATATGGCAAAGGTGTTCATCACAGTCTAACAGAAGTTTTTGATCCCCAGCTAATAGATGCAATTGAATTAGGGTTAAGCTCAGATACAAATATGGTACGCCATATTAAAGAGCTTCAAGCATATCCATTTGTGAGTAATTCTGACGCGCATTCTCTTGGGAAACTCGCACGAGAGTATCAAAAATTACGATTAGCAGACGCAAACTTTGTAGAATTACAAATGGCTCTTCGTGAACAACAGGGACGAGCAATCATCGCCAATTATGGCTTGAATCCATTACTTGGTAAATATCATCAAACAGTTTGTGGTAAGTGCGGAGAACAACTTAGTAACGAAGCTATAATTTGCTCGAACTGTGGAAGTCCACAAATCATAAAGGGTGTTGCTTCACGTATACAGGAATTATCAGAGGATTTTACACACGAAAAAAATAGACCACTGTATATCCATCAAGTACCGCTCGATTTTATTCCTGGTATTGGCCCAAAAATGATGGAACGATTACTGCAAGCATTTGGAACAGAGATGAATATTTTACATCGAGTAACCATCGAACAACTTGAACAAATTGTGCCACAAAAAATGGCCAAATTAATAGATGCTGCGAGAACAGGTCATTTAAATATTGAAGTTGGTGGTGGTGGAATTTATGGGAAGGTCCACATTGAATAGCAAAAATGATTTAAAAAGATTATTGGTTTTTTAACCTATTTTTAACTCCCTTCTAGTAAAATAGTTAAAACAATTACTATTTTTAGGTAGGGGAGAGAATGTATGAAATTTTCAAAGAAATTCCGTTTTTTAGCCACAAGCATGCTTGCATTACAGTTAACAATACCTGTCGCTGCGATTGCTGAAGAAACAGGAGATTACATAGCACCAAGTTGGACTACTCAGGCAGATTATATAGCTCTAGGTGATTCAATTGCACATGGAATGAATGAGGTCGGTGCAATTGGATTAGGCTACACAGATTTTGTTGCACAAGCTTTACAAAAAGAGGGCTTCATTACTTCTTATAATAAAGGTTTTGCAATGTCAGGCTATACAACAAAAAATGTGTTGGCAGATATACAAAATGATGTTGCCAAAACAGTGACTGGTTTTGGCTATCCTATGGAACAGGTTAAATTAAAAGCATCTATTAAAGAGGCAGAGATTATCACGTTAACTGTAGGCGCTAATGACTTACTGCCAATATTAAAAGAATCACAGACAGCCGGAATTGATACACTCGCCATCATAAAGGCTACAAAAGAGGCTGTAACCAATATTGCAGCAATTTTAACTGAAATAAAAAAATTAAATCCACAAGCAGAAATTTATGTGATGGGCTATTATAATTCATTCCCATATTATAGTGAGAGCTTACAAAATCAATTTAAAATACTATTGGCTACAATGAATACAACTATTAAAACGACAGTTGAAAAGGCTGGAGCGTTTTTTGTACCTACATCTGATGTTGTGGCAAAGGATGTTCCAAGCTATCTTCCAAATCCAGAAAATATTCATTTAAGTGAAGCAGGTTATTTTGCAGTAGCAAATGAGGCATTTTTACCAATCATAAAAACTAGTAGCTTATGGGATGTAACGAAAGCTATTCAAGTCCATGTAAAAGATCGTAAAACGGTGGATGTAAAGTGGCAAGAAGCGACGGATAATGTTGGTGTGGAGAAATACAAAGTATATGTAAATGGCAAATTAACTTCAACAGTACCTGCTGATACAACCGAGACGACGCTTACAGATTTGACTGAGCATACAGCCTACACAATTACAGTAAAAGCAATTGATGCTGCTGGTAATGAAAGTGTTCAAAATCCAACAGCGACTTTCACTTCAGGAGAAACAATTCGTTTTACAGATACAGCGAATCATTGGGCAAAAGATTATATTCAACAAGCAGCAGAAGCAGGGATGATGAATGGCTATCCAGATGGCACATTTAAACCTAATCAAAATGTGACACGCGCACAAGTAGCCTCTATATTAGTGAGAAGTTTGGGAATAACAACGCAGGAAAAAGCGCCATTTACAGATATCGTTAATTATAATGCGAAAACACAGTCGGAAATTGCGGCAGCGTATGCACATGGCATTATTAAGGGAGCCGATGGGAAGTTTAACCCTGCAAAACCTGTAACACGCGCTGAATTAGCATTGATGATTGAGCGTGCCTACGAGCAACAATTTAAACAGCCTTATATTGTCCAAGGAAGCTCACCATTTACAGATATTGCATCTTATAATGCAGAGACAAAACATGCCATTACGATGTTGTTTGAGCTAGGAATTGTGTCGGGAGATGGACAGAAGTATTCACCGGCAGCTTCAACTACAAGAGGGCAAACAGCTAAAATGATGGTGAATCTGAATCAATTATTCACTAAATAAAAAATTGAAGGTAGAGGTGAAACAACATCTCTACCTTTTGACGTTTTCGCTATAGTAAATGAAAGCTTTTGTATCATTTTTCTTTGTGATACCACTATTTCAAAAACATTTTCATTTCATTAAATGCCAAGTCACGATGACCAGCCTGACAGTGTTGTTCACCACCGGTTTCCTTGGTAAAGATTTTCGTAGTGATTGAAGCAGCATTACACAGTTCACGCTGGATTTGTGGTAGACGGCTAATTGGAACATATTGATCATCCTCTCCAGCAAGAAGTAATACATCCTGATTAATAAACTGACCGATTCCAGCCATCGTATGTTTCTCAAAATTTTTAATTAATGTAAACGGCGTTTCCTCACCTGTATTCTCCATTCCTTTCATTACCTTCCACTTTAAGTCGATGTTTGTGGCCATCATATTTTCAATAATTGCATTGACATCATCTGATTTATTAGTAGCTAAAAGAGCAGTCAGTCTACTCCAGATATCTTCGGGCATTCTAATCTTTAATGCATCAAGACCGCTGTAGAAAATATTAAATGCTATCACTTTGTCAATCCGTTTTTCAAATGCTGCCGCACGCATCGCTAGGTAGCCTCCCCAGGAAGCACCCATAATACTGACCCGATCTAATTGAAAATAGTCAATGATTGCAGCGACCGGTTTTTCCCAATTATGAATGAATTTTAAACCATTCTTTAATGCTGACCCCTGCCCAGGACCGTCAAAAACGATAATATTATAATCAATTCCTCTAATGAAGCTCATCATCTTCACCATTTCTTCCATATAGGAATCATAGCCACCGAATACCAGTAACGTTTTATTGGCACTAGGTTTAATTAATTTAATTACGGGTAGTACGGAGTTCTCATAGGGAACTTGATAGGGTTCATAGTCAAAATCATTAAAACCTTTATAGAAAGTCTCCCGATATTTTTGATACATTCTATTTTTGTTTGGATCTGATGGAGCTAGATAAAATTCAGCAGCTTGATAGTAGACTGATGCAAGATCATAATGGTACTGTTCTTCTCGCTTTATCGCATACTCTAGCCAAGCTTCATACCAGCTTTCTAAATCAGTTAATCTTGGAATAATACCTTTTAAATCATGGTTAGCCCTTTCATCATTCTGATAATAGTCATTTAAGAAACGATTGATTTGCAAGTTAAATTGTTCATTGTTAACATAATTTTTAAACATTGTATCCCTCCTCTTATTAATTACAAAACCCATGATAAAGTGCTCCATAAGGTCTAACAATAAGCAAATGAGTTGAAAAAGTAGGAAATCGTACATTGTATAAAGAATGGTTCGAAAAGCTTCTTTTTAAGGGGGATTGATTGTATGGCAGAGGACGTTCGAGTATACAAGACAAAAAAAAGTATTACAGAAGCATTCATTATTTTGTTGAATGAAAAAGATTTCAATCAAATTACGATAAAAGATATTTGTAGCCGTTCGTTAATTAGCAAATCCACCTTTTATAGTCACTTTGTAGATAAGTATGATTTGCTAGAAAAAATGGTGAACAAGTATATCACTTTTTTCAAAAATGAAATATCATTCCGCTTTGTTTCTGCTGACCAGGGACATGTTGCTCAAGTAATTGAAATGATCATGGACCAAACTGCTGCAAATAAGAGAGAGATTGCAACACTATTAAATGTACATGTTCCTTTTGCAAATTTGCGTGTTGAATTAGAGGGGATTTTATACCAAGCTTGTTTATCTTATTTGAACGAAAAACTAAGCGATCCTAATGTCTCTATTGACTACCTGGCTCAACTGTATACTGCAAATGCTATGGTGCACATCAACTGGACTTTAAAAAGCGAAAAGGATAAAAATGCGATTGAACTTGTCCATAAATTACAACAGTATATTTTTGAACAGGTTCAAAAATAAATAGGTTGAACGCCCTCTAATGATAGTTATTGGGTGTTAGTAGATGACTGAAAGAAATAAGATTCGTCTAGAAGAAATTATAGTAGGTAAATACGTGGGTTAGAGGATAATATATGAATATACGTAGTGTTTTTAATTTGTACATATATTGAATTTACTGAATTAAAGAGAGGAAAATGAGGATGTTTTCATTTATTTTATCTGCCAAAAGATTAGTTAAAGGATTGTGGCGGTCATTTAAACGACCACAGTTCCTATCATTATTTACGACACTATTCCTCATCATTCTATCGGGTACTTTGTTTTACAAGGGGACAGAGGGTTGGTATTGGCTAGATGCTATGTATTTTGCTGTAGTCAGCTTGATTCCAACAGGCGTAGAAACGGGGCTATACCCAACAACCTCGTTCTCCAAGATTTTTACAATGATCTATCTAATTGTAGGT
Organism: Lysinibacillus sp. FSL M8-0216; assembly: GCF_038595555.1. Taxonomy (NCBI): domain Bacteria; kingdom Bacillati; phylum Bacillota; class Bacilli; order Caryophanales; family Bacillaceae; genus Lysinibacillus; species Lysinibacillus sp. FSL M8-0216. The sequence goes on along the minus strand of NZ_CP152007.1, from coordinate 4,278,003 downwards.
ACGGGTGTAATGTTTATTATGTTGCTCACGCTTGGCCGCTCTATTGTAGACTTTTCCTTAAATGAAGAGGAAGAGGTTGCGGTTAAGAAACATTTGAAAAAGTAGAATAGCCGTACAATGAATCTGATGAAAGATTCATTGTACGGCTATATTTTATGAAAGCTTTGCTATAATGCCTTCTTCATCGTCTAAAACAAGTTCAATACCTGTTGAAAAAGGATCACCATGGAGAACATCTTTTATCCAAACACGCAAGGCACCAATCATGGCTCCTGTATTGAGTATTTCGATTTGACCATTTACTTCAACCTCCGCACCGAAGCCTGTGTCATCATCGTATGTCAATTCGACGATAACATCCTCGGGGCGAATGCTCTTATAATACGCTTGAGATAAACAAATAGCGTTAATAATATCTTGCTCGTTAATTATTTGTGCCATTGGGCTTCCTCTTTGCGTTTTTTATCTTTAAACATATTCATAATTTTTACGACTAGCATCACAATAACGGCAATTGCAGCTACGTTAATGAGTAAACCTAAAATATTTCCTAGTAAACCCATACCGCTAAATAAGCTACCGAATAATAAACCTGCAAGTCCCCCAAGCATTAATCCTTTCATAAGGCCACCTGAGAAGAAACCACCTTTTTTGGTTGTATCAGCTTTATTTGTTGAGTTTGTGTTGTTTTTATTTGTTGTGGCATTTTTTTGATCTTTAGAAGTGTCCTGAGACTTCTGGATATTTGAGCTATTGTTATTGTTTGAGAAGCCTTTTTTACCTGATTTATAGGATTTAGCCTCTGCTGTTGGTGTATCAGAGATGAATAATGTTGCACCAACTGTGGAAAATATTAGTGTCGCTGCAAATAGAGCGGCAAGAATTTTTTTCATTACTTACATTCCTCCAATATAATTTTTGGTTTGGTCATAAACTAGTTCTTATATAGTAATATTACATGAACTTTATTAAAAAATAAAACCAATACCTTCTAGAAATGAGCAATATCAAAAAATTTGAACAAATAGTGACAGATGAAGTATTTGTGGAAATTATACAATAGAAAGGGGTGAAACGATGCTAGTCACATTAATAACCTTCATCTCCATATTTTTATTGCTGTATCTGACAGAAAAAAGGCGTTTCCTCAACGCGGTAGCTCTTGGTTTAATAGGGGTATATATAATCAGAGCGTTCATTATGCAGTATCCTTTATTGCTGCCAAATGATCAGGGCATCATTTCAGAAATGGGAATTTTTATTATGCTAGGAAGCTTTCCTAGTATCATGTTTATTTTATCTATAGCCATGTTTTTCAATAGTAAGGTTTTGTTAGAGAAGGAAGGACGTAAAGTACGGAATTTAATGTTAGCTATTTTGGGGCTAAGTTTTGTTATTATGATGATATGGTATGTATTCGTCATTTTTATTCAGATTGAAAATGTGCTTTGGCATATTCTTTTCTTCTATGCGTTTTTAATTTTTGGCTATACAATGTTTTTATACACAAGTGTCCTAGCATATGCTGTATTGTATCATTTCACACCTATTCGCTATGAACCAAATTATATAATAGCCCTAGGATCAGGATTAATTGGCGATAGAGTTCCACCACTTTTAGCAAGTCGCTTAAATGAAGCGGTAAAGCAATACAAAAAGTACGGGGAAAGACCATTTATCATTGTCTCAGGTGGTCAAGGGACTGATGAAAAAGTATCAGAGGCTAGGGCTATGAAAACCTATTTATTAGATGTCCATGATATTCCTGCGAATAAAATTCTAATGGAAGATCAGTCGACCAATACAGAAGAAAATATGATTTTTACGAAAAATATAATGGATCAACATGCTCAAGGCGAAAAATACCGTTCCATATTTGTGACAAATAATTTTCACGTATTTCGCGCAAGTCTCTATGCAAAAAAAGCAAAACTAGATGCAGAAGGGGTTGGCTCAAAAACAGCCTTCTACTATGTTCCTAATGCATTTACAAGAGAATTTATAGGCTTATTAGAAATGAATAAATGGGCCCATATTACAGTTTTTTTAATCATTGCGCTATTTATAGGCTTACTGTTGCGAGCATATGTGTAACCAAAATTCAACTGTCTTCCATATAATAGTGGCAAGGCAGTTTTTTACATAATGTGCAAGGGAGGAAAACAATGTACGAGCAAATTTTAGCTAAGCGCAATAAGGAACGCATTCATTCCCTACAAGAAATCATACAAACGAAAAATACATGGTTTGCTCAACATATAAAATTACTAACATTCACTGAAGTTAACTTAACAGCCTTGCAAAAAATACTGTATCAAATAGTGCGAGGGTTATTAAAAGATCAGCAACAGCGACATTTGCAAATTGTCCATTCAGATCAAATTCAATCTGTGCAGGACAATGTATTAACGCTGTTAGCAGAGTATGATGATGTGTTGCGTGATGCTATTCCACAACCAATCTATATACTCATTTGGCAAATTTCATCCCTCGAAAGATTAACAAGCAGAATAGAAGTGGTAGATGATGTACTTGATGTAGTTGAATGGTATTTCTGCCATCAGGATAATCAAGTCAAGGTTTTAGATGAAGAAGACTTAGATCATGAGGTAATGATTGATCTATATAAAGAGGCGGTTGAGGATCAGGACACGGATGCACAATATCAGCTAGGGGAGTATTACAATGCTAAGGAAGGGAATTGTTTTCAACCTGAAAAATCACTAAAATGGTTCGAATTAGCCGCAGCCCAAGGAAATGCAGATGCGCAATACGTGCTAGGGAATTTTTATTTTGAGGGAGTCGGTGTTGAGGAGAATTATACTCAGGCTTTTTCTTTATATGAAAAGGCTGCTTTACAGGGGCATGCCGATGCTGCCAATAATTTAGCGGATATGTACTTTAATGGAGAGGGTGTGCCGCAGGATTTTACTCTAGCAAGAAAATGGTTTGATTTTGCAGCTAGTAAGAATGTGGCGGAGGCTATGTTTACGCTAGGAATTATGTATGAGCAAGGATTAGGAGTCAAAAAAGATACGAATGCAGCTTTTAATGCGTATAAAAAGTCTGCCGAAACAGGATATGTGGACGCACAGTATCGTCTAGGCGGTATATATCTAGAGGGGCGTCTTGATCAAGCAAAAGATATAAATCGAGGTTTATTTTGGTATGAAAGAGCAGCAGAGCAATTTCATATCGATGCCTTTTATGATCTAGGATTTATTTGGAGTAAAGGCTTAACAGGCATTCGAAATATTGAAAAGGGCATTCATTGGTTTAAACAGGCTGCTCTGCAAGGCGATGCAGATGCGAAGCTACAGCTTGGTCATATATATAATAAAGGTGTGGGAGTGGCCAGAAATCTGAAGGAGGCTATTAAGTGGTATGGACTTGCAGCAGATGCTGGCATAGAAGAAGCCGCAAAATTAGTAGAGGAACTTAAGGAATTGTAAATTTTATATTAAAATTTCATGGTTCATTAAGATTATTTATATGGTCTAAGTTAATAATCCTTTTGTATTGTATGAGGGTTTATTTATGAGTATTTATAATTATTTAGAATAAGGGTATAAAATATTAATATAGTGAAATTTAATGATAATCAATTGAAAAATAGAAAAAAGATAAAAAAAATAAGCATAATCAAACAAACAAATGAAACAAAAGGCTACCAATAATATTGTGGTAGCTTTTTTTTGGTGAAATTCAGACAATGTAGTAGTAAGGACTTTATATATATATTATGTAAAATTATGGTATAAATAAAATTGACAGTAATTTTTAAAATGTTTAAGGTAAATGAGTAATTTTGAAATGAAATCATACATAAATAAATCGACTGTAGTCAATGTATAGAGAAAATCTGTTAGTTGAGTGCAATTCACCTTTTATTCATGATAGAACAATGTGTGGCTGCTTTTGGAGGAAGCAGTGTGACAAATGAAATAGCTGAAGAAAATGGGAACATAGTAATATGGTCAGCCTATTAATCGGTATTTTTTGTTGTATCAATCAATATGCTAAAAGGTATTTATTGTTTCTCAGCCTGATAAAGTAAACGGAACGAAAGAGGGAAGATAAGTGATTTTTCAAAAACAGAGTAAGACGAAGGCGTTGGATTTACAGCAATATACGGTGAAAATGGAGCTGTCTAATCGCCAATTAATGGTGAAGCAAATTGAAATGCTAAATGTAACGAAGCAAGACTTACAATATTTAAAAGCATTCCAGCCGTATGTTATGGTCAATGTTGATCACATCGTAAACCGTTTTTACAATATGATCGGTACCGAACAACATTTGGTAAATATTATTAGTCATCATAGTTCTGTAGAAAAGCTTAAAATAACGTTACGGCAGCACATTATTGAAATGTTTAACGGAACGATTGATGAGGAATTTTACCAAAGGCGTGTGAAAATTGCAAAGGTGCACGTACATATTGGGCTTAGAACACAATGGTATATTTGCGCGTTCCAAGATTTATCTCTCTCATTTATAGACTTGGTTGAACAGCATATCGATCATCCGCGAGATCAGTTTAATACAATAAGGGCCATTTCTAAAATTTGTAATTTCGAGCAGCAACTTGTTTTAGAGGCATATGAAAATACTGTTGAACAGCATAAAGAAAACATGGAACTAGAAAAAGAAGCAATTGAACGACAAATTGTACACTCCTCTGAATTGCTTGCGACCATTTCACAGGAAACCAATAATTCATTTTGCAGACTAAGCGAGCAGTCTGGGGAAATTGAACAATTGGCAAAGAGATCGCTAGAAGTGTCTACGCTGGCTGAAAACCAAGCACTGGATGGACGTGAATGTTTAAAGAAACAATCACTAAATATGCATAATATTATTCAATCTCTTCATGATATAGAAGAAAATATTGAACAATTATCTGATATGTCGAAGGAAATGGAAACGATTATGAGTGTCGTTACCAATATTGCCAATCAGACCAATTTGTTAGCCTTAAATGCTGCTATTGAAGCAGCCCGTGCCGGAGAAGCAGGGAAGGGATTTAGTGTAGTAGCTGATGAAGTACGTAAATTATCCATTCAAACAAAGGAATCTGTCACCGCTGTTGCATTATTGTTGCAAAAAACGAGTGAACGCACCGGGAAATTAGAGCAATCTCTCATTCATATCCAAGATGAGGTGGCATCTGGTGAGGATAATATGTTACACACGGAAGGACAATTTACAAATATAGTAGGGGCAATGACAGAAGCAAAAGATCAAAATGATTGCATGGCGACGAAAATACAAGCAATCGCAGGTATATTAAGTGGGTTGGGTAGTTCTTTTACTGAAGTAACGAACTCAGCAGAAAAATTAGCTAGCTTTGCCCAAAATTTAAAAAGCTAGATCACTAGTAGCTATATTAAACACTATAGTACTCATTATAATGTGTGTTTAGTAAGCATATTCTTGGAGCTAGAGTTATCTCACAGTTGAGATAGCTCTATTTTTGCTAAATTTGTAAAGGGTTTAACGTAATTTTCAATGAAAATAAGTTTATACTGTAGACAGAACTAAAAATAGGGGCGGTTTACTATGAAAACAGTTGTTGTATTAGGTGGCGGTATTACTGGTTTATGCACAATGCATTATCTGCAACGCCAAGTGAAGGAAAAAAATTTAGATGTTCAGCTAGTGCTCGTAGAAAAAAATACATATTTAGGTGGCAAACTATATTCAGCCTATGAACAAGGTTTTATTATGGAAACTGGTGCTGATTCAATCGTAGCTCGCCATAAAGGTGTAATGGAGCTAGTGCAGGAGCTAGACTTTGAAGATCATCTCGTTTACAACGAAACAGGTATATCCTATATTTATACAAATAACGAGCTGCACGCCATTCCAGCGGATTCTACTTTCGGTATACCTATGAGTGTGGCATCACTTGAGGAAAGCACACTTATCTCTGACCAGGCCAAACAAGAAGCTTTAAAAGATTTAACTTTACCCAATGCAGGTTTTACAAAAGAAAGCTCAATAGGGGAATTTTTAACTTATTATCTTGGCGAAGAGCTTGTGGAAAATCAAATTGCACCTGTTTTAGCAGGTGTCTATTCTGGTGATTTACACCAACTTTCTATTGCCTCCACTTTACCGTATTTAATTGACTATAAAAATGACAATGGAAGTATCATAAAAGGTTTTGATGCGAATCGTGAGCAATTTGTTAAAGCTGCTAATAAAAAATTTATTTCATTTCAAAATGGATTATCCTCTTTAATTGAGCGATTAGAACAGAAATTAACAGAGGTAGACATCATTAAAGGGGTAGCCACAAATCATGTCCAAAAAATGGGGAACAAGTATTCGATTTCATTAGCAAATGGTCAATACATTGAGGCAGATTATGTTGTTCTAGCGCTACCGAATGAAGCGGTTCAAAGTATATTACAGGACGACTCCTTAACACATTATTTTGATCAGTTTACTACAGCATCAGCCATTACTATTTATCTAGGCTTTGATGTGCCTGATGCAAACTTACCTGCGGATGGAACAGGCTATATTGTATCGCATAATTCTGATGTCACTTGTAATGCAGCAACTTGGACGAGTCGCAAGTGGAAGCATACATCGAAAAACAATCAACTACTTGTTCGCCTATTCTATAAGAGTATTAATCCGGCGTATGAGCAGTTACGTAAAATGACTGACGACGAATTGGCAGCCGTCGCTTTAGAAGATGTTCGGAAAAGCCTAGGAATTGATGAAAAGCCAACCGTTGTGAATGTCACAAAATGGATTGATCAAATGCCTAAATATGACTTAGCTCACCGGGAAGCGCTACAAGGCTTACTACTAGAGCTGAATGAAAACTATCCGAATTTATCGATAGCGGGTTGCTCTTATTTTGGAGTAGGTATTGGTGCTTGCATTCAAAATGGGAAAAAAATTGGTGAAGAGCTTGCAGAAGAACTATCTAATTTCTAAGTTTTTAAGCAAATAATTTCTTTGTTATGTGAAATAGTCTTGACTCATTCGTCTGTAAACGATATGATTCTTTTAATTATTTAAAAAATTCATACTTAATAATTCTTATCAAGAGAAGCAGAGGGACTGGCCCATTGAAGCTTCAGCAACCAACTTTTTGTCAGGTGCTAAATCCAGAAGACCGTTGAGTCGAAGATGAGAAGGAACAATAATGATGAGTCGTTAAAGCCTTCTTTTTATATAAAAGAAGGCTTTTTATTATACAGAAATAGAGGAAGAGAGGCTAGTTTTATGGGATTGCTTGAAAAATTAAAAACGCATGTATTGACGGCAGACGGTGCAATAGGCACAGTGTTGTATGGCTATGGATTGGAGTATTGTCATGAGGAAATGAATGTTCAGAGACCTGAATTAATTGAAAAGATTCATAGAGAATATATCGCAGCGGGTGCTGATATTATTCAAACGAATACGTACGGTGCCAATGCCATTAAATTAGCTCGCTATGGACTAGAATCAAGTGTCCAACAATTTAATGAAGCAGCTATTACTATTGCTAAGCGAGCAGCAGCGGATGGCGGTCAATTTGTTTTAGGAACAATTGGTGGAATTCGTGGCATTCGTAAAAGCGATGCAACATTAGATGACATATTAGCGACCGTTGAAGAGCAGGCAAGTGTGTTACTTGCAGGAAATCCTGATGGCCTTTTACTCGAAACTTATTATGATTTTGAAGAATTAACAGCAACATTAAACGTGCTACGCGCCAAAACTAATATACCGATAATTGCTCAAGTATCTATGCATGAGCCTGGTGTTTTACAAAATGGTATGTCTTTAAATAATGCGCTACATGAGTTAGAGATTCTTGGTGCAGATATTGTTGGTGTCAATTGCCGTCTAGGTCCATATCATACGATTCAAGCGTTTGAGGCTGTAGAACTTCCGGCAAAGGCATTTATGTCAGCCTATCCAAATGCTTCGCTATTAGATTTAGAGGACGGGCGTGTTGTTTATGAGTCGGAGGCTGATTATTTTGGTCGCGCTGCTGTTGAACTGCGTGATCAGGGTGTTCGCTTAATTGGGGGTTGTTGTGGTACGACACCAAAGCATATTGCAGCCGCAAAGAAGTATTTAGAAGAGCTATCACCAGTTAGTGAAAAGCATGCGAAGCCTGAAAAGATTGAAATTGTTCGTGATGCCGAGCCAGCTAAATTTGAACCACTTCATGAAAAAGTAAAGCGTGAACGCTCGGTCATCGTAGAGTTGGATACACCTAGACACTTAGAAATAGATGGATTTCTTGAAGGGGCCAAACAACTATATGAGGCAGGTGCCGATGTAGTGATGATGGCAGACAATTCATTGGCATCCCCACGTATTAGCAATATTGCAATGGGGGCGTTATTGAAAAGTACTAATGGCGTGCGCCCCCTTACACATATTACCTGTCGAGATCGTAATTTAATTGGTCTTCAATCACATTTAATGGGGTTAAATGCCTTAGGAATTCATGATGTGCTAGCTGTTACGGGTGACCCAACGAAGGTTGGAGATTTCCCTGGTGCCACTAGCGTATATGATGTCTCCTCGATGGAGCTTATCCAATTAATTAAACAATTAAATGAAGGGGTTTCTTTCTCAGGGAAACCACTACGGAAAAAGGCTAACTTCTCTGTGGCTGCTGCATTTAACCCTAATGTTCGTGTTTTAGATCGTGCTGTGGCACGCTTAGAAAAAAAGATTGAGCATGGAGCAGACTATTTCATTTCACAGCCTGTTTATACAAAGGAAAAAATTATAGAAATATATGAAGCAACGAAGCATTTACAAGCACCGATTTATATTGGCATTATGCCCGTTACGAGTTATAAAAGTGCAGAGTTTTTACATCATGAGGTGCCAGGCATAAAATTATCTGAAGATGCTTTATCAAGGATGAAAGCATGTGGTGAAGATAAGGAACGCGCTACACTTGAGGGGATTGCAATTGCCAAGGAATTAGTAGAAGTGGCTGCGCAATATTTCCAAGGTATTTACCTTATTACACCATTTTTACGCTACGATGTGACATTAGAATTAATGAAATATATAGAGCAATTGGATGAACAGAAAAAAGGGGTAAGTATAAATGGCTAAGCACATGATTGAAGAACAACTTGATAAAAGAATATTAATTCTAGATGGCGCAATGGGAACCATGCTGCAAAATGAAAACTTATCAGCAGATGATTTTGGTGGAGAGGACCTAGATGGCTGTAATGAAAATTTAGTGCTTACTAGACCTGATGTCATTGAGAAAATTCATCATAAGTACTTAGAGGCAGGGGCAGATATTATTTGTACAAATACATTTGGTGGAACACCTCTTGTATTAAATGAATATAATCTAGGTGCAAAAGCGGAAGAAATTAATAAACGTGCAGTCGAAATTGCCCGTCAAGCAGTTGACAATTATACGACTTCCGACTGGCCCCGCTTTGTTGCAGGCGCAATGGGTCCAACAACGAAGACGTTGTCAGTTACAGGCGGCATTACATTTGATGAATTAGAAGAAAATTTCTTTGTGCAGGCAAAGGCATTGATTGAAGCAGGGGCAGATGTGCTATTGCTAGAGACAAGTCAGGATATGTTAAATGTGAAAGCAGGTACCCTTGGGGTAACTCGTGCTTTCGAGGTAACTGGTAAAGAATTACCTGTGATGATTTCTGGAACAATTGAGCCTATGGGGACTACTCTTGCAGGGCAAACCATTGATGCCTTTTATATTTCCATCGAGCATATTCAACCATTATCGGTGGGCTTAAACTGTGCGACGGGACCTGAATTTATGACGGATCATATTCGCTCATTAGCAGAGCTGTCAACGGGGTATATTAGCTGTTATCCAAATGCAGGCTTACCTGATGAAGAAGGATGTTATCATGAGTCTCCAGAATCTTTATCGCAAAAATTAAAAGGATTTGCAGAAAAGGGTTGGCTCAATATTGTGGGTGGATGCTGTGGTACAACTCCTGCACATATTGCGGCTATACGTGAAATTTTAAAAGATGAAAAGCCTCGTCAGCTACCAGAAAAAACGCATGGTCACGCAGTATCAGGTATCGAGCCACTTCTATACGATGATTCTATGCGTCCGTTATTTATTGGGGAAAGAACAAATGTTATTGGTTCTCGTAAATTCAAAAACTTAATTATTGATGGGAAATTTGAGGAAGCAGCAGAGATCGCAAGGGCGCAAGTGAAAAATGGCGCACATGTCATAGATATTTGCTTGGCGAACCCAGATCGTGATGAATTAGCAGATATCCGTGGCTTTATGCAGGAGGTCGTGAAAAAAGTTAAGGTTCCACTTGTTATTGATTCCACAGACGAAAAGGTTATTGAAGAGGCACTAAAGTTTTCGCAAGGGAAGGCCATCATTAACTCTATCAATCTAGAAGATGGTGAAGAACGGTTTGATGCCGTATTGCCATTAGTGAAAAAGTACGGTGCCTCGTTAGTTGTGGGAACAATCGATGAAACAGGGATGGCAGTCGATCGTCATCGGAAGCTTGAAATTGCTGAACGTTCCTATCAATTACTCACAGAAAAATGGGGAATGCAACCTGAAGATATCATTTTTGACCCATTAATGTTCCCAGTAGGAACGGGAGATGAGCAATATATTGGCTCAGCACTAGAAACAATTGAAGGAATTCGTCTCATTAAAGAAAAAATGCCCCGTGCATTAACGGTGCTTGGAGTTAGTAATATTTCGTTTGGCTTACCACCGGTTGGACGCGAGGTTCTCAATGCTGTATATCTTTATCATTGTACACAGGCTGGTTTAGATTATGCCATTGTCAATACTGAAAAGCTAGAACGGTATGCCTCAATTCCAGAAGCGGAAATTAAACTAGCCAATGACTTGTTATTTAATACAAATGATGAAACATTAGCCGTATTTACCGATTTTTATCGTGATAAAAAGAAGGAAAAGACTGAAGCAGATATTCCGAAAACTGTAGAAGGTCGCTTAGCCTACTATATATTGGAGGGGACCAAAGAAGGACTTATTGCTGATTTAGAGGCTGCCCGAGAAATATTTGAGTCACCTCTTGAGATTATAAATGGGCCTTTAATGAATGGGATGGCTGAGGTTGGTCGTTTATTTAATGATAACCAATTGATCGTAGCAGAGGTTTTACAATCTGCTGGAGTGATGAAGGCTGCTGTTGCCCATTTAGAGCAATACATGGAGAAGAACGAGGAGAGTGCAGGCAAAGGGAAAATGGTGCTTGCTACTGTAAAAGGTGATGTGCACGATATTGGAAAAAACCTTGTTGATATTATTTTAAGTAACAATGGCTATAAGGTTGTAGATTTAGGTATTAAGGTGACGCCTGCTCAATTAATAGAAGCTATTCGCAAGGAAAAGCCAGATTTCATTGGGTTATCGGGTCTATTAGTTAAATCAGCACAGCAGATGGTCACTACCGCCCAAGATTTCAAAGAGGCAGGAATTGATGTACCAATTTTAGTAGGTGGAGCTGCACTTTCCCGGCGTTTTACGGAAACAAAAATTGCTGATGAATATGGTGGTCCTGTTATTTACGCAAAGGATGCGATGCAGGGATTAGAGCAGGCCAATTTATTAATGGGTGAGGGGACACGTGAAAATTTCTTAGCAGAAATAGCGGAATCTCGCCAAAAACGTTTAGAGGCAGATGAAAAACGAGCAGCTCGTCCTGTCAAAGAGATTACAATAAAACCTGCTCGTACAGTAAAGGAAGCACCCGTATTTTTACCGGCTGATTTGCGTCGTCATGTAAAGAAAGAATATGCTGTTTCACATTTATATCCATATGTGAATATGCGGACATTGCTTGGGCACCATCTGGGGTTAAAAGGGCAAGTTCAACCATTACTAGATGCTGGCGATCCTAGAGCAACAGAGCTTAAAGATTTAGTGGATGATTATTTAAAAAGTGATCTTTTAAAGCCTTCAGGTTTATATCAATTTTTCCCTGCCCAAGCAGATGGAGATGATGTAATTATTTATGATCCAGCAGATAACAAAACAGAAATTGAACGTTTTACTTTCCCACGTCAGCAGGTCGAACCTTTTTTATGCCTGGCTGATTTCTTAAGAACGGTAGAAAGTGGAGAAATGGATTATGTTGCACTTATGGTAGTGACAGCAGGGCAAGGAGTTATGGCAAAAGCTCGTCAACTAAAAGAAGATGGTAAATTTCTTGAAAGTCATGCCTTGCAGTCGACGGCACTAGAATTAGCAGAGGGCTTTGCTGAACGCATGCATCAAGAAATTCGTGATCAATGGGGTTTCCCAGACGTGACAGACTTCACGATGCGCGATCGTTTTGCGGCTAAGTATCAGGGGCAACGTTTTTCATTTGGTTATCCAGCATGCCCAAACTTAGAGGATCAAGAAAAATTGTTTGGCTTATTAAAGCCTGAGGATATTGGTGTTCATTTAACGGAAGGCTTTATGATGGAGCCAGAAGCATCTGTATCGGCGATTGTTTTTGCTCATCCTGATGCTCGATACTTCAATGTATAAGGCGTAAAATATGAGGATATAGATAGTGGATGGATTGCCTATCTATATCTTCTTTTCTTGCTATTGAAGGTAAGGATAATTTCGGAAGGACGTGAGGAAAATGATTCGATTGATGGAAGAAAAAGATATACCTGAGGTGTTAGAAATTTATAATGATATTATTTTAACGAGCAAAGCAGTCTATCGATATGAAATTCAATCTTTAGATGAAAAAAAGAAATGGTTTAGCGACCAGCAAGCATTAGGAAATCCGTTGTTTGTATATGACGATAATGGGATGGTCGCTGGCTTTGCAACTTATAGTCAATTCCGTCCTTATCCGGGTTATAAATATACAATGGAGCACTCCGTTTATGTACATAAGGACCGCTATCAAAAAGGTATTGCAACGAATCTTATGCTTAAGCTAATAGAGAAAGCGAAGGAACAAGGGGTAAAGACATTGGTTGCTGGTATAGATGGAGAAAATATTGGTAGTATTAAAGCACATGAGAAACTAGGCTTTGAATATGCAGGAACCATTAAAAATGCAGGCTATAAATTTGAACAATGGCTAGATCTTGTGTTCTATCAACTGCATCTGACTGGACCCAATTCATAAAAGGATATGACAAATGTCATATCCTTTTTGTGATGTTTGCGTCTGTTGCTGACTTATACTCTTGTTTTATGATGAGATCATAAGGAAAAGGAAACGAGGGAGTAAAAGATGGCAACAATTAAAGAAAAAACAAAAAAATTACGCCAAGATGTAGCGCCTTTTGCTAAATCAGATATGCGTAAAAGTGTTTTTCAAATGATCAATACCATTGTACCGTTATTTGCTTTGTGGGTGGCAGGTTACTTGTTAGTTGATGTTTCACCTTGGCTAACAGCTGGTTTAAGCGTTATTTCAGCTGGTTTTGTCGTAAGAACTTTTATTATCTTTCATGATTGTACACACGGGTCATTTTTCAAAAGTAAAAAGGCAAACGACTGGGTTGGATTTTTTACTGGAGTGTTAACGTCATTCCCATATGAAAAATGGAAGCGTGAGCATACAATTCACCATGCAACAAGCTCAAACTTAGACAAGCGTGGTATCGGTGATATTGATATGATGACTGTGGAAGAATATATGCAATCCTCAAAGGGTCAACGATTATGGTATCGCTTCTATCGTAATCCATTTGTAATGTTTGGTTTAGGACCTTTATATATGGTACTTGTTTTAAATCGTTTTAATCGTAAGGATGCAAAGCAAAAGGAACGTACCAACACAATGTTAACGAATATTGCCATTGCCGGAGTTTGTGCCGCTTTAATCTTCTTTATGGGCTGGCAAGCATTTTTATTAGTCCAAGGTGTGACACTATTTATTGCGGGTGCTTTAGGAATTTGGTTATTTTATATTCAGCACACATATGAAGATTCTTACTTTGAACATGATTCAGAGTGGGATTATGTGAAAGCTGCAGTAGAAGGTAGCTCATATTACAAATTGCCGAAAATTTTACAATGGGTTACAGGGAATATCGGTTTCCATCATGTCCATCACTTGGCTCCTCGTGTACCTAACTATAATCTTGAAAAGGCTCATAATGAAACGCCGCCATTACACACGGCGACAACGATTACTTTACGAACTAGTTTAGAATCATTGCGTTATAAGCTATATGATGAAGAGCAAAGTAAATTTGTAACGTTTAAAGAAGTCGAATTAATTATAAAACGGAAAGCAAAAGGCAGTATTGCCGCTTAGTTAAAACAGCCATCTCAATTAGAGAGATGGCTGTTTTAAATATAGCCGAGAAAATAAGCATGTACGGGCAAAAAAATAATTTTCTTGTTATAATAAGGGAAAAGTAGGAAAGAGCGTGAGATTATGTTGAGAAAATGGCATAGTATTATTCCGAATAGTCCTATGCTCAGTATATATTTATGGATTATTTTTTGCTTTCTACCGTTTTTCTTCATTTTTAGAAAATCATCTTATATAGAAATCTCTATAGGCATTACGTTTTTAATGCTATATTTTATTTTCTATCGATTTTCCATGAATTCGAAAAGCGGACTAGTATATATGTGGATCAGCTTTGAAATGGTTATTAATATTGTCATGACGATTTTATATGGTTATGTTTATCTTTCCATTTTTACAGCCTTTTTTATTGGAAATATACGAAGACCAGTTGGTTTCTATATTATGTACGGTCTACATATTGGCTTTACAGTCATATCTACAGGTGCCGGCTTTTTTGTTGAGCTTCAATTATTTTTATCACAATTACCTTTTGTCGTGTTAACTATTTTAGCTGTTGTTCTACTACCGCTAACGATCTATTCCAAAAATAAACGCGAAAACTTAGAAGGGCAGTTAGAAACGGCCAATGAGCGTATTGCAGAGTTAATTGTTTTTGAAGAACGACAACGTATTGCACGTGATTTACATGATACACTGGGGCAAAAATTGTCTATGATCGGTTTGAAAAGTGATTTAGCATCAAGGTTAATTGATCGTGATCCACAGCAAGCTTTAGTTGAAATTAAGGATATACGCCAAACTGCCAGTATCGCCTTAAAAGAGGTTCGTGAATTAGTTTCAGACATGCGTACAGCAAAATTTGAAGATGAGCTCATGCGTATTTCTCAAATATTAAAGGCAGCAGAAATGGAATTTGTCTTTGAAGGCGATAAAAATGCCTTGCAAGTGCCACCGCTTGTAGAAAATGTTTTGTCTATGTGCTTAAAAGAGGCTGTTAATAATGTTGTGAAACATAGTGGTGCAACAAAATGCGAAATAGCTTTCCATCAAAATTTTAAAGAAGTTTACTTAGTAGTTCGTGATAATGGACAAGGCATTACGAAAAAACAAGCATGGAAAACTGGGAACGGATTAAAAGGAATGCGTGAGCGATTAGAGTTTATCAACGGTTCGTTCAAAATTGAAAGTGTGGACGGCACGACATTATCAGTAACCATTCCAGTGGCTATTACGCATCAAAGTGTGAAAGAAAATCTGAAGAACATATAGAAAAGAGGCTTGTGACATGATACGAATTGTGATTGCTGAAGATCAGGGGATGCTATTAGGCGCTCTTCGCTCTTTACTTAGTATGGAGGAGGATATGGAGGTCGTTGGCTTAGCAAAAAATGGTGAGGAAGCATTGATGCTTGTTAAAGAGCACCAGCCTGATATTTGTGTTATGGATATTGAAATGCCAGTTAAAACTGGCCTTGATGCAGCAGAAGAAATGCATGGCTCTGGCTTGGATTGTAAAGTCATTATTTTAACTACATTTGCTAGACCAGGTTATTTCGAGCGTGCTAGAAAAGCTAGTGTAAGGGGATATTTATTAAAGGATAGCCCTATTGAGGAATTAGTTTCTGCAATCCGGACTATTATGGATGGTAAACGAATTTATGCCCCTGAGCTCGTTGATTTTGTGTATGAGGATGATAGTGAAAATCCATTAACTGAGCGAGAAAGTCAGGTGCTGACTCTTGTGGCAGAGGGCAAAACAACGAAGGAAATTGCCGCAGAGCTATTTTTATCTGCTGGAACTGTTCGTAATTATATTTCAACGATTTTAGAAAAATTAAACGTAGGCAATCGTATTGAAGCCATTGCACGCTTTAAAGAAAAAGGATGGAATAAATAAGAAAAGAACCTTATCGCATGGTAGCGGCAAGGTTCTTTTCTGTTTTACTTATTGCGTTTTGTTAAGCGTCCAAGAACGAATGCACCTGCAGCTACAGCAAGAACTGTATTCGTCTTTTTCGTAAACACTTGTTTTGTGACAAGGTTAAGGTTTTGAGGGCGTTCAGCTAGGCGACGCATAAAGTAACCGTACCAATCTTCGCCGAATGGAACGTACACACAGAAGTTATAGCCTTCTTTAGCTAGCTCTTTTTGCATATCTGTACGGAATCCATAAAGCATTTGGAATTCGAATTTATCAAGTGGAATATTATGATCAGCTACAAAGCGTTTAACGTGAGCAATAATATTATGGTCATGTGTAGCAATGGACGTAAATTTACCATGTAGTAAATGATATTCAATTAACTCAATAAAGTTTAAATCGATATCCAATTTATCTTGATAAGCAACTTCAACAGGCTCTTTATACGCTCCTTTTACGATACGTAAACGGTAGTCCTTGAATTTTTCGATATCGTCTTTTGCACGGTAAAAGTAAGATTGAATCACAGTTCCAACATTATTAAATGTTTTAGACAATTCTTCTACCATATCAAAAGATGTTTGAAGACGCCCAAAGTCCTCCATGTCGAAGTTAACAAATATATCATAAGCAGCCGCTTTTTCAACAATTTCATACAGATTGTCATAGCAGAAATCTACATCAATATCTAAACCTAATTGAGAAGGCTTTAATGAAATATGTGCTTTTACATCATTTTCATGAATAGCTTCTACCACAGAGAGAATTTTATCTTTTGCAGCAGTTGCTTCTTCTTTACTTGAAACAAATTCACCAAGGTTATCTACTGTACATGAGATATTATGTGCATTCAGTTCTTTGATGCTTGCAATTGTTTCTTCAATATTTGTACCAGCTACTACACTTTGTGCTCCTAATTTTAGGCCATATTTCTTTGCAGCACTATTCAATAGTTGGTTTTCAGATAGCTGGATGAAAAAATCGCGTAATAACATGGTCATTCTCCTAACTGCATTTTCTTTTTAGTATATCATAAATTATTAAAACTATATTAAATCTGCTTAACAATTATTTCAATTCAAGTATTTGCATACGCTCATTAAAAAGTGCAGGATAACTTAAAAAACCAATCATGATACTTGATAATGTCGCCGTTGTTAGGAGAGCGAAGATGATCAAAAGTTGAAATTGTACAGCCTGAATGGGGTCGGCACCACCAATGATTTGGCCGCTCATCATACCTGGTAGCTGTACTAAGCCAATTGTTTTTTGGCTTTCAATCGTGGGAATCATACTCGCCTTTACGGCATTGATAAGTTGTCGATGAACAGCTTGTTTGGGTGTGCCTCCAAGTGACAAAATTAATTCCATTTGATCTTTATGGCTAGTAATTTCAGCCGTAAATCGGTTTAAAAATAAAATGGATAACACCATTGAATTACCAATTAACATACCACTAATTGGAATAATATACTGAGCGGTCGCTGGCACAATGTTAAAGCCAAGTAAGACTCCTTGTGTAATGATTTCTATCATCACAAGTGTCAGTGCTATTTTCCAGGTGATCCCTTTAATACCTTCTCCTTTTTTTCGAGCATTAAATGTAGCGACTAGTATCATTAACGCAACCATAAGAAAAATATATACATAACTATTTGCATCAAAGACAAATTTTAGTATATAGCCAACAGCGAGCAATTGAACGATAGACCGAAGGGTTGCAATAAGCGTATCTTTTTCAAGTCCTAATTTTAATGTTTTGGATAGCAGTAGAGGGATGCACACGAAAATTAATGTTAGTGATAAGGACGTATAAGTCATATGTTAGCCCCCTGTACAAATTCTGCTACGCGTGGGTTAGTCGGTGCTTTAAGTAAAGCGCTCTTGCCAGTTTCTATTAGCTCCCCATTCATCATGACCCATGTATAGTGTCCGATCGTTAATGCTTGTTGCAAATTATGAGTAATCCAAATCATCGTCACATTATATTTTTTATTAATAGTGGCGATGAGCTTTTCAATTTCCTTTACAGATTGGCGATCCAGTGCAGAAGTTATTTCATCTAATAATAAGATAGAGGATTGATTAATAAGTGTTCTTGCTATAGAAACCTTTTGACGCTGTCCTCCTGATAAATCATTTGTGGATTGGTGTAAGAAGCTTTCATCTAAGCCAACATCCTCTAAATATTGAATGGCCTCCTGTTGAGAGAGTTTTTTTTCCTGCAATGTCCGGGGGAGTGCGAGGTTTTCCTTTACAGTGCCAGCAATCATAGGAGCAGCTTGTAGGGCGATACCAACATGTCTTCGTAATGCTGAGGGCTCATAATTTGAGATGGGCTCATTATCAATGAGTATATGTCCGTTTGTCGGTGAAAGAAGGCCATTACATAATTTAAGCAGGGTTGTTTTACCTGCACCAGAAGGGCCGACGAGAGTGGTAATTTGACCTTTTGGAAACGACCCAGTAATTGACTTTAATATCATTTTGTCATTTACTGAGAATTGAACTTGTTGAAAGTGAATGGCAGGCTCGTATAGAGTATTCATGTAGTGAAACTCCTTTGCTATAGTCAGTAAAATAACTGTAGCATGAAATGAAGTAAAGATGCAGTTTAAATATAAGATTTTAGAAATGAAGGGATAATAGGGAATGGAGATATTGTATTTCGATACGTTAACGTTTGCACAAGGTGCTATGTACATCGTAGCCACAACTGATGGACTTGCCTATATTGGGACGCCTAATGCATCATTTGATGAGGTTAAGGAGTGGGCAAAAAAGCCTTTTAAAGGTTATAGCTTTGAGAAAAATGAAGAAAAATTGCAACCATATAAGGAACAATTAACAGCCTATTTTAACAAGGAATTGACAGACTTTGATGTACCTATCCATGTGAAGGGGACACCTTTTCAATTAGCTGTGTGGGACGCCCTAAAAGAATTACCCTATGGTTCAACAACATCGTATGGAAGCATCGCAGAACGTATTGGGAACCCCAAAGCAGTTAGGGCTGTAGGTAGTGCTATTGGTGCGAATCCAATATTAGCTATTATTCCATGCCATCGTGTCATTGGCAAAAATGGTCAATTAACAGGCTTTCGTAGTGGACTAGATGTAAAACAATTTTTATTAGAACTAGAGAAAGATTAATACGTTCATTAGCCATTAGTTCAAAAAGGAAATCTGTCTGCTACTTTATTAATAGCAGAGCAGATTTTTCTTCTGTCTATATGTGCTGTTCTTCTTGTTGTACAGTGTTTTGTGTTTTACCGAAATGTGTTAAACGATGGGCAAAGGTTTCTCCTCGAACCGCAGAGCTTTTGAAAATATCTTGGAATTCGTAGGCAGGCGCTCCGTGTTCCATGACATCTAAACCAGCAATTTCCTCTTCCACCGTTACACGTAAAGGTACAAAAGCTTTAATGATAAATATACCGGCTGCTACAGATACACTAACCCAGGCTATTGTAGCGATCACACCGATAGCTTGAATGCCTAGCAAACTCAAACCCCCACCATAAAATAAGCCTTGCCCGTTACTATCAAATAATCCAACGGCTAATGTCCCCCACACACCGCAAATACCGTGTACAGCAATTGCACCAACTGGATCATCTACTTTTAGCTTCCACTCAATGAATCGCACACCTTCAACAAGTAATGGAGCGGCGATAAGGCCAATTAAAATAGAGCCGATAATGCTGACATTTGCTGCACCTGCTGTAATTCCTACTAGTCCTGCTAGTGCACCATTTAATGTGAGGGAGCCGTCAATATGTCCATAACGGAACTTCGTATAGAAGGAGGTTGCTACGACACCAGCGGCCGCTGCAAAAAATGTATTTGCGATGACATTCGGAACAAGTTCAGGATCGGCAGCTAAAGTGGATGCGCCATTAAAGCCAAACCAACCAAACCAAAGTAAAAATACGCCTAATGCTCCTAATGGAATACTATGACCTGTAATAACATTTACTCGACCATTTTCATATTTACCTAGTCGTGGTCCAACCATAACTGCGGCGATAAAGGCAGCTACAGCTCCCGTTAAGTGAACGACTGTTGAGCCAGCAAAATCCACAAAGCCTAAATCAGTCAACCAACCTTGGCCACTCCAAACCCAATGGCCTACAACAGGATAAACGACTAATGACATAAGTATAATGACTCCGATATAAGCAAAAATATTAGTACGCTCTGCCACAGCACCAGATAAAATAGTTGCTCCTGTTGCAGCAAACATTGTTTGGAAAATAAAGAATGAAAGATCATCGACTCCGTTTAAAGCAAAACCACTTATGCCGAAAATACCACCTACACTGTCACCAAACATAATTGCGTAGCCACATAAAAAATAGACAATTCCCCCTAGGGAAATAGTTAGAAAATTTTTCATGATGATGTTTACAGCATTTTTTGAACGTGTAAACCCTGCCTCTACCATAGCGAATCCAGCATGCATAAAAAATACTAAAATTGTGCCTAACATCACCCAAATTAAATTAACAGATAACAATAGTTCATCCATCTATATCGCCCCCTTTATTCTACTGCAATCGATCCGACTTCTTTTGTTCGGATACGAATTGCTTGTTCTACTGGATAAATGAAAATTTTTCCATCACCAACCTTGCCAGTTGCTGCTTCGCGCAATAGTATTTCTACAATGCCATCCACTTTACTATCATCTACAATCATTTCTAATTTCAATTTAGGTAAAAACTCAATTTCATACGTATTACCACGAAATAAACCAGTCCTCCCTAATTGACGGCCACAACCTGCGATTTCAGAAACGCTTAGTCCTGCAATCCCTTGTTGTGCCAGACCGTCCCGAACGGCTCCAAAAACCTCAGGACGAATGATGACTTCGATTTTTTTCATCTGTACCAGCTCCTTGCGTAATTTTAATTTACATGTTAAATCGCCTGAAACAGTAGTGCAATTACTTTTTTAAAATTCGTGTTAGGTTTTATCACACGAATTATTTTTATTCTCGAAATAGTTGCTGTAAAAAGGTTTTAGAATGGGAATGAAAGCGGTACTAAAATTTGTGTCTAAAATATGAACAGTTCTAAATTTTCTGACTATTAGTGTTAGAAAACCTTACATTAGGGAGTGTGAATGTCATACGCAAGAATTTGGGTATATAGTGTATACTAGGACTAATTATCAAAGCGGAAGAAGGGGTTTCTTGTGAGATCAAACTATGCAGATGATAGCTTAGCGCTACACACAGACTTATATCAAATCAATATGGCCGAATCCTATTGGGCTGATGGGATACATAATAAAAAAGCAGTTTTTGAGTTGTATTTTAGAAAATTACCATTTGGCAATGGTTATGCAATATTTGCTGGCCTAGAGCGAATGCTGGATTATTTACGGAATTTCCGTTTTAGTGAATCTGATATTGCGTATTTACGTGATGAAGTTGGTTATAAAGAGGATTTTATTGAGTATTTAAAAGATATTCGATTCACAGGGGATATGTATTCGATGGTAGAGGGAGAGCTTGTTTTTGCCAATGAACCGATTGTTCGAATAGAAGCTCCATTAGTGGAGGCTCAGCTTATAGAAACAGCATTATTGAACATCGTTAATTATCAAACATTAATAGCGACGAAGGCTAGTCGTATTAAACAAATCATTAAAAATGAAGTAGCCATGGAATTTGGTACACGACGCGCACAAGAAATGGATGCAGCTATTTGGGGTACACGTGCAGCCTTTATAGGTGGTTTTGCTTCCACTAGTAATGTAAGAGCAGGTAAACTGTTTAACATCCCAGTGTCTGGTACACATGCACATGCGTTGGTACAGGCCTATAAAAATGATTATGATGCTTTCCATTCTTATGCAAAACGTCATAGCGACTGTGTTTTTCTTGTAGATACGTATAATACTTTGAAATCAGGTGTTCCAACGGCTATAAAAGTAGCTAAAGAATTAGGAGACAAAATTAATTTTATTGGTATTCGTTTAGATAGTGGAGACATTGCGTTTTTATCAAAAGAGGCTCGTCGCATGCTAGATGCTGCAGGTTTCCATGATACAAAAATCATTGTTTCAAATGATTTGGATGAATACACGATCTTAAATTTAAAAGCTCAAGGGGCAAAAGTAGATGTGTGGGGAATCGGTACAAAGCTTATTACAGCTTATGATCAGCCTGCATTAGGTGCTGTTTACAAAATGGTTGCCATTGAAAACAGCGATGGTCAACTGGAGGATACCATTAAAATATCAGCGAATGCTGAAAAAGTATCAACGCCAGGTCTCAAAAATGTATATCGTATTATCGATAAAAAGAATGGCAAGGCAGAGGGAGATTATATTGCGATGCAAGATGAAAACCCTCAGGGGGAGGAACGTATTAAAATGTTCCACCCAATTCACACGTTTGTCTCTAAGTTTGTCACGAATTTCGAAGCGAAAAATTTACATCAGCATGTGATTCATAATGGAGAAATCAACTATCATAACCCAACGCTTGAGGAAATGCGTGATTATGCAGCCGGAAATTTAGAGCTGCTTTGGGATGAATACAAACGTGCGATGAATCCTGAAGAGTATCCCGTCGATTTAAGTCAAAAATGCTGGGATAATAAAATGCGCAATATTGAGGAAGTTCATAACATGGTTAAGCAAATGTAAAAAGGGAGTGATGGAAACAATGACTTTACAGCAACAAATCATTGAAGAATTACGTGTACAACCAACTATCGATGCCCACGAGGAAATACGTAAATCCATTGATTTCTTAAAGGAATATGCGAAACATTATAGTTTTGTAAAAGGATTTGTTCTTGGTATCTCTGGTGGTCAGGATTCAACATTAACAGGAAAGCTAGCGCAACTAGCTGTTGACGAGCTAAATAAAGAAGCTGGTGAAATGAAGTATTCATTTTGGGCGATTCGCTTACCATATGGAGTGCAAGCAGATGAGCAAGATTGTCAGGACGCTATCGACTATATTAAGCCGACGGGATCTTATACAGTTAATATAAAAGATGCTGTCGATGCGAGTGTGAGGGCCCTAGCAAATGCAGGTGTTCAGCTGAATGATTTTGTCAAAGGGAACGAAAAAGCACGGGAGCGTATGAAAGTGCAATATTCGATTGCTGCAATGAATGGAGCAGTCGTATTAGGAACGGATCATGCAGCCGAGGCCATCACAGGTTTTTATACTAAATTTGGTGATGGAGGAGCTGACTTAATGCCAATCTTTCGTTTGAATAAACGACAAGGGAAGCAGTTATTGGCAGAGCTCAAATGTCCTGAACATCTTTATATGAAGGTGCCAACAGCAGATTTGGAGGAAAATCGCCCATCTTTGCCAGATGAAGTGGCTCTTGGGGTGTCCTATGATCAAATTGATGATTATTTAGAGGGGAAGGAAATCCCAGAAGAACCTCGCCAACTACTGGAAGGATATTATTTGCGTTCGCAACATAAACGCCATATGCCTATTACAATATTTGATGTTTTTTGGAAGTAAAATAAGGGAAAAGAGTTGTAAAAGTGAATCTCACTTTTGAAAATAGCTCTTTTCTCTCTTTTTTTATGCAATTTGGTTCTATGTTGTTAAATATCATCATATAATGTCGATATAATTACCTATAAGGATTATAAAATGTAAGGGAGGGTAACTAAATATGAGGACTTCTAGAGTAAATGCAACGACAAGTAGTGTTTTTCGTCAGGAAAATCAATATTTACATGCAGGTGATATTAGCCATAATTTTGGGCAAAATCCACAAAATCTATTTAAAAATAGTTTGCAAAGAAATAAAGAGAAGAAGCGCAGTTCAATAAATGCGCCAAATCAGCAGAAACAGCATCAACATACAGTGCCTATCCATATGGATAGTACGAATGATTTGCAAATACGTCATGAATTAAATGAAACTGCGTTAAAGCTTAGTCGTTTAAGCAGACAAAAGAAGCGACTTAATAGTTACCGTTCTTCCATATAAAGACCAGACTCTCCACAGCCAAACATGTGGGGAGTTTTTTTGTGTATTTGAATGAAAAAGAAGTGCTAAATTCAAATTATTTGAAATGAAGATGTTCATTGAATGTTCAAGATAATTTTTCCAATTCTTCACCGCGATTTTTTACTAATTTCACAACTAATCTGTATTGTTGAATATGGCAACAGAAAACTAAATTTGGAGGGAATAGTTGTGAAAAAATTATGGTTACCAGCATTAATAGTATTATTTGTACTAGCAGCATGTACTAGCGAAAAACCTCAGGTAAAGGAGAAGGAATCAGAGCAAGGCGCTACTGAAATAGAAACGAAGGTAATGGATGATTCTGTACAAGTTGCTTCACTTGTAGATTCGCGGTTACAAGAGCCGAAGGAGGATACAGTTTGTGAAATGTGTAATATGAAGGTTTACATGAAGGATCATGAAATGGGCGTATTTTCAGCGCAAGCGATAAAAGAAGATGGGACTATTGCTTTTTATGACGATATTGGCTGTTTGTTAAATGCAGAGGTTGCTAATGAAGAGAACAATGCAAAATTTGTCCGTGATTTTGTGACGAAGGAGTGGGCGAAGGTCGAAGATGTAACAATTGTGAAAACAGAGCTGAAATCTCCGATGAACTGGGGCTATATTTACTTCGTGAACAAAGCGGAAGCAGATACATACATCCAAGAAAATTCGAATGCTTATATGGAGGAACTACAAAAAATTAAAGATGACGCATTGGAACGACGTAAGAAAATGATGGAAAAAAAGGCTGAGGGAGAGAATGGAGATTCTAGTTCTATGCATTCAAGTGATATGAATCATGGGCAAGAGGGACATGGTCATTAAAAGCTTAGACTAGGGGAACTTTCCTCTAGTCTTTTCATGCTGAATAAGGAGGGACAGTAATGAAACGAATAGGTTGGTTCATATTGTTTTTTCTATGGACATGTCAAACAGCAAAAGCAGAGTTTGATCTTCAATTTGCTATTGATCAAGCGAGACCTGGAGAGATTGTTCATATTCCTGCCGGTCGTTACCAAGGAAATTTTACCGTAAAGAAATCGATTACACTCCAAGGAGAAAAAGGGGTTGAACTTTATTCTCAAAATACTAAACCTGCATTAAAAATAGACCATACGGCTAATGTCTCTATCGAAGATATAATGATTTCTGCCAAAAACAAAGGGATTGTTGTTAATGAAGTGGAGAATTTAAAAGTGAAAGCTATTGAAATAAAGGATGTACAAGTGGGTATCCATATTCAACGTTCTAAGCATATTCAATTATTAGAAAATAAGATTGTTGGTAATCAGTTACATTATGCTGAAAAAGGCAATGGGATTGCTGTGTTTAAAAGTGAGGACATTGCTATTGAACATAATGCAATTGATCTTGTGCAAGATGGGATATATGTAGAAGAAGTGAGACATATCAATGTGCGACAAAACGAAGTGACAAACAGTCGTTATGGAACGCATTTTATGTATTCAATTGATGTGAAGGTGCTTTTTAATTCATATTTACATAATGTGACAGGTCTTATGGTAATGATGACTACGGACTTAGAAATAGCGAGCAATACATTTAGTAACCATAATGATTTCAATAGCTATGGCCTTTTAATGTATGACACACAACAGGCGAAGGTAAGAAAAAATAGCATTCGAAATAATCGGGTAGGTGTAGCAATGCAAAAATGTTCAGTCATACAAATACAAGAAAATGGGTTTCAGATGAATCAGACTGCCTTAGAAGGAACAAAGGTAGATAATCACTCTATCATCAATGATAATCAGTTTACTGGAAATATATTAACGGCAAGATCGGACCAACAAGGCTTGCGATTAGTTCGTAATTTTTATGATGATTACCGAGGGTTAGATGTTGCGGGAGATGGTTTCGGAGATGTTCCCTACGTGGCTGTGTCAAGCTTTGGTCAATGGATGGTGAGACAACCGGTTTATCAATTTTTTGTGGCATCACCGAGTGTTATGATTCTGACATCACTTGATCAGGAAGTGAATAAAACAGAACAAAATTTGCTTGTAGATAACGAACCAAGATTAATCAGCCATACGAAAGAGAAGTCGTTTTCGATCAACATCTTACAATTTATTTTTGGTTTAGTTGTATCTATGAGTGGATTTTGGCTGTGGAAAAGAGGGGTGTAAGTATGACGAGGTGGATAGCCATTCTAGTTATATGCAGTACAATATTGGGTGGTTGCGGCGAAAAGACGTATAACCCACGTGATATTATCCGTGAAACAGATATTTGTGAAATTTGTAATATGAGTATCGTTCATCATGAATATGCTGGACAAATTGTGCTCACAAATGGAGATTATAAGATTTTTGATGATATTGGGTGTTTGATGGATTATCTGTCGCTAAATGGTGAGGATGAAATTGGCGCAGCCTATATTAAAAATAAAGCAAATAATGAATGGATTGACGTTTATAAAGCTACCTATGTGTACAATGCAGGTTATTGGACTCCGATGAACTATGGAGTACTTGCATTTGCGACGAAGGATGAGGCGCAGGAATGGATGACCAATGAAGGAGAGGGGCAATTATTAGCCTATCAAGATTTGCTGACGTTTAATTGGGGGATTCATGAATGATGTTTGTGAAAATAGAGTTGAAGCAAATTTTAAGAAGCCATTGGATGCAACTAGTAGCTTTTCTTTTTACTTTTGTTTTTGTAGCGATTATTGTCATTCAGCGAATGGCATTACCTGATGTGGAGGGCTTTACACGTCAAACGGCATCATTTTTAAATGTGTTATTGTTTCTATTACCTTTATTTATTATCACCATTGGAAGTATGAGTATAGCCGGCGATATTGAATCTGGCTGGTTTTCATTATTAAAAACATATCCAATGAAAATTGGGCAATATATTATAGGGAAATATGTGGCTATATCACTTGCCTTTTTATTAGTAGTGCTTGTGGCATTTGGCGTTGTCTTAGCAATAGGTGGTCTATTAGGCGGCGTCCAGTTACCGATTATTTTAGTGATCCTTACGTTATTATGTATCTTTATATTTGTCTCATTAGGTATTGTACTGGGGGCAGTGGCTAAAACAAGATTATTTGCACTAGCCTTATCACTTGTTGTATGGTCCTTTTTTTTACTGCTCATTTCTTATGCGTTAATGGCTCTAGGTGCAGTTGTAGCGGGTCATGTTTTACAAAAGCTTACCATTATATCGATACATATTAATCCCGTAGAATGGCTACGCTTTGGTTATTTTATATTCACCAATCAGGCTAGTGTGCTTGGTCCAGCATTTTATGGTGTCACGAGGTTTTATTCGTCAACTTTAGGTCTTGTGTTGTATGTGGTGGTGACGCTTCTTTGGATCCTTCTACCACTAATGCTAGCTACTAAGTTTTCGAAGGAGGTCACACAGCGATGATTCTTTTAGAAGCCAAAAATATAGCCAATGTCTATGAAAATGGTAGAGGTTTAAAAGAAGCTACCTTTACATTACATTCTGGTAAAATTTTAGCGCTGGTTGGGGGTAATGGTGCCGGAAAGAGTACGTTGATCCGTTTACTAACGGGTCAAGAGAAGGGAAAGTCCGGAGAAATGATATGGCATAAACCAGATGTCATTCGTTATATGCCTGATGACGTAAATTTTCCAACCATGCTAACGGCAGCTGAAATTTTTGATCTACTAGCCTCTTTAAAGCAAGTAGATCAAAATGAACAAGAGTGCATATTGAAGCGTGTTTCCTTGTGGGATGTTCGTAATCAACCAGCTAAACAATTTTCTAAAGGGATGCTTCAGCGACTAAATCTTGCGCAATGTTTACTTGGAAGTGGATCTTTGCTGATCTTGGATGAACCGACAAATGGTCTTGATCCATTTTGGATAGCGCAATTAAAAAACGTAATGTTAGAGGAAAAGAACAAAGGAAATACGGTCATATTCTCTACTCACTTGCTGTCTTTTGCTGAAGAAATAGCAGATGATGTATTAGTTTTACATGATGGGGAAATTATAATTTCTGGTGGGATCACTGAAATTTTCACACAAGAAAATTCTACATCTTTGGAAGAAATATGGTTAAAAAGATTAAAATTGTAACATTCTAATGAATAGTGACGTTATATACTAAACAAGGCTTGTTTGACTACGTTCAAGCAAGCCTTGTTTAGTATGTGTTATCGAAGGGAAGAAGTTTCTGATAATTGTTTTACTAGACAAATTTCGATATGCTTATGATAAGTTATCGTGCAATTCACACAATTGTTTGATGAAATGGAGGTTTTTTAATTTATGAATTCTCAAATACAAAATGTGCTAGAAAATATAGAGAAAGTGATGATTGGAAAGAGAGATGTGGCTGAGCTAAGCCTTGTTGCTTTATTAGCGAGGGGGCACGTATTGTTAGAGGATGTGCCTGGTGTTGGGAAGACAATGATGGTTCGTTCATTAGCAAAATCCTTTGATGCGCAGTTTAAACGAATTCAATTTACGCCGGATTTATTACCTTCCGATGTAGTGGGGATCTCTATTTATAATCCGAAGACATTGGAGTTTGAATTTCGTCCAGGACCCATCATGGGGGATGTTATTTTAGCCGATGAAATAAATCGTACCTCGCCCAAAACGCAGTCAGCTTTACTGGAGGGAATGGAAGAAGCTTCTGTTACTATTGATGGTAAAACACTTGCTATTAATCAGCCGTTCTTTGTAATGGCCACACAAAATCCGATAGAACATGAAGGAACCTATCCATTGCCTGAAGCACAGCTTGATCGTTTTTTACTGAAAATAAAGATGGGCTACCCTAGTAGAGGGCAGGAAGTGGAAATTTTACGGCGCGCGGAAAATGGCAAAGCGATTGAAAAGATCGATGCAGTATTGTCGGTAGCTCAATTGATTGAGTTACAAGAGCTCGTTCAAGGAGTGTATGTTGAAGATTCAGTAAAAAATTACATGGTGGAGCTTGCTACTCAAACTAGAGAAAACAGCTATGTTTATTTAGGTGTAAGTCCCAGGGCGACATTAGCCTTAATGAAGGCTTCTCAAGCCTACGCATTTATGAAAGGGCGTAGCTATGTAACACCTGATGATGTCCAATACCTTGTCCCTTTTGTCTTTAGTCATCGTCTAGTTTTAAAGCCAGATGCTCGCTATGATAATGTAACGGCAAGTGAAATTATTGAACGTATCATTGCTAAAACACCAGTACCAACAAAAAGGTTTGCAGAACAATGAAGCAATGGAAAGCTTTTTTAGAGAAAAGTAAACATTTCCTATTAGTAGTTTTCTTAATGATTGTAACGTTTTGTTATGCGATGTTCCAAGGTGGATTTGTTAGTTGGTTTGTATTTTTTACGGTAAGTCCATTTTTAGTGTATGCCTTATTTTTCTTTGTTGTTAGAGAAAGTATCTTAGTAGTAGAGCGCAAAATTGAGCCAGCACATGTAGAACGTGGTCAATCAGCGAAGGTCATGATTTCAATCGAAAGAAAAACACGTTTTCCTTTTGCTTATATGATGATGGAGGAACTTGTAGATAGTGAGGGGTTAGTTCAGGCGAAGCTAGAAAGTTCAACTGCTATAAAATTTGTTGGCTTTAGAAAAAAATTTAACTGGCATTATGAATTAGTAAATATGCCTCGTGGCGAACACCGTTATTTGGGTGTTACGGTCGCTTTCTATGATTTTTTCGGTTGGGCAAAAAAAATGGTTGTGGCCGAGAAAGAACAAACTATTTTAGTGTACCCAAGGCTCAGAGAAATGAAATATTCGGCACTTCAAACAAAATATGATGTTGGGCCAATGATGTCTCCTTATTCCATAGTAAAGGATACTACTATGGCTGTTGGGTTACGAGAATATGTTCCTGGGGATCGTTTTTCATGGATTCATTGGAAGTCATTCGCGAAAACCCAAACCTTACAATCTAAGGAATTTGAGGATAGACAATCTTCTGAGCTAATGTTAGTGCTTGATGCCAAGAAATCAACATTATTTGAGGATAAGATTGAGCTAGTAGCATCTATGCTCAAGATGATCGTGCAGGAACTTGGTGATATTTCCTTTATTTCTGCTGGAGAAGTGACAAAGGTATTCCCTGTTATACAAGGTGAAAAGCAGTTAGATCAGGTTATGTATCATTTGGCAGCTATAAAATCTACTGAGAATGTAAAATTTCGATTTTATGACCAGCAAGCCTTTAAGCAAGTAGCGACATTGCTTTATGTGACTAATGAAGTATCAGAAGAATTCCTACATACTCTTGCGAATATAGTGAAAAGTTGTATTTGTTTTGTCGTGGCAAAACAGCCACCTGTGCAGTCTGAGGTTACATTGCGTTATAAACATATTCAAATTGTTTATGTAGATCCAACAGATTTTTATCATGTATTCACGGAGGTGAAGAAGCCGTGAAACAAACAGTAGGGGAATTTTTAGAGTTAGCGGTCGCCTATATTATAGTCTTCTTTATTTTGCGTGAATGGCTAATACCAATTATGCAATTAACTAATACAGGAGGGTTTCATCTCTTCCTAGTTTTTATTGGCTTGTCCCTAGCCCTAAGTTTATTCCGAGTGCATCCTTTATTATCAGGGATTGTAAAGTTTGGTTATATTACTTGGTGCATTGTCTTTATTTATAGCGAAAGCCCAGTGCTTTCTGGAAAGTCCATATCCTTCTTATTAACAGAATGGAAAGGGAATATGGCCGCCATTATATCAGGTGATTTTGGTCTAGTATCCGATGCCTTTAGAACAGTGCTATTTCTAGTATTAATATGGATGCTTGTTTACTTAATCCACCATTGGGTCTCTGTGCGGAAAAATATATTTTACTTTTTTGCCATGACAGTATTCTTTATTGCTACGTTAGATACGTTTAGTGAATACAATGGGAAAACAGCTATTGTTAAAGTGGTTATATTAGGATTAATGATGACAGGTGTCCTATTTGTCAAACGTTTATGGCTTCAAGTGGGTACAATGAGCAATACGTTTGGGAGATGGAAAATTGTTATTCCGATGCTTGTATCCGTATTACTTGTCGGGACTATCGCCTTCTTTTTACCAAAGACAGGGCCGACATGGGCAGATCCTGTGCCGTTTATTCAAGGTGTTACTGGACAAGATGGAAATGGAACAGGCATGAAATCAGTCGGCTATAGTCAAGATGATAGTCAATTAGGTGGACCTTTCCAAGGAGATAGTACATTAATTTTTACTGCGTCTTCACGTGATCGTCATTATTGGCGTATTGAAACGAAAGATACTTATACGTCAAAGGGATGGATTTTGTCAGAGGGGAACTTCGGAAAAAATGTATATGAGGCAAATGCGCCGATTATGACCTCTTTACAAGTAGGCTCACCTGAAAACGAGCGTCAAATTCAACTGGACATTGCGACCTCGATGCCGTTTTTAATCCAAACATACGGCTTGTTATCTGTTTCGGCTCAAGATTCCACATTATTTATTCAGGACGAGCAGACGGAAAAGATGACTATAGAGCAGCAGAATGATACATCGACATCTTTATCAGCCTATACTTTAACGTATAGTGAGCCTGTCTATAGTATGGAACAGCTGCAATTATCATTCCCAGCCACACTTGAAACGTTAGATTCGTCATTTGATCGCTTTATGCAGCTGCCAGCGCAATTACCACAACGAGTAAGAGATTTGGCGCTGTCGATAACACAGGATAAAACTACGGTTTACGATCAAATTAAGGCAGTGGAAGGTTATTTTAGGACGAACGGTTTTAGGTATGATAAAAAACAAGCGGCTATTCCGGCAGAAAATCAAGATTACGTTGATCAGTTTTTATTTGATACAAAAGTAGGTTATTGTGATAATTTCTCAACTTCAATGGTAGTCCTTTTGCGTTCGATAGGCATTCCAGCTCGCTGGGTCAAAGGATTTGCGCCTGGTACTGCAGGACCCATGTCAGATGGTCTGAGAGAGTATCGAATTACCAATGACAACGCGCATTCATGGGTAGAGGCATATATACCTGGTACAGGTTGGATGGAGTTTGAGCCTACAATAGGCTTTAGCGGCAACGTTAACATTGATTATGATATACCATTAGATACATCCGAACAGGAGGAAATAGTACAGCCAGAGCAAAAACCTGAGCAACCGCAAAAGCAGGAACATGTGTCTAATAAAGAACAAAGTAAATCAATGTTTAGCCTGGATAGGCTATGGACTTGGTTGAAAAAGTTTGCTTATGTTTGGATAATCATCTTCGTTTTATTGATTATCAGTGGGATTGCTTTATACTTGCAGCGCAAGACTTGGCTTCCAAAAATGCATGTTCGAGTCTATCGTAAAAAGACTGCCAATTGGTCTACCTTTGATTCCTCCTATCATATTCTTCTGAAGCAATTATCACGTATTGGATTGCGTATGAGAGATGGGGAAACGTTGCACATGTTTGCAGAACGTGTGGATGCATCATTAGAGACAGATCAAATGCAAAAGCTAACGGCTGTTTATGAGCAACATGTTTATGGGAAGGATAAACAAGAAGTGAATTTCACAAAGCTGAAAGAAAGTTGGGAATATTTAATCAATCGCACTATCGGTTGATTTTAACTTAGACAAAGAGTAAAATGAAAAAAATTAAATGCAAGGATTGCTTTCATATAAGTTCGATAATAAGGTTCGGATGTTTCTACGAAATCACCATAAATGATTTCTCTATGAAGGCGGATGTATTCGCTAGGTGAGAAGTATAGTAAATCACTTTACTTTGCTACGCATTCGCCTTTGTAAATCAACATGAGCTTTTTGAACGCGTAGAAAGATTTTACTTTCTTCGCGTTTTTCTTTGAACAAATGAAATATCCTTTAAAAATAGTAGAAGAGGTGGAAATTTTGACAGCTAGCCCTTTATTAAAAGAGCAAGAAAAAATCGTTGTACTTGACTTCGGTAGCCAATTTAACCAATTAATTACTCGTCGTATCCGTGAGTTTGGTGTATTCAGTGAATTACATCCACATACAATAACTGCAGAAGAAATTAAAGAAATGAACGCAGCCGGTATTATTTTTTCAGGTGGTCCAAACTCTGTTTATGATGAAAATGCTTTCCATGTGGATCCAGCCATTTTTGAATTAGGCCTACCAATACTAGGTATTTGCTATGGTATGCAATTAATGGCACATACAAATGGTGGTAAAGTAGAAGGCGCTGAAACTCGTGAATATGGTAAAGCTGAAATCAAAGTAACTACTTCCAATAAATTATTTGGTGAGTTACCAACTGAGCAAATCGTGTGGATGAGCCATGGTGACCATGTAACAGAAGTTCCTGCTGGATTTGAAGTTATCGCAACGAGCGCATCATGTCCGATTGCAGCAATGGCAAATGTAGAACGTAAACTATACGCTGTTCAATTCCACCCAGAGGTACGTCACTCTGTTTATGGTAATGATTTATTACGTCAATTCGTATTCGATGTTTGTGAGGCAAAAGGTGATTGGTCAATGGCCAACTTCATTGAACTTGAAATCGCGAAAATTCGTGAAATTGTAGGCGATAAAAAAGTATTATGTGCGCTTTCAGGCGGTGTTGACTCATCAGTTGTAGCGGTTCTTATTCACAAAGCAATCGGTGACCAATTAACTTGTATGTTCGTAGACCACAACTTAAACCGTAAAGGTGAAGTTGAGCAAGTAATGAAAACATTTACTGAAGATTTCGATATGAATCTTATTAAAATTGATGCTCGTAAACGTTTCATGGACAAACTTGCAGGTGTATCAGATCCAGAGAAAAAACGTAAAATTATCGGAAATGAATTTATTTATGTATTTGATGAAGAAGCATCAAAGCTTGAAGGTATGGATTTCTTAGCACAAGGTACTCTTTATACAGATATTATTGAATCAGGTACTTCAACTGCACAAACAATCAAATCTCACCATAATGTTGGTGGACTTCCAGAAGATATGCAATTCAAATTGATCGAACCATTAAAAACTTTATTCAAAGACGAAGTACGAGCATTAGGCTTAGAACTTGGTCTAGATGAAAAAATCGTTTGGCGTCAACCGTTCCCAGGTCCTGGATTAGGTATCCGTGTACTTGGTGAAGTAACAGAAGAAAAATTAGAAATCGTTCGCGAATCTGACTTCATCTTACGTGAGGAGATCGCCAATGCTGGCCTTGATCGTGACATTTGGCAATACTTCACGGTATTACCTGATATCCGTTCAGTTGGTGTAATGGGCGATGCACGTACGTATGATTACGCAATCGGTATCCGTGCGGTAACATCTATCGACGGTATGACTTCTGACTGGGCACGTATCCCATGGGATGTACTAGAAAAAATCTCTGTCCGCCTAGTAAACGAAGTAAAACACGTTAACCGTGTAGTGTATGATATTACATCTAAGCCACCAGCAACGATTGAGTGGGAATAGGTCATATATTAACCGTTGAAGCCAGTTCTATAAAGGGTTTCACCGTTGTTTGAATGAGCAATTGCTTATCCACGTGCAATTTTTTAACACAAAAGACTTTCCTTTATTCATGTAATTCATGGGTGAAGGGAGGTCTTTTTTAATTGAAAATAATCCAGTATTTTCTATATTTTAGATAAGAATGATTAAGTTTTGTGCAATAATGGGGCAGTTTAATCCTTATAAATAATGATATGGTGGCTAGGAACGCCTATAAATGGGAGTTTGAAAATAAGTAAGGAAAGTTTAGAGGTCGGTTTCTTTAGCGTAGAAGATGCGCCGAAACTGATTGAAAATGATCACTTTAAAGAGGAACTTTTAAAATGTTTAGATAAAGATCATCATCCATTTTTTATTTCATTGTAGCATTTATTTAGGTGCTTTGATGCTTTAGTTCATGGAGTTTAATCGACTTTAATTGTTTATAAATAATATACTGGTTCAACATCATCAACGGCTAATATTCTATAGTTGGTAGTTTGAGTTGGGTGCTCATCTTACAAGCTTTACATTGAAATAATCAGCAAACTATTGGAGAATGTAGTAAACTAAATGGATGCAAAAAGTATTAGAATTATCAGATTGGGGGGGATTTAAATGGTGGAAAATAAACCAATAATTCATACATTAGCAGTTGGGATGCCAAAAGAATTGATTGATAGTAAAGGGCGTTCGATGATGACAGGTATTGAAAAGCAAAAAATGCAAGAAGTTTATTTGTCAGCTCATGGCTTCGACGGAGATGATGTCGCTGATAAAAAACATCATGGCGGACCTGATCGTGCAGTTTGTTTATATCCTGCGGAACATTACATACAATGGGAACAAGAACTTGGTAAACCATTGCCAACTGCTGCTTTCGGTGAAAATCTTACGGTTACAAATATGCTAGAAGAGGATATTTGTATCGGTGATATTTATAAAATAGGAGATGCTGTCATTCAAATTACACAGGGGCGTGTTCCTTGTAGTACGATCGACAAATATACCGAATCAAACACATTGCTCAAACGTATGATTGAAACTGGTTATACGGGCTTCCTTGCGCGCGTACTAGAAGAGGGGACAATTTATGCGAACTCGAATATTGAATTAGTAGAAAAGCATCCTGCCCAAGTTTCTGTTTTGTATTGCAACGAAGTATATTTTAAAAACAAAGATGCAGATGCGATGAAACATATCCGAGAAGTTGATGCATTGGCGGAAGATTGGAAACAGAAGTTAGAAAAAAGAATTCAGGTCTTGCAAAGTAAAGTGATGAATTAAAAATTGTAGGCAAGGGAATCTGTCTTAAAATCCTTTAGAATTCGGGTGAGTTCTAAGGGTTTTTTTATATTATAGTGTTCAGTGAATTGTTCAGTACTTAGACTTTTTAGTAGCAGTTTATTAAAATATGAACATTAAATAAGAAAATTACACGAACTTTCGTATTTTATTTTGTAAAATTGTTCGGAAATAGGGTTGAAATCTAAAAAGTGAAATGATATATTACAAATGTAAATTAAATAAGTCGTCGTATAATGTCGGGAATAGGGCCCGTGAGTTTCTACCAAGTTACCGTAAATAACTTGACTACGATTGAGGTTTATATACGTATGTATAAACCCTAATTTATTTCACACATTAATGTGGATGAAATATATCGTAGACATGCGACTAGTAGATTAGTCAGCGTGTCTTTTTTGTTTTCGATATTGAGGACGACCATACGGAGGATTTTTTTATAATGAAAAAATATTTCATGTTTGATGAATTAGGAACTAATTACCGCCGAGAAATAATAGGTGGTATTACAACCTTCCTTGCGATGGCATATATTCTAGCTGTTAACCCAGGTATACTAGAAAATGCAGGGATGGATAAAGGTGCTGTTTTCGTAGCAACAGCATTAGCTGCAGCAGTTGGTTCTTTAATAATGGGTATTTTCGCTAAATTCCCAATTTCACTAGCTCCTGGTATGGGATTAAACGCATTCTTCGCCTTTACTGTAGTCGGGGCTTACGGTATTCCATGGCAAACAGGTTTAACTGGCGTATTCTTCTCTGGGATTATCTTTATCATTTTATCTCTAACAGGTATTCGTGAAACCGTTATTAATGCCATACCAGTTCAACTTAAATATGCTGTTTCGGCAGGTATTGGATTGTTTATTACTTTCGTAGGTTTACAAGGAGCAGGGATTATTGTAGATAGTCCAGCTACATTAGTAACTTTAGGAACTTTCACTGGTGCTACATTACTAGCGGTATTCGGAATTGTTTTATCTGTTATTCTAATTATTAAATTACGCAGTGTTGGTATTTTCTTAGGGATGGTTATTACTGCGATTATTGGTATGGTGACAGGTATTATTGAACCTCCAACGGCAATTGTTTCTGCTATTCCAAGTGTGGATTCTACATTCATGGTGGCACTACAACCACTTGGAGATATTGAATCACTATTTAACGTGAAGTTTTTAGTAGTTGTATTAACGTTCTTGTTTGTAGATTTCTTCGATACAGCAGGGACTTTAATGGCTGTGGCAACACAGGCTGGCTTAGTAAAAGATAATAAATTACCACGTGCAGGTCGCGCATTAATGGCAGATGCACTTGCAACAACAATTGGTTCTTTATTTGGTACATCTACGACTACTGCCTATGTAGAATCAACTTCAGGGGTAGCAGCTGGAGCTCGCTCTGGGTTCTCAGCAGTAGTAACAGCAGTACTTTTCTT
The DNA here is from genome assembly GCF_038595555.1 of Lysinibacillus sp. FSL M8-0216. Taxonomy (NCBI): domain Bacteria; kingdom Bacillati; phylum Bacillota; class Bacilli; order Caryophanales; family Bacillaceae; genus Lysinibacillus; species Lysinibacillus sp. FSL M8-0216. The sequence goes on along the minus strand of NZ_CP152007.1, from coordinate 4,240,633 downwards.
AGTAGCATTATTCTTCTCTCCGTTATTAGCAGTAGTAACACCAGCAGTAACAGCACCTGCTCTAGTTATTGTAGGAGTACTGATGGTATCATCATTACGTTTAATTGATTGGGATAAATTTGAGATTGCAGTACCAGCATTCTTTACCGTATTAATGATGCCTCTTGGTTATTCCATTGCTACGGGTATTGCAATTGGCTTCGTGTTCTATCCGATCACAATGTTATTAGCGGGACGTAAAAAAGAAATTCACCCTATGATGTATGGTTTATTCTTTGTCTTCCTGGCGTATTTCATTTGGGTACGATAAATTAAATACATGTTGAAAATCACCTCCATTGTTAAGGATAAGTTCTAACGATGGAGGTGATTTTTTATTATTGGGAAAGGAACAGTAAATAATTAAATACTTTTATTGTTATTCTATTCGTCTCTTTTACTATATAAAATAAAGCATAACTATAACGAATTATATAAAGTTGTTTTCACCATTATATAGAAGAAACTCACTTTGTAATAATAAGAATAGTTTTACTTTAATGAAACACTTGCAAACTTTGTTTTATGATGATATATTTAAACACGTTGTTACGAAACAAACGAACAACTTAAAAAATATTAACGTAGACAGTTGACAACGAGTTGACAATATGTTAAATTATAAAAAGTTACTTGAAAGTAACTAGCAAATGAACCTTGAAAACTGAACAAGCAAAACGTAATCAATAAAGTTTTTAGTAGCAAGCCTAGCTAGTGAACGAAACAAAATTTTGGACATCAAAATTGATGCCAGCAAAACAATTTGAGCTAATCAAATTTCTTTTATGGAGAGTTTGATCCTGGCTCAGGACGAACGCTGGCGGCGTGCCTAATACATGCAAGTCGAGCGAACAGAGAAGGAGCTTGCTCCTTCGACGTTAGCGGCGGACGGGTGAGTAACACGTGGGCAACCTACCTTATAGTTTGGGATAACTCCGGGAAACCGGGGCTAATACCGAATAATCTGTTTCACCTCATGGTGAAACACTGAAAGACGGTTTCGGCTGTCGCTATAGGATGGGCCCGCGGCGCATTAGCTAGTTGGTGAGGTAACGGCTCACCAAGGCGACGATGCGTAGCCGACCTGAGAGGGTGATCGGCCACACTGGGACTGAGACACGGCCCAGACTCCTACGGGAGGCAGCAGTAGGGAATCTTCCACAATGGGCGAAAGCCTGATGGAGCAACGCCGCGTGAGTGAAGAAGGATTTCGGTTCGTAAAACTCTGTTGTAAGGGAAGAACAAGTACAGTAGTAACTGGCTGTACCTTGACGGTACCTTATTAGAAAGCCACGGCTAACTACGTGCCAGCAGCCGCGGTAATACGTAGGTGGCAAGCGTTGTCCGGAATTATTGGGCGTAAAGCGCGCGCAGGTGGTTTCTTAAGTCTGATGTGAAAGCCCACGGCTCAACCGTGGAGGGTCATTGGAAACTGGGAGACTTGAGTGCAGAAGAGGATAGTGGAATTCCAAGTGTAGCGGTGAAATGCGTAGAGATTTGGAGGAACACCAGTGGCGAAGGCGACTATCTGGTCTGTAACTGACACTGAGGCGCGAAAGCGTGGGGAGCAAACAGGATTAGATACCCTGGTAGTCCACGCCGTAAACGATGAGTGCTAAGTGTTAGGGGGTTTCCGCCCCTTAGTGCTGCAGCTAACGCATTAAGCACTCCGCCTGGGGAGTACGGTCGCAAGACTGAAACTCAAAGGAATTGACGGGGGCCCGCACAAGCGGTGGAGCATGTGGTTTAATTCGAAGCAACGCGAAGAACCTTACCAGGTCTTGACATCCCGTTGACCACTGTAGAGATATAGTTTCCCCTTCGGGGGCAACGGTGACAGGTGGTGCATGGTTGTCGTCAGCTCGTGTCGTGAGATGTTGGGTTAAGTCCCGCAACGAGCGCAACCCTTGATCTTAGTTGCCATCATTTAGTTGGGCACTCTAAGGTGACTGCCGGTGACAAACCGGAGGAAGGTGGGGATGACGTCAAATCATCATGCCCCTTATGACCTGGGCTACACACGTGCTACAATGGACGATACAAACGGTTGCCAACTCGCGAGAGGGAGCTAATCCGATAAAGTCGTTCTCAGTTCGGATTGTAGGCTGCAACTCGCCTACATGAAGCCGGAATCGCTAGTAATCGCGGATCAGCATGCCGCGGTGAATACGTTCCCGGGCCTTGTACACACCGCCCGTCACACCACGAGAGTTTGTAACACCCGAAGTCGGTGAGGTAACCTTTTGGAGCCAGCCGCCGAAGGTGGGATAGATGATTGGGGTGAAGTCGTAACAAGGTAGCCGTATCGGAAGGTGCGGCTGGATCACCTCCTTTCTAAGGATATTTTCGGAATACAAACCTTGGGTTTGTAAGATTACGTTTTGCGTTCAGTTTTGAAGGTTCATTCTTCTGAATGAAATACTTCAAAACTTGTTCTTTGAAAACTGGATAAAACGACATTGAAATAGTAACAAACACATTTATTTTTTTAAGTTTTTTATAGGCTTAATAACATTAAAAGGTTTCAAGACACGAGCAGTTAAATGCGATGTGTATTGAAAGCTGATAGGTTAAGTTATTAAGGGCGCACGGCGAATGCCTTGGCACTAGGAGCCGAAGAAGGACGGCACTAACACCGATATGCTTCGGGGAGCTGTAAGTGAGCTTTGATCCGGAGATTTCCGAATGGGGGAACCCACTACGTTTAATCGCGTAGTATCTTGACGTGAATACATAGCGTCTTGAAGGCAGACCCAGGGAACTGAAACATCTAAGTACCTGGAGGAAGAGAAAGAAAAATCGATTCCCTGAGTAGCGGCGAGCGAAACGGGAAGAGCCCAAACCAAGAGGCTTGCCTCTTGGGGTTGTAGGACACTCAATACGGAGTTACAAAAGAGCGAGTTAGATGAAGCGACTTGGAAAGGTCCGCCAGAGCAGGTAAAAGCCCTGTAGTCGAAAGTTCGTTCCCTCCTGAGTGGATCCTGAGTACGGCGGAACACGTGAAATTCCGTCGGAATCCGGGAGGACCATCTCCCAAGGCTAAATACTACCTAGTGACCGATAGTGAACCAGTACCGTGAGGGAAAGGTGAAAAGCACCCCGGAAGGGGAGTGAAAGAGATCCTGAAACCGTGTGCCTACAAGTAGTTAGAGCCCGTTAATGGGTGATAGCGTGCCTTTTGTAGAATGAACCGGCGAGTTACGATTACGTGCGAGGTTAAGCTTTAGAAGGCGGAGCCGCAGCGAAAGCGAGTCTGAATAGGGCGAAATAGTACGTGGTCGTAGACCCGAAACCAGGTGATCTACCCATGTCCAGGGTGAAGGTAAGGTAACACTTACTGGAGGCCCGAACCCACGCACGTTGAAAAGTGCGGGGATGAGGTGTGGGTAGCGGAGAAATTCCAATCGAACTTGGAGATAGCTGGTTCTCTCCGAAATAGCTTTAGGGCTAGCCTCGTGATGAGAATACTGGAGGTAGAGCACTGTTTGGACTAGGGGGCCATCCCGGTTTACCGAATTCAGACAAACTCCGAATGCCAGATATTTATACACGGGAGTCAGACTGCGAGTGATAAGATCCGTAGTCAAAAGGGAAACAGCCCAGACCACCAGCTAAGGTCCCAAAGTAATCGTTAAGTGGAAAAGGATGTGGCGTTGCACAGACAACCAGGATGTTGGCTTAGAAGCAGCCATCATTTAAAGAGTGCGTAATAGCTCACTGGTCGAGTGACGCTGCGCCGAAAATGTATCGGGGCTAAACGATTCACCGAAGCTGTGGATTGACATCTACGATGTCAGTGGTAGGAGAGCGTTCTAAGTGCGTTGAAGTCAGACCGGAAGGACTGGTGGAGCGCTTAGAAGTGAGAATGCCGGTATGAGTAGCGAAAGACGGGTGAGAATCCCGTCCACCGTATGACTAAGGTTTCCTGAGGAAGGCTCGTCCGCTCAGGGTTAGTCGGGACCTAAGCCGAGGCCGATAGGCGTAGGCGATGGACAACAGGTTGATATTCCTGTACCACCTCCTCACCGTTTGAGAAATGGGGGGACGCAGTAGGATAGGGTAAGCGCGCTGTTGGTTATGCGCGTCCAAGCAGTAAGGCGTGTGTGTAGGCAAATCCGCACACTGTAACGTTGAGCTGTGATGGCGAGTCCGTATGGACGAAGTTCCTGATTTCACACTGCCAAGAAAAGCCTCTATCGAGGTGAGAGGTGCCCGTACCGCAAACCGACACAGGTAGTCGAGGAGAGAATCCTAAGGTGTGCGAGAGAACTCTCGTTAAGGAACTCGGCAAAATGACCCCGTAACTTCGGGAGAAGGGGTGCTCTTGAGCGTGCAAGCGCATGAGAGCCGCAGTGAATAGGCCCAGGCGACTGTTTAGCAAAAACACAGGTCTCTGCAAAACCGTAAGGTGACGTATAGGGGCTGACGCCTGCCCGGTGCTGGAAGGTTAAGAGGAGTGGTTAGCGCAAGCGAAGCTGCGAATTGAAGCCCCAGTAAACGGCGGCCGTAACTATAACGGTCCTAAGGTAGCGAAATTCCTTGTCGGGTAAGTTCCGACCCGCACGAAAGGCGTAACGATCTGGGCACTGTCTCAACGAGAGACTCGGTGAAATTATAGTACCTGTGAAGATGCAGGTTACCCGCGACAGGACGGAAAGACCCCGTGGAGCTTTACTGTAGCCTGATATTGAATTTTGGTACAACTTGTACAGGATAGGTAGGAGCCAGAGATCTCGGAGCGCCAGCTTCGAAGGAGGCGTCGGTGGGATACTACCCTGGTTGTATTGAAATTCTAACCCATGCCCCTTAGCGGGGCAGGAGACAGTGTCAGGCGGACAGTTTGACTGGGGCGGTCGCCTCCTAAAAGGTAACGGAGGCGCCCAAAGGTTCCCTCAGAATGGTTGGAAATCATTCGTAGAGTGTAAAGGCACAAGGGAGCTTGACTGCGAGACCTACAAGTCGAGCAGGGTCGAAAGACGGGCTTAGTGATCCGGTGGTTCCGCATGGAAGGGCCATCGCTCAACGGATAAAAGCTACCCCGGGGATAACAGGCTTATCTCCCCCAAGAGTCCACATCGACGGGGAGGTTTGGCACCTCGATGTCGGCTCATCGCATCCTGGGGCTGTAGTCGGTCCCAAGGGTTGGGCTGTTCGCCCATTAAAGCGGTACGCGAGCTGGGTTCAGAACGTCGTGAGACAGTTCGGTCCCTATCCGTCGTGGGCGTAGGAAATTTGAGAGGAGCTGTCCTTAGTACGAGAGGACCGGGATGGACACACCGCTGGTGTACCAGTTGTCTTGCCAAAGGCATCGCTGGGTAGCTATGTGTGGACGGGATAAGTGCTGAAAGCATCTAAGCATGAAGCCCCCCTCAAGATGAGATTTCCCATTACGCAAGTAAGTAAGATCCCTCAAAGACGATGAGGTAGATAGGTTCGAGGTGGAAGTGTGGTGACACATGGAGCTGACGAATACTAATCGATCGAGGACTTAACCAAAAAAGTTTGAAACCTTCAATGAACCGTTTATCCAGTTTTGAAAGAATAATTTCTTTTATGAAGGGTTTCAAGATACGAGTAGTTCGAGGAAGCAATAGAGAGAGGGAAGGAGCGTACTCAAGTACGTGACTGACTGAACGACAGCAGCTGACGAAGAAATGCGATGTATATTGAAAGCCGAAAATAGTCTAGTGATGATGGCAAAGAGGTCACACCCGTTCCCATACCGAACACGGAAGTTAAGCTCTTTAGCGCCGATGGTAGTTGGGGGCTTCCCCCTGTGAGAGTAGGACGTCGCTAGGCACTTATGAAGTCATGGATATCTTCCATGGCTTTTTTATTTTATCAACTAAAAAATCATGGTCTCATACACTACATATTAAATTTATACAGATGAAAAGATAACTAACATAGATAGCATTTCCTACTTATACTTGAACAGAATAACGGAGGAATGATAATGAGGCATACTATTTTTTCGTCTCTTTCGATTTTTTGCCTACTCCTCACACTCTTAATGTTTGGTTATGATTCTCCGAAAGGGTAGGGGCGTTTTTTAAAATTCCTTAATGACATCAGTATGTTAATGCCATTTATATTAGGTGGAATAGGTATTGTGAGTGCCCTTTTAGGTATTAAAGGAGAGTTTCGTTTCATTCTTGTTGTCCTACATTCGTTTTTATTGCTACTATTTCTAGGCATCTATATAAAAGCCTTGTATGGATTTAGCTGAACGGTAATCCAAACTGCGGATATCCATCCGCAGTTTTTTTATATTTAATAAACAATTAATTTGTTCTTACACACTCCTAAGGCATCTCAAGGTATAATGAAGGAACAAGTGCTAGGAAATAAATTAATGTATTGAAAGGGAGAAACAGTTGGGAAAGAAGCAAATTTGGTATGAAGTAAAAGAAAACGAGTCCATAGAAGAATGTTTAGAAAGAATGCGACACGATGGGTACATGGCTATTGGTCGAAAAGAAGAGCCCCTTTTTCACTTAGTCGATGGTGAACCCACGTTATTACGTCAAAAAATTCAATTTAAAGCTATACCTACTCAAGATACGGAATGATTTTGACTAAAATCCGAACGTTTTTTTTGAGCTTATAAAAAATGTTCGCATTTTTGCATTGACGATAATACGATCCCTTGTTAAAATGTGATAAGGAAAAACAAATAAATCCCACATATATGCTAGAGGATTGGCTCTAGTGTCTCTACCCGGCACCGTAAATGCTGGACTATGCGGGAAAGCACTTTTGGCTTTTATGAGAAGATCAATGTACGGTTTGTACATTGACAAATTCTTGCCCTAATAAGTCCTCAAGTAAGCTGCTTTCACGCGTAAAGGTAGAGAGTAGTTTATTTGAGGATTTTCTTTGTAAAAAGGTAAAAATTGCAGAGCTATTCATATAGAGGCTTGCACAATAATTGATCATTTTTCTATCGTTTAAAAGGAGCGACAATTTATGAATCCGAAAATCGGTGTCATTATGGGTAGTTCAAGTGACTGGGAAACAATGAAACATGCATGTGATATTTTAGACGAATTACAAGTACCGTACGAAAAGAAGGTTGTATCTGCACATCGAACACCAGATTTAATGTTTGAGTATGCCGAAACAGCACGCAAACGGGGAATACAAGTAATTATAGCTGGGGCAGGTGGAGCCGCACATTTACCTGGAATGGTAGCAGCTAAAACAACTTTACCTGTAATCGGTGTACCAGTTCAATCACGTGCGCTGAATGGGCTTGATTCACTGTTATCCATCGTTCAAATGCCTGGTGGTGTGCCTGTAGCAACTGTAGCTATTGGGAAAGCGGGAGCAACAAACGCTGGTTTACTAGCCGCTCAAATTTTGTCAACGACAGATGCAGAACTTGCTGAAGCATTAGATGCTCGACGTGAAGCTACAAAGCAGCAAGTATTAGAAAGCACAGGTGACTTAGTGTGACAAAAATTATTTATCCTGGACAAACGATAGGTATTATAGGTGGGGGACAGCTTGGTCGAATGATGGCTCTTGCTGCAAAGGAGTCTGGTTTTAAAATTGCGGTACTTGAACCAGCAATGGACTCACCTTGTGGGCAAGTGGCAGATGTTCGTATTGTAGCTCCATATGATGATGAAGCTGCTTTAGAAGAACTTGCAGAAGTCAGTGATGTTATCACATATGAATTTGAAAATATTGATTATGAAGGCTTAAAACGTTTATCACAAATGGCTTATGTTCCTCAGGGGGCCGAGTTAGTACGCATTACACAAAACCGTATAACCGAAAAAGAAGCCATTGTGAAAGCTGGTTGCCCAGTAGCACCATATATTGTTGCAAAAACTTATGAAGAATTAGTAGCCAATATTGATTCGATTGGTTATCCTTGTATAGTCAAAACAGCAAGCGGTGGTTATGATGGCAAGGGACAGCAGCTGTTAAAATCAACTGAAGATCTTCCATTAGCGAAAGAACTCTTCACGCATTCTTCATGTATTGCAGAAGGATTCGTGCCCTTCGTAAAAGAGGTATCGGTCATTGTTCAAAGAAATGGTAGTGGTGAATCGTATTGTCAGCCAGTTGGAGAGAACATTCATGTTCATCATATTCTGCATGAAACAATTGTGCCTGCTCGCATAACAGAAAGCACAGCTCAGGCTGCGGAACGAGAAGCTTTAAAAATTGCTGATTACTTACATTTAGTAGGAACGTTAGCGGTAGAAATGTTCGTGTTAGAAGATGGTGGCATTGTTATTAATGAATTAGCACCAAGACCTCATAATTCAGGTCACTATTCAATAGAGGCGTGTAATGTTTCACAATTCCATCAGCATATACGAGCTGTGTGTGGTTGGCCATTACGTAAGCCAGAACTTTGGGCACCATCCATTATGATCAATGTATTAGGGCAGCATGTCGTGCCATTGAGTAACTCCATTGCTAAATATCCTGAATGGTCTATCCATCTTTATGGGAAAGCTGAAGCTAAGGTCAACCGTAAGATGGGCCATGTAACGATTATGACAAAAAACTTAGAAGAAACATTACAACAAATCGAGAGTTCTGGCATTTGGTCAGAATAGAAGGAGATACGCAATGATTGAACGTTACACAAGACCCGAAATGGGCGCAATATGGACAGAACAAAATAAATATCAAGCTTGGCTAGAAGTAGAAATCCTAGCTTGTGAGGCGTGGGCAGAAATAGGTGATATTCCGAAAGAGGATGTTGCTAAAATTCGTGAAAATGCTTCATTTGATGTGAACCGTATTTTAGAAATTGAACAAGAAACTCGTCATGACGTAGTGGCCTTTACACGTGCCGTTTCGGAAACACTTGGTGAGGAACGTAAATGGGTACATTATGGACTAACTTCTACAGACGTAGTTGACACAGCACTTTCTTATTTAATCAAACAAGCAAATGATATTTTACGTAAAGATATCGTGAATTTCATTGATATTATTGCTGCTAAGGCAAAAGAACATAAACATACAGTGATGATGGGCCGTACACATGGCGTCCATGCAGAGCCAACAACTTTCGGTTTAAAGCTTGGTTTATGGTATGAGGAAATGAAGCGTAACCTGGAACGTTTTGAAGCAGCCGCTAAAGTTATTGAAACAGGGAAAATGTCTGGCGCTGTTGGAACATATGCCAATATCGATCCTCGCGTTGAGCAATATGTTTGTGATCAACTAGGTCTGGCTGCATCACCAATTTCAACACAAACTTTACAGCGTGATCGTCATGCGCAATATTTAGGTGCATTAGCTTTAATTGCTACTTCCATTGAAAAATTTGCAACAGAAATTCGCGGTTTACAGAAATCTGAAACGCGTGAAGTGGAAGAAGCTTTTGCAAAAGGTCAAAAAGGATCATCAGCAATGCCACATAAACGTAATCCAATCGGTTCTGAAAATATGGTTGGAATGTCGCGTTTAATGCGTGGATACATGGTGACAGCTTATGAAAATGTCGCTTTATGGCATGAACGTGATATTTCTCATTCTTCTGCAGAACGCGTTATTTTACCGGATGCAACAATTACTCTTAACTATATGTTAAGTCGCTTCGGTAATATAGTGAAAAACTTAACAGTATTCCCTGAAAACATGAAACGTAATATGACTCGCACATATGGCCTTATTTACTCTCAGCGCATTTTGTTAGCATTAATTGATAAAGGATTAGTACGTGAGGAAGCGTATGATACTGTACAGCCTTTAGCTATGCAAGCGTGGGACGAACAGGTACAGTTCCGCACATTAGTCGATGGAAGTGAAAAAATCACATCTTATTTAACAAAAGAAGAGCTGGATGAGTGCTTCGATTACAACTACCACTTACAGCATGTCGATATGATTTTTGAACGTCTAGGACTTAACTAATATTTATTTCGCCAATAAAAAAATAAATGTTAGTGCCACCAGTAAATGCTTCAGAATTGAACCGTGGAGAACACGGTTCGATTCTGATCATTCATAAAAGCGTATCTCATAATATCGGGGGGAAAAACGAATGACTAAAGGTCAACTTTTGTATGAGGGTAAAGCAAAAAAATTGTATACAACGGAGGAGCCAAATGTGCTGCTTGTTGAGTACAAGGATAGTGCGACTGCATTCAATGGTGAAAAGAAAGAGGAAATAGAAGGTAAAGGCATTTTAAATAATCGCATTACTTCATTAATTTTCGAAAAATTACAAGGAAACGGAATTGCGTCACATTTCGTAAAACAATTATCTGATACGCAACAACTTGTAAGAAAAGTAGATATTATCCCGATTGAAGTAGTCGTTCGTAATATAGTTGCAGGAAGTTTAGCAAAACGTATTGGACTTGAAGAGGGCACACCTTTAAAACGACCAATCGTTGAGTTTTACTATAAAGACGATGAGTTAGGTGATCCATTCATCACAACAGAGCATATAGACATTCTGGAGCTTGCAACGTCTGCTGAAGTATCGGCTATTTACGAGAAGGCACTAGCTATTAACAAAGTTCTACAGCCAATCTTTGCTGATGTTAATGTGACACTAATTGATTTTAAATTAGAGTTTGGCCGTGATGCAGATGGCCATGTATTATTGGCAGATGAAATTTCACCAGATACATGTCGACTTTGGGATGCAACAACGAAGCAAAAGTTAGACAAAGATGTTTTTCGTAGAGACCTTGGTAATTTAACTGAAGTTTATACTATTATACTTTCTAGACTCGGAGGCAAATAACAATGAAAAAAGTAAAAATCTATGTAACATTACGTGAGAGCATTCTTGATCCACAAGGCTCTGCAGTACAGGGTTCTTTAGCTAAAATGGGCTACGGTGAAGTAGAGGATTTACGTATCGGTAAATATCTTGAACTATCAATTAAAGATTCAGAGCGTGACATTGATACTCTAGTAAAAGAAATGTGTGAAAAGGTTTTAACGAACGTTGTAATTGAGGACTACCGTTATGAAGTCGAGGAGGCTAACTAATCATGAAATTCGCAGTACTCGTATTCCCTGGGTCAAACTGTGATATCGATATGTATCATGCGATTAAAGACGAGCTAGGTGAAGAAGTAGAATATGTATGGCATACAGCAACAGATCTAAGTGGCTTTGATGGCGTATTAGTACCTGGAGGATTTTCATATGGAGATTATCTTCGTTGTGGTGCAATGGCTAATCAATCTAACATTATGGCAGAAGTTAAGAAAGCAGCAGACGCTGGTAAACCTGTACTAGGTGTATGTAATGGATTCCAAATTCTAACAGAAGCAGGGCTATTGCCAGGTGCTTTATTACGCAATAAAAACTTGAAATTTATGTGCCGTACAGTGAAGCTAAAAGTGGAGAACAACAATACATTATTCACAAACCAATACGAGCAAGATCAAATTATTCATATCCCAATCGCACATGGTGAAGGGAATTACTACTGTGATGAGGAGACTTTACAATCACTAAAAGATAATAATCAAATCGTATTCACATACTCAGGCGACAATCCAAATGGTTCTTTAGAAGATATCGCAGGGATTATAAACGAGCGCGGCAATGTATTAGGGATGATGCCTCACCCAGAACGAGCTGTTGATGCACTGGTGGGTGGCGCAGACGGTTTAGCAGTATTTAAATCAATTGTGAAGCAGTGGAGGGAAAATCATGTCAACAACTAAGTTTGAGCCAACAGCACAGCAAATTAAAGACGAAAAGCTATACGCTGGTATGGGGATGTCAGACGAAGAATTTGCATTGGTAGAAGGTATTTTAGAACGTCTACCTAATTGGACAGAGACAGGTCTTTTCTCAGTAATGTGGTCTGAGCACTGCTCATACAAAAATTCAAAGCCGGTATTACGTAAATTCCCTACAAAGGGGCCACAAGTTTTACAAGGACCTGGTGAAGGTGCAGGTATTGTTGATATCGGTGACGAGCAAGCCGTAGTGTTTAAAATGGAGTCTCATAACCATCCATCTGCAATTGAGCCATATCAAGGGGCTGCCACTGGTGTTGGCGGTATTATCCGTGATGTTTTCTCTATGGGGGCACGTCCTATCGCCATGCTGAACTCATTACGCTTTGGTGAATTAAAATCAGCGCGAGGTAAATATCTATTTGAAGAAGTCGTAGCTGGGATCGCTGGATATGGTAACTGTATCGGTATCCCTACAGTAGGTGGCGAAATTCAATTTGATCCTTGCTATGAAGGCAATCCACTTGTTAATGCCATGTGTGTAGGCTTAATTGATCATAAAGATATTCAACGAGGTATTGCAGCAGGTGTTGGAAATACAGTTATGTACGTGGGTGCGAAAACAGGACGAGACGGAATTCATGGTGCGACATTTGCTTCTGAAGAATTAACAGAGGAATCAGAAAATCAACGTCCAGCGGTACAAGTAGGGGACCCATTCATGGAGAAGCTTTTACTTGAAGCATGTTTAGAAGTTGTAAAATCTGATGCTCTAGTTGGGATTCAAGATATGGGCGCAGCTGGTCTTACTTCTTCTTCAGCAGAAATGGCTTCAAAGGCTGGTTCTGGTGTAGAAATGAATTTAGATTTAGTACCTCAACGTGAGACAGGTATGACAGCATACGAAATGATGCTATCTGAATCTCAAGAACGAATGCTATTAGTTGTGAAAAAGGGTCGCGAAGATGAAATTAAGGCGATTTTTGATAAATATGATTTAGATGCGGTAGCAATTGGCCGTGTAACAGATGATAAAATGCTTCGTCTTTTACACAATGGACAAGTAGTGGCAGAAGTACCTGCTGATGCGTTAGCTGAGGATGCACCAGTTTACCATAAACCATCTGCTGAACCTGCTTACTATGCTCAGTTCCAAGCAATTGAAAATACAGAGCCAGCTGTTATGGATTATAAAGAAACATTAAATGCTTTATTAAAAGCACCGACAATTGCTTCGAAAGAATGGGTTTACGATCAGTACGATTATCAGGTTCGTACGTCAACTGTTGTTAAACCAGGCTCAGATGCTGCCGTTATTCGTGTACGTGGTACAAATAAAGGGTTAGCCATGACAACAGACTGCAACTCTCGCTATATTTATTTAGATCCAGAGGTGGGCGGAGCTATTGCAGTGGCTGAAGCAGCTCGTAATATTGTTGCTTCTGGTGGTACACCACTTGCAATTACAGACTGCTTAAACTTTGGTAATCCAGAGAAGCCAGAAATCTTCTGGCAAATTGAAAAATCTGCTGATGGTATTTCGGCTGCATGTACAGCATTGAATGCACCAGTGATTGGCGGTAACGTATCGCTTTATAATGAGCGTTCAGGTGAAGCCGTTTATCCAACACCAACAATTGGTATGGTAGGTCTAATTGAAGACTTAGCACATGTTACAACACAGGAAGTAAAAGCTGCAGGAGATATCGTATTTGTCATTGGTGAAACAACGACTGAGTTCGGTGGTTCAGAGCTTCAAAAATTATTAAATAATGGCGTTATTTCTGGGAAAGCACCAGCTATCGATCTAGAGGTGGAAGCAGCACGTCAGCAGGCTTTATTAAAAGCTATAAAAGTTGGTCTTGTACAGTCTGCACATGATGTCGCTGAAGGTGGTCTTGCAGTGGCTATTGCAGAAAAAACTTTCAGTGCAAATGGACTTGGTGTTGATGTTACATTAACGGGTTCTGCTACAACTGTGTTATTCAGTGAAAGTCAATCACGTTTTGTTGTTACAGTTAAAGAAGAACATGCAGCTGCATTTGTCGAAATCATCAAAGATGCTCATAAAATTGGTGTCGTAACAAACGATGCACTTGTTAAAATCAACGGGGACAAAGGTGTGCTTGTAGAAGGTACAGTGGAGGAATTCCGTTCTAATTGGAAAGGAGCAATCCCATGCTTGCTGAACTCAGAGGCTTAAACGAAGAATGTGGGGTGTTTGGCATTTGGGGTAACCCAAATCCAGCGCACCTTAGTTATTACGGGCTTCATGCTCTTCAACACCGTGGTCAAGAAGGCGCAGGTATCGTCGTTTCTGATGGTCAGCACCTTCGCGCGGTAAAAGGCGAAGGACTAGTTAATGATGTTTTCAACGAAGATAAATTAAAGGCAGTGAACGGCAAAGCAGCAATTGCCCATGTTCGTTATACAACTGCTGGTGGTGGTGGTATTGAAAATGTACAGCCATTATTATTCCATTCCTCAACTGGTAGCCTTTCCATTGCCCATAACGGTAACTTAGTCAATGCGACACATCTGAAACAGTATTTAGAGCGACAAGGTAGTATTTTTCATTCTAGCTCTGATACAGAAGTGCTGGCGCATCTTATTAAGAAAAGTTCGCATTCACCATTTCGGGCTAAGGTGAAAAATGCCCTTTCATTATTAAAGGGTGCGTATTCTTGCTTAATTATGACAAAGGATGAAATGCTTGTTGCACGTGATCCACATGGTTTACGCCCGCTCTCTCTTGGAAAGTTAGGAGAAGGCTGGGTAGTAGCTTCTGAAACTTGTGCATTTGATTTAATAGGAGCAGAATTCGTTCGTTCTGTAGAACCAGGTGAATTATTGATTATTAACGATGAGGGCGTTAAGTCAGACCGCTTTGCTGATATGGAAAAGCGTTCTATGTGTGCGATGGAATATGTATATCTGGCACGTCCTGATTCGGATATTGATGGTATTAATGTCCATATGGCACGTAAACGTATGGGGAAACAGCTTGCTCGTGAATGTGCACATATTGAGGCTGATGTTGTAACTGGGGTACCAGATTCTAGTATTTCAGCTGCCATCGGTTTTGCAGAAGAAAGTGGTATACCTTATGAACTTGGTCTGATTAAAAATCGTTATGTAGGACGTACTTTTATTCAACCGACACAGGAATTACGCGAACGTGGTGTGAAAATGAAGCTTTCACCAGTTGTTCAAGTTGTCAAAGGTAAACGCGTAGTTATGGTGGACGATTCTATTGTACGCGGAACAACTTCACGTCGAATTGTCAAAATGTTAAAAGATGCTGGTGCAGCAGAGGTTCACGTGGTTATTTCGTCCCCACCTATGACAAATCCTTGTTATTATGGCATTGATACGTCAACACATGAGGAACTTATTGCATCTAGTCATAAAGTAGATGAAATTCGTGAAGTAATTGGTGCAGATTCTCTGACTTTCCTTTCTGTTGAAGGCATGGTTGAGACCATTGCACGTCCATATGAAGATGAAAACCGTGGACTATGCCTTGCATGCTTTACAGGTAAATATCCAACTGAGATATTCCCGGATACCATCTTACCACATGAAAAGGAACTATTACGTTAAGAAATACATCGCAATGAATGAGTCTCTTCTAGGAGATTATAAAAAGTTCTAGGATACTCGTAGGCGATTTAGATGATAAGGAGGAACTCTGCGTGTCAAAGGCATATGAACAAGCAGGTGTAAATATTGAAGCGGGCTATGAAGCTGTAAAACGAATGAAATCTCATGTAGAACGTACGAACCGACTAGGTGTCATGGGAACGTTTGGTGGCTTTGGTGGTATGTTTGACTTGTCAGAACTAAATCTAAAAGAACCTGTTCTTATTTCAGGAACTGATGGTGTAGGGACAAAGCTAAAGCTAGCATTCATGGTAGACAAGCACGATACTATTGGTGTGGATTGTGTAGCAATGTGCGTGAATGATATCGTTGCACAAGGAGCGGAGCCGCTATACTTTTTAGATTACGTAGCACTTGGGAAAGCAGAGCCTGCAAAAATTGAGCAAATTGTTAAAGGGGTTGCGGATGGCTGTGTGCAATCTGGTGCAGCTCTAATTGGTGGCGAAACAGCAGAAATGCCAGGTCTATATGAAGAAGATGAATATGATTTAGCTGGCTTTGCGGTGGGGGCTTGTGAAAAGTCTGCCATTGTGACAGGAGAAAAAATTGTCGAGGGCGATGTACTTATTGGTATTGCTTCGAGTGGTGTGCATTCAAACGGTTATTCTTTAGTACGTAAAATTGTTTTTGCAGATCATCAATATGCGGTGGATGCCATTGTAGAAGACTATGAAGATTTAGGTCCAATCGGCGAGGCACTATTAGTCCCAACAAAGCTTTATGCTAAGCCTGTATTAGCGGCTTTAAAAGCAGCAGATGTACACGGCTGTGCCCACGTTACTGGTGGAGGTTTCTATGAGAATTTACCACGTATGATGCCTGAAGGATTAGCTACAGAAATTGACTTAGGTTCATGGCCTGTATTACGTATCTTTGAATTCCTAAAGGATAAAGGTCAGTTAGATGATAAGGATTTATATAATGTGTTTAATATGGGGATCGGTTTTGTCATAGCTGTTCCAGCAGTAGAAGCTGATAAAGTTATGGCAGCAGTAGAAGCAAATGGTGAAAAGGCTTATACAATCGGTCGTGTCATTCAAGGCGACGGAGTAGTGTTTAATGGAACACATGATGGGAGTTTAGTGTAATGACTGCACCAACAAAAATTGCCGTGTTCGCATCAGGAAGCGGTAGTAATTTTCAAGCCATTCAAGAGGCTATTAAACGTGGGGAACTGCATGCAAAGGTTGAGCTAGTAGTGACAGATAAGCCCGGTGCATATGTAGTGACACGTGCTGAACACTTTGAAATTCCAGTGTTAGCCTTGAACCCGAAAGATTTTACCTCGAAAGCCGCTTACGAGACAGCAATTGTCGATGCTCTACATGAGTGCGATGTGAAATGGATTGTGCTTGCAGGATATATGCGTTTAATCAGTGATGTATTATTAGCGGCTTTTCCACAAAGAATTGTTAATATTCATCCTTCCTTATTACCAGCCTTTCCTGGGAAGGATGCTATCGGACAAGCGTTGAATCATGGGGTGAAAATAACGGGCGTAACGGTGCATTTTGTTGATGAAGGAATGGATACTGGCCCAATTATCGCACAGGCTGCTGTACCTGTTATTGAAGGAAATCGAGAGGCAACAGAAGCTGCTATCCATAAGCAAGAGCATTTATTATATACAAAGGCTTTACAGCAATTATTACAATAACTGAAGGAGGAGTTAGGTCGAGAACCTTACTCAACACTCAACACCTAACTCTATGAATCTTTGACAGCAAGTTAGTTCGTGCAAGAGCACGATAAAAATTAGGAGGATATTGTTGTGACAAAACGTGCATTAATCAGTGTTTCCAATAAAGATGGTATTTTAGAATTTGCAAAGGAATTAGTAGCATTAGGTTATGAAATTTTATCAACTGGCGGTACTAAAAAAATGCTACAGGACAATGCAGTAGCTGTAACAGCAGTAGATGAAGTAACGAAGTTTCCTGAAATTTTAGACGGCCGTGTTAAAACATTAAATCCTATGATTCACGGTGGTTTATTAGGGAAATTTGATGATGACTCTCATCAGGCACAAATGAATGAGCATGGAATTGAGCCAATAGAAATTGTTTGTGTCAATCTTTATCCTTTCGTTGAAACAATTTCAAAGCCTAATGTAACATGGGATGATGCAATTGAAAACATTGATATCGGTGGCCCTACAATGTTACGATCCGCTGCAAAAAACCATCAATATGTAACAGTCATCGTAGACAGCAATGACTATGCAACAGTATTAGAGGAACTAAAAGCTGGTGGTGCAACAACAATTGAGACACGTCGTAAATTGGCTGCAAAGGTTTTCCGTCACACAGCCACCTATGATTCGTATATCTCGAACTATTTGACAGAAGAAGAGTTCCCAGAGAGCTTAACAATGACGTATGAATTAAAGCAGAACTTACGCTATGGTGAAAATCCGCACCAAAAAGCGGCATTTTACCAAAAACGTCTTGGCTCTGATTTCTCATTAGCTTATGCAACACAATTACATGGTAAAGAGTTATCCTATAACAATATTCAAGATGGGAATGCAGCTTTGCAAATTGTGAAAGAGTTTGAAATGCCAGCTGCAGTTGCTGTAAAGCATATGAATCCTTGTGGAGTTGGAACAGGTGTCACACTAGAGGAAGCATTTGATAAAGCGTATGAAGCAGATCCAACATCTATTTTTGGTGGAATTATCGCTCTGAATATGGAAGTGGATGCAGCAACTGCTGAGAAGCTAAGTCATATTTTCCTAGAAATTATTATTGCTCCGGCTTTCTCACAAGAGGCACTCGATATTTTAACGAAAAAGAAAAATATTCGCTTATTAACAATTCCGTTCGAGCAAGCGAAGCAAGATCAATTTAATGTAGTATCTGTAGAGGGCGGTCTTCTTGTACAGGAACCGGATCGCTACGGTTTTGCCAATGCAGATATAAAGGTAGTAACAGATCGTGAACCAACAAAACAGGAATGGGAAGCATTGCAACTTGGTTGGTCTGTTGTTAAGCATGTTAAATCAAACGCGATTGTTGTAACGGATTCTCAAATGACACTTGGTGTAGGCGCTGGTCAAATGAACCGCGTTGGTGCTGCGAAAATTGCCTTTGAGCAAGCTGGTGAAAAAGCAAAAGGTGCTGCATTGGCATCAGATGCATTTTTCCCAATGAGTGATACTGTTGAGGCTGCAGCCACAGCTGGTATTACAGCTATTATTCAGCCAGGTGGATCTATTAAAGATCAAGATTCAATCGATAAAGCAAATGAATACGGCATTACTATGGTATTTACAGGCGTACGCCATTTTAAACATTAATTAATAATGACATAAAACAGACCGAGATGTGGGTTCATCTCGGTCTTACTCACAAAGAGGAGGATTCTCTAAAATGAATGTATTAGTAATCGGAAGTGGCGGTCGTGAGCATGCAATCGCTAAACAATTTAGCATTTCTCCATCCGTTAACCAAGTATTTGTAGCACCTGGAAATGACGGAATGCGAGGCGAGGTAGAGGTTGTTAATATTGACACTATGGATTTTGCAGGACTTGCCCAATTTGCCAAGGAAAATGATATTGCTTTAACATTTGTCGGCCCAGAACAACCACTTGCTGAAGGCATTGTCGATTTCTTCACAGCTCGTGGATTACGTATTTTTGGTCCGACAAAGACAGCAGCTCAAATAGAAAGTAGTAAGTCGTATGCAAAAGAAGTGATGAATAAATACAATATACCAACAGCAGCCCATCAAACATTTACTGTAGCAGAACAAGCTATTGCTTATATTAAAGAACAAGGCGCACCCATTGTTATTAAAGCGGATGGCTTAGCAGCTGGTAAGGGTGTTGTTGTGGCGATGACAGAGAAAGAAGCTATTGAAGCTGTACAAGATATGATTGGCAATCAACGCTTTGGTGAATCATCTTCTCGCGTTGTCATCGAGGAATTTTTAGACGGGGAAGAATTCTCCTTTATGTCCTTTGTGCATAAAGGACAAATTTATCCTATGGTGATTGCACAGGACCATAAACGTGCGTATGACGGTGATAAAGGACCTAATACAGGTGGGATGGGTGCTTACTCACCAGTACCACAAATCTCACAAGAAGTTATAGATATCGCTTACCAAACGATTGTTGAGCCAACTGTTAAAGGGATGGAGGCGGATGGCGCTTCCTTTACAGGTATTTTATATGCAGGCTTAATTTTAACGAAGAAGGGCCCTCAGGTTATTGAGTTTAATGCACGTTTTGGTGATCCAGAAACACAAGTAGTTTTACCTCGAATGGTTTCCGACTTTGGTGCATTTATGATGGCATTAATGAACGAGCAGCCATTTGAATTACAATGGTCGGAAGATGCTATGCTAGGTGTTGTTATTGCAGCTGAAGGATATCCAGGCGATGTTGAAAAAGGCAAAGCATTACCGAATTTAGAGGAACTATCTAAATCATATGCTGTATTCCATGCAGGTACAAAATTAGTAGATGGTCAATTTGTTGGGAATGGTGGTCGTGTCCTGTTAGTTGGGGCTAAAGCGCCTACTTTACAGGAAGCACAGCAAAAAGTATATGCTGGCATTGCTAAAGAAACATGGGATCACTTTTTCTTCCGCAAAGATATTGGCTGGCGTACATTCAAATAATCATTATTTTCACTAAAATTTAAAATATTTTTACTCCTCTTATGAAACCTCTTAAAGTTTCAAACGTAAGAGGTAAGAGCCGTCTCCAAATTAGATTGGGACGGCTCCTTTGACTAAGAAGGGTTTTGAGCATTATTCGATGTAGAATTGCTCCTTGTTGAGGGATTTTGGGTTGAAGCGCTGCTATCAGATTGCTTTGAAGCAGTAGCTTGTGAACCTGAAGAATTGCCAGCTATTGCAGAAGAGAAATCCTTCATGAGCTTATCGATTTGCTCAGAGGACATAGAATTTTGCCCACTGAACATACTTTGCATAGAGGTATTCATGGCATTTTGCATATTAGTGCTCATGAGAGCCTTGGTTGGACAATATTTAAAGAGTCCCTCTGCCATTTTCATGGCTCCTAATGCAATCATCAATCGACCTTTTGTACAATTAGGATTTCTTGAAACTTTAGCGATACCAAATGCTGTCAAACTTGTACCCATGGCAAAACGACAAAATGCATTTTTTTCGCTTAAATTTGCTTGCTGCATCATAATAGTTCCTCCTTTAGTCATTGTGGAAAAAATAGACGAGGTGCACTTTGCTTTATGAAAGTGCTGTGTTACGATTGAAACAAGATGATTGCATAAAGCATAAATTTTATGAAAGTATGCGATATGCAATAGTAGTATGTGAATCCAAATTGGTTTTACACAATGAAAAATTACGTAATTTTAGGAAGGAGCGAATAGCATGGATCCAGTATGGAAAATAACAAAAATACGTCAGCAATTAGCAGTAATTGATGGAAAAAAGGCACCTGATATTGTGTTGAAAAATACAAGGTATTTGCATAGTATGCTGAAACAGTGGGTAGTAGGAAACATTTGGATTTTAGGGGACCGCATTGTCTATGCTGGTGACAGAATGCCTCCTTTAATAGAAGGAACAGAAGTTGTGGATTGTACAGGGAAAACAATTGTACCAGGCTATATTGAGCCACATGTACATCCTTTCCAGCTGTATCATCCGCAATCCTTTGCAGATTTTTGTGGTCAGCTAGGGACAACGACTTTTATTTCCGATAATTTAAGTTTTGTTTTAAATTTAGAAAATAAGAAAGCGTTTTCAATTTTAGATCATTTGAAAAAATTACCGTTTTCTTTTTATTGGTGGACTCGCTTTGATTCGCAAACCGAATTGGAGCAGGAGGAAGAGGTATTCTCTAACACATCTATATTAGAATGGTTAGAGCGAAGTGATGTTTTGCTTGGCGGAGAGTTGACAGGCTGGCCTAAGCTGTTACATGGGGACGATCAAATGCTGTATCGCATGCAAATGGCAAAGGGACTAGGTAAAAAAATCGAAGGTCATTTCCCTGGAGCCTCCGAGAGAACTTTAGCACGTATGAAACTTCTTGGTGCAGATGGCGATCATGAAGCGATGACAGTGGAAGAGGTGGAACGCCGTATCATGCAAGGCTATGCGGTTACATTACGTCATTCATCCATTCGACCAGATTTACCGCATCTATTAAAAGGAATCGTAGAAAAAGAGCTTCCGATTTTTGATCATTTAATGATGACAACAGATGGTTCACCACCTTCGTTCCATGAAGATGGAGTGATGGATAAGTGTATTCAAGTAGCCTTAGATGCAGGAGTTTCTCCAATAGATGCCTACCAAATGGCTTCGTATAATGTAGCACGCTATTATAATATGTCCAATTTACATGGTTTTATCGCGACAGGTCGCTTTGCCTCCCTTAATATTTTACAAGATGAATATCATCCTGTACCAGAAAGTGTCCTATCAAAAGGTGTTTGGCTAAAACGTGATGGAGAACGTGTTCATAGACTGGCAGCCATCGATTATTCTGCTATCCCTGCGTTTAATTTAGATTTTTCCTTAGATTCACAAGATTTCCAGTTTTCAATGCCTTTTGGAATTGAGCTTGTGAATGATGTCATTACAAAACCGTATAATTCATTAATTACTAGAGAAGGGCAACTGGCTAATCACGATGAGTGCTATTTAATGTTAATAAACCGACAAGGTCACTGGCATGTAAATACAATGATTAAAGGGTTTGCAACTGGTGTTCAAGGCTTTGCATCGTCCTACTCAAACACAGGCGATATTTTATTAATCGGGAAAAATAAAGAAGATATGATCAAAGCCTTCGAAGAAATGAAGGCCATGAATGGTGGTATCGTCCTTGTAGAAAAAGGGGAAGTCATTGCAGAAATACCATTATCCATTGGTGGGCTTTTATATGATGGGGATGTATTGACGCTAACAGAGAAAGAAAAAGCTTTAAAGCAAGCTTTAGCAGATCGTGGGTATCAATTAGGGGATGCTATTTACACATTATTATTTTTACAGTCCACTCATTTACCATATATTCGTATCACACCAAAAGGGATTTTCGATGTAATGAAGAATAAGTTATTATTACCTGCTGTTATGCGCTAATGTATGAAAGTGTAAACAGTTGCTTTCATATGTAAATGTTCAAAGGAGAGTAATGCTTGTGTTCAAATCAAGGAAGTTATTAATGGCTATGGCATTTAGCGCTTTAGTGATCGGAGGATGCTCGAAGGATACACCAAAGGTCAAAGAAGAAGATGAGACTGTAGCACAGGAAGAAACCGTAGTTGATGACCAAGTGCAGCAACCTGCATTCGTAGCCCCACTTACAGGAGAGGCAGTGCAAGAAGAAATAACTCAGCGGCCTATTATCGTGACGATTAATAATCATCCAGCCGCACGCCCACAATCAGGGTTAGCTGCAGCTGATATCATTTATGAGATGCTGGCAGAAGGTAATGTCACTCGCTTTTTAGCAGTTTATCAAAGTGAGCTGCCTGAAAATATAGGACCTGTTCGTAGTGCACGCTCCTATTTTATCGATATGGCAAAAGGTTTCGATGCCTTTTATGTAGCTCATGGCTATAGTCCAGAGGCGAAAACGATGCTCGATAATCGTGTAGTCGATAATATCAATGGAATGGCTTATGATGGTATACTTTTTAAACGTTCAAGCGAACGAGTTGCACCGCACAATTCATATATTACATCGGAAAAGATAATAAAAGGTGCTGGAATGGTAGGCGCTTCAATGAATTACAGTGAAAAAGTACTTCAGGCTTTTTATGAACCCGATGAACGTGGTAAAATAGGCATTGAAACAAGTCAAGTTGACATTTACTATGGAAATAATGAAGATTTCCACAATTCGTATGTGTATGATCATCAAAGTAATCACTATGAACGACAATCGGCTGGCGTGGACACAAAAGATATGTTAACCGGCGAAGCATTATCATTGGCAAATGTTCTATTTTTTGAAATGGATCACCAAATAGTGGATGATATTGGTCGCCAAACAATTGATTTAACTTCTGGTGGAAATGCGTATGTATTTCAAAATGGCTATTTGAGGGAAGTCAAATGGGCTAATGTGAATGGAATACCAACGGCTGTTGAGCAATCAGGGGAACCTGTAAAGCTAGTACCAGGAAAGTCTTGGGTCCATTTTGTACCATCTTCACCAGGGTTACAAGCAATGGTGAAAACGCAGCCTTAAAGGGAGGAAAATTGCATGCAAATCGAAAAAATTCGAGGGCATCAAACAGATCAATTATTTAAAGCAGTGTTAGAGCTGAAAGACATCGAAGAATGCTATAAGTTTTTTGATGATTTATGTACGATTAGTGAAATTCAATCGTTGGCACAACGCTTTGAGGTTGCACATTTATTGCGTTTAAAGAAAACCTATGAATCCATTAAAAAGGAAACGGGTGCAAGTACTGCAACGATTTCACGTGTTCGTCGTTGCTTTGATTATGGAAACGATACATATGATGAAATGCTAGGTCGTTTGTATCCTGATGAGAAACCGTTTCAAGCACCAAAATAATAGTTGAAAATGAGACTGGGTAGAAGTTCTACTCAGTCTTTTTCATTTTTTTGTCGTCCATCATAAGCTATACTTGTAAACGAATAGATAGAAAACGATAGGTGGTAAAATAAATGGATTATTTAGAATGGAGACATGTGTTCAAGTTAGATCCTGCAAAGGACATTTCAGATGAAGACTTAGAAAAAATTTGTGAATCTGGAACTGACGTTATTTTAGTCGGTGGCACAGATAATGTTACATTGGATGGGGTATTAGATTTACTAGTTCGTGTTAGAAGATTCGAAGTCCCGATAGCTTTAGAAATTTCCACGATTGATGCGATTACACCGGGCTATGACTATTACTTCATTCCGACGGTCTTAAATAGTGATGATCCAAAATGGATTAAAAATTTGCATCATGCAGCAATTAAAGAATTTGGAGATATCATGGTGTGGGATGAATTAGTTGCAGAAGGTTATTGTATTTTAAATCCAGATTGTAAAGTGGCACAAGTAACAGGTGCTACAACAGATTTATCAATTGACGATATCGTAGCCTATGCACGTATGGCAGAAAATTTCTTTAAACTTCCCGTATTTTATTTAGAGTACAGTGGAATTTACGGGAATCCAGAGGTAGTAAGTGCTGTGAAAAATGAATTAAAGCATACTAAGCTATTTTATGGTGGGGGAATTACATCAGCCAAGCAGGCAGAGGAAATGGCCCAGTTCGCAGATACGGTTGTAGTTGGAAATATTATTTATGATGATTTAAAAGTGGCACTTGCGACTGTTAAGGCTGTTAAAAATACGTTATAATTTTAGAACAAACGTTTGTAAGGCGGTGCGAAATGGAACAGTTAACAAAAAATTTACTAGCAGGGATGAATCCTGAACAAGAAAGAGCGGTCAAAACCACTGAGGGACCACTACTGATCATGGCTGGTGCTGGATCAGGAAAAACCCGAGTATTAACACATCGTATTGCTTACTTAATCATAGAAAAGGAAGTATATCCATCCAAAGTTTTAGCCATTACATTTACTAATAAAGCTGCTCGTGAAATGCGAGAGCGTATTGACGGTATTCTAGGCAATGGAACTGGTGATAGTATGTGGGTATCAACTTTCCACTCCATGTGTGTAAGAATTTTACGTCGCAATATCGATCAACTAGGCATATCTCGTAATTTTTCCATTCTAGATTCTACGGATCAACTTTCGGTGATTAAAAATGTAATGAAGGATGAGAATATCGATCCGAAGCGGTTTGAGCCACGAGCGATTTTAAATGCTATTAGTGCAGCCAAAAACGAGTGCATTACAGCAGATGATTACGCGAGTCAAATGAATGATAAAAACCCTTATGAACAAACCGTTGCACGTGTTTATAAAGGCTATGAAAAAAGATTACGTCGCAACCAATCCCTCGATTTTGATGATTTAATTATGACAACCATTACGTTGTTCAAGCGCGTACCAGAAGTGCTGGAATACTATCAAAATAAATTTCAATATATTCATGTAGATGAATATCAGGATACTAACAAATCCCAATACTTACTTGTGCAATTATTAGCTGAAAAATTTAAAAATATTTGTGTTGTAGGGGATTCTGATCAATCAATATATCGCTGGCGTGGAGCAGATATTGGTAATATCCTCTCCTTTGAAAAGGATTATCCGAATGCTAAGGTGATTATGCTTGAACAAAATTATCGTTCAACTAAACGCATCCTACAAGCAGCAAATGACGTCATTCAAAATAATACAACACGTTATCCAAAAGAACTGCGCACAGAAAATGCAGAGGGTGAAAAAATTGCGTTATACAAAGCTTATAATGAGCAGGAAGAAGCACAATTTGTTGTACAAACCATCCAACAGTTGATGGAAAAGGAAAATCGTACATTTGATGATTTTGCCATACTATATCGTACGAATGCTCAGTCTCGTGTGATGGAGGAAGTACTAGTTAAATCCAATATGGTTTATCAAATTGTTGGCGGAACAAAGTTCTATGATCGAAAAGAAATTAAAGACTTACTTGCTTATTTGCGCCTAATTGCTAATAATGACGATGATTTATCACTTGCACGTATTATTAATGAACCAAAGCGTAGTATTGGTGCCACATCTTTTGAGAAAATGGCCCGCTATGCTATCGAGCAGGATCGCTCCATTTTTGATGCTATGAATGATCTCATTTTCATGGGTCTGTCTGGGAAAGCGGCAAACTCAGCAGAACAATTTTATGCAATGATTAAAGGTTTTACAGAAATGCAAGAATATTTATCGGTCACTGAACTAGTTGAGCAAGTCATTGATAAATCTGGCTACCGCACAATGCTACAAAATGAAAAGACGATAGAAGCTGAAAGTCGTTTAGAGAATATTGAAGAATTTTTATCTGTCACAAAATCATTTGAAGAGCGCAGTGATGATAAAAGTCTTATAGCATTTTTAACGGATTTGGCATTAATAGCTGATATCGATGCTCTTGATAAAGAGGATGCATCCAAGGGAAATATTATTTTAATGACGATGCATGCTGCTAAGGGCTTGGAATTTCCTATTGTTTTTATTATCGGTATGGAGGAAAACATCTTCCCGCATTCACGCTCTCTTGATGATCAAGATGAAATGGAAGAAGAACGTCGCCTTATGTATGTTGGTGTGACGCGTGCAGAGGAACGACTATATTTAACATGTGCACAAAGCCGAACGATTTTTGGTCGTTCAAGCTTTAATAATGCTTCAAGATTTTTAGGTGAGATTTCTGAAGATATTACCGAGTCTATTTCTAAAGCTGGTGCTAAAACGAATGTACCGTTTGCTACTAGCAATCGTTCAACAGGTGGTTATCAAAAACGTACACTTGGGTCCGTTCAACAAACTCAGCCTGCCACAGCTCGCTTACAATCAACAGGCGGAGATCAGTATGGCTGGAAGGCTGGAGATAAAGCCGTCCATAAAAAGTGGGGCACAGGTATGGTTGTAAGTGTAAAAGGCGAAGGTGATAGTACTGAGCTTGATATTGCTTTTCCACAACCAATTGGTATTAAGCGATTACTGGCACAATTTGCACCGATTGAAAAAGCGTAAGCGGAGGAACGTAAATGAACGAAATAGAACAGCGAATAGCGGAGTTAAATAAATTATTACATGAATATGGTTATGCCTATTATGTACTAGATAAACCGGTCGTTGCTGACAGTGTTTATGATCAATTATTGCATGAATTGATTGCCTTAGAAGAGGCCAATCCATCACTTGTTTTTCCCGATTCACCTACTCAGCGTGTTGGAGGAACAGTTGTAGAAGGCTTTAAAAAGGTGACACATGATTACCCGATGCTAAGTCTATCAAACGCTTTTAACGAAGCAGATTTACAAGAATTTGATCGTAAGGTTCGACAGGCTATTGGGGATCATTTCTCTTATGTATGTGAGCTGAAAATAGATGGTCTTGCCATTTCGTTAAAATATGAAAATGGCGTGTTTGTCCAAGGAGCAACAAGAGGAGATGGTGTTGTAGGGGAAGAAATTACAGCCAATTTAAAGACCATTCATGCCATACCTCTCCGTTTAAAAGAACCGATTACAATAGAAGTACGCGGTGAAGCGTACATGCCAAAAAAATCATTTGAAAAATTAAATGCCCAACGTGCTGACAATGGTGAAGAACTATTTGCTAATCCACGTAATGCTGCTGCAGGCTCTTTACGGCAGTTAGACCCTAAAATTGCAGCAAGTCGCCAACTATCGACTTTCATCTATGCCATTGGTGGTGATGGTGAGGTTTATGGTATCGACGGACATGCAGAAATGCTTGATTATTTAGAGGATCTAGGTTTCCCTTCCAATAAAGAGCGTCAGCGTTGCTCTACAATCGAAGAAGTAATGGCCTTTATTGAGCATTGGACAGAACACCGACCACATTTAGCCTATGAAATTGATGGGATCGTTATAAAAGTCGACCGCTATGCTCAACAGGATGAGCTAGGCTATACGGCAAAAAGTCCACGCTGGGCTATTGCTTATAAATTCCCAGCAGAGGAAGTTGTCACGACACTACTAGATATTGATTTAACAGTAGGGCGTACAGGGGTTGTCACACCAACAGCTATTTTAACGCCAGTTCAAGTTGCAGGGACAACAGTGCAACGAGCTTCATTACACAATGAAGACCTTATTCGAGAGAAAGATATACGCCTCGGGGATACGGTCATTATTCGAAAAGCTGGTGATATTATTCCACAAGTGGTCGGTGTGCTAATCGAGCAGCGTCCTGAAAACTCTGTACCGTTTGAGATGCCCCAAAATTGTCCGGTATGTGATAGTGAATTGATTCGTATTGAGGGTGAAGTTGCTTTACGCTGTGTAAATCCTGCATGCTTTGCTCAAATTGCAGAAAGCATTAAATATTTTGTATCTCGTAATGCTATGAATATTGATGGTCTTGGAGATAAAGTAGTTGAGCAGTTATTACGTGCAGACTTAATACATGATGTTTCTGATTTATATCATTTAACAATAGAGCAATTGGTTGAACTAGAACGGATGGGTGAAAAATCTGCCACCAATTTAGTCAATGCGATTCAAGCTTCGAAGGAAAATTCCATGGAGCGTTTATTGATTGGTCTAGGAATTCGTCATGTTGGTGAAAAGGCTGCAAAAATCGTATCAGAGCAATTTGGTTCCATGGAAGCGGTCATGGCAGCAACAGAGGAACAACTTGTGGCTATTTATGAGATTGGTGATAAAATGGCATCTTCATTAGTTGAATATTTTTCAAATGATGACGCACGTGCAGTCATTGAACGTCTTGCTGAGGTAGGCGTGAATATGACCTTTAAAGGAAAAAAAGTAGAAGTAGTGGTAGGCGATAATCCTTTTGCAGGAAAAACAATTGTTTTAACTGGTAAACTTGAGCAATTGACACGTAACGAAGCAAAGGCGAAAATAGAAGAGTTAGGTGGGACTGTCACAGGCAGTGTCAGCAAAAAAACGGACCTTGTTATCGCAGGCGAGGATGCAGGCTCTAAGCTAGCAAAGGCTGAGCAATTAGGTATTGAAGTTTGGAATGAAGAAAACTTAATTGAACAACTTAACCTTATCTAATAAAAACACTGATGACATACCCTCAAGAAAGGTATGAATTACGCTAATGAATATTATCAGTGATTCGTCGAACCAAATTGATTATGAGTAAAGGAGCACTAAATAAAATGAAGTCTTTTCGACTCATTCCAGCACTTGTAGCAGCTGCAATGTTAGTCGGCTGTGTACCTTCTAATGAAGGGGGAACAGAGCTTACGCAGGAAACACAACAAGATGAAAAAACTGAAACAACTATTATCCCCAGCATACAAATTGATGAATCTTATTATAAGACACTTATTCCTTATAAAGAGAGTGCCAGTAGAGGTCTAGTTGTATCTAATATTTATACGAAATATGATATGAAGGAAGTAGAAGCAGGTTTAATGCGTCTCTCTCACCATGAGTTTGACACTGAAAACTATTACTTTCAAGAGGGTCAATATTTAGCTGAAAGTACAGTCAGCTCTTGGCTGGCTCGAAGCTCTCAGACAGAGGATGGATTAAATCCACCGATAACTGATACAATGACACCCGAAGAGCGAGCAAAAAAGGCACCTATTTACTTATCTCATATTGTTGAGCAAAATTACTTAACAAAAACTAAAGATAATAA
Source organism: Lysinibacillus sp. FSL M8-0216 (assembly GCF_038595555.1). NCBI lineage: Bacteria > Bacillati > Bacillota > Bacilli > Caryophanales > Bacillaceae > Lysinibacillus > Lysinibacillus sp. FSL M8-0216. The sequence continues at coordinate 4,211,011 of NZ_CP152007.1, read as the reverse complement.
AGTAAAATTAGGTGGAATTTCAATAGGACTTGCGCTTAATTCTATTTATTATTATCAAAAAGAACAGTATGGCGAATATTACGAGGAACCAATATCAGAGTCTGAGCTTGTTGAACAAGGCAAAAAAATGGCTGCTGAGATCGTTTCACGTTTACGTACAGGTGATGAGCTAAAGGATATTCCAATTGTAGTTGGCTTGTTTAAGCAACAAGCCCGCAATCAGATTATTCCCGGCGCCTATTTCAGCTATGGTGTAGCAAAAGCTGGACAGAACAACATTGCTGATTGGGAAGGGATAGATGAAAATTATGTATTATTCCCAACAGATGATTCGCAGGATGTTTATCGAGACGTGAGTAAAAACTTCAAAATCTTTAAGCAAGATGTTGATAAATATTTCTCAAATTATACAAGTGTTATTGGTACAGGTTTCTATCGCAATAAAGAAATCCAAAAACTGACGATCGAAATTCCTATTCAATTTTTCGGTAAAGCAGAAATCATTGGATTTACACAATATTTGACAGGTATTCTAATCAATCGATTTAATAATATTCATGTTGAGGTGAGTATTACTTCTGTCAATGGTCCGGAGGCATTAATCAATAAAAAGGCCAATGATACGGATCCTTATGTACATGTCTATGAATAATATAGTCAGCCTTTGTGCTGACTATTTTTTTATGTAGATAGAGATACTTAAAGGAAAACAACTGGTATAGATTAACAACACTTCGTTATAGTAGTGAAAGTTTCTATATTTTTGGTGAAAGTTGTGATTTTTAATAGGAAAAATGTTATGATTATTGGCATGGTTAAAACTTTATCCAACCCTATTGTTATCAATAAAAACAATAAATGGAGCAAGTATTCGGAGGTGTAAAAAATGGCTAAATTAACAAAAGAAGAAGTAAAGCACGTGGCAAATTTAGCACGTCTTGCAATTACTGAAGAGGAAGCTGAGAAGTTTGCTGAACAGCTTGGTAAAATTACTGACTTTGCAGAGCAATTAAACGAACTAGATACAGCGAATGTTGAACCTACAACGCATGTTTTACCATTAGTCAATGTAATGCGAGAAGATGTTGCAGTAAAAGGTCTAGACCGTGAAGTAATGATGTTAAACGTAAAAGAACAAGAAGATGGTCAAGTAAAAGTACCAGCTATCATGTAATACTAAAACATAGGAGGATTCCTCATGACGTTATTTGAACGTTCAGCTAAGGAGTTACAAGCGGAAATTAAAGCAGGTAACTTATCTATCGCTGACTTAACGAAAGAAGCATACGAGCGCATTGCAAAGCTTGATGGCGATGTACAAGCATTCCTTGCTTCAAACGAAGAAAAAGCAACTGCACAAGCTGCTGAAATGGATCATGTACCATTTGAAGAGCGTGGACCGCTATTTGGTCTTCCGATTGGTGTGAAAGACAATATCGTAACAGAAGGCTTAGAAACAACTTGTGCCTCAAAAATTTTGGAAGGCTTTATGCCAATTTATGATGCAACTGTTGTCAACAAGCTACGTGAAGCCGGTATGATTACAGTCGGTAAACTAAACATGGACGAGTTTGCAATGGGTTCATCTAATGAAAACTCATACTACAAAACAACAAAAAATCCATGGAATCTAAATCACGTGCCAGGAGGATCTTCAGGTGCATCTGCAGCTTCTGTGGCAGCAGGAGAAGTTCCATTCTCTCTTGGTTCCGATACAGGTGGTTCAATCCGTCAACCAGCAGCTTACTGTGGAGTTGTAGGGATGAAACCTACATATGGTCGTGTGTCTCGTTTTGGTCTAGTGGCATTCGCCTCTTCTTTAGATCAAATTGGACCAATTACACGCAATGTTGAAGATAATGCGTTATTACTTGAGGCTATTGCGGGCTTAGATCCAAATGATTCTACTTCGGCTGACGTAGAGGTGCCAAACTATGCTGCAGCTCTTACTGGTGATATTAAAGGCTTACGTATCGCTGTACCAAAGGAATTCCTTGGTGAGGGTGTTGGCGAAGCAGCACGTCAATCAGTGCTTGAGGCATTAGAGGTATTAAAAGGCTTAGGTGCGACTGTAGAAGAAGTATCACTTCCTCATTCGAAATATGCGCTTGCAGCGTACTACATCCTTTCTTCATCTGAAGCGTCTTCTAACTTATCTCGTTTCGATGGTATCCGTTATGGTTTCCGTGCAGACAACGTGACAAATTTAATGGACCTTTATAAAGAAACACGTGCACAAGGTTTTGGGGATGAAGTAAAACGTCGTATCATGCTTGGAACTTATTCATTAAGCGCAGGTACGTATGATGCGTATTACAAAAAAGCACAACAAGCACGTACACTGATCAAAGCAGACTATGACAAAGTATTTGAAGACTTCGATGTCATCATTGGACCTACATCACCAACACCAGCTTTCAAAATTGGTGAAAATGTGGATGATCCGATGACAATGTATGCAAATGATATTTTAACAATTCCGATGAACCTAGCGGGTGTACCTGCTATTTCCATTCCATGTGGTTTGGACAACGGACTACCACTTGGTTTACAAATAATTGGTAAATACTTCGATGAAGCTACTATTTACCGTGTAGCTCATGCTTTTGAACAAGCAACGGAGTTCCATAAACAAGTTCCTCAAATGTGGGAGGGAAAATAACATGAACTTTGAAACAGTCATTGGTTTAGAAGTACACGTTGAGTTAAAAACAAACTCAAAAATCTTCTCACCAGCACCTGCTCACTTTGGTGCTGAACCAAATACAAATACAACAGTAATCGATTTAGGCTATCCTGGTGTCCTACCAGTTCTTAATAAAAATGTGGTAGATTTCGCTATGCGTGCAGCTCTTGCATTAAATATGGAAATCGAACAAGAAACAAAATTTGACCGTAAAAACTACTTCTACCCTGATAATCCGAAAGCTTATCAAATTTCACAATTTGATAAGCCAATCGGTAAAAACGGCTGGATTGATATTGAAGTAGATGGCTATACAAAGCGTATCGGTATTACTCGTCTTCATATGGAAGAAGATGCGGGGAAACTTTCACATGCTGGAGATCACTCACTAGTGGACTTTAACCGTCAAGGTACTCCGCTTGTTGAAATCGTATCTGAGCCAGATATTCGTACGCCAAATGAAGCGTATGCTTACTTAGAAAAATTAAAATCAATTATCCAATATACAGATGTGTCTGACTGTAAAATGGAAGAAGGATCACTTCGTTGTGATGCCAACATCTCTATTCGTCCTTATGGTCAAGAAGAGTTTGGTACAAAAACAGAACTTAAAAACCTGAACTCCTTCAACTATGTTCGTCGTGGTTTAGAGCATGAGGAATTACGTCAAGCAGATGTATTATTATCAGGTGGGGTTATTGACCAAGAAACTCGTCGTTTCGATGAAAAAACGGGTAAAACTATTCTAATGCGTGTGAAGGAAGGAACAGATGATTACCGTTACTTCCCAGAGCCAGACTTAGTTCGTCTTTCTATTGATGACGCATGGCTAGAGCGAGTGAAATCAGAAATTCCTGAGCTTCCAGATGCTCGTAAAAAACGTTATGTTGAAGAGCTAGGATTAACACCGTATGATGCAGGAGTTCTTGTTATTTCTAAGGAAATTTCTGACTTCTTCGAGTCCATGATCGTCAACGGTGCAGATGCAAAACTTTCTGCTAACTGGTTGATGGGGGATGTTTCTGCTTATTTAAACGCAGAACAAAAAGACTTAAAGGATACGGCATTAACACCTGAAAACCTTGCTGAAATGGTGAAATTAATCACAAATGGTACTATTTCTTCTAAGATCGGTAAAAAAGTGTTTGCTGAATTAGTTGAAAATGGCGGTTCTGCACAAGAAATTGTAAAAGCTAAAGGCTTAGTTCAAATTTCTGATGAAGGTGCTTTACTAGCCATTGTTACAGAAGTTTTAGATAACAATGCACAGTCTATCGAAGATTTCAAAAATGGTAAGGATCGTGCTATTGGCTTCTTAGTTGGTCAAATTATGAAAGCTACTAAAGGTCAAGCGAATCCACCAATGGTCAATAAATTATTGCAACAAGAAATTGCCAAACGATAATTAATCGTTGTAACATAGTAGCCGAGAGAGCTTAATCGCTTTCTTGGCTATTATTTTTCATAAATGTAACAAAATTGAAATTTGTAACACTTAATAGTTGTTTAAAAGGAGTATTCATAGCAAAATATAGAATAGATAATTATAAGGGGGACGAGAACCAATGAAAACAGAACAACAATATTTTAATGAAGCTATTTCGATTCAACAATATATGGACAATATGACGACTCTTAAAGAAGAGAGCTTCCGCATTTATGACGACTTTGCAGTGCCAACAAACGATGGCTTTATTGAATTATTAAAAGACAAGCAACCAAAAATTTTAACGATTACGGAAGATTGGTGCGGAGATGCTATGTTAAACAATCCAATCGTTCGTCGTGTTGCTGAAGCAGCCGGATTGGACATGCGTACAGTGTTCCGTGATGCGGATACAGATCTAATTGATCGTTATTTAACAAATGGAGGCCGTGCTATTCCAATTTACTTGCTATTAGATAGCACTGGTGAGGTGATTGGAAAATGGGGTCCACGTGCACCTGAATTACAAGAGCTTGTTGTAACGAAGCGCGCAAGCTTACCAGATAAAGAAGATCCAACATTTGAAGAGGCTCAAAAGGCCCTTTATGCGGAGATTCGTGAGGAAAATATAACGAACCAAGTATATTGGACGTATGTCTATGAAGACTTTAAAAAACAGGTGACAAACGCGTTACAAAAGTAACAAACGTAATGCAACATTTTAGCGAGTAAATCGTTGAATGAAATAGAATCTTATGAAGCAGGAAGGTATGTTATGAAACGAGCAAGAATCATTTATAATCCTACATCTGGACGCGAAGCGTTTAAGAAGCATCTACCAGAGGTGTTGGAAAAATTAGAAGTAGCAGGCTATGAAACATCCTGTCACGCAACAACCGGTGAAGGCGATGCAACACTTGCAGCAAAAGATGCAGTAGACCGTGGCTTTGATATAATCATCGCAGTTGGTGGAGATGGCACTTTAAATGAAGTTGTTTCAGGTGTAAGTCCATTTGAAAACCGTCCAAAAGTTGGTCTAATTCCAATGGGCACTACAAATGATTTTGCCCGTGCCGTGCATATCCCGCGAAATATTGATGAAGCGGTAGACATTATTATACAAGGCGATACATTGCCAGTGGATGTCGGTCTATTAAATGGAGAACGCTACTTCATCAATATTGCTGCTGGCGGACGGATTACGGAGCTAACATATGAAGTACCAAGTAAAATGAAAACAATGCTTGGGCAGTTAGCCTACTATTTAAAAGCAGTAGAAATGATTCCATCCATCAAAGCCTCCCATATGCGTATAGAATATGATGGGGAAGTGTTTGACGGGGATGCCATGATGTTCTTATGTGGTTTAACCAACTCTGTAGGAGGCTTTGAAAAACTTGCACCAGATGCAAGTATTAATGATGGATACTTTACATTATTAGTGTTAAAGAAGGTTAGCCTTCCTGAGTTTATTCAACTAGCGGCTATGGCATTAAGAGGCGAACATTTAAATGATGACCGTGTCATTTACAAAAAAGCGAGTGTTGTCAAAGTCACTACTGAAAACGAAGTACATCTTAATCTAGATGGTGAATATGGCGGAGACGCTCCAGCTACCTTTGAAAATTTAAAGCGTCATATCGAAATTTTTGTCCCTCTTGCTGATATTCGCGAAGAGGACCGTATATAATATATGAAAAGCTCATCTTCGTTTTAGCGAGGATGAGCTTTTTTGTATAAAGGAATCAGCATACTCTTGAAGAACACCAAAACGACTAAAAAGATAATAGACTAAAGCAAATAGCCCGCAGCGAAAAATTAAATATGTAGTAAGTCCAACCTTTAGAATTAGGGATTGTGAATGAATTAAGAAAAATGTTTGGCAAATGTGCGTATATTACATGAACAAATTTTGAAACCTTATTAATAGGCTGAAATTTCGGTCCATTATAAAGGTTTTTTTCGTTGTAATAGTGGAAAATGGGGTATGGATAAAGGAAAGGAAGTGTTGCTTTTGTATAAGTCACAGGAGAAGAAGCTTATTTGGCTAAGCTTTGGTGTTGCAATCATTATGCTACTTTCCATTCTTGGAAGAATATTTGGGAGCTAGGGGGCAATGAGATGATAAACGAATCAGCAGTCTATTGGAGTCGTGCATTAACTGAGTTAACTTTATCGTTCCACATCATTTATGCAACGATAGGAGTCGGTGTCCCGTTAATGATTATGATTGCTCAATGGACTGGGTATAAAAAGAATGATGAGCATTATATTTTAATGGCAAGACGTTGGGCACGTGGCTTCGTCATTACGGTTGCAGTGGGTGTTGTGACTGGAACTGCAATTGGCTTACAACTATCATTATTATGGCCCAACTTTATGCAACTAGCTGGTCAAACCATTGCATTACCACTTTTTTTGGAAACGTTTGCATTTTTCTTTGAAGCTATATTTTTGGGCATTTATTTATATACTTGGGACCGCTTCGATAGTCAGAAAAAGCATATGCTATTGTTAATTCCAGTTGCAGTAGGTGCATCGATGTCGGCTGTATTTATTACAATCGTGAATGCCTTTATGAATGCCCCGAGAGGTTTCGATATTGTCGACGGGAACCTTGTTAATATTCAACCCTTCTTAGCGATGTTTAACCCTGCTATGCCTACAAAGGTGGCGCATGTACTAGTAACAGCGTATATGACATCTGCATTTGTTCTAGCCGCTATAGCAGGATACCGAATGCTTAAAGGATCGAAACATGTATACCATAAAAAAGCATTACTGTTACTGATGAAAATTGGTTTAATTTTCTCCATTGCAGCAGCTGTGATTGGAGATTTCTCAGGAAAATACTTAGCGGAATATCAACCAGAAAAATTAGCTGCAGCGGAATGGCATTTTGAAACGGAAGGAAAGGCTTCTCTTGTTTTATTTGGCGTGCTAGATGGAGAAGAAGTGAAATATGCCATCAAAATTCCGTATGCTTTAAGCATTCTTGCACATTTTAATCCTAATGCAGAGGTAATTGGATTAGATCAATTCGAGGAAGAGGATCTACCACCACTCTATATTCATTATCTTTTTGATATTATGGTCTCCATAGGTATGTTTATGGTGCTAGTTTCATTACTGTATGTTGTAGGGAAAGCACGGGGCTGGCAGTTTATTCATTCACGCTGGTATCGATGGATCATTGTGGCGGGGGGGCCACTTTCTATCATTGCTATTGAAGCGGGCTGGTGGCTTGCTGAGGTTGGACGTCAACCATGGATTCTTTATGGCTTGATGCGAACTCCAGAAGGGGCCACAACGAGTGATCATGTGGATTTAATGCTGTTGTTGTTTGCAGGTGTATATGCAGTATTAGCGGTAGGAAGCATTGTCGTCTTGGTGCGAATGTTTAAAAAGAATCCCATTGAGCGTGAGATTGAAGATCGCCACTCTGAAAAAGGCGGTGACATCCTATGACATTAGAGATTCTTGGTATTTCAGTATTGTGGATTTTCCTATTTGGCTATGTCATTGTCGCATCGATTGATTTCGGTGCAGGTTTCTTTAACGCCTATAGCCTACTGATTGGGAAGAATCATATTTTAACGAATATTATTAAACGATATTTATCGCCTGTTTGGGAAGTAACCAATGTCTTTTTGGTATTCTTCTTTGTAGGGATCGTAGGATTTTTCCCGCAAACTGCTTTTTACTATGGAACCATTTTACTTATACCAGTCAGCATTTCCCTTGTACTATTAGCCATTCGGGGTTCCTATTATGCCTTTGAATCGTATGGTACAAGAGGACATATTGGTTACACGCTGACCTATGGTGTAGCAGGTTTATTAATTCCTGCATCGTTGTCTGTTGTCTTTGCTATTGCTGGTGGAGGGTATGTGGATCTCGTTAACGGGCAGCCTGTTTTAAACTATTGGACTTTATATACGAGTCCATTTGCTTGGAGCATTGTGGTACTGAGTATTGCCGCTGTACTTTACATTTCCGCAGTATTCTTAACTTGGTATGCTCATAAAGCGAATGACATTGAAGCTACGAAGCTAATGAGAAAATATGCACTTTTATGGGCAGCTCCTTTGATGATCAGCGCATTAGGCATTATGTATGAGATGAAGTCCATTAATCCTGAAAGTTATAGTCACATGGTGAATTTATGGTGGATGTTTGCAATATCAGCCATATTATTTATAATTACAGTGTTCCTCATTGCAATGCGTAAAAAATATGGGCTTGCAGTTGCACTTCTGATTGCACAATTTGCGGTAGCATTTTTCGCTTATGGTATTGCGCAATACCCATATTTACTGTATCCATATTTAACGATTTATGATGGCTTCACAAGTACACAAATGGCAATTGCTTTAATCATTGCCTTTATTTTAGGACTGTGTCTCCTACTTCCATCACTTTATTTATTGATGAAATTATTCTTATTCAATAAAAACTATGTGACCGGAAAAGAAGACAATCACGCATAGGAGGAAATTAGTATATGCAAAGTTTTTTAATTTTTTATGCGCCTTTTATTGTCGTCATTCTTGGAATCTTGTGTGCATTTTGGTGGGCACCAAGGGATTATCATATAACAAAAGAGCAAGGAAAGAGTCGCGAATAGCGGCTCTTTTTTCAAGTTAGTTAGAAGAACCGCATAACGGCCAAGTCTTGTTCTTTTTTCATTCGCCAACACATGCTACAATAAGGAGATTGAAATGGAGGATGTACGAATGTCAGCACCCGTGAAAAAGAATGAACGACTTTCAGTTTATATAGAAGACTTAACACATGATGGCAATGGTGTCGCTAAGGTGGATGGCTATCCATTATTTATACAAGGCGCACTTCCGAACGAAACAGCCGAAATCCATGTGATGAAAACTTTAAAAAATTATGGCTTTGCAAAAGTTGTAGATATTATTAAGCCATCACCCGATCGAGTAAAAGCTCCATGCGATTACTTTACACAATGCGGTGGCTGTCAATTACAGCATTTATCCTATGAGGGCCAGCTCAAATGGAAAGAAAATATGGTGCGCAATGTGATGCAACGCATTGGTAAAATTGATGCACCTGTTCTGCCTGTAAAAGGAATGAAAGAGCCTTGGTATTATCGAAATAAAGCGCAAATTCCTTTCTCTGAAAATGAAGCAGGACAAGCTATTGCTGGTTTCTATAAAACAAAGACGCATAGCATTGTGGATATGGAGCGTTGCTTGATCCAAACAGGAGAAGCAGATGCAATTTTAGCAGGCTTGAAAAAAGAATTAGTAGCGATAGGCATGCGCCCATACAATGAACTTTCCCACGAGGGCATGTTGCGCCATGTTGTCATTCGTAAAGCACGGGCAACAGGTGAGGTCATGGTTGTCCTCGTGACGAAAAAGAAAAAATTACAACAAAAAGAAGCAGTTATTGCAGTAATTCAAAAGCTTGTTCCGAACGTCACTTCAATTATGCAAAATGTGAATCATGAGAAAACGAATGTGATTTTTGGTGATGACACACTGAACCTTTGGGGCAAGGACGTCATTATTGATACAATTGGCGACGTACGCTTTGAAATTTCCGCTCGCTCCTTCTATCAGGTCAACCCAGAGCAAACTGAAGTACTTTATAAACAAGCACTTGATTATGCTAACTTGCAAGGGGATGAACGAGTGATTGATGCTTATTGTGGAATTGGAACAATCTCCTTGTTCCTTGCACAAAAGGCAAAGGCAGTCATGGGGGTTGAAATTGTCCCACAAGCGATAGAAGATGCCAAACGTAACGCGGTCCTAAATGGTTTTACAAATACTTATTTTGAGGCCGGCCCAGCTGAGGAAGTTATACCAAGATGGTATAAGGAAGGAAAGGAAGCAGACGTACTGGTAGTTGATCCACCACGTAAAGGCTGTGATGAAGCACTTTTAAAAACCATTTTAGAGCAACGACCAAAACGAGTGGTCTATGTCTCCTGCAACCCAGCCACACTAGCACGCGACCTTCGTATTTTGGAGGATGGCGGCTACCAAACACAAAAGATTCAACCAGTAGATATGTTCCCGCATTCCACGCATTGTGAAGCGGTTGCGTGGCTAGAGTTGGTATAATAGAAAAGCAGTTGATATAGAAAAACTCTATACCATCTGCTTTTTATAATGTTTCATACAGTTGTTTTTGAGTTAAAGTGAGTTATACAGATAGTGAGAGGATTTGGAATTACATGATAGATAATTTTTGGCGTGATTTGCCGCGTCCATTTTTTGTACTGGCTCCGATGGAAGATGTCACAGATGTTGTTTTCCGTCAAGTAGTCAGTAAAGCCGGAAGACCGGACGTATTTTTCACAGAGTTTACAAATTCGGATAGCTATTGTCATCCAGAGGGACAGAAAAGTGTGCGTGGGCGTTTGATTTTTACGGAAGATGAGCAGCCGATGGTGGCACATATTTGGGGGGATAATCCTGAGTATTTCCGTCAAATGAGTATTGGCATGGCAGAGCTAGGTTTTAAAGGTATCGATATTAATATGGGCTGTCCTGTGCCAAATGTGGCATCGAGAGGGAAAGGTAGTGGCCTTATTCTACGTCCAGATGTGGCGGCAGAATTGATTCAAGCTGCAAAGGCGAGTGGACTGCCTGTCAGTGTGAAAACACGACTTGGCTATAAGGATGTAGAGGAATGGGAGGAATGGTTAACGCATATTTTCAAACAAGATATTGCGAACCTGTCGATTCATTTACGAACAAGAAAGGAAATGAGCCAAGTTGATGCACATTGGGAGCTCATTCCAGAAATCAAAAAATTACGCGATCGTATCGCACCTAATACGCTACTTACGATCAATGGAGACATCCCTGACCGACAAACGGGGCTAGAGCTTGCCGAAAAATATGGGATTGATGGCGTAATGATTGGACGAGGTATTTTTAAAAATCCCTTTGCTTTTGAAAAAGAACCAAAGGAGCATAGCAGTAAAGAGTATCTTGACCTTTTAAGACTTCAGCTGAATCTTCAAGATCAATATGAGGAAGTACTCCCACGCTCCATCACAGGGCTTCATCGCTTTTTCAAAATATATGTCAAGGGATTCCGAGGTGCCGGTGAGTTAAGAAGCCAATTGATGAACACGAAATCAACAGATGAAGTGCGTGCATTGCTTGATCGCTTTGAAGCAAATCATATTGAGTAACAAAGAATCCTACTTCATTAGGGTGAGGTAAGCAGTATCCTGTCACTAAACAGAAACTTGCCTTTTTGGAATGTGCATATTACAATAAAAAGTAAGTTAATAGCAGGTTTGAGTAACTGAGAGACCATTGAAAACATATGTGCCTAGCGTACATATGCTTTTGATGGTCTTTTTTTATCGTTAAAATGATGAGGGAGGAAATAAATTATGAGTACAGCTTCTGCGTTACAACGACAACAAACAATAGAGGAACTTCAAGATAGGGAGTACGATTTATTAGTAATTGGTGGCGGTATTACAGGTTGTGGTATTGCACTGGATGCTATTGCTCGCGGTCTTTCTGTAGCATTAGTGGAAATGCAGGATTTTGCAGCAGGAACTTCTAGCCGTTCCACAAAATTGGTACATGGCGGTTTACGATATTTAAAGCAATTTGAAATAAAAGAGGTAGCAGAGTTAGGGAAGGAACGTGCCATTGTTTATGAAAATGGTCCACATGTGACAACACCTGTTTGGATGTTATTACCTTTTCATAAGGGAGGGACATTTGGAAAATACTCTACAAATCTCGGCTTGCGTGTCTATGATTTTTTAGCGGGCGTCAAACGTGCAGAACGCCGTTATATGTTAAGTACAGGTCAAACCATTGAGAAGGAGCCATTAGTGAAAACAAAGGGATTACTTGGCGGTGGTATGTATGTAGAGTATCGTACTGATGATGCTCGTTTAACCATTGAAGTAGCAAAGGCAGCCATTGAAAGAGGGGCAACATTATTGAATTATATAAAAGCCGAAAACTTTTTATATAATGAACAGCAAAAAATAAGTGGTATTGTTGCGACGGATTTATTAACAAATCATGCAATCGAAATTCGTGCAAAGGCTGTCGTTAATGCTGCTGGTCCATGGGTGGACGATGTGCGCACAATTGAAGGGAAGCAAGCAGGGAAGCATTTAATTTTATCGAAAGGTGTGCATATTGTTTTTGATGAATCCAAATTCCCATTAAAACAAGCTGTTTATTTTGATACACCCGATGGTCGCATGGTATTTGCAATCCCTCGACAAGGAAAAACATATGTAGGGACAACAGATACATTTTATGAGGGTGATGCTCGCGATATGGATATTTATCAAGAGGATCGCGATTATATAATGAACGCTATTCGTTATATGTTCCCAAATGTGAAGGTGACCGATGCGGATATTGAATCAAGTTGGGCAGGCGTTCGTCCATTGATTCATGAAGACGGAAAAAATCCATCTGAAATTTCTCGTAAGGATGAAGTGTGGATTTCGCCATCGGGACTTGTAACAATTGCAGGTGGAAAATTAACCGGCTATCGTAAAATGGCTGAAACGGTATTAAATACGATTGCACAAGAGCTAGAGCAACAGTTTGGTATTAAATCTTCTCCATGTACAACAAAAAATATTCCGATTTCTGGTGGCCATATTGGCGGCTCAAGTAAATTTTATGCCTTCTTATATGACCATACAAGAGTAGGCAAGAAAATAGGCTTATCTGAGGAAGAGGCCAAATTTTTAACACAGCATTATGGTAGCAATGTAGAAATTGTTTTTAATTATGTAAAGGAAGGACACCCTATTTTACCATCATGGCTATATGCGCAATTGATGTATGGTATTCATCATGAAATGGTCGTTCATCCAAATGATTTTATGGTTCGCCGGACAGGGTATATGTTCTTTCAAATGGCAATTGTTCAACAATATGAAGAGGCAATTCTGGATGAAATGGCTAAGCAACTCAACTGGACAGCACAGCAACGGACACAATATGAAGAAGATGTAAAGAAAGAAATAAAACGAGCGACAACTGCGCTATAATGATGTAGTTACTCTCAACATAATATAAGGGTGAGCGTTCACATTGTATTATAAGGGAAGGAGAGAATGGAATGCATTTTGATAATCAACAGGTGATTCCTGCTGCGCGTACCGTCAAGCAATTTGACGAGATAATAGCAAGTCCATTCGATTATATTGTGCTATTGGAGGTGCACATTAGCTTATTGATGTCTTTAAAGCGTGAGGCACAACGACATGGAAAAAAATTAATTATTCATGCGGATTTAATTCATGGTTTAAAAACAGATAATTTTGCAGCGGACTTTTTATGTAATGATATACGTCCAGCTGGCATTATTTCAACGCGTTCCAATATGCTAATGAAAGCCAAAGCGCGTGGAATTATGGCTATTCAACGAGTGTTTTTAATTGATACGATTGCTCTTGAAAAAAGTTATTCGATGATTGAAACAGCACAGCCTGATTATATTGAGCTGTTACCTGGCATTATTCCGACGATGATTCAGGAAATCCATGAGCGTACTCAAATCCCTGTTATTACAGGTGGCTTAGTGCGTACAGTGGACAATATTGAAGAAGCATTAGCTGGTGGTGCTATCGCTGTTACAACTTCTAATAGGCAATTATGGGAAAATTTCAAAAAATAGTTGACTCTGTATGTTTTTTTCTCTAAAATGGACATAAGTTCATACGCACGTGGTTAGGAAAAGGAACCCACATTTGTTCATCTACATGTATTAATGTAGTTTGATTGGATGTGGGTTCCTTTTTGTTTTCTATGGGCTATTATCACAAAGGGGGATTAAACTATGTCTACGTTTACAGCTGAGCTGGTCGGCACAATGATTCTTATTTTATTTGGTGGCGGCGTAGTAGCAGGTGCCGTGCTAAACAAATCAAAAGGCTTTGGTGGTGGATGGATCGTCATTACCTTTGCATGGGGGCTTGGGGTTGCAATGGCAGCTTATGCAGTAGGTGGAATCAGTGGTGCTCACCTAAATCCAGCATTAACAATTGCCCTTGCCACGATTGGAAACTTTCCTTGGGCAGATGTGCCAGCCTATATTGCTGCACAAATAATTGGTGCATTTTTAGGGGCTACACTTGTTTACTTTATGTATTTACCACATTGGCAGGCAACAGCAGATGCCGATGTAAAATTAGCGCCATTTTCCACAATGCCAGCTATTAAGCATCCTTTATCAAATCTATTATCAGAAATGATAGGAACATTTATTTTAGTTTTAGGAATTTTAGCTTTAGGTACAAATACTATTACAGATGGTTTAAATCCATTTTTAGTTGGTATGTTAATTATTGTAATTGGGATGGCTTTAGGGGGTCCAACAGGTTATGCCATAAACCCAGCTCGTGATTTAGGTCCACGTATTGCGCATTTTATTTTACCGATTGCAGGTAAAGGAGATTCTGGTTGGAGCTATGCATGGGTACCAGTTGTAGGTCCAATTATTGGAGGTACATTTGGTGCATTGTTTTTCCAACAAATATTTGAAGGGAAAAATAGTATTGCGTTTTGGATTGTTGCAGTAATTGTGATTGCTATTTTCATAGGAGCACAATTAACGGTTAAGAATGTTCAAGTAGAAGACTAAATTATTTGGAGGGATTTCTATGTCAGAAAAAAAATATATTTTAGCGTTAGACCAAGGAACTACAAGCTCAAGAGCTATTCTTTTTGATGAAACGGGTAAAATCGTACACACAGCACAACAAGAATTCCAACAACATTTTCCACATGCAGGCTGGGTAGAGCATCATGCAGAGGAAATTTGGTCATCTATTCTATCTTGTATTGCAACAGTGTTATCAGAAAAAGGTGTGAGTTCAAATCAAATTGCAGGGATTGGGATTACCAATCAACGTGAAACAACCGTAGTATGGGATAAACATACTGGCAAGCCTGTATATAACGCAATTGTTTGGCAATCACGTCAAACGAATGATATTTGTGAGCAATTAAAGGAAAGCGGTTACAATGATTTATTCCGTGATAAAACAGGTTTATTAATAGATGCTTACTTCTCAGGTACAAAAGTGAAGTGGATCTTAGATCATGTTGAGGGAGCTCGTGAAAAAGCGGAGGCTGGAGAGTTGCTATTCGGCACAATTGATACTTGGCTAATTTGGAAGCTATCCGGTGGAAAAGTACATGTAACAGACTATTCAAATGCCTCTCGTACATTGATGTATAATATCCATGATTTAAAGTGGGATGAAGAACTATTAGAAATTTTAACAGTTCCCGCCTCTATGCTACCAGAAGTACGTCCTTCTTCTGAGGTTTATGGCTATACAGAGGAGGCATTATTCTTTGGCTCTGCTGTCCCAATTGCGGGAGCTGCAGGCGACCAACAAGCAGCCCTATTTGGTCAGGCATGCTTTGAGGAAGGTATGGTTAAAAACACATATGGCACAGGTTGCTTTATGTTAATGAATACTGGTGAGAAGGCAGTGAAGTCAGATAATGGCTTATTGACCACATTAGCTTGGGGCTTAGATGGCAAAGTAACATATGCTTTAGAGGGCAGTATTTTTGTAGCAGGTTCTGCGATTCAATGGTTACGTGACGGTTTACGTATGTTCCGTAATGCAAGTGAATCAGAGCAATATGCAACACGTGTAGAGTCAGCTGATGGTGTTTATGTTGTCCCAGCATTTGTTGGCTTAGGAACACCGTACTGGGATTCTGATGTGCGCGGAGCTATCTTTGGCTTAACACGAGGAACTGCGAAGGAGCATTTTATACGTGCTACGCTAGAATCATTAGCGTATCAAACAAAGGATGTATTAGCAGCGATGGAGGCAGATGCTAATATTCCGCTAGCCAAATTACGTGTAGATGGCGGAGCTGTGGCCAATGATTTCTTAATGCAATTCCAGGCAGATTTATTGGATGTTCCTGTTGATCGTCCAATTATTAATGAAACAACCGCTTTAGGCGCAGCGTATTTAGCTGGCTTAGCAGTTGGCTATTGGCATTCGACAGAGGAAATCAGCAAATATTGGAATTTAGATCGTCAATTTACACCTAATATGAATAATGACCATCGTGATAAAATTTATGGAGGATGGAAAAAGGCTGTTGCTGCAGCGCAAGTATTTAAGTAAGCAAATCATTTGAGAGCCTGGGACATAACTAGCTTCAGTTAATAGAGAAATCCGAATTTGAATGCATTCAAATTTGGATTTCTCTATTTTTTATGTTGTCTCCAGATAGCTCTTAACTAATGTCCAATGAGTCCTCAATTTTTCAATTATTTGAGCGAGGTCTTCCAATGCTAATTCCTTTTCATTTCCTTTGGCATGAATTCTTTTTCAAACAGCCTATCGTATAGCTGGTTTGACTTTTCAATCAGTCTGTTTTGCCATTTGCATTAACTATTGGTGCTCTAGCTACAGATACTGGTGGCGGGGTTCTTGTTTTTATGCACGGCTTTTTATTTACAAGCCCTACCATTATTCATACTTCTGATAAGTATTTCTTTTTATTTATATTTTTATTTGAGAAAGGTGAAGAAAACGTCCAATTCTTTATAGAGCTGTGTATTTTTGTGGTTAGGAATAGAGGATTTAGAGAGATGTCAGAGAATTGTATATAAGTACCATTATATGTAATGACATGCTTATAGGAGTTGTATGAAAATGGTTGTGACAACGAGACCGTTAAAAATTAAGTATAAAAAGTTAGCTAATCCTTTTCAGGAGTTTATGCAGATCAGTCCTAACAATAATGCCCTTACGAAGGAAGTAGTCTTTCTACGTTATATTGGTATACCTGATTCTGTAGATCTTTATAAAGAAGATATTTTAAAAATGGATGAGTATTTCACAAAGCAAAGCGTATTTTATTTACGACTACATAGGCTTGAGGTCATCAATAATAAGAAAGATGCAGATAGACTGTCGGAGCTTTGGGAGAATTGGCAGGTTGCTGCTGATAGTA
This sequence comes from Lysinibacillus sp. FSL M8-0216, assembly GCF_038595555.1. Taxonomy (NCBI): domain Bacteria; kingdom Bacillati; phylum Bacillota; class Bacilli; order Caryophanales; family Bacillaceae; genus Lysinibacillus; species Lysinibacillus sp. FSL M8-0216. Next base: position 4,193,919 of record NZ_CP152007.1, on the reverse strand, counting down.
TGCAATTACTGTATGAGACATCTTTATGCGGTAAATTAGCGAATGATCAACTTGAATGGACAAAAAAGCTTAGCTTTAAAAACATTCTACATCTTTTTAAAGAACAACAGCCGCATGCGAATGACACTTTACTAAAAAACTTTGCAGTTAAATTTTTATATTGGATGGATTATTATTTACCACAAATTTTTTCTAAGGAAAATCAAGCATCCTCTAAAATTGTTTTTATAGGTGACATTACGCAGCATGAATCATTATTCTTATATTTCTTATCGACACTTGGCTGCGATATATGCTATATGAATCCTAAAGGGGATATCACTAATTTGTATCCTATCATAGCAGCATCATCTAATTTGCAGAGTTGTCCTGATTGCTATGAAAAAGAATTCATAATCCCTAAAATGCTTTCGATGAAAAGCATACCACCACAACAACCGACGATTCTTCCAACCCCTAGTTCAAGCATGGTTACTTCAGAAGAGTGTAGTTATGAACAGTTGGCTTCTTTAGCGACGTCTGTTGTCATGATAAAGACATTTGCCGAGGATGGTAAGTTGTTATGTTTTGGCTCTGGAGTTGTTCTCCATCGCGATGGCTATATTTTGACGAACTTGCATGTAGTAGGTGGTGGGAAATATTATTCTGTGCTATATGAAAATGATTCAAATGAATATACTACGCATCAATTTGTGAAATATCATGATATACATGATTTGGCTATTTTGAAAGTGGACAGAACAGGCCAACCTTTACCGGTTAAAATGGATGGTCATTTAGTCAGAGGACAAAAGATTGTAGCGATTGGCAGTCCTCTCGGTTTATTTAATTCGGTCTCTGATGGAATTGTTGCGGGATTTAGAGATATACAAAAAATGTCTATGGTTCAATTTACAGCTGCTATTTCAAACGGAAGTTCCGGTGGTGCTTTACTGGATATGCAAGGGAGGTTGGTCGGTTTAATTACAGCTGGTTTTAATGATGGTCAGAATCTTAATTTGGCTGTACCGGCTCATGTCATCTATCAATTTGCTCAAAACTTTATTGAGTTACCTAGTTAGTTTCCACTATTCAACCATTGCTTTTTTATGCGTAATCTTATAGAATGTAGAGCGGTATAAATGAACGAAATAAATCACCTTTAATACGGTCCAGAGAGGCTGAAAAGGGCTACATGATATTTTTAGGCTTATAATATCTTTGCTTTGGCATGCCCTTTTGTCTTCTCTGACTAAAGGGCTTTTATTTTTGTTCAAATACACCTCTTTTAAAGGAAGTCCCGTGAGGCTTCAAAAGAGAATGGACAAAACAACCATAATCCATTCACTCGAACGCTAAAAGAGAGAGACAACAAAAATCTGGAGGTTAGAAAGAATGGATTATCGAAAAAAAACCGTGGTCGCTTCAGTGGCCGGGTTAACGCTAGAAGGAATGGACATTATGTTTATTTCTTTTGCGATGACAATGATTATTGCAGAATTTAACATTGATCTGGCAACAGGTGGATTAATTTCATCTATCACGAATATTGGTATGCTTTTAGGTGGGATTATTTTTGGTGTGCTTGCAGATAAGTATGGTCGGGTAAAAGTGTTCACATATACCATCATATTGTTTGCAATCGGTACTGCCCTAACAGGAGTAGCAACAAGTATTGAACAAGTTTATGTATATAGATTTATTGCTGGACTAGGCGCTGGTGGGGAGTACGGTATCGGAATGGCGCTTGTCGCCGAGGCTTGGCCAAAGAATAAACAAGGAAGAGCCTCTTCATATGTGAGTGTAGGTGCACAATATGGGGTCATCTTAGCAGCTTTATTAAGCGCCATTATTTTACCGACACTAGGATGGAGAGCACTATTCTTTGTTGGCGTATTACCAGTAATCTTTGCCTTTATCGTACGAAAAAATCTTCATGAATCACCAGAATGGCTGGCGTCACAAAACAACCAAAGTAACAAAGAGAAAAAAGGGAAATTGGCACAGTTATTTGCAACACCTCGTGTCACTATGACGACCTTAACCTTAATATTAATGGCAACTGTTCAAATTGCAGGTTATAATGGCCTGATGATCTGGCTACCATCCATGCTCCAAAAATCGCAAGGCTTATCTGTTTCAAGCTCAGCATTGTGGACAATTAGTACTGCAGTCGGCATGATTATCGGCATGCTTACTTTCGGAAGATTTATGGATCGTTTTGGGGCGAAACGTGCATTTGGTATCTTTTTATTGGCTTCTGCATGTGCCGTATTTCTATACTCCTTTGCGACAGGAGCTGTAGCTATATTAATGGGTGGTGCAATTGTAGGATTCTTCTCTAATGGGATGTTTGCTGGCTACGGTGCATTAATTAGTAGCTTCTATCCAGTGCAAATTCGTAGTACAGCAACAAATACAATTTTTAACTTTGGTCGAGCAATAGGAGGATTTTCACCAATCTTTGTCGGCTATATTTTACAAAGCTATGATATGACAGTCGTTATGATTTACTTAGCAGCGTTATATGGCATTTCCTTTATGGTCATGCTAACGCTAAAAGGCTCGACTGAGGACTTGCAAAAAGCTTAATCCTATCCATTACAAAAGAACGAATTCCACTTCTTCAAAAGGAGAGGGATTCGTTCTTTTCTTGTTAGTTTTTAATTATAATAAACCTTTTGAACGTTTCTCAGCAATTTCCACGAGGCGTTTTGTAATTTCTCCTCCAACGGAACCATTAGCGCGAGAAGATGCTTCTGGCCCAAGCTGAACGCCAAACTCTTGTGCAATTTCATATTTCATTTGATTCACGGCTTCTTGTACACCAGGTACTAGAAGTTTATTTGAGCTACGATTATTATTAGCCATTATTCTCACCTCCTTGCATATAGAATGGTTGCCTACATATTTTTCATACATTTTAAAAGAAGGAAACGCACACGCTAATTGCTAACAGCAACAACTTGTGGAAATCAAGCTAAAATGAGCAAACTGTCTGTTATAATAAAGCCTGGCTCTTTGCTAAAGAAGGTTGATTAAAAGGAGGAATTTATCAATGACGAATAATGATATTCTCATTCGTTTACGCTACGCGTTAGATATAAAAAATGTAGATATGGTGGAAATATTTAAGCTAGGTGGCATGGTTTATACGAAGGAAGAAATATTAAACATGCTTCTTAAGGTTAATGATGAGGAAGAAGCACCAGAAGAATACATCAAATGTAATAACAAAATGGTAGAAGCTTTTTTGAATGGATTCATTACTTTTAAAAGAGGTCCTCAAAAGCCAAAGGATGGACAGCCAGAAGGTCCATTACCTGTCTCGGGGAAAGAAAGCCCAAATAATATGCTTTTAAAGAAAGTGAAAATTGCCTTAGCTTTAACAACGGAGGACATGCTTGAAATATTATATGATGGTGGTATTAAAGTAACAAAAGGTGAATTAGGTGCGATCTTAAGAAACCCAAGTCATCGCAATTATAAAGAATGTGGCGATTCATTTGTTCGTAATTTCTTAAGAGGCTTAACATATAAATATAGAGAATAATGTACTAATATAGCGAGAATCAATCATAAAGTACCATTTTTTTCTTTTAAACTAGTTGACAATTTGTGACGGAATTGTGTACAATCAAATTATCACAAAATGTTCACAAAAAAGATGAAAAATGTTCACAAACAAAGGGGTGCTTGTATGATTTATTTTGACATCTTATTAGTAGCTATTGCATGTGTTACAATGCCTTTTATTGTTGCGGTTATGCTAGATATTTTTTATGCAGAACGAAAAAAAGTTCGTTTTTCATTAAAACGTACTTCATTATGGTATGTGGCTATGTTTGCTCTATCCTTTATACCATCTGTATTACTGATTACACAAAACGTATAAATTATTCAAACACTTAGGGGTAAGTGGAAAAATATGCAGCTGTGACATGAATCCATGTTGTAGCTGTATTTATTTTGTCCAATAAATTCGAATAACTAGTAATGAAGTAGTATAAAATATGTATATTTTAAATTGGTAGCATTGACTACTTTTTCCCATTGTGTTAATTTTGGGAGGGGAAAGATAGGCAAATTTACTAAAAAGTAAAGATGCAAAGCTACAGGTCTAAGGGAATAAGTACTTAGATGGCTAGGTTGCAAAAGAGTGCTAGTTGTATCCTTTAAATTCTAGTTTTAGTTCTTTTTATGCCTATTTCTTTCGGAATAGGCTTTTTATTTGCAAAAAAACGTATAAGGAGGAAAAAAGTCATGAATTTATGGAAAAACATCTCATTAAAAAACAAACTTTTATTGACGGTTTCCATTGTTGTGTTATTGCTTATAGCCGTCATCACTACTCAAAGTATTAAAGAATTAAACAATCGAATGACTGTTGATTTGGAACAAGAATTAAAAAGTGTTGGTTTGTTAACAGCGATGAATTTAGATAGTAATGAAGTGAAGGATTTATTGTCTGAAAAAGGAGAAACGAACGCCAAATTTACGAAGGTACAAAAGCAACTCGATATGATTCAAGAACAACAAGGTATTATGAGTTGGAGTTATATTTGGGATGTACAGGATGAGGGTGGGGTCAATCCGATTGGCTATACATCTAATTTGAATGAGGTCTATGAAGCAGGAGAAATTTTTACCGATTTAGCGAATGAGCATGTAGAAACAGCAAAATTAGCTATTCAAAATAATAGTACGGAAGTAACAGATATATTCGAGGATCCTTTTGGTTCCTGGAGAACAGTTTTCAGCCCCATTCACGATGATAATGGGCAATTGATAGCGCTATTAGGAATTGATTACTCTGCGGACTATATCAATACCATTATTAAAGCAAGTGTTATTAAGCAAATTGTCATTGCAATTATCGGAATTTTAATTTTATTAATATTAGTTTACATAATTATAGATCGTTTATTAAAGCCACTTCAAAAGGTGGTAAATGTAGCAAACCAAGTAGCAAATGGGGAGCTAATAAATGTTGATTTAGATATTACTAAAGATGAAATCGGCAATTTATCAGCATCTATTCAAACAATGGTTGCCAATTTACAACATATTATTTTAAACATCAGAAATACTTCGAATCACGTATCTTCAGCAGCGACTCAATTAACGGTCAATGCTGGTGAGACTTATAACAGCTCTACTAATATTGCCAATGATGTAAAGCAAATTACCCAAAATGCAGAAGCTTCTATGACAATGACAGAGGAAACAGCTGCTGCTATGGAGGAGACTGCAACTGGTATCCAACAAATTGCTGACTCGGCTAATACAGCGGCAGAATCTTCTATTTCGGCATCACAAGCATCTGAACGAGGCAATCAAGTTGTGCATCAAGTTATTGCACAAATGGAATTAATCAATGATTCAGTTGAGCAAATTGGCACTACGATTAACGGCTTACATGTTAATACTAAAAAAATTAGTGACATTGTCAGCTTAATTACGGCTATTGCGGACCAAACAAATCTTTTAGCATTGAACGCAGCCATTGAAGCGGCACGAGCAGGGGAACATGGGAAGGGCTTCGCTGTTGTAGCTGATGAGGTGAGAAGACTAGCTGAGCAATCCTCACAGTCAGCAACTGAAATATATAATTTAATTAGTTCGATTCAGTCAGATTCCAATGCCTCTCTTACTGTTATGGAAAAAGGAAAAGAAGATGTAAAAGTAGGTATGACATTTACTAATGAGGTGGGAGAAATCTTTAAGGAAATTCTTTCTTCCTCAGAAGAAGTGGCAAATCAAATACGTGAAATTTCGGCAGCCTCTCAGCAAATCTCTGCCTCCTCGGAGGAAGTGGCTGCATCTGTTAATAACATTAAACAATCTGCAGAATTATCGGCTGATTTTTCTTCTAATGTTTCCAAATCTACACAAGAGCAGTTAACGACAATGCTGGAAGTGAAAGATGCTTCCTCAGCTCTTGGGCAAACAGCAGAAGAGCTTCAAGCACTTGTGACAAAATTCAAATTGGAGAGTGATCAAGATGAACATTGATTTTACAGGCAAAAATGTTTTAATTACTGGCTCTAGTAAAGGGATTGGCAAAGCCATTGCATTAGGCTTTGCCCAACATGGGGCTAATATTTTAATCAATTATATTGGGGATGAGCATGAGGCAGAGGCAGTTCGTATGGAGGCTGAAAAGTTTGGTGTTAAAGCAATGACCTTCCATGCAGATGTTTCTAAATCTCAGGAAGTGCAAGACATGTTTCAATATATGGACAAGCATTTAGGAGAAATTGATATTCTTGTGAATAATGCTGGGTTTGCACAGGCATCCAGCATTACTGATTTGACGGATGAGCAATGGGACAAAATGATTAAGGTTCATTTATATGGATGTTTCTATAATTGCCGTGAAGCTGCTAAAAGAATGAAAGAACGTGATACAGGGAAAATCATTAATATTTCTTCTGATATAGGGAGCTTAGGCTGTGAAGAATTTACGCATTATTCTGCCGCTAAAGGTGCTATTAATGCTTTTACAAAAGCTTTAGCTAGAGAATTAGCACCATCTATACTTGTTAATGCAGTAGCTCCAAGTGGTACGTTTACGGACATTTTAAAAGAGTTTGGGGACAACTATGTGGAGGAAGAATCGGCAAAATACCCATTAAAACGTTTAGCACAGCCAGAAGAAATCGCCAAAAGTGTGCTATTTCTAGCCTCTCAGCATGCTAATTTCTATACAGGTCAAATATTAACACCTAATGGTGGCGTTGTAATGAACGGATAATGGAAACTAAGGAGTACGAGCATGTTAAATATAATCATCTTTAGCTTATACTTACTATTTATTTATTATATTGGCTATAAAGGGTACAAGCGTGTCAACACAGCAGAGGATTTAATTGTTGCTGGATGGAGTATGCCTCTTTCTGTTGTCACAGGAAGTTTAGTCGCGGCTTTATTAGCTGCTCCATTCTTTTTTGCAGCAGTTGGCTCAGGCTATACGAGTGGTGGCTTTGAAGGTTCAGCAACAATGGGTGGCTTAGGAACTTGTATGATTCTTGGTGCACTCATTTGGACAAAGCCACTACGTCGTTTAAAGGGCTGGACATTAGCAGATTACTATGGCTTGCGCTATGGTAGTAAAAAGCTAGGCGCCTATACAGGTGTTGTAATGGCCATTGCCTTTGGTGTATTTAATGCAGCAGCATTAACAGTCGGTGGTACATATATTATTCAGCAGCTATTACAAATTGACTTCATTCCTGCAGCACTTCTATTTGTATCGTTAACAGCTATCTATTCGGTTATAGGTGGTTTATGGGCAGTCGCTTATACAGAAATTGTACAGGGTGCACTTGCTGTAGCAGGAATTCTAGGAATTACTATCTTTATTTTATTTTACTATCCAGATGTGACCTTTAATCCTGAGTGGTGGAATATTCATACATTGTTTGAGAAAGCGGGAGCCGAGTTTTGGACGCTATATCTTGTCTTAGCACTTGGAGACATTCCAGCAGTTGATCTTGGTCAAAGAGTAGCAGCGGCGAAAAGTCCAAGAGTAGCTCAGCGCAGTATGATCATTGCGGGGACTATAGTTATTGCAATCAGTTGGATTCCAGGAATGTTGGGTGAAGCTTTCAAATCTATTTATCCTAATAGTACTAACCCAGAAACATTAATGCTTACCTTTGCACAAGGTTATTTCCCACCGCTTTTGGCAGCCATTTTTTTAACGGCCATGGCAGCTATGGGGATGTCCACGGTAGCTGCATGCTATGTAGCGACTTCGGGGATTGTCACAAAGAACATTTATTTAGATTTTATTAATCGTAACCCTGATCCTAAAAAGCTGCTAAGATTTTCACGTGCTGTCATTCTATCAAGTGCTTTACTAGGGCTAGTGTTAGCGATTAGCTTTCAAAAGGTTATTGATTTAGCGTATTTAGCATGGGATGTTATTTTTGTAACGATATTCTGGCCAATCGTTTTAGGACCATTTTGGAAACGTGTGAGTACACCTGCTGTATGGGCAAGTATATCCGTTGGCCTAATCTATTACATTGTGACTTCATTGACATTTGTGCCTAGTTTGACCATCCAATCAGAAGGATTCCTTGGTCTATTAAATGAATTATGGCAGGCACCGGTATTTTCCGGCGTTGTTATTACGGGGGTTACTATTGTAGTCGTAAGTCTACTAGTGCCACCATCACAGCATGTACTTGAGATGCACAAAATAGAAAAAGATAAAACGCTAGACGACGTAAGCAGTAAAGAGGAATTAGTCGATCGCTAATAGAGAACATGAGATCCTTGTACATTCATCGATCTCATGTTTTTTATATTGGAGAAATAAGTATGAAAAGATAGATTCATGAATAGATTGCTAGTACATTAAACTATTTTTCTAGCGATTATCTTCATAAAGGCGGGATATGAATGAAAATTATTTTCTTCATTTTGTTAGGGATCATCTATCTTTTTCTAGCAAATGCGATTGAATTAGCCATTATTCAGCAGCTCTTTTTTTTAATTGGTTTAGCTTTAGTGAGTATAGGAATTATTCGTTATATAAAAGAGCGTTATGTGGAATCACAAAAGTATGCGCAAATGAAGGAAGCTAGTGAGGAGGAGATGAAGGCGATCCCACACACTCAATGCTTATTATCAGAGGACGCTTTAAAGGGGTTATTGCTAAATGAACAGACAAATATGCTCATCTTCGCTCAAAGAGAAGAATTAGAGGAAGAACTTAAAATAATAGAAATTCCGTTTAGTAAAATCTATGAGGTAGCTATGATGGAGGATGAAATGTTCGTCCTCCGAACTAAAAATTACTTAATGAGCGGCTCGTTGCTAGGCGAAGAGGAAGATTTTGCAGAAGAAGAGGAAGAAGATGATACTGATACTGTTTCACAACTATCATTAAAGTTTGTAGTCGATCATTTATCAGAGCCTATCTTAGAGTATATATTTATGGATCAGGGGGAACATCCTATAGCGAGAGATGAGGAAGAATATGAAGAAGCAATGGAATTATGTGAGAAATGGTTTCAAAAGATAAGTGTTATTATTAAGCGCCATGAGCTGGAAAGAGTGCCAATTAGACATTGGCAATAATGAAAAGATAAAAAGCTATCTCAAATCTAGAAAAAATGGAGATAGCTTTTAATATCGTTGTTCTAAATTTTAAACTGTTTTAATTGGCCACTTAATTCCTCAGCTAATCCAGCGAGCTGATTAGCGCTTCGAGCTATTTCCTCCATAGTAGCGGCCGTTTCCTCCACAGTCGCTGTCGTTTGTTCAACTCCAGCAGCGGATTCCTGTGAAATAGAGGCCATTTCATCAATAGAAGCATTGATCGATTCTGAACCATCAGCTAGTTGATTTAAATTATCGGAAATAGTAGTAATATTATCAATCATATCCTCTACAGCACTCGATATTTGTTCAAATGTATCACTTGTTTGATCAAGCTGTGCTGTTCCTCTTTTGACTTCCTCATAGCCTGTCTGTAAGGCAGTAGTGACAGTACCTGTATCACCTTGAATACGGTTGACGATTGTTGAAATATCAGTCACTGAGAATTGTACTTGTTCGGCAAGCTTGCGGACCTCGTCTGCTACAACGGCGAAGCCCTTCCCATGTTCACCTGCTCGGGCCGCTTCAATAGCTGCATTTAAAGCGAGTAAATTGGTTTGGTTGGAAATATCATCTATCACAGAAACCAGTTTGGAGATTTCAGCAGATTGATCATTCAAATTTTCAACCTTTTTCACAGAATCTAACATGATTTCATTAATAGTGGCCATTTGTTGTGTAGATTGAATCATTAAGTTTTTGCCACTAATCGTTAAATCTTGAACCTGGCTAGAATGCTCTTTTAGCTGGGTACCTTCTTGTGTTGTTTCTTGAATACTACGTTTGAAAGCTGTCATCGTTTCTGCTAAATCACCCGTTGTAGAGGCTTGCGTTTCTGTGCCAGAAGCTAGCTCCTGCATAGTCACTGTAATTTGTTCAGTACCTGCCTGTACTTCATTGGAAGATTGTGCTAGCTCTTCGCTACTTGCTGCTACAGTTTCAGAAACCGTATAGATGGATTGAATGGTTTGCTTTAATTGAACATTCATCTCGTTTGCTGAAGACATTAACGTTCCAATTTCATCGCGTGTTTTTACAGTTAATGGGTCAAGCTGTAAATTACCATCTGCTAGTTCCTTCATACGATTTGCTACAACCTTAATGGGCTTAGAAATCGTACTAGCTGTAACAATGGCGATTAGAATACCAATAATCGTTAAGATGGAGCTGAAAATAATGCCGATTGTACGATTGGTAGAGCTCGTTGTTACAACATCATTACCAACAGCTGTAATGGCTTCTTCACGGTCATTAGCTAGCTGTTCATAGCCATTACGTACGTTAGACACGAGATTTTGTGTATCCATTAAATTTTCTAAAGCTAGTTCCTTATTGCCCTTTTGATAGACATCGAATACTTCTGTCTTCACAATTTGGCTCCAATCACGTGCAAGTTCTACAGTTTTAGTGCGTTCCTCGGATGTATCATATTTGTCTAGCAGCGCATTATTATCTTCAGCTATTTGACGATACTCATTAAACGTTTCCTTATATTTTTCATCGCCGGTTAACACATAGTTTAAGGCTGCTGACAACCGGACACTCATAGAGAGTGCTAAATTGTTACTTGCATTGAGAACTACTAAATCTTCCTTTACTAAAGCCTTTGCTTGTTTTTCCATAGCTGTATTGGAAGTGTAAGTGTAAGCTGTAAAGCTAACGACTAAAACTAACAAAAGTATAAATGCACTTAAAATTTTTGCTTTAAGTGTTTTAAACTGATAAATGCCTTTCATTTCCCCATCCCTTTACCTAACTCCATATAGAGTATTTTGAATAACAACTTTTATTTTATAACTATTTAGATAGATTAATAAGCCATTTGGTAAAAATAATTAAAAATAGTTTTTTAGTTCAACAGTATAATTATTTTTCTTTTACGAATAGTAAAATATGTATAGTTGACGGATGGTTGATTAAAATAATTATGCGAAATTTCCTAATGGCAAAGAAAAAACACCTGAAGCAAAATGCCTCAAGTGCCTTGAATCATATATTTATTGTTTTTTACTTTTTGCCAGTCGCTCCCACTGTAGTAAAGAAGGATAAGGATCAAATGCCCATTCAGTTCTTCCATTAAATTTGTAGATGCCATAATGGAGATGAGGGGGGAATTTTCCAGATGTACCTTCTTTGCCGTAACCAGAGCTTCCGACATAGCCGAGCACAGTGCCAGGTTCCACAATTGTGCCTACTTCAATATCCTTATGATAACTTCCAAGGTGGGCATAATAGTGATAAGAGTTATGATTATCACGGATGCCGATACGCCAGCCGCCAAATTGGTTCCAACCTTTTACTTCGACCACCCCATAGGAGGTAGATAATACAGGTGTTCCATAATTGGCAAAAATATCGGTTCCCTCATGTATACGACGTCCACCCCAACCTCTATTGGCCCCCCATGTTCCTCGATAGCTGTAAGTAGAGCGGATATTAAGTGGGAAAGTATGGGCATCAAGCTCGATGGTTTTATAATGTCTGTATAAAGTAGAAATGGTAAAAATTTGATTCACTGCTTCTTCGCTGCCGTAGTACTCCCATAAGGCTAATTTAAAATCCTCATCAGTTGTTCCATATTTAGCTAAGTAACTGGCCATTGAGAAGATGACATCCTCATCGTCCTTAGGGCTAGCAATGCCATCATTATTACCGTCTAGACCCATTCCTCCAAAATAGCTAATGGTTTCGGGTTTGCTGTCTTCCTTTACAGGATTTAATGCGCCAGACCAATACTCATCAGAAAATTGAATGGACAAATAGCCATCTCGCTTAGGGATATCTTTTCGAACGGATTGTAAATTTCTCTCATATTGATCAATAGCAGCTAAAAAATGCCAAGGAATGAGCAATTCATCAAATTGTACATAATAAGACATACGCTGCTGCATAATTTCTTCTTCCGTCGCCTCCTCCTTTGCAAACGAGGCATTCGGGTAGAGTGTAATTCCTAAAAGTATGAAAGTTAAAAGAAATGTAAAATGACGACGCAATGATGGACCTCCTTTCTAAAGTTTAGAATAACCGAAATTTTTATCTTCATTCCAGAAAGCTTTTTCCTTACGATTTAGACAATGTTTTCCCGGTTTTTTTGGTAATAAAAAAATCAATAATAAGAAGAAACTTCACGAAAGAAAAAGTAATCGGTATCATCATGTCATTTGCTTCATACTATGTTATAAATCAAGCCCTGAATGGAGGGAAGGCTATTAACATTTTAGATAAAGTGAAAAGCTATCGCGAAGAAGAAAATAGGCTGAAGTGGGAAGGCACATTTGCAGATTATTTAAACATTATTAGGGAAAGACCTGAAGTTGCACAAACAGCCCATTCACGCGTCTACAATATGATAAAAAGTGCTGGTGTAGAGGAACGCGATGGGCAAAAAATGTACAAATTTTTCGGACATGAAATTTTTGGGCTTGAAACAGCAATTGAAAGACTGGTGGAGGAATATTTCCATCCAGCAGCACGCAGGTTAGATGTTAGAAAGCGTATTTTATTATTAATGGGACCAGTTAGTGGTGGTAAATCAACAATTGTTACTTTATTGAAACGCGGGTTAGAGCAATATTCTCGAACAGACGAGGGTGCGGTCTACGCAATTAAGGGATGTCCAATGCATGAGGACCCATTGCACTTAATTCCACATCATTTGCGTAATGAATTCTTTGAGGAGTATGGCATAAGAATTGAAGGAAGTTTATCGCCTTTAAATACGATGCGTCTTGAAAAGGAATACGATGGACGTATTGAAAATGTAATGATTGAACGAATTTCTTTTTCAGAAGATAAACGAGTAGGGATAGGAACATTTACACCTTCTGATCCGAAATCGCAGGATATTGCCGATTTAACAGGAAGTATTGATTTCTCCACAATCGGTGAATTTGGTTCTGAATCAGATCCCCGTGCATATCGCTTTGATGGGGAGCTCAATAAAGCCAATCGAGGAATGATGGAGTTCCAAGAGATGCTGAAGCTGGATGAAAAATTCTTGTGGAATTTATTATCTTTAACACAAGAGGGTAATTTCAAAGCGGGAAGATTTGCATTAATTAGTGCGGATGAGTTAATTGTAGCTCATACAAACGAAACCGAATATCGATCCTTTATTTCTAATAAAAAGAATGAGGCATTACATTCCCGTATTATTGTTATGCCTATTCCGTATAACCTAAAGATGAGTCAGGAAGAGCATATTTATGAAAAGATGATTAAAGAGAGTGATATGTCCCATGTTCATATTGCGCCGCATGCTTTAAAGGCCGCAGCAATCTTTTCGGTTCTTACAAGATTGGAAGTTCCGAAAAAACAAGGTGTGGATCTGATTAAGAAAATGCGCTTGTACGACGGAGAAAATGTGGAGGGATTTAATTCCGTTGACTTAGAGGAACTGAAAAAAGAGTTTCCTAATGAAGGCATGAACGGTATTGATCCGCGCTATATTATTAATCGTATTTCATCGGCTATTATCCGTAAAGAAGTGCCATCTATTAATGCATTAGATGTTTTACGAGCTTTGAAGGATGGATTGGATCAGCATGCTTCCATTTCTCAAGAGGATCGTGAGAAATACATGAACTATATTGCGGTTGCCCGCAGAGAGTACGATGACATTGCGAAAAATGAAGTACAGAAGGCTTTTGTGTACTCCTATGAAGAATCAGCGAAAACATTAATGAATAATTACCTTGATAATGTAGAGGCATTTTGTAATAAAAATAAATTATTTGATCCGCTTACTGGGGAGGAAATGAACCCAGACGAAAAATTAATGCGTTCGATTGAAGAGCAAATCGGCATTTCAGAAAATGCTAAAAAGGCATTTCGTGAGGAGATTCTCATTCGTATTTCTGCCTATGCACGAAAAGGCAAACGTTTTGACTATAATTCTCACGAAAGATTACGAGAAGCCATTCAAAAGAAATTATTTGCCGATTTAAAAGATGTAGTGAAAATTACAACCTCATCAAAAATGCCGGATGAATCGCAACTCAAGAAGATTAATGAGGTAGTCGCAAGACTTGTTGATGAGCATGGTTATAATACAACTTCTGCTAACGAGTTGCTACAATATGTAGGAAGCCTGTTGAATCGATAAACAACTTTTATTGTTCCAAGTCAGATAGGAGTGTCCCAATTTGGGCACTCCTTTTACTATCAAAATGAGGGGTTTTTATGGAATGAATTATTGAATTTATAAAAAACGTTCAAGAAAGTACTTCTCAAGCATAGTATAGAAAAAGCGAATTTGATAGATGGGTGAGGATAAAAATGACTGAACACGAAAATAAACGCTTTGTTATCTCTCAGGAAAATTGGTCCCTCCATCGTAAAGGACACCAGGACCAACAAAGACATATGGAAAAAGTGAAAGATGCGATTAAAAACAATTTACCTGATTTAGTTAGTGAAGAAAGTATTGTGATGTCTAATGGCCGCGAGGTTATTAAAATACCTATAAGGTCACTTGATGAATTTAAAATTCGATATAACTATGATAACTCTAAGCATGTAGGGCAAGGACAAGGAGATAGCAATGTTGGTGATGTAGTGGCACGAGATGGCAGTAAAGCCAACCAGGCTCAAGGTAAAGGAAAAGAAGCAGGTGACAAGCCTGGCCAAGATTATTATGAAGCAGAAGTCAGTCTTGAGGAAATTCAAAATGTCTTATTCCACGAGCTGGAGCTACCTAATTTGCAGCAGAAGGAAAAGGCAGAAATCGTCACTGAAAAAATAGAGTTCAATGATATTCGCAAAAAAGGGTTAATGGGTAATGTGGATAAAAAGCGCACCATTTTAAATGCATTAAAACGCAATGCGATGCATGGAAAAGCTGAAATTACACCTATTCATAATGATGATTTACGTTTTAAAATATGGGATGAAGTAGTAAAGCCAGAATCAAAAGCAGTAGTGCTTGCCATGATGGATACGAGTGGCTCAATGGGAGCATTTGAAAAGTATTGTGCTCGCAGTTTCTTCTTTTGGATGACAAAGTTTTTACGTTCCAAATATGAAACGGTTGAAATTGAGTTCATTGCCCACCATACAGAGGCAAAGGTAGTTACCGAAGAGGAATTTTTCACAAAGGGAGAAAGTGGAGGAACTATTTGTTCTTCGGCTTACAAAAAAGCACTGGAATTAATTAAGGAAAAATACTCTCCATCACGCTACAATATTTATCCTGTTCATTTTTCAGATGGTGAAAATATTTCAATGGATAATGAAAAGTGCTTGAAACTAGTGGCTGAATTGATGGATGTATCCAGCATGTTCGGGTATGGAGAAGTCAATCAACATAATCGTTTCTCGACACTTATGTATACCTATAAAAAAATTGATGATCCGAAATTTAGACATCATATTTTGAGAAAAAAAGGCGATGTCTATGATGCTTTAAAGAGTTTTTTCAAGAAAAATGAGGAATGATAGGGAAGTTGTATTAGTATCAACGTTCAAGGGAGGGGGCGTAAAATGGACACAAAAGAGCTTCAGCGAGCAATAGATGAAATTACCGAAATTGCCTCAGGCTTTGGCTTAGATTTTTATCCAATGCGCTATGAAATTTGTCCAGCAGATATTATTTATACATTCGGCGCCTACGGAATGCCTACTCGTTTTTCCCATTGGAGCTTTGGTAAGCAATTTCATAAAATGAAGCTTCAATATGATTTAGGGCTTAGTCAAATTTATGAGCTCGTAATAAATTCTAACCCATGCTATGCATTTTTACTTGATACAAATACGTTAACGCAAAATAAATTGATTATTGCCCATGTTTTAGCACACTGTGACTTCTTTAAAAATAATGTGCGTTTCTCCAACACAAGAAGAGATATGGTAGAGAGCATGACAGCTACGGCTGAACGAATTGCCGGCTATGAAAGAGAATACGGTAAGGATGAGGTTGAGCAGTTTTTAGATGCCGTTTTAGCGATTCAGGAACATATTGATCCATCTATTTTAAGACCGAAGTTATCTTGGAGTGAGGAAGATGAGCAAGAGGAAGAAAAGGCTCCAATAAAATCGCCATATGATGATTTATGGAGCTTAGAAGAAAAAGATAAAGTGTATAAGCCAATTAGACGGAGATTAAAGCAGTTTCCACCAAAACCAGAAAAGGATCTTTTATTATTTCTAGAGGAACATAGCCGCGAGCTGGAAGATTGGCAACGAGATATATTAACAATGATGCGTGAAGAGATGCTTTATTTTTGGCCACAATTAGAAACGAAAATAATGAATGAGGGTTGGGCATCTTTTTGGCATCAACGAATTATGCGGGAGTTGAACCTAACAACTCCAGAAACCATCGAATATGCCAAGTTAAATGCAGGAGTTGTGCAGCCCTCTAAAACATCCATTAATCCATATTACCTTGGCATTAAAATTTTTGAGGATATAGAAAATCGCTATAACAACCCGACTGATGAGATGAAGCGGTTAGGTGTACAGCCGAACACAGGACGGGAAAAAATATTTGAAGTAAGAGAGGTTGAGTCAGATATTTCCTTTATTCGTAATTATTTATCAAAAGACTTAGCGAAGCGTGAGGATTTATATTTATTTCAAAAGAAAGGAAATGAATATCGGATTACTGACAAAGATCATGAGATAGTTCGAGACCAGCTTGTTTCAATGCGGGTTAACGGTGGATTCCCATATATTTTAGTAAAAAATGGTGATTATTTACGGAATGGGGAGCTCTATTTAATGCATGGCTATGAAGGCATGGAGCTAGATCCTCACTATTTAGAAAATGTACTACCGTATATATATCAGCTGTGGGGTCGTCCCGTGCATTTAGAGACATATGTGGATAGTAAACCGATGTTGTATTCCTATGATGGTACTAAAAACTATAAACGAAATGTTTAACAAAAAACTTCTATCTGTTGAGTGTGACAATGAACAGATAGAAGTTTTATTTCTATTTTTCCGTTAATAAATCATTGTCCTCTTCATGGCTTTCACTATGATTAGAGGAGGAATGAATATCGCTATCAGTGACTAAGCTGTCTCGTACCTTTATACCTTGCTGTTCACCAGCCTCGTTGTTATCACTCCCAGCTATACCGCTACGGCGATTCCCATCTGCAAACTGAGAATTTACATTACGTGTGTGACTGCCATGACTAGCATTTTGCCCACCTTGATTGGCATTTGTCCCCACATCCTCATTGATTTGTCCTCCGCCTTCAGCACGTTGCTCAAAATGGAAGTCTGTATTTCCTATATTGAATGTAAAATTGAATGTAATATGGTTTCTAGCATGTTTTTCAGTAGAATCGTTTTCAGGTTCCTCAGGTTCATTAAATTTTCTAGAATTGAAATTTTGCATCGTTTGTCCTCCTTTCGACTATTCATACTCATACTAATAAGATATTACAGTTTTTAAAGTCCATTTGTATGTGTAACCATATTCATTAGAGAGAAGCACTCGTTTTTTGCTATCTATCCTATAAATTTGTTAAAATGAATGGGATTTGAATACAAGGGAACTGGAACGGTGAAGGAAAGTTGAAAACATTTAAAAAGGTTTATATAGAAATAACGAGTGTTTGTAATTTAGCATGTAGTTTTTGTCCGCCTACTGAACGTGCAAAGGGACTCATAAAAGTAGAGCAATTTAATAAAATATTGGACGAAATCCGACCGCATACAAAATATATTTATTTGCATGTAAAGGGAGAACCTCTTTTACATCCACGGATTGATCAGCTGTTGGATGCGGCTCATGCGAAAGGGTTTAAGGTTAATATTACAACGAATGGTACGTTAATTAAGAAAAACCGTGAAAAAATATTAGGGAAACCAGCATTACGTCAAATAAACTTTTCTCTACATAGCTTTGATGGACATGAAGGTTCGGAAAACAGAGAAAAATATTTAGGCGATATTTTAGACTTTGTACGGGAGTCTAGAGAATACAAAACGATTATTTCCTACCGCTTATGGAATTTACAACAAGATCACGTTTCGGATGTTGCAGCACGTCGCAACCGCGAAACATTAGAAATACTAGAAAATGAGTATAATCTTGATTATCGCATCGAGGAAAAAGTAGAGCCTGGTAAGGGTGTGAAAATCGGCTCGAATATTTATTTGAATCAGGATCATGAATTTAGATGGCCAAGCTTGCTGGAGCCAGAAGATGAAGGCAAAGGCTTTTGTCACGCTCTTCGTAGTCAGGCTGCGATTCTTGTAGATGGTACCGTTGTACCTTGCTGCTTAGATGGCGAAGGGGTTATTAATTTAGGTAATGTTCATGAAAAATCGTTCTCAGAAATAGTGGATGGGGAACGTGCCAATAATATAATCGATGGCTTTTCAAGAAGAGAGGCTGTTGAAGAGCTTTGTAGAAAATGTGGCTATCGTCAAAAGTTTGGTATGTAATCATTTATATAGGTGAAGAAACAGCTCCAATGTCATTGACCATTGGGGCTGTTTTTCTTTGACTGTGAATCAATCGTATTTAAAAAATCCTTTGTAATACGAACTACATATTTAACCTCGTCTAAATTGCGTTCTCTTAATAATGATCGATGAATGTCTAGCATGAGGTTCTTTTCCTCAATATCAGTAACGCCAGATAATTTTTGAAAATTAAAAAGCTCCTCAGGAGGGATATCTAGTGCCTTCATAAGTATTTCTAATGTACTTAAGGTTATATTAGATTGTCCGTGTTCAATATTGGAGACTCTTCCTTTACTGAAACCCAATTTCCCTGTTCTTTCGGCCACTTCTTCCTGGCTTAGCCCCTTCGATAATCTAATAATACGGAGTTGTTCACCTACTAGCTTTAAAAAATCTGACATATGATTCACCTCTATGTTAAAAGCTAGTGAAAAATAGTGGAAATGACTATACTATTATAGTGGTATAATAGAGAAAAAGTTACATTAAAATGGTACAATTTTAGAGTAGCCACTTTCCTTAGTCAAATGGCCTAATTGAAGCTTTTAGAAGTAGATCGAAAGTGAATGTTTATAGAGTAGTTTACAAAGTAGAACATAAGATTGGAGGATGAAAGCAAGGTGAAGTATTTGTTAGAAGAGGTAGCAAAAATTAAAATGGGTAAAATGTTCACGAGTGAAAAACGCTTTACTAGGGAAGGCATTCCTTATATAACCGAAGAAGCGCTAAAGAAATTATCGCTTGAAGATGATACTAGTCGTTTGCCAAAGGTTGATAGTACATTGAAAGAACAATACTCTTTTTCATTGGTACCAGCTCAAAGTATCCTTCTAAATAAAACGAATTTAAAGGACACGAGTATATATCAATGTAAAACAGATGTATGTATTAGCCATGAAATCATTGCAATCATACCGAATGAATCGATACTAAGCAGTGACTATTTATTTCATTTTATTAAATGGTATCAACATAATAATAAAAAATGTGATGACTATCGTTTAATGATTGAGTTACCTTCTATAGTCATTCAGCATCAAGTAGTTCAAGTATTAAATGCTGTTCAACAATTATTAACGAATAAGGATTATTTAGTTACTGCAGTTAAGAATCTACCAAAGCATTTTGATAATACTTCTAGACAAGCGAACCATCATTCTAACAGCTTATATCAAGGATTTGAGCAGTTGCATTATCTTTATATAGCTATGCTAAATCATATTTTTAATGGTGATTATTTGCATGATTTTCCAGAATATCATGCGTGTCAGAGGTTATGAGCCATTAATATAAAGCAGTCGGTGCGTAGTGGATTTATTAATCCTTGCACCGACTAATTATATTTCAATAATGATGGGTAAAATCATAGGTTTTCGTTTTGTTTGTGTAAATAAATACTGACCCACAGCTTTTTTTATTTCTCGTCTTAAGACATGTATTTGTCTACTTTCTTGCTGCAACTCGTTGATTATTTCTTTGGTCAGCACATTCACTTTATTCAATAGCTCTTCGAAATCCTTTGCAAACACAAAGCCACGAGAAATAGTATCAGGCTCTGAAATAATAGCACCGTCTGCTTTGCTAAGGGTTAAAACAATAACCAACATTCCATCCTCAGAAAGCTGCTTGCGATCACGCAGGACAATACCTTCTACTTCACCTATGCCGATTCCATCCACATACGTATCCCCAGATGGAACTTTGCGTGTTTGTCTCGCTGTCGCATTTTCAATATCCACAACATCTCCGTTTTTCATAATAAACGTATGGCCCTTTTGAACGCCAACAGACTCAGCTAATAAACGGTGCTGATGCAACATACGGAATTCGCCATGAATAGGAATAAAAAATTGTGGTTTCATAAACGTCAGCATAAGTTTTAAATCTTCTTGATAGCCATGTCCTGAAACATGCATTCCCGTATGATTGGAAGAACCATATATGACTTTTGCGCCAAGCTGAAACAAATGATCAACAATGCGAGAAACTCCTTTTTCATTGCCTGGAATAGGAGACGCTGCGAGAATAACCATATCATCAGGTAAAACCTTTACTTCCCGATGGTTACCATTTGCTAAACGTGCGAGTGCTGCTAATGGCTCTCCTTGACTGCCAGTACATAGAACGACTACCTCCTCTGGGGGAAGGTATTTAACTTCACGCGCATCTATTAACAGATCATCTGGAACAAATAAATAACCTCTTTCAATAGCTACATCTACAACATTTACCATACTACGACCTAATAAAGCTAGCTTTCGATTAGCGGCAATGGTTGCATGCACAATTTGTTGAATACGATTAACATTTGAGGCAAAGGTTGAGATGATAATTTTACGCTCGGCATGGAAAAAGGCCTCCTCAATATGATGACCAACAAGTTGCTCAGAGGGCGTTAAGCCTGGTCGTTCGGCATTTGTACTTTCTGATATTAGAACGAGCACTCCTTTTGATCCAATTTCTGCCATTTTATGAATGTCTGCGAATTGGTTATTCACAGGTGTTAAGTCGAATTTGAAATCGCCAGTATGCACTACATTTCCTTCAGGAGTGGCAAGGACGATTCCTAAGCAATCGGGTATGCTATGGTTAGTTCTAAAGAAGCTTACATCAATTTCTCCCAAATGGAGTGCTGAGTCAGCCTGAATTTCAATTAAGTCAGTTTCTCTGAGCAGCTTATGTTCTTTTAATTTTAATTCGATCAGCCCTAAAGTGAAGCGGGTAGCATAAACAGGAACGTTTAATTTTTTTAAGAGATATGGAATACCACCAATGTGATCTTCATGTCCATGCGTCACAATTAAAGCTTTAACTTTTTCTTTATTTTCAAGCAAATAGGTGATATCAGGGATGATCAAATCAATACCGAGCAAGGTTTCATCTGGAAATTTTGCTCCGCAATCAATAAGAATCATATCATCTGCATATTGAACTACATACATATTCTTGCCAATTTCATTAATACCACCTAAGGCAAAAATGGATAATAACTGTTTCTTTGTGGACAAAGTACTCCCTCCTAAAGTTGTAACTCCATCTAATAATTACTTTAGCCATTGGTAGTATAGCTTTTAGTGTTTCATCCTATACGAAATGGATCATGATGATCTGAAGACTACTATTTGTATTTCATGAGGAATAAAATAGAGGGAACTTAAAAAATTGGCACGATAGCGTCAAGCTTCTTTCATAGTGAAGAAAAACAAAGGAGGTTTAACCCTGTCTAATTTTGTGCAACATGCAATTTTCGAGCATAGGTTTTGGCTAGAAATCATGCAAAATCATGCGCAATTTATTCATGGCGCATTATATCCATCTGAACAGGATGACATTCAAAGGGCAAATAGTTTTATCCAACAATTCTCTCAGCTGCTTACCTATTTGTCATCTATTGATGGTACCAATGCAGTCTCTTTCTCCATAACCGTTGATGACAATGTCGAGCAGTTTAAACAATTTAAACTACATCTACTGAGACATCAATTGTCAGGAGATATTGGGATTCATTTAACACCAACATTTGTCAATCATATGGTTAATGAACTTGAAGAATATCAAAATGTGCTCAATTATTTAAAAAAAGGCGAAGTACCACCAATATTTCATGAGCTTCACCATCATTTAATTTGGCTATTAGATGCTTCAGGACATGCAGGTATTATTCAGGATGATTTAGATGGTGTCGAAAAAAGATTGAAGCAAAAGAGTAATGAGTTTGCCAAACACTTTGAACAATTTTATTTAAAGGCAGTAGAATTAACAGGTTATTTACGAACGAATATGCATTCCTTTCCTGCTTTAAGCCGGTTTAATAAGGATGTTGAGTTGGAAATGATTTTATTCAAAACATTTTTAAAAGAGTTAGAAGAGATGGAATTGAGTGCAGAGGTTTTAGGTACATTTACAGCACCTATGGCGGATCATATGTGGCGTGAAGAGCAATACTATTTAATGAAACTTGCACAGTCAAGAGGAGAAAAATAGAAGAAGGCGAGGAGGCTATCACATTGGATAGCCTTATTATTATGGATGAATCACTACTTCAGTCCCAATAGGAACAATACTAGCTAATTCTTCAACATCTTGATTTTGCATTCGGATACAGCCATGAGAAACAGCATGCCCAATGGAGCTAGGATCATTCGTGCCATGAATCCCGTAGTGTTCCTTCGATAAACTCATCCACATAGTTCCAAATGGGCCGCCAGGATTTGGATCTTTGTTAATAATAATAAAACTACCAACAGGTGTTTCGTGTAGCATACGTCCAACTGCTATTGGGTATTGTTTTTGAAGGATATTATTTCTGTAGAGGCGTAGCCAACGATTTTCTGTAGAAATTTCAATACGGTATGGGATTGTCTCAGGATCAGGAAAGCCAGGTATTATAATTTGTTGACCGACGTAAAGAGTGTCTGGTTGAATGCCTGGATTGGCCTCAATAATGGAAGACAATGAGGTACGATAATCGCGGGAAATTTGAGTTAACGTTTCGCCGGGTTTAACGGTATGAATCAACGTCCATCCTCCTTTATACAGGTTATGATTATACTATATGCTACTTATGAATGATGTTATGGATTGTTCAGGACTTTGGATAGAATAAGCAGTAACACCGTATTGTTAAGGAGCATATATCATGAGGGAATTTAAAATTACGTATTTTTTTGATGAAATACATTATGTCAGAAGGTTTATCTTTATCGAGTCACAGCAAGAAGCAGAGAATTTGGTAAAGAGTGAACGAGATCAATATATCTCCTTTACAGATAGCAGAGGCATTTATCATGAATTGCATACCAGGCATGTACGTGTCATTCAAATTTCTGAGTACCATCGCATCGATAAAAGTGCTAAAAGGAAAGACACATAATCTGTTCATCATTACACACATTAAAGAAGAAAGGAGTGTGGCATGATGGACAAAGAACAAATACCACATGAAAAGAAAATATTTATGAATTTAAGTAGTAAAGACAAACCTGACATGGTTGAATCAGATACAATTAGTCTTTTCGATTTGCATGAGGATATGCAAACTGTTGATGCCATCCCTATTGAGGAACTCAATAAGAGAGTGGGAAGAGAAGGCGATGAATTGATTGAATTACAGCCGGATGAATTATAGGGGGTAGCAAACAATGAATAGAGAAAGTGGAGAAGCTCCATTCACAGTTTCGGGCACAGATATTCATGAAGTGAAGCAGAAAAATGCCGAGGCAGGATTATCCTACAATGAGGTAAAAGCATTATTGGCTAAACAGGGTGGACATGGGACGGCTATATATAGTGACACCAATATAGATGAAGTGAAACAAGAAATTCACAAGCATCAATAGTGACTGGGGAGGAGTAAGGTCTTGAGTGCTCTTCCTTTTTTCCTTTACAATGATGGAAAAAGAATGGGGGGTCCAAGACTATGTCGGAAAAGAGATGCCCAAGATGTGGGAAAGAAAATCATTGTGGAGTCGCCAAAGGGGAAAAAGAATGTTGGTGTATGACACAGAACTTTCCAGAACAATTGTTAAATATGACCATGACGAATACATGTATTTGTCAAGCATGCCTAGATACATATAAAGAAGAGTCCGTAGAACTTATAACTATCATGACGTTCCTGTAAAAATTGCGCAATTGGTACAATTGTCTATCGCACAACAACCTAGCGGGCATACATTACTCTGAAAGGAGTGTGTCTAATGGCTAGACCTATTGAACTTAGTAATGTCACACAGATATATTTAGAGGAATATCAACGCATCCTTAAAAAGATGATGCAGGGCATGACCTATGTAACCATTACTTGTAGTATTTCAGAAAATTTTATAAAGCAAATCATCCCATATCAAATAGCAGCAATTCAAATGTCAGAAAATGTTTTACGCTTCACGACAAATATTCCTGTACAAAATCTTGCATTAGAAATCATCCGAACACATACAGAAATGCTTGAAAGTCTTGAAGCACTACAAAATAGATGCTGTGTTGTACAAAATTCAGAGTATGAATTATACGAGTATATGTGTGCTTATAAAGAAATTACAGAAGCTATGTTTAATGCAATGTGTGCACCACCAGTTTCCAATAGCATTAACATCAACTACTTAAGGGAAATGATTGTCCATCATCAGGGCGGAATACGATTAGCGCAAAATGTGCTAAGATTTTGTATTTGCCAAGAATTAATCCCAATTCTAAAATGCATGATTCAAACGCTTTGTGAGCAACTAGAGGCTATGGAAAAGTTACTGGATAGTTTACAAAATTGCGATTGCGAGTGCTAGTAGTAACTAAATGTTTATATAGGAAGAAGGCGCTAAGATCAATTATGGTTTTAGCGTTTTTTCTGCGTGGAAATAGTGTTTATCAAAGAAAAATGTCAATAAAGTGGACAAGTAAATAAGATAGTGTAACGAATTTTTTGAGAATCTATTTTTGTCTTTCTGTTGTTGGTAAAATATATATGTTTTATTAGATGAAGGTAATGAAGGAAATTCAATTATTCGTTTATAAATAGTAGTTTCTACATGCATGTACTTTAGACAAACGGGAGTGGTTATTGTGTTCAAAAGGAAGAAGATTAATCAAAATTATGATTATTTCTCAGCCGCTAAAAATTCTGACATTGAGGCGAATGAGCGCTTTAAAGAAAAATTGGATTTTCTAGCTCTATCAAGAATTAGGAGAGAATCTGTTGGGTTCTTACGTAAAATTTATGAAAACAATCGACAGCATATACTCGACAACTTTTATGATCGTTTGCTGGAAATATCAGAATTTAACCAAGTAATTCATACACATTCAACAGTCGAACGTTTAAAAGGGTTATTCGATTCACACTTTATAAGTCTGTTTGACGATGAATTAGATTTAGATTATGTATTTAAGCGACGTAAAATAGCATATATACATGCACGAATAGGCGTATTACCGAACTGGATGATTTCTGCCTATACATTAATTAATCAGTTAATTATTCCACTAATTGTAAAAGAATTATCACGTGATCAAGAGAAGATGCTGGATGTCCTATTGTCGTATGATAGCCTAGTAACAATCGATCAGCAAATTATTTTAGAAACCTATATAGAAATACAAGCCGGTTCCGTAGTGAATGGATTAGGTGAAATCATTACGTATAACACACAGTTGGATACAGTGAAGGAACTCATTGAATTTCAAGAAATACAGCAACAGGAAATCATTGCAGCAGATCAATCGATGCATGAACTAGATGAAAGCATTGAAGATATTGCTACATCTGTAGGCGATATTTCAGAGCAAACAAAGCTTGCTTTAAAAAAATTAAACCAGGATTTAGATTCGTTACACCAAGTATCAACGATCTTACAAACAACAGATGAAGGACATAAATCCATGCAGGAGGATATTAAACGTCTCGTTGAACGTGTAAATAGTGTATCGAAGCTGATGGAATTGATTCAAAGAATTGCAGATCAAACGAACTTATTAGCTTTAAATGCATCGATTGAAGCAGCCCGCGCGGGGGAAGCAGGAAAGGGCTTTGCTGTCGTCGCAGAAGAGGTTCGGAAGCTTGCCGATGATACAAGTACATCTGTCAAATCCATACATACAGATATACAGGAGCTACTGCATATTACTAACGATATTAGCTCTTTAACGACTCAATTTTCACAAGACTTACATCAAGGTGTTACAGATACACTACATATCACTCAAACACTTGCAGAGTTAAATAAAAATTTACAGCAGCAAGGGGCTCGCTTTGAGGAAATAGCTACAACAACAAAGGTACAAGCTCAATCCGCTACAACGATATCTGAACGCAACCATACAATTACAGAAAGTATGCAAAAAAGTAAAGTCATCGTTTTTGATATGGGCTCTGCTATTTATAAATTAAGTAAAATGATCGATGGATACCGTTCATCAACGATTTCTAAAAACTTTATTATTAGCCAAGAGGACATCATTGAATTAGCCATTACCGATCATTTATTATGGCGCTGGAAAATTTATAATTTACTGCTAGGCTTTGAAACGATGACAGAGCAAGATGTAGGCTCGCCAAAAGAATCGCGTCTTGGTGAATGGTATTATGGCACTGGCAAAAAGCTATTAGGTGATGAACGTGTGTATGTAGAATTAGAACAGCCATTTATTCATGTCCATGAAATTGCTAAAAAAGCAGTGCGTGAATATAATGTAGGACATAAAAATGAGGCAGAAAAATACTTGAAGGAAATTTCGGAAGAATCCTTTGTAGTCATTGACAAAATCAAAGCGTTAAAGGAAATTCTATTGGACGGAAAAAAACAATACATTCATTAAAAACGGGGAGCAAGCTAAGAGCAGATTAGCTTGCTCTTTTTATGTTTAAGACACTGTTCCTTCATCAACAGAAGGTACACACATAAAGGTTATGGTCCGCTTTTCACTATCATACAGACACCATTCACGGTGATCTACAACGGAGCCAACATTTACACCGTATTGTTTATTTTGTAATACAATAGGTTGTCCGTAGCGAATACGAATCGGTAATTTTTTCTGCTGGTGATAAAGACCTGATTCATGACTATGACCAAAGAAGAACAATGGCTTTTGAAAGGGTGGAAATGTTGGCTGCCAGCTTACACTCCATTTAAATTGATGCCCATGCATAAGTGTGGCGCCATCAATCTCCATTGTTTCAGGTAACGCCCTAAAGCGCTCAATGCCCGTCACCTGTGTAATACGTTCTTCTTGATTGCCTCGTATAGAGGGGAAGGTTAACAGTTCCTCAAATTTATTTTCAACGATCGCTGCTCTTTGTAAAGATAACCCAGACATCGTTTGGGCTTTTTTCTTACTAATCGTGCATTCATATAAATCACCTAATCCAATGATTTTTGCTTCCTTTGCTGTCTGCTGAATATGAGTGAGAACAGCTTTCGTATCTTCTATATTAGAATGTAAATCTCCTAAAAGTGCATATAGCATGCAAACCCGGCCTTTCCTATAAATAATCGTATAATTATCATACACCTAATAGAAATTGCTAGAAAAGTAAAACGTCTAAGAATATTTCGTTAGTTTACCTACATATTTTGAATGTATGGAAAAATTGCCAAGGAATTCAATGCTTGATAAAATAAAATCATAATTTTCTGAAATTTTAGCAGTCTAGTAATTTGCCATTGATGTTGACTCTATCTAGCAATAAAAAAACAAATTTTTGGAGGGCTTATAATGACGATGTACATGACGGATATTCTTGAAAAGTATGCTGTGCAACAGCCTAGTGAAATTGCGACCTTATATGATGGGAAAAAGCTAAGTTATCGTGAGTTTTACAAATGTGTCGAAAGATTTGCAGCTTATTTACAGGAGCAAAATTATAAAAAAGACGATGTCATTGCTCTATATACCCTCAATTCAGATTTATTTTTAATTGCTTATTTAGGTGTGCAATTAGCTGGCTACGTAGCTATGCCAATTAATACTAAATTAGCAGCTCCAGAGGTTGAATTTATTTTTAATCATTCACAAGCAAAGGGACTCATTTATGATGAAAGATTAGCTGAAGCGCTAGAGGATGTATCCTATTCATTCCAACATGTTATTGGATTTCAAACGATGAATAATATCTTTAAAAATACTAATTTAGTAAGAGCTGTAGTACAGTTGGAGGCCAATGATACTGCGGTTGTTATGTACACTTCAGGTACAACTGGTAAACCAAAAGGCGTGATGCTAACTCATGAAAATATTGTAGCTACAGCTGATATTTGGTCATCTTCCATGAAAATGTCTAACAAGGACAGGATGTTTATTTGTACACCATTATTTCACTGTGCAGGACTTCATGTCTTTGCTATGCCCATGTTTTATCAAGGCGGGACAGTCGTGATAGAAGAAGCCTTTTCACCAACTAAAACATTAGCGCAGATTGCAATAACAGAGGCAACCATCTTCTTTGGTGTTCCATCTATGTATACGATCATATTAAATACGCCAGGTTTTAAGGAACATAGCTTTAGCCATTTGCGTTTATTATGTTACGGGGCTGCCCCAATGCCCTATGAGCTTGTTAAACAAGTGAAAGAGGCATTTTCAAATGTGAACGTACAAAATTTATATGGTCAAACAGAAAATACACCTGCAGCCACATCTTTATTAGATACAGATGCCTTAACGAAAATAGGCTCCGTTGGGAAGCCATTAGGGCAGACAGAGGTTCGAGTAGTTGATAGTGAAGGTAAGGAGGTTCCCGCTGGTGAAGTAGGCGAGATATGTGTAAGGGGACCACAGGTGATGAAGGGCTATTTACGTAATCCTGAAGAAACAGCTAGAACGATTATAGATGGTTGGCTATATTCAGGAGATTTAGGGCGTTTTGATGAGGAAGGCTATTTATATATTGTTGATCGAAAAAAAGATATGATCATCCGAGGTGGTGAAAATATTTACCCTATTGAAGTGGAGGAAGTATTGTATCAATTGCCTGAAATTTTAGAGGCAGCAGTAGTTGGATTACCGCATGAAGTGTATGGAGAGGTGCCCAAAGCCTTTGTCGTATTTAAGGAAGGTAAGTCACTCGATGAGGAAAATATTCTATCCTATTGTCAATCACAGCTTGCCAAATATAAAATACCGTATGAAATAGAATGTTTAACTGAACTGCCACGCAATGCTTCTGGTAAAGTTCTAAAGCATACATTACGACCTAAAGTAAGTACGATTTGAGAAAAAAAGTTTTGACTGTTAATTTTCCTTAAAGTTTCGTTTTCGATGCAAAAAAAATTCTCTGAAACAAGATAAAATAGGAACCTCTTTCAAAGTATCGTATAATAAAGTCTACGACAAATTAAATTAAAAGAATGGAGAAGGGGTGACCCTTCGATTTAGAATAGGAGCGGAATTTGTCTTGTGGACGGGGTATAAACGCCTTTTACTTATCGGCATGTTGATCATAATGTTACTTTCTAGCTGTCAGCCATTTTCACAGCAAGATGCGGAAAATAAAAATCAATTAACAGTATTAACGGTAGAATTTAATAGTGGTGCACCAATTGCTAATCTTTATATCACGGTCACAGATGTACAGACAGGTAATGTTGTAGAAGAAGCTATTGGTTCTGAAGAGGGAGAAGCTATATTTTCGAAGCTAAAAGAGGGACGAGAATATGCTGTTGCGGCAACGACCCTTGAAAATAGTGCGGCAAATGATGGCTATACAACCATCGAAAATTTTACGTATGATACGACAAAACCATATTTTAGATTGCAGACCCATTTTACAAGAGACGAACAAGAGCTAGATGTTCCTGTGGTGATGCAAAACCCTGAGCTTCCACATGGCTGTGAAATAACTTCACTCACAGCCGTGTTAAATTACTTTGGAATAAATGTGTCAAAGCTTGAAATGGCTGATAACTATTTACCAAAGCAAGAAATACGTATTGTAGGCAATCA
Source organism: Lysinibacillus sp. FSL M8-0216 (assembly GCF_038595555.1). Taxonomy (NCBI): domain Bacteria; kingdom Bacillati; phylum Bacillota; class Bacilli; order Caryophanales; family Bacillaceae; genus Lysinibacillus; species Lysinibacillus sp. FSL M8-0216. The sequence continues at coordinate 4,163,964 of NZ_CP152007.1, read as the reverse complement.
ACGGTTTGGACCAAATCCAAATGAGGCTTTTGCAGGTAATCCTCGTGATAAAGCTCATGGTATGTATGTATTTGCTGCTCCAATTGTTAAGGCAGCGGAGGCAGCTATTGCAGATAAACAAGCTGATTTACGTGTGACAGATATGAGAAATGCCTCACAGGAAGATATTTTGCAGCTTGTTCGTGAGGGAATTCCTGTCGTGACATGGGTGACGCTGGATTTATCGAAGCCTAAAAAAAGGGCAGATAGAGGTTGGATTTATAAAGGAGCGACTACTTCGCAGGACGCTTTTATGAATTTACACGCTGTTGTGTTAACTGGACATTTAGGTGATAAGGTAGTAGTAATGGACCCGTTAAAGGGCTATGTCACTTATAATGTGGACCAGTTCTTTAAAAGCTATCATGAATTAGGTGAACAGGCAGTAGCTGTACATAAATAAACTAGCTATTAGGAAGTATGTTACACTAATAAAAACGTAAAAAGTGAGTTGAGTAGAATGGCCATTGAGCACGCTTTTTTACCGGTTTTACTAGGCGATGAAATGAATGCTTATGGCATGGCCAGAGCATTTTACGAAGCCTATGGTGTGAAGCCACTTGCATTAAATCATACGAATATGGAAAAAATTCAACAAAGTGATTTACTGACCTTCCGTGAAGTGCCGAGACTTCATATAGAAGAACGATTTGTGACAGCACTAAAGGCAATAGCGCAGGAGTTCCCTGAAAAAAAATTACTGCTATTAGCCTGTGATGAATTTTATGTCAAAAAAATCGTAGAACATAAAGATGAATTGATAGAGGATTTTTTAGTTCCTTATGTGGATACTACTCTTGCACATCAGCTGCTAACTCGTGAAAGTATGTATGAGCTGTGTGCACAATTTGGTTTTCAATACCCAGCTATGCATGTATGCACAGTTAATGATTATGAAGAGTACGAAATGACATTTGACTACCCAATTGTCATTAAACCGATGAATATGACAAAGTATGCCACATGTATTTTTCCTGGAAAGAAAAAAGTATATATTGCACATGATAAAGTAGAAAAGGATAGCATATTCCATGCTATTTATAAGGAATCAGCCTATCGAGATGATCTTATGATTCAGCAATATATTCCTGGAGAAGATGCGAATATGTGTGTTGTGAATGCTTATGTAGGACAAGATGGGAAAGCGAAGCTTCTTGCTGTAGGAAATCCGATTCTAGAAGAGCATTCACCAGAGGGGATTGGTCGTTATGTGTCTATTATGACAGCCTATAATCCGACTTTAATGGAAAATGTGAAGACATTTCTAGAAGCCATTCAATTCCATGGATTTGCTACATTTGATATGAAATATGATGAGCGTGATGGACACTATAAATTGTTAAGTATCGAATTACATAATGAGCTTTCCAATTATTATGTGACAGCTAGTGGCTATAACCTTATGCAATATGTTGCAGACGATTATGTTCGAGGAAGTAAACAGCCACTAACATACGTGCAAAATAAACATCTTTGGACAATCGTACCAAATGGTGTCCTTTTCAAATATGTACAAAATGAACAACTTATTATTGAAGCAAAAAGTCTAATTCGACAAGGAATGGCGACAGATTCTATTTTTAATTATAAGGATATGAATGCCAAACGTTGGTTGAATGTAACTGTTGATAATTTAAATTTTTATCGCAAATATAAGAAATATTTTAATAACAAAGGTCTGTCTAACTCATGAAAAAACAAACTTTAGGTATAATAGGTGGAGTTGGTCCACTAGCAACGATGTTTATTGGTGAAATGATTGTAAGACGAACAAAGGCGCAAAAAGATCAGGAGCATTTACATACCATTATTGATAATGATACAAATATTCCTGACCGTACGGCTTTTATTTTAGATAATACGAAAGAAAACCCAGTGCCTGTTATAATTGAGGATGCAAAAAAGTTGGCTTCTGTTGGAGCTGATATGATTGCCATTCCGTGTAATACGGCTCATACTTTTTATGACGAGATCCAGGAAGGCTCCCCGATTCCTGTTTTGCATATGATTCGTGAAACGGCGAAGCGTGCATCCGAATTGGGAGCAGAGCGTGTTGGTATTTTAGCGACAACTGGTACATTGACTTCACGCATGTACCAAGATGCGTTAGAAGAATATGGAATTACACCGGTTGTACCAGATAATGAGATGAGAGCCCATGTGATGACCATTATTTACGATTATGTTAAAGCGGGTAAGAATGTCACACAGGATGATTGGCAACCAATTGAAGATGCCATGCTAGCTCTAAACTGTGATCGTCTCGTATTGGGTTGTACGGAGCTATCTATTGTCAATCGAGATTTAAAATTAAGTAATATATATATCGATTCATTAATCGTTTTAGCGGAGTGTGCTATTTTAGCATGTGGTTATGAGCTAATCGATTAGGAATGTATAGAAAGAATCTGCTTGCTTTACATGGGTAGGCTGTAAGTCTTCAAAAAATTGTGGACGGGCTTACATTTCCATGTGTGGAGTTAGGCAGATTTTTTATGGATGAGAGTTTCATTTGGTGAAACGATTAGACAAAGGTTTGCGTACATATAAAGTAGGAAGCTACCGAGTGTGTTAAACTAGTGTCAAGCAGATAGAAGGTGGGAAATAACATGTCAGTAATCAATTTATTAAAAGAAGAATTACAAGCAAAATGGAACTTTGAAGCAACTATGAAAATTCAAGAGGAAATGATACCAGCGATGCTTGAAGGAAAAGATATCGTAGCAGAATCACCTACTGGTTCTGGTAAAACGTTGGCGTATGTTTTACCATTGCTGAATAAAGTAAACGGGGCGAAAAAGCAAACACAAGGTCTGATCGTAGCTCCATCACAAGAGCTAGCCATGCAAATTGTAGAAGTTATCCGTGAGTGGACGGCAGGTACGGATATTACGGTTCAGCAGCTTATTGGTGGGGCCAATTCCGCTCGTCAAATTGAAAAATTAAAGAAAAAGCCAACGATTGTTGTTGGAACACCTGGTCGTTTAAATGAATTAGCACGTGCAGGTAAATTAAAGCTTAAGGAAATTGAAACAGTTATTTTAGATGAATGTGATCAATTACTAAGTCGTGAATACCGTGTTGTCATTAAATCCTTTATTGAAGGTTCTGCCTTCGGACGACAAGTTGTAGTTGTTTCAGCTACTATTACAGAGGAAATTGAATTAGTGGCAAGTCGCATGATGTTTGAGCCAGTTCGTTTTAAAATTAAGCCAGAGGATATGCTAAAGGTTGGCAAAGTAATCCACTCGTTTGTGAAGGTGGAAGAACGTGATAAAACAGAGTTCCTTCGCCGTTTATCGCATACAGAAGGTCTGAGAGCATTAGCTTTCGTCAATAATATTGATCAATTATTAATGAAAGAAACGAAGCTACAGTATCGCTCTGCACCAATCGTTACACTTCATTCTGACATGAAAAAGGAAGAACGTAAAAAGGCTTTAGATGCTTTCCGCAAAGGGGACGCACGTATTTTAATCGCGACAGATATTGCTGCACGTGGTTTAGATATTGCCGGTTTAACACATGTTATTCATGTTGACGTTCCACGAACAATTGAGCAGTATTTACACCGTTCGGGTCGTACAGGTCGTGCAGGTGCAGATGGTGAAGTATTAACATTACTATCTTATCAAGACGAAAAAGCCTATAAAAAATGGACAAGAGAAGTTCCTGGTAAGCCAGTGCAGAAAATATGGCATGATGGTAAGCTAATGGAAGGTAATTCTAAAACGATTGGACAAAAGCGAGGGAAATAATATGGCATTTGAAGAAAAATTACAGGCATACGCAGAACTTGCAGTAAAAGTTGGAGTAAACATTCAACCAGGTCAATATTTGTTAGTCAACACATCAGTTGATGCTTTAGATTTTGCTCGTTTGGTCGTTAAAGAGGCGTATAAGGCTGGCGCTGGACGTGTCCATGTTAATTTTTCAGATGATGAAATGGATCGTGCCTATTTTGAACATGCCTCTGATGAAGAATTTAACCGTTTCCCTGAATGGGTCGTACGGATGCGTGATGAACTCATTGAACGTAAAGGGGCATTACTATGGATTGAAGCCGCAGATCCTGATAAATTAACAGGAATTTCGGCTGATCGATTAGCTACTCATCAAAAGGTATCAGGAGCGGCATTGAAAAACTATCGAAATGCGGTTATGAAGGATTTAATTGCGTGGTCAATTATTGCAGTTCCTTCGTCAAAGTGGGCGGCAAAGGTATTCCCTCAATTGACAGCAGATGAGCAAGTGCCTGCTTTATGGGACGCTATCTTTAAAACAGTTCATATCGGAGAAGGAAATGCAGTTAACAATTGGCATCAGCATGTAACGAATTTAGAATCTCGTGCAGAACTATTAAATAATAAAAAGTATGCGAAGCTACACTATACTGCACCAGGAACAGATTTAACAATTGCTTTAGCTCCACAGCATAAATGGCTAACTGGTGGCAGTAAAACGCCTGAAGGCAATGTTTTTATTGCTAATATGCCAACAGAAGAAGTGTATACACTTCCAATGAAGCAAGGTGTAGAAGGTTATGTTAGTAATTCAAAGCCTTTAGTATATCAAGGCAATATCATTGATGGCTTTAAATTAACATTTAAAGAAGGAAAAATTATCAAGGCGGAAGCTGAAGTAGGTCAAGATTTATTACAAGAGCTTATTCAAGTAGATGAAGGTTCTAGTTATTTAGGTGAAGTAGCACTTGTTCCGCATGAATCACCCATTTCAGCATCAGAGATTTTATACTTTAATACATTATTCGATGAAAATGCTTCAAACCATTTAGCAATTGGAGAAGCATACCCGACTTGCTTAGAGGGCGGTAGAGACTTAGAAAACGGTCAACTAGAAGCATTAGGTGCAAATATTTCTGTCACACATGAAGACTTTATGATTGGTAATGGTGAAATGGACATTGATGGTATTTTACCAGATGGAACAGTAGAGCCGATATTCCGTAAAGGTAGCTGGGCTTTCTAACTTTAGTTCCAATCGAGAATGGGGGAGAGCAGATGAAGCATTTAGGTAGTTTAATCGGGATGATTATTTTATTAATGACATGCTGGGGCCCATCTGCTTTTGCTCAAACCGAAAGCTATGTAGCAATTGGGGATTCCCTAGCTGCTGGTCAAACCCCTTTTCAACAAATTGATGTTGGATATAGTGATTTAATTGCTATGAGATTACAGGCAATGGATCAATTAAAATTCTATACAAAGGAACTAGCTTTTCCAGGTTTTACAACAGCTAATGTATTAGAAAGAATTAAAACTGAGGAAGCAAGAGATTTATTAGCCAATGCCACTTTAGTTACTGTTTCGGCAGGTGCCAATGATTTATTAAGCCTTGTCCGGCTAAATCCAACGGCTGGAACATTAACTTTTTCTCAACTTCAAGCAGATTACGCCTTAAATATAGTGAGAAAAAATATGGAAGCTATCTTAAATGAATTGGGAGAGCTTGCGCCAAAGGCTCAGGTATATGTTATAGGTTATTATTTTGCCTATCCAGGTGTTCATCTCACTCAAAAAGAAGGAACAAATGCACAGCTTGTGAAATTAAATACGATTTTACAGCAACAGGCAGAGCTAGCCGGAGCTGTTTATGTAAATGTGTATGACAGCTTTGGATTAAATGCTACTAACTACTTACCAAACTATGCAGATGTTCATCCAAATATGGAAGGTTATCGCGAAATGGCCAATGCATTTTTAAAGGCATATAGTGGTAGTGATGCCTTAAATATTGCTTCATCACAATTACCGCAACCGAATCCTCTGTCATTTGAGGAAATTTTAAAAGAGCGAGCTTCCACACAGCCTAAACAACAAAAGGTGACATCCTCCCAGTCTGTTCAAAACGTACGTTCCATTCAGGGATTTCACGGCTATACAGCTTTTATGGGGAAGTTGGAAAAGAGATAAATAATGTTGAGTAAAGGCATCTTAGAGGATGCTTTTTTTTGTGTGTACTAAATTCCCCAAACAAAGGAAAAAACAATCCATTACAAGCCATGATAAAATAGTAAAAGGACAGGAGGTACAGGAATGAAAATATTTCATACAGCAGATTGGCATTTAGGAAAGCTCGTTCAAGGCGTCTATATGACAGAGGATCAACAATATATCTTACAACAATTTATACAAGCTATCGATGAAGAAAAGCCAGATGTAATTATTATAGCAGGTGATCTATACGATCGTTCCATGCCGCCTATTGAGGCAGTGAATTTACTAAATGATATATTAGCAAAAATAGTTTTAGAGAAGAAGATTCCTGTTTTAGCTGTTGCAGGGAATCATGACAGTGCAGGCAGATTAAACTTTGGTAGTCGTTTGATGCGTGATAGTGGTTTATATATTAAGGGGCAGTTTACGAAAGATCATGCACCCATTATTATCAATGATTCACATGGAGAGGTGCATTTTCATCTTGTACCATTTGCAGAGCCTACCACTATTCGCAGTATTTTTGAAGAGGAGGCCATTCGTTCTCACCATGATGCGATGCAGAAAATTATTGAACATATAACAGCAGGTATGGATACAAATAAACGCAATATATTTGTTGGACATGCCTTTGTGACCAAATACGGTGAGGAAGAAGCTAATACTAGTGACTCAGAGCGTCCGCTTTCTATTGGGGGTTCAGATTGCGTGAATGCTGCTTTATTTAAACCATTTCATTATACAGCACTCGGACATTTACATAAGGCACATTTTGTCTTAAATGAAACAATTCGCTATGCTGGTTCACCATTAAAATACTCATTGTCTGAGCATCTACATGAAAAAGGCTTTTTAATCGTCGATCTAGATGAGCAAGGAAATAGTACTGTAACTAAAAGAAAGTTCATGCCAAGACGAGATTTACGTGTTGTGGAAGGACAGTTGGAGGATTTATTAATGCTTCCACCAAGTGATGATTATGTATTTGTTCGATTGACGGATGCTACGTCCGTGTCTTCGCCAATGGAACGTATTCGTACCGTTTTTCCACATGCCATGCATGTTGAACGTAAGATTTTACGACAAGAGAAACCAAGCGAGCTTCAAGTAGTAGAAGCAGAAAAGCTTGAAGATATCGATCTATTCCGCTCTTTCTTTACAGATATAATTGGGATACAACCAGATGAAGAAACCGAGCGTCTGTTTACGGAAATGCTACAGGAATTATTAGATAAGGAGCGAGAAATAGTAAAATGAAGCCATTAAAGTTAACGATTACGGCATTCGGTCCTTATAAAAATACGGAAATAATTGATTTTGAACAGTTAGGGGAACATCGTTTGTTCGCTATCTCTGGCAAAACCGGTGCAGGGAAAACGACGATTTTTGATGCGATTTGTTATGCACTTTATGGGTCAGGCAGTGGTGAGGATCGTCAGGATACGGCTTTACTGCGAAGTGGCTTTGCTGATGATGATGTATATACAGCAGTAGAACTTATTTTTGAAATGCATGGAAGGGTCTATCAGATTTTACGTCAGCCTGGACATATAAAGGAAAAAAATAAAACAGCTACTGGTAAAAAGGTGGAGTTAGCGGAAGTAAAAGAGGGAAAGCTCGATTATAACATTGTTGAAAAGCAGCAAACACTTGAAGTCGATAAAAAGATTCAGGATATTATTGGTCTGACAAAGGATCAATTTAGCCAAATTGTGATGCTACCTCAAGGTGAATTCCGCAAATTAATAACGTCGGATTCTACAAACAAAGAGGTCATATTACGAAAAATCTTCAAAACAGATCGCTTTGGTGTTATGACAAAACTGCTTGATGCGAAACGAAAAGAGGCAGAAAGTGATCTTGAACGTGCCAAGCAATTAAAAGAACATCTACTTGGTCAAATTGTTGGTGCACTTCCACATCGTTCCTCTCCTTTGTTCACACAAATTGCTGATAATACGGAAAATATGTTTCAGCTAAAGCAAGCACTGGAAGAGGAGCTTACCTATTATAGAAAATGTTTTGAAGATGAACAGCGCCAGTATGAGGAAGCCTATAATCATCATCAAAAAGAACAGGAGTTTTACCGTTTAGCTAAAACGCTTAATGAACAATTTGAGGAGCAGTTCAAACGTCAAAAAAGACTAGAACTGCTATTAAATGAGCAAGACAACTTCCTTGCAAAGGAACGGGAGATAGCCTTAGCAGAACAAGCGGAGCGTTTACTACTACTGGAGCAACAATGTTTGGATTTACGAGCCGAACAAAATTTAAAAGAACAAGCCTATCAGCAAGCTAACAGTAGTCAACTACAAACCAAGGAGCTGTTACAAAGAGCTCAAGAAAAATATGAAGCGGAAGAGGCAAAAGAGTCAGAACGTCAACAGCTTTTGCAGCAGGAAATGCAGCTCCAAGCATTGCTTCCTAAGTTCGAGGCTTATGACAGCAATGTACAGCAACTGCAAGTTGCTAAGCAATATGTAGAAACGGCTAAACAAGGGGCAGCGGATAACCTAGTGCTAATCGATAAAGAAAGCGCGCAATTAGAGGAGCTTTCACAATCAATTGAGCACTATGAAAAACAATTGGAACCGTATGAAGGTTACTTAGAACAACTACCAAAACTGCGGGAGCAAGTAGCTTTGCTCATGAAGGTGGAGAAATATACAAAAACGGTAGAGATAGCGAAACAAGATGTTATCGCTACTCAAACTCATTATCAGGACAGTAGACTGGAGCTTCAACAATTAGAGCAACGCTGGCTGACAAGCCAAGCAAGCATTTTAGCTCAGCAGCTTAAAGAAGGGCAACCTTGTCCGGTTTGTGGGAGTACGACTCATCAACAAACACATAATGAGCAATTGGAAATTGTTGAGCTTGCTCAGGTGGAAACGTTAAGGAGAAAAGCTTCTTCAGACGAGCGTTTGTATTTGGAAAAAGAGGCATTTTTAACATCCGCACAACAGCTTCAGCAAGAGGCACTGACACAAATAGAAGCATACGCGATGAAGCAACAGGATCAAGCACAAATAATAGCTTCCTTAGAAAAAATGGAACAAGAGATTACTAGCTTAAAGATTATCAATCAACAGTTAGCTCAAACAAGGATTAACCAGAAGGAACAGCGTTTAGCAATAGAGCATTTGCAACATAAACAAGTCAAACTTGAGGAATATTTAACTGAGCAGATGAAGGGCTGGACAAGACTGCAGGCAATTGTAGAAGAACAGCATAAGCAAATGCCAACAACTATGCCAACCTTAAAGCAATTAAAACAAACACTTACCGATGTTAGTAAACAGAAAATGGATTTACAAAAATTATGGCAGGAAAGCCAGCATGATTTACATGCCGCGAAGGAAGCTGCCAGTAATGCTAAACTAGCTGTGGAAATCGCCAAACAGAATTTTGAAGAATTAAAGCTCAAAATGAATGACAAGCGTGAGCAGTTTTCAATAAGCATGCAGGAAGCAGGCTTTGTGAACTATGAAGACTATGCAACTGCGAAAAGAAGTGCCACTCAATTAGAGGAACTTCGAAAGGCATGCAATGACTACAGGTTACATGTTCATACGTTACAAATTCAAATTTCAGAAGGAGAAAAACATCTACAAGGGAAAGAGGAGCAAGATTTAGCCCTGATGGAGGCAACTGTGGAAAATCTCAGAATCGCCTATGAGGATGCCTTTAAACAACTTCAACAAATAGATGGATTTGCGAAATCATGTCTAAGCTTCATCAACAAAGTAGAAGAAACAGAGAGAGAGCTTCGTCTACTTGAGAGTGAGGCAGGTCGAGTGAAGGAGCTGTATGGCTTATTAAATGGGCAAAATTCGAAAAAACTGTCCTTTGAACGATATATTCAAATTAATTATTTAGATCAAATTACAGAGGCAGCCAATATTCGTCTTTATCATTTATCTAACGGTCAATTTGAACTTAGACGTTCAGACAGGCTTGAAAAGCATGCCAAGCAAAGTGGACTTGGGCTTGATGTATATGATGCTTACACAGATCAATTACGAGATGTTAAAACGTTATCTGGTGGTGAAAAGTTCAATGCATCATTAAGCCTTGCTCTAGGAATGGCAGATGTTATTCAAAGCTTCCAAGGCAATATTCATATTGAAACCATGTTTATTGATGAGGGCTTTGGCTCGCTCGATGAAGAATCATTAAATAAAGCAATAGACACATTAATCGATTTACAAGATTCTGGACGAATGATTGGTGTCATCTCTCATGTGCCTGAATTAAAATCAGCGATGCCAGCCGTTTTACATGTCGAAAAAACATTGAATGGACATAGTCAAACACATTTTGAAATAAAATAAAGGAAGGTGTATTTCCGGTTTAAGGAAATACGCCCTCCTTTTATTTTTTTCGAGAACTGACTGTAGAAGTTGTCCCTTTTTTTGCTGCCATCACTTTTTTTACGATTGGTATAACAATAGGCGCTAATTTAACAGCGGTTTTCACTACTTTTGATACTTTCATCAAAAACACAGCTCCTTTTTAATTACTTCTACCTGTTTATTTTAAAAATGAAACATTAGCGGATAACTCGAACGGCTTGAATAATATTCCATATAACAATTCCGAGCGAGACAATTCCGTAAATGGCGAACGAAATGAACCAAATGATCATGACTGTACTATTACTTGAAGTGGGGTCTAAACTAAATGTAGAAAAGACAAAGACAATGAAAAATAAGATCCCAAATACGAAAGGAATTAGATGGGACACTAATGCGCGAATAGAATGTCTTTTGATGTCAGCATCTTTCGTAACGAAGTAAACAATTAATGGTACGATGAAAGGAGCAAAGAAAATACTGAGATAACTAAAGGCAGATAATATTTTTTGGTTCTCCATAGTTGTACCTCCTTTTTTAATATTTACGCATGGAAAACAGTAAAGTTTCAAAAATTAAGTATGGAAGAGGTTGTAATCATTCCGTGCTTTGCGTACAATGAAAGTGTTCAAATTAAATTCAGATGTAACGACCACAAGGGGAGCTGATGATGTCAGCTGAGACTGGGCACGTAATGCCTTGACTCTTTGAACCTGTAAGCTAACACTTGCGTAGGGATGTGGATAGAAACCGACACTTGTACGATGTGAGGCTCTGTCCTGACATCGTTTTTTCATTCTTAAGAATAAAAAGGTGTCAGAGCGAATCAAATCAGCGCATTTCTATTCCTGCTCTTGTATCCTACATCGGAACAAAGGAGAGAATATGTATGGACAAAAAAAGACTATTAATGCTAGTGGAGATTGCAATATTTGCAGCGATTGGCCTCGTGCTCGATCAGGTCTCCTTTAAAGTATGGGCACAAGGTGGCTCTGTTAGTCTTGTTATGGTACCAATTATGTTAATTGCATTTCGCTGGGGTCTAGTAGCTGGCCTAACAACAGGCTTGCTTGTAGGTGTTATGCAAACCATGTTTGGAGCTTATATTGTACACTGGCTTCAAGGTTTATTAGATTACGGTGTTGCTTTCACAGTTGTAGGGTTAGCGGCCATTGTACGCAGACCTTTACTGGAAGCAGCAAATCAACTAAACAAAACAAAAATGGCGCTTTATATTATTGTAGGTACTGTATTTGCAGGCTTCTTGAGATATGCAGCGCACACTACTGCTGGCGCAGTATTTTTTGCAGAGTATGCCGGCGATCAAAATGCGTGGATCTACTCGATTATTTATAATGGTACCTATATGCTGCCCGCAACAGTATTAACAGCTATTGTGGGAGCGTTATTATTCACAGCGGCTCCACAACTAATGCAACGTAAAGCATAATGCCAACCCCTTCATATTGGTGAAGGGGTTTTTTATGTAGTCGTAAGAGAATAGAGCTCTTAGCACTTTGCCAAGAAGGCAGGCATACAATATTTAAAGCGTTTAGCGTTATACGCGTAAAAAGTTATGTTATATTAAAGAGTAGATATTAGATGAAAGGGACGTTATACATGATTGTAAAAACGCAAGAAGAAATTGAAGCTTTTAAAAAAATTGGACGCATTTGTGCAGAGATTCGTGAAGCGATGAAGGCTGCTACAAAACCAGGTGTCACAACACTTGAACTAGATGAAATTGCTGGTCGAATGTTTGCTGAGGCAGGTGCCATTTCAGGACCAAAAGGAGAATATGACTTCCCAGGATATACTTGTATAAGTGTCAACGAGGAAGTAGCGCATGGTATCCCAGGTAAACGTGTTATTCAGGAGGGAGATATCGTCAATATCGATGTTTCAGGCTCTTTAGATGGCTACTTTGCCGACACGGGTATTTCATTTGTAGTTGGTGAAGGCTATGAAGACAAAGAAAAACTATGTCGTGTTGCCAAAGATGCTTTTGATCGTGCTATGACAAAGGTAAAGGCTGGCTCTAAATTAAATCAAATCGGTAAAGCTGTAGAGCGCGAAGCGAATGCTAATGGCTTAACAGTTATTATGAATTTAACAGGCCATGGTTTAGGTCGTTCTTTACATGATGAACCAAATCACATTTTAAATTATTACGATGCATGGGACTCTACGATTATGAAAGAAGGCATGGTTCTTGCAGTTGAGCCATTTATCTCAGCAAAAGCAGAGCATATTGTAGAAGCTGGTGATGGTTGGACATTCATTACACCTGATAAGTCTCTTGTTGCTCAAATTGAACATTCAGTAATTGTTACAAAAGATAAACCAATTATCCTTACTTCATTAGACGAAGAATAGGATTACAAAAAAATCCTGCACACCAAATTATTTTTGGTAGGCAGGATTTTTTTTAATGAATAAAATACCAACTAAGAGTACACCACATAAAAATAATGCAGCTGTTGTTACGAGTAGCTCATCAAAACCATTATGTAAAGCGATTCCTATATAAGCCCATATAAAAACACTTGGATACATGATATCAAAGTGATGAAAGCGGATATGTAGCGCAATGGCTCCACCTAATGTCAGTAAAATAACTGCCCAAAGAGGAGTGCTTAGACCAAAACCGTTCCAACCATAAGCTGTTAACGTAAAGCTAATATTTGTGATAAAAATAAATGTCATCCATGCAAAATAAATGGCGAAAGGAATACGACCCGACAGTGATTTGTCATGAAGTGGATACGTATTGTACAGCATAAATAAATACAAGACTAAGAGTAAGGTAATGCCGAGAGAAACAATAAATAATTCATGATGCCATACATATATCGTTAATGCTTGTAAAATATTTATGCAACTAAAGAGCGCAGACTGTTTCATAGATGTCTTTTTGATGTTCATCACTAACCAATAACCGATTAATAAATAAATGACAATCCAAATTATATGACTTCCATCAACAGGTGCAAATACCACCGAAAAACGATTAGAAATTTCTAAAAAAGATTGACCGTTAAGTTTCATGAAAAAGGATGAAAAGGTTAGGATGAGTGAGACAATATAAGAAATTGTCATCAATAAAAACCGAGGCATGCTTTCCTCTCCCTTCGTGTTAGATTGTATAGGGAAAAGACAAATAAGTATAGTACCGTCACTCAATTTATTATAACGGAAATTTCCATCAATGTATCGTGTTGTTTTGCTAATACTATCTACAATTTACCATCTCAATAGGCATCCATTTATTTCTTTAGTACAATAAGAATATATCCAGATTAAAGGAGTGAAGCTTTATGACGCAAAACATAAAAAATTTAGACCTATCTATTGAACTAGATAAAAAGATGTATAAAAAGAAATTACAAGTACTCCAATATGAAATGTTAAATGCCCAACAATTTTTATTAAAGAATAAAATAGGTTTAATTTTAGTGTTTGAAGGTATGGATGCAGCTGGTAAAGGAGGAGCGATAAAACGTTTAATTGAACGTGTTGATCCACGTGGCTATGTCGTCCATCCAATTTCAGCTCCACAGCCACATGAATTACGCTATAACTATTTACAGCGGTTCTGGAGAAAGCTACCTCAGCACGGGCAAATCGCTGTCTTCGATCGTTCATGGTATGGTCGTGTATTAGTAGAACGAATTGAAGGATTCGCGACGAAGGACGAATGGTCTCGTGCCTATGAGGAAATTAATAATTTTGAAAAGATTTTAACTGCGGGAGACTACATAATTATTAAGTTCTGGCTTCATGTTTCAGATGAAGAGCAATTAAAACGTTTTAAGGAACGAGAACAAAATCCATACAAGTCTTGGAAGCTGACAGACGAAGATTGGCGTAATCGAGAAAAGTCACCGCAATATGTGGAGGCTGCCAATGAAATGTTTGAAAAGACCGATAGGAAAAATGCTCCGTGGGTTTTAGTAGCTGGAAACGATAAAAAATATGCGCGTGTGCAGGTGCTACAAGAAACGCTTGCACATATTGAACGAGAGGCATTGAAACGTGGACTTCATTTAACTAATGTATTAGACAAGGCGCATTTAGAGGATGCTGAGTCATCTAGCCTGGACGTGTTAAATGAGAAAAAGAAGTAAAAGATAAAATATGAATGATGGTGCTATGACATGAAGACATGAGCTGTTTTAGTTGTAGCAGCATCTTTTTTTACATACAATAAGGTAAAACTAGGGGTACCCCCCCGTAATTTCCGATGCTTGAGAAGGTAGTATAAATTTTTATCGATATTGATTGGAAGGCTAGTGTGGAGAAATGGTGCTTAAAATTTGGAATTTATTAAGAAAAAAGGGTGGGAATGTGGTAACAATAAAGGGGGAAAAATGCTACATCCGCACATTCCAAGAAAATGATGCACGAAGTTTAACAGGTCTCGTAAGCCGCAATAAATACTTTTGGTCAACATATGAGCCTTTACAAAGACCTGAATACTATACAATCGACGCGCAATATAAAAAAATTCAAGAAAGTTTATATTTAATGGATTCAAAGCGAGAATTTACTTTTGGTATTTATGAGCATGGTACTAATAATCTAATAGGACATATTGCACTATATGCTGTAAAACGATTACCCTATTCAAGTGCATTTGTGGGATATGCTATGGATGAAATTTACGTAGGTAAGGGAATTGTCACTGAGGCAGTGAACATGGTAGTCCGGTTTGCATTCGATCAAATTGGGCTACATCGTGTCGAGGCATATGTATCAACCCAAAATAATCCCTCTATGCGTGTCTTAGAGAAGGCGGGCTTTCAACAAGAAGGTCTTTTAAGAAAGCTTTTATATATAAATGGTCAATGGGTCGATCATTATATGTATGCCCGTTTAGAGGATGAATAAATAAACAAGTGCCTTTCTATTCGATGGAAAGGCACTTGTTTATTGATTTGCTATAAATCAAGTTAGAATAACTATTGATGGTTACCGTTTTCAATTAAATCTAGATGACCTGTATTTGGGTCAATAATTAAACCATGTACAGGAACGTCTTTTACCATTAATGGGTGATTTCGAATCGTGTCGACACTTTTCTTAACACTTGTCGCTACATCACCAAAACCACGTAAAAATTCTTTTAAATCAAAACCAGAATACTCCAGCATTTTGATGGTTTCTGGGTTAATACCTCTTTTAACCATTTCACTTAACATAGCATCAGGATCAACTGCGCTCATACCACAGTCATAATGTCCAACTACGTAAACTTCATCTGCTTGTAGGCCATAAACAGCAACTAATAAACTACGCATTACAGCACCGAAAGGATGGCTTACTAAAGCACCGGCACTTTTCACAATTTTTACATCGCCATTACGGAGATTCATCGCTTTTGGTAAAAGCTCTACAAGACGAGTATCCATACAAGATAAAACAACAATACGTTTATCAGGATATTTTGTAGTGATGAATGGTTCATATTTTTTCTCTTGTACAAACTCTTTGTTAAACTCTAAAATATCATGTAACATTGTCATGAAAATTGCTCCCTTCCTTACAAAAAATATTTTAGAGCAAAACTTTAATTATGCAAACAATAAAGACTTTATTCAGACAATTTTTACAATAAAGAAGCAAACTTCATACACTTTAACAGATGAAAAACTTTGAATCTATAAAAAAACAGCTACCTTTACAGTAGCTGTTTTTTACATTAAAATTTTTCGCTTGGCTTTGGATCTACAGTTACTGAAGACTTGCTATCTAAACCAACTTGTAGGTAGTGGATGAAGAATCCAGTTGAAATTAATAAAACTGCTGAAAATCCAAGAACAGTTGTAATGAACATTTTTAGAGCTCCTCTCTACTTAGATGATCTACTAATTACCCTAAACTAATTATACAATAGGATACTAGGAAAATCTAAGGATAATTTATGACATCCATAACATACTAGCCTAGAATACTATTAGTAAGAATGGATTATTTAGAATGCCCAATTTCCATCACGGAATATTGGGTCTTTATGATTATCATGGGTAATGCCATCAATATTCATTTTATTGGAGCCAATCATAAAGTCTACATGTGTCAAACTTTGGTTAATTCCATGCGCTGCTAACTCATCTGAAGTCATTTCTTTACCACCTTCAATACAAAATGCATAAGCACTACCAATGGCTAAATGATTAGAGGCATTTTCATCAAATAATGTATTGTAAAATAATAAATTCGATTGTGAAATAGGGGATTGATGAGGCACTAATGCTATTTCACCAAGATAATGCGCCCCCTCATCTGTTTCAATAAGAGAAGCTAAAATTTCTTGACCTTCCTCAGCTTTTACTTCAATAATACGGCCATCTTTAAACGTTAATGTGAAATTATCAATAATATTACCGCCATAGCTTAACGGTTTAGTGCTGGATACGAACCCATTCACACCAGTTTTTAACGGTGCAGTAAAAATTTCTTCAGTAGGCATATTCGCCATAAATGTTTGACCTTGTACGTTGGCACTACTACCGCCTGTCCAAATGTGATGTGCAGGTAGCTCGATTGTTAAATCTGTGCCTGGAGCCGTATAGTGAAGGGACTTATACTGTTTGCTGTTTAAATAATCGGCTTTGTCGTGTAACTCCTTATCGTGAGCTAACCAAGCCTCCACTGAATGTTCAAGATCAATACGCGTCGCCGCAAAGATAGCTTCCCATAGGGCATCCATTTGTTGATCCTCTGGTAAATCAGGAAACACCTTTGCTGCCCACGCTTTGGATGGAGCGGCGATAACTGACCAACTAAATTTATCAGATTGTAACATTTGATAATAGTTCGCTAATGCTTGGCCAGAAGCTTTTTGGAACGCCATAATTCTGTCACGTTCAATGCCTTTCAGTAAATCTGGGTTTTGTGAACTAATGCTTAGGAAAGCTGCACCATTTTCAGCCAGCCATTCGCGCTCTTGAACTTTCCACGGTGGAAAGAAATCAAATGAGTCTTTCGGTGCTCCTTCATAGCGAGCACGAACAAGTTCGTCATCAGACAAATCGACAAATACCTGTTTTGCACCATTTTCATAGGCCATTTTAGTAATAATTTGAGCTAATTTTAAGTTATCGGTCGAACAGCTTATATAAAGATATTGATCTTTTTGGATATTTACTCCTACTTTTACCGCTAATTCGGCATATTTTAGTAATTTTGTGTTAAATGATAATAACAAATTCATATCCCCTTTCGAAATAAGACAGTTTAGTGTAATATTCTTAATTCAATATAATCAAAAATGGTCGAAATGTGAATAAAAAGCATTAATTACATCGAAAAATATTTAAAATACATTTATACTAGCATTATATATTTAAAATATGGAAAAATAGACGAAATTAAGAGTAATAGTAGATTTGGAGGTTCTAGAATGGATAAGTCATCGGTCATAGGGTTAATAATTGCGTTTATAGCGCTATTAACAGGGATGGTAATGAAGGGTGTAAGTTTAACAGCTTTTTATAACCCAGCAGCTATCCTAATTATCATCTTTGGTACTATTTCCGCAGTAACAATTGCCTTTCCAATGCAAGAGTTAAAGCGCGTACCAAAGCTATTTAAGATTCTTTTTAAAGAAACTAAATTAGCAAATGATATTGAAATTATTAAGATGTTTTCGCAATGGGCTGACTTAGCTCGTCGTGAAGGGCTATTAGCTCTTGAAAGTAAAGCATCAGAAATTGAAGATCCGTTTTTGAAAAATGGTCTTACATTAGCGATTGATGGACAAAATGCAGACTACATCCGTGATGTATTAACAGAGGAAGTAGAAGCTATGGAAGAACGTCATGCTAGTGGTTCTGCCATTTTTACACAAGCAGGTACATATGCACCAACTCTTGGGGTTCTTGGTGCAGTAGTAGGTTTAATCGCCGCATTGGCTGATATGAATGATATCGAAAAGCTTGGACACGCTATTTCAGCAGCTTTCATGGCTACATTACTCGGTATCTTTACTGGTTATGTTTTATGGCACCCATTTGCGAATAAATTAAAACGTAAATCTGCTTTAGAAGTGAAACAAAAGAGAATGATGATTGAGGGTATCCTTTCAGTATTAGAAGGGGAGGCTCCACGTGTAATTGAACAAAAACTATCATCATACTTAACGATGGAAGAACGTCGTCAAATTTCTGTTGAAAGCGGGGCGGGTGGCCTTGGCAAAGAAAGCTAAGAAAAAAAAGCATGATGAGCATATAGATGAGTCTTGGCTAGTACCATATGCCGATATCTTAACATTGCTCTTAGCTGTGTTTATTATACTATTTGCTTCAAGTTCAGTAGACCAAGAAAAGCTAGAAAGAATGTCAGCCGTTTTTAGTCAGGTTTTTGATGGCGGAACAAGCTTTTTAGAGCAGCCTTCACCAGTGCCTAGTCCAAATGCGGATAGCGATCAAACACCACAACAAAATTCAGCCTACTTAAAGGATCAACAGGAGTTGGCTGAAATTAAAGATAGTGTCGATAATTTTATCGCTGTCAATGAAATGGAAGGTCAATTCGCTACAGAAATGACAGATGAAGGCTTACTTGTGACAATTCGTGATAGTATTTTATTTGATCCTGGTCAAGCAACGATTAAACCAGAGTATATTCCTATTGCGAAGGAGCTTGCGGGTGTATTAGTATCCAATCCTCCACGTAATATTGTTATTACTGGTCATACGGATAATGTTCCAGCGGGCCCTAACTTCTCTTCAAATTTAGAGCTATCATTAATGCGTGCCTCTAATTTTTATATGGTTTTATTAGACAGTAATTCTCAATTAAAATCTGAGAACTTTAGTGCAAAAGGCTACGGTGAAAACCGAGCGATTGCACCTAATGATACAGCAGAAGGCCGTGCGAAGAACCGCCGTGTCGAAGTACTTATTCAGCCGCTAGTGACTGAGGATGGCTCGGAAGCGAAGAATACACAATAAATTAAAAAGCTATTAGCACGGACTGTTTGTCTCATGCTCATAGCTTTTTTGTTTGCTTATTTACGTAAAGAACCCAATTCAGCCACAATCGCTTGCATTTCGCTTGGGCTAAAGGAATCTCTTTTCATAACCATTTCATATAAATACGTTAAGTCTTCATAGTTTGCTTCATTGAAATGTTCCGATTTCATTGCATCGACATTTACCATACGAAGCTTATCCTTCATTTGATCAATCATATAAATAACGTTTTCCTTTGACGGGACTGATAAATCCATTTTTTACCCTACCTTTCGTACTCTTCGCAATAATCATTTCATTGAATAAAAAAAATGTCAACTCCGTATTTGAGCATTGCTTTAAAAATAGACTGTTATTGGGTAGAATAAGGGCAGTACACTAGTTTATTTATGAAATATTAGGGAATATGCAATTACACAAGCAGGGGGTTTTAATATGGGTCAAAGTAAATTATTAGTATCAATCGTAGCAGGAGCAGCAATTGGTGCAGCATTAAGTATGCTCGATCGCAGTACTCGCGAAAAAACAATCGACACAACTAAAAAAATGAAAGAAGCTGTCACGTACTATGCAACAAATCGTGAAGAATTACAGGTTCTAGTGGAGGAGAAAGTACTGGCTGCGAAGGTGCTTTGTGAAAGTGTGTCAGACAATGTCAACACTATTGCAGAGAAGGTAGAGGAATTTAAAGAATTGCCAACTACGATTCAAAGTATGATTGATGACACAAAGTCAGCTTTTACTTTACCTCATAAAGAATAATTGTAGTTTTAGGAGGAGTTGTATGGAAAAGAAAAAGGCAACAATGCAAAATGCCTTTGGATACGTCAAATCAATCGTTTCTCCTGAGGGAGAAGCGATTGATGTCATGACATCCAAGGGCTTTGTCCAAGATTTGATAGGTCGGTTAAAGCGAGTAGAAATTTCAGCGCTTTCCGCACAGCTCGCTTATTTCTTTTTACTATCATTCTTCCCATTACTTATCTTCCTTGTGACATTACTACCATATCTTAATTTGGAAACAACGCAGGTTTATTCATTTTTAGTAAATGTATTGCCAGATGAAGTTTATAAGCTTATTGAAAATACGTTGAAAGAAATTTTAACAAACCGTAATAGTAGTTTATTGTCCATCGGGGTACTAGGTACGATATGGTCGGCATCTAAAGGTATTAACGCGCTAATTCGAGCTTTGAATAAAGCATACGATACAGAAGGAAGAGCGGGTATATTAGATAGAGGGCTATCTCTTGTTTTTACAGTGGCTCTTGTTATTGTCATTGCAGTCGCTCTTCTATTGCCAGTATTTGGCCAGCAAATAGGTCATTTCCTATTTTCAATCGTCGGCATAGAGGAACAATTTGAATCGGTCTGGCATAATTTAAGATGGTCAATACCACCGATACTTATTTTTATTGTTTTAATGGGTATTTACTGGTTCGTGCCTAATACAAGCCCAAGGTTGAAAATATTGGGTGTTTGGCCAGGGGCGATGTTTGCTACACTTGGCTGGTTAGTGGTCACATATGCTTTCTCTTTCTATATTAATAACTTTGCGAATTATTCTGCTACATATGGTAGTATTGGTGGCGTTATTATTTTAATGCTCTGGTTATATTTTACGGGAATTATTTTAATCTTTGGTGGAGTATTAAATGCTACAATGCAGAAAAGGGCGTTACAAAAGCAAATTAATAGATAAGGAAATGACCAGATAAAAAAATAGCCTCGCTTCTCGTAGGAGAGAAGTGAGGTTATTTTTTAAACATTTTTATTCAGCATGCGTAAGCCATTCAAAATAACGAGAATGGTACTACCCTCATGCCCGATTACACCTAAAGGTAAATCGACTACTTGTAAAAAGTTAGAGGCAATTAAGAAAATAATTACCCCAATGGAAAAGATAATATTTTGTTTGACAATTCGTTGCATTTTACGAGACAGACGAACAGCATAAGCGATTTTAGATAGGTCGTTTTTCATTAATACAACATCAGCTGTTTCTAACGCAACGTCTGTACCTTCACCCATCGCAATACCAGTAGTTGCGGTAGCCAATGCAGGGGCGTCATTGATGCCATCACCAACCATTCCTACAAAGTGATGTTGGGACAGCAAACGTTTCATTTCTGTTACCTTCGTTTCAGGTAGACACTCCGCTACATACTCTGTAACACCAGCTTCTTTTGCAATTACTTTCGCTGTTTTTTCGTTATCGCCAGTAAGCATGACTACTTGAATACCAAGCTCTTTTAATAATGACACAGCTTTTTTCGCTTCGTTACGGACGGTATCCTTTAAAGCTGTTAATGCGACAATGCCATTCTGGTCACGGATGAAAATAACCGTTTTACCTTGTGCAGCAAGTTTTCCCGCAGCGCCATTTGCAAAATCATTGGCATGTTGAGCATTCACAAATTCCGGTTTACCAACTTGATATTCCTTGTTGTGAACGATCCCTTTCATACCCCATCCTGGGATATCCTCAATTGTTGCTTGTGGTAAGGCAGTAACTCCTTCCGCTTTTGCATAGGAAGTAATGGCTTGAGCAAGAGGGTGGTTGGACTGTGTTTCAATCCCTGCAAGAATAGCTAAAGCCATCTGAGGTTCGAATCCATCGCGGACAATAAAATCTGTCACGACTGGTTTACCTTGTGTTAATGTTCCTGTCTTATCGACTGCTAATGCCCCTAAAACACTGAGATGCTCTAAATGTAAGCCACCCTTAAATAGCACACCATTTTTGGCGCCATTTGAAATAGCTGCAAGTGTCGCAGGCATGATGGCTGCGACGAGTGCGCAAGGAGATGCAACAACCAATAAAACCATGGCACGATAAAAAGTTGTTGTCCAATCCCAACCTAGTACGAAATGGGGAAGGAACATCATGATAGCTACACCAAGTAAAACGAATTTCACATAAGTTCCCTCAAATTTTTCGATGAATTGTTGAGACGGAGATTTTTCACTTTGAGCACTTTGGACAAGCTGGATAATTTTTTGAAAAAGTGTTTCTGAATTGGCCTTCGTCATTTCCATCGTAATCGCACCATTTAAGTTTACTGTTCCTGCAAAGATTTCATCACCCTCGCTTTTTAAAACGGGTAATGGTTCACCGCTTATAGCTGACTCATCAATGGAAGACTGTCCTTTAAAAATAATACCGTCGGCTGGAATACGTTCCCCAGGTTTGATCAATAAATGGTCACCAATTTGTAAGGTAGAAACGGATACTTTCATTGGCTCAAAGTTGCCTCGAACTAACCAGGCTTCTTCTGGCTGAAGATTCATTAATGCAGATATTTCACGATGACTTTTATTCATAGCATAAGTTTCAAGTGCACCACTTACTGCAAAGATGAAAATAAGAATAGCACCTTCTGTCCAATAACCGATGGCTGCGGAACCAATAGCTGCTAATACCATTAGTAGTTCAACATTCAATTTCTTATCTTCTATTGTTTCTTCAATACCTTCTTTTGCTTTGGCAAATCCACCTACACAAAAGGCAATGACATAAAGAAGAACAGAAGCGGTTGTTTGTCCGCTTGTATCTAAACGCCATGCAAGTAAGATGAATATACCAGCGATTAACGCAGCGATTAATTCTGCATGCTCCTTTATTTTCTCAATTAAACTTATATTTTCTCGATTAGAGTATTCCATTCTTATCCCTCCTGATAATGAAAATCAATATCAAAACCTTTAATTATAAACACTTAAATGTGATGTGTAATTGAAAATGGATTTCAATTACCATATCTTTTATTTAGAATTATTATAACAAAGGAACTTATAAAAATAAAGAGGAGAGTTGAAAAAGTGGGATTTTTTTTTAATAGAAAAAAGGCACAGTCTATTCACTAGGAATATTCTGTGCCTTATAAAAGTGTGCAGTCAGAAGGGCTACTGCTTACTTATATTGAATTAGAAAACTCTTTCTGCGTGCAATGCAAGTTTTTCTAAAGATGATTTATCGACATCTGCGTGTAAGGAGTTGCCGTGTGAATCCATTGTGACAACTGCTGTGAATTTTTCAACATTTAAGTGCCACATAGCTTCTGGAATACCGAATTCCATTAAATCAACACCATCTACACCTTTAATGCAGTCTGCGTAATATTGGGCTGCTCCACCGATAGCATTTAGGTAAACACCACCGTGTTCATTAAGAGCTTTTAATGTTTTTGGTCCCATACCACCTTTACCGATGACAGCACGAATACCGAATTTCTTCATGATATCACCTTGATATGGCTCCTCACGAATAGAAGTAGTTGGACCAGCTGCTTTTACTGTCCAATTGCCTTCCTCATCTTTTGCCATAACTGGACCACAGTGATAAATAACTTGTCCATTTAGATCCACTGGTGCATCATGGCTCATTAAATGATGGTGGATAGCGTCACGACCAGTATACATACGTCCTGTAATAGAAACTACATCTCCAACTTTTAGTGAACGAATTTGTTCTTCTGTAATTGGTGCAGTAAGCTCTACTACATTTGTTGTGTTGTCTTCTGTTGTAGCAGCCACTTCATCCTTGAACGTAATTTTTTCACCTTCTTGGTAGTGCCATTTAATGATTTCACCAGTTTGAGGATCGATGTCAACAGCCATACGACGGTAAGCCCAGCAGTTATATGCTACAGATACATAGAAGGAAGCTGGAATACGGTGCATAACCCCAATTTTACAGCCTAGTAATGTTGCTTCACCACCGAAGCCCATTGTACCGATACCAAATGTATTAGAAGTTTTCACCACATACTCTTCTAATTTGGCAAGATCAGGATTCGGATTTGTATCTTCGACATGACGGAATAATTGTTCCTTTGCTAAATCGTAGCCAGAAGAACGATCTCCACCAATACCAACACCGATGAAACCAGCTGAACAGCCCTGACCTTGTGCTTGGTATACAGAGTGTAAAATACACTTACGGATACCATCTAAGTCACGACCTGCACGACCAAGACCATCTATTTCACATGGAAGACTGTATTGAATGTTTTTGTTCTCACAGCCGCCACCTTTTAGAATTAATTTAATCGTAATGTAATCATTTTCCCATTGTTCAAACTTCATAACTGGTAAACCATCGCCAAGGTTATTACCGCTATTGGCACCAGTTAATGAATCCACTGCATTTGGACGTAGTTTTGCATCAGCTGTCGTATCAATGATTGCTTTTTTAATCGCAGCTTTAATTTCTAGTTGGTTTACGCCCACAGGTGTATAAATTTTGAAAGTTGGAAGACCAGTATCTTGACAAATAGGTGATACATTATCTTCTGCCATAATAATATTATTTGAGATTGTGTCTAAGCTCATTGCCGCACGTGTTCCAGCATTCTCCGCTTCTTTTGCTTTTTTAATCGCACGACGTACATCCTTAGGTAAATTCGTGGATGTTTCAGTAATTAAATCATAAAGACTTTTCTCCAAAGTTTGTTGATTCATTCGTGTATTGCCCCCCATAGAAAATTTGATTATTTCCACGTAACATTATACTCTTTTCAACTAATGAAAAAAAGAGTCCTTACCTATGAGGGATAAATTTACGCATAGTTTAATAGTATTTTAATAGAGAGTTGATTTTATAGAACGTTTGTTCTAAACTAATAATAACCCACAATTAGGAGGAATTTGTATGTCTGCTAAAACTTTACTTGAATTACCGGAAGAATTTGAACAATATAGACCGCTAATAGAGGAAACAATGAAGCCTGTTGTCCTTATTGATGCGGATGCTGGAAAAACAACCTTGTTTCAGAGTAAGTTTGCGGGGGACCCTTATTTCCCACTAGCAATGGAATATCCTAAAAATGCAAGTGGACAACCACTAAAGCTTTTAGCCCAAGTTAATTTTGCAGAATTGCCTAAGCATTTGCCGAATTTCCCAGAAGAGGGGATAGTGCAGTTTTATATTGATGGCTATGACGATGTATTAGGAATGGACTTTGATAATGGCAAAAATCAAGAAGGTTTTCGTGTCATTTTTCATGATACCGTTATACATGATGAAGCGCAGCTTATTCAAGATTTTTCATTCGTAGAAAAGGAAGATGAGGAAATGTATTTTCCAGTAGAGCGTGAAATGACATTATCTTTTAAAACAGGTTTTGAACCCTTATCGATTGATGATTACAGAGCTAATGACATTTACAGTCATATCTTAACGACAATTGAAGATAACGAAACATTAGAAGATGCCTTTTATGATGCTTTAACTGGGGATGGACTTAAAATCGGTGGTTATCCTTTCTTTACACAAGAAGATCCACGTGCATACGGTGATTATACAGACTCTACAATTTTGCTATTGCAAATAGATAGTGTGGGGGATGATATACTATGGGGCGATTGTGGAGTTGGCAATTTCTTCATTACTGAGGAAGAATTAAAAAATAAAGACTTTAGCAATGTTCTTTACAATTGGGACTGTCATTAAAAAAACAAGCGAGCATACACAGTGCTCGCTTGTTTTGTAATTTTTATTGTTCACGAGCATTAAATTGCTCCATTTTGTCTTCTAGGTCATCCATCATTTGAATTAAACGATCAATATCATCTAATTCAGCTGTTTCAGGATCTAGGGCATCTAATACTTCTAAAAACATTTCAAGACGCTCTCTTAAATAGGTTACTTGCTGTTTTTTATCAGTGATTGGCTTGGACATTCGTACACCTCATTTCATCCCTTTCATCGTAGCTGATTTAGGCTGAAATTTCAATGTTTAGGTAGACACCTAGGACTAAGCGATTAATTTTAAAAATAAGTAGACGGAATATTTACAATATTGAATTTGTATGTTAAAGTTGTTTTAAGATAAAGTAAAGGAGCTGATCGAAAACATCTTTACAACTCTAACTCGAAAAGGAGGGAGTTTAAACAAGTACTCGGTAATAATCAAAAGCCGAATTTCGTGTTTATACAATTAAATGACTATAAGTATTCGTTAAGCCTTAGCGTAAAATCACATGTGGTGAGCGCTAAGGCTTTTTGGTATGCTGTTCTTTGGGAGATTGATTGGAGGAAAAGATGACATACTTCTCAGATTACAGCAAAAAAAGATTTACCATATTAGTAATAATTGTATCCATATCAGGCTTTTCGCAAGGGATGTTATTACCGCTCATTTCTATAATTTTTGAACGTGATGGCGTTTCCTCAGCATTAAATGGCTTGAATGCAACGGGCTTATACATAGGGACATTATTAATTTCACCATTTATAGAGCAACCATTACGAAAATGGGGCTATAAACCGATCATTTTGATTGGGGGCGCACTTGTTTTTATCTCCTTATTGGCATTTCCTTTATGGAAAAGCGTCACATTTTGGTTTGTGCTTCGTTTACTGATTGGTGTGGGGGACCATGCCTTGCACTATGCCACTCAAACATGGATTACTAGTACTGCTGATCATAAAAGCTTGGGAAAAGGGATGGCTATCTATGGCTTGTCTTTTAGTATAGGTTTTGCCGTTGGGCCACTGATGGTAAAGTTGATTGAAATAGGTGAAGCTTTACCATTTATTGTTTCGTCAATCATGTGTTTAATGGCGTGGTCTTTTGTATTCTTCTTACAAAATGAAAAACCTGAGCGTTTAACAGGGGACTTACATGCAAGAGGGTGGAAGCGTTACAAAATGGCTATTTTATTTGGTTGGATTGCCTTTTTAGGACCTTTTGTATACGGATTCCTCGAGTCTTCATTAAATGCATTATTCCCCGTATATGCACTACGTAAAGGGTTTGAGGTGGGCATGATTCCAATTATTTTATCAGTCTTTACATTTGGTGGTATTTTAACTCAAGTACCATTAGGTGCACTGGGAGATAAAGTGGGAAGAAAGAATATTTTGATGGTAGGGTCATTTGGTGGCGCTATTATTTTCGCAATTGCCAGCTTTTTAGAGCATTCACAAATGGCTGTCGCTATAGCGTTTTTCTTAACGGGCACACTAGTTGGCTCGATGTTCTCTTTAGGGATTACATTTATGGCAGATTTAACGCCAAAGGAGCTACTGCCTACTGGGAATTTACTCTGTGGAATTGCCCTAAGTATAGGTAGTTTAACCGGACCGTTCTTAGGTGGAGTTTATTTAGAATATGTAAAAAACTATAGCTTCCTTTTACTTGTAGCAATGCTATTGCTAGTTGTGGCTTTCATATTACTCCTATTTGGACGTCTTAAGAACAAACAGGCATCGATGGCAAAATAAAAAGAGCGGGGCTCATCTCCCGCTCAAAAACAAAAAAACGCCCAGCAAATCCGTGCTGTTATGGCGTTTTTTGCGTAACAAGGATGTTCCGTCCAAGTTACATAGGTTTGGCACCTAAAAAAGAATTATACAGACAAATTCTTATGAAATCAATAAAAATAAAAAGGGATATTTTGGACATTGCTGCTATTTTTAAATATAATGGAAGAACACTTGCTTAAGAAGGAGGTTTTATCATGACCGAAATGAAAAAACTATCTATTCATCGCGCTTTAACAGAATTAAAAATGCTACAGCAACGGATTGAAGGGGCAACAAATGAGGTTAGCTCTGTAGTAGCCAATCGTAAAAGTAATCAGAAAATAAATGGAATAGAAATAGTTGAGTATGAGAAACAAATGCAAGCATCCTACGATAAAGTAATGGGCTTAATTAGCTATAGACATAAAATAAAAGCTTTAGTTGTACAATCGAATGCCCGTACAATGGTAATCGTTGGAAAGGAAGAAATGACTGTCGCGGAGGCCATTGAGCGGAAACAATCTATTCAATATGAAAAGAATTTGCTAGAAGTCATGCAACATCAATATCGTTCTGCTATTCAAACAGTCGCCAAAGAAAATGATGCCTTACCAGCTAAACTGGAAACCTATTTAATTAATATATTAGGCAATAAAGATAAACAATCTCCGGAAGAAGTAAAATTACATACGGACACATTTATGAAAAGAAATGAATTTGAAATCATTGATCCACTAAATGTCAAACAACAAATAGAGACATTAAGTAGTCGGATCGAGGAGTTCGAATCAGAGGTCGATGCAGTCTTATCTGAATCGAATGCCACAACATTTATTGAAGTCCAAGCTTAAGGGATATGCATGGCCTTGCGAAAACGGAAAACGAAGAGTCGCTCGCGCTTCAAGGCATGTGTGTGAGTTTAAACATCAAACATGCCTTACACAAATAAAACTTACAATGAAAATAACCTAAAAGCTTAAAGGTTAAAGGTAAAAGTATAAAGTTTACGCTTCAAAAATCTTTCTATAAAAGTTGAAAATTGAACCTTTAAAAATCTTTTAAATCCTGGGGTAATGGTTGAGGTATCGACTTTTCTGGACCGTCCGTCATCCACCAGGCAGCTCGTGCTGTGCATCATAAAGAAAGGACGTCTCCATTTATTTTGAGACGTCCTTTTTATGATTATTTATTTTTCAATACCAGCTTTGCAACACATTCTACCAGTTATGATTAAATGTCCGATAAATAGCAAAGTAACCATTAGTAACGAGTATTATATTGTTTAAATTGGCGGCTATCAATCGACTCTGTTCCAACTCCTCATTAACCTAAACGAATGTGGTAACTGAGAGACTGTTTTTTTATTTCATCATATTTTTATAATTCTAGGATGCTAATAAAGTGACTGAAGAAAATGCATCACCTTACTAGGTTCCATACGTTTTTTATAGTCTGCCTCCACGCTAGCTAAACGGATAATTCCTGCTTTATCGATTACATAAGTAGCTGGTACTGGAAGTTCCCAAGAATGGTCACCATTAAATGTTTCGAGTGATATATCAAGCGATCTGTAGATAGGATACACATACTCAGGCAATTTAAATTTCAGATTATATTTTTCAGCAGTTTTATTTTGTAAGTCGCTTAAAACATGGAAATTTAATTCATTTTTATCTTGTACAGATGCAGAATAGTTTGGAGTTTGCGGGCTAACTGCAATTAATTGGCCACCAATTGCGTTAATGTCATCATTCATTCGCTGGTATGCTTTCAACTCAAGGTTACAGAATGGACACCATGTACCTCGGTAAAATATAAGAACAACGGGACCTTTCAAAATTTCCTCAGACAAAGTTATCTTTTGTCCTGTAGAATTCACTAAAGTGAAGTCAGGCGCTTTGACTCCAGCTATTAAACCCCTACCCGAATCAGATGTACGTAAATCATGAATGGATTTTTCGAATATATCCAGCACTTCCTTTGGGAGCACCTTTTCCATATGTGTAGCTGCTATATCTAATTCATTTTGCAATTTTTGAAATGGTGTGTTTTTCATTATGTCATCTCCGTATCGTATTATATTTTGTATGTAGTTATACGATACATCTTCATCTAGAAGAAAGATGTAATGTTGTTTACAACTCAATTTGAAAATCTCTATGCTACTTGATACTATCCAGCATTTTTTAGCCTATGAAATGTTCCTCTCCAAAAGCTTTTCTCGATGAATATAGATTGTTTTAAATCCGGTCTTAATGACTTCTTCTTTAACAAGTTCTTGTAAAACCACAGTTACAGCTTCTCTGGTTGCACCAACTAAATTGGCGATTTCTTGATGTGAAAGAGGAAAATCTATTTTGTAATACTCATTATCACCCGTAAGTCCAAACTGATCAGATAGCTTAATAAGCGCATATAAAACTTTGTCATGTAGTTTCCCAAGAGCTAGATTTTGCGTTAATTGACTCATACCGATAATTCGATTACTTAGTACTTTTAATAATGTCATCATAAATTGAGGCCGCTGAATTAAAAAATTTTCAAATCTTTCCTTATTCATCAAACAAATGTGGCTTTCCTCTATCGTTTCAATATAATTCTCTCGAGTACCAAATGAAATAATATCCATTTCCCCAGATACATTACCTTCGTTAAGTATATCCGAAGTAAACTGCTTACCTTGTGCATTTACTTTATACAGGCGCAACTTCCCCCTTTTAACAAAGTATAGCCCCTCCGAAAAAGTTTCTGGTGTTTGAATAAAAGTGTTTTTCGGAAAGGTCGTTATTAAAGTTAATTGTTCCATCTCTATTAAATCTTCCATCGAGAGCGAATTAAGCAGATTAAATTGTGATAAGTATTGAATGTTATCCATTTTTCCTCCTTATAATTGCATGAGCCCCCCAAGACTATAACACAATGTAAACATATTGAAATCAATCGACAATTGGTGACAGTCACTCAACGTTTTTCATTTTGTTTTTCAAATGTTTAGCTATTCTTATTAGAGAAGAAAACTGTAGCAATAGGTATCAAAAAAGAAAAAAGCGCAGTCTACAAAATGCAGACTACGCCTAATCAAGTCGCCAAAATTTACAAAGGAAATATCATTTTCGATGTTCTGCTTTAAGAACCATGGAGCAAACACATTCTACTTGTGCCGTTTGTGAGAACATATCAACAGGTTGAATGTACTCGACATGATAAAGCTTCGATAGTTGCTGTAAATCCTTCGCTAATGTAGATGGATTACAAGAAGTATAAACAAAACGCTTTGGTTTAAGCTTAAGCACGGTTTGGATAAACTCGGGTGCTAGACCTGTACGTGGTGGATCTACTGTAATAACATCTGGTGTAAAGCCTTCTTTGCGCCATTTTGCTAAGACACTTTCAGCAGTACCAACAGCATATTTGGTATGCTTGAAGCCATGGTTGCGCGCATTTTTACGGGCATCTTGAATGCTTTCGGGAATGACATCCATCCCTCGAACTTCTTGCGCTTGATCTGCTAGCCAAAGTCCCACAGTCCCAACTCCACAATATGCATCCACTATTGATTCTTTACCAGTTAATGCAGCTGCTTTTTTAATTTCATTATAGAGATGAACTGTTTGTGTAGGGTTAAGCTGGAAGAAAGCACGAGCCGATAAGTCAAAGGCCAATTCGCCAAGCTCTTCATGTATCGTTTCTTTACCGTCAAGAACTATTGTCTCATCACCAAAAATTAAAGAGGTTTTCTCACGATTAATATTTTGTGCAATGGAGACAATGCTCGGATCGATTTTTTTAATCCGTGTAATCAGTTCGGCTAAATGAGGAATTTCTTTACGTGTAGTTACAAGTACAACTTGTGTTTCGCCTGTACGAATCCCTGTACGTACTACGATTGTACGCACTAAGCCATCAAGTGTTCGTCCATCATAAATAGTGATATTTAATTTTTGTAAAATCTTACGTGTTGCAACGGTAACTTTAGAAGTGACAGGGTGCTGCACAAGGCAATCGTTAATATTTAGAAGCTTATTACTGCCTTCAACAAATAAGCCTGCATATACTCGCTTGCCTTCCTTACGTACTTGGAATTGACTTTTATTACGATAATGCCAAGGGTTATCCATTCCAAGTGTTTTTCGTACTTCCACCGTTTCAGCTAGAGGTTTCGCATAACGCTCTAAAGCTTGGATGACAATATCACGTTTTTCCGATAGCTGTTTTTCGTATGTCATATGTTGAAGCTGACAGCCACCACATTCATTGTAGACTGGACAAGGTGCTTCCTGACGGTGCTTAGAGACTTTACGAATGGATAAAATCTCAGCTTCAGCAAAATTATGTTGTGTCTTCGTAACCTGAGCTGTAATTTCTTCGCCAGGAATAGCTCCTTTGACAAATACTACATTTCTTTTATAAAAACCTACACCTTCTCCATTGATGCCAAGCCTTTTTATTATTAGTGGGAATTGTTGTCCCACGGTCATTGTTGTTTGCTGCGTCAAACGTTCCACGTCCCTGCTTTATAATGTCATCTCCCCATTATAACGAAGGAGCAGACGATTGCAAAGCAACAGGAAAATCTTCATATTCTAATACTAAATCATCAAGTGATAAGAAGGTATAGCCTTGCTTTTTGGCCTCTGCAATAAACATTGGCAAAGCTTCGGCATTATCTTGTGCAACAGTATGCATTAAAATAACGGCACCTGGATGCAATTGCTCCATGAGCGCATTATAGGCATAATCTGCACCACGTCGTTCATCTTTCATCCAATCCTTAAAGGCAACAGACCAAAAAATATGACGATATCCTTCCGCATTTCCTACTTCTAGCAGTTTGGCATTAAAGGTTCCTTCTGGTGGGCGAGCATAGGTTGTGCGGTCTATGCCAGTCAATTCACGTAATTTCCCATCAAACTTTCGCCATTCTGCACGCATGCCCTCTGGTGAAAGTCGAGCCATATTAGGATGACCATACGAGTGGTTGCCAATAGTATGACCATCCTTCACCATCCGTTTTACTAGGTCACTGGCACTGTCTAAATAATGCCCAGTTAAAAAGAAAGTGGCAGGTACATCTTCTTTTTCCAATGTATCCAAAATACTTTCGGTAAAGCCGTTTTCATAGCCATTATCAAATGTTAGGTAAGCAATTTTTTTATCTGCCTTGCCTTTATAAATAGCCCCGTATTTATCAAGTAATTGATCAAGCTGTGCACCAGCTTCTGCCTGTTCACCATTTTTCGCACGTTTAAAGCCCCAATGATGTTCATCAGAACCTGCAGCAAAATATGGATTAATGCTAATACCTGCGGCAATAATAAATGTAGCGATTACCGCACCTACAATATGTTGTTTCCACATAAAAAACGCATCCTTTCTTTTTCATTAGGATGCGTAAAATAGCTATAAATTATCCACTAATTCTGAGCAATTAATAAGTCTTCAAGTGCTTCTGTTAAATGCGGATATTTAAATATGAAATGATGCTCTTCTAACACTGCTGGTCGTACATGTTGACCCTCTAAAACAAGAGTGCTTTGTTCTCCAAGCGCCAAACGTATTGCAAAACTAGGAACAGGCAGCCAATGTCGTCTGTTCATGATCATTGCGATTGATTGCCCGAATTCTTTCATGCGAGTCGCATGAGGTGCGGTTACATTGAATGGTCCATGAATATTTTCATGAAGGATTGCGAAATATAAAGCACGTGCCACATCTTCAATATGTACCCACGAAAGCCATTGCTTACCAGAGCCGATTGTTCCGCCAACATGCATTTGATATGGTAATAACATTGGTGGTAATGCCCCGCTCTCTCTACCTAAAATGACCCCAAAGCGTGCAAGTGCGACACGAATTCCTAATGGTTCTGCTCGTTTTGCATGGCGTTCCCAATCATGAACGGTCGTGCCTAAAAAATCGTTCGCCACATCAGTAAATGTTTCATCATAAATAATCTCTGAAGAATGGGGGTAAAAACCGACGGCACTTGCATTAACAAGGACTTTAGGTTTTTTCGTGAGCTTTTCCATTATGCGCACGATTTCAAGTGTCGCATGCATCCGACTCCAATAAATATCCTTCTTTTGTTTGTTTGTCCATCGACCATTGTTTAAAGAAACTCCCGCTAAATTTACAAAGGCATCTGCTCCTTCTAATGCCTCTATTGGTAGGGCTTCATCCTGCAACCATTGTACATAATGAATGCCATTTTTTTCGGAAGGTGCACTCCGAGTTAAGACAAAAATATTATGACCGTTTTCCTCTGCTAGCTTGATAAAAGCTTTTCCCACAAAACCAGTTCCACCCGCAATCACAATTTTCATAAGAATCACCCCATTTTTCAAAAATTACACTTACTAATAATTGTATCATTTAACACGTATGTGAACATCTAAAGTACCCCTAGAAGATGGGGGATGAATAGCATCGAATAACGGATACCATAAAAAGAAATGTTATAATGGACAGGTGAGGTGTTGGCTATGCGTATGATTACAAAAATTGCACGTCAAAAAAACAATCCTGAACGTTATAATATCTACTTAAATGAAGAATATGCATTTCCTGTTGACGAGGCTATTCTGCTTCAATTTGGTTTAACAAAGGGGAAGGTTCTCGATGAATTTGAAATTCAGGAAATTGCCTACGAGGATGAAATACGGAAGGCGTTTAATAAAGGATTAAACTTTCTTTCTTATCAAATGCGAAGTGAGCACGAGGTGAAGAAAAAACTTCTTACTTTAGAATTTGGTGAAGCGGTAGCTTTAGAAGCGATTCAGAAATTAAAATCGTATGGCTTTATAAATGATGCAAACTATACCAAAGCTTTACTGGATACAAAAAAGGCGACAATGAAAAAGGGACCGAGAGCTATTAGACAAGATCTCATTAAAAAAGGAATTGATAAAAACCTTCAAGATGAGGTACTTGCCACATATAGTTTGGAAGAACAAATCAAATTGGCCTTACAGTTGGCGGAAAAAATTGTACGTTCAGAAAAAAGAAAGACCCCAGTACAAGTAAAAGCTAAAATTCAGGATTATCTGTTAAGAAAAGGCTATGCATTTCCGATTGTAGAAGAGGTGCTTAATCAAATAGAGCTTGAGCAAGATGAAGAAAATTGGCAACCATTACTCGAAGCACAAGGCGAAAAAGTTTGGAAAAAGTACGTATCGAAGTATACTGGTTATGAGCTAAAAATGAAGGTGAAGCAGACGCTCTATCAAAAGGGTTTTCCTATAGAAGTAATAAACCGTTTTATAGAAGAGAAGGAGAATGAAGAATGAACGAAAAGAATTATGCTGCTATGTCTGAGCATGAACTGCGTGAGGAAATTGCGTTTTTAAAAGAAAAGGCACGAAAGGCAGAGCAGCTTGGGATCATTAATGAATTTGCTGTATATGAGCGTAAAGCATTAATGGCAGCGGCTTATTTAGTAGATTTAGACACAATTGTGCCTGGTGAAATGTATCGTATTGATCGTTCAGATAATGAATTTTTCCAAGTTGATTATTTAAAGGGACGCTTTGCATGGGGACATCGTTTAGGCGGTGACAAATATCAAGAGGCATTACCTGTATCTATGCTGTCTCCTGTAAAGGTGGGCAAATAAGTGGAGGGAAAAATTGAAAAATTGACAGCAGAACTGCTGGCAAAAAATCCACAAATGTCAGTTGGACGTGCCCGTGTCTGGGTTGAATTATTATGGAGCGACTTTGAATCAACTTCAGCCAAAGCAGGATATGATTATCGTGGGGCAGATTATACAGAAAATCTTGTCCGCCAATTAATTACAAGCTATGGTGATAAACTACATGCCTTTGCAGGGCGCAATCCAAAATATGCCCATCTCCTAGATGCTAGCGATGATATGATACAATAATAAAACCCTGACCAATGTTGGTCAGGGTTTACTGCTTAATTACTTGCACCAATTTGTAATTTTTTCTGAAGCTTATCTTCTGTAAAAATCCAACCCGTGTAAGATGTAACGATTTCATTATCGTCATTTAAATGTGCTACTGCCACAAAGGGGTAGCGATTGTCACTCCGATAACGCAAGTCGATTAAACGTACCTCCAATAAGCCGTTTTCTAGCTCAGAAATCTCCCATCGGTACATCGGGGAGAACGACACGAAGGCAGCTAAGTTAGGGTCTTTCATGGCTGCATGAATAAGGGCAGTTTGAGGTAAAGGTTTAATTTCGAATTTATCATAAATATTAACAGTCCTGCCATAAGCCCGCCCAACATAATAATGTGTTTTAGACTTGGCGGCAATTCGCCAATGGAAGAAGCGCATAGTTGGTGCTACGATAACATATTCTTCATCTTGTATCGTGCTGTGGACTGCATTTTTTACTGCTTTTTGAACAGCGAATCGTAACAGATAATAAATCACGATAATGATATACATGATGCTAAATGTCCAAACAGGATTGGCTCCAAAAGCCCATAATACAATACCCATACAATGCAAGGAAAAAATAATTGGATCAAATGTATTGATGACACCTAATGCAACCCATTTTCTGGAGAATGGCCGTATTGCTTGTGTGCCGTACGCATTAAAAATATCGACAAAGACGTGAAGAGCGACAGCTAAAAATGTCCAAAGCCATAAATGAAACACATTTACGTCTTGCAAAATAAGGGAAATAACAGCTGTTATTAAGATTGGCCATATAGCTACTGCTGGTAGTGAATGTGTAATTCCGCGATGATGTCGAATATAGATAGCATTATTGCGTAGTTTTAGCACAGTATCAACATCCGGAGCTTGTGAGCCAATTATCGTACCTGCCATGACGGCAGTAAAGGTCATTGAGTGATTTGCTACTATAGGGTCGGCTAATGCAAGACCGCCAAGGGCAATACCCATAACGAAATGTGTACCTGAATCCAAAAATATCCACTCCTAGTATGCAGTAAAATCGAGTACAATTTGCATACATCTTTATTTCATTTATAAATAACTTTATTAATTTTTAGTATGGTGACATTCGATAATGACGAATATTGTAAGTTATGGACGAATGTTCATTCTTTATTAATTGTATACCCTTTTCAACATAAATTAAATCGTAAAAACTTTGGAGGTCACTGTGAATTACCCATATGTAACAGAATTTCGACATTCTTTAGTCGAATGGTTTAACGCTGAGAAACGCGACTTACCGTGGAGACATACTACAGACCCCTATAAAATTTGGGTTTCTGAAGTGATGCTACAGCAGACACGTGTCGACACAGTTATTCCTTATTACAATCGTTTTATGGAAAGTTTTCCAACATTAGATTTGCTTGCAGAAGCTCCGCAAGATTATTTATTAAAGCATTGGGAAGGACTTGGCTATTATTCACGAGCGCGTAATTTACAGGCAGGTGCACGTGAGGTTTTAGAAAATTACGGAGGCGTGGTCCCCGATAATCGCCATGAAATATCAAGATTAAAAGGTGTTGGACCGTATACCGCTGGTGCTATTTTAAGTATTGCCTATAACAAGCCCGAACATGCAGTAGATGGCAATGTTATGCGCGTATTAAGCAGAGTGCTGAATATAAGTGAGGACATAGCCATACCAAAAACCAAAAAAATTTTTGAAGCTGCAGTGGAGGAGCTTATTGATCCTACTAATGCATCTTCCTTTAACCAAGGCTTAATGGAACTAGGGGCACTTATTTGTACACCTACGTCACCAAAATGTTTATTATGCCCTGTGCGAGAGTATTGTACAGCGTTTAATGAAGGTGAACCGGAAAAACTGCCAGTTAAATCGAAAAAAATAAAGATGAAGCATTTGAGTTATGATATTCTGGTCTGTCAAGATGAACAAGGACGTTTTTTAATGGAGCAACGTCCTGAAGAAGGGTTATTAGCTAATCTTTGGCAATTTCCAATGTTTGATACTAGTCAGGTTTCAGTAGAAAGCTTCTTAAAGGAATATTCCATCAGTGTACAAGCTAAGCATGAACTGCTTACGTTTAAGCACGTGTTTTCACATTTAACATGGCATGTAAATAGTTATTATATGAAGTGTGAATCTACATCGATGGGCGATTGGTTCACTCAAGAACAAATAGAACAATTGCCGATGCCTGTTCCCATGTTAAAAATTTGGGAAGAGGTAAAAAAATAAACAGGAAAATAAATCCTACTTTAAACGATAAATTAGTGAGCATAAAATTCATCACCTCGGTACACAATAATTAGCGTGGAGGTGAATGAATAATGAAAAAGCAAAACAACCAAAATTTCCAACCGAATAAAAACATGCAACGTCAAAGTGAAGAATTTGGTTATGAAACGGACGTAAATGAAGTGCAAAAGCAAAATGCTAAAGCAGAGCAAAAGAAAGCTCCAGCTTCAGGTCGTTTCTCTAAAACTAACCAAGATTTAGGTGAGTAACACTTTGTAATTGCATAATTGCATTTACCTCTAAGGGGCTGTCTAAAAATCCGAAAAGATGAAAAAGACAGCTCCTTTCTATATTCACTTAAAAAACCAAAAAATACCAAAATGGCGGAACTTCTAATAAATTTTGCTTAAAGTTAACGAAATTTTATACAAATTCAAAATAGCGTAGTGAAATTTGTGGTTTTCTAACTACACCTTTCGCGTACACATTGCTATAATATACTAGAGACTGCTAGATTTAGGTAGCATAGACGAAAAGGTGGGCTTCAAAATGGCATTACCAGTAGAAGGAGAAACGATACAAATACATAGTTATAAACACAATGGCCGCATCCACCGTGTTTGGCAAGAAACGATGGTTTTAAAAGGAACAAAAAATATTGTGATCGGTGCGAATGAACGGACACTTGTGACAGAATCCGATGGTCGTACATGGCTAACGAGAGAGCCTTCTATTTGCTATTTCCATGCGGAACACTGGTTTAACATCATCTGTATGCTACGAGAAGACGGCGTGTATTATTATTGCAATCTAAGCTCACCATTTGTGTTCGATAATAATGCCATTAAATATATCGACTATGATCTAGATATTAAAGTTTTTCCTGACATGTCTTATACGCTCTTAGATGAGGATGAATATGAGCTTCATCGTAAGGAAATGTCTTATCCTGATGTGATTGATAAAATTTTAAAGCGCAATGTCGATAAGTTAATAAGCTGGATTCAACAAAAAAAAGGACCATTTGCACCCGATTTCATCAATGTTTGGACAAATCGTTACAAGTTCCAGCTTGATATGCAGTCAGATGATTGTTAGTGACACCTATTAGTTAACTAATAGGTGTTTTATATTGCCTCTTTTAGCCACTCTTAATGAGCATCTTCCACACTGTTAGGGAAGGTACATACAAAATAGTTAGCGGTAAAGTCATCATAACTGTATTTTAATCAAAATATTGCTATAATACATAGGGCATTCATCAATGGATGCCTGTTTCTTTTTGTAAGGATGTGATGAAAACTTGGGAAGCATAAAGCGATATATGCGCTTTGTAAAACCATATTCTTGGGAAATCGTTCTAACGATTGTTATTGGTATAGTTAAATTTGCTATTCCATTATTTATTCCATTACTCATTAAAATTGTGTTGGATGATATTATTGCTGCGGACGACTTAACAAATGGAGAAAAAACAAAAGAGCTGTTATATTGGCTGGGCGGAACGATTATTGTGTTCTTTATTATACGTCCACCAATCGAGTACTATCGTCAATATTTTGCACAACATGTTAGTAATAAGGTGCTGTTTGATATTCGGAAGGAAATCTACGCACATTTACAACGATTAAGCTTAAAATATTATGCCAATACACGTGCTGGTGATGTTATTTCTAGGGTCATCAATGATGTTGAGCAAACGAAGAACTTTGTGATGACGGGTTTAATGAATGTGTGGCTAGACCTTGCAACCATTGTGATTGCAGTAATTATTATGCTAACCATGGATATTAAGCTCACATTAGTGGCCTTATTAGCGTTCCCGTTTTATGCATTGAGTGTGAAGTACTTTTTTGGAAAACTGCGGGACTTAACACGTAAACGTTCTCAAGCACTTGCAGGTGTACAAAGCTATTTACATGAACGAGTAGCTGGTATGAGTATTATAAAAAGCTTTACGCTAGAAAAGCATGAACAAACATTATTTGATGAAGCAAATGGGGAGTTTTTAGAGAAGGCCCTTGATCAAACAAAATGGAATGCTAAATCCTTTGCTGTTGTAAATACTATTACAGATGTAGCGCCTTTACTAGTTATTGCTTATGCAGGTTATGAAGTCATAAATGGTACTTTATCTGTTGGAACAATGGTTGCCTTTATCGCGTATATCGAACGATTGTATGGCCCACTTCGCCGTCTTGTTAGTTCTTCAACAACGTTGACACAATCCATTGCATCCATGGATCGAATGTTTGATTTAATGGATGAACCATATGAAGTGAAAAATAAAGTTGATGCGCGAGATTTACCATCCGCTACGGGAGAAGTTCGTTTTGACAATGTATCTTTCCAATATGAAAAAGAAGGAGTATCTATTTTAAATAACATAAATTTCACTATAAAACCTGGTGAGACTGTCGCCTTCGTTGGAATGAGTGGAGGCGGTAAATCCACCATTATTAGCTTAATTCCTCGTTTCTATGATGCAACCGATGGTGTCGTAACGATTGATGGACAGGATGTACGTGATGTTACATTGCATTCACTACGTTCTCAAATAGGAATTGTCCTCCAAGATAATATACTTTTCAGTGACTCCGTTAAAGAAAATATTTTAATGGGAAAACCAGATGCTACAGATGAGCAAGTGATAGAGGCTGCCAAAGCAGCGAATGCCCATGATTTTATTATGACTCTGCCAAATGGTTATGACACTAAAGTAGGTGAACGAGGAGTAAAACTATCAGGCGGGCAAAAACAACGAGTTGCCATCGCTCGAGTATTTTTAAAAAATCCTCCGATTTTAATTCTTGACGAAGCAACTTCAGCGCTCGATTTAGAGAGTGAAGCATTGATTCAGGAATCATTAGAGGAGCTAGCTCATGAGCGAACAACTATAATTATTGCTCATCGTCTTTCGACCATCACTCATGCTGACAAAATTTTTGTTATAGACCATGGTCAATTAATCGAAAACGGTAATCATGAGCAATTAATGACAAAGCAAGGGACATATTATGATTTATTCCAAGTGCAACATTTGGAGTAATAGTAGTGAATTTACACAGAAATCATCAATTGTGAAATTTTTTTCAAAAAAAGTCTTTCATTTTTTAAAAATGGAAGGCTATTTTTTTTTGAAAATCTATATAAAAATATTACTTTATAAGATGTAATTAATACTGAAGGCGAATGATGCAGAAAAACTACGTAAATTGCAGAATATTAATGATTGAAAGAGTGATGATTTTTAGTTAGAATTATCTGAAAATAGGGAATTTAACAAAAGTTATAGCATTCTGTTAATATAATTTATACAATTAAGTAAAATATAGGTAGGGTGGGACGTTGCGCATGAGGAAAAAGCTACTAGAAATAAAAGGTTTAAGAACAACCTTTTTCACAGATAATGGACAAATTCCTGCTGTAGATGATATCGATTTTTCTGTCCAAGAAGGAGAAATATTAGGGATTGTCGGCGAATCGGGAAGTGGTAAAAGTGTTACGTCACTGTCCATCATGGGATTAATTCCATCACCACCAGGCAAAATAACAGGTGGTGAAATATTGCTAGATAATAAAAATCTAGTGAATTGTACAGAAAAACAAATGCAGAAAATACGTGGAAAAGACATAGCTATGATTTTTCAGGAGCCTATGACTTCACTAAATCCGTTGTTTACAATAGGTGATCAGTTAAAGGAGGCCATTTTAATCCATAATCCAAAATGGTCGAAAAAGAA
Organism: Lysinibacillus sp. FSL M8-0216; assembly: GCF_038595555.1. Taxonomy (NCBI): domain Bacteria; kingdom Bacillati; phylum Bacillota; class Bacilli; order Caryophanales; family Bacillaceae; genus Lysinibacillus; species Lysinibacillus sp. FSL M8-0216. Next base: position 4,122,503 of record NZ_CP152007.1, on the reverse strand, counting down.
AGCGTTTGCCAGAGCTGTTGAAATTATGAAACTTGTAGGGTTACCACGTGCTGAGGACTTACTAAAGGATTATCCGCATCAGCTATCGGGTGGTATGCGACAACGGGTCATGATTGCTATGGCACTTGTCTGTGATCCACAGGTTTTAATTGCGGACGAACCGACAACTGCTTTGGACGTTACGATTCAAGCTCAAATTTTACAGCTAATGAAGGACTTAAATAAACGATTGAATACAGCAGTCCTGTTAATTACACATGATCTAGGTGTTGTAGCAGAAACATGTGAGCGTGTGATTGTCATGTATGCTGGACAAATTGTAGAAGAAGCACCGATTCAAGAAATATTCTCTAATCCGAAGCATCCCTATACACAAGGTCTTATTCAATCAGTGCCTGATATGCGTTTTAAAAAGGATAATTTATATTCGATCCCTGGAAGTGTACCAAAACCAGGAAGTATTCAAGTAGGGTGTCGTTTTGCGGCACGCTGTGAATACGCAATGGAACGTTGTTTACAGGAAACACCACCTTTATTTGAAGCAGCAGAGCAGCATAAATCGAGATGTTTTTTACTAGAGAAGCAGGAGGTGGAGCAACGTGTCGAAAGTGTTATTAAAGGTTGATGGCTTAAAGAAATATTTCCCGATCCGCAAAGGAGTCCTAAATACACAAACAGGGGATGTAAAGGCAGTAGATGATGTTTCCTTTGAAGTTTTTGAAGGAGAAACATTAGGGATTGTTGGTGAGTCAGGCTGTGGTAAATCGACAACAGGTCGTTTACTAATGCGGTTACTAGAGCCTACTGAAGGAAACATTGAATTCGCAGGTAAAATGATTTCAGAATTATCCAATAATGAAATGAGGAAGGCGCGTAGAGATATTCAAATGATTTTTCAGGATCCCTATGCTTCATTAAATCCTCGCCATAACATTGGCAAAATATTGGAGGAGCCTCTTATTGTTCATGGGATAGGTAATGCAAAGGAGCGAAAACAGAAAGTGTTGGAGCTACTTGAGATTGTTGGATTGGATGAATATCATATCAAACGCTATCCCCACCAGTTTAGTGGTGGTCAGAGGCAACGAATTGGCATCGCGCGTGCGTTAATGACCAATCCTCGTTTGCTCATTGCGGACGAGCCGGTATCCGCATTGGATGTGTCCATACAGGCACAAGTATTAAATCTATTGCAAAAGCTGCAAAAGGATTTAAAGCTAACCTATATTTTTATTTCTCATGATTTAGGGGTTGTGCGCCATATTAGCAATCGTGTGGGCGTCATGTATTTAGGTAAATTAGTAGAGTTGACAGCGAGTGAGGACTTATATGCTGAACCGCTTCATCCATATACACAAGCACTCTTATCTTCGGTCCCAGTGCCAGATCCAACGTTTGAACGTGAACAAATTATTATTACTGGAGATATTCCAAGTGCATCCAATCCGCCGAGTGGCTGTACATTCCATACGCGATGTCCTTTTAAAATGGAACAATGCTCACAGGTAGTACCTAAAATGCAAGAAGTGAAACCAGGTCATTATGTTGCTTGCCATCTATATGAGGCACTCCAACATTAAATGATATAAAAACCACATAGGGGGAAATTGAATGAAGAAAAAGAAGCTCTGGACTTTAGGTGTAATGCTGCTCCTTATTCTCTCGACGATCTTAGCAGCTTGTGGCGGCTCTGATACAAAGGATACGGGTAGTAAAGATACTTCAACTGGTGGCGATACAGCTAGCAGTGGCGATCCAAAAATTTTAGTGTATGGTCGTGGAGGAGATTCTGTAGCACTTGACCCTGCTGTTGTCACAGATGGTGAATCCTTTACGGTGACAGCTAATATTTATGAAACATTAGTAAACTTTGGTGAACAAGATGTAACAATTCAACCAGGTCTAGCAAAATCATGGGAGGCATCAGAGGATGGTTTAACGTATACTTTCCAGCTACAAGAAGGTGTAAAATTCCATGATGGCACAGATTTCAATGCTGAGGCTGTTGTTAAGAATATTGAACGTTGGAAATCAGGTGCGGATAAACACCCTTACTTTAGTTCGCAATTTCTAATTGGTGACAAGCAAATCATTGAATCAGTAACTGCAGAGGGTGACAATACAGTTGTCTTTAAATTAAGCCAACCACAAGCACCATTCCTGAAAAACTTAGCAATGTCTCCATTTGCGATTGCTTCTCCAACAGCATTTGAAGCAGATGAAGAGGGATTGTCAGCAAATCCTGTAGGAACTGGCCCATTCAAATTTGTTAGCTGGGTACGTAATGATTCAATAACAATTGAGAAAAACCCTGATTACTATATTGATGGCTATCCTAAATTAGATAAAGTGATTTATCGTTCTATTCCAGAAAACTCTGCACGTTTAAATGATTTATTAGCAGGCAATATCGATGTAGCTGATGGCATTAGTCCATCTGATAAAGCAACTATCGAGGGAGATGCTAATTTACAATTAATTGAGCGTCCATCTATGAATGTTGGTTATTTAGGTTTAACAGTAACACGCCCTCCATTTGATAATGTAAAAGTGCGTCAAGCAGTTAACTATGCAATTAATAAACAAGCATTAGTGGATGCATTTTATGAAGGGCTAGCAGAGCCAGCGAAAAACCCAATGCCACCAGTAATTTCTGGTTATAACGATGAAGTTACAGGCTATACGTATGATCCTGAAAAGGCGAAAGCATTACTTGCTGAAGCAGGCTATGATGGTAAGGAAATTGAGCTTTGGGCAATGCCAGTACCACGTCCATACATGCCGGATGGACAAAAAGTGGCAGAAGCGATTCAAAAGAACTTAGAGGATGTAGGCATTAAATCCAAAATTGTATCGTTTGAATGGGCTACTTATTTAGAAAAAGCACAAAATGGTGAAGCTGATGCATTCTTACTTGGCTGGACAGGTGATAATGGGGATGCGGATAACTTCCTATATACTTTATTAGATGGAGATAATATTGGCTCTAATAACTATACATTCTATGACAATCAAGAATTACACAAGTTGTTAACAGCTGCTCAAACTGAAGTCGATGAGGACAAGCGTAATGAACTTTATAAGCAAGCTCAGGTAATTATTTCTGAGGACGCTCCATGGGTTCCACTTGCTCACTCTACGCCAATTTTAGCTGCTAACAAGAAAGTGACAAATTATATTGCGCATCCTACTGGCTCTGACCGTTTAGATGCGGTAGATATTCAACAGTAATTTTATGTTTAATTGAATAAGTGAATTAGAGAATCTGCTTGCTTTTCTGCGGGTAAGCCGTGGAATTCTAGCAGATTCTTTTCTAGTAAAAGAAAACCAAATTATTTCTCCTGTATGAAAGATCACTCATCTAAACATTCAAAACCGTTTGGTGAAGGCACAACCTTTCAACAGAATATAAAGACTTCAAAGTAGATTATGAAAATCATAGAGAGGTGATGAACATGCTTCACTATATGGGGAGACGTTTACTTCAACTAATCCCAGTTTTGCTTGGAATGACTTTTATTGTCTTTATGTTAATACGAGCAATACCTGGTAATCCCGCTCAAGTTATTTTGGGACAACAGGCGACAAAAGAGGCGGTCGAGGCATTAAACGCAAGTTTAGGATTAGATAAACCTTGGTATACACAATATTTTAGTTATTTGGCAGGCATTTTTCAGGGAGATTTAGGGGTTTCCTTACGTACAAAATTACCTGTATCAGACGAAGTTTTCCCATACTTAGCAGCAACAGCTGAACTAGCCTTTTTTGCGATGATTATTGCGATTGTTATCGGTGTAAATGCTGGTATTATTTCTGCGTGGTTCCAAAATTCTTGGTTTGATTATACAGCGATGATTGTCGCATTAATCGGTGTTTCTGTACCGGTGTTCTGGCTTGGCTTGATGGAGCAATGGACATTTAGTAGCAAGCTTGGATGGTTGCCTACCTCTGGTCGAGAAGATGTGCGAAATCCTATAACCGCCATAACCCATTTTTATTTATTGGATACGCTCATTCAAGGTCGCTTTGATCAATTCGTCGAAGTCCTAAAGCGACTCATATTACCAGGTGTCGCACTGGCAACTATTCCGATGGCTATTATAGCCAGAATTACAAGGTCTTCTATGCTGGAAGTTATGCGCTCAGATTATGTCCGCACTGCAAGAGCAAAAGGCCAAAAAATGTTTATTGTTGTTTATAAGCATGCATTGAAGAATGCCGTTATTCCTGTGTTAACGGTAATTGGTCTACAAACAGGATTACTGCTAGGTGGTGCCATTTTAACAGAGACGATTTTTAGTTGGCCAGGAATTGGTCGTTATATTTATGATGCGATTGGCTTCAGAGACTATCCTGTTATTCAATCAGGAATTTTAATCGTTGCATTTATTTTCATCATGATTAACTTAATCGTGGATTTACTGTATACAGTCGTCGATCCGCGTATTAAATACAAATAGAAGGGAGTTGCAATGATGACTGGAGCAATCGATATAAAAAAAGAAGCAGCACCAGTTCCAGAAAGGGCAGTAGGTCCATGGCTCGAAGGCTGGCGTAGCTTTAAAAAGAGCAAAGTGTCACTAGTGGGCGCCGGGATTGTTATATTTTTCGTTTTACTGGCTATCATTGGTCCGTTCATTGCACCACAGGGCATCAATGAACAAGATTTAACGAAGCGTTTACTGGCACCATCCGCTGATCATTGGTTTGGAACGGATGATTTTGGAAGGGATATCTTTTCGAGAATCATTCATGGCGCAAGAATATCGCTTTGGGTAGGCTTTTTCTCCGTTATTTTATCCGTTATAATGGGTAGTTTACTTGGCATCATTGCAGGTTATTATGGAAAATGGATCGATACGATTATTTCGCGTATTTTTGATATTATGCTAGCTTTCCCGAGTATGCTACTAGCGATTGCAGTAGTATCAGTGCTAGGTCCATCTTTACAAAATGCATTAATTGCTATTGCCATTATTAACGTACCGAACTTTGGACGCTTAATCCGCTCAAAAGTATTAAGTGTCAAAGAAGAGGAATATATTGTAGCAGCAAAGGCAATTGGCATGCGTGATTCACGAATTCTGTTTTCTCATATATTGCCGAATTCAATCACTCCGATTATTGTACAGGGGACGCTTGCTATTGCAACTGCCATTATTGAAGCGGCGGCATTAGGTTTCCTTGGGCTAGGCGCGCAAGCCCCAGCACCCGAATGGGGAAAAATGCTTGCCGATGCAAGGAAGTTTTTATTAAATGCACCATGGACAATGATTTTCCCAGGGATAGCGATTATGTTAACGGTTCTTGGCTTTAACTTAATGGGGGATGGTTTACGTGATGCACTAGATCCGAAAATGAAAAATTAGTAATTAGATTCATGAGCCTTCTACAAGCTAGAAGGTTTTTTTTCGGCTGTTTTGAAAAGGAACTCTTTTACAGTTGAAGCGTCCTTTATAGAAATATTCCTACAAAATAAAATAAAAAAAGATGAACCTTTCGGAGCCATTTATTGAATTTTTTGTCACGTTATTTTAGACTTAAAGTATTGTTGAAAAAGACAATCTAAATGCGTAGATTATGACTTTACATATAGTCTTTCAATTGAAATACATATTTTTAGGAGGGTGTTCAAATTGGCGATTAATTTACAAAAAGGGCAACGTGTTGATTTAACAAAGGGTAACGCAGGATTAAATAAGATTAAAGTAGGGTTAGGGTGGGACCCTGTCGGCCAAGAAAAAAGCGGTGGCTTCCTTGGTGGCTTATTTTCTAGTAGAAATAGTGGCAGTGGTAGAAGCGTTGACTGTGACGCCTCCGTATTAATGCTGCAAGATGATAAAGTTTTAGCTGGGGACGATGTCATTTATTTTGGGAAATTAACAAGTAGCTGTGGTTCTGTTCGACATTCTGGCGATAATTTAACGGGAGATGGCGATGGAGATGATGAAGTAATTACAATTGAGCTATCGTCTGTTCCGACACAATTTAATAAGCTAGTGTTTGTCGTAAACATCTATGATGCGGCAGGTAGAAACCAACACTTTGGTATGATTCGAAATGCATATATTCGTGTGTATGATGACAGGACAGGAAGCGAACTAATTCGCTATAATTTAAGTGATGATTATTCGAATTTAACGACGTTAATCTGTGGTGAAATTTACCGTCATCAAACTGAATGGAAATTCGCAGCAGTTGGTTCAGGAACGAATGATCTTAAACTTGGCGACGTTGTTCGAAGATATCAATAAAATAAACGACTATTTAGGAGGAATAAAAAGTATGGGCATTTCACTACAAAAGGGTCAAAAAGTAGATTTAACAAAAACAAATCCGGGATTAACAAATGTAATTGTTGGTTTAGGTTGGGATACAAATAAATATGATGGTGGAAATGATTTTGATTTAGATTCATCTGTATTTTTACTTGCTGATACAGGAAAAGTAGCAGATCAAAATGACTTCATTTTCTACAACAATACAAAAGGTGGTAATGGGTCAGTTGAACATTCTGGTGACAATTTAACAGGTGTTGGTGAAGGTGACGATGAAGTGGTAAAAGTCGCATTAACTCAAGTTCCTGCACATGTTCAACGACTAGCATTCACTGTAACTATTCATGATGCAGAATCACGTAATCAAAATTTCGGCATGGTATCGAATGCATATATTCGTATTGTAAATGCTGCATCCAACCAAGAACTAATTCGCTTTGATTTAGGTGAGGACTTCAGTATTGAAACAGCAGTTGTAGTCGGTGAATTATATCGTCATAACGGAGAATGGAAATTTAACGCAGTTGGTGCTGGCTATCAGGGTGGCTTAGCTGCTTTATGTAATGACTACGGCTTGAACGTAAACTAAAATTTCATCTTTGGAAAGAAAGGGAGATTTTTGAATGGCTATTCAATTAAGTAAAGGGCAGCGAATTGATTTAACGAAGCAAGACCCTAGTTTAAACAGCATCGGCATCGGCTTAGGCTGGGATGTTAAACAATTTGATGGTGGGCAAGATTTTGACCTTGATGCATCTGTATTTTTACTAGATGCATCGGGCAAATGTCGTAATGAACAAGATTTTATCTTTTACAATAATTTAGCAAGTCCAGATCAATCTGTTGTTCATGCAGGGGATAACCGCACAGGCGAAGGGGATGGGGATGATGAAAAAATCCTCGTCAACTTAAAGCAAGTATCTCCTCAAATTGACAAAATTGTTGTAACGGTCACTATTTATGATGCAGAGGGACGTCATCAAAACTTTGGACAAGTCCTAAATGCTTATGTTCGGTTGACAAATGAAGAGTCAGGAGCAGAGGTATTGCGTTATGATTTAGGCGAAGATTTCAGTATTGAAACAGCCGTAGTATTTTGTGAACTGTACCGTCATAATGGCGAGTGGAAGTTTGCCGCAATAGGCTCGGGCTATCAAGGCGGCTTAGCAGCATTAATCAGCGCATATGGCCTACAGTAACTAGTAAGTTGCAGGTACATGATGAGAATCATGTGTGATGTACTTAATAAATGATTAAGTACATATGCACATTAAAGTATAGGTTCTATTAGTAGGCGGGATTTAGGAATATTTATGATGCGTACTTAATGGAGCGAGTGTCAGAGTTTGAAACGACTGCATATATTTTAAATCCGCTTATTGTACTGAAAATGTTTGGGAGTATTTTTGTATTCCATCCACCACACGAAGTATTTTTCATTATTCTAATTGCTGCGTTCTTATTGACATTTGTTGTACAAAGATGAATAAGAAATCAGCAGTGTAACATGGCACTGTATTGGTCTGTAAGGAACAGGCTGATACAGTGCTTTTTTCACAAAGGCATAATTATTGGGGAGTGGATTAGATGCAACACTTTGCAACAGAAGCAGAGACGATTTTTTATAAAAAGCCGCAGCCTTTTACGAAATGGGCAACGCCAGATATTTTATCCTATGCATTAGGTGCTACTTTGTATATGCCCGCTTCCATGCCTAATATTGTAGGTTTGATCCAATCACAAAAATATAAAGAACTTACGTCACTTGTTATTGATTTAGAGGATGCAGTAGGGGATTCAGAATTAGGTGATTGTGAGGAAAAGTTGATGGAGGACATTAGCGAGTTATATAAACTATATCAACAAAAACAATTGCAGCTCCAAGATATCCCCTTACTTTTTATTCGTGTGCGTCATGTTGAACAATTTAGTTATTTAACTGCTAGATTAAAAGAAAAGCAGGAAATTTTAACTGGTTATGTCTTTCCAAAATTCACAGCGACGCAGGGAGCACATTATTTTGAGCTTCTTGAGAAAACAATTCAAGAAAATAATCTTACCTTATATGGGATGCCGATTTTAGAAAGCCGGGAGGTTCTATATAAAGAATCTCGTATGGAGGCATTATTAGCCATTAAATCGGTTTTACTGCAGCACAAATCAAGGGTGTTGAATATACGAATTGGTGCTACTGATTTTTGTGGAATTTATGGAATTCGCCGCCGTATGGACTCGACCATATATGATATTAGCGTAATAAGGGATTGTATAGCTGATATAGTGAATATTTTAGGACGTGAGGAAGACGGCTTTGTGATATCTGGGCCAGTGTGGGAGTATTTTAGTAATCAGCGTGTGTTAAAACCGGCATTACGCATGACACCATTTAGTGAAAAAGGTGCGCTTGAAACGAGGAAAGCATTATTAGACGATTGCTTAGATGGACTAATGAAGGAAGTTTTAATGGATAAACAAAATGGAATTGTCGGTAAAACGGTCATTCATCCAAGTCATATCCGTGTTGTGCATGCACTTTACGCTATTTCATATGAAGAGTATTTAGATGCACTTAGTATTGTTGAACATAATGATGGTAGTAAAGGTGTCATGAAAAGTCATTATGCTAATAAAATGAATGAAATCAAACCGCATATGCGATGGGCACAACGCATTTTAAAACAGGCACATGTCTATGGCGTTTATCATGAATCTATGGATTTCGCCTCACTATTATTAAATTCTGAACTAGGTGGTCATATGTATGCAACAACAAATGAGTAAACTTACTATTTTACCAAACTATTCAATCGATATTGAAATTACCTATAACCCACACAATTTTGCGCTAACAGATTTATTTCAAATGGCAGCTCGTATAAATAAGAAGAGACAATTTTTATTTGTAAGTACTGTGCTTGGCAAGCATTTGGCTGTTCGCCCACAAATTCCTATGCTAACTGGAGCTCTATTAGCTATGATGTACGACCAGCAAGACAGTAGTCAAAAGGTCAATACAATATCGTCTATTGTTCAAGCTTTAAAAGAAGGAATAAATGTAGAGGAACTACAAAATTCTGTGAAAGAAAGTGTAGAGTTAGCACAAGAGACATTGTTTATTGGGTTTGCGGAGACGGCCACTGCACTTGGACATGCCGTATTTAATGCATTTCAATCAAATGCTATGTATATTCATACTACTCGTGAAGTCATTCCTCATATTGAACCATTTGTCACATTCGAAGAAGAACATTCCCATGCGACAAGCCATAGAATTTATACAGAGGAACCTGATGTTTTACAGCAGGCTAAGCGTATCGTGTTAATAGATGATGAGATTACTACTGGGAATACGGTCATCAACATAATTGAAACATTAAAAAAAAAATTTCCTGATGTTAAACAGTACGCTGTCCTATCCATTTTAGATTGGCGATCGGACCAGCAGCGAATGATCTTTCAGCAATTAGAGGGGCAATGGGGGATTTCTATTGAATTCATCTCCATTATGTGTGGGACATTCAATTGTACAGGAGTACCTAGTTTAACAAGTGTACAGCCGAGCATTACGACCATTGCTGCAAGAAACATCAACCTATTGCCCATCAAAGACTCCACTGATCGTCTTTTCTATCATTCAATTGCAGAGAATAGCAAAATGAACAGTCAGCCGTATTTAAAAGCAACAGGGAGATTTATGCTAACATCTAAACAGCATTTTGAACAAAATCACATGTTACAGACTATCGCCAAGCAATTAAAGGAGCTACGAACGGACGGACCAGCTCTTGTGATTGGGACTGGTGAGTTTATGTATGTGCCTATGCAAATTGCCTCTTATTTAGGGAATGATGTTTATTTTCAATCAACAACTCGCAGTCCGATCTATTGTACAGACGATTTAGATTATACGATTACAGAGAAAATAGTATTTGAGAGTCCCGAGAATAATGGGGTCGAAAATTATTTATATAATGTTCAAAGCCAACCGTATACGGAACTTTTTCTACTAGTGGAACGTATAGCAAATAAAGAGGTAGTAGCTCGGATGGTGGCGGCTCTGCAGTCAGTTAGTGAAGCAAAGGTATATGTCATTTGTATGCATGAGTTGGAGGGAGCACGATGAAATCGACTTTACAGCCAGATAGAATGGGTAGCTATGCACAAGAGGACGTTATTTTTTTATTGCGTGATATTGGAAATGTTTTTCTAGAGATGGGTAATGAAAAACGGGAGCAGCTTATTCAAGCAGGTACGCATTATTCTGAAATGCTACCAGTGGAATATCACCCATCAAAAACATATATGAATCTATTTTATAAAACCTTGGATGCTTCCGCGAATAAAATAGCCATAGCTGTTGGGGTAGTAGCAGAACGAATCATTAAAAGTAGAGGATTAGACAATTTAATACTTGTTAGTTTAGCTAGAGCAGGTACACCAATCGGTGTTTTAATCAAACGGTACATATCGATGAACTATAAGGTGGATGTGCCACATTATTCGATTTCAATTTTGCGTGGTCGTGGATTTGATGAGGCGGCGATACGTTATATTTTGTCACAACATCCACAAGGCTGTCTTCAATTTATTGATGGTTGGACGGGGAAAGGTGCTATAACGAAAGAATTGATCCACTCTTGCCAAAAATTTAATGGACACTATCAAGCGCAGTTAAATGCTGATTTAGCTGTATTAGCAGATCCAGGGCATTGTGCGACGATTTATGGAACTCGCGAAGATTTTTTAATTCCATCGGCTTGTTTAAATTCAACTGTCTCTGGCTTGGTGAGTAGAACTGTTTTAAATTTGCAGTTTATGGATGAGCACGACTTCCATGGAGCAAAATACTACAAAGAATTAGAAGATATAGATGTCTCGAACTTGTACATAGATCGTATAGTCGCATGCTTCAAACAAGTACAGAGTGAGATTATCAGTCAACTTCAGGACGAAGCCACTTCTCTTATTACTTGGGCAGGTATGAAATCGGTCCAAAATATTCAATTGGATTTTGATATGGATAACATTAACCTTATTAAACCAGGTGTTGGAGAAACGACAAGAGTTTTATTGCGACGAATACCTTGGAAAATCTTAATTAATCCACAGTATATGGATGAGCTAGAGCACATTTTATTATTAGCTCATGAAAAAAATGTAATAATAGAAGAATATTCGCATATGTCTTACGCATGTTGCGGCTTAATAAAAGAATTGTAGAGGAGCTCACCATGATATTATTCACATCAGATTTAGATAGAACACTAATTTATTCTAAACGTATGATGGAAATGTTTCCGCCTATTTCAGATAAAGTGGTCGTTGAACAGAAGGCTAATGAAACGATGAGCATGATGACAAAAGAAACGGCTATTTTATTGCAACAAGTGCATCAGCAAACACTATTTGTCCCTGTTACAACTAGAGCGTTGCATCAATATAAAAGAATTCAATTTATAAATGACTTGAACCCTGCTTTTGCAATTACGAGTAATGGGGGTACAATATTAGAGAAGGGTCAGCCATACGACAAATGGACGAAAACATTAGGTAGTCGTATTGAAGATTCTTCAATTCCGCAAGAGGATATGTCACAACTATTTCAAACCATCAAATCCGATACATGGCTACAACGTTCCTTCTATATAGACGACCTTTTTTATGTCCATCATGTAAATCTGGATGTTTTACAACAGGATGATTTACACGCCATTGTTCAAGAATTCGATGCCCATGGTTGGTGCGTTCTTCTGCAAGGAAAAAAATTATATTTCATGCCAAAGGTTTTGACCAAGGAAGCTGCAATAGAATATATGATGGAGTTTTGTACATACGATGTGCATATAGCAGCAGGTGATTCTATGATGGATTATGGAATGCTGATGTTGGCTGATGTAGCTTTTACACCAAATCACGGTGATTTAAAGGATAAACAGCCAAAAATACTACATAATACAACATACTCGCCGTATGAGGGGGAAGCATTTACCAAACATTTGCTTCAGACTGTTTTACAGCATGCAACACAACCAGATTTTTCTCTATTATAGGATAGAATTATGGATGGCAAACGAAATTTTTCATAAAGTACATTTGCATTTGTTTGTATACAACCAAGTTATTATGCCTGCAATCAGATTAGTTTTTTTACATTTTACTTAGTAATGGTGGAATAAAACTTCAGAAAAGTGGAATCCATATTTTACTAGGTTCTATTTTTGGGATGTTACGTATACCTTTTCAAACATAATATACCTGTTGAATTTAGCTTAAGGTTACTGAGGATGATTTTTTTAGGAGGTGGCGTTTGTATGCAAACAATCACAATTAAATCAATAGTCGAGCGTAATCCAGATGATTGGCTACAGGCGTTTCAAGATTCACCAAAGAATCGTGCATTTTATGAGGAAACACCGCAACAAATAAGTTTTAGCCGTATTGCTCTACGTGTTTTAGGAGTACCAATTGAGGAAGATGAGTATTTTAATTCATTATTTACTTTATCTCAAAACCAAAATATTCATATTTTAAGTGAAGAATTAAATAAGCATATTGAACAGAAAGACTTTCAAGCTATACAACAAATTTTATCGCAGCATCAGCAAACACCTAAAGGGCTTACTATTAATCGTTTAGTTGCGATGATGTATGGGTATCAATTGATTCCCAAACATGATGACAGCATTATGAATCGACATTTACAGCTAACGACTATTAAGGTTATAGAATTATTTCAACATCAACAATCGCTAGGCTTACTTTCCAATGAATTTCGCCGTTTTTTAATTGATCTGGTGAAGTGGTTAAAAAACCATTGGATTCAATGGGCTAAAGCTCTGAAGCCTACTGATGATTTTCCTAAAGTTGTTTGGTATGGAGAAGCCACTGTTAGTCAGCGATATTTTCTTTTACTGCTAATGGAACTTGGCTGTGACGTATTAATATTTCATCCAGCAAAAGTCGATGAGTTTGCTGAGTTAGATCCTACTGATTCGTTTTCCGTCAGCTATTCCTATACGAGCCAAACAACATTACAGCCATTTCCTGACAAGCCTCGTGATCGTCAGGCAACTGTAGGGTATCGTTCTAGTCAGCACTTTGAACAATTAATGCATGACCAGCAATCAGGAGTCTATAGACCGTGGCAATTTAAAGACTTTATGCCACGCTCATTAACTTTACGTATGACATATGATGATATTTTTATTTATGCGAAGGAAAAAGCATTGGTAAGACCGCAATTTGATATCAATGGAAATGAAGTAGTGATCCCTGTCATCTTTGCTAAAATCAGTGGAGTCTCAAGCCAGCGTGAGGAATATTGGCACTTAATGCATCAGTTATTAATAAACCCACAAACTATCTTCGTGCAGGAATTCCCTTTTACAAAAACGAGCAAGGCCAACTTTCATTTTCACTATAAACATTGCTTAGTAAATGGTGAACTTTCAGTAGAACGTATTATACAAAGTGATTGGTGGCAGTATGGTGAATTATCGTTGGAGCTACAGCAAGCCATTGCGCATACGATCAAAACATCTTGTGAGCAACCCATGTTAAAACAACAGCCTAATGAGACTTTATATGATTTACAGTTATTTTTATTTAAGCAGCTAACAATGATTCCTCAAGAGATCCTAAGATTATTGCAAAGCTTCGACTATTCACAAGAGATACCGAAGATTGTTTTGTATCAAGCGCCACAGCAACCAGCCTTATCGCGTGAAGATATTGCCTTACTAGCGTTTTTAAATCGGTTCGGGATGGATATCGTTTTTTATAATCCAACAGGTCAATTAGATTTAGAAAAGCACCTGCAAGAGGACACGTACGATGTACATCGTTTAGAGCATATGTTATTTGACTTGCCCTATGAAGAACCACAGCAACAAAAAACGGCACCGGATAAAATTATTAAAAAGCTCTTTAATCGCTTTTTCTGATGATAGGAAGGAGGCGGCGACCATGTCAAACATCCCAATGATGCTTGAGCAGCTGACACAAGAAACAGCAGATGCCGTCAAACAACAATTACGAGAGCATGTAGAGGTCCAACAAATTGCTCATCAGATTGATATAAAAAATCAGCTAGAGCTAATGGCGTTGGGAAAAGAGCCAGCTAACAAATTAGCAAAATTTGCAGATCAAATTTTAGCTATAGTGACCCAATCAGCTACTTTTGAATCCAATGCACTATTTAAACAGCTTGAGGCCATAATGCTGACATTTGATAAAAAAGATTTTACTGAGCAAAAGGGTTTCTTCAAGAAGCTATTTACACGTAAATCCAAAAGTGAAGATGATGTATATGCAAAATACAATGTGCTCGGTAGAGATATTGAGAAAATTCATTACCAATTTGTACTTATGGAAGAGGAATTAGCGAAGGATAATCGATTACTCGCTCGATTATACAAGGAAGATTTGATGTTTTACCTTGACTTAGAAAAATATATCGTAGCAACTGATATGAAATTACATGAGGTGCAAACCACATTAATTCCTATGTATGAAAAACAGGGTGAGGCAGGTAATCAGGTAGCCAAAATGGAGCTTAATCGCTTACAGGCAATTGCAGAACTGCTTCAACAAAAAATAGATGAGTTAGAGAAATCACGAATGGTTGCCATTTTAACAGCCCCACAAATTGAGATGCTACGTCAGGGGAATAGTGAGTTGATGGAACAGATTAATGGCGCATTTGTTAAAACCATTCCTGTTTTTAAAATGGGGCTGATGAATGCTGTAAATGAAAGACGGCAGCAATTACAAAATCAATCAGCATCCGCCTTTGAAAATCGGATGAAGCAATTTGGAGAAGCTAGCAATGAAGCGGTTCACCTAAGCACGACTCTTGCCCAGCAAGTGGATACAACCCAGACGCTAGAAGAAATGTGGGATACCATTGTTACGGGTATTGCTAATTATCAGCATTTACGGAATGAGCAGACAGATAAACGTAAGCAAGCTGAGCAGCAATTGCTTGCGTTACGTTCTTAATTTTACCTCTAAGTACATTTTACTTAGGGGTTTTTTCGTATAGTAAAAAGCGACAGATTCGCTGTACATGAATCTGTCGCTTACATGGTTGCTAGATAAATTCTTCTTCAAATTCTACATTAATTTCATGGCCGTGGTAGCTTTGGTATGAAACAATCAGTGTATCTAGATGCTCTAAATTTTCCTCGTAATCTAATATCCTCGATAAAATATAGAGTAAGTGATAGCTGGAAAATTCTGTATCGCCTTCTTCGCGAGCAAAGTTCACTTGCTTGATGAAAATTTCCATTAGTTCATTGCGTTGAACATAGTCGATGCTTTTGCTCCACTCAGAATGCTCAGGCTTTAATTTCCCTGTATATTTTAAGAGCAATTGTTCGTGATACGTTAATAAGGAATCAAGCCGTTCCTGAATCATTAAGTGAAATTGCGTAGGAAGCTTAGCTAATTCGTTTTCGTGATTATGCAATCGTTGTAGCAATTCTAAACTTTTTTTGGAAGTTAAAATCATTTGACGATAGACGACCAATTTACGTGCTTTTACATACTTTTTATTTTTGAAGTAATTACGCTCTTCTTTATATAAGTCATACAGCGTATCCACTCGTAACATACGGCTTTTAAATTTACTTAATGCACCCTTTGTGGATGTATGCTCAGAAGCCTGACGTACCGCAAGTCGTGTCCAACGAATAATATCATCCTGCAAAATATAAATTTTGCGGAATAGTTTGATCTCATATTTCGGTGGTAAGAAAACAAGGTTAACGACAAATGCTGCTAACACGCCGACTAATATAGTAACAAAGCGTATTAAACCAAATGTTAAAAAGTCTTCTCCTTGGAACTCCATAATGGCCACAACTGACACCAGCGCTAACGAAAGAGATTTTTCTAGTTTAAATTTCAACATTAAACCTATAGCTATTATGACAGCTATGCCAATGGCAACCACATGATGGCCAAAAAGTAGGCCGAAAAAGACAGCAATGGTTGCACCTATAATATTTGCTTGCACTTGCTCTACAATGGTTTGATAAGAGCGATAAATAGAAGGCTGAATCGCAAAAATGGCTGCTATTCCAGCAAAAACAGGTGAAGGTAGTTTTAATAGCTCTGCAATAAACAGGGCAAATACGATAGCGACACCAGTTTTAAATACGCGGGCACCTAATTTCATAAAGATGTCCTTTCTGTCTAATATTTTTTAGCTTCTTTACATTATAGAAGGAAGTGCTCATAAAATACATAGATTTGTATGCATGAATAAGAAAAAGGCGACTTATGATAGAAAGTCGCCTTCGTATGTTCATTATTATAATTGTGAAAATGCGTAATTTACAGCTTTAATCGTTTCAAGAATATCTGCTTCCGTGTGTTCTGTAGTTAAGAACCATGCTTCATATTTAGAAGGAGCTAGATTAACGCCTTGCTCAAGCATTAGTTTAAAGAAGCGGCCAAAAATCTCACCATCAGAGTTTTCGGCTTGCTCATAGTTTTCAACTTTCACATCTGTAAAGTAAATCGTCAGCGCCCCTTTAAGACGATTTAACGTGATTGTCACTCCATGCTCTTTAGCTGCAGCTAAAATTCCTTCTTCTAAAATCCCACCTAACCGATCCATTTCATCGTAAATGCCTGGTGCTTGCAGGACTTCTAAGCATGCAATACCTGCTTGCATAGATGCTGGATTTCCGGCCATCGTTCCGGCTTGGTAAGCTGGGCCAAGTGGTGCGACTGTATCCATAATTTCTTTACGACCACCATATGCACCAATTGGTAAACCGCCACCAATAACTTTTCCAAGTGCTGTTAGATCAGGTGTTAGGCCAAGTAAGTTTTGAGCACCACCGTAGTGGAAGCGGAAAGCCGTGATAACTTCATCGTAAATTGTTAAGGCTCCTTTTTCTTTGGCTGTAGCGTGTACTAATTCAAGGAAGCCAGGATTCGGTTCAACAATACCGAAGTTTCCTACGATTGGTTCTATTAAAATAGCTGCAATTTCCTCGCCCCATTTATTCATTGCTTCTGTAAAAGCTTCAGGGTTATTGAAAGGTACCGTAATAACTTCTTCAGCTGTAGAAGTCGTAACCCCTGCTGAGTCTGGTGTTCCTAATGTAGCAGGACCTGAACCAGCAGCTACTAATACTAAATCGAAGTGACCATGGTAGCATCCAGCAAATTTCATTATTTTTGTACGTCCTGTATAGGCACGTGCAACACGAATAGTTGTCATAACAGCTTCTGTACCAGAGTTGTTAAAGCGTACTTTATCCATAGACGGAATGGCCTCTTTTAGCATTTTTGCAAAAGTAACCTCGTATTCAGTCGGCGTTCCAAACAATGTGCCATTTTCAGCTGCATGTGTAATGGCCTTAGCAATGTGAGGGTGTCCATGACCTGTAACGATAGGACCATATGCTGCAAGATAATCAATATAACGATTGCCATCTACATCCCAAAAATAAGCCCCTTTTCCTCGAACCATTGCCACAGGAGAACCGCCGCCTACTGCTTTATATGAACGAGAAGGGCTATTTACACCACCAACGATATGTTGTAACGCCTCTGTGTGTACTGCTTCAGATTTTGCGTGATTCATAGTATTGCCTCCTATCTTTTTATACGTAATCTATTGTAGACCTATCAGTGTAAGAAATCCAAAGAAATTAAGGAATATGACTTGATTTGTTACTTGGAGTAAAATAGAACGTACAAGGGAGGAGATAGTTATGACTTTGCAAGAAGGACAGAAGGTGCCCGATTTTTCTCTTATAAATGAAAAGGGAGATATGGTACAGCTAACTGATTTTAAAGGACAGAATGTTATTTTATACTTTTACCCAAAAGATATGACACCAGGTTGCACAACTGAAGCATGTGATTTTCGAGATAAGTTTGAGGACTTTAGTCATTTAAACGCTGCTGTTCTGGGTGTTAGTCCAGATGATGCAAACAAACATACAAAATTTATTGATAAGCATGGATTGCCTTTTTCTTTATTAGTAGATGAAGATCATGCTGTAGCGGAGGCATACGGTGTATGGGTCTTAAAGAAAATGTATGGACGTGAATTTATGGGTATTGAGCGTTCAACATTTTTAATTGATTCGGAGGGTAAGTTAATGAAAGCTTGGCGTAAAGTACGTGTGAAAAATCATATTGAAGAAGTTTATGATTATTTAGCAGAACAGGAGGCGACAACATGAGAATCTATTTTACTTTTGAGCCAAGACCAGATTTACGTGAACCATTATTAGCAGAATTCCCACAAGTCGATTTTATATTTGAAAGCGGAATAACAAATGAAGAGCTTCAACAAGCGGATGTATTAGTTACATATGGTGAGGATTTAACAACAGAGAGCATCCAACAGGCGACGAAGTTAAAATGGATTTTTGTTGCATCAGCAGGTATTGAAAAAATGCCTGCCCAAGCTATTATGGAACGTGGTATTTTAGTTTCTAATGTAAGAGGTATTCATAAAACACCTATGGCAGAATCAATGCTAGCCCATATTTTAGCCATTAAACGCGCTTTACCTTGGATGTATGAGCAACAAAAGAAAAGTGAATGGTCAAAAAAAGCCAAGCAAACTGAATTGCGAGATAGTACAGCGCTTATTTTAGGTCCAGGGGCTATTGGTTCGGAAGTGGGTCGCTTATTACAAGCCTTTGGTGTCAAGACTATTGGCTGCAATCGTTCTGGAAATGAAGCGTCAAACATGGATAAGATGATTAGCTTTGGGCAATTAAAAGAAGCTTTACCGAGTGCGGATATAGTCATTTCTGTGCTGCCAAAAACACGAGAAACAACGCATTTATTAAATGAAGAACATTTTATTGCTATGAAGAGCAGTGCGATTTTCATGAATTTTGGCAGAGGGAATTTGGTTGATGAAAAGGTACTTGTCCAAGCGATTGAAGCGGGAGAAATTGAATATGCTGTTTTGGATGTATTCGAAGAAGAACCTCTGTCATCAAACAATCCACTATGGGCATTGCCAAATGTTATAGTATCACCACATGTCTCAAGCCATTCATCTCGTTATGTGGAACGAAGCTTAGAAATTTTTAAGCCAAGCTTAACAAAATGGCTAAGAGGTGACAGAGATTTAGAAAATGTCATGGAGCTATCGAGAGGATATTAAGAAAAAAACGATGAAATTAGAGGATTAGTATGTGTGATTGTTGACGAAGTAGCGCTAATTGGATACACTATTTATAACAATTATAAATTAATAATACTTATGGAAGAGGTGCATGACGATGTCTACAACGCATTTACAGGATGCACTGGACACGTTAAAAACAACTGGTGTACGTATTACTCCTCAGCGTCATGCTATTTTGGAATATCTAATTCAATCTATGGCACATCCTACTGCCGATGAAATTTATAAAGCACTTGAAGGGAGATTCCCTAATATGAGTGTAGCGACGGTCTATAATAACCTGCGAGTATTTCGTGAGGTAGGTCTTGTGAAAGAGCTTACTTATGGAGATGCTTCAAGTCGCTTTGATTTCGTGACAAATGATCATTACCATATGATTTGTGAATGCTGTGGCAAGATCGTCGATTTCCATTATCCAGGTCTCGATGAAATAGAGCATTTTGCATCACAGGTAACTGACTTTGATGTGCATTCGCATCGTTTAGAGATATACGGCACATGTCCATCATGTAAAGGTCTTACTGCTAAAGTACAATAAAAATCCTAGCTCTTTTACGGGCTAGGATTTTTTCGTTTTATGATTATAGGATTGGTCGAACTCTTTACCTTCAAGAGTAGGATCAAGCGTTAATGGCTCATTACAATACATACACATATCAACTCTACCTAAAACTTTTGTATGCTTATGGCAATTTGGACACTCAACTTGAATTGCCCGTGTTGATAATAAACCTATCCAGGCATAGACAACTGTACTACCAATAATACATAAAACACCTAATGTCATGAAAATTAAAACTAATATTGGGCTATTTTTAAAGAATATACCTCCGTACATTACAATAAAACCAATAAAGATTAGTGCTAAAGCGAATGAACGAATTTTATTAATTTTACTTTTATAAGGTTTCATTTATCTTGCCTCCCAATCTAAAATCTACTATAACATATAAGGGCAAAGTATTTTAGCTTTGAGGTAAATCAAAGAAGGAATACTTTTAGAGTATGTCGAATTTTTAACCGAACAAGAGAAGCTATATGAATAAAGGGGGGCTGAACATGGAGCAAGTATTGCGTCCTATATACCAAGAACGTGCGAGTCAGTCAAATACATTAGGCGTTATTTTAGTAGAAAAGCGTGAGGAGCAAAGTAACGTTACAGATACATTTGATACTGTTTTATTAATTATTGTAAAAGAAGCAGAGCAGCCAGTCTTTTCAAAACATTACTTATATGAAGGAAATAAAGTCGCTCTACATACGGTTACGGAAAAATTAATACGAAAATGGCTCCTAATCGGTTCTAATAAGAAAGTAGTCGATTGGATTTTCTTTGGCAGAGTACTATTTGATCGAAATGAATTTCTGCATAAATTAAAAATAGAATTACAGGAATTTCCGTATAGTGGTCGTAAGATTAAAACGGGCATTCAATTTTCAAAGTTAATCCGTCGTTATTTGGAGGGGAAAGAATACTTTGATAAGGGCAGTTATTTGGATGCATATAATCATGTAGTCGATTCTTTACACCATTTGGGTCGTTTATCGATTATTGATAGTGGTTTATACCCTGAAGTAACTGTATGGGGACAAGTGAAAAAAATTGAACCAGCCATTTATAAGCTATACGAAGAGCTAGTGACAAGTAATGAGCCAATAGAAAAGCGTCTAGAGCTTTTATTTTTAGCAAGTGAGTTTTTAATACATTCTCGTACACGAGATGGAGCACAACATATATTAGAAGTGATGCAAACAAAAGAAACCTGGTCTATTCAAGAGCTACATGACCATCAAGAACTCATGAATTACTCAGTTGATTTAGAAGTGTTTGTCGAATACTTAGTGGATAAAGGGTATATTCATATAGAGCCAGTTACTGCGAAAAACGAAATGATCTTTCACCGCCATTATAAGGTCAATAAAGATGCTCTAGAAATCGGTCAATGACTGTAGTATGCTTGTAATCGAGGTATCTAAAAAATACCTCGATATTTTTTTAGAAAAGTAGTTGACGAATAACATATTGGTATTGTATTATATTAATTGTCGCTAAGACATAACGAATAACTCGATAAAAAACACAAAAAACTTTTTCAAAAAAGTAGTTGACATGTTTCGAACGAGATGTTAATATAAAGGAGTCGCTGAAAAAAACGACTTAAATAATGAACCTTGAAAACTGAACAAGCAAAACGTAATCAATAAAGTTTTTAGTAGCTAGCCTAGCTAGTGAACGAAACAAAATTTTGGACATCAAAATTGATGCCAGCAAAACAATTTGAGCTAATCAAATTTCTTTTATGGAGAGTTTGATCCTGGCTCAGGACGAACGCTGGCGGCGTGCCTAATACATGCAAGTCGAGCGAACAGAGAAGGAGCTTGCTCCTTCGACGTTAGCGGCGGACGGGTGAGTAACACGTGGGCAACCTACCTTATAGTTTGGGATAACTCCGGGAAACCGGGGCTAATACCGAATAATCTGTTTCACCTCATGGTGAAACACTGAAAGACGGTTTCGGCTGTCGCTATAGGATGGGCCCGCGGCGCATTAGCTAGTTGGTGAGGTAACGGCTCACCAAGGCGACGATGCGTAGCCGACCTGAGAGGGTGATCGGCCACACTGGGACTGAGACACGGCCCAGACTCCTACGGGAGGCAGCAGTAGGGAATCTTCCACAATGGGCGAAAGCCTGATGGAGCAACGCCGCGTGAGTGAAGAAGGATTTCGGTTCGTAAAACTCTGTTGTAAGGGAAGAACAAGTACAGTAGTAACTGGCTGTACCTTGACGGTACCTTATTAGAAAGCCACGGCTAACTACGTGCCAGCAGCCGCGGTAATACGTAGGTGGCAAGCGTTGTCCGGAATTATTGGGCGTAAAGCGCGCGCAGGTGGTTTCTTAAGTCTGATGTGAAAGCCCACGGCTCAACCGTGGAGGGTCATTGGAAACTGGGAGACTTGAGTGCAGAAGAGGATAGTGGAATTCCAAGTGTAGCGGTGAAATGCGTAGAGATTTGGAGGAACACCAGTGGCGAAGGCGACTATCTGGTCTGTAACTGACACTGAGGCGCGAAAGCGTGGGGAGCAAACAGGATTAGATACCCTGGTAGTCCACGCCGTAAACGATGAGTGCTAAGTGTTAGGGGGTTTCCGCCCCTTAGTGCTGCAGCTAACGCATTAAGCACTCCGCCTGGGGAGTACGGTCGCAAGACTGAAACTCAAAGGAATTGACGGGGGCCCGCACAAGCGGTGGAGCATGTGGTTTAATTCGAAGCAACGCGAAGAACCTTACCAGGTCTTGACATCCCGTTGACCACTGTAGAGATATAGTTTCCCCTTCGGGGGCAACGGTGACAGGTGGTGCATGGTTGTCGTCAGCTCGTGTCGTGAGATGTTGGGTTAAGTCCCGCAACGAGCGCAACCCTTGATCTTAGTTGCCATCATTTAGTTGGGCACTCTAAGGTGACTGCCGGTGACAAACCGGAGGAAGGTGGGGATGACGTCAAATCATCATGCCCCTTATGACCTGGGCTACACACGTGCTACAATGGACGATACAAACGGTTGCCAACTCGCGAGAGGGAGCTAATCCGATAAAGTCGTTCTCAGTTCGGATTGTAGGCTGCAACTCGCCTACATGAAGCCGGAATCGCTAGTAATCGCGGATCAGCATGCCGCGGTGAATACGTTCCCGGGCCTTGTACACACCGCCCGTCACACCACGAGAGTTTGTAACACCCGAAGTCGGTGAGGTAACCTTTTGGAGCCAGCCGCCGAAGGTGGGATAGATGATTGGGGTGAAGTCGTAACAAGGTAGCCGTATCGGAAGGTGCGGCTGGATCACCTCCTTTCTAAGGATATTTTCGGAATACAAACCTTGGGTTTGTAAGATTACGTTTTGCGTTCAGTTTTGAAGGTTCATTCTTCTGAATGAAATACTTCAAAACTTGTTCTTTGAAAACTGGATAAAACGACATTGAAATAGTAACAAACACATTTATTTTTTAAGTTTTTTATAGGCTTAATAACATTAAAAGGTTTCAAGACACGAGCAGTTAAATGCGATGTGTATTGAAAGCTGATAGGTTAAGTTATTAAGGGCGCACGGCGAATGCCTTGGCACTAGGAGCCGAAGAAGGACGGCACTAACACCGATATGCTTCGGGGAGCTGTAAGTGAGCTTTGATCCGGAGATTTCCGAATGGGGGAACCCACTACGTTTAATCGCGTAGTATCTTGACGTGAATACATAGCGTCTTGAAGGCAGACCCAGGGAACTGAAACATCTAAGTACCTGGAGGAAGAGAAAGAAAAATCGATTCCCTGAGTAGCGGCGAGCGAAACGGGAAGAGCCCAAACCAAGAGGCTTGCCTCTTGGGGTTGTAGGACACTCAATACGGAGTTACAAAAGAGCGAGTTAGATGAAGCGACTTGGAAAGGTCCGCCAGAGCAGGTAAAAGCCCTGTAGTCGAAAGTTCGTTCCCTCCTGAGTGGATCCTGAGTACGGCGGAACACGTGAAATTCCGTCGGAATCCGGGAGGACCATCTCCCAAGGCTAAATACTACCTAGTGACCGATAGTGAACCAGTACCGTGAGGGAAAGGTGAAAAGCACCCCGGAAGGGGAGTGAAAGAGATCCTGAAACCGTGTGCCTACAAGTAGTTAGAGCCCGTTAATGGGTGATAGCGTGCCTTTTGTAGAATGAACCGGCGAGTTACGATTACGTGCGAGGTTAAGCTTTAGAAGGCGGAGCCGCAGCGAAAGCGAGTCTGAATAGGGCGAAATAGTACGTGGTCGTAGACCCGAAACCAGGTGATCTACCCATGTCCAGGGTGAAGGTAAGGTAACACTTACTGGAGGCCCGAACCCACGCACGTTGAAAAGTGCGGGGATGAGGTGTGGGTAGCGGAGAAATTCCAATCGAACTTGGAGATAGCTGGTTCTCTCCGAAATAGCTTTAGGGCTAGCCTCGTGATGAGAATACTGGAGGTAGAGCACTGTTTGGACTAGGGGGCCATCCCGGTTTACCGAATTCAGACAAACTCCGAATGCCAGATATTTATACACGGGAGTCAGACTGCGAGTGATAAGATCCGTAGTCAAAAGGGAAACAGCCCAGACCACCAGCTAAGGTCCCAAAGTAATCGTTAAGTGGAAAAGGATGTGGCGTTGCACAGACAACCAGGATGTTGGCTTAGAAGCAGCCATCATTTAAAGAGTGCGTAATAGCTCACTGGTCGAGTGACGCTGCGCCGAAAATGTATCGGGGCTAAACGATTCACCGAAGCTGTGGATTGACATCTACGATGTCAGTGGTAGGAGAGCGTTCTAAGTGCGTTGAAGTCAGACCGGAAGGACTGGTGGAGCGCTTAGAAGTGAGAATGCCGGTATGAGTAGCGAAAGACGGGTGAGAATCCCGTCCACCGTATGACTAAGGTTTCCTGAGGAAGGCTCGTCCGCTCAGGGTTAGTCGGGACCTAAGCCGAGGCCGATAGGCGTAGGCGATGGACAACAGGTTGATATTCCTGTACCACCTCCTCACCGTTTGAGAAATGGGGGGACGCAGTAGGATAGGGTAAGCGCGCTGTTGGTTATGCGCGTCCAAGCAGTAAGGCGTGTGTGTAGGCAAATCCGCACACTGTAACGTTGAGCTGTGATGGCGAGTCCGTATGGACGAAGTTCCTGATTTCACACTGCCAAGAAAAGCCTCTATCGAGGTGAGAGGTGCCCGTACCGCAAACCGACACAGGTAGTCGAGGAGAGAATCCTAAGGTGTGCGAGAGAACTCTCGTTAAGGAACTCGGCAAAATGACCCCGTAACTTCGGGAGAAGGGGTGCTCTTGAGCGTGCAAGCGCATGAGAGCCGCAGTGAATAGGCCCAGGCGACTGTTTAGCAAAAACACAGGTCTCTGCAAAACCGTAAGGTGACGTATAGGGGCTGACGCCTGCCCGGTGCTGGAAGGTTAAGAGGAGTGGTTAGCGCAAGCGAAGCTGCGAATTGAAGCCCCAGTAAACGGCGGCCGTAACTATAACGGTCCTAAGGTAGCGAAATTCCTTGTCGGGTAAGTTCCGACCCGCACGAAAGGCGTAACGATCTGGGCACTGTCTCAACGAGAGACTCGGTGAAATTATAGTACCTGTGAAGATGCAGGTTACCCGCGACAGGACGGAAAGACCCCGTGGAGCTTTACTGTAGCCTGATATTGAATTTTGGTACAACTTGTACAGGATAGGTAGGAGCCAGAGATCTCGGAGCGCCAGCTTCGAAGGAGGCGTCGGTGGGATACTACCCTGGTTGTATTGAAATTCTAACCCATGCCCCTTAGCGGGGCAGGAGACAGTGTCAGGCGGACAGTTTGACTGGGGCGGTCGCCTCCTAAAAGGTAACGGAGGCGCCCAAAGGTTCCCTCAGAATGGTTGGAAATCATTCGTAGAGTGTAAAGGCACAAGGGAGCTTGACTGCGAGACCTACAAGTCGAGCAGGGTCGAAAGACGGGCTTAGTGATCCGGTGGTTCCGCATGGAAGGGCCATCGCTCAACGGATAAAAGCTACCCCGGGGATAACAGGCTTATCTCCCCCAAGAGTCCACATCGACGGGGAGGTTTGGCACCTCGATGTCGGCTCATCGCATCCTGGGGCTGTAGTCGGTCCCAAGGGTTGGGCTGTTCGCCCATTAAAGCGGTACGCGAGCTGGGTTCAGAACGTCGTGAGACAGTTCGGTCCCTATCCGTCGTGGGCGTAGGAAATTTGAGAGGAGCTGTCCTTAGTACGAGAGGACCGGGATGGACACACCGCTGGTGTACCAGTTGTCTTGCCAAAGGCATCGCTGGGTAGCTATGTGTGGACGGGATAAGTGCTGAAAGCATCTAAGCATGAAGCCCCCCTCAAGATGAGATTTCCCATTACGCAAGTAAGTAAGATCCCTCAAAGACGATGAGGTAGATAGGTTCGAGGTGGAAGTGTGGTGACACATGGAGCTGACGAATACTAATCGATCGAGGACTTAACCAAAAAAGTTTGAAACCTTCAATGAACCGTTTATCCAGTTTTGAAAGAATAAAATTATTATATTATACTTGTAATTTCGATAAAATATGTTATAATAAGTATTGTCTTTCAAATAGTCTAGTGATGATGGCAAAGAGGTCACACCCGTTCCCATACCGAACACGGAAGTTAAGCTCTTTAGCGCCGATGGTAGTTGGGGGCTTCCCCCTGTGAGAGTAGGACGTCGCTAGGCTGTATACTAAAATTATTCCGAAGTAGCTCAGTTGGTAGTAGCACCTGACTGTTAATCAGGTTGTCGCAGGTTCGAGTCCTGCCTTCGGAGCCATTCTTGGAGAGTTGTCCGAGTGGCCGAAGGAGCACGATTGGAAATCGTGTAGGCGGTTAACACTGTCTCAAGGGTTCAAATCCCTTACTCTCCGCCAGCACTTTTAATTATTCCAAACGAAGGCCCCTTGGTCAAGTGGTTAAGACACCGCCCTTTCACGGCGGTAACACGGGTTCGAATCCCGTAGGGGTCACCATTCATTTTTATACCCAGATGGAGGATTAGCTCAGCTGGGAGAGCATCTGCCTTACAAGCAGAGGGTCGGCGGTTCGAGCCCGTCATCCTCCACCATTTTTAAAAACAACATATATCATTATCGCGGGGTGGAGCAGTGGTAGCTCGTCGGGCTCATAACCCGAAGGTCGTTGGTTCAAATCCAGCCCCCGCAACCAAATGGTCCCGTGGTGTAGCGGTTAACATGCCTGCCTGTCACGCAGGAGATCGCCGGTTCGATCCCGGTCGGGACCGCCATTTTTATAGTATATGGGTCAGTAGCTCAGTTGGTAGAGCATTAGATTGAAGCTCTAAGTGTCGGCGGTTCGATTCCGTCCTGACCCATCATTTTTTTGCCGGTGTAGCTCAGTTGGTAGAGCAACTGACTTGTAATCAGTAGGTCGTGGGTTCGACTCCTATCGCCGGCACCATTTATTCCCGGAGGGGTAGCGAAGTGGCTAAACGCGGCGGACTGTAAATCCGCTCCTTAGGGTTCGGCGGTTCGAATCCGTCCCCCTCCACCAGTTTTTATCAAATAGGGGCATAGTTTAACGGTAGAATAGAGGTCTCCAAAACCTTTGATGTGGGTTCGATTCCTACTGCCCCTGCCAATTAAATTTTATGGCGGTTGTGGCGAAGTGGTTAACGCACCTGATTGTGGTTCAGGCATTCGTGGGTTCGATTCCCATCAGTCGCCCCATTTAACTTTAAAATAAAACAAAATAATATTAATAATGGCGGTTGTGGCGAAGTGGTTAACGCACCTGATTGTGGTTCAGGCATTCGTGGGTTCGATTCCCATCAGTCGCCCCATTTTTATATATAATTATCTTTTGGGGTATAGCCAAGCGGTAAGGCAACGGATTTTGATTCCGTCATGCCCTGGTTCGAATCCAGGTACCCCAGCCATTTATTGCGGAAGTAGTTCAGTGGTAGAACACCACCTTGCCAAGGTGGGGGTCGCGAGTTCGAACCTCGTCTTCCGCTCCAAGTATGATGGCGGCATAGCCAAGTGGTAAGGCACAGGTCTGCAACACCTTTATCACCGGTTCAAATCCGGTTGCCGCCTCCATATTTTTACTGCTAATCGGTTTATCCGATTTTTTTTATCTCCATTATGCCGGTGTGGCGGAATTGGCAGACGCGCACGACTCAAAATCGTGTTCCTTTGGAGTGTCGGTTCGACCCCGACCACCGGTATCTAAAAAGTGAAAGAATCCTTGATAACTCAAGGGTTCTTTTTTTATGTTGAAAATTTGTAGAAAAACTGTATACATTAAGATTGAATATTCTTCCATGAAAAGGGGGGCTAACGAATGAGCTATGTTATTCAAGCTACAGAAAAGAATAGAGGTATTGGAAGCGAGTATGAAACTAAAGCTTTATTATACTTGATGAATTTTAGAACAGATAGTAATGATATTAGTTACTATATAACTTCAATGATTTGACTGGTTCGTGTAATCAGGTAAGTAAACTATGGGATAATGTTCGTTGACGAGATTTCTTTAGAATCACTGTTATTTTATAAAGAGCAATTATTTAATGCAGAAGATGCTGAGAGTAAAGTACAAGAACTAGATGAACAAATACGAGAATTAGAATCAATTATTACTATGTTTGAAATTGCAAAGGACAAAGGTATTTCAACTAAAAAAGAAGTTATCTCTAATGTTTTATTCTCCATGAATGAAAAATATAAAAGTATTGATCCAAATGGAACTTTATTTTTTGATAGTCTGTTTACTAAAAAAACAGAAACATACTCCGTAATCAAATAATATTTACTACTACTCTAAAAACCGAAGAAATAGGAAAGTATGATAAAGAAGAATTTAAGTTTGTAAATCATATTGACTATTCTACACATATTCCTAGTAGCATTTTAAATGAGGGATATCTGGATTACTTTAAAATATTGTTAAAAGAATTTATTCATGATTTTAATTAGTGAAGTTTGAAAGGCACATTAAGTGCCTTTCAATAATTCTACCTGTTCACCCCTACCTGTAGAAATTTGTTTGAGGCTGGTTGGGACTTAGATCTCGTATAACAAGCGAAGCTATAATACTACTTGGAGGTATTAGGGGTACTGGTGAATACGTTTAGAACCAAAAAAATAGTAATACAAACCATAGCTTTGGTTTGTATTACTAATGTTAGTATGCTTCACCTTTTGAAATTATTGAACGCGAGCAAATCCAAATCCTGAAGCGTAGTCATCACCTATAGCAGCTCCATAACCACCTTTAATATCTACTGATTTTGCTCTCGCTTGTAAGTTAGAACGTAGTTGCGTGTTAGACAATGACGGATTTTCAGCCCAAATTTTTGCTGCTAAACCAGAGACATGAGGGGTAGCCATTGATGTGCCGCTAATTGTATTATAACCGCCATTATACCATGTAGAATAAACTGATGAGCCAGGAGCTGAGATTTCAATATCACCTTCCTGGATTACATAATCTCCAGCTGTAGATATATAACCACGTGAAGAGTAGTCAGCTACACGATAAGTCCCATTTTGTTGTACATTTTCTAAAGCTGCAACGGCGATTGCATTTGGTAATGCCCCCGGATAACCAATTGTTCCTTGCGCATAGCCTGAATTACCAGCTGCAGCTACTATTAGAACTCCTTTACTGTATGCGTAATTGACAGCACTTGAAATGAGGCTATTATTCGCTGAAGAACCTAGAGACATACTAATAATTGTTTTGCTACCAGTAGCTGTTGCTTGATCTGCTGCATGTCGAATAGCAGCAGCAATATCATCTGAGTATCCAGAGCCGCTATCTAATAACACTTTGTAAGCCCAAAGATCAGCATCTGGAGCTACACCGTAAATGCCTGCTTGATCGCTTCCACCATCAGCTAAGGCCGTACCAGCAACATGTGTACCATGTCCGTTTCTATCTGTACAGCTGTTATTAATGGGTGTTGTCGCACCTGTAAAGTCTTTACATTGCTCTACGTTATTGACAAGGTCAGGATGAGAAGTATTTACACCCGTATCGAGTACGGCAATATTAATGCCACTTCCTCCAGTTGTAGATGTTAAAGTATCATTGTTATAAATTGCTTTAATTCCCCAAGGTATTTGTTGAGAAGCTCTTAAAGAAGTTACCAAATCCAGGGTTTCATTTTCTACCATACTATCGTCTTCCAAACCTATCGTATCTAATGTAACGATAGGAACTTTTGTAACTGTGAAATTTTTATTCTTCTGTAATGCTTCGAATTGTTTTTCATTCATATCAGTTGAAAATCCGTTCTCTGTTAATTCCCAACGAGCAGAATATTGAGTTTTTAATGTTGATTTTTCTGATTTTTTGTTTGCCTCAACATAAACACGGAATTTCTCCTGACCACCGTCGTTTCCTGAGCTATCTTCGCTATTCATCGCTGTTGCGTACACCGGATTTATTACTGATCCTGCAATCAAAAGACTTAGCAACGTACTTTTCATTTTTTTCATTCATCCCAACCCCTTTTCAAATTAAGTTATAGTACTACAATTTGAATCTACCATAATTTAGGTTTTTTGATTATTGGGAAAATTATGATTATAATAAATGTAAAATATAGTCATTCGATACGGGAGGTTATGAAAATGAAGATAGGTTCATTAATTAAGTACTATCGTACAAAGCTAGGAATGACACAGAATTCAGTGGCAATGGGGATTTGCTCGATTCCTCATTTAAGTAAAATTGAGAATAATAATAAAGAAGCAAATAGCGAGACAATACGTCTACTGCTAGAACGATTAAATATTAGTATTCATGATGTAGAGAATAACGAACAAAATATTATTTGCCTATTAAATGATTTACAAAAACATATAAATTACCTAGAGAATGAGAAAGTAAAAGAGACAATGAGCAGATTAAAAGAATATGAAGAAATAATAGGTTTTACAGAATCTATTTATTTATATGAACTTTATAAGTTACGTTATTATGTGTTTGTTAAAGAGCATAAATTAGCAGACAATCAATTAAGATGGCTAAATGCCCACCGACAAAATTTTTCCCAACATGAAAGGTATTTACATTCATATTATTATGCATTAGTTTTAATTACAAAAGGTAAATATGAGGAAGCAGCTAAAGAACTAACTCAAATACTTCAAATACATCCAGAACTAGGGTCACTAGAAGGAGAGTTTTACTATCATTTCGCTTTAATAAAAGGGCGGTTAGAAGAACCAAGCCAAGCAATTATTTATGGGAAAAAAGCTCTTCAATTCTATAAGGACCAATTTAATTTTAAAAGAATTATTTATACATTAATGTCTCTGGCACTCAATTACTCTCGAGGAAAAGTGTTTCACGAAGCAATCGAAATCTATGAACATTTAGTGAGAAATGTGGAGCTATTACAGCAACAGCAGCTATTACCTGCTATATATCACAATTTGGGGGATTTGTACCAAATGAGATGGGAATATGAAAATGCATTAATTTACTTTGAAAAAAGCGCTTCTTTAATGTCAAAGAACTGTGATCATTATCTGCTTTGCTTATATAATTTAGGTGTTACACAATTTCGCTTAGGACAAACGGAAAAAAGTATAAAAACCTTTACTATTCTAAAGGAAGAAGCAAAAAATAAGAAAAAAATAAGTTTTAATTTATTTGCTACTTTTTATTTATATTTGCTAGGAGAAGAAAAAAAGAAAGCAATGGATTTTTTAGAAGGGAGGTTAATTCCATTTACAGCAGATAATGAAGAATTAAAAGAAATGCACCAACAATTTTCTAATTTATTGGGAGAGTATTATCGACAAGAAAAGCAGTTCGAGAAAGCTATGCAATTTATTGAAATTTAAAGGAGAGTGTGAATATGAAGAAAAATGTTGGATTATCAATTTTAATACTGAGTGCTACAGTAATAATTATATCTGTTCCAATTCATCCACCGGTTTTATAAAAGGCCAGAGTGGTAGAAGGTAGTGGCTCTATCTTATGATTGAGGACAGTGTTTTTCAAAACTCGAAATGTGAGGCACTTCGCAACTGAAAAATTGCCCATAAGATACACGTAGCAGCATGTATTTTGGTAGGCTTTATATTGAGCCTCAGCGGGCATAATTCTCGCATTAAAGAGATTAAACGCCAATTGCCTTAGGGCAAGGACAGTACTGGTAGGTCTCCTATATGTATGGATTGCCTTTGGTTGATGAAGAAGGAGTCAAGTAGGTGTTAAGAAACCTGATAGCTGATTTTGACCTGACACTCGCACTTTCAGGGAAGCGTTCTGTAAATGAAAAACCAAGAGTTGTTGAAAAGAGCGGAGAAGTAACATGAAGGACAATGTAAGATATCAATTGATGAACATGAAATCAACAGATGAAGTACATGCATTGCTCAATAACTTTCAATCAAATAATGTTGATTGACGATGGTATAGAATGATGTAGCCTCAAAAAGTTTAGAGCTTATCAAGCAGTAAATTGGCAGAAATGAATGCGGTATTGAACCCACTAGCACCACCACACTCTACGTATGTAGAGTGTGGGTAATGTATTTAATTGTTACTTTTCCGTTACTGGGTAATTAATTTCTGCTAAAAGTGCGCCTGCAAAGAGCTAACACTTTGTTACCGCAATTCAATGAAAAAGGATAAATTCTCGTTAAAGATGTTACAAACAGAATTTGAAAAAAACTTTGATATACCGAACTATCTTCATATACTGTTAAAGAGAAGATAATACCTTTCACCTCACGGCGGCAAGATGTAATTAGTGAAAAAACTTATCTTGAGGCATATCACTTTTAAAGAAAAGTATGTACTTTTGAGATTTACATTGCCAAATTACTTTACACCAATTTTACACACGTCAGATAGAATACCTTGAAATATAAGGCTTTTTAATGCATTCTCTGTCTCGACCACCTGTATCCTATACTAGCAACAGAGAATGCTACATAGTTAAGGCTTCACACTTAATTGTGTGGAGTCTTTTTTGTTTTCCTTGCTACTACAACATCACTTCCACCATGTAGGACAGTACTTCAAACATAATTATGTGAAATTATGTGCTGCACAAACGTTTAAGGGGAGCAATTGATATAGTAGTGACAATATATATTCCTTTCTTTTATATGTTAAAATGGAAATAATAGGATTGGTATGGAGAGAGTTATAAATCTTTTTTTGAAGGGGTGCTCATAATTAAAACGATTTATATTTATCCGAAATTAGCAATGGGTTTTAGGGGATTTGCCACTGGTTTAGATAGAGAAGGATTCTTCTTGAAGAAAAGGTCAACGAGATTAAAAAAAAGCATAGAAAATTCATTGAAAGAAAATCATTTGAGTTCTTTTAACGTAGAAGTTACTCATGGATTTGAATCTCCAGAGGAATTATTAGAAAACGATGGCATTTTGGTTTTAATTTCTCCATACTTAAAAAGTTTACTGGGTCATATTGATTTTTCGAAAAGTGGATACTATCTTTTATCAGAGGCGGAATATAATTCTGAAAATATCAGCAACATCATAAAGTATATAAAAACACTATAAACGTATAAAACGGATAAGATTAAAAGAAAACTATTGAAATGCTAAAGTTATTTAGGTAAACGATTGGAACTGTTTTTTTATTACAATATTTGTTCTAACTTTTTAACTAGGTGGTGATCAGGTTGAAGCCGATACATCTTACAGAAATACCTAAAGAAATAGTCGATTATGTTGGTGGAGTTACCCATATTTCTTTTCCAAGACAGGGGCATACATCAGATGTTGGAATCCTTTTTTCTGAAAGAGGCACTTTCTTTTTAAAGAGAACAAAAGGAAAGCAATATGGCTCATGGTTAAAGAAAGAAGCGACTGTTCTAAAATGTCTATCTAATTCTACATTACCTATCCCTCGTTTATATTGTTTTGTTGAACAACCTTTAGACAATCAGGCATGGGCATTGATGGAATATATAGAGGGTAGCACGATTAGACAGGCGTTAGAGAATGAAACCAAAGAGGAAAACAGGCATGCAATCATCTTTCATTATGGAAAGGTCCTTTCAGCCATTCATTCGATGCCATGCCCACTGGAAATAAAGGAGGGAGCAGTTGGGGTTTGGATCGATGATATGTTGGGTCAGGCAGAGTTTAATCTAAAAAATTTTGAGGTAGATGGTACGTCAAAGTTGTTAGATGACTTAAAAGGGAATAAACCTGAACCTATTCAGCAAACATTCATACACGGTGATTTTACAATCGATAATGTTCTCGTTCATAATCAGAAAATATCGGGTATTATTGATTGGAGTGGTGGAGCATTCGGTGACCCACGATACGATTTTGCGCTAGCTGTAAGACCTAAACCACAAGCCTTTGAAACTGAAAGAGACAGGCAGATATTTTATGAAGGGTATGGGAGAAAATTAATTAATCAAAACGAGTACAATTACTTTAAAAATGGATTATATGAGTTTTTTTAGATGAAGATATAAACCGTTCTGTAGGATAAATTACTTTCCTTCAGAGCGGTTTATTTGTTTTCCCCTACATTTTTAACGATTAGTTCATGCTCTGTTCATGTAACAATTTTAAGCTAAGGATAATCAAAGTAATGGAGGGGTTAAGGATGAATCTTGCCTGGAAAGAAATGAAGAAAAATAAAGTGCGGTTTTTAATCTTGGGCTCCATCATCTTCCTAGTTAGTTTTTTAACGTTTATTATTTCAGGTTTGGCGAATGGTTTGTCACAGGATAATGCAGCTTTAATAAAAGATTTACCTCAAGGACAATTTTACATGACGGAGGATGCAGATGGGACGTTTAATCTTTCGAGAATCTCTAGCGATCTACAACAGGAAGTCATGACTGAGGAGAAGGAGGCAGTTGCCTTTTCTATTCAAATGGGCTTTTTAAGTGATCAGGATGATAAACAGCAAAGTGTGGCCTTTGTCACGTCGACGGAATCAACACTATTTAGAAATGTACGACATGGTGAGGTGCTGTTAGACAGCTCGCTACAGGATAAAGGAATTAAGGTTGGAGATATATTAACGAACAATCAATATAGTGGCGAGTTTATAGTGAAAGGCTTTGTGGAGCAAAAGAAATATAGCCATGCACCTGTTGCTTATATAAGTAAAGAGGCTTATCAGGAAATGTATCGGGTAAAGGATATGCAATTAATTTTCGTTCCCAAAAATACGGCTAAGGAATTTGAGGGACTGCAGTCTTATAGGAATAAAGAATTTCTGAATGCTATTCCGAGTTACAGTGCGGAACAGATGTCTTTAAATATGATAATTTGGTTTTTAGTTGTCATTAGTGGTATGTTATTTGCTATTTTCTTCTATATGATGAATGTACAAAAGATTGGACTATATGGCATTCTCAAGGCGATTGGATTAAAAACAAGTAGGTTATTTAACATGATCTGGACACAGATGGTGATTATTACTGCCTTTTCATTAGTATTATCAGTCAGCCTTAGTCAATTATTCAATATAGTTGCGCCAAAGGAGATGCCGTTTACGTTAAACCTAGGTACAACAATACAACTATCGTTAGTGTTCCTTGTCATTGGTTTTGTGGGAGCTACACTGTCAGGTCTACAAATTAAAAAAATCGAACCGTTACAAGCAATACACCAGGGGGAGGCTTAGTCATGACGTTATTTACGATTGATGAAGTAAGAAAAACGTTTAAAAATGGTGATGTCGAAGAGGAAATTTTAAAAGGCATTAATTTATCCTTAAAAGAAGGAGAAATTACCGCATTGGTAGGTGCATCTGGTTCAGGGAAAAGCACGTTATTAACTATAGCTGCTGGACTACAACCAGCAACAGATGGACAAATCCTTTTTGAGGGACATAATTTAACGGCTATGAACGAGGAACAGGTACGAGGGCTGCGTGCAAGTAAATTTGGCTTTGTCTTTCAGTTTGCACATCTAGTACCTTTTCTTACCGTTGAGGAGCAGCTGCTATTAATGTTGGACGTTGCTGGGTCGCCACTGAAGAAACATGAGAAAAAGCATGAAGTAAATCGTTTATTACAGTTAGTTGGGTTAGCTCATCGTCAACATGCTTATCCTTCTTCCTTGTCAGGTGGAGAAAAGCAACGTGTAGCGATTGCTCGTGCCATTATTCATCAACCAAAAGTATTGTTTGCAGATGAGCCAACAGCAAGTTTAGATTCACAGCGCTCTAAAGAAATTATGTTGTTATTAAGAACATTAACAAAAACTTTAAATATAACAACATTATTAGTGACGCATGACGAAGAAATGTTGGCTTATACAGATCGTATTATTAAAATGAGCGATGGTGTCGTGTTATAAAATAAGCAAGGCTCCAACTAATAGGGAGCCTTGTGTAACATTTAGGTTAAATGTGTG
Organism: Lysinibacillus sp. FSL M8-0216; assembly: GCF_038595555.1. Lineage (NCBI taxonomy): Bacteria > Bacillati > Bacillota > Bacilli > Caryophanales > Bacillaceae > Lysinibacillus > Lysinibacillus sp. FSL M8-0216. The sequence continues at coordinate 4,086,145 of NZ_CP152007.1, read as the reverse complement.
TGACATGCAAATTTATAGGATTATTAGGAAGGAAAATCCAATTAATTGTTGAATTATTTGTTATGCAAAAATAAAAAGGAGGGATATGTTTGGGAAGAGTAATTAGCTTGGAATTAAATAGTCAGTAACCTAAGAAAACGGCAGCTTTTATAGTAAGTTGTTTGGCTGGGAGGTAGCGGCCCCGAATTGAGATTAGGCCAGTGACAACTGGGCAAGAAAGCGAAATTGGGGTTAATGGTGGCATTAGTAAAGGTCCAAGTGACTATCCACTTGGTACACGAATTCAAAATGCAACTGATGAAGTTATCGAATAGGCAACAAGGAACGGGGCTACTATTTTGCGTGAGAAAATGGAGTTTGATGACTTTTATCTTGCTTATTTGGTGGATCCTACTGGTCTAGGAATCGGATTAATTCAACATAAAAATAACGCATAAAGTCTCTTTCAGTAGAGTCTTTTTTCATTTTAAGCATAATTAAACGTCTTTATGGGTAAAGAATCGATGGAGGAGGGATAATGTGAGGAACATATTGAAATTAGTATGTTTGATCCTGATAACGATTGGCTTAATACCGAAGGAAGTGCAGGCAGCCAGTTTTAAAGATTTAACGGATGATACCTTGATGACAGAAATACATTATTTAGTGGAGCAGGATATTGTGAAGGGTTATTCGAATCAGTTATTCAAGCCGAATGACTATGTTACGAAAGCACAAGTAGCTGTCATGCTCACACGTGCTTTAGGACTAAACACAATCAACATAGAAAACCCCCACTATCAAGATGTAACAACTGCTAATCAATATTACAAAGAAATAGCTGCTGTACAAAACAAAGGGATATTCGATGCAGCTCATACATTTAATCCAGACGCGCCGATTACTAGAGGAGAAATGGCTATTGTGCTAAATAGAGCCTTTCAATTAAAAGGCTCAGATTCTTATTATTTTACAGATGTGACGGAGCAGACACGTGGTTATAAAGAAATTTTAACACTGGCCCATAATCATTTAATAAGGGGCTATGAGGGTGGTGCATTTAAGCCTAATGACCCTGTTACACGTGCACACTTCTCAGCATTTTTGGCACGAGCATTGACTCTTTCTAAGCCCAATTTGCTAAAGGACCCGGCATTTGTTTATACGTATGCCCATTATTCTTTAAGCGACAATAAGCGTTATACTTTAAGCTATCAATATGAGCAACACGACGGTAAAAATGATGTATGGACAGTCAAAAATGTAAGTACAGGACAATCACTTGCTGATGAGCTTTTATATGGTCATGATCGTGCATATGGTCAAGCCATTGCAAGTGAAGCTAACACACATTATGATTTATATATGGAACTACCACTTAGAATAGGTGTTATTTTACATGAAGATGATCCAGGGGTTACTGCAGGAGAAAGAGTAACTGTAAAATCAACTAATAGCACAGTACAAGCTGGTGAAGTGCAATATACGGGTGTAATAATAGTAGAGAAAAGGTCAAAATTTAGTGATGTGATAAAAACTTATTATTTCGTAGATGAAATTGGTTTAATCAAGGAGCTACACAATGATATAGTTGTGTTTGAATTACTCAATCGAACAATGAAATAATCAGAAAAGGAAAGCAAGCCACTGATGGACTCGCTTTCCTTTATTGTTGTATAGAAATATGAAAAAAGCGCTGTAATGCTTGCTGCCATTCCTTCTCGGTGTTTGTTGTATAGGTAGTTAAGGATGGTCCTTCGTAAATTCTAAATTCATTGTTCATCATCGTGTGACGACCACGAGCCGTTCGAATCATGGCGATTTTATTTTTTTGCTTGGAGAGTCGTGGGGCAAATTTTGCATCATTTGCATCATCATGAAAGCAATAGAGCAAACGCCATTGCTGTTTGGTTTGCTCAAAAAGCATCCAACCATTTTCTTCATCATACTCTACTTTATATAATTCTCGACCTTCTCGGTGTTTATATCCGGCTATTAATGGTACTGGTTTACAAGGCGCTAAAGCACCAACGCCTACATCTGAAATATAGGATTGCTTCGCATCCTTTACTAGTAATAACTGATGCATGGGTATATCTTCAGGAGGCATATGTTCTTCAACATTGCGCCAAAACTGAGCATAGCGATTGGTAACTGAGAAGCCTAGCTCCCGTAAAAGCCAGCTAAATAAAATATTTAGTTCAAAACAATTGCCACCACGTCGCTCAACAATAATCTTTTGAAATAAATTAGGAATAGAGAATGAGATACCGAGGTTCAAGGCAACATCTAAATTTTCATAGGGAATAGTCAATAGATGCTTTGTCTGTAGCTGTCCTAGTAGTTGGACAGTAGGCTCTAAAGTTCCTTGAAATTGAATATGCTGTAAATATTGCTGAATCTGTGCATTCATAAAATCGCCTCACTTCCTTATTAATAACATAACCGAAACAGCAACAGAATACACGCATAATATTACGAGGGAAATGATAGAAAAATAGCTAAATAACTTGTAGAATTAATATATTAGCTACTATAAAGTGAAATTTTTTACAATATAGTTAATGAATAAGAATTTAAGGTAGGTATGATAAGGAAAATGAAATGGATAGAAGTCAATACATATGACGAAATGAGCGAAATGGCCGCAAAGATTTTTTTAGAGCAAATACAGAAGAAGCCAAATAGTGTGCTAGGATTAGCAACTGGTGGTTCACCTGTAGGAATGTATAAAGAATTAGTAGCCCGACATCAAGCTGGTCAAGTATCATTTAAGGATGTACAAACTTTTAATTTGGACGAATATGTAGGTCTTAAGCGAACAAGTCCTGCAAGTTACTGGACTTTTATGCACAATAATTTATTTAATGATGTAAATATTAAACAAGAAAATATACATTTGCCAAATGGTGAGGCAGAGGATTTAGCTGCTGAATGCAAGGCATATGATGCAAGAATTGATGCGGTAGAAGGTATTGATTTACAGCTTCTTGGAATTGGCGTAAATGGTCATATAGGTTTTAATGAGCCAGGTACTCCGTTCCATTCTATGACAAATATTGTCGAATTAACGACATCAACAAGAACAGAAAATGCGATTTACTTTGATGACGAAGCCGAAGTCCCAACACATGCGATTACGATGGGCATTCAATCCATTATGAAGGCGAAGGAAATTGTCCTGATTGCCTTTGGTGAAAAGAAGCTGGCGGCCATTCAAAAATTGAAAAGTGGCCATATAACAGAAGATTTCCCTGCAAGTCAATTATTGAAACATCCTAACGTGACGATTATTTATGGCGGCACAAATTAACAATAAAAAGCAAAGTCTTCTTATGACTGAAGACTTTGCTTTCTTGTTTTTTCCTGAAAACGGATGAGCAATGGATATACGCTCCCAAAAATTACTGCTACAATAACAATTAAATCACCCTTGTTGAAGGGTATGTCTAAATGTCTGAAGGTTGCAATTGCAGAATGTCGATCGTTTCTTCTTAAGTAGAAAATAACCGTATAGAATGATGGGAAGAAGATGCAATAATAGCTAAATGTCTTCGCACTAACTTAGAGACAGCATTAGAAAAATAAAGGAGGAATGAACGTGAAAAATACCGTACCACGTTTACAAAAGGGAGATGTAGTAGGTGTAGTTGCCCTATCGAGTCTAGTAGAATCTGAAAAGCTTGGGGACGCATTAGCTTTTTTAGATGAGTTGGGTCTTCGCTATATCGTAGGGGATACCATCCATGCCAAGCATGATTATTTAGCGGGAAGTGATGAAATCAGGTTAGCTGATTTTCATGAAATGGTTAAAAATCCTGAAGTGAAAGCGATTTTTTGTGTAAAGGGAGGTTATGGCGCTGCCCGAATAGCTGAAAAAATTGATTATACGCTATTAGAGGAAAATCCAAAAATTTTCTGGGGCTTTTCAGATATTACCTATTTGCATTGTGCCATCAATGAGTACGCTAATTTAGTAACATTCCACGGACCTATGCTAATGGCTGCTAATACAATGGATGAACTATCGAAGAAAATGTTTGTACAATTATTTTCCCCTATCGAAATACAATATACGGAATCAATTTCTCCTTTAATAACAATTGCTGGTGGGGTGGCACGCGGTGAATTAATAGGAGGAAATCTTTATCGTCTTGTCAGCACATTAGGTACTAAATTTGAGATACAGACAGAAGGTAAGATTTTATTGATAGAGGAGTTAGCTGAATCGATTCCTAACATTGATTCGATGCTACAGCAATTAAAGCAAGCTAGGAAATTTGAGCAGCTAGCAGGTGTTGTCATTGGCTCCTTTACACAAACAGAGTCGGATGATGCAGCACTAAATAATTTAATGAAAGAGTATTTTGGAGACTTAGGCATTCCTGTTGTGGCAGGTTTTAAAATAGGACATGAATTAACGAATATAGGCATTCCTCTTGGGGTAGATGCGTATTTAGATGCAGAGGGAAAAGTGTTGAAGATATTACCAGGAGTATATTAACTGTGGGGGATTGATGATATGGATATTGAGAAAAAGCTCTATGAAGCAGCTGTCCAATTAGTGGAGAAAAGATATCCCTCAGGATGGGGCGGAGCGGCCGCTTTATATTCTGAGGACGGGCATATTTTAACTAGTGTCGCACCAGAGGTCATCAATGCAGCAACTGAATTATGTATGGAAACGGGTGCTATTTTAGAGGCGCATAAATTGAATACAAAGGTGACACATTCGATTTGTGTTGCTAGAGAAAATGAAAAATCTAAATTCGTAGTCCTCACACCTTGTGGGGTCTGCCAAGAAAGACTCTTTTATTGGGGAGAGAATGTGAAGGCAGCAGTTACGAATTCAGACGGTTCACTAATATTTAAAACGTTAAAAGAGATACAACCATATCACTGGTATAAGGCCTATGAACAATAATGCAAAAAGACATTACAAAAATATGTAATGTCTTTTTGGTGTGATTTAATAAGGCTCGGCATTATGTCCTTTATCTATCGCATCCTGAGGGGCATGATCGCCACCAATATTGCCAAGTGGCTTTGAAGGAGAAGATTCCTTTCTAGCCTTATGCAACCCTTCTTTTAGCAAACGACCATATTCTTCATCTGCTTCTTCCGCTAGTGCAATCATTGCATTTTGTATATCCATATGACAGACCGATAAATCACGAATTAAATTGGCAAGCAGCTCATCGCGCTCCCATTGCTCAAAGTTACGGTAAGTTTCACCAGCTTGCTTTGTATTACTTTGACGATCAATGGATTCTCGAACAAGGTTTCCTTCAACATAAGGAGTATATTCCTTACCATCCTGAGCTGCTTCCTTTAAGCCATTTAACATGGACGGCTCATAATTAATATGTGGATTTTGACCAGGTGCTAAATCTCGTTTATACATCATTTGCCCACCACTTTGATTGGTTGCTACACGCTTTTTAGGCGCATTAATTGGCAATTGAAGATAGTTGGCTCCCACACGGTGACGCTGTGTATCTGAATAGGAGAATGTACGACCTTGTAGCATTTTATCATCGGAGAAATCTAAACCATCGACCAGTACGCCCGTACCGAAAGTAGCTTGTTCTACCTCTGCAAAATAGTCCTCAGGATTTTTGTTTAATACCATTTTACCGACTGAATACCATGGGAATTGATCGTTTGGCCAAAGCTTTGTGTCATCCAATGGATCAAAATCAAGCTCAGGATGTGGACCATCCTCCATAATTTGAACATGTAACTCCCATTCAGGAAATTCTTCACGTTCAATCGCATCATATAAATCCTGTGTGGCATGATTAAAGTTTTTCTGCTGAATTTCTTCTGCTTCTTTTTGTGTTAAATTTTTAATGCCCTGAAGTGGTTCCCAGTGATATTTGACTAGAACCCCTTTACCTTCGTGATTAACCCACTTATACGTATTGACGCCAGAGCCCTGCATCATACGATAGTTAGCGGGTATACCCCAAGGTGAATATACAAATGTTACCATGTGGAAAGATTCTGGTGAGCTAGCACAAAAATCAAAGAAACGTTCAACGTTTTGAATATTAGTAATAGGATCAGGTTTAAATGCATGAATCATGTCAGGGAATTTCATTGCATCACGGATAAAGAAGATTTTTAAATTATTGCCTACTAAATCCCAGTTGCCATCTTCTGTATAAAATTTTACCGCAAAGCCTCGTGGGTCACGTAATGTTTCAGGCGAATGTCCACCATGTATAACCGTTGAAAAACGCACAAATACAGGTGTTTTTTTTCCTTTATCCTGAAAGACTTTTGCACGGGTATATTTAGAAATTGGTTCATCGCCTACTACACCGTATGTTTCAAAATAACCATGTGCACCAGCACCGCGAGCATGAACAACTCGTTCTGGGACTCGCTCCCTGTCAAAGTGACTTATCTTCTCTAGAAAATCATAATTTTCAAGTGTTGCAGGACCTCGATTACTAACCGTTCGTAAATTTTGATTGTTAGTAACGGGATGCCCCTGTCGATTTGTCAATGTTGTATCTTGCTCATGTGTTGAATCATTTTGCTGCGTCATTGTATGACCCCTTTCCAAGAGATACTTCCATTTTGTCCTTGAAAGCGGCAATCTAGACATAGGGAATTTTTACATATTTGCTGATAAAAAAGCTCTCCATACATAGATGTAGGAGAGCCTTGGATGGCGTTTTCAAATGGAATCAAGTTTTTTGAGTATGGCCTTTACCTATAGTTGGTCATTAGTCATCGGTCATACAGTAACAGGTAACTTGTTATTGGTTTTTATTTAATTAGCCGAATAGCTAAATTTGAAAACAGCACATCCAACTCGGTTTGGAGTCTCACCGCCCCGAGATTAGAAATAACGGGAATCATCAAAGTTAAGTTGTATGCTGTAATTTTTTGAATTAATAAGATTGGATAGTTTATGTGCCTGTTTTTCGAGCTTCATTGCGCGTTCTCTATAGTCATCTGGCTCATATAATGCAATCTCGTATAACATAGCACCATCACCATAGCCAAAGCGGACACTTTCTTTTTCCCTCATACTAAATTCTTTACATAGTTCAGCCTCAGCACGCAGCTGTGTAGCTAATTCGATAGCTTCCACTAGTGCTAGTTTCTGATCTTTAAAGTCTACTGTGTTTTGGATGTTTGCTTCATACACTAAACGATCTAGCGTACGCGTATCTACACGAACTTGTGCCAATTCGGCTTCAATAAGGGAGAGTGCACGGTTACTTGTTTTAGGAGCCTGTCCCTTTTCTACTGTCACAAAAGCACTACGATGTAATTCACTAATAAGCTCTTGCGTTTTCTTTCCTAAAATACTTTTTAGTTTAACAGCTTCTGCAAGATTGATCACGAAAACACGTCCTTTTTATAGTATTGTAGATGGTGCATTATTTGACAAGAGGGCAATTTGATAGTCACCACCATGAATTTGGTTAAACATTTTGCCTGCTGACGCCAAAAGGTCATTCGCTGCTTCATGTGTTAGTGATGGTCTAAGATAAAAAATATGGAGCGCCTCAGTCGTATCCTCTGTAACGGCTGTCCGTTTAGAATCGACAAATGGAGAACCAAACGCTCCCTTTTCATCACGGCTATAGAGGATTTTGTTAAACGTATTAAAACGACCATTTAAACCCTCATAACCAATGTCTTCGTGGCCAAGAGATATTTCTACGCACCCTTTCATAAGGGCTACATCATATAGACCAATCGGAATTTCATATTGAAGAGAGAAGAAGTTATTTAAATCTACACCAGAATGAAATGGTGTTAAAAAGTTTTGTTTACTAATTCGACGCATAAGGCTTTCTGCTGAGTGACGATAACGATTTGGATCGGCACCTAGCTGTTTCCATAGTGCTCGCCATTCCGCAATACCCTCACGCTGGTTCACTGGAAGGTCCTGCATGTCCAGAAAAAGGTTTTCTTGATACAATTGCATCCGACCTTTAATCATTTGAGGGGATTCTGCTACAACAATTTTGGTATAATGAATAATGCCGATTTTTAGCTCGGGATGTTGTGTTAATAGAGATTCGTTAATGGAAATTTCCAAAGAACATCACCTACTTTATCTATTTCTATTATTGTACCATGTAAGGAGTTGGAAATAAAATGAACATACATGACCTACAACGCGACTTTGTGGCATATGCAATATCCATTGGCGTTGATAAAATAGGTTTTACAACAGCAGCTCCCTTTACAGAATTAAAAAACCGACTGCGTCGTCAGCAGGAGCTTGGCTATCAGTCTGGCTTTGAAGAAAGTGATATTGAAAAACGTACCGAACCCCTGCATTTATTAAATGAGGCAGAGAGTATTGTCTCGATCGCGGTTGCTTATCCCTCACGTATGCAAAATGCACCCATTGGCAAAAGGGGAGCAAGACGTGGGATATTTTGCCGTGCTTCATGGGGAGTCGATTATCATACAGCAATACGTGAACGTTTGAAGTTATTATCTGCTTGGCTTGAGGAGCGTGTCGAAGGTGTTCGTATTGAGTCAATGGTTGATACAGGTGCACTTGTAGACCGTGCAGTAGCAGAACGTGCAGGCATAGGCTGGAGCGGTAAAAACTGTTCGATTATAACACCTGAATTCGGGTCTTATGTGTATTTAGGGGAGCTTATTACCAATATTCCATTCTCGCCAGATAAGCCAATGGAGGATGAATGTGGGGAATGTCGCCTATGCTTGGATGTTTGTCCAACCGGTGCATTAATCCAAGGAGGGCAATTGGATGCACAACGTTGTATTGCCTTCCTCACTCAAACGAAGGGAACACTTCCTGATGAGTTTCGTAACCATATTGGTAATCGTCTCTATGGCTGTGATACATGTCAGACTGTGTGTCCCAAAAATAAAGGGAAAATTAATTGGATTCATGAAGAATTTATGCCAGATCCAGAGCTTGCCAAGCCATTACTAACACCACTATTAACGATTTCTAATAGAGAATTTAAGGAAAAATTTGGCCACGTTTCTGGTTCATGGCGAGGTAAAAAGCCCATTCAACGAAATGCGATCCTCGCCCTTGCTCATTTTAAAGAGGAAGCGGCTATTCCAGATCTTATCAACCTTTTGAAAAACGATGATCGTCCAGTCATTCGAGGCACATCAGCATGGGCTTTAGGTAAGATAGGCGGAGAACAGGCCAAGTCTGCCTTATATGATGCGGAGGCTAATGAGCAGGACGAAGAAGTATTGCATGAAATTCACAAAGGTTTGCAGTTTTTTTATGATGAATGAAGAAAAAACAACTCGACTAAATGAGTAATACTAAAAGAAATTATGACAATAAGGAAGTGTATCGTTATGCCATTGCATATCGTTTTATATCAACCAGAAATTCCAGCGAATACAGGAAATATTGCTCGCACTTGTGCTGGTACAAATACTTCATTACATTTAATTCGTCCACTAGGCTTTTCAACCGACGATAAAATGCTAAAACGGGCAGGCTTAGATTATTGGCATAGTGTGAATGTTGTTTATCATGATTCACTAGATGATTTTATAGCGTATTCTAAAGATGGTGACGTATATTTAATCGAAACTTATAGTGATGAGCCGTTCACCACGCATGATTTTAGTGATAAGGAGCGTGACATTTACTTTATGTTTGGGAAAGAAACAACAGGACTGCCGAAAGAATTTGCGTATGAACGTCGCAATATGTGCTTGCGTATTCCGCAAAGTGATCATGTCCGTTCACTCAACTTATCTAATACGGCTGCGATTGTTATATATGAGGCATTACGACAACAAGGATATCCAGGTTTACATTAATAAAAGCAGTTCTCAAATTGTGAGAACTGCTTTTTACTAAAGTTTTAATAATACGACATTTCCAGCTGGGTCCTCGGTTTGGAATCCACCGTCCATATCGATAACAGGTGCACCCATTGCACGAAGGTTTGCTTTCATTATTGATGCTTGTTCTTCATTATCTAAACGCAGTGAGTACGTTTTTAAGCCTACTTGGTTTTCGCCAAGCTTTGGGGCATTTTCTGAGTGCCAAGTGTTTAGGCCAATGTGATGGTGATAGCGCCCTGTAGAAATAAATAATGCCTGAGAACCATAGCGCGCCACAATATCATACCCTAAGCCATTTGTATAAAATTGTTCAGCTTCTGCCAAGTTAGAAACAGATAAGTGAATATGTCCCATGACTGTACCAGCAGGAAGGCCATTCCAATTTCCGTTACCTTCTTCTAAAATCGATCGAATATTTAGTGGCTCTGTCACCATATGCACTTGATCCATATGCCATCCCCATTCATTTTCAGGACGATCTACGTATACCTCAATACCATTATCATCAGGATCATTTAAATAGAGTGCTTCACTGACAGCATGATCAGAAGCCCCAAGATATACTCCTTTTTCATGAAAATGCGTGATAATATTTGCCAAATCACGACGAGTTGGCAAGAGTAGTGCAAAATGATAAAGTCCAGTCGTCCTGTTCAGTTTTTCTTCCACTGTGTTTGGTTGGACAATTGTTAATAGTGCAGTATGTCCATCCGCTGTTAAAGTAGCTTTATGTGATTCTTGGTGTAAAACGTTGAAGCCAATGACGTCTTGATAAAATGCTAAAGAACGTTGTAGATCGCTTACTTTTATTTCAACATTTGTTACATATGTGTTAGGTTTTTCATGGAAATGCATATAGAATACCTCCAGTAAGTTATTTTTATTTATTTAGTTACTTTATGTAAGTTAGTTTATTTTAATAATAGCCGAAAGTCAAGTAAGGAATGTTATTGTTCGACAAAAAAAGAAAATCACTAAGCATATCTAATGCTTAGTGATTTTCTCGAGGTATTATTTATCCGCTTTGTAATCGCCTTCGTACCCAGCAGTAAAAATAGCTGTTAAGAAAGCAACTGTTACACCAATGATTAATAATAGTTTCATGGAAGTAACCCTCCTCATGTAATAAAGACATCTCTATTTAGTATAGCCTATCTACTATGAAAATGAAACGACATACCTGAATAAAATATGTCAGAAATGGTTCAAACGTATAGTTATCGGGAAAACTATTAAGGAGGTGATTCATATGAAAAAAAAAGTGCCAAACATTGAAAATGGTACGATGGCGAGAGATATGAAGGAATTAAAAGATTTGGGCAAACAAATGGAACATTTACGTGATGGTCTAGAGCTTGCGGAGGATGAGCGTATTGCCGACCCTATTCAATTGGAAAGTATCGAGGAAAAGGATGAATAGTGGTGAAGAACAGTAGCTTCCTTATTTTTCTTAAATCCAATTTTTTGTATAATGGTACTAGGAAAAAGAAAGGGGTGGTGATTCGTGAATTTACAATCATCGAAAACATTATCAAATGGAGTAGAAATGCCTCGCTTCGGCTTAGGTGTTTATAAAATGACAGATCATGAAGAAACATTACAATCCATCGATACAGCGCTGAAGGTTGGTTATCGAGCTATTGATACGGCATCTTTGTATGGGAATGAAGCAGAGGTAGGAGAAGCTATTCGTCATTCAGGTGTACCACGTGAACATATTTTTGTTACCACAAAAGTATGGAATAATGACCAAGGATATGATGAAACCTTACGCGCTTTTGAAGTATCGCTGAAGAAACTTAATATGGATTACGTAGATTTATATTTGACTCATTGGGCTGTTCCAGAAACATTTGAGGAAACCTATCGTGCCATTGAACGCCTATATGATGAAAAACTAATTCGTGCAACAGGTGTGTCGAACCATCATGAGCATCATTTAGAAAAAATACTGGCAAAGGCCAATATTGCTCCAATGGTTAATCAGGTGGAGATGCATCCATATTTACAACAACAAGCATTAAGCGCATTTTGCCATGAACATCAGATTGCAGTTACTGCATGGTCACCGTTAGGACGAGGTGGGGTACTTGATGATTCTACTATCGTAGAAATTGGCAAGGAGATTGGCAAGTCGGCTGCTCAGGTAGTGTTACGCTGGCATTTACAAAATGACACATTGATTATTCCTAAATCGGTGACACCTAGTCGAATTGCAGAAAATGCTCAGATTTTTGACTTTGAATTAACACAGACTCAAATGGATAAGATAGCGTCATTAAATAGTAATCAACGATTTGGGCAAGATCCTGATCATTTTAAATTTGATTTTTAGTTCTATTAAAAAAATCCCGCTCTCGTAATAGAGAAGCGGGATTTTTGATTATTGCTCGTCCTTGACTGTAATGCGTTTATTTAAAAATGGATGGTCAAATTCTAATTGGATAGCATGGAGTTCATAGTCATCACTAACCGTTTCTCTTGCACCGTACATAGTATCACCAATAATAGGATGGCCGATATAGGCTAAATGGACACGAATTTGATGTGTTCGACCCGTTTCAAGAATCAAATGGACCACACAGGAATTTTTATAGCGTGAAACAACTTCATAATGTGTCACTGCATGCTGTCCAGTTTTGGACACGACACGTCTAGATGCGTGGTGTCGATCTTTACCAATAGATTCGGAAATGGTACCTGATGAGGAGCGTATATTTCCTTGTACTTCTGCCGCATACGTCCGAATAATAGATTTTTCTTCAATCATCCGGTCAAAAATTGATTTCGCTAAAGGATGCTTGGCTACGAGTAATAAACCTTGTGTCCCTTTATCTAGTCGATGGACATGCTCTGCATACATACCACCTTGTTGTTGAATATGTGCCATAACGTGGTTCATACATGTATGGGTATCTCGGTCATCATTAGGGTGCGTTGCCATACCCTTTGGCTTCGATACGATTAAGCAATGATCATCCTCATAAACTATATCAATCGCACAAACAGGGGTTGGTTTATAGCTAGATGCTGGGATTGGGAATGTAAATTTAACTATAGTGCCGACTTGTAAAGGAGTATTCCATTGAACAAGCTCATCATTTTCTAAAGTAATAGCTTTTGCCATACGTAGTTCATGGACGAGCTTTTTGCCTAGTCGCCAATGATTACGTAACAGTTCCTCAATCGTTAAGTGATCTTCATTGAATGTATAAAGAAACATTAATCTTCCTCCGTAGAAAAGACCGTATTCCAATGGTAGAACACGGTCTCTTGATTATTTTGCAGCTTTTGTAGCTTTTATTAAATAGAAGCTTGCCCCTGCAATTAAAATAAATGCAGTTAATGCTAAAAATGGAATAGTAATAAAGCCTAACCAGTTAATATATTGTCCTGTACATGATACGGCGCCACAAGAAGGGGCATTATCCGCTAAAAAACTAAGCTTTTGAATGCCGTAATGATAGAGTGAGATACAGCCTCCGATAACAGAGAAAACCGCTGTTGTGACAGCAATACGAGCATTTTTTTGTATGAAGGCTACAGTGGCCATAATGACGATAGGGTACATAAAAATACGCTGTATCCAACATAATTTACACGGTTCATAATGACGAATTTCAGAAAAGTATAATGAACCCAGTGTAGCTACAGCAGAAACTATCCATATAAATAATAAGCCATTTTCCTCTTTTTTAGACATATCGATTCTCCCCTTTATAAAAACACTACTTGTACGATTATAGTTGTTCTAGTTTTATATGTAAATTAACTTACGCAAAATAAGGACGATAATTTCAGTCTAAAGTATGAACGGCTAATGAAGACGACCCTAATGCCTTAATGGTATCATTAACAATAGTAATGCTATAGAAGAGGTGTTTTCGTGAAGGAAAATGAGCATTCCAATATAAGTATATTAAAGGAAATTGCAGAGCTATTAAATGAAGAAACTGAAATTGTTACGATGCTAAAAGGGGCTCTTATCAAATTTTTAAATGGCACGAATTTTGAAACAGGCTGGATCTTTTTTATTGACGCAAAGGGACGCTCGGAGCTTGTTGTTCATGAAAATTTACCTGAGGCATTGGAATTTAACAACTGTCATTATTTAAAAAAAGGTGGCTGTTGGTGTGTATCGCGCTATCGTAATGAGGAGCTAAAAAAGGCATCTAATATCATTGAATGTCAACGTATTGAAAGTGCCATTGCAGCTAATGTTGGGGATCATGAAGGAATCACCCATCATGCCACAGTGCCCCTTCAATCTGGACAAGAACGTTTTGGTGTATTAAATGTTGCCTCAAAGGATACGGTACGCTTTTCAGAGGAGGAGCTAGCCCTATTGGAGTCGGTAGCATTTCAGATGGGTTCTGCTATAAAGCGAATTTTACTGACGAAACAAGAGCAAGAAATGGCCCTTGTAAAGGAACGCAACCGTCTAGCAAGAGATTTACATGATTCAGTCAATCAACTATTATTCTCGGTTACGCTAACGGCGAGGGCTGGAATTGAAATGACACAGGATAGCGATGTGAAAGAAACATTTAAAGAGATACAGCATTTAACTCAGGATGCGCTAACAGAGATGCGGGCATTGATTTGGCAGCTACGACCAAAGGGATTGGAAAATGGCCTACTGGAAGCGATAAAAGTATATGCTGAGATGCTTGGCTTAAAATTACATGTTATGGTTTCAGGAGTCCTACAATTTCCATCGCGGATTGAAGAGACATTATTTCGAGTAGCTCAAGAGGCTTTAAATAATGTGAGACGCCATGCAGGTGTTTTAGAGGCAGCACTTTATATTACCGTCACGTCTACAGATATTTTATTAGTTATACGCGATGAGGGACGAGGATTTGTCATTGACAATAATACGAAGCTACTGTCAATGGGCTTACAATCCATTAAGGACCGTGCAAAATCAGTGGGTGGCACTGCCGACTGGGTAAGTGAAATGGGCAAAGGTACGGAGCTGCTGATCCGCTTGCCATACTAAGGGGGAGAGGACATGATACGTGTATTAATTGCAGACGATCATCACGTAGTGCGTCGAGGGTTATTGTTTTTCTTAAAGACACAAAAGGATATTGAGGTTGTTGGAGAGGCGAAAAATGGACATGAAGCCGTATCATTAGCAGAAAGTATCCAACCTGACATTATTTTAATGGATTTAGTGATGCCTGAGTTGGACGGCATACAGGCGACAAAGCGCATTAAAGCAAAATTTCCAAAAATAGAGATTTTAATGCTGACAAGCTTTTCAGATCGGGACCATGTTGTCCCTGCAATGGAGGCTGGGGCAGCAGGCTATCAATTGAAAGATATTGAGCCAGATGAATTGGTCTTATCTATTCGTCGTATTATGCGTGGCGAAAATACATTACACCCAGAGGCTACAACGACGCTTGAAATGGATCGCCAGGAGGCACAGAATGCCCCGCATTCGTTAAATCCATTGACACCTCGTGAGCAGGATGTGCTGGCAGAGCTTACAAAAGGGAAAAGTAATCGAGAAATTGCATCCTCATTATTTGTTACAGAAAAAACAGTTAAAACTCATATTTCTAATATATTTACAAAATTACAAGTACAAGATCGTACCCAGGCTGCTCTATATGCAGTTAAACATGGTTTGACAGAGGGTAGTGGTAGCTAAAGCAAAACGACGAGTTTCTACAATATTGTAGGAGCTCGTCGTTTTTAGTTTGGTTATTTACTTTCCACAAACAACTTTTTTGATATCTCTAATAAAGTAGAACTTGGAGCTAATGCTAAATCCTCTTTTAGTTTTTGTTTATACGTTAGGAAAATTTTGTGCGCCTGCTCATGAAGACCTGCCTGAATTAATGTGTATAAATAGTGTTCAAGTTTTTGTTCATTATAGGGATCATATTCTAATAAAGCATGCAAAAATTCTATGGCTTTATCAGTATCTGAAAAGACTGTAGTTTGGAACCCTTTTTCTAATAACTCTATGTATGATTTCGTTAATCTATCCTTATAGGCTTTTGCCCATTCATAATCATCAAATACAAATAAACCATTTTTATAAATTGCTAGACATTGATGAATTAAAGAAATAGAAGGAAATTCTAATCGTGAAAAATCCTCATGAAGTTTTTGAAAATCATATAAGTCACACACGAGGCTTGGTTTTTCAAAGATATAGTATTTATTTGAAAAAACAATACAGTTTTCATAGCCAATCGTATTTAATGTTTTCCTTAAGTACGACAAAGCTGTATGAAGATTTGATTTGGCTCTTACATAATCTAAATCTGGCCAAAGAATTTCAATTAAATAATCTCGGTGAATAGGAATATTTGGATGCAAAATAAAATAAGCAAATAATTCCTTCGTCTTCTCAGTTTTAAATGCTACTAAGCTTTTATTGCTATAAACAGCAAATTGATCAAAGCATTGTACGTTTAATAACGTTTGAGTTGCCTGTTGAAGCATCTGCTGTATAGAAAATTCATGCTCAATACGAGTCACTGTTTTTTCTAAACGAGCATGGCTGATGGGTTTTAATAAATAATCAAGTCCACCAATTTCATAAGCTTGTAAAGCAAATTCATGATGGGAAGTAATAAAAACAACACTGACATGTGGACGCTCTGTTTTAATAATGTCCGCTACTTCAAGTCCAGAAAGTTCTTTGAGTTTTACCTCTAAAAATAGAACCTCAAATTCTATCGAGGGTAGCTCATTAAGAAATACTTCTACACTTGTAAAGGTTTGAATAATTTGTATTTGCTGAAATACTTGTAGTTTATTTTGAAAATAGTGTAAAGCTAAAGGTTCATTGTCTATTAAAACGGCTCGAATCACATCAAACTCTCCTTTTTACAATTAAATTGAAAACCATTAAACTCTAGTTCATTTTGGTTGAAAAGGCTTTCTATATATACTGAAGGGCATGAAAAGTTAAAATCACTTAATTTTCTCTATTAAAAATTTGATACTAAAATAAAGCAATTTATAGTAGGTCTTCCACAGGCGAGAGTTAGTAATCCTGTGGGGGTGTCACATCACGCCAAATCCCTTCTTAGAAAGTATTCGCCGTTCATTATATAGAAGAAAGAAGTTATTTATTTGTGTTAAGAGAATTGAAATAATTGTTTAGGCGTTTATGTATCAAACTATTCTTATAAAAAATTGAAATAGTTTATATTTAGTAGGAACATAAAGCTGTAAGAGATCGACTTTAAAAAGTAATATTTTTTCTTATATTGTAAAAATAGTATAATGATTGTAATAATTAATCAGGCGTAATTATAGTACATTTGTCTTAAATAAAACTAAAAAAGTACTTAAAAAATACTTAAAAATATAGGATGATAGTAATTAAAATGCATTTTGCTGAGAAAAAAATAAGATCTATGAAGAAAGGGGCTTCGCTATGAAATTAGAGCGTCTGCTTACAATGATAATGATATTAATCAATCGAAAAAAGGTTACCGCACAAGAATTAGCAGAAGTATTTAATGTGTCGGTTCGTACTATTTATAGAGATATTGAAACACTTAGCTGTGCAGGGGTACCGGTTATTAGCCAACAAGGGGTGCACGGAGGAATTAGCTTGATAGATGGATATCGTGTGGATAAACAGATTTTAACAAAGGATGAGCTTACATCTCTGACAATTGCCATTAAAAGTGCTTTGACTACCTATGAAGATTCTCATGCAGAAGCTGTTCTTGAAAAGCTAACAAGTATTGCAGATGATCATGTCAAACAATCGATGGACCACCTATTTATAGATCTGAGTCCATGGGGGCCAAATATACTTTTTAAGGAACATATTACGATTTTAAAAAGTGCTATAGAAAATAGGCACTGTGTAAGCTTTACTTATTCGACGACACATGGAGAGTTAACAAGGCGAGTAGTTGAACCGCATACATTGGTTCAAAAAGGGAAGACATGGTATTTATATGGCTATTGCACGTTAAGAATGGACTTTCGTCTCTTTAAATTGGCAAGAATTAAAAACTTAATGCAAGAAGATCTACACTATGAGCGGAAGGAAATTAATTTAAGTGAACTTCCATGGGGGAAAGAATGGTATCAGCCAGAAAACGTAGTGGATTTAGTAATTAGTTTTGATATGGCTGTGACGACATTAGTGGAAGAATCCTTTGGAGTAGAATTTGTTGATCATAAGCAGGCCAAAATTAATATATCTATACCAGAGGATGAGTGGCTGTACGGCTTTTTACTTAGTTTTGGCAATCGCATAAAAGTTATTGAACCACCACACATAAGGGACATACTTCAAAAACGTGCGCAGGAAATTGTTCAATTATATAAAAATCCAGATAATAGTTGACAGACAGTTGTCAGGTTTCCTTTGCTATAGTAAGGACAAATAAAGCGAAGGGTGGAATCAAACATGATGCAAAACTATTGTCAAAGCTGTGGAATGCCTCTAACAGATGCGGCTTTATTAGGAACGGAAAAAGAAGGTCACAAAAATCAAGACTATTGTACATATTGTTATGAGGAGGGGAGTTTTAAACAACCTGATTTAACCGTTGAAGCAATGATTAACATTTGTGTGCCACATCTAAAGGAAGATGGTATGCCTGAAAACGAGGCCCGTCATATGCTTACATCTTTTTTGCCAAACTTAAAAAGATGGAGAAAACAAGAATGGTCAGAACCAAAAATTATAAAAAGAGAGGAATTCCAAATAATAGGAATTTCGACGGAAACAAGCAATACCAATGAAATGACAGCGCAAGCCAAAATTCCGCAATTATGGCATGATTTTTATGAGCAAAATATTGTTGACCAACTATCTAAGTTGGATAATCAAAGCGTATACGGTTTGTATTCAGATTATGAAACCGATGTAAACGGCAATTATTCCATAACACTTGGTGTAGAAGCCTCATTGAATACAGCACATTCTGATTTAGTCATCAAGACTATTCCAGCAGCCAAATATTTAGTATTCACATCACAGAAAGGAAAAATGCCGGAGATTGTTATCCAAACATGGCAAGAAGTTTGGGCATGGTTTGCAAATTCTGAGGTAGAACGAACATATACTGGTGATTTTGAATTGTATGATGAACGTTGTGCAAACCCACAAGAGGCACAGGTGGAAGTTTATATCGCTATTAAATAAAAATAAGTCTCTTACCAATCAATTGGTAGGAGACTTTTCATCGTTTGGAGGGGGAACTATTTCAATATGAGGTTCGATATGCACGAGAACCTGACAAAAACGATTTTCTCGCAAGATGGTACGTTCGATTTCTTCAGTAATGCGGTGACTGTCAAAAACATTTAAATAGGGGTCAACCGTTACGGTTATGTCGATAAAATACATATTACCGTGAGCGCGGCCTTTAAAGTCTAAGAGCTCGATCACACCGTCCACATTACGAATTAGGACTGATAACGTTTCCACTTCATCGATATCAAATGCATCTGTAAGACTTTGAACAGCCTCCCAAAAAATTTCTACTGCTGTTTTAATAATTAAAAAGGCAACGATAAGAGCCGTTAGAGAATCGATAATGGGAAAACCAAAAATTGCACCAAAAATACCTATTGCTGTGCCGATGCTGACAAATGCATCTGAGCGATTATCAAAGGCGGCTGCTTTGACAGCGGAGCTTTTTATTTTTTTTGATAGTGCCAAATTATAGCGATAAACGATATACATAACAACTCCACTACCTATTGCTACAAATGCTGTTAAGAGGGAAGGAGTTGTTCCAGGTGGTGCCCATAAGCTTTTTAAAGAGTTAATTAAAACCTGGAGACCAACAACAAGCATGATGAATGATGCTACTAAAGAGGCAATGGTCTCAGCACGCAAATGCCCATATTGATGATTGGAGTCGGGCGGTCTTTGAGCAATGCGTAAGCCAATCAAGACGGCAATAGAAGCGATAATATCCGTGGTGTTATTTAAACCATCTGCCTTTAATGCCTCAGAGGTACCGATATAGCCAATCGTTAGTTTGATGGAGCTTAGGATTAAATAAGTCCCAATGGATAACCAAGCGCCTTTTTCCCCTTCACGTAAATTTGTATAGAGCTCCATTTTGTTTCCCCCTCGCAAAATTTTCGGACATTAGAAAACGACCCCCTATTTAAAAGGGAGTCGTTTATATCTATTATCACGGTATTAACTCCCACCTATATAAGGTGTGAGGAAAAGTCCATATTTATGAATCTTACTCAGTAACAGCGTCAAATTCATTTGATAAATCACTTTCAGGTAACTTCAGAACTTCTAAGTATAAAATATGGTGACCATCTAATTCTTTTGCAATAAATTCATAACCTTGCTCCTGAATGCTGTCTCCTTCGACTGCATCGAAGCGTTTTGTCATAAACCAACCACCGATAGTATCAATATCATCATCTTCTATGTCAGTACCTAGCATATCATTTACATTTTCAAGAAGCATTTTGGCATCTAAAATAAAATGATTATCTGCTATTTCTTGTACCTCTGGGATTTCATCTTCGTCGAATTCATCTTGAATATCTCCGACAATCTCCTCAATAATATCTTCGATCGTCACTAAACCAGATGTTCCGCCATATTCATCCATTAAAATGGCCATATGAATACGTTCACGTTGAATTTTGAGTAATAAATCGTTAATTTGCGTTGTTTCCATCACTCGAATGATTGGTTGCATATAGTCAATAACTGGTTTATCCCCATTTTTCGGGTCTTTAATGTAAGCGGTTAATAAATGCTTCATATTAACTAAACCAATAATATGGTCTTTATCGCCGTCAATAATCGGATAACGAGTATATTGTTCAACACCCATTAAATCAAATACCTCTTTAATTGTCAGTTCTTTTTCAATGCCGACAATCTCTGTTCGAGGAACCATGATTTCCTTTGCAAGACGATCTGAGAATTCAAAAATACTATTTACATATTCATATTCTGAGTTATTTATTTCTCCACCCTTTAAACTATCCGATAAAATCATACGTAGTTCTTCCTCTGTATGAGCTACTTCTGATTCCGACATCATTTTTAAGCCAAAAAGGCCAGTTAAGCCACGGGCAGACCCGTTTAATAACTTTATGACTGGATACGTAATGTTGTGGAATAAAATTAATGGGCCAGAAAAGTTTAATGTGACAAGTTCTGCTTTTTGGATGGCTAATGTTTTTGGCGCCAATTCCCCAATAACAACATGCATAAACGTTACGATTGAGAATGCAATTATAAATGAAAGGATAGATGTTATACTACCATTCAAATTTAGAAATTCAAACACTGGGTGCAAAATAATTTCAAATGTAGGTTCACCTAACCAACCTAAACCAAGTGCAGTGATGGTAATACCTAACTGACATGCAGATAAGTACTCATCTAAATCTGAAACAACACGTTTTGCATTTTTCGCCTTCTTATGCCCTTCTGCGAGCAATTGATCAATGCGGGTAGTTCTCACTTTAACGATTGCAAATTCTGTTGCAACGAAAAATCCTGTCATTATAATTAGTAGGGCGAATGCCGCCAACCTAATGGTTATCTCCAATATGTCTCCGTCCAAATAATTCCTTTGTTCCCGCCCAAATGAGGGAAGTAAACAAAGTGTACACCTCCTATGATTTAAAAAATTGTTGGATGTTTCAATAATAAATTATTTAAAAGAAAAACACAAATATTGACAACAACTTTTTACGTTCGTATTCTATCCATGTAAAAAGTAGCTAGATTCAAAAGCAAAGTGATTGTAAACGTGATTGCAATATGCTAACTTAAATTGAGCAAAGATAGTTTGTTTAGGGAAAGAAGCATTTTGCATCTTATATAATACGACACGTCAAAAATCTCAAGATTGCTTTTACTTGCGGATTTTTTTAAATAAATTATTTTTAATAGCTAAAGGAGAGACTCGATCTTCAATTGAGACTTTCCTTTTTTTGTGGAAAAAACTTAGAAGGAGCAGTCTTTGATGTGACTGCTCCTTCTAAGTTTATTCCTGTTGGAAACGTAATTTTAAACATGCCTTCTCTACATCATGAAAGGATTCTTTCAAAGGTAAATTACCCATAAATGGTGCTATAGATATTGGTGCTTTTTCTGTGATACCTTGCTGAGTTAAAATATAATTTTTACCGTTATAAGTAAAGTACATTGTTTTAATTGACTTTTTACCAAAAGTGCTAGCAGACGAGTCAAAGAAACCTTTAAGTTGACTACAATATTCGTTATAGAAATCGCCATTAATGCCAGAGATGGCTTCGAATTTTTTGTGATCTAATTTACCAGCTTCGTCAGCTAGTTCGAATATTTTCGCGGAAAATTCTGAAAAAAATTCTTTTACTTTAACACGTATTAATGCTTTTGAATGATAACTGTTTAAGTCATCTGAAAGCGTGACTTTACTCATTGATATGGCCCCCTGCATAAAAAACATATACTATTAAATTGCTAACCCTAATGTATAAGAAATATATAGGAATTTCAACATGTATCAACATAATTAGCATAAAGGACGTGCTATATATAGTAAATATAGGTATTTTTATCGGGGAATTAAGCGAAAAAATTACTATATTTTTTAATCATACACATGGAATAGCATTAGCTCATGAATCATTTTTTTAACATCTTCTTCATTTGGTGGTGTTGGTCCTGTCCATTGAATAGTGCCGTCTTTTAAATATTCAGCAGAGTAGCGTTCACGCTGATAAAAAAATGAAACAGTCCATCCTGGAAGTTGAGTATTTTCAAATAATGGCTTAAAACTGAAATGTTGAATCATCATCCAACCTCATTTCTATAGTATGTAGTTCATATTATTCAAGGATAATGGTAATTTTGCAACTATTCACTTTTATACTGAAATCTAAAGGGGGTATTTCTTTCGTTGGAAATCATTGCTCTGCTATAATAAGTGCAGAAGGCGACATAAAACGCCAATCGTGAATTCAACTGAAATGAGAGGATACTAATGGACAATTTTATAGTGACATTACTTTTTATGGCAATTATTGGCGCAGCAATCGGAGGTGTTACCAATCACCTAGCCATTAAAATGCTTTTTCGTCCACATAACGCAATATATATAAAAAACTGGCGCGTTCCTTTTACACCTGGACTTATTCCAAAACGACGTGATGAATTAGCAAAACAGCTTGGTCTTACCGTTGTAAATTATTTATTAACTCCTGAAACGTTTAGAAAGAAATTTTTCTCGAAGGATATTCAGGAAAAGGTTGAACAGTTTGTGCAAACGAAAGTAGAGGAAACCATCTTTACAAACGATAAAACGATTCAAGATTGGTTAAATATTGCAGGGTTTGCTCATATGCCAGCTACGATTGAGCAGAAAGTTGAAGCAATTGTTGAGGGACAATTTGCATCAGTGAAGAATACACTATCAACAAAATCAATTCGTACACTCCTATCTTCAGATATGCAGGATACTCTTGATGCCAAGATTCCTGTAGCAGTCAGTCATATACTAGAAAAAGGCGAGGATTACTTTTTATCACCAGAAGGTGAAATGACAATTAAAGCAATGATTGATGATTTCTTATCATCAAAAGGATCATTTGGTGGTATGATCAATATGTTTTTAGGTGATTCATCGTCCCTTGTAGGAAAAGTTCAACGTGAGCTCGTCAAGTTTTTACAAGCTCCGGGTACGTCAACATTATTAACAAAAATATTTACACAAGAATGGGAAAAATTAAAAGATCGACCAGCGATGGACTTTTTACAAGACATGCAGTTTGATCCAATTTTGTCGAAATTACAAATGTATGTAAAAGAGCAATTAGCTGTCGCTGAACGTTTAAATCAATCAATTTCTTATTATTGGCCTGAAGGAAATGAATGGATGAAAAATTCGGTCATCCCACAGGCGATTGAAAAAGCTTTTGTCAAGGCAGAGGAAAAACTAGAGGATGTACTTACACGTTTAAATTTACAAGAAGTTGTTCGTGAGCAGGTTGACTCTTTCCCTGTAGAGAAATTAGAGGAACTTGTATTAGGTATTTCAAAACGTGAATTTAAAATGATTACCGTATTAGGTGCAGTTCTTGGTGGATTGATTGGAATTGTGCAAGGTTTAATTGTTTACTTTATTTAAAAAGGAGATTGTATAAATGGTTAATATTTATAATGACATTAATGCGCTAGAGGCAACATTCCGTAAGACTCCAGAGTTTGAGGCTTTACAAGCGGCGGTTGAAGTTGTAAAGAGTGATGAAGAGGCGTTAAATGTCTTTAAAAACTTCCGTAAAATTC
Organism: Lysinibacillus sp. FSL M8-0216; assembly: GCF_038595555.1. NCBI lineage: Bacteria > Bacillati > Bacillota > Bacilli > Caryophanales > Bacillaceae > Lysinibacillus > Lysinibacillus sp. FSL M8-0216. Next base: position 4,062,072 of record NZ_CP152007.1, on the reverse strand, counting down.
AAATTGAATTACAAAAGAAACAATTAGCTGGAGAAGATTTATTGGAGGATGAGCTTGTTTATGCTCAAAAGGCATCTCAGCTTGTGCAGCAAAATGAAAAGATTTCAGCTATGCTTGAGGCAGAAATGAAGTTAAGTAAAGTCATTGAAGAAGTGAATCGTATTTTAATAAAGCCAATTCAAGGCCTATATGAAGATATTCAATAAATCATCCATATCGTAAGGAATAATTGTTTGAGAAATTGCACATATACAAGTAAGAGGAAAACGTGTATCCGCTAACCGGAGCACGTTTTTACTTTATATACACCAGTCAATTGTATTGGAGGTTATAACTATGCATGTATTCATTGAATGGACCTATAAAACACCGAAGGGAGCAACAACTGTTTTACGTTCTGAAGAAATGCCTGCAGCGCAAGCGCTATTACTAGCTGAGGATATGGAAAAGACCGGAAGAGTCAAGTCCATTCATTGTTTAGATCGTCAAGATACAAGTTGGACATTAAAAGAGCTAAAAGCCTATTTAAAAGAAATAGATACAGAGCCGCATAATATTATTGTCTATTTCGATGGAGGTTTTGATAGGGGGACAAGACAGGCAGGGCTTGGATGTGCTATTTACTATGAACAAAATGGCAAGCCCTATCGTTTAAGAAAAAATGCTTTTTCATCCGAACTTAAATCTAATAATGAAGCAGAGTATGCTGCGCTTTATTTAGGTTTAGTGGAGCTAGAATTACTAAATGTCCATCATCTACCTGTCCAAATTAAAGGAGACTCCCAAGTAGTTATCAATCAATTAAGTGGGGAATGGGCAGCATTAGAAAAGGATCTAGTAGGTTGGGCAGATAAGATTGATGCCAAATTAGCACAACTTACTATACAACCGGACTATCAGCTAATCGCTCGTAAGGACAATTCAGAAGCAGACCGGCTTGCTACACAAGCATTAAATGGTATAGATATTACAGGCTTGAGCGAACTTGTAAAAGAATAAATCGAAAGAGGTGTCGGTAGTTACTGTCACCTCTTTTTTTAAATTCTTTATAGGTAATGAAACTTTTTCCATTTTGAAACTACTACTACTATGAACCCAAACAATAAGGAGAGATTGTTATGTATATGAAAAAATTAGCACCAGCAGCTTTGTCTGCATTATTAATGGGAAGTGTTGTCATACCTGTTGCTTCGGCAAATGAGCAGAAGGATGAAGTTGAAGTTCCGCAAATCCAAATTGATCCAGTACACATTTTCAATCAAACACATGGAACAGTTGAAGATGTTCGTGTTGCTAAAGACATTACATATTACACTGTTAAAGACGGAGAGCAAACAAATGTACTAGAAATTACAAAAGATACTCCTGTGTATGATAATACGGGTAAAAAAGTAGAGCTTAAAGAAGGGGATAAAGTAGAGGCATACACTTTTGCCAATCAACCACAAAAATATATCTACCCACCGCAATTCAATCCAGAGATTGTCATTGTAGATTCAAAAGAAGTTGGGCTTGTAGAAGTGGATTATTTCTTTGAGGATTTAACAAACACATATGATATTTTAAAATTAAATATTGGTAAAGAAACGGAACTACTTAATGCAAAAGGTGAAAAAGTAACGTCAAAAGATTTAGCAGAGAAGCATTTAGCTGTTTTCTATACAGCATCCACTAAGAGTATTCCAGCACAAACAACACCATCGAAAGTGATTGTTCTAGATGACAATTCGGAAAGTTCTTTGAATCCAGTAGATGAGGAAATTAATAAAATTATCGCCACAGATTTTTATATGGTAGAAGAAACAACAATGGTGCCATTACGTAGCATTGCAGAAAAGCTTGGCTTTAAAGTAGAATCAAAAGGTAAAACGGTTATCCTAACAAAGGGCAATGGATCTTATACAATCACACGTGGAGATAAAACGTTTGGTTATAACAAATCATTACGCACTTTGTCAGTGGCACCAACGTTGAAAGACACGAAAACTTATGTCCCTGTTGAATTCATTGAAGAATTTTTGAAATAAATTTGAAACTAGTATGCCAACTTTTGTGGCATACTAGTTTTATTTTTTAAGAAACTATTCTGGAAGGATATCTTTTGGCAAATTGCTGCAGGCATTGCTTGAAAGAAACCGTACTCATAAAATTTTTAGCTAATATCATTTCATCTGAATACAATAAAAATTGCTGGAAGTGCTGTTTAACAAATGCCCTAGCTTTCTCGTAGTGCTTGTTGATAGAAATAGCTCCGTACATTTCTTGTTGGTCAATGATGTAGATAAAGTCACAGATCACATTATATGTTTTATATTTAAATAATACGGTGACATATAATGTTTTTTCATCACATCGCGCTAAGTCAAAATGGTGAAATGCTACTTCTACTTGATGAATAAAGCTCGAGATGGATGGACGATTACTATTTTTTAAAAGAAACACTATCAACACCACCTTTTGTAAGAAATTATAATGACAAAAAAATAGTTTGTCTACATGTAGACTGAATATTCTGTTTTCTTGATGTTTCTTATTGTTACTTTGCTTATAGTCATAGAAATTTGTTAAACTAAAATCTGCAATATATATGGAATAAGAAAAGAAGAGAGCGAAACAATATGAAAATGATTCACATAGATCAAAAATATCCTGAGGATTGGATTCGCGTATTAAATCATATAGCGAATTTATTTTTTGAGGATTCCAAGCTGCGAGTGGAGCCGGAGGAAGCTGATATGTCGGTTTCATTTACGTACGACGTTGGAGAGAATTTTTCAATAGCTACAAAAGCGATATTGACTGTAGATGGACAACAATATACAAATGATTACAGCATCCAATACGAATCAGCTGCAACAGGTCGTGAGCTCAATATTCGAATGAAACGAGCATTATCCCATGTATTCTTAGATGTTCTTGAGCAGCATACAGGGGTACATCAGCAATGGGGGATTCTAACAGGAGTCCGTCCGACTAAGCTCTATCACAAGTTTAGAAAAGAAGGAAAAGGGGATCAAGAAATTGCTGAGTTATTAATTCGAGATTTTCGCCTGTCTAAGGAGAAGGTAGCACTTTTAAAGGATATCGTGGAACGACAATTAGTAACCATTCCAGATATTGATCAAATTGGGCAAGAGATTAGTGTATATATTGGCATTCCATTTTGCCCAACGAAATGTGCCTATTGTACATTCCCAGCCTATGCGATCGGAAGTAATCGTAAGCAAGGTCGTGTAAATACATTTTTAGATGGCTTGCATATTGAATTACGTGAAATGGGAAAATGGCTCAAGGACAATAATATGAAAATCACCTCTATTTATTGGGGGGGCGGTACACCGACTTCCATTGAAGCTGATGAAATGGACGCCTTATATCAAACGATGTATGAATCCTTCCCGAACCCTGAAACAATTCGAGAGGTTACCGTTGAAGCAGGAAGACCAGATACGATTACACCTGAAAAATTAGAAGTGCTTAAAAAATGGGGAATTGATCGTATTAGTGTAAATCCACAATCTTATACAGATGAAACGTTAAAGGCCATTGGTCGTCATCATACAGTTCAAGAAACAATTGATAAATTTTGGCTAGCTCGTGAATCCGGTATGAACAATATTAATATGGACCTCATTATTGGTTTACCAAATGAAGGTATTGAGGAATTTCAGCATTCGTTAGTGGAATCGGCTAAGATGCAGCCTGAATCATTAACTGTCCATACATTATCATTTAAACGTGCATCTGAAATGACTCGCAATAAAGATAAATATAAAGTAGCGGATCGTGATACGGTCGCTGAAATGATGCAAATGGCACAAGATTGGACAAAGGAAAATGACTATGTTCCATATTATTTATATCGCCAAAAAAATATTTTAGGTAATCTCGAAAATGTCGGCTATAGTAAAGCAGGTGAAGAGAGTATTTATAATATTGTGATCATGGAAGAGGTACAGACAATTTTAGGGATTGGTTGTGGCGCATCTTCTAAATTTGTTCATCCTGAAACAGGAAAAATTACGCAATTCCACAACCCAAAAGATCCTGCAGCATATATTATGACCTTTGAAGAGGCTATTGGGAAAAAAATCGAGTTGTTAGATGAGCTATACAAACTATAAAATAAAGGCGATCTGAGTGATTCAGATTGCCTTTACTATTTATAGAGTTCGTAATGTACAAGCCATTTGCAAGATCACTGCATCTTCAAAATATTGTGGATCATAGCCAGTTAACTCTCTTATTTTATTTAATCGATAAGTAAGTGTATGGCGATGAATGTTTAGTTGCTGTGCACAAAGCTTTAACTGTAAATTACAATCAAAAAACGATTGTAATGTTTCCAGCTGTTTTGCATTGATATTTTTAAGGATTCGGTGATGAAAAGCTTGTACCTCCTCTGATTCACGATGTTTAAAAAGAGAAAATAACTCTACATCCTCAAAAAAGGTAATCTCGTTATGGACGTTAGCGAATTCGAGTGCTGTCCTAGCTCCCTGATAGCTATAGGGAAGTAGTGAAAGTTGCTGGACAACTGGACCAATACCAATTTGTAAGGAAGGTAGTTTTTGTTTTTTCTTTCTGAGAGCTTTTATGATAGATTGACGGCTTTGTTCCTGACAATGGGTTAGCAGTATATAATACTCCTGTAATTGGCTATGTCCAGCTAAAATGGGCTGTCTATAAAATAAATCCTCAAAAAAGAAGGGTATCGTATTTTCTAAATAAGATGTTTCATGTAAACTCACTAAAATAACTTGGAAGGGTGCTATTAGTGAGAAGGGTAATTTCTGAATTCGTTTATTTAACGTAGCATCCAGCTTACTTCCATGAACGAGTGCCTCGAATATGTAGTCATTATTCTTCCGTTGCCACTCGCTTTTAGACTCAACGAGTGCTTGATGTGTCATGATCTCTGTCGTTAATTGAACAAGATTGGCGATTTCAAGCATGTCTTCTGAATCTCCAGTAATACCAATCACACCTACTACTTCATCCTGATACATAATAGGCATATTAATGCCAGGCTTTGTATTGGGATACAACTCTATATTGTCTTCATTAATAATCAACGTATTTTTTGTTTGTGCTACATAAACCGCACCTTCGTGAATATCCTCCACTCTCATCTTGTCTCCAGAGGCTAAAATAACACCAGTAGGGCTAATGACATTAATATTGTGACGTAAGCGCAACATTGTTTGATGTACGATATCTTCTGCTAATTTTTTTGTCAACATGTTTATACACCTCGGATAAAAAACAGTCTGTTATAGCACAGATAAATTGTACATTTATTATAATGTTTTCTGAATTTATTGTCATTATAATAATTTGTAAGCGCTTAACTTAGGGATTTAAAATTTACGTAAATATCAATGGACGACATAAGTGGAGGTATTTTATGAAAATCATTATTAGTCCAGATTCCTTCAAGGGTACTCTGTCAGCAGTTGAAGTAGCGAGGTCCATGCAGAAAGGAATTCTGGATGCAGATCCATCAATAGAAACTATAATTCTACCAATTGCAGATGGTGGGGAAGGGACACTTGATTCGCTTATTGCCTCTACGAATGGTCAATATTTTTCAGTGGATGTATTAGATCCAATAGGAAGAGATATACAGGCACAATATGGTGTTTTGGGTGATAAAGAAACATGTGTGATTGAAATGGCTCAGGCATCTGGCATCATGCTGCTACAAGACAATGAAAAAAATCCTGAATTTGCTACAACGTATGGTACTGGCCAATTAATTAAGGCTGCTCTCGACCGAGGCTTTAGAAAATTTATTATCGGTATAGGTGGAAGTGCCACAAATGATGCAGGGATTGGCATGCTCAAGGCATTAGGTGTGCGATTCATAAAGGAAGATGGCTCAGATTTAGAAGATGGAATTTCAAGTCTACTGAAGTTAACTGCAATCGATGTAAGTGGACTGGATGCTAGATTAACAGAAGCGATATTTACCATTGCCTGTGATGTGGATAATCCATTCATTGGTGAACGAGGGGCAACAGCTATATTTGGTCCTCAAAAAGGTGTGCGGGACGATCAAGTCAAGCATTTTGATAACTGTTTAAAGCATTTTGCAGATATCGTGGAACAACAATTTTCTATTCGATTGCATGATTATCAAGGAGCGGGAGCGGCAGGAGGATTGGGAGGCGCGTTAATCGCATTTTTAAAAGGGACATTTCATGCAGGAATTGATATCGTCATAGATGCTGTCCAGTTACAGGATCATTTAGCAGCCGCACAGTTAGTAATAACGGGAGAAGGGAAATCGGATCTCCAAACATTACATGGTAAGGCTCCATTAGGGGTTGCGAAAGCCGCAGCGCTAGCACATATAGATGCAGCTTTATTATCGGGAGACATTGATAGTACGGCTAAGCCTGCACTTCAAAAGTATTTTAGCGTTGTAGAAACATTAGTAGATGAGGAGATTACTACTCAGCAGGCAATGCAAGAACCCGCTCGTTTTATTCGGTTAAAAACTAAGAGAATCTTTGAGCTTTACATACAAAAGGGGGCTGACTAGATGTTGTTCATTATTATTTTAATCGGGGTATTGTTTGTTGTATTGGGCACGGCCAAATTAAAGCTACACCCATTTCTGGCATTATTAATGAGTGCCTTCTTCGTCGGAATTGCTTCAGGAATGCCATTATTAACAGTGGTAGAAAGTATTAACACTGGTTTCGGTGGTTTAATGACGAGCATTGGCTTAGTGATTATCGCTGGAACTATTATAGGTTTAATATTAGAGAAATCAGGCGCTGCCTATCGAATGGCAGAAGTAGTTTTACGAATCGTCGGCCCAAAACGTCCACAACTTGCGATGTCCTTAATTGGTTACATCGTATCCATCCCAGTGTTTTGTGATTCGGGTTTTATTATTTTATCGAGTTTGCAAAAATCATTAGCTAAACGGGCTAACGTAACGATTGCATCAATGGCAGTAGCTTTAGCGACGGGTTTATTTGCGACACATGTATTAGTCCCACCCACACCAGGTCCCATCGCAGCAGCAGGAAATATTGGGGCGGCTGATTATTTAGGGACAGTTATTGTCATTGGTTTATTAGTAGCTATACCGGCTACATTTGTAGGCTATATGTGGTCCGTGAAAGTTGCAACCAAAATTCGAGTACCTGAAGATGATGTAGAGGCATTAGACTATGAGGAAGTCATTAAATCCTTTGGCAAAATGCCTTCAACCTTTAAAGCCTTTTTACCAATCGTCCTCCCAATTGTCTTAATTGGACTTGGTTCGATAGCATCGTTAGTAGGGGATCCCGAATCAACATTCAATACGATCTTTAAGTTCTTAGGTTCACCAACGGTAGCTTTATTTTTAGGGGTGGCTGCTGCCTTTTTATTATTACCTGAAATTAGTGAAACGACCTTAACGGGTTGGATTGGAGAGAGTTTAAAAGAAGCCGCTCCCATTTTACTTATTACAGGAGCGGGCGGTTCATTTGGGACCGTTATTAAAAATGCTGGTGTTGGAGAAATGCTACAGGAAATGGATTTGGGGATGTTTGCGTCAGGTACTTTATTCCTGCTAGTGCCGTTTTTAGTAGCTGCTGCCTTAAAAACTGCCCAAGGATCTTCAACGACAGCGCTTGTTATTACGTCTACTCTAGTTGCACCAATGCTCGTGACACTTGGCGTTGAGGGAGCTGTCCCGTTAGCATTAGTAGTAATGGCCATTGGAGCTGGTGCAATGACGGTTAGTCATGTAAACGACAGTTTCTTCTGGGTAATTACACAGTATAGTGGAATGGAAGTAACTCAAGCCTATAAGGCACAAACGGTTGCAACATTATTACAAGGCATTGTTACAATCATAATTACAATGGTTTTATGGTGGATATTTGTTTAAAGTACAGGGAGAGCTGCCCATGGTAAGCTCTCTTTTTTGTATAATAGGAAGATAGAAAGGAAGTTAGTCACATGAAAAAATTAATAGTAGTACTCCTTTGTATTTTTTTATTAGCAGGCTGTACAGAAGCAGTTAAGACAGAGCAAGTGCCTGTAACGGCTGGCCATGAGATGCGAGTTCATTTTATTGATGTGGGACAAGGAGATTCCATATTAATTGAATCGCCGAATGGGAAAACAATGCTTATAGACGGTGGTGTGAAAGGGGCAGGACAGCAGGTAGTTTCTTATTTAAACGAACTTGGTGTGAACAAACTTGATCGGGTAGTGGCAACACATCCCGATGCTGACCATATAGGTGGGCTCATTCCAGTGTTACAGGCAATCCCTATTGAGCAATTTTATGATTCGGGCAAAGTACATACCTCTCAAACTTTTGAAGAAATGCTGATGGCGATTGATGAAAAAAATATACCTTATTATGTGCCGAAAACAGGGGACCTTATTGAATTTGATAAGGATGTAACGGTGAAGGTTTTAAATGCAAATGAACATGCAACGGATAATAATGATGCTTCGATTGTTTTAAAAGTAGTTTATGGCAACGTATCCTTTTTATTAACGGGGGATGCGGGCATAGCATTAGAAAAAGAAATGATGCAAAATGATGTGACAGCTACTATTCTGAAGGCAGGACATCATGGTTCTAATACAAGTAGCTCAAAAGAATTCATTCGTGCAGTGAAGCCAGAAGTCACTATATTAAGCTATGGTGAAGATAATAAATATGGACATCCTCATGCAGAAGTAGTGGATCGATTGCAAGCAATGGGCAGTAACATCTATGCTACTGCTGAATCAGGAACGATTATGGTGGCAACAGATGGGGTAAACTACACGGTGAATGGAAAGGAAGCTTCCAGAGCGGTAGCTCCAAAAACTCCATCCACTGTTTTACCTACCACAGCTGTTGAGATCGTCAGCAAAGATTTAGTAACAGAAATTGTAGGCATTAAAAATAATGGTCAACAAGCTGTTTCGTTAAACAATTGGCAGCTTATTTCTCTGGAAGGAAATCAAGTTTTTAATTTTCCTAATCTATCATTACAGCCTGGTAAAATCGTGTATGTTACTAGTGGGGCTAATGCTCGTGAAGGGGATAATTATTTAAAATGGACTACTAAACAGATATGGCTAAACGATGGAGATGCTGCGCAATTACGGAATGAGAAAGGGGAACTTGTTAGTGAGCTCGACTAAATATACTTTAGATCGTATGGAAGACGGTTATGCTGTTTTTTTAAAGTATCCTGAGGAAGAAGAACAAATTATTATTTTACAGTCAGCTATGAATAAGCCTGTCGTTGTTGGGGATCGTGTACAGATAGAAGAAATAGATGGCATTTACCATATTGATATTTTAAGGGAAGAAACAGAACAAAAAAAAGCCGATATCCAGAATTTAATGGACCGTTTACGTCATAAACATCAATAAATAATAGATGACAAGCTGTGAGGAAGTTATCCACAGCTTGTTTTTATTTTGAATCAGAAAAGTCCTGTAGACGGATGGAATTTAAGGGGAATTGGACATAATTTGTTATCCTAAATATTTTGAAAATATGCTAAAATAATAGTATTAATCAAAAGCTAGGAGCGGACGGATAAAATGTCGATAAACACTATTATTTTTGATCTAGATGATACATTACTATGGGATAAAAAATCAGTAAAAACTGCTTTTGAAAAAACATGTGACTATGCTGCTACGATACATAATGTGAATTCTACTGAGCTAGAGGACGCAGTTCGTCAAGAGGCTCGTGCGTTATACGAAGGCTATGAAACATACGACTATACCGTATTAATTGGCATTAATCCTTTCGAAGGACTATGGGGAACTTTTGATGACCCGACTGAATCTTTCCAAACAATGAAGGGACTTGTTCCGGGCTATCGTGCGGCAGCATGGACAAAAGGTTTAGCTGCTCTTGGTATAGAGGATGAAAAATTCGGAGCAGAACTAGGAGAACGCTTTGTAGCTGAGCGTAAGGCCTCCCCATTTTTATATGAAGATACATTTCCTGTGTTAGACGAATTGAAAGGGAAGTACAAGCTTGTTTTACTTACTAATGGCGCACCTAGTTTGCAAAATTTAAAGCTGAAAATTACGCCAGAAATAGCTCCGTACTTTGATCATATTATTATCTCAGGAGACTTTGGAAAAGGTAAGCCTGACGCTTCTATTTTTGAGCATGTAATGGAAAGTGTAGGCATTACAGCAGATGAGGCAATTATGGTTGGCGATAATCTCAATACTGATATTTTAGGCTCCTCTCGTGTAGGGATGCGAAACGTATGGATTAATCGCGAAAATAATAGGGCCAATGGAGCTGTGACACCTACGTATGAGATAGTCTCTTTGACAGACTTATTACAACTAGTGGAAAAACTTTAAAGAAATGTACTGCTCCTTCATGGATGCAGTACATTTTTTTGTTTGGAATACTTTATATTTTATGCTAAGCATATGAATGGAAAAGCTATCACCAATATTATGATGCTCACTAGCTTACCCTTTAAAGTGTATTTAAAAAAGCAGAGAGTAAAAACTCCCTGCTTTTCGTTTTGCTTATTATAAATTAATAGCTTTTACTTCATCAATATTTTCAAGCTGTGCCACAAATGCTAAATCTTCATCTGTTACAACATTATCTATCGTTAACATCATAACCGCTGTCCCACCAACTTGGGCACGACCTACTTGCATAGTGGCGATATTGATTTCCTTTTCTGCAAGTTTAGTGGCTACACGACCAATTGCACCTGGTTTGTCAGTGTTTTTAATATATAGAAGATGACCTTGTGGAATAACGTCTACAACATAGTCCTCTACTTTGACGATACGAGCACCTAAGCCATTTAATAATGTACCAGCTACGGTATGTGTTTCATTTGCAGTAATAATTTCAATCGTAATTAAACTTGTAAAGCCTTTAGCCGTTGTCGTTTTATGTTCGATAATTTTAATGCCAATACGCTCAGACAGGTAGCGAGCATTGACATCATTCACATGATTACCGTGATTTTTAGCTAATAAACCTTTTAATGCATTTGATGTTAATGGGCGGACATCATAGTTTGCTACATCTCCAGCATAAGATAAGTTGATTTCTTTTACAGGCTCTGTTGTTACTTGTGATAAGAATGAACCAAGTTTTTCCGCTAATTCAAAGAAAGGCTCAACTTGTGCCAGAAGCTCTTTCGGAATAGATGGCATATTCACTGGATTTGTTACAGTACCTGTTTTATAAAATTTAATAATGTCATTTGATACATCAACAGCTACAGACTCTTGTGCTTCAATCGTAGATGCACCTAAATGAGGTGTTGCAATTACTTGAGGCAAAGTAAGCAGCTTATGGTCTGTCGCTGGTTCAGATACGAATACATCCAGTGCAGCACCTGCTACTTTACCAGCTACAATAGCATCATACAAATCGTCCTCATTAATAATACCGCCACGTGCACAGTTAATGATACGTACGCCATCTTTCATCATCGCAAACTTTTCTTTATTAATAAGATTACGTGTTTCAGGAAGAAGTGGTGTGTGTACAGTAATGAAATCGGCTGCTTGACAAATTTCTTCCACTGTCGCCTTTGTGACACCTAATTCTTTTGCACGCTCATCAGTTAGGAAAGGATCATATGCCATAACATTCATACGTTGACCTTTTGCACGATAAGCTACTTCAACACCGATTCGGCCAAAGCCTACAACACCTAAAGTTTTGTTTTTTAGCTCTACTCCAACATAAGATTTACGGTCCCATTTCCCATTTTTTAATGTATTAAAAGCTTGTGGAATGTGACGTGCAAGTGATGTCATCATGGCGACTGTATGCTCAGCAGCTGAGTTTGTGTTACCATCTGGAGCATTAACAACGATAATACCATGCTCAGTGGCAGCAGCAAGGTCAATATTATCGACACCTACACCAGCACGACCAATTAACTTTAAGCTTTTTGCCGCTTCAATTACTTCACGTGTCACAGTAGTTTGTGAACGAACAAGTAACACGTCTACATCTGCAATTTTAGCGATTAATTCTTCTGGTGCTAGGCCAGTGTCTACGATAATGTTTAAATCTAAATCTTGTTCCTGGCGTAATGGAAAAATCCCATCCTCACTTAGTGGGTCAGCGATAAATACGTTAATTGTTTTTGTGGCAGTAATCATTATAATTAGCTCCTTTTTAATAAATGTTAATTGTGGTTTATCTACGATAGTCTGGAATTTGTAAAATTCTAACATCTTACAGCATGCAAACAATCTCCTTTCCGAATCGAAAGCAATATAAAAAGCCTTTCACGCCTTACAAACACAGTTATTGTGTTGTAAGGGGCGAAAGGCTGTATAAACTTGGTTCGCGGTACCACCCTTAATCACTGCTAGAAAAACCTATTCTTGCAGTCTTAGCAATATGCGTAACGTGCATGAGACGGATAAGCTTACTTAGATGGTTCAGCTTAACTATTCAGGAGTGGAACTATTATCGTAGAAATCACTGATTTGCACCAACCATCAGCTCTCTTTGGATTTTCTTTCGACTAGTGTGTCTCCGTCGTTATATTTTTTATGATTAAATTTGTTAACATCATAATCCCTATTGTTCACCTTTGTCAACGATATTTCTAAAAAACTAAAAAAACATTGACTTCAAAAGTCTGAAAAATATCAATACACGAATATTTTATGTATTATCGTTTAATAATGTTCGTCTTTTAGGGGTGTACAATGAAAGCATTAACGATATTTAAAAAGATTGATTGTATCAAGGTTCCATGAAGTTTATAGCGAAAATATTATATGGCAATTAAATGGTATTAATTAATTGTTCTATGTTAGAACTAGTTTGCTTCATGAAAGAAAACGAACATTTTATCTTGTCACATTTTAGACAAAACTTTGATTTTTAGAAGGTAAATAGACTATGAAAGAAGAATTTAAATTAAGGATGATTGATTTGGGGGTGTAGTAATGAAATACGATGTTGCAATAGTTGGTGCCGGACTGGCAGGCTTAGTGGCAGCCTGCGAGTTAGTCGATGCAAAGAAAAAAATACTTCTAGTAGATCAAGAGCCTGAAAATTCATTAGGGGGACAGGCATTTTGGTCTTTTGGTGGCATATTTTTAGTAAATTCTCCTGAACAAAGAAGACTCGGCATTAAGGATAGTAAGGAGTTGGCATGGCAGGACTGGTTAGGGACAGCAGGCTTTGATCGTTTAGAAGATGAGGATTCCTGGGCATATAAATGGGCGAGGGCCTATGTCGATTTTGCTGCGGGTGAAAAATATGATTGGTTGAAGTCAAAGGGGATTAAATTTTTTCCTATTGTTGGCTGGGCAGAACGGGGTGGTTCTCTTGCTGGTGGACATGGAAATTCAGTGCCGAGGTTTCATATTGTATGGGGAACAGGTCCAGGCATTGTTAAGCCATTTGTGGATAAAGTCAAAAAGGCCATAAAAGAAGGCTATATTGAATTTAAACCACGACATCGTGTGGATGAATTTATTCAGCAAGACGGAAGGATTATGGGGATAAGTGGAACAATACTAGCAGAAACCTTTATTAGTCGAGGGGAAAAAAGCTCAAGATTAGGAGTCGGAGAATTTTCTTATGAGGCTGCAGCCGTTATTGTGGCAAGTGGGGGTATCGGGGCGAATTTCGATTTAGTGAGAAAAAATTGGCCTGAACGATTAGGGACCCCTCCTAAAAATATGGTATGTGGTGTCCCTGCATATGTAGATGGAAGAATGCTGGAAATTACAGAGCATGCAGGAGGCCGTATTGTGAATCGTGATCGTATGTGGCATTACACAGAAGGATTAAAAAATTGGGATCCGATTTGGCCTAATCATGGAATACGAATTTTGCCAGGCCCCTCCTCCTTATGGTTTGATGCAGAAGGTAACCGATTTCATGCGCCTAATTTCCCTGGATTCGATACACTCAGTACACTAGAAACGATTCAAAAAACAGGCTATGACTATTCTTGGTTTATTTTAACGGAAAAAATTATTGAAAAAGAATTTGCTCTATCTGGCTCGGAACAAAATCCTGATTTAACAAACAAAAGCATTGGTGATGTTTTAAAAAGAATCATGCCCGGACCACCTGCTCCAATCCAAGCCTTTAAAAACCATGGTGAGGATTTTGTGATTGCAAATGATTTAAGAGAACTAGTAGATGGAATGAATAAACTAGCAGGCAATGATTTACTCGATTTCATGAAAATTAAAGAGCAAATTTTAGCAAGGGATCGAGAAATGGATAATAAGTTTACAAAAGATTTACAGGTGAACGCCATTCACGGTGCTAGAAATTATATTGGGGATAAGCTAGTACGTGTTGCTAAGCCACATAAAATTTTAGACACTAAAAATTGGCCTTTAATTGCGGTACGATTAAATATTTTAACAAGAAAAACCTTAGGTGGCTTACAAACAAACTTAAATGGGGCAGTGTTAGGGATGGATGGTCAGCCTATTTCAGGACTATTTGCTGCTGGGGAAGTAAGCGGCTTCGGAGGCGGTGGTGTTCATGGCTACCGCGCTTTAGAAGGAACGTTTGTTGGTGGCTGTATATTTAGTGGTAGGCAGGTAGGACGTTTTTTAGCAGAAGTTTAATGCCAGTACAAAAGAGCATCGTCATAAACGATGCTCTTTTTGTCGCCAAGTAATGGAGTGACGTCTATCATGAATTTGTGTTTTGGACATCTGCGATTTTAGCGATTTGCTCTTCGATTTGATTTACCGTCCAGCCATGCTCCTCAACGAAGAAGTTACGTTTGGCACGACGGCATTCATCAGAACAGCTACGCATATAAAAGTCTTCATGCTTTTCTTCACATAGCATTAATTTATGGCATTCGGGATTTGCGCAGTTCGTATAACGTTCGGAAGGCTCACCTGTGAAATAGTCTTTTCCGATAACGACATGCTCCACTTGATTAATTGGCACACTGCGACGACGATCAAAAACAAACATTTGCCCATCCCAGAGTTGACCTTTTACCTCGGAATCTTTTGCGTATGTGGCAATACCACCATGTAATTGACCAACACTTTTTCCGTAGCCCTCACGTTTTAACCAACCAGAGAATTTTTCACAACGAATTCCACCAGTACAGTAAGTTAAAATCTTTTTATCCACAAATTCTTCTTTATGTGTTTCCATCCATGCTGGTAGGTCACGGAAATTTTCAATATCCGGTCGAATAGCGCCTCTAAAATGACCAAGGTCGAATTCATAGTCATTCCGTGCATCGATAATGATCGTATTCTCTTCTTGCATTTGTTCCATAAATTCCTTAGGGGATAAATATTCCCCTGTTATGTCTAATGGATTAATATCATTTTCTAAACCTAAGTGAACAATCTCGAGGCGAGGGCGAACGTGCATTTTTTTGAAAGCATGCCCATCAGCTTCGTCAATTTTCCACATAATATCGCTAAATCGAGGATCTATCTTCATATGATTCATGTAAGCGTCTGTTTGTTCAATAGTTCCCGAAACAGTTCCGTTAATTCCTTCATTACCAACTAAAATGCGGCCAAGAAGTCCGAGTTCTTGACATAATGCTAAATGCTCTTCAGCAAATGCTATAGGGTCTTCAATCGTAACATATTTATAATAAAGTAATATACGATAGTCTTTTTGCGTCAAAATGTGTAACCACCTTTATAACAATATTCGTCCTTTAATATAGCATAACAAAAGCGAATTTGTTTAGCGGAGAAGGAGTTTTCTAAAAAAACACGAATAGTACATAGCGAATGACTATTCATATTTGGGGGTAATGGAGATGGAATTTTCAACGATTACATTAGAAATGTTAGATCGCCGTGCAACGTTAACTTTAAACCGTCCTCAGGCGATGAATGCGATGGATGACGTTATGATGCGAGAACTAGCTGAATGCTTTGAGGCTTTGCAACAGGAAAAAGATATACAAGTACTTGTTATTCGTGGAGAAGGGAAGGTCTTTTCTGCTGGAGGCGATATTAAGGCGATGCTTGATTCAAATAAGCCTCTAAATATTGACGAAGCGATGGTATATCTTACACGCATCGTTAAGGCCTATTATCAGCTACCAATGATAGTCATTGCGGCAGTTCATGGTGCATCGGCAGGTCTAGGCTTTAGTTTAACACTAGGGGCAGACATTGTTGTGGCATGTGAAAAGAGTAAGCTAGCTATGAATTTCATAGGCATAGGACTCATTCCAGATGGAGGTGGTCACTTCTTTATGAAGGAACGTGTCGGTACGGTGAAAGCGAAACAAATGATTTGGGAAGGGAAGGTCCTTACAGCACAAGAAGCATTAGATGCAGGATTAATCGACTATATAGCCCCTGATGGTACTGTCTTTGCAATGGCAGATCAGCTTGTTGGTAAAATGCTTGCCTCACCTATTTCTTCTATGATTACGACAAAAAATATTTTACACGCTCAAAATTTAGCACAGCTCGAAAATATCCTTGCAATGGAAGCGGAAGGTCAATCAACCATGCGTAAATCGACAGATCATTTAGAAGGAATTCATGCCTTTGTAGAGAAAAGAACACCTGTCTTTGTAGGGAAATAAAAATAAGAAAAGGCATGTAGATATCCTACGTGCCTTTTCTCAATTATTAAACATGGAATAAAATTAATTTACCTGAAGCGTTTACAAGACGATGAGTTTTGTTGGCAACACCTTTTTCTTCAATTTGTTGTTGGCCATTTAACTTAGCAGCCTCATCATTTTCAAATGTCCATGTTTCATCAAACAATGTTTCCCCTGTTTTTTCGAAAGCTGTGAAACGGTAATTCTCCATACAAACCCCACCCTTTATTTAAATATATATCTATTATACATAGAAGATTTATAAACTTCACGGTAAAACTAGTAAACTATTTGATAAATTACGAAAATTGTGGAAAAAGTAAGTCGACCTTTTTTTTTAAGCATTACCATTTTTCATAAATAGGGAAGTATGATAAAATAGAACAAATATTCGGTTTTGTAATCATATGACTGCTTTGGTTGATAGTTTGTAGTAACTAACTGAGGTGGGAATTATCTATAGTTGGGGTGATTGGATGTCAGCAATTCGTTTTTTCCATATGGCAGATTTACATTTAGATAGTCCATTTAAGGGCTTATTTGGCTTACCTGAACACATTTTGAAGGAGATTCGATCAAGTACGTTTGATGCTTTTGATAAAATTATTCAAAAGGCCATTCAGGAGCAGCCCGACTTTTTATTAATTGTCGGAGATATTTACGATGGTGAAAATCGCAGTTTACAAGCCCAAAGGAAATTTCAAGAGGCAATGGAGAAACTTTTTCAACACAATATTCCTGTAATTATTAGCTATGGGAACCATGATCATTTAAAAGGAACTTGGACACGTTTTTCTTTACCAAGTAATGTGTATGAATTACCGGCTGAGACGAGTGTTGTCCAGTTGAAAATCCGCGGTCAGCAAGTCTGTATATACGGCTTCAGCTATAGTGAACGCCACTTAAAGGAGTCGGTTATTGATACTTATCCAATCGCTCAAGATTCTCATGCAATTCATATTGGCATGCTGCATGGCAGTGAGGCAAGCGATACTTCACACGCTTTATATGCTCCATTTACAAAACAGCAACTACTTGAACGGAACTATCATTATTGGGCGTTGGGGCATATTCATAAACGACAGCTCTTACATGAAAACCCTCCTATCGTTTATCCAGGCAATATTCAAAGCCGTCATCGTAAAGAACAAGGAATAAAAGGTTGCTATGATGTAACTTTATCTCAAACAGCATGTGAACTTGATTTTATTCCTACCTCCACCATTGTTTATAACACAATAGAGGTGGATTGTACGAATATCGTCCATGCTAATGAATTACTTAAAAGATGCGAGGAAGCAATTGCTGTCAATAGAACTTCATTGGGAGCGACGGTAGTGGAGCTTTATTTAAAAAATATTGATGAGCAAACAGAGGCCTTGTTTGAGCATGCGACGGTGGACGCATGGCTGGAGACTATTCGCGAGGCAGAAGAAGGGATTGAGCCAATGTGCTGGGTACAAAAAATGGTGTTACAAAAACCTTCAATTCACGGTGAATATTCTGCTGCTACGCAATCAGTCGTAAGTTTAATGGAGCAATGGGATAGTACTGACTGGAAGGATATACTAAAAGACTTGTACCAGTATGCTGGTGGTGCTAGACTGATCGAGCCTTTATCTGAAAAGGATATAAAGAATTTAACGCACAACGCACAGTCACTATTGGCGGAAGAAATTCAAAGGGCGTGATGCACATGCTAACAATCAAAAAACTACAAATTTATGGCTTTGGTAAGCATCAAAACCTGACAATTCCCTTAAATGAAGGCGTTACAATTTTTTATGGTTTAAATGAGGCAGGAAAAACAACGATTCAGCAATTTGTTTTACAGATGCTCTTTGGCTTTCCAACAAGGCAGCAGACTCAGCGCAAATATGAACCAAAAACATCGACTAAGTTTGGTGGTCAACTGACACTATTACACCCTATTTATGGTTCCTGCATTATTGAGCGTGTGAAAGGCAAGGCTTCAGGTGATGTTACTGTTTATCTTGAAGATGGTACAACGGGACAGGAGGAGTTGTTAGCTAAGCTTTTATATGGCTATTCTAGAGCATCCTTTGAATCTATTTTTTCATTTTCTTTGCATGAGCTTCAAGGCATTGAAAAAATGTCAGAGGAGGAATTAACACATCTTCTCCTCTCCTCTGGCACAACAGGTATCCAGCACCTGTCTGCTCTTGAGAAAAAAATGGATAAAGAGGCGAACGAGTTATTTAAGAAAACAGGTAAAGTTCCAGTAATTAATCAAAAAATTGAGCAGTTAAAGCAATTGGAGCGAACGATTAGACTCGAGCAAGGTAAGATCCAAACATTTGAGGATAAATTACAACAATTGCAACTTCTTGAGCAAAACCTAGAGAAACTTTATGCCACTCAAAAAAAGCAACAACAGCAATGGCAATACTTAACGGTTCAAAAGCAGGCCCTTCCTCTTATCAAGCAACAACAGATGTTGCAGCAAGCATTAGGGGATGATCAATATGTTCAATTTCCAGCAGAAGGTGTAAGACGATATGAACAAGCAAAGGACCGTCTTTTACACGAAAGTCAGCAGTTGCTGCAATTAAAAGAACAATATCAATTGCTACAGGAAAAAGTGCTAGCTACTGTGAATGAGCAAACCGTAAATGAAATGGGCCGCCTTATGCAAAAGGAGGCAACATGGCATCAGTTGATCGTGAAGGAGAAAAACTTACGAGATGATCTCTTTATGCTGGAGCAAGAAATTGATACGCAGTTTCGTTTATTAGGTGTGCAAGAAAAAGAGGCACAGAACATTCTTCTTGGAGAAACAGTATCCTTACAGCAGGAACAGCAATTTCAACAGCAATTACAAAAGCTAGAAGAGGCGGAGGATGAGCTAAAGTTTCATTTACGTTCGCTAGAGCAAATCCATCAAGAATTAGATGCCATAACGCAACAAAAGCAAAGGTTAAACCAGGAGTCATTAACAAAGGAAGAAGAACATATTTTAGCACAGTGGCCTCAACAAAAGCGGAGGCTTGAGCAATTGCGTGCTGCCAAATCGCAACGGACTAAACAAAGGCAGCCTAATTATTTTTCTTGGATGATTTTATTAATTGGTGTATTGTCATTTGTTTATGGGGTTATTCAAAAAAATGTGGCGGTGGCCATTATTGGTGTAGTTTTAACAATCATAACAATATTGTTGATGAAGTTTGTTAGACAAACCACAGAGGCGCCCAATAAAGAAAATGGTCACCTCTTACGACAATTAGAGCAAGATGAAATGACTGTACAAACTATACTCCTAAAAAAACAAAGATTGGAAGATCGCTGGTTACATGTCAATGACCAGCAAAGCGAGAAGGAGCAGCAGTATGCCCAATTGGAATATAAAATTCAGCAAGCAGAGTTAGAGA
The DNA here is from genome assembly GCF_038595555.1 of Lysinibacillus sp. FSL M8-0216. NCBI lineage: Bacteria > Bacillati > Bacillota > Bacilli > Caryophanales > Bacillaceae > Lysinibacillus > Lysinibacillus sp. FSL M8-0216. Next base: position 4,042,114 of record NZ_CP152007.1, on the reverse strand, counting down.
GTGAGGAAACTACGCAGTCATTGCAGCAATTTTTAAAACGCTATCGCTTACAAGGTACGATCGCTAGAACGTTAATGCCAGAGTTATTTATGCGCATACGAAATGTGCAAGAACTGGCGGTTAAAAGGGACGGTTCCATTAGCCTTTTGCAAGAAATTCAGGATGAAAAGAATGGCCTTTATGAACAGCTTCAACAAGTACTAAATGAAATTTATAATGAACATGAAATATATATGTATTTGCGCACAGCCTACCTGGAAGCGCAGCAACAGCAACAACAAGTGCAGCAAGCACAAGCGCAGCTAGCTGACATCAAGATTAAACTACAAAGTGGACAAACACGAATAGATCGTTATACCGCTGATATGACACAGCTATTGAACGAAGCACAGGTGCAAAACGAACGAGATTATTATGAGAGATATGAGCAATCTGAGCAGCAGAGAAAAATTACGACAGAGCTTCAAACGGTTCTGGCTCAACTAGCCTCGTTGAATTTATCTGAACACGATGAGTTAATAGAGGACTCTGTTATGGAGAATATGCGTGTTTTAGAGCAGGAGCAAACGTCTTTGCAAGTGGATATAGACCGATGTCTTGAACATCGTGCTGCCTTGCAAATTGAAAAGGAACAGTTATTAAATGACGAAAAATATGGCCAAATGCTTCAACAGTTTGAACAAGAAAAATCGGAGTTACAGCAATTGATTGAGCATTGGGCAACGAAAAAAGCTGTGGCGACTGCTATTCATGAAACATTATTTCGTCTTCGAGAAAAAAAATTACCACATGTTTTATCGAAGGTTAATGCGATATTCCAATTACTTACTGGAGGGCGCTACGATCAACTTACGATTCATGAAGAGGGCTACTTTATTGCGAAAGATGTGGCAGGAATTCGTTATCAAATGGTTGAATTATCACAGGCGACTAAGGAGCAAGCCTACATGGCATTACGTATGGCACTTGCCCAAACGTTGATGACCTCTGCGCCATTCCCGATTATTATGGATGATCCGTTTGTCCATTTTGATCGAAACCGTACAGACAAAATGGTACAATTAATGAAAGAAGTAGGATATGAGCGTCAAATTTTATATTTTACTTGCCATGACGAAATGCTCAAACATTGGCCGAAAGAGCAAATTATTGATGTAGGAGCACTAGCAAATGAAAGGGGAGTGGCGTCAACATGAAAGGAATTACAACGCTCCAGGTTGGAGAAGCAGTTGATCAATATTTATTAATTAAACAAGCGACAAAAGGAGTTACTACTGTTGGGAAGCCATTTATGTCGCTAATATTACAAGATAAAAGTGGAGATATTGAGGCAAAGCTTTGGGATACAAATGAGGATCATGAAAAGATGTATCATGCTGAAGCCATTGTACGTGTCGGCGGAGAAATTCACGACTACAGAGGGAAAAATCAATTGCGCATCAAAGCCATTCGTGTGGCAAAGCCAGAAGAAGGAATTGCCATTCATGATTTAGTACCCTCCTCTGCAACACCAAAGGAACAACTATTTGAAGAGTTGAATCAATTTTTCTTTGATATTAAAAATCCAAATATTTCACGTATGACGAGAGCAGCCATTAAAAAACATCAGGACGCCATATTAGTTTTTCCAGCGGCAACTAAAAATCATCATGATTATGCTTCTGGCTTATTAGATCATATGGTGTCCATGTTAAAACTAGGTAAAGCCATTGCTGATTTATATCCGACTCTTAATCGAGACCTGTTATATGCAGGTATTATTTTGCACGATATTGGAAAAGTTGTGGAGCTGTCTGGACCTATTGCCACGACATATACAGTGGAGGGCAACCTGTTAGGACATATTACGATTATGGTGAATGAAATTGCTAAGATTGCTAGTGAGCTAGAAATCGAAGGTGAAGAAGTGATGCTTTTACAGCATATGGTATTATCTCACCATGGCAAGGAAGAGTGGGGTAGTCCAAAAAAGCCGATGGTTCAAGAAGCAGAAATTTTACATTATATTGATAACATCGATGCTAAGATGAATATGTTGACTAGAGCATTAGGTAAAACGGCACCTGGTGAATTTACAGAGCGACTATTCCCTCTGGATAACCGATCGTTTTATAAGCCAACATTTTAATCATTCAACACATTATTTGTGAAATTTTCGTTTCTAAATAACTGTGTGGGCGAGCTTTTATATAAGTCTAATTATATATCTGCGGAATTTCAGTACCTATCCATTGTACCAATACTGTATTTATTTTAGAATATAGGAAGAATTTATAGGAATGGGGAAAAACAATGGATAAAGAGGGACTTGTTTCACGTAAAATAAAGTTTTGGAAAAGTTTGATTTTCAAAATGATACTAGCTATTGGAATCAGTTTATTTATTAGCTCACATATTTCTGAGTTCGTTAGCCAACAAATCGAAAAGGTAGTGGAGTTAAATGGTAGCGCAGGTGTTGCCATCAATACATTTATTTCGCTATTTATTGGGACAGTAATTATTTCTTTATGTACAAGATATATCGTCTTAAAGCGTGTAAAGCGTGTGTTAAAAGCAATGACGCAAGCTGCGGATGGCGATTTGACAATACGTATAGATGATAAATTGAAAGATGAAATTGGTCAATTATCGACTGAATTTAATCATATGTTAGAGCAAATCGGCTCAGTTATTGAAAAGGCGAATAAAGCATCTACGGATGTCTCTGCTTATACAAATGAATTTACTACGATTACAGAGCAAAGTAGTAATACAGTTGAAACCATCTCTGTTGCAATTCGAGAAATTGCCGCTAGCGCGGAAGGTCAATTGCAGCAAATGGACTTATTATCTGATTCTGCTAACTTAATTTCCAAAGATATGGATTATGCTTCATCCGCAGTTCAGGCAGTTGCGGATATAGCGAATGAAACGAACCAAAAGGCCGATTTAGGATTACAGTTAATTGAACAAACGATTGGAAAAATGAATACTATTAATGAATCTGTTCACCAATCAACAGAGGTTGTCAATGCATTAGGGGAAAAATCGAAGGAAATTAGTACAATTGTGGCACTCATTACAAGCATTACGGATCAAACAAATTTACTTGCATTGAATGCTTCCATTGAGGCAGCACGTGCAGGAGAAGCAGGAAAAGGATTTGCGGTTGTCGCCGATGAAGTGAGAAAACTAGCTGAGGAATCTGGGAAGGCTGCTGACAATATTAGAACATTAGTAGATGATATCTTAAGCCAAACATCAAGCGCAGTTTATGCTATTAATAGTGGTACACAATTTGTAGAGGAAGGGCGAGAGGCTGTTGAACAAACAGGCGGTGCCTTTAAAAATATTGTAGAATATCTACAACAAATTAGCCATCGTACAAAGGAAGTTACGGATATAGTATTGCGTGTAAATGAGAAGGCGAGCCAAACCGATTATGCAACGAAAGAAATTGTAGGTATTGCAAATAGCACCACTTCAGGTATACAGCATATCGCGCTCTCTATTGAGCAGCAAACGGCTTCTAACGAGGAAATTGCAAGTGCAGCAAATATCCTCCAGACGATGTCAAATGACTTACAAGCCGAAATAAGCCAATTTAAAGTAAAATAGCAAAAGAGAAAGGGAGCATCTGTATTATAAGATGCTCCCTTTCTTTGAGAATGTTGCTCCTTTAATGAAAAAGGTCAATCATCCTAATTATTTAGATTCTTTATCTGTATTTTCTGCTTTGTCGCTAGATTCTTCCTTAGCAGCATTTTCTTCTGCTTTTTTAGCTGCTTCTTCAGCGGCCTTAGCTTGCTCTTCACTTGTTGTAGTAAAGAATTCTAGGGAATCTTTTAAATCCTTATCAGAAGTTTTAACATTTGCATCTTTTGCCATTTTCGCAACGATATCTTTTAGAATAGTTTGCGCTTCACCTGTTTGGTTCAGTTTACTTAACATCGATGTACGAATTTTTTCTTCTTCATCTTTAAAAGCACCAACATCTTTCACGTCACGCTTGTCCGTAATTTCGATTACGTGATAACCGAAGCTAGACTTTACTGGCTCACTTAAAGTGTTTAATTCAAGGGCATAAGCAGCATCGTTAAACTCATCAACCATTGAACCAACAGAGAACCAACCAAGCTCCCCACCATTTTGTGCAGAAGCTGTATCTGTAGAGTACTCTTTTGCTACATCAGCAAATTTAGCGCCACCTTTAATTTTCTCAATGGCTTCTTTTGCTGTTTTTTCATCTGCTACTAAAATATGACGACCATTTAATTCTGTTTTCATTTGCTCATAGTATTTTTTCACATCTTCTTCTTTAATAGCTTGATCTTTTAAAGCTTTTTCTTGAAGAAGTTGCACGCGTAAAGAATCTTTAAAGCCTTGTTCTGTTAAGCCACTTTCAGCAAGTGCTTGTGCAAAACCATCACCAAATTGTGAAGCTGTAGTATCATAAGCTTCTTTAAGTTCTTTATCTGTTACTTCATATTTGTCAGACAATACTTTTTCAGTCACCAATTGTTGTAATACATATGAGCCTGTTAAAGATTTGGCTTTTTCATTAAAGTCAGCAACTGAAATGTCGCCAACTTTAGAAGTAACGATTGCTTTGCTATCTCCGCCGCTACACGCACCGAGCGCTAAAACAGAAGCAGCTAAAGTTAAAGATAAAACTGTTTTTTTCATAGTGGATATTCTCTCCTAACATGGTTTCGTCCATTTTTTACTATAACATAAACGTTTTAAAAACAAAATGGTTCCCCCTTGAGTATTGCCTATATTTCAATTTTTGAAGCGCATAGGATATAGAAAAGAAAGGGGGTGAAGTTATGGGCAACGGAGGATACGGTGGCGGTGGCTACGGCTCAGGCTTTGCTTTATTAGTTGTGTTATTTATTTTATTAATTATCGTTGGTGCAGCGTTCCTATACTAATTAATAAAACAGTGAAAAGCTAAGAGCTCCAATAACTCTTAGCTTTTCTTAACAGTGTTAGACATTCACGCTGCATGCCAGAGATCCAAGCCATTAGTAATGGTTTGAGTAAGTTGTTTTATGGGGACTCAACTTATCTTGTCGCATGCGGATGTGAATGTATTTTACTTTTCAGTTGTTATACCGCGTATAAAATTTCAATATAAAATGAGACAAGTAAAATGGTAATAAGTATATTTATAGTTCGGAATATTTTTGGCTGGTTTTCTTCGGGAATTTCACGTCGCATACATAGAGCATATGTCATACGGTTAATTTGAAATAAATAGAATACCGAGAATAGAACTACAATCATTAATAGCAAGTCTATTCCTCCCCTCTTTCAATAGTAATAGCATAACAAAGAACGCCATTAAAAAACAAGTACAAGCAATTTAGTGAACCGTTGGTGGAACTAAAATTTCATAGCCCTTCGGTGTTTCTTCAACTTGTGAGTTTTTTGGTGAATTCAATAAATATTTCACGTAAAGTATATCAATCAAACATAGACTACAATGATACGCTAACAGCAAAGTACCGTAATGTGTGTATGCTGGTAGTAGCCAAGTACCTATTATAATACTAGTATTAAGAACGATAAATGGCGTAAGAAGTGCTAGTATATAACGGTTTTTGGATAAAGGTTCACGAATACGCATGTGTAATACTGGAATTAGATAAAATTGCGTACGGACACGCAATTTAAGATGCTGGCGTAAATCGTAAAGAGCGAGAAAGTGTAAAAACTTGTGAACCGGATAAAGTGTTAATACAGCTATTACAAAGAGCCAGAATAAACGATCTGTATAATGCTCCTCGTTGAATAAATTAAACGTCACATACGATACTGAAAAAACGGATAAGAAAGTAATAACACCCATTATAATAATACGCGTAGTGCCGTAATGATGTTCAAGATTTAAAATTTTCCAACAATGCATGGTTTATTATCAACTCCGAAAATAGGAAGTGTCCTATTTAATGTAAATTGAATTGTCTTAGAATGCAAGAGAAAGGAGGTACTTCAGAAATATTTCTGAAATACCTCCTTTCACATGATTTATTTCTGAATGAACAGTTAGAACCCACAGGAAAATATCTGTACGATAGCCTTATTTTATCCTTTTACAGTTGGACGTTCTTCAAGCGTGTCAAAGGAATCACGGAAATGCTGAAAGGAGCGTTCAAAAATATCGATGAAATCCTCACCATAAATATTTCGAATGACAGCCATTACGTCTAAAAAGTCTGGGAAACGGCCGTATAAGTCTTTTAAGGCCAATGATCCTTCTAATACAGAATGATAAGTATTATGGTAGTTTTTATTCATCTCTACAATAAGCTCTGTGCCAGCTTCAGTTAGCTCAACATACGTATTACGCTTATCATCATCTCGCTTCGAAAACTTAAGGAAGCCTCGCTCTTCTAATTTTTTGGAGAAGTTAAATGCTGTAGAAACATGCATGACTCCGAACTTTGCTACATCAGAAATAGAGGCTCCTTTTAAATGATAGGAAATCCACAAAATATGGTGTTCATTAATATTTAAATCATATGGTTTAATCCATTGTTGCCAATCTTTTTCAACCGCTTTCCATAGTGCTTTCGATAATTGCGCGATTCTTTGACTGTAGAGCATTGCTTCTTTTTGTGTGTATAATTCCTCTGACAAAACCATCACCTACTGCTTTCTTTCACATTTTTAAAAATATTATAGCAGTAAAGAAAAAAAGTTTAAAGTTAGAAAAATTAAAAAATTGAAAAGTGGTTAAAAAATAATATTATAGCAATAATTTTTGATGAAAAAATAGATTAATTAGCATCTAGAAAGGACTTTAGTCGCTAATTTTTTCCTGCGGTTTTTTCTTGTTTTCTGTGAATTGTGCAATGTTTTTCTCGATTTCGCTTATCGAATTCTGTAAAGCATCTAATTCTTGTTGCAAATTATTTTTATTTGGCTCTATTTCTTCTGTAAAAGTCGTAATTGTTTGTTTTAAATCATTTATTATTTGTGGGATATTATTTTTAACTTCGTTTGTTAATGTATTGACAGAATGTTTCACAGTCCCTACTTGTTGTTTAACATCAAGGAGCATACCTTTTGTTTGGTCTGCATTTTGTTTTAACGTTGTGCGTAACTGCTGGCCTGATTGTGGGGTTGAGAACAGCACAGCAACTGTTCCACCAATAATACCTGTTGCTAGTCCAATTAAAAATGGTTTTGCTTTCATATTATATACCTCATTTCTTGTCATGATTAACTACTATTAAACCATGAATTGCATAAATACAAAAAGAAAAAGAAACTGAGCAAGTGATAGAGCATCACCGTTCAGTTTCTTTCGATTATTTTAAAGTTAGTATTTATGAAATCTGAGAAATGGCAGTCACAAATTTAGAGCGCTTCACTAATTTTGCAACAATAGGATAAATAATAGCAAAAGCAACGACATTAAATGCTACCGCTGGAAGGACAACCCCAATAAAGAGCATCGCAAACGTTGCACCTACATTTGCATTGAAAACAAAAAGTGCCACTGCTAAAAAGACCGTACCTGATAGGATAGTACCCAAACCAACTAAAACTGCAGAGACAGCGAAACTATTTGCTATCTTTTTTAGAACAATTACAGCAGCTAAAAACACAAAGCCTGTTACAGCTTTATCAATAATGTTTGGAACTAGACCGGCAGGAAATGTTGTAAACAAACCTGAAAGTACACCTGTTGCTAGCGAAAGTAAAAACGTTTCTTTCACTGTAGGAAACAATAATATGCCAATAAACATCATTGTTAACATGAAATCGGGTTTCATGCCGTTAATCATTCCTGGTGTAACGACATATAGTGCCGCACCGATCCCAACTAAAAGGGCCATTAATACTAAATTCTTTGTATTCATTTTTTATCTCTCCTCGACTGAGCTAATCTATTAGTTTCCCAACGTGTCCTCTTGACCGTTAGCGAAACTTATTTGTGATTGTACGCTAAAATTTTTATATTTGCAATACAGTATGTGGGTTATTAAAATGTTAATATATTACAAAAAACGTTATAGGTTGGCTTTAATACTTTCTGCCACTTCAGTCAATTGTTCTGGTGAATATTTTTGTGTTTGCCAAACTAAACCTAAGCCTTCTTTTTCGTCATAACGAGGAATAAAATGTAGATGATAGTGGAACACAGTTTGTCCAGCCGCTGCCCCATTATTATTAATCGTATTCAAACCGATTGGCTCAAACGCTGCCTTAATGGCATTCGCAATTTTCGGTGCCGCAGCATATAAGTTGCGTGCAACATCCTCTGGCATTTCGTATAGATCTTGGCAGTGATGCTTTGGAATTAGTAAAGTATGACCTTTTGCAACTGGTGAAATGTCTGTAAATGCATAGACATGATCGTCTTCATACACTTTTGTACTTGGAATGGATCCATCGATAATTTTGCAAAATAGGCAATCGCTCATGAGAATTTCCCCCTTATCGTATATGTAAATTCATTCTATCATACTCAAACCTGTATCATTTGCTAATTTTTGATAAAATATAAAACAAGAAGAGGAGTGAGGTTATGTCAGTATTAGAGGTACAGCATGTGACAGGCGGATATACAAGAAAACCTGTTATTAAAGATTTATCTTTTACTATTGAAAAAGGAGAGCTTGTTGGCTTAATTGGCTTGAATGGGGCCGGTAAAAGTACAACGATTAAACATATAATAGGAACAATGTTGCCAAAAGAAGGGGATATTTACCTTAATGGAGGAACGTTAAAGGAAGATACGGACAAGTATCGTACAGCCTTTTCTTATATCCCTGAAACCCCTGTGCTTTACGATGAACTAACATTGAGGGAACATTTAGAATTAACAGCGATGGCTTACGGTATTGATAAGGCAACTCTAGATGCTCGTTCTGAAGTACTTTTAAAGGAATTTCGAATGGAGAAAAGATTAAACTGGTTCCCATCACATTTTTCAAAGGGAATGCGTCAAAAGGTTATGATTATGTGTGCATTTCTAGTGAATCCTAGTCTTTATATTATTGATGAACCTTTTGTGGGGTTAGATCCACTCGGAATTCAATCATTATTAGATCAAATGGATGAGAAGAAAAAAGAAGGTGCTTCCATATTAATGTCTACGCATATTTTATCGACTGCCGAAAAGCATTGTGATCGAATTATATTATTGCACGAAGGAAGAGTTCGAGCGCAAGGAACGATGGCAGATTTGCGACAAACATTTGCGATGCCCAATGCAACATTGGACGATCTATATATTGCAATGACAAAGGAGCGGGACCATGAAGAACTTGCGTGATGTATGGTCCTCTCGCTTCATGCATTATATAGGAGAAGTACAAAAATATATGCAATTTATTTTTACAGGGCATATTGCCATTGTACTTGTATTTCTAATTGGAGCAGGAGGCTACCAATATAGTGAATGGTTGAAAGTTGTACAGACAGATTTCCCAGCTGAAATACTTATTGCTGTTTTTATAGGCGTTTTATTAGCCTTTAGTCGCCCTACTACGCTTTTGAGAGAGCCAGACCAAGTGTACCTATTGCCCCTAGAGTCAAAAATGTCGCTGTATTTTAGCAAGGCACTGGCTTGGACATTTTGGTCTCAGGTTTGGATTGTAGCGATCGTCTACATTGTTAGTATTCCACTATTAAAAGCAGTGACGGATTTAACAACGGCTGACATTTGGTCGATATTCCTACTTGTGATTGTGCTGAAATATATAAGTGTACGAGGAGAATTCAGCTATCGATATAGTGAACGTGGTCAAATGGTTTGGGTGGACAGGCTGATTCGAGCAATAATATTTGCTGCCGCTGTTTATATGGGGCTGCAAGCTCAGTTGCTCCTATCAATTGTTGCTACAGTCATAAGTGTTATTTATATTATTGTCTTTAGAAAAAAATCTGTAGGAGAACCAGTACCTTACGAACATTTTGTAAAGCTTGAGCAAAATCGAATGATGAGCTTTTATCGTTTCGCAAATTATTTTACAGATGTACCCCATTTACATGGAAGCATCCGACGTCGAGGCTGGATGGACTGGCTCTATAAATTCGTTCCATATGGTAAAAATAACGCTCAAAAGTATTTAGTATTTCGCACTTTTGTCCGTACAGATGATCATTTTTATTTATGGCTCCGTCTTACGGCCATTTCAGCAGTAATTGCAGCATTTGTAGACATTCCAATAGTTACATGGATTGTTGCCGCGGCACTAAGCTTTGCAACGACTATCCAATTAAAACAAGCATTACTTTCAAGTGGGGAATTCCGCATGGACATGCTGTTTCCGTTGCCGGATAATGCTCGTCAACTAGCTGTGAAGCAAATTGTACGTCTAGCTATGATTACACAAGCGATCATCGTAGGATTATGTGCGATTACACAGCCGATGTTTTATATTGTAGTTGTCATTGTTTTAGTAATTAGTGAATTGACTGCGAAAGTATCTAAATAATGAAAAGCTCATTTTCCCAGCCTGTGCTGAGAAGATGAGCTTTTATTTGTTGTAGATCTATTCTGTATCCTCTTTTGGCATAGCACTATAAGTTGTTACATAGGAAGCTGCCGAGAAGATGTTCTGCTGATTTACACCACTGGAATCATCTCTTTTTGCATGTGCGTTTTCAAAGGCTTTAGAGCTTTTCCATGCTTCGAATGAATGTGGTCCATGCCACTGAGTCATGACAATATAAGTGTCATCCTTGATGGGACGAAGTAATCTGTAGGACTCAAAGCCTGGCTCATCCTCAATGGCATGTGAACGTTGTAAAAAGCGATGCTCGAAAACAGGGCGTCCTTCATCTGTTACAGGAATATTATTAAGAACAAAGAATCCACGTTCTTCTAGCTCATTTACCGAATCTAACACTTCAAATTTGCGAGGTGTGGCAAAAACAGATTTCCCTTCTGTTTCATGAATTAATACAGAATTTCCCTCTCCATGAATTAAGATCATATGCTCATTTGGATACTTATTTTTCAGTTGTTCTAAAAAATCACCAGTACCAGAAGTTAAATAAATATTCATCAATTTATCCTCCTTATGAATCTTACTAATTATAGCGTGATTATACCCTTTTCAGCATAAGTCTAACGCTTTGTCCAAAAAGAATCTGTCTAGAATGAACAATTTTATGACATTTCACTAGGAAAACTATACAATAACAGAGGAAGCGTTTACTATTGGAAACGGATATCAATAATAAAGGAATAAATAATACATTTTTTTCTTGACTCAGCAAAGGTTTTTTGTACTGAAATCGAAGTATAAAACACAGAAGACTCTTTCCGCTATAGAGAGTGGTGAACCCACTGATTCAAGATAAAGCCTCTGGTCGATATTGCAGATTTTGAAGAGAAGAGTAAAGAGCAAGAAATCTGGACACAATTACGCCAGGGCGTATGGATAGTAATGAATTTATCGAGGGGAAGGAATTATTCATGACAACTTTTAACGATACACTTCTGCGTGCTGCTCGTGGAGAAAAAACTACACACACGCCAGTATGGTATATGCGTCAGGCAGGACGTTCTCAGGCAGAATATCGTGCCATCAAAGAAAAATATTCATTAGAAGAAATTACACATCAACCTGAGCTATGTGCATATGTCACTCGTCTACCTGTAGAAAATTACAATGTTGATGCAGCTATATTATACAAAGATATTGTCACACCTCTTCCTGGAATTGGCGTAGATGTAAAAATTAAAGCAGGTGTTGGTCCTGTTATCTCTAATCCAATTCGTTCAGTTGCAGATGTTGATAATTTAGGTGAATTCAATGCTAAAGAGCATACACCATTTGTATTAGAGACTATTAAAATCTTGACAGAAGAGCAATTAAATGTCCCGTTGATTGGTTTTGCTGGAGCACCATTTACACTTGCCAGCTACATGATTGAAGGTGGTCCTTCTAAAAACTATAACAAAACAAAGTCATTTATGGTGTCAGAACCACAAGCTTGGTTTGCATTAATGGATAAACTGGCTGACATGATTATTGCAGATGTCACTGCCCAAATTAAAGCTGGTGCAAAAGCAATCCAAGTATTTGATTCTTGGGTGGGCGCTTTAAATGTGGAAGATTACCGTGTATTTATAAAACCAATTATGACGCGAATTTTTGCGGAATTACAAAAAGAAAATGTACCATTGATTCAATTTGGTGTCGGGGCAAGTCATTTAGCGAAGGAATGGAATGATTTACCGATTGATGTTGTCGGCTTAGACTGGCGTTTACCAATAAAAGAAGCACGCGCGAATGGTATTACAAAACCAGTCCAAGGTAACCTTGATCCATCGCTATTATTGGCAGATTGGTCAGTCATTGAAAAACGAACTAAGGATATTATCGATCAAGGTTTAGAAATGCCAGGTCATATCTTTAACCTAGGTCATGGTGTTTTCCCAGAGGTTGATCCAGAGGTCTTAAAGCGTTTAACGACACTTATTCATGAATATAGTGCACAACAAATTCAAGCTCGTTCTTAAAAAAGCGGATTCAAATGTGAAATATGTCCTTTTCTATGTACGAAATTTTCATCATAGAAAGGGGGCTGTCCAACATCATAGATTGGACAGCTTCTTTTTATCACATAATGTATAAAAACATAAAACAATTTTAGAGGTGAAAAGGGTAATGAAAGAAGTTAAAGGCTTATTGGTAATGGCATACGGGACACCTTATAAAGAAGAGGATATTGAACCTTACTATACACATATTCGTCATGGTCGCAAACCTTCGGAAGAGCATTTAGAAGATTTACGTAGTCGCTATGAAGCAATTGGAGGTTTATCTCCTTTAGCAGCAGCAACACAGGCACAAGCTGAAGCGTTATGTGCACGTTTAAATGAAGTTCAGGGTGCTGTAGAATATAAATTGTTTATTGGTTTAAAGCATATTCATCCATTTATTGAAGACGCAATAGAGCAAATGGTGGCAGAGGGCATCAAAGAAGCGGTATCAATTGTTTTAGCTCCTCATTTCTCAACATTCTCTATTAAATCTTATAATGGCCGTGCTGTGGAAGCAGCAGGAGATCGCTTAACGATTACATCAGTAGAATCTTGGTATGATGAACCTAAATTTATTGAGTATTGGAAACAACAAATTAATGATACATTTAAGTCAATGTCTGAAGAAGAACGTGAAACAGGATGTTTAATCGTTTCAGCTCATTCACTTCCTGAAAAAATTAAAGATTTAGGTGACCCTTATGAGGATCAATTAATTGAAACAGCTCGACTTATTCAAGAGGCAACTGGTTTGAAAAACGTTGAGGTCGGCTGGCAATCAGCAGGACAGACACCAGAGCCTTGGATTGGTCCAGATGTTCAAGACTTAACACGTGAGCTTTATGAAGAAAAAGGCTTCCGTTCATTTGTTTATACGCCAGTAGGTTTTGTAACAGAGCATTTAGAAGTGTTATATGATAATGATTTTGAATGTAAAGTCGTTTGTGATGAACTAGGCGCAAAATATTATCGTCCGTCGATGCCAAATACACATCCTTTATTTATTGATGCGATGGTCGATGCAATTTATAAAAAATTAAGCTAAGCGAAAAGAAAGTGATGATGTTGGTGACTCAGAAAAGACGAAAGGTAGTTGTTGTAGGTGGTGGTATTACGGGCCTTACAGCTGCGTTCTATATGCAAAAACAAGCAAGCACAAAAGAATTGCCATTAGATATCGTACTTGTCGAGTCGTCATTACGTCTTGGCGGAAAAATTCAAACACTAAGAAAAGATGGTTTTATTATTGAGCGTGGGCCAGAATCTTTTTTTGACCGTGAAAATTATGTAAATGCTTTAGCAAAGGATCTCGGTATTGAACAAAAAATCATGACAAGTAACGCAGGACCCAACTATGTTGCTGTCGGAAGCCAGTTATACCCAATACCAAGCCATCTTTTATCAGGAGAAACGCCACATATCTCATCATTTATTACATCAGGCTTGTTTTCACTAAGCGGTAAAGTTCGTGCGGCAGGTGATTTTTTTATCCCCCGCTCAGCACAAGACGATGATCAACCATTGGGGGCATTTTTTAGAAGAAGGTTTGGCGCAGAGGTTGTTGAAAATCTAGTGGAACCATTACTAGCAGGGACATTTGCAGGTGATATTGAGCAATTAAGCATGAGCTCAACTTTCCCGCAGCTTTATCATCTAGAGCAAAAATATCGTAGCTTATTAGTAGGGATGAAAAAGGCTGGAACAAATTTCTTAAGTAATGATTTTATTGATGAAAATAAAGGGATATTTCAAACCTTTAGTAATGGGCTTGAAACATTAATCGAAAGTATTGAGGAATCTCTACTTCCTGGGACAGTGATGAAAGGTGTCAAGGTCGAAGAAATTGAGCATGGAAAAGATGGGTCTGTACATGTAATGCTAAACAATTTCTCACATATTAAAGCGGATGCGGTCATTATTGCTACACCCTTTAATATGGCAGATAAGATGTTCAGTAAGTATAATTTGTTAAATGAACTAGGGACAATGAAAGCTGCCACTATCGCAACCGTTACAATGGCATTTAAAAAGGACCAGCTTGGTGATTTAGACGCACTCTCATTTTATGTCTCTCGAAATAGTGATTTTTCAATCACTTCATGTACTTGGATGAATCGAAAATGGCCGGGTACCTCACCTAATGATTATGTGTTATTACGTAGTTATATTGGTCGAGTGGGTGACGAGGCGATTGTAGCATTATCAGATACTGAGATTGAAAAAACAGTGCTACAGGATTTAAATAAAACTATCGGTATAGATGGAGAACCAATAACGACAGTAGTTACACGTTGGAAAAATGCGATGCCACAATACACCGTTGGACATGAGGCGAAGGTCCAACGGATAAAGCAGGAATTACGAGAACATTTTCCAACTGTAAAATTGGCAGGTAGCTCATTCGAAGGAATATCCATCCCAGAATGTGTGCAACAAGGTAAACATGTTGCCGATGAAGTGTTGGCGGAAATTTTTTGTTAGTAGAAGCACGATAGTACAAACATTATGTTTGTACTATTTTTTTTGAAGTAAGTTCAAAAGACAAAAAGAAATAGCAAACTAACTATTTCTTAGTTTGCTATTTCTACATCTATACATCCAATTTTCTAGATAACCTAGTTCTAAGAAATTCGATGACATGACCAAACGATACCACCAGAGTTAGCTCCACCTAGTGTAAGAGAGATAGTCAATCCATTGGCTTCATAGAACAAATCAATCGTATCTCCAGCATTTAAATTCACTTCTCCTGCTAAAGTGATTGTGCCATTTCCAAGAACTGCTCGTAAAGTTAATACAAGTGCCACATTGACGTTTAGTACAGGGAACAAGCCACTAATTAAATTTGTTGTAGCATTTTGCCTAATTGCAAATGATGGGTTTATTCCCCCTCCTAAAGTAACACTAATGGCCGCAGTAGTGGAGTAGTTAATGGTTGCTTCAAAGGAATATCTACCTGTAGTTGGTACAGTGAATATGCCAGTTGTTGGATTGAATGCAGGTGTTGTAAAGTATGGTGACGCGACACTCCAGTTAGTGATTGAAGTAGATCCACTAACAACCAACGTGTTTTTAAAGGCAGAGAATCCTTCAGTAAACGCAGGTCCAGTAGCCCCGGTAGCTCCAATAATACCAGTAGCCCCAGTTGTACCCGTAGCCCCAGTTGTACCTGTAGCTCCTGTAGCGCCAGTAGCCCCGGTAGTTCCAGTTACACCCGTAGAACCTGTGGTTCCAGTTATACCATTAGCGCCAGTAGCCCCGGTAGTTCCAGTTACACCCGTAGAACCTGTGGTTCCAGTTATACCATTAGCGCCAGTAGAACCAGTAGCTCCAGTTACACCCGTAGGGCCTATAGAACCTGTAGTTCCAGTAGAGCCGGTAGTTCCGGTAACACCAGTAGCGCCAGTAGAACCAGTAGTTCCAGTAACACCAGTAGCGCCAGTAGAACCAGTAGTTCCAGTTACACCTGTAGTTCCAGTAACGCCAGTAGCCCCCGTAGAACCAGTAACACCAGTAGAACCAGTAGGTCCAATATCACCAGTAGAACCAGTAGCCCCAGTTACACCCGTAGCGCCAGTAGCGCCAGTAGGTCCAGTAGAACCGGTAGCGCCAGTGGAGCCTGTAGCTCCGATATCACCAGTAGCCCCAGTTACACCAGTGGTTCCAGTTACACCCGTAGCGCCAGTAGTTCCAGTTACACCGGTAGCTCCGGTAGCTCCGGTAACACCAGTAGAGCCTGTAGTTCCAGTAGTTCCGGTAACACCAGTAGAGCCAGTAGTTCCAGTAGAACCGGTAGCGCCAGTAGTTCCAGTTACACCCGTAGCTCCGGTAACACCAGTAGAGCCTGTAGTTCCGGTAACACCAGTAGAGCCTGTAGTTCCAGTAGAACCGGTAGCGCCAGTAGAACCAGTAGATCCAGTAGTTCCGGTAACGCCAGTAGAGCCTGTAGCTCCGATATCACCAGTAGAACCAGTAGCGCCAGTAGTTCCAGTTACACCCGTAGCTCCGGTAACACCAGTAGCCCCAGTTACACCAGTAGCGCCAGTAGCGCCAGTAGCGCCAGTAGCCCCGGTAGCGCCAGTAGAGCCTGTAGCTCCGATATCACCAGTAGCGCCAGTAGCGCCAGTAGCCCCAGTAGCGCCAGTAGCCCCAGTAGTTCCAGTAGAACCGGTAGCGCCAGTAGAACCGGTAGCGCCAGTAGAACCGGTAGCGCCAGTAGCGCCAGTAGCCCCAGTAACACCAGTGGAGCCTGTAGCTCCGATATCACCAGTAGCCCCAGTTACACCAGTGGTTCCAGTTACACCCGCAGCTCCGGTAACGCCAGTAGAGCCTGTAGCTCCGATATCACCAGTAGCGCCAGTAGTTCCAGTTACACCCGTAGCTCCGGTAACACCAGTAGAGCCTGTAGTTCCAGTAGAACCGGTAGCCCCAGTTACACCAGTAGCGCCAGTAGCGCCAGTAGTTCCAGTTACACCCGTAGCTCCGGTAACACCAGTAGAGCCTGTAGTTCCAGTAGAACCGGTAGCGCCAGTAGCCCCAGTAGTTCCAGTTACACCCGTAGCTCCAGTTACACCCGTAGCTCCGGTAACACCAGTAGAGCCTGTAGTTCCAGTAGAACCGGTAGCGCCAGTAGAACCAGTAGTTCCAGTAATTCCGGTAACACCAGTAGAGCCTGTAGCTCCGATATCACCAGTAGAACCAGTGGTTCCAGTTACACCCGTAGCGCCAGTAGTTCCAGTTACACCCGCAGCTCCGGTAACGCCAGTAGAGCCTGTAGCTCCGATATCACCAGTAGCGCCAGTAGTTCCAGTTACACCCGTAGCTCCGGTAACACCAGTAGAGCCTGTAGTTCCAGTAGAACCGGTAGCCCCAGTTACACCAGTAGCGCCAGTAGCGCCAGTAGTTCCAGTTACACCCGTAGCTCCGGTAACACCAGTAGAGCCTGTAGTTCCAGTAGAACCGGTAGCGCCAGTAGCCCCAGTAGTTCCAGTTACACCCGTAGCTCCAGTTACACCCGTAGCTCCGGTAACACCAGTAGAGCCTGTAGTTCCAGTAGAACCGGTAGCGCCAGTAGCCCCAGTAGTTCCAGTTACACCCGTAGCTCCAGTTACACCCGTAGCTCCGGTAACACCAGTAGAGCCTGTAGTTCCAGTAGAACCGGTAGCGCCAGTAGAACCAGTAGTTCCAGTAATTCCGGTAACACCAGTAGAGCCTGTAGCTCCAGCTACACCCGTAGCTCCGGTAACACCAGTAGAGCCTGTAGTTCCAGTAGAACCGGTAGCGCCAGTAGCCCCAGTAGTTCCAGTAATTCCGGTAACACCAGTAGAGCCTGTAGCTCCGATATCACCAGTAGAACCAGTGGTTCCAGTTACACCCGTAGCGCCAGTAGAACCTGTAGCTCCAGTTACACCCGTAGCTCCGGTAACACCAGTAGAGCCTGTAGCTCCGATATCACCAGTAGCGCCAGTAGTTCCAGTTACACCCGTAGCTCCGGTAACACCAGTAGAGCCTGTAGTTCCAGTAGAACCGGTAGCCCCAGTAACACCAGTAGAGCCTGTAGCTCCAGTTACACCCGTAGCTCCGGTAACACCAGTAGAGCCTGTAGTTCCAGTAGAACCGGTAGCGCCAGTAGCCCCAGTAGCCCCAGTAGTTCCAGTAATTCCGGTAACACCAGTAGAGCCTGTAGTTCCAGTAGAACCGGTAGCGCCAGTAGAACCGGTAGCGCCAGTAGAACCGGTAGCGCCAGTAGCCCCAGTAGTTCCAGTTACACCCGTAGCTCCGGTAACACCAGTAGAGCCTGTAGCTCCGGTAACACCAGTAGAGCCTGTAGTTCCAGTAGAACCGGTAGCCCCAGTTACACCCGTAGCGCCAGTTACACCAGTGGTTCCAGTTACACCAGTGGTTCCAGTTACACCCGTAGCGCCAGTAGAACCAATAGTTCCAGTAGAACCGGCAGCCCCAGTAGCCCCAGTAGTTCCAGTTATACCTGTAGCACCAGTAGAACCGGTAGCTCCAGTTATACCCGTAGCTCCGGTAACACCAGTAGAGCCTGTAGCTCCGATATCACCAGTAGCCCCAGTTACACCAGTGGTTCCAGTTACACCTGTAGCGCCAGTAGCGCCAGTAGCCCCAGTAGTTCCAGTTACACCCGCAGCTCCGGTAACACCAGTAGAGCCTGTAGTTCCAGTAGAACCGGTAGCGCCAGTAGTTCCGGTAACACCAGTAGAACCAGTGGTTCCAGTTACACCCGTAGCGCCAGTAGCCCCAGTAGTTCCAGTAGAACCGGTAGCTCCAGTTACACCCGTAGCTCCGGTAACACCAGTAGAGCCTGTAGCTCCGATATCACCAGTAGCCCCAGTTACACCCGTAGCGCCAGTAGCACCAGTGGTTCCAGTTACACCAGTTACACCCGTAGCGCCAGTAGCACCAGTGGTTCCAGTTACACCAGTAGCCCCAGTAGCTCCAGTTACACCCGTAGCCCCTGTAATACCACCAGTAGTTCCGGTAGGTTTTACAGGCCAAACTGGACAACTTGGAATAGGCCCAGTTCTACAACAACAAGGAAAAGAATTACATTTACTACATACTCGTTTTAAATAATTTCCAAAATGCAAAGTCTCACCTCCTCTCTCAAATATCGTATTCCGAGAATTGATAGAGGAGGTAGACACATAACTATTTACTAATAGTAAATAGTAGGTTTGTTAATAAAACTTGAAGATTCATAATGACCTGCTAAATACTAATGGGTAATTTTTTGTCCTATTTATTCTAGCGATTAGAATTACTGGGAATCAGTCTGATTAGACTTTAAAGTTTGCTCGAAATACTTTTTATTGTGTAAAACCTTTGCGTCGTTTGGGATAAAGGAGCCGGCTAATTCATTGTGTGCGTTTGCGAGTTCGTATTGTTGTAGACGGTCAAATAGAACACAAAGCTGTAGGTGAGGAAGCCAAGTTGAGAAGCTTTTATTTTGAAAAGGAGCGTTAGGATTTTGTTTAATGATAAGTGCTTGTTCATACCAGAAAATAGCTTCATAATTCTTATATTGCTCCATGAAATGATAACCTAGTCGACAACAGGCCTCAGGGCGGGGTACATCGTATTCAAAGCTTCTTAATATTGCACTAAAATTGTTTTCTGGATCATTTAAATTCGAATAGCAATCCGCTAATTTAAAGCAAGCACGAATATTATCTTCCACCCAGCCTAGCTTTGACGTTAAAAATAATTCGTAATAGTAAATGGCTTCTTCAAATTGACTGTGATCTAATAACTCATTGGCAAAATAAAATGTATCTCGTGGTGATAATATTTCACCAGATTCAACTAATGTCTTATAAATCGTAATATTACGTGAATGGTCATGAGTTAATGGTAAGTGACTAACCGCTATATCGCTTTCTATTAATTCGCCACCTACTTCCAAATATTCGTGAACAGCACCAATCCATTGGAAGCTTTTTTCTTTCTTTACTAGTCGGTTTCTTCTTATTAAAGCATCTACATTTCCTTCACTATCGAAGCTGAGATTGTAATTCATTGAAACGGCATCAATAGTAGGGGAAAGAGAACTCTTTAACGCCTTAAATTTTTCTTGATCTTCTTCTAAAAAAACATCGTCTGCATCTAACCAAAGAATGTAATCCATCGTTGCTTGCTGAAAGGAATAGTTTCTGGCAGCGGCAAAATGATGGATCCATTCAAAATCAAAAATTCTATCTGTAAATTGAGCAACAATTTGTTTTGTACGATCTGTTGAACCTGTATCTACAATATTGATTTCATCTACTAAACCTTTAACAGATTCAAGACATCTACCGATGACATCTTCTTCATTTTTCACAATCATACATAAGCTGATGGAAACCACATTTTATTCCTCCTTACCATTATCCTTGTAGTATATGTATAGAAGGAAGTATTGGCTGGATGAATACAATTGAATTGTGAAATGTATTTTTATGGTTTGTCATAAATTTACCTTTCAAGTTTCACCCGAATTTCACAATTGTGAAGTATAGTAAAGGGGCAGAGGTGATAACGTTGAAAAAATGGGCATTCTTCATTTTTTCTTTACTACAAATAGTTTGGTTAGCGGGTTGTACTGAAAAATCTTATGAATCGATTGAGCGTGATCGAAATTTTATAGCTTCATTAAATATTCAAGAGCCATCATTAGACTTTATTGATGAAAATGGCCATGTATTAGCGAAGTGGTTATTTGATAGAGCTTATTCAGGGGCAACATTACTAGGGGATGATCAAGTTCTCTTATACGGACACCAATTAAATACCATTGATGTCTATACACTATCAACTGGAGAAAAGCTCTATTCTCAAAAAGTAGAGGTTGGTACAACGAATGTGTATTATGATGACAATATCAAGCAATTTTTTATAACGAATAGTAAAACTAATACAGTGACAAGCTTTGATCATGAAGGAAACGTGTTGGCCTCCAAGCGGATAGGTAATTATCCTATGTCAATGGCATCGTATAAGGATAAGCTGTATGTGATAAATTTTAAAGATACAAAATTATCTGTTTTAAATATGAAAGATTTACAAATTGAACAGGAGTGGCCGATACAAAAATCTTCACATGGAATAGCCATTGTAGACGAGACACATGAACTTTGGATAGGTGGCCATGGAGAAGGAAGTAAGCCAAATAGTTCGGTTAAAAAATATGATTTGAGCAGTGGTCAATTGCATGGTGAAATAAACATGCCATTGATGCCAGTAGGGTTAAAAAAGACAAAGGATGCTGTACTTGTTGTAAGTCATGGTCATAATGAGTTATATGTTGCTGACTTTGATGGTCATATAAAATGGCAGCAGGAAGTAGGGGCAAACCCTTTTGTGGTCAATCAATTTAAAGACTATATTGTTGTCGCTGGCTATGACGATCACAAATTACACTTTATAAAAGATGGCCAGAAAGAAAAAACAGTTGATGTCGGGAAAGGTGCTTTTCAGCTGTTAGTAAGGGAGGAAAAACAATGACAACTGTATTAATAGTTGATGATGAGCAAGATATGCGGAACCTAATAGAAATGATGCTCAATAACTCTGATATTGAAACATTTACTGCTGCAAGTGGTACTGAGGCATACGATATAATTGTACGTGAGAAAATTGATTTAGTGCTGCTTGATGTAATGATGCCGCATGAGGATGGCTTTGTTGTGTGTCAAAGTATACGGGCTATGTCCAATGTTCCGATTATATTCCTGACAGCACGTGACGCCAATGATGACAAAGTGAAGGGTCTTACACTTGGTGGTGATGATTATATTGTTAAACCATTTACACATGATGAACTAGTCGCTAGAATTTACGCAGTATTAAGAAGAAGTGGTGCAAATATTGCAGAGCTACAACAAAAATATGTTGTATTTGGTCCCATTAAAATAGATGAAATAGCACGTAAAGTATCGGTCGATGGAAAAAGTATCCCCCTTACTTTAAAAGAATTTGAACTACTCCATTTATTTATGAAAAATCCTGGAAATGCCTATACACGTGAGCAATTATTAGAACGCATTTGGGATATTGATTATGTAGGTGGGACTCGAACTGTCGACACTCATATAAAAACCTTACGCATCAAGCTTGGAAAGGAAGCGGCTGCACATATTCAAACGGTCTGGGGAGTCGGCTACCGCTTTGATCCTGGCGAATGAAAAAGATAGCCACACGTATTTGGTTGTTAATTTTTGCATTTTTAATTATTACTGTTGTTTTTATGTATGTCCTCACGAATTTTTTATACCAACGCTTATATGTACAAGATACGGAAGATACAATGGTTGAGGTTGGCCTAAAGCTACAGACAATGTATAACAATGGAAAGGTAACGGATGAATTTATTGCAGACATTGAACGTTTTAACGATTATTCAAATTTAAATATATTTGCGGTAAGAAATCCACGTGAATTAAGTGCCTGTGTTCCATTTGATATAGATTATGAAACATTAATTGGACCTGAAGAAAGACAGAAATTACTTTCTGGTAGTTATGTGCAAAAAATTGGCTATGAACCTCGTTTCGATCGACAGCTAATTTCTGTCGTCTTGCCCCTTGTCGATCAAAATAGATTAGAAGGAATCATTTACATTTATTTCCCTCTAGCCAAAATTAGTGAATTAGCTAATAGTGGGGTGATTCTGTTATTTATTAGTGCTTTCATTTTTTTAGTGGTTGTAAGCTATTTAATTTATAAAGGTATTCGGCATATTATGCGACCATTAAACGATTTGCAACTTGCGGTGGAACAGATGTCCTACGGGAATTATGAGACACGTGTACCTGTAAATTCACGAGATGAAATCGGTAAATTATCAAGCACCTTTAATAAAATGGCAGAGGCAATCCAGCAAGAGGATGAAGCACAAAAAACATTTTTAGCGACTGTTTCTCATGAGTTACGAACACCAATTAGCTATGTAAAGGGCTATAGTGAAGCAATGCAAAATGGCATCATCACAGAAAATCAAAAAGAGGAAACGATTCAGCTTATTGTTCGTGAGGCTAATCGAATGGAGAGGTTGACGAACGAATTACTTCAACTTGCCAGAACTGAAAATGAACAAACAGACATAGTAGTGTATCCAATTCCTCTGGGAGAGACTTTACGAGAGGTTCAAAAAATCTTAACACATCAAGCTGATAAAAAGAACATAACATTATATTTAGATGTGGACGATGCCTTAATTATTCAAGCGGATGAGGTAAAGCTTAAACAAATTTTCATAAATATTATTGAAAATGCTATTAATTACTCGTATGAAAATTCGAAGGTTGAAATGGTTGCTCTTGAAAAGAATGGAAGTGCACAAATCACCATCAAAGATTATGGAATCGGCATCCCACAAGAGGATATATCACACGTAACAGAGCGATTCTACCGTGTTAACAAGGCGCGGAGTCGAGCAGATGGCGGTAGTGGACTAGGTTTATCGATTGTAGAGCAATTATTAAAGCAGCTACAGGGAAGATTGGAAATAAAAAGTATTATTGAAAAAGGCACAATCGTTAAGATTACATTGCCATTAATGGAGGATTAAAAAATGAAAAAATGGTTATTTGCACTAATTGCGGTTCCTGCCTTATTGGTAGGCTGTGGAGAAAAAAAAGAAGAGGCTTTACCGGAGCCAGAAGTTCCACAAATACCAGAAGTTGAAATTTTAACACCAAAAGAAGTACCACTTAATGAAACAATTGAGCTAGCAGCACATGTTGAGCAGGGTGGTAAAAATGTCGATGACGCAGTAGTAGAGTTTGAAGTGTGGGAATCAGGGAAACGTGATGAAGGTCAAATGATTGATGGAAAATTAGACAAAGATGGCGTATATAAAGCGACAACTACATTTGATCATGATGGGGTTTATTATATGTATGCGCATACAACAGCAAATGGTGTTCATAACATGCCTAAGCAAGAAATTCTTGCAGGAAGTCCCGATATGACACAAGTTTTGCCAGAAGATGAAAAGAGCAATAACAGTATGGATAATAACATGATGAACCATGATAATGGCACTTCTGACGACACTGATCAGACTGAAGAAAAAAAAGATGAAGAAAATCATCATTAAACACTTGCAATTTTTTTAAAATAGGAATATGATAATGACCAGATGACCGGAATGGTTTTCTGGTCATTTTTATGAAAGTGTACTTTTGATGTACATAACCTAACAAGAAAGGGTGTTACTAATGGATCGTAGGCAGGAAATTCTTGAAGCAGCTGCAAAATCTTTCACATTGTTTGGCTACAAAGCAACAACAATGGAGCAAGTGGCAAAGATAGCTAATGTCGGTAAAGGTACGATTTATACATTCTTTGCAAATAAAGAGATTTTATTTCAGGAAATCGCTATGTCACTAGTTCGAGAGATGAAGGGTGAAGCGGATGCAGTGTTGGATGCATCAGCAAGCTTTATGGATAATGCACATAATGCTTTAATGAAAATGCTACAGTTCCGTGAAAAACATCTTTTATTTGCGAAGTTAATAGAGGAAGAAAAAGAACTACGTACACCAGCTGTTAAACAGGTGCTCCTACGCATCGAGACAGAAATTTTATCGTATGTTGCAGAGTTAATTCAGCGACGTATAAATAAAGGTGAAATTAGAGATTGTGATGCAGAGCTGGTTAGTTACTTACTATTAAAGGCCTATCTTGCATTTGTTGTCGATTGGCATGAGTTACACGGTGATGTGATCCCTGAAGAGAAGATTCTTAATCTTTTCAAGGAGACAATCTTTCGAGGTTTAATTCTAACTTGATTCGATTTCAATACTCACAAAAGTGTCGAATCAAGTGTTCTTTTTGCAAAGGTTGAAGGGTTTATATTTTTTTGAACAAAAATGACCGAATGACGTTTTCGGTCAAACAGTTTAGGAGTGAGGATATTATATGATTAAAGCTGAGTGGCTGAAGATCTTTAAAACAAGAAAAATGCTTGTTTCCATTATTGCTGTATTATTTATTCCAGTAATGTATGCGGGTATGTTTTTATGGGCGTTTTGGGATCCTTATGCAGGGCTTCCTAATCTTCCAGTAGCTGTTGTTAATGAGGATACTGGTGCTGAGATGGATGACGTAAAATTAGACTTAGGGGACACCTTAGTTGATAAGTTGATAGATAGCGAGCAGTTTAACTTTATAGAGGTCTCAAAAGAAGAAGCCGAAAAAGGTTTAAATAGCCGTGATTATTATATGATTCTAGAAATTCCAACAAATTTCTCTGAGCATGCTACAACATTATTAGATGACAAACCATCAAAATTGGTTATGAACTACATTCCAAACGAAGGGCTAAACTTCCTTGGTGCACAAATTGGTGAGACTGCAATGGATCGTGTCCGTGCAGAAGTAAATTCACAAGTTTCAGCAACTTACGCTGAAAAATTATTTGATTCTATTGCAACGCTTGGTGATGGCTTTACAGAAGCCGCAGATGGCTCTAATAAGCTTGATGAAGGTGCCCAAAAAGTTGCGAACGGTGCAAAAGATTTAAAAGGTTATCTTGAACAGCTAGCATCAAGTACAGTTGAACTATCAAATGGTACAGATAAATTAACAAAAGGTGCTGGAGATGCTGCAAAAGGTGCGAATGATTTATCTAGTGGTTTAGTTAAACTTCAAGATGGTACAGTACAATTACAACAAGGTGCACAGCAAGCTGCCAATGGTGCAACTAGCCTTGAGCAAGGATTATCACAATATACACAAGGTGTTGCTAAAGTTGGGGCAGGTTTAAACACTTTAAATGATAAACAGCAACAAATTAGTGCAGGTGCAGCTTCTATTGCTGAAAATGCAGGTGCATTAAATGGTGCAGCGAACCAATTAACTGCTGGTTCTGCTAAGGTAGAAGCAGGTATTACAGCGTTATCCAACCAGTTACAAACAATGATGGCTTCAATGCCAGAGGAACAAGCAGCGGCATTAAAGCAAACATTAGCAGAGCTACAAGCAGGTAGTACTAGTGTGCACAATGGTTTAACATCATTATCTGCAGGTACAGAAAAATTACAAGCAGGTGCTAATCAAGTAAGCTCAGGTGCAGGTCAAATTGCAGCAGGGCAAGCTGAGGTGCTAGCAGGTGCTAATGCACTAACAGCAAAAAGTAATGCTTTAGTGGAAGGTGCCAAAGGTCTACAAGCAGGTAATGCAACATTAGCTGCAAAATTAGGGGAACTAAATGCGGGTGTGAATACAGCTGTAACAGGCTCTAAAACATTGGCATCTGGTTTAAATGAATTAGCGAATGGTACAACGACATTAAATCAAGGTACATCTACCCTTGCTTCAAAATCTGGTGAGCTAGCACAAGGTTCAGCAACACTTGCAGATGGTTCTACAGAACTTGCTGACGGTACGTCTACATTATCAGGCAAATTAGGTGAGGCAAGTGAAAAAGCAAATGAAGTAAAAGCTAATCAAGACACTTACGACATGGTAGGTAGTCCAGTTGAAGTTGAAAAAGAATCAGTCAACCATGTTCCTAACTATGGTACAGGTTTTGCACCATACTTTATTTCTCTAGGTTTATTCGTAGGTGCATTATTAATTTCAATTGTGTTCCCACTTGTTGAACCAGCTATTCGTCCAAAAAATGGTGCATCTTGGTTCACAAGTAAAGTGACTGTTTTAGCAGTCGTAGGTTTAGTGCAAACAGTACTAACAGTAGTTATTGTTAAATGGGGTCTAGGACTTGAAGTAAATAACATGGGCCACTTTATATTAACAGCATTATTAACAAGCTATGTATTTTTAGCATTAATCCAGATGCTAGTTTCGATCTTTGGTGATCCAGGACGTTTCATGGCAATTGTTGTATTGATTTTGCAATTAACAACAAGTGCAGGTACTTTCCCACTTGAATTAATTCCATCACCATTACAAGTATTTAACAAACTATTACCGATGACTTATACGGTTCAAGCATTTAAAACAAGCATTTCTACTGGCGATACGTCATTCTTAATGCAAAACTATGGAGTTTTAGCTGGCTTCTTAGTAGCATTCTTAGCCATCACATTCGGTTATTTCATGCTACTGCATAACAAACGTTACTCTAAAATAGCTGAGGAAAACTAAAATAGTTGAAGCACTCACCAACTGAGGTGGGTGCTTTATTTTGTCTTTAAACGCCAAAAAACAACAGCTGATATGAGCGTATCAGCTGTTGTTTTGTAAGTGTAAGAGATTTAATTAAAGGTTCATCATAAAATATGATGAAGTTATCATTATGACTACGTGTGGGGCACGTAAATGACAATTACAGAATAGGCAAATGCTTATAGGTGGTTACATTTTTCACAAGTGTTGCAGTAGCATTCACTTTGTTCTTCAATTTTTTCACCGCACTCTGTACATTGCTTAGCAGGCAAATTCTTGAAAAATTCAACTACGTTTTCTAACATTGTGGACTCCTCCTTTAAGTTCATCTGTACTATTACTGTTCTGATATTTACTAGTGTATTATAACAGATGCTTTTCGTCAACACAAAACGCCTAATTTGCGTTAAAATAAATATGGATATTTTGTGAAGGAGGAAACGTAAACTATGATTTTCGTTGATAATAAAGTGATCCATGATCCGCGTGTTAACCTTGCTATTGAGGAGTATTTACTTAAAACAATGGATGTTGAAAAGGAGCCAGTGCTACTTTTCTATATTAACCAGCCGTCCATCATTATTGGTAAAAATCAAAATACCATTGAAGAAATTAATACGGATTATGTAGAAGATAATGACATTATTGTTGTTCGCCGTTTGTCTGGCGGTGGAGCCGTGTATCATGATTTAGGAAATCTTAATTTCAGTTTTATTACAAACGATGATGGCGATAGCTTTATGAATTATAAAAAATTCACGCAGCCAGTAGTAGATGCTTTGGCAAAAATGGGTGTGAATGCAGAGCTTTCAGGACGTAATGATATTCTTGCAGAGGGTCGTAAAGTTTCTGGAAATGCCCAGTTTTCTACACGAGGCCGTATGTTCAGTCATGGTACGTTGATGTTTGATACTGAAATAGATGCCGTTGTGTCAGCCTTAAAAGTCAAAAAGGATAAGATTGAATCTAAAGGAATTAAATCCATTCGCTCCCGAGTAGCAAACATTTCTGAGTTTTTAAAAGAGAAGATGACGATAGAAGAATTTCGTCTTGAAATTTTAAAATCCATTTTCGGTGGCGAAGCAAACATTCGTTATTATGAACTGACGGATCAAGATTGGGAAAATATTCATAAGCTTTCAGCAGAACGTTATCAAACATGGGAATGGAATTATGGTAAATCACCGCGCTTTAATATTCAAAAGACGCACCGTTTCCCAACAGGAGGCATTGATATTCGCCTTGAAGTTAATCATGGTGTCATCGAAGAGGCACATATTTTTGGTGATTTCTTTGGTGTAGGGGATATGACTGATATAGAACAACGCCTAGTTGGGACAAACCATGATAGAACGGCTATAGCAGAAGCATTAGCAGATATTGATATTCCTACATATTTTGGTGGAATTTCAACAGAAGACTTTTTACAATTAATTTATTAAGAAAAGTTCGATTTCATGTAATGATTTAGCCTAAAGGTTCGCTGACAATTATGTCGTCGAACCTTTTTTTGATACAATATAGTTAGAAAGGAGTGTTGATATGGAAAAGCATCGAATATTCATAGTTGAAGATGATGTGAAGATTGCATCATTACTAGCGGAAACGCTTAGAAAATATCAATACGAGGTTGAAACCATTCAAGAATTTGATCATCTTATAGAAGAATTTACAGCATTTAATCCACATATGGTGCTGCTTGATATAAATTTACCTTCATATGATGGCTACTATTGGTGCCGTCAGCTACGTCAACATACAACGTGTCCAATTATTTTTATTTCTGCTCGCTCAGGGGAAATGGACCAAATTTTTGCACTTGAAAATGGGGGCGATGATTTTATTACAAAGCCCTTTAATTATGAAATTGTCTTGGCTAAAATTCGTAGTCATTTGCGTCGTACATATGGGGAGTATGCTACAAGGCAAGAGGAGCGGACAATTAAGCAAGGGCAGCTTATTCTTCATTTAGAGAGGATGGAGCTGCATAAAAATGAATTAGAAATCCCACTCCAGAAAAAAGAGTGCATTATTTTAGAATTGCTTATGGGGAATGCCCCGAAAGTAGTAACACGGGAGCAACTATTAGAGGAACTCTGGGATGATCAAGCATTTGTCGATGAAAATACGTTGAATGTTAATATGACTCGCGTCCGTAAAAAATTAGCGGATTATCAAATTGCATCAACTATTGAAACTGTGCGTGGCGCAGGCTATCGATTCATATTGAGTGCGGGTGAATTATAGTGGGCTGGAAATTATTTTTACGTGATTATGCATCATTTATTGTATTTCAGCTCTTATTAGTTGGCTTCATCATGGTCTTATATGGACTAGATGGATTCAGAAATATCGATACAGCTATATATTCCTTCTGTATCAGTCTTGTACTGCTCTGTTCATTTTTACTTGTTCGCTATTTAATGCGGCAACGTTATTTGTTGAAAATATCCCAGCTACCAACAGCAATGGAGGATGTGTTACAAAAAAACGCCAAAACGCCAGAAGCAATGCAAACAGAGAAATATATGCATGAGCTATATCGACTCTATCAACATGAGCTGCATTCATTATACGCTAGTCAAAAACGTCATGATCAATTTATGAATCAGTGGGTGCATCAGATGAAAACACCCATATCTGTCATTGAGTTATTGCTGCAGGATGATCGTCCGCTGGATAAGAAAAATGTGCAGGAGGAAATTGATCGTTTACGTAGAGGCTTAGACATGGTGCTTGTAAATGCACGATTAGAAAACTTCGAAGATGATATGCAAGTAGAACAGGTTGCATTAAAGTCCATAGTGACTGCAACTGTTAATGAGAATAAACGTTTATTTATTACGAAAAGAGTATTCCCTGAAATTCATATTGAAGATGATCTTATTGTGGCGAGTGATTCGAAATGGCTTCGCTTCATTCTCGGTCAGTTTGTAACCAATGCAGTGAAATACACATTTGAAGCCAATAAAAAAATAGTCATTTCTGCTATTAAAAAGGATGATTATGTACAGCTAGCCATTTGCGATGAGGGAATCGGTATTCCAGCTTCTGACCTTTCACGTGTTACGAAGGCCTTTTTTACTGGTGAAAATGGACGGAAAACAGGGGAGTCTACTGGGATGGGCCTTTATTTAGCCAAGGAAATTTGCGAGAAGCTTGGACATGAATTGGCTATTTCATCAGAGGTAGGAAAAGGGACGATTGTTACAGTGACTTTTACAAATTAGGGGGAGCTAGGATGACAGAAGTAAGCATTGAAGGTTGGCTATTAAATATCGATAAAGAGAAAACAAAGTCTCTTTTTATGACACATTTGCAAGAGGGCGATCAAGTATCTTATCAAAATTTCGTCATGGCAAATGAAGTGCTAAATGAAGAACTACTGCATTTTTCAAATATCCTTGGGTTAAACTTACAACAACCAACATTATTAAATGCGTTTCCTGTCGATGGTCAACAGATTATGTATAGTGGACATTACACTGTATATGGTGAAATTCTAGAGGGAGAAATGGATGCCTGGGATGTCATTATAGGAGAGCATTGTTTTAGTTTGGTAGCGGAAGAGTCCGTTTTAGAATTAACAGAGCCCCATTTTCAAATCGGCTTTGAAATTGTATTACAGTGGCTTTTACCGCAATCATTAGAATTAATGAAGAAATAAGGTGAATTTAGCATGCCTATATTACAAATTAAAGATGTGACAAAAGTTTATGAAGGCAAGGTCACACATCGTGCCTTAAATCAATTGAGCTTTGACGTGGAAGAAGGCGAATTTTTAGCAGTTATGGGCCCTTCCGGAAGTGGTAAAACAACATTATTGAATATTATTTCTACTATTGATGAACCAACAAGTGGAGAGATAATTTTAGATGGCATGAACCCTCATAAGCTTAATGCAACAGAGCTTGCCTACTTTAGAAGAAGGCAGCTAGGCTTTGTCTTTCAGGACTTCAATCTTCTGCATATGCTAACAGTTGAGGAGAATATTGTGTTGCCGTTAACATTGGACCAGCAACCGTTAGAGGTAATGGAGGAACGGCTGGCTAATATTGTCGATAAGTTAGATTTGACGCCCTTCTTACATAAGCGTCCAAATGAAATTTCGGGTGGACAAGCACAGAGAACCGCCATAGGTCGAGCACTTATTCATAATCCGAGTCTCATTTTAGCAGATGAGCCAACAGGTAATTTAGATTCGAATTCTTCACGAGATGTACTTGAACTTTTAACGAAAGTAAATAAAGATAAACGCACGACGATTGTGATGGTAACGCATGATCCAATTGCAGCAAGTTACTGTGATCGAGTGCTATTCATAAAAGATGGCGAATTTTTCAATGAAATTTATCGAGATGACCGTCGTCAAATGTTTTTCCAACGTATATTAAATGTTTTGAGCTTACTAGGAGGAGGGCAAGTAGGTGACCTTTCGACAATTCGCTTACCGTAATGTCGTACGGAACAGCCGGATATATGGTGCCTTTTTCATGGCGAGCTTTTTTTCTGTGGCTGTATTTTTTATCTATTCAATGCTGATGTTTCATCCTGATATTGAACGCGGAATATTAGGAGAAGTATCACTTATTGGCATGGTGGGTGCTGAAATTGTACTCGTCCTTTTTACATTATTCTTTTTATATTATTCTATGAGTGCCTTTTTAGAGGCTAGATCACATGAATTTGCGATGTTATTGCATCTAGGAATGGAAAAGCGTCAGATGAATAAACTTGTCTTTCTTGAGACAATGATTATTGGGGCAGGCTCCATCATTGTAGGAATTGTTTTTGGCTTTTCTTTTTCAAAATTCTTTTTCATGATTGTGCGAGAAATTTTACATTTGGATGAATTACCATTGTATGTTTCCTGGCAGCCATTCCTACTCACAATAGGCGTATTCACAAGTGCCTTTGTCGTCATTTCTTTTATTAGTGTATATTTTACACGAGAGAGGAAATTACGAGATCTAATTAAAGGTAGCGATTATTTAAATAGTTTAACAACTTATTCCAAAATTCGGGCTATATACGGTATTACTTTAATTTTAGGGACTTATATTCTCGCGTTTGTTGTAGGACATACGTCTTTAATAGGACTAACGCTATTAATACCATTTTCAGCAACATTTGGTACTTATTATTTTTTCAGCGATTCTGTCCCGTGTTTTTTAGACTTAGCACGTGGTAAACGTAAATTTCATTGGCAACGCTATCGTCTGCTCTCACTAGCTGAGCAAACTCATATTATGATGGATAATGTGAAAATGTTTTTTGTCGTTACTATGGTGTCCACACTCGCATTTTTATCTGTAGGTGTATTAGCGACAATGTCTTCTTACACAACCCAATATGATCGTTTAAATCCATTGGGCTTAGTTTATAAGGGGGATATTGATAATCCTTTTGAGCGAGAGCATATAAATTCTTTGCGTCTGCAATTAGAAGAGAAGGGGTTATCCTATCAGCTGTCCCGCTTTGTTGTTGTTAAGCAAACATCTTCTTTCACGCAAAATGAAGTAGAGGTTTTTCGTGAGTCCGATATGAATGTCTTGCTATCTTCCTATAGTTATCCACTTCTAAATCTTGGTCCCGGTGAAGCGGTATTTATTCCTTATTCAGAGGATTCACTAAAAAAATTAAAAAATAGAGTTGTGCATACAGTGCTTGAAGAAAATTCGATACCAATTACAATTGATAGTGTTTATCCTAAGATTGTGTTTCCTGGTTCAATTGTAAGCGTAAACTCGATCGTTATTAGTGATGAGGATTTTGCAAAGCTTATTCTTCCTATTTCTGAGAAAAACATTATTCAACCAAGCTATCATTTATTTACATTTGTTATTCCACAGTGGATGGAAACGAAGGAAGTCGGTAAGGACATCGATTATTTAGAATCCAATTTATATTTTCTTAAAAAGGATAAATTCAGTCCAT
This sequence comes from Lysinibacillus sp. FSL M8-0216, assembly GCF_038595555.1. Classification (NCBI taxonomy): domain Bacteria; kingdom Bacillati; phylum Bacillota; class Bacilli; order Caryophanales; family Bacillaceae; genus Lysinibacillus; species Lysinibacillus sp. FSL M8-0216. The sequence continues at coordinate 4,009,041 of NZ_CP152007.1, read as the reverse complement.
TCTACTTTGAAAATGCCGGTTTAAATTATTCTTATATATTAGCTACCTACTCATTATTTACATTAGTGGGAGTTCTAGTAGCTACCGTATTCTTACTGGCTGCAGGAAGCTTTATCTATTTCAAATTGCATACATCACTAGAGAGAGAAAAGCGTAAATTTGATGTTTTAATGCGTATGGGTTTAACGGAGATAGAGTTAAAGAAGCTTGTTAACCGCCATTTATTTCCTCAATTTTTCTTGCCATGGGGCGTTGCTATGATGCACAGTGCCTTTGCGTTTCTAATGGTACAGGGCATTTTGAAAGATATCGCGAATATTTCTATTGTAAAAGAAGTATTCTTTGCTTTTGGCTTTTTTGTATTAATTCAAGTAGTGTATTTTTATTTAATTCGTTGGCGATACATTTCTCATATTCGTTCGTAATGTATTTGTTTAAAAGAGAAAAAAATGAATTATTTAACGTAATTTATGACATGAAATAAAAAGACTGATTGTTTTTTACATATATTTCTTATATAATATTACTGAATAACGATTCATTTTATACGATAAGGGGATGGTGTAATTGAATTTAGTTTCACGTGTTCGTCAACAGGCAACAGAACAGCCGGAAAAAGTTGCGTATCATTTTATGGGGAAAGATACGACATACGGAGAATTCGAGCAAACAGTTGGTCGTTTTGCAAAGGGATTACAAGATTTGGGTGTTGAAAAAGGGGATCATGTGGCGTTTTTACTCGGCAATACACCACATTATTTAATTGCTTTGTATGCAACAATGCGTTTAGGGGCAACGGCAATTCCTGTTAACCCTATTTATACACCAGATGAAATTTCTTATATTTTGCATAATGGCGATGTAAAAGCAGTTATTGCGCTGGATCTTTTACTACCATTGGTGGAGAAAGGTGTACAAGCATTTCCGCAGGTTAAAGCATTTGTAGTTTGTGAAACAACGGCAGATATAGCGGAAAAAGTAGCAGCTTTATCACCAAGTGCGCAAGAAAAAACTCATTTATTTACACAAATCATCGCGAATACTTCTCAATCTTTACAACCTGTTAAAGTGGCAGATGATGACAATGCTATTATTTTATATACTTCGGGCACTACTGGCACTCCAAAAGGAGCGATGCTTACGCATGAAAATGTCTATTCAAATGCGCGTGATGTTGCCCATTATTTAGATATCCAAGAAAAGGATCGTGTCATTGCCACATTACCTGTATTCCATGTCTTTGCTTTAACAGTTGTTGTAAACGCGCCATTATTAAGTGGAGCAACAGTTTTACTAGCACCTAGATTTAGCCCTACAGAAATTTTTGCTTTAGCGCGAGAGCAAAAAGCAACAGTCTTTGCTGGGGTACCAACTATGTATAATTTCTTATACCAATTACCTGAAGGAAATCCTGAAGATTTTTCGACAATTCGTTTAGCTATTTCAGGAGGAGCATCTTTACCAGTTGCACTATTACATAATTTCGAGCAGAAATTTAATGTGCGTGTATCAGAAGGATATGGCTTATCAGAGGCATCACCTGTGACGTGTTTTAATCCTTTGGATCGTGACCGTAAAGCTGGATCTATTGGTACATCGATTAGCAATGTGGAAAATAGAGTTGTCGATGTAAACGGTCAGGAAGTACCTGTTGGGGAGGTTGGAGAGTTAATAGTACGTGGCCCTAACGTAATGAAGGGGTATTATAAAATGCCAGAGGAAACGGCAATGACAATCCGTGATGGCTGGCTCTATACAGGCGATTTAGCAAGAGTGGATGACGAAGGCTATTTTTATATTGTCGATCGTAAAAAGGATATGATCATTGTAGGAGGCTTTAATGTCTATCCTAGAGAGGTCGAGGAAGTATTGTTTGCCCATAATAACATTGTAGAGGCAGCGGTAGTTGGATTCCCTGATCCTAACTTAGGAGAGGCAGTTCATGCATATGTGGTATTAAAAGAAGTGGCGGCCACTACGACGGAAGATCTTCTATCGTATTGTGGTAAGCATATGGTGAAATATAAGGTGCCTAAGGTCATTGAAATTATGGATGAATTACCTAAAAATACGACTGGAAAAATACTTCGCCGTTCCTTAAAAGAAAAAGTATAAAGCGAAAAAAGCTACTATTGAAAAATGGTAGCTCTTTTTTTGTGTACATTATTCGTATAATAGTAAAATCAGTTGAGGTAAGTTATCTGTAAGTGATAAAATCAAACTTGTGAAATCTTCTACATACTTTTCAATAGCTTGTCATATAGTGAGGAAGTAATGTAAAAAGACGTACAAAACTGGAACCCTTTGATGTAAGGCTACGTCAAAGCTTTTAGGTAAAAATACTATTGAAAGAGAGCATACAAAAACATGATAGAACTCATTCAGGAGTTAATAAGCTTTATTGTGCATATCGATGTGCATTTAGAAGAAATCATTCGTGATTTTGGTAATTGGAGTTATCTTATTTTATTTGCCATTGTTTTTGTAGAAACAGGCGTCGTTATTTTCCCATTCTTACCAGGTGATTCATTACTATTCGCAAGTGGTACATTGGCTGCTGCAATGGGAGCCTTTGATATGTGGATATTAATACCAGTATTTTTAGCAGCGGCCATTTTAGGTGATACAATGAATTATCATATTGGTCATAAAGTTGGAACGTCGATTCCTCCAAAGAGCCTTCTCGGAAGAGTTGTAAAAAAAGAACGTATGGAAGCAGCTGAAAAATTCTTCAATACACATGGTGGAAAAACAATTGTAATAGCCCGTTTTATGCCGTTTATTCGTACATTTATCCCATTCGTAGCGGGAGCAAGTAAAATGAATTATAGCTACTTCTTACTTTATAATATTTTAGGTGCTATTTTATGGGTATTCAGCTGTACATTACTTGGTTATTTCTTTGGTAATATTCCTATTATTAAAGATAACTTCTCAGTTGTGCTTATATTGATTATTTTTATCTCTGTCGTTCCAGCAGTAATTGGTGCGATAAAAGCCAAAGTTAGCAAATAATTTGGACAGTCCTAACGTGATGCCACATCACTGGGACTGTCTTTTTTTAGGTAGAAAAAAGAACTAGTAAATCTATAATGATGATGATAAATTATATTGAAGTATAAGCATCAGGTCGTAAAAAATGCTATACTATTAATTACTAGAATGTGGAGAAATGGGGGCAACGAAATGGAAGTATTTATTGGCAGGCAGCCTATTTTTAATCTTCACGAACAGGTCGTTGCATATGAATTATTATATCGTGGCAAAAACGTTAATGCCTTTCCAATGGTTGATTCAGATGCAGCAACTATTGATGTACTGGTGAACTCATTTCTTTCAATTGGTTTTGAAGAAGTAACAAAAGGTAAGCCAGGTTTTGTTAATTTTACTGATAACTTATTAATGAGCTCCATTCATGAATTTTTAAATCCTTCACAAGTTGTCATTGAAATTTTAGAGGATGTTCCACTGACATCACAATTAGTGAAACGGGTGGTGGAGCTAAAAAAATATGGATTTCAAATTGCGTTAGATGATTTTATTATGGATGAACATGTTGAAATCTATGATGAATTATTTGAACAAGTTGATTATATAAAAGTAGATTTTCTAGCAACATCGATGGTTAAAAGAATGGAGATTGAAAATAAAGTAAAGGGAAATTATCCACATATTCAATTGCTCGCTGAAAAAGTAGAGACTCGTCATCAATTTGAAGTGGCTAAGTCTTCTGGATACGTCTTATTTCAAGGCTATTTCTTTGAACAACCTCAAATTATAAAAGCAACAGATATACCTGCTAATACGATTCAGTATATTCATATCATCTCCTTGCTAAAAGAAGAAGAACCAAATATTCAATTATTAGCAGAAAATATCGAACGAGATATTTCTTTGACGTATAAATTATTACAAATGATCAATAATTCTTCTAAGCGTTCAAAATCTAAAGTACGCTCCATTAAACAAGCAATCGTGTTATTAGGTATATCCAATTTACGAAAATGGATTTATCTATTAGCGATGCGAGAAATTGATATTGATGCGGATTCAGATCTTTTCAAAGAAGTGATGTGTATGTCCTTGTTTCGAGCAAAAGTTTGTGAGAAGTTAGCGAAGCTGTCTTACAAAAAGAATTTTTCGGAATATTTCCTTGTAGGTATGTTTTCGCTCATTGACACATTACTGCAAAGACCTATGAGCAGCATATTACATCAGCTACCATTTTCAGAAGATATTACAAATACAATTTTAGGGCATGAAACAGAGATGACACCATTTCTAGAATTTAGTATCGCTCTAGGCAAATTGGATTGGCCCCGATTAGAGGAGCTAGGTGCTCAATTAAATATCCCGCTTAATGATATGGATCTTCTATATTATGAGGCAATGGAATGGGCAGAAAAATCATTTTAAGTAAGTGCCAATATTTCGTACAAAAAGCTATCTTACATTCGTATAAGATAGCTTATTTTTATCCTCTACAATAGCTAATCTCTTCATCAAGATGAAGTTCTCAATGTAGAAAGTATTTGCTATAATCATCTCGTCTTAAAAAAATTCTGATAGTTGAAGTGGGCGTGGGGAAATGAAACATGATGTTAGGGAAAACATTGTGGACTATGTGTATGTTATTGTAGGAGCAACAGTAATTGCTATTGGTTTTAATGTCTTTTTATTACCAAATCAGGTTGCCTCCGGAGGGGTAAGTGGAATTAGTACGATTTTGCATGGGTTATTTGGCTGGAATCCGGGTATTGTACAATATGCCTTTAATATTCCACTATTTATTGCTGGTGTTTTATTACTCGGCAAAAAATTTGGCATTAAATCATTTATTGGTACGATTACATTACCGTTTATTGTCTTGCTAACAAATAGCTGGGAGCCATGGACGGACAATCCTTTGCTTGGAGCTCTTTTTGGCGGAATTGTAGTGGGATTAGGAATAGGACTGGTCTTTAAAGGGAATGCTTCTACTGGTGGCACTGATTTACTAGCGCAAATCATTACGAAGTATACTGGATTAACGCTTGGTACAAGTGTACTGTTAATAGATGGAATCATAGCGATTAGTGCAGCAGTTGTTTTTGATTTAGAGAAAGGTTTGTATGCCCTAATTGGACTTTATGTAACAACCAAAACGATTGATATTATTCAGCTAGGTTTTAGCCAATCCAAAATGGTCTATATTATTACGTTGAAACAAGATGAAGTACGTGAAGCCATTTATGCAGAAGTCAATCGGGGTGTAACTAAGTTACAAGCATTTGGGGGCTATACAGGAGAGGCACGACCAGTTCTTATGGTTGTTGTTTATCAGACAGAATTCACAAAGCTGAAACAACTCATTAAAAGCGTTGACCCATCAGCGTTTGTCATCGTTTCGGATGCCTATGAGGTATTAGGAGAAGGTTTCAAACGTGCATAATTTTGGTATAATGGCGGCGTAAGGTATTATCTATTATGAGGAGGGGTACTAATGAAAAAAGCAATGTTAACATTAGTGTTCGGTTCAGCAATTTTCTTAGCAGCTTGTGGAGGCGGAGATAAAGAGGCAACTAACAATGAAGGTGCCACTGCTCCAGATGGAGAAGCTATCGCAATGAAATCATGTGTGACATGTCATGGTGGCGAGCTACAAGGTGCCAATGGACCAGCATTAAACGATGTAGGTTCTCGTTTATCGGAATCGGAAATTTTAGATATTATTAATAATGGTAAAGGTGGCATGCCTGGAGGAATTGTAAAAGGCGCAGATGCTGAAGCAGTTGCTAAATGGTTAGCTACTAAAAAATAATACTTCAAAAACTAGCGGACTGGAGAGCCGCTAGTTTTTTTTGTGAAGAGTAAATACATTTCTTTTATACATAGACATGCTAAAATAAGGAGAACCTTATCCATTGATTGGAGGCTTTTTCATTGGTCGTAGTATTAACGAGAGATGTTATGGAGAAATTTAAGTTAGAGTTATTAGCAGGTGAGGAAGGAATCGGCAGAACAATTGTGACAAGTGATATTTCAAGACCAGGACTTGAAATGGCAGGGTATTTTACACATTATCCAGCCAATAGAGTACAATTGCTTGGCAAAACAGAGCTGTCGTTTTTTGAAATGTTACCAACAGATATCAAGCTTGAGCGGATGCGCTTACTTTGTTCTCAGGATACACCTGCAATTATAATTTCTCGGGATTTAGAAGTACCTGAGGAGCTGATTCAAGCTTCCAACGAAAAGCATGTTCCAGTTTTTAAAACACATATGACAACAACCAAGTTTTCAAGTAGATTGACGAACTATTTAGAGGGTCGTTTAGCACCAATGACAGCTGCACATGGTGTCCTTGTTGATGTGTATGGCATTGGTATACTGATTATTGGTAAAAGTGGCGTAGGTAAAAGTGAAACAGCTCTTGAGCTTGTCAAAAAAGGTCACCGTTTAGTAGCCGACGATTGTGTTGAGATTCGACAAGAATCAGAAAATTTATTAATTGGTAGTCCACCTCCTCTTTTAGAGCATTTACTGGAAATACGAGGCATCGGCATTATTGATATTATGACACTATTTGGTGCAAGTGCAGTCCGCCCGTATAAACGTATTACACTTATTATTGAGCTGGAAATTTGGGACCCTCAAAAAGTGTATGATCGATTAGGCTTAGAAGAAGAAAAGATGAAAATCATTGATACGGAATTGACGAAATTAACAATTCCTGTAAGGCCAGGACGAAATGTATCTGTAATTATCGAAGTGGCAGCGATGAATTATCGATTGAAGAAAATGGGCGTAAATGCGGCTGAAGAATTTTCAAGACGTTTAGATGAAGTTATTTCGTCAAACGATGTATTAGATGATTAAAAGTTAACCGTTCTTTGGTAACAGATAGTTGGAGAGGAGCAAAAGATGGATTTATTACTTTTACAAATTAACCCGATTGCCTTTCACTTAGGGCCAATTCCAGTCCGTTGGTATGGATTGCTCATCGTATCGGGTATTATTTTAGCGTATGTGGTGGGCCAACGAGAGGCTGTAAAACGAGGATTGCCTGAAGATTTTTTGGCAGACTTATTATTGTGGGCGGTTCCGATTTCCATCATTTGTGCGCGCATTTATTATGTATCAATGCGCTGGGATTACTATAGTGAAAATCCAGGTAAAATCATTGAGATATGGAATGGCGGTATTGCTATACACGGTGCGTTAATAGGTGCATTTGTGACGGCTTACATATTTACTCGTATTAAAAATGTAAGCTTTTTACGAGTAGCGGATATTGCAGCGCCTAGTATTTTAATTGGACAAATTATCGGTCGCTGGGGCAACTTTATGAATCAAGAGGCTTATGGTGGTCCTGTATCAAAGGAATTTTTAGAAAATTTAATGTTACCAGATTGGATTATCAATCAAATGTATATTGAAGAATTAGGTACTTATGTACATCCTACGTTTTTGTATGAATCCGTGTGGAATCTAATAGGGCTCATTATCTTACTAGTATTACGTAAGGTAAATTTAAATCGTGGGGAAATTTTCTTCAGTTATTTAATTTGGTATTCTATTGGTCGTTTCTTCATTGAAGGCATGCGTACAGATAGTCTTTACCTAGTTGGTGATTTACGCTCAGCACAGATTGTATCTATTATAAGTATTGTAGTAGGTCTTGGGGCCATTATTTATCGTAGAATAAAGGTTAAACCAGCCATGAAATACTTAGATAATAAATAAGGGGATGTAACATATGGCTGTAAAGGCACTACTATTTGATTTTGATGGAACTTTACTGAATACAAATGAATTAATCATTCAAACATTTATGCATGTTTTAAATGAGAGATTTCCCGGGCAATTTTCGCCAAAAGATTGCTTGAAATTCATTGGTCCATCCCTCAAGCAGACATTTAATGACATTGCACCAGGTGAAGAGGAAGCTTTAATAGCCAAATATCGAGCTTGGAATTTAGAGCATCATGATGAACTTGTTAGTCAATACCCTGATGTTGTTTCGACATTAGAGCAATTAAAAGCCCAAGGAATATTATTGGCGATTGTTTCGACAAAACGGAATGATACGATTGATCGCGGGCTATCTATCCTTGGAGCAACACACCTATTTGATGTGCGTATTGGAACAGATAATGTGAAAAATGTGAAACCCGATCCTGAACCAGTATTACTTGCATTGGAACGTCTAGGTGTCGACAAAGCTGATGCCATTATGATTGGAGATAATTCGCATGATATAGAAGCCGGACATCGTGCAGGAGTCAGAGCAGCTGGTGTCGCTTGGGCGATTAAAGGCGAGGCGTACTTACAGCAGTATCAACCGGAATTTATTTTGCATCATATGACGGATTTATTGGATATTGTGAAAGAGGGGTAAGTTAGATGGCGCGTAAAACAGAACGTTACCGTGTCGAAGGGGCGAATTCTCTTTGGAAAATCTACGATACGGTGTCCTTTTGGAAGGTGATGAAGTGTTTCATTATCATTCAAATTGGACGCTTCACACCATTTTTACGTGTGAAAAACTGGCTTTATCGAACATTTTTAAGAATGACTATTGGTGAAAAAACATCATTAGCCTTAATGGTTATGCCAGACACTATGTATCCTGAACGTATTTTTATTGGAGATAATACAGTGATTGGCTTTAATACGACCATTTTAGCCCATGAATATTTAATAGAGGAATATCGTTTAGGGGATGTTCATATTGGTCATGAAGTAATGGTTGGTGCGAATTCTACCATTTTACCTGGTGTGACAATTGGAGATGGCGCCATTGTTTCGGCCGCTACTCTTGTACATAAGGATGTGCCGGCTGGTTGCCTAGCAGGAGGAAACCCGATGCAAATTATTTATACAGCAGAGCAAATGGCAGAGCGTAAGTGTCATGAAATTGTGCAATGGTGTACACCTAAAAAACAATAAACGTTCAATAAGTTTAAAAAGCTACTCCCAACAATTTTTGGGAGTAGCTTTTGTTTTTAGTATTATGAAGCCGATTTATGCGTGTACAGCATCATATTCTGATTTGAATTCACAATTACTATGATCGCCTAAGCAAGTTGATTCAACGAAAGTTGATTTGATTGCAGTACCATCAATATCTTCTGTTGTATGCAGTGTAATTTTATCACCAGGATAAAAATCTCCCTTACAAATACTAACGATCATTTGCTCACTAAGTTGTACGAATGGACATGCCATCATAAATCCCTCCAATGTGTATTATAACTGTTGTTTTATTTATTAATGCTATTCTATATGAAGGATTTTGAATTGTAAAAGTAAAAGTAGAATGAGAGTAATAATCATCGTAAATACTGATATTATAGTAATTTTATTGATAATGAGATTGAGAATCATTTTAATTTTACATGGCTATTAAGTTATATTAATATAATTTTATAATGGGTCGTATTGAGAATAGATGATGGAGTGGTCGATATTTCAGTCCACTCGAGAATCATTATCAATTTTTTACAGACAAGTTAACAGCGTCCATGATTTGCTTGTCACATTTTAGACATATTCTCATTCTCAATCTTTAAGTTTGTAGATTTTCTTCAACTTGCCTCTTGCCTCTCTATATTATTCAAATGAAAAGTAAATTAAAGATTTAGATAATTAAGGGGAATTGCGTTGACTGTTGAAAAGAAATAAGTTAGAATTCTTTCATAATCTAATTCTCTAATACTCTAGTGAATTAAAGTGAATGTGAGGAAGTGTTCATATGTCGTCAATAAAAATGTTTGAAAAACCACTTGGAATGCGTGATACATTTCCGCAGATCTTTGAAAAAGTTGAAGCAGTAAGACAGACTGGCAAAGATTTCTTATCTAAAAGAGGATATGAGTTTATCAAAACGCCAGCTGTTGAATATTTTGATACAGTCGGAAAAGCTTCCGCGATCGCTGATACTCATTTATTTAAACTTGTGGATAGTCAAGGAAATACATTAGTGCTACGACCGGATATGACGACCCCCATTGCTCGGGTGGCCACTTCAAAATTATTGAAAGAAATGATTCCTCAACGTTTAGCGTACTTCGCAAGTGTTTTTCGTGCACAAGAAGCAGAAGGTGGGAGACCAGCAGAATTCGATCAAATGGGCATTGAATTAATAGGCGACCAATCCGTATTTGCTGATGCAGAAGTCATAGTGACAGCAATGGAGCTTTTGAAACACTTACAATTAGTAGCGTTTAAAGTGACGATTGGGCATGCAGGAATCCTAAACTGCATTTTACAAGATTACACAGAGAGTATTGAACAGCAAGCTACACTCAGAACTTTACTTGTCCAGCGAAATTATGTTGGATTTGAAGAAGCGGTAGAGTCATTTAATTTACCGAAAGCTAAAGCGGATGCTCTTCTCCAGTTTATTGAAGAAGCAATGGATGTGAAGGATATTCGTGATATTGAACAATATGTTCGCAAAAATGATGCATTAGTATATATGCAACAGCTTGCTCAGCTATTGGAGATGGCTGACTTAGCTGATTATGTTACGTTTGATTTTACACTTTCGAGTCATATGAGTTACTACACAGGTATGCTTTTTGAAATATTTGCCTTAGGCAGTGGTTTTCCATTAGGAAATGGTGGCCGTTACGATGGATTGTTAGAGGTGTTTGGATCAAAAGCTGGTGCGACAGGCTTTAGCATTCGTGTCGATCGTTTATTGGAAACATTAAATGGACAATCAGAGGGGCAGCAAGAAGCAACTGTTGTGCTGTTTGAGGAAGAACAATTTGAGGCAGCTTTATTACAGGTAAACACATTACGAGGAGCAGGAAAATTTGCTACCTTACAGTTGCGTAGTAGCCTAGTCGATGAAGAAGCCTTTTTAGCACACTTTACTGAAGTAGTTGTAGTTGGACAGGAGGAAGTTGGCGGTGAATGAATTAACAATTGCAATGCCAAAGGGGCGAATCTTTGAAGAAGCCTACCAAATGCTATTAGAGGCAGGATTTAATTTACCAGAAGAGGTCGAAATGTCGCGTAAATTAATGATTGAAATACCAGAAGAGAAAATTCGTTTTATTTTATCAAAGCCAATGGATGTACCTGTTTACGTTGAACATGGTGTAGCGGATATCGGTATTGCTGGGAAGGATGTTTTGTTAGAGCAGCAGAGAGAGGTACATGAATTACTGGATTTAAAAATTAGTAATTGCTATATCGCATCAGCGGGTTTACCCCATACAGAGATGAATGAGATTGCTCCTAGAATTGCAACGAAATATCCGAATATTGCGATGAAATATTATAAAGGCATTGGGGAGCAAGTCGAAATCATTGAGCTTAATGGATCTATTGAATTAGCTCCTATGATTGGCTTAGCTGATCGAATTGTCGATATTGTTTCTACAGGACGCACATTAAAAGAGAACGGCTTAGTGGAATATGAATTTATTTCGGCTGTCTCATCTCGGTTAATTGCCAATCCAGTCAGTTATCGCATGAAAGGTGAGCGTATTATTGACCTTGTAAGGCGACTAAAGAAGTGTGTGAATGAACAATAAAGTAATCATATCTCGCTACATATGAGTAACTGAAGGGGTTTAATTGTATGAAAATAGCAAAACTAGCAAAGGGTATTTCCTTAAAAAGACCACTTGAAGGAGGAAATGAGGAACAGTTAACAGTTGTAAGACAGGTGCTAGCAGATGTCAGGACACAGGGAGACATAGCATTACGTGCCTATACAGAGCGGTGGGACGGATATATGCCTACAAGCTTGCAGGTCACAAAGGAAGAAATACAAAAAGCCGTAAATGATCTTGACCAACAACTCTATCAGGATTTGGCAGAAGCGGCCAAGAATATTCGCCTTTATCATGAACAACAGTCACGACACGGCTATCGCTTAGAGCTTGGAGACGGTTCTTGGCTAGGACAACGTGTAACAGCTCTAGATGCAGTAGGGTTATATGTTCCTGGCGGTACAGCAGCATACCCATCATCCGTGCTAATGAATGTGATTCCAGCACAGGTAGCTGGTGTGAAGCGAATCGTGATTGCTTCACCGGCAGGGCGTGATGGAAAAATACCTGCAGGTGTCCTAGTGGCGGCTCAGCTTTTAGGGATTGATGAAATCTATAAAATTGGTGGGGCACAAGCGATTGCTGCTCTTGCATATGGCACAGAGACCATCGCCCCAGTCGATAAAATTACAGGCCCAGGAAATATTTTTGTAGCCCTTGCTAAACGGGAGGTATTTGGAGAGGTTGCAATTGATATGATTGCGGGACCCAGCGAAATTGCAGTACTAGCTGATGACACTGCATTTCCAGACGAAATTGCTGCAGATCTATTATCACAAGCAGAACATGACCCTTTAGCTTGTGCTATTCTCGTCACGACCTCAGAGCAATTGGCTAAAAAGGTAGCTGAAGAAGTTGAAAAGCAATTGGAGATTTTACCGCGTCAAGAAGTGGCCCGTGCTTCAATCGAAAATTTTGGGGTCATTTATGTAGCTGAAACAGTATCAGATGCAGTGGAAGCGATTAATTCATTAGCACCGGAGCATTTAGAGATTATGACAAATAATGCTGAGGCGATCGCTGAACAAATAAGGCATGCAGGTGGTATTTTTATTGGTCGTTATAGTTCAGAGCCTGTTGGTGATTATTTTGCGGGGACCAATCATGTGTTACCAACCAATAGTACAGCACGTTTTGCTAGTGGCTTAAACGTAGATGATTTTGTGAAAAAATCAAGTATTGTTTATTACAGTGAAAAAACTTGGCAAGACAATGCACCAAAAATTGCCCGTCTCGCACGTATGGAAGGTTTAGAGGGGCATGCACGTGCGGTGGAATCTCGCGGATGGAAGAAGGAATAATACAATGACGGAAAAGAAACGATTTGCACAAGTAGAGCGAACAACTAATGAAACGCAAATTTCAATAGCTATCAATTTAGATGGTGGAGGGAAGGCAAACATTAAAACAGGCGTAGGTTTTATGGACCATATGCTGGATTTATTTATCAAGCATGGTCTTTTTGACGGGACCATCCATGCGAATGGGGATACCTATATCGATGATCACCATACTACGGAGGATCTTGGCATTGTGTTAGGGCAAGCAATTCGAGAAGCACTTGGCGATAAGAAGGGCATTAAACGCTATGGAACGGCATTTGTGCCAATGGATGATGCACTTGCGCAGGTGGTGGTTGATTGCTCGAATCGTCCACACTTAGAATACCGTGTGCCCGCTTTAAAAGAAAAGGTGGGAACTTTTGATACAGAATTAGTGCATGAGTTTTTGTGGAAATTTGCCTTGGAAGCACGAATGAATGTACATGTGATTGTACCCTATGGACATAATACGCACCATATCATTGAGGCGATTTTTAAAGCATTAGCTAGAGCGATTGATGCTGCCGTAGAAATTGATCCACGTGTTAAAGGAGTACCATCGACTAAGGGGCTGTTAACGTGAAAATAGGTGTGATTGATTATGGTATGGGGAATTTATTTAGCGTGGTACAAGCATTAAATCGACTGGGCTGTGAGGTGGTTGTGACAGCTGATGAACAGAAGCTAGATGCTACAGATGCATTACTATTACCAGGAGTTGGGGCATTCCCGGATGCTAGAAAGCGTTTAGCAGAGACTAAATTAGATCGTTATCTAATAAAAGCCCAAAGCCAAAATCGCCCTCTTTTAGGCATTTGTTTAGGGATGCAATTATTATTTGAACAAAGTGATGAGGTCACATCAACAAATGGCTTAGGTTTCTTTAAAGGACAAATTAAGCGATTTAGTGGAACAAATGAGGGGCGGGCATATCGAGTGCCACATATGGGCTGGAACCAATTGGTGATGGCGAATCGTCCTGCTTGGTTAGAAAATAGTGCCCCTGCAAAGCATGTCTATTTCGTTCATTCGTTTTATGCCACTCATATTGAGGAGTCTGAGCTTGTTGCTTATGCAGACTATTGTGGCGTACGAGTTCCCGGTATTGTAACGAAAGGTTCCGTGACAGGTATGCAATTTCACCCTGAAAAATCAGGTGAGCTGGGCGTATATTTATTGGAGCAATGGCTGAAAGGTGTGAAAGCATGCTAACGAAACGAATTATTCCCTGTCTAGATGTCAAGGAGGGCCGTGTTGTAAAAGGGATACAATTTGTATCCATTCGTGATGCTGGTGACCCAGTGGAACTAGCAAAATTCTATGATGAACAAGGGGCAGATGAGCTCGTATTTTTAGATATATCTGCTTCACATGAAGGTCGCGAAACAATGATAGATGTAGTTCGACAAAGTGCAGCCACATTAGCGATTCCTTTTACAGTTGGTGGAGGTATTCGGACGTTGGATGATATGAAGCGTATTTTACGCGCTGGTGCGGATAAAGTTTCTGTTAATACTTCCGCTTTAGAGCGTCCTGCCCTTATTCAAGAAGGCTCCGATTTCTTTGGTGCCCAATGCATCGTCGTGGCCATCGATGCTCGCTATAGTGAAGAGGACGGTACATGGATGGTTTATACCCATGGTGGGCGCAACAAAACTACTTGGTCAGCTATTGACTGGGCAAAGGAAGCGGTGCGCTTAGGAGCAGGTGAGATTTTACTAACTAGTATGAATCAAGATGGAGAAAAATCTGGCTTTGATTTGGGATTAACAAAAGCAGTACGAGAGGCTGTGACAGTCCCTGTTATTGCAAGTGGTGGGGCAGGAAATGCCGAACATTTTTACGAAGTATTAGCAGAAGAAGTTGATGCAGATGCAGCACTTGCAGCTTCCATCTTCCATTATAAAGAAACAAGCGTAGCCCAAGTGAAAGAATACTTACGGGAAAAAGGAGTGGCAGTACGATGATAGAACGTATTCGATTTGATGAGAAAGGTCTTGTACCGGCAGTTGTACAGGATGCCAATACGAAAGAAGTACTAACAGTGGCTTATATGAATAAAGAGTCATTAGTTAAAACGATAGAATCAGGTGAAACTTGGTTTTATTCTCGTTCACGTCAAGAGCTTTGGCATAAGGGCGCGACAAGTGGTCATACACAAAAGGTTGTCACCATTAAAACAGACTGCGATCAAGATGCATTAGTTGTGGAGGTTTTACCAGATGGTCCAGCCTGTCATAATGGTACAACTTCTTGCTTTACAGAGGTGGTACAGCAAAATGCTGAAGTCGGCTCTGTAGAAATGATTGCAAAACTTGTAAGTGTTATTGAAAAGCGAGAACAGGAAATGCCTGTAGGAGCTTATACTACATATCTATTTGACAAGGGTATCGATAAAATCTGTAAAAAGGTTGGGGAGGAAGCGACAGAGGTTGTTATTGGGGCCAAAAATCGGGATGCAGAAGAAGTAAAGTGGGAGGCTGCTGATTTAATTTATCACCTACTAGTATTACTGCAAGAACAAAAGGTAAGTATATATGATGTTCTTCATGTGTTGAAAAAACGTCACGAGGAGAAATAACAGCATATTATTAATTGTATGGTATAATAGGGTTTACTGTGTAAAGGAACGTTTAATACGTTCCTTATTTCTTGTTTCGGAGGAAATATATTGGAAAAGAAACGTCAAAATAAGAACCAATCAAATATAGTGTCGTTCATTCCAACAGGCGACTATTATTATAAAAAATCAATTCAAGCTATGAACAGTGGACAAATGAATAAAGCCTATAAATATTTGCAGCGTGCAGTTGATCTTAGCCCAGATGATCCTATGATAATCTTGCAGCTTGCTATTGTAGAGTTAGAAGGTCAACGTTTTGAAGAAGCGTATGATCTGCTTCGTCGTTCCTATCAAATTGACCCCGATAATCCGGAAATTATTTTTTACATGGCGGAAGTGTCGGGTTGTGTAGGCATCATGCAGGATGCTAAACGCTTTGCTGAAGAGTATTTGCAGCTAGAGCCTGAAGGTGCATATGCAGATGAAGCAGCAGAAATTTTAGAATTTGTCGCATTCGAGCAGGATGAATTTGAGGAGCTTGAAGGATCTGGTGAGGATTTATATCGTCAGGAACAGGCTCGCCGTCATATGGAGAAGGGCGACTTTCCTGAAGCTATTACTATTTTAGAAGATTTAATTGAAGATCGACCAGCCTTTTGGTCGGCCTATAATAATCTTGCACTTGCTTATTTTTATGTTGGAGAAGAGGAACAGGCGAAGACTCTCTTACATACAGTACTACGTGAAAATAAGGGAAACTTACATGCACTTTGTAACTTAACGGTGATTGCGTATTACGAAAAGAATGAAGAAGATTTGCAAGAGCTATTAAATATCCTTGTTAAAATTCAGCCATATACATGGGAGCATCGTTATAAACTAGGTGCTACATTAGCTTTAATAGGGCAATATGAATTAGCCTATAAATGGTTGCGCAGTATGCAAAAAAGAGGCTATGTAGGCGACGCAGGTTTTTATTTCTGGTTATCCCATGCTGCTTATTTTTCAGGGCATGAGGAAGTTTCTAAAAGTGCTTGGGGTCAACTGCTAGAGGTAGACCCAGATAAAGAGGGCTTTGAACCTTGGCGCCAACAAGACAACGAATTTGCACTGGATGCGTTGGAACATGATCGAAATTTTATTGTTGAAAAATTAGAAAGTAGCTATTCAAGTGAGCGTATCTTTGGCTTATTTTTATTGAAGGATACGGCTCATAAGCAAGAAATAATCGCCCATCCTAAATGGGTCAATATCGAGCAATTCGGTGCGTTTGAGAAATTATTTTTAGCCTATGCACTTGGTCATGAATTTGAAAAGAAAAACAAAGTAGAGGCCAGCTTTTTACGTGCTGTAAATGTGCCGGAAATTTTATTAGAGCAGTATGGCAAATTATCATCATTGATTGTACCTATGTTTCAAATGTGGTTTGTCCTGTGTGAACAAGCTTTAATTCAAAATTATCGTTTTACAAATCCTGTAGCGATTGCAGGAGCAAATGATTATTTATTTAGATCTTCTCAAATGCTTAAGGTGACAAAAAAAGAAATAGCTCAACAATATGGAGTATCTGTTGCCACTTTATCGAAGTATATTGAAGAAATTTTAGCTTTTTTACCAGACAGTCATAATTAGTGTGTGAGCAACATAGTTGAATAACTTTATACTTTCACATACGATGAACATACTAACGTTATCAAGAATTTGCCCTGGCAACATTGCGTTTGAGTGTTACTCCTTGCTAGTTGCCAATGGTTTATCTTCATCCCCTCTATTGTAAGTTGGGATCATATGTAGGTGACGTTACACTTTCACTACTATATTGTTGAATGAAGATAAAAAGTATTCTGTTTAGGGGGAAGTATTTATGTCGGAAGAAAAAATTTATGATGTGGTCATTATTGGTGCAGGTCCTGCGGGGATGACTGCTGCTGTTTATACATCACGTGCTAATTTGGCAACGCTTATGATTGAACGAGGAATCCCTGGTGGACAAATGGCCAACACTGAAGAAGTAGAAAACTATCCTGGTTTCGATACAATTTTAGGACCTGAGCTTTCTACAAAAATGTTTGACCATGCTAAAAAATTCGGTGCTGAATATGCCTATGGCGATGTAACAGAAATCATCGACGGGGAAGAATTTAAAACAATTAAATCAGGTACAAAAGAATATAAAACACGTGCCATTATTATTACAACTGGTGCAGAGTATAAAAAAATGGGTGTGCCTGGTGAAAAAGAACTTGGCGGCCGTGGTGTCAGCTACTGTGCAGTTTGTGATGGCGCGTTCTTTAAACAAAAAAATCTTGTAGTTGTTGGCGGAGGAGATTCAGCTGTAGAAGAGGGCGTATATTTAACACGCTTTGCTGATAAAGTAACAATTGTCCACCGTCGTGATAAATTACGTGCACAAAAAATCCTCCAAGATCGTGCATTTGCAAATGACAAAATTGATTTCATTTGGAATGCTACAGTAAAAGAAATTAATGAAGCTAATGGTAAAGTGGGTAGTGTTACACTACAATCAACTGTGGATGGAACTGAATCAGAGTTTACAACAGATGGTGTGTTTGTGTATATCGGTATGCTACCTTTAACAAAGCCATTTGAATCTTTAGGTATTTTAAATGATGCTGGTTATATTTTGACAAATGATAATATGGAAACAACAATTCCAGGAATCTTTGCAGCTGGAGATGTACGTGAAAAATCACTACGTCAAATTGTTACAGCAACTGGTGATGGCAGTATTGCAGCTCAAGCCGTACAGCATTATGTAGAAGAGCTATTAGAGAAAATAAATGCATAACTTGGCTATTTTAAGGAAAAAAATACAATTTTAATGTGGTTTTAATATTGTTGTAACTTGAATGACATATAAAAGGTGTATGATTAAAAGTGTAATTAGCAATCCCCCTTTTATTTTGTTTAGTAGGTTGTTTCCGCCTCAATTAGGTGGGAACAACCTACTTTTTTATTTGTATAGATCATGAAAAGAGCATGAGCTTTTTTTCAATAAATTCTTCGATAAAACTAAATTGTTAAATGTCTACGTATGAGAGTTGTAAATGAGGACAAATCTTGCTGTGTCTTGCTATAATGGAGAGTAGAATGCAAAAGTGATTAGAGGTGTGCCTATGCAAAGAATTGCAAATTTAATTGCCGTAAAAGACGGTAAAGTATTATTACTTCAGAAACCAAGACGAGGTTGGTACGTTGCTCCGGGTGGAAAAATGGAAAGCGGTGAGTCCATCTTTGAGGCTGCAATTCGTGAATTTCAGGAAGAGACAAATGTTATACCTTTACATGTACACCTAAAGGGTGTTTATACGATGGTCATTAAAGAAAATGATGAAGTCGTAGATGAATGGATGCTTTATACATTTGTTGCTAAGGATGTAGACGGTATACCGTTTGTAGAAACTAGAGAAGGTAAACTTGCATGGCACCCAGTAGAGGATTTAGCACATTTGCCAATGGCTGAAGGAGATCGCACTAATTTACAATTTGCTATTTCGCAATCAGGTATTCAGTATGGCACGTTTGACTATACAACGAATTTTGAATTACTTCATCAGAAAATACAAATATCAAAAGAACAATAAAGGAGTTGCATGACAGTGGTGGTTGAAGGCCAACAAAGTACACATGAATTGGTTATTATTACAGGAATGTCTGGAGCTGGGAAGACAGTAGCTATTCAAAGCTTTGAAGATTTAGGGTATTACTGTATTGATAATTTACCACCTGCGTTACTTACAACTTTTTTAACTCTGCTAAGAGAT
The DNA here is from genome assembly GCF_038595555.1 of Lysinibacillus sp. FSL M8-0216. Classification (NCBI taxonomy): domain Bacteria; kingdom Bacillati; phylum Bacillota; class Bacilli; order Caryophanales; family Bacillaceae; genus Lysinibacillus; species Lysinibacillus sp. FSL M8-0216. The sequence goes on along the minus strand of NZ_CP152007.1, from coordinate 3,989,819 downwards.
TCTGGAAAGAATAGTACACGTATTGCGGCAGTGATGGATATGCGTGGAGGTAACTTTTTTGATGCGCTTATTGGGGCGTTAGACCATATACTAAAAGAAGGCGACATTGTAGCTCGTATTTTATTTTTAGATGCAGATGATGCCACATTAGTAAGACGCTATAAAGAAACAAGAAGAGCCCATCCATTGGCAGTAAGTGGCTTACCTTTAGATGGTATAAAGCAAGAGCGAGCGCTTTTATCGGAAGTAAAAGGCCGTGCTAATTTTGTTTATAACACATCTAACATGAAACCAAAGCAATTACGTGAAAAGATCGTTAAAGAATTTGCCAGTGAAGCAGATACTATTTTTACCGTAAACATCATGTCTTTTGGCTTCAAGCATGGTATGCCAATTGATGCAGACTTAGTGTTCGATGTTCGTTTTCTTAAAAATCCGTATTATGTAGAAGAGCTACGCCCAAAGACGGGACTTCAAACAGAAGTATCCTCCTATGTTTTAGCCTTGGAAGATACGCAAATACTTATACAAAAACTAACGGATTTGTTCGACTTTATGATTCCTCTTTATCGACAAGAAGGTAAATCACAACTCGTTATCGCTTTTGGTTGTACAGGTGGTCAGCATCGTTCAGTAACTTTAGCAGAGTTTTTTGGGGCTTATTTAGCCAACAAAGAGAATACGGTTATTACGCATCGTGATATTAATCGTAGAAAGGAATGAGTGAATGGGGAAAAAGCAAACAAAGCTTGTGGTAATTGGTGGTGGAACAGGACTATCTACATTACTTCGTGGGCTCAAGCACCATCCATTTGATATTACTGCTATTGTGACGGTAGCAGACGATGGCGGCTCTTCAGGACGTTTACGAGATGATTATGATATTCCACCACCAGGTGATGTTCGTAATGTCATTGCGGCATTATCAGATATTGAACCGCTAGTGGAGCAAATGTTTCAATACCGTTTTTCAGCGTCAGAGGATTTACGTGGCCATTCCTTAGGGAACTTAATGCTAACAGCACTTACTGATATTACTGGTGATTTTAACCATGCTATAAGTGAGATGGGGAAGGTATTAAAAGTACACGGCCGTGTAATACCAGCAGCCAATAAAAAAATTAACTTACATGCTGTGTTAGAGGATGGTTCAATCATTGAAGGTGAATCAAAAGTCCCGACAGCGACAAAACGCATTGATCGCGTTTTTTTAGTACCTGAAAACGTGCAACCGTTACCAGAAGCTATTCGGGCAATTCAGCGTGCAGACTATATATTAATTGGCCCAGGAAGCTTATACACAAGTATTATTCCAAATCTCCTTGTCAAAGAGATTGGGGAAGCTGTTGTGAAAGCAAAAGGAAGAAAAATATATGTTTGTAATTTAATGACACAAAAAGGTGAAACCATTTCTTATACAGCAGGTGATCATGTATCGGCCATACATAAGCATGTTGGCGCATCCTTTATTGATTCGATTTTAGTTAATGATGAAGAATTGCCGAATCCAGTAAAAGAATTGTATAAAGAAGAAAGAGCAGAGCCAGTGACATTTGATGTGGCAAAGCTTGAAAGTATGGGATTAGAGGTTATAAGACGCGATATTGCTACAATTCGATCAGATGGTACGGTTCGACATACTGCTACGAATGTTGCAGAGTGGCTGGTAGATTATGCCGGTATTTATGATCGGTAAGAGAACCGATAATAGAAACATAAAGTGTTTATTGTATATGGTAAGATGAACATATACATAGAAATTATGATTGAAAGGGGGGCGTGATATGTCTTTTGCTTCTGAAACGAAAAAGGAATTAACCCAAATAGAAGCGGACAATCATTGTATGAAAGCAGAAGTTTCTGCCCTAATTCGTATGAATGGTTCATTATCCTTTGCGAATAAACAACTAAGCTTGGACGTGCAAACTGAAAACGCTGCAATTGCAAGAAGACTATATACGATTATGAAAAAATTGTATCCGTACAATGTGGAATTACTAGTTCGTAAGAAAATGCGATTGAAAAAAAATAACGTATATATTTGCCGTGTAAGAGAAGGAGCGCGCGAGCTGTTAATTGATTTAGAAATCATCTCAGACGACTTTCAATTTAATCATACGATCTCAAGAAAGCTCATTAAAAAAAATGGTCAAAAAAGAGCCTATTTAAGAGGTGCATTTTTGGCAGGAGGCTCTGTCAATAACCCAGAAACGTCCGCCTACCATTTAGAAATTTATTCTTTATATAAAGAACATGGTGAAGCATTGATGGATTTAATGAATGAATTTGAACTCAATGCCAAAACAATTGAACGCAAAAAAGGCTTTGTTACTTATTTAAAGGAAGCGGAAAAAATTTCTGATTTCCTTAATATTGTAGGCGCCCATCAGGCAATGATGAAATTTGAGGATGTTCGGATATTGCGAGACATGCGCAATAGTGTCAATCGTATTGTGAACTGTGAAACAGCCAATCTAAACAAAACAATTGGAGCAGCATTACGGCAGGTAGAGAATATTCGATTTATTGAAAATTCTATTGGACTTGACCAACTACCAGAAAAGCTTCGTGAAATTGCACGATTACGAGTAGAGTATCAAGATGTTACGTTAAAAGAACTTGGTGAAATGGTATCCAGTGGTACCGTCAGCAAATCAGGTGTCAACCATCGTTTAAGAAAAATAGACGAAATAGCAGATGCATTAAGACGCGGTGAAAAAATAGGCGGTTAAGTTTTCATACTTTTCAGGTATGAATGTCATGCGTAATCGCTTATTGTTCTTTTGCTAGTAAGTAAGGTAAGATAAAACTAATAGATGAACGGTAGTGAAGGGGAGTTTTGAGAATGATCGAGAGAAGAGTCCAGGTTAAATTAAAATTAGGACTACAAGCTAGACAAGCGGCACTATTTGTGCAGGAGGCCAATCGTTTCAGTGCGGATATCTTTCTAGAAAAAGATGAAAAAAAAGTGAATGCCAAATCGATAATGGGTGTCATGAGCTTAGCGGTTGCGAAAGGTACCGAAGTAACGTTAAGTAGTGAAGGCAATGATGCCGAGCAAGCGGTTACAGCATTAGCTGCAATTATTGAAAATGAAGATTAACAAACAAATAAAAATGCCTCTCAGAGTAATTTTCTGGGAGGCTTTTTAGTATTATTTATTATCCGTACTACGGTGCATAATGTGATCGATTAAACCATATTCTTTTGCACGTTCAGCTGTCATGAAGTTATCACGATCTGTGTCTCTTGCAATGACTTCAAGTGGTTGACCAGTGCGTTCAGATAAAATGCCGTTTAATTTTTCACGTAAGAATAAAATACGTTTAGCAGCAATTTCAATTTCTGTCGCTTGACCTTGTGCGCCACCTAGTGGTTGGTGAATCATTACTTCCGCATTTGGTAATGCAAAACGTTTACCAGGTTCACCCGCAGCAAGTAAGAAAGCTCCCATTGATGCAGCCATACCAATACAAATCGTTTGAACTTTTGGCTTAATAATTTGCATTGTGTCATAAATAGCCATACCAGCCGTAATTGATCCACCTGGCGAATTAATGTAAAGAGAAATGTCTTTGTCTGGATCTTCTGCTTGTAGGAAAAGTAGCTGTGCGACAATGGAGTTCGCCACATTGTCATCGATAGCACTTCCTAAAAGGATAATGCGGTCTTTAAGTAGACGTGAATAAATGTCATATGCACGCTCACCACGGCTTGTTTGTTCAATAACTGTAGGAATTAAATTCATGTTAAATCCTCCTTCAAAAAACTAAATTCGATTACCTTTGCTGAAATCTACATTGTTTATTTCAGCTGTAACCTTATCATACACATTATAGTCAGGGAAGGTCAAATATTAACCCTGCTAAAGTGAAATTAATTAAAATAAAAAAAATAAATTCTTTTTGCATTCTATGGTTGAATTATATGTGATACGTTTGTATAATAGGTAAGGTTATAAGTTTGAAAGTACAGGACACTATTTTGCAGGTATGCTTCAAAAGAGGATTATCTACATCATGCTTTTCGTAAGCCTAGGGTGAGTACTTTTTTTTTGTGTTTTTTGCCCTCGTGGTGTAATGGATAACACGTAAGATTCCGGTTCTTGCACTGGGGGTTCGATTCCCTCCGAGGGCGCCATTTTACTGAATATTGATATACTGTAATAGCTCAATCTCCTAATAAGTAGTTTAGCAGCCTGCTTAGTGGGGATAGAGAGGAAAAGTAACGGGAATACTGTCCTAGTTGGCATTATTCCCCTATTTATGCCTTTCAAACCTTCAAGAAAGCAACAACTCCAAATTATTTTTTAGTGAACATACTGTCCGTGAAGGCTAGTAATAGCCGAAAAAAGAATCCTTTCTGAGGGGATTCTTTTTTTTTTGTTTAAATTTATCGAAATTTGACATCGCTTCTATTGTATATATATTAGTTTTAGGTTCGATATCTTGTTATTAATGCTTATTTTTTCTATATAAATGGTTTTACCATTAATTAATATGAAAAAATATTTAGTTTTATGCGAAAAGTTGTTGTGCAAATACTATAATATTAATATAATTGACCTAATAGTCTAACATTTCCGAATTGCGAAAAATAATACGCAGGATGGAAAATTATCGAAATAGGGGGAAATGCAATGAAAAAAACAGCTTGGATGTTACTTATGATGATAGCAGCGCTAACTTTAGCACTTGCAGGATGTGGCACAAAGGACAATGCCTCTTCTGGTAGCACACCTTCAGAAGGTGCGGATGGCAAGAAAGTATATAAAGTAGGTACAGAAGCAACTTTTGCACCGTTTGAATCTGTTGACGATAAAGGGAAAATTGTGGGGATTGATGTCGATATTTTAAAAGCAATTGCTGATGAAATGAATTTCGAAGTAGAGTGGAATAATATTGGTTGGGAACCCGTTTTCCAAACAATTAAAAACGGTGAAACACATATTGGTGCTTCAGGGATTACAATTACAGATGAGCGCAAAGAATCATTCGATTTTACTGAGCCATACTATGAATCTCAATTATTAATTGTTGTGAAAGAAGATTCAAAGATTAAATCATTAGATGAATTAAAAGACAAAAAGGTGTCCGTACAAATTAATGCTACTGGCCATATGGCAGCTAAAAAGCTACAAGGTGAAGCAAGTACAAATATTATGGCTTTTGAAAGTCAGCCAATCGCAATTCAAGAAATGCTAAATGGTAATGTTGATGCAGCTATTGGAGACAATGCGGTAGTATACGAATATATTAAAGCGCATCCAGATCAAAAAATTAAAGTCATTCAAGATGACGCATTCGAAAAAGAATATTATGGCTTTATGGTTCAAAAGGGGAATAAAGAGCTTTTAGATAAATTAAATGAAGGTCTGAAAAAGATTAAAGAAAACGGTAAATTAAAAGAAATTACAGGTACTGATTTCGAATAATATGGTAATGCCACTCGCCAAGCAGTATGCTAGCGACTCATTTAATTGATGTAACTTTAAAGGGGAAATGGGGTTTTCGGATGGACATCTTTGACCTACGCTGGGACATTGTCTGGAACTACCGAGATATGTTTATACGAGGTATTGGCGTAACACTTATTTTGACACTTAGTGGTTATTTTGGCGGTATTCTTTTAGGACTGTTTTTAGGACTAGGGAAATTATCAAGTAAAAAATGGATATATTGGCCATCAAAATTATATGTTGATTTATTCCGCGGAACACCAATGCTTGTTCAAATTTTATTAATACACTTAGCCGTTATTCCAACCATTTTTGGACATTCTTTAGGGTATATGGTTTCAGGGATTACCGCGCTTATTTTAAACTGTGCTGCTTACAATGCAGAAATTTTCCGTGCAGGTATCCAAAGTATTGCAAAGGGGCAAATGGAGGCCGCTCGTTCTCTTGGTCTTACACATAACCAAGCGATGCGTAAGGTTATTTTACCGCAGGCCTTTAGACGCATGATCCCGCCATTAGGGAATGAATTCATAGCATTATTAAAGGATTCCTCACTAGTAACAGTCATCGCTGCACCAGATATTCTATATGCTAGTAAAGTTGTTGCAGGTGCAAGCTTCCGTTTCTGGGAACCGTATATTGTTGCTGCATTACTATATTTAATATTAACGTATGGTGTAACGAAGATTGTTGCATTTATTGAGAAACGATTTAGCAATAGTTATGTCCCTCGTAAGGCAGAAGGGCGGGAAGCAAGATGATAAGAATTGAGAACCTACACAAATATTTTGGTAAGCTAGAAGTATTAAAAGGGATTGATTATGAAATCCAAGAAAAACAAGTTGTATGTGTCATTGGGCCTTCTGGTTCAGGAAAAAGTACTTTTTTACGTTGCATTAATATGCTAGAAGAAGTAACGGACGGTGCTATTTATATTGAAGATGTGAAGATCAATGATCCGAAAACGAATATCAATGAGATTCGAGCAGAGGTGGGAATGGTGTTTCAACAATTTAACTTATTCCCTCATATGAACGTCATCGATAATGTCACGATGGCTCCCATGCAAATTCGTAAAATGAGTCGTCCAGAAGCTGAAGAGCTTGGGCATGAGCTGTTAAAAAAGGTGGGTCTCGACAGTAAAGCCTATAATTATCCTGAACAGCTATCAGGTGGACAACAGCAGCGTGTAGCTATTGCACGTGCGTTAGCAATGAAGCCAAAGGCCATTCTATTTGATGAGCCTACTTCAGCTCTTGATCCTGAAATGGTAAAAGAGGTGTTAGATGTAATGAAAAATCTAGCGGCTGAAGGGATGACAATGATTGTAGTCACACATGAAATGGGCTTTGCTCGTGAGGTTGGTGATCGAGTAGTCTTTATGGATGGTGGCTATATTGTGGAAGAGGGGTTGCCTGAGGAATTATTCGGAAACCCACAAAGTGAACGTACGAAAGCATTTTTAGGAAAAGTATTATAATGAGAAAAGGCAGTCCATGATGAGAATTCATCACCATGGACTGCCTTTTGATTTTTAATGAAGGGGATTAGAGGTTGTATCGTATGCATTAAGCATCGTTTGCATATCTTGTTGAGAGTACTGAGGCACTTGATAATAGCCATGTTTATTTTGGTAAATGGATAATTCATAGGCCATTTCAATGCAGTTGGGAATACTATCAGCAACAACACGACGAACAACAGGGTTTGTCGTTTCTGTTGCAGCAGCCGTCATACATTTTGCTGCTCCCTTTTGAGCGCCTAGTAAGAAACCAGAAATGGCTTCATCATTAATTTCATTAGCGTTTTGCATTGGTTTTTTTGGTTGGCCTGGAGTTAAGCCATATTTAAAGTCATTGCCTGTTTCCATTTGGTAACGTCCCGTAGGAACAGATGGATCATGACCTGTTTTAAAGGACTCAACAATCGTATTATACATACCCAATGTAAAATTATATTGGCGATCCAAAATGCTGAGTAATTCTTGATCCTTTACTTGTGGACGTAAAATGATCGCTTGGTTCATACCAGCGATAATTTCACCAATTGCTTCATGCATGTCCATCATTTCGTGTCCACCATGATTTAGACTATGTTGTTGATTGAAATTTGTTTGATTGGATGATGATTCATTGTAAAACGATTGTGACAAAAAAAACGCCTCCTCATATAATTTTTGATGCAGTATTTAGTATGTCAAGCCAAATGATTTTCATACGGTATAAATGCAAAGGCAAAAATGTAGACTAACAAAAGGAAATGCAAGTCAAGGAGGTTTTAGAAAATGAAGAAATGGTTTGGACCAATTGGGATAATTGTTATCATTCTTATCGTGTTAGCCTTAGTATTGATTCCTAAATATAACAGTTTAGTAACAGCTGAGGAAAATGTAGATTCCAAATGGGCGCAAGTTGAAAACCAGCTCCAACGCCGCTACGATTTAATTCCCAATTTGGTTGAATCTGTGAAAGGGTATGCGAATCACGAGCAACAGATCATTGCGGATATTACTAACGCACGTGCTCAAATGGGCAATGCTAATACTCCTGAACAGCAAGCTGTTGCGAATGATGCTTTATCTGGTGCGCTTAGTCGTTTACTAGTAGTCGTGGAAAACTACCCGAACTTAAAGGCAGATGCAAATTTTCGTCAGTTAATGGATGAGCTTGCTGGCACAGAAAATCGCTTGGCAGTTGCGCGCGAGGATTATAATAATGAAGTACAACAATTTAATAAGCATGTTAAACGCTTTCCTGGCAATTTAATGGCAGGGATGTTTGGATTTGAACAAAAAGAATACTTTAAAGCCGCTGCGGGTGCCGAACAAGCACCGTCTATTGATTTTAGTCAATCGGGTACACAGTGATGAAGCGTTGTATTATACAGCTGCTTATCGTTTGCTCAGTGCTTCTTTTTAGCATGACTATGACGAAAGCAGCAATACCTTCACCAATGAAAAATACGTATATCCATGATTTTGCGAATGTCCTATCTTTAGATGTAAAACAGGAGCTAAACCATTATTCAGAGCAATTAGATAAAGGGACAGGTGCTGAAATCATGGTCGTAACCGTTGATAGCCTTCATGGGCAGGAGGCGAAAATGTATGCGACAAAGATGATTCGTTCCTGGGGCATTGGGGACAAAGAGAAAAATAATGGTGTCCTTATACTCGCTACATTTGGACAGGGCGAAGGCCAAAATGATGTGGTGATAGCTGTAGGTCAAGGCTTAGAGGGAGCATTACCAGACGGTAAATTAGGGCGTATTTTAGATAATGCATTTTATCCCTTTGCAAGTGAAGGTGATAATGATCAAGCCTTTCTAGCTACATATGCGGAGGTCTTTCGTACTGTAGCTGAAGAGTATAATTGGAATGGTGAATTACCTGCAGGTGCAAAGGAGGAGGAAGGAATGCCCATCTGGCTCAGTATTGTCATCGTTATAATAGTCCTCATTTTTTCTTCTTTTTCAAAAGGCGGAAGAGGCGGACCTCGTGGGAGAGGCTACGGCGGTTATCCTGGTGGCTTTGGTGGCGGACGTTCAGGTGGTGGCGGTTTTGGAGGGTTTGGTGGCGGCTCTTCAGCAGGTGGAGGGGCAAGCCGAAAATTTTAATACTAACGACAAGCGAGCTAATTATTTAGTTCGCTTTTAATATGAAAATATTGACAAAAATACAAATAATGGTATAATTTGAATATATCGACTATCGATATAACGTAAACTGATATAGGGAGGAATCATTTTGAAAAAAAGATTTTTAACTGCATCATTAGCAATTATACTAACAACTGCTACGGTTATTCCTGCAACATTGCAAGAAGTACGTGCTGCCAATGAAACAAATGTTGTATTAGCACAAGAGGAACATCTTTCAGCACAGGAATTTCTGGATTTAGCAGTAACAGCTTTAACATTCCAGCATGGCTCTGATTCAATGCGTCAACAAATTAAGGATCAATGGATAAAGGCTGGAGAGATTTCAGACTTAAGCGCTACTATTAAACGTGATCAAGCAGCTAGGATTTTAGTTAGAGGTGCCAATAAAGAAGGAAAAGAAAAGTCACTAGCAGAGTATTTAAAGAAGGCCAATAAGCTTGGTTTCTTTAAGGGAGTATCTTCAAGTACAGATTTTATTACGAAACAAGATGCTGGCAAACTCCTTAACAATGTTAAACATATAAAAAATGGTTCCAATAATAAAGGAGTAAAAGAAATTTCTGTGGAAGATTTTATGAAAAATCCAGGGAATTTTGGCTACGAACTTTCCCCTGATGGTAATTACATTACATTTGCCTCTGAATGGGAGAACCGCTCGAATGTATTCGTGAAAAAAATGAATGATAATAGTGAGCCTGTTCGTGTATCAAGCTCAAAGGATCGAGATATTGCAGGTTTTTTCTGGAAGGATGATGCTTTACTTTATTTGAAAGATAAAGGTGGAGATGAAAACTTCCATATTTATTCTACAACCTTTAACGGTTCTGTGGAAAAAGATTTAACGCCATATCCTAACGTAACGGTAGGAATATTGGATAGCTTACAGGGTGTAAAAGACGAAATTCTTATTATGATGAACAAAGAGGATGCTACTGTTTTTGATGTGTACAAGCTAAATGTAAAGACGGGTAAAACGACTCACGTCGCCAAAAATCCTGGCAATATTACGAACTGGTTAGCAGATCGTAACGGCAATGTACGTGTAGCTGTGGCTACTGATGGGGTGGAAGGTACTGTCCTTTATCGAGATTCAGAAAAGGATGAATTCAGATCATTTATTAAAATCGGTGCTGGGGATGAAGTGATGCCGATAGCTTTCTCGAAGGACAATAAGTTTATTTATGCTACATCCAATAAAGGCCGGGATAAAGTAGAAGTGGTGAAGTATGACTTACAAGGGAAAGAAGAAGTAATCATGTCCAATGATGAAGTGGATGTTTCGGGTGTATTGTATAATGCTGAAAAAGATAAATTATTGTATGGTGCGTATGCTACGGATAAAATCCATTATCAATTCTTTGATAAAAATTTTGAAAAGTTATTCCGTAAAATTCAAAACAAGCTTGGTGTTCAAGAAAGCCAATTGGGCATAAACGATTACAATAAAGAGATGACAAAATTTATTGTAAGTGTATCGAGTGACACCATCTATGGAAAATATTATTACTATGATTCAACAACAGATGAATTAACAGAATTAGCAACATTGAGCCCTTGGTTGAAATCTTCAGAGCTTGCAGAAATGCATCCTATCTCTTATAAGAGTCGTGATGGATTAATTATAAATGGTTATTTAACATTGCCGAAAAATAAAAATGCTAAAGATCTACCTCTTATTGTAAACCCACATGGTGGACCGTGGGCTCGTGATATGTGGGGATTCAATCCAGAAGTACAGCTATTAGCAAATCGTGGCTATGCAGTGCTACAAGTAAACTTCCGTTCCTCGACTGGATATGGGAAGGAATTCCTTCAAGCTGGTAATAAGCAATGGGGCTTGAAAATTCAAGATGATATAACGGATGGCGTTCAATGGGCGATTGACCAGGGTATTGCAGATCCTAAACGTATCGGTATTTACGGTGCTTCATTTGGTGGTTATGCTACATTAGCTGGCATTACGTATACACCAGATTTATATGCGGCAGCAGTTGATTATGTTGGTGTATCTAATATTTTCACACTATTAGATACAATTCCACCATACTGGGAAACTATGCGAGACATTTTTTATGAACGAGTAGGTCATCCAGAGAAAGATAAAGAATTATTAACAGCGGTTTCTCCGGTCTTCCATGCAGATAAAATTAAAACACCTTTATTTGTTGCACAAGGCGCAAATGATCCACGTGTCAACAAAGCGGAATCCGACCAAATTGTCGAAGCTTTACGTGCTAGAGGTGTAGATGTAGAGTATATGTTAAAGGATAATGAGGGCCATGGCTTCGCGAATGAAGAAAACAGAATCGAATTCTATAATGCCATGTTGAAATTCCTTGATCATCATTTAAAATAACATAATAGCCAAAAGGCATTGATGTGCTTGTTATTCGCACTCAATGCCTTTCATTTTTCTAGTAAGCTTTTGAATGAATCCACCACATAGTTTACAATCGTTGTAGCTAGCATTGTCATCGTTCAACGATGAAGAGATAATTGAAACAGGAGGTGCCATCCATGATTGTTCAATTTTTTAGTCGAGCTAATTGTCCATTATGTGTAGAGGGCTTACATACATTAAAGCTTGTACAGGAAGATGTAGCGTTCGATATTGAAATAGTTAATATTGAAGAGGATGATCTCATACACGAAAAATATATGTTAATGATACCTGTAGTAGAAAAGGATGGGGTCGTTATCCAATACGGTAATCTGGATTATGCTACATTGATGGAGTACTTGGGCAGTTAAGTTCTATGTCTTTAAAAAGATAATAACGGCGTAAATCGCTCTATTGTTAGTTGTCATTCATACAATTCACAAATTGTTCAATGAAAGCGGTTTGAATTTGAACAGTTTGTGAAGACCTTCACATTAGTCTTTTATTTTATAAAAATCGGAGTAGAATAGGTATCAAGTAAGACGTTGTTATAAAACAGATAATGAAAAGTATCACAAATTCTAGTGGTTGTTATATTACAAAAGCGATGTGAAGGGAGATTTTACAATGTGGGTTATTACAGTATTTGAAAAAAAGGACGTTCGTATTTTTGAATTTACAAATAAAAATGAAGCAACAAAAGCTTTAGAAGGATTTAAGAAAAACGCAATTTTATCTTTCACAAAATAAGCAAACCAAAGTCCCGTAGCTAATGACAAAGCTATGGGGCTTTTTTTTAATCCAAAACTATACAATTACTTGCACTTTCCAAATATGCGTATTATAATAAAATCATAAGTGGGACACAAAATAATATAGTGGGACTTAATTGAACCCACCTTTATTAACAAGGGAGTAGATAAATATGTTCACTATTCCAGAGGCACAGCAAAGGCTACTTCCTGAAATGTATCCGCTTCTGCAATCTAGATATCGTATTTTGCAAGCCGTTCAACTTATGCAACCTATCGGGCGTCGAACACTCGCAGATTCATTGAAAATGACAGAGAGAGAAATTCGTAAAGAAACTGACATTTTACGTGAACAAGGGTTATTAGATTCGCAAAAGTCGGGTATGGTATGTACAGATGATGGTGAAGAAGTCATTGAAAAACTGAGAGCCATCGTTTATGAATGGTCTGGTTTAACCCAGCTTGCAAAATTGCTTGAACATCATTTTGGTATACAACATGTTGTTGTTGTACCAGGTGACTATAGTGAAGACAATACAATCCTAACCTTGCTTGGCAAGGAAGCAGCATTGCAATTTATGTCTACTGCTTTTGATGAACAAGTTGTAGCGGTCACTGGTGGAAAATCAGTTGCCTCTCTAGCTCAATTTTTACATCCATTAGAGGGACAAAAAGATATTACCTTTGTTGCCGCACGCGGAGGAATTGGTCATGAAATGCAAATGCAAGCGAATACGCTTGTTGCAACATTTGCCATGCAGATGGAGGAACAATACCGTACATTATTTTTACCTGAGCATTTAAGTGAGCAAGCATATCAAGCAATGCTAACAGAGCCTATGGTAACTGAAATGATGGCGTATTATGATCGAGCAGATTGCGTGATCCATGGCATTGGATCGGCAGAGGAAATGGCGATTCGACGTAATTCATCTTCTGAGGATTTGCGAATTCTTGAGGAGAAGGGCGCGGTAAGTGAGGCATTTGGTTATTACTTTAATGCCGATGGTGAAATCGTACATCGTATCCGCACGATTGGTATTCAGCTTGAACAGGTAAAAAATAGCCAGCAAGTTATTGCCGTGGCAGCAGGAAAACAAAAGGTCAATGCGATGCTTTCTTATTTTAAAGTAGCGCCAAAGCAAACGATTTTTATTACAGATGAAGCAGCCGCAAAAGCCATTGCCGCTACTTTATCTACTGACAGCCATTTTGATTGATGGGTGTGAGCATTACCATGTCACTCGATCTCAAAAAATGTTGAAGCATTTTTTGAATGAGCATAAAAGCAATTTAACGTCTCTATTTCAATGGAGGCAGACATTACACATTATTGGAGGAATTAACAATGGTATTAAAATTAGCAATTAATGGATTTGGACGTATTGGACGTTTAGTATTTCGTGAGGCAATGAAGCAAAATGAATTTGAAGTAGTAGCTGTAAACGACTTAACAGACGCAGGTCAGCTTGCACACTTATTGAAATATGATTCAGTCCACGGTATCTATGATGCTGAAGTCAATGCAGATGAAGATTCTTTCGTAGTAAATGGTCAACGTATAAAAGTATATGCTGAAAAAGATCCTTCACAATTACCATGGGGTGAATTAGGAGTAGACGTAGTTCTTGAATGTACTGGTCATTTCCGTTCAGTGGAAGAAGTAGGGAAGCATATTGAAGCAGGAGCTAAAAAAGCAATCCTTTCTGCACCAGCAAAAGGAGATATGCCTACATTTGTGATGGGTGTTAACCATACAGACTATAACCCAGCAACAGATGATGTTATCTCAAATGCTTCTTGTACAACAAACTGTCTTGCGCCTGTAGCGAAAGTACTTGATGAGAAATTTGGCATTGAACGCGGTATGATGACAACAATCCACTCTTACACAAACGATCAACGAATCTTAGACTTCCCACACTCTGACCCACGTCGTGCACGTGCAGGAGCGGTATCTATGATTCCAACAACAACGGGGGCAGCGGTAGCCGTTTCTAAAGTATTACCACAATTAAAAGGTAAATTAGATGGCTTCTCTATGCGTGTACCAACACCTAACGTATCATGTGTAGACTTAGTTGTAGAATTAAAAGCAGATGTAACGAAAGAAGCAATTAATGCGGTATTAAAAGAAGCATCTGAAAATGAATTAAAAGGCATTTTAGACTACAACGAACTACCATTAGTTTCTATTGATTATAACGGTAACCACCATTCTTCTACTGTTGATGGTCTTTCAACAATGGTATTAGAAAACAAAATGGTGAAGGTTCTAGCTTGGTACGATAACGAAATTGGTTACTCTACTCGCTTAATGGACTTAGCTTTATACATTGCTGAACAAGGGTTAAACAATAAATAAGTATCATATTTCAACATTTTGAGTAAAAAGTGTGACATAATACTGCTTTTTATGCACAAAAAGTATAGCCTTTATAATATCGAATAGATATAATATACAAGGGTAATGGGAGTAAGGGTTAACCCTTACTCCCTTTTTGTCTAAATTCAGCAGGAAATACCCACCTCTATAGGTAATGAGATGAATACACAAATGGCTCTCTTTAATGGAGTGGGTGTCCAAACACCGACTACATCAAGATAATAGCCTAGCGGATGTCACAGATTTTGTTGGGACTCCAACACTAATGCGTAATTCATATATGGTGTTTGCAAGACATAAAAGGGTACTTTTGCTACTATAAAAACAAGTATTAGGGTTCATTATCAAAAGTTGGAGAATCATATGCACATTAGATGGTGACCCCGAAAAAGTACCAAGATGACTTTTCGATTTAGGAAGCATGGTGTGGAGCCAAGATGGGTAAAACACAATGATGTAAGACTAAAACAGCTTTGAAGGGAGTTTCTTCATGTTAAATAAGAAGACAATGAAAGATATTGATGTAAAAGGTAAACGCGTTTTTGTACGTATTGATTTTAATGTTCCAATGGCGGATGGGGCCATATCAGATGAAACACGTATTCGAGCAGCTATTCCAACAATTGAATACTTAGTAGAGCAAGGTGCAAAAGTCATTTTAGCTTCTCATTTAGGTCGTCCAAAAGGTGAAGTAAAAGAGGACATGCGTCTAACAGCAGTTGGTATCCGCTTAGCGGACCTAATGAGCAAACCAGTTACGAAGCTAGATGAATCTATTGGGCAAGCAGTGGAAGAAGCTGTTGCGAGCATGCAGGATGGAGACATTTTACTTCTTGAAAACGTTCGTTTCCATGCAGGCGAAGAAAAAAATGATCCAGCTTTAGCACAGCAATTTGCTCAGCTAGCAGATATTTATGTCAATGATGCTTTCGGTGCAGCTCACCGTGCACATGCTTCTACAGAAGGAATCGCCAAGCACATTCCTGCAGTATCAGGTTTCCTTATGCAAACGGAATTAGATGTACTTGGTAAAGCGCTATCGAATCCTGAACATCCATTTACAGCGATTATCGGTGGTGCCAAAGTTAAAGATAAAATTGGTGTAATTGAAAGTTTATTAGAAAAAGTAGACCACTTAATTATTGGTGGTGGATTATCATTCACGTTCATTAAGGCACAAGGCTACGATATTGGGAAATCTTTATTAGAAGAAGATAAAATTGAGCTAGCAAAATCATTTATTGAAAAGGCAAAAGCAAAAGGCGTGCAATTACATATGCCAATTGATGCGGTAGTGGCTAATGAATTTTCACAAGATGCGGAAACAAAAGTTGTGGATGTTGATGCTATTCCTGCCGATTGGATGGGGCTAGACATTGGGCCAAAAACAGCAGCTCACTATGCAGAGGTCATTAAAAATTCTAAATTGATTATTTGGAACGGACCAATGGGTGTCTTTGAAATGGATAAATTTGCGAATGGTACAAAAACAGTGGCTGATGCAATGGCAACTACATCCGGTTATACAGTAATCGGTGGTGGTGACTCTGCAGCGGCAGTTGAAAAGTTTGAAGTAGCTACTAAAATGGATCACATTTCTACAGGTGGCGGTGCTTCACTTGAGTTAATGGAAGGTAAAGAGCTTCCAGGAATTGTTGCACTAAACGATAAATAAGCCAAATAAAAAATCGGAGGCAAGACGATGCGTAAACCAATTATTGCAGGTAACTGGAAAATGTTTAAGACATTTGAAGAAGCTATACAATTTGTAGATGCCGTACAGGATAAACTTCCTTCTAATGAGAAAGTAGATGCTGTAATTTGCGCACCAGCACTTTACCTACCTACACTTGTGCAAGTTGCTAGTGAATCAGAGCTAGCTATTGGTGCCCAAACGATGCACTATGAAAATGAAGGTGCCTTTACTGGTGAAATTAGTCCTGCACAGCTAGCAAATGTGGACGTGGACTATGTTATATTAGGACACTCAGAACGTCGCGAGTACTACAATGAAACAGATGAGGCTATTAATAAAAAAGTAGCAGCAGCACTTGCACATAATATTGTACCGATTATTTGCTGTGGTGAAACGCTAGAGGAACGAGAAGCGGGAACGACAGAGCAAAAGGTTGCGGGCCAAATTAAAGCGGCACTTGCTGGATTCGAAGCGCAGCAAGTAGAGCATATGGTCATTGCCTATGAACCAATTTGGGCAATCGGTACAGGTAAAACGGCTACAGCCGATGATGCCAATCAAGTTTGCGGAGCGATTCGTTCGGTCGTTGAGGAATTATTTGATGCTGAAACGGCCAATGCAGTTCGCATCCAATACGGTGGCAGCGTTAAGCCTGACAACGTTCATGAGCTTTTATCAAAAGAGCATATTGATGGAGCATTAGTAGGTGGAGCAAGCTTACAACCAGAATCTTATTTAACATTATTGGAGGCGGCAGCAAATGCCTAAAAAGCCAGTAGCTTTAATTATTTTAGATGGCTTTGCATTTCGTGATGAAACATTCGGAAATGCAGTAGCACAGGCTAAAAAGCCAAATTTTGATCGATATTGGAGCCAATTCCCACACGCTACATTAACAGCATCTGGAGAAGCCGTTGGGCTACCAGAAGGACAAATGGGTAATTCCGAGGTGGGTCACTTAAACATTGGTGCTGGTCGTATTGTTTATCAAAGCTTAACACGATTAAATAAATCGATACGTGAAGGAGACTTCTTTACAAATCAAGCATTTTTAGATGCGGTGGCACATGTGAAAGCTCATAATTCTAAATTGCATATTATGGGGCTGTTATCAGATGGTGGTGTTCATAGTCATTATGAGCATATGTTTGCTCTATTAAAGCTTGCAAAGCAGCAAGATGTAACGGACGTTTTCGTTCATGGCTTCTTAGATGGTCGAGATGTTGGACCTACAACAGCTTTAGACTATATTGAAGAAACTGAAAAACAAATGACTGAAATGGGAGTAGGTCAATTTGCATCTATTCACGGTCGTTACTATGCAATGGACCGCGATAAACGATGGGATCGTGTCGCGCTTACTTATAATGTACTGGTAGATGGCGTTGGTCAAACAGCGGAAAGTGCAAAAAGTGGTGTAGCAGCATCGTATGAGCGTGAAGTGACAGATGAATTTGTCATCCCATTTAGCATTCAAGAGCATGGAGAGCCAGTGGCAACGATTGGTGATAACGATGCAGTCATTTTCTTTAACTTCCGTCCGGACCGTGCTATACAGTTGTCAAAAGTATTCACAAATGAAGGCTTTGATGGTTTTGCAGTATCTGCCAAGCATCCAAAAAACTTGAAATTTGTATCCTTTACTCATTATAGTGATGAAGTTAATGCACAGGTTGCTTATGAAAATGACAACCTGAAAAATACAATCGGTGAAGTGTTAGCGATGAATGGTAAAACACAGCTACGCATTGCCGAAACCGAAAAATATCCACATGTTACTTTCTTTATGAGCGGTGGACGTGAGGAGAAATTCTTAGGTGAAGAACGTTTATTAATCGCATCCCCAAAGGTTGCCACATACGATTTAAAACCTGAAATGTCTGCTTATGAGGTGACAGAAGCCTTACTTGCAGAAATTGAGGCTGAAAAATTTGATGGTATTCTTCTTAACTTTGCCAACCCTGATATGGTAGGTCATAGTGGAATGCTTGAACCAACAATTAAGGCCATTGAAGTAGTGGATGAATGCTTAGGGAAAGTAGTAGATGCGCTTCTTGCAAAAGGTGGTGCAGCTATTATTACAGCTGACCATGGGAACTCTGATGAAGTGGTAACACTAGCTGGGGAGCCTATGACAGCTCATACAACAAATCCTGTTCCAGTAATTGTGACAAAACCAAATGTTGTTTTACGAAATGGTGGTATTTTAGCCGATTTGGCTCCAACCATGTTAGAATTATTACAGGTGTCACAGCCTACTGAAATGACAGGTCAATCATTAATTGAAAAAGAGGAGAATTAATTATGCCATTTATTACACAAGTTTATGCTCGCGAAGTTTTAGATTCACGTGGGAACCCAACAGTAGAGGTTGAAGTATTTACAGAGTCAGGCGCTTTCGGACGCTCAATCGTACCATCAGGTGCATCAACAGGTGAATACGAAGCTGTAGAATTACGCGATGGTGACAACTCTCGTTACCTAGGCAAAGGTGTATTAAAAGCAGTTGAAAATGTTAACACAATTATTGCACAAGAATTAGAAGGTAACTATTCTGTTCTTGACCAAGTTGTCATTGACAAAGCTTTAATAGAGCTTGATGGCACAGAAAATAAAGGCAAGCTAGGTGCTAACGCAATTCTAGGTGTATCCATGGCAGTTGCACATGCTGCGGCAGATTATTTAGATGTACCTCTTTATCAATATCTTGGTGGGTTTAATTCTAAACAATTACCAGTACCAATGATGAACATTTTAAATGGTGGAGCACACGCAGATAACAATGTAGACATTCAAGAATTTATGGTTATGCCTGTCGGTGCAGAATCTTTCCGTCATGCACTACGTATTGGTGCTGAAATTTTCCACCACTTAAAGGCAGTACTAAAAGCTAAAGGCTATAATACAGCAGTAGGTGACGAGGGTGGTTTCGCACCAAACCTTGGCTCCAACGAAGAAGCAATTACAGTCATTTTAGAAGCAATTGAAAAAGCAGGCTACAAACCAGGTGAAGAAGTGAAGCTTGCAATGGATGTAGCTTCATCAGAGCTTTTCAATAAAGAAGATGGTAAATACCACTTAGATGGTGAAGGTGTTGTTAAAACTTCAGAAGAGATGGTTGATTGGTACGAAGAGTTAACAAACAAATACCCAATCATTTCAATTGAAGACGGTTTAGATGAAAATGACTGGGCTGGACACAAGCTATTAACTGAACGTATTGGTAGTCGTGTTCAATTAGTAGGTGATGATTTATTTGTAACAAATACAAAAAAATTATCTGCAGGTATTGAGCAAGGAGTTGGAAATTCAATCCTTATCAAAGTGAACCAAATCGGTACATTAACAGAAACATTTGAAGCGATCGAAATGGCGAAACGTGCAGGCTACACAGCAGTTATCTCTCACCGTTCTGGTGAATCAGAGGATGCAACAATTGCTGATATCGCCGTAGCAACAAATGCAGGCCAAATTAAAACGGGTGCGCCATCACGTACAGACCGCGTAGCTAAATACAACCAACTTCTTCGCATCGAAGATCAACTTGGTTCAACGGCTGAGTACCTTGGTTTAAAATCATTCTATAACTTAAAATAAGCGACTAATACGTATTTCGTCCCAAAAGTTAAACATACTTTTGGGGCGATTTTTTATGGATGTTGTCATGAAAAATGAACAAAGCATCCATCGTTTAAAATGATTATAATAATATATATGGAAGAAAGTTATGAAAGGGAAAATACTATGGAGAAAAATATGGAAGTATTTGCTGGAACAGATCGTCTTCTATTAAGAAAATTTCAGACGGATGATATTGAAAGTTTTTACACATATCGGGCTGATCCTGAAATTGCTAAATATCAATCGTGGGAGAATTATCAATATCACGAAGCAAAAACGTTCGTGCATCACCAAATAAATCATGTTCCTAATCAGCCAGGGACATGGTACCAATTCGCCATTGCTTTGAAGGAAACGAATGAGCTTATTGGAGATTGCGCACTTCACACGCCTTTAAGTGAACCACGCATTGTAGAAATTGGATTTACCCTTTCTCCGGAACATCAGGGGAAGGGATATGCAAAGGAAGCGGTTTGCGCGTTAATAAATTATCTTTTCCATTCATTAAAGAAACATAAAGTCATTGCCTTTACGGATGTGAGAAATAACAATTCTATTGCCGTACTTGAGCGTATAGGGATGAGACGCGAAGGTCATTTCTTACAAAACTATATGTCCAAGGGACAATGGGTGGATGAATATCAATATTCTATTTTAGCGTCTGAATGGGAGAGCAGTAAATTTGACTGTAAGCTTCAGACGAAAGGAGAGCAGCGTGACAATGAACATTCTTGAAACAGAACGACTAATATTGCGCTTACAAACAACGGATGATGCGCCATTTATTCTTGAGCTAGTGAATGATCCCTCGTGGATACAATTTATCGGTGACCGCGGTGTGAAGACCGTAGAGGAGGCGGCTCGTTATATAGAAAATGGTGCAATACGGATGTATGAGCAATTCGGATTTTGCCTATATGTAGTGGAAAAAACGGAAGATCAAACCCCGATAGGAATATGCGGTTTCGTCAAAAGAGATAATTTAGAGGATGTAGATATTGGTTTCGCGTTTCTCCCTGATTATTGGGGAAAGGGATATGCCTATGAAGCAGCATCAGCCGTTTTAGCCTATGGTCTAGAGACACTAGGATTTAATCGAATTGTGGCTATTACTACCCAAGATAATCATGCGTCAGCTAAGTTACTCGAAAGAATAGGCTTGCAGTTTGAAAAGGTCATCCAATTTTCCAATGATTCTGAGGAACTTAGACTGTTCTCATTAGATGATGAAAGTTAATGAATATAAAAAGGTCAGTCTGAAGTGTTAGCTCACTACAGACTGACTCTCCATTTGCTATTACATTACTGCTGTGCCCAGTATTTATCCATATTCTGGTCTAAATAAACCCAGCCCTTCCAGCCAATATGAATCGTATCCATTATAAAATAAGGGTCGTACTCATGGTCTGTAAAATCAACATAGTCGACATTGGCATCCTTTAATAGTTGTGCCATCTTCTCATAATATTGTTGTCGTCGTTCTTTAGAATAGCCATTATAATCATACCAATAGCCGTTAACGGGAATAGAGACGAATAATGGCTTAGCACCAGCATCCTTTAACACATCCATAACTAGCTGAAAATCCTTGTACTCAGGAGATTCCGTATAATCTTCATGCTTTCGCATATTCTTAAACTTTGAAAAATTAGCGTTAACCAGTCGCTTGTAAGCTCTATTTTCAATCATATATTCATTGGAGACACGTTTCTCCCCATAGGCTTCAGCATGCTGTATTTGCTGTTCAAAGCTTTGGTCCGCAACGAGCTTATCATTATTTTTTAATGAATGCCCCTTGCGAGGGAATAGCGAATAGTAGAGATCCTTTTTTTCTAGTAATTCCTTGTGAAAGCGGCCCGCTATCATAGCCATACGTCCTGTAACAGGATGTTTTTTGCCATTAGACATTTGATATTGATACATCGTTTTTAAGAGACGATCTCGCTCAACGGTATCAAATTCTAGCAGGCGCTCCATAGCCTGTTTACGGAGATGAGCATCCATGTCACGATTAAACGCTAAGTCATAGGCATGTAACATAGAATAATTCGGTGAAAAATGGAATTCACCCATACCTTTTTCCGTAAACCATTGGGGTGAAATAATAAAAACTAATTTTTTGCCCTCTAAATTTTTCTCTTGCGCAGCAAAGTTTAAGAAATGCGTAATGGACTGCATCCCACCACGACCAATCATAAATGTCGTATACGGGGCATCTGTTGCTCGAGCATAATTATAAGGGTGAAACGGGTCAAATCGATTTAATTCAGAGGAACCGTATAAAGGCATGGAAGTAGGCTCCTGTAACATTCGCTCCTGTAAATACGTGCCTTGAAAGACGAGTGGAGACATATTTGTTTTGGCTTGCTCCACATCATCTTCTGATATCCATGCTTTGATCCAAGAATTTGGAAAGAAGACAAAGCCGGAAAACAGGGCTAAGGCAATAAATAGTGATAGAAAGCCTTTTTTTATCATTGTCTTTCAGCTAACTTCCCTGCAATACGATTCGGCGTGTTCCATTCTTCACGATTAAAATCAGTAATAGGTACAGAAATATTAAAACGGTTCTCAATTTCTACCAATAAATTAATGGTACCAAAGGAATCAAGAAGACCTTCCTCGAATAGATCGATATCTGGGTTTTCTACAATAATTTCATCTTCACATAACTCCACTAGCATTTCTAAAACTTGTTGTTTTTCCATTAATAATTCTCCTTTATTGAACAGGCTTTATTTGTAGAAAGCCTTTAGTTAAAATAATTTCCCTGAAAAGATATAGAAGCCAAAACATACGGCATTGAACGTGATAAATACACCAATGGCATGCGTCCATTTATTTTTTGGCCAAAGCTTATGCTTTTTATTCCAGCGTTCGAATTTATCGAAGCTAATAATTAATAAGGCATGATAGAGACCATAAACGACAAAATGCCATTCGAGGCCATGCCAAATGCCCATTAAAAAGAATAATAAAAAGAACCCTATATATGAAATGGCGAATTTATTTTTCAGCCATTTTTTCTTCGTCATCCAAAGAACAAAGCGCATATAAACATAATCTCTGAACCAGAAGGAAAGACTCATATGCCAACGATTCCAAAAGTCTTTAATATTGCGACTGGCAAATGGACGGTTAAAGTTAATAGGTGTTTGAATGCCCATTATTCGGCTTACACCTACTGCGAATGCACTATAGCCTGCAAAATCAAAGAATAAGTAAAAGCTATACATATACATATACGCTAACTGTCCTTGGAAAGGTGTCAAATAGTTATACGTATGGTTTGGCAAATAAATAAGTGTGTAGTTGTAGATTAAATAAGCCAATATAAATTTATATAAAAAGCCCACAAAGATATAGTTAATGCCACTTAGTAACAGCTTTTGATAGTCTTCCGAAGAGGGAACCGAATGAAAATCCTTCGTAAAACGGCGCCAACGATCGATAGGACCCGACGATACTGTAGGAAAGAACAGTAAAAAATAGGCCAGTTCGACGATAGAGACTTTTTCCTTCATTAAGCCGTCGCGTGTTTCTAAAATCATTTGCACTGCTTTAAATGTAATGTAGGACACACCAAGGAAGCCGAATAAATGATGCAGACCAAGGATAGGCAAAATCTTCACTAGCACAAGCGGCAAAATCGACAGGAGCACAGCCATGACAAAAACGGGTCCATTATTTTGCTGCAGTCGATAGCGTTGATAAGCCGTAATAAGCACTATTTGAAAGACCGTAAACAATATTAACGAAATTGATCCGTTCAAGGAGTGTCCAAAGATAAGAGCTAAAACAATCAACGATACCAATAAATTATAATGCTTCGCAGACTTGCCACGTAAACCTAATAAAATAGTAGGTAGCAATAATAGTCCAATAATGAGAAAGAATGCTATATTTCCATAAGGCGTCATACTGTTTCCATAACCGCCAATCCTTTACGATCGACTTTACCATTTGGATTTAGCGGTAAAGCATCCATATATTTAAACGTTCTAGGTATCATATAGGCTGGTAAATACTCCGATAATAGGGTCTTCAACTGCTTAGTCATTTTAAAAGCAGAGTCCGCTAAAGGCTCACGCAAAACGATATGAGCATTTAGAGAAACAATTTCATTATCTTTATGGACAGGAACAACTACACAGCTTGAAACAGGTGGCAGGTTACTAATTTGTTTCTCAATCTCCTCGATCTCTAAGCGATAACCATGTAATTTTACTTGGAAATCCTTGCGACCTAAAAAGAACAAATACCCATCTTGCTCATAGCCCATATCTCCTGTTTGATAGATGCGATGACCAGCTATGGTTGGAAAGGCTTTAGCTGTTAACTCGGGTGCTCCTAAATAGCCTGCACTGACAGTTGGCCCCGAAATAACAATTTCTCCATCATCTAATAAAGAAACGTTTCCCTCAGAAATAGGAGCAATCGGTAATTGCTCAAATTGTTCTATTAATGCTTCAGTTACTTTTACATAGGATACAGCGACAGTCGTTTCCGTAGGTCCGTATAAATTATAAATAGTGGCCTGTGGAAAACGTTGCATGAGCTCTTTAATGACAGGTATTGGTAAAACCTCACCGCAGAATAAAAAGGTATCTAATGCAGGCATGAGCCTTTGCTCCCATTCCTTGTTCATTAAGCACATCTTGGCAAAGGAAGGGGTAGACGTCCAAACACGAGTGTTGGACAACGCTAATGAGTCAAATAAAGCTCGCGGGTTGGCGATTTCTTGTTGTGTAATTGCATAAAGTGTATGCCCTCCTACAAGAGCTGGATAGAGATCCATGACGGATAAGTCAAAAGAATAGGGAGCTTGATTTAAAAATACGCCTGATTCCTGTATGGGAAAATTATCCTGCATCCAAGTAACGAAATGAGCTAAATTATTGGCAGTTATTTGGACGCCCTTTGGCTGCCCAGTTGAGCCAGAAGTGTAAATGATATAATGAATGTCCTCCTGCTGCACCCAGCTTGTTGCTGCTGGACTGTCTTGGAGGGAGGATGAGTCTAACACTTCACTCACTGCTACTACAGGTATGTTTGTTAGCATCTGTAATGGTTCTGTCGTGAATACTAGACAAGCTTTCGATGCCTCCAAAATTAACTGTAATCTTTCAGACGGTGTTGACGAGTCAACGGGTACATATGGGTGTCCCGCCTTTACTGCGCCCAAAAAGGCAGCAATCTGTAAAGGGGACATATGTCCATAAACGACAATGGGCTGCTGTCTCTGCAAATGATGTGCCATGATATAATCGGCTATACAATCCGAATAATGCCAAAGCTCACCATATGTTAAGGAGGCATTGTGGGTTTGATAAGCAGTTTTTTGTGGCTGTTGGATGGCCACACGTTCGATAGCTGCTAAAATACTTAACATCAGTAAAACTCCTTTATTTAAAATTCCGTATATATAAATGGTCCAGCGTTCATATCATGAAAGCCATGTATAAGAAACAACAGCACCAAAACGATCAAATAAAATAACGTGAATCCGATAAAGCGTAGATACTCATTATTTTTGATGGATTCCATTTGTCCACCTCCAATGAAAAAAAGTATAGGATTAAACTTTCAAAAAATACTAATTTACTAGTTAAAAATCCTTACCTTATGTTTTTAACACTGATTTGACGGAATGTGGAGAAAAATGTTGCTGGATTAAGGTGAATTCATTAAATCATAAGATTAATTTAAGGTAAATTTAAGGTTCTGGGGGAATGTACAAGAATTACAAACTGTTGGATGGCTATTTTTATGTAAAAAGGGCACGAACATAAGGGAATAATCTCAACTTATGTTCGTGCCCTTATTTTTATTTCACGGCCTCTATAACTTTTTTAGAAACATAAAATTCAGAACCATTGTAAACATTAATGGTATTGAATGTGTGGGTTTTTGTTGTATTTTTTGAAGTGTGTTCATAAATCATTGCGTTTTTGTTAACAGGAATTTTCACCGTCACATCTGCCTTTTGAGCAACGAAGGTTGGGTTTTCTTTATCGGATAGATCTATTTTTGTTGTAAAGCCTTTCTCTGTAAATGCCTTTGTAGCTGGCACATACAAATCATCTGTTAAAGACTTTAGGTCGAAGCCCATAAATTGCGCCATTGAATGAGCTAAATCCGTGTTTTCAACGAGTCCAGTTAATTTAGAAGGACCAAATGAATAAAGAAAAACATCTTCTCCCGTATGACCACCCGTCGTATAACCAATGTTCGCACGGTTTGCTAGCATTTTTACCATTTCGCTACCGACATCTTTCGCAGATTTTAATGTAGAAAGCTCGTCCTTCGTTAATGGATCTAATCCATACAGAGCAGCTACCTCCACAATGTTGGAACGGTCTTCTTTTAGTTGGCTTAAAGCCCCTTCAACGGTCATGGAAGCCTTTTTTAATGGATCAATATAAGCTGAAACAGGAATGCTTGAATAGGTACTAGTAGTATTGGCGTTCCCCATCGTAATTCCGCTATTTCCATGGTCTGTAACTGCGATGACTAATGTATTCCCATCTTCCTTTGCGAAATCAACGGCTTCTTTTACGGCATCATCAAACGACAAAATATCGCTTATTATACCGATGGTGTCATTGGCATGTGCAGCCCAGTCTACCTTACTACCTTCAACAAAAAGGAAGAAGCCATCCTTATCCTTTTTAAGCGTGTTAATTGCTTTATTCGTCATTTCAGCAAGTGTAGGCTCTGATTTCCTAGTTTTGGCACGATCTAAATCATACGCCAAGGCACTTGGTGCAAAGCTTCCCCAAATTTTTGAAGATGGACTATTTAATAACTCATCACGAGTATGCACTAAATCATATTGATTATCCTTCAATACCTTCATTAAATCCTCGCCGTCCTTGCGGGCATTTTTAGACGTACCTGGTGTCAGCGATTCTAAACCGCCACCTAAGACAACGTCAATATTTTGATAAACCTGTTGTTCCGCAATATCTCCATATTGGCTCCTATTGTTCGCATGTGCTGAGAAACCGGCAGGCGTTGCATGTTGAATTTCAGAGGTAGAGATCAAGCCAGTCGCTTTCCCCTGCTGTTTAGCACCTTCTAATACATTGGCTACGGGTCTAAAGGCTTCCTTCTTATCTATTTGCGCTAATCCAGGTGAAGTAATCTCCGATGGGAGCACCCCTATATATTTATCATTCGATTTATGTCCCGTCGCTAATGCAGTAGCGGCAGGGGCAGAGTCAGTAATGGCTGATTCAGCAGAGTAAGTGCGCATTGCACCCGATAAAATTTCATCCATTGCTAAGCTTTCCCCTTTATACCAACGGGAAAGTGTTACAGCATTATTACTGCTTCCATCCATCACTAGCATGATGACATTTGTCGGTTTTTTTACTTTAGCTGCTTGTACATCTTGCTGTGGAATACTAACTGCGGATAAAGTCACTGCACTTGCTAAAAATAATGAAGCCCATTTTTTTGCGTATTTCATGATTTTCCTCCTTTAGATGAATGAATGATCAACTGTAAGTGTAAAGGAAGGGTGTAAAGCCACCGTTAAAAAATTGTTAATAAAATATGGTAATACTGTAAATGTGAAGGGAAAGCGGTGTGGTTGGCCAACTGAAGCAGAGGGAGATAGAATCTGTGTGAAATCCGCACACAGATTCTATGTAGGTTACAAATTTTGTTGATGCATGGAGCCGTCAAGTGTTTCGTAATACAAAATACCATCTTGGATGTTCAAGTTCAGTACCTCGTCTTCGAATAATACCTCCTCGGAACCGTCCTGGACATTTATTTTTGTTAAATAGCCAGCATTATCATAGTCACTACAATAAATAGATTGTTGGTCAGTCACTAAATAATAGCAGGCAGTTGCAGAAATTTGTTTATGTTCATTTGTCGTTAAGTCATAGGAATAAACGGTACTATCGCTCATGCTGTTATAATAGATCACATTATCTACTGTATTGGCATACCACATATCATGCATAAAATCATAAGCATTACTAGTTGCGGCAAAATAGTTTTCATTGGCCCATAAATGATCTTGACTTAGTTTTTCATCATTGACCAAAAAGTATTCGTAGGAAATTGTAAAGGGCTCGGTAGGTGCAACGTCATTCCAAGTTGTATCGAGATGATACCAATTGCCATTAACCTGGACTAAATTCCAGGCATGTAGCTGATCTTCACTATAGCCATAGACGTATTTCGCATCGAGATTAGATGCTACTAATAGACGGTAAGTAAGTAAAGCATAAGCCTGACATACAGCAGTTTCTTCATTAATTAATTCGAAAACGGATTGACCTTCAGTAGAGCCCTGTTCCGTATATGTGGCTAGCTGTACAACATAATCATTAATGACTTTCGCACGATCAAAGTCTGTCATGTCTTTGGTAATATATTGATTCGCGAACGTCTCCACATATTGGTCTACCTTTTTTTCCTTCTTCGCATCAGTTAAATATTGTATGGACAATTCTACTGAATAACCATTATCGGTTTCCCAAGCGCTCCATTCATAATATAAGAAATAACCAGCTGTATAAGGGTCAACGAAGGTAATCAGGTTATTTAAATCATTGAGCTGTACTTCAAAATCCTCAAAATTCAGCTTCCCTGTATAAGAAACCTCAAAGTGCTCTTCAAATTGAGCAACCTGCTTCTCCACTTTTTTTGCAAATTGTAGTAAAGCGGGATCATCCTTAAATAAAGTGGTTGAAAATAAATCGGTAGGTGAAAATGAGGCAGATAATGCTTTGCTTTCTGGTATTTTTATATCAGTATTTGTTTCATTTGGTTCTTCTGTTAAGGTGGTTGTCATTGTGACATCCTCTTCATCTTGTAGTAGGATGTCGATTGCCTTTGAGCATGCTGTAAAAAAGGGAATGGTGCAGCATAATAAAAGCAGTGCTATTTTTTTATTCAATACATAAATCCTCCAATAAAATATAATTTTTTCCATTATAATCTAAAATTAGAGGAGGTGTTATCCACAAATAGTCGGATAATCCGACAAATAGATGTACGTGAAGAGGAAAAATTCCTACTAAACAGAAAGCTAAGTTTGTCATGGCAACCTTTTTTTGTTATAATATAGTCTGTTGTGATGTTTCAAAGTTCGGGAGGTGCAGTGAATGCATACAGTAGTATTAGTTTCATTAGTTATCGTATCATTAGCGTTGATCGTGGTGGTATTACTTCAATCTAGTAAAAGTGCAGGCTTATCAGGTGCCATCTCGGGTGGAGCTGAGCAACTATTTGGAAAGCAAAAAGCGCGTGGTATGGATTTAATCCTTCACCGTGCAACAATTGTGTTAGCTATACTATTCTTTATTTTAGCAATCGCTATTACAAAAATCTAATAGTTGAAGATCTATCGCCTAACCACATTGGTTGGGCGTTTTCTTTTATCATAACCAAATGGAAAATTTTCTCGATGGAGTAAAAATTGAAATGTAATGTTATAGCCTAATGTTATGCTCGAGGCATCATCGAGAGGGCTATAATGGGTATAGTATATATGAGCGTTTTAGGATGAAGGAGTGCTTACCATGAATAAATCATTATCACAGCCATTTTTCTTTCAAGCAGGACCACGTGCCGTTTTATTACTACATGGCTTTACAGGTAGCTCGGCAGACGTTCGCATGCTTGGTAGATTTTTAGAGAAAAAAGGGTATACTACTTTAGCACCTCACTATAAAGGTCACGGTGTGGAACCTGAGGAACTTATCACAACAGGTCCAGCAGACTGGTGGCAAGATGTCGTGGCCGCCTATAAACAGTTACAGGATGCTGGCTATGAAGAAATTGCTGTTGCTGGCCTTTCATTAGGCGGTGTAATGGCATTAAATGTAGCCTTAAACAACCCTGTTAAAGGAATTGTTACGATGTGTGCACCTATGACTATGCGTACAACAGACGTCATGTTTGAGGGTGTTTTGAAATATGCTAAAGACTATAAAAAGTTCCAAGGTAAACAGGAGGAACAAATCGAAACAGAAGTAGCACTCATTGCTGAAAAAGGCATGCCGTCTCTCCAAGAGTTACGTGAATTTATTACGCATACTCGTCAAGAAATCGACATGATTTATGCCCCTATTTTTGTCGTTCAAGCTACAAATGATGAGGTAATAGAGACAGAATCTGCCAACATTATATATAATCAAACTGAGTCACTTGATAAGCATATGAAGTGGTATGAAAACTCAAAACATGTTATTACGTTAGATCAAGAAAAAGATCAATTACATGAAGATATTTATCGCTTTTTAGAAAGCCTAAATTGGGCACAATAAAATTATAAATAGGATTTTCTCATGAAGGAGGGAATATGTATGAAAGACCAAAAAGATACACTACAAAGTCGGTTACTCGTTTTTTTCGGCCAAGATGATTACAAACCATTAACTGTCGGTGAAATAGAGGATGAATTTGGCTTTGAGGATGCGGAAGAATTTAAGGAGCTTGTCAAAACATTAGTCCGTATGGAAGGACAGGGCTTAGTTGTTCGTTCTCGCTCCAATCGTTATGGCCTACCAGAACGTATGAATTTACTAAGAGGTAAATTTATCGGTCACGCGAAGGGTTTCGGCTTTGTAGCGCCTGATGTTGAGGGCATGGATGATGTGTTCATTCCACCGCATGAAATTAATGGGGCTATAAATGGAGATATCGTTCTTATTCGTGTGTTAAAAGAATCATTTGGTGATCGCCGTGAAGGGACTGTAACTAAGGTCGTTGAACGTGGTCAAACAAGCTTTGTCGGCACATTCCAAGCTAATCGTGGCTTTGGCTTTGTTGTCTTAGACGATAAAAAGCTGCCAATGGATATCTTTATTGCAAAAGGAGATACATTAGGCGCTGTTGATGGCCATAAGGTTGTGGTCGAAGTAGCCACATGGCCTGAAGATTTAAAATCGGCTACAGGCTATATTACAAAAATTTTAGGGCATAAAAATGATCCAGGCGTGGATATTTTATCAATTTTATATAAGCACGATATTCCACCTGAATTCCCAGACGAAGTCATCGCTGCTGCACAACGTGTGCCAGATGATATTACAGAGGCTGATTTAGTAGGTCGTCGTGATTTACGTCATGAAACGATTGTAACCATCGATGGGGCTGACGCAAAGGACTTGGATGACGCAGTAACCGTCATAAAAAATGTAGATGGTACTTATAAGCTTGGCGTACATATTGCAGACGTTAGTTATTATGTAACGCAAGGCTCTGTCATCGATCTTGAAGCCTATGACCGTGCAACAAGTGTTTATTTAACAGATCGTGTGATCCCAATGATTCCGCATCGACTTTCAAACGGTATTTGTTCATTAAATCCACAGGTTGACCGTTTAACACTATCCTGTGAAATGATTATTGATGCGAGTGGGAATGTTATTTCACATGAAATTTTCCAAAGTGTTATTAAAACAACTGAACGTATGACGTATAAGGATGTCTACAAAATTTTAGAGGAGCAAGATGAAGCGTTAATCAAACGCTACGAGCCACTTGTTCCGATGTTTAAAAATATGGCAGAGCTATCTGGCATTTTACGTCGTAAACGTGAATCTCGAGGTGCCATTGACTTTGACTTTAAAGAATCTAAAGTCATCGTGAATGAGGAAGGTTGGCCAGTTGATATTGAGATACGTGAACGTACAGTAGCGGAGAAGCTAATTGAAGATTTCATGCTAGCTGCTAATGAAACAGTAGCGGAGCACTTCCACTGGATGAATGTACCGTTCATATACCGTATTCACGAAGATCCAAAGCCAGAAAAGCTTCAACGATTCTTTGAATTTGTTACGAACTTCGGGATTTTAATTAAAGGTACAGGCAATACTGTGCATCCTAAAGCATTACAGGATGTTCTGAAAGCCATTGAAGGTATGCCAGAGGAGCCTGTTATTTCAACGATGCTGCTACGCTCGATGCAACAGGCGAAATATTACCCAGAAAGCCTAGGTCACTTTGGCCTATCAACTGATTTCTATACACACTTCACATCACCAATTCGCCGTTATCCGGACTTAATCGTACACCGAT
Organism: Lysinibacillus sp. FSL M8-0216; assembly: GCF_038595555.1. NCBI lineage: Bacteria > Bacillati > Bacillota > Bacilli > Caryophanales > Bacillaceae > Lysinibacillus > Lysinibacillus sp. FSL M8-0216. The sequence continues at coordinate 3,957,818 of NZ_CP152007.1, read as the reverse complement.
TAATCCGTACGTATTTAATTAATAAGGATACTTCTCGAGAAACGGTTGCACAGTGGGGAATGGCAATGGATGAAATTGCTGACCACACATCCGAGCGTGAACGCCGTGCGGTTGATGCAGAACGTGATACAGATGCTTTGAAAAAGGCACAATATATGTCTGATAAAATTGGCGAAGAATTCGAAGGAATCGTATCATCCATTACCAACTTCGGTATTTTCGTGGAGTTGCCAAACACGATTGAAGGACTTGTCCATATTAGTAATATGACAGATGATTACTACCGTTTCGATGATCGTCAAATGATCATGATCGGTGAACGTACAAATCGTCAATTCCGTATTGGTGATGAAGTAACAGTCCGTGTTGCCAATGTCATTATTGAGGAGTCATCCATTGACTTTGAAATCGTTGGAATGGTAACTTCATATGGACGAACACGCAAAGCCGCGCCGACTGTTATTCACGCACGTAAAAATTATAACGACAATAAAGGTGAACGCAGTCGCAGAAGCACACGTAGCGATGACGAAAAAGGCGGGCGTGGTGGCAGCCGTAGAAGCAGTCGCCAAGAAGAGGAAAGCGGAAGTCGAGATACTAAACGCGGTGAACGCCGTGAAGGTGACCGTGATCCACGTGGACGTCGCAAAGATGACTCTAGCAGCCCAGGTCCTAAAAAACGCGTGAAACAAAAGCAAAAATTCTATGAAGGCATTGCAAAGAAAAACAAAAAGAAAAAATCAAAACGTAAATAAGCATGAGCGAAAGTGTCCTAAGTACGGATACTTTCGCTCAAGCTCAACCTTTAAGTAGAGGGTGAATCAAATGGCAAAAGGTTCAGGAAAAGTATTAGCACAAAACAAAAAAGCTGGACATGATTACTTTATTGAAGAGACAATCGAAGCAGGCATGGTCCTAACCGGTACAGAAATCAAATCCATTCGTGCAGGCAAGGCCCAGCTAAAAGACTCCTACGTCCGCATTACCAATGGCGAAGCATGGATTAGCAATATGCATGTCAGCCCGTTCGATCAAGGGAACCGTTTCAACCACGACCCACTACGCGCCCGCAAATTGCTTCTCCATAAAAAGCAAATCGGCGAGCTAGTCGGTGCCGTCAAACGTGACGGCTACACAATCGTCCCATTGAAAATGTACATCAAGGACGGCTATGCCAAGCTCTTAATCGGCGTCGGCAAAGGGAAAAAAGACTACGATAAACGCAACGACATGCGCAAAAAAGAAGCCAAACGCGAAATGGAACGCACCTTCAAATCCAATAACCAATATTAATAGATTATCAGAAAGCTCACCTAGTTGTTGGTGAGCTTTTTGTTTTGGTTGGGGGAGTTGCGGGGGGCGGGGTGAGCTGGAGTAGTGGATAGGATTGGGGAAGTGATGGATAGAATCGTGAAAGTGACGGATAGAAGTTAAAGTATGGTGGAATAGAACAGAGAAAGCGATGGATAGCCTCTAAGTCCAAGCCCATGTTTCCTACTAGAGCGGTACACTTGAACTATCGCTCATTATGTTTTATAATATGAATTACTGATTGCCAGATTTCATGGAAGCGTACTTTTAAGCTCCCACCGTACTAGAAGCAATTCTAGCTCTTTGTTTGAACGAGGCTCAACCGCTTCGATTCATATATCAAGGGGACGTTACGGATTCGACAGGGATGGTTCAAGCTTTAGTCGCGCGTCGGAGGGCTCGGCTCCGTCATCAACGACAGTTATATAATAACTGGCAAACAACAAAACTTAGCTTTCGCAGCGTAAGCTCGTAAGCGCTCTGCCTCTCTATCGCCCATGTAGAGAACGTGGGGCCCAACTTTAGTGGGATACGGTCGATGGTGCCACCTGAGTCATCGGCAAGAGATTTCCAGGTTAGCGTACAGGACGCCTGTTTGTCGGCATAATGTTACGCGAATCGTAAATAGGCAAACTACACGCGTAGAAGCTGAAGTATTGGAGTCTTTGGACGCGGGTTCGACTCCCGCCGTCTCCATTTTATGGAATCAAATGATTTCACAGAGTGTCAAAACCCTTGATAATACAGGGTTTTGGCACTTTTTTAATTTCATCCAATTTCACCTGTTTTCATTCAAATCTAGTCAATTTCTAGTCAAAACTAAGTCAAAAACTTAACCTTCTAAATAGCTAACAAACTTCTGTATAACTCCTTCTTTGGCCTTTTTCGTGACGTGTGTATAAATGTCTAAAGTAGTTTTTACATCAGAATGCCCAAGTCGATCTTGAACTTCTTTAATGCTTGCACCAGCTTCGAATAAAAGTGAGCAGTGCGTATGGCGTAAGCCATGTGGTGATACTTTCTTCAAAGTGTATTTGTTTTGAACACTATACATCCACTTCTGAACTTGACCAGGCTGGATAAAATCGTTTTTTGTATTACTAAACATCAATTGATTTTTCTTCAGCGTATTAATGCCGAACTGAATATATTGCTGCTTTTGAAGCTTATTCCATTCTTTCAAGATCGATAAAGTTGTTTCATCTAATTTGATCATGCGAGGTTTACCAGTCTTAGTGGTCTTCAAATAAAGCTGTGTTTGTTTACCACGTCCAATAGCTTTATTAATAGTTAACTCACTTTCCACAAAGTTCACATCATTCCATGTTAAAGCTAAGGCCTCGCTTTTACGCATACCTGTATAAGCAATCAAACGGAATAGCGCATATGCTTTATAGTTAAGGTGATCTTTTGCTTTCTCTAAAAATAAATTTAACTCTTCCTTCGTATAAAAGTTTTCATTTTTATCTTCAGCACTCTCCGTAAAAGCCTTCTTAACTTTTGTCTCAACATGAGTGAAGGGATTCGTTTGAATAAAGCCATGCACAATAGCGAAATCTAATACCTTTTTAGCATAAGACTTGATGGTACGAGCCTTTTTAACCTTTGAAGCCCATTCATTGTAATGTTTTTGACAAATAGCAATCGTAATTTTTTCGATACGATAGTTGCTCATAGAAGGTAAGATATGATTTTTAAAGTAGCCGACTGTTTTAACAAATGTACTTTCTTCAACAGTTTTTTCGTATTGAGTGATCCAAAGATCGTATACTTCCTGATATGTCTCTGTGCTTTTTTGTTTGTATGTGCCTTCAGAAACTTGAAGTTTGATACGTGCTAAAGCAAGTTCAGCTTCTTTTTTCGTTTTATAACCTCTACGGGTAGTACTGCGAGCTTTACCTGTAAGCTCGTCTACACCTAAATAAACTTGGAATTTATATAACATTTTACCATCTTTGTTTTCATAACTTTTGATGGGTGAAGAATTATTTTTTGTCATAGTGATCCTCCTAATATCGTTGCGGGGGCAAGATATAAAGAGAGGATTAATCCTCACAGTTATAATATATAATTTAACTGGGGAAAAATCCTCTAGTAGTATTTAAAAGCTGTGTTCTTCTAGGAAGCGGTCGATTTCTTTTTTTGATACGCGTTTGATGCCTTCAATTTCGCATACTTTTAACCCTAAAGTTCTAAATTTTATAAAGGTGTTATAAGATACACCAGTGTACTTCGCTCCGTCTGTTAGACTAAACCATTCTTGTAATGTTAAGGGCTTCGGGTTTTTTTCTAATAAATTCTTAGTCTCTGATACAATAATTTGTTTGAGTTTTTCTTCAAATTCTTTTTCTTTTAACATAATATTGTCTCCTTAAAGTGTATTAGAAATATTTTGTACATTGTTTTTAGCAAAATTTATTTATTTACCAGATTTTTACATGTATTTTATGAAGAGTTTAATATTTTACACTTCGTAAGTTGTATCTTTTAGCCCTATACCAATATATCCATACTTATTTTCGTTATTTAGTCTAAAACGAGAATAGCTTAAATTGGTTATTGTTTTCATATGCTTATGAAACATTCTAGAGCTTTCTTCAAACATACCGTAGCTACGACAATATTTTTTATATGCAGTTTCTAAAACGTCATTATGTGTTTTTGAATCAGGATTCATATAACAACATGATTTTATAAAACTATCAATTGAATTAGTTTGTTCAGAATATTCCTTTGCCATCTTTTCAACTTGCTCGCATGAAGTAAACTGATAATTATTATCAATCCAACGTTGTAAGCCCGTTAACGCCCAATGAGCAATATATGAGGTTTCTTTTATTAGCTTGTCAAATAGATGAATATCCTGCTCTCCTTTTGGTACTTGATGATTAAATGGAAAAATTACAAGTCTTTCACTAAAAGCATTTGATTTATCAATACCTTTTATTGTAGGTAAATGGTTTCCCGCAAATATAAGAGCCGCTTTGTTAATAAATTTAAAAGCTTGTCCGTATAAGTAACGAGCCATAACATAGTCCCCACCAGATAATTTTTTAAAATTATCTAAACGATTAAGGGCTATTTCAGATGTTTCACCACAGGTATTTAACTTTTTTTCGAAAAGTTGACATAAAAAACTTTGCTGATTAAGTTCACTAAAACTAAGATTAGTAAAAAAATCTGGACCAACTAAGTATTCTAAAAGTCTCAAAATAATGGATTTACCTGAATCCTTTACTCCCACGAGATAAGGAATAACCTTAACATCTCTTATCTCAGAAATCACATAACCAAAAAGCTCTTGTAACCTCATATATAGCTTTTGGTCTCCACCAGTGATTTGACTCATAAAGTTTTCAAATACTGGTCCATTAGGTTTACACCTTAGCGGATATTCTGCATTTAATACAGATGTAAAGAAATAATCAGGATTATGTGGATGGGCTGAAAAATCTTTTATGCGAATAATACAATTAGAAAATGCAACAAATGACTTTCGTGGTGCCAATAGCTCTTCATTTACTTTCATTTCATCTTTAGCTATTATCCACCGAAGTATCTCTTGACCAGTGTTAAACGAAATTTGATTTTTATATTTTTCCGGTGTATTTTGTCGAATAAAAATATCTGCATTTTCACCTGTAAGACCTACAAAATACCCTAACGTTTGATTCCAGTAGTACAAATTATCTTCTATAACTGCAAACCTATGAGTATTCATTAATAGTTCTGCTAGTAAATAATTTGACATTTTTACTTGACTTTTATTTTTAAGGGTAGATGAAGCTTGTTGATTTGACATTTTATCAATAATTTCTTTAGATTGTGAACCTTGTAAGTCTGAGTTCAGCGGAGTGAATTCTTTACTAAGTTTATCCCCAAAAGTTTTTATATTTAATAAATTGTCATTGTAATCATTCTGGTCTGAAATTTTTATTGATTTTCTATGATTATAGTGTTTTTTTGAGGAAGTAACTTCTTTAGATTGTGATTCCTGTATGTCTTGGTTAAGAAGTTTTAGATTTGGGAACAACATATCTCCAAAAGTATTGATTTTAATGTCAAGTTCTTTAGGTTCAATTTTCTTGAAACTTTGTTCCAATGTATCTCCAAAAAGATTCATGGAATTTCTTTTATTTTTATTCCAATCCATCGTCTTGTTCCCCCTTCTCTTGGCCGTTTTCAAAATGACCTTCTTCATCTAATTCTTGAAACCTTGGGAGTGCATCTCTAACTATAGATTTCAATAAACGATGTAAGGGTTTTGTCGTAGCGAAAACATGCTCTCTCACAGTGTCATTAGTTACTGGATCATGTGTACATAATGTTAATGCTGCTGTATTTTCATATTCCCAGTAAATATAAAGTCTATCACTACTGTTAAGATTTCTCTTAGATGAAATTTTTAAATTAAAATCTTCAGATGAAACGTAAATGACGTTGTTTTCTTTTTTTCTACAATCGACACCGATATAAATATTAGATGAAGACTTAAAACCCCCAATTGAGGAGAATTCAAATGTTTTTTCATCAAAGCAACCTTTAACAAAAGATTGGGTATCTTTTTGAAGTATTAAAAGAGCAGTATGAAGCTTTACTGGCGTTTTAGTAAGCCCTGATAATAGTATTTCATCCTGAATTTGCACACAAAATGCATTTCCTGTATTTTCTAAACTGTAACTTTGTAGGTCTTTAAATTGTTTATAATATTTTGTTGGTTTCATATTTAACAGCCCTTTCTTTTTTGTTCATTAGAACTATAAAAATCTTATATTTTTAAAGATTTTAAAAAAAGGTATGTTGATTACAGGTCTGTATTTGTGATTTGTAATCTAGGGGTATTGCAAAAGTATAGAACTTATGGTAAAGAGATTCGTTAATAACGTTCAAGTTGTTCATAGTGTTCATTAAAAGTATATAAAATAAGTATAAATATTACTTTTTAGTTAATAAAAATATGTGTAGTTATTATGTATAATAAAGATAATTAAATTACATTGAACAAGTTGAACGAAACTTTTGGGAGGAAGATGCTGTTGGACGTTACTCAACAAATAATACCTAAAATAAAGTTAACTATTGATAGTAAAGAGAATCCTCTTTTTGAATGGAAATTAGATAATGGGGGTCTTAATGCAGAAATAGTTAATGAAGAGATTGATGCATTCTTTGAATTACTTATTACTTTTCATTATTTTGAATACACCTATAATTTTTCAGAAGATAAAGAATTTAAACAAGAACTAGAGCAAAATAAAAAAAATCTTTTAAATCAATTTTTTTCTGATGTAAAAATGTCGATATTAAATGATGCTTTAGTTAATTTAACAAATTTCTTTAGTAATAAAAAAGACATACATCTGAATCATAATCCTGAAATTGTTAAAGAATTATTTTTTGATTTTAAAACTTTCGAAGAAAAAATTAACCAATATATGTCGGAAATTAATTTTCAAGAAACAGAGGATTTATTGGAAGTAGTTCATATGAATAGGACTAATATCAATTTAAAAGTACCTAAAATAATTTTCCCATGGTATATATATGCTTTAACTAACACTTATAAAGTATTACCTAAATATTCAGATAAAGAAATTAATATAGTTCAAGAGAGATACATACCTTTAAAACAGATTAGAAGTAGAAATGCTCAAGAGATGGAATTACTTGATAAATCGCAGAGAGATTTTAAATCATTTATTAAATCTTTAAAAGTTAATACTATTTATAACCAATCACTTAATTTGTATTTATTCAATGAAACAACGAATTTATATGATATTTTTAATTTAGTTAACAACAAAAAAGAAGCAATAGAGGATGAAAATTTTAAAACACTCTTTTCAGAGTTTTTGAAGAGTGGAGAATGGTATACGATTAGGGAAGCGAATTTTCAAGAGGTAAGTAGGATGGCAAATATAAATAGCTTTGGTGTCAAAACTCTACTTATTAATGAATTTGAAAGTAAAAAGTTATTTAATAATGAAGAAATCTGGGATATTTATAATCAAATTTTTAATTTCTGTAAAAGTAATTTATTGAATAAAATTCAAGAAGATTTTCTTTTAGCCCTCAAACATATACCAGAAAAGATACGTTTAGATTTTGCTATATATCGTATTTTTTCAAAAGAAGAACCCTTTGAAGATATTGTTGAGAATGTTCTTGAAGGAGAATTGAACATCTACGCTCCTTCAGCCGATAACAACCAAGAAAACTATTTGTATAATGCATATGCTGATGCGTATAAAAAGTTTTATGAATCTAGAAATAAAAAAACAGAATAAATTGTATTAATTCTTATACATTTTAAAACGTTCATCTTGATTAAAATCAGTGATGAACGTTTTATTTTAGTTAAACATTAGAGACTATATTCTTATTTTTGTTGTAATATAATATAACTTATGTGAAAATATAAAGGTGAAACCAGAAGTTTTATAAGAGATTTAGTAGTTTATTTATCCTTCTTTTTTTTATTTGAAAAATAATTGCTCAATATATTTTATAAAATCGGAGGTAGTATATGCCAGTTTGTGGTCAATGTAAATGTCATAATAGTTTAGGGACAAAAACGTGTAAACAATGTGGGCAGACAATTATACAAGATGAAGGGAGGTCTTGTCCTATTTGCTCTGAATATTGTGGACCCTTTTCGCAAAATTGTAGAAAGTGTGGTTATAATTTTACAAAAAGGAAACCTCCATCTAAATCTAGTCGCCCTGTAAAAAAATCAGTAATAGTAAATGCCAATAGAAATAATTTAGTTGAATTTGCTTTTTCGGAGCAGCGTAATGGTTTTTTAAAGCAAAATGATATGAATGGAATAAATAGCCCTGGATATGCAAAAGAAAAAATTCGATTTTTGGGGCCAGTTGATCCATTTACAAAAGAAACACTTTATGAAAATTATGAAATTATTGCGGAGAATTTAAAAGTATATCCAACAGTGGTAGTGTATCAACGCGGTACAAAATTACCTGGTGGACATAGTGGTTTTTATTCGAGTAGCTTACATGAAATACAAATTGTTGATGCATATTATCTTATCTCTACTTTAGCTCATGAAATGAGACATGCTTATCAGTACATATATTTACCTGATTTATTTTTTGGAGATCGAATTACAAATGCGAAAGAATATTATCAAGCGGAAATAGAAATAGATGCTAGACAGTATGAAAGACACTATTGTATCTATCGAGAGTATTTCGATGAATACAAATCATGTGAATATAATGAGTCTCAAATTAAATTATTCTTAACTGGAAAGATAACAGCCCAAGACATTGGCGTGGATGATAATTATTATAGACAAAATCCACAATATCCAAAAGCTGTTTCAAGGAATTATCAAGAAGAGTATCAGAACAGATACATAGAAACAAAAAGGCAGACGCAGATATTTTCGCAATCAAGGCCTTCAAAATCATTTAAGTTTTGGATAATGTGGTTGTTCTGGCCAATTACACTTCTTTGGATTTCATTTAAGCTAATACGAAAGGCATTTGTTTTGTCCGTAGATTTTATTAGTGATCTATGGTTTGATTTACGTTATGACAAATGGCTTTTTGTTAAGAAGATACTTATAATATTAGGAGTGTTACTAGCGATAATTGTTGGAATTGGGTTATTAAGTTTTTGAATATACTACTGAGTAATAATAAATAATCAGTGATGATGAATGAGTATTTTTCTGGTTATTGCTCTAAAATATGCAAAGGATGGTTATTATATTGGGAATGATTACTATTAAGTAAAAAATACGAAAGATATAAATGGAAAGAGTTATTAATGCAAATTCTCAGCATTAATAACTCTTCTTTTAAATAATTTCGGTGTAAATTAAAAGGGGGCTAATATAATTATTATTAATTCTTTGATTTATTGTTTTGAATAATTTCCCTTACTTCATTAATTATCACAACAGCAACGGACACAAGAATTCTTTCAAGCATATTTATCACCACCTTAAAATCTTATTCTCTTACTTAAAAATCTAAAGGAGATAAAAATCCATTTGGTCTAAATCGTTTTGGAGTTGACATAAATGAATAGTGGCTTTATTTTCATAGTCTTTACTTTATAGTACTTTACATATTTCCAGATTCTTTAAGGGAATGGAATGTATCTGTACAGATGATAAGATGATCAAGTATATCTATCCCAAGAATTTCTCCTGCGTGAACTAAGCGCTTTGTAACCTCAATGTCTTCAGGACTTGGATCAGATACATTGCTTGGGTGGTTATGAGCAACAATTGCTGAAGCTGCATTACTTAGCAGAGCAGGCTTTAATACCTCCCTAGGATGAACTATACTAGCGTTAAGACTTCCAATATGCACTACTTGTATGCATGTTGGTTGGTTCTTTGTGTCAAGGCAAAGAATAACGAAATGCTCTCGATCTACATCACCTAAAAAATCACGAATCAGTTCATAGGCACAACGAGGCGAACGTATTTTACGATCTTTGTAAAGTATTGTTTTTTCTCTTACCAACCTTACTTGTACAATATTTACACGCTTCGCTGGCAATACTTTTATTTTACTTTCTGTGCAGAGGCCTCTTTCTAGTAGTTCTAATTGCTTTGTTTGTGGTGATTCATATACCTTCATATAATTCCTCCTTTTAATGGTTTAACTCAATAGAAGAAGCCATAACATCTATGTTCTAGATGTTATGGCTTCTTCCAGTTGATAATATATATTTATAATTACTCATAGTACATATTCTTCATCGACTACATAAAAGTAGTACATATTAATAAGTAAATTTATACACATTGGAAATACTCACCATATCTTTTTCATATCAACATTGTTCAAATATGACTTCAATTTAGGGTTTGAATCCAAGTATATAAACGACTGCGGTATTATAAAATTAAAATTACTTTTTAGATCCTCTAAACTAATTGGGTTAAATTTGTATATGTTGGTAATTGGATAGGCTATCTTACAATTCATTTCACCACTATTAAATCTTTCTTTTCCATATGTATCTTCTATAATTAAATTTGGTAATATAATTGGTTCACCCACTACTAAAACATAACTTAATTCTTTAATAGGTGAGGTTTCATAAACGCATATATATTTCACTCTTTTTTTTGGTATAACATTCCTGAATTCGTGAATTTTCTCTTTAGAGAATAATAAAGGTTTATATTTAGGTTTTATGCTAACTATTATACAATCGTCCAAATTTTTCATTCCCCTCTATTTATTACTATTTTTCTATTATATAATTTTATATAAAGAAAGGTGGTTTTAAATTTGATTCCTAAAGATCAAATAAGTGTATTTTTAAATATCTATTTTTTTGAATTAGAAAGATACTTAAATGAGTTTTGCCTTGAAGAGTTAAAAAAGGTTACATTCCATTCTGATGAAGCTAATACTGATAGACCTCTAAAAGAATCTATAAAAAATATTTTACAAACAAAATTCAATAGTATTCCGAACAACTTATACAATAAAACACTTGAGGTATACGATCAAGATGAAAACCTTTTATCGACTTATGAATATAAAGATTATTGTAATTTTAAAGTTTCAAGGATTCTTTTACCCAATGAAATTACAGAAGAATTAAAAATTCATTTACGTAGACCAAATGTTGTTTATACTCATCCTGATTTGCTACTAATTGTTACCGATGGCAAAAGTCATTACTTAGTACCATTAGAATTAAAATCAACAAAAGATAATAGTATTCCTGGTTCAAGTGTTCAGCAAATACAGGGGGATGAATGGGTTATTTTTGTAAAACATACAAATAAAAGTTTTAACGTAACTATTGGAAGATACTTATGGGCAGTAAATGAGAACATGCAGTTTCCCGATAGAAGTCCTCGTCCGTCAGTTTCTTTTAAAACTATATTGGATTGGAACGACGAATTTATTAATCATGAAACAGAAAGTCTAAAAATAAAGTATCCCAAAGATTTGATAGATAAAAAACAGGAACTTATTAATGATTGGCAGAATGTATTAGTGAATAGATGGTTAGATGTAATTGCAATACCTAATACTAAAAAGAAAGTTTCTTGGTTCAACCATACAATAAAAAAATTTACTTTAAATCTATTGGAGAGATACGAACAATTAAGTCCTTTAGAACAAAAACAATTATTAATTAAATTAAAAACTGAAATTGAAAATGAAAAAGGTACAGATTAATGGGAATAATATAGTAAAAGAGGTGGATGAAAGACTTCATCCACCTCTTTATATATTGTTTTATTTAGTTAAAGAATAATAAAGAGCATTTGCAATATGCCATGCTAATACGGGAGGTACAGCATTTCCTATTTGCTTATATGCACTTGATGCTGCGCATGGGAAGTCAAAATTATCGGGGAAAGATTGAAGTCGAGCACATTCTCTAACAGATAGTCTTCTCCAAGTTGTCATATCACTTTCATCATCGCCTATAGTTCTATAATGACCTTCAATATTACCATGATGCTCAGAGCGTATAGTAGGTGCAATACTATTAGCTTTTATTCTTGTATTTCCTTGCGTTTTTTTACCTTCATAAAATTTTGCTTTTGAATAATCTTTAGTTCTATGATTATAAACTTTTGGATCATCTAATTTATCCCATAAATCATCGATGGCTTGGGACGAGGTAACCCAATTTTCCTGAGAATGTGTTTCTTTTGGTAAATAAGCCTCTACGCCTTTCAGGTCATTACGTATTCCATAAATAATAACCCTTTCTCGATTTTGAGGTACACCATAATTAGCTGCATGGAATAAATGGAAATAAACTTGATAACCACTCTCTTTAAAATCCTCTATTATAGTTTTTAAAATTAACCCATCTTCCATCATTAATAAATTTTTTACATTTTCAGCGATAAACGCTTTTGGTTTAACGCTATCAATAACTCTTTTCATTTGTAAATATAATCTACCTCGTTCAACAGATAGCCCTTGTCTTTTCCCTGCCAGACTAAAATCTTGACATGGAAACCCACCAATTACTATATCTGCTTTAGGGAATTTTTCAGAAGGTATATTATTGACATCTTCACAAACAATATGCTTACCAAAATGATGTTCATATGTCTCGGCAGCTTTTTCAACAATTTCATTAGCCCAGATAATTTCAAAGTTGTTTTTTGGATATTTTTTAGACAAAAACTCAAATCCACCCTTAAAACCTAGGTCAAGTCCTCCGCAACCTGAAAATAGTGATAAAACAGTAAATTTATCGCCAGATTTATCTACGTTAAAAGTGTCGACATAATTTGTAATTCTATGTTTATTGTTAAATTCTTGAAAATCATGTTCTATTTCTTCAAATAACTCTAATTGCATTTATATTCCTCCCGATATATTTTTCAATTCAAAGGCACTTGGATTAAAAAATACGATAAACTATATTTTAATATAAAATTTGTTTAACAGCTATTTATTTATACTTTAATATAAATAATAAAAAATGATATAGATGGGAAAACTTACTTACTTTTTATTCTCCCCCGCAACATAGATTTTTATTAAATGTAGTCAAATACGTAGTCAAACAAAATTAATAGTAGCCATATATCCTCGAAAAGCCTAGAATTATAGCATTTCATGAAACGGTTGGTTCGACTCCCGCCGTCTCCATATAGTTGTTCAAAATATAGATGTATCAAGGCTTTTGAAAAGAGTGATAATAATTGCGGTAACCATTCACTTTTCTTTAGCATCAAATTCAATAAATTGAGCAGGCTTGAAGTCGTTTTCCATGTCGAGAACGGCTTCTTTTCTGTTGTAGGGTATTAATGACTTTAAATGTTTAAGGTGGTTGTAACATCACCATGTCTAAGACATATCAGCTAAAGGTGCATATGTGAAAAAGCTTCATCCACTAGACAATGACCTTCCGATAGTGAATGAAGCTATTGTTAATTGTTTTCTTAAAGGAATCGATCAGAAGAAACTATGATTAATTGTGCTGAGTTAATCGAATTTCAAAAGTATGTAATGGACATTAACAAATATGATTATGCACGTTATGGTTGAAACGGCTGAAAGAATAAGTATCTCTTGTGTTTGCCAGTGTGGATCTAAGATGTTAGCATGCTACTTTCCTACAATACCGCTACTGGGTTACCATACTTTTTCAAAGTAAACAGGGGGATTCTCCGTCCTCCCATCCTGGCAAATAATCATTAGAATTACTCTCTCCATGTCCTACAGAATCATTGACAATTCTCCCACTTCTGTTTATTTCCGTAGAAGTTATCCAGATCATCAAACGAAGCTTTGAAGATATTTAAATTATAGTCATTCACCTCCACCGTACCCTGAATGAATCCTAGCATGTCATCTGAGACGTTAGAAGCATCCTCAGCCCATTCGTTTACCACTTTGTATACTTCTTTGTCATAAGCCGTTGTATGGGCCATAAGGACTGATGTAGCTAAGTTCTGTGTGATGCCGTTGTAAGCGCCAATTGCATTATCGAAATTTAGTAATCCATCTTCATTAAGCGCTACACGTTTAAATGCTAGGTAATTCGAATACATTTCGTCTAAAGCTATTGCGTTTTCAGGTGACAGACAGGATTTATCAGTAGCAGGCTTGTGGATCACCTCAACTGCTTCTACCTCTTCGGTTTCTACAACTTCTGTATTTTCACCTTCAGCGCTCAAACTTTTTTGTTTAGTCTTTGTAAGATTACTATCGTTTGATAGGAGATAACTTATAACTATAATACCCATCACTATAATAGATGTTAAAATTGCAATTATTACTTTGTAAACGTTATTCTTTTCCATTGTCAATAACCTCCGAATTATGCGTTAAAATATAACCAAGATTTGTTTCTCCTCCAGCACACATCGTCGATGGCATTATAAGTGCAACTGACAATTCTATAATGCATTGCTTATAGAAGCATAGTGTAAGAGAAATACCTTCCATGCTTATCATATTATGTAAATAGTTTGAAGGCAAATTAGATTTTGTTGATAAGTAAATAGATTTAAACTACAACCATTTGGAATGGTATACATGATAAAGATTAAGTCCTTATCAACTTAATGGAATCTACTTTTGTATATTCGAGAGATGGTATATTTGAAGTAATTAATAAAGGGAGAGGGTACTTTGAAAGGCTATTGATGGAAATTGCAAATACATAATTAGCGAAACTGATTAAGTATGATACAAGATGATGTTGAAATATTAGAGGGATGATAAAAGAGTATGAAAATGCGTTAGTGTAAATTGCTAACAGTGTAAATTTCATTTCCTGAATGCCGCTTTCTATCGTGAAATAGATGCTTGAGAAATATCTGATTTTTGATCAAGATCGCTCCTACTTAAATCTTTTTCTTTGCTTAAAGAACGTACTAACTGCCTAATTGAGAGTTATTCATATATGGTATTTCAACTCCACTTTAAATATCTTCATGCCCTAGAGGGAAAGACGTTAAGTTGTCTTTCTCTCCTTTTTTTAATCAATGCTAATCATCAAGGGCAATAGCGCAAATGCTTGCTAGCTTTTATATTGTATATCGCTCCATTAAAGAATTTAATTCACGATTTAATTCCGTTAGTTTTTCAGCAGCATGAGCTACATCAGTAATTGCTTTAATGTGCTCATCGATGGAAGAAGCAATTTCCTGTACGGAAGCGGCTGTCTGTTCTGATACGCTGGATGCACTTTCGATTCCTTCACTCATCAACTTATTATAAGATGTCATCACGTCCATTTCTTTATTAACGGCTAATATGGATTCTACAATTTGTTTTACAGAAGCAGACATCTGATTGAATTTACTTTGTGTTAGCACTACATCATCATTTAACTTTTTAGCAGTTTCCATTGTTCCTTCTACAGTTTCAACTGTTTTAGTCGTTTCTGAAACAATGGATGAAACCACGCCTTGTACTTGGTGGGTGGCCATTTTCGATTGTTCTGCTAGTTTTCTTATTTCATCGGCAACCACTGAGAATCCTCTACCATACTCACCTGCTCTTGCAGCTTCAATACTCGCATTTAAAGCTAGTAGATTGGTCTGCTCTGCGATTGTTTCAATGGTTTCCATCACCTGTGTGATTTGATTTATTTGATCATTTAATTTTTTAATTTCATCACTGACTTCTTGTGAGGCTGCTAATGAAATAGTATTGGACTGTTGTAATTGTTGTACTATTTCAATTCCCTCGGATGATATTTTTTCTGCATGTTTTGTAATGTCATACATAACTTTACTTTGTTTTTCCGTGGTTTCTATAGAATTTGATAATAGCTCTACTGTTTGGTTTATGTTGTCCAAATCATTGGCTTGTTCTTGTGTACCAGTAGCAATTTCAGTAATGGCTCTACCAACTTCGTCACTACTAGCAGATGTTTCTTCTGAAACGGCTGATAAGTTAGTCGCTGAATCCAATAAATGTTCACTTGTATTTTTAGTCTTTTCGACGAGCGTGCGTAATTGCTGTGACATTTCATTAAAAGCGGTCGCAAGTTGTCCAATTTCGTCATTTGATTCAGGAAGTTGGGTAACCATTATATGACCATTAGAAATTTTTGTTGCGGCTTCAGCTACTTCTTTTAAAGTATTTAATTTCTTCCGAATACCTAAATAAAACACAAGTGAGCTTAAAATAATAAGTACGATTGTTGCACCAAAAATAATATATTGTAAAATGTTTAACCCTTCATAAAATTCATCTTGAAAGACAGCAATTCCAATAGTCCAACCCCAAGGCTCAAAATATTCAGTATAGGCTGTTTTATCTTTAAACGAACCATCTGGCTGTTTATCAGAATAAATGACATAGCGATCTGATTCATTTTTGGACTTGCCGCCTGCAATGATCATTTCGCGATTACTTCTGTTAAGGTCATCGGCAGGAGCTCCACCTATTTTAGAAGGATGGAGTTGTAACACTAAATCCTCGTCAAAAGCTAATATATATCCATTTTCTTTGTAAGTAAAATTGGATTTTTGATAATCGTACTCTCCAATTTCATTTACGGGTCCATTTAGAAGAATTCTCGCTTGTTCTTTTCCTTCTTCTAGCGTTATTTTGCCACTTTCCACTTCTTCATTAATCAATTCTATTGAAGTATAGGCCCCTTTGACAATGCTTTGGAGTTCTCGTTGACCTGATTCTAAGAGCTGATCTTTAGCAACAAAATAGCTTGTTGAGCCGATAATCACAACTGTTACAAGTATAATAATTGTGATTAGTAGCATTAACTTCCCTGAGATGCTTCGTAACCGTAAATTTTTCTTCATCATTTGCTTCCTCCCACAACTATATATAGGTATATTTCGACAGTAATCTTCATAATTCAATGGTATCGAAATTATTTTTTATATGAGGCTAATTGTCCTGCAAATGTCTATTCATTCATCAATTTTTTATAGATTGACATTTTTAGTGTGAAAATGATGTGATTACATATTAATATACTGTTGAAATGCCGTTTTCTAATTCAAACTAGAGTATTGTTAAGCGTTCGATACTATATAGATGGTTCTCACTGGTTAGTTTTATCTTTAAAGAAAATAGGCTGTAGACGGGAATACAGTTGCTATAGTAAATGAAGGTTATATATGTAAGATTAGGCGGCACACCAATAAAGTAAAAATGTATACATCAGCAAAATAGGGTATATTATATTTGTTGAATAGATTTTCTTTAAGACAGGAAAAGTAGGTGAACCAAAGTGGGGAAATATCAATTGGATACTAAAGGTAAGGCGGCTGTGGCGAAGTATCATGAGAAACACAAGCCTGCCCAATTTGATAAAAAGCAGCAACTTGAGAAAATACGAGCAGAGTATTTGAAAAAGAAGCAAGAACAAGCAGATCAATAATATGAATGAAAACATAGGGAGGTTAAAATCTCCCTATGTTTTTTCAATTGATTGTAGAGTTTATTTTTCAGGTATCTATTCCTTGTTAATTGAATTTCACACGCCCCAGCATTTCTAATTTGTTCATACTCCGTTCATATTGTTGACATAGGGAGGACATCTTCATTTTGTAAGCTATCCTAAACGGTTTGCGGAAGTGGCCGGATACAAAGTTGATGACGAAAGTGAGGAGTGGCACGAGCTATTAAAGCGGTCTGCACTGGCGGTTTTATATTCTCGTGCAAATAGAATGAAAAAAACGATTACTATTATAGGTAAAATGATAGCGGGTTTAGTGATAGCGCTAGTACTCTTTTTATTAATTGTGTTTGTAGTTAATATTGTTTGCAACAAAATGGAGCAAGGAAAAATAGAATCGTATGGTCAGTCTGTAACAGTAGATGGGAAAAATATGAATATTTTCATTCAGGGGGAGGGCGAGGAAACGGTTGTGCTTTTACCTGGTTATGGGACGGCGGCACCGGGACTTGATTTTCAGCCATTAGTAGATGAACTATCTCCATTTTACAAAGTTGTTGTTGTGGAGCCCTTCGGTTATGGATTAAGTGATTCGACTGACAAGGAACGGAGTACCGAAAATATAGTTAGTGAAGTGCATGAAGCATTACAGCAGCTTCAAATTGAGCAGTATATTGTAATGGGTCACTCAATTTCGGGTCTTTATGGACTGGATTATGTGAATACCTATCCAAATGAAGTGAGTGCATTTGTTGGGCTTGATAGCAGTGTTCCATCAATCAGTGAGAAAAAAATTGGTTCTTCCATCATTAGAACTATAAAGTTTCTTAAACAATCAGGTTTAGCTCGATTGCAGGTGAAGCTGGGTGATGACCCATATGCTGACCTATCGTATGATAAAAAAACAAAGGAACAATTGAGAATGCTTAAGCATAAGAACATGTATAATTCCACTCAGTTAAATGAGGCTGAAATGATGTATGAAAATTTTAAAGCAGCTGAAAGTTTGTCATTCCCTAAAAATCTACCTGTTATTTTCTTTATCCAAGCGGATCATCCAGTCACTGACAGGTGGGCACCTGAACATCATAAGCAAATAAAAAATTCTGTCTATGGGCAAGTGGTGACATTTGACGGGGATCATTATTTATATCGGACTAAAGCAAAAGAAATCGTTGAAGGATTAAGAGAATTTATGAAAGAGGTCAGATGAATGGTGAGCTCGTCTGAAAATGAGACGAGTCGGCTAAGTGAGACATTCAAATAGCTGATTGGTATTCTCTCTATGCATATGGAAAAAGTGATTTAAAACCGCCCATTTGGACGGTTTTTTCACTTTTTAACTAAAAATTTTTACAGCCGAGCTAGTGCCTATTCTTGAGGCTCCCGCATCTATCATTAATTGAATATCTTCCAAGTTACTTACACCGCCGGATGCTTTTACGCCAACATTTGGTCCGACTGTTTGTCTCATGATCGCAACGTCTTTAGCAGTTGCGCCGTGCAGTGAAAAGCCTGTGGAGGTTTTAAGGTAGTCGGCACCAGCTTTTACGGATAATTCGCATGCACGAATTTTTTCTTCATCCGTTAATAGACAGGCTTCTATAATCACTTTGACTAGCGCTTTTCCTTTTGCAGCGTTTACCACCATTGCAATCTCTTTTTCCACTAGCATATTGTTTTTGTTATTTTTTAATTCTGCAATATTTAATACTACATCGATTTCTGTAGCCCCGTTACCAATGGCATTTAAAGTCTCAAAAACTTTTACTTCAGTCGTGTTTGCACCTAAAGGAAATCCTATTACTGTGCATATATTCACATCCGATTCACGCAATAGTTCTGCAGATAAGCTTACCCATGTAGGATTCACGCATACAGATGCGAAGCCGTATTGTCTTGCTTCTTGGCATAATTGAATGATTTCTTTTTCTGTCGTATTAGGTGAAAGTAAGGTGTGGTCTATTAATTTTGCATAGTCCATATATATATCATCTCCGGCTTCAAAATATGTTTCCCTACTAAAAAGCTCTGTGGGGATGTTCAGCTACCCACATGACTTATATTAAAGCGTTTCATATTTTTTAGACCATCCAGTTTAGTAGATTTTTCACCATCCATTAAAATTCTACATACGGTTTAGGACTTTGGGTGTTTTCGAGTTCCATATTCTCGACATTAAACATGGTCCATATAGTTCAAACATTTAGCTAGTAGCTGGGTGCGATTCGTTACTTGAAATTTTCGATAGAGGTTCATTTCAGCAGTTGAATGGACGGAGCAAATTTTCACCTATGCGCCATTTACCAATTTATTTAATGCTACAGGGCAGCCTTCATTATCATTGCCTTTGGCAGAAAGTCAATCAGGTTTACCAATTGGTCTACAAATGACAGGTAAATTTGCCGATGAATTAACATTATTACAGCTCGGTAGACAATTAGAAGAAGCCATGCCTTGGAAAGATCGTAAACCTGCTGTACATGTAAGTACAACACAGCCTCAGCCAGCAGTATAGATGAGCATGAACGCACCCAGTCGAGACAAAAGTGTAGACGGGTGCGTTTTCTGTATCCTTTACATCAGCGTATACACTCCGACAAGAAACAGGTCTTTCTCCCATCCAGCAATTCATATACATAAAGAAAAAACTAATAGGAGTAGTGATTATTGGACAAACAACATCACAGGTATAGATGGGTTGTGTTTGTTGCTGTATTGTTTACGTATTTGGTAATGGCCAGTCAACGAACTGCTCCGGGGTTAATTACAGACCAATTGATGAGGGATTTTGGGGTGACGGCATCGACGATTGGGCTATTGACGAGTATCCTGTTTTTTGTGTATACGAGTTTACAAATTCCGATGGGGGTTTTAGCTGATCGATTTGGGCCAAACTTTTTTCTTATTATGGGTGCTATCCTAACAGGACTAGGTACGATTCTTTATAGTTTAGGGACACATGAATTCGTCCTATTTTTTTCTAGAATACTTACTGGTGTAGGGGATGCAACCATTTGGGTGAATATGGTGCTTATTTTGGCACAATGGTTTCAGAAGAAGGAATTTGTGCGTTTAATTGGCTTTGCAGGGATGACTGGGAGTCTAGGTTTCTTATTGGCGACGGTTCCCTTTGCTACTTTGATTCTTTTATTTGGTTGGAGAATTTCATTTTTTTCAACGGGACTCTTATTATGTGTATGTGGTGTTCTTCTTTATTTTGTACTTGTTAAAAATACGAAACGTATCTTTTCGGCAAAAGCGATAGTTGAAGCTGAGGTAGTGCAACGTGAAAAAACATCTGTTTTATTACGGAGAATATTTTCAAATCGACAAGCTTGGGCTTTATTTTTTTGCCATTTCGGGGTTGTTGGGGGATATGTTGGCTTTATCAGTTCGTGGGCTGTACCCTACGGAATCAATATGTATGAGATGACCCGTTCAGAGGCGAGTCAGCTAATTATGATTGGTCTCATTGGAGCACTTATCGGGGCTCCCTTAATGAGTTGGCTAGCTGGCCGGTTAGAAACGATTAAGAAGCCTTATATTGGTGTTCAAATGGCTGTTTTATTAAGCTGGTTATCCTTTCTCTTATGGAAGGGGCATCCGTCCCTAATTCTTCTTATTATACTATTCTTCATCATCGGCTTTGGATATGGAGCAAGTGCCTTAACGTTCGCGGCTGTTCGTCAAACTTTTCCTATCACTGAATCTGGTATCGTTTCTGGTTTTGCGAATACAGGAGGCTTTTTAAGCGCTGCATTACTACCGATTATTTTTGGCTATGTGTTGGATTATTTTCAATCGACTTCAGGTTATATAGGAGATGGGTACTACTATGGATTTATCACCCCAGTTGTATTTTCCGCCATTGGCCTGATGGGAGTACTGTTATTGAAGGAACAGCACATGAAAGCCGACCTACAATGACTTGGCGAAACCTCTAGTCGAAGGTAATGTCATATCAATCATAATGGCTAAATTAGGGGTATTTAAGCGAGCATTAAGCGCTTGTTAAATATCCTTTTACTATAGCTTTTTTCCCCTTAATCACGCTGGAATTTGTTAAATTTATTCATTATTATTACTTTTATGATTAATTTTACCTGGATGGTGATCACCATAAATGCTAAACTGATTAGGAATCTTAAAATTCAGAATTAAAGGGAGCAAATTAGGAAATGAGTAGATTTAGAAAAGTTATATCTATACTAAGTATGGTGGCATTGATACTGGCAACAGGGATTTTCTTTACGCAAACCCCTGTAAATGCACAAGAGGTAGATAAAGATATTCATATTACACTCCTCGCTACATCAGATATTCATGGCCGTTCTATGCCTTGGGATTATGCGGTGGATGGCCCAAATCTCACAGGCAGTTTAACGCAATTATATACAATTATTAAGGATATTCGTAACGATAATCCGAATACAATCTTGCTGGAAAATGGAGATTTAATACAGGATAATTCTGCAGAATTATTCAACAATCAGCCTCAATCACCAATGATGGTTGCTGTTAATGAAATGGGCTATGAGGCTTGGACATATGGAAATCATGAATTCAACTTTGGTTTAGACATCCTTGATAAAGTTTCTAGCCAATTTAATGGTACAAGACTTGCTGGTAATGTTTATAAAGAAAATGGAGATCGTTATTTACCTGCATATACAATTATTGAGCGTGAAGGGGTAAAAATCGGTGTTATCGGGATGGTAACTCCACTGATTACAGAGTATGAAAAAGGCACGGATCATCTAGATGGACTAGTGATCAAAAATCCAATTGAAGAGACTAAAAAAGCGGTCAAAGAATTAGAAGGCAAAGTAGATGTCATGATTGGCCTCATGCATATGGGGCTGGAAAATGAAAATGGTATTCCAGGGACTGGCGTGAAGGAGATGGCTAACGCCATTCCAGAGCTAACAGCTATTTTTGCAGGTCATAATCATGTCCTGATTAATAAAGAAGAAGTGAATGGCGTTTTTATAACAGAGCCTAATAAATATGGAACACATATATCACGAATTGATTTAACATTTACTCGCCAAGGCGAACAATTGCTGCTAAAAGAAAAAGACGCTTCGGCTATTCCTGTAAAGAACGAAGATGGCACATTTGTTGAATCTGATAAAGAACTAGAAGAAACATTAAAGCCTTACCATGAGTTTGCACGTGAAGATGCCAATATCGAAGTGGCACAGCTGAAAGGAACAAATCTTGTCCCGAAAAATGAAATTAAAGGAATTCCTACAGTACACATTCAAGAAACACCTTTATCAGACTTTTTCCATGAGGTAATGCTGCATTATAGTAAGGCTGATGTAGTAGCGCATCAGATTGATAATGACAAAGCTTCATTGAACATAGGTCCTATCAAGAAAAAGGATATTGCCTATAATTATCAATTTGCTGGCGGAGAAGTATCTGTTTATGAAGTAACAGGAAAAGATTTAAAAGATTATATGGAATGGGCTGTTGGCTATTTTAATAGTACGCGAGATGGAGATGTAACGATTAGTTTTGATAAAACAAGACGTTCATCGAAATATAGTACAAATGACTATTTTGGTCATGTAAAGTATGACATCGATTTAACGGAGCAGCCAGGCAACAGAATCAAAAATCTTCGTAAATTAGATGGAACGCCAATTAAAATGGAAGATCATTTAAAACTTGGTATGAACGCATATAGAATGGACTTTCTCGTATCAAAAGGTCAGGCGCTTGAAGGGCGTAAGTTCAATATGACTTGGTCCTCTAAAGATGAAAGTGCTTATGGGGAAACAGGTGGAACAATTCGTAATCTAGCAATTCGATACCTGAAAGAAGAGATGAACGGTGTTTATGAGCCAGTCATCCAAAATAACTGGAAAATAATTGGTGTCGATACAAAATCACCAACTCGTGCTGCTGTTGTTGAATTAATTAACCAAGACATTTTAGCAATTCCTACTACGGAAGATGGAAAATATACAAATATTGCATCTATTAATGTCAAGGATGCCATAACAAAGGAAGAAATAGCGGAGCTAGCAGCAAAGGCCAACGTCAAAGAAAGCCAATTTTCTGGAGTAAAAACGACAGGTGAATTTTATCAAAAGCTAGTAAAAGCTATAAATCATCATAAAGCTGAGGAAGATAAAGTAACAGACAAGCCAGTGGAAAAACCGACAAATCCAAGCAAACCAGAGCCAGATAAAACAAAGCCTTCTGTTAATAAACCACAACCAACTAAAGGCATTGTGACAACGTATCACTTAAATGTTCGTTCGAAACCATCGAATGCAGGTAAAGTAGATGGCACAATTTCAAAAAATACTGAAATAACGATTCTAGGGGAAGAACAAGGCTGGTATAAAATTTCTTATAAAGAGAAAACGGGTTATGTGTATAGCCGCTATGTAAAAGTTAAAAGTAAATAATGAAAGGGGCTGAAGTGAAGTAGTTTTATTACTACTCTCTTCAGCCTTTATTATAGGTTGATTTTAATGGTATAGCGTAGGATTAAATAAAGAAACCTTTTTAGTTATTGGCTGAATTGAATAGTGCTAGCATTTTTTTTAATAAGCTGTTGAAATAGATATGAACAAAAAAAGGTAACAGCAGTTATTTAGACAGTTCCTTTAAAAATAAAAACAAAGCTACCCCATATAAACACTTTCACAAGTATCTGGTGCAGGTTCATAGAAGCAATGGTTTTTAAATTGACCTGTGAATGGTTGGCCGTACCATGTTGGGGGACATGGGGCGTATGGGTTGAAGTACCAAAGGGCGTATTTGGCTGGGTGCTGACGCCAGAAGTCTAAGTTCTGTTTGGCTAATCTTTTTTCTGTTTCTCTTGCACGTTGGTAAAACATATTGCCCTTTTGGACGGCTTCGAACGAATAGTTTCCTCCTTGTACCTGATAAATGACTTGCTCGATAGTTCTCACGTCGTTGAAGTCCAAGCAAGATGCGACAGCTCGATTGACAATCACATTGCCCACGTATAACATGCCTTGCTGTCCTTCACCTTCAGCCTCAGCTCGCATCATCCTTGCCATTAAAGCAACGTCTGCATCGCGGTATTTTACTCTTGGCATTTTTACCACCTCCACCATATAGTATGAAAATGATCGAGGCGAATGTCACTTTATCCTGAAAATCACCTATTTTTCTATGTAGAAGCAAAGAAAACACGCCATCCGTGCTGCAAAATAATAGAGCAGGATGGCGTGTTTTATTATAAATTCCTTTTGAAATAGGGTGTTTTTTTCAGTACGACACATACGGGAATAGCGATAATTAGGCCAACAACGTTTTGAATAATATCACCTGGAATGGATGCTAAAGGTGCAATCCAGCTATTGAACATAATCGCTTGCCCGATATAATAGACGGCAATCATTACGGGCATGGATACTACAGCCCCTAAAATGTTTAAACCAATATGGTCGCCTTTATATCCCTTTGACCAAGCAATTTTACCAACGATAAAGCCTTGTAATGCGCGTGAAATAATAGTAGTGGGTGCCCAAATTAACCAGCCACCTACGATATCGAATAAGCCCATTCCGATGGCTCCAGCAAGTGCCCCCTTTTTAGGTCCAAATAAAATGGCTGAGATGAATAGCATGGACGTCCCTAAGTGAATCAGTCCACCTTGACCAAATGGTAGTTTGAGATTAATAAACATGGTAGCAACGAAAACAAGCGCCGCTAAAATGGCTGTAATGACTAAATCAAATGCTTTCGTGCGTGGTCTTGTATAGGATGATCTTTGTATATTTTGCATCTTTATCTTCCTCACTATGATGAATATTTTGATGATTTTTACTTTAGCAAAGGACTGACTGTTATAAAAGTGTCAATTTTATAAAATAGTTAGAGGTCAGTTGGAGGATATTTTCGCATCTTTCTAATTGTGATACGATGAGGTGAGTATAAACAGGATGAGTTAGGTGGAATGTATGATGAAAAAAGTGGCTGTAATTCAGGATATGTCATCCTTTGGGAAGTGCTCGCTAACGGCTGCCATCCCTGTATTATCTGTGATGGGCGTGCAGGCTGTGCCATTGCCAACTGCCATTCTAACGGCACAAACAGGGTATTCGAGCTTTTATTGTGAGGATTTAACCTCAAAAATGGACTACTTTGTGGATGAGTGGAGCAAACTTGGGGCTAGCTTTGACGGTATTCACACGGGCTTTGTCACAGGTAAAGAGCAAATCGATAATATTTTCCGTTTTTTAGGCGTGTTTCACTCAACGGATACGACCTTGCTAGTTGATCCTGTAATGGGTGATCACGGTGAGGTATATAAAATGTTTACGGGCGACTTACTGGAACGGATGAAGGAGCTAGTAAAGTGTGCAGATATTATTACGCCTAATGTGACGGAATGTTGTTTGCTCACAGGCTTGTCATTTGAGAGGTTGCAAAGCTATCAGCATGAAAGAGATTATATTCAGGCACTAGAAGAGGCGGGGCAGCAGCTCCAGCAGGCCACAGGGGCACATGTCATTATTACTGGCTTAAATCCACCTGTAGTGGAGAGCAAGCGTTATGTCGGGAATATGTTTATCGATGCGAACCGTTCTTTCCATAGCATTCGTGACTATAATGGTGAAAGCTACTCGGGCACGGGTGATTTATTTGCATCTGTTATTATGGGCGGTATGATGCGTGGGCAGGATTTAGTGGAGTCCGTGAAGCTAGCAGAATCGTTTTTAGCGGCTGCTATTGAGGCGACATCCAAGGAGCAAGTGCCTCGTGAGGCAGGCGTTCATTTTGAACAGTTTTTACGGCTGTTAGTTTAGAAAGTTTTTACCGTTTTCAAACATTGTTCGTCGATTAGTAAAAAGGGGAGGAGAAAATATATGGAAATTAGGTTATTAACAGCACAAGATGCTGAGGCATATCGTCAGTTAAGATTAGAGGGATTACAAACAAATCCTGAGGCATTTGGTTCAAGTTTTGAAGAGGAAAGAGATATGGCGCTTGAGTTGTTTGCAAGTAGACTGGAAGCACAAGGTTCATTTACTTTCGGAGCATTTGATCAGGATGAATTGTTTGGGGTTGCTACATTGGTGCAGGAAAGCAAAATGAAGCTAAAGCATAAGGCGAGTATTTTTGCCATGTATGTGTCTCCGGAAAAACGAGGGCTTAGCTTAGGTAAACGTTTAATGCAAGCAATAATCAAGCAAGGGAAACAATTAGCAGATGTAGAGCAAATTAATTTAACCGTAGTATCTTCTAATGAATCGGCAAAAGGACTATACACATCATTAGGTTTTCAAATATTTGGGACAGAGAAGAGAGCTTTAAAAATAGCCCAGCAATGCTTTGATGAAGATTATATGGTTCTATATGTAAAGCCTTTGAAGTAATCAAATCTTCAAAGGCTTTTATACGAACTTCAATATAACAATAAAATAAAAATAGTAATGACCGCAAAAGAAAATGCTAATAAAGAGCTAACCATGCTTACTTTCTTTGTCAGTAACCATATGCTTAGCGCAACAATAATAATTGATAATGGGAGTATCAGCCAAAATACAAGATTGCCCAAGTATTCAATTTGAATGGGGAATGAATCATAAAAGTAATTATAAGTAATGCCTAGCATGAAAAAAATGGTCATGGCTATATCGGCTGATACCATTGTATTGTGAGTAATCATAATCCCCTCCCATCTCAGAAATATTTATTTTTACATATATTGTATGCACGAGTAGTGCGAAATCACACGGCAGCATTCATTAAAAGAATGCTGCCGTGTTTTTTTACTATTCCTCATTTTTATTTAACCTTCTTATGATGACAGCTTCTAAATTTTCCATTTTCTTTTCAAATCGCACAAAGAGATAGATGGTGATGGCAATTGGGAATCCTGAATTACCAATTAGGTTTATCCACATTTGAATATTTTCGGGTGTTAGCATGACATCTTCCTCCTTCACCAATATTGTGTCTTACGTATGTAAAAGTGATTTTAAGTGACATAAAATCAATATGATTTTGATTTTTAAGAACATTTGTTCTTATTTTGGTTTATAATAGATAGATGATAGTCACTTTATTTAGCAAGAAGGCGTATAGATAGGAGTGATGATGATGAAAAACGATAACTACAAGATCGAAGAGTTTTTTTACAGAAATATGGAACAGATAAAAAATCCAATTATCAAAAGCTTTTTGGCTAATGCTAAAAATCTTTATTTAGTTGAAAAAGCGATTTTATATCCAACCGATTGTAATATGAAAAGGGTTGATGAGACGTTTCAATTACATTATATAAATGTTCAAAAAATAAAATATGTCAGTAATTTAATTTATTTCTATAGCTTGGATTTTGATAAAAAAAGGAGAAGATTGCACGACCGTTTTTTATTAATTGTAGACGATGGACTATTTGAGACTGGGATGATGAGAAAGGACGAAATCATTCAAGAAGGATTACTAGAGGCTGTTGAAAATGAAGAGCTATTTCAATCCTTGAAAGGCTTAACGGATAAGCAGCTTCAAATTTTAGAAATGATTTATGTGAAAGATTATTCGATAAAGGCGATTGCTGAAACATTACAAACAACACCCCAAAATATATCGAATCTTCATCGCAAGGCATTACAAAAACTACAACAAAAGCTTCGTAAAGAGGAGGGATAACGGATGGACAGGGAAAATAACTATAATGAGGAGTCACTTCTATTCATCGAGAATTTTTCACCTAAAATTAAACAATGTCTCCATCAGACAAGCTATCAGGAAAGAGAAGACTTAGAACAGGAGATTAAATTAAAGATTATTGAAAAACTTGCAACGAAGGAATTTATCAATACTCCTAGCTTTTGGGATTTCTTCACATAAGCC
This sequence comes from Lysinibacillus sp. FSL M8-0216, assembly GCF_038595555.1. Taxonomy (NCBI): domain Bacteria; kingdom Bacillati; phylum Bacillota; class Bacilli; order Caryophanales; family Bacillaceae; genus Lysinibacillus; species Lysinibacillus sp. FSL M8-0216. The sequence continues at coordinate 3,929,792 of NZ_CP152007.1, read as the reverse complement.
AAAAAAAGAGCAATTATCCTTGTTCTCGGACAATTGCTCTTTCTTCATTAACCCTTTAAGAAATCCGGTTCAGCAAAGCTTGGGTTTGGATATGTGTAGAATCCTTCACCTGTTGCACGACCGAGCTTACCTTTTTCGATATACTCTGTTTTCAGTAGGTTGGCTAGCTTTTTCATGTTTTCATCACCAGTAGCCATTGCTTTTGCTTCAACAATATTATAAGCAGTGTTGATACCTACGATGTCTAAGATGGCAAATGGACCAAGTGGTGCGCCTGTGCCAATCATCCATGTTTTATCGATTGTTTCTGGATCTGCCACTTCTTTTACTAATAAAGATTCAGCGGCATCTAAAAATGGTACGAGCAATGAGTTTAAAATATAGCCAGGTTGCTCTTTATATAATGGTAGTGGAACCATGCCGATTGCACGTGCAAATGCAACAACCTCATCGAATACTTTCATATCTGTGCCTGGGTGTTTCATAATTTCAGCTGTGTTGTTTTTCCAAATAGTATTGGCAAAGTGTAGCGCTAAAAACTTCTCAGGACGGCCCGTTGCTTCTGCAAATTGGCTAGGTAATAAAGTAGATGAGTTAGTAGCAAAAATTGTTTTTGCAGGTGCTACTTTGCCAAGGCTCGTATAAAATTCTGTTTTAATTTGGACAACTTCAGGGATTGCTTCAATTACAAGATCAGCATCGGCAACAGCTTGTGCTAAGTCGCTTTTAAATGTTAGTCGAGCATAGGCAGCATCTACTTCTTCTTGTGTAGCTCCTAAGTCTTGTTGATAAAGTGGTTTCAATTTTGTAATACGATCCTGTGCATTTTTCAACGCCTCGTCGTTAATATCGTAAATGGTTACTTGAAAACCTTTAAAAGCAGATTGATAAGCAATTTGACTTCCTAACACACCGCTACCTGCGACCGTAATGTTTTGATAATTCATCGAAATTCCTCCTTTGAAATTGTTACATTAATATAATAGTGTGGATATGTAAAAAATCCTTCGTTACAACTACATACTACTTCTTTAGATAATAAAAAATCAAATGATAGCCTCTATTATTATAATGATATAAAGTTTGTGGGACGGCTCCTTTTCAAGTATGTACCCAAAATCGACTAAACATAACTGTAGAAATAAAAAAGAACAGCAACTAAGCTGTCCATGTCTTAACCATAATTCACTGTTGTAAACATCCCCCCAACACCAGGACCCCCATTATTGGTAACGTGATGGGGCATATGACAATGGAGAGGCCAAATACCAGGATTATTGGCGAGAAATTCTATATCCCACGTTTCGCCAGATGCCACAAGAATAGTGTTTTTGGCAATTTGTGTATGACGAGCAATCGGAAAGCCATCTGCGCCAACAACATGAAATTGATGACCGTGTAAATGGATGGGATGGTGATGCATTTGAATATTGCCAAAACGAATTTTAACGGTATCACCGAAATTTACGGGGAAGGATTTGGTGGATGGATAGCATTTCCCATTCATTGTAAAAAAATTAAATTCTGGTTTCTTAAAATTTAAAGGATACGTACCCTTTGTAAGAGTTCCCCAAGGCAATTGATGAACTGCCCATTCCTGTAATAAACATAAATAATCTTTATGCTGTGGTAGGTTCTGTTTGCTCGGATCTTCAACAATAAATCCTCCCAATAGCCCAGCATTATCTTGCACAGCTACATTGACATGAGAATGATACATATACGTCCAAGGTGGATTTTTTATCGTAAAGTGATAATCAAAATAATGCCCTGGTTCAATAAAAGGTGATGGTTCAATAGGTGGTACACCATCCATAGCATTCGGCACGATTAAGCCATGCCAATGGACACTTGTTTTTTCAGGTAACCGATTAATAACCCGAATACAAATAGGATCCCCAGGAAAAACGCGAATGGTCGGACCAGGCGTAGAACCATTGTAGCCCCATGCCTGAATAAATATCCCATCTACGAGCTCCCACGTTATTTCCTCTGCAATCAAGGTGAAAAACTTTGTTCCATCCACTTGAACCCTATAAGGCAAATCTGAAATACCAGGGGTAATAACCATTTAGCACCCTCCTGAAAGCTTGATTGCTACTATTGTATGTGGATGGTGATGACATATAGGACCAGTTGCTTTATACCTAATTATTCATATTTATTACATTAGTAGCATATATAGGGGAGTCATGTTTTGTAAATGACCCATCATATACTTAAATCCATAAAAATTTATCTTGTTTCCTCTTTGGTCTTTGTTGTAAGTGAAAAAAAGAGTAGTTCTAATATAATAGGACAAAAATAGGTCTTTTATATAATTATTATAGAATTTACATTTTTTTATAGAAATGCTAACTATTGATTTAGTACACTGAATTTATACATCGAAGGAGGAAATAGTAATGAAAAAAATTATGTTAGCGGGAGCACTAAGTATTGTATGTTTTACAGGAGGACTAGGCGGACAGGCATATGCACAGGAAGCAGTAGGTGTTGCAAATAGTATTCATCAAAAGCAAACTGTTGCAGCTACTGATCAATTACAGGCGATGTCCTATCAGGATATTTATAAAATATTGTTGCTATCTAAAGTAGGCTTTGAAAATAATGAGGTCACAATCGTTACAACGAAAACAAATATAACCGTGAAAATTTCACTAGATGCGATTCTTCAATCCTATAAAGATGGTACAAACCTTTATCCAGAAGGAGAAAAAGAGTTTAAGGAAAACTTTGAAGAAATTAAGAAGGCATTCGGTAATGCAATTCAAATTAAAATTACGCAAACTGGAAATGGCTTTAAGAGTGAAATCTATACAGCAAATAAATGGGAAGTAATTAGTGCGGCAGATTTAAATGAAATGTTGCTAGTATTTGCTCGTGCAGATGTGGAGTTAAAGCCAGGTGGGTACTTCAAGGATGCAATTGGACATTGGGCGGAGAGTTATATTCAATTACTCTATCAAGCAGATATTATTAATGGCTCATCTGCCACAACATTTAATCCAAATGGGCAAGTGACTCGTGGAGAATTGGCAGCAATTATTTTCAGAGCATCGGGCTTAAATGTAAATGAAGATTATGAAGGACCAGCTACATATACGGACCTTAATGGTTTTTGGGGTGCGAAGGAAGTAGCCATTTTAGAAGAGTATGGCTTAATTGATATTTACGATGGTAGTCAATTCGAGCCAAAAAAACCTGTTACACGTGAGGAAATGGCATATGTGACAGCAAGATATTTACAAGCCATGGAAGTGGATCTTTCTCAAGTAAGCAGCAACAATACATTTACAGATAAAAATCAAATGCGCAAGGAAACAGTAGAGGCTATTGGCTTATTGCAGCAATTAGGCATTTTAAATGGTACGAATGGTAAGTTTAATCCGAAAGGAAATCTTACTCGTGCAGAGGTTTCAAAAATTCTTACACTTACTTTAATGAAATTAAGTGACGAGGAATAAAAAGAACAAGCAATCCACTTTATGCTGGTGGATTGCTTGTTCTTTGTCTTTTTTCTCTTACAACTCGTAGCTTATTCAACTAGTGTATGGAAAATATAGCTTAGCATATAGCCTAAAATGAGATACATAAAAAAAGCTTTGAACGAGACATACTTAAGTTGATGTAAAATGAACTCAGAAATGCTGGCTGTGGCAATCAAACCTATAGAAATGCCCATTAAGATACCCTGTGCCTTTTCGGGTAAGGCCCAATATTGCCCAAACCAAATAAAAATACTGAAGAAAATAGAAAAGATAAAGAAATAAATAAAAAGTCTCCATAGTCTTTCGCCTTGAGCAATGAGTGCGGTTGATAGAGCAAAACCTTCAGGAACATGGTGAAGAATAATGGAGGCTGTGAGAGAAATACTTAGTGCTGCATTGCCAAGTAAATTACCGACAGTAAGACTAATCGGTATAGTATGAATAATCATGGCAAGGGTTAGTAGAGAGACAGAGGGATTTTGCGCATGAGAAGCATGAAATAAAGTATCTAATAGTTGGAAAATGAAATAGCCAATAAAAATCCCAAGTATAATTCCGAATGATTGATAGATTTGAAATGAAGAAGGAATAATATCTAGAACGAGTAAGCCTACTAAAAAACCTCCGCATAATAATGACAGCCCTTGAGTTGTATGTTGAAATAGCTTAGAGAAAATCCAGGCAATTGCGCCACCTATGCTCACACTGAAAAATAGAAATCCACCAAGTATCATTGCACTCACCTGTAAAATCCCCCGCCTCATCATAAACTTAAAGTCGTTTTTCCAAATATATGCTATGTAAAGTTGAATATGCTTGTAGCAAACTTTCTTGACATGGAATGCCAGCTTTATGTAGGAAAATGGCGAACATATTAAATTGACTGAAAATTAGTTTAATTCTATACTTTTTAATAGAAAGATTATATTCATCGATTTAGCTCATAGGGGAGGAATGGTTGAATGAAGTGGGATGCAAGTTTTGATGTAATTGTAGTAGGCTCTGGAGCAGCGGGATTGACAGCAGGTTTAACAGCAAAATTACAAGGATTGAAATCAGTAGTGATTGAAAAAACAGATCGTTACGGGGGTGCTTCTGCAATTTCTGGTGGCGCCTTATGGATTCCCAATAATCATGTTATTAAAGGTGAAGGTGTCCCAGATTCACATGAACTCGCACGCCAATATTTAGATTCCACAATAGGTGATCGTGTGCCTGAAGCGTTAAAGGAAGCTTATATTACAAGAGGGCCAGAAATGTTGCGATTTTTATACAATAAAACGAATCATATGCGCTTCCGATATGCCAAGGGCTATTCCGATTATTATCCTGAAAAATTGGGCGGTTTGTCGCAGGGACGCTCCATTGAACCTCTTATTTTCGATTTAACAAAAATGGGCTCACTGGCCGATCATATGCGTCGAGCAACTTTATCCACCAAAGGCTTTACGATGAATAGTTACGAGTTTCATAAGGTCAATATGATGACGCGAACATTCAAAGGGAAAACGACTGCGTTGAAATTAGGAATGCGTTTAGTGAAATCCAAGGTGACCAAGAGCGAGCCCGTAGCGCTAGGTGAAGCATTAGTGGCACGTCTACGATTATCACTTGCTGAAGCAAATGGAGAGCTTTGGTTATCAACGGCCTTTAAAGATTTCATCATGAATAATGGAAGAGTTGTTGGGGTGATAGTTGAACGTAATGGACAAGAGCAGCGGATAGAGGCAAAGCGAGGCGTTGTTTTGTCATCAGGTGGCTTTTCACATAATCAGGCACTGCGTGAAAAATATTTGCCTGCTCCTACTAATGCTGCATGGACTTCTTCGCCTATGGGGCAAACAGGCGATATCATAGCACCTAGTGTGAAAATTGGAGCTACTCTCGATTTAATGGATAAGGTATGGGGAGCACCATCTGTTATTGATCCACAAGGACAACCATTCTTCCTTGTGGCTGATCGGGGCGTTCCAAATATGATGGTAATAGATAGTGCAGGGCAACGTTTTGTCAATGAAGCAGCACCCTATCATGAGTTTGTAGATACAATGTACAAGCATCAGGAGGAGACGAAACAGGCTGTACCTTCCTGGATTCTTATTGATGCTGCTGCTAAAAGTCGTTATATTTTTACAGGACTGTTTCCAGGACAAGCATTTCCAAAAAGCTGGTATGACCATGGGATCGTGAAAAGTGCCGAAACGATTGACGATCTTGCGAGGCAAATGGATGTGCCAGTAGAAAGCTTAGTAGAAACGGTAGATCGTTTTAACACCTTTGCACAGAATGGTCATGATGATGACTTTTATCGGGGCGATAGTGCTTACGATAATTACTACGGAGACCCGACATTACCGAACCCTAATTTAGCAGAGTTCAAGAAAGCTCCATTTTATGCTTTGCGTCTTTATCCGGGAGATATTGGTACAAAGGGTGGATTAGTAGTGGATGAATTTGCTCGTGTTGTGAAAAAGGATGGCCAACCAATAGAAGGTTTGTATGCATCAGGTAATTGCTCGGCGTCTATTATGGGAGAAACCTATCCTGGACCAGGCGCAACGATTGGACCTGGCATGACACTTAGCTATGTAGCAACGACTCATATGGCCCATGCCGTAAACAAAATAGAGGAGCCACTTTTAAAGGTATAGTGTGGACGAAACCAAAACCCTTCCTATTCAATTGAATGGGAGGGTTTCAAGTTGATGGACTATTCCTGTTCTAATACTTTCTTGCTAGGAATATAGTGGCTACTAAATAAGGGATGATGATAACGGAAAAGGGAGCGATTCAGTGCGTTGCTAGATTATAAAATAATCACTTCAATGGAAACGTTAGAGCCCTATCGAAGGACTTGGTCAGGTATACTCGAACGAGAAAAAAATAATAACCCTTTTATTGAATACGAATGGGTGACAACATGGTGGGCAACGCTTGGTATACACGACAACGTAGAAATAGTTATAGTCGAACATCAAGGTAAAGCAGTGGCATTTTTTCCGTTAGTTCATTCTGTGGGGTTTGGTAAAATTCATCACTTTGTTTTTTTAGGACAAGGGTATGCGACTTATATGGAAGTGATAGCAGAGAAGCAATGGCTGGAGCGGGCTATTCATTATATATTAAAGGTGTTCATGCAAAAATATAAGCGTTATTTGCTCGCATTTCATGGTCTAATTGAAAGTAAAGATACTTCCCAACAGCTTGAGAAATATGCGATAGAATACCAAATGCCTTATTCCATATTTCGAACCGTCACATCATTTATAGATTTTCAATCGATGACACTTAATGATTTTTTGAAAAAGCATCGTAAGACGTTTAAAAGTATTAAGCGTTATGAAAAGAAATTAAAACTACTTGGGCACGTCGACTTTCAGGATGTTGGCGTCAGTCATTTTCATGAAATGTTTACGCTATTTACGCGAAGATGGCGCAAGAAATTGGACAAAAGCAGATTTACCGAAGCACAGACTCGATTGTTTTATGAACGTTTGGCTAATGTCTCTAATGAAGCATTTAGAGTCGAGGTTGATAGCTTGCAATTTGAAGGGCATTGGATTGGTTTTACTATTGATTTATGCTGTAGAGATCGTAATTTTTGTCAGGCTATGGGCCATGAGCCTGATTTCAATAGGTTTGGCCCCGGCAGTTTAATAGAAAAGGAAAATATGCTTAAGGCACGAGATTTAGGCTTCCATTACTATGATTTTGGTAGTGGCTATGAGCCCTATAAGTTTCAATGGTATACCGATATTGATTTTACACGAAAATTTATTATGAGTACGAAAGGCAAAACGGAGCGCTTTATTCGGTCATGGATGGTATTACGAGATCGGGTAAAAGGGAAATTAACAAGCAATCACCAGCTTGTGAAATGGAAGAGAGACAGGTTAGGGGAATTATTGTATTTTCTAAAGCATGCTCGAATAAGACAATGGTTCCGAGTAATAAAAGGAGCCCTTCATCGATTCTTAGCTATTCATATAGTAGACATCTATATCGCGGAGCAAAAACAAGATCAAGGATATAGGCCCTTTCAAGAGCTACAAATGAAGGATATTATGACGATGAATGAGCGGCCTGCTTATATAGCGCATTTTTATAAGGGAGATCAATTTTTTGGTGATGGAGATCAAATCGTCTATAGAAGGCACGATCAAATAGCACGCGAAGAAGAGAGTGGCTATACGTATGAGCTATCTGCCAATATGTCTTTTATTCGAGAATATGACACTCAGCTATTAGAGGCAATAGTTGTGGAAGTGCAGCGTGAAGGGCGATCCGTCTGTACGTTAGTTCCATGGTATGAGCGGCGCAGACGACGAAAGCTGAAGCATGCAGGATTTCATAAAGTGGCTCAAATTAACATCGTGAAGTTGTTCAATTGGCGAAAAGAATTTCATTTATAAACAGTAAACCCTCAGTGTTTTCAACTGAGGGTTGTAGTTTAGACATTTTAGTGAATGAGGTTAAAAATGGATACCAGGTTTATCGATTAGCTTACAACCTGTCCCGTATTTTGCTTTTAAAGCACCTTTGAATTGAGTTTGCTCTAACTCAGGGAATGTTTGTTTCCACAGTTCAAAGACATTATGACTGGAAGCTTTTCCGTCCTTTGTAAGTCGCGCAATATGGAAGCCGTATTCATCATTACAACGAGCTAAAGGACGATTTTCACGTACCGTAATAATGCGACCACTTACTGTCATTTTATATAGATCTTCATAGCCTGCAATCGCACGGCTCTCTTCTGTTTCATCAACGGCCACGACTACTTCTTCTGTTTCATCAACGACTACTGCTACTTTTTCTGTCTCATCAACGACTACTTCTTTTACCTCTGATGCTACAGCTTTCTCTTCGACTGACACTTCGTTTTCAGATGCTTGCGTTTCGGCAACGTTGTTTTGAGTTGGAAGCTGTTCTACAATGACAAAATCCTTATTCGATGCTTTATCACTCATAGTTGCCATAACGTTCATAATAGAACCAACATAACGTAATGGCTTCTCTTTTCCTTCTTCAAAAACAAAAATATTATAATCGGTTTTATTCATCTTTTTCATAATAATATTACCTGTTGTAGTAGTAAAACCGATAAACTTGTTCTTTTTAAGTGCCTGTATTGCTTCTTGCTTTGTTAAAATCATTTTAAAATCTCCTAAAGAATTATTTATTCTATTCTACCATAAAATTTGTCACATTGTTTTTTGTAAAATAATAGTTAGTTTTTGTTTGGTAAAGTAAAATATTCCTATTTTAAAACGGTACGCTTATTCGAGCATACTCTTTAGAATGTGGTAGAGTTAGAGACAGCCGTATCGAAAGTGGATGTGCTATTATCGTTCTAGCGTTTTGCTTATCTTTATTGACGGATAACGGCTCGTCTTCTTTCATGGTCATATGTACGTAAAGGAGGATATAAAATGGTTCAGCATAAATTTACAATGGACTTAACTTGGTCGGATGGAAGAAATGGTACGGGAACGATCAATGCTAGCAATCTGAAAACGCAAATTTCTATTCCTCAGGAGATGGATGGACCAGGCATTGGTACCAATCCAGATGAAATGTTATTAGGGGCTTCAGCGACTTGTTATTTAATTACATTAGCTGCTCTTCTCGAAAGATCTGATGTGGCTGTACACGATTTATTCCTACAGTCTGAAGGGTATGTCAGTGTAGTAAATGGTGTTTTTACGTACGAAAAAATTGTTCATAAGCCTACAATAGTATTGGACAATTTAACAGAAAAACTTGAAACGAAAATTGCTCGCTTCGCACAAAAAGCGGAACAAACATGTATGATTAGCAAGGCATTAAAAGGCAATGTAGTAATCGAATGTGATGCCCAAATTTTAGGAGCGTGCATATAATAAGAAAAAAGGAGTTATTCAGCAAGTGCCGCTGTTATAACTCCTTTTTTTCATCTAGAAGCACTTTTCTTAAAATAGTTCTAGAAATGTTCAAAATGAATATATAGTGTTAAGTAGTAAAAAAATGCAAAGGATGGTGAAGTGCACGTTCCGACAACTAAGAATCTCACATTCTATGGTCAGTATGGCAAAAGAATATTTGATATTATCGGGGCATTATTATTACTTTTTATGACAATTCCTCTAATGCTAGCTGTATTCCTCATTTTACTCATCTCAACGGGTCGCCCCATTTTTTTTAAACAAATACGAACTGGCCTCGATCATCACCGCTTTGTTATTTGGAAGCTACGCACAATGTGTATACAGGCAGTTCCAGTCAATATGCCAGCTATATGTACCAATGGTATTCCCGACGACTATTTTTTTAAAGTAGAGCAGGATACACGGATTACCAAAGTAGGTGCTGTCCTTCGAAAGCTAAGTATTGATGAAATTCCTCAGTTGTTAAATGTATTAAAAGGAGAAATGAGCATTGTGGGGCCTCGTCCGGAGGTTCCAACCATAACAAATGCCTATAACAATTTACAGGCCAGGAGACTAGAGGTAAAACCAGGTTTAACAGGTCTTGCCCAGATTAACGGCCGTTCTAATATTTCCCATGGACAAAAAATTTCATATGACATTGAATATGTGGATCATTACTCCTTTTGGATGGATGTCCAAATTGTTTTGAAAACTCTTTATGTAGTAGTAGCAAGAACGGGTGCCTATTAAATGATGGGGAGTGGCCGTACTGAAAATTGTTCAGCTCATTACACGAATGGATAAAATCGGTGGAGCGCAAAAGCATGTGGAATCTTTAGCGATCCAGCTCAAGCAAGATGGTCATGAAGTGACTGTCGTGACAGGCTCCTATCAGCCATCCCTTTGGCGCTTACAAGAGGAAAAAATTTCAGTTATTCCTATTCCAGCTATGCAACGTGCTATTCATCTAACAAAGGATTTCCAAGCATTTTTACAAGTAAGAACCGTCTTCAAAAGCATACAACCTGATGTGGTTGCCACACATTCCTCCAAGGCAGGTGTGATAGGTCGTATAGTGGGAAGTTTACTGCGTATCCCAACTGTTTTTACCGCACATAGTTGGAGCTTTACAGAAGGTGTTCCTCAAAAGAAACAGGTGCTTTATTATCGAATGGAAAAATCAGTTCAACGATTCACCACAAAAATTATAACGGTATCTGATTATGATCGGGAGCTAGCCCTCATGAAAAAGGTTGCTCCAGCTCATAAACTGCTAACTATTCATAATGGTATTGCCCCAATAGACAGTCATTCATCAACAGAAAAGACCTATATGGAGCAGCCAGTCATAGTGATGGTTGCTCGTTTTGAAGTGCCAAAAAGACAGGATCTATTGCTGGAGGTATTAGCAGAACTGACAGATGTTCCATGGCAGCTTCAATTGATTGGAGATGGTTCTCTACGGCCAGCTTTAGAAGAATTTGTTGCACAGCATAATTTAACAGATCGCATAACATTTTTGGGGGATCAATTCGACGTACACAGCTATTTGGAGAAAAGTGATGTGTTTGTTTTGTTGTCAGATTGGGAGGGTTTGCCCATCTCTATTATTGAAGCGATGCGTATAGGTCTCCCTATAGTTGCAACAAATGTTGGTGGTGTTAAAGAGTTAGTGGTGGATCATGACAATGGTTTTTTAGTGGAGCGTGAGGATAAAGAATTATTGAAGCAGAGGCTCCACCATTTATTAATGGATGCTACCTTAAGTAAAAAAATGGGTAATGCGAGTGAACGACGTTACTTACAGCATTTTACGTTTACTCCGATGTATCAAAAAACATTAATGGTCTATCAGCAAGCTGTTTCAGAACTCGTAAAGAAAGGGGATTGAATTGCAATTAATACGTATTAGAACAGATGATGAGCTCATGTGGTACAAGGAAATTTGGGATGGCATTTTAGAGGAAGAGGACAATGATAATCCATTTATTGAATTTGCTTGGTTTTATAATTGGTGGCAAATAGTAGGGCGTAAAGAACGAGTAGAGCTCTTCGCTGTGGAACATGAAGGAATCATTTTGGCCTTTTTCCCCTTTACGGTGACTAGGCGATGGGGGATTAGGGTGTATACCTTCGCAGGTGAAAGTATTGCCAATTATACAGGGGTTGTTGCCAAAAAAGAATGGTTAATGGACACAACGACCTTTGTGTTCGATGAGCTTCTTAAAAAACATCGGCACGTCATTTTTTCACTGCACGGCTTATTGGAAAGTAAAGAGTCTACTAAAGTCATCGAACAATATTTCGTGGAAAGACAGTTACGAATAAGTATGTTCCGTGTGGTCACTCCATATCTCGCTTTTTCCGAGGTAGACTTTCCTCAACATTTCCAGCAACGCCGAAAAATGCATGGTGTCGATCGGCGGGAAAGAAAGCTCCGGAAGCTAGGCACATTAACAAGAAGAGTCCCTGCACAGGACGAGCTATGGCAAATGTTTCGATTATTTGATCGACGATGGGCAAAAAAACTGGATACGAGTGACTTTACAAAAGGGAAGAAAAGAGATTTTTTTGAGCGCTTAACAATGCTTCATGGGGAGGCGCTACAAGTAGAGGTCGATGCACTTGTCTTTGAAAATCAGTGGATTGCTTTCACATATGGACTTTATTGTCGTGGACGCTATGTAACCTATGCGCTTGCTCACGAACCGACATTTAATGTATTTGGTCCGGGACGTATAGTCAATCAGGAATCTATTCAGCGAACATTCGCGGCTAATTATCGCCTATTTGATATGAGTATTGGCTATGAGCCTTACAAATTTGATTGGCGTACGAATATCGATTTTACTAGACGAATGCTTGCCAGTGGCGGTACGAGACGTGCGAGGCTAGTGACAGGTTCATTGCTACTAAAGGAGCGGCTTAAGGAATATGTAAAAAGTAATCAGCGATTTGTAGATTGGAAGCGTAACAAACTTGGACGATTCCGCTATTTAGTAAAGTATGGAAAGCTTAAAGATTGGCTAGAATATGGACAACAATTCGTAGATAGGTTTATTCGTTTGAAGCAAGTGGAGCTCTATGAATTATCTCCAGCAGAGGATGTGTCACCACAGCAACCTGTGGGCAACTTATTTGAGGAAATGACTATTCAGGAAGCGATGCAGCTTGATCAGGAAGAAGTCATTGCTCTCTATTATAAAGGATACATCGTTTATAAGGATTCCTTTGCGGAAACAAATAAACCAGCATTCGCGTTACACGCTACAAATTGGCGTGTCGATTCACTGCAAATAGTAGAAGCGTTACCGAAGCAAACTTATTTTTTAGACTATGATATGTTCAAGCAAATCGATATTATCACGGCCTATTTCAGAAAAATCAAAACTGGACAAACACTGTGGGTAACGGCAAGCTTTTGGCAATGGCGAAAACGGAAGCGCTTAGCACAGCTCGGCTATAAACCTATTACTCGAATAAAACATTATAAAGTAGCTCGTTTTGAGCGACAACATGTACAAAAAAATACGGAGAGTGGGGGCGATGTTCATTCTGTCCATTAAAAGTAAGCGGTGGAATATTGCGATGCAGCATTTTTATTTTCTAGAAAAGCCAGCCAATGTTCGAAAATCCATGAAAGTAATAGGCTATACAAATTCTCTTGTCCCAAGTCGAAAGCTTGTTAAAAGTGAAACGATTCATATCGATCTTCAAGGGCATGAGCTGTCATTGTACTTAGCACTTTCTGAAGGAAACCGTAAAATATTACGACGCGCACATAAAGAATATTATCAAGTTATTTTATATAAAGAACCTTCTGTCGAAAACTTACGAACTTTTCAGCAATTTTATAATCATTTTGCTAAAAGAAAAAAGCTTGAGGGTATGGGTAAATCTCAAATGGATACGATCATGCTTCTCAACAAACAGGGAGCATTATTATTATCTGAAATTCAAAGTATTTGTGGACAAACATTAAGCTATCGACTGGATATTGTACATGAGAATAAAGCAATGTCTTATTATGAAGCAACTTGTGCGGCATCAGCCATATCTCCACATTTAAAGAGACCACACCGCTATGCCAATCGTTTTTTAATCTGGCATAATCTTCTTCATTTTAAGGAGCAAGGTTTTGTTTTATATGATATGGGTGAATTAACCGATAATCGGAATGTACGTGCATTCAAACTAAGCTTTGGTGGACAGGTTGTCAATGTTTACTCAGGCTACATTACCCAATCAAAAATACGCGCACTGCTACTAGGCGTGCAAAAATGGAGGAAGTAGCAACATGAATGGTGGGGGTCTCGTTATTTCATTAGATTTTGAGCTGAAGTGGGGCGTCCATGATGTATTTCGATATGGACAATACAATAAAAACCTATATGGTGTACGAAAAGCCTTGCCCGGCATACTTGCGTTATTTGAGCAATATGACATTCATGCAACTTGGGCGACAGTCGGACTCTTGTTTGCAGAATCAAAGGCTGAAATGGCTCATTATTTACGAGGTATCCCTGTTAAGTATGACAATATGCGCTATGCAGCACATAGCCAGCTAGCTAAAGTAGGCGAAAACGAACAAGAGGACCTCTTACATTTTGGTAAATCTTTAATAGAGGAGATTAAACGTACACCACATCAGGAAATAGGTAGCCATACCTTTTCTCATTATTATTGCTTGGAAAAAGGTCAAACAGAAGCTGCCTTTTATGCAGATTTAGACGCGACAAAGACCATAAGCGAGGGTTATATTTCGCCAATGAAGTCCATGGTTTTTCCAAGAAATCAAGTGAATAAGGACTATTTTAAAGCATGTGTAGAAGCGGGCTATGTTTGTTACAGAGGAACTGAAAATCATCCATTGTATGATGCTCAAAAGTTTACGAAAAAAGGTAGACTTTTGGGAGCGAAAAAATGGCTTGATAGCTATATCAATCTTACTGGCCATCATATGGCAACGTTGGAGGAAATGCGGGGCGAGCAACTGATTAATATTCGTTCAAGTGCCTTTTTAAGACCCTATTTTCGTCCATTTCACGTATTCGAGGGCTCAAAGGTAAAACGCATAAAGGAAAGTATGCTCGAGGCTGCAAAGGCTCAGGCTTTTTATCATTTATGGTGGCATCCTCATAATTTTGGGAAGAATACAGCTAAAAATTTAGCCATGCTAGAGGACCTCTTACGTTATTTTCAAGAATTACGTAGTCAATACAATTTTCAAAGCTATTCCATGTATGAGGTAGCTGAACTTTGTGAAAATCACTTCAAACAACAAAAGTAGCATCGCCAACTCATAGTGAAATTTGAAGCAAACTGATTTCTAGTTTGCTTTTTTGTGTTTTCCATAGAAAATTTAAAAGAAAAGAGGAAAAGAGAAAAACAATGACGAAGATGAATGTACGAATGGTACTATTAGATAGAGAGAAGATTGGGTAGGACATTTGAGGGGCATGTGAAAAAATATAGGTTAATTTAACTTGAATAGAAAAGATATAAAGGTGGTAGATGTATATGTTTATAGAACCGGAATGCCAATGGAAGCAAGAGAATGGATCGGCCATGCATCAATGGATTAAGCAGCAAACAAACCCAAACCCAAATGATGTGGATATAGTTGTGTATGGAGCTCTGTTATCGTATGCAGGAGAAGCATCTGCAAAAGCGCAATATCCAACTGCGTTTCGTAAAGTATGGCCTAGCTTCCAATCATATAACTTAGATGAGCAAATAAATTTACGTGCACTATCAGTCGTTGATATTGGCGATGTGGCGATTCATGAACAAGATAGAATGCTTTCTGAATCTGCGATCGAGGCGGCGGCAGAAAATTTAAGTATAGCTTTTCAAAAAAGCTTTACTTGCTTGATTGGGGGAGACCATGCCATTACCGCATGTTCATTAAAAGGAATAAAAAATGCCTTTCCGCAGGACCGTATTGGCATCATTCAAATTGACACACACTTAGATGCAAGAAACCAAGAGGAAATTGGGCTGGCTCAAGATTCTCCGATCCATCAATTGATTGCCTCAGGGATTGTGGAAGGGAGACATATCTATAATGTCGGATTGCATGGTTTTTTCAATTCCCCGGAAATGATTCATTATGCAAGAGAACAGGGCATTCATATGATTACATTAAAGCAAATGCGACGTGATGGTATTCAGCTCACAATACGTGAAATGTTACGTCAGCTTATGTATGAGGTTGATCGAATTTATGTTTCAGTGGATCTAGATGCACTTGATATTATGTTTGCACGAGATGTCCCCGCTGCCACACCAGGTGGTCTAACAGCCTATGAATTATTTGATATCCTCAAACTTATAGGTGAAAATGAAGGGGTTCGCCATATTGATTTTGTTTATGCAGATCCTAAGGAAGGAACGCTGCGTCCAGAAACCGTTAAAATTGGTGTAACGGCATTTTTACAAT
This sequence comes from Lysinibacillus sp. FSL M8-0216, assembly GCF_038595555.1. Lineage (NCBI taxonomy): Bacteria > Bacillati > Bacillota > Bacilli > Caryophanales > Bacillaceae > Lysinibacillus > Lysinibacillus sp. FSL M8-0216. The sequence continues at coordinate 3,913,953 of NZ_CP152007.1, read as the reverse complement.
GGCTAACAGGTATTCAGCTAGATCATCGCAATCGCATCTCAAAAAAAGGAAAAGTGACGTTATAAGTAAGCATATTGCCGTGTATTGACAATGCTCATTGTTGAAAGTTTGTTATACTATTCAATAGGTATCAAAAATTTATACAAACTTGTACGGTTATGGAGAGGAAATTTATAATGACAACAAAACCAAAGCTACTGATTGTTGACGGTATGGCATTGTTATTCCGTTCATTTTTCGCTTCGGCTGCCATGGGTCACTTTATTCGCTTGGCGGATGGGACACCAACGAATGGAGCACAAGGCTTTGTACGACATGTACTAACTGCGCAATCTTTAATGAAGCCAACACATATGGCAGTTTGCTGGGATATGGGGGCGCATACATTCCGCAATGATTTATTTGATGGCTATAAAGCAAATCGCCCAGCGCCACCGGAGGAAATGTTGCCTCAATTTGATATGGCAAAAAATTTATCCCTACAAATGGGCTGGCAGAATTTTGGTGTGAAGGGCATGGAGGCTGATGATTTAATTGGCTCTATGATTACCAAATGGCAGGACGAGGCTGAAATTACTGTGATTAGTGGAGATAAAGATTTACTTCAACTTTTGAGACCCTCTACAGAGATTGCCTTTATGAAAAAGGGCTACACAGAATATGATATTTATACACATGGACGTTTTAAAGAGGAGTATAGTATTGAGCCCGCGCAGTTTGCACAAGTAAAGGCTTTTATGGGAGATACAAGTGATGGTTATCCAGGCGTTAAAGGTATTGGTCCTAAGCAAGCACTCACATTAATTCAAACATATGGCTCGATTGATAGTGTACTAGCGTCGCTCGGTGAATTAAAGCCTGGTCAACGAACTAAAATCCAAGACCATATAGATATGCTGAAATTATCGCATGAGCTCGCAACGATTCAAACCGATGTGCCTATTGAAGCAGACCTTACAAGTCTCATATTACCAAACTATGAGCCGCACATATTTAAAGAGATCGAAGAGAGTGGCTACACGCTTATTGCCAAGCATGCCCGTTCTTTGTATTCGCTTATTTAATCAATCATCGCAGAGTATAGTCATATGCTCTGCTTTTTTATGGTAAGGAGAAGAATAGAGAGCAAATAGTAGGCGATTCGATATTTGCTCTAGTGAGGGGCCATTTTTACAAAGGACAATACTTTTTCGTTGTGTTGATAGAGTGCCTGACGAATGATGCTATCACGATTTGCTGTACCGTTATCATGAAAAATTAAGTTTAGCTGATCATTTCTAATGTCATAGCCAATTAGCGGTACCCAATGATAGGCGAAAGTAGAGGTTTGATCTCGCCAACGAAAACTAAAATAACGATCAAAGCGCATAGCAACAGGACGCCCTGCATCAATTTCCTGTAAAGCTTCTTTTAATGAACAAGTACGAACATCCCATGATGGATATAATCGGCGTAAATTGCGAATCAAACGCCATTTGAACAAACCAATTTTTGTACTACCAAGCTGTTTATAAAGCTCATTAATCGAAGGAGCAGTTCCATTCAAATAATTTAACATAACGTGTATGGTAGTAGGGCCACAAGCAGAATTACGATAGTTAGCTGCAATCGAAGCATCGTATTGTGATTTTCCGAGTAGCCCCAATTGTTGGCGCATAATGGTATCTCCTTTCAAAAAGAGCTGCATTTCATGAAGAAATGCAGCTCTCATTATTGTTATTGTTGAGCAGATAAAAATTCAGTTACTTGTTGAGGTGTTTTTGCATTGGCACTGTGTAAGTGAGCAAGCTTTTCACCGTTTTGGAAAATTAATAAACTTGGGATGCCCATTACATCATATTTGTCTGCAATTTCTGGAAGCTCGTCACGGTTTAGCTCATACCAATCAAATTGGTTATACTCTTCAATGATTGGATCGATGAACATGTTCATACGAGTACAGTCTGGGCACCAGCCAGCGTAAAATTTCACTAGTACTTTTTGGTTGCCATTGATTAATTCATTAAATTGTTCTGCAGTAGTAATTGTTTTCATTAAGTATTCACTCTCCTTGCTTACCATTCTACACATTTTTCGCGTAACCTGAAAGTTTTCTGTTTGGCTGTAGTCATCGCTACTTATTGTCTTCTTTTAGCTCGTAAACGACAAAAAAAGATGTGTATTGCAAAAATAATTCTTGAAAAAAGATTGCTAAATTAGACAAAATAATCTACACTAAAAACAGAAAAGTAGTTTTATCTTCATTCATTAGCAATGTTTTGAAATGGAGGTAAACCTTAGTTGTGCTTGTTGAATTTAGTAAATATTCATTCAGCAGAGGGACAAAAATCCACTAAGGTACACTTGATATTTTTTTGACTAAAAAATGAATGGCTATTCATTCAATGGAAGAATAAGGGGGAATTGCTTGTGACTTATAACATTAAAAAAGCTGCCGTTCTAGGTTCTGGGGTGATGGGCTCTGGAATTGCAGCGCATTTAGCTAATATCGGTATACCAACATTACTATTAGATATTGCACCGAAGGAACTAACGCATGAGGAAGAGGCAAAAGGTCTTTCCTTAGAGCACCCAGCTGTAAGAAATCGTCTTGTAAACGGAGCTTTGCAAAAGTTATTAAAGCAAAAGCCAGCACCACTTACTTCTAAGAAAAATTTATCACTACTAACGGTCGGCAATTTTGAAGATGATTTAGGGAAACTAAAAGATGTAGATTGGATTATTGAAGTTGTTGTAGAAAACTTACCTATTAAACAAAGTCTGTATGAAAAAATCGATGCTGTTCGTACACCTGGAACAATTATTAGCTCAAACACATCTGGGATTAGTATTAATGCGATGGCAGAAGGACGTTCAGATGATTTTAAAAAGCATTTTCTAGGCACACACTTTTTCAATCCGCCTCGCTATTTAAAACTATTAGAGGTGATTCCAGCTGATACAACTGCACCTGAAGTAGTAAGCTTCATGAAAATATTTGGTGAAGATGTGCTTGGTAAGGGCGTTGTGCTTGCAAAGGATACACCTAACTTTATTGCTAACCGCATCGGCACTTATGGGTTACTCATCACGTTACAGGAAATGCTAAAAGGCGGTTACTCAGTTGGAGAAGTAGATTCCGTGACAGGTCCGCTAATTGGTCGTCCCAAATCGGCAACGTTTCGTACGCTCGATGTTGTTGGATTAGATACATTTATTCATGTAGCTAAAAATGTCTACGATCAAACAACAGGTGAGGAACAACAGGTATTTGCTGTCCCAGAATTTTTGCAAAAAATGGTCACGAACGGTTGGCTCGGTGCCAAATCAGGCCAAGGTTTCTTCATAAAGCAAGGAAAAGAGATTCATGAAATTGACCCAACGACTTTGGCCTATAGTCCAGCGAAAAAATTAAAAACACCTTCCATTGAAATGGCGAAACAAACTCGTGGATTGGCTAATAAAGTGAAGGCTTTAACATATGCAAAAGATCGTACAGGTGAATTATTATGGGGAATATTTGCTCCTACATTAATTTATTCTGCTCAGTTATACGGTGAAATTGCAGATGATATTGTAGCTATTGATAATGCGATGAAATGGGGCTTCGGCTGGCAACAAGGACCATTTGAAATTTGGGATGCTATTGGCGTGAAAGAAGCTGTAGCAAAAATGGAGGCAGAAGGTCGAGAAGTACCTGCCTTTGTAAAAGAGATGTTAGCAAATGGGTTTGAAACTTTCTATTCAGATATAGATGGTGACTTGGCTTACTATAATGGTTCGGAGTATGTCAAAGTGCCTGTTAATGAAAAGGAAATTGATTTAAAACGATATAAGAAAAAACATGGCGTAATTAAATCCAATACAGGTGCTAGTTTAATAGACTTAGGTGATGGAGTTGCATTATTAGAATTCCATTCTCAGTCGAATGCTATTGGTTTAGATATTATTCAAATGATAAATTTTGCAATTGACGAGGTAGAAGCTAATTATAAGGGCTTAGTTATAGGAAACCAGGGGAAAAACTTCTGTGTTGGAGCAAATCTAGGAATGATTTTAGTAGAAGCACAGGATGATAATATCTTTGAACTAGATTTTGTCATTAAGGCATTCCAAGATGCGATGCAAAAAATTAAATATTCACGTAAGCCAGTTGTGGCGGCACCGTTTGCCATGACATTAGGTGGCGGCGCAGAGGTTTGCTTACCTGCTGCACATATTCAGGCAACGATGGAAACATATATGGGCTTAGTGGAAGTAGGCGTTGGGTTAATTCCGGGCGGCGGAGGTAATAAAGCCCTTTATCAAAAATTCCTAAAGGGTCTACCAAATGGTGTTGAAATAGACTATCAACATATTGCAAATAAAGTATTTGAAACAGTTGCGATGGCGAAGGTTTCAACATCTGGTGAGGAAGCACGCGAAAATAACTTCTTAAACTTCGTAGATGGGATTTCAGTTAACCAAGATCATCAATTATATGATGCGAAGCAAGCGGCTTTAGCACTTTACGAAGCAGGCTATCAACCACCTGTACCAACAAAAGTTCCTGTGGTGGGTGCATCAGGCTACGGTACATTACTCATGGGTGCGCAAGGTATGTATGAGTCTGGCTTTATCAGTAAGCATGATTTGAAAATTGCTAAAAAGCTAGCATATGTTATTGCGGGTGGTAAGGTTCCATATGGCACATTAGTCGATGAACAGTATCTATTAAACTTAGAGCGTGAGGCATTCCTTAGCCTCGTTGCAGATCCACTTTCACAGCAAAGAATGCAACATATGCTGCTAAAAGGGAAACCACTTCGTAACTAATGGACGGACGAAATAGACAAAACTTGCACATGAAACAAAGGGGGATTATACGATGCGTGAAGCCGTTATTGTAGCAGGAGCACGAACTCCAATTGGAAAAGCAAAAAAAGGTTCTTTAGCAACAGTAAGACCAGATGACTTTGGTGCTGCCGTTGTCAAAGAAACATTAAAAAGAGCAGGCTATGAGGGACCGATAGATGATTTAATTTTAGGCTGTGCTATGCCAGAAGCAGAACAAGGGATGAATGTAGCTCGTAGTATCGGTGCACTTGCCGGATTGCCAGATACAACTCCGGCTCTAACCATTAATAGATTTTGTTCTTCAGGTCTACAGGCGATTGCCTATGCAGCTGAACGAATTATGCTAGGGCACTCAAAGGCTATTCTTGCCGGTGGTGTCGAGTCAATGAGTATGGTGCCAATGGTGGGGAACACACCCCGCTTAAATCCAACTTTAGCAGAAACAGCTCCACAATATTATATGGGAATGGGGCATACAGCTGAGGAAGTAGCTCGACAGTACAATGTAAGTCGAGAAGATCAAGATGCATTTGCTGTTCGTTCACATGAACTTGCTGAAAAGGCGATCAAAGAAGGTAAATTTAATGATGAGATTGTACCAATAGAAGTGGAACAACATTATGTTGACGAAAACAATAAGCCACAGGTTAAAAAATTCACTTTCAGTATGGATGAAGGTGTACGTCCTGGTACATCGGTTGAAGGCTTAGCGAAGCTTCGTCCAGCTTTCCATGTGAAAGGGAGTGTGACGGCAGGGAACGCTTCTCAAACTTCCGATGGTGCAGCAGCTGTATTGGTGATGGATCGCGAAGAGGCTGTCAAGCAAGGTTTAACACCAATGGCAAAATTCCTAGGCTTTGCAGTAGGTGGTGTACCACCTGAAGTAATGGGAATTGGTCCAATTGTGGCGGTACCAAAAGCATTAGAAATTGCAGGTTTATCAGTAGATGCTATTGATCTATGGGAAATCAATGAGGCATTTGCATCCCAATCCTTACAGGTTGTTCGTCATTTAGGCATTGACCAAGATAAGGTCAATGTGAATGGTGGAGCTATCGCATTAGGACATCCACTTGGTGCAACGGGTGCTATTTTAACACTAAAACTTATTCATGAATTAAAGCGTCAAGGCAAGAAATATGGTGTAGTAACTATGTGCATTGGTGGCGGCATGGGGGCTGCTGGAGTATTTGAAATTCTATAATTTTCATTAGATCAGCTTGAGGTGTACTGTTTCCGGTTGCCTCCGAGCATGTATATGTCAAGCTTTTCTATATATGTTTGTCTTCACTCAGCAAAAGGTTTGTAGCGTCAGAAACCTTCTCTAATATGACTGGAGAAGATGCTGAATAAAGATTAAGCCTCTAGCAAATATCACAGATTTTGAAGAGGCATCATTCAATAGGGGATTAGACTATCAAAATAGATATATTGGGAGGAATTTATATGACTGAAAAAACAACGGATTTCATTAAAGGCGGCGGATTTTTAATTGAAGATGTGGAATTAGATCGTGTGTTTACACCAGAAGATTTCACTGACGAGCATAAAATGATTGCCAAAACAACAGAAGAATATGTAGCAAATGAAGTTTTACCTGTAGTTGAAAATTTAGAGCACCACGAATTTGAGCATTCAGTACGTCTCCTTAAAAGTGCTGGTGAATTAGGCTTGCTAGGAGCAGATGTTCCTGAAGAATACGAAGGACTAGGCTTAGATAAAGTTTCTTCAGCATTAATTGCAGAAAAAATGTCTGTAGCAGGTGGTTTCTCCATCACTCATGGTGCACACGTTGGAATTGGCTCATTACCAATCGTGCTATTTGGTGACGAAGATCAAAAGAAAAAATATTTACCGAAGCTTGCCTCAGGTGAATTAATTGCTGCTTATGCATTAACAGAGCCGGGATCAGGCTCAGATGCTTTAGGGGCAAAAACAACTGCGAAACTAAACGATGCAGGCACACATTATATTTTAAATGGTGAAAAGCAATGGATTACAAATGCAGGCTTTGCAGATGTGTTTGTTGTTTACGCTAAAATTGATGGCGATAAGTTCACTGCCTTTATTGTTGAACGTGCATTCAAAGGTGTTTCTGTGGGTCCTGAAGAGAAGAAAATGGGAATTAAATCTTCATCTACTCGTACACTAGTGTTAGAAGATGCAGAAGTGCCAGTAGAAAATTTATTAGGTGAAATTGGTCGTGGGCATGTCATTGCCTTCAATATTTTAAATATCGGTCGCTATAAACTTGGGGTTGGAACAATTGGTGGATCAAAACGTGCATTTGAGTTAGCAGTACAATATACAAACCAACGTCAGCAATTTAAAACAAAGCTTTCTGACTTCAACCTTACAAAAGAAAAATTATCAACGATGGCTTCTCAATTGTATGCATCAGAATCCTTAAACTATCGTACTGTTGGTTTATTTGAAGATCGTTTAAGCCAGCTAAGTCCAGAGGAGCAAAAGGAAGGAAAAGTGATTGCAGGTGCTATCGCTGAGTATGCGATTGAATGCTCAATTGCTAAAGTATTTGGATCAGAAACATTAGATTATATTGCAGATGAAGCGGTACAGTTACATGGCGGTTATGGCTTCATGGCTGAATATGAGGTAGAGCGTATTTACCGTGATTCTCGTATTAATCGAATTTTTGAAGGTACAAATGAAATTAATCGCATGATTGTACCAGGTACATTTATGAAAAAGGCACTAAAAGGTGAGCTGCCACTATTACAAGTTGCGCAAAATCTACAGCAAGAGCTTCTGATGTTAATGCCGGAGGATATCGGTACAGAGCCACTAGCTCAGGAAAAATACTTAGTGAAAAATGCTAAGAAGATTGCTGTATTAGCGGCAGGCTTAGCAGCACAACGCTTTGGTGCGAAGTTAGATCAAGAACAAGAAGTTTTAGTGAATATTGCCAATATCGCTAATCAATTATTTGCAATGGAATCAGCTGTATTACGTACAGAAAAAGCGATTGCTCGTGATGGCGTTGAAAAAGCACATCAAAAATTGCTATACACTCAAATTTTCTGCCAAGAAGCATTTGCTGAAATCGAAAAAGAAGCAAAAGATACAATTCTTGCTTCCGCAGATGGCGATGCAGCACGTATGACTTTATCTGCATTACGTAAATTAACACGTAATAATCCATACAACCTAATTACGAAGAAACGTGAAGCATCTGTGAAATTAATTGAAGCAGAAAAATATATCGTTTAATCGTATGAAAAACGCTAGCTATCCGCAAATGGGTAGCTAGTTTTTTTATTCCAGATAAATTTATGAAAGTAACGGATAAAAATACAGAACCGATGGATAGACTTACGAAAATGAGCGAAGATCCACCATTCTAAATGATTATGATGGTATACTACAGAAAAAGACAGCAGAGGAGCATTTTTATGACGATTCAATTTTTCCATTATCCAAAATGTACAACATGTAAAAAAGCACAAAAGTGGTTAAATGATCATGACGTTTCCTATGAAGAGGTACATATCGTAGAGCAGCCACCAACAAAGGATGAAATAACAGCTTTATGGCAAGCAAGTGGACTACCTTTGAAGAAGTTTTTTAATACTTCTGGCATGAAGTATCGTGACCTTGGTTTGAAGGACAAGCTAGCTGATATGACTGAGGAAGAACAGCTTAAGCTACTTGCTACGGATGGTATGTTAATAAAACGTCCCATCGTAACAGATGGAAAAAAAGTAACTTTAGGGTTTAAAGAATCCGATTTTGAGCAAGCTTGGTTATAACCGTTTTTATCCTTGTTTTTATAGGAGAAGTATGGCACACTGAAAGTGAATATATTACATAATTATGGAGGGGTTTTTTGCATGAGCACACCGAAAGACTTACGTTACTCTGAAGAGCATGAATGGGTAAAAGTAGAAGATGGAAAAGTACGTATTGGTATTACGCACTTCGCACAATCTGAATTAGGAGATATCGTTTTCGTTGAACTTCCACAAGTTGGCGATGAAATCAAAACAGATGATCCATTCGGTAGCGTAGAATCAGTAAAAACTGTTTCTGAATTATATGCACCAATCTCAGGTACTGTAGTGGAAGTAAATGCAGATTTAGAAGATAGCCCAGAATTCGTTAATGAATCACCATATGAAAAAGCATGGATGATCGTCGTAGAGCCTGCTGATGCATCAGAAGTTGATAAACTTATGACAGCAGAACAATACGAAGAGATGACTGCAGAATAAGACAAGCCATAATCAAAAAACGTCGGAAACTACCGGCGTTTTTTATTATATAATAATGTATAAGTGGATATGTCTAAATGGAGGTGGCGTAATGTTCGATGGGAAATGCTTGATAGTAGAAGGACGCTCAGATAAGCTACAAATTGAGCCGATTTTGAACGAGAATGTTACAATACTATGTACGAATGGAACAATTGGAGTGCATCAATTAGAGGAGCTAATAGACCCCTATGAGGGCTGCGAGCTATTTACTTTTTTTGATGCTGATACTTCAGGCGATAAGCTACGCGCTTTAATGGACAGACATTATCCGGAAGCGGAGCATTTACGTACAATGCCGACATATAAGGAAGTAGAAACGACACCAAGAAAAGTGTTAGCAATGATTTTACTGCGTGCGCATTTCTCCATCCATAATGAATATATTTTATAAGGTTGCGTGAACTAAATGGAAGAATGGTCAAAAGAGCAGTGGGAGTCGGCTTTACAGTCGGGAGAAAAAGCTGCGTTTTATTTATATACACCGATGTGTGGTACTTGTGCAGTGGCATCGAAAATGATGTCAATTGTAGAACAACTATTACCTCACCTAAAACTAGGGAAAGCAAATATTAATTTTTTGGAGCAAATTGCTATTGAACATCAAATTGAAAGCGTCCCATGTTTACTTGTGTGTGATGGCGGCAAAGTGACAGAAAAGATTTATGCTTTTCAATCCGTACCATTTTTGTACGAATTGTTAAAAAAATCAATTGACTGAACTTTATTAGCGTGGTAAAGTAACAAATATATTACTAAAACATTAAATATATCGAACTCTTATAAAGAGCGGCGGAGGGAAGTGCCCTATGAAGCCCGGCAACCATCACATAGTGAAAAGGTGCCAAATCACTCAAAGATTTTTTCTTTGAAAGATGAGAGAACGGTTCAACGTATAATACGTGACCCCTTCTACTTGTCTATAAGTGGAGGGGTTTTTTTATATAAGAAAAGGAGTATTCGCTATGATACAGCTTCAAAATATAACGAAGAAATACAAAACAGCAAATGGCGAATTAACGGCAGTCAAAGATGTTAACCTTACTATTAATAAGGGTGAAATTTTTGGCATTATCGGCTATAGTGGCGCTGGTAAAAGTACGATGATTCGTTTACTTAATGGTTTAGAGAAACCAACAGCAGGAACAGTAACGGTGAACAATCAAGAATTTTCTTCGATTAAGGGTCAAAAGCTTAGAGCAGCTAGACAAAAGGTTAGTATGATTTTTCAACATTTTAACCTACTTTGGTCACGAACAGTTGCAGAAAACATTGCCTTCCCATTAGAAATTGCAGGTGTATCAAAAGCTCAACGTGAGGCACGGGTGAAGGAATTGATAGCACTTGTTGGCTTAGAAGGTCGCGATCAAGCATATCCATCGCAGCTGTCTGGTGGACAAAAGCAACGAGTAGGGATTGCACGTGCATTAGCAAATAATCCAGAGGTTTTACTATGTGATGAGGCAACATCTGCACTAGACCCAGAGACAACAGATGCCATTCTTGATTTACTGGTAGATATTAATGAACGGTTAGGGTTAACGATTGTCCTCATTACTCATGAAATGCATGTCATTCGCAAGATTTGTCATCGTGTAGCAGTGATGGAGGCAGGCGAAATTGTAGAGCGTGGGGAAGTATTGCAAGTTTTCCAGGCACCTCAGGCAGCCATTACTAAGAAATTTGTAGCCCAAATTACAAATACAAAGGAAACACAGGATACAGTAGAACAAATCAAAGCAAATTATCCAACTGGACAACTTGTCAAATTGATTTTTGTTGGTGAAAAAACAGAACAGCCAGTTATTTCACATCTAGTGAAGCAATTCGATGTGGAAGTAAGCATCGTACACGGAAATATTTCACAAACGAAAAATGGTGCATATGGTACCCTCATAGTCCAAATTGATGGGTCGAAAGCAAATGTGACTGAAGCCTTAAGCTATTTAAATACAGTGGAAGTACAAACGGAGGTGATTGCAGATGCTAACTAATCTCTTTCCGAATGTAGACTGGGATAGCATGTGGCAGGCTACGTATGAAACATTATATATGACGGCCATTTCTACAGTTATTACATTTATTCTTGGGTTAGCTATTGGAATCGTCCTATTTTTAACAAGTCCCAATCAGTTATGGGCTAATAAAATTGTTAGCTTTTTAACAGGGTCACTCGTTAACATTTTCCGCTCTATCCCATTTATCGTGTTAATTATTTTATTAATTCCATTCACTAAGCTTTTACTAGGTACAATCCGTGGAGCTAATGCTGCTTTACCTGCTTTAATTATCGGTGCGGCTCCATTCTATGCACGTATGGTATTAATTGCGTTACGTGAGATTGATAAAGGTGTCATTGAAGCAGCTCGTTCAATGGGGGCAAAAACATCCACAATTATTTGGAAAGTTCTAATCCCTGAATCATTACCAGCACTAATTTCGGGTATTACGGTTACGGCTGTAGCACTTGTTGGATATACAGCAATGGCAGGGATAATCGGTGCAGGAGGTCTTGGGAACTTAGCCTTCCTAGACGGGTTCCAAAGAAATCGCCAAGATGTGACATTAATGGCAACTATTTTGATCTTAGTAGTCGTCTTTATTATCCAATGGATTGGTGATTTCATTACAGAAAAAATTGATAAACGTTAATAAAACTGAGGTTATTCCGGTTCTTGCCGCTAACATATTTTCATCAAAATAAAGGGAGTGTCATAAATGAAAAAGTTATTAACAGGATTATTTTTATCAATACTTGTACTAGCTTTAGCAGCTTGCGGTACTGATAAAAAAGAGGATGCAAATTCAGCATCTGGTGATAAAACAGATAGTAAAGAAAACGTTACTTTAACAGTGGGAGCTTCTAATACACCGCATGCAGTAATTTTGGATAAAGCAAAACCGATTTTAGCTGAGAAAGGTATTGACCTTAAAGTAGAAACATATACAGACTATGTGCTACCAAACCAAGATTTAGAATCAAAAGAATTGGATGCAAATTACTTCCAACATATTCCGTATTTAGAGTTACAAATTAAAGACAATGGCTATGACTTCGTCAATGCTGGTGGTGTTCATATTGAGCCAATCGGTATTTACTCAAAAAAATATAAATCTTTAGAGGAACTTCCTGAAGGTGCAACAATCTTACTTTCTAATTCTGTATCTGATCACGGTCGTATGCTGTCATTATTAGAAGCTAAGGGCTTAATTAAATTAAAAGATGGTATTGATAAAACAGCAGCAGAAATTAAGGATATAGAAGAAAATCCTAAAAACTTTAAATTTGATGCGAATACTGCACCAGAAATGCTTGTACAAATGTACGAAAACGACGAAGGGGACGCAGTACTGATCAACTCTAACTTTGCTATTGATAATGGCTTAAACCCAATCAAAGATGCGATTTCTCTTGAAGACAAAGAGTCGCCATACGTAAACATCATCGCAGTACGTGCGGGTGATGAATCAAGACCAGAAATTAAAACATTATTAGAAGTATTAACGTCTAAAGAAATCCAAGACTTTATTTTAGAAGAATGGAAAGGTGCAGTAGTACCTGTTCAATAATTTAAATAAAAGGGTACCTAAGTAGTGAAATACTTACGTACTCTTTTTCTTTTTTTAATGAATTTTGATAGCTTTCGGAAAGTGACTATTTACAAGTTGTCGATTTCCGAGGAAATAAAAAGGCTATATAAAATAGTTACAACAACTTATGTAATGTCTATTCTACGTGCTTCAAAGGATTGTTCTACCTAATCCCTCCAGTATCGGTGAAAACCAATGCTGAAGGGATTTTTTTAGAGTTTCAAAAAAGGAAAAAATGTTAATTTTCTATTTATTAACATTCTTCAGTGTCGCTTATCAACTTTTTCATCTACACTAATAAAGCGACTCTAAATATATTTACTAAATATCTGAATAAATAATGAACTTTTTTGTTCTAAATACTAATAAAGTAGGCGTTTTATCGTGAATGAAGGAATTATTTAGAAATTGTTTAGTTGCAAGTAGTACTATATAATTGTTAGAAAAGTTTTTTTGTGAAATTTAGATTTTATTCATCTATTTTGACTAAAAAAATCATACTTAAGTATGTGGAGATGGAAGGGGTTTGGTGAAAATGGCAATGAGAAATGGCCTATTACGTTGCAGAATACTCGGCATATATAAGTAGATGAATAGATAACGAAAAAAATGGCTATAAAAATTACATGAAAGTTAAGCCAAAGGAGTTATTGTTATGACGATAAACACGAAATCAATGAGCTCAGCTTTATTAAATAAAATTCAAACAAAAAAAGCGACAATCGGGGTAATTGGCCTCGGCTATGTAGGTCTACCATTTGCCATTGAAATTGTTCAAAAAGGTTTTCATGTTTTAGGCTTTGATAAAAATCAAGAAAAAATCGCCCTGTTGCAAAACGGTGAAAGCTATATAGCTGATATCCCGAAAGAAAATATACAGTTACTATTAAAGGAACATCAATTTGAAGCAACCTATGATTTTTCCAAACTTGCTTCTGTTGATGTTGTCATCATTTGTGTGCCAACCCCTACAACGGAGGATGGCACTCCTGATATTTCCTATATAGAAGAAGCAGCTCACGATATAGGGTGCCATATTAATTCAAATGCACTAGTCATTCTTGAAAGTACGACCTATCCTGGGACGACAGAGGAAATTGTTCAGCCTATTTTGCAAAAACATGGCTTTGCGGTTGGTCAAGATTTATTTTTAGCCTATTCACCAGAACGAGTGGATCCTGGTAATAGTAATTTTTCATTTGCTAATACACCCAAAGTTGTTGGCGGTGTTACTTCCACATGCTTGGAAGTTTCAAAGGTTTTTTATGAAACAGTCATTCATACTAGTGTATATACAGTAACAAGTCCGAAAGTTGCTGAAATGGAGAAATTGCTGGAAAATACGTTTCGCCAAATCAATATCGCTCTTGTCAATGAACTAAGTCAAATTTGCTATAAAATGAATATTGATATTTGGGAAGTCATCGATGCCGCCTCAACAAAGCCATATGGATTCATGCCATTTAAACCTGGCCCAGGAGTCGGTGGACATTGTATCCCTGTGGACCCTAAATATTTATTGTGGGCGGGTCAACAGCATGGTGTCTCAGCAACATTAATAGAAGCAGCAGATAAAATTAATGATTCGATGCCTAGCTTTGTTGTAGAGAGACTCGAGCAGTACTTACGTCTGCAAAATACCGAGCTACCCCAAGCAAAAATTGTTATTATTGGTGTCACGTATAAGCCGGAAATAAATGATTCACGCGAATCTCCCGCATTACATGTCATTAAACAATTACTTGATAATCAGTGCTCAATACAAATTATCGACCCTTTTATTCAAACATTCCCTGTAGAACAATCCCTATTCAATACAGTTCCTTTAACAGAGCAAATTATTAAAGATGCAGATGCGGTATTGATTTTAACCAACCATTCTAACATTGATTATTCATTAATTGATCAACAAGCGTCATTAATTTTTGATACACGTAATACCCATTTTTTATTTAAGAATAAAAATTATTACAAGCTATAAGGAGAGTTCATGGGACATGAAACAGCTAAAAATATGTGGGCTTCTACTCCTGATGTTCTTAGCAGGATGTCAATCCACTCCTCAAAAAACGATTCAACCAATTGATTCTACTATAGAGATTAAGGAAACGGATGGTACGATGAGTGATTCAATCAGCCATGCCGATATTATTAAGCCAAAAGTGGCTCTAACATTTAATGGCTTTGCGGATAATCAAACAATGGAGCTACTGCTGAAGAAATTAGATGAATCTAATATGAAAGCTACCTTCTTTTTAGAGGGGCTACGTGTGGCACAGGAGCCAGAGCTTGTTCGAGACATTTTAAAAAGAGGTCATGAAGTGCAAAACGGTACATTGTCATTTCCAGATGTCACAGCTTTAGACTATGATCAAACGTATGAGGAGATTTATTTAACGAATCAAATATTTGAAGAGCATTTAGGATATAAGCCGAAATATGTTCGAAGCCGTTCCGGTGATATTACAGATAATATGCGCTTAGCGGCTGCTGCTTTGGACATGAATGCAGTGATAGGATTATCTATTAATCCACTGGATCGAAAAATGCAAGGTGCCCAAGAATTGGTCGATTATATAGGCAAATATATTGATAGAGGCTCTATTATTCACCTCAATACGTATATTAATCCTGCCATTATAGATACCATCCCTTTACTAGCACAATTAGCAGAAGAGCATGATTATACAATTACTACTTTAAGTGATGTGTTAGATAACCGTTATTTAACAAAGTCATTAGAAGAAATAGCAGGTTATGATGCCATCAAACCTAATTTAAATTATGAAAATATCGAACCACATTTATATTATCGAAAAGAGACATCTAAAAAAGAAATGGCCATTACCTTTGATGACTGGGCACATGAACAGCAAGTGAAGGATGTTTTAGAAGTTTTAAAAAAATATAACATTAAAAGTACATTTTTCTTAATCGGTAGTGGAGTGGAGAAAAATCCTCAATTGGCAAAGTTAATACTAGAGGAAGGTCATGAAGTAGCAAGTCACTCTTATTACCATTTAGATGTAACTAAAATGACGCCAGAGGAAATACAGGATGATTTAGTGAAGGCCCATAAAGCTCTTACTTATGCGCTACAGGAACCACCGATACTTTATTTTAGACCAGCACAGGGAATTATGGATGAACGTACTGCCAAAGTGATTACCGCTGCTGGAATTAAAACCATTGCCATGTATGATATTGCATCCTTTGACTGGAATTTAGATTACAGTGCTCAGGATATTTACGATCGGGTTATATCTAGAGCGGCACCAGGTAAGGTCATTGTCATGCACATCTTAGATGGTACGAAAACAGTCGAAGCACTTCCATTAATTATTGAAAAGTTGCAGCAGGATGGTTATAGCTTTAGTAAAATGTCAACTTGGATAGAAGAAGATGCAAATGGGGATGTGAATAAATGATAAAAACGAAAAAAGAGGTTTTAACAGTACCGCGCTCGGATCGTCGGATTCTATCAAATATTCCTGATCCCGAAAATGTCCGGAACCTTGTCAATCGTCGAGGTGCATCTTATCAGAAAGAAGAAATTGATGCGACAGATGTCAATGAAATATATCGTCTCCAACAGCTTAGCTTACGCTATGAAACTCATTTTGAGGTAATGGTGAGAAGAGCAAGACGTAAAACCAGTTCAGACAAATACTATGCGGAAGATATTTCAGTTACGGGAATCCTTGTATATACTCAACAGCCTCACCAATTATTAATAGATGAAATTTTAGAAATGAATTTTACAATTCCAGGGGGCGCAATGCCCGAGGGTTATGAGGCTAAAGTAAAGTTAAGGGCAAAGGTGGTACGACATTTTACCAAAGAGGTGGATGGTCAAACGCTGTATTATTTTGCTTGTGAATTTCTCCAACCTCTAAATGAATATATGGTAAAAAAACGGTGGGGCATTTCTGTTTTTATGGCGAGTTTATTTTTACTGGTGGTCACTCTTATTGTCATGTTGATGAGAGCAGAAAGTGTTATTTATTTTAGGTTTAATAAATTTTTATACCTTTATAGTATTATAGCGGCAACGTTTCTATTAAGTAGATACCTATTTGGTATTTTCTATAAAAATGTACCAATCAATCCGCACTATGAGCCCGGTGTATCCATAATTATCCCTGTGTTTAACGAGGAAGAATGGATACATCGAACGATTTCAAGCTGTATTAATCAGTACTATCCTGTAGATAAGTTAGAAGTGATTGTCGTGGATGATTGCTCTACGGATGGGACGGAGGAAAAAGCTAAGGAAATGATTGATCTTATTCATTTTGAGGGTGGGCGTTTTAAAACGACTGATCGCTTAAAGTTTTCTAAGCTCCCTCAAAATGGTGGAAAACGTGAAGCACTGGTAGCAGGTGTTCATCAAGCAAAACATGATTTAGTGGTTTTTGTGGACTCAGATAGTTTTTTGGAGCCACATGCAATCCGCAATTTAGTACAGCCTTTCCAAGATCCTAAAATGGGTGGAGTAGCTGGTCGGACAGAGGTAGAAAATAAATTTACAAATGCTCTGACAAAACTACAGACAGTGCGTTATTATATTGCCTTCCGTATTATGAAAGCGGCTGAATCTTGGTTTGATACGGTGACATGCTTATCTGGACCTTTAGCTTGTTATCGAAAAGAACTAATTTTAAAAAATGAAACAGCATGGCTCAATCAAAAATTTCTTGGGCAGCCTGCTACATTTGGTGATGATCGTAGTATGACAAACTATATTTTGAAAACTCATCGAACAGGTTATCAGGATAATGCAATTTGTTCGACGATCGTCCCCTCTGACACAAAGGTTTTTTTATCTCAGCAAATGAGATGGAAACGTTCTTGGTTAAGAGAATCTTTACGAGCATTTTTATTTATGTGGAAAAAAGAACCCTTCATGTTCCTTTTCTTCATCATAGGTTTAATTGTGCCAATTGCAGCACCCATTGTCGTCGTTTACAACTTAATCTATGTGCCGATTATGTATGGCGTGTTTCCAACTACCTTTTTATTAGGCTTACTTTTAATGGCCATGCTAATGAGTTTGGCTCATCTATTCTTTAGAAAAAGTAAATTATGGTTATTCGGGTTTATCTTCGTTCTTTATTATGAATTTATTTTACTCTGGCAAATGCCAGTTGCATGGGTAACTTTTTGGAAATCAACATGGGGAACAAGGGAAACACCACAAGACGTTTTGGCAAAAGAAAAGAAAATAGAAAAGCAAAAATTACGAAAATCCCGATTTTCAATGTTGAAAATTAGAAAAATGGGTGAGAAGGAATGAAAGAGAAAAATGTAATTTTACAGCCAGCTAAAAAAAATCGAAGGAAAATTCTACGTTCGATCCTACAATTAATCGTTGTTGTCTTTTTAGCAGTCGTGTTAATTAAAGCCGTTTTTCTGACAGACAAGAGATTTGCTGAGGCGGTACCATTAAACAATAAAGAAGGATTTATAGCACTTTCCTATTTTGGGGTGAGTAGAAATGACTCCCCTAAATATGTGTCAAAGAAGAATTTAGAAGAACAATTAACATTGCTTGAAAAACAAGGCTATCAAACGATTACACAACAGGATATATTGGATTTTTATCAAAAGAACAAACCATTACCTGAAAAAGCATTGTTTTTATCATTTGAGGATGGACGTACGGATTCTAGTATTTTCGCACAAAATATTATGGAGAAATTAAATTACAAGGCTACGATGTTTACGTATGCCAATAAAATGGATACCCGTGATCATAAATTTTTAAAGCCAAAAGATTTGAAGTTGATGGAGAAAAGCGGCTATTGGGAATTAGGCTCTAATGGGTACCGACTAACCTATATTAATATTTTTAATGATAAAGGGCAGTCCTTAGGAATGATTGATGAAAATAATATACCAAATAAAACAACAATCGAATATTATAACCACTATTTAATGGATTTTATTCGTAATCAATATATGATTCCAAGTGAAACTCGACAAGAGATGGAAATTCGAATTAAGAAAGATTACAAGCTTATGCAGGATATCTATCAGCAAGAGTTTGGGAAAGTTCCAAAAGCGTATGCCATTATGCATGCTAATTCATTGTATAACAATATGGACCCACTGGTGCAGAGTGCCAATGACAAGGAAATTAAAGACAAGTTTCTTATGCACTTTAATTTAGAATTGAGTGCCTATAATGATAAAGATAGCGATCTATATAACTTGAATCGATTACAAGTATCCCCCTATTGGTCAACCAATCATGTAATGATGAAGATCAGACAGGCTAGCAATCAAAATGTAGAGTTTAAAATAGGAGATCCTGCAGTAGCTCAAAAATGGCATACAGTTAATGGGGCGGCAGAATTTGATCAGAATAAAGTCATATTAACATCAGCTCCTTCTAGTGAAGGTAGGATTCTTTTAAAGGAAACAATGCCACAACAATATAATGCGAATTTTACATTTAAAGGGAATGTTGTTGGTGAACAAGCGTTCTACGTCAATTATGATGATAAAACAAATAGCTATTTACGCATTGCCTTAATCGATAATGAGCTTGTAGTAAGTGAAAAATTACCAGCTTCAGACATTGTGGAAAAGGCTCGTTTTCCATTGAATGAGATTAAGTGGAATGAAGAGGAGTATGCATTTAATAAGGCGACCGTCTATACGTATCAGGATACCCAAAAGGGATCACGGATTGTTGAAGAAGAATACCCAAGAAACTTAACAAAAAATAGAGTATTTAACATTGCAGTAAATAAGGATAAAATAAACATAGATGTAGATAATATATTATCTGAAACTATTCAAATAAATCCTAGCCTTCATGGATCACAAATAGGATTTGGGGCGATGTTTAGTCATAAAGATACGTCCCATGAACAGTATGCAGATGATATATACGATACATTAATTGAAGATATTTTAATTACAGATAGAAAAGATCAAACCATTTTTACAAACCAATATACGAATTTCGAGAAGGTTAAGTATAAAAGTACAACATTGTTTAATCATGTTGTGGATTTCTTTATTGAAACCTTCTAAGTTGGGGTGAAATTTAAAACAAGTGAAAAATTTTATATTATTTATCTGTATAGCCCTGATTTTTATCACTGCTTGTAGTAATAGTAAAGAACCACCGGCTATAGCAAAGGAAGAATTAAAAGATAAAGCAAAGCTCCGTTTATCTATGTGGTTACCTGAATGGCAAAATCAATTAGCCTTAGAAGATGTTCAAAATTCTCAACAAGGATTACAAGATATACGTGTTTTCGGTGCGTATTTTAATGATCAAGATGAATTGTTGCTAACGGATAATGCAGTCGATATGTTGCAACAGACACAGCAGCAATACAATGAATCACATCGTGTAATCCTAACGCTTATTAATGATTATGTGACAGATAATGCTTCATCTGTTCAAAAGGATAGCACACTTTTGCATAGGCTATTACAGGATTCTGCAGCAAGGAAAAAGCATATCCATAATATTTTGCAGGTAGTTGAACAATACCAACCGGATGGCATCGAAATTGATTATGAAAAGATAGCTAAAGAGGACCTATCAAAATATGTTCAATTTTTAAAGGAGCTTTACCGAGAGCTTGCCAAAAGGAATGTTACACTGCATGTCGTGCTAGAGCCTAGCTTTCCATTTGATATGAAGCTACCAAATGGGCCTAGCTATACGGTAATGGCCTATAATGTACATGGTTATCATAGTGGACCAGGTGCGAAGGCTACTTTTACCTTCCTCAATGATTTAATAAAAAAAATCAAGAAATCCAATCAAAAATTAGCCATCGCCTTTGCCACGGGTGGTTTCGATTGGGTAGCTCAAGGGAATACGGTTGCATTAACGGAGCTTGAGGCTGAAAAAGTGTTAGCTGAAACAAACGCAAACAAAAAACGCGATAAAGCAAGTGGAGCTGTTTATTTTACGTATACAGATTCTAGTAATATTAGTCATGAGGTTTGGTATGCCGATCAGGAAACACTTGAAAAATGGGTCAAATATGTCCAAAGGAAGAGCTATCATGATGTAGTGTTGTGGCGTGCAGGTGGATTAGGTGTCAAAACATTACAGTGGATTAATGAGCAAGAAACTGGAGAGCGCTCGTCGCCCTAAAAAAATCACCAATAATGAGAATTTCAACGAAAGCCATCGAGATTATGAACTGCCCCGTAAAAGTTAGACATTAATCTAACTTTTACGGGGGTTTTTTTATGACAAAAGTAAGTGTTGAACAACGTATTCAAGCAGTTCAACGATATTTAAATGGAAATGAAACTTTGATCGAAATTGCGAATGATATCGGTGTTACAGCTCAGATTGTCAGTGAATGGGTTCGCCGTTATCAAAAAAATGGCGTAGAGACTTTCTTAAAGTCCTATACAAACTATTCAGCTGACTATAAAATGAATGTACTTAATTATATGAACGAGACAGGTACATCTTCGAGAGACACAGCTGCACTATTCAATATTTCATCTCCTGGCATGATTCGGAATTGGAAGTTGAAGTTTGAAGTTGGTGGTTATGATGCTCTTGTTTCTAAGAAAAAGGGGCATCTATCTATGAAAAAAGAGACAAAAAGAACAACGAAATCAACACCAGCTGAAGGATCTGTTGAGGCGTTAGAAGCACGAATCAAACAATTAGAAATGGAGAATGCGTACTTAAAAAAGTTGAATACTTTAGTTCAAATGCAAGAAAAATTACCAATCAAATCAAAGCGCAAGTAATTTATGAACTAAAGGAAATCTATGAAGTAGTGGAATTAATCAAAGTCGCTGATATTCCACGTAGTACGTATTATTACTGGGAAAAGCGTTTGAATCGTCATGATAAATACGCTGATGTGAAAGTCGCAATTCAGTCCATTTATCATGAACATAAGGGACGTTATGGTTATCGTCGGATCACCAAAGAACTAAAAAAATTTGGTATTCATCATGATCCGAAAACGATTAACTGCTTGATGAATGCCATTGGCATAAAGTGTGAAGTCCGCATGAAGAAATATCGTTCGTATAAAGGTAACGTCGGAAAAATTGCCCCAAACATATTACAACGCGATTTTACAGCGGAAAAAATGAACGAGAAATGGGTAACAGACGTGACAGAGTTCCATCTATTTGGTGAGAAACGCTATTTATCACCCGTCCTTGATCTATGTAATGGCGAAATCATTGCATACTCGGTTATGAAGCGTCCAGTGTATAAACTAGTCCATAATATGTTAGAACAAGCATTGGAGCGCCTTGAATCAAGTGATCAAGTTATTCTTCATTCAGATCAAGGTTGGCATTATCAAATGAAAAAGTATCAACAAACATTAAAGCAACATGGTATTACGCAGAGTATGTCCCGTAAGGGTAATTGTTTGGACAACGCAGTCATCGAAAATTTCTTTGGCTTATTAAAATCTGAACTCCTGTATCTACAAGAATTTGAATCTATGGCACATTTTGAACAGGAGCTCAATGACTATATTCACTACTACAATCACAAACGAATGAAAGAAAAATTAAAAGACCTAAGCCCGGTGGAGTACCGAACTCAGGTCTTAGCAGTTGCTTAACTAAATATGTCTAACTTTTTTGGGTCAGATCATTATATCAAACATCTCGATGGCTTTTGTCTACAGTTTGAATCGCCCATCAAGGCGATTTTTTTATTGAAATTGGGACAGACGTGAAAAGAAACCTTTGACGAAATTTAGAAAAATGGTTTCTGATGGAGCGATTTCTCGATTGACTGGAGAAATAATGCCAACTGTCCTTGGGATGGAGGGTGATTCGATGGGCACCTTTACAGTAAAGCGAGCAGCAGAATCATAAAGTGAGCTTTCTGGTAACAGACTAACACCTATTCCAGCTGCTACCAAGCCTTTAAGTGCATCCAAATCTTCACCCTCTGAAATAATATTAGGCAAAAATCCTGCAGCACGACAGGCATCCATAGCCACTTTATGCAATATATAGCCATCTGGGAATAACACAAATAGATCATTTCTCAATTCTGCAAGCTGGATACTCTCTCTTTTCGCCAATGGATGATTGGCAGGGAGAAGAGCTGCAATATTTTCTGTAAACAATATAGTCGACTCAATAGACTCATCTTTAGGAGGAAGCGGACCTAAAAAGGCAAGGTTTAACTCTCGATTTTTGACAGCATCAATTAAAAATCGGTAAGAACCTTGTCGTAGATGAAATTGTAAATTCGGATGCTCACGTTTAAAGGCTGAGATAACGGTTGGAAGTACATAGCTAGCCAAGCTTGTTGGAAAGCCAATCTTAATAGAGCCCTTAGCAGGATCAAGATATTCTTCTACTTGTTTGGCAGCAAAATCAATGGCCTTCAATGCTGTAATGGTATGTTCAAGAAATGTCTTCCCAATAGGGGTTAATTTCACATTACGACCTACTCGTTCAAATAACGGAGTACCTAATTCATCTTCAAGATTTGCGATTTGCCGACTAATGGCTGATTGGGCTACGTGAAGATGCTCAGCGGCTTCTGAAATATGCTCGCGTTCAGCAACCTCCACAAAATAGCGTAATTGACGTAACTCCACTAACATTTCACCTCTATTAATCTAAAAATAAGATTGATTATAGCTCAATTATATAGTATTGAAGATAAAAAGTGACTGTAAATACAGAAAAAAGTTTAAGTATTCAGTAATCTCGTACGATAGAATTTTATTGAGTGTAAAAGAGATTACCTTGAAAATATCTTCATTTTAATTGATTCCATTTTAATGAAATAGGTTATAGTATAGTTATGGTTGTTTATGCAAATTTGTCACAAAACCTCTACAATTAACCCTTTTCACGAGGTTTCCACTATGTAGCTAGATGAAATCAATTCTCAATTAGGGATAATTCATTGAAAATGAAGAAAGTCTATTCTCAATATCTATTCCAAATAGTAATAATCTGAAAATGCTTACAAAGCCTTTATTTTTCAAGATTTTATTTGAGGAGAAGGAAAGTAATTGAAATGGTTTGCATAGAGAACGATTTTCAGTTAAGATTAGAATGATGATAATTAAGGAATGGTCGACCCATTCACTGAACACTATGGAGGTATTTTCATGTCAACTTTAGTTATTAAAGATCTTCACGTTGCTATCGACGGGAAAGAGATTTTAAAAGGCGTAAATCTTACAATTAATACAAACGAAATTCACGCAATCATGGGACCAAACGGGACTGGTAAATCAACACTAGCTTCTGCTATTATGGGTCACCCTAAATATGAAGTTACTTCAGGTACTGTTGAGCTTGATGGCGAAGATGTACTTGAGATGGAAGTAGACGAGCGTGCTCAAGCTGGTTTATTCCTAGCTATGCAATATCCTTCTGAAATTGCTGGTGTTACAAATGCTGATTTCTTACGCTCAGCTATCAATGCTCGCCGTGAAGAGGGCGATGAAATTTCATTAATGAAATTTATCCGTGAATTAGATAAAAGCATGGAATTCCTAGAAATGAACGAAGATATGGCACAACGTTATTTAAATGAAGGTTTCTCTGGCGGTGAGAAAAAACGTAATGAAATTCTTCAATTAATGATGATTAAACCAACGATCGCTATTTTAGACGAAATTGACTCTGGTCTTGATATTGATGCACTTAAAGTAGTATCTAAAGGTATCAACGCAATGCGCGGTGAAGGCTTTGGCTGCTTAATGATTACGCACTATCAACGTCTTCTTAACTACATTACACCAGACCATGTACACGTAATGATGCAAGGACGTGTTGTGAAATCAGGTGGTGCAGAGCTTGCACAACGCTTAGAAGCAGAAGGTTATGACTGGATCAAAAAAGAATTAGGTATTGAAGAAGAAACAGAGGAACAAGAAGCATAAGAGGGAGGACGAACTAGCATGACAGTGGAACTTAACTTGCCTGTAACAGTACAGGACGTGCGCTCGTTCTCAGAAGCAAATGGTGAACCAACTTGGTTTACTGAGCTTCGCGCGGCAGCACTAGACAAAGTAACTGGTTTAGATTTGCCAAAACCAGATAGAACTAATATTACGAAATGGGATTTCATGAACTTCCCAGCATTTACAGTTCATAGTGAGGCATATCCATCATTGGATGCTTTACCTGAAGAAGCAAAAGGATTAATTGACCTTGAAGCGCAAGGAAACCTTTATATTCAACGCAATAATACACCAGCTTACATTAAAACATCACAAGAGCTTGCTGATAAGGGTGTTATTTTTACAGATATTTTCACAGCAGTTCGTGAACATGGTGAGCTTGTTCAAAAATACTTTATGACTGAAGCTGTTAAAGTGGATGAGCATAAGTTAACAGCGCTTCATACAGCACTTGTTAACGGTGGCGTATTTGTTTACGTACCAAAAAATGTAGTCATTGAGCAACCACTTCAAGTTGTTTTCTTAAACGATAATGCTGATGCATCATTATACAACCATGTACTAGTAGTGGCAGAAGCAAATTCTGCTGTAACATACGTGGAAACATATATTTCAACGGTTGAAGAAGCAAAAGGCCAAGCAAATATTATTGCGGAAGTAGTTGTCCAAGATAATGCGCAAGTAACATATGGAGCAGTGGATGTGCTTGCAAAAGGCTTTACGACATATGTAAACCGTCGTGGACGCTTAGCGCGTGACGCAAAAGTAGATTGGGCTCTTGGTTTAATGAATGACTCAGATACAATCTCAGAAAATATTACTCATCTAATTGGTGACGGTTCTCATGCAGATACAAAAACAGTAGTTGTTGGTCGTGGAGAACAAAAACTTAACTTCACTACAGAGGTTCGTCACTGGGGTAAAAACTCAAACGGGCATATCTTAAAACATGGTGTCATGAAAGATGCAGCTCAATCTATCTTTAATGGTATTGGCTATATCGAACATGGTGCAACGAAAGCAGATGCACAACAAGAATCACGTGTATTAATGCTTTCTGAAAAAGCTCGTGGGGATGCAAACCCAATTTTATTAATTGATGAAGATGATGTAACAGCAGGACACGCAGCATCTGTTGGTCGAGTAGATCCATTACAGCTTTACTATTTAATGAGCCGTGGTATCTCGAAAGCAGAAGCAGAGCGCCTTGTTATCCATGGATTCCTTGCGCCAGTTGTTACGCAATTACCAATTGAGGGCGTTCAAAAGCAACTGACGGAGGTTATTGAAAGGAAAGTTCGCTAATGATGAAAAAAGACATTAAAAGCTATTTCCCAATTTTAAATCAGGATGTAAATGGTCATAGACTTGCGTATCTTGATAGTGCAGCGACGTCTCAAAAACCTGTTCAAGTAATTGAAGCAATTAAAGCCTATTATGAATTTGATAATTCCAATGTTCACCGTGGTGTGCATACATTAGGAAACCGTGCTACAGATAAATATGAAGGTGCGCGTGAAAAGGTTCGTAAGTTTATTAATGCTCAATCAACACAAGAAATTATTTTTACTCGTGGAACAACGACAGCATTAAATACAGTAGCATCCAGCTATGGACGTGCAAATGTTGCTGAGGGTGATGAAATTGTCATTACTCAAATGGAACATCACTCCAATATTATTCCTTGGCAGCAGTTAGCCAAAGAAAAAAAGGCGACATTAAAATACATTGAGCTAGAAGCTGATGGAACGATTAGTTTAGAAAAAGTACGTGAGACGATTACACCGCAAACAAAAATCGTGTCGGTGTCAATGGCATCAAACGTACTTGGAACTATTAATCCAATTAAAGAAATTGCGCAAATTGCACATGCTAATGGTGCTGTTATGGTGGCTGATGGAGCTCAAGCTGCTCCGCATATGAAAATTGATGTCCAAGATTTGGATGTAGATTTCTTAGGGTTCTCTGGGCATAAAATGTGCGGTCCTACTGGAATAGGTGTACTATATGGTAAAAAGGAACACCTTGAAAAGATGGAGCCAATTGAATTTGGTGGCGAAATGATCGATTTTGTTGGGTTATATGATTCAACGTGGAAGGAATTACCGTGGAAATTTGAAGGTGGAACGCCTATTATTGCAGGTGCAATAGGATTAGGTGCCGCTATTGATTTCTTAACTGAGATTGGGCTAGATAATATTGCAAAGCATGAGCATAAGCTTGTTGGCTACGCAATGGATCAGCTTGAAACCATTGACGGTTTAAAAATTTTCGGCCCACGTGACCCAATGAAACGTTGTGGACTTGTGACATTTAACTTAGATGATGTCCATCCACATGATGTGGCAACAGTGCTTGATATGAATGGTATTGCTATTCGTGCTGGTCATCACTGTGCACAACCACTAATGAAATGTCTTCAGCAAGTAGCGACAGCGCGTGCAAGCTTCTATCTGTACAATACAGAGGAGGATATTGACCGTCTTGTTGCAGGGTTACGTTCTGCGAAGGAGTATTTTGGCGATGTCTTTTAATAATTTAGATCAACTATATCGTTCAGTCATTATGGATCACTATAAAAATCCTCGTAATAAGGGTGCTTTAGAAGGTGAAGCTGTAACGATTGATATGAACAATCCGACATGTGGAGACCGTATTCACTTAACATTAAAAGTGACTGACGGTATTGTAGAGGATGCCAAATTTGATGGTGAAGGCTGTTCAATTTCTATGTCCTCTGCTTCCATGATGACTCAACTGATTAAAGGGAAAAAGGTAGATGAAGCTTTAGAGCTTGCTGATATTTTTTCTAAAATGATGATGGGTGAAGAGTATAGCGATAAATATGACCTAGAGGATGTTGAAGCACTGCAAGGTGTCTCACAATTCCCTGCTCGTATTAAATGTGCAACATTAGCTTGGAAAGCAATGGAAAAAGGTGTGAAATAAATCATACTGCCTTGTCGGCTGGGTGAAAGTGACATACTTTCACTCAAGGCAAGGGTCGAATACCTTGAAAAATACATCTCAATGAACGGAGGATAAACGATGGCTAAAAAAATGCCTGATATCGGCGATTACAAATACGGTTTCCATGACAAGGACGTATCAATTTTCCGTTCAAAACGTGGTTTAACTGAAGAAATCGTCCGTGAAATTTCAAATATGAAACAAGAGCCAGAGTGGATGCTAGATTACCGCTTAAAAGCACTTGAAACATTTTATGCAAAACCAATGCCACAATGGGGTGGCGATCTTGGTGATTTAGACTTTGATGAAATTACGTACTATGTAAAACCATCAGAAGCTACACAAAAATCATGGGATGAAGTACCTGACGAAATCAAAGCTACTTTTGATAAATTAGGGATTCCGGAAGCAGAACAAAAATATCTTGCGGGTGTATCTGCACAATATGAGTCAGAGGTAGTTTATCACAACATGAAGCAAGACCTTGAAGATCTTGGTATTGTGTTTAAAGATACAGACTCAGCATTACGCGAAAACGAAGATATTTTCAAACAATATTGGGGTAAAGTAATCCCGTACACAGATAATAAATTTGCGGCATTGAACTCAGCTGTATGGTCAGGTGGATCATTTATTTATGTACCACCAGGTGTTAAAGTTGAAACACCTTTACAAGCTTACTTCCGCATTAACTCTGAGAATATGGGACAATTCGAACGTACGCTAATTATTGTGGATGAAGGCGCGCATGTACACTATGTTGAAGGTTGTACAGCCCCTGTTTACACAACAAATTCTTTACACTCAGCTGTAGTAGAAATTGTTGTTCGTAAAGATGCCTACTGCCGTTATACAACGATACAAAACTGGGCAAACAACGTATACAATCTTGTAACGAAACGTACAGTTGTTGAAGAAAACGGTACAATGGAATGGATTGATGGTAACATTGGTTCTAAATTAACAATGAAATACCCAGCATGTATCCTAAAAGGTGAAGGTGCTCGTGGTATGACATTATCTATTGCATTAGCAGGTAAAGGTCAACATCAACATGCTGGAGCAAAAATGATTCATATGGCACCAAACACATCTTCTACAATCGTTTCTAAATCGATTGCTAAACAAGGTGGTAAGGTTACGTATATGGGACAAGTTCGTTTCGGTCCTAAAGCTAGCGGTGCTCGTGCCAACATTGAATGTGATACGCTGATTATGGATAACCAATCTACTTCTGATACAATCCCATACAACGAAATTCTGAATGATAACGTTTCTTTAGAGCATGAAGCTAAAGTTTCAAAAGTATCTGAAGAACAATTATTCTATTTAATGTCTCGTGGTATCTCTGAAGAAGAAGCGACAGAAATGATCGTAATGGGCTTCATCGAGCCATTCACAAAAGAATTACCAATGGAATACGCAGTAGAAATGAACCGTCTTATCAAGTTTGAGATGGAAGGGTCTATCGGGTAAAATTAAAATAAAAGGGGCAGATTCTAATATCTGCTCCTTTTTTACGTTTTCTATGAGGAAGTAGAGGATGCTTTTATAGCCTTCGATAAAATTCAAGGGGCACTTGAGAGTAATTGCTGAGAAAATGGAGAGAAGCAGCGAAGCCCTCACTTATCCCTTTAGGGAGGGCAATGTTCAAAGCTTTATTCAATCATCAGATTAGGAACTTATTAAGCCCTGTATTATAACGGGTTTTACCGGGTAAAGTATTAATTAACCCTTGTCACAACTATGTTTGTGGCAAGGGTTTTTGTTTTGTATGAAAAATAATTTTCTTAATATATTGAAATAATAGTGGATTTTTATAAGGAGACATACTAAAATGATAATGAGAATCAATATCAATTAAGAAAGGAAGTTTGAGTACATGAGAAACAAGTTTCTATTTATTAGTATGATAGCGGTATTTATGCTGATCCTCGCTGCATGCGGAGAGAAGAAAACAACGGAGGAGGATACGTCCACAGATTCGACGAAAGAGGAAGTGGCACAAACACAAGATGATTCTAGCAATGAAAATGGGACAAGAACCATTGATTATCTTGGAGAAAGCTATGAAGTGCCAGATAAGGTCGAAAGAATTGTTGTTACGGGTGCGATGGAGGCCATGGAAGATATGGTTGTACTTGATGTTCATCCAGTAGGAGCGATTGCGGTCGGTGGTAAATTCCCTGAGTTGTACGCTGCTGTTACAGATAAGGCAGAGTCGATTGGGGAGAAGATTAAGCCAAACTTTGAAAAAATATTAGAATTAGATCCAGATGTGATTTTAGGCTCAACGAAATTTCCAGAGGAAGTACAAAGTAAATTAGAGAAAATTGCTCCAACCATTTTAGTTTCGCATATCTCTACGAATTGGGAATCTAATTTAAACTTATTAGCTGAATTAACAGGCAAGCAAGCAGAGGCAGAAAAAATATTATCTACATATAAGGCGGATATTGAAGCGGCAAAATCTAGCTTAACAGAAAAGCTAGAAGGCAAAAAAGTAGCAGCCATTCGAATTCGTGGGGGACAAGCTTATGTCTATCCAAAAGAGGTATTTTTAAACCCTGTTTTATATGGTGAGCTTGGTTTAGAAGTTCCTGCTGAAATCGCTAAGGCGAAATCACAAGAAGCGATTTCTGTTGAGCAACTAGCGGATATGAATCCAGATTATTTATTTGTGCAGTTTTCAACGGATGAAAATGCGGATGCTCCAAATGCGTTAGAAGATTTTAAAAAGAATCCCATTATCCAAAATATCAATGCCTTTAAAAATGAGCAAGTATTTGTTAATGTTGTGAACCCACTAATGGAAGGTGGCCCAGCGTTTAGTCGTATTACTTTTTTAGAAGCAATCCAACAAAATCTTGATAAATAACTTGTTTGGCATGAGTTCAATTTGTATAAGGACTCATGCTTTTTCTTTGTGAAAAGCTAGATTTTTTACATGATGTTTAATTGTATGAGAAGACTGTATGCTATGATTATGTTGTAGATAGAGGAGGATGTCACATGATTGTAGTTGGATTAACTGGATGGGGCGATCACCCTTCACTTTATAGTGGAGTGACTACTTCAAAGGATAAATTATTTGATTATACAGGTCATTTTTTAGCAGTGGAAGTAGATACTTCCTTTTATGCCATACCATCCAAAGAGAATGTTCGTAAATGGTGTGAGAATACACCGGAGAATTTTCGTTTTATAGTGAAGGCCTATCAAGGCATGACGGGGCATTTGCGGGGAGAAATCCCTTTTGAATCCAAAAATGATATGTTCAATGCTTTTATTGAATGTGCCCATGAATTTAAACGTTTGGGGAAACTAGGAATGGTTTTAGCTCAGTTTCCACCGTGGTTTGATTGTCAGTCGAAAAATGTTCAATACTTATTGTATATTCGTCAACAACTAAAGGATTTTGAAGTGGCTATCGAATTTCGCAATCAAACATGGTATGCAGATAATGTAGTACAACAAACAATGGACTTTTTACGAGAGCATCAATTGATTCATACGATTTGTGATGAGCCACAGGCTGGTGTAGGATCTGTGCCCTTCCATCCTGTAGTGACTGCAGATAAGGCACTGGTACGTATCCATGGGCGAAATATACATGGTTGGCGCAACACGGGGAATGCAGAAAATTGGCGCAAAGTGCGCTTTTTATATGACTATAATAAAGAAGAATTGCAGCAGCTTGGACAGCAAATCACGAAGCTTGAGTCCGAGGTGCAGGAACTATTTATATTATTTAATAACAATTCAGGTAATCATGCAGCGAAAAACGCAAAGGAATTACAGGGTGTTTTGAATATTAAAGATGTTGGGTTAGCGCCTAAACAATTAAACATGTTTGAAGGGGAATTATAATGGCGTTTATTTTATTAGTAATTATTGCATTATTTTCAGGTCTCCTTGGCTCATTGGTTGGGCTTGGTGGTGGCGTGGTATTAGTGCCAGCAACTTTATATATCGGTTTAAACCTTGGAATGATTCCAGATATAACACCACAAAAAGTAGTTGGTTTATCTGTTGTCATGATGATTTTTACAGGACTTGCCTCCACATTAAGCTATATGAAATCAAAAACGGTGGATTATAAAACTGGCTATATATTTTTTATCGGCAGTATTCCAGGCTCCATTTTGGGTGCTTGGGTTAATAAAGGTTTAGATTTACCATCCTTCAATTTATACTTTGGTATTTTGCTTATTATTTTATCGATTATTTTACTTGTACGCGACAAATTGAAGCCTGTAAAATGGTTTGTGAAAAATGGTCTGCAACAAGAATTTACGGATGCCGAAGGGAAAACCTTTGTCTACGGATATCCGATTTGGTTTGCGATTTTATTTACGTTCGGGGTGGGCTTTGCCTCGGGGCTATTTGGTATAGGTGGAGGCTCAATGATTGTGCCGGCTATGATTATTTTGTTCTTATTTCCCCCACATGTAGCAGTAGCAACTTCGATGTTTTTAGTGTTTTTAACGTCTCTTGTTAATACGGCCAGCCATGTATATTTGGGGCATGTTCCATGGCTTTATACAATTCCTGTCATACCAGGAGCCTTTATTGGTGCGAAGCTTGGTGCGGCGTTAAATAAAAAAATTAAATCAGATACGCTTGTACTGGTTCTTCGAATTATTTTATTATTATTAGGAATTCGTTCCATCGTTGAAGGGATATTGGCTTAATCGGCTAGACTAGCTAATGAAAATGAGGTGGCTTTAATGCTTGAAAAAATCCA
Organism: Lysinibacillus sp. FSL M8-0216; assembly: GCF_038595555.1. Taxonomy (NCBI): domain Bacteria; kingdom Bacillati; phylum Bacillota; class Bacilli; order Caryophanales; family Bacillaceae; genus Lysinibacillus; species Lysinibacillus sp. FSL M8-0216. The sequence goes on along the minus strand of NZ_CP152007.1, from coordinate 3,881,656 downwards.
TATTTTTCACACAAATGATTTGCATAGTCATTTTAAGTATTGGCCACGAATGCAAAGCTATGTGAAAGAGGAGCGCAACAATCTAGCGAGAATAGGGGAAACGAGTTATTTGTTTGATGTGGGAGATCATTTAGATCGCTCTAATATTTATACTGAAGCGACAATTGGTAAGGGGAATGTACAATTACTGAACGAGGCAGAATATGATGTAGTGACAATTGGGAACAATGAGGGCATTACATTGTCTCATAATGAGCTTTTTCATTTATATGATGATGCAAATTTTGATGTCGTTGTAGGTAATATTGATGCGGTTAATGGGAGAAATCCAGCCTGGCTGAAGCCCTATGTGGTGCTTACAACAGAGAAGGGAACACAGCTAGGGATAATTGCAGCCACGGCTATGTTTGACGTGTATTATGAGGCGTTAAATTGGCAGTTGGTTGAAGCGCGTAGCACACTTCTTCGTTTAGCCCATCAACTACGTAAAGAGGTCGATATTGTTTTATGCCTCTCACATTTAGGGATAACCGAAGACGAGCTATTAGCGGAGGAATGTCCAGAAATTGATGTCATATTTGGTTCTCATACACATCATGTCTTGCCAGAAGGGAAACTTGTCAATGGTGTTTTATTGACAGGTGGCGGGAAATTTGGACAATATACAGGACATCTTGTTATCGAATATGATAAAAAAATGAGGAAAATTGTTGAAAAAAAGGATACTTTAATTCATAATAAGGACTTGCCAAATATCCAAAACGAACAGCAAATTGTACAATCCCTAGAGGATGAAGGAATTAGAATACTGGATACACCAGTATTTACGACCGAAAAATCTTATAATAAGGAATGGTTCCACTACTCACAGTTATCTGATTTATTTGCACATGCTATTTTAGAAAAAAGTGGTGCTGACTGTGCCTTGTTTAATGCAGGAATTTTTTTAGATGGCCTCCCAAAAGGAAATGTGACTGCATTAGATGTGCATCGGATTTTTCCACATCCTATTAATTTATGTACAATTGAATTATCCGTTACGGAAATAAAGGAAATTTATATGCAATCCAAAAATGAAGAATGGCCCTATATTGAATTAAAAGGATTAGGGTTTAGAGGTGTAATTTTTGGAAAAATGTTGACATATGGTTTTTCCATGAACGACAATCGTCAGTTATTAATTAATGGAAAGCTGGCAGATAATAATCACATTTATAAACTTGTAACTTTAGATTTGTTTACTTTTGGATATTTTTATCCAAGTTTCAAATATGCAAAGAAGCAATATATATTACCAGAATTTTTACGGAACATTATGATAGATTATGGTCAAAGTTTCTTTAAGTAATAGCGTTAGCTTAAAGAATAGATTGGGGAAGAAATCATGCGATTAATTTCAATCGATGTATTAAAAGAAGGAATGGTATTAGGCAGAACCATTTGGAATGAGGCGGGGCATCCGCTTTTAAAGAAGGATGTCATCATTAATGACCGCATTATTCAGAGACTTCAACAGTTAAATACACATTACCTATACATTGACGATGATATTTCGGAGGGCATTGAAGTAGAAGAAACTGTGCCACCTGCGATGCGAAATAAAGTCATTACAACAATTAAAGATTCATTTCAATCAATCGATGGTTTAAATTCAGTAAATGCCTCTTATATATTAGATCAACAATCAAAGACAATTGTCTCGATTGTAGATGAACTACTTTCTGCTGTTACTGGAAATGATGAAATATTAACGATATTAACAGATGCTTATTTATTTGATGAGTATTTATATCAACACTCCTTCCAAGTGACACTTTACTCGATAGCCATCGCCAAAGAGCTCGGCTACTCTGCTGAGGATTTACGGTTAGTAGGGATTGGTGCATTACTACATGATGTAGGTAAACTAATGGTACCAAAAGATATCCTAACAAAACCAGGTCGTCTAACTAATGAAGAATTTGAAGCGATGAAAATGCACGCCCGCTATGGCTTTGATTTATTACGCAATTTACATTCTATTTCATTGCTAGTGGCCCATTGCGCTTTTCAACATCATGAGCGTATTGATGGAAGTGGCTACCCACGAGGATTAGTTGATTTTGAAATTCACCCATTTGCCAAAATTATTGGCGTAGCCGATGTCTTTGACGCGGTTACAACGAATCGAGTATATCGTGAAAAAATGCTTCCTTCACAAGGACTAGCTATTGTAGAGGCAGGCTCCGGTACGCTATATGATGCTCGCATCGTAAAAGCGCTTAAAAGAGCTGTCGTTCATTATCCAAATGGTGTTATCTTAAAATTATCAGATGGTCGACGTGGCATTGTATCTAGACAAAACCCATTGGATGCAGCATTACCATGGATTCGTATTTTTGAGGAGCAAAATCAACTGCTCGCAGCTACATATGAAATTAATTTAGTGGACTATCCAAATGTTTTAATTGAAAATGTTGAGACGGATTATATGGTTCCTGCAAAGGTAGAATAAAATACTCCTCCTGTTCATACGTTATGGAACAGGAGGAGATTTTTTTGTTTTTCCCTCGAAAAAGGATGAAATTGCGCTCTTATAATAAACGGGGAATACGTCTTAATCGATTAACCATTTTAATTGTTAGTATGGTTGTTTGTCTTATATTATTTATTTATTATTTAAATGAACGGCTCATGCCCACCTATTTGCAATATGCAGAGGTACAAACTACAAAAATTGCATCATATGTAGTAAGTAAAGCCATTAACTCAAGAACCTCCAATGTATTAGATGTAAATGATATCATTGAAGATATTCCTCCAGGTAGTTCTGATATGATGACGACAAAGTTTAATACGGAAATTATTAATCGTGTACGAGCGGAGACATTAGAGCTTGTAAAAATGTATTTAGAGCAGGCAGAACAAGGAGAGCTATCACATTTGCCTGAATTAGATAATGTTGAATATGATATTAACAGAATTCAGGATGGCGATGGCATTGTCTTTTTTGTACCGCTCGGGCAAGCCGCGAATATTCCTTTGCTCGGAAATTTAGGACCAAAAATCCCTATACGATTCCATGTGATCGGAAATGTCCATAGTAATGTCACCTCATCCATTCAAGAATTTGGGATTAATAGTGCGTATGTAGAAGTGGGCATTCATTTAGAGGTAAATGTCCAAATTATTGTTCCGTTTGCAAGTAAATCCTCAACCGTTGCACAGGATATTCCTGTAGCTATGGGGTTAACTAGAGGTCCAGTCCCGAACATCTATACCAATAGTAGTGATGCGCCTCAACCATCCATTGAAATACCTGTGCCATTTAAATAGAAATGTTTACTGTGATAGTTGTTGGAGTTCATTTATTATGTTACATTGACAACAGTGAAGATAGTTAATATAAAAAATGCATATTTTTGATAGGGGCGATATCCGTATGACATCTTGTAAACCTACAAGTAAAGAAGAACATTTAAGAAAACCAGACTGGCTAAAAATAAAACTAAACACTAATGATGAATATAAAGGTCTTAAGAAGCTAATGCGTGAGAAAAATCTTCATACGGTTTGTGAAGAGGCTCGCTGTCCAAATATTCATGAATGCTGGGGAGAAAGACGTACAGCTACAATGATGATTCTTGGTTCGGTTTGTACACGTGCTTGTCGATTTTGTGCAGTAAAAACAGGGTTACCCAATGAATTAGACTTGGCAGAGCCAGAACGTGTTGCAGATTCAGTAGCAATTATGAACCTAAAGCACGTTGTCATTACTATGGTAGCGCGTGACGATTTAAAAGATGGCGGAGCGGAAGTATTAGCAGAAACAGTCCGTGCTATTCGCCGTAAAAGTCCTTTCACATCTGTTGAAGTATTACCATCCGATTTAGGTGGTATGAAGGAAAATCTTCAAATGTTAATGGATGCGAAGCCAGATATTCTAAATCATAATATTGAAACCGTGCGTCGTTTAACACCAAGAGTACGTGCTCGTGCAAAATACGAGCGATCTTTGGAGTTCCTTCGTCTAGCTAAAGAAATGCAACCAGATATTCCGACGAAATCATCTTTAATGATTGGTTTAGGAGAAACTCATGAAGAAATTTTAGAGGTAATGGATGATTTACGAGCAAATAATGTGGATATCATGACGATTGGTCAATATTTACAGCCTACGAAAAAGCATTTAGCAGTTAAAAAATATTATTCACCAATAGAGTTTGGGAAACTGCGAAAAATTGCTATGGAAAAAGGCTTTAAACATTGTGAAGCTGGCCCACTTGTACGTAGTAGTTACCATGCTGACGAACAAGTAAATGCTGCAACAAAAGAACGTCAGTTACAAGCAGAGCTTTAAGCGTCAAGGATGAACAAGAGGGTGGTGTCACTTTGATCATAGTTGAAGGATTGGAATATGAACTATTAAAAGATTTTCGTGAAGCCTTTCAGGAAGAAGTTTTTCAGGAAAGGTATTCCGATATATTGGCTAGATATGATTATATAGTAGGTGATTGGGGCTATAACCAATTACGTTTAAAGGGCTTTTTTGATGATAAAAATCAAAAGTCGACTTTTGATACGAAAATAAGTACGCTTCAAGATTATTTATACGAGTATTGCAATTTTGGCTGCGCTTATTTTGTTTTACGTAAAACAGGAAAAGTTATGAAACCGCCAGAGGTGTTGGATGCCAATGAAGTAACAGCGCAACCAAACGACCAAGAACCATTGGCAGAATAAAGGGAAGAAACTTGATGCGATATGCATCAAGTTTTTTTCTTTTTTTTATTAGCTTTTGTATGATTGGGGAATAATAAAGCTCAAAACAGCTAATTAAAGGTGAGATACAAATGAAAAGAGCCGTCTTTTTAGACCGTGATGGTGTAATCAATGAAGTATTAACAACACGCGTTAAATTTGTTAATAAGCCTAGAGATTTATACTTTTTACCACAAGTTCCAGAAGCCATTCGCAAATTAAATAAACACTTTGACTATATTTTTGTTGTGACAAATCAAGGGGGTGTTGGTTTAGGCTTTATGAGTGAAAGAGGCTTGCAAAAAATACATGAGCATATGGTCAAGGTGCTAAAGAAAAACGGTGCCATTATTCATGAAGTAGTTTATTGTCCACATAAGCCTAAGTCAGGCTGTGCCTGTAGAAAACCTAATAGTAAACTAATTATTGATTTAGGAAAAAAATATAATATTGATTTATCGAAATCCTATATGGTGGGTGATACGGATACAGATATTATAGCGGGAAAACAAGCAGGTACAAAGGGCGTGTTTTTAGGAGAGGATGACCCGTTAGCAGATGCAATTTTTCCTGATTTGATGAGCGCTGCTCGGTGGATAATAAAGGATGCAACAGCTTGAGAAAAGAAGCTACAAGAAGTATAAAACGTTGAAAAAAGGATAATTTATGAGTGGAGGTGATGATGTTGACGAAGGATAAGCGCAATAAAAAGCCCCTAGATCGTGAAGAATATGGATATGGTTTTGATATTAGTGTAGATGATTTAGGCGTGATTGGTCAAAATAACGAAGCGAAAAAGCAAAATAATAATGAAAATAAAGACAAGCCACATAATAAAGATAATCCATCCACGCTCAATAAATAATCGATCTTAAAAGATTTCGCAAAAGCCAACTGGTGAGCGGAATTTTTTTATCTTGATTGATTCACAAAAAATGCTCGTGCAATATAATAATGTCCTACAAAAAAACACCCTGTAAAAAGGGTGTTAGTTCAATAGCTCACGTAAATATTCTCGAAGTTCCTCGGTTTCGTCCTCTGTACGATTGTATACATGTTCTAAGTAGCCAGGCTCTTCTACATCATCAGGGCCAATAATCGCAAATCGACCAAATTGTATATCCATGACAAGCACTTTCCCAAAGAAGCGGCCAGATTGTAATATCGCTAAATCATAGCGCAGTTTTTTTCCTGCAAAGCTAACAAAGCGAGTTTTTGTATCTTCTACATCATCATATAAAAAAAAACGTTCCATCTTTTAATCTCCTTCCAGTCCTATAGTTATGGTACTATAGAAGAGAAAAGACTATCAACTTTTAAAGATTTGAATGGGGGCTTTCCTTGTGTATTTTGTAGATCGTAATAAAATCACAAAAAATTTACAGTACTTAGATGGGCTATTAGCCATTTTGGAGACAGAGAATAACTGGTCTCAAAATGATATAAAGAAATTAGCTATCGAGCGAATTGGTCACAACATTATGGAGTCAATGATGGATGTAGGAAATTTAATGATTGACGGTTTCATAATGCGCGACCCAGGAAGCTACGAGGATATTATTGATATATTAGTCGATGAAAAAGTCGTAGTTGCTGAAATGGAGGCACCATATAAAGCAGTTGTTGGCTTGCGTAAAATGCTAGTACGCGAGTTTATAGAGGTAGATATCGATGAAGTTGTCCACGTACTTACAGCCAATTTATCGGCATTAAAGCAATTTTCGCCTGCAGTCCATAGTTATTTAACAAATGAGCTAGGTCCAGTTTCTGCCTTTTTACCAGAGGATCATCAATGAGAGATTATAAGGCCTATTGCTTTGATTTAGACGGCACTGTTTATCGTGGAAAGGAAGGGATTTCTTCTGCTGTTGCTTTTATTCATCGCTTACAACAAGCAGGGATCGAGCCATTTTATGTCACAAATAACTCTTCTAAAACACGTGAACAACTGCAAGATGCTTTAATGTCTATAGGGATTAGTGCACCATTAGAACATATTTATTCAAGTGCGTCCGTCACAGCAAAGTATGTGGCACTCCATTATACAGGTAAAAAAGTAGCTATGATGGGGTCTGATGGTATTCGTCAGGCATTACTTGATGAAAATATTGTGCCTGTTGAAGATGAAGCGGATGTATTTGTCATGGGAATTGATCGAACACTTGATTATATGGCACTTGCTAGAGCGACAATATTTGTTCAAAAAGGAGCAGTCTTTATTGCCACAAATCAGGACATTAAGTTCCCGACAGAATATGGTTTCTTACCAGGAAATGGTTCTTTTGCTCGTTTAGTAGGAGAGGTTGCGGGCGTTGATCCTATTTATATAGGGAAGCCATCACCTGCTATCCTAGAAGTAATTGCGACAGAACATCATTTTTCTAAAGAAGACATGGTTATGATTGGTGATAATTATGATACGGACATCATGTGCGGAATTAATTTTGGCTGTGATACAATCCATGTGAATACGGGCGTTACACCCACAAAGGTTGTACAAGAGAAAGAACTTCAACCTACATATATAGTGGATGCGTTACAATAAATAAAAGGATGTTATGCAGATTTTTTAGCATAACATCCATTTTTTTTGTTCAAATTTATTCATATAGGCGTTTTAGCAAACTACCATAAAGGGTTTTCTTCAATAAACTGATAAATGGCTTTCGTTAACGCTTCTGGAGAATCAGCTTCTACTAATTCACCATTGACAATAGCATAAAAAGATTCTGAGCACTTTGTACAATAACTGAGGCAGCCATATTCCAAAACGTCGATATTCGGATCGCGTTCGAGTACTTCATAAGTTGCTTGAGAGCCATTTGCTAAATTACTAATACAAAATTCAACCATTGGATTCATTCATGTCACCTCACCAAAGTAATGCTACTCGGTTTTACGAATTTCGTCAATTATTTAAATTGAAGGTAAAGAAGTGTTTTTATATAAAATTTTAAGGGAAAACCGTTATTAATTGCTTAAAAATCTATGGAAATGAACATCTTTTCATTTATTTTGTGAAATCCTTCACAAATTTTCATTCTGATATTGTGAAACTTCTCACAATCGGTTATACTCGTTTGTGGATACTTTGTGAACAATTATTAAAAGAGATATTAAAGGAGAATATTATGGGTAAATTAGTACTTTTAGGTGGCGGCTATGGCAATATGCGTGTCATGCTTCGTCTATTAAATAGTCTGCCATTAGACAGAGAGGTAGTCATAATAGATAGAGCCCCTTTCCATAGTTTAAAAACTGAGTTTTATGCGTTAGCCGCTGGAACTGCTACAGATAAAGAAATTCGTGTAAGCTTCCCTGAGCATGAACGTTTAACGCCTGTATATGGAGAAATCACTGAAATTAATCGTGCGGAAAAAGTTGTCATTTTAGAAGATGGACAACGTATTGAATATGATGATTTAGTCGTTGGTCTTGGTTGCGAAGATAAATATCATGGTGTACCAGGTGCAGAGGAGTACACTTATAGCATTCAAACGATGGGACAATCACGTGCTACACTTCAAGCGCTATGTGGTTTACCAGCTGGGTCTACAGTCGGAATTGTAGGAGCTGGCTTAAGTGGTATCGAACTTGCAAGTGAGCTACGTGAAAGTCGATCTGATTTAAAAATTAAGCTATTTGACCGAGGTCCACGTATTCTAAAGGATTTCCCTGAGAAACTAAGTAAATATGTAAATGATTGGTTCGTGAAGCATAACGTTGATGTTATTGCCAATTCCAATATTACTAAAGTGGAGCCAGGTAAAATTTTCAATCATGAAGATGAAATTTTACTCGACAAGGTCGTATGGACAGCTGGCGTACAGCCTGTCAAAATCGTACGTGATATGGATGTGGAGAAGGATAAACAGGGTCGTCCACTAGTAACACAGTACTTTAATGTACTTGACGATGAACATGTATATATTGTTGGAGATTGTGCTTCCTCAGATTTACCTCCAACAGCACAGTTAGCAGAGGAACAAGCAGAGCTAATTGTTAAAGTACTTCGTATGCGCTGGAAGGGCGAACATTTACCTGAAAAAATGCCAGATATTAAATTAAAAGGTTTCATGGGTGCCCTTGGTAAAAAACAAGGCTTTGTCTATTTGGCAGATACAACAGTTACAGGTCGTATCGCTCGTTTAATGAAATCCGGATTATTATGGTATTACAAACGTCAAAATGATTAGTTAGTAAAAGGGATTGTTTCTATTTGAAACAATCCCTTGGCTTTAATTAAACTGTTATGTCTGGAACAAATCCTAAACCTTCAAGTGCAGTGAAAACCGGTTTCAACTGTACATAGCCTTCACCAACGACTTCATTATTAATGAGGACAAGAGGGTAGAAAAATTCATCTTCCTGAATACGTGTCGCATAGTCTTGATCACGTTCATTCTCAATTGGACCTTCGATATCGATATAACGAATATCATATGGTTGATCTGGATATTTTCGATCGATAGCTGCTTGTAACCACTCATATGTATCTTTGGAAGATGGAGCATTGACACAGCTAGCGCAAATTACAGCTGTTCCATAAATTTCAATCATAGGTTTAGTTGGTTGCATCGTATTTTCTCTCCTTGTGATTCAATATTGGATTTTTTCTGTTGCTAACATTATAATCATTATAAGGAAAGGAGTCGAGATAAAATGGCTGAAGCAACAATTAACGACCAAGTTCAAGAGGTATTAGATAAATTACGTCCGTTCTTACTACGTGACGGTGGAGACTGTGAATTAGTAGATGTTGAGGATGGCGTTGTAAAATTACGTTTATTAGGTGCTTGTGGCAGTTGCCCAAGTTCTACTATTACATTGAAAGCTGGTATCGAACGCGCATTATTAGAAGAAGTACCAGGTATTGTGGAAGTAGAGCAAGTATTCTAAGACATTTAAAAAGTTCTAGCTGAATCTCAGACTAGAACTTTTTTTATTTATAGGTGGCGCGTATGCTCTTTTCCTTCGCGGATGACAGCCCATTGCTCTTTTGCCATGTCCACAATTTTTGCCTCGCCACCGCTGCTTTGTTTTTCAATTACTCTAGAGAAGAAGCGTGTCGCATTTTCAATGTCTCCGATTCTTCTTGATAATTCGGCAATCATATACATAATACGTACAGCAGACATTTGTGTAGAACTGTAATCTTCTGTTGAATACGATTCCATATAATGATCACGCGCCAGTTTCATAAAGCGCTCCTCTTGCCCACTATTTTTGAGAGAACGGTAGAGCCAAGCAAGACGCAAAGCTAAACCAGCAATAGCGACATGTTTTTCTTTTTTTATCGTGCCGCAGAGGAAAGCCAATTTATACGCTTGTATCGCCTGAAAAACAGTACGTTCTCCCTTAAAATCATGATGCACCCATTTTTTTGTTATTTGTGTGTGAATCTCATCTTGAATACCTGGTGCAAAATATTTTGTAAAGTCCTCTGTAAATGAAAACCCACAATGCTCGCAAACGAAGACATTGTAATAAAGCGCATTCACATCATCCGTATAAATAGGGTGGAAATCGGTTTCGGTATGCTCTACTTTAATAAATTTGGAACGAACTTTTAACGTCGGAAAATCTTTTTTACAATTCAAACATTGAATTTGTTTTTCATAATACGGTGAAATATCCATATATATTACCCCCTACATAGAAGTCGTTGTAACTATTATACCAATGGTGCTAGTAGAAACATGAATAAAAATTCCTAAACATGTGAAAAATATGAGAACTCTCACTAAAATTTACCTTGAAGCTGAATGTTTGTCATACAATGGTCAAAATTGATATGATATTAGGTAAGAAGGAAGGTGATGGGGATGACAAGTACAAAGCAAGTTATTGAAATTACACAGGCTGCCGGCTTTCATATTAATGAAATGATGGAGCATAATGAAGAGCAAGGTTCTTTTTTACGTGTAGTAGTAAACGGTGGCGGCTGTAGTGGGCTATCCTATGGTATGCATTTTGATCAAGAGAAAAAAGAGGAAGACTTTGTAGATGTACAACATGGTTTAACAATTCTTGTTTCCCGTGAAGATGCGCCGATTTTGATGGGAACAAAAATTGACTATAAACAATCGCTAATGGGCGGTGGCTTCACAATCGATAATCCAAATGCCATTGCTTCATGTGGCTGCGGTACATCTTTCAAAACAGCAAAGCGTGAAGGTACACCTGAGATTTGTGAATAATTAAACGTGATATAAATGTAGAAGACAATCCTGATGGAATGTAAACATAATCTGAATTAGGTTGTGAATACAAGCCTTTTCGATTTGTATGTTTTGAAAACAACAAATGGAAGAGGCTTTTACTGTGTTTTGAAGTCTAAAAGGAAAGCCTTGTTTAGATCATAAACAAGGCACTCTAATAATTTAAAATTTATAATACCAAAAAATTGCTAGTTCATTTGCTGTTGGAAAGTTTGAATATAGCATCGTATCCACTGCACCTATTACAAATTGATTTTTAGCATAAAAATGACAAGCTGAAACATTGATATCTTGTGTTTCAAGCATGAGACCACAGCAGTTCCTTTCTTTGGCCCACTCAATGGCTTTATTTAGTAAGGCAGTACCAACGCCGTTTTTTCTATAATCTTTTGCGACAGCGATATCTTCAATAAGTGCATATCCGTTCCAGTTAGAGCACATCTTAATCTGCCCTACACAGCTGTTGTCAATATAATAAAAAAATACAGCTTTCTCGATATCTTCTATATAGCTAAGATCAATTTCATCCTCTTCATATTTTTTGAAGTAAGGCACAGAACATATTTCCTCTGTAAATGTCCAAACTTTATCTTTGTATGTCGGTATAATTTTCCCCGAGACTATAAAACCATCGTTTGATTTATTAAAATCCTTCATAGTAGACGGAGTCATTTTAATGATCATTTTACTCTCCCTTTCTGTATTCAACTATGTGGTTGAGGGGATGGCTTTTATTTTATGAAAAAATCTTCTCTGACGATTGCTGGATTATTGAAACAAAGTGAAAATAAGAAAAGTGCTTCTTTCGCTGGTGATGAAAGAAGCCTTTTAGCATGGAGTTAATCAGACTTTTCACGCTCCATAAACTTTACTCCGTTTAAAACTGCTAGCTTAAAGATGGTCCTCTTTTCATCAAGACCAAATTGTCCATTTTCCTCAATGATAAATTGTTCATTGCTTTTAGTTTGAAAGTAATAGGTTCCAAACGTACCTATTTCATATTCATAGATAATCTCATTTAAATCTTGCCATTTATAAATAGTTTGATGGTGATACTGTTGAAAAACGATTTGATCCTTTTGTATGGCGCTATAGCTTAATAAAGAATAATAACCTAATACGATACTACTTAAGATGATGACGCATGCAAGGGTGTAGATGTTTGGATTCCTTTTTAATCCGAGTACGATGAAAACTACGAAGATCAAGCCTAAGGCTATTAATAGCATAATAAAGTTGCTAGGTGGTGTCATCAGGATGACATCCTGTCTATGAGCATAGAATGTCTGCGATATGGTTAGAGGCGTAGAAAAGGCTAAAAAAGGTGTGAGTATCGCTACGATAAGGGCTACTATAAAGTACTTTGCTCGTACTGATAGTGCATGTAACATACAATCTCCTTTCTTATAAAATGATTGGTACACTAAGTGTAACATATTTACAAATAAGGATTGTCTATGCATTCTTTTGAATTATTAAAATTGGTCTTAAAATTCTGAATAAAAGCTTCATTCCACTGAAAGCAAGCAGGTATAATAGAAATATAGAGGTGAAGGTTATGAGAAAAGATCGAGGGAAAATATGGCTGGGCGTATCGGGTGTTACAGTGAATGAGCTTGGGCAATGGTTAGTTGTGAAAAAAGCGTATAGCGGATTGAAAGGGCGTTGGTCATTGCCGGCAGGATTTGTTAACGCTGGTGAAACCGTGGATGAGGCGGTCATCCGTGAAATAAAAGAAGAAACAGGAATAGATTGCAGTGTATCAGGCTTAATTGGATTTCGTACAGGCGTTATCCGTGATGATATCAGTGATAATATGGCGATTTTTTATTGTCGTATGCTAGATGAACAGCAGCAGGTATGCATTCAGGAAAAAGAAATACTGGAAGCCAAATGGTTGTATCCACAGGAGCTCGCACAAGATGAAACTACCTCCGTTATGTTAAAAGAAATGGCATCCAATCAATTCGAAAACCATCAGCTAGATGCGATAGAGGGGATTAATCCTGGCGATATTTTTGGGTATACCTCGTATCGACTGTTCTTTAAAAAATGATATGACTTTGGGAGGGGACCTATGATGGAGCTATTTTTATTTATGTTAGAGCGCGTTGGGCTGATCATTGTGTTTGCCTTTTTAATGTCAAGGTGGAGGCTGTTTCGAGAGAAGCTGTTTCAGGAGCAAGGATCGAAGGAGAAAATATGGCTCATCATTGTCTTTAGTAGTTTATGTATTATTAGTAGTTATACAGGGATTAAAATTGAAAGCGGTACGATACACCCGTTAAATCAGATGATACATAGTACGATTAATGCTGAGGAGGCTATTGCCAATACGAGATTAATTGGTGTAGCGATTGCAGGCATTTTCGGTGGACCCCTTGTTGGTGTATGTGTTGGGATTATAGCAGGGATTCACCGTATGACACTAGGGGGCTTTACAGCGATCGCCTGTGGCATTTCGACGATTTTAGCAGGCTTTATGACCGGTGGATTAAGTAACCGTTTCAAAATACGTCAAACTTTTTCCTATAAGAAAGCTGTTATCATTGGAATTTGTGCAGAGACGATACAGATGTTGGTGATTTTAGTAGTTGCGAAGCCATTCGAGCAGGCTTTGCAGCTAGTAACATTAATTGCCATGCCAATGATCTTGATGAATGCCTTTGGAATCTTCTTATTTTTTATGATTATAAAAACATTTATTGATGAAGAAGAACGAACAAAGGCATTGCAAACACATCAAGCATTTTCAATTGCTCAACAAACGATTGAGCATTTCCGAAAAGGCTTGAATGAGGAATCCTGTCAGACGGTGGCTGAAATTATTAAAAGAGAAATTAGTGTAGAGGCGGTCGCCATTACGGATAAAAACGGTGTATTAGCCCATGTTGGCGTTGGGGAAGACCATCATTTAATTCATCGGGAAATTATGACGGCTTTGACGAAGCGAGTACTAGAGGAAGGGGAAATTTTAATGGCTACTTCGGCAAAGGAAATTCAATGTCCACATGATGATTGTCCTTTAAGCGCCGCCATTGTTTTGCCTTTAATGGTACAGCATCGCACGGTTGGAAGCCTAAAGCTGTATTTCACGAAGGCAGATTCATTAACAGGGGTGAAGAAGGAGCTTGCGGAGGGCTTAAGTAGACTATTCTCTTCACAGCTGGAATATGCTGAAATTGAACAACAGAGAAAGTTATTAAAGGATGCTGAAATTAAAGCGTTACAGGCACAGGTTCATCCTCATTTCTTCTTTAACAGCCTTAATACGATATCAAGCTTGATCCGTACAGATGCAGATGAGGCAAGAGCATTATTGATCAAGCTTAGTACATTTTTTAGAAGCAATTTACAAGGTGCACGGCAAATGCTTATTCCATTGAAAAATGAAATTGACCATGTTGAGGCTTATTTATCCATTGAGCAAACAAGATTTCCTAATCGTTACGAAGTTGAGTTTATTATGGATGAATCACTTTTCGATGTGCAGATTCCACCATTTACATTGCAGCCTCTTGTTGAAAATGCTATTTATCATGCGTTTAAAAATCGTAAGGAAGGCAAGATTTTTGTCAAAGTACAACGAGTGAACGATAAGCTAGTTTTGCTAACTGAAGATAACGGCTGTGGCATGAGAAAAGAGCAGGTAAAGCAGCTCGGTAAACGGATTATGCAATCGGAGCAAGGGACTGGAACGGCGTTGTGGAATATTTATCAGCGTATTCATGAAATTTATGGCTCAGACGCTGATTTTCATATAGTGAGTACATTGGATGTAGGAACAAAAATAATGATTCAACTGCCGTTAAAGGCGACTAGATGGGAGTAAAAGAGATTGAATGTATACATTGTGGATGATGAACCGTTGGCACGCGCTGAATTGCGCTATTTATTAGAGCAAACAGCGTTAGTAAATGTTTGTGGTGAATCTGAAAGTCTTAAGGATTTTTACAACACGACACAGTATGAACAGGTTGATTGTGTATTTTTAGATATTGAGTTAGGCATGAATAATGGACTTGATTTAGCAAAACAATTACTGTTGCATACAAAAAGACCCGAAATTATCTTTGCTACTGCCTTTGATGAATACGCATTACAGGCATTTGAGGTGAATGCCTTTGATTATATTCTGAAACCTTTTGAAGCACAACGAGTACAAGCTGCTGTAGAAAAGCTAGTAGCTAAAAAAAGAGCCGCACAGGCGAAAACGATGGAAGAAATAAAGATTTCACAGCTGGACAAGCTTGATAAATTAACGGTTTATGTCAACGATCGAATTCTATTAATGAAAATACAGGATATTTTATATTGTACATCGGAGGACAGTAAAACGGTGGTTGTCACAGAGCAAGGAAGGTTCTTTGCTTCGGAGTCATTGGCAGCATTAGAAAAGAAGCTAACATTAAAAGGATTTGTGCGTGTCCATCGTGCGTTTATCGTAAATTTAGAGCATATTGTGGAGCTAGAGCCTTGGAGTAGTTCTAAATATAATTTAATTTTGGATAACAGACATTCCATTCCTGTCAGTAGGCTCTATATGAAGGATGTGCGGAAAATTTTTGACCTGTCGAGGTAGTTGCATTTCAGCGGTAGAAACCTACGTTTCAACTTTTAATTCTGACATTTCAGTTAATTTTATGAATATCGTGGACATTCCTTTGCTATGATGTGGAAAAAGTAAAAGGGGTGTTTGCATGAATGCGATTACAATTGTGATAGGCTCTATTTGTATTTTAGTGATTAGCTATCGTTTGTATGGCATATTTTTTACAAAAAAGGTACTGAAAATAAAGGATGATACGCCCACGCCCGCCCACGCTTTGGAAGATGGTAAAGACTATGTTCCGACGAATAAATGGGTAACCTTTGGGCATCACTTTGCAGCCATCGCTGCTGCGGGGCCATTAGTAGGACCGATTTTAGCTGCACAGTTTGGTTATTTACCTGGCCTTCTATGGTTATTAATAGGGGCTGTCATTGGGGGAGCTGTCCATGATGCAGTCGTGTTATTTGCTTCTATGCGCCATGGTGGTAAGTCTTTATCCGAAGTGATGAAGGAAGAGCTCGGTCCGATTGCTGGCTTCTGTACAGGCCTTGCTATGCTGTTTATTATTACAATTACAATGGCAGGTCTTTCTATGGTAGTTTTAGGAGCTTTAGAACGCAATCCATGGGGGACGTTTGCAGTAGGGATCACCATTCCAATTGCTATGCTTGTGGGTATTGCTTATCGTAAAACAGGCAATTTACTTGTTACGTCTGCAGTTGGGTTTGTTTTATTAATGATAGGCGTATTTATTGGGCCGCTTATTCAAGGAACTGCATTTGGTGATTTTTTAACATTTGACCGTGATACATTAGCAATTATTTTACCTATCTATGCATTTTTTGCAGCGGCATTACCTGTGTGGCTATTATTAGCTCCACGTGATTATTTAAGTAGTTTCATGAAAATTGGGGTGTTCATCGCTTTAATTATCGGTGTCTTTTTCGTTAACCCAGCTATTCAGTTCCCACCATTTACAGAGTTTATTCATGGTGGAGGTCCGGTAATTGCAGGTCCTGTGTGGCCATTTGTATCCATTACGATTGCCTGTGGGGCTATTTCCGGCTTCCATGCCTTTGTAGGCTCAGGAACGACACCTAAAATGATTGACCGTTGGGAAGATATTCGAATCGTTGGCTTTGGAGCAATGTTAGTTGAGTCGTTAGTAGGTGTGATGGCGTTAATTGCAGCTACAGCCCTTCATCCAGCAGACTATTTTGCCATTAACTCAGCGCCAGCAGTTTTTGCTTCATTAGGAATGGAGCCTGTTCATTTACAAGCATTATCTCAAAGTATTGGAATGGACTTAGAGGGACGAACAGGAGGAGCCGTGACATTAGCCGTCGGAATGACGGATATTTTTACAGGTATTCCTTGGTTTGCGGAGTTATCCTCCTATTTCTATCAATTTGTCATTATGTTTGAGGCTGTCTTTATTCTAACAGCGATAGACGCAGGAACACGGGTGGCACGCTATTTAATTCAAGACTTTGGGGGCAATGTTTATAAGCCATTAAAGCGTACTAATTGGATACCAGGAACAATTTTCGCTAGTGCACTTGCTTGCTTTATGTGGGGTTATTTATTGTATTCAGGGGATATTAGCTCCATTTGGGTATTATTTGGTGTATCCAATCAGCTAATGGCGGCAATTGGTTTAGTATGTGGAGTGACGATGGTACTGAAGGTGGCAGATAAACGAATCTATGCACTAACTTGTTTTATCCCATTAACTTATTTATACATCACTGTGAATGTGGCTGGTTATTGGATGATTAAAAACGTTTATTGGAATCCAGCAGCTGCCGGCTTTAATATGTTAAACGGCATCTTATCCGTTATCATGCTGATGCTAGGACTACTCATCGTTATTTCAGCGTTTAAGAAATGGGCACAGCTATGGAAATCTCCAAAGTTCGTATTAACTCAATCAACTTCATAATGTAATAGAAGAAACTATTGGAGATAAGAAATGGTCTTCAATAGTTTTTTGGTATTTGCTAGGATAAAATATCCATGATCAATCACAATCACCGTAAATGATTTCATAAATATGTCGAACAAGCGAAAACAAGGATATGTTCATTGAAAGCGTTGTCGTAATCATGTAAACTAATGAGAGGAAAACGGAGGTTATACATACATGGATGGTCCAGTTTCATTAGTACAGTTAATCATTTCTATTTTGTTATTTTTCGTCATGTTCTTTGGTATCGGATTCTTATTAAACATGCTGTTACGTATGACGTGGTTAATGGCGATTGTATATCCAATTGTTGTGATCTTTATCGTGGATGAAGTAAGCTTCTTAGATTATATTTTCAAGCCAGGTTCTGCATTTCCAGCGTTAATCGATAAATTACAAGCCCTTCAGTTTGTAGATATTGCTATTTTATCAGGCGGCTTTGCAGGCTCCATCGTGGCAGGCATTGTGATGATTTATTTACGAAAAAGTGGATATCGCATGTTCTAATTTACTTAGTATTCTTCTTTCTATTGCATGAAAGAAGAGTACTTTTTTTATTCGATAAAAAACACATCCTCCATCATAAAAGGATGTGTCTTAGCTATCATATGAAAAATTCGTAGGTTATGATGGCGATAAAAATACCTGTGAGCGCCCCAAAAAATACTTCACTTCGTTTGTGTCCTAATAACGTTTTTAATTCCTCCATTTTCTCTTGCCCATCCATCTGAGGCCATTTTTTAAAATCATGAAGCAGTGTTTGGAAATCCTTACGCAATTGATTTAAAATCACAGCATGTTGCCCAGCTTGGTAACGTACACCACTTGCGTCGTACATAACAATAATGGAAAACATTGCGGCTACGGCAAAAATAGGGGATGCTAAACCCGTCTCATAAGCAATAGAGGTTGCCAGTCCAGTAACAGAAGCGGAGTGAGAGCTAGGCATTCCGCCTGTAGAAGTAAAGAGGCTCCATTTCACCTGTCTGGTCATTAGAAAATGGATGGGAATCTTGACAAACTGAGCAAAGATAACCGAAAAGAGGGCAATCAGTAATGGGGTATTTTGAAGTAAACTCAAATTCATCACAACCTTCGCAAATAATTGCTTTTATTATAACATTCATTATTTTCTAAAAGAAGATATAGGCAAATATTACGCGCTTTTCAGAAACTTCGTTATAATAGTAGATGGAATGGAGGAATTTACATGAATATTGTAAAAGAAGCAAAGACATTTGAAACAATTTCTACTGAATTATTAGTGGTGGGTGTCACTAAACACCGTGAGCAAATGCAGGATTGGGCAAGCTTTTCATCTTTTTATGGTGAATCACTTGATATGTGGGTTAGCGCGGGAGACGTTTCAACTGAGCTTAAGAAGCTAACGAAGCTGCCATTTGTGAAGGATCATGCCAATTTAAAACGTATTTTATTTGTAGGGCTAGATGAGCGTAAAAACCTAACAGAAGGGGATATTCGAGCAGCCTTTGGTTTAGTTGGGAAAGAGCTAAGAGCCTTAAAAGTAAAAGAGTATTCCATCTGGCTTGAATCATTTACAACAGAAACAATTTCAGTGACTGATGTAGCCTTCTTAGCGGGTGAAGGAACTGGTCTAGGCTATTATTCTATTCCTCATTACAAAACAACTTCAAACGAAGTGGATAAACGTATTGATGCTGTTCATCTAGTGACGACAGCAGGGGATTTAGACGAAGTTGTAGCTGGCTTTGAGGTCGGTGTCATTTATGCGGATGCAGTGAATGAGGCACGTAGCTTAATTAATTTACCACCGAATTTACTAACGGCAACTGATTTAGCAAACTATGCGGAATCTTTGGCAAGTGAATATGACTTTGAAGTAGAAATTCTAGGTAAAGCGCAATTAGAAGAATTGGGAATGGGCGGCATTTTAAGTGTCAACCAAGGCTCTTTCGAAGAACCTCGATTAATCACATTAAAATATAAAGCGTCTGATGATTTTGAAAATCCAATTGGTCTCGTTGGTAAAGGTGTAACATATGATACAGGTGGCTATTCCTTAAAACCAAAAGACTCAATGGTTGGGATGAAAGGCGATATGGGCGGTGCAGCAGCAGTGCTTGGTGCCATGAAAATTATCGGTGAATTACGTCCAAATAAAAATGTAGTGGCGGTTATCGGATCTACAGATAATATGGTATCTGACACAGCATTTAAACCAGATGATGTCATCACAACGTATAGTGGCAAAACAGTGGAAGTATTAAATACGGATGCAGAAGGACGTTTAGTTCTGGCAGATGCAACTACATATGCGAAGCAGCAAGGGGCTGCATCGCTAATTGATGTAGCCACTTTAACAGGAGGCGTCATTACTGCGCTAGGTATGGATAAAACAGGTGCTCTTTCTAATGATGATGAATTTTTTGCAGCATTTATGGAAGCAGCAGAGGAAACGGATGAATTTGTTTGGCGTATGCCTTTGACAGAGAATGATAAAAAGAGAATTCGTAAATCTGATGTGGCAGATTTAAACAACTCACCTGGTCGTGATGGACATATGATTTTTGGTGGGGGCTTTGTCGGAGAATTTGTTGGTGAAACACCTTGGATTCACCTTGATATTGCCGGAACATCCGATGCAGTAGCTGTCCATGATCTAGGTCCTAAAGGTGGTACAGGTGTGATGGTACGTACACTTGCTAATTTTGTCCAACGTTTAGGTGAAGAAAAATAATAGAATATTTTGATCAGCGGGATTGTCTTTCCGCTGATTTTTTGTATTTGCAGCACTTATCCCGATAGATTAGGCAATGTACATATGATAGATGCAACTTCCTTCATACGATAGAATAAAAAGGGAGGTAGCATATGCGTAATTTCGGAGGTTACCCAGGAGGAGGATTTGGAGGAGGTATTTGGCCATTCGGTGCACCGTTTTTCGGTGGCTTTTTAGGAAGTTTCCTAGGTTCTCAATTTAATCAATATCCTTACAATCCATATTATCCAAACTATCGGCCATATCCGCCTGGTCCATTTTTCCGACCAGAACCACGGTATCGTAGACGCTGGTAAGAACATAAAATAAATAATCCAGTTGCCTAGTCAAAAACGGCAACTGGTTTTTTTGTTGTGTTGAGGAAGTATCAAATTTTGGGTTGACAGAATATACTAAATTATTTATTATTCTTATTACATTACTAAGAATTAAAAAGTAGCTGACTAGCAAACTAGAGGCTTTTATTGTTCATAGGCATTTTTGTGCCTAGGGATAATATTAGCCTTTTTTCTTTACCTTGATGACATCAATCTTTTTCCTCTATAGGGAGAATCAAAAATTTGTTCAAACGCCACCATTTGGAGACACAACCGCTTGTGGATGTCAAAGGGCGTGACGGTTGCTACTCCGTCAACTAAAAACAGGACACCATGACGCGAAGGCGCAACGGATAGAAGGAGTGAAATGGAATGGGGAAAGTATATATCGTTGGTGCTGGTCCTGGGGATGTGGATCTTATTACGGTCAAGGGTTTACGTTGTATTGAATGTGCAGATGTCATTTTATATGACAGACTCATAAATAAAGAGCTATTAAACTATGCTCGACAAGACGCTCAATTAATATTTTGCGGAAAACTGCCACAACAACATGCCATGATTCAGGAGCATATTAACCAAACGCTTGTCAGTTATGCACAGCAAGGGTTAATCGTTACAAGATTAAAGGGAGGTGACCCATTTGTCTTCGGAAGAGGGGCAGAGGAGGCTGAAGTGCTAGCCAAACATCATATTCCATTTGAAATTGTACCAGGGATTACTTCAGGTATAGCAGCCCCGGCTTATGCAGGAATTCCTGTGACACATCGGGATCTAAGCTCAAGTTTTGCCATGGTTACGGGACATATGCAGGAAGGAAAAGATGATGCAATACGTTGGGAAAGTCTTGCAAAAGGAATCGATACGATTGCTATTTATATGGGAGTAGGTAATCTGCCGTACATCCGACAGCAACTTCTCAAATATGGACGTGAGGAAGGAACACCTGTAGCCGTTATTCATTGGGGAACTTTTGCTGATAAGCAAAAAACGGTTACGGGTACTTTAGCAACAATTGAAGAAATCGTTCAAACAGAAAATATTCAGAATCCGAGTATCATTTTAGTTGGAGAGGTTGTGGCATTAAGAGAAACGATACATTGGTTCGAGCATAACAGTCCACAACCAATCCAAGTTACGGGGTAAGGATGTGACTTTATGCAGGCTATTTTATATATTGCTCATGGTAGTCGTGTTAAGGCAGGTACAGATCAAGCTGTAGCTTTTCTACAAGGCGTTCAACAAGAGGTTCATGTATCTATTCAGGAAATATGCTTTTTGGAGCTTGCAACACCTACCATTGCAGAGGGGATTGCCAACTGTGTTAGACAAGGGGCAACTATGATTGCTGTTATGCCTATTCTATTGCTAGCTGCACAGCATGCGAAGCAAGATATTCCAAGAGAAATTGCCGAAGCTCAAAAGCTCTATCCGCATATCCAATTTTCCTACGGTGAACCATTAGGCATTCATGAACGAATCATTGACACGTTGCAGGCTAGGATTTTAGAAAAGCAGCAGCCTAACTGCGAAGCAAGTGTTTTACTAATAGGACGTGGCAGTAGTGATCCGACCGTAAAGAGAGATTTAGCTGAAATTGCAACAAGATTGCGAATGAAATACAACTATCAAACAGTAGA
Source organism: Lysinibacillus sp. FSL M8-0216 (assembly GCF_038595555.1). Classification (NCBI taxonomy): domain Bacteria; kingdom Bacillati; phylum Bacillota; class Bacilli; order Caryophanales; family Bacillaceae; genus Lysinibacillus; species Lysinibacillus sp. FSL M8-0216. Next base: position 3,859,459 of record NZ_CP152007.1, on the reverse strand, counting down.
TACTTGCTTCTTATATGGGATGGGTCCGAGTTTTGATGACTGGCTCCAGCATGAAAAAGAGAGGCAGCATCAAGTTTTTATTGTGCCGTATCTCTTATTTACAGGTATCTTACGGCAAAGCATAACAAAGCGATTACAAGGACTATCTAACAACAACATGATGTTATGTGAAAGCTTAGGTTATGACGTCAATGTAAAAAAAGTGTTAGTGGAACGTATTGATGAATTACTACATTTCAAAGAGGAAGGTGTTTCATAATGGCAGATAAAAGGCTTGAAAATGTAAATCTAGCATTAGATAATGTCCGCCAAATGCTAAATACTGTGAACCATGGTTCGATTACATTGATTGTTCAAAACTCTTATGTGGTTCAAATCGAAAAGAAAGAAAAAATAAGACTCCGATAATTCTTTTTAGAGGATGAAATGATAACGATTCGCGAGGTGGCAAAGATTGAAACTGCAAGTTATAAACAGTCCATTTAATGAAGAGCAGGTAAAATTATTAAACGAACTTTTACCTCAATTAACACTGGAGCAAAAAATTTGGTTAAACGGTTATTTAAGTGCACCACAAGCTACTCAGGAGGCCGTAGTTGAGACGATCCCTGCAGCAGCCCCTATTACGAAAACCATGACGATTTTATATGGTTCCCAAACAGGTAATAGTCAAGGGCTAGCTGAAAAATATGCCTCTCTATTAAAGGCTCAAAACGTAGACGTTACTGTCTCATCATTAGGGAAATTTAAAGCAAGTAACTTAAAGAAAATCACCAATCTATTACTTATTGTGAGTACACATGGTGAGGGTGATCCACCTGATCAGGCGATCCAGTTCTATGAATTTTTGCATAGTAAACGAGCACCAAAACTAGAGCATCTTCAATATGCGGTACTTGCATTAGGGGATAGCTCCTATGAATTTTTCTGTAAAACAGGTAAAGACTTTGATGAGCAATTTGCCAAACTAGGTGCAACAAGAATTGTTCCTCGTACTGATTGTGATGTGGATTATGATGACGCTGCTGCACAATGGTTCTCAGCTGTTCAACAAGAATTTCTCAAACAGGCTACTACAATATCGGTTACTTCAACACAGAGCGATGAAATACAAGGAGCTACTACATATTCAAGAAAAAATCCATTTTACGCTGAAGTGTTAGAAAATATTAATCTAAATGGTCGCGGCTCCAACAAAGAGACACGTCATCTAGAGTTATCCATTGAAGGTGCTAATTTTCAATTTGAGCCAGGAGACAGTATTGGGATTCAACCGGAAAATAGTGAACCATTAGTCGATGCATTACTGGGAGTACTACAATTTGATCCAGCTACTGAAGTGACTGTGTTAGATGAAACAGTGTCCTTAAAGAATGCCTTACAAAAAAAATTGGAAATTACAGTGTTATCTAAGCCAGTTCTTGAAAAAATTAAAGCTTACACAGAACATAATGAGTTTTCATCGTTATTAGAAGAACCTAATGCATGGAAGGATTATGCCAAGGGAAGGGATTTACTTGATGTAGTAGAGGATTTTGCTCCTTTCACATGGAGTGCGCAACAATTCGTGGATATTCTGCGAAAAATTCCATCAAGACTGTATTCCATTGCAAGTAGCCAATTGGCGAATCATGATGAGGTGCATTTAACGATTAGCAAGGTAAGCTATGACACGAATGGTCGACAACGTCTGGGAGTATGTTCAGGTAGTGTGGCAGAACTTCAAATTGGCGCTACATTACCAATCTATGTTCATAAAAATCCAAATTTCAGATTACCTGAGCAGAAGGAAACGCCCATAATTATGATTGGCGCGGGCACAGGTATAGCACCGTATCGAGCTTTCCTAGAGGAAAGAGAAGAGTTAGGGGTAGAGGGGAAAGCTTGGCTCATTTTTGGTGATCAGCATTTTGTCACAGACTTCCTCTATCAAACAGATTGGCAACGCTGGCTAGCTTCTGGCACATTAAGCCAAATGCACATAGCCTTTTCACGTGATACCGATAAAAAAATCTATGTTCAACACAAATTGGAAGAGAATGCAGCTAATTTTTATGAATGGCTTGAGCAAGGTGCTGTCATTTATGTATGTGGTGATGAGAAATCAATGGCAGCTGATGTGGATGCAACCATTCACCGTATTATAGAGCAGCAGGGGCAGAAAACGTCTGAGCAAGCAAAAGCCCTTGTGCAAGAACTAAAGCAACAAAAACGATACCAACGGGATGTTTATTAAGAAAAAACTCTTCCTCGTAGGAAGATGACTATTTGCTAGCAAGCAAAGCCTCTGGAGAGGTGTAATGGATTAAAGGAGCGATAAAGAATGACAGAGAAAATTGTTTTGCCTCCACAGTCAGGGAAACCAAGTGATGTAGAGCGTATTAAGACGGAAAGTAATTATCTTCGTGGGACACTCGAACGGACTATGAATGATCCATTAAGTTCTGGTATTCCTGAGGATGACAATCGTTTAATGAAATTCCATGGTAGTTACCTACAGGATGACCGAGACCTTCGCACTGAAAGACAACGACAAAAACTAGAGCCTGCCTATCAATTCATGGTACGCGTACGAACACCTGGAGGAGCGGCTACCCCAGAGCAATGGCTTGTAATGGATGAAATGGCTAGAAAGTATGGCAATGGCTCCTTAAAACTAACTACACGTCAAGCGTTTCAGGTGCACGGTATTTTAAAATGGAATGTCAAAAAATATATGCAAGAAATTAATGACGTGTTATTGGACTCTCTTGCTGCTTGTGGGGATGTAAACCGTAATGTTATGTGTAATGTAAACCCAAATCAATCAGCATTACATGAAGAAGTTTATAACTGGTCTGCTAAACTAAGTGAGCATTTACTACCTCGTACACGTGCATACCATGAATTATGGTTAGATGGAGAAAAGGTAATAGACAGTCAGGATGAAGAAATTGAACCGATTTATGGAGAACAATATTTGCCGCGTAAATTTAAAATTGGCATTGCGATTCCGCCAAGTAATGATGTCGATGTGTTTTCACAAGATATCGGACTAATCGCGATCGTAAAAGATCAAAAGCTTATTGGCTTTAATGTAGCTGTTGGTGGAGGAATGGGGATGACGCATGGCGATCATGCTACCTATCCACAGCTTGCGCGTGAAATTGGCTTTATTACACCGGATAAACTACTGGAAACAGCAGAAAAAATTATAACAATTCAGCGGGATTATGGGAATCGCTCAGTTCGTAAAAATGCACGTTTCAAATATACGATTGATGCAAGAGGACTAGAATGGTTTAACGAAGAATTAACGCGACGTTTGGGTTGGAGTATTCAAGAAGCGCGCCCTTATACATTTGAACGTACAGGAGATGAGTTCGGTTGGATTAAAGGGGCAGAGGGTAAGTGGCATTATACGCTATTTATTCAAAACGGTCGCATTAAAGATTTTCAAGATTATGAGCTGTTAACAGGGTTACGTGAAATAGCTAAGGTGCATACAGGTGATTTCCGTTTAACTCCTAACCAGAATTTAATGATTAGTAATGTAACACCACAGAAAAAGAAAAAGATTGATGCTATTATAGAGCAATATAAGCTGACGGATGGTGCGCATTATTCTGCATTGCGTCGTAATTCCATTGCCTGTGTCTCCTTACCAACCTGTGGTTTAGCCATGGCGGAGGCGGAACGTTATTTGCCATCTCTTATTACAAAAATGGAAACAATCATTGATGAAACAGGGTTAAATGATACAGAAATTGTTATTCGGATGTCAGGCTGTCCAAATGGTTGCTCCCGTGCAGCGATGGCTGAAATAGGCTTTATCGGTAAAGGTCCTGGGAAATACAATTTATATCTTGGAGCAAGTTTTACTGGTAATCGATTGAATAAAATCTATCGTGAAAATATAGGTGAGGAAGAGATACTAGCGGAGCTACGACCAATTCTTGTACATTATGCGAAGGAACGTTTAGACGGTGAGCATTTTGGTGATTTTGTCATTCGTGCTGGATATGTGACGGCTGTATACGATGGTAAAGAATTTCACATATAATAAATATAAAAACCATGTAGCAAATTTTGAACTGAACCCTATAAAGTAGACAGTTTAATAAAAGACCATTTGCTACATTAAACAGCGATTAAATGACTTCGGTATGCTGCCGGAGTCATTTTTTTTAACGTCCATTGCTTTCTTGTATTGTTGTAGTGCTCCATATAATCATCTATCATATATTTTAATTCTGATAAGCTTCCAGCTTCTTTATATTCTATTTCATCTTTAAAATGCCCAAAGAATGACTCCATTGGCGAATTATCTAGGCAGTTTCCTCGGCGAGACATTGACTGAAGTAATCCCATTTCTTTGACGCATTTTTGAAATGCTGGGTGTGTATAATGGAAACCTTGATCTGAATGAATCATCGCTTCAGGATGTAAATTGTCATTGATATGCTCTTCTAATTTTTTTAGCGTACGATAAACAAACTCCATGCGTAAATTTGTCGATACCTCATATGCAACGATTTCTCGTGTTGCAACATCCTTTATACACGATAGATACGCTGTTTGTCCGCCACGATATTGTAAATACGTAATATCTGTTAAAAACACTTTGCCTGGCTCTGTTTGATGAAAGTTACGATTTAGATGATTAGGTACTTGACGATGGATTTCTGTAGCTTTGGCAAGATTTCGATAAGGGTTTGCACGTCTTACTTTCGAATATAGATTGAATTTACGCATTAATCGTAGAATTTTTTTATGATTCATCGGGATTTCAAGTAGTTCTTCTAGTGCCATGTAAAGACCCCGATAACCAACTTTTCCTTTTGACGCATCATAAATCGTTTTTAGTAGGACGTAGTCCTGAAAATCTGCTTCTTCTCGCATCGCTTGTTTCTCACTATTTTGGAGCCATTTATAATAACCACTGGGGCTTACATTTGCCAAGTCACATAAATAACGTGTCATATTTTTCAACTGATACAGCCGAACGGTATCATTAATTGCTTGATACTTTTCCCTTGGTATTAAAATAGCCGTTTCTTTGCCTGCCTTTCCATCTCGTCTAGCTTTTTTAACAGTGTTAATTCAGCTTCAAGTAAACGAATACGTGCCTCTGCTTTTTCTAATTTCTTTTCAGCTGACATGTGTTCTTTTTTTGGTCGACCAGTACCTCCTTTTCCGCGTCTTTCCTCTGAAAATGCTTGTTCTCCATGAGTTTTAAAAGATGCTCTCCAGCGTTTAATCGATGACCTTGCTTTTTCCACACCAATCACTTCTAAATCAAACCCGTTTTCTTTAAAGATTTGTACAGGTCCCTTACCAGCTAGATTTTCTTTGACCACAGATGCTACAAATCGATTCGCTTCTATTTGTCGTATCTGATGTTCGTTAAAAATGATTTTACTCATGCTAATTTCTCCCGTTCTTAATTTCGTATATTTAGTATAACGAGATTTTTTTGTGAAATGAACAAAAAACCCCGAATAGGGTCACTTTTTAAAGTGTCCACTATTCGGGGTTCAGTTCATTTCTTTGCTACATGGTTTTTTAAATGGAGTAATCTTCGGGGATAAAGACCTTTAATTGCTTCGGCCTAACAAATACATGATCGCCCACTTCAAGCTGAAGGTGAAGGAACTGTTCTTTTGATAATTCTGCCTCTAAAAATTCATCTAAATCTTCACGGCGTAGCTCAATTTGAACAATAGGCCCCAACAGATGGATATGATTGATTTTGACGGGAACCGTTCCTGGAATACTTACCTTTTCTATTTGTATATCATGGGGGCGTACATAACCAATCACATTATCTTTTGTATGTGATTGTACATCAGGTACATCCAGTGCAACTTCTCCATGCATCAGCTTACCGTTATGTAAGCGTCCTTTAAAAAGATTAACGTTCCCTAAAAAATCATAGACAAATGGACTTTTGGGATGTGTATACACTTCATCTGGACTCCCAATTTGCTCGATTTTGCCATTGTTCATGACAACAATACGATCTGCCACATCCAGTGCCTCCTCTTGATCATGCGTAACAAATATACTTGTAATATGAAATTCATCATGTAACTTTCGTAGCCAGCGACGCAACTCCTTGCGAACTTTTGCATCAAGTGCCCCAAATGGCTCATCTAGCAGAAGAACTTTCGGCTCTACTGCAAGTGCTCTTGCAAGTGCCACACGCTGTCTTTGACCACCTGAAAGCTGTGTAGGATAGCGGTCAGAGAAATTTTCGAGTTTAACTAATTGTAGCAATTCCATCACTTTGTCTCGTATCTCTTGCTTAGTAGGTCTAGTTTTCCGAGGGCGAACCTTTAGGCCATAGGCGACATTTTCAAAGACTGTCATATGACGAAATAGGGCATAATGCTGAAACACAAAGCCTACATTACGTTCCTTTGGATGCCGATCCGTCATGGAATGTCCATCAAAAAAAATATCACCCGTATCGGCGGTTTCCAGCCCTGCAATGACACGTAATAGAGAGGTTTTTCCTGATCCAGAGGGGCCAAGCAATGCAACAAGCTCCCCTGACTGAATATGAATAGAAATATCCTCTAGTGCTTGAAAAGATCCGTATATTTTCGAGACATTTTGAATTTGAATACTCATGCTGATCATCTCCTATTAACTAGAGTTGGACTTCCATGCAATGATGTCTTTTAAAATTAATGTAAAGATAGCTATAACACTCATTAAGGATGCAACAGCAAAGGCGGCTGAAAATTGATATTCATTATAAAGAATTTCAATATGAAGGGGCATTGTATTCGTCATGCCTCGTATATGGCCAGATACAACTGAAACTGCACCAAATTCTCCTATTGCTCGTGCGTTACACAAGATTAGACCATAGAATAAACCCCATTTAATATTGGGTAAGGTGACATACCAAAATGTCTTAAAGCCACTTGCACCAAGTGAAATCGACGCCTCCTCCTCAGACGTACCCTGTGCTTGCATTAGAGGTATTAGCTCACGAGCAACAAAGGGCAGTGTGACAAATATAGTCGCAAGCACAATTCCAGGTAGGGCAAAAACAATTTTAATATCATTGGTGAATAACCAATCACCAAATAATCCCTGCGATCCAAATAGTAAAATAAATACCAAACCTGCGATAACAGGGGAGACCGCAAAAGGTAAATCAATAATGGTTAGTAAAAGATTTTTCCCCTTAAAATTAAATTTTGTAAGGGTCCATGCAGCCATTACGCCAAAGATTACATTTAGAGGTACGGCAATCGCTACAACTGTTAAAGTGAGTTTAATAGCAGCTAATGCATCTGGATGTGTGATAGCTGCCAAGTAAACATCAACACCTTTTTGAAAGGCTGTAATAAAAATTGAAGCTAATGGCAGGACGATAAAAAAAGCTAAAAAGGCTAATGCAATAAATGTAAGCGCATAGCGAATAACACGAGGCTCCTGTAAGGCGGCAGACTTAGACACCTTATTTTTTTCAGTACTAGCCTGTTGAATAAATGTTGATTGTTCCATATAGCTCCTCCTAATGTACAAACCGACGATTGGCTAGCCATTGTATGACGTTAATGGTTAATAATAAAATAAATGAAGTAACAAGCATTACTACTGCAATTGCAGTGGCACCAGCATAATCGTATTGCTCAAGTTTAGTCATAATAACTAAAGGGGTAATTTCGGTTTTCATCGGCATATTTCCAGCGATGAAAACAACCGAGCCATACTCTCCTAGAGCACGGGCAAAGGCTAATGAAAAGCCCGTTAATATGCCTGGTAGCAACTCTGGTAAAATCACCTTACGAAAGGTTTGTAAACGATTGGCTCCAAGGCTAGCTGAAGCCTCCTCGACTTCAGCACTAATATTTTGCAATACTGGCTGTACTGTCCGTACAACGAAAGGGAGACCAATAAAAGTTAAGGCAATTATAATACCAAGGGGCGTAAAGGCAATTTTAAAATCAAAAAATTGGCCAATCCAACCATTGGGGGCATAGAGCGATGTTAAAGCAATCCCTGCTACAGCAGTAGGTAAAGCAAAGGGTAAATCTACTAATCCATCAATCATTCTTTTAAAAGGAAACTGGTAGCGAACCAGAACCCAAGCGATAATTGTACCGAAGAGTACATTTAATAGACCTGCAATGAGGGCTGTGCTGAAGCTCACTTTATAGGAAGCAACAGCACGAGGATCAGTGATAATATCGAAAAACGCAGCCCAGCTTAAGGACATCGTATGGAAAAATATCATAGAAAGTGGTAATAACACTAGTAAACTAACATATAACATCGTATATCCAAGAGATAGGTAAAAGCCTGGAATAATACGACGTGATTTTTTCGTCAGGGTTAAACTACTCATCAAAACACTCCTTATTGTGGCAAGTAGATTTCATCAAAGGTACCACCGTCTTTAAAGTGAGTTGCTTGTGCTTTTGTCCAGCCACCAAAATCATCGATAGAAACAAGTTCAAGCTGAGGGAATTGGTCTTTATATTTAGATAGAACAGCTTCATTGCGAGGTCGGTAATAGTTTTTGGCAGCAATTTCTTGACCTGTATCGCTATATAAATGCTGTAAATATGCCTCTGCCACTTCGCGTGTTCCTTTTTTATCAACGATTTTGTCAACAACCGCCACTGGTGGCTCCGCTAAAATACTTAATGATGGGGTAATAATCTCGAATTCATCCTTCCCTAATTCATGAAGTGATAAGTAAGCTTCATTTTCCCATGCAATTAAGACATCCCCAATTTTTCGTTCCACAAAAGTTGTGGTAGCACCTCGGGCACCGGAATCTAGTACTTCAACATTGCTGTATAGTGATTTCATAAATTCTTTTATTTTTGTTTCATCGTTGTTATATAACTTTCCCGCATATCCCCAAGCAGCTAGGTAGTTCCACCGTGCACCACCAGATGTTTTAGGGTTAGGGGTAATGACGGATACGTCTTTTTTGATGAGATCATCCCAATCTTGTATATTTTTCGGGTTGCCCTTGCGTACTAAAAAGACAATAGTGGATGTATAGGGAGTAGAGTTATGGTCAAATTCTGTTTGCCAATCTTTATTTAGCAGTTCACGAGTTTGGGCAATTTCATCAATATCATAGGCGAGAGCAAGCGTGACAACGTCTGCTTCGAGGCCATCAATCACTGCTCTACCTTGTTTTCCTGAGCCTCCATGAGATTGTTTAATCGTGACATCCTGCCCTGTTTCATCCTTCCATTTTTTTATAAAATCTTGATTGAACTCATCGTAAAGCTCGCGTGTTGGGTCATAGGATACATTTAATAGCTCTACTGATTCTTGGCCACCTGTATCTTCATTTGAGTTAGCACTACTACATCCTGTTACAGATAAAGTTAATACAGCAAGCAGTGCCAAAGATTGAAAGACATTGTTCCTTTTCTTCATTCCATTTCGCTCCCTTTCTGGCTAAAGAATGCAAAAAGCCATCCCCTATAACGATAATTCGTCATTGGTAGATGGCCTTCAGATCCTCTGATCAGCATTTTGGTATTTGTAGATAATACATTAAACATATATTTCCTATTAGTCAACAAGGAATTGTGGAATGTTGAAAATAAGGGTGATTTACCTAGCTATCATTTATCTTATGCAACTAAGAGTGTCAAAAATGGGTTTATTGCATAAGATATTTCAAAAACCTAGTTGACTGCTTGGTGTACTTTAGTATATATTTGGTAATAAGAAAAAACGATTATAGAACGAGGTAGCAATTACTAGTGAAAAATCGTTGAATAATGAGCTGGCTAGTCAAACTAGAGGCGTTTTAACAAAGACATGTTTTTGGGTGTCTTTTGTTAGAACGCCTTTTTTCGCTATGAGGGGGATTCAATGTTAACACATGCAAATTGGCAAGAACCAAACATTAATTTTCAGGTTGATGAAACGTATAAGGGAGCATTAGAGGTTTTACAGTGGAGCTATCAAGAGTATGGGAATGAAATTGTCTATGCCTGTAGCTTTGGGATAGAGGGCATAGTTTTAATTGATCTCATTTCAAAGGTAAGACCAGATGCAACCATTGTCTTTTTAGATACAGATGTCCATTTTAAAGAGACCTATGAAACGATCCAGCGAGTAAAGGAAAAATATCCACCATTAAACATTGTGATGAAAAAGCCTTCACTTACACTTGAACAACAAGCGGCCCAATATGGTGATGAACTATGGAAGTCAGATCCAAATCAATGCTGTGCTATACGCAAGATAAAGCCTTTACATGAAGCCCTTTCAGGTACAAAGGCTTGGATATCTGGTTTACGTCGTGAACAATCGCCATCACGTCAACAGACAAATTTTCTTAATCGTGATGATAAATTTAAGTCGATTAAAGTTTGCCCACTTATCCATTGGACATGGAAGGATGTTTGGCGATATGTCTCAAAACATAATTTGCCATACAATCCTTTGCACGATCAAGGCTATCCAAGTATCGGCTGTGAGCATTGTACGAAGCCGGCGTTTACGATGGATGATTTACGTTCAGGTAGATGGCAAGGCTCAGGCAAGACGGAATGTGGGTTACATGAATAAAGGAGTAATGCCATGCTAGAATATTTCGCCATAGCTATTAGTTTATTTTTTGCAATGAATATAGGTGCAAGTGGAGCAGCGGCTTCAATGGGAGTTGCTTATGGGGCCGGAGCTATTAAAAAGGCTTGGCAAGCATTATTGTTATGCGCCATAGGCGTTTATAGTGGAGCGGTTTTAGGCGGAGGAGAAGTAGTCAAAACGATTAGCTCAGGCATTATGCCTCAGGAATATATTACGGTGAAAATTGTCATCATTATTTTAATTTCTGCAACGAGCAGTTTATTTTTTTCCAACCTTCTAGGCATCCCCTTATCTACGAGTGAGGTGACCGTTGGTGCAGTCGTTGGTGTGGGAATGGCTTATAAAGTGCTATTCGTTCAATCTTTACTTGTCATCATGTCCTTTTGGGTTATCGTCCCACTTATAGCTTTTGTTATAGCCCTTATATGTGGAAAGTTGTTATATAAATTACAGCATAGGGGGCTACTAAAAGATCATCCAATTTTAACGGTTCTACTCGTATTAGCAGGATTTTTTGAAGCCTTTTCGGCAGGTATGAATAATGTTGCGAATGCAGTTGGACCGCTAGTAGGTGCTGGCATGATGGATGTTACTATCGGCATTATGCTTGGGGGTGCCTTTGTCGCTATAGGAGCCATCCTACTTGGAAAACGAGTTCTTGAAACAAACGGAAAAAAAATTATGCGGTTTCAAAAGGCAGAGGGTATTTTAATTTCAAGTACGGGTGCGCTCCTTGTTGGTATAAGCTCCATTTTTGGACTTCCAGTGCCACTAACGCAAGTAACATCTTCCTCTATTATCGGAATGGGTATGGCGAAGAACGGAAAACAAATTTTCCATAAGCATATTGTGAAAAAGATTATTCGTATATGGGTTGTATCCCCAATTTTTTCATTAGCCATTTCTTATTTTTTAGTGCAGTTATTTTTAGAAAAAGATCTTTATGCGATTATTTTGAATGGCAGCATTATCGTTGGAACGCTTGGAGTTATTAGTTTAATGCGTACAATGCGAGAGGAAGAGCAATCCATATATGATGCAGGAGAGGGTATTTAATTACACTAGTGTTACAACATCATTGATCTTTCATACATTTCAACTATTAAACTTAGTATTTAACTAGAATTAGGAGGAGATTATATGAGTTTACAACCACATGGAGGGTTTCTTGTGCAAGCTTTCCATCCCGAAAAGGAGATGACATCTATTCATAAGGAGATTGAGCTGGATGCCATTTCTTTGAGTGATTTAGAGTTAATTGCCATAGGTGGCTACAGCCCTATCGAAGGCTTTTTAACACAAGCAGATTATGAATCTGTAGTGGAAAAAAGTCGATTAGCATCAGGTATAGTATGGAGTATTCCAATTACCCTCCCTGTGACGAAAGAGAAGGCAGCAGCATTACAACCTGGCGAAGAGGTAAAATTAGTCTACCAAGGTGAAACTTATGGCGTTATTCAGGTAGCTGATATTTTTGAGCCGAATAAGCGAACAGAGGCATTACTTGTATATGGTACTGAGGATCTCGCACATCCTGGCGTTCACAAGCTACATGAACGTCCTGCCATATATGTCGGAGGGAAAATTACTCTAATCAAACGTCTGGCACAAAAGTTTCCTACCTATTCATTTGATCCGGTGGAAACCCGTCAACTATTTGCTTCAAAGGGTTGGCAAACCATTGTTGGCTTTCAAACGCGTAACCCGGTGCATCGAGCGCATGAATATATCCAAAAGGCAGCACTTGAAACGATTGATGGTTTATTTTTAAACCCTCTTGTTGGTGAAACAAAGTCGGATGATGTGTCTGCGGCTATCCGCATGGAGAGCTATAAGATTCTATTAAAAAATTACTATCCTGAAAATCGTGTGCAATTAGGAGTGTTTCCGGCTGCTATGCGTTACGCAGGACCAAGAGAGGCCATTTTCCATGCACTTGTAAGAAAAAATTATGGCTGTACACATTTTATCGTCGGTCGAGATCATGCCGGTGTAGGGGATTACTATGGCACGTACGATGCACAAAAAATCTTTGAACAGTTTACGGAAGATGAATTAGGGATTGTTCCATTAAAGTTCGAGCATAGTTTTTATTGTCAGCAATGTGAAGGAATGGCTACAACAAAAACTTGTCCACACGATAGCTCTGCCCATATTATTTTATCAGGAACAAAAGTACGAGAGATGCTACGTAATGGGGAAGTACCACCAAGTACATTTAGCCGTAAAGAGGTAGTAGATGTATTAATAAAAGGCATGCAAAAGGAGGTAGTCAAATGAGTTCGAATATTGTTTGGCATGAAGCCTCCGTTACAAAAGAGGAGCGTCAATCCCAAAATAAACATCAAAGCTTTATTTTATGGTTTACGGGCTTGTCTGCTTCAGGAAAATCATCTATAGCCAATGCGTTTGCCCGCCAATTATATGAAAGGGGCAACCAAGCCTTTGTATTGGATGGCGATAATGTCCGTCATGGCCTAAACAAGGATTTAGGTTTTGAGGAGGCAGGACGAAAAGAAAATATTCGTCGTATAGGGGAAGTTTCGAAGCTTTTTATAGAAAGTGGTCAAATTGTATTAACGGCATTTATTTCTCCTTATCGAGAAGATCGTCAGGTGGTCCGTGCACTTGTTGAAGATGGTGAATTTATCGAGGTCTTTGTAAAGTGTTCAGTAAAAACATGTGAAAAACGGGATCCCAAAGGCCTATATAAAAAAGCGAGAAAAGCAGAAATTGCTAATTTCACTGGTGTTAGCGCCCCTTATGAGGAACCAGAAAACCCTGAAATTATTTTAGATACTGAACATCATACGATAGAAGAATGTGTGCAACAGTTGACTAGTATTTTAACTTCCAAAGGGTATATATAATAAACAAATAAAAAAATCTGCTCGTTCAGAACGATTGAGCAGATTTTTTATATGTCTTATTGTGTGTCCTGTTCTTTTTTCATTCTGTCAATTTCAGGGCCTAATTCATCACGTACTGTCCCTTTCCAAGGCTTGACACCAGCAATATAAGAGGAGCGAGTCATAATATGTCCTCCAACAGGGCCAGTGATGAAGAGGAATAGTATTCCTAGTAATATACGTGGATTAAAATGATCTTCGATTAGCCAAAAGTGAAAGAATACACCAATTAGTACACACATGACACCAAGTGTAGCACTTTTTGAGGCAGCATGTGCTCGTGTATATAAATCAGGTAGGCGGATAAGCCCAATAGCTGTGACGACAATAAAAAGTACTCCAATAGAAATGAAAAAGATAACTAAACTATTAGCGAGAATTGTCACGTTTAATGATATCTCCTTTCTCTATGAATTTAGAGAAAGCAACTGTACCGATAAATGATAAAATCGCTAGCAATAAAATAATCTCAAGGAAGAAGCTTGTTTCCACTAAAATCGAAAATAATCCAATCAAGGAAATAAGAGAGACACCAAGTGAATCTAAAGCGACTACACGGTCAGATGCAGAAGGTCCTTTGATCATCCGATAAATGACCGCAATCATCGATAAGCAAATCACTACAATGACCGTTATAATAAATGTTGTCATGATTTACTCACCTCCAAAATCGCTTTCTCAAATGAATCTCGAATGGAAGCAACAGCCTCATCCACATCATTAATATCAATAGCATGTACATATAGTGTTTTAGCATCATCCGATACATGTACGACTACAGTTCCTGGCGTTAAAGTGATAAGACTGGATAATAATGTGATTTCCCAGTCTTCTGTTAATACAGTAGGATAAGCAAAAAAGGCAGGCTGCATGTCCAATTTAGGCTTTAATACTACCTTCAGGACTTGCACATTCGCTAATACTAATTCTTTAAAGAACAGCAAAGTTAATTTTAAAAGGGCCCATAGGCGGTAGACATAAAGACGAGATCTAAAAAATCTTCGCATTATTATGAGTAAAATGATGCCCATTAAGAACCCAATAATAAAGCCGGTTGCTGTGTAATTAGAGGATAGGAACATCCATACGAAGGCAAGTACAAAGTTTAAAATCATTTGAAATGCCACAGCGTTAATCCCCCTTCATCACAGCATCTATATAGATAGATGGATCATTTAAAAGTTTTGCTGCATCGTCCATAAATGGCGTCATCCATTCGGAACCAACACCATATGCGACAGAAATAAGTACTAAAAGGGCTGAGGGCATAAACAGCATTTTGTAGATAGATTTGTCAACGATGCCCTTCGTTTCTTTTTCCTCGCCCCAAAAGGCATAGATGAAGATACGAATTACGGATAGTAGAACGAGCAACGAGGACGCTAATATGAAAATACTACTCCACATATTACCCGCTTCAAAGCCACCTTGTACAATCAATAGTTTGCCAACAAATCCGCTAAGTGGTGGAATTCCGGCTAAGCCAAATGCTGCAATTAAATAACACCAACCAAGTGCCGGGTATTTTTTCATCAGACCACCCATCTTCCGCAAATCAGATGTACCTGTAATGTAGATGATTATACCGATTAACATAAAGAGTGCTGCCTTTATGAGCATATCGTGTACTAAATAAAACATTGCTCCCTTTAAGGAAGCTTCATTCATTTGTGAGACACCAAATAAAATAACCCCTACGGCGATGACAATATTGTAGATAATAATAAGTTTGACATCAAAGTAAGCGAGTGCCCCGATGCTTCCAGCCACAATTGTAGCAATGGCAAGTACCATCAATAGATCATGAGTATAGGATAGATCGTGTACAAAGAATAATGTATAGGTACGTGTAATCGCATAGACACCTACCTTTGTGAGCAGTGCACCGAATAATGTTAGTACAGGTATAGGCGCCGCTGCATACGAAGTAGGAAGCCAAAAATACAATGGGAAAATGGCTGCTTTTAATCCAAATACCATTAAAAAGAGTACAGCTATAACGGTAATGATACCTGGTTGATTGATTTCAGCTATTTTAACGGCAATATCAGCCATATTCAATGTTCCTACAACCGAGTATAAAAAGGCTACAGTAATGACAAATAGGGCAGACGAAATAACATTAATTAAAATATATTTAATCGATCCTTTCAGTTGCCCTTTCTCGCCACCTAGGACGATCAGTAAATAAGAAGCCATTAATAATACTTCGAAGAAAACGAATAAGTTAAAAATATCACCTGTAGTAAAGGCCCCATTAACCCCAGTTAAAATAAACATGATTCCAGGGTAATAAAAGAATCGTTCACGTTCCTTCGTAATAGAACCAAAGCCATACCAAACAACAAAAAAGGCAATTAACAATGTCGTTGTCACGAGCAATGCGGATACCATATCAGAAACCATTGTAATGCCATAAGGAACTGGCCAATCTCCGAAAGTGACCTTTTGGATACCATCATGTTTCACTTTCATTAGAAGTGAAACGGCAGTGATCAAGGAGATCCCGATTCCAAGTAATGAAAATGTTCGTTGATACATTAAATTTTTTTGCCCAAACATTAAAATCATACCGAAGAAAAACGGAATGATGATAGGCAGCAGTAGGAAGTTATTCATCCTCATCACTTCCTCTCATTAAGCTAATATCATCAGTTTGCAGCTCCTGATAGGAACGATATGCCAGCACTAGGAAAAACGCCGTGACGCCAAAGCTAATTACAATAGCAGTTAAGATCAGTGCCTGAGGTAATGGATCTGCAAAAGTTTTGGCTCCTTCGTTTAACACGGGTGGAGCCTCACCACCAAGACCACCCATCGTTAATATAAGTAGATGAGCACCATGACTTAAAAGTCCTGTACCAATAATAATTCGTAATAAACTTTTTGATAAAATTAAATAGACAGCTGCCATAAAGAGGAAGCCAATGACAAAGGCCATAATTATTTCCATTATTCATCCTCTCCAATCGTTTGAATAATGGTCATCGTAACACCGACAACAACCAGATAGACACCGCTATCAAAAAGCATAGCCGTGTGTAAAGACTGTTTGCCTAGAAGCGGTAAATCAAAATAATCAAAGAAATGAGTAAAAAAAGGTTCGCCCACAAACATAGGGAATGCTGCAGTAGCAAGGGCTAATAATAAACCAATAGCCGTTAAATACGTGTAATTAATAGGTAAAATATGGCGTACAGTACGGATATCAAACGCTAACACTAATAGCACGATGGCACTGGAGGTTAAAAGCCCTCCAACAAAGCCACCACCCGGCGTGTAATGACCTGCTAAAAAAATATGAATGGAGAAGAAGAAAATAATGAAGAATACAATTTTAGCCGTAAATTGTATTATCACATCATTTGTTTTCATGTGTTTTCTCCTTTCTATTCATACGCAATTTAATCATTGCAAAGATAGCCATTCCAGCAATAGCGAGTACTGTAATTTCAAACAATGTATCAAAGCCACGATAGTCTACTAAAATTACGTTGACAATATTTCCTCCGCCCGCTAAAGAGTAAACGGTTTCCTCATAGTACTTAGAAATAGTAGGAATGAGTTTTTGCGAATGAGCAGATAGTGCGACAAGTGTTACCATGACACCTACTGCAATGGATATAACAGCTCGATTTAATTGAAATCTCATACGCTCTTCTCGTTTACCAAGCTTTGGCAAATGGTAGAATGCCAATAAGAAGAGGGCAACAGATATGGTCTCAATAACAAGCTGTGTTAAGGCTAAATCTGGTGCATTAAAAATAACAAAGAATAATGCTACCGTATATCCAACAGAGCCAAGACCTATAATGGCGGTTAACCGCGATTTAGCTAGTATGGTGATAGCTGTTCCAATTAATAAAACCACGACTAAAATAATTTCATAGGGTCTTATCGGAGCGGTCCCTTGGAATGAAAGACTAAAGGCATTTTTCACAAAAAGCGAACCAATGACGATAACAGCAATACCACTAAACATATAGAGTAAATAATGACGCATTGAGCCCGTCATATAGAGTCGAGAGAGGCGATTTAAGCCAACATCTAACCCCTGCATAATTTTGTCATAAGCATTATTCAAAGTGAAAGCCCTTGGGAATCGCTGATACATTCCTTGCCATTTCGGTAGTGAAACAAATAGCAGTACCCCAATAATGATAATTCCTATCGTCATGAGAAGTTCTGGGTTGACCCCATGCCAAGCTGCTACATGTATGTCAATATCTTGTGGTGTTTCGTATAAAAATGGCTGAATCGCTAGAACAGCCGGTTTGACAAATGTATCACCAATAAAATTCGGGATAAAGAATATGAACACAACTAATCCCGCTAAAAGCATTGGAGAAACTAGCATTCCAATAGGTGCCTCATGTGGTTTATGAGGTAATTGCTCTGGTTTGTAGTTGCCATTAAATGTCCGGAAAACAAAATAAAAGCTATAAATAAATGTGAAAATACTAGCAATCCAAGCGATGATTGGGAAGAGCACTCCCCATGTATCAAAGCCAAAGAGCTCAAACTTTTGAAGGGAGAGCATGGCTGTTAAAAACATTTCTTTACTTAAGAAGCCATTAAATGGTGGAAGACCAGCCATCGATAAGCTTCCTATCGCCGCAACTGTAAAACTGATAGGCATAATACTCATTAACCCACCCAATTTTCGAATATCACGCGTTCCTGTTTCATGATCGATAATCCCAGCAATCATGAATAGGCTACCTTTAAATGTTGCGTGATTAATGAGATGGAAGATCGCAGCAAATGCCGCGAATTTAATGGTATCTACTGATTCATTCGCATGAAACGCCACTGCGCTTGCCCCAAGTAGTGACATAATAAGTCCAAGTTGACTAACTGTCGAGAAGGCTAGAATTCCTTTTAAGTCCGTTTGCTTGACTGCAAAGAAGGAACCCCAGAATAAAGTTAAAATACCTATACCTGTTACAAGCCATACCCAGAGCTCAGAGGCCGCAAATATTGGGGTAAAGCGTGCTACTAAATAAATACCTGCTTTGACCATCGTGGCAGAATGTAGGTATGCACTGACTGGTGTAGGTGCTTCCATTGCATCTGGTAGCCAAATATAGAATGGGAATTGTGCAGATTTTGTAAATGCTCCTAGAAGTAATAAAACAAGCGACCATGTAAATAAAGGTTGATCAACTAGATTCGGTGCCATAATAATTAGCTCTCGAATGGAATAAGTTCCACCCATTAAGTAGAGAAGCACAAATCCACCTAGCATCATTAAGCCGCCGCCGACTGTTATCATCATTGATTTTAGTGCGCCAAGGCGTGATGCATCACGGTTATACCAATAACCAATGAGCAGGAATGATGAAATGGACGTTAATTCCCAAAAGAAATACAGTGTAATTAAATGATCTGACTGTACTACTCCAAGCATGGCAGACATAAATAACAGTAAGTAAACATAAAAATTATGTAATTTTTCTTTATGTTTATCTAAATAAAAAATGGAGTAGAGGACAACTAAAGATCCGATTCCAGTAATTAATAGCGAGAATAATAAGCTAAGGCCATCCAAATAGGAGACGAAGGAAATATCAAGCGATGGAATCCAAGGAAGTTTAGCGGTAAAAACTCCACCTTTAGCTACTTGTGCAATATAGGATGCATAAATAACTACGAGCGTAGCTGGAACAGCGAGAACAAACCAGCCAGTATGAATATTTTTTATGCTTTTATATAAAAATGGTACGAAGATTGCAGCAAGCATTGGAATGAAAATATAAAGTACTTGTAACAAAAAAACCCTCCTTTATGCAGGTAAGTAAATCAATTATAACGTACTTTAATTGGGAATGCATACGTACTATTGGGATTTAGCTTGCGGTAGTGGAAGAATTTTCGTTATATTATAAATAGGAAGTTATCAAGAAAAATAGAGGAAAAAAATTTTTATGAAGAATCCATATATCTACGGTTATTTACCATTAATTACAATTTTATTGTTTAGTTTGACATTTGGTATGTATGCAGTTGGAGAATCTTTACAGATTTTTCGAGCGATCGGTGTATATTCAGGAATGAGAGAGTTTTTATCTGATGTTGAATTACGTGTATTCTTACTCATAGTGTTTGCTGTTGTTTTTTTTATGCTATTTTCAGCACTCAAACTAGTAGGAGAAACCATCCATGAGTTAGGAATGCTCTTTTTTTCAAAAGACAACGATGGTGCAACTGTTAGCCAAGCGCGAGGCGGCTATATCATTTTGTTTATTGGTGCTATGTGTTCAGCATTTGCAATCCAATTTATTTATGTGTTAATAGGAATTTTTGTCCTCACTGTTTTTACATATTTCATTTATCTTATTTACAAAATGAGTCATTTTATGTCAATGGGCGGCACAATCGGTCTATTAATCTTTGAACTTTTTATGTGGACAATTCTATTAACATTCATCGTGTATGTTGTATTGAAACTATATAATGGTATTTTAGCAAGTCTACCATTTGCCCAATAAATGCATACCGTAGGCAAAAACTATCGAGAGGCTCAATCTCGATGGTTTTTCTTATGTTCAAGTGACTATTTGGTGAATGACTACATGTTGTTCGAGCATAGGCAACTTCTTATTTTGCATGGCACGTCCAAGCTTTACATTAATGGGTAAGTTGATTCGAATGAAGGGCTGTGACTTCTGCGGGGAATGGGGGAAGTCGAGATTCTGGACTGAGCAGATGTTTTCTGTGCGAAAGCGTAGGAAGCAGCTCGACCCCATCCGTAGTGGAAATCAAAGGCTTTCTTTTATTTGAATGTAAAAGAAAAAAAGATTGTAGGCAAACACTCCAATTTTTCGAGTTTGTCTACAGTCTGAAGGGAGCAGAAAATCTCTTTCTGCTCCCTTTTGTGATCATTACATCCAAACCACTTATCTTACTCAAGTAAAACATTAAATAATTGATGATGAATTTTGTATTCTTCTAATTTTTGCATGGATTGAGGCTTATCATATCCAATCCATACGGCAGCTGTATAGGTATCATTAAGTCCGGCAAGCCAATAGTCTCGATAGTCATTCGTTGTCCCTGTTTTGGCACCAACATAGCTGCTATTACTGTAGACTCCCTGTCCCGTACCGTTCATCACAACATCGGCAAGTAACTCACGCATGTATTTTACTGTTTTAGGAGACCAAATTTGATCACGCTGTGTATCCCAACTATAGAGCTCTGTTCCATCTAAAGCTGTAACTTTACGAATGCTATGGGCTAGAACATAAGATCCATCAATAAAGCTTGTATAGGCATCTGCTAGTTCTAATGCTGTTACACCATAAGTAAGCCCGCCCAAGGAAGCGGCATAATTATAGTCCTTTTCTACAATGGAGCGGAAATGGAAGCGATCTAAATATTGAAATGCTGTATCAACGCCAACTGTCTGGAAGAGTCGCAGTGCCGATGTATTATAGCTATGTCGAAACGCAGTGCGTAGCGACACATCCCCATACTTGTACCCCCCATAGTTTTGAGGGCAGAAGGATCCGACACAATAACTACCACCATTTACAATTGAATCCGGTGTATGTGTGGTTGTTTCAAAGAAAGGAGCATAGACGGCCAGTGGCTTAAAGGCGGAACCTGGCTGACGTGTTCCTTGAAATGCGCGATGATAATCAAACTTTTCATAGTTTTTTCCTGCATATAAGCTAACGATCTCTCTGGATTGGTTGTGAATAACAGCACCTGCTGCTTGCAATGAACCGGCACCTAAGGTAGCGGTCATTTGTTGCTCATCATGCTGCTGTTTTTGTGGATCCAATGCAGTGTTAATTATGAGTCCATTTTGAAATAATGTATCAAGTCGATTGTCTAATTGTGTCTTAATTTTTTTCTTTTCTTCCTCATTGTCTGTATTGTTAAGTCGATCCGCATAGCCTTCTTTTTCTGCAACTAACCATTTTAATTCTTGAAGAACGTAAGTGCCATACATAGGATAGCTTTGTATTTTATCCTTAATATGCAATGTAATAGGTTCTCCCTTATAAGTCGTCGCATCTTCCTTAGTAATGCTACCTTTCACGGCAAGTGTATCTAATAAGCGTTCTTGACGTGCTTTAGTTTGATCAAAGTTTTTTAAAGGGTTATAAAGTGACGGGTTGTTAGGAATTGCTGCAATAAAAGCAATTTCAGCTATTGATAATTGCTGGAGTGGCTTTTGAAAATAATAAGTGGCTGCTCCACCAATTCCGTAAACTTGATTGCTAAAATAGGACTCGTTAAGATACATCGTTAAAATTGCTTCTTTATCGAACTCTTTTTCTAATTCATAAGCATAAAAAAGTTCGGTTAATTTTCGTTCATATGTTTTTTCATCAGATAAATAACGCATTCGAACAAGCTGCTGTGTAATCGTACTGCCACCCTGTGAGCTAGCACTCGTATTTGAATTGGCGACTACTGCACGCATAATAGCACTTAAATCAAAGCCGATGTGTTCGTAGAAGTCGGCATCCTCACTTGCAATGAATATTTCCTGGGCAATTTGTGGAATTTCTTGTAATGTTAGTGGCTGCCGCCATTCGACATATTCCTCACTAAATGTTTGCCCATTTTGGTCCGTAAGTGTTACAGGAAGCTGAGGTTGTACTTCAGGTAAATGAATAGCCTGTGTAATTTGTTCCTCATGTGCTTGTGCGGTATTGATTTCTGTTCGTATGTTTGTGCTAATCCACCATAGAACAGGTAAGGAAAGAAGTATAATAAAAAAACCAAAAGCCTTTTTCATGTGTGCCTCCACTCTTTCTATGAATCCTTCAACAGAATAACATATTTTGGATTGATTCCAAATACTCGGTCAGACCTATTTCCTTTGTTTTGAGAGAGGAAGTTAAAAGTGCATAAATCGTCAATACTTTGATGAAGAAAACCAATCGGAAGTATGTTAGACTAAAATGAGGTCAAGAAGGATGAATTGTCATCTTTTTCATTGAAACTGAAAATTATCATTAAAGGAGAGACTTCCATGTTTCCACAATTAACAACAGACGTACAAGCAGGCGAAGTGCTTGTAGAAATGAACACAACATTAGGGGCAGTTAAAATTAAATTGTTCCCAGAGTTTGCACCAAAAACTGTTGAAAACTTTTTGGGTCATGCTAAATCAGGTTATTATAACGGCATCATTTTCCACCGAGTTATTCAAGACTTTATGATTCAAGGTGGGGACCCAACTGGAACAGGTATGGGCGGAGAATCAATTTGGGGAGATTCTTTTGAAGATGAATTCTCAGATAAATTGTTTAACCTACGCGGTGCGCTATCAATGGCTAATGCTGGTCCAAACACAAATGGTTCTCAATTCTTTATCGTTCAAATGAAACATCTTCCAAGCGATATGCTTCGTCAATTACAGGGAGCAGGCTTCCCAGAGGAAATTATCGAAGCTTATGCACAAAATGGCGGTACACCTTGGTTAGACCATAAACATACTGTATTCGGTCATGTTGTAGAAGGAATGGATATTGTGGATAAAATTGCGGATGTAGAAAAAGATCCCCGTGATAAGCCATTAGAAGATGTGAAAATTGAGTCAATTACAGTCTTTGAATAATAATTATAAGGACGTGTAGAGCATGGAAAACTTAATGTATCAATTTTTATATTTCCCTGAAGATAAATCAGGATATATTCCAGCAGCATTTGAATTTTTAATCATGCTTATTTTGTGTGTAGTCGTGTTTACGCTTTTCCGTAAAATTTCTAAGAAACAGGAAATTAAATCAAAAGAAATTGAAGCACGTATACTAGCAGAAAAGAAAAGTACAAACAACCAACAAAATGTCTAATTAAAAAGAATCTGCCTCCAATGGAGACAGATTCTTTTATTTAAATTTTTCTTTTAGAACGACGAACGATGTTTTGTAGTGTTTTGAAGGCATTGAAGCAAACGAGTACAATGGATAGGCCAATCCCGCTCATGGCGGTAATAAAGGCAACCCATTCGAACGGCGTATAGCTCCAAACACTATCTAAATCACTACTGTCCTTCCATTCTTCAATGACTAAATTCATTCCGTATATACCGGATATAACCGTAAATACAGTTAAAATAAATAGTAAATTATTACTTCGATTATCCGACTGATCTTCTTGTGTTCGATATAAGCTGTTCAATGTCGCTTTTGTTTCTACATAATGTTCATTGATACGGAAATGCTTTCGTAGCATTTGAGAAATTTCCCGACCTTCAGTCCGAACAACGACTTCTTCGAAATAATAACGTGCAGAAAACTTTGTGATTAGTTCGATTAATTCATTGACAATTTGTTTATCTTTTCCCCACTTTATTTCACTGTATTCGTAGGATAGCTTTAAGAGCATCATTTTATAAAAATAATGAATGAACAAATTATAATAGTGAGTACCCATAAACTCCTGAATGCTATGTGAACAATGTTTAAATGGCTTATTTGTAAGTGTCATTTGCGCCTGCGCTGAAGAGATAATATAACTATTGGGTGCCCAGCGTGTATGGGCGTGTTCCTGTACATAGTTTGAAATATATTGAGAATTTGTGCTTGAAATAAAGGGTTTGCCATCAGGTGTTCTTCCATCTACTTGCCCTAATCGAAAAAGATGCTCAGGTAAAAGTTCTGCTTGTTCATCACACATTAAATAGGCTGAGGAAAACATTCGTTCATCTTCAAAAAAGGGCAATCCTTCATACCTATGATCTTGGTGGTGCTGTAAAAAAGGCTTTAAGAAGGGGATAAAATAGTTAAATAATAGCTCACTCGTAGAATCACAATGACCGAACGAGAAATGGTGACTTGCTCCCTTTTCCTCTCGCAATTTTGCCTCCAGCACCCTAAAGTAATGAATGAAATTTAAAATATCACTAATGTCATAAGGGGTGTCAATGCTTGTTCGTACAGTGACGATGCCATTGCCGAAAGGGCATAGCGTTACATCGATGCTCATAAGCTCATAGTTTATACAATTTTCTTGATGGTGTAAGGCCCCTTGTGTATAAAATGCTTTTGAGAAACGAAGAAAGTCTGGGCTATCCATTTTGTTTGGGAATAATTTGTCTTCAAGAAAGGGATAAAAAAATTGGGCAAGCTCTTCATGTATGATTGTTATGTCTCCATAAAAGGTATTTTCAAGAGTAATATTGTTCAATTCAAAAAAAGAAAACCCTTCTTCTAAAAGGATATTACCAATCTTTTGCCGATCTTTTGTTTGGTAGGCGAAGGGAAACAAGAATGTCATATAGGCACGCTGAATTATTAAAGGAACTAAGTCCATTGAAAACACCCCTTTTTCCATCCGATTGTTAAGAAACTTTTCCACATATTAAGGATTTTAAACATCTAAAAAGAAGGAATCCTAAATAATCGGGATTCCTTCTCTTGCTTTTATTGTTCAAACGCTTTTTTAAAGCGCTCTACGCCGTCTCGTACTGTTTCAAATGAACAAGCTACATTCATACGTAAGAAGCCTTGACCCTCTTCACCGTATTTTGTCCCTGGCTCTAATGCCAGTTTACCAATTTCTAATAGTCGGTTCATAATATCTTTTTCTTCAAGCTTAAGCTCTCTATAATCAATCCATATTAAATAAGTGGATTGTGGTTTAATGATGCGAATGCCTGGAATCTGCTCTAACTCTTCTTTGACATAATCCATATTTGCTGAAACATACGGCAGCAATTCATCTAGCCAAGGGGAACCTTCCGTATACGCAGCCTGCAATGCTACAGAGGCAAAAGTATTTAATGAACCTTGTCCACTTGCCATATTCACGGCTTCAAGCTGTAGACGTTTGTTCTTATCTGGCACAATCATATAGGAAACCTGAATACCTGCTAAATTAAATGTTTTAGTAGGAGCCATACACGTTACAATACGATTGATTTCATCGCCTGCTACTTTGGCAATAGGAATATGTTTTTCACCATTTATCATTAAATCAGCATGAATTTCATCTGAAATAATAACGACATCGTATTGAGCACAGAGTCGTACAATTTCCTTTAAAGTAGCTTCGTCCCATACATAACCGCCAGGATTGTGAGGATTGCATAATATGTAGGCTTTGACATTTTGAGCTAGTGCCTGTTCAAAAGCTTCAAAATCAACGATAAATGTACCATCATTTTTTTCAACTAGTTGGCAGCTTACCACTTCGCGCCCATTGCTTTTTGGTATGTTAAAAAATGGTGGATAAACAGGTGTGGAAATAAGGACTTTATCTCCCGGATTAGTAAAGGCAACAATGCTATTTGCTAAGGCAGCCACAACACCATTACAGAATACGATGGAATCCTTGTCAATTTGCCAATCATGACGAGTATTTTGCCAGTCCACGATTGACTGTATTGCTTCCTCACTAATAAAGCTATAACCAAAAATAGTGCGTTCAGCATGTTTCTGCAATGCTTTTGAAACGGCTGTTGGAGCAGCAAAATCCATATCAGCTACCCACATTGGCAAGATATCGGACGCATCGTTTAGTCCATAAACCATTTTCATTGCGTCCCATTTTACGGAGTTTGTACAACGACGTTTGATAGTTTGATCAAAAATAGACAAGCAAATCACTCTTTTCTTTTTTATTTACTATGGTATCATACGATTATGATCAAAGGATAATAGGTGAGTATTTTGGAAAATGTAAAAATGAATCAAGCAGCTGTCCATCTGCTAGAGGAGTGGGATCCATTCCACTTAGGTCCAGACCATTATGATACGGAAACAGCAGATGTTGTAGCGGCATTGCAAGGAATCGATGATCCATCTACGCTTGCAAAAGTAATTCAAGAAACATATGAGCATTCGTTTGAGCAATGGATTCCTTTTGAGGATTGTGTAGCCATCTCTTACAAACTGATTGCTATTAAATTTGAAGCAAAATGTATTATTTAAAATATTTTGCATATTTCCTATAAAAAAAGAGGTTGTCCTACGACAACCTCTTTTTGCATTGACATGATAGAGGCTCTATATCCTTATTTAAATATTGGTAAAATACCTTGAATGAAAATAATTAATATAGCAATTGGGGACACATAGCGAATTAACATGTACCAAATTGTAAACATCCAATTAGATGCGGCTAGCTCTTTACGAGAAATATCTTTTGTATAATAATAACCTGCAAAAATTGATATTAGCAGAGCGCCAATAGGCATTCCAATATTGTTGGTCATAAAATCAACAAAATCAAAAATAGAACGGTCTAACATCTTCACATCTGATAGTATACCAAATGACAGCGCACTAGGAATACCAACAATAAAGATAATGATGCCACCAATCCAGGCAATTTTTTTTCTTTTTTCTGGTTTATCTCCAATTGCAATTGCCACGACAATTTCTAACATGGAAATGGAAGATGTAACTGTGGCAAATAGTAATAATATAAAGAAGATGGTTAAGAATAGACCACCGAGAGGCAGTTGCTCGAAAACAGCTGGCA
This sequence comes from Lysinibacillus sp. FSL M8-0216, assembly GCF_038595555.1. NCBI lineage: Bacteria > Bacillati > Bacillota > Bacilli > Caryophanales > Bacillaceae > Lysinibacillus > Lysinibacillus sp. FSL M8-0216. Next base: position 3,832,532 of record NZ_CP152007.1, on the reverse strand, counting down.
AAATAATAAATACGAGGCCGGGTCCTTGATCAGGTGTATAGCCAAGTGCGAATACTGCTGGGAAAATAACAAGACCAGCAAGTAAAGAGATGATTATGTTCATGGACGCTACATTGATTGCTGAGTTACCAATTTTCTCGGTTTTTGATAGATATGAAGCATAGGTAATCATCACAGCAATACCAACACTTAATGAGAAAAATGCTTGTCCTAATGCCATTAAAAATGTTTCAGCATTCAAGTAAGACCAATCAGGCACAAACATAAATTTAACGCCTTCCATTGCACCATCCAATGTTAAAGAGCGTATGACTAATATAATGAAGAAAATAAATAAGAGCGGCATCATCCATGTGCTGGCTTTCTCAATGCCACCTTTAATGCCGGCTGATACAATGACTACTGTCAATAACATAAATAGCCCTTGCACAAGCACTGCTTCAAATGGACTCGATATTATATGGTCAAATAAATCTGCGTAGTTGATGTTAGAACCTGCATTCGTTAGCTTAAACGTAAAGGCACGGCCCAAATAGCTTAAAATCCACCCACCTACAACACTATAGAAAGATAAGATAAGGCCTGCAATGACCATACCACCCCAACCAATTAAATACCAAGGCTTTCCTGGTGCTTGTTCTTTAAAGGATGTGACAGCATCCTTTTGTCCACGACGACCAATCATAAACTCTGCAATGAGTACTGGTAAGCCGATAAAGAATGTACATAAAATGAATAATAAGATGAAGACACTACCACCATTAGTACCAGCCATATAAGGGAATTTCCAAATGGCTCCTAGCCCTATAGCACTTCCGGCAGCAGCTAAAATAAACCCAATTTTAGTTGTAAATTGATCTCTCGATGACACAAAAATAAAGCCTCCTTGTACTAAAGTTTTATTTTACCCCAATATTTTCATAACACAAGCAAATATCAGAATATTGATGGGGGCGATTTCTCCATTAAGAGCCAATTTATATAGCGTGTGATGGCGTTTTAGTAAGGTTCCTCCTTTAAGAGTAAATAACATCCTTAATATGTAACAATTAGGGAGGTTCTGTCGTTCCATAAACAAAAGGAGGGGATTGCCTTGGAGGAGGCTGAATTAATAGTTAGGGCACAGCAAGGGGACAAAGAAGCCTATATCGATCTTATTCGAATTCATCAACAAACAGTTGAAAAGTTTGCCTTTCAGTGTGGCGTACATAGCAATGATTTAGCAGATGTTTCACAGGAGGTATTTGTTAAACTGTATCGCTTTTTACATCAATTTAAACAGGATCGATTTACGACGTGGCTTTATAAAATTACATTGAATGCTACACGTGATTATTATCGTAAGGAACAGAGAGAGCTGGCAAAAGAGGACAAGCTTAATGCGCAAAGGCAAACCATTTTCCTCTCTGCTGAAGACGATGTTCTATTATTTGAAGAAGATAAACTCTTACACAATGCTATTCAAGCCTTAGATGAAAAATATCGGTACCCTATCGTACTGTATTATTTCCACGAGCTAAAATATGAAGAAATCGCAGAGGTTTTAAATATTTCATTATCAACGGTTAAGGTACGGTTATTACGTGCGAAAGAAAAGTTGAAGGCAGCATTAATGCAAGAGGGGAGTGTTGAAAATGGATGATAAACAATTTAATCAACGTATGGCACTACTGAAAAAATCCTATGAGCGAATGGAATCAAAGTTAGAACCACAGCATGTTCTTCAGCAAATTGAAGTCGAAGATGAAACAAGGGAATCTTTAGAAAGCATCAATATGGTTCGAAATCCTTCTGCGAAATGGAAAAAATCGGCATTATGGATCACTAGCATTGCCAGTGTGCTTTTGGTAGGTATATTAATTTCATCTTACATGCTCCCTCCTTCAGCATTCGTTCAATCAGATGAAGAAAAGATTGAAAGTACCTATGAAGATTGGTTATCTAGTTTACAAAAAAAGTATCAAGAGAAACGTGAAAAAACACGTATTGAGCTAAACATACCTGAGGAATACTTTAAAAAACTCTCGTTTGTTGAATCTGCTGAATATAAATACAATGATAAAGCTAAAAATAAAAAAATAGTACTAAATAAATTGGCTTATGATCCTAAATATTTAACACAGTTAGAGCAAGAGATACTAGACAGTTTGCATACACCTCGAGAACTGATTGAGCGAATTGAAACGTACGAAAACCCGATGTCATTTGGCCAGTCTAGATATTTCTTTAGCATATATTACCACCCAATGAAAGAAGTTTTGCAATATTATACAAATGAACTTTCCCAATACAATAAGGTACTGTCACAAAAAAAGAAAGATTATCCTAAAGAACTAAATCAATTAATTGCAACGGCCAAAAAACAATATTTTGAGTTGTCTTATGATGGGCAAGACTATAGTTTTAGACCAAATCTAATTTTTATGAAAGATGCACCAGTATCTATTGACCGTCTTCATCCTGATGTATTAGGCTATTTTAAATATTTGGCTACGGGCTCTTTATTCAATGGTGAGAATTTACGTTTTTCTGCAGAAGAATCTGCTCGTATTTTAAAATTGTACGAAAGAACATTAGTCAATGATCTATCAAATTCATACCTCGATCTTCAATTACGCAATTTAAAGAAAGAGTTTGAAAATGGATGGCTTGTATTATTAAAAGGTATTGATGATAAAATTATATACTCACCCGAGCATATAAAGCTATTAAATGATACGGCAAATGGGAAGTATGGGGAATCGATGCGTTTGACCGCACAATTCATCCTCGAAGAATTTAAGAGAGAAGGAACATCCAAAACCATAGACAAACTAACAAGACAGGATATTGGGATAGAGCTTTCATATTTAAGTAATGAAGTTTATATAGAAATATATGATGGTTCAACAGGTTTTCAAATTGATACCCGCTGGATTATCCAAACGGAAGGTTTATACAATGCATATACGTCAAGTAAAGATGATACCATCCTAGATTCATTAAACCCAATGAATGTTGTGAGCCTATTCTTATATGCACACGGAAAAGGTGATCAAGAAACAGCTAAACGGTTATTGTCTCAAGAAGTAGATTTGAGTAAAATGGTTCAATTTGAGGGTATGGAACATTTTACAATTCTTTATGCAACAGATGATTCTCAAACAACCATTAAAGCTGGTGTTAAGCCAGAATCAGTTCAACTGATTGGCCAACGCTTAACCTTCCAATTAGGTACAGAGACTATAGGAAAAGGTGAAAAACGTTGCATCATTACAGCCATTTCTGAGTAAGGAGATTTTTTGCCCCGATTTTACACGTATGTTATAATTTAACCGATATATACGTAGCAAACCAAAAGAAAGTGGGCAAAGGTTATGGTAAAAAAATATGAATTAGGAGACGTGTTGACCGGAAAAGTTACAGGTATTCAACCATACGGTGCATTTGTTGCATTAGATGACAATACGCAAGGCCTTGTGCATATTTCGGAAATAACATACGGCTTTGTGAAGGATGTTAGTGAATTTTTAGCTGTTGGGCAAGAAGTAGAGGTCAAGATACTTGAAATCGATGAAGAGGCCGAAAAAATTAGTTTATCGATGAGAGCGCTACAGGAACGCCCTGCAACAGTTAGAAAAAAAGAAGCACCACCACGCAAATCATTGCAGGACCGTGTAGATGAATCGGATGCGAATGGTTTTAATTCCTTAAAAGATAAATTACAGGACTGGATTGAACAATCTGGACAATAAAAAACGAGGATACTTTCAACGTGAAGGTATCCTCGTTTTTATGTTATTGCTTTTTTATTTTTCGGATTCGGTATTGAAGGTTTTGTCTACTCATCCCAAGTGCATTCGCGGCTTTTGTAATATTGCCCTCATATAAATTTAAGACATTTTGCACATAATATGATTCGGCTTCGCGCAAATAAGCATCTAATGGCATGACATCATGATTTTGATGGAACATAAAGAATTCAGGTTCACGATTGTTGGTATCTTGCTGCTGTACCTTGAAGCGGAAATGCAGCGGCAATAAATCGGAGGTTACCGTAGACTCTATTGTCATAAATGAAACAATTTCATCCAATAGTAACTCGAGTTCCTTTAAATTGCCAGGCCAATCATATTGTAAGAATAATTCCTGTACATCTGGTGCTAGCTCTGTAACCTGTGAAGCAAATCGTTCTCGATGTCGGCTAAAATAATCATCCACAAATGGGAGAATATCTTCTTTTCGATCAGTTAAATGGGGAATAGTAATAGCCATCGTTGCAAAGAAATAATAAAGTGATTTGGACAGCTTTTTTTCAGCAATTAATGTAATCGGGTCGCTACCTACACTGCCAATTAACATGTACTTGGACTGCGGTAGGGACTGGAGTATATCTAATAATTGCTCTTGAATATCTAAGCTTAAAAAATCAATGCGCTCAAAGAAAAAGGTATAGTCTTTATCTTCTTCTAAAAGCTGATTTAATTTATCAAGCACTGATTGAGCGGAACGACGACTAACAAGAGTCATAAAGGCTTCAGGATCTGGTGAAGCAGCGTGGTGAATACCTTCAGCCACTAAATCCTTGCCTGTGCCAGATTCCCCAATTAATAATACTGGTAATTTTACAGCCGCTGCTTTTTTAGCATTTTCGATGACCTGCTTCATTGCTTCAGATTCAGCTTTTATCATGTCGAACGTCAAAGGCTCATCATATCGACGAAGGGGTTGATAAACAAGCTTTTCTAATGATGTAATATCACGCGCAAATTCTATTGCCCCAATCAGTTTTCCATCTACAATAAGTGGAAAAGTATCATTAATGGTTGTAATTTCATGCCCATTTTTATTCCAATAGGATTGTTTGACATTAATTTCTTTCTTTCCAGTTTGTAATACACGCATTAAGGTACTTTCGTGCTGACGGAAGGAAAACATTTCAATAATCGAACGATCCGCTAGCTCATCAAAATGGAATCCTTCAATTTCTTTCATTTTTGTATTATAAATAATCGTCTTGCCGGATAGGTCTACTGCATGAATACCAACGGATACATTTGTTGCAATAAACTCATAAAAAGGTAGTAAAGGTTCAGAATTTTTCATAAAAATGTGCACCTCAAAAATTTTTTACTTGAAATATGCAACGAAATTTTGCATTATAATAAGTGTAAGAATATTTTATACGCAAAAATATTTTGCGTCAATGTTTTTTGCATACCCAAATATATCTCACAAGGGAGGATTAAGTATGATTCCATACAAACACGAACCATTCACAGATTTTTCACAAGAGGCAAACTACAATGCTTATGTAGAGGCTTTAAATAAAGTTGAAGGTTACTTAGGGCAAGACTACCCACTTATTATCGGTGGCGAGCGTATTACAACTGAAGATAAAATCGTTTCGTACAATCCTGCAAAGAAAACAGAAGTTATTGGCCGTGTGTCAAAAGCGAGCAAAGATTTAGCTGAAAAAGCTATGCAAGCAGCAGATGAAACATTCAAAACTTGGAAAAAGGTTGATCCAGCTATTCGTGCTGATGTTCTTTTCAAAGCAGCCGCTATTATTCGTCGTCGTAAACACGAATTCTCAGCATTATTAACAAAAGAAGCAGGGAAACCATGGGCAGAGGCTGATGCAGATACAGCAGAAGCAATCGACTTCTTAGAATACTATGGTCGCCAAATGCTACGTATTAAAAACGGTCAGCCAGTAGAAAGCCGTCCAGGTGAATACAACCGTTATGACTATATTCCACTAGGAATTGGTATCGTCATCTCACCTTGGAACTTCCCATTTGCGATCATGGCTGGTACAACAGTAGCTGCTTTAGTAACAGGTAACACAGTATTACTAAAACCAGCTTCTACAACACCAGTAGTGGCGTATAAATTTATCGAAGTATTAGAAGAAGCAGGTCTTCCAGCAGGAGCTGTTAACTTTGTACCAGGTTCTGGTGCTGAAGTGGGTGACTATTTAGTTGATCACCCAAAAACTCGTTTCATCAGCTTCACAGGTTCACGTGATGTTGGCTTACGTATTAACCAACGTGCATCTGTCCTAAATGATGGTCAAATTTGGATCAAACGCGTAATCGCTGAAATGGGCGGTAAAGATACAATCGTTGTTGATAAAGAAGCAGATCTTGAATTAGCTGCACAATCAATCGTGAAATCAGCCTTTGGTTTCTCTGGTCAAAAATGTTCAGCATGTTCTCGTGCTGTTATCGTAGAAGATGTGTATGACCAAGTGGTAAACCGTGTAGAAGAGTTAACAAACGCTTTAACAGTTGGAGATCCAACAGATTTCAGCAACTTCATGGCAACGGTTATTGACCAAGCAGCATTCAATAAAATTACGGAATACATCGAAATCGGTAAAGGCGAAGGTCGTCTAGTAGCTGGTGGTACAGCGGATGATTCAGTAGGTTACTTCGTACAACCAACCGTATTCGCTGACGTAGAGCCTTCTGCACGTATTATGAAAGAAGAGATCTTCGGACCAGTAGTAGCGATCGCAAAAGCAAAAGATTTCGATCAAGCGATTGAAATTGCTAACGATACAGAATACGGTTTAACAGGTGCTGTCATTACGACAAACCGCGTAAACTTAGAAAAAGCACGTGAAGAATTCCATGTTGGAAACCTTTACTTCAACCGTGGCTGTACAGGTGCGATTGTTGGCTACCAACCATTTGGTGGTTTCAACATGTCAGGTACAGACTCAAAAGCTGGTGGCCCAGACTACCTACAACTTCACATGCAAGCAAAAACAACTTCAGAAATGCTTTAATTTTACATTGACGTTAGGGCTATTTTAATTAAGTAGTAAATGAAGCATTGTGACAGAATTTGTGGAACTTCTCCAAGTAATACGACCGTTGGCTAATATCGTAGCCAATTATGTAGTTACTTGGGGAGAGTTTGCAAATTGATCGTTTGAATTGTTGCTAAATTCTTAATTATTCTACTTACAGAAATACATAGTCCTTTCTTGCATAGATTTTTTATCATCATTTAGTAAGGAGAGAATAGAATATGACAAAAACTCAACAAGTTATTGAACAAACACAAAATTATGGTGCAGCAAACTATCATCCACTGCCAATCGTAATTTCAGAGGCTGAGGGTGCTTGGGTTAAAGATCCAGAAGGTAACAAATATTTAGATATGTTATCAGCTTACTCAGCTGTAAACCAAGGACATCGTCACCCAAAAATTATCGCTGCTTTAAAAGAGCAAGCTGATAAAGTAACATTGACTTCACGTGCATTTTACAGTGAAAACCTTGGTGAATGGTATGAGCTAGTAGGAAAGTTAACAAATAAAGAAATGGTATTACCAATGAATACTGGTGCTGAAGCAGTAGAGACTGCATTTAAAGCAGCTCGTCGTTGGGCATATGATGTAAAAGGCGTAGAAGAAGGCAAGGCAGAAGTGATTGCATGTAATGGTAACTTCCATGGTCGTACAATGCTTGCTGTATCTCTTTCTTCTGATGAGGAATACCGTCGTGGTTTCGGTCCAATGTTACCAAACGTTAAATTAGTAGACTACGGTAATCTTGAAGCATTAAAAGCAGCTATTACACCAAACACAGCAGCATTCTTAATTGAACCAATTCAAGGTGAAGCTGGTATTGTTATCCCAACAGAGGGCTTCCTAAAAGCAGCTCGCGAACTTTGCCGTGAAAACAACGTATTATTCATTGCTGATGAAATCCAAGCAGGTTTAGCACGTACTGGTAAAATGTTTGCTTGTGATTGGGAAGAAGTAGAACCAGATATGTACATCTTAGGTAAAGCATTAGGTGGCGGTGTATTCCCAATTTCTTGTGTAGCTGCGAACCGTAATATTCTAGGTGTATTCAACCCAGGCTCACACGGATCAACTTTCGGTGGAAATCCTTTAGCTTGTGCAGTTTCAATTGCATCTATTAAAGTATTATTAGATGAAAAATTAGCTGAACGTTCACATGAACTTGGTGAATACTTCAAAGGTAAGTTAAGAGAAATTAATAACCCAGTTATTAAAGAGGTACGTGGTCGTGGTTTATTTATTGGTATGGAATTAACAGAGGCAGCTCGTCCATACTGTGAAAAACTAAAAGAATTAGGTTTATTATGTAAAGAAACACATGATACAGTTATTCGTTTTGCTCCACCACTTGTTATTTCACAAGAGGATTTAGATTGGTCAATCGAACAAATTGAAAAAGTATTTAATCTTTAACAAAATGTTCACATTTTAATTCGGAAGTATGTTACAATGATGCCGATATACTATCATTAAATAAAACAAAGAGGCGATTTAATAATGTCTGAAAACTTAAATCTTTTCACATCAACACAAGATGTCATTCAAGATGCTCTAAACAAACTTGGCTATGATGAAGCAATGTATGAATTACTAAAGGAACCGCTTCGCATGCTACAAGTACGTATCCCGGTGAAAATGGATGATGGTACAACAAAAGTATTTACTGGTTACCGTGCACAACATAACGATGCTGTAGGACCAACTAAAGGTGGGGTTCGTTTCCACCCACAAGTGTCTGAGGAGGAAGTTAAAGCGCTTTCAATGTGGATGACATTGAAATGTGGTATTGTCGATCTACCATATGGTGGTGGTAAAGGCGGTGTCATCTGTGATCCTCGTCAAATGTCTATGGGCGAAATCGAGCGCTTAAGCCGTGGTTATGTACGTGCTGTAAGTCAAATCGTAGGGCCAACAAAAGATATTCCTGCGCCAGACGTATTTACAAATGCACAAATTATGGCATGGATGATGGATGAATATAGCCGTATGGATGAATTCAACTCTCCAGGCTTTATCACAGGTAAGCCACTAGTTCTTGGTGGTTCACAAGGTCGCGACCGTGCGACTGCACAAGGTGTTACAATTGTAATCGAAGAAGCAGCGAAAAAACGCGGTATTGATATTAAAGGTGCGCGCATTGTTATTCAAGGATTTGGTAACGCAGGTAGCTTCCTTGCGAAATTTATGCATGATTTAGGTGCAAAGGTAATCGGTATTTCGGATGCTTATGGTGCACTTCATGATCCAGAAGGTTTAGATATCGACTATTTATTAGATCGTCGTGATAGCTTTGGTACTGTAACAACTTTATTTGAAAACACGATTTCAAATAAAGAATTATTAGAACTTGATTGTGATATTTTAGTACCTGCTGCAATTGAGAATCAAATTACTGCTGACAATGCACACAATATTAAAGCTAATATCGTAGTAGAAGCAGCAAATGGTCCAACAACTGCTGAAGCAACTAAAATTTTGACAGAACGTGGCATTTTACTTGTACCAGACGTATTAGCATCTGCTGGTGGAGTTACAGTTTCTTACTTTGAATGGGTACAAAATAACCAAGGTTATTATTGGACAGAAGAAGAAGTTGAAGAACGTTTATACAAAAAAATGGTTGAAGCATTTGATAATGTTTATACAACAGCTACAACACGTAACATTAACATGCGCTTAGCAGCTTATATGGTTGGTGTTCGCCGCACTGCAGAAGCTTCACGCTTCCGCGGATGGGTTTAAGAATATTCAATTTACAACGAGTTTCTCCTATAGTTAATGGGAGGACTCGTTTTTTTGCGTCTCTTTACAAATTTGAAGAAATGTTAGAATGCATTCCCCTTATAAAACCCTTTAATAAATCGTCCAAACGGAATCTAATTAAACAGGTATGCCGAACGTTTATCTTTGCTTTCTTGAACAGAAATATGAGAAAATCCAACTAGAAAGGGGCGAATTAAATGGATTCATTTACATTTTTTAACCCAGTGAAACTTCATTTTGGTGAAGATGCACTGGAAAAGTTACCGAAGGAATTAGAGCAGTATGGAAAAAAAGTATTGGTTGTATATGGTGGCGGTAGCATCAAGACGAATGGTGTCTACGACGCGGTTATTGACAAATTACAGCAAGCAGATAAAACAATTTTTGAATTAAGTGGTGTAGAACCTAATCCACGTGTGGAAACAGCTAGACGTGGTATTGAAATTTGTAAAACAGAGGGAATTGACTTAGTTCTTGCAGTTGGTGGCGGTTCTGTTATTGATTGCTCCAAACTAATTGTTGCTGGTGCAAAATATGATGGGGATGCTTGGGATATCGTTAAACGCAAGGTATTTGTAGAACAAGCTTTACCATTAGGAACTGTCTTAACCTTGGCCGCTACAGGCTCTGAAATGAACTCTGGGTCAGTTATTACTAATGCCGCTACAGAAGAAAAATTAGGCTGGGGTAGCCCTGCGGCATTCCCGAAATTCTCAATCTTAAATCCTGCGTATACGGTGTCTGTACCTAAAAATCATACGGTTTATGGAATCGTTGATATGATGTCACATGTATTCGAACAGTATTTCCATAATACAACGAATACACCAATCACTGATGAAATGTGTGAAGGTGTATTACGTACGGTTATTACGACAGCACCTCAATTATTAGAGGATCTAGAGAATACACAGTTACGTGAAACAATTCTATTAGCAGGAACAATTGGATTAAATGGATTCTTATCAATCGGATCTCGTGGGGATTGGGCATCTCATAATATTGAGCATGCTGTATCGGCAGTATATGATATTCCGCATGCAGGAGGTTTAGCTATTCTTCAGCCTCATTGGATGCGTTTAAGTGTACCAGTGAATCCTGAGCGCTTTGCGGGTATAGCAACACGAGTATTCGGGGTGGATGCAACAGACAAAACGGTAGAAGAGGTTGCTTATGAAGGGATCGATCGCTTATCAGCATTTTGGTCATCATTAGGGGCACCAAATCGTTTAGCCGATTATAATATTGATGATTCGAAATTCCAGCAGATTGTAGAGCATGCAATGCAAAATGGTCCATTTGGAAACTTCCATCAGTTACAAGAAAAAGATGTACGTACTATCTTACAAAATTCCCTTTAAAATAATGATTGCGTGTGAGGCTATGTAGTTAGCCTCACACTTTTTTATTGTAGGTTAAGAAAAATTAACGAATCTTGTTGAATTTTGTCGTAGAAGTTTCTTAAGACCTACAATATAATGAAATAGTTAGATATTCAAAGGGGTGTAATAGTTAATTTTATTAAGAGAAGTGAAAAAAGTCATGATTTTAATCAAAATATTTAACTTAAATTGGATATTTTAATACATATTAGACTTTGTGATTGCTAGAGAATGATGGTATTTGTCGCAATAGCTCCATTAATGTAGGGTTGTTCAGAAACTGTTTAGCCACCTTTATTAAAATAATGACTTAAACAAAGGGGAGAGGGATGGAATGTTGAAGCAATTGCTTAAGGATCGTGTGGTTACATTAAGTTGTAAAGAGATACCATTTCAGCGGCATGTTTATAAAATGCAAAATTGTGTAGAAGTTTTGGGGATTGAAACAAAATCGATACAAATTGAAAATGATAACATTGTTACGGGTTACATGGCTGATCAAAGTATTTTCTTTAAAAGTTTACATTTTGGGCAAACGAACATTACTTTTTCGAATGGTGTAAATAAGGCAAGTGGACATTTATTTGTCCGTCCTTCTGGGGGAATTGTGGTAGAGGTAAAACCATATTTAGGAGATGCTGAAATTGTTCCGGTTTATTTTCGAACAATATTAGCAGATACAGTTATCGCAATTGATTTAAAAGGTGCTTTAAAGCATTATTTGGTAGCCCATCAATTCATGAAACGTGAAGATTCAATTTCTGAAGTGCATTACCGATCCATGCATCCTAACGTATTAAAAGATTCTTTTGCTGGTCATTTTGTTTTAGGCTGTCATGTGGACGGTAGGGATATTCTAAATGCCCAAGAATATGCTTTAGCCAATCGACAAGCTACTTTAATGTTTTCAGAAATAGTCATTCAACAAAATGGTACTAAGAAGACCGTTGTTAGTAATCAATTCCTAACATTTATGATAACCAATCAAGTCTTTGTAAGCTACGAGTCCATCCCTGACAATCTAAGGGAAACAAATTTTGATCGGGATCAATTAATATCAGTTTAACAAAAAGCCAACTGCCTGAAATGAACTGCCCTGTAAAAGTTAGATTGATGTCTAACTTTTTGGGGTGAGATCAAAACAGGGCAATTGGCTTTTTAGCTTCTACAATTCATGATTAGGTCTGTCGCCAAGATGTATCCAGCTAGCTTTTCCGTCATCTTCATCAAATAAAATGGCGACCTTCGATACACCTTTCTGACTTAAAATAACTTCTGTCAAATGATCTCGAACATCATCTAAAAAAGCTAAGGATAGTTTAGGGTCAGCTTCTGCCACTAATTCAACATGTAAAAACTCCCCTTCTTTAATGACTTCAAGGCGTACAATATCTTTAATATTTGGATCATCCATCACAAGATGGGCGATATGATTTAACATTTCTTCATCTGTCTCACCGATTACACCCCGAGCATTGTCTAAGAATACTTTACCAACAACATAAAACATCATTGCCCCAATAATCATGGAAACAAGACCTTCTATTCTAGTCCACCCTGTAAAATGAGCGATAACAATAGCAATGAAGGCTAAAATATTTCCGCTTGTAGCGACTAAATCTTCCATAAACACTAATTTAGTCGCAGGCTTGGCGCGGTTTAAATAATTGAAAGCTTTTGGGATGGATGTTATACCTGCTTTTTCTTGCCCAGCTTCATGTAATACTTCTACTGCTGCTTTAGCAAGTACTGTACCCTCTAAAACAATACCTATAAATAAAACTCCAAGTGCGATGAGTACCCCACTTGATTCACCAGTAGGGTGGATAAAATGATGCCATCCTTCTTTGATTGTTTCATAAGAAAGAATTGCTACGATAATAACTGCAAATAAGCATACTAAATTGACAATACGACCGAAGCCGCTAGGGAATTTCTTTGTAGGTGCTTTTTTCGATAGAGCGGAGCCTATATACACGAACAATTGGTTAGCTGCATCTCCAAGTGAATGCATCATTTCTGCGAACATAGCCACATTACCTGTTAAGAAAAAGGCAATGCCTTTAATAATACCTAAAAAGGCATTGACACAAGCCGCCATCAGGGAAGGTTTGTTACCATCCTTTAGTAGTTTAAATAATTCTGCCATAAAAATCCTCCAACTAGTTTAAAATTTCCATTTCGATTTTTTTAATATATGATAATGTTCTTAATGAACGGTAAAACGACAGTAAATTATCAGAAACAATTAAGGACAAACGTAAATCCAACTCATGTAAAACATTATCATTTTTTAAAGGTACATCTTTAATACGGATGTTTTCGATGATGATATTGTTGTTCTTAAGGAATAATAGAAAGGATTCCGTATGTTTGTCATCATCAATTTGAACCTTTAGTAAAATCTCTCTCATGCGAATACGTTTTGGTCCAATTTTCATTAGGAAAGGAGAGAGAATTTCAATTCCGAAAACGATGATAATGACAGCTAACGTTGCATCCATATAAAAACCAGCGCCTACAGCGATTCCGATGCCGGCAGCTCCCCATATCATGGCCGCAGTCGTTAAACCAGAGATGCTATCATTGCCACGTCTTAAAATTACGCCTGCTCCTAGAAATCCAATCCCACTGACAATTTGGGCTGCTAAGCGAAGGGGATCCATTGTAATATTTATATCTTCTCTAGAAGGGGTGGAGTAAGCTGTTTCAATGGAAATAATGGTTAGCAAACAACTGAATGTTGCTATGACTAAACTTGTCTTTAATCCAACTGGTTTCTTCTTTAATTCCCTTTCAATTCCGATGACTAAACTTAATGTGGCTGCTAAAACTAATTTTATGCCAACTTCATATGTAATCATATTTTCCAATAATGTTCCCATACACGACCCTCCATAGATGTTTCGCATTGCTAAGAGATATGCAACCAGTCATTATTATATGTGTATTACTTTTTTGTATTGTACAACATGGAAGTAAGGAAATATATGTGTTTTATTTTATAGGGATCTAAAAATTCATTTATACATCCATTTCGTAATTGATATGACTTTGGTTCTAGGTCGGTTATTTATGTAAAGCAAGCATCTACGTAAGCGAATATCATAGCATTTTCCCATATGCTCTTTTCTAATTTAATGATGGCGACTCTGTTCTTAGGGGAATGGACAAAGCGTTATTGATAGTAGGGAATGAGACTACTGATAGGGGGAAATAAAAGATTAATGATAAGGAAAGTTTTTATTCGCATTTTCAATAAAGAATGCTGATCGGATTCGGGAACCTAATTGCGGCTCCAGGCCTAGATCATACTAAAAATGTAAAGGGGAGATGAAGCAAACGGCGAGCTTGTAACAAGAATTGACGAGAGGTTATGATCAGATTTATATCCTAATTAAATTTCCAAAAACTATATTTCATTCACATAAAATGGTATAATAAAGGGGTAACTAGATAGAGGTTTCATGGGCGGTAAGCATACATTCTTCACCCGTTCTTCAGGTTTCTGGAGGGGAAGGAGGTGTTGCTAATGACAACTTACGAGGCAATGTCCTTAATGATCAGTTTTAGTGGATTGATTGTTTCGGTAATTGTTCTGTCATTTACTTTTTCTCAGAAAAAAAAGTAAACCGCCCCTGCCCTCCAAGCATGTGAGTGGTTTACTCCTTCATTATGCAAATCGCCTTTGAAGCGATTCGTCTGTTACATGACCATTTGGTGGTGACACACCAAGTGGTCCTTTTTTTATATCCATCTTCATGAAAAATTATAACATGCATTGTTAAATTACTCAAATTAATTGGAAAGAGTACAACTCTAAATTTATATAGGATACAAGGCATGCAAGAAGCACTTAGGATTACATTGGACGTATGCTTTCTATATATAGATATTCCAAAATCCAGATTGAAGATAACGATAGAAGATTCGTTCAATCAACATGTTCATTTGAAGTTTCGTCAGAATAAGTGTTGAGAAAAATGGGATGCACTCACTTGCTACATCTTATTATATAATAGGACGGAATATACGTATGCGATGAGCGTTGGAATGGCTGATGATGTTGATAGTACCATCATTTATTTGATCTGTAATGTAAAGAAGATCAAGTGGACCTTATAAGGGATGGGGTTGGTTTTTCTTAATAGTGTTAGTATCTAATTTATTTGGCCATACTTTGTTTACTTGTTTTTTTGACTATGGCTGAACATGTTAGTACTGCTATTTATTGTTTTAGAAGGGAGCGCTCTATTGTTTGTTATTGATATAAAAAAAGATTTTTAACTTTTTTTCAAAAAATGCTTGATTTTTAAAATGCTATATTATATATTATTACTTGTCCTTAACAAGACAAAACACTTTGAAAATAAAAAAACAAAAAAGTTGTTGACTTCTTGTTATAAACGAGTTATCATAATGAAGTCGCTGAAAACGACTGAGATAATAATGAACTTTGAAAACTGAACAAGCAAAACGTAATCAATAAAGTTTTAAGTAACTAGCCTAGCTAGTGAACGAAACAAAAATTTGGACATCAAAATTGATGCCAGCAAAACAATTTGAGCTAATCAAATTTCTTTTATGGAGAGTTTGATCCTGGCTCAGGACGAACGCTGGCGGCGTGCCTAATACATGCAAGTCGAGCGAACAGAGAAGGAGCTTGCTCCTTCGACGTTAGCGGCGGACGGGTGAGTAACACGTGGGCAACCTACCTTATAGTTTGGGATAACTCCGGGAAACCGGGGCTAATACCGAATAATCTGTTTCACCTCATGGTGAAACACTGAAAGACGGTTTCGGCTGTCGCTATAGGATGGGCCCGCGGCGCATTAGCTAGTTGGTGAGGTAACGGCTCACCAAGGCGACGATGCGTAGCCGACCTGAGAGGGTGATCGGCCACACTGGGACTGAGACACGGCCCAGACTCCTACGGGAGGCAGCAGTAGGGAATCTTCCACAATGGGCGAAAGCCTGATGGAGCAACGCCGCGTGAGTGAAGAAGGATTTCGGTTCGTAAAACTCTGTTGTAAGGGAAGAACAAGTACAGTAGTAACTGGCTGTACCTTGACGGTACCTTATTAGAAAGCCACGGCTAACTACGTGCCAGCAGCCGCGGTAATACGTAGGTGGCAAGCGTTGTCCGGAATTATTGGGCGTAAAGCGCGCGCAGGTGGTTTCTTAAGTCTGATGTGAAAGCCCACGGCTCAACCGTGGAGGGTCATTGGAAACTGGGAGACTTGAGTGCAGAAGAGGATAGTGGAATTCCAAGTGTAGCGGTGAAATGCGTAGAGATTTGGAGGAACACCAGTGGCGAAGGCGACTATCTGGTCTGTAACTGACACTGAGGCGCGAAAGCGTGGGGAGCAAACAGGATTAGATACCCTGGTAGTCCACGCCGTAAACGATGAGTGCTAAGTGTTAGGGGGTTTCCGCCCCTTAGTGCTGCAGCTAACGCATTAAGCACTCCGCCTGGGGAGTACGGTCGCAAGACTGAAACTCAAAGGAATTGACGGGGGCCCGCACAAGCGGTGGAGCATGTGGTTTAATTCGAAGCAACGCGAAGAACCTTACCAGGTCTTGACATCCCGTTGACCACTGTAGAGATATAGTTTCCCCTTCGGGGGCAACGGTGACAGGTGGTGCATGGTTGTCGTCAGCTCGTGTCGTGAGATGTTGGGTTAAGTCCCGCAACGAGCGCAACCCTTGATCTTAGTTGCCATCATTTAGTTGGGCACTCTAAGGTGACTGCCGGTGACAAACCGGAGGAAGGTGGGGATGACGTCAAATCATCATGCCCCTTATGACCTGGGCTACACACGTGCTACAATGGACGATACAAACGGTTGCCAACTCGCGAGAGGGAGCTAATCCGATAAAGTCGTTCTCAGTTCGGATTGTAGGCTGCAACTCGCCTACATGAAGCCGGAATCGCTAGTAATCGCGGATCAGCATGCCGCGGTGAATACGTTCCCGGGCCTTGTACACACCGCCCGTCACACCACGAGAGTTTGTAACACCCGAAGTCGGTGAGGTAACCTTTTGGAGCCAGCCGCCGAAGGTGGGATAGATGATTGGGGTGAAGTCGTAACAAGGTAGCCGTATCGGAAGGTGCGGCTGGATCACCTCCTTTCTAAGGATATTTTCGGAATACAAACCTTGGGTTTGTAAGATTACGTTTTGCGTTCAGTTTTGAAGGTTCATTCTTCTGAATGAAATACTTCAAAACTTGTTCTTTGAAAACTGGATAAAACGACATTGAAATAGTAACAAACACATTTATTTTTTAAGTTTTTTATAGGCTTAATAACATTAAAAGGTTTCAAGACACGAGCAGTTAAATGCGATGTGTATTGAAAGCTGATAGGTTAAGTTATTAAGGGCGCACGGCGAATGCCTTGGCACTAGGAGCCGAAGAAGGACGGCACTAACACCGATATGCTTCGGGGAGCTGTAAGTGAGCTTTGATCCGGAGATTTCCGAATGGGGGAACCCACTACGTTTAATCGCGTAGTATCTTGACGTGAATACATAGCGTCTTGAAGGCAGACCCAGGGAACTGAAACATCTAAGTACCTGGAGGAAGAGAAAGAAAAATCGATTCCCTGAGTAGCGGCGAGCGAAACGGGAAGAGCCCAAACCAAGAGGCTTGCCTCTTGGGGTTGTAGGACACTCAATACGGAGTTACAAAAGAGCGAGTTAGATGAAGCGACTTGGAAAGGTCCGCCAGAGCAGGTAAAAGCCCTGTAGTCGAAAGTTCGTTCCCTCCTGAGTGGATCCTGAGTACGGCGGAACACGTGAAATTCCGTCGGAATCCGGGAGGACCATCTCCCAAGGCTAAATACTACCTAGTGACCGATAGTGAACCAGTACCGTGAGGGAAAGGTGAAAAGCACCCCGGAAGGGGAGTGAAAGAGATCCTGAAACCGTGTGCCTACAAGTAGTTAGAGCCCGTTAATGGGTGATAGCGTGCCTTTTGTAGAATGAACCGGCGAGTTACGATTACGTGCGAGGTTAAGCTTTAGAAGGCGGAGCCGCAGCGAAAGCGAGTCTGAATAGGGCGAAATAGTACGTGGTCGTAGACCCGAAACCAGGTGATCTACCCATGTCCAGGGTGAAGGTAAGGTAACACTTACTGGAGGCCCGAACCCACGCACGTTGAAAAGTGCGGGGATGAGGTGTGGGTAGCGGAGAAATTCCAATCGAACTTGGAGATAGCTGGTTCTCTCCGAAATAGCTTTAGGGCTAGCCTCGTGATGAGAATACTGGAGGTAGAGCACTGTTTGGACTAGGGGGCCATCCCGGTTTACCGAATTCAGACAAACTCCGAATGCCAGATATTTATACACGGGAGTCAGACTGCGAGTGATAAGATCCGTAGTCAAAAGGGAAACAGCCCAGACCACCAGCTAAGGTCCCAAAGTAATCGTTAAGTGGAAAAGGATGTGGCGTTGCACAGACAACCAGGATGTTGGCTTAGAAGCAGCCATCATTTAAAGAGTGCGTAATAGCTCACTGGTCGAGTGACGCTGCGCCGAAAATGTATCGGGGCTAAACGATTCACCGAAGCTGTGGATTGACATCTACGATGTCAGTGGTAGGAGAGCGTTCTAAGTGCGTTGAAGTCAGACCGGAAGGACTGGTGGAGCGCTTAGAAGTGAGAATGCCGGTATGAGTAGCGAAAGACGGGTGAGAATCCCGTCCACCGTATGACTAAGGTTTCCTGAGGAAGGCTCGTCCGCTCAGGGTTAGTCGGGACCTAAGCCGAGGCCGATAGGCGTAGGCGATGGACAACAGGTTGATATTCCTGTACCACCTCCTCACCGTTTGAGAAATGGGGGGACGCAGTAGGATAGGGTAAGCGCGCTGTTGGTTATGCGCGTCCAAGCAGTAAGGCGTGTGTGTAGGCAAATCCGCACACTGTAACGTTGAGCTGTGATGGCGAGTCCGTATGGACGAAGTTCCTGATTTCACACTGCCAAGAAAAGCCTCTATCGAGGTGAGAGGTGCCCGTACCGCAAACCGACACAGGTAGTCGAGGAGAGAATCCTAAGGTGTGCGAGAGAACTCTCGTTAAGGAACTCGGCAAAATGACCCCGTAACTTCGGGAGAAGGGGTGCTCTTGAGCGTGCAAGCGCATGAGAGCCGCAGTGAATAGGCCCAGGCGACTGTTTAGCAAAAACACAGGTCTCTGCAAAACCGTAAGGTGACGTATAGGGGCTGACGCCTGCCCGGTGCTGGAAGGTTAAGAGGAGTGGTTAGCGCAAGCGAAGCTGCGAATTGAAGCCCCAGTAAACGGCGGCCGTAACTATAACGGTCCTAAGGTAGCGAAATTCCTTGTCGGGTAAGTTCCGACCCGCACGAAAGGCGTAACGATCTGGGCACTGTCTCAACGAGAGACTCGGTGAAATTATAGTACCTGTGAAGATGCAGGTTACCCGCGACAGGACGGAAAGACCCCGTGGAGCTTTACTGTAGCCTGATATTGAATTTTGGTACAACTTGTACAGGATAGGTAGGAGCCAGAGATCTCGGAGCGCCAGCTTCGAAGGAGGCGTCGGTGGGATACTACCCTGGTTGTATTGAAATTCTAACCCATGCCCCTTAGCGGGGCAGGAGACAGTGTCAGGCGGACAGTTTGACTGGGGCGGTCGCCTCCTAAAAGGTAACGGAGGCGCCCAAAGGTTCCCTCAGAATGGTTGGAAATCATTCGTAGAGTGTAAAGGCACAAGGGAGCTTGACTGCGAGACCTACAAGTCGAGCAGGGTCGAAAGACGGGCTTAGTGATCCGGTGGTTCCGCATGGAAGGGCCATCGCTCAACGGATAAAAGCTACCCCGGGGATAACAGGCTTATCTCCCCCAAGAGTCCACATCGACGGGGAGGTTTGGCACCTCGATGTCGGCTCATCGCATCCTGGGGCTGTAGTCGGTCCCAAGGGTTGGGCTGTTCGCCCATTAAAGCGGTACGCGAGCTGGGTTCAGAACGTCGTGAGACAGTTCGGTCCCTATCCGTCGTGGGCGTAGGAAATTTGAGAGGAGCTGTCCTTAGTACGAGAGGACCGGGATGGACACACCGCTGGTGTACCAGTTGTCTTGCCAAAGGCATCGCTGGGTAGCTATGTGTGGACGGGATAAGTGCTGAAAGCATCTAAGCATGAAGCCCCCCTCAAGATGAGATTTCCCATTACGCAAGTAAGTAAGATCCCTCAAAGACGATGAGGTAGATAGGTTCGAGGTGGAAGTGTGGTGACACATGGAGCTGACGAATACTAATCGATCGAGGACTTAACCAAAATGTTTGAAACATTCAATGAACCGTTTATCCAGTTTTGAAAGAATAATTTCTTTTATGAAGGGTTTCAAGATACGAGTAGTTCGAGGAAGCAATAGAGAGAAGGAAGGAGCGTACTCAAGTACGTGACTGACTGAACGACAGAAGCTGACGAAGAAATACGATGTATATTGAAAGCCGACTATAGTCTAGTGATGATGGCAAAGAGGTCACACCCGTTCCCATACCGAACACGGAAGTTAAGCTCTTTAGCGCCGATGGTAGTTGGGGGCTTCCCCCTGTGAGAGTAGGACGTCGCTAGGCATAATACCCAGGAGGATTAGCTCAGCTGGGAGAGCATCTGCCTTACAAGCAGAGGGTCGGCGGTTCGAGCCCGTCATCCTCCATCATTTGCCGGTTTAGCTCAGCAGGTAGAGCAACTGACTTGTAATCAGTAGGTCGTGGGTTCGATTCCTATAGCCGGCACCATTTCAGACGAGCCATTAGCTCAGTTGGTAGAGCATCTGACTTTTAATCAGAGGGTCGAAGGTTCGAGTCCTTCATGGCTCACCATTTATAAGTACCAACCATATTAAGCGGGTGTGGCGGAATTGGCAGACGCACTAGACTTAGGATCTAGCGCCGCAAGGCGTGGGGGTTCGACTCCCTTCACCCGCACCATTTTTCAATATGCCAGATAAAAAAACTTATGCACATGCGGAAGTAGTTCAGTGGTAGAACACCACCTTGCCAAGGTGGGGGTCGCGAGTTCGAACCTCGTCTTCCGCTCCAAATGTGCCGGGGTGGCGGAACTGGCAGACGCACAGGACTTAAAATCCTGCGGTAGGTGACTACCGTACCGGTTCGATTCCGGTCCTCGGCACCATTTTATATGCGCCCGTAGCTCAATTGGATAGAGCGTCTGACTACGGATCAGAAGGTTATGGGTTCGACTCCTGTCGGGCGCGCCATAAGAACAACGGGAAGTAGCTCAGCTTGGTAGAGCACTTGGTTTGGGACCAAGGGGTCGCAGGTTCGAATCCTGTCTTCCCGACCATTTCCAAAAAATATTATGGGGCCTTAGCTCAGCTGGGAGAGCGCCTGCCTTGCACGCAGGAGGTCAGCGGTTCGATCCCGCTAGGCTCCACCATAGTAATTAACCAGTATAAAGATCCTGGCGGCGTAGCTCAGCTGGCTAGAGCGTACGGTTCATACCCGTAAGGTCGGGGGTTCGATCCCCTCTGCCGCCATCTTAAGGACCTTTAGCTCAGTTGGTTAGAGCAGACGGCTCATAACCGTCCGGTCGCAGGTTCGAGTCCTGCAAGGTCCATCATTTATATATTATTACGGAGGTATACCCAAGTCTGGCTGAAGGGATCGGTCTTGAAAACCGACAGGCGGGTAACACCGCGCGGGGGTTCGAATCCCTCTACCTCCTCCAGTTTTATTCATAAATGGTGCTTTAAAAACTCGAAAAGACAATAAGATTATCGCGGGGTGGAGCAGTGGTAGCTCGTCGGGCTCATAACCCGAAGGTCGTTGGTTCAAATCCGGCCCCCGCAACCAAATGGTCCCGTGGTGTAGCGGTTAACATGCCTGCCTGTCACGCAGGAGATCGCCGGTTCGATCCCGGTCGGGACCGCCATTTTTTTATAGACATGAGAAGCAAAAAGTGAGCAAGCTTAGCATGGACGAAATGGGTCAGTAGCTCAGTTGGTAGAGCATTAGATTGAAGCTCTAAGTGTCGGCGGTTCGATTCCGTCCTGACCCACCATTTATGCGGGTGTAGTTTAATGGTAAAACCTCAGCCTTCCAAGCTGATGTCGTGAGTTCGATTCTCATCACCCGCTCCAAGGGCCTATAGCTCAGCTGGTTAGAGCGCACGCCTGATAAGCGTGAGGTCGATGGTTCGAGTCCATTTAGGCCCATTATTTATTCCGAAGTAGCTCAGTTGGTAGTAGCACCTGACTGTTAATCAGGTTGTCGCAGGTTCGAGTCCTGCCTTCGGAGCCATTTTTTTGTGTGGGGAAGTACTCAAGAGGCTGAAGAGGCGCCCCTGCTAAGGGTGTAGGTCGGGTAACCGGCGCGAGGGTTCAAATCCCTCCTTCTCCGCCATTGGCCCGTTGGTCAAGTGGTTAAGACACCGCCCTTTCACGGCGGTAACACGGGTTCGAATCCCGTACGGGTCATACAAAAAACAGTAGATGCATGTGCGTCTACTGTTTTTTTATAGAAAACTAATATAAGATAAACGATTTACTCTTGATTCATTGCATGCTCATCCATATAAACTACTTCCCAAATATGCCCATCTAAATCTTGAAAACCCCAGCCATACATAAATCCATGATCCTGTGGATCACTATAAGGTTTACCCCCGGAGGCAAGTGCCTTATTTACTAGCTGATCTACTTGCTCGCGATTTTCTGCAGATAGACATAAAATTGCTTGGGCAGAAACAGTAGTATCCGGTATCTCCTTGTTACTAAATCCTTTGAAGCGATCTTCGACCATTAGTAAAGCAAAAATATTTTCGCTAATAATCATTGAGGAAGTTGTTTCATCACTGAATTGTTGATTGAACTCAAAACCTAACTCCTTAAAAAATGACGTGGATTTGTTTACATTTTTTACTGGTAAATTAATGAAAATATTTTTCGATTGAAAAGACATTTCTTATCACCTCCAAATCGACATTATCATAAAAAATAAATGAGTGTCAATTTCAGGAGGTAACCAGATACTTAATTTTATGAGCAAATAAAAAGCAGAAATATTGTTTTTTACAACATCTCTGCTTTAAAATCGTAATTTATCTTCTTGCTAACATTCTTTCCAGAGAACTAAGAGCTTCAGTGCTAGTATGGCTATCAACTTGAATACGGTTATGTGGTTGACCTTGTTCAATGCTTTCTAAGCACCATAGTAAATGGGGGAGATCAATGCGATTCATTGTTAGGCAAGGACAAAAGTTTTCATTTAAAGAGATGATCTGTTTATCTGGATGCTGCTTTATAATACGATTGACCAGATTCATTTCTGTCCCTATTGCCCATGCAGATCCACTAGGTGCTTGACTAATTGTATCGATAATGTACTTAGTTGAACCAGCATCATCAGCCGCATCTACAACTTCACGACTACATTCAGGGTGAACAATAATTTTCATGGCTGGATATTCCTTACGAACAGTCTCTGTATGTTGAACTGTAAATCCTTCATGTACAGAGCAATGACCCTTCCACAGAATAACTTGGATGTTCTCAAGAGGCTGTTTAGTTTCAAGTATATTTTTATGCGGATTCCAAACGGCCATATTCTCGAGTGGAACACCTAAGTCATAAGCAGTATTTCTGCCTAAATGTTGGTCGGGTAAAAAGAAGATACGCTGTTTTTGTGTAAATGCCCACTGAACAAGCTCTTTCGCATTAGAGGATGTTACACATGCACCACCATGTCTTCCTGTAAAGGCTTTAATAGCGGCTGTTGAATTAACATAGGTAAGTGGAATGATCGTATCACCAAAGAGCTGCTGTAAAATGGGCCATGCTTGTTCAGTTTGATAAATATCAGCCATGTCAGCCATCGAGCAACCTGCACGCATATCTGGTAAATATACATGTTGCTGTTTTGATGTTAGCATATCAGCAGTTTCAGCCATAAAATGTACCCCACAAAATACGATGTGCTCCGCCTCTTTGTTTGCTGCAGATAATTGAGCCAGCTGTAAGGAATCTCCCGTTGCATCAGCAAATTGGATAACTTCATCTTTTTGATAGTGATGACCCGGAATAAAAAGCTTAGATCCTAATTTCTTTTTGATGGATAAAATACGAGATTCCATTTCCGTTACGGATAATGCTCGATAATGCTCAGGAAGTAACGTCGTCTGCTGTAATAAACTAGTGATGGACAATGGAATAGCCTCCTTTCATTTGTACAAGGGCGCTAATGTCAAAGGCTTTGACAGAGTGGGTTAGAGAACCAAGTGAAATCCACTGTATACCAGTTTGAGCATAAGCTCTTATATTTTCAAGAGTAATGCCACCTGACGCTTCAGTCGTGATAGAAGAAGGAACAGCAGGCAGCCATGCACGTATTTCTTCAGGACTTCGATTATCAAACATTATAATATCTGCTCCAGCTAAAATGGCTTCATCTAGCTGTTTTTTTGTTTCTATTTCCACTTCAATTTTAACGGTATGACCAACTTTTTCTCTAGCAGCCTGAATGGCGTTTGTCATGCTACCAGCAAAAGCAATATGATTATCCTTTAGCATGATTGCATCAAATAGGCCATTGCGATGGTTAAAAGCACCACCGATTCGAACAGCATATTTATCAAGCATACGCAAACCAGGAATCGTTTTACGGGTATCACATATTTTTGTGTTCGTTCCTGCAATTTCCTGTACTGCTAGGTGAGCCGCCGTAGCTATTGCAGACATCCGTTGTATAAGATTTAAAATTACGCGTTCTCCCATTAATAATTTTTGTAAGGGGCCATCTATAATAGCAATGACGTCGCCAGCCTCTACGGCTTCCCCATCTTTTTTAGGAAGGTTGACTTTTATAGACCGATCTAGTACGTGAAAGCCATGCTCAATAATAGGTGCGCCACAAAAAATGCCACTTTCTTTGGCATAAAATGAAAAAGTTCCTTGCTCTTTAGGAGAAAAAATATATTCACTCGATAAATCCCCATCACCTATATCCTCATTAAAAAATTGTTTGAGCATTTCCTCGAGTTTGATGATATTCATACAATGAATTCCTCACTTTCATTTGTCCTTGCGAAAAAATAATCCATCGGTTTGCCCACTTTGCTACCATCGCGGGTTTATCGCTACGAATGTGGGCTCCACGTGTTTCAGTTCTTGTAATGGCCGCATGGGTTATTAATGTGGCGACAACATGCATCATATATAGTTCCAGCTCAGTCTGTTGCAAACCCTTTAAATTTGCATGGAGAAGTGCTTGTATAGAGGGTAATTGCTGGAGGGAATATTGCAAATCGTCACCGTTCCTAACGATACCTAAGTACTGCATCATATGTTGCTGTAATTGTTGTTTGCTAAATAATGAAGGCATTGAATCGACATTTTTATCGCTAGCAAGTAAGAAATCCTTTTGACTACAGCCTTGTTGGATAATGAAATATGCCATTCTGTGACCAAAAGTAATCCCTTCTAATAGGGAGTTACTAGCTAAACGATTTGCTCCGTGAACACCTGTACAGGCCACTTCGCCGATAGCATACAAGTTGGCTATAGTGGTTCTGCCTTTATCATCAGCAATAATACCGCCCATTAAAAAATGACTACCTGGTGAAACAGGAATCAGGCCATCTTGTAAGTCAATATGGTTGTTACGGCAAAGCTGTGTGATTGATGG
The DNA here is from genome assembly GCF_038595555.1 of Lysinibacillus sp. FSL M8-0216. Lineage (NCBI taxonomy): Bacteria > Bacillati > Bacillota > Bacilli > Caryophanales > Bacillaceae > Lysinibacillus > Lysinibacillus sp. FSL M8-0216. The sequence continues at coordinate 3,806,920 of NZ_CP152007.1, read as the reverse complement.
AAATTTTACATCGAAATTTTGGATGGAGGATATATCAAGGAATGTTTCCTCACCAGCCGCCCGTTTCTTAAATAATGTGAGTGCTGTAATATGTCTTGGCGCTAAATCAAGTTGTGCATGGATGCCCTTCATAATTGGACGACGTTGGGCATCGACAAAAATACCACCAGCTCCTCGTACCGCTTCAGAAATCAATCCTTTTGCCTCGTTTTCACACCAAAGCAGACTTGGATGAAACTGCATAAATTCCATATCACTGATGGCAGCTCCTGCTCGAAAGGCTAAAGCAATACCATCACCAGTATTTGTTGGGTAATTAGATGTACTTGAATAAAGTGCTCCTGCACCACCTGTCGCTAAAATAACATGATGGGCAAAGTAGCGTTTAGTGCCTTCGCTTCCTTTTGTAAGTACACCTACACAGTCACCATTTGTATTTAGTAAAAGTTCATAGGCCATTTCATAGCAATTTACCTTTGTATTAGGAGAAAGTTTATGAAGCAAGTAATCTATGAAAATTTGACCAGTACGATCACCACCTGCATGGAGAATACGATGATGGCTATGTGCTCCCTCCAGACCTAGAGCAGGAGCTCCATTGCTATTCCGATCAATGGGGAATTCAGCTTGAAGGTAGTTACGCATTATTTTTGTGCCTTCTTCTATGAGCGTTTGGACATTTCTACCTTCATGATGAAACTCTCCGGCCTTCAATGTATCCGCAATATGGCAATCAATATGATCCTCCTCACTTGTCACGACGGCAATGCCACCCTGTGCACGATAGGAACTGCTCGTATGGACGGATGATTTTGTAACTATTTGTATTTTAAAATGTTCTTCGAGGAGTAGAGCTGCCTGAAGTGCTGCAATACCACTACCAATTATAAGGACGTCTGTCTTTACATCCATAGTTATACCTTCTTTACAGTTGTCTTGACACTTATCTTTACATAAAATAAAAAAGAAAACAAGACCTGTTGAACGAGAGAGGAAGAATACGATGATCTACATGGATTACGCAGCAACAACACCAATGACGAAGAAGGCGCTTGAAGCATATGTAGAGGTGGCACAGCGTTATTATGGAAATAGCTCAAGTCTCCATGATTTAGGGGGACAAGCGTATTATTTTATCCAGCAATCAAGAGAAATTATAGCCAATGAACTTGGTGTCAATAGTGATGGCGTTATCTTTACTGGAAGCGGAACGGAAGGAAACATTATGGCCATTTTGTCATTAGCATTTGCCTCTAAAAAAGGAAAACATATTATTTCATCACAAGCTGAACATACGTCTGTACATGCAGCTTTGAATACATTGGAGAAAATGGGTTTTGAGGTGACAAAATTACCGTTGCAAAAGGATGGTTGTATTGACTCAGAACAACTACTACTCGCTATTCGAAAAGATACAGCATTAATTTCCATTCAACATGTAAATTCAGAAATTGGTTCTATTCAACCTGTGGAAAAAATAATTGAAGCGGCAAAAGAAGCCGCTGTTTACTGTCATATTGATTGTGTACAATCCTTTGGGAAATTAACTATACCAAGAGGAGGAGACGCTATGACAATTTCAGCACATAAAATAGGAGGACCTAAGGGCTGCGGCGCTGTTTATATAAACCCTGCAATTCGTGTTCCAGCACTGACACCAGGCGTAACTCATGAAAGAGGATTAAGAGGGGGAACTTTAGATACACCTGCCATTGTTTCCTTTGCGGCAGCGGTTGAAAATAATAGTTATGAAAGACAGCATTACGAGGAATTAAGAAGATATTTTAAAAGTCGTCTACCAAAAACAGTTCGACTAATAGAGTGTAAGCAGCAATTGCCAAATATTTGTGGTGTCATGATGAGTAAAGTGGAGGGGCAATATGTATTATTAAAATTAAACGAGGCAGGGATCAGTATATCAACGGGAAGTGCGTGTGATATTCATAGCGAATCTGGAACAAAAGCCATTTTATCTATGAATTATTCAATGGAAACGGCACGGCAATTCTTTAGAATATCTTTCGGAGATTCAACAACATTTAAAGAAATTGATAGATTGACTATGGAACTTGCTACTATTTAGTAGCAAGTTTTAAGCAAGATCATAAGCTGAAAATATATAGATGAAAAATAATTGTTTTCTTTTGAAACAACTATTGATATAATATTTTGCAGGGCAATATTTTCTCTTTCTTAACAAAAATATCTTTTAAAAGTAATAATTTCTTTTTTTTATAAAAAAGTATTGCACAATATGAGAAAACGTTATACAATAATTCTTGTCTTGAAGGACAGGTAAACAACTTCAAAACAAGATACATAATAAAGTAGTCTAGTGATGATGGCAAAGAGGTCACACCCGTTCCCATACCGAACACGGAAGTTAAGCTCTTTAGCGCCGATGGTAGTTGGGGGCTTCCCCCTGTGAGAGTAGGACGTCGCTAGGCATAATACCCAGGAGGATTAGCTCAGCTGGGAGAGCATCTGCCTTACAAGCAGAGGGTCGGCGGTTCGAGCCCGTCATCCTCCATCATTTGCCGGTTTAGCTCAGCAGGTAGAGCAACTGACTTGTAATCAGTAGGTCGTGGGTTCGATTCCTATAGCCGGCACCATTTCAGACGAGCCATTAGCTCAGTTGGTAGAGCATCTGACTTTTAATCAGAGGGTCGAAGGTTCGAGTCCTTCATGGCTCACCATTTATAAGTACCAACCATATTAAGCGGGTGTGGCGGAATTGGCAGACGCACTAGACTTAGGATCTAGCGCCGCAAGGCGTGGGGGTTCGACTCCCTTCACCCGCACCATTTTTCAATATGCCAGATAAAAAAACTTATGCACATGCGGAAGTAGTTCAGTGGTAGAACACCACCTTGCCAAGGTGGGGGTCGCGAGTTCGAACCTCGTCTTCCGCTCCAAATGTGCCGGGGTGGCGGAACTGGCAGACGCACAGGACTTAAAATCCTGCGGTAGGTGACTACCGTACCGGTTCGATTCCGGTCCTCGGCACCATTTTATATGCGCCCGTAGCTCAATTGGATAGAGCGTCTGACTACGGATCAGAAGGTTATGGGTTCGACTCCTGTCGGGCGCGCCATAAGAACAACGGGAAGTAGCTCAGCTTGGTAGAGCACTTGGTTTGGGACCAAGGGGTCGCAGGTTCGAATCCTGTCTTCCCGACCATTTCCAAAAAATATTATGGGGCCTTAGCTCAGCTGGGAGAGCGCCTGCCTTGCACGCAGGAGGTCAGCGGTTCGATCCCGCTAGGCTCCACCATAGTAATTAACCAGTATAAAGATCCTGGCGGCGTAGCTCAGCTGGCTAGAGCGTACGGTTCATACCCGTAAGGTCGGGGGTTCGATCCCCTCTGCCGCCATCTTAAGGACCTTTAGCTCAGTTGGTTAGAGCAGACGGCTCATAACCGTCCGGTCGCAGGTTCGAGTCCTGCAAGGTCCATCATTTATATATTATTACGGAGGTATACCCAAGTCTGGCTGAAGGGATCGGTCTTGAAAACCGACAGGCGGGTAACACCGCGCGGGGGTTCGAATCCCTCTACCTCCTCCAGTTTTATTCATAAATGGTGCTTTAAAAACTCGAAAAGACAATAAGATTATCGCGGGGTGGAGCAGTGGTAGCTCGTCGGGCTCATAACCCGAAGGTCGTTGGTTCAAATCCGGCCCCCGCAACCAAATGGTCCCGTGGTGTAGCGGTTAACATGCCTGCCTGTCACGCAGGAGATCGCCGGTTCGATCCCGGTCGGGACCGCCATTTTTTTATAGACATGAGAAGCAAAAAGTGAGCAAGCTTAGCATGGACGAAATGGGTCAGTAGCTCAGTTGGTAGAGCATTAGATTGAAGCTCTAAGTGTCGGCGGTTCGATTCCGTCCTGACCCACCATTTATGCGGGTGTAGTTTAATGGTAAAACCTCAGCCTTCCAAGCTGATGTCGTGAGTTCGATTCTCATCACCCGCTCCAAGGGCCTATAGCTCAGCTGGTTAGAGCGCACGCCTGATAAGCGTGAGGTCGATGGTTCGAGTCCATTTAGGCCCATTATTTATTCCGAAGTAGCTCAGTTGGTAGTAGCACCTGACTGTTAATCAGGTTGTCGCAGGTTCGAGTCCTGCCTTCGGAGCCATTTTTTTGTGTGGGGAAGTACTCAAGAGGCTGAAGAGGCGCCCCTGCTAAGGGTGTAGGTCGGGTAACCGGCGCGAGGGTTCAAATCCCTCCTTCTCCGCCATTGGCCCGTTGGTCAAGTGGTTAAGACACCGCCCTTTCACGGCGGTAACACGGGTTCGAATCCCGTACGGGTCATACTAAGTGCAGTAGATGAATTTACATCTACTGCACTTTTTTTATGAACGGAAAAGAACAGGTAACAAGAAAGCCTTCGCCAGATAATCAATCGGCGAAGGCTTGTTGTTTTTTGAAGACTTACGTAATATTTCGTCCTTTACCATAAGGAATACATAAAGGTGTTCCAAAGATTGGATCTGATGTCATTTGACATTCAAGATCAAATACATGGCTAACTAATTCTGTCGTCATGATCTCTTCAGGCTTACCTTGGCGATAAACTCCTCGATCACGTACAGTAATGATATGATCGGCATAACGACAAGCGAGGTTTATATCATGTAAGACCATAATAATTGTTCGCTTTTGCTGTTGATTTAATTCAAATAATAAATCTAACACTTCTATTTGATGAGTTAGATCTAAATAGGTTGTAGGCTCATCTAAAAGAATAATATCTGTATCTTGAGCAAGTGTCATAGCAATCCATGCACGTTGACGTTGCCCACCTGATAGCTCATCCACTGGTCTATCTCGTAATTGCTCCGTACCTGTTGCTTTTAAGGCATTCATCACAATTTCCTCGTCCTTCTCCGTCCATTGCTGGCGCCAACTTTGATAAGGAAATCGTCCTTGTTTAACGAGCTGTAGAACCGTTAAGCCTTCTGGTGCTACTGGTGATTGAGGAAGTATAGAAAGGTTTTTAGCTACTTGCTTTGTAGATAGTTTAAAAATATCTTCGCCATCTAATAACACAGATCCCTTTTTGGGCTTTAATAATCGAGCAATAGAGCGTAAAAGTGTAGATTTGCCACAGCCGTTCGCTCCAATTAAGACAGTAATTTCATTCAAAGGGATAGATAAATTGAGATCTTCGATAATATTGGAATCACCATAACTTAATGTTAGGGATTTAGTTAATAAGGATTCAGTCATGATGTATGAACTCCTTTATTTATTAGGATTTCTAAATAATAAATAGATAAAATAAGGAGCACCGATGGCAGCAGTAAAGACACCAGCTGGCACTTCTAAAGGGCTAAACGCAGTACGACCGATAATATCCGCAACCATTACGAGCAATGCTCCAATGGCTGCGGATGTTGGCACAAGTACTCCGAATGATGAACCAACGATACGACGTGCGATATGAGGGGCCATCAACCCTACAAATCCAATTGCCCCCGCAAAGGAAATGGCACTTGCTACTAAGCAGCAACATAACAGAATTAAATATAGACGAGTTTTTTGAACGGATTGTCCTAATCCTGCCGCTGTATCATCACCTAATTCTTGTACATTTAACTGACGTGTAGTAAAGAACGTGACAAGTAGGAGTACTAGTATTAAGGGCACAACGATTTGAACTTGATCCCAGTCTGCGCTTTTGACGCTCCCAGTAATCCACTTATTTGCTTCACTTGCTTGATAGATAGGACCAATAATCATTAGCATGGTCGTAATGGCTTGCATCAATGCGGATACACTAATACCGATTAAAACAAGACGATTTGGCGTAACACCATCTTTCCATGCAAATAGGTAAACCAAACACCCAACTACAGTAGCACCAATAAAACCTGCTAATGGCATCCATTCTATACTGACTGTTAAAGAGTGATTAGAATCACTGAAAATGGCTAAGAAACCAACAACAGCTGCACCGCCCCCAGCAGATATTCCAATAATATCAGGAGAGGCCAGTGGATTTTTAATGATTCCTTGTAAAACAGCACCTGCTACAGCTAGCGCCATACCAGTAAACATAGCCATAAAAATTCGGGGCATTCGAAAATCAATAATGATCAACTGATCAAAATCAGAGCCTTGGCCGAAGAGAGTTTGTACAACTTTAATAGGACTAATAAAAGAATCACCGAATGATGCGCTAAGAAAGAAAACCGCTAGTGTTAGAAAGCTAATCACCAGTAATTTTTTCATAGCTTGTACATCTAATAAAAATGATATTTTTTTCTGAAATAAACGGACTGTTCGTATGTTTTTCATTATTTTTTTCCACCTTTTCGCGCAAGGTAAATAAAGAATGGCGCGCCAATCATTGCGGTCATGACTCCGACTGGTACTTCTTGTGGCATGATGATATATCGGGCTGCGACATCCGCTAACAATAATAAAATGCCTCCAAGTAAGGCAGCCATCGGAATAAGCCATCGATGATCTGTGCCGACAAACTTACGCGCAAAATGGGGAACTACAATGCCAATAAAACCGATGGGGCCAGCGATAGCAACAGCACCCCCTGCTAAAAAAATAACAATCAAACCTACAATTATTTTCATTAACCCTATACGTAATCCTAGTCCTCTTGCCACATCATCTCCTAGCGCAAGAGTATTCATTTTAGGGGAAATGATTAGAGCAGCTATCCACCCGATGATTAAATATGGGAGAACTGAGATCAGAATTTCGAGTTTACGCCCTTGGACAGAGCCAGCTAGCCAAAACAATACTTGCTCAAGTTCTGCTTCATTTGTAGCGAGTAACCCTTGTGTAAATGATGCAAAAAGTGCACTAATGGCAGCGCCTGCTAAAGTAATTTTTACGGGTGTTACGGCATCTCTTCCGGAGAAACTGATTGCATAAACAGCTAGTGCCGCGATGGCAGCACCTAGAAAGGCGATCCATGCAAATGATTGTAAACCTGAAATATGGAAAAAAATCATGGCAAAGACAACGGCAAATCCTGCTCCAGCATTTATCCCTAATATTCCAGGAGAAGCTAAAGGATTTTTCGTTAAAGTTTGCATAAGCACACCCGTAATCGCTAACGATGCTCCAACACAACTGGCTATAAGTGCTCTTGGAATACGAACATTTTGAATAATGATATGCTCATTTGAATGGTTAAAATGAAAAAAAGATTCAAGGGTAGTTTGGATAGAAGTATTTGCATAGCCATAGACAATACTAATGCCCATGCAAAGAAGTAGTAGCAAAACCCCTACGATTAAAGTCAACGTTTTAGAATAATTATTTTTTAAAATCATGTTTAAACTATACTCTTTTCTTTCATAATTATTAAAATATGTATTGACACTGATAAGCTCATACAATAAGATTAGTAACGTTCTAAGAGACAAATGAAACTGATTTTCATTCTCGTCAATTATGCTTAAACATTTTATCATATACAATGGGGGAAGAAAAGGTGCAAAAAGGATTTCAAAAACTCTTAGTTTTGCTAGCTATTGTTGCTATTTTTGTTTTGGCAGCATGCGGTAATTCTAACGATGATAAGAAAGAAGAAAGTTCAAAAGAAAGCAATGCTTACAGTGTAGAACATGCTATGGGAACAACTGAAGTAAAAGACACACCAAAACGCATTGTTGTTTTAACAAATGAAGGAACAGAGGCACTTTTAGCGTTAGGCATTAAGCCAGTTGGTGCGGTACAATCATGGACAGGTGATCCGTGGTATGATCATATTAAGGATCAGATGGAAGGTGTCGAAGTAGTCGGCATTGAACATGAAATTAATTTAGAAAAAATTGCTTCATTAAAACCAGATTTAATCATTGGTAATAAATTACGACAAGAAAAAGATTATGCGAAACTTAGCAAAATTGCTCCAACCGTGTTCTCTGAAACATTACGTGGTGATTGGAAAGAGAACTTTCAGTTATACGCAAAAGCAGTAAATCAAGAAACAAAAGGTAAAGAAGTGTTAACAGCTTACGATGATAAGCTACAAGCGTTAAAAGAAAAACTTGGTGATCAAACAAACCAAGAAGTTTCATTTGTCCGCTTTATGGCAGATAAATCTCGTATCTATTACACAGATTCATTCTCAGGTATTATTTTTGATGCGTTAGGATTTAAACGTGTTCCGGCGCAAGCAGATTTATTTAAAGATAATGCAAAGCTAGGAAACTTAGCTGTAGAGGTAGGGAAAGAAGTAATTCCTCAAATGGATGGGGATGTTATTTTCTACTTCACATACATGCCAACTGGTGATGATTCAGCATTAGCAACTGAACAAGAGTGGACACAAGATCCTCTTTGGAAAAACCTTTCTGCTGTTCAAAAAGGCAATGCACATAAAGTAGATGATGTAATTTGGAATACAGCTGGAGGAATTCTAGCTGCTGATATTATGCTAGATCAAGTAGAAGAAATCTTTACGAAATAATTAATGGATAAGCTATACATTCATCGAAATAAGATGAGTGTATAGTTTTTTTATTTCCGTAAGAGCATTTTGTATTTTTTAGCGAGATAGACTAAGATGTGGGAGAGGGGGGATAGATTTGAGTGAAAAATTAAAATGGGTTCCTAATCAACATTATGTAGGGCAAGATAATGACGAACAAATAACAGCCTTACTTTCGAATTTTACTCTAGAACAAGTAAAGAAAGTTAGTCAATTCCAACGTACATATGAGAAGTTTGAAAAGACACCACTCCATCATTTAGCATCATTGGCTTCCTATATGGATGTAGAAAAAATCTGGATAAAAGATGAATCGTTTCGATTTGGTTTGAATGCCTTTAAAGTACTAGGAGGCGTTTATGCTATCGCACAATATGTTGCCAATATGCTCAATAAAGATATTGAAGATCTTTCCTATGAACAATTAAAGTCATCAGAACTAAAAGATCAGTTGGGTGAGTTAACGTTTATTTCAACAACTGATGGGAACCATGGTCGAGGGGTAGCTTGGGCAGCTCGAGAGCTAGGTTTTCAAGCACGAATCTATATGCCTGCTGGTAGCGCTAAGGAACGATTACAAAACATTATCAATGAGGGAGCCTATGCTGAAATCACCGCAATGAATTATGATGATACTGTTCGTTATACTTCTCAGCTAGCTGAAGAACATGGTTGGGTTTTAATTCAGGATACAATGTGGGATGGCTATGAGAAAATCCCATTATGGATTATGCAGGGCTATACAACTCTAATACAAGAGGTTGTTGAAGAGATAGAACAAGCACCGACTCATGTGTTTTTACAGGCTGGAGTAGGGTCTTTTGCAGCAGCAGTAGTTGCCTTTTTAAGACAATACTATGAGCAGGAAATGACTATTGTTTTAGTGGAGCCACATGTAGCTAATTGTTATTATAAAAGCTTTAAAGCGGGTACCAATGAATTTGTAACTGTTGGCGGCGACATGCAAACGATAATGGCAGGGCTTGCGTGTGGTGAACCGAATCCTCAGGCGTGGAAACTGTTAAAAGCCTATACGAAAATAAGCATTAGCTGTGGGGAAGAAGTAGCAGCAACAGGAATGCGTATCCTTGGTAATCCATTGAACACTGATACACGCATTGTAGCAGGAGAATCGGGAGCAGCTCCATTTGGTTGTTTTTATGAAATCATAACAAATGATCGTTACAGACAATTAAAAGATACGTTACAGTTAAATAGAGATGCGAGAGTATTATTAATTAATACAGAGGGTGACACGGATAAAGAAAATTATCGACAAATAGTGTGGCATGGAAAATATCAATAGCAATTTAGACGAAAGCCATCGAGAAGTTACTCTCGATGGCTTTCAGACGTTATTAGTGAATTTTAATAGCGGCAATTTTATAAGCACCATATTCATCTGTGATTACAATATACGTCTTATACCGATCGTAAAATTGATAATTACCTTGGGCATCATAGAAATCAAAGGTTTCATTCATATCAACATAGTATTGGCCACTCGAATATTGTACATCAAGCACTTCATTGTTTGTAAAATAGAAGTAATTGCCCTGATACGCAATTTCATTTATATATTTTTCTAGTTCTTTATAAGCAGAACTACTAGGTGCAAGCATATCGGCAATCCAATAAAAATCACCCTCATTAAGGGCCATTTCATAGTATAGGCGGAATGCCTGCACGAATTGCCCTGCTAACAAATTGTCTGCTTCAGTAGTAGTTTCTGTATGACTAGCAGGTTGTTGACTGCTATCGTATAGATTAGCAACAGAACGAACCTCATTTGCAGAAAGAGGCTGAGCAATCCATCCATCAAATTGGTCTACCATACTGTAAAGAGGGATAGAGAAGGCGAAGTGTGTGCTTGTTTCGGTTGTGTAAAGTAGGGAGTTAATCCCAATTACATTTCCTGTATTAACATCCACCAAAGGACCGCCACTACTACCTTTATCAATTTGTGCATCGACCTGATATATTTGTTTGTATATAAAATTTTCAAGCTTCATATCCCGTTTATTGCCTGTTATATAGCCAATGGAGGCTGAATTTTCAAAGCCTTGTGGACTTCCAAAGGCAATGACTTCTAAGCCAATAGGTGATTCTGATGTTTCAATATCTAATGGTGCTGTCTCTTGATAGCTAGGAACATGTATTAAAGCTATATCATAACGATCAGATATACCGACTACTGTACCAGGTGATTCTTGACCCATAGAATTTCGAACCATTACTTCGACTTCACCTTGGACAACATGCGCATTAGTAATAACATACCCCCTTTTTTATAGAGGAAGCCGGAACCTTGCGCATTGTTAGTTAGAATGGTGAATACCTTTTGCTGAATCTCCTTTATAAGAGTGACACGATCAACCTGCTGTGCATGAGCTTCTTGCTTTTTCGTCAGTTCCTCAGAGGAAACTTGCTTTGTCTCTAAATTCTGATTGTCATTTATTTCCGAGTAAGTGGCTGAATTACTTTTTTTATTGGAGAAGAAATCCCAATAGGCATAGCCCAGCCCACCAATTGCAATGAAACAGACGGACAATACGATAATGGCCCATGTTGGGATACCCTGTTTTGAGGGTGTATTTGTCAATTTAGTACCACAACCCGAGCAAAATTTACTGTCATTTAGATTCTCATGCTGACAATTTGGACATTTCATCCTATTACCCTCCTGTGAAATATTTACTATTTATATCGGTTGGAAAATATAGTTTTATAGGTAGTTATGGAATTATATGAACGGAGAGGATGATTATAGGAAGAGGAAAAATTTATTTTTCCTATTGACCTTAACGTTGCGTCAAAGTTTACAGTAGCAGTAATGGAGGTGAAAACATGGAATATACAATTCAAGAACTTGCCCAATTGTCTGGTGTAAGCACGAGAACTCTGCGTTATTATGATGAAATTGGGCTACTGAAACCAGCTAGAACCAATGAGGCGAGCTATCGATTTTACGGTCAATCGGAAGTCGATTTGCTGCAGCAGATTTTATTTTACCGAGCATTGGATATGAAGCTAGCAACTATTCAGGATATTATTCAAGCTCCTCATTTTCAACATTCCGAGGCGCTAAAGTCACATAAAGCTGCTCTGCTTAAACGAAAAGAACAGCTTGAGACGATCTTACAGACGGTAGAAAAAACGATATTATCAATTGAGGGGGAAAGACCTATGTCAAATGAAGAAAAATTTAATGGATTTAAAGAAAAGCTAATCGAGGATAATGAAAATAAATATGGTCAAGAAATTCGTGCCAAATATGGAGATAAAACGGTAGATGCTTCCAATGCTAAGCTTATGAATATGACAGAGGAACAATTTCAGGCAATGCAGCAATTGGAGCAGCAAATGTTTGAACGTTTAACAGAGGCAATGGGGTTGGGAGACGCAACAAGTGATATTGCAATGGAAGTCGCAGAGCTCCATAAACGATGGTTGAGCTTTTCATGGAAAGAATATTCTAAAGAGGCACATGTAGGACTCGCTCAAATGTATATAGCAGATGAACGTTTCACCGCTTATTACGACGAGCGTAGTGTAGTGGGAGCTGCACAGTTTTTACACGATGCAATCGTAGCTTATACGAGTAAATAAATAAACCTTCCTTATGCTGATGTTTTAGAAACAATAAATTAGGAAAAAATGAAAGCATAAGGAGGAGATTTTTTTGGATCAACAAGTTATGCAAAAATTAAAAAGACAATTGGAGCAAGAATTACAAGAAATCGAAAAGCGAATAGATGAATCAGAGCGTCCCCAAGCGACAGAGCTATCTAATTATGATAATCATCCAGCTGATAATGCCAGTGATTTAACGGATCAGCTTACAGAAATGGCTATTGATGAGCATCGTGGCGACAATGCAGAGGAAATAAAAGAAGCTCTTCAAGCAATGGCTGACGGAACATATGGCGAATGTACTGTCTGTGGTAAAGAGATTCCAATTGGACGTTTAGAGGCTATGCCACAAGCTCTGACATGTGTCGAGCATGCGGAAAAGAAAGAGGATAATTTACGACCAGTGGAGGAGGAGGTGCTTTCTTCAACACCAAGATCGGATGATTTTATAGAGCTTGAAGAATTTGGTTCTTCTGATACACCACAGGATAAAAATCAGTAAGTATTTTCCTTACTAAAGCAGTATAATAGCTGTAGAGGTGAGAAGATGAACATTATTGATTTACATTGTGATGCACTTTTGAAATTAACAACGCTTGAAGCGGCTAGTTTTGCAGAGGATGTGCGTATACACGTCAATCAAAAAAGACTGCAGTTAGGGCAAATAAAAGCTCAAGTATTCGCCATCTTTATTGACCCAGCGATCCCTCAAAACCAACAATTTCTTGAAGTCATTCGCCAAATGGAAGCATTTCATACCCATGTTTTACAAACAGAGGGCATGGTGCATATTACAGATTGGGCACAGTTAGAGCAATTGGCTCCCCATGAAATAGGAGCTATCTTAAGCTTAGAAGGTTGCAGCGCAATTGGCGATGATTTAACAAAGCTAATTGCTGTACTTGATGCAGGTGTCAAATTAGTCGGTTTAACGTGGAATGAGGAAAATGCTGTTGCCCATGGAGCGGAACAAGATGCAAGTCTTGGATTGAAGCCATTTGGTAAAGAAGTCATTCAACTATTAAATGACCGTGATATTATTATTGATGTCTCCCATCTAAACGAACAAAGCTTTTGGGATGTGTTACCGTTAGCAAAGCATATTATTGCTAGTCATAGTAATGCACGAGCATTATGTGATCATCCCCGTAATTTAACAGATGCACAAGCGAAGGCCCTTGTAAAATATGGAGGGCATATCCATGTTGTTTATTATCCACTCTTTATTGGTGGTCAAGATGCAACGCTAGAACAATTGGTAAATCATGTGGAGCATTTCGCCAATTTAGTAGGTGTCGAGCATATAGGGTTGGGCTCAGATTTTGATGGCATAGATGTGACCGTAAAAGGATTAGCTCATGCGGGAGAGGCTCAAAATTTATTAGAGGCATTACGAACTCGCTTTTCAGAGGAAGAGGTACATGGCATCGCTAGTCAAAATTTCATACGGTATGTAAAAAAAGCAGCAACCCGATAAGGCTGCCGCACTTTTTAAAAGAAATAATCAATTAATAAACCAATTCCTAATAGGAAGCCGAAGAATGTATTCGTTTGCGCTGTATATTTCATCGCAGGCATCACTTCTTTGGCTTCTTTTTTATCTCTGAATATTTGAATGGCACGCAATGGTTTAGGGATACTTAAGAAAATAATCAAAGCCCAAAAAGTAATGCCATCAATTGCAACAAGGGCGATCACCCATAAGTATGAAACGATAAAAAATCCTGATAGCACGGAGATTGCATTATCACGTCCTACCAAAATAGCCAATGTTTTGCGTCCACCTTCTGTATCGCCAACAATATCACGAATATTATTGGATAGCATAATAGCGCCAACTAAAATCATACTTGGAACGGAAAGTAAGACGGCATCCAGTGTTACTGTAAGCGTTTGAATATAGAAAGCAATCAAAACGATTCCCATTCCCATTACTGCCCCAGAAACAATTTCTCCAAAAGGTGAATAGGCGATTGGATATGGCCCACCTGTATATAAGAAACCAATCAGCATACAAACTAGTCCGACAGCAGCTAACCACCAAGATGTGGAGGCACATATGTAAATGCCAAGTAGCATGGCAATAGCATAAAAGCTTAGCGCAATCATCATAATCGTTTTTGGTTGTACACCATGACGGACAATCGTTCCGCCAATTCCGACAGAATCCTCGTTATCTAATCCTAATTTGTAATCATAATATTCATTGAACATATTCGTTGCTGCTTGAATAAGCATACTTGCAATGAGCATAGCAAAAAATAGTCCAAAATCAATTGTTTCTTTTTCAATTGCTAGTGCAATTGCTGTTCCTAGGAATACTGGAACAAATGAAGCGGTTAAAGTATGTGGACGTGTTAAATGCCACCAAACTTTAAAACCCCTATCAGCTTCAATGACTTTGGTCATAAGGTCTTTCTCTCCTTCAAATGTTGTCGACTCTTCTTATTTTAAACGAAGATTGAGAAAATGGGTAGGTTCACAGCTTATTACATACTGTAAAATGAAAAAAAGTGATACAATAGAACATGCATTTATGAACTGAAAATAAAAATAGGGTGGATAGCAACAGTACGAATGACACGGTTGCCAGCCCATAAAATGATGTATTTTCGCCATCATTTATTATGTACACTGCAACAACGGAGGTAATTTTCATGCAACAGAAGTGGTACCAAGCCACAGAAGTAGAAGTGGACTCTTTGGGCCAAAGCCTTCATTTTTATATGGAAACAATGGAAGTGAGTCACCTATCTGCATTAGCATTTTATGCAGCAGGTGAAGAGTGCTATAAAGGTGAACGATTTTATTGGCAAAATAGAGAAAAAACAATGACATTAGTTGGGCTAGGACATGCCCATACCATTCAAAATAATAAAAAAAATGATCGTTTTGATGCTGTAGAAGCTGAATGGAAGAGTTTAACAAAGAACTGTCTGAAAGGACAAAGCGAGCTCCAACCTATTTTGTTTGGGGGCTTTACATTTGATCCACAAAATAATGTTGCTGGGGAATGGACGGGTTTTCCAGAGGCTTATTTTGCATTAGCGACTTTTCAGCTTGTCATACGAGATGATAAGGCATATGTGAGCATTCATCTTCTGACACAGGATCGGCATGGTGAGGCTCAGTTTGAGGCATTGAGAAAAGAGCGAGATCATTTAGTTCATGCCGCACAGGTTAAGGAAGTGAAAACGTATTCAAAGCCTGAAATATCAAGCTACTTTGAGCCTTATAAAGATCCTTATTTAGCTTCTATTGACCAAGTGACAGCTTTAATTAAGCAAAAGAAAGCGGATAAGGTTGTTATTGCACGATCACTTGCACTGCAATTTAAAGAGGAAGTAACTGCTCCACAAGTGCTGTCGCAAATTATCCATGAACAACCAGAAAGTTATTTATTCGGCTTAGAGCATGAAAATCTATTGTTCTTCGGAGCATCACCTGAGCGCCTTGTAAAAGTGGAGGATGGTCGAGCATTTTCTTCATGTGTTGCTGGTTCAATTAAGCGAGGAAAAACAGCAGAAGAAGACGAGGCTTATGGACAAAGCTTGTTACAGGATCCAAAAAACGGAGGGGAACACCAATATGTTGTCGATATGATTGCTGACACATTCCGTAAAAATTGTGTGGATATCACGCTTCCTGAAAGTCCACGTCTATTAAAAATAAGAGATATTCAACATTTATATACACCTGTCGAAGGTCAGCTCAATAAGGATGCTACGATATTACAGCTCACAAAAACTTTACATCCTACTCCAGCATTAGGAGGAGTACCACGTATGGAGGCTTTGGCAGCTATTCGTAAGTATGAACCGATGAATAGAGGCTTGTATGCTGCACCAATTGGCTGGTTAGATGCAGAGGGAAATGGAGAATTTGCAGTCGCGATACGGTCAGCGGCATTGCTTCATGATAAGGCTTATTTATATGCCGGTGGAGGTATTGTAGCAGATTCAGAACCACAATCTGAATATGATGAAACATTAGTAAAATTCCGTCCAATGCTTCGTGCGCTAGGAGGACAATTACATGAGTGAACGAAAAATTTTAACAGATTATGTTTATAAAATGGTCGCGTCGTTAGTACAAGTTGGGGTAGAAACTGTTGTCGTTAGTCCAGGCTCACGTTCAACACCTCTTGCCTACGCGGTCGCTTCTACAAAACAAATAAAAATGTATCGTCAAGTAGATGAGCGCTCAGCTGCTTTCTTTGCTTTAGGGCTTGCGAAAGCTACTGCTAAGCCTGTTGTTCTCTTATGTACATCCGGTACAGCAGCAGCAAACTACTTTCCTGCAATTGTTGAGGCAAACTATGCTCGTGTGCCGCTAATTGTCATCACAGCTGATCGACCACATGAACTACGAGAGGTAGGTGCACCGCAGGCAATTAATCAGCCTCATTTATATGGTTCACATGTGAAATGGAGTGTAGATTTTCCATTAGCAGATGGTGCTGCTCCTACATTGCCTTTTATCGAACGTCATATTGCACGAGCAGTAGCAATTGCTACCAGTGCGCCTTTTGGACCAGTGCATATGAATGTTCCTTTCCGAGAGCCTTTATTAATTGATTTACAGGATGAATTGCCAACTATGACATTTAAACATAGCAGCATGGGACAATTAATCCCAACAAGCGCTGCTATGCAGGAACTTTCCTCTATTTTAAAGTCGACTAAAAGAGGCTTTATTATTGTTGGAGAATTAGCACTTGGGACGGACCTAGCGTTTGTCTGGGAATTTGTACGTCAGTTGAAATGGCCAGTCCTAGTAGAAAGCTTGTCAAATATGCGTGCAGCTGTACCAGAGGATTGCTTACCATATCTCGTGACAACCTACGATGCCATTATGAAGAGTGAGGATTTTAAGGCACTTGTTCAGCCGGATACAGTTTTACGTATTGGGGCACAGCCTGTTTCAAAATTTATCATGCAATTTATTACAAAAACAGAGCCAAATGCTTATGTCATTATTGATGAAGATCCTATGTTTAGAGATGCTACTGGCGTATCTACACATTTTATTCATGCAAATATCGATCAATGGTTAACACAATTAGCCATTACTAACACTGCATTTGAGGAAGCATACTTAGCCGAATGGCAAAAAGCCAATCAGTTGGCTGCTACTTATATTGAACAGTATTCAGAGATAGAAAAAGATGAAGGTGCGATGGTCAGTCGTTTACTGAAAATGATTCCTGATGGTAGCGATATATTCGTTAGCAGTAGTATGCCAGTGCGTGATATTGATACATTTTTATTAGCAACACCGAAGGATATACGTTTCTTTGCGAATCGTGGGACGAATGGGATTGATGGAGTAGTATCTACAGCATTGGGCTTTAGTGAAGGAAATGACCGAGAAACCTATTTATTAATTGGTGATTTAGCCTTTCTACATGATGTGAATGGACTGATTGCTTCTAGATACCAAGAATGTAACTTAACCATTATTGTGATGAATAATGATGGTGGAGGTATTTTTTCTTATTTACCTCAATCAACAGTAGAAGCCCATTACGAGGATCTTTTTGGCACACCGACGGCACTTGAATTTCATGATATTGCCCATATGTATAATATGGATTATATACGAGTAGATACTATCTCTGAATTATCAGAGAAGTTTTCATCAGACAAAAAATGGTCTTTACGCTTAATTGAAATATTTACAGATAGAGCAGAGAACGTTCAGGCTCATCGAGCGTTATGGAATCGTATTAATGCGGAGTTTAAAGCATGACGAGCTTATTAATCCGAGGACTTAAAACCCATGTGGACATATGGAATGAAACCGGTAGCTATACATTAGTTGCTTTACATGGATTTACGGGAAGCACTGCTACCTGGTACAATTTGGCGCAATCCTTGCCGGATGTCCGTGTTATTGCGATTGATTTAATTGGGCATGGGCAAACAGCTACTCCAGAGCAAATTAAGCGTTTTTCAATGGAGGAACAATTACAGGACTTAGAGGAATTGTTTTGTCAGCTCCATATGGAGAAGTTTACATTGTTGGGCTATTCAATGGGAGGCAGAATTGCATTATCTTATGCCATTGCGTTTCCTGATCGTATTCAAAAGCTTATTTTAGAAAGTGCATCTCCCGGTTTACGAACAGTAGAAGAACGACGTGAACGTAGTGAGAGAGATGACATTTTAGCACAAAAAATCATCACTAATGGGTTAGTCTCTTTTGTGAATTCATGGGAGAATATACCGCTTTTTGGATCACAGCGTCATCTTCCTGACACTGTGCGAAAGGCTATTCGTGCAGAAAGACTTTCACAGAGGGAAGAAGGATTGGCTGGTAGCTTAAGAGGGGTTGGAACAGGAACCCAGCCTTCGAATTGGCACCTCTTGGACCGACTAGAAATATCTGTACTCCTGATTACGGGTTCATTAGATGAGAAATTTTGTAAAATTGCACTAGAAATGAAAGCGCTATTAAAAACTGTTAGGCATATGACAGTAATTGATGCTGGACATGCAATTCATGTGGAAAATCCCGCTGAATTTGCTACAATAGTAGAGGAGTATATAACGTAATATTATACTTGTTACGTTAGCGCCTCGATAATAACGAGACGAATTTAGAATATAGGAGGCAATTCAATGACACGTCAATGGACTTCATTACATACTTATGAAGATATTAAGTATGAGTTCTATAACGGAATCGCAAAAATTACGATTAATCGTCCAGAAGTGCGTAATGCATTCCGCCCAAAAACGGTTATGGAAATGATTGATGCATTTTCACGTGCACGCGATGATAAAAATATCGGTGTAATTATTTTAACAGGTGAAGGTGAACATGCCTTCTGCTCAGGCGGAGATCAAAAAGTTCGTGGTCATGGTGGCTACGTAGGAGACGATGAAATCCCACGTCTAAACGTTCTTGATTTACAACGTTTAATCCGTGTAATTCCAAAACCTGTAGTGGCAATGGTTGCAGGCTATGCAATTGGTGGAGGACACGTATTACATGTTGTTTGTGATTTAACAATTGCTGCGGACAACGCTCGCTTTGGACAAACAGGTCCAAAAGTAGGGTCATTTGATGCTGGTTACGGTTCAGGCTATCTTGCTCGTATTATTGGACATAAAAAGGCCCGTGAAATTTGGTACCTTTGCCGTCAATACGATGCACAACAAGCGCTTGATATGGGCCTAGTTAATACAGTGGTTCCTTATGACCAATTAGAAGATGAAACTGTTCAATGGTGTGAAGAAATGCTACAAATGTCACCAACTGCATTGCGCTTCTTAAAAGCAGCGATGAATGCAGATACAGACGGCTTAGCAGGTCTTCAACAAATGGCTGGTGACGCTACACTTCTTTACTACACAACAGATGAAGCAAAAGAAGGTCGCGACGCTTTCAAAGAAAAACGTCAACCAGACTTTGGCCAATTCCCAAGATTCCCTTGATTTATTAGCTAGGGTGCTTGTAAAGCTCGTATCTATTAGAGATACGAGCTTTTTTGTATGCCTGGGAAATTGGGAGTGGCGTAGAAGCAAAGTGACGGATAAAAACACAAAAGTGATGGATAAAACAAAATTATAGCGTTTTAAAAGCAAATGCATCACGAATAGACAAGCGCTAGGGTAAAGCGTTAAGATGTAGGGTGATTGGAGTGACAAATATGTATCCGAATTGGATTATACAGCGTGCCTATTTAACACCGTTACGTAAGGCATTAACTTATAAAGAACAAAGTTGGACTTTTTTAGAGTTGAATGATTTATCTAGTAAGCGTGCTCGCCAATTAGTGGGACTGGGTATAAAGCGGGGTGATCGAATTGCCATCATGGGGCCAAGTAAACCAGAGCTTGTAATCACCATGTATGCTTGCTTGCATCTACAATGTGAGATGGTTATGCTAAATCGTAGATTGTCACAGGATGAACTTGGTTACCAGTTGGCGGATTCTGAGGCAGTTGCCGTATTGATTGCGGATGAAGATGTAAATAAGTTGCCTGCAAATACGGCTCATTATTTATTTTCAACGATTGAAGAGGGAGAAGAAGGTGCATTCGATATCGGAAAGGAATGGCCTTTGGATCAAACAACAACGATTATGTATACCTCTGGGACAACAGGCTTTCCAAAGGGGGTCCGTCAAACGGTAGGTAACCATCAGGCTAGTGCAACGGCCTCGGTTTTAAATATTGGCCTACAGGCTGATGATGTTTGGCTATGTGCTGTTCCATTATTCCATATTAGTGGATTTTCAATATTAGTGCGTTCACTGTTATATGGCAATCAAGTCTATTTATATGATCATTTTGATGTAGAAGCTATTACGCATCATATTATGAATGGTGAAGTAACGCATATGTCAGTTGTAGCTGTGACGTTGGAAAGAATTTTACATACGTTGGAGCAACATAAAGCTAAAGCTTCCTCCCGTTTTAAATTAATGCTTGCTGGTGGAGGACCAGTGCCAGCTGATTACTTATCGAGAGCACATACGTTAAACTTAGCTGTAGCTCAAACGTATGGTATGACGGAAACCTCCTCGCAAACAGCTACATTAGCAAGTGAGGATGCGATTCGGAAAATTGGCTCTGCCGGAAAGCCTTTATTTTTTAATCAAATCAAAATTGTAGAACCCAACGCGCAAGGCGAAGGAGAAATTTGTATTAGAGGACCCCATGTTACACCTGGCTATATCGGCCGTTTTGCACAAAAAAGCGCCACGCGAGATGGCTGGTTGCATACGGGAGATATTGGCTATCTAGATGAAGATGGTTATTTATTTGTCATAGATCGCAGAGCAGATTTGATAATTTCTGGTGGAGAAAATATATATCCTGCAGAAATAGAGAATGTGCTGCTCATGCATCCAGCTGTTAAGGAAGCGGGTGTATGTGGTGCCGATGATAAGCAATGGGGACAAGTACCGGTTGCTTTTGTTGTGTTGAATGAACAAGTATCAGTCGAACAATTACAAGCTTTCTGTCAACAGAGGCTGGCTAAATATAAGTTGCCAAAGGAAATTATTATAACAAACAGTCTCCCACGAAACGGAGCAGATAAGCTGCTTAGACGAAAATTACTACAATAAAATACATGTAAAAAAGAAGCCTTTTGTACACTAGGCTTCTTTTTATTTTGTAAATATTTGAACTTTTAGCATGAAATTAGTCATTCATTAACATAATAAAAAAGGAGAGGCATAAACTATTTAGTAAAGGAGAATGACTCATATGAGGAAATATATATATAATGCTGTCATTATATTATTTGTTCTACAAATGAGTCATGTGCAAGTTTTTGCAAACTATGAAAAAGATGATGTAGCAACTGCTGATTCAATTAAAACACTACAATCTCTCATTAATAAAGAAGTTACGCAGCTATCAACGGAATTCTCTATTTACTATACTGGTGACATATCTGATATTAAAGATGAACTAACAGACATTACGAAAGGTGCGATTCAAAACTCTTATATTTATACTAATATTTCTAGCTTTAAATGGAAGTATGATGGTTATAACAAAAATATAGCTATTGCTTTTACATTTACCTATCATCATTCACAAACAGAGGAAGCAATTGTCGAACAATCATTGACGGATATTATTGCACCTATGCAAGGATTAAGCGACATACAAAAATTACAGGCTGCACATGATTTTATTGTTCTAACTGCGGAATATTCAAAAGAAACAGAAGGAAGTCAATATTCCCCTTACACGCTACTGACAGAAAATAAGGGAGTCTGTCAGGCATATGCATTAGTGCTTTATCGAATGCTAGAAATGCTGGGCTTTGAGGTGCAATATGTACCTGGAAAAGTGGGCGAACAGCTCCATGCCTGGGTATTAGTGAAACTTGATCATAATTGGTATCATATCGATGTGACGTGGGATGATCCATTACCTGACCGGAAGGGGGAAGTACGTTATCAATACTTTCTAGTGTCGGATCGCCAATTATCACAGGATCATACATGGGATTATGCAAGCTTCCCGGCTGCAACAAGTGAGAAATATTCTGAAATGCAGGAAGTAACAAAAAGACAAAGTGTAACAACGCCTTTGCATGAAGGTTTTAATCCAAATAAGGGTATATCTATAATGGACGAAAATAGGCTAGCCAACAAACCATTCATAGAAAAGCCTACAAAACTTGTTTCACAAAACCAGAACGATTTAAACACTATAGACTCTTTTGATGTTAATGAATGGGCAACGATTTTAGTAGAAAGTATGGTGGCTTTCCTAGTGCCTCATTCAAAAGATATTCAAGTGTCCCAAACAACGAAGCGGTTCCTATCGATTGAGCGAACAGAAAAACGAATACCGCAAGAAAAATACGTCATAATAAAGGAGGTGTCCCATCCAATTTCGGGGCACCTCCTTCTTTCAATCAATTATTGACTGCTTAAAGCTTTATCTAATGTTTGAATGTTTTTCTTCATCAATGTGAAGTAAGTTTCCTTATTTTTTTCATCGTCGGCCGTTAATACACTTAAATTATGCAATACAAGTGATTCTGCACCAACTTCTTTTTGAATGACCTCTGCTAATTTAGAAGAGACATTTTGTTCAAATAAAATATAGTGAATATGCAATTCATTAGCTTTATCAACAATCGATGTTAGTTCTTTTTGTGATGGTTCATTTTGAGAATTTAAGCCAGCAATAGGTACTTGTGTTAGACCGTATTGACCTGCAATATAGCCGAATGCTGCATGAGATACAAAAAATGTTTTATTTTGTGCTTGATCAGCCATTGCTTTAAATTCACCATCTAAATCTTGTAATTCTTTTACCAATGCCTCGTAATTTTGATTAAAAGTAGATTCTTGAGCAGGCATTTTTTCCACCAACGTGTTTTTAATAGCAAGTGCTAAATCCTGACTAATTGTTGGAGACAGCCAAACATGAGGGTCTATATCGCCATGCTCATGATCATCGTGTCCATGTTCTTCTTCCGCATGATCGTGTTCTTCCTCAGTTGTAGCGTGATCATGGTGATCTTCTTCTGGATGAACATGACCTGTACTTGTAGCTAATTTTTCATCTGAAACTTCATCGGCAGTTGCCACCATTGTGACATCTTCATTCGCTAATGTTTTTTTAGCATTTTCAACAAAGCCCTCTAGTCCTAAGCCAATATAGAAAAAGATATCGGCATCTGCTAATTTCATCATATCTTTTTGAGTTGGTTCAAATGTGTGTTCATTGGCACCAGCCGGATAAATAGAAGAGACATCAACAAAATCACCGCCAATACGCTGTGCAAAATAGCTTAAAGGATAAACAGTAGTATAAATTGTTAATTTATCCGTCTCATTAGAAGATTTTGGGGAAGTAGATGATTGATCTCCGCAAGCAGCGGTAAACAGGGCAAAAACTGTGACTAGCAATAATACATAAACTTTTTTCATATAATATAATCCCTTTCTTAAATAGTAACCATTACGATTTATTTTTTAGAACAGTTATTATAATAACGCACAACTTCAAAAAGTACAAGAAAAAATGACCTCCGAAAATTAATTCTTTTTCGAAGGCCATTTTTCTGGCACTGGATCAAAGCCACCAGGATGAAAAGGATGGCATTTGGATATACGTGTAATAGTTAGAATAAAACCTTTTAGCGCCCCATGCTTTTGAAAAGCTTCGAGGCCATAAGAAGAACATGTGGGATGGAAACGACAAGTAGGTGGCGTCATTGGCGAGATGTATTTTCTATAAAACTTAATGAGCCAAATAAAGGGATATTTCATCGTTGTTCTTCCTCTTGTTGCGATGGAAATTGTTCTGGCTTTGCGTCAATTGTTTGCGTAAAGATATTATTTTTTTTCTTGATAATGAAAATGACAGAAAGACCGAACATTAACATCATCATAGCAATCATAATAATAATTGGTAATGGTACACCCATTGCTTTCACTCCAAATTCAATTAATAAAATTTATAAGTAATGAATGACTTGCTAGTTCTCCTCTTGATGATAGCTTTGTTTAGGTTTTTCATCAACGGTATGTTTAAAAGCATAGGCACGGTTGACACTGATAACTGTCGCAATAGTGATAATAATAACGATGATGATTGCGACGATTAAGAGCGTAGTTAAACTCATCATACTCACTCCGTTCTTTGTTCATCATACTTATTATAAGTGATATGGACATTTTAATTGTGAAGGAAGTTTGACATTCCAAAGAATAAAACAACATCATTCTCTCCATACTATGGGAAAAGGAGTGAATCGTAATGATGGATCGTCAACGTGTATATTTTTCACTTGCCAATAGAACCTATTATACGAATCCATATGCAGGGCCTTGGAATTTTGAACTGAATGTGGATCGACAAGCATTAGATGTTTTTGAGAAAATTTTTCAGCAAATGCAGTTGTTAGAAATTTCCAATGCATGGCGTGCACAGTTACCGTATATCCAATATCACTTAGATAGAGAAAATGATGAAATTGATTTAAGATTGATGAAAATTTATGCATTAGTTCATGAGTATGGAGATGAGGAAACGAAGTCATTTGTGGAGCAGCTACCTTATTTTAATAAGCGAGTCTAATGGGGTTTGATTTTCACTTTGAGTGTCGCCACTCTCAGTGAAAATCAATCACCTCAGTAGAGGATATTAACATATTGCCTTTAATATAGTAAAAACAGCTTCACGTGGAACGATGATAGGTATATTCAGTTGATGTTTAATCATATTTTTCATCGGTGTGGAATAGCCCATACAATCAAGAATGAGCAAATCAGCACCATCGTATTCTAATTGCTGTGCCTTTGCTAATAAATCGTGTGCATTAAAGTGATAAGGTGAACTTGCAGAGAAATTCACTTCAAAATGAGCTTTTTGCCATTTTTCTGCAACCGTTATTTGTTGATCAGGCTCAGGGCCTATTAAACCTATGGCTAATTCCGTATGAAGGCCTTTCACTAAATTAGTCATCATACGATCCGGGAGTAATAGATTTTTAATGGATAGTTTATTGGCAAAATCGCCTGTACACATTAGTAAAATCCAAGTAAAGCCATGGAGATCATGAAGGCATTGCTGAATATAAGGCATGAGCTTTGCTTTACTTAACCTTACCTGCTGACCATTTGTCAGGAGAGTCACTAAAACATCAGTGTCTTCCTGTGAGGGAGATAGCGCTGAAATTTCAGATGGAGATAGGGAATCAAGGACACCAAATTCATGAACATGGAGGCCATCTTGTTTTAAATGCTGAATATCCTCCGCCATATCTTTACGAGGAGCTTGACCAATAGTTACAATGGCAATTTTTGAGTGTTCCATTGTGCTTCCTCCGCTTCAAAATATTTTTCTCCGTTTACATAGGTTTGTAGTACTTTCGCTTCCGTTTCAAAAATAGGGTGAGACCACACAACAAAATCAGCATCTTTACCTTCCTCAAGACTACCAATTCGATGATCAAGCTGTACAAGCTTAGCGGCATGTATCGTAATGCTTTTTAAGGCTGTTTGTTCATCTAACCCATAACGAATTGCTTCAGAGGCGCAATACTTTAAGTACTGAATGGGTACAAAGGGATGATCCGTCATGATAGCAAAAGGAATACTATGCTCTTTAAATATCGCAGCAATAGCTGGTGTAGAATGCCGGGTTTCATATTTAGATGGGGTTAACATATAGGGACCAAGCGTTGCATGGAATCCACTATTTTTTACTGCATCAACAATGAGATAGCCTTCTGTACAATGCTCTAAATGGAGCTTCACATTAAATTCTTTGGCAATTCGTATAGCGGTCATAATATCATCTGCTCTATGGCAATGAAGACGAAGGGGCATTTCACCACGGAGTACCTCAATAAATGGTCGTAATTCCGAATTTCGGAATACCTCTTCAGCTTGCTCCTGTTCATTCAGCAGGCTAGCCCGTTGGAAGCCATCCCGTAGCAGTTGAGCAATCGCCATACGGGTCATTGGCTTTCGTTTATATTGATTACCAAAGACGTTCTTTGGATTTTCCCCTAATGCTCCTTTTAATCCACTTCGTTCTACTAGGACGCGAGAAGCGAGAGTGGGACCTGCTGTTTTCAGGATACTCCAAATACCACCAATAACATTGGCACTACCCGGACCAGTTTGTACAGTTGTCACGCCACCTTCGAGGGCATGCTGAAAGGAGAAATGGCGAATATCAACACTGTCTAAAGCATGCATAAGCGGCGTAAATGGTTCGCTATATTCATTAGCATCATTAATATCTTCAGTTACTTCTGCCCATGTTCCTACATGTGCATGGATATCAATTAATCCTGGTGTGACATATGCTCCCTGTAGATCGATTAAGTGCGCATAAGGGGGTATTTCTTTTGCTGGCCCTACATAAACAATGCGTCCATCTTCAACCCATAGCTGTTCAAAAAAATCATTTTGTTCATTGACTGTGAGAAACGTTGCATGATGATAAATTATCATTTTGACATACCTTCTTCCGTTGCATAAACTTTTTCCCCTTTAATAAAAGTAGCGATAACCTGTGCATCTAAATTTAATGGGTGCTTATCCCAAATCACAAAATCAGCATAAAGGCCATCACGAATAGCACCTGTTTTATGGGCAATGCCTAGGAAATTAGCAGCACCTGTTGTCAAAGTATAGAGAACATCGGAGCGTGACATACCTTCTCTAACAGCTAAACAACCTTCTAATGTCAGATGGGATGTGCTACTAACAGGGTGATCTGTACAAAAAACAAATGGAATTGTTTGAGTGAATAGCTGATGATACAGCTTTGGTGACAGCTCCATCATCTCATTATGCTCAATATAACGGAATGTCGGCCCAGCAATAACCGTATGGAAAGCTGTTTCTTCAACAAGAGGAATTTCCGTGCCATGAATAATATGAAAGTCAAAAGCATTATTAAATTCTTGTTGTAGTCGATGAATTAATTCAATATCGACAGCTTTATGGGCCCGTACAACAATCTTATGAATGGAAGGTTCCTGTTGTTGAATTTGTTGGAGTGTGTCCCTTAAGATTTTAGCGATGCCCATACGAGTCAATGGCTTTTTCTTTTCAGCAAAAAATGTACTTTTTGCCTGGTGTCCAATAGAAAAGGAATATGCAACATCTTTTGCAATCATCATTTCATCTACAGTTGTATGTGTATGATGAATGATAGCCGTTTTGGCACCAATTAAGCTTTTGGGAGAAGGAACAATATGCGATGCTGTAACCCCATGTGAGACAGACTTTTGAAAGGCACCATCAAAGGGGTAAATACCATCAATAACTGAATATTGTAAGTGCGATTCAAATTCATAGCTATCATCACCTTCCCAACGAATGCCAATTTCAGCTAAACCAATTTGTGAACAACTATCGATAAGGCCAGGAGTAATATAATAGCCATCTAAATTTATTTCATTCTCGGCAGTAAGTGTAGCTTGTTCGAAATATTCTCCTTGCACTTGGAATGACTGTTTATCAAAGCTACGAGTGTCAGAGTTAAAGACAAGCCCATTTATATATCGAGTCATCGGATCAGATCTCTCCTTATGAAGAGAAAAGCGGAGACAAGAATCTCCACTTTTCTAGTTGAGTTATTTTGATAGGGATACGTTCGTACCATTTGGATGAACAATTTGAACAGAGTTATCAGCTGAAACTTCAAAGCCCTGTACATGTTTATTTACGCCTGCAACAGTTTGCGTTGCTTCTAATTCGATACGTGGAACATCCGCTAGTATAAGTTTTAATGCCTCTTGGTATAGTTTTGCTCGTTCTTCTTGTACGACTGTTTCGGATACAGCACGCTCCAATAATTTATCAACTTCTGGATTGCTGTAGCCTTTACCATTACCTAACGCTCCGATTTGATTTGTGTGGAATAATTGATAGAGGAAGAAATATGGATCTGGATACCAAGTCCAACCACCAATATTCATTGGAGCATTGCCCTTTGCTACTGTATCACTGTAAGTACCCCATTCAAGGACTTTAATTTCAACATCTATATTTAAATTTTTCTTCAATTGACTTTGGAAAATCGTTGCGTAAGGAACACGTGCCTCTGATACGTAAATCTCTGTTTTGAAGCCGTCAGCATAGCCGGCATCCGCTAATAATTTTTTAGCTTCTTCAGGATTATATTTCGGTACCATATCGACTAAGGATTTATCATAACCCCAAGAACCTGGAGGTAAAGGTAAATAGGAAACATCACCGCCACCCCATTGATTAACACCAGAAATGATTTCCTCAACATTTGTTGCCATATAAATGGCTTCACGTACACGCTTATCAGCAGTTGGGCCTACTTTATTGTTGAGATCCAGGTAAACAATGGATAAGCCCGGATTTGTTAACAGCTCAAGATTACTATCTTGATTGATAATTTCTCGATTTTGGCCTTTTACGTCCATCGCGATATCAATATCACCTGAACGTAATGCATTGGTCATCATATTTTGGTCGGAGATAAATTTCATTGCTAAATGGTCGAGATTTGGCTTGTCTCCCCAATAATTTTCATGGCGTGCCAGTTTTACTTCTTGGTCTTTTTTCCATTCTGTTAACTGGAATGGACCGGTGCCAATGAAATGCTCAGAAAATTTATCGCCCCATCCTTCAATCTCTTCTTTTGGAATAATGATATTCCCAGCATCAGTTAGCATAGCAAGTAGGGCAGCATTAGGAGTAGCTAAGTGAATCTCTACTTCATAATCAGATAGTACCTTAACCTCTGTCACGCCACTAAGACGATTCATAGCCGATTCTTTAGCAGAACGTTCTAATGAATATTTCACATCTTCAGCTGTCATCTCACGACCATCTTGGTATTGTCCCTTTTGGAATTTTACACCCTCACGTAATTGGAACGTATAAACTAACATATCATCTGATACTTTCCATTCCGTTGCTAATGAGGGAATGATATCCGACAGATCTTTGTTATAAACAACTAAAGTATCACCCATTTGACGCATTACCTGTGATTCATAAACCCCTGTATATTTGATCGGGTCAAACGTTTTGGCATTCGCTGAAAGACCAACATTTAATGATCCTCCAGAAGTAACTTCTCCATCTTGTTCATCTGATGAGTTATTTTTTTCTGTATTCCCACCACAAGCAGCTAAAACAGCAATCATTAAAGTTAAAAAGAAAAGTAGGAAAGATTTTTTTACGTTTATTTTCTTCATTCGTGCTAGCCTCCTTTATTATGTTTCACAATATGAACCGTTGATTCAAAAATGGTAGGTTCGAAATAAAAGTAGCACATTTGTAAACAAGAAGTAAATATAAAATTAAAAAAATTCAGAAAAAATATATTTACAAATAATTATCGCTAGGTGTAGTATTTAGTTATTCACAATATGAACCAATGATTCTAATAATGAAAAGGAGGTCTTAATAAGATGGGCTCATTTATTTTAAGAAGGTTAGTAAACCTTATTCCAACACTGTTAGTAGTTGGTATCATCGTATTTATTATCACGCGAATGATTCCCGGTGATCCGGCTTCTGTCATGCTTGGTCCCCAGGCTAGTGTGGAAGATGTAGAGAATTTAAGAGAAGAGCTGGGATTAAATAAGTCAATGCCTTCACAATTTATTTCATATGTAGGTGACTTAGCGCAGTTAAATTTGGGTTATTCCTATTCTTATAGTGAGTCTGTGTTGGGGCTTATTATCGAAAGATTCCCAAATACAGTTGTACTTGCACTAGCAGCCTTATTAATAGCTGTCGTAATTGGAATCCCCGCAGGTATATTGGCAGCTAGAAAACAAAATACGATCATTGATTATGTGGTCATGCTTGTGTCACTAGTAGGAGTATCCATGCCAATTTTTTGGTTGGGAATCATGCTTGTCTTATTCTTTAGTGTCAATCTTGGCTGGTTCCCTGCGACTGGAATGGGGAATATGAGTGAAGGTTTTTGGTCATATTTAAAGCATTTAATTTTGCCAGCCTTTGCTTTAGCAACAATTCCAATGGCGACATTCGCACGTATTACACGTTCGAGTATGTTAGAGGTCATTTCACAAGATTATATTAAAACAGCACGTTCTAAGGGCATAAAAGAATATTTGGTTATTGGGAAGCATGCGTTTAAAAATGCTTTAACGCCAATCTTAACGGTACTAGGTATGCAAATTTCTAATTTACTAGGTGGTGCCGTTTTAACAGAAACGATTTTTAGCTGGCCTGGGATGGGTCGACTGATTGTAGATGCGATAGATAAACGTGACTTTGTCGTTGTACAAGGTACAGTTATTTTCATTGCCTTTATCTTTGTCCTTATTAACTTAATCGTTGATGTGTTGTATAAGGTTGTGAATCCAAAGGTCAATCTAGAATCGAATGGAGGGAAGAAATAACAATGACTCAAGCAGTTGTCAATGAAACTAGAAAAAGAAATACATTGTTACGAAAGTTGCTTAAAAATAAATTAGCAACAATTGGGTTAGTGATTGTATCCTTGATGGCCATTGTTGCTATCTTCGCTCCATTAATTGCAACCCACCCACCAAATGAAATGACTGTTGGTAAATCATTTTTACCCATGAATACCGATGGACATTTGCTTGGAACCGATAACTATGGTCGAGATTTGTTTAGTCGTTTAGTTTATGGAACCCGAATATCTATGATTGTTGGAATTGCAGCAGTGTTATTTGGTGCTGTGTTTGGGACATTACTCGGTCTTGTTGCGGGATATTTTGGAGGCCGTAGTGATTCCATTATCATGCGCACGATGGATGGCCTTTTCGCCTTTCCATTTATTTTATTAGCTATTACGTTAATGACGGTATTAGGACAAGGGCTTGTAAACGTTATAGTCGCCATTGGTATAGCCAATATACCAGGGTTTGCTAGGCTTGTTCGTGGTCAGGTTTTAAGTGTTAAAGAAGAAGAGTTTATTGAGGTGACGCATTCTTTAGGGGCTACACATTCACGTATCATTTTTAGTCATATACTACCCAACTGTTTAGCTCCATTGATTGTCTATGGAACGATGAGTACAGCAGGCGCTATTATTTCGGAGGCTGCACTTAGCTTTTTAGGGTTAGGGGTACAGCCTCCAACAGCCTCATGGGGTAGCATTTTAAAGGATGGTAAAGACTTTTTAGTATTAAATCCTCAAATGGCGACATTTTCAGGTATCTGTATTTTATTAACAGTCCTTGGTATAAACCTGTTAGGAGATGGATTACGTGATGCATTAGATCCGAAAATGAAAGTTTAATGAAAGGGGATGGCGTCATGACTGAACGTTTACTAGATGTAGAAAACTTGACAGTAGAATTTAAGAGTGGTGGCTCTACAATGAAAGCTGTTAATGGAGTTAATTTACAATTAAATAAGAAGGAAACACTAGGAATTGTTGGTGAGTCTGGATCGGGAAAAAGTGTTACTGCCACTGCTCTCATGCGTTTAATTCCATCTCCGCCAGGAAAAATAACGAACGGAGTAATTCGTTTTAATGGGCGTGATTTAATAGGGATTTCAGAAAAGGAAATGCGGAATGTCAGAGGTAATGAAATGTCGATGATTTTTCAAGACCCTATTACGAGTCTAAATCCCGTTTTAACAGTGGGCAATCAAATTTTTGAAGTGATCCAAGCTCATGAGCATATATCCAAGAAGGATGCAGCAATAAAAGCTGTGGATATGCTGAAAATGGTAGGGATTCCGGAGCCAGAAAAGCGTTTGAAAATGTATCCTCATGAATTTTCAGGTGGAATGCGTCAACGTGTCATGATTGCTATTGCGCTTGCTTGTAATCCAAAGCTACTTATTGCTGATGAGCCCACTACAGCATTGGATGTAACTGTACAGGCTCAAATTCTTGATTTGATGAAAAAATTACAGCAAGAACATGATACGGCCATTATTATGATTACGCATGATTTAGGTGTAGTTTGGGAGCTTTGTGACAAAGTGAATGTCATGTATGCAGGCCGTACAGTGGAGTCGACTACAACAAGGCAGCTCTATGAAAAACCATTACACCCTTATACTTGGGGATTATTAGAGTCGCAGATTACGATGGGGACACAAGGACAGCAAAGGTTGCCAGCCATCCCAGGAAGTCCACCCGATCTAACCATGCCACAAAGCGGTTGTCATTTTGCAGCTCGCTGCCCGTTAGCAACGGATCTATGCCGTAGTACAATACCCGATTTAGTGGAAGTCCAGGACAATCATTTTGTAGCCTGCCATTTGCAATCAAAAGATCAAATTGTCGCTAGAAAGGTGGGGGTTTTTCATGCAACAGCCCAATGAATTGATCTTAAAGGTAAATAATTTAAAAAAGCATTTTCCTATTAAGAGCTCAATTCCTTTTAAAAAGTCCACACAATTTGTGAAAGCAGTAGATGGAGTAAGCTTTGAATTATTTAAAGGAGAAACACTTGGGATTGTGGGTGAATCGGGCTGTGGGAAATCGACGGTTGCTCGTTTAATCAACCAGTTAATAGCACCAACCGAGGGTATCGTTGAGTTTAAGGGAACCAATTTAGCAAGCTTAAATACGAAGGATATTCGCTCTGCACGAAAATCGATACAAATGGTTTTCCAAAATCCCTATGCATCCCTAGATCCTCGTAAAACGATTGAATATTTAATTGCTGAACCATTAGTGATACATGGGATAGGTGATGAATCATCACGTAAAAAGCGTGTCATGGAGCTACTAGAAACAGTAGGGTTGAGTGCTTATCATGCAAAGCGCTACCCCCATGAGTTTTCAGGAGGACAAAGGCAGCGCATTAATATTGCACGGGCGCTTGCACTTCAACCAGATATAGTTGTTTGTGACGAACCTGTATCCGCCTTAGATGTATCTGTACAGGCACAAGTAATCAATCTATTAAAAGATTTACAGAAAGATTTTGGTTTAACCTATATTTTTATTTCACATGATCTCAATGTAGTGAATTATATGTGTGATCGCATTGCAGTGATGTATTTAGGCAAAATTGTTGAAATGGGCACATATAAAGAAATTTATGATCACCCTCAACACCCCTATACACAGGCTTTGTTATCAGCTATCCCTAAGGAAAATCCTTTTGATACAAAGGAACGAATTATTTTAACAGGGGATGTTCCAAGTCCCGTGAATCCTCCGAGTGGCTGTGCCTTCCATAAACGTTGTCGTTTTGCCACAGACAAATGTGCAGAAGAGCAACCAACACTCGATACGGTGACAGCAACCCATCAAGTATCATGTCATTTATGGGAAGCTATTCAGCAAGAAGCATCTACAATATAAGCTTATAAATCATAATGAATAAAATTTTTTGATAGAAAAAGGAGCGGACTAATTATGTCATTGAAGCATGTTATGGAGTTATACGAGGTAATGGATAGTATGTATGTAAATGGTGAAGTTATGAAAGAGTATTTACACAATATTAATCCAGCAGCAGATGTAGTAGTTAAAACAATTAAAGGTGAAAATGGCTCAACCGATTTTGTCCGCGTTCTAGTGAAAGGTAAGAATGGTAAATCCTCAGGTGGCTATGCGCCTACATTAGGAATCATCGGTCGCTTAGGCGGTATTGGGGCACGCCCTGAAATGACGGGCTTTGTATCGGATGGAGATGGTGCACTAGCCTGTATGGCCTCCGCTGCAAAAGCGATTGATATGGCTTTAAAAGGTGACCAGTTAGAGGGGGATGTAATTTTCTCCACTCATATTTGTCCAACTGCACCCACTTTACCACATGAGCCAGTGCCATTTATGAATTCTCCAGTCGATATTAGCGTCATGAACGAGAATGAAGTGGAAGAAACAATGGATGCTATTCTTTCAATTGATACAACAAAAGGTAACCAA
Organism: Lysinibacillus sp. FSL M8-0216; assembly: GCF_038595555.1. Taxonomy (NCBI): domain Bacteria; kingdom Bacillati; phylum Bacillota; class Bacilli; order Caryophanales; family Bacillaceae; genus Lysinibacillus; species Lysinibacillus sp. FSL M8-0216. Next base: position 3,772,989 of record NZ_CP152007.1, on the reverse strand, counting down.
GTATGTAACCATAAAGGATTTGCCATTACACCAACAGTTAAAGAAGGTTACATATTAAAAATTAGTGATGATTTGCTTCAAATTTACACGCAATCAGCAGGTATTGCACCAGTTGTACTGCCGCTAACAATGCAAGACATTACCCCATATGGGAATGGTTTATTCCATATCAATAGTATTTTACAACCCGCTGTGGCGACATCAAGTCCTGTTGTAGGGGTAGCAATTACAACCGAATCTATCGTGGCAGGCTGTGCAACAGGTGCAACACATGTTACAGATGTAGAGAATGTTGTTCGATTTGTCTTAGAAGTGGCGAAAACGTACGGTGCACATAAATGCTCTTTCTTTGATGAAAAGCAGTTTACACATATGAAAAATTTATACGGTAGCATGAAGCATTTGCAAACTAAAGGAAATGAGGTACAAGCACATGAATGACTTACAAGCACTAAAATTGCAACTAGTAGATGAAGTGGAAAATCATCAAGAAGAGTTAATTGATTTTTGTTCGAAACTCATTCAAATTCCAAGTGTGAATCCTCCAGGAGATACGACTGAAATAACTGCCTTTATCGAGCACTATCTAAATGATGTAGGCATTGCTTACCAAAAATATGAGGCTGCGGATAAAATGTTTAATTTAGTAGCTTCTATTGGAAATGGTGAAGGCAAAGAACTTGTTTATTGTGGGCATACAGATGTTGTGCCTGTTGGAGACTTATCTAAATGGGATTTTGATCCTTTCTCTGGAGAAGTGAAGGATGGTTGGATGCTTGGGCGTGGTGCAAGCGATATGAAAGCAGGTTTAGCAGGTATTATTTTTGCTACAAAACTACTCAAGAAATTGAATATTGAATTGCCAGGAAAATTAACATTAGCCATTGTACCTGACGAAGAAACTGGTGGGGAATTTGGTGTTCCTTGGTTGTTGGAGCGAGGTTTAGTTAAGGGTGATGGATGTTTAATTGCAGAGCCTTCATCTCCATTAAATCCGACAATTGGGCAAAAAGGCTCCTACTGGTTTGAATTAGAAGTGCATGGGGAACCTGGACATGGTAGCTTATCACCTTTAGCGGGTCGTAATGCAATTAATGATGCAATCCGAGCTATTCAAGAAATTCGCACATTATGGGACATGAATATTGTCATTCCTGAAGAAGTACAGCCACTAATAGAAGTATCGAAAAAATATATGCGTGAAGTGGAGAAAGACCGCCTGAAATATCAAGAAGTACTAGAGAAAATTACTGTAAATATTGGTACAATTGAGGGAGGTACGAAGTCCAATGTTATCCCAGATTATTGTAAGGTACAGGTCGATTGTCGGTTACCATTCGGTATTACACAGGAGGAAGTAACGGAAATCTTGAAGAATAAATTAGATGCCTTAGACATTGAGTATTCGATCAGACGTTTTGGTTTCAAAAGTGTAGCCAATTATACCCCAGCTGAAAATCCCGTTTGCCAATCGATTGTGGATAATATTTCATTTGTAACAGGATTAGAAGCTTATGGTGTTATGCAATGGGCAAGCAGTGATGCTCGACATTTCAGACAGTATGATATTCCGGTTTTGCAATACGGCCCGGCCTATTTACCAAGCATTCACGGGTATAATGAAAAAGTGCGTGTTGAGGATATCGTACGCTGTGCAAAAGTATATATTACTGCTGCTATTGATTTCCTCTATCAAAAGTAAGAGATTAGCTACTCTCTTACTTTTGATAAAGTGATATCAGGTGCTGACGGCTGTTAAATCTTTCAATTAATCCCCCTTAAGAGAGGGATTTGCAGCCGTTTGTACAGATAAATAGATCAAAAGGATGAGAGATATGCTAAAGACGTTAAATTTATCAATTGCGGTTTTAAAGATGTTTACAAAGGAAAAGCCTGTATGGGGTGGTCGAGAGTTAGCGATGGCGATGAACATGAATCATACAAATTTATATCGCATTCTCGAAACATTTGAGAATAATGGGTTTATTACAAAGGATCCAGTAACCAAAAAGTACTCCTTGGGTATTGCATTATGGGAAATTGGTATGAATATGTATGATTCATTAAACATAGATCAGCTATGTATGCCTGTTCTTGATAACTTAAAGGATGTTACTGGTGAAACCGCCATATTTACAGTTTTAAATGGATTGGAAGCGTTAACTTTATTAAAAGCGGAGCCTGTGAATAAGGTGAAGTTTACTGTTTCAAGAGGAAGTAGATCTCCGCTTTATGTAGGTGCTTCCTATCGTTCTATGCTTGCTTTCCTAAGTGATGAGCAAATTTCTAAGGTTATTGATGAACCGCTAACCGCTTATACGACCAATACGATGACGAATGCAAATGACATACGGTTAGAGCTTGAAAAAATACGTAGCTGTGGTTATGCACTCAGTAACAGTGAATATTCCGTCGATGTATTGGCACTTGCTATGCCTATATTTAATAGTGATGAAAAGGTCGTAGCCTCTATCACTGTTTCTGGCCCTATCTACCGATTTACGGAACAACGAGTACCTGAATTTTTGGGTCCTTTAACAGATGCTAGAAATGAAATAGAAGGAATCATTCGTAGATATCATTTGAATTTTAATTAAGGAGTGCTACTATGCAGCATTTACATGATATTGCACTGAAGGTATTAAAAGATCATTTAAATGTTCAATCGTCAGAAACGCTTTTAATTTTGACAGATGTTCAAAAGCAAGACTTAGCAACAATCTTTTATGAGGCTGGGCTAACAATAACGGCTAATACAATGCTTATGGTTATGCCGTTATTGGAGAAATCAGGACAGGAGCCTATTCATGCAGTTTCATCGCTTTTGGCAAATGCTGATGTCTCACTTTGTTTGACCACTCACTCCTTGACACATACAGCAGCCCGTAAAAATGCCTGTGAAAAAGGTGGTCGTGTAGCGACTATGCCAGGTATTACGTGGGAGATGCTGGAACAAGGTGCGCTTCATGCAGATGCGCAAGAGATTGAGGAAATGGTAGAAAAATATGTCCAGCTTCTCGATAAGGCGGCAGGAATTCGAATTGTTAAGGATGGTCATGAGCTAACATTTAGTGTAGAAAACCGCTTAGGCATTCGTTCGACTGGCGTTATTCGCCAAGCAGGAGAGCATGGTAATATTCCCTCCGGTGAATCCTATATTGCGCCAATAGAGACATCTGCAAATGGTGAAATTTTAGTGGATGGTTCTATTGCTAATATTGGAGTCTTAAAGGAACCATTATTATTAAAAATTTCTAATGGACGATTAGTAGAAGCAATTGGTCCGGATGGTCCTCGATTGCTAGAGTTACTTGGCGAAGAGAATGGTCGGATCATCGCAGAGTTCGGCATTGGAGCTAATAAAAGTGCTATGTTATGTGGTAATGTATTAGAAGATGAGAAGGTCTATGGGACAATCCATATCGCATTCGGTAGCAATGTACCATTCGGTGGAGCAAATACAGCGGATGTCCATATTGATTGTGTAGTGAAAAATCCGGTTGTTTATTTCGATGGTGAACGAGTCATTTAATGTAAAGCGTGTCTTCATTTGAAGCACGCTTTTTTGCTTGCTTACACTATATTTAAAGTTGCTTGTTTCTGTATGATTACTCTATAGTTAACTTAGATAAACTAGAGGGATTTAAATGATTTGCACTTAGTGGAAATGCAATCCCAACAAAACAGAAATTAGGAATTCACGATGCCTGTAAGTGAAGGCAATGAAAAATGACTTCTGTTATTCAGCATGAAAGAACGTGAGGTTGAAGATATGTTAACATTTACAGATTTACATGGCCTGCGCGTAGAATTGAGTTTTACGAGAGGGGAGTCTACCGTAGAACCCAAACACGTCCTTGTTTTATTAAAGCATCAAAATAAGTGGCTATGTACTATACATAAACGACGTGGTGTCGAGGTGCCAGGTGGCAAATTGGAGAAAGGCGAAACGCTAGAGGATGCAGCTATAAGGGAAGTATTTGAAGAAACCGGTGTCCGTGTGAAAAATCTTCAATGGTTTGCAGAATATGCGGTTCATGATGACATATTATTTTGTAAAACGGTTTTTACTGCACAATTTGCTGGGCAGGAGGACATTGAATTTGATTTAGAAACATCCGGTATGCTGTGGTTATCTGATGAGGAATTTACCCATCATCCAAACTTGAGCTTTCATATGAAGGATGAAGGAATGAAGAAAATGCTGGAGGAGTTGAAACGACGTGACAAAAAATGGTGATATCGTTGAAAAGCGCGCCTATCCTTCACCCAATCCAGCAATACGTTTAACTGAAATTACTTATATGTCACAGGGCTTGCGAATAAAAGGACTTCTAGCAGAGCCGAAAACTGAGGGTACATATGATGGCTTTTTATATTTAAGAGGGGGTATGCAAAGCATAGGTATGGTAAGACCCTCACGTATTGCCCAATTTGCCGCTCAAGGCTTTATCGTCTTTGCACCGTATTATCGTGGAAATAGAGGTGGCGAGGGCAAAGATGAGTTTGCAGGGGCGGATCGTTATGATGCTGTTTTTGCTGTTGATGTACTGAAGCAATTTTGCAATGATAATATTCATGTTTTTGGCTTTTCGCGTGGAGGCATCATGGCTCTATGGACAGCAATTTTACGAAGGGATATTACTTCCGTTGTGACATGGGCTGGAGTTTCTGATGCAACGGCCACTTACTGGGAACGTACAGATATGCGACGGATGATGAAACGCGTTATCGGAGGAACACCAAACCGTGTACCGGAAGCCTATGATGCTCGTACACCTTTGTTTGAAGTAGAGCATATAACAGCTCCAGTGTTAATTATTCATGGCTATCAGGATGAGAATGTGGATATAGAGCATGCTAGACAACTGGCATTTTTCTTAGACGATGCTAATAAAACATACGAAACATGGTATGACCTTCATTATGCACACCAATACCCGCCAGCTAAAAATCGTGAAACCGTACGTGCTCTTTGTGAATGGATGAAGCAACACTAGAAAATGAAATTATTAAGGCCCCTTCTTAAATAGCTATCATCTGGAGATGAATAGGTATTCTAAAAGAAGGGGCACTTTATTATTTCATATAAGTTTCTAAGAAATACTGAATCGTTTCCCAATAGAGCTCGCCAGCTACGCTTTCCGCCTCGCCATGACCAGCACCTTCGACAAGTAATTTTTGCTTCGGTACATTTGCTGCCTCATATACGTCATTCAACATGGTCGAAGGGACAAAAGTATCGTTGTCTCCATGAATAAACAGCATAGGGGTTTTCGATTTTGCCACTTGATCAACAGCACTAGCTTCTCCCAGAGTATAGCCTGCTTTTAATTTAGTTACGACTGAAGAGAATTGCATAATTGGGAATGAAGGCAAGTGAAAGATTGCTTGTAATTGATAGGAAAATTCATCCCATACGGAAGAATAACCGCAATCCTCAATGATTGCCTTTACATTTGACGGCAAATCCTCGCCTGAAGCCATCATCACAGTGGCGCCTCCCATTGAAACTCCAAATAGCACAATTTCAGCATCTTTATTCCCGTTTACAATGTCGTCAATCCATGAAACAACATCAAAACGATCATGCCACCCCATGCCGATATAATCACCTTCACTTTGACCATGTCCTCTTGCATCGGGAATTAGCACATGATAGCCCATATCATAAAATTGTTTAGCATACTTAGTCATTTGTGTACCATCACTTGAATAGCCATGGAAAATAATTGCCCATTTGTCCGTGGGCTGGCTGTTTTGGATAGCGTAAGCATGCAGATTAAGAGAATCATAGGATTGAATAGCCTTCTCCTCATAATGCTTGTTAAACCATTGCTCACGGTCCTCTTTCTCTTGAGCCTCATTTGAATTGCTATCAATTAAATTATGGGGGGCATCTAGAACAGCTGTTTTATCAGTATCCGGATTTAATGCCAGATTATAAAAGTAGTTGCCTGCAAAAAAACCAGCACCAATAAATAATGCCAATAATATAGTAATGATTGCTACTAGTAATTTGTATTTTCTTTTCATATGTATCTCCCTATATTAGCTTCATCTATGTTTTATGGGAAAGAAAAAGAGAACGAATTATCTCGTTCCCTTTTCTTGTTCTAGTTGTTATTTTAATGGGCCACCAAGTGTAGTGATGGCTTCAGAAACGTTTGCAAATTTCTGGAAGTTTTCGTTGAATAAACCTGCAAGTTCAGCAGCTTTTGCATCGTATGCAGCTTTATCTGCCCATGCTTCACGAGGATTTAACACTTGTGAAGGTACACCTTCAACTGCTGTTGGGATGTGTAAACCAAATACAGCATCTTGTGTCGTTTCAACATTTGTTAATTTACCATCGATAGCTGCGCGCACCATTGTACGTGTATAAGAAAGCTTCATACGGCTACCAGTACCATATTCTCCACCAGTCCAACCAGTGTTCACTAGGAATACCTGTGCGCCATGTTCGTCAATTTTTTGACCTAACATTTCTGCATAAACTGTTGCAGGAAGTGGAAGGAATGGAGAACCGAAGCAAGTAGAGAATACTGGTTCTGGCTCTGTTACACCACGTTCAGTTCCAGCAAGTTTTGAAGTGAAACCACTTAAGAAGTGATACATAGCTTGCTCTTTTGTTAATTTACTGATAGGAGGTAAAACGCCAAACGCATCAGCTGTTAGGAAGATGATTGTTTTTGGATGACCTGCTACAGAAGGATCAACAATGTTTTCGATGTATTGAATCGGATAAGCTACACGTGTATTTTCTGTTAATGATCCATCATCATAATCACAAATACGAGTTTCTGGATCAACAGCTACGTTTTCTAAAACAGAGCCGAAGCGGATTGCATTGTAGATTTCTGGTTCTTTCTCAGCAGAAAGGTTGATCGTTTTTGCATAGCAACCACCCTCAATATTGAATACACCATTATCAGACCAGCCGTGTTCATCGTCACCGATAAGCTTACGGTCTGGATCAGCGGATAATGTTGTTTTACCAGTACCAGATAGACCGAAGAATAATGCTACATCGCCAGCTTCACCAACGTTTGCTGAACAGTGCATAGAAAGGATACCTTGTTGTGGTAATAAGTAGTTCATAATACCGAAAATAGATTTTTTCATTTCACCAGCATATTCAGTACCACCAATTAAGATAATTTTCTTTTCAAGTGATACAATGATGAATGTTTCAGAAGCAGTACCGTCAACCGCAGGATCTGCTTTAAAGTTAGGAGCTGAGATGACAGTGAAGTCTGCAACATGCGAAGCTAATTCGTCTTTAGTTGGACGGATAAATAATTGATGAGCGAAAAGGTTGTGCCAAGCGTATTCATTAATAACTTGGATGCTTAATTGTGAATCTTTGTCAGCACCAGCAAAGCCTTTGAATACAAATAATTCATCTTGTTCTTTTAAATATTTTATTACTTTTACATACAGGTTATCGAACACTTCAGAGGAAATTGGTTGATTGACTTTACCCCAGTCAATTTGATCTTTTGTGCTTTCTTCTTCTACTGTATATTTATCTTTAGGTGAACGACCAGTGTATTTGCCAGTTTCTGCACGAACTGCGCCATCTACTGTTAACATTGCCTCACCACGAGAAGTAGCTTTTTCTGCTAATTGTGGTACTGAAAGTTGAACGTTAATGTTACCGCCGCTTAATAATTCCTTCAGTTCGTTTGCAATTTCTACTGAATTCATCGATTAAATACCATCCTTTTTTATAGTATTCCCTTGATTTAGAGGGATTTTTTCTTAATTTCAAAAATAGTATAACACAATTGGTTAAATAATCTATACTAATTAAGAAATTATTTTAGAGTTTTTATTACTTTTCAATAAACTGACAAAAAATAATGTTTTTCGAGTAGAAAACATTCAATGCTACAGTAAATTGTCTAAAATTTGAGCCACACATATGTTACCACAAGATGCTAGGTATGTTGTAGGGATTAATTTTCTTCTGTTTACATCATCACCCAAGAATGAAAATTTTTATGGTGATTATTTGTTCCTTCCTTACTATACAGTAATACATAAGAAAATATTTGACAACGTTCTACCTTTTCAGTAACATGAAAATTGAACGGATACTCTTATCCCGAGCTGGTGGAGGGTCAGGCCCTGTGAAACCCGGCAACCTGCATGAATTATTTCACGACATGCGTTGGTGCCAACCTGATGCAAGGGAAAATCCCTTGAACGATAAGAGTGAAAGGTAACGAAGTCATTATTCCTTTCCTCATGTATAGTAACGTGAGTAAAGGATTTTTTTATTGTTAAAAATCAATGTAAAGGTAAGTATATGTAGTTCTTTCCTTATTATAATGACGGATCTTTCGAAATCCTCGTGTTAAAAGTAGCAGTTATTTTTTCACGTAAAGTGAAATGACAACAACAGCGGCTTGAGAGTTCAATCCTTAGGAGCGGACTTGACATGGGTAATGAGTACCGTATTCAAATACTTTTTGTAAGAGTAATAGGAGGAAAACTAAATGACAAAACGTCGACTGTTTACATCAGAAAGTGTAACAGAAGGGCATCCAGATAAAATTTGTGACCAGATTTCGGATGCCATATTAGATGCTATTTTAGCAGAAGATCCAAATGCACGTGTAGCGTGTGAGACAACTGTAACAACAGGATTAGTATTAGTAGCGGGAGAAATTACTACTTCTACTTATGTAGATATCAAAGGTATTGTACGTGATACTGTGGCAGAAATCGGATATACACGTGGGAAATATGGCTTTGATGCTGAAAATTTAGCGGTACTTGTAGCAATTGGTGAGCAATCTCCAGATATTGCTCAAGGTGTTGACCAAGCTTTAGAGGCTCGTGAGGGTTCTATGACAGATGCAGATATTGAAGCAATTGGTGCAGGGGACCAAGGCTTAATGTTTGGCTATGCATGTAATGAAACACCTGAGCTAATGCCGTTACCAATTAGCTTAGCTCATAAGTTAGCACGTCGTTTAACTGAAGTTCGTAAATCTGGTGAGCTAGCTTATTTACGCCCCGATGGTAAAACACAAGTAACAATTGAATACGATGACAATAACGTACCTGTACGTGTCGATACAATTGTTATTTCAACACAGCATGATGAAGAAGCAACACTTGAACAAATTCAGGCTGATCTAAAACAACTTGTGATTGCTCCTGTTGTGCCAAGCGAATTATTAGATACAAAAACAAAATACTTTATCAATCCGACTGGCCGTTTCGTCATTGGTGGGCCAAAAGGAGATGCTGGTTTAACGGGCCGTAAGATAATTGTTGATACATACGGTGGCTATGCACGACACGGTGGCGGTGCATTCTCAGGTAAGGATGCAACAAAAGTTGACCGTTCAGCTGCCTATGCGGCACGTTATGTAGCTAAAAATATTGTAGCAGCTGGTTTAGCAGAACGCGCTGAAGTCCAGTTGGCGTATGCAATTGGCGTGGCACAGCCTGTTTCCATTGCTGTTGATACATTTGGTACAGGAAAAGTGAAGGAAAGCGAAATCGTAGAATGGGTTCGTGAGCTATTTGATTTACGCCCAGCAGGAATTATTAAAATGCTTGATCTTCGTCGTCCAATTTATAAACAAACTGCAGCCTATGGTCACTTCGGTCGTACAGATTTAAATGTACCATGGGAACAAACTGATAAAGCTGACGCATTACGTGTAAAAGCACGTCTGTAAACTATTGTGCTAAAGTGCTGAAGTCGTTAGAAAATTATTCTAATGTATGATGAACAAAAGGGGCTTTTCTGCCCCTTTTGTTTTTTTGCAAAAATGCCCCGCCTTTATTCCTTGAACAATGGTCATGGAAAGCGAGGGATTTTTTATAATGAATGTATTCTTTATAAGCTTTTATTTTTGTAGAGATTTATAATACTGACCTTTTTCTACGTATTCACGTACGATACGCTCCATATCCTCTTTATCCTCAGCGTTTAATTCTCGGACAACTTTCGCTGGACGACCTAATGCTAAGCTATTTGGAGGTATGACTTTACCAGGAGGCACAAGACTTCCGGCTCCAATAAATGCACCCTCTCCAATCTCTGCTCCGTCTAAAATAATGGAGCCCATACCGATTAAGGCATTTTTTCGAATGGTACAGCTATGTAAAGTCACTTGGTGTCCTACTGTGACCTCATCTTCAATGATGAGTGGAAACCTAGGACTTTGATGTAAGCAGCAAAGATCTTGGATACTTACCCGTTCACCAATAATTGTTGGTGAAACATCGCCACGAATTACGGTATTAAACCAAATAGTTGTTTCAGCTCCAATTGTTACGTCTCCGGTAACAGTTGCATAATCGGCAATAAAAACAGATGGATCGATCTTTGGTGTTTTATCTTTAAATGGATAAATCATGAGAATCGCCTCTTTTCTTTCTGTAGATATAGTATTATCGTATCAAATACGCAACTTTAAGGAAATATAAAATTAAAATGTGCTGTTATTTCGATATAATCAAATTGTAATTATTTTTTAGGAGGACTATGTGAATGTGGAAATGGGAAGCTGATGGACAAGCAAAGGCTGTGATTGCTATTCTTCATGGTGCTTATGAAAACCACCGTTGGTATGCATGGCTTATAGAAAAATTAAGAATGGAAGGCTTCCACATAGTCATGGGGGATCTACCGAATCATGGCATCAATGCAAGATTTGCGCGTGTCCATGATGAGGACTTCAAATTGTACAATAAATATACAAGAAATCTCATTGAGAATGCCTTTTCATATAATTTGCCAACCTTTGTAATAGGGCATGGATTAGGCGCTACTTTAGTTCTTCATACCATGCAAAAGAAAAAGTATGAGTGTGCAGGTATTATTTTGACATCACCCTGGCTGCATTTGAAGCTTTTACCAGGTAAATTATCAAATGCTTTAACGAGTTTGAGTGCATTAACAGCAAATGTTAAATTGACGCATGACCTGACATTTGAAACATTAACGCGCAGTGTTGAGGGTAGAGAGGAAATGAAGGATGATATTCCATTTATGTCTGTTGTTTCAGTGAAATGGTATCGTGAGCTTCAACAGATGATGAAAAATTTAGTTATGCTACCTAAGCATGAATTTCCTAATATGCCTATGTTAATTATGACAGCTGAAAAAGATAAAATTACGGAAACTCGACAAATGCGCAATTGGCTTCATCAGCAAGAGCTAACCGAGTTTCAATTTAAAGAATGGGCAAATTGTTATCATAATTTATTTCATGAAGTAGAGCGTGAAGAGATTTTTATGTATATTCGAGATTTTATCAATAATGCTCTTAGACGGATTGGATATATAATAAAATAGTTTCGACACCTTCCAAATAATAGGATCCTTACTTAAATATTGTTACTTAAATATAATATTGTAATTTTCTGAAAAGTGTAATAATATAGTGACTTAAAGTAAGGTAATTCAAATTGGAGGGGTAAGATGGATGTAGTTGTTGGCAAATTGAATGACATATTATGGGGACCTTGGTTTATTTATGGTATCTTGTTGATTGGGCTTTTTTTCTCAGTCATTACAAGATTCCTGCAAGTAAGACTTATTAAAGATATGTTTGTGTTAATGTTTAAGGGGGAGAAATCAGAAAAGGGGATTTCCTCCTTCCAAGCAATGTCTATCGCACTATCGGGTCGTGTAGGTACAGGGAATATTGCCGGTACTGCAACAGCTATTGGGATGGGTGGACCTGGTGCTGTCTTTTGGATGTGGGCAATTGCTTTTATTGGTGCGGCAACCGCATATGTAGAATCAACATTAGCGCAAATCTATAAAGAAGAGAAAGATACTGAATATCGTGGTGGACCGGCCTATTACATAGAAAAAGGAATGGGTCAAAAATGGTTTGCAGTGATTTTCGCTGTAGCTGCTTTGATTGCTATGTTAATACTTATGCCAGGTGTGCAATCGAATGCCATTGCAGGAGCTGTTGAAAACGCTTTCGGTATTGAAACTTGGATTACAGGACTAATTATTGTCGTTTTACTTGGTGCTATCATTATTGGGGGCGTTAAATCGATTGCCAACGCTGCACAGGTAATTGTACCGTTCATGGCAATAGCCTATATTATTATGGCAATTATTATAATCGCTATGAATATTTCAGAGGTACCATCCGTCTTTGCTTTAATTTTCTCAAGTGCATTTGGAGCACAAGAAATATTTGGAGGTATTATTGGCTCCGCAATTGCTTGGGGTGTGAAACGAGGAATCTATTCAAATGAGGCTGGTCAAGGGACTGGGGCGCACCCAGCTGCCGCAGCAGAAGTATCCCACCCTGCTAAACAAGGGATTGTCCAAGCAGCGTCTGTATACATTGATACCTTATTAATTTGTTCAGCTACAGCCTTTATGATTTTATTTACGGGTATGTATAATGTACAAGATGAAAAGGCAGCCGAAGGAACAGATCCATTTATCCATGTTGGGGAATTCAATAAAGGCGGCTTAACGGGTGATGAGCAAATGACATTTGCTAAGAGTATTCAGGAAGGTGCTGCGTATACGCAATATGCAGTTGAATCATCCTTACCTGGACTTGGTGCACCATTTGTAGCTATCGCACTATTCTTCTTTGCCTTTACAACGATTATGGCGTATTACTATATCGCTGAAACAAATGTGGCTTATTTATTTAGAGGTAGTACCGAAAAGGTCTTCATCTGGATTGCGAAAATAGCGATTTTAATTGCAGCATTCTATGGCACAATCCGTACGTCTGGACTCGCTTGGGCAATGGGGGATGTAGGTCTTGGTCTGATGGTATGGATTAACGTTTTAGCCATTTTAATTATTATGAAACCGGCTATCGTTGCTTTAAAAGATTACGAGAAACAGAAAAAAGAAGGAAAAGACCCTGTCTTTGATCCTCGTAAACTAGGCATTAAAGGCGCAGATTTCTGGGTAGACTATAATGAAAAACGTAAAAATAAATAGGTAAAGAGAAAGGCTAACTAATAGTTCCCACTATACTATTAGTTAGCCTTTTAAATTGTCTATAAATTAGGATAATCCTTCATCTTTTCTAACGCAATGACGAATGGAGGGTCATTTTGCTGATTGAGAAATTCGTATTTTAAGACATGGACATATTTTTGTGGAAGTTGGCTGACAAAGTCTATTACAGTATCTCGTTCTTCTTTGCCACCAGGGTGACCATGATAAATAACAAGGATGATTAAACCGCCAACCTTTAAAAGCTTAAGCAAGTCTTCAATAGCCTGAATCGTTGTACTAGGCTTGGTAATAATATCATGATTGCCACCCGGCAAATAGCCGAGATTAAAAATGGCTGCGGCTACTTTCTTGTGTACGAAATTGGCTACTTCTTCATGCCCTTTATTTAAAACAAGGGCGCGATGTTCTAAACCATGGTCTAGTAGACGATGTAGTGTTGCGTCGACTGCTTCTTTTTGGACATCAAAAGCATAAACTTGTCCTTCATCCCCGACTAGCTGTGCTAAAAACAGCGTATCATGGCCATTTCCGGCAGTGGCGTCAACAACTGTATCTCCTTCTTCCACACTATCTTTTAGTAGCTGTTGAGCATATTGTAAAACTCGTTGTAGTTTCATTTAACAACCTCAGTCTTATAAAATTTCCCCTGCCAACTACCACGGCGCTCCAATTCGGCATCGATGCCATTCAATACTTCCCATTTATTAACGCTCCACATTGGACCAATCATTAAATCTATAGGTCCATCACCTGTAATGCGATGAATGACCATATCGGGTGGTAAAATTTCTAGCTGATCAGCGACTAGTTTTGTATAAACATCCTGATCTAAAAACTCGAGCATCCCTTTTTCATATTGCTTCACCATTGGTGTCCCTTTTAATAAATGAAGTAAGTGGATTTTAATACCTTGGACATCTAGCTTCGCCACTGCTCGTGCAGTTTCCATCATCATGTCATAATCTTCAAGCGGTAGACCATTTATAATATGTGAGCAAACACGAATACCATGCTTTCGAAGTTTTTCAACGCCCTCCACATAGGTTGCATAATCATGTGCACGATTAATAAGATTGGCAGTTTTTTCATGAACGGTTTGAAGACCAAGCTCAATCCATAAATACGTACGCTTGTTTAATTCTGCTAAATATTCTACAACATCATCTGGTAAACAATCAGGTCGAGTAGCAATAGAAAGACCTATAACACCTTCCTGCGCCAAAGCAGCTTCGAATTTTTCCTTTAACACTGGGAGCGGGGCATGTGTATTCGTATAGGCCTGAAAATAAGCCATATATTTGCCGTCTTTCCATTTTTGGTGCATTTTGTCTCGAATTTCAGCGAATTGAACTTCAATCGGATCAACCTTGTTGCCTGCAAAATCACCTGAGCCTGCAGCGCTGCAAAATGTACAGCCGCCAAAGGCAACCGTACCATCACGGTTTGGACAATCAAAGCCAGCATCTAATGCTACTTTAAATACTTTGTGACCAAATTGATCGCGTAAATAGCGATTCCATGTATAGTATCTTTTCCCTTCAGAAGGAAAAGGAAAATTAATTTCTGTCATCTATTTCACTCCTCTAACGCCTTATTTTATCATGAGCATCTCGTTCCGTCATGGGGTAAGGATATATCATGAAAGATGTTGCTCCAATTTTCGCTTGGATCTAGTGAATTATAGCTATTCATAGCCTTTAATAAATTGTAAAAAAGGTAAAATTATTTTCCTTGTACTTTTAAGTATTTCAGCATAAACTAGCTATTTAGAGACGCGAAATAATGGAGGACATCAAATGCCAAAACGTGTTTGGTTTTTAATTATCGGAATGCTTGTGAACACAACAGGCAACTCATTTTTATGGCCTTTAAATGCCATATATATGCATGATTATTTAGGGAAAACGCTGGCGATGGCTGGCTTTGTCCTGATGCTAAATTCTGCTGCGGGTGTTTTAGGCAATCTATTAGGTGGTTACCTATTTGATAGAATAGGTGGTTATAAAGCCATCATGCTTGGAATCCTTTTAACAATTGCTTCATTAATAGGCTTAACGCTTTGGCACGGGTGGCCGCATTATGTATGGTTTTTAACGATATTAGGCTTTAGTGGGGGTATTGTTTTTCCTAGTATGTTCGCATTGGCTGGAGCAGCCTGGCCAGAGGGTGGGCGAAAGGCCTTTAATGCCATCTATTTGGCTCAAAATGTGGGTGTAGCTGTAGGTCCTGCACTTGCAGGTGTGGTGGCCGATTATCAATTTGACTATGTGTTTAAGGTCAATTTAGGGATGTATATTTTATTCTTTATTATTGCTTTGCTGACATTTAAACGTTTAGAGGTAGGGAGTATTGCACCAAAGAATGTGGTTGGTGAAAGTAAGCGAATCATTAACAAGGCACCATTCTATGCCTTATTAATCATTAGTTCATCCTCCGTTTTATGTTGGCTAGCCTATTCGCAATGGAGTGCAACAATTTCATCCTATACGCAAGATTTAGGTTTAGGATTAAAGCAGTATAGTTTACTATGGACGATTAATGGTCTGCTAATTGTGATAGGGCAGCCGCTCATTGCACCGCTTATCAAACGTTGGGAGCATCAGTTAAAACGTCAATTGGTTTTTGGTGTCATCTTAATCGCTATATCCTTTGGTATTATCGCGTTTGCGAGTGATTTTAAAATGTTTGGTGTAGCCATGCTTGTCTTAACTTTCGGAGAAATGTTTTATACACCAGCATTACCAACTATTGCAAATCAACTTGCCCCAAAAGGTCGACAAGGCTTCTATCAGGGTATTATTAACAGTGCTGCGACTGGTGGACGTATGATCGGTCCTTTGTTTGGTGGAATTATGGTGGATCAATATGGCATGATTCCTCTCGTTTTAACTTTAGTAGTCATTGTGCTGTTCGCGATTATACCATGTCTTATTTATGATTATCCTCTCAAGAAGAACAACATAGTAGTAGATTCATAGTGAATAAATGCAAAGAGCAAATCGAGTGTTACACACTTGGTTTGCTCTTTTTTTCATAGTGGATATTGAAAAATTATCAATATAGGCTTACAATCATACATATTCAAATATTTGAATATGTAGTTGTATGGGGGGGTTTATTTTATGGAAGAAGGATTGCAGCAGTTTAAGGCAGATTTTTTTAAAGCGTTAGCACATCCATTACGTATTAGAATACTGGAACTTCTTGTAGAAGGTCAGAAGAGTGTCAATGAGATTCAAGATTGCTTAGAGAAAGAGGGATCCGCCGTTTCTCAGCAGCTAAGTGTATTACGCGCTAAAAATATCGTTTATGGAGTGAAAGAAGGCAAGAAAGTTTACTATTCTTTAAGCGATCCGATGATTGGTGAATTACTTGGTGTGGCCAAGGATATTTTTAATAACCATTTAGTTCATACCATTTCAAGATTAGAGGAAATGACAAGTAATGATAGTGACGAAGAAAATAAGTAACCTCCATAATGTGGAAAAGTTATGCTTTGCTTATTATTGGGAAGGGAAGATTTATCTATGAAGTCACTGTTTACAGGACGTTTTGAAGGGTATTCAGTCCATCATGCTAAAAAGGATTTATTGTCCGGAATCATTGTTGGAATCGTTGCTATTCCACTTGCAATGTCCTTTGCTATTGCATCAGGTGTAAAGCCTGAATATGGTATTTATACGGCTTGTATTGCAGGTGTTTTGATTTCCATTTTTGGTGGATCAAAATATCAAATTGGAGGACCTACAGGGGCTTTTGTGCCGATTCTTTTAGGAATTGTCCTAACGTATGGCTATGAGGATTTATTACTGGCAGGTTTAATGGCGGGGGTATTGCTTTGCTTAATGGGCATTTTTAAGCTAGGGACCTTAATAAAATTTATTCCCCGTCCTGTAACAATTGGTTTTACAGCAGGTATAGCAGTAATTATTTTTACAGGTCAAATTGCCAATTTTTTAGGACTAACCAATATGACAAGACATGAGTATTTTATAGCGAATATTCAAGAGATAGGAAAGCAAATTGGAACTACTAATATTTTCAGTATTTTAACAGCAGTCATTTGTTTCATAACAATAATGATGACACCTAAATTCTTTCCAAAGGTTCCCGGTGCATTAGTGGGTATTATAGTCTCCACTCTTGTGGCGACTTTCTTTTTTTCAGGTCAAGTGGCTACGATTGCCACAGCCTATGGTCAAATACCTAATACATTACCCTATTTCGCAATACCTACTATTACAATCGAGCGCCTACAGCAGCTTATTGGACCTGCATTTGTCATCGCGATGCTTGGAGGTATCGAGTCGTTGTTATCTGCAGTCGTGGCAGACGGGATGACGAATAGCAAGCATAATAGTAATCGAGAGCTAATCGGTCAAGGAATTGCCAATATCGTAACGCCGATGTTTGGAGGAATACCTGCGACAGGAGCGATTGCTCGTACTGCAACTAACATTAAAACAGGGGCAGTATCCCCAATGTCGGGTATCATCCATGGTGTGTTTGTATTAATCACCTTATTGTTATTAGCACCATATGCTTCCCATATACCTTTAGCAAGTATGGCACCCGTATTAATGGTAGTTGCTTGGAATATGAGTGAACGTAAGCATTTTGCTCATATTATAAAATTGAAATCTGGTGATTCGCTCGTTTTATTAATTACCTTTTTATTAACCGTATTTACTAGCCTTACATTAGCGGTAGAAGTAGGGCTTGTGTTAGCCGTGCTATTGTTTGCAAAACGCATGAGTGAAAAGCTTGTTGTGACAAAGGTACTACCAGACCATTCGAATAAAAGCGAGAAGGTGCAGCATCATGTCGTTCACCAACAGCATGATTGTCCACAAATAAGCTTGTATACCATCGAAGGTCCACTGTTCTTTGGTGCAGCACAAAGATTTGAACAAACGATAGCAAGCACTTTACAACAGCAATCTAGAGTTTTGATATTACGCATGGGGAAAGTGCCCTTTATGGACTCTACGGGTGAAGCATATTTTAGCAATATCATTGACAATTTTACAGCACAGGGTGGCAACATTTTGGTAACAGGGGTACAGGATGACTTAAAGATAGCCCTTCAGCAAAATGGACTTTACGATAAAATTGGAGCCCATCATTTTTATCAGCATACAGGAGAAGCGATTACAAGAGCCTTCAGCTATTTGGACAGAAATCGATGTATTGGATGTCAGCATTTTGCTTTTCATGAATGCAAAGAATTCTCTAAATCTGAGGAAAAAAAGGAATTAATTGTTCAGTAATGGGTAAGCTGTAAACAAAGGCTTGTGCTTTTCAATACTTTCCATTAGAATAAATGCAATATCATGTAAAGACTGTGATGAGGAATAGTAGATTTGTGGTTCTTTTTAGAGAGCTAGCGGCTGGTGAAAGCTAGTAGGAAAGCAAATCGAACTCGCCTACTGAGTCTGCCCGCGTGAAATAGCGTGTGTCGTTTCTTCCGCGTTAAGGAAGCTTGAGCCGAGTGTAATCACTAATTTGGGTGGTACCGCGGGAGTGCAAATTCTCTCGTCCCTTCTATAAGGAAGGGGCGAGTTTTTTTATTTTTTAAATATTTTGTCAATTCTAATGAAGAGCAGCAAGATTCATTGAAGGAGGAAAAAAAATGAGTTTTAATCATCAACAAATTGAAAAAAAGTGGCAGCAATATTGGGCTGATAACAAAACATTCAAAACTGAAAATGAAACAGAAAAGCCTAAATTCTTTGCATTAGATATGTTCCCATATCCATCTGGCGCTGGACTACACGTAGGACATCCAGAAGGATATACGGCGACAGATATTCTATCACGCTTTAAACGTATGCAAGGCTATAATGTATTACATCCAATGGGCTGGGATGCGTTTGGTTTACCAGCGGAGCAATATGCACTTGATACGGGGAATGATCCGGCAGAATTTACAGCGAAAAATATTGCGACATTCAAACGTCAAATTCAAGAGCTAGGTTTCAGCTATGATTGGGATCGTGAAATTAACACGACTGATCCAGAGTATTATAAATGGACACAATGGATTTTTATCCAGCTTTATAACAAAGGTTTAGCTTATGTGGATGAAGTAGCTGTTAACTGGTGTCCAGCACTTGGTACGGTATTGGCGAATGAAGAAGTAATTGATGGCAAATCAGAGCGTGGTGGACATCCAGTAGAACGTCGACCAATGAAGCAATGGATGCTTAAAATTACTGCCTATGCAGATCGTTTAATTGATGACTTAGAGGAAGTTGATTGGCCAGAGTCTATTAAAGATATGCAGCGTAACTGGATTGGACGTTCAGAAGGAGCAGAGGTAACATTTGGTATCGATGGGACTGATGAGAACTTTACCGTGTTCACAACTCGCCCTGATACACTATTTGGCGCTACATATTGTGTGCTTGCACCTGAGCATAAATTAGTGGAACAAATAACGACAGCTGATCAACGTCAAGCGGTTGAAACTTATTTAGAAAAAGTTAAAATGAAGTCTGATTTAGAGCGTACAGATTTAGCAAAAGAAAAAACTGGCGTATTTACAGGTGCCTATGCAGTAAATCCGATTAACGGTAAAAAAGTGCCAATTTGGATTGCAGACTATGTATTAGTGTCTTATGGAACAGGTGCTATTATGGCGGTTCCTGCACATGATGAGCGTGACTATGAATTTGCATCAGCATTCAATTTAGACATTGTTCCTGTTCTTGAAGGTGGGGACATTAGTAAAGAAGCATTTACAGGTGATGGGCAACATATTAACTCTGATTTCCTAAATGGCTTAAATAAAGTAGAGGGTATTGCTAAAGCAATTGAATGGTTAGAGCAAAAAGGCGTTGGAGAGAAGAAGATATCTTATCGTCTGCGCGACTGGCTATTCTCTCGTCAGCGTTACTGGGGAGAGCCTATTCCAATGATCCATTGGGAAGATGGTACGATAACAGCAGTTCCAGAATCGGAATTACCGTTAATGCTACCGAAAACAGATAATATCCGTCCTTCAGGAACTGGTGAATCACCATTAGCTAACATTGCAGAATGGGTCAATGTTGTAGATCCAGAGACAGGTAAAAAGGGACGCCGTGAAACAAATACAATGCCGCAATGGGCAGGATCTAGCTGGTACTTCTTACGCTATATCGATCCTACCAATACAGAAGCAATTGCAGACCCAGAATTACTAAAACGCTGGTTACCAGTTGATATTTATATTGGTGGAGCAGAGCATGCTGTATTGCATTTACTATACGCACGCTTCTGGCATAAAGTGTTATATGATTTAGGCGTTGTTCATACGAAAGAGCCATTCCAGAAATTATTTAACCAAGGTATGATTCTTGGTGAAGGTAATGAAAAAATGTCTAAATCTAAAGGGAATGTTGTGAACCCAGACGAAATCATTGAGTCACATGGTGCAGATACATTGCGTCTTTATGAAATGTTCATGGGGCCACTTGAGGCTTCTGTAGCTTGGTCTACAAATGGTTTAGATGGGGCACGTCGCTTCTTAGATCGTATTTGGCGTCTACTTGTCAATGAAGAGGATGGAACGATTTCAGCGAAAATTCAAGTGTCTAATGATGCAACATTAGAAAAATCATACCACCAAACAGTGAAAAAAGTGACAGAGGATTATGAAGGTATCCGCTTTAATACTGCTATTTCACAAATGATGGTATTTATCAACGATTGCTATAAAGCTGAAGTAATCCCAACAGCTTATGCGGAAGGCTTTGTTAAAATGTTGGCACCAATGGCTCCTCATATCGCAGAAGAGCTTTGGAAGCTATTAGGTCATGAAGGAACACTTTCTTATGAGCAATGGCCAACATACGATGAGTTAAAACTTGTAGATGATGAAGTGGAAGTAGCGGTGCAAGTTGCTGGTAAAGTTCGTGCCAAAATTGTCGTAGCTAAAGATGCTTCAAAAGAAGACATTGAAAAAATAGCGCTTGCAGATGAAAAAGTACAAGAATATATGGCAGGAAAGAGCTTAGTAAAAGTTATCGTTATTCCAGGCAAACTTGTAAATATTGTCGTTAAATAAAGAGACATAATTTCAAATGTGCATTACTAAAACTTAGTTATCAAAACCTAAATTAAAAAAAGATAAATAAATCAAAGGACAAAACATATTTTATATCACTAATATGTTTTGTCCTTTTTAAATTAGTATTTGAAGTGAAGGAATGGATAGATCCCATTCAAGAGCAGAACCTCTTTAAACTATTATTCAGAACGTTGAAAAGCTGAAAGAACACTCATTTGTTTAAGAGTTAAAACAAATGAGTGTTCTTTTTTATGCTATTCCAGTTCACGTGTGCCCACACCTTTACTTATACTACAAGTAAATTTCCTTTGTCATAAAATTACAATGAAATGCATACTCGTGTCCACATATCTATTTTGTCTTGCCAAAGTGAGATGATAGGAAGTTACAATACAGAAAAACTGCACCCAACCATCGAGTGCAGTTTAAAAAATAGTCCCATATTCAATTTAAATAATCAAGCCAACAATTATTGCCGTTAAAATACTTACAAGTGTCGCTCCATAAAGCAACTTTAAGCCGAAACGTGCAACAACATTTCCTTGTCTTTCATTTAACCCTTTGACTGCCCCAGAAATAATACCAATGGATGAAAAGTTAGCAAAGGATACTAGGAATACAGAAATAATACCTAGCGTACGTTCGCTCATTGTGTTCTCAATTTCTCCAAGGTTGATCATAGCAACAAATTCATTCGTTACTAATTTAGTGGCCATTATTCCTCCAGCTGAAACAGCATCTGCCCATGGGATACCCATTAGGAAAGCAATTGGTGCAAAGATATAGCCTAATATTTCTTGGAAAGAAACACCGATAATCATATCAAACAATGAATTGATTAAATCCATTAATGCTACGAAGCCAATCAGCATGGCTCCAACAATGATGGCTACCTTAAAGCCATCCATAATATATTCACCAAGCATTTGGAAGAAAGCTTGCTTCTGCTCATCTTCAATGGTTAAGATATCTTCCTCTTCTTTTACGGTATACGGATTAATGATGGAAACAATTATAAAACCACCAAATAAGTTTAAAACAATCGCCGTTACGACATATTTTGGTTCAATCATCGTCATGTACGCGCCAACAACTGACATAGAGACGGTCGACATCGCGGATGCACATAATGTATACATACGCTGAGGAGTGACCTTGTCTAATTGTTTTTTGACTGTAATGAATACCTCAGATTGACCTACCATTGCTGAAGCAACAGCATTATAGGACTCCAATTTTCCCATGCCACTTACTTTACTTAAAAAATAACCGATCCATCTCATGAGGAAAGGAAGGATTTTGAAATGCTGTAAAATCCCGATTAACACAGATATAAAGACAATTGGTAATAAGACACCTAAGAAGAATGGAGATTCTCCTTCATTCGCTATACCACCAAAAACAAATGATATACCTGTATTTGCGTAGGATAATAAATGATCAAATACATTTGTTATTCCTTTGATTAGAACATAACCAATCGTTGTATTTAGAAGTAAAGCCGCTAATATAAATTGAATGATTAACATAATCAATATATATTTATATTTTATTTCTTTTTTGTTTTTACTCATTAACAGAGCTAAACCAAAAACAAGTAGCAATCCACAAAGGGATATTAAGTATTTCATAAATTCCTCCATAAGTATAATTTAGGGCGTTTGAATCCAAGACAACAAATATTCTTTTGCTCAAAATGTTCCATCTAAAAATTTGCAGAACAACCAAAGAACTTAATTTGTCAGACGTCAGACAAACAATCTCACTATAACAGTTTTTTAACTAGCTATTCAAGAGTTAAAAGAAAAAAAGTATGCGACTTGGCATACGAAAAGGACGAATCCAGTATCAAAACAACTAAATCATTTCTTTATATGACATACTTACAGGATGATTTCCCTGAATGGGGGAACTCAAAACTACTTCTTGCATAAAGTTGTTCACATCCATTCAAAATAACATCACCTTCAAATGTGGAAACATATTTTATTGTGTGATGTTTTTGAAATATTATGTCCATCGTTTAAATGAAACATAGTTTTTGAAAAGATTATTTCTTTTTTTGGAAACCAAATGACCCATCATTACGACTATAAAGTGAATATACATTGGAGGTGTTACGGTGAGTGAGCATTTAGAGGCGGTCATGGAGGAGCATGGAGAATATTGTTTACGAGTGCGAGTGGCGTATTTATATGTAAAGGACTGGACGATAGCTGAGGAAATTGTTCAAGATGTATTTTTTGCCTATTATCGTCAACCGGATCGCTTCGAACAAAGATATTCTTTAAAAAACGTTTTTTACAGAAGACAAACGCCTGAACCCGCTATTTTGCGAATTCAGGCGTTTTTATCTTCCGTTTCAGTCTGTAGCATTAATTGATAAATACTAGATATCATAAAGCTAGCTGCTAATCCGTAAAGAGCATTGAAGCTTAAACCAACACCGATCCCTATGATGATGGAAAACAGTATGACAAGCCAGTTATGTTTATGAATATGACGATTCGTAAATAAAAGAATAAACATAAACGGTAGCATGGTAATGTGAAGAAATGCGAAAGAATAAATAACTCCTAAAATCGTTAAATCGATAGATAAGAAAAAGGTAAATAAAAGGATGAGTAGACCAATTAGATAAAAGTAATAGGGCCTTTTCTTCACAAAAAATCGTTTGGTTGCCCGCAAATCCACAAGTAAGGTTGTGATAATGGCCAACAGTACAATGACAAGGAAAGCAAATGTCAGAAACCCAGGCTGTACTTCATATAAAAACGTAAAAATTAGAATTTGAAACTGACCAAATGAGCCACTATATAAAGCAATCATTAAAATAGCTGTAAAGGATAGCGTTAATAAAGCTAAAATCACACCTGAAGAAAACAGGCTGCGACCTACTTTTTTTGGCTTAATAAAGGCGATTAAATACCATGTTGATTTATCAAAGAGAACTTGTCCTAAAACGGCTAGTTGAATAATGACATAGAACAGCAGGATTTCACTATTTTTAAAATAAAATAAATAAGGGTGATACAAGCGAATACCTTCATAAACGGTGCTAGCACCATTTTGTACAAAATAATAAATAGGGATAAAAATAAGTAAAGAAAATAAAGCGATGATAAATAATATTTCTAGCCACAATATACTTTTCACAGACATCATGCGATCCAGGAGGAGCATGCCCACCAAAAATAACAAAATTGTGACGGGGACTGGTATGGTTAACATAATTTCAGATAACACACTAATGCTTATTAATTGTATTAACCAAAGTTCAATGCCTGTTAAAAGGTAAAAAAATCGTATGACTTTTAAATTCATACCACTCAATTTTTTCTGTATCGTAAAGAGTAAAAAGCTTTGTGTATGCTGGTTTTGTGTGTAATCACTCTTTTTTAATAATGAGCCCAGTATGACAAATGAAATGGCTGTCGCTAATGTATAACAAATGCCCGCCATAAAGCCATACGAAATAAGGGCAGAAGGAGAGGACAATAGTAAATTACCATTAATCCATCTCGCTAAAAGTATGATGACACCTGCTGCTGTGCTTAAACTTGCAAATGGTACGAGCAATGAAAATTTCTTTAGCATATCTTCAATTACCTTTACTCGTTTTAGACGATTTATATTGACGAGGTGATTGATTATATTTTTTCTTAAAAGCTACACTAAAATAGTGTTGGCTATTAAAACCACAGCTCTCCGCAATTGCTGACATACTAGCATCTAGATTTTCACTTATTTTCTTCACGGCCATCTCTAGGCGATAATTATTAATATATTCATTAATGCCGATGGATTGCTCCTCCAAAAACTTACGACTTAAATAACTAGGGTTTAAATGGATTTTTTCAGCAATAATATTTAAACTCAGTTTTTCATGATAGTTTTCATGAATATAGGAAAGGGCGCTTTGGATCGCATCATGGTTAGAGCTCCATACTTTATATTTCTCCACAATAGCATTTAATTCACTAGCAATAACAGGCTTTGTTAGATAGTCCTTTACTCCAATACGTAACGCTTGCTGCGCATATTCAAAGGTTTGATAGGCTGTTACCATTATAATGTCTACATCATAAAGTTCTTTTAACTCTTTACTTAAAGTGATTCCATCTTTCCCAGGCATTTGAATATCCAAAAAGGCGATAGTCATACGGTGCTTTTTAGCTAAT
This sequence comes from Lysinibacillus sp. FSL M8-0216, assembly GCF_038595555.1. Taxonomy (NCBI): domain Bacteria; kingdom Bacillati; phylum Bacillota; class Bacilli; order Caryophanales; family Bacillaceae; genus Lysinibacillus; species Lysinibacillus sp. FSL M8-0216. The sequence continues at coordinate 3,747,773 of NZ_CP152007.1, read as the reverse complement.
TGCAGAGCTTGTGAAGCGTCCTGAGCAGTATGGAATGTCCAATTAGGGAAATGTGGCTTTAATAAATAAATCATTTGCTCAAGCTCTAAAGGCTCATCATCTGCGATTAATATATTCATGTTGAGGTTCTCCTTTCATATTCAAATTAGTAGAAAGCCTAAGCGGGAACATGGATCGTTACAGTGTAAAAATGTTGATCGTTTTGAATTGAAAATAAAATACTTTCGAGTCCATAAATAAGCTCGAGACGTTTTTTAATATTTTCAAGACCATAACCTTGCTGCAATTCATCTTCTACTTGCTCAATAGCCGATTCTATCTTTTCTGATGGTTGTGTATTTTTTATTTCTATTAATAAAAACTTGTCCATTTTCTTTATATAAATGAAAAGTTCAGCAGGTCCTATATGCTTTTCAAAGCCATGTTTATATGCATTTTCAATAATGGTCTGGAGAATAAATGGTGGTATTTGTACAGATAATGCTGCATCATCAACATACTTATGGACCGTCAAACGATGTCCAAAGCGTAGCTGTTGAATATTTAAATAGCTATCGACAAATAGCACCTCGTTTTTTAAAGCAATTAACACCTCATGATTATTATATTTAAATTTAAAAAACGTTGCTAAGGCCTCAATGCCCGCTACCAAATCTTCCTTTCGATTGATACGGGCTAGGCTCAGTAATGAATTTAATGCGTTAAAAAAGAAATGGGGCTGTATTTGCTGATTTAGCTGAAGAATATTGGCTCTTTGTAAATCTTGCTTTAGCTCTAAATTTCTTTTTTCTTCCTCTAGGCTATCAATTTGTTTTTCGAAAATAAATATAAAAGTAAGCAGAAAAGCTCCAATAATTGGAGCGATTACACATAGGAGAATATATATGTTGAAGGTTTCTAGTTGTAACATAATGACCTCTCCATTGAATTTATAAGTGTAAGTTACATTAAACTAAATTTTCTGCAAAATGGCAAGCTACCTTATGGGTTGCCGTAATTTCCCGTAAAGCGGGCACCTCTGCTTTACATTTATCTGTAGCGAACGGACAACGTGTATGGAAGCTACAGCCTGTGGGGGGATTTAACGGTGATGGTAGATCTCCCTTTAAAATAATACGCTCCTTACGATGCTCCTTATCAATGACTGGAATCGACGAAAACAGTGCTTTTGTATAAGGGTGATGCGGCTGGGTGAAAAGGGATTGCTTATCAGCAATTTCTACGACTTTTCCAAGATACATAACCATTATCCGGTCTGATATATGGCGCACCACACTTAAATCATGTGAGATAAATAAAAAGGTTAAATCTAAATCTTTTTGTAGCTGTTTCAGTAAATTTAAAATTTGTGCTTGGATAGATACGTCCAGGGCAGAAACTGATTCATCACAAATAATAATTTTGGGATTGACCGCAAGTGCTCTTGCGATCCCAATACGTTGACGTTGCCCACCAGAAAATTCATGTGGATAACGCTCTAAATATTCTGGTCGCAGTCCAACAAGTGACATTAATTCAATCATGCGTGCCTCTTGCTGCTCTGGAGGAACTATTTTTTGAATAGACATGGCCTCTGTTAACATTTTGCGAATGGTGCGTCTTGGGTTCAGAGATGCATAAGGATCTTGGAAAATTATTTGAATGTCCTTGCGCGCTACTCGCAGCTCTTTTTTATTCATCGTTACTAAATTTTTGCCGAATAATAACACTTCTCCAGATGTAGGCTCATCTAATCTTAAAATAGAGCGACTTGTCGTTGATTTACCGCAGCCAGATTCTCCAACAATACTAAGTGTTTCACCAGGCATAATCTCAAAGGAAACACCGTCCACCGCTTTAACCACCTGCTGTGGACCGAAGAGTTTTTCTTTTTTTAAGGAAAAATGTTGTTTTAAATTATTTACTTGTAATAGTGGCTGTGCTTGCTGCTCTTTTATCATAAGGTCATCTCCTCCATAAGTGTTGCTCCCTGCCATTCCTTACTGTACATCCAGCATCTTACCTTTTTCCCTGGCTCAATCGTAAGAAGTTCAGGCTGTTTTTCAAGGCATAAGTCTGTAGCAAATGGACAGCGTTCTGCATAGCGGCAGCCAATTGGATAATGATATGGACTTGGAACGGTTCCATGAATAGTAGATAATTCCTCTTGATCCTCATATAGTTTTGGCAAGGATTGAATTAAACCATTAGTATAAGGATGTAATGGTTTTTCAAAAAGGCTATCAGTTGTGCCTTCCTCTACAACCTGCCCTGCATACATAACGGCGATTTTATCGCAAATCTCAGCTACAACACCAAGATCATGGGTAATGAAGATAATGCTCATTCCTAACTGCTTTTGCAAATTTTGAATAATATCAATAATTTGAGCTTGAATGGTTACATCTAAGGCAGTCGTCGGTTCGTCAGCAATTAAAACATCTGGCGTACAAGCAAGTGCCATCGCTATCATAATACGTTGACGCATCCCGCCACTTAGCTGATACGGCTCTTGTTTCGCTCTTTTTTCAGGGGCTGGAATGCCAACTAGGCGAATCATATCCACCGCTTTTTGCCATGCTTCTTTACGTGATAAACCTTGGTGTAAACGAATGGATTCAGCGATTTGTTCACCAACGGATAGCACAGGATTTAAGCTTGTCATAGGCTCTTGGAAAATCATTGATATTTTATTGCCTCGAATTTTACGTAATTCTTCATCTGATAATTTCAAGATGTCTGTATTGTTTAAAAGAATTTCACCATTAACAATTTTGCCAGGGGGTGAAGGGACTAATCGAAGTAGTGATAGGGAAGTCATGGATTTCCCACAACCAGATTCTCCGACAATGCCCAGTGTTTCTCCTTTTTGAAGTGTAAAGGAAACACCGTCCACAGCTTTAGCGACTCCCTCACTCGAATAAAAAAAAGTTTGTAAATTCTTAACTTCTAACACTGTATCTTGTTTCATCTGTTTTTTCCCTCCCTAGTTTAAATCCATCCGTTTATTAAAGATTCGATACAAAATATCGACGAAAAGATTAATGAATACGAATATTAATGAAGCGACTAGCACGCCTCCTTGAACGATTGGTATATCTCGTGTACGAATTGCATCGACAATCATTCGACCTAATCCGTTCACGGCGAAAACAGATTCTACTAATACTGTGCCGCCAAGTAAACTACCAAACTGTAAGCCTACTACTGTAATAACTGGAATTAAAGCATTCCTTAATGCATGCTTTAAAATGATAATATAACCTTTTAAGCCTTTAGCTTTAGCCGTTCGAATATAATCTTGATTGACGACTTCTAACATACTTGAACGTGTCATACGTGCAACGATGGCAGCACCACCTGCGCCGAGTGTAACCGCAGGTAGAATAATATGTTTAGCACTGTCCCAGCCTGCAACAGGTAGCCAATGTAACTGAACGGAGAAAACGTACATTAATAAAATACCTAACCAGAAACTAGGGAGCGAGATTCCTAATAATGCCACAATCATTAAACCAACATCCATGAAGGAATAAGGGCGGATTGCTGAGATGATGCCGGCAATCAGCCCGAGAACAATAGTAATTAAAATACTATAAAAGGCCAGCTCAATTGTAATTGGTAAACGAGCCGTAATTTCTTCAAATACAGGTTGATTATTTTTTAAAGAATGACCCATGTCACCTTGTAAAAGATTTTTAATGTAATCTGTATATTGAATAGCTAAAGGCTTATTCAGTCCTAAATTTTCACGCAATTCATTAACGGTTTCTTGTGAAGCTCCTTCACCAGCTAAAATGATGGCCGGATCGCCTGGAATCATTTGCATAATTAGAAAAACAACAAGCGTTACACCGAGCGTCACGGGGATAATTTGAGCAAGTCGTTTTAGGATAAATAATGTCATATAACTTCTCTCCTTTAATTTTTCATTCTTGGATCTAAAGCATCTCGTAAACCATCTCCGAATAGGTTAAATCCTAGAACAAGGATGGAAATCATAATACCTGGGAAAAGGGCCATATATGGGGCCGTAAAAAGAAAATCCCTCCCATTGGATAGCATGGCACCCCATTCAGGAGATGGCGGTTGTGCACCTAATCCTAAGAATGACAGACCTGCAGCAGATAAAATGGCTGTTGCTAAACGCATAGATGCTTGGACAATAATAGGTGATAAAATATTCGGGAAGATATGCTTGATTAATATGGTCATATCATTCGCACCGAGTGTTTTAACAGCATCGATATATTCTAATTTTTTTACTTCCATTGTCGATCCACGTACAATACGGGCAAACATAGGGATGGAAAAGAATCCAACAGCAATAGTTACATTAATAAGACTTGGTCCTAATGCGCTGACAATCGCTAAAGCTAGTAATATACCTGGAAAGGCAAGCATGATATCTAAAATACGACTAATAATCGAATCAATCCATCTTCCATAGTAGCCAGAGATAAGGCCGAGGATTGTCCCAATTGTTCCACCAAATAACACGGCTGAAATACCAACACCAAGAGATAAACGGGAGCCATATAATATTCGACTTAAAATATCTCGTCCTTTGTCATCTGTCCCCATTAAATGATCTAAACTGGGTCCTTGTAATTTTTGATCTAACTGAACATCGAATGGATCATAAGGAGCTATAATTGGCCCGATAAGAAACATCAATATATAGAGAAGAATGATGATACCCCCTGCGACAGCGGCCTTATTTTTTTTGATTTTGTTTAGGAACGAGACAAGATTCTTTTTTCTAGAAGCTTTACGTGCATTCACTAAAACAGCATGGTCTATAGTAGTAGTTACTTTATCCATAATGAAACTCCTTTTCTATTTGATTTGATTTCAATTTAGTGAAAAGCGTAAAGAATGTAAATATTTTAGAAGGTATTAGTCAGAAAATTTAAAAAACAAGTAAAGATTTTAAAAAACAAGTGAATTTTATTTCTTTATAATTCGAAATGTAAGGACGAAAACATAAAAGGAGGAAATGTTTATGAAGAGAATGAAGGTTTTTTTATTGATGACACTAATTACTGTTCTAGTTTTGCAGGCATGCTCAACTGCTAGTAATAAGAGTGCTGAAGGTTCCAATGAGGGATCGAAAAGTGTAGGAGGGGAATTAGTTGTTTTAAGAGCATCAGATGCAACAAGCCTGGATCCTCACTTTATTACTGATATCCCTTCAGCGAATATAATTCATGGCAAAGTATATGAAACACTTGTTGCTTTTGATAGAGATCGTAAAATTGCTCCATTACTTGCAAAAGAGTGGGAACAAAAAGATGATGTCACATGGACGTTTAATTTAAATGAAGGCATTAAATTCCATGATGGAGCTGATTTTAATGCGGAAGCTGTAAAAGCTACATTCGATCGCATTTTAGATCCAGAGACTGGTTCACCACAGCGTGATAAATTATCAATGATTAGTGAAGTAGTAGTCGATGATACGTATGTTGTCACGATGAAATTAAAGGAGCCATATGCACCACTTTTATCAATTTTAGCAAGTCAGGAAGGTAGTATGATTAGCCCGAAAGCTATTGCAGAAGCGGCAGATGAATTAGCAACACATCCAGTAGGGACAGGTCCATTTGTATTTGATGCTTGGAAATCGGGTCAAGAAATTACATTAAATTCAAACAAAGACTATTGGGGTACGGTACCAAAAGTAGATAAAGTAACATTTAAAGTAGTACCCGAGGATTCTACACGTTTAGCGATGATTGAAAGCGGAGAAGCGCATATCGCTGAGCAAGTACCAGTAACTGAAATTGATCGTATTGAAAATTCGTCAACTATGAATCTATTCCGTGCAGAAGGATTGGCAGTAGAATTCATTGGTTTCAATGTGAAGGATGAACTGTTATCAGATGTTAAAGTGCGTCAAGCAATTAGTTATGCAGTGGACCGTGAAGCAATTATTAGCGGTATTTATGATAATGTAGGCACACTTGCCAATTCCGCAATGAGTCCAAAAATTATCGGTTATTCTAGTGAAACAAAGCCATATGATTATGATGTAGTAAAAGCAAAAGAACTACTAAAAGAAGCGGGTGTTAAAGAAGGAACAAAAGTTAAATTACTAACGAGCGACCGTAAAGAGCGTATTAATATGGCAGAGGTTATTCAATCTCAATTGAAGGGCATTGGTCTAGACGTTGATATTCAAGTAATGGAATACGGCGCATTTATTTCTGAAATTACGAAAGAACAACACCAAATATTTATTAGTGGCTGGGGTAATGCAACTGGAGATGCTGATTATAACCAATTTAATCTATTCCATACGGCTTCTATGGGACCTCCAGGAAACCATTTCTACTATTCAAATCCAGAAATAGACAAGCTAATTGAGCAAGGACGTTCTGAATCAAATCAAGAGGCACGTAATGAAATCTACAAAAAAGCAATGCAAATGGAGTTAGATGATGCTGTGTATATTCCAGTTCGTAACTACGAGCATTTAGCTGTTTACAGTAATGCTGTTAAAGGGTTCTGGTTAGATGCATCTAACTATACGATGATCAGTGGCGTTGAAATTGTAGAATAATCAAACTTGGTGAAACCTACAAATACCAATGAGGAGGAAACTATGAATAAATTACTGCTGAAAAATGTGAGATTAGAAGAGGCATTTGAGCATGAAAATGAACGCATTGTTGCAACGCGTACTGCTATTTATGATGTTCTAATTGTAGATGGATATGTTCAACAAATAGATAAGAATATAGTAGTCGATGGCGATGTAGAGATAGTAGATGCTCAGAAGCAATTATTAGTACCATCTTTCCGAGAAATGCATATTCATATAGATAAAACTTATTTTGGTGGAGAGTGGCAGGCGCCAAGACCTATTACAAAAGGGATATTAACGCGCATCGAGGAAGAACAAACGTTGCTTCCTAAACAATTACCGACCGCGGCTTATCGGGCTGAGGAAATGGTTAAGTGGTTAATTTCACAAGGACATACACATATACGGTCGCATTGTAATGTGGACCCACAAATTGGGACCAAGCATATTGAAATTACAAAGCAAGTATTAGAAACATATCAAGATCAAATTACTTATGATATTGTGGCTTTCCCACAGCATGGTTTACTGCGCTCTAATGTGGAAGGACTGATCCGTGAGGCGATGGCAATGGGGGCAACGCTTGTTGGAGGAGTTGACCCATCCATTGTAGATAGAAATATTGAGAAGTCATTGCAAACAACGATGGCTATTGCTCAAGACTATCAGGCTGGGATTGATATTCATATTCATACAGCTAATACTTTAGGTGAATTTGAATTTTATAAACTAATCGAATTAACCAAACAGGCGAAAAAAGAAGGACAAGTTACAATTAGTCATGCAATGGCGCTTGCGGATTTAGAACAATCAAGATTAGAAAACTTAGTTCAGGCGATGGCTGCTGTTCAAATGGATGTTACAACAACGGTACCAACGGATATTAATCGCTCGACGATACCTATTCCATACCTTTATAACAATGGTGTAAAAGTTTCTGTTGGACATGATAGTTTAACAGATCATTGGTCTCCTTATGGTACAGGAAACACCATTATGAAGTTAAATGTAATGGCGGAGAGATTCCGTTTTATTGATGAATATTCATTAAGTCGCGCTTGGAAATATGCTTCGGGTGGCATTACTCCATTGAATGATGCAGGAGAACGTGTTTGGCCACGGGTTGGTGATAAAGCCAATATGCTTTTAGTAGATGGAATTAGTACTGCGCATGTTGTAGCAAGAAGATGCCCTATTTCTACAGTTATTTCACAAGGACATATTATTCACCAACAGGAAGTTGGAGAGTTGAAAGGAGAATACAGATGAAGCACTGGCTTACAAATGTTCTACTTGAAACAGGAGAATATCTAAAAGAAAATGATACTATCGGTACAAAGGTGGAGCTTTTTCACCTTGAAATTACGGATGGCTTTATTTCTCAAATTGTACCAGCAACACAAACAATTGACTCTCTAGATGAAGTAACAGATATGAAAGGGAAGCTGCTATTACCAGCCTTTAAAGAAATGCATAATCACTTAGATAAGACATACTTATCTTTACCGTGGAAAGCATGTGTGCCTGTAAAAAACTTGAAAGAACGCTTGGGTCGTGAAGCACAAGAATTATCGGTCCTTGCAACGACTGGGAAACAACGAGCTGCAGCCATGATTGAGAAAATCCTCCATAATGGTGCCAATCATATCCGTACACATGTCAATATCGATCCGTACATTGGCTTAAAAAACTTAGAGGGTGTGCTAGAAGCATTGGAAGATTATAAAGATGTTGTGACATCAGAAGTCATTGCCTTTCCACAGCATGGCTTACTAAAAGACGATGTGCCTAAATTATTACGTGAAGCCTTGCGCAATGGGGCAACGATGATTGGTGGGCTAGATCCTGCTGGTATTGATAATTCAATAGAGCCTTCTCTTTATGAAGTCATGAATATCGCACAAGAATTTAACGTAGATGTTGATATTCACCTACATGATGGTGGTCATGTTGGCTATTATACAATCGATAAATGGATCGATATTGTAGAGGATGCAAACTATCAAGGGAGAACGGCTATTAGTCATGCCTTTTCTCTTGGGGATGTAACAGCTTTGGAACAGCATAAAATTGCAGATCGTCTAGCGCAGCAGCAAGTAAAAATTATGTCAACGGTGCCATTTGATTTAAGACGATTAATCCCACCCATTGATTTACTAACAGAGCATGGAGTAGATGTTCACTTTGGTTGTGATGGTTTTTATGATTCATGGAGTCCATATGGCTCTGGAGATATTTTAGAAAAAGCAACGACTTTTGCGGACAATACCCGTAAGCTAGATGAGCGTTCTATTCGACAAACATTAAAATACATTACAAATGGTGTCACACCATTGGATGCCAATGGTCAAAAGGTTTGGCCAAGCGTGCAAGATGAAGCAAGCTTTGTTTTCTTTGACGCCGTTTCTAGCGCTGAAGTCATTGCACGTAAGCCATCAAAACGGGTGGTAATGTCAAAAGGCAAGTTTATCCATTAAGTATCAATCTAAATCCCCCTTATTTAGATACTATAGCAAACTAGAAATTTTCTAGTTTGCTATACTTATGTTTTAATAGATAGGAAGAAATACAAGAAAGGGAAGTAGATTTTTAAAAGAGTTGATCATGAACTATGTAGAAGTCTCTTATATACAGGTGCGATAAATATGAAGCAACTAACGATCTATATGATTTTATTTAGCTGTGTATTTTTTTGGGCCAGTAACTTTATTATTGGCTCTATTTTAATTGAACATTGGTCTCCTATCATGGTTGCTATTTTTAGATTAATGGTCATTGTTCTATTTTTAGGCTGCATTAGTTGGAAGGCAATTATTCGTACAACGTTTACACGCAATGACCTACTGTTGCTGATCATTGCAGGAATACTAGGTGTTTCCGTCAATCACTATAGCTTCTATGCAAGTCTCCAGCATACCTCTCCTATTACCGCGGCATTAATTTTAGCCTGCGCACCGATTGTCACATCTTTACTAAATAAAATGATTTATCATGAATCACGAAACGGTATATTTTGGTTAGGGGCAATCATTTCATTTATAGGAGTTGGCCTCATCATTACTAAAGGAGCCCTCATCACCATTTCTATTGGAAAGGGAGAGGTGCTAAGTTTAATTACGATGCTAAGCTTTGCCTTATTTCTTATTATTGTGAATCATCTCAGTCTGAAATTATCAGCCCAGTCCATCACCTTTTATACAAATCTAATCGGTTTGCTGGTGCTTGTCCCATTTTCGTTTACGATGTGGACACGAATAAATTGGCAAGTAACATACTCTTATTGGATGCTGCTCATTTTATCAGCGGTTATTATTCATGGGATTAGTAATTTACTTTGGAATCAAAAAATGAAGGAGATTGGCTCAACGAATGCTTCGCTATTATTGAATTTTGAGCCAGCTATCGCTATGCTATTAAGTGCGATTTTTTTAAAGCAATTTCCTACAAGTGTCCAAGTATATGGCTCCTTATTGATTTTACTAGGAATTCTGCTATGTATTTACTATAAGGAAATAAGAACTTTGCTTTTTATGAAAAGAAAAACAACTTAAAAAATCTATTATTTTGTACAGTATGTTGGAAATATTTCTAGCATGCTGTTTTTTTTGTATATGTTTTGTTTTTTTACAAAAATAATATTTCACGAAAAATGGACTTGTTCTAGCATATTTATAACCTGATAGAAGCAATTCATTGTGACTCAGAGTGTTAAACGTTCAATTTTAGTTGAAAAAAATATATATTTGAATAATAAAAATGAAGGAAAATTGAAAGTGGTTTAAAAATTATACATTCACTGTATTGTTATAAAAATATTATTTTACAATTTAAAGTAAAAAAAGAGGTGTTATACCATTTTTAAGGATATTTTTAAAAATAAAAAATTTGTCTTTTTCTATTGTGAAATTCTCTCTTATTCTAAAAATTTCTATATTATGTGTAATGCATTTGCTGTATTTCAAGTGTTGTTGCCTCCTGTTAAAAATGGTAAAAAGAGACGTATGTATCTGTTGAATGTGAAATTATGCACAAAAATAATTATTTTGATATAATTAATGGTTATTTGTAAAATAGAGTAGAAAAGTAATAATAGCTAAAAGGTGTTATGCTTTTTGTAGTATAAACGCTGTTTTGCTTAGAAAATGTAGGGTTTATTTAATGAAAAATATTAATGGAAAAACAAAATACTTTTTGGAGAAATAATATTTTTTAGAAAAACATCTTGCATTTGAATAATTCTAAGTGGTAAATTGTTTAACATGGACGTTCATAGAATTTTCACAGGTAGCAAAAGAGGGGAGAAATGAGAATTTATGAATAAAAATAGATGGTTAATTGCATTATCTGCAATCGCTATTCACCTTTCAATCGGTGGAGCCTATGCATACAGTGTATACAAGATACCGATTGTCACAGAAATGGGATGGAGTGAAACAAAGGTAACGGTTGCCTTTACCATTATGATGGGGCTTGCTGGGTTTTCAGCTGCATTATTTGGTAGTTTAGTAGAGAAGATGGGACCACGTAAATCGGCGATGGTAGCAGCGGTCTTATTTGGAGCAGGACAAGCTGGTGCAGGAGTTGCAATTTCAATGGATTCGGTCGTGTTGTACTGGTTAACATATGGCGTACTTAGTGGATTAGGTATGGGGATTGGTTATATTGCGCCAGTATCAACGCTTGTAAAATGGTTCCCAGATCGACGAGGTCTAGCAACAGGGATGGCCGTACTTGGTTTTGGATCTGGTGCACTAATTACAGCGCCAGTCGCAGCCAACTTAATGGAGGCAGTTGGCATCTCTACAACATACTTTATTTTAGGGGCAAGTTATTTCACGTTAATGATCTTAGGGGCTTCATATATAGCGCCGCCTAAGCCTGGTTATATGCCAGCTAATATGAAGGCAGCAGCCGATAACGGCAAAGAAGTAGTAAAGAAAGATTTAGCAGTTATGTCAGCACGTGAGGCTGTCAAAACAAAGCATTTCTGGATGCTATGGTCTATGCATTTAGTGAATGTTACTGCAGGAATTATGATGATTTCTGTTGCCTCACCTATGGCGCAGGAAATTGTCGGGCTATCAGTTGCAGGAGCTGCAGCGATGGTAGGAATCATGGGGTTATTTAATGGTGGTGGTCGTTTAATTTGGGCCGCTGTATCTGATTATATTGGACGTTCAAATGTATTTGTTATTTTCTTTACAGCACAGCTAATTACATTTATCGTTTTACCACATACAACGAACGTGATTATTTTCCAAGCACTTATTTTCTTAGTCGTTAGTTGCTATGGTGGAGGATTCTCAAATTTACCTGCTTTTGCAAGTGATTTATTTGGAACGAAACAACTTGGTGTGATCCATGGTTATTTATTAACAACTTGGTCATTGGGTGGTATTTTCGGACCGTTGTTAGTAAGCACTATCAAAAATGCTTATGGAAGCTATATTCCTGTATTCTATGTATTTGCAGGGTTAATCGCTGCTTCATTAATCATTTCAATCACATTACGTGCTGATGTACGTAAACAAACTGCTTTAAAAGCGGCACAAAATGTTGGAGACGTTTCCGCTACTCAATAATCTATTTTTGCGATAACTGTATAGGTGTCATTTCGCACATGGCACTTATATAGTTATTTTTTTGCATTGATTGTTATATAACAATTATCGGTTCCTCGTTTAATGTATAACAGTGCATACCTGATGTCAATACCATTACTGGAAATGAAAAAATTTCGTTATTAAAAGAGAAAATTTGTAACGAAAGATGGGGTAAGGGATAAAGCGCTAAAATTTGAATCTTTTCTCAAAAGTAATCGTATATAAAGTAATTAGGGAGGGATCTACTATGGGGAAATTTTCTTTAGATGAATTTGTTCATAAAACACAGCAGGATGATCAAGAAAATGATTATTTTGAATTGGAAACTGAGCGTGTATTAGAGGTTAATTTAAACGGTGAAGTATGGTCCAAAATGGGCGCAATGATTTCCTATACAGGAGACATTAAATTTGAACGTGAGCGCGTGTTGGAGCACGGACTTGGTAAGATGTTTAAAAAGGCTTTAACAGGTGAAGGTACACAATTGATGAAAGCAAGTGGAAAGGGCAGACTTTATTTAGCCGATCAAGGTAAGAAAGTAACCGTCTTTGATTTGAAAAACGACAGTCTTTGTGTAAATGGTAATGATCTACTTGCTTTTGAGCCTAGCATCAACTGGGATATACGGTTAATGCGAAAAATGGCTGGCATCATGTCAGGTGGTTTATTTAATGTAACGTTACAAGGGACAGGGAAAGTAGCGATTACAACACACTTCGAACCATTAACATTATTAGTAAAACCAGGTGAAACGGTTTATACTGACCCACATGCCACTGTCGCGTGGTCAGGGAATTTAACACCTGAGTTTAAAACAGATATTAGCTTCCGTACATTTATTGGTCGTGGAAGTGGCGAATCAATCCAGATGGCGTTTTCTGGTGAGGGCTTTGTCATTATCCAGCCATTTGAAGAAGTATATATGTCTAGTGAAAGCTAAAAAAGCGTGTCCGCTTTGTCCGGACACGCTTTTTCTTCTATTATTATAATGCCGCATTCATTCCTGCAATACGTCCCGTTACAAGGGCAGAGGTAATATTATAACCTCCTGTATAGCCGTGAATATCTAGGATTTCACCACAGAAGAATAGGCCTTCTTTTCTCTTGGAAGCCATTGTTTTTGGCTCAATTTCTTTTACGGAGACACCACCACCTGTAACGAATGCTTTATCAAGTGATTGTGTGCCACTTACTGTCAAAGTGAAGTTAACGAGTAAACGAGCTAGCTGACGAATTTTATCTTGGGATAATTCGGCACCCGTTACTTGTACATCGATATTTGCCTGTTCACATAAAAATAATAGCCAACGTTCTGGGGCGATGCCTTTCCAAATATTTTTCACAGCTTTTTTCGGATCCTCTTTGATCAACTTATTTAAATATTGTAGACATGTTTCTTCATTATAATTAGTTAAAGTTTGTATACGCATTGTTACGGGCTCATAGCCTGTTTTCATTAATTCTTTCACAACGAATTGGCTACAGCGTAAAACGGCAGGACCGCTTAAGCCAAAGTGTGTAAAGAGCATGTCCATTTGATGGGTAACGAGTACCTTACCTTTTTTGTTTAGCACAGAGACAGCAACATCACGTAAGGCTAGACCCTGTAGTTCACGTGCTTGAATGAAGTCCTCTTTCGAGATAACAGGGACTTCTGTTGGGAATAAAGTTGTAATTGTATGGCCAGCTCGCTCTGCCCATGGATAGCCATCGCCTGTCGATCCCGTTTGTGGGACAGCCTTGCCACCAACGGCTACAATGACGGCTTGGCTACGAATTTCGGAGCCATCTGTAAGACGGACACCGAGAATTTTTTCTTCATCCATGACAAGCTTGTTAACGGCTGTGTGTAAACGAACTTCAACATGTAAACGTTGAAGCTGACGAATTAGCGCATCGACAACATCTTGTGCACGGTTAGATACAGGAAACATTCTACCATGATCCTCTTCTTTTAGAGCAACACCAAGCCCTTCAAAAAATGCGATAATATCTTCATTATTATAAACGGTAAAAGGACTATAAAGAAAACGACCATTACCAGGTATATGCTTCACGATTTCTTCAACAGGCAAACGATTGGTCACATTACAGCGCCCGCCACCAGAAATGGCTAATTTTTTTCCAAGTTTTGCACCTTTTTCTAACAATAAAACTTTCTTTTTCCGCTCTCCAGCAGCAATCGCCGCCATTAAACCAGATGGGCCACCACCGATCACGATTACATCATACATAGTTAGAAACTCACTTTCTTTTCAATTTAGGAATCTTTCCTATTATACATGAAGTCTATATAGAGTAGGGGCTTCTTTGACATTGAAAATAATAGCAAAGTGTTTTATAATTCTTTATCCCTTCCTTCGTATTGAAGGGTATTTTATAGTAGAATGAAACACAATAAATTTTGTTATACAATTATATCGATGAAAGTTTCCTTTATTAGCATAGTCAGCATGAAATGAATGTCTTTTCATGCTATTATGGTAAAGGTTATGCACTAAATTATGAGGTGAAAAATAGAATGTGCGGATTTATAGGTTATATTAATGGAACAAATGTGATTGATCATCATCAAACAATTGAAAATATGATGAATACAATTATTCACCGCGGGCCAGATAGTGGTGGTATTCACAGTGACGATACAGTAACGTTAGGATTTAGACGATTAAGTATTATTGATTTATCAGATGTAGCGAATCAGCCATTATATAGTGAAGACGGCAATATTGTGCTTGTATTCAATGGAGAGATTTTTAACTTCCAAGAGCTGCGTGCAGATCTTATTGAAAAAGGACATACTTTTAAAACGCAATCAGATAGTGAAGTTATTATTTATGGCTATGTAGAGTATGGTGTAGACTTTGTGAAAAAGCTACGTGGTATGTTTGCTTTCTGTATTTGGGATAAAAAGAATGATTTACAATTCATTGCTCGTGATGGTTTTGGTATTAAACCATTGTATTACTCTGAACATACAACAGATGGTACGTTTATTTTTGGCTCTGAAATTAAATCATTTTTACCACATCCTTCATTTATTAAAGAATTAAATAAAAAGGCATTACGTCCTTATTTAACATTCCAATATTCTTCGATGGATGAGACATTCTTTAAAGGGGTCTTTAAATTACCACCAGCACACTATATGCTCATTCAAAATGGCAAAAAGCAAATTGTGCAATATTGGGATAAAAAATTCCATGCTAAAGAAGCATCCATTGAAAAATACATTGAAGAAATTCGTTCAACTGTTAAAGAATCAGTAGAAGCTCATAAAATCAGTGATGTAAAAGTTGGTTCATTCTTATCAGGTGGTATTGACTCAAGTTATATTACGTCCTTATTACGTCCAGATAAATCATTCTCAGTTGGGTTTGCTGATTATGAAGATATGTTTAATGAAACGAACCTAGCTAAAGATTTATCTGATACGTTAAATATTCAAAATGAACGTAAATATATTACGGCAGATGAGTGTTTTGAAGCTCTTCCAAAAATCCAATGGCATATGGATGAGCCACAATCGAATCCTTCTTCTGTACCTCTGTACTTCCTTTCAGAGCTAGCCTCTAAAGATGTAACAGTTGTACTATCAGGTGAAGGTGCGGATGAAATTTTCGGTGGCTACTCTTGGTATCAAAACTCAGGAAGAATGCAAAAATATGAAAAACTTCCATTGGGTGTTCGTAAAACGTTACGTGGAATCGCGGAAGCTCTACCTAAAAGCCAATATACGAACTTCCTTATAAAAGGTGGTCAAACGGTAGAGGAACGCTTTATAGGGGAAGCAGTAGTTTGGGATGAAGTAGATGCAATTAATGTTCTAAAACCTGACTATAAAAATGCACCATCTGTAAAATCTATTACAAAACGTATTTATGACGAAGTACCAGGCGAAGATGATGTGACGAAAATGCAGTATTTAGATTTAAATCTTTGGATGCCAGGCGATATTTTATTAAAAGCTGACAAGATGAGTATGGCGCATTCGATTGAATTACGTGTACCATTCTTAGATAAAGAAGTAATGGAATTAGCTAAAAATATTCCTTCTCAATATCGCGTCAACGACATTGATACAAAATATGTTCTGCGCCAAGCTGCACATCAAGAATTACCAGAAGAATGGGCTAAACGTCCGAAGTTAGGCTTCCCAGTACCAATTCGTCACTGGTTACGTGAAGAAAAGTATTACAACATGGTAAAAGAAATGTTTACTACTGACTTTGCCAATGAATTTTTTGATACAAAACAATTAGTTGGCTATTTAGATGAACACTATGAAGGAAAAGCAAACCGAGGTCGTTATATTTGGACAGCCTATGTATTCCTAGTGTGGTATAAAAAGTTCTTTGTGGACATGTAATAAAGAAATGGGCTTTAATCGGTGGGGTTTTTTGTAATCCTCACCGATTATTTTCAGGTCTTTTTTCATCAAGTATACTTTTAAATGAACTTTTTGATGATTTTATGCGTCTCATTTCCTATAAATATGTTAAGATTACAGTTGGTTTACTTATGAAACTTTCGAGTGACAGCGCTTGCATGTTGTGACTATAAAAAAACGAAAAGATTTTTATAAGTATGCTTGGAAGTATAACTATAATATTGATTTTACAATGAATGGATGGGTATGATGTCCAATTTAATGAAAGGTACTGCGATATTAACATTGGGGATGTTTTTATCGAAGGTGCTCGGATTAATTTATATTTTTCCGTTTTATGCAATTGTCGGAGAGAAAAATATCGCACTCTATCAATATGCATACATCCCTTACTCTATTATGCTGGCAATCGCCATATCAGGTGCGCCCATTGCTGTCTCCAAATTTGTTTCTAAATACAATGCAATGGGGGATTATCAATCAGGTCGAAAGCTGATGAAATCGGGCATACTCATTATGATGATGACTGGTTTTGCAGCATTTATTGCCCTCTTTTTCCTTGCTACACCTATAGCAGGATTGGTGATTAAAAGTGAAGAACAAGTTTTTACAGTAGATCAGATTGCTTCGGTCATAAGATGGGTTAGCTTTGCCTTAATTGTTGTACCTTTTATGAGTCTTTGGCGAGGTTTCTTCCAAGGCTATGACAAAATGGAGCCTACCGCTGTTTCACAATTAGTCGAGCAAATTGTGCGAATTGTCGTGTTACTAGGCGGTTCCTTTATCGTGGTGGTTGTGTTCAAAGGTAAACCAGAGACTGCCATTTCCTTTGCAGTATTTGCAGCCTTTATCGGAGCGATCGGTGGCTTAGGTGTTCTTTATTATTATTGGAAAAAATATCAGCCTGAATTTAACTTATTACGCAGTCAAAGTGTAACCTCTACACAGCTGCCCATGTCCAATATTTATAAAGAAGTTATTACCTACTCCATACCAATGGTGTTCGTAGGTGTAGCCAATCCACTATTCCAATTAGTCGATATGCTTACATTTAATGGGGCTATGACATCCATTGGCTTAGCTGAGGTGACAGATACCTATCTATCGATGATTAACTTTATGACACATAAGGTTGTCATCATTCCTGTCATGCTAGCAACAGGTTTTTCGATGGCGCTTGTCCCGACGATTACAAAATATTACACACAGGGGGAATATTTATCGCTACGTCATGCGATGGATAAAACCTATCAAATTTTAATTTTCATTACATTGCCAGCCGTAGTTGGTATTTCTCTATTAGCAAATGAAATTTACTTTATGCTGTATTCTGAAAGTGAAATGGGTTCGATGATTTTAGCCCATTATGCACCTGTTGCCATTTTATTTGCGTTATTCCAAGTGACAGCTGCCCTATTACAAGGAATTGATTTTCAAAAATGGATTGTCTTCAGCTTATTATCAGGAATTTTCGTTAAACTAGCGCTAAATATCCCATTAATTCGTTTATTGGAGGCAGATGGCGCTATTGTAGCAACTGCAATCGGTTATAGTGTATCCATTATTATTAATATTCTTGTGTTACGTAAAACATTAAATTATCGATCAGAGATGGTCGTTCGACGTGTCATGTTAATTGCATTATTGACTATGGCAATGGCGGTCAGTGTGTTGATTGTCCATAAGCTACTGGAATTACTAATGGGTCCAGTTGATAGTAAATTCTCAGCATTACTGTTCTCTGTTATTTGTGCAGTTGTTGGCGTAGCTGTCTATGGCTTCTTGTCACTCCGTATAGGTTTGGCACAAAAGCTATTAGGTGAACGATTAACTCGTATTATGAGCAAGCTGGGAATGAAATAGGAGTGGTAAGATGCGGTTAGATAAATTACTTGCAAATATGGGATATGGCTCTCGCAAGGAAGTTAAACAGCTATTAAAGCAAAAAGCTGTCACAGTAGATGGTGCTTCTGTCAAAGATGCTGCTATGCATGTTGACCCAGAACAGCAAAATGTGTCCGTCTATGGAGAGCGTGTCGTTTATACAGAATTTGTCTATTTTATGATGAATAAACCACCAGGTGTTATTTCTGCAACAGAAGATTTAAGAGATGAAACAGTTATTGACCTATTGGAGCCATTAGACCAGCATTTTCAACCTTTTCCGGTTGGCCGACTCGATAAAGATACAGAAGGCCTACTGGTATTAACGAATGATGGTATATTAGCTCATAAATTATTGTCTCCTAAAAAACACGTGCCAAAGGTTTATTACGCACATATTGAAGGTGTTGTAACGGAAGAGGACGTAGAGAAATTTGCAGAAGGCGTGGAGCTAGATGATGGGTATATGACAAAGCCTGGCAAGCTTGTTATTCTAAAATCTGCGCCACAATCTGAAATTGAGCTAACCATTCAGGAGGGCAAATTTCATCAGGTGAAGCGAATGTTTGAGTCTGTAGGTAAACGTGTAACCTATTTAAAGCGTATATCTATGGGGAATCTAAAATTAGACGATCACCTGGCGTTAGGAGAATATCGTGAGCTAACTGCAGAAGAATTAAACTGCTTACAAAATAACCCTTAACATGTTCCTCGGTGCTAACTTAGCATCGGGGATTTATTATATACAGCCTTATGACAGTAACTGTATAATACGTAATGAGTTATCTTAATATAGTGAGGAAGCGTATTATTGTCTAAAATATTTCCAAAAAATGATGGTGAAAATAAGTAGAGGGCCAATAAATGAAGAACCTGCGAATTAAATTATTACTATCTTTAATAGCTTTTGCAGTTATCCTGGTTGCTGTAATTTCAAGTGTGAATAGGCAAATATTAGTTGATGATATAGAAGAACAAGTTGCCAGGAATAGAGTGTTAATAGAAAATCATATTCTTACAGATATGCGAACAGTAGATAATGCTCATTTATATTTTGATGAAAACATGTCAGACGAAATGGAGCAGGGACTGAGAGCTTTAAAAAACTATTATCGTGAGAATCCAAATGTTGCTACATGGGATTTACAACAAATGAAAAATAAACATAATATGGATATATACATAGTAGATCAGTCTAATACAGTAATATACACAACATTTGATAAAGATCTTGGTTTCAATTTTTCTAAGTGCTGTCAGCGTTTTTCTGCATTATTGGATGAACGACGTGCGAGTGGAGAGTTTTTCACAGACGGGATAGACATTTCCACAACGACAGGAGAATACCGAAAATTTGCCTACCTTGCTACACATGATAAGAAATATCTACTTGAACTAAGTATAGACTTATTGAAAAATCCAGTCTTTCAAACTTTTAACTTTGAGAAAACTTCAGAATATTTGGTAGCAAAATACGTTGATTTAGTAGAAGTGCAAACGATTAGTGCTGGTGGGGTTTTCTTTAATGATTCAAGATCGAAGCGGATAACCGTACAAGAACAATCCGAACAGTTTCAGAAATATTTTGAGCTAGCAAGGAAGAAGATGCAGCCTGTCGAGTATCAACAAGCATTTAATCAGGGGCAGATTGAAACGCATCTTTTTTTACCTTATGAAGCAGAGACGGTCAGAGGGGAGTCTTCCAAAAGAATTGTTTATGTGAAATATACTAATTTCACAAAAATGGAAGCGCTTCAAAAAAACACAAAACAGTTTTGGGTTTTACTAGTCATTGCTTTAGTAACCGCCTTTGTCATGCTGTTAGTTATTAATAAAATACTCTCTAAAACAATCCATCTCGCCACTTTTGATCCGTTAACAGGTGTCTATAATCGTGCAACCTATATTCGAAAAATGGATAGCTTACTAAAGAAACGAAAAATAAATAGGCCTGGATTATTGTTAATCGATTTAGATAATTTTAAACAAGTAAATGATCAGTTTGGCCATGCGGAAGGGGATCATATCTTAATTGGAACGGCCAAAATCTTAAAAAAAGTAGTGAAAAAAAATGGTTTTGTCGTAAGGTTTGGTGGAGATGAATTTGCCATTGTTTTGTATGATACAACAGAGCATCATATGCAACAGCTAGCAGATGCCATCTTGGCGCAAATAAGAACTCTCAAATTCGAAGGTCAAGACATAGAGAAATGGTCGGTACTATCGGTGAGTATGGGAGGGGCTATTTATCATCATCCCGAAGATTCAGAAATGAGCTTATTTGAGCGAGCGGACCAAGCACTATATCAATCGAAAAATGCTGGTAAAGACCAATACTCTAGCTATGCTGAAGCCGCTGCTGTCGAAGATGCCAAACTTTAAAAAACGCCCCATACTATAAATAGCAAATTAAGCTATTTGATAGATATGGAGCGTTTTTTAATGTGTTGATGTTTTAGATCGATAAAAGATACAACTACACAATACTAGGACAGCTATAATTGCAAACATGGCATCCATATAGTGCGTTAATAGCCAACCTCCTATAATGGGTCCGATAAAGCCCCCTAAATTTTTAAACTGTGCAGCGCCAAGGTAGGTCGCTTTTTGAGTGTCAGGCGCAATTTCATCAATCATGACATTCATTGTAGGGAAGGCAAAGATTTCTCCAATCGTAAAAATAATCATGGCGATGATATAGAGCGTATAGTTGTCGGAGAGCCCGAACATGAATAGGCCGATCGCAAAAAATAGAATACCGATTAATAAAGTGGCGGATGAGGAAAATCGTTCAGACACAATACTAATAGGTAATTGTAATAATAAGACGACCGCTGCATTAAGTGAAATCAATAGGGAATACAGTTTTGTTCCATTTTCAACAGTTAATTCAATGAATTGTGGCAATGTCGAATCAAATTGAGAGTACCCGATATTGATAAGGATGGCCCCAAAAATAAAGCTAAGCAACACACGATTTGTTAAAAGGATTGTGAAGGTGTGCAAAATTTTTGTTTGCATAACAGCTTTTTGTTGTTGCATTTGATAACGATTTAACACGAAAAATAAAAATATGGCGTAAATAATATACATAATACCTGTTAGCATAAAAGGTATACTTGGGCTTGCTAACTGCGAGATATAGACACCTATTATTGGACCAATGACTGCGGCAATATTAATGGCAGTGTACCGTAGTGAAAAAAGTCTTTTCCGTTTATCAGAAGGTGTAAAATCAATCATTAATGCCTGAGTGGAAGGTTCAAAAAATGAGCGACAAAGACCGTTCAAGGCGTTGAATAGAATAAATAACCAAACTGTATGGACAGTGGCAAAGCCAAAGAATACGAGGCTCCATACAATGATCGTTAATAAAATGACACTTTTCCTTCCGAAACGATCCGTTAAATATCCACCAAAAAACCCCCCAACTGTAGATATAAGGGGTGCAATCCCAATAGTCAATCCAATTTGTAAAGGAGAGGCTTCAATTTCATTATGTAAATAAATAGCTAAAAAAGGCATTGCCATAAAGCTTGCAATACGTGTGAAAACTGTTCCACCTAAAATAATCCAAACTAATGGATGAAACAAATTTGACAGTTTCATATAAAATCCTCCTCTCAACAATTTAGAATGTTTCGAGTTTAACGGATTGTTAAGCAACTGTAAATAGTCAAAATACTCTCGAGAGATACGCTTCAGTAAAGTTAAACGAGAAATGACTGAACGTGCTTCATTTTATTTAAAGGAGCAAGATGAGTTTTTCATTTATTTTCTTATTCCTACTGCCAATGAAACAGCAAAATAATGATTGTCTTCGATTGATCCAAGAAGATCAACAATATCTAATAATCTTTTAACAGCAAAAAAAGAATGACCCCGACGAAAGGTCATTCTTTTCCATACACAATGCTTTACGCATTCTACGTAAAACTAAGACGTCAATTTTACTTTTTTCTTCGTCGTTGTCCATCTGCCTCGACTTGGACTCGTCACCAAATCGTTAAAGGCTAACACGTTCAAATCTCTTTGAACGGTGCGAGGAGTGATACTAAACTCTTCGACTAAATCCTGTGTAGACACGGTTCCTTTGTCTAAAATAAACATGTACACGTCTTTAATACGATTAAGCATTCGATCAGTAGTTGGTTTCATTAAATGAACCACTCCTTCATCTTAATTCTCTTGGCAAAGACTAGCGGACGACAATATGTGCGGAGTGCACTTAGGCTATTAAGTAGCTGCCTTAGACATCCCCTTTTCTAATTTTTATAGTCAGAAGAATTATTCTGATAACTTCATTATATAGAAAAACTACATGATTTTCTAGTGAATGCAATAGAAATTTACAATAGAAACATAAAATTTTCACTGTATTTTGTGGGAATACCTGAAAAACATGCTATATGTGGTAGTGTCAGTAGAAGTTGCTGAAAATAGTTGTCAGAAAGAAGATTGTCGTTTATGTTGTAAGGTGTAGAATAATGTTAATACTTGAAGGAGGTACATGGTATGAATTGGTTACAGGCTGCAAAAGAAAGGCAAGATGAATTAGTACAAGAGTTACAGGAGCTTGTGCAAATTAATAGTATTCTTGATGAGGATACAAGAACTACTGAGATACCTTTTGGTAATGGTCCACTTCAAGCGCTTGAATGGTTACTAGCAAAGGGACAAAAAGAAGGGCTACTAACGAAAAATGTTGATAACTATGCTGGACATATCGAAATGGGTGCAGGTGAAGAATTATTAGGTATTTTATGTCACGTTGATGTGGTTCCAATTGGAGATGATGCTGATTGGACATACCCACCATTTAGCGGCACTGTAGCTGATGGTAAGCTGTATGCACGTGGTGCAATTGATGATAAAGGCCCTACAGTTGCTGCATGGATGGCCATGAAACTTGTCAAAGATGCAGGTATTCAATTAGATAAAAGAGTGCGAATGATCGTTGGTACGGATGAAGAAACAGGGTTCCGCTGTGTCGACCACTATTTCAAACAGGAGGAAATGCCATCAATCGGTTTTGCACCCGATGCAGATTTCCCGCTCATTAATGCTGAGAAAGGCATTGCAGAGCTTGTGTTCTCTCAAAATAAAGTGGGTGATGCAACGAAAGAACAGCTACTACTATTTAATGCAGGAAAGCGCCCAAATATGGTACCAGATTTGGCCAAAGCAACAGTTCAGCATGCATCAGCGCAATTCGAACAGAATTTTCAAACATTTTTAAGCAAAAATCAGCTAGATGGCTCTTTATTAATGGAGGACTCTCGCTATATAATAACTATCAAAGGTAAAGCAGCCCATGCAATGGAACCAGAAAAAGGTGTCAATGCAGCTGTTTATCTTGCTGCGTTTTTACAACAAGAGTTGACGACTGAGTCAAGTAAACAATTTGTCGACTTTATCGCAGATGTTTTTTATCAGGATCATTATGGCCATCAGCTTGAATTACAATTTGAAGATGCCATGTCTGGTCATACAACGTTAAATCCAGGCATTGTTAGCTATGATGTTAGTAAAGGTGGCAGTTTAGTAATTAGTATGCGCTATTCTGTGTCCTATCCATTCGATGAAAAAATTACAGAGGCTCAACGTTTAGTTGTAAAAAGAGGATTTTCATTAGATATTCAAGACGACTCCAAGCCTCATTATGTCAGTGAAGATGACCCATTTATCCAAACATTAGCGTCCATTTATAGACGTCAGTCAGGTGATACAGAAACACCGCTATTATCTACAGGTGGTGGGACGTATGCACGTGTGCTGAAAAAGGGCGTGGCATTTGGCATGTTATTCCCTGGGGAGCAGGATGTGGCGCATCGGGCGGATGAGTTTGTAGTGGTTGAAAATCTTGTAAAAGCAGCGGCTATTTATGCGGAAGCAATTGTTGAGCTTGCGGGAAAAAAATAACATAAAGACGAAAAGGATGAACGGAAAATGGCATATTCATTATGGAATGATCAAATTGTTGAAGAAGGATCTATTGCAATCTCACCAGAAGACAGAGGTTATCAGTTCGGTGACGGTATTTATGAAGTAATCAAAGTATATAACGGAAATATGTTTACAGCACAAGAGCACATTGATCGTTTCTATGCGAGCGCCGAAAAAATTCGCCTTGTTATTCCTTATACAAAAGACGTTTTACACAAATTACTACATGAGTTAATTGAAAAGAATAATTTGGAAACAGGACATATTTATTTTCAAATCACTCGTGGAGCTAATTCCCGTAATCACGTTTTCCCGGATGCAAGTATTCCAGCAGTATTAACTGGTAATGTAAAAGCGGGTGAACGTGCATATGAAAACTTTGAAAAAGGTGTTAAAGCCACTTTTGTTGAGGATATTCGTTGGTTACGTTGTGACATTAAATCTTTAAACCTGCTTGGGGCAGTTTTAGCAAAACAAGAAGCTGCTGAAAAAGGTTGCTATGAAGCGATTTTACATCGCGGAGATATCGTGACAGAATGCTCTTCAGCAAATGTTTATGGCATTAAAGATGGTAAACTTTATACACATCCAGCTAATAATTTCATCTTAAATGGTATTACACGTCAAGTCATTTTAAAATGTGCGGAAGAAATTAATTTGCCAGTGATCGAAGAGCCAATGACGAAAGCGGATTTACTAACAATGGATGAAATCATTGTGTCGTCTGTATCTTCAGAGGTTACGCCAGTCATTGATGTGGACGGCAACCAAATTGGTGCTGGAGTTCCAGGTGAATGGACTCGTCAATTACAGCAAACATTTGAAGCGAAATTACCACTTTCAATCAATACAAAATAAAAGAACCTTGTAGGGAACTATCTGTATGGATAGTTCTCTTTATTTATGGTGTAATGTTGGGTCTTGTCATGTAAAATGAAAAGGATAGTAGCATAATCTTACAGATTGAAATTTGTAGAACAAATGTCGATGTAATGAATACATAAGAATGCATAGACTCTTTTATCTTAAGCAATCAAGAAAAGAGAGAACTAACGAGATGGTAAGGAAGAATGGAGTGACCTTTACATGGCACAATTAGTGAAAATACAAGATTATATTTCTCGCTATCAAATTGACTTAGCAAGATATCCTACACAATTTGTACGCTTGAAGAAAAGCCAATGGGATCGCATTAAGCGTCAATGGGAATTGGGAGAAGATATAAGCGAGTGGCAACATATTGATAATGAGACAGAAGCGGATACTTTCGAGGAGAAAGAGCGATTTTCCTTTATTAAAAAAATATTTACAGGACGACAAAAAGAAGCAGCAGAAGACGTTGAAGATATAGAAATATCAAACGAACTCATAAGTAGTGAGGATACCATTCCAGAAGAAGAAACAACACTAACATTTGAACCTAAGATTGTGTATGCTCCGCAATCCATCCATGAATTGAAGCGAATGTTTATTGATCAATTCTTCCATTTCCAAATGAAATGGGCTAGTTCAACATTACGTGAAAAATCATATGTAGATCCTCGCTTCATGCGTGACTCGTTACTACGTACTTTATTACAAACATTACCAGATAATTTCTTGTTGTTTTATTATCCTATTCTACAAATAAGAAAAGCACCGATTGAGCTTGATGTTGTGTTAATGTCTCCGACCGAGTGTATTTGTATTACCGTTTTGGAAGCAGATAATCAAGCTGTATATGTTGGTGGAAGTGATCGCTTTTGGATGAAAAAGGTGGGGACAAAGGACTCTAAAGTTCTGAATCCAACGATAAACTTAGCCCGTATGGAGTCGGTACTATTCCAATTGTTTAAAGAAGAAAATATAGATATGCCTATTCGAAAAGTGGTATTAACTCGAAATGGTTATTTTGATTATCCGGGTTCACCGTATGGGATTCGTTTTGTTGATCGACGAAATTACGGAGAATGGATGGAGCATTTGCGAAAGGTCTCCTCTCCAATGAAGCATATGCAAATACGTGCGTCTCAAGCGATTCTAAATACTGTACAAACTACTTCGTTTAATAGAGATATTTGGCAGCAAGCTTCACAAACAACAGAGGATTGAGTATGCAAATTCTATTTATTGTCAATAAAGCTGCAGGAAATGGAAAAGGGAAGAAAGTATGGTCTCAACTTCGTAAGCAGCTAACGATAGATTATGAAGTGGCTTTTACGAAATATGAAGGACATGGACGCGAACTTGCCAAACAATGGGCTCGACAACAGCAGGATCAAAAATTACTAATAGTTGTTGGTGGAGATGGAACCATCCATGAGGTGTTTAGTGGTGTTGTACATAATAAATTTTTAGTGCTAGGTGTGGTTCGTGCAGGCTCTGGTAATGATTTTGCGCGTTCGTTTCCCACATTTTACAATGCTCAGCAAATCGAGGACTATGTATTGAATGCTTCCACGGCCTATACAAAAATAGATGCGGGAAGTATTCAGCTCAGCAATAGATGGGATGAACTCTTTGTCAACAATGCTGGCATAGGCTTTGATGCTTATGTCACAAAATCGATTAATACATCTCGCCTTAAATTTTACCTCAATAAAATAGGATTGGGTAAGCTGTCGTATGCTTTTGCTGTCATTAGAGGCTTATTTAGCTTTGAATGTTTTAACGTCACGATACGTTCTGATCATCAAGAGTGGCAATTCCAACGAGCATGGTTTGTCGCCATGTGCAATCAGCCTTATTTTGGCGGAGGGATGAAAATATCACCAGCTGCAAAAGCAGATGATGGCCGAGTCGATATTACAATCGTCCATGATATTTCCCGTCTGAAATTATTACTTATTTTTGCGACTGTTTTTTTTGAAAAGCATACGAAATTTAAAGAAATCACATTTTTACAAGGACAACATTTTGATATTATCGTGAATGATCACCAGGTTGATTGTCATATGGATGGTAATTATAGTGGAAGTGTCCATCAGGGTTCTACCATTCACTGTACAGTGCAACAGAATGCATGGAACATTATGACAAAGAGTTCTTAAATAATATCATTGCGCAATAATTTTATGCGAATGTAAGAGGAATACGTTATACTATAAAAAATCAATAATTTTATAAGAAAGAAATGAGGAACAACAGTGAGATTAAGAAATAAGCCTTGGGCAGAGGAAATGATTACAAATCATCCAGAGGTAATCGTTCCGAATCCTGAAGACTTTAAAGGAAATTGGCAGGCTGTTTTCGGAAATGACAACCCAATTCATATAGAAGTTGGTACTGGAAAGGGACAATTTGTTACAGGAATGGCTTTACAAAATCCAGATATTAATTATATTGGCATTGAGCTTTATGATAGTGTAATTGTTTGTGCATTAGAGAAAATTCTAGAAGAAAAATCTCCAGCCAATTTACGTTTGCTTAAAGTAAATGGCGCGGATTTAAATAAATTCTTTAACAAAAATGATGTAGCACGTGTATATTTGAATTTCTCAGATCCTTGGCCAAAAACACGTCATGCCAAAAGACGTTTGACGCATGGGGGGTTTTTGAAATTATATGAGTCGATTTTGGTGGATAATGGGGAAATCCATTTTAAAACGGATAACCGTGGTTTGTTTGAATTTTCGTTAATCAGTATATCTGAATATGGTATGTTACTAAAGTATGTATCACTCGACTTACATGCAAATATGCCTGAGGATAATGTGATGACTGAATATGAGCAGAAATTTTCTGCAAAAGGACAGCCGATTTATCGCTTAGAGTCGCAATTTATCACTAAATTGTAGGGGGAATATGGATGGATCAGTTACAGTTTCACAATATGTCATTATCATGGCTTAACGGGGGTGTTACGTGCCTAGATGGTGGTGCGATGTTTGGAGTTGTACCGAAACCACTTTGGTCACGTAAATATCCAGTCAATGAAAAAAACCAAATTGAATTACCAACAGAACCAATTCTTATTCAATATGAGGGAAAAAACTATCTTATTGATACGGGTGTTGGCTTTAACAAATTAAATGAAAAACAGCTAAGAAACTTTGGGGTAACAGAGGAATCTTCGTTAGCGGATAGTTTACAAGAGCTTGGCTTAACGACAGCAGATATTGATGCGGTGCTAATGACACATTTACATTTTGATCATGCTGGTGGCTTAACTCAGTGGCAAGATGATGTGCTTGTACCTACTTTCCCGAATGCTAAAATTTTTGTAACAAAAATTGAATGGGATGAGATGCGTAACCCAAATATTCGCTCGAAAAATACGTACTGGAAAGAAAATTGGGAGCCTGTGCAGCACTTAGTTGAAACCTATGAAGATATGTTGGAAGTAGCACCAGGAATCGAGATGATTCATACAGGTGGTCATAGTGAAGGACATGCTGTCATTAAACTTACTCAACAAGGTGAAGTGCTTTTGCATATGGCAGACATTATGCCTACTCATGCTCATCAAAATCCATTATGGGTTTTAGCTTATGATGACTATCCAATGACAAGTGTTTTTGCCAAAGAGCGTCTTATGAAAGAAGCTCTTGCCAATAACTATGGCTTTATTTTCTACCATGATGCCTATTACCGTATGATTAAATGGGATGAAACGGGGAAAGAAATCAAGGCTAAGCTCGAGCGTAGTAGACAAGCTGTAATTACATTCTAACAATGACGAGGTAGTGACATGTAAAATGTCGATACCTCGCTTTTTTGTTCGTGATGATGATGGAAAATATGTTACACTAAACACGAAACTAAATTATAAAAGAGAGTTGAAATAAACATGGCAACTGAACAACCATTTTTACCAGTTTTACTAGGATCAGATATGAATGCATATGGGATGGCCCGTGCATTTTACGAAGCATATGGAATAAAACCACTTGTCTTAGGACGTTCTCATTTAACAGCTACACAAGATAGCCATATCTTACAATTTCAAGAAATCGACCGTTTAAATGAACAGGATGTATTTGCTCCTGCCCTTGCACAAGTTGCAAAACAATATGCGGATAAAAAACTATTGCTCTTAGCGTGTGGTGACGATTATGCCAAGCTTATTATTAAAAATAAGCCAGCGCTACAGGAGCATTTCACAGTACCTTACATCGATGAGTCTCTAATGGATGAAATTTTACTCAAAGAAAATTTCTATAAAATGTGTGATAAATACGATTTTAAATATCCAGGAACAACGACTGTAACAGCAGACAATTATGACAATTTTACACCTCCATTTGAGTATCCAATTATTTTAAAGGCGTCAAATTCTGTTGAATACTGGGCATGTAAATTCCCAGGGAAGAAAAAAGTTTTTGTTGCGCATGATGAGGCAGAAAAAACAGCTATTTTAAAAGCGATTTATAGCTCAAGCTATCAAGATACAATGATTATTCAAGAATTTATCCCTGGTGATGATTCATATATGCGTGTGCTTAACGCTTATGTGGGCAAAGATGGGAAAGTGAAGCTGATGTGTCTAGGGAATCCTATTCTAGAAGAGCATTCACCTGAAGGAATCGGAAGTTATGCAGCAATCGTAACAACATATGATAAAGAATTAATGGATCAAGTACGTTTCTTCTTAGAGGACATCGGCTATACAGGCTTTGCCAATTTCGATATGAAATACGATATTCGTGATAAACAGTACAAGCTGTTTGAAATTAATTTACGTAATGGACGTTCTAGCTATTATGTTACGGCAAGTGGCCATAATTTAATGAAGTACGTTGCTGATGATCATATGTTAAACATCGAGCAAGAAGTTACTTATGTGGAGGATAAACATCTGTGGATGGTTATTCCAAAAGGTGTATTATTCAAATATGCATCGAACGAAAAGCTGAAATTAGAGGCGAAAAAATTAATTAGTGAAGGTAAATACACAAACTCCCTTTACTATAATGAAGATATGAATACAAAGCGTTGGGTGAAGCTAACACTCAATAACTTAAATTATTATCGCAAATATAAAAAATACTTTAATAATAAAGGTTTATCAGAATAATAAAGAGAAGCCATCTCAATTAAAAAAATGAGAGGGCTTCTTTTGCTTCTTTTTTAGGGCTAAACCTCTGTTAATTCCACTACAACGCCCGAGCGTGCATCAGCTGCAAATTCAAATGTTTGCATGTCACCCTCATGCATGCGTGAAATGCCTCCACGATAGACAGGAATAGTAATGATACCATTTGTATAATCTTCTGTTTTCATAAAAATCCAGGAACCGTCAATCGGTGCATCCTTTTTAAATTCTTTTTTTATGTTTTCAAGTACTTGTCCTGCAGGTACGAACGGAGAAACTTTTTCACTAGCTTCTTTAATAATGACTGCGGCAGCTAAGCCAGTTGCAACACCAATTAAAAAATCACGTAATTTCATACATCTTCCTCCTTTTTCTGTACCTATATTTTAGCATAGCCTATAGAGTGAATGCACGTTCACATGATAACAGTTTTAGGAAATGTATCAATATTTCGAATTCGGAAATAAATATGTTACAATAGGCGAGGAAGAATATTCTACTTCGTGGGGAGAGAGTCAACATGAATGAGGAAACATTGCAATTATTTAAAACATTAACAGAGTTACCAGGTGCTCCTGGTAATGAGCACGCTGTTCGCGCGTTCATGCGATCTGAGTTGGAAAAGTATTCAGATGAAATCGTTCAAGACAATTTGGGGGGGATTTTTGGTGTAAAGCATAGTGATGTTGCGGATGCACCAAAAATTTTAGTTGCAGGTCATATGGATGAAGTAGCATTTATGGTTACTTCTATTACTGATAATGGCATGATCCGTTTTCAGACGTTAGGTGGCTGGTGGAACCAGGTTATGCTTGCACAACGTGTAGAAGTCTATACGAAAAATGGGGCAATTCCTGGTGTTATCGCATCTATCCCACCGCATTTATTAACGGATGCAGAACGCTCTAAGCCTATGGATATAAAAAATATGTTAATCGATATTGGCGCTGACAGCAAGGAGGATGCGGTAGCATTGGGAGTTCGTCCAGGACAATCCATCATTCCTGTTTGTCCATTTACACCAATGGCCAATCCGAAAAAAATTATGGCCAAGGCTTGGGATAACCGCTATGGCTGTGGTTTAGCAATTGAATTAATGAAAGAAGTCAAAAATGATAAGCTTGGTTCTCATTTATATTCAGGGGCAAATGTAATGGAAGAGGTTGGTTTACGTGGTGCTCAAGTGTCAGCAAACATGATTAAACCGGATTTATTCTTTGCATTAGATGCTTCACCAGCAAATGATACATCAGGTAAAAAAGATCAATTTGGACAGCTTGGTAAAGGAACATTACTTCGTATTCTTGACCGTACAATGGTGACACATCGTGGTATGCGAGAATTCATTTTAGATACAGCTGAATCCAACCATATTCCTTACCAATACTTTGTATCACAGGGTGGAACTGACGCTGGACGAGTACATACAGCTAACGACGGTGTACCAAGTGCAGTAATTGGTGTTTGCTCACGTTATATTCACACATCTGCGTCTATCATTCACATTGATGATTACGCTGCTGCTAAAGCATTAATTGTTGAATTAGTGAAAAAAGCAGATCGTTCGACTTTAGAGTCTATTCGCGCTAATGTATAAGAAGTTGGAAAGATGCCTGTAAAAAGGCATCTTTTTCTATGGAAAGAAAGTAGGGGTTTGATGAAAATAGCAATTGGAACAACTAATAAAGCGAAAACTGAAGCAGTTGAAGCTGTAGCTCAAAAATATTTTGAGGATACAACCTTTACCTATGTGAAAGCTGCTTCAAAAGTATCAGATCAGCCTATGTCGAATGAAGAAACGAGATTAGGTGCGATGAACCGTGCGAAAAATGCCATGATAAAAACCGATGCATCACTATCCTTTGGTTTAGAAGGTGGTGTAACTGAAATAGAAGGCGAAATGTATGTGTGTAATTGGGGTGCATTAACAGCATCCGATGGGACAATATTTACAGCGGCAGGTGCACAAATTATTTTACCAAAAGAAATTGCCCAGGAAATCAGATCTGGCGGAGAGCTTGGTCCACTCATGGAGCAATATACACAGCGCAGGGATATTCGTCAGGGCACTGGAGCAG
This sequence comes from Lysinibacillus sp. FSL M8-0216, assembly GCF_038595555.1. Classification (NCBI taxonomy): domain Bacteria; kingdom Bacillati; phylum Bacillota; class Bacilli; order Caryophanales; family Bacillaceae; genus Lysinibacillus; species Lysinibacillus sp. FSL M8-0216. The sequence continues at coordinate 3,715,291 of NZ_CP152007.1, read as the reverse complement.
TAGGGATTTTTACACAAGGTTTAGTAAGCAGACAAATGATGTTTGAGCATATTGTATCACTATTGGTTGGTCAATATTTGTTCACATTTTCCGAAAAATAGTTAAATGGAATTAGTGATGCGCATGCGGAGAGGTTGCATCTTCCTAATAATTTTTTTAAAATAGAAAAAAAGTTAGTTAGTAGTGCAAGAGAAAGGAAGAGAGACATGTCATATAAATGGCTACAAGTTATTGGCCTGACGCTGTTACTTCTGATGCTTTCTGGCTGCAATCAATCGATCGATGAGCAAATTGCCAACGGACTTCAAATCACAGAAACGGTTTTTGCAGAAGAGCCTGAAGAACATACCGAGGAAATTGGGAATATTAATTTATACTTACCTTCAAATTTTAAAGTTGAAGATAGTTCAGATGCTTACAATATTGTTATTTCAAAAGGAAAAGAAAGCTATATCCTCTTCATTAACGATAAAGAAGCACAAGATAGTAAACTTTATTATCATCTTTTAAAAGACAATGAAGCTGATAAAATCATTGAGGAGACTACTTATGATAAAGATGGTCGCTTTGGCTTTACAGCCGTACTAAAAACAGATGATGAGAATGAAATGGAGCTCATTGTGAGTAGTGGTGGTGTGAAAATGACCACGATTTCTCCGGCCAAACATATAGAAGATAATTTGCGTGAGATGACGAAAATCGTTCATTCGGTTAAGATGAAGTAAATAAACAAGATTGAACAAGACGGTTCACAAACATGTGAGCCGTTTCATTTTGAAGATAGGATGTGAGAAAATATGAAGCAATTGAAATCAGAGCAGCTTGTAGAGCTATTAAGAAAACGATTAAACGAAGAGAAATACGATTTTCATTTCGATAAAAAGCACGATAAATTAAGATTGAATCATAAGACGATTGAAAAAGGTATGGAGCTTTCGTTACCTGGGATTTTAGCAAAATACAATGATAAGCAAGAAGCAGCTATTGATGAGGTTGTGTATACGATTACGCAAACTTTTAATGCGATGGAACAAGAAAAAGAAAAGGGTTTCCAAACGGCTACACAAATTTATCCTGTTATTCGTGCGACATCCTATCCTCAAGCATCAAAAGAGGGACATGCGTTTATTACAACAGACCATACAGCGGAAACACGCATCTTTTATGCGCTTGATTTAGGCAAAACCTATCGTTTTATCGATGAATCTATGCTGGAAGCTTTACAATTAAGTGTAGAGCAAATTCGTGAAATGGCACGTTTTTCAGTTAAACAATTACCAACCTCTTTTAAAAAGGATGAGGTCGCCAATAACTTCTTTTATTTTGTTAATATGAATGATGGTTATGATGCAAGCCGAATTTTAAATGAGAGCTTTTTAAAAGAAATGCGTACGCAAGTGGAGGGGGATATGACATTATCTGTGCCCCATCAAGATGTGCTAATTATAGGTGATATTCGGAATGAAACAGGGTATGATGTATTAGCACAGATGACGATGCATTTCTTTGCAGTCGGTACAGTACCGATCACGTCATTATCTTTTATCTATGAAGACGGGGAATTAGAACCGATCTTTATTTTAGCAAAAAACAGAGTGAAAAAGGAGCAAGAAAAACAATGAACGTATTTTACAACAAAGAGCATGTAGGAGATGTATTACTAGTTCAACTAGCAACGGAGTCTATCGTTAACACAGTAGTAGAGCGTGCTGGGGATATTGCTATATTAAAAGAAGCTCAAACGGGTGAAATTAAAGCATTTAATTTATTTAATGCGAGCCAATATGTACAAACAGATGCAAGAGGATTAGTTGAGGTTACTCCAGAGTTAGTTGAACAATTAGCAGCAGCAATCGAAAAGAACGGTGCTAACATTAGTCTAGATGTTGATTTCTCTCCGAAATTTGTCGTAGGTTTTGTAGCAACGAAAGAAAAGCATCCAAATGCTGATAAATTAAGTATCTGTTCAGTAAACGTTGGAGATGAGACTTTACAAATTGTTTGTGGCGCACCTAATGTAGAAGCAGGGCAAAAGGTAGTAGTTGCAAAGATTGGTGCGGTTATGCCTTCAGGAATGCTTATAAAAGAAGGAAATTTAAGAGGTGTAGATTCATTTGGCATGCTTTGTTCAGCACGTGAGCTAGCTGTTCCTAATGCTCCATCTGAAAAAGGAATTTTAGTTTTGCCTGAAGATGCTATCGTAGGTAGTGCATTTGAATCACCGAGTAAATAATAAACTCGTTTTTTCATAATAAAATTATTAAAATTCAAAAATTTTATCATGATATTATCCAATGTATCAAGGTGAAATTCCCTAAATCGTTATGTTACTAATATGCTAGTAACATAACGATTTTTTTGTGTAGAATGAGCCTCTAAATGCAAGTTTCGCGAGCGTTTTTATGGTATGCTTTTGATATAGACATTGAGCTATTGATTTGAGCAATACTAGACAATGCTATAAATGAAGTGTAAGAGAAATGAGTGAAACGAAGTGAACTGGTTTAAAAAACAAATAAATAAAATTTTAAATAAAGATGAATATGAATACGAGTATGAAGAATTTTATGAGGACTACGGAGAGGAACAAGCAGAACAGTTACATACTCAGCAAGATGCGCCAATGACTAAGCAAAAAACGTTCCGTTTCCCATTGATTGACGATGATGAGGAAGGCGTTGTATCACAAGCGCCCCCAAAAGAAATGTTCAATCAGGTAGAGAATGATGATTATTATGGGCAAATCGAGGATTTATCCTTACCCAAGCATTTAAATCATCATATTGTTGATTCAAGCGTTTATGATGTAGATGTATCAGGGATTCGAGATTTATTAGCGAGTCGTTCAAAACGCACTGGTAGAAAAACAACTGTGAAAAGTCAGCCGGTCGAACAGGAACACCGTTCAAGAGCGAGTTTAGTTTTTCGAGATGCACAAGATCGTGAAGAGTCAATTATACCTAAGACAACATCTGCACCAAAAGATAAACCACAGTGGCAAGAACAAAAAGCTCAAAAAGTAGATAGCGATTTTCTTGAAAATCGGAAACGCTTTATCCCAACGGATGTACCTTCACCCGTTTATGGATTTGCAAAACCAAGTCCTATCAATGAATTATTGGATAAAAGAAAAGAAGAACATGAGCTACAAGAAACGGCTAGGACAACCTCTGATGTATGGACAATTCATCAGCCATTAAAAGAAGCGACAACAAATGAGGCTAATGAAAATATACTAGAAGAAAAAGAACCGCCTAGTACAGGTCATCATGTTGAAATTGAACAAGAATTCCATGAACCTACTGTCAAACCTATTACATTTGATGCTGATGTGTTGGATGAAGAAAAGGGTGTACCTGACAGTGCGCCAACAGATATCGTGGTGCCACCAACCACACCTTTTGCCAGGGCATTTGAAGATCAAGTGAAGGAAGCTGCTATGCAAGATCAAACCTTACAGCAGCTTTCTGCAGATCAGTCTGAGATTCATGTGAAAGAATTGATTTTGGAACAAGTTCAAATTGAAAATTCTACCATTCATATTGGAGAGGTAACTGTCGTACAGCCTTCGAGTAATGAAGAGGACTATCAGATGGGTATGGATGAACAATCATCTGATGCTATGCCAAAGGAAGAAAAAAGTCGTATTCCATTCAATGTCCTCATGTTAAAAACGGATAAAGAAAAATGGCGGATTCAACAACAAATCAAAATGGCGCAGCCTATTCGTGTGGAAAGTAATCCGGAAGCAGTAGAAGATGTGCTGATGGATGTGACGGAAGCTAAAGAAGTGGAACAATCCCTGCCTTCGGTGAGCATAGATACAGATGCTATACAGCTAGTTGAACCACAGCTAGAGGAAGAAAGTGATTCACAATCTGCTTTATTCAGTCAAATTCAAGGAGATGTTGAGTACAATCGGCACGAAAATGAAAGACAAGATCTCATTACAGAAGCCCAATCAGAAAATCCAGTAGAGGTTATTACAATGGCTCCTGTTACAACTATGACTCGTGTATCCTCGAATGAAGAAGCAGAGATTGCAAGAGTTAGTGCTGATGAAGTTGCTGCAACAACAGAGCTAGAATCAGAGATCATTTCAGTAACTGAAGTTTATCCTGAAATTGTAGAGGATTCTCCAGTAAAACCTGTGGAAAATCTAGAACAGGTTTTAGAAGCTGAACAGGAGCTAGCAGTTGAGGAAAAAGCAATACCTGTGCACGTTTATCAGAAGCCAACTGACGAATATTTAGAGCTACCAGAGGAAAAAACACAGGATACAGATTGGATGGAGCAACAAGGGGATACATTGGTGGAAGCACTTTCTTATTTCCAGGTTTCTGCCCAAATCGAATCGATTATGCAGGGACCTGCAGTTACTCAATTCGAAATTACTGTGAGTCATGGTACGAAGGTAAGCAAAATCAGAAATTTAGCAGATGATTTAAAGCTTGCTTTAGCAGCAAAGGATATTCGTATTCAAGCACCGATCCCTGGGAAAAGCTCGATTGGTATTGAGATTCCAAACCGCGTATCAAGAGCTGTACGATTATCAGAAGTGACGAATAGTGCATCATTCCTTGAATCAGATTCGCCATTAGAGGCAGCATTAGGTCTTGATTTAACAGGTAAGCCTGTGACACTGGATTTACGAAAAATGCCTCATGGTTTAATTGCTGGTGCGACAGGTTCAGGTAAATCCGTTTGTATCAATTCTATTTTGGTTAGTTTATTATATAAAGCTGCACCACATGAGTTAAAACTAATGTTGATTGACCCTAAAATGGTGGAACTGGCACCATTTAACCATATCCCACACTTAGTTAGCCCTGTGATCACAGATGTGAAGGCTGCAACTGCAGCTCTTAAATGGGCAGTGGAGGAAATGGAACGTCGATATCAACTGTTTGCGCATGCAGGGGCAAGGGATATTACGCGCTATAATGCAATAGCAGATAAAAATAATGAACATAGTTTGAAATTGCCATATATTTTAATTGTTATTGATGAGTTAGCCGATTTAATGATGATGTCTCCAGCAGATGTAGAGGAGGCAATTTGCCGTATTGCTCAAAAGGCACGTGCATGTGGAATCCATTTAATTGTTGCAACACAAAGACCATCTGTAGACGTTATAACAGGATTAATTAAATCCAATATTCCTACACGTATTGCCTTTGCAGTATCTTCACAAATTGATTCTCGTACAATTTTGGATGGGCAGGGAGCAGAAAGGTTACTTGGAAGAGGCGATATGCTATATTTAGGTAACGGTATGTCAGCGCCAGTACGTCTCCAAGGTACATTTGTTACAGATGATGAAATTGAAGCGATCATCGAGCATGTTCGTGAACAAGGAGAGCCTGATTATATTTTTGATCAAGAGGAGCTATTGAAGAAAACAGAGGTATCCGCAGAACAGGATGATTTGTTTGAAGATGTTTGCCGTTTTGTTTTTGAACAAGGTGGAGCTTCTACGTCCTTGATTCAACGAAAATATCATATTGGCTATAATCGTGCTGCTCGTTTAATTGATATGTTGGAATCACATGGCTTTATCTCAGAGGCAAGAGGTAGTAAGCCGCGTGAAAGTTTCATTACGGAAGAAGATTTAATTACTATGTTTGAATAAGAATTGCCTTGTTTTCGTCTACATTATCTAATTTACGTCGAAATTAGTTTTTTTAGAAAAGTTACACATCTATCCTTATGCATAAAAAGTGCTATAATAGACAAGATGTGTTGAATAGTACGTATTTTTTAATACTTGTGAAGGTATTAATACCTAATCAATCGTGAAATAATACGTTACACCTAATAGATGATAGATGGGATATTGAAATTCCCGGGGGGTTTAATTAATGACAGTTTTTCATTTCACAGGCATTAAAGGTTCTGGCATGAGTTCACTTGCTCAAATCTTATTTGATGCTGGTGAACAAGTACAGGGCTCAGATGTCGATAAATATTTCTTCACGGAGCAGCCGTTACGTGAACGTAATATTCCAATTTTTACATTTAATGCAGATAATATTAAAGAAGGCATGACTGTAATTGCAGGTAATGCTTTTCCTGATGATCATCCAGAATTAATTCGTGCCCGAGAAATCGGCGTAGAGATTATTCGTTACCATAAATTTTTAGGAGAATATATTGGTAACTATATATCCATTGCCATAACAGGTGCACATGGTAAAACTTCAACTACAGGTTTAATGGCACATGTGGTAGGTGGTTATAAACCAACATCCTATTTAATTGGTGATGGTACTGGTGCTGGTCATGCAAATGCTGACTTCTTTGTGATGGAAGCGTGTGAATACCGCCGACACTTTTTAGCATATAATCCTGACTATGCGGTGATGACAAATATTGATTTTGATCACCCAGACTACTTTGCAAATATAGATGATGTCTATTCTGCTTTTCAATCATTAGCTTTACAAGTAAAGAAAGCTATTATTGCATGTGGTGATGATGAACAGCTTCAACGTATCCAAGCAAAGGTTCCGGTTGTTTATTATGGATTTGGATCTGAGAATGATTTTGAAGCTCGTAATGTTGAAAAAACGACAGAAGGTACAAAATTCGATGTTTTTGTTCGTAATGAATTTTATAGCACTTTCTTCATTCCATTATTTGGGGATCATGCCATTTTGAATACATTAGCGGTCATTACTCTATGCGAATATGAAGGAATTTCACCTGATATTATTCAGGATCGTTTGCACACGTATAAAGGTGTAAAAAGACGTTTTACTGAAACAGATATAGGGGATAATGTATTAATAGATGACTATGCCCACCATCCAACGGAAATTCGTGCTACCATTCAATCAGCGCGCCAAAAGTTCCCAGATCGTGAGCTAGTTGCTATATTCCAACCACATACATTTACACGTACACAAGCTTTTTTACAAGATTTCGCAGATAGTCTAAGCCTTGCAGATACAGCCTATTTATGTGATATTTTTGGCTCTGCAAGAGAAACGCAAGGCGCACTTTCTATTCAAGATTTGGCGTCATTAATCGAGGGCAGTGCAGTGATTACCACTGAAGGAATTGATATACTAACAAAACATCAAGGCGCAGTATTCTTATTTATGGGTGCTGGAGATGTTCCTAAATTCCAAGATGCTTTTGAAGCCGTGCTTAAAAACGATGAAACAGCTTAGTCCGTAGGGGTTAAGCTGTTTTTTTAAAATTTGAGCAGGAATTCCGTTTTTTTTGTCGAAGATAGGGAAAGTAATAGTAAAGAGAATTTACTAGCAGGAGGTCAACTTATGGAAGTGATTTTGTATATTGCAGCCATTATCGCTGCAATCGGGTTTTTAATTTTATGCGTGAGTGTAGGAATGACATTATTCTCGCTCAAGTCCATCTTAAGCAGTTTATCTGGCACTTTATCAGGTATTGAGGGACAAATGGAAGGGGTCACACGAGAAACAACTTCTTTATTATCCAAAACAAATAGCTTAGCAGAGGATATTCAACATAAATCTGAACAGTTAAATTCAGTGGTTCAAGCTGTTAAAGGTATTGGAGATTCTGTCAATGGTTTAAATAATTCTGTACAGCAAATTACTTCTTCTGTTTCTAAAAGTGTAGAACAAAATGAGGAAAAAATTGCGCAAGTAGTACAGTGGAGCAATGTTGCAATGGGCATTGCTGATAAATGGAAAAAGCGCAAAATCATAGAGCAAGAAACTGTATCTGAGGATGTGTATGGCTTTGAAACAGTTCAAGTAGAAAAGCCGAAAAGAAAATGGGGTCGTAAATAGTAAAAATTATTCAGTAAGTACATGGTACGGTCTGAATAAATATAAAGTCTTGGACATAAGTTGAACATGCATCTGTAAAAAGTAGATGGACAACCTGTCTAGACAAATTTGATAATATGATGGGGAGGAATTGTTGCATGACAACTCAAAAGCCAAATTTTAATGAAGTAAAGGAAAAACAGCTTGAAAGTTCATTGCCTCAGCTTTATCATTCGCAAGATTCGATTTATGAAGAGGAGCGTGTAAACATGAAAGATTTTGTGATTGGCGCATTAGTAGGTGGAATTGTAGGTGCTGCAGCAGGTCTACTGTTGGCTCCAAAATCAGGAAAAGATTTACGTAGTGATGTGGCTGTACAAGCTGTTCATTTAAAAGATAAGAGTGCAGACTTCTCGACAACTGCAAAAGATAAAACGGTTCAACTTTCTAAACAAATTCAAGAACAATCTACACAATTAGTGGAGAAAGTAAAAACTTTAAAAACAGCAAAGGCTCCTACAGTTTTTGATGATGGGACGGTTTCCTTTGAGGGTGAAGAACCACTTGAGGATTTTATTCCTAACGAAGAAGTAAAAGCAGAAGAGAAAAAAGACGAAACAAAAGGCTCCAATGAAGAAGTACGTGCATAATGCATAACGAAAAGGGATACGTTACATGATCATCGTGTAACGTATCCCTTTTTTTATGCGATAGGGGTTTCAGCTAATAATATTTCAAGTCGATCGCCACCGAAAATTTCCATATCAAAACTTGCAGGTTGGCCGTTTCTTAAAATCGTGAAATTTCCTTTGAATGTGCTTGGGAGCTGCCAATTAGAAAAGCGAAATACATCTTGATAAATCCAACGACTGCGATCCTTCTCTGTAAATAATACAGTGGCTCCATTGGGCACAGTTGAAAGAGGAGCTACAATCATTTGATTGACCAGTGCTTCATGTACTGTTTTGGAAAGCTCCACTACTTCATTTTGGAAATGAATGATGATTTTATCTTCCAGCAAAAGATTCATTTGGTCTGCAATGCGCTGAACAGTTGGCAATGATTGCTGCTGAAAGTTAATCATGTCACCATCTTGCACAGCATAGCTCAATTTAGTAGTTTTCCCATTAATCGTTAATTGGGAAGAAAACTCAGGTAAAAATAATGGCTGTCCATCGACATGTATTGTATAAGACTCAAATTGCTTCAATAAATGCCAGTTGTTTGTGACTTTAAAAATTTCCTCAATGGTTTCAGCTATCTCAAAAACGACACTATCCCGATCATTCAAAACTGTATCCAGCGATGCGGGGGAGTGATTGACTGAAATTTTCGGCTCAATGACATATTTTGTATTTTGGATAGTAATGGTTTTGATTGCAGCATCATCAATAAGATCTCTCACCGTTACTGTGGCTGGCTGTCCATCTTGTCCCTCCACTAGCTGAATTTCATCGCCTGTTTTAATTAGTGTTTTCGTTGATGCTTGTTGTCCGTTGACTATTATTTCAGCTGGCTGTCCATGACCACCTGGAATGAATATATCTTGTCCGTTAACACTAATAGATAAGCCGTGGCCAGGTTTTCCATACAATTGTTTAGCACGGATATTAGCCGCTAAAAAAGCATCTGCAACCGTCATTTCTTTTAGCTCAAAAAGACGAACCACCTGATTATTTACCGTTAAACTCATATATTGGATAGGCATTTTTTTTGCTGCTATGGCAATACCGATTGGTGTAACTAACTCTGGCGATGCTTTGATATGCTCTTCCTTAGTAAGGTTTTGAATAGCATCAATGCCTCGAACAGCTATACGGTTTGCTGGTAAATCAAGGACTAGTCCAAGTTCTGTTGTTAAGTTAGGTGTTAAGCTACCTCCGCCAACTAGCATAACAGCCTTTGGAGCCACACGGTTATTGAGTCGTAAAATTTCTTCTCCAATGGACTTTGCAAGCTGCTTGACAGCAGGTTCAATTGCTAATAAAACTTCAGCTTTTGGGTAATACTGATCAAAACCAAGAATGTCTTGAATTAATATTTCTTCTGCCGTTTGAAGCTGACGCTTTGCTATTTCGGCAACAGGAAAGTCTAGTAAATAATGGTCACTTAAAGCCTCTGTTATTTCATCGCCTGCTGTTGGAACCATACCATAGGCTACAACAGTACTTTTATCGGTTATGGCAATATCAGAAGTACCCGCGCCTATATCGACAAGAGCCACATTTAAACGACGCATCGTTGAAGGGATAAGGACATTAATAGCTGCAATAGGTTCTAATGTCAATGCTTCCATTTCTAAATCAGCTCGTTTTAAAGCGGCAATTAGTGATTCGACTACAACACGAGGTAGGAACGTAGCAATGACTTCGATTTGTGCCTCGTCTCCTTGTTGATCCAAGAGGCTGCCAATTTCTTCACCATCCAAGCGATAGTAGAGGACTGAGTAGCCTACGCAGTAATAATGGCTTATTTTGGCATCTTCTTTATGTTGTAAAAGTTGCTGTTGGGCTTGTTGAACTGCTTGGAGCTCTAAGCGACTTATATCTTCTTCTGTAAAAATAGGACGATTACGTATATTGATCGTCACGCTAGCTTGTTCAGTTTTCAAGGATCGGCCCGCTGCTGCAACACTTACTTTCGTCAGAGGACCGTGTTTCTCTTCAAGTTCATATTTTATTGTATTAATTAATTCTGCCACATACATGACATTATGTATTTGACCATCCACCATGGCACGTTCTTTATGCTCTTTCACTACAATATCTTCTACATGATAATGGTCATTTTCTTCTTGAAGAATAATGCCGACCACTGAGCGTGTACCAATATCAAGTGCAAATAATTTAGAACTCAATGTAATCGCTTCCTTTCGCGTTATATCTCAATTTCAATTTAGCGAGTTGAAGCGCTAAATTAAAAATGCGTGACATTCTGAACAACATTGATTATAATATTGCTATTATCTAAAAATGTAACATACATTTCAGAGTTCTGAAAGTGTCTGTCATGAGGAGAGGAGCAAGAAAGCATGAGCCAAAAAGATTTAGAAAGCTTACGTAGTCAAATCGACGGATTAAACTTAGAAATTCTTCGTCTTATTAACGAACGTGCAGCTGTAGTTGATGAAATCGGTAAAATTAAAGAAAAACAAGGTGTAAATCGCTATGACCCACTGCGTGAAAGACACATGCTTGATCTTATTAAAGAAAACAACCAAGGTCCATTAAACCAAATGACGGTAGATTATATATTTAAACAAATCTTTAAAACAGCTTTAAAACAACTTGAAGCTGATAAGAAGAAAGAATTACTTGTATCTCGTAAGAAAAAATCCGAAGATACAGTCATTAATATTAATGGTGAATTAATTGGACAAGGGAAGCCATCTTTCGTATTTGGTCCTTGTGCCGTTGAATCTTATGAGCAAGTAGCTGCAGTAGCTGCTTCTATTAAGGCAAAAGGTGAAAAGCTAATCCGTGGTGGTGCTTATAAGCCACGTACTTCTCCATACGACTTCCAAGGTCTTGGATTAGAAGGTTTAAAAATCTTAAAACGTGTGTCTGAGGAATATGGTTTAGGTGTTATTACTGAAATTGTGACGCCAGGTCATTTAGAGGAAGCATTAGATTATATTGATGTGATTCAAATCGGTGCACGAAATATGCAAAACTTTGAATTATTAAAAGCAGCAGGTGCAACTAATAAACCTGTCCTACTAAAACGAGGCTTAGCTGCAACGATTGATGAGTTCATCCATGCAGCGGAATACATTATGTCTAAAGGAAATGAAAATATTATCCTTTGTGAGCGTGGTATTCGTACTTATGAAAAAGCAACTCGTAATACATTAGATATTTCTGCCGTACCAGTGTTAAAACAAGAAACGCATTTACCAGTATTTGTAGATGTTACACACTCAACAGGACGTCGTGACTTATTGTTACCATGTGCCAAAGCAGCCATTGCAATCGGTGCTGATGGTGTTATGGCAGAAGTGCATCCAGATCCATCTGTAGCACTTTCTGATTCACAACAACAAATGGACATCCCAACATTCGACGCATTCTATGAAACACTACAAAAATTCATGAAAAATCATGAAATCCATGCTTAATTGTTAACAGCTAACACCGCTTGCTTACTTTGGCAGGCGGTGTTTGTTATATCGTGACAAAATAATGTCTAGAATAGGACTATTAGTACTTGGTTTTTACGTAGTTCTTCTTGAAAATAATATGAAAATTATCGTATGATAAGGCTATAATAGGAAAAAAGGGAGGCACGTACGATGACTGTTACAATTTATGATGTTGCAAGAGAAGCAAATGTTTCTATGGCAACGGTCTCTCGTGTAGTCAATGGTAATCAAAACGTAAAACCAGCAACACGAAAAAAAGTACTAGAAGTAATTGAACGATTAGAATACCGTCCAAACGCAGTAGCGCGTGGATTAGCAAGTAAGAAAACAACAACAGTTGGCGTGATTATCCCAGATATTGCAAACAATGTTTATGCAGAGCTGGCTCGTGGTGTAGAGGATATAGCCACAATGTACCGTTATAATATTATTTTAGCCAACTCAGATCAACATGAAGATAAAGAGTTACAGTTACTTGATACTATGCTTGGCAAACAAGTAGATGGTATTGTGATGATGAGTGATGAAGTAACAGAAAAGATGCAACAAACAATGGATCATTCACCGGTCCCAATTGTATTAGCAGGCTCTGTAGATGAATCGCAAACAATAGCTACTGTCAATATTGACTATTTCCAAGCGGCTTATGAAGCGATATCTTTACTGATTCAAAATGGACATACACGCATTGGTTTCGTAACGGGCCCACTTTCGTATACAATTAACGGAAAATTCAAGCTAGCAGCCTATAAGAAAGCATTACAGGATGCTGGCTTGCCAATAGATGAAGCATTAATTGCTGCTGAGGAATCTAGCTATGACATGGGCTTAGAAGCTTGGGAGATTTTATCAGCGCTTGAACAGCCACCTACAGCCTATTTTGCGGGCAGTGATGAATTGGCAATTGGTTTAATTCATGGTGCACAAGACGCCGGTAAAAATGTTCCACAGGATATCGAAGTGATTAGCTTTGAGAACTCTAAGCTAGCACGAATGGTTCGTCCGCAACTAACAAGTGTTGCATTACCGCTGTACGACATTGGTGCTGTTGCTATGCGCTTACTTACTAAATTGATGAGTAAGGAGCCAGTCGAGGATGAGGCGGTAATTTTACCCCATCGTATTGAACATCGACAATCAGTCAAAAGTAAATAATATTCAGGAACACGTAAATCTTATCGAGGATTTGCGTGTTTTTTATTTAAAATGGAGTGCAGGGAATGTGGCTTTAAACCAATGAAAAAAACCCCACGAAAAATCGTGAGGAAAGGTGTTAATCTCGTTTTTCATTGCGAATAAGGTGTAGTGCTTTTGCTAACATTTGAGCATTTTTTTCTTCTATTTCTGTCTTACGTGGAATGGGTTCATATAAAGGATTTGGGTCCTCCCAAGTTGGAATAAAAGGAACGGGAGCTTCAGGTTGCCAGCGGTCAAGCCATGCCTGTGGAAGAGGTCCCGTTGGTAACGCTTGATCAGTCATTTCTAACCAGAGCATGGACCAAGCACGTGGAACAACTCGCCATATATCATAGCCACCTCCACCCACCGCAATCCACTTACCATCGCAATATTCATGGGCTAATTGGTGTGCGAGCTTTGGAATTTCCCGATATATATTCATAGTGCCATGAAGATGTGTCAAAGGATCAAAATAATGGGCATCTGCTCCATTTTGTGTGAGCACAACATCTGGCTTGAAATATTCGAAAACCTCTCTCATAGATCGTTCATAGATTTCTAGGAAACTTTCATCCTCTGTAAAAGCATCCATAGGGAAATTAAAGGAGGTACCATACCCTTGTCCGTTGCCTCGCTCAGTAATATTGCCTGTTCCAGGAAATAGGTAGCGCCCTGTTTCGTGAATAGACAATGTACAAACATTCGGGTCCTCATAAAAGCTCCATTGTACACCGTCTCCATGATGTGCGTCTGTATCGACATATAGTACACGGGCGTTATATTTTTCCTGTAAGTACCGAATGGCAACCGTACTATCATTGTAAATACAAAATCCTGATGCGCGACCACGAAAACCGTGGTGTAGCCCTCCTCCAAGATTGAGGGCATGCTCAGCCTTACCTTCCATTACATAATCAACGGCCGTTAATGTTCCGCCGACTAATTGGGCACTTGCTTCATGCATATTTTCAAAAATCGGTGTGTCTTCTGTGCCGATACCATAGCTTTCACATTGGGCTACCGATAATTCACCATGTCCTGCCCTCTTCACGATATCAATATACTTAGGGTCATGGGCAAGCAGTAGCTCCTCTTCTGTTGCAACACGTGCTGGAATAATATCTACATCATTGAGAGCATCTATATTTTTTAGTAAATCCATCGTTAGCGTCAAGCGTTTATGATTAAATGGATGTGTATCTGAAAATTTATATCCGAGTTGTTCTGGCGAGTAAACGAATACTGCCTTTTTCATTATAATGAAACACCTGGTAAATTGGGCCATAGTACATCAAAGCCTTCTTTGCGAAGGTCTTTAATCATAGCTAAAGGATTCAGTGTTTTTACTCGGACACTTAAAATTTTATTTTGCGTATTTTCAGAATCAGGATACACTAAGACGCTTTGAACATTGGCATGATGATGATGAAATATCTTTGTTATTTCAAATAAAACACCTGGCGTGTCAGCTACTCGAATTTCAATTTTTGAGCCAGGTTCCGTAGCACCGGTTAGCTCTATATATGTATAGAGTAAATCCGTTGTAGTAACTATTCCTACTAATTTTTCTCCAGAGACTATAGGTAAACAACCTACTTTAGATTCATAGAAGGTAAGAGCGACCTCTTCAACAAAATCAAGTGGATGACCAACAAGCGGATCCTTAACCATTATTTCTTCTACTTTTGCTTGAAAAACAGGAGAATTGGGTTCATCTTGTAAAGATGATGGCAAAACTTCTTTAATGTCCCGTTCTGTTATCACTCCTAGAACGTGACGTTCCTCATCTATAACTGGTAAATGGCGAACTTTTTTGTCACGCATTAGCTTTAGTGCTTCCAACACGGTATTGGTAGGAGCTAATGTGTAAGGTTCCTCATTCATAATTTCTTCTACGATCATATACATATCCCCTTTGTATTGGTTTTAATACATGAAACGATTTCTAAAACGAAGCCTATCGAATCTTTCAATTGTTTCAGGAGGCACGCGTTTACCTTCACGCGCCATTAAACAATTTGCTGGGTGTGATGTAATTTCTGGATCATCCGTAGCAAAATATTCGAATCCGACAGAGCTCATCATCTTCTCCATCATTTTACGATAGTCCCAAACATTTAAGCCAGTCCCCTTTAAATCCCAATGCCAATAATATTCGGTAGTTATCACCAGATAATCCTCCATTTCATCACCCATAAATGAAACGGCTAGTAATGCCTTTCCTGAACCGGTTCCCCGATAGTCGGGAATCACTTCAATGGCACCTAATTCAATCATGTCATCAATTCGGTCCTCTGCCCACCGTTCAAGTGGATCAGGATAAAGATAGGTCACATAGCCTACAACGATATCTTCGTTTCGAATAATAACAATACGCCCTTCAGGAAGCCCCGCAATTTCAATAATAGCTTGTTGTTGCTGTTTTGGAGGTCTAAAGGCAACCAAGCCCTCATGGAAAGAATATGTAGCTAATTTTTCTGGAGGAACAGGTCCTTCCACATACACAGTACCATGCTTAGTTTCCCTTTTGACAGAAAAAAAAGTTTTTTTATGTTCCATAATGCCACCACCTGAGTTTAATAATTCCATTATAGCTGATTTCATGCGTAAAAACGCTTATTTTTGCAAAATATACCTGTATTTTTGGAAAAGTGAAAATATTAAGACAATCTCTTTAAATTCGTGTAAAATATAATATATTGCTTCTGTTATTTAACAGATAAAAGTAGTGTAATTAAGAATTCTATCATTTGTAATGTAATAAACTGTTATATAACAAAAGCTCATCTATATTTTACTTAGAACGTAAATTTATTATTTCAGCAGAGGGGATTGTTGAAAATAGCAAATGAACAGTTTCAAGTGAAAGCAAAGAAAGGGGTAGTTTCATGGGGATGAAAATGAAGGAGAAGTTAACGGCTTTTGCTGGTCAGCACCATTTAATGAATTATGAAGAAGTGGCAAAGTCTCATAATTGGGCTGATACGGAAAAAGCATTTAGCTGGTACGAAACAGGTTTAGTGAATATGGCGTATGAGGCAATTGATCGCCATACAGATACACATCGTAAAAATAAAGTTGCCCTTTATTTTAATGATGGAAAACGTAAAGAGGCGTATTCATTTAATGAAATGAAAAGGTTAACGAACAAGGCTGCCAACGTTCTTAAAACAGCTACTAGTCTACAAAAAGGTGATCGTTTATTTATTTTTATGCCACGATCTCCTGAGCTTTATTTTTCATTATTAGGTGCGTTGAAAATGGGGGTTATTGTTGGACCATTATTTGAAGCATTTATGGAAGCCGCTGTGTATGATCGGTTAGCAGATAGTGAGGCGAAAGTATTAGTTACTACACCGGCATTACTTGAACGTGTACCTATCGCTAAATTACCGCATCTCGAGCATATCTTTTTAATAGGGGAAAATATTGAAGAAACATCCCAAATTCTAGACTTTAATCAACGATTGAAAGAAGCTTCAGCTCAGTTTGATATGGAATGGGTAGATCGAGAAGATGGGATGATTCTTCACTATACCTCTGGATCAACTGGTGCTCCAAAAGGAGTGCTACATGTTCATAATGCAATGCTTCAACAATACCAATCTACGCAATGGGTTCTTGATTTACGTGAGGATGATATTTATTGGTGTACTGCTGATCCAGGATGGGTGACAGGAACAGCCTATGGTATTTTTGGTCCTTGGCTAAATGGGGTGACAATGGTGATTGTTGGAGGAAGATTCTCACCGCAAGCATGGTATCAAGCCATTGAAGATTATGGTGTTACGGTATGGTATAGTGCACCAACTGCATTCAGGATGCTGATGGGGGCAGGGAGCGGCTTGCTTGAAAGCTATGACCTATCATCTTTACGTCATGTGCTATCTGTCGGTGAACCATTGAACCCGGAAGTGATTCGTTGGGGAGTAGAAGAATTAGGTCATCGAATCCATGATACATGGTGGATGACAGAAACAGGAGCACATATGATTTGTAATTACCCTTCGATGGATATTAAGCCAGGATCAATGGGAAAACCACTTCCAGGTATTCATGCGACGATTGTAGATGATGCTGGTAACGAAGTACCGCCGTTTACAATGGGGAATTTAGCTATTCAACGGGGTTGGCCAGCTATGATGCGTCAAATTTGGGGCAATCCAGAGCGCTATGAATCTTATTTCTTAAAAGGGCAATGGTATGTATCTGGAGATTCTGCCTATATGGATGATGACGGATACTTCTGGTTCCAAGGTCGAGTGGATGATGTCATTATGACGGCCGGAGAGCGTGTGGGACCATTCGAAGTGGAAAGCAAGCTATTGGAGCATCCAGATATTGTTGAAGCAGGAGTCATTGGAAAACCAGATCCAGTACGAGGGGAAATCATAAAAGCCTTTGTATCCATACGAGAGGGTGTTGAACCTTCAGATCAATTAATTGAGGATATAAAAGATTTTGTTAAAAAAGGCTTATCGGCTCATGCTGCACCACGTGAAATTGAATTTAAGGAAAAACTACCAAAAACACGCAGTGGTAAGATTATGCGTCGTGTGCTGAAGGCGTGGGAGTTAAATTTACCTACGGGTGACTTATCGACGATGGAAGATTGATAAAGTAAAAGACATCAATTGATATTTATACATTATATGCATAAAAAGAAGGCAAGGGTTCATTCAATCGTTGAAAGGATTCTTGCCTTCTTTTTTCTGCATTTACAATACTGAAGACGTGTTTTAAAGAGACGTCATGTTGTACGAAAAAAATATAGAAATAAATAAAAATTCAGTTGACTTAATATTTATGCAGACGTATACTATTTTTAACTTATTTTAGAGGTGAGTGCATTGAACGTAGGAATTGTTGGAGCAACAGGTTATGGTGGGCTAGAGCTTATTCGGTTTTTACATAATCATCCGGCTGTAGAGCAGCTAGCATTATTTACTTCTTCCGAGGAGGGAGTTCTTTTTTCTTCAAAATTTGGTCATCTTATGACGATTGTTGATAGGCCTTTACAAAAAATAGAGGAAGATACTTTAGCGGAATTTGATGTAGTTTTTACAAGTACACCATCTGGCGTAACAAGTAAGTTATTACCATCATTGGTGAACACAGGTCCGAAATTAATAGATTTATCTGGTGATTTCCGGTTGAAAAACCTTGCAAGCTATGAAGCATGGTATGGCAAAAAAGCAGCGCCATTTAATGCGGTGCAGCAAAGTGTTTATGGTTTAACGGAATGGAATTCAGAGCATATACGGCAAGCTACTCTTATTGCTAACCCTGGTTGTTACCCAACAGCGGTGTTGTTACCATTACTACCACTAGTGAAAGAACGCTTAATTGATCCGAGCTTTTTAGTGATTGATGCGAAAAGTGGCATCTCAGGAGCTGGCAATAAGCCGTCACAAACAACTCATTTTAGCGAGACGAATGAGAACTTCTCTATCTATAAAGTAAATACACATCAACATATACCAGAAATAGAACAAGCCTTATCTATGTTTGCTCATGTAGAAACAAGTATTACTTTCAATACTCACTTAGTACCTATGACACGAGGGATTTTAGCAACATCCTATGCGCCTGTAACGGCAGGCGTTACAGAGGCTCAGTTGGTTGCTTGCCTGCAGGAGACTTATGATAAGCATCCTTTTGTTCGAATTGTTACAGGTGCAACTAGCTTAGGGACTAATCGTGTTAAGGGATCCAATTATTGCGATATTTTGGTGAAAGTAGATGCTCGTACAAACCGTGCCACGATAGTTAGTGTGATTGACAATCTAGTCAAAGGGGCTGCAGGGCAAGCGATTCAAAATATGAATGTACAATTTGACTTACCCCAAACGACTGGTCTGGATGTCGTACCGTTCTTTATTTAACACATCCAATTTGATGAAAAAATAAGGAGGAATTATGGATGACAGTTACTACTTCAATAAATGTAATGAAAAAGTTATCAAGTAAAAATATCGTTTCACCAAAAGGGTTTAAGGCAGCTGGGTTACATTGTGGTTTAAAACATAAGAAGAAAGATTTAGCGATTTTAGTAAGCGAGGTACCAGCTAGTGTTGCTGGTGTTTTTACAACAAATGCTGTGCAGGCAGCCCCATTAAAAGTAACAAAGGAAGTTGTTTACACAACAAAAAAAATGCAGGCGATAATCGTGAATTCGGGTAATGCGAATGCTTGTACAGGGAAGCAGGGCGTGAAGGATGCCCAAACCATGCAGGCGCAAGCGGCTGAAAAACTAGGAATTGCTCCTGAATTAGTGGGAGTTTGTTCAACGGGTGTCATTGGCGAAATGATGAAGTTGGAGCCAGTAATAAACGGTCTTCAACAGCTAGAACCGAAGGACAATTTAGAAAGTGCCATTGACTTTGCACAGGCGATTTTAACGACAGATACAGTTATGAAAAACACAAGCTATAGTACAACGGTAGATGGCAAGGAAGTCATTATCGCTGGTGTTGCGAAGGGTTCAGGCATGATTGAACCAAATATGGCAACAATGTTGGGCTTTATTACGACAGATGCCCAAATAGAATCTGATGTACTACAAAGTGCATTATCCGATATTACCAACCTCACGTTTAATGCCATTACAGTCGATGGGGATACATCTACAAACGACACTGTTGTTGTATTGGCGAACGGTTTCGCTGGAAATCAGACGTTAACACCTGAGCATCCAGATTGGTTAAATTTCTATTACACATTGAAAACAGTAGCAGAAGATTTAGCAAAAATGATTGCTAAGGATGGGGAAGGGGCAACCAAGCTTATTGAAGTGGAAGTTGTTGGCGCAATTTCAGATGAAGAGGCACGAAAGATTGCGAAGACCGTCGTAGGTTCACCACTTGTAAAGACTGCTGTTTTTGGCTGTGATGCGAACTGGGGACGAATTATTGCAGCGGTAGGGTATAGTGGTGCCGCTGTAGATCCAGATAAAATTACGATTCAAATTGGTGGCGCTACAATGGTAGAAAACGGCGAACCAATCCCTTTCTCGGAGGATGAATTAATACAAATTTTAAAAATGCATGAAGTGAAAATATATGTGTCCCTTGGTATGGGTGAAGGTAAGGGGCATGCTTGGGGATGTGACTTAACCTATGACTACGTCCAAATCAACGCATCATACCGCTCGTAAACGAATGGTAATCAAGCTCGGAGGTAGTACACTAGAGGGCTTAAATAAAGACTTTTTTATAAATTTTAAAAAGCTTCAAGATAGCGGTGTGGAGCTTATTATTACTCATGGCGGTGGCCCAGCTATTAATCGTGAATTAGCTGCTCGAGGCATAGAATCGCATACATTAAATGGTATACGTGTGACAAATGAGGCAGCTATGAATGTTGTCCAATCAACTTTGATCGGGCAGGTTAACCCTGCTTTAGTTCATGAATTAACAAGTGCTGGCATTGAGGCCATTGGGCTAAACGGTTTTGATGGTCAATTAATGGTGGCGGATTATTTGGATAAAGACGTGTATGGTTTTGTTGGAGCAGTAAAAGCCATTAATACAGCCTTACTTGAAACTTTATTGACAGTGGGAATTATACCCGTTATTGCTTGTGTTGGAGCAAGTGAAGCAGGTCTGGCTTTAAACATTAATGGTGATACAGTCGCAAGTGAAATGGCATTAGCCTTAGGGGCAGATAGCTTATTACTTGTTACAGATGTAAGTGGTATTCGAGTTTACGATGAATATCAAACAATGGCAACGCCCTCTCTCATTCATCAATGGATAGAACAAGGGCATCTTTATGGGGGGATGATTCCAAAAGTACAAGGAGCTATCGATTGTTTATATGCAGGTATACCTTCTGTGCAAATTGTTGGAGAGACATTGATTGGCACTACGATTGTCACTTCCGACAAACTTCATGCTACCTAGTGTTCTAATAAGATCGTATTAAAAGTATAGATGTTGAAAGAAGACCATTTCAAATAATAGCGGAGATGATAATATGAGTGCTTTATTCGGGAACTACGGTAAACGTCGTGCACAAATTGTCAAAGGGCAGGGCACTGTTGTAGAGGATTCTACAGGAAAACAATATTTAGATTTTACTAGTGGCATTGCAGTAGCAAGTCTGGGGCATGCCCATCCTGCCATTGTGCAGGCACTGCAAGAGCAAAGTGAAAAGCTGTGGCATATATCGAATCTTTTTGATATCCCTGGTCAGGAAACGGTGGCTCAAAAATTAATCGCTCATACGCATCTTGCACATGCTTTTTTCTGTAATAGTGGAGCGGAGGCAAATGAAGCAGCCATTAAGTTAGCGCGTAAACATACAGGGAAAAATCATATTATTACTTTCGAAAAATCATTCCATGGTCGCACATTTGGAGCAATGTCTGCAACAGGTCAAGGCAAAATACATAACGGCTTTGGACCACTCGTTGAAAAATTTACGATATTGCCATTCAATGATGCTGCCGCACTAGAAGCTACTATTGATGACTCTGTGGCAGCCATTATGCTGGAGATGATTCAAGGAGAAGGTGGCGTTAATTGTGTATCGTTAGAATTCGCTACCACAATTGCGAAAGCATGTGATGACAAGGGGATATTACTCATTATTGATGAAGTACAAACAGGAATAGGAAGAACAGGAACACGCTATGCCTTTGAGCAAACTGTGTTAAAGCCCCATATTGTGACATTAGCGAAAGGCTTAGGTGGTGGCTTCCCAGTAGGGGCAATGCTAGGAACTGCCGAGCTTTATGCAACCTTTAGTCCAGGTGCACATGGCACTACATTTGGTGGCAACCCTCTTGCGATGAGTGTAGCTCAAGCTGTCTTAAGCCATGTTTTTGAGCCGGCATTTTTACAGCAAGTACAAGATCAGTCAGCGTATATTGTAGCACAGTTAAAAGCGCATTTACCTTCTAACTATACCATTCAGGGTCAAGGCTTAATGCTTGGAATTGGCTGTGGTGAAACAGAAGTAGCGGCTTATATCGCAGCGGCAGAGGAAAAGGGTCTCTTGTTAGTGGGGGCAGGTCCAAATGTTATTCGTTTATTGCCACCATTAACGGTAACGAAGGGAGAGATTGATGAAGCCGTAGCTATTTTAAAGACTATATTATATTAATATAAAGACAAAGAATCTGCTGCGTATTTAGCGGACTCTTTGTCTTTCTTTTTTTATTGAAGTTGTTTTACTAAAGTTTTAACTAAATTTGGCAACCAATCACGAAGCTGACTAAATGTAAATCCTGCTTTCTCTGCTTTCGCATTCGTCATATACCAATCAGCTTGTACACCATATGGTGATTGTGATTCTTCATCGCCACCAACAAGCGAAATTTTTGCGCGCTTTCCACTCTCTTCTTCAATCAATGCAAGAAGTTCTTTCAATGAAATGGCACCAGAAGCAGTAGCATTGTACGGTCCTTCTATAGGAGTAACGCCTACAAAATATAAAAATTCAGCAGCCTCCTCATCTGTAATATAGCTCATCTGTGCATCGATATTTGGTAATGAGATTGGCTGATCGTGTAAAATACGTTCAACATGAAAGTGCAAGCGACGTGTGTAATCATGTTCGCCCATAACAATGGGGAAACGTACGGCAACAACTGGGAATGAAGCTTCTTTAAACAACACAGCCTCAGCCTGTCGTTTTCCTTCTCCATAGGAAAATTCTTCTCGATCCCCCATAAGAATTTGATAATGGTAAGGATCGAAATCTTCTTCCTTTTTCATCTTTCCATCTACCTCATAGGTTGAAAGAGTAGACGTAAAGACAAGTTTTTTCGTTTTCCCTTTTAAAAGCTCACAAATGGTATGTGCCTCGTTAGGAGAGTAGCAAATATTATCATAAACAATATCCCACGTTGTATGGGCGAGAGCATTTTCTAATGCGTCATGGTCATCCCGATCAACTATTAATTGTTTAACAGCTGTCCCAAAAGGATTGCCGCTTTGCCCGCGTGTTAAAATCGTTACATCATGTCCATTCTCAATGCAAAGTTCCACTAATTTTTTTCCAAAAAAACGTGTGCCACCTAAAACTAATATGTTCATATTTTCCCTCTCCTTCAAAATAGTAGTCTTCTTAATAATGACAAAAAAACAGACTTACTACAAATCAAAAGTGAAATGTAGTAAGTCTGTTTGATACTGAAACGAAATTGATTATCGGCTTGACGTTTCTGGGGGAGTTGTATTGCTGTTGTCTCCGCCGTTTGAGCCATCTTCCGGTTGGCCTGATTCGTTACCACCAGATCCGTTGCCATTGTTGGAGCCGTTGCCGTTACCACCGTTACCATTGCCGTTGTTAGAGCCGTTGCCATTGCCACCAGATCCATTGCCGTTGTTAGAGCCGTTGCCATTGCCACCAGATCCATTGCCGTTTCCTGAACCATTGCCATTATTACCAGACCCATTGCCATTTGTAGGCGGTGTTGTCGGTGGAATTGTCTCTTGACCATTATCCTCTGGGTCAGGTTCATCATCATTACCACCAGTAGAGGCTACATTAGAATGTGGTGATGCTAAGCCTGTAATATCTACAGCCACTACAACATAGGCTTGTCCACTAGCAACCGTAATGCTTTGTGTAGATTCAAGAACGGACGTTACTAATGTGTTGCCACCATTTGTAACATTATAAATTCGATAACCAACTACATCGTTTGATGACTCTGTCCAAGATAAAGTTGAGCCATTTACGGATGCCGTTACCGCTGCAGGTGCACTTCCATCTGCAGGGAAATCAACTGCTGAAACAGATGAATTTGATAAAGTTGAATTCTTTGGTAGTAAACTTGCTGGATTACCGCCAAGACGGCCTAACATGCGTTTAATGAACGCTTGATTAATACCTGCGCCACCTGATTTAACAAATTCAGCTGGTGTACTTGGTAATGCGTTATAAGTTTTTCCTTTAATCGTTACAACACTTGAAGCAGCTAAACTATCATCTGGTTGTGTAGGTAAAAATACTTTCGCATTAAATAAGTCTGAACGGACTAAACCTGCGTTTGCACAGGCTGCAGAAGGTGCCATCCCAGAAATACCACAGAACGAAGCGGTCACCACATTTTTAGGTGCCTTAAAGCTTGTTGGTGGATCAATAAACTCAGGAGCCACATCGTAAACGGAATTCATTAAAGTACCCCATAGTTTATTGACACGAACGCTTGGCTGTTGGTACGTATTATTAAATGCGTACAATGTACGAGGTTGGTCGTAACCCATCCAAACACCTAGAGATACATTTGGATTATAACCAACTAACCAAACATCTTTATACTCTTGAGAAGTCCCTGTTTTTGCAGCAAAATCTGAAGAGAATTTTAATGTATTACGTGCAAGAGTTCCTGTTCCTTTTGTTAATACGTCACGTAGCATATCCGTCACAATATAGGACGTTTCTGGACTGAATACTTGGACGGGTTCTACTTCGTGTTTGTAAATAATATTTCCTTCTTGATCTTCAATTCGATCAATCATATAAGCATCAACGAATTGACCACCATTTGCAAAAGTAGCAAAGGCATTCGTATTCTCTTCTACAGTAGTCCCCTCACTTAAAGCACCGATACCAGTTGCTAGGTTAGTGAAATCATCGGGGTGTAATTTTGTGAATCCCATTTTTACTAATAGATCAGCAGGACGTTTGTTAATAATATCATTGTATAAACGTAACGCTGATATGTTTTGAGAATCTGCTAAAGCCTCACGTGCGGGAATAAGTCCTCGTTCATCACTAGTAATATAGTTACTTGGGCTCCATGAACCGATTGAGAATTTTACGTCAACGAGTGGGCTACCTGCGCCAATTACGCCGTACTCAATAGCAGGAGCGTAAACAAGTAATGGTTTCATCGTAGAACCATTTGAACGATAAGCTTGTGTTGCGTGGTTAACTTGAGTTGTATTAAAGTCTCGACCACCTACAAAACTTAAAATTCGACCCGTCGTATTTTCCATTAAAATACTACCCACTTGTACGGGCATTTCGATATCAATTTCCTCACCAGTTACAGGGTCTTTCCCTTTACCAGTATACGTATGGCCATAATATTGGAAGTCCTTAGCAGCTTTTTGCATGGCATCATACATATCTTTGTTAATGGTTGAATAAATACGATAACCTTTTGAGCGAACATCACGATCAGCTAAGATTTTATATTTATCTTTTAATTTCTTTTCTGTTTTTAATCGCTCTGGGTCAATACCGTCATCTTCTGCGAGTTTTTCTGCAATAATATCTTTTGCACGACTCTCAAGCTCATATGTAAGCCATGGATAACGATCCTCCGCTCGCATTTCTGGACCACGGAAGTCAGCAGCAATATCATAATTAAGTGTTTCTTTATATTGCGCATCGTCAATATAACCAGCTTCTTTCATACGATAAAGAACTGTTTTCATACGATCAATACCTGGTTTTAAAGCTTCCTCACTTTTCAGTTCACCCGTATTTGTAAACGGTGTGTAAGCAAATGGCGCCTGAGGAATACCAGCTATGTAAGCTGCTTGCGCTAGTGATAAATCTTTAGCTTTCACACCAAAGATCCCTTCCGCGGCTGTTTCTACACCTGCAATATTGCGCCCTGAAGAGTTACGACCGTATGGAATAATATTTAAATAAGCCTCTAATATTTCTTCCTTTGTCATAAAATGCTCTAAACGCATAGCAAGTAAAATTTCTTTTGCTTTACGTTCATAGGAAACTTCATTGGTTAATACTTGGTTTTTTATAAGTTGTTGCGTAAGGGTAGAGCCACCTGTCTGTGTAGCAGAATTCGTAACATCTTGTAATAAGCCTCGTATAACCGCTTTTGGTACAATTCCGTTATGTTCACGGAAATATTCATCTTCTGTTGCTAGTACAGCATTAAGAACATCTGGTGCAACATTTTTAAGTGAAGTTTCACGGCGATCTAAATCTGTCCGTAATTTTCCGATATAAATATCGTTGGCAAAATAAATCTCACTTGTTTCTTCATAGCTAAAAATTTGATCTCGCAATTCTTCCTTTGAGCGTAAGGGTTCTTCTTTTACAAGAGAAGCGAAATAACCAGCTCCTACTGAACCGACAAATACAGTGCCAACCAATGCAAAAACTAAAAATAGTAAAAATAAGTTCCAGGTAACGCTACCTGAAATACGTAATTTCTTCATCCATTTTTGTTCAATTAATGTATCGATCTTTGCATTGATTTTTTCAATCCAATCTTTCAATGTATCGACCTCCTAAAATCTTGTTTATTATAGCACATATTGTTTTAGCTAGAACATAGTTATTGACATTGAAATAGATTCGTATAGAATAATGGTTATAGTTTTCTAGTGATGAAGAGTTTGGAGTAGTTTCTATATTCCCTGTTTAGAGAGCCAGTGGTTGGTGAAAACTGGTCATAATGTAGAGATGAATTACGTGCTTGGAGCTTAGACGTGCGCGCCTGCGATAAAGGCGGTTGAATGAAGTGGAAGGTGGATGACATCTTCAAGCCGGGTGGTACCGCGTTAATTTACAATTTAACGTCCCTGCATGCAATTATTTTGCGTGTAGGGATTTTTTTTATCTCATGAATTTGTCCATGCACGTAGCGAATTTCAATCAATTAGGAGGAATCATCATGACAAACGAATTATTACAAGATTTAGAATGGCGTGGACTGCTATATCAACAAACAGATGCTGATGGTATGGCAAAATTATTAGAAGAACAATCTGTCTCTTTATACTGTGGTGTTGATCCAACAGCAGATTCTATGCATATTGGACATATTGTTCCGCTTTTAACTTTACGTCGCTTCCAAAAAGCGGGACACCGTCCAATTTTACTTGTGGGTGGGGCTACAGGCATGATAGGAGATCCTTCAGGTCGTTCAGAAGAGCGTCAATTACAAACTGTGGAGCAAATCGATAAAAATGTTCAAGGTATCCGCGGTCAACTAGAACGTATTTTTGATTTTGCTGAAGCTGGTAATGGCGCTCAGCTTGTGAACAATCGTGACTGGATCGGCAATATAAATACGATTGAATTTTTACGTGATTATGGGAAATTAATTAATGTTAACTACATGTTGGCAAAAGATACAATTGCTTCTCGACTTGATACGGGGATATCTTTCACAGAGTTTGCTTATACATTAATTCAAGGGATTGATTACAATCATCTATACAACCACTACAATTGTCGTATTCAAGTAGGCGGTTCTGACCAATGGGGTAATATTACAACAGGTTTAGAGGTTATTCGTAAAACTCATGAAGAAGAAACTAAAGCCTTTGGGATTACGATTCCATTAGTGACGAAAGCTGATGGTACGAAATTTGGTAAAACAGCTGGTGGTGCTGTTTGGTTAGATGGGAAGAAAACATCTCCATATGAGTTTTACCAATTCTGGATCAATGCTGCGGATGCAGATGTGATCAAATACTTAAAAATATTCACATTCCTTACTCGTGAAGAGATTGAAGCATTAGCTATTTCTGTAGAGGAAGAGCCACATTTACGTAAGGCTCAAAAAGCACTTGCTGAGGAAATGACACGATTAATTCATGGTCAAGAGGCATTAGAGCAAGCTATCCGTATTACAGCAGCATTATTTTCAGGCGATTTAAAAGCACTTTCTGCTGAAGAAATGAAGGATGCCTTTAAAGACGTTCCTTCTATTGAAATGGCTAAGGAAGATAAAAATATTGTAGACCTTCTAGTGGAAGCTGGCATCTCATCATCGAAACGTCAGGCGCGTGAGGACGTTTCAAATGGTGCAATTAGTGTCAATGGAGAAAAAGTGACGGATTTAGAATATGTATTCGGTGCAAAGGATCGTCTAGAGGATGCATTTAGCATTGTTCGTCGCGGTAAGAAAAAATATCATATGGTGAAGTTTGTGTAATGATTGAAACAACATCCCCCGACCCAAAAGGGGATGTTTTTTTTTATGATAAAAAACTTGGCAATTTTATATGTTCATATTGTTGAGGGTGCAATATTTTAGCTAGCTTTATAGCCCCTTCAATAAGGCGGAGAGAAGGGCGACAATAAAGCCATTCCTCCATCACATGGAGCTGTTTCATTTTCACGGCATGTAGCTCACTAGCATGAGGGCGCTTTAATAAGTTGGATGGCTGTATACGCTCAAAAGCTACGCCTACCCAAGCCATCATGATGTAGTCAGGCTTTCGTTTAACAACATCTGCCCAATCTGTTTGAACACTGGCTAGTTCGACATCCTGAAATAAATTGACTCCACCTGCAATAGCACTAATTTCTGTTAGCCAATTTATTTTTCCTGGTGTAAAAATAGGGTTCGGCCACCATTCCCAATAAAGGGTAGGTTTCTTCATGAGGGAGTTTGCAACTGTACGCATTTTGTCAATCGATTGCAAATATTCTTCCGCAATTATTTTAGCACGTTCTTCTACATGACAAGCTCTCCCGAGTGAAAGGAGATCTTGAGCAATTTCCTCTAACGAGTTAGCATTAAAAACAATATGTGGGATATTTCTTCTTTGCAATTCCTCGATGTTTTTCTCCATTCCAGGCACACTTAATGAAGCAAGAACAAGATCGGGCTGTAAATCCTCTAAATCGTCCATATTAATAGATAAATCTGGGCCGAGCTGTGGCAAATCTTTAACGCTGGATGGCCAATCGGAGAAATCATCTACTCCAACAAGCTGGTCTGTCAGTCCTAAATAGGCTACAAGCTCCGTATTGCTAGGGCATATCGAGATTAAACGCATATTGTTATCTCCTATTCTTTTTTAAGAAAAGTATAGCGAGAGTTTGCATTCTAAACAATGTGTGTACGTTTTTTTTATCTTAGTGCATAGGAAAAAGGTGGAGAAAACGCTTTGTTTATCTCCACCTTTTGTTTTTAAAATTAATTATGAAAGAGCAACAGCTTCAAGCGATGCCTCTTTTTTCACGATAGGGCCCATTGCATTTGTAATAATTTGTTTAATATCCTCTAGTGTTGCCTTACGAGGATTTGTCTCAGCACATACATCTAACATCGCATTTTTTGCTAAAATTTCAATATCCTCGTCTTTTGCACCTAGTTCGCGGAAGCCGCTAGGAATATTCAAATCTTTTGATAGCTTTTCAATCGCTGAAATAGCTTTTTCAGCAGCATCTCGTTTACTTAATCCTTCCACATTTTCACCTAATAATTCAGCAATGCGAGCAAAGCGCTCAGTACGTGCTGTTACGTTGTAGCGGCAAACATGTGGCAATAAAATAGCATTACATACGCCATGAGGTAGGTTATAGTAGCCACCTAACTGATGAGCAATTGCATGGACATAGCCAAGTGAAGCATTATTAAAGGCCATACCTGCTAAAAATTGTGCATATACCATTTGTTCACGTGCTTCTAAATCAGCTCCATTTGCATAGGCACGTGGTAGGAATTCAGGAACTAGTTGAAGTACCTTCTCAGCACAAGCATCCGTAATTGGTGTAGCATTTGTCGAAACAAATGATTCAATAGCATGTGTCAATGCATCTACACCAGTAGCTGCTGTTAGAGCAGGAGGTAATCCAATCATCAGTTCTGGATCGTTAATCGAAACTAACGGAGTCACATGTTTGTCAACAATGGCCATCTTCACTTTACGTGCTGTATCTGTAATAATGGTGAAACGAGTCATTTCACTAGCAGTACCAGCCGTTGTGTTAATAGCAATTAATGGCACAAGTGGATTTTGTGATTTATCAACGCCTTCATAATCGTGAATGCGTCCACCATTCGAAGCAATAAGTCCGATACCTTTTGCTGCATCATGAGCGCTCCCTCCTCCAAGAGAAACGATTGAATCACAGCCTTCAGCATGGTAAGCTGCAATGCCATCTTCAATATTTTGATCTGTTGGATTTGGTTCTGCTTTAGGGAAAATTGCTACATCAATTCCAGCAGCTGTAATGATGTTTGCAATTTGTTCAGAGAGACCTAATTTGTGTAAGCCCTCATCTGTTACGATTAATGTCTTTTTCACTTCTAAATCATTTAAGTGTTTACCAACTTCTTGAATTGCTCCAGGTCCAAATAAGTTTGTTTTCGGCATAACAAATTGCTTTAGAACGTCTGACATACTTCCAACCCCTTTTTAAAAATTATTATTGCTTGAATGATGGTGAACCACCTTTCGGAATTCATCGTATTCTATTTTTTGTTAAAGTTCAACTCGTATTTTTATTAAAATTGTTCATTTTATTCTTGTTATTATTTTACAAAAAAGTTAGCTTATTAAATGATTCTTTGAAAACAAGAATTGTATAAGAATGTTGATTATAATAATGTTTAGAAAATGTTTTACTATAAAAATAAAATATATTTTTTGAGAAAAGGTTCTATTTGAAGTGGTCTAGGAATAGTAAATAACTGATATTTTGTTTTTAATATTAAGGTAGTGGATATATTATTTTGAAACTATGTAATTACTATTTT
Organism: Lysinibacillus sp. FSL M8-0216; assembly: GCF_038595555.1. Taxonomy (NCBI): domain Bacteria; kingdom Bacillati; phylum Bacillota; class Bacilli; order Caryophanales; family Bacillaceae; genus Lysinibacillus; species Lysinibacillus sp. FSL M8-0216. The sequence continues at coordinate 3,684,777 of NZ_CP152007.1, read as the reverse complement.
AAAGTACATAAAATTGTCACAAAATGAGAAGGGTTTATGATCGTTGAGAGGCATTGTGTTTGCGCTAAAAAAGGAGTAGCTTTTATTTTGAAGAAATTTGTGGAAATAAAAGTGCTTGCCTTCAACTAAATTTATAGTTAGAATAGTTGATAGTTAGATAATCTAATTAAAAGGTGATTCAATGACAAAACTTAAGAAAACGTACATGAATGAAGATGATTTACCAGCCTTAGGGATAGAGCCGTATGTGGAACTGATTCAGATGTCTTCATCAAATGAAACAAATCATGAAGATGCGAAATTGGGTTTAATGTTGTTATGGTTAAGCGATTATGTTTTAGATGTAACAGACAATGAGTTAGCTCCATTTGGTATTACAGAAAGTAAATTGGACTTATTGCTATTACTGACATTACATGGAGAAAGACGTGCGACTCCGTCTGCTTTAGCCAAACGACTGGGAATTACGAGAGCATCTGCAACGTCAATGCTCGATTGGTTAGAAAAAAGAAATCTTGTTGTAAGGAATCATAGTAAGGAAGATCGGAGGAAGATATATGTAAGTTTAACGGATGAAGGTCGTACTTTTATAGCTGAAGTTTTACCGACATATTGGTCGTCGTGTGCTTCTAATTTAATCGATTTGGAGCCTGATGAACGAAAAGTATTTGAGAAGCTAGTGAGTAAATTATTAACATCAATACAAAGAAAACTAAATGTGGAGCGTTAAACTGTAGCTATGTTGGTACAGTTTAATTTTTAGTCATTTAATTAGATTATCTAACTATAAGTTAATCAAACTAAAAAGGGTGATTTATTTAATGAATATTGTAATTTCAGGTAATCGAGAAAATTATGCTTTAATGACAACTATTTTATCCTGGACAGGTATGGTAGTGATGTCTAGTCTCTATTTAACAATACCTCTGATTAGTTTATTCAGTGATTATTTTAATATTTCATTGGTTCAGGCAGGCTTTACATCAAGTGTTTTTTCACTTGGATTTGCACTAGGTTGTTTTTTCTATGGTGCGATATCAGAAAAATATGGTCGAAAAAATGTCATTGTATTTGGGCTTTTTTCACTAAGCATGATCACGTTACTTCTAGGATTAGTTAATGATTTTTCTATTATTCTTTTATTGAGAGGAATACAAGGGCTTGCGGCAGCAACATTTTCACCAGTAGCACTTGCTTATACTCTTGAGGTTTTTCCCAATGATCGAAAGGTTGGGGCAATTGGTTTTATCAGTACGGGATTTCTTGTTGCGGGTATAGTTGGGCAAGTGTTTAGTGGATATGTAAGTGAACAAAGTCATTGGCACGTCATTTTTTATGTGCTTGCTGCAGTGTATCTTATAACTGCTTTGTTAGTCGTGTGGATCTTACCGAAGGGAGTACTTCAGAACGAATCTAAAAATATATGGGCTCCTCTGAAGAGAATCGGTATTATTTTTACCAATAGAAATTTGATATTTAGTTATATCATTTCGTTTGTATTATTAATGTCATTTGTCAGTATGTACATTATTTTAGGTGCATATTTAACGAGTGATTCCTTCGGTATGAATAGTCAAAACCTCATTTACATTCGTGCCTTTGGGATAGTAGGAATGGTGATGTCACCATTTGCAGGTAAATTAGCGAAGCGTTTTAATGTACTATTTGTATTAAAAATGGCCTTATGTCTTTCGATTATCTCACTAACCGTGATGAGCCTTATTTCAACTATAGCTGGTTTAACGATTATTAGTATTTTATTTGTCGGTGGGATTGCACTGGCGGTTCCTTCATTAGTAACACTTGTTAGTCAGTTAGGCTGGAATATGGGAGGGATTGCGGTCTCTATGTATACAGTCATTTTATTTGCTGGAACAAGTATTGCACCATTCATATCTGTTTATTTAATTCAAACTGGTAGCTTTACTGTAGCCTTCCTTCTTCTTGCTACAACACTTAGTATTGGATTAGTTTCTGCGCTATTGATTAAAAGTGGAAAAAACGTAGGTTCAAATTGATTGTTCATAAATTACGATTAAATGGTGAAAAAAGCCCTGAACCTTGATAGACAAATACAGACTAAATTTTTTACATTTACAAATGGGAAAACCTACAAACAGAGGAAGTTTCAAAAATGGATGTACATAATAGGAGAGGATATTTACAAAAAGAAATTCACAGGAACGTAGACAGACCGTCAATAATTAATTGAGCTGGTATCTAGAGAGATAGGCTTGGTTTAAACAAATTCTGGCCCTAATTTTTGCAATAACCTTTTGCAAAATTGGGGTCTTTTTTGGTGCATGATTGTGGAATCATTCCCTTAGACTATTCGTTTTCTTTTACAGAGGGGTACTGATCACAAGATACTGGCATTTGCCAGAAGTTTGTTGGAGGCCTTTATTTTAAAGTAATTCAGAGAATAAATTATAATTTTACCTTATGATAAAATATGTTGTCAATAATAAATTTGTGAAATTTTAAAAAAATGTTATAATAGTCTTATAATCATTTTTTTGAAATCGTATTTCGAAATCCGATGTCTATTTTTACAGATTGAATTTGGGACTTTTTTAAATCTTTTTTAAGCTAAAGAAAAAAATCAAAACAGTTTATGTGAGCTTTTAAGGACGTTAGTTGAATAATTATTAATTTATTATCTAATAGTAACCGAATTTTTTTATTCCCTAAGGAGGACTAGAATAATGAATCTAATCAATAAGAAAGTTACGCATAAGCGTTTTGGCGTAGGTAGTATCGTTAAGCATAATGATTCTAGTATTGAAATACATTTCGCATCTGAAAATAAGAAGTTTGTTTTCCCTGATGTATTTGGAACACATCTAAAGCTACATGATAAAAGTGATGCTAGGTCACTTGAAGAAATTATACAAAAAAAGGAAAATGAACGAAAAGAGGAGGAATTGAAGAAGGAAGAGGAAAAAGTTTTACAACGAAAAAAGCTGGCGCTTCGCTTGGAGCATGAAAAGCTTATGAAAAACCATAAACTTCATCCCTCATCACAAATGGTTTTTTGGTGTGACACTGAAGAACAGACTACTTCTTTTTCAGAGTGGAAAGTTTTTTCAGGAGTCTTAAAAAGTGGCAATAACAAAGGAAAACCAAACAAGCCGAGTCGCTTGCATCCAAATAGCGCTGTGTTATTAACAGCAGTAGATTCGAGCAAGCTAGAAAAAGAAAGACGTATCTTAGGCGTCTATATGGTGAAAGAAGATTTTGTCGGCAAAATTTGTGAAGATGGATATATTCCTGCTCATTCCATATACAGATTGCAGCTTACAGAACAGGAGTCGGATCAGTTGCTTTTCTGGAAATATTATTTAAATGAAAAATCTCCTGAAAAAATGACATGGAATACAGGTAAATACCGATATTTTGAAAATTTATGGATGGCTCAAATTTTACTTGATATTATGTCATTGAAAAGTGACCCAAATGAACGAGAGCAGGCACAACAATTTTTTCAACATTTTTGTAAAATGAATCAAATATCAGCTCAAGAATTACCAAAACCTAATGGTGCATTAATGCGTATTTAGAAGGAAAAAATCGATTAAATGCAGAACCACAGAACAGAATTTAATTTTTAAAGTTGTAGTTAAACAAAAGGACGGATGTAATGAAATATAATAAAACAGTTATGCTAAAGCTTATCAATGAACATCGAGTACTGCATGATGAATTAAAAAAGCTAAAATCTGAAATGGGATTAGAGAAAAATTTTGCAGTAAAGGCCATGTATCATTCATTTGTTGCAGAGGATGGCCCTTATATGAAAGAGTACCAAGATTTAGAGCGATTATAATTAACGAATGGTAAGATAAGTTTATAATCAAGCTATTTATTTTATGGGAAACCAAAAAGTATGACTTTAACCGGAATGGAGAAATCCATTCTGGTTTTTCTTTTATCGATAAGTGACTGGACTGCAAACAGATTTACTCTTTATTCACTTATACTTGTAGTAGTAAATAATTTTGTTGAAGTAAGAACGCGTAGTTATAATATGAAAGGCTGAAGTACGCGAGGATAAATAAGAAGATAATTATACTCCTGTCTGCCCCCTTAAAAATCCCCTAAAATAAAAACTAAATACCCATCTTTTCTGATAAACGTTTGAATGCATAAAATAGACAGTTATCTGCATACGGCTCTTTAGTATGTGAAGAAATAAATACATCACCACTTTCTTTAAGTTGTTCACCATCTTCTAATAGAATTCCAGAACTCCACACTCTAATGGCATAAGAGGTTAAAGGTTCAGCTAATTCTGCAATTTCAAGTAATCGATTAAGCTGCTGGATATTCAGTACATTAGGTTCTTCTCGTTCTTCGTCGTTAATAACTACTTTAGTAAAACGATTACGAGGGATTAATTCCGCATCAACAGCCACATTAACTGTAACTTTAAACACGATGAAATAGTCGAAATATTGAAGGTTTGTAATCCTTCAATAAGGGTGTAATAACATAGGGTATTGGTGGCAGGAGTCAGTAGAAAAAATGAGCGACCTCAGTTATTGAATCTTAAAAATTTTGGTTTCTTTTCTAAAAGCAATCAGCCAAATCTTAAGCGAATGAACCAGTTATTAATAAAGCAAATCGAAAAAAGACAACTATTAAGCACTCTCATTTGAGGGTGTTTTTTCAATGAAAAGAGTGATGAAAAATGTAGAAATATGAAAAAAGTAATAGATTTACCTCGATTATCCATGTATATTTGTGTATAAGGAGGGATATTTTAATGAAAAAATTTTTAAAAATAGGTTGTGGTGGTTTTATTGCTTTATTTATCTTGTTAATAATTATCGGGATGTTTGTTGGCGATGATAATAAAGAAACAACAGATAAAGAGAAAGAACCAGTTACGGCATCAACTAACACTGATTCAAAAAATGATAAACCAGATGCTGGGAAGGACAAAAAGGTTAGTATAGGTGAAGAATTATCAGTTGGAAAAGTTATTTTTAAAGTTAATTCAATAAACGAAGTTAATGAGATTAGTGCTGCTAATGGATACATGAAATATAAACCTGATGCAGAAGGTGCAGTATTTTTGAATGTAAATGTGACTGTAAAAAATAGTGGAACAGAAATGATTCAAACAGATTCGAGTTTCTTTAAATTAAAAGCTGCTAATGGAGCATCATATTCACCATCAACTATTATCGTAGCGGATGATAAATATTTTACTTTTGAAGGAATTAATCCTGGATTAGCACTTACAGGTAACGTACTATTCGAAGTTCCAACTGGATTAACAGGTCTAGACTTACAAGTACAAACAGGTTTTTGGGGTACAGAAACAGGAATTATAAAATTAAATTAATTAATAAAGCCACCTTTGAGTGGCTTTTTATTATGCCAAAAAAGGATGTGATGACATGGCAACCATCCAAACAGCAATTCAGATTGAAGATCGTTTAAGTCAACCGATGCGTGCGATGCAGAATGCAGTATCTATGATGGTTAATCAAATATGATAAAAAACGTGACCTAACTCAGTGGGAGTTAGAGGAAATAGAACAAACCATACAGCGAGCGTTTAAATTGCAAAAATTAGTTAAATTAATGCTATGGCACCAGAATAAACTTCTAGGCCAGGTAGGGTTAATAACTGGCACCGATGTTTATAAAAAGCAATTACTATTAGAAACAGATTTATCAATTAAGCATATTACCTTTGATATGATCCGAAAGGCGTCATTGGTAGACGCTGATGATTAATCCAGAGCAACGCCAGCTTTTACACAAATACTTATTAATAGAACTAGCAGTAAAGTCACTACAGATGGATTATCAGAAAGTCGAACAACTTAAAATTAAAAAAGTCTTTGTGCCCCTAATTAGTTATAAGGAATGGAATGAATATATTCGTGCTGAGTGGGCAGAAGGATCATTTATCGGGAGAAGTAATGATAAAGAAATAAATAAAAGAGTATATGTTAATAAACATTGTAAGATTAAATGATTCTCTTATTTAAAATACAGAACAAATAAGCCATATTTACATTGTGTAAAAAGCTTAAAGTAATTATTAGTTATTATTTAAGTCGCTCATTTGAAAAATGAGTGACTATTATTGTATCTTTTGAAAACCCCTTGCTATGCGAGGGGTTCTAAAGAGCTTCTAGCTATGGACAAGAAAAAAACCCCAGCCGTACAATGAATTCAGGTCTGGTCAACCGACTTCGTACGAAAGGGGATCCAAATGGATAATAAAAGTTTAGCATACACAACATGGAATTGTAAGTATCACATCGTCTTTGCGCCAAAATATAGAAGGCAGATTATTTATGGACAAATTAAAGTAGATGTAGGTAGAATTCTTCGCCAGTTATGTGAAAGAAAAGGAGTAGAAATTATTGAAGCAACAGCATGTCCTGATCATATTCATATGTTGGTAAGTATCCCACCCAAATTAAGTGTTTCATCGTTTGTGGGTTATTTGAAAGGGAAAAGTAGTTTAATGATATTCGATCGACATGCGAACCTAAAATACAAATATGGAAACAGGAAGTTTTGGTGTCGCGGATATCATGTAGATACAGTAGGAAGAAACAGAAAAATCATTCAGGAATATATAAAAAATCAATTACAAGAGGATATTCTTGAGGATCAAATGACCATGAAAGAATTCATTGATCCATTTACAGGAGAAGAAATAAAAGCAAAAAAAGGAAAATGATAAAACCACTTTAGTGGTAGCGTGAAAACGGAGTGCGGTTGGCGGACCTTTCAGTGTGTCTTTAGACATGGGCCAGTACCCCAGCGTTTCACGCGTAGAGCAAACCACCAGTTAGACTGGTGGTTCTGATTAGGCTTAACTTTGAATAGTCGAAATACCTAGGGCTTAAAATAAAAATAAAGTACACCTGTCCGTTGTTTGTTTTTTAAAAACTAAGTAAGCAAAAAACGCTCCTCCAGTCGCTCCCCTAAACCCCCAGTAAGAAATACTAAATATCGAAAGTGAAATACAAAACAAAAACCCCGTAAACACTTGGTATACCAAGGTTACGGGGTTTAAGAATCCGAAGATTTCTATCGTTAAAAAATTAACGAGAGTAGTACTCTACGATGAATGATTCGTTGATTTCTGCTGATAACTCAGAACGCTCTGGAAGGCGAGTGAATGTACCTTCTTTTTTGTCAGCGTCAAATGTTAAGTAGTCAGGTACGAAGTTGTTTACTTCGATTGCTTCACCTACAACAGCAAGGTTTTGAGATTTTTCACGAAGAGAAATCGTTTGACCTGGTTTTACGCTGAATGATGGAATATCAACGCGTTTGCCATCTACTAAGATGTGACCGTGGTTAACTAATTGACGAGCTCCACGACGAGTACGAGCTAAACCTAAACGGTAAACTAAGTTGTCAAGGCGAGTTTCAAGAAGGATCATGAAGTTTTCACCGTGTACACCTTTCATTTTACCAGCGCGGTTAAACAGTGTACGGAATTGACGTTCGTTCATGCCGTACATGTGACGAAGTTTTTGCTTCTCTTGAAGTTGTAAACCGTATTCTGATAATTTTTTACGTTGGTTTGGACCGTGTTGTCCTGGTGCGTAAGGACGTTTTTCGATTTCTTTACCTGTACCGCTTAGTGAGATACCAAGACGACGAGATAATTTCCAAGATGGACCTGTATAACGAGACATATTGTTGTCTCCTCCTTTAAATTTGGTTTTTTTGTTGTAAAACAAAAACCAGTAGTACCCATTCTTACACGCATTTTATTTTCATGTATTTTCGCCTATGCAGCCGTTAGGTTACACAATACACCATCTATTTTTAATAGCTGACTATCTAAGTAGTTGTACAGAAGAAAATAGAGGAATAAAATACAATATAAGCTTATACCACTGCTGCGTTTATTTTACACAACCCTCATTGTAACTGCTTAGGACTTGTACGTCAATTATTAGTATTTAAAATTTTGTAACAGGCGTATAGTAGAAAATTCCTCACTGTACATTCCTAATGTGTCAGAAATAGTTAAAGATACGCTGTGAAATCTAAAATGTAAAAGTAAGGGAGAAATTACATAGTCAAAATGACACAAATTATGTATAATATATTATAAGTTAATAGTAATTGATTTGGACGTTATATAGAAAAGGTGATTTCATGACAGACCATTTACAAACGCTAAAATATATAAAATCTGATGTTTTGAGCTTTTGGGTGAGTTCTAATGAAGAACAAGCTAGTTTTAATGGGTATTTTTATTCATTAAAACAGTGTCTTAAGAAACACTTGGAAATTGATAATGCAGCTTTTCTTAGTTTTGAAGGTAATTCTTTAATACCTATTGAGGAGATGGCTTCATTAACAATTGAAACAAAGCTAAATGCTGTGTCATGGCTGATGATCGAAGCTAGTTTTTATCAACAAAAAGTAGTGAAAATTCCTTATATATTAAAGGCAAGACAGGCCTATTCAATGATGACAGATATGGTGCTTTTCCAAGCAGAGGGCAATAATCCCATTGGTGTATTACTTGTGGAGGCAACAGAGTCTTGGACAGACTTTATGACCTCAGATTACGGCGAAAAATGTATAGAAATACTTTCTCAGGTTCTTCAAATGATGAGAGATAATTTAGATGTAAAAATAAATGAAGACCAATATAGAAAACTATATAACATGACTGATTTATTTCATTCAACAATGGATATCGATTTAATTTTAGAAAATGTATTGAAAAATATAAGGGATAACTTCCCTGAATTTAATGTAGAGCTTATATTATCGAATGATCAAGACCGACACACGACCATCGATATTAAGCTTTTTGATTATTTATCCGAAAGACCTACAACTATTGAGGCTTTTGTATCAGGAGAGTTAACAACTGAACTTGCGAGTGATTTAAATTGCCGATTATTAAATGCACCTATTAAAGGAAGGCAGGCAATTTATGGCATATTACAAGTAAGTGCTCCAACTACTTACCTTTTTTCAACGACTGAAAAAGATTTTGTACGGATGCTTGCACAGGCGTCAGGAAATGCACTAGAAAATGCAAAGTTATATCATCAGTCGCATCGCCTCGTCAGTGACTTACAACTTATCAATGAAACATCACATCGTTTAAATATGAGGATTGACATTCATGAAATGTTACTTTTCCTACAAAAGCAGTTACTAAAATCTTTTCAACCAATGGAAGTTTGCTTCGCATTTAAAAAAGATGACACCTTTGAAGTAACGGGGGCAAGTACTTCGTTATTTAGTTCTGAAGAGGGTCAAACGTATATTAAGCATGTTGAACAACATTTTACTCAAACTAATGATCCGCTGTTTATAGCTGATTTTAGTCGATTAACCTCTAAACAAATTGATTATCGTTCCATAATGGCTATCCCTATTCTAATGGAAGAAAAGATCAATGGCTTTAGTATCGTCTTACATAAAGAGCCGTATTTCTTTTCGTTTGATAGCTTTAAATTAATGCAGTCTTTAATCCACCACTCATCTTTAGCAATTGCAAACTCTATTTTACGAACACAGCTTCAGGAAATGGTCGATTTGGATCATTTAACAAAACTATATGCACGTAGTTACCTAGATCATTTTGTAGAAAAGTCGCTTGAATATGATCAATCAGGGATGTTTTTACTTATTGATATTGATAATTTTAAACGTATTAATGACACGTATGGTCACCAAGTAGGTGATAAAATTCTTATGCAGATTGCCGTTCAGTTGAGGGAAACAATAGGTAGTCGAGGGATTTGTGCAAGGTGGGGCGGCGAAGAGATGTCTGTATATGTACCTAATATCAGTGAAAAAGAAGCTTTAGAATTAGCAGCAGCCATCGTTGAGGTAATCCCAAGTGCCACGGACCCTCAAGTAACGATTTCAGCAGGTCTCATTACATGGAATGATCAAGACCGACCGGCATTCCAATCTGTTTTCTTACATGCCGATACTGCTCTATATGAAGCAAAAAATAGTGGTAAAAATCGTTTTTGCATCCATGGTGATTCTTTTCAAACAAACCAATAAGATGGATGGCGTTAATGTAAATGGTACTATAAAATAAATTGCCCTGAAATGACAATGCATTTCAGGGCAATTTTTTAACACCTTATATGTGAAGCAGTAATGTTTGAACAAATTGCTCTAAGCCATCTTGATCATCCTGAGAGAAGCGATTTACAGTAGGACTATCGATATCAAGTACACCAATAATCTCACCTTGCTTCATTAAGGGTATGACAATTTCAGATTGGGAGGCAGCATCGCAGGCGATATGTCCTGGGAAATCGTGTACATCTTTGACAACAATCGTTTCTTTTGTTGCCACTGCAGTTCCACAAACTCCACGGCCAACCGGAATTCTAACACAGGCAGGCAGACCTTGGAATGGTCCAAGTACAAGCTCATCATCTTGTAAGAGATAGAAGCCAACCCAGTTAATATTTGTTAAAAATTGATTAAGAATGGCAGAAGCATTGCTTAAATTTGCAATCTGATCTGTTTCGCCAGTTAGTAGTGCATCTAATTGCTTAGATAGTGTAAGATATTGGTCAGCAATAGATCCTTCATAATTAATTTGTGTAAACATATATGCACCTCGTTTAAAAGTTATTTAGATCGGTAATATAACATTATAATGTTGATGTAAATCAGCCACGCTATGGGCATCTGAACCAAATACATAAGGTAATTCAATAGCATGACAATAATTGATAAAGGCAAATGGTGGATAGGGCTCCTGACAAAATGGCTTACTTAAACCAGCACTATTTACATCTAATTCATAGCCATCTTGCTTCATAATGTCTAAAACCTGGTGAATTCGAGTGTCGTCATTTATTTTCTCATGATGTGCTAGCTGAAATTTATGAATAAGTGATGGGTGTCCAATCCGTTTTGGTTTATAGGGACCAAGATCTGCCTTTATAGATTGTAGGACTGTATCATAATATAAATGATATACCTGTTCAACAGAGCCAACTTTCTTAGAGAAATCAATAAAGCATTCGGGAGAGTAGTCGATACATTCAAAGGTGTCCTGCCACTGTAAAAAATGAACTGACAAGATGGCATCATCTAAAAAATGTCCATATGTATCAAGAAAATGACGAGTTTCTTGTTCAAATCCTTTGATATAATCTACTTCTAACCCAATACGAATGTGAATATCTTTCGCATATTGTTTTTGCAGGCATTGTAATTCTTCAATATATGGCATAAGATACCCGGCTTTCATCCCACTATCTTGCTGTGGTGTAGGATCAATAAAACCGTCTGGTAATGGGGCGTGTTCTGTAAACGTTATATCTGTGAAATTATGAGAAATTGCTTTTTCAATATATTGAATGAACGTGTCCGAACTGCCATGTGGACAATAAGGACTATGTATATGCCCATCACGTTTCAAAATGTACCACTCCTTTAGATCTATAGACCGCTATTTTAATATTTTACAATAGCAAAAATACAGTTTTCTGAAAATCACTTAAATTTTAGTACAAAAGGCGAAAACATAGTATATAATAAATACAACTAGCCAATTCGTTTATTGTAGAATAGGAGGCTTACGATGGAGTATATCATCATTCCGATAATCCTACTATTAATTTTAGCCATAGTAGGATTTATGATGCGAAGAAAACATGTTGCAATTATTGCAAAACTTGAAAATGAAAAATTACAAATACAACATAAACCTATAAATGAAGAAATTTCAAAAGTAAAATCTTTGAACATGAACGGTGAAACGGAAGAAATGTTTGAACGATGGCGCAATATTTGGGATGAAGTCATCGATGTACATATGACTAAAATCGATTCACTTTTATTTGATGCAGAAGATCAAATTAATCGACTTCGTTTTAAAAAAGCGACATTAATTGAACGTGAAATCGAAGACTATATCGAAAAATGTGACCAAGATAAAGATAAAATTTTAGAAGAATTAAATGAATTAATTGGCAGCGAAGAAAAAAATAGAATTGAAATTGAACAGTTAAAGGAATATTACCGTTCTGCGAGAAAAACATTGCTAGCACACCAGCATTCCTTCGGTGTAGCATTACCTGCACTGGAGAAAAAGCTAGAGGAATTTGTTGAGAAGTTTGAAAAATTTGATGTTCTGACGAATGAAGGTAATTACTTGCAAGCAAGGGAAATTGTAATTAGCCTAAATCAGGAATCACAGCAGACATTCGAATATATAAATGATGTCCCAACGATTTTGACGGAATTACAAGTTAAGCTCCCAGGAGCAGTTCAGGAATTGCGTAATGGTCAACGGGAAATGGAAGACCAATCTTACTATCTGCAGCATTTAGAATTAGCGGAAGCATTAAATAAATATGAAAAAGAATTTACTTCGTTAAAAAATGACCTAGCAGAGCTAAATTTAATGGTTGTTAAACCTCGTGTAACAGAAATAAATGAAGAAATCGATCATTTTTATGATTTACTGGAAAAAGAGGTTATTGCCAAAAATTATGTGGATCAAAATTGTGATCGTTTATTAAGCTCAATCACAAACGTTATAACGTCTACAAAATCAGTGAGTGATGAGGCAACCTATGTACAACAAAGCTATCACTTAAACGAAAAGGATGCTGAAATTCCAAAAGCTGCATTAAAGCAATTGGAAGCACTGCAACGTCGTTATGATTTATTATCCATGCGTGTCAAAGAAGAAAAGTCTGCGTATTCAAGCTTGCAAGAGGAATTAATAGAAATAAGTGAAGAGCTTGAACGAATCCATGAAGAGCAAGGTCATCTGTCTAATACAATGAAGAAACTTCGTATTGATGAAAATAAGGCCCGTGCTCAAGTCGAAAACTTAAAGAAAATATTACAAGATACAGATCGTCTCCTAAATAAGGCGAATATTCCAGGAGTCCCAGAGGAGATGGACGCACGACTTGATGAAGCGGCAGAGCATATATATGTAGTTATGCAAAGTCTGCAGGAAGTTCCGCTTAATATGGGAACGGTTCATAATAATTTAAATGCTGCGACACTTTGTGTAGAGGATGTTAAAGCAAAAGCTCATGAATTAATAGAGAATGTAATGCTTATTGAACGCATTATTCAGTATGGCAATCGTCATCGTGCATCTAATCCGACATTAAATGCACGTTTAAAAGAGGCTGAGGAAGCATTCCATCAATTCCGTTATTCCAAAGCATTAGAGGAAGCAGGGACAGCAGTGGAAGAAATGGAGCCAGGTGCATTAAAGCGCATCCAAGAAATGGTTGCAGAACAGTCTATGGCAAAAAATTAAAACTACATTTGTGCTGTCTAAAAAGTATAGCAATTACTTTTTAGACAGCTTTCTTTTTAAATTTTGTAAAGGATGTGATACGAGTGGAACTATTAATTCGAAATATGAACGAAAAGTATGCTCAGGAAATTATATGTTGGCAATACGAAGAGCCCTATGATTTTTATAATAATGAATTATCCGAGGAATCCTTGCGGGAATTTCTTGACAATCCTTACTTCGCCATTATGAATGAACAAGAGGAGTTAATCGGTTTTTATTGCACGGGGTCAGCTGCCCAAGTGCCAAAAGGACATGATTTTAACGCTTATTCAGAAGAGTATATAGATATTGGTATTGGCATGAAGCCAACGCTAACAGGAAAAGGTTTTGGTACAAAATTCTTTTCATTCATCATCAAGAATATCCAGCAAGAATACGCTACGCCACTTCGTTTAACAGTTGCCCAATTCAATAAGCGAGCGATATTCCTTTATGAAAAATTAGGATTTGTGAAAGAGCTTGAATTTAGTACGCCAACGGAATTTATTACGATGTTAAAAAAATTGTAAGAGCGATCCTTTCTAATGATTAAAATATGAATTATCGTTAAAGTTAGTGGTCAATCTCCACAGATTGCGTTATGATAAAAACCGTTACATCAACGTTTTGAAAGTGTGTGAAAATATAATGAACGAGACAATTTATTTGGATAATAGTGCCACAACAAAACCATTAAAAGAAGTTCTACAGGCGTTTATGGTTGTGAATGAGCAGTATTATGCCAATCCTGCATCTATCCATGCGATGGGTGTTGAAGCAAATGATTTATTAATGCGTGCACGTGAGCAAGTAGCAGATATTTTGCAAACAGAAGCAAAAAATGTGCTATTTACTTCAGGTGGTACGGAATCGAATAATGCGGCGATTTTTGGAATAGCACGTAGCAATACACATATAGGAAAGCATATTTTAACGACTGAAATAGAACATCCTTCAGTTTTAGAGACTGTTAAACAGCTCTCAAAAGAGGGCTTTGAAGTGGAATATTTAAATGTTGATCAGCGTGGTGTTATTTCGTTGGATGAACTTCGTGCAAAAATACGAAAAGATACAATTTTAGTAAGTATGATGCATGTAAACAATGAAATGGGTGCGATTCAACCGATAGAGGAAGCTGCTAAATTAATCCATGAAATGAGTCGGGCAGCCTTACATGTGGATGCTGTACAAAGCTTTGGAAAATTGGCTGTATCCTTTAAGGGTGAAGAGGGACCGGATTGTATTTCAATCTCAGGTCATAAAATTCATGGCTTTAAAGGCTCTGGTGTATTAGCATTCCGTAAAGCGATAAGATGGCAGCCATATGCACTTGGTGGCGGCCAAGAATTTGGATTGCGTAGTGGGACTGTTGCTGTTCCACAAGCTGTCGCTTTATCTAAGGCAGCTCGGATGGCGGTTGAAACCATGAATGACCATGCAAAAAATTATCGTCAATGGCATGATGAAATACTTGCACAGTTACACGAATATGGAGAAGCTATTCATATTTTATCGACTCCGCAGGGAGCGTCACATATTATATCTTTCAGTGTTCGCGATTTAAAAGGAGAAGTCATCATTAATGCGATGCAAAAACGAGGCGTTATTGTATCTACATCCAGTGCTTGTTCTTCGAAGCAAACTAAAACAAGTCATGTTGTTGAAGCATTGCATCTAGATGAGCATTATAAAAAAGGTGTTATCCGTATTAGTTTTGGTGCACATAACACGGTCGAAGATATTGAAAAGTTTAAACAAGTATTAGCAGAAGTAATGCTAGAGCTTAAAGGAGAAATAAAGTAATGATTTGGAAAGAAATTTTAATTAGATATGGCGAACTTTCTACAAAAGGTCGCAACAAGATGGATTTTATCCGCCGTTTACGTGAAAATATCCGTCATGCATTTGCTGATTTAGGACATCTCCATATTCGTACAGAACGTGATCGAATGTTTATTGCGATAGAGAATGAAGAACAAATGCAAACACTAGTAACAGGTTTGCCTAAAATTTTTGGTATTCAATCATTTAGTCCGGTTGCAGCATGTGAAAAAGATATGGAAAGTATGAAAAAACTGGCGATTACGATAATGGAGACATTTAAAGAAAAGCCATATACATTTAAAGTGGAAGTGAAACGTACCGATAAAACCTTCCCATTAGAATCACACGCGATTCAACGGGAGATTGGTGGATATGTTTTACCTCAATTTAATAATTTATCTGTTAAAGTGAAGCGACCTGATATTGAGTTACGTGTAGAAGTCCGCCATGATGCAACCTATATGATGGCACAAGTCATTCCAGGTGCAGGCGGAATGCCTGTAGGATCAAACGGGAAGTCATTGTTAATGCTTTCAGGTGGTATTGATAGTCCAGTTGCAGGTTATTTAATGATGAAACGCGGAGTCCGTTTAGAAGCCATTCACTTTTTTAGTCCGCCCTATACAAGCGAAAATTCATTGGAAAAAGTAAAAGTGCTTGCAAATGAGTTAACGAAATTTGGAGCTAATATACGATTACATGTTATTCCTTTTACTGAAATACAAGTTCTGATTAAAGAAAAAGTACCTTCTAATGTATCAATGACAACAACTCGGCGTATGATGTTAAAAGTTGCAGATCAAGTGCGAGAAGAAATCGGTGCTCTTGCGATTGTCACAGGAGAAAGTCTTGGACAAGTAGCAAGTCAAACACTTGAAAGCTTAACAGCAATAAATGCAGTAACGAATACACCTATTTTACGACCGTTAATTTCATCAGATAAATTAGAAATCATTGAGTTAGCTGAACAAATCGGCACATATGAAACATCTATTCAGCCTTTTGAGGACTGCTGTACAATCTTTACGCCTGCTAGTCCTAAAACAAAGCCTAAGCTCGAAAAGGTTGAGCATTACGAAAGCTTTTCTGATTTTGATGAACTGATAGCACGCGCGGTCAAAAATCGTGAGGTCTATATTTTCCCTAAGAAAGAAGAAGAGCAAAAGCAAGATAAGTTTGCTGATCTTTTATAAATCAAAATTTCAAAAGCCGTCTCAAATAGCTTATTTGAGACGGCTTTTTTGTATAGTTCGCCGAATGCCAATAGAGGTACATTTTACCTTTATTTTTTTTGTATTAAAAATCTAATAACGCACATTCTATATTCACAAGGAGGTGAGAAACATGGCTTCAAACAACAACCGCAGTTCAAACCAGCTTGCAGTACCTGGTGTACAACAAGCACTTGATCAAATGAAATACGAAATTGCACAAGAATTTGGTGTTCAATTAGGGGCTGACGCTTCAGCTCGTGCTAACGGTTCCGTTGGTGGTGAAATCACTAAACGTCTTGTACAAATGGCAGAATCTCAATTAAAAGGTATGCCAAACAACAACAACTAATAAATGCTAACTAAGCATTTATAAACTCAAAACCAGTGACCGTAAAAGGCACTGGTTTTAGTTTGTTTATCAATCATTTTTTTATGCGAGATAAAGACTTAAACATGGATACTGTTTGTTCAATATCCTTACTGTCACAGATAGCAGAAATAACAGCAACTCCGTCAGCACCAGCTTGCAAAACAACATTAGCGTTTGTCCAATTTATTCCACCTATGGCTACAATGGGAAAGTTAGGCTGCAATTTGGAAGCTTGCTGTAAAAAAATTGTGCCACATGGTGGTTGTGCATCACTTTTAGATGTTGTGGCAAAAATAGGTCCAATTCCTACATAGTCCGCATGATGGTCAATAGCCGTTTGTAGCTCTTCCTGTGAATGTACAGAAACGCCAAGGAGCCGGTTTGCCATTTTTTTACGTGCAATGGCAATCTGTTCATCATCTTGGCCAATATGAACACCATCTGCACCAAGTCGAACTGCTAGATCCACATCATCGTTAATGATAAACGGCACACGGTAATGTTGACATCGTTTTTGGCATTGGCGGGCAAATTGCTCATAAGCTAATCCTGTTAATGCATTAGGACCCTTTTCACGTAATTGAAACATAGTAATGCCAGCCCGCAGCGCTTGTTCGAGTACAGCTAAAGGTTCCTGTTGGGAAACATTGCTTGTACCCATAATAAAATAAAGCTGTAAATCTTCACGTTTCAAGTAATTTCACCTCGCAGGCACCTTTATGCAACTGATAAGCAAAATGATTTGTGGGCCCATGACCATTACCAATGTCTAAATCGTGCATAATGGCTAATTGTATAAATTTTTTAGCTTCGATAATAGCTTTTTCAATGGACAAACCTTGACCAAGGAAAGCCGTGATAGCTGCTGAAAATGTACAACCTGTACCATGTGTGTTTTCCGTCGAAATACGAGGAGACTGCATGGAAAATGATTTGTCATTTTTTATAAATACATAATCAATTGCATATAACGAATTGGGTAGATGCCCACCTTTAATGATGACACATTGAACACCTAGTTGGAAAAAGCATTGAGCAATTTCCTCCATATCCGAGAAATGATTTATTTTTCTTCCCGTAAGTGCCTCTGCTTCTGGTATATTTGGTGTCACAATTGTAGCAAGAGGAAGTAAAGACATGCGCATGGCCTCGATAGCCTCTTGCTGCAGTAAGCTTTCTCCACCTTTTGCAATCATAACGGGATCAACAATTAGTGGGATTTTTAAATCGTCAATAATGTGTGCAATACCTTGAATAATTTCCGAGGAATAAAGCATCCCTGTTTTAATCGCAGCAATCGAAAAATCTTCAAGTAATGCATGAAATTGTTTTTCAACAAAGTCAACGTCAATTGGGAAAACCCCTGTTACACCAATTGTGTTTTGAGCAGTTAATGCTGTAATAACGGAGGTGCCAAAAACCCCTAATTCCTGAAATGTTTTTAAATCAGCCTGAATGCCAGCGCCACCGCCACTATCCGAGCCTGCAATTGTCGTTACAATATGCATGATGCCTCACCCTCCTTTGAAAGACGATGTAAGGCATTAAGCAAAGCAATTTGAATATCCCCGATATCCTCTGTAAATGCGGATGCTAACTCAGCTGCTTTTTTATAGTATGTCAGTGTTTCCGCTAATTGGCTATACGGATCATCTCCTGAAGAGAAGGCTGCTCCACATATAGCGCTAAGTAAACAGCCTGTACCCGTTACTTCAGTCATTTGTGAATTTCCACCTGTAATCCATTGGCTCTGCACACCGTCTGTCATAAAATCATGTTTGCCTGTAACAATGACTATACAGTTGTAGCGTTGAGCCAATAGTGTAGCCTCAGTCTCTATGGCAATAAATCCCTCACCACTATCAACACCTTTTTGTTGCCATTCTACATTGGCTAATGCCGCAAGCTCACCCTTGTTACAGCGTATGACTGCAAATTGTATAGCTGAAAGTAATAGGTGTACGGTTTCCTTGCGATAAACTGTGGCACCTGCGCCAACCGGATCTAATATAACAGGAATGGCAAGGGTATTTGCTTTTTTTCCTGCTAACAGCATTGATTCTTTTGTTCGGTCATTTAGTGTACCAATATTGATTAAAAGAGCGTCTGCAATGGCGACCATTTCCTCCACCTCATGGCTATCATCAGCCATGACAGGAGAGGCACCTAATGCCAATAGACCATTGGCTTGGAAATTAGCCACGACATAATTAGTTATACAGTGAATAAGCGGTTGTTGTTGACGAATTGTTTGAAAAATCATTTTAGTCCTCCTTTATTGGTGGACGTAAGCATGCAAAAAAGGCCCTTTTTACGTAAAAATGCACGAAAAAGAGCCTTTCATCTGAAAAAACGATGTTCATTGCTCCCTACGTCAGTATTAACTAACAGGTTCAAAGGGTCAGGTTTTACCTTCTCAACTCTTTATGAGTCCCCCTGCAATCTTGCTTATAGTTGACCAAAATGTACCATACTTTTCATATGTATTCAATAGCAAGTTTTCCTATCGACAAAACGTGACTGATGCCATATAGCTAAGCATGATAGTTGTCATGACTTTACTTAAATCAAGTGTAAACCATTGAAAATACTAGAAAAGGAGTATAATGTGTCTTAACAAAAGGGGGCATTTGCCATGAATAGACAAGAATTAGTAGCACCAGAATGGTATAACATAACAGATGAATTTGAAAAATATGCAAAGGATTCAACTAAAAATGCATTGATTATTTATCATGAGCATTCTGATGTACAATTTATCACCTACGCACATTTACTTGAAAGAGCGAATCAGGCGGCACATGTCTTTACAAAAAGTGGATTAACTAAAGGTGATGTCATTTTAGTGATGGTACCACGCTCAGTAGAAGCATACATTGTCTATATTGCTGCATTAAAAGCGGGTTTAATAATCATTCCAAGCTCTGAAATGCTAAGAACAAAAGATATTGAGTATCGTATTCATCATGCTGATGCTAAAGCTGTTGTAGCCTTTGAGCCTTATATTGAGCAATTTGATCAAGTAGGGAATTTACAAAATATACAGCAATTTGTTATCGGTAATGCACATGAACCATGGCAGCCGTTAGTAGACAAAATGCGAAAGCAACCAACAACTTACATAAGTTCTACACCAACAAAAAGTACAGACCATGCCTTTTTAGCTTACACAAGTGGCACAACAGGTAACCCGAAAGCTGCTGTGCATACTCATAGCTGGGGCTATGCACATTTACGGACAACAGCCCCACACTGGCTAGGAGTACAAGAAAATGATATTGTATGGGCAACTTCAGCACCAGGATGGCAAAAATGGATTTGGAGTCCGTTTCTCGCGATTTTAGGCAGCGGTGCCACTGCATTTGTTTATAAAGGAAAGTTTGATGCAGCAACATATTTAGCATTGCTTGAAAAATTTAAGATGAATGTCTTATGTTGCACACCGACAGAATATCGTTTTATGGCAGCACTTGAAAATTTACAGGAGTATGACATCAGTTCAATTCGACAAGCTGTTTCAGCAGGTGAGCCATTGAACAGTGATGTCATTAAAAAATTCTCAGACACTTTCCATCTACAAGTGCGAGATGGTTATGGTCAGACTGAGAATACACTTCTTGTAGGGACTATGGTTGGTATGGACGCAAGAGTTGGTTCGATGGGTAAACCTACGCCAGGCAATACGGTTGACATTATAGACGATTTTGGCGAGCCAGTTGCTATAGGAGAAGTAGGTGATATTGCTGTTCATCGAGAAACACCTGCACTTTTTAAAAAATATTTAAATGATCCTGAACGTACTAATTTACAATTCCGTGGTGATTGGTATATAACAGGGGATCGAGCTTATAAAGATGCGGACGGCTATTTTTGGTTTGAAGGCCGCGGAGATGATGTTATTATTTCCTCAGGTTACACAATTGGACCTTTTGAAGTAGAGGATGCGCTGATGAAGCATCCGACTGTGAAAGAGGTTGCTGTCATTGCAAGTCCCGATAAAGTTCGCGGGAACATCGTTAAAGCATTCATTATCCTTCATAATGGTGTTAATTGTAATCAAGAGCTTATTCAATGCCTTCAAAATCATGTCAAATCATTAACGGCACCTTATAAATACCCACGTGCTATTGAATTTGTTACTGAGTTACCCAAAACTGCATCTGGTAAAATTAGACGTGTTGAATTAAGACAACAAGAATTAAAACATCTTGTACAATAATCATTTCCTAGGAAATAATGTCGAAAATCAAAGTTCATGCAAAGAAATGAACTTTGATTTTTTTTTTATTTTTAGGTAAGGTATTATGAGGAAATAAATAGAATAAAACTTTTTGCATATTATTGCAAAAAAATGAAACAAATGAGCAAGTCATACGTATTACGAGTTAAGGAGGCGGAAAGACATGAATGTTAAAAGGTGGGTTGCATTAATAGTGGCTGGTGTTCTTTTACTGTTTTCATTAGGGATTAATACCATTTTTGCACTATTTAAAGCAGATTTCCTAGGTAATTTTGACAGTTTAATGGCAGGAAATAACCTAGATGTATATGAAAATGTAATTGAAGGAGATAATTATGATAAAAGGATTGCCTATTTAAAGGTAGATGGAACAATCCAAGATATTGGATCAAGTTCACTATGGCAACCTGTTGCATATGATCATCAATTTTTCTTAGATCAATTGGATAATATTTTGTACGATGATACGATTCAAGGAATTGTTTTAAGTGTTAACTCTCCGGGTGGAGGGGTAAAAGAATCTGCTGAAATTTATAAAAAGCTATTAAAAATTAAAGAAGAACGACAAATTCCAATTTATGTATCGATGGATTCGATGGCAGCATCTGGTGGCTATTATATTTCAGCTCCAGCAGATAAAATATTTGCCCATCGGGATACAATTACAGGCTCGATTGGTGTAATCATGCAATCTATTAATTATCAAGCATTGGCTGAAAAAGTAGGTGTCAAATTCGAAACGTTTAAATCTGGCGAGCATAAGGATATGCTAAGTCCAATGCGTGATGTGACACCAGAGGAACGAGCGATGATGCAGGATATGATTAATGAAACATACGAAGAATTTGTAGATATCGTTGAACAAGGACGTAATATGTCAGAAGCTGATGTGAAGAAAGTGGCGGATGGACGTATCCTTGGCGGTACAAAAGCACTTGAAGCCGGTTTAGTTGATGAAATTGGCGACGAAGAAGCTGCCATTGCAGCCTTACGCGCAGATTTTGGACTAGAAGATGCTGCATTATTTGAATATGCCTATGATATGGGCGGATGGCAATCTTATGTTGGAATGAAAATTGGCTCTATGTTCGGTCCTTCTGCAGAGGAAAAAATGCTAATGAAAATTATGACGGATTACAATGCACCGAAAATGATGTATTTATACGGTGAATATTAAGGAGGGAGTTCAATGACAAACAATGAAGTTGTTATGCAAGGTTCACCCTCAATGGAAAATGGCTTTTTTAACAATGGCACGGAAGATTCAACAAGTCAAAAAAACTACACATTAAAAACGGCAGGCTTTTGGATCAGATTGTGGGCATTTTTATTGGATGGATTTATTGTATCTGCTGTAGTTGGCATACTCATTAACCCTATCTTTTATTTAATGGACTGGTCCTTATCAGAATCAGTTTGGTATGCTCCAATCTCCATTATATCGGCGATTCTTTATTACAGTTATTTTGTCCTTATGACGAAATTCTTTGGTCAAACGCTAGGGAAGATGGTATTTGGGTTACGTGTAATTTCATTAAAGCATGATAACCTTACTTGGTCAGATGTGTTATTCCGTGAATGGATTGGGCGTATTATTAATAATATTGTGATGCCTCTCTATATTTTGGTAGTTATTTTGCCAGACAATCAAGGGTTGCATGACTATTTTGCCGATACAACAGTGGTGCATGAGAAAGTCTATATTGAAAAGAACTTGGCGCCACTTGCTATAGAGAAAAAGGAAGAGCTTATAGTGTCTATTGAACAAGAGGGAAAACCTGAGCTAGAAAAACTAGAAGAAAAAAATGAACAATAAACAAGAGACTGTCTCAAATGAAGAGACAGTCTTTTCTATTACTAGCTAACACTTAGAATAAAGTAAGCTATCTTAGTTGCAATTAATTCCCTTCATTTAGTAATATTATGTACATATGAAGATTAGGAGGCGTTTATATGGCACAAGTAACATTTAAAAATGGTCCAGTGACACTAGTAGGTAATGAAGTAAAGGTGGGCGATTCTGCACCAGATTTTACAGTATTAGCGAATGACCTTTCACCTGTAACATTAAAAGATTCCGAGGGGAAAATTCGTTTATTTAGTGTAGTACCATCATTAGATACTGGTGTATGTGATGCGCAAACACGTCGTTTCAATGAAGAAGCAGCTAACTTAGGCGATAATGTAGTGATTTATACAGTATCTGTAGATCTTCCATTCGCTCAAAAACGTTGGTGTGGGGCAGCAGGTATTGATGCCGTTCAAACGGTTTCTGATCACCGCGACCTTTCATTTGGTGAGGCTTATGGCGTGTACATTCAAGAATTACGTCTTCTGACACGTGCAGTATTTGTTGTGGATGCAAACAATAAAGTAACATATGTTGAGTATGTACCTGAGGCAACAGACCATCCAAACTATGAAGCGGCTATTGAAGCTGTTAAAGCACTAGCATAATGGCCTGCTTTTAGGCTAAGATAATACTAGACAAAGGGGCTGTGACGAGTGTTTGTCACGGCTCTTTTCTGCTTGAAAGGAAGTTATCTATGGAAAACATCGAGAAATTATTTGGTATGCTAAATGAGCATGCTGAAAAAATCGAAAAAGAACACAATACAACTTTGTTAGAGGGGTTACTAGATGGGCTAGAGGCATGGCTTGATGGAGAAGTGGATTTCTCACAAAAGGATGCAACAAAAGAGGATATTCGCAAGTCTATTCAAATTACCATTCTAAAAGGAATGCGTAAAAGTTCACAACCAAACCATCAAATGACGCCTGATACGTTAGGGTTATTAGTGGGCTATTTTGTTGAACAAATCTTTGCTGAACGTCTTGAGCATGACAAAATTTCGATTATGGATCCAGCAGTAGGAACAGGAAATTTATTACTAACAGTTATGAATTTATTAGATGGTAAAGTGGAGGCTACTGGTGTAGAGGTAGATGAGCTACTTATACGTTTGGCTGCAGCTACAGCTGATTTAACAGAGCAACCGATTTCTTTATATCGTCAGGATGCCTTACAAGATTTATTGGCAAATCCTGTTGATGCAGTAGTATGTGATTTACCTGTTGGTTATTATCCAAATGAAGAAATTGCCCTTGAGTATGAATTGTGCGCGCCTGAGGGAATGAGCTATGCCCACCATTTATTTATTGAGCAGTCTATGAATTATACAAAGGAAGGTGGCTACTTATTTTTCCTTGCGCCATCACATCTTTTTGATTCAGAGCAGTCTAAGCAACTTCATAAATACATTCAAAAGCATGCTTGGATTCAAGCGATTATTCAACTACCTGATTCCATGTTTGCCAATAAATCATTAGAAAAGAGCATTGTCATCTTGCAAAAGCAATCGAAGGAATGTAAATCACCTAAAGAAGTGCTTTTAGCAAAAGTACCAAATATGCAAAATAAGCAGGCACTTGCTTTATTCTTTGAAAAAGTGAAAATGTGGAAAGAGGGCAAGTAATTGCTCATAGAATTCAAAAAGGTATCCTACAGTAGGATACCTTTTTATGTATTGCTGATTAGTTTTCAGGTGTGCGGATGACAAGAACGTCACAATTAGCTGAACGTACAATTGCTTCAGATACTGAACCAATTAGGAAACGTTCTACTGCATTTAGACCTGTTGCACCACAAATGATTAGATCTGCGTCTACAATTTTAGAAAGCTCTTTAGTAATAATATTTTTTGGAGAACCATATTCGATGATTAGGTTAACATTTGCGATACCTTCATCTTCAGCTTGCTTTTTGTAACCATTTAATAGTTCTTCAGAGAATGCTTGAGCACGTTCTGCAATGGAACGGTCGTATGCTTCAATTGCAGCGAATGAACGTGTATCAATAACATTCACTAAATTTAATACAGAACCCTCATTACGCTTCGCCACGTCAATTGATTTACGAAAAGCGTATTCAGCTTCCTTAGAACCGTCTACTGCAACCACAATGCTTTTATAATGATTAGCCATTTAAAAAACCTCCCTGATTTGTATATGTTGATTATACCAAATGATTTCCTAAAGGAAATACTTTCCGGAAGAAAAATTATGAAAAAGTGAAGGCATTTCATGAAGAAAATATAATTACTTAATTCCCACTATTAGCAACGTGTAAACGTAATTTTGGCTTTCGAAATGGAGGAGTATATATCACTATAATTTTCCTTTTTATTTTATAAATATAATAATTTAAATTGTAAAATCACCGTTTAAATATTTTGTATTTTGAAAATGTTAGAAATTTTATTTGTATTTATTTTAATTAAAGCTTTTTTTTTATTTGTTTGGTAATATGGAATTGCAAGGGGTGCATCAATTTTTAATTACATAAATGATGCTGATTTTTTACGTAATGGAAGGGGATAGGAAACTATGAAAATTGGTATTCCAAAGGAAATTAAAAACAATGAAAATCGTGTAGCAATGACACCAGCAGGAGTTGTTACTTTAACACATGCAGGCCATGAGGTGTACATTGAAACTGGAGCAGGCTTAGGATCAAGCTTTACGGATGCTGATTATATTGCAGCTGGTGCCCATATTGTGCAAACGGCTAAAGAAGCTTGGTCACAAGAGATGATTATGAAGGTAAAAGAGCCTGTAGCTTCTGAGTATGATTACTTCTATGAAGGTCAAATCTTATTCACTTACTTACACTTAGCGCCAGAAGTTGAATTGACTCAGGCACTTTTAAATAAAAAAGTTGTAGGGATTGCCTACGAAACAGTTCAATTAGCAAATGGTTCACTACCATTATTAACACCGATGAGTGAAGTAGCAGGTAAAATGGCTACACAAATCGGAGCACAGTTCTTAGAGAGAAATCATGCTGGTAAAGGTATTTTACTTGGCGGTGTATCAGGTGTACAACGCGGTAAAGTAACAGTTATCGGTGGTGGTATCGCGGGAACTAACGCTGCGAAAATCGCTGTTGGTATGGGAGCAGACGTAACAGTTATCGATTTAAGCCCTGAGCGTTTACGCCAATTAGAAGATATGTTTGGTCGTGATGTTCAAACATTGATTTCTAATCCTTATAACATTGCAGAATCTGTAAAAACTTCAGATTTAGTAATTGGTGCCGTATTAATTCCAGGCGCAAAAGCACCAAAGCTTGTATCAGAAGAAATGATTCAATCAATGCAAGCAGGCTCTGTAGTAGTGGATATAGCTATTGACCAAGGCGGTATTTTTGCTTCTTCAGATCGTGTCACAACACATGATGATCCAACATACGTAAAACACGGCGTTGTACATTATGCAGTTGCGAATATGCCTGGAGCAGTACCACGTACATCAACAATTGCTTTAACAAATAATACAATTCCTTACGCACTTCAAATTGCGAATAAAGGCTATAAACAAGCTTGCCTAGACAATGTTGCACTGAAAAAAGGTGTTAATACTTTAGATGGACAACTAGTATATAAAGCTGTTGCAGATTCACAAGGACTTCCATATGTAAATGTGGATGAGCTTATTCAATAATTAGATGTAAAAATAAAAAATCCTTCGAGAAAATCACTCTCGAAGGATTTTGTGATTTTTCTTCCAAACATTTCTCTAGTAAAGATCATAGTTCAATGGAATAAAAAGACTATAGGCAAACTCTCAAAGTTTTTGAGTTTGTCTACAGTCTGAAGGAAGGTATTTGGACGCTTCCTTTTTATCTTATAGAATGATTAAATCTTTCGGGAATTTTGTTAATACTTCCACACCATCTTTTGTTACAACAACATCATCCTCAATACGTACACCTGTTACATCTGATTTATAAATTCCAGGCTCAATCGTAAAGACCATGCCCTCTTCCATTGTCATGTCATTTGTTCCTGTAACAGATGGGAATTCATGTACAGAAATGCCAAGACCATGTCCAAGACGATGTGTGAAATATTCTCCAAATCCTGCTTCGGTAATCGTATCGCGTGCGATTTTATCTAAGTCCATAGCACGGACACCAGGTTTCACAGCTGAAACGGCATTTTGGTTAGCTGCTAACACAGCATGATAAATTTCTTTTTGTGCTTCACTTGGCTCTCCAAAGGCAACTGTACGTGTAATATCAGAGCAATAGCCATCGTAAATGACACCAAGGTCAAATAGTACCATATCCCCTTTTTCTATTTTTCGTGCACCTGGATGACCATGAGGAGAGGCTGTTTTTGGTCCACTCAGTACCATTGTTTCAAAGGACATTTTACAACCTTTATCTTGAATAGCATTTTCAATGGCTGTCAAAATTTCCATTTCTGTTTTACCTTCAGCAATTTCCCTGCAACCGATTTCAATAGCATAATCAGCTAACTCTGCAGCTTTGCGTAATTTGTCTAATTCACTTTCATCCTTAATTACGCGCATTGCATTAATTTTTTCGTCTAGACGTACAAAATTTGCTTGTGGGAAGGATTGCTGTAGGGCCTCTAAGCGTTCCACAATGAGCTGTGCCTTTTCAATGGCAAACGTAGTTGGTTGAATGTCACGTGATGTAATGGCTTGTGCAAGGACCTCCATCGAATTGTCAGTGTCTTGGTGGCCAATAACCTCATAAGACCAGCCAGCCGCTTTTGCATCTGGAATTTCCATTTGCGGACAAATTAGAAAAGGTTCAGCATCTTTAAAAATTATGACACCTAGTAATCTCTCATGAGGATTACTTTTAAAGCCTGAAACGTAAAAAACATTGTCAGGTGTAGTGATAAATGCCGCATCAATGTGATTTTGCTGCAAATAACTTTGGATTTCTTCAACCTTTGACATAAATATGTCCTCCTTTTTAGTACATGGGAAATTTTAATGAGGAACCTTCGACTTTCTAAAGAAAATAGCTGTTCCTTTTTATCACTGAATAATTGTGATCTAACAACGTATAAAATTGTTAGAAGTGATACGATTATTCTCTGTACAAGCATATCAAAAAAAGGGAAAAAGCGCATGGGTAGCGAATTAAAATGGAGGGGTTTTCATTTATAAATCAAGGAGGACATGAAGATGGAAATAAGCTATCATGGACATTCTATTGTCAAAATACAAACAAATGGGAAAACAATTTTAATTGATCCTTTTATTAACGGTAATGGACAAACAGATTTAAAGGTTGCTGAGGAAGCACCAGATATTATTTTATTAACACATGGTCATAATGATCATGTTGGAGACACCGTAGAACTAGCGAAGAAAAAGGATGCGCTAGTTATTGCTCCAAATGAATTAGCCAATTGGATTTCCTGGCAGGGAGTAAAAACACATCCAATGCATATTGGAGGGGCTAAGGAATTCGATTTTGGAAAGGTGAAGTTTACGCAAGCTTTCCATGGCTCTTCTTATGTAACAGATACAAATGAAATTATTTATATGGGTATGCCAGCAGGGATATTACTATTTGTTGAAGGGTTAACGATTTATCATGCAGGCGATACAGCTCTATTTGGTGATATGAAATTAATTGGTGAACGACATCCAATAGATATAGCATTCCTACCAATCGGTGATAATTTTACAATGGGTCCAGAAGACGCTGCATGTGCAGTTTCATTCTTAAAGCCTAAGATTGTCGTACCTATTCATTACAATACATTCCCACCTATCAAGCAAGATCCACAGGTTTTTGCTGATTTAGTACAAATTTCAGAGGTTCAAATTTTAAAAGCTGGTGAGAAAGTAAACTGTTTCTAATCGTTGATAACGCTGTACTATATGAATTGACACCACGCTGGTAGTTGAAATGGTGGGGGTTTTTAAACAATTTGATCACTTTATATTAAATATTTTTATAAAAAATATGGTACACTAAGAGCAGAATTGAAGCTTAGGAAATAGGTGATATTTTGTCTACAAAACATGAGAAAATTTTACAATACATCGAGTCACTACCAGTGGGCGATAAAATTTCAGTACGTCAAATTGCGAAGGAAATGCAAGTGAGTGAAGGGACTGCATATCGTGCTATAAAAGAAGCAGAAAACCGTCGCTTAGTAAGTTCAATTGAACGTGTTGGAACAATTCGTATTGAAAAGAAAAAGAAAGAAAATATTGAACGCTTAACTTTTGCAGAAATTGTCAATATAGTAGATGGTCAAGTTTTAGGTGGAAAATCTGGTCTACATAAAACGTTAACGAAATTTGTCATAGGGGCCATGCAATTAGAAGACATGATGCGCTATACAGATGCGGGTAGCTTATTGATTGTAGGGAATCGTATTAAAGCCCATGAAAATGCCCTTCGTGCAGGTGCTGCTGTTTTAATTACAGGTGGTTTTGATACAACGGATGCCAATAAACAGCTTGCAGATTCATTGGATTTACCAATAATTTCAACTAGCTATGATACGTTTACTGTAGCAACGATGATTAACCGAGCGATCTATGATCAGCTCATCAAAAAGGATATTTTATTTATTGAAGATATTTATGTTCCTATGACTGACACAGCAGCGTTAAAAAATGATGAAACTATCCGACATTTCCAGAAGTTGAATGAACGCACAACACATGGGGCTTTTCCAGTTGTCACTCATCAAAATAAACTTGTCGGAATGATTACTGTAAAAGACGTTATTGGTCGAGAAGAAAATGAGCTAGTTGAAAAGGTTATGACGAAGAATCCAATTGCTGGCTCCATGAAGATGAGTGTTGCTTCAGCCGGGCATCGTATGATTTGGGAAGGTATTGATCTGTTACCAATCGTAAATGATGATAATATTTTACAAGGAGTCATTAGTCGTCAGGACGTACTTAAAGCATTACAGCTAGCTCAAAGACAGCCACAGCATGGTGAAACTATTGATGATTTAGTGAAAAATGAGATGAAGGTACTTGGTGATGAAGAGCTCGTTGTGGAGTTTAAAGTTACACCGCAAATGACGAATCAATACGGGGCGATTTCTTACGGTGCTTTCACGACTCTATTAGCTGAAGTGGGTTCATTTGCATTAAAGCGTCGAAAACGTGGAGATGCAGTAGCCGAGAATATGACCATTTACTTTATTAAACCAGTACAAATGGAAAGTACACTTACAGTCAAGCCACGAATATTAGACATGAGTCGTAAGTTTGTGAAAATGGATTTTGAAGTGTATAATCAACAAATACTTGTTGGTAAGGCAATGATGATGTTCCAGCTTTTAGAACGTTAAGGATTGAAAGGGATGGCCTAGCGCAATTGCTTGGTCATCCCTTTGTTACATATTATCGATTAATGCGGAATTCTTCCTCAACAAACTGACCATAATGACGCGCTTTTTTCGTATTTTCTACAACGACAAAGATGCCTAGCACGACAAGAATTGCTACAATTATAAATGTATATAAGCTAGGGAATAAGTAGGCTTGATTGAATCCGAAAAACAGTAGGAAGGAACCGAAGCCGATATTCGCCTTACTTTTATACCAATTTTTAGCGATTGGTAATGAAGAACGGAACTGTTTTGTTTTAAAATAAAAATAAAAGACAAAAGATATAATTATCGCAAACACAAATATTAAATTGAGCATAGTAAACCTCCTAGCATAACTAGACATTATTGTAACGATAATTTTGAAAAAATGCTAACGGTTCTTACTATCATTTTGGAGGAATTTATTGTGAAAAGACAAATCATCGACACAATTGCTGCCTATGAAACAATCATTATTCATCGTCATGTACGACCAGATCCAGATGCATATGGCTCACAACTTGGGTTAAAAGAATTGATTTTAGCAAATTATCCGGAGAAAAAGGTTTTTGCTGTAGGTGACCATGATGCTTCTTTAACATTTATGGCACAGCCTGATCAAGTATTGGATGACGTTTATGAGCATGCTTTAGTCATTGTGACTGACACAGCTAATACAGAACGTGTTGACGATCAACGCTATACAAAGGGAAAAATGATGATTAAAATTGATCATCATCCAAATGATGATGCCTATGGTGATCTTTTATGGGTGGAAACGACAGCAAGTTCTTGCAGTGAAATGATTTACGAGCTGTATGAGGAAGGTAAGGAAGTGGCGAACTGGCAACTGTCAGATACTGCTGCACGATTATTATTTGCAGGAATTGTAGGGGATACAGGTAGATTCCAATTCCCAAGTACTACTGCTAAGACATTTAAAGTAGCCGCAGACCTGATTACATATGATTTTGATCGAAATCAAATTTTTGATGGTATGTATGAAATGGAGCAAAAACTGCTGAATTTACAGGGCTATATTTATCAAAACTTTACAATGGATGAGTATGGAGCAGCCCATGTAAAGCTAACAAAAGAATTATTAGCAGAACATGATATTGTACCATCAGAGGCATCGTTACTGGTAGGATGCCTAGGAAGTGTTAAAGGGATCTGTTCGTGGGTTGTATTTATTGAAGAAGAGGATCAAATTCGTGTGCGTTTACGTTCGAAGGGTCCTATTATTAATACATTAGCAAAAGAATTTAATGGTGGTGGACATCCGCTCGCTTCTGGAGCTACGGCTTATTCATGGAAAGAGGCAGATGACGTCATCGAAAGATTACAAGAGATTTGTAAAGCGTATCATTAAAAAGAAAAGGAAGGGATTCATTTGACACACGTATACACAAAGATGCATACGAGCGCGGATTTATTGAAAAGCACAATTCGGCTTGAGCAATTGATTCCTTTTTTACAAGAACAAAAGACACAAGCCTGTGCAATCGTAAATACGAAATTGTACGGGCTTTTGCCTTTTTGTAAAGCCATGCAGCAAGCAAATATACATGCTGTCATTGGCCTTTCTATAAATGTGCAATGGCATGATAAAACGTTTCCTCTTGTGCTGTATGCGCAATCTCAGGAGGGCTATCAGCATTTATTGAAGATAAGTAGTGCAGTTTCAATTAGGGAAGATGAAGTGCTGCCTTGGAAATGGCTAGAGGGCTATGCAGCAGGCTGCTTGGCATTACTTTCTTCAGATGATATAGGTGATGTAGAAGATTGGCAGGCATTAGTATCTGCCTTAGCCCATCTCTTTCAGCATCATTTTTATATGGGAATTACCAGACCTGGAGGGGTAACGCAAGCTAATGAGAAAGAACTTATAGAGTGGTGTGAAGGGCAGGCGATCCCACTTGTAGCCGTTCAAAGCTGTTATTTTTTACGTCCTGATGATCATTTTGCATACGAGGTAGCAAGAGCTATCGATACAGGAGACAAGCTTGGTGATACGATGCTAACAGCTAATTTACAAGGTTATTTTGCACCTACAGCACAGGAGTGGCAAAGTTGGTTTGCTGATCGACCAGAATGGCTTGAATCTTGTGGACAAATGCTTGCTAGCTGTCACGCTATCATCCCAGAAATGTCTGTACAAATGCCTAAATTTCCTGTGCCAGTTGGTGAAACAGCTGAGAGCTTACTTGTTAAAGAAGCATTTGCCGGATTAGAGGGGCGGTTCAACCAAATGGATATTCCGAATGGTTACCGAGAACGATTACAATATGAGCTTGAAATAATATGTTCAATGGGCTACGCTGATTATTTTTTAGTAGTAGCTGATTTTATGCGCTTTGCGAAAGACAATCGCATTTTGACTGGACCTGGTCGTGGTTCTTCCGCTGGGTCACTGGTTGCCTATAGTTTAGCTATTACGCAAGTGGACCCCCTTGCCTATGGTTTATTATTTGAACGATTTTTAAATCCTGAACGGATATCTTTACCTGATATAGATATTGATTTTGTCGATAGTAAACGACATCAAGTAATCCAATACGTTGCACAAAAGTATGGTAAAGCCAATGTGGGGCAAATCATTACATTCGGTACATTGTCTGCAAAAGCAGTTGCTCGAGATGTCGCGAGAGTATTTAGTTTCGGCGCAGAGACATTGGAAAAAATTTCGAAAATGATACCTAATAAACCAGGCATTACATTACAAAAGGCTTTAGAAGAATCCTATGATTTACAGGGCTGGCTCTCTGAGGATGAGCAACATCAGCGATGGTTTGACGTAGCGCTAAAATTAGAGGGGCTACCGAGAAATTCCTCTACCCATGCGGCAGGCGTTGTTATTGCACCATCCCCCTTAGTAAATACAGTCCCTATAGAGGATGGACATGAAGGCATCTATTGCACACAATGGCCGATGGGGGATATCGAGGCATGTGGTCTCGTCAAAATGGATTTTTTAGGGTTACGTAATCTTACTATTTTGGAGCAAATGCGTTGGTCCATTTATAAAGCTGGTGGACCGTGGATTGATTTTGAACGAATTCCTATGCATGATGAAAAGACTTTTCAATTATTGCAAAAGGGTGATACATCAGGTATTTTCCAATTAGAATCAGAAGGAATGAAACAAGCATTACGAGACATTCATCCCACACACTTTTTAGATATTGCTGCTGTAAACGCACTTTATCGTCCAGGTCCAATGGAATTTATACCTGTCTATGCTAAACGAAAAGCCGGCAAAGAAATGGTTGTTATGCCTCACCCTGTGCTAGAGCCCATTTTACAAGAGACTTTTGGTGTTATTGTCTATCAAGAGCAGATTATCAAAATTGCCTCTGTGCTTGCAGGATTCTCAATGGGACAAGCAGATTTACTTCGCCGTGCAGTTAGTAAGAAAAATCGCCAAGTGCTAGAGGAGCAACAGGTTTCCTTTGTGCAAGGGGCATTAAAACAAGGCTATGATCAACAGGTAGCGACAGAGGTGTACGAATTAATTGTCCGTTTTGCCGATTACGGATTCCCTAAAAGTCATGCTGTAGCCTATAGTGTTATTTCCTATCAAATGGCATATCTAAAGGCTCATTTCCCTCAAAGCTTTTACGCCGCATTATTATCTAATGCGACGGGAAATATAGATAAAATTCAACAGCTAGTGCAAGAGGCCAAGGACAAAGGTATCCCATTTTATCCACCTTCATTAAAGGACAGTACAAAATATTTTACTGTTGAGCAAGAAGGGATACGTTATAGCTTATCAGGAATTAAAGGCGTCCCTCATACTTTTATAGAGAATATCCATACTTTGCGCCAATCAAACCCTCTGGTATTGCATAATCTTTTTGATTTAGCTGTGGCATTAAGTGCACAGCATTTTAAACCGAAAGTAATAGAAGCATTAATTTATGCTGGAGCCCTAGATTATTTAGAGAAAGACCGTGCAGTACTGATCATGACAATAGACGCTGCATTAAAACACGCTGAACTCCTACGACCAACTGAGGATATTGATATATCAACTGCTACAGAATTTAGCTTTGGAAAGCCAAAATATATGCAGGTGGATGATATGCCACAAAAGGAAAAATTGATGCATGAAAAGGAAAGTTTAGGTTTTTACATTTCTGCCCATCCCGTTACGCAAGAAAGACTATATTGGGCTGATGTGAATAGTACTTGTCGTGAGTTAAAGCAGATGCGAGATGGGACGTATGTGAAAATGATTGGTGTCATTGAAGAAGTAAAAAAAATTCGTACCAAAAAAGGAGAACAGATGGCCTTTGTCCAGTTACAGGATGAGCATGGAGCTGTTTCCGCTACGTTATTCCCACAAGTTTTCCAATTCGTTCAAGACTTGTTAATAGAAGATGAAATTCTGTTTATAGAAGGAACTATAGAAAGACGTTTTGGAAAACCACAAATTAAAGTAAAACATGCGCAAGCGACGAAAAAGATATAAAATGAAACGAAAATTTAGAAACTGCATTAAATTTTATGCAGTTTTTTCTTTACTTTTGGGCAGTTATTTTGTAAGCTAGAGTCAACGTTAAAAAGTGGTCTGACCACTTTTTTGATAAGGGGAGTTAGTCGTATGGATAAAAAAACCGAACAAAAAAAAGTGTTTTTAGAAATCGTCCAACAACTACGTCAACTCATTAAATTGGAAAAAATTCAAGCAGGTGAAAAGCTTCCCTCCGAACGAGTCTTATCTGAGCGTCTAGGTGTCGGGCGATCCTCTGTCAGAGAGGCATTGCGAAGTCTAGAATTGCTAGGTCTTATAGAAACGAGACATGGTGGTGGTACTTTTCTTGCTTCCACACATAAGCATCAGCTTGTAGAAATCCTGTCGATGTTTATATTAGAAGATGTAAAATCAAAAAAAGATGTCGAATTTACGCGACAAATTCATGAAAAGGAAGCTATTCGCGTAATAAGTTGTACAGAGATTCTTCGCACACTACCTGTGTGGGATAGTTTTTTTGTGAAACTAGAATTAGAAGGTATGATTAATTGTCGTGATATATTGCGAGAACTTTTAATCACAACAGGTAATCGTTTATCATTAAAAATCTGGTTTCAATTGGCAGCTTATGATGGCGACCGTTTAAATCGAAACTCAACAGAAGATGAAAAAATAATCATTCAAACTATGTTGAAATCGATGCAGCTAGGGTACGAAAAAGAAGCACTAAAAGCTTATGAGCAGTGGATGAGTACTGTACAAAGCACTTAGACAACAACAAAGGGGGAGTCAAACATGGCAATACGTAGCTTATTTAGTGGTAATCGAAAAAAGAAAGAGGATGGACAGGAAAAGGCATTTCCAGAAGGATTAATGACAAAATGTCCTGAATGCCGCCATATTCAATTAACGAAAGAACTAGAAAAGAATGATAAAGTGTGTTCAAAATGTAGTCATCATTTCAAAATGACTGCACAAGAACGTGTGGACTATTTCTTGGATGAAGGTTCATTCGTTTCGATGGACGATCATTTACAAACAAGCAATCCATTGAATTTCCCAGCATATGTAGAGAAAATTTCAGCTGACCAAGACAAAACAGGCTTGAATGAAGCTGTACTAACAGGCGTTGGTACATTAGATGGAGAAGAAATTGTTGTTGCCATTATGGATTCTCACTTCCGTATGGGGTCCATGGGTTCAGTTGTGGGCGAAAAAATTACTCGCGCAGTAGAGAAAGCAACTGAATTAGGTGTGCCATTTATTATTTTTACGGCTAGTGGCGGTGCGCGTATGCAAGAAGGTGTACTATCTTTAATGCAAATGGCAAAAACAAGTGTTGCCTTAAAGCGTCATAGCGATCAAGGTTTATTATTTATTTCCATTTTAACGCATCCTACAACTGGTGGGGTTTCAGCAAGCTTTGCCTCTGTAGGTGATATAAATATTGCAGAACCACAAGCATTAATTGGCTTTGCAGGCCGTCGTGTTATTGAAGAAACTGTAAGAGAAAAACTACCAAATGATTTCCAAACGGCAGAATTTTTATTAGAGCATGGCCAACTTGATGCCATTTTCCCTCGCAAAGATTTACGTAAACAAGTTTCTTTACTTGTAAAAATGCATACGAAAGGCGGCGTGCAACATGTCTAAAAATTTAGCGTTTGAAGAACCAGTTATCCAATTACGAGAAAAAATTGATGAATTAAAAACAATAGCCACTGAAGCTGATGTCGATATGACGGGTGAAATCGAGAAACTAGAAACACGGCTATCCCAATTAGAGCAATCGATTTATGCGAATATGAAGCCGTGGGATCGTGTGCAAGTAGCAAGACATCCAGAAAGACCTACTACTTTACAATATATTGAAGCGATATGTGAGAATTTCATTGAATTGCATGGAGATCGTACTTTTGGTGATGATGCTGCAATTCTTGGTGGAATAGGTATTTTTGAAGGGCAACCTGTAACAATAATCGGACACCAACGTGGAAAATCAACAAAAGAAAATATACGACGTAATTTTGGTATGCCTCACCCAGAAGGTTATCGTAAAGCCCTACGTTTGATGAAGCAAGCAGAAAAATTTAATCGACCAATAATTTGTTTTATTGATACAAAAGGTGCTTATCCAGGTAAAGCTGCTGAAGAACGTGGGCAAAGTGAAGCAATCGCTAGAAACCTTGTTGAAATGGCAGGCTTAACAGTACCAGTCATCAGTATTGTGATTGGAGAAGGAGGAAGTGGTGGTGCACTAGCATTAGGTGTTGCAAACCGTGTCTTTATGCTAGAAAACTCAACCTATTCCGTTATTTCTCCAGAAGGAGCGGCGTCGATTTTATGGCGTGATGGTAGCCTTGCTAAGCAAGCGGCTGAAGCAATGCGTATAACAGCACCGGATTTAAAAGAGCTTGGTGTTATAGATGGTATCGTCCCTGAGATTATTGGTGGTGCCCATCGCAATGTAGCAAAACAGGCACTTTATATTAAAGAATGCATCAGCACTACACTTCATGCATTAAATTCTCTAAATGGAGAACAATTAATTGAAGATCGTTATGAGAAGTTCAAAAAAATCGGACAATATACAGAAGTATAAAACACATTTTTGGAAGGCTATCTTCTGATAGCAGCAAAAATATGGGGATATGAATTTGCTCGTTAAGAGACAAAATTTGTTTCTTAACATATTAAAAAGCTATAAAAATTAAAGAAGCTAGTTACGCAATCTGAACGTCAGACTTCTTGGAAATTTGTTAGATTTAGGATGTTTTTGGATGGAAAGAGTGTGTGAAAGCGCATTCTTTTCATTTTTTATGTAAAAGTTATGTTTTTGTAGCCTCAGAACCCTTACATAGTTTGTTTTTTCATGTTAATGTGAATAATAATAGTAACTGCAGGAGGTTCGACAATGAAAAAAATTGCTGTATTAACTAGTGGTGGAGATGCGCCTGGAATGAACGCAGCTATTCGAGCGGTTGTTCGTAAGGCAGCATTCCATGGAATTGATGTTGTCGGAATTAAACATGGTTATGAGGGCTTAGTAAAAGGTTATTTAGAAGAACTTGATCTAGGTTCGGTTGGTGGTATTATTCAGCGTGGTGGTACCCATTTAAATTCTGCGAGATGTCCAGAATTTAAAGAAGATGCCGTGCAACTACAAGGCATTGAAAATTTACGAGCTGCCGGAATTGAAGGACTTGTTGTCATTGGTGGCGATGGTTCTTATAGAGGGGCTATGGATTTAGTGAAAAAAGGCTTCCCTGCTGTAGGTGTACCAGGAACTATCGATAATGATGTTCCAGGAACAGAATATACGATAGGCTTTGATACGGCACTCAATACAGTAGTAGAATCCATCGATAAAATTCGTGACACAGCTACTTCTCATGAAAATTCTTTCATAGTTGAGGTTATGGGTCGTGATGCAGGAGATATTGCTTTATGGGCAGGACTTGCTGCCGGTGCTGAAACAGTCTTAATTCCAGAAGAGGATTATGACTTAGATGATATTGTGGCACGCTTAGATCGTGGTGCAGCACGTGGGAAGAAGCATAGTATCATTATTGTGGCAGAAGGCGTTATGTCTGGAAATGAACTAGCTAAGTTGATAAAAGAAAAGACTGGTAAAGAAACACGTGTTTCTGTGTTAGGTCATATTCAGCGTGGTGGTTCCCCAACTGCACGTGATCGCGTATTGGCAAGTCAGTTTGGCGCACATGCAGTGGAGTTACTAATGGAAGGCAAATATGGCCGAGCGGTAGGTATTCGCAATCATCAGGTTATCGATTATGATATGCCGGAGGCTTTTGAAAAAAATCATGAGGCAGATGTAAGTCTATACACACTTATGAAAGAACTATCAATATAATTTGTTATAAACGGAGTGGGCAAAAATGAGAAAAACAAAAATCGTATGTACAATTGGACCTGCAAGTGAGTCACCAGAAACATTAGAAAAATTAATTGAAGCAGGTATGAATGTAGCCCGCTTGAATTTTTCACATGGCTCTCATGAAGAGCATGCGGGACGAATTCATTTAATTCGTGAAGTGGCACAAAAGTTAAATAAACCAGTAGGAATTTTATTAGACACAAAAGGTCCTGAAATTCGTACGCATAACATGAAAAATGGTGAGCTTCATTTATCAGCTGGCCAAGTGATTGATATTTCAATGACTGAAGTAGAAGGTACGGAGACAAGCTTTTCTGTTACTTATGAGCAACTAGTAGAAGATGTTGAGCAAAACTCAATTATTTTACTTGATGATGGTCTGATCCAATTACGTGTACTAGCTACAGATGTTGAAAAAGGTTTAATTCATACGATTGTAGAAAATGCGGGCGTATTGAAAAATAAAAAAGGTGTCAACGTACCAGGTGTTTCTGTACAACTTCCAGGTATTACTGAAAAGGATGCTCAGGATATTTTATTTGGTATTGAACAAGGTGTAGATTTCATTGCTGCCTCATTCGTTCGTCGTGCAAAAGATGTGCTTGAAATTCGTGAGTTACTTGAGCAAAATGGCGGTGGGCATATCCAAATCATCCCGAAAATTGAAAACCAAGAGGGTGTCGATAATATCGATGAGATTATCCTTGTATCCGATGGATTGATGGTAGCACGTGGAGATCTAGGTGTTGAAATTCCAGCAGAAGAAGTACCTCTTGTACAAAAGAAGTTAATTCTAAAATGTAATCAAGTAGGAAAACCAGTTATTACGGCTACTCAAATGTTGGATTCTATGCAACGTAACCCACGTCCAACACGTGCAGAAGCAAGTGATGTAGCGAACGCCATCATTGATGGTACAGATGCAATCATGTTATCAGGAGAAACTGCTGCGGGTCTATATCCAGTGGAGTCAGTACAAACAATGAATAAAATTGCTCAACGTACTGAAAATTCATTAGATTATAAATCGATTGTTTCTACACGTAGTCGTGAAAAAGAAGCCAATATGACAGAAGCTATTTCACAAGCAGTCGCTTATACATCCATTAATTTAGGTGTCAAAGCCGTATTAGCCCCAACAGAAAGTGGAAATACAGCTAGAATGATTGCCAAATACCGACCTGGTGTACCTATTGTTGCAGTAACAGGCTCAACAAATACGGCTCAAACATTAACATTAGTGTGGGGTGTACACCCAATTGTTTGCCAACGTGTGACAACTACAGATGAGATTTTAGAATTAGCTGTAGATGAAAGCTTGAAACACGGTTTTGTCACACATGGTGATGCTGTTGTAATTACAGCAGGTGTGCCAGTTGGTGAAGCGGGTACTACAAACCTAATGAAAGTACACATTATTGGCGATTTACTAGCTCGTGGGCAAGGGATTGGCAAGGCATCGGTTGTAGGTAAAACAGTTATTGCTAAAAATGCGGCTGAGGCACTTGCTTATGATACGGAAGGAAGTATACTTGTAACAGTTGGTTCAGACCGTGAAATGATGCCAGCAATAGAAAATTGCATTGGGCTAATTACTGAAGAAGGTGGACTAACTAGTCATGCTGCAGTAGTTGGACTAAGTCTTGGTATTCCAGTAATTGTTGGCGTAAAAGAAGCAACAACATTATTACGCCATGGTCAAGAAATTACGATGGACGCTGAAACAGGCGTTATCTATAAAGGACATGCTAGCGTTCTTTAATTATAAACAAAAAGCTCTAGTGCGATTTGTTGTACTAGAGCTTTTAATAAGGGTTGTACAAATTAACTATATTTCGTGCTATATGGAAAGCTACTTTTTATATCTCCATCAAAAAAGATAAGTGATTTGGTATTATTTGATGGGAGGCATTCATTTTTTTTATGAAACTAAATGGGCTATAATAACGTATAAAAGGTATACCTTTTCAAGTAGAAAGGAGAAAAATATGCGAAAAATTTTTCTTGGTTTCATTGTCTACGCATTAGCCGAATTGGCGTTATTAATAGTTATTGGACAAAACATTGGTGTTTTAAGTACATTATTACTCATTATTGCCACTAGTGTACTTGGGGTTTATGTAATGAAAAATAAAGGTATGAATTCTGTCCAAAATGTAAAAAATACATTAGCACGTGGAGAGGCTCCGGGATCTGCGTTGGTTGATACATTATTAACTTTTAGTGGTGGACTGCTTTTAGCATTACCAGGCTTTATGACAGATCTTATTGGCTTACTACTGCTTTTGCCTTTTTCACGAAAAATGTTCCAACCGGTTGTCTATTATTGGATGCGTAAAAAAATGAAAAAAGGTCAATTTATTATCGTTCAAAGATAGAGTTTTCTTTTAGCTTAACCGCTAAAAATAAAAAGATCGGGCTAAGTAATATTCCATAAAAGCCAAATAATAGAATAGAGGCGGCGCTGATGAAAAATGTATGGAATGTACGTAATTGAAGCGTGTTGGACCAAAGCATTGATTCAGCTAGCTGCCTTGTTAATTGTACAAATAAATACAACAGTAAAATGGCTACACATAAAAATGTATTTCCATTGAAATAAAAATAAATACTCATCGGCACAAGAAATACACCGATACCGAAAAATGGCAGGACATCTGCGAAAGCTACAATAAAAGCTTTAATAATAGCTTGTTCAAATTGAAGGATCATAAAGCCTCCACAAAGAATAAGTAAGGTTATTGTAAATAATTGAAATTCCACATATAAAAAATAATGAAAAAGTTGCATGATTTTCGCGAAATGTGATTGCCATTCTTGACGATATTTCTTTGGCACATATTGAAAAAACCAATAGCGTGATTTACGCGTTTCTAGGAGAGCGAAATAATAAGCTACCAAGAAAATGAATACCTCAATGACATGTTTCATTAATAATTGGAAAAGATCAGCTGTATATATGATGATCGAATCAAAAATAGAAAGTGATTTCTCCTTTAAAACTTGTATAAACATCGATTCATATTCACTGAAAAGTGGGAAGTTTTGTAATGTATTACGAATCTCCGGAAAGATGACAATCACACTATTGATGGATATGACGACAAGCAAAAAAATACAAGTTAAAATCAATACCTCCACAATTATTGCTGCTATCCAATAGGCGATCCTGCAATATTTATGCAAGAAATTTATGACAGGGTACGTCGAAAATGACAAAAAAATCGCAAGTGATACTGGTAATACAAACCAAAGTATGACTAAGTAAAAAATAAAAAGTAAAATACTTGTGGTTCTTTCGTATGAAAAATACTTTAAATTCCTCATTTTAACAAATTCACCTCAAATCATAATGTCAAAAAATACAATAAAATCTCTTTAGGACAAATATATAGTCGTTCGGACGTCTTTTTCTTTATTTAGAGGATTTTCATTCACAAAGCTGTCAAAAATGATTATAATAGCAATGTAAGCGATTTACTTAATGGTTCATATGAGCAAAAACCGTAAATGCAAGAAAAAAACGCATTTACAACAAAATATAAATATGAGGGAGCGATAATTTATGTCAGCAACTAAAGGATTAGAAGGTATCGTAGCAGCGGAATCTAAAATCAGTTCAATTATCGATGACACACTTACATATGTTGGTTACAACATTGATGATTTAGCACAAAATGCGTCATTTGAAGAGGTAATTTACTTGTTATGGCATACTCGTTTACCAAAAGCGGACGAGCTAGCTGAGTTAAAACAACAATTGGCAGACAATATGTCAATTCCGCAAGCGATTGTCGACCAATTCAAAACATACCCACTTTCAACTGTACATCCAATGGCTGCACTACGTACTGCAGTATCTCTACTTGGTGTATTCGATGAAGAAGCGGATGTTATGGACCCAGAAGCAAACTACCGTAAAGCAATTCGTCTTCAAGCTAAAATTGCTACAGTAGTAACTGCATTTGCACGTGTTCGTAAAGGTTTAGAACCAGTTTCACCAAAACCTGAACTAGGATATGCGGCAAACTTCTTATACATGCTTAAAGGCGAAGAGCCAGCAGATATTGAAATTGAAGCATTCGACAAAGCACTAGTATTGCATGCTGACCATGAGTTAAATGCATCTACATTCACTGCACGTGTATGTGTAGCTACATTATCAGACGTTTATTCTGGTGTAACTGCAGCAATCGGCGCTTTAAAAGGGCCACTTCATGGTGGAGCAAATGAGCAAGTTATGAAGATGTTAACTGAAATTGGCTCACTTGAAAATGTTGAATCTTACATTCAAAATAAATTAGACAACAAAGAAAAAATCATGGGCTTCGGTCACCGCGTATATCGCAAAGGCGACCCTCGTGCACCACATTTACGCGTAATGTCTAAAAAATTAACTGAACTAACTGGTAAACCAGAGCTTTATGAAATGTCAGTTAAAATCCATGACATGATCGTTGAACAAAAGAAATTACCAGCTAACGTAGATTTCTTCTCTGCGTCAGTGTATGATTCTTTAGGTATTGATCATGACCTGTTCACACCAATTTTCGCAGTATCACGTACTTCAGGTTGGGTGGCACATATCCTTGAGCAATATGCAAATAACCGCCTAATCCGTCCACGTGCTGAGTATGTTGGACCAGGCATGCAAAAATATGTTCCAATCAGCGAGCGCTAATTTGGAAAATATGCTAGAATGTTTGGGACTGTGTTATCACTAACACAGTCCTATGATTATGAATTTAGGAGGCAACAGAATGTCAAACAAAATTGTAGTTGAAAATGGCGTACTTAATGTACCAAATAATCCAGTAATTCCTTTCATCGAAGGTGATGGAATTGGTCCAGATATCTGGGCAGCAGCATCACGCGTAATCGACGCAGCAGTAGAAAAAGCTTATAACGGTGAAAAGAAAATTGAATGGTTAGAAGTTTTAGCTGGTGAAAAAGCATTTAACCAAACTGGTGAATGGTTACCACAAGAAACTTTAGACAAAATTAATGAATACTTAATTGCAATCAAAGGTCCTCTTACTACACCAATCGGTGGTGGTATCCGCTCTCTTAACGTAGCATTACGTCAACAACTTGACTTATATGTATGCTTACGCCCAGTACGTCACTTTGATGGAGTGCCTTCTCCAGTTAAACGCCCAGAAGACGTTGATATGGTTATCTTCCGTGAGAACACAGAAGACATCTACGCTGGTATTGAATTCGAATCTGGTTCAGAACAAGCTCAAAAAATCATCAACTTCCTACAATCTGAATTTGGTGTAAATCAAATCCGTTTCCCAGAAACTTCTGGTATCGGTGTTAAACCTGTATCTAAAGAAGGTACTGAGCGTTTAGTACGTTCTGCTATCGAATACGCAATTAAACATAAACGCCCATCTGTTACTTTAGTTCATAAAGGTAACATCATGAAATTCACTGAAGGTGGATTCAAAAAATGGGGTTATGAATTAGCAGAAAAAGAATTTGCTGATCAAACTTTCACTTGGAACCAATACGATGCAATCAAAGCTGAACAAGGTGAAGAAGCAGCAAACAAAGCTCAATCTGATGCTTTAGCAGCTGGTAAAATCTTAGTAAAAGATTCTATCGCTGATATCTTCTTACAACAAATCTTAACTCGTCCAACTGAGTTCGATGTAGTAGCTACAATGAACTTAAATGGTGACTATATTTCTGATGCACTTGCTGCACAAGTTGGTGGTATCGGTATCGCTCCAGGAGCTAACATTAACTATGTTACTGGACATGCGATCTTCGAAGCTACTCATGGTACAGCTCCAAAATATGCTGGTTTAGATAAAGTAAACCCATCTTCAGTATTACTTTCAGGTGTATTAATGCTTGAACACTTAGGATGGCAAGAAGCTGCTGACATGATCACTAAATCTGTTGAGAATACAATTTCTTCTAAAGTTGTAACTTATGACTTCGCTCGTTTAATGGACGGCGCTACAGAAGTGAAATGTTCAGAATTCGCTAATGAGTTAATCAAAAACTTATAATTTTCTATTCTGATATAGAA
The DNA here is from genome assembly GCF_038595555.1 of Lysinibacillus sp. FSL M8-0216. NCBI lineage: Bacteria > Bacillati > Bacillota > Bacilli > Caryophanales > Bacillaceae > Lysinibacillus > Lysinibacillus sp. FSL M8-0216. The sequence goes on along the minus strand of NZ_CP152007.1, from coordinate 3,640,238 downwards.
ATTTTCACGTGAAAGTATACTTTTATATGCTGATATAATTAGGGTAAAAGTGAATTTTCGTTAAATAAAATATTTACGATGAACTTGTTTAATCGAGGGAGTGAGATGTATTTCTCCTCCCTCTTTTAAAATATATAACCCCATTTTAAAGGAGCGTATTCAAATGTCTCTGAAACGAAAAAAATTATCAGTAATCGGTGGAGGATTTACAGGTGCTACCGCAGCTTTTTTAGCAGCTCAGAAAGAACTTGGTGACGTTGTATTAGTAGATATCCCACAAGCAGAAAATCCTACAAAGGGAAAAGCTCTAGATATGTGGGAGGCAGCGCCAATACAAGGCTTTGATGCTTATGTAAAAGGTACATCAAATTATGCAGATACAGCTAATTCTGACGTAGTCATTATTACAGCTGGGGTAGCCCGTAAACCAGGTATGAGTCGTGATGATCTTGTACAAATCAACCAGGGCGTCATGAAAACAGTGTCCAAAGAGATTGCCGCACATTCACCAAATGCCACAATTATCGTCCTTACTAATCCAGTTGATGCCATGACCTACACAGTTTATAAGGAAACTGGTTTCCCAAAAAATCGTGTTATCGGTCAATCTGGTGTTCTTGATACGGCGCGCTTCTGTGCATTTGTTGCAGAAGAGTTGAATGTCTCAGTAAAAGATATTACTGGTTTTGTATTAGGTGGTCATGGAGATACGATGGTGCCTTTAACACGTTATTCATTTGCAGGTGGTATTCCATTAGAAACATTAATCCCTGCTGAACGTCTAGAAGCTATCGTTGATCGCACTCGTAATGGGGGTGCTGAAATCGTTAACTTACTTGGAAACGGTTCAGCCTACTATGCACCTGCTGCAGCATTGATTGAAATGGCTGAAGCTATTATTAAAGATCAAAAGCGTATTCTACCATCTATTGCTTATTTAGAAGGTGAATATGGCTATAGCGATTTATATCTGGGTGTTCCTACATTACTTGGCGAAAATGGTATTGAAAAAATCTTTGAGCTTGAGTTAACAGACAAAGAAAAAGCAGCTTTAGACCAATCGGCAGATGCAGTACGCAACGTAATGAAAATTTTAGTGTAGATTAACGATGTCCGACTCAAGGTGCTTTTCGCCAGAGTCTTTAGGGCAGCATGTCGATCTCTCTCTATTTCAGCTATCGAAAAAATATATAAGCAATGTCTCTATATCTGAAGTTTCAATATCAGTACATGAGTATTTGCTGAATTAAGAAAACGAGTAGGTAACTCCTGCTCGTTTTTTTGTGCATAAGTGTGATAGGGTTAAGGTACTTCGGCTTTTCGTTGTACTTTTGGCATAAAATTGATACTATGAATGTAGTATGATAGAAAAGGGGTTGGCGTATCTTTGCTTCAAAAAAATAGTAAACTTGGTCTGACAATCGATGAAATTACAGTTGGCGAAAAGATCCATATAACTGAAAAGATTGAGGATAGAGATCTGTTGCTGTATTTAGGGCTCACGAATGATAGTAATCCACTTTATATTCAACATGATTATGCGGCGATGACACCTTTTGAAAAACCGATTGTCCCGACCATCATGTTAAATGGTATTATTACATCAGCTGTGTCAAAGTATATTCCAGGACCGGGTGCACGAATTATTGAGCAACATTTAAAATATTTAGGGCCTCTCTATCATTATGAATTGTTTGATACGCTTTTAGAGGTAACAGCAGTCAATAAATATGAAAATACGATTACGGTGTCTGTACACTCTTATAATGAGCAAAAGCAGCTTGTGATTGAAGGTATGTTGTTGGTGACACCACCACTTGCATTATAGACGTCTTGAGGTTTGAAATGGGGGTTTCAAATCACTAACGGAGGCATTATATTATGACAAAAACGATATTAGTTATTGAAGATGAATTTTCAATCGCAACATTATTGAAATATAATTTAGAACAGGCTGGCTATTTAGTGGAAACAGCTGCAGATGGACAAGAAGGTCTGGAAAAAGCAATTGAGATACAGCCTAATTTAATTCTGTTAGATTTGATGCTACCTAAACTAGATGGTATGGAAGTATGCAAACAAATACGTCAGCAGCGTATGAATACGCCTATAATAATGTTAACAGCAAAAGATGACGAATTTGATAAAGTACTTGGTCTAGAATTAGGCGCAGATGATTATATGACTAAACCCTTTAGTCCACGGGAAGTACTGGCACGCGTTAAGGCAGTTTTAAGACGTTTTACTCAAAATGTTGTATCAGATGAGAAAGATGAGCCGCAAGAGAAAATGTTTGAGTTTGGACAATTGCGTGTATTTCCAGAACGCTTTGAAGTCTTTTTACAAGATGAGGCACTGGAGTTTACGCCAAAGGAATTTGAATTACTCATTTACTTACTTGAAAATAAAAATCGTGTATTAACACGCGATCAGCTATTAAGTGCTGTATGGAAATATGATTTTGCTGGCGATACTCGAATTGTGGATGTTCATATTAGCCACCTTCGCGATAAAATTGAGGAAAATAGCCGTAAGCCAATGTTTATTAAAACAATCAGGGGGCTTGGCTATAAATTTGAGGAGCCGAAAACGTCATGAAATCAATGAGCAACCGCTTATTTTTGACATTCATGCTTTTACTTGGAACGATATTAGCTGTCCTAATGATTGTTATAGGTCAGCTTTTTCCTGTTTATATTAAGCAATACAATGAGGATGCAAATACTCATAAACAAGCATCAATGACTCAAGTAATAGATGAACGCAAGCTCCAGCTTTCAGAGGAAGATCAAGAAGCATTATTTGCATCACAGAGCTTAGATCTAGAAGATTCTTTGACCTTTGTACGTGCCAGACTCTATATCATATTGGCCATCCTCTTCACGATTACCCTGATTTTAATCGGGATTGTCAGTCGCTATATGATACGGAATTTTACAGCACCAATCGATAATGTTACGGAAACGGCTCTTGAACTTGCAAAGGGGAACTATCGTGCACGTGCCCAGGAAAATGAATATGAACGCATGATTCCATTAAGTCATTCCATTAATATTTTGGCTCGTAATCTACAGGATATTACGACTGTTCGTGAAGTAGAGGAAGAGAGGCTGAAAACGTTAATCGAAAATATGGGTAGCTCTCTCATGATGATTGGGCGTGAAGGCAATATTTCTATTGTGAATCGCGTATTTTTAGAACGTTTTGGGATGCAGATTGATGAAGTTCAGGGAAAGGTATTCCGGACAATTGGCTTACCAAAATCATTAGAGCAGTTTATCGATCACGTATTTCTTACAGAGATGCCTTATCGACAGCAAATTAAAATGGAGATAATGCAGGAGCTCTATAATAAAGAAGTATATGGAGCACCTGTTATTGGGGACCATGGACGATGGCTAGGCGTTGTTATTGTTATGCATGATATAACGGAGCTTGTCCGTTTAGAGCAAATTCGCAAAGATTTTGTTGCCAATGTATCCCATGAATTGCGAACACCTATTACCTCTATTAAAGGCTTTTCTGAAACCTTATTGGATGGAGCCTATAAAGACGAAAAAATGTTAATATCTTTCTTAGAAATTATTTATAAAGAGAGTAATCGTCTTCAAATGCTCATTCAGGATTTGTTAGAGCTTTCTAAAATTGAACAACATGGCTTCACGGTCAACATTATGCCAATGGGCTTGCAGGATGTGCTGATTCGTGGAGCAGAGCTAACAGCGCCACGATTAGATGAAAAAAATATGAGCTTCCAAGTGGATATTGACCGTGACGTACAAGTAATGGGTGATGCCAATCGTATTATTCAGATCGTGACGAATTTAATTACCAATGCAATCACCTATTCTCCAGAAAATACAACAGTGTCTATTCGTTTAAAGGAAAATGAAACACATGGTATTATTGAAATTGAAGATCAAGGAATTGGAATTGAAAAGCATGAAATAGCCCGAGTCTTTGAGCGCTTTTATCGTGTTGATCGCGCACGAAGCCGGAATTCAGGTGGAACAGGCTTAGGCTTAGCAATTGTCAAGCATCTTGTAGAGGCCCATCATGGACGTATTCAAGTAGAAAGTGAAGTGGGCGTAGGGACAATAATGATTGTGATGATTCCGAAAAATTAACAAATCCTTTACATGAACAAAATGTTACATTCATATTTGGGAACTATACTTATAACTAGAAACCCCCTTATATGATTGTTAAGACTATAAACTAAAAAATCGCGCTCATCATTTTATTTGGTGATGACAGATTTTTTAATAACTGTTTTATTTTCTCCACAGAAGAATCTATTGTCTAATTATTAGGCACTAGATTCTTTTTCTGTTTTACAGAGAGGATAAATAGGTGTAAAGTATAGTAGCATAAAAGTTTAACATCAATCTGTAGTAGATAGTTTGTCAAACTAAAGCTTGAACAGTCAGTGAAATCATAACTTCTTTTCATTTGAATCGTGTTTTTCTGACTGTTGAAGCAGAGAAAAAAATGAGAGAAGGATGACCATGAAAATCGTCAAAAGTATCGTGCAAATCGGCTTTCTTTATTTCCTATTATTGATTGGGAATAGTATTGCACGCCTACTTCACTTGCCGATTCCAGGGAGCATAATAGGACTCGTTCTATTATTTTTACTTTTACAGTTTCATATTATTAAGCTTGAATGGATTGAGCTAGGGGCAGCATTATTACTAAGTGAACTCTTACTTTTCTTCATTCCATCTGCCATTGGTGTCATCGATTATGATGCATTATTCGGTGTGCAAGGCATGAAGGTTGTGTTGGTCATTGTTGGAAGTGCGATTATTGTGATGTTTGTAACGGGCTACACAGCACAATGGCTAGGGCGTCGAAAGAAGGGTGATGCAGTATGAGTTTATGGATAGCTGGTAGTAGCTTACTTGGAACAATTATTATTTTTTATATTTGTAAAATAATCTATAAGAAATATAAAAAGGAATGGCTGACACCTATGCTGGTGACGCCGATCGTTATTATTATCTTACTATTACTAACAGGTATACCGTATACAACTTATAATGCAGGAGCTAGTGTTTTAACGAATTTACTAGGACCAGCAACGGTTGCTTTTGCGGTTCCTATCTATAAAAATGTCAATTTATTAAAAAAACATGCCTTCGAAATCTTTATAAGTATTGCGGTTGGCTCCACAGTCGCCATTATTTCATCTTTTATAATGGCCTTAGTAGTAGGGTTAAACAATGAGCTTGTGCATAGTTTAGTGCCACGTTCAGTGACAACACCTATTGCAATGGACATTTCAAATATGATTGGAGGCTCTCCTACTTTAACAGCTGTCTTTGTTATGACGACAGGCATTTTAGGAAGCCTATTAGCACCTATTGTTATTAAAATATGTCGATTCCACAACCCATCGTCTAGAGGATTAATGTTAGGAATGGGCGCGCATGGGGCAGGTACATCTAGAGCATTTGAATTTGGTGAACTAGAGGGTACATTTGCCAGCTTAGCAATGATTGTTGCTGCTTTAATTAGCATTGTATTAACCACAACCATTTTCCCAGTCTTTGAACATCTAGTTATTAATATCCTGTTACCATAAAAGGTAGCAGGATTTTTTTATGCTAAATTCACTATATTTTGAAACTTTTTATAAAACTCTTCCGTAAACAATAGTAATCAATAAAAGGGAGGAACAGACATGAGTGTGAAAAGGACACTAATGATGGTTGGACTTGGGATTTTTGGAGTTATTGCACTTATTACCGTATTTACATCTTGGTACACAGTAGATGAATCAGAACAAGCGGTTGTCATTACATTTGGCCGTGCCGATGAAATGGTTACAAACCCAGGACTTCATTTTAAATTACCTTGGCCAGTTCAATCAGTTGAAATTTTATCGAAAGAAACGTTCAGTTTACAGTTTGGCTATAAGCAAAATAAGGCAGGAGAGCTAGAAGCCTATGATGCTGAGACAAAGATGATTACAGGAGATGAATATATTGTATTAACTGATCTTGTTGTACAATGGAAAATTACCGACCCTCGTAAATTTTTATTTAACGCACAAAGCCCCGAAGAAATTTTACATAGCGCCACATCAAGCGCCATTCGTTCAATTATTGGTAGCTCTACCATTGATGCAGCATTAACAGATGGGAAGGCTGAAATTGAAGCAAAAACACGTGATTTACTAGTGTCCTTAATCGAAAAATATGATATTGGTATTGGCGTATTAGGTGTGAAATTACAAGACGTTGAATTACCAAACAAGGAAGTGCGTGCTGCCTTCACAGCAGTAACGGATGCACGTGAAACAAAGAATACAAAAACGAATGAAGCACAAAAGTATATGAATCAGCGTAAAAGTGAAGCTGAAGGTGAAAAAGATGCTATTATTTCCAAGGCACAAGGTGCAAAAACAGCACGTATCGAGCAAGCTCAAGGTGATGTAGCTGTCTTTAATAAGATGTATGAGCAATATAAAGGAAATCAACAAATTACACGAGAGCGATTAATTCTAGAAACACTTGAAAACGTCTTACCGAAGGCGCAAATATACATTATGAATGATGATGGCAGTACGATGAAGTACTTACCACTACAGCCATTACAGCCTCAGCAGGCACAATCAGATAAAAAAGAAGGGAGCAGTAATTAATGGACCAAAAAAATAAGGACCTTGACAAATTCCTCAATTTTTTATCAGGAAAAAGCAAAAAAGCGGCTCCAACAGACAGTGATTCGGGAGACAATGTCGTGAAAATGGCGAAAAAAGGCCCGCTCAACCCTAAAAAATATCTGTCTATTGTCATCACATTAACAGTTGTTTTTGCTACAGCTATCATTATTTTTGCGAATGTTTATATTGTAAAGGAATCTGAATATGCCGTGGTTCGCCAGTTTGGAGAAGTAGTGAAATTTGAACGAGATCCAGGCTTAAAAATGAAAATACCTTTTATTCAAAGTGTTACACGATTACCAAAAAATCAGATGACCTATAATATTTCAGAAGAAGAAATTAATACAAAGGATAAAAAAAGAATTATCATCGATAACTATGCTGTTTGGCGTATTACAGATCCAAAAGCTTTAATATCGAATGCAGGTACACTTAGCAAGGCAGAGACTCGAATGGAGGAGTTTATTTACTCCGTCATAAGAACAGAGCTTGGCCAACTGCGATACGATGAAATTATTAATGATGAAAAATCTTCACGAGGAAGCATCAATGATCGTGTAACAGAGCGAGTTAATGAACTGTTACAAAACGACAAGTATGGTGTAGAAGTAGTGGATGTACGTATTCGTCGTACAGACTTACCGGCAGAAAATGAACAGTCTGTATTTACCCGCATGATTTCAGAGCGTGAATCAACGGCTCAATTATATCTTTCTGAAGGGGATGCAGATAAACGACGTATCGAAGCCCAAACGGATCAACAAGTGCAGGAAATGTTAGCTACAGCGAATAAGGAGGCATCCATTATTCAAGCTGAGGGAGAAGCGGAAGCTGCGAAAATATACAATAAATCATTCTCTCAAGATCCTGAATTTTACTCTTTATACCGTACGTTAGAATCCTATAAGAAAACGGTTGGAGAGGATACGGTCATTATTTTGCCAGCATCATCACCTTATGCAAAAATTTTATCTGGTTATTTAAAATAATAGATAGCAAAGTCGTCTTTCCTATTAGGAAGGCGACTTTTTGGTTACTATGAAAATTATAAATATCCCTACAATTGACTTGTTATATTGTGAAAATAATAGAAACATACAAATTTCTATTCCCCAACAGCCTATAATTTGATAGAATGATAATGTTTAAAAAAGAACTGTTGGGGGTAATAGCTGTGAAATTGCGAATTAGCACTTGGCTCCAAAATGTAGGAATTGCTTGTAGTATAGCATCGTTATTGACTCTGTTCTTCCGCCTATCTGATTTTGCATGGATGACAAAGAGTGTTTATCATATACCTGTATTTTTTGTAAGTATCTTTTTAGTTAGTATTATTATTGCAAATGATGTAAGAAATCTGTTTAAAAAGTTGTTTTGGTATGAAAAACGTAAGGTCAAGCGTCCTATTTGGCAAGTCGGTATTGGCTTCATTTTCTTTTTAGCGCAAATTAGTGCTGTAATGGTATTTAGTAAAGAGTTAACACAGCCACAACTGGGTGGAATGCCATTATTTTTAGTATTTGCCTTTATGAATGCCTTTATTTTAACGATTATATATGAAGAAATTTTTCATCGAACAGCCAATCAATAATATCTATAATAGAACTTTCATTCACTGGGACTTTATCCGCGAATGGGAGTTTTTTTACGTTTTTATGCGTTGAATACGAGGAATCCTTTACTATTGAGGCGAACAAGTTGCTATTACATTAAATGAAGCAATAATATACACTGATCCTGTGACAGGAGAAACCTCATTACCTGCTGCTATGGATTTTCACAATAAAGGGCTCACATTCGCTATAGGTTGAAATGCAGGAGTGATGGATAGCATGTTATAAGTGACGGATAAAACAAAGAAAGTGACGGATAGCGAGCCAAAAGTGACGGATAAAACCGAGAGAGTGACGGATAGCGAGTCAAAAGTAGCGGATAACCTTAGGGAGGACCCGTCTGCTTTTTTTACTTGAAATGTATTGTTATGATAAAGTAGAAGGAAGTAGAAGACAACGCAGGAGGATAATATTATGACAAAGGAAAAATTACTATTATTGGACGGTAATAGTTTAGCATATCGCGCGTTTTTTGCGTTGCCATTGTTGACGAATGATAGTGGAATTCATACTAATGCTGTGTACGGCTTTACAACGATGCTACAAAGAATATTAGAGGAAGAGCAACCAACGCAAATTTTAGTGGCTTTTGATGCTGGAAAAACAACTTTCCGCCATGAAACCTTTACAGAATATAAAGGTGGACGACAAAAGACGCCACCAGAATTATCGGAGCAATTCCCTTATATACGCAAGCTAATTGATGCTTATGGAATTAAGCAATATGAACAAGACCTATATGAAGCGGATGATATTATTGGGACGCTGGCAAAAGAGGCTTCATCACAGGATATGGATGTTATCATCGTATCTGGAGACCGCGATTTAACACAGCTTGCGACAGAGCAAGTTACGGTTTATATTACGAAAAAAGGGATTACGGAAATTGAGAGAAATACGCCAGCCTTTATTGCAGAAAAATACGGCTTAACGCCCTTACAAATTATTGATATGAAGGGCTTAATGGGGGATTCTTCAGATAATATTCCTGGTGTGCCAGGTGTTGGCGAAAAGACGGCTGTCAAACTATTAAAAGAGCATGGCTCCGTTGAGGCACTTTACGAGGCGATGGATACATTGAAAGCTTCTAAGATGAAAGAAAAGCTGGTAGCCAATGAAGAGCAGGCTAAGATGAGTAAGAAGCTGGCAACGATTTTTACAGATGCCCCAATTACCATTTCATTAACTGATCTCGCGTACCATGGACCGAATGAAGAAGAATTGATCAATGTATGGCGTGAGCTCGGCTTTAAATCATTGCTCGAGAAAAGTGATTTTACTGTGCAGGAGCAAGAGCAAACACCTTTTGATTTTGAACAAATTCAAGAAGTTCGACAAGAAGACTTACAAGATGTGATGGCTGTGCATGTTGAGCTAGAGAATGAACATTACCACACTTGTGCGCTACTTGGAATTGCCTTATCTGATGGGACCAAGACTCAATACATTCCTTTTGATATTGCGGCAAAATCAGATATATTACGTTGCTGGTTAGAGGACTCCTCAAAAATAAAATACATGTCTGATTCCAAAGCGTCTCAAGCAGCATTAAAACGAGCAGGTATTCAATTAGCTGGCGTTGATTTTGATTTAGTGCTTGCTTCGTATATTAATAATCCTGGACTTAGTGGGGATGATGTTGCCACTCTTGCAAGGGAGCTTGGGTATTATGATGTACAAGCAGATGAAACGGTCTATGGCAAGGGGGCTAAACGTGCTATACCTGAAATAGATAAGCTTGCACAGCATGTTAGCCGAAAAGCTTATGCTGTCTGGTCATTACAGCCGAAGCTAGAGGCATTATTAAAGGAAAATGAACAATTTGATCTTTATAAAGACTTGGAATTGCCACTGGCAGCCATTTTAGGTGAGATGGAAAGTGAAGGCATTACCGTTAACCGTGCTACGCTAGAAAAAATGGGCCAAGAGCTTAATGAAAAGCTTGTCGTGCTTGAACAAGAAATTTATGCGGAGGCAGGAGAAACGTTTAATATTAATTCACCAAAACAATTAGGTGTTATTTTATTCGATAAATTAGGTTTACCTGTTATTAAAAAAACGAAGACGGGCTATTCAACGGCTGCTGATGTATTAGAGAAGTTAAAATCTGAGCATGCCATTATTGAATATATTCTGTTATATCGTCAGCTTGGTAAATTACAGTCTACTTATATTGAAGGGTTGCTAAAGGAAATCCATGAAAAGGATAGCAAGGTGCATACTCGTTTCCAACAAGCTTTAACTGCTACAGGACGACTAAGCTCAACAGATCCAAATTTACAAAACATCCCTATCCGTTTAGAGGAGGGACGTAAAATCCGTCAAGCATTTGTCCCTTCAAATGAGAATTGGATACTGTTTTCAGCGGACTATTCGCAAATCGAATTACGTGTACTCGCACATATGTCGGAGGATAAAAACCTTGTAGAGGCCTTCCGTGAAGGGATGGACGTTCATACACGAACAGCGATGGACGTATTCCATGTATCCGAAGATGAAGTTGATAGTAATATGCGTCGTGCAGCGAAGGCTGTTAACTTTGGGATTGTTTATGGTATCAGTGATTATGGTCTATCACAAAATTTAGATATTACCCGTAAGGAAGCGGCAACTTTTATTGATAAATATTTCGCTAGTTTCCCAGGTGTTAAACAGTATATGGATGATATTGTGCAAAATGCGAAGTTCAATGGCTATGTTACAACAATTTTAAATAGACGTCGTTATTTACCAGATATTACGAGCTCAAACTTTAATTTAAGAAGCTTTGCTGAGCGTACGGCGATGAATACCCCGATTCAGGGAAGTGCTGCGGATATTATTAAAAAAGCGATGATTGATATGGATGCTCGACTAAAAAAGGAAAATATGCAGGCAAAGCTACTTTTACAAGTGCATGATGAGTTGATTTTTGAAGCACCTAAGGAAGAGATTGCGTTGCTAGAAAAAATTGTGCCAGAGGTAATGGAAAATGCAATCGAGCTCTCCGTACCGCTAAAAGTAGATTTTAACCATGGTTCGACATGGTATGAAGCAAAATAAGGAGGGGTTCAAATGCCTGAATTACCAGAGGTAGAAGGTGTCGTCCAGGCATTGAAGCCAAAGGTTGAAGGACGTACAATTCAACATGTACAGCTATCTGAAAGGGTACACTTTTCTTTTAGTGAGGGGAAACAATGTATTGTTAAGCAAGCAGAGCCTGATGCATTTGAATTAACGTTGTCTGAAATGACGATTACAAAAATTGAACGACGTGCAAAATATATTTTCTTTCACTTATTCAAAGATGAGGTTCCTTATGTACTTGTTAGTCACTTAGGAATGACAGGTGCATGGTTTGTTGTGAATTCACCAGAAGACATCGATGAAGCAAAATTCCAAAAGCATATACATGCCACCTTTAAGATGGCTGATGGTGGTTACTTAATTTATTCAGATATACGACGCTTTGGTGAACTACGATTTCTGGCAAAAATTGAAGATCATGTACCATTAACAAAAATGGCGCCAGAGCCGTTTGATGAATTAGCGTGTGATTTTTTTATAACAAAATCAACATTACCAAAATATGAGAATAAGGCCGTAAAAGAAGTGATTATGGATGGGCAAGTCGTTTCGGGCTGTGGCAATATTTATGCAACAGAGGCGCTGTTTGCTCAAAAAATTCATCCTGCTCGAAAAATGAACCGTATTAGTGAGAAGCGTAAACGAGCATTATTTGAGGAGATCGTTGCTGTTTTGCGTCAAAGTATTGAAGCAGGTGGTTCTACCATCTCTGATTATCGAAATATTAATGGGGAAGCTGGGAGCATGCAGAATCGTTTGAAAATGTATGGGAAAAAGATATGCCCAGCATGTGAAACGGCAACAAGTCAAATGACGATTGGTGGGCGAACATCGGTTTTTTGCCCAAATTGTCAACATTAAAGGGGATTTAACAATGATTATCGGACTTACAGGAAGTATTGCAAGCGGAAAAAGTACAGTAGCAAAAATGATGCTCGAACTAGGATTACCGATTGTTGATGCAGATATTGTAGCGCGAGATGTCGTCGAGCCAGGAACAGAGACACTGGCATTTATTGCAGAAAACTTTGGTCAAGATATTTTACTAGAGGATGGCAATTTAAATCGGACAATGCTCGGAGATATTATTTTTCATGAGCCTGCCAAACGCAAAATTTTAAATGATATTATGCATCCGGCCATTAGAAAGGAAATGCTACGACAACGTGATGCCTATTTAGAGGATGGCCATGAGCATGTTGTCATGGATATTCCCCTGTTATTTGAAAGTAAGCTTCAGCATTTTGTAGAGCGTATCATTGTAGTGTCGGTAAGTGAAGAGGTTCAGCTTCGACGCTTAATGGAACGCAATCATTTATCAAAAGAGGATGCCTTAGCACGCATGCACTCACAGTTGCCTATGTCTGTCAAAGAAAAGGGAGCTCATGCGGTCATTTATAATAATGAGAATCTGGAAAATACAGAGGAACAACTAAAGAAAATTCTAGCTTTCTGGGGTGTAATTTAAAGTGTTTCAAGCTAAAAATGTGTAGCAAGTAAATCTTGCTACACATTTTTTTTATGGGCAAATGCCATAATAAAAGATAATTTTTCAGAAAATAAGAACTTTTATAATATGACTATTTAATGTTCATCTTTTTTAAAATTGTGTTATACTAATCACCATAAAGTATATAATTAATCTGAGTATGTACTCACAGGAGGATTTTTAAATGACAGTATCAATTGCTATTAATGGTTTCGGACGTATCGGACGTATGGTTTTCCGCCAAGCGATCGTACAAGAAAATTTAAATATTGTTGCTATTAACGCTAGCTATCCAGCAGAAACGTTAGCACATTTGATTAAGTATGACACAAATCACGGAACATTTGAAGGTACAGTAGAACCAGCAGGCGATGCTTTAGTTGTAAATGGTAAACGTGTTCAAATTATTAGCGAACGAGATCCATTAAAATTACCTTGGGCTACAATGGGTGTTGATATCGTTATCGAAGCTACAGGTAAATTTAATGAGCGTGATAAAGCAGCAATGCACTTAGAAGCTGGCGCGAAAAAAGTTATCTTAACAGCACCTGGTAAAAACGAAGATGTAACAATTGTTTTAGGTGTGAATGATGACAAACTTGATATTGCTAAACATGATGTAATTTCAAACGCTTCTTGTACAACAAACTGCTTAGCACCAGTTGCAAAAGTATTAAATGATACATTTGGTATTGAAAATGGTTTAATGACAACTGTTCATGCTTATACAAACGATCAAAAGAACTTAGATAATCCACATAAAGATTTACGTCGTGCACGTGGGTGTGCACAATCAATTATTCCTACATCTACAGGCGCTGCCAAAGCATTAAAATTAGTTTTACCTGAGTTAGAAGGTAAAATTCATGGTATGGCACTTCGCGTTCCAACACCAAATGTTTCTTTAGTTGACCTTGTAGTAGATTTAAATACAGATGTAACAGTTGATGCTGTTAATGCAGCATTTGTAAAAGCTGCAACAGAAGGTCCAATGAAAGGCATTTTAAATTTCTCAGTTGAGCCACTAGTATCTTCTGATTACAACACAACGACTTACTCATCAACAGTTGATGGACTTTCCACAATGGTATTAGGTAACCGTAAAGTAAAAGTACTTGCTTGGTATGACAATGAGTGGGGTTACTCTGCACGCGTTGTTGACCTAGTGAAAAAAGTGGCTAATGCATTAGAAACGGTAAACGCATAATATTTTCATTTTGAGCACATTGAAATCTAACTGGTTTCAATGTGCTTTTTTTAAAAAACTTTCCTTGTACTTTAGGTGCATTAGGTTTATCATGAGCTCACTACGTGAATGCACTTTTCTTATATGTAGGAAATTTGTTATAATAGAAATATTAAATTGTTGTAAACCAGGAGAGTAATTATATGAGATGTCCATCTTGCCAATTTAACGGAACGCGTGTTGTGGATTCGAGGCCAGTAGATGATAATAAAGAAATTCGTAGACGTCGTGAATGTGAGTCATGTGGCTTCCGTTTTACAACGTTTGAAAAAATTGAAGAGACCCCATTAGTTGTAGTGAAAAAAGAAGGTTCACGAGAGGAATTTAGCCGTGAAAAGGTACTTCGTGGACTTATTCGTGCCTGTGAGAAACGCCCAGTTGCGCTTGATATACTGGAGCAACTTGTCCTATCGATTGAAAAAGATCTTCGTCGTATTGGAAATTCAGAAGTACGCTCAGAAGATGTCGGTGAATTGGTAATGGATCGCTTAGCCAAAATTGATGAGGTGGCTTATGTCCGTTTTGCATCGGTCTACCGACAGTTTAAGGATATCAATGTCTTTATTGAGGAGATTAAAGATATTATTCAACGTCAAACGGAGCAGAAATCATAGAAAATAGAGAGGATGAATGACGTTGATTCATTTATTTAAGGAATTGCAGCCTGGCGATCCTTTTGACATTCGTCTACCTCATGCATTTTCTACTCAAGAGCGTCAATTAGTAACATTATTCTATCAACCGTTAACGGGCTCAGACCCTATTAGCCTTTATTTAACTTTATGGGCAGAAGCAGAACAGATACCAAAGACGCAAATGACACATTATTATTTAATGAATGTGCTCGGTCTGCCTATTGGTAAAGTGTTTGAGGCACGTATAGCCCTTGAAGCGATTGGTTTACTACGTACATGGAAAAAAGAAAATGCTGGTGAGCGAAGTTTTTTATATGAGCTACAGCGCCCATTAGATGCGGAAAGCTTTATGAAAGACCCGTTGTTGTCGATGTTTTTATTTAGCAAAATTGGAGAGCAGGCATATCGTAATTTACGTCAACGTTTTATATACCCTGTGAGGGACGCGGATTTTAAAGATGTATCTCGTGCCTTTATAGATGTCTATAAGCCCGTTCATTCCAATATTCCATCAGATTTACAAGTGGATACGAATCGTAAGGATAAACAACAAAGGGTGTATCCTTTTTATTTGGAGCAATTTGACTTCGATCTGTTGCAAGCAGGTTTATCTGAGCAATTGGTGCCATCCAATTTACTGACATTAGAAGTTCGTGAGGCTATTGCTAAGCTGGCATTTTTATATCATTTAACAGCGCTTGATATGCAAAAAGTAGTGATTCTTGCTTTGGACGATGATTTAGGGATTTCACAAGAGCGCTTACGCAAGGCAGCTGCTGATTTCTATAAGTTAACGATGTCAAAAGAGCCACCAAAAATAGCGAGAGTTAGCGAGCCGTTGCCAGTAGAAGAAACTGGACAAAAATCAAAGGATCAGGAGCTACAACACTATTTAGAGACTACGGCTCCTATTCAAGTGTTGCGTGACATTAATAATGGGAAAGAACCTTTGCAAACCTCTGTACAACTTGCAGAAAGTTTAATTGTGCAGCACGGCATGCCGATTGGGGTAGTCAATGCGTTACTTGAGTATGTTATGTTAACAACGGATATGAAGTTACCTAAAAAATATGTGGAAACAATTGCGGATCATTGGGTTCGTAAAAATATCCAAACTGCTAAAGAAGCAATGGAACTTGCACGCCAAGAGCATGATAAATATACAACTTGGAAAAACAAACCACAAACAACCACTAAAACGAGCCAGCGAACTAAGGGACGTTCAGGACATCAACGAGAAGAAAAAGTCCCCGAGTGGTTTTATAAACGTGATGAGAAACAAGAGGAAAGTACTTCTAGCACGATAGATTTTGAAAAAGAACGTCAAAAAATATTAGAGATGCTAGGGAAAAGTGAATAGTAAAGAAGGTGAGCAACAATCGAACCTATAAATGGACCATTAAAACGAGCTATTAATGTACCCTCGTTTCAAGAACGCTATGAAGCCATGCGACGTGAAATTTTAGAAAATCCGCGCGTACAAGAATTTCTAGCACGTCATGCAGATGAATTAAGCTATGATAATATTGAACGAAATTTACCTAAACTTCATGAATTTATTAGTCAATCTACGGAATGCTGTGGTTGTGATAACACAGAACATTGTACAAACTATTTAAAAGGCTTCCTTCCTACTTTAAGGGTAGTTCGGAATACAGTTGAAATTGATTATGTACGCTGTGAGCAAAAAATTAGAGAAGAAGAGCGTCGGGATGTCGCGAATATGATTGCTAGTATGCATATGCCCAAAGATGTGCTTCAAGCAACGATTCACGATTTAAGTATTGATGATGAGTCTCGAGTGATGATTGCCCAAAAAGCAGCGCAATTTGTTAAAGCGACAAAAGAATCAGGTCATTTACCATCAAAAGGTTTTTACTTATACGGTAAATTCGGCGTAGGGAAGTCTTTTGTACTTGGTGCACTTGCCAATGAATTAGCGTCTATTAAAATACGTTCAGTTGTTGTCTTCGTGCCAGAATTTTTACGGGAAATGAAAAATGCTATTGGCGATAATACATTGAATGAAAAAATAGACTATATTAAAAAGGCTCCTGTTTTAATGCTCGATGATTTAGGGGCAGAAACAATGACCGCATGGACAAGGGATGAAATTTTAGGGACTATTTTCCATTATCGAATGGCTGAACAATTGCCAACGTTTATTACATCTAATTTTAATTATGGAGAATTAGAGCACCATTTAGCCCAATCGCAAAAAGGTGATATTGAGGTTGTCAAGGCGGGCCGTATAATGGAGCGTATTAAAGCCTTAACAGAGCCAATTGAAATGCGTGGCAATAACCGTAGGATGTAACATTGGTAGTTGCATTTTTCGACAATCGAGCGTATACTGACTCATATACTAAATATCAATATGCATTGATGAGGACATGAATTTTGTGTATCAGCTTCTAGAGAGGGAAGTCAACGGCTGAAAGCTTCCTAGTATGAACGCATCATTTACTACCTACTGAGCAGCGAAAGGGATAATCTTTCGCCGGTCCCTAGCCCGTTAGCTAGCCTTGAGCTTCGTCTGACTTGATAAGTCGGAAGGAAGAAGGGTGGAACCACGAGCATACGCTTCGTCCCTTTCCTGAGGGACGGGGCTTTTTTTTATTTTGTGGAGAGATCTCGCTCAATTCGAGTTGAAGAGCGCTCATATAAGCAGCCGTATCACCTGATTCATTAGTCAACATTTCATCAATCATTATGTATTCAACCATAACAAAGGAGTGTAACGAATATGTCAGAAATGATTAAATTAACTTTCCCAGATGGTGCTGTAAAGGAATTTGTAAAAGGTACATCAACAGATGACGTAGCTTTATCAATCAGCCCTGGCTTACGAAAAAAAGCTTACGCAGGTAAAATTAATGGTGTATTAGTAGATTTAAAAACACCAATCGAAGAAGATGCTGCCATTGCCATTATCACACAAGATGATGCAGAAGCACTTGAAATTTTACGTCACTCAACAGCCCACTTAACTGCACAGGCAATTAAACGTTTATTCCCTGATGTAAAGCTTGGTATTGGACCTGTTATCGATGGTGGGTTCTACTACGATATTGATTCTCCTACACCAATCACTGCCGAAGATCTACCAGCAATTGAAAAGGAAATGAAAAAAATTATTGCTGAAAATCTAGAGGTAGAACGTAAAAATGTAAGTCGTGCGGAAGCACAAGCGATGTATGAAGAAATTGGCGATGAATATAAACTAGAATTACTAGAAGCAATCCCTGCAGATGAGCAAGTGTCCATTTATTATCAAGGGGAATTTTTCGATCTTTGCCGTGGTATTCACGTACCATCTACTGGTAAACTTCGCGAATTCAAGCTGTTATCATTAGCAGGTGCCTATTGGAGAGGAAACTCTGATAACAAAATGCTACAACGTATTTATGGTACGGCGTTCTTCAAAAAAGAAGAATTAAAACATCACCTACAAATGCTAGAAGAAGCAAAAGAACGTGATCACCGTAAAATCGGGAAGGAATTAGAGCTATTTACAACTTCTCAAAAGGTGGGCCAAGGTTTACCACTTTGGTTACCAAATGGTGCAACAATTCGTCGTGTTATTGAGCGTTATATCGTCGATAAAGAATTATCTCTTGGATATAAGCATGTTTATACACCTGTATTAGGTTCAAAAGAGCTTTATCAAACTTCAGGTCACTGGGATCATTACCAAGATTCTATTTTCCCACCAATGGAAATGGACAACGAGACATTAATCATGCGTCCAATGAACTGTCCTCACCATATGATGGTTTACAAAAATAGCATGCATTCTTACCGTAGTTTACCATTACGTATTGCAGAGCTTGGTACAATGCACCGCTATGAAATGTCAGGAGCAGTTTCTGGCCTACAGCGTGTACGTGGAATGACTTTAAACGATGCACATATCTTTGTTCGCCCAGACCAAATTAAAGCAGAGTTCCAAAAAGTAGTGCAGTTAATCTTAGAGGTGTATAAAGATTTCGATTTAAATGATTATTCATTCCGTTTATCGTATCGCGACCCTGCAGATACTGAAAAATACTTCAATGATGATGCTATGTGGGAAAAAGCACAAAGCATGTTAAAAGAAGCAATGGATGAGCTTGGCTTAGATTACTTCGAGGCAGAAGGTGAAGCAGCATTCTATGGCCCTAAACTGGATGTGCAAGTAAAAACAGCGATTGGTAAAGAAGAAACTTTATCAACTGTTCAGCTAGACTTCTTATTACCAGAACGTTTCGATTTAAGTTACGTTGGAGAAGATGGCAAACCACATCGTCCAGTCGTAATTCACCGCGGCGTTGTCTCAACAATGGAACGTTTCGTTGCATTCTTAATTGAAGAATATAAAGGTGCATTCCCAACTTGGTTAGCTCCAGTGCAAGTAGAAGTCATTCCAGTATCGAATGAAGCTCACTTCGATTATGCAAAACAAATTGAAGAGCAATTAACAGCAGCGGGCTTACGTGTGGAAATGGATGATCGTGAAGAAAAATTAGGCTATAAAATCCGTGAAGCACAAATGAAAAAGATTCCGTATATGCTTGTCATTGGTGATAAAGAAGTTGAAGCTAATGGTGTAAATGTTCGCCGTTATGGCTCTAAAGATTCCGAAACAATTAGCTTTGAGAATTTCCTAGCAGCTATAAAAGCGGAAATTACAAAATAATCTTTCATAAAAAATCTCACTTGCATAAGTGAGGTTTTTTGTATAAAATGAATCTTGCTGTTGTATAAATTATTTAAGATTAGGTCAATCTAGGTATGATAAGAAAATTAGTGTTTGACAGCTTATCATATACATGCTAATATAATTAAGGTTAATGAATACAAAGTTTGTGGTTGAAGTAGAGGCTGCCCGCTTCTCACCTGATACAACGCTTTAAAGGCTGTGAACAGGTATGACACGTTGAATTGTTTTGCGTAGACTTGCGCATGCACATATAGCGGGCGGACATCTTCAAAAATGTCCGTCCTTTTTTTATGGACATGACAAGAGGATGTACCGTTCAACCGGGCAAGGCTTTGCCCAAACCATGTATTCGCGACAACTACTTGGAGGTGGATTACTATTAGCAAAGACATGTATGTAAACGAAGGCATTCGCGCACGTGAACTTCGATTAATCGATCACAATGGTGACCAGCTTGGTGTAAAGACACGTAATGAAGCGCTAGAAATCGCCACTCGTGTAAACTTGGATCTTGTCCTTGTGGCCCCTCAAGCCAAGCCGCCAGTCGCTCGTATCATGGACTATGGTAAATTTAAGTTTGAACAGCAAAAGAAAGACCGTGAAATTCGTAAAAATCAAAAGGTCATCGTAATGAAAGAGGTTCGTCTGAGCCCATCAATCGATGAACATGATTTCCAAACGAAGTTACGTAATGCGATTAAATTCCTTGAAAAAGGCGATAAAGTAAAATGTAGCCTACGTTTCAAAGGTCGTGCGATTACACACAAAGATATTGGTCAACGTGTGTTAGATCGTTTTGCTGAAGCTTGTGCTGAAGTATCAACGGTAGAACAAAAACCGAAGATGGAAGGCCGAAGCATGTTCTTAGTTCTTCAACCAAAGAACGAGAAATAATATTAGACGAACAGTTTAGGAGGAATTCGACATGCCAAAAATGAAAACTCACCGTGGAGCTGCGAAACGTTTCAAAAAAACGGGTTCAGGTAAATTAAAATATGACCGTGCTTATGGAAGCCACTTATTCGCTAACAAATCTACGAAACAAAAACGTCACCTACGTAAAGCAAACATCGTTTCATCTGGTGACTTCAAACGCATCAAATCTTTACTTGTTTACATGAAATAATTGACTACAAAAATACTAACATTCATTTTTTAATGAAAAGCAGGAGGTAATTCATATGCCACGCGTAAAAGGCGGAACAGTGACGCGCAAACGTCGTAAAAAAGTATTAAAATTAGCTAAAGGTTACTATGGTTCAAAACATACATTATATAAAGTTGCCAACCAAGCAGTAATGAAGTCAGGTCAATATGCATACCGTGACCGTCGTCAGAAAAAACGTGATTTCCGTAAATTATGGATCACTCGTATTAACGCAGCTGCTCGTATGAACGGTCTTTCTTACAGCCGTTTAATGCACGGTTTAAAAGTTGCTGGTATCGAAGTTAACCGTAAAATGTTAGCTGACCTTGCGGTAACTGATGCTGCTGCATTCACTCAATTAGCAGACGCTGCTAAAAAAGCTGTAGCTAAATAATATTTGACCCAGTTAAATATTATTTCTCCACCGAAAGCGGATGCGACAGGTGTAAAAAAGGCTGATGGATTTTTCCATCAGTCTTTTTTGTGTTAGATTAATAATATACGTTTGTTAATAAAGGAGTAGAGAATGGGACAAGCATTATTAGCTTATATGAGTATTATATCGATGGTGTTACTCATTTTAATGGGTATGGACAAATCACGTGCTAAAAAGCATGAATGGCGTATTGCAGAGCGTACTTTGTTTACACTAGCCATCGTAGGAGGGGCAGTAGGCGGAGTGCTTGGCATGTATTTATTCCGTCATAAAACACGCCATAATAGTTTTGCATTTGGATTTCCTCTACTTGCAGCCATCCAAATATTTATTATCGTACAGCTTTGGATATAAATGAAAACATTCTAAAACACATCCTCATCAAGAGGATGTGTTACGCATAAGCTGTTCAATGGGCTGCTTCCAATTGATTTTCGCACTTGGATAATTCAATAGAATTTCTTGCTGTAAATATTCAAAGTCGCCTTTTGTAAAGCCCTGCAATGTTGCAGTATCACGTGCACCAACAAAAATAGTGACAACCTCGAAGGCATCCTCAGTGGTGCCTAAGTATTTTTCGCCTTCAAAAAGAGCACCCTTATAGGAAATAAAGAAATTTTTCCGGACGTTTTTAACGTCATCATAAAAGTAATATTGGCCTTTTTCATAGGCTTCATCAAGTTTGCGTTTAGGATCAGTTATATAACGAATCGCTTTATAAAATACATAAATAATAAGCGCAATTACAGCAAGTCGAATAAGTAACGGCAACATGTTTAAATTTCCCCCTTGAAGAAAGGTTATTCTTTCCTATACGATTAGGGAGGTCAAATAGTTTCACTTTTATTTAAATATTTTTTAGAAATTTAGGAGAAAAAAATGAATATACAACAATTGTTTATGATGCAAAAAGAGCTGGATGATTTTATTGAGCAAACTCAAAATATTCAGCAAGATGTATTTCAAGAAAAAGGACTAGCATTAATGGTAGAGCTAGCTGAGCTAGCCAATGAAACGCGCTGCTTTAAATTTTGGAGCACAAAAGGGCCATCAGCACGAGAAGTCATTTTAGAAGAATATGTGGATTCTATTCATTTTATCCTTTCCTTAGGCTTATTAAAGAACTATACAACAATCGAAAAGTGGCCAGTGATAGAAGAACAGAGACATTTAACAGCAACATTTTTAGAGACACAAGGTGCTATTTTAGCATTTATCCAACAACCGACAAAGGATCGATATCTAGCAATTTGGCAATGCTATGGTTTACTTGCGTACAATCTTGGTTTTACCTTCGAAGATGTAGTTCGTGCGTATATTGAAAAAAACGAGGAAAATTATAATCGTCAACGGACAGGATATTAAATAATTAAGAAATACACCAATTTTCAGACGATTAAGCTAGGAATATTTCGGTAAACGAAGTATAATAAAATAGATACAAGACGTAGGAGGCAAAAGGATGACACAACTAGATCCAACATTACAAATGTTTAAAGATTTAACAGATGCAAATGGTATTGCAGGCAATGAACGTGCACCACGTGAGGTCATGAAAAAATATATTGCACCATATGCAGATACTGTAGAAACAGATAACTTAGGTAGTGTAATTGCTAAAAAAGTAGGCGATGAAAACGGTCCTAAAATCGTCGTGGCAGGACATTTAGATGAAGTAGGCTTTATGGTTACACAAATTGATGACAAAGGCTTTATCAAATTCCAAACAGTTGGTGGCTGGTGGAGCCAAGTTATGCTAGCACAGCGCGTTACAATTACGACACGTAAAGGCGATGAAGTAATTGGGGTTATCGGTTCAAAACCACCTCATATTTTACCTGCTGATGTGCGCAATAAAGTAGTAGACATTAAAGATATGTTTATTGATATTGGTGCCGCTTCTAAAGATGAAGTGCTTGAGTGGGGCGTACGTCCTGGCGATATGGTAACACCATATTTCGAATTTAATGTGATGAAAAATGAAAAATATCTATTAGCAAAAGCTTGGGATAATCGCATTGGTTGTGCCATTGCTATTGATGTAATGAAAGCTTTACAAAATGAAAAACATCCTAATATTCTTTATTCAGTAGGAAATGTGCAAGAAGAAGTTGGACTTCGTGGAGCTAAAACGGCAACACATAAAATCCAACCGGATATTGGATTTGCAGTTGATGTAGGTGTAGCGGGAGATACTCCAGGAGTAACAGCTAAAGAATCAACTAGTAAAATGGGTGCAGGCCCTCAAATCGTTGTGTATGATGCATCTATGGTATCACACCGTGGCTTACGTGAATTCGTATTAGACGTAGCGGACGAGAACAATATTCCATACCAGTTTGAAGCAATGGCTGGCGGTGGTACAGATGCTGGCTCTATCCACGTAACAGCAAATGGCGTACCAGCATTATCCATCGGTATTGCGACACGCTACATTCATTCACATGCAGGTATCCTACATCGTGATGATTATGATAATGCCGTAAAATTAATGGTGGAAGTCATTAAAAAATTAGATCGAGATGCAGTCAATAAAATTACATTCGATTAATTGAATGGAAAAAAACTAAATAGAATTACATGCGGTTTGCCTTCTAACTAAAATGTTAGGAGGCTTTTTTTATTAAAAAAGGAATCGCAACGATTTAACATAATAGTTATGAATATTAATCATAAGTACATGTTATGAGCACGATGAAAATGAAACGAAAATACTATATTTAAAAATTATTTTTATATGGTATAATTTCCTATAAAAGGAGTGGATTTATTTGGGAATTCGAAAAACAATCAAGTTTTTACTATGTTTATCTATTAGTTTATGCCTTCTAACTTATCCAAGTATTTCATTAGCTGAAACACTTGATACTAATAGTTCTAGTGATATTGATACGGGTATAGCAAACTTGAATTACAACAACAGGGAAATATTAGCAGTGAATGGTGACAGGGTTGATAGCTTTGTTCCTAAAGAAGGAGTTAGCTCAAATGATAAATTTATAGTGGTGGAGCGTAACAAGAAATCACTGACAACCTCACCAGTGGATATATCAATTATTGATTCTATGGCGAATCGAACATATCCAGGAGCATTACAACTTGCCAACCAAGCTTTTGTAGACAATCAACCTAGCTTATTGGTGGCTAAAAGAAAACCATTAAATATTAGCATTGATTTACCTGGTATGAAAAGGGAAAATACTTTGACTGTGGATAATCCGACATATGGAAATGTATCTGGTGCAGTGGATGAGTTAGTGTCTACTTGGAGTGAGAAGTATTCCACAACACATACTTTGCCTGCAAGACTACAATATTCAGAATCTATGGTTTATAGCAAATCTCAAATAGCAAGCGCTTTGAATGTAAACGCTCAAGTTCTCGACAATTCGCTGGGGATTGACTTTAATGCGATTGCGAATGGAGAGAAAAAAGTGATGGTTGCGGCATACAAACAGATTTTTTATACCGTAAGTGCTGAATTGCCTAACAATCCATCAGACCTTTTCGATGATAGCGTTAATTTTGCAGAGTTAACTCGTAAAGGAGTAAACAATGATGCCCCTCCTGTTATGGTGTCGAATGTAGCCTATGGGAGAACCATTTATGTGAAATTAGAAACAAGCTCAAAGAGTAAGGATGTACAAGCTGCTTTTAAAGCATTACTGAAGAATGCTAATACGAATGTAGAAACTAGTGCACAATACAAGGATATTTTTGAGGAAAGTTCCTTTACGGCTGTAGTATTAGGCGGAGATTCACAAAAGCATAATCAAATTGTCTCAAAGGACTTTAATGATATTAGAGAAGTAATTAAAGATAATGGAGAATTTAGTCTTAAAAATCCAGGCTATCCAATCTCATATACAAGTGTTTTCTTAAAGGATCATTCAATTGCTGCTGTTCATAATAATACAGATTATATCGAGACGACAGCTACGGAATATTCTAAAGGAAAGATCATCCTCGATCATTATGGTGCATACGTTGCTCAATTTGAAGTAGCTTGGGACGAATTCTCATATGATGAAAATGGAAATGAAGTATTAACCCATAAAACTTGGGATGGCAATTGGAAGGACAAAACCGCTCATTTCTCTACAGTCATACCGCTTCCGGCTAATTCAAAAAATATAAGAATTTATGCAAGAGAATGTACAGGTCTTGCATGGGAATGGTGGAGAACGGTTATTGATGAATATAATGTTCCAATGTCTAATGAAATCAAAGTCTCCATTGGAGGAACTACATTATACCCAACAGGTAGTATCGAGTAAGTAGCAATATATAAAGGTAATGACATGTATAAAGAAATTTTACCTCCTAACAAATTATTGTTAGGAGGTTTTTAACGTTTTCAAATTCTTTCAATAACTGCTCTCCCTTTTCTTTCTTTATTCTTAACCCCTTTCTTTCAGTGAATTTCTACAAAGAATTCAATCGTAGAAATGGTTGATATGAATAAATATTCAAATTGACGAATTTTTGTCACATTTAATATTTCCTTAATAAAATTATAAAAATTCATTTGATTTTATATTTATGCATGTTATACTGATTTCAACAGCAATGATACAAGGAGCGAAGGCCATGAAATTACTCGAAGAAGTACAGCTAAAGTTAGTTTCTAGTTTAAAAGGAAAAGACCTATTAACTTTGCTAGACTATACAAGTCAAGAAGTTGCAGAACTTATTGAATTAGCAACACAGCTTAAAATGATTACCAAAGAGGGGAAATGCCCAAGATTATTAGAAGGCAAAACACTTGGTATGATTTTTGAAAAACATTCAACGCGTACTCGTATTTCATTTGAAGTCGGTATGAATCAGCTAGGTGGAAAAAGTATGTTTATGCATGCGCGTGATTTACAAATAGGTCGTGGTGAATCCATTTACGATACAGCACATGTCTTATCAGGCTATTTGGATGGCATTATGATCCGAGCAAATTCCCATGCAATGGTGAGGGAACTAGCAGAGCATGCAACTATTCCTGTTATCAATGGATTAACAGATATTTATCATCCATGCCAAGCTTTAGCGGATTTAGAAACAATTGCAGAGAACAAAGGTTTTTTAAAGGGGCTTAAAATTGCCTATGTGGGAGATGGCAACAACGTAGCACATTCTTTAATAGTTGCTTCAGCACATGTTGGGATGAATGTAGCTGTGGCGACACCAGCGGGCTATGAATGTGATGCGGAAGTTATCGCTAAAGCACAAGCAATTGCCGCGGCAAATGGCAGCACGATTCTGGTGACACATGACCCTGTGGAAGCGGTATTAAATGCAGATGTTGTTTATGCAGATGTTTGGACATCAATGGGGCAAGAGGAAGAAGCAGCAAAACGTTTGCAAGATTTTGCAGATTACCAAATTAATGATGAGCTTGTAGCGTATGCAAAACCGAACTACATGTTTCTGCACTGCTTGCCAGCACATCGTGAGGAAGAAGTGGCAACATCTGTTATTGATGGCCCTAATTCTTATATTTTTGAGCAAGCTGAGAACCGACTTCATGCACAGAAAGCAGTTCTTGCATCGATTCTAGCGTAAAATGTGACCTTTATTTTCGGGGTTAGAAGTACAATAAATAGAGTTTACATGGGCAACAGAGGGTGCCTATGTGAATAACATACAGTGGCTGACAGACAGAGGGATGTTCACCACGCGCGATGCTTGTTGTCAAGATGGATGGCTACATCGCTACATAGTTAAGTAACCTGGGAGACGCTGGGTTACTTTTTTCTTTTGTATCGAGGGGTATAGGACTAAAAACTAAGTTTTCCTATAAAATATAGAGAATATAAAGAATTATTTATATAATAGAGTAACTAAGGAGTGAAGGGATGGAATTCACATGAATATAGATCATATCGAGGCTTTTTTATATGTTGTCCATTATAAGAGTACGCATAAGGCAGCCAGCGCCTTGTTTCTTTCTCAACCGACTGTGACTGCACGCATCAAATCATTGGAGCGGGAGCTAGGGGTTGAGTTATTTTATCGAGAGGGACGAAGTGTAACCTTATCAGATAAAGGCAAAGATTTCTTACCTTTTGCGACTCAAATCGTACAAACATTTCAGCAAGGAAAGAAGCAATTGGAAAAGACACAGGAAACAGATGATGTATGTATTGGTGCAAATGGCGTAACAGCCCAATATTTTTTAGCGTATGCGTTGCCTAAATGGAAAGAACAATTTCCTAATTTACGTTTTCAATTGGTGACAGGTTCAACAGCTACTCTATTAGAGAAATTAGAGAGTCACCAAATTCATGTAGCTTTTATTCAGTATGTGCACAGAGAAGGGATATTCAACGAGTTATTATTAGATAATGCGGTGAAGCTTGTGAAGCATTGTGAACACCCATTACCACAATATGAATGCATCGAAGCGAAAGAATTGGCACAACAGAAGCTGGTGTTTTTTGAGTGTGGAGCGTTTGATTGGAATTATGTGCATAAAATGTTCGACATAAAGGGTGTAGCAGCCAATATAGAGGTTCGAACCGACCATTTAGAGGTCGCTAAGGCTTTCATTCGCACAAAAAACTATATTAGCTTTTTACCACAGCTTTGTGTCAAAAATGAACTTGAAAGCGGCGAATTTATTGAAGTAGATATCAAGCATTTACTGGATATGAATCAACATATCTTCCTAACTTATAAAAATAAAGATGCATTGACTTCAGCTTTTTGGGAGACAATCTGTCATACAGCGAAGGATTTTGAAAGGGTACAAATGGTGGAGTGATAAAATTTTTTATATAAACGCTAAATTTTTTCTATTACTGAACCTATTGCAAATTGTCTGAATGAACTGTAATATCATTCTCAATCCAAATTTATTTATGAGTGATCGTAAATAAATATTTTTTTAACACTAAAACATACTTAACCACTATGTTTAGTAAAAAATAAAAATGAGGAGGAATGGATATGGCTAGACAAGACAAAATTCGTTTTGGAGCAATTATTCACGGGGTAGGTGGTAATATTTCAAGTTGGCGTCATCCCAAGGTAGCGAGCAATCAAAGTGTCAACCTACCTTTTTATATTCAACAGGCACAAAAGGCAGAGGAAGGGAAATTTGATGTTGCTTTTATTGCGGATGGCTTATTTATTAATGATAAATCGATTCCTCATTTTTTAAATCGTTTTGAGCCTATTACGATATTATCAGCATTGGCTGTAGCAACTAACAATATTGGGTTAGTTGGAACGGTATCGACTTCCTATAGCGAACCATTCACAGTGGCACGCCAGTTTGCTTCTTTAGATCATATTAGTGCAGGGCGTGCAGGCTGGAATGTTGTCACTACTCCTTTAGAAAGTACTGCTTTGAACTACAATAAAACGATTGAACAACATCCTAGTCATGCAGAACGCTATCAAATCGCTGAAGAATATTTAGAGGTTGTCAAAGGTTTATGGGATTCATGGGAAGATGATGCCTTTATCGCAGATGCCGAAAACGACCAATTTTTTGATCCAGAAAAATTGCACACGCTACATCATAAAGGGCAGTATTTTTCAGTCCAAGGTCCACTTAATATTGGACGAACAAAGCAAGGTCAGCCAGTTATATTCCAGGCTGGGGCATCTGATGCCGGGATTCGGTTGGCTGCCAAGGATGCAGATGCCATTTTTACACATGGAGCATCTATTGAAGAATCTCAAAAATTTTATAAAAGAGTAAAAGCAGAGATTGCAGCATTTGAGCGAAATCCAGATGAGGTAAAGATTTTTCCAGGTATTTCCCCAATCATTGGCGATACAGTTGAGGAAGCAGAGGCAAAATACCAGGAAATTGTTGAATTAGTTTCCATTGACCGTGCTTTGGCTTATCTTGGACGTTATTTTGATCATCATGATTTTACACAATATGATGTGGACGCACTGTTTCCTGAGCTAGGTGATATTGGAGCAAATAGCTTTAGAAGTACGACTGATTATATTAAAAGCTATGCTAAGCAGGAGGGACTTACATTACGTCAAGTCGCTTTACGTGAGGCGACTCCTAAAACAGCATTTTTTGGAACGGCAGAGCAGGTGGCAGATCTTGTACAGGAATGGTTTGAGCAGGAGGCCGCAGATGGCTTCATAATCGGTGTAACGGTACCAGGTGCCTTAGAAGATTTTGTTGATAAAGTAGTACCGATATTACAAGCTAGAGGACTTTATCGAGAAGACTATGAAGCAGATACATTGCGTGGGAATTTAGGTTTGCCATTTAAAGAAAGCCGATACATCAAACAGTCTGTCTGAAAACCTAGTAAATTTATTTGAATAAGTGAAATTAAGGAGGCTGTGTATGAGTTATACATTAGGCATATTAGATCAAAGTCCAATTATTGATGGAGCTACAAATGAGCAAACCTTACAAAAAACCGTCGCATTTGCACAGAAAGCGGAGCAGTTAGGCTACTCACGTTTTTGGGTATCGGAGCATCATCATACGGATGCACTAGCAGGGTCATCTCCAGAAGTATTAGTATCCTATTTACTTGCAAAAACCGCGTCTATTCGCATTGGGTCTGGTGGAGTCATGCTTCAGCATTACAGTCCATACAAAGTAGCTGAAAACTTTCATGTTCTTGCATCATTAGAGCCGGGGCGTGTTGATTTAGGCATTGGGAAGGCACCAGGTGGTTTACCGCTTTCTACAAAAGCTTTACAATATGGCACGCTCAATCAAGGAGAGGACTTTGAGGAGAGACTAACATTTTTACAGCAATTAATTGAACAAAATGTACCTACGAATCATGATCTTCATGGCGTGCAAGCAACACCCATTCCAAAAATAAAGCCGGCTCTATTCTTATTAGGGGCAAGTCCGCAAAGTGCAGAACTTGCAGGGAGACTTGGTATTGCATTTGTCTTTGCCCGATTTATTAATAGCGACAATGAATTATTGGCACAGTCGTCTAGTATTTATCGTGAACATCATCCAAATGGTCACTTTGCTGTCTCGATTGCAGCCGTTGCAGCACCGACAAATAAAGAGGCAAAAGGCTTGATAGAAGACCAAAAAATTACAAAAGTTCATTTAGCAAGCGGTAGGACATTGACTTTACAATCAGTAGAGCTAGCAGAAAAATTTGGGCAGGAATCTGGAGAGGCATATACGGTCAAACAATATGATGCGGATATTGTTTATGGGTCGCCAAAAGAAATTAAAGATCTACTAGATCATTTTCACGTGCAATATCAAATAGATGAATTCATTTTGCACACGCCTGTACGAAAGGAATTTGAACGGCAACGCTCCTTTGAGCTTTTAAGTCCTATTCATTTAAAGCTACAGCAACAAGTAACGGTAAGCTAAGGAGGAAAATTAATGACAGTGACAAGAGATATCATTGTTTGGTCGAAGCAGGGATGTAGCTATTGTGATGATATAAAAGCGTATTTACATGAACAGCATATTCCTTATAAAACAGTCGATGTAACTAATAATGATACATTTAGAGACATTCTTGACTTAAAATATGGCGTTTGTTATGTGCCGATTGTGGAAATTGGCTCGAGTGAAAGTGGTGTCTATAGAGCCATAACAGAAATTGGATTAGAGCATGTAAAGAATGCACTTGCCGTGGGCTTACCCTCACATATATAGAAGAAGGAGAGGGAAATATATGAAAAAAATATTGTTTTTGCTGTTACTTTTACTGATGACGCTATTAACAGCATGTGCGAGTTCAGAAAAATCGGACGGAGGTTCAAATGAACAAAAAACAGCACAAGGTGGGAAAGATGTCCAAAAAATTATTGTCGGTACAGGTACACAATTTCCAAATATTTGTTTTATAGATGAAAAAGGAAACTTAACTGGCTATGATGTAGAACTAGTTCGAGCAATCGATGAAAAGCTACCTGAATATGAATTCGAATTGAAAACAATGGAATTTTCAAATTTATTACTAAGTTTAGAAACAAGAAAAATAGATTTTATTGCCCATCAAATGGAAGTTAATAGTGAACGAGAAGAAAAATTTTTATTTAATAAAGAACCCTATAACGTTTTCCCATTAAAGGTGACCGTTAATGAAAAGAATAATGAGATTCAATCTATTGAAGATTTGAAAGGAAAGAATGTGAGCGTTTCGCCAACAAGTAACTCCGCTGTCTTTATTGAAAAATATAATAAGGACCATCATTTAGGCGCAAATATTGTTTATTCTTCAGGTTCAGTCGATGTGAATAATCAACTGGCAAGTGGCCGTATTGATGCCATTATTACGACACCCTTTGCGGTGAAATACTATAACGAAAGCAATGAGGCACAGCAAAAGGTCGTTGGGGATGCATTATTAAATTCGAAGGTTTATTTCTTATTAAATAAGGATGAAGTGAAGTTACAAGAGCGTCTAGATGAGGCCATTGTTGAGCTAAAGAAAGAGGGAGTGATTAGCGATCTAAGTAAGAAATGGTTAGGAGATGATTACACAGTAGACTTCTAACAATCAGGAAAGGAAGAAAGAAGTATGGATAATAATTTTGATTTCGTACTTATTGCGAAAGTACTTCCGACATTGCTTCAGTATTTACCAGTAACAGCTGAAATACTAGTGTTCTCCATACTTTTTGGTATGGTGCTTGGAATTATGCTAGCTATACCAAAGCTTCTAAACGTAGCGGGATTAAAGCAACTTATTACAATTTATATTTCATTTATTCGTGGCACACCCATTTTAGTGCAGTTGTTTTTAGTATTTTATGGTGTACCAGCACTCCTCAAGCTCATTCATATTGATGTTACTCGAATGGATGCGATGTATTTTGTCATTATTACGTATACTTTGAGCAATGCGGCAGCCTTTGCTGAAATATTTCGTGCAGCTATATTAACTGTTGACCGCGGGCAAATGGAGTCAGCCTATTGTGTGGGATTAAGCGGTCCTCAGGCTTTTCTGCGAATTGTTTTCCCACAAGCAATCCGCGTTGCTTTTCCAAATATAGCGAACACAATGATTAGTTCGTTAAAAGATACATCACTCGCTTTTTCCATAGGTGTAATGGATATGGTTGGGCGTGGAGAAGCTTTAATCGCGTCCACAACTCGGGCATTTGAAATATATGTGGCATTATCGATCGTTTACTTTGCGATTGTCATAATTCTTGAAAAAATATTCAAATTCAATGAACGTTATTTCAACCGCTATATGCCAAAAGAAGTTGCCACTCATTAGGGGGAAGTACTATGACCATTGATATTGCATTTGTGTTGGTGGCTTTACGAGAAATTAGTAGAGTAATACCGCTAACTCTATTCATGACATTTACACCTGTTTTATTAGGTATTGTAATAGGAATACTTATAGCCTTTGTGCGGATAAAACAAATAATATTTTTGACACCCTTCTTAAATTTTTATGTTTCCTTTTTCAGAGGCACACCTATTATAATGCATATCATGCTTGTTTATTTTGGATTACCCATGCTAGTCGATGTTGTGTCCAATATTTTCCACTTATCATTTCAATCCAGCTCCATTCCAATATTATTTTTTGTCATACTTGCACTAACATTCAGTGCAGGTGCTTATGCATCGGAAATTATTCGTTCTGGTATTTTAAGTGTACCGAAAGGGCAATTGGAAGCGGCGTATGCAATAGGTTTAACCTTTACACAAGCAATGCGACGTTATATTTTACCCCAAGCATTTGGTAAGTCCATTCCTAACTTTACGAATGTCTTTATTGGTTTTTTACATGCTACATCATTAGCCTTTTTTCTGTCGATTAAAGAATTGACAGGAGTGGCGAACATTGTTGCTTCTGTGAACTTGAAGTTTTTAGAGGCTTTCATTGCGGTTGGTATCATTTATTGGGGGATTTCAATTATTACAGAATGGATCTCACATCGTATTGAAAAAAGAGTAACGGCCTATAGTAAAAGTGGCCTATAGTAGAAAGGGGTTAATATATGACAATAGCGGAAATTGTTATTGAACATTTACAAGAGGAAGATTATGCAAATTATCTTGAGGTTTTAGTAGAAAGCTATGGGCAATATGAAAAGGATTATAAGGACCCAGAGAACTGGGCTTCGTATTTAAATGATATTCGAGCATCCGTTGGCAATCCAAACGCCGAAACGATACTAGTTGCAAAGCGAGGGGATGAGATTTTAGGAGGACTACAATTATTTACCGATGCGGAGAAAGCATATGGGCTGCCTGAGCTTAATATTCAATCGACCATCGTGCGTTTATTGGGGGTCCATCCAAAAGGGAGAGGGCAGGGAGTGGCCAAGAAATTATTACAGGAAAGCTTTTCCTTTGCAAGAAAGAGACAGGATCAAGCCCTATATTTGCATTCAGGAGATATTATGCAGGCTGCCATTAATCTTTATTTATCATTAGGTTTTGTAAGAGACGAGTCGAAGGAATTTTATAAGGGAGATATATTAGTAAAGAGCTTCCGTTATGATTTATAAATAAAAACCGCTGATTATTGGAATCAGCGGTTTCTTATGGCTAGAGGGAGAAAATTTTCCCTGGATTCATGATGTTAAGGGGGTCAAGTGCTATCTTAATACTTTTCATGACAGCAAGGGAGCTACCGTGTTCAGTTGCCTGATATCTCATCTTGCCAATTCCAACACCGTGTTCTCCTGTACATGTGCCTCCACGAAGTAGAGCATATTGAACGATGTGCTCGTTGAAGCGATCGGCTTTTGCCTGCTCCTCCGCATCATCGGGATTTAACATTAACAGCGCATGGAAGTTACCGTCTCCTACATGCCCGACAATTCCTCCTGCTAGTCCAACAGTATTTAGTTGCTCCCTAGCATATAAAATAGTTTCTGCAAGCATGGAAATAGGAACACAAACATCTGTCGACATAAGCTTTTTACCAGGATGAGCATGCATATAAGCATAGGCCAATGAATGGCGTGCTTCCCAAAGCTTATTACGTCCAGCATTATCGTGTTCAAACTCAACAGATAGGCAATGAAAGTCCTCAAAAATTTCTGTAGCAAATGCTATGTCTGCATGCATACCTGCTTCATTTCCATGGAACTCTAAAAAGAGTGTCGGCTTATCGCTAAAGACAGTGTCATTATAAATATTGGCTTGTTGAATGGAGGCCTCATCGACCAATTCCACCCGACCAACTGATATTCCTGTTTGTAATAATGCTGTGACGGAACTGACAGCATCACCGACTGTATTAAAGACAGCCCGCCCTGCGGTCACAAATTCAGGTATTCCATATACTTTCAGTGTAAGTTCTGTAAAGCAACCAAGCGTACCTTCTGAGCCAACGAATAAACCGTTTAAATGATAGCCAGATGAGGACTTCGCTGCCAAATTTCCTGTATGGATGACAGAGCCGTCTGCCAGTACTACTTCTAAATCGCGAACTTGATCGCGCATCACACCGTAGCGAACCGCAGTAGTGCCACTAGCATTAGTAGCTGCCATACCACCTAGTGTGGCATCAGCACCTGGGTCCACTGTAAATTGTAGCCCATGCTTTTTTAATTCTTTATTCAATTGTGAACGTGTGACGCCTGGCTGTACTTTTACAAGAAGGTCTTCAGGTCTAACTTCTAAAATAGCATTCATTTCAGAGAAATCAATTGAAATACCATTTGCTATGGGAATTGCATTTCCTTCTAGGCTTGAGCCAACACCGAATGGTACAACTGGAACACGATGTGCATGCGCGACTTTTAAGATGGCACTGACATCAGCGGTGGAACGGGGAAAAACAACGATATCAGGTAAGCTCATCGCATGATGGGATTCATCCTTACCATGTAGCTGTCGTACCGTTTCGTTTGTTGACACTTGTTCTTCTAATAATACCTGTTTGAGTTGATTGATAATTAATTCTACTGCAACAGTCATTCCAATCCCTCCAAATTTTCTGATAAGTAAAACATTATCATGCATTTATTGGAAATGGAATGCATTGCTTATAAAAAATCAGTTTGCAAATGCTTTTTCTAACTTTTGAACGAATGCTTCCTGTTCAGTGGAGCTTGATTGCTTCCACCATTTTTCAAAAAATACCCCAAGTCCTGGCAGTAAATGCTCTTCTCCACGGCTAATGGCATCTTCAACAATGTCTTTAATTTCTGCTGCAGATTGACCGTGTACATTGGCTGTAATCGCATCTCTAATTTGAAAATTCATCTATTTCGCCTCCTTACTAGTAATTTGTCCAAGTATCGTTTTAATATGTACGAAATGCCAAAGAAAATATATCAAATTTACAAAAATAAGCTGTAATTATGATGAATACTGAGAGGAATTTGAACCATATTAAGCGATTAAATGATAAAAGTGAACATTCGATTTCGAGAAATATCCAGTTTAAGATAATGTCACCTAGGAATATTAGACTGTGCATAGTCGATAGGAAGAGACAAGTGACCCTTCGTAACAATCGAAAGCTCACAACTACCCAATCATTTGAGGAAGTCTTGGAAAGCGTGCAACCGATGATTAGCTCTATTCTTACAAGTTTGAGAATTTATAAAGATTATGATTATTATCGTCAAGTAGCGGCTATTGCTGTTTGGAAGGCGTGGCTAAAGGCAGATCCATCAAAAGGACAATTATCTGGTTATATTTATTCCGCAATAAAAGGAGAACTATTAAATGAATTAATAAAGGAAAAAAACTATGTAGAGAAAATAGCAATAGTGGATGATGAAACCCTTGATTTTCTTCGTAATGAGCTTGAGCGGGAGGAATATAACTATCCACAAAGTTCCAACTTTCTAGAAGGTTTGATGTGCCAGTTTAAACAGGTAGAAAGGAGCATTTTATACCTATATTATGTAGAAGATCTCAGTGATCAAGACATCGCTAATCTACTAGGTTTTTCAGTAGAAGCCAGTAAAAAAAGAAGGCAAAGAATCATTAAGAAGTTAAGAAATAAGGATTTTGAAGTGAGAAAAAAGCAATAATATATCAAAAGTATGCTAATATTGTAATAAAATGAATATTAGCATACTTCACTTGAATGCATACAAATTACGATAAAAGTGTTATGATTTGTAAGTAGTCAAAGAAAAATACAATTTTACATAAATTATTCAATTGTGATAGTTAAAAATACCTAGCGATTTTTTTACATAGTAGTATGGAGGGTTTGTGTTGGGCAAATGGTTTAATCAGATCGATAAAAAAGAGGTTTGGTACATGGTATTACCATTACTGCTGGTGATACCATTATTAAGTTTTAGCAATCAAATATACGGTGTTTTTCAAGGTGAAATTTATACAAATTTAAAATTGATTATACAAGTATTAATTATTGTATTTACGATGGCAATTGCCATACAATCGTATTTAGTTTTTTCCCACTTACTATCAAATCAAACTTTATACATAGGAAATGTGTTTTTTATTTTAGCATTACTTGAATTAGTCAGTTTATTTTTTAGCCATAATCATTCCATCAGATGGGCCTTTATGGAGGATACTTTACATATATTAATACGTTTTTACTTATCACTCGGCTTTTTATTCATTATTTTATACCCTAAAAAACAATTAACAATGAAGCATCGAATCCTTAGTTATAGTGGTTCTCTACTTTTTGTTATAGCAAGTATTCTCCTAGTATATATCTCACCAAAATTATTGCCAGTGCAATGGATAGATCATATTGATAATATCGTACACCTATTTTCTATTGTTCTTCAACTGATAACGATAAACATTATTAGTAGATTTTTGAAGAAAATGCCAAAGCGTTCCATGTGGCTCATCAGTGCAGCTATCTCGCTCATTGTAAGTGATACGTTTTTCATTATAAGCCAAGATACGCATGCGATATGGGATTTCTCCGCCCTTATCTATCAATTTTTAGCATTTTACTTTTTCCTAAAGGCTATTTATTATACATCTGTTGAAAAACCATTTCAACAACTTTTAAAAATAAAGAAGGATCTTGAACAATCACAACGGGAGCTACAATTCCAAGCCTATCATGACGATATTACACTATTACCAAATGAGCATTTATTACTTAAAACATTAAAAGAAAAATTACATGAAAATGGACATCAAAAGGCAGTCATTGCCATTGAAATTGATCGGTTTGCAGCCATTCGTTCTTCCATAGGGATTAGTCATTCTAATAAAATGATGAAGCTAGTGGCAGAACGTATACAAACGATCTTACCACCGCATTATTTTGCGACCAAACTACAAGAGGGCCAATTTGTCATTTATATTAATCATGTAAAGACAATTGAAGAGCTATTACAATTTTGTTTGAATTTAAAAAGTGCTATGAAAAAACCTTTACAGGTACAATTATTTTCGTTAAATGGCAATTTAAATATGGGAATAGCCTTACAGGAGGAAAAATGGACGGGTGAAGAGCTATTGATGCATTCCCAATTAGCGATGCGAGAGTCTAGACAAATACCACAAAGATTTCTTTTCTATAAGCCATACATGTCTAAAGGAATAGCAGAACGTATATTGTTAGAGCAAGATTTACATAATGCGTTAGCCAATAACGAATTTTATTTAGATTATCAACCACAGGTAAATTTAAAAAGTGGTGCGATTGAGTCAGTTGAAGCATTAGTGCGCTGGCAACATCCAAATCGAGGATTTGTGTCACCTGAAATATTTATTCCGATTGCAGAAGAATGTGGTCTCATTATTCCTCTTGGCAAATGGATATTAGAAACGGCCTGTCAGCAAGCGAAACAATGGGAAGAACAAGGATTACCTCCAATCAAAGTGGCTGTTAATCTTTCACTTGGACAATTATTTCAACAGGATTTAGTTGAAATGGTGGGTGAAATATTACAGCGTTCGAAATTAGATGCTCATTATTTGCAATTAGAAATTACGGAAAGTATGACAATGAATATTGATCAAATGACACAGCTTCTGCATGAATTAAAGGCGCTAGGTATTCAAATTGCAGTCGATGATTTTGGAACAGGATATTCATCTTTATCCTATTTAAAGGATTTTCCCATTGATTGTCTAAAAATTGACCGTACTTTTGTGAGAAATGTTCAACATAATCCAAATGATGAGGCTCTTGTGTCGATGATTATTTCGATGGCGAAGCATTTACGCTTGAAGGTTGTGGCGGAGGGCATCGAAGAGGTTGAGCAGCTGTCGTTTCTGATGGAAGGTGGATGTGATTATATTCAAGGTTATTTATTTAGTAGACCGATTTCACCTCAGCAAATTTCGGAAACCTTTCATGATTTGCACCACCATGTAGATGAAGTCTTAACGCAGCTTCAATATAAAGAACATTATAGTATGTAAAGTAATGCAAAGAACCTGCTTAGGTAAAAATGAAGCAGGTTCTTTCCTTTCTAGTGAACGAGATATTCTTCCTTAAGTTCGGATATATCCACATCTGAACTTTCCCCTAAAGAACGACGTAGGAGAACAGTCGCTGTTTTCTCATCAGCATGGATTTTATCGATCCAAACGGAAACGCCATTATAGCTCACTTCATATTCTAACGGTGAGGCGACAATTTCATGTGCACGTTGAAAATCCAACTGAAGCCCCCCTTATTTTTGCTTCTTATTGTGCTGTTTTTGCGTTACTGTATTTATCAGCTCCATGAACTCTTGAGAAAATTCCTCACTAATCTTATTAGGGGCGATTTTCTGGTTTTTTGGCGTTTGAGGTAATGAACCTTTATTGTTACTTTGACCTTGTTTATTGTCTCTTCCCATGTGAGTTGCTCCTTTCAAATTGGTATATCTTAATATGGCTCTGAAATGAGTTTTTTATCATGGGAAAAAATCGGGAAATGTAGCATATCTTTATTAGTTGCGTGCACAATAAAAAAATTAAGGCTTTTTTATAGAAAAATTTTCATTTAAAAGTACCCAATTTTGTG
This sequence comes from Lysinibacillus sp. FSL M8-0216, assembly GCF_038595555.1. Taxonomy (NCBI): domain Bacteria; kingdom Bacillati; phylum Bacillota; class Bacilli; order Caryophanales; family Bacillaceae; genus Lysinibacillus; species Lysinibacillus sp. FSL M8-0216. The sequence goes on along the minus strand of NZ_CP152007.1, from coordinate 3,601,373 downwards.
GGAATGGGAAGCCTAAAGCCCAATAACTAATTCCTCGAAGATTGTATTGTTTGACCATGTCAAATTTAGCTTGTGCACTTCTCGCATCTTCAAACCATACCTCATGATTTCTTCCTTGTTCATCGACATAACGATAAAATGGGGATTGCGCTGTTTGGTCATATTGGATGGTGGCACCATATTTAATGGCTCGATTAAGAGCCTCCTGTGGACTAAATGTCTCGGCTTCTTGACCTTTGACATGAGGTAATAACCAATCACGGGCATAGAGCTCAAAGCCTAATAAAATTTTATCCGCAGGCATTTCTGTAAGTGCATATTCAACAACTCTTCTCATCTCATTAATGGGGGAAATGGCTTGAGGAGATCCAAAACGATATCCCCATTCATACGTCATCAAAACTACAAAATCTGCTATTCGACCATGTGCCTCGTAATCATGTGCTTCATATAACGTTCCAACTTGCGTTGCACTGGTTTTAGGTGCGAGTGCAGTTGATACGAGATAACCCTTTGGATGTAGCATATCCACTGCTAATTGGATAAATGCATTGTAATTTTCTCGATCAGCAGGCAAAACATTTTCAAAATCAATATTCAAAACTTGATAGCCCTTCTCTTGCATCACCTGTAAAACATTATTCATGACTTTGACACGCAACTCTTCATTGGACAAGACAACATGTGCCAAATTAGAGCCTTCTTCTGTTGAAGTAAAATTAGTGAGTGTTAACATAGGAATGATGTTTTTAGCCTGTGCAGCTGCTATCATTTTTTCATCATTTATAGGCTGTAATGTACCGTCTTCCTTCATCTTATAAGCAAAAGGACTAAAATAAGTAAGTAGATGACCAACAGCATTAATGGAATCAATTGCTTCCTCAGGTGGTTGGTAAGAATAAGCATTTACTTCGATAAGTGGTAATTTTCTAGGGATGATTAATTGAGCACCAACATAAATCATATTAGGGTTGTTAATATGATTTGCAGCAATAATTGCTTGGATGGTCGTATCATAATTTTGAGCTATTTGCCATAAAGTTTCACCAGGCTGCACAATATGAACGACTGGTGGAATAATTAATTTAGTGCCAGGTGTTAACATATCAGGGTTCGTTAGATGATTGTCTGCAATGATTGCTTGTAGCGGAACGCCAAATTGTTGGGCAATCGACCATAATGTATCTCCGCTTTTCACGGTATAAGTGGTATACGATGAAGGGATAACAAGTGATTGTCCGATGGCTAATTGATCTGGTGTAGCTAACGCATTTAACAGGGTAATAGATTGCACAGATACCCCATAACGATTGGCAATATACCAAAGCGTTTCCCCAGCACTTACTACATGAATAATCATAGAACACCTCCTAAATGATAGTTCATTACTGCATCATATGATTCAAATGATGAAATGAGTATTTTATAAGAGATATGCAAAAGCTTAAAGCTTCAAATTCTTTCCCTAGGATACCTAGCATAGGATATGACATAAATTAGATGTGATGGGGAAGGGGTTTAAGGTGAAGAAAGCGAAGCTTACAGGTAGAATCGTTACTCCTGAAGATCCGAATTATGAACAAGCGCGGACGAATAATAATTTAAATAATTCCAAGTATCCGAGTTTAATTGTATTTTGTCAAAGAACAAAAGATGTGGTCAATGCCATAAAATGGGCAAGGGAAAACAATGAACCTTTCAGGGTTCGCAGTGGTCGGCATAGCTATGAAAATTTTTCGTTATTAAATAAGGGTCTTGTTATTGATATAAGTGACATGAATAATATCGCTATTAATCTCCAAGACATGTCGGTCAAAATCGAGGCTGGTGCCAATTTAGGAAAGGTATACAGAGAATTATGGGAAAAAGGTGTAACGATACCTGCTGGTACAGAAAGTAGCGTTGGCGTAGTTGGCTTAACCCTTGGTGGAGGGATTGGCATGCTGTCACGACTTTTTGGGCTAACTTGTGATAATCTCCTCGAAATAGAGATAGTGATTGCAAGTGGACAGGATGGTGCCAAGATGATCCAAGCAAATAGGCAACACAATAATGACCTTTTTTGGGCCAGTTGTGGTGGCGGTGGTGGGAATTTCGGTATTGTCACTTCATTAACATTCAAGCTCCATGCTATCAGTGAAGTTTCGCTCTTTTCCATCACATGGGGATGGAGTGATTTTGAGCTTGCTTTTGATACATGGCAAAAATGGGCTCCATTTACTGATAGTCGTCTGACATCACAAATTGAATTAAAGACGAAGGAAGTTGGGGAGATCGTATCTCAAGGAGAATTTGTGGGTTCCACAGCGGAATTAAAAAAACTTCTTCGACCATTAAGAAAGGCAGGTTCACCAATAAATATATGGATAAAGGAAGTACCCTATATAAAGGCAGTAGAATTTTTTGATCTACCAAGTGGTAATCAACCAATGCTCTATAAAAGATCAGGTTCTTTTATTGAGAGACCGCTTCCTTTTGAGGCCATTAAGAGAATGAAGGAATTTTTAACGCATGCCCCTAATCCAAATACGACAATTTGGCAGCAATCCTTAAGAGGAGCCGTCAGTGAAATTGCTCCAAATCACACAGCCTATTTCTACCGAAATGCAATAATGGCTCAAGAATACAATACCTCTTGGAAAAACCCAGATGATGAAAGGCAAAATATAAAATGGGTGGAGGACATACGGAGGGCTTTATCTCCATATACCACAGGCGATTATGTCAATTTCCCCGATCGATTTATTCAAGATTGGCCAACAGCCTATTATGGTCGTAATTTTAGAAGGTTGAGAGAAGTGAAAACAAAATATGATCCATTTAATGTATTTCAATTTCCGCAAAGTATTCCGCCTATTAGCAAATGGTTATAGTCTATAAGATGAGCAGTATGCGGACGCATTGCTGCTCTCTTCTTATAGTGAAAGCATGTCCAATCTATAAGTGGAAATTAATCTTGATAATTACAGTACCAAAGGTCACAATAAAACTATTACATATATTTCTAAAAAGGAGTTAGCGAGATGGAAAATATTGTTGTTCGTAATCATGTGAAAGTAATTGGACAAGGAGATCAACCGATTATTTTTGGACATGGTTTTGGCTGTGATCAAAACATGTGGCGTTTTATTACGCCTGCATTTATGGACAAATATAAAATTATATTATTCGATTATGTCGGATCTGGAAGCTCAGATAAAAATGCCTATACATCAGAGAAATATCAAAGTTTGCAAGGCTACGTGCAAGATTTATTGGATGTTATTGAATCTTTAAAATTACAGCAAAGTATTTTTGTAGGACATTCTATTAGTTCTATGATTGGATTACTTGCATCCATTAAACGACCTGAATACTTTAAAAAATTGATTATGATTGGACCTTCACCGTGTTATTTAAATGATGGTGAATATATGGGTGGATTTGAGCGTAGTGATATTGCGGAATTATTAGATATGATGGAAATGAACTTTGCTGGTTGGGCAAGCTATATGGCTCCTATCGCAATGAGCAATCCTGAAAATCCAGCATTAACGGATGAGCTCAAACAAACATTTAAATCTGCAGATCCTGTCATTGCGAGAGAATTTGCCGAGGTAACATTTTTATCGGATCATCGAAATGAATTATCAAAGGTAACAGTCCCAGTTTTAATTATCCAATGCTCTGAGGACAGTATTGTGCCTATAAGTGTAGGAGATTATTTACATAAACATATTAAAGGCAGTACTTTTAGCTTAATGGAAGCGAAAGGACATTACCCTCACATTAGTCACCCAAATGAAACCATCCAGTGTATTACGGGTTTTTTGTAGGGAAGAATAATGAAAGGATTATTGTAAATGGAACAACGACTTAATGATGCGCCATGTGGTTTTCTTTCCATCACTCACGAAGGAGTAATTGCAGAGGTCAATCACACCTTATTAAATTGGATAGGCTTTGAGCAGGTAGATTTGCTGCAACAACATCTAGAGGTACTTCTATCTACTGCTAATAAATTAATTTTTCACTCGTATTTTTATCCGATGATAAATTTAGAACAGCAAGTAGAGGAATTGTTTATTCATCTCAAACATAAGGAAGGGATGGCTATACCATTTCTAATGAATGCTAGATTGTACAAGGAAGATACGGTAGAGCGAATTGATTGTATTTTAGTCAAAATGCAAAAGCGTATTGATTATGAACAAGAGTTACGTTCAGCTAAAAAGCTGCTAGAGGCAGCCTACCAAGAAAAAGAACAGGCATTAGCCAATTTGGAGCAAATTCATGTAGAAATCGAACAACAACAGGCAAAATTATTAGCCGTGAATGCTACTTTAATTGAATTGTCGGAGACAGACAAACTTACGGGTTTGAAAAATAGAAGATTCTTTCAAGATAAACTTGAACAACAGCTCAATAGTTATTATGAATCAGCTAAGCCTTTCTCACTATGTATTCTTGATATTGACCATTTTAAAAAAGTTAATGATACGTTTGGACATCAAGTAGGTGACGATGTTCTTGCTCAATTGGCACAGTTATTAACACAACGAGCGCGTAAAGAAGATACCGTTGCTCGTTATGGTGGTGAGGAATTTGTCATGATTTTACCGGAAACTGAGATTGCCGCAGCAAAAGAGTTAGGGGAGCAAATTAGAAAAACAGTTGCGTTAGATCATTGGCCAGCTGGTCAGGTGACGATAAGTATTGGAATGGCAACCGTCACATCAGAAGATACTGGTACGACATTGCTAAAAAATGCGGATGATGCCTTGTATGCATCGAAAAAAAATGGTCGTAACCAAGTGACTCATTTTTTTGATATGAAGTAAATATGTGTTATGGCTCCGCTAATAATTTTTCAATGGAAGGTAAATCGGCAGGTGCAAAAGAAAGCTTAAGCAATTGCTGACGAGGAACCCATTTTGCTTCAGCGTGTTCCAATATTTGTGGAGTACCTTTAATAATAGTGGCTAGATAAGTTTCTAGGTGAACAAAAAATTGTTCGTATTCATAAAGAGTTTTGGTCACTGGCTCACCAACTTGAATGACGCAGTTGAATTCCTCAAGGATTTCTCGATAAAGTGCTTGCTGGGGAGTTTCGCCGGGTTCAATTTTACCGCCAGGGAATTCCCAATAATTAGCGAGTACCATATGGGCATTTCTTAAAGCACAGAAAATTTCTTGTTGATCATTTTCAATAATGGCACCAACTACATGTATTGTTTTTTTCATCCTGATCACCTTTTTTCTCGATACTGTAAAATTATTACAAAGTATGTATCATTATAACATGGTGGAGTTGTTAGACACAGCATTAAAATTACACTTGTCCTAGAAAAAAACAGTTTTCTCACATAGCTATGAAATTTAGTATTTACTAAGGTATAATAATGGTCAATATATAGGAAAAAGGCGGTAAGAGGTAGCAATGAAGAGAATCGAATCTACGCAAAATGCGCTAGTGAAATATTGGAAAAAATTAGCGACAACACGAAAAGAACGGGAACGATCAGGTGAATTCATAGTGGAAGGCTTTCACCTTGTAGAAGAAGCATTAAAAAATAAAGAGCAAGTCCTGCAAATTATTGTACGTGAAGGTGTAGATTTACCGATGCTATGGCCAATTGATGGCATTGCTATTGTAGAGGTTACGTCAGTAGTAGCGAAGGAATTTGCGGAAACAGAAACGTCACAAGGTGTTTTTGCTATTTGTAGACAGCCTGCATTAGAGGAGGAAGTAAAGGCATCCTGGCGTAAAGTGTTATTGATCGATGCTGTTCAAGACCCAGGCAATATTGGGACGATGATTCGTACAGCCGATGCAGCTGGATTAGATGCCGTTATTTTAGGGAAGGGCTGTGCCGATGTCTACAACCCTAAAACGTTACGAGCTGCACAAGGCTCACATTTCCACATCCCTGTAGTACGTGAAGAGTTAACGGAATGTGTAGACTTTTTACAGGATCAAGGAGTTCCAGTATTTGGTACGGCATTGGATGAAGACGCCGTGCCATATAGCGACATTCAGCATACTGGTGCATTTGCGATTATTATGGGAAATGAAGGTAGTGGTATTCAGCCACAGCTTTTAGCAATGACAGACCAAAATATAATCATTCCAATTTTTGGTCAGGCTGAATCACTTAATGTAGCTGTAGCAACTGGTATAGTTTTATATGGTTTTGTGAAATAACTGACAGAATCATGCGGGTTTCCGCTAGTTGCCCCTTGATTTGCAACTGATCGTTATTGTATAATCAATTCTAAAATGTAAGTTTAAATATGAAATGCTATGACCGGGAAGTAGTAAAGATTGTGAATGGACGACAGGGAGCGTGTGGCCGGAGATTGAGAGCCAACGCCGTACCGATGCAATTTTGAATTCAGCCCGCGAGCAGCTACCGGGACCAGCTTGATGCTGTAAAGGTAAGCCGGCTTTATCAAGTCGTTATGTGAATGAAGTGATTGTAAGGATATTGGCCTTGCAATAACTAGGGTGGTACCGCGAATATGTCCTCGTCCCTTTTTTAGGGGCGAGTTTTTTTATGCCTAAAAACAGGCGTTAATTTTCTAAGGAGGTTTTAACATGGAAGAGCAATTAAAACAATTAGAGCAAGAAGCACTTGCTAAAATTGAAGCAGCAGCAAGTCTAAAAGAATTAAATGAAGTACGTGTTGCATATTTAGGGAAAAAAGGACCTATTACTGATTTATTAAAAGGAATGGGTAAATTATCAGCTGAAGAGCGACCAAAAATGGGTGCTTTAGTGAATAATGTTCGTGAAAACGTAACGGCAGTATTAGAGTCAAAAGCTGCTGTACTTGAAGAAGCGGCTATTGCTGAAAAATTAGCAAGTGAGTCGATTGATGTTACTTTACCTGGACGTGAAATAAAAGTAGGGAATCGCCATCCATTGACACGTGTCATTGAGGAAATTGAAGATTTATTTATTGGCATGGGCTATGAAATTGCAGAGGGTCCTGAAGTAGAGAAGGACTACTATAACTTTGAAGCATTAAATTTACCAAAGGGTCATCCCGCTCGTGATATGCAAGACTCGTTCTATATTTCCGAGGAAATATTATTACGTACTCATACATCGCCTGTACAGGCTCGTACTATGGAAGCTAAAAAAGGTGAATCTATTCGTATCATATGTCCAGGAAAAGTATTCCGTCGTGATAATGATGATGCCACGCACTCACATCAATTTATGCAAATTGAAGGTTTAGTAATTGGCGAAAATATTCGTATGAGTGATCTAAAAGGAACTTTAGATACTTTAGCAAAAAAAATGTTTGGTGCTGAACGTGAAATTCGACTTCGTCCGAGCTTCTTCCCATTCACAGAACCATCTGTTGAAATGGATATCTCGTGCTTTAAATGCGGTGGTGCAGGATGTAACGTATGTAAGAGCACTGGCTGGATTGAAATACTAGGCGCAGGTATGGTTCATCCAAACGTCTTAGAAATGGCTGGCTATGATCCGAAGAAAGTTTCTGGTTTCGCATTTGGTATTGGTGCAGAGCGTATTGCCATGTTGAAATATGGTGTCGACGATATTCGACATTTCTATACGAGTGACACTCGTTTCTTATCACAATTCGAGCGAACAGAGGCGTAAGGGGGATAAAACATGTTAGTTTCATTAGAATGGTTAAAAGATTATGTCAATACACAGGACTTAGCACCTGAGCTATTAGCAGAAAAAATTACACGTTCAGGAATTGAAGTAGACGCAGTCATTGATCGTGCAAATGCAATGGAAAAAGTTGTAGTCGGATATGTGGTATCAAAGGAAAAACATCCAGAAGCCGATAAATTAAATATTTGTCAAGTGGATGTTGGTGAAGAAGAGCCTCAACAAATTATTTGTGGTGCTCCCAATGTAGATGCTGGTCAAAAAGTAATTGTGGCTCGCCCAGGTGCCCATTTGCCTGGCGGTATTAAAATTAAAAAAGCTAAACTTCGTGGACATGAATCAAATGGCATGATTTGTTCATTACAAGAGCTAGGTATTGAAGGAAAGCTTGTACCTAAAGCTTACTCTGAGGGCATTTACGTACTTCCAGAAGATGCGCAAGTAGGAACGGACGCACTGGCTATTCTAGGCTTACGAGATACAGTGCTAGAGCTTGGTTTAACACCAAATCGATCAGATGCCCTTTCAATGCTAGGTGTAGCATATGAGGTGGGTGCTATCCTGTCAGAGGAAGTAAAGTATCCAGATATTTCTTATCAAGCTGCCAGCGAAAAAGCAGAGGATTTACTAAAGCTTCGTGTGGAAGATATGCAAGCAAACCCAATGTACGTCGCAAAAGTTGTGAAAAACGTCAAAATTGGGGAGTCACCAATGTGGCTTCAAAATCGTTTGATGGCAGCAGGTGTACGCCCGCATAATAACGTAGTGGACGTAACGAATTATGTGTTAATGGAATATGGTCAACCACTTCATGCCTTTGACTATGATAGTCTAGCAACAGGTGAAATCGTTGTTCGTAAAGCAACGGAGGGTGAGAAAATCACAACTTTAGATGACCAAGAACGTACCTTAAAAGCGTCAGATTTAGTTATTACGAATGGCAAAGAGCCAGTTGCTATTGCTGGTGTAATGGGTGGTGCTAATTCTGAGGTAACAGATTCTACAACGACTGTTGTCATTGAATCGGCTTATTTCGACGACTTAACAGTGCGTCAAACATCTCGTCATCTTGGCCTTCGATCTGATGCATCTGCCCGCTTTGAAAAAGGGGTAGACCCGAATCGTGTTTTACCTGCAGCTGAACGTGCTGCAACATTACTTGCTGCATTAGCTGGTGGTGAAGTATTGGAAGGTACATGTGTGGTAGACGATTTAGATAAAACACCAGCGCGTGTTGTCGTATCACCAGATTTTATTAACGAACGTTTAGGCATGAAAATCGCATTAGAGGATATGCTTTCTATTTTAGAGCGCTTAAAATTCGGAGTAGAAGCTGCAAATGGTTTATTAATTATTGATGCACCAACACGTCGTCAGGATATTAAAATCGAAGAGGATATCGTAGAGGAAATTGCTCGTCTTTATGGCTACGACGAGATTCCAACGACATTACCAGAGGGTGCTACACAAGTAGGTAGTTTAACAGCTTATCAAGCTAATCGTCGTGTTGTTCGTAATTATATGGAGAGTGCTGGCTTGTATCAAGCTGTGACGTATTCATTAACATCTGATGTGCTGTCACAACGATTTGCATTGAAAGCTGAACCAGTCACTCGTTTACTAATGCCTATGAGTGAAGAACGCTCTACATTACGACAAAGCCTAGTTCCACACTTAATTGAAGCAGCAGCCTATAATGTTGCCCGCCAAGCAGACAGTGTAGCTCTATATGAAATCGGCTCAGTATTCCTTGGTCAATCGGAGGAAGGGCAACCTTTCGAAGAAGAGCATCTTGCAGTAGTCCTTACAGGGAAATGGCTAGATCACGCATGGCAAGGCGAGAAAAAAGCCGTAGATTTCTTCGTCTTAAAAGGTGTAATAGAAGGTGTTATTGGCAAGCTTGGCCTAGGAAATCGCATTTCATTTGAAAAAGCACAAATTGATGGATTACACCCAGGTCGTACAGCTAGTATAGTATTGGATGGCGAGCAAGTGGGTATTATTGGTGGACTACACCCTGCAGAGGAAAAGGCATGGGGTGTAAAAGATACGTATGTTATGGAAATGAACCTTGTTGCTCTATTAAATGCAACTGATCAAGAAGCGCCACTTTCCTACAAACCAGTACCTCGTTTCCCTGCGATGTCTCGTGATATTGCGCTTATTATGGACCGTACAACAACTGCAGGCGAAGTCGTAAAAGCTATTAATGTAGCTGGTGTGAAATTATTGAAGGATATCCGCGTATTTGACGTATACGAGGGTGAGAAAATGGAGCAAGGGAAAAAATCCGTAGCATTCTCGCTCACATACTTCGACCCAGAACGCACGTTAACAGACGAAGAAGTAGTAGCTGCACACAATAAAGTACTAAAAGCAATTGCTACAATCGATGGTACAGAAGTACGCTAAAATTATAAAAAGACTGTCGTACTAGATAGTCTCAGACTTAGTCAAAAGTCATCGAGAAGTTTACTCTCGATGGCTTTTGTCATTTTTCTTACACGGTCATAAGGATAATGACTTTCTCATGGGAAATAACGCCTTTACTTTATTTTGGTAAAGAAAAAAGACTGTCATCTAGACAATCTTTTTCGTTTGGAGCTTCATGTTTTTTAAATCATCTTTCTCGCTTTTTCTGTATTAGCAAAATGCCATTTTGTAATGGAGCGTAGAAATTCTTCGCCCTGTTTACGCCAAATACGTGCAGCTTGCACATCTACCTTGTTGGAGGCCCCTTTCATTAACTCTAAACCCGCTATTTCACTGAGACGATCCATTTCCTTTAAAAACGCAGCACGAGCTAGAATGGATGCTGTAGCCACGGCTACATGTAATTGCTCGGCTTTAGTAGAAAAGTACACGCTTTCCTGTACAATTTCTCGTTCGTTTTTTAAGTAATTGTAATAAACGCCTCGTTCTGCAAACTGATCAATTAAAATACATTCAGGTTTTTCAGGAGCCATTTTTGTCAGTGTGTTTTGCAGTGCCTTGTTATGCATCATGGCTTTCATTTTCCCTTGGGAGTAGCCCTTTGCCTGTAAGCTGTTATATTTTTCATTGCGTAAGACGAGAACACTATGAACGCAAGCTGCGCGTAAATCAGGAGCAATTTTCCGCATGTAATCATCCGATAACAATTTTGAATCTTTGACACCAAGCTCATTGATCAGTTCAATTTTGGAGGCAGGTACATATACGGCAGCTACTGTAATAGGGCCAAAATAATCACCAGTGCCTGTTTCATCTGAGCCTAATACGGACATCGTTGCAAATTGGTCGGGTAGTGTATCACCCTTTGCTCCAATACTAGATGATTTTGAGTTCGATGTTTTTTCAATGGTCCCCCAGCGGGCAGCTTCACGTTCAGCTCCACCACCCTGAAACATTAATTTTCCTGATTTATACATGGTTATGGAGGTATCTGGTAGTTTTGCGGCGAAGATTACACCAGCAGCCTTGCGTTCAATATAATTGGATGCATAGTATGCCATCACCTCTTTTTGAATATTTGTTGAAATGGAAAGTACAATATTTGACATTTAATCGATCCTTTCTGTCCTCATTGTTCACAATTTTATACCTTTCATGGTATGATAATAAATAGCTTTTTTGTGTGATGGTGCTAGCAAGCCAAAAAAATCTTGCATGTATCGAATTTATAGGAGGGTGCGACTATGGAAAAACAAGAAAAGAATAAAATTTCTGTGGAAATATATGGTCATACATATAAAATGGTCGGCTTGGAATCCATTGGCCATATGCGACTTGTTGCTTCGATTGTTGATGACCGTATGCGCGAGATGAACGTACATAATCCCTCACTTGATAGCACAAAACTTGCTGTTCTGACAGCAGTAAATACAGTACATGATCATTTACTATTAAAAGAGCGGCTGGAGCAGCTGGAAGAAGAATTGAAAAAATTAAAGGGTTGAAGAGAATGTTAGATTTAATCATATTAGTGGTACTGTTAGCTGGAATTGGTGTCGGTGCAAAACGTGGTTTCATTGTACAAATGATGCACATTGTCAGCTTTATAGTAGCCCTAATTGTTGCGTATATTTATTATAAGCCATTAGCACAAAAATTTGTATTTTGGGTTCCGTATCCAGGAGTTACTGATACAGGTAGTCTTGGTGTCGTGATAGACAGTCTAGATTTAGACCGCACATTCTATCGTGTAATTGCTTTTGCGGTAATTTTCTTTGCCGTAAAAATAACATTGCAAATTGTGGCATCGATTTTTGATTTTATTGCTTATTTACCTGTACTGAACACAGTAAATCGTTGGCTTGGAGCGCTATTCGGCATGATTGAAAACTATTTAATTATGTTTATTTTGCTATATGTATGCGCACTACTACCGATTGATAGCATACAAAATTTAATGTCGAAGTCATTGTTAAGTGGTCTTATTTTAGAGCATACACCGGTCATTACAAAGATGTTCCAAAACTGGTGGTATATTTATATGCAATAGTCAACTATGCACTTCTCTCTGTTTGGAGAGAAGTGTTTTTACGATAGGAGGAATTATTGGTGAATAAAAAAACCATTATTCGCACGCTCGAAAAAATTGCTCTGTATATGGAATTACAAGGTGAAAATCCATTCAAGGTATCCGCCTTTCGAAAAGCAGCTGCGGCACTTGAAGGAGACGAGCGTTCATTAAGTGAAATGGATGATGTGACAAAACTAAAAGGAATTGGCAAGGGGACAGCTGCTGTTATTGAGGATTTGATGGTAACAGGTGAGTCAAGTTTGCTTAAGGAACTAGAAGAGATTGTCCCTAAAGGGTTATTGCCATTGTTAAAGTTGCCAGGCTTAGGTGGAAAAAAGATAGCCAAGCTTCACCAAGAGCTAGGCATCGACTCAGCAGAAAGCTTAAAGGCGGCTTGTGAAGCGGGCAAAGTACGTGAATTAGCTGGCTTTGCTGCCAAAACAGAGGAGAAAATTTTAAAGGAACTTGCCAATTTAGCTAATCGCTCTGAGCGTCTACCCATTTGGCAGCTAGAGCCTGTGGTTTTACAAATAGAGGCCCTTCTAGATAGTATGGAGGAAGTGGAACGTTTTTCTGTAGCTGGAAGTTTCCGTCGTGCAGTGGAAACTAGTAAAGATATTGATTTTATTGTTGTAACAGAAGCGGTTGAGGCAGTCCGTGAACAATTATTAAATACATTAGCCATCCAAGAAGTCGTTGCAGCAGGAGATACAAAAATTTCGGTGATCTTGGACTTAGATGAGCCAGTAAGCGTTGATTTTCGCTTAGTGAAGGATACGGAATATGCGACTGCCTTGCATCATTTTACAGGTTCTAAGGACCATAATGTACGCATGCGCCAGCTTGCAAAAGCGCGAGGTGAAAAAATTAGTGAATATGGAGTGGAGCAGGAAGATGGAACTGTTCTAACATTTCAAGATGAAGCGGCATTTTTTGCTCATTTTGATTTACCTTGGATTCCACCAAGCTTGCGTACAGGGACAGTAGAATTTGACAAAACAGAGGATATCCAAAAATTGGTCCGACTAGAAGATATTAAGGCCGATTTGCATATGCATACGACATGGTCAGATGGTGCATACTCTGTTGCAGAAATGGGCCAGGCATTACTAGCGCGTGGCTATCAATATAGCGTTATTACGGATCACTCCCAATTTCTAAAAGTCGCAAATGGTTTAACACCAGAGCGTATAGAAAAACAGCGAGTGGAAATTGAGGCATTTAATGAAGCTCACCCAGAATTTCATTTATTTTCAGGGACAGAAATGGATATATTACCGGATGGTAGCTTAGATTTTGATGATCAAGTTTTGCGTGAATTAGATTTTGTAATTGCTTCTATACATTCAAGTTTTACACAAACACAGGAAAAAATTATGGCACGTCTACTGACAGCTATGCAAAATCCTTATGTCCATATGATTGCCCATCCTACAGGGCGAATTATTGAAGATCGTGATGGCTATAATCCTGATATGCAACAGTTAATTGCCTGGGCGAAGGAATATGGTAAAATTTTAGAGTTAAATGCTAATCCATATCGTCTTGATTTATGTGTTGAACATTTAGAGATGGCTTTAGCAGCAGGTGTGCCAATAGCGATTAATACGGATGCGCATGATACCGCACATCTACGTTTTATGGATATTGGAGTTCGCTATGCCAATAGAGCATGGATACCAAAAGATTTGATTGTGAATACATGGACGCGTGAACAATTTGAGGCGTTCATACGACGAAATAAATAGGTTGAGGAGGTGTTCTCAGTGATTGCAGAACGCGCATTGAAAACACTAGAATACGATAAAGTACGGCAACAAGTGGCTACCTATTGTACTTCTTCAATTGGGAAATCAGCCATCGAGGAGCTTGTACCACAGACTGACTTTGATAAAGTAGTACAACTATTAGAAGAAATGGACGAAGGTTTATCCATTTTACGTGTAAAAGGTAATGTACCGATGGGTGGAATATTTGATGTTCGACCATCTGCAAGACGTGCCCAAATAGGAGGCATGTTAGCGGCGATAGAGCTAATGGAAATTTCTAGTACAATTCGAGCTAGTAGAATTCTTCGCAATTTTATTGAGGATTTGGAAGCCGATGAAGTGATTGAAATTCCCCATTTTATCGCCAAAAAGGAAACAATGCCTGTATTAACGGGATTACAGCATGAAATTAATAACTGTATTGATGATAACGGAGCTGTTTTAGATTCGGCTAGTACAACTTTACGAACTATTCGCCAATCCTTACGCTCGGAGGAAGCAAAGGTACGCTCTAAATTGGAGAGCTTAATCCGTGGCAGTAATGCATCGAAAATGCTATCTGATACACTTGTTACAATTCGGAATGATCGCTTTGTTATTCCCGTTAAGCAAGAATATCGTCATCATTATGGTGGAATCGTTCATGACCAATCTTCTTCTGGACAAACCTTATTCATTGAGCCAGATTCTATTGTCCAAGCGAATAATGAAATTCATCGTTTGAAAATGAAAGAACAGGCTGAGGTTGAACGAATTTTACTAGCATTAAGCGCAATGGTGCAAGATGTAGCACCAGATTTATTTAACTTAGTAAAGGTATTAGGGGATATCGATGTCATTTTAGCTAAAGGCAAGTATGGCCAAGCCAATAAGTGTACAATGCCTAAAATGAATCAGGATGGCTATATCCGCCTTGTTCGTGCACGCCACCCACTATTACCAATAGATACAGCTGTGCCAAACGATATTGAGTTTGGGAAAGACATTACGGCAATAGTAATTACGGGTCCAAATACAGGTGGTAAAACGGTAACATTAAAAACAGTGGGCTTGTGTACATTAATGGCTCAAGCTGGGTTACCAGTACCAGCATTGGATGGATCTCAGCTTGCTGTGTTTAAACAATTGTTTGCTGATATTGGTGATGAGCAATCTATAGAGCAATCGCTTTCAACATTCTCATCTCATATGGTCAATATTGTCGACATCTTACAAAAATTTGATGATGAGTCACTTGTTCTTTTTGATGAGTTAGGAGCAGGTACAGACCCACAAGAAGGGGCAGCTTTAGCCATTTCTATTTTAGACGAGGTACATGGTCGTGGTGCACGTGTGATGGCAACGACTCACTACCCTGAGCTCAAAGCATACGGTTATAATCGACCTGGTGTTGCCAATGCTAGTGTAGAATTTGATATAGAAACATTGAGTCCTACCTATCGTCTACTAATTGGTGTTCCTGGACGTTCGAATGCATTTGAAATCTCTAGTCGCTTAGGGCTCCCTGAAACCATTATTGAGCGTGCTAAAGGCTTCACAGGAACAGATCGACATGAGGTTGAATCGATGATTGCTTCATTAGAGGAAACACGTCGTCAATCTGAAGATGATGCAGAGCGTTCCCATGCATTATTGTTAGAGTCAGAGAGCTTACGTAAAGAGCTGCAAGATAAATTACAAGCCTATGATGAGCGTAAAGAGGCACTTGATAAGAAAGCTAAAGAAAAAGCTCGTAAAATTGTAGAAGAAGCGAAACATGAAGCGGAAGGCATTATTGCTGAGCTGAGAGAAATGCGAAAAAATGCCGACCAAGTTGTTAAAGAGCATGAGCTAATTGAAGCGCGTAAGCGTTTGGAAGAAGCAACACCGCTTGACAATAATAAAGTACTAAAAAAAGCTGCACAAGTAAAAGCCCGTGCGCAAAACTTAGTTGTCGGGGACGAGGTAAAGGTGTTAAGCTATGGTCAAAGAGGTACTTTGTTAGAAAAAGTATCGAATACTGAATGGGTTGTCCAAATGGGAATTTTAAAAATGAAAATCTCTGATAGTGATTTGGAGTATATTAAACCTGAAAAAGAGCCTATTGTACGAACAGCTGGTGTAAAAAATCGAAATGGCCATGTGAAATTAGAATTGGATTTGCGTGGAGAGCGCTATGAAGATGCAATTTTAAGAACAGAAAAGTATATTGATGATGCATTACTTGCGAATTATGGTCGGGTATCTATTATCCATGGTGTTGGTACTGGGGCTTTACGCCAAGGTATTCAAAGCTATTTGAAAAACAATAAGCGTGTGAAATCCTTCCGTTTTGGTGAAGCCGGCGAAGGGGGCTTAGGCGTCACAGTTGTTGAATTGAAATAAGCTATAAAGGGGACGGAGAAAAATGCTGAATTCTGGCTTTTGGCGATATCCAATTATCGAAACGGCAGGATACTTTAGTGTTGTTGTGTTATGTTTAGTCGTGTCGATGGCATTGTTCGAAGTCGTGACGAAGTATAAAAATTGGGAAGAAATTAAAAAAGGTAATGTTGCTGTGGCACTTGCAACAGGCGGAAAAATACTAGGAATTTGTAATATTTTTCGTTTTTCTATTGCTCGTCATAGTACATTAAGTGAAATGATTGGCTGGGGTCTTTTTGGTTTTACGTTGTTAATTGTTGCCTATTTCTTATTTGAATTTATGACACCTCGTTTTAATGTTGATCAAGAGATTGCCAATGATAATCGCTCAGTTGGTTTCATTTCCTTTACCATTTCAGTTGGTCTATCGTTTGTAATTGGGGCAAGTATTGCATAGGAGTGTCATGACATGGAAAAATTAGCAAAGGTACTAATCATTGTCTGTATCGCATTTTTGGCAGTGGGCGTCTATTATATGATGACTATTTAAGCACATTAACGCATCCTTTTTAAAGGATGCGTTTTTTATTGAGCTTATAGCAGGTGGCTTCAACTAAACCTATTAAAGCCCTGATAGGAAAAATTGTTTTTCAAATATAGCAATATATAGGTTATTTCTAATCTGAAAAACGAGAGAATGAATGAGTATTCATCGTATCTACCCATACAAATCCTATTTAGAATTAGTCATAATAATGTTGTTAAATGCATAATAATTAATCGAAAATGCGTTTATTTTCTATTTTCTGTTTGAAAGTGCATTTCTTTTTCATTATAATAAAATTAAGAATTGACAAAGTTTGGGACAAAGGGGAGAGGACGTATGACAGCAAAACCATGGCTAGCAAATTATCCTGAAGAAGTACCATCGTCTTTAACGTTTGAGGAAATTCCAGTGCAAGAGTTTTTGACACGCGCCTATAAGAAGAATCCATCAAAAGTAGCGATTCATTTTATGGGGAAGGATTTGACGTACACCGAACTATATGAGTCTGCTTTAAGATTCGCAAACTATTTACAATCATTAGGTGTGGAAAAGGGAGACCGAGTGGCAATTATGTTACCTAACTCGCCTCAAAGTGTAATCGCTTACTACGGTGCCATGTATGCAGGTGCTGTTGTCGTACAAACAAATCCACTTTATACTGAACGTGAGCTTCAATATCAAATGGCAGATTCGGGTGCAAAAGTTATTCTTGTGATGGATATTTTGTACCCAAGAGTGATGAAAATTATAAAAGAAACCGCCCTAGAAAATGTCATTGTGACAGCCATCAAAGATTATTTACCATTCCCAAAAAATTTAGTCTATCCATTTATTCAAAAAAAGCAATATGGCTTTAGTGTCAAGGTTGAACATAGTGGACAAAATCATTTGTTTTCAGAAATAATGCGTTCTGCACCAATCAAGGTAATGGATCATATTCCTTTTGATTTTGAAGATGACCTAGCATTACTACAATACACAGGTGGAACAACCGGATTCCCTAAAGGAGTCATGCTAACCCATAAAAATTTAATCGCCAATACGACAATGTGTGATGCATGGATGTATAAATGTGTGCACGGTGATGAGGTCATTATGGGTATCCTACCATTCTTCCACGTCTATGGTATGACAACTGTTATGCTTTTATCAGTCTTCACTCAAAATAAAATGGTGCTGTTACCGAAATTTGATGCTGAAACTGCATTAAAGACAATTGATAAGCAAAAGCCAACACTTTTCCCTGGTGCGCCAACCCTATACATCGGTTTATTAAATCATCCAGACATTGCTAATTACGATTTATCATCTATTAAGGCCTGCCTAAGTGGCTCTGCTTCATTGCCAATTGAAGTGCAAGAGAAGTTTGAAGAGGTAACAGGTGGAAAATTAGTAGAGGGTTATGGATTAACTGAAACATCACCAGTGACACATGCTACTCCAATTTGGGGCAAGCGGGTGATTGGCTCAATAGGATTACCTTGGCCAAATACAGAAGCGATTATTTTGCGGACAGGGGATACGGAAGAATTGCCAGTTGGTGAAGTTGGTGAAATTGCAGTTAAAGGACCACAAGTGATGAAGGGCTATTGGAATCGCCCAGAGGATACGGCCGCTACATTTACAGATGACTGGTTTTTAACAGGAGATCTTGGCTATATGGATGAGCAAGGCTATTTCTATGTAGTGGATCGTAAAAAAGATATGATTATTGCAGGGGGCTTTAATATATACCCTCGTGAGGTTGAAGAAGTGTTATACGAGCGTGAGGAAATTCAAGAATGCGTTGTAGCAGGTATACCTGATCCTTATCGAGGAGAAACGGTAAAAGCTTATATTGTTTTAAAAGAAGGATATTCGATTACAGAAGACGAATTAAATAAATATTGCCGTCAGCATCTAGCGTCATTTAAAGTTCCACGGTATTATGAATTTAAAGATGAGCTGCCAAAAACAGCCGTTGGGAAAATTTTGCGCCGTACATTAGTGGATGAAGAAAAAACAAAAATGGCGAATAAAGAAGCGAAATAAATACGTGGTAAAGTATTGACAAGCAATGATGTAAAATATAATATGAAAATATGAATGAATGACCATTCATATTTTCATATTTTTTTAGGTTCTCACGTCATACTTGATTATGTTGACGTGCGCATGTTTTTTAGGTGGTGATATAAAAGTGAAACGAGATAAGCCAAAATATAAACAAATTATTGATGCAGCTGTCATCGTTATTGCGGAAAATGGGTATCACCAAGCGCAAGTATCGAAAATCGCCAAACAGGCTGGGGTGGCCGATGGAACAATCTATTTATATTTTAAAAATAAAGAAGATATATTAATTTCTGTCTTTAATGAAAAAATGGCTGTTTTTGTAGAGTCATTACAAGATATAATAGAAAATGGGAATACGTCTAAAGACAAACTTTCCCGAATGATTGAAAATCATTTTAATGTTCTAGCGACAGATCGATACCTAGCAACCGTCACACAATTAGAGCTTCGCCAATCAAATAAAGACTTACGACTAAAAATTAATTCAGTATTACGTGAGTATTTACATTTACTTGATCAAATTTTAATCGAAGGTATGCTTTCAGGTGAGTTCAATCAAACGATGGATGTACGCTTGGCACGTCAAATGGTTTTTGGAACAATCGATGAAACTATTACGTCGTGGGTTATGAATGACTATCGATATGATTTGATGGAGCAGGTTCCGAAGGTTCAGGCATTAATCCTGAACGCCATTAAAGGTTAAAAGGATGTGGAGAAATGGAATTTCTAAGTTGGAAAGTGGAAGATGGGGTAGCAAATATTACAATTGCACGTCCACCAGCAAATGCATTATCTCGCGGTATTATTGCAGAAGTAAATTCTGTGCTAGATGCTGTAGAACATGATGATGCTGTAAGAGTCCTTGTACTTCATGGTGAAGGCCGTTTCTTCTCTGCAGGTGCAGATATTAAAGAATTTACTGGGGTAGAATCTGGAGAAGAGTTTACGAAGCTAGCTAGCAATGGACAGCAAGTATTTGAGCGTGTGGAATCATTCCCTAAGCCGATTATCGCAGCTATTCATGGTGCAGCATTAGGCGGTGGGCTTGAGCTAGCAATGAGCTGTCATATGCGCTTTGTGACGGAATCAGCGAAACTAGGTTTACCTGAGTTACAATTAGGCCTTATTCCTGGCTTCGGCGGTACGCAACGACTACCACGTTATGTTGGTGTAGCAAAGGCTGCTGAAATGATGTTTACGAGCGAACCGATTTCCGGTACAGAAGCTGTGCAATGGGGCTTAGCAAACCGTGCATTCTCAGAAGAGACACTGTTAGAGGAAACATTAAATATTGCAAAGAATATTGCCAAGAAGAGCCCAATTGCTTTGAAGGCAGCTATTCAAACCTTGCAATATGCAAAGCATGCTTCATTTTATGAAGGGATTGAAGCGGAAGCGAAATCCTTTGGCACAGTATTCATCACAGAAGATGCAAAAGAAGGAATTCAAGCATTCATTGAAAAGCGAGAGCCTATGTTTACTGGCAAATAAATTTCCCATATGTCGATAGTAACGAGCAAGGATGTTATCGATGTTATTGAAACTAAATATATATAATATTTATAAGTTTACTTAGAATTATAAAACGTTCCAGGAGGTATGGATATATGAATATTTTTGCATTAATTAAACGTACGTTTGATACAGAAGAAAAAATCGTTGTGTCGGGTGGTAAAATCCAAGAGGACGGCGCAGAATTCATTATTAACCCTTACGATGAATATGCCATCGAAGAAGCAATCCAAGTGCGTGACGCTGCTGGCGGTAAAGTGACGGTAGTAACAATTGGCGGCGAGGATGCTGAGAAGCAATTACGAACAGCGCTAGCAATGGGCGCTGATGAAGCAGTGCTTATCAATACGGAAGATGATTTAGATGAATTAGATCAAAATGCTGCTGCTTTTCTATTAGCAGAATACTTAAAAGATAAAGATGCTGATTTAATTTTAACAGGAAATGTTGCGATTGATGGTGGTTCTGGTCAAGTGGGTCCACGTGTTGCAGATTTATTAGATATTAATTATGTAACAACGATTACAAAGCTTGAGATTGATGGAACTTCTGCAAAAATTGTTCGTGATATAGAAGGAGATTCAGAAGTAATTGAAACTTCCTTACCGCTGTTAGTAACAGCTCAACAAGGTTTAAATGAGCCACGTTATCCATCTCTACCAGGTATTATGAAAGCGAAGAAGAAACCGCTTGCAGAGCTTGAATTAGATGATTTAGATATCGATGAAGATGACGTAGAAGTGAAGATTGAAACGGTTGATATCTTCTTACCAGCTCAAAAAGCAGCAGGCCGTGTTCTTGAAGGCGACCTTTCTGTACAAGTAAAAGAATTGGTAAATCTACTTCACACAGAAGCAAAAGTAGTTTAAAAAATCGAATCTTAAAGGGTAACGGAGGGAATATGCTATGTCAAAAAAAGTATTAGTATTAAGTGAAGTTCGTGAAGGAAGCTTACGTAATGTTTCTTTCGAAGCAATTGCAGCTGCAAAACAAATCGCTGATGGTGGCGAGGTTGTAGGGGTACTTTTAGGGGATGCTGTAGCAAATTTAACAGGTCCATTATTTGAATACGGTGCTGATCGAGTTGTAACGGTGGAACACCCACATTTAAAACAATATACATCTGATGGCTATAGTCAAGCACTACTAGCTGTTATTGAGCAAGAAAAGCCAGCTGGCATTGTCTTTGGCCATACGGCAAATGGGAAAGATTTATCGCCAAAAATTGCAAGTAAATTACAAGCAGGTTTAGTATCTGATGTTACTACAATTGAAGGCGCAGGCGATGATGTTGTATTCATCCGACCAATCTACTCGGGTAAAGCTTTTGAAAAGGTGAAAGTAAAAGACGGAATTGTATTAGCATCTATTCGTCCAAATAACATTGCACCTTTAGAAAAAGTTGATGGTAAAACAGGAGATGTTTCGGCAGTTACTGTAGAAATTACAAACCTTCGCACAATTATTAAAGAGGTTGTTCGTAAATCTTCAGAAGGTGTTGACTTATCAGAGGCAAAAGTAGTAGTTGCTGGTGGCCGTGGTGTAAAATCTGAAGAAGGATTTGAGCCACTAAAAGAGCTTGCAGATTTACTAGGTGGTGCAGTAGGAGCATCACGTGGTGCATGTGATGCTGAGTATTGTGACTATTCACTGCAAATTGGTCAAACTGGTAAGGTTGTAACGCCTGATCTTTATATTGCTGCTGGTATTTCAGGGGCTATTCAGC
This sequence comes from Lysinibacillus sp. FSL M8-0216, assembly GCF_038595555.1. Classification (NCBI taxonomy): domain Bacteria; kingdom Bacillati; phylum Bacillota; class Bacilli; order Caryophanales; family Bacillaceae; genus Lysinibacillus; species Lysinibacillus sp. FSL M8-0216. Next base: position 3,579,281 of record NZ_CP152007.1, on the reverse strand, counting down.
ATTTAGCAGGAATGTCAAACTCTAAAGTCATTGTTGCTATCAATAAAGATCCTGAAGCAAATATTTTCAAAGTAGCCGATTATGGAATCGTTGGAGATTTATTTGAAGTAGTTCCGCTTCTAATTGAGGAATTTAAGGCTTTAAAAGTGAATGCATAAAGGTTATTGCAGGAAGGGATGAGCCTTCCTGCTTTTTTCATTTTCTAAGCAAGTAACTGCTATTTGAAAATTATCGCAAAATAAAATATTGACATACCTAACAGTTGCGATTATAGTGTTGAATAATCATTAAATTTACAATCATAATGTTTTTAAACGCAAAGATTAGGAGTAGTAAAAGCTCATTATTCGGTAAAGAGAGCTGCGGGTTGGTGCAACGCAGACCAATAAGACTTTGAACTTGCCTAGGAGTGGTAAGATAAATGGAATTGTCTGATTATTCTATTTGTTTGACGATTAACCTTCGTTACAAGGTTTTAAGTTGGGTTCATATTGAGCCAATTAGAGTGGTACCGCGGTTTGCTTATGGCATATCGTCTCTTCTTTCATTTGATGATGAAGGAACAGACGGTATGCCTTTTTTGATTTTTAGGAGGTAGGAAAGTGGAAAAGAACAATCAGCAACAATTAAAACGAACAATGACCTCGCGTCACATTACGATGATGGCATTAGGTGGTGCTATTGGCGCAGGATTATTTAAAGGAAGTAGTGCAGCCATCGATATGGCAGGTCCATCAGTGCTCATAGCCTATTTATTAGGGGGCATTATTTTACTATTTGTTATGCAAGGTCTTGCAGAAATGGCAGTCCGCAATAAAGAGGCAAGAACGTTTAGAGATTTAGTTGAATCCGTTTTAGGTAAATATCCAGCTTATTTTTTAGACTGGATTTATTGGAAGATGTGGGTATTAAATATTGCTGCCGAATCTGTAGTGGCCGCTATTTTTATTCAATATTGGCTGCCTGAATATCCAATTTGGATATTGGCGTTATCTGTCTCGGTGCTAGTGACAGCTATTAATCTGTTATCTGTGAAGATTTTTGCTGAAACGGAATATTGGCTAGCATTGATTAAAATTACAGTTATTATTGTATTTATTATTGCAGGACTCATTTTATTGCTTGTCTCATTTGGTCATCATAGTGCTGTAGGTTTCTCTAACTTAACTTCTCACGGTGGTTTTTTCCCAAATGGATCAATGGGATTGATTGCAGCTATGCTTGTGGTGATCTATTCCTATGGTGGAACGGAAATCATAGGGATTACATTAGCTGAAACAAAAAATCCTGAAAAGGTAGTCCCAAAAGCTGTGCGCAGTACATTAATCCGAATTGTTACTTTCTATTTACTGCCATTCTTTATTATTGTTAGTTTGATTCCTTGGAATGAAGTGAATGGAGTACCAGAAAGTCCATTTGTCATGGTATTTAAAATGATCGGAATTCCTGGCGCGGATCATATTATGAATGCTGTCGTTTTACTTGCCATTATTTCTTCGATGAATTCGGGCCTTTATGGTTCATCCCGTGTACTTTATACGCAAGCGGTAGACGGTCGTGTCCCTAAAATATTTGCTCAATTATCCAAAAGAAATGTTCCCGTATATGCGATTTTGATGTGTACTTTAGCATTGTATGTAGGTGTCATCTTTTCGTTATATGCTGGAAGCAAGACGTTTGATTTTCTAATGGGGTCACTTGGATATACTGTATTATTTATTTGGTTAATTATTGCAATAGCCCATTTAAAATCAAGAAAAAAACAGTCATCCAACTCAAGTGTGTATGAAGTGAAATGGTACCCTTATACTACTTGGATAGCGATTATTGCGTTGAGTACGATCTTAATTGGTATTATTTTTACCACTTCAATAATCGTGACAGGTATTACTTTAGCAATCTACATTTTCATTACGTTAACTTATTTATGGAAAGGCCGTCATCAATAGAATTAATCGATAGCATTTAATTTTTCAACACGGATTTTCATAAAAAATACATTACAGGCAGATTGTTCGCTCAAGTGAATTTATCCATGCTATACTACAATCATAGTAAGTTTAAGGAGGATTTCAAATGGCAATTGTACATGCAACAGATGCTACGTTCCAAAGCGATATTAAAGAAGGGTTAGTATTAGTGGACTTTTGGGCTGCTTGGTGCGGACCTTGTAAAATGATTGGGCCAGTTCTTGAAGAAATGGACGCTGCAGGTAGTGCGGCTAAAATTGTAAAAGTTGACGTAGATAATAACCAAGGTACTGCTGCTGAGTATCAAATCATGTCAATCCCATCATTATTATTATTTAAAGATGGAGAATTAGTTGACAAAACTGTAGGCTTCCAACCGAAAGAAGCTTTAGAAGCATTTATCGCAAAACATGCGTAATGAATGAAGTTCACAAAAGCCGGACCATCAATTGATGTGTTCGGCTTTTTTTCGTTATATAATAAGGAAAGATAAAAATGATTCATTGAGGGGAATCTTACGTAGGGGGCAGGTAGGTAATGAACGATTTAATCAAGCGTAAACTGGATATTCTACCAGACCAGCCTGGCTGCTATTTGATGAAAGATCGACAGGGGACAATTATATATGTCGGTAAAGCGAAGGTACTGAAAAATCGTGTTCGTTCTTATTTTACAGGAACACATGAAGGTAAAACGCAAAGACTTGTAAGCGAAATAGAAGATTTTGAGTATATCGTGACATCATCGAATATTGAAGCACTCATTTTAGAGCTGAATCTCATCAAACTGCATGATCCAAAATACAATGTCATGTTAACAGATGATAAGACGTATCCATATTTAAAAATTACGAATGAAAAACATCCTCGTCTAATTACGACACGTAAAGTAAAAAAGGATAAGGCTAAATATTTTGGACCGTATCCCAATGCCTATGCGGCAAGTGAAACAAAGAAGCTGTTGGACCGTTTATATCCACTACGAAAATGTGTGCAGCTACCTTCAAAAGTTTGTTTGTATTATCATATGGGTCAATGTATAGCACCTTGTGTGAAACAAATTGATGGTCATGTTTACCAGGAAATGATTGAGGATATGACGAAGTTTCTTAACGGCGGTGTGGAGGCAGTCAAAAAGGAGCTTGAAATAAAAATGCTTGCGGCTGCCGAAAACTTAGAGTTTGAACGAGCTAAGGAGTTTCGTGATCAAATCGCCCATATTGATACAGTTATGCAGAAGCAAAAAATAGTATCAAGTGACACTACTAACCGTGATATCTTTGGCTATGCTGTGGAAAAAGGATGGATGTGTGTTCAGGTTTTCTTCGTTCGGCAAGGTAAACTGATCGAGCGAGATGTTTCTATTTTCCCGATCTATCAAGACGCAGAGGAAGAGTTCCTAACATTTGTGGGACGGTTTTATGAAAAACCAGAACATATTAAGCCAAAAGAAGTTTTTATTCCACAAGCAATTGATGGTGCCATTTTAACGGAATTGTTAGGTATCAAAGTTCTTACGCCAAAACGAGGTCAAAAAAAGGAGTTGGTAGATTTAGCGACGAAAAATGCTGAAATTGCAGTGTCCGCTAAATTCCAACTTATTGAACGACAGGAAGAACGTACTATTGGTGCATGCGAGGCACTTGGTGATGCAATGGGCATAACGACACCATTACGAATTGAAGCTTTTGATAATAGTCATATGCATGGAACAGACGCCGTATCTGCAATGGTTGTTTTTATTGATGGCAAACCCGCCAAAAAGGAATATCGCAAATATAAAACCCGTACAGCAGCCAAGCATGATGATTATGGTGCTATGCAAGAGGTAATCCGTCGACGCTATATTCGTGTTTTGAAGGAAGGTCTTCCATTACCAGATTTAGTGCTAATTGATGGTGGTAAAGGTCAAATGGAAGTTGCGCGTGAAGTATTAGAGGATGAATTAGGACTAGTTATACCTATTGCTGGTTTAGCAAAGGATGACAAGCATAATACATCCCAGCTATTGTTTGGTGATCCGCCAGAGGTCATTGCCTTAAAACGTACAAGTGACGGTTTTTATTTATTACAACGAATACAAGATGAAGTCCATCGTTTTGCGATTACCTTCTTGCGTCAACAGCATGAAAAGCATGCTATACAGTCTGTTCTGGATCAAATCGAAGGTGTCGGTCCAAAACGAAAACAGCAGTTACTGAAACACTTTGGTTCCGTGAAGAAAATACGGGAGGCTAGTGAGCTAGCTTTACAGGAAGCTGGGATGCCAGCTAATTTAGCAAATCATATTTATGCCTATTTTCAGCAGGAGACATTGTCAAAGGAATAGACATATGCTAAGGTTGTAAATAACATTATGATCCAATGTTATTAGCCCACTTGCTATATGAGGGCGGAAAAATTTAATATAATCACTTTTAAGGTGATGATAGAGGTGCAAGATTCAAAAGTAGCGCAAAAGAGGATGAACAAATCCTAAGACATTGCGTGAAAGGGGACCTTGCCGAAGTACAGCATTGTTGTTTCCGCTGTTGTACTGGTTTTGCATTTAAAAAATGTAAGACTGTCGATTCTAAACGTTTCGGAGAGCTATCACACATGCGCAAGTTTCGTTATTGTACATGTTATAGGCAGCTTTCACGTTTTGTGAAGGCTGCCTTTTTAGTTTTCTAGAGGCTGTTTTACACCTCATTTTAGGTGAATTACATGACTGGAAAGGAGAACAAAAGAAATGTCTAGAATAGTAATGAAATTTGGAGGGGCTGCTTTAGCATCGCCCGAACAAATTCAAGAGGCTGCACGAAAAGCAATTGCTGAAAGAGATAGAGGATTCGATGTGGTAGTAGTAGTTGGTGCGATGAGACAAACGATACAGGATGTGAAAATGAGCGTACTTCATTTCACGGATGATGTGTCAAAACGTGAATTAGATGCAGTTGTATCTTCATGCTCTCAGTTATCAAGCTCCGTATTTGCCATTGCAATACAAGAAGCTGGCTATAATGCGGTGTCACTAACAGGCTGGCAGGCTGGCATTTCCACGGATCATATGCATAGTCATGCAAGGATCAATCATATCGATGTTAGCCGTATTGATGAACATTTGCTGCAAGGACAAATCGTCGTTATTGCTGGAGATCAAGGCATTGACAATGACCAAAATATAACAACGCTTGGGAAAGGTGGAACCGAAACGACAGCCGTTGCACTTGCTGTTGCATTAGATGCTGATCGGACAGACATTTACACGAATGTTGATGGTGTGTATACAGCAGATCCACGCTTTGTTGTAAAGGCACAAAAACTACAGGAAATTTCCTATGATGAAATGTTAGAGATAGCACATTTAGGATCACACATCATTCATCCACGTGCAGTGGAGTTAGCTAAAAAGTTCCAAATGCCAGTGATCATACGCTCTAGTTTAGTGGAGTCAGTAGGTACTTTATTGAAGGAGGAAGTAGAGATGGAGAAAAATTTAGTAGTGCGTGGTGTTGCCTTTGAATCAGATGTTATTCGTTTAACAATTGGGTATGATGCTTATTCACATGCTTCATTAGCGGATATATTTTCAACTCTTGCTGAAAATCGCATCAACGTGGATATCATTGTTCAAGCAATCATTGATGGATTAAAACCAACTGTGTCCTTTTCGATTTTGAAAGAAGAATTTGCAGAAGCTTTACGTGTTTTAGAGGATAGTAAAGTATCACTTGGCTTTAGCTTTGCTGATTTCGAAATTGGATTGGCGAAAGTTTCGATAGTTGGCTCCGGTATGGTTTCGAATCCAGGTGTCGCTGCTCGCATGTTCGATCGTTTACGTCGTGAGAATATCCCTGTGAAGATGGTGAGCACCTCAGAAATTAAAGTGTCTGTTGTAGTACCACAGGATGAAATGATTCGTGCAGCAAATGCATTGCATGATGAATTTAATTTAGAGCAGGCTCTTTACATATAATAATAGAAGAAACAGCATTTTCTGTAATTGCCCGAAATAAAAGGAAGGATTGTCATCCCGTTTATTGAATGGGGAGACAATCCTTTTTTGTTACTCTGTTGGAATCGTATGCATAATTCGTTCCTTCACGTCCCATTTGACTGTAAACATAACGTAATGTTGCTTTTCACGTTTTTCATCATAACATTCTGTTAAATAGCCTTTAGCTAGCTGAATCTGTTCAGCTATAAATCCTGCTTCAAGTCTGAAGCTGCGTTGTTTGATTTGCAAGATTTCAGGGTCGTTTGTCAACTGGAAAATACGTCCGTCCTTCGATTCTTTCATTAGCTCTAATGTACCCCAACAGGCATCTGCGAAAAATGCGATTAGTTCGTCTTGACTTTTACATGGAAACTTGCGCGCAAGCTCTTTACCTGCCCAATAAAGGACATCATCCTCATGTTTACCGAGTATAGAAGATAGAATATGATCGCGAATGATCTCATAACCAAAGGATGAGATTGTAGGAGATGGAGTGTTTAACATTGTTATCCTTCTTTCTTAGAATTTTCTTATAATTTAGCGTTAATAAAGTAATGGTAGATTTTTCGAGAAAAAACGACGCATTATGCACTAGATTAGTTCTTTAATAAGCTCTATGAAAAACTCCGAGTTGCCTTGACGCTCGTAGCTCTTGAGAGTACAATAAACATGTCATAATATTGTACCATGATGAAATACACAGTCAATGAAGTATCATTTACAAAATGATGACTTCTTTTGTTGTGCTATTTTAAGTACTAAGGGGGGTAACAGTCTTGTCGAAAGATCGAGAGTTTTTATGGCGTCGCTTACATTCTCTACTTGGGATCATTCCAGTAGGTCTGTTTTTAACGATGCACCTGTTCATTAACTTTACAGCAACAGGCGGGGCAGATAGTTATAACGATGCTACCGCAGTAATGGAAAAGATTCCATTCCTTATCCTAGTTGAATGGATTGTCATCTATATTCCATTGATGTTCCATGCATTTTATGGAGTGTTCATTGCATTCACTGCTTCACCAAACACAGGACGTTTCAGCACATACCGTAACTGGATGTTCTCATTACAACGTTTCACTGGTGTATTCCTAGTGATTTTCATTGCATGGCATATTTTCCAAACTCGTATTCAAAAAGCACTTGGAACACACGTTGATTACGACATGATGGCGAATATTGTTGCTAATCCATTCATGCTTGGGTTCTACATTGTTGGTATTTTATCAGCAACTTTCCACTTATCTAACGGTTTATGGGCATTCCTAGTAAGCTGGGGTATTGTACAATCTCCTCAGTCTCAAAAGATTGCTACTTACGTAACAAACATCATTTTCGTAATTCTAAGTGTAGTTGGTGTGGCTGCTATTTTAGCTTTCGTATAATTCAATAGAGCTACGATAGAGCACATGCAATCATTGCAATTTTTTAAGAGGAGTGAGAAATAATCATGGCGAAAAGCAAAGTAATTGTTGTCGGCGGTGGTCTTGCCGGTCTGATGGCAACGATTAAAGCAGCTGAAGTTGGTACTGAAGTTGATTTATTCTCATTAGTTCCTGTAAAACGCTCACACTCTGTTTGTGCGCAGGGCGGAATTAATGGTGCAGTAAATACAAAAGGTGAAGGGGATTCTCCATGGATCCACTTTGATGATACAGTATATGGTGGGGACTTCTTAGCGAACCAACCACCAGTTAAGGGTATGTGTGATGCAGCACCTGGCATTATCCATTTAATGGACCGTATGGGTGTTATGTTCAACCGTACACCAGAAGGATTATTAGATTTCCGTCGTTTTGGCGGTACTTTAATGCACCGTACAGCTTTCTCTGGTGCAACAACTGGTCAACAATTACTATATGCGCTTGATGAGCAAGTTCGTTCTCATGAAGTAGCTGGTTTAGTAAATAAATATGAGCACTGGGAATTCCTTGGTGTTATTATCGATGAAGACGGCGTGTGCCGTGGTATCGTAGCGCAAGATATGCGTACAGAAGAAATTAAATCATTCCGTGCAGACGCTGTTATTATGGCGACTGGTGGCCCTGGTATTATTTTCGGTAAAACAACAAACTCTGTTATTAACACAGGTTCTGCTGCTTCTATCGTTTACCAACAAGGTGCTTCATATGCGAATGGTGAGTTCATCCAAATTCACCCTACAGCGATTCCTGGAGATGACAAAAACCGTCTAATGTCAGAATCAGCTCGTGGTGAAGGTGGTCGTATTTGGACTTATAAAGACGGTAAACCTTGGTACTTCTTAGAAGAAAAATACCCAGCTTACGGTAACTTAGTGCCACGTGATATTGCAACACGTGAAATTTTCGACGTTTGTGTAAACCAAAAACTTGGTATCAATGGCGAGAACATGGTATACCTAGATCTTTCTCATAAAGATCCACATGAGTTGGACGTTAAACTTGGTGGAATCATCGAAATCTACGAAAAATTCGTAGGAGATGACCCACGTAAATTACCTATGAAAATTTTCCCAGCAGTTCACTATTCAATGGGTGGATTATGGGTTGACTACAACCAAATGACTGAAATTCCTGGTCTATTTGCAGCAGGTGAATGTGATTACTCTCAACACGGCGCAAACCGTCTTGGTGCGAACTCATTATTATCTGCTATCTATGGCGGTATGGTTGCAGGACCAAACGCAGTAGATTATGTAAAACATCTTAAAAAGCATGCAGAAGATATTCCACAAGAGATTTACGATGCTCGCGTAACAGAAGAACAAGCGAAATGGGATGCTATCATGAAAATGGAAGGCACAGAAAACGCTTACTTACTGCATAAAGAGCTTGGTGAAATGATGACTGCTACAATGACTGTAGTACGTTACAATGATCAGCTTGAAGATACATTGAAAAAACTTGATGACCTTACTGAGCGTTGGAACAACATCAACATCAACGATACGCAAAAATGGAGTAATCAAGGCGCTCACTTTACACGTCAGCTTAAAAATATGTTAGTGCTTGCGAAAGTAATGACAAAAGGTGCATTATTACGTAATGAATCTCGTGGTGCGCACTATAAACCTGATTTCCCTAACCGTGATGACGAGCAATTCTTGAAAACAACAATGGCGAAGTTTGACCCAACTACTGGTAATCCAATCATCACGTACCAAGAAGTCGACGTTTCTTTAATCCCACCACGTAAACGCGACTACTCTGCGAAAGGAGACTAAAAGTTATGCAAATCGCAGCTAATACTGGAAGAATGGTTAAAGTTGAAATCTTACGTCAAGATACACAGGGCGGAAATAGCTACTGGCAAAAATTCCAAGTGCCTTACCGTCATGGTATGAACGTAATTTCTATTTTAATGGAAATTCAAAAAAATCCTGTTACTGAAAATGGTGAAAATACTTCGCCAGTATCATGGGATATGAACTGTTTAGAAGAAGTTTGTGGTGCATGTTCAATGGTTATTAATGGCCGTCCACGTCAATCATGTTCAACACTTGTTGACCAATTGACTGAGCCAATTAAATTAGAGCCAATGAAAACATTCCCTGTTATTCGTGACTTACAAGTTGACCGTGAACGTATGTTCAACGCGCTTAAAAAAGTGAAAGCATGGGTACCGATCGACGGTACTTATGATTTAGGTGAAGGTCCACGTATGCCAGAAGGTAAACGTCAATGGGCTTATGAATTATCTAAATGTATGACTTGTGGTGTATGTATGGAAGCATGTCCAAACGTGTCTGAAAAAGCTTCATTCATCGGGCCAGCTCCATTATCACAAGTACGTCTTTTCAACACTCACCCAACTGGTGCAATGATTAAAGATGAACGTTTAAATGCTATTATGGGCGATGGTGGCCTTGCAAACTGTGGTAACTCTCAAAACTGTGTTGCTGCATGTCCAAAAGGTATTCCTTTAACAACATCAATCGCTTCATTAAACCGTGCTACTACAGTGCAAATGTTCCGTAACTTCTTCGGTTCTGACCACTTCGTAGACTAATCGGACAAGCTGACTCCCTTACACTTAGTGTGAGGGAGTTTTTTATTGTGATATAAACATAGTTAGCATAGTTCAAGGAAAAACCATACTATAGAAAGAAAAGAGATGTAGCAATAAAATAAGGGAATTTTGGTTTTTCCTATGATAATATAGCATTTTCTTTTATAATGAATTTGTATTCATTATTTATGGGCTGTCTGAACCAAACTAAAAAAGATGGCCAATTAATTATAGGGGATGGTGCTAATATGAAAGCAAGTTATATTGAAGACTTCCAAGAGTGGGAAAAGGGTTTTTCCTTTTATAGTGAGGCACGAGTACGATTTTCAGAAACAGATATGTATGGACATATGAATAATACGGTAAGCTTTACATATTTTGAACAGGCAAGAATTGATTATTTCCGACATGTAGGTATTTTAATGCCATCTGTAGCTGATGAGAATGTAAAGAGTATACCGATTGTAGCAGATTTACAATGTGATTATGTAAAGCAGGTTTTCTTTGATGACGTGCTACGAATTTACACTAAAATAGCGAAAGTTGGAAGTTCATCAATGGATATTCATTATTTAGCAAAAAATCAAAGGGATGAAGTGTGCTTCACAGGTCGAGGAACAATTGTGCAAATGGACCCTCGAACAGGTAAAAGTGTACCGATTTCTAAAGAAGAAAGAGCGCACTTGATTAGTTTGGAAATTATCCCTCATTAAGTGAGTAGGGCTATTGCATAAATAATTATGAGAATAGTAGGAATTATGTTTTACATAAAATTTATGAAAATGTCGAAGCAATTTCCGAAATTTTTAAGGAAACATGTAATAATCATGCAAATAGCCGTCACCGCTTCAAGCCCCTTAACATAAGTTACAATACGTGCGGGGGAGGAGGGTGTAACTGAATGAATGGCTCTCATCATCGTTCTCTATTAACGAACCGAGAACGTGAAATATTTGCGCTTTTATTAGCTGAAAAAACAACGAGAGATATTGCAGAGCAGCTTGGTATTAGTGAAAAAACAGTGCGAAATCACATTTCCAATACAATTCAAAAGCTAGGTGTAACAAATCGATCTCAGGCGTTAATTGAGCTGTTACGCTTAGAAGAATTTAAATTAGACTAATGGACACTTGCTATTTCGTGAAAAAAACGACAAAATAGAACTATTCAACGTATTTTTAGGAGTGAAATAGTTATATGTCGGATGAAGTAACAAAACACTCACCTGAAACCGTTGCAACGGTTGAAAAGGAATTACGCTATATAGCGGCCATCGTGAAGCAAAAGGGAAGAGAAATTGTTTCCGACTATGCGATTACGCCGCCACAATTTGTTGCATTACAGTGGTTAGAAGAGCTTGGTGATATTACAATTGGCGAATTATCAAACCGTTTATATTTAGCTTTTAGCACGACAACAGATTTAGTGGACCGGATGGAGAAAAATGAATTAGTCAAGCGTATGCGTGATGAAAATGACCGCCGTGTCGTTGTTGTTCATCTTCTCGAAAAGGGCGAACGTATTATTCAAGAGGTTATAGAAAAAAGACAGCAATATTTGCAAGAGATGCTTGTAGGTTTTGATGAGCAAGAAGTCGCGCAATTATCAAGCTACCTAGAAAAACTACATGTACACATGAAACAGGATTGAGGCGGAAAGTATGAATGCCCCGATAGGCGTTATTGATTCAGGAGTAGGCGGGTTAACCGTAGCAAAAGAAATTATGAAGCGATTGCCAAACGAAACGATTTATTATATTGGCGATACAGCAAGATGTCCATATGGTCCAAGAAGCCGTCAGGAAGTACGGAACTTCACTTGGCAAATGGCGAAAGCGCTAGAAAAAATGAATGTTAAGATGCTCGTTATTGCTTGTAATACAGCGACTGCAGTAGCACTCGAAAGTTTACAAAGAAATATGCCTTTTCCGGTACTAGGCGTTATAAATGCTGGCGCACGTGCAGCTGTAAAGAAAACGAAGCGACATGAAGTCGTTGTGCTTGCAACAGAAGGAACAATTAAAAGTGGTGCATATGAAGAGGCCTTACTGTCACTTAATACGTCAACACATATTATTCCACTAGCCTGTCCAACTTTCGTTCCACTTGTAGAAAGTGGCGAATATAAAGGTGAATTTGCGACGAAGTTAATAGCAGAAGGCTTAAAGCCGTTGAAAAATCAACAATTTGATACGGTTATTTTAGGGTGTACACATTACCCTATTCTACAAAAACAAATTGAAGCTGTCGTAGGAGATGAAGTGAATGTTTTATCTTCTGCGGAAGAAACAGCAAAGGATGTTCAAGAAATGCTAGCTTATAATGGCACTTTAGCAAATGCAAATACAGTGCCTGCTCATAAATTTTTTGCAACTGGTTCTGTTCCAATTTTCCGTTCAATCGCTGAAAATTGGTTGGAGCAAGGTACTCTCGACATAAAACGCATTACATTAAAATAAAAAATCAGCTTAGCAATGGGCTAGGCTGATTTTTGCCGTTTTCAGCATTTTACATAATCATTGAGTACTTTTTTGAAGAAATAAATTATGATAAGATGAGGGCGCGAAAGTTTTTAGGAGGAACAATAAATATGACAAGATTTGATGGAAGAATGGCAGATGAACTGCGACCTGTAAAAATGGATGGGGAGTATTTATTACACCCAGAGGGCTCGGTCTTAATTCAAGTAGGAAATACAAAAGTAATTTGTACAGCAACAATCGAAGACAAAGTGCCTGGCTTTTTACGCGGGCAAGGGAAAGGCTGGATTACAGCTGAATATTCGATGCTACCTCGTGCAACAGCTCAACGTACACCGCGTGAATCATCTCGTGGGAAGGTCAATGGACGTACAATGGAGATTCAACGCCTAATTGGGCGTGCATTACGTGCTGTGGTCGATTTAGAGGCTCTTGGAGAGCGTACGGTATGGATCGATTGTGATGTGATTCAAGCAGATGGTGGCACTCGTACAGCCTCTATTACGGGAGCATTTGTTGCGATGACACAGGCAATTGCTAAATTTGCGGAAGAAAAGCCGTTCGTCAAGTTTCCTGTAACCGATTTTTTAGCGGCAACTAGTGTAGGGATTGTGGAAGAACAGGGTGCTGTTTTAGATTTAAATTATGTAGAAGATGTGGCTGCTGCTGTTGATATGAATATTGTTATGACAGGTGCAGGTCGCTTTGTGGAATTACAAGGTACTGGCGAGGAAGCAACATTCTCTCGTGAAGAATTGAATGATTTATTAGCACTAGGTGAAAAAGGCATCCAGCAATTAGTTGAGCTCCAAAAAACAGCGCTTGCTGAACAAGCAAACATGGTCGGAGGGAAATAATATGAAACAGGTAGTGATCGCAACAAAAAATAAAGGAAAAGCCAAAGATTTCGAAGCATTATTTGGCCCACTTGGTTATGAAGTTGTCACAATGTTTGAAGTAGCTCCAGACATGGAAATAGAAGAAACAGGTACAACATTTGAAGAAAATGCAATCTTAAAGGCAGAAGCCCTAGCGAAAAATCTTGGTACCATTGTGATTGCTGATGATAGTGGTTTAGCAGTAGATGCATTAAATGGTGAGCCAGGGGTCTACTCTGCACGTTATGCTGGTGATCATGATGATGAAGCTAATATGGTGAAGCTGCTAGAAAACCTACAAGGTGTTGAAGATGGCAAACGTACCGCTCGATTCTGCTGCTGTATTGCTATTGCAGGTCCAGATTTTGAAACGACGACTGTATTTGGTACTTGTGAGGGCGTGATTGCACATGAGAAACGTGGTACGAATGGCTTTGGCTATGATCCAATCTTCTTTGTTCCAAGTCTAAATCGTATGATGGCTGAGCTTTCGCCAGAAGAAAAAGGTGCTATTTCTCACCGAGGTAATGCTATTCGTAAGTTGAAGGAGCAATTGCCGAATCTTATTAAATAAGAGGTGGTATTCATGAAAATACTTATCATGAGCGATACACATGGCGACAGTCAGGTGATCGACAAGGTTAGAAATTTTTATCCTGATATAGATGTTTGCATACATTGTGGTGATAGTGAGCTTCCTTATGTACATGATGCATTAAAAGGAATGAAAAAAGTACGAGGGAACTGTGATCGGGAGGAAGCTTTTCCTGAGGAAGAAATTTTTACAGTCGATGGCGTAAGAATCTTGGTGACTCATGGTCATTTATTTAATGTGAAAAGTTCCATGCTGTCCTTAACCTATCGGGCAAAAGAATTGAATGCCCAAATTGTTTGTTTTGGTCACTCTCATATTCTCGGGGCTGAAATGATGGATCATGTTTTATTTATCAATCCAGGAAGCTTATTAAAGCCACGGGGTCGCAAAGAAAAAAGCTTTGCCGTGCTAGAAATAGAAGATTCGACTTTTACAGTGGAATTTTGGACGGATGATCAACAATGTATGTCAAGTCATACTTTCCAACGAAATTAATACGACTTAAAAATCCGCATTACTCTTCAAGTAAGCGGATTTTTATATGGGGTGGTAAAATTGACTAGGAATGAATGATGTTGAAATAGAAAAAATAAATAGAAAAGGTAACAAAGGAGAAAATATGGAAAAGACAATTGGCTGGAAAATGGACAATAGCTATGTTCAACTACCAAGTATTTTTTATTCCGGTATGACGTTAAACCCTGTTCGTTCACCCGAATTAGTCCTGTTAAATGAAGCGGTAGTTGCGTCACTAGGATTAAATAGTCAAGCTTTAAAAAGTGAAGAGGGCATAGCCGAATTAGCTGGTAATAAAGCCCCTGATGGTAGTATTCCTATTGCGCAGGCTTATGCAGGACACCAGTTTGGACATTTTAATATGTTAGGTGATGGACGGGCTCTTTTATATGGCGAGCAAATAACACCCTTAAATGAACGCATGGATATCGCACTAAAAGGGTCTGGCAGAACCCCTTATTCTCGTGGTGGAGACGGAAGAGCCGCATTGGGGCCTATGCTTAGGGAGTACATCATTAGTGAAGCGATGTTTGCGTTGGGGATTCCCACTTCCCGAAGTTTAGCGGTAGTGAGTACAGGTGAAACGATTATCCGTGAAACTGATCTACCTGGCGCTATCCTTACGAGAGTTGCCAGCAGTCATTTACGGGTAGGGACCTTTCAATATGCAGCACAATGGGGTACAGATGAAGAACTCCAAATCTTAGCAGATTATGCCATAGAACGGCATTACCCAAATCAACACGGTGACACGAATCGCTATCTTTATTTATTGCAGGAAGTCATTAAAAAACAAGCATCACTTATAGCAAAGTGGCAGTTAGTGGGCTTCATTCATGGGGTCATGAATACTGATAATATGACCATCAGTGGGGAAACCATTGATTATGGACCGTGTGCCTTTATGGATGCCTATGACCCAGCGACAGTGTTCAGTTCAATTGATCGACAAGGGCGTTATGCGTATGGTAACCAGCCAAACATTGGTGGTTGGAACTTAACACGCTTGGCAGAGGCGTTACTTCCCTTAATTCATGAAAATCAAGAGCAAGCCATTGAACTTGCTCAAGCTACCTTAGAACAATATCCAAAGCTGTACGTTCAAAACTGGCTGAAAGGAATGCGAGCAAAATTAGGGTTATTCGATGAAGAGCAAGAGGATATGAAGCTTATAGAAGAACTTTTACAGCTCATGCAACAGGACAGAGCGGATTATACTAATACGTTCATCGCCCTAAGCTTTGACCAAATCGATAAAACCTCGTTATGGAAGTCGTCAGCATTTAAAGACTGGCATCAAAAATGGCTTGCACGATTAGCAAGACAGTCACAAACAAAAGACACGTCACAACAATTGATGCGTCAGCATAATCCCGCCATTATTCCACGTAATCACAGGGTGGAGGAGGCATTGGAAGCGGCTGTAGAGCGGGGAGACTATAGTGTGATGAATAAATTAGTGACAGCTCTGGCACAGCCCTTTGCCCACACGAATGAACAACAGGAATATGCTTCATTACCAGAACCGTCTAATCAACCATATCGAACTTTTTGTGGCACATAAGTAGACAACGAGAGGAATGGCTCCTCTCGTTTTTTTATTGTGCAATGGCACCCTACACAAACCAAACGCATACCCTATGTATGAATAAAGGTAAAGGAGAATGGATTCGGTGCATAAATATTCAAAAGGTTGGTTTGTAAAAGAGCTACGAACACATGGCATTTTAGTACATCCACAACTTAAAAGTCATCTAGGGTTATTTAAAGAATCTGAATTACGAAATTTATATTATCGCTATGTAGAAATAGAAGCGGCTGAGCAGATTCAAAAATAGCTATATTGTTTGAATAACTCCTTTCTAGGAAAAAATGGGCATAGAAAGGAGTTTTACTATGTGGATGATAGCACAGACATGGCAGGATGTCCTATTTTTACATTGGCCAGTATCACCCCCAGAATTAGAAAAACATATACCTCCAGAACTGACGCTAGATCTATTCGCAGAAGATGCCTGGGTAAGTGCGGTACTTTTTAAAGTCCATAGGCATCGCATGCGATTTCTACCACCCATTCCTGGCTTGAATACTTCCTTACAATTGAATGTACGAACATATGTAGAATTTGAGGGCAAGAAAGGAATCTATTTTTTTCATTTAGATGTGACTAATTATGTCTTCTCAAAAATAACGGCATTAGTCAGCTTACCCTATCGATACTCAAAAATTGAAGGAAAGCAAAGGGATAATGACAACACCTATACGAGCTATTATAAAACATTGGATGAAAGATTGAGGGTGTCCTATACAATAGGGAACAACACTCAAACTAATTTTGACCAATGGCTTGTAGAACGTTACCATTCATGGGCAAAATGGAACGATACATTATTTCGTATTGATATTCAACATACACCGTGGGACTTACAACAAGCTGAAGTAAAGATTCAAAGCAATACGTTAGCTTCTTTTATGAAGGGAACCTTTCAAGGGACACGACCCATTGCACATTATGCAAAGACAAAAGAGGCAAAAGTTTTTCCTCCAGTGATTGAACAACGGAAAACAAGATCTATACAAAAATAGACCTTGTTTTTTGTAAGTGAGAGAAAAAAACTGTTTTTATTTTAAAAGAGATAACAAAATTGCATGACAATAGCGCCGGCAATCATATCTGACATGGCAAGTGCCTCAGCCTCAATTTCATCAAATATGTCCACGTCAGCTTGATAATCTTTTTGAATCATGGTCACAGCTTCATTCTTTGTTAAAGCCAAATGCATATAAAACATCTTTTGTACGGCCTCCATACTTAAATAAGGATTGATCGTATGCAAAAATTGTGCAATATCGTCAGCATTACGATACCAATCTCTCTCTTTTGCCTCAGCCGTCGCTGTATCTCCTTTAGTAGCAGCAGTCACTAACTGAGCTGCAATCACAAGATGCTCTTTAATTAAAGCTGCATATCGATCTGCTATAGAGTCACCATAAAAGGGACGGAGGCAATTCCCTAAATCGGTTGCATTTCGTAACAAACGCTGCTGTACAAAGGGTAAATCGGGCAAATTGAAAACGATGCTAATAATCGTCATCCGTGTCCAATTTACATGCTCCATCCACAGTAGCCGATTCATTGCCATATAATCCGCCTCTGCTTTACTAATACAGCGTCGATTATCAGCTGAACGTAAAAAATGACGAATCGGTGCTGTGTATTGCGTAGAGGGGGATTGATACAATTGGCTTAATGAAAACCCATTTGAATAAGGGTACAAAACCTCACTCCTTTTCATTCTTTTTCCTACACTAGCATACTCCCAGGTAGCTCTATGTATGAAAGCAAAGAAGGCCAAGGGAGGAGATCTAGCATCAATCCTCGTACATCATTTTCTTCGTCATCCCACCGTCGACCGTTAAGTTAATGCCCGTAACAAAATCATTCAACGGATTTGTTAAATAAAGACATGCTTGAGCAATATCCTCTGGCACACCCACTCTCCCTGATAAATGCTGCGCATGGTCAATCGGACGAAGTTCCTCATAATTGCCAGTCTCAATCCACCCAGGCGAAATACAATTCACAGTAATCTGATCAGGACCAAACGATCGTGCTAAAGCATGAGTCAATGCCACAATCCCACCTTTTGTAGCGGTATAGGCTTCAGTAAAAGGTTCAGACATTTCAGCCCGTGTAGAGGCTAGACATACAATCGAGCCTCCTTTGGCATTGTGCCTCATCACTTTCGCAGCCTCCCTTGCACAGAAAAAGGCACTTGTTAAATTCGTTTGCAAGAGATCGTTCCACTCCTCCCACGTAATATCATAAGGGGATGTATGTTGAAACTTTCCAGCATTATTAATGAATATATGAATCGACCCATATTGTGCGACCGCTCGTCGCATCAATGAAACAATATCCTGTTCCTTCGCCACATCCGTAGGAACAAAGATGACAGAGAAGCCCTGATCGACCAAATCCGTCTCTAATTGCTGACCTAATCCCTTATTGATATCAGCAATAACCACCTTCGCACCCTGTCGTGCATACGCTAGCACAATGCCCTTGCCTATTCCTTGTGCACCACCAGTCACAACTACAACAGCATCCTTAAACATCTACATACCTCCCATTGATTTCTAGCCAATATTTTAACAAAAATTTTCATGTTCGACCTATCGATAAGGCAAAAAAATGGTATAATCTATATGGTGAAAACATATGATAAAACATAGATGAGGGAAACCTTGCCTACATAGTAAAATTAATGTTGACATTACGCCATATAATACATATAATAAGTATTGTCCTTCCTATGGAATACATAAGAAACGACATCATGTCTCAGTAGCTCAGCAGGATAGAGCAACGGCCTTCTAAGCCGTCGGTCGGGGGTTCGAATCCCTCCTGGGACGTCATACAAAGCCTTACAGCCACAACGGTTGTAAGGCTTTTTGTTTTTATGCATAAATGTATAATATTCTGTTTGGTGCCCAAGAGGTGCCCAAATCAATCTTTTTCATCAAAAAGTTTATCAAAGTGAGAACTTGCTCGCTGATCCGTTTCTTGCAAAAGATGTCCATAAGTATTCATGGTAGTTGTGATATTTGAATGACCTAATCTAGACTGAATAACCTTAGGATGTTCACCAGCATGAATCAAAAGGGTAGCTGAAGTATGTCTTAAATCGTGAAAACGAATTCTAGGTAAATCGGGATTCTTTTTCATAAAACGATCCCACCACTGACTTATTGAATCTGGACGATAAGGTTTACCAAACTCATTTGAAAAAAGAAAAGTATGTCCTTCCCATACTCGCTCCTCGCCAGCCTCTTCCAGTTGATATTTTTTTACTGCGGCAAGTGTAACTAAATCATTCAGAATATTTGAAGGAATAGTAACTACACGTTTTCTTTTACCTTTTGTTTCTTTTATGATAATCCCATCTCCAGTTAAATTAACTAAAGCTTGTTCTATTAATAGGGTATTGTTTTCAATGTTTAAATGTTTTTCTTCAAGGGCAACTAGTTCACCTTGTCGAGCAGCACTTACCACAGCCAGTTCAACTAACAATCGTTTTTCAGCAGTCTCTCTATTATTTAATCGCTCAAACAATAATTTAACTTGTTCCTCGCTGTAGGCTTTACCTTCTTCATATTTAAGTTTAGGTAGCTTTATATTTTTACAAGGACTCTCTTCGATTAAATTCCATTCAACTGCTACATTCATAATACTAGCGAATGCCTTGTAAATATTATGGATAGTGGAAGGGGCTAACTCGCTTTCTTTGCCGTCTAATCTTCGTTTTTTCTTCTGTAAATCACCTACAAAAAATACTACATCTACTTTTTTAATATCCTTTAATTTGATATCACCAAAAATAGGGAGGATTCGTTTTTCTAAATGCGTACAGTTATCATGAAATGATCGTGCACTATAATGTTGTTTTGCGTAATTATCTTTCCATCGTGGAAAAAGATGATTTAATGTAATCGATTCAATATCACTAAAATATACATCTTTATTTTGCTTCATTTCTTCTTCAAACAGTATTAGTAGGCGCATCGCTTCTTTTTCGCTTTTGGCTTCTACATTTTTAGTTTTACGAATACGGCGATTACCTCGATAACCTAAATCTGCGATAAGTTTGAATTTATTCTTACTGATTTTTTGTACATATCCCATTGCTAACAGCTCCTTTCAAGAAGAGTACAATCGCTAAAAAAATGATTGTTAAGATAATGATTAAGCCTTTTTTGTGCGAAATCGTATTCAACATTAAATAGTAGAGAAATTTTATTAATAGCCTTTTCTTCATTTATAGGAAGCTTGATTTTATTTAGCATGAATGTTGGTACACATGCTTGTAGAGCAAAATTATTTGCTTTCCATTCCTGGTACTCTCTAAACAAAGGAGGTGTTTTTGTTTGGTTGCCAGAATGTGAGATTACATGGCCTAACTCATGGCAAAATTCTTGCCATTGTTCCTGCTCGGATAATCGTGAGTCTATATAAATGATGTTGTCATAACTTACTGAATCAATAGGTAAGTAAATGACCTCGTAGCCGAGTTTATGGCCAATTATCATTGGATCCAATTGCTTTGGATACATCACATTAATGCTAGTGAATAAATCTTTTATGTAGTCTTCTAAATGAGTATAAACAAAAATCATATCATCCCTCTTTTGCAAACGTATGTTCTATTTATGTTAACAAAAAAATCCACCATTGGAAAGGCGAATTTTTTTAAATATCTGGAAAACCTACATAAAAATGTAAAATCACTTCTTATTCTCTTGCTGCTTCTTCCACACCTCGTAATAAATTTCGAATTGCTCTAGAGCATCAAGTAAATTTTCAGGTTGGTTTTTGAAAAACAAATTCTCTCTAGTTAAAAAGAAATTAATAACTTCTTTTTGGTATGGGTTAAGGCTGTTGTAATCATCGTCCGATATACCAGCTTGTTTATGTAAAGCTTCTTTATTATCCGTTCTTCCTAATAGGTAGTCTATAGAGACATTATACAAGTCTGCTAAGTCAGATAACATTGATGGATCAGGCGACCTTGTTCCGTTTTCATATCCGGACAAAGTATTGCTTTTAATACCTAATTTATCAGCAACAAATTTCTGGAGGTAACCATGTTCTTCTCGCAGCGCTCTTAAGCGTCTAGCTAAAATATCTTCGCCCATGAAAAACAACCTTTCTATGTAATCGTTATTATAAATAATATCGCAATTCTCGATTTTTTATATAAATATTCGCATAATGTGATAAAAAAGTTTGACAATCTCATTTTGCGATGTTAAAGTGTAATTAATCGAATCGCAATTTGCGAAAATTAGGGGGGTGTTAATCATGAAAGAAAAACCAATTGTACAAAACAACCTTAAACAATTGCGCAAAACAAGAGGTATCCAGCAAAAATTTGTGGCAAAATCAATTGGCATTTCAGCAAACTACTATTGTCAAATCGAAAATGGTCATCGTGTTTTACCAACTAAATATCTACCAAAAATAAGAGAGCTATTCGGTGTGACGTTGGATGAAATTTTTTTTGATATCGAAATCGCAAATTGCGATTCCGATAAAATTGCATAAGCAAAAAGGGGTGTGAATGTGGAACAGAAATTAAAAGAGATGCCACCTGAGACAATACTAAGTGGTGAAACAATGAATTTGATTAATTTAATTGAGTCAGCACAAGGAGAAACGTCAGATTATGAATTTGCCCAAAAAATAGGCCTTTCACTTAATCATTTAACTTGTTTGAAAAAAGGGGTATTAATTGACGCACCAACCTCACAAGTACTTAGGAAAATCAGTGAACAGAATGAGGAAGTAAGCTATATTAACTTACTCATTGCTGCTGGCTACTTAAACGAAAAGGATGTTAGTGGGTTGGTTAAAAAGTACCCGCGTTATAGCTTCGACGAATTTGACTATGACGTAGTGTCACTCGAAAATGGTTTCTTTATTAATGGTATGGAAGTTGAAAAGTTGATAGACGTTACCATTAAATCAGATGTTAATAACATTTCCGAAGTGACAGTAAAATTCTACGCCAAAGTCAAAGGTTTAGATTTTAAAACAATTCTTTGACAGAACCAAACACAATCGAACCGATTTCTCTAATAGTGGCCGCACCCACTTTGGAAGCAGTTTCTTTCGTTTTATTCCAAACGGTATCTTGTCGGATTGCATCTATGAATTGATGACCTTCTATACTGATTGAATGAATAAGTAACTGTGTGCCAGTTTTCGATTTTCCAACTTGTCCGTTCAAAAGATTAGATTCAATTAATTTTTCAATAGCATAACCAAGTTCATTTTTATCAAATCGCTCAAGTCGAGAGTCAAAGACAACTACATTAACATCTATGTTGCTAGGTTGTTCTTCTATTACAAACATTAACTCGCGCATAGCATCAAAATTTAATTTCATATATTTTCACCTCCAATCTACCAATAGTTTAGCAGATTGGAAAATTCTAAAACATAGGAGGTTTTATCATGAATCAATTAACAGTAGTTGAACAAAAATTAGTACCGTTTGGTGAACACGAATTATTAGCAGCTAAAATTACAGACGGAAAAATTTATGCAGCAGTCAAATGGGCGTGCGAAGGAATAGGCTTAACACGTGACCAAATCAAGAACGAGCGTAATAAAATTCAAAATGATTTAGTGCTTTCTAAAGGGGGGCGAAATTTAACCCTCCCTACAAACGGCGGTATTCAAGATGTTTTGTGTATTGAATTAGATTTCCTTCCATTATGGTTAGCGAAGATTTCTATTACGCCATCGATGCAAGAAAATAACCCGAAGGCTGTTGAAAATCTAGTGAAATATCAACTTAAAGCTAAAGAAGTATTAGCAGAGGCATTCTTGCCGAAACAACAACCGCATGATCCTATTACTCTGGCTTTAGAAGCAGCACTTGAAACACGTAAAACGGTACAAACAATTCAAACGGAAGTGAAAGAGGTT
The DNA here is from genome assembly GCF_038595555.1 of Lysinibacillus sp. FSL M8-0216. NCBI lineage: Bacteria > Bacillati > Bacillota > Bacilli > Caryophanales > Bacillaceae > Lysinibacillus > Lysinibacillus sp. FSL M8-0216. The sequence continues at coordinate 3,556,381 of NZ_CP152007.1, read as the reverse complement.
AAGGCTGACATCGAGGAATTACGAGACAACCTTCACATCACAAGTTCACAAGCAAAAGTAATCCGAAAAAAAGTTGCAGAGAAAGTATATGAAGCACTTGGTGGCAAAGAAAGTAACGCGTACAAACATTTGAATAAAAAGTTGTTCTCCGCATGTTGGGGTGAGTTCAAAGACTATTTTGATATCAATGAATTTAGAGATCTACCAAAAAACAAGTTTGAAGATGGTATGAAATTCTTGTTTATGTGGCAACCAAGAACAGAAATGCGCCTTGGAATCGAACATTACAACACGCAATTGCAATTAAAGTTGGTGAAGTGATATGTCGAGAGTAGTCAATCTTCTTACAAAGGATCAGTCAGAAGTTTTGCAAGAGGTTTGCGACATTATGAACAGCGTTTTATGCGATAGGCGCAAAGCTTACCCAACAAAAATTATAGATGAGCATGGGACGCGCGATTATATTGCAAGCCGTGAAGAACATTTAGAAAGTGTCATGGATTATGTTTTAACGACTTTAGGATGCGTATTCCCACAAATAGATTAATGGAGGTTTAACCAATGAGTAATAAAGAAGTAAAAGTAACGATAGAAGGTCCAGCAAGTCACACTTTATTCGAACTTGAAAGTGATGGTGAACAAGGTATCATTCACGTAGTTTTACGAGATATGGATAGCAATTTTAAAGAAGTTGGTGTAGCTGGTGTAATTCTTTCACCGGATGAATTACAGGAAATTTATTACGCTATCGCCGATGTATTAAAGCATCAAGAACGAGAGTCTAAATAGAGGAAGGCGCTATTTCAGCGCCTGAGATTGGAGGCGAAACTATGAATCTAACAATCGAAGAATTAAAAGCGGAGCTACTTAAAGCGGAGCTAGTTGATTTTTTACATCGAGCGTATCAACAAGGTGTAGAAGATTGTAGAGAAAGTATGAGATTTGAATTATCTCTACCATCAAACTTAAAAAAAGAACATGTAGCTCAAATATTTCAGTGTGAGTTACCAACTGTAGAAAAGATCATCCGCATGGATGGATTTCCTAAATGTCATGCTCTAACAGCTCGTTATCCAAGGGATAAAGTGCTGGAATGGCGAGATAAAAATGTAATGTACATGAACTCACGTCTTGGTATCTATGTGAGTGAAAATGAAAGTCTTAGATTATTAAGAGCATAGGAGAGGCCAGGGCAAATGGCCTCAAGATAAATCAAACTACCAATCTAGTAGAAATCTAAGAGGTAGGGGCAAATCTACCTCTTAACCATTATTATACAGAGAATTTATACAAAGTGCGGTCTCTTACAAGTTAACTTTTCTATGAAATGTGACTTATTCAAAAAAGAAAGGAATGGAAATATGACTGTTACTGGAAATTTAGTTGGCGAGGTAATGAAAGAGATTAGGGGAGATGAAACACAATTACGGTTCGGTTTTGATTTTGGAGTAGGGAGAGAGGCTATCTCCAAATACGAAAATGGCCGTAGTAAGGTCCCTGCAGATATAAGTAAAAGCATCGTAGAGAAGTTCGATGATCCCAAGTTTGCGCTTGCTGTACAACATCAATATACAGGTACGGGACCAATATGGTTAAACGGACCAAATGTAGACCTTCATAGGTGTAGTGTACGTGAGAAAACAATAGAAGAACTTCAAGAAGCCTTGGATTCTATAACTAGTACAAGTCTTGCAAAACCTGGTGATGCTATTGAACACTTCGAAAGGAAGAACATCATGGACATGATCGAGGAGGCAGTTGAGGCAGCTACAGCACTAGCGAACTTTATCGCAGTTACTACAGAGCATCTTGGCATTAGCTACACAGGGGTTTGGATGGATCACTATAAGTACTTACAGAAAGCAGGATTTATCAAATGAATATAGATGAACAAATCGAACGTGAAAATAGACGTATCGAAGATCTAGCAATAGAAATCGTAATGCTAGCAAGAAAAGGTGAAACAGACATAGCAAAACAACTAGAGCGAGACCTACATAATTCACTGGAACACCTTGAAAAACTTCATAGACGTAAGGGATTGTGGTCAATTACGGATGAACTAAACTTGCAAGGGAAAAAGGCGAAGGTGGTGAAGAAGGTTGTGGAAATGGCTTGATAACTATTTTTACTTGCCAGAGGACGATGTACCAGAATCACACAGAAAGTTTTGCATCAGTACTGTTATTGCGATGCTTATTATCGGAGTGCCAATCATCATCACATATTGGCAATAAAAAAAGCTACTTAATTTCTTCAGAATTAAGCAGCCAAAAAGATATAGAATCGATAAACCAATTATATCACAAAATCAGATGATTGCGAGAATTATCTCGCCCTCGTCAAGCAGCTTACAGCACCGTCTCCCTACGGTTATGCTTTGCCGTTGTAAGTTGCTTGATGGGATGCCATCAGAAAGAGGTGAAGATATGAGTATTGCTCAATTTAAGCCAAAAATGCGTGAGATAAGGCTGGATACAGAAGATTTTGAGGAGCGATTTGCTGAGTATGACATTACTAGTGAATTTACAGGAATCATTCTTACTTTAGTGGCTGTTGAGGGTAATGTACGCTACACAAGTTATGTTACAGCAACTTATGCAGAAATTTTAAGAAAGCAGAAGGAGGCGATAGCGTGAGTGCTTTGCTAGAAGTAGAAAACCCAATGGTACTTGGTCGTATTGAATATCCATCGCCACATTATGAGCCTTCTATAAGCTTTGAAATGCACGATGATTTCGGTAGTTTCATAGCCTGTGGTGACGTATTCTTTGAAATCGGTGATGCGATAGTACACATCGATAATATCAGTGATTATTTGGCTGTTGGATATAGGGATGAATCAACTTATGACATGAATGATACCGAGGTTATTGCTTATGTGGAGGAGCAGTATGGACTTGCTCATACAAAAAAATAAACCACTACTCGGAATAGTGGCTTACAAATCAAATATTTAGCGCAATTATAGCGCATTACAGGAGGAATTTCAATGAGTAACTTAGCAGAACAGTTCAATAATCCGTCTTCCTACCAACAGCCTCAAGGAGGAGGGGTACTAGCTCAAGCTAGTTCCTCTCGTGAAATGGAGGAAGTTAAAGGGCAAATTTTTATGGCGAAGTCATTTCCGAGAAATATTTATGAAGCTGAAAAAAGAATCTTAGATGCATGTAAACGTTTTTCATTAGCAGACGCAGCGATGTATTCATATCCACGTGGAGACACAAATGTAACTGGACCTTCAATAAGACTTGCTGAGGTTTTAGCACAAAACTGGGGGAACATTTCTTTCGGTGTTAAAGAATTGGAACAACGAAATGGCGAATCGACAGCTATGGCTTTTTGTTGGGATTTAGAAACAAATACAAGACAAGAAAAAACTTTTACAGTTAAACATTCAATAAAGACAAAACGTGGATTAAAGATACTATCCGATCCACGTGATATATATGAAAAAGTAGCTAACGACGGTGCTCGCCGACTTCGTTCATGCATTTTGAGTATTATCCCAGGAGACGTTGTAGAAAAAGCTTTAAAAGAGTGTGAAGTGACTATACATGGTAATAACACTGAACCATTGAAAGACCGACTAGCAAATGCTTTAAAGCTTCTTAAAGAGTATTTTAAAGTCACACAAGAAATGGTTGAGGACAAGTTTGGTTATAAAACAAGTGAATTTACAGAACGAGACTATGTTGATTTAGGCAAAATATACAATTCGTTGTGTGATGGTATGTCAAAGGTTGAAGATTGGTTTGACAAGGAAGTTGGTAAAAATCAAACAAGTGGATTAACTGCCGAATTTAATAAATCACAAGAACAGCCAAAAACTGAGGTGAAGCAAGATGATAATGTCATTCCAATTGAACAGCCAGAATTACCACTCGAATGAGGCTAACCAACAATATATGTCGGTGTCGCAGTTTAAAAATGCTTTGGAATGTGAAGCACGTTTGATCGCTGAGATGAAGGGCGAGTTTACTCGTCCTCAAACTACTGCATTAATGGTTGGCTCATACACACATGCAGCTTTTGAAAGCGAACAGGCTTTTGTTGAGTTTTGTGAAGAGAATCATAACAGTATTTTTAAGAGTCGTGGTGGGAAATACGCTGACTTTGAACAAGCAGATAAGATGATAGAAACCTTAAAAAACGATCGATTTGCAATGTTTGCGTTAGATGGAGAGAAAGAAGTTATTTTCACAGGTGAAATATTTGGAGTGCCTTGGAAAATCAAAGTCGATTCTATAAACCATGAGCGTAGATCATTTAGCGATTTAAAGACTACTCAAAGCCTATATAAGCGTTATTGGAGCGAGAAATACAATAAGTACGTTTCGTTTGTTGAGGCTTATGATTATGTGCTACAAATGGCGATTTATCGTGAAATAATCTATCAAAACACAGGTCAGTATTATGTTCCATATCTCGTCACTGTCACTAAGGAAACACCACCCGATAAGGAAATATTGGAATTTGAAATATCTGATTTCGATTTTGAGTTCGAGAATGTAAAAACCATATTGCCAAGCATTATTGAAGCAAAAAACTCTAAGAAAGAGCCAGTGCGATGCGGGAAATGTGAATACTGTCGGATGACTAAACAACTCACTAGAACCATTAAAGTTGGATATTTATTAGAATGATGAGCAATGTACCAACGAAGGTGTTATTGCCTGCTTGGATATTCCAACAGGCGAAGGATAACGATGAAATCAGACGCTTGGTGCTGCAATACATGCAAAGATATCCAAACTATAGAATTACCAAGGTTAGTGGTAGTTTCGCGATTTGTGAGAGGGAACAAGGGCTTTTATAGGGCAACAGGCGAGATGATTTTTATAACGTAGGAGGTTAATGATGAGCGAAACTGAAAAATTACATGCTTTGAATGAAGAAATTGAGCTAAAAAGCATAATAAATCAAACATTACAGGCATTCCCGAATGCTTTTATTAATCGCAGTAACGAGATTATTTTAGAGCCAAGAAACAACGTGTATTTTCGTTTGGAAGATGTAACAACTGCTTTGGACTTTAAATGTAAGATGTTTGCTTGGCTATCTCGACCAATAGCAAAAAGTTTAAATAGATATTGGTCACCAAAAGTTTTAAGTAGTTTTAATGAGGTACTGGGTACCAATTTCACAAATGGTGAAATGAATAGGATCTATGACCGATTAGGAAACGATGTGAACCGACCTTTAACTATTCGATTTATTGAATTCAATTATTATTTAAAACTTCTTGAACGTTAATGTTCATGTGGATTTTGTAAATAAACATGTGATTAAAAATTTGAATATTGAAAATATGGAGGGTTAGAGATGAACGATAGACTATGGCGTGGTTTTAACTCTTGGGCAAAAGAGCTACCACCAGCACCAAAATGGACAGCTTGGCATCATAAAACATTTAATCGACCACGACGCAGAAAACTTAAATAGGAGAGGCGAGGGCAAATGGGCATTATCCGAGTGGCTAAGAATAGCAACTATGTAGTGATGAATCGAACGGCATTGAACGATAACCGGCTATCTTGGAAAGCTAAAGGCATAATGGCATACATGCTTTCAATGCCAGATGATTGGGTGTTTTATATGGACGAGCTAATGACTCACTCAACAGACGGCAAGGCATCATTCAGAGCTGGTTTCAATGAGTTAAAACAATGTGGTTACATCGAACGAAAACCTATTCGTGAAGGGCAAAGAATTAAAGAATGGGAAACGATCGTTCATGAAGTACCTATAGATTCTCTACTTACCGATTTTCAAGAAGTAGAAAACCAAGAAGTAGGTTTTCAAGAAGTAGAAAATCGAACACTACTAAGTACTGATAATAACCAAGTATTGAATAAACCAAATACTGATAATAACCAAGTACTGACTACAGACACCCAGCATGCTCAAAAGCTATATGAGTTCTTTGTCAGTCGTCTGCAAAAGTTTCCTAGTGATAAGTTACGAGAAGATATCGAATACTACCTAGCAACCTATCAGGATGCAGATCTTATTATTCAAGCATTTGAGCGAGCTCTTATAAATAGCCGTGTTACCAATAAAGAAAAATATGCTACTGGAACATTACGTAACTGGAAACATGAAGGCGTAACATCTATCGAACTATTAGCTAAAAAGGAGGCGCAGCAACTTGCAGGCGATCAAGGACACAATACAGGCAATGGGTACACGGTTAAACTGGGCTTCTGATAAGTATTGTTTTAAACACGATAAAGAGAAATTCCCTACAGGTATACAAATGCTTGAAAGGCAGAAAGGTTCTGGAGAGTTTGAGTGTCCTATGTGCTTTAGGGAAGGCAATAACAATGTGCTTGAAAAGGAATATTCAGAGATTAAAAACGAACAAAAGCTCATGGCTAAATTCAACACCCTTATCAAACGAAGCATTGTTCCTGATAAAACGATTTTGGATGCACGATTTAACACGTATCAACTCAAAGAAGATGAACACGAGGCTAGAAAAAACGCTCGACTAATGACGCAATATGCGGAGGAAATCATTAGTGGACAAGTCTTTAATATCTTCCTAAATGGTACGCCAGGCGTAGGGAAATCGCATTTGAGTTACAGTTTGTTGCACCGTGTAAATAACAACAGCAATAAAGAAAAGTCGTGCTTGTTTATTGACTTTGACCAGATGTTACGTGAGATACGAGGAGCTTATGATAATCCAGATAGTATTTACACAGAATTTTATTTCACGAAACTGTTGAGTGATGTTGATGTACTCGTTTTGGATGATCTAGGTGCAGAAGTAGGTAATGAGGACACTAACAAAAAGGCCTCCGACTTCATAGGACGTATGCTAAGAGCTATTTCAAATGCTAGGCAGGATAAAGTAACCATCATCACTACAAACCTGTCAGGGGGCAAGCTAAACGTTATTTATGACAGCAAAACTCTATCGAGATTAAACAAGAATGCTAAGGTCGTGCTTTTTAAAGAGACTAAAGATAAACGTAGTGTGGATTTAGGGTTTTAGATTACGAGGGGCAACAGCCCCTTGATGGAGGGTGAAGGGATGATAGAAAAAGTCAAAGTTAGTCGTGAAATTGCAGATGCTGCAGAGGTTTGTAGTACGTTCAGTCGAGCAATGTTAATTAGCGATGTTTCGTCTATTTATGCAGGATTTACCATGGTAGATAAATCTTCTACCAAACTAGCTAAATTGCTAGTTAAAGATAATTACGAACTAGAAGATGCCATTCAAATTTGCTTTGGGGAGTATGAAGTTAAAGAAACACCAGTAGAAAGATTCAAATACTTTTACGACAAGTATTCACAATCTGACATTTTATTCGAAAAAGATTTTTTGGGTGGCATGTTGGCTGTAGCTGAATGGTTTGATCTACCAGTGAAAGGACGTGAATGAGGGATGAAACAAGAACAGTTGAATGCCATTAAAGAACGCGTGGCGAAGGCTACGAAGGGCCCTTGGGCAAGTGAAGAAACAGCAGAGGGGCATATCGATATTTTTAACCCAAATGAAGATTACGCCATTTGCCAAACCGGTAACGAAACCTATGATTGTCTGAATGAAGGTGATACAGAGTTTATTAAACATTCCATTACAGATGTGCCAGCTCTTATTGTAGAGGTTGAGAGGTTACACAAAGCACTAGAAAAAGTCATGGAAGTTGAAGCACCTATCATGGAAGGTTGGGAAACAACTGCATACAAAATTGCACAAAATGCTCTAGGTGGTGAACTAGATGGCCAACGGAAACAAAATCATCACACGTAGTAATAGCAAAATCATGATTGGGGATGGTGAGTTAACGAGGATTTTAAATGCCACTAAGATACAACAATGGCACCTTATCATTGCAAAGATTATGGAGTTTCAAGACAACGAGTTGTTGGAGAGGAGGAATTTTTATGAATGAACAATTTCTAATCGATCAAATCATTTTGTACCTGGGACAGCACCAGCGTTTTGGAGGAAAGTATAACGAAATAATGGCTTATAAGCGTTTGGAGCAATTGAGAGTCATGGTTGGGCTGAAAGATGCTGAAGAGGCTACAGATTATCTAATTTCTAGAATGGAAGGGGCTATGGCTGCATGATTATCTATTAATATTAATTAGTTTAATCAGCTTCTTACTATATGTATAATTTACATATTGAGAAAATTTATGGAGGCTGAAATGATAAATCAATTAAAAGACTTTTTTATTAATATAGTAGATGAGTGCATAGTTGAAACCAGTAATAAAGAAACTTTAGATATGATGGAAAGACATGAAATAGAAAACGGAGGAAATATTAATAAACCCCATATAAATAAGCTATTAGAGGATATTCTAAAAGAAAAATTTAAAGAAAAAGGGGAGATAGATGGTTTCGAAATATACAAATTAAGTAATCAATTGGCTTTAGAATATCTTATTTTTAATCGAGATACTATTCTTCAATCTTTTAAAGTATTAGCCTTTATAAGAGCTTATACCAATGGAGAAACAACCTTTCCGGCTATCTATGAAGTTGATAGATGGAAATCGCTACTAACTTTAATTTTAGATTATCGACACCTTTCTAAAAAAGATTATACTGAAATGTTCTTTACAGATAAATTAAAGCTTGAATCCTCTGCTGCAAAGTATTGGATTCAGAGAGGATACAATGTTGGTGTTTTAAATGGAAAAATTCATTTAGATGATAGCACATATCTAAAAATGGGAGATGAAGTTGAAAAAAAACTAATATCACTAGGTGGATATAATGTATTAGAAATGCTTTTAAAGAAAGTCCCTTATGATGAAAATGCTTTAAGGTATAGAATACTTAGGGATGAAAATTCTTTAGAGTTACCTTTTGGTTACTTAATTAATTTAAGTGTAAAACATTTTATTAAACTAAATCACAGTTCAAATAAATTATTTCAAAAGAACCTTGATGAATTGTTATTAATGGCAAGTAATTTAGTTGCACTATTACAACTACAAACTTTTAATAAATATAGCCATTTATCAGTTAATAGATATAACTTTATAGAATATGTCTATAGTAATGTTCTCAGAGATAAGATAAGTAATTTTAGACAATATAAACCTTTAATAGTACCCAAAATTATTAATGGAATGCTCAAGGATATATTTAAAGAATTTAAAGTTGACGAGCAATTAGGTATAGAGATGAATTTATTACTTGAATTAATAAATTACATTCTTAATAATCCTGACCGTCCTTTAAGATTTAGAGAATACAAGAGTAGTGACTTCGAAAGGAAATTCCCTAATATTTCGAAAAATAATCTAATTAAAATCTTAAATATCTTTTCTCATGATTATAAGTCTATAAATAAACAATTTAGATCTCCGAACGACATATCAGATTTTGAATTAAGACCTTTAATAAAGAAAAATGAAAAATATTTTTTAGTTGATAGAACGATAAATTCTATTTCTTTTTATGAAATTCTTTGTCAATTTATGAGAGGGAAAATAGATAATTTTGATTCTAAACTTGGTACTATACTTGAAAATTTTATAAAGCAAGAATTAGATAAAAGAAATATTACTTACTTTTCTGGCTACTATAATCAAAATGAAGAGTGTGATTTGATTATTGAAACACAAAAGTTTATTTTTCTTGTGGAAATTAAAAAGAAACCATTAACTAGAAAAGCATTATCAGGTGATGACGTGACAATTTTTAGCGATTTAACTAAAGGTTTATTAAGCTCTCAATTACAACTTGGTAAGAGGGAAATTGAATTGCTAAAGCATGGGAAAATCGATTTATACCTAAAGAAAGGGAAACGTGATAATAAACTTATCCATTCAGTTGAGCATAAGAATAGAATAATCGAGAGAGTAAGTTTAAATGCTTGGGATTATGGAGTGATGAATGATAAAATCTTTTCGCAAACAATTTTGATGTTTTTAACTGGAGTTGAACTCACAACTAATCAATTAAATCGTCGAGGGGAACTAAATGGAGTAAACAAAATATGTAAGGAACTTCAAAATCAATTCGAAGAAATACAGAAATATTCTAGTAATAATTCAAAACCTACTGTTCGTGAATTATATTTCAATTGTTCTTTTGTTAGTTTACAGATGCTTTTATCTAGAATTGAAGACGTTAATGGAAATCTAGAATTTGAAGAGAGTATGGAAACTTTAAAATATGTTACATCTGGAGCAGGAGATCCATATTTTGAATATGATTATTTTAAAAAATTTCTAAATAAAACTGAAGTTTAAGTAGAAAGACTTCAAATTTTACAATTATAGCTGATCAATGGTTAATATCGCTTATATAAAGAGTAAATTGAGTTATAGATTAAGAAACAAAAAAAGTAAAGAGCCGCAACGTTTACAGACGCTACAGCTCGAATTGGTTTATGCCCTTCTAGGCTAGTCAGATAACGGTATTATATCACAACTTAGGAGGGCAAACCTATGTTAAAAGAAAGAACACTAACGATTACACCAGATGCTTTAGATTCAATGATTACAGACTACCACTGGATGGTTAACGCCATCAAAGAAATGCGATCAGAAATGGTTATAGGGGCAAAAACGGCACAGTATGGAATTGAGGCTACACTACCAAAGGCAGCAGGCAGTGTAGGTGATCCAATTATGCAGGAGGCTATTAGACGCTCCAGAAATATTAAACGAGTTACAGAGTATGAGCAGAAGCTTTTAGAGGTTCAAAATCTAATCGAAAGAGTTGCTGGTGACAGAGAGGTTCAAGTGTTGAACTGGATGCTAGACGGCAAATCACAACGGTGGATAGCAAAGGTTATGGGGTTAAGTCATACACATATTCAAAATATTAAGGACAGTATTGTAAAACAAATGGTTAATTAAAGTCTCTCGAAAGAGAGGCTTTTTATTTGTGGTAAGATATTGTGTGTATCAAATATGGAAAGAGTGGTTATATGAGTAAAAAATTTGAATATATTTTCATTGCATCTTTGGTAATATTTGTAGTTAGCTTTCTGATTTTTACAGGACATTTTTTATTTAGAGATAGTGAGTATGTAGCTACAATAACGGGTGGTTTTTTAAGTTTCTTTGGTGGCTCAGTAGGTGCATTGGGTGCTTACTTAGTAGCGCGATTTCAAATGAAAAAAGATAAAGAAAATGAAAAGTTAAATAAATTAGCTAAAGAATTACCTGTATATGCAGCATTTGAATATGAATTTGAAAGGGTAGTTGAATTTTTAGAAGGTGAAGTCCACATAGCTAAATTTCTTCCGGGATATCCTAAAAAAACAAGGGATTTTTACCAGGTTAGTATGGATATATGGAATAAAAAATGGGATATTAGTGATACCATTATACTTAGAGATATCATATTTTTTCAAAACAAATTAAAACGTATTCGTAATTCATATGAAACTAATATAGATTCATTAGAAAAAAAGAGTTCTGCTCGGATTGATAAATATACTAGTTTTAAATATCAGGATATAAAAAAAGAGGTAGAGATAGCAAACTTAGAAAGACAAAAAATTTGGAGAATGATACCAGATGATTGTGATAAAGCAAAAGAAATTTTATCATCTATAAAAACACAAAGAATTAAAATACAAAAAAAAATAAACGAAGAAATAACTCACCTGGATGATAAAATCTATTTAAGAGATATTTAAACTATCATACTTGCCAAACTTGCCATACTTTCAACATTAGGTGATATAGAATCGAGAGATGTAAAATGGAGGGGAGGTCGGACAGGTAAATGTTTCTTTACTTGGTATTTATAAAATCCTAAATATTAGGGAAAGACCGACCGACGACCGACCCGCGCTGAGCAAACTTGTTCGGAGCATGACATACACGGCCGGCCCATATTTTTTAAGAGATTAGGTATCTTAATTAATATAAAAGGCTAATAAAACTGAAGGAGTGGTTTATATGTGACCTTCGTCCACTTTCCATAGAATTCAGTCAAACTTACTAAAACAAATTACTACAGGTTCAAAGTGCACGGAAATGCACTATAAATCTAAAACACAATTACGAAATAACGTGGTACGCTCTGCCACGATGTCAAAAGTGAGCACTCGATATTAGGATTACCACAATATTTAAGCTTTCATCTTCGGATGGAGGCTTTTCTTTTGCTTTGAAAACTGCATCAAACAGCCAAAACATTATGAGTTGAGAGGGCGGAGTTTGGTGTGGTTTTGAGAGTGGAAGGTTATTACATATATTTCTTCTGCTAGGTTATAATTGATTGGCAGGAGGTGAAAATAATGTCAAAGATTCAAGATTTAGATTTAGAAAAGTTAGGGAAAGCGATTATCGGCGCTTATAAAGTAGGAGATATGGCTAATGTCCAAAAGGTATCTACTGCATTAAAAGATAACGTTGATCCAACTAGCGCTAGTCCTGAAAATAAATTCGTTTATGATCTATTCACTAAGAAATTCGAAGATGTAAAAAAAGAATGGTCATAAAAACAAATGCCGCACTCAAATGAGTAGTGGCTTTTTTTTTGCCCTGAAAAGTGAGTATTGAGCAGTTCTCCCTTTGATCGCCGGTACTTGCTTTTGAGAGCGAAAGCAAAAACTTATTAAGGTTTTGTACATCCAACATGATTTATTATTATGTAGGAGGTGCAAAATGAAATGGACACATAAAGATTGGATTTGGTTATTTATATTTATAATCTTTATTTCTATCTATAATGAAATAAAAAGCCTAGCATTAATTGAAGTTATTTCATACATTTCAACATTTGTTTCAATTGCTTTAGCAGCAGTAGCAATATATATATCTGTACGAGAAGCTACAAAGGCAGATACAATAAAAAATGAGATGAATATCATTTTAGGGGAAATGAAAGAAAAATTAGGGCAGGTAGATACTAAGATAAATGACCTTAATCCAAGTACTATTAAAAATAATATTGAAAAATTTAAAGAAGAGGTTCAAGAGATTGGAAAAGATTATATAGATCTTATTACCGCTGAATTACAGAAGAATGATGGAGAAAATCAGAAAAAATCAAGTATTGATAATCTGAAAGATGCCTTTGAAAACAACATCAATAAAGCAGGCAAGAACTTTAAAAATTCACTTATAGAAAATGATGAGAATTATGATTTATTCCAGCTTCTAATATGGCGTGAATTGGAGGAATTTCTGAGAAAAACAGAAGAAATAGAATTGGGCATTACAGAAGATGATATTGGTTTTAATGAAAAAACTTTTAAACTGAAAAAATATATTGTTAATTATAGTAAAAGAAGTATTACAATTATCTTTAGTAATAATAATGAGACTATTTCCAAGGATTTCAAAGATATAGTTGAAATTAGATATTCAATTTTGACAGACGAGAAGATAAAAGTTTGGATTTATATGGAATCAATAACATGGAGATTTTATCTAAATATTAAAAATGAGTAAGTTAAACACCCTCTTAAGGTGTTTTTTATCAAAATTAGCAATAAGCACAAGTGGTAGGATTACGTAACAAGTAAATGATGTGGAGGTGGTGTTTATGAGATATGGCTAATTGGGATGAAATACAGAAAGAGTGGGAAACCACAAAGATTACACTTGCTGATCTTGCTGAAAAGCATGACAAAAAGCTAGGTACATTAAAGAGTCGAAAAAGTCGCGAGAAGTGGTCGAGGGATGCAACTAAAAAGGATGCATCCAAAACCAAGAAGGTTGCAACCATAAAAGAGGATGCATCCAAAGAAAAAGAAGTCGTTGAATCAGAAGAAGTTAATACCTTTGAATTAGAAGGTGATGACGGACTAACTGATAAGCAACGGCTTTTTTGTATGTATTATGTTCGTTCATTAAATGCTACCGGTGCGTATAAAAAGGTATACGAATGTAGCTATCAAACTGCAATGGCAAACGGTAGTAGGTTGCTAAGTAAGGCTAAGGTGAAAGAGACTGTTGCTGAATTGAAAAGGCAAAGGCTAGAAAGTTTAGACTTAGATAAATTCGATGTGTTAGAGAAATACAAAGCCATCGCATTTGCAGACATAACAGACTTCATAGACTTTACTCAAGTCGAATCAGAAGCGACAGAAACATCAGTTGAATATAATCCTGATGGTTCAAAGAAGTCCGAGAAAACAGAAGTTGTACCATACACTTACACAAAGTTTTCGATGCATCATTCGGAAGAGATTGACGGAACACTCATTACCGAACTTTCAAAAGGTAAAGATGGCATGTTCAAGGTTAAACTCGCTGATAAAATGGCAGCATTGGCATTCCTTGCGAAATATACTGATTTACTTAATGAAAATGAGTTGAAGCAACTGCAGGCTGAACAGGCTCGAATGAGTATTAACAAGACGAAAGCAGAAATTAGTAAACTCAAAAACCCTGATAGTAATAAGCAAGAATCAGAGATTGCGAAAATGTTACGTCGTATGGCTGGTGAAGAGTAATGGCTGAATTAACAAAAAAACAACAGGCCGTTATGGATTCGTTCGTTGAAGAAAAACCTAAAATCATAGTCGCTAGTGGTGCTAAACGAGCAGGGAAAACATTTGTGTTTATCTTGCTTTTTTTAATGCACATTGCAAAGTATGAAGGACAAGGGCTATCTTTTATCATCGGTGGCGCTACACAGGCGAGTATAAGACGAAATGTACTAGATGATATGGAAATGATATTGGGCAAAGAATTGAAGCTCAATAAGGCCAATGCTGTTACGGTTTTTGGTAATAAGGTATACGTGTTTGATGGGGCGAAAGCAGATTCATGGAAAAAGGCACGTGGATTTACAGCAGCAGGGGCCTTTATCAATGAAGGAACCGCATTACATGACACATTTGTAAAAGAAGTTATTTCACGATGTTCTTACCCAGGTGCTAGAGTATTAATCGATACAAACCCAGAGAATCCAGCGCACAGTATCAAGAAAGACTACATTGACAAAGATGGTCAAACTTTAGAAAGTGGTCGTTTGAACATTCGCGTATTCAATTTTTCTTTATTTGATAACGATAAATTAGATGAGGAATACATTGAATCAATTGTAGCAAGTACACCTTCAGGTATGTTTACTGAACGTGATATTCACGGACGTTGGGTAGCTGCTGAAGGTATAGTATATAAAGATTTTAAAGAGAAAGTACATTATGTTTCTTTAGAAGAATTCGACAAAAAGAATATCGTGAAATATTTTGCTGGCGTTGACTGGGGATATGAGCACTTCGGATCTATCGTTGTGTTAGCAGAAGATGACCAAGGCGATGTGTACTTGTGCGAGGAGTATGCGCATCAATATTACGAGATTGATGATTGGGTAAAGATAGCGAAAGATATTAAAGAGCGTTATGGCAATATCAATTTTTATTGTGATACAGCTCGACCAGAGCATGTTGCACGTTTCAAACGTGAAAAATTACGAGCATTCAATGCTAAAAAAGCAGTTGTTGCAGGTATTGAAGAAGTAGCAAGACGTTTCAAATTGGAAAAGTTGTTTGTTGTTCGTGATAAAGTGGAACGTTTTGAAGATGAAATTTTTCAATATGTGTGGAATTCGAGCACAGGAGAACCAGTGAAGTTGTGGGATGACGTACTGGATGCTCTACGCTATGCGATTTATACGCATTATTATAAAGAAATCATCACTGGGAAGAACCGATAAGGAGGTGGTAAAGTGAACGAATACATTGCTTATATTGATGAAAAAGGTGTTACGCCTCTGTTACTTAATAAGCTAGTAGATGAGACAAAGGTTGAACGAAACAAGCGACTACTAAACTACAACCGGTATAAAGCAGAATTATCAGCAGTACCGATTTTAACACGTAAACCAACCGATTATGCTCAAGGTAATGATCATGTGGTGCGTGTTGATGACAAGGTGAATAATACACTTAATAATCCTTTAGATGCTGAAATAGTAGACACAAAGGTAGGCTACATGTTCGGTAATCCAATTTCATACGTAGTAGACAAGCAAGCTCAAAGCCTTGATAAATTATCTGAGGCAATTGAGCTTTTTAATTTGCGTAATTCTGTTGATGATTTGGACAGCGAGTCAGGGAAGAAAACAGCTATTTGTGGTTATTCAGCACGTTTACTTTACATTGATACAGATGGAAATGAACGAGTTACAACAATTGATCCATGGGAAACTATCATTCTTTCAGAAACAGCAGACGTTAGCGAACCAAAATACTCTATGCGATATTTTAAAAGCGCTGAACTAGATGCTGAGGGTGAAAAAGTAGAAATTGAGCAGCTAGTGTTTTACGATGCAACAACTGAAAGACTCTACACTCGTGCTGATGCTGATTCACCTTTTGTTTTGAAAGATGAACGTAAACACTTATTCGACTATTGCCCTTTATTTGGAGTCCCTAATAACGAGGAACTACAGGGTGATGCTGACAAGGTGTATAACCTCATCGATGCTTATGATCGAACTCTTTCTGATGCCTCCAACGAAATTGAACAGTTTAGATTGGCATACCTAGTACTTAAAGGCATGGGAATGGATGACGAGGACGCTAAGAAGGTTGCTCGAACAGGCATTTTTGAGTTAATGGGTGAAGATGATGATATTAAATATCTAACTAAAGATGTTAATGATCAAATGATTGAGAACCATTTAAATCGTTTAGAAGAGAACATCATGCGTTTAGCTAAGAGCGTTAACTTCAGTGATGAATCGTTTGCAGGAAATGCAAGTGGCGTGGCTATGAAGTATAAGTTAATGGCGCTAGAAAACAAATGTAAAACGATGGAGCGAAAGTTCACTACTGCTCTTAGATACCAATTTAAAGTGCTGTGTAGTGCATGGGCCAAAAAAGGTATTTGTTCAAAGGACGATTATTTAAAAGTTTGGTATGAGTACAAGCGAAACATTCCTATCGATTTACTGTCGGAGGCTCAAGCATCTCAAGCGTTGCAAGGGCAAGTATCAGAGCGCACTCGACTATCTAAGATGTCTATTGTTGATGATGTGGACTTTGAGATTGAAGAAATGCAGAAAGACGCAAAGTTATATGGTAATGGTATTGAACCTTTGGACGAAGACGAGAATGAACCTCAAGAAGTTGATGTGCCATGAATCAACAGGATATCAATCGAATCTTAGATGAACTTGAAGCCAAAGCAGAGAGAGAAATTGAGGTTGTTTTTGCACGACGTTTAAAGACTATTCTTGCTCAAATGTTAGACATGCATCGGAAGTTTGGTAAGAACGGCCAAGCTACTTGGACTGACGTTAATAAGTACAATCGCTTTAATCAAGAGATGAAGTTAATAGCTCAACAACTTAATGCTGATTACAAAGAGATTATTAAACTTATACAAGCTTCACAGGAGCGACTTTATATCGAGAGATACTTATTGATGGCTTATCTCTTACAGCAGTCTACAGGTGAGGAAATGGGCTTTAAAATACCATCCACTGAGGTGATTCAAGCAGCGGTAACCAATCCTGTTGAGTTTTTGACGTTACCTAAAATATTTGAAGCACACAGGAACGAAATTATCAGGCGTTTAAACATTGAGATAGCCCAGAGCTTGCAAGCTGGTGAAAGCTACACAGACATGGCTATTAGGATTGAGAATGCTATGAGATGGACGAGGAAGAAAGCTATCCTTGTTGCCCGAACTGAAGGTGGCCGAGTTAGATCACAAGTTGATTTAGCCATTGAGGAACAGGCGAGTAAAACAGTGCGGCTCACTAAAGTGTGGATGTCATCACTTGATAATAGGGTACGCAAATCACATAGAAAGTTAGATGGTCAGAAAGCTGATAAAGATGGCTACTTCCACTACAACGGAATCGGAGGTAGTGATCACTTACCAGAACATCTACAAGATAAAGCGCTAAGTTTAGGATGGAAAGCAAAAGGTCCTCGTTTATGGGGTATTGCATCAATGGATATTCAATGTCGTTGCCACACGATTTATATGGTGAATGGCAAACTACCAGAGTACAGACGAGGTAGAGACTACATGGACGATACCTACCAAAAGACACTGGCTGCTCGTATTGATGCTTACATGTCTGATTTAGGGCTTACTTACAAACAAGCTTTCAACAAAGCGTACAAACAGGTAAAGCCACCAAGTGTTGTGGTTCCGTTCGTGAGTTACGAGAGTTGGAGGAAACAGTTTAGTGGTGAGGAGTGATTGTACTTCTATAGAGTAAAACTATTAACAACTATTTAAATAAGCCTTATTTCGCAGTGAATATAGATAAAGTTTGACTTAATTTCCTATTTAATT
The DNA here is from genome assembly GCF_038595555.1 of Lysinibacillus sp. FSL M8-0216. NCBI lineage: Bacteria > Bacillati > Bacillota > Bacilli > Caryophanales > Bacillaceae > Lysinibacillus > Lysinibacillus sp. FSL M8-0216. Next base: position 3,538,171 of record NZ_CP152007.1, on the reverse strand, counting down.
ACAACATAATATGCAATATTACAACTATTATAAGTAAAATACTTCCTAATTTAGATATAACATGGTAATCTAGTGTTGATTGGTCACCCAAACAATATATTAGGAGGTTTTAAAAATGAAGAAACTCTATACATTTTCTTTTACGACATTACTCACAATATTTTTAATGTCCACAGGTGCCTCAGCGGCCTCAGCGAATTATATTCAGTGGGAAACAGAACCGAACGATAGCTGGGCTACTGGCAGTCAAGTTATTACTTATAACATCGATCAGGCTATAAATAGAGGTTATATCAGCTCAGTAAATGATATTGATTATTGGAAATTTGAATATGGGACTAATCCTAATGGCTATCAAATTGCTTTGCAAGTTCCTGATGGCGGATACAATTATGGAGTAGCCGTATGGGAAAAAATAAATGGACAATATGTTGAAGTAGCTAGAGACAATGGAGACTTCTACCAAAATGTTTATTTAAACATTCCTGGCTTAAAAAGTGATGGTACTGTGCCACAATATGTTATTGGGATATACTCACCATACAACATTATTTATACGCCAGATGAATACTATCAACTTGTAGTTTCACCTCTTTAATAGTTAAACGATATCCCTGTAACATGGGTTTTAACTTCTACATTTAATAAGAGCTTGTTTTGACAATCATCAATCTCAAAACAAGCTTTTTATATTTGTCTCATATCAAGGTTAATATCAGTAAACTAATCCAACTTTATTACTTAGTAATCGAGTCATTCTTTTTGAGTGGCTTTTTTCTTTTGTCTTTTTCTCGCAGACGCTATAAAGAACGAGAACAAATACACTTTTGAACAGTTTAGGGATTCATACGAATAACTAAATTGGGCAAGGAGGAAATTATGAATCAAAATCCATTTAATTTAAAAACATTTTTACCTTCAGATATTCAATACTTTGCAGGAGATCCAAATCCAGAGCCAACGCCTGAACCTACACCGGAGCCAGCACCACCAGGAAACGGTCAAGGGGCTACGTTGACGCTTGAGTCTGTTCAAGCCTTTCTAACAGAAAATGCAGAAGGTAAAAGCTATCTACAGTCATTTGCTGATACTCGTGTAACGGATGCTATTAAAACGTACGAAACTAAAACTCTACCCAAGAAATTAGAAGAAGAAATTGCTAAGCGTTATCCGCCTGAATCAGAGGAAGCAAAACAGTTACGCGACTTAAAAGCACAATTTGAGCAGTCTCAAAAAGAAGCTGCGCGCGAAAAACTAGTTAATCAAGCACTATCTACTGCTACTGAAAAGAGCCTACCGAGTAAATTAGTAGAGTTCTTTGTTGGTGATGATGCAGAAAGGACTAAAGCAAACTTAGGAATCCTTGAAGCTGAGTTTAATGCTGCAGTTCAAGCAGAAGTGGATAAACGCTTCAAAGATGGAGGAACGCCACCACCACCAAAAGGCGGTAATCCTACAGCATTGACAAAAGAAGCTGTTATGAAAATGACTACTGAAGAAATCAATGCCAACTGGGATGAAATCGTTAAAAACAAATTACTATAACCGATTATCGGTAAGGAGGAAATTACAATATGGCAATTACAAACTTTATTCCAACAATCTGGTCAGCTCGACTATTACACAACTTACAAAAATCTTTAGTGTTTGGACAAACAGGTGTAATCAATCGTGATTATGAAGGTGAAATCAAGGCTTATGGTGACACTGTGAAAATCAACGGTATTGGTGCTGTAACAATTGGTGATTATACAAAAAACTCTAATATGGGTGATCCAGAAGAGTTAACAGATCATACTCGCTCACTTCAAATTACTGAATCAAAATTCTTCAATTTCCAGATTGATGATCTTGATAAAATTCAACAAAACCCAAAGTTGATGGACGCTGCAATGGCGGAGGCTGCCTATGCACTATCGAATGTTGCTGATCAATTTATTGCCTCACATTATGTACATGCTAAAAATACAATTGGTACAGATGCAGCACCAATTGAAGTGACAAAGGATAATGCTTATGAATACTTAGTAGACCTTTCAACTAAACTTGATGAATCAAATGTGCCAACACAAGGTCGCTTTGCTGTTCTACCACCTTGGTTTGAAGGGTTACTGTTAAAAGATGACCGTTTCGTTGGTTCAGGTTCTTTACCAGCTGATGAGCGTTTATTAAATGGGGTTGTAGGTCGAGCAGCAGGTTTCTTATTAATGAAATCTAACAATGCACCTTCTGTAGCCACAGGTTCTGGCGTTGTAGCAAACTCAAAAATCATTGCTGGTCATAACATGGCATGGACGTATGCTGAGCAAGCAGCTCAAGTTGAAGGATACCGCCCAGAGAAACGTTTTGCAGATGCAGTAAAAGGTCTACATTTATACGGTGCCAAAGTGACACGTCCAGAAGCGCTAGCAGTATTATCAGCTAAACGTCCAGAATAAGGAGGGGTAATTCGTGTTAGTTAAAAACTTAAAAACAGATATTACATGGGCGGTCACTGAAGAACACGGTGCCCGTCTTTTACGTACTGATGAGTTTGAGGAAGTAGAAGCACCAAAGCCTAAACGTGTATCTACCAAGAAATCAGAAACAGACAATGAAGTAGAAAAGTAGGTGGTCTTATGTGGGAACCAACACAAGAAGAAATAGATCAACTAAAGCAATTGAATAATGTTACAGGAGCTAAGTATGATGGGTTTTATCGTGCAATGGCTTCTATTTTATTTGATGTAGCAAAAGGCCATTGTAATGGTAAGTGGGAACCGTCAGAAATGCCACAGGGAGTTAAGTTGTTCATAGCTAAAGCAATTCAGTTTAATACACAAACAACAGGTCTAGCAGGACGTACAATGGGGACAGTCTCGTATTCATACGATACCGATTTTCCAAAAGCCATCTGGACATATTTACGACCTTACAAGAAGGTGAAATTCCATGCATTACGATGAATTTCCTCATGAAGTTGAAGTAGTTCAGAAGAAGAAGGTATCAGACGGTGCAGGAGGATTTAAAACTGAATGGACGCTAGTTGATACCTTAAAAACTTTTGTAGATACGCCAACGAGCAAAGAGCAATATTACGCTCAACAACTCGGCAATCCATTGCAAAGATACATGTACTATCCCTACAGAATCGATTTAACATCGAGCATGCGATTACGGTATGAGGGTGAAATTTATGCTTTCGCTGGCCGTCCTGAAGATCAAGGTGGTCAACACGAAATCATACGTGTGGCCTTAAAGATGGTGACTGAATAATGGCTAGGATTACATTTAGTGGACGTCGGTTATTAATGGCGGCACAAAGGTTTGAGGAGGGTTTACTCGATAAAGTGTCGGACATCGTATACGAGACAGCGAGGCTTATTCAAGCACAAGCTAAGGCTTTGGCTCCTGTTGATGACGGTAGTTTACGTGATTCAATCGAAATTAAAATGCTAGGTAAATACAATGCGGTCGTTTCAGTAGGGGTTCATTATGCGGTAAATATATGCCGTCCTTGTTGGTAACAACGAGGTAATAAACCGGGCAAAATCGGTGGAAGTCTTGGTTTGAATATTTGTACATCGAATACGGAATAGGTAGAATTTGAATACGGAGTTATACTGGGGGTGTTCAAGTGCAACTAGATAAAAATAAAAAAGGCCAATTTGTAGAAGGTGCAGGATTAATAGACTTAACTGGCCAAAAATACGGCAGACTGGAAATTTTGGTAAAATCAGAAAAAAGAGTTGGCAGAAAAACATATTGGGTTTGTCAGTGTGAGTGTGGAACAATTAAAGAAATTAGAAGTGATACACTTAGAAGTAAAACAAAACCAATTCGCTCTTGTGGTTGTCTTAAGGCAGAACAAGACCTGATAAATTTCGGAGTGTCAGATTATCACGGACAGACCAAACATCCTTTGTTCGGTCGATGGAATGCGATGATCCATAGATGTGAAAATCCAAAATCACATGCTTATAAAAATTATGGAGGTAGAGGTATTCAAGTCTGTGAAGAATGGCATGATGTGAGAAATTTTATTGACTGGGCAGAGCGGAATGGGTTCGAGGAAGGACTAACCCTAGAGAGAAAAGATGTCAACGGTCATTATGAGCCGAATAATTGCACTTTTATTCCTATGGAAGAGCAACATTACAATAAAACTACTTCTGTATTTGTAGAATACAATGGCGAAAAATTAACTGTAATGCAATGGGCCCATAAATTAAGTATCCCACATGCAGAAGTTTGGGGTTACAAATCAAAAGGCATCGATTTCAAAGACCTTATACGAAAATACCAAGATAATACCGAGGTAACTTGATGGATTGCGAAAGGCTATCAAGAACTGTAGAGCATACCGAGTGAATAAATATAATCTCGGCACGAGTGTCCGGCAACCGTTAAAGGTTGTCTTTTTTAATGGTTGAAAATGTATGCCGAACTTACAGGTGACTGTAAGAAGTAGAGGATAAAAAGCCACTACGATAACAAAATTGATATGTGGAGCACGGCACAGGTATCTATAGTGTTTCGGGAAATGGCCGTAGAACACCATGGACATATTTCAGCACAAAACTAGGTCGATATGTAACCACCGAAGGTATGAGAGCTCAACCATTTTGGGGCCCTGCTGTAGATGCTGGTCGAGAATACTTCGAAAGAGAAATGAGGCGATTAGGCTTATGAGTAATTACTATGCCTTGCCTTTCTTTGAATTGCAGAGGGTAATTTATCAAAAGTTAACGGCTTGCGAAGCCCTAACATCCATTACACGAAAAGATGAAGATGATCTTGGCGTTTGTGATGCAGTCGATGAGAACACACCATATCCATACGTAACAATCTCAGAGCCTTACACGAGCCCATTTGATACCAAAACCAGTAATGTCGAAACCATTACTTTTACTATTCATACTTGGTGGAAGGATAACGATGATTACAGTGGTAAACGTAAAACGTATGAGATGTTATCAGCTTGCCAACAGGCTCTAATGGCTCGAAACTACTCGATACAAGGTGCGAAAGTATTAAGTGTTACAAGACGTGAATCACGCGTAATAGACGATAATAGCCCCGGTGTAAAACATGGCATTCTAACAATTCAATATAAAGTACAAAACATCTGACAGTCCTAAATGGGCTGTTTTTATTTTAGGAGGGAAAACACTTATGCAAAACGGTAAAGACACGGTCTTACTCGTACAATTGGCAACTGCTGCTCTTGGTGAGGATGGATTTTTAATCGGTAATTTAACCGAAAACTCTTACTCTATGGAGAATGAACTTGTAGATGAACAAACAAAATTTGGGCGTATCCTAGCATACGGTCAATCGAGTGAGTCATTTGAAATTACGGCTTATGGTGATAAAAGTGATCCAGGGCAAAAGGCTATCTTAAATGCTATCCGAAACGAAAAGCAATTAAAGGTGTGGGAAGTTGACCTAGAGCTCAATGCGAATGGTAAACATGATGCTGTGTTTGCCTACACGTTAGTTGAGTCAGTAGAGAAATCTAGTCCTGGTGACGGATTCCAAGAGGTTTCGGCAACATTACAAGTTATCGGTAAATCCCAAACTGGGGAACTCCCACCATTGCCAACTGAAGTAATTGAGTTCGCACGCTATGGCTTTGAAATGCCAGGTGAAAAGTCAGGTGAATTTGGCAAAGAACAAACAGAAGGTGCTCCAGTGGATAGTGTATCGGTTACCCCGCAAACAACATCTGTAGTAGTCGGAAGCACTCGTCAGTTAACAGTTACTGTACTTCCTGCAGAGGCGACTAATAAAAACGTAACATTCGTTTCAAGTGACGTGGCAATCGCTACGGTGACACCTGCTGGATTAATCACAGGCGTGGCCGAAGGTTCAGCAACAATTACTATTACAACAGCAAGTGGTGGCAAAACAACGACAGTCGCTGTAACTGTTACAGCTTCTTAATCAAAGCACTCTTTAGGGGTGCTTTTTTCTTTTACTACAAACAAAACATTAGGAGGGCTATATAACATGGCTACATTAACAATTGCAGGTACACAACAAGAGGCAAAATTCGGTTTTGCATTTAAAAATCTAGCAGATAAAAACTACAACCAATCAGATGAAAACGGAAATGAAGTTGGTGGCTTTAATGGTATCTATACAGGGCTTCTGCAATTCGATTTAGACGCATTAAAAGCGTTTTGGGACTGCGGATTAGCACATTTACAAAAGCGTCCAAGTATCGCAGATATTGAAGCAGCTTTAGAGGATCGTATCAATGAGGACGGAGACACAGATCAATTATTTAAAGAGGCTTTCCAAGAAATCAATGCATCGGGTTTTTTCAAAAAAAGTGTGAAGACGTTTTGGAAGAACTTAGAGCTATTCAAAACAATGGGCAAATCAGACGAGGAAAAAGCCGAGAACGAGAAGGGCATTCAAATGCTAATGGACGCGAAGGCGGAGCTATTGGGCGAAACAACAGAGTCGACGGACTAGAATGGCTGGAAGTACTTACAGACGTTGCACAACACATGAAGATTTACGATGTAGATCTCATTATGTCGTGGACGCCTAATGAGTACAAAGCTTTTAAGCAAGGGGCTATGTTACAGGTCGTTGACAATTACGACAACATGGCTCATATGGCTGTATTTCATCGTATCGCTGCTAATAAGAAAAAGTTGAACATAGAGAAGGACTTGTTTGATGCCAGAAGTGCTCGCAAGCGAATTATTGATGGTGATAATGCGTGGAAAGAGTCGAAGAAGATTGATACTACTCGACATACCAAGGCACAAGAAGCGATGAAGCGATGGGCTGAAAACTTTAATAAGAAGGGGTGAAGTAGATGAACGGGAACTTTACAGCGCGTATTGGTGCACGTATCACCGAATTTATGGCCCGTATGCGACAAGTCCAAAACACGATACGTACTACTGCAAATGATGTGAACGTAGATGTTGGAGCAGATGTATCCGAGTTTAACCGTCGTATGGCCGAAATTCGAGCGCGAATAGCTACATTAGTTCGAGAAAGGGTCGTCATTAAGATAGAGGCACGAATAGAGAACTTTCAAAGAAAGATACAACGCATTGCCACAGATATTCGTGCTTTTGGTGAATTGATGCAACACACCCTAACCGGCTCATTGATTGCTGTTTTACCGATGATTGCACCACTTATAGCGAATATTGGAGTAGCTATTGCTAACCTTGGTCCAATGATCGGTACAGTAGCAGGTTCAACCTTTGCTTTAGCTGGAGCGTTTACAAGTGCTGGTGTAGCAGCTGGAGCATTTGCGGCAGTTGCGATACCAACCATCAAAAAGTTATTTGATGAAAATGCGAAATTAACGTCAGCTCAAATGAATGCCAAATCTTCTTTTGACAACATGAAGAAAACGTATCAATCGCTTGTAGAAGAAACAGAAAAGCCAGTATTAAATGCTTTTACGAGTGCCATGCAAATAACAAACACTCTATTAACGAAGTTAAGACCATTATTCTTATCAAGTGCTCAGGCAGTATCTAGTTTGATGACGCAACTGAACACAGCCATTGGCACACCACCTATTCAGAAGTTTCTAGATTACTTGAACACAACTGGTGCCCCAATGTTGAAAACAGTAACAAGATCTATGGGAAACCTATTTAAAGGGCTAGCAAGTATGTTAGTAGCATTTGCCCCTTTGACAGCCTCGACAGCAAAAGGCTTTGAGGAAATGACAGCACGATTTGCGGAATGGTCAAATGGCCTTTCAAGTAGTTCCAAATTCCAATCATTTATGGATTATGTAAATGAAAATATGCCAAAGATTAGAGCAATCTTCAGAGATGCGACAGCCGGGATAATTTATTTCTTTAGTGCATTTGCTGGCTCATCATCAGGAATGATGGATGGTCTTGTAGCAATGATGGCGCGATTTAAGGAATGGTCAGCTAGCCTTTCACAAAATCAAGGTTTCCAAACATTCCTATCCTATGTACAGCAAACAGCGCCTAGTGTATTGCAACTAATCGGTAACCTTACTAATTTTTTAGTGAACTTGGGCATTGGTATGGCTCCAGTTGGTGCGGGGCTAATGAATATTGTGAATAGTATTCTAGAGTTCATGAACGGTGGGATGGAAAGTAACAGAATGATAGGGGTTCTAATAGCAAGTTTTATTTCAATCGGTGGTGTTTTACTTGCGGTGGTTCCTAATATCATTGCGTTTGGAGAGCTTTTTAAAGGGTTAGGTCCTGCCATTACAGGTGGTTTAGGGAAAGCTTTAAAGGGTGTTGGAGGACTGTTCACTAATTTTAGTGGGACTTTGACAACAGTAGGAGCAAAAATCTTGTCCTTTGTTAAAACCTTTGGAAAAGGTTTAATAACAAATCCAGTTGGTTTAATTGTGATCGCAATAGTAGCTTTCATTGCAGTCTTGGTACGCTTGTATCAAACAAATGAGAAATTTAGGTCACAAGTTCAAGCCGTTTGGGAAGTAATTAAAACGGGGATATCTATGGCTGTAACAGCAATTAAAAACTCGATCATGTCAGTTTGGGCACAGATAACGTCATTTTGGAATGAAAACCAAGAAAGCATTAAGGCAACTGCATCTACAATTTGGAAGTTTATTGGAGATGTAGTGACAACAGCCATGACAGTCATCGGAGCTATCATGAAGTTTGTATGGCCGGTTGTGAAAGCTTTAATTGTCTCTACTTGGGACGCGATAATGAATGTAATTAAAGGTGCAGTGAACATAATTCTAGGCATTGTAAAGGTGTTCACATCTTTGTTCCAAGGAGATTGGAAGGGAGTATGGGATGGTGTTAAGCAAATCTTAGTGGGAGCATTACAAGCTGTATGGGGTGTTGTGAACCTGTACTTTGTAGGTAAATTACTTGGTCCCCTCAAAGCGTTTGGTTCGACTGCTAAAACATTCCTCCAAGGTATTTGGGCAGCTATTAAAGGGATATTCACCAATACTTTAAATACGATTAAAAGTACTGTCACAACAATATTTAATGGCATGAAAAGTACGATCACATCAATCTGGAACAGTATAAAGTCTTTCTTCAATACGATTCTAAACGGCATCAAATCTATATTCACGTCTGTTTGGAGAAGTATTGCATCATTCCTAGATAATATGTTTACAAGCATCTCTGGTCTTGTCCGTTCAGTTTGGAATGGGATTAAAAATTTCATTTCAACCGTATTGAATGCTATTGCCAACGTTATCAAAAGCATTTGGACAGGCATTAAGAATACTGTTTCTACAATACTAAATGGTATTAAAAACGTGATTGAAACGATATGGAACGGATTTAAAACCACTGTTTCAACGGCAATGGAGAATGTCAAAACGGCTGTTGTTAATGGGTGGAATGCTGCTAAATCATTCCTAGAAAACATCAGTCTAGTGAAGATTGGGGAATACATCGTAGCTGGTTTAGTGACAGGGATCAATAACTGGTTCGGCAAGGTAAAAGCAAAAGTTATGGAGCTAGCTGAATTACTACCAGAGTGGCTACGAAACAAACTAGGCATTCATTCACCATCACGTGTCATGATTGCTTTAGCTAAATGGATTCCCATCGGTGTTGCTAAGGGTATTGAGTCTGCTACTAACGTGGTTCAAAAGGCTACGAACATCATGGCTGGTAAGGCTATCCCTGATTTTAGTAAGTCTATTACAACAACGAAATCCGCGATGGATAACATTAATTATATTGTTAAAAATTCTACGTCCAATACAAGCGCTAATGCTCTTGCTATTCAAAAAGATTACGCTAAGAAACGTGCTGACCTTGATCGTAAAACTGAACAACAAATTTCAGTTATTAAAGCATCATCATCTAAAAAGACACAAACAAACACTAAAGCTCAACAACTACGTATTAACAACATCTTGGCCGATGCTGCAGCTAGTCGTCAGAAATTAGCCAAACAAGAAGCTGATGCACTGGCGAAAGCAAGAAGTAAGTCGCAAGCTGAAACGTTAGAAGCTTTAGAGCAGTATGTGTCTAACAAAGAATCCCTTGAATTATGGTCTACAGAACAACAAGCAGGGTACTGGAAGTATGCAACTACTCTGTTTAAGGAAAATACAAAAGAGCGTATTAAAGCACAGAATAATTACAATAAAGCAATGGCCGAACTTGCCAAAGAGCAGTTTGAAAAAGAGAAAAATTACATTGAGCGAAAAAAGAATTTCAATCAGTTATCACTTACACAGGAACTAGCAGCCTACGAAAAGTACATGAAGCAGTATAAAGCTGGTAGTGAGGAACGTATTTACTACGAAGAAAAAGTGGCTCAAACGAAAAAAGAAATCCATGATAAGTTAATCTCTCTAAACGATGAGTTTACAGCTAAGATTCAAGAGACTAACCAAAAACTAATTGATGGTTCCAAAGCACTTACACAAGAATATGAGGATGCAGTTAATTCTCGGAAACAATCTTTGTATAGCGCTATAGGTATCTTCGATGAAATGGAAGAGAAAGCTGCTGTATCTGGTCAAAAGTTGATTGATAACTTGAGAGGTCAAAATCAGGCATTCCAAGAATGGGCAGCTAATCTACAAGCATTAGGAGCAAAAGGAATTGACCAAGGGTTATTATCTGAATTACAAGCGTTAGGTCCATCTGCATCTGCTGAGATCGCAGCCTTAAATACATTGAGTGCTACTCAACTTGCTGAATATGTGGCACTATGGCAAGAGAAATCTAATCTTGCACGTTCCCAAGCAGAGTTAGAGTTAACTGGGATGAAAGAAGATACGGCTAAAAAGATAGAAGAATTAACAGCCGAAACAGCTACGCAGTTAGATACCTATAAAACGGAATGGGCCAACAAAATTAAAGAAGTGCGTACAGGTACTGTCAATCAGTTTAATGCAATGGTTGCTACAATGCCTCAGATTGGCCGTAATGTTATTAAAGGCATGCAACAAGGGTTATCAGAATTAACGCCTGATTTACTCGCACAAGCTCAATCCATTGCAGAGAGTATCAAAGCTACTATTCAAGGAGCATTAGACATCCATAGCCCAAGCCGTTGGGGTAAAAAGATGATCGGTCACAACTTGGTGAAAGGGATTATTATCGGTCTAGCTGATATGAAATCGGATGCCATTAAAGCTGCTGAAAGAGTAGCTGAATGGATTCAACCTCACGTCGAAGTTAGTGATATTATTAACGACATCAATGGTGCCATCGATGCCATTCAAACCGAGATTGAACACAAAGTAAAAGTTGATGTTAATGTAAATGGTGAAGGTGGACAAGGTACGAATGGTGGAGGAGTACATCAAGTGGTGAACTTACATTCACCAACGCCATTAAGCCCATCAGAAAATGCACGGGAATTGAAACGTGTTGCTCAACAAATACCATTTAGATAAAGGAGAGGTCGTCTTGTGGAGACAGTCACATATACCAATCGTTTTGGAGAGTCCGTCACATTTGGCGGTCCTCCTTTTTATTTGCAAGAGATTATCGGACTTGGTGATGTACCAGCCAATTTACAAACACAACGGGTACCGTACGAAGACGGAAGCACCTTAATTGATGTATTGCTAGAGGAACGACCAATTGATATTACATTTCTTATAGTTAATGCAGTAGACGAGGGTGGATATGAAACCGTGTCAAGGCGGAGAACAGAGGTAGCGCATATTGTCAATCCAAAGCTTGGTCCCGGTACTCTACGGTATGAAAATGATTTTCTAGTCCGTGAGATTTTAGTAGTTGCATCTAGTGTACCGATTTTCCCAGATGGCGAAGGCAGGGCTAAAACATTACAAAAAGGCATGATCAATTTCGTGGCACCAGATCCTTATTGGCGTAGTTTGAAAATCGATGAAGAACCAGCATTCAAACCGTTATTTCAGTTCCCATTTAGTGGTCCTTTTCAGATGGGGATGCAAAGGGATAGACGAATCATTAACAATGACGGAGATGTAGCAGCGCCACTCTATATCGAGTTTTATGGCCCTGCGACGAATCCAAAAATCGAAAATATAACAACTGGTGAGTTCATTAAGGTCAATCAAACACTCACTGAAGGTGAAAAGATGGTAATCGATACAACACCAGGAACAAAATCGGTTGAATTTGTTGATGAAGATGGATCTCGAAGAAACGTTATAAACTGGCTTCATTTAGACAGTGTATTTTTTAAACTGCAGTTAGGAGAAAACGACATCAATTATACGGCTGATAATGACGTCCAAGGAGCAATTGTAAACATCAGCTACCATAAGCGATACAACGCAGTATAGGAGGGATGAAAGTGGCTGAAATATTTAAGTTTTTTAACTCAGCACCAGGAGATGAACGTTGGCACTATGCGAGTGACTTTGCTGATTATTTTGGTGATGTGCTATCGAGTGGGTTGTTACATAAAGACGGCACACCGAATTTACAAGTAAAAGTAAATGTAGGAACGATGCAAACGTATGTAGAGGCTGGAAAGGCATTAATACAAGGATATCAATATCATAATACAACGCCATTATTTTTAGCGCATGGTCTTCCTGAGCCGAATTTAGATCGCATTGACCGTATTGTGTTGCGTTTGGATAAACGGAATAACGCTCGATTCATCAGACTGTTTGTAAAAGAAGGCGTATCGGCTACCAACCCTGTACCTCCATCATTACAACGAGATCAATATGTATTTGAATTATCGTTAGCACAAATACGACTAACCAAAAATACATCTTCCTTAGAGCCTCTAAAACTTGTAGACGAACGTATGAAAGAAGATTTATGTGGTATCGTTTATTCGCTTATTAGCGTGCCTACAAGCGTGTTTCAGCAACAGTGGGATTATTGGTTTAATCTCAAGAAACGGACGCTTGAGGATGATATGGAAGCTTGGCAATTGCAGCAGAAAAATGATTTTGAGACGTGGCAAGCAATTCAGAAACAAGAATATTTAACTTGGATTGAATCGATTAAAGATATATTAGATGAAAATGTAGCAGCTAATTTAGCAGCTAAAATAGCAGAGTTAGAGCAGGGGTTCGCGAACCATATAGTTGATGTTTCACACATTAAGTGGATTGAAACAGTAGGCGGCACAGCCAACGTATTAACTGCTACTGTTCCTGATATTACAAGTTATAAAAATGGCCTGGCTGTTTCATTCCCTGCTACCTCTAATAGTACAGCAGCCATAACATTAAATATTAATGGTTTGGGTGCTATTCCAATCAAGAAAGCAAATGGCACAACGTTTAGTAACGCAAAGGCTAATGGTGTTTATACTGTTCGCTATCGTGCAGGGGCTTTTATCTTACAGGGTGAAGGGGGGGCAGGAAACGCACAACCTAGCGATGTGCGAAAGGGAAAAACAGCTACGGTGGATAATGGAGACATTACTGGAACACTCGATTTATCTCAATTGATTCCTGGTAACATCAAGAATGGTGTAACTATTGATGGTGTAACAGGTAATCTTATTGGTTCACCAACGCCTAGTGTTGGTGATGCGGCTGTTGTAGCATCAGTAGGGTATACAGTGCAATACACGAGCGATTTTAAAAAAATCAAAGAAATTATATGTAATTTCAGTGGCAGAGTCAGAATTACATTTGATCTGTATGGCTCAGGAACTGGAAAAGGTTATGAACATGTCTATGGTCAAATATATATCAATGGCGTACCAAAAGGTATTACAAGAGACAATAATAGTAGTTCAGGTACTTTCTATTCAGAGGATTTTGATATAAATAATGGTGACCGAGTACAATTATACGCCCGTGGGAGAACAAATCCAGATACGTGGGCAACTAGTGATGTACTTGCTATCTGTTTCGCTTCTAATCCATTAGGTACAGTCGTTCAAGTATAACAAGTAAAAGGAGTGCGTAATATGTTTTATTTAGAATACGATGATGATACAAAGTTAGTGATTAAAATTCACGAAACAGAGCCAGAGTCGGTGGTTGAAGGTCATTCCATTGCTAAGAGTGATAGTTTCGATATCGGTATGGAACTTGAATTTATTATTACTGTTGATAGAGTAGACCAAGATGGAAACGTTGCTGCATCATCTACAACAAAGCAGATTGTACCAGCTTATCAATTATTGAAGAAAATTGATGAATTAGAAAAAGAGAATCAAGCACTAAAAGGTAGTGTAGCCGATCTGTGGGAAACAATTTTAGTTGCAGGAGGTAATGCATAATGGAGATAGTATTTCTGCCAAAACTACGAGGGTATCTATTCTTAATAGATATGCAGCGCATCACGATTAACGATGTGCCAGAACCATATAAACAAGCAATATCAGACGAACAGTAAACGCTGCAATAAGCTAGCGTTATTTTTATTGTCATTTTTAGGAGGATTCCGTTGCTTTCAGTAGAATAATTAGTGATGCATGAATATTAAATTCTAAAAACGGAGATTTTGAAATGCTAAAAAAACTTTTTTCTTTAATTTTTATATTTACACTTCTTGTAGCTTGTAGCGAAAATGAAATCCAGAGTAAAAGTATTGAGTGGGAAAAATACATTAATTCCAAATATGGTTTCTCAGTAAATTATCCGCCTGAATGGACAATTGGAGAAGAGTCAGATAATGAAGATGGTATTAATTTGTATGTTGGAAATCCAGACGTACATATTCTTACCTATGCATCGTACTATATGGAAGATATATCGAATCCTTATGAAAATGCTGAAAATAATGGTTTCGATATTCAGAGAATAACTCTAGATAATGATAAAAGTGCCGAGCTCATAATAGGGAATATAGATGAAAAAGTTCATTACGAATTAGTTTTTATCGAAAATGATATTATTTACAATGTAAATGCAGAAGTATCTAAATCATTTTTCGAAAAAAACGAAGCTATATTACTTAAAGTTGTGAAAAGCTTAGACACTTTATAGCACTCTCATTTGAGAGTGCTTTTATTATGCAAAAGAAGGTGACCACATGCAAAATATCCCTTTAAGAATAATTGACGATGAATTCAATTTACTAGGCGAAGTGGATCGATACTCTTCAACCCAAATAGGTATCTCATGGTCAGGTATTGGAGAGTTAGAGCTTCGAATCAACCGATACCTACAACATGCTGACAAATTGATTAAAGGTAATATCATCTTCCCTTACAATCGATTAGATCAAGCTTACATCATCAGGCATCGAGAAATTGAATTAGACGAAAACGGCAAGCAAACGGAAAACTGGAGCATTAAAGCCTTATCATTAAAAACATTCACGTCTCAGCGACTTATCTATCCGGCAACAGGTAAGACACATGAAAGTATGACAGGTAATGTTGAAACAGTAATGCGTCATTTTGTAAGTACACAGATGATTAATCCAAGTGATCCGGCTCGCATCTTCCCACGACTAGTACTAGGCGCTAACCAAAATAAAGGTCCAGCCATTGAAGAAAATTCAAGGTATGATCCATTAAATGAAAAGCTCACTGAATTATCTGAGTTTCATGGATTAGGTTGGAACATTGAGCTTGATCTGAAAAATAAACGTTTTGTATTCGTTGTGAAAGAAGGAAGAAACTTACTAGCCAATCAAACGGGGTTGCCACAAGTTATTTTCTCAACGGAGTTCGAAACAATTAAATCCCTCGAATACACCGAAAGTGATTTGGATTATAAGAACTTTGCAGTCGTTGCAGGACAGGGTGAAGGCGTAGAACGCAGAATTATCTCCATTGGTGACGCTGTAGGAGCTGACCGATATGAAATGTTTGTAGATGCAAGAGATGTATCAGAAGAAGACGATGAGGGAAACCCACGCCCTGTTGAAAAGGTTGTAGCTGATTTAAACAAGCGGGGTAACGAAAAGCTGTCAGAGCATGCCCAAGAGATCTACTTAGGCGGACAAATACTCACAACCTCAAGATTAATTTACGGGAAAGATTTCAATGTTGGTGATGTGGTTACTGTTCGTGACAAAGGCTGGGGCGTTACGATGGACACTAGGATAACTACTGTAAAAGAAATTTATGAATACGGCAAGCGAAAGATAGAGGTCGTGTTCGATAATGATAAGCCTACCTTTATCAGTAAAATGAGGCGTGAGATTGACGCATTGAAGTATGAGTTAAAGAAGTAAACGCAAGCAGACGCTTAGCGTTATTTTATTGTCTAAATTAGAAGGAAATCCTTTCCTTTTGTCGAATGTAGTTTATGGATTGGAGGAAAGGAACCATGGTGTTATTAGAAAACGTAATAGATAATCCACATTATTTATTTTTATTGTCTATTCTTATATACGTTATTCCTAGAGCAATTAACTATTGGAATACAACGCAATTTGAAAAAAAATTTATGAATGATTTACAAAGAATAAAGATAAGTTTCTGGAAACTAATCGTAATTGTTACATTTATAATGATAATCTCATATGTAAGAATATTATTCGATCCGGAGAAAAGACAAGAAATATTTTCAGTGGAATCTAGTGTGGTAATATCAATTTTTCTAGTTATTGGTGCAATTATAGTTGTACTATTTCAGGTGTTAATCATTATAATGAATTGGTTTGAAAAAAAATTAACATTAACTGCTGATTACTATTTAAAATTAGATAATACGAACGAAGAATGGAAAATTATTAAAATGTCTTCAAATAATTGTTTGATACTCCGTAAGAAGAGTGATAAAAAAGTTCAAATGATGCTAGAAGATTGGAAGGGGTTAGAAATAAGAGAGGTGAGAAGCGGAGAAATACCATTTAGTAAATTATTTAAGCTCTCTAATCAATATAGAAATATTCCAATGATATTATTAATAGTAATATTGATAGTTATTTCTATTGCTTTTATGTTTAGTCCATTTCTATTTTTCGGAAGATTTTCGTTGATTCTATATGTAATTGGTGGAGTTGGATCGTTTATAAGCGTGATTATATTAAAAAATTATACTGAGTATAAAAATAATAATTAATATACTATGAATTTCATTAAAGTAGACGAGCACCCTCAGCTGAGGGTGCTTTTTATTATGCATAAAGGAAGTGTTGTAATGGAAAAATGGATCGCTGCAGTAAGTGGAGCAATCGGCACAATTATTTCATATTCGGTTGATGGGTTAGGAATAGCTGTGACGGTTCTAATCGGTTTCATGGCTATTGATTATGCCACTGGCATCATGAGTGGAGTCGTTAATCAAAACTTAAATAGTCGTACAGGCTTTAACGGCATCATACGCAAGATTTATTATTTAATGCTAGTAGGATCGGTTTATTTATTGTCCGTTGTGATTCCTGGCATTGAGTACGCAGGGGATGGAGCAGCCGTTGCATTTTGTGTTCTTGAATTTATATCGATCACGGAAAACGGTACTAAAATGGGCTTGCCAATGCCTGACTTTGTAAAAAATATTTTAGCAATTGTAAAAGATAAATCAGGAGAGGGTGAGGTTAAATGACAAGCGTAACTCAAACATGTCGAGATTTAAGTGAATTAACTGCAGCTGCTCAAACAGCCTGCCGACTACTCTTTCAAGAGTGCTACAAGGCTGGCATAGACTTTGTTTTCATCACAGAGACATATCGCAGCCAAGCGCGCCAAAACTATTTATATGAACAAGGTCGAACCAGACCAGGGCAAGTAGTTACTTGGACACGAAATAGTAATCATACATCGCGTAGAGCTTGGGATATTGCTGTTGCTCCTCCACGGAATCTATATGATATTTCTACTCTTTCAAAGGTTGGGGCAATTGCTAAAAAGTTAGGAATCACTTGGGGAGGCTATTGGCCAGTAGGTCAGTATGATGCACCTCATTTTGAAATTCCGACGACATGGAAGATGCCTGCAGGCTATAAATTAGAAGGGCAAGTAGTAATTCCGACAAGTAGTGCTGTAAAGGTACAGCTTATTGAAGATACACAAAAACCAACAGAAAAGGATGATAGCACAATGAAATTCACAAACGATTCAACAAAAGCTGCAGTACGCGACTACCTCAAACAAGCAGTAGATAAAAAGCTTATTGATAAGTCATGGCTTGATAAATTCGACGCTGGTATATTGACTGGCGGAGATTTTGAAGGTTTAAAAATTATCATTGCACAACGAAGTGCTTAATAGGTTACCTTAATTGGTAATGGGCGTTTAGCGTTTAGTACAAAAAACTATAATATGAATAGTAATATATATGGTATGTCAATAGTCAAATTAATGAACTTGTTATTAATATAATAGTAAAAATAATTTTTGTTTTTATTGAAAATGTCAAGTGTAAAATTGAGTTAACACTATAAATGTATATATAGCACTAAAAAAATATGGGGATAAGTGGCGTGATTTGGCGGAATTTACGGATTTCCTTTGAATAGCGCCAAATTAATGGCGTTCACACCGTCAAAAAAGTGGCGTGAATATAATATTGAATTGGATATATTGGTAATGATAGGATAATATTTGCTCGCGAGAATAATGAAATTTGTTAAATAGCACAATAGCTAATATTGACTAGTCAACAAGTGTTAATTCAAACATAAGAGGAGAGGTATTTAATTTATAGATTTATTGTTTATGTAAGTATAATACTTGTAATCTGTTTTTTCTTAATTGAGGGTAATGGCAAAAATGTTTCTCCTGATAGAAACTTAACTAATCTACCAGTTTCTAAAGCTTCAACTTTAGATTTATCGCAAGTAGAAGATGTTTCAGATCACAAATTACTAAAAGTAGCAATAATTGATAGTGGTATTAATAAATCGCATCCAGATTTAAATATATCAGAAAAAAATGCAGTAAATTTTGTGGAACCTGAAAAAGCAGTTATTGATGATTTTGGCCACGGTACTGCAATTGCAGGTATTATAGCTGCTCAAAGTAATGATTTTGGAATTCAAGGAATCGTTTCAAATGTAGAAATATTTGACCTAAAAGTTCTTAATGGAAAAGGTAATGGTACTATAGATGATTTTATAGATGCTGTTGAGTGGTGTATTACAAACGAGATAGATATTATTAATGTAAGTTTTGGTTTTCAGACTAAGGATAAGCGTTTAGAAAAAGTTATTAATCGTGCTTTAGACTACAACATTATAATAGTTGCTGCTGCTGGAAATACTTATGGACTTGGAGTAGATTATCCTGCCAAATATGAGGGGGTAATCTCAGTTAATAGTATTAATCAAGATTTAAAACTATTAAATTCATCTGCTACAGGAAAAATCGATTATGTTGCACCTGGTTATAAGATATTATCAACTGATAATACTGGAGGTTATTCTGCTTTTACAGGGACCTCTTTTGCAGCAGCCTATGTTACAGGAGCAATAGCAAAACTGCTAAAAGATAATAATTTTGAAAAAAATCTTGGTAAAAATAATGTAATTGATTTAGGAGAAGATGGTTATGATTCTTCTTATGGTTATGGTTTATTAAAAATAAAATGAGGTGTTAGTTTTGTTTAAAAAAGGTTTCTTATTCTATTTGACGTTTTGTTTAATTATGACTTTATTTATTGATAGTCCCCAAGCTAGTGCAAATATAGATCAATCTTCAAACCTACAAGAAATTACTAATGAAATTATTGGGGAAAAATTAGGTCAAGAATTGTTAGAGAAAGTAAATGTAGTTGGTGAGTACAATGAAGGAGAAGTTAAAGTAGATCTAACAGTTGAAAATGAATCTTCTACTGTTAATACTTCTGTTGTAGCTAGTGATGAAAATAATGTAAGTGTTGACGTAAGTTATTTGGATGATAATAATGAACAAGTAGATAAAAGTTATTTTGTAAATGTACATCAATATGATGAAGATAAACTTATAGCAACATTAGTAGATTCAGAGACTGGTGAAACTATGGATCTTAACACTACTGAGCTACATGCTTCTGTAATACCAGTAGTAATAGCAGCGATTATTAGTGTTGGAGTTAGAGCTGCATTAAGATGGCTTTCTAAAGAAGCTATAAAAGCAGCAGTAAGAAAATTAGCTTTTAAATCCACAGACCTTTTAAAAGAACATTACAAGAAACATGGTAAAGAGTTTGGTAATATTTCTCAAAGTGAGTACTTAGAACTTGCGCAAGATTTAATAGGTTCAGACAGTGATGATGTTCTAAGTAAAAAAAGAAGTGATGGAGATAGAGTTTTTTACAATAAATCTACTAATGAATTTGCAGTTTTAGGAAGTGATGGGTATCTTAAAACTTTCTTTAAACCTAAAGATGGCAAGAAATATTATGATAGACAATAGAAAGGTGTGATTTTAGGTGTCGAATATCTGTCCTGTTTGTGGTTTTGAAGGGTTAGAAAAACAGCCTTACAATGAATTTTCAAATCCATCTTTTGAAATATGCGGGTGTTGTGGTTTCCAATTTGGATTTGATGATATGAGTGAAGGTATATCATATGAGGAATTTCGAAATAATTGGATTGAAAACAACTGTGAATGGTTTAATGAAGATAAGAAACCGCAAAATTGGGATTACAAGGACCAATTAAAAAACATACAATCCATATAAATAAAAGTAAGAAAAAAAGCCCAGGTACTCAATTATTTTGAGCTTGGGCATTTTTTATCGGTAAAAAAGAAAACCTATGTACTTTAATGTGAGAGAATTTGACCAAAACTACACGAAAGAATTCCACCATACACTTTTAATTTTTTATTATTGCAATATATTTTAGACAAAGGATGCAATTAATGAAAATAAAAAATAATATATATATCCGGACGTCCTTAAAAACGTTTCCGAAAGAAATATACAATTAACCAAAAATTTGGCATAATAAATTTAGATAATGTAGGGGGGGAAAGTATTGAATTGGAGAAATATAGAGAACATATTAGATAAGTACACTCAATACAAACACTATCAAATTTTATTTGATAAGTACAAATTACCTAGGAAATCATCCAGAGACGGAATGGCAAAAGTGCTTAATGAAGCAGTTAATGATGCTGGTTTTTTAGGACCGACTATCCCGGAAGTAGCGTTAGACGAATGGCTATCTCTTCATCAAATTGATGGGAATAATTATACTTTTGTTTACAATCTTCAAGAAAAAATTAAAGTTGGTTTATTGCATAATATTTATGTAAACAGAGAGAATCACATTGAGTTAAAAGTCTGGGATATTGATCCTGACAATGAATCAGAAGATTTCTCGACAGTGATGCCAAATCTAACGGATATAACTTTAGTAGGCGTACATCGCAATGAAATGAATGGTGCTTACACTT
The DNA here is from genome assembly GCF_038595555.1 of Lysinibacillus sp. FSL M8-0216. Taxonomy (NCBI): domain Bacteria; kingdom Bacillati; phylum Bacillota; class Bacilli; order Caryophanales; family Bacillaceae; genus Lysinibacillus; species Lysinibacillus sp. FSL M8-0216. The sequence continues at coordinate 3,517,015 of NZ_CP152007.1, read as the reverse complement.
TTTCATTTGTTTCTCCGTGTGAGGTAACAGGATCTAGAATAGACGGATCTTCGCGCTTATATAAAAAGATTTTCTTTTGCCATTGTGTATTCTTTGAGAATACAAAAGACGTGAAGATAATATTTAATCCTACAAGTAACTTACAAAATGTAAATGGAGTGAGGAAGGATAGATATGATTGGACACCAATTGCTAGTATGTTCTTTGATAAAGTAAAAGAGTACATAGGGGAAGTACACATAATTGCTCCAAGATGGATTCCCCAAGCACTATATGAATTTGCTGAAGAGGCAACTGGTCACAACAACCCAAAAATCACAGCTGCGTCCTTTAATGCTCAAGAAAAAATAGCGGATTTTGCATCTTCTATTTTAAAAGAAGCAGGTATAGATATAGATTATGCACCAGCACTATCAAACAAATTAATGCAAGATATACAGATTTCTTTTGAATCTCAATTAATGGAAGTGTATCCTGCAGAAGTAGAGCAAGAAAATTCATTTACAATATTTAAGCAACGTTCGGATGGTGTTACGCATATAATTAGTGTAGAATCAACAGAAGAAGGTCTTGCAGGACACGCAGCTCAAGCAGCTAGAAAGTCAAGACAAGATGGTGACATTGATCTTTTAGGTGTTAACCTGAAACAAAATGAGCGATTGCATAAATTTTTAGTGGAGCAAGGTACTGAGGCTTATTTAATTAGAGGAACAAACACTTTCATTGATGAGGAGGTGGTTAACATTGTTATCCGTAGACTTAACGAGTATAGGAACAAAATACAAGTTGCCGCCCTTGGTGATACAGAAAGTAGAGAACGAACTCCTCTCACTAAGGCCGAGTGATGTATTAACTAAAACTAAATTCGCAAGAGCAACTTCTTTGCAAATAGATTTTGCTGAAGAGATACTTATCGAACTCTTTAAAGAGAACAAACTCCGATTGATTATAAGGGTTGATTGTTTAAACGAAGAATACAGTCATCCTATTTGGTTCGATTCATTAGAAGAATATTATAAGGCAGACACAAATCATTTTTGCGATCAGTGTGGTTCTCAATATAATTGGAAAAATGCGAAAGTAGGTTTTAAACGGGGGATTTACACAAATGACCAACATTAGTATTAAATCTTACACAGACTTATCTTTATTATTGAGCCAGTTAGATGGACCCGAGTTTGATCACATATTTTGGAAACAGATTCATGATGATGATGATGCAATTGTAAAGTTTGATGAGTATTTAAATGAAATTGAGGCGAGCAAGAGCTGGCCTCGAAATCTTAATTGGAAAAAAGGGCGGGTACTAGAAGATTTCACAGTATTTTTATTCAATAGATTTCAAGATGTTAGTGTAACTAAAAATAAGCGACCGGGTGATAATGAAACAGACATAGAAGCTCGGTTTAGTGAAAAGGCGCAACCTCCTTTTATGCTACAGAACATTGGCCCTAAGATAATATGTGAATGTAAAAATAAGAAGTCAAGCTCTATAGATGTTGGTATGGTAACTAAGCTAGCAGAAATTATCCCTACAAGGGGTGCTAATTTTGGTGTTTTTATCTCTATTTTAGGCATGGGGGGCTATGCATGGAGGTATGGAGAAGGTAAAAGGAAAAAAATAATGTATAGTGACCAACTACCAATAATTTCTTTTACTGTCGATGAACTTAAATCTCTTAAAGATGGTCGAAACTTTTACACAATGATTAGAGAAAAATATTATGCTCTAGTTGACGAAGTAGATGATGAAACAGCAGATATACCAGACCAACAACATTACGAGTATAAAAAGAGGTTAAAGGAAACGTTAGGACATCTTCTTAAATGTGAGATTATATCTGATGAAGATTACTCAAAACTTTTTGATAGCCTTGTTTTAAAATATGGAGCCATTGAAGATGATTAAAATTAATTAAACTAGCCCTTATTGGGCTAGTTATTTATTTTATAGAAAAAGCATGCTATAATGTGGCCTTAATTTGATTTGTTATAAGTAAAAATAAACATTGTTAATAGTTGTATATTTGTCCATAAAGCCCAGGTACTCAATAAATTTTGAGCCTGGGCAATTTTTTATTGCCTAAAACAGAACGTTAGTTCTATAATATATACAAACAAACGTTCTGAAAAAGGAGAGATGACAATGGCCGCTAAACCTAAAACACCTACTAAAAAGAAAGAACCAAAACATCCAGATCGAGATGAATTTGATTTAGAGGAAATTGCAAGCGCCCTAACTGAAGCAATGCAGGGTAATCAGACAAAAACATTCGCTATCTATAAACAGGAAGATCCGCTATCAGGGACCGTCACAAAAATGGATGCAAACACTAAATTAATCCATATTAAAGATAAGTACATGAATATTCACAAAGTACATTTCTTAGATATCCTAAAAATTTCAGATATCGATTAATAATGGAGAGTGATTTGTATGTTACATGATCGTGGGAATATGAAATGGACATCATTGATGCTGCCTGAGCATTTAGTTCAGTTGAAGGAATGGAAAAAAGAGCAATACCATGATAAAAAGCGTGACTTAACTGAGTGGGAATTAGAGGAGATAGAGCAAACTATACAGCGAGCGTTTAAATTGAGGAAATTGGTAAAAATTAACGCTGTGGGACCATAATAAACTACATGACCATACAGGGCTGGTAACTGGTACTGATACGTACAAAAAAGAGTTACTATTAGATACAGATTTATCGTTAAAACGAATTTCATTTGATCTAATACAAAAAGCAGCGTTGGTTGACGAGGATGATTAATCCAGAACAACGAAAGATGGTACACAAATACTTATTAATAGAACTAGCAATAAAGTCGTTACAGGTTGATTACTTAAAAGTAGAGCGATTTAAAATGAAAAAAGTCTTTGTGCCATTAATGGATTCTTTATTAAAAGAACTACGACAGGAGTATTTTGAGCTCAAGAGGCAGTTATCTCAGCAAAAGATACGAGTCGTCGGATGGACGACTATAGACGAGTATTTTAGTGATGTACAGGTTGCTACTGCTGGGGATGATGTAGTACTTCGGTATGCTAATATGGCTTTGAAAACAAAGGTTGAACAACTATTGATAAATCATATAAACAATAACCAGGCGCTCGAATGAGTACCTGGTTATTTTTTTGCTTATATAGAGTTTTGATAGATATTTACTGGAATAATTATGTATTTTTTGAAGAGTTTTGTTTATTCTAGAAGGTCTATTATTAAAATGTACCAATTAAACAACACAAGGAGGAAATTATTTATGTCAATTAATAATGGAAATACTGATTTTAATTTAAGCGTTTCACAAACAGGGGAGAAGAGTTTAAAAGTATCATGGAGTCGTAGTGGTGGTATTGGTTATAATGGTCGTATTGACATCCAACGTCCTGGAGATGGCCAAATTGTTTATTCTAAGACATATAAACAAGATGATAAAAAGGGATCTTTCACATTTGAAGTTCCGTACTTTGGGGAATATAAAGTTCATATTAAGTCTAACAATGGTCAAACGTACGACTTTATTTATCGCAATGTATTCTTAAAAGCTGTAAAGGAAAAAAAATACACATACAAAGCAGCGGATGTGAAAAAAGTTGAAGATGGTGAACTATTCCTATTAGGAGCTATCACAGGTATTGGAATGTATGCTTCGATGTTGGGTTCGGTTCTTTCTATATTCTTTGGTACAAGACAAGCTGCTTCAACAAAAATTACATTCCCTAACCCACGAGCAGGTGATACTCTGACGACAACCTATACACCTGTTATCGGGGGAGTACAAACAGTAGTCAAGTTTGTTCAAAAACCTTATAAAGATAAATTTGGTAATTCATTTAGTGGTGGTACTTACACTTCAGCGCCAACAGTTGCTAAATATATCACTTATCCAAAATAAATAAAAGAAAAGCACTTAATGATTAATTAAGTGCTTTTGCTTTTTTTAATCGTTTGAAATTAAAAGCTATGTCAATAATCAAAATTATATAAAGTACAATAGAACTGTTTAAAGTTATTGAAGGTAGAGGTAATATTACATCCCTAACCAGTATTAACCAAATAGTTGTTGATATTAAAACAAATGAATCCAATAAAATAACCATTAAATGTTTGTGTTCTTTAAAAATAAAATTAAATACAATTAATCTTACTAAAATTGGTGTTGTTAAGAAGTAAAACGAATAAATCTGTGTAATTTGTTCTGGGCTCACATTATCTCTCCCTTAAATGTAAAAATTTGAAAATAATATTAAGTATACAGTATAATAAAGTTAAGTAAAAGAGAACTTATGTTCTCGTGGAGGTGGTTTACATGGAGTATGTAGAGTTATCTAAATCAATAATGGAATTGGGCTTTCCAGTTGTTGTTTCTACATTTTTACTTGTTAAATTGGACAAGAGTATGAAAAACATAGAAATTGCTATTGTTAATTTAACAAATGAACTTAAGAACTCAAGATCCAGGAATAAGGGCTAACCAGAGGATAAATCAAAAAGGGCAAACATATAGGGCAAGGGGAAAATGGATATGAAAACGAACGCTCGTGAAGTTGATAAATTAGTAGAAGAACATCTAAAAATGTACCCTTACATTAGTAAAGAAAGAGTAGGGGAATTGACTATAGATCAAAGAATAGCAATATGTATTGATGAATTGTTAAGTATATTGCCAAAAAAAGAAGTTACATTTATAAACTTTAGATACATAAATGGATGGACAATAGTTAAGGTAGCACAAGAAATGAATTACAGCCAGCAGATGATTTATGTTATTCGTAAAAAAGTGTTGATGAAAATCTATCTTGGGATAAGTCATTTACTTCATAACGGGGAAAAGTGTAGGATGAAACAGTGTTAGTCATAGAGTTTGATAAATAATAAATTTGCCTACTTGGCTATTTTTTTATGCCAAATAAAGAACGTATGTTCTGTGAAGGGGTGGGAAATGTTAAATTTGAAGGATTGAAGATTATATTTGAACAACGTAATTTCTAACAACGAAGCTCAGATACTCAATTAATTTTGAGTCTGGGTTTTTGTTTTTATTATTATGTAATTCTTGATTACAAGCTCCAATCAACTATTTTTTCTTTTATTTAACTTTAAATGAATAAATTGCCTTGATAAATAAGAACATTTGTTCTATAATTAAAATAAGAACAAATGTTCTTAGTAAAGGGAGCTTTTTATAAAAACATAAGGGGATGATATCTTTGGCATTTACAGTCAAAACAGAAGCAGAGAAGATTTTTACAAATTTAATGGGAACAGGAGCTAGTCGACTACCAGCAGATCCTGTTGGAGCTGATAATCGTGCCGACTTTCATGGGATTTTCGTCAATGATCCATCGACTGAAGTACAAATTCAACGAGCTGGAAGTCAATTACTCTTTTTAACTGCTCTTTACCCAAATGCGTCATCATCCACAGTGCGAACAAACATATTAGCACGAATTCATCGCATTTTAAGTAGGTATGCATTTAATATTGTGAATTATAAAGCAGGTGGACCAGCAGGTGGTTTAGGTCCTATGGGTCTTTATTCAGCGTACGCTTTAGCAAATGCAGGGAAATTTGATTACTCTCAAGCTGGTACAACAAATGTAACAAGAACACAATTACTAACTTATTTAAACACTTATTTAAGTACTACGTTATTAGACAATGAGTTTGCTATGCGTATAGATCAAGGAAAACTTGATGTGGATTACCGAACTGTTGTTTCAACTCACAATTACTTCAAGGGTACAAACCACGCTTGTTTCGCTTTGAATGGAATAATTATCCAACTTGGAGCTAAATTCTTTATTCATACCGCTATTAAAGGGGCAGGGAATGAAACTTACTCTAAATTTAATGCTTTCTTTAATAAATTAGCGACTAGCTTACGTACTAAGTTTGGTAATACCCGACTGAATAATGGTCTAACTGAATTATGTTTACCTATGGGGGCAGGTATTCACAAAGACGGAAACCCTTCTAGTGTTAACCAGGTAAGAGGTTACTTCCCAGCGGCAGGATATAATTCATTAATTGTGATGGGGCTTAATTTTGCAGCTAGAGCATATCGTTGTGCAGAGCTAGAGCTATCTACTAAAGCTCCACAGTTAAGGCAAGTGGTTGCTTTACCTACTCATGTATGTTCATCAGTTGCTACAGAATTAGCCAATTATTATAAAACATTTACAGCTTATTCTAATCAAGCATATGAAATAGGTGGACCAAATTTTGTTGCATTGGGAGCAACTGAAGCGAATGGTTGGCTAGCAGAAGCGAAGAAATGGTATGACTACCAAAAACCAGCTGGAGTATCTGACTATAAGGAAGGTTCATTTGCGAAAGATGGTGAGACGGATAGCGCAGGTCGTACAGGTTCAGGTGGCTTCTTAAATCTTGCTTATCAAGATGCTAACGATCCGATTTCTGTCACATCCTATCTCTATTCAATGACTTGGAATGGAGATCATACTTTGGTTAATACGACTATCGGGAATGCAATTAAAGCGAAGTCAGGAACATCTTTAGCTAGCCCATATTATGTTGCGTCAGCTCATGTTGGTTTCAAAGCAAATGCTGGGGCATCTCGAGTACTTCAGGGCTTAGCTGGTGCCATGAATAATGAAGTAACAACACTTAATTAAAACATATTTTAAAAGAATCACTATGTTATAGAGGAAAGAAATTAAAAAATTTAAGCCCATTAACTTAATTGGTAATGGGCTTAGTCTATTAACTCAGTATTATTTTCAGAATATAAATTTATTATTCAATCTAATACTACTAAAATATTGAAAGTTCAAAAAAGGAGGATGTTCGATGAAACAGGTATTTATAAAACCGGCTGAAGGTATTTATACAAGCCTTTATGGCATGAGAAGTGGTTCAATGCATTATGGAGTTGACATTGCAAATAGCAGCTCTAATGTACCTGTACACGCTTCTACTGCGGGTGTAATTAACAAAGCCGTTGGTGGTTGTTCTAATAATGGTTCTATTGGTAATACATGTAATGGCGGTTATGGAAACTATGTAATAGTTCGACACAGTATTGATGGGAAAACATATGATACACTTTATGCTCATTTACAATCTATTAGTGTCTCTGTTGGTCAAACTGTAAATCAAGGTGATAAAATTGGTGTTATGGGGAACAGTGGGAGTTCAACTGGTCAACACGTGCACTTTGAAATATATGAAAAAGCACGGGTGTCTCAATCAGAGGCAGTAGACCCTATGCCTTATTTAAACGGGGACAAGCCAACAGTTAGCTACCATACTTATGATGGAACTTGGGCAACGATTACAATTACTCAGAAAGCAAATGTGTTCAAAAATGTTGGATATGAAATTATCGGTCAACTTGAAGCTGGTGGAAAATACAAAGTGTATGGTCAAAGAGAATATTCGGCTGATGGAACTCTATACTATAATATTGGATCTGGCTATATCCACAATGCTTACGGAACTATTGCTAATCACCATGCAACAGTTACATCCACGATTAATACGTATAGCACTCCTAATGGAGCAATTAAACGTCAATTAGCACCGGGAACTTATAAAGTGCATGCAGCTAAAGACGGTTGGTACAATTTAGGTGCAGAATGGGTTAAAGCTGATCAAGTATTAGTCACTAAAAACTAGAATTAAAAAAATTATAAATATACCTAGTATGTTTAATAAGATAAAAGACTAGCAAAGTAATTATGCAATGCTAGACTTTTTTGTAAGGAAATAGTAGTTGTTTTTTAAATGTAAATATGTTTTACTATATTTAGTTACAAAAGCAATTATAAATTTTGAAAAGAGATAGCTTTTTTAATTGTGTGAAATGAGAGAAGCTCAATATATTATTTAAAGTATTAAAGTTGAATATTCTGTCAATGGGTTTACCCCAAATTTAACGTGGTTATCAAATGATAATCCACTTAAATTTGGGGTTTTTTGTTTTTTAAAAAACTGCCTCCATCCAGGAAGCAGTTAACAATAAATGTATAAGCATACCAGAATACTGATAGGAGTGATTAAAAAAATAAGTTATGAAAGGAAAATAATGACGAATTTATCGCCAACCTCAATTAAATAAGATTATCATCATTTTCTTGAGGTGGAGTGGATTTTTGTTTACGCTCTGCTATATTTTCTAAATGAATTTTCAAAAATGCATCTAATAGATTATTCATTTCATTTTTATGGTTAGACATGAAGTCTAATACACTAACTGGATTATTAATATCAAGTAATTTTTCAAATTTGTAATTTTCTATACCGTTTTGCATAAAAAATAATTGATCAATAATCTTTTTCATAATAAACAAACTCCTGTCATCGTCAATAGAGCTATTGATGATTAAGTAGAGTTGATCAATTGTATTTACAATGAGTCTTCTTTTTTTAGGCTCTAATGTAGTCAGTTTTTCTGCTAGATGGTTTACGTCATCATAAAAAACCTGCTCATCATATGTTCGTAAATCTGTTCTCGCTAATAACCAATCAATTGAAACACCGAAATGGTCTGCTAACTTCTCGAGTGTATCAAAGTCGGGTTGGCGTTCATCCCGTTCGTATTTACCAAGTGCTGAATAAGTGATGCCTGTTTGTTCCTCTAATTCACGTAGAGTTAGATTTTTTTCGTTTCTCAATAGGCGTAATCGTTTTCCAAAAGCCATAAAAAATCGCCTCCTAAAAAGATAATATCAATAATTTTTCCCAATGTGGGCAAATTCCGTTGACAAAGGACGAAATGGGATATATATTTAATTTGTGGACAAAACGGGAACATTAGGAGGTGATTATATGTTAGTGACACCTAAGGTGAATTTAGAGAAAATTATTTTAGAACGAGCTAATCAAGGTTTAAGTGCCCATGAACTATCGCTTAAAGCAGGTCTTAGTAAAAATGTAGTTTCAAACATGGAAAGAGGATATGTAGTTCCACGATTACACACTGTAGGGAAAATTGTCAATGCTCTCGGAAAAAGAATAGAAGATTTTATTTAAAATTAAAGGAGGCAATTTAATGAGTGAATTACAAACGTTCAATCACCAATTTTTTGGTGAGCTACCATTAATTCAAGTTGGCGACAAACCTTATTTCGGGGCGACTGCTACAGCGAAGATGTTAGGATACTCTAACACATCTGATGCAATTTCCAGACATACTAAAAAGGATGGGGTCGCATTTCACGAGGTCATTGATTCGCTAGGAAGAAAACAAAAGGCTAAATTTATTTCAGAGAGTAATTTATATCGTTTAATTACAAATTCGAAATTACCAAACTCTGAACAGTTCGAGTCTTGGGTTTTTGATGAAGTTTTACCTTCCATCCGTAAACACGGTGCGTATATGACAACACAAACAATTGATAATATCATTAATGATCCAGAGTTCGGTATACAACTTCTAACTACTTTGAAAAAGGAAAGAGAAGAAAAAGAAAAGGCTCTTAGAACCATAGAAATCCAAAGACCTAAAGTTGTATACGCAGATGCAGTTGAAGTATCTGAGGATACAGTACTTGTAAAAGATTTAGCAACAGTTTTAAGACAAAAAGGTGTTAATATTGGTGAGGTTAGATTGTTTAAATGGTTGCGTGAAAACGGCTACCTTTGCAAACAAAAAGGTGAGATGTGGAATATGCCTACTCAACGTAGTTTAGAATTAGGTGTGATTGTTGTGAAGCATGGGCTTCGAACAGGAAGCAATGGTGAAATGAAGAAAACTCGTACTCCGAAAATTACTGGTAAGGGACAAGTTTACTTTATAAATAAAATTTTAGAAGAACAAGGATTATTGGCAATGTAAATGAGAGGAGCAACATTTTGCGAAATGTTAATGAAAAATAAAAAACCACATATCAAGTTGCAGCTTGAAATGCGGTAATAACCGAGTGACATCCACCCATAAATAACTATTGAATATTGTATCATAATATTATAATGATACCAAGTGGATGTCCTCAAATTAGGAGGAGCATATGAATGAAACAAAAGAAAAACCACGTTCTTTAACATCTTTTACATCAATGTTTGAAGAAATAAGAAACAATCATGGTATCGATCTATTAAAATACGACTCTCTAGATGAATTCTTAATAGCATTCCTCACACGTACCGAACAAGAATTTAATACAGTACATATACCTAACGAATTAGTATATGTAAACCAAGTATATGAGAAAATGAAAATTGTTCAAACTTAGCAAATCACTTAGGGATTTAGATACCCAATAATTGCTTTTTCTTTGCATCAAATTCTTCTTGAGTTAGAATACCTACATCTAAGAGTTCTTTTAATTTGATTAATTCCTCTGTAGGAATTGATGATGTTGTAGGAGGGGGAGTGACAGCTGCTTGTGTAGTCTCTTCCTCTTCAGCAACAATTAATAAAGAAAGCTTTTCAAGATCCTTCTTATCACATTTAATGACTAAAGGTACTTTCTCTCCGTTCTCTCGCTTTAGGAATAGAGTAGCCACAGATTTATCCTTCCCGATATTAGCCCCCATAGCTCCTGCAATAGCTCCAGCATTACCAAATTTACTACCGATTACAGTCCAACCCACTATACTAGAAGCACTCTTTTGGACATTTTCTACACGTTCCCATTTAATCAACTTGAAAGTTTCTGGTTCTTTGAAATCTACAACAATATCTATATAACCATGTTTAGTTTGTTGTAAAACGTAATTAAAACCACTTTCTTTTATTTGTTCTTTCCCATTCAATATGGTCATGTTTAGCTTGATCGCTTTAGGTTCTTTTTCTTTCTTTTTAGGTATTGGTTTTTCTGAAATACCAAAGTTGTTTTCTAATTCATCTGCAAAAGCTTTTGTAGCATCATCGCTGTTTAGTTTGATTTTTATCTCATTCTTAAGATGAGTAAACATAACTTCTACAGATAAGAATTTTCTATTTACGATTAGGTTACTAATAGCATTCAGATCATAGGAAATGAGATGCTTCTCTTTCTTAATTTTTTCTGATGTGAGTATCTTTTTCGAGGTTAATAAGTATAAAAAGAAAGTTGCTCTTTTCCAACTTGTTGTAGCAGAAATAATTTTTTCATCACTCTCGATATGGGATGATAGAAATTCAATATCTTCTTCAACAAGTGAAATAACTTGTTTACCAGCTGGCTTTAAATAATCTCTAATTTGTTCTTGTAAATTCAAATTTAATTCCTCCTTCCATATAGCATATTGGCAATACAATAAAATTGTATCAATACTGGTAGGTGTTGTCAGTATGGATATTAACTGGTGCCCACGAGGTGCCCAAATAAATATAAAAACAGATAAATAGGAAGAAAGAATAATAGGAACATAGTAGATGGATTGATAAATAGGCTGTAATTGCAAGATTTATGTAAATGTATAAAAGCTAGAAAACCTGTAACCACAGCCTTCTAAGCCGTCGGTCGGGGGTTCGAATCCCTCCTGGGACGTCATACAAAGCCTTACAGCCACAACGGTTGTAAGGCTTTTTGTTTTAATTCAAATTGTTTAATTTATAAATGGTGCCCAAAGTGTGAACAAGGTCCGTGATATGTTTCATATAAATGCCATAGATATTCATTGTTTTCCTAATTTTAACATCCCAAGTGAGTTTGAACTTTCAGGTGCTCACCTTCATAAGTAGCAGAATTCTAGGTAAATCGGTTTTTTTTTTCTTCTAACGCTCCCATCATTGATTTATTGAAGTTGGTCGATCATTGAAGGTATTTGTTATTGTGGATTTAAACAAATGTATAAATATGAAAATAGTATTAGAAATTCCTTCATTATCCATGTATATTTGTGAAGAAGGGAGATTGAAAAAAATGAAAAAAATTCTTATTATACCACTTACATTGCTACTAAGTATTTTGTTAATAGCTTGTAACCAGAGTGATGAAAGTGGTAAGAAAACAGATGGTGCTGATAAAGCATCCGAAGACCCATTAAAAGTTGATAAAGGTCTTTTAAATGTTGAAGTCACAATACCAGCTACATTATACATGGGGCAAGACGTAGATACTATTATTTCTGAGGCAAAAAATAGTGGAATTAAGGACGTCATTAAGAATGATGATGGTTCTTTAACTTATAAAATGTCAAAATCCAAGCACAAAGAAATGATGAAGGATTTAAAAGAAAGAATTGTAAAAAGTGTAGAAGAACTTAAAACAAGCGAAGATTTTGCTTCTATAAATGATGTAGCTTATAACAAATTATTTTCTGAGTTTACACTCACAGTAAATAAAGAAAAGTATGAGGGGAGTTTCGATGCATTAGCGTCTTTTGGGCTAGCTTTAGCAGGTATGTACTATCAATTATTTAACGGTGCGGACGTAGAAGATTATAATGTCACAATAAATTTTAAAGATGAATCAAATGGAAAAGTATTTGATACTATGGTTTATCCAGAGGCTTTAAATGAAAATGCCAACAAGTAAGTTGAAGAGCACCTAATGGGTGTTTATTCTATTTTAAACTTAAGAGTATAGTGAAATCTCACTATATTATGTATATTTATGTATTGGAGCGATTTTAATGAAAAGAACATTTATTTATCTATTTATGTTCTGTCTGTTTTTAGCTGGGTGTGGAAGTAATCCTACAAGTAACTCATTAGCAAATGAAACAAGTAAAGATAAAATAGACGAAAAGATTGAAGAAGAATCAAAGGAAGAACAAAAAAATGAAGAATTCGAACTTAAACAAATTGGTGAAACTTTTAAATTAGAAGATTGGGAAGTTACTTTGGAGTCGTTTGAATTTAACAAGACTATTATAAGAGAATCGGTTTCAACTGAAGCTAATGAAGGAAACAAGTTTTTAATACTGAATTTTAACGTTATTAACAATGGAACAGAAGCTGATCAGTTAATGAAACCAAGGAATGGAGCGTCTATAAAAGCTGTTTTTAACGACAAATATGATTATGAAATTTCTTTAACTTTAATGGATGGTGATTTACATCACGAAAATGTGCGCCCTTTATCAACTGCTAAAGGGTTTGTTGCTATCGAAATGCCGGATAATGTAGTGGAGGCTTCAGAAAGTATAAGTATCTTCATGGAGAAAGAAGAAGATAAAGTCCAAATAAATATACGATAATTTATTAAAGCATCCTTTAATTAAAAATAGGATGCTTTTTATTATCTCGAAAAGATGTGGGATAATGGCAACAATTAGAATAGCAATTCAATGCGGATACATCAGCTGTGGATAGGGCCAGGGTCACCTTACTTATAAACCCAAATTTAGTAAAATTTGTTATAAAAGTGTAAGGCGGTTACTTTACAATAAAGATATATTATTTCTATTTATGGAATATTATAAGTAGTCAAGTATGGGAGAATTGATTTAGATGAATAACGATAATGTTTTTACTTGGGGAAGTGCTGAGAATCCTACGATAGTTTTTTTACATGGTTTAGGGAGTGCAGCATTAGCCTTTAAAGAAATGAGTAAGTAGTTTGATGGGTGTTGTAAATCTATTCGTGAATATAAAGTAGTTATTTTTAACAACTACAATTTTGATTCTCTGATAAGCTGTAGTAACGATCATTCTTTCTTTTGTATTGCTTTAAACATTAATATAATTCCTAAAATACATAAACTCCCTGATAATAGAGTAAGGACTATTTTCCATCCTTCACTGACAATTTGGAAATATTTTAGATATAAAGCGACTCCATATATGCACAATAATATACCCCAAATCGTTCTTAACATTTTCATAGAATTCTCATTCCTTCTTCTACAAGGTTTTAAATATTTCTGTATAGCGATTGTAACACAATATATGTTAATCTGGTGTGGAAATGGAAATTTAGTGACATTGAGACCCCATAAGATAGAAGAAAAAGCTTGAAATAGAAGTCCTATATTACTGGTTTTCTAGAATTCATTATTATTTGATAAATAAGATATTGTGTCAGAAGTAAGTTTCAATAGTAGGCGAATCCTTTAAAGAGGCTACCTCCATGAAGTTTGTGTAAAATATCAAAAAATTGTAAAATAATACATAATTAAATATGCAAAATATTCAATTATTAGGAGGTGGAGTGTGTGGATGAAAAGAAGTACGGGAAATGGCAAGTTTTAGCTATCATATTGATGATAGCATTATTAGTTGCAGCGTTTGTTTTATTTTTCTCAGGTCATTACATGGTCGGATTTGTACTATTTGGAGTTTTCATGCTGCTTTTGAATTTTGTGAGTAGTTGGAAAGCCCTTAATAATTCAGAATATGTTTATTTAAAAAATCATAAAAATAATGTGAAATGGTAATTTAAATGGGTCCCTCATAAGATATTGTTCAGCCATAATTTTCCGGCTGAACTTTTTTATGTAAATTTAATCTATCAGTAACTAAGGTAAAACCTTGAGCCAATGTAAGACAGAAATCCCCTATACCAAAAGGACTGGCGTGTATGAACTTCATCATACACGTTAGTCGAATAAGGAATCTATGTTAAAATACTGCGTTAATGGCAATTTCCTACCTTCCTTATCCCATTTATGGTATTCATCAAAAACTACCATCACATTATGATTTGCACGTACCTCTATTAAATACTTGACAGCCATAAAACTACGCCAATAATCAAACATTATACTCGTTAAACCTCCCTGATAACTAAATTTTCTAAACTCATCCAAGGAATGATTGCCGTATTTGGTTTTAAATATTTCTATCATTTTTGATTCTATTTCAGTAATTTTGTTAAATTCAACGCTATTCAATAAATATTTCCTTGCTAAATAATCACACATTCCTTCTTCAAACCATATGCTGTCCTCTCTTTCATCATCGAACTCATCAACGAATAAATTTGAATGATGGGCTAATTGATGCCCTAATATCGTTAATAATTGATTTTGCAACATATTTTCATAAAACTCTTTTAGACTTGGGTGATCATTCTCATGACCTTCTAACTGGCTAACTAATAATTTCCTCCAACCTGATAAGTCAGGAGAAATATAAATCGTATCCTTGTTTGTAAAGGCAGGTATAGGTATTTGGGAAAATATAGCTGTAGCTAATTCTTCGGATGTCCAACCTATACCTTTTGGTAAATCCCTCAAAGCATAATTTTGTATAATGCGTATTGGAATTTTAATAAATTTTGCGTAAGTCTCTCGATGATCCCCTGAAATTTGGAGAAATCCTCTTCGTTTTCAAAAGTATATAAATGTTTCATTAAATCTCCCCTCTTTTCTAATTCTTTTATTGAGCTAACTGCTTAGGTCTAGTAACCATTAAATGGTTCTATATTTACAAGTATTGGATTTAAGTGAGGATTCATATAGCGAGATGGAAAAAAACGCTTGAGAAAAATGCTTAAGCGGTTCTTTTTCATTCAAATCAATCATGTTTATATTGCCATCAATCAGGAAAATAACAAATTTTATTGACAGTTAAGATAGAAAATTGCACACCTAATTTAGCTAACAAGGACACCTAAGTATAGAGGAGCAGTTTGTATGAAAGGAATGAATAACCGTAGAATTCTCGAGTTATAGTGTGTATGTAAATAAATGAAAGGAGAAAAGAAAAATGGAAAAAGACTTAAGAAAAAAAGAACTGAGTGCAAATGAATTCGATTTAGAAGTAGAATTATTAGATTTGGATGAAGTGTCAGCGATTCCAGAAACAACAGCAAGCAGTGGCTCAACAAGTTGTTCAGCTTCATCAACATGTGGTTCAACATCATGCTGTGGTTCTTGTTAATAATTCACTTGGACAAATTTAAGTTTTTATTGTAGAAACCAAATAATCATTATTTATAGGAGGAACTAAAGATGAAAAAAGAGATGACTACTCAAACAGTAAATGCAAAAGAATTTGATTTAGAAGTGGAATTATTAGATTTGGATGAAGTGTCAGCGATCCCAGAAACGACAGCAAGCAGTGGCTCAACAAGTTGTTCGGCATCATCAACATGTGGTTCAACATCATGCTGTGGTTCTTGTTAATAAATGTTTGGAAGAGGTAGAGTCGGTTTCGAAAAATAGTATAAACAATTAATTACTATTTATGGGGAGGAACAAGGGATGAAAAAAGAGATGCATACGCAGGAAGTAACTACAAAAGAATTTGATTTAGAAGTGGAATTACTAGATTTAGACGAGGTGTCTGCGATTCCAGAAACAACAGCAAGCAGTGGCTCTACAAGTTGTTCAGCATCATCTACATGCGGCTCAACATCATGCTGTGGTTCTTGTTAATGACTTAAAAAATGGAGCGGTTGAAACAACATATTGTGACAACCGCCCAATTCTCTTTATTTGAAGATGCTCAACCATGAAGAATTGAACAAATGAATTTTTAGAATCAAACATTGTCTTGTTAAAGAAAAAATACATAAGGGTGTGTTGCCATGTATCAAACCTGTATTTATAACTATGACAGTTCATTAGAACAATCATTGCTATTACTTATTGATGAGTTGTGGGATAAACATCAATATTTTGTGTCAAAAGGCTGGGAGGGGGGACCTCATATTCAGTTGATTACAAAAAATAAAATTTCACAATCTGAATATGACACTTTGAAAAAAAGAGTGCGCCAGCTAATCGAAGAACAGCCATTGGATAAATCATATATTGATCAAGTGAAGAAAAAATATGAGCAAAGCTCCCGATTGCTATCAAATTTAGAAAATAAGAAAAATGAACGAGCTATTCGAGAACACGGGGAAATGGACATATATCCTTATAATTTGCCTGTTCATAATGAACGATTAACGAATTTATATATGAACGAACGATTCAGACATTACCCATTGCTATTGGATACTCGAAACTATATAGAAGCACAGAACATTAGCGTTGAGGAGCTGTTTCCCCTTATTTTTTCGAGAATTTCAGATGTCTATCATGAAAAGAATAATAATAAAGGTTATTTTTCGTTTGTCTCGCATGTTCAGGGGTTCTTTGAGCTTTCTGCCAAGCAAGAGAAACCATATACCGAAAAGTTATTTGAGACATTTTATTTAGAAAAACAATCAGGTTTAGAAGCTGCAGAGAAAGCACATTCTCCAATAATCAATAGATGGTTTAACTATTTTACAGAGTTCTATGGAAGTTGTTTAAGTCAGGTGGATGAATTGTTAGACGATCACTATAAAGCGGAATTGACTCGTACTATTGAGGAATTAGAGAAGAATTTTAAAAATGAATTTCATAGGAATTTTGTTGCTTATTCAAAGGAAAATAACTTTATGGAAAATCCTGAGGCAACGGCTTATAGATTTACCGTAAATCTGCTGTATTTACTATTACCTTACTTTAATATAAGTGCTTTGAAGAAGCAAAAGTATATTTATATGGCTTACAGAATTGTGGAAAGTAAAAAAGGGATGACTTGGAGGGAGGAGTTAGGACTTGACTATAATCGTTACTCAAAATCCATTTAGTATTTATCGAGGAACCAATACTTCTGATCAGTGGTACTTTGAAATGAGAGAAAAAGCGAAGGGAATTCAGTCTGCTAAAGAAGCGATTGACAATGTTCATGCAAAAGTTGAAAGAGAGAAAGAAATGGTAGTCAGTCAAATTGAAGAAGAGTTCTCTCTACAAAAGGATCCGAAGCTATTGAATCTGAAACGGGATGTTCATAATTTGCGTAACATTCGTTTAAGGAAATACTCAGGGCCAATTTTATTGAATCGACTAGTAGAGCTTTTAGATCAATTAGAGTTGTATCAAGAAGCACTGCAACAAAGGTATGAGGAAGCTGTATTGAAGTCAAGAGAGATTCTGCAACGAGAAATAGCAGATGAGCAGCTGCAAAAGACCGTTTTATTTTTTAATCAAACTATTTATAAGAACATTGAAAAATATTTATCCAAACCTGTCCAAACACATAATAAAAAAGAAAAAAAGTTGGACAATTTTATTATCAACTTGTTAATGCGCAGCTCTATGAAGACTAGTCCGTTTTCTTATCTTACGCAAACAGGCTCTTCTGGTAATCGATTTTTAATCAAAAAGAAGGCAAATATCGAATTAAACCATGCGCTACTTTTTAGAATATTTTTGGAAGTTATTCGTACGAACAATGATACATTAGAAAAAATTCCAGTCCATGTTTCTAAATTTGGGCAAAGGAATTCTAAAATCTTTTTTGTCACGCAAGAGAATGTACCGCAATCTAAGAAAATATATGAAACAAGAGATAAGCTGGTTGAGATGGGGATTGCGGAAGAAGTAATTCAATTTCTAAAGAAAAAACAAGGGCAAACTATGTATTATAAAGAATTTGCTCAATTTCTAAGTGAACATGATCTTTATTCGGGGCATGAGTTGGATGTATTTAAAAAGCTTGTTACCACGAAAATCGTAGTACAAAAAATTTCAGTAAATGCTAAAAGAAATCTTGTAGAAGAAATGATTTCCTATTTAAAAGACCATGATATTTGCGAAGAGCTATCACGCCAGCTGCAATTCATTAATGAATTGCAAAAGGAATTCGAGCAGGCAGATACAAATGGGCGGTTAGTTCTTTGGAAAAAGATTGAGGATATTATTAAAAATTTGAGTGAAACTATTCCGAATTTTGGTACGGAGATTCTATATGAAGATATCTTGTTTGATGCTCAAAGTAATAAGAGCAGCCTTAAAGATATTGACAATAAATTTTCTAATCATTTCTTTGAAGAAATTACGGCATTTTTACTGTTGTTTGATGTGAATATTCGTGTGCAATACGAAGTTGCTGCGCTTTATAAAAAAATATATGGGCACTCGGAGATAAGTTTATCTGACAGCAATTTATTAAACAATGTATTCTTCGAAAAATTGAGATACTTCTTCCCTTATTTCCAAGACATGGATTACCGCTATGATGACGCGATTGCACCTGAAGTAAAGATTTTGGATGATCTTAGAGACGAATTTAAAGCATTCTTTTCCCAATACTTAGATGAAAATCAAGATGTAGAAATAGATTTTCAGGAACTAATCAAGCCCTTCTCTAAAAAAATTCCTACGTATATTAAATACGGCAATGAATTTAGTATGACATTCTTTTATCAGCTTTTTCAGGAGAAAGTAATTTTAAACGATATTTATGACGGTCAGGAGAAATTTTTATCCAGGTTTAAAGACTTCTTTGAGGATTTGAATAATGATTCACAGTATCAAGAATATATAGGGAAAAATTATTATGATAAAAATTATTATGAAGTGACAGAGCTGTTTGGATTTAATGGCGGTATTCATGATAGAAATTATAAACAAAAATTAAATTTAGAGTTTGGAAATCAGAGATTCCATGATGTTGGGTATCCTCATATATCAGATTTTTCGGTTAAATACGATGAGAAAACGAAAAAATTGAAAGTGCTCGACCATCAGAAAAATGAAGCAAGGGTCGCCTATAAATCGTCATTAGTGCCAGTGTTTCTACCAGGTGTTTTATCTGTATTGCTACTTCTGTTTCAAAGCGGAAGAATTAACTTTGATATAAATTACTTTTTGAAAAAAAGAAGTGATATGCCAAGAATTAGTTTTGAAAATATTGTGATGTACAGAAAGAAGTGGAATATCAAACACGAGGATATTGAGCGTATAAGCAAGGATGCGGCAAATGAAGTAGAGCTGTATTCATTAATAAATAACTATTTTCAAGACAGGGATTTACCTGAAACTTTCTTTTTAAAGAAATACCGTATGGGTGAAGAAATTTCTGCCATGAAGCCATTGTTTATTGATATTACAGTTCCCATATTATTCAAACATTTTATGAATGAAATTACTAATGAAGAAAGTGAAGATCCTACGTTCTTTATCGAAGAGGTGTTACCTGAATTTAATAATGAGCTTAGGGAATATGTTGTGGAATATACGATTGACAATTAGGAGGGTGAACGATGCAGAATTTTAATGTAAAGGTAGAAAAACTAACAAAGAATTATGGAAAAAAGGCTGTTCTAAAAGGAATAGATTTTATTGCTGAAAAAGGTGAGATTATTGGTGTTATCGGTAAAAATGGAGCTGGGAAATCAACATTCTTAGAAATTTTAATGACCATTAAAGATTTTAATGACGGGAAGGTTGTTGTCTTTGGTAATAATTTAAAAGAAATTGATCAAGCTCAGCTTGGAAAAATTAAAAGCAATATATCCGCAGTATTGCAACCTACACAGTTTTATAAAAAATTAAAAGTAAAAGAATTACTAGATCTTTTTAGATCCTATTATGGTAGCAAAGTAGATCTGAATGAAATTATTGAGGAGTTTGAATTGCAGGAGCATTTAAATACATTCTTCGATAATTTATCTGGGGGCTGGAAGCAAAAGGTGAGTCTAGCAATCGCTTTTTCTTCTAAACCACGTTTGATTATTTTGGATGAACCGACTACCGGACTGGACCCTCATATGCGAAACATATTATGGGAAAGTATTACAGGATATATTAAGAAAAATGACAGTACAGTCATTTTATCGACTCATTATATGGATGAAATCGAACTCTATTGTGATAAAGTTCTTTTCATTAATGAGGGTGTAACCGAAGTATTCGATACGCCAGAAAATATTCTGAAATCCGGTCATAAATCTATTAATAGCTTTTATCTCGATAAAATTGCCAAATAAGGGGGAGCAAATATGTTATTAACACAAATTAAATATGACTTAAAAATGTTCTTTAGAGAGTTATTTTATTTAGTCTTTACGGTTGTTGTACCGCCTGTCACATATATTTTAATGGGACAAATGTTCAGTAATGCAACCTATAACGGAGGAATGAACTATGTTCAAATGTATACACCTTCGTTTATTGTCCTCATTAGTTTTTCAGTCGTATTTTTTGCCTTTGGTTTTGATCAGGTAATGAATCGTGCAGCTGGTATTGAAAAAAGACTTTTCATTACGCCGATCACTGATAAAATTCTTCTCATGTCCAGTATTGCTAAGTCATTTATTATAGCTACAGCAGGCTTTTTCTTAATCACTTTGATTGGCTTACTAGTTTATGATTTGCAGCTTTCAATTGTTAATTTTTTGATGTCATATGTAAGCTTATTACTAATTAATGCGGTGATGTTGGTTTATTCTCACGCAATTTATTCAAACTTTAAGGAAGTAAAAACAGCACTTATTTTGTCTATTGTATTGTTCCAAATTGTTATGTTTACTGGGGGCTTCTCTGTTCCGGTGGAAAGTCTTCCGAATTTTGTGAAGTATGTATCTTATGTAAACCCATTCTATCATTTAAATAATATTTATATCTCAATTTGGAATCAGACATTTGAACTCAATCAAGATATGCTGATTTCCATCGGGTACACATCGGCCCTTCTGATTATTTCATTAGTTGTCATTAAGTTCAACAATAAGAAGGAGTGAGTAATATGCTAATAAAGGCTCGAAGAAATATTCGATATCACTATAATGAACCCGACCTATTTATATATGGATCAAACGAATTAATAAAATTAAAACTAAGTATTTCAGAATATGATGAAATCACTTCCCTGATTAGTAAGGCCTATCAGGGAAGTGAAGAAACAGCACTTTTTGAAGAGTTTAACCGCTACACAAAACTCATTCAATTTCTTATAGAAAAACATGTTTTTTATTTAATTGATCCAAAAGTTTATGATCTTCACAAAAACAGTCTCTATTTGCCGTGGGTTGAAGAGCAATGTCTATCAGTAGAAAAAGGTCTGAGAGACATTGAGGGAATTTGTGTGAACATTCCCGCATCTTATTTTGGTGCAATTTATCTCAGTGAATTATTGGCAGAAAATCATATTCAACATGAAATTGTAGAAGTAGAAAATATTGAAGTTTTGGCAGACGGGAAAATCGCTTCACATTATTATATTGGGAAAAAAGAAGATAAAATATGGGTTTCCACAAGAAATCATCCGAATTTTGAGGCTGTGTCAGCTGAGGATATTTCAGAGAAGCTTCTAGCAGGTTTCCTTTATTATGGCGCCATTATATCTATCATTGGGAAAGAGGCCCCTGTATTCAGTATTAATTCCCTCATGGAAGTTGAAAGGAAATTGGCATTTGATGGAATTGAAAAGGTGGATTATCAAATTTCAGGAAGAACGCCTCAAGATGCTATCAAGAATTATAATTCACTCGAAACTTTTGTAAAAAAATATGATTCAAAGATAGTATCTTTTAATAAAAATAGAGCGTATTTTACTTACAACCAATCACCGTTACAGATTATTACTGTACAAACAGAAGACGATGAAAATTACTTCTTTGCAGATATTTCTTATGAAAGGCTCGCACAGTTTCTCTCAGAGGCAGCATTTATCGAAATATTAAAAAATAGTTATTCAAAGGATCTTCTATTGAAGCAACAGGGAAAAGTCATCTATAGTACCCAACATCATAAAACAGGGAAACTGTACAGATTAGATCTGAATGAGCTGGAGGAATCAGAACTTATTAGTAGTTTAATGAATCAAGAAAAGTTATCTACCAATTTCTACCTCCAGGCATGTAGTAGAGGGGGGTATTACTTGTATGCTGTAAATGATAAATCGGAGGCATTCATTTTTCAGCTCCCTGTAAAAACAGCAGCTCAGTTGATAACAGTTTTACTGACTTGGATTAGTATGCATATGAATGATGTATCTATTAAGGAATCATTCTTCCAATCCGTAGATTTAAATGAGCTCCATCTAAAAGAAGTCAGTTCTGTAAATTGGGACAACTCTAATCAAGAAAATTTAGTAAATGGTCAGCAGACTACTGTAGGGAAAATACTCAATGATCATGGTTTTGAATATGAACTTTTGGAGGTGGAGTGATGACCATACAAACAAACATTGCTACGATTCTGACAAACCAAAAGTATATTTTTATTCATTCATCAAAGAATGATTCATTCTTTTGCCTAGATTGCTTTAAGGAGCGAACAAAAGAACTGAAAAGCTATCAACAATATTTTGGTTGGCAAGAAGACCAGCCAAATCGATTAGAATCAGAAATAATTGATACACTTGTGCAAAAGCTCCAAACAAATAGCGAACCGTTCCTCTATGAAATAAACCGAGATACATTGGAAATCCAAGCGAAAGCAACCTTCAAGCGAGGAGATTGTCAGTGTAATGTAGATACGGGTTCAAATCGACCTCAGGAATTGGATACTCTATTCAATGCAAAAGATAATCGACAATTGAGCTTTGAACAAGTAAGAGAAAAGATTGAAAGAAATAAAAAATTAATCTATGCGCATCCATCGTCGATTGTAAATGCATTGGCTCGCTCCGGCGATTCTTATGGAACACCAATGGTTCAGACAGAAGTATTGTATAAGGGAATATCAATGCTTTCCTATGGTCGGACAGGGACGTATGAAAAGTCAAAATATATTTCTATTTTGGAATCATTGGAGCGCTATGCCACAGCGTTTCCTTATAAAAAGCAACAAAGGGCAATGCGGGAAAAAGATTCTGAAGTGATTGATCTCACACTGAGTGAAGTGATGGCACAATGCAATTATGGCAATCCAGAAAATTACTCGGAAGATCAGCCACTGAATTATGAAAAAGTTTGGGCATTGCATAGTGAAAGAGATGTTCTAATTCCCGAGCAGCTAATTTATTACAACTCTCATGTTGTTTCTAATGAAAAGAGATATATTTACGAAAGCTCTAATGGCAGTGCTCTCGGTTCAACAGAAGCAGAGGCCAGCCTACACGCGATGCTAGAGCTGATTGAACGCGATGCTTTTTTAGCTACTTGGTATGGACAGATTCCACCTGTTAGAATTGATGAATCTAGCATTCAATCTAAAAAAATTCAGGCTTATTTGGACTCTTTAAAGCAAAAAAACATCCGTGTACATTTGTTTGATATATCGATGGAAGTGAAAATTCCGACAATCTGGGTTTTATTAGAAAAAGAGGAGCCTAAGGAAAATGAAATGGCCTTCTACACGGCTGCGGCGGCTTCCTTTGACTTGGAAGAGTCAATCGAGCGAGCGTTGATTGAAGCTACAACTGCGATTACTGTTTTTACAAATGTCTTCAATAATAAGGAATATCAGAGAAGGAAACGACAATTGTTGGACAATCCTCAATCGGTGCACAAGTTGGAAGACCACTTGCTACTTTACTCAAACAAGGAGATGAAATATGCATTTTCGTTTGCATTGAATACAGAAATGGTGTCTTCCTACGAGCAATTGGAGGCAGGGTATACAGTATATCAAGGGAAATTTTCCGAGGTTGTTCGAACGCTTGAAGGCCAATTGGTCGATATATCTGGTAAAGCGTATCGGGCTATGACAGAAAATCCGAATTTATTTTCTGCAGGATTTGTAAATGTGAAATATATAGTGCCTGGCATGCTGACGATGACTTTTGGGCATCAAAATAGACGAGTTGTCAGTCAACGAATTGAAAAGGCTATTCAGTTTAAGAAGACAGGGAAGCTAGATAAAGACTGGATAGAGAAAACACCCCATCCATTTCCATAATTGAACGGGAGGGAATAAGGATGATTGATCAACAATATTTAGATCGATTCGGAGAGGATCGCTATAAGCAATCATTGTCTGTTGCACATGTTGATGAAGAACCACTGTTTAATAATCATTTAGATGTGATTGACATGAAATTTTTGAAGGAGCTTGGTAAAAGTGATGGCTGGAGTTCCATTATTTACGATCTCTATTATTATTTAGAGATGATTCAGCGGATAGATTTTTTCAGCAAATACTATTTCCATTCTTTTTCTCCCAAAGCTAGAAATATAGATAGTCTTAAATTGGTATTTGTTCATAAAACGCATATGTTTGTATACAAAGCATTAACAGACAAAGTTTATGTTTATCACCAAGAATATTTTAAAGGATTGAATGCTGAAAGAGACTATCTCGTCATCGTAAATGACAATCGTCAGCTCCAAAAATATTATGGTGAGTTTTCTTTAATGCTAAGTTTATTGAATACAGGTCATTATCTTTATAATCTTGACTATGTTTTAAATGGTCATCAAATTCGTCACCGTAAACTAACAACAGCATCGCTTGAAAAGCCTGTTGAATTTGTCACAATTCCGCTTGTATTGGAAATAGCTTTAGACCAAGAATATCATTTGAGTACAACAGATATAAAAGCGCAACCGGAGACAGAATTTTTCAGGAGAAGAGTATCGGAGCAAAATATTAAAGGCGATGCAGTAGTTAAAAAGTTGATGTCAGCTAATACACACCATCGAATACTGCAGGAGTTCCAAGCAGCTGTGCAGGACTATCCTGGAATAGGCTTGGGGACGTTTATAGATAATATTACTGATGTCAAAAGTGGCTTTTATCGGATTGGAGAAACGTGTGAATTTATTCAACCGAAAGGTAAACTTATGTATACGAAGATGTTGCAAGAATATCAAGATTTCACTAATTTGGAAGGCATGTATTATTGGCTATTTTTTACCTTTGAGAAATCAGGTCAGGATTATGATGATATTTTTTTAAGGATGGGTCATTTTGCACAGCATTTATCTATTATTGCTGCGAAGTATGGATTGGCTGCTCGAGGGATTAAAAATTATAATGACAAAATAATAAAAGAAAAATTCAAACTAGAGAACAATGAACAACTTGGCTACTCGTTAAATCTTTTTAAGAGCTGGAACACAAGTCACAGTATATTTCTAAAATAAAGGAGGACCTTATGTGGGTATCTAAACATTTATTCATTCATGATTATGTCTTAATTGAAGAATTTTTAAAAGAGTGTTTGTTGCCATATTTAGATAGAGAAAAAGTTCGATATTTTTTCATTCGTTATTGGGATGGTGGTCCCCATATCCGATTGAGATACCAAACAGCACAAGACGCAGCAGAAAAAATTGAAAAAGAATTGGAGCACTTATTGGAGAGCTTTCATCTAAAGCATAGTAGTCACTCATTTCAAGCTATTTCCTATGATGAGGCGATCATTCAGACAGAAGGCATTGTACCAACTGCTCCGTATCCGAACTTTTCAATTCAGGCGATCGAGTATGTACCAGAGCTAAACCGTTATGGGGGGGAGGCAGCAATGGCGTTGTCTGAAGAACTATTTGTCCACTCTTCAAAATTTGCTGGACAAATTATTCAAAAGCTTAATCGAACTCAGCGTTATGTGTTAGCCATTGACCTCATGTATAACTGTACAAAAATTGCTCAAGAATTAGGATATATTGAGAAGCATGAGACAATGTTTCATGCGTATCGTGAAATATGGACTCAATTTTCTCAAAATAAGACCCCAGAGCAAATATATAAAGTGATTAACAACAGAATCGATCAATTGAAAAATGGAGAACTTGCCATTGAATTCTATCAGCCCTATCTTAAGGTTTTTAAATCTATGCTTGCTCAAATAAAGTTATGTCAAACGACAATGGAGCCAAAGTACGCCTTTTATATTGTCATTTCTCATCTTCATATGTTGAATAATCGATTAGGGGTATCTCCGGAATATGAATTCATTTTTTCAGATGCTTTTCTTAAAGCTGGGTGATTTCTTAAAAAGGAGGAAATGAATGTGTGGAACTTTAAAGGAGAGAGGAATATAGAGAAAAAATTCATTGATTATCATATGATGTCAATCAATGAACCTGAATTCACCAATACTCAAGTATATGCGCATAGACCGAGAGAGTTGCAGGGAAATGGCAATTATCCGTTAATTGATTTAGATTATACGATTGACGATAATAATATATTTGAAAAAACATTAGGGACGAGATATTCGGCAAGGGAACCATTCAAGACGAATGTGAAGGTCGATAAAAAGGTAATGGCACAATTTACTCAATTGGCCATGATTGGTGGTGAAAAAGAAAACCGTACATACCCTTCTGGGGGGGCACAGTACTATGTTAATATTTATTTTTTATTCAACGAGCAATTGGTAGACGTTGATTTGATAGAGCAGGGGAATATTATGCTGCTGAATAGTGATACTCAAAAATTATTAGTTAAACAATACGTGCCGTGGGATGAAATGAGTAAAGCGTTTATCCAAAAGTATTTGGCAAATACCGCTCAGTTCGCAGTTGCTTTGAGCTGTGATATGTCAGGAATCTCAGGAAAGTATACAGATATCTCCTATAAATTGGTTCAACAGGAGGCCGGACATATTGGACAAAATATTCAGTTGGTAGCGAATTACTTAGGGTTGGAAAGTGTACCATTGGGCGGTTTTTATGATATTGAGTTATCAAAACTTTTGAGTGATAACCAAACATCCTTGTATGCATTTCTTATAGGATAGAAAGGAGTGGAGGTTGAATATGTATTGCTTAAAATTGAAATATCAAGTAAAAAAAATGAACGATTTCTTTATGATCCAGGATTGTATAACATTAGAAACAGTCATGGCCTTTAAAGTTAAAGATATCGAGTTTAATAGATTAAAAGAGATTATTTATCATGGAATCGATGAAACAATGGACTGCTCAGAAAATAAGCTTGGAAATCAGCTTTTGGAAAAGGACCCTACATTGTTTATCTCCTATGAAAAACAAAAATCCAGAGATCTATTGAATCTAGTGAGAAGCTATACAGAATTTTTTACCCCTTATTTCATTTCTACAGAAGCAATTGTAGAGTACTTGATTTTTGCAGAAAAAATTATTGATACAGGGAAAATCTTTAACATTCAAGTCATGTTAGAAGATAAATTCCCAAATGTTCAAGAGTTTCTGGAAAAATCACCGTTTGTACAAACGATCTATGATGAAAACCCACAGGACAATATTGATTTGCTAATTGGAACACAAAAGAAAATCGCAGAAATCAATCAAGTTGAATCTTTTGCAAAGTATATACTGGCATTGAGCTGTCAGGAAAATAGTTTAGAGATTGGTCCATTAATCAATACAACGAAGTTTGAAATTCCTAAGTTTTCAACAGAAGGTGAGCTGAATGCAGCCATCATGCATCATGAAGAGTTGTTGATGTGTTTCTTCTTGGAAAGAATTCTATTTATTCAGTTATTTAATTTATATAATAAAATGCGACAAAATGAGTTTTTCCCCACTAGAAACAAAGTCTGTATTAATCGAATGGATCTTCAAGGATATAGTGAAGCGGTTACGCTGTATCCCAAATATTTGGTTGAGTTTGTCGTATGAAAAATTTCATAATTGTAAGGAAAATACTCGTAACTGTGTATTTTCCTCTTTTTTTTTTGCATATATGTAATCAGAGTAGTAAGTTACTAAATATTAAAAAAAATGATAGAAGAGCAAGATATACTATTATTGTAAAGAAAAACAAGGAGGGGATAAAAATGGAAATACTGCTAAAGGGATTTAGGGAAGACGTGTTGGCAGAATATATGGTTAGGAAATTAAAAGAAAGACAAGAACTGACCAGAATTCAAGAATTGAAGTGTAAATTGGGTATTGAAGTCTGCCTCATTAATCTTGGGAAGGCCGTTCCTGTATACTTGACAGCATTTTTACTGCATTCAGTTTGGCTAACATTTATTTTTCACAGTGCTTATTTATTAGTACGGGTCTATGCTAGAGGTATTCATGCTCAAAAAAGCAGTACCTGCACGTTGATAAGCATTTTCCTTTTCGGAATACTACCGATCATCATACGAGATATTTCAATATCAGAATCGATGTTTTGGATAGGTATTCTAGCTGTATATATCTGTCTTTATAAATATGCCCCTCAAGATACAGAAAAGAACCGTGTTAATGATAAAGCGTTGAGAGTAAAACTGAGAAACAGAGCCATTATTGGCTATTCGATTTGTGTAGCAGTAATGGTTAGTACAAGCTCACAACTAGTTATCAATCAAGTATTTTTTGGAAGTCTACTAGCTGTATGCTGTATTCTTCCATTAACATATAAATTATTGAAAAAATAAGGGAGGAAGAAGAAAATGAAGAAAATTCAAAATATGTTTGCAGAAGGTCTAACAAAACTGTTTGTTGCAGTAGGCGGGTTGAGTGTTCATAATTTCTGTGTATTGTATTCATTTGAACCAACAATTCCAGAAGAACTCAAAAAGTAAATTATATGTGAAATACTAGGTTTTCGCTAAAAATTCTAAATTTTGCTAATTTGGTTTTCTATAGTATAATATTCATACTAGATTCCTATAGAGAGATGAGGATTAGCGTGTGATTCTATTAGCTATAGTTCAAGTCGCCATTCAGTGTATTTTAGTAGCTTTTGTCATAGGGAAACGTTTTATTCGAAAGGAAAATATTATTGCAGTTATACTGTTTAGTCTAATAATGGGCGGGCTATATCCGTATCTAGATATTTTTGGTTCGCTCTTAATATTTGCGTTTGTTCTTGGTATGTTTAAGTATACATATCTAAAGTGGATACCTGCACTGTACTACGCATCAACAATAATGATTGGTATGATCCTCATTGATCATATAACAACTTTCATTTTGGGAAAAGTTTTAGATATTGATACAATCTCCTCAGCAACAAACGAACTCATTTTTTCAGCCGTATTACTACATCAATTTATCACACTCATCATTGGTATTATATTTATAAATCTTTGGAAAAAAATTACTTTCAGAGTTTTTGAGAAGGATGCAGAAGATAGGATTACAAAACGAATTTTAGCTTTCTTGGGTCTTTTTACATATACAATTTATTTTACAATGATTGTTTATGTACGATTAACAGGAAATCAAAATACGCTAGTATTGATGAATACGCTGTACTTATTTATTTATTTCGTCATTTTTGCTGTCAGTTTGTCGTTCCTAGTATATACCTTCAGAAAGCAGTTAGAGATGAGGGAGAAGGAAATAGAGCTAAACAGTATACAAATGTACACGGAACAGCTGGAAAAAAACTATTATGAAATGCGAACTTTTCGCCATGATTACATCAATATCCTATCTTCTATGTCCGAATATATTAACAATCGTGATATGAATGCTTTAGAGAGCTATTTTAATGATAATATTATGCGTGTCAGTCAAGAGATTCGTGATAATGATTTTAAAATGAGAGGATTGTCTGAAATTAAAATTCCAGAAGTAAAAGGTTTGGTTTCCTCCAAACTGATTACAGCACAAGAAAAGGGGATAGATGTGGTTTTTGAATGCCCTAACGAAATTCATTATTTGAATATGGACAGTGTACTATTGTGCCGCTGTATTGGAATTATTTTAGACAATGCCATTGAAGCAGCTGAAGAGGTGGAGAAGGGTATCATACGAGTGGGGTTTGTTGAGCTCGAACAATCCGTGTCCTTTGTAGTTTGGAATACGTTTAGTGATACCGGACATAAACTTTTTCAATATTTCGAAAAAGGATTCTCGACAAAAGGTGAAAATCGAGGGCTGGGGCTGAACAGCCTGAAGAAGATGGTTGATCAAGAAAATATGACACAGTTGGATACAGTTATCGAGGATGGTTTTTTTAAGCAGGAAATTGTAATTTTAAAGTGAGGGATTGAGATGATTGATGTTTTTATCTGCGAAGATCAAAAGGAACAAAGAGAGAAGATAGCCAGATATGTTTCAAATTATATAATGATTGAAAATCTGGATATGCAACTGGTCCTAACGACCGCGGATCCAGAAGAATTATTACACTATATAAAAGAGAGTAAACGATCTGGTTTATATTTTCTTGATATTGACCTGAATCATGAGATGAATGGTATCACACTTGGCGCGGAAATCAGAAAAGTGGATCCAATAGGCGATATTGTTTTTGTCACAACGCACTCAGAACTTACTTATTTAAATTTCATTTATAAAGTAGCAGCGATGGATTTTATTATTAAAGATGATGTTGATTCAATACAAAGTAAGGTTATTAGCTGTTTAAAGGTGACAAATGAAAGAAAGCAAGTGACGAATAAGACATCCAATAAAAAATTCGTTCAAAGAATTGCAGATAAAATTATTAGTGTTAATTTTGATGAAATTATGTTTTTTGAATCCTCTCCATTACATAAAGTTGTTTTACATTTGGATAATCGTCAAGTGGAGTTTTACGGGAAACTGAAAGACGTAGAAAAAGAGTATGAAAGTTTCATTCGTTGCCATAATTCCTTTGTAGTAAATATCGACAATATTCAGGAAGTGGATTTTAAAAAGAAAGAAATATTAATGAAAAACGGAGAAATTTGTTATGGGTCGGCACGAATGATTAAGGCTGTACAGAAAAAATTAGAAATGAATGTTATCGAATAAAAGTATGTTTATTAAAAATGGATGAATTTAACGGAAATAGAAAAGGTAGAATCATTACTTAAAATATCCGGTAAATGCTAGTTAATAAACTAACATTTACCGGATATTTTTATGCCAACATTTGTGTTAATTAGTAATGATTATACGAATTGTCTATTATGATGCCTAACAACTTGACAGAAGTCTAAATGGGGAGTACTATACATTGGTCGCGAAAAAAGCTATCGTGGCGTAACATTATTTTAAATGCAATGCAATACTTATAATATAAGTTAATAGACATCAAGATTAAATTCAATAAGTACAAGGTAGGTGCAAGAAATGAGAAATTTATTAAGTAAAAAAGACGACCTATTGAATAACTTTTTTGGAATATATGTAGTAGCTGTTTTAATGTTATGGATTAAAACATACATCTCTCAACAAACACAATTTGACCTAGGTGTAGAAGGAGTAATTCAACAATTCCTTTTACTATTAAATCCACTTGGCTCAGCCATGCTATTTTTAGGATTTTCATTTATCTTTAGAGGAAAACGAAAATATACATCACTTGTTGTAGTGTACACGCTGATGTCCATTCTTTTGTATGCTAATATTGTTTATTACCGATTTTTTAGTGATTTCATTACATTGCCAACACTTTCTCAAACGCAGAACTTTGGTGATTTAGGTGGTAGTGTTCTTTCTTTATTAAAACCATATGATATCTTGTTCTTCGTTGATGTATTCGTAATGTTCTACCTACGATTCTCAAAAAGAATTCAAAAAGATACAAAACGTTTTGGCTATAAAAAGGCAATGGCGATCATTACATGTGCATTAGCTATTTCAATTCTTAATTTAGGGTTAGCTGAGGCTAATCGTCCACAGCTATTAACAAGAGGTTTTGATAGAAACTATATTGTGAAATATTTAGGAATGTATAACTATACGATCTATGATTCAGTAGAAACGATGAAAGCATCTTCACAAAGAGCTTTAGCGGATAGTAGTGATATTACAGAAGTGATTAACTATACTAAAGCCAACTACGCAAAGCCTAATGCTGATTATTTTGGTAAAGCAAAAGGAATGAACGTGATCTATTTACATTTAGAATCATTCCAAAACTTTCTTATCGACTATCAATTAAACGGTGAAGAAGTTACACCATTTCTAAACTCATTAGCAAAAGATAAAAATACATTGTATTTTGATAATTTCTTCCATCAAACTGGACAAGGTAAAACGTCCGATGCAGAATTTATGCTAGAAAATTCTTTATTTGGGTTACCGCAAGGTTCTGCTTATATTACAAAAGCACAAAATACGTACCAGGCAGCTCCTAGTATTTTAAAAGATTATGGTTATACATCGGCTGTATTCCATGGCAATAACGGAAGCTTCTGGAACAGAAACGTGATTTATAAATCCTTTGGTTTTGATAAGTTCTATGATGCTAGTTATTATAATACGGGGACTTCAGGTGACATGGCTGAGTATGGATTATTAGATAAACCATTCTTTGAACAATCGCAAAATCTTTTAAGTTCTTTACCACAACCGTTTTATACAAAATTAATTACGGTTGGGAATCACTACCCATATAAAATGAATCAAGACTTAGTAACAATCGATAAAGCAAATACAGGCGATGCAAGTGTTGATAATTATTTCCAAACTGCTCGTTATGCAGATGAAGCAATCGAACAAGTTTTCCAACAATTAAAAGAATCAGGTTTATATGATCATTCGATGATTGTTCTATATGGCGACCATTATGGTATTTCAGATAATCATAACGCAGCCATGAGTCAAGTAATTGGAAAAGATATTACACCATATGAAAGTGCTAATTTACAACGCGTTCCATTATTCATCCATGTTCCGGGTATGGAGGGTGGTACTAACCATACGTATGGTGGGCAAACAGACCTTCTTCCAACGTTATTACATTTACTAGGAATTGATACGCAACAATTTGTTCAATTTGGATCTGACCTATTGTCAGAAGAGCACCATGAAATTGTGCCATTTAGAAATGGCGATTTTGTCAGCCCAAAAATCTATTCAGTGAATGAAAAATTTTATGATAATGAAACAGGTTTACCACTAGATGATAGTCAATTAGAGTCTGCGAAAACAATTAAGAATGAAGTAGATCTTAAATTGCAACTATCTGATAAAGTCGTGAATGGTGACTTATTGAGATTCTATAAGCCAACAGGGTATACGCCAGTTGATCCATCTCAATATAATTACTCCAAAGAAGACGATGTAGAATCGAATTAATGGTAATCCTTTGCTAGGCAGGTTAAGAAAATGAGTAAGGTATCAAGGAGAGTATGTTTGAGTGCTCAGGATACCTTACCATTAGCTTGACCTGTTTTTTTATACCTGATGATTCAGCACGAAGTAAAATAATTAAGGTAAACCTTACAGCCACTAAGGTTGTAAGGCTTTTTATTTTTTTGTAGGAAAGATTCTGTAAGTTTAATGCAAATAGCGAGTATTTGCAATAATAACGCGAAAATTGTGAGAAAATGGAGGAAAACTATTCATATATGAAGAAGTAATAAAGGGCTATTATTTTATTTTCAAGAGGGGGATTTTTTTGCAATTATTGTTTAAATATAATTGGGTGGTAAGAGAAGATTGGTTCCGTTGGTGTGAAGAGTTGAGTGAAGAAGAACTTTTAGAAAATAGAACAGGTGGTATGGGTAATATACTACATACACTCTTCCATATAGTGGATGTAGAGTGGAGTTGGATACGTGTGCTACAAGGTAAAGATGATTTTCAAGAGAATTTTGATGACTATAAAAGCCTTGAAAAAGTTCGGAAATTAACAGATGAGTTTCATTTAGAAGTAGCAAGCTTTGTAAACAAATGGGATGCTAGTATGGAAGAGCGTTTACTTCATCTTCCATTAGAGGATGGAACAATCGAGACGCATACATGGGGTGAAATCGTTCGCCATACTATTGCACATGAAATTCACCATATAGGACAATTATCAATTTGGGCTAGGGAGATTGGGAAAAAGCCAGTTTCTGCAAACCTAATTAGACGAGGTCTTCCCTCAGCATTCGTGGATTCGGTAGATGCACTTCAAGCAGACCCAAAATAAAAAGCCACTCAGATGAGAGGCAATTGTCTTTGAATGGCTGAATAGATCAGTGATAAACCTCTCTCTTTAGGGTGAGGTTTATTTTTATGCAATTCGTTCCGTATTCTTTACAGAATGGGTGCCAAAATATAATCTAATAAATACTATCTTTTCATCTTACGAATATATGCTAATTGTCCAATATGGTAGGCATTATGAGTGGTGGCATTGGAGATGATAGCCCACCATTCGGCCTTCACTGGAAAACCATTTACATCAGATAGTAGTTGCTCCTCTTCAAGAAGTTCCTGCCACTGAAGTAGCGTTTTTAACAATTTATCCTTTAGCTCCAAGAAAGTGACCTCATCTCTAAGAAGAAAGGTATCATCATTGCTTTTAACTTGTGGAATGGCTTGGACATGATTTTCCTTATATCTGATTTGCCAAGTTTCATTCCAATAAATGAGATGTTGGACAATTTCAGCGATACTATGACTGGATTCATCGGGTTTCCAAAATGCATCTTCCTCAGAAAGTCCTTCAACTACTTCATGAAATGACATATACCAGCTACGATCATTTGCATTTGCTAGAAGTTGATCTAACAAAATAGTCTTAGCATCCATCATTCACGTTCCATCTCCTTCCTAGTATACTTCTTACTAGTTTATCATGTTAATGACTGGCCTGAAAACAATACATCAATACGAGCTATATCTGTACAAAACATTCGCATAAAAGACTTTTGATTACGATAGGCGAATTGTTATAATAAAAAATGCACCTATGACACAGATAAAAAAGGATTTGGAGGAAAAAAATGAATAAAGAGCAAATTATAGTGAAAGCTATTTGTGTATTTAGAAAAGAAGACGCAATACTTGTCTGTGAAGGCTTTGATGAAGTAAAGAGGACATTTTATTATCGACCAATAGGCGGAAAAATTGAATTTGGTGAAACGAGTTCGAAAGCGGTAAGGCGAGAAATATTGGAAGAAATCGAAGCGAATATTACTAACTTAAAGCATGTAGGTACAATCGAGAATATATTTACATATAATGGTGATAATGGGCATGAAATAGTGTTTGTCCATGAAGCAGAATTTATTGACATGTCCTTTTATGAAAAAGCTTCTTTTTGGGGGCTAGAAGATAATGGCATACGCTTTAAATTGCTGTGGAAGCCCATTAGTGACTTTTCAAATAATAAATGTAATTTAGTTCCGGATGGATTATTTGAATTGCTCTAGGTTTTACGTAATGACTATAAGTATCGTATGAAAACTAAGTTTAATGGGGTGAGGACATGAGTAAAACTAGGCTATTTGTGATATTTTTATTATTTGCATTTGTAGGCTTATTTGTAGCCGGTTTTTATTCTATTAATCATGTACAAGTTGAAAGCACCTATCTACTTGAAAAACAAAATATTGTCGAAAAGAACGGCCAATATTATTTGTTAATTGATGACCGAGAGCTGATTTTATCAAAGAACTTTTACGAAAAAATACAATTAGAGAAGTATAATGAATATAAAATTAATTATGTATATAATCGTTTAATCAATAACGATGGTGAAGTTGTGAAGCTTAAAAGATATGGTGAACAGCCATGGGGAAAATAACAAAGCGCTATGAATGTTCAGCGTTAATTTTCATTGATAGTGGTTCACGACATTAAGATAGATCTGCAATTAATCTACCGACACCTCTAAACAACCAAAAAATTAATCTGAATGGCAATAAAATCAGCTCTGGTATCCAACAAAGCACATCTAGAAGTAATTCTAATAGGGAGTACTTATTATGTTCTTTGCTTTTTCTCG
The DNA here is from genome assembly GCF_038595555.1 of Lysinibacillus sp. FSL M8-0216. Taxonomy (NCBI): domain Bacteria; kingdom Bacillati; phylum Bacillota; class Bacilli; order Caryophanales; family Bacillaceae; genus Lysinibacillus; species Lysinibacillus sp. FSL M8-0216. Next base: position 3,480,935 of record NZ_CP152007.1, on the reverse strand, counting down.
TTTTTCTTTTCTTACTTTGCCACCATTCAATCATAAAACAAACCCCGTTTCCCAAAATTCAGTCGAATCATATAACTTTTATTAAATAAATTTACGTTCAAGATTGGATTTAGTTTCATTTTTTGTAGCGTTTCATTATTTTAAAATAGCCAGTTACTCATGACTTTTCGAGTAACTGGCTATTTATTTAATCCATGGGATTAAGGAGATTATAATGGTATATAAAGTTTAATAATATGATTATGATTGTTCATAGCTGCTAGATCATCCCATTGTTCGATATCAAATGGTCGCGGGGTTACATAGTTATGGTCTTCCAACCAATCATTCATAGCCATATAGGTATTATCGATATTTTCCTCAGGTCCTTGGTGCTTAAATACTAAAAATCCACCGTTAGGAATGGTATGTGTAATCATAGCGTTTGGTACAAATGAAAAATCACTTACTTCCACTGCTACGATATGTGTATAAGGGGTGTCAGGTGTCCATTCTTCTTCATCATATACTTGGATAAGAAAAATGCTATTATCTATCCTATTTTTGATGAAAGGAAGTTGAATTAAAACTTGTTCTCGTAAATTTTTTACAATGTTTAATTGAATGTCCTCGTTTAGACTGGCCTTAGTAGAAAATCCTATGAAATTCATCCTTTGTTTATGGACCTTTTCAACATCTTTTAATAACATTTACTCACTAACCTTTCTGCTTTAGAATATCCTAGCAAAAGCTTGTTGGTATATGGTTAAATATTCCATATACAATTAATCTAGCACTTTCCTTTTTGTCATAATGAGTATAATCCCCCATGTTAAATATAGAATACAAGCCATTATAATGCTAACCAATAATACCGATATAGAGGTCGGTGCCCACACCTTAATAAAGGTCCAATTTAAACCGCCAAGTAATACTTCTGGTGCCATAAAAATCGCTGTTATCAGGATGGCAACGAGTAATGAATGGACCATTAATAAAATTATTTTCTTGTTAGTTAGCTTAGTCAATTGGCGTCTTTTTTTATAAATATTGGTGGCCGTTTTGATTAAAAGATAGCAAAGGATTAGACAGATTCCTATTATAATGATACTTATTATCGTGACGATTTTATCTAGCTTTTGATAGCTATTAGCATGTTGGGGAGCTGTTGTTTTACCTTCCCACAAATCCATGATTCCTTGGCCGATAGCAGTTGTCGAGCTTGTATTCATATTGGCTAAAATTGCAACCCCTATTTGCTCATCAGGCTGCATCATGAAATACGATGTAAACGTCGGATTTTCTCCAGCATGGTAAATGTAGGGCTTGTTTTCATTGTCAACCACTGCCCAACCAGTAGCATAAAAAGTATTTGTATCAAAAGGTTCTACAGAGTGGTCAGGGGTATGGGATTCTTTAATGGTGTTAGCGTCAATCGAATAAATGTCACTATTGCCTAACTGTAATTTCAACCATTTTGCAATATCATTTGCGTTACTGATGATATAGCCAGCAGGGATATTTCCTCGGTAGATAGGGGCTGTAAAAGGTCGCTCTTTCATAAGCCCTATTTTATAACCCGAAGCCATATGAGGGGATTCTACTTGATGAATTCCTACAAACGATTCATACATACCGATAGGTTCTAAAATTTTATGTTTGACGTATTGATCATAGGGCATTTTGGATACTTGTTCAATGAGTAGTCCTAACACATCGTAATTAATCGTTGCATATTCAAAAGAGCTTCCTGGTTTTCGATTTAATGTTTGATGTAGTAATGTTTTGACCGTTTGTTCAAGGGCGTTTTTGTCAGTGCTTTCTGGAATTTGAACTATGGAATTAGAAGGAATCCCACTTGTATGCGACAGTAATTGCTGAATCGTTATAACTTCTTTTTTTCCATTATAGGTTAACGTTAGCCATGGGATATATGTTTGAATATCATCTGAACGTTTCAGTACTCCCTTTTTTTCCAATTGGAGAATGGCAAGGCCAGTAAAGGCTTTAGATGTCGAGCCTAGCTCAAAAAGAGTATCTGAAGTGACGGGTGTCTTTGACTTCGTATCTGCATACCCAAATCCTTTTTGATAAACGGTTACCCCCTTATCAACAATAATTACTGAAAGGCCAGGGATTTTACTAAGAGCTTGTTGTTCCTCAATAAAGTGTTCAATTTTACGGATTTTTTCTTTGGATGTTGCATGTGCGAATTGTGGTAACATCGTACAAAATACTAGCATTACAGCAATCATCACAGATTTTTTAATAAATAATGTCATGCTCATTTCTCCTTAACATATAAATTGCTTGTTACAACAAGGATTACTATATCAAGCAATTTATGGTCAAACTATCGATTAACATGACTATTCCATAGAATACATGACAATTTTGTCATATAAGAGAAAAGGGCTACTCCTATAGTAAATAGGAGAGCCCTAATAATATTATTTTGTTTGTTCTGGAAGTAAGTCATTCCCGTGAATGATTAATTTCGATGCCGAAATCAGAATGTCTCTATTTGCCAAATAATAGGGATCTAAAATTTTATAAAAGGCTTCCCATTGGGCAGCAGCCTTTTCATCTTCACCTTTTTGATCTAAGGCATTTGCTTCCTCATAGAGCTGTTTTAATTTTGTGTAATCCGATTCGCTAATGTCAAATTCGATATCTGACATATATTCTTCAAAGGAAACTGGCTTATAATATGAATTAATGACTTCGTAGAATTGATCCCATAGCTTGATGGAAAGCTCTTCGTTTTTATCTTTATCAGCTTTTTGAGCCTCCTCATAAATCGCCTTTAGCTTTACGAGATCCTCTTTTGTTATGTCTAAATCCATATCAGTCATATACTGCTCAAACGTTAGTGGAGGATATAGCTCTTGGAAGTATGCCTCTAAAATAGTAAAGATTTTATCTATTTTTTCTTGTGCCTCATCTGATTTATCTTCTTTAGTGAATTTTACCCAATCATCATAAAGTGCTTTAAGCTGTTCTTTATCTTGTTTTTTGATGACGATGTTTTGCTCAGCAAAAGCAGCTTCATTAATGAATTCTTCAAAAGGCTCAGGCTGCCAATTTGCCAATTCATAAGGTCTTGTAATTTTATTCATGGCCTCATAAACTCGGTCCATTTCTTCATAATTCTCTTCTTTTTCTGCTTTTTTCATGTCAGTGAAGAGCTTTTCTAATTGAACTAATTCTTCTTTTGTGACTTCTTTAGGTAAGCTTTTTTTATACACATCAAAAGTATAGAAATCTGAGTAATCTTCTACAATGCTTCCTTCAACAGCGATTTCCTGTCCTTCTACTAGCTTCAATTTTTCGATTTGCTTGTCAGAGAATTTGTGTAAGCCAATAAAATAATTTTTGCCGTCAGCTCCTTTAATAGAAAGGCCATCGCCATCAAAGTACTTAATGGTACCTTTTATCTTTTGTTCTACTTGTATAGTGACTTGTTTAGTTGTATCCACTGATGTTGCACCAGCTTGAAGCGGGGTCATTACGGCCATTCCTAGTGTTAATGCGGAAGCTAAAATCCAAGTTTTCTTAAAAGGTTTTTTCATTTTTATCCATTCTCCTTTAGGTTAACTTCTGTTACCAATTATTAGACGTTTTACCAAAGGAAAAAGTTTTATCTTCTTTAAGAAAAATTTAAAAAGAATATGGTGGTGGTTTCTAAGGCAAAAAAAGGCATCCCTTTTTAAGGGAATGCCTTTTTTATAATGAAATAAGGGTAAGCCATTGATTCTCATTACTCGGTCAAGCGATAGCACTACAACCATCGTGTGTGAACTTCTCGAAAGGCATCCCTTATTTATATTTCATCCTGGAAATAAATTTTATAAAATTTTCGATTTGTTGCCTCATCATAGCCAACTTCAATCAGCTCGTCTATTTGATCGATATGCTGAATATTGACTTGAATTTCAATTTTGGAATCAAGCTTTATTTTGCGTTTATATTTCTTTTCAGCTTTTTCTAGTGCGCTGTCAGAAATAACGGTTTCATAAGGTTTGACTGAATTGACGAGGATATCCTTTTGGGTAGCATCCGCTTGCTTAAATACAGTGTCAATATAATGGTCAACTTGAAATTCCTCTTCATTTCTAAAATAATCTAACGTTTTATTTAAAAAGCCTAGCTTCTCTGTGTTCGAGTAATTCTCTTCTTTTAAAATATACTTCTTGCATTCATTAAGCGCTAAATCAGTTTTATGGTAATGCTCATCTGCTGCTTTAATTTTTAAAAATCGTTCCTGCCAATAGACAATATCCTCTTTTCGCTTCGTCTTTATAAATACAGCAGGGGGTTGCTCTTGTCCCATATCTACGATGATCGCCATATTATTAATTTTTTTCACATTAATGCCATCCACACCATGAATGATCATTTTATTATTGTCATTTTTGACATCTAAAAACATTTCTTTTTCATCAATTTTAACAATGGCAATGACCTTTTTAACCTCATTTAATAGAAAACAATTTTCAAACAAGCCAATAAATAGCTCTCCGCTTTTAATATTTGGGTGCTGGGATACACTATGTAAGTGCTTCGCCATATTTTGAGATTGTTCAAGAAAGCTACTGTCCTGCTCAAATATTTTTTGGGAATAGGCAAAAACTTCATTCAGCTCTATATCTGTTTCATGGAAAAATTCATATTGCTGCTCCAGCTCTATTTTACTAAATGCAAGCTGTGTAAAGGCAGCCTCTAGCATGAGCTCCGGCTGTGTAAATTCCTCTTCTCCTAAAAGAAGTGTCGACTCGCTCAAAAAATGGATACTATAGTGTGCTAATTTACTTTCATTAACTTCTAGCATATATGTCACCTTCTAATTTTTCATAGTAGCTAGTATACCATATCTTATTTTATAGATTTCAATGATTCGGATAAATAAAAGGGGATATAAAGGGCTGAGGAAAGCCCATGAATTTAATCATTAAGCTAAAAACACGCCTCAATGCGAGCACTTTGTCATGGAAAGATGTTGACGTTTAGAAGTTTAAAATAGGACTGCTTAGATAATGATAAAAACATGTAGTAATTCTATGTTCGATTGTATTAAAGAGGGTGATCATTATGTGGGAAAGGATAATATCCTACATACCACATTGGCAAGTTTTTATGCAGGGTTTTTTAGCATTCATTATTCCATTTTTGATTTTCAAATTATTTAATGGTTTAATACTTGAAAAAAAGAAGAATGGCAAGATCGATATGAAGGAATACACGAACCAAAAGGAAGCAGATCAGCCATTTAGTCAAGAAACAGTCGACCCGCTAACAGGTGATTTTAACAAAGATTTTGAACGAATAAAAAAAGAAATTGGGCATAATTGGGATGCCCACTTTAGAGAGTTTCACATAGGAAATACTGATATTCGTGCGGCCATCGTTTTTCTGGAAGGACTGGCAGATAAAATGCAAATCGAAGAGCATATTTTGACTTCGATTATGGAGCGTTTTTCGGACATATCCGCCTCTGATTTAACAGAAAAAGGAAATATACAGAACCTCATGAAAAATAATATACCTATCGGTGATGTCCTAGAAGAATCAACGATGCAAGGAACAATAAGTAAAGTACTAACAGGATATACAGCTTTATTTGTAGATGGTATGCCTAATGCTTTATTACTTTGTACGATAAATGGCAAGACGCGAAATATTGAAGAGCCTATTTCAGAAGCGGTAGTTAGAGGGCCAAGAGTAGGCTTTACAGAAAGATTAAGTGACAATACAGCTCTTCTAAGACAGCAAGGTGAAAATCAGCAATTATCTATCATTCAGATGGCGGTAGGGGAGAGGGTAAAAAAGGAGCTAGTCATTGCCTATATGGATGAGATAGTAGATCCAGAGTTGGTGGAGGAGGTAAAAAAACGGATACAAACAATCGATCTTGATAACCTATTAGAATCGGGCTATATAGAGCAATTAATTGAAGATAATTTTCTGAGCCCCTTTACACAAGTGCAGAACACGGAGCGTCCTGATCGCGTGTATGGGGCATTAATGGAGGGGCGAGTTGCCATTATATTAGATGGCACACCATTTGCTTTAATTGTACCAGTTACCATTAATATGCTACTACAATCGCCGGAAGATTATTATGAACGATGGTTTGCTAGTTCGCTTATCCGTCTTCTACGATACTTAGCAGCTGGGATTACTCTTTTTGGTCCATCCATGTATATTGCTTTTGTGTCGTTCCATCAGGGATTAATCCCAACTAAGCTAGCACTGTCCATGATGTCCACAAGGGAAGGAGTTCCATTTCCTGCGTTAATCGAGGCGCTTATTATGGAGGTAGCAATCGAAATTTTACGAGAAGCTGGACTTCGCTTGCCCAAACCGATAGGTCCTACAATGGGGATCGTCGGAGGTCTTGTTATTGGAGAAGCCGCCGTCCAAGCTGGAATTGTAAGTCCGATTATGGTGATCGTCGTTGCTTTAACCGCTATTTCATCCTTTGCCATCCCTCAATATAACGCTGGGATTACATTACGAATGCTCCGATTTGTGGCCATGTTTTTCGCTGCAATATTTGGTCTTTACGGGGTCATTTTATTTTTCCTGTTCCTGTGCAGTCATTTAGTGAAGCTGAAGAGTTTTGGTGTTCCTTATGTTAGTCCAACTGTCCCATATAGAGCAGGGGATTGGAAAGATTTTATGGTACGTATGCCATTAATGATGATGAAACGCCGACCAAAATTATTACAGCCAAAAGATTCTGTTCGTAAAGGGGAAATACGAGGAAAGGAAAATAGTAGCCATGATCACCAGTCCAAAAGATAAAATTACGACGTCCCAAACAATAGTCATTATTATTAATTATATTCTTGCAACTGGCATTCTCACCTTGCCTCGTGCCTCGGTAGAGAAGGTGAAAACACCAGATGTATGGATTAGTGTTTTTTTAGGCGGTCTTGTCGCCATGATTGCAGGTGTGATTATCGTCAAGCTAAGTCAACAATATCCAGATAAGACATTTTATCAATACAATCAAGATATTGTTGGGAAATGGCTAGGCTGGTTGATTAGCGCGCTTGTCATTACTTATTTCTTTACGATTTCTGCATTTGAGGTTCGAATCATGGCTGAAGTAACCTCCCTCTTTTTATTGGAGGGAACACCCACATGGGCTATAATTTTGCCTTTTTTATGGGTGGGGCTCTATTTGGTGAGTGGTGGGATTAATTCAATCGGTCGTTTATTCGAAATTATATTTCCCATTACCTTTGTGATTTTTTTACTTGTCGCTTTTTTAAGCTTAGGAATCTTTGAAATCGATCATCTTCGACCTGTTTTAGGGATGGGAGTCGTTCCGATATTGAAAGGAATCAAAACGGCGACTTTAGCGTTTCTAGGCCCTGAGATTATGCTGCTCTTAGTGGCATTTATGTACCCATCTGATAAAAAGAAAGCAGTCAAAGTCGTCTTAGTGGGCATAGCGATTCCATTACTTTTTTATGTTATTACAGTTGTAATGGTGATAGGCGCTCTTTCCATCGAAGGGGTCATGACAAGAACATGGCCAACAATCGAACTCATGCGGAGTTTTGAAATTCCAGGATTAATTTTTGAGCGCTTCGAATCATTTTTACTTGTTATATGGATTATGCAAATCTTTGCTACCTTCACCATTACCTATTATGCTGCCGCTCTAGGATTATCTCAGCTTTTTAAGAAAAGCATGCACCCTTTTCTATATGGGTTATTACCGATTATTTATATTATCGCGATGACACCTAAAAATATTAATGACTTGTTTAAGTTTGGCGATAAAATCGGTCATGCTGCGTTATTTTTATTTGGTGTACTACCCATAACCTTACTCCTTATATCAAAACTGAAAGGCGATAAAACATGATGAGACTCTATCAATATTTGCGTATTTCTCTTATGGTAATGGTATCTCTCCTACTTACTGGCTGCTGGAGTAGTAAAGAGATTGAGGATTTAGGATTGATTGTTGGTACCTCATTAGATTTAGCAACAGGAGAGGCTACCACTGAGGAACAAACAGAGGCTAAATATGCTAATAGAACATTGCTTACCGTTACGAATCAATTGGTCACTTCTGAGACAACTGTTACTGGAATGAAAGATGGAACATTACGAGAAAAGGCATATAAAAATGTTTCTGAAACAGGGGATGTTGTTTTACCTACTTTACGAAATATGCTATTAAAGTCAGACAAACATTCATTTGCGGAGCATTCCAAGGTCACCATTATTGGCGATGAACTTGCTAGCACCATTAACCTGCAACAATTGTTGGACTTTTTTCTAAGAGAGCTCGAAATACGACCAAGCGGACTTCTTCTTATTGCTCAGGGGCGGGCAAGTGATACACTTGAAACGAATGAGCCAACGAAAATCCCTGCCTTTCAATTAGTTGAGATGATGGAGGGGCATGAAAGAACAACTAAAATTTTGCCACCTATGACCATTGCGAAATTAGAAGGAAAATTATATTCGGATTCAAGCTTTTTATTACAAAACGTTATTTCAGAAGATGGAGAAGTGAAATTTGTAGGCGCTGCTGTCATTGATGGGAAAACTAAAAAGCTTCGAGGTTTTCTGAATGAAAGTGACTTAGAGGGTATTTCATGGATCACAGGGAAAGGTGAAGGAGGTTTAGTAAAGAGTTTTGATGAAGACTCGAGCTCACCTATCGTTTATGAAATCATGTCTATGAAAAGTAAGATTGTACCAAAAGTAGAGGGTGACCATATTTCTTTTACAGTAAAAATTCAATCTGAAGGAAGAATTGCTGAACATTGGGTACTGTCAGATAAAGCATTTAATAATAAATTTTTAAAAAAAGCAGAGAAAACAATCGAGCAAGAAATTGAACGATTAGTCATGAAAACGTCGGAAAAGCTTCAACAGGAATATCAAACAGATGTTTCAGGATTCGGCAATAAAATAAGAATTAAGTATCCGAAAGAATGGGAAAAGATAAAAAAAGATTGGGATGAGATATTTAGTGAGGTACCTATAAAATGTGAAGTGAACGTAACCATCAAGGATTATGGAACGTCGGGTGATTAATACGTTAATCACCTTTTTTTTATTTATTCCTATATACTGGAATTAGGGAATGGGGATGATGGAATGCAATATATGATTCAACCAGTTGCTACAGTTAGCAATAGCCGGAAAACAATAAAAGATGATCATTGGGGAGAAATTATTTCAACCATTGAACTCTCAGAAAATTTGCATGAAGAGTCGTTGAAAGGATTAGAAGATTTTTCTCATATAGAGATCATTTTTTATTTTGATCAGGTTTCAGACGAACAAATTCAGTATGAAGCAAGGCATCCAAGAAATAATCAAAACTATCCAAAGGTCGGCATTTTCGCACAAAGAGGGAAAAATAGACCTAATAAAATAGGCATTACGATGGTTGAATTGGTAGAGGTCAAACAGAGGACTTTGATTGTAAAAGGACTTGATGCCATTGATGGGACGCCTATTATAGACATGAAGCCAGTGATGAAAGAATTCCTACCGAAAGGAGTTATTAAACAGCCAGCATGGTCAACGGATTTAATGAAGGCATATTGGGAATGAATGTATTAGCTTATTTTCGATTCAGATGCCTAATTCGATAGGCTAAAGGGGGAGTGGTCTGTTCCCCCTATTAAATAACTCCCTCTTGATATAAAATACTGATGGCATGAGTGCGATTTTTGGCCTGTAACTTTTTGATGGCGGATTTTACGTATTGATTGATCGTTAATTCACTTAAATTCATAAAATCGGCCATTTCCTTCGTACTATCTCCTAAAGCAATTTGTCTCATGACCTCTAATTCCCTCTTACTAAGTATACTTCCCTTTTTATGGTCTCTAGCTTGAATGATGAGCTGACCAATCACATTGCCAAAGGCTGTAAAGTCATCTAGTAGCTTTTCAGTTATTTTATCCATATCTATTTGTGTACTGCAAATATAACCAAACACATAATGTCCAATAAAGATAGGAACAATTAAAAAAGCGTTGTTTTGAGAGGAGATGGAATATTTAATACTAATGTTTTTTAAATAGTCCATGCCCGTACAAAATTTAGCTTTTTTCTCAACGATAGCTGAATAAATAATAGGGAAGCTTCGTATTTCCTCACGAATTTCTCCGATATGACTGCCACCTTCTTCATTTAAAAAAATAATACCTTCAGCGACAAAGCCTATCGGTGAATACCTTAATAAATAAGCATCCTTAATCGGAAAAGAATCTAGATATACCTGCAAAATGTGAATCAACAACTCTTCGTGATTGGAATAGTTTTGCACAGTGTCGAAACGTTTTTGAATGGTATAGAGATTGGACATGACCTATCCCCTTTTTTAAGTATATACTACGCTTAAAATAAGGAATTTTCAATATTTTCTGTAAGTTGTAGCATTTATGTTAAGAAAAGCTATTTTTTTCTTAATGTTCACTTGAGAATTTATTAGATGAGGGGGAATGATGTGAAAAATCAACCAATTAAAGAGGTAGATGCAGTTATTCTAGGCGCAGGATTTGCAGGCTTATATATGTTACATCAATTAAAGAGTAAAGGATTTTCAACGATCGTCTATGAAACTGGTGATGGTGTAGGAGGCGTTTGGTATTGGAATCGATATCCTGGTGCTAGATGTGACATTGAAAGTATTTATTATAATTATACTTTCTCTAAAGAATTATATGAAGAATGGACGTGGACATCTAGATTTCCTGAGCAAGAAGAAATATTACGGTATTTAAACTATGTGGCAGATCGTTTAAAATTACGATCCAATATTCAATTCAACACACGCGTCAAGGCGGCACATTTTGATGAGGAACAGCATAAATGGCTGGTTCATCTAAATGATGGGCATCAAGTTTTAGCGAAGTATTTTATTACAGGGATAGGCTGCCTTTCTGCAGCGAATGTTCCTAAGTTTCAAGGGTTAGATCAGTTTAGTGGAAAATGGTACCATACCGGGCATTGGCCACATGAAAAGGTAGATTTCACAGGCAAAAGAGTAGGGATTATTGGAACGGGCTCCAGTGGTATTCAAGCCATTCCGGTAATTGCTAAAGAAGCCAAGCATTTAACCGTCTTTCAACGAACACCACAGTATACAATTCCTGCTCGTAATCATCTGTATGATGAAGACTTTATACGAGAGACTAAGGGGAATTTCGAAAATCTGAAGCATGCAATGAGGAATTCTGTTTCAGGCACCCCTTTTGCCTATAACTACCCATCTGCCATTGAGGATAGTGATCATCATAGACAGGAAGTTTTTGAGGAAGCATGGGCACAAGGCGGTTTTGCCTTTGCATCGACTTACAAGGATTTATTAACAAATGAACAGTCGAATGAAAAGGCGGCAGCATTTATTCGTTCTAAAATACGCGAAACTGTTCAAGATCCGACCGTTGCAGAGAAGTTATGTCCCAAGTATATGTATGGTACAAAAAGACAAGTTTTAGATAGCGATTATTTTGAAACCTATAACAGAGATAATGTTTTACTGGTGGATGTAAAGGAATCGCCCATCTTAGAGATTACTGAAACAGGGGTCCAAACAGCTAGCGATCATTTCGAGTTAGATATTATCATATTTGCAACGGGCTATGACGGCATGACGGGTCCCTTATTTAAAATAGATATTCGTGGAAGGAATGGCGTGACATTAAAAGACAAATGGGAAAATGGTGCATCTGTTCAAACCTATCTTGGACTAGCTACAGCCAGCTTTCCAAATCTATTTATGATTACAGGTCCAGAAAGTCCTTCTGTCCTTGTAAATATGCCAATCGCTATAGAGCAACATGTAGAATGGATAGCACAATGCATCGATTATTTACGTGAACATGATATCGATGTCATGGAGACAAATGCGGAGGCAGAGCAGGCATGGAGTAAACATTGTCGAGAGATTGCGAATGAAACATTATATGTAAAAGGCGATTCGTGGTATACAGGCTCAAATATTGCAGGGAAACCACGTAGCTTCTTAATCTATCTAGGTGGCTTCGATTATTACACAAAACGCTGTCAGGAAGTTGCCCAAAATAATTATGAAGGCTTTCAGCTATTAAAATTAAAATCTATATCATAGTGTCTGAGGAAGGAGCATAAATAATATGGAGCAGCAAGTAGTGATTATTACTGGTGCGGGAAGCGGAATAGGTAGAGAAACAGCTAAACTACTAGCGACAAAAAACAAGGCATTAATATTAGTAGATTTTGATGAAAGGAGTGGTCAGGACACTTTAAAAGCTGTGAAAGAGCATCAGCAGCAGGCCATTTTTGTCCAAGCAGATGTTTCCAACAGTCAAGATGTAAGGAAGTATGTGGATGCTGCCAAGCAGGCTTTTGGTCGAATTGATGCTTTCATTAACAATGCGGGCATTTTAAGTCCACCCACATTGTTAGGTGATTTAGATGAGGAGATGTTTGATCGTGTAATCTCGGTCAATCTGAAAGGGGCATTTTTAGGTTTAAAGTATGTGCTAAAAGAGATGGAACAACAACAATCAGGTGTCATCGTGAATACCGCCTCAGCTGCTGGAATACAAGGGCAGCCCTATATGGGAGGCTATTCGGCAAGCAAGCATGGTGTCATCGGGCTAACTAAAACGGCTGCTATAGAATATGGACCTAGCGGCGTCCGCGTAAATGCTATATGCCCCGGTGGTGTTAGGACCAACATGACAAAGGGACTTGAAACAGGCCCTGAGGAGAATGGGCCTCTAAGAAGATTAGCAAACCCTACTGAAATCGCAAATGTAATCGCTTTCTTAATTTCGCAGGAGTCTTCCTATATGAATGGTGCAGTTGTGACAATTGATGGCGGACTTACATCATAAAGAATTGATAAAAGAGAGGATGAAGCTTAATGGAACATCGTATTGATCCGGAACTAAAAGAATTATTAGCTGTTTTTCCACCTTTAGACTTAGACAATGTACAAGCTACAAGAGATGGGATGGCGGCTGTAGCTGTACCAGCAACAATAGACGAGCAGATTATAGTTACTAATAAAATGATTCAAGGACCTGAAGAGGGTGTTGCACTGCGCATTAGAATCTACCAGCCAAAAGACCAAAGTGAAATTTACCCAGCATTGGTGTGGATTCATGGAGGTGGCTATGTTTTAGGAGCTCCAGAGGGCGATGATTTGCTTTGTCAGCGCTTCGTTACAGATGCAAAGTGCGTCGTTGTATCAGTAGACTACAGACTTGCACCTGAGTATCCTTACCCAGTACCACTCGAAGATTGTTATACTGCGTTAAAATGGGTGGCAGATCATGCAGATGCACTAAGGATTGATAATCAACGTATAGGGATAGCCGGGGCAAGTGCTGGGGGTGGGCTAACCGCTGCTCTTGCATTGCTAGCACGTGATCGCAATTATCCAAAGCTTAGCTTCCAAATGCCTTTATATCCAATGATAGATGATCGGAATAATACACCATCCGCCTTAGAAATTACTGGTCATATGATCTGGAACCATTCCCTTAATCAAAAGGGATGGGAAATGTATTTAAATGGAGAAAACGGTAGTGACAATGTGCCACCATACGCTGCTGCTGCAAGAGCCGATGACTTAACTGGGCTTCCCTTTACTTACACATGTGTTGGTCAGCTAGATCCGTTCCGTGATGAAACGTTACAATATGTAACGAAGCTCTGTCAGGCAGGTGTCGATGTTGAGTTTCATTTATATCCAGGATGCTATCATGGCTTTGAAAGCTTAGTGCCAACTGCCACGGTTAGCCTAAGAACTGTTACAGAATATGTAGAAGCCGCTAAATATGTTTTAAATCGAACAGTGTCAGTTCCTTTATAAATATTGACGAAAATCTCGATACCTTGTTAGTTTAGGGCTTCGGGATTTTTTTGCTGAATGCGAGAAATAGTTTGTAATTCCTCTTTTTAGGATAGACTTTTATTAAGTGAAAGGAGGAGGTTTCAAATTGCTACAGTTTGATTCAAAAATAGTTGGAAAAGAGATAGGCTATGGTTATTTGCGAGATCATATTATTGATCGCGGTTTTACAATTGGTGGGAATTGGGAGTATCATAAAGGGAGCTTTGACGCGGTACTATGGAGAGGTGGCGGCGAAACGATCTATTTGCGCGTGCCCTTTATCGTAACAGTTGGGGAATTAGATAATGAAGATGCCCAAATTCGATTTCAAAAGCCGTTTGTTATTAAACATGTTGCTAACGTTGGTTTAGATTATGATGAAGGCTCTTTACTGGATGCTACAGGAGCTAGTCAGTTCCAGACGCCGCTTGATAAGGATGGGCATATTCATGATAAAAGTAGATGGATACAGGCGGGTGAACAAGTTGTAGAAGAAAAAGTATTGCCTTTTTTTATCAACTAATTAGATAAATATGTATATTCTTTCGAGAAATCGTATGTCTTTTATCCTTGGATTTTTGGGAACTTATAATCAAAAATAGAAAATAGAATTGTCGTAAGAATTTACCAACCTTATAATAGTGTTAGCATACACTACTATAAGAGGTGAGTTTATGGATAAAATAACAATAGATGATTTTTATTATTCCTATCAAAAATTACGACAAGAACGACTCATCCATCGAAAAGAAGCTTATCTTAAAGTACTAGAGCACACAAAAACATTTGGTGAAATAATTATGTTTGAAAGTATAAAAATAAGTAAAAGAGACGTCTAGGGCCGACGTCTTTTTCTATTTTCAAAAAAGGAGGAGACAAGATGAAGCGAATGATTCCCATTTTGCTGCTAGCCATTTTTATGTGTGCGGCCTGTACTTCTACCAAGGAGAAGAATGAGAGGATGGTAAAACAAGAAGAACCCTCAAAAGTCATTCCAAACGTTGAAATAATAGCGAAGCAATTACGAACACCTTGGTCGATTGAAAAAAGCGATACAGCATTATATGTAACAGAAAGACCAGGCAATATTGTGAAGATCATGGAAGGTGAAGTTGCAAGACAACAGGTCCTATTAAAGAAGGAATTATCGACAGCTCCTGAAGCTGGCCTCCTAGGATTTGTGTTATCTCCTGATTTTACGACAACCCATATTGCTTATGCTTACTATACGTATGAAGAGGGATCAGCACAATTTAATCGGGTTGTAACATTAACGCTAATCGATAATAAGTGGCAGGAAACAGATCTCTTAATTGATCGAATACAGAGCGGTACATATCATCATGGCGGACGTTTAAAAATAGGTCCCGATAGGAAATTGTATGTTACTGTCGGAGATGCCACTCAGCCATCTTTAGCACAGGATTTAGATGCATTGGAAGGAAAGATTTTACGACTCAATTTGGACGGTTCCATACCGAATGATAATCCTTTTCCTCGTTCTTATGTGTATAGCTATGGGCATCGAAATCCGCAGGGATTAGCATGGGCAACGGATGGTACGATGTACGCAAGCGAACATGGCAATGCGGCCAATGACGAAATCAACATGATTGAAAAAGGGAAGAATTATGGTTGGCCACTTATGGAGGGAACAGACAAACAGCAACATATGGTCACGCCACTATTTACCTCAGGCTCGACGAAAACGTGGGCGCCATCTGGTATTACTGTAGTAGATGATCATTTATATGCTGCAGCACTAAGGGGGACTGCGGTGCTAACATTTGATGTAAACATGAAAAAACAAGATATGCTACTATCGGAATTTGGAAGAATACGAGATGTTTTTATGGATGGTAGCTACTTATACTTTATTAGTAATAATACGGATGGACGCGGCAATCCTCAACCCGATGACGATAAACTATACAGAATACCGTTATGATATAATATTTGTGAAAACATGGAATGGCATGATGAATGGAGAGGACTAAATATGGCTAATTATTTTAAAATCGCAGTAGCAATTGATTTCTCAGAACAATCATTGAAGGCTTTAGAAAGAGCGAGTCAAGTAGCAATGCAACACAATGCTACTTTGCAATTAGTGAATGTGATTGATACAAAATCTTTTGGAGCGGTGTCAGCATATGATTTAAAATATGCGGAAGAATTGAAGAAAGAAAACAAGAGCAAAATGGAAAGCTTAGAAAAGCAAGTGGTTCAGACAGGTGTTCAAAGTGTAGAATCTGTAGTAGAAACGGGTTCGCCAAAGGGGATCTTGACACAGCTTACGAATGTTGATTTGATCGTATGTGGGGCAACCGGGTTAAATCGAATGGAAAAAATGATGCTAGGGTCTGTAGCAGAAAAAGTAGTACGTCATGCTCATTGTGATGTATTAATCGTTCGATAATTTTACGGAAATCTTCGTCATATTTATATGGATAAAGACAAAACAAACCTGCTTGTAGATAGATGACAAGCAGGTTTGTTTATTATTCGATTGTTTGTGCGTTATCTACAATGCTTTGAGGAATATCAATTGTTTTAAGATGATTGAAATCAGTATAAGTAACGACTGATTTTGTATTCATTAACAATTCATCGCCTTCTACTGCCATTTTTAAATCAAAATTCATATCCATTTTTTTCGTATCGAAAGTCTCTTTATCAATGTGTAGCACATAGTTGATTTTTTCGATTGTTAATTGATCCATAGGGTTTTCTTCTAATCCCATGTCCTCTATTGATTTATTAATCTCAGAATCAATTAGCTCTTTAAATTTATCACCTTTTGCTTCTAATGTAAGGACATATTCTTTATCGGTTTGTTCAAATGTAAAATCATTAATAAACTTTTTAAGTTGTTCTAACTGTTCTTTAGCGTCAGCAGAAGCAGCCGTTTGATCTAAAATAGCATCAAAGTTCTCATCAGGAAGCTTTAACCAGCTGTCTGTAGTCACATCTTTCATGAAAAGGCCAGCGTCTTTTTTCATATACATTTCAATAGGCATGTCCGTTGTTTCTTGGCCTTCACTCATCATATCTGGCATCGACATAGAGCCTGATAAATGCATTGCTAGTGGGTCGACGATAATGTCCATTTCCATTTTAGAGTTAATAGAGAACTCCATCGCCTCTTCACCAGATCCAACCTTCGTTACCTGTGTCATATCCATATTGGCACTAGCACTTTTAATGTCAGACTGACGATCCACTGCCTTGTCATACACTTGTTCTAAAGTGAGGTTGCTAGTTTTAGTTGTGTCTTTCGTAGGTGTGGCACTTGAATTACAAGCAGCAAGCGTCAATGCTAGTGTTCCAACTGCTAGTACTTTAAAAATCTTCTTCATTACTTTCATCTCCTATTCTTGGTAAAAAACACTATCTACTAATATACGCCCAAGAAAAGGAAAAGTTTCGTTATTCTATAAAATGTATCTAAATACTTAGTAAAAAAACAATAATCTTGCAATAATGACCAGAAAGAAGCATGAAAATTAATAAAAAAGCTGTCACCAACCAATCGTTTAATACGAAAGTAGGTGACAGCTTTTTGAGGAGCTTTTCAATAAGCTCGAAAATATCTACATGTAATTGCTTAGTAACCCCAGATCATGGCGAACAATGTACCAATGATTGTTACAACACCTACGAATACTGAATATAAAATCGTTGTATATAACGTTTTCTTATCTTCAGATTCACCGATGTGCATGAATAACACTAACTGTACAGTTGCTTGTGCAAGGGCAGTGACAAGTAAAATAGCAAATGCCACTTTATAACTCATATCAAAGGTTACAACGGCTAAAGCGACAAGTGTCAGTAATAGTGAGAAGCCGAAGCCCATGACATGTTGTTTTGGGAATAATTCCTTCATCAGCTAATCAGTCCTTTCAAATAGACGAAGCTGAAGATGAAAATCCAAACAACGTCTAGGAAATGCCAGTACAATGAGAAGATAAACGCTTTGTTCGCTGTTTGTGGATTTAAACCACGTTTAGCTACTTGGATAATGATAGCTAGGCCCCAGAAGAAACCAAATGTTACGTGGGCACCGTGTGTTCCAAGTAATGTCATTAATGATGACAGGAATGCGCTTGTTTGAATTGTCGCACCTTCATGTACATAAGTGATGAACTCATCAATCTCAATAGCTAAGAAACCTAAGCCGAGTAAAAGGGTAATGATGAAGAAAGTCATCATTGCCTTTTTACGACCAATACGCATTGCATGAACACCCAGACCAATTGTGAAACTACTTGTTAATAATAAGAATGTTTCCCATAAAACTGGTGTTAACTCAAAGATTTCAGCACCATTCGGGCCACTACCTGTCCGTGTGTGAAGTGTGAAATACACAGTAAACAATGTGGCAAATAACACGATCTCGGCGCCAAGGAAAATCCAGAAACCAAAGATTTTTAGGCGATTTTCCTCTGTACTATATTCTAATGGAAGTGAAGAATCGATTTTCATATTATTTATCACCTCTCAAGCTTTTCTCAGTTGCCATGACTTCCTCAACTGAAATATAACGACCATGGTCTTTTTCGAAAGAACGATGGATCATGAAGCCAAATACACCAAGCATACTAATGATGGCTGGCACCCATAGATTGAATACAGCGAAGAATGCTGCAAGGAAGAAGAATCCACTCATCCAGAAAGGTGTGCCTGTATTATTTGGCATGTGAATTTTTTCAATTTTACCTGCTGTAATATCGCGACCTTCTTTTTTCGCGAACCAGAATTCATCTAAGCGAGTAACAGTTGGAACAACTGCAAAGTTGTATTCTGGTACTGGAGAATGAGTAGCCCATTCAAGTGTACGACCTTCCCATACATCTGCCTTTTCATTACGAGGCATATGTTTCCAGCTGTAGTAGATATTATAAACGATCAGCGCAAAGCCGACTGCAAGTCCTAAAGCACCAACGAATGATAACATGTTCAATGGTCCATAGCCTGTTGATTCTGAGTAAGTGTACATACGACGAGCATAACCATCTAAACCTAAAATGAATAGTGGGAAGAATGTTACGTTGAAGCTGATTGCAATGAACCAGAACGCAGTTTTCCCTAATTTTTCATTTAAACGGAAACCGAACATTTTTGGCCACCAGTAGTGGTAACCTGCAAGTACACCGAATACTGTACCTGGAATTAAAACGTAGTGGAAGTGGGCAACTAAGAACATCGTATTATGATATTGATAGTCAGCACTTGCCATCGCTAGCATTACCCCTGTAACCCCACCAATTGTGAAGATTGGAATAAAGCCAAGAGCATAAAGCATCGGTGTTGTAAATTGAATTTTCCCGTTCCTCATCGTCAGTAGCCAGTTAAATATTTTAACACCGGTTGGAACGGCGATTGCCATTGTTGTAATAGAGAATACGCTGTTTACCATTACCCCGTGACCCATTGTATAGAAGTGGTGGGCCCAAACTACGAATGATAGTAAAGAAATGACAACCATACTCATAACCATTGATTTATAGCCGTACAAGTTTTTACGCGCAAATGTTGCAATGATTTCTGAGAAAATACCGAAAGCAGGTAGAATAACGATATAAACTTCAGGATGTCCCCAAACCCAGAATAGGTTGGCCCAAAGCATATCCATACCGCCGTCTTGCATTGCAAAGAATTTAGTACCGAATTGACGGTCTAACATCATAAGAGCAAGCGCTACAGTTAATACTGGGAATGCGAATACAATAATTACGTTTGTAATTAAAATCGACCAAGTAAACATTGGCATTTTCATTAATTTCATACCAGGTGCACGCATTTTAATAATAGTCGTGATGAAGTTAACACCTGTCATTAATGTACCAATACCTGATAATTGAAGTGCTAAAGAATAATAGTTATTCCCTACAGTCGGACTGAAATCCGTACTGGCAAGAGGGAAGTAGGCTGTCCAACCAGCGTCTGGTGAACCACCGATAATGAATGATAAGTTTAATAAACCAGCACCTGCTGCGAATAGCCAAAAGCTGACAGCATTTAAACGTGGGAAAGCAACGTCACGTGCACCAATTTGAAGTGGGATGACAATGTTCATTAAACCAATAACAAATGGCATCGCCATAAATAAAATCATTAATAAACCGTGTGTTGTGAAAATTTCATTATAATGTTGTGCATCAAGAAGCCCGTTATCCGGAACAGCTGTTTGTGCACGCATTAATAGTGCATCGATACCACCGCGGAATAGCATTAATAATGCTACAGCGATATACATAATCCCGATTTTTTTATGGTCAACAGTTGATAGCCAGTTTTTGTAGAAATAGCCCCATTTTTTGAAATAAGTAAGGCCAGCTACGATAACGACTGCTCCAACTACGATACTAATAGCTGCCGCTAAAATCATCGGTTCTTGCATTGGATGGAATAATTCTTCCATACTCATTGGATGCGCTCCTTTCAAAATTAAAAATTAATATTCTACTCGTTCAAAGTTAAATGTAAATTAATGACCTGAATGTTCATTATTCATATCTTCTTCAGACATGTCACCATGGTCCATGTCACCCATTTTCATGTTTTTACCATGTTCCATTGGGGCAGGGCTGAATTCTAAGTGTGTAGATGAGAAGCTTTGGCGACCAACATGCTCAGCCTTTAATAGCTCATCAAATTTTTCTTCTGTTAATGGTTTTTCTTTTGCTTTAACATCAGCAACCCATTTATCGAAGTCTTCTTGTGTCATAGATTGT
This sequence comes from Lysinibacillus sp. FSL M8-0216, assembly GCF_038595555.1. NCBI lineage: Bacteria > Bacillati > Bacillota > Bacilli > Caryophanales > Bacillaceae > Lysinibacillus > Lysinibacillus sp. FSL M8-0216. The sequence continues at coordinate 3,460,340 of NZ_CP152007.1, read as the reverse complement.
GCTTCAAATTCCATTTCTGCAAATCCACGTCCATTGAAGTTAGAGTTACGTCCCATGAATGAACCCACTTCATCTGCTGCAAGGTGGATAGTTGTTAACATATCACTCATGGCATATTTTTGACCTGCTAATTGAGGAATCCAGAAACTTGTAATCGGACCGAATGAGTATAATTTAAACTCAATTGGACGATCCACTGGAAGATTGACATAGTTAACTGTTTCAACACCTTCTTCAGGGTAACTAAAATGCCATTTCCAGTTTGATGATGATGCATAAATTACTAAAGGTTCTTTATCGTCATATCCTGCTGGCTGAGCCTCTACAGTAGATGTTGTTCTTACAGTTACAACAGCCAAGAATGCAACAATAATAATAGGAATTACTGTCCATGTGATTTCTAGAAGATGGCTACCCTCTTCATGAGGTGGCTCATAATCTGCAGATGCTTTTGACGCACGATATTTAGTTAGCATAAAGGCTAAAAGCACATACACGACTAGTAATATAAAGGCCATTGTAATAATGGATAAAATAATTGTGTTTGATAATGTTTCTGCATTTGGTCCTTTAGGATTGAACACTGTTAATGGCTCACATCCAGCAAGTAGTGCAAGGGCACCCAATGCTACAAACATTAAACTTAATTTTTTCTTCATGTTTGACTCCTTTCTATAGAACGGCTATTCATAAAATTCATGTGTTTTTTGTCAGTTCACATTTATAAATAGTGGATACTGAGGTCACCTCTTTTATCTTGGCGTACCAATCAACAACTTAAGAATTTACAATGGCATGGTTCAATATGAAACATAAATCTTGAAGTTGATTGGTCTAATGCAAGCGTTAGCAAAATCAATGATTTGTGCAATCGTTTCACATACGTACATGTCTATAACGATTGTCACAGCTTGTCGTTGTTTGCACATTGGATTATACGCCCTGTTTTTAAGAAAAAACATAATTTTGTTATGAAAATGATAGTAAAGATACATTGAATTTGAACATTTTTTGAACAAAAAACGTTATTTTAGTATTGGTATTTTAAGGTTTTGTTTATTAAACACTGTGGAAACGTTGAAAATACTGCATTCTTCATGTTTACCTAAGTAAATAGTTTTTTTTATGAAAAATTGCATTTCACATTTTGGACGCTGTTTTGTAATAAAATCCGTATCCCATCGGACATAATAATATATTTCATTTGCCTTTTTTCTATAAAAGGAGTAGAAGAAGACTCATTGTGTGGAAACATTAGGATGAACTATCAATGAAAGGAATGATTGAAAAGGGAATAAATGGGGAGTGTTATTAATTATGTTAATATAACAAATAGTTTTCTTGATTATACATAAATTTACATATTTATATTCTATTTGAAAAACAAAAAGCAAACTAAGTAAATTCTTAGTTTGCTAAAATGGTAGAAATTTTTTATGTTTGTGAGAAAGATACGTAACGAATCAGCATTTTTTAGTCAGTCACCAAGCTTGAGCCATTTGGCTACTTGCCCATAGATTGTATTTTGTAGTTTGGGGGCTTTATTATTCATTTTTAAAGAAAAATATAATGTCTTCATGAAGTTTAATGTACAAGTGCGCCCACTAAAAAAGCTATCATTATAACCGTGCGTCATTAAATGCATTTCAAACTTATCAAAGGCTTGTTCAACAAATTCGATCAAAGCTTCCTCCGAGTAGTTTTGTTGTAATAAAGCATCTACTATGTTGATTAATCGCTCTTCTTCATCATTGACATAGACAGTGCCTTTCCACGTGACAAGCTTAAGTGCATGTAAAATGGATGGAGCATATTGCAAATCGAATTTTGGGTGTTTAATAGTCATGGAGGCTAAATCAGCCCCATGTGAAATGCTATGAGCCCATCCTTTATCCTTTACGTAACCTCTTGTATCTTGTTCTAATAATAGATAACGTCCAATTTTTTTAAAGAACGGCTGCAACTCCTCATCTTTTAAAACAAGCATCTCGGCATCCTTTGCAAGTATACCTGCAATAAGCAGTGCAGAGAATGATCTAGTAAAGACACTGTCTGTTGGTGCTTGTCCGATATGTACATATAAAAATTCCTCACTTGTTGCTGTCTCAAATAATAATTGTAATTGTTGTGTGCTTAATAAATTATCACTCAGTAAATCAACAAACGTACGATAAATTAAATGATCACGCAATTCAGCATCAGTTGAGCCAATGTGCGTTAACATCTCCTGTAAGAGCCATTCTCCGTTGTCCTTCATCACTGACTGACGTTCATGCAGTGTCATAGTAGAAAAAGATTGTAGTGTTTCTTTTACATTCATATTTATGTGCCTCCATCATAAGGTTTGTTCTATTATTATAGCTCCTTTTTCAAGCAAATCGACCAATTTGCAATCCTGATGCAGGACGGAAAGACACTTACTATTTGAATCGACAATACAAACACTTTAATGTTTGTGGCTGTTATAATATTATTTCCAGAAACTATAGAAAGTTGTTATGATAGAAACGCAATAAAATGGAAAGGCTTAAATAAGAGTAACAAAAAAAGACATACGATGAAGTATGTCTATCTCTACCTATATTATGGCTGCAGATTTTATACCGATTGGCCATTCAATCAGTGAATGCTGGTTTGTCTTCAGCTCAACGAGAATATTGGTATTTTTTATAGCATCAATAAGCCATTCGCTGTAATGACGATTCGGCTCAGGATGTTGTAAAATTTGATGCATATCTTTTTTGTCCACATGTAACAGCTTGTCATTACATTCGATGTTTACTTTTTGAGGAATAATGGAAAGAGATTCATTTTGATGCCCAAGTGCAATAGAACCAGGAATTGTTCCAAGAATACGTAAAAGATAAGTGCTAGCTTCTTGCGTATACACATCAATTTTTGTACGTGTTAAAAATTCAAATTCGATCGGATTATCTTGAATAGGTCCGTCCGCTGTAGAAAATGAAATGACTTTAATCGATAATGCCTCGAATGCAGGTGAGATACAATGGTCAAATTCAGTGATTGTATCTAGTAATTGCATGTATTCCACTCCTTATTAAGAACTTGATTTTCTGTATGCAGATAACTAGGAATAGTCTGCGAATTGTAATAAATTTTAGACTATTCTAATTATAATACATTTTATTACAAAATATGAATGTAAAAGCAATTATTTTTTGTAAAAAATAAGAAAATTGTGGATTTTTTAGTAAATAATCGAAATGAAAAATAGAACAGAGGAGGTGAGGGAATTGACAAAACGTAAGCGTCATGTTATTAAACATGACAATATTATTGTTTTTCCAGGCGCTGTCCAAACATTAATACGTGAAGGGCATATGTTTGCTGAAAATTATCAATACGAGAAAGCTGTTGCAAGTTTTGAAAAGGCCTTTATATATGAAACGGGTGATGAATTTGCGCTTAGCGCCTATGCCTTTGCTTTATACGAATTAAAGGATTATGACAAGGCAAAAGGAGTTTGTGAACAGCTTTTTACAATGGGGACAACAATGTATGTGGAAGTCATGGAATTGTATATTACAATTTGCATGCAGTTGAAGGAATATCATCAAGTAGAGACGTTGATCACGACCCTCCTAGAGGAAAGTGTACTGCCAAGTGATCAAGTGGAGAAATTTGAACGATTAAAAAGTCTTAATAGAGAAGTATCCAAAAATCTTGAAAAAAAAGAAAATGCGCAACGGTTTATAGAAGAGCAGGAGTATGAGCTTGAAAAATTTAGTGCACTAGCTGCGAATGAGCAATCTATCAAATTACATCGTCTGATGGATACCAATGTAAGACAGTTAAAAACGGCATTGCAAGCAATTATTGAAAGTACAACCGTCCATCCTTTTGTCCAAAGCTTGGCTTTAATCCTATTAGTTGAACAGGAAGTTTCAATTGATATTACGGTTTCAAAATTGGGGCATTCAAAAACGATAAACCCCGCACAACTATCTTTACCTAATCAATTACCACAATATGGTGAAATAAAAAATATAGTTGAAAGTAAGTTGACACAAGACCCAACGACGTTGGAAATGGTACAATACTTAATGGCGAAACATGCCATTGTCACATTTCCCTTTGAATGGCATCCATTTGAGGCGGAAGATGTTGCCTATAGTTATATAGATTTTGTATCATCAATGCTAGGGAATGTGAAAGAAATGGACTATGAAATCGTAGACTTTTTACAAATGTTAGAAAAGCTAACAGAACTACATTAGGTATGAAAAAAGTTGAAACTATACACATCTATGTTATACTAAAATGGTTGTCAAAATCGTAGTTACGAATGAATTGTCTAACATCCTAAACTTGATTATTTATTTGGAGGTATTTATACATGTCAGCAAAATGGGAAAAACAAGAAGGTAATATCGGTACTCTTACAATTGAAGTACCAGCTGCAGAAGTAGATGCAGCAATGGACCAAGCGTTCAAAAAAGTTGTAAAACAAATTAACGTACCAGGTTTCCGTAAAGGTAAAATGCCTCGTAAAATGTTCGAACAACGTTTCGGTATCGAATCTTTATACCAAGATGCATTAGAAATTATCGTTCCTGATTCTTATGCAAAGGCAATCGATGAAGCTGGAATTATGCCAGTTGATTACCCAGAAATCTCTGGTACAGAAAACTTTGTACATGGTCAAGATTTCTCATTCACTGCACAAGTAACAGTTAAACCAGAACCAAAACTTGGTGACTACAAAGGTCTAGAAGTAGCTAAACTTCCAGTTGAAGTAACTGATGAAGAAGTAGACGCTCAAATTCAAGACCAATTAGCTCGTAAAGCTGAACTTGAAATTAAAGAAGACGAAGCAATCGTTGAAGGCGATACAGCAGTAATCGATTTCGAAGGTTTCGTTGGTGAAGAAGCTTTTGAAGGTGGTAAAGGTGAAGACTATCCACTAGAAATCGGTTCTGGTTCTTTCATTCCTGGTTTTGAAGAGCAATTAACAGGTGTGAAAGCTGGCGAATCTAAAGATGTAGTTGTTACATTCCCAGAAGAATACCATGCTGCTGAATTAGCAGGCAAAGAAGCTACTTTCAAAGTAACAGTGAAAGAAGTTAAAACAAAAGTTCTTCCTGAATTAAATGATGAATTCGCAAAAGAATTAGATTCAGAAGTAGAAAGCGTAGAAGCTTTACGCGCTAAAATTAAAGAACAAACAGAAGCACAAAAAGTAGCAGAATCTGATGCATCTCTTCGTGATGAGCTAGTAGAAAAAGCTTCTGAAAATGCTGAGTTTGAAGTACCAGCAGGAATGATTAACTCTGAAACTGATCGTATGTTGCAAGAGTTTGGTCAACGTCTACAAACACAAGGTATGAACTTAGATCTATACTACCAATTCTCTGGCCAATCTGAAGAAGATTTACGTGGTCAAATGAAAGAAGAAGCAGAAAGCCGTGTACGTGTATCTTTAACACTAGAAGCGATTGCTGAAGCTGAAAAAATTGAAGCAACTGAAGCTGATATTGAAGCAGAATTAGAAAAAATGGCTGCTCAATTCAACATGACAAAAGAGCAAATTACAGGTGCTTTAGGTGGTACAGCAGTACTTGAAAACGACATCAAAATCCAAAAAACAGTTGAATTTTTAGTAGAAAACGCTAAAATTACTGAATAAGATTTTGTGTAATTAGATAGCTAAAAAAAACAAGGTACGGCATTAAACCGTGCCTTGTTTTATCACATCAACTAAAAATCAGTCCCCTTAAAGTTTAGTACGACTCACTTTACACTTCACTTATACATAGTATTGTTTTTATTTTTACACGATGCTCATTTTACTTCATTCTGTAAGATCATAATAAAGACATTAACAATCAACATTTCTTCGAATGAAAAAAGCCTTGGTAGATGAATGTAGTAGATTTATAAATAAAAAGCTATGTAGCTGATCAAGATATCAGTAGTTGATGACAGCTTGAATCTTATATGTCAGTAGTGAAGAACCGAGACCTTAGAAACGAAAGGTCGCGCAAATGGGTTCCTGAAAAATATGCTGCAGACGGCGAATGAAGTAAACAACATGATGTTATAATCTACTTGCATGAATGCGAAGGCATAAATGATGCAGACAATTTATTTGATAAAGGTTCAATAATCTTGTAAGATTGTTGCTTGAATAGGGGTGAAACATATTGTTCAAATTTAATGATGAAAAAGGCAATTTAAAATGCTCATTCTGTGGAAAACCACAAGAACAAGTGCGTAAATTAGTAGCAGGTCCTGGTGTGTATATTTGTGATGAGTGTATTGAGCTTTGTTCAGAAATCGTTGTAGAGGAACTAGGTGTAGAAGAGGAAATCGAATTCCAAGATATCCCGAAACCAAAAGAGATTCTAACGATTTTAGATGAGTATGTAATTGGACAAGAGCGTGCTAAAAAAGCATTAGCAGTTGCGGTTTATAATCACTATAAACGCATCAATACAAACAGTAAAATTGATGATGTTGAACTGGCAAAATCGAACATTGTGTTAATCGGCCCGACTGGTAGCGGTAAAACATTATTAGCTCAAACGTTAGCACGTATATTAAATGTTCCATTCGCGATTGCGGATGCTACTTCATTAACTGAAGCAGGATATGTGGGTGAGGACGTTGAAAATATTTTATTAAAGCTAATCCAATCAGCAGATTATGATATCGAACGCGCTGAAAAAGGTATTATCTATATTGATGAAATCGATAAAGTTGCACGTAAGTCAGAAAACCCATCCATTACACGCGATGTTTCTGGCGAAGGTGTTCAGCAGGCACTTCTAAAGATTTTAGAAGGAACTGTTGCAAGTGTTCCACCACAAGGTGGCCGAAAACATCCTCATCAAGAGTTTTTACAAATCGATACAACCAATATTTTATTCATTGTTGGTGGAGCGTTTGATGGCATTGAATCCATCATTAAACGTCGCCAAGGTGAAAAAATAATTGGATTTGGTTCAGATCCGAATATAGTGGACGTAGATGAAGGTTCTATCATGTCTAAGCTGATTCCTGAGGATTTACTGAAATTTGGTCTAATTCCAGAGTTCATTGGTCGATTACCAGTACTTGCTAGCCTAGAGCAATTAAATGAAGCTGCACTAGTACAAATTTTGACAGAGCCTAAAAATGCGTTAGCTAAGCAATATCAGAAAATGCTTGAACTAGACGGTGTTGAGCTTGAGTTTGATGAAGGTGCACTTGCGGAAATTGCGAAGGAAGCAATTGAGCGTAAAACAGGTGCACGTGGTCTTCGTTCAATAATTGAGTCAACGATGCTTGATGTAATGTACGAACTGCCTTCACGTGAAGACGTAAAAAAATGTATCATTACTGCAAAAACAATTACGGATAAAGAAAAACCGAAATTGCTTCTTGAAGATGGCACTGAACTCGATGAAGGTAGCGACACAAAAACTTCAGCATAGCGTATAGATTTGGCTGTCTACCGTTATGAGATAAAGAGTAATTAGCTGACTTCGATTGTGCAATGTTCGCACATATCGACAGTCAGCTTTTTATTCATTCTTACATATTGGCCAACTGACTTGTAGAAATTTTTGGCTCGTTTCAATAACTAGTGTGAATCAGTTTTTTAAACACATACTAGTAGCGCGGGAATTGAACATGAAAATTTTGACGGAGGTGAATACCCGCATGGTAACTATACAAAAAACAACAAATGTACCATTATTACCTTTACGTGGACTTTTAGTATTCCCATCGATGGTGTTACATATTGATGTGGGTAGAAATCGTTCTGTAGCAGCGCTAGAACAGGCAATGTTAGAGGACCAGATGATTTTATTGGTAACACAAAAGGAAATGCACGATGAACAGCCAGAAGAACAAGATTTATACGCGATTGGTACAATGGCTTATGTCAAACAAATGTTAAAATTACCAAATGGCACATTGCGAATTTTAGTTGAGGGAGTCGCGCGTGCATCTTGGAAAAACTATCGTGCCTTAGAAAATTTTACATTTGTTGATATCGACGTAAAAGAGGATTTGTTAGGTAAGGATGTAGAAACGCAAGCTTTAATGCGTACACTATTAACGTATTTTGAAAAATATGCTAAATCCTCTAATAAAATAACAGCCGAGACCATCAACACTGTAGCAGATATTGAGGAACCAGGACGATTAGCAGACATTATTGCATCACATTTACCATTTAAAATTGCAGATAAGCAAGAAGTGTTGGAAATGCTGAATGTGAAGAAACGACTAGATCACTTAATTATTCGTTTGCACGATGAACAAGAAGTACTCGATCTGGAAAAGAAGATCAATTCAAAAGTGAAGCAATCGATGGAGCGTACGCAAAAAGAATACTATTTACGTGAACAGATGAAGGCTATCCAAACCGAGCTTGGGGACCGTGAAGGAAAAACGGGTGAAGTAGCAGAGTTACGTAAATCAATTGATGCGTCAGGGATGCCTGAGTCAACAAAAGAAGTGGCACTGAAGGAATTAGATAGATATGAAAAAATTCCAGGTGCTAGTGCTGAAAGTGGCGTTATCCGAAATTACATCGATTGGCTCATTTCATTACCTTGGACAAAAGCAACTGAGGATCGCATGAATATTGATCATGCTGAGAACATTTTGAATCGGGATCATGATGGATTAGAAAAAGTTAAAGAACGGGTTCTTGAATATTTAGCTGTCCGTCAGCTGAAAAATTCACTTCGTGGACCGATACTTTGCTTAGCGGGACCTCCAGGTGTGGGGAAAACATCATTAGCTCGCTCTATCGCGGAAAGCTTAGACCGCAAATTTATTCGTATTTCATTAGGTGGGGTTCGTGATGAATCTGAAATTCGTGGGCACCGTCGTACGTATGTAGGAGCTATGCCAGGTCGTATTATCCAAGGAATGAAAAAGGCTGGTACCATTAATCCGGTATTTTTATTAGATGAAATTGATAAAATGTCTAATGACTTTAGAGGAGATCCTGCTGCAGCGATGCTAGAAGTTTTAGATCCTGCGCAAAACAATACATTTAGTGATCACTATATTGAGGAAACATATGATTTATCAAATGTCCTATTTATTGCCACTGCCAATGATTTGAGTAGCATCCCAGGACCATTGTTAGACCGTATGGAAGTAATTTCTATAGCAGGCTATACAGAAATTGAAAAAGCGCAGATTACGAATAATCATTTAATTCCGAAGCAATTGAAAGAACATGGTTTGAAAAAGTCACAAGTTATTATTAAGGATGAAGCCGTAATTGATATTATCCGTTATTATACACGTGAGGCTGGAGTACGTGGTTTAGAACGTCAAATTGCTACGCTTTGTCGTAAAATTGCCAAGATAATTGTCTCGGGTGAGAAAAAACGGGTAACGGTTAACTCGAAATCAATCCAAGAATTGCTTGGTAAACATCGTTTCCGTTACGGACAGGCTGAAAAGGAAAATCAAGTAGGTGTTGCAACTGGTCTTGCTTACACAACAGTTGGTGGCGACACATTACAAATTGAAGTATCCTTAACACCTGGAAAAGGGAAATTGCAACTAACAGGTAAGCTGGGAGATGTCATGAAAGAATCAGCTCAAACAGCCTTATCCTATGTTCGAACAAAAATGGAGAAACTTCAAGTAGATCCAGAATATTTTGATACACATGATATCCATATTCACGTTCCAGAAGGTGCTGTCCCTAAAGACGGGCCATCTGCAGGTATTACAATGGCGACAGCTATTGTCTCTGCTATTCTAAACCGACCGATTCGCAGAGAAGTGGGGATGACAGGTGAGATCACATTACGTGGTCGAGTACTACCAATTGGTGGTTTGAAAGAAAAAACATTAAGTGCTCACCGTGCAGGATTAACAACTATTATTTGTCCACAGGATAATGAACGCGATATAGAAGATATTCCTGACAGTGTCCGTGAGCAACTTACATTTAAACTAGTGTCATCGGCAGATGAAGTATTAGCCTATGCACTGGACGGAGGTATTTAGAAAAATGAAAGTCCATAATGTCGAAATGGTCATTAGTGCGGTAAGACCAGACCAATATCCAGAAGATGGACTGCCAGAATTTGCATTAGCTGGTCGTTCAAATGTAGGGAAATCTTCCTTCATTAATCGAATGATCGGACGTAAAGCTTTAGCGCGTATTTCGTCTAAACCTGGTAAAACACAAACCCTGAACTTTTATAAAATTGAAGAACAATTATTTTTTGTAGATGTTCCGGGCTATGGTTATGCAAAGGTTTCGAAATCAGAGCGTGAAGCGTGGGGAAAAATGATTGAGCGTTACTTTACAGGGCGTCAAGAATTAAAAGCAGTTGTACAAATTATTGATTTGCGTCATCCTCCAACAGCGGATGATCGCATGATGTATGATTTTTTAAAGCATTATAATATTCCTTGCATTGTGATTGCAACGAAGGCAGATAAAATTCCAAAAGGTAAATGGGATAAGCATAAAAAAATTGTCAAAGAGACATTGGAGATGGAAAAAAATGATCCACTTATTGTCTTTTCTTCAGAAACAGGCCTTGGTTTTGAAGAGGCTTGGCGTACTATCGAAAATAGAATGTAAAAAAAAGCATCTATTGGTTCTAATGAATTAGGACTGTAGATGCTTTTTATTTTTACTAATGAAGTATGGAGAAACTTGGAGAATATGCTTGAGAAATAAAAAAATTTGCCGATAAGGTAGATAGGAGGTGGACTGTATGGATATAGCGGCTTTATCGATAGCAATGAATCAAGCGACACTTATGCAAAACGTATCCTTGGCTGTAACAAAACAAGCGATGGATATGCAACAGCAAAACACAGAACAATTAGTTGAAATGTTAGATGCTCCACATCCGACAGCTGGACATACAATTGATGTTCAGGTCTGAGCAGGCAAGGTAGCTTTAATTGAAAGCTACCTTTACTTTTAAAGTTATCGGTTAAGATAGAAATTGTAACTTTTTGAATGAGAAAAACTACCAATAATACGATATACTATTCATGACTAAAATTTAGCAAGGAGGCAGAATTTTTGAAAAAGATATCATACATACTATCGATTATGTTACTGATGGTTCTAGTTTTTTCCTTTAACCAAACAGCTAAGGCTGCCCAATTAGTAACTGGTACCTTTGTTGATGTAACATATTCAGAATATACCAAGCCAGATGGCACGATAGAAAAGCAACTGAGTAAAGTGACATTGCAAAATGATCGAGGCCGTTCTGTAACCTACAATATTAGTAAGAACACACGCTTATTTATTAATAATACGTCCACAACTATAGAAGGTTTTAAAATGGGCATGGAAGTGGAAGCTGACATTTCTTTAAGAAGTGTTGTGGAACTACGAGGTAAATCTAATTTACCAACAGAAACGAATGTTCCATCAACTGGAGGCAACAGTACCACAATTGCTGGTGTCGTAACAAGTATCGATCCTAATGGATTATTTATTATGGTTAAGCCAGATGTTGGTGCAGAGACTACTTACTATATTAATAAAGAAACCGTTTATCAAAAAAGCTCATCTGCAACGGATATCAGTGCACTATATGTTGGAGATCGAATTAAATTGAGCTTGAAAAATAAAAATACTTCTATTGTTACAAAAATAGCAATAAGTGAAACGGGTACGCTTGTAGAAAACCTATATAAAGGGGAAATACAAGCAGTTAATCCTAATGCCAATAAATTAACTGTCAAAAACCAGCATGCTTTTGTTAACTGGCAATTTGGCTCTCAAATAACTGCAGACCTTTCAACAATGCCTTTTACTTCCAAGGTACCGATATATGTGGGAAATACTAAGGTAGAGAAAGGTCAACTGAAAAATTATATTGGTAGTGAAGCTTACTACGCGACTGTAAAACAATTTGGGAAAGAAGTTATTGAGAAAATTGTAGTATTGAAAAATAATGAACGAACTTATTATGAACCAATGCTATCTGTTGATACAGATTACAAACTGTTAAAACTTAAAACAGCAGGCTCAATGTATTTCCATAATGGAACTATTTTAATTCGTAATGGGCGTTTAATTGAACCGACGGGGCTTATGGCTTATGGTACAGCATTTGTAATTACAGATGGTGCTGCTCGTGATCACTATGCACAAGTAGTGCAAGTGACGAGTGATAGCTTTATGTCTCCAAACTTAGCTGGTCATGAATTATATTATGGACGATTATCTCAAGCTGATGGATACCTTATTGAAATTGACGATGCTATGAAAATAGAATCCAATGTTTTCAAGAAAACAGATCGTACAGTTCTGTCGGTTAGTAATTCAACAAAGGCAAAGGTAGATGACGGAAGTAGAACATATAATGTCATGCCTGATATTGAACTTTATTTATCTGAAGGGGATTATGGTTACTTCTATGTGAAGGATGGTCATGTACAGGCCCTTCATATGTTAGATAATGCCAAACCCGTTGCACCATTAATGCTTACAGGGAAGTTACAATCTGTGAAATCTACGTATCCTGCTGTTATAAACGTCAAGAGTGTTAGTCAATGGCAAAATGGCCATTGGTATGAAGCAGGTGAGATGATTAATATGAATATTGATCAAGCGACACTGATAAAAGCAGGTAAAGTGATTCAGGCATCTGATTTACAGCCATCGGATCGTTTAGTTGTACTATCGGATCGATTTGTAAAGGGACATTTTATTTTAGTAGATTAATGTCAATAACAAACTAAAATCTGCGAGTCTAATGCGAATAGTATTAGCAAAAAGGCGATGTATTCATAATCTAAAAAAGGAATCTTCGCTTCGGCTTATGGGCTAAATTGTCAATACTTTCGAAAGATAAGCAGATTTTTGCTTTAGAAATTTTTAAAGCTAGCATCATGATTCACTTTATGTACAGTGAAAGAGAGGATAAGCGCATGCCAAAAAATTGGTCAAAATTAGTGTTAGTCATTCTGGCTATTTTTGTAATTAATTCGATTACACCATTCCATGCATCAGCTGCTTCATTAGAAACAACAGGTGCCGTGAAAAATGAATATACATATGAGGAAGCGGTATTTCTTTCAGGATCACCCGTCATTTTCAAAGGAACAAGTAAAGATATTAAAATTACACAAAAAGAATCGAAGGGCAAATTAACTGAAACGTATAGTATGAAGTTAACTGGCAACAATGGCGCAACATTAACAAGAAACATTGCCTACGAGTCAGATGTTGTGGATTATGCAAGTATTGGTCAAAAAACTTCTAATGGAGAGGTTAAGAAATATACTGAAAAAATTACAATCGGATCGATTACTTATTCTTTAGTCGATTATCAATTTTCCCAAGGAACTGTTACAGATAATCGGGCAGCTTCTGATTATTACTCGGGAAATGTAATTTCAAGAAAGACCTATGCCTATGAAACTGGCAAAGGGAAAAATGCGGTTCAAAACACCATAACGATTGAAACTGATAGCAGACATGCAGGCTATGAAAACTTTTGGGGAGCAACTGAAACACAAATCACAGAGTCTGTATATTCATTCAGTGATGGTAAGACAAGCCATGTAAAAAATCGCGTATCTACTAGTAAATCACGTATCCTGAATTACGAGGAGAACCTAGGTACTTTAGGTAGCTTCGAAGGTGGCTATGCCGTTGTCAGTGAAAAGGACGTTATATCGGAGTACACTTATAATTTAGCTTCTGGACAAAAAGGTACACTGGATTTAGATACAGAATATATGCCAACTATTGAACGTCTTATTATTCCTAAATTTCGGGACTTAACAAATCATTATGCGAAAGAAGCAATTGAGAAACTGTATTCTCTAGGTATTTATTCAGATTCAAGTAATTTCTTCTCTCCTAAAACACCAATGAAACGCATTGATTTTACTACAGCCATTGGTAAAGCGGTTGACCTACGCGTGTTTGAAGAAAAGAAATCAAGAAAAGCTCCTACTACAAGTGTCTTTAAGGATTTAAAACGATCTACTAAAGACTATTTCTATATTGAATCAGCTTTAAATAAAGGGATCATTAAAGGGGTTTCAGCGGATTACTTCATGCCTGATGGTGCTATCACAAGAGCACAGGCGGCAACTATCTTTGTTCGTGCCTTAGGCCTGGAAAATAGAGCGCCGAATCCTGGCTTTTTAACGAAATTTACGGATGACAACCAAATTCCAAACTATGCAAGAGATGGTATCTATATTGCCAATGAGCTTGGATTGATGATTGGCGATTCTGCTGGACGTTTTAATCCAAATAAACCACTGTCTCGAGCAGAAGCTTCCGTTGTTCTAGAACGTTTCTTGAAATATTTAGAAGATGACTTGAAACAAAATTATCGTGATGACATATTGTTCTTTAACTAAAGAAAGGACTGAACAACCATGACATATGTAAAAAAAGCATTGCTTACTATGCTGTGCTTCATGCTGCTTTTGATGACAGCAACACCTGTTGTTACGCAAGCAGCTACAACAATTAGAGATGTTCCGACGAATAGTAGTAATTACAAAGCCATTTCTTGGGCGGTTGACAATGAATTGATGTCTTTGAACAATGCCAATAACTTTTTACCGAGTGAGCAAGTGACAGATCGAGAGCTTGTCCTCATGTTTGCGAAGCTAGATCGTAACTATCCATTATCTTATATTGATAGTGTGGCTTATAACTTTTATAGTGATTTTTATTTACCGTTTAATGGAACACATGTAAATGCCAATCGATCAAAAGCGATTACTCGTGGTCAATTTGCACAAATTTATGCCGCTTTTAAAGGATTGGATTTAGATGAACCACAAGCTGTTCAATATTTATATTCAAACAATTTATCGACAAGTAGTTCAGGTAAAAAAACATTTGCAAGCTTTAATCCATCAACAAAATTAACGCGTGGTGATGTAGCGACATTCTTATATAGAGCAGTCCAAAATGGTAACTTTGCCGTACAAGGATTAACGCGAAGTGCAGCTGGTCGTGATAATGAAAGTATTACATTACCTCCAGGATTCATGGGCTCCAATAGTGCGGATTTTGAAGAACCAAAGGATAACTCCAATGATTTTACTGGACCTGATTATGTAAATAATGCATTGCAAAGCATTGTAGTGGAAAAACCAGATTTAATTGCGAATGAAGTGGATTCAACACTTGTGACTGTATCTTTAAAGGCTTGTAATGGAGACCCTATTGCCGATGATAAATCTTATACATTCCGTGTGACGTCAACTTACGGTACGATTATCGATACTTCCGGCGAAGCGGTTAGAACCGTCCAATCTGATGGTTCGACTGTATCAGCTATTGTTGTAGCGCCAAAATTAACAAAATCTGCTCGTGATACCATTTCCTTTGAATTGGTTAATAACACAGATCCAGCAATGAAGTGTCTTGTGGGGCAAAAATTAAAAGCAGAGGTGCGTTATTCACCACAACCTGAATTGCGTATAGATTACCAAGTCTATGATCCTACTAATACAGATGATGATAATGGGAATGTGACACCACCGTATATTCCATATGAGAAGTTGCCAGAGTTCTTCACACAAAACATAATTGATGTGTATTCACCAATTCCATTGAAGTATGATGGGGATAAAAAGCTATTTAGTATTGGGCAGCAAACTAATGTAACAGACGCCTTGGGCAATGTTCAAAATGTTTATTTACGTTACGGAGGCTCAGACCCTAGATATCCAGCACTAGGGTATGAAAATGCTATTTTACAATTTGAAAACTACAATATTTCTGTTTACCTTTTTGAGGAACTGTTAAATCGTCGTTTAGATAATTCTGTCACATCGCCAGCTAAAACTGAAATTATGTATATGATTTCTGAAGATGGCCGTCCGATTTATCGTGTTCAAGGGATTGATGATGAAATCGCCTCTCAGGTAGAAAACATTAATCCAGTTGGAGCTATCATCCAGCTTATGAACCATATGCCAGAAGAAAAAAAATTGACACTTGAACATTATGATAGTGTCATGAAAATTTATTCTATTTTTACAAACTTAAGTAACTATGATCGTACGGTGTTATTAAAATATCAAGGCGGGAAGCTACTTGGACAAGTAGAGGCTTATAAAAAACGAGTAGAGGCATTGAAAGAAAGTGCTGATGCTGCCTCTAGACCATCAGGCAAGGATCGCTATACAAAAGTCATGGTGACGTTAGTTCGTCCTGGTGGAGAACCAGTTACGGATTATCAAGGAACAGTCAAAATCAAGTATGATGGAGTGGAAAAAACAGCTTCATTTATTACGAATACTTCAGATCCATTAAACAATACAGGCAGTCCAGGTACAGCTGTTGCATACTTTGACTCTATCATCTATGGAAAATCCAAAGTAGAAGCAACCCTTGTCAATCCGATAGACCCTCGTTATGCAACGATTTTGAAGGGTTTAAAAGATAAAACAGTAAGCAAAGATATTTTTACTAATCCGTACTTCAGTAAAAATTCATGCTCATTAGCAACAGAAGTTGCTTATGTAGTGGATTATTCTTCTTCTATGAAGGCTGTTGATCCAACTAATTATCGTGGCAAGAAAATGATTGAATTTATCAATCAATTGAAGGCGAAAAATAACATCGTCATCGAAACAAACACAAAGGCAACAATTCTTGGTGAGGGTACAACAGATGCTGTATTGAAGAAAGACCTTTATAAAGCGTCTAAAGAGAAAGGTGCTACGGATATTTTTGCAGGTATTGATATTGCATTAACGAAATTCTCAAACGATACAAAAACGGCTAAAGCTATTGTGGTTGTATCTGATGGGAAAACAAGTAAATCAAAAATGACAAAAGTGATCAATGAAGCGAAAAAGCAAGGTGTGAAAATATACACAGTAAGTATGGGCAAGAAATCACAAATAAATGATGCTACTTTAATGCAAGTGTCTACAGAAACTGGCGGAGCTTATTATCACGCGCTTGATAATTTACAATTGCATCAGGTGTTCCAAAAGTTAATTGATGCGATTTTATGTAAAACTCCGGCATCAAGCTGTATCAACCCGGATGATTTATTTGAAGATGCAAATGTATCATTACGAAAAGGCTATCTTACAATGAGTGCTCGTATTGATGGTAATTGTCCAAACGTTGCGAAGATTAATGTACGTTATAAATCGATTAGTGGTGATGTACAATTCGAGTTGCTAAAACGTAGTGATCATGTGTTTATGTTAACGAAAACAGTACAAACTATGCAGGACTTTAAAGTTAATAATGAAATTGATTTGATCGCATATGATAAAGATGGAAATATTATTTCAATGAAAACTATTTCTATAACAAATTAATGATGAAAACTGCCTCCTATTGCGGGGCAGTTTTTTAATTTGAAACAAAACGTATAATTTGTTACACTTAGTTTATAATAATTCTAATGTAGATGACGAAATGCAGTTCTTCATGACATGTTCACAAATTATAGATGAACTATTGTCGAACTGTGCTATAATGAAATTTGTGAATTAGAACGTGTGAGGTGTTATTCATGCATACCATCGTAGTAGGCTTGAATTATAAAACAGCGCCTGTTGAAATAAGAGAGAAGTTATCATTCATTGAGAGTGAACTACCTCAGGCAATGGAAGCGCTGCAAAAGCAGAAAAGTATTTTAGAAAACGTTATTGTTTCGACATGTAACCGTACAGAAATTTATGCTGTTGTGGATCAATTGCATACTGGACGTCATTTTGTGAAACAATTTTTAGCTGATTGGTTTGACTTGCCTGTGGAGACATTTTCTTCGTATTTAACAATTCGTGAAGAGGATGAGGCAGTCGAACATTTATTTAAAGTGACAGCTGGGATCGATTCAATGGTTCTAGGTGAAACGCAAATTTTAGGGCAAGTAAAAAAAAGCTTTTTAAGTGGACAAGAGATTGGCACGACAGGAACGGTTTACAATCAACTATTTAAACAAGCGGTAACATTTGCAAAGCGAGCACATAATGAAACAGCTATCGGCGAGAATGCGGTATCAGTTTCTTATGCAGCAGTAGAATTAGCAAAGAAAATTTTTGGCTCTTTACAACGCAAGCATGTAGCTATTCTAGGTGCAGGGAAAATGGGGGAGCTTGCGATTGAAAACCTCTACGGCAGTGGAGTAGGAAAAGTAACAGTAATTAACCGTACGTTTGAAAAGGCGGAAAGTCTAGCTGCAAAATTCCATGGTCAAGCTAAATCAATGAAGGAATTACAGTGCTCCTTATTAGAAGCAGATATTTTAATTACATCGACTGGTGCAACTGATTATGTCATTGATTATGAGCTCATGCAATTCGTGGAACGTTTACGTAAAGGGAAACCATTATTTATGGTAGATATCGCTGTTCCTCGTGATATCGATCCACGTGTTGGCGATTTACCAAATGTTTTCTTATATGATATTGATGATTTACAAGGTATTGTCGAAGCCAATTTAGCGGAACGCGAACGTGCTGCTGCTGATATTACGGATATGATTGGGCATGAAGTGCTCCAATTTAAAGATTGGGTGTCTACGCTTGGTGTCGTACCTGTGATTTCTGCATTACGGAAAAAAGCAAATCGTATTCAAGAAGAGACCATGACTAGTATCGAGAATAAAATGTCAGATTTAACGGAACGTGAACGTAAAATTTTAAGTAAACATACAAAATCAATTATTAATCAATTGTTAAAAGAGCCAATCTTACAGGCTAAAGAAATGGCTAATTCACCAAAAGCAAATGAACAGTTACGTTTATTCCAACAAATTTTTGGTATAGAAGAAGCTGTGGAAGCTGAAGTTCAAGAGATGACGAAGCAAGAGCTTGAGCGTAAAGAACGCGCACAGGCAACTCAAACTTCTGCTGAACCAAAGTATTCTTTCTAAATAATCTAATGCGTTTTGTACACTGAAGTTGTATGAAGTGGTGTTGCGCTATTGGATTCTCTACTGATATTACATGAGGCGTTTTCGTATCTGTATGGTAAACTTAGGATACGAAAACGTTTTTTGTTTTCTTATTTATAGCTTTACAATTTCACTACAAAGAAGGGATGTCTATTGGCTGATTTGACCATGACAAGGCTATATGAGGTGATGATCGTCTTGTATGCGATCAGTCTAGTTTTTTACTTTACTGATTATTTTTATAAGCAAGTACGAGCAAGGCGCATTGCTTTCTGGCTTGTTTCATTTGTATGGATGATTCAAAGTGCCATTATTATTTTAACGTTTGTGGAAACAAAACGCTTTCCGATCTTATCATTGTCAGAGGGGATTCTATTTTACTCCTGGTTACTTGTGACGTTATCCATTATCCTGCATTGCATTGCAAGAGTAGACTTACCGGTATTTATTATAAATATATTAGGATTTTTGTTTGCTAGTATATTTACATTTATGCCTAAACGTCCTACGGGAACTGTCGGAGATACATTAATTTCGGAAATGCTTTTTATTCATATATCATTTGCGATATTGTCATATGCAGCATTCACATTAACATTTGTGTTTGCCATTTTATATCTAGTTTTATATCGATTACTGAAGAAGAAAAAGTGGTCGCATCTTTGGACAAGACTGCCATCTTTACAGCAAACGAGCAACTGGATGAATGTATCATTCTTTATTGGAATCCCAATGCTATTTATAAGTTTAATATTAGGGTTTGAATGGGCATTATTAACATTAGAGAGTCTTTCGATTTTCGATGCGAAGATCATAGGATCCTTCATTATTTTAATTTTGTATTGCTTTATCTTATATGTGAATCGCAAAAGCAAGCTGATAGGTACAACTTATGCATGGGTACATATTTATGCCTATCTATTAGTTGTTGTGAACTTCTTCTTAGGAAGTAGTTTATCGCGATTTCATTTATGGTATTAGAGGAAAGGTTGGAGACTGTTGAGAAAAATTATTGTAGGTTCTAGGAGAAGTAAGCTAGCACTAACGCAAACAAATTGGTTCATTAATGAATTAAAGGCTGCTGGTGCTCCATTTGAATTTGAAGTAAAAGAAATCGTGACAAAAGGTGATCAAATTTTAGATGTACAGCTTTCAAAGGTAGGGGGAAAAGGATTGTTCGTTAAAGAAATTGAACAAGCCCTTTACGATAAAGAGATTGATTTTGCTGTCCATTCTATGAAAGATATGCCTGCTGTATTGCCGGAAGGTTTAGTAATTGGCTGTATTCCTCCACGTGAAGATGCACGTGACGCATTTATTTCGAAGGGACATGTTAAATTTGCTGATCTTCCTGCAGGAGCTGTAGTCGGGACAAGTTCTTTACGTCGTAGTGCACAGCTACTAACAGTACGTCCGGATCTTGAAATTAAATGGATTAGAGGAAACGTTGATACACGTTTAGCTAAGCTTGAGACCGAAGAATACGACGCGATTATTTTAGCAGCAGCCGGTTTAAAACGACTTGGTTGGAGTGAAGATGTTGTCACTGAATTTTTATCAGTAGAAGATTGTTTGCCAGCCGTAGCACAAGGTTCTCTTGGTATTGAATGCCGTGGAGATGATACTGAGCTATTAGCCGAGTTAGCTAAATTAACAGACCAATTAACATGGCAAGAGGCACATGCTGAACGAGCATTCTTGGCGGCCATGGATGGCGGGTGCCAAGTACCAATCGCTGGCTATGCTACATCAAATGGGGATGAAATTACTTTAACTGGTCTTGTTGCTGCACCTGATGCATCAGTTGTATATAAAGAAACAGTAGTTGGTTCAGACGCACAAAAAATAGGGGAAGAGCTGGCTACTATTTTAACGAAACAAGGAGCTTTCGATTTAATTCAACGTGTGAAGGCAGAGCAAGATGCAAAATGATTTACCTTTAAGAGGTAAAACGGTACTTTTAACAGGTACATCTAAAACAACAGCTATTGTAGATGATATTGCAGCTTTAGGTGGCCATGCAGTAATTGCCCCATTAATTGAAACATGCGAACGTATGGACAACGATGATGCAAAACTGTTGAATAGTGCGCTTCAATTTGACTGGGTTATCTTTACGAGTCAAAATGCTGTAGATGCATTTGCTAATAAGATGGAGCGGCATCAATTAAGTGCCAAAAATTTTCAAGCGAAAATTGCTTCCATTGGGACAAAAACAACTACAGCGTTAGAAAATCTAGGATTTCAAGTGAGCTTTATGCCTTCCGTATTTAGTGCTGATATTTTCGTCAAGGAATTTCCAAGTATAGCTGGCGACCATCCAAGTTGTCTGTTTATTCGTGGAGAAAAGGCGAAAAGTACATTGAAGGATGGACTGCCCTTTAATTTGAAAGAATGGACAGTTTATGAAACGGTAGAACGACATGATCAAATATCAGCTATTATTAATTGCATCCATCACAATGAGGACGTCACAGTGATTTTTGCTAGTCCTTCAGCTGTTGATGTATATGCAAAAAGTGTAGCAGTACATGTTGGATGGCAAGCAACTAGGGTTGCAGCCATCGGCCATATTACGGAAGCAGCTCTTGAACAATACGGTGCAACTGTGGATATTATGCCAAGTGTATATACAATGCAAGCAGTCATCGAAGAATTAATGAAAGTAGGGGACAAATCATGACAAAACTACAATTTCAAAGACATCGTCGTTTGCGTGCCAATGCAACGATGCGATCAATGGTAAAAGAAACATACTTACATAAAGAGGACCTGATTTATCCTATTTTTGTAATAGAGGGCGAAAATATTAAAAATGAAGTACTATCTATGCCTGGTGTTTTTCAATTTTCATTAGATAAGCTAGAAGCAGAAATTGATGAGGTTGTTGCATTAGGAATCCCAGCTGTAATTTTATTTGGTTTACCGGCTGAAAAAGATGCTGTTGGAACTGGTGCATTCCATGATCATGGTATTGTCCAAGAGGCGACTCGCTTAATTAAAACGCGTCATCCTGAGCTTTTAGTCATTGCGGATACATGCTTATGTGAGTTTACGGATCATGGTCATTGTGGCTTAATTGAAGGCGATCAAATTTTAAATGACCCTTCCTTAGATGTTTTAGCTCGTACAGCAGTATCACAAGCAAAGGCAGGCGCAGATATAATTGCTCCATCTAATATGATGGATGGTTTTGTTGCAGCCATTCGTGCTGGTCTTGATGAAGCGGGCTTTGAGCATATTCCAATCATGTCATATGCTGTGAAATATGCGTCAAGTTACTATGGCCCATTCCGTGACGCGGCAGATGGTGCTCCACAATTTGGTGATCGTAAATCCTATCAAATGGACCCATCAAACCGTTTAGAGGCATTCCGTGAGGCAGAATCTGATATCGAAGAGGGTGCGGATTTCTTAATTGTTAAGCCAGCCCTAAGTTATTTAGATATTATTCGAGATATGAAAAATAATTATCCATTACCACTTGTTGCGTATAATGTCTCAGGGGAGTATGCGATGATTAAAGCAGCTGCTATTAATGGGTGGATTGAAGAGAAAAAAGTTGTGCTTGAAACATTATTAGGCATGAAACGTGCAGGTTCTGATTTAATTATTACGTATCATGCAAAAGATGTTGCACGTTGGTTGGAGGAGAAATAAATGACACGTTCTTACGAAAAATCAAAGCAAGCCTATGCTGAAGCTGTTCAGTTAATGCCAGGTGGTGTCAACAGCCCCGTTCGTGCATTCAAATCAGTAAATATGGACCCAATTTTCATGGAATCAGGCCATGGGGCTATCATTAAAGATATTGATGGTAATGAATATATAGATTATGTATTATCTTGGGGCCCACTCATTTTAGGACATACACATCCAGAGGTTGTCAAAGCAATTGCTGAAACTGCAGCAAAAGGCTCTTCCTTTGGTGCACCAAGCTATACAGAAAATCGTTTAGCTCAATTAGTGTTAGATCGTCTTCCAGGCATGGAAATGATTCGCTTCGTTTCTTCGGGAACAGAAGCTACTATGTCTGCATTACGTGTAGCACGCGGTGTTACAGGTCGTGATAAGATTTTAAAATTTGAAGGCTCTTATCATGGCCATGGTGATTCATTATTAATTAAAGCAGGATCTGGAGTTGCTACATTGGGTCTTCCTGATAGCCCTGGCGTACCTGCAGATATCGCTCGTAATACGTTAACTGTAGCCTATAATGATTTAGAAGGCGCTAAAGCTGTTTTCGAAAAATTTGGAGCAGAGTTAGCAGCAGTTATTGTAGAGCCAGTTGCAGGGAATATGGGTGTTGTACCACCACAATCAGGTTTCTTAGAGGGCTTACGCGAATTAACAACTTCACATGGTGCGTTATTAATCTTTGATGAGGTTATGACGGGCTTCCGTGTTGATTATGGTTGTGCACAAGGTTACTTCGGAGTTACACCTGATATTACGACGTTAGGGAAAGTAATTGGCGGAGGCCTTCCAGTGGGTGCGTTTGCTGGTACTAAAAAAATTATGGAGCAAGTAGCACCAGCTGGACCAATTTATCAAGCAGGTACACTTTCAGGGAATCCATTAGCTATGACAGCGGGCTATGAAACGCTATCACGTTTAGATCACAGTACTTATGAATACTTTAAACAACTAGGCGATCAGCTAGAGGCTGGTTTCCGTGAAGCGGCGACGAAGTACAAAATTCCTCACACTGTTAATCGTGCAGGTTCTATGATTGGCTTCTTCTTTACGAATGAAGAGGTCATTGATTTTGCAACTGCTAAATCATCGGATTTAGCCTTATTTGCTGAATACTTCCGTTTGATGGCTGAGGAAGGAATTTTCCTACCACCGTCTCAGTTTGAAGGGTTGTTTATCTCTACTGCACATACAGAGGAGCATATCGCAAAAACGGTTGATGCCTTCCATAAAGTATTTGCACAATTAGCTAAGTAATTGATAGGGCATGCTAGAAAAAAATCTAGCATGCCCTTTTGTATACATAAGTTAGAAGTCATTGTAGTACTTGAGCAATAAAAGAACAAAAGAGAAAATATAGCATATATTAACTAGTAAGGACAATCATCTATACTGGATGAAGGACCTGCTTTTGTCAAAATTATATCTTTCAGCATAGCCAAAATGTGGACGATATCGTTTATAATATAGCTATTCATAAAAGAAAGTAGTGAATTGATATGGCAACAGGCACACATACGGTCGAAGTACCCGTAGGAATTGAACATGTATGGGATTTCGTCAGTGATATGGAGAAATGGGCAAAGCTAGTCCCAGGTTATAACGCACATGAAATGATTGATGACAAACATTCAACATGGACTTTTAAAGGAAATGTGGGAGTTCTGAAAAAAACAGTTGAAGTAGAAATTATTATTTTAGAGTGGGTATCCCCGTCCAAAGTGACATTTGAACTTAAAGGTCTTTCGGATAATTTCACAGGAAATGGCTATTTCCTTGCAGAAAGCATGGATGCTGAAAACACAAAAATGACAGGCTTCTTAGAGGTTATTGCTGGTGGATTAGCTGGTCCTGTTTTAAACCCAATTTTCAAACCGATTGTACCAAAGGCAACGCAAATGTTAACAGATCGTGTAGCAAATAAAATCAAATTAGTACATGTTTAATGGATGTAAGTACATTCATAAAAATGGCATGCTAGAAGTAATGTTCTAGCATGCCATTTTTATATGAATTTCTTCTTTTTTTATACGGTTGAATAGGAAGCTTTCTAGCATACTATCCCCTCATAAGTCATATGATGCAAAGGGAGGGATTATTATCGAACACAAAACTTGGAATATGAGTGAAACATTTTGTTTTCCTGGGTACGGCTGCCCAACAGAAATAGCAGCTGTGCAAATTAAGCCACAGTGGCAGGCAATGCAGTTAGAGGATTCACTTCGACTAGTAGGCATCTATCATATCACCGCACATGTACGCTTCGATTTTCAAAATATGCAAGCTTTTACAGGCGATGAAGAATTAATTTCAATTGATGCCCTAGATGTCCAAGGAGATACAGGTTATTTTGAGTATGCTGTGCCATTACATGTCGATTTACCAAAGGAATCAAACCTTAAGGATATAATGGTCAAAGATATTCGCCCAAGCTTGACGAATCAGAAATGTCAGCTTGAATGGACAGTCACAAGCATCTTTAACGAATACGAGCCAGTTGTTGAAAATGACCATGTATTAGAAGATCAGTCCTTTACTGCCAGTGCCTATGAACATGAAGAGATACTTACTGTGCCAGAAGAAAGCATGCAAGTGAAAAAACAAACTACCGCAGTAGTAGCAGCTTCACACCAAGTGAAGACTCCAACAGTTGACCAAAAAACAAGTTTGAGAGAATCCTCAAGTCATATTGTTGTACGTGAGTCCAGCACTTGGCATGAAGTGCCTTCCATGATTTGGGATCTAACTGAAGAATATACACCGCTTAAAGTTCGTGTATCAAATGATGTCTTTCAAAAGTAAATAGCTGAGAAGTAGCAAGAGTAATAAGAAAATTAAATCACCGGATGTTGGAACAATAATGACACGGATAAATTGAAAACCACAAATCGGCACGATAATCGTTCTACAGTAAAAACGAACTTGCCTTATCCAAGGTGGTAAAAGCCAGGGGTTATACTTGCGTCGACGCATTTGAATATTCACTTCCTTTTCTATTTACTTTACTCTTATTAAAAGATGACTAAATCACTTGAAAAATTACACGTTTCTGCGGTACAATAAGGAAAATCAAATACAGATGCTATGATAGGGAAGAGTAAATTATGTTACATTTTCA
This sequence comes from Lysinibacillus sp. FSL M8-0216, assembly GCF_038595555.1. Lineage (NCBI taxonomy): Bacteria > Bacillati > Bacillota > Bacilli > Caryophanales > Bacillaceae > Lysinibacillus > Lysinibacillus sp. FSL M8-0216. The sequence continues at coordinate 3,434,660 of NZ_CP152007.1, read as the reverse complement.
GAGAGGAAACGGTAGCTGAGAAGTTTCTATTTGTACTTAATTGAAGGTAGCCCTTGAGCAGCTTTAGTGAACTAACAGTAGTTAAAGCCGGTTAAACACCGTTACCGAATTAAGAGCCAGTAGATAAGGCTGAGAAATGTATTCGATGATCATTTCCTTAACCGCTGCTGGAATTAAAGGTGGTACCGCGAACTAAAACTCCTTCGTCCTTTTAGACGAGAGGAGTTTTTTTTATTTGGTGAAGTGATTGCTTTATCAATAGTCTTCAAATATTAGGAGGAGTCAATATGACAGAAAACATTTCAATGCCAACTAAATATGACCCACAGTCCATTGAAGCCGGTCGCTACGAATGGTGGTTGCAAGGGAAATTTTTTGAGGCACAGCCAGAAAGTGGGAAAGAACCTTATTCAATCGTTATTCCACCACCGAACGTAACAGGTAAATTGCACCTTGGTCATGCATGGGATACAACTTTACAAGATATCCTCATTCGTATGAAACGTATGCAAGGATATGATGCACTTTGGTTACCAGGTATGGACCATGCAGGTATTGCTACACAGGCAAAAGTAGAAGCAAAGCTACGTGAGGATAATATTACACGTTATGATTTAGGACGTGAAAAATTCCTCGAGAAAACATGGGAATGGAAAGAAGAATATGCTGGGCATATCCGTGATCAATGGGCAAAGCTTGGCCTTGGATTAGACTACACACGTGAGCGTTTCACACTTGATAAAGGTCTTTCGGAGGCAGTTAATACAGTTTTTGTTCAATTATATGAAAAAGGCCTAATCTATCGTGGTGAACGCATTATTAACTGGGATCCAGCTGCTAAAACAGCATTGTCTGATATCGAGGTTATTTACCAAGATGTGCAAGGTGCCTTCTATCATATGAAATATCCTTTAGCTGATGGCTCAGGATATGTAGAAGTTGCGACAACACGTCCTGAAACGATGCTTGGTGACTCTGGCGTAGCTGTTCACCCGAAAGATGAACGTTATCAGCATTTAATTGGTAAAACGGTTATTTTACCGATTGTAGGTCGCGAAATTCCGATTGTAGCAGATGACTATGTTGATATGGAATTTGGAACAGGGGTTGTAAAAATGACACCTGCCCATGATCCAAATGACTTTGAAGTTGGTAATCGTCACAATCTTGAGCGTATCCTCGTGATGAATGAAGATGGCACAATGAACGAACTTGCTGGCAAATACAACGGTATGGATCGTTTTGAATGTCGTAAGCAAATTGTTGCTGATTTACAAGAAGCGGGTGTGTTAATACGCATTGAAGAACATATGCATTCAGTAGGGCATTCTGAACGTTCTGGTGCTGTTGTAGAGCCATATCTTTCAGCACAATGGTTCGTTAAAATGCAACCACTTGCAGATTCTTCATTAGAGCTTCAAAAAGACCAAGAAGGTAAAGTGAACTTTGTTCCGGCTCGTTTTGAAAATACTTATTCTCGCTGGATGGAGAATATTCGTGATTGGTGTATTTCTCGCCAATTATGGTGGGGCCATCAAATCCCGGCTTGGTACCATAATGAAACAGGTGAAATTTACGTAGGAAAAGAAGCACCGGCTGATGCAGACAATTGGACACAAGATGAGGATGTACTAGATACATGGTTCTCTTCAGCGCTATGGCCGTTTTCTACAATGGGCTGGCCAGACGAGGCAAATGAAGAATATAAACGTTACTACCCAACAAATACACTCGTAACAGGCTATGATATTATTTTCTTCTGGGTATCTCGAATGATTTTCCAAGGTCTTGAATTTACAGAGCAACGTCCATTCAAAGATGTGTTAATTCATGGTTTAGTTCGTGATGGTGAAGGGCGTAAAATGAGTAAGTCACTTGGCAATGGTGTAGATCCAATGGATGTTATTGAGCAATACGGTGCAGACTCATTACGCTACTTCTTAGCAACAGGTTCATCACCTGGTCAAGATTTACGTTATACTACTGAGAAGGTAGAGGCTGTATGGAATTTCTCTAATAAGATTTGGAATGCATCCCGTTTTGCCCTTATGAATATGGATGGAATGACATATGATGAAATCGACTTAACAGGTGAAAAATCGGTTGCTGACAAATGGATTTTAACACGCTTAAATGAGACGATTGAACGTGTAACATCTTTGGCAGAGCGCTATGAATTTGGTGAAGTTGGTCGCGAACTTTATAATTTCATTTGGGATGATTTCTGTTCTTGGTATATTGAAATGGCAAAATTACCATTATACGGTGAGGATGAAACTGCTAAAAAGACAACTCGTTCTATTTTAGCGTACGTACTCGATCAAACGATGCGTCTATTGCATCCATTTATGCCATTCATTACAGAGGAAATCTGGCAACACTTACCTCATGATGGTGAATCGATTACAGTGGCTGCATGGCCAACAGTACGCACGGATCTTCATTTTGCTGACGAAGCAGATAATATGAAGCTCCTAATGGATATTATACGTTCAGTACGTAATATTCGTGCGGAAGTAAACACGCCAATGAGCAAAAAAGTACCGTTATTTATCTCTGCGAAAGATGCTGCAACAGTGGCAGTACTTGAAGCGAATAAAGCCTATTTAGAGAAATTCTGTAACCCAGATACGTTAACAATTGGTGAAGGCTTAGAGGCACCTGGTCAATCGATGACAGCAGTTATTACAGGTGCTCAAGTTTTCCTACCGCTTGTTGGGCTTATTAACTTAGAGGAAGAAATCGCTCGTCTTGAAAAAGAGTTAGAGAAATGGGCAAAAGAAGTGAAGTTAGTGACAGGTAAGCTTTCAAATGAAAAGTTCGTATCGAAAGCACCTGAGGCATTAGTAAATGTAGAACGTGAAAAATTAGCGGATTATGAAAATAAGCACGCGGTTGTATTAAAACGTTTAGAGGAATTAAAAAATATGTAATAGTAGAGCAATGGATGACGATAAAGTTATCCATTGCTTTTTTTATGTAGAGAAAAAGTTATGCATTGAAATGGGTAAATGTATGTAGTACCATTTAGAATAATTAGTCTAATAGGTTAGGTGAATTATTATTATAGTAGGAAACAAAACCTAACGCAATATTATGTTGACGGAAAAGAAATGGTCTTTAATGGAATCGCTATACCAAAGCAATGGCTTTTTTTCGGGTTTATGGTATGAATGGAGATGTGAAATGACAGGTAATATGACAACGTATATTACGAAAGTCAATAAAGCATGTGATGACTTAGATTTTGTTAGTGCAAGGGTATTGATTGAAACAAATCTATTGAAATTATCAGATGCGAAATATTATCGTTTATTAAACACAAGTGCGCGTGTGCTTATTAAACATGTATTAGCAAATAGGCAAACTCAACAGGAATGTACAAAACTCTCACGGGCAGATATGTTAACCATCAATAAAATAAATGAGTATTGCTCAAATTTTGATATTGCAATGTTGAAAAGAACATTAAAAAACTCCTTTGAATTAGTACAACGTTCAGATGTTATGCCTTTATTAAACAATGATGCAAAAATCATTTTGGACAATATGGGTGCATTGCTAGGGGCTCACCAAGTACATAACAAAAATACTTATCAAACACGCAGTGGCTAGCTGTGTGTTTTTTCTATTGTTTTGTAATTAATCTATGTTATTAAACGTTACTTGTACTAAAATAGAGATATTGCAGTAAGAGGGAGTGTTTCTTTTGTTTAACACAATGAACGAATGTACGGAATTTATTTTTACACTAAAAGCCGTTGATCATAAACGTGCACCGCTTGTACTAATGAAAGAAGTACTAGCACATTTAGAGAATCCTCACAATAAACTACGCGTAATTCATGTGGCTGGTTCAAATGGGAAAGGTTCTACAGTGAATGCCCTTAGAGAAATGCTACAGCACACTGGGCACCAAGTAGGGGCATTTACTTCCCCACATTTAGAGCGAGTCAATGAACGAATGACTATTAATGGTGAGCCGATTACGGATGAACAATTTTTATACTATTTCAATAAACTAGCTAAGATTATAGAAGAACAATATAATGGTGATTTTCCAAGCTTTTTTGAAGTAGTCACACTCATAATGTTTCAGTTTTTTGCCGATCAGGAAATTGATTTTGCGCTTATTGAAACGGGGCTTGGAGGGCGTTTAGATGCGACCAATGTCGTGACGCCACTACTTGCCATTATTACAACCATTTCACTTGAGCATACGGCCTTTTTAGGTGATACATTTGCCAAGATTGCCTCTGAAAAGGCAGGCATCATAAAAAGGGGTGTTCCAGTTGTTATAGGGGTTAGCAATGAAGAAGCATTAGCTGTTATTAAAGAAACGGCGGATGCACAGCAGGCACCATGCTTCATTTTAGGACAAGATTTTACTGTTTCAGATATATTACAAGGTACAGACGTTCAGCAATTCACCTATGAAAAAGGAAATATTGTGATGACTGATATGGCTTTAAAAATGGCAGGTCCCCATCAAATCAACAATGCAAGTCTGGCCATTACAGCAATCCTTGCATTACGTGAAGGGGCAGTTATTACTATATCAGACTCATCCATTCGGTATGGACTTCGATATGCACATTGGGCTGGCCGCTTCGAACAATGGCCTCAAAAAATTGTTTTAGATGGCGCCCATAATTCTGAAGGGACGGCTGCACTTATCCAAACACTCAAAAATGTATTTCCAAAAAGCCATTATCGTTTTGTGTATGCAGCATTAGCAGATAAGGATCATGCCAATAGCATTGCACTAATGGATGATGTTGCAACGTCGATTGCTTTTACACAAATCAATCTGCCTAATGCAATGCCTGCTGAAGACTTAGTCGTGTTATCAACAAATGCCGATAAATCGTACTATGAGGATTGGCTGGAATCGGTACAAACTGTACTACGTGAAAGAGCTGAAGAGGATATTGTGGTGATTACAGGCTCTTTATACTTCATTGCGGGTGTTCGCCAGTGGCTACAGGAGGAAGGACGATGATACCAGGATTTGATCATTATAAAAAGAAGTGGGCTGTCCACAGTGATGATGTCATAAAACCTGGTCTTGTGGCGATGGAGGAGGCTTTGCTATTAGCTGGAAACCCTCAGCAAGCCCTACATGTCGTACACTTGGCTGGCACAAATGGGAAGGGCTCCACATTAACCTTCCTTGAGGCTATCGCCAAAGAGCATGAATTACGTGTGGGCAAATTTATGTCACCCTGTATAGTCGATGTGCACGACCAAATTCAAATAGATGGTCAACCTATTACCGAGGCTGATATGGATGCTGTTTTTCGTCAAATGCATGCGGCTGGATTAAGCGGGAAACTAACTGATTTTGAACTTTTGACTGTAGTAGCATTTTTATATTTTGTGAATAAAGAAGTTGATATTTCTTTAATTGAAGCGGGTATGGGAGGATTATTGGATAGTACAAATGTAGTAACACCCATCGTATCCATTATCCCAAGCATCGCTCTAGAGCATACAAAATTTCTAGGCGATACAATCGACAGTATTGCGCGTCATAAAGCAGGTATTATTAAACAAAATCGTCCTGTCATTATCAGTAATTTGCCAGAAGATGCGAAACGTGTTGTTTATGAAGAGGCATCTCATAAAAAAGCTGCAGTTTTAGAAATAGGTAATCATTTTTCATTACACTCATTTGCTGAAGGAGACTGTTATAGAAATGACGAACAACATGTCCAATTCTCTCATCTAACCCGTTCAATGAAAGGGGCTCATCAGGGCGATAACATGGCACTTGCTATTACAGCATTCCTAGAAGTAGCAGCATTTCTTAATGTGTCTGTGAATCCAACTGCAATTCAGAAAGCTGTGAAACAAGCCGCCATTTTAGGTCGTTTTGAAGAAATCATACCATTTGTGATTGTCGATGGGGCGCATAACCCGGCAAGTGCTGAAAAATTAGTAGAAACGATTAAGGGTGAGTTTCCTGGGGAACGAATCACATTTGTTGTGGGTATATTAGCAGACAAAGACGTTCAACAAATTCTTCGACTGTTAGAGCAAGTTAGTGATGAATTTTATTTCGTTGATTTTGATAATCCACGAGCGATGGCTGCGCAAAATTTGCTGGAGCTTTCCAAAGCGACATCTAAAAATATCTTAGTGGATTATGCACAATTTTTACAGGTGCAATCAGACAACAAACAAAGAACGATCGTATCGGGCTCATTATATTTATTAACAGCAGTAAGAAATAGCTTGAAAATATGAAATGACTAGGACTCCTATTTGGAAGTCCTAGTTTTTTTATGAATGTATGCCGTTTTTGTTATGAATCAAATCTCAATAAATTCGCATTTACACTTCTAATTCTACATATACTTTTATATATTGAAATCTCGTTTTTATTGAAACGTGTACGGATAGGTGGAAGGATGAGGTGATAGATGGATGAAAATTGTAAGTCATGTAATGAAAAAACAAATATTTCGGGCAATGATTATTGGTGGATTTGTAGGTTTGTTAGGTGTTGCCATTTTTTTAGGTGTTTTACAAGCCAGTACCCAGTTACCGATAAAGAATAATGGCAGTGATGTGGCCACTAATCAATCACAATCAGAAACCATTCCTACTGCCGGTGAGAACACTAGTACATCAAATGCACCTATGTTTTATGCTAGTCAAGCAGGCGTGTATTCAAACTATGAGAGTGCAAGTGCATTTGTTGCCGAATACCCTGCATTAAAAGAGAGCGCAATTGTTGAGGTTGATGGCAAGTTTTATGTTTGGACAAGCATGGAGATTGAAGAAAGTCAGCTTAAATTTTTACAGGAACCCGCAACCTTTAAAAAAGCATTTAGTGTCAGTGGTGATAGCTGTAAGGAGCCAACCCTTGCGGAGGTGACAACTGCATTAGCAGACAAAAATGCTACAAAATTAAATTTTAAGGAGAAAGGGAAGGATTCAACTTTACCTGAGGATTGGCAGACAATTGGAGCAGCTGCTTCTACTATTTCCAACGATGTCAGCGTCATCCGTTTGCAAGTTTTTGCTCATTATCAGGCTAAAAATACATGTCTTCAAGTGAAATTTTAAAAGTAAAAGATAGTAAAATCATTATTATCTTGATTTTTAGAAAATTTTCAAATTGAACATTCTTCGGTATCATGAGGATAAGGAAGGATGGTCGGATCATATCATGTTAAAAACAAACCATAAACTTATACTTGCCTCTGCTTCACCAAGACGAAAGGAATTGCTGGGTATGCTAGCACTTCCGTTTGAGGTTCTGGCAAGTGAAGTTGAAGAAACAAGTGTACAAGCCAGTTCAATGCAGGAATATGTAAAAGGAGTAGCTCTCTTAAAAACACGGGATGTAGCGAAAAAAGCAACCAATGCAACAATCATTGGTGCTGATACAATCGTAGTCGACAATGATGAGCTGCTACATAAACCAAAATCTCGGGAGGAAGCTATTGCCCATTTATTACGGTTATCTAATCGCGAACATGTTGTGATGACAGCGGTCGCTATTATTGAACCTAGTGGGAAAGAAAACATCTTTGTGGAAGAAACCACGGTTGTTTTTCATTCTCTATCCAAGGAATTGATAGAAGCCTATGTCGATTCTGGAGACCCTTTCGACAAAGCAGGAGGTTATGGTATCCAGACGATAGGCACACTTTTAGTGAAACGAATTGAAGGAGATTACAACAATGTTGTAGGCTTACCACTTGCAGCGTTGTTTTCGCAATTGGTAAACCTACAAATTGTCCAATTTGCGAAGGAGTGAGCATTTTTGCTAGATAAGGCTTTGCCTACGTTGATGTTACGTGATGTTCATTTGGAAGATCGCCCTCGTGAAAGACTGATACGACAAGGGGCGGAAAGTCTATCCAATCAAGAGCTACTTGCTATTTTATTGAGGACAGGCACAAAAGAAGAATCGGTTCTTGTCCTCGCGAATCGAGTATTAACTGTTTTTGAACGTCTCCATCATTTAAAACACGCAACCATTGAAGAAATGGTCGCTATTAAAGGGATCGGTGAGGTGAAGGCTATTCAAATATTAGCCGCCATTGAACTTGGCCGACGATTGGCTCAAAAGCAGAATGATGAGAAATTTACTATTCGTTCTCCACAAGATGCTGCTGCTTATTTAATGCCTGATATGACTTCACTTAATCAGGAACATTTTGTTGTTCTTTTTTTAAATATTAAAAACCAAATTATTCACAGACAAACGATTTTCATAGGTAGTTTAAATGCCTCCATCGTGCACCCTAGGGAAATTTTTCGAGAGGCCGTGAAGCGATCTGCTGCATCAATTATTTGTGCACACAATCATCCTAGTGGAGTACCAACTCCTAGTGCGGAGGACATTGATGTCACAAAGCGAATTGAAGAGGCTGGTTATATTATGGGGATTGAATTAATTGATCATGTAATTATCGGCGATCATCAATTTATCAGTTTGAAGGAAAAAGGATATTTTTAACTCTGCAAGAAATTTGCAGAGTTTTTTTATCTTGAGCAGATGTCTTAGAGAAGCATTACGAACAAACTCTAAATATTTTAGCGCTATGACATTAGTGGCATATTCCTAAAATTTTTGTATTTTTTTGTGGTTTAATGGCGAACCTTTTTCGATTCAAATCGTTAATGTATTCTAGAAACTGATATTATCTTCACAAAAATTGGTAGCCTGATACACATTGTCTTATGTGAATAAAAATTATATGCTAATCTATACGTACTATTTTTAGTTTAAGAGGGAATTAAAATAGTATCTTTTCTGTGAGATAAAGTATGTGACACTACAAATTCTTGCGCTTTTCCGTTATAATGAACGGTATGAATTTTATCTTGATTCAGGAAAGACTCCCATCGAAATTGGTGGTGAGCTAAATAAGTGTGTATTTTTTTCAAGGTGTGAAACACTAACTGATGAAGATAAAAACTTTGACGGAGTGCTATGGGTTTTGAGGAGGAGTCAATTGTATTTTTATACAATTCAATTTCCTGTACATGACTGTCAAAGATAATGGATGTCAACGAAAGTATGGCTTAAATAGAAAGGGAGTACACAATTTGTTTGGACTAGGAAGCAAAGATGTCGGGATTGACCTCGGCACAGCGAATACATTAGTGTTTATTAAAGGAAAGGGAATCGTTTTACGCGAACCTTCAGTAGTAGCAAAAAATACGAAAACAGGAGATATCGTTGCCGTTGGTAATGATGCTAAAAATATGATTGGTCGTACACCTGGCTCAATCGTAGCAATTCGCCCAATGAAAGATGGCGTTATCGCTGATTTCGATATTACAACAGCAATGATTCAGTACTATTTAAGAGAAGCCTCTAAAAATAGTGGCGGCAATTGGAAAAAACCGAATGTTATGATTTGCGTGCCTTATGGTATTACTTCAGTGGAACAACGTGCGGTTATTGATGCTGCTCGACAAGCGGGCGCAAAAGAGGCTTTCACAATCGAAGAGCCATTTGCAGCGGCGATCGGATCAAATTTACCAGTTTGGGATCCAACAGGGTCAATGGTAGTTGACATCGGTGGTGGTACAACAGAAGTAGCTGTTATTTCTCTAGGCGGTATTGTAACAAGTGAGTCCGTACGTGTTGGTGGGGATGCTATGGATCAATCTATCATTTCATATATCCGTAAAACGTATAATTTAACAATCGGTGAACGTACTGCAGAAGCAGTAAAAATGGAAATTGGTACGGCATTAGCTGAAGGACCAGAAGAAAAGATGGAAATTAGAGGTCGTGACCTTCTAACAGGTTTACCAAAAACAATTGAAATCTCTTCACAAGAAATTTCTGAGTCATTACGCGAAGCAGTTTCATCAATTATTGATGGCGTTCGAAAAACATTAGAACAGACACCTCCCGAATTATCTGCGGACGTTATGGAGCGCGGTATCGTATTAACTGGCGGTGGCGCACTATTAACGAACTTAGATAAAGTGATTAGTAAAGAAACAAATATGCCAGTATTTATCGCAGAAGATCCTTTAGACTGTGTTGCAATTGGTACGGGTAAAGCTTTAGATCATATGGACTTAATTCGTCAACAACAGGTTAAAGGGTAAGGAGGTTTAGGCAATGCCACATTTTTTTTTCAATAAGAAAGTAATTTTGCTGCTCGTAGGCATGGTTTTTCTTGTGGCATTGATTAGCTTCTCATTACGTGATCGGACGAATGCTACTTTACCAGAGCAAATTATTAAAGATACTGTCGGCGTCGCACAATCGCTTGTTGCGAAGCCGGCGAATTATGTTAATGGTATTTTTAATAGTATTGACTCCCTCTTAAACACGTACGAAGAAAATAAACGTTTAAAAGCACGCCTAGAAGATTTTGCAGTTGTACAAGCTGAGGCTACGGATTTAAAATCAGAGAATGCAAAGCTTCGTGAGCTTTTGGATAAAGCTGAAAGCTTAAAGGCATATAATCCTATTCAAGCAACAGTGATTGCTAGAAATCCTGACCAATGGGAAGAGAAAATCATTTTAGACAAAGGATCTTCTCATGGAGTTCAAAAAAACATGGCAGTTATGACGGCGAAGGGGCTAGTTGGGAAAATTACACTAGTTACGCCTTTCACTTCTGAGGTAGAGCTTTTAAATACAAATAATCCTAACTATCGTGTTTCTGCAATGGTGTTAGGTGAAAAAGAAGCATACGGTTTAATCGAGGGCTTTGATGAAGAACGTAATGAACTCATTATGAAGCGAATCGATTCTAGTTTGAAGGTTAAAGAAGGCGAGCAGGTAGTTTCTTCAGGACTCGGAGGTATTTTCCCTAAAGGTGTCCCTATCGGAGAAATTACAGAGGTTAGTACAGATGATCATGGCTTAACAAAAATGGCGTATGTCAGACCATCTGCTGATTTTTCGATTTTAGAGCATGTTGTTATTGCCAAACGTACATCTACAGTCATTGATGGTTCAGATGGCAGCTCAACGAACGAAGATTTAACAAACCCGCAAGATACGAATGAAGAGGAGGCGGAATGATGGTTCGTTTTCTCATTCCTTCTGTGGCGGTTTTACTATTCTTACTAGAACCAGAGTTTGCGATGCTTTCTCCAATTGAAATTAAGGGAGAAGTGTATTTTCTAGTACCGCGTTTTTTAATCTTATATCTCATTTTTATCTCCATCTATTACAGCCGTCAACGCGCGGTAATGTATGGACTTTTTTTTGGTGTCTTGTATGATGTGTTTTACATTGATATTATTGGATTATATTCAGTTCTATATCCACTTATATGTTTTTTAGCAGGGTCTATCGTGAAAGTTATACATCAGCACTTAGTCGTAACAACAACTATTTCAGTTGTGTTAGTAGCCATTTTAGAATTTATACTCTATCAATTTTTCTTCTTGATCGATTTCACAGCAATACCTTTAGCGGATTTCTTACGTTCACGACTATTGCCAACAATCATTGCAAATGCTTTATTTTTAATGATTCTTGGTTGGGCCTTCAAGTATCTAATTAATGCGCGTGTCTTACAGAGAGCACGTGAGGTTTCTTAACAAAGAACAACGTGAGGTGAGGCATTCATGAAAAAACAATTAGTTAATATGAAGGGAACGAAGGACGGATTTGTACTGCGTCTTGACGACCAATGTGCTTATAGCGATTTGGTAGAAGAATTAAAGAAAAAAGTGTTAGAAGGCGGTATCGATGGTAAAGTAGATGTACAATTATACTTAGGCTATCGATACTGTACTGATGAACAGATCGATGAACTTATTCATATTGTGCAGGAAACAGAGCAACTCATTGTAGCGAATGTACAAAGCGAAGTACTGACTGTCCATGAAAGCAACCAGAAAATGATTGAAAGTCAACAGGATACATATTTAGGTGTGGTCAGATCAGGGCAGATTCTACGTTCATCAGGGGACATTATCATTGTAGGAAATGTCAATCCAAACGGTCGGGTTGAGGCTGGTGGTAATGTGTATGTCTTAGGTAAACTAAAAGGGATAGTACATGCTGGTGTGCAGGGCAATAAAGAGGCTATCATTGCCGCCTCTCGATTTGAGGCTACACATATTATGATTGCTGATCAGGTGGAAGCAATGTCAGATGAGCATGTGAAAGAAATCGATCAAGCAGAAATGACTTGTGCATTTATTGGTTACGATGGACGCATTACGTACGATCAAATTCACGCCTTAAAAAATATTCGACCATTGTTAAATGTGTCTAAGGGAGGAAGCTAGTGTGGGAGAAGCGATCGTCATAACTTCGGGTAAAGGTGGTGTCGGAAAAACAACGACATCGGCTAACCTTGGGACTGCATTGGCTCTACAAGGTAAAAAAGTATGTTTAGTTGATACAGATATTGGCCTGCGTAATTTAGATGTTATTTTGGGCCTAGAAAATCGTATTATTTATGATCTAGTCGATGTAGTGGAAGGGCGCTGTAAAATACATCAGGCATTGATTAAAGATAAGCGCGTGGATGATAAACTATTTTTATTACCTGCTGCTCAAACGACAGATAAAAATGCTGTTACCCCTGAGCAAATGAAGAGCTTAATAGAGGAATTAAAAAGAGACTATGATTATGTATTAATAGATTGTCCTGCAGGTATTGAACAAGGCTATAGAAATGCCGTTGCAGGTGCAGATCATGCGATTGTTGTCACAACACCTGAAATTTCTGCTGTTCGAGATGCAGATCGAATTATTGGTTTATTAGAACAGGAAGACATAACTGCTCCGAAGCTCATCATCAACCGTATTCGACAACATATGATGAAGAGCGGCGACACTTTGGATGTGAATGAAATTACAACTCATTTGTCTATTGATCTATTAGGAATTATTGTTGATAGTGAAGGTGTTATTTCATCCTCCAATAAAGGAGAACCAATCGTTATGGACCCTTCTAATAAAGCATCTTTGGGCTATCGAAATATTGCTCGTCGTATTTTGGGTGAGTCGGTTCCATTAATGGCTATTCAAGATGAGCAAAGAGGTATGTTTTCAAAACTTAAATCATTATTTTCAAGATAATTTAAAACCTTTTCGTGCATTTGTGCGAGAAGGCTTTTTTGTGCATGTTTGGACATGCAATCACATATAGTGTGGAAAAAAGGATGAGGGCTTGTTTAAAAAATGGAAATGGTTTTTCACAATACTACTTGTGGCAGCAACTATGCTTGTAATTCGTTTAGAAGATCAGGGTGTAGTTGATACGCCTGTTCGAAAGATGGTCACAACTTCGGCAGATTTAACGTACTTAAGTGAGCTGGGGCAAAGTTGGTTTGATAAAGAAAATGAGACCATTACAGTTTCTAGTGATGTGGGGCAAGCAGACCTTTTAACTTTTGCTAATGCCCAGGTTTTTAAAGAGGGATATTTATTGCAGTATGATGTTGGCTTACCAGTTTATGCTGGACAGAACGGTTTAGTCGTGTTCACGGGCCATACAAAATATACTGGTAAGACCATGACCATTAGCTATGATGATGGTACAACTGTCTCCTATGGCATGCTAGATAGTTTAGCGCAGCTACCTTATACATCCATACAGGCAAATGATTTGATTGGTATGAAAGAAGCTGGGCAACTTTATCTTTCTATTGAAAAGGGAGATGCTCATTACGATTTAGAGCAAATTGTACAATGGTTGGAAACGATGGAGACCCATGAAGATTAAATTACATCTTCTCTGTATTCCTCTCGTATTTGTCATGATTTTTAGTGGACAACTTGCTTATTACGCTATTATTTTTTTCTCGCTAATGTGGCATGAAGCAGGTCACTTATTAGCAGCCCTACTGTGCGGCGTAAGAGTGAAATCATGTGTTATTGCACCTTACGGGGGGGAAATTCAATTTGAAAATCCAGCGGTTGTGCAAGCATCGTCACTCCTGTGGATTGCATTAGGAGGACCAATCGCTACTATTTTAGGGATTGGCCTCACTTTTTTTATGCCCGAACTAATCGCAGGTAAGCTAATAAGCGTTCAACTTGTGCTATTATTTGTGAATATGATCCCTATCCTACCATTAGATGGTGGCAGGATATTGTTAGCGTGGTTATTTTTATATAATCCAAAAGCTCGAGTGGTGGAATTGTATTATTGGCTGTCGTTCATGGTTGCCACGACGTTATTTCTGATAACTTTAAATTTCTTACCCCAATCTATTTTTTTAGCAATCATTTGTTTATTCATTTGGCTTCAAGTTTTAAAAGAATGGCGTTATCGAAAATATCGTATAGCTTTTGAAAAATATGTTATGAATAGATTGACTTAAATAAAGCCATGTGGTAATATTTTAATGTTATTGTTTGTAGCACCCGTGCTACTACAACCGCTCTGAGAAGGTATAAGTATCTTGCTATAAGATCACCTTTATAAACAGGCGAGTCTGAGTCTAAGAGGAGGTGCAGTAAAATGTACGCAATTATTGAAACTGGTGGTAAACAAATCAAAGTAGAAGCTGGTCAAGAAATCTACATTGAAAAATTAGGCGTAGAAGCTGACGAGGTTGTAACTTTTGATAAAGTTTTATTCGTAGGTGGCGAAAACGTTAAAGTTGGTGCTCCATTCGTAGATGGTGCTACTGTAACAGCGAAAGTTGTTAAAGAAGGCCGTGCGAAAAAAATCGTTGTTTTCAAATTGAAAGCTAAAAAGAACTACCGTCGTAAACAAGGTCACCGTCAACCTTACACAAAATTAGTTGTTGAAGCAATCAACGCTTAATAGTGAGGTGTAGCGAATGATACAAGTTACGATTCATCACGATGAAAATAGACATGTGTCAGCATTCGAATTTTCAGGACATGCTGGGTACGATGAATCTGGGAAAGATTTAGTATGTGCGGGAGCATCTACCATTGCCATTGGTACGGTAAATGCTATTTATGCATTACTACAAATCCAGCCAGAAGTCGAACAAGCTGCTGAAGGTGGAGGCTATCTTAAGGTAGATCTACCATCAGATATAGAGCCTGAAGTAGATGCAAAACTACAGTTAATTGTTCAAGTAATGACTGCCCAAGTGTATTCTATGGTGCAGAATTACGGACAATACATCCAAATCAACTACAACCAAGTAGGAGGTGGAACTCGATGAAATTATTATTAGCATTAGACCTTCAACTTTTCGCATCGAAAAAGGGTGTAGGTTCTACTAAAAACGGACGTGACTCTGAGTCTAAACGACTTGGTGCAAAACGTGCTGATGGCCAATTCGTAACTGGTGGTTCAATTCTTTACCGTCAACGCGGTACAAAAATTTACCCAGGTACAAACGTAGGTCGTGGTGGTGACGATACACTATTTGCTAAAGTGGACGGCGTTGTTAAATTCGAACGTTTAGGTCGCGATCGCAAACAAGTATCTGTATACCCAGCACCACAAGAAGCTTAATCTTTTAAAAGATATCATAAAGCGGAGGACTGCATTTATTGCAGTCCTTTTTTTGGCTAAATTTCAGCCACTTTCAACAGATGGCTTTTAATCAAACCTGTAGCAACAGCAGGTACGTGATGAAATATAGGCGGTTTTCATTTGTTTAGTAGCGTCAAAAGCCACTGAAATAAAGAAATTCTGACTATGGTCGCCATGTCCTGTAGCAACGACTAACCAACTTCTCGTTGGCCCAAAATAGAGCGATTTCAGACGCAATTATGCCTGGGCATAATTGAATAAAGAATTAAGGGAAAAATACAGCAAAACTTGTTATACTAGTAAAGATAACTTTATTGGAGTGAATGGGATGAACAATCAATCACTAACCATTAGTGAAGTATTACGTTTTGCAAATCATGATTTTGTGAATCAATTGCAATTGATTCGCATGAATTTAGATTTAGGTAGAGTTGATGAATCAAAGGAACTTATTCAGCATTTTTCAGAACAGTTAAGAGTGTTTTCTATCCTCAATCGACTACAATTACCACAAACAATCGAATGGCTCCAAACAGCAGGATGGCGTTTCCCTTCCTTAGCTTGGAAAATAAACGGCGACATAAAAAAGCCCGTGACCAATAAGATTGATCAGGAAATTGTAGATTACTTAAACAAAACAGTTATGCATGTTTATGATACATTAGATCCATTTACAGAGCAGATCCTCACGCTTGATGTACGTGTTGACGATCATACATTTGCCGTGACATTCACGCTAAATGGGCTATGGAGTGCTGATGCATTCACCGAAAAAGGTTTGAAACAATTCGACATTCAAACAATTGAGCAGACAAATACACGCTGGCAATATGTCTTGAGTGCAAATAGGGAGTGAACTAAATGTTTGTCGATCACGTAAAGATTTATGTTAAAGGTGGCGACGGCGGAGATGGCATGGTTGCCTTTCGTCGAGAAAAATATGTACCGAACGGTGGTCCAGCTGGTGGAGATGGTGGACATGGCGGTAATGTCGTATTTGAAGTAGAGGAAGGCTTACGTACGTTAATGGATTTCCGCTATAAACGCCATTTTAAAGCACCGCGTGGCGAGCATGGTATGAGTAAAGGCATGCACGGTAAAAATGCGGAAGATTTAATTGTTAAAGTTCCACCAGGTACAGTGGTTATGAATGAAGAAACAAATGCCGTTATTGCTGACTTAGTCGAGCATGGGCAAAGAGCCGTTATTGCGAAAGCAGGACGTGGTGGACGTGGGAATTCTCGCTTTGCTACACCTGCCAACCCAGCGCCAGAACTTTCTGAAAAAGGTGAGCCAGGACAAGAATTAAATGTTATATTAGAGTTAAAAGTTTTAGCAGATGTAGGGTTAGTTGGTTTCCCAAGTGTTGGCAAATCAACACTTTTATCGGTTGTTTCTGCTGCTAAGCCAAAAATTGGTGCTTATCATTTCACGACAATTGTACCGAATTTAGGCATGATTGAAACGGATGATCACCGAAGCTTTGCAATGGCAGATTTACCAGGGCTAATTGAAGGAGCTCATGAAGGGGTAGGATTAGGCCACCAATTTTTACGACATATTGAACGTACACGCGTTATCGTCCATGTGATTGATATGTCAGGAATGGAAGGTCGCGATCCTTATGAAGATTATTTAACAATTAATGATGAGCTAAAACAATATAATCTTCGTTTAACAGAGCGTCCACAAATTATTGTGGCCAATAAAATGGATATGCCTGATGCAGAGGAAAACTTAACAGCATTCCGCCAAAAGGTAGGAGAAGACGTTCAAATTTTCCCAATTTCTGCTGTTTCACGTCAAGGGTTAAAAGAGCTGTTGTTTGCTATTGCGGATCTATTAGAAGTAACGTCTGAATTCCCACTGTATGATGAAGTAGAGGAACAATCAGACGCAACGGTTATGTACAAGCATGAGGCAAAAGGTGAAGATTTCGAAATCACTCGTGACGATGACGGTACATTTATTATTAGTGGCTATGCTATTGAGCGCTTATTTAAAATGACGGACTTTAGCCGTGAAGATGGTATACGTCGTTTTGCTCGTCAATTGCGTGCAATGGGTGTGGACGAGGCTCTACGTGAACGTGGAGCACAGGATGGCGATACAGTTCGCCTACAAGAGTTTGAATTTGAATTTGTCGATTAAGACATGAGTTTTAGGGGGAAGCGTATGAAGAATGTTGCGAATCAGCGATATTATTTAGTTCGTGAGGATGTTTTAACGGATGCAATGCAAAAAACTTTGGAGGCGAAACACTTATTATCAAGTGGTTCAGTATCTTCCATATGGGATGCGGTAAAGCAGGTGGATTTATCGCGAAGTGCGTTTTACAAATATCGTGATGCGGTTTTTCCTTTTCATTCAATCGTGCAGGAACGCATTTTAACAGTCTTTTTACAGCTTCAAGATAGAAAAGGAACACTTGCTAAGCTTCTAGAAACTGTGACAATTACACATTGTAACGTATTGACGATTCATCAAACAATCCCTATTCAGGGGCGTGCCAATGTTACATTATCACTAGATGTAACAAGTATGACATGTGATCTTGATGACCTAATTCAGCAATTAAAACGGTTAGATTTTGTTGAGTCAGCGGAAGTCATTAGTTCTGGTGCTTTATAATCATAGTAAGGTGTTCGATCCTTTAATTTTTGACAAAAATGACAATTATCGTGTTTAATAATCCATATGCTCTTGAAGCACTGGAGTAATAATACGATACCAAAGCTCAAATAAGGAGCTGTCCCTCAGTGATACATCAATCGCTAGGGACTGCTCCTTATTACATAAAGGAGGTTTTTGCAATGACAAAGCAACAATGGGAAAATCGAATCGCATATTTAGGACCGGAAGCATCATTTACATACTTAGCAACAAAGGCTACTTTTCCAAATGAGTGGCTTGTACCTTGTGCAACGATTCCTGAATGTATTGAGGCAGTAGCAGAGGGAAAGGTAGATTTAGCCGTTGTACCATTAGAAAATGCCTTAGAAGGTTCAGTTACGCTTACACTTGATTACTTATTCCATGAAGCATCACTATATGTAACAGGTGAATTATTACTGAAAATACAGCAGCATTTAATGGTCAATAAAGCGCAAATGGATAATTGGCAGTCTATCGAAGGGGTCTATTCCCATCCACATGCTCTAGCGCAATGCCATAAATATTTATTTTATCGTTTCAGTCATGTGCCCCTTCAACAAACAACTTCAACAGCAGCTGCCGCTAAATATGTATCCGAAAACCCAGAGCAATGTATAGCAGCGGTTGGAAATGCAGCTGCCGCAGAAAAATATGGCCTTGAAATAGTAGAGTCCGATATCCATGATTTCCATTTTAACCATACTCGTTTCTTTGTTCTGTCTAAGAAAAATCAACGTTTGCCACAAGAATTATCCGAGGGGCAAGCGAAAACAACTTTAATGATTACATTGCCAACTGACCGTTCAGGGGCATTACATCAAGTGCTTTCTGTCTTTGCATGGCGTCAACTGAATTTAAGTAAAATCGAATCGCGTCCATTAAAGACAGGACTAGGTGATTATTTCTTCATGATAGATGTGCTAGCGGATGAAAAAGTACCAATGATGCGCGGTGCAATGGAAGAACTTGCTGCACTAGGTTGCAAAGTAAAGTCATTAGGTACATACTTTACGTATCTTACATCTGACGAAGCATAATAGCTCTAAGGGGGAAATATAATGCGTGGGATCATTTTATTTGATGGTATCTGTAACTTTTGTGATAGCACCGTTCAATTTATTATCAAACATGATCAAGCAGGTTATTTTCAATTTGCGTCATTACAAAGTGATGTCGGTCAAGCATTACTCCGACAGTTTAATATATCCGAAAAAATAGATAGTGTGATCCTCATTGAAGATGGGAAAGTATATGTTGAGTCGACGGCAGCTTTAAAAATAGCCAAAAATTTGGAGAAGGTTTGGCCTTGCTATTATCTGTTCATTCTGGTACCCCCAATTATTCGCAATTTGTTATATAGACGGTTTGCGAAGCACCGCTATCGTTTATTTGGCACCAAAAAGGAATGCCTTTTACCTACCCCCTCACAAAGACAACGATTTCTCTCCTAATAGATTGGGGGAGTGGAACGAGTCATCATCGAATGAAATAATAAAGCACAGTATGAGAAAATACTGTGCTTTTTTTATTGGTCTGTCACCAAATAGCCCTTTTTGTGTAAGGCTTGTTCAATTAATGTTAATACTTCCACAGAGGGGGCTGTAATGACATGAAGATGAATGCCTCCTGTTAGTGCAGATAAATAATTAGCCTGAGTGGCATTAACTCGTTCAATAAATTGTTTTACCTCATGACGGTTTGACACCATGATAGAGGCCGTTAGTTCGCCATAAATAGGATGTTCAACCATAACATTTTTGACGGTTCCCCCACAATCTACAATCGTCATTAGCTCATCTTCTGTTTGCTCAGATGTGTGTATGCATGGTAATGTGCGTTCAACAGTTTGCTGTAATTGCTCCTGATGCATATAAAGATAACCCTGACTCGTAGCGATAATAGGTTCGTTTCTCGCCTTCAATAAAGTCATATCATTGACAATAACTTGCCTAGAAACATTGGCGAATTTAGCTAAGTCTGTCCCTGTTATAGGTGCTTTACTTTTTTGTAATTGCGCTAATAGCTGCAGTCGGCGTTCCTCGCCTAACATTTTTTTCATAAGAGATCACCTCTGCCCGTAATAATGGAAACAGTATTCCCTATAGGTTAGTGTACCATGAAGCATTTCTAACTTGTTGAAATTTTTGTATCCAAATGGAACATTGAACATATGATACGTAGAGAGGAAGGGAGGAAAAAATTGCGTATTCATATTGTTCAAAAGGGAGACACATTGTGGAAGATTGCGAAAGAGTACGGCATTTCGTTTGAAGATTTGAAGCGGCTCAATGTCCATCTTGCCAACCCAGATTATATTGTCCCGGGCATGGAAATTATTTTGCCTGAAAAAATAAACAAAGAGCCACATAGAGAGTCACATAAAGAAATGCCAAAAAAGGAATCACAAATGCATAAGGAGACACCTAAGGAAGTTCCGAAAAAAGAGGTACAGAGGCCAATGCCTCCACCACCACCAATTGTACCGCCAGCTCCAATGCCAATGCCAGAGCCACAAATGATTCCAATACCTATACCAATGCCTATGCCAATGCAGATGCCACAACAACCGATGTGGGTTCCACAGCCTGTAGAAATGAATTGGCACCAACAATTAGTCATGCCACAAATAGAGCAAACAGTCACAACACCACCACCAGTACAAATACAACCAGCGCCACCGCCACCACCACCTGTAGCGAAGCCAATGCCACATCCAATGCCACAGCCAGCACCACCGCCAATGCATATCATGCCACATATGCCTGCTGTACCACATTGCTCAAGCTGCCATCAACCAATTTATCATCATCAAATGTGGTGGCCAATGCCAATGCAGCCACAGGCCGAGCAGTATATGATGCCGCAGCAGCCGATGTCCTTTGAGATGCCAGAAAATAAAGTGGGCGGGATGGAAGACTTCTTGGAGTCCACATCACCATTTTTCCACACGCCTAATCAACAAATGCAGCCACAATTTAATATGATGCCTGAAATGAGCATGGGCAAATCATGTGGCTGTGATGCACAACCTTGTGGCTGTCAATCACAACCGATGCCGATGCCAATGCCTGCATGGCAAATGGATCCATGTCATTGTCCACCACCACCATGCCCAACGCATTGTCCACCGCCGTGCCCGTCATCAGTAGGACCTTGGATGTCACCGCATTATTTCCCAGGCGGGATGACGCCTTATCGATGGTGAAAAAGCGTATATTGTCGAAGAGGTAAAATCAAATATTTGGAAATATAGATATCGATCGAATACTTATTTTGTCAAACGAGCAAAACAACTAGAGATTGCAGAGAAGGTAAGAACAATTCATCGCCAGCTAGGTCGAATTGAACCTAACCTTATCCTACCATTAGTCCGGAGTGATGATGAGCAGCTCATAGTGCAAGAATGGCAAGAAGGAAGCCATGGTGCCAATTTTGCTCATAAAAAGGATCGGAAGGAATCTCTTCAACTACTAATAGCTTTACATGACACATATAAAAAAATCGCTTGGCAACGCTTGCCTGGCTTGCATACCTATTCACAACTTTTAAAATGGCAAATGCGTCATATGCGTTTTAAAAGCAGAAGAAATGAGTTTCGGGCTTTCTTAACGAAAGAAGAAATCGACCAAATTTTGCATTATAGTGATAAATCGCTGCAGTTAATTGCCCTAGAGGATGTAGCTGAAAAAGAAATTACACTATTGCACGGGGATGTTGTACATCATAATTTTTTATGGTGCACGGACGGACAATTGCGTTTAATTGATTTTGATTTGGCGCATCTTGGAGAAGCCGATGACGAATATATTTTATGGTTGCATCGGGTACTACCTGCAGTCGATTATGATTTAGCTAAAGTCTTTGCGGAGTTACCAGAGCTGAAACGACTTGATAAAAGAAAGCTTCATCGTTTAAAATATCCGAATGAACTGTTGCGAGAATGGCTTTTTGCTGTGGATTTGCCACTTGATCAGCAACTAGTATTTTTAGATTATTTAGTACCATTTACTAAACGAGCCCTCACCTATTGGCCAAAACTGTGGTACGATATTGATAGATTTGTGAAGAAATGACCGTCATTTGGCGGTCATTTTTGTCTTGAACAGCGTTTTGGATACTACTTTCTGTCGAGCATTCGTTCGCTATATGCTATAATCGAAGACGATGATTGTGAGGGAATATAGATGTATGATTATTTAAAAGGACTAATTACTCGTATTACACCAGAATATATTGTGCTAGAACAACAGGGGATTGGCTGGCAATTGAATACACCCAATCCGTTTGCATTTCGAACATCAGCGCTTGAACAACAAATTTATGTTCATTTACATGTACGAGAGGACGCACAAATGCTTTACGGTTTCCCGAATCTAGATCAACGTGAGCTGTTTCGTAAGTTAATTTTAGTATCTGGAATAGGTCCAAAGGGGGCACTAGCTATTTTAGCGACTGGCAACCCACAGCAGGTTATCAGTGCGATTGAACGGGAAGATGAAGCGTTTTTAGTGAAGTTCCCTGGAGTAGGTAAAAAAACCGCACGTCAGATGATATTAGATTTAAAAGGGAAGCTAGGCTCTTTATTAGAGACAATTGAACTGCCGAGTACAGAAGATGAACTGCCATTGTTTGGCGTTAATGCTTATAAACACGAATTAGAAGAAGCGATACTTGCTTTAATGGCACTTGGTTATTCTGAAAAGGAGCTCGAAAAAATTCGCCCGCAGCTTGAGGATAACGACAAGCTTGAAACGACAGATGCCTTTATGAAACAAGCGTTACAACTATTATTAAAATTAAAATAAGGAAAGGAGGGAAGAGGCATGTCTGAACGTATGATGGCTAGTGAGGCAAGTGGCTATGATGAACAGTTTGAATTATCTTTACGCCCACAAAGGTTAGCCCAATACATAGGGCAGCATAAAGTAAAGGAAAATTTACAAATTTTCATTGAGGCAGCAAAACTTCGGCAGGAAAGTTTAGATCATGTGTTGTTATATGGACCACCAGGGCTTGGTAAAACGACATTGGCTGCTGTTATAGCAAATGAGATGAGTGTCAATGTGCGCATGACAAGTGGTCCTGCAATTGAACGTCCAGGAGATTTAGCTGCGATTTTAAGCTCACTAGAGCCTGGCGATGTTTTATTTATTGATGAGATTCATCGACTACCTCGTGCTATTGAAGAAGTGTTATATCCAGCAATGGAGGACTTCTGTTTAGATATTGTGGTGGGAAAAGGTCCTGAAGCACGTTCTGTACGACTTGACTTACCTCCCTTTACCCTTGTAGGTGCTACCACAAGAGCTGGCGCCTTATCAGCCCCTCTGAGAGATCGCTTTGGTGTATTATTACGCTTAGAGTACTATGATGATATTTCTCTTGCTGAAATTGTTGCTCGCAGTGCCCATTTATTTGAGGTAGAAATTGAGCAAATAGCAGCAATGGAGATGGCGAGACGTTCTCGTGGTACACCTCGAATTGCCAATCGCCTATTGAAACGAGTACGTGATTATGCACAGGTGCTTGGAGATGGTATGATAACGGAGGGTCTTGCAAAGCAAGCTTTAGAGCTGTTACAAGTGGATCCAAGAGGGCTTGATCATATTGACCATAAACTTGTCACGAACATGATTGAGCGCTTTCGAGGAGGTCCTGTAGGCTTAGATACGCTTGCGGCATCAATTGGTGAGGAACGGGTGACGATAGAAGATGTATATGAACCCTATCTCATGCAAATTGGGCTTATTCAACGCACACCACGAGGAAGAGTGGCGACACATTTAGCCTACGAACATTTTGGATATGAGTATCCCCAACAAACATAAAGAAGGAAGTTTTTTTCATGCGTGTAGAAGATTTTGATTTTGAATTACCAGAGGAGCTTATTGCCCAAACACCATTAGTAGATCGTACAGCTAGTCGATTAATGGTTGTGACACCTGGCTCAATTGAAGTTGAGCATCACCATTTTGCACATGTCTTAGATGAGCTACGTGCGGGAGATTGTCTTGTGTTAAATGATACAAGGGTCTTACCGGCTCGCTTAATGGGTGTAAAAGAGGAGACAGGCGCCCATATTGAGGTATTATTACTGAAGCAATTGGCAGGTTCAGACGAGTGGGAAACCCTTGTAAAACCAGCAAAACGCGTAAAAGTAGGAACAGTTATCACATTTGGAGATGGGTTGCTGACAGCTACTTGTACAGGTGAGCTTGACCATGGTGGACGAACATTTGAATTTCATTACGATGGAATCTTTTATGAAATATTAGAGCAGCTTGGTGAAATGCCATTACCGCCTTATATTCGAGAAAAATTAGAAGACAAAGATCGCTATCAAACGGTCTATGCGAAAGAACGTGGCTCAGCTGCTGCTCCAACGGCGGGTCTACATTTTACAGAAGAATTATTAGAACAAGTAAAGGCAAAAGGGGTAGAGGTTGTCTTTATTACTCTTCATGTCGGACTTGGTACATTCCGTCCTGTTAGTGTGGATTCCATTGAAAACCATGAAATGCATGCCGAATTTTATAGTGTGACGGACGAAGCGGCAGACACGATTAATCGTGTAAAGCGTAATGGCGGTAAGGTAATAGCTGTTGGGACAACCTCCACACGTACATTAGAGACAATTGGCTCTAAATATGGTGGTGAGGTACGACCAGAGCAAGGTTGGACATCTATTTTCATCTATCCAGGCTATACGTTTTCTGTGGTGGATGGTTTAATTACAAACTTCCATTTGCCAAAGTCAACACTTGTTATGCTAGTGAGTACGCTAGCCACTAGAGAAACTATTTTAAGTGCCTATCAGCAAGCTGTAGAAGAAAAATATCGCTTCTTTAGTTTTGGTGATGCTATGTTTATTCGACCAAAAGAATAAAAAAGAAATAATCGGAGTACTGTTTTTACTTCAGATCAGAGAGGGTTTTTATTTTTATGACACAACCAGCAATTCGCTATGAATTACTTCATACATGTAAACAAACAGGAGCACGTCTTGGTATCGTGCATACACCACATGGCTCTTTTGAAACGCCAGCATTTATGCCAGTTGGGACACAAGCAACGGTTAAAACAATGTCTCCTGAGGAATTAAAAGAAATGAATGCCGGTATTATCTTATCTAACACGTATCATTTATGGCTTCGTCCAGGCAATGATATCGTCAAGGAAGCAGGCGGACTGCATAAATTTATGAACTGGGATCGACCAATTTTAACAGATTCAGGCGGTTTCCAAGTATTCTCGCTAAGTCAGTTCCGTAAAATTGAAGAGGAAGGCGTTCATTTCCGTAATCATCTTAATGGGGATAAATTATTCCTAAGTCCAGAAAAAGCGATGGAAATTCAAAATGACTTAGGCTCGGATATCATGATGGCCTTCGATGAATGTCCACCGTATCCTGCAACACATGAATATATGCTGCAATCAGTAGATCGTACAACACGTTGGGCAAAAAGATGCAAAGAAGCTCATAATCGTCCGGAAGAACAAGGGTTATTCGGAATTATTCAAGGCGGTGAATACGAGGATCTACGCCGTCGTTCTGCAGAAGCATTAGTCGAGTTAGATTTCCCAGGCTACGCTATAGGCGGATTATCTGTTGGAGAACCGAAAGATATTATGAACCGTGTTCTTGAGTTCACAACACCGTTAATGCCAGCAAATAAACCTCGATATTTAATGGGAGTGGGTTCACCAGATTCATTAATCGATGGTGCCATTCGTGGTGTTGATATGTTTGACTGTGTTCTGCCAACACGTATTGCGCGTAATGGTACACTGATGACATCAGAAGGTCGTTTAGTCGTTAAGAATGCAAAATATGCTCGTGATTTTGGGCCAATTGATCCGAACTGTGATTGCTATACATGTAAAAACTATTCACGTGCTTATATTCGTCACTTGATTCGCACAGAAGAGACATTCGGTATTCGTTTAACGTCTTATCATAATTTACATTTCCTATTAAAGCTAATGGAACAAGTACGTGAGGCAATTCGTCAAGATCGTCTTGGTGATTTCCGAGAAGAGTTTTTCGAGAAATATGGCTTTAATGGACCAGATGCGAAAAACTTTTAACCAATTACTTTTGTAAGGATAATAAAGTGGACGAGTTTTTCATAAAAAAGGGCATTAGAAATCCTCTAATGTCCTAAATGAATAGCCATAGTATGGCAATATCATTCAAAACTTTGTAAAAAGTGAATATTTCTAGCAAAATATTGTCAATCATAGAAAAAATATTAGTAAATGAGAAAATTTTTGGGCTTGTCCATCGCTTTTTAATGGTGGAATAGTCTATACTAAAAAAGTGAGATTTGGAAAGGGGGCAAGAAGTATTATGGATCAATTATTAGGCTTAGCACCAATATTATTAATGTTCGTTGCTATGTGGTTTATCTTAATCCGTCCAGCTAAAAAAAGACAGCAGGAAACACAAAATATGCAAGGTAGTTTGCAACGTGGAGATAAAGTCATTACAATCGGTGGCATGCATGGTGTCATTGATGCAATTGAGGACACTTCAGTAACATTAAAGATCGCTGATAATGTACGTGTGAAATTTGACCGACAAGCAATCGGCCGAGTTGAGAAGGACATGTAATCATTAAAAGGAAAAAGGCTTACAATAGGCAATAGCTATATTGTAAGCCTTTTCTTATGATGTTGAAGCAGAATGGATAACTTCCTACTGCTTCTTATTTCAGTGTATTTATTTTATGAATTAAGTCGGCACCTGAATCATTGCCATTTACAATGATTCTACTCAGTGCAAATAATCCATCACCCTTTTTAACATATTTATTTTGAATGACAAAGCCCATTTTAAAACCAGCCTCCTGTGCTAATTTAATGGTGGCGGCAGATTGAATACCATATGGATAGCTAATGGCGATGGGCTCATAGCCTAATTTTTCTTTAATTATGTTTCTGGAGTGAATAAAATCATCTTTGACCCTTGCTTCGTACTGCTCTTGACTTTCTAATTGTCCATTCAAATAGCTTGGACCGTAAATGGCCCCATTTTGTCTGCCATATTTTGAAGGTAATTTATAATGCGAGTCCCAAGTATGGCTTTGGATCGTTATATAATCTTGCATTTCTTTTAATTGTTCCCAATTCATTTTAGCAATTTCATGTGGATAGGCAATACCCTTACTTGTATCGACTATTCGGCTTGCAATAACAAAGATTTCTGCATGTAGGTCATATTTTTTCAAAATCGGATAAGCCATTTCGTAATTGCTGAGATAGCCATCATCAAAAGTAATCAATACAGGCTTTTCAGGTAATTTGATTTGGCTTGTTAAGTAATCGTGTAATTCTTTGACCGAAATCGCATGATACCCTTCTTCCTTAAGTGCTCTCATCTGTTTATCAAAATTAGTGGGTGAAATAACCGTATTATTGTTTATATTGTCCGCTAAATGGTGGTACATAAGAACGGGTATAGTCTGTTCTTCGTATCCATAAGTAAGGAATGGATACGTGAACAGAACGATATAAACAACAACGAAAGCAATAATTTTCCTAATCATTTTCTCACCTTATTTGCTGTTTATAGTTTAAAGTATGTCGTTCTTTATATTTTGTACGAACAACTAAAGACTATTCCTTGAATAAAATCATTTTTCAGCAATATGACACCATCATTCTGTATAAAAAACAAAAATAAGGTCACCTTGATAGTATGGGGGTGTATGCTAATGGAAGAATATTTCCATATTATTTTTAGAACCTGTTTTTTATATGTGTTTATTATCATCGTCTTTCGATTGATGGGTAAACGAGAAGTGGGTGAGCTATCTGTCATCGATTTAGTTGTATTTGTTTTAATTGCAGAAGTGGCTGCCTTTGCATTAGATGATTATAAAAATCCTCTTTTTAATGCTATTCTACCCATTATTATTTTGCTTTGTATACAAATATTAAGTGCTTATTTATCGTTGAAATTCAAGGGAATCCGCGACCTAGTTGACGGTGATCCAGCATTACTAGTAAAAGACGGTGTGATTTTAGAGAGTGAAATGCGGAAACACCGTTATAATTTAGATGATTTATGTCAGCAATTACGAGAAAGTGGTATCGCCTCTGTCTCCGATGTTGCATTTGCCTATTTAGAACCTTCGGGCAATCTTTCCGTTTACAAAAAAGATGAAAAACCATTTGTTTATCCATTGATTATTGACGGAGATATTCAAGAAAGACATTTATTAACGATGCATAAAGATGTGGAATGGTTGAAGAATGAACTAGCTAAAAATAATATTACAGATAGTGAGACAGTGTTTTTTTGTATTTGGGAAGACGAGCGACTGTATATCCAATTAAAAGAAAGCTAAACTTTCTTTGCTAATTTACGGATATAGCGGAAATCCGTTATACGTAATTGATTGGTAAATAATAAACTCGTAAATAGTAAAAATAATGTGACACAGCTATTTAAAATAAATGGTAGTGATAGTAATGGCATAAGGAAGTACTGGGCGATACAAACGGCAATAAAGCAACTATAAGGTACGACAAACATTCTAAAGCCTGCTCGTAAGTTTTTCCGTTGTCTAACAGTTGCTATATGCAAGAAAGACGTCATTAAAACGCCAAAGCCAATAGCTACCACAGCCCCTTTTTCTTGAATACCGGGCTGAGAGGCAAGTACAAACATAACAAATAATTTTCCTAGGCCACCATAGATAGAGTTCATCATCGCAGCCCGAGCTTCTCCAATTGCCTGAAGGATGGAGTGTAAAGGGCTTTGAATATAATAAAAATAAAAAATGGGGGCTAAAATTTTTACGTAACCACGATTTTCTTCTAAATGGAAAAGCTTCATAGCCAATTCATCACCATGTACAAAGAAATATGTAGCGGCAAAACAGCCCACTAAAGAAGATAATCGTAAGGAAACCGAAATCCGCTCCTGTAGCAAAGAAGTGTGCTGACGAGCGACGGCATCACTGACCGCTGGAATAAGAACAATCGATAAAGCTGTTGACACAAACGCAGGAAATAGCAGTAATGGCACTAACACACCTGAGATGACACCGTATAGAATGGTAGCTGCAGATGCCGTTAATCCTGCCACTGTTAAAGCTTTCAAAAAGATGATTGGTTCTAAAAACCAAGTGAAAGAACCAAAAAGCTTACTGCCTGCGGAAGGTAGTGCTATACGGAGCATTGGCGATGAAGGATACCCTTCGATTTTTGTTTTGCGCGGAATTAGTTTCTTTTTTGAAATTATATAGTGCAGCCATAAATAGAGAAATGCTACTACCTCTGCAGCAAGCGTAATACCCATTGCAGCAGCTGCCGTCACAGCAGCATTATTATAGTTAGCCACATATGGAAGCATTAGTGTAATAAAGCTAATACGCACCACTTGTTCAATCATTTGTGACCAGGCGGTCGGTGTAATTTTAGCGATTCCCTGTAAATAAGCGCGTAATAAACCAGATCCTACTGATACTGGTACGGCAAAGAGTGCAATCCATAAGGTGAAAGTTGTATGTTCATTATGTAAGAGTGTCGTAGAAATATATGGTATAGTAAGTGCAACGAGTGGCATAAAAACGATCATGCCAATAAATGACCAAAGAATAGCAGTACGCATGACGCCAAATATGCTTTCGCGTTTATTTTTTGCTAGTAATTCTGCCACAATTTTAGCTACAGCAATAGGTAGTCCAAGTTGAATGAGTGAGATGAAGAAAATAAAAGCTGGATAGACGGTCATATAAATGCCGACTGCCTCTTCACCAGCAATTCGCATAAATTGCATTCTATAAAAGAAGCCAAAAAGTTTAGATAAAAAAATGACAAACATTAAAAATAAAGTACCCCGTACAAAAGAACTCATGCCATCCGTCCCTTCTCAAGCCGCAAAAATTCATTTACACTATTTGTATGCAAGCATGTCTTACGTTACGACTTTGATTGGAGATGATTCAAAATGAGTATGCAATATGAGCAACTATTTGAAAAAATTCGTCCTGCAATTGATAGTAAGATAGCAGAGTTCAAGTATTTTCATTATGATGCTATAACGGCAGAAGAGCTTTGGCGGTACTGTGTTGAAAAAAAATGGCGGAAAAAGAAAGTAGATCAACTACGCTTATATGAGGTGATTGCGACCATATTCTCGGTATCACCATCTGATATCGTCTCATTTAATCAAGTAGAGTTTTTACAAAGTGATAATTGGTTTGAAGAACTGAATACAGAAGAATTACAATTACTGCTTGGTCCAGTCAGAACATAAATGACGATGTGTCAAATTTTGCAAGAATTCAAAGAAACCTATATGTGTTGAATTGACACCAAGCGCAACCTGTTTCATAATAAGTGTGTTGCGCTTTTTTTATTTTGAAAAACTGTTTACTTACATAAACCGCCCATGCGATGTTACTTGCATTAGGAAGGTTAGTACCTAATAATACAAAGATAAACTTGCGCGTTATGAACGAATGAAATAAGTGAAGCTACCTTTTTGAGACACAGGTAACATGATTCTAAGAAAAAGGAGGATTAATCGTTTCAAAAGGTATTGCTAGTTACTTGTTTGGCGTGTAAGGACAACCCTTACACCATTTCGAGGAGGATTTTCAATGAAACTAAAAAGTCGTATAGTTGCATTCCTATTAATTCTTGTGCTTTTGGTAGCAGGAATTAGTACGACTGTAAACGGCGTCTTAAAGGACATTAAGCTTGGTCTTGACTTACAAGGCGGGTTTGAGGTTCTTTACGAGGTAAATGAATTAAAAGAAGGACAAAAAATCACGCCGGAAGTTGTGGCTGCTACGGCAACAGCCCTTGGTAACCGTGTCAATGCGATTGGTGTTAGTGAACCAAGCATTCAGGTTGAGGGAGAAAACCGTATCCGTGTGCAATTAGCTGGTGTTGAAGATCAGGAATCTGCACGTAAGTTACTATCTACTTCTGCGAATTTAACATTCCGTGATGTGGATGATAATTTATTATTAGATGGGAATGATTTAGCGGAAAATGGAGCTAGTGCTTCCTTTGACCAGCAAAATCGCCCAATCGTATCTTTAAAATTAAAAGATGCGAAAAAATTTGCAGATGTAACAAGTAAAATTGCTGCGAAACCTGTAGGACAAAATTTATTAGTTGTATGGTTAGACTTTGAAGAGGGTGTTGATTCCTATAAAGCGGAATCACAAAAAGCGAAGCCTCGCTATTCATCAGCAGCAACAGTTAGTCAAACGTTAAATACTACAGACGTTATGATAAGTGGTAATTTCTCTGTTGATGAAACAAAAAATTTATCAGGAATTTTAAATGCAGGGGCACTACCTGTTAAGCTTGATGAAATTTACTCCACTTCTGTTGGTGCTCAGTTTGGTGATGAAGCACTGAAAAGTACCATTTTTGCAGGTATTGTCGGCGTAGTAATTATTTTCTTATTCATGTTATTTTACTATCGTTTACCAGGCTTTATTTCCATCATTACACTTGTTGTATTCACTTTCTTAGTCTTGGTTGTATTTGATTGGATAAACGCCGTATTAACGCTTCCGGGTATTGCTGCTATTGTACTCGGTATAGGGATGGCTGTGGACGCCAACATTCTAGCAGCAGAACGTATACGAGAAGAGCTTCGAGTAGGGTATTCTGCTAAACAGGCGTTCCAAATTGGGTCTAAACAATCTTTATCAGCGATTGTCGATGCACAGTTGACGACTCTATTAGCAGCGGGCATTCTATTTTACTTCGGGACAAGCTCTGTCAAAGGATTCGCAACTACATTAATTATTAGTATTTTATTGAGCTTCTTAACAGCAGTTTGGGGTTCTCGCGTTCTATTAGGAGTCCTTGTTAACAGTGGCTATTTCAATAATCCAGCATGGTATGGTATTGCCAAATCAAAACAACATAGTTTAGATGAAAACATTGGCACATTAGATTTATCAACGAAATTTGATCGTTTCGATTTTGTTCACAACCGTAAGAAATTTTATACATTCTCTTTAGCCATTTTAGTGGCTGGGATAGTGGTTATGGGTATTTTCCGTCTAAACCTTGGTATTGATTTCTCTAGTGGTACACGTATTCAAATTGAAGCAGAACAAACGTTAACACAAGAAGAAGTAGCAAAATTCGTTGATAGCATTGGTTTCCCTTCGGAGGATATTGTCCTTTCAGGAGAAAAGAGTACATCTGCAGTTGTACGTTATAAATCCGATTTATCACAAGCAGATATTTTAAAATTCCAAAAAGAAACAACTGATAAATATGGTCATAAACCTACTGTAAGTACGGTATCGCCAACAGTTGGTAAGGAATTGGTGAAAAATGCTATTAAAGCATTGGCACTTTCAGCACTAGGAATCATCATTTATGTAGCAATTCGTTTTGAATGGCGCATGGGCATCGGTGCAATTGTTTCATTATTGCATGATGTATTCTTAATCGTTGCCGTCTTTAGCTTCATGCGTTTAGAGGTAGATATTACATTTATTGCGGCTGTGTTAACCATTGTTGGTTACTCCATTAATGATACGATTGTTACCTTTGACCGTATGCGTGAAAACTTAGATCGTTATGATACAATTAATGACCGTGAAGTATTGGCGAACATTGTAAATAAATCATTACGCCAAACAATGGGACGTTCTGTTAATACAGTCCTAACAGTTATTATTGTTGTTATAGCTTTATTAATTTTTGGTGCACCATCTATTCAAAACTTCTCGATCGCGTTATTGATTGGTTTAATTACAGGTATGTATTCTTCCATCTGTATCGCAGCTCAAATCTGGTATTCATTAAAAATTCGTGAAATGAAAAAATCAGATGGGCAGCTACACAAGAAAGAGAAAAAACAATGGGGTACAGACGAACCTACTGTATAATTTAAATGGGCAGGGGTAGAAAACAAATTGTTTTCTATACCCTGCTTTTATGATGCAAAAAAATCTGCTGGCTTTCTAAAAAGCAGCAGATTTTCTTTCTTATATTTTAAATTGTTGAAGTAATGTTTGTAGCTGCTGGGCATGTTGACTTAACTCCTCAGCGACCGCGTTCACTTGCTGCATTGTTGCGACTTGTTCATCAACAGACTCACCAATTATTTGTGAATTGCTGGCTGATTGATTTGATACACTAGCTATTTCCGTGACAGAGGCTGCAACCTGTTCAGCACTGGCGGAAATTTCCTCAGATGTAGCAGATATTTCTTCAATTTGCTCAGTAAATGCAGTCACGGCTGATGTGATGGAGTAGAAAGCATCCCCTGCCTCGTGAATTTTATTTACGCCATCTTTTACAGACGCTAGTCCATGATCGACGGCAACTGCAACATTGCGTGTATCTGTCAGAATTTCTTTTGTAATGGCAACTATTTGATTGGCAGACTGATTAGATTCCTCAGCAAGTTTACGTACTTCATCAGCTACTACTGCAAAGCCCTTACCGTGTTCCCCAGCTCTTGCCGCTTCAATTGCCGCATTTAATGCCAGTAAATTTGTTTGCTCTGAAATGGCTGTGATAACGGTTGTAATTTGTCCAATTTCTTCTGATTGTTTACTTAACTTTTCGGTTAATGTAGCAATTTCAGAGGTAGCCACAGAAATGATAGACATTTGTTCTTTCGCTATGGAAATAGTTGTTCCTCCTGTTTGTGCGAGCTCAGTCATACTTTCTGCATTGGAATGAAGGCTTTGTGTCGCTTCTGCAATGCGTTGGACACCGGCTGCTGTTTCATCCATTGCTACAGCACTTTGCTGTGAAGCACTAGCGGATGAAACGATATGTGTTGAGTTTTCTTGAATTCGTTGGGCAATATCATCAGAAGTCGCCGTCACTTCCTCCGTGCTAGCAGATAGCTCTTCAGAGACAGCTGATAGGTGGGAGGCACTATCTTGGATGTTTGACATTAATCCTGTTAGATTGTGCTTTAACGTATTGACAGCCACGGCTAGTGTACCAATTTCATCTTTTGATTGGTGAGTCAGCTCATCAATCGTTAAATCTCCTTGTGCTAATGTATCAGCCGCTCCAATAGCCTGACGCAATGGCTGGACAATCGATCTTTTAACAAAAAACATAAAGTATACGCCAATAACGACACTAGCCAATAGTAGCGTGATGGAAATAATAATTGCTCGTGCAACCGTTTGATTAACTTCAGCATCAACCTTTTGAAGCTGTTCATTATGATACTCTAACATTTCCTTCGTCAATTGGAAGATTTCCTTATTATCTTTTGTCACATCATTATTTATGTAAGAGAGTGCTAAATCTACATTCCCATTATTGAAGGCTTGGACCGCCTCTTCGGAATGAGTAAGTAAATCTTTTTGTAGTGCTGTGATTTGCTGCATGATATTTTTTGTGTAATCAGAACGAACAAGCGTAGAAAGTTCATTCACCGATTCTGGTAATAGCTTTTCATAGCGCTCTAAATTAGCTTTAGCTGTCTCATCATTTTGATTTAAAATATAGGAACGTAAAAATAAACCTTGCGATGCGAGTTCTTGCTGAATTTTCACTGTTAATTGCATTTGAACTATACGATGTTGCAGCACTTCTTCTAGATCATTTTGCGTAGCTTTAAATTGAAGAAAGCTCACAATGCTTGAAATGAAGAGTAAACATGTTAATGAAATGAAGCCCAGATTTAGTTTTTTACGAACGGACATAGACGTTCCTACCTTCTTTTGTTATATAGAAAAAATAAATGTTCTGAAATTACTATAGCTTGATATTTTTACAAGGTCAATACTCAGAAAATTTTCAATAGCAGGAGTGGTATTTCCTTTTTAAGGAATTTCAAAAGGGTTATATACCTATATAAAAAGCTTCTGAAATCCATGTCAACCACTTGGTTCTTCAAAATTGATTGACAATTGTATTTGTTTGTCATAGAATTAAGGCTAACTTTTTGTTCGGTCAAGGTAGAAGGCTACGGGAGCGTGGTCAGCCTAAGAACAGATGAGCTGAGTTTAGATGAGAATAGCTGAGAAATTGTTGAATAAGAGTAGTAGCATAGGTGTGCAATATAGAGAGTCAGTGGCTGGTGAGAACTGATTTGTAGCTTATGTGAATGGACTTATGAGAGTCGCCTTTAAAAAAGCGAACGTGAATCCCCACGTTATAGGGAATGCTTGAACGATATATGGCTATAGCTATCTAACTGATTAGCTATGGACGTAGCAGGAGCAGGCATTAAAGTGAGAGCAATATGCTCTAATATGAGGTGGCAACGCGGTCATGATCGTCCTCTGCAATTAGGAATAATCCTTTTTGCAGGGGATTTTTTTATTTTCATTCAACAGTGCAATTTTTCTTCATTCGACTAGACATTAGCTAAAGGAAATCTTTGGAGAAGGAGATTGAAAGCTATGCAAACAATGAGTTCAAGAACAAAAATGAAAACCATCAATGGCGATTCTTTAACACCGATTTTAATTTTTAGACGTTTACAAGGTAAGCATAAATTTCTGCTGGAAAGTTCAGCCCAGCATGAGGGTGCGGGAAGGTTTTCCTTTATCGGTGCGAATCCAAGAAAAACATATAAAGGTGTCGGGCAAGAAATTCAGGAGTATTCCTATCAAACAGGAAAAACCTATGTCCATAAAGGTGAGCTCTTTGCTCTACTGAAAAGACTCATGCCACGCATTTCCCATACGACTGAATTTCCGTTCTCTGGTGGTGCCGTTGGTTATATAGGTCATGGAGGAACATCGATGCTGCCAACCGATGAAAAGGATCTCCCAGATGTTCATTTTCATGTCTATGAAACAATCATTATGTTTGACCATGTAACGGATGAAGTGACACTGATTCATACAAATATAGATGTGGAAAAACAAGAGCCTGACTTGGAGGATTTAGCCCAACAGTTGTTACAGGGGCATGCAAGTGAAGAAGCAACTTACATCTATCAAACGCTTGATACTTCTACACAGGATCAATTTACAAATGCTCTACAAAACATTCAACGTAATTTACAAGGGGAAATGACAAGAGTCGTATTACCGAAGCGCTATATGGCAAAGTTTCAAGGAGACGCTTTTTCGTTATATAGACAGCTCCGTAAAAAAAAGCCAGCTGCCTATATGTATTATGTAGAATTTGAAGATTATGTAGTTTTAGGAACATCTCCTGAAAGTCTAATACGAGTGACAGGAGAACGAGTAATTGCAACCCCGACAGAGGGAACATACCCACGAGGAGGAACGAAAAGCGACGACTTAGAAAATGAACGAAAACTATGTAATCATCTAGAGATTAGAAAATCACATGCCCTCCTTGTGAGCGCAGTGCAGAAAGAGCTACAGTCAGTTTGTTTTCGGGATTCCCTTCAGGTGATTGATGCTATGCGTATTGAGAGATCGAAGCAAGCTTTACACATGACTTCTAGAATAGAGGGACGTCTGTTGCCAATGCTTCATGCCCTTGATGTATTAGCAGCAATGCTACCACCATATTCAACTACAGGGATACCTAAGGAACAGGAAACCTATTATTTGGAAAAATGGCATCATAATGCGGGTATTTTTGGCGGAGCTCTCGGCTTCATTGATTTTAATGGGCAGTTGGATTTTGCTTTAGCTGGGCAATCCATTGTGGTGAAACAGACAATGATGCATTTGCAATCGACCATTGCGGTTACAAAATATACGGACGTATTAAGAGTTTTACAGCAGGTGGAAGAGGAAGAACGAGTATATTTACAGTTATTGGCGAATAATGGAGGGCAAAACGAATGAAGCATTTACAGCGGAAAGTGTTGCAAGGAGAGCATTTAATGTATGAAGAAATGCTGGAGGTGGCGCAATGGATATTTCAGGATGACACCCCTAAAGATGAAATCGCAAGCTTTTTAACAGCCCTATCTATAAAGGGGGAGACGGCTCATGAAGTAGCGGCATTAGCAACAACTATGCGGTCATTTGCCCGTGATGTCCCGGTAAAAGAAGGGGATTACATGGATAATTGCGGTACTGGTGGTGATGGTCTTCATACATTTAATATCAGTACTGCCTCTGCATTCGTGCTAGCGGGAGCTGGTGTTAAAATCGCCAAGCATGGAAATCGTAAAATTTCGTCTTCCTCTGGCAGCTCGGACGTTTTAGAGGCATTAGGCATTCATACAGATATGACAATTCCACAAACGGTAGATTTATTGGAGAAAGAAGGCATTGCTTTTTTATATGCACCGAATATCCATCCTAAACTAAGAAGGATTGGGGAGGTGCGACGTGCACTAGGTCGACCAACCATCTTTAATCTAGTTGGCCCTTTAACAAATCCTGTAACCCTTTCAACACAATTTACAGGCATTAATCGTCCCCATTTTGTCATGGAGTATGCTTCTGTTCTACAAATGCTAGGACGGGAGCGTGCCATTGTAGTATCAGGTCCTCAAGGGCTAGACGAAGCTTCCTTAGCAGGGCAAAATACATTGGTTTTACTAGATAAAGGAGATTTGATTCCATTCTCATTGACCGCAGAGGATGTCGGTCTTCGCTCGGCACCATTAGAGGCCATTCGTGGTGGCAATGCTGATGAAAATGCGGTAATAATGAAAAAATTATTGGCTGGGGAGCAGAGTGCCTACTTAAATACGGTATTGTTAAATGCCGGAATTGGATTATTCGGTTATGGTCAGGCAGAAACGATTAAAGAGGGTGTGGCTATGGCGAAAGACAGTATTAGCAGTGGGCGAGCCCTACAAAAATTAGCAAGGGTTGTAGCTTATAGTGAGCAATTAAAAGGAGTGAAGGTTGGACAATGAATATTCTTCAAAAAATACTTCAGCAAAAGAGGATAGAGGTAGGAGCATTATTAGAGCAGCCTGATCCTTTAGCGAATTTTTCAGAACAGCAACGCCCTTCGTTATTCCAATCATTACGGCAAGCAAACACATTGCAAGTGATTGCTGAAATGAAACGTGCTTCACCTTCCAAAGGGTTAATTGCTGGTGGGGCAGACCCAGTTGCCCAAGCAAAAGTTTATGCTCAGGCAGGAGCAGCAGCTATTTCTGTATTAACGGACAAGGAATTTTTTAAAGGTTCCTTTGAAGATTTAGCTGCAGTTGCTCGTACTGTGGATACGCCACTTCTTTGTAAAGATTTTATGGTGGATCGAGTGCAAATTCGATTTGCGAAGGCAGCAGGCGCATCAATAATTTTATTGATCGTGGCAGCATTAACGGATGAAGCTTTACGTGATTTATATAGCTACGCAACGAGCTTAGGCTTAGAGGTTTTAGTGGAAGTGCATGATAGTGAGGAGCTCGAACGTGCCCTTGCAGTCGATGCGAAATTGATTGGCGTTAATAATCGAGATTTACGCACTTTTGAAGTCAATTTACAGCGAACAAAGGAGATTGCAGAAGCCTTTCCGTTTGATGAGGAACATCTATTAATTAGTGAAAGTGGTATTTGGTCGCAGGACGATGCGAAACAAGTGGCGGCTATGGGCGCTAGTGGCGTTCTTGTTGGAGAAGCATTAATGCGGAGCGGAGATGTAGGGCTAGCACTCAGACGTTTACAAGTTCAAACCGAGGAGACGTCAGTATGACAAAGGTTAAAATTTGTGGATTACAAAAATTAGAACATATCCAAACAGCAATTCATGCTGGTGCAGATGCTGTGGGCTTTGTTTTTGCACCAAGTAAACGTCGTGTATCCATTGAACAAGCACAGCTGTTAGCAAAGCAAGTGCCACAAGGTATTTTGAAAATTGGTGTCTTTGTCAATCCAACTCCTGCTGAATTACAGGAAGCGGTTGAGCGAGTGCCTTTAGATTACGTGCAATACCATGGAGAGGAAACAGCAGCATTCATTGCTGAACAAGGTTATCCGGCTATAAAAGCATTATCTATACGGACAAAAGAGGATGTGCAAGCCGCTGCTAATTATCAGGTGGACTATTATTTATTCGATGCCCCTGGGACTGATTTTAAGGGTGGAAGTGGTCGAACTTTTGACTGGAATTTACTTGATGAAGTGGGAATTCCACGAGAAAGATTAATACTTGCTGGTGGATTGAAGGCGGAGAATATTGAAGGAGCCATTACAGATGTAGACCCTCACATGGTGGATGTATCCAGTGGTGTAGAAACAAATGGCATAAAGGATCATAAAAAAATACGGACATTTTTACAAATGGCAAAGAGGGGGCATAGATAATGACAGTTTCGATAGCCAATAGTGTACCAACAAAGGATGGGCGGTTCGGCCAATTTGGTGGGCGGTTTGTACCTGAAACATTAATGACAGCCTTGCTAGAATTAGAGACTGCTTATGAGGAAGCGATAAAAGATGCAGCGTTTACAGAGGAGCTATCCTATTATTTAAAGGACTATGTGGGACGTGAAACCCCGCTTTATTTCGCAGAAAATTTAACAAAGAAGCTTGGTGGAGCGAAAATCTATTTAAAGCGTGAAGATTTAAATCATACAGGTGCTCATAAAATTAATAACGCGATCGGCCAGGCCCTCCTTGCCAAACGAATGGGGAAAAAGAAAATTGTTGCGGAGACAGGAGCTGGGCAACATGGAGTAGCAACGGCTACCGCTTGTGCCTTATTAAATCTTGAATGTGTAGTTTTTATGGGCGCTGAAGACATCAAACGTCAGCAGTTAAATGTTTTTCGTATGGAGCTACTTGGAACGAAGGTTCAGTCGGTGGAAAGCGGGTCAAAAACTTTAAAGGATGCTGTAAATGCTGCTTTGCGCTACTGGGTAACAAATGTGGAGGATACGCATTATATTTTAGGCTCTGCGTTAGGCCCACACCCATTTCCAAAAATTGTCCGGGACTTTCAGCGTATTATCGGGGTAGAAACAAGGACACAAATTTTGCAAAAGGAAGGTCGTTTACCAGATGCAGTTGTAGCTTGTATTGGTGGAGGTAGTAATGCAATTGGCATGTTTCATCCATTCGTTGACGATGAATCAGTTGCCTTATATGGTGTAGAGGCAGCAGGAAGTGGTCTTGAAACGGGGCGGCATGCTGCAGCCATTGCAGGTGGACAATTGGGTGTATTACATGGTGCTTACATGTATTTATTACAAGATGAAAATGGCTTTGTTCAAGAAGCACACTCTATTTCAGCAGGATTAGACTATCCAGGAAAAGGGCCGGAACATTGTTATTTACATGAGATGGGTCGAGCGCAATTTGACTCTATCACAGATGCTGAAGCATTAGAAGGCTTACAATTATTAAGTCGAACAGAGGGCATACTTCCCGCACTGGAAAGTTCCCACGCTATTGCTTATACAGCAAAGCTTGCTAAAACTATGCCGAATGACAGCATTATTGTGGTGTGCTTATCTGGCCGAGGGGATAAAGATGTACACACGGTTCGTGCGGCACTAGGGGGGGATCTGAAATGACGACTTTACAACAGGCGATTGACCAGACAAAGCTTGCAGGACATAAGGCTTTTATACCGTATATGATGGCAGGCGATGGGGGATTAGAAACAGTCAAGCCAACGATCTTAAAGCTACAGCAGCTGGGTGTAACAGCTATTGAAGTAGGCATTCCCTTTACAGACCCTGTTGCAGATGGTCCAACAATTGAACGGGCTGGAGAACGAGCATTAGTAGCGGGTGTAACGTTGAGGAAAGTATTACAAGCTCTCGCTTCATTTAAAGAGGAAATAACTGTCCCATTAGTCATCATGACTTATTTTAATCCCGTATTAGCATATGGCTTGGAGGCTTTTGCTCAAGCTTGTGTAGCTGGAGGAGTCAAAGGAATAATCGTACCCGATGTGCCATTAGAGGAAAGTGGGATTTTACGAGAGGCCTTAAATCCACATAGCATTGATGTCATCCAGCTTATATCATTAACAAGTCCTCCTGAACGCATTACTCGTATTGCTGCTGCAAGCCAAGGATTTGTTTACGCAGTCACTGTAAATGGAATTACAGGGGAACGATCCAATTTTGCTACTAATTTAGAACAACATTTTGCAAGCTTGCGTCAGGCAAGTCCAATCCCAGTACTAGCGGGATTTGGCATTTCAACGCCAGAGCAAGTGAAAAGTATGGGAATGTTGGGAGATGGGGTCATCGTTGGAAGTGCCGTTGTGACAGCCTTACATGAAGGCAGGATGGAAGCAATAGAAGCATTAATAGCCGCTTCAAAAGGCATTTATGAAAAGTCTACTCTTTACTAGAGTGGGCTTTTTTGCTGTGTAGTGGATAGCGTGGGGGGGAGTGATGGATAGAAGGGTCAAAGTGACGGATAGCAAGGGGAAAGTGACGGATAGAAGGAGCAAAGTGACGGATAGCAAGGGGGAAGTGACGGATAGCAGGAGCAAAGTGATGGATAGC
Organism: Lysinibacillus sp. FSL M8-0216; assembly: GCF_038595555.1. Classification (NCBI taxonomy): domain Bacteria; kingdom Bacillati; phylum Bacillota; class Bacilli; order Caryophanales; family Bacillaceae; genus Lysinibacillus; species Lysinibacillus sp. FSL M8-0216. Next base: position 3,393,254 of record NZ_CP152007.1, on the reverse strand, counting down.
ATGCTGAAACAGAGACATAGCCTTACTTGGATAAAACTATCAATCTTACGGATAGTGCGTATCGTGTAGAATTTCGGTATAATAGCTTTCGTAAGGAAGTGAGAAGATGATTCTATCGAAAAAAAGATGGCAAGTGGAGCGCCCAGACGTAAATCTTGTACAAGCATTACAAAATGACTTACAACTTTCTGCGATTGCAGCAAAAATTTTAGCAGCGCGAGGCTGTGAAACAACAGCTGATGCAGAAAGCTTATTAAATATGACAGAAGCGAATGTCCATGACCCTTTTCTCATGCACGGTATGACGGAAGCGGTGGCACGAATTGAGCAAGCTCTTGATAATGGAGAGAAAATTTTAGTCTACGGCGATTATGATGCCGATGGTGTGACAAGTACGACGGTCATGCTAAATGTTCTATTAAATCTTGGTGCTGATGTATCGTTTAAAATACCGAATCGTTTTATTCATGGTTATGGGCCACATGAGGCTCTTTTCAGGGAAGCATATGAGGAGGGTGTGCAGTTAATTATCACTGTGGATAATGGGATTTCGGGGATTGAACCTATTCGTGTAGCGAAGGAGCTTGGGCTGGATGTCATTGTGACCGATCACCATGAACCAGGGGAGGAATTACCACCAGCAGATATCATTTTACATCCACGTATACCTGAAGGGCATTATCCTTTTGGAGAGCTTGCTGGTGTAGGTGTAGCTTTTAAGCTTGCACATGCTCTATACGGAGAACTACCAACTCATTTATTAGAATATGTTGCGATTGGCACGGTGGCTGATTTGGTGCCATTAGTGGATGAAAATCGTTATCTCGTTAAACGAGGGATAGAGGAAATGCGTCGTTCTCTTAGTCCATGGGTACAAGCCATGTGTGATATTGCGAGTACGGAGCAAGCAAAAATTAATGAGGAAACGATTGGCTTTTATTTTGGTCCACGCTTTAATGCAGTGGGGCGTCTCGGTGATGCATCGCCAGGTGTCGAATTATTAATGGCAGAGGATAGCGCAAAGGCAACAGCATTGGCCAAACAGCTAAATGCCTGCAATACCGAGCGTAAGGATATTGTCAAAAGTATAACGGATGAAGCCATTGCCCTAATTGAAGCAGAGAAGAAAATTAGCGATTCTTTAGTCCTTGTTGTAGCAGGAGAAGGCTGGAATGCAGGGGTTGTAGGAATCGTTGCTTCACGTCTTGTTGAACAATATTATCGTCCGACGATTGTCCTTTCACTTGACCCTGATAAAGGCACAGCAAAAGGCTCTGCACGCAGTATTGAAGGCTTCCATTTATATAATGAATTGGCCAAAAATCGTGATATTTTACCTCATTTTGGGGGCCATCCGATGGCAGCGGGGATGACTTTATCAATTGAGCATGTGGATGAACTACGGTCACGCTTGGATACACAGGCAAGAGCATGTTTAACAGAAGAGCAGTTAACACCTGTGGTACACATCGATATCCCTCTAAGCCTAGATGAAATTTCTGCAGATGCTATTGAAGAAATATCAACACTTGGCCCGTATGGTACCGATTTTCCGAAGCCAGTTTATGTGCTTGAGGACGTTGAAATATCTTCGATGCGAAAAATTGGAGCAGCTGAGAACCATATAAAAATGGAATTAACGAATGGCTATGACAAATTAGATAGTGTTGGTTTCCATAAGGGCCATTTACATGATGAATTAACGTATGGCATAAAAGTGTCCTTTATTGGTGATTTGCAAATTAACGAGTGGCAGGGTCGTAAAAAAGCTCAATTTATGATTGAAGATGTTCAAACCACTGAATGGCAGCTTTTTGATATTCGTGGTATTCGTCAAACGGCTCGCTGGCTCAATACAGTGCCAAAGGAAGAGGCGACATTTATAGCCTTTCGTCCAACAACACTGACCTATTATCAATCGTTAATTGATGTTCCTATAATAGTCGTTGATCCAACTCTTTCAAACATCGGACAAAGTGAATATATTGTTCTTTTAGATTTGCCTGAAAACATTCAAAAGCTAGAAGAGGTTTTACAGAAGACAGCCCCTTCACGCATCTATGCGCATTTTTATATGCCAGATTCACAATACTTTAATGTTTTACCTACCCGAGAGCAATTTGCATGGTATTATAAATTCTTGAAAAATCGACCAGCATTTCCACTTGATATGCATGTAGCGGACATAGCTAAGCATACTGGATGGCCATTAGAAACATTAAAATTTATGACACAGGTGTTTTTTGAGCTTGATTTTGTTAAAATGGAGAGTGGACTGACGACTGTCAACGTGGATGCTCCAAAACAAGCATTGACCGAGGCACCGTCGTACAAACAACGTTCAGAACAGATTGAAATGGAGCAAATGCTTGTCTATGCTCCTTATATAGAATTAAAACAATGGTTTGATGAACGAATACATGACTAGACGAATACGTTTCGTAGGAGGAGCAATAAAATGGATTTAAAGCAATACGTTACAACGGTTGAAAACTGGCCGAAAGAGGGTATTACATTCAGAGATATAACTACAATTATGGATCATGGACCGGCATACAAATATGCAACAGATCAAATTGTAGAATATGCAAAAGAACTAGGTGCAGAAATTGTAGTGGGTCCTGAAGCACGTGGTTTTATTATTGGGTGCCCAGTTGCCTATGCCCTTGAAATCGGCTTTGCACCTGTTCGCAAACCGGGTAAATTACCACGCGAGGTTATTAGTGCAGACTATGGTCTTGAATATGGCAAAGATACATTAACTATGCATAATGATGCCATTAAGCCTGGTCAAAAGGTACTAATCTGTGATGATTTACTAGCAACAGGCGGTACGGTAGAAGCCACTGTTCGTCTAGTGGAACAATTAGGTGGTCAAGTAGTGGGTTGTGCCTTCTTAATTGAACTTTTAGAATTAAATGGTCGTGACAAGCTGGGCGACTTAAATATTAAAACTCTTATTCAATATTAAGAGCATTGAAAAAAAGCGCCATCACATGGGCGCTTTTTTATTGTTCATCGTAGGACTGAATGATCTTTTGCATTGTTCGCAAAGTATCATAGAAATCAGCATATTTTTCGACACCAATATCATCAACGATTTTATCTTGAATCGTTTTCCAAATGGGTGCAGCCTCATGCAGCTTCTCTAACCCTTTTTCAGTGAGCATTATATTTTTAGTGCGAGCGTCATGGGGATCACGCTTTAACTCGACGTAGCCATATTGCTTTAATAGATTGATATTACGTGTCACGGTCGTTTGGTCAAGCAATAAAATTTCACCTAAACGACTAATGGAAACAGCTTGTTGGAGGTCGATATGTGCCAGCATAGAATATTGAGTCACTTTTAAACCGGTAGGCTGAAGTAATTTATCATATAACTGCGTCACGACCCTTGTTTTTTTTCGAAGGTTTGCACAAACACATATTTGTGTGTAATCGATAGTATTCTGTTGATTTTTCATGGTCAGTACTCCTTTGAGGGATTCTACTAATTTTAAGTATACACCTAAGCGCTAAAAAATACTTATTGACAGCTATCTAATGGAATGGTTACTATCATTATACATGTATATACATATAAATGAACGAATATACTCTAAAACATGTATATACATGCTTTTAGAGTGACTTTGACAAGAAAAGTAGGTGGAATAATGAAGCGGATTCATTACAGTTGGTTTATTTTAGTGGTCACGTTTTTCTCCATTATTGTTGCTGGAATTACAATGTCATCATCTGGTGTGTTTATTGAACCTTTAGAAAGGGAGTTTCAATGGGATCGATCGACGATTGCGCTAGCATTTGCCGTCAGCTTATTTTTATATGGCATCTCTGGACCATTTATGGCAGCTTTGCTTGAAGTGATAGGTTTAAAAAAGATGATGATAAGTGCTATGTCTACATTAGTGTTAGGAATGTCTTTAACATTTTTCATGAATCAATCATGGCAATTAATCATTATTTGGGGTGGAATCATTGGTCTCGGCGCAAGCCTCTTTTTAACGGTGCTCAGTCCTTATGTAGCCAATCATTGGTTCGTCAAAAGAAGAGGGCTGGCAGTAGGGATTTTAACGGCTAGTACAGCCACGGGTCAGCTTATTTTATTGCCAGTGCTTGCTATTATCATTGACCACTATTCATGGAGATGGGCAATCGGCTTTATTCTACTTTTGAGTATAGTGATGTTAATCATAATTGCTATTTTTATCAAAAACAAACCGCAGGATTTGGGCTTAACGCCTTATGGACAGGATGAGATATTTGAAAATCCCCATGTGCAGCTCAAGAAAAATCCAATTAGTATGGCCTTCAATGGCTTATTAGAAGCGGTTAAAGTCAAAACTTTTTGGCTGTTAGCAGGGAGCTTTTTCATTTGCGGTCTTTCAACGAGTGGTTTAATCGGTACTCATTTTGTCTCTTATTGCATTAGCTTTGGTATTCCATTAGTAACCGCTGCATCGCTCCTTTCTTTTATGGGTGTATTTAATTTACTAGGTACTACTGCATCTGGTTGGCTATCAGATCGCTTTGATAATCGTTGGTTATTATTTTGGTATTATCTGTTAAGAGGAGCTTCCCTCCTGTTACTCCCATATGCTTTGGCACAGGGCTCCTTTGTTTTATTAACTATTTTTACTATCTTTTATGGCCTTGATTGGATTGCAACAGTGCCACCTACGATTAGTATTGCCCGACAAACTTTTGGCGTACAAAAGAGTAGTATTATTTACGGATGGATTTTTGCCTCTCATCAAGCGGGAGCGGCAGTCGCTGCATATGGTGGTGGGTTGATTTATAAATTTTTCAATTCCTATACATGGGCTTTTTTTCTTGCAGGGGCTTTTTGTGCATTGGCGAGCCTATTCGTTATCATCGTCAAAAAACAAGCTTCTCCAGAAGCACAAACGAACTAAACATGAAAAGTTGAACCTCTGTATGAAAGGTTCAACTTTTTTTTGACAAAACTCAAACAAAAGTTTATAATGTAAACAAATATAATAAAAGGTGATGCTATGAATGAAAGAGAACAGGCGGTGCTTGCTTTAATTCGCCAAAATCCGTTTATGTCTCAGCAAGAGATGGCGGATGCCATGAATTTATCTCGTCCCGTACTTGCTAATTTAGTGTCTAGTTTAACGAAGGAAGGAAAAATAGTAGGTCGTGCTTATATTTTACCCGAGGCAAATGAAATTATTTGTATCGGTGGAGCTAACTTAGACCGAAAATTCCACGTGAAGGGCAATGTTCAATTTGGAACATCTAACCCTGCTAGTTCTTCCTTTAGTGTAGGTGGTGTCGGTCGAAACATTGCTGAAAACTTAGGCCGATTAAACCATCAAGTGACATTGCTCACAACAGCTGGTAAAGATGCGGATTGGCAAGTGATCCAAGATGCTTCAGAATCGTTTATGAATCTACGATATGTGGAGCAGTTACCTGAAGCTTCAACTGGTTCTTATACAGCCATTATGGATGAGCAGGGCGAGCTAGCACTAGCTGTAGCCAATATGGAAGTATATGACTTATTATTGCCTAATTTGTTAAAAAAGCATGAGACGATGCTTGTGAACGCTGGCTGCTTTATTTTGGACTTAAACTGTCCGAAAGAAACAGTGGCTTATATCCAGCAAGTAGCTATTGCTCGTGAAATTCCACTGGTTATTGTGCCAGTATCCTCGCCTAAAATGAATCGACTACCTGAAACATTACAAGGCGTAACATGGTTTATTTGTAACACGGATGAAGCAGAAACAATTGTAGGACATACAATTGAAAACGTGAGTCATTATGAAAAAGCATTACAACAGCTCCTACAATTAGGTGCTGAGCATGTAATTATCACAGCTGGCAGTAAGGGCGTATATGCGGCTTCAACAACAATTGCGCCTAGTCATTTTGCTGCCAAAGTAATTGATAAGATTGAAGATGTGACAGGTGCTGGAGATGCCTTTGTCAGTGCCGTTATTCACGGCTGGCTGACAGGACAATCCTTTGCGTCATGTCTTGATGCAGGGTTAACCAATGCAAAAAATACCTTAGCATCTCCTTATACAGTGAGACCTGAATTATCTGTAGATTTGTTAAAAAGTGAAATGGAGGAATAACAACATGAAAGAATTCATCGTATTATCAGAAGAAGTAAAAGCAGGACAAGCAAAGGGCTTACCAATCGTGGCTTTAGAATCAACGATTATTTCACACGGGATGCCATACCCACAAAACGTACAAACTGCTCGCGAGGTTGAGCAAATTATTCGCGATAATGGTGCGGTACCTGCAACAATTGCATTAATTGATGGGAAAATTAAAATTGGTTTATCAGATGAAGAGCTTGAAATGTTCGGTAATGCACAAGGTGTTGCTAAAGCTTCACGCCGTGACCTAGGCTACTTACTTGCTACAAAAAAACTTGGAGCGACAACAGTTGCAGCTACAATGATCTGTGCAGAGCTAGCAGGTATTGAAATCTTTGTAACAGGTGGTATTGGTGGCGTTCACCGTGGTGCTGAAACGACAATGGATGTCTCTGCTGACTTAGAAGAATTAGCACAAACAAATGTTGCTGTCATTTGTGCTGGTGCAAAATCTATTTTAGATATCGGCCTTACATTAGAATATCTTGAAACAAAAGGTGTACCTGTAGTTGGTTATGGTACGGATGAATTACCAGCATTCTACACACGTCAAAGTGGATTCGATGTAAACTTCCAGCTTGATACACCACAAGAAATTGCAGAAATGCTAAGTGCGAAATGGGCATTAGGTTTAAAAGGTGGAGCTGTTATTGCTAACCCAATCCCTGAAGCTGAAGCTTTAGAGCATGCGTTTATTACGAATATAATTGAAAAAGCTTTAGCTGAAGCTGAAGAAAATGGTATTCAAGGTAAAAACGTGACACCATTCTTACTAGGTAAAGTAAAAGAATTAACAGAAGGTAAAAGCCTTGATGCCAACATTGCATTAGTGAAAAACAATGCAGTAGTGGGCGCGAAAATTGCTGTAGCTTTCAATCAATTACACTAATTCTCTTGTCGAAACAAAGACTCTTTGTGACATAACGTCGCAGAGGGTCTTTTTTATTAAAAAGAAGAATATTTTTTCCATTTTTAATGCTGTTCACGAGATTAACTAAACTAAATGACACAGTCTCTTTACAATAGGCTACAAAATTTTATACAATTAAGTTTATATCTAATCTGAAAAATTTGACGAGCAAGGTGGACATGTTATGGCGAAAGAGCAAATTTTGACTCCTGAGGACGTTTTTGAGTTAGTCAAATCCTACATGAATGATGAAAATGTCGCATTCGTGAAAAAAGCATATGAATTAGCAAGGGATGCCCATATTGAGCAATTCCGTAGCTCTGGTGAACCGTATATTATTCACCCAGTACAAGTAGCGGGTATTCTAGCTGAATTACAAATGGACCCAGAAACTGTAGCGGCAGGTTTTTTACATGATGTTGTCGAAGATACAGATTTTACGCGGGATGATTTGGTACGGGAATTTGGCGAAGAAGTAGCAGTACTCGTGGACGGAGTTACAAAATTAGGGAAAATTAAGTATTTATCAAAAGAGGCGCAGCAAGCAGAAAATCATCGAAAAATGTTTGTAGCCATGGCGCAGGACATCCGTGTCATTTTAATAAAGCTAGCAGACCGTCTTCACAATATGCGTACGCTAAAGCATTTGCCTGCCGAAAAGCAGAGACGTATTTCGAAAGAAACTTTAGAAATTTTTGCACCGCTTGCACATCGTCTTGGAATATCGACTGTCAAATGGGAGCTTGAAGATACAGCACTTCGCTATTTAAACCCACAGCAATATTATCGTATTGTCAGTTTGATGAAGAAAAAGCGAGATGAGCGTGAGGCATATCTAGACAATGTTATGGCTGAAATGAAATCACAGCTGAATGAAGTTGAAATTGATGCAGATGTATATGGACGTCCAAAGCATATTTACAGTATTTATCGAAAAATGGTGCTACAAAAGAAACAGTTTAATGAAATTTATGATTTGTTAGCCATTCGTGTATTGGTCGATAGTATTAAAGATTGCTATGCCGTATTAGGGATTGTGCATACGTTGTGGAAGCCAATGCCAGGACGTTTTAAAGATTATATTGCTATGCCAAAACAAAATCTATATCAATCCTTACACACAACCGTTATTGGTCCGTATGGAGATCCATTAGAGGTACAGATTCGTACAAAGGAAATGCATAAGATTGCTGAGTACGGGATTGCGGCACACTGGGCGTATAAAGAGGGTAGGAAGGTTGACCATCAAAAGCAAAATGTCGACCAAAAATTAACATGGTTCCGTGAAATATTAGAATTCCAAAATGAGTCTTCCAACGCGGAAGAGTTTATGGAATCCTTAAAATTTGATCTGTTTTCAGATATGGTGTACGTCTTTACCCCTGAAGGTGACGTCATTGAATTACCTGCTGGTTCAGTCCCGATTGATTTCGCCTATCGTGTCCATTCTGAGGTCGGAAATCGTACAATAGGGGCGAAAATTAATGGCAAAATGGTGCCGCTTGATACACCGCTGAAAACGGGCGACATCATTGAAATTTTAACATCTAAGCAATCCTTTGGACCAAGCCGAGATTGGCTGAAAATAGCACAATCCTCACAGGCAAAAAATAAAATAAAGCAATTTTTCAAACGTCATTTACGTGAGGAAAATATTGTCAAAGGTAAAGAGATGATTGAAAAAGAAATCCGTGCACAGGATTTCGATTTAAAGGAAACAATGTCAGCTGAAAATCTAAAACGAGTATGCGATAAGTTTAATTATACGAATGAAGAGGACTTATATGCAGCTGTTGGTGTGAGCGGAATAACGGCACAACAAGTTGTGAATCGTTTAGCTGAAAAACGCCGAAAAGAGCGTGAACAGGAAGAAGCCTTAGAAAAAATCGAACAAAAAATGAAAAATCCGATCCCACAAAAACGTACGGAATCAGGTGTCATTGTGAAGGGCATTGATAATATGCTCATTCGACTTTCGCGCTGCTGTACGCCTGTTCCAGGAGATGACATTGTTGGCTTTATTACAAAGGGTCGTGGTGTATCCGTGCATCGTGCAGACTGTCCTAATATTCAAATTGAGGATGAGCAGGAGCGTTTAATTGAAGTCGAGTGGGAGCATGGTGTCATCCCTGAGAAAAAGGAATACCCAGTGGATATTGAGGTTTCTGCTTTTGATCGACCTGGTATTTTAAATGAGATTATGCAAATTGTTAGTGAAACTAAAACAAATATTTTAGCGGTAAGTGGCCGTGCTGATCGTGATAAAATGGCCACAATTCATTTAACAATCTCTATTTCGAATATTTCGCATTTGCATAAGGTTGTGGAGCGAATTAAACAAACACCTGATATTTATTCGGTGCAACGAGTTATCAATTAAGCAATAGTTAGAATTGGGGTTATTGACGTATGAAGGTAGTATTACAGCGTAGTAAAACAGCTTCTGTAACAGTTGACGGAACTGTTACAGGAGCCATCGATAGTGGCTATGTTCTTCTAGTTGGTATTACACATGAAGATACGCAGGAAGATGTCGAATACTTAGCGAAAAAAGTAGCCAATTTACGCCTTTGGGAAGATGCTGATGGAAAAATGAATCATTCTATTTTGGAGCAAGGTGGCGCTATTTTATCCGTCTCGCAATTTACGTTATATGGGGATGCAAAAAAAGGGAATCGTCCAAGTTTCACAAGTGCTGCAAGACCAGAAGTAGCAGAGCCGCTGTGGGAAGCTTTTAATCAAGCATTACGGGAACACGGTTTACATGTGGAGACAGGCATTTTTGGTGCAATGATGGATGTTGCACTCATTAATGATGGGCCAGTAACAATACTTCTAGAGTCAAAATAAATGGTACATTTCCTATCATTCCTTCATATACTTAAGAGTATGGTTAGTTTTATAGGAGGGAGTGTCAAGAACATGGCGCAGATAGGAAGTATATCCAATCCATATTTATACGAAACTCTTAAATTGATGGTTGGTCAGGCTATTGTAGTGCAAACAGAAAAAAATATTCAACAAGGTATTTTATTATCAATATTACCTGACCATATTATTTTAGAGATTAGTCGTACACCATTCTTCATACAGTTGGAGGAAATTGTGTGGGTTACATTGGAAACAACCAAAAAATGAGTATGTGTGAACCTTCGATGATGGAAGGTTCTTTTTTTATATATTTACGTTATAATGAATGAACTTAATTATTAGAATATTTGATTTATTAGAGAGGTTGAAAATTATGCAAACAATAGCAATTTTAGGTTCTTTGTTTTTTTGGAATAATATAAAGGAGCATTTCGCAGTATTTCCTCACGTACAATTTATTCATTTTCCATATACGCATCCTGAACAGTGTGTGGATTTTATTGAAGAAGCCGCATCTCAATCGGATATTGTATTATTTGCTGGCTCCATTCCCTATTACTATTGCTACGAAAAAATAAAGGCATTATCTATACAAGCGACATATCTCCCTTTTGATGAATTGACTTTAGCCCTTTCGCTATTATCCCTACACCATCATGAACGAGTAGGATTGAGCGAATTATCGATAGATTTGCCTAAAATGAATAGCTTTTATCAAGTGATGAAGGAGGCAGGAATTGCATCTACAGATGTGTATGTAAAAGATTATGCATGGGTCCATGAAAAACCTGAAAAAATAGCAAATTTAAATATGGCTGATTATGTTCATTATCATAAGGAGTTATACGAAGCTGGAAAGACTAAAGTAGCTCTTACTAGCCTTCATGCTGTTTTTATAGAGCTTGAACAATTAGGGATACCTGCGAAGTATATGGTTGAAAGCAAACAAACGTTTGCAGCGGCGGTTACTAGAGCCTTAGATGCGTATCATCATCAATTATTGGCGTCCTCGCAAATTGCCGTTGTCTCCATTCATTGCCAAGAAAATTTATCACACCTTCATCCAGTATTTCTAAGTACTTTAGAAACATTAAGCGATCGTTTGCATGCAAAGGTCATGCCAGCACAGCAGGAGCCTTATTTAATTATTTCAACAAGAGGGGTAATTGAAAAGCTTGAACCTTCTTATTTACGTTCCCTAAAAGAACAGTATGAACAGCAATTTGGTACTATTTTCAGAGTGGGTGTTGGCTATGGCTATTCTTTACATGAGGCGGAGGCACATTCATCACAGGCTTTGTTTTTTACAACCAAATATAGCGAGACTTCTACGGTAATGTGCTTGGTGGATGAACAGAATCGATTATATGGACCATTATTTGAAAATAATAATAAAGTAGCTTTAAGTAGCAATAATAAACATATTTTAGAGATTGCTGAAAAAGTGAAAATGAGTGCTAAAAATATTAACGTTATGAAGCAATTCATGTTGGTAACCAATAATCGTCCTTTTTCCGCTGCTGAATTAGCAGACTATATGAATCTGTCACGTAGATCTGCTGAGCGCATTATTAATCGTTTAATTGAACAGAACTATTTTACGTTTGCAGGGGAGGAGCACCCTTATCATCAGGGCCGTCCTAGGAAGCTTTATAAGGCAACGACAAAATGGGAAATCTGAAATAATAGAAAATTAATACTTTACAATAAATTTGAACTAATGTATATTTATTTTCAATTAACGACATATAGCGACAAAGTAGGAAGGGGGCTTTGATAGAGTTTGCTAGTGTCAAAATCTATCAATAGGTTGGTGATATTTTGGAAAATGAACAGCGTGTAAAAAAGAAGAGTTGGCTGAAAGTACCTCATACATATACGATTATTTTTGCTATTATTTTTCTAGCAGGTATTGCAAGCTATATTATTCCAGCAGGTGAGTTTGACCGAGTAGAAGATCCAGAAGGACGTATGCTCGTTGTGGATGGAAGCTATCATCATATTGACAGTAATCCAGTTTCCATTTTTGAAATGTTTACAGCAGTACCGATGGGCCTTGAAAAAGGTGCTCAAATTATCTTCTATATTTTCTTAGTTAGTGGTGTATTTGGTATTATTCGTTCGACAGGTGCTATCGAAGCTGGTGTTTATAAAGGTGTGAAAGCATTAGAGGGTAGAGAAAAGCTCTTAATTCCACTATCTATGATTCTATTCTCTGTTGGTGGTTTTACAATGGGGATGGCGGAAGAAACGATTATTTTCGTACCAATTGGCGTAGCAATCGCTCGTGCTATGGGCTTTGATGCGGTTACAGGAACTGCCATGATTACACTAGGAGCAGCTAGTGGATTTTTTGGGGGGATGCTTAATCCCTTTACGGTTGGCGTTGCTCAATCATTAGCAGATGTACCTTTATTCTCAGGGATTGGTTTCCGTGCAGTTGTCTATATTTTTGTATTAAGTTTTGCTATCTTCTATGTGTCTCGCTATGCTTTTAAGGTGAAAAAGAACCCGCAGGCAAGTGTGATTTATGAAATTGAACAACAGGCTAAATCCAATGTATCTGCGATTGACATTCCTTCATTAACAGGAAAACATAAGCTAGTATTTATTGTAATGGCATGTGGCATTGGATTTAATATTTATGGTGTTTTTAATTGGGATTGGTTTTTAACACAATTAACGGCTTCATTTTTAATTATGGGCTTACTTGCAGGCCTAATTGGCGGTTTAAAACCTGGCACTATTTTCGACTCCTTTATTGATGGGGCAAAGGCTGTAACATTCGGTGCTCTCATCGTAGGTTTTGCACGTGCTATTACAGTCGTTTTAGAGCAAGGGAAAATCATAGATACAATTGTTTATGCAGCATCAGAGACAATCGGACATTTACCGCATGCTATTAGTGCAATCGGTATGCTGTTTATTCAAGCCCTTTTAAATTTATTTATTTCATCTGGTAGTGGACAGGCGGCAGCAACCATGCCAATTATGATTCCGATTACTGATTTATTAGGATTAGAACGACAAGTAGCAGTCTTAGCATTCCAGTACGGAGATTCATTAACAAACTCCATTATTCCTACTTCATCTGCATTAATGGCGTATTTAGCCGTAGCAGGTATTCCATATGAAAAGTGGATTAAATTCATTTGGAAGATGATTCTTGGCTGGGCATTGATTGCATGTGTAGCATTAATAGCTGCAGTAGCATTAGGTATTTCTTAAAACATGAAAAGAGCTGTGGAAAATGATGATCATTCCACAGCTTTTTTGTATTATTCTTCATTCGCATTAAAGTAATTTAAGATGCCTTGATAAATACCAAGAGTAGCCTGTTCACGGAATTTAGCCGTGGTGATGGCCCGCTCTTCACTAGCATTACTTAAGTAACCCAGCTCAATAAGCACGGCTCTTTGTCGATTCTCACGTAGTACTAAATAGTTGCCTTGTTGGGTTCCACGATCTCTCAAATCAATTTTACTCGAAAGTCCATCATGTATTGCCTCCGCAAGCCCTTTTTGATTACTATTCATATAATAGGATGTGAAGCCGTTAATAGAGCTATCATCGGTAGCGTCATAATGAAGACTAATAAAAGCGTCTGCCTCATACTGGTGGGCAATCGAGACACGCTTCCGCAATGCCACATATTCGTCAGACTCTCTTGTCATAACAACATTGGCACCCGCTGCACTTAGCTTAGAAGCAAGGAGAGTAGCTGTTTTCAAAGTAATCCCTTTTTCTTCTGTTCCACGTTGACCTGTTGTTCCATGGTCATTGCCTCCATGCCCAGCATCTACAACAATGGTTAATCCATTTAATGTTCCCTTTTTACGAGGCTCTTGTTGATCCTTTTGTGGGATAGAAGTTTTATTGGAGCTCGTTGTAACAACCCAATTCGCAACAAACGCTGTTTCTTTGTCTAGTTGAATTTCGTAAAAATCATTTTTTACGCCGACAATAGGATAGGTTTTACCAGCGTCTACTCGCTCCACAACTTCAGCAGCAGTTGACGCATCAGTTCGTAAGTTTGTCCCATTATAAATAATAGTAACGGATTCTAAATCTTTTGAAGAGGACGATTTAGATGTGCTCTTTACTTTATTTGAAAAAGTACCGTAAAAACTATAAACCCATCCAGCTTTTTTATCATTATACTGAATTTGTACCCAATTGTGCTCATGTGCAAGGACCTTGTAAGCCTTTCCCTTTGTCACTGTGCCAATTTTTTTGGCATTCAAATCAGGTTTTTTACGAACATTCAATGCATCCACCAATATCGTAAAAGTAGTATCTTTATTAACAGGTGTAGTAGTTGTAGATACTTCTACAGAATCCTCTTTTGGCTCTTTTTCTTTTTTAGGACTGTCATTAATCGTTACATAATCCTTAGAAACCCAACCAGATAATCCGTTCCAATCAATTTTAGCCCATTCATTATTTTCCTCCAGGAGGTTTGCTTGGTTGCCCGTAGAAAGCTGTCCAAGAACAGCAGAAGATATATCTGGATCAGTGCGAATATTTAAACGGTCAACCTGTGAAATAACAGTTTTATCAATGGTTTTTTGAGTGCTTGTAGAGGTAGTTAACCAGGATGCTACCCAGCCTTCATAGCTACCTGCTTTTACCTGTATCCAATCACCTTCACGAGCGATTGAAGTTAAAGGATCACCTTCATCTAAAGTCGTAATAATTGGATAAGACAATCCAGGACCCTCACGTAAATGAAGAATCGTACCAGATACTTTTAGATCACTCGTATCAGCGGAAGCATATTGAATAAAGTTCTTATTTGGAATCGCAATTGTTACTATTAGTACGAAGATGATAATACTATGTAAAATTTTTGTCCTCATCAGATTCCTCCTATTCCTTGTGCTATTTTACCATGCTTTTGTATTAAAATTCGTGGTAAAAAGGTAATGGAATTTGTTATTTTCGTTACTCTCTTATGAAAAATACAAAAATAGTTGACATTGGGTTAGCTAGTGACTAACATAAAGGGTAATCGAAAAATGATTAATCGCTTATGACCAAGCAAGTAGCGTGTACCTCTATTGGAACAGAGAAGGAAAGACTTAGGCTGCAATCTTTCCTACAAAAATGTATAACGTGAATAACACTTGAGAGGCTTTTTTCTGAAAAGCAGTGCTTAGTAGGAAAAAACGGAATCGGCCGTTATCCGATTACGAGGAGGACACATGTAAAAATTTGTGTCAACTAGGGTGGAACCGCGGAAGCTTATATAGCTCTCGTCCCTTGCATAGGCAAGGTGACGGGAGCTTTTTTGTGTTGTCAAAAACATGGAATGCTAGTAGTGAGGCAGCTTACTTAATATGAGGATGTCCGCCACTTACGTTGGAGGAGGGTCAGATGGAACCTCGCTCAACATAAGTAGAACCCACTTAGTCTCGATGAAAATGGCTCAATCATAGGCAATCAATATAGGAGGGAATTACATGAGTTTTAAAGTGCCAAGAGGGACACAAGATATTTTGCCAGGTCAATCTGAAAAATGGCAGAAGGTTGAAGCGATTATTCGTGATATTTGTCGCGTCTATCGCTACAACGAAATTCGCACACCGATTTTCGAGCAGACTGATTTATTTGCACGTGGTGTAGGGGAAACAACGGATGTTGTTCAAAAAGAAATGTATACATTTGAGGATCGTGGCGGTCGCTCACTAACACTACGTCCTGAAAATACAGCTGGTGTTGTACGTGCATATGTGGAACATAAAATGTTTGGCGCTCCAGATCAACCTGTTAAGCTCTCATATCTAGGGCCTATGTTCCGCTATGAGCGTCAACAAGCTGGTCGCTATCGCCAATTTGTTCAATTTGGTGTAGAGGCAATTGGTTCAGCAGATCCTGCAATTGATGCAGAAGTCATTGCACTTGCAATGGATGTCTATGAATCAGCGGGCTTAAAGGATTTAAAATTAGTGATCAATTCACTAGGTGATAAAGAAACACGTGATACGCACCGTACAGCTTTATTACAACATTTTGAGCCAAATATTCATGAATTTTGCTCAGATTGCCAAAATCGTTTACAAAAGAACCCATTGCGTATTTTAGATTGTAAGGTGGATCGTGAGCACCCACTAATGAAAACAGCTCCTGCATTAACAGAGTTCCTTACAGAGGAATCGGCTGCTTATTTTGCCCAAGTGAAATCATATTTAGATACTCTTGGCATTACGTATGAGGTTGATCCAAACCTTGTAAGAGGACTGGATTATTACAACCATACGACCTTCGAAATTATGTCAACGGCATCTGGCTTCGGAGCTATTACAACACTTTGTGGTGGTGGACGATACAATGGTCTAGTGCAAGAAATAGGCGGTCCAGATGTTCCTGGTATTGGTTTCGCTTTAAGTATTGAACGTTTGTTATTAGCGCTTGAAGCAGAAGGTGTTGAATTAGATACGGCTTCTGGATTAGACGTTTATATTATTGCCATGGGCGATGATGCAAAGCAAAAGGCGGTAGAGTTAACTAGTACTTTCCGTGCAAAGGGCCTTGCAACAGAGATGGATTATTTAGATCGTAAAATGAAAGCCCAAATGAAATCAGCCGACCGTCTAGGGGCCAAGTATACAATTGTCCTTGGTGAAACAGAGCTTGAAGAGCAAGCAGCTGCCGTAAAGCATATGGAATCTGGTGAGCAGCACAAGGTTGCATTTTCAGAGTTAGTCAATCATTTATCACAACAATCCTAAACAAAGATATGGCATTTCTCGTTAAATGCTACATAAATTGAATATATTTTGGAGGAATTTAACAATGGCTACAAGAACACATGCTAGTAACGAGCTTTCAGAAACGTTACAAGGCGAAAAAGTCGTATTAAAAGGATGGGTACAGCGTCGTCGTGACCTAGGTGGATTAATTTTCATTGATTTACGTGACCGTACAGGGATTACACAAGTAGTCTTTAGTCCAGACGTTGCAGAAGCGCATGCATTGGCGGATAAAGTGCGTAGTGAGTACGTAATTGAAATAGAAGGAACAGTTAT
The DNA here is from genome assembly GCF_038595555.1 of Lysinibacillus sp. FSL M8-0216. Taxonomy (NCBI): domain Bacteria; kingdom Bacillati; phylum Bacillota; class Bacilli; order Caryophanales; family Bacillaceae; genus Lysinibacillus; species Lysinibacillus sp. FSL M8-0216. The sequence goes on along the minus strand of NZ_CP152007.1, from coordinate 3,376,305 downwards.
TCTACGTACAGAGGACCAAATCAACCCGAATGTACCAAATGGTAAAATCGAGGTGGAGGCGACGAATTTAGTCGTCATTAATACAGCAAAAACTACACCATTCCAAATTGAAGATCGCACTGACGTATCAGAAGATCTACGTTTAAAATACCGTTATCTTGACCTACGTCGTCCAGTTATGTTCGATACGTTCAAAATGCGTTCGGACGTTACGCGTACAATCCGTAACTTCTTACAAAACGAAGGCTTTTTAGAGGTTGAAACTCCGATTTTAACAAAATCAACGCCAGAGGGTGCTCGTGACTATTTAGTACCATCACGTGTCCATGAAGGTGAATTTTATGCTTTACCTCAATCACCTCAGCTATTTAAACAATTATTAATGGTTGCTGGCTTTGAGAAGTATTTCCAAATTGCACGTTGCTTCCGTGATGAAGACTTACGTGCTGACCGTCAACCTGAGTTTACACAGGTGGACATTGAAACAAGCTTCTTAACACAAGAAGAAGTTTTAGAAATGAACGAGCGATTAATCCAAGCAGTCATGAAAGAAGTAAAAGGGATTGATATTCCTGCACCATTCCAACGTATGAAGTATCAGGAAGCAATGGATCGTTATGGTTCTGATAAACCAGATGTACGCTTTGGATTAGAATTAGTAGCTTTAAATGAAGTTTTTGAAGGCTGTGGTTTCAAAGTGTTCGCTGATACAGTGGCACAAGGAAAACAAGTTAAAAGTATCAATATTAAAGGTGCGGCTGACAAATACTCTCGTAAAGACATGGATGAACTAACTAAGTTCGTTGGTATTTACGGCGCTAAAGGACTTGCTTGGTTAAAGGTAACAGAGGAAGGCTTAAATGGCCCAATCGCAAAATTCTTCGATGAAGCGTTAGCGGCAGCATTAATCGAACGAATGGGTGCAGAAGTTGGCGATATTCTAGTATTCGTTGCGGATAAAGCATCTGTTGTAGCGGCTTCTTTAGGGGCACTTCGTTCGAAATTAGGTCAAGACTTAGAATTAATCGACGAATCACAATTTGCATTCCTATGGATTACAGACTGGCCATTATTTGAATACTCTGAGGAGGACGGTCGTTATTATGCAGCTCACCATCCATTTACACGTCCGTTTGACGAGGATATTCCGTTAATGGATACAGATCCAGGAGCTGTTCGTGCACAGGCATATGATATCGTATTAAACGGCTATGAGCTTGGTGGTGGTTCACTACGTATTTATGAACGTGACCTACAAGAAAAAATGTTTGAATTACTTGGTTTCTCCGAAGAAGAAGCTCAAGCCCAATTCGGTTTCTTATTAGAAGCATTTGAATATGGTGTGCCACCACATGCTGGACTTGCATTTGGTCTTGATCGCTTTGTGATGCTATTAGCAGGTCGTCACAATTTACGTGATACAATTGCATTCCCGAAAACAGCAAGTGCAAGCTGCTTAATGACAGAAGCACCAAGTGAAGTATCTACTGAGCAACTTAGCGAATTAAGCTTGGCAATTAAACCTTTTAGAAAATAATTTATAATGCAAAATACCTGGATTTCCTAGCAAAAATTGTTGGGAATCTAGGTATTTTTTGCGTTTTCTCAAGAAATTATAGATTATTAGATAAAATCGTTTGAATTATCAGAAAAGTGGTGCTATGATAACTGTAATACGAATCCTGATGTGTTTGTCTAACTGCTAATTCTACTTCACAGTTTTGACCGAACACTATCGAATCGGGAGCCTTCATTTTGTGGTCGCAAACATGCCCCTAGCGGAGCGGGACGTTTAAAGCTGCAAAGCAGGCACCCCCCTGCAAATTGCGGGTTCAAAACGAATGTTTCTTGGCATTACGGCACAATTGGGATTCGTCCTATACATAGGAGTGAAAAGGAGCTTATAAAAAAAGCTCCTTTTTTATGTGCAAATGAATATATACCAACCCCTCACGTGTTTTAGCTTTTTTATTCAGAACTATTTCAAAGGACAAAATAATGTATGAAAAATTTAGAAAATAGAAAAAATAGCTTTTTATTTTTGGTAAATGAGCATATAATTGGTATAGACAACTATACCTTATAAGAAATGGTGAAAATTCCTCAAAGCTTTAAAAATTTAGCTGGAGGTGAAATTTTGAAGGATACGCTATTAATCTCCCATGTCACAATGATTAATCCTGAGGGGAAACCATTTGAGGGTGATCTCTTTATTCAGGACGGAGAAATTGCTCAAATAGGCCGTAACTTAAATATCGAGGCAGCTCACTATATAGAAGGTACAGATCAGGATTGGTTTTTGCTTCCAGGTTATATTGATATGCATATTCATGGATCAGCAGGCCATGATACGATGGATGCTACTCAACAGTCTTTACATGCGATGGCTCGCTCTTTAGTGCAAGAAGGTGTTACAAGTTTTCTTGCTACGACAATGACACAATCCGTCAGTAAAATTGAAAGCGCTTTATTGAATATAGCGGAATTCCAATGTCATGAAGGAGAAGCCAATGTATTGGGTATACATGTGGAAGGTCCATTTGTTTCGAAAATTCGCGCTGGTGCCCAGCCAGTAGCTTACATGATTAGCCTACGATAGAGCAATTTGCCCATTGGCAAAATATTAGTAACCATCAAATAAGACAAATCACGATAGCACCAGAAATAGAGGGTGGCTTTACATTTCTTGAAGCACTAAGAGACTTTCAGGTCATTCCATCTATTGGTCACTCTGACGCTTCAATAGATGAAGTCCATAAAGCAGTAGCTTTAGGAGTAAATCAGGCCACTCATTTATATAATCAAATGCGGCCTTTTCATCATCGTGACCCTGGTGTTGTCGGTGGGGCTTTACTAGATGAAAAGATTAAAGTTGAACTCATTGTCGATTTTGTGCATAGTCATCCTCAATCAGTCATGTTGGCTTATCGTTTGAAAGGTGCAAAGGGCATTATTCTTATTACGGATGCGATGCGCGCGAAAGGATTACAGTATGGCGAATATGATTTAGGCGGGCAAACAGTGTCTGTGAGTGAAAAAGGTGCTCATTTAGCAAATGGTGCATTAGCTGGCAGTATTTTAACGATGGAACAGGCAGTAAAAAATATGAAGGCTGTTACAAATTGTTCACTTCAAGAAATAGTCGCCATGTCCTCTACAAATGCTGCGGAGCAGTTAAGGTTGTCCAAGAAGGGGCGAATCAAAGAAGGTTTTGATGCAGATTTTGTATTGCTTGATCAAAAATTAAATGTGCAAAAAACTATTTGTCGAGGTAAAGTTGTATTTGAGAAATCATAAATGAGGCGATAAGGAAGGTGCAAGAATTGTTAGAGAAAAATTCTCATATACCTATCTATATACAAATAGAAGAGATTATTAAACAACGAATTTATTTAGAAGAATACAAAATTGGAGAAACAATACCTTCAGAACGAGAGCTTTCTGCACAGTTTGATGTTAGTAGAATGACTGTTCGTCAATCCATTACCAATCTAGTGAATAGCGGTTTGCTATATCGTGAAAAAGGAAGAGGTACTTATGTTGCCAATCCAAAATTAGAGCAACCGTTAAAAGGCTTAACAAGTTTTACTGAGGATATGCGAGCAAGAGGAATGGAACCGAGTAGTAAAGTATTACGTTTTGAAAAAATTATACCGCCAGTGGATATTGCAAGGGATTTAATGATGGAGCCCGGAGAAGAAGTGTTTTTTGTCGTGCGAATAAGAAATGCTGATTCCAAGCCAATGGCGATTGAAAAAACGTATATACCTGTGAAAGTATATCCAGAGTTGGATGAGAAGCAAATAATGGGCTCGTTATATGCATTAATCGAAGCAAAATTCCATCAGAAAATTGGTAATGCCGTCCAACAAATGGAAGCAGCGATTGTGTCGAAAGAGGATGGAAAGTTTTTGCAAATTAATCAAACAGCGCCTGTTTTAATTATTAAACGTACGAGTTATCTATCTGACGGTCGGCCATTTGAGCTTGTACGTAGTACGTATCGTGCGGATCGTTACAAATTTATAAGTGAAATAAAAAGGTGATTATATGGATGCATATTTTTCTGAAATTGAAAAGCTGATCCAGGTTGTGAAGGAGCAGGAGTCTGCTTGTATAAAGGAAGCGGCACAAATTATTGTGCAACGCCTTCAAAAAGGTGGGATTATCCAATTATTCGGTTGTGGTCATTCACAGCTATTAGCACAGGAGGCATTTTATCGTGCGGGTGGTTTAGTACCTGTACGTCCGATTTTTATTGAACCTCTAGCATTACATGCAGGAGCTATAGCCTCTTCTATTAACGAAAAGGACCCAGCAATTATTGAACAACATAAAGAGCAATTTGACTTTCGTGAAAATGATATTTGTATTGTGATTTCAACTTCTGGTAGAAATGCAGCACCGATTGATGCAGCTTTATTAGCCAAACATGCAAACGTATTTGTCCTATCTCTCCAATCACTTGATTATAGGGAGCAGGCAACACGTCATCATTGTGGACTACGACTGGAAGAAGTGGTAGATCTAGTTATTAACACTCATATACCTATTGGTGATGGAGTTCTACATGCACATGCTCAAAACATGCAATATGCACCTGCATCGACAGTGATCGGTTCGCTGCTATTGAATGCTTTATTCAGCGAAGTTATTGAGGAAATTGCCAAGACTTCAACCGAGCTGCCCATTTTTGTTAGCAATAATGTAGACTCCGATTGGTCACATAATGAGATAATGATTGCCAATTATCAAGATCGAATAGATTTTACATGAAAATGGAGGCATTATGAATGAAGAAAATATATAAAATTACTACACCCGAAGGAATACATGCAAGACCCGCTGCATTACTAGTCACTGCGGTTACACCATTCGAAAGTGATATTACCTTAACTTTTCAAGAGAAGGCCGTAAATTTAAAGTCTATTATGGGTGTTATGTCATTAGGGGTTAAACCAGGAAGTGTAGTGGAAATATCAGCGGATGGACCAGATGTTGAAAAAGTATTTCAAACTATAACAGATATTATGGTATCCAAGGAAATAGGGGAAATGCTTTAAGGATTCTAGCAGTGGTTGATTTACAAACCACTGCAGTTGAATCTCCTTTAACAGATTTTTAGCTATTTAATTATAAGAATATTCAGTTCTAAAAGGGGTGGTTATATGGACATTCGTATCGTCTCACCGAACGATTATGGGCAGATCCATCAATTACGAGATTATTGTTTTCCAAATAAATACACTGGGCCACGTAGAGAGGATTTTCACTATTGGATTGAGCATAGTGCAACACTAGGTGCCTATGATGCCAAAAAGGTAGTGGGGCAGCTATTAATTCTACCACTCAATATGACCGTGCATGGTATTAGCTACAAGATGGGAGGCATAGGGTTTGTCGCTACCTATCCTGAGTATCGTCAGCAGGGAATTATAAAAAAATTGATGACAGAAGCTCTACAAAATATGCGTGAAAATGGGCAAATCATTTCTGTGTTAGCACCATTTTCTGTGTCCTTCTATCGTCATTTCGGATGGGAGTTGTTCTTTGAGAAATTATATTACACAATACCACAATCGATGTTCCCTTCATTTGGGAAGCAATTAGATGTCGTCAAACGTATGAGCTTTGAATGGCCAGACTCCGAGCTTTTCGAAAAGATCAAGGAATTTCATCAGGCAATGGCTATTGCTCAAAATGGTGGTATGATTCGTGATGATGCATGGTGGAAAAGAATTGAAAGAAGGAACCCTGATAGTCATTTTGCTGCCTATTTTAACGAGGGTCATTTAGAGGGATATATCCGTTATACGATCCAGCAGGGTACGTTTGACATTCAAGATTTTATCGTAGCAAATTATTCAGCAGAACAAGCTATGTGGCGTTACATGACATCTCATGCAGCGAGTGTCAGTAGTATGAAAGGGGTTACTTCCAATCATAGGCCATTTGGCTTTTATTTCGAAGAGCCACAATTTAAAAAGGAAGTTAAACAGGATGTGATGGTCAGAGTAGTAGATGCTCATGCATTTATGAAGCAATATCCATGGAAGGATATTCAAGAAACATTGTATGTCTGTATTGAAGATAAGTATTGTCCTTGGAATGAACAGATCTATCAAATAAATAAAAGTGGCCATGTCTCAATAATTGAGACAAATTCGATCAGTGACATGCATATGTTAACATTACCTATTAATCTTTTTTCTGCAATGATGGTTGGCTATCTGTCAGTAAAAGATGCTGTTATATATGCCAATCAACCTATAGAAGAGAAGATTATCCAGCAATGGCAGTGGGCATTACCTACTGAAAAACCAGCGTTTTATGAGTATTTTTAAGGAATGAATAGTCAGGAAAATTAAAATTTTTTTGAATTCTTTTGTGGACTATACCAGTTAAGTAGAATCGTTTATTTTTCTATAAAAGTGCAATAGCCCAATTTTGTAAACACTTTCATAAGGAGAAAATTACTGTAAAAAATATATTGTGGTATATACCAATAGGTGCTATTCTCAGATTAAGTAAGCGATTACACTGTTGGAAAATGAAAAAAAGGAGTGTTTGAAATGAAAAATATTATGTTAGTGTGTGTAGCTGGTATGAGTACTAGTTTATTAGTATCCAAGATGCAAAAAGCTGCACAGGAGCAAAATATTGAGGCAGATATTTATGCAATTGCAGAAGGCGAGGTTGAAAAAGTACTAGCGACTAAAAAAGCTGATGTGCTGTTATTAGGTCCTCAAGTACGCTATTTAAAGGGCTCATTTGAAACAAAATTCAAGGACATGGATTTCCCAATCGATGTTATTAATATGGCAGATTACGGCATGATGAATGGCGAAAAAGTCTTACAGCAAGCATTACAATTAATAGGTTAAAGGAGGCTCAAGGGGGATGGAAGAAACTGCATTAATGGAATCCATTATGGGGCTTATCGTTCATAGTGGACATACAAAAAGTGAATGCATGGAAGCTCTACAATTGGCAAAAAAGGGACAGATAGACGCAGCAAAGGAAAAAATTAAATTAGCGAATGAGGCATTAATCGAAGCACACCATTCTCAAACAGGTTTATTATCGCAGGAAGCAAGGGGAGAAAAAGTCGAAGTATCGATGTTATTAATTCATGCGCAAGATCATTTAATGAACGCTATTACATTTCGTGATCTAGCGCAGGAAATGATCGAATTATATGAACGAATCAAAGGGGAGTAACATCAAATTTTGATGTCACAATAAAAAGCAAAGGGAGTGTATGAGAATGTTCCGTTTTTTAGAAGAAAAATTTGTACCGGTTGCTGCTAAGGTTGGGAATCAGCGTCATTTAGTTGCCATTCGTGATGGATTTATTACGATCATGCCTTTGACGATTGTAGGATCACTGGCTGTACTTATTAATAATTTGCCTATCAAATTTTATCAAAATGCACTCGATGCCATTTGGAAACATGAGACATGGACACAGTTTGGAGGCAATGTCTGGGGCGCAACATTTGGAATCATCTCACTATTATTAGCGTTTTCCGTTGCCTACCATTTGACAAAAAGTTATGACAAGGATGCATTATCCGGAGGGGTTATCGGACTTGCCGGTTATATGACATTTGGTACGTTTGGGGAAGGTGGTTTAACGGGATTAACGACAGGTACGGGAGGAATATTTGTTGCCCTCATAACGGCCTTAATTTCCGCGGAGCTGTTCTCACGATTATCTGGCAACTCTAAACTATTGATTAAAATGCCTGCAGGTGTACCATCGGCTGTATCCAAATCTTTTGCTGCTTTACTGCCTGCAATTATTACGATTGGATTATTTGCATTAGTTCGGACGATCATTTCGGCTGGCTTTGATGTACCAGATATTATTGGATCGTTTTATTCATCAATTCAAGAGCCATTTATGGGCTTAACAAATACATGGGTAGCTGGTCTTATTTTAGCTTTCATTCCTACGTTTTTATGGTCATTTGGTATACATGGCGCAAATATTATCGAGCCATTTATGCAATCCATTAATCTTCAAGCAATCGATGCGAATGTTGCAGCTATTTCTGCTGGCAAAGTAGCACCGTATATTATTAATAAACCGTTCTTTGATGCATTTATTAATATGGGTGGTTCAGGTACAACGATTGCCTTAATTATTGCCATCTTCATTATTGCTCGTAAAAACAAACAGTACAATACAGTAGGTAAGCTATCAGCTGCTCCTGGATTATTTAATATTAACGAGCCATTATTATTTGGTTTACCAATTGTATTAAATCCAGTTTTATTTGTACCATTTATTTTAACACCAATGGTCAATGTGACGATTGCATTCTTTGCAACAAAATGGGGGTTTGTGCCTGCAGCAACAATTGCGGTCCCATGGACGACACCACCGATTATTAATGGTTTCTTAGTAACACAATCTTGGCGTGGAGCAGTATTGAGTATCGTATTAATCTTAGTAGCTATATGCATTTACCTGCCATTCCTGTCTATGGCAAATCGCATGGCGAAGCAAAACGAGCAAAAAGCTGCTTTAGCGGCACAGAATGAACAATCAACTGTAGCCCAATCAGAAGGTCAAAAGGTAGAAGTATAAGCGTTTACTAACGGAGGGTTTGAAGTGAAGAGATTAGGTATTTCGCTGTATCCACAGCATAGTACATTAGACGAAATGAAGCGCTATGTTCAGCTAGCTCATGACAACGGTTTTGATCGTATTTTTACATGTTTGATGTCATTAAAGCAGGAAGAAGAACGGCAGAAATTACAGCAAATTAATCAATTCGCACAGCAGTTAGGGTTTGACATCTCTGCCGATATTGCGCCAGCCGTTTTTCAAGAGCTAAATTTAACCTATAGAGATATAGGGTATTTGAAAGAGCATTATCATTTGGCAGCATTACGTTTAGACATGGGTTTCTCAGGTCAGGAAGAAGCATTCATGTCACTTGATGAAAGTAATCTAAAAATTGAATTAAATATAAGCAATGGTACGAAATATGTAGACAACATTTTATCCTACCGTCCAAATAAAGAAAATATTATCGGCTGTCATAATTTTTATCCAAGACAATTTACAGGCTTATCTCGTCAGCATTTTTTACAAACCTCTCGACAGTTTAAAGCAAACAATATTCGAACGGCTGCAATGATTTCCTCACAGTATGGAAAGTTTGGACCATGGGAAGTAACGGAACAAGGTTTACCAACATTGGAGGAGCACCGTCACCTTTCTATTACGGTGCAAGCAAAAGATTTATGGCACACGGGGTTAATCGATGATTGCATCATTGGTAATATGTATGCATCGGAGGAAGAAATACGAGCTTTAGGACAATTAAATCGCCATAAGCTTGAATTAAAACTTGTTCAGTCAGCTGACACGAGTATTTTAGAGGAAACAATCCTTTATAAGGAACCACATTTTAATCGAGGGGATGTATCTGAATATGTGATTCGGAGTACACAATCTCGCGTGAAATATAAAAATGGGGACTTTCCTGTACATGATACACGACCATTAAAGGTGGGCGATGTCACGATCGATAATAATTTGGATGTTCGTTATAAAGGAGAGCTACAAATTGTACGAAAGGAAATCCCGAATGCTGGGTCAAGTAATGTTGTTGCAAGTGTTGTGGAAGAAGAACAGTTTTTACTAGCACACATTCAACCGTGGTCGTCATTTGGGTTTACGAAATGAAAATAAGAGAGGAAGGGATTGAGTCATCAATCTCTTTTTCTTTATGAGAAAGGATATGGTGTTATGTATGTTTTAGCCATTGATGGTGGTGGCACAAAAACGGCGGCGGTTATTTGTGATGAAAAAGGTCAATGTTTTGCCCAAATCGAAACGACTCGCAGTAACCCTACAGCTATGGATCAACCATATTTCGAAGCAACTATCCATTCAATCATGCAAAGCTTGCAGCAACAAAACCATCAAATAGTGGCAGAGATTACTAGCTGCTTTGCGGGTATGGCGGGTGTCAAGGAGCTTCAAGCCGAGAGCATTGTGGAATCTATATTGCGGCAATATGTATGTAGCTCCGCGTCCATTACAGTCGATAATGATGCGTTGATCGCTCTTTATGCGGGTACACTTGGAAAGGCAGGAATTGTGCAAATCGCGGGGACAGGCGCTATAACGATGGGATATGATAAGCAGCAGCATTTTCATCGAGTAGGTGGCTGGGGGTATCTTTTTGATGATGAAGGAAGCGGCTATGATTTAGGCGTTCAGCTACTAAAGGCTGTGCTACAAAGCTATGATGGCAGAGCACCAAGTACTATATTGACAGAAGCTGTGCTGAAACATTTCTCTGTAGAACATGTGCCACAATTAATCGCCTCTGTTTATGGAGAAGAGCATCCACGCACAATTATCGCGCCATTGAGTGCCTATATTGTTGCAGCGGCTGAGGATGGTGATCTAGTAGCTAAGAGAATCATTGAAGAAGCCTGTAAAAACTATTTTAAGGCCATTAAAGCATGTTATTTAAGAATGGTGTGGGGGCAGGAAAAAGTGCCTGTCGTCCTATGTGGGGGCGTGTTTACGAATGAAAATTATTTTGTTCCAAGGCTTCAAGCGATGGCAAGGGAGGAAACATTACCGTTCCGTTTTAAGACCCCTGTATTACCCCCAATAGGAGGAGCTGTTATTGCGGCACTTCAACAAATGAACGTCCAATTTAGTAGTTCTTTTGTAGAGACCTTTCAAAAAAATTATGTATAATGAAGCATAGAGCAATTGAATCGATTCAATTGCTCTATTTTTTTCTTTATAATTTTCACTTGATGAATAACATGATAAAATGTAATATAGGTTTTGATTTTATCTTAGTATTTAACTAGGTTTACTAATAAAATTTCATAGATGGAGAGTGTCAGGATGTTACATCAATTTTCACGTAACGAGCTCGCTATAGGAACAGAGGGTCTCGAAAAATTAAAAAATACAACGGTTGCTATTCTTGGTGTAGGTGGCGTCGGTTCATTTGCTGCTGAAGCATGTGCACGAAGTGGTATCGGCCGAATTATATTAGTCGATAAGGATAATGTAGATATTACTAATGTGAACAGACAATTAGTGGCGTATCTATCTACAGTTGGACAATCTAAATCAGCTATTATGAAAGAGCGCATTGCAGATATTAATCCTGACTGTGAAGTCATTGATATGCATATGTTTTATACGGAAGAAACGTATGAAGAATTTTTTGCACAAGGCATTGATTATGTAATCGATGCAAGTGATACAGTCATGTATAAAATTCATATTATGAAGGAATGCTTAAAGCGTAATATTCCTATTATTGCTAGTATGGGTGCAGCGAATAAGATGGACCCTACTCGCTTCCAAATAGCAGATATTTCTAAAACACATACAGATCCACTAGCAAAAATTATTCGTACAAAGTTACGTAAAGAAGGCATTCATAAAGGTGTGACGGTTGTGTTTTCAGATGAAAGTCCGATTGTTGTACGTCCAGATGTTGTTGAACATGTAGGGAAGCCGGATGCTGCAATTCGTAAAGCGAAGATGCCGCCTTCTTCCAATGCCTTTGTGCCATCAGTAGCTGGATTAATTGCAGCAAGCTGGGTTGTTAATACGATTTTAAAAGATGTGAAAATCACACGCGTACAAGGTTATTAGTCTATAGGATTTCACAAAACAGCATAATGAATCAAATTCATAGAAGTAGCCGCCTTTATTGTTTGTAGGGGGGCTACTTTTTCTATGTTACAATAAGACCGTTATAAAAAGGAGGCGTATACAGATGGATAAAATTTATCAAATGGAGTATAGAGGTTTAAACCTTTTCGATGAAATAAGCACTGTCGAGTTAGCTATAGATGAAGAAAAGCAAACGATACATATTTATGATATTGGACAGGTTGTAAGCCCCATTTTTAATTTTGATGTATCTGCCTATGAATTGTCAGATGGCTTTTATAAAATGGCCGATATTTTGCGGCATAAGAACATATTAACGAATCAACAAGCTGATAGCGACCTAACATTAAGTGAATGGTTAATAAAAAACAATGCTTATTTTTATATCCCTAATAAGCGTATTAAAAAATATGTCCAGGGAAGCATTGTGGAAATTGTTGATCGAACTATGGAACAAGCGTTATTTGACGATTATGTACAAAGGGTATAATTTTACCAAAATAGTTCTTCTTATGTGCATAAAATGCTATTAATTCACGAAATTGTCTTATTTTTTTCATGTCTCCACTACTCTAATTGGTTTATTGCTATAATTTGAATAATTCCAATAGATAATCGATCAGTTTGTTTGGGATGCTTTGAGCTAATCAAAAATAGCCATTAAGTGCGGAATCAACAAATGACAAATGGGAGAGTGGGAAAATGGAAATTCAAATTATTCGAGATCATTTAGATATTGTCAAGCTTCAAGAGAAAATGAATGCCATTGTATTTGATTACTTAGACACATCTGATAATTATCCGAAAGCGATGCGAGAATTAAATCCTTTATATATACAAGTAACAACTTTTTATAAGGAATATATCGATCATCGGGCAGGGGAGATTCCTAGTGCAAATACGTATTGGCATTTGTTTATCGACTGTAGTGCCAAGTTATGTTATTTTTTAGCGGCTTCAACGTTCTATTCATCTAATGCTTTACAAAAGACGCCAGACAAAATCGAGAAGTTATTACATATTGCTGCTACTTCTTTACCTAGTATCGATCAAGAGGAAAATGAGCAATTATTAACAGATATTTTTGCCCTCATGTCTGAAGTCGTAGAGGATAAAGAAAAAGTGACTACGTTGCGCAATGAAGTGCTTGTACAAAAGGGTGATGTGAAGCAATGTCTTCAACAGTTTAAATTATTTGTTGATCATGAAATGAAAGTCTAGACAGTGGAAGACACTCTATTGTCTGAAAATAGACTATACAATAGGAATCTACGTGAACTTTTGTAATTATTTCTAGTTTTTCAACCGTGGTAAGTGTTGGAAAGTGGATGTATTTGCCCATTAAAGTTTCGTGGGTTCTTTTTTATGGTATCGCTAAAAAAAGCAAAGTCTCTTCTAATGGTAGAAGTAATGACTTTGCTCTAGGAAAACTACTTTATATTTTGATGAAAAGATTTAAGTTTTTCATAGATACTAGCCATACGTTTTTCCTCACCAGCAATAACGGGTTTATAAAACTCGGTTCCTACCAGCTCATCAGGTAAGTATTGCTGATCTACCCAGCCGCCAAATGTCCCGATTGGTGTGTTATGAGGATATTGATATCCAACATGACCTAAATCTGTTGCCCCAGCGTAGTGAGCATCACGCAAATGATGAGGTATATCACCCGTTTTACCATCATGAATCGCCTTTATCGCGTCATCGATTGCCAGGATAGCTGAATTAGATTTTGATGCTAAACACATTTCAATAACTGCACTTGCAAGTGGGATGCGTGCCTCTGGTAATCCAAGACGTTCTGCTGCCTGTATCGCGGCGAGCATATGAGAACCCACCTCAGGGTTGGCAAGGCCAATATCTTCATACGCCATGACAAGTAAACGTCTGCTGACAGCCACTAAATCACCCGTTTCTAATAAATGTGCTAAATAATATAGCGCGGCATTCGTATCACTGCCACGGACAGACTTCTGCAAGGCAGAAAGTAAATTATAAAAATGTGAGCCCTTTTTATCACCATAAACACCAATTCGACTAATTAAGTGATCAATAATATGGTCAGCTGCAATCGTTTGCCCCTCTACTTCATCACTTGCGTAGTAAATGGATTCAAGTAACGTTAATGCCTTTCGGGCATCTCCGTTAGCTGCCTCTGCAATATGCTCAATTTGTGAAGGTGTTAAGACAAAATGATATTTACCTAAACCTCGTTTTTCATCTGCAAGTGCTTTTTCTACAAGCTCCATTAGATTTTCCTTCGTTAATCGTTTAAGTTGATAAATCTCACCACAGCGAGAGCGAATCGCTGGATTGACATCGTGGTAAGGATTTTCAGTTGTTGCACCGATTAAGACAATCGAGCCATTTTCCACATGTGGTAGCAAAGTGTCTTGCTGTAATTTATTGAAGCGATGAATTTCATCTAAAAAAAGTAGAACTTTTCCTGAGATTCTAGCTTCTTGGACAATATCTTCCACATCTTTTTTGCCAGCTCGTGTCGCGTTGAGTGCAAAGAAAGGGAGCTGAGAGCTTCCTGCAATTGCATTTGCAATAGAGGTTTTGCCGATGCCGGGTTCTCCGTAGAGCAACATGGAAGGGACATGTTCATTTTGAATCATTTTATATAGAGCTGTGTTTGGACCAATAAAATCTTGATGACCTACAATTTCATCAAGTGTTAAAGGACGCATTCGAAAAGCAAGTGGTTCATTGTGCAAAATAAATCCCCCTTTCAGTCGTTGTCATTTTTTATTTATCCATTTTTTTGCACTAAAATTCAGCGCTACTAGTGGATCGTTGAACAATGTTGAATCGCATTATTTAGTATATCATATCCTTCTAGGTGTATTTCCGAGTTCATCAAGAGGAGATTATGATATACTGTTGGTAGTAATTTTGACTAGACTAATTGAGGGTGATAAAATGAAAATTTCAACAAAGGGCCGTTACGGGCTTACGATTATGATTGAATTAGCAAAGCATTACGGAGAGGGTCCTATCCCTTTACGTAAAATTGCTGCCGAAAAGGAGCTTTCAGAGGCGTATTTAGAGCAATTAGTGTCACCGCTTCGTAATTCAGGCTTAGTAAAAAGTGTACGTGGCGCTTATGGTGGTTATATGCTAGCAAATCCACCGAGCGAAATTTCTGCAGCCCATGTTATTAGTGTACTAGAAGGGCCAATTCAGCCAGTAGAGGGTATTGAAAACGAGGAAGCACCACAACGTGAGTTATGGTTGCGCATTCGTGACGCAGTAAAAAATGTGTTAGATACAACAACAATTGAAGATTTAGCACAATACACAGAAGAAAATGTAGCGGAAGGCTATATGTTCTATATTTAAAATGTTTAAGCTAAAGCGCTGCTCCCCATACGTATCATAGTTGAGTTGAAAAATAAACGGTGAAATCAAACACTTAGCTGTTTGTATTGAATTTCATGCTGAATGTTTTTCATAAAATTATGATAAATAATGTGGGTTCCAGCGTTTTTTATTAAAAAGGAGTTTTCAACATGAATTCATATATCTATCTCGATCATGCTGCCACATCACCGATGAATGGCCAAGTTATAGAAGCGATGACGTCTGCTATGCAACACGTATTTGGCAACGCATCCAGTATCCATGGGGCAGGTCGAGAGGCGCGCAAATATCTTGATGATGCTCGCGACATTTTAGCCAAGTCTATTGGTGCTCATGCGGGAGAAATAATCTTTACAAGTGGTGGTACTGAAGCTGATAATACGGCCATTCTGGGGACTGTCTATGCACGAGCTAAAGAGGGAAAGCACATCATTACAACACAAGTAGAGCATCATGCGGTGTTACATACATGTGAGAAACTTGAACGAGATGGCTTTGATGTGACTTATTTACCCGTGGATAAGGCAGGGCGTGTAGCTGTAGAGGATGTCCAAAAAGCACTTCGTGATGATACGATTTTAGTGACAATTATGTATGGGAACAATGAAGTGGGTACTATTCAGCCTATTGCAGAAATTGGTGAGCTATTACAAGGACATCAAGCTACCTTCCATACAGATGCCGTTCAAGCATATGGTTTAGAACAAATTGATGTGGCTCAATTAAAAGTAGATTTATTGAGTGTGTCCGCTCATAAAATTAATGGGCCTAAAGGAGTTGGGTTCCTTTTCCAAAAGGCTGGAACACCTTTAGCTACTTATGCATTAGGCGGTGCACAAGAAAAAAAACGTCGTGCAGGAACTGAAAATATACCAGCAATTATTGGCTTTGCGACGGCTATACAAGTTGCAAATAAGTTGCGTGAAGAAAAGCGTTCACTATACAATCACTTTAAGCAAATTATGCTGGATGTATTTTCACAGGAAAAATTAGCGTTCCATGTTAATGGTGATGAAGAGCAGTCATTGCCACATGTTTTAAATATTAGCTTTGAGGGCATGGAAGTAGAATCATTTTTAGTGAATCTTGATATGGCAGGAATCTGTGTATCTAGTGGTTCTGCATGTACCGCTGGGTCGATTGATCCATCACATGTGTTAGTAGCGATGTTTGGGCAAGGTACAGAGGAATTACGAAACTCGATCCGATTTAGCTTTGGTCAGGATTTAACGGAAAAAGATATACGTGACGCAGCTGAAAAAACAGCACAAATCGTGAAAAAACTAGCTAAAAGATAATTTGTGAAGAACATGTTAGGTTTCTACAATTTATGAAGCATTAACTGTAAATAGATAAAAGAAAAGGTGACCACAATGAAAGAAACACGTGACCCCTCTCAAATTCGCGTTGTTGTCGGCATGTCTGGTGGGGTAGATTCGTCGGTGGCTGCGTATTTGTTAAAACAACAAGGGTATGAAGTAATCGGGATCTTTATGAAAAACTGGGATGATACTGACGAAAATGGTGTTTGTACAGCAACAGAAGATTATGATGATGTCATAAAAGTATGTAATCAAATCGGCATCCCCTATTATGCTGTGAATTTTGAGAAGCAATACTGGGATAAAGTTTTCACATACTTTTTAGAAGAATATAAAGCAGGACGTACACCAAATCCTGATGTAATGTGCAACAAAGAGATTAAATTTAAAGCGTTTTTAGAGCATGCGATGAGCCTTGGCGCTGATTATTTAGCAACAGGTCATTATGCACGTATCGATCGTAGCGGTGATGGAGAAGTGCAAATGTTACGCGGTGTGGATAATAACAAAGACCAAACATACTTTTTAAATCAACTATCACAGGAGCAATTGGCTCATGTGATGTTCCCGATTGGCGATATTGAGAAAAAAGAAGTACGTAAAATTGCTGAAGAAGCAGGATTGGCAACAGCGAAGAAAAAAGATTCTACAGGGATTTGTTTCATTGGGGAACGTAATTTCAAAGAATTTTTAAGTCAATTTTTACCAGCTCAACCAGGCAATATGGAAACAATGGATGGCGTTGTCATGGGAAAACATGACGGTTTAATGTATTATACACTTGGGCAACGACATGGTCTTGGTATTGGTGGAGATGGTGAGCCGTGGTTTGTGTTAGGGAAAGACTTAGAGCGTAATGTTCTACTTGTTGGACAAGGTTTTGACAATGAGCATTTATATTCTACTTCATTATCTGCTGTAAAAATGAACTATACTTCGACAAAAAAATTGCCTGGGAAATTTTCTTGTACGGCGAAATTCCGTTATCGTCAAACGGATACACCAGTAGAAGTTGAAATATTAGCAAATGGACGTACTCATATTACATTTGCAGAGCCTGTCCGTGCTATCACTCCAGGACAAGCAGTTGTTCTCTATGATGGAGAAGAATGTATTGGTGGCGGAACGATTGATGAAGTCTTTAAAAGTAATGAAAAACTAACATATGTTGGATAACTTGCGCTAAGACTGCTTTTATTGCCGTATGGCTTCATGGAAGCAGTCTTTCGCTACATAGAGGTGAAGAAATAATGAATTATAATGAACAGGGCATTCAAGCATTTCAAGATAAGCGTTATGAAGAGGCTGCACAACTATTTACAAAGGCGATAGAAGCTGAGCCAGAAAATGCTATTGGTTATGTAAACTTCGGCAATTTATTAGCAGTCTTAGAGGATACAGAACGTGCAGAGCGTTTTTTCCAAAAGGCTATTACGGTAGATGAGACAGCAGCTACAGCTTATTATGGCTTAGCAAACCTTTATTACAATGCGGAACGCTATGCTGAGGCTGTAAAGCTTTATGAACAAGCACTCAAGCATCATATCGAAGGCGCAGATGTGTACTATATGATGGGGAAATGTTTTGAGCGTATGGAGAATCCAAAATTAGCATTGCCTTATTTACAAAGAGCCGTGGAAATTGCTCCTGAAGATACACAGATTCGATTAGCCTATTCAATTGTACTATGTGCATTAGAGATGTTTGAGCAAGGGAAGAAGGAACTGGATCTTTTAATTGAACAGGACTGGAACAATGCAGATGCCCACTATAATTTAGGTGTACTGTATGCAGTGTCTACAGAGCAAACAGAGGATGCGATGTATCATTTAAAACAGGCCTTTACCTTACAGCCAGAATACGATCAAGCTCGTTATATTTATGATATGATTGCTCAGCGATTTAACTAATAGATAAAAGCAGCAAGTGTGATTGGATGAACTTGCTGCTTTTTTATGCAGTTCTATAGTAGGGTGTCGATGTATTGTGGATCAAATTTTTATGATCATTCGATATTTTTTATAAAAATTAACCATCCTCTTTTATTTTCAGGTTAAATTTGTTAGTGTATGTCATGCAGGAAAGGAATAGGTGACACGATGAATAAAGTATTTATGGCACTATTACTTGTAACAGCGCTTGCGGCAATTGAAGGAACGATTGTTAGTACAGCTATTCCAAGTATAACGGCAGATTTGTTAGGCGTAGACTTAATAAGCTGGATTTATTCCGCTTATTTATTAGCCTCTGCTATCGCTGCGATTATTTTTGGTAAGCTAGCCGATTTATTTGGGCGTAAACGGATGATTATTACGGGTATTATTATTTTTTTATTAGGTTCCATGTTATGTGGGTTAGCACAGTCAATGGAACAATTAATTGTCTTTCGTGCGATCCAAGGGATAGGTGCAGGCTCGATTTTACCAATTACATTAACGATGGTTGGTGAACTATTTACGACTGAAAAAGCACGTGCTAAAGGACAAAGCTATTTAAGCATGGTATGGGGCGTATCAGGCGTAGTTGGACCACTATTTGGAGGTTTTATTGTTGACCAAGTATCATGGCACTTTATCTTTTTCATTAATGTACCATTTGGTTTAGCTTCTATTTATCTAATTGTTAAACATTACAAAGAACAGCTTGAAGCAGTGAAGCGGAAAATTGATTATTTAGGTGCTGGCCTATTTACGGTCGGAATGGTTTCGCTCTTATATGTCATTATCGAAAACAGTAAGACACAAGCATGGTTATCGAGTCAATCGCTCATTATGTATGCCGTTGCAGCTGTATTTTTAGGCGTTTTTATTTGGGTGGAGCTACGTGCAGAAGAGCCAATTATTCCGTTAACATTGTTTAAAAATGGTCGTCTTATGGTGATTAATTCACTCACATTAAGTACGATGTCAATTGTCATTGGTGTGACGGTCTATATTCCGATATATGCGCAAAGTGTTCTTGGAAAAAATGCCACGCAAGCTGGCCTACTTCTAACTCCCATGTCCATTTTCTGGACGATGAATTCCATTGCAGCTGGCTATTTAATCGGACGTTTAACGAATAAACGAATTATCCAAATGGGGACGATTTTATTAGTTACGGGAACGATTATGCTGGCTAGACTATCTTCAGGCTCTAGTGATTTAAGCGTGTATCTTGGCTCTTCATTAATCGGGCTTGGTATGGGCTTTATAATGCCAATGTTGATGATTTCCATTCAAAAGGTGGCTAATCCGAAGCAACTTGGTATTTCAATTGGCCTCAATTCCTTCACCAATACATTTAGTCAAGCGGTAGGTGCAGCGCTATTTGGTATGGTTTTTAACCTTGCGACGAGTGAAAAAATGGCTTCATTAGGCAAAGGAGAAATTCAGCTTAATGGTGAGTTTGCAAAAGGTGGCTTTAGTCTAGAAGAAATAAGCTTTTTAAAGGGAACCATTGCGAATGGTGTAAGCTATGTATATATAACAACTTTAGTATTTGCCATTTGTGCCCTTATTTTATCTTTCTTTATTGTGACGAAATCCAAAGAAAAGGCTTGATTATGAATGAAAATCCACTTTGCTTCCAAGCAAGGTGGATTTTTTTGTTCAAGAGGATTTAATCATTATGATTCAGGTTTGGAAGTTGTGCAAAATATTTAGCTAGCTGTGATATAGGTGTACTATCTAATAAAGTGGGCTCGGCCTCATTTTCCTTTAATATATTAATCTCTTTATTGAGTCGCTCCATTTTTCGATCTAACTCAGCAGCTTGTAGTGCGGCTTCTTTTAATTCAACACGAATATGTTCTGGCACTTCTTTATTATATTTATAATAAATTTTATGTTCCAGGCTGGCCCAAAAGTCCATCGCAATGGTCCTGATTTGAATCTCTGTATAGACCTTCTCCATATGATCTGACATGAAAATAGGGATTTTTATAATAAGGTGTAAGCTTTGATAGCCATTGTCTTTAGGACTAGCAATATAGTCCTTCACCTGTACAACCTCAATGTCATGCTGTGCCTGCAACATGGCACTAACTTTATAAATATCCTCGACAAATGAACAAGTAATGCGAGCACCTGCAATGTCACGAATGTTTTCGCGTACGTCTTCCATCGTAGGAGGAAGTTCCTTTTTTAACATCTTTGTTAAAATGCTTTTTGGTGACTTTACGCGTGTTGAAATATGCTCAATGGGATTATATTCATGAATAAGCTTAAATTCTTCTTGCAAAATATTAATTTTAGTTTCCACTTCCTGTAAAGCAAATTTATAAGCTAAAAAGAAGCGTGTTAACTCAGTTTGAAATGATTTTAAAGAGTTTACTTCGAGTTCGGTTTTCATATTTAAAAAATCCTTTCCCTTATGTCTGTCGATACTTAATTATGTTCCACTTCTCATTCTATGTAGAATAGTCCTTCATCTCAATAAAATAGCAGCCAAAGAATTGGCATGGTTTAAATGTTAGGATAGTTTTTCATAAGGATAAAACCTTTCTACATCATATATAACTCACATAAGAGGTAAAAGGTTTCAAAAAGGCTAAAATGGATTGTAAAAGGTGAAGGAGGGGGAGTATTGTTGCAAACAAAGGGGAGAAAACTACCCCTTTGTGTTAACTAATAATTTCAGCATTTAAGTTATACCGTTTATTAAACTCATCCACAAATATTTGTAAGTCAATAGAGGTTCCTATATAGGGCTCTGTTTCTTGATCGCGTAGGAAACCACAAGTTGCCTTTAACGATTTAGAAAACTCTAGTAGCATTTGTTCATTATCAAGTTGAACATGAATTGCAAGAGAATGATCTTTTTTATTTACTTTGAAATACTTGCCATCAATGATACGTTCTAAATTCGTTTCTTGAAATGGAAAAACATAATCTTTATAAATGAGGTTCACATAATCCCGCCTTTTTTACAATATTTCACGACATCTGTATAGGGCAACTCTCCTCCAAAAATAGAGAGAGCACTCCCGATTGTGATATGAAGCTTTCCGTTGGCTAATTGTTTAAACTTTTCTAAGTCTTCTATTGAACGAATGCCTCCTGCATAAGTGGTTGGGATGGAGGTCCAGGCTGCAAGATCACGTACCAAACTTTCCTGCATCCCCCCTTTTTTTCCTTCCACATCGACTGCGTGAATTAACAGTTCATCACAATAATTTTCAATATCTTGAATAGAGGCCGCATTGACTTCGAAGTGACTAAATTTTGTCCATTTATCCGTCATGACAAACCACTTACCATTTCGCATTTTGCAGCTGAGATCAATGACAAGATGTTCTTTACCGATCAATTTGTTTAAATGTTGTAAACGTTCTAAATCGAGTTTGCCATCATGAAAGATATAGGAAGTGACAATCACATGTGAGGCACCAGCATCAATATATTTTTGGGCATTTGCAGCAGTAATGCCACCACCGACTTGTAACCCTTGTGGAAATGTAGCTAAAGCAGCTAGGGCAGCATCTTCATTTCCCTGACCAAGCATGATGACGTGTCCACCTGTTAAGTGATCCTGTGCAAACATTTGTGCATAGTAGCTAGAATCATAACTAGAAATAAAATTCTCAACGACTGTTTGATTGGTAGTACCTAAAGTACTCCCGACAATTTGTTTTACTTTGCCTTCATGTAAATCGATGCAAGGTCTAAATTCCAATAACTTCACGATCCTTCCGTGCCACTAATTCTTATTTATCATAGCATGGAAATATGGATAAAAGCTGAGAATTGTCATTTGTCGAAATAATGTAAAAATAATAAAGAGGAAATATTTTTATCAACGATATTTCGAAAGGTCTATGGTAAAATAAAAAGATTGAAAACAATTAGAAAGGGCGGACCGAATATGACAGATCATCTCGATTTATTTGAACTCAATAAATTTTTTATTCTCGGACGTCCGATTGTCTCTATTTTTCATAACACACAAAATATGTATTCCATTATACGAGTAAAAATTCAAGAGACAAACTTACAGTATGAAGATAAAGAAATTATTGTTGTTGGCTATTTTCCACCGTTACAAATGGATGAGCAATACCGTTTTACAGGTATATTAAAACAGCATCCTAAATATGGTGCACAATTCCAAATCGAGACATTTACAAAAGAGGTACCCGCTACTGAACAAGGAATTATTCATTATTTATCTAGTGACTTATTTGTAGGAATCGGGAAAAAAACGGCTGAAACCATTGTTGAAAAACTAGGTGCTAATGCATTACGTCTTATATTAGAAGATCCAAGTGCACTGGATGCTGTTCCACGTTTATCATCTGAAAAAAAAGAAGTGATCCATCGCACGATTGAGCAAAATCTTGGTTTAGAACGGGTAATGATCCAGCTAAATGAATGGGGCTTTGGTCCACAGCTTGGAATGAAAATATATCAAACCTACCGAACTGAAGCCATTGAATTACTAACCGAAAACCCATATCGCTTGATAGAAGATGTGGAAGGGGTAGGGTTCTTACGAGCAGATGAGCTTGGTGCCAAATTAGGCATTACCGGAAAACATCCTGATCGTGTTAAAGCAGCGATTTTCCATATTTTAAATACGGCTGCACTATCTGACGGGCATGTTTATCTAGATGCGGAGCATGTTCTACCACTTGTAAAGGAAATGCTTGAACAAAGCCAACGTCAGGAAATTCCGTTTGAAGACATCTCAAAAGCATGTATCGAGCTACGAGAAGAAGGCAAAATTTGTGGGGAAGAAACAAGATTATATTTACCCTCTCTTTATTTTTCAGAGGTTGGAATTGCCTCCAAAATATTGACGCTTGTTGAACGAAATAGCAAGGCTGAACATTTTAGCAAAGATGAGATTCGTAAAGCGATTGGTGAAACTGAGGAACTACTCCAAGTGACTTATGCTGAAACACAAGCAAATGCCATTGAACAGGCTTTAAATTCAGCCGTAATGATTTTAACAGGTGGCCCTGGTACGGGTAAAACGACTGTTGTACGTGGGGTTGTTGAAGTTTATGCGAAGCTTCATGGCTTATCATTAAATCCAAAAGAGTATGCTCAAAAAGAGGAGCCTTTTCCTATTATCCTTTGTGCACCTACTGGTCGAGCTGCTAAGCGCTTAGCTGAATCGACTGAACTACCAGCTATGACTATTCATCGTTTACTCGGCTTTACTGGTCAAGAAAAAGAAGAAGAGACTGAACGAGAGGTCACAGGTAAGCTTATTATTGTAGATGAAATGTCAATGGTGGATACGTGGCTTGCTCATCAATTATTAAAAGCTTTACATGAGGATGTACAGGTTGTCTTTGTAGGGGACCAGGACCAATTACCGCCTGTAGGACCAGGACAGGTGTTAAAGGATTTATTAGCATCCAAGCAGCTTCCAACGGTGGAATTGACAGATGTTTACCGACAAGCAGAGGGCTCTACAATTATTGAACTAGCCCATCAAATCAAAAAAGGAACCATTCCGAAAGATTTAACATCGAAAACTACTGATCGCTCGTTTATTAAATCATCCGTCAATCAGGTTGGAAATGTTGTGACACAGGTAGTAAAAAGTGCTGTTGCTAAGGGGCAAGAAATTCGTAATATACAAGTATTAGCTCCGATGTATAAAGGTCCTGCTGGCATTGATAATTTAAATAAAATGATTCAAGAGCTTATTAATCCTAATGATACAGGGACAAGAAAGGAACTTGTCTTTGGGGACGTAACATATCGAATAAAGGATAAAGTTCTGCAGCTCGTTAATCAACCTGAAAGTAATGTTTTTAATGGTGATATGGGAGAAGTCATTAGTATTATTAAGGCAAAAGAGACAGTAGAAAAACAAGATTTACTGATTGTCTCCTTTGATGGCATTGAAGTGACCTATCAACGAAGTGACCTCAATCAATTAACCCTAGCTTATTGTTGCTCCATTCATAAATCTCAAGGTTCAGAGTTTCAAACCGTCATTATGCCTGTTGTCAAAGGGTATTCAAAAATGCTGCGGCGTAATCTTTTATACACAGGGATTACAAGAGCGAAAAACTTTTTGATTTTATGTGGGGAACCAGATGTCCTGGCAGAGGGCTTGCAGCGCACAGACGATTTACAGCGTTTTACTTCGTTGCGCGCTCGATTAAATCCAATGGATGTCGAAGAAGTCATTGTTGAAGTCGAGGCAGTTCTAGTAAAACAAGAGATTGTGCAAGAAGCGGCTATCGAGGACCATAAATTAACAGTAGAAACAGCTCCTTATATTCATCCAATGATTGGTATGGATGATGTCTCCCCCTATGATTTTTTGGAAAAGTAAAGATTGTACCCGATTAGATTTGTTGCTAATCGGGTTTTTCTAATTAACAGTATCGTCACCTAATATTTTGACATTTCATATACTACATAAGTACAAAAACATAGGAAATGTTTAGGAGTGACAACATGCCAATAATGACAGGACAGCAGTATATGGAACGTATCGATGCTTTAAACACGTATATTTCGATTGATGGGGAAGTTGTGACGGGCAAGGTGTCAGAACATCCTGCATTTAAGGGAATCATGCAAAGTCAAGCAAAGCTCTTTGATTTACAACATCAAGAAGCATATCTTGAAAAAATGACATATGAATCGCCAACTAGCAAAGAGAGAGTCGGCATGTCTTTCCTTCAAGTCATGAGTCCTGAGGATCTAGTAAAAAGACGTATGGCCGCAAGAGAATGGGCTTTACAAACAAACGGTTTGATGGGAAGAAGTCCTGACTACATGAATACGACATTGATGGCTTTGGCATCAGCATCGAACTTTTTGAAAGATAAGCCAAATTGTTTTCCAGACCATTTGCTGAAGTTTTATGAATATGCCCGTGAAAATGATATTTCCATGACACATACCTTTATAGAGCCGCAAGTAAACCGCAAGCGTTATTACTATGAGGATGAAGAAGTAACAATAGCTGCTAAAATTGTTGCAAAAACGGGCGAGGGCTTAGTCATTAAAGGAGCTAGATTACTAGCCACACAGGGAGGAATAACGGATGAACTTCTTGTTCTATCAACAAATGGCTATGATGAAGGAAAAGGTTTTGGCTTTTCTATACCGAGTAACACAAAGGGCTTAAAGTTTTTATGTCGGCAATCTTTTGTCGGAGGGGATTCTAAGTTTGATCATCCTTTAAGTGCACGCTTTGAGGAAATGGATGCAATTGTTGTTTTTGATGATGTAGTTGTTCCGTGGGAGCGTGTATTTTATTTTGAAAATGTTGAAGTAGCCAATCAATTTATGAATGTTAGTGGCTTCCAAGCGTATACATTGCATCATGTGCTGTCACGTCAAATTGCTAAGACCGAATTCATCCTAGGGATTGTACAAACGATTGTGGATACCATAAATATCGGGGATTACCAGCATGTCCATCAAAAAGTGGTAGATGTCATCGTAGCATTAGAAACGATGAAAGCACTGCAATTAAAATCAGAGATTGAGGCACAAAGGGATTCCTTTGGCTTTATAAGACCAGACCTATCGACATTACAGGTTGCTATTCATATTTTTCCGAAAGTATATCCTACCTTTACAGATATCATCCAGTTACTTGGAGCAAGTGGATTAATGTCCATCCCGAGTGCAAAAGCTTTTGCAACGGATAATGGAGATCTTGATCATTATCTGCAATCATTTCAAGATAAAGGGGAGGAACGAGTTAAAAAGTTCCGTTTAGCTTGGGATTTAACGATGAGCAATTTTGGCACAAGGCAAACTCTATATGAACGATTTTTCTTTGGCGATCCTGTTCGTCTGTCAAGCCTACTCTATCAATCGTATAAGCGCGATCATTTAGTACAAAGAGTAGAAGACTTTTTGAAAAATGATTGATTAAAAGTTTGACAGTTGTGAAACTATCCGTTATTATGTACAGGAATAAAAAAATAAGACTCCCTTCGTTAGGTGAGGCTCCTATGTGGAGATACGCTACTACCCAAAAATGTCGAGAGACGCCAATGGGTCAACAGAAATCATCGAAATAAGGTGTTTTTTAACGTAGCTGGATAATTTCCTATGCCGCATAGTGCTAAAACTCAACGTTTGAAGGTAACAAAAATGCAAAGTTTTTTTGCTATTTTTTGATATGTGTATTCAACACGCCTTCATTCGTAGAAGGCGTGTTTTTGTTATGAAAGGAAGGTGATGAGAAATGGATAGTAGTCCTGAACCGAGTAAGCATGGGGTAGATAGTCAGCATTTATGGAGACAGCCGTCGTTTCTTATCGCCGGCACCGACAGAAGGTTTTAAACAATGACCTTTTGTTACTTTTTATAATAAAACACGAGGTGAAGTAACATGATTAAAATTCACTATTTCAATCACAATAGCAAAACAGTTCAACACGATTTCAAAATGAATGATTTAAGACTTCCCATTCATAGCGAGGATTTATTATGGGTGGATTTATATGCGTATAGTCATAATGAATTAAATAATATAGCAGATGTATTTGGCTTTCATCCACTAGCAGTGGAAGATTGCTTACATGAAGGCTCACGCCCGAAAATGGATAGTTATGGGGATTATAAATTTTTCGTTTTCCATGCACCTATCTACAATGAAAAAAGTAACAATGAAATTACAACGGTCGAGTTAAATATTTTTATGGGACCCAATTATATTGTTACCGTCCATAAACAAAAATTACAATGGCTTGGCCATATAGAAAAAGTTTGTTTAAATAGTGCGAAATATTTGGAAAAAGGCACTGATTTTTTATTGCATACGATCATTGATGGAATTACAGACGAGTATTTCCCTGTATTAGAGCGAATTCGGGCACGGATTGATGAGCTAGAAGAAGAAGTTTATGATTATCAACCGAAAGTAGTTACAGAAGAATTCCTTTCATTAAAACGAACAATTATTTTAATTCGTCAGGCTATCATGCCGCAACGAAGAATTTTTTCTACAATTAATGGACAATGGAAATTTGATATACAAGAGGAAAATATCCCTTTCTATAAGGATTTAAATGATCATCTTGAACGGATTGTCGACTCCACTGAAACGTATCGAGACTTAGTTAATAGCACATTAGATACGTATTACTCGATTATTAGTGGCAAGTCTATTGAAAAGCTGAACTTATTAACCGTTATTTCTACAATTATGTTGCCTTTAACTGTTATTACTAGCTTCTTTGGCATGAATGTACCATTACCTTATCAAGATTCACCTATTACAACGATTGCACTGAGTGCCTTTTTAGTGTTATTTACTTGGGGAATGTGGGCATACTTCAGAAGAATGATTGCTTAGTTATGATTTGTCGTATTAGTGCCAATTGACAGGTGAATAGATTTTTCTTATAATTTCGTTAGAAAAAGTAAACACGACGATGGAAAAAGTACGTAATTGCACGTGTAGAAGAAAAGGATTTCTTGGCTGAAAAAATCCTCACAGTGCAAATACCGAAAGCTACTCCGGAGTGCAGTTAATCCCTGCCGTTCACTGACGTTACAAGTGCTAAAGAGGTAAGTAAGAATTTTTACTTACAACTAGGGTGGTACCGCGAGACAGATGATAAGTCCTCGTCCCTTTTTGGGGATGAGGGCTTTTTTATTTTCATTTAGTAAAATAATTCCATTTATAGTGGTTGGTACCAATGTTTGTTTGCAGGGAATAGATGGGGCGTCAAGGTCTGATTCATATCGTGATTTTACAATATAAACTAGGAGGAATTTATCCAATGAAAGCAGTAGATATTCGTCAAATGTATTTGGAATTTTTTAAAGAAAAGGGGCATCACCATGAACCGTCTGCGCCTCTAGTGCCAATCAATGATCCATCCCTACTTTGGATTAACTCAGGTGTTGCTACACTTAAACCGTATTTTGACGGTCGTGTTATTCCTGACAATCCTCGAATTACAAATGCACAAAAATCAATTCGTACTAACGATATTGAAAATGTAGGTAAAACGGCGCGTCACCATACTTTCTTTGAAATGCTAGGAAACTTTTCTATTGGGGATTACTTCAAAAAAGAAGCTATTCATTATGCTTGGGAATTTTTAACGGATAAAAAGTGGATGGGCTTTGATCCTGAATTACTATCTATCACAATCCATCCTGAAGATCAGGAAGCGTATGATGTTTGGCATCAAGAAATTGGTATTCCTGAAGAACGTTTAATTCGTTTAGAGGGGAACTTTTGGGATATTGGAGAAGGTCCATCTGGTCCAAACTCAGAGATTTTCTATGACCGCGGCGTAGAATATGGCTCTGACGAAAATGACCCAGAAATGTATCCAGGCGGGGAAAATGAACGTTATCTAGAAATTTGGAACCTAGTGTTCTCTCAATTCAACCATAATCCTGATGGAACGTATACACCACTACCAAAGCAAAATATTGATACTGGTATGGGACTAGAACGTATTGTTTCCGTGGTTCAAAATGTACCAACGAATTTCGATACGGATTTATTCATGCCTATCATTGAAAAAATTGAGGAATTTGCCAACCGTAAATACAAACGCCCAAGTGAAGTAGATTTAAATGAAATCTTCGGCTCTGAAGAAGATATAAATACGCCATTTAAAGTTGTTGCAGACCACATTCGTACGGTAGCGTTTGCTATTGGTGACGGTGCCCTTCCTTCAAACGAAGGCCGTGGCTATGTATTACGCCGCTTACTACGTCGTGCTGTACGCTATGCAAAACAAATTGGTATTGAGAAACCATTTATGTTTAAATTGGTCCCAACAGTGGGCAAAATCATGGAAGGCTTCTATCCAGAGGTAACGGAAAAAAGTGAATTTATTCAACGCGTTATTAAGAATGAAGAAATTCGTTTCCATGAAACATTAGATGGTGGTCTTGCAATCTTTAATGAAGTAGCAGAATCACAAAAAGCGGCTGGTCATGATTTTATCCCAGGAGCAGATGCTTTCCGTTTATATGATACTTACGGTTTCCCAATCGAGTTAACGGAAGAATATGCAGAAGAAGTAGGAATGAAAGTCGATCATGAAGGCTTCGAAACGGCGATGGAGGAACAACGTGAACGTGCGCGTGCGGCTCGTCAAGATGTTGACTCTATGCAAGTACAAAATGAAGTATTAGCAAACTTAACGGTTGCCAGTGAATTTGTTGGCTTTGACACATTAGTAGCTAATACTGAAATTGCTGCAATGATTGTGAATGGTCAAGTAGAAAAAGTAGCATCTGAAGGCCAAGAAGCTTTAGTTATTTTAGCTCAAACACCATTCTATGCTGAAATGGGTGGTCAAATTGCCGATAGCGGTATCATTTCTAATGATAGCTTCACTGCTGTAGTAAAGGATGTTCAAAAGGCACCAAATGGTCAGCCGCTCCATACAGTAGTTGTTGAATCAGGTGAAATGCATGTGGAAGATGCTGTCCAAGCAATTGTTAATCGTGATGATCGCAATTTAATTATTAAAAACCATACAGCGACACATATTATGCAACGTGCGTTAAAAGATGTATTAGGTGATCATGTCAACCAAGCTGGATCATATGTAGGCCCTGATCGTTTACGCTTTGACTTCTCTCACTTTGGTCAAGTGACTAAAGAGGAATTACAGCAAATTGAACGTATTGTAAATGAAAAAGTGTGGGATGATATAGAGGTCGTTATTGAAGAAATGGCTATCGATAAAGCGAAAGAAATGGGTGCAATGGCGTTATTCGGCGAAAAATATGGCGATGTAGTACGTGTCGTTTCAATCGGAGACTATTCCATCGAGCTATGCGGTGGTATCCATGTAAAACGCTCTTCTGAAATTGGTTTCTTTAAAATTGTTTCAGAAGGTGGAATTGGTGCGGGTACTCGTCGTATTGAAGCAGTTACAGGTAAAGTGGCTTATGAAGTAGTCAAAGAAGAAGAAGCTCTTTTAAATGATGCGGCAGCATTGTTAAAAGCAAACCCTAAAGATATCGTAACAAAAGTACAAGCCTTACAAGGTGACTACAAAGAATTACAACGTGACAATGAAGCATTATCTCAAAAAATTGCCAATGCTCAGGCTGGGGCAATTGTTGATGCAGCACAAACAATTGGAGATGTCACAGTTCTTTCTACAAAGGTAGAAGCAAAAGACAATAACCAACTGCGTCAGATGATGGATGATTTGAAGGTGAAAATGTCAAAGGCTGTTATCGTTCTTGGAGCAGTGGATGGTGATAAGGTTATGCTATGTGCTGGAGTATCCAAAGAATTAGTTGGTGGCAATTACCATGCTGGAAATATCGTGAAAATGGTTGCAGAAGCTTGTGGTGGTAAAGGTGGCGGTCGTCCTGATATGGCGATGGCAGGAGCAAAAGAAGCTTCAAAACTTGATGAAGCACTACTTTCTGTGTATGATTATGTTAAATCCATTTAATTAATTCACCAAAACATGTTATAATAAAGAGAAATTGGAGATGAGCTTGTTCGCACATCTCCTTATTTCTGAAAGCGAGGTGCTGGTCATGAGTTCATTTGATCAAACGATGAAATTTAATTTTCCAGAAGAATCAATGGAACAGGAAGTCAAGCAGGTAATGTTGAAAGTTCATTCTTCATTAGAGGAAAAGGGATATAACCCTATCAATCAGATTGTTGGTTACTTACTTTCTGGTGATCCGGCGTATATTCCTCGCCATCAGGATGCTCGTAATTTAATTCGCAAGCTTGAGCGTGACGAAATTCTAGAAGAGCTTGTTAAATTTTATATCAAAAAGAATAACGAGGATTAGAAATGAGAATTATGGGATTAGACGTTGGGTCGAAAACCGTTGGCGTTGCTGTCAGTGACGCACTTGGCTGGACTGCCCAAGGTATTGAAACCGTAAAAATTGATGAGGCTAATGGCGAGTTCGGTATCGATCGTATCGCTGAGCTAGTAAAGGAATATGCAATAACAGAATTTGTTGTAGGCTTCCCGAAAAACATGAATAATACGGTTGGACCGCGTGGAGAGGCTTCTGAAAACTATAAAACGTTATTGGAAGAAACGTTCTCACTACCGGTTAAATTATGGGATGAACGTTTAACAACGATGGCAGCGGAACGTATGCTAATCGAAGCAGATGTGAGTCGCAAAAAGCGCAAGCAAGTCATTGATAAAATGGCAGCTGTGATGATTTTACAAGGCTATTTAGATAGCAAAAATTAATTGAAGAGGTGACTATACATGGCAAACGAGCATAACCATGAAGAAGAATTACACGTTCAACACATTACAGTGATTGATGAAAACGGAAATGAACAGCTTTGTGAAGTGATTCACGTACATGAATCTCCAGAGTTTGGAAAATCATACGTATTTTACTCAATGGTAGGCGCAGAAGAGGATGAAGATGGCTCAGTTGAAATTTTCGTTTCTTCATTCGTACCGTCTGATAACGGTGAAGATGGTGAACTAACACCTATCGAAACGGAAGCAGAATGGGATATGGTAGAAGACGTATTAAACGCTTTAGAAGATGAAGACGAAGAATAAGAATAATCTTCTTTCTTAAAGCTTGGAACAAGGATCGCAGCTTGCAGTCCTTGTTCCTTTTTTATTGAAAGTATGTAAATATCCGAATAATGGTGAGAATCTGCTCGAAGATATTTAGTACGTGTAGAAGTAACTACTTAGTATATGACATTATACTGTCAGAAGGAGATAATCGAATGAATGAAGAAACACAAGAATTTATGATAATTGATGAAAATGGAAAGGAACAACGTTGCCATGTGGTCTTTACATTTGATGCAGAGGATAAATCCTATGTGCTATTCTCTTTGTTGGATGCCAATGGTGAAGAAATTCCAGGAGATCTATCAGCGATGACTTTCGATTATGACGATAACAATGGCGAAATGACCAATCTACAGCCTGTCGAAACGGATGCTGAATGGGAAATGATTAAT
The DNA here is from genome assembly GCF_038595555.1 of Lysinibacillus sp. FSL M8-0216. Lineage (NCBI taxonomy): Bacteria > Bacillati > Bacillota > Bacilli > Caryophanales > Bacillaceae > Lysinibacillus > Lysinibacillus sp. FSL M8-0216. The sequence goes on along the minus strand of NZ_CP152007.1, from coordinate 3,344,064 downwards.
GAGGTGGTATTAACACTTCTAGATGAATTTGAAGAAGATCCGCAGCTTATTACCGTGACAAATGAAGATGGAACGGATCAAGTTTGTGAGGTAATTCATACTTTTGCATCCGAGCAATTTGGTAAATCGTATGTATTATATGTGCCTGCAACAGATGAGCCAATGGATGAGCGTGAAATTTTCGCGGCTCAATATCTGGCTGGAAATGACGGTTCCATCGAAGAGCTATTACCAATAGAAACAGATGAAGAATGGGTGTACGTTGAAGATATATTAAACGAACTATAAGAACTCTGAGTGGTTAGGAGCCACTCGGAGTTTTTTAGTTTTAGTAAAGAATCTTTCCATCAAGTTTAAACATTTCTATTACAATAATCGAACATCTTAGAAGAGCAATAATTACAGTCTGATAGTATTGTAAAGTAATGATATTAAAGCTATTTCACAAAGCTTTTAGCAAGACAATCTGCTGGCAAAAATAGCTGGCAGATTTTTTTATTTATGCAAATTCTCCTGAATTGTCGATTTCTGTTTGTCGTGATAGTTGATTTCTAGTATGATATTGGATAGTGATAGGGGGGAAACCCGTGGATAACGGTACTAAAAAACAAGAAATGTTTTCAAAAATGCAAGAAAAAAAATCAGAGGTAAAAATCGTGAGAAAAATCGTTGCCATTGTGGCAATTGTTTTTGTCCTCGTTATAGGGATTGTCGGTTTATTTGGGTACAATTATGTTAAGGGTGCTTTAAAACCACTGGATCCTGACGCGACAAAAGCAATTGCAGTAGAAGTACCAATCGGTTCTAGCTTGAGTTCAATTTCTACATTATTAGAGAAAAAAGGTGTTATTAAAGATGCGCGTGTTTTTAAATACTATGCAAAATTTAAAAACGAATCTCAATTCCAAGCAGGGAATTACGATTTAACGCAAGCGATGACATTTGATGAACTTATCGAAAGCTTAAAAACAGGGAAGGTATACCGAAAACCTGTCTTTACAATGACGATTCCTGAAGGCTTAACAATTGAGCAAATTGGGAAAGTTATTGAAAAGAAAACGCCATATACACAAAAGGAATTTATGGATTTAGTAACAAGTGACACATTTGTTCAACAAATGATGGCCAACTACCCTGAGCTAGTAACGGATGCAGTGTTAGCTGACAATATTCGCTATGATTTAGAAGGCTATTTATATCCAGCTACTTACTCGTACTATGAGGAGAAACCATCTCTAGAAGCGATTGTTGAAGAAATGATAGGGGCTATGAACAATGTGGTGAAAAATTACAGTGATGTTTTAGTGGAAAAACAAATGTCCGTTCACCAACTGTTAACATTTGCATCATTATTGGAAGAAGAAGCTACGGCTCAAACAGATCGAGAGACAATAGCAAGTGTCTTCTATAATCGTATTGATGAAGGGATGCCACTACAAACAGACCCAACTGTTTTATACGCGCTTGGTGATCATAAAGATCGTGTGCTGTATGAAGACCTAGAAGTAGATAATGCCTATAATACTTACAAAAATAAAGGCTTACCACCAGGCCCAATTGCGGGTGCTGGAAAGACTTCTATTGAGGCGACATTAAACCCTAGTCAAACAGATTATTTCTATTTCTTAGCAGATAAAGAGGGTGTCAACCACTTCTCGAAAACATATGATGAACATTTACAGAAAGTAGCAAAATATTTACGAAAAGAAGAATAAGCGTTAGCAAAGAGTAAATGGCATAGAGCAAACATAGGGAATAGAAGGAAAGAAAAATAGCTTTCCTTCTATTTTCATGCTATTATAAAGTGTGATTTTTGATCAATCCGTTTATTCGGGACAAATATGCGTGGTGGCAATTGTTTGAGCATGTCAAAAACAATTGCTCATTTTTGTATGGCAAAGTACCAAGACATCACGTTTGGTCTTTTTCTTTTTGTTGATAAATGATGAAGTACGGACAACGGCTACATGCGCACGTTGCCTTTTAATTGAGGGTGGAACAATGGAATTATCAGATGCATATATACAATCATTTATACAGCCACGTAATGAATTGCTTTTAGAAATGGAAGCATACGCGGAGGAGAATCATGTACCGATTATGCAACTTGCAGGTATTGATGCTTTAAATCAATTGTTGCGCATTCAAAATCCGCAAAAAATTTTAGAAATTGGCACGGCAATTGGTTATTCTGCTATTCGCATGGCAGAAGCTTTACCAAATGTCCATATCGTTACGATTGAACGCGATATAGAGCGTGTGACAAAAGCTAAAGCCTATATTGAACGGTCAACCGTATCTGATCGAATTAAGGTCATTGAAGGCGACGCTTTAGAGGTAGAAGATAAGGCCATTGACACAGAGTTCGATGCAGTATTTATCGATGCCGCAAAGGGACAATATCAGCGCTTCTTTGAAAAGTACGCGCCTCTCGTAAAATCAGGCGGAGTCTTGTATATCGACAATATGTATATGCATGGCTTGTCAGATCTAGATTTGAAGGATGTCCCACGTCGAAAACGTACAATGATCCGCAATTTAAAAAACTTCACAGAATGGATAATGCAGCACCCAGATTACACTAGTGCTTTTTTACCAGTAGGTGACGGTTTATTACTATGTTTGAAGAGGTGACTACTATGAAAAAACCAGAATTGCTTGTGACACCACAATCATTAGAACATATTAAAGCACTTTTAGACGCTGGAGCGGATGCTTTTGTTATTGGTGAACAACAATTTGGTCTACGTCTAGCAGGAGAATTCTCAGTAGATGAGGTGGAAGAGGCAACGAAGCTCATTCACGCGGCAGGTAAAAAAGTTTATGTTGCAGTGAATGGCCTTTTCCATAATGAAAAACTGGAGGCGCTTGCCGACTATTTAAAAGAAATGCAACGTATCGGTGTGGATCGTTTAATTTATGGCGACCCAGCAGTATTAATTATTCGTCGTGAGCAAGGCGTAACAATTCCATTGCATTGGAATCCTGAGACGACTGCAACAAACTGGTTTACGGCTAATTATTGGGGAAAACGCGGCGCGACTCGTGCAGTGTTAGCACGTGAGCTTTCTCTTGATGAGGTTTTAGAAATTAAAGAAAGTGCAGAATTAGAAATTGAAGTACAAGTACATGGTATGACTTGTATGTTCCAATCAAAACGCCCGCTTCTTGGCCATTATTTCTTATATCAAGATAAAGTGATGGAAATTGAAAATCGTAAAGATAATCGTAACATGTTCCTACATGATGATGAGCGCAATAATAAATATCCAATTTACGAAGATGTAAACGGTACACATATTTTTAGTCCTAATGACATGTGTGTTATTGATGAACTTGGCGAATTATTCGAAGGTGGCATCGATGCCTTAAAAATTGAGGGTGTGCTACAAACTCCAGAATATGTGGTAACTGTGACGGAGGCCTATCGCAAAGCCATCGATGCATATTTTGACTTATCCGAAGAAGCATATGATGACATAAAAGATGAATTATTAGCAAAAATTGAAGATATTCAACCAGCCATTAGACCATTAGATACAGGCTTTATCTTCAAGGAAACTGTTTACTAAGAGGGGGCAATAACATGGCATTAGCGTTAGAACAAAATGACAAAATCCGTGACATTGTCGACGGTAAACGTGTAATTACAAAAAAACCAGAGCTACTTGCCCCAGCGGGTAGCTTAGAAAAATTAAAAGTAGCCGTGCATTACGGAGCGGATGCTGTATTTATTGGGGGACGAGAGTTTGGTCTACGTTCCAATGCAGATAATTTCTCTATAGATGAAATGCGTGAAGGGGTAGAGTTTGCTAATCAATATGGTGCGAAAATTTATGTAACGACAAATATATTTGCACATAATGAAAATATGGCAGGCTTGGAGCGATATTTAAAAGATATTGAGTCGGCAGGTGTGACAGGTATTATCGTTGCAGACCCACTAATTATCGAAACATGTCGTACAGCTGCCCCTAAACTTGAAATTCATCTTTCTACACAGCAGTCATTGTCCAACTGGAAGGCAGTGCAGTACTGGAAGGAAGAGGGCTTACATCGTGTTGTATTAGCACGTGAGGTAGGCGGAGAAGAAATGAAAATGATGAAGGAAAAAGTCGATATTGAAATCGAGGCTTTCGTTCATGGCGCCATGTGTATTGCTTATTCTGGCCGTTGCGTTCTATCTAACCATATGACTGCTCGTGACTCTAACCGTGGCGGTTGCTGCCAATCATGCCGTTGGGATTACGATTTATATGAATTAGAAGATGGGGAAGAAAAAGCACTGTTTGATGATAATCACGCATCCTTTGCTATGAGTCCAAAAGATTTAAAATTAATCGAAGCGATTCCACATATGATCGAGCTTGGTATCGATTCTTTAAAAGTAGAAGGGCGTATGAAATCGATTCACTATGTGGCAACCGTTGTATCCGTATACCGCAAAGTTATCGATGCTTACTGTGCTGATCCTGATAATTTTAAAATTAAACGTGAATGGCTAGAGGAGCTAGATAAATGTGCAAACCGTGATACAGCTGAAGCATTCTTCCATGATGCACCTGGCTCAGAGGAGCAAATGTTTGGTATTCATGGCCGAAAAACAACATATGAATTTGCTGGTTTAATTTTAGAACATGATCCAGAAACAAAAATGGTTACGATGCAGCAACGAAATTATTTTAAACCTGGTGACGAAGTAGAGTTCTTTGGCCCAGAAATCGAGAATTTCCGTCTGACAATGGGAGAAATTTGGGATGAAGATGGCAATAGCCTAGATGCAGCACGTCATCCATTACAAATTGTTAAATTTAAATGTGACACACCATTAATGCCGCATAACATGATGCGAAAGGAGAATAACTAATGGAAGTGAAGCGTCCTGTTGTTATCGGTATCGCTGGTGGCTCATGCTCAGGTAAAACGAGTGTGACGCGCGCCATCTATGATGTTTTCCGAGAGCATTCAGTTGTTGTTATTGAACAAGACTTTTATTATAAAGATCAAAGTCATTTAACATTTGAAGAGCGATTAGGAACAAACTACGATCATCCGTTAGCATTCGATAATGATTTATTAATACAGCACATCAAGAAACTTTTAGTGCGGCAACCAATCGAGAAGCCAGTTTATGATTATGTGCAGCATACTAGAGCAGCAGAAGTGATCCATGTTGAGCCGGTAGATGTTATTATTCTAGAAGGAATTCTCGTGCTAGAAGATGCTGATCTGCGTGATTTAATGGATATTAAATTATTTGTAGATACCGATTCTGATTTACGAATTATTCGTCGTATTATGCGCGATATTAAAGAACGTGGACGTACAACAGATTCAGTTATCGATCAATACTTATCAGCGGTTCGACCAATGCATAATTTATTTATTGAACCTACAAAACGTTATGCTGATATCATTATTCCTGAAGGTGGGGATAATGAGGTAGCAATTGATTTAATGGTAACGAAAATTAAAACTATTCTTGAAACCGACAACGTATTGTAATAAGATAGAGTGGTATTGACAATATTTACATGCATATTTAAAAAAAGCATGCATACTATTAGGTCAAAGCGTAATTTGAAAAACGTTTAAAAATAATAAAATTCGATTAAATGCACCTACCAAGCATTTAGTCGAGTTTTATGTTTTTATATTGAAGAAACAAGGAGTGAAGGACTTTGGCAAATGAAAAACAGTACCCTATGACAGCTGAGGGAAAACGTAAATTAGAAGAAGAATTAGTGAAATTAGAAACTGAAACACGTAAAGAAATCGTTGAACGTATAAAAATAGCTCGTGATTTTGGTGATCTTTCTGAGAATGCTGAATATGATTCAGCAAAAGAAGAACAAGCCTTTTTAGAAGGTCGTATTTCAACTTTAAAATCAATGATTCGCAATGCAGTGATTATTTCTGAGGATGAAACAGATAACAGTGTGGTATCACTTGGGAAAACGGTTACATTTGTAGAAATTATTAATGGTAAACCATCAACTGATGAAGAATCTTATACAATTGTAGGTTCGGCTGAGGCAGACCCAATGGAATTCCGTATTTCAAACGAATCGCCAATTGCGAAAGGCTTACTTGGCCGCGCTGAAGGCGAAGAAGTAGCTGTTCAAACACCTGGTGGCGAAATGAAAGTTAAGATTGTTTCAATTAAATAATATGTAAGTGGACAAGCAGCTGGTCTTTCTAATTCAGGGAGGCTAGCTGCTTTTATATTTCAGGCTGAAATGCCACGAAATAAATTAATGAGTATAATTGTTTTGCAAGTGCTGTCGAACTTGATAGAATATTTGCTAGAGAGGGGGAGGAAATATGAGTGAACGACAAACTCGTAGTAGTCGTCATTTGCAGCCATCTCGTAATAAAAAGCTAGATAAACTATTGAATGTTTTAATTGGTGTAGTAGTTGTACTAATTATTATCACAGCAACTTATGTGTTTAAATGGCAAGATGATGCAGAACAAACAGTGAAAGATGAACCGGCTCAAGAGGAAAAAGACGACAACAAAGAAGTGGATAAAGAGCCTGTGAAAGAGGATGAAAAGGATCTGGCAGTAGAAGAAGATCAAGCTTCAGAGGAAGAGGATGGATCACACCCTGAAGAAAATCAGCAGGAACAAGGTGTGCCAGAAGAATCAACTTCAGATAATCCAAACGTAGAGAAAGTTATCACAAATAAAAATTGGCAGCCAACACCTACAACTCAAACGGGACAGCATGTGTCTTCCTACGACTCTTCATCCATAGACTGGTCTGAAAAAGTAGCAACTGTTACAGGTGTAACGGGTATTAATCAAGATAATTTGATTATTTGGCGTATGCAAAATAACGGTGGTCCTAATTCTTCAATTGCCACAGTTTCAACAAAAGATAAATCACAGATGTACCGTGTCAGTATGGAATGGGTGGATAATGAAGGATGGTTGCCTGTAAAGCTTGAGCAGCTGAATACATTAGAAGGCGCCTATTGACGAAAATCACTCTTTTGATTATTTTTAATAGAGTTGATAAAGAAGGGAAGTAACATTACATGAAAATTGCAGTAATTGGCGCAATGGAACAGGAAGTAGAATTACTACGAGCATCTTTAAGCAATGCACAAAGTACAACAATAGCAGGTAGTGAGTATACAACAGGAACATATGAAGGCAAGGAAGTCGTGTTATTAAAAAGTGGTATTGGTAAAGTCAATTCGGCTATGTCCACTACCATTCTTTTGCATGAGTTTAAGCCCGATGTTGTGATTAATACAGGTTCTGCAGGTGGTTACGACGAAGCCCTTGAGGTGGGAGCTGTAGTCATTTCGGATGAAGTCCGTCACCATGATGTGGATGTCACAATTTTTGGTTATGAAATTGGACAAATGGCTGGTATGCCAGCAGCTTATAAATCAGATGAACGATTAATGAAAGTAGCTGAGGAAGCTGTTAAGGCAGTTGGAGAGCATCAATACGGTATTGGTTTAATTTGCTCAGGGGATGCATTTATGAATGATCCTGTGCGTGTAGAAGCAGTTCGTCATCATTTCCCTCAAATGAAAGCAGTGGAAATGGAAGCGGCTGCGGTTGCGCAAGTTTGTTATCAATTTGCTACACCTTTTGTAGTAATTCGTGCTTTATCAGATATTGCAGGTAAAGAGTCAAACATTAGCTTTGATGAGTTTTTACCAGTTGCTGCAAAACACTCGACACAAGTTGTCTTACAAGCGATCGCCTCACTATAATACACAAAACGGTCAAAATGGGTAGTTTCTAATGTGAGAAAAATCACAGTGAATGAATAGTATAAATGCTACACTAGCTGTAATAAATCTCTTCATATTAGAATGGGAGGCATTCATGATGCTATTATTAACAGTAGGTGTAGTGATTATCACTACTTTAATAGGTACATTGATTACGGCAGAATTATCAGAATCAGCACATTCATAAAATGTAAAAAGTTCCTTTGCGACATAGCAATGTCGCAAAGGGCTTTTTTTATGCCATAAAATCGGCACATTCTCCGCCAAAGATACATTGAATTTTCCTAGTGAACATTTTACAATATATTACTCAATTGACTTTTGGTCTCGTTTGTATAATTGATAGAGTTTAATGAGTGCCCGTTTTTCAATCCGAGATACATAACTTCGAGAAATATTTAAACGAGCTGCAATTTCCTTTTGTGTGAGGGCATCTTGTTGATTTAATCCATAGCGAAGTGTCACAATTTCTAGTTCTCGTTCATCAAGCATATGCAAGTAATGATATAGCTGTGCCACATGTTCTTTATGTTCGATTTTCTCGGTTGCACTTTCTTCATCACATTGAAGTAAATCTCGAATTTGAAGCGCATTGCCATCTTTATCTGTTCCGATGGGCTCAAATAAAGAGACGTCCTTCTGCACTTTTTTCTGTGTGCGTAGATGCATTAAAATTTCATTTTCAATACATCGAGCTGCATATGTGGCAAGTCTTGTTTTTTTGTCCGGGGTATAGCTTTCTACTGCTTTCATTAGCCCGATCGTCCCGATGGAAATATAATCATCTAGTTGTTCATGTTTTGGATGGAATTTTTTTACGACGTGCGCGACGAGCCTCATATTGCGTTCTATTAGGTCCAGGCGTGCTTGCTCGTCGCCACCTAAAAATCGTTCAATACAAGCAGCTTCCTCTTCTTTTGAAAAGGGTTTATGGAATGTTTGCCCCTTTAAATAGCCAAGTAACGCTGGGATCTCAAGCCATAACTGCAACATTGATGTAAAAATTCCGCTCATTGAATGATTTCATCCTTTCCCCATTTTTCGACAGTATATGTTTCAAAGCTGTGGGAAATGAAAAAAGTGCAACAGCAATTGTGCTGTTACACTTTTTTTAACGTAAATGTACTAATCATGAGGAAAGCTAAAATTGGAAAAAGGAAAAGATAAAAGGCCGGATGGAACGTAGTCGCTACAAAATACGTTAAAGTTAAGAACGTACCAGCAGCTGTAATAGGTAAACCTGTGAAATAGCCATTTGCTTCACTAATATTAAAGCGGGCTAATCGCATCGCACCACAAACGATAAACAGGACGGCCATCATCATGCCGACAAAACCAAAATCAACTAGAACAACTTCGTACATTAATAATGCAGGCGCCACGCCAAATGATATAATATCACTCATAGAATCTAATTGTTTACCTAACTCAGACACTTGTCCGAGTGCTCTAGCTACCTTACCATCATAGCGATCAAGTAGAGCTGCAATAAAGATAAACAAGACACTATAGCTATAGTATTCATGTAAAGTGGCCATTATAGCCGCGCCTCCAAAGGACATATTACTAATTGTAATGAAGTTAGCTGCGTGCGATTTCATTTTCTTAACCGTGGTATCCACCAACTTGTGATAAAAAAACAAGGGGGATCACTCCTTTGCACTTAAGATATTGTACCATTATACTTCGAATGCGAAAAAATTGACAGTCTAAATTAATGGATAGGGGTTTTTACTAATGAAAGAAAAACTATATCAACGCTTGATAGAACTAACGAATGGTAAGCAATCCTCCAACCTTTTGCAAGCTATTGCGAAAGCTAAGTGGAGTAAACGTATAATTCCAAGCTACATGAAGTTATACGATATAAACCTTGAAGAAGTTTCAAAAAAACAACAACAATTTGCAAGTTTACATGATTTTTTTACAAGAGAGCTTTTAGAAGAAGCACGACCAATTGAAAAAAATCCGATGGTGTATGTAAGTCCTGTAGATGCCAAGGTAGAATCCTTTGGAAGGATTGAATGGGATATGACTTTTCTTGTAAAGGGTAAGCCATATGCACTTGAGGATTTACTTGGTCATTCGGAGCGAGCAGCCAACTATGTAGACGGCCATTTTATTGTCTTTTATTTAAGTCCTGCTGATTATCACCGTATTCACAGCCCGATTGATGGGGAAGTACTAAGACAGTATACGCTTGGTCAGAAATCTTATCCTGTGAATCAAATAGGTCTTACATACGGTAAAAAGCCAATTTCCCATAATTACCGTTTAGTGACAGAGTTGAAAACTGCACATAATCAGCAAGTAGCGTTTATAAAAGTGGGTGCGACCTTCGTGAATTCAATTGTGCTCACGAATAGAACAATACACTGGTATAAAGGGCAGGAAGTCGGTTATTTCTCATTTGGTTCAACAGTTGTGATGCTGTTTGAAAAGGATTCAATTGAGTTTACTGAAAATGTTGTTCAGGGCAACCCAATTCGAATGGGTGAAGCCTTTGCAAATATGCTATAATGGTCGAATAATACGTTAAGATTAGGGGTCGCTATTTTGTATAATTTTTTATTACCAAACGAATTTGTGACGAATATTTTCGAAATTACACCTGAAAAACTACAAGAATTAGGTATTAGAGGGATCATTACCGATTTAGATAATACCCTTGTGGAGTGGGATCGTGAGGATGCAACAGAGGAATTGATTATCTGGCTGCGCATCATGAAGGAATCCGGTATTCGTGTTATTATTGCGTCTAATAACAAGGAGGCACGTGTTAAACGCTTCGCAGAGCCTTTAGGTATTCCATATATTCATAAGGCAAAAAAGCCATTGCGAAATGCTTTTTATAATGCCCTTATTCAATTAGGCTTGCGTCCTAATGAAGTAGTCATGGTAGGCGATCAGCTTCTTACAGATGTAATGGGTGCGAATCGCTTAGGCTTGCATACAGTGCTAGTAAAACCTGTTGCACAGTCTGATGGCCTTGTAACAAAACTGAATCGATTCATTGAACGTCGAGTGTTTAATGATTTGAAACGAAAAGGAATTATAACTTGGGAGGAACAAGAATGATTGAAATGCCAAATTGTATTGGCTGTGGTACAACAATTCAAACAGAAGATAAAACAGCAGTTGGGTATGCACCCCCATCATCACTAGAAAAGGATGCGGTCATTTGCCAACGTTGCTTCCGTTTGAAAAATTACAATGAAATTCAACCAGTGTCATTAACTGATGACGACTTTTTACGCATTTTAAATGGCCTTGGTACACAGCAAGGCTTAATCGTAAAAATTGTTGATATTTTTGATTTTAATGGGAGCTGGCTACCTGGCCTACACCGTTTTGTAGGGAAGAATCCTGTGCTTTTGATTGCGAATAAAGCTGATTTATTACCGAAATCGGTTAAACCGAAAAAAGTTATCAATTGGTTAAAACGCGAAGCAAAAGCGTTAGGACTTCAGCCTGTTGATGTGCTGTTAGTAAGTGCCCATAAAGGTAAGGGAATGGCCGAAGCAATGGAAGCCATTGATGAATATCGACAAGGGCAAAATGTTTATGTTGTGGGTTGTACCAATGTAGGAAAATCCACATTCATTAACCGCATTATTAAGCAGGCAACAGGAGAGGGTGAGGTTATTACTACATCCCATTTCCCAGGTACTACATTAGATATGATTGAAATTCCATTGGATGATGGAAGTGCATTATATGATACGCCTGGTATTATTAATCACCATCAAATGGCCCATCATATTGATTCAAGTGAATTAAAATACATTATGCCAAAAAAAGAAATCAAGCCTAAAGTCTACCAACAAAATGCGGGACAAACCTTATTTATTGGGGCATTGGCGAGATTTGATTTTATTCAAGGAGACCGTTCTGCCTTTACCATCCATGTGGCAAATGATTTACCGATTCACCGAACAAAGCTTGAGAAGGCAGATATGCTGTATGCAGAACATAAGGGAGAACTTTTGGCACCACCGACTGCAGAGTTTATTGACCAACTTCCACCTTTAGTTCGCCATGAGTTTTCCATCAAAGAAGCCAAAACAGATATTGTATTTTCTGGGCTAGGTTGGATTACTGTACAGCATGCAAATGTAGTAGTAGCAGCATACGCGCCTAAAGGTGTACAAGTTTCAATACGTCCATCACTTATATAGAAGGTGAAGGATGAAGGAGAGAAGAGGGACTAGGAAATGAAGAAGTGGTTTGCAGTTATTGGTGATCCGATCGAACATTCAAAATCACCAGCCATGCACAATGCTTGGTTTGAGGAAATGTCCATAGATGCGACATATATTCCAATACATGTATCTTCTGAGCAATTAGAGTCAGCAGTTGCTGGCTTGAAAACTTTAGGGACAAGTGGCTGGAATGTAACAATTCCTCATAAAACAGCAATCATTCCCTATTTAGATGAGCTAGATGAGTTGGCGCAAAAAATGGGAGCAGTGAATACAGTTGTACGAACAACAAACGGAAAGCTGAAAGGCTTTAATACAGATGGTGTCGGCTTTGTGCGTTCACTAGAAGAAGCAGTAGGTTCATCACATAAAGACAAGCCTGTATTACTTGTTGGCGCAGGTGGCGCTGCCCGAGGTATAGCATTTGCTATGCAGCAGCAAGGCTATAATGATGTGACCATTACCAATCGTACAGTAGCCAATGCCCAAGCTATTGTGGATGAAATGGGTATTGGCCGTGCCATTTCATTAAAGGAAGCGGAAGAGACATTGGCTGAATTCAGCATCATTGTGCAAATGACTTCGGCAGGTCTTGCTACGGGCAATTTTTCAATGCCATTTTCCTTAAATCGTCTTGAGAAAGGAGCAATTGTTGCGGATATTGTGTATAATCCATTAATGACGCCTTTTTTACAAGCGGCTGAGGAAAAAGGGGCAACAATTGTGACAGGTTTAGGGATGTTTGTGCATCAAGGAGCCATATCTTTTGAGCACTGGTTGGGCAACTATCCAAATACAAATTCAATGATTGCGCAGCTAAAGGCGCAATTAGGAGGAAACTAATTTTTATGTTAACAGGTAAACAAAAACGTTTTTTACGTGCAGAAGCACACCATTTATCACCAATTTTCCAAGTGGGAAAAGGTGGCGTAAATGATGAAATGACTAAGCAAATTCGTGAGGCATTAGAAGTACGTGAGCTAATTAAAGTGCGTATTTTAGATAATTGTGAAGAGGATAAACATGAAGTGGCAGAAGCACTTGCAAAAGGTGCACATGCAGAGCTAGTCCAATTAATCGGCCTTACAGTTGTTTTATATAAAGAATCACGCAATCAAAAAAAGATTGTATTACCAAAAGCAACGAAATAAGGTGAGACGATGAAAAGGGTCGGTTTACTAGGAGGTACGTTTAATCCTCCACATATGGGGCATTTATTAATGGCAAATGAGGTATTTCATGCATTGCAACTCGATGAAATACGCTTTATGCCGAATGCCATACCGCCACATAAGCATGCACGGTATGATGCCAGTAATGTGGAACGACTTGAAATGGTGGAGCTTGCAATTCGCCCATTTCCTTATTTTTCGGTAGAGTCGTATGAGGTAGACAAGGGTGGCGTATCCTATTCCTATGAGACACTTTCGGCATTATGTAGAAAGGAACCTTCTGTAAAATTCTACTTTATTATCGGTGGCGATATGATTGATTCGCTACATACATGGCATTGTATAGATGACTTAGTAGAGCTAGTCCAATTTGTTGGTGTCAAGCGTCCAGGAACGGCAGCCACTACAGAGTACCCTATATGCATGGTGGAGGTGCCTCAAATCGATTTATCGTCCACGCTGATTCGTGAACGCCTAGCGACTGGAGGAACGGTGACACTTTTACTACCAGAAGCGGTAGAGTCGTTCATACGAGAGGAAGGTCTTTATGGAACGCGAACAGTATTTAGCGGCGATTAAGCCCAGAATGCCGGAAAAACGTTATATTCATACAATCGGTGTTATGGAAACGGCCATCGATCTTGCACGAATGTACGGCGAGGATGAGAAAAAGGCTGAAACAGCTGCAATCCTTCATGATATTGCTAAATATGCAGAAATAGAATGGATGGAGCAAATCGTCCGAACGGAAAAGTTAGATGAACGTCTCATTGGCTGGGGCAGTGAACTACTTCATGGCCCAGTTGGTGCATATATTGCAGAAAGTGAATTCCGCATCAAAGATGATGAGCTGTTGAATGCTATTCGTTTCCATACGACAGGACGACCTAATATGAGTCGTTTAGAAAAAATTATTTTTGTCGCAGATATGATTGAACCAAATCGCCAATTTGCTGGTGTGGATCGTCTGCGCAAAAAGGCGCAAAAAAATTTGGATAAGGCCATGAGTGCATGTGTCCGTCATACATTGGCATTTTTAATCGACACAAGGCAGCCTATTTATCCGTTATCAATAGAATGTTATAACGATATGATGAACAGAGAGGATAGTGAAGGATGACTTCAACTTTATTACAAGCAGCTTACAAAGCGATCGACGACAAACATGGTGAGGATATTGTCGTTTTAAATATGCAAGGAATTTCTCTTTTAGCAGATTACTTTATCATTGCCCATGGTAACTCAGATCGTCAGGTGCAAGCAATTGCACGCGAATTACAGGATGTAGCCGAAAAAGATGGCTATGAAATTCGCCGTGTCGAAGGTTTTGATGGAGCTCGTTGGGTTCTAGTAGACCTAGGAGATGTAGTAGCACACGTATTCCATAAAGATGAGCGTGCTTATTATAATTTAGAGCGTCTATGGGGCGATGCACCACAATTAGACATGCCAGAGGCCTAAGTGAGTAGTTACGAACGCTTCGCCCATGTCTATGATGAGCTACAAACTGATATTCCTTACAATCTCTATGTAGATTGGGTTGTACAGCATGCACCTAGCGGCCAATACAAAAAGCTATTAGATATTGGTTGTGGAACTGGTGTGCTTAGCTTGTTATTTGCACAGGCTGGCTACAAAGTCAGCGGCGTTGATTTATCAGAAGAGATGCTTTCCATTGCGACTGAGCGTTTTACTGATGCAGGATACGAGGCTCCGTTTTATTGTATGTCCATGGACGAACTCGATGGCTTTGAGGAAGTCGATGTGGTCACAATTGCCATTGATTCTCTGAATTATGTTGTAGAGGAGCAAGCAGTCTATACGACATTAGAACGGATCTATAAAGCACTACGAGATGGGGGCCAGCTATTTTTTGATGTCCATTCACTATTTAAAATGACAGAAATCTTTTTAGATGGTCCATTTACGTATGACGATGGAGACATTAGTTATGTATGGCATACAGAGCCCGGAGACTTTGAGCATTCCATTATCCATCAAATGACCTTTTATGTGCGTGATGCTACGAGTGATTTATATGAACGCTTTGATGAGGAACATATTCAACGCACGTTTCCTATCGACCAATATATGACTTGGCTTCACGACATCGGCTTTAGTGATCTGGAAGTAACATCAGATTTTACAGACGAAGCACCCGAATATGAAAGCGAACGCATTTTCATCCGTGCGGTAAAGTAAATATGGGAAAGTACCACACTGCCGATTGGTAGTGTGGATTTTTTTTGTGAAGCTGGTGGAGAGAGCATTGAGGGTGATGGATAAAACAGCGAAAGTGACGGATAGAACAGCGAGAGTGACGGATAAAGCGAAAGCGATGGATAAAGTAGTCAAAGTGACGGATAGAATCACAAAAGTGACGGATAGCACAGCAAGAGTGACGGATAGAATCGCAAAAGTGATGGATAGAGCATCGAGGGTGAAGGATAAAAGCGAAAGCGATGGATAAAGTAGTCAAAGTGGCGGATAGAATCGCGAAAGTGACGGATAGCGCAACAAAAGTGACGGATAAAACAGCGAGGGTGAAGGATAAAGTAGTCAAAGTGACGGATAGAACCGCAAAAGTGGCGGATAGAACCACAAAAATAACCAATCGAGCGATCAAATGAGAGCTTTCCGTCCCTGCTTTCAGGTTTGCAATTCAGGTTTGTTAGTGTATGATGAGGGTACCTCCATATGATGACCTTTTGCATTGAAAGGATGGTACTATGTTGCAATCTTTATGGCAAAAGTACAAAAAAGGTATGCTAATCCCTGGCGTACTAGTAATCAGTGGACTATTTTTTTACTTCTATTTTTCGAGTTCTGACTCTTCACTTCCCCAAGAAGAGCTCATCGAAACCATCCAACCTATTGAAGAAATAAATCAAGTGGTATCTACTGTGGAAGAGGCGGTCCAACAGCAGATATTTGTTGATATAAAGGGTGCTGTTATGTATCCGGGCGTTTATGAGCTTCAGCCAGATAATCGTATTATCGATGCCATTCAGCTTGCAGGTGGTTATATTGAGAATGCGGATACGCAACTTGTTAATCATGCGCAAAAAGTTCAGGACGAAATGGTCATTTATATTCCCATCAAGGGTGAGCATCTTGTAGATGCATCTACAAATCTGCTCATTTCACCTATAGAGAGCGAGAATAAGGATCAAAAAATTAATATCAATATCGCTGATACGGAGACTCTTGCCACATTACCAGGAATTGGCCCCTCAAAAGCTCAAAGTATTCTTAGTTATCGGGAGGAAAACGGACACTTTCAAACTATTGATGACTTAAGAAATGTTAGTGGTATTGGTGAGAAAACATTTGAGAAATTAAAGGATTCTATTACAGTTAAGTAAAGCTAATAGCATATGACATATTGACGCCCCTTTTCCAAAAGGGCTACACTATAGTAGAAAAGCAACGTGATCGAAAAACTTGTAAGGCAAAATTTTGGAGGTAGTCATATGGAGCGAATTACTTGGGATCAATTTTTTATGGCTCAAAGCCATTTACTCGCATTGCGTAGTACATGTACAAGACTAGCGGTAGGAGCGACTGTTGTCCGCGATAAGAGGATTATAGCAGGGGGATATAATGGGTCCATTACGGGTGATGAGCATTGTATCGAAAAAGGCTGCTATGTGGTGGACAACCATTGTGTGCGTACTGTGCATGCTGAAATGAATGCGTTACTACAATGTGCTAAATACGGCACACCAACAAAAGGTGCAGATTTATATGTGACTCATTTCCCATGTCTCCCCTGTACAAAATCTATTATTCAAGCAGGCATTGAGCGTGTTTGTTATGCAACTGATTATAAAAATAATCCATATGCTCAAGAATTATTTGAAAAAGCAGGTGTGACAGTCGTCCATGTACCATTTGATGAACGGAAAATCGATTTTTTACGAGATGAAAAACTAGCCTTGTATACAGAGATGCTTCATGAACTTCGCGAGAACGGATTGCCAGCAGAAAAATTGCTTCCGTATGAACAGAAGGTGAGTGCACTATTTGGTATAAAGCTTTAAGGCATAAATGGATTTATATAGCTCTCGCTGTACTTGTCGCTTCCTTAGCTGCTCACAAGTCGGCATGGCTACTCGTATTAGTACTTCTTTTAGCCCTGTGGCTCATCTTAAAGGGTGAGTCACGTTTCTTAGTGATAATTGTGTTAATAGGTGGCTTATTATCGCATATTTTTTTTGTGACAATTCAATTAATAGCACCTACCCCACTGCCATCCTCTTTCCCTTTAACTTGGTCAAACGACTATAAAATAAGCGGCCAAAAGCTCCGTGGATTTGCTACAACTACAAATGGTCAAAAGTTATATGTAGTATATACATTTTCCTCAGAACAAGAAAAAGTTAATTATGAACATACATCTATAGCAGGAATGACGTATCTTGCGAAAGGTGAGTTTGTGACTCCTTCTCCATCAGCCCATGATTACGCCTTTTCTATGTCAACTTATTTAACGAGTAAGGGGGCAACTGGTATCGTTGAAATCACTAGTTGGACCTTTATGGAGAAGCGCAGTTCCCCCACCATATTTCTCGCTAAACTGAGACAACAGATGAAAAGACATATAGAAATGACATTTCCCCAAACACTAGTAGCGGAGGCTCAAGCCCTTCTCATTGGAGAGCAGGATCAAATGGATGATGAGCTACAACGAGCCTATCAAAAGCTAGGAATCACTCATTTATTTGCAATCTCTGGTTTACATGTAGCACTGATGTCATGGTTATTTTTTGAAGGCTTGCTACGCATACGTATTCGCAAAGAGATGGCGACTGTGGCCTTGCTCATTTTACTACCGATCTACGGGGTCATTGCGGGGGGTGCTCCGTCTGTATGGCGTGCAGTTTCAGTCGTAGAATTAATGATGTTGCTCCGTTATTTGAAGTGGACGCTGTCAATCGATGATTCACTTGCTATTAGCTTTATAGGGTTTGTTTTACTTGAACCGGGAGTAATCTTTCATATTGGTTTCCAACTGTCCTATTTAGCAGCGGCTAGTCTTGTTTATTCGAGTTTTATTTTTAAACAGACTGGCAATTGGATATCCCGTTCTTTTTTCGTCACATTCGTCTGTCAGCTACTCGTCTATCCTTTATTACTTCATCATTTTTATGAACTTTCCATTTCCTCGTTTTTTGTCAATATTATTTTCGTTCCATTGTTTTCCTTCGTTATTTTACCTTTTAATATTGTAGCGTTAGTTCTTACGTATATTTCCTTACCATTAGCAAACCTTTTATTTGCAGGCTACGAGCCCCTGCGAAATGGGCTAACGAATGTCATTTTTTCAATACAAGCACTGCCTTTTCAATTATGGTCACCCGGTAAACCATCCATCTGGCTTTGTTGTTTAGCGATGCTAAGCGTTCTCGAGTGTTTCTATTTCTTAGAAACAAAACGTTTTGGGCATGCGATTGTTGTTTTAGTCATCCCAGCGATCTGGATTCATGTTTACCCAATGCTTTATAGTGACACAAAGATAACGTTTTTAAATGTAGGGCAGGGTGATTGCATTGTGATTGAATTGCCATTTAGGGAGGCTGTATATGTCATTGATGCTGGTGGCCTTTTACGCTTTGAACAAGAGCAATGGAAGAAGCCAAATAAAGTTTACGAGGTGGGGAAACAAGTGGTAGTCCCATTTCTGAAAGGGAAAGGAATACGAACCATTGATATTTTTATTGTTTCGCATGCAGACGCTGATCATGTGGAAGGAGCCGAGGAGATTTTACAAGAGATTGGGATGAAAGAAATTCACGTTACACCTGGTTCGTTGGGACAGCCTATTATGAGAGATTTGTTAAGGGAAGCCCAAAAGCAAAACGTTCCTATAAAAGAAAAGATGAAGGGCACTTCATGGCAGAAAGGCGAGACTAGCTTTTCTTATTTATGGCCTCGGGATACCTATTACGAGGGTAATGATGACTCCCTTGTTTTATACATGCGTCAGAAGGCGTTTACAGCGTTATTTACAGGTGATTTAGAGAAATATGGCGAACAACAGCTTATGATGCATTATGGACCTCTAATAGCTAATATAACCCTTCTGAAGGCTGGTCATCATGGCAGTAAAACATCTAGTATCGAATCATTTGTAGAGCTCGTACAACCTCAATTCACCGTTTTCAGTGCTGGGCTTCAAAATCGTTATGGTCATCCACATGAAGAGGTAGTTGAGCGATTTGTCAATCGGAATTTAGCTACTTGGACAACGGGGGTGGATGGCACAATCGAAGTACGTATTCAGGGTAATCGTTTGACAGTCACAGCAAAAGAAAAAGACCTTGTCCAATGATCAAGGTCTTTTTCCTTCGTATTTAAGTCTGATTACTGTGATACGAACTCTACTATTGTCGCGATAATAAACATTAGTGTGAAAACGCCAAATGATACACCGAAACCAACACCTGAATCGATTGCATCGTTACGTCGACATTGTATGTTTTTTCCTTCAAATGGATTCATTGTTATCCCTCCAATTCTGTTATTTATTATAAGACAACATGTACATAAAAGCTATATCGAAAAGGAGAATTCCCCGGCTGGCAAGGAATCGACACAATTCGGTCAAACTCACTACAGGACACCTAAGATAGCTTGGTGATTGCTCGACAGAGCCGTAATCTTGGATTGGCTTACCAAATGAACGCCATATAAGTATGGCATCTATCAAGGTTGTAGCCTGCTCAATCCAGATAAAATCATGTATACTTATAGTATTGCTAGATGGAGGGAAAATTATGATTTCAACGGTTTGGAAAACAATAAAAAAAGGTGAGCTGGCACCAGTATATCTACTAGTTGGTGAAGAAAGCTATTTTATAGATGAAACCATTAAGCGTATAAAAGAAGCAATGGGACCAGAAGACGAGCTGGAAATGAGTACTTTTGATTTAGATGAAGTGCCTGTTGATGCTGTTATGGATGAAGCGGATACCATTCCCTTTTTCTCTGCGCAAAAGCTCATTATTGCCAAAAATGCTTCATTTTTAAAGGCGACAGAGAAAGGCAAAGAAAAGATTGACCATGATGTGAAACGACTGGAGACATGGTTGTCCAACCCTTCTGATTTTTCCGTAACCGTTTTTATTGCTCCATATGAAAAGTTAGATGAGCGTAAAAAAGTGACAAAAATGATGAAAGACCATGCATTACTGGTCGAAGCAGAAACACCTAAAGAGCAGGATTTAGCTGTTTGGATTCAAAGTAATGTTAAGGCACAGGGCAATAGCATTACACAGGATGCGATCGAGCTTCTTGTGACGATGGTTGGGGCGAACATGCTTCAATTACAAATGGAAATAGACAAGCTTACCCTTTATCTTGGTGAAGGCGGAGAAATTACGGTATCGCTAGTGGAGGATTTAGTGGCAAAAACATTGGAGCAGGACGCCTTTAAAATGCTCAACGCCTATTTGGCCAATGATTCGGTCAGCGCTTTGTCGATTTATCATGATTTATTGCGACAAAAGCAAGAGCCGATTATGCTTGTTGGACTACTAGCATCCAATGTTCGCACAATGTCGAATGTTTTTTATTTATTGAAAAAAGGGTACCATCCGCAGCAAATCGCCAAAAATTTAAAAATACATCCGTATCGTGTCAAATTAATGACGGAGCAACGTAATCGTCCGTCAGAAGAAAGCTTACTGAGAGCATTATATCAACTAGCGGAGGTCGATTTACAGTTGAAATCAACAGGTGGTAATCGCGAACGATATTTGGAGCTCTTTTTACTTCGTCAACTTTAATACAAAAGCTGTCCAATAGCGGACAGCTTTTATGTTTTCGATAAAAATTAAAAAGACCAGCTACTCTTAATAGAGTATCTGATCCTTTAAACAATTACGCTTTTTTAGCAAGGCGAGACTTTTTACGAGCCGCCGCGTTTTTGTGGATAAGTCCTTTTGAAGCTGCTTTATCTAATGATTTGAAAGCTGCTTGTAAAAGTTCTTGTTTGTTTTCAGCATTGTCAGCAACAGCGTTTTCAGCTTTTTTCACTGTAGTACGCATAGCAGATTTAGCTTGAGAATTAGCAATGTTAGCTTTTTCGTTAACTTTTACGCGTTTAATCGCAGATTTAATGTTTGGCATATATTTCACCTCCTAAATTAGGTACGAGATGATATCTTCTCATTGATTTCTTGTGTCAATACAACAAAAATCATTTTAACAAACGCTTGGCTAAATTGCAATAGATAAATGCAAAGAATATTTACTTGACAGTTTGAACAAACTACTGCTTGAGGTGATTTGTATGCAAAATTTTAACTGGTATCGGACAGATTTAATCGATGAATCTGAAGAGGTAGTTGTCCATCAGACGAAAGAGCAAAAAGAAAAGCTTAAACAATCGAGTGGCGTTCAAATTGAGGACCGAACAGCCGGACGAGTGAAAATTACGGATGTGCTAGTGGATGGAGAGGGTGAGAAGCAAATTGGCAAAAAAGAAGGCCAATATATTACCCTTTCTGTTCCGACACTGACATTAGAAGATCAGGACGGATTTGTACAGCTGGAGCAAGAATTGCTAGAGAATTTTAAAAAATTACATGAATCGCTCTCCTGGCAAGAGAACGATAAAATTTTAATTATTGGTTTGGGTAATCGCACGATTACACCTGATGCGATTGGTCCGTATCTGATTGATCATTTGCATAGTTTAGATGTGATTGATGATAAATTTGTTATGTATGCCCCAGGTGTCACTGGACAAACGGGCTATGAAACGGGAGAGTTTGTAGCCGCAATTGCTGAGCGATTAAAGCCAAAATTAGTCATTGTCGTTGATGCGCTTGCGACAAGAGCTAGTAATCGACTTTGCAAAACCATTCAATTAACGAATACAGGTATACATCCAGGGTCAGGTGTAGGGAATCAAAGGCAAGAAATCTCCTATGAAATGCTTGGCATTCCTGTAACAGCCATTGGTATACCGACAGTGGTAGATGCGCCTGTTTTAATTGCTGATGCGGTAGAAGTTATGCTGCGATCAATAGCGGCTCGCGTAGCTGAACGTAGTAATCCTTCATCGAAGCTATCATTATCCTCATGGCAGCCAAATATCGACAAAGAGCTAGATATGTCATTGGTAGAACCTATTTTCGGGGAATGGGCAACATGGACGAGAGAGGAACGTCAGCAATTGTTTGAAGAAACTTTTGCAGCCTCACATAGACAATTGATGGTAACGCCTAAAGAAGCGGATTACTGGATTGATCGTTACGCAAATTTAGTCGCTTCAATGCTGATGAACTGGGCCAGTGATTTATAAAAATTAGCTAACATTATGCATAAATCAGGAAAAATTTTTACGTTCTAAATGACACCCCCCCTCCATACGATATGGGGAGGAGGGTGTGACTTTGCTAAAAAAACTACAATGGTCATTTGGTATATTATTGTTCTTTTTCGTATTACCTGTCATTGCTGGGCAACTTCCGTTCAACAAGCAAGCATCGACTCCGATTAAACAACCTGAAGATAAACAAGTCGTGTTTGCCGCTACTAATCTAGAAGAACAGAATGTACTTGAACAAACGAAAGAGCCCGAACCAGATTTAGATCCGTTTAAGGTGTTAGTATTATTTACGCATACGCATGAAGCATACGAACCGATGGTGAAAGCTGTGAGTGGTAAGGTAGCGACTTCTCATGAAACGGTCAACATTATGAGCTTGAAGGATAAGATTGTGAATCATTTTAATGTCAATGGTTTAAAGACGGATATTCTTGATGTAGATACTATGAAGGAATTACAAGCACAGGGGAAGGGCTATCATCAATCCTATGATGTGATAAGACCTTTTCTTAGTAAACATTTAGAAACCAATAATTATGATTTAATACTAGATTTACATCGTGATTCCTTAAAACATGATCTTACAACGATCTCATATAATGGGGAAAACTATGCGAAAATCGCTATCGTCGTTGGGGCAGAGCATGCTAATTACCGCTGGAACACAGCTTATGCAGAGAGTTTATCTTCCACATTGAATGCCATCGTTCCGAAAATATCAAAAGGTGTTATTTCCAAAAGTGGAGATGGTGTCGATGGGAGATATAATCAAGATTTAGCAAAGCAAATGATGATTATTGAAATCGGTGGGATTGGCAATACAGAAGAAGAGGTAAATCGAACGATTGCGGTAATCGGGAAAGCCATATCAAAGGCATTTGTTAATGATTCAAAAAAATAAACATAGTAATCAAAAAGTGAGTCTCCTATAGGCTCGCTTTTTGATATTTTATTATAATAAAAATTTCCAGAAAAAAATCTAATTATTGGGCTTTCCATTGCTCAATTCTTGCCTTATAATTTTCAAGTTGGCTCACGATTTTATAATGAATGAAGGCATATGCTAACAGGGTGAAAGAGCTTTTGTAGTATCTACCATTTATGGTAATGCCTTTTTAGAAATACATATGTAGAGAATGAATTTTATAAGAGACTAGAAAAGTAATGACATTCAATATTTCTCTAAAACTTTTATCGTTTCTCAAACGTCAAACATATAAGTGAACAAACTAATCATTTGAGAGGGGATGGTTTTCAATCAAGGTTTCACAATACTTGACAATAGGTTTTATAGATTATTGAAGGAAGGAATAGTATGTCAGGCAAGTCATTAAATCATCGTTACATTCCTGGACTAGACGGGATTCGAGCATTAGCTGTATTAGCAGTTATTGCTTATCATTTTAACTTCAGTTGGGCTAGAGGTGGCTTTTTAGGAGTTGATATCTTTTTTGTGCTATCAGGCTATTTAATCACCTCTACCATGTTACCTTTAAAGGGCAACCAATTAACAGTCAGTCTAAAGAAATTTTGGATTGGACGATTTAGACGGTTACTACCGGCTGCCTACGTTATGATTATTACATCATTTGTTTGGGCAATGCTCTTTCATAAAGAGCTCCTTCATACATTACGTGGAGATGCACTGTCTTCTATTTTTTATTCAAGTAATTGGTGGTTCATTTTTCATAAACTTTCTTATTTTGATAGTTTCGGTTCTCCATCACCCTTAAAAAATTTATGGTCATTAGCCATTGAAGAACAATTTTATGTTATTTGGCCATTACTTTTAATGATAGGACTGTATGTTGTAAAAAAACAAAGTAAACTAGCAAAGATTGTTTTTATTGGAGCTATTTGCTCGGCCCTATTAATGGCAATACTTTACCAGCCAGGTGCTGATCCGAGTCGTGTATATTATGGAACGGACACACGCTGTTTTGAATTATTAATTGGCTGCTGGTTAGCGCTTATTTGGCCAATGAAAAGACTATCATCACAAAAATTATCAATAAACCATATGAAGAAATTAAATAGTATTAGCTTTATTTCGTTTACTATTTTTCTTGTCAGCATTATGTATGTGGATGAATTTCAAACATTCCTTTATAGAGGCGGAATGTTCCTATTTTGCTTGAATGCAGCCGTATTAATTGCTTGTGTTTGTCATCCAGTTAGTATTTTAGGAAGAATACTTGCGTGGAAACCACTATGTTGGATTGGCTCACGATCCTACGGTATTTATCTTTGGCACTACCCCGTCATGGTATTAGGCACACCTATTCATGAAATTGGAAACCCCTCCTATTGGCGAATTGCGCTTCAGTTAGTACTCATCGTGACGATTGCAGAATGCTCCTATCGCTTTATTGAAATGCCGATCCGTAAAGAAGGATTCTGGGCATATTATCGGAAATATTTCGTATTCAATAAAAAGAAATGGGGGAGCCTCACATTTTCAAGAAAAGTATCTACTGTCATGGCTCCACTTTTCCTTCTTGTATTTTTCACAGGGATTACAGGGGTCGTGGGAGAAGGCCAGCAAAGTTCAAAGGATTCGTATCCAACTGCCATTAAAATTAATGGTGATGAACCTACTGCTAATCCAATAAAAGAACCGGACAAAACAACTGACAATCCTTCACCTAGTAAGGAAGAAGAAGTTGATGTTCCAGATATAGAAACACCAAAGCCAGAAGAACACGAAACAAATGTTGTGCCTGAGAAAGAGGATGCTTATCAAAACATACTAGCAATTGGTGATTCTGTTATGATCGATATAGCAACGAGCTTACATAAGGTTTTTCCGAACATTACAATTGATGGGAAGATAGGTCGTCAAGTTTCACAAGCTGTCAAGCTAGCACCAAATTATGCGAGTTTTAATCAATCTAATAATGCGATAATAATCCAATTAGGGACAAATGGCTATTTTACGAATGACCAAATAGATACACTTCTTGCTGCATTTGCTCATGCAGATATTTATTTAGTAAATACACGTGTGCCTCGTTCATGGGAAGGGAAAGTGAATGCGTCTTTACTCCAAAAGTCAGAGGAACATGAAAATATTACACTCATTGACTGGCATGCGGCAGCCCTTAATCATCCAGAATACTTCGCTCCAGATGGTGTTCATTTAGAGAAAAAGGGTGTAGAAGTTTTAACAAATCTTATTCAACAATCCATCAACAAATAAATGAATAAAAAAGTCAGTATATACAGCTTTTGTCTGTGTAGCTGACTTTTTTTATTTCGTAGAATATAATGTTTTTTTCAATCAATTCTTATTGAGGAGTCCAATCCCACTGTATTTATATACTTAAAACTATGAAATTTAATTGCGGTAGCAAACATCCAAAGTATTGATATTATAGGCTTTCTAGTCTAGTTGCTGTTGTACTTTGAGTAGCGTTCATAGTATAATTCATTATAGTTTAATTAGGAGTGGAAAAGATGAACCGAGAAGCACGTTTAAAACGACAAGAGAATATACGGAATTTCTCTATTATTGCACATATTGACCACGGGAAATCAACGCTTGCAGACCGTCTTTTAGAGCAAACAAAATCATTAACATCCCGTGAAATGAAAGCACAGCTCCTCGACTCAATGGATTTAGAGCGTGAGCGAGGCATTACGATTAAATTAAATGCAGTTCAATTAAAGTACGAAGCAAAAAACGGTGAAGTATATACATTTCATTTAATCGACACACCAGGACATGTCGATTTCACATATGAGGTTTCCCGTAGTTTAGCTGCTTGTGAGGGCGCCATTTTAGTAGTGGATGCTGCACAAGGTATTGAAGCGCAAACACTGGCAAATGTTTATTTAGCTCTTGATAATGATCTAGAAATATTACCTGTTATTAATAAAATTGATTTACCAGCAGCAGATCCTGAACGCGTACGTCAAGAAGTGGAGGATGTCATCGGGTTAGATGCATCTGAAGCAGTATTAGCTTCTGCTAAGGCAGGAATTGGGATTGAGGATATTTTAGAGCAAATCGTTGAAAAGGTACCAGCACCAACAGGTGATCCAGATGCACCTCTACAAGCCTTAATCTTTGACTCAATTTATGATGCCTATAAAGGTGTTATCATCTCCATTCGTGTTATCAATGGGACTGTAAAGCCTGGAGATAAAATCCGCATGATGGCAACAGGAGCGGAATTCGAAGTTATTGAAGTTGGGGTACATACACCAAAAGTTGTGCCACAATCTGAATTAACGGTTGGGGATGTAGGCTATTTAACAGCATCTATTAAAAATGTAGGGGACACACGAGTAGGGGATACAGTAACCTATGCAAACCGTCCAGCTACTGAGCCACTAGCAGGGTACCGTCGCTTAAATCCAATGGTATACTGTGGTTTATACCCAATCGATACAGCCAAATACAATGATTTACGTGAAGCTTTAGAAAAATTAGAGTTAAATGACTCGGCTCTACAGTATGAGCCTGAGACATCTCAAGCACTTGGTTTTGGTTTCCGTTGTGGATTCTTAGGATTACTACATATGGAGATTATTCAGGAGCGAATTGAGCGTGAATTTAATATTGACCTAATTACAACTGCGCCTTCGGTAATTTACGAAGTCCATATGACAGATGGCTCTTCCATCAAAGTAGATAATCCTTCCTTTATGCCAGATCCACAAAAAATTGATCGTGTAGAGGAGCCCTATGTAAAAGCTACAATTATGGTGCCAAATGATTATGTAGGAGCGGTCATGGAGCTATGTCAAATGAAGCGCGGTAATTTCATGACAATGGATTATATTGATACAACTCGTGTAAGTATTATTTATGAAATGCCTTTATCAGAAATCGTGTATGATTTCTTTGATTATTTGAAATCAAATACAAAAGGCTATGCATCATTTGACTACGAATTAATCGGTTACAAGCAATCAAAATTAGTGAAAATGGATATTTTACTAAATGCTGAGCAAGTCGATGCACTAAGCTTTATCGTACACCGTGATTTTGCCTATGATCGTGGTAAAATTATCGTTGAAAAATTAAAAGAATTAATCCCACGTCAACAATTTGAAGTTCCAATTCAAGCAGCAGTTGGCCAAAAAATTGTGGCACGTTCAACAATTAAAGCTATCCGTAAAAATGTGTTAGCGAAATGTTACGGTGGGGATATCTCACGTAAACGCAAGCTTCTTGATAAACAAAAAGAAGGTAAAAAACGTATGAAACAAGTAGGTTCAGTCGAAGTCCCACAAGAGGCATTCATGGCAGTACTGAAGATGGATGATACGAAGTAAGGTTGATGTAACAGCGTTTATAGGGGTTTTAAATAATTGATTTTGTGTCAATTTGGTGGGGTTCCCCACCAATTCCCCACCATAAAAAAATAAGTTAGAAATTCTTTTCTTATATATCTTGAGCAAATGAGTCAAAGATGTTAGCAGCATCTCTAGCCATTTTCTCAGTGAGGTGGACATAGCGATCTTCTGTTACGGCAGCTCGACTATGTCCTAATCTTTTTTGTACTGTTTTGACAGGTGTACCGTTTTCGATTAAAGTTGTAGCATGTGTGTGGCGTAAGGAATGAAAGTTAAAACTAATATTTAACTTTTCGCTTATTTTTCTAGTATTATATTTAATGACACTTGGCGTACAATGTTCGCCGTTTTCTTTTTTACATACATAATCATGTTCAGGATCCTGTAGATAAAACTCACCGTATTTTAAACGATTTTCTAATTGTGCTTTTTTAATACGTTTAAGCATTTCTGCGAGCGTATTACCAAATGGAATTGTTCGATAACCAGCCTTTGATTTTGGAGGTCTAGGTTGCCATTGTGCTTTCCCATTTTCATCTTTAATGGCAACTAATTGTTGTTCAACCTCCAATGTCATTTCTTCAAAGTTTATGTGTTTCCATTCGAGTCCACAAACTTCTCCTACCCGCAACCCACAATGTAACCCAATATGAAATGGTAAATAAAAAGGGTGTTCTTCATCTAAAGAACTATTAATAAGCCTTAGATTTTCTTTAGTTTGTATCTTTAATTCCTCACGAGTTGGTTTCCGTTTCTTATCTTTCATTAACTCAACATAATGCATTGGGTTTTCTTTAATGTATTTGTAGGGGTATACTGCATGATTCAATGCTTTGCTTAAGATACCTATGATTATACTTAATGTTTGCCGAGCGTAACCTTCACGTGTTTTTAAATTAATGAATTGCTGCAACACATGTGGAGTCAGTGATTTAACTTTATACTTTCCTAAGTATGGTGTAATATGATTGCAAATAGTTGATTCATAGTTATAGTACGTATTTGGTTCTAATTCGAGTTCAACATATTCCTTCATCCAGAAATCTAAATAATCATGTAATGTAATTTCTTGGGGTTTAAAAACAGTTCCTGCATTTTCATATTCTAAAATCTTTCTTCTTAAAATTGCCTCTGCTTCGGCTTTAGTATTGGCTCCTTCAGCTGTTGCTGAATACTCTGGGCGAATACGTTTGCCATCCACAATGCCCATATCAAAGTAGTAATACCACGTGTTCCCACGCTTGCGAACTCCGCCTTTCATAAAACAATCTCCTCTCATACGTTAGTGTTTTTTTCGCTAATCTCACATAGTAATCACCACCTTTGAGTACATATGTTCTGTTTTGGGGTAAAAAATATATAAAGTTAATTCATGAGCCATAAGTTAAAATTGGTGTATCAAGCCATTCAAACAATTCAATGACGCCCAAGGGTTCAAAGCAAACTGTGAAATTATAGATATATACACATAATCCGTATTTACTCTTGTACCATTCCAGAGCAACATCTAAAAACTCCTCTGTAACATTGAGGAAATCAGCAAGTTCGTAGCGATTTACTATGTGTAATTTATGTGCTTCTATTATTTTTGAAATGGGAATAAGTCTTTCATATGCCCAGGACCTTGCTCTTAACTCTTGCTTACGGTTTTCAATGCTGGTTAGATCGAGAATATCACCAGTTGTTGTGTGGTAATGCCCGACCTCCTCAGCAAGCACGCAGTATTTTTCTAGTAGGGTGGGTAGCAATTTATTTATCCATATAACGTTATCGCTATATAAACCTTTGTTGATGGAAGATTGATAACAGGAAAGAAATTTATCGCATTGCAGCCAAGGTTTTACGAGGGTTGTACAAATCTGAAGATGAAGGCGAGCAAAAATGGGCGAAGATGTGTGAACGATTAAATGTTCATAAAAACAGTTTGTCATTTTTAATGTCGCTGGTACCAGGTGATCGAGAAGAATTTGATAAACATAAATATTTATTCAATGTTGCGAATGGCATCGTAGATTTGAAAACAGGTAAGTTGCACCCACATGATCGTGAGCTCGGCCTAACAAAAATAACAAATATCACATTTGATGAATCAGCTAAATGCCCTGAATGGTTAAGTTTCTTAGAGCAAATATTCCAGGGTGACAAAGAGTTGATTGAGTATATGCAACGTTTAATCGGTTACAGCTTAACAGGTGAAATAAGCGAACAAATCATGGTCTTCCTGATTGGAGGGGGTAGTAATGGTAAATCAACGTTTATTAATACTGTTAAGGACCTCATGGGCGAATACGGCAAACAAGCTAAATCGGACACGTTTATTAAGAAAAAGGAAACTGGCGCGAACAATGACATTGCCAGATTGGTCGGCAGCCGTTTTGTATCAGCGATTGAATCGGAAGATGGAGAACAATTGTCGGAGGCTTTCGTAAAGCAAATTACAGGTGGGGAGCCAGTGTTAGCACGCTTCTTAAGACAAGAATATTTTGAGTTCATTCTTGAATTTAAAGTGTTCTTTACAACTAACCATAAACCTGTAATCAAAGGTGTGGACGAAGGTATTTGGCGACGTATTCGATTAATTCCATTTAACCTACAACTGCCAAAAGAAAAGTGTGATAAAAACTTCTTGAAAAGTTGTCGCTCGAAATGCCGGGCATCCTGAATTGGGCCATCGAAGGTTGCTTGAAGTGGCAGCAGAAGGGGTTGAATGAACCGAGGATCGTGATGAAAGCTACAGGTGATTATAAAGATGAAATGGACATCCTTGGGCCGTTTATGTTTGAACGCTGTCATAAACAGGTTAACGCGAAAATTGAAGCAAAAGAATTGTATGAAGTTTATTCAAATTGGTGCTACAAGAATGGCGAACACCAACTCAAAAATCGAGCGTTTTATAGAATTTTAGAATCACAAGGATTCAAGAGAGAACGGGGAGCTCAAAATAAATATTTCATTTATGGGGTTACTTTCATAGAACGAAAAGATACTGTAATTCAGCAAAAGTTATTGGAAAATGACGAAATGGACGAAAAAGTTACGAAAAGTAACACTTTTAAAATCACTTAGAAATCTCCTTATGTATCAATGGTTTGAAGGTTGTTTTTATTGTTAATAATTACTTTTGTTATTTGTTTTGGATTGTTTTGGATATTAATAAAAAATTAAAAAATAAAAAAAATATATATAAGGGCTGAAACTCCGTAACAGGTAATAAAAATAACAAAAATCCTCAAACCCTTGGGGCTCTGAGGTTCGTTAGGGTTATTTTTAGTAACACTTCGGTAATTTATAGTTATTTTCAGTAACAATTTGATAACGGATTTTTAACTTTCGTTAATTGCGAGGTGATAGATTGCAAGTTTTAAAATTTCTATCAATCATTTGGAAATCAGGAGCAACGATTTATCTGAAAGAAGATGATGTTCATATAGATCATGGTGATAATATTCCAGCAGATGCAATAAAGGTTGGAGAAACCATTTTTGAAGATGTAAAAGAGTGGCTTAAATCATGGGAAGGTGCCAACGGTATTGACCAAACAATGCAAAATATGGTACATGAAGCCTGTGGATGGCAGCACAATCCGAAATTGAATGAGTGGGTATGCGCGGACGTTGATTCATTGATGTTGTTCATGGAGTGGCAAGAAACGTTAGCTAAGAACGGATGGAATGACATTTATACAGACTATCGACAATTTGAAAATGAAGCTTCGAATGTCATGAAGAAAAAGTGTATGAACGTGCTGTTTTATATTCTAATCAAAATAAGTGATTTACAGCCGTTTTAAGACGTTTTAGAGGACGGATGATAAATATATCCAACTTCGAAATAGAACGTATGTACGGTGCTGATATTAGGTGAAAATAAGGAGGTTAAGAGAATGAGAGAGATTAAGTTTCGGGCTTGGGATAAAGAATTTAAACGGTTCAGTGAAAATGCTCTAAATCATACGATTGCTGATATTAATTTCCACACTGATTATGAGTGGATGCAATACACAGGCTTAAAAGACAAGAACGGCAAGGAGATTTATGAAGGCGATATTGTTTTACTCAAAAATGAATTTGCTACTTGGAAAGGTACTGTAATTTTCGATGAAGGTGCATTTAAACTTTCAATAAATCAATCATATGGTAATTCAAAAAATCACTTCAGTAAAACAGATGAAATTAATGACATGGGTGCGAGAATCCAACTAAATAATATTTATGTAGTTGTTGCCAACATTTACGAAAATCCTGAATTGCTAGGTGATTCGCAATGATTCATTACGCTTACACCGATTCAGAGCTAAACAAAATCATGAAAACCATGACGATTGTAGTTGATACTCGCGAACAAGTAAATGGCCATATACTTGAATATTTACGAAGCAAGGATGTACCAATCAAATTGAAGAAGCTAGACACTGGCGATTACACAGCGATGTTACCGAAAAATGAAGAGCTTGGCATCATGCGAGATATTTATTTAAACAGTGGAGTTGAACGAAAAGCGAGTGTTGATGAGATTGTGGGCAACTTAGGTAAGGACGAGCGTACACGCTTTGAAAATGAATTAATTCGAGCGCAAAATATGCCTTTCACAAGCCTTCTTGAAGATCCAGAAGGCTATAAAAAAATTCTAAACGGAACTTATAGAAGTAAATACGATCCACTTGCTTTGCTTGGCTCGTTAAATACTTTCAAGGCTCGTTACGGCTTCGAAATTGTCTACTTAGATAATAAGTTTAGTGGAAATTGGATATATCATCATTTCTATTACCAAATGAAGAACTATCTAAAGAGAGGGGCGTTCTAACCATCATGAACATGTGGAATGGGAACGCGGATTAATGATAAAAAAATACATTTCTTAGCTAGCTAATAATCTAAAATAATTTAAAATATATCCTAGGTAATTCAATTAAAGGGATTTGGAGGATATAATGGTTAGTTTATTTATTTTACAAGGTTTATCACTTTCAGGCGCTGACAAGTATTTATTAGAAGCAGGTTATATAGAAGAAGAAACTATCGAGAAAAATAGTCTTGAATGCGACATTATCATAACTTATGTTTATGTACTTTACGATAAAGAAGGCAAAGTTATAGATCGAATTGGCTACGTTGAATATTGTTTTATCGATGAAGTTGGTGATCAAGATGCATTTAAAGTTGAATGGATAAGATTATAAAACTAAAAGTGTAGCAAGGAATGACTATAGCTCACTTTTAAGAAATAAACAAACAAGGTAGGTGCTGCACATGCCTACGTTATCGCGTAGTGATATACAGACAATCGAAAGATATTGGATTGAGCTGGAGTAAAATAGAAAGAAATTAAAATATCGTGAATGGGAGCTGTTGCATCCACATAATGAAGGTGGGGAAATGGTTGGGGGTCGTAGTAATACGATTTCTGACACGACAGCCAAGAAGGCAATGCTTCTAACCAATGACGATTATTACCAAAACTTAAAACGCATCATCAAGACTGTGGAAGACCTATACAATGAGTTAGACGATGATATGCGTTACTGGGATACAGATGGCTGTTATGAATGGGAGGATATAGCTGACAAGTTATATATTTCTTGTCATAAGGTATTGCGTAAACGTAACATCTTAATAGATAAAACAGCGGAAAGAATTGGATGGGTATAAAAGTGAACTTCTTAACACTAGGGAAGTTCGCAAAAAAACAGTGTAAATTGATATTATCAAGTTTTATCAAAAGCGTACAAAAATACGCTAACAAAAATAAGCATTACAAAATAAACACGCTCGCTTGTACGTGTATTTCGGAAACAAGTATATTAGACTACATTTCTAAATGAGAGGTAGTCTTTTAGTATTCTTTTATGTATAATTTAGTAGTTATTTACATAAAAGGAGAAATGATTTATGAGTACTCAGGTTCCAATAAGTATTTCTGCTTGGTGGCTATTAATAATTCCGATTTTATTATTTCTCTTAATTGGAATAATTGTATTAATAGTCAACCAATTAGCAAACACTAAGCAGAGAAAAATAAGTGGAGAGGATAGTGAAAACAAAAAATGTGATGATAAAACCCTAACGAGTTGGATAGAAAAAAAGGATTTATTATACTGGCTTTTAATTATTTGCTTAGGAACAATTAGTCTTTTTACTTTTAGATATAAAGATGCAACAGAGGTAATTAGTCATTGGGGATTTGCTGGAACTATTGTCTCAATTATTTTGGCCGTGGTAGCTATAGGGTTCACTTTGTTTCAAACACTATCTAGTAATCTTTCAAGTGAAAAAATTGCTGTATCTGCAGATAAAATAGAAAAAGCTACAATTGACTTAGATTCTGAAAGATTAACTGAATCAAGTAAAATAATGAATGAAGCTGCGGATTTCTTAAAAGAGAAATTATCGTATTTTGAGGACAAACTAAACTCAATTAATTCAACTCAGGAACAAATAAGCAAGTTAGCTCAATCTGGATTTGAAAGGATGTATTCTAGTAATACATCTGAAGGGGATAGTATTGATATTATTGAATTAGATTCGTTTGTAAATAAATTTTTACCCAAATCTCCGTACCTAATTGTTTTATTCACGTATACAATTTTTAAGTTACAGCAATATAATCAAGCTGTAACTAATGAAGTAAAAAGGGATATTTCGAAAAAATTAACTATGAGTCGGAATAATGATGAGTTTTTTAGAGGTACAATGTACGCTTCCATGGGAGTTGTTCATACAATTATGAGAGACTTAGGGGTTTTAAGTAAATTTGAAGAAATTCCACAGAAGGATAAGGAAATTATAATTAATAAATGTAATGAACTCGGAAAGAGTTTTAAGAGTTTTAAGCAATTTAATGATTTATCAATAATTGATGAATATATTATAAGTTTAACTGAGAAGAAATAAGAGAAAAACTAAAATAAGTTGAGAGTTAATGATAACTAATCCACGCTTTTTTTCATTGTCTTTTTATTATGCTTGAGAGGATCTTGTAAATGTGTGTCAGAAACAAGCAATTGGATATAGGCCAATATGAAAGCTTAATATTAGATAATTGGGCATTTGCTGGTACAATTGTTTCGATAATTTTAGCTGTAATTGCTATCTTGTATACATTTGACCAAAGTTCAACTACGGTAGCATCTACTAAGAAACTAGAAGAATCTGCAAATAGAGTGGAAGTAACAACAAAAGAGTTGAAAAACAATAACGTTAAAATGGTTGTTTCAGAACTAGAAGAAAAATTAAGTAACATTCTCTCAAAAATGCAAAACGAAATTACAAATGAATTTCGTGCTTTTTCTTTATTTTCAGAGCAAAAGGTAGATAACTCTCCAGTAGACATTAATCTAAATATGAGTGATGAAGATTGGAAAAAATATGTACATAAAAATATTACTAAAGACCTTACATTTGAAGGTTTAATTATAAGTTATGCATATTATTTATTTATCCATAAAAAAAATTACAATTTCCAATCTACCGTAGAGTGGTTTGAAAACATGGGGATGGATAAATCGGGATCAGAAATTGGGAATTATATCGTACAAGGCCGATTTATGTTGTTAAAGTCATTTAATATTATAAACTATGAGCCTGTAATTTCAGAAGATATTAATGTTGCAAAGGTAAGCGATATTAACAATACACTAAAAAAAGAAATTGATATTATTTTTAATGGTCAAGATAATAATGAATCAATCAAACATGCAATAGAAGCGTTAAATAAAACATTTGCTAGAAATTAAATGGGAAGTTTTGAAGTCACACCATCTAATGGGGTGTGGCTTTTTATTATGATTATATTCCTAGAAGTGACATTTTAATCCCTTTAAACTAAGATGATAGTACAAAGGAGGTGTGGTTGATTTGTCAAATATCATTCAAAAGTATAATAAAGATTTATTTTACACTAGTAAAATCATGAAAAAGTATAAGGATGAAAAGTCCTTAGAAAAATTAAGTGTAGAAGAATTAAATATAATGATTCGCACAACTGAGTATGGAATACAACAACTGCTTGGACATAAAAGTTTATTTACGTCATCATTTAGTACTCTGATTGCTTTGGCAATAGTTTTGTTTACTTTTGAAAATGAAAGAATGCTGACATTATTGGGTGTTGCTGGATATGTATTTATCTTATCCATTTATTATTTTTTATCAAACAGGCAAATTAATAAATTAGATGCATACTTAAGTACACTTAGATATGTAGAAGCGAACAAGTAATACATAATAGTCGCACTCATTATGAGTTGCGGCTTATTATTATCTTTATATTTCTTATAATGACAATCTATTCCATTTATCCTATGATATAGGTAGATGGGAGGTGCCAAAAGTACATGGGTATGCAATCTGGTTTTTACAATGTTGTTCAAGAAGGCGTATACGTATCAGAATTTAATGAGATAGTATGGGAATACAAAGTAATCAAAAAAGATTTTGAAGAGCATCTTTTTTTAATGGCCAGAGATTTTATCTCTGAACGTCGAGTGCCAGATTATCCAATAAATTCAATTGAAGATGTAAGAGAAGCTTTAGAATTTCTTTCAAACAGGTAAATAAAAAATGGTAACCAAGTCACATTCATTTAGAGTGTGGCTTTTTATTATGCCTTGAGAGATGGTATTTGAAATCTACAACGAAACTTTTCACCTCCAATTCCGTAGAAATAATTGGAAATAAAAAATGAGTTGTGGGTGAATAGATAATGAGAGATTTTTTAAAGGAAATTATTAAAGAAGTTAAAAGGCAACTAACAAATGAACAACCATCAATAGAGAACATTTTAGATGGAACAATAATAGATTGGTTCATACCTATTTTCGATTTCATACTGTTCCCAGAAGTCTATCTTTTCTTAGCTTCTTCATTAATGTGGAAAATGATTTCTTCATTACTACTGGCAGGTATGATTATTATTATTGCTTTGTTTATAGAAAAAGTTATAGAGAAAAAGACTAGTAAAGAAAAGGTTGAAGAATTGGATGAAAAATTAGCATGGTTCATACTCGCTCCAAGTCTGTTCTATGGAGTAAAAGGGTTAGCATATGGTTTTCTTTTATTCAAACCAATGTTATAGCTATAAGCTATCTCATATCGAGATGGCTTTTTATTATACAATTAACTAAGAATTGTGGAGGGATGAATTATGCAAGTTTGTGAATGTATGAATGACTCGTCTCATGTATTTAAAGGTAGACATTTAGATGGTGTGATGGTGTGTCTTGTCCTATTTGTGGAGGACCTGTCTTACCTAAGCCTTACGATGAGAGGAAGGATAGTAACCTTCCGTATTACAGGGACTTAAAGAAACAATCGTCAAAACGAAAGTCTGCAATCACTATTGATTTGAATTTCGATGACAAATCTAAATTAAAGCTACGAGCAATAGCCAAGCATGTAGGTGCATTGGCTGATGAGTTGGATGCGATTGATAATGCAGATATTGAAAAGCAAAAAGAATTTACAGTATCAATTGGTACTTTAAATAATAAAAACGCTGAGGATATTGCAAATGGTTTGAAGCGTTTATCAACACGATTACAAGGTATTGAATAACATGGAACCAATCATTGTTAAGTGCAACAAGTCATGCGGTCACAGGTTCAATGTCCAACACTTCAAGCTAGACAAACTAAATAACAAAGTCCAAAAGACATACTTCAACTGCCCTAACTGTGGACGTGAGTATGTCTGTTTTTATACAGATGAATCAACACGTAAGCTACAGGCAAAGATGCGTGAGCTACACCGCAAGATGAAGTGGGCTGATGCTCATAAGCTAGACCAACTAAAGCAGGACGAGGCACAGCTTAAGGACACCATAGCACAGGACATGGCGAGGGTGAAGCAAGAGGTAGAGCAGCATGAACAGTAAACACCTACGACCATGCAACAAACCCGGATGTCCAAACCTAACGCGTAATTGAAATATGGATTATCATGGTCTGGATATTAACTCACCAAACTCGGTTGTCCCCAACTCAGCTATCTACAACTCCGATTATAAGATTTGTTATCTTATTTACAACGTTACTGATTATACAGTTCCAGATAACGAGTTCATCACGCAAGTTACCGAGCAAGAATATAAAGACTTCATAGATTCACTAGAACCTATACAACCAGTAATTTCTGATTCGGAAAAAATCGCTCAACTAGAAGAAATAATACAAACACTTATTTTAGAGAAAGAGGGGCTATTATATGAATCAAGTTATCATTGATTTCCTAGTATATCGTATTACTTCTGGAGCATTGGCGTATAAAGAATGCATTATCAAACGACCTGATTTAAAAGAAGGAATAGATGTATCACTTCAAGCGAAAAAATCCGAGCATTTAATAAACGATATCGAAAACAAGTAGACGCAACATAAGCTAGCGTTATGCATTAATCTTAACCATTAACATTTTGAAGAACTATTAACATTCCTCAATATTTAATTTATATATATATGCATATAGTTAAAGTGGGGAAATAAGTTATCTATTGTTGACGGATCGCCGTATGCGATGAAAGTTGCCTGTACGGTGAAGGCTCGTTATAAAACCGAGATAAAATGGTATAAGACGAGAATAGCGTACCATCAACACCGAATGTAACAATAATGCCTGGATTTGAGAGTGGACATGCACGTTCTATGTCCATAAATAGTGTTACTGTTTATTATTTAGAAGCAATAATATTTGAAAACTCAGGAGGGACCGTTACATTTAGAAATCCAACATCTTCGAATTCATCAGTAGTAACAGTATCTTTAGAAAATGGTGCTGCAATAAAGATAAATAAGGTATCAACTGGAAGTTCAGTAATAACAGTAGATTATATTGATAGTAAGGGTGTTACAGGTATGTATGTAATAAATGTTGACAACTAATTATTAAACCTCACCATTTGGTGGTGAATCTTTTTTAAAGCCTTCCACAGATAATTGTGGAGGGCTATTTTTATACAACAAGACCTAAGCAATGCACTGTGCCGAACAGTGCTATTTTTATTTGTGAGGTGTTGACATGGATCAACGAATAGAAAGATTAGAGAGTGATATGACCGATGTGAAAACACGTCTTGCCGTAGCTGAATCAAATATCAAGGAAATTCGAGAGGATTTAGGCGGGATTAAAGACAATACAACATGGATATTGAGATTGTTAATTGGCGGTCTTGCAAGTGCAGTATTGGCTTTTATTAGTAAAGGAGGATTGATGTAATATGAAAATCAACTGGAAAGTACGTCTACAACATAAGCAATTTTGGGTATCATTAATCGCATTATTACTAGTGCTCGCTAATCAAACAGCGGGCATTTTTAATGTCGATATTACGATTTACAATGCACAAATCACAGCCATTTCAGAGACTGTATTAAGCATATTAGGTTTGCTTGGTATTATTATCGACCCGACTACCAAAGGTACCTCAGACAGTGAGCAAGCATTGAATTATAACAAACCAAAGGGTGAAAAATAATGATGCACATCAGACGAAATTTAGTGTTAGCAGCCATTGCTATTAAAGTAACAGGAGGACGAAAAAACGCTCGTAGAAAAGTATGTATTCATGAAACTGATAATACCAAAAAAGGTAGTGGAGCAGACAACCACGCTCGACTACAAGCTAATGGTAATAATCGTCAAGCTAGTTGGCATTGGTCTGTGGACGACAGAGAAGCAATTCAATCTTTTACACATGATTATCAATGTTGGGCGGCAGGTAGTACACAGGGACAATGAGGCTATCCATATAGAAATGTGTGTAAATAGTGATGGCGATTATGTAAGGACTGTACAAAATACAGCAGCATTAGTTGCAAAAATTCTTAAAGATGAAAGTTTAACAATTAATGATGTGGTACAGCACAACTTTTACAGCGGAAAAAATTGTCCTAGTAAGATGCGTTCCACAAGCGCACCTATTCCGTGGAGCAGTTTTTTACAAATGGTTAAAGCAAATATGCAACCTTCACCCCCGAATAATATTGAAAAGGATGATGACACAATGAAATTTACAAATGAAACAACTAAAGCTGCTGTACGTGACTACATTAAACAATCTGTGGATAAAAAGAAAATTGATAAGTCATGGCTTGATAAATTCGACCAAGGTACAATGACAAGTGGTGACTTTGAAGGATTAAAAATTATAATCTCCCAACGATAAAGCAAATGCCTGTTACCTTAATTGGTAAGGGTTTTTTTATTTTGGTTATCAGAAATTCAATGTAATGTCAACAGATATTCAAGTACAAATTGTTATTTAAAGATTACAAAATGAATGGTTACTATATTACGATTAACATCAAATTATATGTAGTGAAAACGTTGATAATGTAACTTTAGTATCATTTTCTTATATAAGAACCGCCAAAATGTGGCGTACTTAATGGCGTGATGTGGCGGTCTTTGTAAATTTAGTGTAAATTTAACGCCAAAAAATGGCGTGATTCAACAATTGAAATGAAAAAGTTTCCAATGATAGGATAATAATAACTCGAGGGTGTGCTTACTATAGTAATCAGCTTATTAACAGAATATTAAATTCGATTAATTTATGGAGGGTAAATATATTGAAAAAGTTTATTATTAGTCTAATATCTACATTTTTATTATGCGCAACGATTTTACCAAGCATATCTTTTGCACAAGAAACAAATGAAGGATCTGGAAATGAAAATTATGAATATCCCGAAGGATTAGATAATACCCTTCCTATTGATAACATTGGTGATGGTGAGGAAGCAGTACAACAATTTTGGGTAGGTGCTATATTCAGAGTGGTTTTACAAGCTGGGAAATATATTTCAACAATGAATAGAACAGGTAAGGTAATAAAAACTGCTAGAAATGTTGTAGCTACAGAAGCTCATATTTTTTCAAAAAAGCATCTTGATGGAGGTATACTGAGATTAGGAAAAGATAGACAGCAAATTGTAGACAGAGGGATTGATATAATATCAAAAAATGACGACAACGGAAAGTTGAAACAAGGGCATAATCAAATTTGGACAAATATCAATAACCAGCCAGCTGAGGTAAGATGCTTTGTGAGTAAGGATGGTCAAATAGAAAGTTTTGATATTTTCTTTCGTGCTGTAAGTACGCCTAAACCAGGTGCTAATTTGATTATTGATTAAGAGGCGAGGATGAAAAATTTCATGAAAAAATTACATTCGAACGGACATTCACTTATACAAAATGAAAATACACTATCTTTCGTAAGTTTTTCTGAACAAGAGGATAAAACTTACTATTATCAATATAATGGTGAAAATCTAAAGGAAATATCAAAAAAAACGTATGTGGAAAGTAAATTTGGTGATAAATGGGATGATATATCAAGTCAATTGGAGGAGTCAAATTATTCATACATCGAAAGTATAGCGAATTGTTGGATAAATGAAGAAGGAAAAAGAAAATTAATTAGTCTTAGTGAATACTATATTAATGCATTTGGGGAAAATTGGGAGCATGAATATGGTATTAATATCATACCTCACAATATTTTTTCTGATGTTACTAATTTTATGACATGTGCTATAAGAAATGAAACTATTTGCCTTCTGTGGCCTCATAATATCATATTGCACTTCAATGAGGATGATAAGCTTGTTCAATATATTTTGTTGGAAACCTCTGACTATTATGATACATTGTATAAAATTTGTTCAGATGGACAAGCAGTCTGGGGCGTATCTCCCACTTTGAATTCTGTTGTAAAATATAAATTTCCGAGTTTTGAAATAGAAAAAATCTACCGTTATATGCCTGATGAAGAACTCCCACGAAAGTCAGAAGGTATAAGTAATGAAATCAATGTAATTTATTGTGAAAATGAGCTAACAGGTTTAAATTACCCAGAATATATTTCTTATATCGATGAGAAATTATATATTTGTGATATGGAAAATAAACGAATTGTAACGTTTAATCCAAACAGTGGAAAAATTGAACAATATATCGCTCTGAATTCTAAACCGTTTGAGTTTTTAAAATATAAAAATCAATTTGTTATTCAAACAGACACAGGAATATATTTAATGAATAAGAATGAAAAGAAGGATTTTTCCGACTAGAGATTTCTAAAAAAAGCCCAGGTACTCATTAATGAACTGAACCCCGAATAGTGGACACTTTAAAAAGTGACCCTATTCGGGGTTTTTTGTTCATTTCACAAAAAAATCTCGTTATACTAAATATACGAAATTAAGAACGGGAGAAATTAGCATGAGTAAAATCATTTTTAACGAACATCAGATACGACAAATAGAAGCGAATCGATTTGTAGCATCTGTATCAGATCGTTCTATTCAATATACAGCGGAATATAAAATCTTTGCGGTCAAAGAAAATCTAGCTGGTAAGGGACCTGTACAAATCTTTAAAGAAAACGGGTTTGATTTAGAAGTGATTGGTGTGGAAAAAGCAAGGTCATCGATTAAACGCTGGAGAGCATCTTTTAAAACTCATGGAGAACAAGCATTTTCAGAGGAAAGACGCGGAAAAGGAGGTACTGGTCGACCAAAAAAAGAACACATGTCAGCTGAAAAGAAATTAGAAAAAGCAGAGGCACGTATTCGTTTACTTGAAGCTGAATTAACACTGTTAAAAAAGCTAGACGAGATGGAAAGGCAGGCAAAGAAACGGCTATTTTAATACCAAGGGAAAAGTATCAAGCAATTAATGATACCGTTCGGCTGTATCAGTTGAAAAATATGACACGTTATTTATGTGATTTGGCAAATGTAAGCCCCAGTGGTTATTATAAATGGCTCCAAAATAGTGAGAAACAAGCGATGCGAGAAGAAGCAGATTTTCAGGACTACGTCCTACTAAAAACGATTTATGATGCGTCAAAAGGAAAAGTTGGTTATCGGGGTCTTTACATGGCACTAGAAGAACTACTTGAAATCCCGATGAATCATAAAAAAATTCTACGATTAATGCGTAAATTCAATCTATATTCGAAAGTAAGACGTGCAAACCCTTATCGAAATCTTGCCAAAGCTACAGAAATCCATCGTCAAGTACCTAATCATCTAAATCGTAATTTTCATCAAACAGAGCCAGGCAAAGTGTTTTTAACAGATATTACGTATTTACAATATCGTGGCGGACAAACAGCGTATCTATCGTGTATAAAGGATGTTGCAACACGAGAAATCGTTGCATATGAGGTATCGACAAATTTACGCATGGAGTTTGTTTATCGTACGCTAAAAAAATTAGAAGAGCATATCAATGACAATTTACATCCTGAAGCGATGATTCATTCAGATCAAGGTTTCCATTATACACACCCAGCATTTCAAAAATGCGTCAAAGAAATGGGATTACTTCAGTCAATGTCTCGCCGAGGAAACTGCCTAGAAAATTCGCCAATGGAGTCATTCTTTGGGCATTTTAAAGATGAAATAGAATATAAAGAAGCTGGAAGCTTATCAGAATTAAAATATATGATAGATGATTATATGGACACTACAACAATACAAGAAAGCAATGGACGTTAAAAAAATGACTCCGGCAGCATACCGAAGTCATTTAATCGCTGTTTAATGTAGCAAATGGTCTTTTATTAAACTGTCTACTTTATAGGGTTCAGTTCATAATGTGAGTACCTAGTCTTTTTTTATTTAATATTCTCTTACTTCAAATGAAGCAATTTTATCATGAACAATATATTCCGTTACTTTTTTATAAGGAGATATTGTTTTAGAAAATTTGAATGTGGATGGACCTTGTGCACTATCAAACCAAATTAAGTAGTTGTTTAAAACGGTATTTGTAACATCATATTCTTTTGTTATGCCGTTCACCAATGTGATACTTAGAATAGCATTTGAAGATTCATTACTTGTTTTTTTAACAATTACTGTACTAGTTGCCGCAATATCAGTGCCTTCAATTTTCGCAGTAATAATTGCTTCACCTTCATGAAGGGCCGTAACATTACCACCCTGATCTACGGTAGCAATTGATTCATCACTAGATGACCAGATTACTTTTGCTGTATCAGGTGAAACTGTTGCTATTAACTTATCTTGACTACCTTCCAAAAGTTCTAATGAAATTCTATCTAATGAAATAGATTCACTAGAGTCTATGTTAGTTAAATCTCCATCTATATCTATAGCATCTAGATCATATCGTATAGAATTGTCAGTCCCAACTTTTGACGTTTTATCATCCGCATAAATAGAAACGGAATGTTGCATATCAGTTAATCCAGTTTTTTCATATACTAATGCCATCTTAGTATCAACACCAGTTTGATTAAAACGTTCAATAACTCCATCTATTTCTATTACAATATTAGATGAGCGGTACACAGAACTTTTAAGTCCTATAAGTCTAATCTTCGTACCAGTAAAGTTAAATTTAATTCCATTTAATTCGTTATTAAATGGATGCTTTAAAGAAAAAGATGTATATCCCGAGTTATAATATAGATCGTTTTGAGTTTTGTATACATCACCTAGATACTTAATTTTAAGATTCGAATCATCATATCGCTTCCAACCGATTTCAGGTTTTAAAAGCCTACTCCCAACTACCGCACTGTTTTCAGGAGTATTATTTAAATTAGTAA
Source organism: Lysinibacillus sp. FSL M8-0216 (assembly GCF_038595555.1). Taxonomy (NCBI): domain Bacteria; kingdom Bacillati; phylum Bacillota; class Bacilli; order Caryophanales; family Bacillaceae; genus Lysinibacillus; species Lysinibacillus sp. FSL M8-0216. Next base: position 3,299,708 of record NZ_CP152007.1, on the reverse strand, counting down.
CACCCTCTTCATAATCAACTACCTCTGCTGCCGATGCACTTTCAACATTAAAGCTAACTAGTACTAGCAGCATTAACGCTAAATAAATCAAACTTTTCTTAAAAAAATTTACCACTTATGTATCCTCCTTTAAATTAACAAGACTATTATAAATAGCCTATAAAAACAACTTTAACCAATATGACACTTAAATACCATAATAAAAATCTTTTTATTTAAAAAAGCCACTCGTTTGAGTGACTTAAAATCATTATTTTACAATCTCACCTTTATATAATTTCCAGTTATAATTTACTTCTTTATCTCCACGCGCGCCAACCTCACCTTTTAATGTGATTGAATCGCCTTTTTTCAGTCCTGTTTTAACCGACGGATCAGTCATCTCTACGATAATTACATAAGGTACTAAATCAGCATTTTCATTCCCTAAAGTAATCCAATCAGCACCATTATATGCATCGGTTTTCCCCATAACAATAATGCTATCCTTGATTGTTTCTAAATCAGTAATTACTCCAGTCCATGTTACCATTGCACCTTCAACAGTTGAACGATAAACATCAGAACGTTCAGAAGCACTTAATCCATAAAATGCATCTGCGAATTTCATAAAATCATTTGATTTAAAAGCTTCAATTGTAGCATTTTGAGCTTCTGATGGACTAGTTTCGTTTACTTCTGTTTGAGCAGTAACAGGTTCCTCTTTGACTTCCTTTTCTTCAGTAGATGGTGTTTCTTCTTTTGGTTTTGCCTCTTCCTCACCACAAGCAGCAAGTAAAAATGCTGACAATACTCCAATGTAAAATAATTTCTTCATAATAAAAACCTCCCTTGATATTACCATTTTAGGAAATTACGCAAAGAAAGTATACAAAAAAACAGACAACCATAGTAGTTATCTGTTTAAAATCAAAAAATTACATTTGATACACTAACAAGTCACCAATTCTAACTTTTCCACCATTTGTAATACCTAATCCCACACTAAATATTGGACTTCCAGATACAAAGAAACCATGTGATTTATAACCAAGAATTCTATTATCACCTAATGCGAAAGATGAAGTACCACTTCCTACTACTTTTTGGTACTCATTGTTAATCGTAAGGGTATAATCGAGCATAAAAGTTGCATCTAACCCCCAACCATTACGTCCTGTATAAATTCCTTCTTCTGGATTTCCCCATTCACCCTCATTTGCATCTCCACTCATGTGAATAAAACTTTTATAGGAACTATTTAAACCATTAAGTCGAATAACCAATCGGTGGTCTTTTCCTTCTGCTGCTAGTTCGCCTGAGGCAATGATTTTTATCATCCCTGGCCTATCAATAGGGCAAATAATTTCATTTGTATTATCAAAAACTAATTGTTTTATTAACTCCATGTTAATTCCTCCTTACCATATTTAGTATTATTTTTTGCATATATTTGTTTATTTATTCGTAACAAATTTTGTTCAAAATATCATTTAATGTTTCATATATAACTGGCAAGGTGATAGAAGAATAGAGATATACAATAAACCAAACTTAAAAAAACTTCGGTTTAAGCTTGGAAGAAACTATCCACAAAGTCCCTGATAAAAAGACACGTTAAATAATAAAGGCTATGTATTAATTCAGATGTCTCCGTTATTTTTGGAGATACTTAGAACTATTGGTAAGGCTATTTAATTTTTACAGTAAATTAATGAAAAATATTGTATGTGAAATGTAACATAAATACCTTATTTTAGAAATGGAAGTGTATAATATTTTTATATTAATTCTAGTGAGGTGCAATATAAATTATGGATGATAACGATTATAGAAACAATTCAGAGGAAGTAATAAAAAACATTAGTGGAATAGCAGAAGAAATAATTCGAAATACGAATAGCGAAAAAGTTACAGAAAACGATACTATTTCAACTTCTGAGTACATGGCTAGTCTAAATGAAGCACTTAAGTCTGTTGATAAAGAAATTCAAGAGTGTAAATCTTTTGAAGAAAAATCTGATTTACACAAACAAAGAGAAGACATTTTAAATAGGATGAGAGAAGAAAAAGAGAACCAACGTAATTATCAAGCCAATAGAGAGGAAAATGAAAGAAAACATATTAAGTATATTTTTGGTTTTGTTGGTGCGATAGCATTAGGTGTTGGCAGTGTTGCTTTAAAAACTTTATTAGAAGATAAAAAATCATAAATTAACTCCACCCTTGATGGGTGGTTTTTTAATAGTTGTTAAAAATCATTTAATAAGGTATCAGACCACCAATTCCATTATTCTATCCATATATTAATACTAATTAATAAGATTAGAGGTGACAATAGATGGAAGAGAATGAGAAATGTTCTTGTTGTGGTAATCCATATAAACCCTATAAACCGTATAAGCCATACAAGCCTTATAAACCGTATAAATATTGTATACCCACAATACCTGAATACCTGAATACCTGAATATACTAGGATGACAATTTTATTACCAACACCACCAGGGGTAGAACCTTTACCACTTAGCATTTCTTTTGATATAGATACTCGTTTAGATTTTGAAAGAACTCAAAACACTATAATAATGTTAATTAGTTTTTGGGAGCAACACTATGAAGAAAAGGCTGTTTCTGGGACTTCGCAGTGGGCATTATGTGCAGAAAAGTATGCAGAGAAGGAAATTACACCAATATGGATAGATAAAGAAAAGGGTTATCTTATAGATAATGGAGAAAAAGCACTCAACTTTTTGATGGATACACTTACAGAGTTCTTTAGGGAAAATGGTACAGGTAAGATAAGGACAGCAAAAATATTTTACCTAGACCCGGCTTTAAATTCTACAATGTGCAGTAGCAATGGATATAGTGAATTTTGTGTACCGCTGGATGTTGCAATTAATCCTGAAGCGCTGGAAAATGTTTTAATAAGTAATCTAAATTTAACTGGATCTTTATTCCACGCATGGACGCATCGAATGGGATATAGACATCCTGTGAATGTGTATACAACCTATTTCAGCGCAGAAGCAGCCATGTGTCTTATGCGTGGTTTTCAAGACAAAGTGACAAGCGAACCTGATTCAGTCTATACTCAATACTTTGACTGTACAGTATGTCATTCTAAATATTTTCCGACTTTATGTTAGATATGAAAAAGACCACTCCGAAATGGGTGGTCTTAAATTTTCCCCCATCATATCCCCACCAGTCGTAGAAAATAAAGCTCGATAAATGAAAATATCCATGAATAAAATTAAATGAAAAAACTACCGACAAACCCTTACATATCATAGTATTGTCGGCTCTATAGAAGTATAAAAAGATACGCATGAATACAGCATTTCTATAGGAAGCATTCATGGCTGTACTGAAGATGGATGACACGAATTAATATTGATATAGCAGCGTTGGATAAAACAAGTGCTTTTATATCAGTAAGGGGGTTTACCACTATAAAATATTTAAGCAATTCTTATAGAGCTTGAGTGAATGAGTAAGAGATGTATGTAAAATCTTTGTCCACTTTCTTACTGAGGTGGACAGCAATCTGTTATGGTAGCTTGCTATGTCAATGTCTGTTGCTATTAGTAGGTTCCTTTGACTAATTAATAAAAATTAATTACTAATGTAAAAAAAGACCACTTCAAATGAGCGGTCTAAATAGATAAACGTTAAATAGTCTTAGATTATAATGAAGTGGACTTACCTTTTTTCTCATTCATAATAAGGTCTTCTTTATCTGGGTGAGGGAGTTCATCCTTACCCCTATTAGGTTCTTTAATTTTTCCTAGGTCTGCTCCACTAGAAAATGATTGTTTTGTTGGCTCATCTGTTGCAAATTCTGTATTTTTTTTATCTCTTTTCATTTTTGACACCTCCTACAGATATTATTTAACTGATCCGATTAAATATCCCTCGTTTATTTCAATTTAATCGATAAATATTTAAAATGACCTCCCTTTGGTGGTCATTTGATTACTTTTTTCTGAAAATACTTTCATTATGTGTTATAAAACAAATTACGAAAAAAAACGCACATAGCCAATAATTTTCTTGAAAATCCATATCAAACTTTTAATAATAAAATAGAAAAAAATAATATTAACTATAAAACCCATACCTAAAAAACTGAAACCCTTATTAGCATATATATGTAACCAATCAAATGGAAATCCGTAGATACCTATTAAATTTTCTAAATTATCATTATAATTTTCCCTTTTTCCAATAATAAAAGGCAAACAAATAACTAAAATAATACTTAAAAATATGATCCATAAATTCGCCTTTTTGTCATTATCCACTTTCATTCTCCTCATGATGTTATATCTGTATTTAAAAAAACTAAAAAACTGACTTTATTCGCAAATATGTTGTTGGTAATACTGCATTGGCATTAACAAAAGCTAGGGAACTCATTTTTAAGAATTTAACATAACATAAATTGGAAATGTGAATTATTCTGTTTCCCGTTAGAACGCTACTATTTATTTTAAAATAGAAAATTTTGTAAAAAACTAAGGCTATAAAGTATTTATTAACTCAGTTTATTATTCCAATGGGTAAATTTAGTTCATAGTTGATTTGTTGACAGCCTTGTTAAGCCGTCAGTAAATCCTATAAAGTGCTACTCAATCTGTACTTTCTATTGTTGTTTAACTTACAAAATTTGTAATTCGCTTTATTACAAACATAATTTCATGCGTCGAAGTATTTTTGCAAATGTATTATCGGATGAGTTTTGGAGGTTTAGATTTCTAAAATTTAATGAAACACCATTTATGAAAATTATCAGCTATTTGTAAAGGATGCTTCAAATATGAAAAGGCGGTTAGCATGGTCTAAATGGTTAAAGAATATACTAGATGTAATGTAAAGGGTAGAAAAGGGGATGGGGATTATTGGATTATTAAATATTATTATGAGCGCTTTTGGGATTACTATGATAACTTTATTTCTTTTTCTTTGGTCACTTGATGAAGACAAATGGAGTTTAATGGGTATTTCCTCTTACATAATTCCTGCCATATTAATTTATTTTGTTGTTTTTGTGTATGTGTAGAAATTAGATAATTCTAGCAGTGAACTTCATGTATAGTAAATGAATATGAATACTTTTTATCAGGAGGTCACAGAAGGTCGAAAAATCTATGGACAAGTATACTTATACAAAGATAAAATATTCATTTTCTTTATGTAGAAAATTCAAAAGTAGTAATCCTAGCGCTAGAGTGATTGCTTCAAAATTTATTACTAGTATGGAAGTGAAGATGAATGGCATTCATAAAAGATAGATCATTTAGTGCCTCGAAAACAAGTATGGAGTTTAAGATAGTGGAAACGGGTTCTGTTTCTAGTACAATTAATATTAGTTTTAATTGTGGTAATAATCATTTGGGTTATACATTTTTCGTTTTACGAAGTGACCTGATGATGTTACATACGTTAATTCTAAGAAATTGGGATGAATTTTTAGAAGCAGGAGTATGGGATTCAACGGATCCTTCCTTTTCGTTGTCTATCTCGGCAAACAAAAGTGAGTTGATTGAAGAACAAATTTACCAATTCCAATGTTGGATAGATGCTGGTGAATATATGTCAAGTCGATCTACTCGTTCTGGGATTGGAATTACCATTTATCAAGATCGAAAAACGATTGAAGATTTTGCATTACAGATAAAGCATGAACTAAATTAGGTTATTATATGTGATTGATTTAACGCATGTGCCTGCAGATGGGCAGATCATGGAATTTCCTAGATATGCAGAAGATTTACTTAAAAATTCGCTGGAACAGTTCCAGCATACGCAAAACCTGAATACAACCCCTAAGCTCCATTTGCTTCTGCGTGAATTACTCGATACCATTTTTGAAAGAAAGAGTATTGATAACAGTTTTGTGACGAACGATCAAGCAATTCAACAGGCTGTTCCATATATCAAACAACATTTTGCAGCACCGCTAACGCGTTCTTTTATGGCTGATATGACTGGTTTTAACGAAAGCTATTTCTCATCGCTGTTTAAGAAGGAAACAGGGTGGAGCTTTGCTGAGTATGTGAATCAAATTCGGGTAGACCAAGCAAAGCTTCTACTACTAGGAGCAAATGACAAATTGCAGGATATTGCGTTGAAAACAGGATTCGCTGACGGTTCATATTTGGGGAAAACCTTTACTAAATATGTTCATCTTTCACCTAGTAGTTTTCGTAAGAGGAGGCATTCTCATCGTATAGTTAGTATACAATTTCATGGGGCATTGGTAGCATTGGGCATTCAACCCCTTGCTACTACACGGAAGTTGCTTCAATCTTCTAAGCTATTGCATAAACGATTACCGACCATTGTGGAAATAGAGTCCTTTGATCTACTCGAAGAGATACGCCAGCTCGAACCAGAGTTAATTGTGGCACCAACTTATTTTTATAACTATCCTGATATAATGAAAACACTCGAACAAATTGCCCCTGTTTTAACAATTCCTTGGGGGCAGTTGGACAAGCTGGAAGAGGTAAGACTGCTTGGAACACTACAAGGGCGTACACAACAGGCTGAAGAGTGGATTAATAATATATTCTTTTTATTCCAACATGCCGAGGAAACTGGTGATGGTGCTGTAGAATGTGCCGTCTTAATAGAAGAAAAGAAAATTGATGAGATTTTTGGCTGGCATAATATGAGTGGCATTAAGGAAAATACGGTTTATGTTATCAATGGAACAGCTCAGTATGCATCAAAAGGAATGTCTATCTATATGGAGGGGGTACCTTCTCATGCAAATGAACCCGAGAATGGCATAAACCCTGCTTTTGCCATAGCAAAAATTATTGATAGCATTCCAAGCTTTATTGATTCAACAGCGAATAAAGGTAATGTATTATGTACCGTCGTTCAAGTTGATATCGGAGAGAAAGCATTTGGTGTCAACGCAAGTAAGGGTACATTACGATTGACTATCCGAGCTCTATATGAGGAAGAAATGGGTAAACTTCAGCATAAATTGGAAAATGTAGCACAAGCAGAAGCAGAAAAATATGGGCTGAAAATTCGTTTTGAATATCAGGATGAATTCCCTGAAACGGCTAACCACGAAGAGAGCTCCGATAAAATACGTCAGGTTTGTGCAGATAAAAATATACCAATGCTCGAGTTAAAGGAGGCTTTCCGTGCTTCAGAGGATTTTGGTCATTATACAAAACTGACAAAAGGCTCTTACTGCTATATAGGGAATGGAGAGGATTATCCAAACATCCATACCTTTGAATATGATTTTAAAGATGACCTGATCGTAACAGGAGTTGAATTGTTTAAAGGGCTTGCTGAGCTATAGACATAGATGAATAAGAAAACAAAAAGGAATCACCGTAAAGCGGGTGATTCCTTTTGGTGTCGCCTGCAATTTATTGAAACAATAAAAAGAATTTAGCCAATAAAAAGATAGGGACCCCTACAATTATTACGCCTGCCAAGAAATAACAAAATAGCATAAATACATCGAAAATCGCACCGGCTAAATCATCAATGAATTTTAACATTTCATTTCCCTCCAAACATAATAAGTATAGGCACTTACAAATTGCGAAAAGAGAAAAGCCTCAACGTCACTGTTGAAGCTATTAATTCTTACATATTTTTTACTATTTCACTATTAAAAACTAAATCTGTATAAACAATACTAACATTCATCGGAAAGTATAACAAATATTTAGGACTGCTCACATAGATGGATCACTCAACATCAAAGATTTAATCTCGGCTTGCCTCATCAAAATCATATTGTAAAGTCTTTTTTAAATAGTAATGTTTAAAATCTCTTCCTACTTGATCGAGGGTCCCATAAATTTCATAATCATGATTTTCATAAAAAGTTAACGCTTGAAAGCTTAAGGTGTCAACCTTAATAAAATCGCACTTATTCTCTAAAGCAATTTCCTCAATAGCTGCTAACAATTTTGAACCATATCCTTGACCACGAAATTTTTCATCGACCATTAATGTGTGTATTTCTAACCAGTTCCAGCAAACCTCCCCTAATATGCCACCGAAAATTTGACTGTCTTGATCCGTTAGAAATAAATTAATTTCCTTATAGCGCCCTTGTAGGTCTTTTGGAAAGTGTTCTACATTATATTCATAAAGCATGTGATTAACATAAGATTTATTTTTTGCATCTAATTGTTGTGTGATTTGTAAGGACATCTTTTACTCCTTTAGTTGAAATGGAAAATCGCGTTTCCAAATCATATGATGATTATTTGTTCCCCAAAAATGTTCAAGAACATAGTTTGGCTGTCCGAATTTTCTCTGCCAAACTAGTTGTGCTTGTTTATAGCCACTGTCTAAACAAAAGCTAGGGATGTTTTTCATTTCTAACGTTGTTAGCATTTTCTTCACAAATCTCGTTCCAATCCCACAACCTTGGTAGTTTGGATGAACATAAACGGTCCCGATTTCTGGACAATTTGACAGGTCTTCCATAATCGTTTTTTGAATGAATTCATTTGACTCACCATACTCGATGGTGCCTATGATTTCTTCTGTTTCGCCATCCTCAGCCAGCCAGAAAAATCTTTTTTGGCCCTGACTTTCAAAGTCAGCAGCTAAGTATTGTTTTTTCGTTGTCCATTCATGTTGTTGATCGTCCACCAGTTCGGCAAGACCTTCTTTAGCGAAAGTATCCTGAATGACATGTAAAAAGAATTGATGTAGTACAGGAGTATCTGCTGGCTCAGGGCGTCTGATGATTATATTTCTCAAAAGAGATTTCTCCTTTTACTGTTTTTAATAGATCTGATGTATGTTTTTAGTATGGTGACGGCTTGGATAAAAGTCATAAGATTACAGACGGATATACGAAATAATTATGGCTGTGCACTTTAAAATTATAACATGTTCTCCTTCATTGGGTAATGATGGGGTATGATAAAATGCAAAGCAGTAAGGAGGGAACTACCTATGAATGAAGTATTTAAGGACATAGATGAAGTAATAGAGAACATGCGTAGTTTTATTTCAGAGATTCAACAACAAGATCCTTCATTTTATGCCATATACCCAATGATTTTTCACCAGCCACTAGAAGAAGATGGTAGTCAATTAATGGATAGCCATTGGCAATTACCGGATGAATATATCTACTTTTTGAAACATTATGTCGTGGAAGGAATTACATGGAATACAGGTGACTATATAAACCTACAAATATACGGGGCTACGGATTTAGTGCGAGGACAGGATGGTTACAATTATAATCCAGTCACAGAAGAAATCATTTCTGATTGGCCACAACATTATGTAGTCATCGCTACGGATGAGGGAGATCCATATTGTATAGATGTATCGAGAGGGGATACGGCCATTTTCACTGCCTATCATGGCACAGGTAGTTGGGATTTTGAAATGGCTTATGATCATCTCGTAGCGTTTCTTCAGAGTGTTCTTGTACCACCTAATTTAGAGGAGGAGCAGTTGGAAGATCATTCTTACAATTACTATGAGATGTATATTACCGGCAATGGAAAGGATAAGCTTAAAACTTTATTACTGCTTAAAAAGAGACTGTCCTGTGATTATTCAACAGCTAAAAAATCTTTAGAGCAGTTGCCGTTATTAATTTATAGAGGTATCGAAGCGGGTGCAGTTCAATTAGAAAAAGAACTACAACAGATTGGCGCAGATTATCAAAAAAAGAAAATAAGCTTATCAGAATTTTTAACATGAGAGATTTGGCAAATTTCATTACATGAAATAAAAACACGACGGTTTGATTTAATGAAACATGAAAATACCATCAAATCAGCCAACAGATGAGAAATGATTGGCAAAGGGATGTAGAATTTTTGATTAGTTCTCAGACAACTAGCAAAGGAAATCGAGAGCATCTGTAAGTTATCTAAATAAACTTCATTCTTTTGCACGAAGTAAAATGCCCTGTATGACCAGTATAGTAGAGTTAACTACAAGCAAGGGGTGGATTTGAATGAAAATTACGAGGGTTAAACTAGTTGTTCATGATGTACAAAAAATGCAGCAATTTTATTGTGAGCAAATGGGATTTGCATTGGTCAAAGGTACAGAGGATTATTTTACAATAGCTGTTGGGGATAGTGAGATGACTTTTGAGAAGATCTCTTCTCAAATCCAAAAACAGTATCATTTTGCTTTAAACATTCCAAGTAATTTATTTCAACAAGCAAAGGATTGGGCGAATTTACGAGTCGGCCTACTTTTTTCGGAAGGTCAGGATGAAGTTTATTTTCAATTTTTAAAGGCCTATTCATGTTATTTTTATGATCCAGAGGGCAATATAGTGGAGTTTATTTCTAGACAGGAAGTGAATCCAAAGCTCAATACAACGACTTTTTCAATCGATCAAGTGTTACATATTGGTGAAATTAATTTAACAACAGATGATATTTTAGCAGTAGCAGGAGAGTTAAATGAATATGGTATAAAGCCTCTTAATAACAAAAATATTCAACAAGATTCCCTGAATTTTCTAGGCAACTATGAAGATGGAGCCAATATTTTAGTAGGACCTAGTGCTCGTCTGTGGTATTTTTCAGATAAGATTGCGCAGGTCAGTCCAATATGTATAGAAATAAATGGCACTCTCCAATTAATAATGAACGAAAAGGGGCATCTAACTGTCGTACAATGACAGTACCTTAAAATGTAATAGGTGAGTCTCTTATCCAACGAAAAAAGCGTATCAAGCATGACACCAAACAATTGGCTGGAATGCAAAGGGGCTTTATTTGTATGAACGACTAAACAAGGCAATAGTAATAGTTGACTTAGTATAGGCATCTATCGAACCTTTATCTGTGATGTGATGGTGCACACAGATTTTCAGCGAAAAGGAATTGGTACAATAGGGATGGAGACCTTGTTAAAGCATTGTCAGCAGGAAAATATAAAGTGGGTTCAATTATTTTGTGCTAAAGGGAAGCAATCATTTTATCAGAAGCTTTGGTTTAAGAAACGTGACGCAAAAATGCCCCTGGAATGATGCTGTTCAATCGTTAATCCATAAAGGAGCTAGAAAGAATAGTGAAAGTAAAATCTCTTAAAATATATGAATATGGAAATCCAAAAGAGGTAATAAGGGTTGAAAATAAAACCATTACACCTCCTACTCCACAGGCAATTCTTGTGCGTATGCTAGCAAGGCCGATCAATCCATCTGATCTTATACCAATATGGGGGAAATATGCTCATCGAATCACTTTACCAACAGTACCTGGCTATGAGGGCGTTGGAATTGTTGAAGCTGTCGGATCGCTTGTTTCGCCCAAGCTTCTTGGTCAGCGAGTGCTACCTCTACGGGGAGAGGGGACTTGGCAGGAAATGGTGAAAACCCAAGCTGAATTTGCTGTAGCTATCCCTACTGACATGGATAATTTTACTGCAGCACAAATGTATATTAATCCTCTTACAGCTTTAGTAACTTGTACAGAGGTTCTAAAATTACGATCGAGTGATGTTTTATTAGTGAACGCTTGTGGCTCAGCTATCGGACATATTTATGCGCAATTTGCGAAATTATTAGGTTTCCAGCTAATTGCGGTTACAAGAAATGGTCGGCATACGGAGGCCTTACAGCAACTTGGTGCCAACTATGTCATTGATACATCCTACATGCCCCTGAATGAGACGGTGATGGCATTAACAAATGGGCGAGGTGCAGATGCTGCCATTGATTCCATAGGAGGAGATGCTGGCAATCAACTTGCATTTTGTGTGAAACCTGGTGGGGAATTTTTAGCTATTGGCCTTTTATCAGGAGTACAGGTGGATTGGGCAAACATTGTGAAGGAAGCAAATGTCCAGGCAAGGATGTTTCATTTACGACACTGGCAACTTCAGTCGACAACAGAAAAATGGCAACAATTTATGCAACATCTAATCAACCTCGTACATAATGGGTCATTAACAATGATGAACGTAAATGCGTACTTTCCTTTATTAGACATTCACAAGGCAATAGACGCCGTTGAATTTAGCCATACTAATAAAGGGAAGGTTTTTTTAACAACCTAATAAAAGGAGAACACATGAACAACACTAGGCGAACTGCTGAATTTTAAGCTAGTTTTGTTAGTGTGTTTTTTATTGGAGAGAATTTATTGCGCGAGGAAATGGCTTAACAGGAGCTCATTTCTTATCAGGGGGAACTAAAAGGAATGCTCCATTATCAAGTGAAGTTCTGATTAAAAGTGTTCAGGCTAGTTTTGTGGTATAATTTTTTGGAATATAAAGGCTTGAAGGAGTGAGGTCAATGTTAAAAACAGAGGTATTTGAACAATTAAAAACAGCAATGAAAGAAAAAGATATTTTGGCAAAGGGTGTATTATCTCTTTTAAAATCGGCTTTAGATTTGGCTGAAAAAGAAAAGGGAGAGGCTTTAACAGCTGAAGAAGAAATGGCCATTGTAAATCGAGAGGTCAAACAAACAAATCAGGCTTTAGAGGGTGCTCAAAAGGCTGAACGAGCAGATTTAATTGAGAAAGAAGAAGCTAAATTAGTACTCTTGAAATCATTCTTACCAAAGCAATTATCGGAAGAAGAGATTGCTAAAAAATTAGTAGCCGCTGGTGTTGAAAAAGGAATGAATATGGGAGAGGCTATGAAAATTGCTAAACCATTACTTTCTGGTCAAGCTGAAGGTGCAGTGATTTCAAAAGTTGTGAAAAGTATTATTGCTTAATCTTCTACCTTCTTGGTAGAAGATTTTTTTGTTCTACTAAAAAACCGCTACACCTTCTTCAGGCATAGCGGTTATGTTTATTTATAATTTAAATTTCTGGATGATATGGCGAAGTTCTTGTGCCATCTCAGCTAAGTTATTTGAGGATGCAGTAATTTCTTCAATACTTGCAGATTGCTCCTCGGAGGCAGCTGCTACGTTTTGAATATTGCCTGATGATTGTACAGCTACGACTCCCACTTGCTCAACAGAAACAGCAATACTGCTAACTCCTTCGTTGATATTGGCCATAATGTTATTCACATGATCCATTTCCTTCGTCAGGTCTGTGATATGGGCATAAATATCAGCAAATGCTTCACCTGAGGCATTGAAGGTTGTAGAGCTTTCAGCAAGATTGCTACTGCTAATCGCCATTGATTTTACGGCTTGTGCAGATTCCTCTTTAATCGTTTCAATACGTGTACGAATACTATTTGTTGCATCTAATGATTGGTCTGCTAGTTTACGTACTTCCTCTGCAACGACCGCAAAGCCCTTCCCATGTTCACCTGCACGAGCTGCCTCAATCGAAGCATTTAATGCAAGTAAATTGGTTTGATCAGTAATCTGTGTAATTAATGTTACAATATCTCCAATTTCATTCGTGTACGTACTTAAGCGTTCCACAACAGTTGCAGATTCTTGAATAGCTTGAGATGTAACAGCCATTTTTTCAGTGGCATCTTTAATCGTAGTATTGCCTTTTTCTGAAATAGCTGACGCATCGAATGCCTTTTCAGTCACATCCGTAACGCTTGTAACAACCTCAGACATTTTGCCTGAGATGGATGTAATATGACTTTCGACTTCTTCAATCGAATAGGTTTGTTTTTCTGAACCGGCCGCAACTTCTTGCATAGAAGAAGTAATTTGCTGTATGGATGCACTTGTTTGCTCAGAGCTTGCCGTTAATTCCTCAGACATGGCAGCCACTTGCTCAGCATTTTGAGCAATTTGCTTAATCAATATACGTAGATCCTCTGTCATATTCTCAATGCCAGATGAAAGTTGAGCGATCTCATTGGAGCCCTTTATTTGAAGCGGTTCAACTGCTAATTCTCCCTGTGCAACTTGTCCTACATACTGAGTCATTTTTTTGATTGGTCTCGTAATGCCTACGCTAATGAAGTAAGCAACGATAATGCCTAAAATCACAAAAATAACCGTCATAATAATACAAATCCAAAGTGTTTCTGTTTGAAGTTTAGAGATAAAGGAAGCGTCCATATCTAAACCAAAAATAATATCTGTATCTTTGAATGGGATGAATATAGATTTATGGATACCATACTCATCTTTATAAATATCACTTGTTTGAATCGTTCCAGTGTTTATAGCTTCACGCATTTCTACACTAAATTCATAATCTTGTTGATGATTGTCCGTATCACTTAAAGCAACGATATGCTCTTTCCCATTTGCATTAGAAAGCACATAGGCATTTTCAATATCGTATTTTTTAACTGTTGCATTCAATTGATCTAATAATTTTTTATATTTATCAGGACTACCATTATCCGCAGCCTTGACATCATTTTTATCGATATTTTCAAATATAGTGCTCGATGTTATTTCTAATGTTGATTCAAATTGTTTAATAACAAAATTGTCGATAATGCGGTATGAAACAGCAAACATGACAATGCTAAATATCAACGAAATAATGGCTATCGGAATAGTAAAGCTAGCAATATATTTATAGAGTAAGGAACTCTTAAATTTATTGACGATACGCAATTTGAGACGCCTCCAATACTTGAAGCTTTTTCTGTAAGAATTGAATCATATTAGGGATATGCTCAGTCTCCGTATAAGGTGAAATGGAGAAGAACTTTGCCGCAGCCACTGGTACAAGTTGTGTTGTATCATTTGTAACAACTGTGCAAACTCGAGTTGTATCACCAAAGAATACTTCGTCTCGACCTTCTCCGATAATCTCAAATAAAGAAGCATTGATGGCATTAATACGTTCAATTTGATCTTGTGAATAGTGACCAGCCTGTTCTGCTTGCCAGTTCAAGCCATCTGGGTATAAACGGAAGGCAGTGACTGGACCAATATTCATTTCATTGACAACCTGTAGGCTTGGTATTTTAGCAGCTAATTGTGCACGGAATGCTAAATTCACGCGTACATAATTGGCTAGTATTTGTTGATAGCCTTCCTTACCGAATGCTTGTAAAGCAGCCAAAATGGCAATAGAGCTACCCATGCGAGAGCATTCTAACGTATAACCTGTATGATAGGAGCCATAGCCACGATTACCAACATAAGGTGTGTCAAAGTCCTCAATATCTAATAGTTGTAAGCTTTTTCCGTCTTTAATTAAGAATAAGCTAGTTAAATAAGGGGTTTGTCCAAGCTTTTGGAAATCAAAGCAAAGGCTATCTGCAATTGCTAGATGCTGCATACGTTCATGGATTTGTGACAGACCTTGTAATACATCCTCTTCGAATTGAAGAGGGTTTTTTTTGAAATCATAATCATTGAAAAATGCATAAAAACCACCTAAAGCTGAGTCAGCGTGAATATGTACTGGTTGTAGGTTGTACTTTTGCTCAAGGCTAGTTGTAACTTCTTTTACAGCCTTTACATCATCAATGCCAAATTGATCTGTTGCCCCTGTAGTTGCTACGACATAGACAGGAATACCGCCTTTTTCAATGACCTCAGTCATGCGTGCACGTAAGTCTTCTACATCCATGGAGTGATCTTTGCCTGCTTTTACACGTACTAGATGTTTACTGCCAATTCCTACTGCTTCAATAGATTTTAAAAGACTATAATGCGCGTTTTCTGAAGCAAAACAATATAAATTATTAGGAATACCATCTTCTTTAGCGTGTGGGAATTGCTTTGCAATAGCTAGACGTAATCCACTGAAAACAGCCCCTTGTCCACCCCATGTAGTATAGCCGAAGCTTTTTGTGTAATCATAGCCTACTAATTTAGACATCATAGCTACTACCTTTACCTCACACTCAGCAGCAGCAGGTCCATAAACATCCCATAAGTTATTGCCATTCAGAAGGGCATTTGTAAACTGACCTAATACGCCAGGAATGCTGGCCATTGGCAAAACATTTGTGACAAAGTTACGTGTATGGTAGGGATGCCCTTGCATTAATTCTGTTAATTCTTCTACCACTTGATCGAGGCCAACGCCAGTTGTCGGTACTTGATGGTCCTGCATAAGCTCTTGATAAAAATTAGCAGAGCGGTCTTTCATTGGACCTAGTGTCGTCTTATTTGGATCCTTTAACTTATCTAATGAAGAAACAATTTTCTCTAATAAGGATAAAAAATTCTCTCTTTGTTGAATATTTCCATCTTCGCTCTGGAATAATTGTTGGATTTTTTGCATCATCATCATCCTTCGTAGTTCATATTTCCTCTATTTTCAATTAAATAAAAATAGGTCCTTATACTAAAAGTATAATAGCATATTTTAGCAGAGATGGTGATTATATTTTACTGAAAAAATATATATTAACATTTCCGAAAAATCTAACATTTAGGAATTTCGTTGTTTAACTTTGTAATAAGGGAATATAGGATGTGTAAAATTTGTAAAAGTGGAATGATAGGAGAGTAAATAATATAAAATACTATAATGTTAATATTATAGTGAATGAACATGATATTGCTGCTTCATGACTATTGTTGACTAAGGAATCTGTCCTATAGTAGGCGCAGACTCCTAAGTATTTTTTTATTAATCGTTTTTGATGGTTAAAAGTTCATTAATCGTTACAAATGTGTAACCTTCGTCCATTAATGTCTGTAAAATCTCCTCTATGGCCATTAATTCATTACCCGTAGAATCATACATAGGGTGCATTAAAATAATGGAACCTGGTCGAATGTTTTCTTTTACATACCTCACTTTTTCATCAGCCTGTGTGAAAAACGTATCAGGTTCTAAGTTCCATGTAATCGTCTCTCGCTTATGTTTATTTAAATAATAGGGGAATCCAATTAGTTTTTTGCCGTATGGTGGTCTTACTACGATTGATTCCGTATAGCCAATATCGGCTATTAAGTCATCGGTTTTTTCGATTTCATGTTTAATAAAGGCAGGACTTTTTAATACCATACGCTTGTGTGAATACGTATGATTTCCAATTTGATGACCAGCCTCAGCAATTTTTCTCGCCTCCTCAGGCTGTCCTTCGAGATCCTTTCCGATTAGAAAAAACGTTGCTTTCACTTGATAATCGTCTAGTAACGATAAGATAGCATCGGTATTTTTAGTTGGTCCATCATCAAATGTCAACGCAACAACTTTGTCATTTGTCTCAACATGAGAGGTTATGTTTCCAAACAATTGATAATTGCGGGCATTCATTAGTTTATAGGCTGAAAATGCTAAAGCGAGTATTATTACGATGACAATTCCACTATAGGCAAGCTTACGTTTCATTGATATCTCTCCTTCTGATATGAATTTGCGTAGCTGAATTAATTGTTTTAAATGTATGTGATCACGTATTCTTTTTCAACGACATTTTTTGTTTGAATAACAAAAAAGTAACCATACTATATCGGAGGTGAAGACATGTATAAATTACTATCACATAACGATTTAGATGGCGTAGGCTGTGGGATTCTAGCCAAGCTAGCGTTTAACGATCAGGTGAAAATACGATATAACTCTGTTACAGCACTTGACCGCGAAATCGAGTTCTTTTTGGAAAATGAACAGTCCAAATCTTTTTTATTTATTACAGATCTTTCTCCGAATGAGGGGAACGAAAAAAGAATTGATGATTACTTTCAGGCTACTGGGAATGTGCAGCTTTTAGACCATCACCAAACAGCCCTCCACCTCAATCAGTACGAGTGGGGTAAGGTTGTACTGGAAGATGAACAAGGCCTTTTAACGTCTGCCACATCTTTATTTTATCAATATCTTGTCATGCATGGACTATTAGAAAAAACAGATGTTCTTACAGAGTTTGTGGAGTTAGTGCGACAGTATGATACATGGGAATGGGAAAGGAACGGAAATTATCAGGCGCAACGATTGAATGCACTCTTTTTTTAGTGTCTATAGAAGAATTCGAAGAGAAAATGCTGGATCGTTTAAAAGGTCAGTCTCATTTCCACTTTGATGAATTCGAAAAGAAAATTTTAAGCATGGAAGAGGAGAAAATAGAACGTTATATTCGCCGAAAAAAACGTGAGCTAATTCAAACAAATTTAGGTGACTTCTATGGTGGGGTTGTTTATGCGGAATCTTATCATTCTGAACTTGGCAATGAATTAGGAAAAGAAAACGTGCATCTTGATTATATTGCCATGATTAACATGGGGAGTAAAAGGGTTTCCTTCCGTACGATACATGATCATATTAATGTGGCGGCCATCGCAGCCTTGTTTGGTGGAGGAGGGCATCAAAAAGCAGCTGGGTGCTCATTAACAGTGGAGGCATACAAGCAATTTGTGCTAGAAACTTTCCACTTAGAGCCCATTCCTGAGGACGCAAAAAGAAATCGCTATAACCTTAAGGGCACCACCTTTGGAACCTTCTATAAAAATCACCACGATGAATTATTTCTTCTCTATTCAAATAATGAAATGGATTGGATCATTGAAATAAATAAAATTCCGCTTGAGCAAACCTTTATGAGCTTTAAAGATGCCGAATGGTATGTAAAGCGATATTACCAGGCTTGGCTAGTAAGGGATGATCTATTCGTGGACTATTTAATGCAAGAAGTAAATAAGGCTCGTCATCTAAAATAAAGGGATTGAATAATTCCTTTAAATACATATTGATTTTGTCCAACCTTCTTTCTATTCAGGTTATATAATGCTTCTTTCCTAACTACAATAAATCATAACTATTTATAAAAAAGAGGTGTACTTGTTGTCCGATGATATCTTTCGAGTTGTAGATTTAAATAAGGAAAATCGAGGACGCAAAAAATGGGGAATTGTTGTTGTATTCTTATTAGTCTTAGTAGTTAGTAGTTCTTCTTTGCTGTACTGGCTATGGGATAGGGAAGTGGATTTTGAAGCTTATAAAACAGAGGTAGGGGAAACAGCTAACAATAGTCTTGGGCGTTTAACGTTAAATGAAGTGATCATGGATGACAATCAAATTTTATTGAATGCGACCTTCGAGCCTGTTAAAGAGTTTAAGCCAGATCATCAGGTGTTTTTCTTTCCTCAAATACTTGTTAATGGTAAAGATTATATGGTTCGTAATGGAGGTCAGTCTATTGCAAAATCTGCAAATGTTTATACCATTTATAATAGCATCAAAATGGATGATTTCCCGACAGATGAAATTTTAGAATTGGACATTCGTTATAAAGATTGGAATGTAGAAACACGCATTGAAAAGCCGTGGGAATTTCAAGTAGAGGCATCACAAGAGCAATTACAAGAAGATCGACATGTTTTTTCAATCGATAAAAAAGTCAAACATATTGATCAGCAAGAGTTAATGATTGATCGTGTAGTTTCCACTCCTATCTCAACTACCATTTATTTTCATTCGGAGAAAAGTATCGTCAATGAGGCTCTGCTCTTTAAAATTCAGTCTAAAGGTGGGCAGTCATGGACTTTTGAAACACCCTATCCTTTAAATAAAGGAGGGACAAAGTGGGGAAGCCGTGTGGATGGACTATACTTATCTGAGAAAAATTATACGTTAGTTCCTGTCGATAAGGATGGGAGTAGACTTGATTCCACCATTAAAATAAAAAAAGATTAACGATGCATGAAAATTTACAAACTCTTAATTTGAAAGAATCACCTTTCCATGTATGATGAAAAAAAGATATGGAAAGTAGGTGAGAGTTTGCGAACGCTATGGGAGATTTTTTATGTTTCATTAAAGTTAGGTTGTACGTCGTTTGGGGGACCAACAGCTCATTTAGGTTATTTTCAACAAGAATACGTGCAAAAACGTAAATGGCTATCTGCCCAAGATTATAGTCAGCTTGTTATATTGAGTCAATTTTTACCAGGACCTGCATCTAGTCAGGTGGGTATGGGAATTGGTTTATTAAGGGGTGGTTTATTAGGGAGTGTACTTTCATTCCTGGGCTTTACACTACCCTCTGTGTTGTTATTGATGGTATTTGCCTATTTTTCCATGTATACAGAGTTAAAAATGGATTGGATACATGGTTTGAAGTTAGTAGCTGTGGCAATTGTGGCACAAGCAATATTTGATATGAGTAAAAAATTACTATCGACAAAATTACATGGGTTGATCGCTATAATGGCGCTTATCATCGTGCTATTATGGGTCCATCCGCTGGCACAAATAACAGCCATTTTACTAGCTGCTTGTATCGGCTTTCAACGAATAAAAAAAAGTAACGAGAGCAATGCACCTTTAGCGATTCATATGCCTATTTCTAAATCCACTGGTATTGCTTTATTAAGCCTTTTCTTAATATTGCTCTTTGGGTTACCGATAATGAGTACTTTGTGGAATCATGAATGGGTAACGATGCTTGAGAAGTTTTATCTAGCAGGGGCACTGGTATTTGGTGGAGGTCATGTAGTCTTACCCTTATTAGAGGCACAGTTTGTTCAAAGTGGACAAATGAGTACAGCGGACTTTTTAGCAGGCTATGGTATGACACAGGCAGTTCCAGGGCCATTATTTACATTTGCAGCTTATATTGGGATGGCTATTGCTGGTGTGCCAGGAGCGATTATAGCCATTTTGGCAATTTTCCTACCAGCATTTTTATTAGTAATAGGGGCCCTCCCTTTTTGGTTCAGCTTGAGCCGTAATATCCGACTAAAGGGAGCTATGTCAGGAGCCAATGCAGCAGTCGTCGGAATTTTGGTCGCTGCCTTTATCCATCCAATTGTGACACAAACTATTCAAAACGGATTAGATATTGTCTTTGTCGCTGTATTCTTATGGTGTTTGATGCGCTGGAAGATGCCACCATACTTATTGGTGCTTTTAGGTATAGTAGTCGGTATTGTTTGTTATACATGAATTGAACTAGTAGGCTAGAGGAATTTCTTTGGCATACTAGTTTTTAGTTTGTAGAAAAAATAATGGGGAAAAAATATGTGTAAACCCACTAGATGGTTTCATAGCGTTCCTTCTATTGATTCGTTATAATGTAGAAATGGAAAAGACTTAACGAGAAAGAAGGGAAAGCTATGGCACGAGGTGTTTACATTCATATTCCTTTCTGTCATCAAATCTGTAATTATTGTGATTTCAATAAATTTTACTTTAAAAATCAACCAGTGGATGAATATATAGAAGCACTTGGGAAAGAAATGGAGTTTGCAACAAAAAAAAATCCCGAAAGCTTTCGTCATATCGAAACCATTTTCTTGGGTGGAGGTACACCAACAGCATTATCGCCACAGCAATTGGACAAACTTCTAACATTAATTCGTACGTATATTCCAATGAATAGTGTGACAGAATTTACATCAGAGGCGAATCCAGATGAATTGTCTGTGGAGAAATTGCAAGTTTTGTTTGAGGGCGGTGTCAATCGACTAAGTATGGGCGTGCAATCCTTCGATCAGGAACTGTTACAAAAAATCGGACGGACACATAGTAACGAGCATGTGTATGAAACAATTGCAATGGCTAAAGAAATCGGCTTCCAAAATATTAGTATTGATTTAATGTATGGATTGCCAGGCCAAACAATGGTCCAATGGAAGGACTCTTTAGAAAAAGCATTAGCCCTTGATTTACCTCATTTCTCTGCTTATTCCCTTATTGTGGAGCCAAAAACGATTTTTTATAATCAGTATGCAAAAGGAAAGCTCCTTTTACCAACAGAGGATTTGGAAGCGGATATGTACGATGTTTTAATGCAGCAAATGGAATTGCATGGTCTTCAACAATACGAAATTAGTAATTTTGCAAAGCCTGGTTACCACTCGGAGCATAATAAAATCTACTGGGATAACGATGAATATGCTGGCTTTGGTGCTGGTGCCCATGGATATCTAGCAGGTGTACGTTATTCCAATCACGGACCATTAAAAAAATATATGGAAACTGTCTTCGCAGGGGAACTTCCAATTGTCCATGAGCATGAAGTATCACAGGCTGAAAAAAGAGAAGAGCAAATGTTTTTAGGACTGCGTAAAACTGAGGGAGTTAAGCACAAAATATATGTAGAGAAGTTGAAGGTACCGATCGTAGCTCATTATGATTCTGTCCTGAAAGAGCTAGTATCAAAAGGACTTTTAGAACATGATGATGTGGGTGTTCGCCTCACAAGAAAAGGGCGTTTTGTGGGTAACGAGGTGTTTCAACAATTTTTGCTAGAAGAATGAGCGATATCGTTGACATAAATTGTGGGATTTGATAATTTAATAATAGTATTAGCACTCCTCTTAGTTGAGTGCTAACAGAGGTGATAATCATGCTAACAAATCGGCAGTTACAGATTTTGCAAGTAATTATAGATGACTTTATTTTATCTGCACAGCCGGTAGGTTCTCGCCAAATCTCCAAAAAACAAGGGATTACATTTAGTCCAGCCACAATTCGAAATGAAATGGCGGATTTAGAGGAATTAGGCTATTTAGAAAAAACGCATACTTCCTCTGGTCGAGTGCCTTCGGAAAAGGGTTACAGATTTTATGTAGATCATTTGTTGAGTCCTCAAGGTATTAACTCGAGAGACATACAACAGATCCAATCGATTTTCAATGATCGACTTGTAGAAGTAGAGCATATTATCCGAAAGTCAGCCAATATTCTATCAGAGCTGACATCTTACACTTCCATACTATTAGGACCTGATGTTCAAAGACATCGTGTCAAAAGATTTTCGATTGTACCACTGTCTAGTGATACAGCAGTAGCAATTATCGTGACGAATAATGGACATGTTGAAAATCGCTTATTTAATTTACCACCTGATTTTACCGCTTCTGATTTAGAAAAAATGGTCAATATCTTGAATGATCGCCTAATAGGTGTGTCATTAGAAGAGCTCCATAAAAGCCTTGAAGCTGAAGTGTTGGCAGTTTTACAGCAACATGTTCGATCAGCGGATGATTTTATTCATGCACTCGTAACAGCGACCATGCAAAATCCAGAAAGTAAGATTTTCTATGGTGGTAAAACGAATATGTTTAATCAGCCTGAGTTTCATGATTTAAATAAAGTCCGCATGATATTGGACTTAATGGAAACGACCAGCCAAGTGCAGTCATTATTCCATCCAAATGAATCAGGCATTCATATTCGAATAGGCTCTGAAAATAAACAGCTAGAAATGGAAAATTGCAGTGTCATTACCACTACTTATTCTATTGGTGATGATCAACAGGGAGCCATTGCTATTATTGGCCCAACACGTATGGATTATAAGCGTGTGGTGGCATTATTAGACGTAATACGCTTGGACTTAACACAAGCATTTTTGAAGAATCGTAGTGAGTGATTATGAGGAGGATTCAAGTGACGGAAACAACTGAAAACAAAGAATTAGTACAAGATGATGTACAAGCTGAAACGACAGCAGAGGAAGTAGAACGCACAGAGGTTCAAGAAGAAGTTGAATTATCAGTGGAAGAACAATATGAGGCGAAACTTGCTGCATTACAAGCAAAGCTAGATGACGAGGAAAACCGACACCTACGTTTACGTGCAGATTTCGATAATATGCGTCGTCGTCAACAACTAGATCGTGAGGCTGCTGAAAAGTACCGAGCGCAAAGCTTATTATCGGATTTACTGCCAGTCCTTGATAATTTTGAGCGTGCATTACAGGTGGAGACAACTTCTGAAGAGACTGCATCTATTATTAAAGGAATTGAAATGGTGTATCGCTCGTTGCTAGACGCAACAGAAAAAGAAGGTCTGCAAGTGATTAAAGCAGAAGGTGAGCAATTTGATCCAAATATTCACCAAGCTGTTATGCAGGAACAGGATAGTGAAAAAGAGACGGGTGTAGTCTTACGCGAGCTACAAAAAGGATATATCTTAAAAGATCGTGTTTTACGCCCAACAATGGTATCTGTGAACGAATAGTCTTAGCACTATTTAGTCAATTAAAATTAGTGAAAAAACGCATCCCTTGCGTCGAATTAATAGGAGGAAATTTTAATGAGCAAAATTATTGGTATTGACTTAGGAACAACAAACTCTTGCGTTTCTGTACTTGAAGGTGGCGAACCAAAAGTAATTCCAAATCCAGAAGGTAATCGTACAACACCATCTGTTGTTGCATTTAAAAATGGCGAACGCCAAGTTGGTGAAGTAGCAAAACGTCAATCAGTAACAAACCCGAACACAATCATCTCTATTAAATCAAAAATGGGTACAGCTGAAAAAGTAACGGTGGAAGACAATAATTACACTCCACAAGAAGTATCTGCTATGATTCTTCAATACTTAAAAGGTTATGCAGAAGATTACTTAGGTGAAAAAGTTACGAAAGCAGTAATTACAGTTCCTGCTTACTTTAACGATGCACAACGCCAAGCAACAAAAGATGCTGGTAAAATTGCTGGTCTTGAAGTTGAGCGTATCATCAATGAACCAACAGCTGCAGCACTAGCTTATGGTTTAGATAAACAAGATCAAGATCAAAAAGTATTAGTATTTGACCTTGGTGGCGGTACATTTGACGTATCGATCCTTGAGTTAGGTGATGGTGTCTTTGAAGTATTAGCAACTGCTGGTGATAACAAACTAGGTGGGGATGACTTCGATGACGCAATTATCGAGTATCTAGTGGCTGAATTCAAAAAAGAAAACGGCATTGATTTATCAAAAGATAAAATGGCCATGCAACGTTTAAAAGATGCTGCTGAAAAAGCGAAAAAAGACTTATCTGGTGTAACATCAACACAAATCTCTTTACCATTCATTACAGCTGGTGAAGCAGGTCCATTGCACTTAGAGATTTCTTTAACACGTGCGAAGTTCGATGAAATTACTTTACCATTAGTAAATCGTACAGTAGGTCCAGTACGCCAAGCATTATCTGATGCAGGTCTTTCAACTTCAGAACTTGACCAAGTTATTTTAGTTGGTGGTTCTACTCGTATTCCTGCTGTACAGGAAGCAGTACGTAAAGAAACTAACAAAGAACCTCACCGTGGTGTAAACCCAGACGAAGTTGTAGCAATGGGTGCTGCAGTTCAAGGTGGCGTTTTAACAGGTGATGTGAAAGACGTTGTATTACTTGACGTAACACCACTTTCACTTGGTATTGAAACAATGGGTGGCGTGTTCACGAAATTAATTGACCGTAACACTACAATCCCAACATCTAAATCACAAGTATTCTCTACAGCAGCTGACAACCAACCAGCAGTAGATATTCACGTACTACAAGGTGAACGCTCAATGGCTGCGGACAACAAAACATTAGGTCGCTTCCAATTAGCAGATATTCCACCAGCACCACGTGGTGTACCTCAAATCGAAGTAACTTTCGATATTGATAAAAATGGTATTGTATCTGTAAAAGCGAAAGACCTTGGTACAAATAAAGAGCAAACAATTGTAATCCAATCTGATTCAGGTTTATCAGAGGCAGAAATTGAACGCATGGTAAAAGATGCAGAGGCTAATGCTGACGCAGATGCTAAACGTAAAGAAGAGGCAGATCTTCGCAACGAAGCTGACCAATTAGTATTCCAAGTGGATAAAACAATTACTGACCTAGGTGAGCAAATTACAGAAGACGAGAAAAAATCTGTAGAAGATGCTCGTGATGAATTGAAAAAAGCACTTGAAGCTGGCGAATTAGAAGGAATTAAAGCAGCTAAAGAAAAATTAGAAGGTGTTTTACAGCCATTAGTTATGAAAGTTTATGAACAAGCGGCAGCAGCTGCTCAAGCAGCACAAGGCGGAGAAGCAGACGCTGATGCTGGTAAAAAAGATGATGGTGTTGTAGACGCTGATTTCGAAGAAGTAAAAGACGATAAATAAGAATTAAACGCACAGTAAAGTGAAAAAGCCAAAGACCGCTTGCGGCTTTGGCTTTTGTCATGATGTAAGGTTATCTTCCTAGTAAAGGTACCAATTAAGAAATACTTGCATACGTTAACACCGGTAGGAAGTAAAGACCTCAAATTTATACAGACGAATACTCAAAAAATAAGGCAGTTTTATCGACTGCATGTTACAATAGATTTTATGCAAACAGAGCGGAGTGTGAATCATGGAGAAACGCGATTATTACGAGGTGCTTGGCCTAACAAAATCGGCAACAAAAGATGAAATCAAAAAAGCATACCGTAAACTATCAAAGCAATATCACCCTGACCTTAATAAAGAGCCGGGTGCAGATGAAAAATTCAAAGAAATCGCTGAAGCATATGAAGTATTAAGTGATGATCAGAAAAAAGCACGCTACGACCAATTTGGTCATGAGGATCCAAATGCTGGATTTGGTGGTGGCTTTGGAGGCGGCGGCTTTGGCGGCTTCGAGGATATTTTCAGTTCATTCTTTGGCGGTGGTGGACGTCGTCAGGACCCAAATGCTCCACGCAAAGGTGACGACCTGCAATATCGCATGAATATTAAATTTGAAGAAGCTATTTTTGGGAAAGAAACAGAAATTGAAATTCCTAAAGATGAAACGTGTGAAACTTGTCATGGCTCAGGAGCAAAGCCTGGTACACAACCTGAAACATGTTCGACATGTAATGGTGCTGGTCAAATCAACCAAGCAGTGGATACACCATTTGGTCGTATGATGAACCGTCGTTCGTGTACAACTTGTCATGGGACAGGGAAGATCATTAAAGAAAAATGTTCAACTTGTCGTGGAGAAGGAAAAGTTCAAAAACGTAAGAAAATTAAAGTGTCCATTCCAGCTGGTGTCGATGATGGTCAACAAATTCGTGTATCTGGTCAAGGTGAGCCAGGTATAAACGGTGGACCAGCAGGGGATTTATATATTATGTTCCGTGTTCAAGGTCATAATGATTTCGAACGTGATGGGGATGATATTTATTTCGAGTTGAAATTGACATTCCCACAGGCAGCACTTGGTGATGAAATTGAAGTACCAACTGTTCACGGTAAAGTAAAACTACGCATTCCAGCTGGAACACAGTCAGGTGCTCAATTCCGTTTAAAAGATAAAGGTGTAAAAAATGTTCATGGCTATGGTACGGGGAACCAGTATGTAACCGTGAAGGTGATGACGCCAGAGAAATTAACGGAAAAACAAAAGCAATTATTACGAGAATTTGCAGAAATTAGTGGCGATATCCCTGAAGAGCAAGGAAGTTCACTATTCGATAAAATTAAGAAAAAATTCCAAGGTGAATAATTAGAGGAGCTGAAGAGCTACGTGAAGTGGTCAGAATTATCCATTCATACAAAAAATGAAGCGGTAGAAGCAATTTCGAATATTTTGCATGAAGCAGGAGCAAGTGGTGTTGTTATTGAAGATTCTGCAGAGTTTGCGAAGCCACGTGAAGATCAATTTGGTGAAATTTATGCGCTAAATGAAGAGGATTTCCCGAAGGATGGCGTCATTGTAAAAGCTTATTTATCGGAGTCTAGTTTTTTAAATGAAACAGTCGAGGAAATTAAAGCAGCCATTACAAATCTAACGAATTTTAACATTGATATTGGTGAAAATGTAGTATCCATTGTTGAGGTTAATGAGGAGGATTGGGCAACTGCATGGAAGCAATACTACCATCCTGTCAAAATTTCTGAACGCTTTACCATTGTCCCAACATGGGAGCAATATACGCCTGTCTCAACAGATGAATTAATTATTGAATTAGATCCAGGTATGGCATTTGGTACTGGAACACATCCAACTACAGTGATGTGTCTACAAGGTCTTGAAAAGGTCATCAAAGAAGGCGATACGGTTGTTGATATTGGAACAGGGTCAGGCGTATTGTCTATCGGAGCGGCACTACTTGGGGCTAAAAATGTGCATGCTCTTGATCTAGATGAGGTCGCAGTTCGCTCTGCACAAGAAAATGTTGCCTTAAATAAAGTAGAGGACAAAGTAGCTGTTTTCCACGGTAACCTATTAGATACGGTTAAAGAACCCGCAGATGTGGTTGTCGCAAATATTTTGGCAGAAATCATTATGTCCTTCACTGACGATGCATTTACAATTGTGAAACCAGGTGGATTATATGTCACTTCAGGCATTATCGGTGCCAAACGCGATGATGTTAAAGTAGCTCTGGAAGCTTCAGGCTTTATAATTGAAGAAGTATTATTAATGGAAGATTGGGTAGCGATTATTGCCCGTCGACCACTATAACTTGATGGAGGAAGCGCCAAATCGTAAGCCATGTGCTGGCGATTTGGCGCTTTCATTTCTTGCTAGAAAGGATTGTGAAGCATATGCAACGATATTTTATTGAAACAGCCATAGAGAATGCACGGATAAGTGGAGAAGATGCACGGCATATTGAGCGAGTGATGCGCATGAAACAAGGCGATCAGATCGTTGTTGTTGCACAAAATATTGCTCATATTTGTACGATTACAGGATTTGAAGGTGATGAGGTAGTGGTTGACGCTACTGGTGAAACTATCCCTTCATCAGAGCTACCTATTCAAATAACAGTAGCTTGTGGCTTACCAAAGGGCGATAAGCTAGAGCTGATTACACAAAAAGCGACAGAGCTTGGCATGTTTGCCTTACAGCCATTTGAAGCGGAACGCTCGATTGTGAAATGGGACAAGAAGAAAGGGGCTAAAAAGCAAGAAAGATTGCAAAAAATTGCAAAAGAGGCGGCGGAACAAGCCCATCGTACACATATTCCAGCAGTGTATGAACCTGTTACATTTAAACAATTGTTACATGAAATAGACCAATTTGATGCTGTTTTTATCGCAGACGAAGAGGATGCAAAAGCTGAGAAACGCACACGATTTGCGGACAAGCTTAGACTTGTGCAAGATCAAAAATTAACATCAATGCTTATTATTTTTGGTCCAGAGGGTGGCATTTCCCGTAAAGAGTCAGAGGCCTTGTTACAAGCAGGTGCTCAAACCATGTCGTTGGGACCAAGAATTTTACGTGCAGAAACAGCACCACTGTATGCGTTGTCTGCCATCTCATATGAATTTGAATAAATGCCATGTTAATGATGAGTAATAGGAAAGCCACCTAATTTAGGTGGTTTCAGACTGTAGACAAAAGCCCATCGAGAAGTTGAACTGCCCCGTAAAAGTTAGACATTAATCTAACTTTTACGGGGGTTTTTTTATGACAAAAGTAAGTGTTGAACAACGTATTCAAGCAGTTCAACGATATTTAAATGGAAATGAAACTTTGATCGAAATTGCGAATGATATCGGTGTTACAGCTCAGATTGTCAGTGAATGGGTTCGCCGTTATCAAAAAAATGGCGTAGAGACTTTCTTAAAGTCCTATACAAACTATTCAGCTGACTATAAAATGAATGTACTTAATTATATGAACGAGACAGGTACATCTTCGAGAGACACAGCTGCACTATTCAATATTTCATCTCCTGGCATGATTCGGAATTGGAAGTTGAAGTTTGAAGTTGGTGGTTATGATGCTCTTGTTTCTAAGAAAAAGGGGCATCTATCTATGAAAAAAGAGACAAAAAGAACAACGAAATCAACACCAGCTGAAGGATCTGTTGAGGCGTTAGAAGCACGAATCAAACAATTAGAAATGGAGAATGCGTACTTAAAAAAGTTGAATACTTTAGTTCAAATGCAAGAAAAATTACCAATCAAATCAAAGCGCAAGTAATTTATGAACTAAAGGAAATCTATGAAGTAGTGGAATTAATCAAAGTCGCTGATATTCCACGTAGTACGTATTATTACTGGGAAAAGCGTTTGAATCGTCATGATAAATACGCTGATGTGAAAGTCGCAATTCAGTCCATTTATCATGAACATAAGGGACGTTATGGTTATCGTCGGATCACCAAAGAACTAAAAAAATTTGGTATTCATCATGATCCGAAAACGATTAACTGCTTGATGAATGCCATTGGCATAAAGTGTGAAGTCCGCATGAAGAAATATCGTTCGTATAAAGGTAACGTCGGAAAAATTGCCCCAAACATATTACAACGCGATTTTACAGCGGAAAAAATGAACGAGAAATGGGTAACAGACGTGACAGAGTTCCATCTATTTGGTGAGAAACGCTATTTATCACCCGTCCTTGATCTATGTAATGGCGAAATCATTGCATACTCGGTTATGAAGCGTCCAGTGTATAAACTAGTCCATAATATGTTAGAACAAGCATTGGAGCGCCTTGAATCAAGTGATCAAGTTATTCTTCATTCAGATCAAGGTTGGCATTATCAAATGAAAAAGTATCAACAAACATTAAAGCAACATGGTATTACGCAGAGTATGTCCCGTAAGGGTAATTGTTTGGACAACGCAGTCATCGAAAATTTCTTTGGCTTATTAAAATCTGAACTCCTGTATCTACAAGAATTTGAATCTATGGCACATTTTGAACAGGAGCTCAATGACTATATTCACTACTACAATCACAAACGAATGAAAGAAAAATTAAAAGACCTAAGCCCGGTGGAGTACCGAACTCAGGTCTTAGCAGTTGCTTAACTAAATATGTCTAACTTTTTTGGGTCAGATCAAGTTCACTCTCGATGGCTTTTGTCATTTTTCTTCCTATTTTATCTTTAACATTTGGTAATATACTACCAAATTCAACATACTCTTCGAGTATAGTTGCTCTCTTAAGCTACTTGCCACGTCCAAGTAGCCAATTTCTTCAAATTCATGGCAGCAAAAGTAAGCATCGCCTGCATGGACAATTTTTTTAGACCTCTTAAGGTTGTCCATCGCATACCATGCTTTTCTTTTGCATCTGCAAAGACACGCTCAATCGTTTCTTTGCGCTTTGCATAAATCTGTTTGATGTCATAGGAATGGCGTAAATGTTCAGCTTCCTCCACATACGACTCCCAAATATGACGTTGAATGAGTTTTTGATGATGCTTACTTTCTGTACATTGGGAAAGGCTTGGACACTTCGCACAAATCAAAGGATTCGATTTATATTGGCGATATCCTTCCTTCGTCGTTGTCGCATACTTCAATATCTGCCCTTGTGGGCAAAGATAACAATTATAGTGCTCGTCATATGTATACTCGTGCTTTCGGAAGAATCCATCTTTCGTTTTAGGACGTGTATACGGAAGAACAGGCAACATTTGATTCTCTAACAAAAAGTTCGTAATCGCTGGTGTTTTATAGGCTGCATCTGCCGCAACAGCTAATGGTTTTTGAACGTTTTGAATGACCCTTTCAACAAGTGGCTGCAATACATGGCTATCGTGTACATTTCCCGGAGTCACAATGGCACCTAAGACAAAGCCCTTTTCATCTGTCGCAGCATGAAAGGAATATGCAAACTGTTTTGTACGTTCATCCTTCACGTAATAGCCACTTTCAGGATCTGTCGTACTTTCCTTTATTTCTTTCCATTCTTCCTTTTCAAACTTCTCCGGGGGAAAGGGCTTTTTTCCGTGTTCTTCACGATCTATATTTAACTCTAATTGAAGTTTTTCTTCATAAGCCCGTGTTTCTTTTCGCACAACCTTTTTATCATACTTCCGTTTATTCGCACTCGCTTTCACATGCGTGGAATCGATAAATAAATGGTCTGCATGGAGGAGTCCTTGATGCATAATCTCTTTTAAAATACGATAGAATATCTGTTCAAATATATCGGTGTCTTGAAAGCGACGGACATAATTTTTACCGAAGGTAGAGAAATGCGGGACTTCTGTATGGAAGCCAAATCCTAAAAACCAACGATACGCCATATTCGTTTCAATTTCTTTGATGGTTTGACGCATGGACCGAATACCAAAAACGTACTGAATAAACGTCATTTTAAAGAGAACAACAGGATCAATACTAGGACGCCCATTAGGTGAATAGAGATGTTCTACTAAAGGATAGATAAATGAAAAATCAATAGCAGCCTCTAGTTTTCGCACTAAATGATCGTTGGGAACTAATTGATCAATCGTTAACATTTCTAATTGTTCACGTTCATTGGTTTGATTTTTCGTCATCATGGTTGATCACCTCAAAATAGTTTACTTTTTATTAATAGATTAATAAGGAGTTCTTTATGTAGAAGTTGATTGGAACGAAGGGCGGCGACTCCTGCGGGAAAAGCGGGAAAGTCGAGATCCTGGACTGAGCGAAGCGAGGGAAGCAGCTCGACCCCGCCCGCGGAAAGCGTCCGCCCGTAGTGGAAATCAACGGCTTTACTTTATTTCATTGTAAAAGAAAAAAGACTGTAGGCAAACTCAAAATTCATCGAGTTTGTCTACAGTCTGAAGCCACCTAATTTAGGTGGTTTTTTTGAGTTCCTTTTTGAAAAGGAGTCAGTCAGATTTATAATTCAGGCTCAAAAGTTCCAAATAAAATATGGAAGAGAACAAGTTCAATGTCCATACATAGTTTTTATTGCTACATATTCTAGCGATAGGAGAGCTCACTAAAACTATAAATTGAAAAGAGGTAATTTTTTTGAGTGAACAATTTGATAGTCAGATTCAACCTTGTCCAGTAACATCAACTGAACAAATCCCATTAACGAATGATTTTACGCAACTAATAGCTACACCCGTAACAGCGCCAACTATTAAAATTCCAGTAGTATTGGCAGAGCCAACTTTACAAATCGTTGTAGAGTCAGATATTACACTAACTCCGGCAGCAACTGAGATCAAACGAGTGAAAAAACATGTCTTTCTCAATCAAGTGAAACTGGTACCAGTTAACTTTGCACGAATTGCTGGCACAGACTATTTCAGAGTAACAAGAGCTAAATTATTTGTAGCAGGCCATATTCGTAAAAATATCGAATATGCTTCATCAGCATGTAGTGGGGCACTTCGTGACAGAATTGCTGACGTTCCATTTTCTGGGTTTACAGATCTTACTTTCCCACAAACAATTGGGGGCTCTACACCAATCTTAGGAATTTCCGAGTTTGCGGAAGCGAACTTCCTTAATGAAGCGACTCAAATGGATGCTCGTCTTGATAAGGCTTTCTTCCAAAATCTTGTGAAATACAATGAACAACCATTTGGTGAATTAGTAGCAGCGAACTTCTTTGAACTTGATTTTTCACCAATAATGGCAGCCCCAGAATGTACATTTAGCACATTACGTGAAAAAATCGTATTAGAATTAACTGTAAAAGTACTGCAAGTTCAACAAATTCGTTTGGGAGCTGGAAGTAGCGTAGTAACTCCTGTTCTTCCAGGACTTACACCACCAGTTTCACCACCAGGTAATCCTACTCCTCCCTCTGAATTTTGTTAATCTCAAATATTGAGTAAAGTCATAACAAGGCACTGATCAAAATTCATCATTTTAGTGGGCAGTTGACAGTTCGGGTTTTATTCGGACTATTAACTGCCTTTTTACATCCAAAAACGTATGGACCATGCAAAACGTCTCAAGCAGAGACTTCTGTGACAAATAGAGAAATCAAGCATACTATAAATTGTAATTAGTATGGCAATCTTACCATTAAAAACGAATGGATATAAATGTACCTAATATTGTTTGGGAGTGAACGAATGAATACTCCATGGATTAACTTTAGAGAGATGAGAGAAGTATCCTCTAAGCAAAATAAATATTTGGATTGGGCGTATCAGACAAAAGATAACGAATCTCCAGGAGATGGAGAGGAAAGCAATCCTCGACTTAGTGAAATAGAAGATGAATCACCTACAACGGATTCTATAGCTATCCATCAGGACATACCTAGTCCAACAGAAACAACCTTTGAACCTCCACTAGGTAACGATAAGAATCCTTTGGAGGACCATGTAGCGTCCGATCAAGACTTAGTATTAGCTGAAGGAGAAATCGAATATTTCCTACATAGTGTTCATAACCTTGAAGAGAAAATAGCTTTAACAGAGCGATCGGATGCCAATGAAGACCTACCTATTTCAGCAGAGACGAATATGGAGGGAGAAATCGCACCTTCGCCAAATATTGAAACTGGTGCTATAGAGGAATCGATTTTAACAAAACATGTACTCGTACCTACAGAAACGAATAGGGAGGACGTTGAAGAATTCCCATCTGATTATGATGAATCCCGTGTGGAAGAACATGATTTAGCAACTCACTCAGATGCTGAATCTACAGTAGAAAATAAAAGGCACTTTGAGGATACTGCGGATACGGAGAAAAACAATCCCATTCCAAAATCGTTGTATGGAGAGATATACTCTATCACTAAAAAATGCCCGTTTTCTACGTATGTAGAGATTAATAATTTTCTTCATGCTCCTATTTATGGTGAACATGTTCAAAATACTACATTCGAATTTCTGGATAAAAACGATCATCTAACTCAACAATTTGAAACAAAGCTTTTCCATACGACAGCAGATTATCCTGACCATCCTGAATGTCGTTTAGTTCGCTCAGACATTAATCAATTGATTTCAATCATGAAAACTGATACGGATGATAAAAATAAAATGAAGCCTCATCTTTTTCAATCAGTGGTCACTCCCGTACATTACTCACCATCAATCGAAAAAGGGGAAGCCAGCACTTACGCACCTAATTTAATACATATTCGAGCACCTGTTGTAGTTGGGGAATATAAAATTGAACTATGTCTTGAAGAGATTATGGCATTTGAAAAAGGGATTGTAGGGATGAAAGAAATCTCGAATAAGGTAATGATTACCAACTGTAGATTTATACCTATTCGTTTATCCCAATCATTAGGGAATGGAACATGTACAGCAATAAAGGGAAAGTTATTGATAGAAGGCTATATACAGCAGAATATTGAATATACATCATTGGATACACAAAATGAGTCAATAACTCATGCCAATCGATTATGTCAGAATATAGTATTAGAATTAATTATCCATATGTTACAAGTACAAAAAATCCGAGTTCTATATGACAGTCCACGCCTTGGGCAATAATAGAAGTTTTTTCACTCAGCATAAAAGTTCCTTTTCTAATATATACGTCTATATATAGTTTGGATTACTACATATTCTAGCGATAGGAGAGCTCTCTAAAACTAAAAATGAAAAGAGGAAATTTTTTTGAGTGAACAATTTGAAAATCCAAATTTACCTTGTCCTGTAGCATCAACAGAACAAATACCATTAACGAATGAATTTACACCAGTAATCACTACACCGGTTACGGCACCAACTATAAAAGTTCCCGTTGTACTGGCAGAACCAACATTGCAAATCGTTGTAGAGTCAGATATTACACTTACTCCAGCAGCAACTGAAATCAAACGAGTGAAAAAAAACGTATTCTTAAATCAAGTAAAACTAGTACCAGTTAGCTTTGCACGTATTGATGGTACTGACTTCTTTAGAGTAACTAGAGCTAAATTATTTGTAGCAGGACATATTCGCAAAAATATCGAATATGCTTCATCAGCATGTAGTGGGGCACTTCGTGATAGAATTGCTGATGTTCCATTTTCTGGGTTTACAGATCTTACTTTCCCACAAACAATTGGAGGTTCAACACCTATCTTAGGAATTTCCGAGTTTGCGGAAGCGAACTTCCTTAATGAAGCGACTCAAATGGATGCTCGTCTTGATAAGGCTTTCTTCCAAAATCTTGTGAAATACAATGAACAACCATTTGGTGAATTAGTAGCAGCGAACTTCTTTGAACTTGATTTTTCACCGATTATGGCAGCGCCAGAAGGTACGTTCAGTACTTTACGTGAAAAAATCGTATTAGAATTAACTGTGAAAGTATTGCAAGTTCAACAAATCAGATTAGGCGTTGGAAGTAGTGTCATAACACCAGTTCTTTTTGGGCTCACGCCTCCTACTAGCCCTTAATAATTGCTAGTTACCTTAAAAATTCAAATGAACCAATAAAATGGGTTGCCTTTATTACCAGGCAACCCATTTATTATTTATTATTTAACTGTCTCTAAAACACGTACAAATTGTCCTTGTGAATGTGGGTAGCCTGCTTGTGTAATTTTCACCTTTACAAGCTGTCCGATGAGACTTTCAGGACCCTCAAACACTACTTTTAAGTAATTATCTGTATAACCCGTTAAAAGGCCTTCCTCTTCACTGCCATCATGTACAAATTCTTCAGGAATAACTTCTAGCACTTGATCTTCAAAGCGAGAAGCATACTCTTTAGCAAGTTGATCATTTAAGGAGATGAGTCGGTGTACACGCTCATTTTTTATGTCTTCATCAATTTGATCTTCCATACGTGCAGCAGGAGTTCCTGTACGTGGAGAGAACGGGAAAACATGTAGTTCAGAGAATTTATGATCGCGAATAAAGTTGTATGTGTCCATAAATTCTTCTTCTGTCTCACCAGGGAAACCGACAATTACATCAGATGTAACAGCTAAATCAGGTAAGGCTTCATGTAATTTCGTTAAACGTTCGCCGAAAAATTCCATTGTATATTTACGACGCATACGTTTTAACACCGTATCTGATCCAGATTGAATTGGAATGTGTAAGTGATTCACGACAATTTTAGATTCACGTAATACGTCAATTACTTCATCAGTCAATTGGCTAGCCTCAATAGACGAAATACGGAGACGCTTTAATCCTTTTACATTGGCTTCTAAATCACGTAATAATTGGGCAAGGTTATAATCCTTTAAATCTTGACCATAACCACCCGTGTGAATACCTGTCAAAACTATTTCAAGATAGCCTGCATCTACTAATTGCTGTGCTTGATGTAATACTTCTTGTGGATCACGAGAACGCATTAAGCCGCGTGCCCACGGAATAATACAAAACGTACAGAAGTTATTACAGCCCTCCTGTATTTTTAAGGAAGCACGTGTGCGGTCTGTAAATGCTGGTACATCTAATTCCTCATACACGCGATTTTTCATAATGTTACGTACAGCATTAATTGGCTGACGCTCAGCACGATATTGGTCAATATAACCAAGTAATTTTGTGCGGTCCTGCGTACCAACAACAATATCGACCCCAGGAATCGCCATAATTTCTGCTGGCGAGGTTTGTGCGTAGCAACCTGTTACACATATTACTGCATCTGGATTTTGACGAATTGCTCGACGAATCACCTGACGTGATTTCTTATCTCCAGTATTAGTAACTGTACATGTATTAATGACATAAACGTCCGCTTGTTGATCAAATTCAGTGCGATCATAGCCTTCATCTTTAAATAGTTGCCAAATGGCTTCTGTTTCGTAGTGGTTTACTTTACAACCTAGAGTATGGAAACTCACGATTTTTGATCGCTCGTTACTCATAATTTATATCATCCTTTCAACTTCACATTACCTTGTGTTTCTTCACATTTAAATTATTTTGTAGTGTACTTATTTTAGATACGTGATTTATGATAACATAATCCTTTTAAAATCAATACTTTAAAGATTTTTTTGTGAATGTTTTTGTCCTCTTTTTTAGGGGACTAATTGTTTTACTAGTGGGTAAACTATACGGAAATGAAAGCAGTTCAAGGATACCATTGCTTGAATAGAACTTCATGTATCTATGAACAAAAGCTAATTTCACAAGAACAACACCAGTAATCATTTAAATAGAAAGAAATTAGACGGCAACGTGAAAAAATGGTATGATTCGAAGAGGTACGTACATCTTGATTAAAGAAGGAGCGTTAAAAAATGGAACAAAATTTTGCGCGTATGATCGATCATACATTATTAAAGGCTGAGGCAACAAAGGAACAAATTGAAAAACTATGTGCAGAAGCGAAGCAATTTAATTTTGCCTCTGTATGTGTAAATCCTACTTGGGTAAAACAAAGTAGCGAATTATTACAAGGTTCAGACGTGTTGGTTTGTACGGTTATTGGATTCCCTCTTGGAGCCAATACTCCAGCTGTGAAAGCTTTTGAAGTAAAAGATGCAATTGCGAACGGTGCAAATGAGGTAGATATGGTCATTAATATTGGTGCATTAAAAGATAAAAATTATGATCTTGTACAAGCTGACATTGCTGCAGTTGTGGAAGCAGCTAAAGGTAGTGCACTTGTAAAAGTCATCATTGAATCATGTTTATTAACAGATGAAGAAAAAGTAAAAGCATGTGAGCTTGCTGTGGCAGCTGGTGCTGATTATGTTAAAACATCTACTGGCTTTTCAACTGGTGGCGCAACTGCAGTAGATATTGCCCTAATGCGTAAAACAGTAGGTCCTGATCTTGGTGTTAAAGCTTCAGGTGGTGTTCGTAGCTTAGAGGATATGAAAAGCATGGTGGAAGCAGGAGCAACTCGTATTGGTGCAAGCTCTGGCGTAGCCATCATGAACGGATTAATCGCAGATTCTAATTATTAATTATTAATTATTAATTATTTCTTTCAGTATATATAAGCTACTAGCTCAGTAAGAAGCTAGTGGCTTTTTTTCATATAGAATAATACCTTCAACGATCACATATACTCCACTGACGATTTTGAATACAGAAAGGAGGATGTCATGTTTACACAATATAAGTATTGGAAGCCTTATATTAGTCCCTTTGATCCCTGCAAACCCATCGAAGTAAAATATTATGCTACACCACCACAATTATATATGGGTTTTCAGCCACCTGGACTTCCCCAATTCCAAACTCCAAGAGAGGCACTTATGGCAGGAACACTATGGCCACAATTATTTAGTCCCTATCCATTTCCAACTAAAAGGAGGGATGAAGCATGACTAAAAAGATGCCGCCTGAATTTTATACCCTACTTGAAGAAATTCAGGCAATTGATTTCGTCATCGTTGAGTTAAATCTCTATTTAGACACACATCCACATGATTATGCAGCCATTCAACAATTTAATGAAAACACTGAAAAAAGTATGAAACTCAAAGTCAACTTTGAACAAAAATTTGGTCCATTAATGAATTTTGGAAGAAGTTATTCAGATTATCCTTTTAATTGGGTTGATACCCCATGGCCGTGGCAAGTATAACATATAATTAGGAGGAATTTATTCTTGTGGTATTATGAAAAAAAACTTCAATACCCGGTAAAGGTTAGTACTTGTAATCCTATGCTTGCAAAATTTTTAATTGAGCAATATGGGGGTGCTGATGGGGAATTAGCAGCAGCACTTCGTTATATGAATCAACGCTATACGATTCCTGACAAAGTGGTTGGTTTATTAACGGATATAGCGACTGAGGAATTTTCACATTTAGAAATGATTGCTACGATGATTTACAAGCTGACAAAGGATGCTACGCCAGAAATGCTAAAAGAAGCGGGATTAGGAGATCATTATGTAAATCATGACAGAGCTTTATTTTATCAAAATGCCTCTGGTGTGCCATTTACAGCAACTTATATTCAGGCAAAAGGGGACCCAATAGCAGATTTATATGAAGATATTGCCGCAGAGGAAAAGGCACGTGCCACCTATCAATGGATTATTGATTTATCTGATGATACCGATTTAAATGACAGTTTGAAGTTTTTACGTGAACGTGAAATTGTCCATTCCCAACGTTTTAGAGAGGCGGTAGAAATTTTAAAAGATGATAGAGATCAACAGAAAATCTTCTAAGAAAAAGTGGCTGGCTGTATCAAGGGGTCTTGAAACAGCCTTTTTGTTGTTATTGTATGTTTGAAAAATAAGCGAGATCTTTTCGATGGCCAATCATCACTAAAATATCTTCCTGTTCCATATTTTGCTCAGGGGAGGGGGAAATAATGATTTCTCCTTCTCGAACAATGGCAATAACACTTACGTTATATTTCGCACGCAAATCTAAATCTCGCAGATTTTGCCCAGCCATTTTTGAAGGGATCATAATTTCTTCTATACTATATTCCTTAGACAATTCGATATAATTCAGCATATTCGGAGACAATAGCTGATTTGCCACGCGCTCTCCCATATCTCGCTCAGGATAAATAATCCAATCAGCACCTACTTTATCTAAAACTTGACCATGTCTTTTACCGAGGGCCTTAGCAATAACTTTTTTTATCCCTAGTTCTTTTAATAAAGATACTGTTAAAATACTTGACTGCATATCGTTACCTATAGCCACTATAACGCAATCAAAATTTCCTATACCAATAGAGGTTAAAGCTTTTTCTTCAGTTGTATCAGCTACTACAGCGTGGGTAACATAGGGCTCTGCATCCTCCACTCTTTCTTCATTAATATCAATTCCTAAAATTTCTTGTCCAGCTTCATGTAATCTGCGGGCAACACTTGTGCCGAACCTTCCTAGGCCAATAACTGCATATTGTTTAATAGCCATAGCTATAGCACTCTCCTCTAATTTTGTTATCCAATCATAATATTACCTTTAGGATGTCGAAAGGCTTCTGTTTTTCGTCGTTTTGTAATAGCGAAAGCAATGGTTAATGGACCTAGTCTTCCGGCAAACATCGTTAAAATAATGAGAATTCTACCAGTAGGGGATAACTCAGGTGTCAACCCCATCGAAAGACCGACAGTACCAAATGCAGAGGTTGCTTCAAATAAATACATCATGAAACTATGACGTTGTTCAGTAATGCTAAGAATGATTGTCACAACAACAACGATAAGTACGCCACACATTGTGACAGTC
The DNA here is from genome assembly GCF_038595555.1 of Lysinibacillus sp. FSL M8-0216. Classification (NCBI taxonomy): domain Bacteria; kingdom Bacillati; phylum Bacillota; class Bacilli; order Caryophanales; family Bacillaceae; genus Lysinibacillus; species Lysinibacillus sp. FSL M8-0216. Next base: position 3,259,430 of record NZ_CP152007.1, on the reverse strand, counting down.
AAAGCCTTTAAGATAGTCTCAGTGACAATTCTACGTTTAAATAAAACAACATCTTCTTTCCCCCTGATTTGTGACCACATTGTAGCAACTAATACTGCGAAAGTTGTTATTTTTATTCCACCTGCAGTGGAACCAGATCCAGCTCCAATAAACATTAAGAGAATTATTAAAAATAATGTGGAATGTGTTAAGTCACCAATAGCAAGTGTATTGGAACCTGCTGTTCTTGGTGTAACAGCTTGGTAAAAAGAACCTAATACTTTGCCCCATTCAGTTAATGGACCGAGTGTTTTATCATTTCCAAATTCAAACACAAATATCAAAATTGTAGCGCTAACCGTTAAAAAAATTGTAAACGCTAATACAATTTTCGTATGGACGGATAGTCTTTTAGTAAATCGATATTCATATAGTTCATTCATGACAATAAATCCCAAGCCTCCAAGTGTAATGAGAGCGCAAATTGTTAAAACGACGAATGGGTCATCTACATAAGCTGTCATTCCGTTAAATCCGCCCATTAAATCAAAGCCTGCGTTATTGAAATTAGAAATTGCATGGAAAAAACCAAAATAAACAGCTTTTCCTATTGGCATATCAAAAGAAAAACGAATAGATAAAATAAGACCACCAATCATTTCAATCAATGCTGTAAAGAGCAGTATTCTCTTTACTAATTTTACAAGGCCGGCAATGGATATATTATTAAATGCTTCCTTAAGCAAAAGTCTTTCTTTTAAAGATATTTTTTTCCCAAGTAGTAAAAATAACAAGGTTGCAAATGTCATGAATCCTAAACCACCAATTTGGATTAAGAATAAAATGACTACTTCTCCGAAAACTGAAAATGTATCACCTGTATCGACAACAATTAATCCCGTTACACAAGTTGCTGATGTAGCGGTGAACAATGCATCTAAAAACGAAAGTCCCTTTCCATCTTCTGTAGAAAGAGGTATCGTTAAAAGAAAAGTCCCGATGATAATAATAAGTGCAAAGCCAAGTACAAGAATTTTGGGAGGATTTAATGTGTTTCTAAAAGTGTTCATCTTGTTCTCCTCTATAGATGTAAAATAACTTGATTTTAAAAATGCATAAAAAAAGACCAACTAAAAAAGCATGTAAAGGATAGTAGAAAACATGCTAATAATGGTGGTCGAATAGGACCTCCTTCGCTTTAGCCGACGAAGTTAGCTGACGGGTAGGATGGCGAAAGAGTTTCTCATCCTTTCTGTATTTCAGAATTAACCCCAATATATTGGGTCCTCCGTTCTCAATGTTTGAGATTTGGCCATTATTAAATTGAATGTGATTATTCTACGCCCATATTCTATTTTCTGTAAACCCCTATATTAATAGAAAAATGCAATTTTTTTTTTTATTGTGAGCAAAATTTGATCATCTAATTCCAATTAGAAATAAAACCAAAAATTCACTTGATATTTTCGCACACTTTCTATTGACCATTATTAGACAATACGATATAATTTTTTAGTACACAACAGAAGGTTATTTGCCTAATTGTGTATTGACGTGTGTTCGGAGGGAGGGAAAGAGAGATGTCAAAAACTGTCGTTCGCAAAAACGAATCGCTTGAAGATGCTCTTCGCCGCTTCAAACGTACTGTATCAAAAAGTGGTACAATTCAAGAAGTTAGAAAGCGCGAGTTCTACGAAAAACCTAGCGTTAAACGTAAAAAGAAATCAGAAGCTGCACGTAAACGTAAGTGGTAATTTAATTTCCCATTAAAAATCCCTACGTTCATAACACGCAATCGTATGATTCACTGAGCAGACAAAGATATACCTGGAATTAATTACAGCTGTAATTAATTTCAGGTATTTTACATTGCTCGTTTTACGTACATATGAAAAAGCCGGATGGATATCATGTAGATTCATTCGGCTTTTTTGTGTAATACTACGTAGTATAAGCAACATGTACATATCGCTGAAATAATTTTTTAGATTTGTGAAACTTTTTACATGTTCGACCGTATATACAGAGGAGAAGCATGTTAGAAGGGAGGGAAAAAGGTGCGAAAACGGAGAATCCTTAGTTACTTACTAGTGATATGGATGACTTTTTTGTTAGCGTTTCCATTAACTTCGGCTTTTGCAAGCAGTAAGGTCTACCACGTTCCTATTCATAATGAAGTGGAGCGAGGGCTTCACGCATTTTTACAACGAGCTTTTAATGAGGCTAAAGAAAACAATGCGAAAGCGATTATCTTAGATATACATACGCCTGGCGGATTTGTAAATGCAGCAAGTGATATCGCCATGCTTATGGATGCAACGGATATACGGACGATTGCTTTTATTAATAAGGATGCCCATTCAGCAGGTGCTTTTTTAGCCTTACATGCGGATGAAATCTACATGGTACCCAATGGAACAATCGGTGCAGCAGCTGTTATCGATTCAGCAGGTAATGCGGCCGATTTGAAAGCCAATAGTGCATGGCTTGCTCAAATGTCGGCAGCAGCGGAGACATCAGGTCGAGATCCTAAGTATGCTTTAGCAATGGCTGATTCGAGTTATGAATTGCCGGAATACCGTGCGGAAGGAAAAAATCTATTAACGCTTTCAGCATCGGAGGCATTTAAGGTCCAATACTCAGAGGGTACCGTGAAAAATTTTCAGGAACTTTTAGAGAAAATAGACTTACAAGAAAGTGATGTCGTTCCAATCGAACCAACATTCTCTGAGAAATTGGCTCGTTTTATTACAAATCCAATTATTGTTCCAATTTTATTATCCATTGCAAGTCTAGGTCTTGTAATGGAACTCTATTCGCCAGGATTTGGAGTTCCAGGTATAATGGGATTATCAGCACTTGGTTTATTTTTCTTTGGACATATGGTTGCAGGCTTTGCTGGCTATGAATCCTTATTGTTATTAATTATTGGTTTAGCACTTGTAGTTGCAGAGTTTTTTGTTCCTGGTGGAATTGTCGGTATTTTAGGTGGTGTTCTCATAATACTAAGTTTATTACTGGCAGGTGCAAATATTATGCAAATGATAATAGCAATTCTCATTGCGCTTGTAATAGCGATTATAGGAATGGTGATTCTGATGAAATTTTTCGGGAAAAAACTGCATGTCTTAAACAGGCTGGTGTTAATGGATGCAACTACGACAGAAGAGGGCTATGTATCCAACGTCAATCGCACAGAATTGTTAGGAAAAGTAGGGACTACACTTACTCCTTTACGTCCATCGGGTACAATGGTTCTTGGCAGTGAACGCATTGATGTTGTATCAGAGGGCGGCTATGTCGATGCAAATAAACATGTAGAAATTATTAAAGTTGAAGGCTCACGCATTGTCGTGAGACAAACAGAAAAAGAGATGGAGGAATAGAAAATGGGTTTTGATTTAGCATTAATTGGTCCTATCGCTGGACTGGTTATTTTATTCATTGTACTAGCGGTATTCTTTACCTTTGTACCAGTAGCACTATGGATTTCTGCACTGGCTGCAGGCGTCCGTGTTAGCATTTTCACATTAATTGGGATGCGTTTACGTCGTGTAATTCCGTCTCGAATCGTAAATCCGTTGATTAAAGCACATAAAGCAGGTTTACCTGTTACGATTAACCAGCTTGAAAGTCACTATTTAGCTGGTGGTAATGTAGACCGAGTTGTCAATGCATTAATTGCTGCTCACCGCGCGAATATTGAATTATCATTTGAGCGCTGTGCCGCGATTGATTTAGCTGGGCGAGATGTATTAGAGGCAGTTCAAATGTCTGTAAACCCAAAAGTTATTGAAACACCATTTATTTCAGGTGTAGCGATGAACGGGATTGAGGTAAAGGCTAAAGCCCGTATTACGGTACGTGCCAACATCGAGCGTTTAGTCGGTGGTGCTGGTGAAGAAACTGTTATTGCCCGTGTAGGGGAAGGGATTGTTTCTACAATTGGTTCGGCAACTAGCCATACAGAAGTATTAGAAAATCCGGATATGATTTCACAAACAGTTTTATCAAAAGGTTTGGATTCAGGAACAGCCTTTGAAATCTTATCCATTGATATTGCTGATGTAGATATCGGTAAAAACATTGGTGCAGAATTACAAATTGAACAAGCGCAAGCAGATAAAAACATTGCCCAAGCGAAGGCCGAAGAGCGTCGTGCAATGGCTGTAGCGAATGAGCAAGAAATGATTGCCCGTGTTCAAGAGATGAAAGCGAAAGTTGTAGAAGCTGAAGCAGAAGTACCTCAAGCGATGGCGGAAGCATTACGCTCAGGTAATCTTGGTATTATGGATTACATGAACTATCGTAACATTCAAGCTGATACGGCTATGCGTGATTCCATTTCAAAAGTAAGCAACGATAAACCTGAAACAAACGAACCAAATGTTTAATAACGGAAAGGAGCGGAACTAACATATGGAACAATTAATTATTTTTGCAATAATTGCCATAGTCAGCTCTATTTTCGGAAAATCAAAAAATAAGAAACCACAAAAACCGATGCCTCCTTTTAATAATAAGGATACACGTGTAGAGTCACCTGTTTTGGAAGAAACTCCGCAACGTCATCAAAAACCGCAAAGTTTTGAAGATTTTGCTCGAGAATTTATTGGGGATTGGATTCCAGAAAATGAAAAGGTTCAAGACACTAAAAAAAATGTTGAGGAACAAGTGAAGAAGGAAGTACCAAGCTATGTTGCGCCACCTGTCATTCCAGCTGATGTGCCACACCGCTCGTCTACTCGAGAGCGAAAAGGACGATTAGCAGCTGGGAAGGAAGAAGTGAAAGCAACTGGGACTCATTCTCCTTTTCAAGTTCCACAATCTAAAACGGCTCTCATGCAGGCTGTGGTAATGGCTGAAATATTAGGTCCTCCAAAAGCAAAAAGAAAATAACTAGCATGTCCTCCTTTTTCGATGCATATATTGCCGAAGAAGGAGGCATTTTTTTTATGAAAAAATTATTTCAATTAACGCCACTACTTGAATTGTCCGAATTTGAATCATTAAAAATCATTGGACCTTATCGTTTTATTCATGCAGATGCAACGACATGTTCGTTTGCTTATGCAGATTATCATATTACTGTTACTGCGGATCTGGTGAAGATTCATGCACTAAAAGAAGAAATGCTTCATCTTTCTGTTGAAAATTTACAAGAGATTCATATGAAAATGACAAAGAATATGGGTGTGAGCTAAAATGTGGAATAATCGGCCAATCATTATACGTATAAAGCGCCATGAAAATGTTCATCCTTTTATTCAAGCATTGCACGCACAACATGTTCCATTAAAGCGTGTTGTCTTTAGAGAACAAGAGGTTTCATTTGAAACAACGATGCATCATTTACCAAAAATTCGCCGTATACGAAGAGGCTTTCGTTTGAAAATGGCTGTTTTTTATGCGGATGAGCTGCAAGTTTTCCGAGCTCAGGTTTGGACTTTGATTGGTTTGGCTTTAATGATTGCCATCCCAATAATTGGTGCGCAAGTGATTTGGAAAGTAGACATTGAAGCCGCGACACCTGAATTGGAGCAGCGCTTAGGTAAAACCTTTCATGATACATTTCAAATAGAAACACCACTTTCTAAAAAAAATTTACCTTCTAATACTGTTATACGGCAAAAGCTACTAGAACAGCATCGAGAACTTTCTTGGGTGCATATTGAAAAAAATGGGGGACGCGTGGTACTAAGACCACAGGAGTCACCTAAACAAACGAAGCAGACAAATGAAAAATTGGCATCGCAACTAGTAGCAACGAAAAGCGGTATTATTACTCACTTTGATATCCAAAATGGGGAGCGGAAAATTTCAGTAAATGATACAGCCTATGAGGGGGATGTTCTTGTTAGTGGTGTGATTGAAAGTGGAACAAATCATGTCTTTGTTGGCGCAAAGGGCGAGGTTTATGCAGACTATTGGCTAGAATGTACTTTTAAAATTCCTACAAAAATTACAATGGAAACCTTGCAACAAAAGCAATGGCGAGTATTGGTGAAAGGTATTCATCAAGAAAAAGTTGATTATGTGCAAAAAAAGGATTTACCGAATTGGCTAGACCCTTATGTGTCAATTGTGGAGGAACAGCAAACGAAAACGATGCAGGTGGAGCTTGATGAATCGAAAATTGAGACTTTACTCATCCCACTCCTGCATGAAAAAGTAATACGTTCGTTACCTGCTAAATCCATCATCAAAAAAGAAAACCTTTTACAGGCAAAGTGGGGTAATGGTACAGTTGAAGGGAAAGTTCTATTTTTAGTCAATGAAAACATTGCAAGTCCAATACATGGCCTACAAGGAGAATGATTATGTCAGAACAGTTAACTGTATTACAAGTGGATAATCCAAACGAAGCGGTTATGCTACTCGGAATTTCCGATGCAAATATGAAGCTGGTTGAGGAAGCACTTAATGTTCATATCATTACCCGTGGTGAACAAATTCAACTTGCGGGTGAAGAAAGTGCTAAGGAACAGGCAACATATCTGCTGCATGCATTATTGAAGGTCATTCGCAAAGGTATTAATATTGATCAACGTGATGTATCTACAGCTATTGAAATGACTCAAAAAGGTACCATTGAATATTTCGCAGAACTTTATGATGAAGAAATAGCACGCACGACAAAAGGTAAACCAATTCGTGCAAAAACAATTGGTCAACGAGAATACATACAAGCAATCCGTCATAAAGACGTTGTTTTTGGTATAGGTCCAGCCGGTACTGGGAAAACGTATTTAGCGGTAGTCATGGCAACGCAGGCACTTAAAAATGGGCATGTCAAGCGCATTATTTTAACTCGTCCCGCTGTTGAAGCAGGAGAGTCTCTAGGCTTCCTTCCTGGTGATTTAAAGGAAAAGGTAGATCCTTATTTAAGACCTCTCTATGACGCCTTAAACGACATCTACGGGTCTGAACAGACCCAACGATTGATTGAACGAGGAACGATTGAAATTGCTCCATTGGCTTATATGCGTGGCCGTACATTAGATGATGCTTTCGTTATTTTAGATGAAGCACAAAATACAACTCATCAACAAATGAAAATGTTTTTAACACGATTAGGCTTCGGGTCGAAAATGGTAATTACAGGTGATAAAACACAAATCGATTTGCCTAAAAATACGGAGTCTGGCTTAATCGTAGCAGAACGTACATTAAAATATGTAAAATCAATCCATTTCCAAGTGCTAGAACAGGGGGATGTTGTCCGTCACCCAATAGTAGCCAAAATCATCCAAGCCTACGAAGAACAGCAACTTTAGAATGGCAAAGCCTTTCTAAAGTCTGCCCCGAAAGCGAAGCGACAGGGGCAACAGGGTTAAACAAGTCTGCCCTGAAAATGTGAATGATTAAAATATGGAAAAAAATGTGACAGCTATACGAATTTGTATAGTTGTTTTTTGCTTTCTTATACATTTTTCGAGAAAAATGTATGTTGAATTGGTATGATAGAAGGTAGATAGAGGAGGTGCCAGATGGAGAAACAACTTCGAAAATTTACAGAGCTTATCGGTTTTCGCTATTTTATTATCATCATTCTCATTTTAACAGGATGCCTACAATTTGGATTGATGTATGGCAATGTTAAAGGAGTTACATATGATTTCAAACCTTTACAGTTAGCCCCTGAAACCGTACGATCTACTAAAACAATAGAAGATACCTACAAGACACAGCAAGAGCGGGAAAAAGCCGCAACTGCAGTAGGCCCGGTCTATCAATTTTCGGAGGATGTCGCCAAGCAAAGAGCAGCGATTGTCACATCGTTATTTGATTATGTACTTGAGGTAAAAAAGGATGTGGCAAATAGTAAGGAACCTATTGCAATTGCCGATCAAGTAGGGCAGCTTCGCAAAAAATTTGAATCGCTCGATGAAGATCAAATGCCACTCATCTTCACGGATTCACAGCTAGAAGGACTTTTAGTGCAGAGCGATGAGGATTTAAATAGAACAAGTATCCAATTATCCAAAACCGTAGAGGAATACTTACAAAAATCCATTCGACCTGAAAATGTCTTTGTTGCTCAAAATGACTTTGAGACGAAAATTCGAGGACAAAGAGGGTATCCAGATAAAATATTCAATACGGTTGTTTTAATTGGCCGTACAAGCATCATTGAAAATGAAACCGTTAACGAAGAGCAAACGAAAATAAGAAAAGAACAAGCGAAGGAAAGTGTAGAGCCTACAAGAATTTTACAAGGTCAAATTATTGTGCAGGAAGGCCAGATTATTGATAAAGAGGCATTTCGACAATTAGAGCTTTTAGGGATGATTAGTAATCAAGCTTCCTTAAAACCAATTGCAGGACTCATAATTTTAACACTGCTCCAAATGGTGTTTATGTATATTTTATTCGAGCGTTGGGAGGCTAACGAACGAAAAAAACGAAATGCATTATTGGTAACAGTGATTGTTTATAGTTTGTCCATCTTGCTAATGAAATTTATTAGCTTAGTTTCTGGCGGATTTGATGTGACCATTGCCTTCCTTTTCCCAACAGCATTGGCTACGATGCTTGTCCGTCTATTGGCAGATGATAAAGCAGCAGTGCTTGTTACAGTTATGACTGCTGCTTCGGCTGGCGTTATTTTTCAAGAAGGCTATTCATCCGTTATGCAAATGGAAATTACGCTTTATATCATTTTCGGAGGGTTTGCAAGTTTATTCTTTTTGCGTAGTGTTGAGAAGCGGTCCCATATTTTACAGGCAGTTGCGGTTATTTCTCTTGTAAATATGGCTTTTATCGCCTTCTATTTATTAATGACACAATCATCCTATGGTTTACCAGAATTAGTGTTTTACTTTGTAGCGGCTATGTTATCTGCATTGCTTTCTGGTGCGTTGACAATGGGTCTTTTACCATTCTTTGAGTCAGCATTTAGTTTATTATCGTCATTACGTTTAATTGAGCTATCCAATCCAAATCATCCATTATTAAAAAAATTACTAATGGAAGCACCAGGAACATATCATCATAGTGTGATGGTCGCAAACTTAGCTGAAGCTGCCTGTGAAGAAATAGGAGCAGATGGGTTACTAGCTCGTGTAGGGTGCTACTATCATGATATCGGAAAAACAAAGAGACCAGCTTTCTTCATTGAAAATCAGATGTCAGGCATTAATCCGCACGATTCTTTGCCTCCTGAAACAAGTGCAGAAATTATCATTGCTCATACAACTGACGGTGCAGACATGTTAAGACGCTATAAAATGCCTCAGGAAATTATTGATATTGCGTTGCAGCATCATGGGACAAGTTTGTTAAAATTTTTCTTGTTTAAAGCGAAAGAGCAAGGGAAATCCTTTGATGAGGCTACGTTTAGATATCCTGGCCCAAAACCGCAAACGAAGGAAGCAGCGGTTATAAGTGTGGCAGATAGTGTAGAGGCAGCAGTACGTTCAATGAAAGAGCCGAATGCTGAGAAAATTCATAAGCTAGTACGAGCTATTATTGACGATCGAGTACAAGATAACCAGTTTGATGAATGCGATATTTCAATAAAAGAGTTAAAATGTATAGAGAGAGTACTTTGCGAAACGTTGAACGGGATTTTCCATTCACGTATTGAATATCCAAAGGCAGATAAGTAGGAGGATCTATGATTTTAACAATTGATTTTACAGATGAAACAAATGAAGTGGCGGCACAACATATAGAGCTTGTAGAAAAGCTTTTGCAACATGCAGCGAGTGTAGAAAACATCGAGCCAGAAACAGAGGTTTCTGTGACGTTTGTCACAAATGACACGATTCAAGATATAAATCGCGAGTATCGCGGGAAAGATCAACCAACCGATGTCATTTCCTTTGCATTGGAGGAACTAGGTGAAGGTGAAATGACTGTAACTTTTGAAGGAATGCCCCGTATACTAGGCGATATTATTATTTCGACAGATCGTGCAAAAGAGCAAGCTGAGGAATACAATCACTCCTTTGAAAGAGAATTGGGTTTTTTAGCTGTCCATGGCTTTTTACATTTACTCGGTTATGACCATATGGAGCCTGAAGAGGAAAAAGTGATGTTTACAAAACAAGATGAAATATTACAAACTTTTGGTTTAGGACGAGATTAAATGGATTTGCGTAAATACTTGCGATCATTTGGCTATGCGTTTGAAGGCATTATAACTGCAAGTAAAGAACAAAATTTAAGATCACATATTGTGAGTGCAGTCATTGTCATACTGGCTGGTTATTTTACAGGTTTGTCTCGAACGGAATGGTATATTGTGCTACTATTAATAGCACTTATGTTTGCATTGGAAATGATTAATACAGCTATTGAAAGAGTAGTGGATTTGGCATCGCCGAACCTTCACCCACTCGCCAAGCAGGCAAAAGATATCGCAGCAGGTGCTGTGCTTGTATTTGCGCTATTCAGTGCTATAATCGGATTACTTATCTTCTTACCAAAATGGTTGTAATCGAAGTGAGTATCTGATATGAAAAATTAACTGTATTATACTAACGTGAGGGAGAAATATGATAGATGACAATTGATATGCATGCATTACTAGAGGAATCTAAAAAAGCGCGTGAAAAAGCATATGTTCCATACTCAAAATTTAAAGTAGGAGCAGCTCTTTTAACGAAGGCCGGAGAAGTTATTCACGGTTGTAATATTGAAAATGCAGGCTATAGTATGACGAATTGTGCTGAGCGTACAGCATTTTTTAAGGCTGTGTCAGAAGGTACTTATGAATTCGAGGCTATTGCTATTGTTGCAGATACAGAAGGCCCATGCGCACCATGTGGAGCATGTCGTCAGGTGATGATGGAATTTTGCGCACCGACGATGCCTGTTTATTTAACGAATTTAAAAGGTGATGTTACGGTAACGTCAGTGGGCGAATTATTACCGTTTGCATTTACAACGGAGGATTTAGAGAATGCTGGAAACTAGAAGTGGCTATAAGTCAGGCTTTATCTCTATTATTGGTCGTCCCAATGTTGGTAAATCGACATTTTTGAATCGTGTCATTGGCCAAAAAATTGCGATCATGAGTGATAAACCACAAACAACACGAAATAAAGTACAAGGTGTACTGACATCAACAGATAGCCAAATGATTTTTATTGATACACCAGGTATCCATAAGCCAAAACATAAACTTGGTGATTTTATGTTAAAAGTTGCCAAAAATACATTGCGTGAAGTGGACGTGATTTTATTCATGGTGAATGCTGAGCAGAAGCTTGGCAAAGGCGATGAATTTATACTAGAAATGTTGGCGGGAAATTCGACGCCAGTATTCCTTGTTATTAATAAAATCGATCAGATTCATCCAGATGAATTACTTGGAATTATCGAAAGCTATAAGGAACGCTATGAATTTGCTGAAATTATTCCTATCTCAGCGTTACAAGGCAATAACGTAGAAAACTTATTGGACACGTTGTCGAAATATTTACCAGATGGGCCACAATATTACCCAGCTGACCAAGTAACGGATCATCCAGAGCGTTTCATCATTTCTGAGCTTATTCGTGAAAAAGTATTACATTTAACGCGCGAAGAAATTCCACATTCCATTGCGGTTGTTATTGATAAAATCCGTCGAGATGAGGAAAACAATGATAAAATTCATGTCTCAGCCACTATAATGGTTGAACGTGATTCTCAAAAAGGTATTGTCATTGGTAAACGTGGTGCCCTATTAAAAGAAGTAGGGACACGTGCACGAAAGGATATCGAAATGCTATTAGGTTCTAAAGTCTATTTAGAACTATGGGTAAAAGTCCAAAAAGATTGGCGTAATAAATCAACACATTTACGTGATTTCGGCTTCCGTGACGATGAGTATTAAGATGCTTTGCTGACTAGGGTAACACCGTCAAAAAACTAAGGTCTACAGCATTGGCGGTGTGAATGCCCTCGGTCATATAGATTTTACTTTGAGCTGTCCAAAATATTTTGGAGAGCTCTATTTTCATGGACAGTTTATAGGAAAGGAGGGGGACTATGCTTCATAAATGGGAAGGAATTGTTTTAAAAGTACGCGCTTATGGTGAATCTAATAAAATTGTTACGTTGCTTACGCGGGAGGCAGGGAAGGTAGCAACCATGGCAAGAGGTGCGAAAAAGCCTTCTAGTAGATTAGCGTCGGTCACACAGCCTTTTACATATGGCATGTTTATGGTACAACACCATACTGGTATGGGGACATTGCAACAAGGGGAGCATTTGAATTCAATGCGCCATATTCGTGAGGATATCATAGCTACTGCCTATGCTAGCTATATTATGGAACTTGTGGAGCGGGTCGTAGAAGAGGGAAAACCAGAGCCTTTCGCCTTTGATGTCCTGCTGCAAGCGCTCCAAGCGATAGAGGATGGCTATGATCCTGAATCCATCACACTCTTTGCTGAATGGAAGATGCTACCCTATACAGGAGTCCAGCCTATATTACACGCCTGTGCCGCATGTGGGGCTGTAGATGGGGAATTTGCTTTTTCCTTTGTACAAGGTGGTTTTTTATGCCATCGTTGTTATCAGCATGATCCCTATATTATTCGCCTAACGCCGACACAACTTAAGCTTATTCGTATGTTCTATACAGTTCCCATCGATCAAATCGGGAAAATTGAATTAAAAAAGGAAACGAAATATTTTATAAAAAAAATTATAACAACAATCTATGAAGAACAAACCGGAATTCGTTTTAAGACGAGAAAGTTCATCGAGCAGTTAGAGAGAACCCCTGAATTACAAATACGCACTGTGAACGAAGAAAAGCCAGAAGAACCTTAACTGAACTGCCCCGTAAAAGTTAGACATCAATCTAACTTTTACGGGGGTTTTTTTATGGCAAAAGTAAGTGTTGAACAACGTATTCAATCAGTTCAACGATATTTAAATGGAAATGAAACTTTGATCGAAATTGCGAATGATATCGGTGTTACAGCTCAGATTGTCAGTGAATGGGTTCGCCGTTATCAAAAAAATGGCGTAGAGACTTTCTTAACGTCCTATACAAACTATTCAGCTGACTATAAAATGAATGTACTTAATTATATGAACGAGACAGGTACATCTTCGAGAGACACTGCTGCACTATTCAATATTTCATCTCCTGGCATGATTCGGAAATGGAAGTTGAAGTTTGAAGTTGGTGGTTATGATGCTCTTGTTTCTAAGAAAAAGGGGCATCCATCTATGAAAAAAGAGACAAAAAGAACAACGAAATCAACACCAGCTGAAGGATCTGTTGAGGCGTTAGAAGCACGAATTAAACAATTAGAAATGGAGAATGCGTACTTAAAAAAGTTGAATACTTTAGTTCAAATGCAAGAAAAATTACCAATCAAATCAAAGCGTAAGTAATTTATGAACTAAAGGAAATCTATGAAGTAGTGGAATTAATCAAAGTCGCTGATATTCCACGTAGTACGTATTGTTACTGGAAAAAGCGTTTGAATCGTCATGATAAATACGCTGATGTGAAAATCGCAATTCAGTCCATTTATCATGAACATAAGGGACGTTATGGTTGTCGTCGGATCACCAAAGAACTAAAAAAAATCGGTATTCATCACGATCCAAAAACGATTAACTGCTTGATGAATGCCATTGGCATAAAGTGTGAAGTCCGCATGAAGAAATATCGTTCGTATAAAGGTAACGTCGGAAAAATTGTCCCAAACATATTACAACGAGATTTTACAGCGGAAAAAATGAACGAGAAATGGGTAACAGACGTGACAGAGTTCCATCTATTTGGTGAGAAACGCTATTTATCACCCGTCCTTGATCTATGTAATGGCGAAATCATTGCATACACGGTAATGAAGCGTCCAGTGTATAAACTAGTCCATAATATGTTAGAACAAGCATTGGAGCGCCTCGAATCAAGTGATCAAGTTATTCTTCATTAAGATCAAGGTTGGCATTATCAAATGAAAAAGTATCAACAAACATTAAAGCAACATGGTATTACGCAGAGTATGTACCGTAAGGGTAATTGTTTGGACAACGCAGTCATCGAAAATTTCTTTGGCTTATTAAAATCTGAACTCCTGTATCTACAAGAATTTGAATCCATGGCACATTTTAAACAGGAACTCAAAGACTATATTCACTATTACAATCACAAACGAATGAAAGAAAAATTAAAAGACCTAAGCCCGGTGGAGTACCGAACTCAGGTCTTAGCAGCTGCTTAACTAAATATGTCTAACTTTTTTGGGTCAGATCATAACATTCCTCTGGCTTTTTTTATGATCTAATTCCCATTTATATTTTTACATGTACTAAAATTTTTAGGAAGTCCTCTGAATCATCTGAAAATCCAGTTATCACTAATTTTCCTGCCCCTTCAGCTAAGGGATGAATTATGATAGCCTCTGACATATCCTCATTTTCATCCCATGTGAGTAGGTTCAGTATTACCATAAATGGCCATCATATAATCCTGCTAAATTGACTAGCAATAACAAAATGTTACTGTGCTGATGCTATTGCTAGTTAGAATAAACGCTGAGACCTCAACCATATACCCCAAATAATAGTATGTAAAATTTTCTAGCATGAATGATATGGACTTTGTGAAAGGGATAGCTAAAATACCTAATTTATATAGAAATTTTATTAAGGATAATAGAGGGAACTATAACCTTTGTATGATGTAATTGGTAATGTGACCTCAAAGTCTTGAACCTGGTGTTCCTATTAAATTGTGTTGTAAATGAATAAAATTTCAATTTTTACAAAATAAAATTTTTACATGAATTTAGTTTTTTATATTAAATATTAAATTTATAAATTTTATTTATGAGTCTATATAACTTAATTTTTCGTTTTATTGTTTTTCTAAGAATGTGTTATTGTGAGAATAGTCTTGTGTTTTTATGTAGTTTTCAATGTATAAATAGTAGAAACTAATCACTCGAGTCCCATATACTAGTTGAAAAGGTATTTTAACCTATGATATTGTAAGTGATATAGATATTCTTATTTATATTTTTTTAATATAATTTAGTCGTTTAATCCCCTGTCGAAATAAATGTACTTAATATAGATCTGACATGCCTATGAAATAGAAAACAAGCCTCTATCAGCAAAGCGTATTTTTATACGTTTATCAGAATAACGCAGTCCTATGGAAGAAGGAGGGAGTCACATAGTGCTTAGTACATAGCGTATGTGGCAAAAATATGCTACGAAAAGTAACCTTAAGTATTCGTGAAGTTGAAGCGGATGATATTTTAGCGGAAGATATCTTTTCAGATTATCGTTTATTAGCTAAGAAGGATTTAGTTTTAACGGAGCGAATTATTGCTTTACTTAAACTTCGAAAAGTAGATGAATTATCTGTCTATCTACCATCGGATTCAGTTCGAATTGTCCATGATTTAAGTGCTCAGCGAACGAGAGAATACGAGGATTTATTTTCACCACTAATGGAGGAAAAAGATCCAATCGATGACTATAAAGAAACCGTCCATCAACTTTTTATGACAACTCTAGAGAATGTTGTCCATGAATTGCGTTATGGTCAAATTTTAAAAAGCATACAAGATACCGCTTATGTTCGCGGTGTTTTTGAAAAAATTTTAGAAGAAAAACATCGCTATGAGTTACTTATGCGTTTAAAGGAATGGGATGAGTATTCTTTTGTCCATTCATTTGATGTATTTGTATTAGGAACCATTTTTGCTAGATATTTGGGGTTAACAGATATCGAAACATTAGCAAGAGGTTATTTGTTCCATGATATTGGGAAGGTCTTTATCCCCCAAGAAATTTTAAATTTAAAGCGTAAGCTCTCAGAAGATGAGTTTGAAATTGTTAAAACACACACAACAAAGGGCTATGAGCTGCTTATCGAAAATGAAGAGGAAGATATCGCCTATTTAGCGCGAGATCATCATGAGCGCTTTGCTGGGAAAGGTTATCCTAATCAGCTTTGTGCGGATGATATGAGTGAAGGAGTACAGTTGCTACAAATTATTGATGTGTATTCTGCGATGACGTCTAAGCGAGTTTATCACGATGGTTATGGAGCAACGGATGCGTTAGCTGTTTTATACAAGGACCGGCATTTATATAACGAAAAATTCATGCATAAATTTGTAGAATGTTTAGGCATCTATCCCGTTAACTCTGTTGTGATGCTATCTGATAATCGTAGTGCACAAGTAGAGCTTGTTTACGATTTATTTCCTACATTGCCCAAGGTGAAATTACTAGATGAGCAAACATCAATGAACCTACCCTTGAACTATAGTGTTAAAATAGCCAAAATGATTGATTATCGTGCAAATAGCTTTGAAGAGATTTTTAACCTATTCGTGGAGCAATTAATCAGATGTGATGAAAATAATCTAAGAATGCATTTTAGTAAATTAATAGATCATTTACACCCGAAAGAAATTGTCCTAAGAATATTTTTACCAGCTTTTCGCATATTACGTCTGTTAACGAGAGAAATACAAACGGATATGACGAAATATAGAAATTCTATTACTATTTTAAAGAAATTATTAGAAGAACAATTAAACGTTCTGTATATGGATTATCAGCATGAAAAAACGACCATTCTAGTTGTGGAAACAACCCTTCGTGAAAACTTCTTCATTAAGCTTGTGCAAAGCATTCTGTATATTGATAAAATTGTGCCTTTCTTCATTAATCCAGGTGATGATCAACGTATTACTCAGCTAATGGGGCATTGTGATGTCAATGTCGCTTATTTTATTGAAGATGAACAAACCGTTGAAAAGCGAGTTCGTCCAATGCGAGAAGGGGCCTTTCTCTATTATTCATTAGCCGATATAGAGGAATTACTTGTTAGCTTAATAGGTATGAGTGTGAAAAAGTTTTCATTTGAGGAAAAAATGCAAGAGCGTTTATTTTCAACTTACAAAGCATAAGAAGAGGGAGTTGCCAGTAATGGCGACCCCCCTCTTTATTTTAACTATTAAAATTGAAGATGTTTTTCAATATAGGCTTTAACTTCTGAAATTGGCATACGAACTTGTGTCATAGAATCGCGGTGACGTACTGTCACTTGGCCATCTTCTTTTGAGTCAAAATCGTATGTGATACAGAATGGTGTACCGATTTCATCTTGGCGACGGTAACGTTTACCGATTGATTGTGATTCATCAAAATCAACAGGGAACGCTTTGCGAAGTTCAGCCCAAACGTCTGTAGCTTCATCAGATAATTTTTTAGAAAGAGGTAGAACAGCGGCTTTAAATGGTGCAATTGCTGGGTGGAAACGTAAAACAGTACGTTTATCGTCACCTTCCAACTCCTCTTCATCATAGGCATCGCATAGGAATGCTAATGTCACACGGTCAGCCCCTAAAGATGGTTCGATACAATAAGGAATATAACGTTCATTTGAAACAGGATCAATATAAGTGAAATCTTCACCTGAATGCTCCATATGTTGTTTCAAATCATAATCTGTACGGTCAGCGATACCCCAAAGCTCTCCCCAGCCAAATGGGAATTTAAATTCGATATCCGTTGTCGCGTTAGAGTAGTGAGACAGCTCATCATCCTCGTGATCGCGAAGACGCATAGAATCTTCTTTCATGCCTAGGTTTAATAACCAATTTTTACAGAATTCTTTCCAATAAGAGTGCCATTCAAGATCCTCGCCTGGCTTACAGAAGAATTCAAGTTCCATTTGTTCGAATTCACGTGTACGGAAAGTAAAGTTACCTGGTGTAATTTCGTTTCGGAAAGATTTACCAACTTGTGCAATACCAAATGGAGTACGTTTACGCATAGAGCGTTGAACATTTTTAAAGTTTACGAAAATACCTTGTGCTGTTTCTGGACGTAAGAAAATCTCGTTTGTAGAAGACTCTGTTACACCTTGGAATGTTTTAAACATTAGGTTGAATTGGCGAATATCTGTGAAATCATCTTTTCCACAATCAGGGCAAACTACATCGTATTTAATCATTGTTTCTTTCATTTGATCAAATGTCATACCATCAACAATGATTTCATCACCTTTTGCTAACGCTGCGTCTTCAATGATTTTATCAGCGCGATGGCGAGCCTTACATGATTTACAGTCGATCATTGGATCATTAAAGTTCCCAACGTGACCAGAAGCCACCCAAGCTTTTGGGTTCATTAAGATGGCAGCATCGATACCAACATTGTGCTCTGATTCCTGAACGAATTTTTGCCACCAAGCTTTTTTAATATTGTTTTTTAATTCAACACCAAGTGGACCGTAATCCCAAGTGTTTGCTAGACCACCGTAGATTTCTGAGCCTGGGAAGACAAAACCTCGGTGTTTTGCTAATGATACAATTGTTTCCATTGATTTGTTAGCCATAAAATAGCCTCCTTCAAAATTTTTCACCTTTTTAGCGGTAAAACGCTAAAGCTTTTCATTCAGTGTTGACTAAATGAAAATAGCACCCGTCTCCGGGCACAATGTATGCCCAGGGACGAGTGCTAATACCCGCGGTTCCACCCTGATTGTTTTAAACAAAACGTTTAAAACCTCTTTTCAAAAAGTTAGCTCAAGGAGTGCCTTTTCTCTGTTGCTATGTAGACTTTCACCATCTTCTACTCGCTCTTGAATGGAACAGATACTTTTTTCCCATCATCGCCTGTATAACGCAATTTGCTCGAAAATATAAATAGAGCCAGCGTATGTGTCAACATTGTAGCACGTAATTCATTGATTCGCAATCATTATTAAACTGTATAGAGAACATATGATGTTCAGAAGGCCATAAACCAGTTTTGACTGTCAACAGCCTCGTCACACGAGGGGACTGTGAATTTTAGCTAAATATTGTTTGGGGCTTTTTCTAGTCCTCCCAAAAAGCTGTCCCATACGGTCAATAATGACTGAAGGACAGCTTTTTAGATAAGCGGACATTTATTTTTTTAATGAAATCTCAAATTTGGCGTCTACTTCTCCTGCAAATACAACTCTACCGTTTTCTGGTAATAAGACTTCGTTTATACCACTAACGACAGTATAGTTCACGCAATTACCTGCTTGGTCGTATACAGCAAAGGAGCCATTGGACGGCATTTTAACTGTCATGATTTTTTCTTTTGCATTTGTTGGTACTAAAAACCATTTAGCATGGCCGTCCGCTTGGATCGTTGTCACAGATTGTTTGCCGGGGTAGAGCGGTTTTACAAGCTCCTCGTGACCGTATAAACCTCCTGCTACTGTAAAATATTCCACTCCATTTTTCTTGAAAAATTCAATTTCCATAGTATCTCGACCAGCCATGCCAGGGATTTGTTGCTGGTTAACTGCTTGGTTTGCTCCAATAATTTTATTAGTTAACAAATAGCCTGGAACATCTTTAATCGTATCAATTGTTACAGTTGGTGCAGAATTAGTGTAGAGCATCGATGAATATTTTTCATTCATCAAATAATATTTTTCCCCTTCACGTTTCTCCCATACGGAAGCTATGTCTTTCGTTAAGATATTGGCTTCTAGCTTTTCAGCTTTATACTCTGAGACAGCTGTTTGGGGAAGACCCGGTACATTAAAATACAAGCTGGACCATAAATAGGTGTGTCCATTTTTCTCCTCTATGAACTTTATCTTTTCTGTCCCTTCCTTGTTCACAAATGAACCATCTGCTGTATATGAATACGTTTGGATAGGGTTATTAGGGACCGTAAGCATAGATACAGACAATTCACCATGAGAATTAATTTCTACCTTCATTAACGCACTTGAAATACCACCATAAATACCTGCATGCTGCGATAACTCCTGTGGCATTTTAGCCTTTATAGGCACGCCATGGGACTTTTTCGGCTTCTGTTCATGAATAATCCCTTTTTCCTGAAGTGCACTAAGCAGAATTTCATTAGCTAACAGTTGATCTAATAAGCTTTGACCTCCTGAGGAGACAACAGCCGCAGCCATGTTGTATTCCGGAAGTACAACTAATGAAGAATGATAAGATAATGTATCTCCACCTTTCGTAAGTGCCTTGATGCCATATTCACTGAATGGGAACAAGCGTACACTATCCCAGCCTAGCCCGTAAGCGACGAAAGATGGATCAGCTTCCTCAGGCCACATGCCTCTTTTATACTCATCTTGTGCCATGGCTTCTACTGATTCACGAGTAAGAATATCACTCACCTGTCCTGTGAATATTTGTGAGAATTTAACGAGATCTTCAGCTGTGGAATATATGCCGCCTGTAGCAATAATGTTAGTATTTTCTGCAGGTAGTTGTCCGTTAAAGGCAGGGGAGTAGATCCCCGCTAGTTTTGAAGAATCCACTAGATTCTTCGGTGTTTTCGTATGGCTCATTTCTAGAGGCTCTGTCAAATACTTGCTGATAAATGCGGTGAAGCTCATACCACTTACTCGTTCTATTAGAATTTCAGCTAACGTAAAACCATCGTTACAGTAAACCGAAAATGCTCCCGGATCAGCCTTTAAGTTTTGAGTGGCTAAATGCTCTAGCAAAGAATCATATGCATATGAATCGTTATCGTCATATAAAAAGGTATTTAGCGACGAAGTTCCTAGCAGGCCAGAGGAATGATTCAGGAGCATACGAGGTGTAATTTGTTTGTAACGGTCGTCTTTCATCTTAAAATCAGGTATATAGTTCACTACGGGCAAATCCAACTCTACCTTACCTTCGTCGACAAGCTTCATAACAGCCGCTGTGAGCATCATTTTGCTCGTAGAACCTATACCGTACATTGTATTAGCAGTAAGCGGTCTATTGCCATTTAAATCGTTTTTGCCAGCATGCCCTGAAATGACAATTTCTCCATCATCGATGAGTGCGTATTGCAAACTTGTAGCGCCGTACGTTTCAGTTAGGAGCTTAGCTTTTTCTATGCCTACTTCTTTGGTCGCCTCAAATGTAAGACTACCACTGTTATTGACGGCAGTTGTGGCCATTGTAGACGTGGGGGCTAGTATAGTTAGCATGAGGATTACAAGGATTGATGTTTTAGTGCCCATCCTCATTTTCATTGCCTTTCTCATTATCATTTAAATCTTCTCCTTTCATTAGCTGTTAATGGGACCTCTTAACGGGTCCTAAGGAAAGCTTATACAACGGAGATGTACTGCCAGTGACGATAGTATGAACAGAGTATGAACAAGTGAAAAAATGTTACAGTCGACAATGTGAATTTCGGAAGAGGTGCTTTTATATCAGCTTAGATGCAAAGTGGAGGAGGTTTTTTCAATACATTTAATTTATTCGTTTAAAATACGACCTGTTTTTACGATACCTTTTTATTTTGTATGATGTTACTCCAATGAAGCAATGATAGTCATTTGAACTATTATGGAGAACCAAAAAATACTACTTCTCCTCAGCAAGAATCCTTGCATGAGAGCCGTAGTATAAAGAATATTGGCTTGGACAATTTGAAGTGTTCAACAACCGGCCGTAAAGGCTTTTGATAATTGATTTTAGAACTTCCAGAGGAATACGAATAGTGTTAATAGCATGATTGATGATGCTCGTTTATAAGCGATTCAACAAGTCGTGTAGCCTTCATGACAAAAATACAAATTAAAGAAATTACCCTTAATCTAAAATCCTCTACACATATCCGCCATAACTTAATACAGATTACTGCTATTATATGCAGTATGTTGTATAATTGAAATACTGCTTTAATTATGCAAAGCATTAATATAACACCTTTTGTATAGAATTAGTGTAATACTTTGCATACCTATCATTCTATAGTATATAATAATTGAGCATAAGTATAACACTATTAGATTTGAGGCGGTGAGTCCAATCGAACTCAATAAACGTCAGGAAAACATTTTACAAATTGTGAAAGAAAACGGCCCTATTACTGGGGAACATATTGCAGAACGTCTCAATCTGACTAGAGCGACTTTAAGACCAGATTTAGCGATCCTTACGATGGCGGGATTTTTAGATGCAAGACCACGAGTTGGTTATTTCTATTCAGGGAAAAAGGCATCCGTTACATTGATGGATAGTATTCACAATTTAAAAGTAAAGGATTTTCATTCAGGCCCTGTAGTTGTCCCAGAAACAATGACGGTTTATGATGCAATTTGCTTTATGTTTTCAGAAGATGTTGGTACACTCTTTGTCGTAGATAAGAATGAGTTTTTGACAGGCGTACTATCTCGCAAAGATTTACTGCGTACAAGTATTGGCACGCAGGATTTAAATAAAATTCCTGTACATATAATTATGACACGTATGCCTAATATTTCGTACTGTGAAAGATCAGATTCTTTGGTTGTTGCCGCGAACAAGCTCATTGAACGAGAAGTTGATTCGCTACCAGTAGTTGAACCACAAGAGGGTGGTTTGACGATTATAGGCCGTCTTACAAAAACAACGATTACACGAGCTTTCTTATCTCTTGCGCAAAATGACTAAATTTGAAGGAGAGCTGCATGAAAAGACTACGCGTATTTGTTGTATCTGACTCTGTTGGTGAAACTGGCGACCAAGTTGCAAAAGCAGTAATTAGCCAGTTTCGACC
Organism: Lysinibacillus sp. FSL M8-0216; assembly: GCF_038595555.1. Taxonomy (NCBI): domain Bacteria; kingdom Bacillati; phylum Bacillota; class Bacilli; order Caryophanales; family Bacillaceae; genus Lysinibacillus; species Lysinibacillus sp. FSL M8-0216. Next base: position 3,236,960 of record NZ_CP152007.1, on the reverse strand, counting down.
CGGTCTAGAGAATACTGTTATCCGACGATTTCCACATATTCAATCGGAGGAGCTTATTCGTAAGATTGTTTTCCTTGCAGCACAACAACAAGCATTTATTGTTTACACACTTGTTCGTCAAGAAATGCGAAAGCTATTACGTGATTTATGTGAACAGGAAAAGATACATGCAGTCGATATAATAGGTCCTGCATTACAATCAATGGCAACCTTTATGGAAGAAAATCCATTGGAGACACCTGGAATTGTTCATATGCTTGACGATGATTATTTTAAAAAAATTGAAGCCATTGAATTTGCAGTAAAATATGATGATGGTCGTGATCCCCGTGGATTATTACAAGCTGATATCGTGTTGGTAGGCGTATCCCGAACATCTAAAACGCCCCTTTCACAATATTTAGCACATAAAAAGTATAAGGTGGCGAATGTTCCTTTAGTTCCTGAAGTAGAACCACCTGAAGAGCTATTACAGTTGGACCCTAAAAAATGTTTTGGGTTAATCATCTCTCCTGAGAAGTTAAATTCTATAAGGAAAGAAAGATTAATGTCTCTCGGATTAAATGATGATGCCATCTATGCGCAACATAATCGTATTTTAGAAGAGATTCAACATTTTGAAAAGATTGTCGGCAAAATAGGCTGTCGAGTAATAGATGTGACTAATAAAGCTGTGGAAGAGACAGCAAATACTATCATAGAACATATTTTGACTTGCAAATAAATTGTACGAAAATAAACCACCTCGGTGATAGAGGCGGTTTTTTTGAGTGGATTTTGAAATTAGTATAGATAAAAACTAATTTTTGTTTTATAATAATAAAATTGTGGTAAAAATATTTATAAGAGAAAAATCCTAATTTTTTGTCGAGAAATAAAGGAATTTTAAAACGAATAGCGAATTGTGTTTCTAGAACGTAATTATTAAAGATGGTGATGATGGATTTGGCAGGGAAGATTCCAGAGGAAGTAATTGAACAGATTCGTACACAATCGGATATCGTTGATGTTATTAGTGAATACATGCAGCTGACCAAGCGTGGGCGAAATTGGTTTGGCCTCTGTCCATTCCATGGAGAACAAACACCGTCTTTCTCTGTATCAACGGACAAGCAAATATTCCATTGCTTTGGATGTGGCGCAGGGGGAAATGCCATTACTTTTGTAATGGACATTGAAGGCATATCTTTTCCTGATGCAGTTGTGAAACTTGGAGAACGAGCTGGCATACATTTAGATGTTGAGCCAAGTTTTCCCGGGGGAACAAAAAAGATTTCTAAAGCGGAAGAAAGGATGAAAGAAGCACACGCTTTTACAGCAGATTTTTTCCACCATCTACTGTTAAATACAGAGGATGGCGAAGAACCTTTAAATTATTTGCTAGAAAGAGGATTTACAAGGGAGCTTATAGAATCTAATAACATCGGTTGGTCTCTCCCAAGCTTTGACGCCCTAACCATATTGCTTGAAAGAAAAGGTTATAACTTACAAGAAATGGCGGAAAGTGGGCTAATTATTAAGCGAGAGGGAGAAGAACGTTATTTTGATCGTTTTAGAGGAAGGATCATGTTCCCGATTCGAGATGAGAATGGTAAAATTATTGCCTTCTCAGGACGAATACTTTCATCAACGGGTGAGGAAGCGAAATATTTAAATAGTCCAGAATCACCAATATTTCAGAAAAGTGAAGTGCTCTATAACCTAGATAAAGCACGAACTTCTATCAGAAAAAATCGTCAAGTAGTATTGATGGAAGGTTTTATGGATGTGTTAGCAGCTAACTCTGTAGGTGTTATGAATGCCGTAGCAACAATGGGTACCTCGCTAACAAATCAGCATATCACAAAGCTTAAGCGCTTAGTTGAGCAAATTACGATTTGCTATGATGGTGATAATGCTGGATTTGATGCAGCGAAAAGAGCGGCGCAGCTTTTGCATACGGAGCGCATGAAAGTTGATATTGCTGTTTTACCAGAAAAATTGGACCCTGATGAATATATTCGCACGTTAGGCGGACAAGCATTTAAGGAACAAATTTTGGAAAACCCTCATGCGTATATTGCTTTTATGATGATGCATGCTAGACGAAATAAGAACTTTCAATTTGAAAATGATACGCTTCAATATATACAAGAAGTCCTTGAACAGCTCATAGGTAGATCGTCGCCAGTTGAACGAGATTTGTATATACGACAGCTATCAAATGAAACAAATATTTCGGAAGAAGCCATTTATGCCCAATTCCGAAAGCTGGAGGCGAATCAGGTACGTTCTGCAAAACCAGAAATGCCGACACAAACGCCTTCAATGCCAGTCACGCAACAACAAAAGCCTATGGATGCTGCTGAACGTGCCGAACGTTTATTACTGGCTCATATGCTTCATAATATAGATGTAGTGGACAGGGTATTACGGAGTGAGCAAAAAGAGCCATTTGTTCGAGATGCTTATATGGCTGTTTTTGTTCGCTTAGTAGGATTTTATGAGGAATATGGTCATCCTGATTATCAACGCTTTATGGAGATTTTGGATGACGCTGAATTACGGAAAATTGTTATGGAAGCGGCTTTAGTCGAGCGAGATCCTGATCAAGCAGAGGCAGAGGTTGTGGACTCAATCCGTCAGCTTCAAAAATATAGAATTGAGCAAGAAATTTATCAAAAGATGCATGAGTCAAAGGAAGCGGAGAAGATGCATGAGTATGCACGTGCACTTGAAATCGCCCAACAGATTATTCATTTAAGAAAATCGTTATCGGCGATTTAACCCGATTCGGTTGTTTAGAAGGAGGAAGGTTTATGGCGGACAAGTCAGAACGTTCAAAAGAGATAGAAGTAGAAATTACATTAGATGATGCAAAAAAATTCCTACAAGAAAAAGCAAAAACAGAGGGTGAAATTTCTATGAAAGAAATTTCAGAGAAACTAACACCTTATGAATTGGAAAATGAAGAAATTTTCCATTTTGCTGAGGATCTTGAAAAGCATAAAGACATTCAAATCATTGGAAAAGAAGAATTTGAAGAAGAAAGTCTAATGAAAGAAGAAGCGAACGAAGAGACTTTCGACTTAAATGATTTGAGTGTACCACCAGGTGTTAAAATCAATGACCCTGTGCGTATGTATTTAAAGGAAATCGGTCGAGTTGATTTACTATCTGCAGAGCAAGAAATCGCACTTGCTGAGCGTATTGAGCAAGGTGATGAAGAAGCACGTAAACGTCTTGCAGAAGCAAACTTACGTCTGGTAGTATCTATCGCTAAACGTTATGTAGGTCGTGGAATGCTATTCCTTGATTTAATTCAAGAGGGGAATATGGGTCTTATTAAGGCCGTTGAGAAATTTGATTACCGTAAAGGGTTTAAATTCTCTACGTACGCTACATGGTGGATTCGTCAGGCTATTACGCGTGCCATTGCAGACCAAGCACGTACAATTCGTATTCCGGTTCATATGGTCGAAACCATTAATAAATTAATACGTGTACAACGTCAACTTTTACAAGATCTTGGCCGAGAACCTTCTCCAGAAGAAATTGGCGAAGAAATGGATTTAACGCCAGAAAAAGTACGCGAAATTTTAAAAATTGCACAAGAACCAGTATCTCTTGAAACACCGATAGGAGAAGAAGATGATTCCCATTTAGGAGACTTTATCGAGGATTCTGAAGCACAATCTCCATCTGACCATGCAGCTTATGAATTGTTAAAAGAACAGCTAGAAGATGTCCTTGATACATTAACAGACCGTGAAGAAAACGTACTTCGTTTACGTTTTGGTTTAGATGATGGTCGTACAAGAACTTTAGAAGAGGTAGGTAAGGTTTTTGGCGTAACACGTGAACGTATTCGTCAAATTGAAGCGAAGGCTCTAAGAAAATTACGCCACCCTTCTCGTAGTAAACGTCTAAAAGACTTCTTAGAATAATTTAAATAGATGGAGCTATCCTACTAGTGTGAAAATACCTAGTTGGATCGCTCCTTTTTTATACCATTGAAAAGGTAAATAGCCCCGTTATTCCCCAATCTTGTTTCCGCTAATAATAGATAATTAGAATGAAGGGAATGAGAGATTTGCGACTTTATACAGATGTATTTCCGAAGGCTGTGAGATAAAATTGTAATGCAACCATTATTAAGCAATGTTTGGAGTTAACATGATGACGAATCCCCGGAAAAAAATTATTCTAAATGAAATTTTGTTTTGGAAGCAAAATAAGCTATTACCAGAGCACTATTGTGACTTTTTAGCAGCTCTTTATACAGAGGGGGCTGATATAGAGGAGTTAGAACCGGTTCAAGATCCTAAACAAGCAATCTTGCCATCTGAAAAAAGAAAGATGCTTCTTTTGGTAGCAAGTCTATGTATCGCTATAATAGCTGTTTTGGCTATCTATTTTACAATAAAAGCATTAACACTGATTTTAACCGTTGTCGTAGGTATAGGTGCATGCATATTATTTATCGCTGCGTTCCAAATGGCGCAAAAAAAACATCTATTAGCTCCTATATTTCATTTACTTGCCGCCATCCTATTATTTAGTATATCTATCCGTGTGTGCACTACATATTTTAGTGGAGATAATATCGTTTTATTTTGCTTGATTGCAGCCAATTGTCTTATTTGGCTTTGGTCAGGTATTAAAATGAAGCTACTCTATTTCACAGTCTCCGGTGTTTTAGGATTACTAGCACTGATTGGCTATTATATCATAAACTTATTGTAATTTTTTGACCCTTATAAATGATCTGCACACTTTATATCATGTGTGCGGATTTTTTATTTTTTTGGTATATGAATGTATGCAAAGGGTATGATAACAGTATGAAAAAAAGTTGTGAAATTGCCCAAAATTTGGTTTGGCAAGACATATTTTATCCAATAGATACAGAAATGTCGAATTTGTTACAAACAAAGGACAACTTAGCGAATAGGGCTTTTCGTTTCTTTGTTAATGAAGTACAATATTAGATGTTGACTGATTCTATATTATAATAGAAGTAGACTTAAAATGAGGAGGGGAAACTTATGAAAAACAATCCAGTCGTTCCTTACATCTTAATTCTGGCATTTGGTATTGGTCTTATTTTCTTCATGTCTTTACAAGGTGCAGATAACAAGAAAGAAATTGCTGCTGAACATGAGGGCGGTGGCGAAACTACTGAAACTACAGACGCAAATGATGATGGTGCAGCTCTAGTACAATCTTGTATTGGTTGTCACGGTGGTGATTTAACTGGTAGTATGGGTCCAAACCTACATGGCTTAGATGAAGCCCATATCGTTGAAGTTTTAACAAAGGGTATCGAAGGTACTCCAATGCAACCAAACATGAAAACTGAAGCAGAAGCAAAAGCTATTGCTGAATACATTTCTACTTTAGAATAGTATGACTGACAAGTAGCTGTACTGAAATAGTACAGCTACTTTTTAAATGTAAAGAATCATGAAATGGGGTTGTCCACATGAATACTGTGAGACAACTCCATTTGTTTTTTTTCACGACATCATCCATACTAGTAATGGACTCTATTTAAGGTAGGCGGTATAAAATGAACGCACAAAAACTTTCGAAACGATTAGAAATGGTAGCAAAATTTGTTCCCACAGGAGCGGTAGTAGCGGATATAGGTAGTGACCATGCCTATCTGCCTTGCTATTTAATTCATCAAGGAGTAGCTTCTTCAGCGATAGCAGGAGAAGTAGTAGCAGGCCCTTATGAATCAGCAGTGGGACAAGTACAAAAAGAAGGATTAAACAAAGAAATTACGGTACGTCTAGCAGATGGCTTAGCAGCAATAGAATTGAATGACCATGTCGATACAGTAACGATTGCTGGAATGGGCGGTCCCTTAATTGTCTCTATTTTAGAGAAGCATCCTGAAAAGCTGCAAGGAGTCACACGTCTCATATTACAACCGAATATTCATGCCAAGGTAATCCGTGAGTGGGCTTTAGCACATAATTGGGCTATTCTCGATGAAGAAATTTTAGAGGAAGATGATAAAATCTATGAAATTCTTGTGTTGCAAAGAGCACAAATGGAGCTTTCGCCAACAGAGATTTTATTTGGTCCTAAATTAAGTACCCGTAAAGCACCGGCATTTATAAAAAAATGGACGCGGGAAAAAGAAAATTGGCAACGTGTGTTACAATCCATAAAAGATGCAGAACAAACACCTGAAATTGAAGAAAAACGTGCAGAGTTATTGGCTCTTATTCAATTAGTAGAAGGAGTTTTGTAAAATGAAGTCGGTAAATGGTCAAGAAATTATTCAAGTATTTGAATCATGGTCGCCTAAAAAACTAGCTTGCATGGAGAATGATCCAATCGGTTTAGCGATTGGTACACTCAATAAACCTGTTAGCAAAGTATTAGTCACTTTAGATGTCAATGAAGCTGTTGCGAATGAGGCCATTGAAAAAGGATGTGAGCTGATCATTGCACATCATCCTCCAATTTTTAGACGTCTAGCGAATATTCGTACAGACGATCCAGCAGGGCGCTTATATGAAAAGCTCATTAAACATGATATCGCTGTTTATGCGGCGCATACAAATTTAGATGTAGCTGAAGGTGGAGTTAATGATTTATTAGCAGATGCGCTTCAACTACAGGACCGTACAATACTAGAAGAAACGTACTCCGAACATCTTTTAAAGCTTGCTGTTTTTATCCCGTCTGCAAATGCTGAGGATTTACGCGAGACGCTAGCAAAGGCTGGAGCAGGGCGCATTGGAGAATATGAAGCATGTAGTTATACAACTGCTGGTGAAGGACGTTTCCGTGCGTTAGCAGGTGCCAAGCCATTTGTTGGGTCAGTTGGTGAATTACATGTTGAAGAGGAAGTAAAGGTAGAAGTCGTATTTCCTGAATCAATGAAAAACCGTGTTTTAAAGGCAATGCTTACTAGTCATCCGTATGAAGAGCCAGCCTATGATGTCATTCGTCTTGAACAGCAAACGAATAAAATGGGATTAGGGCGTGTAGGTCACTTAGCTAAGGAAATGACCTTGCAACAATTCGCAGAGTTCGTGAAGCAGCAGTTACAGGTTCCAGCGGTTCGTGTCGTAGGTGATTTACAGTCGAAGATTAAGAAGGTTGCGCTTGTTGGTGGAGATGGTAATAAGTATATTTATGCAGCGAAACGTGCAGGAGCAGATGTTTTTTTAACGGGTGATATGTACTTCCATACAGCACAGGATGCTCAAGCGATGGATCTGCAAATTGTAGATCCTGGTCATCATGTAGAAAAAGTGATGATTGCAGGAGTAGCGGAGAAAATGACAAAGCTATGTGCGGATAAAAAATATGTGGTTGAATTTGTACAATCGACCATCCATACAGAACCATTTTTATTTGTTTAAGCGAGGGGAATAGATGTGGCTAATGAAAGACCTGCTGGTAATAAGGCTGGTAAACTGTGGATTATAATCGGTTTATTCATCGCTGTTTTTGGTATAGGGATGACGGTTATGACGAATATGATGAATGAAAAGAAAATTGATGCCATGACCGTACAATGTGAAGACGATGGGGGTCAAGCTATTATATCAAAGGAAAAAAACTTCCTTTCCACGAGTTATTCATTTGAATGTAAACAATAATATAAGGATGAACATTACTAGGTAGTGTTCATCCTTTTTGTATGCCAAGAATAGAGGGATAATGATAAAATGAGCATGAAATCAATTAGCAGAAATGGAGAGATATATCTTGTTTATTCGTTTAACTAAAGATCAGCAAGAAATGATAGTGGCTGATATTCAGCGATTTTTCTACACGCATCGTGATGAAGACATTAGTGAATTTGAAGCAGAGCGTGTGTTAGATTTTATCAAGGAAAATATCGCCCCCTATATTTATAACGCAGCAGTATCTGACGCAAAATATGTAGTGGAAAGACAATTTACCTCCATGGAAGAAGAATTAGACGCACTGGAGCAGCCCATTAAATTAATGTAAGCTAGTTAAAAAAGCTACAAATTTAAATAATTGACAGAAAATAAAAAAATATGGTAATTTAATCTTGAATTAAAGATTGTTTAATTCAAAATATTCATAGCGACTACATAGAGGCCATGAATAAAGCTGTATGTATCTGACCAAAATGGTTACGAGTGTTGTTCGCGTACATGGAATGACGATGATTTCACAAAATGAATGGGAAAACGAGGAGGGTCATATGTTAAAAATCGGTATTATTTTAGGAAGTACGCGAGAAGGTCGTGTTAGTCCACAAGTGGGAGCGTGGGTAAAGGAAGTCGCAGAAAAACGCCGTGATGCGGAGTATGAAATAATTGATATCGCTGATTTTAAATTACCGTTTCTTGGAGAGCCAGGGGGAGATACTTCTGGAGTAGCGACATGGTCCGAGAAAGTAGCTGCATGTGACGGCTTTGTCTTTATTGTAGCAGAGTATAACCATTCAATTACAGGTGCACTAAAAAATGCATTAGACTTTTTACGAGTAGAATGGAACAATAAAGCTGCGGGTATCGTTTCCTATGGTTCAGTTGGAGGAGCACGTGCTGCGGAGCATTTACGAGGGATTCTTGGAGAATTACTAGTTGCCGATGTTCGAGTTCATCCAGCTTTATCATTATTTACTGATTTTGAAAACGGCTCAGTCTTTAAGCCAAAAGAGGTGCAGGCAGATTCAGTTCATCAAATGTTAGATCAGCTTATTCCTTGGTCAACAGCTTTGAAAACAATTCGATCATAATATTATGACACTAGGCATATTAAAGTGCTTATTTTCTTCTTAAAAGCAAATATATAGACAGCCGCTTTCAGCTATATTCACAGCATGGAAGCGGTTGTTTTTGTTGGAATCACTCCCATTAATGTTCGATTTCTTCAATAACCTTTTCTTTTAAATCAGCATCCATAGAGGATAGTTTGACCGTATTTGAGAGTCGTTCCTTTAATTCCTTATCTGTTAAAATGCCACGCTCTTTTAGAATTTGTACGAGTAGATTCAAGGTCATAATATTTTTAATTTCTGCTGCTTTTGCATCCATTTAAAACCCTCCAAAAATATAGAATTACTACCCCTTAAGTGTACTCCTTTTTAAAAATCATGACACAAAAAGGACAAAACATAGCAAATTTATTTCGTGTTCCGGAATATGTGAGGGAAATTAAGCAATGTCAGAAATGGTCTATTTCATAGTAATTATAAAACAGTGATAGAAAACGGTGAATATTGTATTTGCAGAGCTCATACCTTCCTAACAGGGGGGATTTCATTGTGAAACGGATAGGAGTCGTTACAGGATTAATGCTGGTCATTATCGCGATCATCATCCTGTTTAATAAATATGTAGATGGTAAGCCTTTAGAAGCCAATATCGAGAAAGGACCAATAATTACGAAAGAAGAGTTGAGTTTATCACTATTAAAAGATAAGCTCCTTGAAAAATACGTCGGTATAGATGTTAAAACAACTGCGGAAAAGGAATTGGTCATCCAAATTGTAGGGGGAGAAGAGTATGTTCAGTCGGTTAAAACAGATATGGAAGCTATTGCAAAAAGCGCTATAAAAACTTCTGCCTTAAAGGATTACCCGATTTTCTTTGAAAGATGGGAATTTACGTCATTGCTGGATGGAAATAAAGCGATGGGGAATGATATTAATCTATTAATTGAAGATTTAATTAAAGGGCTACAATCATTTGATGTATACGAATATTTAATACTAGAAAATCGAACAACCATTACGATTCAAACAACTATAAAAGGTGACAATGCGGAGGCACTTCAACTAGCGACTAAGATGGAAGGTGCAGTAAAAAAAATTGTCCAAACAAATGTGAGTCAAAGCGATTCCTATGTCATTCATATATTAAATGGGGAGCGAGAAAAAATTAATTGAAAAGGCATCGAGACTTTAAATCTAGATGCCTTCTTTTTTTGCTATGTAAGTTCTTAATGTGAAACTAAATTCATGACTCATTTACTTACTCAAGGCAAATAAAGCTTGATAGAGTGTTGCGAGGAGTGCCACAAAGTGCATGTCGTCAGCTTGGAAAAGTTTAAACATTAGCCCCGTCCGTATGAGCTCGGTCTCTATTGGGCTTGCACTGGCAATTTTCTCATCATTACAATATAAATAGACGGTAGCAGTAAAATCCTTTTCAAAACGGAATGCCAAATTGTCCATAGTAAAGGTGTACGAGGATTCTAATAATTGAACTGTTTTTCGGACAATTGGTATGGTGCTACCATCAGGCATAACAAGCTGATGACTGACCCCTTTTGTTAACAGAGTAGATTGTACTTGAAAAAGGGGGGCACCTAAAGTTGTTCGTGTTTCATAACGATAGGGTAAAGTTTGCTGTGCCGCAACTAATAATACGGCATTTAAAACTTTACCAGTAGAAGAACGCTCTACTTTCTGAAGCACACACACTGTTTCGTTGTTTTCATTTATAATAGGAATATCAGAAAAGCTTTTAAAGGCCTTTGGATAGTGAAGTGTAAATGTTGCCATAAAGAAACCTCCATTCATTATGTATACGAGTATGTCATTCCAGAGGTTTCACAAAATTACAGGAGGATAAAGTTTTGAGCTATTGTTTTCGACCCATTACACAAGAACAAGCTGAGGATATAGCTTATAACTGGCATTATGAGGGTGACTATTCTTTCTATGATATGGAGGCTGACCAGGAGGATTTACAAGCATTTCTCAATCCGTATACAAGAGGAAATATTTTTGCAGTCTTAAAAAAACAAGAACTAGCTGCTTATTTTAGTATTATGACGGTTGCTGACCAAACGATGGAGATTGGCTTAGGCATGAAACCTAGTCTTACAGGAAAAGGCCTAGGCTATGATTTTTTAAAAAATGCTATTGATTTTGTCTTGGCAAACTATCCATGCGAAATGATTACCTTATCGGTTGCCACATTTAATCTACGTGCAATCAAGCTATATCGCAAGGTAGGATTTAAAGACGCTCATACTTATATGCAAGCAACAAATGGTGGTGTCTATGAATTTCTAAAAATGGACTATATAAAAGGCTACTAAGGAGAGACAAGTATCTCGCTTTTAGTAGCCTTTTTAACTATTTAAGGTTGTGCGATTTGACCTGAGAGAGCACGTTTTTCCTGCTCTGTATCAAATTCCTTCTCCATTTTTGAAACAACTACCGTCGCCACACCATTACCAATAAGATTTGTAACAGCTCGAGCTTCGGACATAAAGCGGTCAACCCCGATTAGTAATGCAATTCCTTCTACGGGAATCATCGGAAATGCTGCTAATGTGGCAGCAAGTGTAATAAACCCAGAGCCTGTGACACCCGCAGCCCCCTTAGATGTAAGCATTAGAATGGCTAGTAATGTGATTTGATGCCAAATATCTAAATCAACACCGTAAGCTTGGGCAATAAATATAGCTGCCATCGATAAGTATATGGATGTTCCATCTAAGTTAAAGGAATAACCTGTTGGTATAACTAGCCCCACAACTTGCTTAGAACAGCCGTAGTTTTCTAATTTACGCATCATGGAAGGCAATGCTGATTCAGATGAAGATGTACCAATAACGATGAAAATTTCATCTTTAATGTATTTAATAAATTTAAAAATACTAAAACCGAAGTAATGTGAAATGAATCCGATGATGACAACGATAAAAATAAACATTGTAATATAGACGGAGAGCATTAAAAATCCTAAGTTGCCTAGAGATTTAAGTCCAAAGTTGCCGATTGTATAACTCATGGCACCAAATGCGCCAATAGGAGAAATTTTCATTACCATATTAACGATTTTAAAGAAGATATCCGCAACTTGTTCAAAAAATTTAATAACTGGCTTAGCTGGTTCCCCAATCGCCGCCGCTGCTAATCCAAATAATACAGCTGAGAATAAGACAGGTAGTAATTCACCATTTGCGAGAGCACCCACAACATTATCAGGGATAATTTGCATAATAAATGCACCCAAACCGTGTTCTGCCGCCGCTGCATTTGTATATTGAGAGACATCTGCTCCGTTCGCGGCTTCTGTATTAAAGCCTTTACCTGGTTGTACAATATTGACAACGATAAGACCTATCGCCAAGGCAAATGTTGAAACAATTTCAAAATAGATTAAAGCTTTTCCACCGATTTTCCCAACCTTTTTGACATCACCCATACTACCAATACCAATTACAACCGTTAAGAAGATAATGGGTGCTATTAACATTTTAATTAGTTTAATAAATATATCCGCTAATATTTTTAGCTTTGCTCCGAACTCTGGGAACGTTGCACCTACTATAATCCCTAGTACAATAGCAATCAATACTTGTACTGTTAAGTTTTTAAAATTTATACGCATATATAGTTCTCCCCCTACAACATCTATGAAGATTGTGTGAACGTTTTCATGTCGTTATCATAGCTGAAATTTTCCGACAATAGTTTTTATGACCGTAATGTTTCTATTGTTCATTTTGTTCATTTTTCAATGAAAGGGTTGGTAAATGCAGTAATAGCAATGGTTTCAGGCTGTTTTATAGTAGTTTTGAATTTTGGTAATCTATTATAATACAAAAGAAAAGATCCTTACGATATGTAAGGATCTATCATTAATGACCAAAAGTATTATGGTGCAACAATTTTTTGAATCTCAGTTAGAATCTCATCATTTTGTGTTTGGGTTTTATAAAAATCATAGACAGGGGAGAGCTGCTCCTTAAAGCGCTGTCTTTCCTTAAGACTCATTGTAGTAACATCAAAATCATCTTGCTGTTTAAGCTTTAACATATCTTGTTCATTCATACGGGCAGCCTGTTCAAACTGCCAATCTGTTGTTTCCTTCATAGCCTCCGCCAATTGATGTTGAATTTTCGCTGGTAAGGAATCCCAAAAGCTTTCATTCATTAATACCGCATAGCCTAAAATACCATGCTGTGTGATGGTCATATGTTTTTGAACTTTGTAGAAACCTTTTGAGTAAATATTAGAGGCTGTATTTTCCTGTGCATCAATGGCGTGTTTCTCTAGATCTGTATAAACCTCACTAAATGAAATCGGAATTGGCGTTGCTTTCAAAACTTCAAATTGTTTTTCCAATGTTTTACTAGGCATTGTGCGAATGCGTAAACCCTGTAAATCTTCAAATGTATGAATAGGGTGATCAACAGAGGTTAGATGCTTAAAGCCGTTGTACCAAAAGCCCAGTCCTTTAATATGAATAGGTTCTAGCTCGTTTAATAATTGATCACCGATCGTTCCTGTCAGAACTTCTTGTACCTCTTTATTTGTATTAAACAGGAAGGGTAAATCAAGAACTTGCCAATTCGGCACATATGTTGTCATCTTAGAAAAGGTCGGGATAATCATTTCGACTTCTCCCTTTTGCAAAGCCTGAAACTCATTTTCATCATTAAATAAAGAGGAATTGGAGTATACATGCACTTTGACTTTGCCTTTCGTCTTTTCTTCTACTAATTCAGCAAATTTATTGGCAGCCTGTCCTTTTGGTGTATTTTCAGCTACTACATGACTTAGATGGATGGTAATTTGTGTGTCTAACCCCTTTTGCTCATCATCGTATGGAAGCGGCTTTGCGAAAAGCAAACCTTGCTGAACACTAATGGTGATCACTAAAAAGAAGACAGTTACAATCGTTCCAATAATAAATTTTTTCATTGAATACACCCAATTTATTCGTATTTTCTATTGTTTTTGTTATTCTAACATATGGAGTAAGCTAAAATATAGTAGGGGGGAGGCGATTATCTTGAAATTTCAGAAGTTATCGATGCAAAGAAAAATTATGTCGCTGACTTTTTTTATACTCATGCTTTCCTTTAGTATTGGTGGTACTTTTTTGTTGGGGTATGTGATGAATGAACAAAAGAGCAAGCTTAGTGACCAAGCATTACTAGTAGCCAAAACAGTCGCGCAGCTTCCTGAAATCAAAACCTATATTGCCCACGAAAACATTGAAATGGCCATACAACATATTAACCCTGTAGTGGAAGAAATCCGAGATATAAATGGTGCTCAATATATAGTGGTTTTGGATATGAAAAGACAGAAGTATTCTCACCCCAATAAAGCGGAACTGGGTAGCATTTCGCAATCTGCCGATTTAAATGCTGCTTTTTCCGAACATTACTATACGTCAATCGCGCATGGGGAGCATGGCAACATGGTTCGAGCGTTTGTACCAATCATGAACAATCAAGGACAACAAATAGGTGTTACGGTCGTTGGATATAGTGTTTTGACGGTGGCGGAATTACTGCAATCGATGCAAACGGAGCTGATCATTACTTTACTATTATCTTTAATCTTTAGCGTATGGGGTGCGCGAACATTAGGGCTTCATATGAAAAAGCAAATGTTTGGATTAGAGCCCCATGAAATTGCCAAAATGTATGTAGAACGAACGGAAACCTTTAATGCGATGCATGAGGGGATTATTGCGATCGATAATGATTTGACCATTACCATTTTTAATGAGAAGGCCTGCGAAATACTTGGGGTTGACGAAAAACCACCTAATTTGATTGGTCAGAAAATTTTTCACGTCTTACCGGATACAAGACTACCTGAAATTTTGGAACTTGATCAGCCTCTATTTAACCGAGAGTTGTATATAAATGATCATAGTATAATGAGTAATCGCATTCCCATACAGGTTAATGGAGAAACTGTTGGAGCAGTGGCCATGTTTAAAGATCGTACAGAAGTGAAAAAGCTTGCTGAAGAACTGACAGGGGTACGAGCATTTGTCCAGGCGCTTCGTGTTCAAACACATGAGCATAAAAATAAACTGCATACGATAGCTGGACTTTTACAACTTGGACATCATGATCAGGCTTTATCCTACTTAACGCAAGTAAAGAAAGAACACGATGAAATTACTAACTTTTTAAATGAACGTATTAAAAATGAAAATATATCAGGGCTATTACTTAGTAAAATTTCCTATGCTAAAGAACAAGGAATCCGACTGGAAATTGACCGTGAAAGTCGCTTAACATCTTTTCCACCAAATTTAGATCATCATGATTTCGTCATTCTATTTGGGAATTTAATAGAAAATGCTTTTGATGCATTAAGGGATACACAGGAGGAGGAAAAGGTTATTCATGTTTCTGTCGATGAAGACGAGGATGTCTTAGCCATTCTTGTCACGGATAACGGTGTTGGCATGACAGATGAGATCAAGAGCCATATTTTTGACAATGGCTATTCTACAAAAGAGAAAAAATACAGAGGAATAGGACTATTTTTAATAAAAGAGATTGTTGAAAAAGGACAAGGTGATATTGAAGTCATCAGTGAACCAAATAAAGGGACTAGTTTTTTACTAACATTTTACTATGCATAAGCATTAATTTTGGAATGGAGGGCTGATAATGGTACAAATCAAAGTATTATTAATTGAGGATGATCCAATGGTGCGTGAGGTGAATCGTCAATTTATTGAAAAGGTAGATCACTTTCAGGTGATTGGACAAGCATCTAATGGTTTAGATGGAGTGACGCAAATTCGTCAACATCAGCCTGACTTAGTATTTATGGATATTTTTATGCCGGAGCAAGATGGCATCACTAGTTTACATAAAATTCGCGAGCTGGACTTACCAGTAGATGTTATCACTGTCACGGCAGCGAATGATATGGACACGGTGAAACAAGTATTGCATCTAGGTGTTTTTGATTATATTATGAAGCCTTTTTCGTTTGAACGTGTCAAAGGGACACTTGAAAATTATTTACGCTTTAAAAAACAAACGCAAACGGAACGCGAGCTGACACAAGGTGAATTGGATCAGCTATTCCATTATCGTGATGGACAAAGCCCTTTGGAACAGTCTGCCTTATTACAAACAGAAAAAAACCTTCCGAAAGGCTTTAACCGTACAACGCTGGAAAAAGTGGTGCACTTTTTGCAATCGGTAGATGGTGCATCGGCAGAAGAAGTTGCAAGTGGCGTTGGTATTGCTCGTGTGACAGCTAGAAGATATTTAGATTATTTAGAGAAACAAGAGAAAATTACGATGGATGTCCATTATGGTGGAATTGGTCGTCCGATAAACTATTATTTTAGTAAATAAAGAAAAAAATCCTGTTTGTCATCATGACAAGCAGGATTTTTTTTTAGTAATCAATGGGGCATAATTTTATCGACAGGTGTAGGTGTTTTAATCTTCGGTAGAATTTTATCTAATGTTACTGTACGTTTGATAACGTGTGTGGATGGATCATTTTCATCAAATTGATCCAAGAAGGCAATGACCTCTTTGACAATAGGTGTTGGTGTTGAAGCACCTGCTGTCACAGCAACTTTATCAATACCTTTTAACCAATCTATTTTAAGCTCTGAAACATCCGCGATACGATAGGAAGGAGTCCCAGCGATCTCAACAGAAACTTGCGTTAAACGATTTGAGTTATTCGATTTAGGGTCACCTACTACAATCAATAGTTCCGCTTCTCCTGCCTGCTTAGCAACAGCTTCTTGACGGACTTGAGTAGCTAAACAAATCTCTTTGTGTACCTCAATATGAGGGAATTTTTCTTTTAAACTATCCATTAAATGGGCGACATCCCATTGGCTCATTGTCGTTTGATTTGTGACAAGCAATTTATCGTTCGTTAAGTTTAACGCATCAATATCATTGGAAGATTGAACTAAATGGACATGATCAGGTGCAACGCCAATGGCACCCTCAGGTTCCGGATGTCCTTTTTTCCCAATATAAATAATATCATAGCCTTCTGCAGATTTTTCACGAATTAAATCGTGAGTAACAGTTACATCAGGACATGTAGCATCAATGGACACTAGGCCTTTACGCTTCGCAATTTCACGAATTTCAGGTGAGACACCATGTGCTGTGAAAATCACAGTACCAGATTCAACTTGTTCGATAATTTCTAAGCGATTATCGCCGTCTAAAGTGATGATACCATCTTCTTCGAACGCGTCTGTGACATGTTTATTATGGACAATCATTCCTAGAATGTAGATAGGTCTTGGTAATGTTTTATCAAGTGCGGCGTTTCGTGCGATGACCA
Source organism: Lysinibacillus sp. FSL M8-0216 (assembly GCF_038595555.1). Lineage (NCBI taxonomy): Bacteria > Bacillati > Bacillota > Bacilli > Caryophanales > Bacillaceae > Lysinibacillus > Lysinibacillus sp. FSL M8-0216. The sequence continues at coordinate 3,219,919 of NZ_CP152007.1, read as the reverse complement.
TCGCATCAACAACACCGTAGCAATAGCCACGTGGATTAATTTTTAATACTTGCATGGTTGTGACTCCTTTCAAGCTTTACCTATCTACATTATAACGGACAGGGGCGGCGAATACAAAGAAACGTTCATTTACATTGGTGGCTGGAAAATACGTGGTTTAGATGGAATTGGTTCAGGAGGCGAAAATGATGCGGATGTACTTTGCCTTGCCGATCGCTTAGTTCCTGTAGCAGCCTTGCTTTCACTGCCTGCACGATCAGCGCCAGCCGCTCCGCCTCCCGTCGAAGGTAGTCCTTGGAATCCTTTATATAATTTTAATAAGGACGGTATATTTTTAACCATTGGCATCGCCTGTTGAATATAAGGGGTATAAGTTTTAGCGGAATTAAATAAACTATTTGCTTGTTGTAAGAATGAACCGATTTTAGATGCTTCTTGCACAGGTGGCATCGGCATTTGTCCTCCAAAGGAACCTATTCCATTTGCCATTGGAAAGCCGCCTGGAATTCGTGGTTGAGCAGGGAAGCCTCCAGGCGGGAAAAAGGACTGCGGTGACATCTGTGGTGGTGTTGGCATGGGCATTCTCATGCCACCGGGATACATAGGGTATGGATAAGGTGGTCGAAATACCATAATGATCTCCTTTCTACTTGTTTTTCATTGATGACATACCTGATTATAGCTATGATATGCAGAGGCTAATGGGAGGGTGCGATAATTTATAAGGCGAATTCATCAATGAAAGAGCAGAAGTGCAACTATGCCTTCTGCTACGATCCTCTTATCTTATTCATCTTCATGATAGCGAAGCATACGATAACCGACCCGCACATGTGTCTGTATCAGTTTAGGCTGTGCTGGATCAGCTTCTATTTTTTTTCGAAGTGTCGCCATAAACACCCGTAAACTTGGAATATCTGATTGTAGAGCATTGTGCCAGATTTCCTTTAAAATAAAATTATGCGTTAGAACTTTCCCAACATGCTTGGATAAAACAACTAAAAGTTTATATTCAATAGGCGTGACATGTATTTCTTTGCCATTTACTAATACTGTTTGATCTACATAATTAATTTGAAGATAACCATTGGTAAAAGTTGAATTTTCCTGTTCTGGTGGATGTTCATAGGCTGCTCTCCTTAAAGCAACACGAATTCTTGCTAATAATTCTTCCACACTGAATGGCTTCGTGACATAATCATCTGCACCTGCATCCAGGGCGTTAATCTTATCATATTCTTCCCCGCGGGCACTGACGACAATAATGGGCGTTTGAGTCCAGCTTCTAATTTTTGTAATAAGCTCTACACCATCTATGTCCGGTAGTCCTAAATCCAAAATATAAACATCTGGTTTCATGGTAATAGCCTTTTGAAGTGCACGATTCCCATCTTGGGCAATGTCGAATTCATACTGCTGGGTAGCTAATGTCATTTTTATTAAATTAGCAATGGCCACATCATCTTCTACTACTAGAATTCGTTTATTCATCAAATTTTTTACTCCTTTTTCAGTGAAAAGTTAAAAATTGTTCCTTGAGGTTTATTATCTGCAACAGTGATGTGACTACCATGTAATTTTAAAATTGTTTGACACAGGGCTAAGCCTAAACCGAGCCCACGTCTACTATCACTGCGTTGTACCTTGCCAGTCGTAAACGGCTCAAACAAGCTACTCTTTAAGGAATCATCAATTCCTGGTCCATTATCTGAAATACTGAAATTTACTAAACCATCACATTCCTTCACCAAAATAGTAATGTCACTACCTGGGGGTGTGTAGGTCAATGCATTATCGATGATATTGATGAAAACCTGTATGATCAATCTAGCATCCATTAGGCTTAATAAAAATTCTGGTTCTATTTGATAGGATATTGTATGCGAGCTATTTTGGTGAACAACATGGGAAAGAGCCTCTTGAATAATATCTTCTACTAATTCTAATTGCATTTCTAAAGCAAATTGTCCATCCTCTAGCTTAGAAACCGCTAGTAGGTTTTCAACCATTTGTACAAGCCATTTCGAATTATTATAAATATCCTCATACAATTTATTTTTTTCACTATCGGGTATTAGAGGTGCGTTGTTTAGTAAGATATCCGCATTTCCAGAAATAGCAGTGAGCGGTGTTCGAAGGTCATGAGACACTGCCCGTAAAAGGTTAGCTCGCATCTGTTCCATTTCAGCTTCTCGCGCAACTTCTTCGTGGAGCTTCTGTAAATACCATTTATCCATTGCGAATGAAAAATCATTAATGATGGCATGCAAAATATTGCGTTCAAATGCAGGAAGTGGCAATAGTTTAGACAGTGCAATACCTATAACCCCTTTCACATTTCCATTAGAAATAACGGGTATATAGTAAGCATTCACTTCAGGAAATATATCTGTGGATACACCAGCTACATGCTTATTATTCGTCACCCAGCTCACAACGCCATGCTCATTTGGGTTATTAAAAAGCGTAGCTATTTTTTGATTTTCAATTGTAGAAATTTTCTCCGTACGAAAAAAAGTAGATTTCCCAATTACCTGATTGTCTATTTCAAAAAATTGCACTGGTTTTTCTACTAATTTGACAATTTGAGTCATGCCTTCCGTAATAATTTCCTCAATAGACTTTGCGTGTTGCAGTCTACGATTTGTTTCAAGTAGTACTTCCATTCGATAAGATTTTCGTATAGCTATAATCGTTTGCGCCTTGATCTTTTTCGTTAAGCTACTAGTAATTACGCCAGAGAGAAACATGATAAAAAAAGTCATAGGATAGTCACGATGATACGCATCAAATGAAAACCGTGGCTCTGTAAAAAAATAATTAAAAAGTAAAACAGCAACGATGGAACTAATAATGCTCATTATCCATCCTGATGACCAAATAGCAAGAATGAGAACACCTAGAATATAAATGGTTATGATATTAGGCTCGCTAATATCAATTGAATACAAATATAGGCCGACTATGGATATTACGCTAAATACGATAAACATTTTAAATAGATCCAGCCATTCAAATGCTAGTTTATTTTTGATATTAGGAAAGTAGAATTGTTCATTTTCTTGATCGGGCACTATGTGTATAGATAAATTCGGCACATATTCGTTCAGGCGATCACTAATTTTCGTGTTTGGCTGCCACCATTTTTTTCTCATACTTGATCGACCGATGACAAGTTTAGTAACACCACTAATTTGAGCATAGTTGGCAAGGGCGGCAGCTACGTCATCTTCTTGAACAATGACAACATGGCCGCCAAGCTGTTCTACTAGTTTGATATGTTGTTGTAGGCGTTCAGAATCAGCATGATTTCTTTCATGCGCCTGCATGTTTTGAACATAAAGAGCTGTAAATTTGCCATGCAATGCTTGAGCAAGTCTTGCAGTAGTCCGAATCACCTTTGCATTTGTAGGAGAACTACTGATACCTACGAGTAAGTGTTCTTCGATTTGTACATAGTTTCTGACAGATTCATTACTGTTTAATTGTTGATAGTTGATGGTATCGGCTGTTCGCCGTAATGCGATTTCACGTAGCGATACTAAATTTTGCTTACGGAAAAATGAATGCAAAGCTTTCTCTGCCTGTTGTTTACCATATACCTTCCCATTTTGCAGACGTTGAATTAATTCGTCTGGTTCAATGTCGACAACCTTTATTTGCGCGGCTTGATCGATTATATAATCAGGGATACGCTCCCGCACTTTAATCTCAGTGATTTCTTCCACTAAATCATGAAGACTTTCAATATGTTGAATATTTACAGTTGTAAAAACATGAATCCCTTTAGCAAGTAGTTCTTCTACATCTCCAAAACGTTTCTTATGCCGCATGGTTGGCACATTAGAATGGGCCAATTCATCGATCAGAACAATTTCTGGTTGGCGCTGCAACACGGCATCTATATCTAATTCCTGAAATGTTTTTCCCTTATAGGTTATTTTCTTTGTAGGAATTTGCTCAAGTCCTTCTAGTAATGCTAACGTTTCTGGACGAGGATGCGGTTCCACATAGCCAACCACTACATCTTTACCAAGTTTTTGTGCCTGATGTGCCGCATCTAACATGGCATAAGTTTTACCTACCCCTGCAGCATAGCCGAGAAAGATTTTTAATTTCCCTATAGATTGTTCCTCCTGTTGAAGCCTCGCAAGTAACATCTCTGGAGTGGGACGTATATTTTCCATCCTCTTTCACCTCATTTGTATTATAGCGTTAACTTCCATTAAGAAAGTGTAAAGATTTTGCTTCTTTATCCTTTCTTAATAGAAAAAAGGATTTCCTAACACTACATTAATTTCAAAGTCAGTATGATGAGAGCATCCTTAAGGAGAAGGGGTGTTACGATTGATGGATTTTTTTATGATGGGTTTACTGATCATAAGCTTTGCATGTGTTTTGGCGTTAACAGTATGGTGCTACAAACTAGTAGAAAAGTAACGAGGAGGAAGTCAATTTGTGGATTTTTATTGGAGTAGTACTAGTATTTCTTTTTGGTTATTTAGGGCATGCATTACTGTACCCAGAAAATTATTAAAGGCAGGGAGGACACACTATGTGGCAAATAGCCATCGTATTGATGATTTATTTACCGCTCGTTATCTTAACGGGACATTATTTATATCGGGTTACATTACAACAAAAAACATGGCTTGATCCTCTATTAGATAAAGTAGACGCAGCAATTTATAAAGTTTGCGGCATTAAACGAGCTAATATGACGGGCAAAGAATATGTACTTTCATTAATTATTTCAAATGCCATGATGGTGTTTGTGGGATATATCATACTACGCATTCAAGCATTACTATTTTTAAATCCAAATAATATCAACAATATGGAAGCTACCCTTTCGTTTAACACGATTATTTCATTTATAACGAATACAAATCTTCAGCATTATAGTGGTGAATCTGGACTCAGCTATTTATCACAGATGCTAGTCATTACTTTTATGATGTTTACATCAGCAGCTACTGGCTATGCAGCTTGTATGGCTTTCTGTCGTAGGTTAGTGGCTAAAACAGATACAATAGGGAATTTTTTTGTCGATTTTGTTCGTGTTATTACTCGTATTTTAATGCCTTTTTCCATTGTTGTGGCTCTTATTTTAGTTTCTCAAGGATCACCACAAACCTTAAATGGCAATCAAACCGTACAAACAATTGAGGGCAAATTACAAGATATTGCACTTGGACCGATTGCTTCTCTTGAATCTATTAAACATGTAGGGACAAATGGTGGCGGTTTTAACGGAGCGAATTCAACAACACCTTTTGAAAATCCAACCGTTCTTTCCAATATAGTAGAGATGTTATCTATGATGCTATTGCCAGGGGCATGTGTTGTCGCGTTTAGTCTGATGGTTGTCTCTAGAAAAAAGAACACTATTTTTGGCAAACAAGGGCTGGCTATTTTTACAGCGATGAGTATATTGTTCCTCGTAGGATTAGTGACTGTGTACATAGCAGAGAAGGCTGGTAATCCATTCATTAGTGAACTCGGCATTACACAGGAGCTTGGAAGTATGGAAGGAAAAGAAATGCGCTTTGGGGTAGCACAATCAGCATTATTTACGACTGTTACGACTGCATTTACTACTGGGTCCGTTAACAATATGCATGATACATTAACGCCACTTGGTGGCCTCGTACCTATGTTTAATATGATGCTCAATGTTGTGTTCGGAGGTAAAGGCGTTGGGCTGATGAACATGATGATGTATGTTTTGCTGACCATTTTCATTGCCTGTTTAATGATTGGTCGATCTCCACAGTTTTTAGGTAAAAAAATTGAAGAAAAAGAAATGAAATTAATTGCTCTTTGTATTCTAATTCATCCTGCTATTATTTTGCTATTTTCAGCGCTTGCGGTTGCAACACCATCTGGGGTAGCTGGAATAACGAATCCTGGGGCACATGGATTATCACAAGTTCTCTATGAATTCGCCTCTGCCTCAGCTAACAATGGCTCTGGCTTCGAAGGGTTAGCGGATAATTCAACTTTTTGGAATGTAACAACAGGACTGGCTATGTTCTTTGGTCGTTATGTAACCATCATCATGCAATTAGCTATTGCCTCTTTACTTGCTAATAAAGTAAGGCATAACGATTCACTAGGAACATTAAAAACAGATACGACTACCTTTACTTTTTTACTCGTTGCTATCGTGTTGATGATTGGTGCGCTGACATTTTTACCAGCTTTAGCACTTGGTCCGATTACAGAGCATTTACAACTTTATTCTTAATGAGGAGAGACACATATGGAAACAGCAAGAAATAGTTTGATGACTGGTGACATACTAAAAAGAGCGTTAATAGATGCTTTTAAGAAATTCAGCCCCATATATATGCTGAAAAATCCTGTTATGTTTGTCGTAGAGGTAGGATTTTTGTTTGTGTTACTATTAGTTCTTTTTCCAAATATGTTTGGTAACGATGGTGGAGAACATGCACGATTATATAATGGGATTGTAGCGATTATACTCTTTGTTACGATTCTATTTGCAAATTTTGCAGAGTCGATTGCAGAAGGAAGAGGGAAAGCACAGGTTCAAACTTTAAAAAAAACAAAGACAGTGACACAGGCACGTGTTTTGCTTAATGATGGCTCTGAAATTTTTAAACTGGCACATGAATTAAAAAAAGGCGACATCGTGTTAGTTCAAGCGGGAGAGATCATTCCTAATGATGGTGAAGTTATTGACGGAATTGCTACTGTAGATGAATCCGCAATTACAGGTGAATCTGCTCCTGTAGTGAAGGAACGTGGGGGAGATTTTTCGTCAGTTACCGGAGGGACGACGGTTACAAGTGATTGGCTGATAATTGAAATTACGTCCATGCCAGGTGAATCATTTCTAGATAAAATGATAACGCTTATTGAAGGAGCTAGCCGAAAGAAAACACCAAATGAAATAGCGCTCAATACGCTTCTCGTAAGTTTAACGATTATCTTTCTATTAGTTGTAGTGTCACTCTATCCAATGACAATATATTTACATGTGCCGATTTCTATCGCAACATTAATTGCCCTGACAGTTTGTTTAATACCAACGACGATTGGTGGTTTATTGTCAGCGATCGGTATTGCAGGAATGGATAGAGTAACGCAATTTAATGTTATAGCGATGTCTGGTAGAGCGGTAGAGGCATGTGGAGATGTGGATACATTAATCTTAGATAAAACTGGAACGATCACGTATGGAAATCGCATGGCGGCTGAGTTTTTACCAGTAAAAGGGGTGGAAAGTAAGGATTTAATTCGAGCTGCATGGCTTAGTTCTCTAACCGATGATACACCAGAGGGGAAGTCTATTTTATCATTGGCCTGCGAATTAGGGGTAAATACGGACGGTGAAGAAACAATTATTAAGTCAAGTGAGCATATTCCATTTACCGCACAGACACGAATGAGTGGTTTAGATTCAGTGGATGGCACTAAAGTTCGAAAGGGAGCTTCTGATACGATAAAAAAAGAATGTATGAAAGCAGGACATAGTATTCCTAGCAATTTGGATCAATTGGTTCAACAAGTGTCTTCTGTTGGAGGGACACCACTGTTAGTAGCGTTAAACGATAAAATTTTAGGGGTCATTTATTTAAAGGATGTCGTCAAGGCTGGATTGAAGGAACGCTTTGATCAACTTCGTGCAATGGGCATTAAAACGATTATGTGTACGGGTGATAATCCACTTACTGCAGCAGCAATCGCAAAGGAAGCGGGAGTAGATAGCTTTATTGCAGAAAGTAAGCCAGAAGATAAAATTCAAGTGATTAAAGACGAGCAGGCACAAGGTAAAGTTGTAGCGATGACTGGTGATGGTACGAATGATGCGCCAGCACTGGCACAGGCGAATGTAGGGCTTGCCATGAATTCAGGTACAAATGCAGCAAAGGAAGCTGCGAATATGGTTGATTTAGATTCAAATCCAACTAAAATTATTGAAGTTGTCGAAATTGGCAAGCAGTTGCTAATGACTCGCGGTGCTTTAACTACATTTAGTATTGCAAACGATATAGCAAAATATTTTGCTATTATTCCAGCTATGCTAATGGTTGCTGTACCTGAGATGAAAGCATTAAATATTATGAATCTCAATTCACCTACTAGTGCCATTATTTCTGCCTTAATTTTTAATGCGGTCATTATTCCATTGCTTATTCCAATCGCCATGAGAGGCGTTAAGTATAAGCCAATGAGTGCCGCAAAATTATTAAATAAAAACTTACTTGTGTATGGTGTCGGTGGAATAATAGCCCCGTTTATTGGCATTAAAATCATTGATCTACTAGTAGGACCATTATTTCGTATAGTTGGATTATAGGGAGGAAGCTATATGCGGAAAATTTTTGAGAGCTCTAAGCAGGCATTACTTATGACAATAGCCATGTTCATTGTATGTGGTTTAATATACCCGTTCGCCGTGACAGCCTTAGCCCAAGGGGTATTTCATCAACAAGCAAATGGTAGTTTACTAGAATTGGACGGTCAAGCGGTTGGTTCTGAATTAATCGGTCAAAATTTTACTGCGTCAGAATATTTCTGGGGGCGTGTTTCATCTGTAAACTATAATGTTTATACGAAAGAGGATACGCTACCAGATGACAATGGCCAAGTGAACTACAGTGGTGTTAGCTCAGGTACATTTAACTATGCACCAACCAATCCAGAATTGAGAAAACGGATAGAGGCGGATATCGAGAAGTTTCTACTTGCAAATCCATCCGTACATCGACAAGATATACCTTCTGATTTAATGACTGCCTCAGGCTCAGGATTGGACCCACATATTAGTGTGAAGGCGGCACAAATACAAGTGGATCGAATTGCCCAAGCAAGTGGGCTTTCAAAGGAAGAAATTAATAAAATTATAGAGGCCAATATAGAAAAACGGACATTAGGCGTATTTGGAGAAGATAAGGTGAACTTCCTTATGGCGAATCTAGAAATTAGGGGAGAAATGGATAAAGCTAAAGATTAAAAAAACAGGTAGAGGGCTTCTCTACCTGTCACTCTATATATTAAGCTTGTGAATTTACAAGGATTTTAATATGGTTTTTCTCTTTCATTAATGCCTCGAAGCCCTCTGTTACGACTTCCTCAAGAGCAATACGTTTCGTCACAAGTTTATCAGCAGGGAAGTAGCCTTGCTTCATTAATTCCATCACCGCTGGGAAAATATCGCGATAAGCAATAATTCCTTTAACAGAACGCTCTGTTAGTACGATATTGTTTGGCAGAATAGAGGCGTCAGTTTCCCAAATAGAAACAATAATTGTTTCACCTTCAAATGTTGTAGAATCTATCGCTTGCTGTAATACGACTGGAACACCTGTTACTTCAAATGCTACATCAACGCCACCATTCGTTAATTCATGTAGACGAGCTACTGCATCTTCATCTTTAGGATTAATAACAGCTGTAGCACCAAGTTCTAATGCTTTAGCGGCACGCTCTGCTGAAAGCTCTACTGCATATATTTCGGACGCGCCTGCTGCACGTAACGCTTCAATAACAAGGAGCCCGATTGGACCTGTTCCAAAGACCGCTGCCTTATCGCCTGCTTTTAATTTGCTTTGGCGTACTGCATGAAGGGCTACCGCCGCTGGTTCGACCAATGCGCCTTGCTCGTAGGAAAGTCCTTCTGGCATTTTGTGAACCAATTTTTCGTCTACCATTGTATATTCAGAGAATCCTCCTCCACCGCCTGAAAGACCGTGGAAACCTAAATGCTTACAAATATTGTACTTACCTTTTTTACAGGCAGCACATCCGCCACAAGATAGAATCGGTTCAACTACGACAGGATCTCCCACTTTTACGGATGTTACAGCATCACCAATTTCAACTACTTCGCCTGAGAATTCATGTCCCATTACAATTGGTGCGATATCTTTACTTACATAGTGAGGTTGCTCTACAGGAATAAAGATTGGACCAGCTGCGTATTCATGTAAATCACTTCCACAAATTCCTGTCCAATGTACTTTAATTTTTACTTTTCCAGGTGCAATGACTGGTTCTTCAATATTTTCTACACGGATGTCTTTTGCTTTATACCATCTTGCTGCTTTCATAATCTATCAACCTCCTATAATATGTTACAGCCTCATCATAACATGTGGGAATAATGCTAATCATTAGCTCCCTATAAATTGACATAAAATTTACATATACCCAGCTTTTTCGAGTCTTGATACAGCGCTTTTTTGATTGCATATTCTTCGTATTTCAAGTACCTTTGATAAGGGCTTTGTTACGGTGATCATAAAACGATAAAATTATGTTTATGCTTGTAAGAATAGGATGTAAATATACCTTAAAGTTCGAATCATGGTACAATGAAAAAAGATGTTAGGAGGAACGAATGATGTCAAAATATACTGATTATAATTTTCAGCCATTTTTGCAGGACGCCATTGCAGAACTTGGCTTTACAGAACCGACACCAATTCAAAAAGAAATTATTCCATTATTACTAAAAGGGAAGAGTGCCATTGGACAGGCACATACAGGAACAGGGAAAACACATAGTTTTTTAATTCCGATTGTTCAACGTATCGATGTAGAGAAACAGGAAGTACAGGCCGTTATTACTTCTCCTACACGTGAGCTTGCACAGCAAATTTATGATGCATTAAGTCAATTAATAGAAGGAACTGCCATACAGGCAAAACTTTTTATTGGGGGTACGGACAAACAACGCTCTATTGATAAGTTGAAAACGCAACCTCAAATTGTTGTTGGAACACCTGGCCGTATTCGTGACCTTGTTTCAGCACAAGCGTTATTTGTGCATACGGCACCAATTCTAGTTGTTGATGAAGCAGATTTAGCTTTCGATATGGGCTTTATTGAGGAAATTGATGGATTTGCTTCCCAAATGCCAGAGAAACTTGAAATGTTCGTATTTTCAGCAACAATCCCAGAAAAGCTACAGCCTTTTTTGAAAAAATATATGGACGCACCTGTCCATGTTCACATGAATGATAAACGACCTGTGGCAGAGGGCATTGATTTTATGCTTGTACCAGTTCGTTCTAAATCACGAAATAAACGTTTATTAGAAGTCATCGAAGGCATCAATCCATTTTTGGCTGTTATTTTTACTAACACACGTAAAACGGCTGAGCATGTTGCTGGTTATTTAAATGAACATGGTATCCGTTGTGGACAAATCCATGGTGATTTAAGCCCACGTGACCGTAAGAAAATGATGAAGCAAGTTCGTGATCTCGAATATCAATATATTGTTGCTACAGATTTGGCGGCACGTGGAATTGATATTCAAGGAGTTTCTCATGTCATTAACTATGAAATTCCTGAGGACTTAGAATTCTTTATTCACCGTGTTGGACGTACAGCTCGTGCAGGTAATAAAGGAACAGCGATTACATTATTTGAGCCATCTGAAGAGGATGCAGTAGTGCGTGTGGAAAAAATGGGTATTCCATTTGTACAAATGGACGTTAAAGATGGAGAATGGTCCGAGTTAAAAGAGCGTCATGCCCGTAAAAATCGTGTTAAACAAGAGAATGAAATAGATGTAAAAGCGAAGGCATTGGTCCGTAAACCTAAAAAGGTGAAACCAGGCTATAAGCGTAATATGAAATGGGAAATGGAAAAAATTAAAAAACGTGAACGTCGTTTAAAAGCGAGAGGAAAAAAATAAGGGGGCTTTTTACATGCTACTTGGCTCACACGTTTCGATGAGTGGGAAAGAAATGTTACTTGGCTCTAGTAAAGAGGCATTATCGTACGGAGCTAATACATTTATGATCTATACAGGAGCGCCGCAAAACACACGTCGGAAAGCGATTGCCGATTTGAACATTATGAATGGACTGCTTCATATGAAAGAGCATGGCATGACTAATATTGTCGTTCATGCTCCCTATATCATCAATATTGGCAATACGGAAAAACCAGAAACTTTTCGTCTTGGGGTAGATTTTTTACAGTCGGAAATTGAACGAACAGCAGCATTAGAGGCAACACAAATTGTCTTGCATCCTGGTGCACATGTGGGTTCTGGGGCAGATGCAGGGATTGCCAAAATTATTGAAGGCTTAAATGAAGTATTGTCGCAAGAATATCCCGTCCAAATTGCATTAGAAACAATGGCAGGGAAAGGAACAGAATGTGGCCGTTCCTTCGAAGAGTTAGCAAAAATCATAGACGGTGTCACTCATAACGAACGTCTTTCTGTATGTTTTGATACTTGTCATACACATGATGCTGGTTATAACATTGTCGAGGATTTCGATGGTGTTCTCAACGAATTTGATAAATTAATAGGTGTTGATCGTATCAAAGTTCTGCACATTAATGATTCAAAAAATGTGCGAGGCGCTGCTAAAGACCGTCACGAAAATATCGGTTTTGGTCACATTGGTTTTGATGCCTTGAACTACGTGGTCCACCATCCACAATTAATGGCGATTCCTAAAATTTTAGAAACACCATTCGTACCACTTGCTAGTGATGCCAAATCAAAATCAGCTCCATACCAAGCTGAAATTGATATGTTGCGAAGCAGTACATTTAAGCCTGAGCTTATCGAGGCTTTAAAAGGCTAACAAAGAAGCCCAACATCTAGCCACAGTGCTGATGTTGGGCCTTATTACGTTATTTTGTAAAAAGTGCGATTAGCTGACGAGAGCGCTTTCTTCCTAAAACAGCCTCCACTTCAACTAAAATATCTTTAGGAATGCCTAAGAAAAGCCAGGAGAATGAGAATTGCTCCAAATAAGGCCGAAGTTTTTTTACTTCAGAAGTTGTAATATCAAAGCCCTCTTCACGAGCAATCGCGACAATTTCCTTATCCGTGCTTTGTGCCAATTGCTGTAAAAATTGAATACTCAAAGTCAATCCTCCTTTATAATATGGTTGATCAAATGATTTAAATAGTCGCCATTTTCTCATTCAAAAAGTAGATATCTTCTTTTCTTTACAAAAACTGCACTTTCCTATATACTTACAACTTGTAAATCGTAATGATTTTGAATTAGAAAGAAGCGATCATGCATGAAAACAACATTAATTGACATTGAAAATGTGTCATTTCAATATGACTATACACAAGTTTTAAAAAATATTTCCTTTCGTGTAGAAGAGGGCGATTTTTTAGCGCTACTCGGCCCAAACGGTTCGGGTAAATCAACATTATTAAAAATCCTTTTAGGTTTATTAAAGCCTCTTTCAGGAGAAATAAAGCTTTTTGGTGAACCAAGTGCAACTTTTAAACATCGAGAATGGATCGGTTATGTTTCGCAAAAATCCAATGCCTTTAATTCAGGGTTTCCAGCAACCGTGCAAGAGGTCGTGAAAAGTGGATTAACGAAAAAATTAGGGCTTTTTAAAAGACCAGGACGAGAAGCTAAAGGAAAAGTTCGAGAAGCATTAAAGGCAGTTGGTATGGATGCATTTGAACATCGTAATATTGGTGAACTATCAGGTGGACAACAACAACGAGTTTTTATTGCGAGAGCTTTAGTCAGTGATCCCAAATTACTTATTTTAGATGAACCGACTGTTGGTATTGATCACGAGAACGTGCAGTCATTTTATGATATGCTGGCGAAATTAAATCGGGAACAGGGAATTACAATGATTCTTGTCACACATGATGTCGATACCGTATCTAATCGCATTAGCCATGTGGCTTGTTTAAATCAAACCATTCACTTCCATGGCTACAAAAATGAATTTGATAATATTTCTCAGGGTGCGCTAGATGCTTGGTATGGCCATTCTGTAAGAAAGATTCATTAGAAGGAGAAGGCACAATGATTGAAGCAATTTTACATTATGAATTTTTACAAAATGCCTTTTTCTCTGGATTATTAATAGGCATACTTGCCCCTCTATTAGGCGTGTTTATTGTAGTAAGAAGGTTATCGCTAATTGCGGATGCTTTGTCACATGTCACACTTGCTGGAATAGCAGGGAGCTTATATATTAGCCAATCTGTGACCGCCTTCGCTTTGCTCAACCCTATTTATCTAGGAATTTTAGCATCTGTTAGTGGTTCTATATTAATTGAGCGTCTAAGACGTTTATATAAGCACTATGAGGAGCTAGCTATACCGATCATTATGTCAGGCGGCATAGGCATAAGCGCTATCTTTATATCGCTTGCCAGCGGCTTTAGCACAGATTTAATGAGTTATCTGTTTGGCTCAGTATCTGCCGTATCACGCCAGGATCTATGGGTGGTGATTGGAATTGCTGGGGTAGTTATCCTCTTTTTGTTTTTATTTTTTAAGGAATTATTCGTTCTATCCTTTGATGAAGAATATGCAAAAGCAAGCGGCCTTCCAGCACGTTGGGTGCATTTATTGTTTATGATTGTGACGGCTCTTGTCATTGCTGCAAGTATGCGCATTGTAGGAATTTTACTTGTATCATCATTAATGACGTTACCTGTTGCAGCTGCAATGCGATTGGCAAAGGGCTTTAAGCAAACTATCTTTTATGCTATTGTTTTTGGAGAAACGGCAGTATTAATCGGCCTGATTAGTGCGTTTTATTTAGATTTAGCGCCAGGAGGTACGATTGTTGTCACTTCGATTTTAATATTGCTACTTGTGATCCTTGGAAAGAAAGTAGCATTTAAAATGGCTGCGAAGCAAGGGGAGGTAGCACAATGAATGTTTCAAGAGCGTGGGAAATTTTAAAAGAAAATGGTTATAAAAAAACGGATAAGCGGGAGTTAATATTAGATATGTTTGCTGCAACAGATAAATATCTAACAGCCCGTGATTTATTGGATGTTTTAAAAAAAGATTTTCCGGGGATGAGCTTTGATACCATTTATCGTAACCTTGCTACATTTGTGAAGCTAGGGATTTTAGAGGAAACAGAGCTATCTGGAGAACGTAATTTCCGAATGCACTGTGAATCTGCACATCATCACCATCATTTTATTTGTATGGATTGTGGCAATGTTAAAGAGCTCAACCTTTGTCCGATGGAAATGCTAGGAGAAAAGCTTCCCGACTATGAAATTGAAAATCATAAGTTTGAAATATATGGGAAATGCCCGGATTGTAAGCATGAAACTCTGTCACATTAAAAAATGGACAGAGTTTTTTTTATGTAAGGCTCTGTTAAAGAATAATGTTGAAAATTAATAACTTTTAAAAGCTTGGCGGTAAATCTAAGCATAGAGGGATAAGTAATGAACAAGTCTGTGTTCTTGTCGCTAGAGACCGAACTAAAGCGACCGTTTCAAAAGTAGCGTGTTTGGGGCGTGTGGTGAAAACAAAGGTTGATGGTATGATAGGCTCTAAATTATCGCCTAATAATGTACTTATTACAGATGCTTGGAGAGCCTATAAAACTTATGCAAATGAAAAAAGAATAGAGCATTATCGCATTAAATTAGACGATGAAAATTACGTTATTAAAGGTTTGTACCATATTCAAAAGTTAACGGACTTCATTCGCGTGTAAAGCATTGGATAAATCGTTTTAAAGGCGTAGCTACTAAATACCTTGATAATTACCTTGCTTGGTTCTTATATATAGATAGTCATAGTAACGAAAGTACAAAACACAATATCAAAGAATTTCTATTGACATCATTTATTTTTGAAATGACTGAAACCTATCGAAGCTTGCAGATATCGAAATTCAATGTGTAATATTTAATTAATTCTTAGGCAATTTACTTGAACAACTAAACAGCAGGGAGTTTATGAAAATGAGTATGGCAACTTATATTGGATTAAATTTTACAGTAAAACTAAATGAATATTATACAGAGGATGAGGTTGAAATAGATTATGTTTTCTCTAAAGAAAAAAATCGTAATGTAGTTAAGCAGAAGCATTTTACTACGCCCTATATTTATGAAGTATCTGAAAAAGGTCATCCTATTTGGGAGATGAATGAATATCAAAAGACTTATTCACCACACAACTACGAAAAATCCAAAATAACTTTTCTTTATTTATGTCACTTACTAAAAGGATTGCTTCCACAAGGCGATTTTTGTGAAGTTTTTATTTGTTGGTTAGGTGAAGAAGATGAAAAACGTGAGGATGAGTTGAAAATTAATTTAAATGACCTACAAATTGAAGCAATTGATATATATGAAAAATGCTTTATTCGAATAGAAAACTAAAGGCTCAACTCAAAATGAGCATAGCACTTTTTCTTATTAAACTTATTAAAGTAAGTAGTGTTAGTTGAATAAGAATGAGAAACCTCAACAAATCAGGTTCCCATAATAATTTTTAAAAAATCAACAATTAAATTTAACAGAGCCTTATGTAAAAGAAAGGGTAGTTCCAAATAGGATGTACCCTCTCTATTTTTATTAAGCTACTGCTACTTTACGAATCGCAACAATTTGATTGCAGTCTACAATTAAAGGAGAAGTAGCAGCCGCACCTGCTTCAAGGAAGTAAGCACAGCAATTGCGTGGATCGAAAGAAATGAAAGTCACACCTAAGAAGCTAATACCTCCAGATAAAAAGATATCTAGTCTAGTCGCAAGCTCTAATTTCCGTAATTGCTGACAAATACAGCCTCTACAGTTACTGCTCATTCTTGGTGTACATTTTTCTTCTTTTTGACAAGGGCATTTTTCTTCTTTACGTGGACAACATTTCTCTTCTTTTTTTGGACATTTACAGCCTTGCCAGTTCATCTGTGTTGTATATCGTCTATCTTCCATCGTCCAGACCTCCCTTCCTCTATTTTCGTAAGGGTATCCTTACAGTAATAATCTATGTTTGGTAAATAGATTGAGGCTGGTAATCTGTCCGATAGTCCGCTTAAAAATCTATATTTTTCTCAAAAGAATAGGCTATGTGCAAAGCCCTAAAAGAAAAATTTGCTATAAAAATTTTATAATGATAGTTGTATGGGGATAGATTATCATCGACAAACAAAAAAAGACGAGTCATTACAGAAACGTAAATCATCGTCATTTTTTATAAGATTATTGATGTTTTTGTTGGAAATCGACCATAAAGTCTCTTAAAGCTTCACAAGCCTCTAATGGCACAGCATTATATGTTGAAGCACGACAGCCGCCTACAGAACGATGGCCATTTAGCCCTACAAAGCCAGCTGCTTTTGCTTCCGCTAGGAATAGTTTTTCAAGTTCCTCATCGGCAACGCGGAATGTAATGTTCATAAGTGAACGGCTTTCTGGAGTTGCATGCCCCTTATAGAATCCATTGCTATTGTCAATAGCATCATAAATAATTTTAGCCTTTAATTCATTGTGCTTCTCAACTGCAGCGACTCCACCATTAGATTCTACCCATTTCAACACTTCACCTAGCATATAGATACCAAATGTAGGTGGTGTATTATATAAAGAATTACTATCAGCATGTGTTGTATATTTAAGCATTGTAGGGATATTTTTATTCGCTTTTTCAAGAAGATCTTTGCGAATAATGACAACTGTTACACCTGAAGGACCTAGGTTTTTTTGAGCACCTGCATAGATGAGTCCAAATTTTTGAATATCAATTGGTTTTGAAAGAATATCACTAGACATATCGGCCACTAAAGGTACATTTCCTGTATTTGGATAATCCTTCCACTGTGTACCGTAAATAGTATTATTAGAAGTGATGTGCACATAGGCATCATCCTCATTAAATTGAATGTCTGCTAGGGCAGGAATATGGCGGTATTGGTTCTCTTTTGTACTAGCAGCTTCCACAGGTGTACCGAAAAACTTTGCTTCCTTGAATGCCTTCTCAGACCAAGAGCCTGATAATACATAACTTGCTTTTTGATCAGTAGATAGGAAGTTCATTGGCACCATTGTAAATTGCAGGCTAGCCCCCCCTTGTAAAAATAAGACCTCGTAATTTTCTGGTATCGCATATAGCTTTTTCAATAAGGCGATAGCTTCGTTATGTACTTCGTCAAAAATGGCACTACGATGGCTCATTTCCATAATCGACATACCTGAGTCACGGAAGTCTACTAATTGTTGTTGAGCTTTTTCTAATACTTCTTGGGGCAGTGCAGATGGACCTGCGTTGAAATTGTATGCACGTTGTGTCAAAGTGGGTACACTCCTTGTTTGATTAATAAGTGAAATTTTTATCCAGTGGCTATAAACTGCTGAATATACATTGTCCTGATCGAGCTTTAATCGTCTAAGAGACATCATTAGCTATAGGACCATTAAAGCGGGATAACAGAACTTTACTGGATTATAACTTAATTTTCAAGAGAAAAAATAAAATTCTTAATATTTGAGCAGAATAGCGACAACCTCGCAACAAAATGTACACAATTAGCAGGAGTTTTTAATTCAAATACGAACGAAAAGTACAGTTTTATCAGGAATAAAGTTGGAATTTTCGTAATTGAAATAAATTTCATCCGTTACAATCCATTTAATGTTCGGATTTTAGTAGCTGCGGAAAAGGGCATGCTCGTGGAGATATGGAACGGCTAGAATATAAAATATAACGTTTATTTATGCAGACGATGAATCAATATGTACGATAGGATTTTAAATAAACCCATTTTAAAGTGAGCTTTTGTATAATAAATAAAGAATAGAAAAGGGGTGTTCACGATGTTTACAGTAGAAGAAGCTTGTTTAGTAGTCGTTGACGTGCAAGGAAAGCTAGCAACAATTGTTGATGAGAGTGAAGCAACGATTGCAAACATTGCTAAGCTGATACAAGCAATGCAAGCACTGGAAGTACCTATTTTATGGCTAGAACAAAATCCGAGTCGTTTAGGCGGTACAGCACTTGATATAGCACAACATCTTCAAGGACAAGCAATTGCTAAAATGGCTTTTAGTGCATGTGAGGAAGAGGAATTTGTGAAAGCGATGAAGGAAAGTGGACGTTCTCAATTTATTGTCACTGGTATTGAAACGCATATTTGTGTTTACCAAACAGCTATACAACTAAAGGAACAAGGATTTGAAGTTGAGGTAGTGGTAGATGCTGTTTCATCTCGAACAAAAGCAAATAAGGAAGTCGGATTAGCTAAGATGAGTGCCCTTGGTATTTATCCAACTAGTATGGAGATGATTTTATATGAGCTTTTGCAACGAGCAGACCATGAACATTTTAAAACAATTTTACAGCTTGTGAAGTAATAGACATAAATGACCCCATTGGTCCGTGTTCAAAAAAATAGTAATAACAATTTTTGCTTTAAATAGGAAATTACCAAAAAATATAGCTTTTATAGAATAAATCCGGGATGCCTGATGGGTCTATAGACCTTTTTTGGGCATCTTTTTTTATAAAGAATATTTAAAGTATGACTCTACTCATATAAAAGCTTAGCCTTTCTAATTATTGTATACTATAATATAAAATCGGGATTTCATAATAGAAAAATAACTATTAATGAGGAAGATGACGATGATAAAAAATTTTAAATGGTTTTTGTTAATAGTTAGTGTTGTTTTTCTTTTAATATGCTGTACAGAAAAAGAGGTAGCGTTACAAAAAGTGCCTGCTACTTCACCGACGGAACAATTTGTCATCGAAGATTTAATGAATGGAAAAGGTTTATTACGCACAGATATAGATACCCAAAAGGATGTGTTTTTATCTGAATCGGTTGGTTTATGGCTTGCCTATCTAGTAGAAAAAGATGATCAGGCACGTTTTGATGAACAAGTCGATGTCTTGAAATCGTATTTTTTGTCAAACGACTTTATTGTTTGGCGATTAGATGGTACTAAAAAAGCTTCTGTCAATGCACTGATTGATGATTTACGTATCATCCGTGTTTTACTGGATGCCAGTGAGAAATGGCATGATTCAGATTATGAACAATTGGGTAAACAAATTGGAGATAATTTGATTCAGTATGGGATGAATCAAGAACTGTTTGTCGATTATGTCGATGTTAATAGCCATGATAAAGCAACAGCTTTAACCATGAGCTATATTATGCCATCTGCTTTTTATGAAATGGAGCAGCATGGTCTATTATCCCAGCAACAAGTTCAACATCAGTTAGACATTTTACAAAATGCCCCAATAGCTGAGGCAGGATTTTTCCCAAAATATTTTGACCTTGCCACTAAAAGCTATGTGTTCGACGAGGAATTGCACATGATCGATCAATTATATACGGCCTATCATCTTGCTTCGATGGATGGGGACACAATGCCATTTAAAAACTGGCTATTAAACCTTTTGAAGAGAGACGGTAAACTCTATGGTCGTTACAGTGCCCAAACGAATCAACCGACCGTTAACTTTGAATCGCCAGCTGTTTATGCCATGGCAGCAAGATATATGCTGGCATTAAACGAACAGCAATTAGCTCAGCAATTCATGGAAAAGATGACAGCTCTAAAAGATCCTTCATCAGGCTATGTCGATAAACATACAAAGTCAACGCATAGTTTTGATAATTTACTACCACTATTAGCAGAAAGGGAGGTAGAAAATGCGTACCACAATAAATAGAAATAAAGCTATTTTGGGTTATGGAATATTACTTATTTTATTGTTACAATTACCAGCTTATTTTTTACTCCGTCAGGATGCTGAAGGCTTATTATTGTACTCCTTTTTAATGATTCTCATCGTACTTACACTTTGGAGAGGGACAGTATTTGGTCTTGTGAGTAGCCTCGTCTTTATTTTTATTACAGGCTCGACATTACTATATACAGGAATAGCAGGAGCTGTAATTTTTCTAAATCCTACTTTTTCCATGCAAATGTTTTTCGCCTACGGGATTCTACTATTGATCCTCATTCTTTGTGCTGGAAAGGTGCATGAATTAATGAGTGAACAGGGAAACTATTTAAAAAAACTGCAAGAGGATGTTAGAAATTATGTAGCCATTGATGTGGAAACAGGATTTGATAATGAAACGAGAATGCGTATAAGCGTCAATGAAGAAATGCGTAGGGCAGACCGACATAAACATACTTTTGTTTTTATGGTTTTAAAGCTTGAAAATTATGATAAATTCCAAAAGCTGTATGGTGCAAAAGAGGTACAGCATTTATGGCAACAGCTTTCCCAACGAATTCAACAAACGGTCAGACAAACGGATAAAAAGTTTCGGTTTCGTGAAAATCATATAGGGTTGTTGCTAATCGATACAACAGACCAGCATATGGAAGTCATTTATGACAAACTAGATCAAGCATTAAAAAATCATCAATTGGTCAATGGCAAATGGGTCACACTCAATTATAAAACAAGCTTTATGACCTATCGACCATTGATGGAAACAACATTTGATGAGCTTTTAACAGAATTGGAAAGAGAGATGAAAACAAGTGCGCTCTAAATACAACTTATGGTTCGCCATTGGAATGCTTTGTTTTTATACTTTCATATCAAGTGAGACAGCATTTGCTGCACAAGATGACAAAGACATAGCATTAATCTTTGTCACAAGTACTCAGCAACCAAATCGTGATGTTATAGCATTGCAAGAGATGCTTCAAGTATATACGTCCGTGGATGTTTTAGCGATTGAAGAAATAGAAGAGCAGATGCTGCAACGTTATAAACGGATTGTTATTTTTAACGCGTATCCAACAGTTATTCCTGAGAAGGCTTTAGCTGCTGTGAATCATTTTCAAGGTTCTGCGATTTTGATTGGTGAAAATGCTCTTCAATTCAGCCCATTTGCTAAATGGCAGCAAGGTCAAATAATTGAGCTCCGAACAATTGGGGAAGAAAGTTTAGACAACCCTGTAAGATGGAAAAGTGTATTACCATCTGCTGATTTCGAAGTCTTGAAAAGAGCCTCCTCAATGAATGAATCCTATCCTTTTGTTGTTAAAAAGAACAATTGGTCGTATATCGGAGATTTTGTGAATAGAGGAACCTTACAATATCAATGGCCTACCCTCATGGGCGATTTATTGCAATTACCCAAGCCTCAGTCACATCCAGCTTTTATTGTTGTATCAGATATTAATATGAAAACAGATGTGGGAAAGTTAGAAAAGGTAGTGAAGGCATTCACTAAAAATAGGGTGCCGATTGCACTTGAAGTAACACCTATATTAATGGATGAATATGAAAAAAATATATATTACTTACATGATAATAAAAAATTATTAAGTTATTTGCAAAAGCTACAAAATGAAGGTTATCCATTTATCCTTTCTTCCACTACTTCACCTGAAAATAATCTTGATTATTTAGCATTACGGAATATTTATCCATCTATAAGCCGTGATGAGAATAGCTTATTTAAAGGGAGTATCCCGGAAGATAGTCCATCATTATATATCACAAAAATGGACAACCGCACCATCTATCCAATGACAGTAGGGATCATTCCTGATACAGACAGCAATCCTTTATATACTGTCAAACGAAAAATAGACTTACTATTACAGGTTCCTAGTTCCATTATCGGTATTCAATATCCTGCTTATGTAAATTCTTCTTATGCTCAAGAACTTGTTGATGTGCTAAAAAGACATCCGCAAATAGAACTCATGAATTTCCGACAAACAAACCAACAAGTAAAGTCAGAGAATGTTTCCATCGTCCAACATAAAGATGGTGAACAGACCATTGACTTATCTTTTTCTAAAAAAGAGCGTTTAAAAATTTCATTTGATGAACGGCCATTCGAATTAATTTTATGGATCCTTGTCTTTGTTGTATCCTTGTTTGTTACATTATTTTTTATAAGTACCTTACGATTACGAATTACATTGCGTAAGAGATTATTTGAGGAGAGGAAGACAAATGGCTAATCTATTATTTTTTATTTCACTTTTCCTCATTTGGATTATGCTGCTCTACCACATGTTTTTAATGGAGGGGGGCTATTTACATTTCCGTTCATTTGAAAAACCAATCGATGAGTGGTCTAAAAAAATGACTCATGTACCCTCTGTCAGTGTTTTTATACCAGCTCATAATGAAGCACTCGTAATTGAGCAGACTTTACGGGCTATGTCTCGTTTGTATTATCCTAAAGATAAATTAGAGGTGATTGTCATTAATGATAATTCCTCTGATGAAACTGGTGATATTGCCAAGCAGTATGCTGAAAAATTTCCATTTATTCGAGTGATTGAAACCGTGGAGCCTAACAAAGGGAAGGGCAAATCTTCGGCATTAAACTCTGCGTTAGCTGATTCTACAGGGGACATTGTAGTGGTCTATGATGCAGATAATACACCTGAAAAAATGGCAGTTTGGTACTTAGTAATGGGTCTCATAAATGACCCAAAAGCTGCGGCCACTGTAGGGAAGTTTCGCGTCATTAATGCGACTGAAACTTGGTTGACAAGGTTTATTAATATAGAAACGATTTGCTTCCAGTGGATGGCTCAGGGTGGTCGTTGGAAATGGTTTAAGGTAGCAACCATTCCTGGTACTAATTTTGCCATTCGCCGTACAGTTTTAGAGCAGTTAGGTGGATGGGATGTAAAAGCATTAGCAGAGGACACAGAGCTGACTATCCGTGTTTATAACTTAGGCTATCATATTCGATTTTTCCCAAAGGCTATTACTTGGGAGCAGGAGCCCGAGACATTAAAAGTTTGGTGGAAACAACGAACAAGATGGGC
Source organism: Lysinibacillus sp. FSL M8-0216 (assembly GCF_038595555.1). Lineage (NCBI taxonomy): Bacteria > Bacillati > Bacillota > Bacilli > Caryophanales > Bacillaceae > Lysinibacillus > Lysinibacillus sp. FSL M8-0216. Next base: position 3,196,389 of record NZ_CP152007.1, on the reverse strand, counting down.
AAGGGGCAATCAATATGTAGTTCTGAAGTTTTTAAGTCAATTTTTCACCTTAAAAAGAAAAAGTATTATATTTGATTTATTTTACTTCTTCTTTACGTATTTCTTATTTTTCTTTGGCGTTATTTTATCCAATGCTTTATTTATTATTAATTTATTTTATGACATTGGTTTGACCGTTGGCGATATTGCCCTTGTTTTATGGGTTTTAGCCTTTTTACTATTCTTAGGAGAAGTAATGATTACCTTAAGTATTGAAAAAACTGAAATGAATAGAAAGAATTTCTTATATGTCATTCTTATGTATTTTACGTATTCCCAAATGTGGATTGTACTAGTCGTATGGTCATTATTTTTAGAAATAAAGCGCATGTTTACTGGGCAAGAAGTGCAATGGTATAAAACAGAACGATTTTCAAAGCAAACAGATAAAGGAGCGGAATAATGAGAGCCAAATTTTTCTCTATACTTTTATTTTTTATAGGCTTTTTATGTATTACAAATGACGCTGTTGCGGCTACCATTACCGTAGATGATAAAACAATGGCGATAGAAGGCAATCAAAAGCAAAACAAGCCTTTATTATCACAGCCAATTGAATTACAGGGTCCATCCTCATCAAGAGATTTTTATTATAATCTAGTAGATGATGTGAAACAAAATGGCCAGCAGGCTACTTTTCAAATTCAACATTCAGAGCTACTTATAGCACCATCCTCGTTTACCGTGAAAGTGGATGATGTAGCGGTCAAAACGGTGCCATTGAAAGCAGATTTACTTAAGCAAACGATTGTCGTTAATCTTCCAAAAGAGGCTTTATTAAAAGGGACTCACAAGATTACTGCAAGTTTTTATGGAATTCTAAAAGAAGGTATTTGTGTGCCACCTGGTAATGCCGGTAATTGGTTACGTATCGATATACTATCTTCCATGTCAGCTTTTAGCGAGGAGAGCCAAGCATGGGCATTAACTAGTTATCCAACTGCATTTTTGAGTTATGAGGGATATGCAACAACAGTTATTTTACCAAAGCAAGCTTCTGAAGCAACTTTAAACAGTGGATACCAGCTCTCTGCTTATTTATCAGAGCATGGTGATACAAATGTTCAGATTAAACGTGAAGATGCGGTCAATCAAGTGTCTGGGCCTATTGTTATCTTAGGCGCACAAAAGGAATTTAGTACAAGCTTATTCAAAAATGTATTAGATAAAATCAATGTTAGTGACGACACCATGACATTATCTATGCAGGAATTACTTAATACAGATTCAAATGAACGGGTACCTATTTTGGCTGTGACTTCAACGAATGGGAAAGCGATTGAGGAACGATTATCCTTTTTAACAGAATCTAGATTATCCGGGCAATTAATAGGAAATACATTAGCCATTAAAGATTTACCGAAAATAGACAGTACTTCAGATTCAACCATTTCCTTTCAGCAGTTTGGCTTTGAAAACCAAACCTTGTCTAGCCAATTAACTATGACCCCACATTATTATGTGTCCTTGCCACAATTAGAGGCCAATAAGGAAGCGGTCATGCGATTAGTGTTAAAGAAATCAGCTAGTATACCAGACAATCATGATGATGATCGAAAACTTGAATTGATTGCCTATATCAATAATGTCCCACATTCGGTAGATTTACGAAAGCTAAAGCAAACTACTACAGATATGTATGAGGCTTTACTACCTATTCAAACTAATGTTCTTAATCAACAATCTATGACAGATATTCAATTTGAAGTAACAGGCTTTCAATTAGAGGACCCATGTGAAACAACGAATGAACGTTATTGGTTATATATAGATAGTGCTAGTTCTTTATCGATCACTAAAGATGCCACTGAACCAACCTTTACTTTACGTGATTTTCCGAATTCCTTTCATGATCATACATTAATGGTGATTCCTAATAATGAAAGCATGGATGATGTAAAGATGCTATCTATGTATAAGGCATTAATGATGAATGGCAAAATGGCCAATATCACACTTATGCAGGACAAAGATGTCACCGAAGAAGCTTTACAAAAGCATGCGGTCATTTTTATGGGAGACATGAAGCAGCTGAAATGGCTATCCAAAAATGCTAGCCAAATTCCAAATTCTTCTGAACAACTAATTCAACAAGGCTTTTTACCTGAGGCAATTGGTCAATATGCTTATATGACTAAAAACTTTTGGCAGAACACTCAGCCATTATTATGGATACAATCGTTTGAGAATGCCTCTATTAAAGGAGACTTTTATGCACACTTGAAAGAGACTGATTCACAAGCAGGTGCAGCAATTGAAACAAAAGAGGGGCAATTTGTCGTAGCAGTAGATCAAAACGTTAATAATACTGATGTGAAAACAGATAAAAAAGGTGAAATTTCATTGGTCCTAATTGCCGAATTTATAGGATTAATAATTGTCATTGCAGTGATCCTATATGTCATCCTTCGCAAAAGAAAGAAAAATCAAGTGCAACAATAAAAGCAAAGTCGCGTTAAGCGTAGGCAAGCTCATTGAATGTTGAGTTTGCCGTTTGCCTACAGTCTTTTTTTACAATGTGGTAACTTATATTGAGATTGACAGTGGTTTACCGAATATTGGAAATGAAAGAGAAGAAAAAATGACAAAATCCATCGAGAATGAACTTCTCGATGGATTTTGCTTTTTTATGCCGGCATATCAGTTGGTGTTGGTTTTGCATAGCCTTCTTTATAAGTTTCATCAATGATTTGGCGAATTTCTTTTAGACTCTTGCCATCCTGATGCATTTTAGCCGATTGTACAGCAATTTCTAAGCAGACTAAACAACGAGTACCGTGATCATCCCAGACGATGGATCCATCCTCACGTTTTTCCTGAATAAAGCAGTTTAAATTACTTTTATGACCAGAAGATTCGCCACATCCACAATAACATGGCATCCATTCAAGAATTTCTGTAGATTGTCCAGCAACTTGATAAACCAAGCGAATATTTTCTTGTTTACCCTCTAAAAACGTTGGAAGAACATTTGCTGAAGCTGTTTCTTCCTGAATATCGCCTGAAGCATGACTATCCCCTTCATGGGAAGTTTCACCTTCTGTAGCTACATGATCATTTTCAACATTTTTCTTATTTTCTCCACACGCACTTAATAACATTAACGCTAAAACAATAAAAATAGAAACCGTTTTCTTCAACAATAGCGCCTCCTACATGTTTACAATACTTCCATTATAACATCGCTCTCATAAACATTTACATGGAGCCTAGTTGAAAATCAATGAAATATATCTAAACCGCGTGTTTTGTTCATAAAATGTTCTATTTTCTCGCTCAGTAACTTTTTTAAGAAAAAGCCAAAGAGGATAAAGACGAACCAGAAACCAATTAAGAAGATGAGATCTACCCATACAGTTGACCAGATAATGCCTCCAACCGCCTCACGCATCATTTCAATGGCATACGTAAAAGGCAAAAATGGGTTAATGATTTGGAAGAACTTTGGCAATAATTCCACAGGATATGTCCCACCAGAGCCCGCAATTTGTAAAACAAGCATCACAATCGCTAAAGCTTTTCCAACATTTCCAAAGACCGAGACTAACGTATACACAACGGTTACAAATACTAAGCTAATCAAAAGTCCAAACAAGATAAAGTAAGCGGGCGCCTGAATAGAACCGTCAACTAAAAAGGTATCACCGATCGTAATGATGAGGGTTTGTATAATAGAAAAAGTTGCAAACGTTAGTAAGCGGCCAAAATAGATTTCACGGATACTATAAGGTGAATTTTCATGAAGATTTACGGATAATAGTGAAATTAATAATAAACAACCGACCCAAATGGATAGCACTGTGTAAAATGGTGTCATCGCTGTTCCGTAGTTGGCGATAGGGAAAATTCGATGTTCCTTTAGTTTAATGGGCTCTTCAAAGAAATCACGCTCGGCATTGACATCATTCTTTAATAATTGCACAATCTCTGAAATATCCGCTTCATTTTCTAAAGTTCGAAGTTTATTCGCTAGGTCCTTGATTTTTGTACTTAAAGTAGGGAACTCGCTTTGGATTTTCTGGAGAGCATTATTAGCCGTACCTAACGTATTTTTTGCCTGTGTCAATTTATCTGTTGCCTGAGGTATGAATTGTTTTACATCCGTCAACATGGCAGAAGCACTTGTTAATGTACTTTTAGCACTAGACAATGTTGAGCGAATTTGTGGCTCCAATTTATCGTTATAGTAGACCAAGAATTTTTGTAAATTAGCGGTAGCATTTTGTGCGATGTTTTGAATCGCTGTAATATCTTGTTGAATGACGTTTTTATCAATGGGCTGTAATTGTTCAATTTTTGTAAGGATATCTGCATGTAATGTATTTAATTGTTGCAAGTCTTTTAGAGCGTTTAAAGTTGAATCGGTAAAGGTCGGATTATTTTGCAGGGCATCACGTATAGCTGTAAGCTGTTCAATGATTTGTTCATTATCTTGGGCATTACTTTGCTGTAAAGATGCTATGATACGATCTAAGGAATCCTGCAACTGATTTCGGGTTAAAGTATCTGCTTGAATCAACTTCTGTAGCGCCTCAAGTGTTTGAATACTATGCGTTATGTTTTCTTTGGACGTCGACAATTGATTTTTTAATGCTTCTTTTGTTTGGGTGATAGAGGCTGAATCAAGATCAATGCTGTTGAGTTTATTCATAATATCTGTGAAGTGCTGCGCAATATTTTGGACAGTTTGTACATCCTTTTTAATAAGGGGAGATAGCTCATTAAACAGAGCATCTGCTTCATTCACAAGAGTTAGACCTTTTTGAATAGTAGTCAAACCATTTGTTGTTAATTGTTCTACTTGTGGAATTTGTGTGATCGCACGATTGAGTAATTGATCGGCATCCTTCCCTTGGCTAGAAGCCTGTGCTAAAAATGAATTGATATCAGGTAAATGCTGCTCTATAGTAAAGACATAGTTTTCAAATTTTCGAAAGTCAGGAATTTCACGTTCCATTTCAAGCCCAATAGTATTAAAAATGGAGAATAGCGTCCCGTTGACCGTTGATACAAATTCACTAGAAACCTGCTGGGTAAGGACACTTGCTCCTTTACTTGTTATTTTAGGGGCAATCGGATTCTTTTTTTCATTTACATAATAATCAATATGCGCTTTAGTTGGTTGCTCTGTCAGAATGGAGGTGAGCTTTTGCGAAAAGTCATTGGGAATAACGATCATGGCAAAATAATCTCCATTTTTCAAATGCTCCATGGCTTGCTGTTCGTTTTCAAGCTCCCAAGTAAAGCTTTCATTCGTTTTTAAATTCTCGATTACTTCATTTCCAACATTAATTGCTTCATTTCGAACGGTGGTTCCAGTATCCTCGTTGACAATAGCGATTTTCATATTGGATGTGTGGGCGTATGGGTCCATAGAGGCATAGATATTAAGCCAGGCGTAAAGTGAAGGAAGAAAAATCAATCCGCCCACAATGATAGCTACTACCCAGTTTGTGACAATGTTCCGGATATCCTTCGTATAAATTTGAAATACATGCTGAAACGAGTTTTTCATATAATCACCCCACGTTCAAATTTTGCATGAACTCTCAATATGTATGTTCCCAAATATACTTAAAATTATGTTATAAATGTGAAATATCTTTTTTTAAAGGCGAATTAGTTTACTAGGTTTTCAAAACAATTTATAATCAATCCGGATACACTAAAATTAGGATTTTAGTGTAAAAAAGGAGGTCACTATTCTAGTGAAAAAATTATTAATTATTGGTTCCGTTATTGTTGTATTATTTGCAGCAATTATTGTGCTTACCAATGTCTCAAACAAAAGTAAACTAGAGAGCGCAAACAACCCTTATGGCGATAAAAAGCTGAAACAAGAAACAATTGATCAATTAGATGACAAAAGCTATCAAAACATTATGTTACCAGATGAATTAGAGGCAAAGATTAAAGCAGGTGAACCTGTGAATGCGTATTTCTTCAGCCCGATTTGTGTACACTGTCAAGCATTTACACCTGAATTAATGCCAATTGCAGATGAACTGGGTGTCGACATTGCTCAATTGAATGTCTATGAATATGAAGATTTATGGGAGAAATATCATATTGAAGCAACACCAACGTTTATCCGTTTTGAAGATGGAAAAGAAGTGAACCGTTTTGTAGGGGCACTAAAAGAAGAGGACTTACGCAACTTCTTAAATACGGTAGTGTTAAAAAAATAATACTAAGGAGACTGTATCAACATTTTGATCAGTCTCTTTTTATGTTGTAGTGTATACTAAAAAGACTGAATAGCTATACACTGGAGGGATTTTTAAATGTCAATGGATGATTTTTTTTACAATGGCGAGCTAATGAAATGCTATGAAGCTGCAAAAATGGTGACAAATGAAGAGGAACTAGCCCTTGCGCAAAAATATATAATATTATTAGAAGAGTATGATTTCGCTCATTATCCAAAGCCGACTCTTTATGGAGAAATACAACATGCAGAACGTGCGGACGAAAGCTATCCAGAATCCGATGCGGTTGTAGGAATACGTGCGATCAAAGATGAAGAAGCATTTGCAATGAATATAAAGCAATTAGAAGAGGTAGCAAAGACAGGAACAGGTAATGAAAAAGCCCAATCCTTCTTTACTCAAGGAGAGCTGTTTTTATTCGCCCATCAATACAATGAAAGTGTCCATTGCTTTCAACAAGCCGTTAAGGAAAATCCAAATAAGGCCGTCTACTGGGGAATGACGGGCCAGACAATGCATCGCTTTGGCTGGATGCCTTTTGATGCGCTTGGTTATTTGGAGCAGGCGATCAATTTAGATCCAACTAACCCTCGTTGGAAATGGAATAAGGCATTAGTTCTTATTCAATTAGCCAAGGATTTGCAAATGGCACCGTTTATGGCGAATGCTGCAATCGCTTTGGAAGAGGCAGTAGTTTCCTGTGGTGAACATCAACGATCATTGAAAGATGCTATTCAAAATACGTTGGATACTATGGATAGCTATGTTTTCTCGTAATTCATTCAGGATGTCTTCCTTTACAAAGGGAGACATCCTTTTGTGAAATGTCTATAGAGAGGGCTTCGTTGCCATATTTCACAATCATGGTATGATAAGATAGAAAAAAATGATTTGTAGATATAAAGGACGGATTTTTTATGGCACAAGAAGTGGCAAATAAGTTTATTGAAAACGTATGTAATCATTTAGTTCGCAATATGAATATTACTAAGGTAGAAGAACATTTTAAAGAAACTATAGCAATGCAACGAAATTCAGCAACTTCGGCTGTTGATTTCTGGGATATGCTAATGATTAATATGCTCTACTTTACTGAGAATGAACAGGCATGGGAACAAGAATTCCTGAACATGCTAAACGCTAAAAAATGGGTAAAGCCCTCAACTTTAGAAGAGGAATTATTGATGCATCAGATGCGTATCCGACAACAAGTAGCAGAGCAAATGGATACTGTAAAGGAATTGTTCCATCAACAATATGAGACAGAAGGCATGACAGAGGAAGCGATCATCTACGACTATGCATATAGCTCTGCGGGGCATTCTATGCGTATGGATTTATTAACGGTTCTGGTGTCCACACCTGAGCAATCACAAATACTTTTTGACGCAGATCCACTAGAGACCATTCGTGTTGTCAATGGGTATATTGCTTACCATACAGATGGATTAATCAATAAAACAAAATTACTATAGCTTTGTTACAAAGATTGACTGTGAAAGGAATTTGAAGACATGAATACACCATTTACTTTTAAACATACACCACCTACTAATATGGACACTACAAAAAAATACCCTGCTATTTTTTTATTGCATGGTATGGGAAGTAATGAAGACGACTTACCACAATTAGTACAGGACTTTCAAGAACAATGTCATATATTTAGTTTGCGTGGACCCATTACACAAAAACCAGGTTATGCTTTCTTCACTATTCAAGAGGTAGGGCAACCGGATCGTGCTATCTTCGATAAAGTATTAGTGGCTTTACAACGATTTATATTAGAGGCAATTGACGAATATCAAGTTGATCCCCATAAAGTATTTTTATTAGGCTTTAGCCAGGGAGCCGTACTAGCACAATCACTGGCCTTTGTAATGGGGAATTTAGTGACGGGCATTGTCGCATTAAGCGGCTATACACCTAAATTTGTAACAGAGGAATATTCTATTCGCTCTGTTGAACATTTACAAGCCTTTATTTCTCATGGTGATTATGATTATGTTATTCCATCACAATGGGGAATGGAAAGCAAAGAGGTTTTTGAACAATTTGGGGCTACTGTGACATTTAAGCAATATCCAGATGGACATGGGGTAACACCAGATAATATGCGTGATTTAGTGGCATTTTTGGCCCAGCAACTTCAGGGAGATCTTTAATAATAGAAGCCGAGGCAAAATTCGCCTCGGCTTTTTACTTTTCTTGAATAGTAATGATAAGAATCGAGCAAGAAGGTTCAAATTCATGTCAGTCGGTGGTATCATAGAAGATGTTGTGAATGAGCGTACTTTACTAGATAAAAACATGTACTTTATGTGAACTTAGAGACAGAACAGAACTAAAAGGGGTAAAATAATAATTTGATGTGCTAGATGCAAATTTTGTCGCTTTCTATCGATTGTGGCGTGCAGAAATTATGGAGAAAAGGAATTAAGATGAATGGAACAAAATCTGAACTCGGAGCATAAACCGCAATCCTCCGGAACAACACGAGGGAAATCGTCTCGCTCTACTATTTTAGCGCAAACAGTCAAAACAGGAATTATCAAATCTAATTTAATACCAATGTGGGCTGGTTTAACGCTAGGGATGTACAAAAATAAAATGACGTTTATAGACAATATACCAGAAATGATTTTTTCAACAGTTGGTTCTGCCCTTGTCATTGGAGCAGCAGGGGCCTTTAATAATGTGTATGACCGTGATATCGATGCGATTATGCCTCGTACACAAAGCAGACCGACCGTCACTGGGGAAATGTCAGCAAAATCGACTCTATCATTAGCGATAGCTATGTTAATTATCGGATTAGCCGTCTTGGCGCTTGCGTCACCATTAGCAGCGGCATTTGGTTTACTAGGAGTATTTTTATATGTAGTCCCTTACACAATGTGGACAAAACGTCGTACGATTTATAATACAGAAATTGGTAGTATAAGTGGTGCAGTACCGCCATTAATTGGCTGGTCTGCCGTATCGACAGATATTACACATCCTGCAATACTTGGTTTATTTTTTGTGATGGTTATTTGGCAAATGCCGCATTTTTATGCCATTGCAATCCGCAAACGTGTAGATTATGAAGCGGCAAGTGTGCCAATGCTTCCTGTTGTTAAAGGTATGCGCCGTACGTATTATCAAACAAATTTCTATTTAATTTTATTAATTCTATCAAGCTTTTTATTTGGTTCCTTAAGTGTGGGAATTATGCTTGTCGCATTACTATTAAGTATTGCATGGCTAGTAATGAGTATATATGGCTATCATAGTAATAAAGATCAAGTGAAGTGGGCTACTAAAATGTTTGTTTTCTCACTATTCCATATGACCATATTATTCACAACAGTTATTGTGTACTCTTTAGTAGGTGTTATCTTCAAGTTATATTAATAGAAAAACCAACAAGTTAATCGTTACTTGTTGGTTTTTTATGTTCGACTGAGAATATTTGACGACTTGGCCATTCGAATGCGTGTAATTGTCCACCAAATACAGCACCACCATCAATACCGATAATATTGTTTTCACCAAAGTAGACACTGTAATCAGTTGGGTTATGGTGAAGTCTATACGTAGGTGTATGTCCAAAGATAACGGTTTTATCTCCTTGATAGCCTGCATGAAATTCTTCTCGGATCCATAGTAATTGCATGGGGTCTGTTTCTGACATCGCAACGCCTGGTATAACTCCACCATGTACAAATATAGCATCCTCTAATTCAATGTATGTTTCGAAGTTTTCAATTAATTGTAAATGCTCTTCTAGCTTTGGCAACGTTTTAATAAAGCTAGGCAATGTATGGCTAGCAATAGCATCCTCGAAATCGTTCAGCTGGTAGCCGTAGCTTGCTAATGTTGCATCCCCCCCACAAAGTCCTACCCAATGGTTCCATGGTTTAGCAAGGCCAGAACGGCATGCATTGAGCATGATGGCTTCATGGTTGCCGAGGAGAACTCGTGCTCCTTTTCCTTGTAATTCGCTCACTAAATTTAACACACCGCTTGAAGCTGGACCTCTGTCGATGTAATCACCGAGTAAAAAAAGTTGATCTTCATCTGGATTATAGTTTGCTTTTAGTAATAGTTCTTCAAAAAGCGCTAATTCTCCGTGTATATCACTTATTGCTAGAATTCGATTCATTTATGCGCATCCTTTCCAATATCACAGCGGTTACTATTAAGTATAGAAAATATTTCTGCAAATTTCGACTTTCCTAACTTCAACTATCTATCCTTTATAGAAATTTCACAGAATCCATTCTCTTTATCATATGACAAGTAATTTCTTTTCTTTATATATTTGTCTAGAGTGTGTTGATGTAAGTGGGGGAGGAGGGCAAACAACTAACAACAGTAGAAGCAGGAATACTGCTTCTACCATTAGGAGGAGGTCTAGTAGATGGCGGAGGGTTACATCTGTAGCTTTTTCCATGCTTGTTTAGCTACTTGTTCATCAAATGTTGAGATTAGACGAAAATTGTTGTCGTCTAAAATACGGAAATGAAGGCTAATGATATTTTGCTGAAGTCGGAACCCTCCATGCTCATGTATATTTTTCCACCATATGTATCCACCCATTGTTTTATCTTTAGGCTGCAATGTTCCATTATTCGCAATCAAATCCACCACCTCTAATGGTTCACCGCCTAGCTCGTGTTGCAAAATAGTACTGTCACGACACAAAGTACAGACGGCAACAGTAGTTGTCCATCCCGCTAGAATACGCCCCTTTTCAATTTGGACAAGTGTTTTTTTAGATAATCCAAGTAAATCACTCATTTGATCCTGGGTAAAAGCTTTTTCAGTACGGATTAATTTCAGTTTTTCTGAAATGAGTGTGATTAATTGTTCACGATTCATTCTAAACACCCCTTTTTTTCAGATCATTAAGTCCCATTATACATGAAAGTTAAGAAGCATGTTTTTGTTTTAGCTGGGAAGGGAGGTGAAAAGAAAACAGACTGTCCAAAATGAACAGTCTGTGAGAGGTTAAATTTCATATTTTTTCGTATCAGAAATGACACGGAAATGGATGCCTTTTATTTGGGCACTTACTTTATGACGGAGTGTGTCAATATCGACTAGCTCATCTTTACTTTGAACGCACTCAGCGATTTGTTGTAATAACTTTGTAAAAGCTTCTTTAAATAAAGCGCGCATATTATCGAAATCTAGGCTACGGAAACTGCCATCTATATCAAATGCTTCTACAGAATTTAACTGCTTAGAGGCACCTGCAAAACGATCGTCGTACACTGTGTAGTTTTCATCTGTTACGACGATAATATATAATACTTCGCCTGTAATTGTTTTTAATTCAATATTTGTTTTATGTTTTTTTACGTCGGAAATAATGTGTATACCATCTGAATGATATAGTTTAAATAATGTCATGTGTATAGCCCCCTGAAACTAGAATCATATTCCTACTCTCATTATAGCTTGAAATGGCTAATAATGGAATAACGAAAATGGTTTCAAAATAATAAGGTTAGGGCTGTACCTTTGTAATGAGGGACGCCGGTGCACTAATTCGTAGAGGTCGAACCTCGATATAATGTATCTGATGTCCTTGTTGTTCATAAATACTGAAGACATAGGAGCCAAGCTCAATATTTGCGGATGCTTTTATCCCATTATTCACGGATAAGAACCAACCACCTAATGTTTCCACTTCCTCGGCTTCTAATGTTATATTTAGTAAATTTTCTACATCTTCAACAAGCATCTTTGCATTTAATATATAATGGTTTTCTGTGATTTTTCGAATATCTGCAATTTCATCATCGTCAAATTCATCACGAATTTCACCAACAATTTCTTCTAAAATATCTTCAACGGTTACGAGACCTGATGTCCCACCATATTCATCCATTAAAATGGCCATATGAATACGTTCTTTTTGCATTCGTACAAGTAATTCTTGAACAGGGATAGTTTCAATAACACGAATAACTGGATTAATGAAATCTTCGATGACTAATGTCTCGTCTGTAAGCTTCTCAAGTAAACCGTGTGTAAACAATTCCTTTGCATTGATAAACCCTAAAATATTATCGCGGTCGCCATCATAAATAGGGTAACGCGTATATTTTTCAGCGGCAAAATGATGGATGATAGTTGTAAACGAGTCATTTCGTTCAATCCCTACAATTTCTGTTCGAGGAACCATGATTTCACGAGCAATACGTTCGTCAAACTCAAAGACGTTATTTACATATTTAAGCTCTGTTTTATTGATTTCACCACTTTTAAAGCTTTCAGACAGTAATAGTCGCAGTTCTTCCTCCGTATGAGAAAGCTCATGCTCACTTGCAGGCTTCATACCGAAAAAACCAATCAAAACGCGTGCAGAGCCGTTCAAGAACCAAATAAATGGGTACATGATTTTGTAGAAGAACATAATCGGCTTTGCGAAAAGTAGAGTAATCGTTTCCGCTTTTTGAATAGCTGCTGTTTTTGGGGCTAGTTCGCCGACAACAACATGTAAGAATGTAGCGATAGCAAAGGCTGTACCAATGGTAAAGATCGTCATATATTTATCTGAAATTCCGATCATTTCGAATAGTGGGTGTAGCATAAATTCAAAAGTTTTTTCACCAACCATACCGATACCAAGAGCTGTTACTGTAATCCCTAATTGACAGGCAGATAAATATTCATCTAAATGACTGACCACTTGCTTAGCAGCAATGGCTTTTGTATTTCCCTCTGCAATAAGTTGATCAAGTCTTGAGGAACGAACCTTTACAATCGCAAACTCTGTTGCCACGAAAAAACCTGTTAAAGCTAATAAAATGGTAAAAATCGATAAGTTTATTATGGTATCCAAATAGTCGTTCTGTAAAAACAGAACGTCACCTCCTAATTATGAATAAGTAAAAGTAAGGATTGCATTAATGCAATACTTTCAGGCGAAACATTCTTTTTAATAGTTTCAATTTTTTTATCATCTTGCTGGTTCATTTGTTCTAGTAGAGAAGCTACATCATGCTCTAAATCTTGCATTTTTAAACGAAGCATTTGTACATCAATTTCTTCATAGGGAGTGATGTTTAATTCATGTTGGATTTCAACGAGTGAAAGCCCTTGTTGTTTGCGCTGTTCAATGAATTGAAGTCGTTCAATCATGAAGGGATCATAGTAGCGATAATTTGTTGCAGAACGTTCTGCTACCAACAAGCCTATGTTTGTATAATAATCGATTGTTCGTTTTGTAATGCCAGTTTTTTCAGCAAGCTCGCCAATTTTTAATTTCTCTGTCCCAATGCAAACACCTCCAAACCATCACGTTGTACTTTGATTATAACGTGATGGTTTTATTTTATTCAAATAAAAGCACCTAATATTTCAAAATTGTAAGACTTATTATAAAAAAACGATTCTGCCAGTTATCATGGCAGAATCGTTTTTAATGCGTTGACAGTAAATAGGTATCATATAGGTGATGGAGTGCTTCTTCACCATTTTTTTGTAAGAGATTTTCATTATTAAAAATAACGATCGTTGTAGTTTGAGAGCTATCAATTTTATCATCAATTATTTTGCATGTAACGTCTACAATGCCTGACTCAGCAAGCTTTTCTTTCAACTCATCATCCCATGGCTGATCAGAAAATAGTGGGGGTTGCCAAGTGCCTCTCACATGTAGCTCATTTTTTTCCGGGTCATAATCCCAGCGTATGTCACGTAAAATAGTTTTAAATAGGTCATTAACCGTGAAAGATGTATCTTTATAGTTAATGTCTATAGCGCGTATAGCATGTACATCTCGACTTACTGCACTAGCCGCGGAGTTTGCCGCTGTGTTGATGCCAGAAGCTGCATCTTTAATTTCTGATAATCGATCACCACAGCCGGTCAGTAGTGCGCAGATGCAAGTCATACAAGCTAATTTTGTCATCCATTTCACAAGTAGTCCCTCCAGTCTAGCATGTTGTTACTACTATCTTATCGAAAAGAAAAATATGAAGAAAGGGCATGAAAGCGGTAGATTGTGACGGTTTTGCAACGATGCGACCTCCACTCGATTGTTCGTCATTTGGGAGTATAGAAGTATGAAAATTTGGTGAAAAACAAGTAGAAAGGGAGCGGTTTGTGATGAAAATTAATGATGAAATTCTTGATCGTTTAGGAACTTATTTTGTTTATCATGCCGTCTACGATAATTATGGCATTACCTTTGAAAACTTTGTGGAGCGTTGGATACGAGGAATTCTGGAAGTATAGTGAAAATAAGCAGGTCTATCGTCAAACGAACTTGTTTGAACGGCTTCTGCTCCAAGCCTTACCATCCGCTGGTGGCAAATAAAAGAGTCGTGTTCTTTATCTGAACACGACTCTCCTGTATATTATTTGAAATGATTGGTGATAAATTGATTGGCTTCTTGCCAGTTATATACCCTTACAACATTGTCAGGGACAGCAAGACGGTTATAAGGCGTATCAAATAACACGACAGGTATTTTTAGCTCCTCTGCCAGCATAACCGCATTATCGTGCTTATCCTCAAAGAAAGCCTCTACATGATGCTTTTTAGCAACTGCTAATTTATCATGGCTACCTAAAAGTTCGATATGATCATAGGGGATAGCCTGAGTTTTAAACCAATTCATTGTAATGTCTGCTACATTTTCGCCTCGTGCCGAAATATAGTAGAGCTCATAAGAATTTTGCCAAGCAGTTAGAATGCTTTTTGCATCTTTTGCCACTTCCGACACTTCGTACATATAAGGCTCGTTTTCTTTAAACCAAGTGTTAAAGGCACTACGATCAACAGGGTGCGGAAAGGCTGATAAAAAATCATACTCACAAACATCATCAAGCGTAATATTTACGTTATATTGTTTATTAATATGTGGGATGAGTGTACTTGGACATGTTACAGTCCCATCAATATCAATACCAAAGCGGGGCTTTTTCATGCTAGTACCTCCTTAGGCATTCGCTTTTTGTGCTTCTTCTGCTGCGCGCTTTTCTTCCATCTCTGCCGCTAATTTATCAATTTCTTTTTTCAACTCTTCAACCATTGTTTCTTCAGGGACTTTACGAACAGTTTTCCCCTTCATGAATAACAAGCCCTCACCTCGTGCACCAGCAATACCGATATCTGCTTCACGTGCTTCACCAGGACCGTTTACCGCACAGCCTAATACTGCTACTTTTAAAGGTACCTTCAATTTAGAAATATATTCTTCTACTTCATTCGCAATGGAAATTAAATCAATCTCAATGCGTCCACATGTTGGACAAGAGATCAGTGTTGCCATATTTGAAGCTAGACCAAAGGATTTTAATAGTTCACGTGCTACTTTTATTTCCTCAACAGGGTCTGCTGAAAGTGAAATACGTAATGTGTTACCAATTCCTTTTGATAGGATGGCTCCAAGTCCAGCCGCTGATTTTACAGTACCAGCAAACAGTGTACCTGATTCTGTAATACCTAAATGTAGCGGATAATTAAAAGCCTTAGCTGCTTTTTCATAGGCTTCAATAGCAAGGTTTACGTCAGATGCCTTCATCGATACAATAATATCGTGGAAGTCCAAGTCTTCTAAAATTTTAATATGGTGAAGAGCAGACTCAACCATACCATCAGCAGTTGGATAACCGTATTTTTCTAAAATATGACGCTCTAATGAACCAGCATTTACACCAATACGAATTGGAATACCTTTTGCTTTAGCTGCATTCACGACAGCCTCCACTTTTTCTTTACGACCAATATTACCTGGGTTAATACGTACTTTATCGATACCATTTTCAATGGCTTTTAATGCTAATCTATAGTCAAAATGAATATCAGCTACTAATGGAATATGGATACGTTTTTTGATTTCGGCAATTGCATCTGCAGCACGCTCATCTGGAACTGCAACACGAACTATTTGACAGCCTGCTTCTTCAAGTCGAAGAATTTCTGCCACTGTTGCATCTACATCATGTGTTTTTGTTGTACACATACTTTGAATGAATAATTCATTACTACCACCAATTGTTAAGTTACCGACACGTACAGGACGTGTATTTGTACGGTGACAAATTTCACTCATTAACTTTCTCTCCTTTTCGGGCCACTATTTTCAGCCGTCACTGTCATTTATTTTAGCAGTGTAAGAAAATAAGGACAAGGAAGAAACGCTAACTTTTCATTTTCCGCATTTGTTTTCGAATTCAAACGTAAGAGGAAGCTTAATATTGCCACCGGGAATCAATTCCTGTAATTGTAAGTGTGGGTTTAAGTTGTAAAATAATTGTAAGCGTTCTGGGAATGTCATAGGAACTTTTGCAGGGTGTAAGGCAAATAAACTATGAATGGTATCTCCTTCAATAGTTTGTACGGTGATATAATTTGGCTCACGTTGCTGTTCACATTGGCCATTAGTACTTTTGGTTTGTAAACCAGCAAGGGGGATCGAACCCTCAGTTAAATCTACTTTTACGACAAAAGCGATGACGATAATGATAGCTGTTAAGATGAATGCCCGCAAAAAAATCCCTCCTTTTCTACACTATATTTAGAAGAGGTGGGATTCATGCACATTATTTTGAAATTGGTTGTTTTGGATATTTTGTAAAGGCCACAATTAATAGAACGATCGTCAATAATAAAGAAAAAACAGAGATAATCGTACTGTTAATCGGTAAATATTCTGCTAGCATCGACAATAATGTTGCCCACGTAATGGCAAACGTTGTTGTCCGCCAAATATGACGGTATTCACCACGACGTTTCATCACTTTTAAGATAAATAAACCGGCTAAGGCATAGAGAGCAATTTGTGCAAAAATCAGCATGGTTGTAAAGACAAAAAGCATTAAGAACGTAAACGGATATAAGAGCCATTTAATGCCATCTATGTATTCAGTTAAACCATTTAAACTGTTCATATCAATCGTATCAACAGACATACCCGCTGCAAATCTACCTAAAGAGAATACAGTTAGAAGGGTAATGAGTAGAAAAGTATATTGAATAACTTTTCCAATAGGTAGTAAACGATAGGCTGCTAGTTTTTTTGGATGAATGAGACTATCGATAAATAGCTGTGAGTGTTTCATACTATATCTCCTCCAAACAATATATTAACATGTTCAAAGAGCATAGGGTATGAAAGAAGTATGAATGAAGGGAGACTTGATGATAAAATGTTAACATTATGTAAAGAAATTAAAGGATTTCTTTACTTTTTGTTTGTAATCAATTAAAGATTAGAAATAGAGTAGTAGAGACGTAGGAATTGGAGCGAAAACAATTGACAATAGATTGGCAAAGCATACTCTTTCAGTTTTTAGGTGGGTTAGGAGTCTTTTTATTTTCCATTAAATTTATGGGTGATGGGCTTCAAAAATCAGCGGATGATCGATTACGCGAATGGTTAAATCGCTTTACAACTAACCCTATCATGGGAGTTTTAGTAGGCATATTTGTAACAATTTGCATTCAGTCAAGCTCTGCAACGACAGTCATTACTGTTGGGTTAGTGAGTGCCGGATTTTTAACGTTACGTCAAGCAATCGGCGTAATTATGGGAGCAAATATTGGTACAACCATTACAGCATTCATTATTGGTATTAATATTGGTATCTATTTTTATCCCTTATTAGCAATCGGGGCAGGCTGTTTATTTTTCTTAAAAAAAGCAACATATCAACATATTGGTCAAATTATATTTGGCTTTGGTGGCTTATTTTTAGGGCTAGAGCTAATGAGTGCAAGTATGCAGTCACTACATCAACTGGCAGATTTTGCATCTCTAACGCTTCATTTAAGTAATCAACCCATTTTAGGTATATTTTTAGGTACCGTTTTTACCTTGCTTGTACAAAGCTCTACGGCCACAGTTGGTGTGCTTCAAGGCTTATATGCTGAGCATTTGATCGGATTGAACAATGCCTTACCGATTTTATTTGGTGAAAATATTGGTACGACGATTACGGCGGTATTAGCGTCACTGGGCGCTTCTATTTATGCAAAACGGGCAGCCGCTGCACATGTACTTTTTAATGTGATCGGTACAATTATTTTCATGATTTTTTTCACCCCATTTATGCAATATGTTCAATGGGTCAGTGGTTTATTTCATTTAGAGCCTCGTATGCAAATTGCAATTGCTCACGGCTCATTTAATGTATTTAATATGATGATTCAACTTCCCTTTATTGCAGGATTGGCAGCATTAGTTACGAAATTGATACCAGGACATGATGGGCATATCAATGTCACAACTAAGCATTTAGATCCTTCTTTTATTGATTCCTCCCCAGCGATAGCACTTGGCCAAGCCAAAGAGGAAGTATTACGAATGGGTGAGCATGCTTTACGAGGCTTAGAAGAAACATTTCTATATATGAAATCAGGGGAAGCCGAACATATTCCTACAGTTTTACAATTAGAGGCCGGCCTTAATCATCTAGATAATGAAATTACCGATTATTTAGTAATGGTGTCTAAGCAGCCCTTATCTCGTGCAGACTCAGTCAGACATCATACATTATTAACAAATGTGCGAGACTTCGAACGTATTGGTGATCACTTTGAGAATATATTAGAGCTTTTACAATACAAGGATCATCATGAAGTGAGCTTAAGTAAATCGGCACGCCAAGATTTAATTGGCATGTTTAGTTTAGCTATAGAGGCTGTCCGTAAAAGCATAGAGGCTTTAGATACGGCGAGCTTAAGTTTAGCTCAAGAGGTGACAGAGCTTGAAAGCTTGATAGACGATATGGAGGATAAACTTCGTCAGAAACATATTGCACGTTTGAATACGAATGAATGTAGTGGAGCGGCAGGGATTGTCTATATGGACATTGTAAGTAATCTGGAACGTATTGGTGACCATGCGGTTAATATTGCAGATTCAATTTTAGGTATTCGCCATTAACAAAGTGAAACCTTTCACTTTGTTTGTCCGTATGAAAGTCAATGTACGAAAAAGGAGAGAAACTTTATGGAAGTTGTTGGCTGGATTTTAGTAATAGCCTGCTTTATTATTTCATTTGTTGGTTTAGTCTATCCGATTATACCAGGTGTCTTATTTTTAGTCGGAGGATTCCTGCTATATGGCTTATTTTTCTCCTTCGCTGAGTTAAGCTGGTGGTTCTGGGTAATTGAACTATTATTTGTAGTGCTGTTATTTGGTGCGGACACATTGGCCAATGCATTTGGCATTAAAAAGTTTGGCGGCTCCAATGCCGGAATGTGGGGAAGTACTATTGGATTATTAATCGGCCCATTTGTCATCCCTGTGGCTGGGATTTTACTTGGTCCATTTTTAGGGGCAGTTATCGCTGAATTAATTGTAGAGAAGCGAACATTTAGTGAGGCTGTGAAAAGTGGTATTGGCTCATTAGTAGGCTTTTTAACTTCTACTATTGCAAAGGCTGTCATTCAAATCGTGATGATCATTGTATTTTTTATCGCGATTTAATGTTTACATGTGAGGTTTAATGAATGGCACAACCGGGTAAGATAGTAAACGTATTGGTTTTTCAGTCAAAAGGCTGAAATCTTCTAAATGAAGTATTTTTCATTGAATGGTTTGACCAATTTTGATAATCTATTGATGTACTAAATATTTCTTATTTTAGGGAGGAACTTAACAATGGCTTACGAATTACCACAATTAACTTACGCTTACGACGCATTAGAACCACATATCGATGCAAAAACAATGGAAATTCACCATTCTAAACACCACAATACTTATGTAACAAACTTAAACGCAGCAGTAGAAGGCACTGAATTTGCAGAAAAAGACATTAACGACTTAATCGCAAACCTTGATGCTCTTCCAGCTGATAAACAAACTGCTGTACGCAACAACGGTGGCGGACATGCTAACCATACACTATTCTGGGAAGTAATCGCTCCAGGCGGTTCTAATACTCCAGTTGGCGAAGTTGCAAAAGCAATTGATGCGAAATTCGGTTCTTTTGATGCGTTCAAAGAAGAATTTGCAAAAGCTGCTACAACTCGCTTCGGTTCAGGTTGGGCATGGTTAATCGTGGATGGTGACTCAGTTGCTGTTACTTCTACTCCTAACCAAGACTCTCCAGTAATGGAAGGTAAAAAACCAATTCTAGGCTTAGATGTTTGGGAGCACGCATACTACTTAAACTACCAAAACCGTCGTCCAGATTACATCGGCGGATTCTGGAACGTAGTAAACTGGGATGTAGTTGAAGCTAAATTCCAAGCTGCTAAATAATGATTGAATAGAGATGGCTATGCTAAGGTGAGAAATCACTAAGGCATAGCCTTTTTTTATTAGATAAAAGTGCAAAAGAAATGGATAGAACAAAAAGGGCAACCTTTCCACTTTAGATGCCGTCAAATAAATGATGTTTTCCGTAATAATTGTCAAGTGCATGCTTTCCTGTCAAACCTACGAATGGTATACTAAGTATCGTGTATTGAAATGAAAAAATATAAGGAGGGGAATACATATGCGCAAAGCACCAGGGAAAAATCGCGCAGCGAGTGTTAAAGCAAAACATCACTCTAATTTAACATTTCGTATGAATATCCTTTTCTTTGCAATATTTATCGTATTTTCAATGTTGATTTTTAGACTAGGTTATATGCAAATCGTGAAAGGGGAAGAGTATGTACGACTTTTAGAGAGTACAGAAGAAGTCCCTGTCAATACGAGTGTGCCTAGGGGTAGAATGTATGATCGTTACGGTCGTATTTTAGTAGATAATCACCCGGAAAATGCGATTACGTATACGAAAATGCAAACGACTACAACAGATGAAATGCTAAATATAGCTGAAAAGCTGGCACAATTAATTGAACAACCAACGAAACGCGTCACGTTGCGTGATAAACAAGATTTTTGGATTATTAAAAATCATGACGCAGCCTACGACAAAGTGACAAAGGCAGAAGAAGCTGAAATTCGAGCAAAAGAAAATATTACGACAAGTCAAATCAATGCAGAGGTTGATAAACTAGTACGTGAACGCATTACGAATGAAGAACTTTTGCAATTGTCAGAGAAGGATTTAGAAGTATTAGCAATCTTTAGAGAGATGACATCTGGTTATAATTTATCACCTCAAATTATAAAAAGTGAAAATGTCTCTGCAGAAGAATTTGCACGTGTCTCCGAGCGTTTAACGGAACTGCCAGGAGTTAACACAACGACAGATTGGAAACGCGTAAAATTATCTTCTCTATCCATTCTTGGCCGTACAACTGTCCCAACAAAAGGGATACCAAAAGAGAAGCTGAATTATTATTTAGCCCGTGATTATTCACGAAATGATCGAGTAGGGGAAAGTTATATTGAGGCGCAATATGAAGAGCTACTACAAGGTCAAAAAACAGTTGTCAAAAATATTACCAATAAAAAAGGGCAGGTAGTCGATACTATTACAACTTATGAAGGTGAGCCTGGTAAAGATTTAATTTTATCACTGGATAGTGAGCTACAGGCTGAAACGGAAAAAATTGTAGAAGAAGAACTGCTTAATTTAAAAGCTCTTCCTGGATCGTATTTATTAGATCGTGCCTTTTTAATTATGATGGACCCTAATACAGGGGATGTCCTATCTATGGTCGGTAAGAAAATAGAAAAGAATCCTGAAACAGGGAAAAGTGAAATTGTTGATTACGGATACGGAACATTTACGACAGCTTATGAGGCAGGTTCATCTGTTAAGGCAGCAACAGTTCTTACGGGGTACAATCAAGACGTTATCTCGATGGGCACTTCTATGGGAGATGAACCGATTAAATTAGCAGGTACGGATTTTAAAAGTTCGATTTTTAACCGTAGTGGCTATGTTCCAATGAATGATTTAATGGCGCTGGAACGCTCTTCTAACTCCTATATGTTTAAAATTGCACTATTGATTAATAGAACACCTTACAGCTATGGGATGCCATTACGTTTAAAGGATGATACATTCCCGAGAATGCGTAATAATTATGCGCAATTTGGGCTTGGTGTGAAAACAGGCATTGATTTGCCGAATGAATTTGGTGGGGTACGTGGTCCATCAGGTCCAACGATGGGTGGTAAAACACTAGACTTAGCGATTGGTCAGTATGACACTTATACTCCTTTACAATTAGCACAATATATTTCAACAATTGCTAATGGTGGCTACCGTATTCAGCCACATGTTGTGAAAGAAGTTCGTGATCCATCACAGGATGGCAAGCAACTAGGACAATTAGTGACTGAAATAGGACCAACTATTCTTAATCAAATAGATAATCCTAAAGAAGAGATTGACTATGTTAAACAAGGGCTACGTCGTGTATATACTGGATCATATGGTACAGCTCGTGGACAATTTTCAAATGCTCCATTTACTGCAGCAGGGAAAACAGGTACTGCAGAGGTAGTTTATTATGGTCCATTGCGCGAACACTTTGGTACAAATACGATTAACTTAACACATGTTGGCTTTGCGCCATATGAAAACCCTGAAATTGCTTATGCAGTTGTTATTCCTTGGGCAACAACTAATATGAATCAACATTTAGTCAATAACAACCTTATTGCTAGACGCTCTCTAGATAAGTACTTCGAATTAAAAGCAAAATATGAAGCTGAAAAAGTAACAGATAGTAAAGTGAATCAGCCAATTTTACCAGCTATTACAGAGGAAAAAATTGGTGAGGATGAGCAAGAATAAGAAAACCGCTAGGCATTGGGATGCCTAGCGGTTATTTTTTTATGGACACAGATAACTGGCGGATGGCTAATTCAAATTGCTCTCTTGGTTTTACGCCATACAGCTCTAAATTATGATAGAAATAAGAAGCTACCATAAAATCAATCGCCTCTTGAAGTGTATATTTTCGATGTTCCATGATTAGTGATAGATAGGTTTTAAAATAATCGGCATTTTGTACGTTTGCATGTTTCATGACAAAGGTCAAACTCCTCATTCATTACGCCTTACCAATATAATGTCCATATCTTCTCGTTGAAAATCTGTGACATCCTCTGAAGGCTTTATCTTTCCCTTCTGTAGAAAGGGGGTATACCTAGCTTATATGTTGGTACAAAAACTTTTACTGAATCAAGATAAAGTAATTCCTGACACAATTGATTATTATAGCATCTTTCAAATAAGAATCAAATTCTAACCTCTCTACACTCAGAAGGTCGCTTCCCTCAAACATAGAAGTGTATGGATTGATCGCTTTCATTGGATGTGGGTGCAGATGTAAGTAGGAAAAAATGCAAAATGTGGGCACAGCTATGACAAAGCGAAGATTAATTGTAAATGCGTCTTTACAATCGTTTACAAAGCATTACATTCCTTTACATCTCTTTTACGAACCGTTTATACGACTTCAACAATCAGTCATTATAGTAAAGATTGTAAGACAAATAACTATAAAACAGTTCATGACGGAGGCAAATGAGATGAAAAAGTGGAAGTACTTAACGATGACAGCAGTAATGGGTTCTGCATTAATGCTAGGTGCATGTGGTAGCGATTCTGCACAAAATGGAAACAATACTGAAACGAACGCACCAGCTAGTTCAGGACAAGAAGCTGCTGATGAAAAGCTACAAGGCTCTGTAGCTGGAGATGGCTCATCAACAGTTGCACCAATTATTGAGGCAGTTGTTGAAGAGTATGCAGGCGCACAACCAGATGTCAAAGTATCAGTGGGGGTTTCTGGTACAGGTGGTGGTTTTGAAAAATTCATCGCAGGTGAAACAGACTTTTCAAATGCATCTCGTAATATAAAAGATGAAGAGAAAGCGAAACTAGGAGAAGCTGGTATTGATTATACTGAGCTAGCTCTAGCATATGATGGTTTATCAGTAGTCGTGAATCCAGAAAATGATTGGGCGAAAGATTTAACAGTAGAACAATTACAAAAGATTTGGATTGAAGATGGGAAAGAGAAAAAATGGTCTGACATTGATCCATCTTGGCCAGATGAGAAAATCGTTTACTATTCACCAGGTACTGATTCAGGCACATACGATTACTTTGATGAAATCATTTTAGATGGAGCGGATCTAGTAAGCTCAGCAACACTATCAGAGGATGATAATATGCTAGTTCAAGGTGTATCAGGTGACAAAAACGCTATCGGATTCTTCGGTTATGCTTACTATCTAGAAAATAAAGATAAATTAAACATTGTCAAAGTAAATGGTGTAGAGCCAAATAATGAAACAATTGAAGCAGGCGAATATACGCCACTTTCACGCCCATTATTCACATATGTGAAAAATAGTGCTATGAAAGATAATGAAGCGGCATATGATTTCATTAAATTTACATTAGAAAACGCAGGTGATATGGCTGAAGCTGTTGGCTATGTTCGTTTACCTGAAGAAAAATATACTGAAGGCTTAAAAACTTTAGAAGGCTTAAAATAAGTAGACATGCATAGAGGGAAAGAGATGTATGCTCTTTCCCTCCCTTATTTGAAAGGAGCTCCCAATGGTTTCTCAAAAGGAAAATAAGACATCATCTGTGCAGCAATTAATTGCAAATTCGCGCAATCATAAAACTAAGAAAATAGTGGAAAAAGCAATGCCAGCTCTATTATTTTCTGCAGCAATTATCTCTATTTTAACGACATTTGGCATTGTTTTCACCCTTATTTTTGAAACGTTTGAATTCTTTAAACGTGTGTCGATAACGGATTTCCTGTTTGGAACGAAGTGGTTACCGTTTTCAGGGAATGAACCGTTGTTTGGGATTTTGCCGTTAATCGCTGGTACATTAAAAGTGACACTTATTGCAGTTGTAGTAGCCGTACCATTTGGAATTGCTTCAGCTATCTATTTAAGTGAATATGCAAGTGAAAAAACAAGACGTACCGTGAAACCTATTTTAGAAGTTTTAGCGGGTGTACCGACGATCGTTTACGGCTTCTTTGCTTTAACGTTTGTCACACCTTTATTACAAGAAATTGTGCCTGGACTTAAATTATTTAATGCACTGAGCCCAGGGATTGTTGTAGGGATTATGATTTTACCAATGATCACTTCTCTATCTGAGGATGCCATGTCATCGGTACCCAATAGTATGCGCGAAGGGGCTTTAGCTCTAGGTGCAACAAAATTTGAGGTAGCGATTAAAGTAGTACTACCTGCTGCACTTTCCGGCATTATCGCATCTATAGTATTAGCTATTTCCCGGGCAATTGGAGAAACGATGATTGTTTCGCTTGCAGGCGGATCAACACCGAAATTTGATCTCAATGTTACGGATTCTATCCAAACAATGACAGCATACATCGTACAAGTTTCAACAGGTGATGCAGGTTATGGAACAACTATTTACTACTCAATCTATTCTGTTGGATTTACACTATTCATCTTTACGCTAGTAATGAATTTACTTGCACACTATATTTCGAAACGCTTCAGGGAGGTTTACTAGATGCGCTATATGGATGACACAGTCGTCATGAAACGAATGACAAAGCGTATTACATTCAATAAAGTTTGGAAAACCTTATTTTTCTTAGCTACTACGTTTGCGCTTGTTACCTTAGCTATTTTGCTTTACCGCATTGTGACACAAGGAATTGATTATTTAAATATTGATTTCTTAATGAATTTTGCATCACGTTTTGCAGATAAAGCAGGTGTCAAAGCGGCCCTAATAGGTTCACTTTGGTTAATGGCAGTTGTAGCGCCAGTATCCATTATTTTAGGTGTAGGTACGGCAATCTATTTAGAGGAATATGCCAAGAAAAATAGAATTAACGACTTTATTCGTATGAATATCTCAAATCTAGCAGGTGTACCTTCCATCGTTTTTGGATTACTAGGTTTAACTATTTTTGTACGCATGATGGGACTAGGCAAAAGTGTTTTAGCTGCTGGCTTAACAATGAGTTTATTAATTTTACCTGTTATTATTGTAGCGGCACAGGAGGCCATTCGTGCAGTACCCAATGAACAACGTGAAGCTTCATATGGGATGGGCGCAACAAAATGGCAAACAATTTTACGAGTGGTTCTTCCAGCCGCTATTCCTGGTATTTTGACAGGAAGTATTTTGGCTATGTCCCGTGCCATTGGGGAGACAGCGCCACTTGTTGTCATCGGAATTCCAGTTATTTTACAATTTTTACCGAATGGTTTACTAAGCCAATTCACAGCCCTACCGATGCAAATCTATGATTGGGCAAAACGTCCGCAAGAAGCATTTCAGTATGTGGCCGCAGCTGGTATTTTAGTGCTTATGACTGTTCTTCTATTGATGAACTCTATTGCCATCTTTATTCGAAATAAATTCCAAAAACGTTATTAATGAGGTGACCTTATGGTACTGGATTTTAAAGAGGAAAAAACAATTGTCAAATTGAATCAAGCGACGACGAAATCTTCCGCTGATATAGCGAAAAATATTGTTTATGATACACGTAACTTGAATTTATGGTACGGTGATCATCAAGGCCTAAAAGATATTAATTTAAGTATTTATGAAAATGAAGTGACGGCAATTATCGGGCCTTCTGGCTGTGGTAAATCTACGTATTTAAAAACATTAAACAGAATGGTAGAGCTTGTTCCTAGCGTTCGTACATCTGGTGAAATTTTATACCGTGAGCGTAATATTTTAAATAAAAACTATACGGTAGAGGAATTAAGAACACGCGTAGGAATGGTGTTCCAAAAGCCAAATCCGTTCCCAAAATCTATTTATGATAATATTGCGTACGGACCAAGAATTCATGGCATTAAAAATAAAAAGATTTTAGATGAAATAGTTGAAAAGTCTCTGAGAGGGGCTGCCATTTGGGATGAGGTCAAAGATCGTTTAAATCAAAATGCCTACGGTTTATCTGGTGGTCAGCAACAGCGTATTTGTATTGCAAGATGCTTAGCGATTGAACCAGATGTCATTCTAATGGATGAGCCAACATCTGCATTAGACCCTATTTCTACACTAAAAGTGGAAGAGCTTGTGCAAGAGTTGAAAAAAGACTATTCCATTATCATTGTGACCCATAATATGCAGCAAGCTGCACGTATCTCTGATCGTACAGCGTTCTTCCTGAGTGGAGAAGTTGTAGAATACGATAAAACAGATATCATCTTCCAAACACCATCAGATCAACGTACGGAAGATTATATTTCAGGACGTTTCGGCTAAGGAGGAGCAATCGATGGTAGTACGTGAACGTTTTGAACAGGAGTTAAAAGAAGTTCAGGGGCAATTTATGGCACTTGCCAATAGCAGTATTTTCGCCTTAAAAACGTCCTTTGAGGCGTTAGTGGAACAGAATTTAGAAAAAGCTTTGAAAATACTTGAAGACGATTTAATCATAAACCGGCTTGAAGAAGAAATAAATGACCATGTAATCCTTATGATTGCTAAACAACAACCTGTAGCAACCGATTTACGTCGTCTCATGGTCCTTGTGAAAGCAGCAGCAGATATGGAAAGAGTGGGCGATTATGCGGTGAATATCGCCAAAGAAGCGATTCGAATTGGAAAAGAACCGATTGTGTTCCCTATGACAAATCTACAAACGATGTGCAATAAAACTGTAGAAATGCTAGAGAGCATCATGAAGGCCTTTACAGAGGAAGATACTGTTCGTGCTAAAGAAATCGCTG
Source organism: Lysinibacillus sp. FSL M8-0216 (assembly GCF_038595555.1). Taxonomy (NCBI): domain Bacteria; kingdom Bacillati; phylum Bacillota; class Bacilli; order Caryophanales; family Bacillaceae; genus Lysinibacillus; species Lysinibacillus sp. FSL M8-0216. The sequence continues at coordinate 3,168,560 of NZ_CP152007.1, read as the reverse complement.
AACTAGATGATTATGTGGATGATTTATATGGAGCTACGGTTACACTCTTGCTACGTGCAGGCGTTGAAGACCCCGCACATATTTCTCAAATTACTCATCTAACATTTATTTGCCGATATTTAGAGCGTTCTGCCGATCATGCTACTAATATCGCTGAACACCTTTTTTACTTAGTGAAAGGCAAGCATTATGAATTAAATAATTAGGAAGAAGAGCTACTTGCTAGCTCTTCTTTTCTTTTGAAAAAAATGATTAGCAGCAGCAACATTGTGTTTTTATGTGGCGTCTATATAGCGAGTGTTTTGTATTGTCAAAAAAAATTTTTGGTTATACTATAGACAATATCCAAAAAAATGTGGTGCTTAGGAGGTGCTGCTTCGTGAAAGACCCGATAGAATCACTCATAGAAAAATTCGATCAAGATTTGTCACTAGAACAACGTAATTATTTACGATTTCTCTATGAAAACTTACATCTTGAGGAATTAAGCAAAAGGGAACAACATTATTTTATCGACTATTTTTTTAAGAGTGAACCATTACGAAATATGGCAGCATTTGCACTAGAATTGGCAGACATTCTGCATGAAATTCGGGAAAATATTCCTGCTATTGAGAAGGCTGAGAGAATGGCTAATGGTAAGGAGCAGCGTTTGTATTACGAACGGAAATGGTCAGAGCTGAGACGTCAAAAGCTTAAACAGCAAACAACAAAGAATGGCAATATTTTTTATGTACCCTTTCATGACTATAAACAGGATCCTGGGCCCATGATTATTTGTTTAGAGCAGACGACTGGGATGGAAGCTTATTCTGAGCTGTGTAAAAGCATGATATTACCGTTATTTATGGATGCCCATCGCGAAAATCGCGATTTATATATTATCCCTTATGGTCAGCAAATCGATGTTCACTATCGCTTTGAAAATGGTCATTTAAATTTAACGGATTTTAAGAGCTTTATTGAATATAAAGCTAAAGGCGAAGCTGAGCTTTTACCTGTTCTACAGTTTGTCAGATCATTACTGCATGAAAATCAACTTGGCTCTGAAGCGGAAGTCATTATATTTACAGAGGGCACTCCTATAGATGGACAGCATCTTGTCAGTAAGCAAGCAAAAGCGATGCTAGAGGAAATGAAACGAAAATACCTTGCTGAGTTTTCTGTCATTGCAATGCATGAAGATAATTTTAATAAACAACAATTTTGGTTTGCCAATAAGGCTTTTTTTGCGGATGATGCAATACAATAACAGAAAGGGGCTAACCTTTACGGAAGGTCAGCTCCTTTTTATTGGAGATACATAGGTATTAAAAGGAGACATACATGGATTCATTACATTGGATTTTACCTAAATTTACAGTCCCTACTTGGATGGATGTTTTAATAGCAATCATTATTTGTATAGTTGGCTGGCTGATTCAACGATTCATCATAAAAAAAATAATTAATCGTCTGGTCATCTTTTTAAGAAATCGTCAACGAAATTTCCAAGCAAATGTGCTTGCACAATTTAGTAAAGCCATTGGCTATGCATTTATGACGGCAGTCATTGTGCTAAGCTTATCTTATTTAATAGAAGTTCCTTTATTTACGCATAAATCAACGAAAAATTTTATACTGTCTATTATGGTGTTTTTTGCTTTTAAGGGCGTATATGATGTTTTAAATTTCTATACAAAGCAGCCACTTCAATTAACAAGTGAAGAGGACCAAAATGTACTATTACCTTTTTTCCTACGAATTGGTAAAGTACTCATTATGATTTTTGCCATGTTTACAATTGCCTCATTTTGGAACTTTAATTTGAATGGCTTTTTAACAGGGATTGGCTTAACAGGAGTAGCGATTGCTTTTGGGATTCGCGATACATTAGCCCATGTGTTTGGCGGTATGTCCGTGGCGCTTGACAATCCCTTTCAAATTGGGGATTGGATTGCGACCGAAGATCAAAAAATTGAAGGAACCATTGAGGATATTAATCTTCGCAGTACGTTAATTCAAACAGGGGATAAAGGGCTTGTCTATGTGCCGAACTCTTATTTGGTTAATCGTCCTATTTACAACTTATCGAGACGAGAAAAGCGTAAATGCGAACAATTTTTATATGTAGCTGCTACCAATGAAGAAGACATATTACGCAGTGCCTTAACGGCTATTCATAAGGAAATTTATTTACATGCTAACACAGAGAAAGACATGATCCATGTTTATATCGATGAATTTCATCATGATAGTTATCGTGTGCTTATTCGTTTCTTCGTCGCTACAAATGATACAGCCGTCATGCTAGAAGTACGCCAGGAAATCTTCTTTGCCATCCGCCAAATCGTGGAGGAGCTATCCATTACTTTAGCATCCCCAGATGAGGATGAGGAACCAAGAAGGAAAAAATAAATTGAATTGTAAGATAGTTTGCATTACAATATAATCTAGCAATCAGCGCTGATGAAGAGTAGTAGCTATTAGTATTTGTCATAGAGAGCTAGTGGTTGGTGGAAACTAGTACAAATAAATGGTGAATGGACTTCGGAGCTCTAATCCAGAATGGCAGTATGGATTAGCGTATGCCTACGTTATAAGGCTTAGAGAGGGTCTACTTAGTAGACCAATGAAGGTGGCACCACGGCTTTTCCGTCCTTTTGTGATGGAAAGGCCTTTTTATATGCATTTGGTGTAGAAGAGCAGAGCATAGAGAAGGAGAGAAGAGAATGACAGTTGAGCTTAGAAAGTATGCCATGAAAGTATTACAGGGAGATATGATGACCCCTATTTCTGTCTATCAATCATTGAGAGGGCAGCATAAAATGTTGTTCGAATCGTCAGCCAAGCATGAGGAAAGTGGACGTTACTCCTTTATTGCAGTGGATCCAGTGGCTGAATTAAAAGGAAATAATGATGCGTATACCTTTCTTAAAGGGGAGGAAAAGGAAAAATCGAATGGGAATGTGCTCGATTATTTAAAGCAAGTGATGCCATTCCATGAAGAAACTTATCCATTCCACTTTTTTGGAGGCGCCATTGGTTTCTTTGGATATGAAACAGCTTTTTATACAGAAGAAATAGGAGAATATTTACAGGATGAATTAGCCATGCCGGATGTTCATGTTTTGTTCTATGATACATTTATTGTATTTGATCATGTGACACAGGAACTTACATTGGCTTCAATAGATTTATTTAAAGAAGGGCGTTCCTTAGAGGAAATGGAAGAGGCTATTTCAACGATGGAGCAGCAGCTTTATATGGGGACAACATTTGATGCCATGAAGGTAGATAGTCTTGATTTTAAGCCAATGATATCAAAGGAGCAATTTGTCACATTAGTGGAGCGTGCAAAGCAGCATATATTAAAAGGGGATATTTTCCAAATTGTGCTATCACAGCGCTTCTCAGCCTCGTTTACAGGCTCACCTTTTGCGCTATATCGGCAATTACGCACATCCAATCCCTCTCCATATATGTTCTACATGGATTATGGATCCTATATTATTTTAGGAACATCACCAGAAAGCCTTGTAAAGGTTAAAAATCGGCAGGTGACGACAAATCCAATCGCAGGCACCAAGCCTCGTGGTGAGACAATGGAGCAGGATGAAGCCATTGCAAATGCCCTATTGGAGGATGAAAAAGAAGTGGCGGAACATCGTATGCTAGTGGATTTAGGCCGCAATGATCTTGGCCGAATTGCAAAAGTGGGTTCTTTAAAGCTGAAGAAATTCATGAATATTGAACGCTATAAATATGTCATGCATATTGTGTCTGAGGTAGTAGCGGACCTACGAGAAGATCTCCATGTTTTGGATGTCCTTCGTGCTTGTTTACCTGCGGGTACAGTGTCAGGAGCACCAAAGATTCGTGCGATGCAGCTTATAAATGGATTAGAGCCTGTAAAGCGTGGCGTCTATGCGGGAGCTGTTGGTTATATATCTACGACAGGCGATATGGATTTAGCCCTTGCTATTCGTACCATGATCATTAAAGATGAGAAAGCTCATGTACAGGCAGGAGCGGGTATTGTTCACGATTCGGTCCCATTATCTGAATATGAAGAAACACTTAATAAAGCCCGAGCACTATTGGAGGTAAAAAAATGATTTTAATAATTGATAATTATGATTCTTTTACCTACAATCTATTTCAACAAATAAGTATGCTTGGGAAAAACGTTAAAGTCGTGAGGAATGATGCAATTACAATAGAAGAAATTCAAAAAATGTCACCAGAAGCTATTGTTTTATCTCCCGGTCCAGGAACACCAGCCGAAGCAGGTATCACGGTTAATGTGATCGAGGAGCTATATCAAAAATTTCCTATATTAGGAATTTGTCTTGGACATCAATCCATTGGGTTCGCATTTGGAGCAAACATCGTGCAGGCTCAAACGATCATGCATGGCAAGCTGTCACCTCTACAATATGAACAAACAGGTTTATTTGCACAATTAGATGGAGATATTCAAGTAATGCGCTATCATTCTCTAGTTATTGAAGAACCTTCATTACACAGTGATTTTAACATTATCGCAACAGCGAGTGATGACGGAGAGATTATGGCTATCCAACACAAAAAATATCCTCTTTACGGTCTGCAATTTCATCCTGAATCAATCGGCACGAAAGAAGGAAGTAGGATGATGCAAGCCTTCTTTGAAAGTATTGCTTAAATAAAAAGGCTGTCGCCTCCTTAATTTGGATGTGGCGACAGCTTTTCTTTATTGCTTTTTACCTGTAATTAACTTCGCAATTTCCTCTAAAGACATGGAGGAATTGACTTCGTAGGACCCAATTTGCAAGCTTCGTGCATATTTTGCGTTTGCGAGTAGTAACTCCATTTCTACGCTGTTAGAAATAATGCCACCATCCTCTAGCTTTTGGGCCACAATATACGGTGTAATCCCACTATATATTTGCAATGTCATTGTTGTATCATCCGCATTGGTATCTTCTTTAACAGACGGTTCTGAAGAATCAGCAGTAGTAGTTTCTTCAGTAGTATGTACTTGTTTTTTTAACGCAGCAATTTCTTGATTAGCCTGATTGAGCTTATTTTGCAATTCTTCAACCTGCTGCTGATTGGAAGAATCTTTTTCAGGGAGCCCAATGTTCACATCGAAGCGGCTTGCAAGAGCAAGTATGGCACCGACTAGGAAAATGGCTACGCCAAATGAGCGGATGGAAGACTTGTTCATAAATTAACGACCCCCATTTGCAATCACTTGACGAACTTGTTCTTCTGTTAAATTTGAACGGATACTAATATCTCCTACAGAAAGTCCTTGTTTATTCAATTCCAGCACCTGACTTACGATAATTTGATGAATCGGCTTTGCTTGTGATGGATTAGGCGTTACTTTTGAAGCTTGTGCGGCTTGTTGGACAGCTTGCATAACTTGTTGAACTTTAGGGTTTTGTATGCTAGGACTAGGTGTTGATTTTGATTTTACTTGAAACTCTGGTTCTAATAGTAGCTCTTCCTCTACAATTTTTAAACGGCGCTTTAAATTATTCGTTTCTTGGAATATGGAGATAGATAATTCTTCGACATCCTTCTCGACTTTTTTCGAGCTATTTTTGAAAAAGAACGATACTATAATCAAAAGAATCCCGAAACTCATTAGTATGATGGATAAATCCAATAGCTTCACCTCGTGTAGTATGTAATTATAAGATATTTTACCATATGCAAACTTAATATGAAATGAAGGTAGATTTTTTTTCAGTTTGTGTTATAATAGGTTAGTCGTATAAATCATGCTCAAATTTAAATTCTTGATATAGAGTGGGAGGGTTAATGATGCGCGTAAACATTACTTTAGCTTGCACAGATTGCGGCGAACGTAACTACATTTCTAAAAAGAACAAGCGTAACAATCCAGAGCGTCTTGAACTTAAAAAATATTGCTCTCGCGAGAAGAAATACACTCTTCACCGTGAAACTAAGTAATCGCTCATTAAGCCAAAACCACAAGTGGTTTTGGCTTTCTACATTTTATGAATGATTGAAGTTTTACTATATAGGAGGTAGCCTGCATGGATAAAACAACATTACGGAACAAGGTACGAGAAACACTTGCGATAATGAATGATGAAGTTTATCGCAGACAATCTAAAGCTGTAGTGAAAAGAGTGCTACAGGAACCATATATAATAGAAGCAAATACGATCGGCATTACCATTTCAAATCAGCCAGAAGTCGACACCATTCTTTTAATTGAAGAACTATGGCAGCTTGGGAAAAAGGTCGCTGTGCCAAAGTGCCACCCCAAAACAAGAGAAATGACATTTTACGCCATTGAATCATTTGCTCAGCTCGAAACAGTATATATGCATTTGCGTGAGCCTATTCCTGAACGATGTGAGTTAGTTGACGCAAATGAGATGGATATCATCTTAGTACCAGGGGTTGTTTTTGATCGGTTAGGCTATCGAATAGGGTATGGCGGTGGTTATTATGATCGCTATGTATTAAACTATAAAAAGGGTAAATTGATGTCATTACTTTTTGACGAGCAGATCGTTAATCGTGTTCCTACTGAAGAACATGATTGCCCTGTAGACATCATAGTGACACCGACAGAACGTATTGACTGTCTAGCACATCGAGGAGCGAACGAAAATGGATAAAATGTTAGATATTTATGAACTCTTGAAAACGTATGGTACTTTTATTTATACACGGGACCCTATTGGTGATTTGATGTTAATGGAGGATGAAATAAAAGAGCTCTATAAAGCGAATGTACTAGACATAAAAGATTACCAAATGGCATTATTACTAATTCGACAAGAAACAACAAGACTTCGTATAGAAGAGAATAAAAAGTAATGTTTGAAATATAATGTAATGGGGTATTGTAAAATTAATGTAACATGTATGTAATATTCTTAAAAACAGTGGATTTCCGCTGTTTTTATGTTTTTACGAAACTTTTTACAATGTAAAACGTATATATAGATATCTGGTGCATATACGAGCGATGAGAGTAAAATTTCCAAAAGATATGTGTTGATTATCTGTAAAAAATGGATTAAGATATATTTTGTTTCCGTAACAAAATGTAAAAAATTATTATTTTTTTGTAAGGAAGTAGGGAGGATGTTAGGAATGAGATCAATAAAGTGGCCTAAACATTCATTTATGATACTAGCAATTATAGCAACTTGGATCAAAACGGTCATTGTTTACCACACGAGCTTTGAGATGAAAATTGAAAATGCAATGCAACAATTTATTTTGTTTATTAACCCATTAAGTTTCTTGCTATTTACGTATGGTTTAGCACTTTTCTTTAAATCACCAAAGGCTAGAAATCGTTATTTAATTACAGTCAGCATTATTTTATCAATAGTCCTTTATGGAAATGTAGCGTTCTATCGTTTCTATAATGACTTTATTACACTACCTGTATTATTCCAAACAAGTAACTTTAGTGACTTAGGAACTTCTGTAGCTGCCATAATAGAGCCATGGGATGTATTGTATTTTGTTGATGTACTTATTTTAATCTTAGCGAATAAATTTATACCAAAAATGAAAAATTCGTTTAAAGTTAATGTGGAATTCCGCCGTGCATTTTTTGTGCTGGCAATCGCTATGTCATTCTTAAACTTAGGTTTAGCTGAAACAGAGCGTCCACAATTATTAACACGTAGTTTTGACCGCGAATTACTTGTAAAAAACATTGGTACGTACAATTACCATTTGTATGATATTTATATTCAAACAAAATCCTCTGCCCAACGTGCGTTAGCGGACGGTAGTGAATTAGTTGAAGTAAACAACTATGTTCGCTCTAATCAGGCAGCAGTCAACCCAGAAATGTTTGGGAAATATAAAGGCCGCAACTTAATTGTTGTGTCTATGGAGTCTTTACAAAACTTTGTCATTAACAATGACATGAATGGTCATGAAGTTACGCCATTCTTAAACTCTTTAACAAAAGATAAAGATACGTATTATTTCAGTAACTTCTATCACCAAACAGGTCTAGGAAAAACATCTGACTCTGAGTTTATCGTAGAAAATTCACTATTTGGTTTAGGACGTGGAGCAGTATTCTTCACACATGGTGGAAATACGTATAACTCAATGGCAGAGCGCCTTGGGGAAAATGGATACTTTACAAATGTCATGCACCCGAATAATAAATCATTCTGGAACCGTGACATTATGTATCAATCTTTAAAAATCAATAAGTTCTATGATATCGATTCTTATACAGTAGAAGAAGGGCAAGCTGTGAACTGGGGAATGAAAGATACGCCATTCTTAGAGCAATCTGCAGCATTAATGAAAGATATGCCACAACCATTCTACTCAAGACTTATTACGTTAACGAATCACTATCCATTTACATTGGATCCGGAAGATATTATGATTCCTGAATATGATTCAAACTCAGGTACATTAAATCGTTACTTCCAAACAGTACGCTATATGGATGAAGCTTTAAAAGATTTCTTCCAACAACTGAAAGATCAAGGTGTTTATGATAATTCTATTATCGTTATGTATGGTGACCACTACGGTATTTCAGAAAACCATAATAAAGCGATGGCACAGTATTTAGGAAAAGAACAAATTACACCATTTGATAATGCATTGCTACAGGAAGTACCTTTATTCATCCATATCCCAGGATCTGACGATGGTAAAGAGATGACTGAAATGGCAGGACAAATGGATTTACGTCCAACAATTTTACACCTACTTGGCATTGAAACGTCAAAAGATATGCAAATGGGTGCGGATTTATTCTCTCCAGAACATGAAAACTTTGTAGTGTTCCGTGACGGACGCTTTATCACAGATAAATATGTGTATGCGGGAGAGGCTTGCTATGATAAATCAACTGGCGAAGAAATAGATGGGGAGCCATGTCAGCCATACGCTGATCGTGCAACAATGGAGCTCGAAAATTCTGACGCCATCATCAATGGAGACCTTCTTCGTTTCTATGATGAAAAGACAGGTAATTTAAAACAAGAATCCGTTAAGTAAACAAAGAGAGATCTCGCCATGAGATCTCTCTTTTACTTTGAGCAATTGACAAATTTGTTGAAGTGATTATAATTAGTGTAAATATCTGCATAACGAAGATTTGTTTTTCACATTTCGGAGTATAAGAGTTAAAGGCATGGAAAAGAACAAGTAACTTTAATAAAAACTGACAGAGAGTAGCCGGTCGTTGAGAGGCGCAAGGGATATTAAAGTGAATACATCTTGGAGCTGCGTACCGAAATTTTAGTAGGCTACGACGGGTTTGCATCCGTAATCATTGCAATAGTATTGCTGCGGCTGTACTAATGGAGGAGTGCTATTTGAGTAGCTCTCGAAAAAAGGTGGTACCACGTTCATTAACGTCCTTAGGATTTATTCCTAAGGGCGTTTTTTTGCATCTGAACGTCTAGTGCCAAATTGGGCGACAGTAATCCTGTCAAGAACTCTTATAGATCTTGCAATATTAACTTTTTAATATTACAAGGAGATGTTTTGTATGTTTTTAACACCAAAGGAGCAGTTAGCCATTATTAAAAAGGGGACTGACAAAATTGTTGATGAACCCGAGCTACTAAAAAAATTGGAGCACTCATTTCAAGAGCAAAAGCCCTTAACGATTAAATTGGGGCTCGATCCATCTGCACCAGATATTCATTTAGGCCATGCAGTCGTATTGCGAAAAATTAAACAGCTGCAGGACCTAGGGCATCATGCAGTCATTGTCATTGGTGATTTTACGGGCCGTATTGGCGATCCTACCGGGAAATCTAAGGGACGTGTAGCGTTAAGTGATGAATTGGTGAAGGAAAATGCCAAAACGTATTGTGAGCAAATTTTTAAAGTGTTGGACGAGGAAAAAATGACTGTTCGTTTCAATAGTGAATGGTTAGCAAAATTAACGTTTGAAGAAGTCATCCAGCTGGCTGCTACTACATCTGTTGCCCGTATTTTGGAGCGTGAAGACTTCCAAAAGCGGTACCATCACCAAATACCAATTGGCCTACATGAATTTTTCTACCCTCTCATGCAGGCGTATGATTCTGTAGAATTAAAGGCTGATATTGAATTAGGGGGAACCGATCAAACGTTTAATATTCTCATGGGACGCACCTTACAAAGGCATAGAGGGCTAGAAAAACAAATTGCTATTTTTATGCCATTACTTGAAGGATTAGATGGTATTGAAAAAATGAGTAAAAGCTTGGGGAATTATATTGGTGTCCATGAAGCGCCTGAAGTTATGTTTAAAAAAATTATGGAACTACCAGATTCGCTCATTATCAAATATTTTGAATTAGCGACAGATGAGCATCCACTTCAAGTGCAAGCCGTTCAAGAAAGGCTACAAAACGGAGAGAACCCACGTGATATAAAACTACAATTAGCAGAAATAGTGACAGCTTTATATCATGGTCATGCAGCTACGATGGATGCAAAATCTTATTTTGAAGCTGCTTTCCAGAAGAAGATGATTCCTGCTAACATTCCTGTATTGCTACTTGAAATTGATAAAGAAAGAATAGAGGATATCATTCCACAATTAATTTCTATCCAATTTATTCAAAGTAAAAGTGATTTTATAAGGCTCATTAAACAAAATGGGGTTTCATTAAATGGAGAAAAAATTGCTGTGGATGATCTATCTCAAGTATTAATGAATGAGGATGTCCTGCAAATTGGTAAGAAGAGATTTCTAAAATTGAATAAGTAAAATGGGATGATGTCCAAGAAAAAAGAGCAATCTCACATAGAGACTGCTCTTTTTTCTGTCTAAATTTTAGTGTAATTTTGGTGGATACCCGCCATGAACGATTGTCATAATGACAAACCATCCAAAGACGACAGCACTTAATAAGTTGAAAACAACGCTTAAAAGGTTCTTTTCTTTAATTGCTTGGAATGTACCATATACAGCAAAAATTGAAACTAGACCAAAAATAACCATTAATAAGTTCATTAAAAATAGACACTCCTTTCGACATCAGAAAATGAATGTCGTAAACAATATTCCTCCTTAATTGTAATCGTTCTACCTGTTTTTGTCGAGAACTAATATAGTGCAAACTATGAACATTTATCGTCAAATTGTGGCAAAGCCTGTATAATAGAGAAATGAGGTGATATCTATGATGAACGTACGTAGTTTTTCTCTTGGTCCAGTCCAAACGAATTGCTATATCGTATCGAATAAAGACAAAGAATGTATCGTATTTGATCCAGGTGAAGAAGCGGAGCGTCTTATTAAAACAATCCGTAGCAATGGTTTAAAACCGTTAGCCATTTTTTTAACGCATGCACATTTTGACCATATTGGTGCAGTGGATGCCGTACGGGAAGCATTTAATGTACCTGTATGGATTCATGAAAAAGAGGTTAGCTGGCTAGGAGATCCAGAAAAGAATGGCTCTAGTAAATATGCTGCATTACCAGACTATAGGGTAGCTGCACCAGATCAAGACACGATCATTAAAAAAGAGCAACAATTTGAAATGAGCAACTTTGTGTTTCAAGCTGTATTTACACCAGGACATTCACCTGGTAGCATTTCCTATGTATTTGAAAATGATGGCTTTGCGATTGTGGGAGACACATTATTTGAACAAGGTGTAGGGCGGACGGATTTAATTGGTGGGTCCACCAAAATATTATTAGCATCTATTCATTACAAATTATTAACATTACCTGAGGATACAATCATCTATCCGGGTCATGGAAATTATACAACTGTCAGTGCAGAAATGGAAACAAACCCGTTTTTAAATGGATTTTAAAATAAAAAAAGCGTATCTCGTTGATGAGATACGCTTTTTTAGTTGTATTAATGACCGCCACCAGGTACGTGAATGAATGTTGTATAGTACGTGAAGCCAGCGAAGAATACAGTTAAATATGCTCCGAAAATGTACATGTACATACGTTCTGAAAGGTTTAAGAAGCCTAATAATAAGAATAAACCTGTATTACCTAAGAATAATAGCGATACCTCGTTCATACCACCAAGGTAGAACATAACGGCAAAAATACCTGTCCAGAATGCCATAACTTTATACATATTATCCATGAAATTTCCCCTCCTTTTGCCCACGACACAATAATCTCTTACTCATTATAAATGATAGGAAAGGTGTCTGTAAACTGGAACTTCTCCGTCTTTGTGACAAACGAATGGATTTTTTAACTAGCTATCGATTTCTGTCACGTTTATTTCATATTTACATAAATCGCAATTATGTATCATACTCTCAATTTGCACAAATTCATTGCTTGAAAATAATGCATCTAACTGCCCTTTTAAATAGGATTCATGTAATGAGCAGACAATATCCGAATATGTTGTAAGTTGCTCTTGGAATGGACAATTAAAAATGGAGAATATCACCTTTTTGCCACGCTCTGTTTGTTGAATTTGTGGAACATAGCCAATTAATGCGGCATTGTCAGTTAATAGTTGAAGCTTCTCGTCGAAGGAAAGGGAATTATTGATTGTCAATTCAGCGTTTATATTTTGTTTCATTTGCTGATAACCATCTTGATAGCTAATTTCCTGACATTTTTCTAAGACAGATGGTCCAAGCTCTTCCACTAATTGAATCGTCCATTTCAGTAAACGATCTTCGTCGCGTCTTGGGAAAGTTAATGATACACCTTTTTCTGAAGCCTTATACACCCGGCCAGGTCGACCACCTTTACCCGTTTTCACATAGTCTGCGGAAATAATATTAATTTCTGAAAGCTTTGTTAAATGAAGTCGAGCAACATTTGGATGGATGCCAAACTGATCAGCAATATGTTGGACGGTCACTGTTTTTTTCTCTTGCAATATGTACTCATAAATAGAGTATCTTGTTTCATCAGCTAAAGTGCTGGTAATTTTCAATGGATGGATCATATGCTTCACCTCATTAGTTTTTTATAAAATTATGTTCGTCTACCAAGTGTTAGGAAAATAATCATGTTCATTCTATTATATTCCATTATTGAAAAAGATACAGTTCATTTCAGCATAAATATTAATTTTTTCATGTATTTATCTTCTGTTTTAGTGGGAAATTGCACTTTATCCACATTTTTATAGCAAAAAACATGAATGATAGGAAATTTTATAACAAATTTTTATTTTCAGAAAAGGGCTTTCTTCGTAGGAAGATCCTATTTATACTAGGAAATAACGAATACGCGGTCATATTCGAATGAACTAGAAGAGGGGTGCATATATGCAGAATTTTGAAATAGTCGTTGAACAAAAATGTGAGCAACTTTTACTAAAAGCCTATCATTTTGGGGCAACCGATTTATTATTGGTGCCAAGCAATATAAATTATCGGATCTATTTTCGGAAATATGACAAGCTTCTTCATGCGGGTGAACTACCAAACGATCTGGCGGAACGGATGATATCCTATTATAAGTTTCTGGCGCAATTAGATATAAGTGAGAGACGTAAACCTCAAAGCGGCTCATTCCAAAAGGCGATGGAGCAACAGTCATATGCCTTTCGAGTATCTACACTGCCTTCCGTATTTTTAAAAGAAAGCCTCATTATCCGCTTACTTCTCCAAAATCATTCTTTTCCACTAACTTCCTTATGTTTTTTTAAAAGCTCAGCCTACAAATTAATGGAACTAGTACAGAATCGTCAGGGCCTTTTGTTTTTTACAGGGGCGACAGGATCTGGTAAGTCCACTTCACTTTATTCTTTAATCCATTATTGTTCTACCGAATTAAATAGGCATGTAATTTCCTTGGAAGACCCAGTAGAAAATAACCAAGCCAATTTACTTCAAATTCAAGTGAATGAACGAGCAGGCGTTACATACGCTACGGGGTTAAAAGCAATTTTGCGACATTCACCTGATGTGATCATGATTGGGGAAATTCGAGATAAAGAAACAGCAAAAATTGCCATCGAGGCAAGCTTGACGGGCCATTTAGTTGTTTCAACCATCCACGCGAAGGATTCGATTAGCTGTCTTTACCGTTTAATGGACTTAGGGGTGTCGATAGATGAGCTTCAGCAAACGATCATTGGTATTGTTGCCCAAGTCCTTTTTCATTCATCAGCCTTACAGGATGATCGTCGTGCGTTGTACGAAATTTTATCGGATATTCATCTCAATCAGGCCATTACCGCTATTTTAAATAAGGGGAATTTTCAGCTACCATACGAATTAACCATAAAGGGACAAAAAGAATTAGTGGAGAGCCATTATGCAGTTACAAACATACATCGCTAAATTTCAATTATATTACAACAGAGCTACAAAATGGCGTGTAAAAGAGCAAGCGCAATTTATTCAACGTTTATCTGTATTAATGCAGGAGGGCTACTTATTTCCACAGGCTATCTCGATGCTACTCCCTCATCATATAGATGTTCATGAGGAAATTCAGCAACAAATTGATGAAAAACTTAGACAAGGAGAAGGCGTAACAAGCATTTTAGAAACATTGCAGTTAGCTAAACATCATTTAGTAGCCATCAAAGTGGCAGAAAACAATGGGCATTTGCTTGAAGTATTAAAAGGTGTGGCAAAGCAAATGATTGTCGGTGAGCAGACGAAGAAAAAGTTAATTAAATTGCTTGTATATCCTGTCATGCTAATTTTATTTTTATTGTTGCTATTCTTTGTATTTCGAACAATTTTCTTACCTAATATTGAACAAATGGTATCAAGTCGCTCGATTGAAGGTGAGAAGACAAGTGTGGCGCTATCTAAACTATTACTGCATGTCCCCGATTTTGTGATGGTAACAGCTTTGATTGTAATAGTCAGTTTATTGGTTTTACACCTCTATCTCAAACGCCAGCCCATTCCCGTACGACTATCAATACTATTAAAAATTCCACTTTTTCAAATCTATATCCGACTCTCATGGACAAGGCAATTTGCTGCCTATTTAGGGAGTTTACTACAGAGTGGGTTTTCATTGCAGGCTAGTCTTCAAATTTTAGAAGAACAATCCTTTCAACCTTTTCTACAGCATCTGTCTCTGCGTATTAAAGAAAGGGTCATCTTTGGAGAGTCATTGACTCAAGCCGTTCAAATGGTGTCTATTTTTCATAAGGATTTTGCTACCTTTGTAGAACATGGAGAACAAAGTGGCTACTTAGGGAAGGAACTTACATTATATAGCGAACTATTACTGGAAAAACAGGAGCAACTATTGCAGAAGGTGCTCGCCTTCATCCAACCAAGCTTCTTTATTGTAATTGCTATATGTATTTTAGCGGCCTATGTCAGTTTACTATTACCAATTTATCATATGATTGAATTAGTTTTGGAGGACTAAGATGAAACATATTAAACAACAAAATGGTTTTACTTTAATCGAAATGCTCATTGTTTTGTTAATCATTTCTATTCTTATTTTAATTACAATTCCAAATGTTACGAAGCACTTCGCTACGATTGATGAGAAGGGCTGTGCTGCCTATATTAATATGGTACAGGGGCAAGTAGAAGCCTATAGAGTGGATTTTATGGCATATCCAACTTTAGAGGATTTAGTAAAAGAAGGCTATTTGAAAGAAAATGAAACAACTTGTCCTAATAAAGAAGAAATAGTTATTACGACTAAGGGAGAGGTACGGTTAGCAAATGTCGGTGCAGGTACGAATGGCTAATGAGAGAGCGACAAAATGAATTGGGCTTTACGATCCTCGAAATGCTAATAGTTTTATTTCTTGTTATGAGTTTAACAGCCATTGTTAGCAAATTCTCTTTACAATTAGCGGAGTCAAAGGAATTAGAGCGTTTTTTTACTCAAATTCAACTAGACATTCAGTATATTCAAACCTATAGCATGAACCAGCGACAATATATCGCGATTAAATTCGAAAGCTCTACAAGGCGCTACGTTATTCAAAAAGATGCTTTTTCCAATCTATATGAACGTCCATTCCCTAAAGGAGTCGAATTTTTGCCTGATGAGAGCTCTATTTATACGATTGTTTATAATGTTAATGGCAATGTCAGGTCAGCTGGCACCATCGCGTTTCAAACGCCACAGGGAAAGAAAAAGGTAATCATTACATTAGGGCGAGGGAGAGCGAGAATTGAATGAGTCAGGCTATTCTTTTGTTGAAACGATTTTGGCAATGGGCATCTTGATGTTACTTTGCAGCTCCTTATTGCCTATTACCTATACGATGAAAACGAATCTTATGAATAAAAAAATGGAAATGATTGCAGCTGAAACGGCGTATGAGGGCCTGAAATTATTTCAAGCTGTACAACAAACTGAGGGCACAAGAATTATTGAACAGGTTGAGTATCAATGGATGTTTAATGGTGAAGAAATTTGTGTTCGTTTTCACAATATACTTAAGCCACGCCAAAAATGTATTCCCCTTACAGGAAATGTCGATGAATAATGAGAAGGGCTATACCTTACTAGAAGCAATGTTTCAATTAATGGTGTTTGTGCTTATTTCTCATCTTTTTGTCCTAATTATGCTGTGGTATGCTGAAATGACCTCAACTATGCAAACGGATGAACAGTCGAAATGGGAGCAGTTTGTGTATGATTTAAATAAAGGGCTAAAGGATATTTTAACGTTCTCCGTGCGGGATGATCACAAAAGAATCACTTTCCAGACCACAGAATCTGTCCATTATATTGATTGCTATCGTAATACCATTCGTGAACAAGTAAATGGAGGACATGTTCCCATGCTAAATGGCATCAATAAATGTCAGTTCACTTATAGCGGAAATGTGCTGACGGTAGCGGTGGAAATGCCTAGTGGTATGCAAAAGGAGAGAACCTTCTATGTGCCAATTATTGAAAAATGACAGTGGGGCTATTTTTTTAATCGCAATTGCATTATTATTTCTTGTAACTACTTTTCTTCTTGCGTATTGTATGTCATATGAAATGCAATTTCAAACATATGATGGGCTCGAAAAATTGAATGTTCAAGCTACGATAAATTTATTGGGACAAATTTTGTCAGACAGTGTAGAATCGTAGTTATAAGAAGGTGATTCGAATTGCGAAAAATATATTTAGTTGGTTTTATGGGTAGTGGAAAGAGTGCTTTAGGAAGACGTTTAAGCTTTTTATTAAAGATGCCATATTATGATATGGATCATGAAATAGTGAGACAGCAAGGAATGTCCATCCCGCAGATTTTTGAAAAGTACGGAGAGGCCCATTTTCGAAAAATAGAAACAGAATTTTTGAAAAGTTTCCGCGATGAGGCTTGTATCATTTCTACGGGCGGTGGAGTTGCGATGAATGCTGAAAATCGAAAAATTATGAGACGTAGTGGCTTAGTATTTTTTTTAGATGCTTCGTTTGAAGATATTTATAAACGAGTTCAGCATGATCCTAACAGACCAATCGTACAAAGCTCAACAAAAGAAGAGCTAGAAAGTCTGTATCATTACAGAAGAAAGTTTTATCGTGATGCAGGGCATATTCAGGTCCTGACAGAGGGCAGAACCATTCGTCAAATTTTAGAGTATTTAGTGTTCCAAGTAAAAAGGCTTAAAAGCGAACGATGAGAGATACGAATCTTGCTAATGTTCGTATTTTATTATCTTTTAAAAAATGATTGCCTTTTCAATGCATTTAATGTTAGGATATAGACAAATAAGTAACTAAATGTTCATTGAATACTAAATAGTACCAAGATGTATCTTGGGCGGATGATTATACGGGGAGAGAGCGTAATTAAACGCCACCGAAGGAGCAAGTAGCAATGGCTATGAATCTCTCAGGTAAAAGGACTCGTATAAGACGCAACTCTGGAGAGAGCTGTAGTATAACAATAGCAGCCACCAAAGGGGAAAGCCGACTAATTGGCAGTATCAACCATGCGAGTTAGTCTGGTGTAACTTTCAGGTGCAAGGACAGAGAATCCCGAAAAGGGGTTCGTCTGTCTTTTTTTATGTCTTTAGGTACTCCGTGAAGCTTTTTACTTTGCTAAGTCATGATTGTACCCATACAAAAAGCAGACGAACTACTACCAGTAAAAATGTAACTAACAATAAGGGGGCAAAAAAGAATGACGAATGAATTAAAACGTACACCTCTATTTGAAGAATATGCGAAATACGGTGCTAAGACGGTTGATTTCGGTGGATGGGAATTACCAGTTCAATTCTCCTCTATTAAAGATGAACATGATGCAGTACGTAATCGTGCGGGATTATTTGATGTATCCCATATGGGTGAAATTTTAGTAACCGGTCCCGATGCATTAGATTTTTTACAAAATCTTTTATCCAATGATGTTTCAAAAATAGCTACTGGCCAGGCACAATACACAGCAATGTGCTATGAGGACGGCGGTGTTGTCGATGATTTACTAACGTATAAGCTAGCTGATGACCACTATTTATTATGCGTGAATGCAGCAAATATCGAAAAAGACTATGATTGGATGCTGGAAAATCAACATCAATATGATGTGACGATTGACAATCAATCGGAAGCCTATGCACAAATTGCCCTACAAGGACCTTTAGCAGAGGAGGTTCTTCAATCCCTAACTTCAACTGATGTAAGTGCCATTAAATTTTTCCGATTCCAAGGGAATGTAGAAGTTGCAGGACATAAGGTGTTAGTTTCTCGTAGTGGATACACAGGAGAAGATGGCTTCGAATTATATGGAGCACCAGAAGATATTAAAGCGCTATGGGGTAAAATTTTAGATGCTGGTCAAGACAAAGGTGTTGTTCCTGCAGGTCTAGGATGTCGAGATACACTACGTTTTGAAGCGGGTCTGCCACTTTACGGTCAAGAATTATCAGCAACCATTTCTCCTCTTGAAGCAGGTATTGGCTTTGCTGTGAAATTAAATAAAGAAGATTTTATTGGTCATGATGCATTAGTAGCTCAGAAGGAAAATGGTCTTCCACGCAAACTAGTTGGCATTGAAATGATCGATAAAGGGATTCCACGCCATGGCTATAAAGTGTTTAAAGATGGTCAGGAAATTGGTGAAGTTACAACAGGAACACAGCTTCCTTCTTCAAAACGTAATGTTGGTCACGCGTTAATTGACAGTCAATTCGCAACTATCGGAAATGAATTAGAAATTGAAATCCGTGGTAAGCAACTAAAAGTGATTACAGTTGAAACACCGTTTTACAAGCGTTCAAAATAATAGCTGAAAAGAGGGACCTACATTTATGAAACATCGTTATTTACCAATGACGGAGCAAGATCAAAAAGAAATGTTAGACGTAATCGGTGTATCCTCAGTTGATGAATTATTCGAGGATATTCCAGAGAAAGTACGTTTTAAAGGCCTTTATGACATCAAGGCAGCAAAATCGGAATCTGCTTTATTAAAAGAGTTATCGGCACTTGCTGCTAAAAACAAAGACACAAATGCGAATGCATCGTTTTTAGGTGCAGGCGTTTATAACCACTACAAGCCCGTGATCGTGGATCATGTTATTTCTCGCTCAGAGTTTTATACAGCTTATACACCCTATCAACCTGAAATTTCACAAGGTGAGCTTCAAGCTATTTTTGAATTCCAAACTATGATTGCAGAGCTTACTGGTATGGATCTTGCCAACTCTTCTATGTATGACGGTGGTACAGCATTGGCTGAAGCAGGAATGTTGGCAGCTGGACATACACGTCGTAAGAAAATTTTAGTATCTGAAACGGTACACCCAGAATATCGTGATGTTGTGGCTACATATGCCTATGGTCAATCTATTGAAATCGTAACAATTCCACATAAAGATGGTGTGACTGATATTGCAGCTTTAAAAGAGCTAATTGACGACAATACGGCAGCAGTTATTGCTCAATATCCAAACTTCTTTGGTCAAGTTGAGGATATTCAAGTAATTGGTGATATAGCACATGAAGCAAAAAGCTTATTCGTAGTATCGTCTAACCCACTTGCCCTAGGTATTTTAACTCCTCCAGGTAAACTAGGAGCTGATATTTGTGTAGGTGATGCACAAGTTTTCGGTATCTCTGAAGCATTTGGTGGTCCACACTGTGGTTTCTTTGCAGTGACAACTAAATTAATGCGTAAGGTGCCAGGTCGTCTTGTTGGTGAAACAGTAGATGGTGAAGGACGTCGTGGTTATGTATTAACACTACAAGCACGTGAACAACATATCCGTCGCGATAAAGCAACTTCTAATATCTGTTCGAACCAAGCACTTCTTGCACTTGCAGCTTCTGTAGCGATGACAGCTCTAGGGAAACAAGGTATTCGCGAAATGGCTACACAAAATATTGCGAAAACACGTTATGCAAAAAATGCCTTTGAAGCAGCAGGCTTTACAGTAGCATTCCAAGGTGCACATTTTAATGAAATCGTAGTGAAAACAAATAAATGTGTGAAGGAAATCAATAAAGGCTTAATTGAAAAAGGTATTATTGGTGGATATCCTTTAGGTCAAAATTATGACTCTCTTAAAAATCATGTGCTAATTGCAGTGACTGAATTACGCACAAAAGAAGAAATTGATGCACTAGTTGCAGAAATGGGGGCTCTTCATGCATAACGAAAATCAAACACTCATTTTTGAAATTTCAAAAGAAGGTCGCGTTGGCTATAGTTTAGAAGCGCTTGATGTACCTGAAGTAGATCTAACAGATATATTACCTGCTAATTTAGTACGTACAGAGGCAGCAGAATTACCTGAAGTATCTGAGCTTGATATCATGCGTCACTACACAGCACTTTCTCGTAGAAATCATGGTGTAGACTCTGGCTTCTACCCACTTGGCTCATGTACGATGAAATATAATCCAAAAATTAATGAAGCGGTAGCTCGTCTTTCTGGCTTTGCCAATGTGCACCCACTACAAGATGAGTCAACAGCACAAGGTGCCATGGAGCTTCTTTATGATCTTCAAACGTCATTAGTAGAAATTACTGGTATGGATGAAGTGACATTACAGCCAGCAGCAGGGGCACATGGAGAGTGGACAGCATTAATGATGATCCGCGCTTTCCATGAAGCAAATGGAGAAGGTCACCGTAACAAAGTTATCGTTCCCGACTCTGCTCACGGAACTAACCCAGCTTCAGCAACAGTAGCAGGCTTTGAAACAATTACAGTTAAATCAGATGAAACTGGTTTAGTTGATATTGAAGACCTTCGAAAAGTCGTAGGTCCTGACACTGCTGCCTTAATGTTAACAAACCCGAATACACTTGGTTTATTTGAAGAAAACATCATCGAAATGGCGGAGCTTATCCACTCTGTTGGCGGTAAAGTGTACTATGATGGTGCCAACTTAAATGCCGTTATGAGTAAAGCACGTCCTGGCGATATGGGCTTTGACTGTGTACATTTAAATCTGCATAAAACATTTACAGGTCCACACGGTGGTGGTGGTCCAGGTTCAGGTCCAGTAGGCGTAAAGGCAGATTTAATTCCATTCCTACCAAAGCCAGTACTTGTAAGAACGGAAGAAGGAGCATACCATTTCGATTACAACCGTCCACAATCTATCGGACGAGTAAAACCATACTATGGTAACTTTGGTATCAATGTGCGTGCTTATACGTACATCCGTACAATGGGTCCAGATGGCCTAAAAGCTGTCACAGAATATGCTGTATTAAACGCCAACTATATGATGCGTCGTTTAGAGCCATTCTACGATCTTCCATATAACCGTCATTGTAAACATGAATTTGTTTTATCTGGTCATCGCCAAAAGAAATTGGGCGTTCGTACACTAGATATCGCAAAACGTCTGTTAGACTTTGGCTATCATCCACCAACAACATACTTCCCATTAAATGTGGAAGAGGCGTTAATGATTGAGCCAACAGAAACAGAATCTAAAGAAACATTAGATGCATTCTGCGATGTGATGATTCAAATTGCGAAGGAAGCGGAGGAAAATCCATCCATCGTTCAAGAAGCACCACATACTACAGTCGTTTCTCGCCTAGACGAAACACGTGCGGCTCGTACACCTGTACTACGTTATCAAAAAGCTTAAAATTGACAAACCGCTCACTTTTTTAGTGGGCGGTTTTTATATGATTTTTTTGTTATAATTTCCCTTAGATGGTTTGTGGAAGGAGGGATTCAAATGCAAACAACATCAGCGGAATTGAGTTTACCAATAAATAATCTATTAAATAATACATACAGCATCAAACGGCTCCTTGCAACGAGTAAATTATCATTTGTTTATATAGCCGAATACATAAGCACTGGAGAAGAAATTATTATAAAAGAGTTTTTCCCTTTAGAGATTGCTTTACGAGATTTGGATAACAAATCAGTAATCAATCGTTTACCTTCTACAAAGGAAAAATTTCAGGAATTAAAGGAGAGATTTCTAAGTGAAGCTTGCATGCTCCAGCAATTGAACCATCAACATATTGTTAAATATCGACATCATTTTTTTGAAAATGGTTCCATTTATATAGTCACAGATTATTATGAAGGGGTTTTATTAGAGCAATATATACAACGATTTTCATTGAGTGAGAGACATCTTCTCTATCAAGATATATTTTTACCCTTAATAGATGCGATTACTTATTTACATAATAAGGGGATCATACATCGCGATATTAAACCTAGTAATATTATGATTGATGCCAAGGGACAGCCCCATTTATTAGATTTTGGATCTGCCGTGTACTATAAAACCGTAACAAAATATCCGATATTTACTAGTCCAGGCTATTCTCCCCTTGAACAGTATTCCATGAAAGGAGAACAAGGAATCTATACCGATATTTATAGCTTGATGGCAACCTTATACTATGCATTAACGAATAAAATAC
The DNA here is from genome assembly GCF_038595555.1 of Lysinibacillus sp. FSL M8-0216. Taxonomy (NCBI): domain Bacteria; kingdom Bacillati; phylum Bacillota; class Bacilli; order Caryophanales; family Bacillaceae; genus Lysinibacillus; species Lysinibacillus sp. FSL M8-0216. Next base: position 3,145,813 of record NZ_CP152007.1, on the reverse strand, counting down.
CAGTAGATGTTTCACAGAGGTTAATTGAGGATAAAATTGCGAATGTGAGAAAATATAATCCGAAAGTAAGTATTTTTATGTCATTCACTATTATGTGGGGGCTGCAAATAGAAACTAAAAAAAGGTGTTCCTCCCTAAGATTTATTAAAAATATGATTGCTATTGAATTAAAGTTCAAATGCAAAAAGAACTATTTTGAGATTTTTGATTCCAAATGACCAAATTTACTATTCGCTTCATACTATTTATCCATTTTTACTATATTGAGTATTTATCATAAAACAGCTTATGGCCTAAGGTAAAACGGACCATAAGTTGTTTTTTTTATAAAAAAGTATTAAAAAAGCCATAAATTGTATGAAAATATCATATTTATTGCCATGTAATATTTTTACTAAAAATACTTATAAATGTTTTTCGTGACAATATATTCTATAGAAAATATTGACATTGATTTTAGATATTGTATAGTTACCAATGTGATACATTAATCATTAGTAAAGTTTGTAAGAAAGATGCATAAAGTTGGATAGAGATTCTTATAAATTAATTTCAATTTCACTACATAGCTTTGTGTAAGGTTGGTATATTTTAACTACTTTGTTTTATTGTTCTATATTACTATGTGTAGAACAGTGATAATTAGTTCATAAAACAATAGTATTTGATGTGGTTTTGCAATATCCAACCCTGTACTCATTATGCTCGTATGTTCTAATTACTTACTAATGCTTATGCCTACTCGAATTCGTTTTAAAAGGAGGGATGGCTGTAGAATTATACAGCCAAATGAATGGAGATTATTAATCAAACAAACCGAACTATGCTCTTTGAAGAAATAAATCCTGAGAAATTGGATTTAATTACGCTCGTTGGAGATGTCAAAGGAATTGATAGTCTAAGTGATGAAAAAATTAAAGAAATTAATCAAAGTCTTCTTGTAAAAAGTTTCGATGAATTTTTAGATAAGTTTTCTCCCACGGTTTACTCATTTTACAATGCCGCAAATCAAAAAGTCATGTATACCTTAAAAAAGCCAGAAGGAATTCAAGATGATTGTATTTCAGAAATAGCAATTGACCAAAATAATGATTTTTTAAAAATGCTATTTACGCTCATTGATACAAAAAGAAGTCAAGGAATTGCCAATGTAGATTTTAAATTTGAAAATTTACTTGATATGATCTCTCCTAAAAAAGTCATGGATGACATTCGTCAAGTACGTAAAGAGATTCATTACCTGTATGGTGAATATGACAAGCTAGATGAAGGCGACCCTAAGAAATTAGATACAGGTGACAAGCTTAATCTTATGTTTGAAGTAGCTAGTAGAAACTATAACAATGTGATGGCGATGTTACCGTTAGCAATTGAGGATATTAAAACAAGATTATTATTGGGTGGTAGTCAAGATGAGGGAGAATCTGAAAAGTTACAAATAGGTACTCTTTCAATTGGTGACAATGGTGAATTGAAAATCATTGAGGCACCACAAACAAATAGTGCAGAATTAATGGTCATTGAGGAAAATAGTAATTATGGCTTAAGTACTGTATTTGAGGAAGATTACGAAGCAATAACTGAATCACCATCTTCTTATGTGAAAGATTTAGTCGTCAGAACATTCTCGCCGCTTCCAGCAATTAAAGCTGAATTTGATGTAGAAACAGAAGTTCAAAACTACAATACATATCTTGAATTCTATAAGGATGCAAAGGATGAATTTGTCAAAACGGTTAAACCTTTAGTTGAAAAATTATTAGGGATCAAAATGTATTTTGATCAATATGCAACTAAAAACAAGGGTATGCAACCTTCATTAATCGTCACTAACACTAAGTTAGATATGCTGGTAAAAAGTAATAACCTACCGAGATTACGTACTTACTTAAACACTGTGAACTCGAAAAATGACTTTACAGATACGGTATGGTATGGAATTGTACCAGCCCTTGAACTTGAAGCATCTGGAAAAATGAAAGTAAGTCGATCTAGATTCAAAGGAAACGATAAAGTGACCAAGCAAGAGGGTAACACGATGGAATCACTATCCATTCTCTTGGACACTATAAAAGATTACAAGGTGCAAATTTTCTTTAACTTTATGGCTGAAGAAGAAACAACCTTCAATGGGATTGCAACAGCTGGTATTGATCGTCTTATCGATAAATGCTCTGTACTAGTTAGAAAGGATTATAGTGAGTTTGCTATACCATGTTTACCAAACTTTACGATTATTCCTAAAGATAAATCAGGAGTCGTTATTGATACACGTATGCATACTACTGAAAATGGAGCACGTTTATCAAAAGAGAAAGAAGATATCTTAAAGCTATGGATTGAAGGCGTTTATGTGGATGCTAGTTATGTTGCAGCAGGTATCGTATCTGCCTACCAATGTCCAGAGTATTTAAAGGAATCATTTAAAAATGTTAAACGAAATTATCCGGGAGTTCGATTCGATATTGAAGCGGGAGATAATTCACTAAGAGCAGTAACAACTATGGCAAAAGAGATTTCCGGTTTTACGAATAATATTAAGGATGCTATTAATAGCAGAAGCTTTGGTTTTGTATTCTCTTCTGAAAATGCTCAACTACAGGATAAAGATATTAGACGTATTACTGTCTATAAAGCAAGAAGTCTTGCGATGGAAGAAGATGGGTTTGATTCAATCTACAAAACTCAAGTTAGTACGTATATTGAAAGAATCCTTCGTTTCCAATCAGGGGACTTTAAACATGAAAATATTGTTCGTTTCTTTAGTAATAATCCAAGCAGTCAAAAAAGTAAGTGGCTCAATGATAAAGGCCATGTAAACTCTATTATCCATGATGGAGACGATATCGGCTACATCATTGATGAGAAAACAAGTCTATGTCAAATTGATCTTGTATTTAATGGGAATGTCAAAAATCTTGAAGTCACGATTACTAAAGGGACAAGCGCTGTTAAAGCCTAACAATTTATTTATTTCAATCATTAAAAATTTACGTAGGATGTTTAAGATTTATTAAATAATAAATCTTTTAACATAAATATGAATCGACTAACATCATCCAGATGAAAAATTACATATTTCACAATGCTTGTTTTAACACGTTGCTCTGTGAAATGAGATAGCTATGCTTAAACTTAATTCATCAGAGAAGATGGGAGTCATTCAACACAAATTAGGAGGAACTAAAAATGGGTTTTGTATTAAAAGTAGAAGGATCAGAAGCAATTGAATTAGGGTTAGAAAGCATTATGACTGTCGAGTATGAGACAGATACGCCAAACGATTCTAATGCTCGCTCTACAGATGTTGGAGCAACTTTAAAGGTAAAAGGTAAAATTTTAACTGCTACTGATGGTGATAATTCTGATGATACGATGAAATTAGGATTATGGTCATTAGTACCTGCTGAAAAAGCAGATTGTTACCGTAAAGTAACGCTTGAGGTTATCTCAGCGGATCAAGTAGTAAGAAAAATTCACTTCCCAAATGCTTTTGTTGTGGATTACACAGAAAGATATGGTGATACAGAAGGTATTGGTGAATTCTACTTATTCATTAAGCAAAAGAAAGACAAAACAGACTTGGCAAAAATCGAGGGTGGCTACGCTGTCTAAGGTTGTAGCTTGATAAAACTCTTCTAATTATCTAAGGAACTTATTTAGTTCCTTAGATAATTTTTAATAATCCTAAATTGGGGTTGAAAAGATGAAAACACATTATGAAATTTTAGGTGTTAGTAGAAATGCCACACAAGATCAAATAAAGCTCGCTTATCGGAAGCTATCCAAAAAGCACCATCCTGATGTAAGCGGGGGAAACAAAGAATCAGAAGAAATTTTCTTAAAAGCTACAGAAGCCTATAAAGTACTGAAAGATCCGGCATTGAGAGAGTCATATGATGCTAGTCTCGATGATCCAGGTACAGGCTGGCAATCGAAGCAAAAGGATGAAAGACATTCTAATGGACATCAATCTGCAGACAAAAAACCAGATTTTAATATAAATAATATTGAAAAAAACTTTGAACACTTTTTTGGCTTCAATCCGAAAACAAAAGAAATGTCCTCAACTCTACATAAAAATGCGAAGAAAAATCCCCTTGACACAACGGATTTATTTGAGCGCTTTTTTAATAAATAATCAAATGGTAAAAAGTGAGGAAGTGTGATTACATGTATGATCAATATCCAACTGAAGCTTACAGTGAAAATGCAAGAAAAAAAATGCTTATAAAAATTATCGATATCATTATTGTCACCATTGCCTTCTTTTTCATTTTATATGTTTTTGTTATGAATCAGGAGGTTCTTTTAAAATTTGTTATTGGCACAGTAATGGTCATTCTTGCTATTATTTATGGTTCTCTCAAATACGAGGCGAAAGCAATTACTCAAACTATGACAAATAAGGACATTTCTAAGCTTGTTCTCCTTAATGAAAGTGGGATTGAAGTGGATGAATGGGAGCTTGGTGATCAAATTTCATTACTTATAGGAAAAAGCTCAGCTGAATATAAGGCAGATATTGATTTAAGTGGAACAGAATATGAATCTCTTGTTAATTATGAACATGCGGTCCTCAACTGTGTAGCTGGTATTTGGTATGTAGAGGATATTGATTCTGTTAATGGGGTAGGTTTAAAAAAGGCGCATAAGCGGGTGAAAAATAGATTAAAACAAGAGATTCCATACCCACTAGGTAATGGAGATACGATATACATAGCAAATACGCGAATTTTGGTGAAATAGAGAAAAATTCGTAACATAGATGGGGGATTTTGGAATGAGTTTAATTAGATGTACAAATGGTCATATGTTTAGTTCAAGGAGACATCGTAATATTTGCCCGTACTGTAATGTCATGGTGGAGCAGGAGCAAAGACAAAATAGCCCATCCACACCTGTCGCTGAAGCAGATGATAAAACATTGCCTTATTTAGGAGAAATGGATGGAATTGATCCTGTTACAGGATGGTTGGTTTGTATTGAAGGGCCACAAATGGGGAGAGATTATCGGATCTTATCGGAAAAGAATTTTATCGGTAGAGCAGAAGACATGCATATTCGAATTGCTGGAGACAATTCCATCTCTAAGCGTAATCATGCAGTCATTGTATATGATCCTAAAAAACGTAACTTTTACTTGCTACCCGGAGATGCATCAGGACTAGCTTATCTAAATAATGAAGCGGTTTATACACCAACTGAATTAGCAGCCTATGATGTTATTCAGTTAGGGAGAAGTATGTTTTTATTTATTCCACTTTGTGGCGTCCACTTTGAATGGGAAAACAATCAAAGTGAGGAATGATGACGAATGGACCATAAGCTAGTACCTTACATAATTGCATTAATTTTTATTGTTGTACTTATTTTTTTACTCATCATACGAGGTATCATTGCTCAAAAAATGGAAAAAGGGAAAATTTACATTGGAAATGGTCAAACGATAGGAAGGCGGGATGAACAGGATGATTATTTCTCAACCGCTGAGACGGCACATGGCACAATGGCGGTGCTTGCAGATGGGATTAGTGGGTTAGCCAATGGTCGCATGGCTAGTACGATCGCAGTGACCACATTTATAGAAGAATTTAAAAAGCTTGGTAGCCTCAATCAGCTACAAGATTTTTTAAAGAAAGCAGCTATGGCGAGTAATCATATGATCGTAGAAAACTTGAATGGCTCCAATGGAGGAACAACATTAGTCACCGCCATTATTGATAATGATGGCTACTTACATTGGGGTGCGGTAGGTGATAGTGTTATCACGATTTTTAGAAACGGTGAATTTTTAGCGATTAACCAAAAACATATTTTTGAATCGGTATTAACTGAACGTTATATTGCGGGTGAAATATCGCAACTTGAAGTGCAGGAAAATCCTTTGAAAAAGCGATTAATAAATTATTTGGGATATGAAGGCTTTAAAAATCTAGATACAGGAAATAATCCTATTCAACTACATAAAGGAGACAAGGTTTGCCTATTTAGTGATGGAATCTATGATGCTTTAACAGAGGTTGAAATGGAAAAAATCCTCTCTCAGCAAGCTCCACCCTATGATTTAGCACAAAACATTATAAAAGCCGTTGAACAAAAACGCCTAAAGAATCAAGACAATGCGACCATCTTGATTTTGGAAAAAATATGGTGACGGGGGAATAGAGAAGGAGGAGACTTATGAGAAAGGAAAATTGTGACTTTAAAACTAGTTTTCTATCTGAAGCTGGGTCCTTTCTGCAAAATAAAGACTACTTTGCGTATACAGAACTCGATGATGTTGCTTGTTGGGTAGCCATAAAGGGCTTAGATGCGGATCAGGAAATTAGTAGTGCCGAGCTTGCGGTAAAGGCTATTTTGGAACGTTTTATGGAAAAACCAACTATGTCGAGAAGAAGTATCAAAAAATATCTCAAGCATGCACAGAATATACTTCAAGCTCAAAGTTTACGTGTAAGGTTGAAGGCTAGTGTTGTCATAGTTGTTTCAGATTATTCAAAGATGATTGTGGCAGTAGCGGGAAATTCACGACTGTATCATTTCCGTAATGGCACATTAACCTACAAAAGCACGGACCAAAGTTTAGCACAGGAAATTGTGAACAATCGAAATCGATCCTTAGATATTAGCCAGCATGAAGAGAGAGGGAATTTGCTAAATTATCTTGGTAAGCCAAATGATTTTCAACCTTTTGTGTCTAAGAAAATGAAGCTCATGGATGGGGATGCCTTATTACTTTGTACGGCAGGATTCTGGGAAGATGTTAGTGAGATTGAGATGGCCGATGCACTTGAAGGTGCAAAGGATTCAGAACAATATACCGATTTATTGGAAGAAATTTTGTTAAGTAGACAAAGAAAAGTGGTAGAAAACTATACGGTTGCTGCAGTATTTGTTAATAAAGTTTATCAGGAAACAAATAAAAACAAGAAAAAGTATATAAAAATGATTGCTGCTGCATTAGTAGTAGCGTTGGTTGTAGGTGGTAGCACCATTTTTTATCAAGCAAAACAAGCTAAAAAAATTGCTGAGCTGACAGTAGAAATGAAGGACCATGAAAAGAGCGGCAATCAATATTTTCAGGATGGAAATTATGATGAAGCACTCCTTGCATATAGTGAGGGCCGAAATGCGGCAAAGAAATTGAAAGATCCTATACATAGAAATTTGCTAGCTAGAAAATTAAGAGTGACACAACTCATTATCAATGGTGATCAATCAGCGGAAACTGGAAAATTTGCTGAGGCGTTGGAACACTATGAAAAAGCAAAAAAAGAAGGAAAACTCATTAATGGATTCGGTAAGGAAGAGGTAGTGCAAAGAATTGAAAATATGGATTCCATCGTTGAGATTGTTGACGCCATCAAAGATGCTGATTTTCGCTTTGAGGCTGAGGATTACAATGGTGCCTTAGCCATCTACCAAAAGGCTAGAAAAAAAGCACTGTCTATTTCATTTACTGGCGAGCCACAGATTAAAACAAAAATAGAGGACACAGAGGAAAAAATAAAAGAATTGGAAAAGGCCCAAAAAGAATTAAAGGCAGAAGGATTGGAAAAGAATGGAGATCAGAGCTATGCCCGTCAGGAATACGCAAAAGCAATAGAATCCTATACGCTTGCTCAAGAGATTTATCAGGAAACAGAATTATTGGCAAAGGTTTTAGGGTTAGAGAGAAAAATTATGAATGTAAATGATAAATTGAATCCTATTCCACAAGGACAAGCACCGGAAAATGCTATCCCGAACGAGGCAGACTTACCAATTGATGAAGCACCTGATGCCAGTTAGCAATCCAATTCTGGGTTTATGAAAGAAGGAAAGTAAATTGTTAAAAGAGCTCATGTTCGAACGTTTACGAAAAATAGAAGATTTAGAGCAACGTCAATTACTAAAGGATATTGTAAGTGGTGTCTTTGTAAACCTTATCGACTATCAAGAGGATATGAACCGCAAGCTTGAGGAGCGTATTTTCAATGAGATGGATGATATAGAGAATAAATACGATATCTATGCAACACTACTTCCTAGGGAGGATGTCGATCCCATCCATGACTGTTTATTTCCGATATGTCCAACAGATATAGAGGAGAAAAAAATCTACACGGATAAGCTTCTTGGGTCCATTAAAAAGCATGAACCGGCAATGCTCATGACTATATTTTTAGCGTGTAATTCGGATGTGATTCAACATTTACTTGCACAGCCAAGAATATTTAGAGGAAGTTTAAAGACGTCAGAGGGTCAGGTTGAGATTCAAGTTGGCTTGATAAAGAATAATCGTTATGTAAAGGAAATCGAAAAGCTGTACTCTATTTTTCAAATAAATGGCCTTCCTTGGAAAACGATTAATCATCCATTTGTTCATAAATTTCTGGATGTCATCGTTGTAGACTGTCCGACGTTACATGAAGATGTGGAAATAGAAGAAGTGACGATTGATTTAGAGGAATATGAGCAATACAAACGATTGAACATGGTGCCGCTTTGGAATATTCAACCCCATGTGGTGAAGAATAGTGGTTTTCCATTCCCGGCTATAGATAGAGTCAATTTTGAGCATGTCTTATCATTACGAAAAACGGGTAATCAACATGGCTATGTCATCGATACAGAAGAGGAAAATGTTAGGTATGTAAAACGTTCAGACCATGAACTGACAATTGTTTCGCCACTAGAGCAATCGGGAGAATGGCGATTATTAAAAATTGCTAAAGTAGAGCAGGAGCATATTGGCAAATTAAATTTTGCGCTAGTTTCAAATAGTCGTAATGACTATTTTATGCACAAGCTTTCTTATAAAAATAATCAAAACGTTTCTACAAAAGGAGAAATTATTCGGCTGATAAATTCCTTTGAGGCAGCAGATATGCTTGAACTAGTGAAAATTGATGTTTTCGAGGAACACGAACCAATAGGGAGTCGTAACCTTATTCAACCATTTTTAATGGATAGACAAGAAGGAAGCAATTATAAAAAAACAATGCTATTGCAATTCTTATCTAAACAAGATAGAGACTTTATTGCGAATGATGTATTAAGCTTCCTGATTGCTGAAATACAAAGACATTTTATGGAATATAAATGTGTGGGTAAATGGCTATGAATTATATTTGGGATTTACTAATTAAAACAGAAGATGAAGGCTTTCAAACAAAGGATATTTACTTTCACCTAGCTCAAATTTATTCACCGTATATGGAGCTTAGTCCACAGCTATTAAATTCACAGGTAGTAGAGCAGCATGTTGAAGTAAATCCTTATTATCGTTATTTTCAAATCTTTAAAGACCTGTTTCATCCTGATCATACATCAGATAAAGAGTTTAGAGACTGCCTATTAGATATAACCTTACACTTTTTAGCTGAGATTGATCGCATGCAAGGTATGAATAAAAAAGAATTTTATATTCGCTTTATCCTGAGGGATATTCAGGCAAATGTATTTGGAAAACGGGTTCACGATCATATCAAGCTTTTTTCTAAAAAGGAACAAGAAATTGTGGCATTAAACATGCTTAGACTCTATCAAACAGGCGAGGAAATATACCTGATCAAAGACACGCTGAAAAATATTTTTAAAAATTGTTTCATTTACGTTAAGTCCGAGGAAAAAGCTGAGTTACTTCTTTACATTCAGCAAAAAAAGACAGAAAAAAATAGTAAAAAGGTTGAGCTCATTCAAGAGATTTTTCTGCCAGTTGGCTACCATATAGAAGTTTATTGGCAATACCATTTTGGCATTATAGGATTAGAAGAGACCATGATGCTAGATCGAATAGCTCTTTATTAAAGAGAGCAAGGGAGGGCTATAGGTGACGACCAAATACTCGTATAAATTGAATTTGAATAAGCGTTATTCAGAAAAAAAATATATGACCTATACACGTGTAGAGCTAATGGAAATGACAACCTTTCAGCTTAGAAATATTTGTTATAAGGAAAAGCTCATAACAGGTTTAATTAATACGCTGACAAGGGACGAATTAATTGAAAAGATTTTAAGATATCGTGGGGCTGAGGAACATCTTCTCATAAAAGAGAACCAAGATGGGGGCTTTGAAAGAGTAGAAGAGGCTTTGCAAAAATATTTAAAGACGCCGCTTTCTGATAATGGGGATATTAAAATCCCCGCCAAAATGAATGTCTATAAAGGTATGAAAATAGATAAACCTGATCAATATTTAGTTGAAACAGGTGGGTTTCTAGTGGAATCCAATGTATTACTTGTGAATGAGCAGCTAGAGTTATGTGGAATTTTAAATATTGTAAAGGATGATGAAAGACCACAAAGTTATTATTTAACTGCCGATCAAGCACTTGGCATACGTGAAACAAAAAATAAAAACTATAGCTTTATTTTTTTACGGAAGCAAGATTCTGAGTATATGTATAAAACGTACTATCAGGAAATTCCGCTACCACCAACAAATTTACATTATTACAAAGTACCGATACCAGATTTAGAGATGAAGCAATTAGAGACGACAAATGCTATCCTTGCGATTGATTTTGGTACAACAAATACAACTGCCGGTGTTTTTTTGGATAGTGATTATGTCTCATCTCCTTGTAGCCATGACCTTTTAAATAAGAGAATTGAGCTTAATAGCATTAATTTTGTCCAATTCCCAGACGCACTCCATCAAAATGAATGGATTGAAGTAGTGCCCACAGTGCTTTCAGTAGCAGATTGCTCGAACACTGAGCATGTCAGCTATCATTTTGGCTATGAAGCGCTTAAAGTGATGAAAAAAAATAGTTATACATCTTTGGCTACTAAATTTCAGGGAATCAAGCGTTGGGTTAGTAATTATGCAAAATTAGAAGAAGTGATGGATGCGAATGGCAATACAGCACTTGTCCCGCGTAGTCAAATCATCAGAGAATTTTTACTTTATATCATACGTATGGCTGAGCACCAATTTAAGTGTCGATTTAAACATTTGCATATTTCAAGTCCTGTCAAGCTGAAAACTCAATTTTTAGATATGTTTCAGGCCATATTACCTGAATATCAAATTGAAACAGAGCATGCTCTTGATGAAGGGATGTCCGTTTTATATAACACAATCGCCAATCAAATAGAGAATCAAAGCTTTATGGATAGTAAGGAATACAAAGCACTTGTTATTGATTGTGGTGGGGGAACGACAGACCTCTCTTCCTGTAAGTTTCGCATAGAGGACGGCCACATTTCCTACAAAATTGATATTCATACAACCTATGAAAATGGTGATACCAATTTTGGAGGTAATAATATTACATACCGCATTTTCCAATTTATGAAAATTGTATTTGCGAACTATTATAGCCGGGGGAAAAATGCGTATGACATTGATGCGTTAATTGATATCCCCGGAAAAGATATTTATCGATATGTAGATGATTATGGCGTAGAGGCCATCTACAAGCAATTCGAAAAAGCATTTGAGGATGCTGAATCTATCATTCCTACACGCTTTAAGGAATATGAAAATCGGACACGTGATGCGTATCTAAGAGTTCGCAATAATCATTATTTTTTATGGGAAATGGCAGAGGAAATGAAGAAGGAATTTTTCCGCAAAACGGGTATTTTGAGAAGCCGCTTTTATTCGGAAAGCGATACACAGCAGGATAGTGATTTGAATATTACAACAGTAGATCGCTGGTGCTTATCACTATTAGAACATCATCAATTTAAAGATGTTTACGATTATCCAAATGTTTTTTTCAATATTAAAGAAATCAATCATCTTATAAAAGCAGATATTTACGATATTGTACGCGAATTTTTAGAGGAGTTTTATGAAAGTGGCATGCTTGGTGAATATTCCATTATTAAGCTGACTGGACAATCCTGTAAAATTGATGCCTTCCGAGAGGCTTTAAAAGAGTTTGTGCCAGGCCGTAGCATTGAGTTTAGGCAAAAGGCTGAAAATGTAGGGAAAGTGCCAGAATTAAAGCTTGCCTGCTTAAGAGGAGCATTGCGTTACTTAAATGCGAAAAAAATTGGCATGATTGAAACGACCGTTACGAATAATGCTCCTATAGTACCTTATTCTGTTAGTGCATTTACACATAACCGGCAAGAAAAACTTCTTATCAGTAGCTTAGAACGATTAAATCAAATTCATGGAACTATTTCACGCCCATGGGGAGTCACAGAGGTCGAATTTTTCCTAACTGGAAGTGATCATCAGACAACCCAAAAGTACACCTATTTCAATAGGCAGGAAAATTTTGTACCCGTGCTTTATGAGAGTATTGTGTCGTTCTATTCCAATAAAATTCCACAGGACGAGACTGATTCAATAGCCAATGGTGAAGTGAAATTTTTCGTCTTCGCAGGAGAGGATCATTGGGGCTTCCATGTAGTACCAGTGGCTAGGAAAGAGGAGCAGCTGTTTATTGGCAGCAAGGAATTCTTTGCCTTTGAAACGGATCTATCAGAGTTAGATTTCTTTGATGGTTTAAAGTAAGTAGGCATCTGCTAAAAAATAAAAGAGGAGAATAACAGATGTTTACAAATCAATATCCACATTTTCAAAAAGGAAGAATTTTAAAGCTGGAAATGCTAGAGAACCTGCGGGATTTCCCGAGAGAGTTTTTAGATCTCTATTTCGAGGAATACTCAAACGGCATTATAGCAGGTTGTCATATTCATGTAACAGATACAAGCATTATTCTAACCAAGGGCATCCTGAAACATAATAAAAGACTCTATATGCTACATAGTAGCTATGAGCTGCCTTATGAGGCAACGGGAAATGAAATGATAGTAAAGGTGCGTTTTGCTGAAGAAGTAAATCATTTGGATTTCACGCAATTTACAACGACTATTGTTCTTGATAACTCCATGTATCTTGCCCCCAATGAATTGGAAATAGTGCGTTTTAAATTAAAGGTGGGAGCAAAACTGCGATCAGAGCCTATTGATTTTTCGGATTATACCACTGAATACAATACCGTTAACTATCTTCACTGTGAATATGCAGGTGTACAAAAAAGTACCTATCATCCTAAGGTTTTACAATGTTTTGCAAAGGAATTATTAAAAAATCGTCCAACCAATACTTATGACATAACATTTGCCTTAGCGTGTTTAAATGAAGAACGAGTACAGCGAGATGTCATTGAAATGTACATAAGTAATCGGTTAGAACTAGAGTTTCAACCATTTTCCAATAGTCAAATTCACAAATATTTATACCGTATATTAGGTGAAGCCAAGAATGGTGGTCGTGGAACTGGGGCTAGTCCAATGCCTAGTCCAGGTCGACCAAAGCGAATGATCGTTGATTAGTTGAAAAGTAGTTGATGAAAATACGTTGAAGAAGCGGAAGGTGAGTGGGATGAAATTTTTAGATGAAAAGATTATTGCATTAAGAAATGAAATGAGAGATCAGGAACGACATGAGTTAGCCCAGCAGCAAGCGGCATTACAAGTGGAACAGGAGCCTGAACAAGACGAACAGGAAGATCTACAAGAAGTCGATATTTACCAACATGTTATCACCATTGATGATGAAGAAGTACAAGTAATGGAGCAGTCATTATTGGATGGCAAAATGAAAATACGAATGCCAAAGCTTTTTTCTATTATGTCTGCTGAACTAGCGTCCTTAAAGTACCCATCTGAGCGTAGACCAAACCTAATTTATACAGATACCTCCTCATCAATCAATCTTGCCTTCAATTTGACACCACATCGATTAAACGAGGAGGGAGTCGCTGGATTTCAAGAAAATATGATGGACATCCTTGAACAAGCTCAGCCGTCAGCAGATTGGCTAGATACAGAGGTTCTGACGATCGATGGCAAAACAGTAGGCTTTTTAGAGGTCATTACACCTGCCATTGATGGGGAGATTTTTAATTTAATGTTCTTTGCCTCCGTAGAAGGGCGAGCACTTATTGGCACCTTCAATTGTATGGAGGATGATCTTGACACTTGGCGCCCTATCGCGAGAGCCATGATGGAATCCTTACAATTCGCTTCAAGTGAAGAGAAAGGAGGGGCAGTTCTATGAGTGGTGCAGTGACGACTTATCATCATATAAAAATATCGCCATTTGAGCTTGTCAGCATTCAAGAGCTCAGCCTTACCAAAAAAATGAACGAACATGCTAGGTTACGTTTTACTGGAATTGTGCCTGAAGAGGCGAGAGATACATATGTCGAAATGACCGAGGCACGATCTGCGATTGAAGTAAACCAGCTTAACCACCTCGGTGTCCCTTCTCCATTATTTAAAGGTGTTATTTTAAATGTGAAGGTTAGCTCGGTGCGTGGCATCTATTATATCGAAGTCGAAGCGGCTTCTAGTACCCATCAGCTAGATATTAAAAAGAAAAATCGCTCCTATCAGGATAAGGAAATGACCTATAAGGCATTATTCAAACTGTTAAATCCTTTTTACCCGGGTCTAGACATTATTGATGAAGCTACAAAGGGTGCTAAATTAGAAAAGTTTACCCTTCAATATTACGAGACTGATTGGGAATTTTTAAAAAGACTAGCCTCTCGTTTTAATACGGGGCTCGTGCCTGCTTCTACCTTTGACAAGCCAAAGTTCCATTTTGGTGTTCCAGCTGGAAGTGCCAAAGGAAAGCTAGAAGATTATCATTACACGACCAGGAAAAAAATAGCAGACTATCTACTATATACAGAGAATGGTAATGAAGGAATGGGTGAGCATGACTTCCTTTACTACGAGGTGGAAAGTGACAAGGTACTTCAGATAGGAGATCACGTTACATTTAATAAGCAAACACTTTATATATATGAAGCATATACAACTATGAAGGATGGCTTGCTGAAACATTACTATACACTGTCAACGAAAAATGGCATGAAAAAAAGTGAGCTATTTAACACGGATATTTCCGGCTTGTCCTTAGAAGGAAAAGTGTTAGAAGTCGCAAAGGATCATATTAAGGTACATTTAGCCATTGATGACAAGCAGGATAAGGGCAAGGCACATTGGTTCCTTTACTCAACGGGCTATACAGCTGAGGGACATAGTGGCTGGTATTGTATGCCGGAAATCAATGATTTTGTCCACATCTATTTTCCTTCTCACCGTGAGGAAGAGGGGATTGCTAGTACCTCAATACGAAAAAACTTGGATACAACGGCCACTAATAAACTAGACGATCCTTCGACGAAATATTATCGGACAGCCTTTGGTAAAGAGATTAAATTAAGTCCAACAGAAATTCTCATTACCGCACAGGATGGCGATATTTTTATTCGTTTAAATGAAGCAAACGGTATCGAAATTTATAGCAAAAAAGAGATTAAGCTTATATCTGAGGCAGATATTACGGTGAATGCTAGCAAAAAAATCCTTATGTCTGCAGAGGAAGAAATTTCATTACAATGTAAAGAAAGTAAAATTACTATGAATGGCAGTGTGCAAATTTTTGGAAAAGAAGTAAAAGCCAATTAAAGATGAACAAAAGAGAAAGAAGGAGTCACAAATGCAGGCACAGGAAATTCTACAGCATTTTTATGACACAGAAGTAGAAAAAAGAAGATTGAACTATCTTTTGCTACTCGAGGATTTTTTCCAAGCCTCCAAAGACAAGCTAGCCGAGGAATTTAGGTCGTCCTTTCAAAAGGTATGTCAGCAACTAGCCCAGCAGCAATCGCTTCACCAGAAAGGACCAATTGCCCATATTACATTTTCGATGCTACGCACAGAGCTATTGGAGAGAAATCCGCACTATTTAGTAGAGGCTACGGACGACGAATGGTTTTTTGACCTACAACCTCTTTTAACTACCTATGATGCTAGCTGGGTGCATCATTATTTAGAGCAATACATCCAAGAGCTAAGTTTGTATAGCAAAACCTTTATGGGGGCAATTACGCAAGCAGATATTGATCGCATTAGACTCCAGGATGCCAATCATTTTCACCAATATTTAATCAGTCTTGCTAGATATGCGCTTCCAGACATCATCAGATGCCCAGAGTATTTAGCACTGGAGCGGGATGTAGCTGTCGAAATCCGTATTGGTGAGTTTATGGATATGAACGAAGTAGTTTATAGCGAGGACTTTTCATCGAAGGATAGTGAGGAAATAAAAGCTTGGTTAGAAGAAAAGCTAGAGGATGAATATCCATATGAGGTATTTAATCAATTACGCTTAGCTGACGGAACGTATGAGGGCTTGGATATGCGCTATGCCTTTTTTCAGAAAACCATTTTAACCAACTGTCAAATGCGTGAATGTCTGTTGATAGGCGCCAATTTTCGGGAAAGTCAGCTAATGGACACAGATTTGAGTTTCAGCGCCATTCATGAGGCCGATTTTAGCAATAGTCAGTTACAGGGAGCCAATCTTCAACAGGTACAGGGAGCGAGTGGCTTGCTTGATCGCCAAAAATGGGCATCACCAGGCTATTTACCGCTTCGTTTTACAAATGCGAATTTAGAAGGCGCTAATTTTGAGCTAGCAAATTTACGAGGGGCCAGCTTTATGGGAGCAAATGTAAGGAATACGAATTTTACAGGGGCCAATTTAGAAAAGGCCATGTTTTCTAGGGAGGCTCAGCAATATTTAAAACTGGATCCATTCCAGTCAGCAAGTGTCATTTGGAAGTAGACATGGTGAAAAAGGAGAAGAGAAATGAACTATTTTATTCTATCTCAGGATGAACGCATCTCAAATGCTGTTGAGCCTGTTGGTATAGCCCAAGTGATAAAAAAAGAGCTACTAACAATTGAAAGAATGGAAGAATTAGAGGAGCTCGAACGCCAATTTCCTGTATTAGAGAAAGGCGAGATGGTGTATACAGATTTGATTGAAAAGCCAATCATGCTCTTTTCTGATGCGGTTAAACAATTAGTGGAAAAATACGAACCACAAATGCCATTCAAAGCGGTTGTTCTCATGGATATGCCTAAAGTAATGCAAACATTATATTGGCTAGTTATTCCTCCAAAGGTTCCTTGTCTCTCTGCTCAAACTGAATTTCATCTGGATGGAACATTAAAAAAGCTAGTAATAGACGAGCATTTAGCAGCCCTTTATCCCATCTTTCAAATTGAGGGAATTAAAGAAAACTATATAGTAGTTAATATTGAATTAGCAGAGAGCATTCTGCGCAGAGATTTTAGGGGAATACGATTACGGAAAATACAAACTGAAGGAAGATGGAACGACATTCTCGCAGTAGGAAAATAGTTTGAAAAGACAAAAAAACTAAAGAGGAAATAATTGTTTTCTTTCCATCGTCAACTATGTTTAGTAAAAGTTACAACAGCTTACGTATAGAAAGGATGGTTTTTTGATGTCAGAAGAATTACAGACAAAGGGCGGCGACCAACGGAGCTATGTGGTAGCTGGTGCCAAATTATCCTGCTCACAAGGTGATCAAACAAGTATATTAAAAATGCCAGTCAGCCATGGGGTTTATACGAAAAATAAGGCACAGATGAATACGATGGATTTTAAGCCTCATGACAATATTCAACCATTTGGCTTATGCCAAACATTAGCAAATCCAATAGTTGCGGCAGCCACTGCTGACAATAATGGTGTTTTAAAGCCAATGCCCTGTACACCTGTCATCACAATGCCCTGGATTAATGGCAAGAATGATCAATTAATTGAAAATCATCCAGCGTTAATTAGTCAATCTATTAATATGTGTATGTATTGTGGAACGATAAAAGTAGAAGATGATGGACAAGAATAATCCATTGTCCCTTGAAGAAAGAAGGGAATTCATGTGAACACATACGAGGAAGTAATCGGATACGGTGAGCTTGAACTCGTATCCCCCTATGAAGTCCAGACGTTGCATCATCTCACGTTAGCACAGGCAGTGAATGACCACGCAAGGTTAACTATAAAGGGATTCATTCCTGCTGAAAAGAAAGACAGTTGTATGCGACTTGCTAGTCCGTCAGATCGAATAGAGCTATTTCAAAAAAATAAAGGGCAACGAATACGCACGCTATTTAAAGGTCAGGTTACAGAAATGGCTGTACGTATGGTGAGGGGAGTATATCAAATTGAACTAGAGGCTGTATCATCTACGTTCACCCTAGACTGTAAACAAAAATACCGTTCCTTTCAGCATAATAAAATGACTTATCAGGCACTGTTAAAAAAAGTTTTGAAAGACTATTCAGGTGCAGATGTTATTGATACCGTGTCGAAGGCTACTCCTCTCAAGCAGTTTATATTACAATATAAAGAGACGGATTGGCAATTTTTACAACGTATGGCGTCCCATTTTCGGACAGTGCTAATCCCTGCAATGGATGCGGATAAGCCGAAGTTCTGGTTTGGGCTACCTGAAGGACGAATGGAAAAGCTATCAGTGACAAATTATGAGATTTTAAAGGATCGCTCTAAGTTTTTACATAGTAAGCACAATGACATCGATCAGCCAATAGAGGAGCGGGATACCGTCGCCTATGTGATCGAGTCTAAAAAGACTTTGAAGCTAGGTGATCGTGTGCAGCTCCAAGGTAAGGAGCTGGTGGTAGCCAAATCCATCGCCCAAATGAAGCAAGGCATTCTTACCTATGAATATCATTTGCTGTTCAAAAAAGGCATACGTCAAGACAGACGAAGTATTCCGTTTCTACCAGGTACTGCTATTGAAGGAAAGGTGTTAGAGGTCAAAAAGGATCAGGTACGACTCCATCTCAGCATGGATGAGGCGCAAAAAAAGGAAGAAGCTACCTGGTTCCCATTGGCTACGCCATATACAGCAGAAGGACATAGTGGTTTTTACAGTCCGCCAGAGGTGGGCGATCATGTTCACCTTGCCTTCCCGACACATCGCGAGGAAGCTGCGATTGTTCGCCACAGTGTACGAAAAGGTGGCGAGGCCAACCCAAAAACGGCTGATCCGAAAACGTCTTATTGGGGTACGCCAAAAGGGAAGGACATGAAGCTAGATCCACAATCCGTGACATTTACGGCCAAGGAGGGTGCTGTTTTTCTGCAGCTTCATCAGGACAGCGGCATCACCGTTCATAGTAAGCCCTCCCTGCTAGTCAAAGCGAATGACACGATCACCTTCGCAGGGAAGCGAGTGTCCATGAGTGCAGCCGAATCCATGCGATTCACCTGCGGCTCCAGTAGTATAGTGTTTGACGGTATTACGGATATCCAAGGACAGGCGGTCACGATGGAAGGGTCCATCAAAGCCCCTGTGTCAGTCGCTTCACAGGAAGAAGAAGCAGACCTCGATTCCGCCCTAGACATGATGGGGATGATCCCTGTTGGTGGGGGTGATGCCTAATGGGTCTATTAGGATTAGCAGGAAGCTTACTGGGGATGATTCCAAAAGTAGGCTCCCCAAGTGGCAAGAAAAAAGGAAAGAGCGGAGGATCGAAAGGAAAGAGCTCCAAGAAATCCTCCAAAAAGAAAAGCTCCACTAAGAAAAAACAAAAGAAATCGAGTAAAAAGAAGAAAAAGAAGAAACGCAAGAAGAAAAAGAAAAAGTGGGGGAAATTCTTTACCAAGGCCAGGAAGCTAAAAAATAGTTTATCCAAGAGTAAATTGGTGAAACGGGCGAAGAAGGCCATTAAAAAAGCGATTCTGACCACGAAAAAGGTTGTGAAAAAAGCAAAGGCGGCTGTGACAAAAGCCAAGCAACAGGTAAAAGCCGCTGTCAAACAAACGAAGCAGGTAGTGAAGGAAAAGGTACTACCAGTCGTGAAAAAAGCTGCACAAGCAACGACCAAAGCAGTGAAAAATGCTGTAAAACCTAAAAATCTGTTGAATACGCTACAAGTAGGATTAGATCTTGTAGGGTTAATCCCAGGTGTCGGTGAAATAGCGGATGGCGTGAATGGCATTATTTATCTGGCCAGAGGTGACAAAGTCAATGCGGCCCTTTCCTTTGGCGCGATGATTCCGTTTGTGGGCTGGGCGGCGACAGGTGGAAAATTTGTGAAAAAAGGTGCCGGGGTAGTTAAGAGTGTCACTGAAGGTGTTCAAAAAGCGCTGAAAGGTCCAGTAGGAAGTGTAGTAGACAAAGTCAAAAAGCAAGTAGTGAACGTGAAAACCCAGATACAATCCAAAGTAGCCGAAGTCAAACAGCAACTGCGTCAGATGGTACAATCACAGCAGGATGAATTTTCATTTGCAGGTATAAACATAGAGGATACAGGAACAGTTGGAAGAAACACACCAACTCCAAGTCCGAAGCCGTCTAATAATTCTAATAAAAATAATTCAATTAAAAAAGAAATAAATTCATTAGACCAACAAATAACTGATCTGAAGAAAGCAGGAAATATAGACGAAATAAAAAAATTACAACGTGAAAGAAATAAATTAGCCAATAAACTTGATACTCCGGATGATTTAAGCAAGAATTTTAATTTGACAGAGGCAAAGGACTACGAAAGAAAAATTGATAATACTAAATATTTCTCACATGAAAAGGGGGATTTTGGAGAAGAAGTTTCTAAAATAGTAGCTAAGAAAAATGAATTAGGAGAAGATATATCAGAAATATTCCAAGTAGGCAGAAATGGTATTGATGGTACGTTTTTATCTAAAGGACCACCACCTAAGTTAACTATGATAGAATCAAAGGCTTCAGATTCTGCAATTTTTAGTTATTCAGAAAAACAAAAATTAGGTGGAAAAGAGTATTTTGAGGGCATGTTAAATAGCAACGACTCAAGATATTCTGATTTTAAAAAGCAATTTAAGAAACTTAAAAAGGAGAATCCAGGATTAGAATTAGATTTTATAAGGGTAGAAACAGATATTAAAATTACGAAAAAAGGCTTTGGCGTAGAAGAATTAAAAATAAAAGATTGGAATAAACAACTTGATTAAACGAGGTGAATATATTGATAAACCCTAAAAAATTAAAATTATCATACAATAGATATTGTGAAAATTTTGTCAAGGGAATAAAATTTGAGGAAGTAGAAGAAGAGTATATGGATAGTTTAAAGGAAAGTACCCATATTATAGAGCTCAATGAAGTTGAAAAGGATCATATTCTATTAATAAATTTAGAAACAATAAAATCATATTATTTGGCAAAATGGAAACAGAATGTATTAGTAAATCATCAAGAAAATTCTCACGAACTAAAAAAAATAATGATGATTACTTTTCATCAATGTATGGGGCAAGACCTTTATAAAAGTAAATATCCTAAAATGTCTTTGGAATATTCCTTTCAAGACGTTATTATGACCTTAATTCATTTTACAATGTTTGGTTGGGAGAAAGAGGAGGATATATTATTTAAATTTATTGAAGAGCATTTAGAAAGTCGTTGGATAAATGTGAATAATTTTAATAAACATACATGGTTCCTTTTAGAGTTATACCTCCAATTTAAAGAAAAAAACTTTTTGGGGACAAATCAAAACTTAAATGTTGTAGTGAGAGAGCAGCTGAAAGAAACTAATTTAGAATATGGCTTAATACCCGAGGAGTTAGAAATTTATAGTGAGGTATTAAAACAATGGTCAACAACTAAATTAGAAGAAATAGAGCCTTTAATTAACAAAATGTCTATATTCCATATGGCACTTGCTTCAGAGCTAGGGGAATCTATCGAATTTGGAGATTTTGGTTATGGATTTTACCCATACGAAATTTTGTTTTTACTTTTTGTGAGGAAGAAAAATGGATTACTTATCCCTGAAGAATTCAATGATTTCTTAATGAATACACCAGAAGCTAAAATACAAATAATGGATCCTGAACCTTACCCTGACTGGGATCCTTTATTAAAAATTATCGATAGCTTTTATCGAAAAAATTATCCAGAATATATTCCTAATCAACATGGAGAACTTTTTCAAAATTAAAAGCATTTTAGGGGGAAATCGAAATTGGGATTTAAAGATATAGTGTCTATAATCTTTGATGAGAGTGAATTGAGGGGACTAAATGATTTAGACAAAAAGGAAGATATTTATCAATGGATATTAGAACATGGGATGTCCACTAAAAGGTTTCTCTATCTTGATTTTAGAGGGGAAGAAGACTATGAAATAGTGAACTTTATCTTAGATTATGAAAGTAAATATGATATCGAGTTAGCTTCACAAAAAGAACTTGGGCAACTTGGCGAATATGAGTATGAGTTTTTACAAGAAAAAATAAGAGCAGTGAACAAAATTATTTCTTCTAAAGGGTATGGATTATTTTCATTTCCAACTACAGGTGATTATTATGCATTGTTCATTTCGATTCTAGCAAATAAAAAAGAACTCCTTCAAGATGAATTACTGGTGAATGAAAATGTACCTTTACGAGAAAGATATATACAGTTGTATGAATAGTTTTGTTTATAGTCATAACGATTTAGTATATCCAGAAAGAATATTGTTTGTGGAAATAAGAAGATAGCTTAAAGGTGGAATTGTTGCTTGGACGCCAAAACGACCAAATGTTCTAGTAGGTATCGATGCTAGAAAGTGGATTTTTCTGTTCACAACAATTATGTATAGGGTTAGAAGTGATGAGCAATTGAAGTAAGAGCAAAATAAACTTTTCGATATATTAATTATAACCTTGATTGGCTAACCACCTTTCAAGGTTTTTTGTTATGGTTAAATAAAAAGACAGCCTATATTTACTGTGAGAATATCTGCTTTACAGTACAGGTGTTAAATAAAGCTCCCACATTTACAAAATCAACATGTTATAAAGGCAGTACAGTACTATCAAAGAGTGTTACCCGATGCAAAAAAGCTTGAGACCTACGAATAGTTCAATTACAAAGGCAAAAACTGCGTCAGTGGATAAAAACAGGATAACAAGTGAAGCCGAACTAAAAGCCCTATTAGATGAGCACAGAAAAACGAGAGTTATCGGCAGTGATGGTGAACCAATCACAACACTTGCAGATAAACGCAAGGTCTTAAGTGCAGAATCAACTGTCACTCCAGATGGGCTATATCCTTATGTGATGCTAGGCTCCAAAATGTCATATGCCCTGTTTATTGAGGATTATCTCAAAGTGTCTGATGCAAATGCGCCAATTAAAGAAAATTTTGAAGCAGCAGTCTCATTAATTAACCCTGTTAGGAAAGTGAAAAAGGGCGAAGAAGTATTAGAAAACGTACGAAATTGGGAAAAGGTAATAGAAGAAACCTACGATCTTGCCAATAATAGCAAAAAGGCAAAGGATGCAAAGACAACCCAAAAAGAAATCGATCAACTAGGCGAGTATGTGAAGAAGCATGATAAGGGTAAGGATACCCTTTTAGATAATGATTTAGCTAAAATGTATAAGGATGTTCAACAAGGAATAGGTTCAACTGGTAGGACAATACCTAATACTCTAGATGAACAACTTGCTATGAAACAAGTCCTCTCAAATCCATTAGAAGGAGCAAAAGATTTATCTGATTATATAAAGATGTCGGATAAGGGCAGATGGGAAGCGAAAGATGGATGGATAAAAATGAGCAACAATGTAAATGGAAATGAAATTCACTTTGTTTATAATACAGTTACTGGAAAATTTGATGACTTTAAATTTAAATAGTAGGGGGTAGAAATATGAATGAAACAATCATTCTAGATACAGAAAATAAAAAGCTTAGTATTGAATACCTTTATAATGAAGAAGAGTATCATACTATGACTTTTAAGGTGGAATCTAAAGGTTTTAAAGGTAAATCCAACTTTTGTATTTCAAAAGACGATTTATTAGAGATTCTAGAAAAAATAGAGTCTATTATAACAGAATTGCGAGGGAGTATCGAAATTAGAGATCGAGATTCGGATGCTAATATATGTGTGACTTTGGGAAGTTTAGGACAACTTGTTGTACATGGACAAATCGGAGGTTCATATGAAGATCATTTCTTGAAATTTAAATTCGATAGTGATCAGACTATATTAAATAAATTTAGAGACTTTTTTAAAAGGGAACTATTTTAACAATAAAGCAATAAGAGCGAGAATAGGCGAGATGACAATTTATTTACAAGGACCACTTATGGATGTATTAAGCAACAAAAACACGAGATTAAACAAACTAAAAGGGCTTAAACGTTACACTTGCCATGTGATAAAAGATGTCATACTGTCAATACTAAAATAACTTATAAAACTTGCAAATATTAATCAACTTAGAAAATTTATAAACTTAAAGCACTTGATTGTCTATAACAGGCTACAAGTGCTTTTTGCATGTTTAGTTACGTAAATTGAAAAGATTACGAATATTAATTAGTGTACTAAGTGTTAAATAACGAAAATACAAGGGAAGAACAGGCGATGGAAATAGAGGTTTCGATAGATAAATTTGTTATAGATTTTAGGGATGTACCACATTCAGTTGCCCCGTCAGTGTTGGGAGTTTAAGAGGTACAAAACCGACTGGTGGATCTAAATACTAATCCTGATAATAACTTACAAAACATTGTAAATTATGGAAGTAGATTTCTACCAAAGCAAATTAACCCTTTTGAAGACAAACATATTATTGATAAAGTGGCAGAAGCGAGGGGACAATTATCCAAGAAATATAAAAAACAAGGTAATTTCGCATACGCAAAAATGGAGGTATCAGGAATTGATAAAAAAGATTTCTATGACCACAGTGGAATTCATGATCCCTCTTAAAAAATCCCTGGGACAGATAAATTTTCATTTAAAACAGACAATCCAATATTTCAAGCTACTGAAGCATCTAATAAAGCGGGACAAAATTTTTTAAGAGATGTAGATACTGAATATAAAATTTTAAATGATTTAGCAGATAAAATGGTAAGTTTAAAAAAATTGCAGTTTTGATCTATGTTTTTTATAAAGGAGTGTTTTTATGAATATAAAAAGTTTTGAAAAAATCTCGTTGAATGGTAGGGTTTCATTTGGCATTAGCTGCTTAGAAAGTACCTTGCAATATTTGGATTATAATGTAGATGAATGGAGAATAGTATTAGAATATTTGTGGGATTTTACAAGCGTAAAGTATATTGATGATTGGAGTGGTATTATATCTGAAATAATACCAGAAAATTTGCTGGAGTTTAAATTTTATGAAGAGCATGATTTTGAATATTTAGACGAAAAAAACTTTGAATACCTTTATAACTTATATCAAAATATTGATGAAAAAATTGATTTTGTTATTACATCAATTTACAATATTGGTACTAGTCATGCATATACTAAAATAGTTGAGTATGGTCAAGATAGTTTGGATGAGTTAGAGATTTTAATCAATTATTTGATTGAAAATGAGGTGCCATTACCTGATATTACCCCTTTTAAGAGCTTATCAATTGATGAGAACAAAGGTTGGGGGAATTCGTTTGTTGGAAGTAGATTATCTAAAATCTTATAATTAAAGTACAATATGATTTAAGAAAGTAAATCTCCTATTTCATTTCAATGTATTTTTTAGAAATGAAAATTAATATAGAATGAGGTTTATAACTTAAATATAGGACCAATTATTTTTAAGATAGAAATAAAATTGACATTAAACAAAAGAATTTGTTTAATGTCAATTTTTTATTTAAGGTATTAGAGGTCAAAAAGGATCAGGTACGAGTCCACCTCAGCATGGATGAGGCGCAAAAACGGCTGATCCGAAAACGTCTTACTGGGGTACGCCAAAAGGGAAGGACATGAAGCTAGATCCACAATCCGTGACATTTACAGCCAAGGAGGGAGCTGTTTTTCTTCAGCTTCATCAGGACAGCGGCATCACCGTGCATAGTAAGCCCTCCCTGCTAGTCAAAGCGAATGACACGATCACCTTCGCAGGGAAGCGAGTGTCCATGAGTGCAGCCGAATCCATGCGATTCACCTGCGGCTCCAGTAGTATAGTGTTTGACGGCATTACGGATATCCAGGGACAGGCGGTCACGATGGAAGGGTCCATCAAAGCCCCTGTGTCAGTCGCTTCACAGGAAGCAGACCTCCATTCCGCCCTAGACATGATGGGGATGATCCCTGTTGGTGGGGTGATGCCTAATGGGTCTATTAGGATTAGCAGGAAGCTTACTGGGGATGATTCCGAAAGTAGGCTCCCCAAGTGGAGCGAAAAAAGGAAAGAGCGGAGGATCGAAAGGGAAGAGCTCCAAGAAATCCTCCAAAAAGAAAAGCTCCACCAAGAAAAAACAAAAGAAATCGAGTAAAAAGAAAAAAGAAGAAGAAAAAGAAGAAGAAAAAGTGGGGGAAATTCTTTACCAAGGCCCGTAAGCTAAAAAATAGTTTATCCAAGAGTAAATTGGTGAAACGGGCGAAGAAGGCCATTAAAAAAGCGATTCTGACCACGAAAAAGGTTGTGAAAAAAGCAAAGGCAACTGTGACAAAAGCCAAGCAACAGGTAAAGGCCGCTGTCAAACAAACGAAGCAGGTAGTGAAGGAAAAGGTACTACCAGTCGTGAAAAAAGCTGCACAAGCAACGACCAAGGCAGTGAAAAATGCTGTAAAACCTAAAAATCTGTTGAATACGCTACAAGTAGGATTAGATCTTGTAGGGTTAATCCCAGGTGTCGGTGAAATAGCGGATGGCGTGAATGGCATTATTTATCTGGCCAGAGGTGACAAAGTCAATGCGGCCCTTTCCTTTGGCGCGATGATTCCGTTTGTGGGCTGGGCGGCGACAGGTGGAAAATTTGTGAAAAAAGGTGCCGGGGTAGTTAAGAGTGTCACTGAAGGTGTTCAAAAAGCGCTGAAAGGTCCAGTAGGAAGTGTAGTAGACAAAGTCAAAAAGCAAGTAGTGAACGTGAAAACCCAGATACAATCCAAAGTAGCCGAAGTCAAACAGCAACTGCGTCAGATGGTGCGACCACCACAGCAGCAGAAGTTTGCATTAGCAGGTGGAGACGTTAGATACATAGAGGATACAGGAACAGTTGGAAGAAACACACCAACTCCAAGTCCGAAGCCGTCTAATACCCAACCATCACAAAATGGCTCGAATAAAAAGCCTGCTGAGGATAAGGGTACGGATAAATATGATAAATCTGGTAATTACACTGGAGGACGAAGTAAAGAAGAGCTAGATAAACTTGCAGATGATCCAGCTCATGCGGGTTCTAAAAGACCAGACGATATAAATCAAGGATTACTTGAACAAAAAATTGGGTTGGGGTTAGAAGAAAAAGGTAAATTGAAAGGGCCAATAACCAGAGATCCATCTGGTAAATCAGAATTTTTCGATGCAGATGGGCAGGCATGGGATGTAAAATCATTTAATTCTAATTTCAAACCTAAAAAAGGAGGATATACATTGCAAAAATCTATGAAAAGTATAAAAGATTCACTAGCAGAAAATGAAAATGTGATATTGGATACCACAAACATGAGTGAAGCACATAGAGCAGAACTTTTGAGTGAAATTTCAAAGGAAGGATTAAAGGATAATATAATTTTATGGCCATAGAGGAGGGAAAGATGGATATATATATACAATTAAAGAAATACACAGATTATTCACTAGGATTATCAAATGAAAAATCTAAGCTTTTTTATGAGGATACCTCCTTAAATAATATAATATTTACAAATTACGATTTAAATAATAGTAGCTTTTTAGAAGTGAATTTTATTGAATGTGATTTTTCGCAAGTTTACATGAGCGGAGCTTCTTTATGCGGAAGTACTTTTGAAGAATGTATTTTCAAAGATAATGTTTACAAAAAAGGGAATTCCGATCATGCTATATTTAAAAATTCAAATTTTGAAGGAATTGATGCTTTTAGAACTAGTTTTTATGAATGCACTTTCTCTGAATTGACTATAATTGACTCAGATATGCGAAATTGTTCTTTTAGTGATGCGACTTTTTCAAATGTAATATTTAAAAATGTGAATTTTGATAGTTCGAGCTTTAACTCATCAGTATTTAAAAATGTTAAGTTTATTGATTGTTCTTTTGAAAAACTAAGATTTAATGATGCAATTGGAATTGAAAGCGTGGATTTTGAGAATACAAACATTATAATAGATGGTGAAACTAAAAGATATCTAGGGAATGAAATTAAAAACTACTTTTAATAATATCCTTATTTCCATTTTACCACTTATCAAAAATCTTGATTAAATTGAGAACATTTTTATTCGGATTTTTGGAAACCAATATTGATAAGAAATGAACTAGCGAAATAGAAAATTTGCTAGTTCATTTTATTACTCATCTAATATTTATGGTGTTAATTACTTCATGGCTGGAGTAAGTTAAATTGAATGAATGATAAAATGGTGGTAGTTGGAAAATTCAATTGCCAAGATTTCTTTTGTGGTTATGTTTATATAGTTTTAGGATACGGCTAAAGGTGGCACACCAAAAGGTTTTGAAACCAAGTTAAAACAGCAAATGATATTAGAAAAAAGCCAATGAAGGAAAAATTAAAGGATGCAAGAAACTATCATGATAGACTTGGAAAAGAAAAAGCGTTAGAAATATTATCTAATCCCGATTCGGTTTATGTTGCAAGTAATAATTCACAGAACCTAATTTATATAAGGGAGAACTATATTATTTAATAAGGAAGATTTGAATTTTATAGGAGCGGTAATAAAGTTAAACGAACCAATAATAGTAAAAATGGAAAAAATGGATAAAAACTTATTGGAAGAGAGAGATGGGAACACCAAAATAAGTGAGGAAAGGGATTTCAAATGTAATTTATCAGATTTTGCCGAGTACTATATTGAAGAGGATATTTTACTATCCTATTCTGAAAAATGGGACAGAGCAAACCTCTCCATTGAAATAAAGATAATCTCAGACTTTTCTGTTGTCTTACAGAATAATGAGATGATGGGAATTTTGATTTATAAGGCCAGTAACCATTTATTACCTGATGTAATTTACCAAGTCGATACAAATGAAAATATTGAATCGAACTTATGTATAAAGCTAGGTAGATTTTTTGAATTAATTGAGAAAATCGATAATGATGATGATTTAACTCAACATGAAGAATTAGAATTAAAAAAAGCATTTTTAGAAATTTACGAAGAAGTATTGCCCTATAATGAACTAAGTTTGTTGCGTTAAAAGACACTATATTAAATGTAGTTGACTATTTGTGAAATTAAAAAAATTACCAATATACGCTATAATATTGGGCGGGCTATAAGTCCTTGAATTTGAATTAATAACTCATGAAGGCTAGGCCATCAAGGAGTGCTATTTTAACAATTAAGCAATAAGAGCGAGAATAGACGAGATGACATTTTACTTACAAGGACCACTTATGGATGGCATTAGCAACAAACACACGAGATTAAACAAGCTAAAGGGTTTAAACGTTACACTTGCCAAGTAGTATAAAAGATGTCATACTGTCGATTAAAAATAACTTATAAAACTTTCAAATATATTAATAAACTTAGAAATTTATAAACTTAAAGCACTTGATTGTCTATAACAGGCGACAAGTGCTTTTTTTGCATGTTTAAATACGGATTACGATTATTTAATTAATGTACTAAGTATTAAATTGTATACAAGTACTTGCATACAAGGGGAAGAACAGGCAATGGAAATAGAGGTTTCAATAGATAAGTTTGTTATAGATTATAAGGATGTACCATATTCGATATTTTTACGTGTTTATATGGTCGGAGTGCAGAAATATAAAGTGAAAATGAAGATTTATAGTGGAACATACAGCTATGAACTACACATGCGGAAAAGTGACGATGTATACATTCATATGTATTTTAAAAACTTTAGAGAAATAGAAGGTCACTTACATACCCTAAGAATTGAGACAAGGCCATAGCATTACTCACATTTCAGAGAAATAATAGAGATGATAGGAATACGAGCAAGCCGAGTAGAATTTGTGAGCTGTGATGTAGCGTATGATATACAAACAGGCTTGGAAAATATAGTGGTGATACCGATAGACGTACGGAGGAATATGACACACTTTGATACAACGCGATATTTTGGTAGAAGCGACCAGGTAAAAGGAATGGTTACTGTAGGATTTATGATAAAAGACTAGAGTTAGCAAAGGTGTAATCCACCTATACTCAGAAAGAAATGTATGCTTGAGTTGTAAAAATGTACTAAAATCATTTAGTAGTGATTATAAAAATATTGAATTATATATCTATGAAGCCAAAGAAAATATGTATAAATTAAAAAATGGTAAAGTTATGGAAGATTAATAAAATGATAGGTGATAATAGTGGAAAAGAATTTTATAGTACAGTATGAGTTAGAATTTCCAAATGAATATACAAGCGATCTAGTTAAGCAAGTAGGTGAAATTATGGAAATACCAACCAATTTAGCAAGAGAAACGAAGTTTGAAAATATTCAAGATTTTGAATCCGAATCAGAGATTATTCGCATAATGACAAAACCGGAAAACCCTAGTAAT
Source organism: Lysinibacillus sp. FSL M8-0216 (assembly GCF_038595555.1). NCBI lineage: Bacteria > Bacillati > Bacillota > Bacilli > Caryophanales > Bacillaceae > Lysinibacillus > Lysinibacillus sp. FSL M8-0216. The sequence goes on along the minus strand of NZ_CP152007.1, from coordinate 3,115,501 downwards.
TTCATTTTAGTGAAATTTAGTAAAGTAGATTGGTACTATGCAATTGTAATAAGATGTAATCAAAGCGTACACGAAAAAATTAAGCATGTATTGATGGAATTAAATGAAAACATTATTGAAGAGTATGGGGATTCTCCTTATGATTCAATTGAGAATGTTTTTTCAAGTAGAGATAACCTATTGTTAAAATATGCAGAAAGATTCAATATACCTATATAAAAATTTTGAAAGTAATCAATTTTAGATTTAATTAAGAATTACTCACAGACCTCCATTCCGCCCTAGACATGATGGGGATGATCCCTGTTGGTGGGGTGATGCCTAATGGGTCTATTAGGATTAGCAGGAAGCTTACTGGGGATGATTCCGAAAGTAGGCTCCCCAAGTGGAGCGAAAAAAGGAAAGAGCGGAGGATCGAAAGGGAAGAGCTCCAAGAAATCCTCCAAAAAGAAAAGCTCCACCAAGAAAAAACAAAAGAAATCGAGTAAAAAGAAAAAAGAAGAAGAAAAAGAAGAAGAAAAAGTGGGGGAAATTCTTTACCAAGGCCCGTAAGCTCTATAATAAAGTAAGTAAAAGTAAAATAGCGAAGCAATTTAAAAAAGTAGTAAAAAGTGCTGTATTAGCAACTAAAAAAGCTTATAAACAAACTGTAAGTAAAACCAAGGAAGTTTATAAACAAACTGCAGCGAAAACAAAAGAGGTCTACCAGCAAACAAAACAAATCGTAAAAGAAGTTAAACAAACAACGAAGGAAATAGCCATTAAAACGAAATCAACTGCCAAAACGGTTGCGAAGGAAATCAAAAATCCAGTTGTTAAGTCATTCAATAGCTTCAAGGAAATTGGTAAAGATTTCAAAAATGGTTTAGATACTAGAAAAGATAAAGCACTTAACTCCCCATATGATTTTGCAAATTATCTTACACTAGGTGCAGTAGATGGCATTTGGTCAGGTGCAAAAAGTAGAAAAGATAAGATGTTCAATTCACCATCTGATTTTTTAAATTATGCAACATCAGGCTTGACGGACATGGTAAAAGGTTCGGTGAACCCGAAAGACCCACTATCGAAAGAGCATTGGTTAGATAGCTTTGGCGTAGCCACGTCAGTGTTGGGAGTTAAAGGGGTGTCTAGTACAAAACCGAATGGTGGATCTTCATACAAACCTTCAAATACTATTCCTAATAATAACTTACAAAACAGTGCGAATTATGGAAATAGATTTCCGACAAAGCAAATTAACCCTGTCGAAGACCAACATATTATTGATAAAGTGGCAGAAGCGAGGGGACAATTATCTAAGAAATATAAAGAACAAGGTAATTTCGCATACGCAAAAGTGGAGATATCAGGAATTGATAAAACAGATTTCTATGCCCACAGTGGAATTCATGATGCCTCTAAAAAAATCCCTGGAACAGATAAATTTTCATTTAAAACAGACAATCCAATATTTCAAGCTACTGAAGCACCTAATAAAGCGGGACAAAGTTTTTTAAGAGATGTAGATACTGAATATAAAATTTTAAATGATTTAGCAGATAAAATTGGAACTAATTATGAGGTTAAAGGGTCAATAAGGTTATTTACTGAAAAAGATACATGTGATAGCTGTAATTTAATAATCAAACAATTTGATGAAAAATATCTAAATATTACAATTGAAGTAATTCATAATAATGACAATAGCATATTGCCAAAATAATCAGGAGGGTTCTTATGGTCTATAGTTATGAAGAATATGAAGAATATATTTTAGAAGATTATAATGATTTAATAGAGGAAAAAATGAGTAAAGGGGAGGCGATTGCTAGAACATTAAATGAATATGATATGTTAGCAAAAAAAAGTGAAACAGATAAAGCTATGTTTTGTATAATAATATCAGAAATAATAATAACTCATGAAAAAGTTTTATATTCTTTTATGAATTATATTGAACAATTAATAAATGAACTAGATTTTAACGTAATCAAACAAGAAAATAGTTTAACAATTGAACAATTAAATAGATTAATTTACCGGAAAGATTTTGTTTTACAAGAACTGAAAAAAAAGCCGTTAACTTATTATCAAAGAGTTTGTTGGTATTATAACGAACTAAACGAAGAAGTACGGAAATTTATTGACAATTATATAAAAAAAAGTGAAAATGTAGAATCTATTATTTCAGGTGTGTTACAACGATTTAATAGGGACTGTAAAAACACTAATAGTGAAAAATTTATTATTTATACAACATTAGCAGAAACTTTATATAATCTTGAATTAACAAATGTACTTGATATTAATGAGATTAAACATGAATTGGAAAAATTTAGTGCTGAAGATATAACTGATGAACAACTTACAGAAGAAGAACAAGACGAATTATCTGAACGAATAAATCTCATTTTAACTAGGTTAAACTCCTAAAGTTATTATTATTGGTAAGCTCTAGCCCTTAAACCATACGGTTTAGGGCTTTTATTTTAATTGAAAATAGGTAAAACAACAGTTTAAACCTTTCGAAAGCCCCTTAAATTGAAAATAGTTTATCCAAGAGTAAATTGGTGAAACGGGCGAAGAAGGCCATTAAAAAAGCGATTCTGACCACGAAAAAGGTTGTGAAAAAAGCAAAGGCGGCTGTGACAAAAGCCAAGCAACAGGTAAAGGCCGCTGTCAAACAAACGAAGCAGGTAGTGAAGGAAAAGGTACTACCAGTCGTGAAAAAAGCTGCGCAAGCAACGACCAAAGCAGTGAAAAATGCTGTAAAACCTAAAAATCTGTTGAATACGCTACAAGTAGGATTAGATCTTGTAGGGTTAATCCCAGGTGTCGGTGAAATAGCGGATGGCGTGAATGGCATTATTTATCTGGCCAGAGGTGACAAAGTCAATGCGGCCCTTTCCTTTGGCGCGATGATTCCGTTTGTGGGCTGGGCGGCGACAGGTGGAAAATTTGTGAAAAAAGGTGCCGGGGTAGTTAAGAGTGTCACTGAAGGTGTTCAAAAAGCGCTGAAAGGTCCAGTAGGAAGTGTAGTAGACAAAGTCAAAAAGCAAGTAGTGAACGTGAAAACCCAGATACAATCCAAAGTAGCCGAAGTCAAACAGCAACTGCGTCAGATGCTACAATCACAGCAGGATGAATTTTCATTTGCAGGTATAAACGTTACAAACATAGAGGATACAGGAACAGTTGGAAGAAACACAACAACTCCAAGTCCGAAGCCGTCTAATACCCAACCATCACAAAATGGCTCGAATAAAAAGCCTACTGAGGATAAGGGTACTGTTGAAAATAGTTTATCTAATCGGACAATAGAGAGTTTATAGGATAAAACTCAAAATGTTAGAGGCGATATTTACAGAGAAATAGAAAAAATAAGTAATTCCGATGATTTCAAAAATCTCTCAAAAACACAGAAAAAAACAATATCAAGCTAGTCAGCTGTGATGCGTACAATAATTTGTTATCAAAGAGTTGAGTTCGGTTTAGACACTAGTAAAGATCTTCTTTCGAAACGAATTAAAAGAGTTACATTATGATTACATATCATTTTTTCAAAAATATGTATTAAAGTAATTTTTTAGGTATAATGTTTATAAAGAAGTTAAAGGAGTGGCATACATATGAATCTAGGTAATTACTTAGTTTATAATCCACGTACTGGGTGGATGTTAAAAAATAACCAGGAGATGTATGGTTGGTTAACCAAAATACGTAACCAACTTACCATTTTAAGTTATGGAAATAATTTAGATAATCATGCTATTCAACATCTCATTGATAAATATTTATCCCCTGTAGAACAGGAATACAGTAGTAAAGTTATGGAAGTTAAATATGATACATATGACACTGACATTAGTAAAGAATTGGATGGACACTATTACACTGAAACGTATTTTGTGAATGAAAAGCAATTAAATGAGTTTGAGAAAGAATTAGACAAACTTCCAGGAAAACATATTCGATGTCAGTTCGGTGTACGTGCACATTTCGACGTAAATTTAAATGGCAATAATTTTTCTACTCGGTTTTATAAGACATTAGACTGTTCGTCTGTATATCGAGAAAAAATCGAAGGTCGTTATTTATATTTTATCGATACAGAATCCATTGATAATGAATTAATTAGAGATAAAATAAACATTCTACCTGATAAATTACAGTCTTGTTCACTACCTATAAATTTTACAAACTCGCAAAAGGAATTATATATAAAACATTGGATTTCTCAAATTCTTGAATATTGATTTAGAAATTTTTTTCATAAAAAAACTGAACAATAAGCCACTCGGTTAGGAAGTCCCTAATAAGTAGCCTATTTTTCAGTTTTATATTCTAATAAATATAATTAATTTCCCCACTTTTTAGGTAAACTATTGTGGTTCAACTGAATTTGACCATGATGCCATTCAAAATTATCTGCTTTAGTATGCCAATGCCACGTTGTTGTATTTCTTGAGGGATTTATGTTTACATGCCCTTTCAATACTGGATTACCATTTGGACCAAGTACTTCAAATATATGTTCTCCTTGATTAACAGTACTTCCTGACTTTTTAGCTCCAACAAAATCAGTATATCCATAATCTTTGGCAGCTTTCTCTGCCGCGTCCTGCATTTGTGGGACGACTTTTTGTTTTACTTGATCTCCGATGCGTTTTTCAATTTCTTCACCCATTTTTTCTTCAATTGCTGCTTTAACATAAGCTCTTAAAAAGAATGTTACAAGACGTGCTTTAGGTGGTTCAATCGAATTTTCAATACTGGAATAATCATTATCTAACAGGGACTCATCGTTCTCTATTTGTGACTCGTCGTCCTCCAGTGTATATTGCAAATCAGTTGTATGTAAATTTTCTTGATAAATAGGTTCATCTTTATCAGTAGCATACGCTAAATTCGATATTGGTAATACCAGCTGAATCAAGAGTGTTAAAACTAATAACGATGAAAAATGTTTAAAAAATTTCTTTATAACCTTCTCCTTTTTTTATCATTTTTTAGTAACAAACCCCATTTTACCATAATATAGCATTTTGTCAAAATAATATTAAAATATAATATTCGTAATAAATTTAATTAAGTTAAAAATGATATGCACTTTTTTCAGTATTTGTATTCGGGTAAATAAATAACTAAAAGAAAAAGCACCAATAATAGGTGCAGAAGGCCAAGAACTTCTAAATTTAATCTCAAATGTGATCAATGTATGTATAGAGTGTTTGAAAAATCTAAAGTTTCTTATGGGTATATGAAATGGAAGAGTATAATTATTTTCGTGTGATGGTCAATTGTGACTGGAATGAACATAGAGGTTTTGAAGTAAAACAAGAAGAAGTAAAGTTATTGATTGGTGAAATACTAAATTTTTGTACTGAAAATGGACCTGAAACAATGGGTTTAATAGAAAAATATATAGATAATGAGTGGTATATGGAGTTTTGAATTTTATTCATTAAAAATTAGTGATGAGAGTCGTGCAAGTCCCGTTAGATTAGCAGACTTAAAAATACATAGAATAAGAAAGTGGTTAGTGGAGAGTGGAAATAGAGTAAATAGAATGTGGATGAACTTTATAAGAATTCACTATTTGTTAGGCGAAAACTACTCTTTGCTTATTTAGAAAACCAGCAGAAATAGAAAAATGAAGTTTTGTCATTCTATGAATGGCGTTGCCAACATGAGAAAAGCTAGCCATTCTCTAATAAAACCTATCATTCTTTAATATTTTCTAAAATTAAGGTGTGTATACAGATAGTCTAGGAAATTAGTGTTATAGCGTTATATTAAACTGATCAATTATAATTAGATATCACCATAATAGACCTTTTTTGAGTAGTTTATTAATAACCCTTGACTGGCTATTCTCCTTTCAAGTTTTTTCTTAATGGAATTGTGGTAAAAAATCTAATATTTGATTCTAAAACCATAAGGTCTGGACTGGGAGCATCGAGAAGTTGCTAGTGAAATAGTGGTATACCGTAAAAAGTTATTAGCTACTTTATAGTATGCTAGGTAGAGAAGGGGGACATGTAATCCTATGGTAGAAGTAAAGTTGAGAGAACGATTGTTTGCCACTTTATATGGTGGGATCATTGGTGATTTGATGGGCGTACCTGTCGAGTTTAAGAAGCGGGGGACTTTCCATGTAGAGGATGTGATAGGGTATGGTACTTACAATCAACCACCTGGCACCTGGTCAGATGATACTTCTTTAACGCTATGTTTAGTCGAAAACATGATTGAAAAAGGCGATACACGAAGCTTAATGGATAAGTTTGTACGATATAAGGAGCAAGGCTATCTGACACCTTTTGGGGAAATGTTTGATATTGGCATTACTACTGCTGACGCTGTGTCTAGCTATAAAAAGGGAGTTTTGCCTGAGCATTGTGGGAAAACGGGCGAGTTTGATAATGGTAACGGTACGCTGATGAGGATTGCGCCTTTAGTATTTGTATTGATAAATGAAGGTGATTTCAAGAAAAGAAAAGCGTTGGTCCAGCAATATACAAAGATCACACATGGACATCCACGTTCAATGGTAGGGTCTATCATTTATATTGAGTTATTATTAAGCTTATACCGAAACAATTCGCTTGAGTTTGCACTAAATGAGGTATTTAACTTGCTGCAAAATAATTTACAGCATGAATTGTATACAGAGTTAAACGCCTACAGTAGAATTTTTGATGAGAACTTTTTAAGTATCTCTGAAGATGAAATTAAATCAAGCGGTTATATTGTCCACTCACTTGAGGCAGCTATATGGAGTGTTGGTCATGCATCTACCTTTAAAGAAGCTATTTTAAAGGCAGTCAATTTGGGAGAAGATACGGATACAATAGCGGCAATAACGGGAGCTTTAGCAGGTATGTGTCATCAAATGAACGGAATTCCAGAAGATTGGTTGAACGCAATAGTAAAAAAACAAGAGATTGATGATTTAATCGAAGCTTTTTATGAGTTTTGTTTTGCAAAGGTATGAAAAATCTTCATAAAGGAGGTGACAAAATGTCTCCTTTACATAATATTTTTACTGCCAATCCTCCCGCTAACGAGCATGAAATTTTGCTAATAGAACAGACCATGGCTATTCATCTTCCACAAGAATATAAAAATGTCCTGAAAGAGTCCAATGGTTTTTCATTTACGAATGGTGTTTTCATATATGGTACCGAGGAAATAATGGAAAGAAATGAGACTTGGGAAGTGAAGGAATATGCAAAAGGCTATGTTGCCATAGGGGATGATGGAGGCGGAATGGTCTTTTTAATGGCGTTAGAGAAAGAAGCCTGTCAGGTTTTTGTTGTAGATGTTGGCGATATGAATCCGCAGCATGCTATATTGGTCTCTTCCCATTTAAACAAGTGGCTACAAGAGGGTTTTTTGGATTGAAAAAGTAAAAAATGTAGAAGCTTGTTCCTACCATTAGGAGCAAGCTTTTTCTATGTCAATCTATGGAGAACTAAGCAATTTCATTACATATTCTATTATATTATTGTATTTTTTAGAAAATTATGTTGAATTATAGGTGAATGATGGTATAATCAATTTATAGTTACAAATATGGTTAATAATTCCTTATAATAGAGGTTTTATTGGATAATAATAGTAACTGCAAAAACTAATGAAATGGAGCGATTTTATGATTAACATGGTTCAATATTTAGAGCAAAATCCGTCGTTGGTAACATTGTTAAAAGAAAAGAAAGCTTCTCTTGTTGGTGTAACAGAACTTGAACAAAAGGCAATTTTGGATTCGTTTGATGAAGATGTATGTTTAGAAAGCACAATTTGGTATTAAATTTTAATTATAAAAAGTGGTTTTGGCTTGCTGTAAGTACATATTTGGTAATTGGGCTTTATTTACTAAATGTTACATACAGCAAGCCTGTTTTAAGTATGGATGTTCAGAATGAGGATGGACAATGGATTTTAATAGAGCCATATTATAAGGAATGGGCTGAAAAACATAAAATAAAAAAAGGCGATATTATTTTAGAAGTTGATGGAAAACAGATTGATAGTCTTCGTGATTTAAAGTACGAACCTGTAATTCGTGCAGCTAGAGAATTGAAAATAATGAAAGATAATGGGGCTGTTATAAACCTAAATATTAAGTTATATGATATACCTGAACAATTTTTTTATGTTTTAATAGTTCCTTTTTGTTACTTCTTTCTTACATTATTTATCACTTTATATTTATATTATAAACAAAAAAATACAATTCTCTTAAATTTATTGATTCTTTTTATCTTAACTGTTTCCTTAGCTTATGTTAGTAGTGGAGCATCCGCTAGGTTAAATCTATTAGGAATAATAATCAATCGAAGCAGCATGCTACTTTGTTTAGTTATACTATTACACTTTTTGAAAATATATTTTGATTTTATGGATTTAAAATGGTTGTTTACTAAAAAAATTAATTTGTTTTATACTATTCCAATCGCAGGTGTGGTACTAAGTGTCTTTAGCAATCTGTATCCATCTACTCATTTTGAAAATTCGTTCATTGTTTTAAGCCTTTTTTTCTTTTTATTGCTGGTGATTCTAGGAATAATAATACTAGGATACATCAAATATAAAACGCCACAATTAAAAATATTGTTAAGTAGTATTATCATTCCATTTTTGCCGTTTTTATTTCTTTATGCACTACCTGAAATACTATTTCATAAACAATTACTAGAAGCTGATATATGTTCTTTATTTTTAATGCTCATTCCTTTAAGCTTCTTATTCACTCAACTCACAGAACGTATATTTGATATGGAGTACTTTATATCGCGTATACGCTATTATTTTAATTTCTCATTTGCCTTTACTATTTGGCTTTTGGGTGGATTGTATTTATTGACGGATTTATCAATTACACGTATGACGGAGCTGTTCTTTTTTACGTTTCTCTCCTTAATGGCGTTGTTTTACATTAAGGAGCGGGTTGATTATCGTAAGCGAAAGATTTTGTTTTCTACAAAAGGTGACTATATCCACCGCTTATATACTACCGTCGATAGTATAGGGAGAGTTGTGAAGATTGAGGATTTATTGGAGAAGTTTGTCCAGGAAGTGGTGCTCCAGCTTGAAATGGAAAGTGTTTATGTTCTCACGTATGATTTTCAAACACATCAAGTTACATTAACGAACAAATCCAAGGAATACAATCAACATCAAATTGATGAGGTTTTACTTGAACAATTAGGTTTAGGGGATATTAAAAAAACAGATCATTTCTATATAGCCTTTATTCATCAGGATACAAGTTATAAACGAATTCTTGTTGTGGATCATAATAAATCTATTTATTTGAAGGATGAGGAATTGCTATGGCTGGAATTGTTACTGTTATATTTAAATAACTTTATTGAAAATACTAAAATGGTCGAGGACCTATTAGATCAGTTAAAGCATATGAAAGAGGCAGATAATCGGCAGCTGCCCTGGCTTAATAAATTACTTTGGCTTCGTTTTGAGGAGGAGAAGTATCAGTTAGCCCAAGAGCTTCATGATACGATTTTACAGGAGCAGCTTCATATCGCAAGAGAAATGGATGTCCTGATGCACATGAAGGATTCAGAAAATTTTTCAACTAAACTTGGGAAGCTTCATGAGCATATGATTACCTCCTTAAATGATTTACGAGGATACTGTGAAAATTTAAAGCCTCCGTTATTAGATACATTGGGCTTAAATGCTGCACTTGAGAAGCTTATTCAAAAAGTTCAAAAACGGGCAAACTTCGAATTGCTTTATACGATAGATCGTCTTTATTTAGAGGATGAACGTTTAAATTTAATGATTTATCGTTTGTTTCAAGAATTATTAAACAATGCATTAAAGCATTCCTATGCCAATGCAGTTACCATCCATTTACAAAGCACGGAAGAAGGCTTTGAGGTTCTGTATAGCGATGATGGTGTGGGGTGTAATCTAGATGATATTATACTGACTGAATCCATGGGCATTCAAGGTATGCAAGAGAGGGTTCAGGCGTTTAATGGGAAGTTCGCATTAAATAGCAAAGTAGGAGAGGGAATGATGATTCGTATTCGCGTAAGTGAAACTCAGTATCCATATCCTTATGCGTATAGTACGCTGAACCGACCAACTTACATGATTCGAGGATAGCCCGATGAAGCAGAATACGCTATATGCCTACAATTTTCACCTTTTAATCTCTTCATAATTTTTATGAAAGTGGATTAGAAGGCTTTTGTTTTTTGAGTATGAAATAATATCAAAATATTATTATTGTAGAGATAAGAATACAGGAGAATATACACTTTTTTGAATTCTTTTCCCTGAATAAAGGAAATCAGGGAGATGTGGCCGATATAATTCAATAGAAGGATTGAGGAGGTCAACCGATTTGAATAAAAAATTATTTTTAACAGCAGCAGCAATACCCGTAGCACTTATTGTACCAACTGTTGCAAGTGCAGCGGAGACGGTGACGGTCACGGGGCAAAATATTGTAAATGAAACATTAACGGTTCATCAATTACCCAATAATGCCATAGTCAATGCCTACCAATGGTATTATCTAGAAAAGGTAGCTAGTGAAGATGGTTCAAAAACGTCTACGAATAAACCGATTGCAGGTGCTACTTCTGCTTCGTTAAAGGTGCCAGTAGAAGCAGCGGGTAAAACCATTTTTGTGGAGGCTACTACAACTGATGGAAAAAAATATCAAAGTGAGCCAAGAACCATTAATCAATTGGATCTTGCGATTACAAAGCCGACTTTAGAGGGCTTTTCGACTTCAGATTTTGTTGCACCTGGCGAAACGGTGAAAGTAGCGGGTGTTACTGTAACGGATAAGGCAGGAGCGAAATTAACAAGCGGTCAAATTACATATAGTTATCAATGGTTTTATCAACTAGGCGAGGGTGAAAATTCCTTCACTATTATTGAGGGAGCTTCAGGTAGCACTTATACTATTCCGAAAGATGCCATAGAAAAGGGAATCAAAGATATTATTGTTAAGGTAAAAGCTCAGGTAGGCACTTCTTTTGTGGAATCGCCACGTTCTGAAGTGATTTCTATATCCAAAGAACCAACAGATACATTATCAAATGATATTAAAAATTTATTAGTGAATGATAACAAATACAATGTTTCTGATATAAAGTCGTTTGAGGAAAAAATTAAGGCATTAGAAAGTAAATATCAAGCATTGTCAGAGCCTGCTAAAGGGAATGTATCAAATTATGCTGTTCTCAAGCGAGCACTTGCAGATGTGGACCTTATCAATAAGTTAAATGAAAAAGTGGACAAGGTAGGGGGAATTAGCGACAAAGATTTGCCTGCCTATATAAAGGAAATTGAAGCGGCCTACGATAAGTTCGATTTATTACAACGTAGCTTAGATGTCAATGATGCTTTATATACGAGCATTAAAAACCTTTTAAATGAGCCCAATGATCTTGAGGAAATAAAAGAAGTCAGAAGACTTAATTTGGCAATCGTTAATTTACTTTCTTATTCGAATGGCATTTCACAGTATGTTCCTTCTGATAAGGATTCCTTACAAGGGGTCGTGAATACGATTGAGGCAGATATTGCTAAATTATCACAAAATTATCGTGGGGCTGTTCAAAACCTAACGATTCTCAATGAGGCTAAAGCCGATATTAAAAAAGTGGAGCAATTTATTAAATCATTTGATAAATTATCCTCCAATAATACGCCAAATAAGCAGGTAACGGTTGCCAAGTCTATTCGTTCTACCTATGAAAAATTAACGTATAAACAATTAAAATTAGTGCCAGACAAGTATGGTCAGCTTTTAACGGCAGCTGAAAGTGCGGAAGAAAGTCAAATTGCTACATTAAACAATGATATCGATAGCTATATTGGGGATGATATTTATCCAATCAATCCATCTGCTAGTTCTTGGCAAAGTCATGTCAACAATGTGGCTCGCATGGTAAAAGAATATAAGAGCTTAACAAAAGCATCGGCAGCCCAAATAGAGGGGTATGACAGCCTTGTTACTTTACAAAAGGATTTAAAAACGGCTGAAAAAGTGATTAAAGATATGGATGCTTATCAAAAACTAACGGGCATCAGTGGTGTAACTGAAAGCAAACTGAATTCGAGCTATACGAATACATTAAAAGCTTATAATAAATTGACATCTTTACAGCAATCGCTTGTCTATAATGCTCAAGAGTTTTTACTCAATACGCCAAAAGTTTCTGTTGATGGAAAAGTACCGGCTGATAAGGCTGCAGCAGAGGCTTTGAAAGCAGATATTGCTAAATTTGCGGATGTCACTAAATTTACATTCAATCAATTAGAAAAAGCAGTTGATACGGCAGCACAATCCTATAAAAAGCTGTCATCTGGTGCAAGAAAGTATGTCACTAATAATTATTTACTAACTGCTGCTCAGAAGGACATTACAGGTGTCAAATCATTCTATAAAAAAATTCAAACCGCTAAAGAAGAAACAGATGCGGCGAAACAAGCTAAAAAAATAGAGTCTGTGCAAAAAGCGTATGCTAAATTACCTGCTAATCAACAGCATTTAGCAAAAGAGCAATACGAAGCACTGTTAAAGAATCAAATTATTGATGAAAATGCACCAAATATAAAGCAACTGAATGATGAAATAGCTACTATTGTTTCAAATGATCAGTATTTAGTGTCGATTGATAAAATTAATACTCTGTCTAAGCAATACAGTAGCCTAAGCTCAAGTGATAAAAAGCTGATTACGAATTATGATATTTTAAAAGCGGCAATCGCAGATGTGAAAAAAGCAGAGTCCTTTATGAAGACCTATGAAAAATCATTTAACACTAACCCAAGCACTGTCATCAAGGCATTTGAAAAACTTACATCTAAGCAAGTGAGCCTTATTCCTTCAGATATCCAAAGATGGGTTAGCGAAAAGCAACAAGGTCAACAGCAAACGAATGAACAGGCTTTGACATTAATTGAATCGATCAATTCACTCCTTGTCAATGGTGAGTATATAGCTGGTCTAGAGGATAAAGTAAAAGATATTCGTACTAAGTATGATGCCTTGAGCGCTCAAGATAAAAAGATTGTCAAAAACTATTCGAAGCTTACACAGGCCGAAAGTGATTTGAAGAAGGTTGCCGACGTCCATGCATTGTACAAGGCAGATGGTGATGAGGCGGCTCAAAAAGCTTGGCAATCCGCTTATGGGAAGCTTTCCAAAAAATTAGAATTACTTTATAAAAACATGTATCCACAGGATATTAAATGAGGTAAGCCCCGAGAAACTCGGGGTTTTTCTGTATAGATTTTTTATTTGTCTAGTAAATTGGTTGTCCGCTATACTATGAACAGAAGAGAAAAGAAATTTTTTACATAACTATTGCAGTTTCACAAAGAAGGTAGGAACAAAAAGATGTATAAAATAGGTGTTGTGGGTCCTGTCAAATCCGTCCAAAGAATTATTGCTTTAGCCAGAGAGATTGAACAGGATATGGAATTTATTCCATATATTTATACGATAGCGACAGAGACAAAGCATCTTGTGGAGACCTATGATCAAGATGTGGATTTCTGGCTGTTTTCTGGCTATATCCCCTATAAGATAGCGAGCCAAACAAACGTTTCACAGGATAAATTGGCTCATATCATTTTTTCGGAGGCGGCTATTTATAGAGGATTTTTAGAGCAATCCTATCGGCAAAAGAAGTTTATTGAAAATGTTAGTATCGATATTATACCTTCTCCCTCACAAATGGCTTCAGAGGGTCTAGCGGAGATCCAAAAGAATGTCAATCATATGTATTTAAAGGAATTTGATGTAGCCATTGATCCAAAAGAGTTATTTGATTTTCACTATATACTTTGGCAGGAGGGAAAGATCGATTTTGCCATCACTTGTTATCCATCTGTCGATGAAGAGCTGAAAGATCGAGGAGTTCCCTCCTATTGGGTATCTCCCACAAAAACAGAAATTTACCATACAGTTCAGCTATTTACGGAAAAAATTAAAACATCCTACTATAAAGAAACTCAAATTGGTGCAGTAATGCTTGAAATCAAGGATTTTGATTCGTTAAAGGAGCGTATGAAGCAAGGGTATCGCATCCAATATTTAGAGCTACGTACTAAGGAACATCTACTTCAACTTTGTGAACAAATTGACGGTTCCCTCATTGAAGAGGGGAATGGAAAATATACAATTTTTAGTACAAGGGGTGCGATTGAAGGGAAAATTAAATTTCTACAGGAAAAAATGTATCAATTATCCATCGAAATGGAAGCAAAAGTAACTGCAGGTATTGGTTTTGCACAAACCGTATTCAATGCAGAACTACATGCTCATCGAGGGCTAAGGCAGACCAAGGAAAATGAGGCCATCGATATCGTTATGATTCAGGATGACGGTACGATTATTGAGTCGGTCGGAAATATGGAAGAGTTGTCTTATTCTTACCGAGCAGAAGATCCCGATATTTTAGAAAAGCTAAAAAAAGGTAATATTAGTATTAAAACGTATATGAAAATCCATGCGCTTGTGCAGAAAATGCGCTGGAAGCATTTTACGACAAAGGATTTAGCAACACAGCTTCAAATGAGTGAAAGAAATGCACAGCGTATTGTTGCGGATTTATGTAGTGTAGATTTAGCAAGAATTTGTGGCGAAGAATTACAGCATTTGCGTGGTAGACCAATCAAAATGTATCAGCTTGTCTAGAAACTAAAAAAATGTTCCAAACCAATGTGTGGTTTGGGACATTTTTTTTTCTAAAATTTTAGGATCGATAAAACAAAGACCAGTCCACAAGTTGTGCGCTTTTTTGAGCCGATCATTCATAGCTAGAGAAGCGACTATCTATTAGAAATTTTCAAAAAAATATTGTTTTTTTGGAGTACTTTGATTATTATACGAATATATAACGAAAATGTCGGTATATAAAAGGGGTTTTGATTTTACTAGATTTGCAAGGGGGCAAGAATCTTAAAGAACAACTGTAGCGGTGATGCAATCACTGCCATAAAGAGAAGGTTTTTGATCATGGGAGGGATATAAATGACAACAAATGAAGTAACGAAAAAATCTAGAAATGTTATCCTTGCGCTATTATTTTTAGGCTGGTCTTTAGGGAACTTAGATCGCTATATTATGAACTACGCAGTCGTTTCAATTACAGGCGATTTGCAACTGGATGCATCTTCGACGGGTATTATTTTAAGCGCTTTCTTTTTAGGCTATGCCATTATGCAAATACCAGGAGGCTGGCTAGCTGATAAATTTGGCGCAAAACGAATCTTGCTAATGGCTGTCATCATGTGGTCAATATTTACCGGACTTACGGCTATTGCCTGGTCTTTAACAGCGATGATTGTTATTCGTTTCTTATTCGGCATCGGAGAAGGTGGATTTCAACCATCTAGCTCTAAGATTATTGCCACGATTTTCCCGAAAGAAGAAAGAGGCAGAGCGATGTCAATTATGCTGACTTCTGGTGGGATTGTTTCGCTAATTGTACCGCTGTTGGCCGCTTATTTATTAGGAACGATTGGCTGGCGTATGATGTTTATCATTATCGGGGCTATTGGAGCGATTATTGCTTATTTATATTGGAAATACATTCAGCTCCCGAAAGCTGAAACAGTAGATGCTGCTGAGACAGGTAGTCCGGCTGTTAAGGTAAGCTTTAAAGAACTACTGAAAACACCGCTCATGTGGAATTTGATTATTGCTTATTTCTGTATTTATGCGGTGAACTGGGGATTAGTATCGTGGATTCCAACCTACCTTCAAAAAAATCGTGGACTAGACTTAATGTCCATTGGTTGGGCACAAACAATTCCTGCTATTACAACGATTATTGGGGTGTATGGTAGCGGATATATTATCGATAAGCTTCCAAGAGGAATGGAAAAGGTGTTAGGCTCTATTTCCTGTGCAGTCATCGGTCTTTTATTGTATTTAATGTTTACAGCGAAAACGGTGACATTATTTATTGGCTATCAAACAGTTGTTTCTATCTTTATTGCGTTTGTCATTACGCTACTACCCGTAATTGTTCTAAAGAAATTGCCTTCGTCTATAACAGGCTCAGCTATGGGGATCGCGAATACAGGCGGACAGCTAGCGGGGTTTGTTACACCTATGGCTATTGGTTTTATGGTCGATGCCTTTAATGGTTCGTTTGATGCAGCCTTTTGGATGTTAATTGGATTCGCGCTCATTTGTATTGTGTCGCTTGTAACGTTAAACGACCAAAAAGGAGCATTATTGAAAGCATAATGAATAAATTGGAGGGACAATAATGAGTTTTCAAGAAAAAATTTCTACATTTATTGAGGCAAAGAAGGATGCTAGTGTGGCATTAAGCGATGCAATTTGGGCTGTACCGGAGCTTCATTTTCAAGAAAAACGATCCATGCAATATATGAAAGAGGCACTCGAAAACGAGGGGTTTCAAACTGAGGTTGGCTTAGCTGGGCTTGATACTGCGCTTGTTGGAACTTTTGGGTCAGGAAAGCCAGTCATCGCCTTTTTAGGGGAATACGATGCACTACCAGGCTTGAGCCAAAAGGGCGGTGTTACCACTCATGAGCCTCTTGAGAATGGGGGAAGTGGTCATGGCTGTGGCCATAATTTATTAGGAACAGGAGCATTTGCAGCAGCTGTTGCCGTAAAAGATTATTTAGAGCAACATCCACAATCCGCAACCATCCGTTTTTACGGTTGCCCTGCAGAAGAAAATGGATCTGGTAAAGCTTATATGGCGAAAGCTGGCTTATTCGATGATGTAGATATCGCCATTTCTTGGCATCCTGGTACGTTTTCAACGGTGATGACTTGTAGCTCTCTAGCAAACTATGCTGTTACATTTAAGTTTACAGGTAAAAGTGCACATGCTGCAGCTGCTCCTCATCTGGGAAGAAGTGCATTAGATGCTGTTGAGCTGATGAACGTTGGGGTAAACTACTTACGAGAGCATATTATTCCAGAAGCAAGAGTGCATTATGCTATTACAAACTCTGGTGGAACATCTCCGAATGTTGTTCAACCATATGCTGAGGTTACCTATTTAGTGCGAGCACCTAAAAAGCAACAAGTGCAAGAAATCTATCAGCGCGTTGAACAAATAGCGAAGGGTGCAACGCTCATGACAGGTACTTCCCTAGAAATCGATTTTGAAGGTGCTGCCTCTAATTTAATAACGAATAAGACACTTTATGATGCCATGTATCAACAAATACTTGAAATTGGCATGCCAGACTATACAATAGAGGATGAACAGTATGCTCAGGCTATTTTCAATACGTTTTCTCCTGAAGTACAAGCCTCTTCATTAGTTGGTCTACATAAAGGTGATGTTCAACAATTACAAGGAAAAGTTATTGCTGATCATATTCCTCGAATGCTCCCTGAATTTATCATGGGTGGCTCTACTGATGTGGGAGATGTTAGCTGGAATGTGCCAACTGTTCAATGTACGACAGTATGTATGGCATTAGGAACGCCACTGCATACATGGCAAGTTGTTTCTCAAGGTGTCACACCAATCGCCCATAAAGGTATGCTACAAGCTGCTAAAATTATGGCGTGTACAGCTATTGAGTTATTGGGTAATCCAATACTGATTGAGGAAGCTAAAAAGGAATGGCAAGAACGTCTTGATGGGGAGACGTATGAATCGTTAATTCCGGAGGGGACAATGTCTCCAAAGCTATAAAAGGATAGCAAAAATATGGATAGAGTCTTCATAGGAGAACTATGAAGACTCTGTTTTTGCACATTTTGAAAGGAGTCCACAGTAATGTCAACACAACCTAGTCACGATCAGCTTGTGGCACAATCGGTCACACAGTTTCGCTCTGCCGCAAAAGAAGGACGGTGCGCTAACTATATCCCTGCATTAGCTAAAAAAGACCCAAATCAATTAGCTATAGCCATTATTGGCACTGAAGGGCATGAAATTAAAGCTGGTGATACGACGGAGTTATTTACGCTTCAAAGTGTTTCCAAAGTAATCACCTTTATACTGGCCTGTATGGATCGAGGATTGCCCTATGTATTAGAGAGGGTTGATGTTGAGCCAACAGGGGATACATTCAACTCTATTATTCGCTTAGAAAGTCATCAGCCAGGAAAGCCCTTTAATCCAATGATTAATGCTGGGGCGATTACTGTCTCCTCTATGATGATTGGTCATTCACCACAGGAGAAGATTGACAAAATCCTGCAATTTTTAGAGCAAATCATAGGTAAGCAATTAAGTGTCAACGAGGAAGTGTTTCAATCTGAGTGGCAGACAGCTAACCGTAATCGAGCACTAGCCTACTATTTAATGGATTCTGGTTTCTTAGACTGCCCAGTAGAAGCGGCTCTTGAGGTTTACTTAAAGCAATGTGCGATTGAAGTCAATGTATCCGATTTAGCGATGATTGGTTTAGTTATCGCTAATGATGGCTATCATCCGCTATTAAAGAAACAGTTATTTCCTAAACAAGTGGCAAAATTAGCAAAGGCTTTAATGGTAACATGCGGTATGTACAATGCTTCAGGAAAATTTGCGGCATTTATTGGACTTCCTGCTAAAAGTGGTGTTTCTGGTGCCATTCTTACTGCTGTCCCAGGCCATGCAGGGTTAGATTCACCATTCCCTGCTGGCTGTGGCATAGGTATTTATGGACCAGCCATCGATCCTATCGGGAATAGTGTCGCAGGTGTCCAATTACTGAAACATTTAGCGACAGAATGGGATATGACCATTTTTTAACGAGTAGAAGATGACTTCAGAGTGAGCTCTGAAGTCATCTTTTTTTCATTTTATATAGAATGAATAGGACAATAAACCAAATAGGTGTTAGGAGAAGAGCTGTACGTGTTGCCTCAGAAAAAAACATCACAATTAATAGGAAAGCAAAAAACGCAAGCACTACGTAGTTAATAAAAGGTGTCAGCGGTGCTTTGAAGCTTGAGGCTTCATGTAGGGCACGATTTTTCCGTTTATAGATGATGTGAGAAATGATGATAATACTCCACACCCATATGAAGCAAATCGCACTAATAGTCGTTACGATACTAAAGGCATTCTCTGGCATTAGCTTACTTAACAGTGCCCCTACGGATACAACAATTGCAGAAATGACTAGTGCGTTACTTGGAACACTATTTTTATTGAGCTTAGCAAAAGCAGGTGATGCTTGTTTATTTTTACCAAGATTAAAGAGCATGCGACTTGTTGAAAATAAACCACTATTACCAGCAGAAGCGGCTGAAGTGAGCACAACAAAATTAATAATACCTGCAGCAATTGGAATGCCCGCTAACGTAAATACTTGGACAAATGGACTGCTTGTGGCAGACATTTCATACCATGGATTGATACATAGGATGACAAACAGTGCCCCTACATAAAAGAGTAGAATTCGAAATGGTATTTTATTAATAGCAGAAGGAATGTTTTTTTGTGGGTCTGCAGTCTCGGCTGCTGATACCCCTACTAATTCCACACCGACGAAAGCGAAAACAACCATCTGGAAGGCCATTAAAAAGCCATATACTCCATTTGGAAACAGGCCACCGTGGACCCAAAGATTATCTACTGAAACCGTCCCAGAGCTTGTTTGAAAGCCTGTCACTAACATAATTAGTCCAAGGATAATGAGCGCCACAATGGTAATCACTTTAATGATAGCAAACCAAAATTCTAACTCCCCAAATAGTTTGACCGTCAATAAATTCAGTAGTAGTAATACTACTAAACAACCAATAGCTGGAACCCACTGAGGGATATCAAACCAATATTGTGTATAAACCCCTACAGCGATAATATCCGCCATCGCTGTCATGATCCAACAGAACCAGTAGGTCCAGCCTGTTACATACCCTGCCCATGGCCCTATATATTCGGAGGCAAAATCCGTAAATGATGTATATCCTGAATTCGATAATAATAGTTCGCCCAATGCACGCATAACAAAAAAGAGTGCCGTTCCGACAATTAAATAGGCAAGGATGATCGAAGGCCCTGCTAATGCAATGGCTTTCCCAGAGCCTAGAAATAAACCGGTTCCTATTGTCCCACCAATGGCAATAAGCTGTACATGGCGATTTTTTAATTCACGTTTTAATTGTTGCTGTTCCACGTTAATCCCCCCAAAGATGCATAAAAAATGACTGGAAAAATAAAAAAAGAGACTAGTTGTGACACTAGTCTCGGAAAAACGTCAGAATAACAAATACCATTTGATCACGGATGGTTCATGAAATCATTCGTAACCATCGTATGGCATCGCTTAAAATAGCTGTTATTACTCCTCTGTCCTTTTGCCTGAGATAGTGAACCCTTCGGCGACGCAAATTGCGCTCTCTCCAGAACTGCTCCTGCTATAGTTTGATCCATAGCATTCATAGCTTATTAATTTTTTAACATAAATATTATTTTAAGATATTATATATCCTAGCAGTGCTTTTACAAATATTCAACTAGAAATTTATATTATTTTCAGAAAAATAGAAGAATGTAGTGAATAAATGAAAATTACTAACGATAATTAGTATTTTTGGACATACAAAGATTTCCGTAGTATGCGCAAATGGGTAAATACGAAAGGTTTATGTGAAGAAATGGAGTGGGACAAGTGAGGGGAGAGAGGATCACTATAGTATGAAAGAGTGTACGAAATAGCCACTTAAAATTTTGCAATAGATATAATATAGTAGAAACTCTGAATTTTTTGTATAAAAAGAAGCCGTCTCCTAGTTCTTTGAGACGACTTTTTTTAGGGAAATATTAATATTTTTTGGCTTTTATTTTACCTGTCCAAGTTTTGAAACCGCCTTGAAGTTGGTAAATTTGGTTGTACCCACGTTTTTTAAGAAATAGTGCAGCACGTGAGCTACGGCCTGTATTTTGACAGTATAAATATACTGGTAAATCTGGGCGAATTTCTTTATAACGTTGACGTAATGTTGTGGAAGGAACATTTCGTGCGCCAAGAATGTGACCAGCATCAAATTCTTTTTGTTCACGAACATCGATTAGCTGCGCTTTACGATAGCCTTCAATAAATTGTTCTTGTGTTAAGTTGGTTACAGCTTTTTTGAGTCTTAGTGCATTAATACCGATGTATGCAATTACGACTACTAAAACGACACCGATTGTGATAAGTATGTCCAAGATTTTCTTACCCCTTTCTATCTTCTTTATTATTATAAAAGATGCGCTAGCGATAGTCCAATGAGTTTGATAAAATTAACTAGATTGTGGCGAATTCGTCGATATCGTTTGCAAAGCCACAACTTGAACTGTAACGTAATCTTCGTTAAGGTTGAACCGCAGGTGGGGCCTGAGGTATTTTTATAAATTGTAGGAGATGAACATATGACAACTTGGTATTTTTTAAATTCAGGGAAATGTAGTCCTTCTTTTAATATGGCACTAGATGAAGCATTACTTGATTGGCATAGTGAGGGGTTAATTCCACCAGTCATTCGTTTTTATGAGTGGGAACCGGCAACATTATCGATCGGTTATTTTCAGCAAGCCAAAAAAGATATAAATTTAGATGCTGTACGTGAGCAAGGCTTGGGTTTTGTACGTCGACCAACTGGTGGACGAGCTGTGCTGCATGAGCATGAGCTCACATATAGTGTCATCGTAACAGAAAGCTATCCAAATATGCCGGAGTCAGTGACAGAGGCGTACCGTGTGCTAAGTGAAGGCATCTTGCAAGGTTTCCATAACTTAGGGATGGATGCTTATTTTAGTGTCCCTGATACAGAGGAGAAAAGAGCAGACTTAAAGAGTCCGAAAAGTGCAGTATGCTTTGATGCTCCAAGCTGGTATGAGCTGGTAGTTGAAGGGAAAAAAATAGCGGGAAGTGCGCAAACACGTCAAAAAGGTGTTATATTGCAGCATGGTGCCATTTTATTAGATTTAGATCAGGAGAAGTTATTATCGGTCTTTAATTTTTCGAGTGAAGAAGCGAAGGATCGTATGCGCAGAAAATTACCAGAGAAAGCAGTAGCGATTAACAGTCTTGTGGATGAACCTGTGACAGTTGAACAATGTGTGACTGCTTTTCGAGATGGTTTTGCAAAATCGTTGCAAATTGAATTAAAACCATTTACACTTTCTGAGGAGCAGTTAGAATATGTCCGTGCATTAGAAGAAAAAAAATATGCATCTGATGAGTGGAACTTCAAAAAGTAAAAAATGGTATAAAAAAAATATTTTTAAGCGTTAAATCCTTGCTATTACAAGTAGTTACGATTCTATTGAAAAAAGCAAGAGTTGAATTGAAAATCTATATATAGTATCTTTTTTAAAGACATATACACAATATGTAGTGTTTAACGACACATGATATTGTGTATTTATTTTGTAAGGGAGGCAAAACGATGGTACTCACAAATCATCAACCCGATGTAAACAATCAATTTGAACAGTTAAACAAAGATATCGAACAATTCCCGCAGGTACACCCTGTAACGCCTGATATGCACATCACGCACAAAGGTGTATCAAGACTTGTCATGATCGATCGCTACTCGTTTAAAGACACAGAAAAGAAAACACTAAAAGCCGGTGACTTTGTTGTTTTAACGGTAAAAGCTGATCCAAAGTTCCCTGCACGTGGTTTAGGGACAATTCAAAAGCTGGACATGACTACAAAAACAGCTGATATTTTGATTGAGGAAGATTATCGTAGCGTTTTAGACGATCCACAGGAGCAAGAAACGGGTGTGATTACGCGTTCAATTGACGTGCTAGAGAAGCCTCTTGAGATTTTTTATGAACAAATCGCTAAACGAAATGCAACAGGACTGGCGGTTGTTGAAAAAACACCAGAAAAACGCCAAGAATGGTTTGAAAAATTTTATGAGCAATTAGTGTCCTTAAAGTTCATTCCTGCAGGACGAGTAATATACGGAGCAGGATCTGAAACAGATGTAACATTCTTTAACTGTTACGTAATGCCTTTTGTTGCGGATTCACGTGAAGGTATTAGTGATCACCGTAAACAAGTAATGGAAATTATGAGCCGTGGTGGTGGAGTAGGAACAAATGGTTCCACATTACGTCCTCGCAACACATTGGCACGTGGAGTAAACGGTAAATCATCAGGTTCTGTTTCTTGGTTAGATGATATTGCTAAATTAACACATCTTGTAGAGCAAGGTGGCTCACGTCGTGGAGCACAAATGATTATGCTTGCCGATTGGCATCCAGATATTGTGGAGTTTATTATTTCTAAAATGCAAAACCCACGTATTCTGCGTTACCTAATTGAAAATACAACGGATGAAACAATCATTCGTCTAGCTAAAGAGAAATTAAACTTCAAGCCACTTTCTATGCAGGAAGAAGCTATGTATCAAGGCATTGTAAACTATAAAAGCATTGAAGGTTTAGGTGGATTTGATACAGCCATTATTCGTGAGGCTGAAAATAAATTACGTGATGGTGGCACATATACTGTGCATAACTCAGAGTTTTTAACAGGTGCAAACATCTCCGTAACATTAACAAAAGAATTTATGGAAGCTGTTGAAAACGATGCTGATTTCGAACTGCGTTTCCCAGCGGTTGAAGAATACTCGAAAGAAGAAATGCATGCTTACAACACAGAATGGCATCATGTTGGTGACGTTCGTGAATGGGAGAAAATGGGCTATAAAATCCGCACATATCGCACGATCAAAGCGAAAGAATTGTGGAATTTAATTAACGTATGTGCAACATACTCTGCAGAGCCAGGAATTTTCTTTATCGACAATGCGAATGATATGACGAATGCAAAGGCATATGGTCAAAGCGTTGTTGCAACTAACCCATGTGGGGAACAGCCACTTGCGCCATACTCAGTGTGTAACTTGGCAGCGGTAAACCTTGCACAATTTGCGAATAAAGACAATCAAACTGTAGATTACGAAGCACTACGTGAAACGGTTCGTGTTGGTGTTCGTATGCAGGATAATGTTATTGATGCAACTCCATACTTCTTAGAGGAAAACCGTGTACAAGCACTTGGTGAGCGTCGTGTTGGTCTAGGCGTAATGGGCCTAGCTGATTTACTCATTTATTGTGAGAAAGAATACGGTTCTGAAGCAGGTAATGCTTTAGTCGATGAAATCTTTAAAACAATTGCTGAAACCGCGTATGAGGCGTCTACAGAGCTTGCTAAAGAGCGTGGAAGCTTCCCATTCTTAGTAGGTGCTACTGACGAAGAAACAGCTCGTTTACGTAAAGCTTTCACAGAAACAGGCTTCATGCAAAAAATGCCTGCTCACATCAAGGAGCAAATTTTAGCAACAGGTATCCGTAACTCCCATTTATTAACGGTTGCCCCAACAGGTTCAACAGGAACAATGGTAGGCGTAGCAACAGGTCTTGAGCCATATTTCTCCTTCACTTACTACCGTTCTGGCCGTCTAGGTAAGTTCATTGAAGTGAAAGCTGAAATTGTAAAAGAATATTTAGATCGTCATCCAGAGGCTAGTGAGCAAGAGCTTCCAGAATGGTTTGTAACGGCAATGGAGCTAAAACCAGAGGCACATGCGGATGTACAATGTATTATTCAAAAATGGATTGATTCATCGATCTCTAAAACAGTAAACGCGCCAAAAGGCTATACTGTACAACAAGTTGAAAAAGTATATGAGCGACTATATAAAGGTGGCGCTAAAGGTGGTACGGTCTATGTGGATGGTAGCCGTGATTCACAGGTACTTACGCTAAAAGCCGAAGAAAATGATATGGATCAACTATCATTTGAGGAAGAATTAGTAGAAGAACATACAACACGTCCAGTCGTATTAGTTGATACGATTCAAGCACTAGAGTCCACGACGGTAATTGGCTCGGACGTAGGAAATACATGTCCAGTATGTCGTAAAGGAACAGTCGAAGAAATGGGCGGCTGTAATACTTGTACAAACTGTGGCGCACAGTTAAAATGCGGCCTGTAAATTTTATGTTCTTGTTGCTTTGAATAAAAGAATGAAAACGGTAATAAATTTTGATTAAAAGTAACCTCTTCGGTATTATGGCCGTAAGAGGTTATTTTTTTATATTTTTCTGAAAATTATAGGTCTGATATGACTCCAGTAGAATCAAAACTTATTCGACTAAATGTTCATCATCTATTGTGAGGATATTGAAGAATGGGTTTTGGACAAAGTTCTGGTGCCGATTAGTATTGTACTTAAAGGAAGAGTGGAATACTTTTATAACAATGTTTCTGGTGAAAGGCTGATTATGTTGGAATATATATCCTTATGGTAAAATCTCCATTAAAGCAAGAAAGAATCATTACCAATCAAACATTTATATATATAGGAGTCGCATCAGGAAAGTGTGGATTTACAACAATAATTATAATAATTTCCAATTAAGGGCTGGGAACATCCTCATTACAATTTATGTCTATATTGAAAAGGGAGGTAGCATAATGTGGTTACTATTCGGACTTATTGCTATAGTAGCAACTTTTATAAATCTTTATTTGTATACAACAGGTAAAGATTATAAACTAGCGATGGCAATGGGGTTATCATTTACAGCATTGACACTTTGTTCGGAATATAGTTTTGTATCTAGCTGGGTAAAAGTAGAAGATTGGGCAGCTTTAGAGGATGTAGTACCAGGTATGGGAAGGGCATTATGGTTTTTGACAATTGTTTCTATCTTACTAAATATAGTACCTATACTATTAGAGCTAAAAAATAAAAAATAAAAAATAATACTGATTCGGGTTCATACGGATAAATGGTAAGCAAAATTAAGTTCTCAAAAATGCTTTGGGAACTTCATTCATTTTAACCCAGCTTTATTTCTTCAAAGAAGCGGATAGATATTTTATATTTAACATGCAAATTTGAAGGAGTATACGCCAATTTGTGGAATTAAAATAATGTCCGGTCAATTGTAATAAAGTTTGACGACAACACCTATTTTGTAAAGTACTAGCTAATGACATTTGATTTTAAGGCTTGTTTATTTAGGGTTCTCATACATCCAGCTAGATAAAAAAATGGTGAAAGGGGATAAAGTAATGAGTGTAGTAATTTTTAATGGAGAGCGTTCTGAAGAAAGTGTTCTATTTGAAAAGTTGTTATTTTCCCAGAGTAATAAAGTGAGTTTTTCTAGTGTTGAAAATGCTAAACAGTTCATCAAGCAAAGAGCAACTGTGAATAATCAGCCTTATGTCATTGGGGATGATGTTCAATTTTTAAGTGTTAAGGATGAACAAACTTTTGAGGATATGCAAGTTTTTACATTAAATGATCAAAAGTCCTCGAAACAAAAAGTGATTCTCTATATTCATGGTGGTGCTTGGACGAATCAACCGTTAAATTTACACTGGCTGTTCATGGATAAAATAGCACAAGCATTACAGGCAAAAGTTATCGCTCCGATATATCCAAAAGTACCTCATTTTAATCATAAGGACACGTACCAAAAAATACTTCATCTCTATAATAGGATTTTAGAGTCGGTTGAAAGCTCCAATCAATTAACGATTATAGGAGATTCTGCAGGAGGTAATATAGCACTTGGTTTGGCCCAGCTTTTAAAGCAAAACCATTTGCCACAGCCACAAGATATTATTTTACTATCGGCTTGTGTTGACCTAAGTCTAGAAAATCCTCTTATCCCTGAATATGAAGAAAAGGACCCTATGCTAGCTAGTGAAGGAATGAGCGTCATCACAAAGATATGGGCAGCTGATAAGGATCTAAAGGACCCATTGATTAGTCCAATTTATGGTGATTTTCAAGGTCTAGCGAGTATTACTCATTTTATTGGCACCCATGAAAGTTTATATCCAGATGCAGTAAAGTTTGATGAACAACTAAGCGAGCAAGGGATTGATATTACAACCTTTGTTTATCCTAAAATGAACCATGTATTTGTTGTCATGCCCATCCCCGAAGCACTAGACGCTCAACAGAAAATTATAAATATTATTCATAGTAAAGTGTTGAAATAGAAAGGGTTACACTAAATAAATAGTGTGGAGATCCCAAGTGTGTTTTGATTTTTCAAAACACGCTTTTTTTATTTCCTGTTTTAATAAACGGATTTTTACGCTAAGCCCCTCACATCTCATTGTTTAAACGAAAATCAAATTGTAAAGCTAGCTTGACATAATAAAAGATGTAAAGTAAACTTTACTTATTACTAAATGTACAGTTTACTTTACATTTAATGAGGAGGCATTATGAAAAACAGAATTCGTGAATTGCGGAAATCGAAAAAGATTACGCAGGAGGATTTGTCTAAGGTAGTGGGTGTTTCACGACAATCAATTATTGCAATTGAATCGGGAAAATTCAATCCATCATTAGAGCTTGCCTACAATATTTCAAAAGCGTTCAACTGCACGATTGAGGAAGTTTTTATTTTCGAAGAGGAGGGAATGACATAATGGAATTTTCTATAGGGGGTATTCTTGGACTGTACGGCGGGATGATTTTTGGCATCCTTGGCTGGTGGTTCGGAAGGAAAAAAGCGAAGAAAAATAGAGGCTTAGATGAAGTACACGACCATATTTGGCAAAAGGCGAAATCTTATTCATGGTATTTGACGTTAGCAGCAATTTATATTTTCTTTTCTTTAGTAGTGTTTGGGATTAAATTAAGCACTGCCATGGTTTTAGCTGTACTTTTATTTGTACACTTAGGGAGCTGGGCGATCATTGGGCTCATTTTGACTATCAACATGTACAGACCAATACCTTTTAAGCCTTCTTATGTGAAGTTAGGTATATGCATCAATGTCGCATCACTACTTATTTTTACCATTATCTCGATCCTAACAAATAATTGGCTGTTTTTATTATTCAGTATTCTGCCTAGTATGATGGGGATATTTACTGCCCTTACAGTCAATAGGAAAGTTTCCAAGTAAGTTTAGTTGTACGTTTCATCCCTTTGGATAGGTTTATCGAGCTGCGATTATGGCATTTAAACGAAAAATGCAAGGCTAGCATCTATATAAAAAAGGCAGTTCCAACAACTTACGTTGGGACTGCCTTTTCCTTAATCATGATTTAATGTTGCTGCTATTTCTGGCTGTTGCTCTACTTGAAGTAGCATATTAAAGGATGCAATGGCAACTTCCACTTGATCATCCTTTGGTTCGCGAGTCGTTAGCAATTGAAGCCATAGACCAGGATAGCCAAGGAATCGTAATACAGGGATATTACGGCAAGCATTTGTTGCCTGTAATACTTCAAATGATATGCCTAGTACTACTGGAATTAATAAAATACGATCTAAAATACGTAGCCATAGCGGGTCAGTTGGCACAAAGAAATATAAGAACATGCCGACAAAAACTGTGAAAAGAATAAAGCTACTACCACAACGATAGTGTAGACGTGATTGTGCTTGGACATTTTCAACTGTAACGTCTAAACCAGCTTCATAGCAGTTGATGACTTTATGCTCGGCTCCATGGTACTGAAATACTCGTTTGATGAGAGGCGTTAACGAGATAAAATATAAATATGTGAGCAGTAATAGTAGTTTAATACCGCTTTCAAGTAAAATTTGGCCCGTTTTTCCTTCAATCCATTTAGAGAAAAAATCAGCTATAAAAACTGGAATTAGTGTAAAGGCAAATTTTCCAAATAAAAAGGAAAGAATACCTACTACAGCAACGCCAAGTATCATTTGAAGTTTGGATCCTTCTTCTTTATTATCTTCTTCTTCACCAGGTACTACATCATAACGATCCCCTGCAAATTGCATATGACGAGAACCTAAGCCTGCTGATTCAATCAACGCGACAACGCCTCGAAAAAATGGGATTTTTTTAAGCTTTTGTAAAATAGGCTTTTGTACTTTTTTAAAATGATAATAATCAATGGAATCATCGTTACGACGAATGGCTGTAACTGTATGATCCTTTCCTCCGAACATCACACCTTCTAATTGTGCTTGTCCCCCGTATACAGGTGAATTGCTCAAGGCTAACACCACTCTCTTTATATATTTCAACTGTACCATTGTACTAAATTTAGTCAAAAACCTCTACAGTTACGCATAGTAAATTTTCTATATGGCTACACTAATCGTACATTTTAGGAAATGATTAGTGGGCAAGGGAGGAAATATTGTGAAAATAGGGACAATAACGTCACTTGTAAATGCGCTTGTTTTAGCATTGTGCTTAAAAGGTTTGCATTATTTTAATCTTATTAAATGGCATCCGATTGGTTTTTATAAAAAATGGGGCTGGTTTGAAGAAAGCTCTAAATTATTTCACTGGACCTTCTTTATATTTCTTCTATTCATCATCGGATTGTTTGTATATATGACTATGCGCTATGTCTATGTCATTCCGGCGGTCTTTTCTTCGCTACTGCTAGGGCTTTTTGTAACGATTTTATTAGAATGGATTGCATTAGATTTACCATTACAACTTTCTTCCTTTAAAAAGCTTTCGATCCCATTCATTGTTGTCGTGGTTTGCCTTTTACGCTTCTTGTTAGAAACAGCCAATTTTCATCAGAGGGAGCATACGGCGCAAAAAGTAAATTAGTTGCTGTATGCGCCGTGTATGATAAAATAAATGGCAAGTACATAGAAAGAGGCGAATAGAAGCGTGAAGTTATTATGTTTGAATGGACCCAACTTAAATCGACTTGGAAAAAGAGAGCCACATATTTATGGACATGAAACATTGGATGATGTTCAAGAAAATGTTCAAAATCTTGCGGCTTCTTTAGGTGCCACAGTTGAATTTCGTCAATCCAATCACGAAGGGGTACTTGTGGATTGGGTGCATGAAGCAGAAGACGAAAAATATGATGGCATCATCTTTAATCCTGGTGCATATACCCATACAAGCATCGCGTTACACGATGCTATTGCAGGAATTTCTGTGCCAGTAATCGAAGTACATATTTCCAATATCCATAAACGTGAGGCTTTCCGTCATCATTCCTATCTTGCTCCGGCCTGCCTTGGTCAAATTTGTGGACTAGGTACGAAAGGCTATGAACTGGCACTACGTACATTTATCGAGAGGGAGAATTGATTATGTTGAAATTACAAAAGCTACGTAAAGCACTTCAAGAACAAAACATCGATGGTATTTTAGTTACGAATGGGTATAACCGCCGCTATATGACTGGTTTTACAGGGACAGCAGGCGTAGCAATTGTGTCTCAAAATGATGCTGTGTTTATTACAGATTTCCGATATACAGAACAAGCTGCCGCGCAAATTCAGGACTTCCGAATTGTTAAGCATGAAGCAACAATTATTGAAGAAATTGCTACACAAGTAAAGAATATGGGCATCAAATTACTGGGCTTTGAGAGAGATACTGTAAGCTATGGCACATATGAACTGTATAAATCGAATATTCAAGCTGATTTAGTGCCGATTTCTGGGCTAATTGAAAAAATTCGCTTGATTAAGACGGAACAAGAGATTAATATTATTAAGGCTGCGTGTGAAATTGCAGATCACGCATTTACACATATTTTAGGCTTCATCAAGCCTGGTAAAACAGAGCTTGAGGTTTCGAATGAATTAGAATTTTTCATGCGTAAACAAGGAGCGACTCAGTCTTCGTTTGACATAATTGTTGCGTCTGGTCTTCGTTCAGCATTACCACATGGCGTGGCAACGGATAAAGTGATTGAAAAAGGCGACTTTGTTACATTAGACTTTGGTGCGCTATACAATGGCTATATTTCGGATATTACGCGTACTGTGGCTGTTGGAGAACCATCTGAAAAATTAGTAGATATGTACAATGCAGTCCTTGCTTCTCAGCTGTTAGCACTTGAAAAAGTGGGTCCTGGATTAACAGGTATTCAAGCGGACGCTATTGCACGTGACTACTTAAAAGAAAAAGGATATGGCGAAGCATTCGGTCATTCTTTAGGACATGGTATCGGTCTTGAAGTACATGAAGGCCCTGGCTTATCGATGCGTTCTGATGCAGTGCTAGAGCCAGGTATGGCCGTGACGATTGAACCGGGTGTTTATTTACCAGGTATCGGTGGTGTCCGTATTGAGGATGATATTTTAATCACTGAGACTGGGAATGAATTACTCACACATTCGTCAAAAGAACTCATTATTTTATAAACTTTGGAGGAACACAAATGATTTCAGTAAACGATTTCCGTACAGGTCTAACAATTGTTGTTGATGGCCAATTATACCGCGTGTTAGATTTCCAACACGTTAAACCAGGTAAAGGTGCTGCTTTCGTACGTTCTAAATTACGTAACCTACGTAACGGCTCAGTGAATGAAAAAACATTCCGTGCTGGTGAAAAAGTAGAAAAAGCACAAATCGATAACCGCAAAATGCAATATCTATATGCACAAGGTGACGACCATGTATTCATGGACCTAGAATCATACGAGCAAACTGAACTAGCTTCAGCAGCAATCGAGTATGAATTAAAATTCCTAAAAGAAAACATGGAAGTTCATATTCAATCTTACCAAGGTGAAATGCTAGGTGTTGAATTACCAAACACGGTTCAATTAGAAGTAACTGAAACAGAACCAGGCATTAAAGGTGACACAGCTTCAGGTGGTACGAAACCTGCTACTCTTCAAACAGGTCTTATTGTACAAGTACCATTCTTCGTAAACCAAGGTGATGTACTAATCATTAACACAGAAGAAGGCTCTTACGTTTCTCGTGCTTAATTATTAATGATCATTAACCTACTCTTTTTTATTAAAAGGGTAGGTTTTTATTTTTTTCTTATACATTTCTTGTTAAACGATCGGGACATTGTGATAATGGATAGAGAAACTGTCTCTTTTTTTCTTGTCTCCCTCCAAGTTTCTATCATCAGATAGATGGTCATTATTGGGAGAAATGTCTACAATAATCGTAAGGAGTGAGAGTTATGCTACAAACAATACTAGATAGTCAACAACCAATCATTCAAGCACCTATGGCAGGTGTCACATCACCTAAATTCGTTGCAGCTTGTACCGAGGCAGGATTATTAGGCTCTATAGGTGCAGGTTACTTAGATGGTGAACAAACAAAGCAATTTATTCAGGAAGTGAAAAAGCTAACGACAAAACCTTTTGCGGTCAATCTATTCGTACAAGAGGAGCCGCAAATTGATATCGAGGTTTTACAAAAGGCCCGCATGGCACTCCAACCTTTTTATGATGAGCTTGGACTATCGCCTGTACAAAGCGTTGTATCCAAGGAAGTTTTTGCTGGACAAGTCCAAGCGGTTATTGAGGAGAATGTAAAGATCTGCTCATTTACATTCGGTATTCCTTCAGCGGAGGTGCTCCAACAGTTAAAGGAACATGGGGTATATACAATTGGTACAGCTACTACATTAGCGGAAGCTCAGCTAGTTGAACAGGCTGGCATGGATGCGGTGGTCCTACAAGGCGGAGAAGCGGGTGGTCATCGAGGTTCCTTTACAGCACCACTTCAATTGATTCCTTTATATGACCTACTGCAGCAGGTAGCGGGGAACATAGCTATTCCTATTATCGCAGCGGGAGGTCTCGTGACGAAGGAGGATATTCAGAAGGCTTTAGAGAGCGGTGCACAGGCAGTGCAGGTTGGGACGGTTTTACTGGTGGCAGAAGAATGTGAAATTTCTCCGCTTTATAAAAATGCGGTGCTGGCATCAAAAGAACAGGAAACAACCATTACACTCGCATTTACGGGTAAACCAGCAAGGGGTCTAGCAAATGATTTTACTAGACGTATGAAGGATGCGACAGTTGCACCCTATCCGTTGCAAAATTATTTAACGACAACTATTCGTAAGGAAAGTGCTGAACAGGGCAATGCCGAATATTTATCGATGTGGATGGGCGAAAATAGCCATCTTGTTCAGCAAACTGGTACGGTCAAAAGTATCGTAGATAAATGGCTATAAAATTTTTACATAGAAGAGATCTCTATACAACTGTATAGAGGTCTTTTTTTTTGTAGAGCGACATATATTGCTGTACACGAGGGGGCGTAGGAATGGAATTACAAGACGTATTAAGAGTTGCTGGAGTGGGACTAGTAGTTGCGCTTCTTCATGTTTTCTTCGATCAAACAGGGAAGAAGGAATTTTCATTTTTCCTATTTTTTATTGCCTACTTATATATGACAGCAGAACTACTCCGATTTTTACGTCTATTTTTTACCGAAATTCTCACATTCTTTCAATGGCTGACATCATCCGGGTAGGGTAAATGGAAATTGTTATCGTTGCTGTTGTCATGCTGCTTTTATTATTGCTGATAAAAGAAGTCATACAGCCACTCCACGCGCTAATAAGTGTGATGTTTTCGTTTTTGCTTTTTGGCATGCTGTTCTCGACACTTTTATTGCCCTTCGTCAAGCAACTTTTAGAAACGCTTGCGTTTTTGCCTTATGCAAAGGCTATTTTAATTAGTGCAAGTATGTTCTATGTCGGGCAATGGGTGTCATTGCTGCTTGTAGAACATAACTATAGGGTGCTCGGGAACATTGTTTTTGCGGCGGTAAAGATTGTTATTTTATTGTATTGGTTCAAAGAATTTTTGGCTGTTTTACAGGAGGTGTCGGCCATTTTACAAAGGCTAAACTAAGGAGCGGAGCCATTGCAGGAGCAAATACTATCGTTTTTAATCGACCCATTCTTTCTCTTGCTCAAGATGACACTGTTGCTTTGTAGTTATGTCATCATGATTTTAATCATCAACATGATATTACCAGAATTTGAAAAAGGGACAAGAATCCTCTTTTTTCTAATTGTGTTAGCTACGATAGGACCAGTTGTTGTTAAATCTTTTACATTAATTGATGAAATTGCACAAGGACTAGCCCATTTATTTACAGCGTTTTATCCTATTTTGACCTCAAGCTTTATGTTATCTAGTAGTATTACAGCCATTGCATCCTGGCAGCCTTTTTTGCTGTTTTTTGTACAAGTTCTCACAATTATTAGTAGTAAGTGGCTTATTCCTGGTGTTTTGTTAGCCATTGTTTTTGATGTATGTAGTGTGATTGTCAAGGAAATATCTTTTACACGGATCGCGGATTTGATTCGCTTTACCATTATGAGTATCGTTTCTGCCTCTGTTATTTGCTACGTCCTATTGATGACTGCAGGAGGAGTGGCAGCGTTTAGCGTCAATGCAGCTGTAGCTGAGCCAGTCAAAAAATTAATTGAAGAAAATATTCCGGTGGTTGGTTCGTTTATAGTTGATAGCTTTTCAATGTTTCAGCATATGACACAATTTACATCCTCCCTTACTAGCATTAGTGCCTTTATCGCAGTTATTACCGTATCGTTTATTCCAACTGTTCAACTTGTTGTCAGTGCCTATTCTTTAAAAATGCTTGCGGCTATTTTAGAACCAATTGCCTTTGATGATATTTGTAGACTACTAGATCAAATTAGTAAATCCCTATTTACCTTATGTGCAGTATCATTTTTGATTGCTTTTTCATTTATGTTCTCTTGTTTTTTCCTCATTGTGTTCGTACAAGTTATGGCAGGGGGGAGATAGATTGATTCTTTTATTGGCATTGCTCTTTGTTTGTCAGATATTTGTGTTTCTAACGGATGATAAGGAAATAATTTCACTCACAAAACTGGTCATCACGTTAGTATTTTTGCAATTGCTATTAAAGATTCCATTTATCAATTCATAGGAAGAAACAAGCGTACATACACTTGAAAAAGAGAAGATGAAAGGAGGCAATGTACAAGTGATGTGGAAAAGACACGAAAAAAAACAACGTCATTAATGGTTTTAATACTGGTAGCTGCCTCCGTTGGTATTTTCATCATTTTGCCTATGTATCAAACGAATTCAACGAACGACAAAGGTTCACCGCTCACGAATGAAGAAAAACTTGAGCAAACACTGAAAGCAATGCAAGGTGTTGGGGAGGTTAAAGTCTATTTTTATTATGGAGAGATGACAGATGACCAAGATGCCAATAAACTATTCAGCCAATATTTTCGAGGGACTGAGCAAGGCGCGAAAAACGTAACAGGAATGCTAGTTGTTTCAGAAGGTGCATCCGATATCTTTGTGAAAAATGAAATTCGTGCAGTCGTCAGTCAAGTGATGCAGTTGCCGATTCATCGAATTATTATCGTTCCAATGGAAAATAAGGAGGAAAAGTAAATGCGCGTACGTAGAAGAACAGTTTGGTTTATGACATTATTAAGTTTAGTAGCAGTCATTTCAGTGTATTATTTGGTTGATCCAGCAAAACAGTTCAATGGTCTTACTATTTTTACGGATGATACATTACAACAAACAGCTGTAAGTGGTGTTACAGATCAAAAAGCAACGAATGATGTGACACAAGAAGTTTCTTCACCGAGTCATTTATTTGAAGAAATGCGTATGCAAGTTAGTGATGAGAGAAGCCAACTTCGTGAGCAGTTAACACAAAAAATTGCTTCAGAAGAATCTTCCGCTGACGAAAAAAATGAGGCATTCAATGAGATGGATGGTCTTATTAAACGAGAATCAGCAGAAGCAATGCTTGAAATGCTCATTAAATCATTAGGCTATTCTGATGCATTTGTTCGTGCTGAAGGAGAAAAAGTTTCTGTTACAGTCATGGCTGAAGAATTATCAAAATCCCAAGCAAATGAAATTATATATTTAGTAAGAACAGAGATGGAAGGCGCAAATGATGTACAAGTAAAGTTCAGCGCGAATAATTATTAAAAATATAGAAAATAATAAATTTTTAGTTTATTTAAAAAGAGTTGTTATATATCAGCGTTATGAAAAGGCTTTCGCTTAGTAAAGGAAAGCCTTTTATTTTGTTCATATTTACTTAATTTTCATTTAACTATTTCAAATTGATTCGAAAAAATATAAAATAGTTATTGTAGTAGATTTTATTTCATAAGGAGAGTTAGAAATGTTCAAAATTCAAGAAATTCGCGAAATTATTAAATTAGTAGATTCTTCTTCAATTGACGAGTTTGTGTATGAGGTAGATGGCGCAAAAGTTAAGTTAAAAAAGAATAATATTGTTGTTACAGAAACTGTAGCACCTAAAAAAGAAGTAGTAGCACCTGTTGTACAACAATCTGCACCAGCAGAAGCTCCAGTAGCAGCACCAGCTAAAGTGGAAGAAGCACCTACTGCAGCGGCGCCAGCGATTAACGACCCATCGCTACATAAAATTGTATCTCCAATGGTCGGTACCTTCTATCAATCACCAAACCCAGATTCACCAGCTTACGTAAAAGCAGGCGACAAAGTAGGGAACGAAACAATTGTATGTATCGTAGAAGCAATGAAATTATTCAACGAAATTGAAGCAGAAGTGCAAGGGGAAATCGTTGAAGTACTTGTGAAAGATGGCGAATTAGTAGAATACGGCCAACCATTATTCCTTGTAAAAGCTCAGTAAGGAGTGCAAATCATGAAAAAAGTTTTAATTGCAAACCGCGGCGAAATCGCTGTGCGTATCATTCGTGCTTGTAAAGAGTTAGGCATTCAGTCAGTTGCTGTGTACTCTGAGGCAGATGCAGACGCATTACATGTGAAATTAGCAGACGAAGCCTACTGTATTGGACCAAAGCTATCAAAAGATTCTTATCTTAGCTTCCCAGCTCTACTTAGTGTAGCTGAAAAAACAGGTGCTGACGGTATCCACCCAGGCTATGGCTTTGTATCGGAGAACGCTGATTTTGCAGAAGCTTGTGAAAACGCTGGCATTAAATTTATCGGTCCATCATCTGATTCCATTAAAATTATGGGTATCAAGGACGTAGCACGTACAACAATGGAAGCAGCAGGAGTTCCACTTGTTCCGGGTACTGGTATTGTGCCAGATATCGAAACAGGTAAAGAATGGGCTGCTAAAATTGGCTATCCTGTAATCATCAAAGCCACTGCTGGTGGCGGTGGTAAAGGGATTCGCGTAGCACGTACAGAAGAAGATCTTGTCAAAGGTATTGATATTACGCAAAAAGAGGCTGCTGCTGCATTCGGTAACCCTGGCGTATATTTAGAGAAATTCATCGAGTACTTCCGTCACTGTGAAATCCAAATTTTAGCGGATGGCTATGGTAACGTCGTGCATTTAGGCGAGCGTGACTGTACTGTTCAACGTCGTATGCAGAAGTTAGTAGAGGAAGCTCCATCTCCAGCTCTTTCTTCTGAACGCCGTGCTGAAATGGGTGCAGCTGCCGTAAAAGCAGCCCAAGCCTGTGACTATGAAGGTGCTGGAACAATTGAGTTCATTTATGACTATCAAGAGGACAAGTTCTACTTCATGGAAATGAATACGCGTATCCAAGTAGAGCACCCAGTAACAGAAATGATTTCTGGTGTAGATCTTGTACAACAACAATTAAAAATTGCATCTGGTGAAAAACTACCTTTCACTCAAGATGATATTCAATTAAATGGTTGGGCTATTGAATGTCGTATTAACGCAGAAAATGCCTATAAAAACTTCATGCCTTCAGCAGGAACTGTGGATACGTATGTAACGCCAGGTGGCTATGGTGTACGTATTGATTCTGCTGTCTATGCAGGTTATACAATTCCACCATACTATGATTCAATGGTGGCAAAACTTATTGTTCATGCCGATACACGTGAAGAGGCGATTGCGAAAATGAATCGCGCGCTAGGTGAATTTGAAGTATCTGGTCCTGGAATCAATACAACGATTCCATTCCACCAAGCATTGATGAACAATGACGTTTTCAAATCAGCACAATTCAATACGAAGTTCCTTGAAGAGAATGATGTATTGGGTGTTGCAGAAAAAGTGAAGTAAGCGTTCGCTATTTGAAATGCCTCTAACTTTTATAGTTAGAGGTTTTTTGTTTATCTAGAAAAGATCAGCGTACAAGGGACTTTGATTTAGAAGATATGACAGAAGCTATAAAGCTACCAAGCTTTGATGGTACGTTTAAAGAGGAAGATACGATACTCTTTACTCCACCAAAGCTAATGATTGATGTAGCTGAATGACATGAGGCTAAGAAGGGTGTAGAAATTAAAAGTGCTTTGTAAATAGTGAAAGGGCAAATGCGTCTGTAGGGGTTCGTAAAGCGACAATCAGTGAATATATATAAACTTTTAAACGTTTAGTAGATGTTTGTTCAAGTGGATTATTCTCCCACATTTGATTGTGAGAGCATAGCAAAAGGACTTGATTGTAATGAGGTTGAATCATACTCACAAGCCCTTAGTATGATAACTATTGTTTTGAATGTCGAATGGTTGATCATAGTTCCTATTTTAGTTTTTCCAAAACCTTATCAATATCATTCCACACATAGACGTATTCTTCTAACACTTTTCCACCAATATTAATTTGCACCGTCTTCACATATTCCGCTCCGTAATATTCATAGAAAAAACGTGTTTTATTTTCTGCTAATACTTCTACAAATATTGACTGATACCCACTCTGTTTAAAATACATAAATAACTCTTTCAATAAAAGTTTTCCAATCCTTTTGCCTTGATATTCTTCTAGTAGGTAAATAGAGTTTAAGTCACTTGAATTACGTTCAACGTTTTTTTCTCTAGTTGAAGCAACTGCAAAGCCAACAGTTTCTCCAATTTCATTTTCAGCGACAAGAACATAATTATCTTCTCT
Source organism: Lysinibacillus sp. FSL M8-0216 (assembly GCF_038595555.1). Lineage (NCBI taxonomy): Bacteria > Bacillati > Bacillota > Bacilli > Caryophanales > Bacillaceae > Lysinibacillus > Lysinibacillus sp. FSL M8-0216. The sequence goes on along the minus strand of NZ_CP152007.1, from coordinate 3,076,941 downwards.
GATGATATTTCTTTCCCATAATTTTTCTCGTTGTTCATAGGATAATTTATCTAAAAAACTATCAGGAACAATATTTTTATAGGTTGTCCTCCAACTGTCAACATGAACCTTTCCAATACCTTGTGCATCTTGAATTGTTGCTGTTCTAATTTTCATCTTCATTCCCCCATCATATTTCTATCTTTTCCTTTACTAACAGAAAATTCTTTTTATTTAAAAACATAACATATTAGAGTAAGAGTTGGTAGTTAAATGGAGATTGCAAAATCTTGTAGAAGTGTTCAAAGCGACTGTAGCGCCTATGAGCGTTCTTATGATTGATTTGAAAGCATAAAAAGGACTAGCATATATGAGATTCATCATTCACATAAATCCTACTCCTAATAAACTAAGCGCAACAACTATTCCATTCCACCAAGCATTCATGAACAATGACGTCTTCAAATCAGCACAATTCAATACGAAGTTCCTTGAAGAGAACGAAGTATTGGGTGTAGCAGAAAAAGTGAAGTAAGCGGTCGTTATTTGAAAAGCCTCTAACTTTTTTTTGCAGTTAGAGGTTTTTTGTTTATACCATTGTATAATTTGGGTCGAGCAGTTGAGGAGGGGGATCAAGATGCCTGTATATAATAAGCTAGTAAGAGATAATATATTAGAAATAATGGATGCGAAAGGTGTAACTTATCGTGCGCGTACTCTAGAACCAATTGAGCTTTTAACGGAAGTGAAAGCAAAAATGCTCGAGGAAGCTAGGGAGTTTCATGAAGCTACTACTGTACAAGATGAGGTTGAGGAATTAGTAGATATTTTAGAGCTAGTATATACAGCAATTTGTGCACTAGGTGTGAGCTATGAAGAGCTTGAGGCATTCCGTAATCAGAAGAAAATGGAGCGCGGAGGCTTTGACAAGGGGATTTATTTAATAAATGTTGAAGATCAATAATAATCATTTCATGAAGCTTCTTTATAAATTAAAACGGCTTTCGACAGCCAAACCTTCCTTTTTATAGTATAATATATGTAAGTACAGCATTTGTTTGTGATGTGTAAGGGAAAGGATGATATTTGTATGGCAGAGAAAGTAGGACAATCTTTCGTACAACCAACACCTTCTGGAAAAGAAGAGCTTGGAAAAATTGAAGTAGCGGCAGAGGTTATCGAGGTTGTGGCAGGGATCGCAGTAAATGAGGTCGAAGGCATTGCTGCAACACGTGGTAATATTGCGACAGGTGTCGTGGAACGTTTTGGTAAAAAGGTACACAATAAAGGGATTAAATCAGGTGTAACAGAAACGGGTGAAATCGCTATTGATGTATTTTGCTCTGTGAAATATGGATATGCCATTCCTAAGGTAGCGAAGGAAGTACAAACACAGATACGCCAAGCTATTTTTAATATGACAGCACTCGAAACTGCAGAAGTAAATGTGCATATTACAGCGATTCATTTCGAAAAAGAAGAAACTGTAGTACATGAATAAAACTAAAAGGATTGCCCGTAGATGACATATCTGTGGGCAATCCTTTTTAAATTTGGAAATTCATTCATAATATTATATTGTATCGCTGTTCGTTTATAATTCTATATGCTTTGGTTTTCTCCAGAATAACGCAAGGATGACACCAATTACTAAAACAATTGTGGCAAAGTAATATGGATAGTTCAAATTAATATCGAACAATATTCCGCCTAAAATAGGACCGAAAATATTACCAAGGCTTGTAAACATAGAGTTCATACCACCCACAAACCCTTGCTCATTGCCAGCAATCTTAGATAAATAAGAAGTGACTGCTGGACGAATTAAATCGAAACCAACAAAAATAAAGAATGTGACAAATAAGATGGCAAAATAATGATTCACGATAGTCATAGCAAAAGTTAAGACCGCTGAGAGGATCAGCGAATAGCGAATGACATTAATTTCCCCCATTTTCTTTGTCAGCCAATCAAATAGTAATAATTGTGCCAATGCACCTACAATTCCACTACCTGTAATGATAATGGCGATATCTGATGGCGTAAAGGCGAATTTATGGTCGACGAATAAACTAAATAATGATTCGAATGCAGCTAAGCCAAATGATAGGACGAAAATAAGAATAAATGGAATGAAATAAAGCGGGCTAAATACTCGCTTGGCACTCCCTAAAATTGATGTTGGTGTATCTTCCTTATCTCCAGCACGTGTTGGTTCTTTTAATAATACCAATGAAAAGATTGCTGCTATAAGGCCAAGGACACCGGCCGCATAGAAAGGTACACGTGTACCATATTCGGCTAGAAATCCTCCAATTCCAGGACCAATTATAAAGCCTGTACTAATTGCAGCACTCATATAGCCAAGGGCTTTCGGGCGTTGAGATAGTGTTGTAATATCGGCAATATAAGCAGTGACGGCTGGCATAATGAAGGCCGCACTCACGCCACCTAACATTCGAGAAATAAAGAGGACTTCAATGGAACGTCCCAATCCAAATAAAAACTCAGAAAGTCCAAAAATAAAAAGCCCTGCAACAATCATGACTTTGCGGCCAATATTATCGACTAGCTTACCTGCAATAGGTGACACGATCAGTTGCGTAATAGCAAAGGCTGCCACCATATAACCAACGACAGAGCCTGAAATATGAAGCTCATTCATGATGGTTGGTAAAACTGGAATGACTAAACCAATACCTAAAAAGGCAATGAATAGATTCGATAGTAAAATTGCTAATGTTATATTTTGCTTCTTGCTCATAATGTTCTCCTTTTATTCGTTCACGATACATGAAATTGACATTCTACTAGAATATTTCCATGTATTACGATAAACCCTATAGTAACTATAGGGTCAAAAGATTTGTTTTCAATTTGATGATTTTTTATCAGTTTGGAAATTAATGTGGACAGTTATACATAAAGGGAGATTGTATCTTTATTGTATTTTTCGAATCTTTAATTCAACAATGAATTTCTTTTCATGCTCTAAAGTAAGGGTTGCGGGCATATACAGTTCATAAACTTGAGATTCAAAAGCTTCTGACTGAGCCATGACATAATTTCTTAATTTTTCATAAAAAGAAAAGTAGGTATCCGGATGGTAGATAAATGCAATACAGACAAATGTACCAGCAGGTATAATGGTTTGTTCAATATTCGACGATAGCTTCGAAAATACTCGCTCTGTTAATAGCGGGGTGAAAATGGCGTCATAAATAATTGCATTCACATTTTCATAGGGAGCGAGCGGATATATACAACCATAGCGACTATTTAATACACTGCCTTCCTTCTCAATAATTTTTGTAAGTGTTGCGTAATATGTATTGGTACTAGAAGTTGGAGTTAATTTGGTAGTTGTCACTTGTAAAATGGGCATGGCTTCCTCTACTTGTATATATACCTCACCAAAGAAGGGGATATCGATTTGTTCCTGTAATTGCTTTTTGGTTTTTAATAACGTGTTTTTTACTTCATTCAAGCGTGAAATTTTAGTATCAATTCTTTGCTCTTGCTGAGCAAAAAAGTCAAGTAGTTCTTCAGACGTTAATTTGAGCGCTTTCTTTATATCCTCTAACGAAATGCCAATATATTTAAGTGATTTAATGATATCTAAATAGAAAATTTGACTGTCTTTATAATAGCGATAATTGGTATAAGTATCGGTATAAGCAGGCTTAAATAAATCGATCTGATCATAATAACGTAACGTTTGAACGGATAGATTGGACAGTTTGGCAACCTCACCGATTGTATAATAATGTTCCTTCATAATGGCCTCCACTAGTAGTAGCTAAAGAAGTTTCGGATGGCATCAAAGCGAATTTTATGCTTGCACTCTTCGCAATAAAATAGGTGAGCTTCACGTTCTTTCATTTGTTTGTATTGTGCTTCACCTTCTTGGAGCTTGAATGGTTTTTTACAGCTCGTGCAAATAGCTTCATATTGCATTGTGAACACCTCTGTAGATTCTTTCAATTTTCTTTATTATAACATTTTGTGAATTAAACAAGCATTTTGGAATGCTCGAGACGAATTGTTAGATGCGCAAAAAGTTTCTTGAAAAAGGTTTCAGATTATTGAAAACTTGCTTGAAATCGTGTTTCTCAGGCGATTTTATGCTATTATAAACCTTAATGCCACTTAAGAAGGAGAGCTTTACATGAAACGACATGAAGCACGCGAAAAAGCGTTGCAAGTTTTGTTTCAGCTAGACAATACAGATTTAACAGTTGAAGAAGCAATGGGTCATATTAAAGGCCAACCGACAAATGCCTTCTACGAAAAAATTGTTACTGGAACAGCTGAACATTTGGAGGAAATTGATGCTACATTAGAACAGCATCTTGAAAAGTGGTCACTTGCCCGTTTACCCAAAATTGAGAGAACTGTTTTACGCCTAGCTGTATACGAACTGTTATACATGCCAGAAACACCAAAAAGAGTAGTGCTAAACGAAGCAATCGAGTTATGTAAAACATTTGGCGATGATAGTTCATCTAAATTCGTCAATGGTGTACTTTCTAAATTTACAGAACAAGAATAATGTGTTGAATTGGAAGGAGTAACGAAGGTTTATGTCAAGTGCAATTATTAATGGTAAAGAGATTGGTCAAGAAATTCGTAATGCTGTAGCAGAGCGTGTAATTCGTTTAAAAGAACAAGGGTTAACACCTGGTTTAGCGGTTGTGTTAGTTGGGGACAACCAAGCTTCAGCTACATATGTGAGAAATAAACAAAAATCTTGTGAAGCAATTGGTATGTATTCGGAACTGATTAAATTACCTGAAGAAACGACGCAAGAGGAATTATTAACACAAATTCAACTATTAAATCAACGTGAAGATATTCACGGTATTTTAGTACAATTACCACTTCCAAAACATATTGATGAGGATAAAGTCATTGCGACAATTGCTGTCGAGAAGGATGTTGATGGCTTCTCACCTGTCAGTGTTGGGAAAATGATGCTTGGCCAAGAAACATTTTTACCTTGTACTCCTTTTGGCGTAATGAAGCTTCTTGAGTATTCAGGAATTGAGATTGCAGGAAAACATGCTGTAATCGTAGGACGCAGTCATATTGTAGGTAAGCCAATGGGGCAACTACTATTGCAAAAAGATGCTACGGTAACGTATACTCATTCCAAAACGCCAGATTTACCTTCATTTACAAAACAAGCGGATATATTAATTGCTGCTGTTGGACGTGCAAACTTTATTACAAAAGAGCATGTGAAAGAAGGGGCTGTTGTAATTGATGTTGGCATTAATCGTGATGACAACAATAAATTATGCGGCGACGTAAACTTTGCTGAAGTAGATGGTATAGCGTCTCATATCACACCTGTACCAGGGGGTGTTGGACCGATGACCATCACAATGTTACTATTCAACACTGTGCAAGCAGCTGAAAATAAGCTTGCTAATTAATAGCCTTTTTATGAAGTCATCTCAATATCATGTTGAGATGACTTTTTTTATGGATTGATTCCAGAACTTTTATGCTAATTTTGACGTCTAATGTAACGTTTGGGACATACATACTTAGTAGGAGGTTTTTATGGAAAATATCGATATTGTGTTAATTGTGAAGCATATCATTATTGGTCTTGTCCAAGGGTTTACAGAACCAATTCCGGTATCGTCAAGTGGACATGTGATGATTGCCAGCGAAATACTAGGGCTTGGTGAACAAGGGTTTACGTTCGCCATTCTAACCAATACAGCATCGTTACTTGCTATTGTTTATATTTATCGTGAGGATATAGTACGATTGATTTCCCATTTTTTCTTGTACTTGAAAACACGTGAGAAGCGCTACAATGCTGATTTTCGTTTTGCCTTGTATATCATTATAGGTTCTATTCCAGCGGGCGTTTTAGGAGTATTATTAAGTGATGTTATTGCAGACAATGTGAGTATGACGACAATTGCGCTCATGTTGTTTGTTACGGGTGCGGCTTTATGGTTGATTCGTAATATGCGTGGGAAGAAAAAAGATGCCGATTTAAGTGCGAAGGATGCCATTATTGTCGGGTTAGGGCAAGCAGTCGCTCTCACACCAGGTATTAGCCGATCAGGTGCGACGATTATTTCAGCTATTGCAGTAGGTATGAGACAGGATACAGCTTTACGTTTCTCCTTTATGCTTTATATTCCAGTAAGCTTAGGTGGGGTCGTATTAGGAATAACTGATTTTTTAGATGAGCCTAATAAAGGTGCGTTAGCGCTTCCTTATGCAGCCACTTTTCTAGCTACACTTATTATGACGTACTTTGCCATGCGTTGGTTTATGGGCATAATGAAAAGTGGTAAACTTAGCTATTTTACGTACTACTGTTTTATTGTAGGAACATTATTATTATTATTTTATTAAAATGTAAAGTCTCATTACAACTGTTGTTATGGGACCTTGTTTTGTTATTCATTGAATAGTCAATTTCTATTAGTTAGAACGTGTTGGAATATGTTATAGTTATTTTTTGATAGAAAAAAGACAGGCATTTTTTCTAGCGAAACTGCATTTAAACGCGTCAACACCAGTAAAAAATGTTATGATAGGTGTAGTTTTTGTAAAAAACTTGATCTTAGTAAAGGAGCCGAAAACATGTCCTCTGCTTCTTATTTAACTGTAAAAGCATTAACAAAATATATTAAACGAAAATTCGATGCGGACCCTCACCTACGCGAAGTGTATGTGAAAGGTGAGCTATCAAATGTAAAAATTCATCAATCTGGCCATATTTACTTTACATTAAAGGATGATGGGGCAAGAATTGCTGCCACGATGTTTAAAACGGCTGCCACGAAATTAGCATTTGAACCAAAAGAAGGTATGCAAGTATTTATCCGTGGTGATGTAAACGTTTACGAAGGCTACGGGACTTATCAGCTATATGTCCAAGAAATGCAACCGGATGGTATAGGTAGTCTATTTGTTGCCTTTAATCAATTAAAAGAGCAATTACAAAAAGAAGGGCTTTTTAAATTAGAATGGAAACAATCGATTCCAAAGTTTCCTGAAAAAATAGGTGTGCTAACATCAACGACAGGAGCAGCGATTCGAGATATTTGTACGACTTTAAAGAGACGTTACCCTCTAGCTGAAATTCTGATTTACCCTACACTTGTACAAGGAGCACAGGCGGCACCAAATATTGTACAAAACATTCAACGTGCCAATCAAGAGGCAACTTGTCAAGTGTTGATTGTTGGACGCGGGGGAGGCTCGATCGAGGATTTATGGGCATTCAATGAAGAAATAGTGGCGAGAGCTATTTTTGACAGTAGAATTCCTATTATTAGCGCAGTTGGTCATGAAACAGATACGACAATTGCCGATTATGTTTCTGATTTACGTGCACCTACACCAACAGCGGCCGCTGAGATGGCAGTCCCAGATCAAGCGGAGCTATTCCAACGGGTACTTTCCCAAAAATCTCAAATTCATCAAATGGTTAGGTCGCAACTTATGGCTGAACGACAGCGTCTTAATAAGCTCCAACAGTCTTATCCACTGTCAATGCCAGAAAGACTATATCGACCGTTTACTGAAAGATTGGCACAGCTCGAGTCAGGATTGCAAACAGCCATGCAAGTAGATTTGATGAAGAAAAGTGCTCAGCTTCAGCAATTACATAGTACGGTGGCACAACATTCACCAAAAAAAGCACTTGCCTTCCATCAACGGGAGCTAGAAGCGCGCATGCAACAATTAACACGTGCTACAACGTATTATGTAGCGAAGCAGCAACAACAATTTGAGGCAACTATTCGAACATTAGAAGCATTAAATCCATTATCCATTTTAACAAGAGGATTTACAGTCGCTTATAAAGATCAACAGATGATTAAATCATCCACTGACGTGCAGAAGCAGGATCATCTGACATTGACTTTCCATGATGGGAAGGTTGTGGCTGAAGTGAAGGATATTTTGCCAAAGAATGAGGGGGAATCGTTGTGACAGAAAAACAACAAACTTTCGCAGAAGCTATGACGGCATTGGAAGAAATAGTTCGCCAGCTAGAACAAGGCGATGTACCATTGGAAAATGCGATTGATTTATACAAGCAAGGAATGGAGCTATCAAAGTTTTGCCATAGTAAACTGCAGCATGCTGAAGAGCAGCTAGTATCTATTGTCCAAGAGACAGGTGAAACAACAGCATTTGATCCACTAAAGGGAGAGAATTAGGAAATGAATGAGCCATTAAAGTACTTTATCGAAAGCAACATACCACAAATCGAAGAAACGATGTTTGCACTTGTTTCAAAAATTGATGCTCCAGTAGATTTAAAGGACTCCATGCTATATTCATTAAAGGCAGGCGGTAAACGCATTCGACCACTTTTTGTATTAGCTGTCCTGGAGCTTTATCAAAAAAAATTACAGGATGGTTTAATTGCAGGATCTGTCATTGAAATCATTCATACGTATTCGTTAATCCATGATGACTTACCAAGCATGGATAATGATGATTTTAGAAGAGGCAAGCCAACAAACCACAAAGTTTATGGAGAAGCACTTGCAACACTGGCGGGAGATGCATTAAACACATTGGCGTTTGGTATTTTAGCCCGTATGGAAGTAACGGCTGAAAAGCGGATCGAGCTTGTTCAATTGTTAAGCGTTGCCGCAGGTGCTGAGGGCATGGTTGGTGGTCAAGTACTGGATATGGAAGGTGAGCAGCGTCAGCTTGATTTAACTGAACTGGAGCAAGTCCATGTTAATAAAACCGGTGCTTTATTAAGATTTAGTATTGAAGCGGGAGCCGTATTAGCAGACGCATCTAAACAAGACCGTGCTACATTGAAGGAATATGCCCATCACATCGGCCTAGCTTTCCAAATCCAAGACGATATTTTAGATATCGAAGGAACAACAGAGGAACTAGGAAAAACGGCTGGGAAAGATGTAGCTAGTGATAAGAGTACTTACCCAGCACTTTTAACGCTAAATGGAGCGAAAGAAAAGCTTGCTGAGCATTATCAACATGCTATTAATGCACTCGATCAATTACCAATAGATGCTAGCTTATTACGAGACTTTGCGGCATATATTGTTCATCGTAAAAACTGAGAGAAAATCAAGGCATTGAAGGAAAAGAATATGCTAGAATAGGTGGGAACGTTTACAAATTGTAAACAATGAAGTGCTCGTACTTTTAGCATATTGATAACACTGCTATAATAGTGAAAACAAATGCGGTGAATATTTTATTGAAAAGGTGTGTGAGAAAGGTGGATTTAAATAAAATAACTAGTCCATCCTTTTTAAAAAACTTAAATAAGAAGGAGCTTGAGCAGGTAGCGCAAGAAATTCGTACCTTCTTAATCGAAAAATGTTCTGTCACAGGTGGACATATCGGCCCGAATTTAGGAGTAGTCGAGCTTACGATCATGTTGCATAAAATGTTTGACAGTCCAAAAGATAAGTTTTTGTGGGATGTTGGCCACCAAGCTTACGTGCATAAAATTTTAACAGGTCGTGCGAGTCAATTTGACACACTACGTCAGTTCAAAGGGCTTTGTGGATTTCCAAAGCGCGTGGAGAGTGAACATGATGAATGGGAAACAGGTCATAGCTCGACTTCCTTATCAGCAGCCATGGGTATGGCAGCAGCACGTGATATTAAAAAAGAACATAACTATGTAATTCCTATTATTGGGGATGGCGCTTTAACTGGCGGTATGGCGCTTGAAGCGTTAAATCATATCGGTCATGCGAAAACGAATATGATTGTTATCCTAAATGATAATGAAATGTCCATTGCTCCAAACGTTGGTGCGCTTCACAGTGTTTTAGGTCGTTTGCGTACTGCCAAGGAGTATTCAAAAGCCAAAGAAGAGCTAGAATCACTTATTAATAAAATTCCGGTATTAGGTGGGAAGCTTGCTTCTACCGCGGAACGACTTAAGGACAGCTTAAAATATTTAGTGGTGTCAGGTGTCTTTTTTGAGGAATTAGGCTTTAAATATCTTGGTCCTATTGATGGTCATGATTTTGAAGCATTGGAAATGACATTATCCCATGCAAAAAAAGTGAAGGGGCCAGTCCTTGTTCACGTAATTACGAAAAAAGGAAAGGGCTATAAACCTGCTGAAGACGATACGATCGGTAATTGGCATGGAACAGGTCCTTATAAAATTGAAAATGGTGCCTTTGTGAAGTCAGAGACTAAAGGACCAGCATGGAGTAGTTTAATTGCAGAAACTGTTCGTAAAATTGCTCATGAAGATGAGCGAGTCGTGACGATCACACCTGCTATGCCTGTCGGGTCAAAATTACAGGGTATTCAACAAGACTTTCCAAATCGTTTCTTCGATGTGGGGATTGCCGAGCAACATGCAGCAACAATGGCAGCGGGTTTAGCTACACAAAATATGAAGCCGTTTTTAGCGATTTATTCAACATTCCTACAACGTGCTTATGACCAAGTGTTGCATGATATTGCGCGTCCTAATTTAAATGTCTTTATCGGTATTGATCGTGCTGGTTTAGTTGGGGCAGATGGTGAAACGCATCAGGGCGTATTTGATATCGCTTTCCTACGTCATATTCCAAATATGACGATTATGATGCCTAAGGATGAAAATGAAGGGCAACATATGGTTAAAACAGCTATTGAGTACGATGGTGGTCCAATTGCACTACGTTACCCACGTGGTAATGGGATTGGCGTTCCACTAGATGATGAGCTTGTCGCATTACCAATTGGTAGCTGGGAAGTTTTACGAGAAGGAAAAGATGGTTCCATTTTGACATTTGGCACAACGATTCCGATGGCCATGCAAGCAGCAGATATGTTAGCGCAGCAAGGGATTGATATCGAGGTGGTCAATGCACGCTTTATCAAACCAATGGATGAGGATATGCTACACCGAATTTTATCCAATCATAAACCGATATTAACCATCGAAGAAGCTGTCCTAAAAGGCGGATTTGGTAGCGGAGTATTAGAATTTGCTCACGACCATGGCTATCTCAATGCAATTGTTGATCGAATGGGTATTCCAGATCAATATATCGAACATGGTAACGTTGATCAACTGCTCGAAGAAATTCATATGACAGCAGAGGATGCAGCAGCACGTATGCAAGTATTACTTCAACAAAAACAGCAAGTAGGTTTAAATAAATAATGACAAAACAACCAAAAGAACGAGTGGATATTTTACTTGTAGAGCGTGGATTATGTGAAACAAGAGAAAAAGCAAAACGTTCCATTATGGCGGGACTTGTTTTTTCAAATGAAATACGAATCGATAAAGCAGGAGAAAAAATTGCTATCGATGCGCCTCTACAAGTAAAAGGTTCCGATTTAAAATATGTTAGTCGTGGTGGTCTGAAGCTAGAAAAGGCCCTACAAATTTTTGATATGTCTGTAGAAGGGAAGCTAATGCTTGACATTGGCTCCTCTACAGGTGGGTTTACAGATTGTGCATTGCAACATGGCGCAAGACATGGCTATGCACTGGATGTGGGATCCAATCAATTAGCGTGGAAAATTCGGTCAGATGAACGTGTTACCGTCATGGAAAAAACTAATTTCCGTTATACTACGGCAGCAGATTTATCTGAAGGATTACCTGATTTTGCTACAATAGATGTTAGTTTTATTTCTTTATCATTAATTTTACCGGTGTTAAAAACAGTATTGCTACCAGGTGGCGATGTGATGGCATTGGTGAAACCGCAGTTTGAGGCGGGAAAAGATAAAGTTGGAAAAAAAGGTATCGTTCGTGATAAAAAAGTCCATCTCGAAGTATTAGAAAAAACAGCGGCAATGGCCACAGAAATTGGATTTGTTGTAAAGGATGCTTCTTATTCCCCGATAACAGGTGGGGAAGGAAATATTGAATTTTTATTCCATTTAGTGAATCCTATTGGAGAAGAAGACATTCCTGCATATACAGCTTTTAATGCACTCGTTGAAGAAGCGCATAATTCTTTAAAATAACACGTGCTCGCTTATAGAGCCGTGTTTTTTCTTGTGCTTTTTTGTTGAAAATGGTAGTGTGATTATACACATATTTAATTATTTATTAGAGGTGGCTACGATGAATAAAGGACAAAGACATATACGAATTCGGGATATTATTGCGAATCATGAAATTGAAACACAAGATGATTTAGTCGATTTCCTAAAAGATGCAGGCTATAATGTGACACAAGCTACGGTATCAAGAGATATTAAAGAACTACATTTGGTGAAAGTACCATTACAGGACGGTCGCTATAAGTATAGCTTGCCCGCTGATCAACGATTTAACCCAGTGCAAAAATTACATCGCGCATTAGCGGATGCCTTTATAAGCATTGATGGAGCATCGCATTTTTTAGTCATGAAAGCTCTTCCAGGTAATGCGAATGCGATTGCATCCTTACTAGACCATTTAGATTGGCCAGAAATTTTAGGTACAATTTCTGGAGACGATACCATTTTAATTATTTGTCGAAATGAAAATGAGCGGGAAAATACTAAAAATCGCTTACTAGACATGCTTTAAAAAATGGGGAAATGGATTCAGAGGTGACAATTTGTGTTAAGAGAGCTTAGTATTCGAAACTTTGCTATCATTGAGGATTTGACTGTGAGTTTTTCAGAAGGTTTGACTGTACTAACGGGGGAAACTGGTGCTGGTAAATCTATTATCATTGATGCTGTTCATTTACTTGCTGGTGGACGGGGAAATACTGAATTTATTCGTCATGGGGCAAGAAAGGCTGAATTAGGTGGCTTATTTCAAATTTCGAATTCCACGCATCCTGTGCTGAAAAAATTAGAAGAAGCAGGCATTGAGATTGAAGAAGAGACAGTTATTTTACGTCGTGATTTAAATGATTCTGGGAAAAGTATTTGCCGTGTAAATGGTAAACTTGTGCCATTATCAGTACTGAGAGAAATTGGTGGGAGTCTCATTGATATTCATGGCCAACATGAAAACCAAGAGCTGATGGATGAAAAACAGCATATCAATTTACTCGACCAGTTTGCAGAAGAGCAGCTGCTACCTATTCAAAAAACATACAGCGAACAATATGAAGAATATCGATTGCTGAAAAAGGACTTAGCCTCGATTTCCATCGATGAACAATTAATGGCACAACGCATTGATTTGTATCAATTCCAAATAAAAGAGCTAGAAGAAGCCAATTTATGGCTAGGTGAGGAAGATGAACTTCTTGATGAACGCCGTCGTCTCATGAATTATAATAAAATTTTTGAACGTTCTAGTGCTGCCTATGAGGCCATTCAGGGAGAATCAAAAGGTCTTGATTGGATTGGGAATGCAATGGGTGCTTTGGATGATGCAGCAACAGTTGACGAGCAATTTAAAGAAGCTTCTGAGGCAGTGACATCGGCTTTTTATGCGCTACAAGATGCGGCTTATCAGGTCAAAAATGTATTAGATGAATTGGAGTTTGATCCAGCGCGTTTAAATGAGGTAGAACAACGATTAGCACTATTCCAAAATTTAAAACGCAAATATGGTTCGACTGTGGAGGACATTTTAGCGTATTTTGAAAAAATAAAAATAGAGTTAAATGAACTGCTAAATCGCGATGAAATTTTGCAGGTGAAAGAACGAAGAGTGCTTGAAATGGAATCGGTTCTTAATGAGCTTGCTACAGAACTTTCAATTGTGCGTAAAGCTGCTGCCCAACAGTTAAGTGAAGCCATTATGGCAGAGTTACGGGAATTACATATGGAAAAAGCTAAATTTATTGTCAATTTTGAAGAATTACCATATTTCGATGCAAATGGAAAAGATCAAATTATTTTTTATATTTCTACCAATGTTGGAGAACCGCCAAAGTCCTTACCGAAAATTGCCTCGGGAGGAGAATTATCACGAATGATGCTGGCGCTGAAAACTATTTTCTCTTCTTCTAATGGTATCACATCCATCATTTTTGATGAAGTGGACACAGGAGTTAGTGGAAGAGTGGCACAAGCCATTGCAGAAAAAATTGCTGCGGTATCCATTAATTCTCAAGTGCTATGTATTTCACATTTACCTCAAGTAGCTGCGATGGCTGATCATCATTACTTCATTAAGAAAGAAGTCGAGCATGATCGAACATTTACGTCTTTATCAGAAATTGATCAAAAGGCACGAATTGAAGAAGTCAGCCGTATGATGTCTGGAACAGAAATTACGGCTTTAACACTACAGCATGCAACGGAGTTATTAACAATGGCAGAAGAGCGTAAAAAACAAATGCGTTAACCATATACCAGAAACAGTTAAACCTGTTTCTGGTTTTTTTCTTTTTGCACAAATATTTACCGCTTATAAGAACGCCACAACAACACATAGTAAAAAGACAAAAATGAAAAGGAGGTGTCGTATGAATCGTCGTTGGCGTCAATTAGTCATTTTGCCTATGCTCATCTTTTTGTTAGTGATGCCTATACAAGCTTTAGCCGCCAAAAAGCTTATACCGATGGGTGAAGCCATTGGAATCCAACTTCAATTATCACATGTGTTCGTAGCGCATGATGTACTGTTAGCTTCCAATCAGTGGATGAAAGGTGGCGCAGTGATTGAAAAAATTAATGATATACCTGTAAAATCGCTGGCAGACGCCAAACAAGCTATGGCTAAAGAAGGCCAACAGAAATGGACGATCAATAATGACGGAAAACAAGTTACACTCGAATTACAAAATCAAGAAGCAGAGCATATCATATCCTTCTTAAAAGATGAAACAGATGGAGTAGGAACACTGACTTATATTGATCCAGAGACAAAAAACTATGGTGCACTAGGTCATCAAATTGTTGATTCAACCCTACAAGAGGCCCCTGTATTTAGAGCTGGCTCCATTTTTTTAGCTTCAATTCAACAAATCCGTAAAAGTACGCCTGGCCAACCAGGTTACAAAATTTCCTCCATTGAAAAACATCAGGAACGACTGGGTAGTATAGATAAAAATACTGTTTATGGAATTTTTGGCCGTTGGGAAGAAGGCTATCCACAAAGATTACCCAAAGCGATTGAAATTATGCATGAAAAAGATATAAAAACGGGGAAAGCGGAAATATATACAGCCATTGAAGGCCGAAAAGTCGAAACTTTTTCCATTGAAATAACAAAAGTTGAAAATGAACGACTTGAATTTATAGTTTCTGACGAAAAGCTCATTGAAAAAACGGGTGGAATTTTGCAAGGAATGAGTGGCAGTCCTATCATTCAAGACGGTCGATTTGTCGGTGCTGTAACACATATGTTTGTGGAGGAGCCGAAAAAGGGAGCAGCTCTAACAGTAGCTGAAATGTTAAGAAAGTCTTCTTAAAAAGTGGGATGGCATTTGGTGAAAATCCGCATTTTCCGCAGGCAGAACAGGTGCCCGCTGGAAACTTGCGGGTTTTTATCTTTATGTTAAAAACACTTTGAATTCAACAAGTATTTCTAATAATAACCGAAAGGAGTCATGATATTTAAAAAAACTGTAGTTTTATCTTATTTTTTTATCTAAAATAGGTAATAAGAGTGTTTCGACAGTTTGCCAATATTTAGCACAACTTGTCGATATTAAAAGAAAGTATCGGACTACATACTCATTTTTGGAAATGAAAAAGGTTTTTAAACAAAAATGTCGAAAATTCCACAGTGTGCCAAAAACGGCATTTAGGGGTTAGGTTAACGCTTTGGAGTGTTCAAAGCAAGTCCAGAAGGAGGAATTGAAATGACAAAGGTAAAAGTAGCGATTGCAGATGATAATCGTGAGTTATTAAAAACAATGGAGCAATATTTCCAGGGGCATGCCGAAATAGAAATTATTGCTACGGCTTCAAACGGAAAAGTTTGTCTACAAATGCTTGAGGAATTTACACCTGATGTTTTACTTCTAGATATAATCATGCCTCATCTTGACGGTTTAGCTGTTTTAGAATCGATGTATCAAAATGAGAAAATGTCATCAGTCCAAGTAATTATGTTAACTGCTTTTGGCCAAGAAGATGTCATGAAGCAGGCTGTAGATTTAGGGGCATCTTATTTCATGCTAAAGCCATTTGAATTTGATCAATTAGTGCAGAAGATTTTACATTGTGCTGGACAGAAGGCGACACTTCCTAAAAAGACAAGCGTTTTACAACCTACCGTCCCTCAAAAATTAAATCAGCATCAATTAGACAGCACGATTACAGCTATCATTAAAGAAATTGGTGTACCTGCACATATTAAAGGGTATTCCTATTTGCGTGAAGCCATTCAAATGGTATTTGAGGATATTGAATTATTAGGATCTGTGACAAAGATTTTATATCCAGAAATCGCGAAAAAATTCAATACGACACCATCACGCGTTGAACGCGCAATTCGTCATGCTATCGAAGTTGCATGGAATCGTGGTAATTATGAATCCATTTCGTCGATGTTTGGCTACACGGTGCATCACTTGAAATCCAAGCCGACAAATAGTGAATTCATTGCTATGATTGCAGACAAAATCCGCATCGACATGATGGCTAGCTAAACTTAAAATTTTTAGCAATAAACGATAGAAAAACTGATATAGCAATTATACCTCGAGTTTTTATAACGCCATTTTTAGACAGTGTGACCACTGTTTAGAAAGGCGTATTTTTTTGATGGGTATCTATTATCTTATGAGCGATGATACTGATGAAAACGAGTACTGCATGGTAATAAAATTAGAAGCAGGTGATCAAAATGAAAAGTGTCAACTTTCAATTAGATGGAATGGACTCATTAGAAATTACACAACTAGAGGAACATTTATTTGAAGTCCGACTCGTATTAGACGGTAAAATAAGTATGCAATATATGAGTAAGGAGGAATTGGGACAGCTTGGTGCGACCTTTCAAATTGGAAATATAAAGAGCTATCTTGAATAAAGAGCCTTAATATCCGATAATTTTATAGTTCT
Source organism: Lysinibacillus sp. FSL M8-0216 (assembly GCF_038595555.1). Taxonomy (NCBI): domain Bacteria; kingdom Bacillati; phylum Bacillota; class Bacilli; order Caryophanales; family Bacillaceae; genus Lysinibacillus; species Lysinibacillus sp. FSL M8-0216. The sequence goes on along the minus strand of NZ_CP152007.1, from coordinate 3,060,048 downwards.
AAAGAACCTTTATTATTTAATTTTTATGACGATCCTATCCTATAATATATAGAGTAGGAATACTGTTTGTTCAAATTATCCTAATAGAATAACCTTCTATTTAAGGGTAATTTTATTAAGAAACTTAAATGATAAACATTTTTTTAGTATTATACGCCTATTTATATTTATTGTAAATAAAAAATAGTTGGATGTTTTAATGATTAAGTAGTACTATTTTCTTTCTCGTTAGTGACAATGGTCTCTAAACAAATGTAAGTGGATTGTATATACTTACATATAGAGGGAAGGAGGAGGTAGCTTGATTCTAGTTCGAAATGAAAACTTCGAAATTTCTGAAGAGAATGGCAAGGTATTTATGCTTACTTTTAGTGCCGGATTTCCATTAAAAGAATTTGATAGCATACTACGTAGTCATCCGCGACTTAAATTATCTAATTTTTCAATTTTAAAAAATGTGCTGTCAACTCAAAACACAAGTCCAGTAGAAATTGGACGCTGGCTTCCAAATATAGAAGCTGAAATTGCCCGTGATAAAATGTCAGCCTCTATTTTTATCTATGAAACAAACGAATATATGGCAAATCATAAAGAAAAGCTAACACAGCAAGTACAAGAAACACTTGCGGAAAATGAAATAGTGCATGGAATATTAGATTTTGATATTTCGAAGGCTGAACCAGGAAAAGCATTTTTAATTGCACAGGGGCAACCACCTATAGCAGGCACGGATGCACAAATTACATACTTACCTAAACCGGAGCGAAAACCGGTTATTCGTGATGATGGAAAAGCGGATTACTTTGATATGAATTTTATCTCAGAAATTTCAGAAGGCTCATGGCTAGGTGAAAAGATTCCTGCTACATTAGGTAAACCAGGGAAAAATGTGCTAGGTGAGGTAGTGGCTGCCGCACCAGGACGAGATTTTCCTATTCGATATGATACAAAATCAGCATATGAAGTGGAAGAGGACGGGAAAATTGTGATCCGCTCGAAAATTGCTGGTGTTCTAGATGATGTGAAAGGTATGATTGGTGTAAACAGACACCTACCTATTAACGGTGATGTGGGTGTTGAAACAGGAAATCTAGAATTTAATGGTTCTCTTAGTATTAAAGGAACAGTAACAAATGGCTATACGGTTATTGCAACTGGCGATATTTCTATTGATGGTGCTGAAGGTGTAAGCGGTGCCAAACTAATTAAATCCATTGAAGGCGATGTTTATATTCGCGGTGGCATTTTTGGTCTAGGCTCAACAGTTGTGGAAGCGGGTGGCAATATTTTTGTCAAACATGTTAACGAAGCAAATTTATTTGCGGCGGATAGTATCCATATAGGCTTCTATGCATTAGGTTCACAACTTTCCGCTCATTCTATTTTCGTGGACGAACGAAAAGGTAAAATTATTGGAGGACGTGCCGTAGCTAAAAATACGATTGTCACTGCCATATCAGGTAACCGATTGGAACGTCGAACGGATTTGATTATTGAAAGTGTCAATAAACAAGAGAATAATTCGATGATGCAGGAAAAAGCTGTTCAGCTTAAAGAGTTACAATCAGAAATTGCAGCCCATGAGTCCAAAATGAAAAGCTTATTACCATTCCTCAATCAAATGTCTAAAGAACAAACCGCGTCTTTTGAAGAGACCAAGCAGGCTTTAACAAAATTAAAGGCAGAAGCTGTTACATTAGATCGTGAAATTAAACTGATAATGGACGAAATGCGTCATATTGGAAAAGAAGAGATTATTGTCACAAAGGAAGCGCATCCGGGAACATATATTCAAATTGGTAAAAAATCATCTTTATTAAGCAAAATGACCAATGGGAAATTTCTGCTAGAGTTTGGTGAGTTAAATGTCTAATTCGTCCTATATTCCAGTGTTTGCACATCGAGGGGCTTCGGCCTATGCGCTTGAAAATACCTTTAAAGCTTTCGAAAAGGCATTGGAGTTGGGGGCTGATGGCATTGAGTTAGACATTCAATTTTCAAAAGAGGGATGTCCAATTGTGTACCATGATCCACAATTGTCAAGATTAGTAGGTATCAATAAACTGGTGAGTGATTGTACGATGGAAGAGTTATTGCGTTTTAAACTCGGAAAGCCTTGGAGGCGTCTTTTTTCATCGGCTAAAATGCCAGCATTTGATGCAGTTTTAGCATGGGCTAAAACAAATAAGCTCCCTTTAAATATTGAATTAAAATCAACCATTCTAGACAATCAAAATGGGCTAAAAGATTTTCTTCAAGGGCTCTCATTACCAACAGGAAGCCACTTCTCATCATTCCATTATGAATTACTGGAAATGGTGAAAAAACATAGGCCCGAATTTGAAACTGCTCTTATAGCCACGAAAAAATTAAAATGGGATATGTTAGCTGATTACAAAGCGGCTGATACTGTTCATATGCATAAACGGTACTACAAGCCAAGATATTTAGAGGCATGCGTTACAAGCGGCAAAGCCTGTCGTTTTTATGCCATTGATGGTAATGAACCGTTCTTAACGAATCCGCACCATGCTGTGTTAGGTTGGATTACGGATTATCCTGATAAAGTCATCACTACACAGCAGCGAGTATAAAAATAGCTATCCAGTAAGTCCATGTGACTTATTTGGATAGCTATTTTTATTTTTTTTGGAAGCGAGGTGCTACTTTTCCATTTTTGCGGTCACGATGTAGTAAAAACCCTGCGAAAAAGCCGAAGCCTATCACAAAGAAAATAACACCCACTACAAATTGTAGCCATAAAAATGGGAAAGGCGAAAGAAGCTTTCCAAATAATGTATCACGCATAAATTTAATGCCGCCTGCAGCCATAAGACCAGGAATAAGCATTACAATAAATGCAGCTAAACGGGCCATGTATACCCCTCCTTATTCCTATGATTAATTGTACCTGTGGATGGGGGAATGTCAAGAAAGGGGAGGAATCAATATAATATTTATTCCTCAAAGCTAGGCAGGGCATAAAGTGGTTTTTGTTACTGAATGTTTAGAAAATTCTTACTTAAATAAGAATGTGTAATAATAGTTGCGAAATTGTGAATTTGTCAGTATTGTAAAAATAAGTGGAGCAATATTATCCATTACTAAACAATTTTTTTCTTCCTGTATAAGGGTCTAAATACCTACTGTAAAATGGGGCTCAGTTTTTTGCTGAGAAGAGGACAATAAGGGAAAGAATTGTTAGATAAAACTTGATTGGGACGGGCATTTGGGGATGCACTTTCCAAAGCAAAGGGGCGAGTTTCATGGAAATCTTCAAGTATATGGAAAAGTATGATTATGAACAATTGGTATTTTGCCAAGATGAAGCATCAGGGTTAAAAGCGGTTATCGCTATCCATGACACAACACTTGGACCAGCATTAGGCGGTGCACGTATGTGGACATATGCTTCAGAGGAAAATGCAGTGGAAGACGCATTGCGTTTAGCACGAGGCATGACTTACAAAAATGCGGCAGCTGGTTTAAACCTTGGCGGTGGAAAAACGGTCATTATCGGTGACCCATTTAAAGATAAAAACGAAGAAATGTTCCGTGCATTAGGTCGTTTCATCCAAGGCTTAAATGGCCGTTATATTACTGCAGAAGACGTAGGTACAACGGTAACAGATATGGATTTAATCCATGAGGAAACAGATTATGTAACAGGAATTTCACCTGCATTCGGTTCATCAGGGAACCCATCTCCAGTAACGGCGTATGGTGTTTATCGCGGTATGAAAGCGGCTGCAAAAGAAGCATTCGGTTCAGAATCATTAGAGGGATTAAAAATTTCTGTACAAGGTCTAGGAAATGTAGCTTACAAGCTTTGTGAGTATTTACATAATGAAGGGGCAAAACTTGTTGTAACAGATATCAATCAGGCAGCAATTGATCGAGTTGTAAATGACTTTGACGCAATTGCAGTAGCTCCAGATGAAATCTACGCGCAAGAAGTTGATATTTTCTCACCTTGTGCTTTAGGTGCAATATTAAATGATGAAACAATTCCACAACTAAAAGCAAAAGTAATTGCTGGATCTGCTAATAACCAGTTAAAAGATTCACGTCATGGTGATTACCTACATGAATTAGGGATTGTCTATGCACCAGACTATGTGATTAATGCTGGTGGCGTTATTAACGTTGCGGATGAATTATATGGCTATAATCGTGAACGTGCTCTGAAACGCGTTGACGGTATTTATGATAGTATTGAAAAGATCTTTGCTATTTCAAAACGAGATGGCATTCCAACATATGTGGCAGCGAATCGTTTAGCTGAAGAACGCATTGCGCGTGTGGCGAAATCTCGCAGCCAATTCTTAAAAAATGAAAAAAATATTTTACACGGTCGCTAATATACAAGGTTTGAAAATTTGGAGAAGTCGCATTGTCGACTTCTTCTAATTTTACCAACAAATAAGAGCATCGTTGTAGTAAAGCTAAAGTTCTTCTTAAGCAAGAATAGACCGTAAGCTAATTGATAGGGTGCTTGTTTAATAGATAGAATACTTTAGCACTTTTCTCAAAAGGGGGAATAAACATGGCTCAAAATTATGATGTTGTCATTTTAGGTGGAGGTACAGGCGGTTACGTTGCGGCCATCCGAGCTGCACAACTAGGCTTGAAAACAGCTATTGTAGAGCGGGAGCGTTTAGGCGGAACATGCTTGCATAAAGGTTGTATTCCAAGTAAAGCCTTACTTCGAAGTGCAGAAGTATATCGAATGGCTAATAAAACAGCTAGTGAATATGGTGTCGATATTGAAGGTGTAACACTGCAATTTGACAAAGTTCAAGCTAGGAAACAAGCAATCGTTGAGCAATTAAGCCAAGGTGTGAATACACTGATGAAAAAAGGTAAAATAGATGTTTATCATGGTACAGGACGAATTTTAGGTCCCTCTATTTTCTCACCAATGCCAGGAACGATCTCGGTAGAAATGTCTAATGGGGAAGAAAATGAAATGCTTGTACCGACGAATGTTGTCATTGCAACTGGCTCAAAGCCGCGAGGTATGGCTGGATTAACAGTTGATGGTCAATATGTGATGAATTCAGATCATGCGTTGGAGCTTGATCATTTACCGAAATCATTGTTAATCGTTGGCGGTGGTGTCATTGGTATTGAGTGGGCATCTATGCTTTGCGATTTTGGCGTAAATGTAACAGTGGTAGAATACGGACCAACTATCTTACCTGCAGAAGATGCAGATATCGTAAAAGAAGTAACAAAGCAGCTTGAAAAGCGTGGAGTTCGCATTGTGACAAATGCCCGTTTAGAGGCAGATACATTCAAAATAGAAAATGATAACGTTTTCATTTCTGCCGAAGTGAATGATCAGGAAGAAATCTTTGACGCTGATAAACTTTTACTTTGTGTAGGACGTGAAGCCAACACGCAAGATATTGGTTTGGAAAATACAGAAATCGAAGTGGAAAATGGCTTCATTAAAGTGAATGATTCTTATCAAACGAAGGAATCACATATGTATGCCATTGGAGATGTGATTGGTGGCTTACAGTTAGCACATGTTGCTTCTCATGAAGGACTGTCAGCGATCGAGCATATTGCGACAGGTAAAACCGAGCATTTAAATGATCTGAACGTACCAAAATGCGTTTATTCATATCCGGAAGTTGCTAGCATCGGTTTAACAGAGGTTGCTGCCAAAGAGCGAGGCCTTTCATTAAAGATTGGTAAATTCCCGTTCAAGGCAATTGGTAAGGCATTGGTAAATGGAGAAGCAGAAGGTTTTGTAAAAATTATTGCTGATGAAGAAACAGATGATATTTTGGGTATTCATATGGTAGGGCCGCACGTGACAGATTTAATTGGAGAAGCATCTTTAGCTAAATTATTGGATGCAACGCCATGGGAAATTAGTCAGGCAATCCATCCACATCCTTCATTAAATGAGGTATTAGTGGAATCAGCTTTAGCAGTTGATGGTCGTGCTATCCATTTTTAAATTTTTCTGAATTTCATAACTAACGTATCCAAATGTGGGGATATAGGATAAGATAGTTATTTCTCTATAATACGAAAGGGGTGTTCGTATGCAAGATGTTCAAATCAAACATGAAGATTTAGGTTTGTCAAATGAAGATGTACTTGCTATGTTCGAAACAATGTTAATGGCCAGAAGATTAGATGAGCGTATGTGGTTATTAAACCGTTCTGGTAAAATTCCGTTTGTTATTTCTTGTCAAGGTCAGGAGGCAGCACAAGTTGGGGCAGCCTTTGCACTAAATAAAGATAAAGATTATATTGCACCATATTATCGTGATATGGGTGTTGTTTTACACTTTGGTATGACACCAAGAGAGCTGATGTTATCTGCATTTGCAAAAGCGGAAGATCCAAACTCTGGTGGACGTCAAATGCCAGGGCATTTTGGTCAAAAGAAAAATCGTATTTTAACAGGATCTTCGCCTGTAACAACGCAGGTGCCGCACGCAGTTGGCGTAGCACTTGCAGGACGTCTACAAAAAGAGGATTTTGTTTCTTTCGTGACACTTGGTGAAGGTTCTTCTAACCAAGGAGATTTCCATGAAGGGGCAAACTTCGCAGGTGTTCATAAATTGCCAGTTATTATCATGGTAGAAAACAATCAATATGCGATCTCTGTACCCGTTGAACGCCAGTTAGGCTGCGCGAAGGTTTCTGATCGTGGAATTGGCTACGGTATGCCAGGTGTCACGGTTGATGGGAAATGCCCATTACAAGTTTACAAAGTGGTAAAAGAAGCAGCGGACCGTGCACGTAATGGAGAAGGCCCAAGCTTAATCGAAACAGTCACATATCGTTTAACAGCCCACTCTTCGGATGATGATGATCGTCAATATCGTACGGCTGAAGATATAGCAGAAGGTAAGGCAAAAGATCCGATTGTGTTATTCGAAAAGTATTTAACAGATGCTGGCGTCATGACTGAAAAAGTACGTACAGAAATTGAAGAACGTGTGATGGCAGAAGTGAATGAAGCGACTGATTATGCAGAAGCGGCTCCATATGCACAACCAGAGGATGCCATGAAATATGTTTATGCACCAGTGGACGGAGGTGACATGTAATGGCAGTTATGTCTTATATTGATGCGATTACATTAGCAATGAAAGAAGAAATGGAACGTGATGAGCGAGTTTTCATTTTAGGAGAAGATGTTGGCCGTAAGGGCGGTGTATTCAAAGCGACTAATGGTCTGTACGATCAATTCGGTGAGTACCGTGTACTAGATACGCCACTTGCAGAAAGTGCTATTGCAGGAGTTGGTATTGGGGCAGCGATGTATGGTATGCGTCCGATCGCAGAAATGCAATTTGCTGATTTCATTATGCCAGCTGTCAACCAAATCGTCTCTGAGGCAGCTAAAATCCGTTACCGTTCTAATAATGATTGGACTTGTCCAATGGTAATCCGTGCACCTTTTGGTGGAGGAATTCATGGGGCACTTTATCATTCTCAATCCGTTGAAGCCCTTTTTGCGGGTACACCTGGTTTAAAAATAGTTATACCATCAACTCCGTATGATGCTAAAGGATTGCTGAAAGCAGCTATTCGTGATGAGGATCCAGTATTGTTCTTTGAACATAAACGTGCTTATCGATTAATTAAGGGTGAGGTACCGCTAGACGATTACACGTTACCAATCGGCAAGGCTGATGTGAAGCGTGAAGGGGATGATGTGACGGTCATTACCTATGGTTTAGCTGTACACTTTGCGCTACAAGCGGCAGAGCGTCTAGCTGCAGATGGTATTTCTGCGCATATACTTGACCTACGCACAGTTTATCCACTTGATAAGGAAGCAATAATTGAGGCAGCAAGTAAGACAGGAAAAGTATTACTTGTTACGGAGGATAATAAAGAAGGCAGTATCATGAGTGAAGTTGCCGCAATTATAGCGGAGCATTGTTTATTTGAGCTTGATGCACCAATTCAACGTCTAGCAGGACCTGATGTGCCAGCAATGCCATATGCACCAACTATGGAGAAATATTTTATGATTAATCCTGATAAAGTTGAACGTGCGATGCGAGAGCTTGCGGCATTTTAACATACCAAGCAAGGCTGATTGAAAAAATGAAAGCCTCAGACGGAAGAACAGATTTTGACTTAGCCGTTTGAAAGTCAAAATCTGTCTATTTGCCTATCTTCGTTTATTAATTTAGCGCTGCATCAGGTACAATGTCGCCTAGGCTTAATTGATGGGAGGAATAAATGATGGCGGTTCAAAATATTACTATGCCACAGCTCGGCGAAAGTGTAACAGAAGGTACAATTGAAAAATGGCTTGTGAAGCCTGGCGATACAGTAAAAAAATATGATTCTTTAGCAGAAGTTGTGACAGATAAAGTAAATGCGGAAATTCCATCGTCGTTTGAAGGGGTTATTACAGAGCTAATTGCACAAGAAGGTCAAACATTACCAGTTGGTGCAGTCGTATGCTCGATTGAAATTGCAGGGGATAGTGAATTACCACCTCCACCTCCTGAGAAAAAATCTGCTGTAAGCACAGCGATTTTAAATGCAGGTGTTCAAAAGAAACAAGAGGCATCACAATCAGTTTCTACTCCTCCTTTAGCCGCTCCAAAAGAAGTGCGTAAGGACAAAGTGCGTTACTCACCTGCTGTCCTACGACTTGCACAGGAGCATGATATTGCACTCGAGCAAGTTACGGGAACGGGCGAGGGTGGTCGCATTACAAGAAAAGACTTGTTACAACTAATTGAAACGGGCGATATCCCAACTGCAACTAGTGCGGCACCTACGCCAGCAACGAGTCAAGCACCATTTGAACAGCCAGCTCCTGCACAAGCTCAGCATGCAGAAAAACCTGCCGCACCGGTACAACCTATTCAGCCGGGAGATATTGAAATTCCAGTGACGAAGGTCCGTCGTGCCATTGCTAATAATATGGTAAGAAGTGTTCATGAGGCTCCACATGCTTGGATGATGATGGAAGTAGACGTGACAGATTTAGTTGCTTATCGAGATAGCCTAAAAGGTGAATTTAAGCAAAAAGAAGGCTTTAACCTTACATATTTTGCCTTCTTTGTAAAAGCAGTGGCTCAAGCCTTGAAAGAATTCCCAATGATGAATTCGATGTGGGCTGAGGATAAAATTATTCAAAAGCATGACATCAATATTTCGATTGCAGTAGCGACGGATGATGCATTATTCGTGCCTGTTATAAAACACGCGGATGAAAAATCCATTAAAGGAATTGCTAGAGAAATTCATGAGCTTGCTAACAAGGTTAGAACTGGAAAATTAGCCATGGATGATATTAAAGGTGGTACATTTACCGTAAATAATACGGGAGCATTTGGCTCTATTCAATCAATGGGTATCATTAATTATCCACAAGCTGCTATCCTTCAAGTGGAAAGTATTGTCAAAAAACCAGTCGTTTTACCTGGTGGAATGTTTGCCGCTCGTGATATTGTGAATTTATGTTTATCATTAGATCATCGTGTGTTGGATGGACTAGTATGTGGTAAATTCCTAAATAGAGTAAAAGAAATACTCGAAAATACAAATAAATCTTCGACGTCAGTCTACTGATGACTTGTCGGAAACCTGCTGTATAAGGGTTTCCGATTTTTTTTATGCTTTCCGAGTCGCAATTTGTCATGTAGAATAACAAATAGAAACTACTAAGGGGGGAAGCTGATTAAGCGTCCGCATGTCAAACAACATGAAAAATATTGAATTTGAAAAGCCGGCCTATTCCGACTGGCAAGATGCAGCAATCAAAGCTTTAAAGGGGAAACCATTTGAGTCTCTATTCACGAAAACAAATGAGGGTGTTACACTACAGCCCATGTACACACAAGAAAGTTTAGTAGCTAAGCTTGGTGATGAGCTTGATCGACAAGTTGCCACAATTCGTTCCCTACAAAATAGTCAAGCATTTCAAGTAGCTCAGCAAATTCATGCTGATACGAGTGAAGCGTTTTTTGCACAGCTTGATGACAGTTTAGCTCGAGGTAATGAAGTTATTACCATTGATAGTCGTGTTAATTTTGACTGGACAGAAGATGTATTGGTCAAATTAGCATCATATTTCTCAGAATATTCATTTAAAATTACTATTAAAGATACAAAAGACCCATTATTAACAGTGTTTGACAAAATTGCTTTGGATCAACGAGAAGCTGTGAAAGGTTTCATCGTTTCGAACGAACCAATCTCTTTATATGCTTTTCCGAGCGTGCGCTCAGTCGGCGCTAACACAGTCCTTTATCACAATGAAGGTGCCAACGCCGTTCAAGAATTGGCCTATGGACTTGCATTAGCAGCAAAATTTGTAGAACAGGAAGTAAGCTTTGAAGCATTTTCAAAGAAATTTTTTGTATCCTTTGCTGTTGATACGCAATTCTTTACAGAAATTGCAAAACTCCGTGCTTTTAAAGTACTTTGGAAAGCGTTCTCATCTGCCTATGATGTTACAGAAAGTGTAAAAATTCCAACTGTTGCTGAAACATCTTTAAGAAGCTTCTCTAAATTGGATGTTTATGTGAATTTATTACGATCTTCTAATGAAGCGCTTTCTGGGTTAATCGGTGGTGCTGATCTCTTTACGGTTCATCCACATGATGCGTTAACAAAGCCTACAGAACAATCAATACGTATTGCTCGTAACGTGTCATTAATTTTAAAAGAAGAAACAAATGTCTTAAAAGTAATAGACCCTGCAGGTGGCTCTTACTTTATCGAGTCGTTAACGGCAGACTTTGTCAAAGAGGCATGGGCGTTATTCTTAGAAATAGAGGCAGCTGGCGGCATTGATGAATACACTGCATCTGGCAAGCTCGCTGAAGAATTAGAGAAATCGTATCAATCTCGTAATCATGCTGCACAAACACGTAAGCAATCATTGATTGGAACGAATATTTATGCCAACCCAGCTGATGCACTTGAATGTGAGACGAATCCGTTATTTGCTAGCATTAAACGAAGTGCTATTCCATTTGAAAAGCTGCGTGCAGAAATGACGGCAGCTGATGTGAAAACGGGTATTTTAGCATTAGGTACATTAAAAAGCTCCAAGCCAAGAGCAGATTTTATTGCTGGTTTCTTAAATACGGTAGGTCTTGTTCCTGAAAAAAGTGAACCGGCGGCAACTGTTGAAGAGGCAATAGCTTGGCTAAAGGCAACAGAGGCTAAATATGTTGTCATTGCAGGTAATGATGAGGATACAAAGGAATTTGTCCATGCCATTTTAGCAGACAAACCAGCAGGTGTACTTGTGGATGTGGCTGGGAAATTTAAAGACGAAGAAGAAGCTTGGTTAGCAAATGGCTTAAACGGCTTTATTTTCGCAGGACAGAACATCATTGAAAAATTACAGTCAGTGTTCGCGAGCATAAAGGAGGTCCAACGATGAGTAAGCCAAATTTTAATGCAATTGAAATAGAAAAAGTTTTATCAGCTAATGCACCTCAAGCGTCTGATGATAAGTTTATGACAAATGAAGGTATTGAAATTAAAGATATTTATACAAAAGAAGATATCAAGGATGCTAAACATTTAAATGATGTAGCTGGTATTGCACCTAATACACGCGGACCATACCCTACCATGTATGTGGCTCGTCCTTGGACTGTTCGTCAATATGCTGGTTTCTCAACAGCCGAAGAATCCAATGCCTTTTACAAGCGAAATCTGGCAATGGGACAAAAGGGTTTATCTGTAGCGTTTGACCTAGCAACTCACCGAGGCTATGACTCTGATCATCCACGTGTTACAGGGGATGTAGGAAAAGCAGGCGTAGCGATTGACTCTGTTGAGGATATGAAAATTCTTTTCGATCAAATCCCGTTAGATCAAATGTCCGTTTCTATGACAATGAATGGTGCCGTACTACCAGTTCTTGCTTTCTATATTGTAGCAGCAGAGGAACAAGGCGTAACACCAGAAAAATTAGCAGGGACGATTCAAAATGATATTTTAAAGGAATATATGGTGCGTAATACATACATTTACCCACCAGCTATGTCGATGAAAATCATTGCAGATATTTTTGAATATACAGCAAAGTATATGCCGAAATTTAACTCAATTTCGATTTCTGGTTACCATATTCAAGAAGCGGGAGCAACAAATGATATTGAGCTTGCCTATACGTTAGCAGATGGTTTGGAGTATGTGCGTACAGGACTAAAAGCAGGCATTGATATCGATGCATTTGCACCACGTCTATCGTTCTTCTGGGCCATTGGCATGAACTATTATATGGAAGTGGCTAAAATGCGCGCAGCACGTCGTATTTGGGCACAGATGATGTCAACGTTTAATCCGAAAAATCCGAAAACATTAGCTTTGCGTACCCACTCGCAAACATCTGGGTGGTCATTAACAGAGCAAGATCCGTTTAATAATGTAGCACGTACGTTAATCGAAGCAAATGCGTCATCAATGGGACATACACAATCACTGCATACGAATGCACTAGATGAAGCCATTGCACTTCCAACGGATTTCTCTGCACGTATCGCACGTAATACGCAGTTATTTTTGCAAGAGGAAACAGCAATGACGAAAGTAATTGATCCATGGGGTGGTTCGTACTACGTGGAGAAATTAACAGAAGAAATTACTAAATCGGCATGGGCATTAATTGAAGAGATTGAAGCGCTTGGCGGTATGGCGAAAGCAATTGAAACAGGCCTTCCTAAAATGAAAGTTGAAGAGGCAGCTGCTAAACGTCAAGCGAAAATTGACTCCAAGACAGAGACGATTGTTGGTGTAAATAAATATCGTCTGACGAAAGAAGAGCCAATTGACATTCTAGATATTGATAATACCCTAGTGCGACAAAAACAAATAGAGCGTTTAGAAGCGATGAAAGCCGCACGTGATGAGGCTGAGGTTCAAAAACATTTAGCTCGTTTAACGAAAGCGGCGCAAGATGGCGAAGAAAATTTACTAGCTATAGCAGTTGATGCGGCTCGTGCACGTGCCTCTTTAGGAGAAATTTCGGATGCAATTGAAGCCGTTTCCGGACGACATAAAGCTGTCATTCGTTCTATTTCAGGTGTCTACTCTGCCAACTTCTCTGATGAGGAGCAAATTTCAGAAGTGAAGCAAATGACAGAAGAATTCCTTGAAAACGAAGGCCGTCGTCCACGTATTTTAGTAGCTAAAATGGGACAAGATGGACATGACCGTGGAGCTAAGGTTGTCGCAACAGGCTATGCTGATTTAGGCTTTGACGTAGATATTTCTCCATTATTTATGACACCTGCTGAGGCAGCACAAATGGCTGTTGAAAATGATGTTCATGTCATCGGTGTCTCTTCGTTAGCAGCGGGTCATAAAACATTAGTGCCTGAATTGATTGCGGAGTTAGAAAAATTAGGACGTGAGGATATTATCATCATTGTGGGTGGTGTTATACCTGCTCAAGACTATGATTTCCTTTATAATGCTGGGGCAGTAGCTATCTTTGGACCAGGTACCGTGATTCCTGTATCCGCACAGAAAATCATTGAGGAAATCTACAAACGTTTAGGCTATGAGGAAGTGTCTGAATAATGGACAACAACAAAGGAATGGAAGAAAGTGCGCTATTTGTGATGGACGGAGTCGAGGCGACTCACGACGGTATGCACTATGGTACACCTAAAAAATTCCGAAAGAAAAAAGCCGACATTGTTAATATTAGAGAGCTTGCACAACAAGTACGTGCAGGCTCTCGCACACATTTGTCAAAAGCCATTACCCTCATTGAAAGCTCGAATGCCACTCATAAAGTCCAAGCGCAGGAGCTTTTACAGGAGCTTTTACCGCATACAGGAAAGAGTATTCGAATCGGGATTACGGGTGTTCCAGGAGCGGGGAAGAGCTCGTTCATTGAGGCTTTCGGAACAATGCTTTGTGACATGGGAAAACGAGTAGCAGTCCTTGCGATTGACCCAAGCTCTTCTTTATCAGGGGGGAGTATTTTAGGGGATAAAACGCGCATGGAGGAGCTCGTCAAGAAGCCTACTGCTTTTGTACGCCCTTCACCATCCGCTGGTACCCTTGGGGGTGTTCATAAAAAGACACGTGAAACGATGTTAGTTTGTGAAGCAGCAGGCTATGATGTCATTCTCATTGAAACAGTGGGTGTGGGACAAAGTGAAACCTATGTCCGAGGCATGGTGGATTTCTTCTTGCTTTTAGTTTTAACTGGAGCAGGAGATGAATTGCAGGGCATGAAAAAGGGCATTATGGAGTTAGCAGACGCCATTGTTGTGCATAAGGCGGATGGTGACAATGTGCGGCTTGCCAAGAAAACTGTCGCAGAGTATAAACAGATTCTGCATTTTTTACAGCCTGCTACACCAGGCTGGATGTCAACTGCAATGCCAGTTAGTTCATTGGAAAAACGGGGTCTCGATAAGGTTTGGGGAACCATAGAAGAATTTAAACAAATTGTTGAATCAAACAGTTATTGGGCTACTCGACGTCAAAAACAAACAAAAGAGTGGTTCCAATCCATGATTACTGATCATTTAATAGATATGTTCTATGAGAATCCACAACGTAAAGCACAGGTACAGCTTCTGGAACGTCAAATTTTAAGTGGCCAACTAACGGTTACACAAGGTGTAGATCGTTTATTTAACGAGGAACAGGAAGATCAGTAAACTAGTTTCTTTATAAGCTTAGAAAATTCAACTGACATGTATGAGCAAGTGGGTGCACAAATTCGTTGCAAACTGCTATGATAAGAGATGTATGTGCGTCAAATACCTACTATAAAAAGCTGAATTGACGCGATTTGAAAGGAGCTATCGCTATATGAATATGGATTACGATTTATTTATGCAGGAAATTTTAAAAACAGCTCGTGCTGAAATTGAAACGGCTGGCTACGAACAGCTAAAAACACCAGAGGCTGTTGAGGAGGCGTTTGCTCGTCCAGGTACAACATTAGTTATGGTGAACTCAGTGTGTGGTTGTGCGGGTGGTATTGCTCGTCCAGCAGCAGCACAATGTGTACATTACGATAAACGCCCAGATCACTTAGTAACAGTATTTGCAGGACAAGATAAAGAAGCGACTGCAGCGGCTCGTTACCTTTTTGGGGAAGATCACCTACCATCATCACCATCATTTATTCTATTAAAAGATGGACAAGTTGTCGCTGAAGTGGGGCGCTATGAAATTGAAGGGCATGACCCGATGTCAGTTGTGACAAACTTACAAGCAAACTTTGAAGAATATTGTGACGAGCTGTAAGTCAATTTTTGCATAAGAGCAATCCTTTATAACTTAAGTAGAAAAGCCTCATAGAAAGTTTATCTATGCAGGCTTCCTACTTAATTATCATGTATAGATAGTTCAGCATTACCATTAAAATTTTTGTAATATTGGCTAAATAATTAGCGATATTCACTGAAGAGTACTAAAAGATAGGAGGCAGTCGGCCTGAAGAAGTTTTCAATCGGCTATCGAACTTTAAAAACAGCAATTGGTGCAGCACTTGCGATTGCCATTGCTCAATATTTTAATTTAGCCTCGTATGCCTCTGCTGGTATTCTAACGATATTATGTGTACAGCCAACGAAGAAAAAATCCATTCATGCAGCCTATACACGATTAGTTGCTAGTATAGTGGCCATGTTTTTTGCCTTTGTAAGCTTTGAGCTTTTTTCCTACCAGCCACTAACACTAGCAGGTATGCTATTGCTTTTTATCCCAACGATTGTGTCCTTAAGAGTTGCAGACGGATTTATTTCTAGTGTCGTAATTATTATGCATATTTACGCCGCTAAAAGTTTTTCGATGGAGCTTGTTTATAATGAATTGGCGTTAATGGCAATCGGCTATGGAACCGGTATAGCCATCAATATGTATATGCCAGATATTCAAAAGGAATTAAATTACTACAGAGTTAAAATTGAGGAACTATATAGCAAAATATTTTTAGAAATTGCTAGCTATTTACGACAAGGGGATACGTTATGGGATGGGCATGAGATCATTGAAGCTATTCGAACATTAAATGATGCAAAGTCCTTGGCATTTAAAGATGTTGAAAACCATTTTACGAGACGTAAAAATGATTACTATATGTATTTCGATATGCGAGAAAAACAGCTAGAAATTATCGAAAGGGTATTACCGAAAATTACAACTTTACCTGTTATAGTACAAGAGGCTGAAATTGTGGCAGATTTTCTACAAGACCTCGGGGGACATATTCATTCTGGAAATACAGCGAGTCATTATCGGGAAAAGCTAGAGCAGGTGAAACATGATTTCTCTCAGCTACCATTGCCGCAAAATCATGAGCAATTTATCGCTCAAGCCGCACTCTATCAGTTTATTGAGGAAATGGACAGGTATTTAGAAATAAAGCAGTCATTTAAAGGTTTAAAGGTAAAAAAAGAGCGCCCACAGTAGTGTGGACGCTATGGTCTTGCCTTAAACTAGCATTGATAAGCCGAATGCTAGAGATGAGATTAGCATGATTGCGACCATAGTATAAACAACGATTTTTTGAAACTTTTTATTACTCATATGCTCGTTCGCTCCTTCTTTTCTTATAAATAGTTTATCAAATCTGAAAAATTTCTCAAGTAGTAGAGTTTTGACAAAAAAGTCTGTAAAATAGAGTATGTACCATAACAGAAGGAGATGTCACCATGGAGAAAGTAGATCATATTGGGATTGCGGTGCGCGATCTTGATGAACGCATTACATATTATACAGAAACTTTAGGTTTAAAGTTGTTGAAAGTGGAAGAAGTAGATTCACAACAAGTTCGTGTTGCCTTTATCGACGCAGGCAACGTGAAATTGGAGCTATTAGAACCAATGAGTGAAAAAAGTGCCATTCATGGATTTATTGAAAAACGTGGAGAAGGTATTCACCATATTGCTTTTGGTGTGACAGGAATTCGTGAGCGTATGGTGGAGCTTCGTGAAAAAGGTGTACGTCTTTTATCGGAAGAGCCAGGACCTGGTGCTGGAGGTGCAGAGGTTGCGTTCATGCATCCTAAATCTTCGTTCGGGGTGTTATATGAATTATGTGATAAAAGTGGAAAAGGGGATAAGTGATTAATATGGATATGTTCGACAAAATCAATGACTTGTATGATCGTAAGACGGTAATTGAACTTGGTGGTGGCTATGAGCGCATCGAAAAACAGCATGAAAAAGGGAAATTAACAGCTCGTGAACGTATTGATTTGTTACTAGATGAAGGCACATTTTTTGAAATCAATCCATTTATTACTCACCGTACAGTAGACTTCGGAATGGAAAAAATGGAAGGCCCTGGTGATGGTGTTGTAACTGGTTTCGGTAAAATTAACGGACGTCCAGTATACTTATTCTCTCAAGACTTTACAGTGTTTGGTGGCGCACTAGGTGAAATGCATGCGAAAAAAATGGCAACAGTTATGGACCTCGCTGCGAAAAATGGCACACCATTTATCGGTATTAACGATTCAGGTGGCGCACGTATCCAAGAGGGTGTTCTTTCATTAGATGGCTATGGTCATATTTTCTACCGAAATGCGATTTACTCGGGCGTTATTCCGCAAATCTCCGTAATAATGGGGCCATGTGCTGGAGGAGCTGTCTATTCTCCTGCAATCACAGACTTTATCTTAATGGTAGATAAAACATCTCAAATGTTTATAACAGGACCTAAAGTGATCGAAACTGTAACAGGTGAAAAAATCTCTGCTGAAGATTTAGGTGGTTCGAAAGTAAATAATGCAGTAAGTGGTAATGCTCATTTCCGTGCACCATCTGAAGAAGAGGCAATTCAAGAAATTAAAAAACTATTAAGCTATCTACCACAAAATAATAAAGAAAAAGCACCTCGTCAAGATCGACCAGAGGGGGATGACTACCGTCCAGAAATCGTAGATACTGTACCGATTGAAACAACACGTCCTTATGATGTACGTAAAGTCGTTGAACAAGTAGTGGATGAAGGTTCATTCATGGAAGTTCATGCAGAATTTGCGAAAAACGTTGTAGTTGGCTTTGCACGTATTGCTGGTGAGTCAGTTGGTCTTGTTTGTAACCAACCAAAAGTACTTGCTGGAGGATTAGATATAGACTCTTCCGATAAAGCAGCTCGTTTTATCCGTACTTGTGATGCTTACAATATTCCAATCATTACATTTGAAGATGTATCTGGTTTCTTCCCAGGTGTTAAACAAGAACATGGTGGCATCATTCGTCATGGCGCGAAAATTCTTTATGCTTATTCCGAAGCAACTGTACCAAAAATTACAGTGATTTTACGTAAAGCTTATGGAGGCGCTTACGTTGCCCTAAACTCTAAATCAATCGGTGCAGACCTTGTATTTGCTTGGCCAAACGCTGAGATTGCAGTTATGGGAGCTGCCGGAGCTGCAAACATCATTTTTGCCCGTGAAATTGCAAAATCAGATGATCCAGAAGCAACACGTGCGGCAAAAATTGAAGAATATAAAGAGAAATTCGCCAATCCATACGTTGCTGCATCTCGTGGTATGGTGGACGATGTTATTGATCCAAGAGATACACGCATTAAACTGATTCAAGGACTTGATATGCTATCTAATAAACAGGAAACGCGTCCTGAGAAAAAACATGGTAATATTCCATTATAAAAAGTCCAAGCCTAGTAGCTATACAGTTACTAGGCTTTTTATTCCCAAAAATTAGTATGTGATATTATCAATGAAAATTGAAACATTTTTCCTTGTCATCCGTACTGATATATAAGGAGTTGATATGAATGGAATGGAAGCAATTACAAAAAGAGCAGGAAAAGATTCATACACAACTAAGAAAAGCGGCAAGGCTAAACGAACAAGGACAGTTAATTGACAAGCAGATTGAGCATACACAACAGGAAATAGACAAACATTTTAGTACACTCAATCAAATTCGGTCCAAACTACATAAATTAGAGGGTTTCTCATTTATGAATATGATTCGTACTTGGACGGGGCAACAAGATGAATTACGGGCTGAAAAAATTGATAAAGCAGCCGTGCTTGAATTAAAAATTAAAGAAGCGAAGAAAATACAGACGGATTTAAGCGAAGATAAAGTTCAAATAACTCAGAAATTAGCTCATATCAATACAATAGCCTTACAAGATGAGCTTCGAGAAATTCACGCAAAACAGAAGGGCTATTTACAAATCCATAATCCTGCACAGGCAGAGAGATTGGAGCATTTAGCTCAGGAAAAAATGCACACGAAGCAACTCATTACTGAAATTCAAGAAGCAGAAGGAGCAGGGGAGGTAGCTCTGACAAAGTTGGGGCAAGCAGCTGCGTCACTTCATTCGGCCAACGAATATTCGACTTGGGATACTTTCTTTGGTGGTGGAGTAATCGCTACACACTTAAAGCATGGTGCACTTGATCAATCAGAAAATTACATACATAGTGCCCAAATTGCGTTGCAACGTTTTTACAATGAGTTATTAGATGTTCATGAGATGTCTACAAAGACACTACAAGTCGAAACAGATGGTTTTGTTAAATTTGCGGACTACTTCTTCGATGATCTTTTTTCAGCTTGGTCGGTCCATTCCAAAATTTCAACCGCAAGAGAACAGGTTTCACGTGTCCAAGATGATGTACATAATACAATTTGGCGCTTACAGGATAAACATAATAAAGCAGCGAACTATTTACAAACAATCGAACAAGAACAAGGGGCCATTTTCAATGCGTAAGTTCAGTCTGAGATTAATTTCTCAGACTTTTTATATGGGTAGTATTGTTGAATGATTTCAACTCTTCTGACGTTGTGCTAAAATAATACTTATACTATAACGTGGAAAATCACGTAAACTAAGGGAGTTTTACAACATGACAAGTCGTTTAGTGGAAGAGTTTTTTGAGCTCGTTCAAATTGATTCAGAAACAAAATATGAACAAGAAATCGCACCAATTTTAGTCGATAAGTTATCAGCACTTGGATTTACAGTAGTCCAAGATGACGCCCATACACGTAACGGACATGGTGCAGGCAATATTATTGCCACATTAAAAGGCACATTAGATGTAGAGCCGATCTATTTTACTTCTCATATGGATACAGTTGTTCCTGGTAAAGGCATAAAGCCATCATTACGCGAAGACGGTTATATTGTATCGGATGGCACAACGATTTTAGGTGCGGACGATAAGGCTGGACTTGCAGCACTACTAGAAATGGTAAAACGCTTAAAAGAGCAAAATATTGCTCACGGAGATATTGAGTTTATTATTACTGCTGGTGAAGAAAGCGGTCTTGTTGGTGCCAAAGAATTGGACCCTTCTATTATTAAAGCAAAATATGGCTTTGCTGTGGATAGTGATGGCAAAGTTGGAGGCATTGTGACAGCAGCACCGTTCCAAGCGAAAATTTTCGCGAAGATTATCGGCAAAACTGCGCATGCTGGAGTTGCGCCTGAAAAAGGAATTTCAGCTATTACAGTTGCATCAAAATGTATTGCACAGATGAAGCTAGGTCGATTAGATGAAGAAACAACAGCCAATATTGGTCGCTTTGAGGGTGGACAGGCGACAAATATTGTTTGCGACGAAGTTACTATTCTAGCTGAAGCGCGTTCGATTGATAAAACAAAATTAGATGCTCAAACAAAGCATATGCAAGAGACATTTGAACAAGTAGCTGCTTCATTAGGGGCACGAGCTGAAGTTGAAGTGAAGCTTATGTATCCAGGTTTCCGTGTAACCGAATCAGACAAAGTCGTTCAAGTGGCAATGGCAGCGGCACGCCAAATTGATCGTACACCTACATTAGGTATTTCAGGTGGTGGGTCCGATGCAAATGTGATTGCAGGCTTTGGTATCCCAACAGTTAATTTATCAGTTGGGTATGAGGATATTCATACGACGAATGAAAAAATACCCGTTGAAGAATTAGAAAAATTAGCAGATTTACTAGTTGAGATCGTCAAAGAATCTGCGAAAAAATAATAGTCGAATTTGAAGGGTGTGACCATATGGAAAGTGTAAAAGCAGTAGTTTTTGCTTGTGGTACAGAGGAATATGCAGTGCCTGTAGAGCAAGCGATTTCAATTGAAAAATTAGAGCAGGTAACACCTATTCCTCATTTACCTAACTATCTTTTAGGTTTTACAAGAATTCGTGGGGAACTTGTCCCTGTTCTAGATTTTGAACGAATATTATATAATCGCTCTTCCAATACAACAACTGCTCGGGTGATTGTATTGAATACAGATGTTGTTAACTATGGGTTGCTTGTTACGGAAGCTCGTGAAATTCTTGATTTAGATGAGTCTATACTTCAACAACTAGGACTTGTGAATTATAGTAAAACTCGCTATTTTACAGCTGTGGCTAATCTTGAAAACCGAATGATTACGTATGTTGACCCAAAAATACTCGTCAATTCATTAGAGGGTATTCGTGAAATTATCAATTATTTACACAAAATGCTTGAAAATGAAAAAGAAAACGTAGAGGCTTAGGCTTCTACGTTTTTCTTATGTTCAAATAGTATGTAATGTTGGGACAAGGCGAAGGCGACGTATGAACAGATTCCAAGACTACACAGCTATAAAAAGAAGCCCTTCCTGCAAAAACGGAAGGGCTTTGTCGCCTTCTTAAGAAAGACGACCACTGTAGTCTTCAAATTTAAATTCACGAATAATTTTAATACCTTCTTCATCATTGTAAGAAACGATAGAAGGCAGGTTAACACCGTTAAACATATGGTTTTTTACCATTGAATAATGGGCCATATCCGTAAATACAAGACGATCTCCTGGTTTTAATGGCTGTTCAAATGAATAATCACCAATAACATCACCAGCAAGACATGTTAGTCCACCTAAGCGATATGTGTGGGCAAATTCATTAGCTTGACCAGAACCAATAATCATTGGACGGTAGGGCATTTCAAGTACATCAGGCATATGACATGTTGCCGACGTATCTAAAATTGCAAGATCCATCCCATTTTCTTGAATATCAAGCACAGTAGCTACTAAATAACCAGTATTAAGGGCTACTGCTTCACCTGGCTCTAAATACACAAGCAGGTTATATTTTTCTTGCACATAATTAATGATGTTCACAAGCTTCTCTACATCATAATCTTCACGTGTAATATGGTGACCACCACCGAAATTCAACCATTTCATTTGATGTAATACATCACCAAATTTTTCTTCCACTACTTCAATAATACGCTCTAGCGTATCCGAGTTTTGTTCACACATTGCATGGAAGTGTAAGCCATCAATGCCGTCAAGTTGGGATTTATCGAAGTTAGCCAAAGTCGTTCCAAGACGGGAATTCGTATAGCAAGGATCGTAAAGAGCTGTTTCAATTTCAGAGTACTCAGGATTCACACGAATACCACATTCAATTGTTTTACCAGTAGATTTTACTTTATCCTTGAACTGAGCCCATTGGTTAAATGAGTTAAATACGACGTGATCCACATAGCCTAGAAGCTCGTCCATTTCATGCTCAATATAAGCAGGTGCATAAACGTGTACTTCTTTGCCCATTTTTTCATAGCCAAGACGTGCCTCATGCAGGGAGCTGGCTGTAATGCCTGCTAAATATTCCCCTACTAGAGGGAAAGTTGAATGCATAGAGAACCCTTTAAGGGCTAGTAAAATGCGGCAGCCTGTACGATCTTGAATTGATTTTAAAAGCTCAAGATTTTTTGTTAATAATCGCTCATCCACTACATAAGAAGGGGATGGAACTTTTGAAAAATCAATTGGTTTCATCGGCTTAATTCCTTTGCATCTAAATCAAGGTCTAGTAACTCTGGGTTATGGCTTTCTTGCCATGGTAGACCCCATTTATTTAATGCATCCATGAATGGATCTGGATTGAAATCTTCTACATTCCAAACACCTGGTTTACGCCATTCGCCGTTCATCACAAGCATTGCACCAATCATAGCTGGCACGCCAGTTGTGTAAGAAATTGCTTGTGAGCCCACTTCGTTATAGCATTCTTCGTGGTCACATACGTTGTACACATAATACGTTTTTTCTTTGCCATCTTTTAGACCGCGAATGATACAACCGATATTTGTTTTACCTTTTGTACGTGGTCCTAGAGAAGCTGGATCTGGTAATACCGCTGTCAGGAAGTGGATTGGTTGAATCATTTTACCTTCAAATTCGATCGGCTCGATTGATGTCATACCAACGTTTTCTAATACTTTTAAGTGTGTTAAGTATTTTTCAGAGAACGTCATCCAGAAGCGGATTTGTTTTAAACCTTTAATATTTTTCGCTAGTGATTCAAGTTCTTCATGGTATAGAAGGTAAATATCTTTTGGTCCAATTTCTGGTAAGTTATACACTTCTTTTTTCTCAAGTGGTGCCGTTTCAACCCACTCGCCTTCTTTCCAGTAACGACCATTCGCAGTAATTTCACGAATGTTAATTTCTGGGTTGAAGTTTGTTGCGAAATGATAACCATGATCTCCTGCGTTTGCATCCACGATATCGATATAGTGGATTTCATCAAATTCATGTTTTTGCGCATGAGCAGTGAAAACGCCTGTTACACCTGGGTCAAAACCGCTACCAAGTAATGCAGTTAAGCCAGCTTTTTCAAACTTCTCTTTATAAGCCCATTGCCATTTATATTCAAATTTTGCCGTTTCAGGTGGCTCGTAGTTTGCAGTATCCACATAGTGCACACCTGTCGCTAAGCAAGCATCCATAATCGTTAAGTCCTGATAAGGTAGGGCAACGTTAATCACTACATCTGGTCCGAAAGCTTTAATAAGCTCAATAACCTCTTCTGTATTATCTGCGTCTACCTGTGCAGTATGAATTTTTGTTTTTCCGCCGTCTAGTTTTTCTTTTAGAGCGTCACATTTTGAAACAGTTCTACTTGCGATACAAATTTCCTCAAATACGTCCGAATTTTGAACACACTTGTGTACCACAACACTGGCAACTCCGCCAGCTCCGATAATCAATGCTTTACCCAATTGTCTACCCCCAAGTTCATAAAAGTATTGTCAAACAAGCTGATTATACAGAAATTTGATATAGTACTCAATCATTGTTTTAAAATTTTCTACAAAAAATTTAATTTTTCTACATCAATTAGACGTAATCAGAAGAAAATAGCTTGGAAAACATGAAAAAATCCCTTTTCTACAAAGGTAGCAAGGGACATCATTGCTTGAAACATTAGAACATCATTTCACTCTTTTTATTTTAAAAATCGACTGGATATTTGTTGCTTTTCATCTCCCCATACATAAAAGAAAATCACAAGTAATGTACTTAAAAATCCCATCACTAGTGCATACGTACTGAGGGCTACATGTACTTGGCTTTGCACGGCATAAATGAATATAGCTCCTATTGTTAGCAAATTTCCAGTAATAAGCGATACAAAATGAAAACGTTTATTTATTGTAAGCCCCCCTTTGTAGATGAATGATTGAATGCCTCAAAATAAAGTTAGTCCACTTCAATTATCGCATAATTCAGAACTTTTATCCAATACTTTTATTTATAGGAAAAATTAAAGATGCTTTTTTAATACATCTTTTTATAGTATGATGAGAAAATAAAGGGAAAATTCATAGATTATTACAAGAAAGGGGGAGAAGATGAATCGTGAAATTACGAAATTCATTAACTTTTCAACTTGGAACGATTATCGCTGGTATTTTAGTAGTCATGTTAGGGATTACATCGTTCGCTACATACATAACTGCTTACAATAAACTTTATGATGCTGCTGGTGTGGAGGCATATGGGTGTGCCAATATTACAACTGGTTTAATTGCTCCTGAACTAATGGACAAGGCCATGCGTGGCGACCAGGCAGCTCAGGAACGGATTGGGAATGACTTAAACTGGACAAC
The DNA here is from genome assembly GCF_038595555.1 of Lysinibacillus sp. FSL M8-0216. Classification (NCBI taxonomy): domain Bacteria; kingdom Bacillati; phylum Bacillota; class Bacilli; order Caryophanales; family Bacillaceae; genus Lysinibacillus; species Lysinibacillus sp. FSL M8-0216. The sequence continues at coordinate 3,035,191 of NZ_CP152007.1, read as the reverse complement.
CGGACACAAAGATATTTTTCAAACTCAATATATTCTGTCCCTTGACGGTACATTGTTAGCGCTGGACGACCATTTAGCCGAGAAAGGATTTGCCCCTGGGGATTCTTTCTATTTGGATCAAGAGGCGATTGATAGGTTGTTACAAGATAAGCATCCAACTTACTCTCAGCCCTATACGTATGCTGACATGGATCGCTTATCGGGCTATGCGCCCATTTTCAAAGACCACGATTCAAGTAAAGAAATCATTGCCATCAGTGTGATCGATTTTGACGCCAATATTGTCAAAGAGCGTACATGGGATGTTGTGCGAAGTGGGATATTAATTAGTATTTTCCCTATGCTGATTGCTTCAATTATTACAGGGTTTTTAATCCGTCGAAAAGTGAAGCCAATTAGTGTTCTCATTCAACAGGCCAAAGAAATTGCGAATGGCAATTTAGCAGTAGCTGAAACAAAAATAAATAGCAAAGATGAGGTGGAGGATTTAGCGAAGACATTAAATCGTATGACCGCTAGCCTGCAAAGTATGATCATGACCATGCGTTCTACTTCTAATACACTTGCTAATAATGCAGATGAAACCGCTTGCACCTTAAACGAAATGACAAATACCATTCAAGAGGTCGCTCATAATATCGAAGAGGTAACAAGCACTGTGACGGCAGGCATGCATCATGCTGAAAATGCTACCGAAGTGCTTACCTCCTTAGCAGATGACTTGCAGGTAATCCAGTACAATGCTACGGATAGTGCTAATAATGCACGAGAAACAATGGAACTAGCAACAGAGGGAGAAAGGCTAGCCAAAGACATAAATAATGATATGGCATCGATTCAAAGTGGATCAGATGAAGTGAAGCATACTGTTGAAAACTTAGTTACGTCTGCTGCTAAAATACAGGCAATTACAACATCTATTGCTGGTATTGCATCACAAACAAATTTATTAGCACTGAATGCTTCTATCGAAGCGGCTAGAGCAGGAGAGCAAGGAAAAGGCTTTGCGATTGTTGCTGAGGAAGTGCGAAAGCTAGCAGAGCAGTCCAATGCAGAAGTATTACAAGTTGAACAGCTTATTCAGGATATGATGAAACATGTTCAACAAGTAATGTCGTCAACGAATGATAATACGCAATATATTGAAAAAGGAACAGAGACTGTCGGTTTAACAGCACAATCTTTGGGAAATATTTCAAACGCTGTAGCGAAGACCGTTGAGGAAATTATAAGTATTTCGCATGCAGTGACTGCTGAAAATGAAAAGTCAGCTCGAATTGTCCAGATGATACAACAATTAACTGAATCCATTAGAGACATCGAAGGAGCCATGAATAGAATTACTTTAGCAGCTCAGCAAACAACAGCAAGTATTGATGAGGTTGCACAAGGTTCGAATGAAACGACCCATATGGCACATACACTAGAGCAACACGTAAAAGCATTTAAATTAAAAGAATTGTAGAAAAATTAGAATAAGTTAGCTTTTGCTTGCGTGTCTAAGATGGTACACTATCAATAAGATTTTTCTTTTGGTGAAGGTGAGGATTTAATGGTGGTAAAACAAATGGATGAGCAAGTACAGCAAATGAATGACTTATTTTTAAGTGGTCAAGTAAAAGAGAGTTATCGGCTAGCAAAGGAGATACTTGCCAACCAGACAAATTTAGAAGGTGAGACCCATCAGCTTATTCAGCAACATGTTGCATTACTCGAGGCAAATGGATATGCCAATATGCCCGAAACGACTGATGAAAAAGTCATACAAAGTGCCGAGCGTACAGATGGCTCGTACCCAGAGCGAGATGTTCTTACAGCCTATATCGGTACTCAAGATGATGAACAGTTTGGGAAGGTAATTGACGAATTATTAGCCGGACCCATTGAAGCACAGGCAAACGCGTATTATACGATGGCTGAATACTACGTTCTTACTAAAGAACAGGACAAAGCAATGGTACAATTTGCGGAGGCAATCAAATTACAGCCTAACAAGGGTCTCTATTGGGGTGCTTTTGCTCAATTTTTAAATCGTCATGAGGGGAGCCCTTATTTAGCACTTAGACTCATTGAGGAAGCCATACAGCTGGATGGTATGAATCCTCGCTGGCACTTTATTCAAGGGAATATTTTTTTACAGCTTGTAGCTGCTACGAAAAATTTAAGCTATTTACCTGCTTTAGAAGAGGCTTGGGAAAGAGCTAAAAAACGCTGTTCTACCAAGCAAATTACCTTGAAAATGGATCTCGTGAAATCAAATGATATGTTAAGACAATGGAAAAAACAAATGCTATAAATCTAGAAAAGAGATGTTCAAACGATTAATAATTATTTACTTTTGAGTATATTTATGCTATTATTAATGTATAAACGGACGTATGAAGCTTATCGATGACATGAAAGAAGTGTTTTTTTGAGTTTATATGTAGCGTATGTATTAGTGGGACTTGCCATTGCCATGCCTGTAGGTGCAATTACAGTCGAAATGACAAAGCAAGGACTCAAAAATGGTTTTCTGCACGGCTGGGCTGTAGGGCTTGGTGGCATGACCATTGACATCGTATTAGTTTTTGCCTTGTATATGGGATTAGCCTCCATTTTGGCTATGCCTATGGTACAGCTTCCGATGTGGATCATTGGAGCGGGCTTTTTATTCTTGTTAGGCTATGACTCTATTAAGAATGCCGATCATGATATTACATTGGCAGGAGAAAAAGTAACCAAGTCCTTTTTTGCGTCTTATTTTAATGGATTATTGGTAGCGATCTCCCCTGGTAACCTTGTTTTTTGGGTCAATGTATTCGGCGTGGTTCTAGCTAAATCTTATGGACAAGGGGAGCAATCAAGCTTTTTAATTATTGCTGCAGGCGTTCTGAGTGGAATTTTACTCCACGATCTTGGTTTACTAACCATTGTCTCAGTTACGCGTAAAGCCATGAATCGTAAAATGATTAAAACATTTACGATTGTCGCAGGATTCTTGTTAATTGGCTTTGCTGGATATTTTATATATGAATTTATACAAGCAATTAAAATTTATATATGAAAAGTGCGATCACTCAGATCGCACTTTTTTTATGATGGTGAAACGACTGTTGACTGCTCTTGGAGACAGGCCAAAATTTCTTCTGCTACTTGATGTGCTAAGGTAAGCTCTGACGTAAAGCCCACACAAGAACAATTCATTTCACCTAATATATAGCAATCTGCTCCAGCTTCATCCGTATCTAACATAAAATCAGCTGTCCAGATTAGTGGTAAGTCATAACCCCCTAATAGGCTCGTTACTTGAGGGAGTTGCGATAAAAAGTTTTCGACCAGCTCTTGCCAATCCTCTGGTGAATCATAGCGATATTGTGCACCTGAGAATAATGTTGCACTAAAGGCATCCTCAGTATTAGCAGGTTTTTTATGTACCACGTGAACAGGGTGATTGCGCAACATCAATAAGCGAACTTCACCTTCTGTAATACGAGGAAGAAAACGCATATCGATCAACATACCATTCAGTCCAGTAATATAGGGCTCACAGAATGTCATAAAGTCTCCAAGCGACCAATATTCAACATGATTATCTTTCGCTTCCGTACATTTAATTTGTGCATCTAGTGGAACTTCAGTCATTCCTTCAGCTAGAGGTTCTACTAATTTTACACGCCAAATACCTTCACCTGTAGAACCACGATTTTGCTTCAGAACACGTTCTGTTAATGCTAGTGAAGTAGGAAATTGCGCTTTAAATGCCTCAATCGTATAATAGGCGAACGTATCATCAGGTACTAAATTAGTAGCAATCAGCTTGGATAATACATCTTTAGAGCCATAGCTAATCATCGCATCGGGATGTGGCATGCCCATTACGCCGACTTGGCAAAGTTCTCGGAGCATCGCAAAATATTCTTCTTCATGTTGTAAATTGCCAGGGTTTATACGTGATACATAGGCAGCACCATGTTCCTTCACGTAGTCAAAAATTTGCTGTTTTTTTGCATTATCAAAAAAAAGCACCTCTGCATCTTGTCCACGTTGCTTTAAAGCTTCCACCATCGGCATTGTATCTGGACGATAGCCATCTGGTCCTTTATCTGTGCCACCCTCAACCTCGAAAAAAATAACTTTTTTATTCATCAATAATACCTCCTTTTTTGTTTGTCATTTATTTTCAGTATAGTAGACAAACAAGGAGAAAAGATATATGAAATATGTAAATTTTATGTATAAATTTATATAAACCAATATTTAATATAGGAGGTATTAACTACATGAAATTAGAAAAATCAGATATTTGGGTGTTTAAGCCTGTTTCTTCTGAAACACTGTGAGATATAGAATCATTAGAAGAATGAGCAAAGTGCCAATAAATTGATAACCTCCAAAGCTTATTTTTAACCACCATACACTTGTGATGACGGCCATTAATGGTTCTAAACTACCTAACAAGCTTGACTCCTTTGGGGATAAATAATGCAAGCTAGCAATATAAAACCAAAAAGCTAGCATGGTGCCGAATATAATAATAAAAAGAAAATAGGCAATCGTAGAAAATGTCCAGTCTGATACATCAATAGCCCATGGTGGATGGAAAAAACTCATAACGATTCCCCCAATGATCATGGACCAACCTACAACAAGTAAGGAATGAAATTGCTGGAGAAGTGGAACTGCATATAGTGTATAAAAGGCAACTGAAAGTCCTGATACTACACCCCAGAAGACCGCCATAAAAGGAACTGACAGTGTTGAAAAGGACCCATTTGTTAATAATAAAAAGGTTCCCACAAGCGTAAGTGTAACAGCAATACTATCCTGTTTTGTCAGCGGGCTTTGCTTAGATAAGAAGTAATACGCCATAATGAACAACGGTGCTAAATATTGTAGAAGCGTGGCTACTGCTGAATTTCCAATAGAAATAGACATCATATACGTATATTGGACAGCAAGCATGCCGAGTAAACTAAATAGAAGTTGTCTCATTGCATTTTGTTTTGTCCGCCACATTACAAATATTGACCCTTGTCGATGGGTTATTTTATATATTCCTATGAGTAATAGACCAGACAAAAGTAGACGACTAGAAACTAGCCATTCTACAGCTATTTGCTCCTGCTGAAACAGTCTTTGGGCTACGGTTCCACCGATTCCCCAAAAACTTGCCCCGAGGATAACTAGTAAAAAACCGAGGGACCGATTTTTTGGGATGATTTGATTCATGGATGAACATCTCCTAAACTATCAATATAAAGTGATTATAAGCGATCCATAAACCAATAAATATCGTGTTAACATGTTAAAAATATCAATATATTGAGGTGATGAGAATGCCTTTAACACATATAAAAGTTGCGAAAGATTTACAAGAGCTAACATTGCATGGATCGAAAGAATTTCCAGTTGCCTTGTATGAAACAACAATGAGCATGGATAGTATGGATTTTCTACCGCTTCATTGGCATAAAGAAATTCAATTTGTATATCTCAAAAGTGGACGTGCTAAGTATCGGATAGGAGCGAATGTTATAGTTTTAGAGGAGGGGGAAGGGCTATTCATCAACGCCTCACAATTACATGAGGCAAAGCCATTTCAAATGGAGCAGGCTATTGTTTACTGTATAAATGTAGATCCTATAATCATCGGTGGACATGAAGGCAGTATTTTTATAACTAATTATGTTCTACCTTATTTAACGAATCAGCGACTGCCATACGTCAAGCTTACAAAGGAGCTATCACAAAAAGTGGCATGTATGGCTGATATTTTGCGAGAGCAAGATGCCTTTTATCAACTAAAAGTATGGAGAGAGCTGCTATACATTTGGGAATTGATGTTAACCCAATCTTTGCTAACTGAAGAGATTATAGACCCCTCGGTCATTGTGCAACAAGAACGGGCTAAAGTGATGCTGAATTTTTTACATACGCACTATCAGCAAAAAATAACGTTAGAGGATTTAGCGAAGCATGTGTATGTAAGTAGGGCTGAGTGTAGTCGTTATTTTAAGAAAATAATTGGATGGACACCATTTACTTATTTATTACAATATCGACTGCGCAAAAGTATTGAATTATTGAGGGATGACGAGCAAACCGTCACGATTATAGCTGCCAATACAGGCTTTAGTACAGTCAGCTATTATATTGAGAAGTTTAAAGAATATACAGGCTATTCACCACATGTTTATCGCAAGAAATTCCTGCAAAATATTAAATTGTGAAAAAATCTTGAACGTAAATGGAAAAAATATGATTATTTATGCCTGTAATCTATACATGATTCACCATTTACAATAAAGTGAAATTAATAGTATGTGGGGGGCGTTAGAATGATGGTTTTAAGGAAAAAGCAGCATATATGGCTAGCCTTTTTATTCATCGTGTTAGTCAGCAATTATACGCTTTATAATACGGGGCTTGGTTCTTCCATCTTGCCAATTGAAACAAATGGAGTTGTCCTAGGTTCCCTTATTGATTTAGTAGTCATCATACCTGTATTATGGATGCTTTATAAAGGGAAGTTTTCATTAAAGCAAGCCATTTTATTAGCCGCAATTGGCTGTCTTGCCGCACGTTTTATCATTCCGATAGAGCATCTTCAGCCTTTTGTCGCAGTCACGTGGGCAGGCTTTGCCATTGAAGGCATGATGATCGTATTGGAAATTTTTCTCATTGCTACCCTTGTACGCTATTTGCCAAGGGTTCTTGCCGATGTACGCGCCAGTTCATTACCAGATTTATTTTCATTTTCAAAAGCTGTGGAAAAACAAATACCGCAGCATCCTGTCATTCAAATGGTTTGTTCCGATTTACTTGTCCTTTATTATGGATTTGCTAGCTGGAAGCGACAAGAACGACCCGGTTTCACTTTGCATAAAAATTCAAGCTATATCGCTGTTCAACTGATGATTATCCACGGTATTGTGATTGAAACAATTGGCATTCACTGGTGGCTACATGAGAAGTCTATGATCCTTTCCATTATTTTGCTCATTTTTAATGTGTATTCAGTCATCTTTTTTATCGCAGATATGCAGGCAGTTCGATTAAATCCTGTATACGTAACAGACGAGACAATATATATTTCGCTAGGTTTAATGAAGCGTACAGAAATCGACTTTAATAAAATTGAAGAGATCGTAGAGGATAAGGTACAGTTAGAAGGAAAATTATCAAAGGATACGATAGATTTCGTGGCACGTGATTTTGGTGAAGCTTATCCGCACGTTATTTTAAAAATGAAAGAGCCAGTGGAAGTGACCTTTATGTTAGGCATTAAAAAAAGCTATCATCAAGTAGCGATTAAAGTTGATCAGTCACAAGAATTTAAACAAATGCTTCAACTAAAAATGTCAAAGCATTTTGCCTAAATATATGTATCGCCAACGTTTTGAATAAAAACGTTGGCTTTTTTTATTTAATCAAGGTCTGCGATTGCTTGTAAAATATCATCGCGGATGGCTTCCCAAAATTGCAGTTGAACCGAGTCGCAATACGTATAAAGCTCTTTATGCTGAATGTGATCGTATAGTGCGGCAATGTCTTCTTGATGGAAGGATAGTCGATGGTTTAGATTCGCTCGTTCTTCCTCCAAACAAAATAATTTATAGATATCAGCCAGGCGCTCCAGTTTGGCTAGTTTCTTGGTCATCGCCTCATATTGTTTTTGATGAAAACGTCCTACTGCAGAGGTCATCGAAATTTTTGCACGATGTTCCGACTGAAGACTACGACACTCCTCCTGGCGAATAGCTACACGATACCAAAATTCATAGCGAGTCGGTAATTCTCTTAGTTCATAGGTAAGCAATGATTTTAAAATTGTATGCACTTGTTCATATGTATCAATGCTTTTCTCTGCGTCTTTAAAAATCCCAAACATACAACCACCCCCATATAGTGTAATACTACACAGCTAGATAAAACTCCTTTCATTTAAGAAGTATCTCCTACTTTATTTTATGAAAAAACATATTAAGTTGGTGCATTCCTTGAAAGGTCTAACTTTTCAAGGAGCTATGACAAGATTTTGTTATTTTTGTACAAGTTTCTGAGAAATTAAAGAATAGGCATTTACAAAAAGAAAATAAATGTGTTAACTTTTAAAGTGTCTTAGGTTAACTTAAAAAGAGGAGGGAGGTTAACAATGCAACATTTTTGGGTTGTCGGTACTGATACAGATGTTGGTAAGACGATTGTCACCACATTGTTGATGTGTCAATTGCAAAGGCTGGGGTTGAAAATTACACCTTTTAAGCCTGTGCAAACAGGAGAGGTATACGACAATTTGCATAGCTATTATGCTGATACGGCTATGTATGAGAAGTATTCCTTGCAAGCTTTAAATAAAGAGCATATGAATGGCTATTCGTTTAAGGAAGCCGCATCGCCTCATTTTGCTGCTCAACTGGAGGGACAGCAAATTGATGTAGAAAATCTTTTACAGCGTATTCAATGCTTACAAGAATCCTACGATGTCGTTATAGCTGAGGGAGCAGGTGGATTGTTTGTGCCTTTAGATGTTCAACAAAGCATCACACTGCTCGATGTCATTGTGAGTAGCAAATTGCCAGTAGTGCTTGTTACTAGGACATCCCTTGGGACCATCAATCACACCTTGTTAACGATGGAGGCATTGCAATCACGCCAGATTGACGTTCTTGGCATTGTTTTTAATGGTGACACGGGCAGTATGATGGAACAGGACAATATAAAAACGATTTTACAGTATCACCCTTTGCCCTATGCGGTTATTCCACGTCTTCAGGACATTTCACAGCTAGTGAATATCAACATTACACACACAACATTATTTGAAAGGCTTTATGGAAATGATACGAGAAATAACTGACTTACAAGCTAGAGATTTACAGCATATTTGGCATCCGTGCTCGCAAATGAAAGATTACGAAGCATTTCCGCCAATCGTCATAAAAAAAGGACAAGGTGTGTGGCTTTATGATGAGCATGATAAACGCTATTTGGACGCAGTTTCCTCATGGTGGGTAAATTTATTTGGACATGCCAATCCGCGGATCAGTCAAGCCTTAAGTCATCAAGCCTTTACGTTGGAGCATACGATTTTTGCTAATTTTACACATGAGCCGGCTATTCGGTTAGCTGAAAAACTAGTCGCTTTAGCACCACCTGGTTTACATAAAGTGTTTCTTGCGGATAACGGCTCTTCTGCCGTTGAAGTGGCATTGAAAATGAGCTTTCAATACCATATGCAAACTGGAAAACAAACAAAGACTAGATTTCTAGCGTTTACAGATGCGTATCATGGTGAAACCATTGGTGCTTTATCTGTAGGAGGGGTAGGACTGTACAATGAAATATTTGAGCCACTTTTATTGGATACTGTACGTGCCCAGGGGCCGGATTGTTTCCGTTGCCCGTTTCAAAAAGTACCAGAAAGCTGTGACGCACCATGCAGTCAATTCGTAGAAGAACAGCTCAAGGTGCATCATGAGGAAATCGCGGCAGTTATTATAGAACCACTTATTCAGGCAGCAGCAGGGATGAAAATGTATCCACCCATTTATTTAAAACGGCTTCGAGCATTATGCTCACAATACGATGTTCATCTAATTGCTGATGAAATAGCTGTTGGATTCGGTCGTACAGGAACAATGTTTGCCTGTGAGCAGGCGAATATCACACCTGATTTTATGTGTTTATCCAAAGGCATAACAGGCGGCTATTTACCATTATCTGCTGTCCTCACAAGTAATGAAGTGTATAACGCATTTTATGATGAATATGGGACAATGAAAGCATTTTTACATTCTCATAGCTATTCTGGTAATACATTGGCATGTCGTGTGGCGCTGGAAGTATTAACAATATTTGAAGAAGAGCAAATAATGGACATGATTCAACGCAAGGGGCAACAAATGCGAGAGCTAGCAATGGCAGCATTTGATGATATGCCTTATGTGGGTGAATACCGACAAGTTGGTTTAGTGGGGGCTATAGAACTTGTTGCAGACCGTCGGACGAAGGAGCCATTTGCCAGTGAAGAACGAATTGGTTACCAAATTTATCAACAAGCATTAGTAAAAGGTCTACTCATACGACCTCTTGGCAATATTTTGTATTTTATGCCACCTTATATCATTTCAAATGAAGAAATGACGTTCATGATGAAAACAACGAAAGAAACGATTGAACAATTCTTCAAAGATAGGGGGGAGGAGGTTGATTAAACGTTATTCTACATTAGCATTAGTCATGATTGCCATGTTCGCTGCATTAACGGCGATCGGGGCGTTTATTAAAATTCCATTACCGATTGTCCCGTTTACTTTACAAATTGTTTTCGTTTTTTTAGCAGGATGTTTACTAGGTAGTCGCAATGGATTATATAGTCAGCTTGTTTATATCGGTGTTGGCTTAGTAGGGCTACCTGTTTTTACTCAGGGCGGAGGCATTACTTATGTATTACAGCCCACATTTGGCTATCTTATTGGCTTTGCTATTGCCGCCTATGTGATTGGAATGATTGTTGAGAGAATTGAAAAGCCAACGAAAAAGCATTTTATTGGGGCGACAATTTTAGGACTTTTCATTGTATATGCTGTAGCTGTTCCATATTTATATATAGCTTTAAACTTCTGGTTAGATATGAAAACAAGCTGGTCACATGTTTTTGTTGTTGGCTTTGTAAGCAGTATCATTGCTGATTTTGGCTTAGCTATTTCAGCCGGCTTATTAGCAGAGAAATTGTATAAAGTATTTCATTCAGCTAGAAGAGAAAGTATTTCTCAAGGGGAAGGGGAGACGATGATATGAATTTTTTACAGGTAGCACGGGAAGTAATTGATGGCAAAATCATTAGCAATGAGGAGGCACTTGCTATTTTAAATAGTAAGGATGATGAGCTATTACAATTGATGGATGGTGCCTTTGCTATTCGTCGGCATTATTATGGTAAAAAAGTAAAGCTGAATATGATTATGAATGCTAAAAGCGGCTACTGCCCAGAGGATTGTGGCTATTGTTCTCAATCCTCTAAATCAACAGCACCTATTGAAAAATATCCTTTTATTACGAAAGAGGAAATCTTGGCTGGTGCGAAACGAGCATTTGACAATAAGATTGGAACGTATTGTATTGTGGCAAGTGGTCGTGGGCCGACAAGGAAGGACGTCAATGTCGTAAGCGAGGCAGTTGCTGAAATTAAAGAAAAATATGGCTTGAAGGTTTGTGCCTGTCTTGGCTTGCTAAAAGAAGAACAGGCACAGCAATTAAAGGAGGCCGGGGTGGATCGCTACAACCATAATTTGAATACCTCTGAGCGTCACCATTCCTTCATTACGACTTCACATACGTATGAGGATCGTGTCAATACGGTAGAGATTGTTAAAAAACATGGTATCTCCCCTTGCTCGGGCGCCATTATTGGGATGAAGGAAACTCGGGAGGATGTCGTCAATATTGCGCGTGCCCTCCATCAATTAGATGCAGATTCGATTCCTGTTAACTTTTTAAATGCGATTGACGGCACAAAGCTGGAAGGGACAAGGGACTTAAATCCACGTTATTGTTTAAAGGTCTTGGCATTATTCCGTTACATCAATCCAACAAAGGAAATTCGAATTTCGGGTGGCCGTGAAATCAATCTCGGCTCTCTACAGCCACTGGGCCTTTATGCAGCGAATAGTATATTTGTTGGGGATTATTTAACAACTGCAGGCCAGGAAGCCAATAGTGATTATCGTATGTTGGAGGATTTAGGCTTTGAGATTGAATTAACGCAAAAGCAAGAGGCAGCATTTTGTTAGGGCTTTAGAAATAAAATCTACTAAAGAGAACCGTGCACTCGTACGGTTTTTTGCTTAAGATGGATACAGTTGTAATGATGATGGATCAATAGAAAGAATCTACGGATAAAAGCCGTAATGCAATGGATAGTGAGTGAAAAATGACGGATAAACCTAACATCTCAAACCGGTTTTATACCTAAAAAATAAAGAAATTCACAAATTGTTCAATGAAAGCGGTTTGAAATTGAACAGTTTGTGAAGACCTTCACATAAAGCTTTCTTTTTCATAAATTCAGCGTAAAATAAGAATCAAGTAAGGAATTGTTGTAAAACAGTTGACGAGTAGTGTCACAAATTTTAGTGATTGTTATAGTACAAAAAATAAGAGAAGGGAGCTTTTTACATGTGGGTTATTACAGTATTTGATAAAAAGGATGTTCGAATTTTTGAGTATGCAAACAAAAATGAGGCAACAGAGGCTTTGGCGAAATTCAAAAAAAATGCGGTTTTAACATATACAAAATAAAAGTTCTTTTTTCTACAGCCCTCGACAGTTGAGGGCTGTTTTTTTAATGAACAACAATTGAAAAGGCACTATACACAAGTAATAAAGCCATGATGATATTAAACAATTGTCGATGCTGCTGCAATACCTTTTGGAAAACAGACCCACATAATGCCCAACTAAATGTACTAATGATCCCAATGAAGCCTAAAAAGAGGGAGAATAGTAGATAGCTTATGTAGGAAGAATTATAAGGAAGGATGTAGGTAGCAACTACGGTAATCCCAAATAGTATTCCTTTTGGATTGATAAATTGTAAGAAGGTTCCTATAAAAAATAAGTTCCGTCTTTCTTCTACGTTGTTGCTTTCCTCCTGTTCTTTGCTTGTCACAATTTTAAAGGCTAAGTATAGCATATAGCCAACACCAAAAATGGTTAAGGGTAATTTAATGGTCGGTAAAATATTTAGCATGACGATGTTGAAAAAGCTGCTCAGAGCAATAATGATAAAAAATCCAATTCCCACACCAAAACAGAAGGGCAACGTTTTTGATAAGCCATGCTGTTTGGCAAATACCATGGCCATAAAGTTGTTAGGGCCAGGAGTGAAGCTTGTAATCGTGATAAAAACTAAAAAGGAAAATATAGGCAAGGACCATCACCACTTTCAATTTGTATGTTATAATGTCCGAAACAGACATTATAACGTTGTTTGTTTTATTATACATAACGTGCGTTATATTGTATATATTTAAAAGGAGATTAAATATGGATGATATTCAACTGATTTTTGCTCGAAATTTAAAGGCTATTCGTGAGAGAGAGAAATTAAGCCTAGAGAAGGTATCGCAACTAAGCGGGGTTAGTAAAGCCATGATTGGACAAATTGAAAGAGGGGAGTCGAGCCCAACATTAACTACCATTTGGAAAATAGCTAATGGGTTAAAAGTTTCTTTCACAGAGCTTATTCATCAACCGCAAGCAGAGATAGAGCTCATCTTAGGCAATGACATTCATGCATTAGAGGAAGATAACGGGAAATATATCGTCTACCCTCATTTTCCTTTTCAAAAGGATAGCCGCTTTGAAATTTATAGTATCGAGATAAAGGAGAATGGAACATTACACGCTGAGGCACATAGAGAAGGAACGGAGGAATATTTAACCGTTTTTGATGGGGAATTAATCATTCGAATACAAAGTAAGGACTATCGATTAGCAAGCGGTGATGCCATCCGTTTTAAAGCTGATCGCCCCCACACATATATCAACCCTGGGAAGACTTTAACACGTCTCAGCATGACCATATACTATCCACATTAATAAACCGTATAAACGCCTTCAAAGCGTTTATACGGTTTCATTTTTTTACAGTATACTTGCTAAACGTTTAATACCCTCGCGGATTACTTCAGGTGTTGCATTTGTATAGTTTAAGCGCATTGTATTCACGTTCGTTTTCGATGTATAGAATGGATCACCCGGCACGAAGGCAACCTTTTGTTCCATCGCTTTATGGAATACATCAAGGGCTGACGTACCATCCTTCATTGTTGCCCAAATGAACATGCCTCCCTCAGGTCGTGTGTACTCAACATGGGCAGGGAAAAACTCTTGCATCGCATCTAGCATCGCTTCTGATTGATTTTTATATAAGCTAATTATTTTATTAACATGCTCCGTGTAATCATTACTTGCTAAATAATCATAGATAACATATTGCGAGAAAATATTCGTATGAAGATCAGAAGCTTGCTTAGCTGTTTCGATATGCTGTAAAAGCTCTTTATTTTTTGTAATGATAAAACCAAGACGCATGCCAGGTGTGACCGTCTTAGAGAAAGAACCTAGTAAAATACTATTTTCTAATTTACCAGCGCCGATATAAGGAAGTGGCTCGCCTTGGAAACGTAGCTCCCCATAAGGATCATCCTCAATTAAAGCAACATCATACTTGGCAACCAATTCGTATATTTGCTCACGCTTTTCTTTCGAGTATGTGAGACCCGTTGGATTTTGGAAGTTTGGAACTGTGTAAATAAATTTTACATTTGGTTGTTGTAGGGCTTGCTCTAATTCTTCCAGATTAAGACCATCGTTTTCTAGTGTTACCCCATGAAAGGTTGGTTCAGCTAATGTAAAGGCTTGAATAGCCCCTAAGTAACCAGGCTCTTCGATAATAATGCCATCGCCCTTATTAATAAGTACTTTACCAATTAATTCAAGTGCTTGCTGTGAACCTGTTGTAATAAAGACGTCGTCAGCATGGATATCAAGCCCGTGGACACGTTGATACTTCGCAGCAATGTACTCACGTAATGGTGCATAACCTTGAGTTGAAGAATATTGAAATAGACGGCTACCATTTTTTGTGATAGCTTGATCTACTGATGCTCTTAATGCATCAATTGGGAAAGAGATTGGGTTTGGAAGCCCACCTGCAAAGGAAATGACATCCTCTGCATCTGTCACTTTCAAAATATTTCGAATAAATGAGGATGGAGTATTTAAGATTCTTTCAGAATATTGCATAATGATCGGTCCTTTTTTTCTGATTTTTTAAAAATTATATCATTGTCATCGGTTGCATACAATATTATCATTGTATGCAAGACAATTAAACTATTGTATGCAAATTAATAGAAAGAAGGCGCTTTGCGAATGCCTATTAATTCATTTGATGCGTATCCTATGAGTTGGAAGCCAGATATTAGTAATAGCACGGCTCCATTATATATAGCCATTGCACAACAGCTAGAGCTAGACATTAAAGAAGGAAGGCTAACGCCAGGAACAAAATTGCCACCGCAACGCGAATTAGCAGATTTTTTAGATGTGAATTTAAGCACGATTACACGTGCATTTAAGCTCTGTGGACAAAAGGGATTAATATATGCCTCGATTGGTAGTGGCACATTTGTTTCAACGGATGCAGCTAGCAATAAAATTTTATTACCATCAAACCGTACGACACCGATCATTGAAATGGGCTCCGTACTACCAGATAACTTTGTCAATGAGGACATTACTCGTTATATGAAAAAAATGGTAGGTGAACCTAGCTTTCCTAAACTATTTCAATATGGGCGACCTGAGGGTAACGCTTGGCAAAATGAGGCCGTGCTCAAGCTCTTCGAATTGGTAAATTTTCAAACAGATCAGCCCATTTTGCTTGGAGCTGGTGGACAAAATGCCATTGTTGGAACACTTGCGGCATTATTCCAGCCAGGCGATCGAATTGGGACAGATCCTATTACTTACGCTGGGGTGAAAACTGCTGCCAATATGCTAGGTATTCAGCTTGTCGCTATACAACAATGCCAGGGTGAGATGACAAAAGAAGGACTGCTGTATGCTTGTAAAAATGAACATATTAAAGGCATTTATGTCATCCCTGATTTTCATAATCCAACTACACATACGATGTCGGTAGAAACAAGAAAAATGATCGCAGAAGTAGCAAGACAGAGAAATTTGCTTGTCATTGAGGATGCAATTTATAGCTTTCTTAAGGAAAATCCATATGCTCCGATTGCTTCCTATGCACCAGAAAAAGTGATCTATATTGCTAGTCTGTCGAAAACAATCTCACCAGGGCTGCGACTATCCTTTATCGTCACACCTCCTGCATTTCGTAAAAAAATAATGGAAACTCTCTATAATATCAATATATCAGTCTCTCCAATTATGCTAGAGCTTGCAGCAAGATTGATACATGAAGGAGTTGCTCAAACCATATTGGAAAAACATCGAGCATATGCAAAACAACAAAATGCACTTGTTAATCATTATTTAGCAGAGTATCACATTTTAGGTGACGAGGAATGTATTTTCAGATGGCTCCTATTGCCAGACAAATTCACAGGCGTACAATTTGAATTGCTGGCCTCAAAAGCGGGTGTACAGGTCTATGCTGCAGAACGCTTCGCAGTCGGCAATGCAAAGCCAGTGAATGCTGTGCGTATGGCTATAGCAGCTCCAGAGTATCAGTTGGAGCAAGCATTAATCATCTTAAAGGATATTCTCGAAAGTAATGGTGACTATACATTTGTTGATTAATCGTCTTTAAGTCATACGAAGAGGTATAGAGATATTAATGAAGAGTGCGTGATTCTTAGGTGGGCAAGTCTATTGCAATTGTAGGAAACCTAAAATTTTAAGTGCGCTAGGCATTACATAACTATGACTATCCATGAGGAAAAACATAAAAGTCCGTAGACAAACTCTTAAAATGTTAAGTTTGTCTACAGACTCGTTTATGTATTGACAGTCAAACTTATAAATCTAGCCTATAATAATATTCATGAGTTGTCATGTCCCCTGTAAAAGTGTTTACTTTCCTAGTAAACGTAAACCCATAAGATGTATATAATTTTTTCGATTTGCTCATACATAAAGAAACTTATTAAAACCTCATCATTATAAGGGGACATAGGATGCATATTTGAAGAATACACAGATTCCGTTAAAGATACAGCATTACTACATATAAATTCTTCGTACAATGTAAGTTGCCATTTTTATTACTTGTTAACTCACAAACCTCCATATAATTTTTTTGGTGATTTCACTAATTGAACTTACCATGCTAACTCCTTCTATATTCAAATTTGTTTAGGTGAGACAAAAATATTTTTTGTTCGTATTCATACATATCTCTTTTAATGTTTTAAAAAATAGGAGGAGTAACAGAAAATAATACAACTGCCACTGTATTAGAATTATTTTCCCATTTATGCTTCAAATTTGCTGGTATTTTCACACTATCACCAACTTCTAAAAGATATTCTTCCTCACCCAAATAAATTTTTATGCTTCCTTCTATAATAACTGCTATTTCCTCGCCTCTATGATCCAAAAGTTTCTCTGAAGAAGACGTATAGGGTGGAACGGTCAAAATGGCTGACGCCAAATTACCTGTGAAATCGGGTGATAATAACTCATAGGACAAGTTATCTACAATCATTTTCTTACGTTTATTGGATCTCACTATTAAAGCCTCAGTGTTTGTTTCTTCCATAAAAAAGCTAAATGTTGGAACATCTAAAGTTTTTGCTAAGACTTTTAATGTTTGAATGGATGGATTCGCTAGACCCCGTTCAATTTGGCTTAACATGGAAGGGGTAATGCCAGCTAAAGCTGCTAATTCTCTATTAGTCAAATCCTTCATTTTTCTGTATTTCTCAACTTTCTTCCCAATATCAATATTCTCCATTTTGAAACTCCTATCATATGAATTAAAAATTATTTAACATTATTAAATTTTATTTAACGGGAACAGCAAATGTGTTAAACTTTATTAAATATTATTTAATTATATTTTATAACTAGAACTACTACAAGAAAAATGGGGGGATCAGCTAGATGATGAAAAAAGATAAACAAATATGGAAAGAACAATATCCAATATTCGATAAGCTTACAGTAATGGAGGAAGTATTTTGGATAAATCCGAATATGGAGATTTTCCAATCAGGAATTAAAAAATCCCCTCTGAACGAAGCGGATGTAAGGGATGCGGAGGAAAGGTTGGTACGCTTCGCTCCATATATAGCGAAGGTTTTTCCTGAAACGGAAGGAACAGCGGGAATGATTGAATCTCCTCTAGTGGATGTTCCTGCCATGAAGCAATCATTACAGAATACTTTTCAGCAGCCAATTTTAGGTGATTTATTACTGAAATGTGATAGTCATCTTCCTATATCTGGATCTATCAAAGCTAGAGGGGGGATTTATGAAATTCTCAAACATGCAGAGAATTTGGCTATTCAACATAATTTGTTAACGGTCGATGATGATTATTCAATTTTGGCTAGTGAGAAGTTCCGATCTTTCTTCTCACACTATTCTATTGCAGTAGGCTCAACTGGGAATCTAGGACTGAGTATTGGTATTATAAGCTCAAAATTAGGCTTTAATGTGACGGTTCACATGTCAGCAGATGCTAAGCAATGGAAAAAGGACTTGCTCAGAAATAGTCATGTCACTGTTATTGAATATGAAGCTGATTATAGTAAAGCAGTAGAAGAAGGTCGAATTCAGGCAGAAAAGGACCCAACATGCTATTTTGTGGATGATGAAAATTCACATGATTTATTTTTAGGCTATGCAGTAGCTGCGTCACGCTTAAAAAAACAATTAGATGATCTGAATATAATGATAGATAAACACCATCCTTTAATGGTTTACCTTCCATGCGGTGTAGGTGGCGGTCCAGGGGGGATAGCTTTTGGCTTGAAGCTATTGTTTGAAGATAATGTTCACTGTTTCTTTGCTGAACCTACTCACTCTCCTTGTATGCTACTCGGTTTAATGACAGGACTGCATGATCAGGTTTCTGTGCAAGAGATTGGCATTGATAATGTAACAGAGGCAGATGGACTTGCTGTAGGAAGACCCTCTGGATTTGTTGGTAAGACTATAGAACCTTTTTTAAGTGGTAATTTTACTGTTAGCGATGAACAATTGTATAGGTTACTTAAGGACCTTGTCGATACTGAAGGCATTTATTTAGAACCATCAGCACTAGCTGGTATGTTAGGACCAATAAAATTATATAAAGAGGGCACTGATTATTTAAGCAAGCTTCATTTAACAGAACAATTAATGAAAAACAGTACACATATTATTTGGGGAACTGGGGGGAGCATGGTTCCGGAAGATATCATGAATCAATATTATCAAAAAGGTTTGAAGTTGGCGCTAGAAAACAAAATTGATGGATCAGACATAGTTTCTCGATAAAAAAAGTGCTGGGCCTTTTCTATATAAATAAGCAATTTTTTGCAACTGAACATGGCGATCGCTATGTCCAGTTGCTTTTTTTAGATTTATTTGGACAAGAGTCGGTAGATTGTTGTCCTGTTTTGATGATAGCGCTGGCTGAACAGGTACATGTATCTATAAATTCTGAAATTTTAGAAAAAATAAATAACTGTATTGACAACTTTGCCCAAAATCAATATGATTAAAAAAATAAAACATTTACTTTATTTTTGTTTTATTTTAAAGTAAATACTTCAAAAAGGGTGGGTAAAATAATGAAAATCTTGATAGGCGAAATTGCACATGAGACAAACACGTTTGCTAATGAGAAAACAACTGTTGAGTCGTTTAAGGAATGGGAATGGATTCATGGCGACGAGATCCTACAGAAACATCGTAAAGTAAGAGATTACTTAGGTGGAATGATGGAACGTGCTGAAGAAACAGGAGTAGAAATAATTCCTTTATTTTCAGCATTTGCCATGCCTTCTGGAGTTATAACAAAAGAAACCTACAACGTGCTTCTTCAGGAGTTAACGAATTCAATTAAAGCTGTGAAAGAGTATGATGCCATTTGTCTTGCACTTCATGGTGCTGGTGTCGCGGAAGACGTTGATGATCTTGAAGGCGGTATATTATCCGCTATTAGAGAAGTTGTCGGGTATAAAATTCCTGTTGTCGTCACGCTAGACCTACACGGAAATATAACGGATCAGATGGTTCAAGAAGCAGATGTCCTATTGGGCGTTAATTTTTACCCACATGTTGATTGTTTTGAAAGAGGAATCGAGGCAATCGATATTACCCGAAAAATTCTTTCAGGTGAGCTTCAACCAAAAATGAGCCTAAAAAAACTCCCACTTATGATTCCTACATCTACTACAAATTTACCACCAGCAAAAAATATCAATGAACTGTGCTGGGCACATGAAGTAAATGAAAAAATTATTGATTGCACATTCTTTCATGGCTTTCCTTACACGAATATACCTGAAGTTGGAGTTTCGGTGGTGACCGTCACTAATAATGATCAGGAGCTTGCAGATCAAACTGCAGAAGAAATCGCTTTGGAGATTTGGAATACAAAAGAGATGTTTTTTCCAGACATTATTAATCCAGATGAAGGAATTAAAAGAGCACTAAAAATAGAAGGAAAGCCAATTGTCATTAACGAAACTTCAGACAATCCTGGAGGGGGTACGCCAGGTGATGGAACTCATCTACTTTCAGCCATGATAGAGGCAAATCTTGAAAATGCTTGTTTCAGTTTTATTTATGACCCGGAAGTAGTGAATATTGCTCATAATAGTGGAGTAGGAGCAACAATCGATGTATTACTAGGTGGCAAAACAGATGATTTACATGGAAAACCGCTCAAGGTAACTGCTTATGTTAAAACTCTAGCAGATGGCCGATTTATCCAGTCTTCTCAAATGGGAAAAGGTGCAAAAGTAAATTATGGTAAGTCTGCAAGATTAGTAGTTGGCGATATTGATATTGTTGTTTGTTCTAAAAGGTCGCAAACACTGGATGAACAAATCTTTTTATTACACGGGATTGATATTAGGTCATACAAAATTGTCGCTTTAAAATCAAGTCAGCATTTCCGTGCCGGATTTGAACCCTTAGCCCATACAATCATTACCGTTGACTCACCTGGGTTATCAAGTTTTAACCTGTTTTCTTTTGAACATTCAAGACTTGCAAAAGAAGTTTATCCTTTTAAAAAAGATGTTGAATTTTTACAGAAAGATAAAGTTAAGTAAAGAGGAGGATGAAGGTGAAAAAGAAAACCAGCGGAATTAAATTAATCGTTATGGTAATGATCATGGTTATTTTAGCAGGCTGTACCCCAAATTCAAATGAACAAAGTTCTGGAAATGGCGATAGCAAATCAAAGAATACATTAGTCATCTCTTCTGTTCGTGAGCCGGATACAATTGATGTCCATAAAACAACTTGGGTTGATAATTCAACTGCTAATATTTATGACACATTGTTAAAAAGAGACCTGGAGGGAAATATAATACCTGGTCTTGCTGAAAAATATGATATTTCAGATGACGGTAAGATTTGGACTTTTTATTTAGATGAAAATGTCACGTTCCATTTTGGGGAACCGCTTACTGCTGAAGCGGTTAAAAAGTCATTTGAAAGGTTCCTAGAGTATTCTGCCGTCAAGTTTTTAGCTGGACCAGTGGACAAAATGGAAGTTGATGGGCAAAAATTAATGATTTATTTCACAGAGCCTTTTGCACCTTTTGCCAGTGGATTAACTACCGCCTATTTAGCACCGATGGATCCTAAGGCACTTGATGATTACGGTGAGGATTTTGGAAAAAATCCTTCAGCTTCAGGAATATTTAAATTTGAGGAAAGAGTACGTGGATCTTCTATTACTTATATGAAAAATGAGGATTATAATTGGGGCCCACCATTTGTAGACAATAAGGGCGCACCTGGTTTTGATAAATATGAATTCCGATTCATTACGGATGACGATACGAGGGTACTAGAATTTAAAAAAGGTACCACGCAAATTATGACTAATGTGCCCCCGAATTATATTAAAGACCTCGAAACAACAGAGGGTGTGAAAATTGATCGTATGTTCGAACAAGGCATAACTTACTTAGGCTTCAATAATAAAAAACCAATGTTCCAAGACAAACGTGTTAGGCAAGCTATCGCACTTGGTATCAATCGGGATCCACTCGTAGAATTTGCTTTGGAAGGTTATGCAAAACCACTTTTTGGTCCACTGCCTCAAAGCATCCCTGGATATAGTGAGAAAGTTGAAGGAGAGGCAGCACAAAAATACACGCAAAATGTGGAAAAAGCTAAATCGTTACTCGAAGAAGCTGGGTGGAAGGATACAAATGGAGATGGCATTGTAGAGAAGGACGGAAAGCCTTTCTCATTTGAAATATGGTTATCTGATGAACCAGTTATGCAAAGAATTGTTCAAATTCTTCAAGGCCAATTAAAAGAGATTGGTATTGTAGTTAATATTTCTGTTCAAGAGCCAGCATCCATTAGTGCAAACACACCAAAGGGATTACATGATGCCATTCTAAATACGTACGGATGGTCAGATCCAGATATCTTATATATGCTTTTTGGAAAAGGAAGTTCATTAAGAATGCATTACGAACCTGAAGAATTACACAATTTACTCACTAAAGCACGTCAAACGATGGATATGGAAGTGCGGATGAAGATTTATGAGGAAGCACAGCAATTCCTTGTGGAAGAGTCTCCTTGGGTTCCGTTATTTGTACGTGAAAATGTAACCGCTTACCGTGACATTAATGGATTTAAACAAAATCCTTACTCACAATCAATTATTTTCAATGATATCACTTCAAAATAAAAATTAACCTGTAAAGTTAGGGACCGCTCATCGCTAACTGCCTTATTAAAAGGGGGGATTAAAACTTGTCTAAATATATTTTGAATCGAACTCTTTCAATGGTTATTACTCTAATTGGTGTATCAATTTTAGTCTTTTTGATGATGCATCTCATACCGGGTGATCCCGTAACTTATATTCTAGGAGACTTTGCTTCAGAAGAGGCCATAGTGGAAATGAAAAAGACTTTAGGGTTAGATCAACCGCTTTTTATTCAATACATTGATTACATTAAAAATGTGTTGCAAGGGAACTTAGGGACTTCCTATATTACGGGTTTGACAGTGGGTGAAGAGATTGTGGCTCGCTTTCCAATTACAGTACAACTAGCACTTTATAGTTTAATCATTGGAGCCGTCATTGGAATTTTAATGGGTATTTTAGCAGCAGTGAAACAAAACACAATCTTTGACCAACTAGCTATGGTGATTTCCTTAATAGGAATATCTGCACCAGGTTTTTGGATAGCATTATTCTTAATTTGGATGTTTTCCTACCAATTCAATATTTTCCCTATTTCTGGATATCAAGGGTTTTACTCGTTAATTTTGCCATCTATAACACTGGGTTTAGGCTCAGCTGGCAATATAGCAAGAATGACGAGGTCTAGCATGCTTGAAGTTATTAAACAAGATTTTATGAGAACGGCTCAAGCTAAAGGACTTGCCATGATTCCTATGATTTTTAAGCATGCCCTCCAAAATGCGATGATCCCAGTTATTACTTTAATTGGTCTACAGTTTGGTTTTCTATTAGCAGGTGCAGTAGTCATAGAAACGGTATTTGCACTACCGGGGTTAGGGAGTTTTTCTATTGAAGCCATTACTAAAAGGGATTTGCCAACAGTACAAGGGTTAGTTCTATTTATGGCATTTCTTTTTATTATAACTAATATGATCGTGGATCTCGTTTACAGTCTAATAGATCCTCGTATTGAGTATTAGAAAGGGAGGCAAGTATTTTGAGTAGTTCAGCTCCTAAACTTACAGATTCAGAAACTAAATTCAATCCGCCTCACAATAAAGATTCTGAAGCAAAGTCTAAAACTTACTGGTCAGTCGTGGGGAAAAGAATAATAACTAACAAAAGTGCTGTTAGTGGGGCCTTTATCTTATTGTTCTTCGTATCAATTTCCTTACTTGCTCCTTGGATAGCTCCACATCCAGTTGACGTAATGAATTTCGAACAAAGGTTTTTACCTCCAGGAGGACAATATTTTTTAGGGACAGATGATTTTGGGAGGGATATATTTTCAAGAATATTATATGGTGGTCGGGTTTCCTTAATGATGGGGCTTGTTGCAGTGCTAATCGCAGGTGTTATCGGTGTCATTTTAGGAGTGATAGCAGGCTATTATCGTAAATTTGATATTTATATTATGCAGGTTATGGATATTTTACTGGCTTTTCCTTCACTCCTTCTTGCCATCGCTATTATTGCTGTACTTGGGGTCGGATTAACGAACGCGATGATCGCAGTCGCAATTTCGGCAATACCTTCGTATGTAAGGGTAGTTCGAGGATCGGTTTTATCAATAAGAGAAAAAGAATATATAGAGGCAGTTAAGGCCCTTGGAGTTTCAGATTTTAAAATCATTGTAAAGCACGTATTTCCAAACGTCTTATCACCCGTAATTGTTTTATCCAGCTTACAATTTGGAACTAGTATTCTAGTAGCTGCAGCGTTAAGTTTCTTGGGGCTCGGTGCTCAGCCTCCAACTCCTGAATGGGGTTCGATGGCTTACGTCGGGAAAGCTTTTTTAGGGCAGGCTTGGTGGATGTCCCTTTTCCCAGGTATGGCCATTATGTTAGTCGTCCTTGGTTTTAATCTGCTAGGTGATGGATTACGTGACGCATTAGATCCAAGGCAAAAATAACTGCTTGGGAGTGAAAAATATGGGAATAAAAGATGAAGCGCTTCTGAGAGTGGAAGACCTTTCTATTAAATTTAAAACGGGGAAGAAAGATTTTGTCAATGCAGTGAGTCAGGTGAACTTTACTATTAATAAAGGTGAAACACTTGCTTTGGTAGGAGAATCTGGATGTGGAAAAAGCGTTACGTCCCTTTCAATCATGAGATTAATAGCAAATGGTGTTGGTGAAATTGAAGGGAAAATTCTTTTTAAAGATATGGATTTTAATCAAATATCTGAAAAGAAAATGCGTTCGATTCGAGGGAAAGACGTTTCAATGATATTTCAGGAGCCTATGACATCCTTAAATCCTGTTCATAGAATTGGCAGGCAAATTAGTGAGGTTCTTAAGCTTCATACAGATGCCTCAGGAGATGAGTTAAAAAAGCAAACGGTAGATATATTAAAAAAGGTTGGAATTCCACGTCCGGAAAAAATTGTTAACGAATATCCCCATCAACTTTCTGGCGGAATGAGACAAAGGATCATGATTGCAATGGCGATGGCGTGTAATCCTAGCCTATTAATTGCTGATGAGCCGACAACAGCATTAGATGTAACTATACAAGCCCAGATTTTAGATTTAATGAATGATCTCAAAACTAACTACGATACAGCCATATTATTAATCACGCATGATTTAGGTGTTGTAGCAGAAATGGCTGATCGGGTTATGGTGATGTATTATGGACAAATTGTTGAAGAAGCCCATGTGAAAACGATCTATAAAAATCCACAACATCCTTATACAATTGGTCTATTAAATTCTATTCCTAGTCTTGAAGATGAACAGGATAAGCTGAAACCAATCGAAGGCAATGTACCTAATATCGGAGAAGTAACGAAAGGATGTCCTTTCTTTTCTCGGTGCACCCAAGCTCATTTAAAATGTTTTGAAAGCAACCCACCTCTCATAAAAACGAATAACGAACACTCTGTTAGATGTTGGCTATATAGTAAGGAGGAGGCATTCGCATGAGTGAAGTATTGCTAGAAGTTCAAAATCTAAAAACCTATTTTCCAATCAATAAACGTTTTTTTTCAAAAAATAAAGACTATGTGAAAGCTGTTGATGGCGTTACTTTCAAGCTATTTAAAGGAGAAACATTAGGAATTGTTGGAGAAAGCGGCTGTGGCAAGTCTACAACTGGTAGAAGTATTTTAAAATTAATTGAACCAACAAGTGGTAACATCCTATTTGAAGGCAAAGATGTTCTAAGCTTGAGCAAGCAGGAATTGAGAAAGCTCAGGAAACAAATGCAAATTGTTTTCCAAGATCCATTTGCTTCTTTAAATCCTCGTCTACGAATATCTTCTATTTTAGAAGAAGCACTATTAACACATGGAATAGGAGCGACTAAAAAAGAAAGAAGACAGAAAGTAATAGAGATTTTGCAAATGGTGGGGTTAGGTGCTTTTCATGCAGATCGTTATCCTCATGAATTTAGTGGAGGGCAAAGACAAAGAATTGGTATCGCCCGAGCAATCGCGGTTGGACCGTCACTTATCGTAGCAGATGAGCCAGTTTCTGCCCTAGATGTATCTGTACAGGCACAAATACTTAACCTTTTTCAAAGCCTCCAAAAAGAATTAGGACTAACTTATATTTTTATTGCTCATGATTTAAGTGTTGTAAAACACATTAGTGACAGAATTGGGGTCATGTATCTAGGGAGAATGGTAGAGTTTGCCGATAAAAATCAATTGTTTGCTGAACCGCTTCACCCATATACAAAATCCCTTATGTCTTCTGTTCCAGTCCCAAATCCTGAAAGTAAAAAAAAAGACCGGATCATTTTAACTGGTGATGTTCCAAATCCGGTAAATCCTCCTCTTGGTTGTACTTTCCATCCGCGGTGCTTCGCGTGTATGGAGGTTTGTAGGACAAAAAAACCTCGAAACATAGAAGTTAAACCGGGACATTTTGTAGCTTGTCACTTGTTTGAACCAGAAAGAACGGAAGTAAGAGACCAAAAGTAATTTTATATAAAAAGGAAGGTATTACTAAATGGATATAAATAAAATTTCGTTACAAAGAATTAAATTACCCTTAAAATCTTCGTTTGAAACTAGCTTCGGTAAAGTGACTGAAAAGGATATTATCATCGTTAAGGTTCATGGTGGAGATAAAGTTGGCTTTGCTGAAAGTGTCGCGATGCCTTTTCCTATATACAATGAAGAGACTACAGGTACAGTATGGCACATGCTTGAAACTTACTTGATTCCAAAGCTATTAGAAAATGAAATTAAAGAGCCCAAAGATTTCTCAGAATTGTTTTCCTATATACGTAGAAATAACATGGCAAAGGCAGCACTTGAAATGGCCATTTGGGATTTATATAGCAAGCAAAAAGGGCAAACGCTATCTACTACACTAGGAGGTAAACGATCAGAGATTGAAGTGGGCGTAAGTATTGGAATTGAAAATAACATAGAAACTCTATTAAACAAGGTGGCAGGCTTTTTAGAGGATGGCTACAAAAAGATTAAAGTGAAAATAAAACCTGGCTGGGACATTAAACCTTTAGAGGCTATTCGGAAAAAGTTTGGAGAACAAATTCCACTAATGGCTGATGCTAATTCTTGCTACAGTTTGAATGATTTACAACTATTACAAGAATTAGATCAGTTTAATTTAATGATGGTGGAACAGCCGTTAGCTCATGACGACATTATAGATCACGCAAAATTACAAAAATTATTAACAACACCTATCTGTCTAGATGAAAGTATTCATTCATTAGAAGATGCAAGAAAGGCAATTGAAATTAATGCATGTAAAATTATTAATATTAAGGTTGGTCGTGTAGGAGGGCTATTCGAAGCAATTCGAATGCATAATCTGTGCGAGGAAAAAAATATCCCAGTTTGGTGTGGTGGAATGCTTGAAGCTGGTATAGGTAGGGCTCATAACATCGCAATCGCTTCATTAAGTAACTTTAGTATTCCGGGTGATACATCTGCTTCAAGTCGTTATTTTGATAAAGATATCATTTTACCAGAAGTAAAGCTTTCAAAGGCTGGCACTATTATTGTTCCAGAACAACCTGGAATTGGTTTTGAGGTTAATCAGGAATTCATTAATCAACTTACAGTGACCCAGAAAGAGTTTATTAGAGATAAAATAAAGTTCTACTAAATGATTTTCAAGTTGATTTTATTTCATGGTGTCTGGAGGGATTTACCAATGGTTTTCATACAGCCAATCATCTATAAAAGTATTATAAGTTTAAAGGAAATACAAGATGTAGTTAGTTTTCAAGAGGATATCTGGGATAAAGATGTAGTAACGCCTCTTCCGCAGCTTGTTGCTGCAACTCACAATGGTGGAAACATCGTTGGAGCGTTTAAAGAAGGTGAATTAATTGGGTTTTCATACGGTTTTTCGGGCTTTAAGAATGGGAAAAAATATTTAATTTCTCATATGACTGGCGTCCATAGTAAGTACCGTAATTATGGGATAGGCTTACAGCTAAAACTTAAGCAAAGGGAGTGGGCAGTGGAATACGGCTATCAAAAAATTGTATGGACTTTTGATCCTTTAGAAGCCAAAAATGCATACTTTAATCTTAATAAGCTAGGAGCTTATTCTCAAACGTACTTTCCTTCTTATTATGGTGAAATGAGCGATAAACTGAATAAAGGTCTACCTTCTGATCGTTTTTTAGTAGAATGGGATATTTGTTCGAGCCGAGTAGCGAATGCACTTACCGGTGTACTCAAAAAGGATACATTGGTTAATCACTATAAGTCTCTGCTGTCATATAGTGATAGTAGAAATATCCCATATCCCAATGAGAGAGAATCGATTAAGAATGAAGACGGATATTTAATACCTGTTCCAGCTAATTTTCAGATTTTGAAACAAGAGGATTTTGAAGCGGCGAAGGCTTGGAGGTATAAGTTGAGAGATGCAGTAAATGATGCTTTCTCAAAAGGTTTTGTAGTAACCGGAATGTTAAAAAAAAATTTAGCTAACATTCATTTTTATGTTATTGAAAATAAATCCATGGAGCCCCTATATGATTGAACAAATCAATAATTGGGTTGATGAGAATAAAGAGCTAATAAAATCAACATATCATCATTTTCATTGTAATGCGGAAATTAGTTGGAAAGAAAAAGAGACAACGGATTACTTATGTAAGCAATTCGAATATTTGAAAATACCTTTTGAGAGGTTTGAGGAGCATACCGGAGTTGTTGGATATTGGGGAAATGAAAAACTTGGTCCAACCATTGGAATTAGAGCAGACATTGATGCGTTATGGCAGCTGGTCGACGGTGAATGGAAAGCCAATCATTCCTGTGGTCATGATGCTCATATGACAATGGTTCTTCATACTATTTCTTGTCTAAAGAAATTAGGTTTTCAACCAAGGGGGCTTATTAAAATTATTTTTCAGCCAGCTGAGGAATCCGGTTTAGGAGCTAAGGCTCTAATTGATAGAGGCGTTATGGATGATGTTGATTGTTTACTAGGGATACATGTACGTCCCATTCAAGAATTAAAATTTGGCCAAGCATCTCCTGCCATCTATCATGGCGCGACAACACTATTGAAAGGGAAGATCCATGGAATTCAAGCTCATGGTTCACGACCAAATCTAGGAATAAATGTTGTTGATTCACTTGGAGCCATTATTCAGGCTGTTAACTCAGTTAAAACAGATCCGACATTATCCTCATCTGTCAAAATAACCATGGTTCAGGCCGGTGGAAACAATATTAATATCATTCCCGATTATGCTGAATTTGGCATTGATGTCCGTGCACAACAGAACTATGTTATGGAAGATTTACTTAAAAAGGTAGAAAATGCGGTTCTTTCTTCGGGCTCAGCAAATGGGGCAATAGTTGAAATAGAGACACTAGCATCGATGATTGCTGCGGAACCTAGTTCACAACTTGAGGAACTAGTGGGAGAAGCTATTATTGAAGCTCTAGGGAATGACGCAATCGCTGCTCCAGTCATTACTCCTGGAGGGGAAGATTTCCATTTTTATAAAAAGTATTTTCCTCATATTAAAGCTACAATGATTGGACTTGGAACCGATTTACAACCTGGACTGCACCATCCTCATATGAATTTTAACTTAGATGCTTTGCAAAATGGTGTAAAAATTCTTGCTATGACTACCATTAAATTATTTAAACCATAGTATTAGTGAAAATTAGTAGAAGAGACTAGATTAGAATATTGCGAAAATATTTTTCTGAAGAATTGCAATAGTGAAATATCTATTATTAATAAGGAGTGATAAAAGATGTTAAGAACTACAGTGCCAGAAGATATTTATAACTTTGAATGGCCAAGCAATCCTGTCATTTCTCCTGATGGACAACAGGTAGTTTATGAAAGAACCATAGCTGTGAAAGAAAATAATTACGAAACACATTTATATTTAAGCGATGTAGAAGGAAAAACACGAAGAGTTTTAACATCCTCAGGCACAAGGAACGTCAATCCTATCTGGTCACCCGATGGAAAAACCATAGCATTTATCTCGGACCGTGCTTACGGAATGCAGGCATGGCTGTTATCTCTCGATGGTGGAGAGGCCCGGTGTCTGACAAAGTTTCGTCAAGGAATTAGCTCAATAGTATGGGCTCCTAACGGTAAAACGATATATGGATTGGTACCTGTAATTGTACATTCGGAACTAGAAACCTTTCATGAAAATGCAACAATTCATGAAGCAAAGAGTGAGAAGGAACAAGAGGATAAGTTATGGAGAGATGGGGCTAAACGCTATCATCATCTATATTACAAAAATGATGGAACTGGGTTTCATAAACCGTACAAACGTCAAATTGTTGCTATTCATATAGATACTGGAACATTCGTTTTGATAACAAAAGGAATAAATGAAGTTCATCAGCCTGACGTGTCACCAGATGGAGAATATATCGTGTTCAGTTCAAACGCAGAAAATGAAAATTTTCTTTTTGGAGGAAAGGTTTATCGAGTTTCTTCTTCCGGAGGAGATGCGGAGTTGCTATACAGTGATACGGAAGCAAGCTCACCTTCTTACTCACCTGATGGAAAGTGGATAGCGTTTTTTGGCAACCATGCAGAACAGAAGGAATTATTAGTCATACCTTCAGAGGGAGGGGATGTTAGATCTTTAAGCAAAAAATATCAAGACACCCTCCTTGATATGACTTTTACAGATATGCGTAATCTCAGATATGCACTTCGCCCTCAATGGTCTAATAATAGTAGGTATATTTATGCGCTTAGTACCCATGAAGGAAGAAATGAAATTGTTAGATTCTCGAATGATAAAAATGACGATCATCCGGTAATTATTGCTGGTGGAGACCGTACTATTTTTCATTTTTCATTTGATGGAGAAGAGACGATTAGTATGGCCTATTCGACAGTCAATCATCCTGGGAGGATATCAGCCATTAGAATTGATGAAACGAATACAGCCGACTGTAATTATCGGTATCCAACAGAAGCTTTTCCTCAATTACATGTACCCATTTTCCCTGAAACTGAAGTTCGTCTGGATGACTGCAACGACAAGTTATTATCCGAACTCATCGTAGTTGAACCTGAGGTTTTTTCCTATAAATCTGTTGATAACTGGTATATGCAAGGTTTTATTTTAAAACCCGCTAACTTTGATCCTGAGAAAAAATATCCTGTTCTATTAGATATTCATGGAGGACCACATTCTGCTTATGGTTTCACATATTTTCATCAATTGCAATTATTCGCTGCGCGAGGTTATGCAGTTATCTATACGAACCCACGAGGAAGCTCAGGATTCGGTGTAGAATTTACCAATGCTGTACATGGTGATTATGGTGGAAAGGATATGAATGATATTTTGAACGGACTGGACTTTGCCTTACAAAAAAATCGATATCTTGATAAAAATAGGGTAACCGTTAATGGAATTAGCTATGGTGGATTCATGGTAAATTGGCTCATCTCTCACACCGATAGATTTTTTGCAGCAGTTTCTGAAGGCTGTATTTCGAATTGGATTTCCATGTATGGCACAAGCGATATAGCACCATATTTTATTGATCAGGAGTTTCTTGGAAAGACAGATTTGGAGAATCTTTGGAAATTCTCTCCTCTTGCCTATGTAGATAATGTAAAAACGCCACTTCTACTTCTACACAATGAAGATGATTTACGATGTCCAATAGAGCAGGCAGAACAGTTTTATTCCCATATTAAGCGTCGAGGAGGAGAAGTAGAACTGGTTCGTATTCCACAATCAAGTCATGGGCTCCTCCAATACGGCAAACCCGAATTAAGAATAGCTAGGTTGAATTCAATGCTCGATTTTATAAACAGACATTTACCTGTAGAAAATTTTTCGAACTTGATAACGACTGAGAATCAATAATGTGAGGATAATAGTTAGATCATCGATTCGATCTACATTATTATATACAACTACTCTAAAGGAGGAAAAGAAATGAAAGTAGATGTGAATTTAAAAGCATTTGAAGAGGCTGGTCAAAAGATAACGGAAAAACATAAGATTCCTGGTACTTCTGTTGCAATTGCTGAAGCTGGGGAGATTCTTTACCATAAAGGATTTGGCTTCCGTAATGTAGCCGATGGACTACCTGTAACTGAAAATACAGTTTTTGGTATTGGTTCGATAACAAAATCATTTACTTGTGTGGCTATTATGCAACTGCAGGAAGTCGGTAAATTGAATGTGCATGATCCTGTTAGTAAATACTTGCCTGAATTCAACGTTAAAAATAAAGAGGCTATCAAAGATATCACTATTCATCACTTTATGACTCACACAGCAGGATTGCCTCCAATGTCTTCGTTATTTTATGCAATGAAAAGGTCACTAGATCTTGACCCAACTGTAAAAAATTATCCAGGTTTAAATATTAATGTTGAAGATCACGGACCAATTGACACTTATGAGCAACTTATGCAGTTTATTGATGAACAAGATATTGAATTATTGGGTGCACCTGGTACACATTTTAGTTATTCCAATGAATCATATGCCTTATTAGGAACAATCATCGAACGAATCAGTGGAAAAAGTTATGAACAATATATATATGATCATATCCTCACACCTTGTGGTATGGAAAACAGCTATTTCACAATTGAGGAGTACGCTGATTATGAAAATATCACCACTTGCTATACAGAGGACAAAAGCGATGGAACAAAACACGTTTTGGCTGCACCAATTTGGTGGGATTCTACTTCAATGCGAGCAGCAGGCTTTTTGAAATCTACAGCTAGAGACATGTTATTGTATGCAGAAATTTTCCGTAATGCTGGTGTAGTAGATGGTAAGCAAATATTATCAGAAGAAAGTGTAAAAGAAATGACTAAACCCCATATTCAATTACAACCTGGAAGATTCTATGGGTACGGTTTTATGATTACTCCCGATTATTTTGGCACTACTCTTATTGAACATGGTGGAGGGCTCAAGGGAATTTCAGCTCAATTAAGTATTTTACCTGAAAAAGGGGTTACAGGTGTTGTATTAACTAACTTGGCAGGTGTACCTGCTGCCCGAATTATGCAACTTGCATTTAATGCTTTGAGTGAAAGGGAGGTAGACGCCAATCACCTTACCTTTGAAGAATATGATATTTCAGAAGAACGACTTCAACAGTATCAAGGAGAATATCAATCGAATGAAGGGACGAAAGTGTGCATTAAAATCAAGGAAGGAAACCCAGTTCTACTCTCACAAAATGTAGAGATACCAATAACTTTTGTGAGCGATAACATGTTTATAGCATATTTTAATGACTTTACAGAAATAGCTGAGATACTAGTGGATGATAATAGTGAAGCATACGGAATATCATATCATTTTAGACAATTCCCTAAAGTTTCCGTAAATATACCACTTAACTAGTGAGTTCCAAGGTTTTCATATTGAACTCCTTATGTAGAAATTTGAGAGGATGTTGATGATGGGATTACAGGAGAGTTTGGAAAAAATTATACAAGAAGCTACTGGGACATTCGGGGTTTATGTGAAACATCTGGAATCTGGAGAGACTGCTGCAATAAATGAGAATCGTTTATTTCAAGCTGCAAGTGTTTTTAAGATTCCTATTTTGGCCACTTTATATCGTGATGTTCAAATGGGGAAGGTCGAACTAAAAGAACATATTAGGTTGGAAGAAGAGGATTTAGTCAATGGATCAGGTATATTTAAGGAGTTAATTCCTGGAATCGACGTTACGATAAAAAATTTAGCGACTATGATGATAATTGTTAGTGATAATGTGGGAACAGATAAGTTATTGAGTATTTTAGGGAAAGAAAATGTAAATCAATATATGAAAGAAATTGGACTAAGCAATACTTACATTCGTCTCAGCTGCTGGGAGCTTCTTTGCTCTTGTGTGGGATTACCTCCACAAAAATTCTCAATGGACACTTATAATGACATTAACCGTCGATTTAAAAATGGTGAAATTGATCATCATTCAATTGTATTTAAAGAAAGTCATGCAAACAATGTAACAACCGCAGCTGATATGGCACTTTTATTAGAAAAAATGGCAAATAAGCAATTAATCTCTGAAAAAGCTTGTCATGATATGTTTGAAATCCTTGCCAAGCAACAATTTCGAAGTAGAATACCTTATTTATTACCTCAAAATACAGTTGTTGCTCATAAAACTGGCACCATTGCAAGTGTTGTCAATGATTCAGGGATAGTCCAGCTACCTGATAATAAAGGTAATTTTATCATTTCAGTATTTTCTATAGGAAATAATACTGAAGCAGAAGGTGCTAGTATCATATCTAAATTATCGAGAGTTGCTTATAATCATTTTCTTAATAAAGTAACCGTTTAGCTTTTAAACCAAAAGGCTATTAATAATTTATCAAATATAATCGGTTATGAAAAAATATACAACTATAACATAACTCATAGCTAAATGGTATGATGATGTTACAACTAGTAAGTTATTTTCTTGTTGAAAATCAATTAATGTTGGGGTATTCACACTAAATATATTTATAGTGAATGCCCTAGAATCTAAGGTTGAAAGGTTACACGGGTTAGGGATATGCTAAAAATATGAAACTGAAATTATACATAAAACTCACAATAAAGGTTCGTGTAATTACCAAATTACCTACGTAATAGATTGAATGTTTGTACTATAGTAATTGTTCATTGGATACATTACACCGACAGATAAAAGTATAAAACTTGGAGCTCATTATCTCTAAGTGATTTAGTGGTTTTTTAAATATAAAAGTGATGCATACTGAATAATAAAATGGGAGTTTTTTTAGTCATCAACCATTTACTGAACCTGTATTAAATAAGTTACATACCTAGATTAACTCATTGGAAGGGCTGGCTGTATGGATAATTATAATGAAAGAATTAGAAAACAATTTAATGAACTAACAAAAAGACAGAAATTAGTTGCAAAATATATTGTTGACTTTCCGAAAGAGGTTGCATTTCAAACATCGAAGCAGCTAGGTATTGCAAGTGAAACAAGCGATACAACGGTGATTAGGTTATCATATGCTCTTGGGTATTCTGGATTTAGCGAATTGCAAAAAGAAATTCAAGCTACTTTATTAGAAGATTCTTCACCCATTTCAGATCCAATTGAAGGGCTTCGATCTACGTCCAAGTCTTTAAAAGATACAAATTTAATTCAACATGTAATCGAGAAAGATACTTCGTATATACGTGCAACGTTAGAACAAATAGATTACACCCAGTATAAAAAAGCTATAGATCTTTTAATTAGTTCTGAAAAGAGAATCGTCATAGGCTTCCGTTCCTCATATGGTCCTGCTAACTGGCTATCGTTTAGTCTCAATGTTGTTGTAGGAAATACGTTTTTATATCGTGGAGAAATAGAGGATTCTAATTATTTATTATCCTTAATCGATGAAAAGACATTATTGGTGGCTATTTCTTTTCCTCGATATTCAAAAGAAACGAATGCATTTGTCAAAGCAGCAAAGAAAAAAGGGGCACAAGTGATAGGCATAACAGACGATGAATTGTCGCCATTAGGGCTTCTTTCGGACATTTTGTTTAAGGTGGTTGCTCCTTCTCCTATTTCTCTAAAAGGTGCTACACCAACCTTTGCACTACTTAATCTACTAATAACAGGAATAGCAGCTTCTGATGAAATAAAGGTTCAAAAGCGGATGGAAGATTACGACCAAACAAGTGATGATTTCTCACCATTTACTAATCAGTAATAAGGGAGCTCATCGGATAGATTCTAATAGGATAGGTAACCAAAATAAAAGGTTTTTTTGATGTCACTTGATTTCCGAGAGTATACATCAAAAGAACCTTTTTATTTTATTGTGAAACCTATAAAAACATGCTTTGCTTAGACGGTAGATTAAGTGTGAAAGGACTCATATATGATAAAATATAGCTAACATTAAAATCAACGTGAGGTGAACGAAATTGCATAAAGGAAGAATCATTTTACATATTGACCTTAATTGCTTTTATGCCTCAGTGGAACAAATTTACGATCCCTCATTAAAGGGAAAACCTATAGCCATTGCAGGTAATCCAAAAGAACGTAGAGGGATTGTTATTACGTGTAGCTATGAAGCTAGAAAAAGTGGTGTATATACAACCATGAATGTCGGTGAGGCCAGAAGAAAATGCCCAGAGTTAATTGTGCTACCTCCAAATTTTGAACGATATAGAGCTGCTTCAAAATCTTTTTTTGGATTACTGAAAGAGTATAGTGAAATACTTCAACCCGTTTCTATAGATGAAGGATATATACAATTGCCTATAATCGAAGGACAAAATGTATTAGAACATGTACATGGTATACAAGATAGAATTTGGAACGAACTACAATTGCCTTGTTCAATCGGCATTGCACCCAATAAGTTTTTAGCAAAAATGGCCAGTGAAATGAGAAAGCCGATGGGCATTACAATATTACGTAAACGTGATGTCCCTTCAGTTTTGTGGCCATTGAATGTTAAAGAGATGCATGGAATCGGGAAAAGCACAGCAGAAAAACTGAAAGAGTTAGGTATACAAACGATTGGAGAATTAGCTGCGGCTGATGAATACACATTAAAACAGAAGTTTGGCATCAATGGACTTCGCTTGAAACAGAAGGCCAATGGCGAGGATGACCGACCTGTTGATCCAGAAGCAATATATGATACGAAGAGTGTAGGGAATTCGACAACATTATCTCATGATACGACTGACCGAGATGAATTATATAAAATAATGACAACTCTTTCTGAAAAGGTAGCAGAAAGATTAAAGGCTAAAAAGCTCGCAGGAGTGACTGTGAGTATTATCATCCGTACAGCTTCTTGGGAAACGTATACACGGAGTAAATCAGTCAATAACGCCATATTTTCAAAAGAGGATATAGTTGAACAGGCGTGGAATCTGTTTAATAAAAACTGGAATGAGGAGCCTGTTCGATTATTGGGTGTGACTATTTCCAATGTAAGTGACATTAAAGAGATGACTCAGCAGCTAACTTTTTTTGATTTTGAAGATCATATTAAAGACGAACCCATTATTAAATTGGTAGATCAAATTGAACAGAAATTTGGAAAAGGTGTCATTTTAAGAGGTTCTGATATTGTAAAACCAGCAGGGAAGCATCAAGCAAACACGAGTTTTAGTAAGGACTTTTGGGATGATCATTTGTAAATGATTCCATTTTGACAGGTTTGAGGCAATTAATTTCCGTATCGAGAAAGACATACGTTAACAATTGCCCAGGAAATACAAAAAACCAGACATTCAATCAATCTCAAACAAGCTTTTGAGAAGCTAAACAGTAAAGAAAGTAGGTGCATGAATCCATTATGCAATATAAAGAGTATGGCCATTTCGACGGTCCAGTGATGATGTTTCTTCATGGGGGTGGTGTTGGGGGATGGATGTGGGAACAACAAATTCAGCACTTCTCCAAGTATCACTGTGTAGTGCCTGAGCTTGTGTCCGATCATTCATTTTCTATTGAGCAATGTGCACAACATCTCGTACAGCTCTTAGAGGAAAAGGCGAATGGCAAGCAGGTAATTGTTATTGGCTTTTCATTAGGTGCTCAAATTGCCATACAAATGTTAAGCATAAAGCCTAGTTTAATCCACTTTTCGATTATTAATAGTGCTCTTGTTATCCCTTCACCTACTACAGCATGGATGATTCGGCCGTTTCTCCGACTATCATTCCCGCTTATCAAAAATAAAACCTTCGCAAAGCTTCAAGCGAAAACCTTATACATCGATGATCGCTATTTTGACCGCTATTATCATGATAGCACTAAGATAACATACGATGCATTAATTCAGGTTTTACAAGAAAATATGACGTTTTCAATCCCACGAAATTTCCACAATGCACAGGGGCATATTTTAATTACTGTTGGCAATCAAGAGAAAAAAATAATGAAAAAATCTGCACAAAAGCTTGTACAAAGCCATCCAAATGCAAAAGGAATCATGTTAAACAACATAGGGCATGGAGTATCATTAGCCCAGCCTGCATTTTTTAATCGTTTTGTAGAGAATTGGATCAAGGAAGGACAATTGCCAGTGGGCACAGTCATTCAATAGAAAAACTCCATTATGAGTAACGTAACAATACTCGTAATAGAGTTGAAGTTTTAAGAAATATAGTGAGGATATAAATCCTTGTGCTGCAAAATCCATTCCTTCATGTCAATTATCATTTCTTCATAGCTAGGGACCGTAAAGGAAAAATCGTTTCTAGTATTAATTAAAGTTTTATTAACATTAATAAGCTGATGTGGAGTAATCTTTATTGTATGGTCCATAAAGTGCTTATTCAATAACTGAAGCAGATCGTATTTGGATATAGGCGATGTATTGACAAGATGATAGAGTCCAGTTAATTCTTCATGTGCTGCTTGCTCCATGGCTTTCGCTAGGGTGAGGGTTGTGACCCCCGTCCAAATAGCACCAGTATAGCCGTGAATCGGACCTTTTTGGTGCATAAACCAATTGAAAAGCCCAATTCCATCCATTTTCAAATCAGGGCCAATAATTGAATTACGGAATGTTAAATGTTTGGTATGATCAATTTCGCCTAAACCCTTTGTACGGTCATAAAAGGTAGTTCCGTCCTTTACACTATTTTCATAATAGGGTGCGTTTTCACCTGAAAATACACAATCGGTACTCATATGAATAAGCTTCGTCTGGCGATTTTCAAGGAGAGATACGATAGCATGTGGTAAATAACTATTCAAGAAAATACTCTTCTCAGGATTTTCCTCACATTCTTTATTTAACATACCGATACAATTAATGACAATATCATACTGATGGTCTTGAAGAAGTGAACGTAAAAAGTTCAAATCTGTAATATCACCAGTAATATTATTTCCATATGCGAAAGCAGTTCTCGTATACGTTGTCACATCATATCCTTGCTCCCGTAAGTAGATGGATATGGTATGACCCGCCATGCCAGAAGCGCCGAGCACTAAAAATTTCATGGTGTTCCTCCAGTCCAAAGCAGAAGCTCTTCTTGAATGAGAGATAAGGTTAGTAATTTTTCTTTAATAGCCATCACGTTTAACATTTGTGTATTATTGGAATTATATTCATCCGATAAGGTAATTTTAGGAGAGCCTTCATCCAGGTATTTTCCATAATTCAAATCTCGATTATCTGCTGGGATTCGATAAAAATTACCTAAATCTATGGCTTTTGCTGCTTCCTCCTTTGTACATAATACTTCATACCGTTTCTCCCCATGCCGTGTGCCAATAATGTGAATCGCATTGTTCACTTGGAAAATTTCAAGGAGAGCTTGTGCCAAATTCTCGATCGTAGCAGCGGGTGATTTTTGCACCATAATATCGCCATTTTGCGCATGCGAGAATGCATATAACACCAATTCGACTGCTTCCTCAAGGCTCATCATAAAACGAGTCATAGTTGGATCGGTAATAGTTAAAGGTTTACCAGCTTTTATTTGTTCGATGAAAAGTGGTATGACTGAGCCTCTTGAAGCCATTACATTCCCGTATCGTGTGCCGCAAATCAATGTTTGCTTTGGGTCGACCATCCGTGATTTAGCAATAAATGTTTTCTCCATCATCGCCTTGGATATCCCCATCGCATTGACAGGGTATGCCGCTTTATCTGTTGATAGACAAATAATCTTTTTAACGCCAGCTTGAATCGCCGCAGTTAAAACATTATCTGTTCCTAAGATATTTGTTTTAACAGCCTCTAAAGGGAAAAATTCACAAGAGGGAACTTGCTTGAGGGCCGCAGCATGGAACACATAATCTACGTTATACATCGCAGGGTGAAGGCTTTGTAAATCACGTACATCCCCGATATAAAATTTAATTTTAGAGTTTTGATAAAGCTTTCGCATATCATCTTGCTTTTTTTCATCCCTTGAAAAAATCCGTATTTCCTTAATATCGGTATTTAAAAATCGATTTAGTACCGCATTACCAAAAGATCCTGTTCCTCCAGTAATCAGTAAAGTTTTATCTTTAAACATTGTCTGTCTTGTTACACCTCCCACATGCTTAGGTCCGTTCATGATGTTATTTCAATCCTCTTTCATGCAAATCGCATTCTGAGTTTTCTCGTGGATAGTTGTACCAATAAGCGTATTCATGGGTATATTTACTGGTTGGATTTTTGTCCATGAGCGCACAATTAAAATCCCAATCTCCTGCAATATCCTTACGTATAGTAAATTTCGCATCCCCGATAAAGCTTCTTCGTATGATTTTAAATTGTCCCGGCAAGGAATAACGATTTGATTCATCTTTAATAAACGCATAGCCATTCTTAATGATCATGTTGTAATAGTAAATATCAAATTCACCATCCACCTGTGCTAATACATTGCGGATGGCAGGTAAATAGTGGTCATCACTATCGATGATGGCAATATAATCACCTGTTGCTTCAGCGATGCATCGGTTATAGGCAACGCTTGCACCTAGATTCGTTGGATGAACGATGATTTTTAACGCTGTACAGTTTTTTTGATAGTCCTGTAAAATGGCTAACGTCTTGTCGGTGGAGCCGTCATCTACAACGATAATTTCATAGGCATATTCTTTAGGAATACTTTCAAGCATTGTTAGGATCCATTCTTCGCTATTATAAGTAGGTGATAAAAAGCTTATTTTCATTTTATCCCTCCATCCTGATTAAGTAGTTTAGTTCTTCATGTTTACTGAACAGATTCTTTATTACAATATGCGTGGATAGAGGGCTATTGTAGGCAATTGCTTGCTATCATAAGTTTTTTAAGAGAGTAATTTTATGGATTGCCTTTATTTTTGCTAGAGAACTATGGGGATGGTTGTGACATTTTACTAAGTTATACACGTTTGACAGGTGTGGGCATAAACTAGGAAAGAGCGCTTTTTAAGAAAGAGGGATTCGATGACAAAAAGGATCGCATTTATTTGTAGCGTGGAATCAGCTAAACTTTCCGATGCACACATTTTCAAAGATCTATGTCTTGTGCCTATTTTACTAGGGGAGTATTTAGGCTATGAAGTTAGTATAGTGACGACAGAGATGAATGAAACCCTTCTGCAACAATCTTTTCCGGCTGTTAAATTTGAGCAGGTTCCAATTGGGATTGATTATGTTGCCAATATGAATGCTTATTTAGTGAAGCATGCCAAGAACATTGATCTTGTATTTGCTATAGGACCATACCCATCCTATCTTTCCATTCTTCAAACATATAAGCAGTTTAATCCTAATGGCAAAGTTTATATGAAGTTAGATGTTAATCGATTTTGGTTAAGTCGATTAAAAACCTATCCATACTTTCTAGAATTGCTACAGCTTTGTGATCTTCTGACCTCCGAATGTGTATCGATTCAAACTGACATTCGAGAGTTTTCACAATTAGATGTTCAACATATCCCAAATGGCTTTTATGAGTATTTTCACACAGAGCCCGTGCAATTTCATGAGAAAGAAAATAGAATTCTATCAGTGGGCCGATTAGATGCACCAGAGAAGCAGACCATTTTTACAATAAAAGCCTTTCTAGCAGCACAGCTGACAGACTGGGAGCTTCGTTTGGTAGGACCTATGTCTGAATCGTTTCAGCAGGAAATAAAACAATTACTGGACAGTCATCCTTATCCTGCGCAAGTCACAATGGTAGGGCCAATCTCAGACAAGATGCAGCTAGAGGAGGAGTATCGCAAGGCAAAAATCTTTTGCTTAACATCCACAGTTGAATGCTTTGCACATGTTTTTGCAGAGGCTGCTAAAAACGGTTGTTATATTGTGACAACCGATGTGGACGGGGCTGCTGATATTACCCAACAACAACGCTTTGGCCGTATTCATCCAACACATGATTGGGAAAGTATTGCTCGGACGTTGCAGCAAGTCGCACATCAGGAAGCATTGTTAGAAAATACTTGTCTTCAGCTACAAGCCGATGCGCGGAAGGAATTAAACTGGCAGCATATCGTGAAAGATGTCGCTGCATACTTAAATGAAAAAAAGTAGAACTTCTCTCGATGGAGAGGAGTATTCTTTTCTTTGTGCCATTTTTTCCTATATAATGAAACTAGCTTTATAATGGTAGAAACAATCATGGGAAGACACAAGGGGAGACAAGAATGGAAATATTGCAAGCATCGATGAACGAACTAGAAGAGTTAACAAAGCTATTTGATGAATATCGTCAGTTTTATGGTATTGAATCGGACGTAAGTAGCGCTAAGGCATTTTTACAATTACGATTGGCCCTCAAAGAGTCGGTCATTTTTATGGCGCAAGTAGACGGCAAGATGGTTGGATTTACACAATTATATCCAACGTTTTCTTCCATAGCGTTACAGCGTGCCTATATTTTGAACGATATTTATGTCACGGAAGATGCTAGGGGCCTAGGGGTGGGCAAGGCATTGATGGAAAAAGTTTTTCAATATTGTGAGCAACAGTATGCTCGTTATGTGACACTGCAAACAGCAGCAGATAATGTGAATGCGCGTAAGCTGTATGAAAAGCTTCATATGAAGCAAGATGA
This sequence comes from Lysinibacillus sp. FSL M8-0216, assembly GCF_038595555.1. Lineage (NCBI taxonomy): Bacteria > Bacillati > Bacillota > Bacilli > Caryophanales > Bacillaceae > Lysinibacillus > Lysinibacillus sp. FSL M8-0216. The sequence continues at coordinate 2,992,803 of NZ_CP152007.1, read as the reverse complement.
ATACTGTAATTATGTCAAATATTTTATGTAATAAGCATTTTAGTTTAGAATAAAAATGCTTATATGTATAAAAATCCCCTAGATATTCCGTTATCTAGGGGATTTTATTGATATTATTTAATTTCTAACGTATATGGCTGTGTACTTGCTTGGCCATAATATTCACTAACTTCAATATAGTATTTACCTGCATCCAGTTCAATTGTACCTACCTCAGCATCTCCAGCTCCGTAAAGATCTAAAGTTTTGACTGTTTTTCCGTTTGCATCTATCACTCGAATCACACCATCTAGTGCTTTTTCTGTTTGAAGTGAGAAGAAGATATCACGTTTTTGGACGTTGTTAAATTCAAAGTAATCCTTATCACCAAATGGTATACCCGCATTTAAATATTGAGTAGCTATCCATTTGTCGTCTTCTTTCTTAAGGGCTAATGGTTTGGTTGGTACACCATTCACTAATTGGGAATCTGCATCTTCATCTGCTCGTTTATGGTCGAACATCGTCAATGTGTAGGGCTGAATGGACAGTTGGCCAAGCCCTGTGCTATTGACTTGAATAAAGTAACCACGATCCTTTTTAGCCTTAAAGGATGTATTTACGTCTGTCGTTCCTACCATGCCAAGGAGTATCTCAAGAATATTATCGCTCAATCCAAATGGAATGGCGGTCTCCATTTCTTTCGGGTCAATTTTCATATTGCCATTTGTATCTTCAATAATCGATCCTGCAAATTTCAAGTCCTTCTGTAACTCTTTTGGCAATTGATTTAATTGTTCATTGGTAAATGGAACAGAGGAAATTAATAAACTCATAATTTCATCATTACCGTTTTGCTTATAATAATAGTAATCCTCATCGTCTTGGTAAATTAGATGATCTTTATAAGTTGTACCTGGTTGAATTTTTAGAGCTTTTGCTTCTTCATAATTATCAGGATTATAATCTTTTGGAATATCACCGATTTTACTTGTTTTCAACGTATATGGCTCAATAGAACGTTCCCCAGCATTTACAACGGCTACTACATATGTTTTGTCCTTTTTCAATGCCATCACTTTTGCATCGTTTTCATTGCCGGCTGAGCCAAGAAGCAATGAAAGTAAGCCCAAATCATTGGTTAAGGACGAAACAGGAATTAGTTCATTTGCTTTTTCATCGTATTCAAAGACAGTACCAGCAGGCATTTGGCCAGCACCTTTGTTAAAGCTAAAACTATAAAGGGCATCTTCCTTTGTTTTAAATAAGAAGTAGTCCTCATCATATTCTGTTTGGAAATAAGCTTTTTGATCCTCACCAATGTTGAAGCGAATAGCTTGCTTAATAATCGGATCAACATTTTCTAAATTGTCCGTTGTAAAGGAATTCATGAGCATACTCATCATGCCTTCAATTTCATTTCGCTTTTTTGTTGTACTTGGCGTTATTGGTAATTGGTCGAGAGAGATGTTTTCGTCGTACATGGCTTCCTCTAAAGGTAGTCCATCCTCATCGGGTGGAAGTGTAACAACCTCACCTTTTAATGTGTATGGAATCATAGACTCACTGACTGTTTCCTCTTTTTCAATGCCACCACTGAAAAACATCTCCATTGAAAACTCGCTATTACTTTCATTAGATACACTTAAAATGTATTCTTGATCTGGAACAGCATCGATAATCATGCTAACGGCTTCACCTTTAGCTGCACCGTAGGAACTTTGAATAGGGAAGGCTTCCTCTTCTTCAATTTCCTCTTTTTTAGCTTGCTTTATCTCTTCTGGTGGGATCGGATTGAAATCCTCTTTTAAGTAAAGATCCATAGAGGCAGTAACACCTGGAATTCCAGATAAATCAAACTTCAATGTTGTTGGTTTTGTTACTGAAAACGTAAAATAATCTTGATCCTTTTGTTGATCTTTGGACAGTAGGGTATAGTTTTTACCTGCCGTATTATATGGGAATTTTTTAATAGGCTGCATTGAAGACTTATTTAAAGCATCAATTGGCAAATTCGAGTTTTTCGCAGTTTGTGCTGTAAAGATATAAGTAGATTTCCCTTTTAAGCTATAACTACCATTATGATCTTTCACACCAATTAACAGCGTTCCTTTTTGGTCTGCTTTAAAAAGGTGACCTTCTTTTTTTCCTACACGAACATCATTAACTTTAATAGGCTCTACTTCACCTTGTTCATTAGTAGGGTAAAAGTATAAATCGAAGGCATAGTCGTATTGATCAGCGCCTTTTAATGTTAGCTGAGCATACTCATTTGCCTCTAACTCAACCTTGTACCATTTTTTCTCGTCTTGCTGTTCGAAAACACCTTGTTCAATATTTAATGTATTTTTAGCAAGAACTTTGGCATTTTTAATACGCTCTTCTTTAGATTCAGAATAATGTTTAGGTAATTTATTTAAATCGAACTGTAAGGCTTTCACTGGATCGACAAGCCCATGACCATAAGTAAGATCATAACCCTTTTTACCTAAATCTTGTGCTGTTATTTCAAGAATTGCTTCAATTTCATGTGGCTTTAAATTCGGATGCTTTGATTTAAGTAGGGACACGATGCCTGCCACTACGGGAGATGCCATGGAAGTACCACTAAACTTAACAAAAGATGATCCTTTTTTGTCATCGTGTACAGTACTGTAGATGTCTTCGCCAGGAGCCACGACATCGACAGAGGGACCATAATTGGAATAGCTTGATAGCTTATTACGATCATTCGTGGAACCAACACTAATTACACCTTCATAGGAAGCAGGGAAGGAATATTCATCCGTCGACTCATTACCAGCCGCTGCGACAATCGTAATGCCACTATCAATAGCTTTTTGAACAGCATCCTGCATAAGTGGTGATTCACCATAGCCTCCTAAACTCATATTAATGACATCAACACCTTGCTCAATGGCGTACAGAATACCTTGTGCAATGATAAAATCATTTGCTCCTTCTTTTCCGTTAAAGACATCAATAGGTAGTAGCTTCGCTTGTGGATTAATTCCATGTCCACCAATGCCATTGTCTTTAGCTGCGGCAATAATCCCAGCAACATGTGTTCCATGATCACCTGGATAAGATGTATTTGCCGGTGCAGCTGCATTATAAGGTGTGAGTACTTGAGATTTTAGATCGGGATGTTTAAAATCAACACCAGAATCGATGACAGCTACTGTTACGTCATGTTCCCCAGCTAATGCTAGAGCCTGATCCATTTGCAAGAGGCTTAGATGATACATATCTTGTTTCTTTGGGTCAGTTTCTTTGTTGAAAGAATGATAGACATAACTAGGGGATACACTTGAAATCCCTTGCTGCTTTAAATAGTAAGAGACGGCTTTTTCTATGGATACACCTTTGTTAAGTTGAATCACATCATAGCCTAATGAAGGAATGGAGCGGATGACCTTAGATCCGATTTTTTTATGTACGTTTTTATCAAGGCCAGAATGCTTGATAATAATCGTATCCTTACTCATCCATTTGTCTTCATTTGTAAGATTCTTACCTGCATGTTGTGAATTGCTTGCTAATACGTTCTTCGCACTTTGTTGTGGTGTCTCCTCAGCAAAAGCTGAAGCGACAGGAACCATTAATGCAGCGGATGCTGCGACAGCGACTGATTTTTTAAACCAACTTTTCAATTGTATCTCTCCTTGATGTTCTATAATATGTCTCGACTATACTAATACGGTTAAACGTTAGAAAAGTTTCGCAAATGAGGAAAATTTTTCTCTGCGATTTAAAAACGAACTGTCCGTTACTTTTTATGGATGATACCATTACGCCTCTACATATAGCTGTTCGATCAATTGCAGTAAGTCATGCTTAGAGCGAGGAATTGAAATATTTTCGTGCCATAATTTCTTTTTTTGTAGAGCCAAAGCCATGTCAAATACCCATGGTCGTTCAAGATGTGCCCGTTTTAGCAATTCTTCTTCATAAAATAAGGCGACAGGGTCACCATTATAAATAATTTTTCCTGCCTCCATGACCATAATTTGATCGGCCCATTCATAGGCAAGGGCAATGTCGTGAGTCGCAAGGATAATCGTTTTTTCATGGTCTTCTACTTTGGCTAAGTATTGAAAAACTTGTGTAGCGTAATAGCTATCAAGACCCGCTGTTGGTTCATCTAATAAAAGGACAGTCGGTTCCATCGCTAATACACCTGCCATGGCCACACGCTTTTTCTGCCCTACGCTTAAAAAGTGGATGGGTTTATCTAGTAGCTCTGTCACTTCAGTTTGTGCAACAGCCCATGCTATTTTTTCTTCAATTTTTTCCGTAGGCCATCCTAGATTCATTGGACCATAGGCTATATCTTGCTTAACAGTTCCTGAAAAAAGCTGATTATCAGCATCTTGAAAGACGATTCCAACCTGTTGGCGAAGAGCCTTTAATGCCTTTCTATTATATTGAAGTTTTTCTCCATCAAATGAAATGGTCCCAGCTGTTGGTTTCAAAATACCATTAAGGTGCTGAAATAAAGTGGATTTTCCTGCTCCATTATGACCGAGTATAGCGATTTTTTTCCCTTTTGGAATGTTTAATGTAATATCTGTCAAAGCCTTCGTACCATCTGCATAGGCATATGACAGGTTGTTTAGTTTAAAATAAAATGCTGTCATGAGAAGTACCCTCCGTATACGATGAGGAATAAAAAAATAGCCGTTATACCAAGCCAGTTTTTTTTGCTATAGGCGCCCGTTTCATGCCAATAAACCGTTTCACCACCACGCGCCAGCATGGCATGATTAAGCTCTCGACTGCGCTGAAACATTTCAATAAACAACGCGGCAATTAGCATAGACACTGAACGTAACCATTGCATGGGTGAGTGGTAGCCAAGCCGGGCTTGCTGGGCCAAATGAATTTTTTGCATGCTTTCTAAAAAAATAAAAATAAAACGATAGGTGAGTTCTACTAGCTCAACTAATAAAGTAGGTAGCCGCCATTGTCGAAGCACATAACAAATTCCTTGTACAGATGTCGTTAAAACTAAAAAATATAAGCAACTTATACTGCCAAGTACAATAAAGAATAGTTGCTGGGCGGTAGCGATACTGGCTCTCCCAATAAAAATTGTCCAGTTCATATACGTAAATGCCCCCATATGGGCTGGTAATGTATGCGCTGCTGGAGCTATCGAAATGATGATTGATAAGAGACTTGTGAATAAGAAAAAACCAGGTAGTAATAATAGCTTCGCATAATAGTTTAGTGGAATTTTCGCGCCCCAAATGATAAAAGCACTCATTACAAAAAATGTAATGAGTGAAAGTCGTTCATCTCTCATAATAAGCGTGAATAAAAGTAGTCCTAATGAAAATATCATTTTTTCTAGCGGATGAACGAACGCTAGCTTATTGAGATACGCATACTTATCAATGAGTAACATAATCCTTAACCTTCTTTATGCTTGCCACGCATATAGCCAATAAAGTAGCCGATAAAACCAGCACCAATAGCTGCTTGTAGCACGAATAATAAGCTTTCAATTTCACCACTAGGTGGTTCCCACAAACTATCAAACCATGGCTCATATTCTGCATTGATCTCCCCAATGGCTGCTTCTGCTTCACCGTCGGCTCCTCCAAATTCTGCTCCTTTTTGGACGAAAAGAGGGATAATCGCCAATAGTACGACGATTGCTAAAAGTAATAAATTTCGTTTCATATTAGTGCGCCTCCTTTGTAGAGAAAACACGTAAAGATTTTAATTCGCTAATATTATATTTTTTCAAGAAGTTCATGACAATAACTGTTAATATTCCTTCACTCACAGCTAATGGGATTTGTGTTAAGGCAAAAATACTTGCGAACTTTGTAAAGGAAGCCATAAAGCCTCCAACTTCAGATGGGAAGGCTAGTGCTAATTGAATGGAAGTCACCACATATGTACCTAAATCCCCAAGCATGGCCGCAAAGAAAACAGCTAATGAAAACGATAACCCCAATTGTTTTGCCCCTTTAAATACAAAGTAGGCGATAAACGGTCCTACAATAGCCATCGAAAATGCATTAGCCCCTAATGTTGTGATCCCACCATGAGCTAAAAGTAAAGATTGAAATAATAAAACAATTGTCCCGATGACACTCATGGCTAACGGTCCAAATAATACTGTTCCGAGACCTACTCCTGTTGGATGTGAGCAGCTCCCTGTAACTGAAGGGATTTTTAAGGCTGATAGGACAAAGGCAAACGCACCGGACAGCCCCAGAATCATTTTTGTTTCAGGGTTTTCATCAATTGTTTTACGAATAGAGCGCAATCCTAAAATAATAAATGGGATGGAGATTACCCACCAAAAAATAGCCCATTCGATTGGTAAAAAACCTTCCATGATATGCATGGCGAAGGCACGCTTTGGCACCATTAAAAAAGCCAATAGAAAATAACTAAGTTTCCACCAAGACAGCTTCAATTTTTTTCCTCCAAACTGTAAATAGATTTTTAGAATGTAGCGTGCGTAATAAAAAAGCACTTTTCCGTTGTTGGAAAAGTGCATAGCTAAAAAAGCAAATAACATTTTCATCTGCTAAGCCGCACACCTATCCTCGTAGGCTGAAACGATCACTTATGTTCGGCAGGTCTCCTGGCTCTAGTTCAACACTTTATAGGTCTTCCCATCCATTGGACAGTGACATTTTCTATAAAGCTCCCTATTACAGTGGCGGGACCGCGCCGGACTTAAACCGGCTTCCCTTTTAAGCAAAATGACGAGCATTTTACACCGAAAAATAGTAAGTTGTGAGATTTCACGACAAAGTGTATCACGAATTTCCATAATTATGCTATACTTTTTTTATAAAAAATTAAAAATAGAATATCAATGTCGAAAATTCTGATAACTAACGTTTTTTAGGATTAAAGAAGGCAAATTCAAATTTTTAATAGCTTTCACCCCTCCTATGAAATTGATAAATTTGTCATGATTTTTTAAAGAAATATTGAAATTTTAAAATAATAAGATATGATTAAGACAGTTTTCTATTATGTATACGATTAAAAATTTCATATAAAACGTCGATAAGTGCTCGAAGAACTCGAGATAATAGGGAAATTGGTGAAAGTCCAATACAGCCCCCGCTACTGTAATAGCTGATGAAATCGCAATGCCACCTGTGCAAACTAGGGAAGGTGCGACAGTAAAATGAAGCTTAAGTCAGGAAACCTGCTTATCAGATTGTGCATGCAAACTTTTCGGAGGGAGAAGTTGAAGCAAAAGCGAGGATCTGTCTTTCAATCTATTCGTTTTTATTTGGCTTCTACAAACCTTTACTCTTCGGCAGAGTAAAGGTTTTTTCTTTTTTCCAAAAGCAAATGAGGGGAGATATAAGATGACAACGTGGAATTTAGAGGGGATGAAAACACATCTCTTTATTTGCAATGGCAGTAGCTGTATGAACAAGGATGGGGAGGAAATTACCCAAGCTATACGAGATGAAATACAGCGTAACGCACTAGATAAAGAAATACATACGACAAGAACGCGCTGTAATGGACGATGCAAGGATGCTTGTGTTGTGATTGCTTACCCTCAGGGGAATTGGTATCGTGTACCGTCAACGGAGCATGCTAGAACACTTGTACAGGATTTGCATCATGAATCCTTATATAACGATCATGTTTTTACACTTCGAGAAGGGACATTACAGCGAACAGCGCAAACAACAGCCATTAAAGGGATTGAAAAGGTGAAAGAGGGGTAAAAACATGGCGCAAAAAGGGAAAATTTTCGTAGTAGGCTTTGGGCCTGGAGACTTTAAGCATATTACGACACGTGCAGTAGAGGCTTTACAACAAAGTGACATGATCATAGGCTATAAAACCTATGTTGAACTGATTCAAGATTTAGTCAGCGCAAAATCCATTGTCAGTACAGGTATGACAGAGGAAGTGTCACGTGCTCAGGAGGCCGTTCGTCAAGCAGAGGCAGGAAGTATTGTTTCGGTCATTTCGAGTGGAGATGCAGGCGTTTATGGTATGGCGGGATTGGTGTATGAAGTATTAATTGAGCTAGGCTGGACAGAGGCAACTGGTATTGAAGTGGAGATTGTCCCAGGTATTTCAGCTATCAATTCATGTGCTAGTTTACTTGGTGCACCCATTATGCATGATGCTTGTACCATTAGTTTGAGTGACCATCTCACTCCGTGGAATTTAATTGCGAAGCGTGTGGAAGCCGCAGCTATGGCCGATTTTGTTATTGCTTTATACAATCCTAAAAGTGGTCGCCGTACAAGACAAATTGTCGAAGCGCAACGAATTCTTTTAGAATATCGTTCTCCTGACACACCAGTAGGGCTTGTAAAAAGTGCCTATCGAGAACGTCAGGAAGTGACGATGACGACATTGGCAGAAATGCTGGAACATGATATTGGTATGCTGACAACAGTTATTATCGGAAACTCATCTACGTTCTTCTATGATAATAAAATGATTACACCGCGAGGCTACCAACGTAAATATACACTTGGTGAGGAAAAACAGCCATTACGTCCTCATCAACGCTTACGGGAAGAAAATGAGCCATGGGCGATGAATCAAGAGACAGGAACAGCACGAAATGACTTTGCGGCAGACCCTAATGCAGGGAGAATGAATAAACCCAGTATAGCCGTTATGCCAAAGCCGAAAAAAACAGCACTTGAAATGGCTACAGCGGCACTTGCAATGGTAAAGGGAACAAGTGCTATCAAGGTTACTCCAAAGCTTGTACAACAAAAAATAGAATCCATTTTTGAATTAGCAGTGAGCCCTGGCGTGGCTAATAAATTTTTCACACCACAGCAAATGATGACGTTAGCAGAGGTAGTAGGAGAAGAAGGATCAATGGAATATACACCAGATCATCAAATCCATTTAAAAATACCTACAACAACGCCTGAACGTATCACTGAGAAATTACAGGAAGTAGGCTTTTTATTAGCACCAATTGGTGATGTGTTATCGTTGAAGGCTTGTGATTTTTGCTACGGTGAAAAAGCAGATTCCATTCCATATGCGGAGGAAATTCAAGAAAAGCTTGGCGGTATGTCATTACCGAAAACATTAAATATTGGCTTCAATGGCTGTGGAATGGCTTGTTATCGAGCCGTGTTTGATGATATTGGGATTGTCTATCGCAAAAGTAAATTTGATGTCTTTATTGGAGCGAAACCAGTCGGGCGTACGGCTCATGCAGCACAGCCTGTTGTAGAAGGTTTGGAGCCTGATCAATTAATCCCTTTAATTACAGATATTATTGAAGAATATAAAGCAAATGCGCATCCAAACGAGCGTCTATTTAAATACTTCAAGCGGGTGAAAAAGATATTGCATTTTACGTATCAAGATATGTCTTCCAAAATAAAAATAGAGCCAGCTCCGTGCGGCGACTAGTGAGGAGAAAAGAGATGAAAGCTATATTATTTGTTGGCCATGGGAGCCGTTTAGCAGCAGGAAATGATGAGGTGCGTACATTTATCGAGCAAATGAAATCTCGCATTGATGAACAATATTTAGTGGAAACATGCTTCCTTGAATTTGCTTCTCCTAACATCGAAGAAGGTATTACAAACTGTGTGAAAAAGGGTGCTTCAGAGGTACATGTCATCCCGATTATTTTACTTCATGCAGGTCATTCTAAGCTACATATTCCGGCAGAAATCGAGCATGCTCGTGAGCATTATCCGAATATCACATTCACATATGGTCAAACAATTGGCATTCATGAAGAAATATTTGCGATATTACAAGATCGTTTAGTTGAAATTGGATTTGATACTGAACAAGAACAGGAAGACACAGCCATTTTATTAATTGCTCGAGGAGGTAGTGATCCTTATGCAAATGGAGATTTCTATAAAATTACACGATTACTATGGGAAAAACTACCTGTTAAATACGTAGAAAGTGCCTTTATGGGCGTAACGGACCCTCGTGTTGAAGAAGGCATTGAACGCTGTGTCAAACTAGGTGCTAAAAAAATTATTATGCTTCCTTACTTTTTATTCACGGGTATTTTAATGGAGCGTATGCATGTTATGTGTGAGAAATACAATGAGCAATTTCCAGCATGTGAGATTCAAATTGCCAACTACTTTGGCTACCATGAACGTTTACAAAATGTTCTATTAGAACGTATTGAGCAAGCGGTGAATGGTACATCAACAGGTATGAAAGATCTTGAAGAATATCGGGCTTACGCTGCTATTCATGGGCATGCACATCATCATCACCATCATGATCACGACCATGATCACCACCACGACCACGACCATGATCATGGACACGATCACGATCACGATCACCATCATCATCATGAAGAGGAGCCAGTAAAATGATTTTCATGTTAGCAGGGACGAGTGATGCAAGGAATCTAGGCCTTGAACTGCAAAGGACGGGACATGCTGTAACTGCCACCGTTGTGACGGAATCGGCAGCCTCTAGTCTTGCTGACGCTGGCTTACCTCATTTAATAGGGCGACTTACAGCGGAAGAAATGGCGACTATTATATCGGAACAAGGCTTTCAATTGGTGGTAGATGCCTCTCATCCATTTGCAGAAGAGGCATCGAAAAATGCCATGGCAGCAGCTGAAAAAGCGCAAGTTCCTTATATTCGCTATGAACGTGCTCATGAACATTATGAACACCCACTTATAACAGTCGTGAAGGATTATGAGGAAGCAGCTCAGTTAGCAGCAGAAAAGCGTGGTGTTATTATGCTGACAACAGGTAGTAAAACGCTTGCTACATTTACGAAAGTCTTACAAGGCTTAGAAAATACAAGAGTCATTGCTCGTATGCTCCCACGACTTGACAATATGGAAAAATGTGAGGCGCTCGGTGTGGCACAGCGAGATATTGTAGCCATTCAAGGCCCATTTTCAAAGGAATTAAATGAAGCATTATTCCGTCAATATGGAGTGACCTTAATGATTACCAAAGAAAGTGGCAAAGTCGGCTCAGTAGACGAGAAGCTAGAGGCAGCCCTTGCTTGTTCTATAGAAACAATTCTTATTGCAAGACCCAATATTAAATATGGCCAGCAATATTCCACTTTTGAAGAAGTGTTACAGGCTGTACAACATACACTTTAGGAGGCAATAACAATGGATTTTAAAACAGATTTCAAACCATTAACAGTAGACCCAGATAAAATTTACGATTATAGTTTCTCGATTATCGCGGAGGAAATGGGGGAGCATGACTTTTCAGAAGATGAATGGAAGGTTGTGCGCCGTATTATCCATGCATCTGCTGACTTTGAGCTAGGTCGTAGCGTTATTATTACACCAGGAGCACTTGAAGCAGGTGTTAAGTCTATTCTGGCAGGGCGTCATGTAATTGCGGATGTGCAAATGATTGAAAGTGGCTCTGGTAAAAAACGTTTCCAAAAACATGGTGGCGATTTACATTGCTATATTGCGGATGAGGATGTATCTGTAGAAGCGAAAAAGCAAAATACAACGCGTGCCATTATATCGATGCAAAAAGCCTCAAAATTGCATGAAGGCGGTATTTATGCCATTGGTAATGCCCCAACTGCATTACTAGAATTGATTCGTTTAATTAAGGAAGGCTTAGCAAAACCAGATTTAATTATTGGTATGCCTGTAGGTTTCGTGTCTGCGGCTGAATCGAAAGAAGAGCTGCTAAAACTTGAAGGTATTCCGTACATTACAAATGTTGGTCGGAAAGGCGGTAGTACAGTGACGGTTGCCGCATTAAATGCCATTTCACTTTTAGCGGATGAACAGGCGAAAAAATAATGGAGCGGAAGCCAAAAAAGGATCCTAAGGACATGCGTCACGGTTATACAACTGGAGCCTGTGCAACTGCAGTAACAAAGGCCGCTTTACTCGCCCTTATTACAAATGAAGAGCAAGAAACAAGCACGATTCATTTGCCAATAGGTAGGGATGCGACCTTTACCATTGAAAAATGCCTATTTGAAAACAATGCCGTCAGCTGTGAAACGATTAAAGATGCTGGTGATGACCCAGATGCCACACATCAGGCACTCATCGTCGGTACTGTGAGCTGGGCAGAGACACCTGGTATTCATTTAGATGGTGGGATTGGAGTCGGGCGTGTCACAAAGCCCGGCTTACCAGTGCCTGTTGGAGAGGCAGCCATTAACCCTGTCCCACGGAAAATGATTCACAGCACTGTTCAAGGAGTATTGGACGAATTTCAAATTACACGAGGGGTTAACGTAGTGATTTCCGTCCCTAAGGGTGAGGAGATTGCGAAAAAAACGTTAAATGGTCGTCTTGGTATACTTGGAGGCATCTCGATTTTAGGCACAAGGGGAACCGTCGTGCCTTTTTCAAGTTCTGCGTATATGGCTAGTATTGTACAGGCCATTAGCGTCGCTAAAGAGGCTGGCTGTGAGCATTTAGTAGTGACAACAGGTGGTCGCAGTGAAAAATTTGGGATGAAACAATATCCCGATTTACCTGAAGAAGCTTTTGTTGAAATGGGTGATTTTGTTGGCTTTACTTTAAAGCATTGTAAGCGACTTGGTATTAAACAAGTGTCCCTTGTCGGGATGATGGGGAAATTTTCAAAGGTGGCACAAGGGGTAATGATGGTGCATTCCAAAAGTGCTCCGATTGATTTTAACTTTTTAGCACAACTTGCAGAAGATGTAGGGGCAGATGCAGACACAATAGCCGAAATACGAGAGGCCAACACAGCGTCGCAAGTAGGTGAAATTATGATGGAAAAGGGATATGAATCATTTTTCCATCGTTTGTGTGAGGCCTGCTGCTATTCCTCCATTCATCATATAAAGGGCGGTTTAACGCTTTCCACATCGATTTATTCGATGCAGGGACAATTATTAGGAAGGGCTGATGACATTGCATCAATCGATGAAATTAATTGGGATCGGGGATAACGGATTAGCAAGCTTATTCCCACAATACCGCCAGTGGATTGAAGACTGTGAGGTACTTGTAGGTGGTGAGCGCGTGCTTGATTTTTTCCCGCATTTTACAGGGGAAAAAATCATGATCAAAGGAGGTCTTTCAGCACTTGTTGAGAGATTGTCAGAGGAAACAAGAAATACGATTATTCTCGCATCAGGAGATCCATTGTTTTACGGCGTTGGGGGCTATTTAGCGAAAAAGCTAGATTTGGAGGTTTATCCATATATGAGCTCCGTACAGCTAGCCTTCGCGAAAATGGGAGAAAGCTGGCAGGATGCTTATGTTACAAGTATTCATGGACGACCTATGAAAGGCTTGGCACAGCGCATCGATGGGAAAAAGAAAATAGCTCTGTTAACAGATGCTGAAAATAGCCCAAATGCGCTCGCACGTTATTTAAAGCATTTTGGTATGACCGAATATCGTGCATTTGTAGCCGAAAATCTACAGGGTGAAGATGAAAAATGTGATTGGTATTCGCTAGATGAAATGGAGAATGCACATTTTTCCCCTTTAAACGTAGTTATTTTACAACAAACTGTTGAACCAAAACGCTACACACTCGGTATTGATGATGAAGAGTTTTCACAACGAAAACCAGATAAAGGACTCATTACTAAGAAAGAAATTCGTGTCTTAAGCTTACAGGCGATGCAACTTCAACAGGATAGTGTTATTTGGGATATTGGTACATGTACAGGATCTATGGCCATTGAAGCGGGGAAGCTTGCACCTGAGGGGGAAGTATACGCCGTTGAAAAAAATGCACCTGATTTAGAGAACTGTCTACACAATCAGCAAAAATTCCGTGTGGATATAACAGCAATTCATAGTAAAGCTCCAGAGGGACTCGATCATTTCCCAGACCCTGATGCCATTTTTATCGGTGGTACTGGTGGTGAAATGGTCGAATTACTACAATTGTGCTGTAATCGCTTAAAACCAAATGGTCGAATTGTTTTAAATGCTGCGACAATTGAAAATTTATATAAAGCAGTGGAAGCGTTTAAGGCTTGTGATTTTGCGGTTGATATTTTACAGGCACAGCTTGCGCGTAGCAAACCGATCTTAGATATGACACGCTTTGTGCCATTAAATCCAATATATATTATTTCGGCTTATCGAAAGGAAGAAAATCATGACTAATTTAGGTGTTTTATATGGCTTGGGCGTAGGTCCTGGCGATCCAGAATTAATTACAGTGAAGGCGTTTCGTGTGATTCAAGAGTCACCTGTTATTGCCTATCCAAAAAAACTTAGAGGCAGTAAGAGCTATGCCCATCGTATTGTAGATGTTTATATTAATCCAGAGGAAAAAGATATGCTTGGTCTTGTATTTCCTATGACGAAGGACGAAGCTGTCCTTGAGCGTGAATGGACAAAGTCAGTCGAGCTTGTATATGAAAAATTACAGGAGGGTAAGGATGTAGCCTTCGTTACAGAAGGTGATCCGTTATTATATAGTACGTTTATCCATATGATGAAGTTAATGCAGGACATGCATCCAGATGTAGAAATTCGTACGGTTCCGGGGATATCCTCATTTAATGGCTCCGCTTCTCGACTTGGTATTGCATTAGCTGATGGTGATGACCGTGTCGCGATCATTCCTGCCTATGATGATTATGAGGCAATGCGTGAAGCTATTGAAAGTCATGATGCTGTGGTCTTTATTAAAGTAGCAAAAGTAATTGATTTAATGCTACAGGTACTACGTGATTTAGATTTACTAGATAAAGCATCTGTTGTGACAAAGGTAACATCTGACGAAGAAGTAATTTGGGATGTACGCGAGTTGGATGGTGTCGATTTAGAATATTTAACATTAATGGTGGTGCGTAAATAATGAAGAAGATCTATATAGTAGGCGCGGGTCCCGGTGATCCAGATTTAATTACAGTTAAAGGCTTACATATGTTACAAACAGCAGATGTTGTTATGTATACAGATTCATTAGTGAGTGAAGATCTCATTGCGAAAGCTCGACCAGATGCGGAAATTATTCGTACCGCTGGTATGCATTTAGAGGAAATGGTCGCTGTGATGGCTGATCGGGTCCATGGTGGGAAAATAGTAGCTCGCATGCATACAGGTGATCCGGCCATGTATGGAGCGATTATGGAACAAGTAGCACTCTTAAAAAAGCAAGGCATTGGCTACGAAGTTATTCCAGGGGTTAGCTCTGTTTTTGCATCAGCAGCGGCAATTGGGGCTGAGCTAACGATTCCTGATTTAACACAAACTTTAATTTTAACTCGTGCTGAAGGGCGCACCCCTGTACCAGAATTTGAAAAATTACGTGATTTAGCAAGCCATCATTGTACAATTGCTCTATTCTTAAGTGCGACACTCACAAAGAAAATTGTCAAAGAACTACAAAGTGCTGGCTGGGCTGATGACACACCCGTAGCGGTGATTCAACGTGCTTCTTGGCCAGATCAAAAAATTGTTCGTACGACATTAATCGAATTAGATGAAGCGATGCGCGTGAATGGCATTCGTAAGCATGCAATGATTCTAGCAGGCTGGGCGCTAGACCCTGATATTCATGATAAGGATCAATATCGCTCGAAATTATATGATGCAACCTTTACACACGGCTTTAGAAAAGGTGTGAAGACAAGTGATTGAGTTACAAGAGGGGATATTACCAGAAGTTGATCAGCGCCATGCATATGCGGTTGTAGCGATTACAAAGCATGGTGTTCAAATAGGACGTCGACTCCAACAAACGTTTGCAGCAAGTGATTTGTATTATATGAGTAAATTTGAACAGGGCGATGAGGAGGAAAAGCATATTCAACTGTTTACTGGAACAGTGCGTTTGCTTTTGCCGACTCTATTTAAACAATACAAAGGTTTGATTTTAATTATTTCTTTAGGTGCAGTTGTCCGAATGATCGCACCCATTTTAAAGGATAAAAAGACTGATCCGGGTGTTGTAGTTATTGATGATCGAGGCGAAAACGTAATAAGTGTCTTGTCAGGACATCTTGGCGGTGCCAATGAACTAACACATGAGGTAGCGGCAGCTCTTGGTGCCAACCCTATTATTACAACAGCCTCCGATGTGCAAAAGACTATTCCAGTCGATCTATTTGGTGCACGTTTTGGCTGGGTTTGGGATAGTGCCGATAAATTAACGCCTGTCAGTGCTTCTGTCGTCAATGAGGAACATGTGGCTATTGTACAGGAAACTGGTGAGCGAGATTGGTGGATGCGTGATACACCAATGCCAGAGCAAATTAAAATTTATCCATCTACACGGACGGCCATAGAGGCTAAACCTCATGCAACATTATTAATAACGGACCGTATAATCGAACGAGAAGAAGAGGTTTTGCTTGAAAATGGTGTCATTTATCGACCAAAATCAATTATCCTAGGCATGGGCTGTAATCGTGGTACATCTATTGAGGAGATTGAACAAGTCATTGATGAAACCTTGGCAGAGCTTAAGCTTTCGAAAAAAAGTGTGAAGGCACTTTGTACAATTGATCTGAAGAAAGATGAGCAATGCTTCCTGGATATTACAAAAAAATATGATTGGGAGTTCGTTACCTACTCACCGACAGAATTAAACGAAATTGAATTCCCATCACCTTCAGAAACAGTCTTTAAATATACAGGGGCATATGGTGTCAGTGAACCTGCAGCTATGCGTTATGCTCAAGTCAAATCACTCATCTTAGAAAAGAAAAAATCAGGTAATGCTACGATTTCAGTTGCTAGATACCTATTTTAAGGAGGAAGTCCATGCAAACAAATCGCTTTGTACTAGCTGGGACAGGCAGTGGTGTAGGTAAAACTACTTTTACTATTGGACTGATGAAGGCTCTACAAAATAAAGGGAAAGTCGTGCAGGGCTTTAAATGTGGACCTGATTATATCGATCCAACCTATCATACAGCCGTAACAGGTAGAGTATCACGCAATATTGATAGTTGGATGTTCTCGCATGAAGCAGTATGTGATATTGTAGCTCGCGCCAGTAGGGATGCAGACGTCTCTATTATCGAGGGTGTCATGGGCTTTTATGATGGTAAAAGTCCATTATCAGATGCTGGCTCTGCCGCTGATATTAGTGTAGTAACAGAAAGTCCAGTTATTTTAATCGTGAATTGTGCAAGTATGGCTAGAAGTGTTGCGGCAGTTGTCAAAGGATTTCAATTATTATCAGATAAACCAAATATCGTGGGTGTAATAGCAAATCAAGTTGGTAGTGTTGGCCATTATGAAATTGCCAAGGCTGCTATTGAACAAGAATGTGGGATTCCTGTAATCGGCTACTTAAAGCGCGAGGAAGGGATTGATATTCCAAGTCGTCATTTAGGATTAGTCCCTGCTATTGAAAGAGGAGAGCTTCATTCATTTTTTGACAAGCTAGGAGACCTAATGGCTGAGACGATTGACATAGAGCAATTACTCCGCATAACAAAGGCACCTGTACTTCAGGAAACAGGCAAATTATTTACAGAGGAGCCTACACAAAATATTTGTCTCGCTGTAGCAAAAGATGCGGCATTTAATTTTTATTATGAAGAAAATTTGGCGTTATTACGGGCGAAAGGTGCGACATTACAATTTTTCTCACCACTCGACAATGAGCCAGTACCAGCAGAGGCGGATGGGTTATATATAGGGGGTGGCTTTCCTGAAGAATTTGCGCAGACACTTGCGGCAAATACGATTGCCAAACAATCTATACGGGAAGCCATCAACAAAGGTCTACCGACATTGGCTGAATGTGGGGGCTTTATGTATTTAACAGAAGCTATTACAGATAGCCATGGGGAGCGTTATGGCATGATAGGTGTAATCCCAGGGGAAGTAGCGATGCAAAAAAAACTAGCAGCGCTTGGCTATCGTGAAATTTTTGGTACGGCAGGTAATTTCTTAATCGGTTCAGAGGAACAGGCGAAGGGACATGAATTCCACTATTCAAAATACAGTGGCTCCCATCACACACCGGCCTACGAAACGATTGGACGCTTTGGCAAAAAGCAAGAAGGCTATCAAGTAGGGAATTTGGTGGCTGGTTATACGCATTTTCATTTTGTATCAAACCCAAAGCTAGTTGACAATTGGTTAACAGCTTGCAAGAAGGTGAAGAATAATGACTAATTATTTTCCTATTCATATGAATCTAGAATATAAAACGGTTGTAATCGTAGGGGGTGGTCACGTAGCTACACAAAAGGTGGCATCCCTTTTACCAGTGAAGGCGAATGTCGTCATTGTTAGTCCGGCCTTACATGAAGATTTACAGCCACTAGCCGAATTGGGGCAAATTACCTGGAAACGAAAAGAGTTTGAACCACGTGATTTGGATGATGCAATCCTTATTATTGCTGCCACAAATGTGACGGCAGTTAACGAAGCCGTGCAAGAGGCGGCACAGCATTGGCAATTAATGAATCGAACAGATAGACAAAGTGAAAGTGATTTTATTACCCCCGCGACAGTTCGTCGTGGTCCTTTCGTGTTAACTGTCTCGACATCAGGAGCAAGTCCCGGGCTAGCTCGTAAAATTAAAGCAGAGTTAGAGGATCAATTTGATGATGCCTATGAGGATTACGTATGCTTTTTGCAGCAAGCTCGTTTAATGGTTGCTGCCAAGTTTGATAAAGGCCCACAAAGACGTGCGGCGTTACAGGCGTTGCTAGAGCCAAACATCCTTGAATGGACACGTCAAGGTGAGATGGATAGACGTGAAGCTTATTTACAACAACTATTGATGGGAGAAAAGCAATGAAGGATGGAATAGTTTATATCGTTGGCGCAGGACCTGGAGATCCAAAGCTCATTACGGTCTATGGTCTGGAATGTATCCAAAAGGCTGATATTATTGCGTATGACCGTCTTGTGAATCCAGCATTGCTAGACTTCGCAAAAAAGGAAGCGGAGCTCGTTTATTGTGGGAAATTACCAGGAAAGCACCACCTCATTCAGGATGAAATTAATGCATTACTTGTGGAGAAGGCGCAGCAAGGAAAAATTGTCACACGTCTTAAAGGTGGCGATCCCTTTGTCTTTGGCCGTGGTGCAGAAGAGGCTGAAATCTTAAAAAATCATGGCATTGCCTATGAAATTGTGCCAGGTATAACAGCAGGGATTGCGGCTCCTGCTTATGCGGGGATTCCTGTGACACATAGAGACTTTGCCACTAGCTTTGCCCTCGTCACGGGGCATGGCCGAGAAGAAAAAGGACAGGATTTTTTGAATTGGCCAGCATTAGCTACTGGAATTGATACTGTCGCTTTTTATATGAGCGTTGGCAATATTGCCTACATAGCTCGAAAACTTATCGACAATGGACGTAAAGCCACAACACCTGTAGCGGTTATTGAATGGGGAACGACTGCTCAACAACGAACTATAACAGGAAAACTAGATGAAATTGCGCACATTATTGAACGGGAAGGATATCATAATCCTTCCATGATTGTAGTTGGTGATGTCGTCAATGTACGTGAAAAAATTCAATGGTTTGAAGAGCAGGGACTTGCTTTCTCATAATCATCACATTGGGAGAGCAGAAGGAGGAAGCAATATGACAATTATCGAAGCACTAAAAAAGCGTCGAGCTATTCGAAATTACACAACGCAGCTAGTAGAAAAAGAGAAAATTGAGCAAATTTTACAAGCAGCTACATTTGCCCCTAATGACAGAATGAGAGAGCCTTGGCATTTCTACGTCATTCAAGGTGAAGCAATGGAGCGTTATGAGGCAATGGCGAGTGCTTATTTACAGGAACGCTTCCCAACAAAGCCGAATTTAGTGGAAAGCTCATTAAAGGTTGTACAAACAACCCCTGTCGCAATAGTTGTGACAGCAGATGTTGTGGAGGGTGATACCGATGCGACAGAGGACAATGTTTTTGCTGTTTGCAGTGCCATTATGTCCATGTGGCTAACAGCCGAGGAGCTAGGTCTTGGCTTTGTTTGGCGTACACGTGGTGTTGGGCTTGTTCATGATCCGCGCATGCATTCGTTTATCGGTGCAAGTGAAGCACAGAAAGTGGTAGGGACGATTTTTATCGGTTACCCAGAAGAACAAGAGCTTAACGACAAGAAGCGTACACCATTTGAAGAAAAAACAACTTGGCTGTAAGGAGGCTAACAGCATGGCAAGAAAAGGCTTGTTTTTAGTATATACAGGTGAAGGAAAGGGCAAGACGACAGCATCTCTAGGTGTTACTTTACGTGCGGTTGGTCGTGGGTTAAATGTGCGCTATATGCAATTTATTAAATCACCTGAGCGTACGTACGGAGAGCAAATTGCCTTGCGTAAGCTAGGAGTGGAAATGGAACAAATGGGCATTGGCTTCACTTGGACCAAAACACCTGAGGAGCATCGTGCAGCCTTAGCAAAGGCATGGAAAAAAACGAAGGCTGCTCTACAGGATGACAGTATTGATTTATTAGTGCTAGATGAGCTAAACAATGCATTAGCTATAAGTAAGTTTCCAATTGATGATGTTCTTCCACTGGCAGAAGTTATCGAAGCAATTCAGCAACGTCCATCGACTATGCATTTAGTGGTGACAGGCAGAAGTGCCAATCCTGCGTTGCTAGCAATGGCTGATTTAGTTTCTACAATTGACGCTACTAAGCATTATTATGATGAAGGTATTCCAGCTGTGAAGGGGCTTGAATTTTAAAGCACCTTCACCTTCAGGGTGGATGAATTACTCTGAGTTAGGTGAGCAACGCATGTTGGATAAGTGTGATTACTACCAGAGCGAAGGCAAATAATCGTGTCTCGTGGAACAGAAATATGACAGCGTGACACCAATAATGACGGAGGAAAAATGATTATGCCAGCAAAATCGATCATGATTCAAGGAACAGCTTCCGATGTTGGAAAAAGTATGATTTGTACGGCGTTGTGTCGTATATTTTCGGATGATGGCTTTAAAGTTGTCCCCTTTAAATCGCAAAATATGGCGCTTAATTCATTTGTAACAAAAGACGGTGGGGAAATTGGTCGTGCACAAGGAGTACAGGCTGAAGCTGCTCGTGTTGTTGCGACAACTGATATGAACCCTATTTTGCTCAAGCCAAAGCAAGATATGATGTCTGAGGTCATCGTCCATGGAAAGCATTTTTTAAATATGGATGCCAAAACATATCGCAATAATTTTGTCCAGGAAGCGATGCCCATTGTCGAAAAATCAGTTCGTACGCTTCAAAATACATATGATGTCATTGTCTTAGAGGGAGCAGGAAGCCCAGCAGAGATTAACTTAAAGGATCGTGATATTGCAAATATGCGAATGGCACATTTAGCAGATGCAGCGGTTGTCCTTGTTGCCGATATTGATCGAGGTGGGGTTTTTGCCTCGATTGTTGGTACTCTGGCATTGCTAGATGATGCGGAGCGGGCACGAGTGAAAGGGCTAATTATTAATAAATTTAGAGGTATGCGTGAGTTATTGGATGATGGTTTGGCATGGGTGGAGCAAGAAACAGGCATTCCAGTGCTAGGTGTTGTCCCTTATTTAGAGGTCAATATTGAAGCGGAAGATTCACTCGCTTTATCATCATTACGCTTTAAAAAGCCAAAACCAGGGGAATTTGCTGTGGATGTGGCGATGATTCGTTTACCACGTATTTCAAACTTCACAGATGTCGATCCATTTTTTGATGAGCCTGAAGTGGGGGTTCGATTAATTGGAAAAGTACATGAACTCGGTACGCCAGATTTGCTCATACTTCCAGGAACGAAAAGCACAATGGATGATTTAGCCTGGTTAAAGGCAAATGGCTTCGATCAAGCTATTGCCCGATTAAGGGAGCATGGCACTAAAATAATTGGAATTTGTGGTGGTTTTCAAATGCTTGGTGAGACGCTATTAGATCCAGATGCAGTGGAGGGCAATGGTGAATCTGCTTATGGTCTTGGTTTATTGCCAATGGAAACTATTTTTGTAGGCAATAAAAAAACGGTACAAATGACTGGCACAAGAGGACAGGATCTATTGACGGGTTATGAAATTCATCTAGGACGAACAAAAATTTTACGTGATGAGGTTACACCTTTTTTACAGCTTGAGGATGGTCGAGAGGATGGCGCTATTAGTCAAGATGAACAGGTGATTGGCACGTATTTCCATGGTTTATTCCATAATCGTACGTATACCCGTCAGCTTATCAATGACATCCGTGTAAAAAAAGGATTAGCTGCCTTACCTCGTGAGGTAAAAAGTGATGCTGAACGAAGAGAAGATGCTTACAATATGTTAGCTAGTCACGTACGAGCAAATCTTGATATGAAAAAAATATATGAATTATTATCAATAGAGGTATCTGTATGACGAGAAAAGGACCATTAGCCATTAATTTCGAAGCATTATGGCAAGAAGGTATGAAAGACTGGCATGGGCATATGCCTGAGCGAATGTTGAATGATCAGCTAGAAGAGCAATTTTGGGCTCAATCTGTTGCTCGAAAAAATATGGGGCAAACGGATCCGTATGCTACACGCATTTTTCAGGAGCTTCAAAAAAGTATTGAACCCCAACATTCTGTATTAGAAATTGGACCTGGTTGGGGAAATTACACCTTTCCTTTAGCAGATAGAGTAAACAAGCTAACATGTGTGGATAGCTCCCAAAGTATGTTGCAGTACTTACAGCAGTGTATGCCTCATCAGGAGCACGTTTCCTATGTCCATGCAAAATGGGAGCGTTTAGAAAAAGATGAGATTGAGCCACATGATATCGTTTTAGGCGTCAATTGTTTTTACCGTATGTATGAAATTAAAGCTGCTTTAGCACATATGAATCGACTCGCGACGAAACGGGCCATTATAGGGATGACGACTGGGCCCATTCAGCCACACTATGAACGATTATATGAAAAGTACGGCTATACGATCAAATTCCCCCGAAGAGATTATATAGAGTTTTTAAATCTACTATACGAAATGGATATTTACGCTGATTGTCAAATCATTCCTTTGGAACGCGTCTATGCTTATGAAAGCTATGAACAGCTAGTGACGACTCAAAGTAAAAAAATATTAAATACAGATATCCAACAAGAACACATTGAGGAATCGCTGCAACCTTTTATTGAAGAAAAAGATGGACGCTATTATTATCGTCATGATTTTCATGCAGCCCTTGTTTCTTGGCAACCAAAATAAACGACAAAACCTTTGGAGAAAGCTTTTACCAAAGGTTTTTCTTATGAGGCCCAATAAGGTACAATAAAATGATAAAACATGAAGTGAGGTGGCATTTGTGCAACTACATTTTTTAGGAACAGGCGCAGGCATGCCTTCCAAAGAACGAAATACGAGTGCCCTGATGGTAAAGCTATTAGACGAAATAAGCGAAATGTGGCTTTTTGATTGTGGAGAGGCGACTCAACATCAAATTTTACACACGTCGTTAAAGCCGCGGAAGGTGTCAAAAATTTTTATTACGCATCTGCATGGTGATCATATTTTCGGATTGCCTGGCTTTTTAAGCTCCCGTTCGTTTCAAGGTGGAGATGAACCATTAACGATCTTCGGTCCAGCAGGCTTACAGCAATGGATTGAACAAACTTTTTCTTTATCAAAGACTCATTTAACATATCCTTTGCACTTTGTAGAAGTTCAAGAAGGGATTGTATATGAGGATGATTGTTTTACGGTATATGCGAAGGAATTGCGCCATGTTGTTCCATGCTACGGATATCGTATTGAACAAAAGGATTTACCTGGAGAATTATTAATCGAGAAAGCCAAGGACTTAGGTGTTCCCAAGGGACCTCTTTTAGGACAATTGAAAAGAGGGCATGATGTCGTGCTTGATAACGGCGATGTCATACAAGCGAAAGATGTTGTTGCACCAGCCAAAAAAGGCTTTACACTGACCATTTTAGGCGACACAAAATATTGTGAGGAAGCTGTTCAGCTATCAATGGGTGCTGACATCATTGTCCATGAAGCTACGTTTGACGGCACAACTACGGATTTAGCAGCCAATTATGGTCATGCAACCAATGTGGAGGCAGCCAAGGTGGCACAGCAAGCAGGGGCCCAATATTTACTACTAAATCATTTAAGTGCTCGCTTTCTTCCACAAGATTTACCGCCATTTTTGGCAGAGGCTCAGGAAACTTTCCCGCAAACGTTTCTAACTTCCGATCAAGCGATTTATAGTTGGCAAAACAATACATTGCTTTAATATTGGAAAACATCTATTAATTGGAATGACAGCTAATAGATGTTTTTTATTTTTTATGCTATACATTTATAGTATCTAAAAGGAAAAATATAGTACGATAAATCACTTATTTCCCGTATAATTGAAAAAAGGGGTGTGGTTAAAATGAATCAGCAAAAGATGCCGCCAGCACTATTAAGACTAATCGTTATCTTCCCAAATGTGCTGAGCTATTTATTACTATTCGGTCTCATCATGTTTGTCATAACAAATTATGAAACTTTGAAAGCAACAAATAATCTAACTGTCTGGATTATTTTTATTGTCGTCTTGGCACCAGCTGCTACATATACGACTTTTAGTATTGTGAGAAAGATTAGGGCTGGACATATGTAAGAACATATACGTGTTACTTGTAGAAAATTAGTTCTACAGGTAACGCGTTTTTTTGACAAGGAGAAGAAAGTCGTCTGTATTGTTGTTAGTATCATAGGAGTTTGTCTTGTCTTTCTTATTAGAAAACAAGAACGCTTCATAGCACTAGCTTTCAGTGACGCATAAAAATAGCTTTTCCAGGGAAACTAAGAGAGGAAAGCTTTTATAAAAAAGAGAGGTGCTTTTTGTGAATCCAATAAATTGTGATTTTTCACCAATGAAAGAAACATTAAAAGATGAGCTTCTCCAAGTGAGTATGTCATTACAGCAAAGTGTTCAACAGATGGATACAGATACAAATTGTCTCCTTGGCAATTTCGAAAAAATTAAAGAAAAATTTGTGGCAATAGAAATGAAAGCAGCCACGTTTTATTTAAATTGTTATCTTTCCCCGTTTACTGAAAAGTA
This sequence comes from Lysinibacillus sp. FSL M8-0216, assembly GCF_038595555.1. NCBI lineage: Bacteria > Bacillati > Bacillota > Bacilli > Caryophanales > Bacillaceae > Lysinibacillus > Lysinibacillus sp. FSL M8-0216. Next base: position 2,967,885 of record NZ_CP152007.1, on the reverse strand, counting down.
TCCAGAACTATCGCATAGTGTACAAAATATGTCGCTGAGAAGACATGGTGGTTTAATTGTGATCCAGCGGGAAGACGCTTTGGAGAATCTAGTCCAGCCTGGTATTCATATAGGTGCGGACTTAACTCATTCATTAGTAGAATCTATTTTTTTCCCGGGCAATCCTCTTCACGATGGGGCTGTATTAGTCAATCATAATCAAATTGAATCGGCTGCCAATGTATTACCATTGTCCGAGCGCTATACAGGTGAAAAGAAATTAGGCACAAGACATCGTGCAGCATTGGGATTGAGTGAGGTTAGTGATGCACTTGTTATGGTCGTATCAGAAGAGACAGGGAGAATATCTTTTGCTTTTAAAGGCAATTTATATCCTATTACCACACACGGCATTATATAGGGATATTCCCTATTTATTTAATATCTCAAATTCGAGATATTTTCCTTGCTACTTTATCACTTGCGTGGTAAAGTGATAACAGAAGGGAGGATAAAGTCGTGAAAAATCATACATTAGGTACTTTAACCTGGATTCGCATGATGCGCTTTACAGCCCAAAGTAATCAATTATCCAATGAATTTTTAAAACGTTTTGATTTAACAACTGCACAATTTGATGTGCTGATCCAAATAAAAACCTATGCACCTATTACACAATGTCAACTAGCAGAGAAAGTAACGGTCACACAAGGTGGAATGTCTCGCATGCTAGCAAGATTGGAAAAGGAGGGACTGATTGAGCGTAAGCAAAATTGGAAGACGAAGGCGATTTCGTTGACGGCAAAAGGGGAGCAAATGATTGATGCAGCAACACCTAGTCAGCTTCACTTCCAATCCTCATTTTTTGAAGATGTATTAACAGATGAAGAAATGAAAACTTTATATAAAGTCATGACAAAGCTGGAAAAGCATAGTCAGGAAAAAAAATTGCCACAAGCGTAATTTTTTTTACGCTATCACTTGCTTAGTCAAGTGATTTCGAGGAGGAGCAGCCAAATGAACAAATTAAGTGGGCACCATCATATTTCCATGCTAACGAAAAATGGAAGACAAAATAATCATTTTTACACAAAAATTTTAGGGTTACGACGTGTGAAGAAAACTGTAAATCAAGACTCCCCATCTATGTATCATTTGTTTTATGGGGACTTAACAGGTTCAGCGGGAACAGAATTAACATTTTTTGAGATGCCTGTTGCTGGCCGCACAGTGCGAGGAACTAATGCGATAACACGTATTGGTCTACTTGTACCAAGCTATGAGAGTTTACATTATTGGAAAGGTCGCTTTCAAGAGCTTGAGGTTGAACATAGTGACATCACCACATATGCAGGGAAAGATGCCTTGTTTTTTGAAGATCATGAAGGGTTGAGAATGGTGTTATTAAATCATCATGGTCAGGAAACGCCAACTCAATGGCAACCATGGGAAGGCAATGAAATCCCTGAAGAGCATCGCATTTTAGGAATGGGTACAGTTGAAATTACGGTGCGTTATTTACAACGGACTGTGAATTTACTACAAGATTTATTTCACTATACCGTTGTTGCAGAAAATGACCAAGGGACAGTCCTGCAATCGATAGAGGGAGAAGTACTTGGAGAGATTCTTGTTAAAGAATTAGAAGGACCAAGCGAAAAGCCAGGTAAAGGTAGTATTCACCATCTTGCTATACGTGTAGCAACGGTGGAGGAGCTTCAAGAATGGGATACAAAAATTAAAGAACTAGGGTTGACTAGTACAGGTGTCGTCGATCGTTATTATTTCCAAAGTCTTTATTTTAGAGATCGTAACGGAATTCTATTTGAAATGGCGACAGATGGCCCAGGGTTTACGGTGGATTCTACAGTAGATGAACTAGGAAAAGAGCTAGATCTTCCGCCATTTTTAGAGGAAAAACGAGCAGAAATTGAAGCGATTTTAGAGCCGCTTGAATAAGGAGAGATAATTCATAATGGAAAAATATCGTATTGATCAATCACAAGGACTTGAATTTGGGCTGTATTCTTTAGGAGACCATATTCCCAACCCACTAACAGGAGAACGAATTTCTGCGCAGCAACGACTACAAGAACTAGTTGAAGCTAGCCAATTAGCAGAGCAAGCGGGTATTGATGTATTTGGAGTAGGCGAAAGTCATCAATCGTATTTTACAACGCAGGCACATACAGTCGTGTTGGGCGCCATAGCACAAGCAACATCAAAAATTAAGCTGTCAAGCTCTGCTACTGTACTGAGTGTCTCCGATCCTGTACGTGTATATGAGGATTTTGCAACTATTGATTTATTATCCGATGGTCGCGCAGAAATTGTGGCAGGTCGCGGTTCTCGAGTAGGTGCCTACCATTTACTCGGTGTAGATTTACATGACTATGAAGAACTTTTTGAAGAGAAATTAGAGCTACTCATGAAAATCAATGCAGAGGAGCTTGTAACATGGGAAGGACAGTTCCGTGCTCCACTTCATCACGCTCAAATTTTACCACAGCCCAAAAATGGCTCCTTACCAATTTGGCGTGCTGTTGGAGGTCCACCTGCAAGTGCCATCAAGGCAGGATATATGGGAATTCCCATGATGCTAACGACTCTTGGTGGGCCGGCTACAAACTTTAAGCCATCAGTTGATGCATATCGAGAAGCGGCAGAGCGACAAGGCTTTGATCCAAATGAATTGCCGGTTGCCACAACAAGCCTGTTTTATGTAGCCGATACAACAAAAGAGGCATTGCAAGGGATGTATCCACATTTAAATGGTGGTTTCCAAGCGATTCGTGGGGGAGGCTATCCAAAGCAGCAATTTGCACAAGCAACAGATACACGGGATGCGTTAATGGTCGGAAGCAAGGAGCAAATTATTGAGAAATTACTTTATCAATATGAGCTTTATGGTATGCAACGATTTATGGCTCAAATTGATTTTGGAGGCGTGCCATTCGATAAAATTATGAAAAATATTGAAATGATCGGTAATGATATTATTCCTGCAATGAAAAAATATACAGCAAAATAAGGAGCGAACAGTCATGAAAATTGTCGCACTTGCCGGTTCTATTATCGGCTCAAAAACAAGAACAGCTATGCATAAATTTGTCGAAATGGTCCAAAAAAAATACCCGGAGCATGAAGTGACACTTCTGGATCTCGCTGACTATCAACTAATTTTTAGTGATGGACGTAATTATTTTGACTATGAGGGCGATACAAAATATGTGACAGAAACCATCATGGCTGCGGATGCTATTGTTATTGGTACGCCAACATTTCAGGCATCCATTCCAGCAACATTGAAAAATATCTTTGACTTATTACCAGTCAATGCCTTTCGCGACAAAGTGGTCAGTGTTGTTGTCACAGCAGGTACGTCGAAGCACTACTTAATGGTGGAGCAGCAATTAAAGCCAATTCTTGCTTACATGAAGGCCCATATTGTGCCAACCTATGTATTTATAGAAGAAAAAGACTTTTTACGCAAAGAAATTGTCAATGATGATGTTCTTTTCCGTCTTGAACGGTTAGCAGAGGATACTGTAATGGTAACAGACGCATTTGCAGAAATTCGTGCGAAAAAAGATGCTGAATACGATTTTTAAAGATTAATAGAAACGCTGTGTAGCAATAGGGCACAGCGTTTCTTTTTATTGTACATGCTAGCAGTTGGCCCATTTAAACCAGCGTGCATGCCCATCTGGTCGTTCCATTGTACGAATCGGCTCGATGGTGCCAAGATGCATAAAATCTTGATGTAGCTGTAAGTCAAATAAATTATTATAGCAATGATAAAGAGGTCGTTCCATGCTTATCTCCTTTAATTGCTCCATTAATTCATGCCGTAATGGTAATGGCAGTTGGTTGGCGACATGTGTATGATAAACGACTAACATTGCCTCTTGCTCAATTGTTTGACTAAGCTCTTTTATTAGTTGGATTGCATCACCCTTTATTAACTGAATATCTAATTGACCGAAGATAGGGAGAGCTTCATTTAACAACAATCGACGTTCATGGTGTTCAGGCCAGATTAAAGCTTGTAGCCATTGACTGTCTTCCTTTTGTCGGAGATCAATAGGATTTAAATCAATGCCAATCCTTTGACAAACAACAGGTGGCTTAGACACAGACACAGGAAGTGTTTCCCCACGGTTTTCTGAGGATATGGTGCATCCATTGTCCGTATTGTAAATGGATAATTGATGATTGTAACAATAATTGTAGTGATCCATACCAAGCTGAAGTCCAGCACTTGCTCCTATTTCTATGAAGGCTAATGGTCGTTGATGCTTGTGATAAATGTCAGTCATCATAGGATAGAGATAGGCACAACGTCGAATTTCATTGGTTTGGACAAGTTTTTCTTGAAACAATGACTTTAATTGTGCTTTATGCGCCATTACAAATGCCTTAAAGACAGGGTAAACCCCTTGAATGGGAATTGGAGTTGCCGTAAAAGACGCGTAATACTTAGCTAAAGGATCTTTCAAGGAACCCAATAAATATTGCACAGCCGCCAACAATAAATTGGGTGCGGGTTGATTGGGTGGAATCATGGAGGCAATCTCTAATAGCTCCTCATCCACAGCAATACTATTAGCTAAATGTTCATACAGGGGGCTAGAGTCTACACATTCCTGTTCGGCAAATATTCGAAATTGACGACTTAATGTAGCATAAGACATGTATATCTCTCCTTTTGCATCATCTATTTAATAGTCAGTCTATTATTATTGTATAATTAAGTAAATTAAATATATGTAATGAACTTAATCAAAAATAGTAATCAAGGAGGAGAAAACATGGAGTATAAATGGTTACAGTCCTTTATTGTAGCTGCTCAAACTTGTAATTTTCGAACAGCGGCACAACAACTTCATCTTTCACAGCCAAGTATCACCGTTCACATTCAACAGTTAGAAGAATTTTTGCATGTTCAATTGTTTAAGCGTGAAAGAAACCGTGTCCAATTAACTGAAGCCGGGAAGCTATTTCAAATAGAGGCACAGCAAATGGTCCTCCAGTGGGAGCAAAGTATTGAACGTATTCGTTTAGTGAGTAAAGGCATTCACGAAAAGGTTATTATCGCTATGACCCCTTTAATGGTGGAAACCATTTTACCGCATGTTTTGTATCAATTTATCAATGATCACCCTGCATTGGAAATTTCGATTTTAGTGGAGGATTCAGCTAAAATTGAAGATTTAGTTCATCAGCATCAAGCCCATATAGGTATCTCCTTATTACCGACCCGCTATCGACATTGGCATCAAGAGCTGCTTATTGAAAGCCCGTTAGAATTAGTGATTCCATTAGATGCTTATGATGATGAAACAGGGGCTTACATCGATTATGAAGAGCTATTTCAAACATATACATTATTTACGCATCATCACCCAACTATTTGGAATGAGCTTTTACATAATTTAAGAGAAAACTATATTTTAACGAGGCAAGTATCAATTTCCCAATCCTATGTCGTAAAAAGACTAATCAAAGACGGGTTAGGGATGTCTTTTCTACCTCGTATGATCGTAAGAAAAGAACGTATGGAGGGACGTTTTAATATTGTACCGTTTGAAGGCTTTTCATTGCCAAATGTACCCGTATACTTGTTCTATAAAGAGTCGACAAATGTTCCAAATGACTTACTAGAGTTGTTACTAACTAGAAATTATTTATAATTCACACGATGTTCAAAAATGAGGGGAATCTGAGTGAAATGTTTGTAAGGGTTTTCATAGACAGTGTCCCATTATGGTATGATAGATGATAGTTTGTAAGGGGGAATAAACATGGTATTTTCTCTTTTTAAAAAGAAGAAAGATTCACAACCATTAAAAAATAGAGTTGAGTTTTGCATCACGAATTTATCGTTAGGTGCGGCAGATGCATATGATGTCTTACTAGAACGTGAAGATATTGAGATGGAGGAATCGGGTTGTACATCGCATTGTGAAATCTGTGAGCAAGGTATTTTTGCTATTGTGAACGGAGAAATCGTCACTGCGGATGATGCGGAGGCATTAGTACAGGCTATTGATGAAGAAATCAAACAAAATCCACTGTTCTAATTAAAAAACAGCTTGTGAACGCACAAGCTGTTTTGTTATGGAAAGAGGATTACCAACCACGAACATATTGTACGGGTGGTTGCAGTTCTTCGCTTAATTCTTTAGCTGCATGGAGGGGCCAGTACGGCTCACGGAGTAAAACACGAGCTAAGAAAATTAAATCTGCACGATTATTTTGCAAAATTTCTTCGGCTTGAATGGCTGTTGTAATAAGGCCCACTGCACCAGTAGGGATATCAGCCCCATGTTTGATGGCTTCAGCATGAGAAACTTGGTAACCTGGAAAAACATTGATAGCAGCAGGGACAACGCCACCTGTTGATACATCTACTAGGTCTACTCCTTGTGACTTCATCCAGCGGCTAAAGACGATGAAATCTTCCATTGTAGTGCCATCCTCTGCGTAATCTTCTGCAGAAACACGTACCAATAATGGCCCATCCCAAACACTGCGAATAGCATCGATGATTTGGCGCAATATACGATAGCGATTTTCCTGTGAGCCACCATATTGATCTTCACGTTTGTTCGTAGCAGGCGATAAAAACTCACTGATTAAATAGCCATGTGCTCCATGAATTTCTAGTACGTCAAAGCCTGCCTTTGCCGCACGAATAGCCGCTTGTTTAAACGCTTCAATCACATGATGAATGTCCTCTTCAGACATGGCTGTTGGTGTTTGATAGTCTGAACTAAAGGCAATTGCTGATGGGGCAAAAATTTCGCCATCTATTGCTGCTTTACGTCCAGCATGACCAAGCTGGATGCCTGTTTTAGCCCCATATGCTTTCATGCCCTCTACTAATTGACGTAAGCCTTCAATATGCGCGTCATCCCAAATGCCTAAATCCTTGTTGGAGATACGACCTTCTGGTACAACACCCGTAGCTTCTAAAATGATTAATCCTACTTGCCCAGCTGCCCGTGTCGCATAATGGACTTGATGGAAAGGTGTGACCATACCATCATCCTCGGCTGAATACATACACATTGGTGCCATGACAACACGGTTTTTTAAGGAAATCGATTGTAATTGATAAGGTTCGAATAATTTACTCAAAATAAAGCCCCCTAATTCCTAGTGATAAACTTTATTTTGCACCTAATGTTATCCATTTGCAAGTGAACGAGATCGTGCTTCTGCTTCTTTAATACAAGCTTCAATCGCCTCATTAAATTGATATTGCTCTAGCGCTTGAATCCCCGCCTCAGTTGTCCCGCCAGGGCTTGTTACTTTTTTGCGTAGGACATCCGGCTCATCTACGGATTGCTTGAGCATTTCAGCAGTACCAGCAAGTGTTTGTGTCATCAACAATCGTACTGTATCTTTGGATAGACCTACCTCTGTTCCTACACGCTCGAACGCTTCCATTAAATAATAAATATAAGCAGGACCACTACCTGAAAGGGCTGTGACTGCATGTAATTGATCCTCTTCTACTTCAATAACGGAGCCAACAGCCTCTAATAACTGGAGAAAAAGAATACGCTGTGCAGTAGATACTTCGTTATTAAATGCAATGCCGCTTGCGGACATACCGATAGTGGCAGACGTGTTAGGCATCACTCGTGCGACTGGACGGCTCCCTAAAAGTTCAGTAATCGTCCCTATCCCAATACCTGCTAGAATGGACAGAATCGCAGACTGTGCTGTGATTTTTGGTTTTAACTCACGCATTGCTGCAATTGCGTCTTTTGGCTTCATCGCCAAAATGATTAGATCTGCCTGACGAAAAATGGCCTGATCAAACATGCAGTGAATGCCATATGTTTCTTGTAAAAAATGTAGACGTTCTTTGTCAGAGCGATTGGTGACGTAAATTTCCTGTGGTGAAAATACCTTTTGCTTTATCCACCCTTGAATCAATGCCTCTGCCATTGACCCCGCACCGATAAATAAAATTTTTTTCATGAATAAAACCTCCAGTTCAAAATAAAAAAGCGCTCTCGTCCTTATTTAGAAGGACGAAAACGCTTTTGTTTCCGCGGTACCACCTTTGTTTGCCAATGTTGGCACAACTCTTAGCCCTTTTATCGCAAGGGATACGGTTATGTTTGCATAACTGCTCAGAAATAGGTTCGGTAATGGGAGTGGGTGATGTTACTCTCAGCAAATGTAACACTCTCTAACACCTTCACCAATTACGTACTCGGCTTCTTCAACGCACATTAATAATTAGATTATTCAAAATTATAGTGATGGATAAGCAACCTGTCAACAGGAAGATGACGAAAACAGAAAAAACTTGTAAAATAGAATGAATCAGTATTCACTAGCGAGTAAAAAGGGGGAGACAACTTTGTCTATATACAAAATCGAAATACCAACACCCTATGAAGTAGGAGATGTCAATGCATTTATTGTGAAAGGTGATGCACTTAGCATTTTTGATGTTGGACCAAAAACGGTAGAAGCCTATGATGCTCTGAAATGGGGGATTCGCGCCGCAGGCTACGATATGCGAGATATTGAACAAGTTGTGCTCACCCATCATCACCCTGATCATGCGGGATGGGTCGATGCATTTCCACATGCTGAAATTTTAGGTCATGCCTATAATGATAAGTGGCTTCGTCATGACGAGGAGTTTTTACGTTATCACGAGCAATTTTACAGTGAACGTTTATTTGAACATGGGGTACCACAAGAGTATATTGCTAAAAGTGTACATGTTCGTCGCGAATTAGAGCTTGTAGGTGAACGTCCATTGACACAAATTTTGACGGATGGAGATGAAGTACCTGGGCATCCAGGATTAAAGGCAATTGAAACATTAGGGCATGCACAAAGCCATTTTATTTTTTGGGATGAACAAACACATCATGTGATTGGCGGAGATTTATTACTTGAAAAAATAACGCCGAACCCTTTAATTGAGCCACCATTAGATCATTCATTGGGACGCACAAAATCATTATTACAATATAATGAATCGCTAGAAATTTTACGCCAATTGCCTGTCAAAATGATGTATACAGGACATGGGGCTGAACTACAAGACATTCCGATCTTAATTGATAAACGACTAGAAAGACAGCATCAGCAATCTATGAAAGTTTGTGAATTACTAGGGGAAGATCAATTAACGGTTGTGCAAGTGACGAAACGATTGTATCCAGCTATCTTCCAGCATATGCTTGGTTTAACACTGTCCAAAACGTTGGGGCATTTAGATTATTTAGAGGCAAATAATTATATTACTTCAACGAAGACAGAAGAAGGCATCTATTTATTTAAAAGAAAGTAGGACTATTTATGAATAGTAAGACGATCTTTGTGACAGGGGCAACAAGTGGTGTAGGCTTAAAAATAACGGAGTTACTAGTAGCGCAAGGTCATACCGTTTATGCCACAGGCCGCAATGCTGTAGCTTTAAAAGTTTTAGAACGTTTGGGAGCCAAAGTCATTCAAGCTGATTTAACCCATTTACATACACTCGACGCTGTTTGTGCCCAGCTTCCACCCATTGATGTCGCCATCCTATCAGCTGGTGTTGGAAAATTTGCTGAGGCTCCAAAGTTAATGGATGAGGATATTGCACAAATGATTGAAGTGAATATTAGTGTACCTATTTACCTTGCGAAACGGTTAGCTTCCAAGATGATGGAGCAAAATCAAGGGCATTTGATTTTTATTGGGTCTCAGGCTGGCAAGGTCGCCACTCCGAAAGCAAGTGTTTATGCAGCAACCAAACATGCGATTGTAGGATTTACAAATGGACTACGGATGGAGCTTGCGCCATATCATGTAAAAGTAACGGCTATTCACCCGGGTCCGATTGATACACCATTTTTAGACAAGGCCAATGATCAAAGTGGCTATCGCGAATCTTTAGGTAGATTTTTATTATCAGCTGATGAAGTGGCACAGGCGACAATTAAAACAATTGAGCGCCCAGTTCGAGAGATCAACCTCCCCAAAATCATGGGGCTATCAAGTAAACTGTATGCACTGGCACCTGCAACCATTGAGTTGTTAGGGAAATCATTTTTCCATAAAAAATAATGAACATCTAACTGTAAGCATGTACTTTTCATGTCTACAGTTTTTTCATACTGGCTAAGAAAAGGGGGGGTATTATGTATACAATTGGACAAGTGGCAAAATTTTTAGGCATTTCTAGAGATACGATCAAATATTATGAGGAAATGGAATTGGTTAAGCCTCAACAAAATAGTGAGAATGGCTATAGAACATACAATCAATTGGATATATATAATTTAACAACCGTCAATTTTTATCGAGAATTGGATTTTGAAATTAAACGAATACAAGAAGTAAGAAAAGGCATGAGTATTGAGGGAATCCAACTCCTATTAGAGGAGAAAGAACAACAGGTGTTAGAGGAGATAGCCTATAAAAACCTACTGTTAAAAAAACTCCAAAATGCACAAGAGGATTGCCAAAAAATTTAACAATACTTAGGTACCTTTACGATAAAAGAAATGAAACCACTAGCCATGTTAGGCGTAATAGACCATTATACAGCTTATGAAGAATATGACGCACTTAAAGAAAATACAGACAGTTTAAAAAAAGCGGTTATCCTGACATCGTTAAGAAGAGTAATACAGTTTAATGAACAAGGCATGCAGGAAGATAAATTTATGATTGTGCGAAAGCTAGAAGAAAACGAGAAAGCGTTACAAGAGCAAGTTTTTTATCATCCTACCTGTTTATATACTGTCATTGAAGATGGAAGATGGTCGACGGGTGGCAAAAATACAGACGACCAAGTGGAAGCAACAATTAGAAGAGTAGCCAAAGAAAATGGCTATGAACTTTTAGGTCTCGTTTATATTAACTTATTACTAGCTACTTTCGAGGGAGGACTAGAACGAATATTTTTAGAAATGTATGTTCCCATAAGATAGAGTGATAGATGGAAATATGTATTGACCTGTGAGCAACCCCCAGGTTTAAGCTGAAAGTATTCAGAACGAAACGGGGGATTTATTATATGAACAAAAAAAAGAAGCTAAAAAGACCAGTAGCGAGTTTCATTATCCTGACTAATATCATCTTTTTGCCACTTTTTTGCCTTGTAGGAGCCGTTAAAATGTTAGGCTTTCCAACATGGGTATTCGATATAGTACGCTGTCTATCTGCATGGTCATCGACTTTTGCCTTTGCCATACTATTTTCAAAAATTTATCCAGGGCAGCATTTTTTACATTTCGTGAAACAAAAATTTAAAAATCAACTTCGATTTTCTGTCATTCTTTCTGTTCTGCTTATTCAAGCCACCATCTTTATGATCATCTTACTTGTTGTTATGAAGAATACTAAAGCTGATGCTATTTTGACTATTTCCTCCTGGGGAATGCTTAGTTATTATTTCTTTAAAAATCTATTATCAGGACCTATAGGAGAAGAATTAGGGTGGAGAGGCTTTGCGTTGCTTGAGCTCCAAAAGAAATATGGGTCATTACAATCTGCAATCATCATAGGATTTTGGTGGGGAATTTGGCATTTACCTATTTGGTTCACAACAGGTTTTACAGGGCTGGAGCTACTAAAATACATCATATTCTTTATGCTTTCCATCATTTCTACGACCATTATTATGACAGCCTTCTATACAATTAATCAAAATTTAATCATTCCTATAATGATCCATCAATTCTTCAATTTTTTTATAGGCATTATAAACGAGAATTTAATTATTTTAATGATGTATAACGCTATCCTGTATTCAATAGTAGCCTTTCTACTTATACTGATGAATCCAAAGAAGGTTTGGTCTAATAAACCTAGCCAATGACATCATAAAGTCAATGTGGTGATTTCCACACTACCGCGGGGGTGAGCGCTTCTCACTTGTAAACAATGAATCAATTGGCTCCCAAAGACCGATTAAGATGAAAATGGATAGTTCGTTTATTTATCCATTAGTAGTGTCACAAGAATCCAGTTTATACATTGGATTCTTTTTTGTTGTAATTTATACAGTATACATTTATGTCTATAGTGAAAAAGCGTTTTTTTGAGTATCTATCATTGATTTCCTTGAGAGTAATGTGTGGGTAAACGGACTTTTTATAAGAAAAATAAAAGACTATTAATTTATAAAAATACACTTGTTTTTATTTTTATAACATGATACTATTCGTGTATAAACTTTTAATTGAATGTATAAACATACATATCTGTAGAGCAATGGAGGCGCATTTTTTATGGCAAATAAAAAGGTTGTACTAGCATATTCAGGTGGACTTGATACTTCGGTAGCAATTCCATGGTTAAAAGAACAAGGTTGGGACGTTATCGCAGTATGTCTTGACGTTGGTGAAGGGAAAGATCTGGAGTTTGTAAAAAACAAAGCTCTACAAGTAGGAGCGATTGAATCTTATATGGTGGATGCAAAGGATGAATTTGCTGAAAACTATGCATTAATTTCATTACAAGCACACACATGGTATGAACAAAAGTATCCATTAGTGTCAGCTCTTTCTCGTCCATTAATCTCGAAAAAATTGGTTGAGATTGCGAACCAAGTAGGTGCGGATGCTGTAGCTCATGGTTGCACAGGTAAAGGAAATGACCAAGTTCGTTTTGAAGTTTCTATTAAAGCATTAAATCCTGATCTAGAGGTATTAGCACCAGTGCGTGAGTGGGGCTGGAGCCGTGATGAGGAAATTGAATATGCGATGAAACATAATGTACCTATTCCTGCAACATTAGATTCTCCATTTTCAATTGACCAAAACTTATGGGGTCGTGCAAATGAAGCGGGCATTATGGAAGATCCATGGGTATCTCCACCAGAAGAAGCTTATGGCTTAACGGTTTCAGTAGAAAACGCACCAAATGAAGCAGAGTATGTGGAAATCGAATTCGTGGCTGGTAAACCAATTGCTTTAAACGGCAAAGAAATGAAGCTTGCTGATTTAATTCAGGAATTAAACGCAGTTGCAGGTGCACATGGCATTGGACGTATCGATCACGTTGAAAATCGTTTAGTAGGTATTAAATCTCGTGAGGTTTATGAAATTCCTGGTGCTAAGGTGTTGTTAACGGCTCATAAGGAGCTTGAAGATTTAACACTTGTCAAAGAATTAGCCCACTTCAAGCCAGTTATTGAGAAAAAACTATCTGAATTAATTTATGATGGTCTATGGTTCTCTCCATTACGTGATGCACTTGAGGCATTCCTTGCCCAATCACAGCAATATGTGAATGGTACAGTGCGTGTGAAATTATTCAAAGGGCATGCCATTGTAGAAGGACGTAAATCACCAAATTCACTATACAATGAAAAATTAGCCACATATTCGAAGGAAGATCAATTCAACCACGCTTCCGCTGTTGGCTTTATCGAACTATGGGGTCTACCGACTGTAGTGAACTCAGCTGTTAATAAAAAGTAATCGTAATAAGCAGGGTGGGGTGAGGCATTTGTGCTTGACCTACACCTTTTGAAAAGTAATAAAGGAAAAGGTGAGCTGACATGACAAAACTTTGGGGTGGACGTTTCCAAAAATCAGCAGAAGCATGGGTAGATGAATTCGGTGCATCCATTGGCTTTGATCAACAACTTGTGCTAGAGGACCTTGAAGGTAGTGTTGCACATGTCACAATGCTTGGCGCAACAGGGATTTTACCAACAGCTGATGTAGAGGCCATACTTAGTGGTCTTGCCCAACTGAAAGAAAAGGCAATAGCAGGTGAGCTTGAATTTAGCATTGCTAATGAAGATATACACTTAAATTTAGAAAAGATGCTCATTGATTTAATTGGTCCTGTTGGTGGCAAACTACATACAGGACGTAGCCGTAATGACCAAGTTGCGACGGATATGCATCTCTTTTTGAAAAAGCGTGTCCAGGAAACGATTGATTTAATTGCTATATTCCAACAAACTTTATTAGTCCAAGCCGAGGAGCATATTGAAACGATTGCACCGGGCTATACACATTTACAACGAGCTCAGCCAATTTCTTTTGCCCATCATTTAATGGCCTATTTTTGGATGCTAGAGCGTGATAAGCAACGCTTCACAGAATCCATGAAACGCATTGATATTTTGCCATTAGGGGCAGGAGCGATGGCAGGGACAACATTCCCAATAGACCGTTTAAAATCAGCAGAATTACTAGGATTTAATGATGTTTATGCCAACTCGATGGATGCTGTAAGTGACCGTGACTTTATTGTAGAATTTTTAAGCAATGCATCCTTGTTAATGGCTCATTTATCGCGCTTTGCTGAGGAAATTATTTTATGGTCTACAGATGAATTTAAATTTATCGAATTGGATGATGCCTTTTCAACAGGTTCTTCCATTATGCCACAAAAGAAAAATCCTGATATGGCTGAGCTCATTCGAGGCAAAACAGGACGTGTCTATGGAAATCTAATGGGCTTGTTAACGGTTTTAAAGGGAACACCATTAACGTACAACAAAGATATGCAAGAAGATAAAGAAGGCATGTTTGATACAGTGCATACGATTCTTGGTTCTCTGAAAATCTTTGAAGGTATGGTTCGTACAATGACTGTCAATAAGGAACGTTTACAGCAAGCTGTTCATGCTGACTTCTCGAACGCAACAGAGCTAGCTGATTACCTTGCTACAAAAGGTATGCCTTTCCGTGAGGCACATGAGGTGACAGGTAAACTTGTGTTCACATGTATTCAAAAAGGCATTTACTTATTAGATTTACCATTGGATGAGATGAAGCGTGAAAGCGAGCTAATTGATTCGGATATTTATGATGTATTAGCGCCAGAAGCAGCTGTCCGACGCCGTCACTCCCTTGGGGGAACTGGCTTTGACCAAGTCAAAATTCAAATTGAAAAAGCCCAAGCTTGTCTAGTTGTCCAACATTAATTTTGCGTGCATGTCCTCGTGACTTTTGCATAGATATTCATTAAAGCTGTCCTGTGAGGCGCTATGAAAACCTTATCCTTTTTCAACAAAGCCAGAGGGTGACGTGAAAAAGAGTACCTTACATACGTGAAGGACAATCCCCAATTCTGGAGACGCGGAATTGGGGTTTTTGTATGAAAACGTGGTAAGAGGACAAAATGCTTGAGCGTTTTTTAAAAGACTTGATACAATTAAGCAATAGATTACAGCAGAAGATGCTACAAGGATGGTCGTATCCAAAGCTTTAGTAGATATAGAATCGTTTACGTAAAATGATTATTGAATTTTCGAATGGTGGTGTCTATGCACGATCAGGACTTAATAATTGTCGCTTCTCAGCAATTGTACATGGTGTAACACCACAAGACCAACATAGATATTCAACGTGGCTTGCATACTGGATGAACAAAAATGGTAGAGGGATTTTTATAAGAAATGATTGTACGCCAAAGAAAAGATTATCATCATGCATAAACAAATGGGCAATGGTTCATAATAAGAGCGGAAACACTTATTAATCTAACCTGATGGGGAGGATGCAGAATGAGTAATAGTCAAACACCCAAAGACCAAGAATCTCAGGAAAGTCCGCCACAACTGTGGATGGTTGAAGCTTCTTAAAGCTTAAGCCTAAAGGTGAAGCAGAGTTCTGTTTCACTGTAGATTAAGGTGAAGCGTAAACCATTCCAGTAAAAAATCAAATAGAAGCAATAAGTGTCCAAGGATCCAGAATTTTTCTGGATCCTTTTTTATGCTGCTTTTTAATGGGGGAGGTGGAGAAACTACAATAATACCTACATTTGACAATGAAAACAATCTGTACTACTCTATATAGAACAGATTCTATTTGATGTCCATTAGCCTATCAATTAATGGAATAGCTGTGCGATTGCTCTAAAGAGCGAAATTATTCCAGTGAATTTTAAAACAATGGAAGTAGGGGTATTATGCTAATAAATAGTAGGCATTTTTGGCACCACCATTTCACCTTTGGAAAAGGGCATTTTTTATTCCAATACATACGATCCATCCTTGTAAGTTAAGAACAATAAGGCATTGGTGGGATAGTCAATTTTGCAAAATGGTGTTACATGACAATCAGTAGGGCAGTATGGCCAATTTTATTAGTAAGTTTCACATAGAGAGGGAGATTAAATTGAAAAAATTGTTTGTGTTATGCTGTACGCTTTTACTTTTAGCTGGCTGTGGGCAAAAGGAAGAGATTGTAGAAAATAAAGAGACCAAAGGGGAAAGTGCCATGAGCGAACAGTTTATTGGAAAATGGGAAGGCAATATTGAAACACCGAATGGACAGCTACCCATCATTGTTGATTTACAGAAAAATAGTGGTACTCTATCCGTGCCAGCACAGGGCATATCTAATTTCCCGTTGAAGAGTGTGAACTATACAGGTGATCAGGTAAGCGTTTCCATTCATTTAAACCGCTCAGTAATTGCTATTAATGGTACTTTCAAAAATGAACAAATAGAAGCTACATTTCAACAAAATGGTGGGACCTTCCCACTTATCTTACAAGCATATAAAGAGGAACCAGTAACTTATGAAACAGTAAAGATTCCCGTTCAGCAAGGTGACCTCATAGTGGCTCTTCAAAAAGCCAATGCGACATCTCCATCACCCGTCGCAGTTATTATCGCTGGCTCTGGACCGACAGATAAGGATGGTAATTCAGTTTTAGCTGGTAAAAATAATAGTTTAAAAATGATGGCTGAAGGCTTGGCTCAGGAGGGAATCACAACTGTACGCTATGATAAACGGGGTATTGGGGATAATCAAGCACTCTTGACGAAAGAAGAAGATGTGACGTTTGACCAATTTGTTGAAGATGCAGTGCAAATCATCCAATCATTGCAGGCTAATAAAGCCTATACAAGTGTTCATGTCATTGGACATAGTGAAGGCTCATTAATTGGTTTATTAGCGGCTCAAAAAACAGGAGTAGCATCCTTTGTTTCGATTGCAGGTGCTGGACGTCCAATGGATGAAGTATTAGTGGAGCAATTAAAAAGTCAGCTAGCGCCAAATTTATTCAAAGAATCAAAGGACATTTTGACAGCTCTAAAGCAAGGAAAGCAAGTGGAAAATATTTCGCCCGAATTACAAGCAGTCTTCCGTCCTTCTGTACAGCCCTTCCTTATTTCCGTGTTAAAGTATAATCCAGCCACAGAGCTTGGAAAAGTAAAGAGTCCTGTACTACTTGTGCAAGGAACGACTGATTTACAAGTGAAGGAAGTCGATGCAGAGGCATTGAAGAAAGGTAACCCTGATGCAACGCTTCTTTATATGGAAGGGATGAACCATGTGTTGAAAAAGGCACCAGAAGACTATGCCGCAAATTTAGCAACGTATGCAGACCCAACACTTCCACTACATGAGGATTTACTACCAGCGATTCAACAATTTATTTATGGAAAGTAGGCTGAGTCACTGTGGGTGTTTTTGTATATTTAATCATCATGCTTCCATTTCTCATCTTTGCCCTTGTATTATCACAGGGGAAAGGAACTTTTTTAATTGCTGGCTTTAACACAATGTCACAAGACGAAAAAGATACGTATGACGAAATAGCACTTGCAAAATTTATGGGGAAGATGATGTATGGCTACTGTTTTTGTGTACTTTTATGGGTGCTAAATGAACTATTTCACACACAGTGGTTATTTATTGTCGGTCTTGTTCTTTTTGTAGTGCTTACGATTTTTTTAATGATCTATATGAACACAGGCAATCGATTCAAAAAATAAACAATACAAAGAAGGACTTGATCGCAACAATGACAAGTCCTTCTTTGTGTGAGAATCATTATCATTTATCAAGAATTCTGTTAAACTAGAGCCATGTCAATGGTTAAACTAGAAGGAGTGCTTGAGCTAAATGAAATTAAACGACCATATACTTTTGTGGAATCACGCGTACATTAAAATCATGGATATACGTTTTACAATGATGGAACAAGGAGAAGCATTCGGCCCTTATCCATTGCCTACGAATGCCTTTCTGTATACAAAAAGAGGCGATGCTCAAATATGGGTCGATAAAAATAGGCATTTGGTACAATCCTTTCATGCCTTTCATGCAGGCAAAGGGGTCTGTATACAGATTGTAGCAGAGAAGGAATTTGAGTATTTTCTGATTTTCTATAAAACCACTCTACCGTTACCAAATCGACAAGAAATTGTAGCTTTGTTGGAAAACGACAATCCGTTTCAATACCAGTATGCTTTCGCACCAGCTAATCCACTTACTCTGCTTGATAAAGTGGAGCAAATGAGTACGGTTTGGCTACAACCCAATGAAAAAGAGCTGAAACGTTTACATATAAAAGCATTGTTTTATCAATATATTTATGAATTACTACGACAAATGCATGCCCAGGGAATTCACCCTATAAAGCCAGATATAGTTACAGAAGCAGTTCGTTATATAGAGGAACATTATCAGAGGCCATTGACACTTGAAAAGCTGGCTCAGGAATTATCTTGTAGTGTAGGTTATTTATCTAAGTTATTTAAAGAAAAAATGCATACTAGCCCGATTCATTATTTGGGTGTAATACGTATAAATAAAGCAGCAAAATTGCTAGTACAAACAGATGCGACATTGCAGGACATTGCGGATCATGTTGGTTATCCAGATGGCTATTCATTAAGTCGAAGCTTTAAACGACATAAGGGCATTTCTCCAGCTCAATTTAAAAGAGCGTGGAAACAAAAAAGCGAAGATGAAGAATTGCCACTTTGGAGAAGAAGATATGCTATTCTCCCCAATCATATCGAATGGTATATTGATGATGAAATTGAAAATCATTATCAACGAAAGGGAGCAAGCGAAATGTCGAAGTTTAAAAACATGAAGGTAACGGCCATGACGTTGTTTATGTGTCTATCATTATTATTAGCTGCATGCTCAAATGCAACAACTACAAATGGAGCCACACCAGCTGCCAATCAAGAAACAAAGGCGAATAGTGGACAAGAAGTGATGCAGGAAGGGAAAACAAGAATTGTTTCTACGCCAAGAGGTGATGTTGAAATTCCAGCACAGCCACAGCGTGTAGCGGCTGATCAATATATGGGACAACTATTAAAGCTAGGCATTATTCCAATCGGGGTTCGTGAAGGAATGTTAACGGAAGGGTGGATAGAAAAATCTGGTATTCCGCAAGAAACACTCGATAAAATTGAGAATTTAGGTAATTTTCCAATGAACCCGGAAAAACTCATTATGTTAGAGCCAGATTTAATTATTGGATCAATTGAAAAAAATATTGAACAATACGAAAAAATAGGAACGACAGTTTTTATCCCGTATTGGGAAGAACTTTCAACGGCAGGGCCTTTGGAAAAATTCAGAAGAATTGCTGAAGTATTTGGTAAAGAGCAAGAAGCGGAGGAATGGATAAAAGGATATGAACGCAAGGTAGAAGATGCTCGAGAACAAATAGAAGGTATCATTAAGGAAGGCGAAACGGTGTCAATTGTGCAATTAAGCCCTACAGGTTTGTTTGTGTTAGCTGCTGAGGGTGGGAATTATGGTAGTAATACCATTTATCAGATGTTGAAATTACCTCCTACAGAACAAGCATTAAATATGAAAGAAGGCTTTGAAAATATTTCGTTAGAGGTGCTGCCCGAGTATTTAGGTGATCATGTATTTGTCTATGTGAATTCGCAAGAAGATGCGGAGGAGATATTGAATAGCCCTATTTGGCAAGGAGCCCCTGCTGTGAAAAATGGCAATGTCTATATGTATGGTGAATTCGATGATGAATTCGTCATGGAGGATCCATATTCTTTAGATCTTCAGCTAGAGAAAGTTGTCAACGTTTTATTAGAGAAGAAACAGTGACCAACATAACCTGAACTTGTTTTAGCATAAACATAAACCCTCCTCGGTGGCTTGTTTTAGAGGAGGGTCTATGCTGCGATTGGTCCTAATGACAATAATTTATGCATGTTGTATGACTATTTTATATATATTAATAGCATAGAATTTATGAAATGAAGTAGAGCCTATTAAGCATGGTTCTACTTTTTATCAATATTTAAAAAACTGAATATTTAGGAAATTAAAAATTTAATGTCGCGAATATGCTCGAAAAAGGGCTAATTTTCTTCTTTTCTGTAAAAATAGAATTTTTAGAATAATAAGTATTATTATAGAGGACATTAAAAAATTAATAGGTAAGGAGAATTATTTAATATGTCTCAAATGTTAGCACTGACGATAGTACTTGCTATTCTTTACATCGGAGATATTGTCGCAACAAGAACAAAGGCTTGGATTCCATCTGTGTTCGTCTGTGCGGTATTATTTTTAATTGGCTATTGGACGTTTTTCCCGAAAGATATTGTTAGTATTGCCGGGATCGGTCCAGTAGTTGCCACGATGTTAATGTATTTATTAATTACCAATATGGGGACACTTCTGTCACTCAAGGAATTGAAAAACCAGTGGAAGGCAATTGTCATTTCATTGGCCGGTATTGTAGGAATTATTGCTATTTTATTTACTATTGGCGCCATGATTTTTGATTTGAAAACAATGATTGTGGCAGTTCCACCATTAGTTGGAGGAGTTGTGGCTGCATTAGTCATGTCAGAAGGTGCCTCGGCAGCTGGCTTAGAGGATTTAGCAGTTTTTGCAATTGTTATTTATGTCATTCAAGGATTTGCAGGCTATCCGATTACTTCAATTGTATTAAAACGTGAAGCAAAACGTTTATTAAAAGAACACCAACAAGGTAAGCTACATACGATTTCACAAGTGCAGGAAGAAGAAAACGCTGCTACTGAACAGCCTAAATTATTGAGGAAGATACCTGCAAATTACAATACAGAATATTTTAAATTTTTCCGTTTAGCGCTTGTTGGTTTATTGGCCTACGGTACATCGACCGTATTAGCTCCAATTGTGACAGTTAATGCACTAGTACTGTGCTTAGTATTTGGTGTACTCGCTTCAACAATTGGTTTTTTAGAAAAACAACCGTTACAAAAAGCAAATGGCTTTGGCTTTGCCATTATGGGCTTAATGCTCTTTATATTCGACGGCTTAAAACAGGCAACCCCTGAAATGCTAATGCGCATTATTGTACCGTTAGTTGTTTCGATTGTCCTAGCTGTAGTCGGCATGTATATTTTCTCGTTCATCGCAGGGAAAATATTAAAAGTTAGCCCGAACTTAGCGTTTGCAGTTTCCTTAACAGCGCTATATGGTTTCCCCGCAGATTATATTTTAACGAATGAAGTGGTGAAATCATCGACGACGGATGAAAAAGAGCGTGAAATGCTGCTCAGTCGTATGCTGCCACCTATGCTTGTTGGAGGCTTCATTAGTGTAACCATAACATCGGTTATTTTAGCGGGTATTTTCGTCAATTGGTTATAAAAAAGGAGAGAGTAATCATGACTACTATTAAACCTATCATTGCTGATCTTAACAGCGAGCTTGTGGCAATTCGTCAAAAATTACATAGTGAGCCTGAGCTTTCGTGGGAGGAATATGAAACAACGAATTATGTAGCAGCTTATTTAGATAAGCTAGGTATTCCTTATAGACGAACAGAACCCACAGGTATTATTGCTGAATTAAAAGGGAACAAGGAAGGAAAAACAGTTGCCCTACGAGCGGATATGGATGCCTTATCCGTTTATGAAATTCGAGAGGATATTCCATATCGATCTAAAACAAATGGAAAGATGCATGCATGTGGTCATGATGCCCATACAGCCATGCTATTAATTGCCGCTAAAACTTTACATGCAGTCCGTGACGAAATAGAAGGGACAGTTCGATTTATTTTCCAGCCTGCTGAAGAAGTTGCTACAGGGGCAAAAGCAATGGTTGAGCAAGGCGCTATGGAAGGTGTAGATAACGCATTCGGTATTCATATTTGGTCACAAATAGACACAGGAAAAATCCAGTGCAATAAAGGACCTGCGTTTGCCTCTGCTGATATTTTTAAAGTAACTTTCAAAGGTCAGGGTGGTCATGCTGCAGCGCCACATGATGCTATCGATGCAGTGATGATTGCTTCGACCTTTGCGTTGAATGTTCAAACGGTTGTATCGCGTACGGTCAATCCACTTCGACCAGCTGTCTTAACCATTGGTAAAATGGATGTCGGTACCCGTTTCAATGTAATTGCCGAAGACGCTATTTTGGAAGGAACTGTGCGTTGCTTCGATCAAGACGTTCGTACGCATATGGAAGCACAAATTCGCCATTATGCTGATCAAGTTGCAACACTCTATGGTGGAACAGCTGAGGTTATTTATGAATACGGTACTCAAGCCGTCAACAACGATACAGCTAGTGCCGACTTAGTTGAACGTTTAGCAATTGAGCATTTTGGTACTGAAGCTTATCATTTAGACGACCCAACGATGGGTGGCGAGGATTTCAGCTTTTATTTAGATGAAGTGCCAGGCTGTTTTGCATTAGTAGGTTCTGGAAATACAGAAAAAGATACACGCTGGGCACATCATAATGGCCATTTCGATATTGACGAAGATGGTTTGCGCATTGGAACAGAATTATATGTGCAATATGCGTTAACTTGGCTACAAGAAAATAAATAATATGAAAACGTAAGCGGTTATTTTCGTCGTTGTATAATTCCATCCTAGCTGGTCATAATAAAAAAGATTTCACTTATGAAATCTATAATGATGAGGAGGATGAAAAATGAGTAGGTTCGAACAATTAGACCCCAAATCTCAAAAAATCCACCGCAACTGGTCAAGGATTAAGCGATCAAAATCGCAAGTAAACGGGGAAACGGAGATCACTCTTCATAACCGTCTCTTGCGAAGCGAAGCAAAGGCCCGTCAGTTTTAATCATGCTAGAAAAGTAAGTGTCATCAAGCCCAGAAATTTTCTGGGCTTTTCTTTTTGTGTAAAATTTAATGTATGATAATACTGAAAAGGAATTGAATAAAAAGGGGAGTGAAGCCAACTATGAACAATCTTATTCCTACTTATTTACAGCATGTCACAACAAGGATTCAACAGCCAGAAGGGGTCGAATCACAATTACAGCTTTGCTCTACTTTAAATAATACGCAATTTGAAATTTGGTATTATGGTGATTTATTAGCCTTAGAAGGGGAGGTTTTACCATTCATTTCAGGTTCGACTGCTAAAATCGTTGCCAAGGACCCTTTAACAGCAGAGGAAATTTTGCTTTTTGATGCGACTCTACACGGTTATAATGCGTTGTTTTGTGATGACTATACAGAAGAACAACGCGGCAACCGTCCTCTGCAGCTATATAATATGCCCGCCACTGAGGTTATCTTATCATTTTTTTATAACATTGATTATGATGAAGAAGTGGATGACTATGAGGTCGATGAACAAGGAAATGTACAGTTAATGAATGGTGAAACAACAGATTGGGAGACGGTAAAAAGAAATGGCTATGATGCATTTGTTTTTTATTACAAAAAAGAGGATGGAACATTATTAGCATTTGCCCAGGAAGAATTAGCTTAGCGTGAAAGGAATTAAATTCAATGCAACTATTTCATTTTTCTCAAGATTTAGCGAATCAAATTCACTCTTATGAGTCCATAAATGCGTATTATCAAAAAATCATGAAAACGGCAGTTCCCACGAATATAGGCTTTATCTATATTGAGCCAAATGGTGTGGTAGGCATGCATGAAGCACCTGTACCACAATTATTGATTGTTATTCAGGGTGAAGGCTGGGTTTGTGGTGAGGATGGAAAAAGAGTCGATATTGAAACAGGAGATGGCGTTCTTTGGCAACAAGGACAAGCACATGAATCTGGCAGTACAACAGGATTAACAGCGCTTGTTATTCAGGCCGAACAAATTAATCTTACATAAAGAAAACATGTGGTAGCGTACTGGGCAAATAGCAGAATGCATAAGACTGAAAAATGTATGCCAATTCCTGCTCTGATGAGAATAGTCCAATAAGACCCTCAAAAATAGGTGACTAGAAGCCGGCTTTGAATAGTAATTTCTTGTACGAAAGTAATGTCATTTTCTTGCATCTGACGTATAATAGATGTCAACACTTTTCACCTGCAATTCCAATTTTTATCTTTATTGTAAAGCACAATTAGATAGGGGGAAGACTTCATGGAAGTAGTTGAAAAAGCATTTGGCTATATTACAAGAGAGCATGGGGAGCAAATTCAAGTTCTCGTATTTGAACAAAATACAGTAGGGGCAGGTATTCAAGTTCCTAAAGGTACGATTGAACAAGGGGAAACACCGTTAGAGGCCGTAAAGCGGGAGATGCTGGAGGAGACAGGCCTAACAACACTTGTTGTTCAAGGGTTCATTGCACAGGATTACTTTAACAATCCATCAGGTGTTTTACAGAAACGTTATTTTTATCATTTAACTACCTCCGATGAAACAATGGAAACCTGGCAACATTATCCTACTGGGTTGAATGAAGCAGATTTACTTTTTTCTTTTTACTGGATATCAGCTGAGCAGGATACTTTGTTAGCAAAGGGGCATGGCGATTATTTATATCGCCTATTGGCTAAGGTGAAAAATTGAGCGTACATTAAAACCGCGTCATTAATGGCGCGGTTTTAATGTTTATTCGATTAAGCCTTTGCAGCGACCTCTAAAGCCTGTGCGAAATCGTCTATTAAATCATCTACATGCTCGAGTCCTACAGAAAAACGTAAAAGTCCGTCTGTGATCCCACGTTTGGCACGTTCCTCAGGCTCCATAGCGGCATGGCTCATCTTTGCCGGATAGGAAAGAATGGATTCCACACCACCAAGTGAGACAGCGAAAACTGGGATTTTCATTGCCTCGACTAATGCTTTTGCGGAAGCATAGCTTGGTAAGCGGAAAGATAAAACTGCTCCAGAGCTTGTACTTTGACGCTGATGGATGTCATGACCTGGATGTGAGGATAGTCCAGGGTAATAGACTTGTTCTACCAGTGTATGAGTTGCTAAAAACTCAGCAATTTTTTGAGCAGATTGTGTAGAACGGCTAAAACGGACATCTGTCGTTTTAATGTTTTGCAAGAGTGTAAATGAATCCTGTACACCCAAAATATTGCCAAATGAATTTTGGATAAAGTATAAGTCCTGTCCTAGCTTTTCATCAGCTGTGACTGTTAATCCTGCAATAATATCAGAATGCCCCGATAAAAACTTCGTCGCACTATGAATAACGACATCAACACCTAGTTCTAACGGACGTTGATGTAATGGCGTCATAAATGTATTATCCAAAAATGTGAGACATCGGTGTTGTTTCGCCAGCTCTACCACACCACGAATATCGGTAATGCCTAACGTTGGATTAGATGGTGTTTCCATATAAAGCAGTTTTGTAGCCGGCGTTATTGCAGCTTCCACGGCTGCTAAATCCGTGAAATCTACAAAAGTGTGGGAAATCCCAAAGCGTGGTAATACCTTTGTCACAAAACGATATGTTCCACCATAAACATCTTCAGTCATGACGATATGGTCGCCCTGTGATAACAGCATTAAGGCGGCTGAAACCGCAGCAATCCCTGAAGAAAAGGCATGGGCACGAACTCCACCTTCAAGCTCTGCTATCGCTTTTTCTAGAGCATCACGCGTAGGGTTACCGGAACGCGCATAATCATATTCGCCAAACTCATCTATACTCTCTTGGTGGAAAGTAGAGGAAAGGTACATAGGAACATTGACTGCCCCTTTTTTATTTGAGTAGCCATCACGAACACCCGCATGAATGAGGCTAGTTTCAATATGTTGCTTCATCATTATGCCTCTTTTCTTA
Source organism: Lysinibacillus sp. FSL M8-0216 (assembly GCF_038595555.1). Classification (NCBI taxonomy): domain Bacteria; kingdom Bacillati; phylum Bacillota; class Bacilli; order Caryophanales; family Bacillaceae; genus Lysinibacillus; species Lysinibacillus sp. FSL M8-0216. The sequence continues at coordinate 2,942,150 of NZ_CP152007.1, read as the reverse complement.
GGATATCAAATACTTGTTGTAAGTCTGCAATTAAATCTTCTGCTTCCTCAATACCAACTGAGAAGCGTAGTAAACGATCACAAACGCCACGTTCAACTCGTTCTTCATAAGGCATATCTGCATGTGTTTGAGTAGCTGGATATGTAATAAAGCTTTCCACACCCCCAAGACTTTCAGCAAAAGTGATTAACTTTAAGTTACGAAGGAATGGGTCAATCCATTCTGGTTTTTGTAAACGAAATGACAGCATACCACCTTTTCCTGTATAAAGGACATCTGTAACTAGTGCCTCTTCCTCTAAGTAAGCAGCAATAGCTTTGGCATTGGCATCATGTTGCTTTAAGCGAAGGTGCATTGTTTTTAAGCCACGAATAAGTAACCAAGAATCCATAGCACCAAGCACCATGCCACTACCATTATGAATAAAGCCAATGCGTTCAGCTAATTCTGTGCCTTTAGCTACTACGATCCCAGCTAAGACATCATTATGTCCGCCAATATATTTTGTTGCGGAGTGAAGCACAATGTCTGCTCCCAAATCAATAGGACGTTGGAAGTATGGTGTATAGAATGTATTATCTACAATTAACAAAGCACCGTGTTTATGTGCAAGCTCAGCATACACTTGTAAATCAAATTCCTGCATAAGCGGATTCGTTGGTGTTTCGATGAATAATGCACGTGTATTTTCATTTATTAATGCTTCTACCTGCTCCACTGATTCGAATTTTGAATAAACAGGCTTAATATTATATGTCTCTTGGAAGAAGTTAAATAGTCTATATGTACCGCCGTATAAATCATCTGGCACCACTAATTCATCGCCTGGTTTAAATATAGATAATACTAATTGGATGGCAGCCATCCCAGAGCTACAGGCAAAGCCCATATCGCCACCCTCTAAATCAGCAAAGCCTGCTTCTAAAAGAGCACGGGTTGGATTTTTTGTACGTGTGTAGTCAAAGCCTGTAGATTCTCCGATCCCAGCATGTTTATAAGCCGTTGATAAATGAATAGGTGGACTAACCGCTCCCGTTGTTGGGTCACTTAAATTACCTAGTTGTACAAGTTTTGTTTCAATGCTTCTGTTTAATGTCATGACGTCACTCTTTTCTCCAATATTATGTAAAGCGGGACTATTCGCTTTTCATTTAATAGTAGTAATCTCAATAATTGTTACCAATTTAACATGGATATTCAAGAAGAACAAGGGTGATTTCAGAAAATTAGCTAGATTATTTTATGTTAATCACGTAGGAATAGTAGGTTATAAAGGGGGATGGATCATTTCTATGTCTGACAATGCGGCTTCCCTGGGAAGTAAGTTCATTAATCGTTGAGGGAGCAGTGTGGATTTGAAGAAAAGCCATTGGAAGTATTTTTCTGCTAATGAAAAAAAATCTGCCTCATTGAAATGAGACAGATTCGAAGTAGCGATAGATATTAGGCTTGTTCCTTTTTTAATAAATCGCGGATTTCTTTTAGAAGCTCTTCCTTGGCATCCAGCTCAGGAGTGGGTTCTTCCACGACTGCTTCTTCCTTTTTATTGGTAAGCTTCGTCATAATTCGTAAAGCCATAAAAATTGCAAACGCAATAATTAAAAAATCAATAATTGATTGTAAAAATACGCCTAATTTGATTTGGGCGTCACCTGAGCCGTAGACAAAGCTTGCTGTTAAATCAATACCACCTGTTAACACACCAACTAATGGCATAATGATATTTTCAACTAAGGAGGTTACAATTTTACCGAAAGCACCACCAATGACAACTGCTACTGCTAAATCGATAATATTGCCTTTCATCGCAAATTCTTTAAAGTCTTTCCACAAAATAAAATTCCTCCCTATTATGATCCATAAAATTAATCAATTTGTATTTTACTATATTTTTCCCAAGTCTTTCAACTGCTTTCGTAGTGGAAATGATGTCCTATGCTGCTAGGTTGTATGACTTAAAAAATTTCGCAACTTATTTCGGAAAATTTGGTAATATGGAAGTAGACTACTAGATTAGGTGTGACTTATGGCTAAAAAAAAGAATAACAAACCGATGTTATCACCCGCGACAAAATTGGGTATGATAGCATTATTGATTCCAATTGCAATAACTGTATACGTCCTTACTTTTTTTGCTTGGAAGGAGCTTCAAACCTTACCGATTTTTGAAAAGCTTGCTCAGGAAAAGGCGATAGAAGAAATTCAGGAGCATTTTGATATAAGCATTCCTGAAAAATTTATTCCTGTATACATAGCGGCGGAGGAGAAGTATGGCGTACCTTGGACCTTACTTGCTGCACATCATCGCATTGAGACTCGTTTTTCGACAGTGAAAACGATGGTATCGTCAGCAGGTGCAGAGGGGCATATGCAATTTATGCCTTGCACATTTGTTGGCTGGAAGCATCCCACTTGCTCAGGTTTAGGGAAGGGCGATATATCCAAGACTGAACTAATGAGCCCGCAGACCATTGCGAAATACGGGGGATATGGAGTTGATGCAAATGGCGATGGGGTTGCTGATCCATATGACATAGAGGATGCAGTTTTTAGTGCAGCTAATTACTTGTCGAAATATGGTGCTGCACAAGGTGAAATTAAAAAGGCAGTTTTTCAATATAATCACAGTGAGGAATATGTGGAAGATGTGTTGTCTTACTATCAATTGTACAATGCTTATCACGATGAGTTAAAAGCAGCAGTTCTTTTACATCAAGAAAAATAAAGAGCCATCACATTGGATGGCTCTTCATCGCATATTTAAGTTGCTTTACGCATACCTTTGAGAATAAGGCTTACGATAAATATCAGCACGATAGCACCGATTAACGCAGGGAATACGTAGAAATCACTAACTCTCCAGCCCCAGTTCCCTAAAACCATACTACCGACCCAAGAACCGACAATCCCCGCAATAATATTTCCAATGATACCACCAGGTACATCCTTACCTAAAATTACGCCTGCTAACCATCCAAGAATCCCTCCGATGATTAAATACCAAATGAAACTAATCATATTTCTCATCTCCTTAAAGTTAAGATATAATGGCGATTACTTAGTTATACCCTGAATGAAGCAGATTAAACGTTGCCATCTTTTTTTGTAATAATTACATGATTTTATCCGGCTGTCTTTAACCTTGCAGCTCTTTCACCATGTCAATTGATCGTTAGCTGGAGTGACAGCCAAATCATCTGCATAAATTGTTGTGAAAATGCCTACATTACATATAACAGCTTTTATATGATACATACACCGATTATCGCTTACTTCTATAGTATGTTTGCGCATTCAAATCGTACCTAAAATACATTCATCTACTTTCGAAAGAAATGAATGAGCCTTTTCTAAAATTATTTGCAAAAACAGCCTATTCATTCGTAAAAATTTTTTTGATTCATCACCTCAATCGCCCATGCATAAATTTATTTAGCACATTGCTAATAGGTAGTCTTTTTAAATGGGTAATTTTCCATTATTTGAATAGTTTGAAAAATGAACTAAAAAAGAATATAATGTGAAAAAGGAGTGTGTTATATATGAATATGGCTGTAATGAAACGATTAAATCGTCAAGGTTTACTAATTGCGGGCTTGCATTTGTTAGTTTTATTAAATCTAGCAGCAGATTTCCTCTACGCATCGTAATCAATTTAATAGAAAGGTGAATGAAATGTTTGTCCCATTTTAAAAACAACCGTGTAGGCATTGTTAGTTAACTGCTCACGGTTGTTTTTATTTTGATTAAAGGAATTATTCTATTACATGTCTAATACTTAGTACTTAAAAGGGAGGGATTAAATGACAACAAGATGGGATCAACCGTTTGGTCATTTGGAACGGCCATTTGCGTGGTTGGATTTTGATGCACTTGATAAAAATATTCAAATTGTACAGGGTGCATGTGGGGGAAAACCAATTCGTCTAGCAACAAAATCGATTCGTTCAGTTGAGGTGCTTCGCTATATTCAACATCAGCTTGTGAATGTAGTAGGGTTTATGACTTTTACAGCAGCAGAGACAATTTTTTTACTACAGCAGCAGTTTGATGATGTATTACTGGGCTATCCAGTGATGGAAGAGACGGCTATACGTCAATTATTACACTTTGTTCAAGAGGGGAAAACCGTTACGTTTATGGTTGATCGACAGGAACATATCCAACTATTAGCGAAGTTAGGGAATGAAATGGGTGTGCGTGTCCCAATTTGCATCGATATTAATGTATCAAATGATTTCAAATTATTGTACTTTGGTACGAAACGTTCATCATTATATTCCCTTGAGATGTTAACTCCATTTTTGCAAGCCATAAAAAATAATCCTTCTATTGAAGTAGTAGGGGCCATGGGCTATGAGGCGCAAATCGCTGGTGTTGGTAATCGTCCAGCGAATGTATTAAAGGGTAGAGTAATAGAAGCCATGCAAGCACAGGCGAAAAAGCAGGTCACTCAATTTCGCCGATTAGCTATCGCTCATATTAAAGCCTATTTTCCAAATTTACGTTTTGTTAATGGAGGAGGCTCAGGTAGTATGACTTACACAACTCAGCAGAAAGAAGTGACTGAAATTACGGTTGGTTCTGCGTTTTATGCCCCTGCTCTGTTCGATCAATTTACCCATTTGCAGCTTGAAAAAGCAGCCGGATTCGCCTTACGTGTCACGAGACAGCCTGAAAAAAATATCGTTGTTTGTCATGGAGGGGGATATACAGCTTCTGGTGCGATCGGTAGTGATCGGTTACCTGTATTCTATGAACCTACCAATTTTGCATATCTTAGCTTAGAAGGGGCAGGAGAGGTGCAAACGCCGATTAAGGTCAAAGGGAAAAACATTGAAATTGGCGATACCATTTATTTTCGACATGCCAAGGCTGGGGAGCTTTGTGAACGATTCCAATTATTACATGGTGTTCGAGGGGACAAGTATGTAGGATCTTATACAACATACAGGGGGGATGGACAATGTTTTCTATAGAAAAATGGAAGAATGGAGAAAAATGGACTAACTGGGCTGGGAATGTTATTTCCTATCCAAGTGAAATGTATTTACCGCATTCCATTGAAGAAGTTTCAATGATTGTTAAACATGCACGCGAATCTGCAAAGACGATTCGTGTTACAGGTGCAGCACACTCGTTTAGCGCTGTGGCAATGCCGGAGCATATAGCTATTTCCTTACATAATATGCGCGGGTTAATCGCTGTGAATGAGGAAAAGCAGGAGGCTACATTATGGGCTGGAACCTATTTATATGAAATTGGACCAATGCTAGCAAAGCATGGATTTGCATTAATTAATATGGGAGATATTCAGGAGCAAACTATTGCAGGTGCCGTATCAACGGGGACTCATGGCACAGGTGTTACACTTGGTTCCTTATCCTCAGCCGTGATGTCGTGGGGATTTGTAGATGGGACGGGAACTTATCAGGAGCATCGACGAGGATTGGATGATTTGTCTGAAGCACTTCATGTAGCGCTAGGAATGCTCGGTATTCTTGTTAAAGTAACGATTAAAGTCATGCCATTATATGGTCTGCATTATGTGGGGGCAAGAGATACTTTAGCTAATGGACTCACCGGGTTTGCGGAGGATATCCAACAACATCGTCATGTGGAATGGTTTTATTTCCCTGGTAGTGAGACGATTCAAGTAAAGCGAATGAATGTTGTGGCTCCTGTCTATCAAAGCGAATGGAATAAGAAAATAGAGAACCTCAAGTTACAAATTGTAGAAAATGGTGCTTTTTTTGCCATGTCTGAGCTGTGTAAGTGGAAACCAGCTTTAAGTGGTGCCATGAGTAAAATAGCAGCGGCTAATGTGGTGGAAAGTGAAAAAATAGGTATAAGCTATGAAATTTATCCTTCACCTCGTAGTGTGAAGTTCCAGGAAAGTGAATATGCCATCCCATTATCTCAATTTGAAGCTTGTCTAGAGGAAATTCATGCAACCTTTAAAAAGGGTGTTTTTAATGTTCATTTTCCATTAGAATGTCGAACAACTGCAGGGGAAGCAGGTTTTTTAAGCCCTACACAGGGGCGTGAATCAGCCTTTATCGCCTTCCATATGTATAAAGGAATGTCAGAGGAGCCCTATTTTAAATGGGTGCATACGTTAATGCAGAAATATGAAGGTCGACCACATTGGGGCAAACAACATCATTTAACCGCTCAAAAGGTTTATGAATTATATCCTGAAATTGAAAAATTTTTAAACATTCGACACCAATATGATCCCGATCATGTGTTTTTTACAGGATATTTAAAAAAATTATTTCTATTGTAAGCGCTATCTCCTTTTCCGCCCTTTCCAACTCTTTGTTCATATTTAGAAAATTATTGTTCTATATTTTTGAAAAATTAAAATATGAACGAAATGTCAAAATTTTTATCAAAGCGAGATAAAACTGATGCTTAATCAGCATGTAAACGATTTCAATTTTGATAGATTTTTTTAATTGTTTAAACAATTCAAAAAATAGTGTTGACGAGACCTTTTTTTCGTACTATGATAACAACAATTTAACACGTTCGTTACAGCAATAGTACTCTAGAATGCTGTTATCTATAAACAAAAAATAAATAGACAGAAGATTTTGATTTTGTATATAGCAACGAACATAGTATGGAAAGCAATAAATGAGGGGCGTTTAAAATGAGAAGTGACATGATAAAAGTAGGCGTAGATCGAGCGCCACATCGAAGTCTTTTATATGCAACAGGCAAAGTAAAAGCAAAAGATTTAGGCAAGCCATTTATTGGGGTTTGTAACTCTTATATCGACATAATACCAGGTCACGTTCATTTACGTACGTTCGCTGATGTTGTAAAAGAAGCCATTATTGAAGCGGGTGGTATTCCATTCGAATTTAATACAATTGGGGTCGATGATGGTATTGCAATGGGGCATATTGGTATGCGCTATTCATTACCAAGTCGTGAAATTATAGCAGACTCAGCTGAGACGGTTATTAATGCACACTGGTTTGATGGCGTATTTTATATTCCAAACTGTGACAAAATTACACCAGGTATGCTTATGGCAGCAGTTCGTACCAACGTACCATCAATTTTTGTGTCTGGTGGTCCAATGGAGGCCGGTACATCTGCATCAGGCAAACAGCTTTCATTAACGTCTGTTTTTGAAGGTGTCGGTGCTCATAAATCTGGAAATATGTCTGCCGAAGAGCTATTAGATATTGAAAATAATGCTTGTCCGACTTGCGGTTCCTGCTCAGGGATGTTTACCGCAAACTCTATGAACTGTTTAATGGAAATGCTAGGTGTTGCTTTACCAGGTAATGGAACAATCGTAGCTACTTCTGAAGAGCGTCATAAGCTCATTAAAGAAGCGGCGAAACAATTAATTCGTATGGTAAAGGAAGATATTAAGCCACGCGATATTATTACAAAAGAGGCAATTGACGATGCTTTTGCATTAGATATGGCTATGGGTGGATCTACTAACACGGTTCTACATACATTAGCCATTGCCAATGAAGCGGAAATAGATTACAACATTGAGGATATTAATAAAGTTGCAGAACGAGTACCTTATTTAGCAAAAATCATGCCTGCTTCCGATATTTCAATGGATGATATTAATAAAGCTGGTGGCGTTAGTGCCATTATTAATGAATTGGTGTCTATTCCAGGTGCTATACATCCTAATCGTCCAACAGTGGCAGGAGTGACAATGGGTGAGTTAGTTAAAGATCATCACATTACGAATAATCAAGTCATTCGAACGAAAGAAAATCCATATAGTGCTGTAGGTGGTTTATCGGTGTTATTCGGTAACATCGCACCAGAAGGCTCCGTGATTAAAGTCGGCGCAGTAGATCCTTCCATCCAAGTATTCAAAGGTCAAGCCATCGTTTTTGATTCACAGGAGGCAGCACAAGAAAATATTGATAATGGAATAGTGAAAGAGGGCCATGTCGTCGTCATTCGCTATGAAGGTCCTAAAGGTGGCCCAGGAATGCCGGAAATGCTGGCACCAACATCTGCGATTCAAGGTCGTGGCCTTGGTACAAAGGTGGCTTTAATCACAGATGGTCGTTTCTCAGGGGCATCACGCGGTATTTCAATCGGACATATTTCACCAGAAGCTGCTGAGGGTGGTCCAATTGCTTTAGTAGAAGACGGAGATATGATTGAAATTGATCTACCAAATCGTACGATTAATTTACAAATTTCAGAGGAAGTTTTAGCTGAACGTCGAGCAAAATTACCAGTCTTTGAGCCTAAAATCAAACGAGGTTGGCTCGCAAGATACTCAAAATTAGTGACGAACGCTTCCACTGGTGGCGTTATGAAGATTTAAAACTAGATAAATGAAAACGTTGATGAGGTTAAAGGTTCTAGAGCCTTGTATCTACCAGAGAGCCGGTCGTGCTGGAAGCCGGCGATACAACTAGATCCGACATCCCCTCGGAGTGAGCTATTAAACGTGTTTACACCATTAGATAGCTTCGGGCATAGTCGAAAGTGCTCGTTATTAATGAATAAATGTTTTATGACACCCTATTGGATGCGGTATATTCCGCATGGGTGCACATAAATGCTGTCATTTATTCGCGAGGTAGCAATTATTTGCTATAAAAAAGGGTGGTACCATGGAAAGTCTTTTTCATCCCTACGTAAGGTAGTTCTTTGCGTGTGGAGAAAAAGGCTTTTTATTATTTTCATAATGGAATGAGCTAACTCTCCTTCTTCAGGAGAGCATAGACTAACCAGCTAGTGACACTTCATTAATCTACAACACTGATGTGTGAGTTTGAAAGAAATAAAGGAGGCATATTGATGAGTGCGAATGTTTCAATTAATGAAAAAGAACAATTAGCAACAACTGCAACAGTTGAGCAAACCTATCAAGCAAAGGACGGGGCCGATGTACTAGTGCAGGCATTGCACGATCAGGGCGTTGAAATCATCTTTGGCTATCCAGGTGGTGCTGTATTACCAATTTATGATGCGATGTATAAAAATCCAATCCGTCATATTTTAACAAGACATGAGCAGGGTGCTATCCATGCGGCGGAAGGCTATGCGCGTGTTTCAGGGAAAACAGGTGTTGTCATTGCTACAAGTGGCCCAGGCGCAACAAATCTTGTTACAGGGATAGCCGATGCCATGATTGATTCCATACCTTTAGTGGTATTCACTGGTCAGGTTGCTACTTCTGTTATTGGCACAGATGCTTTCCAAGAAGCTGATATTATGGGTATTACTACACCCATTACCAAGCATAATTATCAAGTACAAGATGTAAATGACATCCCACGTATTGTCAAAGAAGCTTTCCATATTGCCAGCACAGGTCGTAAGGGGCCAGTTGTCGTTGACTTTCCAAAGGACGTTTCACAAATGCTGTTTGATGTAGAAAATCCGCCTCAAGCACCGGATGAAATTTATTTACCAGGCTATCAACCAACCTATAAGCCTAACTACTTACAAATCCAAAAGGCGATACAAGCAATTTCTTTAGCAAAAAATCCAGTCATCTTAGCTGGTGCAGGTGTTCTTTTTGCAGACGCACGTGAAGAATTAACGACATTCGCTGAAAAATACCGTATCCCTGTAACGAATACTTTACTAGGCTTAGGCTCCATCCACGGTGAACATGAATTATTCCTAGGGATGGCCGGCATGCACGGTACGGCAACAGCGAACACAGCAATAACAAAGGCAGATTTATTACTTAATATTGGTGCTCGATTTGACGATCGCTTAACAGGTAATTTAGCTACATTTGCACCAAATGCGACTATTGTTCATATCGATATTGATCCTGCTGAAATTGGTAAAAACGTACCGACAGATATTCCGATTGTGGCAGATGCAAAAGAAGCATTGAAAGCGATACTGAAAAAGGATTTCGATGGTCCTGATACAACGGATTGGCTAGCCTATTTAAGAAATCACGCCAATGAATTTCCATTATGGTATTGCAAGAATGATCATGATCAGGAAATCTTACCACAAGAGGCATTGCGATTAGTTCATAAAATTACAGAGGGTGATGCCATTGTGACAACAGATGTTGGGCAGCATCAAATGTGGACAGCGCAATACTATCATTTAAATAACGATCATGCCTGGGTAACGTCTGGTGGACTTGGTACGATGGGCTTCGGCTTCCCAGCCGCAATTGGTGCCCAATTTGCGAAGCCAGACAAAAAAGTTATTTCGATTGTAGGAGATGCAGGGTTTCAAATGACTGCACAGGAGCTGTCCATTCTACAGGAATTTAACTTACCAGTAAAAATAGTGATTTTGAATAATAGCTGTTTAGGAATGGTTCGCCAATGGCAAGAAACATTCTATGAAGAGCGCTATTCATCCTCACTTATGCCAATCCAACCGGATTTTGTTAAATTGGCGGATGCGTATAGCATTAAAGGCTATCGCATTAACACAATTGATGAAGCGGAAGCTATTTTCCGAGAGGCATTACTTTCTGATGAGCCTGTGTTAATCGATTGTCGTGTGAAACAGCTTGAATGTGTATACCCAATGGTAGCACCAGGCAAAGGCCTACATGAAATGATTGGGGTGAAAAAGAATTGAAACGAGTAATTACCGTAACTGTGATTAACCAAAGTGGTGTGTTAAACCGATTAACAGGTTTACTTATGAAACGTCAGTTTAATATTGAATCCATTACAGTTGGTCATACAGAGCAACCGAATTTTTCAAAAATGACCTTTGTTGTCAATGTAGAGGATGAAGGCAAAATTGAACAACTGGTGAAGCAATTATCCAAACAAATTGATGTATTAAAGGTCAATGATATTACTGATAAATCAATTGTCCTGCGAGAACTAGCACTAGTAAAGGTTATTTCACCACCAAATTTACGCTTGGAAATGAATTCGATTGTCGAACCGTTCCGCGCTCAAATAATTGACACAGCTAAAAATGTAGTGACGTATCAAGTCGTAGGACACCCAGACAAAATAGATGCCTTTATTGAACTCATTCGACCATATGGCATTAAAGAACTTACACGGACAGGAGCAACTGCCTCAGTTCGTGAAACACAAAAGATCTCGAATCCGCAGCTCTCTATTTTAAAATAGTTTGCCTATAAAATTGATAGCTTTAGATGTGATAGATGTGAGTACTACCAAAATGTCATGCATCTAGAGCTGTGAAAATAAACCAAATTCTAGGAGGAAACAACAATGGCTACAATGTACTATGAACAAAATATTAACGAGGAAGTATTAAAAGGAAAGAAAATCGCTATTATCGGATACGGCTCACAAGGTCATGCACATGCATTAAACCTAAAAGAATCAGGCTTTGACGTAGTAGTAGGGGTTCGCCCAGGTGGATCTTTTGATGCTGCTAAAGCAGATGGTGTTGACGTAAAAACAGTGGCTGAAGCAGCACAAGAAGCAGATGTAATCCAAATTCTACTACCAGATGAGCGACAAAAAGCTGTGTATGAAGCAGAAATTGCTCCACATTTACAAGCAGGGAAAGCGCTAATGTTTGCACACGGCTTCAATATTCACTTTGGGCAAATTACACCACCAGCAGATGTAGACGTATTTTTAGTAGCGCCAAAAGGACCAGGGCATTTGGTTCGTCGTCAATTCCAAGAAGGTGCTGGTGTACCAGGTTTATTTGCTATCCACCAAGATGCAACGGGCCAAGCAAAAGATTTAGCACTTGCTTACGGTAAAGGCATTGGTGCCGCACGTGGTGGCCTTCTTGAAACAACATTTAAAGAAGAAACAGAGACAGATTTATTTGGCGAGCAAGCAGTACTTTGTGGTGGCGCAACGCAGCTAGTAAAAGCAGGATTTGAAACGTTAGTGGAAGCAGGCTACCAACCAGAATTAGCATACTTCGAAACACTACATGAGTTAAAGCTAATTGTTGATCTAATGTTTGAAGGTGGAATGGCAACAATGCGTTACTCCGTATCAGATACAGCTGAGTGGGGAGATTATGTGGCAGGACCACGCATCATCGATGAGTCTGTAAAAGCTCGTATGAAAGACGTGTTAACGGATATCCAAGATGGTACGTTTGCTCGCCGTTGGATTCAAGAAAATGAAAATGGTCGTCCTGAATATACAAAGTTCAAAGAGGCAGGTGCGAACCATCAAATCGAAGAAGTAGGCGCAAAACTACGTGAGATGATGCCATTCATCAACGAAGGTAAAGAAAAAGTGGTAAGAGAAGTGGCGACAAGTGCGAAAAATTGATATTTTCGATACTACGCTTCGCGATGGTGAACAATCTGCTGGTATCAATTTAAATACAGCAGAGAAAATAGAAATTGCTAAACAGTTAGAGCGCCTTGGTGTGACAATTATTGAAGCAGGGTTTCCTGCTTCGTCACCCGGTGACTTTGATGCAGTCCATCGCATTGCTGAAACAGTAAAAAATTCAGTCGTAACGGGCCTTGCTCGTTGTATCCAAAAGGATATTGATACGACATGGGAAGCTATTAAAGTAGCTCAACAACCACATATTCATATTTTTCTAGCTACTTCACCCATCCATATGGAATACAAGCTGAAAAAATCACCAGAACAAGTCATCGAGCAAGCGGTTGAAGCGGTTAAATATGCGAAAAAATACTTTCCCCTTGTACAATGGTCTGCTGAGGATGCATTCCGTTCAGATCGTGAATTTTTAGTACGAATTATGAATGAAGTGGTTGCCGCTGGGGCCACAACGATTAACGTCCCTGATACAGTTGGCTATGCCTCCCCTTACGAATATGGTGCATTATTTAAGTATTTGCTGGAAAACGTAAAAGGCGCTGATAAAGTCAAATTTTCTGCCCATTGTCATGACGACCTAGGAATGGCAACAGCCAACACATTGGCGGCAATTGAAAATGGTGCTGCACAAGTGGAGGGAACAATTAATGGCATTGGAGAGCGAGCAGGCAATGTAGCGTTAGAAGAAATTGCCGTAGCCCTTCATATACGTAAGGATTTTTATCAGGTAGAGACAGGGATACAGCTGCAAGAGATTAAACGTACGTCCCAATTAGTCAGTAAATTGACAAACGTCGTGATTCAGCCAAACAAAGCGATTGTTGGGAAAAATGCATTTGCACACGAATCTGGTATTCATCAGGATGGTGTGTTAAAAAATCCAGAAACTTATGAAATTATTTCACCTGCACTGATCGGTGAAGGTGAAATACCTTTAGTTCTTGGAAAACATTCTGGTCGAGCAGCCTTCCGTGATCGAGCTGAAACAATGGGCTTTGATCTATCAGATGAAAAGTTGAATAAGGCGTTTTTGAAATTCAAAAAATTGGCGGATCGTAAAAAGGAAATTACTGAGGAAGATTTACTGACTCTTCTTACGGAACAGCAAATTCAGTTAGAGGATGTGCCACTATTTGAATTGAAAATGGTTCAAGTGCAATATGGTACAGAAAATATTCCGACGGCCACAGCCATTGTGCTAACACCAGAGGGATTAGAGAAAACAGTAGTTGCCACTGGTTCTGGGTCAGTAGAAGCCATTTTTAACACGCTAGAGCAGCTAGTACCAAGTGCTGTTCATGTGATTGATTACCGTGTGACATCAGTGGGGAAAGGCCGTGATGCACTTGGTGAAGCTGTTATAAATATTCGTTATGATCATGTATCGACGACTGGCCGCAACTCCTCTCAGGATGTTTTGGAAGCATCGGCGAAAGCTTATTTAAATGCTATTAACCGTCATTTAATAAAAGAAAGTCTTCGTGCACATCCAGTTTAATTAATCGTCCAGTTTTACAAGTAGTGAAATGTGTGAGGTACCATTCACAAGTCGGATGCAATAATCATGGCGTATAAGGTTAATCAAGAAAATTGAATACGCTCATCACTCATATATTTGGTGAGCGTCTTTACAAAATTAGCGAATGCGCTATATAAAGAAGGGTGTTTTGATGATGGAGAAAAAAATTACAGTACTTCCTGGTGACGGAATTGGGCCAGAGGTTGTTGCTTCTGCTGTGCGTGTATTACAAGTGATTGGTAAAAGATTTAATCATACTTTCCATTTAGGGTATGGAACAATCGGGGGCGCTGCCATCGACCAACACAATAATCCACTACCAGATGAAACAATTGAGATGTGTGAGAATAGTGATGCGGTTCTACTAGGAGCTGTTGGAGGGCCAAAGTGGGATCAGAATCCACCTGAATTACGCCCTGAAAAGGGATTATTGCGAATTCGCAAACACTTTGATTTATTTGCTAATCTACGTCCTGTAAAGGCGTTCCCGAGTTTACTAGATGCTTCACCATTGAAGCGTGAAGTAGCTGAAAACGTTGATTTAATGATAGTTCGTGAACTAACAGGTGGCGTATACTTCGGGGAACCACGTATGCGTACTGAAAATGGCGCAATTGATACAACTGTTTACTCGAAAGCAGAAGTAGAGCGTATCGTTGAAAATGCCTTTGAGCTAGCACGTTTACGTGGAGGCAAGTTATGCTCTGTTGACAAGGCGAATGTTCTTGAAACAAGTCGTTTATGGCGAGAAGTCGTAGAAGCAAAGAAAAAAGAATATCCAGATGTTTTGGTGGAACATAACCTAGTAGATTCTGTAGCGATGAAACTGATTACAAATCCTGGACACTATGATGTAGTAGTTACAGAAAACATGTTCGGGGATATTTTAAGTGATGAAGCATCTGTTATTACGGGTTCTTTAGGTGTATTACCGTCGGCATCTATTCGTGGAGATAATTTTGGCCTATATGAGCCAGTACACGGGTCAGCACCTGAGATTGCAGGGCAAGGAGTGGCAAATCCTGCAGCAACCATTCTTTCTGTAGCGATGATGCTTCAATACTCGTTTGGCTTAAAGGAAGAAGCAGCAGAAATTGAACGTGCCGTAAGTGCGGTATTTGATGATGGTTATTTTACAGCAGATCTTGCCCGTGATGGCAGTAGAGTTTTATCAACAAATGAATGGACAGACAAGGTTATTAATGAAATTGATACTAGTTTTGTTTCACAAAGCATTATGACAACATATATCTAAAGAAATAGGTGAAGACAATGGGTAAAAATATAATTGAAAAGATTTGGGATAAACATGTTGTTTATCAGGAAGAGGGCAAACCGGACCTGTTATATATTGATCTTCATTTAATTCATGAAGTAACTTCTCCGCAAGCTTTTGAAGGACTTCGGATGACTGGACGTCAAGTACGTCGCCCAGATTTAAGCTTTGCAACAATGGATCATAATGTTCCAACAAAAAATTTACCAACCATCCATGATCCGATTGCACGTAACCAAATTGAAACTTTAGCCAAAAATGCTGAGGAGTTTGGTGTTGAGCTTGCAGGTATGGGCCATCCTGATCAAGGAATTGTCCATGTTATTGGACCAGAGCTAGGGCTTACACAGCCTGGCAAAACGATTGTCTGTGGTGACTCACATACATCCACACATGGTGCATTTGGAGCGATTGCCTTTGGTATTGGAACTTCTGAGGTAGAGCATGTATTATCGACGCAAACATTATGGCAAAATAAGCCAAAGACAATGGAAATTCGTGTTGAAGGGGAGCTATCAGTCGGAGTAGCCGCTAAAGATATTATTTTAGCGATTATTGCAAAATTCGGAATTGGAGTCGGCACAGGATATATTGTGGAATTTACTGGAGAAGCTATCCACAAACTGTCCATGGAAGAACGGATGACGATTTGTAATATGTCGATTGAAGCTGGTGCCAAGGCAGGGCTTATTTCCCCTGATCAAACAACGGTAGACTATATTCGTGGTCGTAAATATGCCCCACAAGGTGAACAATTTGAGGAAGCAGCTAACTATTGGTTAAGCCTAGCTTCTGATGAGGATGCTACTTACGATACAGTTCGTATTATTCATGCGGAAGAAATCGAGCCTATCATTACATGGGGAACCAATCCATCGATGGGTACAGGAGTTTCTGGCCACGTCCCAACACGAGCAGATTATAAAGATGAATCCGATAAGGCAGCACTTCAAAAAGCTCTTGATTATATGGGCTTAGAGGAAGGGCAACCATTAACGTCCATTGATATCCAGCATGTCTTTATTGGCTCCTGTACAAACTCGCGTATTAGTGATTTACGTGCAGCTGCTGATGTTATTAAAGGAAGAAAGGTACATGGCGATGTTACAGCAATCGTTGTTCCAGGCTCTCATACTACGAAAAAACAAGCAGAGGCAGAAGGTTTAGATAAAATCTTTATAGACGCCGGCTTCGAATGGCGAGAGTCAGGTTGCTCCATGTGTTTAGCGATGAATGATGATGTAGTCCCAGCTGGTGAACGCTGTGCCTCCACATCCAACCGCAACTTTGAAGGGCGTCAGGGAGCTGGTTCTCGTACACATTTAGTATCTCCACCAATGGCAGCTGCAGCCGCAATTGCAGGGCATTTTGTAGATGTACGTGAATTTGTAAAGGAAACTGTGTAAAGCTTGTTTTTACACGGAAGGGATGTTGAAAATGGAACCAATTAATATCGTAAAGAGTGTTATTACACCACTGGATCGTAAAAATGTGGATACAGACCAAATTATTTCAAAAGAGTTTTTAAAGCGTATTGAGCGCACAGGCTTTGGACAGTATTTATTTTATCACTGGCGCTTTGATGCAGACGGCAATGAAATAAAAGACTTTGTATTAAATAAACCAGAATTTAAAGAGTCAAAGATTCTAGTGGCACAGGATAATTTCGGCTGTGGTTCTTCTCGAGAGCACGCACCATGGGCCATATTGGATTATGGATTTAATGTCGTCATTGCGCCTTCCTTTGCAGATATTTTCCATAATAACTGCTTTAAAAATGGGATTCTTCCTATTAAGCTAACAGAAGCAGAATGTGATGAAATTCTAGCGAAGGGCAAAGCAAATCCATATTCAGTGGAAGTGAATCTTGCAGCACAAACGGTATCAAATGATGATGGAACAGTCTATCATTTCACAATTGATCCGTACTACAAGGAAACATTGCTAAATGGTTGGGATGAGATTGCCTTAACTTTTAAATACGAAGAACATATCGCTACTTATGAAGAGAAGCGAGTAGCCTATTAATATATTATTGGAGACTGAAGACAAACTGAGAGTTGTCTTCAGTTTTTTTGCGTTAGCAAATAACCATACTAATAATTATGGATAGAATGTGAATAGAAGTAAGTTTGACAAGAATATTCTGAATATAAACATTGTGAATAAATGGTATTTTTTGATAATGTGGAAGTAGCAAGTTATTTGAAAGGAGAATAGATTATGATTACTTATTCAGTTTCCTGTATTTTTTGCAAAAAGACGTTTGAGGTTGTGGAAGGGACAAGGAAATATACCTTGTATAAAAGAAATATGAAAGGAAAATTCTCCTGCGAAGATTGTGATAGTAAAATTGAACGTGAGGCTAGAAAAGGATTATTAGGAAAACTTTAAAAAGGCTATTAAAACACCCTGTCCTTGACCTTTTTTCTCCATTAAAATAGAGCTTAGAAGAAAGGTAGGGACATTAATGATTACAGTTATAGGAAGTTTGAATATGGATTTAGTTGTACAAATGAATGCTTTTCCAAAGCAAGGAGAAACCATTCTTGGCCATGCATTTCAAACAGTTCCAGGAGGAAAAGGGGCAAATCAGTCAGTTGCGGCTGCTCGACTTGGGAGTGACGTGGCGATGATTGGCTGTGTCGGTCAGGATAGCTTTGGTGAAACATTATGTGCAGGTTTACAGCAAGAGCAAGTAAACACAGATGCCATTGTTCATAGTGCTACAGCTCCAACAGGTATTGCTAATATACTTATTTACAATCAAGATAATCGAATTGTAGTGGTGCCTGGCGCAAACTATGAATTAGCACCTACACATATTGAGGCATCCAAAGAGTTGATACAAAAAAGCCAAATGGTGATCATTCAACTGGAAATTCCAAAAGAGACAACAGCATATGCCATTCAACTATGTAAAGAGGCGGGAGTGCCAATATTATTAAATCCTGCACCAGCGGCAAATTTTGATAAACAGTGGATGAAGGATATCGCCTATTTAACGCCAAATGAAACAGAATGTGCAGAAATTTTTAACGAGCCCATCGATCAGCTGCTAGAAAAGTATCCTAATAAGCTCATTATAACGCTAGGAAGTGATGGTGCGCGTTATTTTGATGGTATATTTCCCGTTCATATACCAGGCTATATGACGACTGCTGTGGATACAACTGGTGCAGGTGATACCTTTAACGGTGCACTAGCTTATGCCTTAGTAGAGGGTCAATCATTAGATGAGGCAGTGTACTTTGCTAATCTTGCTGCCTCATTGTCTGTTGAAAAATTTAGTGCACAGGGAGGCATGCCTACACTTGGGGAAGTTTACGCGCGTATGGCAGGCACCGGGGAATAGTATTCCAAAAAGAACAGGTAGATCTAAATAGCTATAATAAAGGTTATTTACGCTGGCGATTTTAGTAAAATTCATAAAATTGGCTATTTCTTTTAGTCTGAATTGTGAATGAAATGTGAAATGACATTACAACGGTATAAGGATGAATTCCTATTTGTCGTATAAATGCATAAGTATATTGTCCTCTTTTCGTTGATCTATATATTAGTAAAGCATTAGTATCATTTATAATGGTCTTATAGATGCATACGAAAAGAGGTTTTGAGGATGACGAACATTGACCATACGCCAATCGAATATACAACCTCAGCGAATAATATATTGCCACAATTTGTTGATCAACTTCGACAATTGTACGGTATTATTGTCCAAAATACATATGTGAAAGATACAGCTAAACATTTAAATCGTATTATTCAAGATGCTAATAACCAAACGATGATTTTAATCGTCGGTAAACAACGAGTAGGCAAAACGACACTAGTCAACGGACTCCTCGGACGTGAGGTTTTATCTGTAAATGATCAACATCCGACAGGTGTCAATACATTTATTCGATATGGCGAACAAGAAGAGATTAAAGCCTATTTTTTAGATGGCGTTGTAGCCATATTTGATCTTAGTAAATTAGAACTACTAACAACAGGTGATACATTTGCTTCGCAGATTTTACGTGAACATTTAGATTACTTGGAAGTATATTTAAAAAATGATTTATTAAAATCTGTGACAATCATTGACTCGGTTTCCTTAGAAGCTGGGGGAGGTGAAATGGCCTATTTCTCTGAAGCACTGATGAACCGTGTAGATGAGATTTTCTGGGTTTTACGTGCCGGCTCTAGGGCGATTGATGCTGAGCTTTTATTAATGGATACGTTAAAGCATAAAGGAGTGGAGCCTTTATGTGTCATCAATGGTATTGATGCTGATGAGCATGCAGACGCATTTATTACTGCTGAACAACAGCGTATTGGCCATTTGATGAGTGATTTTATAGCTATTTCCGCAACGAATGCACTGGCAGCCAAGCAAACGGGCAACCTTGAGCTTTGGCAGAAAAGTCAATATGACCATTTAATAGCTCACATACATCGTGTGGCTGAAAATAGTGAAAAAAAAACCTATGCCATTTTAATTCGCTTCTTGCAATGGCTTGAACGGTTCCGCTTCGAATTAACTGTTATTCCACGACGTGACCCATTTCAGTCTGCTGTTGAGAATATTGAAAAATACGCAGGTGATACCCAATTTGAGTTTTCTCGCTATCAGCGTGACTTAGCGATAGTTAAGGAATATGAGCAAGAATATGAGCAGGTGGCCAATACATTTACACATGTTCAAACCCTTTATCAGCTCTTACAAACTATCTCGCAGCATGATTATTTACAAGATGAGAAGGTAGAAAAATTTACTGAAATCGCTGTATATTATCAACAAATGTTACGGGAGTATCGTTCTATGCACAGTGAGTATTCACGAGAATATGAACGCCTAGATGCACAGCATAAAAAGATTCATGGTAAAGGGCTTATGAAGGCTATCTTCGGTCAGCATACCCAAAATGAATTTTTCAAAGAGCGTGTGCAAAAATTAAATGAGCAGCAAGTGGTTTGTGTAGCTCAATACGACAATGTACTGCAAGCAGAAACGTCCATGTTGCAAGCAGTTCGAGACATTCAACCTTATTTAGTCAATTTAGTAAAGGAACGTATGAGTCGTATTGAACAAAAAGTGCAGGAATTAAATCAACAACGTGCGAAAGAGAAGCGACAATTAAAGCGCTATGCTGAAAAATTAAATGAATTTTCATGTTTAATTGAAGCACAGGGCTATATTAAGGAACATCTTCAACCTTTCTTAATGCAGGAACAAATGCCACTGAAAGCAAAGGACCTAGAAATGCTTGAAGAAACGGTGCAGGCTATTTTGAACATCGATCTTTCGAGGAATGGTTTATTGGCACGTAGTCAAATGAATAATAAAATGGAGAGTATTGCTATACCTTTTGAGGTGGAGGAAATGTATCCACAGCAATGCTTAACGTTACAAGAAGAAGATGTGAAATCGAATGATATTCCAGAGATACCAAATAAACTAGCCATACAATATGCAGAATAAACTTTACAAAACGTTCTAAAAGAATGAATCTTTTAGGGCGTTTTTTTATGGAATGAAACATATCATTCCATTTGTACGTATAAATGGTAAGGAGGGGTAAAAATGATTGAAATTAAAGGACGTTACACGGAGGCTAAAATTTATGCTGAAACAGCATTGCCATCAGCGATCGATCAAATTCAAGAATTGACGAATCAGGCGTTTATGTCAGGTACAAAGGTACGTATTATGCCTGATTATCATGCAGGGAAAGGCTGTGTTATTGGCACGACCATTCACCTACAGGAGCGGGTTGTGCCAAATTTGGTCGGTGTGGATGTGGGCTGTGGTGTATTTGTAGCGCAATTAGATGTAACGAAGGTAGATTATGAGAAACTCGATACTGTCATTCGAACGTATGTACCGAGCGGTCAAGAGGTTCATAAGGAACTATCGCCTGACCGACAATTTTTAGCGTTCGAAGGTAAACAGTTCAAAGCAAGTGGCTTTAAGGATGAGTATACGAATCTATCGTTAGGGACACTTGGTGGAGGCAATCATTTTATTGAATTGGCTAAAGATGAGGAAAATCAGTTCTATTTACTAATTCATACTGGTTCACGTTATGTGGGGGCAAAAGTAGCAAACTGGCATCAAAAAAGAGCCTATGACAATTTACGTCAGCAAGATTTGACTGAAAAAATAGAGGGCTTTAAACAACAAGGGCGAGAAAAGGAAATCCAAGCGATGATTCAAGCCTATAAAGAGAAACACCCTGTGGTTCCGAAAGAGTTAGCCTATCTGGAGGGCGAACATTTCCATGACTATATTCATGATATGAAAATCGCGCAGCAATTTGCGCAGATGAATCGTTGGACTATTGCTGAAACCATTGCAAAACATATGAATTGGCAGTTGATAGATACATTTGATACGATTCATAACTATATTGAGACAGAGACAATGACGCTACGTAAGGGAGCCGTCCGTGCCAATAAAGGAGAGAAGCTTGTCATTCCTATGAATATGCGCGATGGATCACTTATTTGTATAGGGAAAGGCAATGCTGATTGGAATAATTCAGCCCCACATGGTGCAGGACGTATGTACTCACGCCGTGCCGCTAAAAAAGCGTTGAATATGGAAGATTTTAAAGAGACGATGGAGGGAATCTGGACAACATCAGTCAATGAAGAAACATTAGACGAGGCACCAATGGCCTATAAGCCTATGGCAGAAATTACATCTGCTATTGGAGAAACAGTGGATATTATTAAGATGATTAAGCCTGTCTACAATTTCAAAGCGAGTGAAGCGGTAAAGCCTTATGAGAGAAAGTGACACCCTAACTCCCTATCATCAATAGGTATGTATGGTATAATATAGCTTTACAACAATGAAATGGGTGGTTTTTTGGTTTCTTCAAAAGATGTGGCAAAGCATGCTGGTGTATCTCAAACAACCGTGTCAAGAGTGTTGAATACACCAGAGCTAGTAAAGCCAAAAACAGTTGAAAAAGTGATGAAAGCGATTGAGGACTTAAACTATATTCCAAATGATATAGCTAGATCGCTTGTTCAGAAAAAGACAGGCATTATAACATTAATATCAGGTCCTTTACACAATCCTTTTTTTGTTGATACGACGACCGCTATCGTTAATTATGTCAACGCCCGTGGCTATAAAGTTAACGTTTATTTTGGTACAGAAGATAATTTACACTCGATTTACAATGCAGTTTTAGAAACGAAGGCAGATGCCATTATATTATCTTCGATGCTCTATCAAGATGATTTATTTTTTACATTAGAAAAACTAGGAATTCCATTTATTATGTTTAATCGTAAGCATCAAGAAAATAGACATTTTGTAGAAATAGATAATGTGCAAGCAGGATATCTAGCAGCTAATCATATTTTATCATTAGGGCATCAATCACTGTGCTGGATTGGTGGTCCACATCAAATGAGTACTTTTTTTGGTCGCTACCATGGGTTTGAAAAGGCACTAAAGGATCATGAAATAGAAGCTAAATCTGTACCTACATTTTTTACCAATACGAATAAGGAAGATATCGAAAAGGCTTTTGAGGAACTATTAAAACTGGACAGAAGACCTACAGCAATTTGTGCAGCAACAGATGCCATCGCTATAGAAATTTTGAACCTTTGTTTAGAAAGAGGCTTTCAGGTTCCTAGGGATTTCAATGTGATCGGCATTGATAATGTGGAGCTTAGTAAACATCATTCCATTGCTTTGACAACAGTAGGGATTACATCAGAAGAAAACTTAGGATTTTTAGCGATTGAAAAATTATTTGAGGTTATGGAGAAAAAAAATACTTGCATCCAGCAAACAGAGTCTGTTAAACTTTTCCCAAGAAATACAACGTGTAAAAATGAACTGATTTAACGTCAGTTTATTTTTTGCACCGAAATGGTTACGTATTCATTTCTTTATTTTCAGAAATGAATACGTAACCATAAATGAAAGGAGTGAGATAAGTCTTGAAAAGGGGCTTATGGATTCATGGAGAATGGAAGATGACTGCAGAGTATATGGAGGTTCAAGCCCCGCATTCACAAGAGGTGATTGCCCATTTTGCAATGGCCACTGAACAAGATATACATGAGGCCATTGCAAGTGCACAAATAGCTGCGAAGAGCATGGCTGCGTTAACGGCTTTTCAACGAGCAGAAATTTTGGAGCATTTATCGACACTCTTTTTGGAAAATCGAGAAGAGGCAGCTAGTATTATTTCACTAGAATCAGCAAAACCGCTCAAGTATGCCTATGCTGAAATTGATCGCACCATTGAAACCTATAAATTTGCCGCAGAGGAGGCTAAACGATTATCTGGCGAAATGATTCCGATGGACGCTTCTAAAAATGGGGAAGGGCGTTTTGCCTATACCATTCGAGAGCCAATCGGCGTAATTGCAGCAATTACACCGTTTAATTTCCCACAAAATTTAGTTGCGCATAAAGTAGGTCCTGCTTTAGCGGCAGGTAATACGATTGTGTTAAAGCCAGCTACTCAAACGGCTCTATCCGCTCATTTTCTAGCAAAACTATTGGCACAAACCAATTTACCGGCGGGAGCTTTTAATCTAGTGACTGGGCAGGGGAAATTAGTAGGAGATGTATTTTTAGCACATCCTCATGTGAAAATGATAACGTTTACGGGAAGTCCTGCTGTAGGGATTTCGCTACGAAATCGTGCAGGTTTAAAAAAGGTAACGTTAGAATTAGGGTCGAATGCAGGAGTGATTGTTGACGAAGGCGTTCAACTTGATCAGATTATGGACCGAATAATTATGGGGGCATTTTCAAATCAAGGTCAGGTATGCATTTCATTGCAGCGAATATATGTAATGGAAAGTATCGTAAATGAGTTTTTAGACAAGCTCAGCGCTAAAGTGGCACAGCTAGTCATTGGTGATCCTCTTGATGAAACAACGGATATAGCCATGATGATTTCAGCAGCAGAACAAGAACGAGCCCATGAGTGGATTGAAGAAGCAGTTGCTGAAGGGGCTAAAATCATTGCTGGTGGTTATATTGACAATCAGGTTTTATTGCCAACTGTTTTATCGAACGTATCTTCACAAAGTAAGGTATCCTGTGAAGAAATTTTTGCGCCAGTTGTTATCGTGAATTCAGTATCTACTATAGAGAAGGCAATAGAAGCTATTAACGATTCTCATTATGGACTACAGGCAGGTATTTTTACACCATCAATTGAGACGGCTTTTAAAGCTTCCAAAGCATTACAGGTAGGGGGCGTCCTTATTAATGATGTGCCAACTTATCGTGTAGATCATATGCCATATGGTGGCGTGAAGGAAAGTGGTACAGGCCGTGAAGGCATTAAATATGCAATGGAAGAAATGACAGAAATGAAGCTCATTATTTGGAATAACCAATAATCACGAATGGAGATGGGAAACATGAAAATGATCAAACAACACCCAAAATTGTATGTAATGGACAACGGTACGATGCGAATGGATAAGAATTATATGATTGCCATGCACAATCCAGCAACAATCGATCATCCAAATCAACCAAATGAATTTGTAGAATTCCCCGTTTATACAGTACTTATTGATCATCCAGAGGGCAAAATTTTATTTGATACGGCGTGTAATCCAAACGCTATGGGACCCGATGGACGTTGGGGAGAATTTACACAAAAAGCGTTCCCTATTAATATGCCAGAAGAATGCTATTTACATCATCGATTAGAAGAATTAAATGTTCGTCCTGAGGATATCAAATATGTTGTAGCATCCCACTTGCATCTCGACCATGCAGGCTGCTTAGAATTATTTACGAATGCGACGATCATTGTACAAGAAGATGAGTTTAACGGCACATTACAAACGTATGCAAGAAATGTTAAAGACGGTGCCTACATTTGGGGCGACATTGATATGTGGATTAAAAATAATTTACAATGGCGCCTTATTAAACGTGGTGAAGATCATGTGAAGCTTGCAGAAGGCATTCAAGTATTAAACTTTGGTAGTGGCCATGCGTGGGGTATGCTCGGTCTGCACATTAATATGCCAGACACAGGTGGAATTATTTTAGCGTCAGATGCCATCTATACGGCGGAAAGCTTTGGCCCACCTGTTAAGCCACCGGGCATTATTTATGATTCGGTTGGCTATAATTCTACAGTTGAACGCATTCGCCGACTTGCCAATGAAACGAATTCTCAGGTTTGGTTTGGTCATGACCCTGTCCAATTTAAATCATTTAGAAAATCGACAGAAGGATATTATGAATAGATAGGAGTAGAGAAGCCATGCATAAATTAACCTTTACGCCTGTAAGCTATACAGGTTGGGGATGTTTAAATCAGCTTCTGCCTGAAGTAGAAAGATTTAAAGCTACAAATATTTTAATTGTCACAGACCCATTTTTAAAGGAATTAGGGCTAGCAGATAAAGTCCAGCAGCCCTTGCGTTCAAAAGGATATGCAACGACCATTTATACAGATATTGCCCCAGAGCCCCCACTTGCTATTGGAGAAAAGCTAGTTGATTTTACTAGAAAACATCAATTTGATTTGGTCATCGGTTTAGGTGGAGGAAGTGCTCTTGATTTAGCTAAGCTTGCTGCTGTTTTAGCCGTACATGATGGGAAAGTAGCGGATTATTTAAATTTAACGGGCACAAAAGCACTTGAACAAAAAGGATTACCTAAAATTTTAATACCAACTACATCTGGAACAGGCTCAGAAGTGACAAATATCTCAGTCCTGTCCCTCGACACAACAAAAGACGTTGTGACACACGACTACTTATTGGCGGACAGTGCGATTGTAGACCCAGAGCTAACGATTTCATTACCACCAAAGGTAACAGCTGCAACGGGGGTTGATGCTTTAACACATGCCATTGAGGCATATGTTTCAGTCAATGCCAATGAAGTAACGGATGCACTTGCACTACAAGCTATTCGCCTAATTAGTGGCTCTATTCGTACGGCTGTGCTGGAAGGGGAGAATAAGCAGGCACGTTCAGATATGAGCTATGGTAGTTATTTAGCTGGTTTGGCATTTTTCAATGCAGGAGTAGCCGGTGTTCATGCTTTAGCTTATCCTTTAGGAGGTCAATTTCATATAGCCCATGGCGATTCCAATGCCGTACTATTACCATATGTCATGGGGTATATTCGTCAAAGCTGTGAAAAACGAATGAAAGATATTTTAGATGCCATGGGTTTATCATCTGCCTACTTATCGCAAGAAGAGGCTTCCTATAAATGTGTGGATGCATTACAACAGCTCGTTCAAGATGTAAAAATTCCTTCCACGTTAAAGGGATTTAATATACCAGAAGAAGCCCTAGGACAATTAACTGACGATGCAACAAAGCAAACAAGAATTTTAGCTCGAAGTCCGATGCCATTAGAACGAGAAGATATTTATGCTATTTATCGGGCTGCATTCGATGGAGAAGTCCGAGAGCCAGCTAAATCATAAAGAAGAAAAGAGAAACGTTGATTGTTGACGTTTTTCTTTTTTTATGCAGGTATTCAAAATTAAACTTATTAATTTGCGTCCTAAAAGTATGAGATTTATTAAAGGAAGAGAGATTGGAGATTGGAGAAAACGTACATACCCCACCCACTTTGAAATGAAAGGTTTTATGACTAAATTACTTAAGAAACAGCAAGAATAAATCATCATTTAGAGCGTTTTTTTTATATATAAAATAATATTCAAAAATTTATATTTATGAATATTTTCTCTTAGTTATTTTAAAATTTATAGTAAATAATAGGTAATTAGTATATAATATTAATTATTTTTCAATATATGGAGGGTGTGCTAATGAAACTAGTACTACAGATATCAAGTTATATATTATTTATTGCAGCTATAGTTTTTAGTTTATCTCAAATATCAATCTTAAAGGAAGAAAAAGAGGATATGGAATACTGGGAAGAAGCAGCTAAAGAACATTATGATAACAACCTAATTGAAGAAAGATATTTTGTTGTTAAAAATATATATAGCTCACATCTTACAACAACCTTAGTATCAGCAATATCCATGGTACTAACAGGAATATTCTTTCTTGCAATAGCAAAAATTATTGCATTGCTTCAAGACATAAATTCCAAGGTTACAAATAAGCCTCAAGAAGAAGAGTTCGAATTGTTGAATTAATAGGAGGAAACGAATGTTAGTTGATATAAATTGTCCAGTTGAATTACTTGAGTATCAGCTATATAGAAGTAAGAAAACGGGTAAAGTTTATTGTTCATTGAAGTTTAATAATATTTCAGAAAAAAGAATAAAAGGCTTAAATGCTACTATTTATTGTTTTGATCAATTTGGTGAACCAGTTGGCTGGGAATCAACTAACATTGAATATAAACTGCATCTAAGTGAATCAATAGAACCTAACCAAGCATTTGATAACAATGAAAAAATTGCATTAGATAGTTTTTCTCATGCCAGAAGCATAGATATAGTCTTTGAGAAAGTACTTTTTAGTGATGAAACAATATGGACAAAAACGGAATCAGAGTTAGAGAAAGTAGAACTAAAACAAATTAACGATCCAGGTCAATTAATGTTTGTACAAACGCATGAAGGAAATGATGCAAAATATTATTCACAATTGATAAATGATAAATGGACATGTGTATGTGGACGTTTGAACTTGGAGAACACGAAAATATGTAAACGTTGCAAAAGAGAAAAAGATAATGTTCTTTCCATTTATATGAATGAAAAAACGATTAGTGAAAATATTAAGTTATATGAAGAACAAATAGAAGAGGAAAAAAAGCAAGAGCTATTAGAAAAAGAACGTCAACATGAAACATTTAGGAAAAAAGTAAAGAGAATAGTAAAATATAGCTCTGTGATAATCTTTTTTCTATTGCTTATTGGTATTGCAACCTATGGTTTTATAACAAAATTTACTTTTTCATGGGATAATTATCTTTTGTTAAAAGATAAGGACAACGCTTTGATTGAGGCAGTAAAAAACCAAAATTTGAATGATATAAATTTTTTGATTGAAAATGGGGCCAACGCTAATTTTGTAAATAGGGATGGCGAAAATTCAATTAGTAAAGCCATCGAATTACCGAATAAAAAGTTAGCTATTTCCTTAATGAATAAAGGTATGGGAAATATTAGAGTAGGAAAAGAAGAGGATAGTCTTGCACATGTTGCAGTTAAAAATGAACAATATGAGATACTAAAAGAGCTTCATAAATTCGAAGTTGATATGAACGTAAAGAATGAGATGGGGCATACTGTACTATATTCTGCTTTGCAGACAGGGAATAGAGAGATACTTGAATACCTTATTTATGAATGGAAAGTAAATCTTCAAGAAGTGGATAATGACGGTAACAATATTGTTCAAGTAGCCTTATTACAGCCATTAAACAATACAGCATTAATCAAGGATTTACTAAACTTGGACATTGATTTAAAAAAAGTGAATATAGGTGGTCAAAATACATACACAACAGCTATACTTACTCAAAATAAAGAGATAGTTCAACTATTTATAGATAAAGGATTAGATCTTAATCAGGTTGATGAATTAGGAAATAATGCGATTCACATTCTCCTTAATCACAAAAAAGACAATCTGACTTATTTGGCAGAATTAATAACTAAAGGAACGGCTGTAAATGGACTTAATAAACAAGGACAAACACCATTGTATTTAGCGATCCTAAACGGGGATAAAAAAACTGTTGAGGGGCTACTTAAACTTAAGGTGGATAAAAATATTGTCAATAGTAATGGGGACTCTGCTAAAGATATTGCCGAAAAATATAATAAATCATTGGTAGAATTATTTGAGCAAGATAGGTTTACAATTAAGCATGATAAACAAAAGAATGTTTTCTTAGTAAGTGGGGTTACCTTGGGCAATTCAAGAAAAGACGTAGTTAATAAGTTAGGAAACCCTGCTAAGAGGAAACAATTCGAATCTATAGATGGTGACATAGACTGTAATATTTATTATCTAAAAGATAGTACCGAAAAAGATATAGAGACGCATTATTGTTCTTATATAGGTATAAGCGATAAGATTGAATATATTTCGTTTAACTTATATCCTAAACAGCTAAATGAAAAATGGTATAAAGATTTAGGAAAACCGTTTATCGATGATGATGCTCCGTTATATTATCTAAAGGGAACGGAACAATTACTGCTATTAAAACCAAAAGAAGAAATAGGGTTTCTTTATTATGCAGGCTATGAATTTTATAATAATTTGTACCAGTAGGATTAGTATATTTAAAGCCTAAAAATCAGGCTACGAAGCTTCTTTGATGAAACTTCGTAGCCTTTGTCATGGGTTAGCTAATTTAGTAAGTATGTTATGCTTCTGCATCAGGCGTAAATGTACGCGTAGCTAATTCTGCATCTAGCATAAAGATAGCGTTGGAGTCGTTTTCGATACGTTCGATTTTACGAATTAATGTATCAAATGTAGATTCTTCCTCTACTTGCTCATCGATGAACCATTTTAAAAAGGCCATTGTCGCATGCTCACGTTCATCTAAAGCGATATCTGATAAATTATATATACGGCGCGTCACTTCTTTTTCATGAGAAAGAGCTGTTTTAAAGGCATCTAAAATCGATTCAAAATGATTGCCTGGGCTTTCAAAGCCTTGAATTGTTGCACGGTAGCCCATATCACTTAAGAAGTTGTAAAATTTCATCGCATGGAAGCGTTCTTCTTCGGCTTGTACTAAAAAGAAGTTAGCGAAACCATCGTAATCCTGGTCTGTGCAATAAGCCGCCATTGCCATGTAAGCATGAGCCGAGTAAAATTCAAAATTCATTTGTTCGTTAAGTGCTGTGTGTAGTTTTTCAGATAACATAAAAGTTTTCCTCCTTTTGCAGTAAATGCCTTCTTCACTAGTATACAATGTTAGAGGTTCTTCATACAAAAATTTTAAATTTCATGGAAATATGTGCAAAACTTAATTGATATTTGTTCTCAATTAGAAAATTTACACTTCTTTATTTTTCGATACAACGGCAGGAAAGGCTATTGTGTCGTTTGTAAAGTCAAGTATTAGTCGGGGGAATTGGATAGGGCGACCTAGCGAGGTTACAATGACATGAAAATTTATTTAGCATGGCGCTGTTAATAAAATAAAATGTTACATATAAAATAGAAAATCGCCTCGACATAGGTCGTGGCGATTTTTTTAATCATTATTGTGCTTGAGTTTTTTGGTTTTTGACCCCAATTAAGTAACCACCTAGGGCAATTGCTACTAGGACAATCCAGAAAATAGCTTTCCAAATTGTAGAATGTGGGAACTCATGTGGAATAATGCCTAATTTTTCATGTGCTAATGTTAACACAGCTAATTTCACACCAACCCAACCAACGATTAGGAAGGCAGCCGTTTCTAGTGAAGGGAATTTATCAAGAACTTTCACGAACCAACGAGCCGCGAATCGCATCATGATAACCCCGATAAGACCACCTAAGAACATAACGGCGAACTGTCCTGCATTAATACCACCAATATCAAAATCACCGATATGTGGTAATGTTACAGCAATAGCAACCGCAGCTAGAATAGAATCTACCGCGAACGCGATATCAGCAAGTTCTACTTTTACAACCGTCATCCAGAAGCCGGATTGCTTTTTCGGCTCTTGGATCTCATCGGAGCTTTGCGATGCTTTCCGTGAATCATAAATATGCTTAATAGACATAAACAATAGATAAGCTGCACCTATTGCTTGAATTTGCCAGAAATTAACGAGTGTTGTAATAAGGAATAATGCGGCGAAGCGGAAAACAAATGCCCCCACTAATCCATATAACAAAGCTTTTTGTTGTTGTGCTTTTGGTAAATGCTTAACCATAACTGCCATTACCACTGCGTTGTCAGCTGCCAACAATCCTTCTAATACAATTAATACGACGAGTACCCATGCGTATTCTAAAATAATTGCCTCCAAATTTGTTTCCTCCTTTAATTATTGAACAGAAATGAATGGTTGCTTCTAACATATTCTTCCCAATTTTAAGCAAAAGAAAAAGACCCCTGCCTAAAAAATAGGCAAAGGTCTTGCTAAGCAATTTACTGTTCGTTGCACAGAAATTATTCTGTGAGACAATTTATGCCATCACACCCGATGGTACGAAACCATGTAATGACGAATGTGAATCAGATGCTTCGATCGCATCCGCTAGCTACTCCCCTTTGACAATAAAGTCAAAAGCTATTCAATTCTTACACCAATCATAGCATGCGAAAAACTGAAAGTAAATAAAAATATACTGCTATGGAGAAAAAATACTTTTCCGTTACGTTTGCACAAATGGTACTATTAAAAGATAGGCGAAATTTTTACAACTTAGAAAGGAGACAAACATGTATAGAAAATTTTTTTCCTATTATAAGCCGCATAAACGATTGTTTGTCATCGATTTTTCAAGTGCAATCATTGTAGCCATTTTAGAGCTCGCCTTTCCATTAGCCGTTCAGTGGTTTATTGATGAGCTATTACCAACAGGCGATTGGGGAATGATTGTAAAAATAAGTGTATTATTGCTGCTAGTGTACGCAATAAGTACGTTTTTAAACTTTATCGTGAACTATTTAGGGCATAAATTGGGGATTAATATTGAGACAGATATGCGTCAGGAATTATTTACGCATGTACAAAGGCAATCATTCCGATTCTTTGATAATACGAAAACAGGTCATATCATGAGCCGTATTACCAATGATTTATTTGATATTGGGGAATTTGCCCATCATGGACCTGAGGATTTATTCATTGCCATTATGACCTTTGTTGGGGCCTTTGCTATTATGTTTAATGTGAACCCAACACTCGCTTTAATTGCAGCGATCATGGTGCCATTTTTAACATGGCTTGTGACATTTAGTAATATAAAAATGAATAATGCTTGGAAAACGATGTATGGCAAAATTGCTGATGTTAACGGACGTGTAGAGGATAGTGTGTCCGGAGTCCGTGTTGTGAAATCCTTTACAAATGAAGATTTTGAAATCAAACGCTTTAAGGAGCAGAATGGATTTTTCCGTACGGCTAAATTATATGCCTATAAAATAATGGCAGGAACCCACTCGAGTATTTACATGATGACACGCCTCCTTACATTAATGGTGTTAGTAGTCGGCGCTTGGCTAAGCTTTAATGGAAAATTATCTTACGGGGAGCTAGTGAGCTTTGTTTTATATACAAATGTACTCATTAAACCAATTGATAAGATTAGTGCTTTATTAGAGCTTTATCCGAAGGGGATGGCTGGTTTTAAGAGATTCCGTGAATTAATTGAGCAGGAACCAGAAATTCAAGATCATGAGAATGCGAAGGTCATTAACCATTTAGATGGTAATATTTCCTTCAATAATGTTCACTTTAATTACGATACTTCGAAACAGGTTTTAAAAGATATTTCATTCGATGTAAAGGCTGGACAAACTATTGCTTTTGTTGGCCCTTCAGGTGCCGGTAAAACGACCATTTGTTCGTTAATTCCTCGCTTCTATGAGGTTTCAAAAGGTGCTATTTCGATTGACGGTATCGATATTCGCAATATGACCCAGGCTTCCTTACGATCTCAAATTGGTATCGTACAGCAGGATGTCTTCTTATTTACAGGGACAATTCGTGAAAACATTGCCTATGGAAAGCTAAACGCCAGTGAAGAAGAAATTCGTGAAGCAGCGAAAAAGGCCCATTTAGAGGCATTCATCGCTGAGCTACCTGATGGTTATGATACGCAAATTGGGGAACGAGGCTTGAAATTATCCGGTGGACAAAAACAACGATTAGCCATTGCGCGTATGTTCTTGAAAAACCCACCAATTTTAATTTTAGATGAAGCGACCTCTGCATTAGATACCGAAACAGAGATGATTATTCAGCAATCTTTATCAGAGCTAGCTGAAAACCGTACTACGTTAGTTATTGCCCATCGCCTGGCAACTATTAGAAACGCAGATCGGGTAATGGTCGTGACGCCAAAAGGTATTGAGGAAGATGGTACTTATGATGAGTTAGTGGCTCACAATGGTATCTTTGCGAAGCTCCATCACATTCAATTCCGTAAGGGACAAAACGAACAAAGCATACAAAATGATTATGTAGAGCTGATGTAACAGTATGTCGGCCCGATTATTAAAAGGCAGAAATGTGTGAGAGCATTTCTGTCTTTTCCTATTTTTATATATTTATCGCAAAGGATAAGGACTAATAGGACAAGGAATTTTAGAAGAGGGGAGGAATTATTAGTAGTGAATAGACAATGACAGATTAATAGATGGAGGTTAAGACATGGACAGCCACAAAAGTATTGGACTAACCAAAACAGTTGGTTATCAAGTAGGGGTTAGAAAAACGTTTCCAATCTCGCAACAGCAAGCATGGTCACTTATTACAGCGGAGGAAGGTTTGAATGCATGGTTAGGAGGAGGGGGAAATATAATCCTTAAACCTGGTCATCAGTATCGTACAACGGTGGGAACCGGAGAAATTCGGATCGTCAAACCACTTTTGCAACTCCGTCTTACTTGGAAAAAAGAGGAGTGGCAACGACCTTCTACCATACAAATTCGAATCCTATCCAAAGAAAATAATAAAACGACCATTAGTTTTCATCAGGAACATCTTGCTAATCAGCAAATAAGAGAAGAAATGAAGCGATATTGGGAATCGAGGTTAGCATCTATCGAAGAGAGCATACAAAAGATGTAGCCAAAAATAACTAGCATCTCCTCAATATGTGAGGGGATGCTAGTTATTTTCTTGGTCTTTTTTGTCTACGCTATGAGCATCAGCTGAACGGGTTGCATCCTGAGGAGCAAGTGCTTTATTGCGCTCCGTGTAACCTTTTGGTGATAGACGAAAAATAGATTTTTTGATGGTAGACCAGTTTAAATCTGTTGCAAGGTTCATGTAAGAGTAGCCGTAAATACGGATATTGCATAAGTAAAGAAGTGTCAAATATAAAGAAACAAAGAAGCCAAATAATCCGAAAAAGGCACTAGCTAGGATAAAGGCAACACGTAATATGCTGACGGATGTCACTAGGGATTGATTGACCAAGGTAAATGAAGCGATGGTAGAGATGGCGATAACAACAATCATTTCAGGACTTGTTACACCTGCTCGAATTGCAGCATCTCCAATAATGATTCCACCTACAACACTGATGGTTCCCCCAATTACTGAAGGAAGCCGTAACCCTGCTTCACGGAACAATTCAAACATCAAAAGCATTAGTAGCATTTCAAGTGAAGAAGGGAGGGGTAATCCAGCTTTGGCCTGTACAACGGTTGCCAGTAACTGTAATGGCAATTGATTTTGATGGTAGGTTGTTAAGGCAAGCCAAAAGGCAGGCAGTAGTAATCCTATAAGAATACCGAGTATCCGTAGTACTCGTTCTACAGAACTAAAAATGACCGGATATTCATTATCTTCCGCAGATTTCAATAATAAGAAGAGATTCACAGGCGTGATAATACAATAAGCGACACCATCTACGAAAATAACAAAGCGGCCCCTTGCTAATGCTTGAACGGCATAATCGGGTCGCCCTGTATAATCGAACTTTGGAAATAATTTAGAATTTTTATTCACGCGTTCCATCAATAAATCGCCACTAAAAACGATATCTGTATCGACCGCAGCTAGCTGTTTCTTAATACCATGTAGAATGTCCATATCCACAATATCTTCAAAGTACAGAATCGCCACTGTTGTTTTTGAGCGTTTTCCGAGCTCCACCTTTTCGACGCAAAATGAATTGGTCGGTAATCGTTTGCGAATTAAAGCGATATTGACGCGGATATCTTCAATAAAGTTATCCCTTGGCCCTTTAATAAGAACCTCCATACGTGTTTCTTCCGGCTTACGATTAGGCTTTTTAGCGATATTGCTTGCATATAACAGATGATCTTGCTCAAAATACATCAACAGGAAGCCACTATAAACGGATGAAATAAGCTGTTCCTTATCTTGGATTTTTTGAAGGCTTGGAACATGGAGATGCCTCGCTATATTTTCCTCAAAAGAAACGTCATCCAAATGATCATACAAATACTGGGTCCGCTGAATAATGACACCATTCAGCATTTGCTGATCAATCATGGCATCACATGTGATAAATTGTACCTTTTGTTCATTAAAGCTATATTCCTGAAATTGTATATCTGCAGATTTTTGAAATAGTTTTTTTATTGTATTTAAATCTATCTCTAACTCATGCTCCTGTTGAGACATTATGATTCACCACTTTTCATGTCTTGTTTTTCAGTTTTCCCCTTTTTAGAAGAATTATCCGATAAGTAAGCAACGACAATGAAAAAAATTGATAAAGCAAAAAAGAAAATAAACGTAGCACTTAAAATATAATGTCCCTTTACTTTTAAAAATAAGCTTTCATTTAACATAATTAACGGTAAACAAATGATGAAGAAGGGTGGAGCGAGCATTTGCCAAATACGCTTTGGATCGCCAGTCATTTTTAATAAGTCTGCCACAATATATAAGAGGAAACTTACACGAATGAAAGTCCCTGTTAACCATTGGTAAATAGAGAAGAAGTCTAAATGCTCAATATAGCGTCCGATGGTCACTAATCCCCATTCTTCATAAGCAGGATAACGTTGTTTCGATGCTTCACTTGGTCCGAATTCAGTAATGGCTCCAATTAATGGACCTAATGTAAGGCCAATTAAGATAGCCAGTATAATAGTGAAATGGTACCAACGAAGACGTTCTTTAAATTGGTGCTGCAAAAATAATAGTAATAATAGCTCTATAAATCCTGAAGCAGGAAAAATCATACCATGTATGATAGGCTGAAAACCATGCTCAAAAAAGGGGCGCAATAAACTATAATCTTTTACTTGTATATTGGTAAAGGCGACAAAAAAACCAAGGATTACAACTCCAAATAATACAAAGACATTGACAATAACAATTGTTTGTAAGCTAGTTGTCACAAGTAAAATGCAAAGAATAGTATAAACAAACAATAATATAAGGACAGGTGTTTGAGGTAAAAATGTGCTATTTACCCATTGTAATGTTTCCACCATTGTAAATGCTGCGATAATCAATAGAAAAATGGCGACAATATAGATGATGGTAGTAGAAGCGACTTTTCCTATTTTTTCGCTGAGCCAGTCTCGAATGGGTTCCTGTTTAGATTTTTTTTGGATGTAAACTAATAAAAATAACCAAAAGAAAATAACACCCCCAGCAAATAGTACAGATAGCCAGCCATCTCTTTTGGCGGCATCTAGCAGTGGAGGAATAATAGTTACATGATTTTTTAAGCCAATAACGGTCATTGATAGGAAGATTACATGTAAAATACTGATGGATCCTACACTTTTCATGATGAAAACCCTCTAACATTGATTGATACATATTAGCTTAGACAAAAAACAGTAGCTTTATAAGCAGAAAATGGGTTCTTCTCCATGAAAAAACGAGGTATTTGATGATGTAATCGTCAAATACCTCGTTAAGTCCTATATAATTAATGGATGTATTTTGCGCTCACAAGATCATCCTTTAAGACGTCTGTTGGGATTTCAAATTCCACAACGCCCATAAAGCCTGGTGCCACTTCATATTTATCAAAGGAAATCACAAGCTTACCTTTATCTGAAATGTAGAACTGCTGATCAGGTTGAATGGCTGTAAATTCCTCCATCAAATCTTCATCGGCCATGCCAGCACCCTTCACCCAATAAACTTTATCCTGATTGGATTCAGCGATTTGCGTACGCATTTGTTCCTTAATATTTTCACTAATAGCTTCAATATAATTTTTATCTTTAAAAAGCATAGGTAAAGTAATTAAAATTTCGTTTTCTTTGTCAATCGTATCGTATTCCATCACAGTGGAAGAAGAGCCGACAGTATTTACCACATAACGACCAATCGATAAAATTTGGTCATTATCAGTTTTAATTTCAAAGCCACTATCAACGCCTAAATGACCACCACTACCACTGGCTTTTAAATCACCCACTTCAGTGATAAATTCATCGTAAAGAGCTTTCCCTTCTGCACGATATTTTTCATTTAATGTATTGGCAAGATCTTGATTGTCTAAATTTTCAATAGCAGGTACTTTAATATTGGCATCAAAATTATCTTCTGCCACCTCATATTCTGTCCAAGTTAATACTTTGACAACACTTCCTACAACAGGTATGTCTGAAAGTGTTCGAGCCATTGCTGGACTCACATTTAAACTAGCAGTAAATAGCATAGCTGCAGCTGCCGAACCAAGCAACCATTGAGGAGTACGGTTTTTTTTCTTTTTTCGACCTTGCTTTAATGCTCGTTCTACCACCAAATCTAATTCCTTAGGAATGGAAACATCTGTATATTGTTTTTCTAAATTTTTTAATTTTTTATCCATGTGCAGTTTCTCCCTTCACATCTTCCAATTGTATTTTCAATAGTTTTAATGCTTTATAAAGACGCGATTTGGCTGTACTTAACTTAATATCGAGGATGTTCGCAACGTCTGCGAGCTTTAAATCCTCGAAATAATGGAGAATCACAACCTCTCGATACATTTGCGGTAGCTCATCTAACGCATGCTCTAAATCGACGTTTTCATAGACATCCTCTTGAGCGGGGGTTAAATATTGCAAAGTATCATCATCAGTTACTTGTAAGCGTTTATGCTTTCGTAAAAAATCAATGGCTGTACGAACGACTATTTTATAAAACCAGCTTTTCATATAATCAACATTTTCAAGTCGATCTAATGACAGCATGGCTTTTTGAACACTGTCCTGTACAACATCTAGTGCGTCCTGTTCATTTTTTGTATAGCTATACGCGAGCAAATAAAAACGCTCTTTTTGTTCACGAATGAATTGGACAAACACCTCTTCATGTTGAAATGCATTTCTTGTTTTCATGTCCAAAGAAGCTCCTTTTTTAACATTGTCAAATTGTATACATGTACTAGACGTACGAAATGAGGGAAAAAGTTGAAAGCCATTAAAAAAACTTACCCCAATATGAGATAAGTTTTAGCCTTCTATATTGTTGGCATACGTCAGCATAACAGATGATTATGAGAAATAGTCATATGTATTTTTCAAGAGTAATAGAATGGTCACAACGATAAATAACTTACGTACATAACCGCTGCCACGTTTAATCGCAAATTTGGAGCCCACAATGGCCCCAGCAATTTGCGCAAGCCCCATTGGTAAACCATAGGCATAATTAATTTGCCCTAAGTATATAAACATAAGAAGGGCTGCAACATTACTACCGAAATTTAAAAATTTCGCATTACCTGCAGATTGTAAAAAATCAAAACCGACCATGAGAAAGGCAAATAATAAAAATGAACCTGTACCAGGACCTAAAAAACCATCATAAAAACCAATGCCAGTAATTACTACTACAAAAAATAAATAACGTTTTGGTGTTAACTTTTTAAAGGTAGTGATGCTTCCCCAATCCTTTTTAAAGATCGTATAGATAGCTACGGCAGCCAGCATAAACAGCATGAGCGGCTTCAGGACACTAGGATCCATTAAGTGGACAACCCAAGCTCCAAGCATTGATCCGAAAAAGACAAATGGAAATAGCTTATAGACCGCTTTAATATCAAGCTTGCCAGAGCGATAAAATGTCAAAGTACTTGTAAGTGATCCCATTGTACCTGCTAATTTATTGGTTGCTACAGCGCTAGAAGGTGGGAGACCTACAAACATAAGGGCTGGTAAAGAAATAAGTCCACCGCCGCCAACAACTGAATCAATGAATGCGGCTAAAAAACCAAAAACGATAAGAATGACTAAAATATTTAAATCTAAATCAAATGGCACAACAGGTCATCTCTTTTCTATCATAATAATCTGATAGTAGCGAACTGAGGTTGGGCTGTAAATACTCTTTCTATAATTTTGCGGAGCTTGTATAATGAGTTTTCGTAAAATTTCTACAATAATCAAATATTTTCTACTTGGAGTTAGAAATTTGATGTATTATGTAAATGGTGGTGTTTTTACGTAAAGGGGACGTGATGACATGAGTTTAGCAAATCATATACGTGTATTTCTCTGTGTCGTGTTTATGGGGATGCTTGTTGGATATGTCTTTAATGCTAAAAAAGATATAACAGATCATGAGTATATTGATATTGTCAAAGAAGGTTATTTGGAAAATTTTTCTGATGTCACGGTTCGTAATGCATTTAACTATGCATTCTTTGAACCATATTGGCGATATTATCAAGCGAAAACAGGGGAGCAAGTTGTAGAATTATCAGGTGATATTACGTTTCAAGATGAAAAAGGACATGCTATTTTACAATTCGTCGTTGACGAACAAACAACGCAATTTTCCCTTCGTGCGATGAAATTTAATGAAAAAGTTCTAAATGCTGAACAAAAACAGAAACTCGTCGGCATGGTCTATCAAACATGGGAAATGAAACAACTAGCTTATGAGTAAGGTTTTTTGCTTTGTAAATAAGCAGAACTATATTACAGTTAAAAGGGGGAGCTTACAGACAGAGAGGATGTTTTGAATGAAGTTAAGTATTTTAGATCAAATGCCTATACCAAAAGGTCATTCGGCAGAGGAAGCCTTCCAACGTACAGAACAACTAGCTTTATTAGGGGAAGAACTCGGTTATCATCGTATGTGGCTAGCTGAACACCATAATAGTCAGTCGCTGGCAAGTTCAGCTCCCGAAGTAACCGCTGCTTTTTTAGCTGCGAAAACGAAGCGACTTCGCATTGGGACGGGTGGCGTCATGATGATGCATTATTCACCATATAAGATTGCAGAGGTTTTTAAAACATTGTCAGGATTAGCACCTCATCGAATTGATTTCGGAGTGGGGAGAGCGCCAGGTGGTGATCATGCCTCTATTTATGCGCTTGCAGAAGGAAGAAGACAACGCTTCACTGAGCAATATGATAAGCTTGAAATTATTTTAAAGCTGATGAATAATCAAAAAACGGGTGAACATGTCTATGATCAAGTCGTTGCGGCACCGGTTCATATTACATTACCTGAGGCGTGGCTACTAGGCTCAAGTGGTCAAAGTGCGATGCAGGCAGGACAGCTAGGTGTTGGTTATTCCTATGCCCAATTTTTCACAGGCAATATGTCGAAGGATATTTTTGATGCCTATAAAGCCTATTTTACGCCTTCTTATTATATGGAAAAACCACAAATCATTGTGACCTATGCGGCGACGGTGGCTCCTACTTTAGAGGAAGCGGAATACTTGGCAAAACCAATCGATATTTCTCGTCTTCAGCTGATGAAGGGGCAAATTATTCAAACTATATCACCCGAAGAAGCAAAGGATTATCCATTAACAGAAATGGATAAAATGACAATCGCCAATAATCGCAAAGCAAATCTTGTCGGCACACCAAAGGATATTGCCGCATTTTTAGTGAAAGAACAAGAACACTATGGCTTTGATGAAGTCATGCTGAACTGTAATCAATATGAATTAGCAAGTCGTTTAAATACCTATAAATTCCTAGGGAAGGAATTATTATAGAACAAAATCACCTCGTTGTTACGCTTCGAGGTGATTTTTATTGGGCTTGACTGCTTTTTACCATACATAAAATAGAAAAACCCGGAAATAAATTTCCGGGTTCGATTACCACTTACATTAAATACTCCATGACACACTGCCTCGCTTCCGCATAGAATCTTAAGATATTCCTAAGAACTGTACTTTACTCAGCTTTGATGGTCCTTTTGAGTTATCGATCAATCGCACTCATCGGGTTAACCCTCCTAGTCATAGGATTTGAAGTGAAATCTTTAATAGTATAGACCACGACATATTTTTTATACATTGTTGAGAAATTTTTTTAAACAATAAAAAAAACTCCATTTTGATACAGATTCTTCAAAAGGAGTTTCTTTAGTTATAAGTCGCTTAAACGCGGCCAGAGCCACTAACAAACGCTTGATCTTGATAATACATATTTTTTACTAAAACGTTAGGGCCAAGGCATTTAACAGCTGGACAATGACAATTGAGTGATTTAGCCAGATCAGTTGCCATCCATTTATCAAACACAGCTGGAAGCTTGTCATGTACAATGTTACCTAGAGCTGGTGTATCACCGAAATCAGTAACGATGACATCGCCCGTAAAAATGTTGATATTCAAACGTGAACGGCCATCTGGGTCATTACGCATTGTGACATTTTTCGCTGTACGAAGACGTTGAAGTAATCGTCGATCTTCCTCATTCGTACTGCAAGGGTAAAATGGAAGTGTTCCGAATAACATCCAAGTATTGTCATCACGAATATCTAGTAGATGATGGATCGCTTCACGTGTTTCCTCTAGTGAAAGGGATGTCAGGGCACTAGCAAAATCTGATGGGTACATAGGATGCACCTCATGACGTGCACATTTCATTTCATGGATGATTTGGTTATGAATATGATCTAAGTATGGTAAAGTTTTTTTGTTTAGCATGGTTTCGGCTGAAACCATGACACCGTGTTCCGCAAGCATTTTTGAGTTATCAATCATACGTTGGAACAGAGCTGCACGTTGGTCATAGGTAGGCTTGCGCTCCATCATGGCAAAGCCTGTTTCAACGAATTCATCGATAGTACCCCAGTTATGTGAAATATGCAAAACATCTAAATACGGGGCAATTAATAAGTATCGTGCCGGCTCCAATGTTAAATTAGAGTTAATTTGTGTGCGTACACCTCGTTCATGAGCATATTTCAAAAGTGGCAACACGTAATTTTGTACCGACTTTTTACTCATCATCGGTTCTCCACCTGTAATACTAAGTGTTTTTAAATGAGGTATTTCGTCTAAGCGACGTAAAATTAAATCTATTGGCAATGCCTCAGGGTCTTTATTTTGTAATGTATAGCCGACTGCACAGTGTGCACAACGCATATTACAAAGGTTAGTTGTTGTAAATTCAATATTGGATAGAGTCATTTGTCCATGTTGTTCAACATCTAAATACGCTTCCCATGGATCAAAGATAGGCGTTATTTTTTGTAAGGTCGTCATCTTTCGTACATCTTCCTTTCTAGCATTCTATTGTCTCATATTCATCGATAATTTCAAATATGAAATTACTGAAAGGGCTATTTTAGGATTAGATGAACATTTTTTTACCCAATAAAGGAAAATGCTCGCAAATCCAATAACACTGAAATGGATGAAGATAAAGCGCCTACAAGTCCTACTATTCTGAAAAAGGTGGTTTTACTGTTATTTTTCTAAAAAAACGTTATCATGGATAGAGAAAATAGCACAATGCATCATAGAAAGTAGGTACGGACATGACGAAATATGAAATATTATTATTTGACGTGGATGATACGTTACTAGATTTTGATTTGGCTGAAAATGCTGCACTTGACCGCATGTTTAAAGAAGAAAACATAGTAGTTACTTCCGAGATGATTGCACGTTACAAAGAAATTAATGAGTCGATGTGGCGAGCGTTTGAGCGTGGAGAAGTAACGAAAAATACATTACATAATACCCGTTTTTCGATTGCTTTAAAGGAATTTGGCATAGAAGTTGATGGGACCTATTTTGAATCACTTTTCCAAAAATATTTACGTGAG
Source organism: Lysinibacillus sp. FSL M8-0216 (assembly GCF_038595555.1). Classification (NCBI taxonomy): domain Bacteria; kingdom Bacillati; phylum Bacillota; class Bacilli; order Caryophanales; family Bacillaceae; genus Lysinibacillus; species Lysinibacillus sp. FSL M8-0216. Next base: position 2,899,502 of record NZ_CP152007.1, on the reverse strand, counting down.
GCCCACCATTATGTTGAGGGTGCTTATGAGGTAATCGCTCAGCTAGCCAATCATTATCATTTATATGTCGTATCGAATGGGGTAACCGTTACACAAAATAAACGTCTTGTGGATGCGAATTTAGCGCAATATTTTAAAGGCATTTTTATTTCGGAGCAAACAGGCTATCAAAAACCTATGCCCGACTTTTTCGATTATGTGTTTGAACGAATTGATAATTTTGATAAAGAAAAAGCGTTAATTATTGGCGATTCTTTGACATCCGATATAAAGGGTGGTTTACAGTCCGGTATCGATACTTGTTGGTTTAATATCCGCAATGTTGAAAACACAAGTGGCATTGAACCGCATTATGAAATTAAAAAATTGCAGGACTTACATGACTTACTGAATCAAAAAGTAGCACTATAAGTAATCATCAGGCACCTTCTTTGTTTTTTAGACAGAGAGGTGCTTTCTTTTTGCTCAGTACAGGTCATGCAGGTATAAAAAACCGAGGAAAGGGCAAAACCATTTATGAGACTAGTTTCCATGAAAGGGGAAATATTCGATGAATACGGTTTTAACAGCCAATAAACGCCAAAAAGGACGTCAATCCTCATTAACACAACTTCGACAAAACGGTGCCATCCCAGGTGTTGTCTATGGCTTTCAAATGGAATCAACAGCCATTACATTAGACGCAAGAGTATTTGCTAAATTACTTGCAGCGCATGGTACAAAAAGTGTTTTTCAATTAGATGTTGATGGAAAGCGTATTAATGCTGTTTTATCAGAAGTTCAGCGCTGTGCTTTAAAGGGGAATATTAAACATGTTGATTTTAAATCGATCAATATGTCAGAAGAGCTGGAAGTAGAAATTCCAGTAACCGTAATCGGTGATGCCATCGGAGTAGCAGATGGAGGCTTCCTCTTACAGCCTAATCGTGAGGTTCGTATTAAAGTGAAGCCAACAGAAATTCCCGAAACAATCGAAATCGATGTCACGAATGTAGCAATTGGGACGTCCCTATACGTAGGAGATATACGTCAACAATTTTCATTTGAAATTTTACAAGAAGATGACTATACACTGGTGACGATTACACCGCCATCTGCTGAAAATGTTCAAGAAGACGACACTGTGGACGACACGCCTGAAGTGATTGAAGCGACAGGGCAAAATACGTCTGAGCCAGAAGCATAGCGTGAAACAAGGAGCCATTTCCCAACATGGCTCCTTGTTATTTCCCTAAAAAAAGACAATGCATTCTTTGCATTGTCATAAAGCTTAAATGACGGCGCTTTTCACGCCCGTCCATCTCATAAATAATTTTTCGTTATAAGTTAAGGCAAATTGTACAATTGGTCCAAGTCCAAAGGCCATAATCACCGTACCAATGCCGATAGGACCGCCAAGTAAGAAGCCGAGTACAGCGACCGTAACTTCCATGGTTGTACGGGAACGTGTGACGCTCCAGCCAAGTTTATGAACCATCATTAGCATTAAGGTATCACGAGGACCAATTCCTAAATTAGCCACCATATACATACCGCAGCCCCAGCCTAGTAATACTAACCCTGTTAGGTAAGAAACAAGTTGCATCCAAAAGCCATCGATATCAGGTAGCCAATAATTAAAAATATCAATGAAGATGCCAGCTAAAAACATATCGATAAAAGTTCCTGGCAATGGGAATTTTTTTGTTATTAGCATATCAAACGCTAAAATAGCCAGTCCTAAAATGATGGACCATGAACCGATTGTTAGCCCGAGTGTTTTGGTTAAGCCAATATGTAAAACATCCCAAGAGCCTACGCCAAAAAGCTGCCCTTTAATGGTTAATGTGATGCCAAAAGATAGCACGATAATGCCTGTTATGAAAAATAAACAGCGCGTAAAAAAAGCTTGTTTCATTTTTTAACCCTCATTCATCCGTAAATTCCTGTTGTCCATCCAATTATTATAACAAGAGATTTTCAATTTGTCCGAAGTTTGTCATTTCACATTTTTCAAAAAAAACAGTTTAGCTTTAGGTGGAGAGGGCAAAATATAGGTATAGAAGAAAGGATGAGATGAAATGACTTCTGTACGCGAAGAAATTTTAGAAGTTTTGAACCGTGAAAAAATTGGAACAATGGCTACTGTAGAAAACGGGAAACCTTATTCGCGCTATATGACGTTCCAGCATGAGGATTTTGTGTTATATACTGTGACAAATAAGCATTCTGAGAAAATGGAGGAGCTCCGTCAAAATCCATATACCCATATTTTATATGGCTATGAAAATGGAGGCTTTGGTGATTCCTATGTGGAGATAGAGGGCAAGCTCACGGAAGTACACGAAGAAGGAATCAAAAATAAAATTGCAGAAATTTTCACGAATATTTTTATTGGCAATCAGGATGAAATGGTGACCTTAAAAATTGAACCTATTCGTATGCGTTTGATGAATAAAAAAGGACAACCACCAAAAGAGCTAGAATTTTCGAGCGACCATTAAACAATGGTCGTTTTTTACTGACTTGACGATTAATAGTTGCAATGATAGACAACTTTCAGGCATGATAGTTCTTAAAAGAAAAAGGAGTATAGGCTATGACAACAAAATTACAACAATTAACGCAAAATATTTTATCATCTCAAGGTAAATTAGAGGCAGATTTTATTCTTAAAAATGCACAAGTTGCCGATGTCTTTACATTAACGTGGAAGAAAGCGGACATTGTTGTGAAGAATGGCATGATTGTGGCACTGGATACTAACAACAGATTTCATGCAAAAGTGGTAGAGGATGCAGCGGGGAGCTACGTCATTCCTGGATTAATAGATGGCCATATACATATTGAATCTTCGATGCTAACACCGGGGGAATTTAGTCGTGTCTTAATTCCTCATGGTATTACAACCGTGATTACAGATCCACATGAGATCGCAAACGTAGCAGGAGCAGAAGGAATCCAATTTATGCTGGAAGATGCACAAAAAGCTGATATGGATATTTTTGTAATGCTTCCTTCAAGTGTACCAGGGACACAGTTTGAAAACGCTGGCGCAACATTAACAGCCCAAGATTTGGAGCCATTTCTGCACCATGAACAAGTTCTTGGCTTAGCGGAGGTTATGGATTTCCCAGCCGTGTTAAATGGAGAAGAGGGAATGCTTCAAAAAATTTTATTATCAAAGGAAGCAAATCTAGTTATTGATGGGCATTGTGCGGGCTTACAAAGTGAGCAAATTACAGGCTATCGGGCTGCAGGTATTCAGACGGATCATGAATGTGTGACAGCCGAAGAAGCCATTGACCGTGTAGAGCAGGGGATGTATGTCCTTATTCGAGAGGGATCAGCAGCGAAAAATTTACGTGATTTATTACCGGCCGTTCAGCCACACACTGCACGTCGCTTTGGTTTTTGTACGGATGATAAATATGTGGATGAGCTGATTGATGAAGGTAGCATCAATTACGATGTTGCGATGGCAATAGAGGAGGGGATGACACCATTGCAGGCAATCCAGCTAGCAACCGTGAACACAGCAGAATGCTATCGTTTATTTGATCGAGGGGTACTGGCACCAGGCTATAAAGCTGATTTTGTGTGTATAGATGATTTATCGACGATGCAGGCAAAAGCAGTTTGGAAGAATGGTCATAAAGTTGCTGAAAATGGCAACATGCTGACAAATCGTCAGGAGACAATAGTTCCTGCCCATATTCATCACTCTGTTCATTTACCAAGCATCACAAAGGATAGACTACAATTATCATTCACCAAGGGAACGAAGGCGAATGTAATGGAAATTGTGCCGAATCAGCTAATTACCAATCATTTAGTCATAGATGTACCTGTGAAAGACGGCGTATTTGTCCCATCGGTAGAGGAAGATTTACTGAAATTAGCGGTTATCGAACGCCATCATCAATTGCATACGACAGGCTTAGGCATAGTGAAGGGATTTGGGTTACAAAAAGGCGCAGTAGCTACTACAGTAGCCCATGATTCACATAATGCTCTTGTTGTAGGCACAAATGATGAGGATATGGTTCTGGCACTTTCCCGCATTCAGGAAATCCAAGGTGGCTTCGTTATTGTAGCAGACGGTGAAATTCTCGCAGAGATGCCTTTAACAATTGGGGGCTTAATGACAGATGTACCAGCACAGCAGGCGAAGGAACAGCTAGCTGGCTTACACGGTGCTTTACAGAAGCTCAACCCAACTTTAGATTTTCATTTTCTACTGACATTCTCTTTTGTAGCATTACCAGTAATTCCTGCTTTAAAATTAACAGATACAGGGTTATTTGATGTAACAACCTTCCAGCATATAGCAGTGGAAGCATAGAAAAAAACGACCTAGTTGCGGAGAGCGATTAGGTCGTTTTTTTGCTTAAAATTGTCTAGTAACAAAGGTGAATGATTAGTATCGGAAGAAGAGTCCTTAATGATAGACTGTTTATAGATACTTTGAGATAGACAGATGTACCATTTTGATCGGACACTAGTGTATCTAAAGGGCACTTTACAAACAGAGAGGAAGCAGGACATGAGAAGTAGAAAAGGCTTAGTCATTAGTTTATCGGTGATAGCTGTAATGTGGATTCTACATACAACATCTAAAAATTTTATGGTCGATCCGACATTTTCGACATTTCTTTCGAACAAGGAAATAGAACTTCCGAATGAAAAATTATGGATTGTCATGATCCAACTACATATCGCTTTAGCCATTATTGCTTTAATTACTGGGCCATTAGGTCTTTCGAGAGCGATGAGAATGAAAAACCCTCATCTACACCGCTGGAATGGTCGAATCTACGTAATGGTGATTGTATTTAATATACTTCCAGGATATTATGTAGCTCTCTACGCAAATGGGGGTATATGGAGTACGATTGGTTTTCTCATTTTAAATACACTCTGGTTGCTTACGACGATAAACGGTTATCGCTTTATAAGAAAAGGACAAGTTCATCGTCATCGGAGCTGGATGCTAAGAAGCTTTTTCTTAACGTTTGCCAATCTAACTATTTACATACTTGTGACGATATTTCAATATGTAGCGGGTCTTTCATATGGATTTTCGTATTCGTTAGGAGCGTGGTTAGCCTTTATGATTAATTTAGTATTGGCAGAGATTGTGATTAGAAAATCGACCATTTAACGTCGTTTCAAAAACGATTTTAGAAATTATCGTGAAAAGGGAGAATATATGAAAAAATGGATTTTATTTTTTTTGATTATAGCTGCTGTGATGATCGTTTTAACGACGAATGATACAGAAACAAAACAGGATAGGACAATATTTGTAGACAGCAATGGAAATGATTCCAATAATGGTACAAAATTAAGCCCATACCGAACACTAAAAAAGGCGGCATTAGAAGCGGAAGCAGGGACAACCGTATTGATACGGAAAGGCATTTATAAGGAAAAGCTTTCTGTTATACATAGTGGTACAAAATTAAACCCCGTTATTTTCAAGGCGTATGAAAATGAAGAAGTTATTCTTAGTGGAGAGTCGATGGAAAATACTGACGATGATGCAACTCTTGTAACGATAAAGAATAAAAATTACATTACCATTAGTGGATTCACTATCCAGGATTTAACGACGGAACAACAAGATGAAACAGTGATGGGAATCTATGTAACAGGCTCCAGTAGCCATATTACCGTAGCGAATAATCATGTGAAAAGAATAAAAACCTTTGCCGAGGATGGAAATGGCCATGGTATCGCTGTCTATGGAACAGGTTCAATGAGAGATATAAATATTGTAGGTAATAAAGTGGAAGATTTAATAGTAGGTGCAAGTGAATCGATGGTCCTGAATGGAAACATTGATGGATTTACAATAGAAAATAATGTAGTTCGTCGAAGCAATAATATCGGAATTGATCTGATTGGGTTTGAAGGAATTTCAAATGATAAAAAATTGGACTATGTACGAAACGGTGTTGTAAAAAATAATCAAGTTTATGAAATTTCCTCCTATGGTAATCCAGCATATGGCGAGAATTATTCTGCTGGGGGGATATATGTCGATGGTGGAAAGAATATAACGATTGAGAACAATACTCTTTATAAGAATGATATCGGAATTGAAGTAACATCTGAACATGCAAATAAGTATGCAGATAATATAAAAGTACTAAATAATACAGTATATAATAATTTTTTCACAGGAATATCGATTGGTGGGTATGATGAAGAAAGAGGAGGGACGAAAAATTCGATTATCTCACACAATATTATTTACCGTAATGATACGATGGAATTAAATGGAGGACAGCTTTTATTACAGTATGATACTCAAAATAATGTAATCGAAAAAAATATACTAACAGCTGGATCATCTCGAATATTTATAGCTAACTATTTTACTAGTAATAAAAATAATAAATTGGCGAGGAATGTGTTTCATCAAGAAAAAGGGGAGGATGGTATTTGGATATGGAAGGATACCGAATATGATTCGTTTAAAAAGTTTAAAATCGCTTCTAATAGTGATGCGACATCTAGTTATCTAGATCCTCAATATAAAAACATGGACAAATTTGATTTTAGACTTGAAAAAGATTCACCTGCAGAACATATAGTGAAGTAAAAAATACGAAGGCTAAGGCTAAAAAGATGCTTGAGTTGTCAATAAAATCATCTTTGGGTAATTCGTAGATGCTCGTCAAACTTTTTTCACTACTTACGGAGGTTAGTGATTATGAAAATAATGAAGAAAACAGCCAAGTTTGTGGGAATATTGCTAGCTATATTGGTTTTGATCATAGGGTTTGGTTATGCTTTTCTTGAGATTAATCCATTTGGCAATAAACCAGGTAAGCCAGTTGCCGATATTGAACGTAAGGTTGAAATTTGGGGAGAAGAAGTTGCAGGTAATCATTCTGGAAGCAAGCTAGACGATATGAATATTAAAGGCAATCCTAATAGACTGCTGGCTACATTTAAATTTATCGGCAATATTGTAGGAGAAGACTATCAAAATAATGAGGCTGCCATTGATACGTTTACATATGTCCGTGAAATAGAGGGAGGCTATGAAAAGTCTACCTATGAGGATGAGCCATATTTGATTCCATATACGGTGTCAAACAGTGATAGTGCGGTCATTGTGATTCCAGGTGGTGGCTATGGCTTTAAGGAAATGGATGGCGGCACTACTGAAGGAAAAGATATCGCTGAATCATTAAATAAGGCAGGTATCAACGCGTTCGTTCTACACTATCGTTCCAATCCCTATGAATGGCCCATTCCCCAATTAGATGTGCAGCGTGCTGTCCGTTATCTACGTTATCATGCAAATGATTATGGTATACATCCTAATAAAATTGGATTGATAGGCTTTAGTGCAGGTGGTTTTCAAACAGGAAGTTTTATTAATCTCATTCAGGGAGAAAAACGGCTTCCAAAAAATTATCAGCTTGATGCTATCGATGCAGTTGATGACCAAGTAGCATCTGCAGCTATGATTTACCCTGCATTGACGTACCGCTATAATATCCCAATGCTCTTTGCATCTTTTGATGATAAAGTGGTTAGAGATCCAGAAGAACGAGAAGAGCTTTTGCTTAAGACTGATTTATCCAAGCATTTCAGAACGGCTCATATCCCTCAATTTATTGCTTATGGAACAAAGGATTCAGCAGTTGGGGTAAAAGGACCTCAGGAATATATTCAGTCCGCACGAAATGCAGATGCGGATGTCACTGTGATTGTAGCAGAAGGTCAGAATCATGGCTTTAAGCAGCAATACTATATGCGTGAGTATCTTGAATGGGTAAAGAAAATTTTTGATTCTGTATAATGTGGAGGTCTAATCATGAAGAATCATTCAAGAGGATAGCCATTTATCCCATTAAAAAAATCCTTTTTCTGAAATTTTTCATGATGTATTTCCCATGCTAGTCACTTCTCTATAATCGATTTTTTCGATTCATTTTATCGAAATAATCATCTTTATCGATTTGTGAAATCATAATAAGATATAACTATTCGGGAATAATACTAGAAAACTTTAAGGAAGAAGGGATCACCAACATGTCAATAGCCGTTATTTATGGTGGAAATCGTCCGAATGGCAATGCAGAAACGTTAACAAAATTAGTCACTCAAGATTTAAAAGTTGAAGAAATTTATCTAAAGGATTATTCAATTCTACCTATAATAGATAAACGCCATACAGAGGAGGGTTTTTCTACAGTCAATGATGATTATAATTCCATCATTGAACGTATACTTCCGCATGATATTCTACTATTTTCTACACCTATTTATTGGTATAGCATGACAGGGCCGATGAAAAACTTTATTGATCGTTGGTCACAAACTTTAAGAGATTCAAATTACCCCAATTTCAAGGACAATATGTCTTCTAAAAAAGCGTATGTCATTGCAGTTGGTGGTGATATGCCCTATATAAAAGGGCTACCAATGATCCAGCAGTTTCAACACATCTTTGACTTTATGGGGACATCATTTGAAGGATATATTTTAGGAGAAGGAAATAAACCAGGAGATATAGTTCAAGATTTAAAAGCGATGTCAGCAGCCGAATGTCTTAGAAAAGAACTGCAATAGCATGAGATTAAAAAAGGATTTGGACGATAAAGTTTCCAAATCCTTTTCTGTTTAATGGACCTCGTTTGGTTGAAAAGTTATTTATTTTTGCTAAGCTAGTGTAAACTGGATTTACTATCGATAAATGTGAATGATTCATAAAAATATATCGAAAAAGTTGTTTAAGAGGGGTGCGGAAATGGATATAAAGCAGCTTCAAACATTTTTAACAGCAGCAGACACATTAAGCTTTACACAAACGGCACAGCGCCTAGACTACGCTCAATCAAGTATTACTGCGCAAATTAAAACATTGGAACAAGAGTTAGGGGTTATACTTTTTGATAGGCTTGGGAAGCGGATCATTTTAACAGAGGAAGGCAAGCGTTTCCAACAATATGCTGAAAAAATGTTAGAGCTAGATCGTGAAATGAAAAAGGCGATGTCCAATGAACAAGAACAAGTAGTGTTAAAAGTAGGGGCACAGGAAAGTCAATGTGTTTATCGACTTCCAAGCATTTTGCAGCAATTTCAACAGGCGCATCCCCATGTGAAAATTATATTTAAGCCTGTGCATACGACTGACATTGCCAAGGAGTTATTGCAATCAGGTAAGTTAGATGTGGCCTTTATTACAGATACATATCAGGAAACAGCGATGCTACATCGAGAACGTTTACTCGAAGAACAGCTTATTTTTGTGAGTGCCTCGAAAGCTAGAAGAGAGCCTCTCGTCGCTTCTCATCTTTCAACAGAAACCATGCTACTAACGGAAACGGGGTGCTCCTATCGCAATCATTTAGAAGCACAGCTACAGCAGGAAAATATTTTGCCTCTACAAATGATAGAGTTTGCGAGCATAGAAGCGATTAAGCAATGTGTGATGGCTGGTTTAGGTATTACATTTTTACCGAGAATGGTCGTAGAAAAGGAATTAGCAAATGGACAATTAGAGGAAATTCACTCGACAATCAACTTAGCACCAATCTTTACAGACATTGCTTGGCATAAAGATAAACATATGCAGCCTTGCCTTCTAGATTTTATTGCCATAGCCAAGGAGCAATATAAAATTTTTGGTGCTCAAAAAAGAGCCTGAACGAATCAGACTCTTTTGTGTACTATTGTTGTTTTAGTGTACCAGAATAATTGGTGCCTTCACTACGCTCTGCACGGCAATCCACTTCTGTAACTTTCAGCGCATTATTTGTTAATCGCTCTAGCTCAACGACACAACGATTGCCGTTAGAGGACTTATTCATTAATGCCTTATTCGAACTTGTTATCGTGGCAGTTCCGTTGACTTTCCCTGTAGCTGTCCCATCATTCGCAGTTAAAGCAATGGAAAAGCTATTGCTTGTGGCGTTTGAAATGATAGCATCTCGACGGTTAAAGTCATTTGTTCCTTTACCCCATTTATAATAATACGTATAAACCCCTTCCCAAGCACTCTTGCTAGGTGTAGTTTGTTGCATTGATTTATCGAGCTGATTTTGGGCATTTTTAGCACGAGTGTTTAACGATAATTTGTTGGCATTGTCTTGAATGGCTTGTGCATCCCCTGAAATTTCATAAAAATTTCGTTCATCCATGCGATACAGCATTGTCACAACCTGTGCTCGTGTCATATTGTTGGTCACACCATAAAACTTTTGTAAATTACGGTCTTCATACTGTGGATTTTGCCCAGAAGAAATATAGTAATCAAGTAAAAATTGAATAGATGAATCTAATCCTTTTTTTCCACTGGCTAAATGAGTAATAGCCTGTGCCACGACACCACGCTTCACGGTAGCAGCTCGTAGCCGATTATCGAAATAGCCGTTTAAAGGGACACCATAGCTAGCAAGCTGGTTATAAAATTCATCCGACCAGATGGCAGAAGGGGTCTGTTTTTTTAATTCATCGATGGGAGATTCAAGCTCGTAAAAGATAGCTAAAAGTTTAGCTAATTGCTGTTCGGTAATAGTAGCATTCGGTTTAAATGTACCATCAGCAAAACCATTCACAATATCATATTCTTCTGCCCATAAGATAGCTTCATAGGCATAATGATCCTCTGACACATCTTTAAAACCAGCAGCTTGTACATTGCTTGCACTGCCTACGATAAGAATGGAAAATAATAATATACCTATTAATTTTTTCATTTGTCATCTTCATCCTTTCCTGCTCGATATGTTAATAGTTTGCAGGAAATGGATAAAAACTGCAAATTTTTCTTAATAAAAAAATAATCGCTACCCTCTACAGGGGAAGCGATTATTTAGTGTTATTTATTGGGCAGTATAGCCACCATCCACCGTTAATGTGTTGCCTGTCATAAATGTTGAATCATCGCAGGCCATGAATAAAACGGCTTTTGCCATTTCCTCTGGTTGACCTAAACGTTGCATGGGTGTTACTTGACGTAATGGCTCTTTGCTTTCTTCAGGAATAATCGGTGTATCAATAAAACCAGGGCAAAGGGCATTGACACGGATGCCGCGCGTAGCAAACTCTAGTGCTAGTGAACGTGTTAAGTTGATAACGCCACCTTTCGCTGCATTATAGGCTGCAGACCCTGGTGAACCAACCCATCCATACATGGAGGCAGTATTGACAATTGTCCCGCCTTGCGCTTTTAGCATTTCCTTAATGGCAGCCTGTGCCATTAAAAATACACCATCTAAATCTACATTCACTGTTTGACGCCATTCTGCATAAGGTAACTCCTCAGTTGGCGTTACTCGTCCAATTCCTGCATTGTTAAATAGAACATCGACTTTGCCAAATGTCTCTAGTGTTGTTTGATAAATAGCGGCCACTTCATTTTCATCTGTTACATTCGCTTTAATAAAGAGAGCCTCTGCTCCGCCTGCCTGCAGTTGGGCTGCAAATGCTTGGCCTTTTTCTTCATTAAGATCTACAAGTACTACTTTAGCACCTTCTGCTACAAATAATTCAGCAGTTGCTGCACCAATTCCTGAAGCACCACCTGTAATAATTGCGACTTTATCTTGTAATTTCCCCATATATGACACTCCCATAAAAGTAAATTTTCTTGCACACTGTGTCAATCACGGTGTACTTTTATTGTAAAACTCTATAAAACAGAAACAATCATTAATGTTATGGCAAGTGTCTAACTAGTAGACATATCTATATAAAATGTCTAAAAGGGAGGAAGAAATAGTGACAAAATGGACACAAAGACAGGAAAGAACCCGTCGTCATTTTTATAGCACTTTAGTTGATTTAATTAAAAAAAAAGGATTTCAGGCAATTACAGTAAAGGATATTGTAGAACAAGCAGGCTATAATCGTAGTACTTTTTATGTGCATTTTCAGGATAAAGTTGAGCTAGCAGAAAATTTGCTAGAGCAGATGTTGAATGGACTAGAACAAGCAGTGGGGGAACCATATTTATTTGGTGAAAGAGTGTACACAACGAAGCTCAAAGCTCCTTCATTTAATATTATTCATTACATGTATCAGAATCGTACATTTTTTGAGCTATTAAATTTTGAAGATACGATTCCTGGATTGCATACGCGCATGCCTTTGACGATTACTAAAATTTATCAAGAGCAATTTAACTTTGAGACCATAAACAATCAACCAGTGAATATGGATATGTTCAAACATTATACCTCTTACGGCTTCTACGGATTAATGATGCAATGGATTGCAACCGGCTATGAAAAATCAGAAGAAGCTTTAATAAAAGACGTCATTGAATTGACTCGGACGCATATTTATGCATTTGAATATATAGGAAAACCGCTAGCAATCAACGATTGACCGTATTTAATATCACTATTTTATAAAAAATCTCTAATCATAGCATTAGAGATTTTTTTGTTTGGGCGAAAGTAAATTTTCCTCTAGAAAAAAATTTTTTTAAAGAAATTTTCATAAAGTAGTTGAATTATTTTTGTTTTAAGCATATATTTTTCCTAAGGGAAACAAAATATCTCTAAAGAAAGAAGAGTGCGTGAATGAAAGAGTTAGGTGAATTCAAGCTGACGATTCTTCCAATGGTTGTTTTATTACTTCTTACGATTCTTTGGAAACTTACAGAGTCTGTAGGAGCAGGCATAATATTAATCCTTTTCTGGATGAGCTGGCGCCAGTTTATTCGGAAAATTATATAAATAAAGTGGCAGTATGAGAAAGAGCGATGCATGTAATGATGCAAGTCTGACAAGGCGGGCGTAGCCGAAAGATTTAATAAGGCATGTCCGCCACCCCCTTTATAGGTGCAGCATGACCGCTTTTTTTCAAGCAATGACTAATAAAATGAAAGTAGAGGTAAGTCAATGAAACAATGGTTAGGTGTATTCGTACTATCACTCTCACTTCTGTTATTCGGTTGTTCAACTGAAGCAGATGGAGAAAAAAAAGGAATTGTTGTCGCCACAACAGGACAAATTGCAGATGCTATAAAAGAAATTAGTGGCGATCATTTACAAGTATCAGCATTAATGGGACCAGGGGTTGACCCCCATTTATACAAGGCTACCCAAAGCGATTTATCGAAATTGGATAAGGCCGAAGTTATTTTTTACAATGGTTTACATTTAGAAGGACAGATGCTCGACATTTTTGAACAAATGGCAAAAGATAAAACCGTGTTAGCTGTTGGGGAAACATTAGATACTAAGCAATTACTTGCTAGTGATAGTGATGCCATGCTACATGATCCTCATATATGGTTCGATATTGAACTTTGGAAGGGAGTTGTCCAAGCAATCAGTTTGCAACTCCAAGAAGAATACCCAGAATTCAAAGAGGATTTTCAACAGAATGAAATGTCTTACTTAAAAAAGCTAGATGATTTACAAAGCTATGCAAAAAAACGTGTCGAAGAAATTCCAGAGCCGCAAAGGATTTTAGTAACTGCCCATGATGCTTTTAATTATTTCGGTCGAAGTCAAGGCTTTGAAGTGCGTGGCTTACAAGGCTTAAGTACAGATTCAGAGTATGGAGTCAAAGACGTTCAGGAAATGGTTGATTTCTTAGTCGCTCATAAAATCAAGGCAATTTTTATCGAGTCTAGTGTATCTGATAAAGCGATGAAGGCGGTTATAGAAGGGGCTAAAGAAAAGGGACATGACATTGTGATCGGTGGAGAACTATTTTCGGATGCAATGGGTGCGGAAGGCACAACAGAAGGTACGTATATAGGGATGTATCAATATAACATCGACACAATTGTCGATGCATTAAAGTAGGTGGATAAAATGGATGCATTAACAGTGGAAAATCTTTCAGTAGCTTATGATAAGAAAACAGTATTGGAAAATGCCTGTGTGACGGTTCCTAAAGGTCATCTAGCTGCGATTATCGGGCCAAATGGTGCCGGAAAATCAACGTTTTTAAAGGCTATATTAAACCAACTTCCAAATAAAGTTGGAAAAGTAGAAATTTTAGGAAAAATCTTTGAGCCAAAAAGTTTAGTAGTTGGGTATGTACCACAGCGAAATGCCGTTGATTGGGATTTCCCGACAAATGCTCTCGATGTTGTGTTAATGGGGAGATATGGTCATACAGGTTTATTTAAAAGACCGACGAAACAGGATAAACTAGTCGCTCGGCAAGCATTAGCAAGTGTAGGGATGCTGGACTTTGCAGAGCGTTCTATAGGTCAGCTTTCGGGTGGACAGCAGCAGCGTGTATTCCTAGCAAGAGCTTTAGCACAAAATGCAGATATTTATTTCTTAGATGAACCCTTTGCTGGGGTCGATGCTGCAACAGAAAAAACGATCATTGATATTTTAAAAGAATTAAAGGCTCAGGGAAAAAGTATTTTTGTCGTGCATCACGACCTTCAAACGGTGAAAGAATATTTTGATTATACAATTCTATTAAACAAAACGATATTAGCATCAGGTGCAACAGAAGAAGTTTTTACACCAGAACAATTGCAAAAAACATATGGTGGTAAACTATTCATGATGCAGCATGCGTAGGGAGGGATCAGGATGATAAGTGGTAACTTATTGTGGGTACTTAGTGGCACTATGTTACTCGGTATAGCTGCAGGCATAACAGGTACCTTCTCCTTCTTGCAAAAACAAAGCTTAGTGGGCGATGCTGCGGCACATGCAGCATTACCAGGCATCGCGCTTGCATTCCTCCTTACAGGACAAAAGGAATTACCAATTTTAATGCTCGGAGCGGGTATTACATCTGCTTTATCTGTGTATTGTATACAATGGATTGTGTCTTTTTCAAAGTTGAAGGCGGATGCGGCTATTGGGTTAGTACTGACCGTATTTTTTGGCATCGGTGTTGTGTTTTTAACTGTTGTTAACAGAAGTCCAATTGGAAACCAGAGTGGTCTTAATAACTTTATTTTTGGTAAAGCCGCAACGATGACAAAGGCTGATTTAATGTGGCTGTTCATCAGTGCAGCCGTAATTATTTTAGTTAGTCTGTTCTTTTATAAGGAATGGAAATTACTCATCTTTGATCCTGTTTATGCAAAAGGGATTGGCTTACCGATTGAGGCTTTAAAGGCTACGCTAACCGTATTAATTGTCATGACGATTGTTACAGGTATCCAAGCTGTAGGTGTAATATTAATGTCAGCTTTATTAATTATCCCTGCTGCAAGCGCCAAATTATGGACGAAAAAACTGAGTACGATGCTCCTGTTGAGTGCAGCGATTGGAGGTATTTCAGGTGTTACAGGTACTTTTATTAGCGCGATTCGAACAGGATTATCAACTGGTCCAATTATCGTTCTAGTGGCGGCTGGTATATTCTTTATCTCCTATTTTATAAGTCCTGCTGGTCAAATTAATCAATATCGTAGAAAAATGCAATTTCGAAAGCAGGGTGATATAGGATGATAGAGTTTTGGGTTGTATTAACTGGCTTATTAGTGGGTGTAACATGTGGGATTGCAGGCGTTTTTCTTATTTTGCGTAAAATGTCTATGATAGCCGATGCCATTAGCCATACTGTCCTCTTTGGTATTGTGATGGCCTATATCATTACCCAATCATTGAATGGCCTTTGGATGCTAATAGGTGCAGCAGTTGCGGGTATTTTAACTGCTTATCTCGTACAATTATTACATTCTTCTGGTATTCAAGAAGATGCAGCGATAGGGGTGGTATTTACATCCTTATTCGCGGCGGGTGTCCTGCTCATTACATTATTTGCAAGTAATGTCCATTTGGATGTAGAGCATGTTTTAATGGGAGAAATTGCTTTCGTTCCATGGGATCGATGGACGGTTTTAGGTCTAGCCATGCCTAAGGCTGTATGGATGCTTTTACTCGTATTAGTCATCAATATTGTATTTTTGCTACTATTCTTTAAGGAAATGAAGCTTGCAACCTTTGACCCTGTCTATGCCGCAACAATTGGTATACCCGTAGTCTTTCTCCACTATGGATTTATGACCTCGATTTCATTTACAACGGTTGCAGCATTTGATAGCGTAGGAGCCATTTTAGTCGTTGCCATGCTAATTGGACCAGCCGCAACTTCTTATTTAATTAGTAAGACGATTAAGCAAATGTTTATCTACAGTATGCTCTTTGGTGCTGGTGCTTCTGTCATTGGCTATTATTTAGCGAAGCTATGGGATACCTCTATAGCAGGGATGATGGCCACAACTGTAGGCTTATTATTTATCATTACATTAATTAGTCAAAAAATAATCGAGCGCAGAAGAAAAGCGCTTGTGCATAAACTAGAACTATCATAATAAAAAACATCGTTTGATACTTTCATCAAACGGTGTTTTTTGCTTGAATAATTCAAACTTTTGGATGAGTATTTTTTATAGGAAAAATAGTATACTCTTTAAAAAGATTGAATTGGGTGGAATGGCATAGAAGCTAGTAATATTTTTTTATATCGCTATGTACGAATATTTAAAATTTTGTTACGATAGGTTTTATGACATTGTAAGATCAACGAGGAGAACAGCATGTGGCGAAATCGAAATGTATGGATTATTTTATTAGGTGAATTTGTCGTAGGTCTAGGCTTGTGGGCTGGTATTATTGGAAATCTCGCCTTTATGCAAGAGGTAGTACCTTCAGACTTTCACAAATCATTAATTATTTCTTGTGGGATTTTAGCGGGCTTGGTCGTAGGGCCTATGGCTGGTCGCATTATTGATCAATCGAAGAAAAAAACAGTTGTACAAATGGCAAGTATTGGGCGAATCGTGAGTGTTTTATTTATGTTTATCGCACTTTATACCAATTCGGTCGTATGGATGATTTTATTTTTAATTACATTGCAAATAGCAGCTGCCTTTTATATGCCTGCACTGCAATCGATTATTCCAATGATTGCAAAGGAGCAAGATTTAATTACGCTAAATGCTTGGCAAATGAATGCTAGAACTATTTCTAGAATCATCGGCACGGCCGCAGCAGGATTTATGCTAAGCTTTTTTGATTTAAAGTGGTTATATATCATTTCATTCATCGTTTATATCGTCATGTTTGTGATTACTAGCTTATTACAACTAGATGAAACGACAAATGAAACAGTAACGAATAAAGAAAAAGGAAACTTTAAAGAGGTATTACCGATGGTAAAAGAGCATCCAATGGTTCTAATGACTTTGGTTCTTATGTTAATTCCAACGTTATTTTTAGGCTCTTTTAATTTAGTCATTATGAAAATTTCGGAAATGCATCAATCTACAACGATTTCAGGTTTGTTGTATACAGTGGAGGGGATTGGCTTTATGCTAGGTGCTGCAGGCTTAAAAATAATTGCTGATCGAGTACAAATGGGTACGCTCCTCTTTACATTGGCATTTATTATTGGATCTATGGAGCTCTTGCTGTTACTAGCAGATATCAAACTTTTTGCTTTAGTAGCTTTTGGGGTATTTGGCTTTACAGTAGGCTGTTTCTTCCCAACTACTATGGTTATTTTTCAGAAACAGGTTCCTAAACAATTCCATGGGCGTTTTTTCTCTTTCCGAAATATGATCGATTCGGTGGTCTTTCAGGTCGTGCTGTTGTCTACAGGTATGATGCTAGATTTAATTGGCTTAAGTGGAATGGGGCTTGTGTTCGGCATTATTAGTTTAAGCTTAACGACGACATTTTTATTGTATTCTAAGAAGAAGAAAGTCGTTATGCATGCCCTCTAGTCCTATTGAAAGAACATGTTTTTAAAACATGTTCTTTTTTTGTGCTTAAATAATGGTTTTCTTCGTAACATTAAGTACTTGACAATGGTAAAATAAAGAATTAAGATTCAACTATTCAATAAATTAATTGAATAGTTGAAAGGTGGGACTCGAAATTGCATGAACGACATTTAAAGGACTTGTTATATCAAGAGTTCGCTAGAATTGGCAAAAGTTTATCCAGTCCTAAACGATTAGAAATACTTGATATTCTCTCTCAAGGTCCAAAGTCTGTTGATGCATTAGCTAAAAGTACAGATATGTCCGTAGCTAATGTGTCTCAGCATTTAAAGACACTTTTTAATGCCAGATTAGTAAAGTTTTCAAAGGAAGGTAATTTTGTTATTTACGAATTGGCAGATGAAGTGATTGCTAAATTCTTAACAACATTACATGCACTATCTGAAAAGCAATTGATTCAGGTTCAACAAATAAAAGAAGAATTTTTTAATGAGCATCTTGGCATAGAGGGGGTATCGCTTTCGGATCTCGTAACACGGATGGATAAGGGAGAAGTGCTATTACTCGATGTTCGACCAAAAGAAGAATTTGAACAAGCACATATTCCAGGAGCCGTTTCTATGCCTATCGAAGAGTTAGAGGATCAATTAGCTACAATACCAACTCATGTTGATATTGTAGCTTACTGTAGAGGGCCTTATTGCTTAATGTCAGCCGAAGCTGTAAAAATGTTGAAGGAAAAAGGGATCAAGGCTTTCCGGCTAGAAGAGGGTGTTTTAGATTGGCAGAGGTTGGCTGGAGAATAACGTAGTGCTAGCTGGAATGAAATATAGGGGCAAATAAAATCTTGTGCAAACTAGAAAGAGGGGGTAAAGAATGTCTGGAAAAGTGGAAGTCACGATAGAATCATATATAGAGTCACCAGAAAAACTAAAAAGCTTATACAGGCGTGTATTAATCGTAGTGAGCCTATCTCAAATATTTGGGGGAGCAGGGCTGGCAGCTGGTATTACAGTAGGTGCTTTATTAGCTCAACAAATGCTTGGAACTGATGCTTATGCAGGAGTACCATCCGCATTATTTACGTTAGGGTCAGCTGGTGCAGCTTTCATTGTTGGTAAATTATCACAACGTTATGGCCGTCGAACAGGATTATCTACTGGCTTTATTGTTGGAGGGCTAGGAGCCATTGGAGTCGTCATGGCTGCGATATTTAATAGTGTTAGTATGCTGTTTATCTCTCTATTAATCTATGGAGCTGGAACTGCAACCAATTTACAGGCACGATACGCAGGTACAGACTTAGCGAATGACAAACAACGTGCGACAGCTATTAGTACGACTATGCTTATGACAACATTCGGCGCAGTTTTAGGTCCCAATTTAGTAGAATTGATGGGAAAAGTGGCGCTATCGATTGGTATTCCCGCGCTTGCTGGTCCTTTTCTATTATCTGCTGCTGCTTTTATAGTAGCAGGACTTGTTCTATTTGTGATGCTGCGTCCTGATCCCTTAGAAATTGCTAAAGGAATAGAGGCACATAAGCAAAAATATGCTCAGGAACATCAAGTACAGTCCACACATCCAATAGGGAATAAACGTGGCCTGGCAGTAGGGGCAACCGTGATGGTTTTAACACAAATTGTTATGGTAGCGATTATGACGATGACACCCGTACATATGAAACATCATGGTCATGGTTTATCGGAAGTAGGCATTGTTATTGGATTTCATGTAGGTGCTATGTATCTGCCATCGCTTGTAACAGGTATTCTTGTTGATAAAGTTGGACGAACAGCCATGAGTATTGCCGCCGGTGTTACGTTGCTACTAGCGGGTTTATTAGCGGCATTCGCTCCAAGCGATTCAATGATTTTATTAATAGTAGCACTTTCTTTACTAGGGTTAGGCTGGAACTTCGGTTTAATTAGTGGTACCGCACAAATCGTTGATGCGACCGAGCCGTCTACACGAGCCAAAACACAAGGAAAAATGGATGTTTTTGTAGCATTGGCAGGGGCGTCTGGGGGTGCTCTTTCAGGGATGGTCGTAGCGAATGCTAGTTATGCGGCATTGTCCTTAGCAGGAGGGCTATTGTCGTTACTGCTCATTCCCGTAGTGATTTGGTCTAGAAGAGCAGTTTAATATAATGGGAGAAGGAGACTAGAACTAAACTAGTACTCCTTACGCCTAGTGGAAAAAAATCTTACCCTTTCATTTGTGGGGTAAGATTTTTCTATCGGAACTATTTTGATTGTTTTGCGTCAGTATGTAAAATCGTTAGAAAGCAAAGAGTAGGTACACAGTGTGGATTTAATAACAAATAAATTAATAATGATTGCCTTGTTTATTTTAATCATTCATGCCATTGAAACGCTTGCCTATGCGGTACGTTTATCTGGAGCGCGTGTCAGGTTACTAGCATCTGCTTTAGCTCTTTTTAATGTAATGGTCATGGTTTCACGGCTCGCTAATATGATGCAACAGCCATTTACGGGTAGTTTGGTCGATACTGCACCTGTGGACGATGCCTTGACACATGTAGAACAGCAGTTTCGAATCATTATTGGAGCGGCATCTCTTGGTACACTCATAGGTATCTTACTCATCCCAACTTTCGTAGCCATTTTTTCAAGAGCTATCGTCCATTTGGCTGAGGAAAGGGGCTCCATCCCAGCATTAATGAAAAAGGGTTTTACGTATGAATATGTAAGACGTGGCTTGAAGCATATTCATACGCCACGATTTACCTATTTAAAAGATATTGGATTACGAGATATCCCTCTACAATTATTTATTACGAATATAGTCATTACGGCAATCTATACTATCGGCGTTTTATCTGCTTTGTATGCAACTTTATTAGTACCGGAATTAAAAACAACTGCCGTTATGGCATCTGGTTTAATTAATGGCATAGCGACCATTCTGTTAATTTTATTCATTGATCCAAAAATCTCCATTCTAGCCGATGATGTAATTAATAAAAGGGGAAGCTATTTAGATTTAAAAAAAGCCTCGGTCATGATGATGTTTTCAAGATTTTTAGGGACGATTGTGGCACAGTTATTATTCATTCCTGGAGCGCATTATGTGGCATGGTTTGCCAAGCTAATTGCCTAATTGAAGTTGAGAGCATGTATAGGCAAAAAGGAAAGATCTAAGTCCGGTATGTTGCGAACTTAGATCTTTTGTGCTGAACGTAGGGCTCTTTACTACTTTTTAAAATATGTAGGATCAAGCTGGAGAATAATTGTATTTTTATCATAGAAATCAGGCGATTTAAACTTTTCTTCATAGGTAAATCCGGGTTGATTGTTAATAAAGGCTAACCAATCCATTTCAATTTCATGTACTCCTTTTCCGTATACTTCTTCTATTTTATTTGCCAAGTCCTTCTTATCGTATATGTTTTCAAATTTTTCGAGTCCATAGGTATCAATTAAATATTTAACAAATGAAGCTGCGTGAGTATAGCTCATCCATCTAAGTGTATTCAACTCATTTAGATTTGTAAGATTTGGGCGGAAATAGGCATCGTCTTGATATGGATCTATTAATTTGCTAATGGGAATTAATTTATCTGAATCCATAAAATACTTCATATACTTTTCGATATCATATTCACTTTTACTAAATTGTTCGTCCATATAGACCGCATAACCCTCTTGTGTAAAATAACCATGATCAGTATCAAAATTGCCCCCATAACCAAGTAAGGAATGTGTCATTTCATGAACAAGTGGATAAAAACCTTCTTGACTGATAGCTAATTCTATTCTCGATGCAAAACCCCATGATTCAGTGTCTTCCCCATTTAGAAATATTGTTATTTGCTCAGATGGAACATATGATGTATGGATGGATTGCATAATATCATCATAAGCCTTTAGGATTTCATCTTTTATCGTATCCACAGTTTCTTTCGGAGCCTCGATGTTATTCATAATTTTAAAGGTAAGTTTACCATCTGCTGTTACCACGATATTTTCATCCATTTTTTCTTCTTGTAGTTGCTCTTTAGGAACTACATTCTCCTGAGAGCAGGCTGCTAATAAGCATATAATAAAGATAAGGGAAAAGCCTCTAATTTTAAACATATGACCTCCAGAAAAATCAGTATTTTCTAATAATACGAGCCGAAAAACCAAAAGTTTCATTTTATGTAAAAATAAAAGGAATTAGAGAAGGGTGTTCTTTTTCTTAATGGAAGTTTTTCTCTTAGAAAGGAGAGTCATGTAGGCGAGAAGTGAAGTTCATTTATAGTATAATAGGGTTGACTTTTATATTGGAAAAGAGGGAACGGATGTATGACGACTATACTTGTTGCTGACGATGATGCGAATATTCGCGAGCTTGTATGCCTGTTTCTGCGCAAGGAAGGATTCGCAACAGTGGAAGCCGAAGATGGTAAGGCAGCATTATCCATCTATCACTCAACACCTGTTGATCTTGTAGTGCTTGATATTATGATGCCAACGATGGATGGTTGGACTTTATGTAAGGAGCTACGGAGAGCAAATGCTGAAATCCCATTACTTATGCTGACGGCAAGAGGTGAAACATGGGAAAAAGTCAAGGGCTTTGAGCTCGGTACAGATGATTATTTGACCAAACCATTCGATCCTTTAGAATTGACGGTACGTGTAAAGGCTTTATTAAAGCGCTACAGGATTGGCTACTCGCAGACCATTAAGCTCGGTGCTATTACCCTTGACCGTCAGACCTATAAAGTTATGACAAGAACGGATTCGATTACGTTGCCACTGAAAGAGTTCGAATTATTATATAAGCTAGCCGAAACGCCTGGACAGGTTTATACACGTGAACAGCTGATCGATCAAATCTGGGGAATAGATTATGCTGGCGATAATCGAACAATTGATGTACATATAAAGCGCTTGCGTGAACGCTTCGCGATGATAGCTGATTTTCATATTGAGACGATACGAGGTCTTGGGTATAGGTTAGAGGTTGATGAATGATTAAATCTTTATATACACGTGTAGTGTTGACATTTCTTGTTGCGGTCATTGGGGGGACAGTCGTTTCCTTCTTCGTAGCCACATGGCTATTTAAAGATAAATTGAATGAGTACTTACAAATCCCCTTGCTGAATTTTGGACAGGACATTGTCTTAATTTTTGACACAATGCCTTTTCAGGAGGCAGACAATTTACTTAGCCAAATGAATCAACTGAAATCGTATGATGTCTATGTTTATGATGAAGCAGGGAAGATGAAGGCTTATGGAGATGCTCCAAGCGATAAATTAGTTGACGTGACTAAGACGCAAGTTCGAGACGTGTTGGATGGTAAAGTTGTGCAAGTGAATCCGAACGTTTCTTCAGGACTTGTCGGTATGCCTTTAACAACTGACAAAGGAACCAAAGCGATGTTTATCGAACCAAAAGCTGTCTCCTCTGCCTCTTTTGCGCTCACGGTAATTTTAAATTTTTCCACATATGCGCTAGTTATAGGCAGTGTAGTATTTCTAATAGCGGCTATGTTTTTAGTGAGACCGATTAAAAAATTAACAAAAGCCACGAGACATATAGCAGGTGGAGATTTTAATGTCGAGCTCAACATTAAACAATCAGGAGAATTAGGTGTTTTGGCCAGAAGCTTTGAAGAAATGGCTTACGATTTGCAGCAATTAGAGCAAATGAGGAAAGAGTTTGTCTCGAACGTATCCCATGAGGTTCAGTCACCCCTTACCTCAATATCTGGCTATGCTCTGGCACTAAAGCAGGTAGACTTAACGGATGAGGAAAAAAACCGTTATCTTGATATTATTATGGCTGAAGCTCAACGAATGTCTAAAATGAGTGATAGTCTATTAAAACTAAGTTTACTTGAATCTAAGGCACCGCCGATGCAGCCTGTGTCGTTGAGCCTAGATGAACAAATTAGACGTGTAATCGTCGCAATCCAGCCACAATGGATGGCTAAAAACATCCATTTTAACCTCCAGTTGCAGTCGATGTATGTCATGGCAGATTACGACCAATTAAATCAGGTATGGACAAATCTTCTTACGAATAGTATTAAATTTTCAAAGGATGGCGACACGATAAAGATCAGCATGTCACAAGAGGCTCATCAAGTGTTAGTTCGCATAACAGATACGGGCATTGGCATTTCTCAAGAGGATCAGAAGCGGGTATTCGAGCGATTTTTTAAGGCGGATCGTTCCCACAGTCCAAAATATGAGGGAAGTGGGATGGGACTTGCTATTGTGAAACAAATCGTTTCCTTGCATAAAGGGGACGTTCGGGTGGAGAGTGAGCTTGGACAAGGAACGACATTTATTGTTACATTGCCTATCACAGCCCTTTAAAAGATAAATGTTAGGATTCCTATGTAGCTATTCACATAGGATATCGTAACATTTTTTTATTGTTCATATTGTGTTCATATTACCGTCATTGGGAAGACATCTTCGTCCTTTACACTGTTGTTAACGGCTCATAAGGTAGCTGTTAACAACAGTGTAAAGGAGGCAGGCACGAGTAAAGGTGAACCCCCTCGTGCGTCAAACATGAAAAAATTTACTAGAATCTTATTGAAATCGATAGCGATTATAGGTGCAATAGGATTGCTACTACTCGCTATTGTTTTTACAGTTAACATTATTTGCAACAAAATAGAACAAGGTAAAATAGAACCCTATGGTCAGCTCGTTGCTGTTAATGGAGAAAATATGAATATTACTATTCAAGGGAAGGGGACAGAAACCATTGTCTTACTACCAGGCTTCGGAACAGCAGCTCCAACGCTTGATTTTCAGCCACTGATTGAGGAACTAGCTCCACACTATAAGGTAGTTTCTGTAGAGCCTTTTGGCTATGGGCTAAGCGATGATACTAAGAAAGAGCGCAGCACAGAGAATATAGTTAGTGAGATTCATGAAGCGCTACAGACATTAAAAATTGACAAGTATATGTTAATGGGACATTCGATAGCAGGGATCTATGGACTCGATTATGTCAATAAATATCAGGATGAGGTAACTGCATTTATCGGAATTGATAGCAGTGTCCCTACTCAGGGTGGTATGGATACGGAGTTCCCAATTAAGTCGTTACAGTTTCTAAAAAAATCAGGCATTGCTCGAGTAGCTCTAAAATTATCGGGAACTGATCCATATGCTGGATTACCTTATGACGATGAAACAAAAGAGCAAATTAGGATGATTACCCTTAAAAACTTTTATAATACGAGTACTTCCAATGAACTAAAGGGGATATATCAAAAATTTAAAGAAGCAGAAAACCTTACATTCCCTAAAGATTTACCTCTATTGTTATTTGTTCAGGCGAACAACAATGATGGAATTGAGAAAAATTGGATACCACTCCATGAAGAGCAAGTCAAAAATTCAGTGCATGGCAAAGTCATTATAATGGATGGAGATCATTACTTACACCATACAAAATCACGAGAAATTGCTGAAAACTTGAAGATATTTATGGAAAATTGATATTTATAGCATCTTACCTCTTAGTTATTAGAGGTAAGATTTTTTATTACATGCTTTTTTTGTAATCCATACTTCGATAAATGTTGAATTACTTCCTGTTTATAATCGATATAAAGTGATTAAATCAGGTAAGGAGAAATTTGTATGAAAAACTATCAATTTATTGCACTATTAGTAGTTACGACCTTTTTAATGGGTTCATCTTTTGCCATCGTAAAACTAGGGCTACCCTATTCATCCCCTTTATTATTGGCTGCATTGCGTTTTATATTGGCAGGGATCATTATGGCTATCGTTGTTAGGTTCTTTAAAAGACCACATCCAACCACAAAGGAAGGGTGGTTCAAGTTATTGATGATTGGAGTCTTTCAAACGGCTGGAGTGATGGGGTGTATTTTTCTAAGTCTACGTACCATTTCAGCAAGTGAGTCTTCTATATTAACATTCACAAACCCATTACTAGTTGTCATATTTGCCACTATTTTTACCAAAGTACGTTACAGGTTCCATCAATGGATAGGTGTTTTGCTCGGTTTAATCGGCGTGATCATCACAATGGGTACCCAAGTTGAATGGAAGATAGGTATTCTATTTGGATTTTTATCTGCTGTTTTTTGGGCCATTGCAACATTATTAGCCAAAAAATGGGGTCTATTATTTGATACTTGGGTTTTATCAGCCTATCAAATGCTGTTTGGGGGCTTCCTTCTTTTCCTTGCGAGTACCTTGTTAGAGCAACCATTTTTCATTGTCAATCAACAATCATTATTGATTTTAATATGGCTTAGTATCTTTTCTTCCATCATTCAATTTGCTGGCTGGTACTATCTACTTCAAAATAGCGATCCTGGAAAAACAAGTGCCTATCTGTTTTTAGCGCCCTTTTTCGGAGTTTTAACGGGCTGGCTGTTATTAGATGAGCCATTACAACCATCTTTAATGATAGGAGGGCTATTCATACTGGTCGGAATTTATTTAGTAAATCGCACTTTTAGTAGAGGAAAAGACTTGAGGTAATAGCGACCTACCTCAAGTCTAGTTACTCTTTATAGCTCTATTTGAAATACCTCTTTCAATCCAATTTTACCTTTCTCCGTCACCTGAATGGCGCGAATAGAAGGGACACGAGTAAGCCAGCCAAGCTGGAATAAATGATTGAATAGCTCACTACCAAGAGCACCAGCCAAATGATAACGCCGTTCGCTCCAATCTAAACAGGCATGTGAGAAGGATCTTCTTTTCTTTTTTAATGCAGGTAAATCGATACCAAATGATGTGAAAAATAATGTGCCTTCATCTGTTAAAACAAACTGCTTTTCTTCTAATTTTAAATAGCCCGCTCGCATCATCGATTCTGTCAAATGAACACCTAATTTACCAGCCAGATGGTCATAGCAAGTTCGAGCCTCCTGCAACAATTTTATTTGGCTAGATTGTTTTAAAGATCGTATTTCAGGAGGAGGTGAAATGGCTAGGAAGGATTCAAGAAATTGAGCAATTTCCTCGTCTGCTAATTGAAAATAGCGGTGTCTACCCTGTTTTTCCACCTTTATTAGTTTTCCTTCTACTAATTTAGCTAGATGGAAGCTAGCTGTTTGAGGTTTAATAGCAGCCATATAGGCTAATTCACTAGCCGTATGGAAACGACCGTCCATCATACTAGCGAGTATTGTAGCTCTTGAAGTTTCGCCGAGGAGCGCTGCGACTTCAGCCATATTTGGATTAATTCCCATTTGTCACAATCCTTTCGTTTGCTATATTTTGATTTTAGTCAAAGTCATTATCGTTTACAATAAAAGTTATAGAGGGGGAGAAATAAATGGAAACATATTATGCAGTGATCTTTACATCACAAAGAACCGAACATGATGGGGAGGGCTATGGTAAGATGGCCGAAATAATAGATGCTTTAGCCAAGCAACAGCCTGGCTTCCTACGTGTTGAAAGTGTAAGGGATGAGGACGGAAAGGGCATTACCGTATCCTATTGGGAATCACTAGAGGCTATTCAAGCTTGGAAAGCTAATGCCAAGCATTTAACGGCCCAGCAATTAGGAAAAGAGAAATGGTACACACATTATCAAGTTGAAATTTGCCAAGTCATGAAAGAGTATTCTTTTTAATATTAAAATTAGGTAAACGAAGGAGGTAGATTTTGATGACAATTGCTGAAGAATGGCAGGAGCTTAGAAATAATTTTAATCCTTCTCAACCAATAACGGTTAAACGGATGCATATTTTTAAAGAGCAATTAAAGAATGAGCCACAAACGCAAGAAACATTGAGAATACTAGTCGAGGTATATTGTTTACTAAGGATGTATCCAGAGGCGTATCGACTATTTACAGCTATTATGAATAATAAAGATAAAAAAGATCGAAAAAAATTAGGAACGCTACAAACCTACATAAATCAACCAAATTCAGTGGTTCCGTTGATGCCACAAAAGATAAGAGATCAACGGACTATCCAAACGTTCATCCCTACGTTTAAATATTTACCAAATCCAATAGAGGCGAAAATTTTTGAAACAGATGACATCGTTGAATGCGATTGTTGTCAACAGGAAGTGGATGTCTATTATACAGGTGGTATTTACGCGATAGAGGATGTTGATTATCTTTGTCCTTCTTGTATTCATAGTGGAGAAGCTGCCCGAAAATATGATGGTTCCTACCAGCAAGATTTAATTCATGATGAACAGATTACAAATCCTACATTAGCAGAGGAAGTGCTATATCGAACGCCAGGTTATGTGAGCTGGCAAGGGAATAATTGGGTAGCCCATTGTTCAGATTACTGTGCATTTATTGGCTATGTTGGTTGGAGTGATATGGTGGAGCTAGGCATAGACGATAAGTTTGACAATTATACGGGCTTTTCGCTAGAAGAGCTTTCTGCCTCCTTAATGAATAATGGGCATCATCAGGGGTATTTATTTCAATGCCTGGAATGTGACAGCTATGTGCTTTATTCAGATTTTAGCTAATGGTTGTTTGGTAAAGGAGGTAGTAAAGTGGAACAATTTCTTCAACGGTACATGTATTCTTGGCGCTTAAACGGCTGGCTTGTTCACGATATTTTTTTAGAGGTTATCTTTGGACTGGGATTGTTCCTGCTATTATTTATAGCTATTAAACGGAAGCGTCTTATTATTTCTATCAGCTTGCTCGTCATTTATATAGTAGTAAGTAATGCACTAATGATAGTTTTCGGTTTAGCAGGACGAGGCTTTCCGATCAAATCGGACTCCTCTATTTATACAGATGAATCACAAAAAATTGCTGTCCAAATGGTGCAGGGCTCTGAAAATAATGGAACATCCAATGGCATTACACACTTGATTTCACATTATCTTATTGTAGCTGTGAATTTGGAGACAGGTGAAAAGCAATGGACAAAATCGGCTTCTTATAAAGAAACGCTTATTGGAAACTTTATGGGTGGCTTACTTATTCACCATCGAGATGGTGAGTATGGGCAATTGTCACTTTTAGATATAGAAACGGGAAAAGAAATTCTTTCTGAAAAGGAATTTCGCCAGCAGCACCAGCCATTAATAGATATTTTAAGCAATGGTGCGCAACAGATGGTAGCTTTACAACACGAACTTTATTTAGAAGGTGTCGATGGTCATTTTTATCATTATGATGGTAAGACTTTAAACAAAGATGATAAAGCCCAAAATTATATAGCTGCTCGTTTCTTTATTGAGTCGGATTTGCCAGGTTATTTTGCTACGCATCAGCATCCCTTAGATAATTATGAGGAGATTCAAGATTTTAGTCACCAGGTGTTGTCAGAGACTGCTATACGAACCTATCAAAATTTAGAGCCAAAAGTGATGGATGTAGATTTAGCCAACGGCACTGCCCTCCTTTCATATCGAAGGACTCAGCGAGAGAGTGCAGATCATCTGCTCGTGCTGTACGATATGAAAAAGCATCAATTACTATGGGAAGAGAAGATTGGTGCCATTAATTCCTATCAACAGCAGCCTAAAGTACGAACAGTGGAGAAGGGCTATATCATCCAAACAGGGGATCAGCTTTTAGTCCTAGATAAACATTCAAGGGATAGGGTTGTTCAATATCACCTACGTTGGAATCGACCAATTGATGAAATGTAAATGACAGTGTGATGAAATAACTTGTGGCAAAAAATGATTTAGCTCAGGAAAGCATTATTTGCTTCTAATAAAAAAGAGTATAATTAAATAGGAAGAAACTCTGTAAAATAAGGATGGAGTAAGCTAATGAATGAGCAAATAATAGATTGGATTATTCGCTTTCAAAGGGATAAAGATATCGAAGCTCTCGCGCATTTAAAAGACTATTGCTTTGCGATGATTGAACCTTTGATTGAGGAATTTACAGAGAAGCATGGTGAAGAGGCGGGACAGTTATTACGTTTAAAATGGGATAAACGATTTTATTTTATTTTTACAAAATATCAGGTGAATGTAGGGCTCCCATTAGATACTTTTGTCCAAAATACGTATCGTTTTTATTTCATGCAAGTATTAAAAAAGGCTGGCTATTAGTGATCCGTTAAATTCGGTGAATGCTTAAAAAAAATAACAGGAAAAATAAAATCCCTTGATTTGTGTATGTATAAACAAATCAAGGGATGATTTTTTATTGATAAAGTATATCTTCTGCTAGGTGAGTAAACACTTCACCAATAATTGTATCTGCATCGTATACGGAGGAGCCCGTATTTTCTTCAGGTTGAGCAAAAGGAATATGTGCTAAAACATTAGTTTGCAATAATTCGGCTAGTTGCTCAGCGCCACCTTGTCCAAAAAGATAGTTTTTTTGACCATCTGTCCCTTCAAAATAGGCCATATTTTCAACGACACCAAGTATG
Source organism: Lysinibacillus sp. FSL M8-0216 (assembly GCF_038595555.1). NCBI lineage: Bacteria > Bacillati > Bacillota > Bacilli > Caryophanales > Bacillaceae > Lysinibacillus > Lysinibacillus sp. FSL M8-0216. Next base: position 2,869,480 of record NZ_CP152007.1, on the reverse strand, counting down.
GTGTGCTTGGTATGTTGAGCCATTAAACCTGCTCGGGAAGCAACGTGAGATGCAACAAGATGCGGTGTTGTGACAATCACTTCCTGTGCTTGAGGAATCATCGCCGCCATATCAATTGCCACATCACCTGTACCTGGTGGCAAATCGATGAGAAGATAATCTAATTCTCCCCAATGGGTGTTGACCAGGAAATTTCGAATCCATTTGTTGAGCATAGGTCCACGCCACATGACAGGCTGGTTGTCATTTGTAAAAAAGCCCATCGACATGATTTTGACGCCATGAACCATCACGGGAATAGCAGTTTGGTCCAGCATGGTCGGTTTTTGGTCAACATTCATCATCGTTGGTATACTGAAGCCGTAAATATCTGCATCTAAAATACCGACACGTTTCCCAAGACGGGCAAGAGCAACAGCTAGGTTGATCGTTACGGTAGACTTACCAACACCACCTTTACCACTAGTTACTGCAATAAATCGAACACCTGAATGGGGCAATAGCATTTTTGGCATCCCTTTATCTGTCACATTTTTCGCTTGTAGAGAGGCGATTAAGGTGCGACGTTCCTCTTCAGTCATTGCCCCAAAGCTAATGATAACAGGGGAGACACCAATCGCTTTTAATGCCCCCTCCACCTCCTGCTGAATTTTTGCTCTTAAAGGGCAGCCAGGAATAGTCAAAATGATATCAAGCGATACTTGTGTACCATTGATTTGAATATTACGCACCATATTTAAGTCTATAATACTTTGGTGAAGCTCTGGATCTTCTACCTGTTTCAAGGCGTTTAGTATATTTTCTTTCGTTAACATGTAGGCACCACCTAATCTTTTAAGCCTTTACCAAGTCCTTTTAAGAAATGGACACCGAAATTGACTGCACGATTAACATCTGGATCATTTAACATTTTAACTAGCTTAAAAGCACTCACTTTTTCATCAGTTTCTAGAGCTTTGTTCGCTTCGTCTACTCCAGTATTTAAGCCTTCAATAAGTTTTGTTGTCGTTTCAGGATTTAGCTCTGTCAAGGCTCCTGCAACACCCATCAAATTATTAATGATATTCGTCACAGGCTTTCGTGTCAATTGTCCAAGTGCTATATGAGCAACATCTTCTTTCGCTTCAAGTAACTTAGTAGCGGCTTCTAATGCACCAATATCATTTAATTCTGCCATAATGGTAAATACTTGCTGAACTGCTTCTTCATGATCAGAAAGTAGTTGTTTTAGATTATCTAATTTTTGTTCTTTTAGTTGTTCTTCCGTAAATTGTTGCTTTTTTATGCTTGTAATCGGTACAGCCATGCTCTCACTCTCTTTCGTTAGTAGTTGTTAAGTGAACGTAGCCAGGACGATTCCATTTCCGTTGTACCTCGACGCCATTTTGAGGATGACGCTTTTTATAGCGTGGGTTTGTTCGAGGAAGTGGTGATTTTCCTTTTGCTTTTAGCACTTCTACTCGAACTTTCGTTTGTTTATAGGCAGGTGTTGACGTATTCACATCTGCGGCTGGACCCGTTAGGAAATTAATTGCGGAATCCTTGCTAACAGAGTTCATTGGTAAGAATAGCTCGTTACCTTGTACGCGATCTGTAACAAGAGCATTTAGCTTTAATGCACCATATGGCGATACTAAACGGAGTAGGGCACCATCCTCGATGCCTCGTTCTTTCGCTAGTTCGGGTGATACTTCTACAAAAATCTCAGGAACTTTTGATTGAATACCCTTTGATTTATTCGTTAAGTTGCCTTCATGGAAGTGTTCAAGCATACGACCGTTATTAATATGACAATCATACTGTGCCTCAAATTCAACTGGTTCCTTCCAGTCATTTAATGCAAAGCGTGCCTTTTTATCAGGGAAGTTAAATCCATCCTCATATAGTAAAGGAGTATCTTTCCCATCATGACTACCCCAGCAGAAGCTACCCCAGCCCTCTAAAACATCATAGTTGGCTTGCGAGAAAAGGGGAGATAGGCTAGCCATTTCGTCGAAGATGTCGCTTGGGTGATTGTAATGCCAGTCAGCACCAAGACGATGAGCAACTGCTTGTAGAATTTCCCAATCTGCCTTCGACTCACCAAGTGTCGGCAAAACCTGATATAGACGTTGAACGCGACGCTCTGTATTAGTGAATGTACCTTCTTTTTCAAGGGAAGGAGCAGCTGGTAAAATTACATCCGCATATTGTGCCGTGCGTGATAGGAAACAATCTTGGACCACAAAGAAGTCTAATTGGGATAGCACCTCATCCACATGGTTCGCATTGCAGTCAACAAGCGCCATATCTTCACCTACTAAATACATCGCCTTCATTTTACCTTCCATAATCGCATCTAACATTTGCATATTATTACGACCTGGCTGTGGTTGAATGTTGACACCATATGCTTTTTCGAATTTAGCACGGGCTTCATCATCTGTTACTTTTTGATAGCCCGGCAATAGATTTGGTAGTGTACCCATATCACATGCGCCTTGAACATTATTATGACCGCGAAGAGGGTAAGCACCTGCACCTGGACGACGGTAGTTACCAGTTGCTAAAAGTAAATTAGAAATGGCAGCCGATGTATAAGATCCACCTGTATTTTGTGTGACGCCCATACCCCAAAGAACGCAAGTGCCGTCTGCGTCACGAATCATTTCTGCCACCTGAATGATGGTTTCTTTTGAAATTCCAGTCATTTCTTGTGCATAGTCAAGTGTATATTTTTCAAGAACTTGTTTGAAATCGTCCAAGTGTAGGACATTTTCCTGAATGAAGGCTTCATCATGCCATCCTTGATCCATCATATATTTGGTTACAGCCATTAACCATACTTGGTCAGTACCTTGCTTCGGACGCATAAATATATCTGAACGCTCAGCCATTTCATGTTTACGTATATCAGCAACAATCAGCTTTTGACCATGTAATTTATGGGCACGTTTGACACGAGTAGCCAAAACGGGATGACCCTCAGCCGGATTAGCCCCAATAATAATGACAAGACCTGCCTTGGCAATATCTTTAATTGTTCCTGCATCGCCACCCATACCTACAGTGCGCAATAAACCGTCCGTCGCTGGTGATTGGCAATAGCGAGAGCAATTATCAACATCATTTGTCTTAAACAATTGACGTGCCATTTTTTGAATTAAGTAATTTTCTTCGTTTGTAATTTTAGATGATGAGATAAAGCCAACAGAGCCAGGGCCATATTGTTGTTGAATGCCCCCCAGTTTAGTGGCAATTAAATCAAGTGCTTCCTCCCAAGAAGATTCCACAAAGGCATCAGCTTTACGGATTAATGGCTTTGTTATACGTTCTTCAGAGTTGATAAAGTCCCAACCGAATTTCCCTTTGACACAAGTAGAAATTGCATTTACAGGACCATCGGAAGGTTGTACTTTTAAAATTTTGCGATCTTTTGTCCACACTTCGAACGAGCAGCCTACACCGCAGAAGGTACAAACTGTTTTTGTCTTTTTCGTCCGTTTACTACGCATCGCTGCTTCCACCTCAGAAACAGCAAAGATACCACTATAGCCGGGCTCTACTTCTTTTATCAAACTGATCATTGGATCTAGCATATCCTGTTTAAGACCAGTCATAAATCCAGCCTCTCCGAGCATGGATTTTTCCATTAACGCATTACATGGGCAAACGGTTACACATTGACCGCAGCTGACACAGGAAGAATCATTAATCGCAACGCCAGTATCCCAAATTACGCGAGGTCTTTCTGCCTCCCAATCCAAAGATAGCGTTTCATTCACCTGTAAACTTTGACAAACCTCCACACATTGTCCACATGCGATACATTGGTTTGGATCATATCGGTAAAATGGGTGTGACATGTCCACTTCATGTGGCTCCACTTTTGGTTTGTATGGATATTTTTGATGCTCGATTTCCATTAACTCAGCTGTGTTGTGTAAAGTACAATTCCCGTTGTTATTATCACAAACTGTACAGTACAATAAATGATTTTCAAGAAGTCGATCCATCGCTTCCGTTTGTGCCGCCTTTGCTTTGTCAGAAGTTAATAATATATTCATGCCATCAACTGCCTTCGTTGAGCATGACCGAACTAATTGGCCGTTCACCTCAACGATACATGTATCACAAGTCTCGATTGGATCAACGGTAGGTACATGACAAATTTGTGGATGTGGGATGTCATGTTGATTAATGGTATCAAGGATTGTAGCTCCTTCTTTTACATCGTACGTTACGCCATTAATATGAATTTGAGTCAAGGTAACTTCCTCCTTTTACACTATGAGACTACTCGTACAACCTGTTACGGCTTAAGACAAAAGGGAATTACATTGCGAGTTTTTATTAATGATGAAAAGATTGTCTTGTTATCATTGTAATTCCCAAATGGCCTTGAAGCTACCTCAAAATAGGGTAATTGCTAGAACATAACAAGTTATCCATGTCCCGGATTAAAAAATAAAAAAATCCACCATGAAATGGCACGTCCAAGACATGCTAATACATTCATGGTGGATAAAATTCTTAGCAGGCCTTGCTAAAAACTCAATCAGCTTTTATTTTTGGGTCATAATAGAATTCAAATATTCATAAACACTATGCGATTTCTAAGTAGATGCGACATAGGGATCAAAATACATAAATTCCATTTGTGCTATTATTATAGCCCTTTGCCGCAAAAGGAACAATATAAATCATAAATATTTTTACATGAGAATGATTATCAAAAACATTTTCCCTTTTATTTTTTAAAAAGTTACTATATGATTAACAAACTGTAAGGGTGACCCCATAGTGATTGCCTAAAAAAGTATAATGATGATGGGAGAATCATTACGATGTCTAAAAAAGTTCATGAATTTAACGATATGATTCGTAAATTACGAAAAGAAGTTTTTGGTAAAGGACCAGAACGTATTCATACTGTTTTTGTTGAAAATATGGCTGTCTCCACTTTATACGGGAATATCACCCCAACTGAAAAATTCATTGCGGGTTCACCCGAAGGATTGAAAATGGTTCATGCCGCAAGGACGAGCATGATTCAAGATTTATATGCACAATCGCCACCTGAGGGCATGGAAGAATTAATGGGCAGTAAATTACTCCATTTATTTTCAGATATTAAAATTGAAGAGGATTTTGCGATTTCAGTCTTTGTTTTTGAAAAGCATATAAGTGAATAAAGGAGGATGCCTTATGGAGAGAGCCGTTACGAGGAAGATTGTGCGGGTTCAGGGGCAGCAAGTGAAGGAAATAGATGATTTAATTGTCTCAGAATATGCTGTGACCGTGAAAATTAATCAACAAGAATTTGTCACGATGGTTTGTACGCCAGAATATGTCGAGGATATGGTCATCGGTTATTTAGCGTCTGAACGGGTGATCCGTAATTACGAGGATATTGAGGATATTTGGCATCAAGAACAAGAAGGCTTTGTGCACATTAAAACCAAGCATGTCAATCCTTACTATCAGCAAACGCAAAACAAACGCTATATAACGTCTTGCTGTGGAATGAGTCGACAAGGCTTTATTTTCACAAACGATGCTTTAGTAGCAAAAAAAATGGAAGATATTCATGTCCAAATTACGACTGAAGATTGCTTTCGTTTAATGCACGCCATGCAGGAGACGGCTGATATATTTAAAAAAACAGGTGGTGTGCATAATGCAGCGCTATGCGATGTCAATGGCATTGTTTTAAGTCGCATGGATATTGGTCGCCATAATGCTTTAGATAAAATTTACGGCTATTGTTTACGTCAAAATATAAGTATGCACGATAAAATTATTGTTTTTAGTGGACGGATATCATCAGAAATATTACTAAAGGTATCTAAAATAGGCTGTGAAATAGTATTGTCTAAATCGGCACCAACCGAATTAGCCTTGCAATTGGCTGAGCAGCTTGGCATTACGACTGTAGGCTTTATTCGACAACAAACATTGAATATTTATACACATCCAGAACGCATCATCATGCCAGCACAGAATGTACGGAAAGAAGGAGATTAAATGACGGATCTACAAGACCAACTACGCAGACCGTTAAGAGATTTAAGAATATCCGTGACAGATCGCTGTAATTTTCGCTGTCGTTATTGTATGCCAGCAGAAGTATTTGGTCCAGATTATGCATTTTTACCGTCTGATAAAATATTAAACTTCGATGAGATTGAAAGATTAGTCAAAATCTTCGTCTCATTAGGTGTTAAAAAAGTTCGTATAACAGGTGGAGAGCCTTTATTACGCCGTGATTTAACGGAATTAATTGCCCGAATTCATCGCCTAGAAGGTGTAGAGGATATCGCCTTAACAACAAATGGCACTTTATTAAAAAAATATGCACAGCCATTGGCACAAGCAGGCTTATCCCGAGTTTCAATCAGTTTAGATTCACTAAACGACGAGCGTTTTTTTGAGATGAATGGACATCGAGGGAAGGTGTCAACGGTGTTAGAGGGTATTGAAAAGGCAGCAGAAGCAGGTTTACAAGTAAAAATTAATATGGTTGTTCAAAAAGGAAAAAATGACCAGGATGTTTTAGAAATGGCACGATTTTTTAAAGAAAAACAACATATTTTACGCTTTATTGAGTATATGGATGTTGGGAATTCGAATGGGTGGCGCATGGATGATGTATTGGCTAAAAAAGACATCATTGAGCAAATCCATCAGCATTCACCGCTGCAACCGATTGCTCCTAATTATCACGGGGAAGTGGCGACACGTTACCAATACAAGGACAATAAGGGGGAGATTGGTATTATATCATCCGTCACAGATTCCTTTTGCACTTCTTGCTCACGTGCCCGCCTCTCAGCAGAGGGCAAATTATATACTTGTTTATTTGCTACAGAAGGTACGGATTTAAGAGAGCTATTAAGATCAGGACAAGATGATACAGCAATTATTAATTGTATAAAAAATGTCTGGACAAAAAGAAATGATCGCTATTCAGACGAGCGGAACGAACAGACGATGGCAAGCAGGAAAAAGGCTAAAGTTGAAATGTCTCATATCGGGGGGTAAACATGAAAAACAGAAAAAAATCGGCAAGATGCCGAATTTTTTCTGTTTATTTATGCGTAAAGGCACCGCTTTTTCCGCCTGTTTTTTCTACAAGATAGGTTTCTTTAATGACCATCGTTTTATCAACCGCCTTACACATGTCGTAAAAAGTGAGGGCAGCGATGGACACAGCTGTAAGGGCCTCCATTTCGACACCAGTTTTTCCATTGCATTTTACAGTAGCTTGAATGTGTAGCTCATAACCAAGATCCGTTTTCTGATAATCAAATTGCAGATCCGTGCCCTGTAGCATAATAGGGTGGCACATTGGGATGATATCTGCCGTTTTTTTAGCGCCCATAATACCTGCAATTTGAGCGACTTGTGTAGGGTCACCTTTCTTGATACCCCCTTGCTGGATGGCCTGATAGACCTCATTGGATAATGTAATGGTACTGCGTGCTATGGCTGAACGCGTTGTTATTTCTTTTTCAGATATGTCGACCATTTTGGGACGACCTGCTTCGTTCCAGTGGGTAAAATTATTCATTGTTAGACTCCTTTGTAACTGTTTGTAGCCAATCATGATGAGCATTGATATTAATAAATGTTGGACAGTTCTCATTAAAAGGAACATAACTAACACGAAGCTGATCTAAAAGCACTTTCATACTCCGTTTGTTTTGTTCCATCAATTGTTTTGCTAAGGGTAGGGCAGTGCGTCGATATAAGGCTGCTAATGGCTGGTAGCGTGAATTTTGTTTTGGAACAATCGCATCATAAGAATCATTGATATTGCCTAGCATCTCTTCAACAAAAGGTGCATTCATATAGGGCATATCACTAGCGACGACAAAAAACCATTCTACCTCAGGAAAAGCTGTCAGTATATGATGCAGGGCAAAAAGTGGCCCTTGATGGGGCTGCTGTTCTATGATCCATTGTACATTCTCAGGACCAAAACTTGGTTGCAGGCTAGCGTTTGTAGCGATCACCAAAGGATTTAGCTGATTTCCTTGGAGAGCGTTGAGGCTATGCTTATATAAAGGCAGCCCCTCAAACGTCTCAAACATTTTCGGTTGACCATACCGAGAGGATTGACCACCAGCTAAGATAACACCTGCAACGTTCATAGACGATTCAATTCTCCAACAAAATGTTGTACGGTCGGTAAAATAAGCTTGGTCATGGCCAATGTCACAGCATTAGTAGAACCCGGTAAAACATAAATAGCCGTTTGATGGCGGCTGCCAGCTGTGGCCCGACTAAACATAGCTTTTGGACCAATTTCCTCATAGCTTAACGTTCGAAATAATTCTCCGAACCCCATCATTTCTTTTTCAAAAAGAGGGGAAATGGTGTCGTAGGTTTGGTCTCTTGGTGTAAAACCAGTTCCGCCAGTGACGATAATGACATTGATGTTGGCATGATTGCACCATTGATGAATAAGTTCTGAGATTTCAAGCGGTTCATCCTTTGCTATTTGGTAGTCAACTACTTCAAAAGCAGCCTCTTGAAGTAAAGAAAGAATGCGCTGACCCGCTAAATCATCTGCCTTTGTCCGTGTATCACTCACAGTTAAAATGGCCGCATGGATGGGTTGTTGATGATGTGTAGGATGCAAGGTAGAATGACCTCCTTTTCTTGCGTTATTGGAGTTTTTCACAAAAAAGGCTCCATTCGTGAAGTGAGGAACGAACACGAAATAGAGAAAAATTTTCTGAGTAAGTTTCACTTTATTATAATGCTATCGACGAAAAGGTCAAACGAAAATTCATAGAAAGAAAGGCAAAATGCTCATGAATAATAGATATTCGAGACAACAATTATTTAGCCCTATTGGACAAACAGGGCAGCAGGCAATGAAACAAAAACATGTCCTCATCATAGGGGTTGGCGCCCTAGGGAGTGCTAGTGCAGAAGCACTCGTGCGTGCAGGTGTTGGGAGATTGACGCTGATTGATCGAGATTATGTGGAATGGAGTAATTTGCAACGACAACAATTATATACGGAGCAAGACGCACAAGAGAAATTGCCGAAAGTGATCGCAGCGAAAAATCGACTGCAACAAATTAATGCAGAGGTGGCCATTCAGGTTGCTATTATGGATGCCTGTACAGAATCATTGCTACCGTTGCTAGACGATATAGATGTCATGGTAGATGCTACTGATAATTTCGATGTTCGCTTTTTGATGAACGATCTTGCACAACAGCATCGTATTCCATGGGTGTACGGTTCCTGTGTAAGTAGTTATGGAGCTACCTATACGATTGTGCCAGGAAAAACACCATGTTTACGATGTTTGTTAAAGGTAATGCCTCAAACAGGGATGACCTGTGATACAGTAGGAATTATTAGCCCTACAGTCCAAATAGTAGCGGCATATCAAGTAGCAGAGGTGTTAAAACTGCTAGTTGGCGATGAAAAGGTCTTACGAAAAAGCTATTTAACGTTTGATGTTTGGCAAAACCAACATTATGAAATCAACGTAGATAAAATGCGTCAGGATGATTGTCCAACCTGTGGACACCATCCTACGTATCCATCTTTAGCTTATGAAAATCAAACAAAACTAGAGGTGCTTTGTGGTCGTGATGCGGTACAAATCCGACCGCCAAATTCGACTCACTACAATTTAGAGCAGTTGGCAGACCAACTTCGTACCTATGGTGATATTCAAATTAATCCTTATTTGCTATCTTGCCAAACAGAAGATTATCGCATTGTTATTTTTCAGGATGGGCGTGTAGTGATTCATGGAATTCAGGAGATCCAACAAGCAAAAACCATCTACTATCGTTTATTAGGATAAAGGAGTGTGCCAAATGTTAGAAAAGAGACAACCAATTCCAGTGTCAGAAGCTGTACATCGTGTAATGGATTATGCTTTTCAAGCCAAAAAGGAGTTTGTGCCATTATCACAGGCATATGGACGCTTTATTGCGGAGGATATTGTCGCCGATCATGACGTACCAGCCTTTGATCGATCCCCTTATGATGGCTATGCCATTCGTTCTATCGATAGTCAAGAAGCATCATCAGCACAGCCAGCCATATTTCAAGTCGTTGGAGAAATTGGTGCTGGCTTTGTTTACGAGGATGAAGTTGGATATGGCCAAGCAGTACGCATTATGACGGGGGCGCCAATACCAAAAGGATGCGATGCAGTTGTAATGCTAGAATTAACCCAGACATTCGTGGAACATCAGCAAACATTTATGTCGATTAAACGGGCGTTTACAGCAGGCACTAATATTTCTTATAAAGGTGAAGATGTACAGCAGCATACTGTTCTAATTGAAAGAGGACAATATATTAACCCCGGTGTCATGGCCTTACTAGCTACCTTCGGCTATGCGCAAGTGCCTGTCTTTCGTAAATTAGTGGTAGGTGTCATTGCCACTGGCAGTGAGTTACTAGAGCCAGAGGAATCTTTACAGCCAGGAAAAATTCGAAATAGCAATGCTTATATGATCATGGCACAAATTGAACGTACAGGTGCAGAAGTTCGATACTTTGGCAAATTTAGCGATGATCTTGATTTATGTATTCGTATCGTTGAAAAAGCATTACAGGAAGTCGATATTTTACTGACAACGGGAGGCGTTTCCGTTGGAGATTATGATTATTTACCGGCTATCTATCAAGCTATTGACGCTAAGGTATTATTTAATAAGGTGGCGATGCGTCCAGGAAGTGTAACAACAGTTGCTGCTAGAAATGATCAATTATTATTTGGACTTTCCGGTAATCCTTCAGCATGCTATGTGGGCTTTGAGCTATTTGTACGCCCTATTATTCGCACAGCATTTGGCAATCAACAGCCACATGTCCGCAGAGAGCAAGCTATTTTAGGGGCAGATTTTACAAAGCCCAATCCATTTACTCGCTTTGTAAGAGCTCGTGCATATTATGAAAATGGTCAGCTAGTAGCTGTGCCATCTGGTTTTGATAAATCGAGTGCCGTTTCGTCTTTAGCGTCAGCTAATGCATTTATTGTCTTACCTGGTGGCTCCCGTGGCTATGAAAAAGACATGCAGGTAGCAGTTTTATTGCTAGAAGATTTGCGAGGAAGTGAGTGGCCTTGGAACACCATCGAAAAATCATACAGATAGTTGGCTATCAAAATAGCGGAAAAACGACTTTGATGGAGCAATTAATCAAGCAAGCCACGTCAGAAGGGCTACGAGTTGGGACCATTAAACATCACGGGCATGGTGGAGCACCGGTAGAAAATTCTTCGAAGGATAGTAGTCGACACGAACAGGCAGGTGCTCGTGTTTCAGCAGTAGAAGGGGAAGGTACTTTACGGTTAAGTATTCACCAACATAGCTGGCAGCTTGCTGATATACTTGCGATTTATGCTAACTTTTCAATGGATATTATTTTGATTGAAGGATATAAAAGAGAAGATTACCCAAAAGTCGTATTACTACGAACAGCACAGGACTATCTGTTACTACAACAAATGTCTAATATCCTTTGTGTAATTTATTGGCCGAGCTATCCAATTGATCAAAACCTAAGGATTCCAAGCTTTTCTATTAATGAAGAAACAGAATATATGGAATTTTTGTTGAATGAAATGAGGGAAAAACTATGACGACAGCCATGTTTGAAATTATTGATAAGCCGATTGATGTGGAGGAGGTACGGCACAAAGTACTTAGTCGAAATGCGGGAGCGATTACGCTGTTCATCGGAACTGTACGTGAAATCACACAAGGTAAGAAAACATTGTACTTGGAATATCAAGCATACCCAGCTATGGCAATTAAAATGTTTGAGCAAATTGCACAGGAACTAAAGCTGCAATGGCCAGAAGCAGAAATAGCGATTACACATCGTGTAGGGCGATTGGATATTACGGATATTGCCGTAGTCATTGCGGTATCATCCCCACATCGAAAAGTAGCCTATTTGGCAAATGAATATGCAATTGACCGCATTAAACAGATTGTGCCCATTTGGAAAAAAGAACATTGGGAAGATGGTACACAATGGATCGGGGATCAATTAGAAAATGTCCCGTATCCTGAAGGAAAACCCGCGATTGATGAGGAGGGAAAATTGTGATTAATATCTTATTATTTGCTCATTTACAAGAAGCGGTTGGTGCGTCAACACTATCAGTAGAACTGTCAGACGTGACGGTTGCTCAAGTAAAAGAATGGATGGAACAGCATTATCCTCAATTGACATTGCAGCAAATGATGACAGCCATTAATGAGGAATTTGCAATGGATACAACCATTGTTAGATCAGGTGACACAATCGCTTTTATTCCACCTATTAGTGGGGGATGACGAAAAAGAGGTGGCTGTTTAAACCAGCTACCTCTTTTATACTTTTAGAATATGAATGCTAAGAAGCATTAGGAAAGAAATAGCGATCATGCACAAAACCCATGTCCAGGCAAGGGTCATGTTCCCCGAATCAATGGCCATATAAATAGCCAATGGCGTTGTTTGGGTTTTTCCTGGAATATTACCCGCAAACATTAATGTGGCCCCAAACTCACCTAATGCACGAGTGAAGCTCAAAATTCCTCCTGAAACAAGAGCCTTTAATGCAAGTGGAATGGATACGAACATAAAGACTTGCCATTCGTTAGCCCCATCCACACGTGCTGCATGCTCAATATCGCAATCAATCGAAGAAAAGCCCGTTTTCGCCGATTGATACATTAATGGAAAGGCAACGATGGTAGAGGCAATGACGGCTGCCCACCATGTAAACATGACAGGCTGATCAAAAAGCCAAATAATTAGATTTCCTAATAAACTATTCTTGCCAAATATAACGATGAGCAGGAAACCTACTACAGTTGGAGGTAATACTAAGGGCATCAGCAAAACCGTTTCCAGTAATAGCTTCCCCTTAAAATGATGGGTCGCCATCCATTTGCCCATTAAAATACCTGCCAATATAGCAATGATACCAGCAACAAAGGCAATTTCTATCGAAAGCCTAAGAGGAGACCAAAAATCGGTACCCATCCTTTATTGTGCTCCTTTAAACCCATACTTTTTAAAGACTTCCATTGCTTCATCACTTTGTAAGAAATGATAAAAATCTTCAGCCTCTTGTACATGCTTACTATTTTTAATGACACCAACAGGATAGATAATTGGTGTGTGTATTTGATCATCTGCAGTTGCAACGACTTCGACCTTATCTGATACAAGCGCATCTGTTTTATAAACAATTCCTGCATCTACATTTTCTGTTTCACTATAAGTAAGGACTTGGCGTACGTCTTTTGTATACACTACCTTGGATTCAAGTGACTCCCACAATTGCATATTTTTTAACGTTTCCACACCGTATTGCCCCGCAGGCACTGTTTCAGGTGTACCCAATGCAATTTTTCCTGCTTGTTTTAAATCTTTAAAGGATTGGATTTGTTTGTCATTTTTTTTAGGAACGATTAATACTAATTCATTTGCTAAAAGATCCACCCCCTGATTAGGATCAATCATCTCTTTTTCTACAAGCGCATCGAATTTATCTTCGGCTGCCGAAAAGAAAAGATCTGCAGGAGCACCCTGTAAAATTTGTTGCTGTAATGCGCCAGAACCTCCAAAGTTATAGAGAATTTTAATTGTATCGTGTTCTTTTTCATAAGCTGTTTTTAGTTCTTCTAGGGCATCTTGTAAACTAGCAGCCGCAGAAATGGTTAATTCAATTGGCACTTTTACTTGCGGATCTTTTTCTTCGTTTCCACAAGCAGCTAATAGACCAACTAGAATGAGTATGGATGCAAAGAAACTATAAAATTTTTTCACTTTATTTTTCTCCTTTTATAACTCGTTATAACAAGACATAACTAATTATAATAAGTTATAAGTGAAAAAGAAACCTGTAATTGGTAGAAAATTTCAAGATGTTCACACGTAAATAAATAAGTTACCATGTAAGAAGAGGCTTATAGGAGGAGAATGATATGTCACAAGAACAATCCTATACAATTGAAGAGGTTGCACAATTATTAAAGGTTTCGAAATTAACGGTCTATGATTTAGTGAAAAAAGGAGATTTGCCTGTTTTCCGAGTAGGACGCCAAATGAGGGTGGACCGTGCTGATTTACAGGGCTATATACAAAAACGTAAGACAGGTAATGCCGCATCGACGCCAGTAGTAGCTAGGCAAACAAAAAAACTTCCAAAAATGATTATTAGTGGACAAGATGTAGTGTTAGATGTATTAGCAAAATACATGGAAAAAAGACAGTCTAGTAAAGTATTGAGATCTCATGAAGGTAGTTTTAATGGTATCATGGCGATGTATAACGGGGAATGCGATATAGCCAGTTTACATATGTTTGATGGGGACACAGGAGACTACAATACACCCTATGTAAAAAAGATTTTTGTGAGCCATCCTTTTTTGCTCATTAATGTAGTGTCCCGTAGAGCAGGTTTCTATGTTCAGCAAGGAAATCCTCTCCAACTAGAATCCTTTAAAGACTTTAAGACCAAGTCATTTACGCTCATCAATCGTGAGAAAGGATCGGGTGCACGTACTTTATTGGATGAGCAATTGCGCATTCATCACATAGCTCCGTCTATGATTGATGGGTATGACAAAGAAGAAATGAGCCATCTCGATGTCGCATCGGCTGTAGCAAATGGGCATGCAGATGTTGGCATAGGGGTTGAGAAAATTGCTAAACTAGTAAACGTTGATTTTATTCCTGTTATTAGAGAGCGCTATGATATTGTGCTGTTAAAAACACCTGACAATCAACAATTAATTGATACGGTGAAGGAGATTTTGACTTCAGCAGATTTCCAATCTGAAGTGGCTGCATTAGGAGATTATGATGTTTCTCAAATGGGTCAGGTCATCTATGAAACACTGTAACTCAAATTATCGTTTGTATTTCTAGCATAAATGGTTTACAATTTTACTTGGAAATTTTATGGTCGTTGTGTTTTCTGTACATTGCAGAACGTCTATGAAATTTCAAATGAAGATTTGGTGAGATGGATAATTTAGTAGGTAAAACTGCTAGGATATTAGCCCACCATAAAATAGTTGGCGTCAAAGATGCGCAACTATTTTATGGTGGGCTTTTTGCTGTAAACAAAAGGAGTTGGATCAGATGACGTGGACAGTGTTACACATTATTGGCATTATTGCCTATGCAATTAGCGGCGCATTTGTCGCCTTACAGGCCAAATACTCTTTTATTGGTATATTTGTACTTGGCCTAACAACCTCTTATGGTGGGTCCATTATTCGCAACGTTGTACTTGATATACCTGTGTCCGATATATGGGAGCGACAATCCTTACTAGTCGTTTTAGTGACGCTGACAACTATTTTATTTGTGAAAAGAAATTGGATACATCACTGGAACCGCTGGGGCTATTTCTTTGATTCAATTGGTCTTGCTTCTTTCGCAATACAGGGTGGATTATTAGCCAAAAGCCTAGATCACGATCTAGGGATCATTATTATAGCGTCCATGTTTACGGGTGTTGGCGGTGGCATGATTCGGGACTTATTGGCTGGTAGAACGCCTCTTGCATTAAGAGAAGAGATTCATGCCGTCTTAACATTTGTCTGTGGGCTTTGTATTTGGGCAGGGTGGAGCAGTCCGCTTGAATTATCAGTTATCGTTATTTTCATTGTGGTCATTCGAATGTTATCTGTGAATAATAAATTGAAGTTTCCTTTGAAATTTTTGCATTAACCCAAATTCTCTTGTGGACTTTAAATGAAAGAATATTTGCTGTATCTAGTACAAATGGTTTTAAGAAGGGAAATTTAAACGTTTAATTTATGATGTTGTTTTTCATCATAAAGGATATTCCTCTGCTGGTGTTGGATTGGTAATAGATCTTAGTAATCGAACATTCTAATATTTGTTCAATAAACATTCATGTTTATAACTATCAACATAGTATAATTTTGTTTTAAAAGGAATTCTATATGGGTAGAATCCTTTTTTTTTGTGATTTTTTAAAGTGTTAACAAGACGCTATGGAAATACTCGTAGACTAAGAATAATGAGTGTTAAATATAACTGAATTGGTATTTTTTATAAATTTTGGTGGGTAATTTATTGACTATTTATTCCATGGTGTTTAATATTATAAATGGAAAATAGCTTTATTTTTACAAGTTAATATCCTTTATTGTAATTTTAAGGAATTATCACTCTGAGGTTATGAATAAAATTTTGGGGGCGTGATATGTGATAGAAATTTGTTTAATTAAAGTACCTGTACATATTTCAAATTATTCTGAACTAATGAATTTTGTATGTACAAGAAAAGCAAGAAGAATAGAAGCTTACTTAAATAAAATAGATGCATATAGGTCCTTACTATCCGAATTGTTGATGAAATATTTATTGATGAAGTATTTGAAATGTCATCCTTCCGACATAAATATCCAAACGAATACATATGGGAAGCCATATTGTATCAATGGGGATTATGAATTTAACATTTCTCATTCAGGTGAATGGGTTATAGGTGTCATTGGCAATTGTGATGTAGGAATTGATATTGAAGAAATGAAAGATAATTACGAAGACGAAATAATTAAAAATTATTTTTCGAGTATAGAATACGCTTCGTACAATCAAACACCAACTGAAATGAAAAAAGAACGTTTTTATGACTTATGGACTTTGAAGGAAGCTTTTGTGAAAAATATTGGACTAGGTTTAAGCATTCCTTTAGATTCTTTCAGCATTGAGACTAGTCATAATGAAATTTCAATTGTACAAGATATTAGTCCGTATCCTTATTATTTCAAGCAATATAACTTGATTAATGGTTATAAAATTTCCGTATGTAGTAAAGTAAATGTATTTCCATCAGAGCAACAACTAAAGATAAAAGAGTTTTCGGCCTTAGAAAAAATTTTTTTGAATAATCTAATATTAGAGGAGGATAAATATTATGAGTAAATTAATACCTCAAGTTTTAAATCTTCTTAAAAATAAGGAACTAACAAAAGACGCAGCGAAGCAAATCATTGAATCGGTGAATGAAATTAAAAGTGAGTCTAAACCGAAAGTGGATAAAAAAATTGCCATAATCGGCATTTCAGCAGAATTACCCGGTGCTAAAAATTTTGATGAATTTTGGAATGTTTTAAGCAATGAACAGGACAAAATAACAGAATTAAGTGATAGTAGGAGATCGTTGTGTGAGGGGTTCCTTGTTAATAATATGGAAAAACTTAAAATTTCAAAAGAGAAGCCGTTTTGGGATGCAGCGTGGCTAGATGAAGTTGATAAATTTGATGCTGGATTTTTTAATATTTCAGCTGCTGAAGCAAAAGTAATGGATCCACAACAGCGTAGATTTCTTCAAATCGCCTACCAATGTTTTGAAGATGCTGGATACGCAGGGAGTCGAATAAAAAATTCAAATACCGGTGTTTACATTTCAGCAGCTATGACCAATTACTCTGAAGGATTGGCTGAATTCACACCATTAAGTGTTCCAGGAAATATTCCTGCTTTTACGGCTTCAAGAATTTCTTATATTTTTAATTTAAAAGGACCGTCTTATGTTGTGAATGCTACCTGTGCCTCCTCCATGTTGGCAATTCATGAGGCCTGTGTGGGTTTAATGAATAATGATTGTGAAACGGCATTAGTCGGCGGTGTTAATATTTTCCCTTATCCAATAAATAGTGAAAAACTGTTTATGAATGCTGCGGGTATTATGTCTGAGCAACAAAAGTGTAAACCTTTTGACGACTCAGCTAGTGGGATAGGAAGAGGAGAAGGGGCAGTAGCCCTGTTATTAAAACCTTTAGATCAAGCAATAGAAGATAATGATAATATCCACGCTGTTATAATTGCCTCTAAGGTAAATAATGATGGGACTTCAGCGGGTATTACGGCGCCAAATCCTAAAGCACATGCGGATTTATTAGCTGAAACATGGGATTTAGCGGGCATTAAGCCTGAGCAAATTGACTACATTGAAGCGCATGGCACAGGTACTCATTTAGGTGATCCTATTGAAATAAAAGGCATTCAAGAAGCAGTTGAACGAAGTAATAACGATAAACAATTCTTACCAATTGGTTCTGTGAAGGGAAATATTGGCCATTTACTTGATGGAGCTGCAGGTTTATCGGGTGTAATCAAAGCGCTACATGTAATAAAAAAAGGAGTAGTTCCACCTACAATAAATTTAGTTGAACCAAATACACATATTGATTTTGTAAATTCGCCAGTTTTTATTCCGACAGTACCATTTAACATTAAAGAGAATAAAAAAGAAAATGAACCTATTATAGCTGGTGTAAGTTGCTTTGGCTTTAATGGTACAAATGTTCATTTACTATTAGAGGGAGCTCCAACGAAGGCTGAAATTCATAACAAAGATCATAAAAGAAAAGCATATGTCATTCCTTTTTCAGCAAAATCTGAATTATCTTTGCGAGGTACGATTGAACATTTCTCTAATTTATCTGGGGATACGATTAATCTAAGTAATTTAGCATATACGATGTGTACAGGTAGGGAGCATCATGAAATAAGATTAGCTATTATAGCTGAGACAATGGACGATCTAATAGGTGCCTGTAAAAATTTAGTCAATCTTGATATGACTAATTGGGAAAAAATTATTGATATGACAACCGATGACGATAACACTATCAAAAAATTAGCAGAAAATTTTATTACAGGTGAAAAATGTAGTTGGCATAAACAATTTCAGGATGAGAATAATCATAAAATTTCTTTACCTACATACTACTTTGATGAAAAATCTTATTGGTTACAGAGTGATGCTAGCGTAAAAGCTATAGAGGTAAAAGGAAAAACAGCTCTTGAAGAAATCATTAGTTTAGCGGAAATAATCTTAGAAACTGAGAATATTAAGCAAACGGATAGTTTTATTTCAGTAGGTGGAAACTCTCTTTCAGGACTACAATTTGTTACCCGTTTGAAAAAACAATTTAATAGGGACTTTGTCTTAGATGATGTATTTCTTACATTTGAACAACTAAGTAAACAAGTAAACAATGAACATTCAGAATCGACAGAGGTCATACCTCAAATTAGTGTAGAAAACCATGAATTTCCATTATCATATGGTCAAAACAGATTGAGCATTATAGAACAATTAACAGACCAAAAAATGGTTTACAATACTCCATTTATTTTTAAAGTTAACGGGTTAGTTGACATTGAGAGGTTACGCCAAACATTTGATGTACTTTCACAAAGACATGAATCTTTAAGAACAGTATTTGTAAAGCATGAGGATGGAAATAAACAGAAAATACTGCAAAAACCAAACTATTTATTTGAATACAAAGATTTCAGTATAGAAGATAACGCAGAAGCAAAAGCAATGGATCAACTAAATCGTTGGAAAGAAACTCCGTATGATTTAGAAGCGGGACCACTTTTAAGAGTATTTGTGTATAAAACAGAAAAAAATAAAAGTCTGTTTGCTTTAATGATGCACCATATTATTGTAGATGGCTGGTCATTATCACTATTATCGGATGAACTTTTCACTTTGTACAATAGTAGTAATAATGAAACCTTGCCGGAAATAGAAAATACGTATGTAGATTTTGCTGCATGGCAACGTGAAAATATAGAAGGTGGTAGGTTTAAACAACATGAAGATTACTGGCTTGATACATTAAGAGGAAGTCTACCTATTACAGAAATAACGGGCGATAAATTAAGACCAAGCACTTTCCGATATACTGGAAGGCTTACAAGATTTGATATTAGTGCTAGCTTAGCAGATAAATTAAGAGCTTTTGCAAATACAAATGAAAGTACATTATACATGGTTTTAGTGTCGAGTGTATTTAAACTAATTAATCAGATGACTGGTGATACAGATATGGTGATCGGTACACCTGTATCTGGAAGAGTAAATGAAGAACTGGAAAAAATCATTGGTTTATTTACGAATACTATCCCATTAAGGGTTAATTACGAAGAACATGATAATTTCCTTACTTTATTAAGAAATGTTAAGACCATGTTATTGGATAGCTTTAAACACCAAGAATATCCTTTCGATTTATTAGTGGAGAAGTTAGATTTACCTCGGGATACTAGTCGTTCACCTTTATTTAATATAAACGTGGCACTTCAAAATTTTAAATTTAAAAATACGACGTCAGCTTTTGATGAAGCAGAATTAACACCTATTCTTTCTGAACACAAAACTAGTAAATGGGATCTTGAATTCGAATTTGTTGAATTACCAAATGGAGAGCTATTCTGTAATCTTGAGTATTACGACGGTGTCTATTCATCTAGATTTATTGATTCATTAATTGAAACGTATTTAAAAATACTAGATATGATTTTACATGAGCATGAATTAACTAATATTGATGTAGAAAAAAGTAAAAGTGCTATAAATGGTCAATTTGTCGAGGATGGCAAAAACTTTTTAACTACTATATTAATGATGGCAGAAAAGAACCCACAAAAAACAGCATTGAAAGATAGCGCAGGTTCATTAACATATCAAGAGTTAGTAGATAGAAGTAAATCAATAGCAGAAAAATTGTTGAACAGCAACAGTGAAGTTAAAAATGCTGTCATTATTTCTGACAATAATAGAACGGCTATTTTAGGTATTTTATCTTGTTTAATGAG
Organism: Lysinibacillus sp. FSL M8-0216; assembly: GCF_038595555.1. Taxonomy (NCBI): domain Bacteria; kingdom Bacillati; phylum Bacillota; class Bacilli; order Caryophanales; family Bacillaceae; genus Lysinibacillus; species Lysinibacillus sp. FSL M8-0216. The sequence goes on along the minus strand of NZ_CP152007.1, from coordinate 2,848,852 downwards.
TAATGTCACATTTATACCTGTATCACCTAAAAACCCAAGAGCTAGAATTGAATCTATTATCAAACAAAGTCAAGCTAACTTTATTATTTCGGAAAAGAAATTCTATTCCTTGTGTAATAGGCTGTTATTTGAAAATAAGAATATTCAAACGGTTATGGTGTTAGGAGAAACAGATTTAGATCAGTGTGCTGTTGTTGATTCAAGTGATTTAATGAACGAATCATTGTGGAACTATTTTGCAGAAGGACAGAAAACAGAAATAGAGGCTAGTGGTTGGAATAGTAGTTATACAGGTGAAGCTTTCAGTGCCTTAGAAATGCAGGAGTATGCGGAAAACGCAGTAAACAAAATAAGAAAGTATTTACCTCAAGATTCAAATGTATTAGAGCTTGGCTGTGGCTCAGGTTTGACAACATTTGCACTTGCTCCATATACAAAAACGTATACAGCTATGGATTTATCTTCCTCTATTATCGAGAGAAATAAACAGATTGCTCAGAAATCTAACTTTAGCAATATTAAATTTGACATTTCGAAGGCTCATGCCTTTAAGAAGTTTGAAACAGCATTAGATGCAGTTGTCATTAATAGTGTTATTCATTGTTTCCCAAGCTATGGCTATTTAAAGGTAGTCCTTCAAAAAGCTATTGACTCTTTAAAAGAGGGCGGAATAATTTTCTTGGGGGATTTATTAAATATTGATACAAAAGATGAATTTGTCTCTTCTTTACAAGCATTTAAAGAAGAAAATATGGATAAGAATACTAAATTAGATTGGGATACAGATTTATTTATTAATGAAGAAATTTTAAAAGAGCTTCTCAGTGATGTAGGAGCAGATATACAAATTGAATGTTCGGAGAAGACATACACTGTAAGCAATGAGCTCAATCAATTTAGATTTGATGCTGTGATCATTGTTAAAGATAAGGGCGAAAAATATAAACGAAGCAGCTCTAAAAATATGCTAAGTGAAGGTATTCATCTAGATAAGCATGTGGAAATTGAGTTAAATTCTTTTGCTAAAACTTCCCCTGCATATATTCTCTTTACATCTGGAAGTACTGGAAAGCCAAAAGGTGTAGTTGTTTCAGGTAAAAATCTTAATAATTATTTAAACTGGGCTACTGCATACTATTCACCTACTGGAAAATCGTTAGATATGCCATTTTTCACTTCCATATCTGTCGATTTAACAATTACTTCAATGTTTATTCCATTGATAACGGGCGGAAAAATCATTTGCTGTGAAGGGGAAATCGATCAGGCTTTTGAAAGTGTAGCCAAGATAAAAGAAACCATAACGATAAAGGGTACACCTAAACAGATCCAATATTTAATTGAGGATGAGAGATTTGCACCAAATGTAGAATGCTTCATTCTAGGGGGAGAAGCTTTAGATATAACTTTATGTAAAACGTTGAGAGATCAATTCCCTCATGCTCGTATCATTAATGAATATGGGCCAACTGAGGCTACTGTTGGAACGATTTATCATGAAGTAACAGAGGAAGATTTACACTCAGATTATATTCATGCGCCAATCGGATTACCGATTTATAACACGTCTGTTTACATTTTGAATAATCAGAATCAGCTAGTCCCTTCATACGGGGTTGGAGAAATCGTATTAAGTGGTGAGAGTGTTGCCCTAGGCTATTTGGGAGAGCCTAATTTAACTAGAAATAAGTTTATAGCTAACCATATTAATCATTTACAATCAGGATATTTATATAAGACAGGGGATTTAGGACAAGTATTGCCGAACGGTAAAATTGTTTGTTATGGACGGAAAGATAATATGGTTAAAATTCGAGGCCACAGAGTGGAACTCGAAGAAATCGAAAGATATTTGCGAGAAATTCCAAGTATTAAAGATGCCGTAGTTAAACTATATAAAAATGAAGATGGTGAACAGCTTTGTGCTTACTTAGTCAGTCAACAAGAGATTAATCAAAGGGATTTTGAAAAACATCTTTTACGATATTTACCAGAATCATTAATTCCAACGTATTATCAAAAAATAGAACAAATTCCAATGTCTAATAGTGGAAAAGTAGATAGACTTTCACTGCCAAGTCCTGAATTATACGACGATAGAATAGTTCAGATAGATGATATTAGTAGTTTGACAGAGATTGAAAGAGAATTGCTGTCCATACTAAAAGGGATTTTAAGTGACCGTCAATTTAACATTGATTCTGATTTCTTTAAAATTGGAGGGGACTCCATCAAGGCATTAAAGTTTATCTCAAAGGCAAAGGAAAAAAATATTAATTTGAAAATTGACCATATCTTTAATTGTAGAAGTATTCGAAAAATAGCTATGAACACTACTAAAGAAATGGACATTCAAAAAGAATGGCAGGAATTAAGTTCTAAGGAGATTCCACTTGCTCCAATGCAAAGATGGTTCTTCCAACAAACATTTAAACATGCCCACTATTGGAACTTATTAATGTCAGTAGAACTGCCTAAGAAAGTGGATATAGCTGCTTTAGAAAAGTCTTTCCAATCAATTATTTCGGTTAATGAGAGCTTGATGACATGGTTCGATGTGAACGAGAGCAAACCAAAGGCTTTTGTTGAACCAAGCTTAGTAAACACATTTAAGCTCATTGTGAAGGATCTAAAATTAACACCTCCGGGTAGGCTAAAAGAGGAAATTGAGAACATTCAATTCCAATTACAAAATAACTTTAATTTTGGAAAGGTATTACCAATAGGAGCAGTAGTGTTCCTAACAGCTAAGAAGCCTATTTTGACATTCTTTATTCATCATCTAGTTGTTGATGGAGTTTCATGGAGGGTTTTATTAGAGGAATTAGAAAATAATTATTTAGCTATAGTAAATGGCGAAGATAAAATCAGCTTCCTTATGACGCAGTTTTCTGATTGGATAGGAGAATTATATAAAAAAGAATTACACACGAATCATTCTTATTGGGAAAATATAGATGTGGAAAATGTACATCCATTATGCATTCAGCCTGTCAGAAAAGATTATCTATTTAAGGATCGATATCATGTAACCAAAACTCTGAGTGAGGAAAGTACAAAGCAATTTTTAAATGCTAGAGAACATTCAGAAATTTATAAACCTGATGTTTTGATTGCAGTAACATTTGCTCAAGCGTTTAGTCAACTATTCGGTCAACAAGATGTGTTATTTAACTTTGAAGGGCATGGACGAAATAGTCGCCAATCAGCGTTAGATCTTAGTAGAACAATAGGTTGGTTTACTACGATGTATCCACTACAGGTGACAATTAATACGCTAGAAGAAATGCTTTACACAGTTGGACAATCATTGAGCGAAATAGGCAGTGGATTGGACTTTATGATAGCAAGATGGATCAAAGAAAATAACAACATTACGCATATTCAACCATCCATATTGGTCAATTATTTAGGGGATTTTGATAACGATATTAGTACTTCTACAAATAGTAAAAATGGAGGGGACGGGGTGCTACAATACTCCTCAAATCTTCCTCAGGCTCCTGCTATTCATCCTGATAATGAGCTTTCTAATATTTTGGAAATAAACATCTTTATTTTGGATGGAAAACTTAATCTAAGCTTAGAGGTAGATACACAAGTTATTAGTAATGAAAAAGCTCAACTTCTCTTATCAAAATTTGAAGAAGCTTTGGTTGAATGTAGTGGAAATGCAAAGGAGCCCCAAAATACATGATAACTTCTTTTAGCAAACAAACAAACAGAGGATTTACAATCTTTTTAATGGTTGTAGCTACTCACTTTATATCTTTATTAGGTTCTTCTGTTGCAAGGTTTGGGCTTGGTGTCTGGGCTTACCAAAGTACAGGTCAAGTATCTAGTTTTGCGGTCGTTTTAGTTGCAGGATTTCTTCCAGCGATTGTGTTATCGCCTTTTATAGGAATATGGATAGATAGGAAAGGTCCACGATTATTAATATTATTAGGAGATATTATTGGACTAATTATTTCTTCAATAATTTTCTCCTCCCTTTTATTAGGGAATATAAGTATGGTTCATGTAATTGCAGGTGCTATATCGCTTTCGATAGTTAGCTCAATGCAAACGCCAGCATTACAAACATTAGCACCTAATCTAGTGCCTAAAGAAATGTTATCAAGAGCAAATGGTGTATTTTCTATGGCATCATCGACTAGTGATGTTCTGGGTCCTGTAATTGGTGGTGTAATAATGGGGTTTGGAAGTATTGTCTATATCATTGGTGCAGAGCTAGTTACTTATTGTATTGCTATTCCTATTCTCTTAATACTTTGGACAAAATTAACTGTAAAAGTGAACAATGACAATGAAGATAGCCATGAAAATAACTCCATTTTAGGTGATCTAAAATATGGTTTCAATTATTTAATCGAGCATAAATCTCTTCTAACTTTAGTGCTATTATTCACGGTTTTAAATTTTGCACTAGGGTTCAATCAAGTAGTTGGACAGCCATATATATTGAGCTTTGGAACTGTTGAACAATTTGGCTTACTAAGCTCTATATATGGCGGAGGAATGGTATTAGGCGGGGTACTAATGTCATTCATCAAGCTGAAGAAGCACATAATATGGTTAGTACTGATTTCCAATTTTGGTATCGGTGTATTTATAACGCTAACAGGGTTATTCAATAATATGCTGCTAATTGCAGTTTTTTGGGGTGGTTTAGGGTTATTACTGCCAGTGGTTAATACAGGTACACTCACTTTAATTCAACTCCATACAGAACCCAAATTATTAGGAAGAGTTTTTTCAATTGCTAGAACATTCGCTTGGATTTCATTACCCCTCGCTTATATTCTAGGAGGAATACTTGCTGATAAATTAGTTGCCTCAAACGTAAATATTATCCCTTATTTAGGTAGTGGAGAACGAGGAGTGTATGGGACGCTACTCTTACTAGCTGGAGGCTTAATTATAGTAACTGTGGCAATTTTCGCTCAACTAAAATACATTAAAGAATTGGATAGGAGAGAAGAAAATGATGTACAGCACAATGTCTAAAAAAATATTAAGTTTAGTAGAAGAAAATAAATTAGATACAAATTTAGCATTAAATTTACTAGATGAAATAGAAAAAGAAACAAGTGAACCACTCGCAGTTGTTGGTATGTCTTTAAGATTTCCCAATGTCTCCAATCTGGATGATTTATGGACAGGTCTTATAAATAAAAAGGATTTTGTGACTGAATTTTCAAAAGAGCGTTTTGAATTGATTGTTAATTCTAATCCTAAATTACATGAATTGTATAGCCATTTGAAAAATAATATAACAAATGATCCAAGATCTTATGGCTCATGGCTATCTAGCATTGAACAGTTTGATCCTGAACAATTCGGATTGAATGAACATGAAGCTCAATTTATGGGGCCAGCAGAGCGTCTGTTTTTACAGGTGGCATTAGAGTCCTTATACATGGCAGGTTACAAGGAAAATCATCTAAAGGATTCAAATACTGGCGTATTTATAGCACACACACCTCATCCTGCATTTGATTATTTAAATTTATTTGAAGAAAAAGATGAACGAGCTTTTATTTCAAACATACCTGCTAATCTGGGCTATCATTTATCATATGCATTTGATCTTAAAGGTCCAGTTATGACCATTAATACGAGTTGTTCGTCTTCTTTAGCTGCTGTTCATGTTGCTAAAAATGCGCTTAAGCAGGGGGATTGTAACTTAGCAGTAGTTGCGGGAGTGAATTTGAATTTATTTCCGTATTGGGAAGAGGAAGCACCTGATTATGTTGTAAGGAGCACAAAATATAGATGTTCACCATTCGATGAAAGTGCAGATGGGATTATCGGAGGTGAAGGTGTTGCTGCTATTGTTGTAAAGAGATTATCTGATGCTATAAAGGACAACAATCACATTCATGCTGTGTTAAAGGGTTCGAGTATAAGTAGTGATGGTGCATCAAATGGAATGCAAGTCCCTAATCCTGACGCACAATCTAAAGCAATAATGGATGCTCTGGACGATGCAAAGTTATCATTTAATGATATTGATTTTGTTGAGGCACATGGCGCAGGGACTCAAGTAGGTGATTTACTCGAAGTAGAGGGGCTTAAAAAGGCCTATCTACAAAAATCAACTAAGACAACGGAATGTCAATTAGGCTCAATTAAGTCGAATTTTGGCCATATGGGTGATGCAGCAGGTATTGCAGGATTAATAAAAGCTGTACTATCCATAGAAAAAAGAACAGTTCCTGGTCTTAATCATTTTGCAGCAGAAAATCCTAAAATAAACTTCAAAGAAACGCCGTTCAAAGTTAGCTCAGAAAATAAAACGTTTGATGAACATAAAATTTTAAGCGCAGGTGTGAATTCTATTGGCATAAGTGGTACGAATGTTCATGTCATACTGGAGGAGTATCGACACAATAAACAGGAGCAATTAACTGAAAAATTGACACCATTGTTTATTTCAAGTAAAACTCGTAGAGCGCTTTGGGATCAAATAAAAACCTTAGCTATTCATCTTAAAAATAATGAAAATTACAGTATTCAAGATTTAGCCTATACATTCAATAATAGAAGAAGCCATGAGCAGTCTAGAGTATGTATTTTTGCAAGCAATTGTCATGAACTACTTCGAAAAGTCGAAAGATTATTAAATGTAAGAACATTTGAAAAGGTACCGAGGAATTTTTATACACAAGGTATATTTTTAGCTGATGAACATGAAACGAAAGTTGATAGTATTAAAAATTTAGATGAATTTACCGCTACATCTCCAGCAGATAAAGCACTTATTAAGCGATATCTAGAAGGTAACAATATTATGGAGGAGTGTCGCGAATTATTTAAAGATGGGAAGTTACTACCGTTACCAGTCAGTATTTTTAATACAAAAAGAATATGGCCATCTAGTAAAGAGACATTCCGAAATCAGACGAAAGACCTGTTCTTTGAGAAAAAATGGTTACATTATCCTCATGATAATGAGACTACACATGAAGCATTAAAAGAAGGAACGACTTGGCTATACTTTATGAATAAAGATGATGAAAATATAGTTGCACTAAAGAATAGAATGACTGCTTTAGGTATAAAAATAATTGAAGTACTTGAAGCAGATAAATTTGTGCAATATACACCTGAACAATATGGTATTGACATCAATTCTGAAAAAGATATGTATAAGCTGTTTGAAAATATAGGTCTGGAAGAATTAAGAAATTTAAAAGGGATTATCCACTCTTACACATTTAAGCATTTAGATGAAACAATGGAATCAAAAGAAAATATGGAAAAATCCCAAGAAGAAGGTATTTTCTCACTATTCAATATAACAAAAATGTTATTAGAGTTTGAGGTGACACATCCAATTCAATTAAATGTCATATCATCATTAACTGAGCAAGTTAAGAACAATGAAAAAATAATTCCTGCTAGGGTAACAACCTTTGGCTTAGCGAAAGTTATCTCGCAGGAACAACCGACTATTTCATCCTACTCTATCGATCATGATTTGGACGGAAGCTCTCAAGACATTGCTTCCCAATTATTAAGAGAGTTACAACAAGATAAAGATCATAGACCAGAATTAGTGGCATTTAGACAATCAAAAAGATATACAAAAGTTATTGAAAGACAAAGCGATGACTTTAATGGCAATGAAATTATAGTAAGAGAGAATGGAAATTATGTTATTGCCGGTGGTACAGGATATTTAGGTGTTCAATTAGGAAAGTTTTTAAGTGAAAAGCAAAACGTCAATATCATTTTATTGGCTAGAAATTTATTACCAGACCGAATGGAATGGGAAAAAATTATTGAGAATAATCAAGAAGAAGATGACATGTTGATTTATAAGCTGACGTCAATTATGGAAATTGAAAGTCGAGGTTCTACAGTTACAATCATGGAGTGTGATGTGACTGAGGAACACGCTGTTAAAGAAACGTTTGCGAAAATTAGACAAGATTTCGGTGAAATCAATGGTGCGTTTATGTTGGTCAAACAACTTTACCATCTATGGATAAAAGAGTTAAAGCTTAGTCAATTCAAAAAAGGCATTCATAACAGAGTAATCGGCACCTATTTAGTAGAAAAGGAATTAAATCCAGAACCATTAGATTTCTTTATACTATTTTCTTCAATCTCTTCTTTAATGGGAACGAAATCTGCAAGTGAATGCTGCGCTGTGAATCAATATTTAGACTCAATGGCTGGGTATTTGAATCAAAAAGGAATAAAAGGTAAAACGATGAACTTTACGTTAATACTAGATAATAAAAAAGATTTTGGAAGTGATACGGCCATACCTCCGATTGATTTTGTAGATTTCCAAAATTCATTGAACTTATTCTTCAATAAGGGCTATGAATGGAGTCTAATTTCACGTTTTGATTTAGAGCAAGTCCATTATCTTAAACCAGTCATTAAAATCCCATTTGGTGAGAGTTTCTGGAGCGAAGTAGAGCACTTTAATCATTCAAAAAATAATCAAAACGAAAGTATTTCAATGGAAGAAGAAGTAGTGAAAAGTGAGTTTACACTATCTGAAATTGAAGCAAGTATACGTGAAATTTGGAAAACAGTTTTAGGCATTTCAACTATTAAAGAAATTGATAATTTCTTTAGTTTAGGAGGAAGTTCTTTAAGTGCTCTAAGATTTGTTCATTTATTTAAAAATAAATTCATTGGTTTAAAATTTGAAATCTCTGATTTATATAGCAATCCTACATTCCAAGACCAAATTGTATACTGTGATCATTTTTATAACGCTAAAGATGAATTAAGCGATATTCTAGATGCATTTGAAAGTGATGATATTTCATCAGAAGAGGCACTGTCTCTATTATTGAATAAGCATTGAGTTGAAAGGGAAATGACTATTAACATTTGGAGGGATATCGTTTGAACACTGCAATTGTATTTCCGGGTCAAGGTTCACAATATGATTCTATGGGACAAGAATTATGCGAGAATTACCAAATAGCTCGCGATTTGTATAATGAGGCTAGCGATATTTTGGGCTACGATTTATTGAAAGCTTGTGAAAACAAAAATGGAGAGCTTCGTAATACGGTAATAGTTCAGCCTGCAATTCTAGTTTATAGTATTGCCTGCTGGGAGATATTTAAAAAGAATAATGATGTAAAACAACTCTATTTAACTGGACATAGTCTAGGTGAACTGTCGGCAGTAGTTGCTGCCGACGGAATCCCTTTTGCAAAGTCCGTTGAATTAGTAAAGCTTCGTGCAACTGCTATGAGTGAATGTACTCAAGAAGGCGGTATGGTTGTTTGCTTTGGACTTAGTGGAGAAGAAGTGGAGGAAGTATGTCAAAGATTAGATACTGACAATAATCATGTAACTGTTGCAAACTTTAATTCGACAAATCAAATTGTGCTAAGTGGTCATAAAAGCGCATTGGAGCAGGCATCCATTGAGTTACAGAAAAAGGGAGCCGTTACAAAGATACTACCTGTTAGTGTTCCAGCTCATAGTAGACTCATGAAGCCTGCAGAAATAAGATTTAAAGCAGCTCTACAGCAAACAAAGATGAATGATTGTCAATATCCTATATTTTCCTGCGCTACAGGTCAACTATACAGTAGGGCTGACGAAATAGCAGATCAATTAAGTAAACAACTTACCGAAAGTGTTAGATGGCCAAAAGTTATGAACGTTCTCATTAATAAAGATGTTGACACATTTATTGAGATGGGTCCTAAAACAATTCTAACGGATATTATGAAGATGGAATATCCTGATTATCGAGCGATACCGGTTAACGAGAAAAATGGCATCCATTCTATTTTAAATAATCTTAATGAGAATATGTTAAAAGTAGAAGAGACTATCCACTTTTTACAAGCCTGTTTAAGAGTTATCATTGGGACACCTTTTAAAGCGAAAATCGATAAGCAAGACTTTGAAAGAGAAATCCATTCTCCTTATCAGCTCATTAAACAGGAATTGAAAGAGATGAAAGAGAGCAAACAAATTACAGTAGATTCTCATAGAGTGGCAAGTTTATCTCAACAATTTTTCTCTATTTTAACGCATAAAGGATTCCATAAAAATGAAACATTAGAAATTTTAAAGTTATCAATCGCAAATCCGAATTTATATTCTAAATATCTAAAAATTAATAGTTGTAAATAATTTGTTAGATTGGGGTAATAGAATGTCAAATTTCTATGAAAGTTTTTTTAGTGAAGAAATTGATTACTATGACGGACAAAGCTTATGGTTCAATCAAAAAAAATACAGTTTAAAACAATTGACTCATAAATCGTTTAAATTAGCAACCGCTATGCAAGAGAAGGGGATTAAACCGGGCTGTGAACAAAAGGTTTTGATTGTTCTTAGGAGGTCACCTGCTCTTCTTGTTGCACATTTATCAACATTTATTGCTGGTGGGGTTATTGTTTGTATTGATCCAGAAACACCAAGGGACAGAATCGACAACATCATTGACGATATCAAACCTAGCATAATCATTACCCATCCAGATATTTATAAGGCAAATGCTTTTCAAGATCAGATCACTTTTAAGCTTGATGATGTTCTTCAGCATTTTAATCTGGACCATAAGGATATTAACATAAATATTCATTTTTCTTTGAAATCAGCTGCTTATATTGTTTTTACATCAGGTACTACAGGCAAACCTAAGGGTGTAGTCGTTGAATGGAATTCTTTAAATCGCTTAATCGATTGGCATACAAAAACGTTTGATGTGACAAAAGATTCAATAGTATCTTTAACCTCTTCACCTGGATTTGACGCTTCCATTTGGGAGATTTGGGGTGCAATAGCTTCCAGAGCGTCTATATATATGACGACAATAGATGAAAGACTTAATCCAGAGCTTCTAAAAAATACTTGGATAAAGCACCAAGTAACGCATTCATTTGTATCTACCCCTATTGCTGAGCGACTAATGGAACTGGACTGGGATAATAGTCACGTAGCTTTAAAATATCTTTTAGTAGGGGGAGATAAACTAACAAAATACCCTTCAAAAGATTTACCTTTTCATGTGGTTAACAATTATGGACCAAGTGAAGGGACTGTTGTAAGTACTTCTGGGATTGTAGAGAGAGCAGATGGCAAGGTGAAAAAGCTACCTCATATTGGTTCCGCTTTACCTTATGTAAAGTGTTTTATTTTAGATCGAAATTTACAAATCATTCATGAGGTAGATAGAAGAGGAACACTATGGATATCTGGTGATGGATTAGCGCGAGAGTATATTAATTTGCCGCATGAGACAAATGAAAAATTTAAACAGTTAGAAATTGACGGTGAAAATGTAAGAGTCTACAACACTGGAGATGTCGTAAGTAGAGATGTTCAAGGGAATTTTAATTTCCATGGTAGAGAAGATTTTCAATTAAGCATTAATGGAGTGAGAATTGAATTAGGGGATATTGAAAGTACTCTTCAAAAACATAATAGAGTAAGTCAAGCTATAGCACTACCATTACATATAGCTTCAAATACGCTATTGACAGCATCCATTGTCTTAGAAGAGGAATCATCGATTTCAGAACTTGAACTATTTAGCTATTTGAAAGAGAAGCTGCCTAAAAATATGATACCCGTTCAACTTATTTTTCATAAACATTTACCGTTGACTAGAAACGGGAAAATAGATCGTGAATTGTTGAACAAACAGCATATAGAATATTTCAATAGTAAACAATTACTTGAATCTTCATCGAATATAAGTGAATCTTTGCAAAAGATTATTGATATTTTTTCTTCAACCTTAAACTTAAAATGCTCATCACAAACAGATTTATTTGAAGTTGGAGGAAATTCCTTAGACGCAGCACAAATTGCTATGAATGTTTCAAAAGCATTTAATGTTGATTGTTTACCATGGCAAGTACAGCAGCAGAGAAAACCATGTAATTTATTGGATATTCTTTCTACTTTACCAGCCTTATCATCAAATAATGAACCTACTATGTTTAATCAAAACGAGTGGTTTCCTGCAACGAGTATGCAGAAAGGTCTTTGGTATTTGTGGAAAACAAATGAAGGAAATCCATTTTATAATGTAGGCGCTACTTTTCAGATTAACGGTCTTTTTGATGAACATAAGTTTTATAGTGCCTTTGTCAATATCATAAAGAAAAATGCCGCCTTTTTTGTGAATTTTAGAGAAAATACCTCCTATGGAATTGAACAAAAAATTAGAAATATAGATGAAATAGTAGAGCATCTGGATCATCACATACAAATCTTACAGGTGAAAAATATGGAGGAGGCGCGCACACTTGCAAAGACAATTTATAATCAACCTTTCCAGTTAGAGAGCGATTTATTGTTTAGAGGGGCAATCATTCATACAGAGAATGCAGGAGCTGTTTTTGTACTTGTATCTCATCATATTGTATGTGATGGCTTATCTTTAAAAAATATACTGCAAAATATAGCTAAAGTTTATAATGAGGAAATTACTATAGATGACATAAAATCAAGTAGTTCTGAAAATTTATATAAGAATATCAATAAATTGGTTAAAAAATCACAGGATCAAAATTTGAAGGATTTTTGGTTTGAGCAATCTAAGGCATTTAAACTTGCTCAACTACCTATTCAAGAGAAATCCGAAGAATATATAAGAATTGGAAAGATTTTAGAGATTGAAAGCCATAAAGGGCTAGGTAAAAAAATTGATCAATTTTCACAGGAAATGAAATTGAGTCAGTTTACAATATTACTAACTGCTTGGGCACTAAATTTAGCAAAATATTGCATGCAAGATACAATAACGATAGGAATTCCTTATCATGGCAGAACAAATGAAAGTTTAAATGATGTTGGAATGTTTGTTAATTTAGTTCCTTTAACGCTTTCATTAAATAAAAAGGCCTCTTTTAAAGAGCTCCTGCTTGAAATTAGTAACACTGTTCATGAAAATATTGCTCATGGAGATTTTTCAATTGTTGACATTGCGGCTAACATTGATAAAAGAGAGTATCTTGATGTAGTAAATAATACATTCAGTCTTAAAGTGAATCTTGAAATGGATTTAAAGAATATCAACACAAGCTTTATCGAGCAAGATACTGGTGGATCAAGATTCCCTTTAAGTTGTTTCTTCAATGTGGAAAATGGAGAAGTAAAAGGACATATAGAATATTCATTTGCCCATTTTACAGAAGTAGAGATTCAATTGTTGGCGAAGAATTATTTGAGTTTACTTGCCTCATTAATAAATGAACCAGATCAATTATGGGGTACTGCATTTACTAAAGGTTCCATTATATCCTCCAATGATAATGGGGAACTATTACAAAAGGCTAAGCCACTCCACTGTCAATTTGAAGAGGCAGCGAAAAAATATAAGGATTATATTGCCATTCAAGAGCTGGATAGAGCATTAACATATGAACAACTCAATCAAGAAGCAGAAAAATATTCTTCATTACTGCTATCAATGGGTATTGAAAAAGGCGATTACGTGCCTATGTATATGGACAGAGGAATAGATGCCATTGCAGTAATACTAGGTGTTCTGAAAGCAGGCGCAGTATATGTTCCTTTAGATACGGAGCATCCTATAGCAAGAACACAGAAATTATTAGAGCGATTAAATCCAAAGGTTTTAATGGTAAATACAATAGATGAAATACCATATGGAGAATGGGAAATTGTAAATACTCTAGAAAAAAATATAGTTAAAAATAATGTAAAAGTAATGGGACCTATCTCTGTCGATGATCCAGCATATCTTATGTTTACTTCTGGCTCGACGGGTGAGCCGAAAGGTGTAGTATGTCCACATTTAGGGGCTTCTTTACGCATCGAATGGCAAAAAAAACAAAATAAGATTAAACCTGGTAATAAAACGTTATTTAAAACGCCATATACATTTGATGTATCTGTTTGGGAAATATTTTATACCCTTTGTACAGGTGCTACGTTAATTGTTGCTCCTAAAGACTTGCATCGTGATCCTTTAGGTTTACTGAAATTTATTTGTGATGAGTCAATTGATTTGTGTCATTTTGTCCCTTCTGTGTTGCAATTAATGCTTAATGAAATGGACTCTCAAAAAGATTACAAATTGCCATTAAAGTATCTTCATTTAAGTGGGGAAGCACTACCAGCTCCATTAGCTAAAAAAATAAATGAGTTGTTACCACAAGTCGAAGCATTCAATTTATATGGTCCAACTGAGGCAGGAATTGAAGTTACGGTTCAACAGGTAACAAAAGATCATTATAATATTGGTTTTCCATTACCGTATGTAGAAATGGAAGTGGTCGATGAAGCCGGGCTACCAGTTCCAAAAGGTTTTCCAGGTGAATTAATGATTGGAGGACCTTCTTTAGCAAAAGGTTATTTCAAGAATGAAATCGAAACGGACAAAGTTTTTGTAAAGCGAAATGGAAAAACCTTTTACAAGTCTGGTGATTTGGTAAAAATTTCAACGAATGGCAGTTTAGATTTTCTAGGTAGGAAAGATTCACAAGTTAAGGTAAATGGTGTAAGGATTGAGATAGAAGAAATTGAAGCTTGTGTTATACAGCAATCACAAGTTAACGATGCAGCAGTCGTATTAGGGCATGATCAAAATAACAAACCATGCTTAGTCTGCTTCTACACTTTAAATGTGAAAGATAGTCTAAGCAGAAATGATTTGAAAAAAGCTGTTTCTAAAGACTTACCAGTAACGTATATCCCATCGATGTTCGTTGAGTTAGAAAAATTACCATTAACATCTAGCGGAAAAAGAGACAGAAAACTACTTAGCTTAGAAGCTTCACAATACCTTGCAGACGGTGCTCAAAATACATTTAGGGAGCCAACGACCGAACTGGAAAAATCAATTGTAGAGGTTTGGGCTGAAGTGCTAAAGGTTAACGAAATAGGTATCGATGATAACTTTTTTGAAATCGGTGGAGATTCCATTAAATCACTTCAAATAGTATCTAAATTGCGTACCAATGGTATTGACATTACTCCGAAAGACTTTTTGAAGCACCCTACGGTATCAGAGATGTCTCTCATACTTAAATAATGTGGAAGGAGGTTAGCATAGAATGGTACAAAATGAAAAAAAACTCCCGTTAACACCATTGCAATTGGTTATGTTAATGGAAACATTAAAAGACCCAGCGTCAGAAGCGTATTGGCAAATTCTGTCTTATGAAATTCCTAACTCATTTACATTCAAAGAGATTCAAGAAGCTTGGTTAAATACTGCCAGAGCCAATCCATCATTAAGAACAAAATTTGAGTGGGAGCAAGAGATAGAACCAATCCAAATTATTCAAAGCAATGTAGAAGAAATTAATGTATTAGAGGTTAATTATTTATGGATTCAAGATGAATTTATGAATATAGAGAATTGGTTTAAAAGTGAGATTGGTAGGCTACAGCGAACGTTGCTAAATAAGACACAACAATTTTACCTTATTCAAAACTGGAAACCTTCTAAAAATCTATTAGTATGGGTGCATCATCATATTATTATGGATGGTTGGTCAATTGCTCAGACACTTGAAGATTTCTTTAAGCTTTTAAATAAGGATGTCACTTCATTAGCAATTCGTCCAGATATCGAACCATATTTACATTATATTAATGATCCAATGTATCAAAAAGGGCTGGAAAAATATTGGGGAAATGTGTTAAGTGATTTAGCTGAAGCAGAAACATTAGCGATAGAAAAATCACAACATAGGGGTCAAAAACCATTATTTAAGTATTTGGATAAAGAGTTAAGTAAGAGAGCGGCAGAAAATCTTCATGCCTATAGCATTAAGAACAGAGTGACTACTTCAAGCATCGCTTTAACAATATGGGGCGTGTTAATTAATCGATATCAACATACGAATAAGCTATACGTAGGTTCGACTTTTGCATTAAGACCGTATCAATTAATAGAGTCGAGTGATATGAATGGGATGCTCATAAACACATTACCAGTCAAAATAGGTATAGAAGATGAACTAACGTTAAAAGAAGTATGCCTCCAGACAATGGATCATCTGCAAGATGTATCTGAAAATAGCGGAATTCCGTATTCTAAATTATTACAGCTTGGTGGTGTATCTGGAAATACAGAAATCTTTAAAACCTCTGTCATTTTCCAAAATTTCAAGGGAAGCTTAAATAATAAAAAGAATGGTGATTTGGTTCACCAGTATGGAACAAGCTCTGATCCTTTATCAGTAACATTTGATATTACACAAGGCTCCATATGCTTACGATTAGGTTGGGATCAACAACGTTATGAGCAAACAGAGCTTCTGAGACTTCTAGATTCTCTTGAGTATATATTTGAAAATATAGATAACTATAATAATATGTTGGTTAAAAATATTAACTTAACACAAATCGAAGTGCTATATTTAAAAAATGTTTTAACAACAGATGTTTCTGCAACGTCTGAAAATTTTTCGATTCAATCTATTTTAGGAGACTACAGGGAAGATTCTTTAGCCATTTCAGATGGACAAAGAAATTTAAGTTATCAAGATGTGAAAAGATATATCAATATTGTGGCTAATGAACTACTCAAAGAAGGGGTACAGAGTGGGGATACTGTTGCATTGGTAGGAAAAAAATGTATTGAAACAGCAATCGGTATTTTTGCTGCTTGGACAATAGGCGCTGCATGGTGTGCTATTGATACGAGTATACCTGAAGCAAGAACTAAACGTATATTAGAGATATTGCAGCCTAAAACATTATTATTCCTAGATAACATTCCAACGATTATTGAACGTAGTACGGATGAGAAAGAAATAATAAGTGAGGCCTACAAGTTTAACTCGGGAGATGTGGCTTATTATATTTCTACTTCTGGTAGTACAGGAGAACCTAAAATTGTTTCATTAAAAGCAGAAGGGTTGTCACAAATCATACAAAGCTGGAAACAATTTTATCACCTTGATAGTGAACAGTATGTTCTTCAACTAGGGAGTTGGACATCGGATGTTTTTTTAGGTGATTTGCTGAAGGCATGGTCAACGAATGGATATTTGTTTGTTTGCGAGGAAGAAAAAAGAATTGATATGGCCTATTTAGCAGAAATGGCAGCTAAATATAATGTTTCATTTTTAGAGTCAACACCTGTTTTAGTAAGGGAATTTATCCACTTTTTAAATGAAGAAAATAGGGTCTTAAAAGATTTAAAAACAATCGTAGTAGGTGCTGATACGTTCAGACTTGAAGAAAAGAATGAAATATGTGACATGCTTTGGGAAGGCGTCAATTTTTATAATGGTTATGGTCTAAGTGAATGTACAATTGAGTCTCTAGTTTATATGTGTAATAACAATCAGGATAGTTCTAACTCAGGACTTTGTCCAATAGGTAAACCATTACCGGGAACAATGCTGAGAATTGTTGATAAAACAGGTAATTCTGTAGCTCCTGGCATGATAGGTGAATTACACATTGGAGGGAAACAAATAACAAAAGGCTATGTAACCGAGGAGGGTTTAGTTACCTCCACTTGTTATACTCTGGATGGTGTTAGCTACTTCCGGACAGGTGATCTAGTAAGATTAAATGCTAATGGAGTGATAGAATTTTATGGACGCAGTGATCAGCAAGTAAAAATTCGAGGCTATCGATTAGAATTAGGAGAAGTAGAGAACGCGTTATTATCACTTCAACCTGGTATGGAATGCTTTGTTAGCTGTCTTCCAAGTAATAACGGTGAAAATACTTTAATTGCCTTTATCAGTGGGACAGACCAAAGTATTGAGACAATTAATAGTAGGATTTCTAAGATACTTCCGGATTTTGCTATTCCGAATGTAATCGTTCCATTAGAAAAGCTACCTCGCAATACGAATGGCAAGATTGATAGAGTGTCGCTAAGGAAACAAGCTGAAGAATTACTGAATCAATTAACCGCTACGTCGACTATCTCAATGTCAGGCGATATGGTTGATAGGGTAAGAGAGACATGGGAAGTAGTTTTAGGAAAAAAAGTACAGTTGAATCGGAGTCTATTCGATCAAGGTGGCCACTCTTTAATTGTACTGAAATTATATAACTTACTTCGAAAAGTGTTACCTTCATATGAGTTTGTAGTTGGTGATCTTTTCCGATATCCAACTATCAATCGGTTTGTAGAAGAAATTACAGCTAGAAAAGAGGCAGAGCCTATTGCAGAAAGTACTATTCCATCTTACAGCAAAATTGAAGTACTTGAAAAAGTGAAACAAGGCGAGCTTACAGTAGAGGAAGCTATGAAAATAATAGGTGGTCATAGATTGTGAAGATGAAACAAGAAAAAGGATATTTAGTATATAACCCAAGTCCACATGCAAAATTAAAATTGCTATGTTTTCATCATGCTGGAGGTTCAGCACTTTCAATGGTTCCTTTAGTGAGAGATTTACCTGAAGATGTAGAAGTATGTTTGTTTGAATTACCTGGTAGAGGAATGACAAATGATTTACCCTTCCTATCAACATTTTGTGAGGCAAAAGAATATCTATTTAAAACGGTATTTCATTATATTGATCGCCCAGCTGTTTTATTTGGTCATAGTTTGGGAGGACTATTTGTCTATGCTTTATCAAGTTTACTGGATGAGAAAAGTCAATATATTAAAAAATTAATTATTTCAGCTGCTAGGTCCCCCATAACTGTAGCTAATCATGCGACGTATCCTGAAGCTCCGTTTACGAGGCGAACGAGGGAAAGTATTATAGCAGATATTAGAAGGCTAGGTGGAGTGCCAAATGAGCTTGAGTCTGACTCGAGACTATTCAATTCAATAGTGGATGTTACAGGCAGAGATTTTCATTTGCTTGATACATTTAAATTCGATGATAAAGCATTGGTCAACTATCCAATGGAACTTTGGTTAGGTACACAAGATTCAGCAGTTCCTGATGGGGAAGTTAAACTGTGGGAGAAAATGGCGCTCAATGACTATAAATGTAGGTATTTTAATGGTGGTCATTTTTACTTGAGTGAGAATGAGGAGCCTGCTAAAGAATTGAGACAGGAACTCATGAATATTTATACCAACATCAAAGGAGGGGTGATTCATGCAAACTAAACTTAAACCAGGTGAAAGAAGACATTATAGGGAAATTGAACTTTGGAAAGATATTACCAAAGAGCAATGGGATGATTGGCATTGGCAATTAACGAACACTATTAAAACTTTAGATGATTTAAAGAAAGTTGTAAACTTAACTGAGGAAGAAGAAGAAGGAGTCAAAATTTCTCTACAAACGATTCCTTTAAATATAACTCCTTATTATGCATCTTTAATGAATCCTGATGATGTACGATGTCCAATACGTATGCAGTCAGTGCCATTATCTGCTGAAATTATGAAGAGTCATTATGATCTAGAGGATCCATTGGATGAAGATGAAGATTCCCCTGTACCAGGTATAACTCATAGGTATCCTGATAGAGTATTGTTCCTAGTTACCAACCAATGCTCCATGTATTGTCGATATTGTACAAGAAGAAGATTTTCTGGGCAGGTGGGGATGGCAGTACCTAAAAAGCAGCTTGATAGAGCTATTGATTATATTAGGAATAATGAAGAAATTAGAGACGTTTTATTGTCTGGCGGAGATGCTTTATTAATTAACGATAAAATTCTTGAATATATTTTAAGCAGTTTAAGAGATATACCGCATGTTGAAATAATTCGGATTGGTACTAGAGCACCAGTCGTATTTCCTCAAAGAATAACGACTGAGTTGTGTTCGATTCTAAAAAAATATCATCCTGTATGGCTAAATACACACTTTAATACGTCGATCGAGTTAACTGATGAGGCGAAAGAAGCCTGCGAGAAGTTAGTCAATGCGGGGGTTCCAGTGGGGAACCAGTCTGTTATTCTGACAGGGATAAATGATAGTGTGCCAATAATGAAAAAATTAGTACATGATTTAGTGAAAATCAGAGTTAGACCATACTATATTTATCAGTGTGACCTGTCTGAGGGGATTAGCCATTTTAGAGCGCCTATTTCTAAAGGATTGGAAATAATTGAATCTTTAAGAGGACATACTTCTGGTTATGCTGTGCCCACATTCGTGGTAGATGCACCAAACGGAGGTGGGAAGATAGCGTTACAGCCAAATTATATACTTTCCCAGAGTCCTGAGAAAGTAGTTTTAAGAAATTATGAAGGCGTTATTTCTTCTTATCCAGAGATAAAGCACTATGAATCAGGTACAGCCGATAGTTATTTTTCTGAAGTTTATGATTTAAAATCATATGACTCAACAGGCGTTTCAAAGCTTTTAGAGACTGAACCTTCGAAAAGCTTAGTACCTACAAATCTTCGACGGTATAAATTAAGAGAAAGATATAAAGAAGAGGGAGTGGAGACATTAAAGGATAAAAGAGAGAATAGAGATGTTTTAAAACAAAAGAAAATGTTACAAGCACAGAAAACAAATAAATGTTAGATAGGGGAATCGTGATGGTAAGCTTTTATGGTAGTTTATCTACAGAATTATATGATATAGATAAATATATTGGTAAATCATTTGGAGATGTAGAGTATTATTCAAAAAGGTTAGAAGGTGTAAAGGGAAAGATATTAGAGCCTGCCGTTGGTAATGGTCGTATCCTAATACCTTTATTGCATAAAGGACTAAATATTGAAGGTTTTGATCTTTCTGATGACATGTTACAATTATGCAAAAAAAATTGTGCAGAAAGTGAGCTTACACCAAATCTATATTCATTAAATATGTGCAATTTTTCTTTGGAACAAAAATATGAGGCGATTATTATTCCGACTGGTTCATTCCTATTATTACATCAAAGAGAAGATTCTTTAAAAGCCTTAAAGTGTTTTTATGATCATTTAGAGGATGGAGGCCGTTTAATAGTAGACACTTTCCTTCCTGATTCGTTTGAGAAGGGGTATGTTTCAACTAGAGTATTTAAGAATCAAGACGGTGACTCTATAACATTGGAAGAAGTATTGGTAGATGTGGATTACATTAATCAATTTACGATTACTCACAATAAATATCAGAAATGGGAAAACACTAAACTAATTGATACTGAGTTAGAGATCTTCCCGTTAAAGTGGTATGGAGTAGAAGAGTTTAGAGGAATTTTACAAGATATTGGATTTAAGGATGTAACGATTTCTTCAGATTATGAGTATAATAAATATCCAACAAATGGTTCACAGGTATTTACGTATGAAGCAATAAAAGAATAGCACTTAATAATGATAACCCGCAATAAAAGGTGTTTGTTATTCAAGTCCTTAAAAGTTCGATTGGTAAACGATTTGTTTACCAATCGAACTTTTTCCTTTTTTGTTGAAAGTAGTATGGGACACGTTTTCAGTAGGGCAAGGGCAAAAGAATACGGTGAGTCAAGTTTTGAGGTAAATCACATCAATTAACTGCACAAGATGACAGAAGGAAAAAGGCTAAGATTCACAACAGACAACTGCATTTGATTCGACAGAGGATGGGAAAATAAAAGAACCTATACATTTAAAATAGGCGCCCTTATAAAACTAAGAGACGCCTAAAACATTTGCGGTAAAAATTCTTTCATGAAGCGTTGATTTTTCCGTAACCATATTTTTAATATCATCCGATGTGTTAATAATCGATGCCGCTTATTGGGCCTTGTCTTCGCTTCAATTAAGCTTTGTAGTAGAATACAAGTTTCCGTGGCAAAGGCTTGGGGCTCTACGAGAACATCAAGCTTATAGTCGATGAGCTGTGCTGCCTGAACCTTTGCAAGTAGTTGAGCAAATTGTGTGTTCATCGCCGCATAATTTTCTGCTAATTCTAGGTCGATCAGGGTATAGAGTGCATGTTCAATCTCAAGTTCTAATTCTTGTAGTAGCTCATTGGATGGCTGTGTCATTCCTATCACCTCTTTTACACGGCAAAATAACCAATGGTGGCAAATAGTATGCCAAACAGCAGGGTACTAGCGATATAGCTTATTACTTGCCCCCATTTTCGCTGTTCAATTAACTGTAATGATTCAAATCCAAAAGTCGAAAATGTTGTATAAGCTCCTAAAAAACCAATGCCAATCAGCTGCCATAACCAATCACTGAGATGGAGGGCAAAAACAAGACCGAGTGCAAAGGAACCTGTACAATTGATAATAAAAGTTGCCCACGGATACGGATGGGCCAATAGTTTGCCTAAATAAAACCTTAAAATGGCGCCAAAAAATCCACCAATCCCGACAAGAATCATGCCAGTCGCCCCCTTGCAAGACGAATACCCAACCAGGCGCATATTAAACCGCCTACAACACTTATGACAACATAGAGAACTGCTAGGAGCCACTCATTTTGTTGAACGAGTAATAATGTCTCTAAGGAAAATGTTGAATAAGTAGTAAAGGCTCCGCAAAAACCAGTGCCAATCCCAAGTACAACGGGTGTGCGCTTTGTAAAAGTAGTGAAAAGCCATGCTAGGCAAAAGCAGCCAAGTAAATTTATACATAATGTTGTGGATGGAAAACCTTCCGAGTTTGGAATGGCAAGGCTCAGGCCATATCGGCAAATGGCTCCAACAATGCCGCCAATCCCTACAATGAAAAATGATTTCAACGTAAAGACCCCTTACTTAAATGACTATTATTAAAAAGTGTATCACGAGAAGAAAATTTTAGGAATATTCGATAGTGGGAAATTCAATAAATGACCGAATATGTCCCTAGAAGATGTTTAACTATTTATATAGTTGATAGATCGTACTATAGAAGGGGTGAATGATTATGCTGTAACGATATAATATATAAATATAGTATATAAACATAGTTTTTTTTGGTAGGTTTGAGAAAATTTGGAGTCTAGTTGCTAGCTAAAAAAGAGGTACAGGCAATACATGCAAAAATCACCGCTTACGGTTTATCCGTAAACGGCTAAACCAGTAACGGAAAACCCGCCACTACTAATTAATAAATAACTAAATAATAAATAACTAAAAAATAATAATGATGATATATAGACAGCTAGAAAGAAAAAGAAGAATGCTACTTTCTTAAAAGATCGCTGAGCTCGTAGCAAAATTTTTCTCACAGCCAGTTCATTTCAGTCTTTAGGTTAATGTAAGCTATCAAAAAATAATGTAATGTTAAAAGCAATAAATGACGAACATGCTTTCCTTTTGGGTCTTTGGTATAAAATTGTATTTTAGTGCTTTAAAGCGCTAACTATTTCCCTGAAAATGATAAAAAATAACTGGGGAATAGTTGACAATTATTTCTATAGTGTGATAATCTTCAAGAACACTATAACAAATAAACCAAAGGAGGGCATGACAATGTTAATTTCATCAGTATCATATTCAATCACAGCTACATACATTGTCCATGCCTAACGCTTATTTAAGATTGCACATAAAGGTATGGATTTGTTCCTGCCTTTTATAAGAGACACATGCTCTTTGGAGGGGTATGTGTCTTTTTTGGTGCCTAAAAAGGTTATAGTGAAAACCAAAAAAGGAGTGTATGTTTATGCGAAACACTGTACGACGAATGATTTTCAAAAAGGAATTTCTAGAAAGTGGGTAGCCATGCTACAACAGTACGGAAGAAAGAAGGTTATCATGTATGTTTGATGTTTTAAGTAAATTAGGCTGGTTCTTCAAACGATATTGGAAACAATATACAGTCGCGATTGTGCTATTGATGATTGCCAGTGGGTTAGAGGTTGTCCCTCCGTATTTACTGGGCTCAATTATTGATATATTGACTGCAGGGGAAATGACGCCAGCTATTTTAACAAAGTATGTGTTTATTTTTGTCGGGATTATTATTGGGGGTTATCTGCTAAATTTTGTGTGGCAATTCCGACTATTTGAAGGGGCTATTAACCTTGAAAAAATTTTACGTCGTAATTTGATGCAACATTTTTTACGAATGACTCCAACCTTTTATGAAAAAAATCGCACCGGGGACTTAATGGCTCGGGCAACAAATGACTTAAATGCCGTTTCTACGACTGCGGGATTTGGGATTATGACGTTGATTGACTCAACGATTTATATGGGTTTTATCATTTTTGCAATGGGCTATATGATTTCTTGGAAGCTAACACTCTTTGCTATGCTACCCGTTCCTATTATGGCCATCCTCATTCAATATTTAGGAAAGATTGTTCATGAACGTTATATGAAGGCTCAGGATTCTTTTGGAGAATTAAACGACAGTGTTCTTGAATCAGTCGCAGGTGTGCGAGTAGTGCGTGCCTATGTGCAGGAAAAAAAGGATGAGGCTAATTTTGCGGATATGAGTGAAATCGTTTATGAGAAAAATATTCATACGGCTAAAATTAACGCTTTATTTGGCCCGATTACTAAAGTGGGCACAGGAATCAGCTATGTTGTTGCGCTCGGATATGGTGCTCATTTAGTGGCAACGGAGGCCATGACAGTAGGGCAACTTGTTACCTTTAATGTTTATTTAGGATTAGCGGTTTGGCCAATATTTGCCATTGGAGAGCTGATCAATGTCATGCAACAAGGGAATGCATCACTCGATCGTGTACAGGAAACGTTAAACTATGAGGCGGATGTTCAAAATATTCCGAATCCCCAAATGATTGCGACACCTAAAGCGATTGGTTTTGATGATTTAACATTCCAATATCCAATGAGCCAAGTGAAAAATCTACAACAAGTTTCATTGTCATTGAAAAAAGGTCAAACACTTGGAATTGTTGGAAAGACAGGTGCGGGGAAAACAACCTTCCTCCGTCAATTATTACGTGAATATCCAATCGGTCAGGGACAGCTTTCTATTGACGGTATTGACATTACGGCTCAAACGAAGGAGCAGATTCTAGATTGGATTGGCTACGTACCACAAGACCATGTGTTATTCTCACGGACTATTCGTGAAAATATATTATTCGGGAAAGAAGATGCGACCCAGGCAGAATTGCAGCAGGCGATACGTGCGGCGTATTTTGAAAAGGATTTAGAAAATCTATCAATGGGTCTTGAAACGCTTGTAGGTGAAAAAGGTGTATCTCTTTCGGGCGGTCAAAAGCAACGTGTATCCATTGCTCGCGCATTAATTAAAGATCCTGAAATTTTAATGCTAGATGATTCACTGTCAGCTGTTGACGCAAAGACAGAAGCCAGAATTATTGAAAATATTCAGCGAGAGCGTGATGGGAAAACAACGATTATTACCACGCACCGATTATCGGGTATTCAACATGCTGATATTATTATCGTGTTGGATGATGGGCAAGTTGTTGAGCAAGGAACACATGAGGAACTTCTTTCACGACAAGGATGGTACAAGGAGCAATTTGACCGTCAGCAGCTAGAAGGAGGTGCCTCATGAGTACGAGTCAACGTTTAATGCGCTATGCAATGTATTTTAAAAAGCCTATTTTTCTAGGCTTATTCTTCTTAACAATCGCCGTTTTTACGGAGCTTGTTGGGCCATTTATTGCTAAACATATTATTGATAATTACATGACGATTGGTCATATTGAAATCAAACCGATTACTTGGTTATTAATTGTTTATTTACTATTAGCTATTGCTACAGCGATATTACGCTATTTTATGTATATTTACTTACAAATAGGTGCGAATCGGGTTGTTCAAAAATTACGTAAAGATGTGTTTGAACATATTCAAACATTACCGATCCAGTACTTTGATAATTTACCAGCGGGCAAAATTGTTGCGCGTGTTACAAATGATACAGAGGCGGTTCGGAATTTATATGTACAGGTGCTCTCCAATTTTGTGACAAGCTTTATATCCATCTTTGGAGTTTATATAGCACTCTTTATTTTAAATTGGAAAATGGCAATGCTTGCTTTAACGATGATTCCTATTGTGTATTTATGGATGATTTTGTATCGAAAATTTGCTTCCAAATATAATGATGTGATCCGTACGAAAATTGCCGATATTAATGCCATGATTAATGAATCTATTCAAGGGATGACCATTATTCAAGCATTCCGACGTGAGCAACAAATGACGAAGGAATTTGATGATATGAATAATGAGCATTACGCTTACGAGCGAAAGCTTTTAGTTCTTGATTCAGCCACATCCTTTAACCTGGTGAATACTTTAAGGATGATTATGTTTACAGTCTTTATTGTCTATTTTGGTACACAATCCTATACAGCCACTGAAGTGATTTCAGCGGGTACATTATATGCGTTTGTCGATTATTTAACAAAGCTATTTAATCCTATTACGAATATCGTGAACCAATTTTCTCAGCTTGAACGTTCTCTTATTGCTGGGAAACGTGTGTTTGAGGTGCTAGATACAGATGGTGAGCCTGTATCAGAAAAAAGTTTACCAAGATATAAGGGCAATGTGCTTTTCGAGGATGTTTCATTTGCCTATAAAGACAATGAATACGTACTTAAGAACCTTTCATTCAAGGCCCATCAAGGTGAAACCATCGCCTTAGTTGGTCATACAGGCTCCGGGAAAAGTTCGATTATGAACTTACTATTCCGCTTTTATGATCCATCAAAAGGGAAAATAACCATTGATGGTGTTGATATTACATCTGTCCCTCGTCAAACAATGCGGGAGCATATGGGAATTGTGCTTCAAGACCCGTATTTATTCACGGGAACCATTGCCTCCAATGTGAGCTTAAATAACCCAAACATTTCTCCAGAAAAGATTAAGGCTTCCTTAAATGCTGTTGGAGGAGAACGTGTTTTAGCGAATTTACCAAATGGCTATGATGAGCCTGTAATCGAGAAGGGAAGTACATTATCTTCAGGACAACGTCAGCTCATTTCCTTTGCAAGAGCTCTTGCCTTCGATCCAGCCATTTTAATACTGGATGAAGCAACATCTAATATTGATACAGAGACAGAAGAGATTATTCAGCATGCCATGGATGTCCTGAAAAAAGGACGAACAACGTTTATTATTGCCCACCGACTTTCTACGATTAAAAACGCAGATCGAATCCTAGTGTTAGATCGAGGGGAAATTGTCGAGAATGGCACACATGATGAATTGCTTGAGCTTGGTGGAATTTATGAAAAAATGTATCAAATGCAAGCCAATTCCTTACAATAATTTAGATAATAAAATAACACGGGTCAGACCGCAGATAAGAGCCATTGAGAATACTAATGAACTGCCCCGTAAAAGTTAGACATTAATCTAACTTTTACGGGGGTTTTTTTATGACAAAAGTAAGTGTTGAACAACGTATTCAAGCAGTTCAACGATATTTAAATGGAAATGAAACTTTGATCGAAATTGCGAATGATATCGGTGTTACAGCTCAGATTGTCAGTGAATGGGTTCGCCGTTATCAAAAAAATGGCGTAGAGACTTTCTTAAAGTCCTATACAAACTATTCAGCTGACTATAAAATGAATGTACTTAATTATATGAACGAGACAGGTACATCTTCGAGAGACACAGCTGCACTATTCAATATTTCATCTCCTGGCATGATTCGGAATTGGAAGTTGAAGTTTGAAGTTGGTGGTTATGATGCTCTTGTTTCTAAGAAAAAGGGGCATCTATCTATGAAAAAAGAGACAAAAAGAACAACGAAATCAACACCAGCTGAAGGATCTGTTGAGGCGTTAGAAGCACGAATCAAACAATTAGAAATGGAGAATGCGTACTTAAAAAAGTTGAATACTTTAGTTCAAATGCAAGAAAAATTACCAATCAAATCAAAGCGCAAGTAATTTATGAACTAAAGGAAATCTATGAAGTAGTGGAATTAATCAAAGTCGCTGATATTCCACGTAGTACGTATTATTACTGGGAAAAGCGTTTGAATCGTCATGATAAATACGCTGATGTGAAAGTCGCAATTCAGTCCATTTATCATGAACATAAGGGACGTTATGGTTATCGTCGGATCACCAAAGAACTAAAAAAATTTGGTATTCATCATGATCCGAAAACGATTAACTGCTTGATGAATGCCATTGGCATAAAGTGTGAAGTCCGCATGAAGAAATATCGTTCGTATAAAGGTAACGTCGGAAAAATTGCCCCAAACATATTACAACGCGATTTTACAGCGGAAAAAATGAACGAGAAATGGGTAACAGACGTGACAGAGTTCCATCTATTTGGTGAGAAACGCTATTTATCACCCGTCCTTGATCTATGTAATGGCGAAATCATTGCATACTCGGTTATGAAGCGTCCAGTGTATAAACTAGTCCATAATATGTTAGAACAAGCATTGGAGCGCCTTGAATCAAGTGATCAAGTTATTCTTCATTCAGATCAAGGTTGGCATTATCAAATGAAAAAGTATCAACAAACATTAAAGCAACATGGTATTACGCAGAGTATGTCCCGTAAGGGTAATTGTTTGGACAACGCAGTCATCGAAAATTTCTTTGGCTTATTAAAATCTGAACTCCTGTATCTACAAGAATTTGAATCTATGGCACATTTTGAACAGGAGCTCAATGACTATATTCACTACTACAATCACAAACGAATGAAAGAAAAATTAAAAGACCTAAGCCCGGTGGAGTACCGAACTCAGGTCTTAGCAGTTGCTTAACTAAATATGTCTAACTTTTTTGGGTCAGATCATAATCTCGATGGCTTTTATCATTTTCCTTCTGGACGCTCTCGAGGTGACTAGTACTTTTCTTCATGAATTTTACTGCTCTTGATGGATTGTCATGGAAATGAAAAAAGACTATAGGCAACTCAAAAGTTTTAGAGTTGATCTATAGTCTAATCCCACTTCTACTAAATTAGGGCATTTTATTTATTTCACATATTTAAAGACATTGACAAAGAATAACAGTACGGAAAGGGCTACAGCAATGCCGCCACCTGAAACGAATAGCTCAAATAACCACCGTGGCACATCTAGATAGACCATCATCATTCCAACTAATAGGAATGGAAGACCAATATTATAAAGCCAGAACTGTGCTTTAGCGAGACCTGTTTCCGCAGCATCTTTATAAGTTGAATAAATTAAACCAATGAATCCAGTAGTCAGCCAACCTACCACACCAATATGAGCATGTGTCGCTTTCCATTGAAGTTGAACAGTATAATGCATAAACAGTCCAAAAGCAAAAACAATCAATAAATAGAAGACTGAGAGCTTTATCCATTTAGCACCCATTTTCAACAACTCCTTTCCTGAAAGTGAATTTAGCTAGCTGCTACAGTATATTCGTGTCAAATAAAAATGATGCTTGTATGTATTTGAAAATATATGTCTTTTGTTGTTTTTTCTAACAGAAATAGAATGGGAGCTGTGACGGAAGTAAAATAGTTTAAATATAAATAGTTTAATGTTAAACTATTTTTTGAATAGATTAGAAGGAGATGTGTATGAATGGGTAAATTAGATAACAAAGTAGTCATTATTACTGGTGGTGCAGGTGGTATTGGCAGTGGTATGGCTAAAGCAATGGCAAAGGAAGGAGCCATTGTCACGATTGTTGACTTAAATGCAGAAGCAGGCGAAGCCATGGAGAAAGATTTACAACAAATTTCTCCAAAGTCTATGTTCTTGCAAGCGAATTTAATGGAACGAGATCAATTACCAAAAATTATCGATACAGTTGTAGAAAAATACGGTAAACTAGATGTGCTAGTTAATAACGCTCATGCTGCGAAACAAGTTACAATAGAAGAAACAACACAAGCGGATCTTGACTTATCATTTGGAACAGGTTTCTATCCGACATTTTATTTAATGCAGGCTGCATTACCACATTTAAAAGAAACACAAGGTAATATTATTAACTTTGCATCTGGAGCAGGTATCCAAGGCCACGAGACACAGGCAGCCTATGCTGCAGCTAAGGAAGCAATCCGAGGCATTTCTCGTGTTGCTGCAAATGAGTGGGGCAGATATGGCATTAACGTCAATATCATTAGCCCACTTGCAGATTCACCAGGTGTACAAGCATGGGCAAAAGCACAGCCAGAGTATTATGAAGCAGTGAGAAATAAAATTCCACTAGGTCGTTTTGGTCATATTGAGCAGGATATCGGACGAGTAGCTGTCTTCTTAGCTTCCGACGATTCGCAATACATTACAGGTCAAACGATTATGGTA
Source organism: Lysinibacillus sp. FSL M8-0216 (assembly GCF_038595555.1). NCBI lineage: Bacteria > Bacillati > Bacillota > Bacilli > Caryophanales > Bacillaceae > Lysinibacillus > Lysinibacillus sp. FSL M8-0216. The sequence continues at coordinate 2,818,846 of NZ_CP152007.1, read as the reverse complement.
GATGGTGGTTCATTAATGCTTCATTAATGCTTCATTAATGCTTCATTAATGCTAGGCGTTTGAGGAGGATTTTTTTGAAACAGACAAGTATTTTTAAACTGATTCATATGATTGAACAGGTGAATAACGCCAATATTATACGTTTTACAAAAGCGTTTCCTTATCCATTAGGAATTTCACCAATTTTAGTATTAAATGAGCTGCATGTTAAAGGCCCTCAAAAACAGGCAGAATTAGCTGAAACCATTGGCTATACAAAAGGTGCAATGACAAGCATTGCTGAAAAATTAGTCAAGCTTGGATTAGCTGAAAGACTGTATGATCCATCTGATCGCCGTACCATTCGCCTGGACATTACTGATGAGGGAAAAGTAGCCCTATCAAAGGCTCAATCTATAGGGAAAGAAGTCTTTGTACAACTTTTTGAAGTATTAGATGATACAGAAATTGCCCAATATTTACAGATTCAAGAGAAGCTAGTACAGGGCATTCAAAATAAAAATGAATAACTAAAATTTATTTTATGTAAGAAGATGACCTATCCAAATCAACTCACCTCGATCAATTTTTTAGAGGTGGGTTGATTTTTTATTGTATATTTGTTGATTAACTAACAAGAAGGAATGAAAGCATAGCCTCAAGACTAGTCAAATACCATAAACAGGAAAGCGAGCTAGAGGTACATCTGATCATTTACTAAATGTTGTTGTATCTTTGCAGAAAAAATATGTGCATCAATTTGTAAAATAGTTGAATTTATTGAAAATTGTCCGCCTTCATTTTATAATACAATTACGGTTCTATTATAGAGACATATGAGGTGTAAGATGACATTAAAAACACTAGATAACTCATTAGAGGTTCTAAAATATTTTAATAAAGAAAATCCTACATGGGGTGTTCGAGAATTAGCGAAAGAAATGAACATTAGCCATTCTATTATTTATAGGATTTTAGCTACATTTGAAAATCAGGGCTTTCTAATTCAACACCCTGAGACAAAGAAGTATGAACTTGGGCTTCGTTTTCTAGAGTACGGTCAGATGGTAAAGGATAAATTAAACCTTTCTGATTTTGTATTACCCATTATGAAAAATCTGGCTGAAGCCATTAAGGAATCCGTATTTCTAACATGGCTAGATGGCACAGATGGCGTGACAGTAGAGATTGCAGAGAGTTCTCAAACTATTAAGTTTTCTGTGTCAATTGGCACACGCACCCCATTACATATCGGGGCATCATGTAAAACAATCATGGCTTTTCTTCCAGAGGAGAAGAAAAAAGAGATTATGGACCATGGCATGAAAAAAGTAACCCCAGAAACGATTACAGACCCTGATCAAATGTTAGCCGATTTGGAGAAAATTCAACAGCAAGGCTGGTGCTTTACTACGGGAGAATATTCTCACTCGGTATTTGGGGTAGGGGTCCCTCTTTTTAATAGCAAAAAAGAAGTGATTGCTTCTCTAACCATTGCGGGTCCAATTTATCGTAAACCAACAGAGGAGAAGCTACCTGAAATGATTAACGTTCTTCAGTACGGCGCGATGAATATTCAACGATATTTCGATCAATATAGCTTTAAATTGTACCAAGAATAAGGATGTAAAAAAGCCCGAGATAGTTAATGACTATCTGGGGCCTTTGTTATGGTTAGCTCAATGAATTCCTTGATGCTGGTTACCGCGCTATCGATTTCTTCGAATGTATTAAAATAATGAGGTGAAAAGCGAGCCATTTTACGAATATGATTGCGCTCCATGATAGTATTAGCCATAAAAGTACCAGCTTCTATAATAATGCCTCGATCTGCTAAAAAATTAGTAACATCATCTGGAGCAAGTCCCTCAATATTAAAGGGTGTAACCGATAATCGATATTCGCTATTTTGTGGGCCATAGAGGACAATGCCTGGAATCGTTTTAAGCTGCTCGATTAAATACTTCGTCAGCTGTTGAACACGCTCATATATTGGCTGCATACCAATCGCATTTGCGTAATCGATGGCCGCCCCTAACCCTAATATACTTGGAATGACAGGACAGCCTGGCTCAAAACGTTTAGCTGTCTCTACGAATGAGTAATCGTTGTTTTCATAATTCCAGTTCGTGCTACCCCAGCCGATCATGATAGGGGTAATGGTTGGAATCAAGGCTTGTCGCACATATAAAAGACCAGAGCCTTCTGGACCACGTAGCCACTTTCGCCCACTAGCGACTAAAAAATCACAGCCTAGCTCTTCCACATGGATAGGGAGTAAACCGACTGTTTGATTGGCATTAATGAACGTAAGCACGTTGTATTGTTGAGCAAGCTGACAGATTTCCCTTGCTGGCTGAAGGGCACCTGCAGCGTTTGACATATGGGCAAAGGCTATTAATCTTGTACGAGGCGTTATGAGCTGTTCAAGCTCTTGTAAGTCCACTATATAGTCCGCATTGGTTTTCAAAACTTTTAAGTGAACTCCTCGTTGCTGAAGGGCAAGCCAAGGTACATAATTACTTAACATTTCTGTATCAAGTATGATCACCTCATCATCTGATTGCCAATCTATGCCACCTGAAATATAATTAATAGCCATTGAACCATTTGGTACAAAGGCAATTTCCTCTTTTTTGGCACCGATAAATAAAGCCGTTTTTTCCCGAATTTGCTCTACCTGTTCATACGTTTCTTTACGAAAAGAAGGTAAATAAGGGCCGATACTCGCCTGTTTTTGAAGATAACTTATCATAACATTCACTACAGGCTGAGGCATGGCCGAAGCGGCAGCTGTATTCAAATATATATATTGCTCTAGCAGGGGCATATCCTTTTGAATGGTCATCATATCCATCATTGCATTCACCAGCCTTATAAAATGATTAATTCTTTTGAAAAGGTCATTAAATTCTCGTAACCATTATTCGTAACTATGAGATTATCCTCGATCCGAACCCCGGCAACATCCTGTATATAAATTCCGGGCTCCACAGTAAATGCCATGCCTTCTTCTAACACAAGTGAGTTACGTTGCATTAAGTAAGGTTCTTCGTGAGCGCTCAAACCAATGCCATGACCAAGTCGATGTGTGAAATAGTCACCATAACCACCATCGCGAATAATTTCTCTTGCAATGCTATCTAGGCTTTGGGCAGTCGTCCCTGGCTTAATAGCTTCTATCGCTGCTTCATTGGCTTGTTTAACAAGGCTATAAATGTTTTGTAACGTTGGAGATACATCTCCTAAAGCTACTGTTCTAGTCATATCAGCCACATAGCCCTTATAAATAGCACCAAAATCAATGACAATGAATTCGCCTGCTTCTATTTTTTTAGTGCTTGCTCTGCCATGTGGGAGTGCACCACGATAACCTGAAGCAACAATAGTGCCAAATGGTGTTCCTTCTGAACCACGACGTCTCATTTCATATTCCAATTGAGCTGCTACTTCCATTTCGGTCACACCCACTTGTATCGTCGGTAAAGTAGCTGCAAGACTTTCCTCGACAATTTGTACAGCCTGTCGCATGTAGGCTAGTTCTTGCAGATCTTTTTTCATGCGTAATTCGCGAATGGACTCGCCAATATCAGATAAGTTTTCATATGTAAGCATTTCAATCGATTTCTGTTCATGGACACGCATAGTGTCAAATTCTACACCAATGGTCTGCAATGTTCCCATTTCCTTTTTTAGTCGCTGAATCGCCAGTGTAGGCCCTTCCTCATCAGAATAGGATAAAATAACGCCACCATTGCTAAGATCAACTTTATTTAGTTCTACTTGTGGCAAAATAAAATATAAATCATTATTAGCCGTTATAACAGCAAATGTTAGACGTTCACTTTGCTTTAGATGAAGACCAGTAAAATAATGCATATTTGGCCCTGGTACCAAAATAGCTATATCCATATGCTGCTGCATACGGGAAACTAACTTCTCTCTTCTTGTTTGAAACATAGGGTGATTCCTCCTAAAGGTAAGCAATAATAAGTTGGTAAAACGTTTCTAATATAGAGACGTTGTATCTTAAAAATAGTATAAATCAACAATAATGAATTTTCAATTTATTAAAGCGGAGAAACATACAATAGTAAAGGAAATGAAATAACAAATGTGGGAATAGTTTGGGGTAAATAAAGTAAATACTAGTGTACGTCTTTTTTTCGTCTAATATGCATATAAGTAGACTAGATAAACTTTTTTCCAACTTAATACGTCAAAAAGAGGGGCAAAATTGTTAAGCAAGAGAGGACTAACGTATGGAAAAAAACATGAAACGCTCTAAAGAGAAAAAGAGCAAGAAAAAATTATGGCTGTGGATCGTTGGTAGCCTACTAACTATTTTTTTAATTTTTATAGGAACTGCCTACTTTACCATCCAAAAAACAATGAACAAAATAAATACACCACTTTTACAAACAACAGATGCAGCACAGCTAGAAGAAAAAACAGTGATTAAAAAAGAACCTTTCTCGGTTCTGATGCTAGGCGTAGATGAACGAAAAGATGATAGTGGACGTTCTGATACGATGATTGTGATTACTGTGAATCCGGAAAAGCAAACAATGAAAATGCTTAGTATTCCCCGTGATACTCGTACAGAAATTGTCGGTCATGATACCGTTGATAAAATAAATCATGCCTACGCTTTTGGTGGTGTTCCAATGGCTGTAGATACGGTAGAAAATTTTCTAAATATACCGATTGATTACTATGTGTTTATTAATATGGAGGGCTTTTTACAAATTATAGATACGCTTGGTGGCGTGACAATTAACAATGATATGGATTTAACCTATGACGAATATCATTACCCAAAAGGAGAAATCACATTAGATGGTAATGAAGCACTTATTTTTTCCCGTATTCGTTATGAAGATCCACGAGGAGATTTTGGACGACAAATTCGACAGCGACAAATTATTGAAGCGGTTATGAAAAAGGCCTCAACTCCGGCTACATTATTAAAGGCAACAGATATGCTGACGGTTTTAGGCGATAACGTTCGCATGAATTTCTCAGTAAAAGAGCTTATTCAGCTTCAAGGTATTTATAAGAAAATGGATAAGGGTATTGAGCAATTATCATTTGAACAAGGTGATGGTGAAAGGATTAACCGCATTTGGTACTACATTCCGAACGAGGAAGAGCTTCAAAAAATACAAGCCGATCTAAAAAACCATTTACAAAGCAAGTAAGCTTTTGCTTACAACAAGTATAATATATATGTAAAATTTTTGGCCATGAAGGGAGGGAGATGAATGAATGGGAGGACCCAGGTCCTTAGGTATACAGCTCTTAATCATTGCATGCAAAGCTATGTACCTAAACGCAAAACGCGAAGAAATCCAGTCCGTTCAACTATTAGAGGCCTACAAATATTATGTTTAAAATTATTTATGTAGTGCATAAAAAATCATTCATGTAGGGTGCATGCCTAGTTGAATGATTTTTTTTGACATGAATCATTTATCTATATTTCTTGAAATATCTGAAAATTCGCTGTATACTGATATTAGAAATGGTTCAAAGGAGTGATTGTGATGATTATAGGCACAATTTTATTAGCAATTGCATTACCAGTTGGTATCGTATTAGCAGTAGATTTATTGAACGAGCAGCAACAGGTTGCTCCACAATCTAACCATTCTTAATTGGCAAATAAACAGAATCAGATATTTCTAGACAATGCTACATAGTAGCCTTGTCTATTTTTTATGGCGAATGAAACAATTTGTGTGATTCATTCGTCAATGAAGTATAGAAAATGTTATACTATTAAAAAAACAGTATCGGGGAATGAACATGCAAGAGGAAAAAACAACAAGCTTTAAAAAAGAACTATTATCCTACATCAAAATTATTGTCATTACAGCAATTGTCGTGTTTGGCTGTAAGCAATTTTTATTTGCCCCCATTAAAGTACAGGGGGCATCGATGTACCCAACCTACCATGATAAAGATGTGATAATTGTAAGTAAAACAAGTAAAATCGAGCGTTTTGATCAAATTGTTTTCCAATCACCTGTAGAAGATGAACTATATATTAAACGTGTCATCGGTGTACCAGGTGATAAGGTGGAAATGAAAGATGATGTATTGTATGTGAATGGCAAAGCCTACAAAGAAGATTACGTCAATCGTGAAACAGATGATCCTAACCAATTACGCATTACTGAAAACTTTACATTAGAGCAATTAGTGAATGAAAAAGAGGTGCCAAAGGGCATGTATTTTGTGCTTGGGGACAATCGCCTAAAAAGTAGTGATAGTCGCCATTATGGTTTAATTTCAGAGGATGCTGTTTATGGCGAGTCGAAATTAATCGTCTATCCATTTAAGCATTTTCACGTTGGCTCAAAATAAGAAATGATTAAGAGGCTACTTTAATAGTGGCCTCTTTCTCTTTATGGGATGGTACATCTTTACATATTTTATAAGAGGGATAATAAACACAAATCATTGAATTTTCAACGGTTTCTTTAATAGGGGTTTGATTACTTCTTATGTGAGAACTGAGAGCTGGTTCTTCGATTGTGAGCTCTTCGGCTACTAATTCAACACCATAAAATAGTAATAAAAAATAGCATACAAATCCTACTATTCGCAAACAATCACCTCGTAAAATAGTTATTGTATGTTATTATGTATGGTCAAATTCATCAAAATATAAGCAGAAAATCGAAATTTTCTCTCGAGTAAACGAAATTTTTATGAAATGAACTCTATGAAAAAAAGATATTGTCAATAAATTTTTCATGTGCTACTATAGCTAAAGTAAATATTTGAACTGTATAACCTCAATAATATGGATTGAGGGTCTCTACCAGGAACCATAAAATCCTGACTACAAAACTTTGTTTCATTTTTGTAGTCAGGATTTTTTTATTTTGATGCAGCCCATGATGTTGAAATAGAAATGTCTGCTGAATCAAGCTCATGCAGCCTCAAACATATGTTACAGATTTTGCAGTAGAGCTTATGTGGCAAGTTCTTCTGCAAAATCTGGACAGGGGTATCATGGCTGATGAAAAATCTCCTATAAAAGTGAAAATGTAACGAAAGGGAGATTTCAATGAATTGGAGAGTTTATATTCTTGCGGTGACTACCTTTGCAGTAGGTTTAGTTGAATTAATCGTAGGTGGAATCCTACCAAATATTGCAAAGGATTTGAATGTTTCTTTAGCAACAGCAGGGCAATTAATCACTATTTTTGCACTTGTTTATGCGATTTCAGCGCCTGTTCTACTATCTTTGACAGCGAAGGTAGAACGAAAACGCTTATTCCTTATATCCTTATTTATTTTTACATTAGGTAATTTAATGACCTTCTTTAGTACAACGTTCACCGTTGTCCTAATTGCCCGAATTTTTACAGCGATGAGTACAGCATTAGTCATCGTTCTATCATTAACGATTACAACGAGAATTGTAGAGCCTAGACACCGTGCGAAAGCATTGGGGCTTGTTTTTATGGGCGTAAGTTCTGCACTTGTTATCGGTGTTCCAATGGGGATTTTTATTACGGAAGCTTTCGGTTGGAGAGCCGTATTTTTAGGCATTAGTATTCTTTCAACAATCTCAATGGTTTTAATAGCTTTGTTATTAGACAAAATGCCAATCGGGGAAGTCGTACCACTGAAGAAGCAAATGAAGTCATTGGCGAATTTAAAAATCCTTACAGCGCAATTAACGACTTTGTTTATGCTAGCAGGTCATTATATGCTCTACGCATATTTAACACCCTTTTTAGTAGAAGCCTTTGATATGAATGCTTCATGGATTAGTATTTGTTACTTAATCTTTGGTATTGCCTCTGTGAGCGGTAATGCTGTAGGTGGTTGGGTGAGCGATAAAATCGGGACAAGTAAAGCCCTTATTTTAATCGTCTCTACATTTGCGCTTGTCTTGTTTAGTATCCCTTATACAGTCATTGCCTTACCGGTCTTTTTACTGTTTACCGTTTTATGGGGAGCATTGAGCTGGGCTTTAACACCGCCATTACAAAATTATTTAATTCAAGCAGATCCTCAATCATCCGATATACAGCAAAGCTTAAATACCGCTGCGCTTCAAATCGGGATTTCCATCGGCTCAGCGCTGGGTGGTGCCGTATTTGCCTTTACTGGTTCTGTCATGCATTTAGCAAGTTTCGGAACTCTATTAGTTCTCTGTGCTTTAGGATGTGCTATCTTCTCCATTAAAAGAGCGCCTGTCTCACATGAGCATTCTGCGGATTATTCATCAGCGCAGCATCACTCATAATAAATGGTGAAATTATCCAAAAGTGATCCTGCTATAGCAGGATAATAGCAGCCTGATAGCGAATGTAAGGATAGAGGAGGTTGGTAATAGATGCAAGTAGATTTAACCGATTTTCAAAATGTCAAAGTCATCGCGACGATTGATCAAACTTTTTATAGAAATGTAGGTGCTATCATATTATATGAAGAGGATTCACACACATTATCTGTACGAAAATTGACTCGGAAAACAGTGGATCATTTTATACCAACAGACGAACTCGAACACTTTACATTTGCCTCTCATGCAGATGCCATAAAGTTCACGCACAAGCTTACGCGCATGAGTGCCTTGGATTACTTATTAGTGGCCCATAAAGAGAGACCCATACAATCATAACTGCCTTTATAAGCATTGGGAAAATAAAACATTCCCAGTGCTTTTTTTTGTCTAAGTGAATCTATTTGAGTTTTCTCTATAAAAATTAATTTCTCACTAGTTTATTATCATACTCTAGTTAACTATGGAATAGATTGTTGTAGTTAATGAATTTCACACAGACTGATGAAGTTTGAGATTTTATGGTGCCTATTATTTTCCAGAAAATAGTATGTGACCTTTAAATCTTGTGAATGGAAGGAGAACCCTATGACTGAATATCATCAACAATCGTCTACTGAAGTCATGAAGATATTGAACGTCACCACAGAAGGCTTGACCGATGGGGATGTTCAAAAGAGGCAACAAGTCTATGGCTATAACGTATTAGAGGAAGGTAAAAAGACTAGTACATGGGCTGTTTTTATGGGCCAATTCAAAGATTTATTAGTCATTATTTTATTGGTCGCTGCCTTCGTTTCCTTTCTACTTGGAGAGGTAGAAAGTACAATTGTCATCATGATTGTTGTTTTTCTAAATGCTATTTTAGGCACGGTACAGCATGTTAAAGCTGAACAATCTTTAGACAATCTGAAGGCGCTAACCTCGCCGATTGCCAAAGTAATGCGTAATAATCAGCTTATGGAAATTCCTTCTGAGGAAATTGTGGTGGGGGATCTTCTTATGTTAGAGGCTGGCGATTACATCAATGCAGATGGCAGACTATTGGAAAGTCATAATTTGCATATCAATGAAAGTTCTCTTACTGGAGAATCAATTGCCGTTGCCAAAAGTACTGACCCTATTCGAAAAAACAATGTTACGATTGCCGATAAGAAAAATATGGTGTATTCAGGTAGCTTCGTGACCAATGGACGAGGCATTGTAATGGTTACAGCTATCGGGATGCAGACTGAAATCGGGAAAATTGCTAATTTACTCGATACGGCTAAGGAAAAGAAAACACCTTTACAAATTAGCCTGGATCAATTTGGTGAAAAATTAGCATTAGGTATTACAATCATTTGCTTAGCCATTTTTACAATTGATCTTATTCGTGGACGAGCATTAGTAGAATCCTTTATGTTTGCCGTATCTCTAGCTGTCGCAGCTATTCCTGAGGCTTTGAGTTCCATCGTTACAATCGTCTTAGCATTCGGTACACAAAAGATGGCGAAGGAAAATGCCATTATCCGTAAGCTTTATGCGGTAGAAAGCTTAGGAAGTGTATCTGTAATTTGTTCTGATAAAACGGGTACTTTAACAGAAAATAAAATGGTTGTACAGGAAGTTTTTGTCGATCAGAAAAAAATTCCTCATGATTGGCTAAACCCAACAAATTCAGTGGAAAAAGAACTGATGGTAAAGGCACTTTTATGTAGTGATGCTGTCGAGCGTGAGCACAAGGAAATTGGTGATCCGACAGAAATAGCGCTTGTGAAATTAGGAAAGCGTTACGGCTTAGATGAATTGATGATTCGCGAGCAATATCCAAGACTAGCTGAAATTCCATTTGATTCGGCACGTAAGCTTATGAGTACTGTAAATAAAATAGATAAACAGCCTGTTATGATTACTAAAGGAGCATTAGATGTTCTCTTGCCTAAAGTGACTAGAATAAAAACGGCAACAGGCATTTTTGAGATGACAGCTCAGCATCGCCAAAAAATCGAAGCGGTCAATCATGATTTTTCGAGGAATGGTTTACGGGTGATAGCCATTGCCTACAAAGATGTTTTACCGCAGCAAACAATTGATACAAGAGTAGAAAGAGATTTAATATTTGTCGGCTTAGTGGCTATGATGGACCCACCAAGAAAAGAGTCCAAAGAAGCTGTAGAAAATTGTATTAAGGCAGGCATTAAGCCAGTTATGATTACAGGTGACCATAAAATTACAGCTACAGCGATTGCCCAACAAATTGGGATTTTAAAAAATCCAGATGAAGCCATTGAAGGACATGCTCTCGAAAAATTCACAGATCAAGAGCTACAGGAAAAAGTTGATGATTATTCTGTGTATGCGCGTGTTACACCTGCTCAAAAGATTCGTATCGTCAAAGCGTGGCAGGATAAGGGTCATGTTGTCGCGATGACAGGGGATGGCGTCAATGATGGGCCGGCACTAAAACAAGCAGATATCGGGGTGGCAATGGGAGTGACTGGGACGGAGGTCGCAAAAGATGCCTCATCCATGATTTTAACAGATGATAATTTTTCTACGATTGTCAAGGCGATCGCCAATGGTCGTAGCATCTATACAAATATTAAAAATGCCATTTTGTTCTTATTATCAGGGAATGCGGGAGCTATATTTGTAGTGCTATATGCTACAGTACTCGGCTTACCAGTTCCTTTTGCACCCGTCCATCTATTATTCATCAACCTATTAACAGATAGTCTTCCAGCAATCGCAATCGGATTAGAGCCGAATAATAAGAAAACGATGAAGGACAAGCCTAGAAATGTTCATACCCCTCTATTAAATAAATCATTTACGACACAGGTGGTGCTAGAAGGAATTTTAATTGCCATCTCTACCATCATTGCTTTTCAAATTGGATTATCAACTGGCGATACATTAACGGCAAGTACAATGGCGTTTACAACACTTTGTTTATCAAGATTAGTGCATGGCTTTAACTCCAGAGCTAAACAATCGATCTTTACGATTGGTGTCTTTTCGAATAAATATGCATGGATTGCATTTTTAATCGGTGTCCTAAGCTTGCACATTGTATTGTTTATGCCAATGCTAACAACGGTCTTTGAAGTGGCTCCATTAACAATTGCCCAATTAGGCTTTATTTATAGTCTATCCGTGTTACCGTTCCTCGTAAATCAATGGTATAAGCTCCTGTTTGTAAGAAGTCGATAGAAGATGATTGAATGTTAAAACCACCTACATATAACGAGTAGGTGGTTTTGCTATTGTTTAATATTTAAAATGTACAAAAAAACACACTATTAAAAGTAGATTTAATAATGTGCAACGTAATGAATGATTAGATTGTTCAGCCAACATTTTTATTGGGCTGGTGCTAGAAGCCAGCCTTTAATTTTACTCAGTTCGATCAACTTAGACCCAAGTATAGCATAGCGCATATGGAGTTCACCATATTTGGCAAGATGCTTTTTCTTTACTGACAATTCCAATGCTTGGCTTACAGCAAGTAAAGAGGAAGCAATATTCATAGATAAAATGGCACTAATTTCACTATCATTAATGATGGATTTTCCACGTATATCCGTCATTTTCATTTTACTGTATGACATAGTTGTAGTGGGGGCAAGAACACCATTTTCCTTTAATAATAATGTCAGCTGTTTATTTTCCTCTTTTAAACATTGAATGAATTCCAAAATCATAATCTTTAATTTTTTATCTCGGGTATGGTTAAAAAAGGCATGGCTTGAAGCAATATAGCTTTGATTGACACCGAGCTGCGACCAAAGCCTAAACATCTCCTTAAATTGTAATGATGCTAGTTTGTCATTTATCATCGTTATTGTGACACTTCCTAACTCCTAGTATTTATCTAAGATTAGGATGGAACAGTTTATGACATTCTATTCATCTTTTACAATAAAAGTTTAATACAAGGGGTATTTTAATAATACGTGCCATACGGATACATATGTGGGGAAGGGTAATGGTATGGATATGGATAATGGTATGGGTTTGGGTATGGACATGGTTTCATGGATGGCTTCTTTTGTTTGCATGAAGAATTATCAGTTGCCGATTCCACTCGATTACAGCCTTTTGGTGGCCCAATATAAGTAGATGGAACAATGGGTGCAATGGTTTTCTTCCATTGTTCCTCATCTAAACAATAGGTATGCGCCATAATATTGGCAGGTGTAAATTTCAATATATCGGATCCTAAAATAACCTCTGGTGTTGGAGCGTCAAAGATAGCAAGCAAATGGGTGTTATCCTCTGTGGCAACCTCATAATGCCACCAGCCCTGTGGGATATTAGCTACTTGCCCAGGCTTAATCGGGTAGTTTTGAAGTTTTTTTGTAAAGGGATTTAATAGGGAAACCGTTGCTGCACCAGAAATACAATAGACAAGCTCAGCTGCATTTTGGTGATAGTGTGGCTCAATGACATTATCTTTGCTTAAAAAAATATCCAGTAAAGATGTATTTTCTAATGTATTTAATTGTTCTACGCCAAGGATATTAATGTAATTTCGTGCATCTTTTTTAAAAAGCGTACTTTTGTTGACATCAAAGGTAAACTCTGCAGAAGGCGATGTATAATCGACATTTGTGTTAATACTTACATCCTTTCTCACTAAAATTGTGATATTCATCATCATCACAGATTATGATTGAAATGTTTATAGACTTATACAAATGCCTAGCGTTTGTCTAGAACTCGTAGCAAGCATATGCTAGAGGAATTGTATTAAATTACCACTGCTATTAAAGAACGCATGTGCGTATAATAAAAAGAACATATGTTTTGTTTTGAGGGCGGCGTGGAAATCTTAGCAAAGCAGTCATGACTTTCAACGTTTTAGTTTTCTCAAGCGTCCCCCGTAACTGAGCTGAAAGGGTGAGATAATATGATTAAAGATCGAGGAGCTATGAAATGGACATCGATGATGCTTCCAGAACATTTACTGCTTTTGAAAAAGTGGAAGCAAGAGGTGCAGACAGAACCGCCACGGGAACGTGCAGAATGGGAACTGGAGGAATTACAGCAAACCATCACACGTGCATTAGCAGAACGTAACTATATTATGTTAACTATTTGGGAAGAGGCTAATTTTGTTCAATATGGTGGCATTATTAAAGAGATGAATGAGATGGAACTTCTGCTAGAAACGATTACAACAACGAAACATATCGCATTGAAATATATTTATGCTGGCTATATAGAGGTGGATGGCAATAGCGGTATTGAATGCACAATCGAGTGAGTGAATTTAGTGCCTAATAATGAATGGTACGAATGACAGCGGATAACAAAGTCACTCATTTGAACATCGAAAATGAGTGACTGTCTCCTTATAGGTGCAATTGCATCACTATTTGCTCACCAATTGGTCCCATTCGTCTTTCACCATTATCTTCAAAACCTACGTTGAGATACAAATTCTGCGCAGCGATATTTTTGTGATTTACCACTAACACTACTTCGTTAAATTCTTTAAATTCATGCTTGACAAAGTCAGCCAGTAAAAGCATTGCTTTTTTTGCATAACCCTTGCCTTGCTGTTTATGATCCATAGATAAAGCGGTAAGTAACATCGCCTGTGGATTGCTAGAATATTCCTGTACTCTTTCAGTTGTATGAAGTACGAAAAAACCAACAGGTATTTTATTACTTAAAATTACAATAGGGTACTGTCCCACTTTTTCGATAGTAATCTCTTTTGGTAAGGCAGTAAATTGGTGCTGTTCTACGGGCAATTCAAACTCATTTAACTGGTCTGCATAGTCTTCTGAAAAATGTACTAATTCAATGTTAATTGTGTCTTGCATAAACAAGCCTCCTTTTTTAGTATTGTATACATAGAACAAATGTTCGTCAAGAAGGCTTGTTTAATAATCAGGCAAGCTGGCGTTCTTTTACTTTATAAATTACCAAAAAATAAAATAAAAGAAATACTCACAATTAGAATCAGTGTTAAAGCCATTGTCACAATGCCTCTCAGCAAGGTCGCTAAATTTCTGACATCTTTCATTCCTACAACACTTAGGTAGAAGCATACGATTGACAATAGCATTGTCAGTGTCAATGGGTGAAGATGGACATAGGTGACAAAAAAGTCTTTTAAGGAACCGGACAGAAAAAATAATAGGATGCAACCTAAAGATAAAATAAAGGACCAAAAATTTAAATTAATGCCCATTTGTTTTCCTCCTCTCTACTAAAACGATAGTTCTAGAAAATCTATAATAGAGTAAAAGGATGCAAAAAGAGGCCACTTGGATGAAAGTGACCCCTAGAACCAATAAAGGAGTGTCATGTAAAGTAGAAAGAACTTTACAATACTATTATTATGTTAAGTTATCATTTGGAGATAGTTATCTATCTTCAATGGTGTAAGAAATATATTTTTATTATCTCATAACAGGTTAGAATTGGGTGAAGGGGAAATAAAAAAGGCTTTAAGCTTTTTCATCATTAGAAATAAACAGAAGCTAAAGCCTTCATATGACCATTAGCAAATGAAGCTTGCACCAACAATATTGAGAAGAATGAATAGGACAACGATGAGCACGAAAGTTGAACTGTTACCACTGCCATCATTTCCGCCACAAATAATTATTGAAATTGCCTACATTTCCACAGTATCCCACAAAGGTCTCCATATCAATTGTATGTATCAGATTCAAATGGAGGAGCGATCATCATCTAAGTAACTAATATTAAATGGTGCCATCAAAAAAACATCCTACACGGATGTTTTTAATATAACGGCTGCCGCGTTTGACAAGGCGGAAAACCATTGACATCTTGAATCATATGAAAATCATACTGCTTTAAAGCAAATTGACTTTGATACAAATATTCGAGGACAAGAAGCTTCCCACCTGAAACGCCACAAAGAACACCAGATGTT
Organism: Lysinibacillus sp. FSL M8-0216; assembly: GCF_038595555.1. Taxonomy (NCBI): domain Bacteria; kingdom Bacillati; phylum Bacillota; class Bacilli; order Caryophanales; family Bacillaceae; genus Lysinibacillus; species Lysinibacillus sp. FSL M8-0216. Next base: position 2,803,658 of record NZ_CP152007.1, on the reverse strand, counting down.
CCTTGCCCATTCGTCAATGAAACACCGACCGGTTGCCCGATTAAATAGTAAATTTTATGTTGCCAAGGCACTATGCCACTCCCTTCAATCTAATTATATGAATGTAATGGTCAAAGGTGCATAGGGGAATGCCTAAGGTGGGATCACTTTAAAGTGGACTATTAATTACACCATTCATATATTGGTTTATATGCTATAATATGGATATAAAAAGGCGTGAATGAAGGGGTGATAATTGCGTGAGGAAATATATGATGTTTGCATAGCAATGGCTATGGCAAAAAAATATTGAGCATAGCCGTTGCTTTTCCTAAAAAAATCTACACATTTAGGAGTGCAACATGAGCTATAAAAAAGCAAAGCATATTTTACCTGAAGAGTTGTTAGCGGCCATTCAGGAATATATGGATGGCGAATATATTTATATCCCGCGGAAAGAACAACATAAAATGAGCTGGGGATCTCGTACCACTATAAAAGCTGAATTGGATTTGAGAAATGCCAATATTTATAATGATTTTTTATCTGGAATGGTTAGAGAAACGCTAGCTGAAAAATATTATTTATCACTAAAGAGCATCCAGAGAATCATTTTAAATGAAAAAAGAAAAGCAGCAAATCAACAGTCATTGCGTTTTTAAATCGCGATGGCTTTTTTTCTTTTATGAAGGAATATTGAGGTTTTATCAAAATTAATAATCAGCTATATTACAGGTATAACAAGAATTACCAAAGGGGAGAGAGCGATGAATTTTACTGAATTATTGGGCATGTCATTTCAGACCATCCAAACAGAACAAATTCGATTAAGAAAATTAAAACGAGACGATGCGCCATCATTATACAATTATTATTCTAATGAAAACATCTATCGTTATTTGGATTGGAATGGTCCAGAATCCATTGAAAGAAGTATTGAGGTCATTCATATTTGGAATGAGGGCTTTGAAAAGGGGTGGATAATTCGTTTTGCTATTGCTGATAAAATGTCAGATGAGGTGATAGGCACTATATTTTTAAGTGAATTTGAAGGTAAACGGGCTGAAATAGGTTATGAGTTATCAGAAAAATATTGGCATAAGGGTATTATGTCAGAAGCTATGAATGAAGTATTGGCAATTGGATTTAATCAGTTAGGGTTAGTGAGGATACAAGCCATTGTTGCTGAAGAAAACATAGCATCAAGGAAGTTATTAACGAAATTCAATTTTAAAGAAGAGGGCTATTTAAGACAATATGAATGTCATAGTGTGACTGGCGAATGTAGAGATATGTTGATTTATTCTTTACTACGGAAGGGATAACAACGTAGAGAAAGCCGATAGGAGAGAATTATGATCGCCAAAAACCACGATGTAAAGCTGGGATAGCGTTGTACAAAAACATCTTGGGGGCGATGTTAAAGTTGCTATCCCGCAATTAATGTATGTTGTTGTAGTTATGAACATAACCACTGTCAATAAATTGAAAAGCAAATGAAATAAAGAGGCAAAGTTGAATCGTTAACATCTTTTTTGAACCATCTATAAAAAATTGAAAATAAAAATTAAAAAAACTCAGCATACAATTACGTGTTGCCTGAGTTTTCTTTACGTAGCTACGAATTGGTGGATTTTCCGCCATCCACATGTAAAACCTGTCCCATTACATGTCTAGAATCATCTGATGCTAAATAAACGAATGTCGGGGCCACTTCAAAGGGCTGTGCCATTCGGTTAAAAAGATTCCCTCCGTGCAATGCGTTTTCGTCAGAGGAAAAACTGGAGGGGATTAATGGTGTCCAAATTCGACCGGGGGCAATTGCATTGACGCGAATCTGCTTTTTAGCCATGCTCTTTGCTAAAGAAGGAGTCCAGCCGACGACAGCTGCTTTTGTGGCAGAGTAATCGATTAATAAAGGCTCACCAGCATAAGCTACTACAGATGCGGTACCAATTATGTAGCTACCAGCCTGTAAATAAGGGAGGGCCGCTCTTGTCGTATAAAAATGTGAATAAATATTAAGCTTAAACGTTTCATCGAATTGTTCATCTGTAATGTCAGTCAGGTCATTTTGTTGAAACTGAATGCCAACATGGTTACATAATATATCTAAGCGTCCAAACGTATGAATGGTTTCATAAACAATATTTGCACAATGTTTTTTTTCACGGAGATCCCCAGGAAGGAGTAAACATTTTTCTCCTAGTTCCTCAATTCTATTTTTAGTTCGAGTAGCGTCCTATGCTCATCTAAATAAGCAATTGCTACGTCGGCCTCCTCTTTCCGCAAAGGCAATCGCAGCAGCTGCACCCATCCCACTATCACCCCCAGTAATAAGGGCTACTTTCCCTTTTAATTTTCCACTACCTTTATAATGAGGGTTTTCAATGATAGGCTTCGGCACCATTAAGCTTTCGAGCCCTGGTTGACGAAGCTGCCTTTGTTCAGGTTGGGTAAGAGGTACTTCTTTATATTGCGTAATCTTTCCATAGACAGGATATTGAGGGTATGGATCTTCTTTTTTACTGTCCTCAAACCATTTTTGATAAAAACGAATTTGTTCCATTAAATCTTGGTTATCTTGAGCTGGCCCGTCACTTGGATTGTTAATAACCAATCCCTCCTTTTCAACATATACTATGATTGATTACCTTCGTATGTTAAAGCAAGAAAAAGACCATCATCGCAGGGGGATGGTTAGAATGGAGATTGAATTTTTCCCAGAAGTGACACGGTTACTAGAAAATAACGTATATTAATTAAACATTCATTATTTAAATTACAGCTGGTTTACACCGAGTATTGGTGTTAGACCCCCATATTATTGGCATCCCATTTACGAACCTTATTATCCATTAGGATAAAGGAGTCTATGAGCTCACGTTTTGATCGAGCTCATTTTTATTTTGTTATAAATGAGGAATTTGACATAATAGCATCGATGGCACAAGAGTGTAGGGGGATCAATATAATAAGTATGCGATTGTTGAATCTTGATGTTTAGGAGTGACACTAGGAAATGTTCATGACCGCTGTATGGGTAACGTTCATTTTTGGCAGTTTTTCATATATAATGTTGAAATATCCTCATGATGTTTTAAAGGTGAGCCCCTTTTCAAGAGGATTTGCGGAAAGCCCATTATTAAAAATCTACATCCAGTTGGTAGGATGGGTATTTGTATTACTGATTATTGGTGTTTGGACCGATGTCTTCATTCAATGGCAGTTTCTATAAAGTTTTTAAAAGATGAAAAATGCAGAATATTATTCCAATTTGGTGATTTTTTGCTTATTATTAAATTGGAGGTGGTTAGTAGATGTATAGTAATACTGCAAATATGATAAAACAAACAACAAATCTTATAAATTCATTGAATAAATTAAAACAAAATCTGACCTTTGTAAAATCATATGTCACTAGCGATAAAATATTGGCTATCTATTTTTTAAGTAATGCATATAGTGACTTTAATTTATTCAAAACTATTTATCTATCTGTAACACCTGGCGATCAAAAAATTGATGAATTCTTACAAGAGTTTGAAAAATTCTTTGTAGAAGTAAATAAATACTTACAGTTTATTTCTGAAGATAGTATGGAGGATCAACTGCATAAAGAAATAATGCTTTCGATTAATGAAACAGAAATGTACTTATTAAATTTATTAGATATTTATAGATAAATGTTTAGACATTCCTATGAAGGAGTGTCTTTTTATTACTAATACAGTATAACCAAGCTGAAAAATCGTATTAAAGAAGCTAGGATAAAATTGCAAACATTGCAAATATTTTATTTTTCAGAATTCGCCACCACAGAATCTTTGTACAGGGCCAAAGAGAAAGCTTTTAGCTAGTGGTGAATTATGTCCAACTAAAAAGCCGGATCTCGATAACTTGATTTAAAACATTAAGGGTGAGTGCAATAAAATCATTTGGAATGATGATTCACAAATAGTTGAGATGAATGTACGGAAGTTTTATTCAGAGCAGTCTAGAGCAGAGGTGACGATTAAATGAAAAATACATTTTGTTTACTGGTGATGCTCATGAAACGGTTAAGTTTGATTTTACAGCAAAGCATATTGCACTTTTGAATCTAGGGCTTTTAATCAACAAGATAGCTCAAAGGTTTTTAATCAGTAACGCTAATGTAGCTTTAATTGTTATGGACCTTGTGTTGGCGGGACGGATTGGGCCAAGAGCTGGTGGGTTGTTAGGTAAGAAGAAGGTGGTAGTTAAAAGAAAATGTTCAGCAAGGAAGGAGGAATCTTGCTGAACATTATTTTAAATATGATGATAATAATTTTACTGAAGGTTGGATTATTTATTAATTAATGAAATCTTGAGGAACGCATTCACGAACACCAGAATTTCTTAATGAGTTAAATAAAGCTGCACTAATTCTTAATAAAACATTGTTATCAGTGCCATTTTCTAAATCATAGATGACAAAGTAAGAAAATGTTTGGTGTTCCAGAAAAAACAATTGGTTCATGGAAATCAAAGGATAATTGGAATGAGAAACTTAATGGAGTACTCCAATCAGAAGAACGGAGTACTCCGAATAAAGCAGGAGCTCCGAAAGGTAATGTATGGGGATGGATGACGAAGATGCGAAGAAAGTTGCTCAAACTGGCATCTTTGAATTGATGGGGTGAAGATGATGACATTAAATATCTAACAAAAGATGTTAATGATCAAATGATCGAGAAACACCTGAATCGCTTAGAAGCGAACATCATGCGTATAGCCAAAAGCGTGAACTTCAGTGATGAATCGTTTGCAGGTAATTCTACAGGTGTGGCAATGAAGTATAAGCTTATGCGGCTCGAGAACAATTGCAAAACAATGGAGCGAAAGTTCATTACTGCTCTTGATCCTAAAGAAGTTGATGAGTCATGAATCAACAGGAAATCAATCAAATCTTAGATGAACTGGGAGCTAAAGCAGAGAGGGATATTGAAGTTGTATTTGCAAGAAGTTTAAAGTCTATTCTCGCTCATATGTTAGAGGGGCATCGTAAGTTTGGTAAGAACGGCCAAGCTACCTGGATTGACGTTAACAAGTACAATCGCTTTAATCAAGAGATGAAGTTAATTGCTCAACAGTTAAATGCTGTTTATAAAGAAGTTATTAAGCTCATACAAGCGTCACTGGAGCGTCTTTACATCGAGAGATACTTATTGATAGCTTACCTCTTACAACAGTCTACTGGCGAGGAAATGGTTATACAGACATGGCAATACGAATTGAGCAAGCTATGGGATGAACGAGGAAGAAAGCTATCCTTGTTGCTCGTACAGAGGGTGGTCGAGTTAGATCACAAGTAGATTTGGCTATTGAGGAACAGGCTAGCAAGACAGCACTGCTAACCAAGGTGTGGATGTCATCACTTGATACTACAGTTCGCAAGTCTCATAGATAGCTAGACGGGCAAAGAGCTGATAAAGACGGCTATTATCATTATGGCAAGTGGAAATCAAAAGCTCCACGGCTTTGGGGCATAGCATCGATGGATATTCAGTGTCGCTGCCATACAATTTTACATAATCAATGGCAAACTCCCTGAGTACAGACGAGGCAGAGATTATATGGATGATACTTACCAAAAGAAATTAGCTACTCTAATTGAAGCTTACATGTCTGCTTAAGGATTGACCTACAAACAAGCTTTAAATAAGGCTTACAAAGAGGTGAAACCGCCTAGGGTCACAGTGCCATTCATAAGCTTTGAGGAATGGAGACAACAGTTTAGTGGTGAAGGGTGAGTGAATAAACAAGTGTGCTTTAAGTTTTCTGAAAATTATGGGAGGATATAAAAAATGTGAACAATGTTTAATTTTAAATGAATTGCTTCTATAATAAAAAGAGTGCGCGCTGTATTTAATTGGAAGGAGCAACGAAATGATTGCAGATCAACAATTAGTTATAAACAATCTTGAAGAAAAAATAAGAATATTCACTCACACAGTTAATTGAAAGCTTATCAATGAAGAGGACTTCATTTTTACGAATACAGAAATACCCACGGATACATTTAATATACTTTTGCCGAAATCTTCACAGATAAAAAATGAATTTAACATTAGAAGTAGCATCGAAAGTATGACTCTTAAAGAATATCCCTTTAGTACGTGGATTGACTCTCGGTATTTGAACGCAAGCTGGCAAGACCTGATGGAAGAATATGACCTAAAAGAAGCAGAACGTAATGTAATGATGAAACTTGAAAATACTCTTAATATAGGTCAAAGAATTTCCCATCAACTTATGATTACTAGTGTGAAAAATAATGAAGATCTTTTAAAATATATAGAGGTATTTAAGAGCTTATTTGAAGGTACACCAGAAGAAGAGGCACTAAAAAGTTATTTTAACGAGTTTTCACTAAAAAAATTAGGTTCAGAAGTTCAAATGTTTATTGGTTGTATAGACGAAATGGCTGTAACTACCGGTTTATTAATAGAAAGCAAAGATAGTTATGGTATTTATGATGTGATGACAAAAGAAACATCTAGAGGTAAAGGACATGGCAGTGAAATGTTTCAAATTCTTCTAAATCAAACAAAGGATAAACAAAAACCGGTTGTATTACAGGCTTCCAATGATGGGAAAAATATTTATAAGCGATTTGGTTTTATAGAAATCGGAGAAATGGTTGTTTTTGAATAAATAGTTTTCTTGTTAAGCAAAAGGGCACTTTTATGCAACAAAGATTTTAAATTTCTTCATTTTATAATAGGGTAATTTGGACAATCTTACATTTCAAAAACATGCTTTGTAGATTTGTTATCTTATTAAGTTTATACGGTTAATCTAATCCAAGTTTTTTACAAATTTATCGTATGTGAAGTTAATGATAAATTTGTGATTAAGCCATTCATTTTGAGTGGCTTTTTTTTATTTTTGTCTTTTTTCTCGTAGACGCTATAAAGAACGGGCACAAAAATATTTTCGAACAATTTAGTCAATCGAATAACTAAATTGGGCAAGAAGGAAAACATGAGACCCAATCCATTTAACCTAAAAACTTTTATACCTTAAGATATTCAGATGCTTGTAGGAGAAGGTAATCCTAATCCAGAGCCCGCTTGAACCTACATCGGAGCCAGCACCAGGAGGAAACGGTCAAGGGGCTATGTTGACACTTGAATCGGTTCAATATTTTTAAACACAGAAACCAACAGAAAAGGATGATGGCACAATGAATTCACTAACGATACAACTAAAGCAAACAAGCAGTAGATAAAAAATTTTGATAAGTCACACCTAGATAAATTTGACACTGGCACATTAACAGGTGGAGATTTTGAAGGTTTGAAGATCAGCATTGTACAGCATAGTGCTTAACATTACGGGCCCGTTACCTTAATTGGTAATGGGCTTTAATTATTAAAAAATATTTAATTCTAGAAAGTCATCAGTTTCCATAAAACCAAACTTCTTATACACTGGTCTACCCATTTTTGAAGCCCCAAGCCAGATTTGTGAAATACCTGAAATCTTAGCTTCATCAACTAATTTAGTTAACAGCTTTGTTGCGATTCCTTGCCCACGATAATTTTCATTAGTATACATATTTGTGATATAAGCCTTTTTTCCAGTCTTATTGGTGTAACAAGGTGGAAATTCATAAAAAATTACTGCACCACAAGCTATAATTTCTTCATTATCTTCCACTAGCCATTGAATTAAAGTACCATCACTTAGTTTATTTTTAAAGAAAACAAATAGTTCTCTATCAATATCTATATTAGGTTCTATCCCCTCATCAACTAATTGCTTTTTTCTTAACTCGACCAATTTATCAATATCATCGACATTTGCTTTACGATATTTCAACTTCTCACAACTCCTTTATAAAATTATAACTGACCAGCTCTATAGCATAATTAATTCTAATCATTTTCGTTCTTATTAAACTAAACTGCATTAAGTTATTTACTAACCTGCACCGTTACTTTAATAAAACAACTCCCTAGTAAAGAAAACTCATAGTAAAAATACAAAAGCAAAAAGAATAAGACTTATTTATCTCACCTCCTACCCAAATTATACCATTGTCTATAGCGGAAAATAACACCTTCTTTCACTAACCTGCTCCGTCAGTTGAAGAAGAATCCGTTCCTCAACTCTTGAGGTTTGATTCTGTGCTTTTTTTACTTCTATAAATTAACACTCGTAAAAATACGAACGTTTGTTATGTAATTACACAAACGAATGTTCTTATCGAGGGGATGGAGTTGTATGTCGAATCCTGAGCAACGGCGACTATTTCATGAATTTTTAATTCTAGAAATGGCAGTTCAATCATTGCAAAGTGATTTCTCAGTAATAGAAAATTTAAAAATGAGTAAAGGTTATTTACCAATCCTCGATAAGTTATTCAAAGACATAGGCCAAGATTATTACGTTTCAAAAAGGTTGTTGGCAAAAGAGAAAATAAGATTATTCAAAGTAGAAAAGATTGACGAGTATTTTAGTGATGTGTATGTAGCTACAGCAGAATTCCTCCTTCCAAATGCAATACAATAAAATTGTATCAATACTGGGTAGGTGTTGTTAGTATAGAATTCAACTGGTGCCCAAATAAATATAAAAGTAGATAAATAGAGAGAAAGATTTAGTGAGCCTGTAGGATAGGGTTCTATAGAAATGTATCAAAACTAGAAAATCTATAAACAGCTTTCTAAGCCGTTGGCAGGGTAATAAATATATAAAGAAATTAAAATATTTAGTCATTCAGGAAAACTAAGTGACTATTATTATCGTTTTCTAGTTATCTGTCCATTTATTTTTCTGTACCCCAAGTACCCCAGTAAAAAATCTTCTGTACCCCATTTGTACCCCACATAAGAATACAATTAACGGCATATAAATAAAGGTAGTTCAAAAATAAAATTTTCAGAACGTTGATTTAATGATAGTTCACTAACTTAAAATACTAGTAAATAAAACTAAATCTTAAGAAATTCTTCAGGTTCTACTAAGAAAATATTTAAGTTTATAGTATATACTTATAAAAAAAGGAAATTCACGAAACCATTTGAAGTTTTAAAACGTATTGGTAGTTGTAGAAAGAATATTGGAGTAGGTGAAGAAGTGGCACATACGATTTACATAGTATTAACTAAAACAGGGACATTATTATCGAAAGCGATAGGTATGTATACTGGTAAAGAGATGAATCATGCGTCAATCGCATTTGATGAGAGGCTATACGAAATGTTTAGCTTTGGACGTAGGCAATTAAACAATCCTTTAAGTGGTGGCTTTTTGCGAGAGGATGCGGAAAGAGGGCTATTTGAGTCAGCGGATTGTGTCATTTATCGTTGTAGAATTTCTCATTATCAATATTTAGAAATGGCTAAAATCGTGCGTTATATGTATTGGAATCGAGATCGTTATAAATACAACTTTATCGGGCTTTTTGGCGTGATGATGCAAAAGGAGGTAAGAAGAGAACGCGCTTATTTTTGTTCCCAGTTTGTAGCGACGCTATTAAAGGTGGGAGGTTTAAAGATTTATCAAAATCCAGCATTAATGACGCCTCACTGCCTAGGACAATTACCATATTTAGAGCAAGTATTTGTAGGGAAGCTGGCAGATTATTTACATGTTGTGCGTGAGCCAGCTATGATGTATGGCTAACCTATTCCGATTGATAGAACGTATAAATTTAAATGGCAGAATAGAAGGCTATTCAGGCAATCTTTTTGGAATCCAGAAGATGGCCTGATTTTTTTGCGTTAGTAATATTTTCCTCATGTAGAATGAAAATAAACCTAGTTGCACGATAAGTGAAAATGAGTCCTAATGCTGTTAATGAGCTACCATAAAATTGGTATCATAATGAATAGGTTAGTAGAGTCGATAGCGACAATTGCAAGGAGGAAACGTAAATGAGTGAAGAGGTTATGGCGGTAGGCTGGGATGCGATTGATGAAGCTGTATCACAGGTACATGGGGAGCAGGAGCCAAAGCATTACGGCACCATGATTCCTTATTCATTAGGTGGACAAGACCCTTTGGATGGTATAAGTGCCTATAAAAGTGAAACTCCAGTTCCCCATTGGCATTTTGTCACATATGGGTTCTCGGAACTATATGAAAAAGAGCTTGAAAATAAAGACTATAGTGGTTATGGATTTGAATTGACGTTTCGCTTAGTGCGCTCCGAAGAGGAGGATGAACCACCAGCGTGGGCGTTGAATCTATTACAGAATATGGGTAGATATGTTTTTAATAGTGGGAATGTTTTTAGAGCGGGTGATTATTTAGATGCAAATGGTCCGATCTGTCTGGATGCTGATACGCAATTAACAGCGCTAGCCTTTACGCATGATCCTGAGCTTGCTGAAATGGATACGCCGAATGGCAAGGTGGAGTTTATCCAAATGGTCGGCATTACAGAGGATGAACTAGAAGCAATGCAGACATGGAAAACTCTTGGTGTACTACAGGCTGGTATTAACCAAATTCCAAGCTATATAACGGACTTAACACGCCCCTCACTATTACAAAGCCCTGAGATTGTAGAGGCGGTAGAGCGAGGAATGATGGAAGATGGTTCAAGTACAGGCTTTTTATTTGTCGATCAGCTGGCTTGGCAGGTAGGGAAAAAGGGCTGGTTTAACAAACAATCCCATGTTATTCAATTAGGGGCGAAGCAGGCCGATGTCATCGGCAAATTATTACGTGGGCGAATAGTAAAGGAAAGAAATCTTAGCTTAGTCGGTCAAGATTTAACTATAGTATTTAAACCAGATCATCAAGTGGGTTATCAGGAAAATGAACAGGAAATTACCATTACATTGAACAAAGAGGCAGCTGAGGAGTTAAGTCAAAATTTAGTGCCGCAAGAAAAGCGGTTTGCCCTATCTTCATTAGAAGGTATAAGTTTCCAAATTATGAAAACACATATAAAGAATCAAGAAGGAGCGGTTGTGAAAACAATCGGATAAGGTAATCTCTCGCTAAATATTTTTTGGCGAGAGATTTTTCTCTAAGAAAGGATGGAGCAGATGCAGCAGTCTATACAATATTTTTTAGCGGATGTGTGGGATCAACTTACCAAAGTCTATCAGCAAGAAAGTAAACGTCTTGATGGTATTCAACATCAAAGCCGACTACAAGCAGGTATCTTTAACTATTTAAAAATCACATGGAAAAAAGGCAAAAGTCAATACGGGACTATTTGTATAGATGTCTATGAACCATTTAGCTGGAGTGATAGTGCTTATAAGGTGGATGCAGGGACATACATACAGGAAATTATAGAACAAAACTATGTGGAGGATCTTTTTTCGGCTTTATGTACGAAGATGGAGCAAATGTTTCAGGCACAGTCATATGGTCCTCGATTTTTTGATTATCATTTTCAGGTGTTGCTTGAATTTGAGTATGGTGAGACGATGTGGGCATTTCAAAAGGAGCTGCTTAATGTTCAGAAGCTAGCGTTCATGAAACAGGAATTAGCGTCTTTTATGGAAACGAAAGTTATGGCAGAGCTTCCTGTGCTTCCAAGCGACAATGATGAGTTTTTCTTAGCACAGCATTTAGTCAATCCACATTTTTTCCAACAAACAGCAGAGGAGATCGAACCGATTATTCGTCAGCTACAGGAAAAACATCTGGCGAATAAAGAGCGTTTAAATCAGTGGAGCTATTATTTTACAAATGCTTTTAAACATTGGGCAGAAGACCACTTTTTAAAGAGCTATTTTGAGCAAACAGATGATTACACCAATGAGTGGTTACTTAAAAACGAAGACATAGAACCTTCTATGGAGCAGGAAAAGCTAGATTTCTTTCTCTATGTGGCGGTCAAAATCGGTTATAAAGAACCAGCTACTCGTTTACAATACCTTACTCTAGCTAAAGAGCTTGGCTCACAGCAGGCAACAGAGTATTTACGAAATGGGAGTGGTCGTTTTGAAAGTAAGTGCAAAAGTGCTTTTATTGAGGGGAGAGCAAATGATATTTTGCAAACGATTGATATACAAATAAAAAAGGAAGAGGAAGCGGCTTATCGTGAAGCGCTTCATTATATCATTCATCTTTTACAGGAAGGCTTTCCGAAGGGCTATAAAATGACTTTAAAGACGAAAGTGAAAAATTTCCTTCCGCTTAAAAAGCTAGCCAAATCGAAGCTTCATCAGTTTTTTGCTAATTGCCTAGCTTATCCTAGCCTTTTTCCTTTATTAGCAGACTATGCTCAGGTGGCAATGAAGGAATATGCATGGTACCAGGATGTAGAGCCAAGTGAAAAATCAGCCATGCCTGGAACCTATGCGGTTTTGGGCTTAGGGCTATATAGTAAGGATTATTTTCCGCTTGTGCAAAGCTACATGACCCTGGTCGATTCTGAGCATCAGTCTGTACAGGATTCCTATGGGGAGGCTTTTATTGAAGCTCACGGCTTATCGGTAGAGCTTATTCCTGTGTTTGTAGGCATTCTTCTTGGTGCTAATGAATCAGCAAAGCCGCTAAAAGGGATTGAAAATATGGAAGTAGAACTACTAAAGGCACTTGTTCAGGAGTTAGAAACGAAAGAAAGCTATGAGCGTGAATTTCTTTTGTACCGAATATTTGGCGGTGCTAAGAAGCTTGCACAGCGTATAAAACAAGAAACCTCAGAAAGGAAGGAAGTGCTAGAAAAATTACAACAATGGGTCAATTAGGAGGGGAAGCCAAATGGAATGGGCAGAGGTTAGCAAATCTAAAAATCTGGAGACGGTGCGAAAAGCTGTGAGCAAGCTGGATGTAAATGAACGCGATGCGCGAGGAAGAACACCGTTAATGCTTTTCATCACAAATCGAATGTCAATGGAAGGGATTGAGCTTCTGCTTGCGCAAAATATAGACTTGGAGGTACGAGATAAGCTGGGTGATACAGCACTTAAAAAAGCCGTGAAATTTAAGCGAAAAGAAGTTATTTCATTACTCCTTGCTAGAGGCATTTCTTTACAGGCTACAGAAGGAATGACAGCCACTGCCTGGTATGCCGCAAGAGCGCAAAGCGAAATAGCCGATTTATTGTTGGATACACCAGGCGCCATCAGATTGACCTTGAATTCGGAAGAACAGCGACAAGTGGATACCATCCTTTATGAAGAAAATCTCGAGAAGATGTGTCAACAAATTAGCAAGGTTTCCTCGTCTATTATTTTGCATGCCATTGTCAATCATTACAACTGGGATGATGGGCCAGAGCCGATGCTAGAGGCATTAAACAATCCAGTATGTGCGGTGATAACCTTTATGGACATGTTTGAGTTAATGGAGGGTGATTATTGGCTCGCGCAAACAGAAGAGGAACTGGATGGCTTGCCTTGGAAGCAGCAGTGGAGAGAGATGGCGGAGAAACTACAGGTCAAGTTAGAACTTTAGTAGGAGGAAATTTTTAATGGATCAAAAGGCAAAGAAAATTTTAATGCAAACATTTTGGCAATCTGGTAGATGGAGAGATGGGGAGTATACGTATACAGAGGAGGATTTTCAGTATGCGAAAAGGATGGGCTTGATGTTTGATCGTTTAACGATTTCCCATGATGAATGTATACAAAGACTGCGACAGCTTCATGATGACAGGCTAACTAAGGATCTTGTGGTGAAGGCTTTTTTGCACAGCCTCTCGACCCGTAAAGTATATTTACGGAGTGCGTTATCAAGCTGGGCTCTTACTGCACAACTACCGATCCATACGTATCATGAGCGACCTGAAGAGTTAGTATCCTACAGTGCCTGTGGCTATTGTAATGAACATAAAATAATGTCGAATGAAAACTATATAAACGAAGATCTAAATGTCCTTAATTTTGAACGAGTGAAGTGGGGAGGTGTTCGCTTAAACTGGCTAGTGTATTGTTTGCTCGATCTTGAATGTTTAATACAAGAACAAGAGTCATTAATCGTTTGTGAGGCAGATATAGAGATTTTCAAACAGATGCTAGAGGCTATAAAGTCCTGTAAAGATATGGATGCTGCTAGACAATTAGAAAAGCGTTGGAAGGATGTTTTCAAGTCCAATCAATATGAGCGAGATGCCGTTATGGAAATATGGGGGTATGCTCGCCTACTAGAATCGACAAACGATTATCGCAAGGAACGCGGGCGGGGAACTGATTTTATGTCTATGGCAACTTGGAGAGGTCAGGACGGCTATTCAGAAGAAAAAGTGAATTTCTACTTTGGCTCTTATTTATAAAAAGAAGCTTTTTTGCAATGAATATAGAATGGTTCGTGCAATGGCGTCAGCAGAGCTGTAATACCTTTTACATATGACTCAAAAGTTCACGTCATTACAATTAAAGAGGGGCTATATGAAAAAAATCAAAATTATTTTGTCTTTACTTATAATCGTCATCGCTATTGGCTTTTTGATTGCAAAGTAAGACGAAGGATACTCTGCAACAGACGTATTTAGAGAACGCTAATTTTACTGTTGAAAATCCATCTATAACCATTCATACCGTAGATACAGACAAAGAAGATATATATACCCGAATTAAAATTCCAGAAGAAACGCAAAAAAGGATTTTACAAGCTTTTCAGAATGCAAAATTTGATAAAGCAACTATAAATCCAGTTGATTACGATTACCGAATCACCATTTCATTAAATACAGGTTATACTATGTACCTTGTTTCAGAAAAAAGGTCATTGACCGTTAATAGGACGGAAGAAAATTATACCATGGTAAACGATAACGATTTTTTTAGCATATTAGAAAAGGTAACTAAATAAAGAGTCCACCATTTACTATTGTAAAGTGAGATTCTAAAAGCTTTGTGATTCTGTTTTTATACAAGTCCTAAAACAGCGCCACTACAGGAAGCGTATGTGTTTCTTACGTTATTATTGTCTGCAATTGGTGTCACTAGTTTATTTTGTGCAGCAAAACACTGCATTGTTTTTTAATACTCATTACGCAGTCTTTTTATTAAACGTATTATTTTAGCCATCTACTGTTGTTATTACGAATTCAATATTGCATCTCTCTATAAAGGGAGATTTAAAAGCAAAACAACAACCTAAATTTTAAAAAAAGGTGAGAACATGAGAAGAAGTTTAATTTCTAATCTATTACTTTTGTTTGGCACGTTTATTTTACTAGGGGCTTTCGCTTATCGGTTATTGATTACTTCTGATATACCCGTTTCATATGCAATAGATGAAGCCGTTACTCTACATGTACTCATATTTATTTCTACAATGTTATATATTTGTGGCTCAATGATTATCTCTCGAAATACCATTCGATACACTGTAATAGCTGTATTAACGGTATTTATGGTGCTGAATATTTATCTTTTCAATACGGATGCTGAATATTTTGATGCCTCATATGCTCAAATAGCCATAGTCTTTATTCTGCATCCATTATTAGTTATTTTAATAAATGTTTTAGTGCAATTAAGAACAAGCCAACGCATTAAGACCGTTTTTGAGGATAAAACAGCTACAAGGTCGTATAAGGCTGCTGAATAAGCCCAAAATTAAATAGTGAATGACCGATAACAAACGCCATTTACTTGAGATAAAAAAATCTAGAAGTCCTGGCTATAAACACAATGAAAGGATTCAAATACGTAAATGTATTGAATCCTTTCAACAGTTTAGACAAAGAAAAAGCTGAATAGAGCTAATAAGATGGTCATAATAATGATAGGGGCAATCAGTTTCATATGTCGTTTCCGTTCTAAAACAACAATCGCTACATATTCACGAATCATGGCATTAGGCCAATAGTAAAAGGCCGTTTTCGAACCAATGCCCTGACTGTTTAAGCCAGCAAGTCTGGCATAAATTCCTGCACGAAATAAGTGGAAATTATTGGTTGTAAAGATACTGTTATATGCCTCGCCTTGTTTAATATCGTCCATTATTTGTTTCGAAAATAACATGTTTTGATACGTATTGACAGAACGATTTTCTTGTAGCGTATGCTCAATGGGAATCCCCTTTTCAATCGCATACCTTTGCATGGCTTCTGCTTCAGGTAGATTCTCATCAGATCCTTGACCACCAGACAAGATGATCGTTGGAGGGGTACTTACTGCAGCTTGTCTATGATAGAAATCGATCGCTTTTTGAATGCGGCTAGCTAACAGGGGCGGTACCTTATCATTAATTAAGCCACTTCCCAGTACAATGATAAAATCTTGATTATACTTGGGACGATTAAATTGATAGAGAAAATAAGCTGATAAGAAATTAGATAAATGGATAAAGAAATAAAATGTAATAAGGGATACCCCTGCAAATATCGGTTGGAGATGGCTTGAAAACAAGCTAGCTGGATTGATTATCGGTAACAGCATAAATAATAAAATGCCAATGGCTACTAGCAAGGTTAATGAATTAGCCAAGCGTCTACCTTCCCGTTTCATTAAAACTCTAGCATTTAAAAATAGGCCAAACATTAAAGCAATAATTGCAAAGGGAATAAGGAGAAAAAGGGCAATTAGTGGAATAACGACAGCCATTCTTAAAAAGTAAAGATCCGATGAAAAGGAAACAATGAAGCAGAATAACAGAAATGAACAGACAAACATATTAAATAGTAGTCCGTTAATCATCTTTCTTGGGTCTTTCCAATAAGAAAATAGAAAAATGAACAATAAAATTAGTGGAATAATGCCAAAATACATAAAAAATACACCTCTAGTGATGTTGTGGATGGTATCTTTCTATTATAAGGAATTATTAGCTGAAATCAACTAACTTCCAGCATGAGGAATGCCTTAGACCTTCAATGAAGGAATGGCATAGCATTGATTTCTAGTAAAGTATATCCACAACAAACGATTCTTGCTCTCGCTCTGTTTGTTCAAGTATCACGAAGGTAAAGTATTTCTGTTATACTATCAAACAGATAGAGGTGATGAACATGTATATTGTGACGATAGAAGGTCTACCCTATGATTGGCTCGGCTCATTGCAAGAACTACATGCCCATGTCTTTGATGGTGCTAAGCTAACGGTTGAAAAGCTAGCCAAGAAAGAGGGCCTCCTTTGCCTCTTGGCGGTGGAGGATGCAAATGTCATTGGCTTTAAACTAGGATATCCACATCCAGATGGTGTATTTTATAGTTGGTTGGGTGGTGTTCATGTCACGAAGCGAGGTCAGGGGATTGCTAGCCAATTAATGAAAAAACAGCATGAACATATTAAAACACTAGGCTTTGACAAAGTTCGTACATATGGCAGAAATACATTCAAAACCATGCTCATCACCAATCTCAAGCATGGTTTTGATATTGCTTCCACATTTGTGGATGAAATGGGAAGACATAAAATCATTTTTGAAAAATCGATAGATTGAGGAGTTCAACATGAAAGCATATTTAGCAAATGGATTATTTTCTTTAGGGGATCGTTTAGTAAATGAACAACTAGCCGCAGCAATTCGTGAAGCAGTACCAGGCATTGCCTTATATGTTCCGCAGGAGAATGATGCTATCAATGATAAATCAGCTTATGCGGATAGTTTAGCGATTGCTCAGGCAGACTTAGAAATGCTACAAAATAGTGATGTATTAATTGCTGTATTAGATGGGGTTGAGATTGATTCTGGTGTAGCCGCTGAAATTGGGGCGTTTTCTATGCTGAATCGTCCTATTATTGGTGTACTGACAGATGTTCGTCAACAAGGGCGAGACAATATGCAAAAAATAGAGGCATTGGTACGAGATGGGCTGGAGAATCAATTTGTCTACCGTAATTTATTTGTAATTGGCTTAATTAAACGTAATGGGGTTATTACAGCTTCTATTGAAGAGGCTGTGGAAGCTATTCAAAAATTGTAATACGAGGAGGAAAAACGATGCTATTAGCAACATCCGATGTGGTGGCAGGAAAAGAAGTGGTTGAAACATTAGGTTTAGTGAAGGGGAATTCTGTACAGTCAAGAAACATTGGGCGTGATATGATGGCTGGACTTCGAAATATTGTGGGCGGAGAGATGAAAGAGTATGCTGAAATGCTAGTGCGCTCCCGTGAAATTGCCACACAGGCAATGGAGGAAGAGGCCAAACAACTAGGCGCAGATGCAGTGGTTGGCGTACGCTATGCAACGTCTTCCGTGATGGATGGCACATCAGAAGTATTAGTATATGGCACTGCTGTCAGATTAAAATAAATAGTAAGAGGACTTTAATCGAATGGATTAAAGTCCTTTTTTATTCCGCATTTCTGTCATTTAATGTGAAAATTTTGTTATTTATGTCAAAAATTCAACCTATTTCGTTTAATGAAGTTTTCGGATAGAAGGCGTATAGTACCAATTATACCAATTAACTAGAAATTTTATGGTGAAATAGGCTAAATATGTAAAGGTTATTTAAAGTTTGGCGTGAAAGAAAGAGTGGGATATATGTTGGATTCACTTGCTTAGTCAAGGAGCTCATATAGAAGAAATGGATCCTCTTAAGCTTAGAGTAGAGCTGATTGAGATCATTCTGTCTATGCAGCAAAATTATCGTTGTATGGAATATAAGTAGATAAAACAAAAAAGAGGAATCGGACTGCGATTTCTCTTTTTCTTGTTTTGTGCCTACCTGTTAAAGGTATCGATTCTGTTGTCATAAGTAACCTCAAATTGTACGTACCCGTTTTCATTTTCATCTGAAAAAGTCAAAGCCTTTGGTTTACAACCTGATAAGAACAACATACAAGGTGAAATAGTAAAAAGTTTACTCCTTATCTTATACATCCTTCAAATGGTATTTGAACGTATATCATGGACATGAAACATCATTAGCATGGAGTGGTGTCTATGTTTATTTTATTGAAAAAGCTGTTCAATGAATGACGTATCGAAATCACTAGTAAGCTTGTAATCCTTCATGTAATTTTCTTCATATAAATAAACGAATAAATGCTCGGCATCATCTAAACGTAAGCCAACTTCTCGGTCGCCATTAATCGCTAAAGTGATCCAATAAGCCTCTTTAAAATTAGATTTAGTAAACCATACCTTTTTTAATGGTTGCTCGTTTAATTGCTGCATGATTTGATTCATTTCAGCTTCATCTGTTATCGTTATTGTTTTTTCATCTGAGGCACGAATAATTTCAATCGACTTAATTGCCTCTACATCAAGACGTTCCGTAACCTCCTTTGAAAAATCCGTGTCACGCGTTAACAGCATTGTAGAGATATACAGAATAAGTAGAGGTAGTAAAATGCCTAGAAGTATTTTATATCTTTTTTTCATGCTCTTCTCCTTAAATTCTAAAAATTCGCACATATGTATTCTTATCCACGCTATAATTGAGCATATACTGAAATGATAAAGGAAGGCAATAAAATGACACATAATCATGCAGAAAAAGAACTTTTTTACCCAGACGGAACGATCATGTATCAAGGTGGTGTCAAAAAAAATGATTTCGGCCACGATATTTATGACGGCAAGGGCATATTATTTGACCAAGATGGTGAACGATTATTCGAGGGTGAATTCGTCAATCATATGAAACAAGGAAATGGCATTATGTATTTAAAAGGGCAGCTTATTTATCAGGGCGAATTTATTCAAAATAAAAAACAAGGTCATGGCATTTTATATAAGGACGGTGCCATTCATTATGAAGGTCATTTCCGGAATGATTTAATGGATGGTTACGGCATTTTATATTATGAAGAGGATCTTATTGCCCCTTATCAAGCTTTGCGCGAACGATATCCCCATTTAAATCAGCCTCAATACGAGGGTGATTTTGTTCATGGCATGAAAAAGGGCAAAGGCAAACAATACTATCCAAATGGTTTTTTACAATACGAGGGTGATTTTATTTGGCATCATATGCAGGGGGCAGGGAAGCTCTATTATCCTACTGAATCACCGACAGCCGAGGAGCTTTCCATTGGTGTGACAGCGCTCCGATATGATGGCTACTTTTTTGAAGATACGAAGCATGGTAAAGGGAAAATCTATTCTCGGCAAGGGGTTCTAGAAGCGGAGGGGCAATTTAAAGAGGATGCGATGACCGGACAAGGGGTACTTTATTATGCAAATGGACAAGCCTCTTATATAGGAGAGCTCGTGCATGGCAAAAAGCATGGACGTGGGGACTTTTATAATGAAAAAGGAAAGATCATTTACAGTGGCGAATTTATCGATGATGAACGGCTGCGGATTACACCTGAAATCGAGCAGGAGATAGAGAAACTACAAATGCAGCTAAATAGCCTTGTAGGTCTACCAAATGCCAAAAAGGAACTACATAATTTAATCAATTTTATTAAAATTCAAAGTTTGCGGGTGGATCATGGCTTAACAAGTTTTCCTATTACCTATCATCTTGTTTTCTCTGGTAATCCGGGCACAGGTAAAACAACAGTTGCACGTATTATTGGTCAAATTTATAAGCATCTGGGTGTCCTATCAAGCGGTCATTTTGTGGAAACAGATCGTGCAGGGCTTGTGGCAGGATATGTGGGACAAACAGCGTTAAAGGTTCAAGAAGTGGTCCATAAAGCAAAAGGAGGTGTTCTTTTTATTGATGAAGCCTATTCCTTGATCAATGATAAACAAGATGCGTTTGGCAAGGAAGCCATTGATAGTTTATTAAAAGCTATGGAAGATTTACGAGATGACTTAGTAATCATCGTTGCCGGTTATACAGAGCTTATGGAGGAATTTTTACAATCCAACCCAGGCTTTAAATCACGTTTTAATCATTTTGTACAATTTGATAATTTTAGTACACAGGAACTCTATGAGATTTTTGCTATGCTTTGTCATAATAATGACTATCAATATGGTGAATCCTTTGCACATCATATGAAAAGGCAGCTAGATCAAATACCAATTGAAAGCATCACTAACTTCTCGAACGGTCGTTATATTCGAAACTTGTTTGAAAAACTGGTAACCATTCAATCAAACCGACTAATTCAACAGGCATCGATAACAAAAGAACAGCTGATGACATTTGAGGAGCATGATATCTTATTGGGCATGGCAGAAAATTTATTTGATAATACTTTTTAAAGATAGTATGGTTGTACGTCTGCTCTAGAGCAAGTCGGCTAGCGGATAATCAAATTAAAAGCCTTAGCTAGTGTAAAGTGTGATGAGCAAAAGCAAACAAATATTCATAGTCACTTATACTAAACACCCAATGGGAGGGAAAAGAAAATGGATGTGAAGACACTTTTATTGCAACAATGGACAAGCTGCTTAGATCAAGAAGACTGGTTTCCACCGCTTGAAAAAGTGCTAGAGGATATTACGCTTGAACAGGCGACTTGGAAACCAACTAAGGGGACAACGAATTCCATTTGGGAAATAGTTTGTCATTTACTTTTCTATAAAAAGCGACTTCTCGTGCGATATCTTGATGAAACAGAGAATGAACCGCAGGCAGAAAATAATGATGCTACTTTCCGTTTACCAACTTTGACGTTGCAAAATTGGAAGGAAACGAAAGAGGAATATTTATATGTACACCGCGAACTTGAAAAAATACTAGCAAAATCAGCACAAGAGGATTTAGATAGAGAGGTCCGTGGAGAACGAACATTAGTGCTTGAGCTGAAAAGTATAGCCATGCATGACGCCTATCATATTGGGCAAATCGTCTTTCTAAGTAAAATGCAGGATGTTTGGCCAGGGCAACACGACTGTTAAAAAGGATTCTGTAGAGAATAGGAATGTCCAAATCGGATGTTCCTATATTTTATACCAGAGCAATAACAATGCCGAAAAAAAGGGGGAAATGAATGAAAAAGCTCATAGCTATTATGCTAGTATGTGCTATCTTACCACGTGTAATCACCATCAACTTTACAGTGAATAATCATATCAATGTTCATCATAAAGGAGAGAAAAGTTGAAGAATTAAAAATAAGGTGGTAATATAAGACAAAACATACGCCATCGTATTTTTAAGGAGAATGATCATGCAAGTAACGAGAGATGATTGGATAAAAGCAGGCCTACAACAATTAGGGGAAGACGGCATACATAAAGTACGTATCGAGGCACTAGCTCGATCCTTAAACATTAGTAAAGGTAGCTTTTATCATTATTTTCGTGATCATCAAGAACTATTAGATGCCATCCTTGATTATTGGGAAACACATGCGACAAAAGCCATTATTGAAAGTATAGAGCAGGAAGGGGCTACTTTAGAGCAGCTCTTACGCATAAGCTTTCATAAAGATAAAAAAATAGAAATGGGTATCTATGCTTGGTCTAAGTATGATGCGCATGTCGCTACTCGAATTGTTCAAATTGAAGAACAACGAATTGACTGTGTCGCCAAGCTTTATCAAAAAAAAGGGATGGATGGAGAACAATCAATCGATCGAGCAAGGCTAGCTTATTTAACCTATGTTGGCTGGATGACTCGATATGAAGCCAACCCCCATTTTGATTTAGAGAAAATGGTGAAGCTGCTGTTATAGAAATTTATATGTCTCTAAGAGGGTGAAACAAATCTCTAGGGACCCTATTTATCCCCTAAACATACGGTGGCGTATGTTATTGATGGAAAAGGAGGAACTGATTATGTTTATTTTATCATTAGTTTCAGTGTGTCTATTATGGTTGATTAGTATCATTCATGTGTATTGGGCATTCGGTGGGCAATGGGGGACTGGAGCAGTTATACCCATTAAAGATGGCAGTCAACAAAAAGTTTTCAGTCCTAGGAAATGGGGGACATTCTGTGTGGCTTTGCTACTTCTATCAGCGAGTGTTATCATTCTTGTCCAAGGGGGTTATATGACAGCTTTACCTGCCTCTACCTATTCTAAAGTAGGATGTATCGCCTGTGCCATTGTTTTTAGTATACGAGCAATGGGCGATTTTAAATATGTTGGGTTTTTTAAAACAATCAAGCATTCTCAATTTGCTAGAAATGATACGAAGCTATACAGCCCCTTATGTTTGTTTTTGGGCTTAGTCTATATCATGTTATTGCTTTAAAAGAATGAATCCTCTAACATGATGAGAGTAAGCTAATGAATAGGGGGAACCAATTAATGCAGCAAATGATTTACTTACTTCGTCATGGCGAGACTGAATATAATACGCAGGGAAGATATCAAGGACAACTAGATTCGCCACTAACGGAGCTTGGTCGTGAGCAAGTGCAACAAAATGCTCGAATGCTGAAAACCTTCATTGATCATGCTCATGATTGGAAAATTATATCAAGCCCACTCGGAAGAGCCGTGGAGAGCACAGAAATACTTTGTGAAACGATCGGCTACAATTACAATAAGGTGGAGTTTGATCGACGATTAACAGAAGTGGCAGTTGGGCAATGGGCTGGTTTAAAAATGTCAGACATTCAGCAAACGTGGCCAGATTTATTGACGAACACAGATGCTTTTAATTGGTATTTCCATGCGCCAGATGGGGAAAGTTATGAAGCAGTAGTGAGCAGACTGTCCTCTTGGCTTAAAGAAATCCAACATCATCCAAAGGTGATCGTTGTCTCACACGGTCTAACGGGTCGTATTTTACGGGGGATTTATGCAGGGCTTCATAAAGAAGATGCACTTAAATTAGAGGTTTCTCAAGATGTGTTTTTTAAATTAGCTAATCAAGAAGTGACAAGAATTTGTTCTAATTTCGAAGATATCTATTAACGGGTTAAAGCGTATGGAGCCTTACCTTCTTTGCTTTTATTCAAACTTAAGGAATATTCAAAATTGCCGCCTATTATAATTGTGTAGGAGGCGTTTTTTTATGAAAAAATGGGTCTTATTTTGCTGTTTGGTTATCGTGATTTTCGTTTTATATGATACAAACAAAACACAAGAGTTTGCACATCTTGAGCTGCCGTCCTTACATAGTCAAAATGCTTTGCTACTTAATGAACAGGGCGACGTATTATATGAAAAAAATGCGGATGCCATCATATATCCTGCTTCATTAACAAAAATTATGACCGCTATTGTAGCAATTGAAATGACGGATGATTTACAAATGCAAACGATCGTCAAACCTCAAACAATCGCCAAATATACTGCTCAAAATGCCTCTATGGCAGGCTTTCATGCAGGAGATTTTGTCACGATTGAAGATTTGTTATACGGCACATTGCTAGCATCAGGTGCAGATGCAACGGCTACACTGGCTGAAGCCATTGCTGGCAGCGAGGATGAATTCGTCACTTACATGAACAATAAGGCACAGGAACTTGGCATGGACGCTACGCATTTTATCAATACAAGCGGCCTACATGATGAGGCACATGTATCAAGCTTACAGGATATGAGTAAGCTTCTCCGTTATGCATTAGAAAACCCGACCTTTTATCAAATTTTTACTTCGAAAGCTTACACGACACATGTTCCAACAGAATTGCTAATAGCAAATTCATTATTTACGAGAATGCCTAGCATGGATGGAACTATTTTGGGTGGAAAAACGGGATATACGCCAGAAGCAGGGTTATGTCTAGCATCATTAATGGAAAAAGATGGACGTAAATTTCTATTCATTACGACAAATGCTCCAGGTTATGCTTGGACACCACCCCCACATATCGAAGATGCTTTGACAGCCTACGATGCTCTTTAATAGGGCTTAACTCACGAATGATTGGCTATTTATGTTAAGCTATACTTGTTTGCAAGGAATGGAAGAAATTATCTAGCAGTGACCAAATGCCATGGAGGTAGAGTCGTAGTGAACCAACACCCATTTAAAATCATCCCATATGATCCCACATATGCGGAACAAACAGTGGTGATGTGGCGAGACAGCAAGAAACAGGCTATTGGGCAGGAAGAGCGGCATAGCATGGAAAGCCACATTTATTTTTTAAACCATATATTACTTGAAGAATTTCAAATCGATTTAGCGTTCATGGATAATCAAGTAATCGGAATGATTGCTTATAATGAGAAGGAGATTAGTCAGCTATATATTCATATTGATTATCAAGGATTAGGAGTAGGCCAAACATTATTAGACCATGTAAAAAAACAATCAAGTGGAAGATTAACGCTATTTACGTTCGAAGTAAATAAAAACGCACAGCGGTTTTATGAAAAGAATGGATTTACCATCATTGGAAAAGGACATGAAAATGAAGAGAATTTACCAGATATTCAATATGAATGGATAGATAAATGAATATTTAGCAGTTCAAAACTTTGTTGAAAAGGAGATTATCCATTTGTCACAAGGACTTATTCACCATATAGAAATAAATGTTTCTAATCTGAAAAACACCATACATTTTTGGGGATGGTTTTTAGAGGAATTAGGTTATCAACCTTATCAGGAATGGGAAAGTGGTCGGAGCTGGAAAATAGACGACACCTATATTGTTTTTGTCCAAACGAACGAAAAGTTTATGGATATCACCTATCATCGAAGTCGTGTAGGTTTAAATCATTTGGCATTCCACGCAAATTCGAGGCAACAGGTTGATGGTATAACAAAGCAATTAGAAGAAAAGGGCGTTCCTATTCTTTATGCTAATAAGCATCCATTTGGAGGGGGAGAAGAGCATTACGCTGTTTATTTTGAGGACCCTGATAGAATAAAGGTTGAATTAGTAGCACCGTAATTGTTGTGCGCAAGACAGGCGATCGTTTGTTCGAATTGTTAAAGCGCAACTATAATAGGCAATCACTATCCTTTATCGAAGCAACACACATGGTACTGAAATCAACTTGATTGATGACTAGTTTTATAGAAAATAGGGTAGTAGTACTGTATCCATGCCTTTCTAAAAAACATGAATTTGGAATCTGGTTGATTATAACTATTTTCTGGTATAGACGATTCCTCTATAATTAAAGTTAAATCTTAGCAATTTACAGACATGGAAAGACATCAAGGGCGGTGTAGAATAATGAAAAAATTTTTACCTTATGTTTATGCTTTTTGCTTGACGTTTTTACTAGGCTTAATGGTGGGGCAGCTGTCAGCAAGTGCTGAAGGATCAGTGAAGATTCAAAAGATCAATAAAGATGCGGTTATTTACGAGGAGCCATCCACAAATAGCGCGGAAATCGGTGAAGTTGCGAAAGGGAGCTTCCTCAAAGTGACACAAGCAAGTAAAGGGTGGACACATATTCAAACGCCAGAGCTGGCAGGCTATGTAACATCTGACGTTTTAGTGAAGGTAAAGTCGGAGGGCTACTTAGTTATTCAGAAGGGTGGCACAACTTTATTTACGGCACCAAGTCAAAATGCTCAGCATATTGGTCAACTATATGAAGGACGCATGGTCTATGTCTATGGCACAGCACCTGGTGGTTGGTCTTTCGTCCAATATGGAGAGGATATAGGCTATGTAGCAACAATTGCACTAAAGAAACCTGTACCAATAAAGAAACAAATTAATGCTCCAAACGGTGCTGAGTTACGCTTGACGGCTAGTCCAAATGGAGAAGTTCTAGGAACAATTGCTAATAAGATGACTGTGCAGCATTACATAACGCTGGCTGGCTGGGCTTATGTAGAAGCGGGCGAACAAAAAGGGTATGTCAAAGCTTCTGAATTAGCCAATATCCAGCTTACTAATAATAAAGTTTATAATAAAGGGGTGTCAGCACCAAAGGGTTCAAAAAAACGAGTAGCTTTAACCTTTGATGATGGACCAGATGCCAAAGTAACACCACAAATTTTAGCTACATTACAAAAATACGATGCAAAGGCAACATTTTTTATGGTAGGGAAAAATGTTTCAAAAAATGCTACAATCGTCAAGCAAATCTATGACGCTGGGCATGAAATTGGCAATCATACATCCAACCATAAAAAATTAACTGCATTATCCATCGCTGGTGTCAAACAAGAAGTAAATGGCACAAGCAATGCCATCTATGCAGCAATTGGTCAGTATCCGACTGTTTTCCGTCCACCATATGGGGCGACAAATGATCAAGTTCGTTCGGTAATGACAATTCCATCGATCTTATGGTCAATTGATACGCTTGATTGGAAGCATCATAATCCAGATAAAATTTTAGCGTATGTGAAAGCATCTGTAAAAGACGGCAGTATTATTTTAATGCATGATATCCATCAAACGACTGCCAATGGTTTAGATAATGTCCTTCTCTACTTACAAAAGCAAGGCTATGAATTTGTTACGGTTAGTGAGATTTTACAATAATATACGACCTAAAATCTAAGTCTGATATTTTGCTGACTTAGATTTTTTTCGATGAAATCCTTTCTGTGAACCTTGTATACAATAGGGGCGACGCGCAGCTAGTTATTTCAGCTGTAATAACTTTTAGAGTCGAGTTTACGTGAAGTGGAATAATCATAGAAAAAGCCGTACTAGTCTTTTAGAGACCAAAGTACGGCTTGTTTTTATTTAAATAAATTAATAGTTGTAATAATAATAGGAATACCAAACACGTCAATTAAAAAGGCGCCTACAATTGGTACAACGAGAAAGGCTTTTTTAGAAGGACCAAAGCGTTGGACAACGGCTGACATATTGGCCATGGCATTCGGTGTTGCTCCTAGACCATGTCCTGCGAAACCAGCAACCATCACGGCCGCATCATAGTTTTTGCCGAGTAATTTAAACAAGACGAAAGTGCTAAATACAACAATAAAGAATACTTGCGCAAAGACGATGATAAATAATGGAAGCGCTAAATCTGCAATTTCCCATAATTTAATACTCATTAGAGCCATTGAAAGGAAAACACCTAATGTTACATCTCCAATTAATGAGATACTCTTCATATTGATTGCTTCTGGTTTAAATTTATCCATAATATTTCGGACTAGGACAGCTACAAACATAGCTCCTACATAGCCTGGCAGAACGAAGCCTGTCGCTTCTGAGAATAATGTTCCAACATAGGTACCCACAGCCATACAGAAAGTAATTAATAAGACTTGTGTAAAGAATGAATCAGATGTAATTTGTTCATGTTTATTTTCATATTCGATTTCTTCAGCTTCTTGTTCATTGGGTGTTAAATTGTATTTACCAACTAAATATTTAACGATTGGCCCACCAATTAAACCACCAGCTACTAAACCACAAGTTGCAGCCGCAGCACCGATTGTCATTGCTGAGGAAATACCCAAATCTTCTAATGTTTGTCCAAATGCTGCTGCAGCACCATGGCCGCCTTCCATGGACACGGCACCGGCCATCATACCGATCAGAGGATGAATCCCCATCAGTGACGCAAGAGAAACTCCAATAACATTTTGCATGAGGGCAAGGAAGCCACATGCTAGCCAATAAATAATAAGTAATTTTCCGCCCAGCTTAACTAGCTTAAAGCTTGCTCCTAAGCCGATAGTTGTGAAAAACGTAATCATAAATAAACTTTGTAATGATGTATCCAGTGATATTTCTAAAGTTCCTGTAGTCTTTAAAATGGTCGCAAGTGCAGCAAACAGCAAGCCACCGACCACTGGTGCTGGAATACAAAAACGTTTTAAGAATCCAATTTTATTAATGAGAAAGCCACCTAATGCAAAGAGTGCAACGGCTAGAAACACCGTTGTAATTTGATTAATTTCGATCATGAACCTTGCCCCCCAAGTAAGTTGTTTAGTGCTTCATAGACAAAATAAGCACCTAATTTCACCGTACGTCCGTTTTCGTCTAATGACGGATTAACCTCACAAATATCAAAAGAGTGTGTATGTGGATGCGAAGTTACCTTTTGAAGAATTGTACGCACAGTTGTCGGTTCAAGTCCAAACGGTGAAGGTGCACTTACGCCTGGTGCCGATGCTGCATTTAATACATCCATACATAATGTTAAAAGCACATAATCGTGTTGATCCATATAATTTTGTAAATCATCCAATAATGGTTGAAGATTGACCGATGATGTCATGTCATCTTCTACTACATACTTCACTTGTAGCTCATCCGCTTTTTCGAACAGCTCTTTTGTATTGCCATAGCGTTGTATGCCAACAACAAAATAATTGACATATGGGTCTTGCTCTAAAATTTGACGGAACATTGTACCCGAAGAAGGCTGCTCGTCATATGGTCGTAAATCAAAATGAGCATCGATATTGATAATGCCGATTTTCGCTTCCTTTGGTAATGCCGCACGAACACCTAAATAATGACCATACAGTGTTTCGTGACCACCACCGAGCACGACACATTGTAATTTCTTTTGTAGGAGGGTGCTAACAACATCACCAAGCTCTCGCTGTGCCTCCTCTAGGGCGTGATTGAGACAAATAATGTTCCCTACATCAATGATTTGTTGCTCCTTCTCAAACGTCCACGGTAAACTAGATAATCCTTCACGTAGTGCGTTTGGTCCACTTGCTGCTCCTACTCGACCTTGATTTCGACGTACACCCTCATCGCAAATAAAGCCAATCATTGCAGCACTTTTCTTATCTGAAGCGCTTACATCATTAATCGCGATTCGTTTTACTTGTTGATGTAAACGGAAACTGCTTTTATTGGTTGTTGAGTCTATACGGCCTTTCCATTGTTTTTGATCTGTCATTGTGTACATAATCTTATCATCCCCATTGCAAATATTATTGTAGAAAAAATATTGTTGTAATTCATTATATATTCACATAATTATATTTACTAATATATAATTAATATTAATCTATAGCTTTAAACTATAAATGAGGGAGGATCACCGTATTGGATATTAAACAATTACAATATTTTATTGCTGTTTCAGAGCATATGAATTTCTCAAAAGCCGCAGAAAGACTGCATATTTCGCAGCCTTCCTTAAGCAATGCCATCAAAAAATTAGAACATGAGATTGGCACTCCCTTGTTAGACAGAAATACTAGAAATCTGCAGTTAACGGAAGCTGGTGAGGTGCTATTTGAACGTGCAAAAGTTATTGTGAAAAATATGGAAGTGTTAAAAATAGAAATGGATGAAGTCGTTGTACATGGCACGAGTGAAATCACCATTGGTGTGATGGAATCAATCAAGCATTGGCTTCCTAAAGTAATTGCTAACTATAAAAAAGACTATCCGCAAATGATGATCCATTTAGTAGATATTTTAGGCAGTAAACGTGTAAAAAAATCCTTGAAAAGCTATAAAACCCATTTAATTATTACCAATCAGCTAATGGATGATCCTGAGCTTGAAGTTAAGACCTTATATGAGGAACGTTTAGTAGCTGTTTTACCCCTCCATCATCCGTTAGCAAAGAAAGAGACTTTATCGATTTCAGACATTAGTGCAGAGCCTTTTATTATAAGTACAGAGGGGTTTCAAACAAGACGTGATATTTTGAATACTTTTGAACAAGCAGGGAAGAGCATTGATATTCAATTTGAAATTGAACGTTTTGAAACGGCTGTATCTCTTGTAAGAGAAAATTTAGGGATAACCATCTTACCAGAAAACTATTTACAAGGTCCGACAGCTAAAACCATTGTTAAAAAGGAAATTGAAGGAGCGAATCTATGTCGGAATGTTTATTTGGTGTACTTAAAAAATCGCCATTTACCATTTGCTATCCGTCAATTACTGAAAGATGTGCTGCAATTTTTCGAAACGAAACCAATGTAAACTAATCCAATTGCTATATACATGAAATTTTCCTTTTAATTAGAAAATTCATGAAATGGAATTGATTTACTAGAAAAATAGCGGTAACATTTAATGTAAGAATAAAAATGAACAATCATTCATTTTTTTCGGAGTTCAAGCAAAGGGGGTTTCTTCC
This sequence comes from Lysinibacillus sp. FSL M8-0216, assembly GCF_038595555.1. Taxonomy (NCBI): domain Bacteria; kingdom Bacillati; phylum Bacillota; class Bacilli; order Caryophanales; family Bacillaceae; genus Lysinibacillus; species Lysinibacillus sp. FSL M8-0216. The sequence goes on along the minus strand of NZ_CP152007.1, from coordinate 2,773,025 downwards.
AATGAATTTTTCCTATAGTGAAAAAGTTGTGAAGTTACAGGACAAGCTGACGAATTTTATGGAGCAATACATCTACCCGAATGAGGCCGTTTATGCTGCACAAATCGAGGCGATGGAGGATCGTTGGGGAGCGATTCCGCCCATTATGGATGAGCTAAAGCAGAAAGCGCAGGAAGCAGGCTTATGGAATTTATTTCTACCAGATAGTGAATACGGAGCGGGTTTAACAAATCTAGAATACGCTCCATTATGTGAAATTATGGGACGTTCACTTTTGGCACCAGAAGTGTTTAATTGTAATGCACCTGATACAGGTAATATGGAGGTACTAGTTCGCTATGGTTCCACACAGCAAAAGAAGCAATGGCTTGAACCGTTATTACGAGGGGAAATACGATCTTGCTTTGCGATGACTGAACCTGCAGTCGCGTCGAGTGATGCTACGAATATTGAGGCAAGTATTGAACGAGATGGCGATGAATATATTTTAAATGGTCATAAATGGTGGACAACTGGTGCTGGCGACCCGCGCTGTAAAGTAGCTATTTTCATGGGCAAACATAAAGATTCAACGGCGCCTATTCATGAGCAACAATCTATGATTCTTGTACCAATGGATACGCCAGGAGTAAAAGTGGAGCGCATGTTAACGGCTTTTGGCTATGATCATGCACCAGAGGGACATGGAGAGGTTATCTTTACGAATGTACGCGTACCTGTAGACAATATTTTATGGGGAGAGGGAAAAGGCTTTGCCATTGCCCAAGGTCGCTTAGGCCCAGGAAGAATTCATCATTGTATGCGTCTTATTGGCGCAGCTGAACGAGCATTAGAGGAAATGTGTGTACGGGTACAGGAGCGTCATGCGTTTCATCGACCTCTAGCAGATCAAGGTGTGATGCGTGAACGTATTGCCGAGTCACGTATTGATATTGAGCAAGCAAGACTTTTAACATTAAAGGCTGCTTATATGATGGACACGGTTGGCAATAAAGAGGCAAAAGCAGAAATTGCAATGATTAAGGTAGTTGCGCCAAATATGGCACTGAGAGTTATAGACAGAGCGATTCAAGCATTTGGAGCTGCTGGTGTAGGGCCTGATACAACACTTGCTGCACAGTGGGCAAATTCTCGAACATTGCGTTTAGCAGATGGGCCAGATGAAGTACATCGTAATACAGTTGCCAAGCTGGAATTAAAAAAGCATGCGAAAAAACATAAGGAGCTGGTGAAATGACTGTAATGGAGTTATTTAGCTTACAGGGGAAAACAGCCATTGTGACAGGTGGGGGACGTGGACTCGGAGCACAAATTGCCCAAGGCTTTGCCGAGGCTGGAGCCAATGTTGTCTTATGCTCGCGAAAAGTGGAGGCATGTGAGGAGGTTGCTACAGCTCTTGAAAAATTAGGGGTTCAAACATTAGCGTTAGCCTGTGATGTGACAAAACCAGAGAATATTGCCAATGTTGTGGCGCAAACGATGACTACGTTCGGTAAAATTGATATTTTAGTCAATAACAGTGGGGCCTCATGGGGAACACCTGCTATCGATATGCCGTATGAAGCATGGCAAAAAGTATTTGATGTCAATGTGAATGGAACATTCCTAATGAGCCAAGCCGTCGGCAAAATCATGTTAGAGCAGAAAAGCGGGAAAATTATTAATATTGCTTCTATCGCAGGGCTTGGTGGTACACTACCTGCATTTATGGATACCATTGCCTATAATGCCAGCAAAGGGGCTGTTATAACATTAACGAAGGATTTAGCCGTCAAATGGGGACCTCATGGTGTCCATGTCAATGCCATTGCCCCTGGGTTTTTTCCAACCAAAATGTCCAATGTATTAATTGAACGTGGTCAAGATTATTTGATGGGCGCTACACCATTAAAACGACTTGGCTCCGAAAATGATTTAAAGGGTGTGGCGTTATTTCTAGCATCGGCAGCATCAGATTATGTGACAGGTGATGTCATTGTTGTTGATGGGGGCATGAGCTCCATTATTTAAAGGAGGGATAAGATGGATACAATGCAAGTAAGGGCAAGTGAACGACTAGATGTAGTCAAATTGCGCGCATTTTTAGAAAGCCATTTTTCTGAACTACCGCAGGGGCAATTGGAAATTTCACAATTTAGTGCTGGTCATTCCAATTTAACATATTGCTTGAAAATAGCTGAGTTTGAAGTGGTCCTTCGTAGACCGCCACTTGGCCCAGTTGCTAAGAAGGCCCATGATATGAAGAGAGAGTTTACCATTTTATCGGCCTTGCATCCATTTTTACCTGTGGTTCCAAAACCTTATGTTTATGTGGAGGACCTAGACATTATTGGCAGTGATTTCTTTTTAATGGAGCGAAAAAAAGGCATCGTCCTCGATACCTATTTTCCAAAAGGAATAAAACCGACGGAGGAACTGGCCCGTCAGCTGTCTGAAAAGATGGTTGACTCATTAGTAGCACTCCATGCAATTCCTTATGAGGACACGCCGTTACAGGACATGGTGAAGCCTGACGGATTTATGGAACGACAGGTACATGGTTGGATCGAGCGCTATGATAAGGCTAAAACAGCCGAGTATGCTGAAGTAAAAGCTCTAACAGATTGGTTAAAAAAACATATTCCTCATAATGAGGAGGCAACCATTATTCACTATGACTATAAATTGAATAATGCTATGTTTTCTGAGGACTACTCCGAAATGATTGGTTTATTTGATTGGGAAATGACCACAGTAGGGGATCCACTTGCTGATGTAGGTGTCGCAATGAGTTACTGGCTGCAAGCGGATGATCCAAAAATGCTATTACATGCACTAGGCGACCCACCTGTTACGGTATTGCCAGGATTTTATACCCGTCAGCAATTTATGGAACGCTATGCTGAAAAAAGTGGGCGAGATATTTCAGACATTCAATATTACTGTACATTTGCCTATTTCAAATTAGCAGTCATTTGTCAGCAAATCTATTATCGTTATGCCAAAGGGCAAACCCAGGATGATCGCTTTGCTCAAATGGATAAAATGGTCGCTGCCTTAATAAAACAAGCTTCAGCTTCTATTTAACCGTTTAAAAAACAGTTACTTTTCATTGAAGTAGCTGTTTTTTTATAATCCTATAACAGATTATCCGACATTATATAATAGTATTATTTAATGCCACTCGCACAAAGATTATTCAAATGACTCAACTACCACACGTAAAAGAATTAAGAGAGATGGAATGTATGTTCTTATTTTATCATAGATTCTATCTTTTTGCTAAAACTGAAAACAATAACGATTTATTGTTTTTCGATAAAAAAATATTGACTTAAGATGTGATGGGTATTATTATAGCTATAGGAAATCAGACGATATGCTTGGAAATGGATCACATACAATAGACAAATTATATGGAGGAAACGATGATGAAGAAATATTTATTAGCAACAATACCTATGATGATAGGTGTTTTATGTTTATTTATAAAAGGAATTATTGGTGATGAGGTACTAGCAAACGGAGTAATTGTGGAGAAGAACTTCTTTTTAATCCCATTGAGCTATTTATTTTTCTTTAGTGGCATACTAACATTGATCTTTTTTTCTATGCTAAAAAAACAAAATATCGCAAAATAACGCAAAAAACAGGCTTTTCATAGAAGCCTGTTTTTTTGTTAAGACCATGTTTGATCGAGCTTGTCACTGTAATAATGAATAGCTTTTTTGTAATCTTTAATGCCCTGATGGTTGGTTGTGATGACTAAAGTATTCAATAATGTTTCCATAGATTTTGCATGTTCACCAAGATTATAAAGTGTCATGGCATAAAAAACCTTTACATGCTCGGCTTCAGGAAATTCGTGTATAGCTTGTTCCAATGTCCGTTTTGCTTGTTCGTACAGCCCCAATGTCCGATACGTGCTCCCTAAACCTAGATAGGCATCCACTAGAATAGCTGGCTCCAATCCTAATTGAATGGCTTTTTCATAGTGGGGAACAGCTTCTTTTTCTTGTCCTAAAGAATCGTAGGTCCAGGCACATTGAAATTGATAGTAAGCATTTCCAGGTTCTTCTTTGACCAATGCCACCATTAATTGGTTGGCTTCCTTAAGCTGGCCACTTTCTCTTAATATTAGAACTTGCTCTAATTGTTTATCCATTGATTAAACCCCTTGTTTGTAATGTTTCGCATCATATGGTAACCATTCAAAAAAATTTCTTACAGCTGCTAGAAAGATTCTTATTGAGTTGAAATACCTTCAAACGTTCTAATAAACTTTCTTTCATTTCCTCCCACCCTTTTTTAGATGCTTCCCTTATTATATAATCAATAATTTGCTAGAAACCAGTAGTAATGGTATTGTTTGTGTAAAAGTAAATCCATGAGGTGAATAGAATGCTAGAGCGTTCGATGGAAAAGACACGGGAATGCAAAGAGGAAAGGGAGTGATAGATTAATAAGAAAAGAGGATAAAAAATGACAAGAGACCAAAAGATTATTTGTGACGGATTTGAATTGCACTATTGTATAAAGGGACAAGGTGAGCCTATTTTAGTCGTAGGAAGCAGTGTGTATTACCCGCGATTGTTCTCAGAAAACCTTTCCCAGCATTTTAAGCTTATTTTTTTAGATCATCGTGGATTTGTGAAGCCTCCTCGTCCTTTAAAACAAGAGGATTATACTTTAGAGAAAATTGTCGACGATATTGAACAAGCTCGACGATTGTTAAAGGTGGAACATTTCATTATTTTAGGGCACTCAGGGCATGCATTTATGGCGATGGCGTATGCTAACACATACCCTCAGCATGTTCGGAAGGTGATTCTATTAAATACAGCTACAACAAATAGCCAAGAAAGACAACAGCAAAGTCTGTCCTTTTTTGATGCGAATGCCAGTGTCGCGCGAAAAAAACAATTTGAACAAGAGATTGCTTTCTTAGCGCAAGATTTAAAGAAGGAACCTGAACGACGTTTTGTTCATATGTGTATTCGTATGGGTGCACATAGTTTCTATGATTATTCGTTTAATGCTACAGCTATGTGGGAAGGCGTTTATACGAATATGGAAGTCATAGATTATCTGTGGGGGAGAGCTTTCGCTGAGCAGGATCTTTTACCACTAACTCGATCTTTCCCTAAACCAGTTTTTGTTGGACTAGGTAGGTATGATTTTTTAGTTGCCCCTGTTTCATTATGGGCGGCAGCAGAGGATGCTTCTCAGGTTAAGAAAGTTATATTTGAAAAAAGTGGTCATAACCCTATGTTTGAAGAGCCAGAGTCATTTGATGAACAGCTCATTAATTGGATAAACGAAGGATAATTTTATAAAAATTAGAGCAGTAGTTGGTAACATGTATATGTTATCATACTGCTCTTTTTTTCATAAAGAAATAGGAAGGGGGTAGCCGTTAACGGTGAAAAACTTTCGCCCTATGGTTAGATAGGGGAGTCCGATCATTCGTTGTACACATGCTGATCACCAGAAATCTAAGTAGGTGGAAGATCATTATTAAACACCTACAACAGGCTACTTTCAAAAGAGAAGAGCCCATGCACTAGCTTGCCGTATTAGTTTTGCTTATAGCATTCACTTGCTGGCAGTCAATAATAACGGGTCTAGCCATGTCATCGATTTGAAGGAAATAGGCACAGCAGCTATGTGGATCGAGATAGATAAAGTAAATACCGCAAAAACAATGGCCATCAGAAAGATAGACATCTACTAATGTCCCTGGGTCAAAACATTCTAACTGACTACAAATACAGCCTTCACATTGTTTTTTATCTTTATTTCTTACGTGGCTCTCAGACTGTTTATTCCCATCCTGAGAACTATTATAATACTTGATGCGATATGAATCTTCTTCTGCCATATCATCCGTGCCATAATAGTAACCTGTGCAATAGTTCTTCGAGTCACAATAGCATTTAGAAAATTTATGATAATTATTTAAATTTCTATCCAATCGTGTTAAATATCGATTTTCATCCATTTTTGAAACGCTCCTTTATGGTTTGAATGTTAATTTTAGCGCTAGTCTTCTATTTCTAATCTATGTAAAGGAGCTTTCTTGAGTTGGTATTCTGTCCATCTACTTGTCATATAAAAGAAAAAGCTAGACTCCTAAATAGAGTCTAGTCTTTTGAATGAGTTACATAATCTTCTTTCAGTAATCCATATATTTCTAAATCAACAACGCCTTTGCCGGACCATGATGTTGCTTGTCGTAATAAACCTTCTTTTATAAAGCCATTCTTTAGTAGTACTTTTTTCGAGGGCTCATTTAATGGCATGACTTCAGCTTGAATTCGATTCACCTGAACCTCCTCTAATAAATAGTTCACGACCATTTCAACGGCCTTCGTAGCAATGCCCTTTCCCCAAAAATCTTCCGCTAAGTAATATCCAATTGTCACCATATTTACTTTTTGATTAAAGTCCATAGCCTCAATAATACCCACTAATTTCTCGCTTTGGGACGCTTCAAAAATACCCCATTTTATTCTACTTTTCTTCTTAAAGTCTCTTTCAAAATGCTCAATCATTTTTTGTACGGTTTGATAGTTGTGTTTTGGGATAATACCACAAAACTCGAAAACCTTTGTATTATCATAAATGGCAAACAACTCTTCTACATGAGATACTTCTATTTTCCTTAATAGTAGACTAGTCGTATGTAGCAGAGGAAATTGAGTAAAAACCTTTTCAATCATCATTTTTTGGCTTCCTTTCTTAACCTTTAATGGGAACGTAAATTTTCATTTTCATATTATGTGGATAGATAGATTGCATAACATCTGTTATTTCAAAATCAGGACCCCTATCTCTTTCGTAATTAGAGTTAGGCAACCATACCCCGTAAATGTAACGTCTTGTATTCTGTATACCTTCTGCACTACTATTCAAGATAAATTCAGCATATTGACCAGCAGGTAATTCTACATGGATAAACCCTTGCTCAACACGCTCCTCAAATACTTGGACTTCCTCTCCCACAACAAAAGAAAACTCACCATCCTCCTGAAAGTTTGTAGAGATTCCATAGGCCATATTAGGTGCTACTTTTTGTGTAATACGTTCATAATAGTGCTCGCGACCAAAATCATGATAAAAGCCTGAAATTTCAGCATAATACCTCTCATCTTGTAATGATGTTTGATAGGGATAGCCGGTGATTAACTTTTTTCCTACATGTACGATTGTTGGCTTTGGCATAGGGAGTTCACCATTCATTTTATAATCCAAAAAGTTTATTTTGTTTTGTAATGGTATAGAATTTGCACTCTTTCGGTACTTAGCCGGTGATAGCCCAAAGTATTGAACAAATGCCCTTGTAAAAGCTTCTTGAGAACCGTATTGAAAGTTAATCGCCACTTCAAGTATAGCTTGAGAGGTTGTTATTAATAGAACGGCCGCTTCAGAAAGCCTTCTATTACGAATATACTGCTGTACGGAAAATCCAGTTATCGCCTGAAACAGTCGCTGAAAATGGAAGGCTGAACAGTAAGATTGCGAAGAAATATCTGTGATCGACATTTTTTCTTGTAAGTTATCCTCTATATATTCTATAGCGTTTTGTATTCTTTCAAAATAATTCATACGATCATCCTTTCTTATTCTCATCGTACCGTTTACATGGAAATATTTTTTGATAATTTATGCTAATTTGTACATTATAGTGGACTGAAAACGAAATCAATAGAAATATTGAAATGAATGACAAATATAGGTATAATTTATTTAAATTTACAAGAAAGCGAGTGATCCATTATGATAGTCAGCTCTAATTTTCCATTAAATAATATGAAGGTGTGGAAGAATTAAAAGGGATTTTTCTTCCGCAAATAATCGGAGGAGACAATATGTATAGTAATTATGGACCGTTATGTACGGAACTTTATGATTTAACAAAACCAGTAGGATATTCTATTGGTGGGGATATTGAATATTATAAGGAACGTTTACAGGGACTTACAGGTAAGGTGCTTGAGGCGGGTGTCGGCTCAGGGCGTTTCTATATTCCTTTCATGGAGAGTGGTTTTGATGTAGAAGGGATTGACAATTCTTCAGAAATGCTGGCGTCTTGTCGTAAACGATGTCACGATAGAGGACTTACACCAGTTCTTTATGAAGGCGATGTTTGTCATTTTACAGTAGATCAACAATATGACGCTATCATCATGCCGGCGGGATCTTTCTGTTTAATAGAAAATTATCAAGATGCCGTGTCAACTTTAACAAATATGTATCATCACCTTGCTCCAGGCGGACGCATTCTATTAGATTTAATCATACCGACAGACTGGAAAACTGGTGAAATTACTACAAGTTATCATGCAACCTCCGAAGATGAAGGAATCTCGATTGAGAGGAAATCGATTGCGATCAACTGGATGGAGCAGTATACTTTATCGGTTTTAAAATATGAAAAATGGCAGCGTGGTACATTGATGGATACAGAGCTACAAAGATTTTTATTACGCTGGTACGGTCTAGAGGAATTTAAACTGCTTTTACAAAGTATAGGCTTTTCGGATATCACATGCTCTGCTAATTACACATTTCAGCAACAGCCTGATGAAGATTCATCATTTATTACATTCGAAGCTTCACGTTAATTAGCAATGACCAGCACACTCAAGGAGTGTCTGGTCATTTTTGATTGTTTAATCTACTTTTAATTTTCTAGCTGTACCAATACCTTTTGTTTTCACATTCACCTCAATTTGCACCGGTAGATTAGGGTAAAGCGTGGCCCAATCTTTTTTGATACGTTTCCATGCTTGGTGGTCTTCACGATGAAGTACCTCACTAAACTTTAAAATATCAGCTTGATAGGTTTTTTGAATCGTGTGCAGTGTTTGTTCTAAATTTTCTTGAACTAATTTACTTGTTTCTTTATTAATAATATCAATCGTTTCTGGCTTTGTTATATCCACTGGACAACTTATTTCCGCTATATTTTGTTCAAGATCAACCTGAATATGGATGGAGGGTTTGTCATTTTTTATGCTGCCAGTAACTTTTGTAGAGGAATTTAAAACTTCTGCTGATATTTTCCCCTTTTCCGAACAAGGCACTTTTTGAACGGTCCCTTTTATATGGTTGTGTAAGAAATTGTAGTATTTGCTTTCTTCCTCTGTTAAGAAGCCTATAAGCTTATAGTTTTTAAAAACAGCAAGTCCACTGTATTTTAAATTGGCGGGGCTATCCATTTTTTCTATATTGGAGCTATTTTTCCCGGCATCTGCATCTCCAAGTATTTGAATGGAGGGCAGAACAGCACTATGATCAATACTCCCTAAAGACACGATTAAATCGTCTAAAATCACTGATTCAGTTGTTCCCAATACATCCTCAGAGTCCTTTAAGGATTTTAACATTTTACTGGCAGGAATATCTTCTAATGGTGTTAAAATACTTAAAATATCTTGCGCTGTTGATTCATGAGCAACAATAATATTAAAATCGCTTCTTCCCTCAGGATCTCTTTGAAATAAATCTAATATACTATTCATACCATATTCAGCCATCTCTTCACCAATAATAATAACTTGAGCATGTGCATAATAAGGTTTCCTTGGCGTCAGTGTTGTTAATTTTCGGATAGCTTCAAATAAGGTTCTCCCTTTTGCGTGATAGGTAAAAACAGGGACTTGAAAGCTTGTTGAATTTTTCGGCGCAATTTGACTCGGGTTAACAATTTGAACAGAAATTTCTATGAATTCGTCCGTTTTATCGACTCCAACAGCTGTGACAATGGCTAATTCATTTAACTCCCGCTTATTCCAACACCCAGTTAACAACAAAACGACTAAAAGTAGGAGAAAAAATGACACCGCGTGTTTAATGATTGGCACCTCCTCTAGGAAAAGGGCAAAGACATTTCCGATACTAATTAGGATAAGCAAATAATAGGGAAACTAAACAAGAAGAGATGCAAGGGTGAAATTTTTTAGAGGACATTCAAGTTCATATATAGAAAAAGTATAGCAATCATTTTAAAAAGGAGGAAAAAGAGATGCAATCATTATTACATGGAGTAGAGGCCATTTTTATCCCAATAAAAGACCCTCAATTATCAGCCAAATGGTATGAGGAAAAGCTTGGATTTAAGCTTTTATATATAGAAGAAGACGCAGCGGTCATGAAAATAGCGGAACGTTCGGCTACGGTTGTATGCTTAGTAAAAACGGAAAATCATCAACCATTGTATTTTCCAGATAATCATTTTGGGTAGGGAAATACTACAATTTTCTTTCTTCATCAATTGAAGAGACCTACCAATCACTAGTAGAGCAGCAAGTGAACGTAAATCCTATGGGAGGGGAAGGGCAAACAAGATTTTTCACCTTTTATGATCTAGATGGAAATCCTTTAGGGGTTTGCCAATCATAAGTGGGTCACTGTTATAAACAGTGACCCTAGTAACAAATCTAGGAGGTGTAAGGCTAATTAGCTTTACACTACTATTATATACATAATTCTTATATTGAAATAGTTAATTGCCTGGGAAATAGATAGAAAATTAAGAATTGTTTTAAAAGGAATGGATTATATCTTATTTTTTAACCATGTGCATATAATGGATCGTTTCAAAAGCTGATAGATAATCTGTTCGATGCTGGAAATAAAGCTGTTGAATTGTAGATGGAGATAGATGTTCATAAATAAGTAGATCTGATTGAGCTAACATCTTCTCCATTTCTTCATAACGATAGCACGATTTCATGGGTTCACCACCAGCGGCCGCCATATTCACCATATGATCTACTCTGTTAGAGATGCCCTTTTCACTAAATAACGATTCATCAGCATAGTCCAAGACAAGGGAACTACCTGCTGGAACTAGCGCAAACAGATGGTCTAATAAGCTAGCCAGTTCTTCTTTCGTTAAATAATAGGAGACACCTAAGAGACTAAAAAATGTTTTCTTATACTGAAAGCCTTGATCCAAAAGAGGTTGACTATGAAATTGCTTCGTAAAATCCATCGCTACAAAATGTAAATTATTGATGCGGCTGAGTGACGCTTCTTGTAATTTTTGTTTTTTGAATGCTTGTGTGGTTGGGAAATCAACCTCAAATATTTCTAATACACGTTCTAAATGGGGGTGTCGATAAGCGAATGTATCCAAACCAGCACCCAAAATAACATATTGCTCAACGCCGAGCTGTATTTCGTTTTGTAAGACTCTTTCACAGTATGCGGCACGTGCCAAGGGAGTCGGCGCTAGTTGAACTTGCGTAATCCATTTTAATAATTTTCTCGAATTGCCTTTATATTTTTCGGCAATTTCCTTATTGAAAAATTCAATACCTTGCACCATATTGTCTTCAATGCTCTGAAATTCATCCTTAGAGATTAATTCCTGTGCTAGATAATCATCAAATATTTTCGGCGCATCAAATTGACTATGGTGGGCTCTGCTAAAGGCGGCTATTAATGAAGTTATACTAGATTCCTGCTTCTTCATCCGAACACTCCTTACAATAAAAAATAGGATTCCCCTGGCCAGGAGAATCCTATTATATAAGAAAATATTTTAATTGTAAATTATAGCATAAATAACTTTTTTTGTCAAGTTTTTATCTATAGTTAGCAATTTGAATGGTGATTTTTTAAATGGTAGAATAATATCTAATTAGGTATTACTTGTAAGTGGAGGTGGGCGCTGTGAAAATATGGAAATTACTCATTTTACTTGTACTGATGTTTGAATTTGCCCTAATTGGTAGCGACAATATCTCTACAAAGTCATCGGATGAATTTGATTCAAGTAAACGAAAAGATTCCCAGCTACAGGAAAGAGTATTGGCAAGGACAAGCACTCAGGAAATGGACATGCTTCATAGACTTCCACTGAATTATCTAAATGCTACAACTGCAAATGGTGAATTTCATAAATCTTTTTACAGCAATCATTCTCCACAAGAATTTGATATTCACTATGATATAAAGAATAAGGGGACACAACCATTTAGCTTAAAAATTTATAATGCAGATGCCAAACTATGGGCTCAAAAAACCGTAAATGCAGGAGCAAAATATTCAACGATACTAGAAAAGGGTAGCTATACAATGTCAGAAGGGGTGTATAGCATTTCCATCATTACAGTTGATGGGGCAGAGGGTGTATTTGATTTTGCCATTCAAGTAATCGATTAAAATATTTTTAAATTTTATGTAACTTATTGCAACATCAACCGTCTACCTCATTAGTAGAATACAAAAAACTAAAGCAAGCTAGTAACATTCACTTTTCACAAAAAGACCAGGATTCACTTATTTCGTGACTTCCTGGTCTTTTTGTGCGGGTAATCCTATTTTTTACGAAAAAATAGGCCAAATAATGAAACCTTTTAGCTGTTTATTCGTATTCATAAATGAATCTAAAGCTAAGCAATATTAATTAGTAAGATTCACTTTCACTTAAAAGGCTAGAACTTACATAATTTATGTAGGTATCTAGTTTTTTTTGTTAGTTTCCTACTTGCAAAATAAATAGGACATGAGTAACTCCTATGCTCGAAAAAACATAAATTCCTACCAAAAATTGAATGGAAAATATTTTAACTTGTTCCACGCCTCAACTTAGCGTAGTATTAATACGAATCAAAACTAAGTAAATTAGTAAGATTCACTTTCACAATAAAACCAGGCGCTCTTCTATGAGGAGCATCTGGTTTTTTGTTTTATCTGAGATTTTCAGAGAATTAATTTATGGGACAATCTAGCCCTCTATTACCACTACTCAGTATTTGGCAGGCATCATGCAGCTGTAGCGATGCTGCCCCATTAAATATGAAGCAACGAAATGTGCTAATGTAATAGATATAATCACACGTATAAACGCTTATTTTTTCTCTGCCACTATCATTAAAAACATAGGTCTTCGTAGTTCATCTTGCATATCTGGAATAGTTTGTATCATTTCCTCAGATGGCATAGGTTCCTTCACAGCACGTATTGTAAATCCCACCTGTATTAGATCATTCATATAAGTGGATAATGTACGGTGATATTTAATGACATTTTCGGTAAGGAAGGTTGTTTCGCGCATGCCTTCTGTTTGATAATGGTCCACTGGCCAATGCAGTCGGTTTCCTTGTTCATCATTGTACCAATCCTGTTCATGGCGGGATGTGAAAATAGGGTGCTCCACTGAAAATACGAACGATCCGCCAGGTTTTAAATAGGTATAAACCTTTTTGCATAGTGCTTCAAAGTTTTGTAAATAGTGAATAGCTAAGGAACTTAATACAACATCAAATTGAGAAGCGGAAAATTGAATGTCCTCAATCGGTATTTGCAAATAGGAAATAAAAGGATCATCCGTTTTTTCCTGAGCTTTTTCCAGCATTTTTTCAGATATATCCACACCAATCACTGATTTTGCCTGTTGTGCGCGCGCATATCGACAATGCCACCCGAAACCACATCCTAAATCAAGCACATGTTTATTTTTCAAATCAGGTAAAAGTGTTTTTAATACATGCCACTCTCCTGCGGCGTCCAGCCCTTGAACAGAACGTGGCATTTTTTCGTAAGCAGAAAAGAATTGCATATCATCATATTTATTTTGCTTCATCGTTTAAACATCTCCTATAATTAAGCTAGCCTCCTACATATCCTTGGTGATCTAGGAGGCTAGCTATCTTCTTCTAACCATGGTTTTCACCCCTATAATAGCTTTTCAAAACCATTCAAGAATACATAAAAAGTAAAGTACAAAAAGAGTAATCCTGAAATAAACGAAACTATTTGCATAAGCCTTTTCCCATTATTTTACCACCGATGCTACTTAAATATGAAAGGATTAGCCCCCAAAGGATTGAAACGGTGATAAATCCGAAGAAGAAGGGAGGTAAGCTTTTAGTTGCTGAATGTCCAATAGTTGTACCACCTACTATACTTCCACCAACCGTTGGGAATCAACGATTGCAGTCGTTGCTGAAACTACTAGCCAAACACCAGTAAAAAATAAGCCCATAATGATTTCTTTTCAATCGCTGCTCCATGACTCTAATTTTTTGCATGCAAACGTATCTCGGAAAGCTTGGAAGGTTAAAGGGCCAAGCATGATAGTACCGCCAATCCATAAAATGAATTGGAATATTGTACTAGATTGTACTAGAAAGGCTATTCCCAAAACCTATAGTACAGCGTACACCATGTCACCAACAGCACAACCTAAAGAAAAGATAAATGCAGGGTAAAAGCCTTTTGTCAGCCCTGTTCGAATTAAACTTAAATTTCCTGTTTCTAGTTCAAAAGCCAATTAAAAAAACAAAAATAAAAAGTTGTTGGGCTTTCATTTGTCATCTCACCCATCATAGAATTTTTTTATTCAAAAAAGGTTAGATAACTGTTAGTATTCGTTCAAGCAAATAGGGGGAATCGTTTTGTTAAAAACAGTACAAATTATTTTATCAATAATAGGCATCACGCTTTCCATTTACGGATTTATGACACATGATTATCGGCTAAACTTTTTAATGATCCTTTTTCTAGGTTTATTTATGTTAACATTAGGAATTAATGAATTTCGGAGAGAGAGAAAATTATATGGTTGGTTTTTAGTCGGGGTATTTATATTTTCGATCTATGTGTCCATTCAAAGCTTCGTATTCGTATAAAAAGTTGAATTTCGCACTTGATAATAGTCGTGGGATTTTTTTACAATTAAAAACATGTTGCAATTATGGATGTTTTATTTTAGTATTTTAATATTGTGTAAAAAATATAATATTTTTTCTTCTTATCAAGAGAGATGGAGGGACTGGCCCGATGAAATCTCGGCAGCGGAACTATTAAGTTACTGTGCCAAATCCAGCAAGCAATGTTCTTGATAGATAAGAGGAGCGTTTTAACTATAAGGGCTCTTCTTGTTATTTCAAGATGAGGCCTTTTTTATGGTGAAAAAATAAAAAATAGGGCTGATTTTTAATTTTTGGAGGTAGACAATGAAGAAAGAGAATCCATGGGCGCTAATCCCATTTGTTATTTTTATGATTTTATTTATTGGTTCAGGGATTATAATGGGTGATTTTTATGCCTTTCCTGTCATTGTAGCCATCAGCATTTCGGGTGCTGTAGCTCTAGCGATGAATCGAAAAGAATCGTTTTCCCGAAAGGTTGATATTTTTTGCCAAGGTGCCGGAAATTTAAATGTCATGCTGATGGTTATTATTTTTCTATTAGCAGGGGCATTTTCAGAGGTAGCGAAGGGAATGGGGGCTGTAGATTCCACTGTTAACTTTGCTTTATCGGTTATACCGCAAAACCTGGTTGTCGTAGGCTTATTCATCATTGCCTGTTTCATCTCTCTATCCATGGGCACATCAGTGGGGACGATTGTTGCGCTGGCGCCAATTGGAGTTGGAATAAGCGATCTTACGGAGCTACCTATTGCTTTAGTGATGGCAGCGGTTGTAGGCGGTTCGATGTTTGGTGATAATTTATCTTTTATTTCAGATACTACTATTACTGCAGTTCGTTCACAAGGCGCACAAATGAAGGACAAATTTAAGGTCAATTTTTGGATTGTATTGCCGGCAGCTATTATCACAAGTATTATTTTAGGGTTTATGACATCCGGGGGGACAGCCCAAGTAGAGCATCTAAGCTATAATTGGATAAAAATTATTCCCTATGTTTTAGTTATTATTTTAGCGTTATCTGGAATGAATGTTTTCCTCGTTCTTGCATTAGGGATTGTTCTCGCCGGTGCTGTTGGCTTAGCAGATGGCAGCTATCACATAATGAGCCTTATACAAAAGATTGGTGAAGGAATGGAAGGGATGTATGAAATCGCCTTTCTGGCTATATTAATAGCTGGAATGGTGGAAGTTATTAAATTTAATGGGGGAATTGACTTTTTACTCCGTCTTGTAACGCGCAGGATTAAATCGCAGAAGGGTGCTGAATTTGGTATAGCTGGTCTTGTGGGTCTAACTAATTTATCTACGGCCAATAATACAATTGCTATTCTAATTGCCGGGCCACTTGCCAAAAATATTGCTGACCAGTATGAGATTGAGCCGAGAAAGTCTGCAAGTATTTTAGATATTTTCTCTTGTACAGTCCAAGGTCTTCTCCCATACGGAGCCCAATTTCTTGTAGCCGCAAGCGTAGCCAAAATTTCGCCAGTGAGTATCTTGCCGTACTCTTTCTACCCAATTCTTATTGGTATTTGTGGTATGATAGCGATATTCATTGGGTACCCGAAAAAAAAGAAAGCCTAAACTTTTACTACTGAAAATTAAACATGAACGACGAAAGTAGCTCAATCTAAATAAAGATCAGCAAGCTGGTTATTTCAGACTGTAGACAAAAGCCATCGAGTAGTTTGATATGCTCCCTATTAGGTAGACAGATTAAAAAATAAAATCTGTTTATCTAAAGGGAGCATTTTTTTGTGGTGAAGTTAATATCCACTCCAGATTGGAACGAAGGGCGAGGGTGCAGTTCGACCCCGCCCATGGAAAGCTGGAAATCAATCAACGGCTTTACTTTATTTTAAAGTTAATAAATTTCAATAAGAATCAGACAATAAACACTAATGGTATTAGGTAAAAAAATAATAGTAGAAAAATAGGGGAGTAGTCTACTTTTAGGAGATAGGGGGATAGTTCATTGCCCCTTACAGTCGAAAATAAAAGAGCCCAGTTGCTCTATTAATTGGAGCCTGGGCTTTGCTTAAGTATTTGGAACGAGGTGTTACTTTCTTGCCTGAATTAAAGTAAACCAATCGTTGTCGTTGAACTTGCCAGAAACATTGTATATGGGCTGATAGAAGCCTTTTGTATCATACATATAGGAAAGCTCAATCGATTCAATTTCAATTTGGTCTCCTTTTTTTATAATTAGGTCTTCCTCCTGTACGAGTGCGTTATACTTTATTTGAGGAAAATCGCCTTCCTTTATTCGTTCATATATTTCTGTAGGAGACTGTATGTTTACCTCTCGTATAAATTGATTTTCATGAAGACTGTAGGTTAATGAATAAATGTGACCGTCCGGTTTCAGGCCAAGACTGACATCTCCAGTCCAGTAATCTTTAGTTACATCAGGACGGTCTGGTAAGGTCCATTCAAATTCACCATTCTCCTGTACAGTAAATTCTGCATCTTGAGGTAGTATAGAAAGTTCATCCATCAATGACTTCGCCTTTTCTTCTTGCTCTACAGCTGAAATTTGCTCCGGTGTATAATTATTCTCGGTTAACCACCATTGTCCCTCTGAATTATTTGTAACCAATGTATACGCGACCCCATTTTTATCTTCCACTAGCGTTTCGTCATTGTCCTTGACATCAGATACATTCATCTCTGATAATCCTAGTTTCTGTTGTAATAGGTCTTTTACGTCATCCTCTTGAATGATTTTCTTATAGACAGGAGCAACGATTGGTGCTGCGCTTAATTCCAATGATGTGGATACATGAACATCTGACATTTTTGATTTTGTATAAGCGTTAATTGCTAGGTGACCAAACTCCTGCTGGGCGTAGACAATGTTCATAACGATAAAGATTAAGCCCATCAATAGAGGTATGGCAAGGTTTCCAATCAGACTTTTTACCTTTACCTTTTTGTTATGGGCCATAGAAGCGATAAGTTTGTATAATTGGTAGCCAATAATACCGCCAAGTGAGTTATTGATTAAATCATCAAGCTCAAAAATCCCTGCTCCTGAAAGTGCCTGATACGTTTCGATGGAGGCTGTTGCACCTACAACTACTAGGAGAAGCCACTTAAACTCTTTACATTTAGCCATAAGTAAAGGTAAAAACATTCCTAATGGCACAAACATCAATATATTAAAAAGACAATTTTGAAGATCACGTAAAGAGTATTTTTTCCACGCGTCTATATAACCACTGAATGGCTGAAGGTTCAACTGCATGAAATGTGAAGTGCCACGACCAATTACTGTCAGCTCCAAAACAAAGACAATATATCCGATAAAAATTGCGCCAAGCAGAAGCTTCTTTACAGGAATTTGTTTTTGGTGATCGGATCGTCGTCTTTGATAATAAAAGAAATAAAGTCCAATTAGTAAAAATTCAAGGCCAATAATTATGATGACGGGCAGCATCAAAATTTTGATGTTGCTCATGATTTCAGTAATTCCCAAGGTGTGATGCTCCTTTTTCTGATGATGATTTTCAAATGCTATACGTAATGTCGACCTTCATTATTGTAAATGGAAATTATTAATAATTAGAGAGAATATTTATGAAGATTTCTTAAGAAAAGGGAAAGCCCAAGCACGCAATTATTTTGTGCTTGGGCAGTTAGCTTGTTCGTATAATTAGATAATAAATTGGATTGTTCATAAGGATTTAGTATAGTTTTATAAAAAAGTTTGATCATTTAAAACAAAGTTCGATAATTTATATTAAAGTTTGATTAAACATCCTGTGTTGATATGCAGGATGTTTTTGTTCAACAAACGGGCCAGATTGTTGAATAACATTCTTTAACAAAAAAGGTTCCAAACGACGCTTTGGGAAGATTTTTTGGGTTTGAAGAAAGTAGTAGTTTCTGGCGAGAAAAGGGAAATGCAGATTTATATCGAAAAATTAGAATAGAACGTCCAAATAATTTCAAAGGAGATATTTACCTTGAGAATGAAAGCTGGATTTTTTATTTTATTCTTTATACTTTTAGTTTCTGGTTGTAATAGTGGACAAACATCACAAGATATCTATATGTATACAGACGATAACCCTCCACCTTATATTAAAACATTAGACGATATAATAGATACAAATGGTAAGTTAGAAAATAAAGAGCGATTTGATGAATTTTTCAACAGTGTACAACAAGAGAGAGACGATAGTATCAGAGTGGTTAAATATACAACAGAGGGTGACCCAATAATTTATGGTTATGAATTTGAAAATGAAGTTATAAACGTAACAATTGATACAAGAAGAGATGGATATGGTCAAGGTAAAATAATTCATAAAACTTGTACTTCAATTATAGTGAATGAAGATAAAGAAAAAACAAGCTATGAACTTGATGGTTGTACTCCATCAATAGGAGACAACATAATTTTAACTATTGAATAAAGTATACAAAACAAACCTACATAACGTTCCCAAATGCAAGCTTGGTAACATTTCAAACAGCGACAAACACTGTTAAATCGGTGTTTGTCGCTGTTTTTTGTTGATGGAGGACGCTTTGGGTCCGTTTTTTATTCAACTAACGGAGGGAGTTTATCCAACAAGGATTTACGCTTTTTTTGTTGAATAATTTACTAAAGAGCAGGATTGTTGATGTTCTTTTTTTATCCAAAATATCCAGTAAATCTTAGAAATCCATTGTGAAATGTTATTATAAAAGTATCTATAATGAACCTTTCGGAACCTACTATATCAATCCCAACGAAAACGTACCACAAAATGTAGGATTATACTCAAATAAAAATAGTGGAGGAAATAATCTATGAACTATCAAGTGAATGATAAACTATTAAAAATCTTAAAAAAAGTTTATAACAAAAAGAGATATGAAAAAGACGAAAAAGGTTATTATCGTGAAATTGATAATGGAGATGTCTGGGATAATGAAAGAGCTGTTTATATTTTTTCAACAAATAATTTAAAAGATGAGGAAAAGACATATTTGGAAGAAAGTTTTTATCCATTAAATGAGATTGAACATTTTACTCACGATAAAGTGATCGATGAATTTAAGATATTAACCAAAAATTTCAATGTAACGATGGATAAAGCACTTCAAGCTTATGTAGCAGGTATGAAAAGTTTTCCAAGGGGAAGACAACCAATATTAAGCTATCTTTATGCCAATCAGTGTAAAAATCATTCCTACCTAAGCGATACAGAGTACTGCCAAAAATGCAGTGTTAAAAAAGAAAAATACTTAAATGTGGGAGAAGGGTTATTCAGTCATTATTATGGTGGTTCTTGGAATGAAGGTATTGAATTGATGCTGATAGAATTAAGAGAGTTTTCACAGCTAGAGGTTCCAACCCCAACAGAAGAAGATATAGCAATATTTAGAAAGTTAATAGATATAATCAGAAATGCCCCGCAAGGAGAAACGCCAGGAAAGTTAGAACAACGAATTAAATCGGAAAAAGTATTTCCTAAGTTCAGTAAATATAGTGTTCGTGGGCAGCTATTATCCTTGGCGGAATTTGGAATAATGCCAAATGATTTGTATCCGCCAATGGTTGATAGATTCGTAGATACCGTTGAAAAAATGAAACTTTATGAGAAGGCAAAAGGCTCCCCACGTTCCGATATTATTCTTCCACTAGCTGCATGGCGTGGAGAGTATGCAATTGATGAAGAACGTTTAGAGAAATTTTTCGGAAAGTATAGTAAATAAAGTATAAGTCAATGTTATTCCACAATCGGGCGCATTTCTTTAGTAAGGAGGAATGCGTCTTTCTTCATTTAAGGGCCCGTTTGTTGAATAACATCGTCAAGGAAATTCAGGGGAATTATGTTAAGATTTAGGTTATATTGTGAATTAATGTACTTAAACTAACGAAGCAGGTTAGTTTAAAATTTAAATGTAGATGAATCAATTTCATATCTCTGAGCCCTTTGGGCTCTAAGTTTAAAACGACAAAAAAATAGGGTACCTCCCCAAATCCTGTATAATGAGAGTTACGACACACACATTAACAGACTGGAGAGATATCCCCTATGTCCATTATACGACAAGAAAGCCTGTTTGACATGCAAGTTTTATCGATTTGGAACCTACTCAACGTTTTAATTCGGTTTTATCCGGTATTGACATTCATCCAATCCTAGATGTTGTGATGAAAAGGTCGGTTGATCGGCTTTCCCAACTACAACTTTCTGTAGCATAATTAGCTATTTATACGTTTTTTTAAGAAATCATCGAAATTCTGTTTCTTTATGATTTTTTAAAAGTGCGTATTATGAAATTGATTCTACTACATAATATAAAATTATATTTTTAAGGAGAACAAGATGAAAATAGAACGTATGTTAACCATTATTGTGATGTTACTTAATAGAAATCGTGTAACAGCAAATGAATTGGCTGAGAAATTTGAAGTGTCGGTCCGGACTATTTACCGAGATATTGAAACAATCAATCTAGCTGGTATTCCCATCATTTCCCATTCCGGAAACAATGGTGGATTCAGCATTTATGAGAGTTATAAATTAAATCATCAAGTACTAACTCTTAATAACCTGTCCTCCCTTCTTTCTGTTCTCAAGGATATTAATTTCACAGTTGACGACATTGAGTTAGAATCATCCATAGAAAAACTACAAAATATCATTCCTGAAAACAAGGTAGATTATCTAAAGCTGCATATGGAACAAATCATCATTGATTTACATCCTTATGGAGACTCTCCAAATCAAAAAGCATTAGTTAAGACGCTAAGGAAAGCTATCACACAGACTAATTTACTGACTATTGACTACAGAAATTATGATAATATCGTCAGCAAAAGACAAGTTGAGCCTATGTCGCTCATATTTAAAAATTATACTTGGTATTTATTTGCTTATTGTCTTTTAAAAGAAGACTTCAGAATATTTAGAGTTTCCCGTATAAGTGATTTTCACATTGAAAATCACTCATTTGAACGTCGAGAAAAATCCTATCACGAGATTATGGCATTATTAAATGAACAAACAACAATGACAACAATTGTCTTAAAAGTTTCCCCTCAAATGAAGTCTCGTGTGAAGGATGTTTTTAATAAAGAAGATATTGCGGTGTTAGAAACAGGTGAACTTCTTGTTACAGCTACATTCCCCGAAAAAGAATGGTTGTTCTCTCTCATATTTAGTTTTGGAGAGCATATAGAGGTCTTAGCTCCAAAAGAAATGCGCAAAAAAATTGCTTCCAAACTCAGATTGATGGCTGACAAATATCATTAAGTGAGTTTCTCAAAGCTGACAGACCGTTGTCAAACGTCCATGATAATATTTTCATTGTAAGATACTTTTATTTTAATTAGGAGGATGTTAAATGACAAACAATTATGAATTTCCAACACCAACACTTATCTCGGGTAACGGTGTGGAGCTAGAGGTTTTTGAAGCTGGACAAAAAAATGGGGGGCAACCTATCGTTCTCTGCCACGGATGGCCAGAGCATGCCTTTTCTTGGAGACATCAAGTGACTCCTCTTGTAGAAGCAGGTTATCACGTTATTATTCCTAATCAACGAGGGTATGGAAAGTCTTCTTGTCCAAAAGAAGTCACAAAATATGATATTGAACATTTAACGGGTGATCTTGTTGCTCTTTTGGATCACTACCAATACAAAGATGCCATTTTTATGGGCCATGATTGGGGCGCAAGTGTTGTTTGGAGTATGGCTTTGCTGCATCCAGAACGTGTTAATAAAATGATTAACTTATGCTTGCCCTACCAAGTTCGAGGAGAGAGACCTTGGATTGATTTTATGGAAGAAGCTTTTGGCGATGATTACTATTTTGTTCACTTTAACAAACAACCAGGTGTTGCAGATGCTGTATTAGACGAAAATGCAGCCCAATTTCTTCGTAACTTATATCGAAAGAATGTTCCATCACAAGGCTCTGTTGAAGGAATGGAAATGATTAATCTAGCTAAAGCAACCCAGCCGTTAGGTGAACCTGTTATGAGCGATGATGATCTTTCTGTTTATATCACAGCCTTCAATAAGACAGGTTTCACTCCAAGCATCAATTGGTACAGAAATTTAAATCGTAATTGGGATTTATTGGGTGACGTATCTCCTATTCTTCATCAGCCAACATTGATGATTTATGGTGAGAAAGATATTATTCCGCCGCTTCCAAATATAAAAGATTTTGTACCTAATATAGACATTAAGAGTTTAAACACTGGTCATTGGATTCAAGAAGAAAGACCTGAAGAGCTTAATCAAATGATTTTAGAATGGCTGGAAAAATGAGTGAAGTGCTATTTTTTAGTAATCAAACAGAATTTATTGATTGGTTGGATATTCATCACCAAACAGCTAGTGAAATTTGGGTAGTTTTTGTTAAGAAAAAGACCAATAAAGCAAGTCTCACTTGGTCCGAATCAGTAGATTGTGCACTGTCATTTGGTTGGATTGATGGGATACGAAAAACAGTTGATGAAGATTGCTATAAAATTCGCTTTACTCCACGTAAGCCTAATAGCCTCTGGAGTAAAGTTAATGTGCAAAAGGTGCATAAACTGATAGAACACAATCAAATGAGGCCTGAGGGATTGACTGTTTTCAATCAAAGAAATGATCAAACAGGTTATTCTTCCGTTCATAGGAACGTTACTTTAACGAAAGAATATGAGGATGAAATTAGAAAACATCCAAGTTCTTGGAAATTTTTTAATCAGCTTCCACCTTCGTACAGAAGAGATTCTATTTGGTGGGTAATGAGTGCTAAAAAAGAAGAAACTCGGCTAAGAAGATTGAATCGATTAATTGTTTCATGGGACAAGGGAGAAATATTAAGACCCTAGATTTTCATTTTGCTTCATTGTCGCAAAGAGAGTATGTAAGGGGTTATGCATTTCGCTAATCAATCAAAAAAAGAAACGCCGTTAAATGTCAAGCCCGTTAGAATAGACACTGAATAAAATCCTTAAAAGGCATGAACCCTAAAGTCTAACAGAAAACATGTCTTTTAGTTTCCTTTGAGGCATATCTGTATTGTACTTAATTTGACAATTCAATTGAATAAAACAAACAAAGAAGAATAACAGATGAATGTAAAGAACCTAACTAATGAAAACAAAGATTATACGATCGGATTAAGACATCATTTTCACCAGTACCTTGGAACTGGATTAATCGCAATGTTATAAGACAATAAAGACCATCCAATAATTGGGTCAAGAACGGACATTGATGCACTACCAGTCAAAAAAGACACTGGATTACCTTTTGCCTCGAAATATAAGAAAAAGTCATTGTTTAATTAATGATTCATTGTTACTCACCAATCGGGCGCGATTGTGGAGCAACACAGGTAGAAAATAATCAAACTTTTTTATAAAACCTAACTTAAAACTGCTAAAAAAGAATCCCTTTTGATCAATCTTTTTTCAAAAGGGATTCTTCTTATTTAACGTAAAATAAGGGATTCGCGAGGCATTTTTGCTCAAACTTTATTTCAAAGCAACATTTAGATCACTTTTTAATGTATAAATAAAAATACAATAATAGGGATTATTAATGAGGGCAGAAGATTTAAGGTATTGCATTTTTTTATGCCTAAAATACTTAAACCGGATGCTAATATCAATATACCTCCTATAATCGTCAATTCATTTAGAAGATCATTATTGATGGAATTCTCCATTAAACTAGCTATTAAATAAATGGAACCTTGCCATAGAAATAATACAATACCTGCAACAGCTATCCCAATACCAAATGTAGTGGCTAAAACAATCGAAGTAATTCCATCCAATATGCCGTTCGTGAGCAGATATGTATAATCTTGCTTTAATGCAGCCTCTATAGGACCTAGTATAGATAATGACCCAATACAAAATAATAAAATTGCAGTCGATAATCCTTCAGCTAAATTCCCCTTAGAGTATTTATTCACTAAAGCATTAAATTTTGATTCTAAATTAAGTTTTTGACCTAATAATCCGCCTATAGCTAGACTGACAATAAAAAGTACCGGATATTTACTGGAGGGTAAATGTTGAACTAGAGCATTTATTCCTAATCCCATCGCTGCTAATCCCATGGCCTGCATGAGGATTTGATGGTATTCATCTTTTATCCCATTTTTAAAAATACTTCCAATGATGCTTCCGACTATAATCATCATTGTATTAAATATCGTTCCTAGCATAATTCATTCTCCTTAAAAAATTGTCCTTACGTAAAAAAATAAACCCTCCGGTAAGGGGAGGGTCAATACTCTATTGGTATTTGTATTTCTGTCAAATAATCTTCTTTACTTCCTGAAATGTAATGGTCAATTATGGTTCTTTCAATGGAATCTCCAATCACTTGGAAACCTTGATCTTTAATAAAATTCAGTAAGGATTTATAATGTGCGGGAGAATGATTATGATTGCCGTTAAAATAAATACAGGCATATTTTCCTTCAGGAAGCGTGGCCAATAAAGGACTTTGCCTATCCTCTTCCTCGACTAAAATAAATATCGAATTGTATTCATGAAACTGGTTATTTAATAGATGGTGAATACTTACGGTTAGGCCAACGCCTCCAATAAATATAGAAGAATTCATATTCGACAAATTTTCTAATTGTCGCAGAGAAACTTCCAGTTGAGGCTCGGAACTGATTTTTTCCATTAATCGCACGATTCTTCGCTCTTGTTTTTCCATTATGAATGGGACTCCCAATGCCTTTATCTCTCGTGCCACTTTAATATCCTTAATTCGATCTTGGAACCTGCGATTAATTCGTTCCAGTTCTTGAATCTTTTCTTCGGTTAATCGTTTCTGTTCCTCTAAGAGATGCAAAAAGTCGTCGATATCCCTGTGATCTAAGTGTCCTTTAATTTCCTTTAATGAAAAACCTAATTCCTTCAAATAATTTATAGTATTTAATTGCTCAAATTGTTCTGTTGAATAGTATCTATAGCCGTTGTTTTTATCTGTGTGCATAGGCTTTAATAAATCAATTTCATCATAATATCGAAGGGTTTTTATAGTTGTTTTATGGAGCTTAGCCATTTCTCCAATTGAAAATCTATTCTTCATGTATATCTTCCTTTAAAAAACGTCCTATTATCATTATAGTACTTGATTTTGTCCATGAGCCCAATAATAATTAGATATTTTACGAGAGCATCGATATGCTGACAAAAAAGAAGCCATTATTTCGGCTAGGGTATGAATCGCCGAATTAAGAGAGGGGACATACGTGAATGTATTTTACAAATTGCCCAGATGTTTAAAAGAACCGTAGTTGGATGAGATGCAGTGTCCAATTACGGTTCTATCTGTTAATGGTATAAAATGATTGTCACTAGCATGAATCAAAAGTTTTAGGTGATACTATTCATTGCTTAATTTTTATCTTTCATGGTCCAATCATTGTGTATGATGTCTTGAAGAACATTTTTTAGTTGTATAAATTGCTGCTCTGAAATATTCGATTGTTGCATGACTTGACGCGATACCTCAGGTAGCTTGCGACGAACATCATTGCCTACCTCTGTTAAATAGATTTGCATTTGTCGTTCATCATCTTTGGAACGCTCACGACAAATATAACCCTTTGCCTCTAATTTTTTCAGCAATGGTGTTAAGGTACCTGAATCCAAAAATAAACGTTGTCCTAATTCTTTCACCGTTATTTGTTCGTTTTCCTCCAACGCTAAAATGGTGATATAGCCTGTATAAGTTAAATCATATGGCTTCAATAATGATGTATAGTGTTTAATGATTTCCTTGGATGTGGCATACAAAAGAAAGCATAGTTGATTATCTAAATGATTAGGCATAAAAATCCCCTCTTTATGTTCTTCTATTAACATTTATATTAAAAATAAAGTTCCTACTTGTCAAACGCAATTAAATTGTGTACAATTCAATTTGTAAAAATTAAATTGTGCACAATTTAAAATAAAGGATATAGAAAAGGAGTTTTCGATTTGAAAGAATTATACTCAACGACTATGATTAATGAGGGTGGCCGTAGTGGCACATCCTATGCAGAGGATCAATCCCTATCTTTAAAAATTGCACCACCAGGCTCAAAATTAGACCATGTGACAAATCCAGAGCAATTATTTGCTGCGGGGTATAGTGCCTGCTTTAATAGTGCATTAGATTTGATTAAACGCCAAAAAAAGCTTAAACATGCATCAACTATTCAAGTTACCGTTAAGTTAATGGAGCAAGCTACTTTTGACTATGTACTTGCTGTAAATATCGAAGGACATATTGAAGGAGTAACGCTGGAAGAGGCACAGCAATTATTAGAGCTAACACATACGGTATGTCCTTATTCAAAAGCGACAATGGGAAATATTGATGTAACAATTAAAGCAGTTTAAATTTTTTGAAAAAGAGGGAAATCATATGTTATCAACTTCAACATTAAAACAAATTATGCAGGAGCGTAAATCTGTTCGTAAATATAATGCGAATACTAAAATATCTCGTGAAACCATTATGCAGCTACTACAAGACGCTATTTCAGCGCCTTCTTCGAGCAATATGCAGCCATGGCGATTTATCGTCATTGATGATAAGGAAATCCAAAAGAATATTAATTTCTTTTCATTTAATCAAGAGCAGATCGAAACAGCCTCTGCTATTATTGCTGTCATTGGAGATATGGAGATGTATGTAAACGCTGAGGAAATCTATGCAAAAAATGTGGAGTTAGGCTATATGCCAGAAGAAATTGCGAAAAAACTGGCACAGGACGCATTAACAATGTATGGGTCAGCTTCGACAAAAACATTAGAGAACATCGTCCACTTTGATGCTGGCCTAGTAACGATGCAAATTATGTTATTAGCGAAAGAAATGGGTTATGATACAGTTCCGATGGGTGGGTTTGATAAAGCTAAGTTTGCGGAGTACATGGAATTACCTGCAAATGAAATACCTATTTTATTATTAGCAATTGGTGAAGCGGCGGCACCTGCTTACGGTTCTTCACGTCTTCCAATTGATCGCCTTGTAAGGTTTAATCAATAATTTTTAGGCAGTTCGCTCATTGCGGGATAAATAATTAAGCAAAAACAAAGCACAGTCGCTAGGAGGCTGTGCTTTGTTTTGGTATTGGTGCTTTTTTGATTTAATTATTTTTCTTGTGGAAGAATTCCTTTGCCATTGCTATACGTTCACTTGGCAAGGTACGATTAAGCTCTTCCTCTAACCATGCAATTGTTTTACCTCGTAAATAGTTCCGCATTTGCTCTTCAGCTTCTAACATCACTATATTAATGGTGCAATTGGATGTACCTGATGCACAGGAATCACAATTTTCAGTTTGGTTGGCAAAATTTGCTTTGATGTTCTTACAGTGAAATATGGGACTTTCACCCTCTACAGCTTTTACAACGTCCCAAAAAGAAATATCTTCAGGCTTTTTACTAAGCTTATATCCTCCTTTAACACCAGATACTGAACTGACAATCCCGGCTTTAGATAGCTTACCTAATACTTTTGATAAATAGGTTTCTGATAGCCCTTGAAATTCTGATAAATCCTTTATTCCAATACTTTCCTCTGGTGGTACATCTATTAAATAGACAAGGCTGTGTAATGCGTACTCTACCATGACACTATATTTCATTTATTCACCTACTTCTAATCCCTTTAGAAAACTTACATGTATCTTGTATATTATCATACCTCAAAAATACTTCATCTAAATTAAATCAATTTGACAAAAATTAAAAACAGGCATATATTAAAGACAAATATAATCAACGATTAAATTAATCGACGATTATATTTGTCTTTAATTTTGTATGGGGGAGTCAGTATAATCAGTAAATTTAATCGGAACAAATGGTTTTCCATTTCTTCATGCCCAAGGAATAGCATGATGGAATAAGAATGAATTTTACTAAACTATCATCAAGGAATTTAATTGAATCGGAGGAATGTAACGTGGAACAACGTATAGATTATTATAATATTGCACCTGATGCTATGCAGATAATGATGGAAATGGAGAAATACACGAAAAAGAATGGTATCGATAGAAAGCTTCGTGAGCTCATTAAAATCCGTGCTTCACAAATAAATGGATGTGCCTTCTGTCTGAACATGCATACCGCTGATGCCAAAAAAATGGGGGAGACTGAACAGCGTCTATTTTGTCTATGTGCTTGGAGAGAATGTACATTCTATTCAGAAGAAGAAAAGGTCGCTTTAGAGTTAACCGAACACATTACTTTAGTGTCTGAAATGCGTGTACCTGATGATTTATATAAACGAGTTCGTAATTATTATACAGAGAAAGAATATGTAGATTTAGTAATTCTAATTAACCAAATCAACAGCTGGAATAGAATCTCGATTGCTATGGGCAACTTCGCAGAATAATATAAAGGATTTGCTCAAAATGAATCAATAGTAGGTAGAAATGTTGATAAACCAGCATTTCTACTTTTTTATTTAATTGAAAATCAGCCTTCACGATATGATCTAATGAATGGATGATCCATTCTTTTTCCACGTCACATGTTTGCGTTGAGCAAATGGTGAACTCCAAAGCCGTTTCATCTCCAACGTTACTTTCGCTTCTTTTATTCCATATTTTTCTGTAATTTCACCTTTAATCCCTGTATCATCTTACAAATTAAAATGAATGTTAAAATTTTATTTTTCCATTTTTTTGTTTCCAAAAATTTAATCTTGCTAAAAAGCAAACGTTTGTTCTAATATGTATACAAACAAGTGTTCTTACATATGATAAGTGAAGGGAAATCTATTCGTAAATTTGGATAAATTCAGGTTGCCTGAAGCTGTTACTAAAAGGCACAGTTGTAGGAATGGAAATGAAAGGTACATCAAATCAAATTTTGAGAGATAGTGGAGGAAACTACGATGAGAGAGCAACTGATTAAAGCTATGCAACGCAATCAATTAGTGGACATTATGTATATAGCCAAAAATGGTTCCGTAACAAAAAGACGTGTAAGAGTCATTAAAATTGTTGGCGATTCATTTCAAGCATTTTGTTTTACGAGGCAAGCAAAGCGTTCCTTTATCATCAGAAATGTTCTCGCGGTTACTCCTGTTTTCCGAAAAGAGCGTGAGGTTGTATGAACTATGAGGAAATGCCGAATAGACCTATTATGTGTATAGATATGAAGTGCTTTTATGCCAGCTGTATCGCCATGCTACATGGAATCGATATTTTAGAAACACCTGTCGCTGTAGTAGCCAATTTCGATCAACCAGGCAGTGTAGTCCTTGCTGCCTCACCATTGATGAAGGAAAAATATAAAATCAAGACCGGTAGTCGTCGTTTCGAAATTCCTAAACATCCCGATATCCAATTATTTGAACCTAAAATGTCCTTTTTTATACAGATGTCCATGACGATTACTAAGCTCATCGCTAATTATGTTCCTGTAGACGCCATACATGTTTACAGTGTAGATGAAAGCTTTGTCGATTTAACAGGTACTGAAAAGCTTTGGGGATCGCCTGAACAAGCGGCTCGAGAAATACAGGCCGCTATTTTGGATCAATATAATGTACCAAGTGCTGTTGGCTTAGGTCCCAATATGCTAATGGCTAAATTGGCATTGGACCTTGAAGCAAAGAAAACGGGTTTTGCTCAATGGACGTACGGTGATATACCGAAAAAGCTTTGGCCAGTCAGACCCTTGTCCGAAATGTGGGGAATCGGCAAACAGATGGAAGCCAACCTAAATAAGATGGGGATTCAAACAGTTGGTGGGTTAGCCAATGCAGATTTGAATGATTTAGAAGAGCAATTTGGTGTTATGGGCAATCAGCTATATCATCATGCATGGGGAATCGATCTATCAAAGCTAGGGGAACCGTTAATTACTAATGGAGCATTAAGTTTTGGAAAGGGTCAAATGTTAATGAGAGATTATCATACACGAAAAGATTTATCGGTAGTGCTTTTAGAAATGTGTGAGGATGTCATGAAGCGAGCGAGAGATGCTGGTTTTGTTGGTCGTACAATTAGCTTGGGTCTTTCATATAGTCGGAATGCGATGACCAAAGGGTTTCATCGATCTAGAACGATTGATACACCAACAAATGAAACACTTGTCATGTATAAAACGTGCATAGAATTGCTGGATGAACACTTTGCGGGAGAGCCGGCAAGGCAGTTATCGGTAAGGATATCTAATCTTGAGAGAGAGCATAGTATCCAATTGGATTTATTTGATGAAAGAAAACCACAACGGCAGCTCATCGGACCTACGATGGATGCCATACGCAACAGGTTTGGAGCAACAGCCTTGTTACGAGCGGTTTCGTTTACTGGGGCAGGGACAGCCATCAAGCGTGATCGCTTAGTTGGTGGTCATTTGGCATAGGAGTGATTGGATGATAAAAGACAGAGGTAATATAAAATGGGCATCTATGATGATGCCGGAGCATTTGGACCTGCTAAGGGAATGCAAAGAAGTCTATACAACGCAACCAAGAGAGCTGACAGAATGGGAACTGGAAGAGTTACAGCAAACAATCGATATAGCCTATCATCAGCAGCAAGATCTTCAATTAAATGTTTGGAACGATGGAAAAATCATGCATTGGACGGGAATCATCCATGCCATTAACCTATCTACAAACGAACTGTTACTTGAAACACTACTGACAACGAGACGTGTTCCAATCCATCATATTCAATCAGCTCAACTAGAAGCTGATTATTATGATTAAAGCTGAACAACGCCAGCTATTACACAAGTATTTATTGTTGGAATTAGCTGTAAAATCAGTACAGCATGATTACCGATTTGCTGAACAATTTAAAATGAAAATCGCGTTTGTACCTTTAATGGATGCATTATTAAAAGATTTACGCCAAGAATATTTTGATCTCAAAAGGCAGCTTAACCAGCAACATATACGAGTGGTAGGTTGGCATCGTGTGGACGAATATTTTAGCGATGTCCAAATTGCAACGGCAGGTAATGATGTAGTCCTCCGCTATGCTAACCAGGCATTGAAAACACAGGTGGAAAAGCTCGTCATCCGTTATCTCGATAAATGATTGGTTCAAAATGAGTCATAAGTTACAATATACTAAAAGGGATATTTTGGAGGAGGATAACTGTGAGCATTTCTATTTGTACAGCTACTAGCAATGATTATTATGCCGTGAATAGCCTTGTGAGAGAAGGGCATGAAGAGCATGTTAGGGAAGAACCAGCCATTTTTAAAAGCGTTGAATCGGTTATGCCTGAATCTTATTTTAAAGACTTGCTTGAAGATCAAACAGTCCTATTTTTATCGCCAAGAACGATGAATTAGTCGTAGAATTTGCAATAATTAGCATTGAACATTCGCCTTCATTTCAATCTTTAGTACGACGTAAATATGGCTATATTCATGATTTTGGTGTGAGAAAGGCTCTACAAAAGCAAGGTGTTGGAGGATTATTATTTACAGGTTGTAAGGAATGGGCAAAAGCAGGGGGAGCTACATCTATAGAATTAAATGTTTGGGAGTTTAATGCCAATGCCATTGCATTTTATGAGCATCTAGGAATGAAGGGGATAAGTAGAAAAATGAGCATGAATATTTGAAGCTACGGCAAAAAAAGATAAAACCAGGTGCTCAACTGAGAACCTGGTTTTTATTCTTCATTGTATTGCTTCATCAGTTCCTGTAGCTTACTTTTAATTTGTTCCCGTACTATTGGGGGATGTTTGACATTGGCCTCCATACCTAAGCCTAGAAAAAAATGGACTAACCATGGTGTAAAGGAAGAGTTCACTTTTGCGAGTATCGACCCGTATCCATTTTCACGAAGCTCCATCCACTGAGATAACCATAGTTCTGATTGACAACGTCTTACTCCTTCTGGTGTTAACTCTACCTCAAGATCTAACATATGTACTTCATCCGCTGGCACGATCCATGACTTAATGTGCTCATTTGTCATGTCCAATTTCAGGCTTTGATCTTCAGCTAAAGAAAAATCTTTCACTCGATCTATGCGAAAAACTCGATAATCCTCAGCTAGGAAGCAATAAGCCTGGCAGTACCATAGCCCGTTCATCGTATAGATTCCAAGAGGCTGAATCGTTCTATTTTTAGTAGTGGCCGCTTCATACAAGATGGTGACAACCTGCTGTTCAAGTGCAGCCTCCAGTAATCCCTTTAAAAAGGGCACTTCTAATTCATGAGGAGGCACCCAAAATAAAAGACGTTGCTGCATACTTTCAATCTTTTGCTTGAGCTCACCTGATAAATAGTAGAAAAATTTATCCAATGCAGTATTTACTTCATTTTTGAAGGGGAGAGCTTTGTAATTATGTAATGATTGGCAAGCAAAGAACAATGCAATTGCCTCATGCTCGGTAAAGCTAATAGGTGGTAGCACTTTTTCACGCAAAACACGATAACCACCATTAGGCCCAACTTCGGAATAAAGCGGTACACCTAGTTCGCTCAGTTCCATTAAATCACGAATCATTGTTCGGCGTGAAACACCACATTCATCAGCCATCTCCTGAATGGTAAACTTTTTACGTTCGTTGACCTTCATCATGAGCTGAATAAGTCTTTGCGCCTTGTGCATCAAAGCTCCTCCTTAAAAACAAAATTAATAGTGACAGTAGTTGTCACCATTATCCCGTATAGTAAAACTTGAAGTCAATGTTTATGAATTTTTAATAAAAAGTACATTGACCACGTCATAAAGAGCATAAAAGGAGAAAAAAATGGCACAAGACAAACACAACTTTGAAGTGGAAGTTATGTTAGCGAAAAGGGGGATGGGTCATGGCTGACACATTTGAGGGTAAATATACAACAGATTTCTTCCATCAATTTATCAATATCGTACAGGCTGAATACTCTGCCTTTGATTCACATAAGTTCATGAATTTAATCCATGATGACGATTGGGAAATGAAAAAATTCAAACAGCGTATTAGGCATATCAGTACTTCATTACGGGCAACCTTGCCGACATCCTACTGTGAGGCATTATCAATATTGATAAAAATTGCACCTACATGTAAGGGAGTGGAGTATTTATTTTTGCCTGATTTTGTAGAAGTATATGGACTAGATGATTGGCAGGCTTCCATTCATGGATTAGAGGTGTTTACGGAATTCTCCAGCGCAGAGTTCGCTGTTCGGCCTTTTATTTTAAAAGATCCTCAGAAGATGATGGCTCAAATGTTAGAGTGGGCGAGCCATGCTAATCCTCATATTAGACGATTAGCTAGTGAGGGGTGTCGCCCTAGGTTACCTTGGGCATCGGCATTGGAAATATACAAATTGGACCCGTCACCAATCTTACCGATATTGAACCTGCTCAAACAGGATCCATCTGTCTATGTACAGAAAAGTGTCGCCAATAATTTAAATGATATTGCCAAGGATCATCCCGAACTAGTGAAACGACTTGCTCATGAATGGCACGGAGAGAGCTCAATCACAGATTGGATTATTAAGCATGGATGTCGAGGTTTATTGCGAAAAGGAGATGCTGAGGTGCTTTTCTTGTTCGGCTTTGACATCTCTCCAGATGTAACAATCCATGAGTTAGCGCTAGGAAAAGTTAGGTTGGCGATTGGACAAACCCTTGATTTTGCATTTACGGTTCAAACTAATTCTACAGCACCACAGAAGCTTCGAATCGAATATGCGATAGATTTTGTTAAAGCAAATGGAGCAACTTCAAGAAAGCTATTCAAAATTACGGAACGCACCTTCGAAAAAGAGAGTCACCGATACACACGAAATCACCATTTTAAAGATTTAACAACCCGAAAGCATTATCCAGGTCAACATAAGCTAGCGGTAATAATAAATGGAAAAGAGCTAGCTACAACAGAGTTTTGCGTTGAACGCTAAAGTAAGCATACAGATTGGATGAGCGATTTTAATGAAAGTACTGGAGAGAAATATAGGGGCTAATAAACCACTAAAGGGTCACTGAGATGGGAGTGACCCCATTTCACTAGGGATTATTTAAAATATTGCGGTTTTTCCACCTTAATGGAGGCTACTTCTCCGCAGTCTTTACAAAAGTTAAAAATAAACGGGGAGCCAACTGAAAAGACAGAATCAATAGGCCTAACATTACCTTGATTAAAATCGCCACCAACTTGTCCAATCGTAAAAGAATCACTACCACAGGACTTGCAAACTAACTTTTTATCTTCCACGCCATCACCTCGTTATGTAATATATGTAAATTGTATCATAAAAAGGAGAATGTGACATTCAAACTCCTATTTCAACATGATTCGTCGACTTTATATCGACATATTTTAGAGGATTTACTTGAAATTTGAAAAATGGTTTTATAGTAACATAGGGTGTATAAAGGTGGAGGAGGTTTTATATGCCTAATTTATTGCTAATCCTTTTTTTATTAAACCTATCTATATTTCTTTTACATGAAATGGATGCAATAAGGCGCTCGGAGTGGCGATTATTTATCGTATTAAAGGATATGGAAGATTCAAAGGCTTATCAAGTATTCACAGGGATTCATCTTTTTCTTTATGTCATTATACTTTCCTTACTATTCAGCACCTATCAAACCATAACGTTTTGGGTTCTCGATATATTCTTTATCACACATACAATCCTACACTTATTATTTGAAAGACATCCTCGAAATGGATTTAAAAACTCGTTTTCAAGAGCTATCATTTATCCGATGGGAATTCTTGCAGCCATCCACTTATTCTTTTTAATAAATGTTTAAAATAAGACGATTCTTTGGTACAAAGGAAAAATGAAAAGCCCTATACTATACGAATGTATAAGGCTTTTCGGCATGAACTAAAATCTAGAAAGTCTGTGTTAATTCCGAATTTACAAACCGTTGGGCAGCAATGATAGTACCAGAAGCTGTGCGTCCATAAACGCTATATATTCCACCATTTTGATTGGGAACGATTTCAACTTCATACTGAGGCGAGCTTCCAACACCTGGCGTTACAAAAGTAGAACCATTGGCAACTGCCGCAAAAGGAGTAGTGGACAATAATTGTCTTGAACCGTTTAGTCTAAAAACTCTTACTACCCCAGTTAGTAAACCTCCAGTGAGATTAAGAACTTTGACACGAACACTACTTGCATTAGCTGGTTGATTTCCTGTGTTTTCAATAGGACCAGTAGTTAAAGGCATGTATTCACCTCCTTGCAACTAAAAAATATATAATCTGCAGATTACCTTGATATAATATGTAGCTCCTTGTTACACTCTCTAGTTGTATTCATCATCTACCTTTGATTAAAAAATAGATGGGTAGATTAGTAGAAGATTTATCGACTAATGAAGAGGGAATAGAGATAGAAAAAAGCTGATCAGATATTATAAACTGCCCTGTAAAGGTTAGATAGATGTCTAACCTTCACGGGGCAGTTCAATTACTCTAATCAGCTTCTATTTTTAGCTTTTTTCCGTGTCAACTTTTTTACTTCTAAGTAGCAATGCTATAAATATAAAACTCGCTACCCAAAAGGAAAAGAATAAATTTTCGAGCAAAGCCCAATTATCATTTATGAAATAGTCCCAAATCATAGTGATTAAAAATAATGTTACAAGGAAAGCGAAATACAATAATTTTGCTAATGTGGTCAACCGAAACACCTCTTATGTAAGTTATAATGGTGTACTACTCATCACTCTAAGGAGGCTGCGACGGTCAACTAGCGCCACAGCCTTAAATAGTGCGTGCGATACACTCCAACATAGTGTGTGTCATTTATAAATACTTATACATGAAGTTATTGAGATAGGCGTTCATCGAACAAGCCTAGTACTAGGAGCTCTTTATATTTGTAACCATTCAATTAAATAGTGATCCAGCATTTAAAGAAAAGAAGCCACAGCGATCGAAATCACTGTAGCTCTTTAAGTAGTGAGACACTACGCCATTTTATATTGGCTGTTTATTGTCAAATTATACGTAAAATTTATATAAAAGACCATTTGTTAGATAAAACGGCAAAATCCATTTATTATGTATGGATTTTTGCCGTTTTTTAATGTGTTACCACTTTTTTGAAGTAACCATTTAAAATAAATTTAAATTATTTGCAACCTTTTGTGACCTATATACGAGGGTAGGTTGAAAGGTGGGAAGAGATGGAACTTGAAACAATATATATCACCTATATGAATGATATATATCGCTATTTATATTCACTTACGAAAAATCATAGTGCAGCGGAGGATTTGCTTCAGGACACATTTACAAAAGCGCATATTACCCTTCTTGGTCAAGAAATTCAAGACATCAAACCTTGGCTTTTTAAAGTAGCTTACTATACATATATCGACAGTACACGAAAAGAGAAGCGGTATGTAACTTCCGACAATATTGATCAAATGCATTCCAATACACCAGAGCAAATCATCGTTGAACAAGATGCTTTTTTGAAATTAATCAACCTACTTGAACAAATTAAACCAATCGAAAAGCAAATTATTTTGTTATGTGATGTACATGATTGTACAAATGAGCAAGCTGCAAACATCTTGCAATTAAACGTGAATACGGTGAAAAGTCATTTAGCGCGAGGTCGCAAAAAAATGCGCACACTAATAACAAGGGAGGAATAAAGGTGGATTCTTATCAACAATTATTACAGCAAGCAAAGAAAAGTGAAAAAGGGGATGCACCTTCAACAAATGTTATAAAAAAAGCCATTGCATCATCCAAGTGGAAGCTGATTGTAACAACGCTGACGATTGCCCTTTTAATTGTCCCCACTTGTTATATGCTAACTTTTTTGTACTATGCCTTTGGCACAAAGTCTACAACCTTAATGGATGTGACAAGTCAGACTCTTTATGTAACGGAACCGAATACGACATTGGAGGAACTTGAATTTGATATGGAATTCTCGCTCTTTTCAATGGGATTATCATTTGAGCAATACAAGCAGATCGGTGACGAGGTCTATCCAGTGAAGCATTATGATACACGCTTTATGTTAAATAATTTAGTGGGAAAGAAGATTACTTCAAAACTGGAAAAATCGTATCCAAAATATCCAACAGAAACGAATCA
This sequence comes from Lysinibacillus sp. FSL M8-0216, assembly GCF_038595555.1. Classification (NCBI taxonomy): domain Bacteria; kingdom Bacillati; phylum Bacillota; class Bacilli; order Caryophanales; family Bacillaceae; genus Lysinibacillus; species Lysinibacillus sp. FSL M8-0216. The sequence continues at coordinate 2,735,335 of NZ_CP152007.1, read as the reverse complement.
ATGGCTAGTACATCCTAATAATCGAGGAGAATTTAATACAATTGAGGAGCAAAGGAAATTAAAAGGATTACCCAATGAAACCGTTGTAGAAGCATATCTTTCTTTCAATGATTTATATACAGTAGATCAAGTTATTCAGCAAATGCCAAATGTAGATGTCACATGGGCAGCCATTTATACAGGAGTAGAAGACACCATGCTAAGTGCAAATGGGAATGTTGTATCGCCTATTGGCTATCCTGTACAACCAGATCAAACAAATTGGTCCCCATTTAAAGGTGCTACTTCTCATGAACAAACGTTTTTATCCATCTTAAATTTTCTAGTTGATTATGAGGAAACGGCTACTGCTGTTTCCGCTCATAAAAATCTGGACCTAAAAGAGAGAATCCATTATTTAAAACAGCATGATATGAAAACATATGGGGTTGTCGTTACAGGACCTAAAGCTGAGGTTGAACAGCTACAAAGTTTAACAATGATGAAGCATATGAAACTAGGGGAGGTTAAATTATGGAATTGGGTACGTTAAAGCAAACCATTTTCAATGTTTTTGGCTGGGCTAGTGTTAGCATTGGCCTCTGGACACTTATCATGGTTAATAGTTGGATTATCATTGGCTATGGTGCTCCATTTACTAGTAAGAATTTCATTACCTTGACAATCATTTTTGGATTCATTGCGATCCTTTCGAGACCCAGTCGTTCTCTAGGCAAGTGGGGAATCTTTATTGGTGGCTATCTTATTTTGTTTATGACGGTTCTATTTTTTGTTGGTTGGACTATTACCCCATTTCCTTAAGACAAGCAAGCATGGCATAACCTATGCGTTGTAAGTCTTTTGAAATATAATTTGTATAGGTAATAAAGTATAGATATGAGTTTTCTATAAGGCGACAGTTGGGATGTCATGTCAGTCTTTGTAATCAAAAATAGCAAAAGTAATTGTCAGAAAATATCAATATATTCTATAATGAGTAAAAAAATAGAGAATAAGAGGTGGACTTATGGGTAAACCAGTAGATTACAATCTATATCCGGGTTATCAAAACACACAAGATTCTAGACTAGATGAAAGAAAAGAAGAATATATAGAAGTATTAGAAAAAGCAAAAATAGATGGGTATATACTTGAGTTTGAAAAATCCTCTGAATTACCCCAATAACTATGTTTAAATCTCAATCTAATACAAGGAAGCCAGGCGCTCTGCGGAGTACCTGGTTTTTTACATTTTTAAGCTTTATTTGCCAAGCCATTATAAATAGCGGCTCCTAGACTATGTGCTTGTTCATATTTCATACATATTGTTTTTAATGATGATGACCTAGGTCTAGCTCATAATGGACTTAATGTAAAAGTTACTATAATCTACTAATTAATGCTGATATGGAAAGGATGGTAAAAATGAGTAAAAATATTATTGTATTTGGAGCAAGTCAGGGGTTAGGCGACGCTTTTGTAAAAGGCTTACCTGCCAAGGGGGATACTGTATGGGTAGTTTCACGTACACAACCTAAAAGCTTAGAAATCAATGATGGCGTAAATCGTCAATGGCTTTCTATTGATTTGTCTAGCCAACAACAAATACCGTCATTAAAAGAACAATTAAAAGATATCGCTATAGATGTATTAATTTATAATGTTGGGGTTTGGGAAAAGCGTGGCTTCGAGGATGATTATTCATTTGATAGAGATGAAGTCGAGGATATTTCAAATTTAATCAATATCAATCTAACGTCCACTATTACATATATTCAGGCACTTTTACCGAATTTAAGACAAGCGAAAAATGGAAAGGTTATTTTAATTGGTTCAACGGCAGGGTTAGACCATACAAACAATGCACAGGTTTCATTTGTCACATCTAAATTCGGTTTACGAGGCATTACAAATGCTTTACGTGAACATTTAAGAGAAGACAGAATTTCTGTCACTTGCATTAATCCTGGGGAGCTAGCAGCAGAAGTCCCTTATGAGGAAGGAGCCGAAAAGGCCATCCAATTATATGAAGGTACACGTATCCCTGTCCAAGATATTGTAGCTATTGTGCAATGTGTGGTTAATTTATCACCCGCTTCATGTGTCAAGGAAATTAATGTCCCTGCCATAACGGATGTAAATGCTTGATATTCCTAGAGCTAATGAACTGTTAAGGTTTGAATTAAAAAGGGCCACAAAGAGGAATGTGACCCTTTACACAATGAATGGTATTAGTAGTTATGAACATTAGAGGCGAACAATATCATCAGAGAAGTGTTGGATGGTTTTACTATTTGAACATAAGCTTGCATCGATAATAATTAAACTGAATGCTGATTTAGAGCCATAACCATAACCATTACCCTAATCCCCTTCGCCCAATCTCTAATTGTTCATGAATAGAGGGTCATATGAAAATGTGAAAATATTGTTATGGTTGGGGGAAGGGGGAATAGATGTTTAGTCAGATGATTTGGGATGGATAAATGGCTCTAATAGGGCTATCTATCATTATGATTTGTTCCTATATAGGACAAATGAGTAATGGGAGATTAGTATAAAACTGAAGCGCCGACAATAATTAATAGAATAAATAGAACAACAACTAGAACGAATGTTGAACCGTAACCGCCGCCGTTATTGCCTCCGTAATAACTCATAAAGTATCCCTCCTTTCTCTCTATATGTATAGTATGTATCGTTATAGGAAGTTTAAAGGTATTTATCCAGACCTATAGAGCTATAAAAAAGAAATTTTATTGTGACAAACTGAGACAAATTGATTGGGTATGGAAAATTGATTGAAAGATATTGATTACATCTGGAGTAGCGGAGCATAGGGAAAGAGCTTGAGCAGTTGAATCATTTGCTAGATGGGGTAAGCGATAGTTGAAAGAAAAAAATCAATAGAAAAGGATTGATTTAGCCTTTTAATGAAAAAAGTAACCAAAAAGAAATTCATCTTAGTGGCTACTTGAAAGTTTATGTAAAATGCCCCGTCTTGCCTTTAATAGAAGAATACGACATAAAGAAGGACAGACAACTCTGTCTCCTGAAACAAAAGCTATCGAGAAGAAGCAATTCTCGATGGCTTTTATCAGTTTTGCTCCCTCTTTACTTTGTGAACGCCTAAATTGGATTGATAAACAAAATCGTTAACATTTTAGTAGTGTATGGTCAAAGAATTGAGTGATACCCCCAAATCCATTCATTTATCACACAACACAAGCTCCTCAAATCAAAACTTTTCAGGCTTGGCTACCTTGAATGATGCCACTTCACCACAATTTTTACAAAATGACAAAATAAGTGGGGAGCCCGAAGCCATAAAAGAGCCTATAGGTCTGACATTACTATCAGTGGATAATTTCCCATGACCAAGTTGACCGGTTGCAAAAGAATCTTTCCCGCAAGCCTTGCAGACTAATTTTCTGTTATCCATCTAATCACCTCTCGATGCAGTATATGTAAATTGTAGCATAAAAAACTACAACAACCTTTAGTTATAAGAGGAGATCCATACGAAGAAAGTTAAGGGTAAAAATAATATATTGAAATAAATGTTGGAGTGACCGAAGACTGCTTCTTTAGGAAATGATTTTTTCCTGCAAACAACTCTTTTATATCCCTTCCACTTATGTAGGCTTAGGCAAAAAGGTTGCTGTAGACCTACTCGGGGTAGGGCTGTTATTATAAAAAAGTACGTAAGTGGGAGGTAATGAATTGGAAGAAGAAAAATACAATAATCTTAAATTAGGTGAACGTGGTGCCATTATAAGTATTATTGCTTATATAATTTTGTCCGTAATAAAAGTTGGAATTGGCTACATGAGTAACTCAGAAGCTTTAAAGGCGGATGGGCTAAATAATACGACTGATATTATTGCCTCGATTGCTGTACTTATAGGCCTTAAGCTTTCACAAAAACCTGCCGATCATGATCATCGATATGGTCATTGGAAAAGTGAAACCATTGCCTCTATGGTAGCTTCGTTTATTATGATGGCAGTAGGTATTCAAGTATTATTTGGTGCATGTACTTCCATTTTTCAAGGTGGAAAAGAATCACCTGACATTTTCGCAGCGTATGTAGGCCTTGGATCAGCATTGGTCATGTATTTTGTATATCGTTATAATAAAAAATTGGCTGAAAAGATAAATAGTAAAGCCGTTATGGCCGCTGCCAAAGACAACTTATCAGATGCCTGGGTAAGTATTGGAACAGCAGTAGGGATATTTGGATCACAATTACATATGCCATGGTTAGACACAGTAACAGCTATTATTGTAGGTTTTTTAATTTGTAAAACCGCTTGGGATATTTTCAAAGAAGCTTCTCATGAACTATCTGACGGATTTGATGAAGAAATCCTTCAAAACTATAAAAATATTATTTTAAAGTTAGACGGTGTTATTGGGATTAAAGAAATTAGAGGCAGAAATTATGGCAATAACGAAGTGATCGATGTTGTCATTCTAGTCAATGCAAATTTAGATATTACAGAGGCTCATGATGTAGCTTGTCATGTTGAAGATAAAATGATTCATGAGCAGGGCGTATATGAAGTTCATGTTCATGTGGAGCCCAATGAGGAAAAACTATAAAAAAGATTAGGAACTCAATGAATTTGAGTCCTAATCTTTTTTTACTTTGTCAAAAGCTTTTCTCTATTTGTCCATATGTAAGTCATTTCTTTCGAGGGAATGAATGAATTTGTTTAAATTTATTAGAAATTATTAGTATAATAAACTTACTTTGGAAAATTGATTATAGTGGGAGGATGTCTTCATGCCAATTCATATAGACATAGGAAACAGAAAAGGGGCTAGAAAGGTTAGTGAAATCCCTGAGGAGGTGCTAACGTTATTGAATGAAGGAGAAATAGAGAGTGTTAATTTAACTGAATGGTTGGGGATCAATCATATTACGTTAGTAAAACATGTTTTACCTAAAGTAGGGTTATCTCATCAATTAGAAAATATAGTAGAAGAAATGTTAAAACAGAATGCTGAATCGGGAATGAAAGCTATTCGTTTAACTGGCGAACTATTGAATACAGCTATAGAGGAAGAAAATGACCAAATGAAAGAAGAAATTATTAAAAAATTTGCGACGCATCCTTCAGATAGTGTTCGCTGTTGGGCAGCGTTTATGAATAAAAATGGAAGCACCTCTTTGAAAGAAAAATTAGCTTATATTTATCCATTTGCTGGCGATCATCATTTTGGAGTTCGAGAAATTTCCTGGATGTCTATTAGAGAGGATATAGCGCAACACCTTGATGAAAGTATTGAGTTGCTAACCGAATGGGCAAAAGAAGAGGATGAAAAAATACGGAGATTTTCCATGGAAGTTATTCGTCCTCGTGGTGTTTGGGCCAAGCATATCGAAGATTTAAAACAGAACCCTAGTAAAGCCCTTCCTATTTTAAATCAACTGAAATCAGATCCATCAAAGTATGTACAGGATTCTGTAGGGAATTGGTTAAATGATGCCAGTAAAACTCAACCTGATTTCGTCATGATGCTTTGTGAAAAATGGAGTAAAGAATCTGATACAAAAGAAACATCAAAAATTATAAAGAAAGCTAAAAGAACAATAATGAAAATATAGCTCATACAAAAGCAACAGGTTCTTTTCTTGATGTGAACTTGTTGAATAGGTGGGTAGGGGAAGGAAAGTACCTTAAACTTTCTGATTACATGCTGTTATTTTGTTTCTTCCCCGATTCCATTCCTGCCTCAAAAATAAAGATGAGCATAAGAAAGAAAATAACTATTTTTATTGTGAAGGTTTCTGTCCAAAAGCCCAAATAATACATGAACACCATAATAATAGATAAAAGTGTTTTAATAATCTTTAGGGTCATTATGATACCTCCTAATAGTCGGATTACCTTATAATAAAAGGCGAAATGCTTTTTTCATAAAACAAAAAGTAGCCAAAAGGAAATAAATTTCAATGGCTACTTGTAACGTAAAATGAATATTTTTAAATGCTAGGCTGTTTTGAGTAGTTTTCAATCATTGCTTGGTCATATCATTTAACCGTTAACCCGAGTAGTGAAGCAAAACCGATAGCTTGTTCAGAAGATACTTCACACCCATTCAAACTTTCGAGAGATACTTGAAGTCTTTTAAAGGTACACGTACTAATATCTATCCCCTTTAAAGAGGTTTCAGTAAAATCTACCTCATTAATATCACATTCATGGAATGCCACTTTATTGAGTAAGCAATCAAAATAATTCGCTCCTTGTAGGTTGGTGTTATCGAATACTACTTGTTTTAAACGAGCCTCAGGAAAATTGCTTAAGGTTGCCATACAATTTTCAAAAAAAACGTTTCCAAGATTAGCCTCGGAAAAATTCACACCTAATAATTTACAGTTTTTAAAAACCACTCTATGTATAAGGCTTTCCTTTAAGTTTAAATTAGATAAATCGCAATTTTCGAAAATGACATCCGTTACATCCATTTTTTTAAAGGAAGAATTGATGAATGTGACATTTTTAAAAATAACTTTAGATACGATTAATCTCTCAACAGCCTCCTTATCAATGACTGTATCTGCGATCATGCAATTTGATAAAAAAGGTTCTTCCTCGTAAAAAATATCTTGAAAATTGGCTTTTTCTAAATCAGTAGGTATTTTTGGCGATGTAAGTTGGAAATTATGTGACATATAAGCACACCCTTCGAAAGTAGTTAGCACCTATCTTATAGAAAAAGAAATAAAATAAAAAGTCTTTCATATTAAGGGAAAGTGTGTGCAAATCTAAATTTCTATCCCATTACTGGATTGAGGTGTTCATTCCAATGATATTGTGAAGTAGGGAAAGAGGCTTAGGCTTAGCAATGGCCACCATACAAAAAACATTTGTTGCGGAATCATTGTCTTCAGTAGAAGAACATTCTATAGCATATGACAAATACCTATTTGATGTTCCACTGAGTAAGCATACGTGTTTCAGTCGTACTGAAAGTCAATGAGTAGGTTCCCAACAGTTCATGAATGGAGGGTATCGGTATCATTTATTTAGAAATTTCAAATAAATGAATGACCAAAACCACATAAAATGGTAAAGTATAGAAAAAGTGATTGGGGGAATTGTCATATGGAAAAATTGAACAGGGTTGAACTACAGCATTTCACAAGTGAATATAAGGAAGAGTTAAACTCTTTTGTCCTTACAGAGGAACAAAAACAATTCTCTGCGCTTCCAAGCAATTTTGAGGAAATCAATGAAGGACAGTATCGTATTGTCATTTTAAGTGATCATACACCTGTTGGTTTTTTTCTATTGAATTCAAATGAAAGAGTAAAGAAATACTCTACTAATTCGAACGCTTTGTTAATATCGGCACTATCCATTAATCATGCTGAACAAGGAAAAGGTTACGCCAAACAGGGAATGACATTACTAGCTGAGTTTGTTCAATCAGAATTCCCTCATTGTGATGAGCTTGTCTTAGTTGTAGATAAAGATAATATACCAGCGCAAAAGTTATATTTAAAGGTAGGATTTGAAGATACGAATAAGCGATTAATAGGTCGAATTGGCGAAGAAATTATTATGAGCCAATTAATAAAATAATTCGCGACACAAGTACATAACGACCTACTTTTATGTATGGGGACGGCCATGTACGGCTGTACGACGATGTTCAGTAGCAGAAACAGTAAATTGAAAACCAATGATGAAGTAGCCAAGTAGCTGCTTCTTTTTAATTATGGCTAGATGAAATTTAATAAGCGGAGGTGATGATCTAAGATGCGAGAAAGTGTCAATCATTTTATGAATGATCCGTGGTGGCTGATTTCAAAAAGTATGTCAGAATCATTAAATGAAGAGTTAAAGAAAGAACTTTCACCACAACATATTCTTTATGGGAAAGAGGCAATTGCGGTGGCTAGAAGAGAAGATAATGATGATGTGATTTTTTGGATTGAAAAGATGAATAAATACGCAGTCGTTCATTTAACCTATTCGATAGAAACTTCAAGCGAATACCCTATTACATCATTATATACACGGAGAGAGTTAGAAGAATACTGTAAGAGTGTTTCAAAGCTTTATTAAATTATTAGAGATGAAATTCTAATTTTATACTATTTACAATTATGGTAATATAAAGGGGGTTTATTCGATGAGTTATAAAAATACCTTTATTAAAATTTCAGAGGATTCGGAAGTTACTTCGGCTGTTACCCCTGTCCCAAGAAACAATAAGCCTACTATAGCTTCAATTGAATTTGATTTAATTAGACATAACCCATACAAATACACTGAGGAAGACGTGCAATTCCAAACGTATTTGATTAAAAATCAAATTGACTCAGATTCATTAGATGAAATCAGAAAAAATTTTTTCCAAAAGTCTAAAGTGTGTTTTAGAGCCTCACCTTTAGTAAAGAAATACGGATGGGGAATTCACTATGACGATGAAGGGAAACTTGCACTATATGATGTTAATAGTGAAGAGTATGAGCAATTTCTCCATTCGGGCCAAATCACTTTAATAAATGGTATGCGTTCTAAACGAAGGGAAAATAACACTCATGAATAAAGTTACTCAAGAAGAACTAGATACGAATTTTTAAATGTATTTTAGGAGGGGAAAAAATTGTTATATATAGCTCTATTAATTGGCATCGTAGTTATTATAATAGCCGATAAGCTTACTCCAGCTTTTAAATTATCAAGCATTTGGGGATTAATTAGTCAAATTTTTGCTGCACTTGTCATCATAATGTTTGGTAGTCTTGAGGTGAATTATATTAATCTTAGTAGCCATATCGAATTAGGGTATTTGGCGATTCCTTTTACTTTATTATTTCTTGTAGGCTTTACAAATGTTATGAATATAGAACGCGGACAAAATCCTTTACTATTACTATTGCCATTGGTCTCTTTAGTTTGCTTCTCCATGGCAGCCTTCTTTATGGGCCATTCATTTGTTTTAATTATTGGGATTTCTACTTGTTTAGCGATTATGCTTATTCTGCTATATAGCTATTTCACAGGTAACCTATTTATAGGACACACGCTTACTACATCAATAGGTTTTATCATAGCGGTACTTTCAATATCGCTCATTAAACATTTTATTGTATTCATGTATATTCCGATATTTACGTTAGCACTACCATTCACTTTATATTATTTTATTCAAAATAAATTTACGAATGTCCAAGCCATTACAATTAGCACTTTAACAGCTGTACTATTTGGTGTATTCATATTCATCGTCCCTACTCATCTATTATGGTATCCCGTTGTCGGGATAACAATTATTTTGGTCATCATGCAATCTTCACGTAAATTTCGTATCATTTGGTAATATCGTTCGACTTCACTAATATGGGTATGGATGCTTTTTTTACAGAATATAGGTTCTTAAATGTTTTAATTTTGCATTTGTAACCATATAATACCATAAGCGCTATTATTAGTGTGAGTGGGGGTGAGGTAAATGAATAGGAAGGCACAAACTAATTTTATTGATTTAGTAAAAAATACGATGAGTAATAACGGACAATCTATTGAAGAACGACTTGAAGAAAAGCACAAAGGCTTTGAAAAAGGTTGGAAAATGGATGAAAATGAAGTTGTGTTTTGGGTCAGTCCTACATTAAGACTTAGTGATTATACAGGAAGCATAATGAACGAATTTAGATTCAATCTATTTTTTGACGAAGAAAGTGAAAAGTTTATAGTATCTGGTAACAATGTTAAGTCACGAAGTTTATTATAAATAATTAATTACCAAGTCACATCCAACAATAGATGTGGCTTTTTAATATGTAAGAATTTAAAATTTAAAAGAGAGTGTAAGGTTCATCAATCATTTTATAAATTATCTAAATCGAATATGTACCTATTCAATTATGCTATTTTATGGTGAAAAGGAGAGTTATTATGAAAAGTGGGTTCGAATTTAAAGATTTCCCTAAATTAGAAACAGAACGTTTCATTTTAAGAAAAGGCACAGTGGATGATCGTAATGATCTTTTTGAGCTTTATGCTAATGAAAATGTGGTTAAGTATCTTCCATTAAATTTATTTAAATCAGTTGAAGACGCAATGGTTGAAATCAATTGGTATGAAAAAATTTTTAAGGAACAAATCGGTTTAAGATGGGTAATCGAAGAAGCCAAATCGAAAAAAGTGATTGGAACATGTGGCTATTTGAATTATGAAAAAGAACATAACCGTATAGAAATTGGTTATGATTTGAACCCTGCTTATTGGCGGCAGGGTATCATGCAAGAGACTTTAGGCAAGATTATTCATTTTGCCTTTAGATCGATGGCAATAAATAAAATAGAAGCGAAAGTTGAACCTGAAAATAAAGCATCCATCAGATTGCTAGAAAAATTAAATTTTTGCCAAGAGGGTGTTTTAAGACAACATGAATTTGAAAAAGGGAAATATGTTGATCTGGTCCTCTTTTCAATGTTGAAAAGTGAATATATCGCGCTAAATGAGGAGTCACGCTTGTAATGAGCAGTGGCTTTTAATAATTAATAAAATTTCTTAGAAGATTTTTTCTAAATGCTGAAGTTAGATTTTTTTTATTCAGGTGGTAATGTATATGTTTTTAGGTGTGTGTGATGAATCAATTTAATTTCAGGTCCGTAAGAAATTTCATAGGTCATACGGTCTTTTCCTATGGGGATATTATGTCCGCCGTCGGTAGGTTCAATTTCAAATGTGATTTCCAATATAAAACCACGAAAACCATTTACTCTTCTTGTTTCAATCACGTCAATTTTCCATGGGGTGACATGAGGTGAAAACTCCTTAGATATCTTTGGATAATAAAAATTAGTCAAATCTTTTTCAATATAAGGAGCAAGCATATTCATAAGCATATCCTGTAACCTTAGTTCTTCAGAGTCCTCGGTTGATTTAGCGGAAGAATGTTGAAATGAAGGAGTAAGAACAAGGGATAGTATAAAAACAATTAATACCTTTCTCATATTGTTGTCAAGACACCTCTTTACGATTTTATCTATTTGTATTGTTACCATTCCTAAATGGGATATGTATACAAATTATTTAACTTGTACTTGCGAATCGGGGTAGTTGAAGAAGATATTATGTATGTAAATGAACTGTTGGATATAAATAGTAAAATTTTAATGTGGAGGTTAAAATGATTGATTATTTTGAACGGAAATTAAGATTTAAAGATATGGAAATATGGGATATTCGATTGGGGAAAGATATTTATAGAATGTTTATAGTAGATGAAAACCGAGCTTCTGAAATAAAGGATCTGAACTTGCCTCCTCATGCAAGGGTATTTGAAGAGGATGTAAGAGAGAATCTAATCACGGTGAAGGTATACTCCGAAAAACAAGTAAAAAAAGAACATATAGAGTTAATCGATCAGTTTGCTAAACAATTAACGGATCATGTTGCATTAGCTCATTGTGATATCCATCTTACGTTTTATATGGGGAAGATAAATGATGATATTTTTGAAAAAATTCCCTTAAAGCAATTGCTACATTTCAACCAGGACTAATGCGTGGTGGAAATCAACGGTAAAAGAAAAAAGACTGTAGGCAAACTCAAAATGCGTTGAGTTTGCCTAAAGCCTGTCAGGATCTTCAAATTGAAGATTCTTTTGCTATTTCTTTGCTTGATTTTTTGTATGTTGTTTGGTTGTTTCTTAACAAGCTATCTTTATCTAATATGGTTGGCAAGCAAATACCAATAATAATTGTTACGATACCTGCTATTTGCAAAGTTGTAACCGTTTCGCTTAATAAGATAATGGATACCATCACTGCGATTGGTAATTCAACAGCACTTAAAATGGATGACATCCCTAATCCAACTTTAGGAACGGCAATAGTGAATAAGAACACAGGTATAATCATACCAAATAATCCTAATGCCAATCCGTAAACCCAAAGTCCTTCGTTAAACAAAGTCCCATTCCAAATAATTTCTGGAGATTGAAAAACCGCCGTAATCATAAAGGCAAAGAACGAAACAAATACTAAACGGTTAGATGTGGACATACTGGCAGTAGCTTTTCCATTCACATATAAAAATAAGGAATAGCAAAGGGCAGCTGCTAGCCCCCATAACCATCCCTGCATAGGGATTTGGGATAAATCAACATCAATGATGCCAGCAGCCGGAATAGTACCAGCTACCAATATGATTAAAGAGATTAATTCAATTCTACTTGGAAATTGTCGTTTTGTAATACAAGAAATCAACATACCAATCCATGTAAACTGAAACAGTAGTACAACTGCCAACGAAGCGGGCAAGAAGTTTAAAGAATGACCATATAAAATGTTTGTTAATCCAGTTAAAATACCTGCGAATATAAGGATTTTAACACCTTTAAAGCTCAATTTGGATCTGTTTGTAACTAAGAAGATACATACCGCTATACAAAAGCCTATAAAAAACTGACTTGTCACGGCCTCAGAGACAGAAAACCCACTACGCATGGCCAGTTTTATAATAGTTGAAACGATACCAAAACTACTAGCTGCGATAATGACTAGTAGGGGATAAAGATACATCTTCATTTATCCACTTCCCTCCTAAAACGTTTATATAAATTGAATTTGGTTATGATTTTGAGATTTAGAAAAAAAATCATAATCTCCAATATAAATCACAGATTGCTATTTTACAATCTTTTTTTTCGATAATCATGGCTGATGAAAAAGAATTTTTCAGTGGAGGAAAGGAGATTTTTAGAAATAGTAAAATGGCCAAAACCATATGTATCAAGGCTTTGGCTTATCATAGTAACTAAAATAATTTTCAAAGGGGAGTATCGGATTTGCTAGCAAGAGAAAATGAATAGTATTGACACTTCGAAGCTTTTTTTATACAATTGTCCTAATTTTATAAGCAAACGCTCACAAGTTCGTGAGTGGCGGAATTTTGTAGAGTTTTCACTCTGTTTCATTCGCTCGTCGTCTATTTATAGACGACGAGATTTTTTATTTTTTGGAGGGATTTTTTGAACAAGTTGAAGTTTTCTTTAGTGGTTTTATTAGGTGCCTGTAGCTATGGGATCCTATCTTCCATTCTGAAAGTTGGATTTTCAAATGGCTATACTTTTCCTGAACTTTTAGGGGGACAATATGTTTTCGGTTGGTTTGGACTATTATTACTCGTTCTTACTTTTTCTCGTCATAAAGTATCCTTAAAAAATATAGTATCACTGTTAGCGGTTGGGACAACGATGAGTTTAACGAGTATTTTTTACGGTTTTTCTGTAAAAGAACTGCCAGCATCTATTGCGATTGTGCTGTTATTTCAATTCACATGGATGGGTGTTCTCATTGAAGCGATTGCTAATAAAACTTTCCCAAGTCGCGAAAAGGTTTTGTCGATCATTATCTTATTTGTAGGAACGATGTTCGCTGGGGGTATTTTTGAAGGGTTAGGACAACAATTATCTATGAAAGGAATACTCTTTGGACTACTAGCAGCTATAACTTTTTCTTTATATATATTTGCAAGTGGACGTGTTTCTACCGAAGTTCCGATTTATTCAAAAAGCTTTCTTATGACAACGAGTGCAACACTTTTTGTTTGCATAATGTTCCCCCCAACATACTTGATGGATGGTACATTGCAGGCTGGTTTATGGAAATATGCGCTAATCCTAGGTTTCTTTGGTGTCGTTATACCAGTTATTTGTTTTTCTATTGGTATTCCAAAAGTAGGGACGGGTTTAGGAACAATTTTAGGAGCTGTCGAGCTTCCAACAGCCGTTATCGCTTCAATTACGCTTGTACATGAGGTCGTGTCTCCTCTGCAATGGCTAGGAATTGTATGTATTTTATTGGGAATTTTCATACCTCAAATGTTAAATGTACGAAAAGAGAGGAAAATAGCCCGTTTTGGTAATGAAACCACGGAATTTTAGAATGCAATCTAAGTGGCTTGATCAATCTAAATATAAAACGTAGTTTGCCTAAATAGAAGCTTTCATCTTTGGATGAAGGCCTTTTTTATATGGTAAGAAGGAAGAGCGTATTGTTGCAATGGCTATTTATTGGTAATTAATGATAGAAATAACTATATAATTATAAAAAGGGGGATGAATGTTATATATGTATCTAAAAAAATAGGAATAGTGAGTTGGATTGTTACCATTTTATATTTTGTGATAGAGCCGATTTTTATTATGACTTCACTTGTACCTTATAATATGATGCAACAAGCTATGAGTGATTTAGGAGTGACTACATGTGGGAAATATACTTACGCAATTGCGCCAAATGAAATTTGTTCGCCGTATCATTTTTGGATGAATGTATTGTTTATTATAAATGGTTTATCATTTTCAGTTGGCATATTATATCTATCCCAATACTTAGAAAAGAATTTAATCAATAAATTAGCAACAGTATGTATTCTTATTTTTGCACTAGGAAATAGTGTTTCTGGTGTTATACCAGCAGATGTTCATTTATTTTGGCATTCGATTTTAGCTCAAATAGGCATGATGACTGTTTTAATTGGAATGGGGATCTATGCAAAATCATTGGTTAAAGGTAAAAAGTGGACTTATTCAAACTTAATAGTACTTATAGCTTTACTTATCCTTATCGGTCTTTTATTTTTCCTTCCTTTGCCAGCAGGTTTATTACAAAGACTTTATTATGGTGTAATTTTCGTGTGGGGGATGGGACTAACAATTTTATTACGCTCATCAGAAATAAAACCAGGTACTCAATGACTTGAGCCTGGTAATTTTTTTATATAAAGGTAACAAGAGACTATTGTGAAGAGAATGCAAGAACGATACATAGTATAGCAATAATAAAAGCTGCTTAATCTGACTAGAGATTAAACAGCACATGGATATTGTAAATATAAAACATAAAAAGGAAAAAGTCAACAAATCATCGGAAAATATAGCATCAAGCACAATGATAAAGCAAATAACTCTTTCGGAATTTACTTATATAGTTTCTTCTTTAAAAATCACCTTATAACAGATGACGATACTGATTTGGCTTTAAGTTCTCCTTGAATTAAAGCAACGCCAATCCCATACACAATCGAAATAGCTAAAGGTACAAGTGTGAAAGCATAATCAACAAAGAAACCACCTAAGATAAGGGCCGAAAAACAGGTTCCTAAAGTAACGAATAAATAGGCTTTACTTTTATAAATCCATATGTATGGAAGAAAATGAGAGCCTGCAAGTAAACCAATTGTGAAGGGAAGGTATTCAGGTATTTTCATATACACGATGATAAATACAGGTATATAAAAAGCTTGAGGAGCTGCCACTATTCCTCCTAAAACTCCTAGAGGATTGTCTGTAGAATTTAAACTGACGCCGAGAATTTTACCAATGAACATGCCAATAGGGAAAATAGCGCCCAAACCAAATATCCAAATTAAACGGACAGCCTCTATTGGAAGAACAAAATACATGAGGGTGAAAATTAAAAAGACTAGGACGCCAGATAGTAGAATGGGGAATCCTTTTTTCGTTTCAGCTATAAGCTCATTTTGTAAATTTACAAGAGTTTTACTCATAAATGTACCACCTTTCATAAAATGGGGAGAAGATATTATAGTATAACAGTTCATTATTGTATTTACCTTAATTATCTCAAAAATGGTATTTTTTTCTGATTATTTAGCGGGGGATATAGGGAAAAGGCAATGGAGGGAAAACGTAAAAAATCATTCAAATGAAGGGGTAGCCAGCATCGCATTCGTCAGTTGTTCTTCCATCACATTCTTTTGAAAACGAAACGTTCATAATCACAATATGAAGCATTTGGATATGTTATGATCAAATTTGTGAAAAATGTTTACGAACGGTCAGTATGTTAAATGAATTAGGGGGACAGATGATGGATAATCAATATTTCGTAGGTTGGGGTACATTAGCATTAATCAATGCTGGATTGGCGCAAGGGAAGAATAGAAGAGGGTTAAATTGGTTCTTACTTTCTCTTATATTAGGTCCAATCGCCACACTAATTTTGTTATTTGTTGAAAAGAGACCGTAATACACCTTCAGCATCGAGAATTCGCCAATGA
Source organism: Lysinibacillus sp. FSL M8-0216 (assembly GCF_038595555.1). NCBI lineage: Bacteria > Bacillati > Bacillota > Bacilli > Caryophanales > Bacillaceae > Lysinibacillus > Lysinibacillus sp. FSL M8-0216. The sequence continues at coordinate 2,719,292 of NZ_CP152007.1, read as the reverse complement.
AGGTTAAAAATTTTTTACCTTGTGGTGATTCTATTGATTTCAACTAGAAATAAAACTACTATGTTTTACGGGGAAATAAGTATAGAAATATTGTTGACGGATCGCCGTATGCGATGAAAGTCGCCTGTACGGTGAAGGCTCGTTATAAAGCATCTGAATGTATAAGACGAGAATAGCATTTTAGTAGGGCTAGATAAAACTTCTGTAAGTGGAACTAGTGCTAATTCAGTTACATTTGAAGTAGGAGAAGACATTTATCTTTCTCATAGTCTAATTAAAGTTATCGATGGATCTAATATGATTAGCCATTTTGATGACGACTCTCAAGATCTCATTACTTCTGCAATATGGAATGACACCGATAAATCTATCGTAGTTTTACTGGACAACAATGCAAGCATTGGTCAAAAAATTACATTTACAAAGGGCAATAAACAAAATTTATCTGGTAATAAAATGACAAGAGACATTATTGCAACATTCAACGGAGTTAATTGGGAATAAGAATGGACCTCACCTTATTAGGTGGGGTTTTTCTTTCATAAAATTTAAATGTCGTACAGAAAAGGTGAGGTTGATGATAAAAATTCAATTTTGGTAAAGGTTAAAAATTCTTTACCTTCTGAAAATCCTATACAACTACTTTTGATCCAAGTTAAATAAGTTTTTTTAATGTGGCCTCACCTATAATAATTAGGTGGGCTTTATTTTACCTCAGTTAGGCAACCTTAGTTATGTTGTTTATGGTATTAAGAAGGTTGAGTACGATTTTAAAGGTAAAGAGTTCTTTACCTTGTTGAAATTCTATTGAATATATTTAGAAATAAAACTACTATGTTTACGGGGAAATAAGTATAGAAGTATAGTTGACGGATCGCCGTATGCGATGAAAGTCGCCTGTACGGTGAAGGCTCGTTATAAAGCATCTAAATGTATAAGACGAGAATAGCGTGCCAGGTGCACCTTTAGTTACTTTGGGAACAACAAATAATAAAGATGGCTTTTCTGTATTATTTTCAGAAACAGTCCATATGCAATTGGCAGGATGGTCTGGCTTAATGGTACAAGAAGAATTTCGTCCTGATGAGACAGTTCCATACAATAACTTTGATTTTAAAGTGGACATCCATTCAACTACTGGTGAAATTAGCCTCCTATTTGGTGTTCAACAAGTAAATAGTACAATAAGCATATATAAAGCAATTTACAATGAAGTTTCTGAAACATGGAGTTTGGTAGAAATTACAGCTCCATAATTAATTTAGATGAACCTCAGCTGATGGGGTTATTTCTTACAGCAATAGTCTAAACGTTGCGGTGAAAACTCTTTTCAATCATCAAACGGTTTCTTCATTGAAATTATATGTAGCGAACTTGTTGTGTAATCTCCTTGGATTATTAGCGTGTAAAAAGCAGCTTGCATGCAAGCTGCTTTTACTTCAATAATTTCTATTGGAACAAAACGATACTGAATTCTCTTACTAGAAAACTAATTTTTATTTAATTTCTTTCCATAAAGACAAAGCGTTTATCCAATTTGGATCTCCATAGCCTTGATAGCTTTGAACCGCTTCATAATTCTTACCTTGATACTCTACCTTATCACCTTTTTTGTATGCCTTGAATGGACTCCATTGCTCATAAGAAGTACTTTGCTCTTTAGTTGTTACAGTTAAAATGGAACTTTTAATAGATTCATTCCCAGCTACATCTACAGCAGTTACTGCATATATATAGGAAGTATTTGATTGAAGATTCATATCCATAAATGATGTGATTGTTGAAGTCCCAACAGCAGTCATTTGTTCTTTTGTTGTCCCTCTATATATAACATAATGGTCAACGCCTACATTATCCTCTGAAGCACCCCACATTAAGTCGACACTTGAAGAAGTGATTCCCATTGTATGTAGTGAAGTTGGTTGAGTAGGCGATTCTGTATCTGGAGCAGCATGCAATGTTTCTACAACTAGAGATTCACTTACTGTAGAAACATTCCCAGCTGCATCTACTGCCTTTACTGAGTAAGTATATTTTGTATTGGAATTCAAATTTTTATCTGTGAATGTCGTTCCTGGAACAGTTGCAACTACTTTGCTATCACGTAATACTTGATATTCTTTCACACCTACATTATCTGTAGAAGGGTTCCATTTTAGCTCGGCACTAGTAGAAGTAACTTTTGTTGTATGTAATCCATTTGGCTGAGTTGGGGCTTCCGTATCTACATTGCCACCATTATTCACCAAATTTACATCAATCACATTATAGAACGCATTTGAAGTGTCAGCGACATCCCAAACGGCTAGGATCACGTGATAGCCACTACGATCTGTTGGCACATTAATAGTATGAGTTAAATTAGTCGATGCAGCAGAACCATTATGTGCTACAGTTCCAATTGGCTCAAGATCAGCGCGGGTTAATGGTTTATTAGGATTCCAATCATGTTTAGTAATATAATAGTGCCATTTGCTTGTTAAATGTGGTGCAGTATACTTCCATGTAAACGTATTGGGACCTCCCGTAATTGTATTCTTAAACCAGCGATCTGTCGTTTGTTGATCAAGGATACCACCAAAAAGACCTCCTGCAGATGCAATTTTTCCATCCATCGGTCCACTTTGCGGAAATCCTTTAGGCGCCTCTAGGCTCTGTGGTTCATACATTATGCTTCCACACATTAAGTTAAGTGCCCCATAATTTTGAGTACATAAGGCTGCACGGCTAGCTGGTTTTTCAACAAATCCATGTGCATATGCATTTGGAGCTGTCGAAATCCCTATGATTCCGGCTGCTAATAGGGCAGCACTCAGACCTTTTTTGCTTAATTTTGTAAATTTAGTGTTCATCATCCATCGTCTCCTTATTTTGAAATTGTATTGCGACTAGTATGATAGCAATAGATTAATAATTATTCAAACTACGGATAAATAATACAATAGTTTTATTTTACAAAAAAACATTTTTGTAATAATGTAGGTATAAAGTGCTTGTTTAGCTGAAAATGTTATTTTAATAAGCTAATTTCTATTAAAAAAAGCTATAAATTCTAATAAAATATTTAAATTTGTCTATTTTCGTACTAATTGATATTATTCCGAACTATACAGCCGATTGGGCTTGGAAAGCTCATTAGACATGTCAATAAAGGACAGACTAAGTTTCGCCCCGTAGTAACAAACCAATAGCATCCCAAGAAGTGGAAGAAGTGGCGCAATCACCGCAAAAAGTTGTATTTGGACTATAAAGAAAACCCATTTATGAGGTTACAGGGTAGAAGCAATAAGTTGAATAGGGGATATTAACTTGGGTGGTCATTAACTTTAGATGGCTTATTGCATGGATACGCAGCGTATATTTATGATGAAGATAGTGTTGATAGCTGGGTGACGGAAGTAACCCAATGTTTGGGCTCCCCAAGGGAAAATATTTAATTCGAATGCCTAAGTCTTTTCAAATGATATACCCTAATCAATTATCAAGGTTGTTGAGGATTATCAACTTTTTGTTAAGCAAATTCAACATGCAAGTCAAGGGATTTTAAAATATTTAGGTTTGACCCTACAAAAGAAGCAGAAGTCTGGAGAGAATTTCCTAATAAAGACGGCTTTGATACATATAGTACGGATTATCATTTTATCAGTGCTTTACAGGGTACTGATGAATTAGATTGGATTCGAATAGGAGAGGCATCCTTTGTACTTGCAAACGACTATGGAGATTAGAAAAATCGGATTATTCAAAATGTTTTTCAAAGCCCGTTGTAGAATTAGCTGTCAGAATAACAATGCCCCATATAGACATATAAAATGAAAATCACAAGTGCAATTGCAAAAAATCTGTGAGTTCGGCTGTATTTATGTTGGAGACATTCAATAATGAAACAATGAAAATAGTGATTTTGAAGGTTTGAAAACTATCCCACTTAATCGTTTCATAAGCGTAATGATTTTTATTAACATCTGAAAAATTCCCAACTACAGTGTTAAAAAATGCCCAGCAATCAATTAATTTTGAGCCAGGGCATTTTTTAATGAACATATGTTAACGCTATCATTTTAGAAGATAACTACAATTTATCTACTTATTATAATGTCATTGTCCAATTTCCATCGGCTGATATATCAAAGAAATAAATTTAGCTATTGTAACTATCATTACAGCTCTGGTGAATTCTCCCCGAATTATGTATATTTGTGTATAAGGAGGGATTAGATGAAAAGAATTCTTCACCTAATAATCATTTCATTAGTTGGAATATATTTCTTGTATGGTTTATCTAGCACATTTTTAAACACTAAAGGATATAATGGTGCGGACATTATAATTTCAGCTATTGTATTGGTACTTGTTGCTCTATTTGGGGGATTTTTAATTCTACTTTATGGAAGAACCTATAGTGCTGAAGCTATAAAAGCACGCAAACAAAGAGAAGCTAATAGAAAGAGAGAACAATTTGATGCAGAGAGTAAAGTACTTGGTTCAAGAGCTCGACAACAACTTTTCAATGCAGATTTATGTATTAAAGTAAAACATACAGCTGGTTTACCAATTGCTGAAGGTGCTGAAATCTTTGTGTACAGATGCACAGATAAAGTCATTTTTGAAAGGGGTCAAGACACAATCGAGTTAGATATAAATAAAGTTACCGATATTCTAATAAAAACAGATGTTGAGATTCAAAAAAGTTGGGTAAGTAGTGCTGGAGGAGCTATAGCGGGGGATAATGTTTTTGGTTCGTTAGGTGCTATAATTGGTGGACGAGCAAAAGAAAAAACGAGCACTGTCATAGAAAAGTATTTAATTTTTGCTTATGAAAAGAATGATGGACAAAAATATATATCTTTGGAAGTTACTAATGAACCTAATGCAAACTTATTTAATTCAAATTATTACAATCTCTCCAATAACGAAAGAAGATTTACGAGTCTTTAGAGTGCCAAAATTGGTGCTCTTTTTTGTATTGGAAATTAGCTTTGAATAGTATAGAAAAGAATTGTAAATGCGGCTACAGATCAACAAAGACCAAGACAGCTAAATGATATGCCGTCGTGGTCTTAATTATAAAAAATTTCTTCTATATGTATTGTAAGAAATGATTTATAGATATCCATATTAATATTTCCTTTTTGTAATCAATCCAAATTCATAAATAGCTTCTAGCTTGCCATTATTAAATTCTAAACTTACCATAGAATTTTCTTCTACACCGTTTTTTCCTCTATAATTAAGTTTATTTTCATCTTTGTGCAATGCACCATATCCTACGATTTCTTTTACGGTATCTTCACTCATACCAATTTTGAGCTTTTGAAACATTTCGGGCGTAATGGTTGAAACTTGTTTTGTCGGTTTTACCTCTTCTGAAAAGATCATTTCTATCGATTGTCCGATTATCAATAACCCTATTATACTAATCAAAATTAAGGCGATTTTTTTAGGCCATTTTGATGGAGCTACCTCTCTATAATAATAGGTTTTGTTTTCTGACTCTCTGACTGTTTCTGAATGATTATATTTTAAATGAGTTTCTTTTTCTATTATTGTATAATCTTCTGAAACTGCACCACAATATTCACATACGTATATATCTATGTTTTCTTTGTAGAATTTTTTATATGAATTTGCAGCTAAACAGTTAGGGCAATTTTTCATAAATCCCTCTCCTTAACTTTTGATGAGCCATTTACCATTTTAAGCAATCTTATTATGTGCGTACATAACGAAAAAGTATAGGTATTCACTAATTTTGCCTTCTAAATATACTAGTTTTTAACCTCTCAATCTCTTCTTCTAATTACTATTTTAGGAAACTCAGCATGAATTGTATAGTTGTAAATTGAGAATAAAAAATTAGACTAGTAAGGTGGGAGAAAACTGATGAATATTTTTGATCTCGTTGTTGCCATAGTTGATGAGGATCCAGTGACATTACCGAAGGCTAGTGGAGGTACAAGTGATCAAGTGTATACAGAAGTACAACATCGTGTATATTCGCTAAATTATCGTATTAAGGAATATGAGCAAAAGATTGCGGAGGTGCATAACCGCATTCCATTTGTAGAAGGGGATAGAGAGGTTGAAGTCCTCCATAGATTACTAGATGGGAATAGCATGCGTTCAATTGGAAAGCAAATGAGATTATCTAGTATGACAATTTTTAGAGTAAGGAAGTATATTTTGAGTCAGATGATGAAGTAGCCGAAAGGTTACTTCTTTTTTGTTATTTTTAAAAGTATTGTTTCTTCAACTGAAGGAGCAATTTAGTTGAACAAGGGTAGATGGTAAATTATGATAAGAATAGAAATAAAGTAGGGGGATTTCTAATGTATACAGACAATAAAAAAGTTTTGAAATTAGTGGAATTTGATAAAAATGATGTCTTAGGCTTAGTAGAACTTTCTACATCAGTTGGCTGGGATTATGATGAATGGGAAATTAGAACTATTTTGTCATCTGGTAAAATATACGGACATAAAAATGCTGTGGGGAAAATTGTTTCGAGTGCTGCAATAATACCTTATGATACTGATTTAGCTTCAATAGGTATGGTTATTGTTAATGAAGAATATAGAGGTTTAGGCTTAGGGAAGAATGCTACTCAGAAGTGTATAGACAGTGTTTCTCAAAATACCTCTATAATGTTAATTTCAACAGATAATGGAAAACCTTTATATGAAAATTTGGGTTTTATTACTGTCGATTCTGTACATAAGTATTTAAGCGATAATTATATTCCAACTAGATTGTTTAATAATCTTCAAGAAATTACTCTAGAGAGCTACCAAGAGAAAGACATTAATGAAATTATTGAATTAGATTCAGCTGCATTTGGAGATAAGAGGGGGAATTTGCTTCTTAACAGGATAAATCAATCCAAACAATGTTTAGTTGTTAGAAATCTAAAGGGGAAGATTATTGGATTTGGAATATCTATATTAGGTCCAGAAAATCTATTAATAGGACCTATTGTAGCACCAAATTCACAAACAGCTGCTTTAATAATAGATGGGTTAGTTATTAATCATCAAGGAAAGATAAGGATTGATGTGTCATCCAGTAATGACGAGTTAATGTTCTTCTTGGAGAAAAGTGGATTTATTAAAGTTAGTAATCCTCCAATAATGATAAAGAACTCTATTAAAATGCCATATAGGAATAAAGAGTTGTTTGCTATTGCTGCACAAATTTTTGGTTAGGGATACCAACATCCGTATTCAACTAACAGAAGCTTTTAATAAAGTTGTTAATGTAACGTTTGGAACAAATATAACAAAAGGAACAAATGTAAAACATGTAGCATGTTTTGTGATAGGAAAAATATGATGTAAACTCGGAGGGAGGTCGGCGCGAGGTGGGGATGTATGAGATATGGCTAGACCAAGAAATCCGAAACGTGATGAAGCATTTCAAATGTGGCTTGAAAGCAAAGGGCAAATGCTCCTGAAGGATATTGCAGAGCAGTTAGAATTATCCGATTCGCAAATTCGAAAGTGGAAAAACTAAGATAAATGGGATGATCAATTGAAAGGTAACGTTACCAAATCCAATGGTAACGTTACTAAACGTAGTAGGGGTGCTCCTGTAGGCAACAACAATGCAAAGGGTTATGGTGCACCTAAGCAAAATAAGAATGCTGTTACACACGGTTTCTTTCAAAAGTTCCTGCCCGAAGTAACACTTGAAATCATGGAAGCCATGAACGAACGTTCTCCAGCTGATTTAATCTGGGATCAAATACAGATTCAGTATGCTGCAATCATAAGGGCACAACGAATCATGCATGTTACAGATAAAGGTGAAATGATTAAGGAGCTCAAAAAGGCAAAGTACGAATACTATCCACGTTCTAAGGAAGAAGGTGGTGGTGTGGAGCAAGCTACAATCGAAGAAGAATACAACTTGCAATTCGCAGGGGAACGACAGGCGCAACTACTCACTGCTCAATCGAGAGCAGTTGGGGAGTTGCGTTCTTCTATTCGTCAGTTTGTTGAGAGGGCAGATCAGGATGACGAGCTCAGGATTAAACTTGAGCAGATGCAGTTGAACATTGATAAGACTAAAGCTGAAATGGAAAAGCTTGATGAAAAAGGTGAAGGACCTATGGAAATTGTCATCAAGAGAAAGTGAGAAGGGATGATTTCCTATTCGACTGGAGTTGCAAAACTCAACTTTTAGTCGGTGGGTATGGTTCTTCTAAATCATATCGTGTGGCACTCAAAATACTTTTAAGGTTGTTAGAAGAAAAACGTACAGCTCTTGTCGTCCGTGAAGTTTACGATACGCATAGAGAAAGTATGTTTTCTTTGTTTACAGAGATCATAGAAGACTTAGGGTTATCTGGCTACATGCTTTATTACGCATGGTTGTAGATCATGAGAATAAGTGTGGTATGGGCTGGATGATTATGATGTTGCCAGTGTGAAAGGGGTCAATTCAAAATAAGGAAGTGGTACAGTGAACGAATACATTGCTTATATCGATGAGAAAGGCGTTACACCTCTTTTACTCGATAAGCTAATTTCAGAAACAAAAGCAGAACGTAACAAATGATTACTCTACTACAATTGGTATAAAGCTGAACTATTAGCAGTGCCAATTTTAACACGTAAACCAACCGATTATGCGCAAGGTAATGACCATGTAGTTAGTGTTGACGACAAGGTGAACAATACTCTTAATAATCCTTTAGATGCTGAAATAATAGATACAAAGGTTGGCCACATGTTCGGTAATCCAATTTCATACGTAGTAAACAAGCAAGTTCAAAGTCTCTCTATGTTTCAGTTGATGATAAAGAGGTTATTTAAGCAATTCCTTTCAATCGTAACGCTTGGCATTGCGGAGACGGCGGTGGCAGTAATGATCCTAACACTTTAAAGAAAGGTAATCGTATTTCTATTGAGGTAGAAATTTGCTACAGCAAAAGTGGTGGTGTTCGTAATGGAGTTGCAGAAGAAAATGCAGTTCAGGCATTTCAAAATTATTGAAACAGTATGGCTGGGTATTGAGCGAGTGAAGAAGTACCAGGATTGGTCAGGGAATATTGTTCACATCGAATATTAAGTGAAGAACGGTGGGATAGTTTCTTGAAACGAATTGAAAATGCTATGAATGAGAAAAATGATTTAATTGAAAAGGATGATGATACTATGAAATTTACTAACAAAACACTTAAAGCTGCAGTTCGTGACTATCTCAAACAAGCAGTGTACAAAAAGCTGATTGATAAATCACATCTTGCATGTTAAATAGTTGTTGAAATTATATTCAAGTTCTTATATATTAAAAGAGACTAAAGGGTATCTTTTTGGAGGTTTAAATGAAAAAAGGTGAATTAACTAGGCGCAATATTATTCGAAAATCTTCTGCGATTTTTAACAAAAAAGGTTACATGACAACAACGATGAGTGACATTATTCAGGAAACAAATATTCAAAAAGGGGGGATATATCGACACTTTAAGGATAAAGAGCAGTTGATGGTTGAGTCTTTTCATTTTTCAACTGAAATCATGCAGGAGCATTTAAAGATGAGTGTTTCAATACACGAACATGCAACAGATAAATTAATCGCATTTGTGGAGGCTTTTCTACAATTAAGTTCAGGAAAACCCATAGTAGGTGGATGTCCTATTTTTAACGCAGCTATAGAAATGGATGATTTAGAAGGGAGTACATTACTGCCATCGATCAAAGAAGCTATGGATATGTTGATAATGTGGATAATGAATATTATAGAGGATGGAATTAAGCATCAGGAGTTGAAGCAGTCAGTGCAGCCGTACGACACTGCGATTTATATTGTGTCAACACTTGAAGGCGGGCTCGTCTTAGATAGATTAAAGAATGATGGACAATTAACAGAGATCATAATAAATAATTTGAGGCAATATATCGCAATGATTGCTAACTAGCGGCATTAAAGCCGTCTTTTTTATAATCAAAAAGAGACCGTTCGGTATCTTGTGTGGAGGTGTTTTTATGAAATATTTCTTATTCGTTGCTTTCATAACAATTATTTTCTCTCTAAGGAGATATATCATTCTTCATATTTTTACACCGAAAATGAAAGAGTGTAAAAAATACCCGAATTCGACTTATGAAAACATTGAAATAGAACTCGGCATTGGGACAGTTCGAGGATGGCTTATTAAAAGTGAGCAGGCAAGAGGTTGTTTTCTACTGATTCACGGGTGGAGCTCTAATAAATCAGACATGTTGCGGTATGTCGATCCCTTATTAGCTAACGGTTATGACGTAATAATTGTGGATGTTATTGGTCATGGGGAAAGTGAGTCAAAACAAAAACAAGTAAGTATTGCATCGTTTGTTCAAAGTATAACATCAACGATAGATTATGTATGGACGAGACCAGATATTAATAGTAATGCGATCTACGTTTTAGGACATTCAATGGGGGGGATTGCTGCAAGTATTGTGAATTCTACAGATTTTAGGTTACAAGCACTTATTACCGATTCAATGCCTACATCATTAAAAAGTATTAGCAAATCAATGGCAGAGAAAGTAAAAATACCGTATATTCCTTTTGGCTGGCTATTTGTCAGTTGGTTTTTATTACGGGGAGGTGTTTTTTTAAAAGCAAGAAGAGAATGGTGTTTAGAAAATATATTAAAAACACAACAGTCCCCAGCTCTAGCCATACACTCAATTAAGGACAAAAAAGTGCCTATTTCAAATGTGGATGTCCTAATAAAAGATAGTAATTTTAAACAAGTAATTAAAGTTGTAACAAAAGGTCACCATAATTGTGTGAAAGATGAATTTTTTTGGGATAATGTTTTTCATTTTATAACAAGTAATGAGGGGGAAATAATAGATGAAGTATATTGATACACTTGTGATTGGTGCAGGCCCAGGAGGATACGTGGCGGCTATACGTGCTTCTCAAATGAAGCAAAACGTAACAATTGTAGAGCGAGAGTATTTAGGAGGAGTTTGCTCAAATGTCGGCTGTATCCCATCAAAAGTACTGATTTCAGTAGGTCACCGTTTTGAGCAAGCAAAGCATTCAGATGATATGGGTGTTGTTGCACAAGGAATAAAACTTGACTGGACAAAAGTGCAAGAATTCAAAAAAGGCGTAGTTTCTAAATTAGTAGGTGGTGTTGAAAGTCTATTAAAAGGCAACAAAATTGATATCGTGAAAGGTGAAGCATCCTTCATAGATGCAAACACTGTACGTGTCATCGACGGCGACAACTCACAAACTTACACATTCAAAAATGCAGTCCTTGCGACAGGTTCTCGACCAGTTGAAATTCCAACATTCAAATTCACTGAACGCGTAATCAACTCAACTGGTGCACTTTCTTTACTAGAAGTACCACAAAAATTAGTTGTTATTGGTGGTGGTTATATCGGTACTGAGCTAGGATCTGCTTACGCTAACTTAGGTTCTCAAGTAACAATCATTGAAGGTGGCAAAGACATCTTAGCTGGTTTTGAAAAGCAAATGACACAAGTTGTGAAAAAAGGCTTAAAGAAAAAAGGCGTGGAAGTTATTGTTGGCGCATCAGCTAAAGGCGTGGAAGAAAATGAAAACGGCGTAGTTGTAACGTATGAAGCTGGTGGAGAAGAAAAAACAGTTGAAGCGAACTATGTATTAGTCACTGTAGGCCGTCGTCCAAATACAGATGAAATGGGTCTTGAAGCAGTAGGCATCAAATTCGCAGAACGAGGTTTATTAAAAGTTGACAAACAATGCCGTACTTCAGTACCCAATATTTATGCAATTGGCGATATCATATCTGGCCCACAACTTGCGCATAAAGCTTCTTATGAAGGTAAAGTAGCTGCAGAAGCAATTGCTGGCGAAAAGTCAATCGTAGATTACTTAGCAATCCCGGCTGTCTGCTTTACGGATCCAGAACTTGCAACTGTTGGCTACAATGAAAAGCAAGCAAAAGCAGAAGGTATCGAGGTGAAAGTAGCAAAATTCCCATTTGCTGCAAACGGCCGCACATTAACTTTAAACACAGCAGAAGGTTTTGTGAAGCTTGTTGTACGCAAAAAAGATGAGGTATTAATCGGTGCTCAAATCGTAGGTGATGGTGCATCTGATATGATTGCTGAGATGGGTCTTGCAATCGAAACGGGCATGACTGCTAAAGATATATCTTTAACACTTCACGCTCACCCAACTTTAGGTGAGATTACAAGGGAAGCTGCTGAGGTAATTATAGGGAGGCCAACTCATATTATGAAAGCATAATTTTGCTTTAATAGAAAGTTTGATCAAAGATACTAATCTTCCTGCTAAATGAACAAAAAGAAAAAGTTAGTAAAAGTTTATCCTTTGAGAATGAATTGTATCAACACTGGTAGATGTTGTCATTATAATAAAAAGAATATAAAAATCACTCTCATTAAGAGAAGTGATTTTTATATTTTTAGCACCTGCCCAGCATCTTTGATTTTTTAATGTTTGTTCCCGAGTGTACCCCAATTAAGCAGTGAACAACTGGTAAAAAAGGAAACCAACATTTTTTAAAAATATTTTTTTGATCTAATTTTAAATCTTCGTAGAAATACATATTTTAACTTCTTCTAATCAATAGAGCAAAAACCACAGCAAATCAACATTTTTACGCTATAATGTAGGACGAGGTGAAGAAAATGTTTGTGAGTGAAAAACAGATTGAGATTCGATATGCAGAGACAGACCAAATGGGCGTTATCTACCATGCGAACTACATCATTTGGATGGAAAAAAGAATAAAACGTTGATATATAAGGGAGGGGAGGGGTCACAGTAAAAGCGAACCACAAAAAGTACCCCAATTTGATGAGAAATCGCTATTAACTTTTATTTTATCCATTTGCAAACTGGTTCATTAGATCGATAGATTTAATTTCGTCTTTTTCAAATGAATGTACATATACTTTTAATATAGTATTTGGGTTATCTCCAAGTATTTTTGCCACTGTAACAAGTGTTTCCCCACGTGCCAGTAAAATGGAAGCAACTGTATGTCTTAATCCATGTGGAGAAATTCTTCTTAAGTTATATTTAGTACAAATCATGTCTAATGCATCTTCAACATAAGTTAATCCTATTGGATTACAACCTTGTCGTGAAATGAAAACAAAATCCTCGTCTTTATGGCATGCTGTTTTCCCATTTCTTCTTTATACACCAGGCTTTATAAATTTTTAACTGCGAATATAATTCATTATTCATACTTACTTTTCGATAACCGTTATCGCTTTTTGGCGGACCAAGACCTGTTCTTGTTCTAGCTTTGTTTATCGTAATAGATTTTGCTTTAAAATCAAGGTCATTCCATGTTATTCCCATCATTTCGCCTTTCCGCATTCCTGTCATTGCTAAAGTAAGAATAGCAGTATATCTAGTAGTAGGATCGTTATCTTTCACGCATGATAGAAAAGTTTTTAATTCTTCCTCAGTATAAAAATTTGTTTTATCCCCAGTAGGTGCGGCGCTAAAATCCATCTTCGTAAAACAATCTTTCGGCTGGATTTCTTCCTCGACAGCATATGAAACAGCTGACTTAAAAACTCTAAATATCTCCTGTATGGTTGCACGTTTTAACTTATAAGAAACCAATTTATCAATTAATTCCCTTTGAAGAGTCATTTTTGTGGGTTTTTGTAACTTGTGATTGCCGATAGGTGGTTTTATATGATTGTTATATGACTCTTGATAATGTATATACGTACCAGGACGCCATACACTTTTCTTCATATCAAGCAAAGTCACAAAATCAAGTATCAAAGCAAGCTTCTCCTGAAACATCCTGAAATGCTTTGTTAAAAAATGGGACCTGAAATCCAACATGCTTTACCAAAACACATGGATGCTGATCGCATTGCTCGAATCGCTTTAACAGCAGTTCGAACATAACTCCTAAATTACTAGACTGCGACCAATTCAGTCTTCTAGCTGCACTTATGCAATCTGCTCAATTAGGAGTGGAGCCAAACACAGGGCTAGGACAAGCCTATCTAATCCCATACGGCAAACAAGTTCAGTTCCTATTAGGTTATAAAGGCTTAATCGATTTAGCAGTACGTAGTGGGCAATACAAGGCAATTTATGCATATGAAGTTTTCCAAGAAGATGAATTTTCTTACTCAAACGGATTACACAAAGATCTTGTTCATGTTCCGTCTCAAAACCCACAGGGTGAACCAATCGGTTACTACGCTGTATACCACTTGAAAAATGGTGGATACGACTTTGTTTACTGGACAAGAGAACGTGTTGAAAAGCATGCTCACAAGTTCTCACAAGCAGTTCAGAAAGGTTGGACAAGCCCTTGGAAAACCAATTATGACGCGATGGCTAAGAAAACTGTACTGAAAGAAGTATTGAAATATGCTCCTAAGTCAATCTAGGTTGATGAAACGATTAAAACAGAGGTTTCCGAGGATATGAGCGATGTTATCGATGTTACGGATTACTCAGTTATTGAAGATGAACTAACTCAAGAGGAATTGATCATTGAACAGTAACGTACCCCACAAAGTCCTTCTGCCTGCTTGGATATTTCAACAGGCGAAGGATAACGATGAAATCAGACGCTTGGTACTGGAATACATGACTAGGTATCCAAACTATAGAGTTATCAAAGTTAGTGGTAGTTTTGCGGTTTGTGAGAAGTTAGAGAGCTTTTTATAGAAGCTCTCCATACTACATTACTTTTCTAACTTTTCAGCAATTCTTAATAGAATTTCAGTTTGTTCTTTTTGGATATTAATGATTTTAAGCACGAACCAGACTATAAATACTATTGGTACAAGATAGAAAACTAATAAAAAGAAAATAGGTATAATTCCAAATAATATTTCCATAACTGTATAAAAACCTCCTTGCTGGATTATTGTACCACGAGTAATTGAATATTGGAGGTCAATTTTAGGCTAGTAATTTAAGATTAAAAATTTAAAAATTTCAAATATTGACCGTAGGAGGGCAAACCTATGTTAACAGGGCAAATTAAAGTTACGAAAGAGGATTTACTTCAGTGGATTGAGAATTATCGTTGGATGGTTGAAACAATTGAGGAAGCAAAGCAGCCGGTAGCGAAGATGAATAACAATAGCTACATTGGAGCTAAAACAGCTATGTATGGCCTTGAAGCAACATTACCAAAGGCAAGTGGTGGAACTAGTGATCCAGTGTTTACAGAAGTACAACGTCGTGTATATTCGCTGAATTTTCGAATTAAGCAATATGAGCAAAAGATAGCAGAAGTGCAGAAACACATTCCATTTGTAGAAGGCGATAGAGAGGTTGAAGTCCTTCATAGATTGCTAGATGGGGATAGCATACGTGCAATTGGCAAGCATATGGGGTTATCTAGCACGACAATTTTTAGAGTAAGAAATAATATTTTGAGTCAGATGATGAAGTAGCCGAAAGGCTGCTTCTTTTTAAAACATTTATTCAACAATCGGGCCATATTATTGAATAACAATTTTTAAAGATATATTACCAAACGACGCTTTGGTAACTTTATTTGCTTAATTAGACTTGGCTCTTTATTCTTAATAAAGGTTGAACAAGTAACAAGAGGGGCGATAAATAGTGAGGATTCAAGAAGTAGAAGGTTATTTGAAAGGAAAAATAAATGTTGATACAGATTCAGTATCGTCAATTTGGACAACATTTAAAGAATTTTGTGAGGAAGATATTATAGGAGAAGATGAAAAGGAAATTTTATTCGAATGTGGTACTTACCGTAAAGAAATGTTTCATTTTTCGTTTGTACGCCAGTTTACTGAATACGAAGATGATGAATATTTAGGAATGAGCCAGCTTCATTGCAAACTATTATTTACTCCTATTGATGAATTTAAAAAATTACAAGTTACAGAATGGTCAATGGATTTTGAAAGCTTAGATGAATTTTTTAGACATATAGAAAATCTTAAAGTATTTAAAAATATAGTTAATTTAAAACCTAAAACAGTTCAAATTTATCAAGATGAATGTTAAGAAGTTGAGCTGTATATCTGTACATCCAATAACGAAATAACGTTCCCAAATAAAAGTTTGGGTAGACACAAAAGCCAAGAAACGCTGTAAAACAAACGTTACTTGGCTTTTTCATTGGATATTGTTTATACATTTTTTATACAAAGGTATATAAAGAGAGTTTACAATAAGACTTTTCAAAATTTTGCAGAAAACATTGTAGGGATGTTATATGAATAAAAACCTGTATATGGAGACTTTCTAAATCTGTATTCTTCTCAATCCTATATTACAATTGCTGGTGGTTTAGGTGAAACGATCTTCAACAATCGGGCGCGATTGAGTAACAAAAGGAACAGATGTAACAAAAGGAACAAATGAAAACATGTATCATGTTTTGTGAAAGAAAAAATATGATGTAAGCTAGGAAGTAGGTCGGCCCGGTAAGGCTTTCCTATATTGGTATTTATAAAAACCAAAATATTAGAGAAAGACCGACCGACGACCGACCTGCGCTGAACAAACTTGTTCGGAGCATGACAGACATGGCCAGCCCATATTTTTTAAGAGATTAGGTATCTTAATTAATATAAAAGGCTAAAAATGCCTGCAAGTTGAAAGAAATAAATATCGAATGTTATACTTGTCCAAGCAATACTTTAATTATATGGTTAATAAACTATAATCTGGTATTTAAACCAAAAGTGGGAGAGAAGCAAGTGAAACTAACTATGAAATATATCATTCTTTACGTAAATGATTTTGAAAAAACGATGAGTTTTTACAAAGACATTCTAGGTTTGCAAATCAAAATGCAACAAGATACATATGTTGAATTCGACACTGGTGTAACAACTCTATCGATTAATACGCGTAAATCTGTCAAAGAAGAAATAGGTTTAGATGTACCTGAATTAACTTCGTCAACTCAAACTTTTGAAATCGCATTTGTTGTTGAAGATGTGTCTGCAACAATCGAGAAACTCCGTGAACAGGGTGTACCAATCATAAAGGAACCAGCTACAAAACCATGGGGACAAACAGTTGCATATGTAGCAGATCCAGATGGACATTTTATTGAAATTTGCACATTGGTTGAATGATAAGGAAGTTTGTTTAAAATAAATTATTCTTTTTAATAACGACTTGAACTGCCCCGTAAAAGTTAGACATCAATCTAACTTTTACGGGGGCTTTTTTCATTCTTTTAACAGAAAGACCGAGATAGCATAAATACCCTTGTTCATATAACAAACTTTTATTTTATAATTTAATAAAGTTTAGATATAGTATCAATAATAAAATAAAGGATCATAAGTCCTATCCCAATTGCTAGAGCCTTACCTGAAGATTTTTCTTTTTGCACATCATTTTGGACTTCGTTTCGTACTCTCTCTGATACTTCTCTCGTTTTTCTCGTTGAAGTATCTTCAAAGATTGTATTACAATATTCACATTTTACAAATACTAAACCATCTCTATATACTTTCTTAAAAGGGTTACTGGCTAAACAATTAGGGCATTTATTCATCAATTTCCACCTCAATTTATCTATCTACTATTTACCATTTTAGGGAATTTGATATGTTTTGTATATATAAATCGATTATCAATTAACTGGAAGGGTTTTAACTGTCTCTGTAGAACTATTTGAAAAGGGGTGTGGTTAAAAATTACGATATAATAGTACCAGTAAAATTTTTATTAAACGTGAACCTGACCATGTACCAATTATAGGTTTATCAAGCTACATCTAACACACGAAGTACATGAAGCACTAAAAGATGATGTGGCTCTAAACCTTTTAAAGGAACAGGGTTACAACGTAATTAGAATGGTCCACAGAGATGAGAATATTATAGCTGTCAATTTCAAAGAAAGATTTTAAAGGTTATCAAATACGATAGCCTTTTTTATTTCCAGCCATTTTATCTTGCTGGAAAGCGAATATATGTTCTAATATATATACAAACGAATGCTCTGTTAAGCGAGAGGTTAAAATGGCAGCTAAAACAAAAACACCTACAAAAAAAAGAGTCAAAACATCCTGAGCGAGATGAATTTGATTTAGAGGAAATCGCAAACTCCCTAACTGAAGCTATGCAGGGTAATCAGACAAAGGTATTCACCATTTATAAGCAGGAAGATCCACTAACAGGTACAGTCACAAAAATGGATGCAAACACTAAATTAATCCATATTAAAGATAAGTACATGAATATTCACAAAGTGCATTTCTTAGATATCCTAAAAATTTTAGATATCGATTAAGAATGGAGAGTGATTTGTATGTTACATGATCGTGGGAATTAGAGGAGATAGAGCAAACTGTACAGCGAGCGTTTAAATTGCAGAAATTAGGTAAATTAACGCTGTAGGACCACTATAAACTACATGACCATGTAGGGCTGGTAACTGGCATTGATACGTACAAAAAAGAGTTATTATTAGATACAGATTTATCGATAAAACGAATTACATATGATCTAATTCAAAAAAAAGCATCATTCGTAGACGATGATTAAGCCTGAAGAACGGAGAGATGTACATCAATTTATCCTTTTGGAGCTGGCAGTAAAGTCTTTACAAAATGACTACGATAAACTAGGGAATCTTAAGATGTCCAAGGTCTATATCGAAATAGTTGATGTCCTTTTAAAAGTTATAAGGCCTGATTACTACAATAAAAAGCGCATGTTGACTAAACAAAGAATCGAAATAGTTAGGTGGATCATATAGATCAATATTTTAGCGACGTTGTGGTGAAGAATCCTGGAGAAGATGTAGTACTACGGTACGCAAAACAAGCGCTAAAAACACAAGTTGAAAATTTAATTTTTAACTACTTAAAGGAGATTAAACAATAGTTCAGTACAAAGACTAATTAATTTTCAATCAAGCATAACCCTGTTCTAAGCAAGGGCGGGGTTAAAATATTATTTTTGAAATAGGTTCTTCTTTACATTAAAAATTATAAAATCTAACTTCCAATTCCTTTTTGAACTAAAGCCTCCGTTATTGAATAATAATGTTTATTCATTACTCATTTTAAATAACTCACTTATTGAACTCTTGCACCTGTTACTTTAAGTACATTTATTCAAACTTATCCCTTTTTCGCCTTCTTTCGTATAGGAACACCCCTAATATAAGAAGCTATTATCCTCCAAATCAAATCTAAATATTAATTAATAAAAAAAATCATCTCTATTCATTGAGATGATTCATAATACTTTCGAGAGTTTTATTCTTTAACTCGTTTTCCATTGCGGTTTGTACACTTTCAAAGGTTACATTCAGTGTATGTTGAATTTTTTTACCTACATGGCAATCAGGATTAGGGTTATTGTGTATAGGAAACAACTCTTTTTCTAGATGAACGGCTTTATAAATATCAAATAAAGTGATGTCACTAGGGTCTCGAGTTAAGGAAGAACCTGGTACGCCAACTTTAGAAGTCAGAATTCCAGCTTTTTTTAAGTCACTACTAATTCGTCTTATGACAACAGGGTTTGTATTTACACTGCTGGCAATCTTTTCAGATGATAATGTTGAGTCTGTAGAAATTAACGATAATACATGGATCGCTACAGAAAGACGTATATTTATCATGCAAATCACCCCTCATGTAATAATATTAGTTACATATATTTATTTGTCAATTAGATAATATCCAAATAATTATTTAAAAAGATTATTACTGAAAAAAGATTATTGACATTCGTATAAGGTGTAACTATAATCGTTACAGAAGGGTGTAACAATTATTGTTACAACTCAATAACCCTTTGTATTTAATAAAACTATTACTATGCTTTGGAAGAAAGGGAGTATTACAAAATGACAACAGTATTATATATCACAGCACATCCACATGATGAATCAAAATCTTACAGTATGGCGACAGGAAAAGCGTTTATTGATACGTATAAAGAAGTTAATCCTAACGATCAAGTAGTTCACATTGATCTATATAAAGAAAATATCCCTCAAATTGATGCAGATGTTTTTAGTGGGTGGGGAAAGCTTAGATCAGGGTCAAGCTTCGAGGATCTATCAGAGCAAGAGAAATTAAAAGTAACTCGCCTTGGTGAAATAAACGAACAGTTTATTACGGCTGACAAGTTTGTCTTTGTTACGCCATTCTGGAACTTTTCATATCCTCCCGTTATGAAAGCTTACTTGGATGCAGTTTCTGTAGCAGGTAAATCTTTTAGATATACAGACAACGGACAGCCAGTAGGGTTGCTAACAGACAAAAAAGCATTGCACATACAGGCACGAGGTGGTTTTTACTCTGAAGGTCCAGCTGCAGAACTTGAAATGGGTCATCGTCATCTCCAAGTAATGATGAATTTCTTTGGTGTTCCTTCTTTAGAAGGACTCTTCGTTGAGGGACATAATAAAGTGCCTGAAAGAGCACTAGAAATTAAAGAAGATGCTATTGCTCGTGCAAAAGATTTAGCTAAAACTTTCTAAAATTATCAGGGAATAACTATTTAAATTAGGGGGATTAACATGAAAATCGGTATTATTGGAGCAAATGGTAAAGCAGGAAGTTTTATTCTTAAAGAAGCCTTTAGTCGTGGACATGAAGTAACAGCTATTGTTCGTAATGCTGCTAAAGTATCTCATGAACAAGTGGCAATATTAGAGAAAAATGTATTTGATTTAAAAAAGGAAGACCTTAATCAATTTGATGTAGTGGTAAATGCCTTTAAGGCTCCCAATGGACAAGAACAACAACATGTGGAAGCTGGTAGAGTTTTAATTAATGCATTACAAGATGCTCCTGAAACTAGATTAATTGTAGTAGGCGGTGCAGGAAGTTTGTATGTAGATGAATCTCAAACAATGAAAAAATTTGAATCACCAGGTTTTCCAGAAGCCTATTACCCAACTGCAAAATATATGGGCGAAAACCTAGAGGACCTTCGAAATACTAGTAGTGTTCATTGGACTTATATTAGCCCAGGTGGTGTTTTTGACCCAGAAGGTGAGAGAAAAGGTTCTTACCAAAAAGGAAAAGATCAAATTATCTTAAACTCAACAGGTGAAAGCTACATTAGCTATGCAGACTATGCTCTTGCAATACTTGATGAAATAGAAAATCAACAACATAAAAATGAGCGTTTCGCTGTAGTGGGAGAACGCTAAGTACAAAAAAATATTATTCTTTTGAAAGGAGCTTTTAGTATGAGTGATAAAGAAATTTCTCTTGTATATGTATGGGATGCTTATTGTGGTTGGTGTTATGGCTTTTCGAAAAGTATTCGTACTTTGCACGAAAAGTACCCAGAATTACCATTAACAATTATTTCCGGTGGTTTATTTGTAGGAGATAGAAGTCTTCCTATAAATGAATACCCTCACATTCCTGAAGCAAATAAGCGCATAAGTCAGCTTACTGATGTAGTGTATGGTGAAGCTTACCAAGAACTTCTAGCAAACGGAACTTTTGTTATGGACTCTGAGGTTGCAGCCATTGGGTTTTCTGCATTAAGATCTATTGCACTTGAACGTGCAGTGTATTTTGCTTCATCCATGCAACACGCTTTTTATTACGAGGGAAAAAGCCTTAGTGCTGAAGAAACTTATAGGGAGATAGCTATTGCTCATAATCTTAATCCTGATTTAGTTATTGAACGGATGAAGGAAAAAGATACTATAAGCGATGCTTATGCTGACTTTACAAAGGTTCATCAACTTAACGTTAATAGTTATCCTACACTTTTATTGAAAAAAGGTGATGAATACATCAGCTTAGGCGGGGGTGCTATGACTGCTGAAAAGCTTGAAACTCAATTGAAAGAAATTTTAGAAAAATAAAAATAAGGTTTCGGTTTATTCAAGAATTTAATTGATATTCAATAAAAACATCCTCTATGTAATATACAAGATAGAGGATGTTTTATTTAGTATTATTAATGGGTTCTTTATATGTCTCCCATGTACTTTCCTCAACAACCTGTCCCGATTGTTGCATAAACGCCATTTAAAATAAATGTATAATGTCTAGTGAAGATGAGGATGTATGGATAGCTGATGGGATAAAGATTTCAAAGGTACAGAAAATTTTCAATGATTTGTGGAAGAAATAATTTGTTTTCTATAGAAATACATAAAAATATTTAACATTGCACCTGCTCATTACTTTGATACTAAAATGATGGTACACCAGAAAGTACCCCACTTAAAAGTGTTTATATGAGTTTATATGAAATGTATTTCATTTTAGAAAAATCCAAATTTATTTTAGTTATTCAAGAATAACTTCCATTTATTTTTCAACTCTCTTATTTCCGTAGAGCAAAAACCCCACCAAATCAACATTTTTACGCTATAATGTAGGACGAGGTGAAGAAAATGTTTGTGAGTGAAAAACAGATTGAGATTCGATATGCGGAGACAGACCAAATGGGCGTTGTCTATCATGCAAACTACATCATTTGGATGGAAATTGGACGTACGCAGCTTGTAAGTGATGCGGGCTTTAAGTATGCGGCATTAGAAGAAGATGGTTATGTGTCGCCGGTTATGGATTTATCGATTTCCTATAAGGCTGCGATGCATTATGGGCAGGTGGCAACGGTTCGCACTTGGGTAGAAAAGCATGACCGGTTACGAACAACTTATGGCTATGAAATTTTACATGAGGATGGTACGGTGGCGGCCACTGCACAGTCTGTACATATTTTAGCTCATAAGGATACATTGCGTCCGGTATCGTTAAGTAAAGTGGATCCTGCTTGGGATGCAAAATATAAAGAAATTGCCGTTGTGGCAAAATAGGAGAGCCATAAATGGAAATGTTTTTAGCGTTAGGCGCGGTTTTGGCCTGTATTGGTGTTATTTTAGGTGCTTTTGGGGCGCATGCTCTAAAGGATAAATTTGCATCGCCTCATTATGCAGCCATTTGGGAAACAGCTGTGCAATATCAGATGTACCATGCATTAGCGATTATCGGGTTGGGTATTCTTTCGAATGAGGCGCTTTTAGGAAGTTCTAGCCTGCTTTCATGGGCAGGATATTTAATGTTTACAGGGATTGTTTTCTTCTCTGGTAGCCTGTATGTCCTTGCAGTGACAGGTGTGAAAAAACTTGGGGCGATTACACCCATAGGCGGAATGCTATTTATTGTCGCTTGGGTACTTGTAGCGATTGCGGCATTCTCATAAAAGTAAACGAGACAGTTCTCATAGGAGCTGCTCGTTTTTTTATGCGTGAATAAAGAAAAGTGAAACAATTTGTCTGATTATGCGTATTACATATTGTTTATAGATGATAAAATAAGCTAAACATCAATGTGAAGGTGGGAAATTAAATGGGTTTATTAAAAGCGGGAATTGGCGCATTATCTGGCGTTTTAGAGGATCAATGGCGTGAATATTTCTATTGTGAGTCATTATCGGCCGATGTGCTGGTGACTAAAGGTGTGAAGCGCACGTCCAAACGTGGGTCAAATAAAGGGAATGACAATATTATTAGTAATGGTTCTATTATTGCGATAAATGAAGGGCAATGTATGATGATTGTTGAGCAGGGGAAGGTCGTAGAGTTTTCTTCAGAATCAGGCGAGTATGTTTATGATACGTCAACTGAACCTTCCATTATGTATGGCTCAGACCTGTCTCAGGGGATTATGGAGACTTTCAAGCAAATTGGCAAACGTTTTACATTTGGTGGAGAGCCTGCAAAAGATCAGCGAGTGTATTATTTTAATAAGAAAGAAATTGTAGGTAATAAATATGGAACGCCTGCACCTGTCCCTTTCCGTGTAATTGATCGCAATATTGGCTTAGATATTGATATTGCCATTCGTTGTCACGGGGAATATTCTTATAAAATTATAGACCCCCTATTATTCTATACAAATGTTTGTGGCAATGTAGAGCGTGAATACACTCGGGGCTCGATTGATAGCCAGTTAAAATCAGAATTAATGACAGCGCTACAACCGGCGTTTGCACAAATTTCAGCAAGCGGCGTTCGTTATAGTGAAATACCTGCCCATACAGTTGCATTAGCAGATGCTCTTAACAAAGTATTATCAGAGAAATGGCTTGCGACACGAGGATTAGCGGTTGTGTCATTTGGCATTAGTACACTAAAAGCGTCTGAAGAAGATGAGGCAATGATTAAACAATTACAACGCAATGCTGTGATGCGTGATCCTGGGATGGCTGCGGCTCATTTAACGGGGGCACAGGCAGATGCGATGATTGCGGCTGCCAACAATGATGCGGGTGCAATGTCAGGATTTATGGGCATGAACATGGCTGCACAAGCTGGTGGCGTTAATGCTAGTCAGCTTTATCAATTGAATGAACAAAATAAGCAAGCTCAAATGGCCCAAGCGGCTATGCAAAATCAAACAGCAAATGAAGCAAATGCGTGGACATGTACATGTGGTCATGAAAATACTGGGAAATTCTGTTCAAATTGTGGGACATCAAAACCAGTTGAAGAAGGTTGGTCATGTGCATGTGGAGCGGTAAATAAAGGAAAATTCTGTAGTGAATGTGGGGCAAAAAAACCTACAGGAGCGTTAGTATATGCATGTGATAAATGCGGATGGGCGCCAGAAGACCCTACTAATCCGCCAAAATTCTGCCCTGAATGTGGCGATGTGTTTGATGAAAACGACGTGAAGTAAGGAGAGGATGATTCATGTCAACGCAAGAAGTTGAGAATGTCAAACAAGTAAAGCTTGATTTTGATGCGGAATGTCCTTCATGTAGTGCATCAATTGAATTTAATCCTGCGACAGGTAAGCTTTCTTGCCCTTATTGTGGCTTTGAGTCAGAAATAGCTACCCCAGAGCAAGAAGAAGAAAAAGCTGCTCAAGAAATGGATTTTTTCACAGCGGAGGAACGAGGCAATTTCAATTGGGGTGTGGAGAAAAAAACAGTGATCTGTGAAGCCTGTGCGGCGGAAACGATATACGATGCACTACAGGTGGCTGACAGTTGTCCTTACTGTGGTTCCCATCAAGTCATGGAAGCAAGTGCTGAAAACACACTAGCCCCAAATGGTGTATGCGCTTTTGAAGTAACAGATAAGCAAGCTGGGGAACATTTTCAAAAGTGGATAAAAGGTAGATTGTTTACACCGAAAGCTGCCAAAATTAGTGCTCGGCCGGATGCCTTTAAAGGGGTCTATCTTCCATACTGGACATTTGATACGAAAACAAGCTCCAGATATTCTGCCAGATATGGACGACATCGCACCGTTACAGATAAAGATGGTAAAACACATACAGAAACAGATTGGTATTCAACAAGTGGCTTTTATCAGGAATTTATCGACGATCATTTAATAAGTGCAACTACTCGCTATGATCAGAATATGATGCGAAAAATCGAGCCTTTTAATCTTTTAAACAATAAGGCCTATAAACCAGAGTATGTATCGGGCTTTTTGTCTGAACGATATAGCATTGGCTTACAGGATGGCTGGAATCATGCCAAGAGGGATATCCATGATCATCTTCAAGCGCAGATCACTTCAAAAATTCGTTGGGAAAATAGCGCGGATGTCGTATCGAATTTACGTTTTTCGACCAATCATGATGATATTACATACAAATATTTAATGTTACCGATTTGGTTGTCGTCCTTCCGTTATAAAGAGAAAATTTATCGCTTTATGGTCAATGGGCAAACGGGTCGAGTAGGTGGGGATGCTCCAATATCACCACTACGTGTAACGATAGCTGTTATCTTATCATTACTAGTGATAGCTGTCATTTGGTATTTCTTCATGTCTGAATAACGATGAGCAGTATTCCATCAGGGGCTTAGTTGACCATTTGGAATACTGCTTTTTTCATAAAATTGTCCATTAATGCTAGGTAATTGACTACTTTATGAATCATTATCATCCTTTATCCCAGCCGCTAGGGAAGCTCATAGCATAAATTATAATGAATAGTAAAAAGAGCGAACAGCCTTGAATAAATAACATGTTAGGTAGAACGAAAGCATACAATGACAAGATGGCGTAAAAAAGTAACCTATCCCATTAGAAATGATGGGAAATTATAAGGTTGACAACGAAGATGATGAGAAAATTTCAGACAGATACGCCAGAAATGTTAATAAGTGAAGTTGCGATTTTACAATAAAAAACTTATTATACAGTCAGAGAGCATTTTTTTAGCTATTAAAAGACTATGAAATGTTATTTTTGAATAACAAATAAAAGGTTATTCATAATGGAGGTTTCGAAGATGGACGCAATTGAAGTGTTAACGAATTTAGATCAAATACATGGGTATTATCAGCCGATATTTAGCGCAGACGCGCATACGGTGATAGCCTACGAAATTTCCGGACATCTACAAATTGAAGGTCAGCAAATTAATTTAGAGGATTTCGTTAATAATGAAGATATTCCAGAAGAATATCGAATAGATATGGAACATAAAATTTTGCATGCAGCACTAGCCCAAATTGGGGAAATTGCATCAGATATTGATATATACATTCCTAGTAACCCCAATTTATTGATGCAAGATTTTGGTGAAAGTCATTTTAATATCATCCAACAATATATTGGAGAAGAAGATTTAAACCGCATTGTATTTGTCGTATCTGAGCATCGATTTTTAGGAGATATTAATAAACTGCACCATGCACTGAGGTATTTTACGACATTTGGGGTAAAAATCGCTGTTCAGGAAGTAGGAGCTGAAAGTCATTTAGAGCATATTGCGTTATTGGCGCCCCATATTTTAAAAGTGAATACACGTGATTTAAATTATGATTCTTGGTCTGCTCAATCCGATATGATTTCTGCTATTGGCAGTCTTGCCTATAAAATAGGTGCGAATCTATTATTCGAAGATATTGAAACGGTTTATCAGCTACAATTTGCTTGGAAAAACGGAGGACGCTATTATCAAGGTCCTTATTTAGCCAATCCTGCAATGAATCTTGTCGATAAAGAGGTATTAAAGGAACGCTTTAAAAAAGAATGTCAGCAATTTATTACGTCTGAAAAGAAAATGCTAGAGGCACAATTTTTGCAGCTAAAGAAATTAAGAGAAGAATTAGAGGCGATTGTACACCGTGTGAAACCAACGAGTGATAATACCTCACAATTAGAGCATTTAGCTGAATTACTGGATAACTATTCTTTCAGACTATATATTTGTAATGAGGATGGCTTCCAATTAACGCCGAACGTCATGAGAATAGAGGGAAATTGGGAGTTGCAGCCACGTGCCATCAACAAAAATTGGAGCTGGCGCCCATACTTCTTACAAACGATTATTAAAATGCGAAACGATCAAAGTGGCGAAATCTCTGAGCTTTATCGTGATATTGAAACAGGCGAAATTACAAGAACCTTTTCAATTGCTATCAACGAACATGAATACTTGTTTGTTGACCTTTCCTATGACTATCTTTACGAACACAATATTTTTAGATAGGCTTTGAAATGCTGATATAACAAGGGTTGTGGGGTATAACTTATGAATGTACCCCACTTTGTACCCCAAATTTGATGTTTATCATGATTTATTCAATTTTAATTAAAGAAGAAAGAATTTGTGTTGCCTTTAATTCCTCATCCGCGAGGGAATGTGTATATACCCTCATCACCATTTCAGGAGTATCCCCAATGATTTTTGCAACTGTAGTTACAGCGGTTCCCTCTGCAATAAGAATACTTACAAATGTATGGCGAAGAATATGTGCTGAGAAACGTTCAAAATCATGTTTCTTCTTTAAAGCATTAAACATTTTAGATATATAATTACTGCTAATTGGTTCTAGGTTAGCAGTAATAAATAAATAATCATCTTCTTTTAATTCAACGTTGTAAATTTTTTTCATTTCAATACACCATATTTTACAAGAGAACCCCACCGAATGGTGAGGTCATAAAAAAATTTTACGGAAACGTTATTGTATTTGAATAAGGGCTCTCTACTCCATTTACAACTTGTGTTACGCACCAAGATGAACCAGAAACAAATTGAGGATTTTGATGGGTTATTATTCCATCGTTATTTGGGAAAGGAAAATAATAAGAAAATACAATATTTCCGTTGATAACTTGATACACTTTAAAATTTGCATTTGGTTCCAAGTATATAGTAATTGACGTTGACGTAAAATCAGAGGTGATGCTTGGTGCTGGTGGTGTTAAGCTATTCTCGTTTTATACCTTGTCTATATCAAGGTTTTATAACGAGCCTTCACCGTGCAGGCGACTTTCATCGCACACGGCGATCCGTCAGCGATAAAAATAAGAAACTTATTTCCCCGACGTTATTATATGTCAATTTAGGTCAGGTAAATACTGACGAATGTTAATGGTCTTGTTAATACGACAAAAGTGAATAGAAAAAAAGCCGCAGCTTCATCATACGCTACAGCTTTCAAAAAAAATAAAGGGTCACTCGGGATAGTAGTGACCCTAAGTAACAATTCGAGAGGTTTCAAGTTAAACTAGTTTAGCTTAACACTACTATTTATATGCTTAGTTAACTTAGGTTCTATAGTTTATTGCCTTTGGAATAGAAAAAGAGCGACTATAATATAGCTCTAAAAAACTCATAAAATCCCATGTTCATTGGGATTGCCCAAATAATGAAACCCAACAGGGCAATAGGACCAAGCAAAAAGTTGTAAACCTTCTTTGGCAAAATGCTGCCCAATAGGATTTTATAAATCATTGCACATCCTATCATTACAACTGGCAGTAAGATCAGTGGTGGTATAAAAAACCACAGACTTCCCACAATTGATATATCTGTAAATATGTCCATTAAATTACCTCGTTATGTATTTTATGTAAATTATAACATAGAAAAAGCCGCAGCGTTCGCACACGCTACAGCTCGAATTGGCTGGTTTATGATCTTTGAACAAATTCTCAAAAATTTAGCTTTAGAAGGAGTTTCTTGTATATGCTATTATTCAACAACGGTTTAAGGAGCTAAGTATTGAATGGATCACTTTTTTACACTTAATTTTTGGGAAATGACTCTTAGAACATTATTTTCTTTTTTTACACTACTTATTTTGGCACGAATCCTTGGAAAAAAACAACTTGGCCAACTTATTATTGTTACACATAACAAGGAGTTAATACTAAAGGAGATGATTATAAAATAATGAAAAATATGATCTATATAGTAGGGTTGTCTATTTAAAGTTTAGATATAGTATCAATTATAAAATAAAGGATCATAAGTCCTATCCCAATGCTGTTGTACCCCACTTGAATTACTTTAATAACCCCTTATTACAAACATTGATTTAAAAATAATTATTAGAATTACTTTAACTACACCATTCTTCAAAATTAAAGAAGCTTAATTAAAAACCTGACGTTTATGAACACAATATTTTTAGGTAAGTCTAGAAATGCTTAACTAGCAAGGAATGTGGGGGATACGTATGATTGTACCCCACAATTGACGTAAGGATTTATTCTATTTTAATTAATAAAGAGTGTGCTTGAGTTGCTTTCAATACATTCGTTAATTTAAAAACCCAACTACAAAAAAGTTTGTAGTTGGGTTTTCGTAACATGATATTTATACTTGTACAACAGTTTAATAGCTACTTAATTTCTATACATTAACTCGGTATACGTATCACCATATGGGGTTGCAGTTTCAGTAATATACGTGTTGATAATTGTACCAATAGGATTTCTTACTACATTTTTTACTTTGTGGTAAATAACATCTTTTCTAACACCAACACGGATATATTTAGTAGGGTACTGCGATTCATAAGTCCTTGTAGACGTAAAACTATGTGAAAATGAAATACCGAACGTTGATGAACCTTGTGCAAAGGAGCCGTTTATACTCCAAGTGATTCCACCAGCGATGGATACACTTTTCACTTTATCCCAACCTGGTGTAGCGGGGTGATAACCAATAAATGCACGTGAAACAGTGTATTTTTCAAGTGTTGTCTGAGTTGTTTGATTACATGTAGCACATAAAGGTTGTATGCTGTTATTCAGATAAGATTGGTAATCTTCTTCTGATTCAAACAAAATCATGCCACCGTCTTCTGTTGGTACGCTATACCTAGCATCTGTCACAAATTCTAAATCTTCAAAGGGTAGTAATTCTGAATCACTCTCGGCTGCATGGACTAAAAGGCTACTGCAACTAAAAACTAAAAATAACACAAAGCTAAAGAACAACGAACTAAGTAACTTATTTCCAGTAATTGCTGTCATCTTTTAACAACCTCCCCTGTATTTGTAATTCAATTTCCATTATATACTAAGTGGCAATGTTTGTATATACTAGTTTAGGTTATTGTATAATATGTAAGTATTGACCAAGATTATTAAATTTTATAAAAAGGTGGAAAAAGAGTCGTGAAAAAGAGGTTAACATTTTGTGCTTTACTTGGATTATTGTTAATGCAAACGGCTTGCAGCTATAAAGTGGATGTAAACTATGAAGAGAACAATCCCGAAATTGTTGTTTCAGAAAATACAAATTTAGAAAATTTAAGAGTACTAGAACTGGATGCTAATCATGAAGAAGGTAAGAAGGTTCTTAACATATTTGGAGAAGAGTTAAAGGATGGAATTTATGCTTACGATGAAAATGAACATAAAACATATATTTTAATAAATTCAACTACAAAGAATTACTCTGATTACTCTTTTAAATATAATAAGGAAAAGAAAATTTTAACTTTTACCTATACAACTACAGAAGGAAGTAGCACAAATAACAAAAAGCTATTTCTTTTAGAAAGTAACAAGAAGAATCCCTATGAGGAAATCAAACTTCTTAATAATGGGAATGAGGATGGTTTCATAGGTGTTTATACACGATAAACAATAATTTATAAATGTTTTACGTGGTGGTCGAATCATAGGGGCGGCCGTTCTTCAAAAAAAAGGTCGACGATTCTACAAATGGTAGCAGGATAACCGATGACCATGGGGGTACGAGAGAAAGAAAAATGCATCATTTTGCGCTTTAGTAGCTGAGAATGACAAAGAGGGGAACACTGAAACATCGAGCTTGGAATTCTCTCACTCATAAAATGTAGGCTTCTATAAAACCAGTAAGGCACAGAAAGATGTGTTTTACTGGTTTTATTCTATTTGTGAAAAATACTTATGATAAGAACCTTGTCACTTCCAATTTAAAAGAAAATTTTACAGATTTTGAACGAAAAGAAGAATCACTCCGTCTAATGGAGGAAGGAGGCGAAAAGGATGGAATTTGAATTAGAGCAGCCTGCTATACGGGGGGATCATGAAGTGATACTTTCCCTTATTGAAATGGGTGAGGATATTTTTTACATATATTAAAAATGAGCAAGATGCTATGGACGTGATGCTATTTTAATGGTGATATTTCCGCGGCGGAGCAAAGTGTATCAGTAAAGATGAATAAGGATAATCAAGGTGAATTTTTAATGTTCTCTGATGCAATAAAAGAAGATGGCACGCTGTTAGAGTTCAAAGGTATTCCGATTTCACGAGATGAGCAATACGTAGTGGAAACGACACAATTTGAAGATTATAATGGAAAGGCAAAAATATATTTAAACTATTATGTCAATCCTATTGGGAAAAATATTGAATTGAATATTCCTTTGCAATAAAGTAAAGATGTTCAAAAAGGCTCTTCTTTTTGGGCATCCTTTTTTCATTATTTCATCATCAATGAAAAACCTCCATACTTTCTATTAATGATCAAAGCTGCCTAGAACCATAAAGTCGACAATAACGCCGCTTACTGGATTTTCAGACCCCAATACACTAATGCCTAATACCGTCACACCACTAATATTTGTCACATTAGCAGAGACATATTTTGCAGCAATATTTTTCTCTCTCATTTGTACTCTAGGTCTTAAATTAATCGAAGCATTTGTAGAGTAAACGCTTGATACTGCGAAATCAATAGTTGATAACAAAGGATTGCCATTCGCTAATGCATTGTCTGTAACATACAAGGTAGCGATACCATTTGCGTCTGATGTAGCTTGTCCATAAATAATGCGCTTTTCTTTTTTTGGAATCAACTCACCAGCTTTAAACACATGTAATAATGTTGGTGCGAGTTTAATAATTTCAATGCTCATCGTCATTCTCCTTCGTTCAATATTTTAGTATCCATCGTAATCAAATGAATGATGCAATGTTATTCTATGAACTTTTTATTTGTTTATTACTTTATTAAGTATAAGAAAAATTAATGTGATTTCTCCTTTAAGAAATTTAAGGGTCACTTGGGGATGTAGTGACCCTCGAACATAAAATAATGGGAATTACTAAGTTATTACGTTTGTGTAACTAATTCTACCGCTTCTATTACTAAAGGCGTACCGGCAGTGAGTGTACCCGTAACGTCGTTAAAGGTTAACTCTGTTGCAGAAACTGTATAGGAGCCACCTTCCTGTAATACCCCATTAATATAGAAATTATAGTAGCCATTATTGACTACTGGGAAAGCAGTAGCGGCATTTCCACTATCATTTAAAAAGGCAGTTGCAGCAATAGTCGTGCCATCTGTGACAGCTAAATTTGCTGCTAAAATATTAAAGAATTTAGTGGAAGTTCCTGTAACATTTACATGGATATTTATAATTGAAAGTGCCATTTTTTCACCTCCCTTCAAAAAAATAATCTTTAGTGAGAAAATCAGATTTACGAAGTTGTTATACAAGTCCAAAAGTAGATTGTTATCACACTAGAAAATGAAAGTTTTCAAGAAAATGCAACTTCCTTTATTTCCTCTAATATTATATGAATTGAATATGGAGGATGGTTTGGCAATATGTCTATTAAAGAAAATTTGATATAGGATGAAGGGAGAGTGGCAGATGCTCGAACAACACTACATTAACGTATTGATGGCAAGACATTCTTAGTAAGGAAATAAATACAATTCATGTGGAAATTAATTATGAAATGGAATAGTATGAGGGAAAATGCTTGCTTTATCACTTAAGCAAGTCATGGATAATGATGAAATCAGTCGCTTAGTGTTGCTAGCGAAGACTAAACTTGTCATTTCTTGCGCTTACCCGGGAAATTATTTTTTATTTCCAAGCGATATGCTTTTTGTAAGGGCAAGATCATGTAAAGAAAGAACAGCATGCTAAAAGGAAATAGACATATTCGTCTATTTCCTGTTCCATAGCTTTTAACCTTGCTTTATGTTTGGTTTTTGGAATCGAATGATACTGCTCATAGCGGCACATTCTACAAGAGCAATGCACTTTACCTTTGCTCAATGTACCCCGTACAGGCATGTATTCATTTTCCCGTAACATAATATTCTGTAAAATAGCCCATTTCTTTTGAATCATTCGCTCTCTTTGATGGCGAATATAGGCCCTTGATCGATTTTTCATTCATATCAGCTCCCTTGAGAAACCCAAGCTTGCAGAGAGGTCAAGGGATGTATCGGCACTCCTTACAAGCTTGGTATGTCGCTGATAGTCCACATAAATCTTTTCATCTTATCAGTCCTTTTTACGAAAAGCCGCAGCATCATCGCACGTTACTTCTCAAAATAGTTTATGGTGGAGCTCATTCAACACAACGTACTTTCAGTCCTTATTAATGTACCATTTTTGGTTATAAAAGAGTATTTTCTTTTCCAGATGAAGAATATAAGACAATCTTAGTCGCGAGACCAGAAAGTGAATTACAATAACCATGGTGATTTTGAAGAGTTAAAATGAGAGGATATGGCTCCCAAAGCGGAAAGATTAATTGCCGTTATTTTACATTTTTTAAGAGCTCAATAAATGTATAAAATATTTCCTAATTTGCTGCGGATAAAGACTTCTAAGTGTCTTGAAACTGCAATACATAATAATTAGAAAAAATTTCAAATTTTGATTCGTTCAGGTCGATATTTAATGAGATAATATTCCTTATAAGGGTGGTGTTTGGCAGTGGGAATGAATAGATAGTGTCACTTCGATTTCATTTTCACAACATTCACTCTTGTGTCAAGTCACTGTTACAGAAATAAAAATGGTTTCATTTAAAGGGGAGATAATGTATGGGCGAAAAAGAGAACTCTTTAGAAGAAAAAAATAAGGAGGCTATAAAATTTTCAATTGTAATACCCGCGCATAATGAAGAACAGTACATTGGGAAATGCATAGAATCCATCTTAAAAGCTTCTAAACCATTTGAAAATCAAGTTGAAATCATTGTTATATTAAATCGATGTACGGATAAAACGGAGGAAATTGCAAGATCGTATAATTGTATCGTATTAAAGAATGACGACAAGAACCTTTCTAAGATAAGGAACACTGGTGTTGAAATAGCGAGAGGTGAAATCATCGTTACGATTGATGCAGATACACTGATGAATGATCATGTGTTGTCAAAGGCAGAGGAGTATTTAAGCTCAGGAAAGTATATTGGCGGCGGAGTTACAGGAAAGTTTGAAAGAATGTCCTTAGGAATTTTTGTTTCAGCTTTGTTACTAATTGGCCCATTATTCTTTAAATATGGAGCTATTTCTGTGGGGATCTTTTGGTGTTATAAAGAGGACTTTAAATTGATTAATGGTTTTAATGAAGAAATGCTTATGGCAGAAGATGCAGATTTCGCTAAACGATTAAAAGTGTTGGGCAAAAAGAGTGGGAAAAAATTTGGGACCATTCAAAATGGAATGATCACTTCAAGTAGGAAATTTGATAAAAATGGAGATTGGATATTACTTAAACGTCCATCAATCATCCTAGCCTATCTGAAAGGAACTGACCGAAAATATGCGGATGAAGCCTATTATGAAAATCAAGATAGATAAAGAATGGTCTTAAGCTAGATTTCAAGTATGAGAGATAAGAATAAAGAAACCATTGTGCCGTTAATCCTCATTCGATTAACGCTTTTTTTTTTCGTTTGTATTGATCGATAGTGATATACCTTCACTAATAGAGGGAAAAAATGAGGGGATGTAGAATTCAACAGTAAATGTAAAGCTTTATGAAAGGAGAATGTAAGTTGACTACACCTAATAATACGCCCATTAAAAACAGAATCGGTGCTGTGTTTATCCCAGTTCGTAACTTAGAGAAGGCAATAGAATGGTACAGAAAAATAGTGGGTTTGGAAGGGGGAGAAGAGCATTTTGGACATTTATTCGTGGCACCTATGGAAGGAACGGAAGGATTAATTTTAGATGCTATGCCAAAGTGGAGAAAAGAGGATGGTGATATTGCCACCTATCAAGTCCCATCCATTCAGCTTGTAACGGATGATCTCCAAGCTTCTTATCAATTTATGAAGGAGCATCATGTTGAACTTGTGACAGAAATACAGGATGATTTTTATTTTGTGTTCAAAGATCTAGATGGGAATGTATTAATGATTTGTAAAAACACTTAGCACTTTATATAGGCAGCTATTTTTCTGGATAAAACCAATCGTACTGAATAGTAAAGGGAGGAAGGTAGTACTATGAAAACAACTGAAAATTTTACAGATAAGGCTGAAATATATGCGCAATATCGTCCTAGTTACCCTAATGAATATATTGATTACTTGCTTTCAGCTAACCAACTTAAAGGAGAACAGATAGTGGCCGATATTGGTTCGGGTACGGGGATATTGAGCCGTCAGCTGCTGGAAAAAGGTATGAATGTTATAGGAGTAGAGCCAAATGACGACATGAGAAAGATGGCTGAGGAGTCATTAAGCATACATTCTCGTTTTAAATCAATAAAAGGAACTGCCGAAAACACTACTTTAAAAGGTAATAGCGTTGATTTAGTAACAGTTGCACAGGCATTTCATTGGTTTGATAAAAAAGCATTTAAAATTGAATGCCAACGAATAGTAAGGCAAAAGGCTAATGTTGCTCTTGTGTGGAATAGCAGAGATTTAACTAGTCCGATTATTCAAGAGAATGCAGAAATTTGCCAAAGGACATGTTCAAATTTCAAAGGATTTAGCGGTGGAATGGAAGAAACCCAAGACGTTTTTAATAGCTTTTTTAAGGATGGAAAGTATGAGTTTAAAAAGTATCAAAATGATTTAGTATTTGATTATAAAGGTTTCTTGGGAAGGAATTTATCAGCATCGTATGCTCCCAAAAAACATGACGAAAAATATAAAGAATTCGTTTACTTACTGTCGGAGTTATTCGAAAAATACAGTAACAATGGAAAAATGGTTCTCCAAAATATAACGCGAAGCTATTTAGGTAATGTCTAAAAGAGTTGCTAAAATCAACCTAACCAGAAATGATTTTCATTTTTTTGATAGTCATAAAAACCCCAATATTCAACTTTATAAAGTGAATATTGGGGGTAATTCCACATGAATTACTTATTTTTTTCATTTTGAATATGACTGAAATCTACTTCCTCAGCGAACTCTTCTCGGTTTTCACGCTCTCTGTTAGCATTTTGATTTTGATTCTGTTGTTTTTTGTTGTCTTGTGTTTTATTATTCTTATGTTTATTATTACCCATGATCTTCTCACCTCCACCATTAGTGTGGGTGAAAGATGTTTTTTTATCCGCATAAAGTACAAATTGTGATGCTTCATAAGGTATGGATTGAGTAACATCCACTCGATTGTCAAAAATGAAAAAAGTAGCCATGGTATATTGAATTGAAGCAACATAAATTTAAAACAAAAAGACAGAGTTTAATCCACAAGCTCTGTAGATTAAATCTGCCTATTTGTTTTAATGACAACAATCTTAGAGAAAGCAGTATTACTCTAAAAAGAGCTTCTCCAGACAGTCATTGAACTTTTTTACACGGATGTAAGAGTAGTTCTACTGTGCGTTTTACCAGATAGAAACTCGATCCTCTGGAGCTATATACATGCCATCTCCAGGTTTAATTCCATAGGTATCATAGAATTCCTGGAAATTTACAATCGTGCGGTTTACTCGAACTTTATTGGCTGAATGTACATCGTTTTTGCTCAGCATTGCCGCAAATTCTTTTGTAGTAGTGGATTTCCACATTTCTGCATTACTTTCGAAATATGCTTTATAGTCTGGATTACTCATTTGGGATACAACTTGCAGTGAAGCTGCCATTCCACCTAAATCAGCGCCATTCTCGCTCAATGTAAGCTGACCATCATTGAAAACACCAGGGATAATCTCTATAGCATTATAAAACTCAATCAGTTTCTGGTTTTTCTCTTCGAACTTTTTAAAGTCCTCTTCTGTCCACCAGTTATTTGCATTGCCATTTTCGTCGTATGCAGATCCGTTGTTATCAAATGCATGGCTGATTTCATGGCCAATAATCATGCCAATGGCACCATAATTTTCTTCAGGTTTAGCATTTATATCATAGAAAGGCGCTTGAAGAATACCAGCAGGGAACGTAATTTCATTATTAAGAGCGTTGTAAAAAGCATTTACCGTATATACGCTCGTTACCCATTGCGTTCTATCTACCGGTTTATCTAGCTTGGCTTTCGTGTTATCAATATAAGCTTTCGTTACTGTGAAGGTATTAGAGAATAGCGAACCACCTTCGTCATATGTTTTGATCGCTACTTTGTCTAATGTCGTATCCCATTTGTCTGGATAACCAATTTTAACAATCATCGTATCCAGTTTTTTAATGGCTTTAGCTTTTGTTGTTTCTGACATCCAATCAAGAGATTTGATTCTTTCCTCATACGTAGCAATTAACTGATCTACCATTTGTTCAACATCTTTTTTAGCTTTTGGAGAAAAATGTTGTTCGGCATACATTTGCTCCAAATAGCCGCTCATTGTACTAGTTGTCTTAGCTACTGCGATTTCTTGATCTGTTTTTTCCCCTGTAACTCCGTATAATGTTGCGGCAAACTCATTAGCAGCATCTCCGAATTCATCTGACAACAGACCGCCAGTTGCCATAAGAAGTTGTACTTTAGAGTAGGCTTTAAGCACATTAAGATTAGTGTCAGTTAAGAGCTCTGCGCCTTTTTGTGCCAGCTTCACATCAAATACGATTACTTTATCTGCACTGTCAACTTTCATCGACTTCAAAACTTGTTTCATATCTACGGTTTTGAACATGTTATCGAATTGTTCGATTGAATATGGATTATAGTATTTAGTAACGTCGCCTTGTTCATGAGGATCAAGCGATACGGAAGCTAAGGCTTTTTCCATTTCGTAAATTTTCTCGGCGAATGCTATTGCAGCAGACTCTTTCTCACCTGACACGACTAAAAGCTTAGTCATATATTGAATATAGGCCATTTTCGCATTAGCGTCTTCACTTACAAAACTGTTCTTATCTAAACCAGTAGCTAATCCAGTGAAATACAGAGCATTTTTACTGCTGTTCTTCGCATCGTTCATGATGGCAAAGCTAAATAGTGAGCTTAGACCCAATTCTTTCTCTAGGGTAAGATCTGCTTGCACAAGATCATCAAGGGTTTTAGCATCATCAATTGCCTTTACATATTTTTGAATAGGCTCAATCCCTTGCTTATTTCTATTGCTTGTATCCAATGCCGTCGAATAGAAGTCGGCAATTTTCTGTTCTTTCGTTCCTTCTGCAAATTGTTTGCCAGAAAGCTCAGTAATTATTTTTTCTATTTTATCTGTATTCTGTTTTTGAAGCTCAGGAAAACCACCGCCCATGATTTCTCCTACTGGAATTGTCGATCTATTTAACCATTTTTTATTGATTGCTTCATAAAAATCGTCATGTAAGTGGGAGCCTTTAAGTGTCCATATTCTGGCGATCAGATTTTGGAACTCATCAATTGTAATAGGGTCATTTGCGCCTAACTTGCCGTCAGGGTTGCCCGTCAGTACGCCTGCTTTTGTCAGATTATCGATATCTTTTTTAGCCCAAGTAGGTACATCAGTGTACTTAACTCCAAATGTGCCACTGCGAAGATCATTGCCAACAGGCTCTGGCAATTCGCCGAACGCTCTGCTCAACATAACTAAGGCTTCAACTTTCTTGGCTGGCTCATTTTCTCGTAAATCCTTGTTTTTTGAGCCTTGTATAATCGCCTCTTTATTTAGTCCTGATTGATATGCATCTGCTGCTACCAACAAGGTTTTAACAATCTCTCCTCTTGTCGCTGGTGGGGACTTTTCATCGGCATACACCGCTACACTTACTGATAGGACCATTATAATGGCCATGAGTAAGGATAAAAACTTCTTTTTCATCTTCGTGCTCCTTCATAGTGAATTTGTATAAATAAAGGTAATTGGGTAGATTTTAGAATTTCTACCATTTTTACATTGTAGTTGATTTTTTTTAGTTTGAAAATATGTTAGGAGCTATTTCGCTTCAAGAGAGCATTATCTAGCTAATTTTGCGCAAATAGAGCGGAGAAATAAATTGTTAAGGTTTTATTTTATACGAATAGTAATAAATCTATGCTCAGTTGAAGGTTTCATGTACTGCTAAATGATAGGATAGTATAACTGTGTTTGTTTTACCAAAGAAGTATGACGGAGAAATTTGCTTGAAAAAAACCATTTGACGTTTCGTACTATTTTTCGTATTATATGGAGGAAAAGAATGCCCGGACTTAAACGGGAGAGGTTCATAGCTGATACCCTCTATAAAAAACTATGGAAACATGACACTATGCCATGTCCATATTGGACGTGGCTTTTTTATGTTTAGACGTATGTTTGAATAGACGAATGGGTGAAGCCTCTCTTGAAAAGTGTTGGGAAACATTTAACAAGGAGGTTTTTTTATGTCTGGTCGAAGCCATGAAGAAGGACTGCAGGATTTAACATTATTAGGTAATCAAGGGACGAAATATTCATTTGAGTATGCCCCTGAGGTATTGGAGGCAGTGGATAATCTTCATTCCAATCGGGATTATTTCGTCAAGTTTAATTGTCCTGAGTTCACTAGTTTATGCCCGCTTACCAATCAGCCTGATTTTGCAACGATGTACATTTCGTACATTCCGGACAAAAAAATTGTTGAAAGTAAATCACTAAAGTTGTACTTATTCAGCTTTAGAAATCACGGTGATTTCCATGAGGATTGCGTTAATATCATTATGAATGACTTAATTGCATTACTAGACCCACGATATATCGAGGTTTGGGGGAAATTTACTCCACGTGGGGGGATTTCAATTGATCCGTGGTGTAACTATGGGATGCCAGGAACTAAATACGAGGAAATCGCAAGTTATCGTTTAATGAACCACGATCTTAATCCGGAAAAAATTGATAATCGATAAATGAGGAATTGGTAAGTTCAATTAAAAAGAGGTTTTTAGCTACCCTCTTAAAAAAACTAAGGGGAAGGCAGCACTTTTTCTTAGAGTGCTGTTTTTTCAATCAAAGGGAGTTTTTATGGATGAAGCAGGAAAAAGCAATTGTTGTATTTAGTGGAGGTCAAGACAGTACAACTTGTTTGTTCTGGGCAAAAGAACGTTTTGCAGAGATTGAGGCAGTCACTTTTGATTATGGTCAAAGGCATCGTCTAGAAATTGATTGTGCGAAGCTGATAGCAGAGGAGCTCGGTATCAAGCACCACATTCTTGATATGTCTCTCCTAAATCAGCTCGCTCCGAATGCATTAACACGGCAAGACATTAAGGTGGAAGACGGTAAAAATGGGGAGCTTCCATCGACGTTTGTACCTGGACGGAATCTTCTTTTTCTTTCATTCGCGGGCGTTTTAGCGAGTCAGGTAGGAGCTAAGCATATCATAACTGGTGTATGCGAAACAGATTTTAGCGGATATCCGGATTGCCGAGACGTTTTTATTAAGTCTTTGAATGTAACGTTAAATTTATCGATGGATGATTCCTTTGTGATTGATACGCCGCTGATGTGGCTAGATAAGGCACAGACATGGGAGCTTGCTGATCAGTTTGGGGCACTTGAATTTGTTCGGGAGAGAACATTGACTTGCTATAACGGTGTAATAGCAGATGGTTGTGGGGAATGCCCAGCCTGTAAACTGCGAAAAAAAGGGCTTGATGATTATTTAAGCAATAGGAAGGAGTTTTAGGCATGTTAGATTTTAAAATTGTCGATAAGCTCCAAAAAATGGGTGAAGATATTCAAAGCAATCAATTGAACTATCATGCTAAGCGTGTGCTTGTAAGTAAAGAATTTACCTTCGATGCTGCTCATCATTTACATCAATATGAGGGGAAATGTAAAAATTTACACGGTCATACGTATCGTGTCGTATTGGGACTGAGCGGATATACAGATGAACGTGGCTTGATGATTGATTTTGGCGATATCAAAAAAATATGGAAACAAAAAATCGACATTCATTTGGATCATCGTTATTTAAACGAAACGCTTCCACCTATGAATACGACAGCAGAAAATATCGTTGTTTGGATATACGAAAAATTGGTAGAGGCCTTGCATGAAGAACAAAGAGAAAACGGTGCGTGCGTAGAGTTTATCAGGCTTTATGAAACTCCGACAAGTTATGCAGAAGCAAGACGGGAGTGGATGGAGGTTGAGTAAGGTACCTGTTATCGAGATTTTTGGACCTACAATTCAAGGTGAGGGAATGGTAGTTGGCCAAAAGACCATGTTTGTAAGAACGGCGGGCTGTGATTATTCCTGTTCTTGGTGTGATTCTGCATTTACTTGGGACGGAAGCGGAAAACATCTTATCGTTCAAATGACAGCCGGAGAGATTTGGTCTGAGTTGAAGCGCCTTGGAGGTCATGGCTTTTCATTTGTTACGATTTCAGGTGGCAATCCAGCCCTTTATCCCAATTTAGAAGCGCTTATTGCCATTTTAAAAGAAAACGACATAAAGATCGGAGTGGAAACACAGGGCAGTAGGTGGCAAAACTGGATGTATGACATTGATGAATTGACAATTTCACCAAAGCCACCTAGTTCAGGAATGACCATTGACCATTCGGTGCTCGCTGATATTTTAGACAAACTTAAAAGGGGAAATAGGAATCACAATATTTCACTCAAAATAGTCGTTTTTAATCAAGAGGATTATGATTTTGCCAAACAAATTCATCATCGATTTCCAAGGATTCCTTTTTATCTGCAAGTTGGAAATGATGATCTCACAACGATTGACAATTCACGATTAATAAACGATTTATTAGAAAAATATCATGCATTGATTGGTAGAGTGATGAAAGATGATGAATTAAAAGATGTCAAAGTATTGCCACAGCTACATGCCCTTGTATGGGGAAATAAAAGAGGTGTATAGTGTGCCATTACAAAATGTCTATACATTTATTGGAGGAGTAGTAGGTTGAGAATTTTATTTTACTTATTATCGATTGTCATCGCTAATGTAGTAACGGCGGCATTTGCGCCATTGCAGTTTGGGATGTTTATTGTTCCCATGGGGACGCTTTTAATTGGGGCGACCTTTATTTTTCGCGACCTTGTGCAAAATAAATATGGACGAGCAAAGACGTATATATTTATTATAGCAGCTTTAATTTTATCAGCAGTCGTGTCATTCTTACTGGGGGATACACTTTTAATTGTGGTAGCATCGGCTGTCTCATTTGTTGTCGCTGAAACAGCTGATACTGAAATCTATACTCGACTGAAATTACCAATGGCTTGGCGAGTGTTATACAGTGGAATCGTTGGAGGGTTTCTAGATTCCGCAATTTTCGTTGTCATTGGTTTGAGTCCACTTGGAGCCAATATATTACCTTGGGAAGCAGTACCAGCCGCTATTTTAGGACAAATTATTGTGAAGACGATTATACAAATGTTCGGTGCCTTAATTCTCGGTCAAGTGGGAGCAATAAAAGAAAAACGTCTTATTTCAGGCTAATTCTTTGTAGTAGAGGGCTACTCGCTTCTTATGGGAAAAGTGAGTAGCCTGTATTGAGTAATAGTTATATGACATTGATTTTTCCATTTTTATGCCAAATCCAGCTCGAGTATGCTAAGCTTTTCTTTATAGATAGAAAAGATAGGGGGATTTTTGGTTTTGAATAAATATAATAGTGGAGATATTATTTTTAGTTTATTTTCAATTTTAGGACTGTTGTTTTACATAATTCCGATTGTTTTTATCATTTGGTTTGCTATTAGTACGACTAAGCAACTTAAAAGACAAACAAAATTATTAGAAGAAATTAAAGAAAGTATAAAAAAATAACAAGATACTATCAAGGGACTTGAAGTCGAAATCACTGCAAGTCCTTTAGTTATGCTTGTCAACATGTAGTAAAGGGTATTGTCCTAAAAACTATAACAAAAAACAGGTACTCTAAGGAGACCTGTATTTTTTAAGAATGGTAATCGCTATGAACTAGGGGATGGAATAAAGGGTTTAGTCACATTAGTGTT
This sequence comes from Lysinibacillus sp. FSL M8-0216, assembly GCF_038595555.1. Classification (NCBI taxonomy): domain Bacteria; kingdom Bacillati; phylum Bacillota; class Bacilli; order Caryophanales; family Bacillaceae; genus Lysinibacillus; species Lysinibacillus sp. FSL M8-0216. The sequence continues at coordinate 2,676,060 of NZ_CP152007.1, read as the reverse complement.
CATAGCGATTTCCCCCTTACAAAACACATCATTTACTTATTTTGTAAATTATATACCATGTAACTGTAAAAAGAGAAAAGATTATTATGGCTGTACATAGAGAATCGCTCTCCGTTTTTATTTAGTACTAACATGGTAACTATGCATACCGCACTTAAAGGTAGTTTGTTGAAAAATTGTAGAGGTTGACATGATATTCTATGGATGAACACGCATATTAACAAAAAACTAGGTACTCCAAAAAGAGAGCACCTAGTTTTAATTATGAAAAAAGGAAGGGTCACTTGGGATGGAGTAACCCTAGTAACAATTCGGAGGTGTAAGGCTAATTTAGCTTTACACTATTAATTATATGTTAGGTTCGCTATCGTTAAATAGTTAATTGCCTGAAAGATCATAAAAAGAAACTCCTGAATAGTTTCAGTTATAAATTGAAAATATACGGATAGAAATGGTAACATGGAAATAACTTTAGGTAGAGGGGGAGAAGGCTTATGAAAAAAAGATCTATACGTTTTTTAAGCATGGGCATTGGATTCTCCACAGCTGTTTTTTTCTAGAATAGTTGATTAAGGGATAAGTCTGTCCTTTTTTAGAAAAAAACAAAAAACCTAAAGGAGATTCAACATGAAATCAAAACTAGTGCGTAAAAATCCAATGCACGCACCTAAACCTGTCGGGAAATATAGTCATGTCACAATTATTCCAAAAGATGCGACAATGTATGCTTTTTCAGGTCAAATTGGTTTGGGCCAAGATGATCAATTACCACAGACATTATGGGAACAAATTATAAATACCTTTCAACATATTGAAACAATTTTAGCTTCAGAGGGAATGGATGCCACTCACATTGTAAAGGTCAATATTTGGGCTACGGAGGAAATAGATTGGGATCATTTCTACGAGCAATGGGAATGTATGTTTGGAGAATCCTATCCATCCATGACCATAGCCTACGTATCGGCACTAGGTTTACCAGAAATTAAAATAGAGCTTGAAATTTGGGCGGCTAAATAATTTGATGCTTCGTTAATATCGTTGATCACCTTAAACGTTTATTTTTACGAGGATGATTGGAACGAAGGGCGGTCCCGTATGCGGAAAGTGTCCACCAGTAGTGACATTCACTTGCTTAACTTTATCATTGTACAATTTAAAGACGACAATATCAGTTGAATATTGTCGTCTTTTTTCGTCCATTGCCACCACTATCGGAACATTTTTTTTAATTGCTTCATTTCATAATTTAAATCGTCAATTTGTTTTTGCAGTTTATCAATATCATTATTTTTACTTTCGTTTTCCTTTAACTCATCTTCCAAAGCAAGACCTGCTGCAATGGTCGCTAGTGCATCACCTAGTGTTGTGATGGCTCCCGCAATAACAGCCAGCTTAGCTGCTTGACTCACTGATTCAGTTCCTTCACTACTCCGATAGCCTTTGTTAGTTTTCATAAAATCCTCCCTGCAAAAAAGGGTATTACTTACATAGTATGCATGCTGTAAGAGACAGGTGCAGAGCAACAAAGGTGAATAGCAGCCAAAAAAGGTCACTTATTGAAAAATAAGTGACCAAATAAAATGGGGATGTGTATCTTGCTGAAGATATGAGCAAAGATGGAAAGCGAGTAGGGTACATTACCAATATATGACGTTTCACTTTAGGTTGATAGGTATATATCCTTGGCTAAGAATCTTTTCTTTTTCTTAGGGGAGGGACTGTCCAATAGGTCCCCATTCGCCACAGCCACTCCATTGGTCCGAAGCGGAAATAGTGTAGCCAGAGCTTACTACAAATCAATTGGAAAACATAAATACCTAGACAAATCCATAGTGACTCGATGAATCGAAGTTGCCCGATTAGTTGGAATGTATGACCAATGATTAAAATGAGTGCTGTCTGCCCTAAATAATTCGTTAAAGCCATGCGTCCATAAGCCTTTAATGGTGATAATAGTTGTTGGAATAGTGCACTTTGTAGACATAGGATAATGGCTCCCATGTAAAACGCTGAAACAAACGGACTAAACTGTAATCCAATTAACGCAAATTGCTCCATATTCGTAATATGCTCTTCTAGCTGAATTTTGGATAATTGATCGATATTCACATTGGCTGTAGGGACATACTGCCATTGATACAACCAGCTACCTATGCTAACAAGGAACATGACAATTGTCGCTAGCAGAATTTTCTTTCGATGTAGTGGGATATTTTCAAATAGGCGATATTGGCCAGCAGCTAAACCTAGTAAAATTAGTGGGAAGGGCATGACGATTTTCATTCCAAAATAAGCTGTAAGGGCTAATAGGATGAGCCCAATTAACAAATTAATTTCTTTCCGCACTTTATAAAAAGGTAAAGCTAAAAAGCCAAAGATGGCATAGACAGTTAGAGCTTCTCCTGGTTGAAAAAAGAAATGAATAATACCCATTAGTAATAAGATCAGAAGTCTGCGACTAAATAAAACATAGGCTCTATCGTTTCTAGCCATTGCACGGGAAAGAAAAAGATAAAATCCGATCCCGAATAAAAATGAAAATATAATGAAAAATTTACCTTCTATAAAAAGTGTAAGAAATTGACTATAGGCAATATCACTAGCTAATTGGGGTGGTGCAATCCACATCAATGCAGGGATATTTACTAAAATAATACCAAGTAAGGCAAATCCTCTTAAGTAATCTAATGTATCAATACGTTTGTTGTTGTCGGTTGGTTGCAACGTTATCTCCTCCTTACAACCAAGTATAAAGACATTTCCTAAAAATTAGTAACGATGAAGGTTACGTGAATCTTACAAAATCGTCATATAGGAATTAGCTGTCCAGAGGGTATGTCGCTAATATGGTTTGCGCATGTTTCCGCAAAAGCTGAATTAATTCAGGCGGCTCTTGGACAATCGCATCCGGACCTAGGCGATAAAAAAAGGAGCTAATAAAGTGAATCTCTCCTTGATCAATCATCATATCGATATAGCCAGTTCCATTGCTATTAGTAACCAATACCTTCTCAAAGTTTGGCTCACTTCTGCACTGTCTTACACCTTCTCTAGTTAATTCAACATGTAAGCGTATAGGCTGCTGAGGTTCATGGGGACTCTCTAGCCATTGTTGTAAATGAACAGTTGTCTCATAGCCTTTATCGCTTACATGCATTGAATGAATGCGATCGACTCGAAATAGAAGGGTTTTTTCTGTTTGTAAATGAATGGCAGGCATATACCATAAGCCGTCATGCGCATACACCCCAATGGGATGGACATGCTTAGTTGTGATGCCTGATTTTGATTCATATTGAATGTCTAATTGTGAATGGTTAATAATCGCTTCTAATACATCTGATAATAGTGGTGTAGATATAGAGCGTTTAGGGTTCCAAAAGGCTATATAGGATTGCAAACTACCTACCTTTTTTTGAGCCTCCTTCTGCAAGGATTCGTATAGTTTTTGTGACACGGACTTCATTTCCGTATTAAAAGGTAAATCACGATAATAGTGCAACGATTGGAACGCAAAGAAAATAGCGACCGCTTCTTCCTCTGTAAATAAAATAGGGGGAAGGATTGTACTTGAAAGCACTGTATATCCACCATTTCTTCCTTGCTCCGCATAAATTGGTAGCCCCATATCACTTAAATCTAACAGATAGCGATGTACAGTTCGTACCGAAATGTTGAAGGCATCGGCAATTTCCTGGGCTGTAAATTGCTTTTTAGCGCTGACAAATAACAAAATATCAATTAATCGTTTAGCCTTGGACATATTTTTTCACCTTTTTTAATTAAACATGTCAATAGTTGTCATGTTTTATGTTTAGTATAGACGTTGTACAAAAGATTTTCAAAAGAAGAGGAGCTGACATAATGTCACGAGAAATAGTGGTATTTATCGGAATAAGTTTAGATGGGTTTATAGCGAAAGAAAATGATGACTTACAGTGGCTGGAAGAAACAGAGGGAGAAGGGGATAATGGCTATACGGATATGTATCAAACAATTGATACCGTTATAATGGGAAAACGAACATATGATTATATCATGGAACATAATGATACATTCCCATACCCTGATAAGAAATGTTATGTGTTCAGCAAATCTCAAACGGGAAAAGTTGAGCATGTGGAGTTTGTTCAAGGGGATTTGGTGGCATTTACTAAGAATTTAAAACAACAACCAGGCACAAAAATTTGGATGGTCGGTGGTGCTGATATATTGGATGCTTTTTTACAGGAGCAGTTGGTTGATGAATGGATCATCACCATTACCCCACATTTATTAGGGGCAGGTATTCCATTATTTAAACAGCCCCGACCTTTTGAAGATTTAAAACTGCTTGAGATAAAGCGATACGGTCAAATGGTTCAAATGCATTACAAGGTGAAGAAAGAAGCGTAAGATACTATGGATTAAAAGGAAAGGATAGATGATGAAAATCTATCCTTTTTTTCATGGGATCATTTATATAAATGTAAGACATCTTATATAGTCATTCACCTTTCGTTAAACCGACAAGACAAAGGAGCGGTAAATATCACCCATAATTCCTTGCATTTGATGGACACCTGAATCCGTGTTAGACATTACAACAAAGCCTTTTTCTAAATAGGGGTAAGCAACTAGCATGCACTGATAGCCAACACCCCAGCCTAAAGTGGAAATTTCAACTTGTTCACCTTGGCCATCAAGAAATACGCCAAGCCCTACAGATTCATTACAACCTTGTGCATGCATGAGTTCATGCATGGTAGGAGCTGTCAGACCTAGTTTTCCTTTTCCTTTAAATGTTTGCATCATATCGATTAACAACTTAGCCAAATCCGAGGGTGTCGTCCAAATGCCACATGCTGCATCATAAGGATACAACGGGTGGCTTGGTATCGTTCTAGTACCATCCTTATGATGCCCACTTGCTGTATGAGCTATTGGGAGTGAAGATGAAAAAAAGCTGTGATGCATAGCTAATGGTTGAAAAATTAGGTCGTCCATGAGAGAAGAAAAGGGCGTGTTTGTGACTTCCTCAATTAGCAATTGAATGATGCAATAGCCTGCATCAGAATAATGAAATTTTTGATTGGGTTCAAGTGTGCTTACGATTGGACTCTGACAATAAGGCGTTGCACCTTGTAATAAATCCTTCATTGATGGCCATTGAGCCAAAGAATGTAGGGGAGAAAAGCTATCTGCTGGATCAACAATACCAGATTGATGACTTAATAAGCTTCGTACTGTCACTTTTTTTGCCCGCGTATACTCACTCTCTGGCAACTTCCAAGAGAGAAGATTACGATTAATATCCTCATCTAAGTCGATTTTTCCTTGCTCTGCTAGCTTTAGCACTAAAATGCTTGTCAATAATTTACTAATCGAACAGGCATTAAAAATGGTTTCCTCATTTACATAATCCATTGACCCAATTTCTAACACTCCAAGGCACTCAGTTCTTTGAATCTCTCCATGTTTAATAAAAGCAAGACTAAGCCCTGTAATTTGTTTCTGCACCATACGGTCATAAATTGTCAGCATATAATATAGACTCCTAGTTTTTCTTGTATGATAACATGAGGAAGGAATGTATGTTCTTATCTATAGTGAACGTACATGAACAATCATAGAGGGACTTTGTGCATGATATTCATGTTTCTGCCATGTACCATATAGGTGTATCAATTCAAAGCCATTTTGCTGTAATAGTCTCATCATTTCCAGTGGGTATGTATAGCGCAGTAAAATGGAATCCTCGTAGGTTTTTCCACCTTGTTGATGGACGGCATGGCACGTTAAAATTTGCGTGACAGGGTTATATTCCTCACGATGGAAGGTGATTCGTTGTTTACCATTGCTAGTGACCGTTTGTTCCTCATATTCATCAATGACTGAAAGCTCATTTAAAATAGCATTTCTTGTATCGAAGAGAAACTCGCCACCTGGCTGTAAATGCTTTTTAACAGATTGCAATAAGGCGTTTTGACTGTCATTCGTTAAAAAATGTTGAAATGAATTGCCTGTCATATACATAAATTTTGTGGTGATAGGCAGTTGTAGCTGTGTACAATCTTGTACGATAAATTGTACTTCTACATTTTGTTTTTGTGCTTTTTCGATAGCATGCTGAATCATTCCTTCATGAAGGTCAATCCCAAAGACAGGAATTCCATGAGTAGCTAATGGAATAGCAATCCGGCCAGTGCCACAGGCTAATTCAATAATGGGGTCTTTTTTCGTACCAAGATAGCGTTGAATATAGTGATGGTCGTCTTGATAGTTGGCATAGAGAGCGTCATAATCGGATGGATTATTATAAGTCTGTAAATTATTTTCCAAATTGTGTGGCTTCATCTTGTCCTCCTATTTTCTATTATTTAAATCATTGTATAATAAAGGTAAAATTTCTACAAAGATACACGAGAGGTGATGCTACAATGGCAATGGAATTTCCGCAAAAAATACATATTATTGGCTCTGTTGGTAGTGGGAAAACAACATTAGCACGATCATTATCCAAAACTCTTCAGCTTCCTTTTCATGAATTAGACAATGTCGTTTGGATTCGCAAACCATCGGGGGATATGAGAAGGACGGAGCAAGAAAGGCAGGAATATCTACAAAGTATTATCCAAACGGATGGGTGGATTATTGAAGGAATTCATCAAGAGGAATGGGTGACACAAAGCTTCCAGCAAGCGGATTGTATCATCTTTTTGGATACGCCTTATAAAATTCGTACTGCTCGAATTATTAAGAGATTTTTTAAACAAAAAATAGGGATTGAAAAAGCTCATTATGAGCCAACCTTTTCGATTTTTTTTAAAATGTTTCGATGGAATAAACGTTTTGAGAAGGTGGGGAAGCCTAAATTTTTTAGCAATCAGGAAGACATAGTAGGTAAACTAGTATTCGTTCGGCATAAAAAGGATGTAGAAAATTATTTTCGTCAGTTCCAACCAATAAAAAGCGTATCCCGCTGAATGGATACGCTTCTTGTTTAGGCATTTTTCTTTGTGCGTGTTGTACGCTTTCTTGTCGTAGGCTTTTTCGTTTTATCTAAGGATGCCTGTAGCGCTGTCATTAAATCTGTGACATTGTCAGGAACTGGTCGTTGCTGATCGCTCGTGGCTACCATATTGGTTGCTCTCTTCTCTTCGATTAATTCCAGCAATGCATTCCGGTAGTCATCAGTATATTTCTCTGGGTTAAATGTGGTTGTTAATTGGTCGACAAGCATTAGAGCTGTCTCTAATTCCTTTGGTACAACGTCTTGCTCGCTTGGAATATTCGGGACATCACCAACACTTCTTACTTCATCAGGATAATGAATGGTCTCCATCACGAGGGCATTTTGATACACTCGCACGACCGCAAGCTGTTCTTTTGAACGAATAATGATTTTAGCAATGCCAATTTTACCTGATTGCTCTAACGTTTTGCGCAATAACGAATAGGCTTTAGCACCAGTAGAATCAGGGGATAGGAAATAGGTGCGTTCAAAATATATCGGATCGATTTCCGTTAATTGTACAAAATCGATAATTTCTACGGCTTTCTCTTCATTTTCTTTTCGTAGGTTCTCTAAATCATCTTGATCCAGTACGACAAATTTATTTTTTGTATATTCATATGCTTTTACAATATCCTCATCTTTTACTTCTTGATTGCAGCCTTCGCAAACCTTTTTATAGCTAATTGGTGTATGGCATTCCTTATGGAGCTGTCGCAGTTTAATATCTTTGTTTTCCGTAGCGGCATGAAGCTTTACTGGGATATTGACAAGTCCAAAGGAAATGCTTCCTTTCCATACTGTATGCATATAATTGTCACCTCGTTTTTCTTACTATGATATATTTTGCAGTTTTTTATGTATCGTAAATCGAAATCGTCAAACACTGTAGATAAAAAGCAAGGTAGGTATTGTGTCATGAAACCAATGCTTTTAACAGAAACAAATGACATTCCATTAGGGGATGAGTGGCTTTATGAAACGAAATATGATGGCTTTCGATGCCTCTTACTATGGGATGAACAACCGATGCTTATTAGTAGAAATGGACGCAATTTAAATCATTCTTTTCCTGAAATTATAGAGTATTGTCACCAAATATATACCTCTGTAAAAGCATTTTTACCACTCACCTTTGATGGGGAGCTAGTGTATTTAAACAATTCATATAAAAGTGAATTTTTAGTTGTTCAACAAAGAGGGAGAATGCAAAATCAAGATGTCATTGCCAAACATGCACAAGCTTTTCCGATGCGGCTTCTAGTGTTTGATGTGTTAACATTGAAAGGGGAATCATTCAGCAATCGTTATTTAAAAACTCGTAAAGAGCAATTGGCGAGGCTAGCGGCAAAGGTAAAGCTTCCAAATGTAGATTATGAAGACAGAAGTGCCATACAAATTGTGCAGGCTAGTGAGGAAAGTAAGATTTTATGGCAGGCGATCAAGGTCTACAATGGGGAAGGAATGGTTGCAAAGAAGAGAACAAGTAAATGGCTAGATAACACACGTTCAAGCCATTGGTTGAAAATTAAAAACTGGCGTTATGTGTCGGTCATTGTGACGCAATATGATCATAGTAATGGTTATTTTCAAGGCTCGATTTATGATGAAGGACATTTACGAGAGGTCGTTACATTTAAACATGGCATGAAGGAGGAAGAGCATCAAACACTCGTTGCTTTTTTCCAGGCTCAAGGGCAACGTAAGAAAGAATTATGGACGCTAGCGCCCTCTATTTGTGTGGATATTGCCTGCATAGATTTTGATGGTAGTAAGCTCCGCGAGCCAAAATTTCATGCCTTTCGATTGGAATTATCACCATATAGTTGTCAATGGCAGCATATGCAGCGTCAACTGTTTCCTATTCCTGAAACAGTTCCCATTACACATCCCGACAAACCTGTATGGCCAGAAATAGGTGTGACAAAGGATCATTATTTATCGTATCTACAAAGTGTTTCGCCATACTTGTTGCCATTTCTTCAAGATCGACCATTAACAGTAATACGCTATCCACATGGTGTGCCAGGGGAAAGCTTTTATCAAAAGAGTAGACCAGATAAACTACCTAACTTTGTTGCCACTGCGATGATGGATGAGATTGATTATATTGTCTGTAATAATCTTGAAACATTGTTATGGCTGGGCAATCAATTGGCATTAGAATTGCACATTCCATTTCAAACGCGACAAACCATGTATCCGACAGAGATTGTCTTTGATTTAGATCCCCCTTCAACGGACCATTTTTCTTTGGCGATTGCAGGTGCTCTAGATTTAAAAGAAATTATTGATTACTTTCAGCTACAATCATTTGTCAAAACTTCGGGCGGGAAAGGCTTACAGCTCTATATCCCGTTACCTGCAAACAAATTTACCTATGAGGAAGTTCGTGTCTTTACTGAATTTGTTTGTCGTTTTTTATGCCAGCAAAAGCCACATCTATATACGATTGAGCGCTTGAAAAAGAATCGTCATAATAAATTATATTTAGACTATGTGCAGCATGCTGAAGGCAAGACAATTATTGCCCCATACTCCACTCGTGGAAATGAATTAGGCTTAGTCGCAACGCCACTCCATTGGGAAGAGGTTAATGACGACTTAAAACCTTATTACTTTTCGATTCCTGCTGTTATGGAGCGGATGAAGCAAATCAGTAATCCCTTTAAATACTTTCGAGAAGTAGGAGAACAACAGGATTTTCAAGTGGTTTTAGAGCGTTTAAAAGAATAAATTCTCTATATTGAAAGCGACTTTTCATCCATATAAAAAAGGAGATGCCTGAGACATCTCCTTTTACGATTAAAGTGGTACCTGTGCTTTCACTTTTTCTAAATAATCCAATATTCCGATCGATGACACAATGGTATCGAAAGGGATGGTTTGATAGACAGGGTGATTTGGCGGTATATCATTTGCTTGTAAATAGCTAAATAAAAGCTCTTTTAAGCGAGCATCCAAATAGTGAACTTGTTCCTGGAACTGGCTGGATGCTGCTTGTGCTTTTCGGCCTTCTTCTAAGAAAAGAGGTGTCCAATAGCGTACTTGACGGTATGCCTCTGGTGGATTTTTATAAGCCCCATAATGACCAAAATATAATTCACTCGCCTGTAGCTTTTCGTACAATTGAATGGAGTTCTCCATCGTTTCAGGATTGTACTGGTTTGGGGAAGTGGAAGGTATGATTAAATCTATTGCTTCACCGTCCATTTCTGGGTAACGTACACCCGTTGTATCCCCCACAAAAAGGCCGTTAGTAGCGGAATAAAGCATAGAAACATGATGCTTGGCATGACCTTCTGTATGATAAAACGTTAAATGATGTTGTCCTAAACGGAGTTGTTGTTCATGGCTTACTTCAATAATTCGTGCTGCATCAATGGGCACAATCGGATCAAAAAGACGGTCAAATTCGGTCCCATAAACGCCTTTCGCGCTGGAAATAAGCCTGCTCGGATCAATCATATGTGCCGATCCTCTTGGGTGAACGACTAATTTTGCATGAGGACAGTTTTGTAAAAATAATCCTGCACCACCAGCATGGTCCAAATGAATATGTGTCACAATGACATAATGAATATCCTCTAAAGCAATATTTAATTCCTTCAATCCTTCCATAATGTATGGAACGGATGGACTAGCAGACGTTTCGATTAAGGTTATTTTTTCATCAATTAATAGATAGGAGCTTGTTCGCTGTTCCCTATTTAAATCATGTGTATCAATACAATAAAAATTTGCGGCGATTTGTTGGACTCTACTCAAATGAATTTCCCCCTTTAATTTCGAAAATGTGAAACATATGCTCTAAAAGTCAAATTTTAGCTACAAAAAGTAGTAGTTATACTATATAATAATAGAAAATTAAACTGAATGTCCATTCATTTTTAGGGGGAGCGTTATGAAGAACAAAATTCGTTATGATACAAGGAAGGTGCACCGAGTTAATTTGGCAATAATATCGATTTTAGCCATTCTAATTTGTGGACCTATGATCCTATCAAAAGGAATACTATTTTTATTTGTCGGACTAGCTGTCATCGCTTTAGCGGTGTGTAATTATTTCTTGCCGATTAAAACTTATGTGAAGGGATTTATCTTTGGTCTTATTCCATCAAGCGTAGTGTTTACATTATTTTTACTAGATAGTTTTTCATTGAATAAACATTATATTTTGCTGTGCACAATTGCTATTATTGCCCTTTATTTTAAGAAGGAATTAATCGTGTTTTTTGGAATACTGACTAATATTAGTTTTATCATTTTATATTTGGTCAACTCGTCATCTTTGTTAGGTCCGTTTGACGACATCATTGTTTTCGTCACACTTCTAGCGATTATGAACGGCGTCATTATTGCTTTTTATTTATTAGCTAAATGGGGCAATGAACTAATTAAACATGCAGAAATTCAGCAAAATGAAGTCCAAGCTTCCTTCAATCAATTACAAAATACATTTCGGGAAATAGAGAAAAGTAGCCAGGCATTGGACGAGCATGTGACACAATTCCAACAAACAATGCAAAGTATTTCAAGCTCTAGTAAACAAATATTGGTAGCGACTGAGGATATTTCTGCAAGTATTCAGCAAGAGGCTTCTAGCTTGCATATGATTCATGGCACTATGAGTGATTCTGTTCATTTTGTAAATGAAACTTTGACGATTTCAAAGGACACAGTGGTGAAATCTACTGAACTTCAACAAGAGGTTTTAGCAGGATGGGCTAAAATGCAAGACGCAATGGCTCAAATGGGCGTGATGAGTCATGCGATGAGTTCAACCGCAGAAACTGTCAACGAGCTTCAAAATAGTTTACAAACAGTGGATAGCTTGTTGCAGGGTATCACACATATTGCACAGCAGACAAATTTATTGGCACTAAATGCAGCCATTGAAGCAGCTAGGGCTGGGGAGCATGGGAAGGGGTTTGCTATTGTAGCGGAAGAAGTGCGAAAGCTAGCAGAGGAAAGTGCAGCCATTACAGTCAGTATTACGAATGTGACGAAAACCTTATTTGAGAAATCGACGGAGGCTCATCAACGTTCTGATGATGGTGAAAAAGCATTGCAGCACGGGGAACAGCTTTTACAGGATGTCAGTCATTTCTTTAATATTTTAAAGGATTCATTTACGCAAACGAATACAGATTTGACGAGAGGCATGCACGAATTAAGCAGTGCCATCTCACAGTTTGAGGCAATTCAAATGCAAATTGAAAGGCTGAATAAAATGACAGAGCAAAATGCCACATCAACAGGTGATATATTGCTTTCTGTGGAGGACGAAAATCACCTCTTAGTGAAGATGTCGGATACGACAAATCGCATACAGACTTTAAGTCATACATTAAAATCATTGGTTATGGCAAAGATTTGAGGCAAATATTGAAATTGAAATAATTGGTAGGGTAAAATAACAGTATGATTAAACATCTTAGATCGAGGGTATAGTGTTGTTATTCATCTGAGATATCCGAATGACAAATTAAACTCATATGCATTGGTAGCGTGTTCTCTATAATGCTGACCAATTTAAAGGTGAAGTTGAAAGGGAGGAAGGATACCATGAATATTCGTAGTTTACAGAGTGCAGATTATTATACGTTATCGCCAGTGATTAATGAGTGGTGGGGCGGAAGGAATATGTCAGATAAACTGCCTAAATTATTTTTCGATCACTTTACGAACACAAGCCTCATTATGGAAAAGGATGGCGAGATTATTGGTTTTCTTGTCGGCTTTTTATCGCAATCCAACACAAATGAAGCGTTCATTCATTTTGTAGGGGTTCACCCTGATTACAGAAAACAGAATATTGCAAAAAGGTTGTATGATGTATTTTTCCATGTGGTGAAACAGTATCATCGTAATATCGTTAAGTGTGTGACATCACCTATAAACGAAGTGTCCATTGCCTTTCACACAAATATGGGGTTCAGAATGGAGAAAGGTGACAAGGTGATGGAAAATATGTCAATCCATAGTGGTTATGGCGGCGAAAATCAAGACCGTGTGTTATTTTATAAAATTCTACAGTAATTTACGGTACTGAACTTGCATATAGTCCCGAATAAGGGGGCTATAAATGTTTATCAAAAAACTATTTACCTTATGGTTTCTTCTTGCCATCATCGTTTGTGGTGGCTTTTTCTTTTTTGCAAATATACCTATTCAATATGCGGAGAAATCAAATGTTTCTCTATCGCAACCTACTAACGATGAACTAATAGATTATATGCAGCACTACCAATTTCTAATGAGTGATATTGCTATGGCCCTGCAAAAAGAATCTTATATCTTTTATGTAGATTATGGTGTACTGCCGAATAGAAAAATAGAGCTCCTTGTGTCAACACCTGAAAAGATAGATCAGTTGTCCAAACAAAAAATAGAGGAAATGATGCTTGAATGTATTCAAAAAAATGATTTAAATCCAATATCGTTTCAAATGACAATTAAAAATCTTTATGATCCTGTGACCATGAACTCGACCAGACTTAGCTATAATGATGTTATGGCTCATTTATTTGAAGCGATGACTGCACAACAAGTTGGTTCCTTTAGCATCGATTACACGATTTCATCAGAAATTGTCCACATCATCATCAATTTAACAGAAGAGAAAGATGATGTGATACAAAAGAAAGCTCGACAAGTAGCCGAAGATATCATCAAGCTTCATCAGCTTGATGTACAGCAATTCCATATAGAAATACAAAATAAAATGTTTGCGTACGATAAATGAATAAAGAAATGCCAGATTTCGAGCGCTCATTTTTAAATGCTGAGCAGACCATTATGGTTTTGCTCTTTTTTTGTAGAAAGAAAAGGGAAAAAGAATGAGTAAATATCTTTTTATTAAATAATTGCGCCCGATTGTTGAAATCAAGTCGGTGATTTGTCTTTTGCATGTTAAAGTAAAGCACCTGTTCGTTAAACAATTACTGTATTATCTTTCTTCTTTAATGTCCCTATCCAAATATCTCCTTTGTCGAGACTATATTGCAGGAAACCCCCAAATTCATTTTCAAATTTTATGGTTTCATAGGCTTTTCCCTTAATTTTTGACATTTCTTTTTCAGTTAAACCTCCTTCTTCTAACCATTCATTCAATTCGTTTTCATCGTAATAATCAGTCTCAATGTGCAAATCCCATTGGAATTCTTCTAACTTATCCCTCAAGGAATGAAATTTATTGAAAGGGAATTCCTTGTTTTCTTCCCTTATTTTGAAGGCTTTATTATAGCAATCAAAACAATCTCTATATGCAACGACTATCTGTGAATTGATAAAATTAGGGTCATAAAGCCAGATTTTTAAATAAAATTCTTCATTGATTACTTGTTTTTTATAGCATTCTTAATTAATGAAATTCTGAGGAATACATTCACGAACACCAGAATTTCTCAATGAGTTAAATAAAGCTGCACTGATTCTTAAAATAACAAAGTTATCAGTACCATTTTCTAATTCATAGATGACAAAGTATGAATTATCGACTGTAAAAATACATTCTCGTTCTAATTCAAATCCTGGTGGTACAGGTGGAAGTTTAAAACTGGTACAACCACAGGTGTATCTCCTTCTTATCTAATAAAATTGAAAGTTTGTTGGTCAATCTCATATATATTAACTGGATCAATCTCCACACCTTTATTTGGAACTGTAATTTCATCTTCAACTAATAGGAAAAAGCACTCGTTTCGAAAATTGAAAAGACCTCTTGCTCCAATTTCAAATGATGCCATTTTCACCTCCATTCCTATAAATAAGGTATTCATATGGAATATGATCGCTAGACTAGTGAAAAATGATTAATAGAAATATTCTTAAGAGTCGGTTTCAGTATGACTACTAAAGAAAGATACGTTGAATATATGATTTTACTATTTATTAACGAATGGTCATCTTGAATGAAAGGTCGAAGGAATCTAACTGATTTGTACACAGATACTAGTGATCGATGAAAAGTGTTTTCTATATTAATAAATGTTTTTTTGTAATAGTTATAGTGAAATCCCTTCATATTCTGTATATTTGTGTATGAGGAGGAGATTTAATGGCTAGAAAATGGATGTTACCATTACTTTTATTACTAGGTGCTTTAATGGCTGCATGTAGTGAGGATCAAAAAAAAGCTGGGGACGTGGAAGTAACCATTCCCGCTTTATTTTTCGAAGGACAGGACATTGATTCTGTTATTTCTAAGGCAAAAAATAGTGGGATTAAAGAAATCATTAAAAATGATGATGGTTCTTTAACTTATAAAATGGCTAAACCAGAGCACGAAGAAATGATGAAAGGCTTAAAAGAAGGTATTTTAGCAAATGTAGACGAGATTAAAGCTAGTGATGATTTCAAATCTGTCAAAGATATTACATATAACAAATCCTTTTCAGAATTCACTGTATCTGTAAACAAAAAAGAGTTTGAAAGTAGTCTTGATACAATGGCATCAGTCGGGCTTGCTTTAACGGGTATGTACTATCAATTATTTAATGGTGCAGACGTGGAGAATTACAAAGTGACAGTAATTTTTAATGACGAATCAAGTGGAGAAGTGATTAATACCATGGTTTATCCAGATGTTTTAAACGAGAAGAAATAATGAAAGTACACCTGCATAAATGTTCTTTCATATTGTTGACGAAAGCCGTTGAGAAGTTCATTCTCGATGGCTTTTGTCATTTAAAATTTATTTGATCGTCGTACAAAATGCAAATTCTCAAAAATTTAGCATAAGAAGATGTTTCATGTCCATTCTAATAGTCAACAGAGATTTAAGGAGTTGAATAAAGTATGGACCATTTTTTTTATTAAATTTTTGGGAAATGACACTTAGAACCATATTATCCTTTTTAGCACTACTGATATTGGCCAGAATCCTTGGGAAGAAACAACTTGGTCAACTCACTTTTTTTCATTATATAACAGGGATTTCCATTGGTTCTATTGCATCTCAAATCGCTGCAGTCGCCGAAACACCCTTTTTAGATGGACTAATATCGTTAATATGGTGGTGTTTTTTAACATTTATAATAACCATCATTACATTAAAATCTAAAAAAGCACGTGTACTCTTTGATGATAAACCGACTATTGTCATTCAAAATGGTCTAATTTTAGAATCTGCTTTAAAGAAAAACCGTTTGCATATGGACGAACTAACAATGATGTTAAGGGAGCAAGCTGTTTTTTCTGTACAAGACATACAATTTGCAATACTTGAAACAGATGGCAAGCTTAGTGTTTTACACAAAACACCAGTTCAATCAGCTACAAAGCAAGATGTTAAAGCAGACGTTACACCTCCAATATATTTGCCAACAGAGGTCATCTCAGATGGTCAACTTATTGTCGAAAATTTGGTGGAACTTGAATTAACAGAAGACTGGCTTAATAGGAAGTTGAAAAAGCAAAATGTCCAGAACATAAAAGATGTGTATTTTGCACAAGTTCAAACAAATGGATCATTATATATCAGTCTTAAAGAAAAAAATAATCAATCAATTCCTTAACATTCTGTATCACTGTATGTATTCACTCTATACCAACAGTTAAAAGTCATATCCTAACATTGAAAATGATCGTTTGAGGTGTGTTCGCCTGAGGATATAAAGAGGATTTTAGTATGCATTACACGTGATGGTTCTAGTCATAGAGCATGTATAGATTTAAAGTATTGAGCCATCTCTAAAAAGAAGAGATGGCTTAAGGTTTTTTTGAGTGAGCAAAATCAAAGAAAAATGTTACTGAATGTTGGATTTTTTATTAATTAATGAAGTCTTGTGGAACACATTCACGAACGCCCGAATTTCTTAATGAGTTAAATAAAGCTGCGCTGATTCTTAAAATAACATTGTTATCAGTACCATTTTCTAAATCATAGATGACAAAATAAGAATTATCGACTGTAAAAATACATTTTCGTTCTAATGTAAATCCAGGTGGTACAGGAGGAAGATTAAAACGTGGTACAACTACAGGTGTATCGCCTTCATCTCTGATAAAATTGAAAGTTTGTTGGTCAATCTCATAGATATTAACTGGATCAATCTCCACACCTTGATCTGGAATTGTAATTTCATCTTCAACTAATAGGAAAAAGCGTTCATTTCTAAAGTTGAAAAGACTTCTCGCTCCAATTTCAAATGATGCCATTTTATATTCACCTCCTTTTCTAATTAATATTTTATTCATATCGAATACAGATGATTGGACAATTAGTAAGGTGGAGTGAAGATATAGTAAAAATTATTACTTCAATACTTATAATTAGCCATGTTGTATCTGGACCGAAGTCAATTCTATAGGGCACTTTTGAGTAAAGAAACTAAAAAAGGTCACTTGGGATATAAGTGACCATTAGTAAAAAGATTCGGATGTGTAAGGCTAAATTAGCTTCACATTACTATTAATATGTCAAGATAGCTGTATATTTATAGTGAATTGCCGTGAAATAAATTTAAAAATAAAAAAAGCTGTAGCATCACACGCTACAGTAAACTAATGAACAATATGAGTAAAGAAACTAAAAAAGGGTCACTGAGTGTGAGTGACCCTAAGTAACAATTCAGGAGGTTCTTGTTAAACTTGTTTAGCTTAACACTACTATTTATATGCTTAAATAATATGGGTTTTATAGTTAATTGCCTTTGGAATAGAAAAAGAGCGGTTAAAATATACCTCTAAAAAACTCATAAAATCCCATATTGATTGGGATAGCCTAAATAAAGAATCCTAGCAGGGCAATTGGACCAAGTAAAAAATTATAAAACTTCTTAGGCAAAATATTTCCCAATAGAATTTTATAAATTACTGCACATCCTATCATTACAACAGGTAGCAATAACATCGGTGGAATGAAATATAGCAGATATCTACCAAGTGATAATCCTGTAAACATGTCCATTTATTTACCTTATTATGTATTTCGTGTAAATTATAACATGAAAAAGCCGCAGCGTTTGCATACGCTACAGCTCGAATTGGTATATGCCCTTTGAATAATGGCTTAGTCATTAGCATTATAACACAACTTAGGAGGGCAAACCTATGTTAAAAAAAGAACAATAACGATTACACCAGATGCATTAGATTCAATGATTACAGAATACATGGTTAACGCCATCAAAGAAATGTGATCAGAAATGGTTATAGGGGCAAAAACGGCATAGTATGGTATTGAGGCTACACTACCAAAGGCAGCAGGTGGCGTAGGCGATCCGATTATGCAAGAGGCTATTAGACGTTCGAAAAATATAAAGCATGTTGCAGAGTATGAGAAGAAGCTATTAGAGGTACAAATGCTTATTGAACGAGTTACTGGCGACAGAGAGGTTCAAGTACTGAATTGGATGTTAGACGGCGATTCGCAACGTTGGATAGGCCAACATATGGCTTTATCAGCAACGAGTATTAAACGAATTAAGGATAACATTGTAAAACAGATGATTGCTTGATTTGGGGCCATGTGCTCCATGAAAGATTTTGTACAGGCGGGTGAAGTAACGGAAACCATTGAAACTTGGTCATTTACGATGAACTACTAAGCAAATGAAATTGTCATTAATATAATTATTGGAGGAAAAATAATCCAATTAAGAGTGTGTGAATAATAAATAGGCATATATGAAAGAAATGCTACAGCACACATGCAAGAAAGCTTGTACATGGTGCCGTAGCATGGAAAAATTATCTACTGTCTTGCTTTACTTCTTCAATAAATACCCTGAGGTTTTCAGCGATTTCTTTTGATTGAGTATGGTGTAAATAATGTGTTCCTTCAAATGTCATCACTTTTCCATGTATAGAATCTTTTACTTGCTCTTCATGTAGTGTTGACCATCCTTCAATCGCTGCACTATTCGGTTGTAAAAAGAAAATAACAGGCAGGTTTTTTGGGAATGTTAAATTTTCAGCTGCTTTAAAATTAGGAGATCTATTTTCTATTTCATTCACAATAGTTGGATTTCTAAAGTTTTTGTAAGAAAGAATTCTCATTTGTTCTTTTGTTTCATCATCAACTGGTAGTGCAGCATATGGGTCAGCACTTAGTTTCATTATCAATCTGCCTAGACCTGATTCTTTGAGTAGTGTAATTACAGAATTAGGTATCGGAGATTCAACAACCTTATCACCATATTGCCTTGGAACACTGCTATCGATCCCGGCAAATGCACTCACTTCGTTTTCATATTTATTCACATAATCTAGTGCGTAAATGCCCGAAATGGAGTGACCCATTAGAATATAGCGGTCAATTTTAAGAATCTGTAAGGCTTCGTGGATTTCACTTACAATATTTTCTGTGCTCCGTTCTTTTTCGGTTATATCACTTAATCCATAACCGAAAGGCTCAATCACTACAACTTTGTAAAATGGCGATAACTCTTCTACTAGCGGCTTAAAATCAAGTGCTGGTGTTCCTGTTCCCAAACCTGGCAGTAGCACGACTGTTTCTGCGCCTTGTCCTTCAATCAAAACATTCATATTTTTCCCATCTACTGTTACAGACTGACCATAAGGTTTTATTTTTGCTGCTTCTAATTTGCTACTGATCTTATCAATCACAAAAACAATGGCTATAAAAACGACAATTATTATAACTATTGCTGCTAAAATTTTAAGTAAAATGATAAGTAATTTTTTCATCTTATTAGCTGGTTTTTTTTCTGTTGTTGTGTCCAATTCCATTTTTTCACCTCTCGTATTTTCACGCATTTCGTCTCCTATCGTTTTGGGCTACCTTTAAGTGCCCTAAGGAAAGCCTAACCGACGAAGATGAACTCACAGTGACGACAAAATGAACTGAGTATGAACAAGTGAAAGATATTGTGTAGTAACTTTTTTGGTAAAAGTTACCGAAATCAAAACGGTGAGGAAGATTTAATTTTATCTAAATAGAAATTATTGTAAGTCGTGAAAAAGGGAATGAATAAAAGCACAGAAGGTGACATAAAAAAATATTAATTTTTCCTTCTATATAAAATGGTAGCTGTCCAAAACTGGGGCACTTTTTTTAGAAAAATCTACATGTACATCAAAAAGTGTCCCAATTAATTACACTTAGTTAGATAGGTAGTACATAAAATTATTTGCCTTGAATTCCTAGTACTCACGAAATAGGGGATACATATGAAATTGATCGCCTGAATGAAATAGGGCATGTGAAAGCTCATGTCAAAAATTTTGCCATTGTTGCTGTGGCGATTGGTTTTTATTAAGGAAAATATAATATCGACCATCAATAAATAAGGCTTGACTCTTATCTGACCAATAAAAAATTTCAAGCCCATTCTAAAGGCTATTTCTTCAAAATTCAGTAGGACAGGGTCCATAATGTCCAAACGAGTGTAAAACTGTTGGACATAATCTTCAAGGTGAGTATAGTGGAAGTGAATCAACCTCTAATAAGAAATTAAGAACGTAAGTTTTGTTTGAGAGTACAATAAAACCCCACTTTTGGGAAGTGGGGTTACTTGGAGATTAATGATTGAATAAATGGTATTTGGCAATTGTTGCAATTAAAGTCTCTTGGTTGTTGGCGAAAGCCTTGAACTCAGCATCGACTTTTTTTCAGGTTGTCATATAGGAATTCGACTACTTGATGTTTCTAAAAAAACTTCTCTGTGTCTTCAATTTTAGAAATAAGGTTAGGTATATCTCTAAATGAAAGATTATTTAGACAACTTTTTAAGAAGTACGTAGTCTCATTATTATTTTTATTAAATCGGGAACCTAATCGGGCGTTAATGAAACCAGTCTCTTTAAGAATAGGGTTTTCATCCAAAAATTTTGCTATTTCGTTTGATTTAACTGTATATAGTTTTATATCTTCCTTTTGATTAACATACTGACCAACTAAATACCCCACAATTGTAGAACCCTGTGTTACAACCGAAGAAATAAAGAAATCACTTAATGGATTACCTTTTTCAACTGAGTATTCTTCAGATGTTAACTTTAGTAATTTTATGTAAGAGTCTGGATTGGGTAATACAATCGTGACTCCCTCAAATTCTTCAAATTTCCCTAGTGAGTCAATTTCATCCTGAGTGAAGTAAACTTTTTTCTCTTCTTTTGTAACATCTTCTATGCTAGTAACAGCAATCTCTTGAGAAGATCGTGATGTATCTATATTAAATTTTTCACTAATTACTTCAGATATTGCCTCTTGAATACTCTTCACTATTAAAGGGCGAGAGGTGTTAATAAACTGTTGAGTTACCTTAAATTTAAACCGTTCTTTAATAACAAATTTGATAAAATCATCATTTGGGGATTCAAAAATTTCTTTTATTACAGATTTAAATGATTGAAAATATATTAACGATTCAGCGAGGATTTTTACTGTTTCTTCATCATATAAATTTTTAGAAAACTTAATCAGATTTTCAAAATCTTCTTCATTATGATTTATAATATTGAAGATAAAAAAGGGCTTAGAATCCATTATATTTGAGTTATTTAAATCAGTAAAAAAGTGATACTCAATTCCATTTGTTAGGATACCTAATTTCACACTAGGGAATGTGCTGAAATATCTACTTAATTGTGGGGCGCTTTTATTAATTTTCATATTGATCGATTTTGCCTCAATAAAAATTCGAGGTTGCCCATTGATTGAAATAGCATAGTCCACTTTTTCATTTTTTTTATGAAAATCAGCTGTGAATTCTGGAGTGACTTCTTGGGGGCTATAGGTATCGTAACCTAACCCTTTAAGCAATGGTAAAACAAGAAATTGTTTTGTAGATTCTTCGTTTTTAATTAGTTCACTATTTTCTGATATCACGTTGTTTAATAATTCTATAGTTTCTTTTAGATTCATTTGAACACTCTCTCCCTTTGTGTTGAAATAATACAAGTCGCAAACTTCGGAATAAAAATTTCTCATTGGATTAAATCCATTTTTTATATCAGTAGTCAATAATACCTAGCTCTCAAATATTTTTAATAATTTTACTAAATATTTGTAAATGAAATGGAGTATTGATTATTATCTTCCACATGCCATATTGAATTAGCCTAAAATTTTTTTCTTTTCTTCTAAAAATTCTTCTTCAGTTAAAATCCCTTTATCTCGTAAATTCGCAATTTTTTCTAAGTCACTATATGGATCTGCTGAGGTTGATAATTTCTTTTTATCATTAGTCATACGAGGGTTATCTTTGCTATCTTGCATTTGTTTTTGCACAACATCTATAAACTTGTTTAAACGATCATCATTTAAAATATCATCAAATGTTGCACGTAAAGCAGGAGTGAGGATTGTCAATTCTTTTTGAGCAATACCATCAGAGGCAAGTAAAACTCCTTCCATATATTTATAGTTAAATGGTGTATATAATTGGAGATTACCAATTTTTGTAACAAAAACCACTCGCATATTTGTTGCTATCAAAAGACCTTTTTTTTCTAAATTTCCAAAATCGTATTCAGCTGGTAAAGAGGAGAGTACAATTTCATTGGCCAATTGCACAGTGTTTTCGAAATAATCGATTGCTGGCTTATAAAAGGTGTACTTCATCCCTCTATATAAACTAGTCCCCACATATTTCTCTCGCTGTTGGATATCCTCTTGTTTTGTACGTTCTTTTGCATCTATAACAGCTTGTCTTTCTGGAGTATTTTCAAATGTCCCCATTATTTTTTTGAAAAAGCTCATTTTGTCACCTCGTATTTATTTTCCTGAAATGATTAGGTAAAAGAATAGTATATAAACATAAATAAGTAAATTTCCCAATAGTGGTGCTATTAAAAGACATGTTTATAACATGTCCTTTTCATAGTTATTATTATGTTACTTTTAGTTTTAATTAAAAATCGATTATTTGTTTCTCTCCAAATAACGATTACAATTCCCCTTTATCCTTCAAAATTCCCACAGCTTACGTAGTTTTTCTAAGTCCTCTTCTTTGATTTCGGTAGCTCCTTGTACCATTTTTCAAGAGTAGGATTGTTTGCGAAAGCCTGGAACTCTGCTTCGTCATTTTCGGTTTGGGTTTCGTCTGTAGAATTTGGTTCTAGGTAACCAGCCTTAACTATTAACTCTTTATAGTCCTAATTGTATGCTTTTGATAAAAGTTTCAGTGTTTCAGGGGTAGGGTTTACATGTTTTCCTGAACGTCTATTAAATCCTTTTTCGATAGTGTCTAAGTATGTATGACTAATACCAATACGTTTACTGGCGTTTCGTAAAGACTCACTACCTCTTAATTCATTCAGTAATTCACCTAGTGTGTTTTCATGTAATCACCACCTGTAATACATACTTTACAATACTTTAAATAATTTATGTATTTAATTTAACTAAAATAAATGTTAATCATTGTTGACAATTAAGTAAACCTTGTATTACACCAAGTGCACAGTAGGTGTTATTCTTGGTTAACAAACTAAGGGATATAAGGATGAAAACAGGGATGTCAGTTTCAGAACTGGCTCGAAGATCTGGTACAACACGTCAAACGATTACAAATAGTGAACTTCATGGACAAAAACCTGGTATTAAATTAGCTTTACAGATTGCTCAAACTTTAAATAAGGTTGCAAAAGATATTTTTTTGTTGGTGATTTTGTTATGCATGGTTTACGTTGGGGCGTTATTTAAAATTACCTTCTAACAATTCAAAATCCACAAACAATATGAGGAGAGTGCCGTAAAAAGAAGTCATCTATACAGGTGAATTATTTGGGGTAGAGTGGAAAATCAAAGAAGATAACATCATCATGATCGTGGATTTTTCAGCGATTTAAAGAGTACCCAAGAGCTTAGTAAACGATACTGGAGTGAGGAATATAATAATTGGGTTTCATTTGTACATGCCTTTCAATGCTGTGGCAGCTACTAACGACTTCGCTACAGCCAAATACAAGGGCGTACAAGGTAACAATATCACGTTTGTCATTCAGGCTAATGTACCCTATCAATGGCTGATAAAGCATGTGTCATCGGGTCACTGTAAGTCAAAATTGAAGATGACAAAAAGCAGGGACGCGAAGTGAAACGTGGATCTCGAAAAGGTAAGAAAAGTTAAAAATTAGATAATTATGCTAGATAGCTATAGAGTAATCTCTTCTTATTATGTATATTTGTGTATAAGGAGGGGTATTATGAAAAGAATTTTAATACTTATATTCACTGTAGTTATAACACTGAATATATCTACTACAGCTTTCGCAATCGACGTATTTTACCAAAATAAAAAAGTGGAAATGGACGTGCAACCAAAAGTTGTTAATGGTAGTACATTAGTTCCGATACGTGCTATCAATACCGCTTTAAAAGGCGAAACAAAATGGAATCAATCAAAACAACAGGTGGAAATTGTTAAAGATGGCCATAAAATAATTTTAGAAATTGGGAAAAATAGTGCATTAGTTGATGCTAAGGTTGTAAACTTAATCACGCCTGCACAAGTAATATCGAATCGTACTTATGTGCCTTTACGCTTTATAACTGAATATTTTGGGCACGATGTTATATGGGATAGTGCCACCCAGAGCATTTTAATCGATACAGATATAGCTATAATTGACAAACAAGCAAACATTTCAACTCAGTTTGATACTATCATAGATATAAATAGTATTGATTTCGGAAAAATTTATGAAGTCAATGGAACAGGAAAATATTCTGATTATAAAAAGTTAATTGGTTATCCATATGAAAATCATTATTCTATTTACTATACTGGAAACTCTTCTTCTTATAGTGTTACCTATGAAGATTTAAAGCTGAAAGATTTGAAAGAGAAAATCAGTTGGATATACGATGGGAAAACTTATACTCATACAAGAAGTCAACTATATAGTTTTTTCTCAGATATTACTACGCTAGAGCGTTTGTTGGGGCAGAATGACGGTATAATAAATCAAAATTGGTTAGCAAAAACATTCGGTGAAACATACCAGGATTGGTTTACCCAAGGTTTATATTCACAAGAAGCCACTAGAATAGTTGATAGATATCTAGAAGTTAAAGAAGGTATTAATATTATGGATAGAGATCCATTTAATGATATAGATTTAGAAAACATAGAACCCAATGAATGGATTTCATTGAAAGAGTTTCATATGAATTCAGAGGGAATGGATTTCTCTGCACATGCAAAACGAGTAGGGGATAAAACCGTTTTAATAATGGCTTTCTCAATAATTAGCCCTCTTACTGGCACTGTTGAAAAAGTAATATACGAAGTTCCAGATATGCCCATAGATTATCTGGATAATGAAAAAGATATTGAAACTACTTTTAACGGAATACGATTTAAAATTTTTAATGGAGATACTTACATTAATCGAGAAGATTTAAAAAATAAAGGCATTTTATAATTTGCAACTCAAGAACACCAAAACAGTGATTTTATGGTGTTCTTTTTATTTATGCCAAAAAAAGGTGAGATCATGGCAACAATTCACACTGCGATACTAATTGAAGATCGTTTGAGTCAACCTATTAGGGCTATGCACAAAAGCTTGCATTAGCTGAATCAGCAGAGGCATAACAACAAGAAAAAATAGAAAATTAATTAGCTATTGCAGAATTGGCGGAATTAATAGCAACTAAAGAGGTAATATAATGAATGTTGTGGCGGGAGGCTGTACAAACATTATTCGATAACGAAAACAAGTAGTCGTAGCATTATGCATTAATCTAAACCATTAACATTTTTGAAGAACTATTAACATTCATCAGTATATTTTCATAGATTTATTTATATAATTAGTAGTGGGGAAATAAGTACTATATTTACTGCTGACGGATCGCCGTATGCGATGAAAGTCGCCCGTGCGGTGAAGGCTCGTTATAAAACATAGAGACAGAGAAGGATAAGGCGAGAATAGCAATGTAGCTCCACAAATAACAAGTATTTATATCTATAAGGATATTAACAATTTGTACACTAAGGCAGAAATAAAGTTTTCACAGCCTGTTCAAGATTCGACTGTAGTGGCAGGGGAATTTCAATTTGGAGATATTTCAAGCCAATATTTTATGGGTTCTTCATTTAATACTTTACGCCCAAACCTACCATCTACACCAGAACAAATAAATGATGAGTTTATTACTGTAGAGTTTACACCAAAAACTACAGTGGCTTCAGTAAAATACACTAAGGGATCCTTAAAAGGTGTAAATGGTGTAGAGGTTGAATCACAATCTGTGACACCAGTGGTAGAATAAGGTGAAATATCAACAGAATATTGAACAAGAATGGTTAATTGATGAACAAGAAAATTCATTAAATATTGTCGTTACTACTAAAGTAGGTAGTTCACACCTAGTAGAACTGTTAGCTCATTTTGCAGCTGAATATGGAACAAGTAATAAGGATATCTATGTCCAAGTATCTGAAGTGCAATTTTCTAAAGACAATGAGGTAACTGCAGGTAAATGGAAGAAGGAAATATCCCAGCATGTTTTTATACTGGATGCTTTGAAAACCAAAGACCTGCCAATCTTTAGTCGCAATCATTTAAAAGAAGGATTTACTGTTCATTCAATTCAAGAGTTAACACCACAAGAGGTTGATTTTATTCGAAAAGGTGAAAATGTTTGGTTTCCAACTAGATACCATCCACTTTGTTATGAAACAATAGCAGATAATAGCTTGATTTTACGCCGACATAATGAGTTAATAGGCTGGTGTGTTGTGTTACCATCTACCAATCAATTGCTGATGTATGATAATCTTTTTGTTAAAGAAAGATATCAATCATTGGGAAGAAGCTTATCATTGTTTTGGCACGCTATATCGATACAATTAAAGAGAACACAAATGAAGTATCTTACATTTGTAGTAGATGGAGAAAATGAAAAGATGTTAAAAGTCTTGCAAAATAAAGTTCATGTTCCACTAGTTGACCATCAAAAAGTGACTGTGTTTAAATTAATGAAGACTGTTTAATAGTGGACATAAACCGTAGTAATAAAATTAATTTTTGTTAAGGATGCGTCAGATTGACGTGTCCTTTTTATGCCTTTCACATTCATCTGTGGAGGGCTATTTTTATACAACAAGACCTAAAGCAATGCACTGTGCCGAGTTGTGCTAAAAACTAATTATAAGTGTAATTACGGAAAGCTTGAAAAAATGTTAAGATTAAAGGATAGATTAGGAGGGAAATAAAGTGATTTCTTTAAAACCTATGAACCACGAAGAGTTCAAACAATATATTAGTTATGCAATTGAAGACTATGCAAAAGACAAAATTGCTTCCGGAAATTGGAGTGAAGATGAAGCGATTGACTTGTCGAGGGAATCATTTGAACGACTACTACCCAATGGTGAGAAGACCGAAAATAATCATTTATCGTCTATCTTTCATGACGATATTTTAGTTGGAATGATTTGGATTTCGCAAAAAACCCCTAATGAAGGTTTTATTTATGATTTTGTGATTTTTGAACAATATCAAGGGCAAGGGTATGGCAAGAAAGCAATGAAAGAAGCTGAAATTATTGCTAAACAGTTAGGTATGAATAAAATTGGTTTAAACGTTTTTGGTCATAATAAAATAGCTCGTGGGTTATATGAAAAAATGGGTTATGAAATTACGAATATAACAATGGCTAAAACAATTTGATAATGTAAGTAAATGCCCGTTATCTAAATTGGTAATGGGCATTTTTATGTTTTTATTTACTGCCTATCTTACTTCTTTATGTAAAACCAGAAAATCTTTAAGTGACCAAATGAAGAAAAGTAATGGTAAACCAGTGATGAATAAAAATCCTAAAATGAATGAAACCATAGGGATTTCTCCGCTATCAGTTGCCATAACACCGATAAAAAGCCCTAATGGACTAGTCGCACTTAAAATCAAGAAATTGGTCACGCAGGTAAATTTGTAATACTTTAAGGTGGATTCTTTAGGTTCTTTTTTTCTGAAAAAGAAGTAAAAGATAATTTGATAAAGATAAAAAATGGGTATACATAATAGTCCAAACGATGCGAACGTCATTTAAAAATCACCTCAATATCAATTTTGGGAATTTCGCATAGAATGTTGAGCTATAATATCTTAACAATGTATTGCTCTATTTCATATATGTAATTATTTCCACAAAAAATACTTCTCAAAATATAAACACTCGTACTATAAAAAGCAAACGAAAGTTCTTATTGAGAGGATGGAGTTGTATGTTGAATCCTGAGCAAAGGCGACTATTTCATAAATCTTTAATTCTAAAAATGGCAGTTCAATCATTAGTGACGTTCATATAGCTATAGCTGGTAATGATGTGGTACTCAGATATGCTAATATGGCTTTGAAAACTCAGGTTGAAAAATTATTAATCAGTCATTTGAATAATCAACAGGCAATCGAGTGACTAGTATTAATGATTTTTAATTTTCAATTATAAATGGGTTAATAATAATCCATAAGTAAAAGTTACTGTAAATAAAATTTTTTCTTCTATTTAATAAAATAGTTCCTGTCCAAACTTTTTTTATTATCATTTATCTGGGTACCTTTTTTTAAAAAAACTACGAGTACCCCAAAAAGTGCCCTAGTTAAAATACACTTAGTTAGATAGGTATAGAAACCCTTTTAAAAACAAACCCTTTTTATTATGCACATCAAAAAATTAAAAACATCAGGATAGCAACCAAGGTCATAAGTTATGCTTATAGTTTTTTTTTATAGAATCCTTGATTATCAAGGGTTGGGGAGGGGCTATGCTTTTTCAGCCTCTGTGCTTGTGCTAAAATTCTGTCTTGTTTTTTCTCTACGTACACCAGTATGATCATAAAATTTGTAACGGAAGGCATATTTCTTTTTCTTATTTGTATCATAATACCAATAAATATTTTCCTTTTTAGTACTATTAAGTTTCTTTCTAACCATATTGTCCACTTCCTATCTAACTGACACGGACAGGTACATAAATTAGAGTTTAAGGACAATTAGAACATCACTCCTTTCACAGTAACTATTAAGCAGATAAGCCATATTAAACTCACTTATGAACTGTCCTCATCTCATATTTAAAAATGACATATTATGCAACCTCTGCATATTATGATTACTGTTATATTGTGTTAATCTTCTATAAGCAAAATCGTACTCTACGTTAAAGATTTGCATTACTTGAATAATTGTTTGTGCTGTATGATTATGTATCAACAATTCCTCCATTTCATCAGCCGTTATGATGTTATTAAGTAAATAAATCTGATCTGTTTCAGCAACTAGCTTACGAATTTCAGCATCAGTTTTAGCATCCACATTCCATAACGGATTAAATTGTATCTCCCATTGGCTAAATTATATTGGGATTTAATTAAAATGAATTTGAGAACAGTTGACCAAGTGCCATTATTATGGCGTGAAGATGTACAAGCATTACTCGATAACGAAGTTAAGAAAACGCAGCATAAGCTAGCGTTATTTTTTATAAATTAATCTAAACCATTAACATTTTTGTAGAACTATTAACATTCCTCAATATTTTTTCTTTGATTTATGCATATAATTAAAAGTAGGGGAAATAAGTTATAATATCTACTTCTGACGGATCGCCGTATGCGA
Source organism: Lysinibacillus sp. FSL M8-0216 (assembly GCF_038595555.1). Classification (NCBI taxonomy): domain Bacteria; kingdom Bacillati; phylum Bacillota; class Bacilli; order Caryophanales; family Bacillaceae; genus Lysinibacillus; species Lysinibacillus sp. FSL M8-0216. The sequence goes on along the minus strand of NZ_CP152007.1, from coordinate 2,646,515 downwards.
TGAAAGTCGCTCGTACGGTGAAGGCTCGTTATAAAACTTAGAGATAGAGAAGGATAAGACGAGAATAGTACAGTTTTAAACTCTGCCAAAAACACAAGTGGGTCAGTAATTGCTGTGATATTGAGTGGAACAGATATCCCATTACCTAACGATCAACAGTTAAATAATGTGAATGTAAATGGAGGAAGTACTACTTTTACAGTTCAACAATCAGGAACTTATGAACTTGAGTATCATGTTTATCTCACGACACCTTTATTGGTAAATTCTAGAATAATATTAAATGGCACTGAACTGCCAGATAGTGTGATAGTACCAGTAACAGCTATGGATCATTTAACTAAAAAAGCTACAGTAAACTTAAACGCTGGTGATACTTTAAGTTTGCAATTATATAATCTTTTGGGTGTAGCTATTTTAACTCCTGGTGATCCGACTAAGGTTACTTCATTGAGTATTACAAAGAAATAAATTTTACAAAGGACGCTCATATTGAGTGTCTTTTGTTTTGCCTTCCACAACTATCTGTGGAGGGCTTTTATATTGGGAAAAGGGAAGTGTTCATATGGAAAAATGGATTGCTGTAGTAAGTGGAACAATAGGCACTATCATTTCATATTCAGTGGATGGTCTAGGAATGGCAGTTACTGTTTTGATTGGCATTATGGCTATTGATTACCTTACAGGAATTATGGGTGGTATCGTTAATCAAAATTTAAACAGTCGTACAGGCTTCAACGGTATCATTCGAAAAATTTATTACTTAATGCTAGTTGGCTCAGTTTACTTATTATCCGTTGTAATTCCTGGCATCGAGTATGCAGGGGATGGGGCAGCTATAGCATTTTGTGTACTAGAATTCATTTCAATTACAGAAAACGGAACAAAGATGGGCTTGCCAATGCCTGACTTCATTAAAAATATTTTAGCAATCGTGAAGGATAAAACAGGAGAGGGTGAGGTTAGATGAGCTACGTATTTAAACAGACTTTTTTACCTTCAAACAAGTATTCATTAAAGGCTCCATATACCATGGCACCACAGTTCATTACCGTACACAATACAGCTAATGATGCACCAGCAGAAAATGAAATTTCGTATATGGTTGGCAATAATAAGATTATATTCAACAAGCAGTCGATAAGGGTTTGATTGATAAATCTTGGTTAGTTAAATTCGAAAATGGTACTATGACGAGTGGTGATTTTGAAGGCTTGATAATTATTATTGCACAGCGTAGTAATTAAAATGTAAAGACCAAGATAGCTTAATTGATACGCTCCCTATTAGGTAGACAGATGAAAAAATAAAATCTGTTTATCTAAGGGGAGTATTTTTTATGGGGCGAAGCAAACATCCACTCGAGTTGAAACTACATATCCTTCAATTGTTCGAAGAAGGTCACTATTCTATCAATGAATTGTGTGAAAGGTTTTCAATAGATCATCAAACTTTTCATAGATGGAAAATGAAATTTGAGGCAGGTGGACCTGAAGGATTACAAGAAGCTACTTCATGTAAGTTCTATTCAAAAGAGTTAAAATTAGCGGCTGTGGAGGACTACATTCAACGAAATTATTCACAGATGGAGGTGTTGGCGAAATACGAGATTAGCAGTACCTCCGTTTTAAAAAGCTGGGTAAAAAAGTATACTAGTCATAGTGAAATAAAAGATTCAGGTAAAGGAATGAGTCAAGCTATGACAGAAGGAAGAAAGACAACTTTTGAAGAACGTATTGAGATTGTCGAGTACTGTTTGAAGCACCAGAAAAATTATTAGTTGGCAGCGCACACCTATGGTGTTTCGTATCAACAGGTATATCAATGGACGAAGAAATTTGAAACGAACGGTGAAGAGGGATTACGTGATCGTCGTGGTCGCACAAAAGATGAAGTCGAATTAACCATTGAGGAGAAATTGAAATTAGAGATTCAACGTATTGAACGTGAAAATGAACGTTTACGTGTAGAAAATTTATTTTTAAAAAAGTTAGAGGAAATCGAAAGGAGGCATCGCTAAGCCAAGTACGTCTACAGCAACGCTATTTAGCGATTCAAGAATTACATAGAGAGTAAGAACTTTCGATTCTTTTACTATGTGAAATAGCTGATGTTTCGCGTGCAGCTTACTATAAGTGGCTAAGTCGCAAGCCTTCTAACAGAGAAGTTGAAAATGAAGCAATTTTAAAGGACATTCATCTCCTTTACCAACAAGTAGATGGTATTTACGGCTATCGTCGTACAACGTTGACCATCAATCGTCAGCGAAAAGAAAATAATCAAACGATGGTTAACGAAAAGCGTATTTATCGTTTAATGCAGATTAGTGGATTGAAGTTTGTTATTCGTAGAAAGCGCAAGCCTTATCATAAATCCCCAGCACATCATGTGGCGGAGAACGGATTAAATCGAGCATTTACATCGAAAAAGCCAAATGAAAAATGGTGTACAGATGTCACAGAGTTTAAGTATGGAAATGGGAAAAAAGCTTATTTAAGTGCAATTATCGATTTATATGATGGTTCAATTGTGAGTTATGTGTTCGGTCATTCGAATAATAATTCCCTTGTTTTCAAAACAATCAAATCAGCTATTCAATCATTACAATCAGGCGAACAGTCATTAATACATAGTGATCGAGGTTTTCAATATACATCGAAGGAATTTAAGCGAATTGTGGAAACTGCCAATATGACACAGAGTATGTCCCGTATTGGTCGATGTATTGATAACGGACCAATTGAATCATTTTGGGGCACATTGAAGTGTGAGAAGTATTATTTAGATAAGTACAATTCATATGAAGAGTTAAAACTAGCGATTGATGATTATATTCATTTTTATAATTACTATCGTTATCAGAAACGATTAAGCGGCTTGAGTCCGTTAGAATTTAGGACTCAAGCCGCTTAATACATTTTTATTATTTCCACTGTCTACTTGACGGGGGGCAGTTCATAATTGCTTTCTTGGTCTATATTTATTTTTATTCTTCTACATTATTTTCAATTAACTGATACTCCTGTAAAAGTTAAGGAATCAGGATCCCTGATAACCATTGAAACAAAAACATCCCCTTTTTTATATTTAACTGCATGGTATGCAATTCCGTCTAATTCGGAATCTCCTTCCTTTTTAATTTTCCACCCATTCTTCATTATAATAAGTTTATAATCGATTGGGATTCTTTTACCAGAAACTCTATCCCATGTTATTATATATGAACTTACTGAACCAATTTTGCCTTTAGATTTTATCTCCACATCTTTTGGTACTGGAAAACCATATAAGAATTCTTCTTTTTCATATCTTGAGTCTATAATATTGGTATATATATAAAATGTTCCTACAGCTACTACTAATGCAAGTGCAACGACAATTGCTATTTTTTTCATCACAGTGAACATTCCAAACGAGAGAAAATCTGTTTCGGTTGGGGCTTTGTTTTGGACTTCGTTTCGTATACTCCCTGATAATTCTCTAGATTCTCTAGTTTTTCTCGTTGAAGTATCTTCAAAAATCGTATTACAAAATTCACATTTCACAAATACTAAACCATCTCTATATACTTTCTTAAAAGGATTACTGGCTAAACAATTAGGACAAGTATTCATTTTTATTCACCTCAATATATCTAACTACTATTTCCATTTTAGGTAATTAGATATGTTTTGTACATAGAAATAAAAGTGGGTCATCGATTTTATTGAAGGGAATTAACCTAAAATGTAGAAACATCTATAATAAGGGGTGAAGATTATGAGCTATGAAGTAATAGGGCCAGTAAAATTTTTATTCAAACGTAAGCCTGATAATGTACCAATTATAGGTTTATCAAGCCTGCATTTAACTCACGAAGAACATGAAGCACTAACAGATGATGTAGCTCTATACCTTTTAAAATAACAGGGTTACAACGTAATCAGAATGGTCCATAGAGATGAGAATATTATAGCTGTAAATTTCAAAGAAAGATTTTAAAGGTTATCAAATACGATAGCATTTTTTATTTCCAGAAATTTTATCTTGTCAAAATACAAACGAATGTTCTTATTGAGGGGATGGAGTTGTATGTTGAATCCTGAACAACGGCGACTATTTCATAAATTTTTAATTCTAGAAATGGCAGTTCAATCATTACAACGTGATTTCTCAGTAATTGAAAATTTGAAAATGAGTAAAGTTTATTTACCCATCCTCGAAAAATTACTAAAAGACATAACCCAAGATTATTACCATTCAAAAAGATTATTGGTAAAAGACAAAATAAGGTTAGTAAGGATAGAGAAGATTGACGAGTATTTTAGTGATGTCCAAATTGCAACAGCTGGTAATGATGTTGTACTCAGGTATGCTAATATGGCTCTTAAAACACAAGTAGAAAAAACAAGTAGAAAAATTATTAATCAGTCATTAAAATAAAAATCACGCTTTAAAATGAAAATCAGTACCTGGTAAAATTTATAGGTATTATTCTCGGAAGAGTCTACACATCACGCTAAGTAATAGAGAAATAAAAATAAAAAGTGTTGAATTAAAAAAGAATTTCTCCAAATGTATTTACGCTCTTGTTAGTTATTTGTAATAATAAAATTGTATCGATATTGTGGGATGTTGTCAGTACATAAAAAAATGCCACAGGATGTGGCAAAGAAATAATATTAACTTTAAGCACTTTAAATTTTTTCTTCTATATTATATAAAAAAGTACTGACCACACTTTTTTACATTTTCATTTTACTAACTGGGGTACCTTTTTTTAAAAAAACTACGAGTACCCCAGCAAGTGCCCCACAAAGTGCCCCAGTTAAATACATTTAAATACACTTAGTTAGAAAGGTATAGAAACACTCATAAAAACAAAACCTTGATATTATGCACATCAAAAAAATAAAAACATCAGGATAGCAACCAAGGTCATAAGTTATGCTTATCAAAAAAGATAATATTAATGTAATTTACTTATGAATATAAATGCGTTATCATGGGTATTGGAGAAAAGATGCTACACTTTTATAAAGCCTTTTCAAAAAGATATATTTAGGGGGATCCGCAAATGGCACAAGGTAATTTACACAACAGCCGCGCATCATTCGAAGTAAATGGTAAAACTTACAATTACTATGATTTAGCTGCGATTGAAAAAGCTGGCGTTGCAAAAGTTTCAAACCTTCCTTACTCAATTAAAGTTTTATTAGAATCTGTTTTACGTCAATATGATGCATATGTAATTAAAGAAGAGCACGTAAACGAATTAGCAAAATGGGGCAATGGTGCTGATCCAGAAGCAGAAGTACCATTCAAGCCTTCTCGCGTTGTATTACAAGACTTTACTGGTGTACCAGTAGTTGTTGACCTTGCATCTCTTCGTTCAGCAATGAAGGAAATGGGCGGCGACCCAAGCAAAATCAACCCTGCTATTCCAGTTGACCTTGTAATTGACCACTCAGTACAAGTTGACAAATACGGTAATGCATCTGCACTACAAGCAAACATGGACCTAGAGTTTGAACGTAACGCTGAGCGTTATAACTTCTTAAAATGGGCTCAAACTGCTTACAATAACTTCCGTGCTGTACCACCAGCAACAGGTATCGTTCACCAAGTAAACTTAGAGTACTTAGCTCCAGTTGTACACGTAAACGAAAATGCTGATGGCACATTCGAAACATTCCCAGATTCAGTAGTAGGTACTGACTCTCATACAACTATGATCAACGGAATTGGCGTTCTTGGATGGGGCGTAGGTGGTATCGAAGCTGAAGCAGGTATGCTTGGTCAACCTTCATACTTCCCAATTCCAGAAGTTATCGGTGTTAAATTAGTGGGCGACCTTCCAAACGGAACTACTGCTACTGACTTAGCATTAAAAGTAACACAAGTATTACGTCAACGTGGCGTAGTTGGTAAATTCGTTGAGTTCTTCGGACCTGGCGTATCTAAATTACCACTAGCTGACCGTGCGACAATCTCTAACATGGCTCCTGAATATGGTGCTACATGTGGTTACTTCGCAATTGACGAAGAATCATTAAACTACATGCGTTTAACTGGTCGTGACGAAGAGCACATCGCGGTTGTAGAATCTTACTTAAAGTCTAACCACATGTTCTTCGATCCAACTTTAGAGCCAGTTTACACTGATGTATTAGAAGTAAACTTAGCTGAAATCGAACCAAACCTTTCTGGTCCAAAACGTCCACAAGACTTAATTCCACTATCTCAAATGCGTTCTCGTTACAAAGAAGCAGTAGTGGCACCACAAGGTACACAAGGTTTCGGTTTAACAGAAGATGAATTCGCAAAAACATCTGTAGCAAAATTCGCTGAAGGCGATGTAGAAATTCCAACAGGTGCTGTTGCAATCGCTGCGATCACTTCTTGTACAAATACATCTAATCCATACGTATTAATTGCTGCGGGCTTAGTAGCGAAAAAAGCTGTAGAAAAAGGTCTAACAGTACCTAAATGGGTTAAAACTTCTTTAGCACCAGGTTCTAAAGTTGTAACTGGTTACCTTGAAGATTCAGGTTTACAAACTTACCTTGACCAAATCGGTTTCAACACTGTAGGTTACGGTTGTACAACATGTATCGGTAACTCAGGTCCATTATTACCTGAAATCGAAGATGCAATTAAAGAAAATGACTTATTCGTAACATCAGTTCTTTCTGGTAACCGTAACTTCGAAGGTCGTGTACACCCACTTGTAAAAGCTAACTACTTAGCTTCTCCACCACTTGTTGTTGCTTATGCACTTGCTGGTACAGTGGATGTTGACCTACAAAAAGATTCATTTGGTAAAGACAAAGATGGCAACGAAGTATTCTTCGCTGATATCTGGCCTTCAACTGAAGAAGTTAACGCAGTATTAGGTACTGTAGTTAACCGTGAATTATTCCAAAAAGAATACGAAACTGTATTCACAGCGAACGAAAAATGGAATGCAATTGAAACATCAACTGAGTCTCTATATACATTTGATGATAAATCAACTTACATCCAAAACCCACCATTCTTCCAAGGTCTTGCAAAAGAGCCAGAAGCTATCAAAGGCTTAGACGGCTTACGCATTATGGCGAAGTTCGGTGACTCAATCACAACTGACCATATTTCTCCAGCTGGTGCCATCGGTAAAGATACACCTGCAGGTAAATATTTAATTGAAAACGGTGTTGCTATCCGTGACTTCAACTCTTACGGTTCTCGTCGTGGTAACCACGAAGTAATGATGCGTGGTACATTTGCAAACATCCGTATCCGTAACCAAGTTGCTCCAGGTACAGAAGGTGGATTCACTACTTACTGGCCAACAGGCGACGTAGAGTACATCTATGACGCATGTATGAAATACCAAGAGCAAGGTACTGGCTTAGTCGTACTTGCTGGTAACGACTACGGTATGGGTTCTTCTCGTGACTGGGCTGCGAAAGGTACATTCCTACTTGGCGTGAAAACTGTTATCGCACAATCTTACGAGCGTATCCACCGTTCTAACTTAGTAATGATGGGTGTTCTTCCACTTCAATTCATGCCAGGTGAATCTGCTGAAACTCTAGGCTTAACTGGTAAAGAAGAAATCTCTGTAAACATTACTGATAACGTGAAACCACGTGAAATCTTAACAGTAACTGCTAAATCTGAAGACGGCACAGTTAAAACTTTCCAAGCTTTAGCTCGTTTCGACTCAGAAGTAGAAGTAGACTACTACCGTCATGGTGGTATCCTACAAATGGTTCTACGCGCAAAAGCTGCTGAGTAATCATAACATTCACAAGCCGATCTCTTAGGAGGTCGGCTTTTTTGTTTGCTCATGAAATCCTTATGAAGTCATGGAGAGAAAAGGAGAGAACAGCCAAAGTGACGGATAAAACGGAGAAAGTGACGGATAGCGGGGCAAAAGTGACGGAAAAAGCCCTAAATGTGACAGAGAGAAAAACCAATAAGCTTGAAAATTTCCAAATACATAGCATTTTCCCAAATGTTTATATAAAATTAAAGGGTAAGCCTTTAAATTTTTACATAAATGGGGGAAGAGTTATCATGACAAAGAAAAAAAGTAAGTTTTTTATGGCGGCAACTTCGGCGGTGGCCATTACGGCGGTTGCTGTTGTACCTGCATCGGCAGCTAGTCCATTTAAAGATGTAAGTGAAGATTATGCACATTATAAAAGTATTTCAACATTATATGCAGCTGATATAATTAATGGTTTTCCGGATGGAACATTTAAACCAACACAGGATGTAACACGCGGACAAGCAGTGAAGATGATTGCGGTGGCTTTCGATCTTACAACAACGGATGTAGAAAATCCGAATTTCAAGGATGTCGATTCAACTAGTCCATACTATAAGGCGATTGTTACATTGGTTAATTTAGGTGTTGTAAATGGCTATGAGGATGATACTTTCAGACCTGATGAGACGATTACGCGTGGACAGATGGCGGTTATGGTGGCACAGGCAACAGGCTTAACAGCAGAAGGAAAAAGTCCATTTACGGATGTACCTCAAACTAGTCCATTTGCAGATGCTGTAACGGCATTGCATGAAGCAGGAATTGCGAAGGGCGTGACGGCAACAGAATTCGGGGTGGATAAAAATGTAACGCGTGGTCAGTTAGCGACATTTATTGTTAACGCCTTAGGCTTAGAACAGCCTTCAACTGGGGAAGATAAGGAGCCGGTAACGGAAGAAAAGCCTGAAGCAAACGATCATGCTTTACTAGAAGAAGTGTTCACGAAAGCATTAGCTAAGCAAAAAGAATTAAAAAGCATGAAGGCTACAATGACAATGTCGCAGTCAGTAGAAGCAAAAGATGGTCAGGAAACCATGAAAATGGATTCTAAAGGCAATATGAAGATGGAGATTGTTACAGAACCGATGCAATTCTTTGCAGATGGTACGATGTCATTAACAGAGCCAACAAGCGGTGAAGCGATTAATTTGCCAATTAAAATGTATATGACGGCTAAAGATGGTATGTATATGTATGAGGCAGAGCAGAAGGCTTGGGTAAAATTCCCGAAACAATTATTTGAAGATGTTCTCAGTCAAACAGGCATGCAGCCAGATGCAGCGGAACAATTAGAGATGCTTCAATCATTTGCTGAGGATTTCACTTTAAAGGAAACAGCAGACCGTTATGAATTAACCTTGAAAGGTTCTGGTGATAAATTCACAGAGTTGGTGAAGCAGCAAATTGGTGCCATGGATTTAGGAATGGATGCTGATTTGGATGGACAATTAGGCAATATGTCTTTTGATAGCCTTACTTACAAATTAGTGATTAATAAAAAGACATTTAATGTTGAAGAGATTGCTATGGATATGTCATTAAGCATGAAAGTAGAAGGCAATACGATTAAAACAAAACAGCAAATGAGTATCAAATATCATGATTTCAATGCAGTGACGACAATTACAATTCCAAAAGATGTGCTAGACAATGCGAAGGAAATCGATTTAAGCACACCTGAAACAGTGCCACCAGTAAGCAAATAATAGTGAATTTAAAAGTAGGTTACGCCAAATACATGGCGTAGCCTACTTTTTTATCAATTAATGAAAACCCATTAGGTCTTTTACTCTTGCTGTATTGGTGGTAGATGTCAGTGTTTCTAGTAAGCGAAAGGCTACATCAAAGGCTGTTCCTGGGTTGGAGGAAGTAATAATATGATCTGTTTGCACAATTCGCTCGTTGACAATAATCGCACCGTAGCTTTCTAACTGTGCTAATCGTTTACTAGTTGGATGGTTATAGGTTGTTGCCTGACGATTGTGGAGTATACCACTATGTCCCAATATTAAGGAAGCTACACAGATCGTTGCAATTGGCTTTTGCTGTTCATGAAAATGCCGAACAACCGCTTGAAATTCCTCGCTAAAGGCATCCTCATAAAAGTCCGCTTCCTCAAAGCCACCTGGGATAGCCAAAGCATCAAATTCTGCTAAATCAATGTCATGGAGTAATTTTTCAGGAGCGACCTTAAAATTCCAAGTGCATTGAAGCTGTGTATGTAATCCTACAGTGACAACCTCTGTTGATCCATCACCCTCCCATTTATTCCAACCTAGTACATCTGTAAAAACACTTGCTTCCACGGCCTCAAAGCCATTTGCTAAAAGTAACATTATTTTTTTCATTTGTTTCTGCCTCCTTTATGCTTTTATTGTAATCAAAGAAGCCAACCGATAACAGAAGCTGTATAATGTATTTTAGATAAATCTCTTTATTAAAACAGGAATTATATGAAAAAAAATTGATTAAGAAAGGTGATTAGTGGTGGATCAAATTGATACTCAAATTTTACAGCAGTTACAGCAGAATGCCAAAATCTCAATGAAGGAATTAGCCGCTATCGTTCATTTATCTTCTCCTGCTGTAATTGAACGCGTCAAAAAACTCGAGGAACAAGGTGTGATTGAAGGATATCACGCTAAAGTGAACATCAAAAAAATGGAACGTACCATTCAGGCGATTATTTTATTTAAATCCATCGATTGTAAAAGCCTATCTGCTTTTTGTAATAGTCACCCGGATGTTCTTGAATGTTATCGTGTAGCAGGGGAGATTAGCTATATTGTTAAACTAGCAACCTATTCAGTAGAAACATTAGAGCAATTTATTGATGCGACCATGCCCTATGGTACACCCTCCACGAATATCGTATTATCTTCAAATGAAAAAAAGGTGATCACACCTTTTACGGGTCTTAACGATAATATGTAAGCTTCATGAGACATCGGCTGTTTTGAAAAGGTGATTGAGTGGAAGTGCCCTATAGCGAGACGATTGGCAAAGCAGTATCGACTAACAATTTTCAATAAGTGAGTCTGTTTTAAATAGCAGGCTCTTTTTTGTTTGTAGCCAAGCTTTTCTTCTTTGCTGGATTCAGTTACAATAGTTGTAATAATTTTCTAGTGAAAGGTTTGATGAGTTGATATTTGCTCTATTGGACAATGCGACTGCTTTTTTCCTAAGCCTGCCACTCCTACTCATTTATTTGAAAAGTAAGCCACAGGAAGAATCCACTTGGCGTTGGTCGATGCCATTATGGATTTTCAATTACTTAGGCATTCGATATTTTGTTTTGTTTGGAGAATTGTTTTGGGTAGTCCTATGTTGGCAGTTACTATTTTTGTGGCCCTTAAGTATTGCAATGTATATTCATTTATTCAATAAAGAAAAGAATTGGGCTTTTTACATAGGTTTGAAGAAGAAATATGTACTTATTGTAGGGTCCTTCATGGTTCTATTCGGTGGTACTCTAGTCTATTCACTATTTCAGGCAAATCACCAGGTTATTGCTTTTCATCGACAGGTAATGGCGGAGATTGAGTCAAATCCAGATCGTCAGGATTATTTGATGCACCACACAATTGCGCCTTCCACACTTCTGGGTGTAGCAGATGATATAGCTGAGGTTCGCAAGGGGAAAATAGTTGCTTCCACATTACCTTGGCGTAGCAAGGTAATAGTGCACATGGACAATTGGCAAAAGGAATTTACATATGTCCGTTTTTACGATGGTTGGAAGTTAGATGGGCTCTACAGTGAGAACATAACAATAATGAACAAAGGGGAGTCTGACAATTGATACAGAATATATTGATAGCAGGGGATTTAAAGGATAAGCTAAGCGCAATAAAACAAGGTCAAACAGCATGGGAACAAGTGAATCAAGAACAGCTTTTACAGTCTATGCTAGCCCATATCGGCTCTACTGATAGTGAACTAAGAGATACTTATATTTATAGTAGCTTCTATGAATGGATACTAGAAAAAAATCTGCTGGATCATCGTTGCTTGACTAAGCTATGGCATTATTGTTTGGATCATTTATTACTGAATGGTATTGAGGAAGAGGAATCAGATGGGGTCTTTACTCGTTCCTTTACGACTTTATTAGTAGCGCTTATATTAGCAAGGGATTTAAAGGATAACTTTTTATCGCAGGACAGCATAGAGGAAGGTCAAACAAAGTTACTGAACTATGTAAAAGCTGAAATGGATGTAAGGGGCTTTGTACCTGGCAAGGGATGGGCGCATAGTGTGGCACATGTATCAGATGCGATGGATGAACTTGTGAAAAATCCTAAAATAAAGAAAACTGCCTATGATGATATGTTACATGCCTTATGGTCCATGTATTTACAGCCTCATTATATCTTTATCCATGATGAGGATGAAAGGCTGTTAGTGCCCATTTTTGCGATGTTGGAGCGAGGATTAGCACAAAATGAAGTCGTCCAATTAATACAGCAAATGCCAGCAACCTTATCGACATTAAAAGACCAATTGGATGAAGCGAATTTTTATATTGTAAGGTTTAATTGTAAAATATTGCTAAAGAGCTTTTTTATTCAAACGAATCACCAAGCTCAATATGCATCTTTACATCAAAGCATTGTCACTTGTCTAAATGAAATTAATTAAGATTGTCCACCGTTGACAGACAATTGGTAATTTGATAAGATGAGTGACAATAAAAGCATACAAATTCGTTGATGAGAAAAAGTAATGTTTCATTTTGTTCTACAGAGAGCCGACATTTGGTGGAAGTCGGTGTGCAGGTGTTACATGAAAATCCTCTCTGAGAAGGTTGGCTGAAAATAGTAAGCTAACTCGGGTGTCTACCGTTAAAAAGAACACGTATGATAGTACGTTGCTGAGTGCTATTGACTAAGATGTCAATAGAATTAGGGTGGTATTCGCGGTTAACCCCGTCCCTTTCCTTGGGACGGGGTTTTTTGTATGCCTTTTATACAAAATAATATTGTATAGGAGGAAATAAAATGAAAGCAGAACAAAAGAAGGAAACGACGCTTGAACGAGAAACTCGGATACGGGCATTGTGGGAGCAAGAGGGAACGTTTTTAACTTCCGTCACAAATCGAGCTGGACAGCAACCCTTTGTATTTTATGAGGGACCACCAACAGCAAATGGTTTACCACATGTCGGGCATGCCTTTGGTAGAACGATTAAAGATGTAGTGGCCCGCTTTAAAACCATGCAAGGGTATTTAGTTGAACGAAAAGCAGGCTGGGATACACATGGTTTACCTGTAGAACTAGGTGTAGAAAAGGCATTAGGTATATCAGGGAAGCAGGAGATTGAGAATTATGGAGTGGAGCGTTTTATTCAAGCGTGTAAAAATAGTGTTTTTACCTACGAACAGAAATGGCGTTCCTTTACAGAGCAGCTTGGCTATTGGCTGGATATGGATGATCCATATCTCACATTAAGTAATGACTATATAGAATCAGTGTGGCATATTTTAAGCCATGTTCATAAGGAACAACTTTTATATAAAGGGCATCGAGTTTCACCATATTGCCCGAGTTGTCAAACATCCTTAAGCTCACATGAAGTAGCACAGGGCTATAAGGATGTGAAAGATTTATCTGTCACAGCCATGTTTAAGCTTGCTGATCGTGATGAATACTTCTTAGGCTGGACAACAACACCATGGACATTACCTGCTAATGTGGCATTGGCGATGAATCCATCTCTACAATATGTACGTGTAAAGCAAGGGGATCAAGTGTTTATTCTAGCCAAATCATTGGTATCAAAGGTTTTCACTGAAGCTGTGGAAATTTTAAGTGAGCATACTGGGCAGGAATTTGCTGGTGTGTCGTATCAACCATTATTTTCATATGTAACTGTTCATCCAGGTCATGTTGTCGTGATGGCTGATTATGTCACTGAGAATAGCGGTACAGGGATTGTGCATATTGCTCCAGCGTATGGGGAGGACGATTATAAAACAGTTCAACAGCATGGCTTGTCCTTTGTCAATGTAGTGGATCTGAAAGGCTGTTACACAGAAGAGGTGCCAGAGCTAGTCGGACGCTTTGTGAAAGATTGTGATGTGGACATTATAAAAATGCTTGCGAAAAAGGAGCTCTTATTTAGTAAAGAAAAATATGAGCATAGCTACCCGCATTGCTGGCGATGTGATTCTCCATTATTGTACTATGCAACGGACAGCTGGTTTATCAAAATGACCGCTTTAAAAGAGCAGTTATTACAAAACAATCAGCAAGTGACTTGGTATCCTAATCATATTAAGGACGGTCGATTTGGCCATTTTCTAGAAAATATAGTGGATTGGAATATAAGCCGTAACCGCTATTGGGGTACACCGTTGAATGTCTGGATTTGTCAGGATTGTGGGCATGAGGAGGCTCCCAACAGTATCGCAACGTTAAGAAAATTAGCCAAGGGAGATGTCGAACAACAAATCGAGCTTCATAAACCATTTATTGATGAAATTGTTTGTATTTGTCCTACTTGTCAAGGGGATATGACGCGTACACCAGAGGTAATTGATGTATGGTTTGACAGCGGCTCAATGCCTTTTGCTCAGCAACATTATCCTTTCGAAGATGTTAAAACTTTTCACAATCAGTTTCCAGCAGATGTTGTAATTGAGGGGATCGACCAAACTCGAGGTTTTTTCTATAGCTTATTAGCGGTATCGACGTTATTCACAGGAAAGCCAGCTTATAAACAGGTGTTATCATTAGGGCATGTGTTAGATGAACATGGACAAAAGATGTCAAAAAGTAAAGGCAATGCTTTAGAGCCTGTAGAGCTAATAGAGCAATATGGAGCAGATGCATTACGTTGGGCGTTTTTAGTTGATAGCTCGCCTTGGAATCCAAAGCGTTTTTCCAAAAAGATTGTGGTTGATGCTAAATCAAAGCTAGTGGATACATTGGAAAATACCTTTCAGTTTTATCAGCTCTATGCCAACATTGATGAATTTACGTATGATGCTACAAATACTGGTACACGAACACCTTTAGATCAGTGGATATTGTCCCGATTGCATCATACAATCCAGCTTGTGACAACTGCTATGGATGAATATCAATTTACACATGCAACTAGGGAAATTGCACAATTAATGGAAGAGCTAAGTAATTGGTACATTCGTCGATCCCGTGCCAGATTTTGGGCACATGGGCTGACAGCGGATAAACGGGGCGCATTTAGTACCCTTTATGAGGTTTTAACGAACATTTGCCGATTACTTGCACCATTCACACCCTTTATCACAGAGGATATTTACCGACAATTAACAGGCAAGAGTGTGCATATAGAAGACTATCCAATCTACGACGAAAAACTAGTGAATCACCAGCTTGAACAAGAAATGGCTACGGTTTTAACAGTTGTAGAGCTTGGCAGGAGTATTCGTAATAGTCAGGGGATGAAGGTTAAACAGCCCTTAAGTGAGCTTATTGTTGCTATATCTGGAGAGCTGACTGATTATCAAGCCTATAGCGAGCTAATTCAAGAGGAATTAAACATGAAAGCTTGCAAATGGACACATGATTTCTCTGCATATGAAAGCATCCAATATAAGCTTAATTTTAAAACAGCTGGTGCCGCATTTGGTTCAAAGGTCAATCAAGTAAAGTCGTATATGATGACGTTAACGGATCAAGAGAAAGAACAGCTACAGCGAAATGCGGAATTACCAATCATGTTAGAAGGGCAGCAGCTAAACTTGTTATCAAGCCATGTCATAGCTGAAGCGATTGTGAAAGACCACTATATTTTAGCTGAAGATAGCACTTGCCGTGTATTGATGAATGTTCAACTAACCGAGAGTTTGCTACAAGAGGGGCAAATGCGAGAATTAATTCGGTTCATCCAAGATTCTCGTAAAAAGTGGCAGCTGTCTGTTGAACAATATATATCGATTGCCTTTCGCGGTAGTGAAGAGGTACTTTCCATCATTCAGCAGCATGAAGCGTTATTACAAGCCAATGTATTAGTCAAATCCATACATTATGGTGAAGAACGGACAGAGGGGAGATCGGCAGAAACAGAGCTATTTGATGAAAAGCTCATGGTTTTTGTCTCCTTATAAAAGAAATGCTCAGGAGAAATCCTGAGCATTTTCTATGTAGGTTACAGGAAGCCAAAAGCGAGATAACAAGCTGTTGCCCAAATAAAAATGGCTGAGCATTTATTAAAAATACTCATCAGATTACCAGAGCTATCGAGCTTTTGGAAAGAGGCTCCGGTTAAAGTAAGGCCGAAAAACCATAGCCAAGAAATGAGGACACATGCCGTAGTGAATATGATTTGCTCTGTACCACTATATTTTAAGGCACTTGTGCCAATGACCCCAATCGTATCTAATATGGCATGTGGATTCAGAAGTGACACAGAAAGTGCGAAAAGAATTTGTTTTTTTACGGGAAGTGCTTCACTCGGATCGGCAGTTGCTGGACTAGAGCGCCAAATCGTATAGCCCATATAAAGTAAGAACAATATACCAATCGACATCAAGGTAATACGTAACCAGTCAAATTGTAGGACGATTAATGATAGACCAAAAACCGCCAGTAAAATTAACATTGTGTCGCAAATAGCAGCTGTCACACTTGCTGGCAGAGCGCGCCATATAGTTGACTGTGTAGCACCTTGTGAAAAAACAAAAACATTTTGTACACCTAATGGCAAAATAAGACCGAATGCTAAAATGATGCCATGAAAAAATGCTTCCAACGATTAATCCCTCCTTTCTTTATTCATTTTAGCTATGGTATAACTAAAAGAAAACGACCAATTGGATGGTT
Organism: Lysinibacillus sp. FSL M8-0216; assembly: GCF_038595555.1. Lineage (NCBI taxonomy): Bacteria > Bacillati > Bacillota > Bacilli > Caryophanales > Bacillaceae > Lysinibacillus > Lysinibacillus sp. FSL M8-0216. Next base: position 2,629,909 of record NZ_CP152007.1, on the reverse strand, counting down.
TTTTATCCACCCAATTTTAAATGGAAGGTGATGACCATGAGCTGGCAGCCAAATAGACAAAGTGACAGCACATTACAGCAACAAATTGTTCAATGGGTAACAGCACAAGTCGAAAGAGGTGATTGGGCAGCAGGGACCAAACTACCTACTCAAAGACAGTTGGCCATGCAATTTGGCGTGAATCGCAGTACAGTTCAACAGGCTTTAGAGGAACTAAAGGCGATGGGCGTCCTTGAAGCAACGGTAGGCTCAGGAGTTTATGTCACAAGCAATTCCTGGCATGCTCTCCTTCAACAAACACAGCCAAACTGGCAAAACTATATTGAAACGAGCCTGCATAAGCCAAATTACCATACGATCCAATTAATTAACGAATATGAGCAGCGAGATGATGTGATTCGATTAGGAACAGGAGAACTAGCACCGAGTCTGTTACCAACAGAGGAAATGGAAGCTTCCCTAAGGGAGCTTTCATTGCAGCCCAAAACATTAGGCTACTCATCCCCACAGGGCAATGACGAACTCCGGGCAGCTATTTGTGATTATGTAAAGAAACGAGGGATTGAAGCGGAGCCTCAGAACGTTTGTATTGTCTCTGGCGCACTACAAGCTTTACAGCTAATTGCCGTTGGTTTATTAGAGCAAGGGTCCATCGTCTTTCAGGAACCAACCTCCTATTTGAATTCTGTTCATCCTTTTCAATCAGTTGGAATGCAAATGATTGGGATACAACGTGATGAACAGCTTGCTCAGACGCTGTCTCAAAGGAAGCGAAAAAAACAAGCCGTGTTTTATGCCATTCCTACCTTGCATAATCCAACTAACTATGTATGGACATCATTGGAAAAAAAGCAGCTCTATGAGGTTTGCCAAGCAGAACGCATTCCTATAATTGAGGATGATGTTTACCATGAATTGCTTTTTGAGGACTCATTACCACCGATAAAGGCAATGGATAGTAGTGGACAGGTTCTTTATATTGGTAGTGTCTCGAAAACCTTAAGCCCTGGATTACGCATTGGGTGGCTAATTGGACCAACGACAGTTATTGAACGATTAGCGGATATAAAAATGCAAACAGACTATGGCTCCAGTGCTATTTCACAAGAAATTGTGCTGCATTGGCTACGGTCAGGAAAATATGAAAAACATTTAATACGTTTACGTCAACAATTACAGAATCGTGCTGATTTTACAGAACGAATTTTACAGGAAAAATTTAGAGGGGTGGCTGACTGGCATAAGCCAAAGGGAGGCTTTTACATTTGGCTTAAGTTCCACAAGCCTGTTATCGATAAGGATTTCTTTCTCAAGCTATTACAGCGTCGTGTTTTAATTAACCCAGGCTATATTTACGATCTTCAGGATCAGCATCATATTCGATTATCCTATGCCTATGCAACCTACGAGGAATTGGAGGAAGGCTTAGAAATTTTGCATGAATGTGTGATGGAGGCTACGGATATTTTGTAACGCACGTACATGATGGCTGCACAGTTTGCAAAAAGTAAGAGTTGAATTCAAAATCAGTGAAACGAAATAATAGGTGAAAACCGTCCCTGAAAGTAAAGTGCATAATCCAAGCTGTATACCCATACATTTTAGAGAATCATAGCATTTTAGTTCGATTTCTAACATAAAGAGGTGAATAATTGGAAAATATGTCGTCAGGTTATTTTCAGGTGCCTCAGCCTATGCGTAGTGATGGGGCAGGAGGCATAGATAAAGGGCCACGCGATATTATGCGAGATTTAGAAAATCCTGATATGCTGGTGCCGCCGACAACAGATGCAGGTTTGATTCCAAACCTACGATTTTCATTTTCAGACACGCATATGACCTTGAATCAAGGGGGCTGGTCGCGCGAAATTACGGTCCGTGAATTACCAATTGCGACAACAATGGCAGGTGTTAATATGAGTTTGACACCGGGGGGCGTACGTGAGCTACACTGGCATCAGCAGGCAGAGTGGTCTTATATGCTATTGGGGCACGCGCGTATTACGGCAGTCGATCAAAATGGCTGTAACATTATTGCGGATGTAGGTCCAGGGGATTTGTGGTATTTTCCACCAGGAATTCCTCATTCCATACAAGGATTAGCGGGTGGCTGTGAATTTTTATTAGTCTTTGATGATGGGAATTTCTCTGATCTCAATACACTTTCAATTTCAGATTGGTTTGCTCATACGCCAAAGGAAGTGCTGTCAGCGAACTTTGGTGTACCGATTAGTGCCTTTGACGATATTCCGAGTGAACAGGTGTATATTTATCAAGACAATGTTCCTGGATCGATTGACTCGCAAAAAATTCAATCTCCCTATGGTAAGGTGCCACAAACCTTTAAGCACCGTTTGCTAGCTCAGCCACCCTTGAAAACACCAGGTGGCAGTGTCCGTATTGTTGATTCGACCAATTTCCCAATCTCTAAAAATATTGCGGCAGCATTAGTGGAAATTGAGCCTGGGGCAATGCGGGAGCTGCATTGGCATCCGAATAATGATGAATGGCAATATTATCTACAAGGAAAAGGGCGTATGACGGTATTCACTGGGGATGGAACTGCACGAACATTCGATTATCGTGCAGGAGATGTCGGCTATGTGCCGTTTGCGACCGGTCACTATATTGAAAATACGGGTACGGAGCCATTATGGTTTTTAGAAATGTTTAAAAGTGACCGTTTCCAGGACGTCTCTTTAAATCAATGGATGGCGCTAACACCAATCGAACTGGTACAAAGCAATCTACACGTTGGTCCGGAGCTAATACAAGCGCTAAGAAAAGAAAAGTGGCCTGTGGTGAAATATCCTGGATTTTCCTATTATCCGAAATGAAAAACGCAGGTGAAGTAATTCTCACCTGCGTTTTAAATTAATATTGATATTTGCTACGTGTCATGAGCAATATAGCGATGGCTGGAACGGTACAAATTAACATAGCTGCAAAGGACAAACCAGGCGATATTTCGTATAAATAGCCTCCCAAAAATGTCAGGATGGCTGTGCTTAACCCCATCGCTAATGCAGAATATATACCCTGTGCGTTTGGAATTTGCTCCTTTGGTAGGGTTTGCGTTAGATAACGAATAAAAGCAAAATGTGCCAGAGCAAAGGAGAACGCATGCAAAGTTTGAGAGGCAATAAATACCCAAACATTTGGGAATATAAATATTAGTAACCAACGAAGAGAAGACCCGCTAGCTGCTAACAGTAATAAAGAAGAAGAACGCCATTTCGTAAATAATGTATCGGCCTTCATAAAGTATAAAATTTCACAAATAACCGCGATGTTAATAATCATGCCCATATAAAATGGATCTACATGTAAGTCTTCCAAGTATATATAACCGTAGCTATAATAGGAGGCATGTGCACCTTGCAATAAAATAACAATGAATAAGACAATAGGGAAGCCTTTAATATTCCATAGTGTTTTCATGGACAATGATTTTGCACGTTGCTCTTTTGTCGGTACAAGTAGCAATTCCTTTGGTGTAGCGAATAGCTGCATAAGCAACATGCCAATTAAACCAATGATCATGCTCCAAAAGATAATGTTTTTACCGAATACTCCTGTTAGCATACTAATAATTAATACGGCAATAACAAAGCCAAAGGAACCATAGGAGCGGCTTTTACCATAATGAATGTTGCCATATTGGACAAGAGTTGCGGCACTACTTTCTACAGCTGGTAACAGTGCTGGGTAAAAAATACTAAATAAAATAGTTACAACTAATAATGCACTAAAGCCTGAACTAGGTATGTACAGCAGTGCTGTCAGAAGAGCACCGACTGCTAAAATGGTAATGAGTCGTTTATTATTTACATATTTAGCAAGCGTAGGGAAGAAGAAAAGATTAGACGTGGCACGGGCGAGTAACCCACAGCCCATTACAACGCTTGCCTGCGACACAGTCAGATGTTTAGCATCCACAAGCCACCCTGTCCAGTAGGGTAAGAATATGCCCCAAGTAATAAAAAATGTAAAGAAATTTTGAGAAAGCCATCGTTGATTATTCATAAATTTACCGTACCTCCATTTAACTATGTTGAATAATAGCACGTTCATCGCTACAATAATGTGAGATATCTCATATTTTTCAGAGGAGAGAGTAAAAAATGCATATTCTAACAGCAGAAAATCGCACCCATTATCTCGAAAAATATCCGATCCATGACTTTTTCTCATTTGATATTGATCCCTATTTAGAAGTTTGTGAATTTGATAAAGGAGAATGGATTTTCCAGGAAGGCTCCTTTCCAGAAACATTGTATTACATGATTGAAGGCAAGGCGAAGCTTTATATGACGCATAAGAATGGCAAGGTTTCGCTTATCGAATATTTAGAGGGGCCTTTATTTATGGGAGAAATTGAATTGTTAAATGAGGCAAGATATACGAAGGGAATTCAAACAGTAACGAAGACAATTTGTTACTCCATTACTCAGTCATGTAAGGAAAAGTTACTTGCTGATGTATTATTTTTACGCCGACTTTGCGTATTTTTAGGGGAAAAGGCAACAAAAATGACCTCCAAATATACACAAAATCAGGCATATCCTTTTGAAAGTCGTTTAGCAGCATTTATTCAATTATCGGCTGATCAGGGTGTCTATAAGGAAAAACATACAGAAATCTGTGAGTATTTAGGGGTTTCCTATCGCCATTTATTATATGTATTGGCTCAGTTTTGTGAGGAGAAAATTTTGGAGAAACGCAAGACTGGCTACCATATTATTGATGAAAAACGCCTCGCACAATTGGCTCAGGAGATTCAGTAGTTGGGGAATTAAAATTAGGAGGAGCATGATCTAGACTCGATAATACTGTTCTTCAGACTTCAAGTTAAGAAGTCATGGCTAGATTTGTTGTATTCGCTTTTTTTTATGAGCCAGCGAGCAATTTCCTTACCGCTATTATAAAAGTCGACTTCATTAACCCTGTTTTTTTGGATGGATTTGTCTAAGGTGTCTTCCGAAACGTCAAAAGGTAGAACACCGATACATAAATGTTTGTTTGGTGAAAAACTTTCAAGCGGTTTCCTTACAGTTTGAATCGCTTCACTGTTGTGATCCACAGAATTTTGTGTCATATGGAATGCAAGTAGTTCTCCTTGTGCCGTTGTTGTGCTTAATGAGTAACCAGTACTTTTCATTCAACATGCCCCCTTTTGTCGTTACATTTATTGTACAAGACTGGTTCGAAAAATAGCCGTCATTTACAAGGCTTTAACGAAAACTTAAAGGTTCATGGAATATTTAGTAATTTGTAACCGTATTCATACCATCATTGGATAAAAATCATAGAAAACTGATATATATTCTTTCAAAAAAACTCATACTCAAACTATTGTGAATTTTTCTAACACGAAGTATTATTGTAGTTAGATTTAACGTGAAGGTTTTCACAAAGTCGCGTAATCGTGAGGAGGAATTTTAATGAGTGCAATTCGAGTAGGTATTGTTGGTTATGGAAATTTAGGTCGTGGTGTGGAGTATGCTATATCACAAAATCCAGATATGGAAGTAGTAGCGGTGTTCACACGTCGAGACCCTTCAACAGTAAACGTAGCTAGCAGTGCGAGCGTATATTTAGTAGAGGACGCTGAAAAATTCCAAAATGACATTGATGTTATGATTTTATGTGGGGGCTCAGCAACAGATTTACCAGAGCAAGGTCCACATTTTGCTCAATGGTTTAATACAATTGATAGCTTCGATACACATGCGAAAATTCCTGAATTTTTCGATGCGGTTGATGCAGCAGCTCAAAAGTCTGGCAAAGTATCTGTCATCTCAGTTGGTTGGGATCCAGGTTTATTCTCATTAAATCGTCTATTAGGTGAATCTGTATTACCAGTTGGTACAACGTATACTTTCTGGGGAGATGGTCTAAGTCAAGGTCACTCGGATGCAGTTCGTCGTATTGAAGGCGTTAAAAATGCTGTGCAATACACTTTACCAATTAAAGAAGCAGTAGATCGTGTACGTAACGGTGAAAATCCAGAGCTAACAACACGTGAGAAACATGCTCGTGAATGCTGGGTTGTACTAGAAGACGGCGCAGATGCGGCAAAAGTAGAACAAGAAATTGTGACAATGCCTAACTACTTCGATGAATATAATACAACTGTAAACTTCATTTCTGAAGAAGAATTTACAGCAAACCACACAGGTATGCCACATGGTGGTTTTGTGATCCGCAGTGGTGATAGTGGTGCAAACGATAAACAAATTCTTGAATTCTCATTAAAATTAGAAAGTAATCCAAACTTCACGTCTAGTGTTTTAGTCGCTTATGCACGTGCAGCACACCGTCTAAGCCAAGCTGGTGATAAAGGGGCGAAAACAGTATTTGATATCCCATTCAGTCTGCTTTCACCAAAATCAGCTGCTGAATTACGTAAAGAATTACTATAATCATAGAACAAAAGCCCGATTATCATTATTTGATAGTCGGGTTTTTTATTTATTTCCATCAAAGCTATAAAAATATGGTAAACTGTCAATAATTTAATAATCTGAATTTTTGTAACCTTACACAAACGGAGGTTATCGTTTCCATGACAGATATTATCATACAATCCAAATGTATAGCACCAAATCCATCCAATCATTGTATTAATCGAGCGTCACTGATGAGAACATTAAAAAAAAGTCATCAGCATACATGCACACTTATTCATAGTGGGGCAGGGTATGGCAAGACGACCACCCTCACTCAATTTCTGTACCACGAATCTCGACGATTTTCCTGGTACAGTATTTCTGATGAAGATGATACGATTTTACCCTTTTTGACGCATCTTTTTTTCAGTGTACAACGAATTGTGCCTAATTTTGGTCAGACATTTGATACATGGGACCAATTATCTCGCTTTCCGAAAATGGAGGAGCTCAATCGCTGGTATAAGCTGTTTGTCAATTGCTTATGTAACATGGATGAGCCGCTCCTAATTGTTATAGATGACTATCATCTCGTCGATCATGTATTTCACATAAATTATTTAATGGAGAAAATCATTGAGTTTGCGCCGCCAACTGTTCATTTCATTATCGCCTCTAGAACATTACCTAATTGGGATATTACGAGGAAATTAAAGCTACAAAAAAGATTACTTGTTATCACAGAGAAGGAGCTAGCATTTTCAAACGAGGAGATTGCTGTATTTTTTGAAGAATATGTAGATGTGCATTTATCAAGCTCTGAAGTCGCAAAGATTTTGGAAATGACAGAAGGTTGGGCTATTAGCATTTCTTTACTAGCAGAGCAATGGCATCATGCTCCCTTAGATCATTGGCTAACCATCCCGACAAATGATCTCTTCCGCTATTTGTCGGAAGAAGTTTATAGTACGATGACATTCACTGAACAAGAGGTCATCTTAAAATTGGCGATTTTTCCAAACTTTTCAGCAAAATTATTAGAGGATTTTTATGGCTCTGAACTTGCACAAATGTTGAATCCATTCACGCAACGCCACGTATTTATTCAGCCCGCTACAACAGATGGCATTTATCGATTCCACTCGTTGTTTAGTCGTTTTTTAGAAATAAAATGGCAACAGTATCCGCATCAATATAATGACCTTCATCAACAAGCAGCGTTGTTTTATGTGGATCAACATAATGTTCAAGCTGCCCTTTATCATGCCTTTAAAACGAATGATCCCAATTTTTGCGGAGAGCTCTTACAGCTCCATGCAGAGCCATTAATTCGAGCTGGTCAATTCGAATGGTTGTTAGAAAAAATCAATCGCTTTACCGTACAAGAAAAAACAAAGTTTTATAAATTATATTATTTTGAGGGAGAATGCCATCGCTACCGTGCTTTTTATGAAAAAGCTAAGCAATCCTATGAGAAATGTGCAACCATTGCACAGCGGCAGCGGGATGATGTTTATGTGACAAAAGCACAAGCAGGATTAGCCCATATCTATTTAGACACAATTCAACCAGCATTGGCAGAACCTCATTTAGAAAAAGCTTTAGAGCTCGCCAAATATACTCCCTTACCGAAGACAGAATTAGTAGAGCTCCAACGTCAATACGCTGAAAATTTAGTAAACTTAGGGAAGGCAAAGGGGGCACAATTATTTATCGATAATGTGGCTTTACCAGAGGATGTTGTACAACGAGCCAATGTCGATGTACGTGTCTTACTGCGCACAGGGCAGTTGCAAGAGGCAAAAGAATTATTAGGAAAACGGCTTGAATTACCACCTCAGCTCGTCGCAACTCATCGTGAAAGTGAATTGTTAGCAGCTTTTGTCTATACATTGTTAGGGGAAGGAAAGGATGCTTGGTATGCGGCCCAGCACGGTATTCAGAGAGGTTTACGCGAAAAGTCTGTCTTCATTGAGGCTGTTGGCTATATTCGAAAAGCACATGCTTTGTTATTAATGGAGTACCCAGATTATCAAGGGGCTTGTCATGCCTATGAAAAAGCATTGACATTAATGAATACGATTAACATCTCACGGGTTAAGGCAGAACCATATATGGGACTGGCCATCGTCAAACATATGCTAGGGGATATGGAAGCTGCTAAGAAATATTTAGCGCTTGGCTTACAGGAAACGGAACAGGTCCAAGATGCTTGGATGACGGCGCTAATTCTCCTAGCAGAGGTGAAAATCAATGTTTCCCAGCATGAAACGGCACAGGCGAAGGAGTTGTTAATAAAAGCCCAGCAACTGTTTCAAGAATGTGGTGATTGTAATGGGCTGATGCATGTTTTATTTTATCAATCCGTGATTGCCTTTCAAGAGAAGTCAATCGAACAATTTCAATCTTCATTTCAACAGTTCGCCCAATTGTGCATGACAAATGGCTATCATTATTTTCTGCAAAAGAAAATGATCCTTGGCCCAAGCAATCAAATGATTTTTTATGAGCTATTACAATACAGTCAACAATGCGGTAGTGAAGAGCATGCAGCCATCGTTGGGCTGCGACAATTTTTACAGGCGGAAGATAGTATGAGCTACTCGCATGACGAAATTCAGCTCCAACTTTTCGGGAGCGTAAGCCTAATAAGGGGACAACGAAAGCTTGAAGATAAAGAGTGGCAGCGTGATAAGGCAAAGGAGTTATTCGTGTATTTGTATTGTCATCGTCATCGCTTTACACCGAAGGAAGAAATTGCACAAGCATTATGGCCTGAACGGAGCGTTGAGTCCTTGGATCGGGATTTTAAAGTGGTTTTGAATACGTTACTAAAAGTACTGGAACCACAACGACATGCCAGACAGGATAGCCTTTTTATTCAGCGGAAAAATAATATGTATCAGTTACAGCATATCTCTTTTCTTCAAATTGACGTAGAACGCTTTCATTATTACTTCCATTTAGGCATGGAGGAATTTGATCCAGAGCTGTCCAATGAATGGCTACAATTAGCTCTAGCGAGTTATACGGACGCATTATATGCGGAAAAAAAACAACTAGACTGGCTGACACAGGATCGCGAAAAACTACAGTATTTATATATTGAGGTACTTGAACGCCTAGCTCAAAACGCTACAAGACAGCAACAGTATAAAAAGACTATTGGCTACGCAGAGAGGATGGTTCGAGAGGACCCGTTATGGGAGGAAGGGTATCGTCTGCTCATGTATAGTCATTACCAACTTCAAAACCGTTCACTAGCCTTGAAATGGTATGAAAAATGCGTCCAACAATTACAGCAGGAATTGAACACTACTCCAATGGAATCAACAATGGCTGTTTATGATTTGATTATGGGGTAGAGAATGTTGGCAAAAAAAGCTTACTCAGTGTGGGGGACTCATGATTCAAATGTGAAAGAAAACTTTATTTTAGACCATATATTCGGAGGTACAACAATGCCATTTTGTCAGACTAGTAAAGCGAATATTTACTATGAAATAATCGGAACAGGAATACCTATTATTATGCTACACGGTTTTACGCCTGATCATCGGTTAATGAAGGGGTGTATGGAGCCGGTTTTTTTAGAGCAAGAGGGGTGGAAACGTATCTATTTTGACCTTCCTGGGATGGGTAAGACTACGAACTATTCATCGATTCAAAACTCAGATGAAATGTTAGAAGTGGTCAATGAATTTATACAAGCACTGATTCCCGATGAACCCTACTTGCTGGTGGGTGAATCTTATGGGGGCTATTTAGCGCGTGGAATTATGCGAAAGTCAGCTGAGCGGCTTTTAGGGGCTGCCTTTATTTGTCCTCTTATTATTCCAGAGAAGGAGCAACGTACAGTGCCAGAACATTGTGTTGTGACATCAGATTATGCCTTTTTATCAACATTAAGCCAGCAGGAGCTAGTAGATTTTCAGTCGAATCAAGTTGTTCTGAATGCTTATAATTGGAAGCGATATACAGCAGAGGTTCTAGTAGGATGTAGTATAGCAGATCATGCATTTTTAGAAAAAATTCAGCAAAGTTACAGCTTCTCTTTTGCTGTGGATGAACAGTCCTTTGCTAAACCATCCATCTTCCTATTAGGCAAACAGGATTCCGTTGTTGGTTATGAGGATGCCTTTGCGATTTTAAAAAAATTCCCTAGAGCAACCTTCGCAATAGTAGATATCGCTGGTCATAATTTGCAAATTGAACAACCTGAGTTGTTTACCAATTTAATGAGTGAATGGTTGAATCGAGTAGAGGCAGAACAAGGGAGGCATAATCAAAATGATTAAAAATAATGACTTAATACTAGCAAGTGACATGGTCATTTTACGAGAATTCATGGAACATGACTGGGCAGATGTTCATCAATATGCCTCACAAGAAATTGTCTGTCAGTATCAAATCTGGGGGCCGAATACTGAGGAGGATTCTAAAGAGTTTATTCATGATGTACTGAAAGAAGCAAAGCTGACGCCAAGAGAAAGATATGTGTTTGCCATTATTTATCAAGGAAAGCTAATAGGTGCGGTAGAGCTCATGATGAGGGATTTTACAAACAAGGTTGGAGAAATTGGGTACATCGTAAACCCTGAATACTGGGGAAAAGGCATAGCTACGGAAAGTGCTAAGTTAGTCATAACTTTCGGTTTTGAAACATTAAACCTCCACCGCATCTATGCAACATGCGACCCAAGAAATATTGGATCATCCAAAGTGTTAGAAAAAATAGGAATGACAAAAGAAGGGATTCTGCGCGAAAACTTGTTAATGAAGGATGATGTTTGGCGAGATTCATTATTGTATAGCGTATTAAAACAGGAATGGTCAAAATAGGTACCTACAAGCTAAATCGATGTTTGAGGCGGTCAACAAATGGCTAGTAAACTATCGATAGGATATGCTAAATGAATGGGGGAGCTAGTATTTGTTACTATATAAAAACAATCTAGAGGATATTTCATCTGATATGTTAAAGGGCTTTTTTGTCGATTGGCCGAACCCACCAAGCCCACAAACACATCTAAAGCTGTTGGAAAATAGCAGCAAAGTCGTTATGGCTCTTGATGAACAATCCAATCAAATAGTTGGATTTATAACAGCCATTAGTGATGGAGTTCTATCTGCCTATATACCATTTCTTGAAGTGCTTCCTGCCTATAAAAGTAAAGGTATTGGCAAGGAATTAATCAATAGAATGCTCATTGAGCTTCAATATATATACATGATTGATCTATGTTGTGACGATGACTTAGTTCCTTTATATGAGAAATTTGGAATGATGAAATCCAATGGTATGCTCATTAGAAATTACAGTATGCAGTCGGGAGTATCGAAAGAATAGCTCCAAAATATAAAAGACAAAAATGTTGTACTTTCAACGTTTTTGTCTTCTTTTTTTATCGGTTTGAATTTAGAACGTGGCGCTCGTCGTGTACCTCAGTTCTCAAAACGCTAATTTCAACATTTTTCTATAAAAGACTCTTTCTACTTTTGAAAGGGTCTTTTTGCATGAATAAAGTAGTCATTATAAAAAGTAATCTTTGGAGTTGTCCGAAGATTACTTAATACAATTTCTAGAAGGATATCTATGGATTATTTTCGACTAAATGGTGGGTGGCAGAAGCGATATCCCTTTCTTGTAATTGTACGGCAAAGCGTGTGAAATTTTACTGATTGTAAAATTTCACACGCTTTTTAATTTAGAGGTGAGTTTTGACCTGCCGTTGCGCTATGCTTCACTTTCGGGACAGAAAAATACTCTGCACTTTTCGTGCAGATAAAAACCTGTTTTGTCCCTGCCGTTACGCTATGCTTCACCTTCGGGACAGAAAAATACTCTGCACTTTTCGTTAAAACCCGTTTTGTCCCTGCCGTTGCGTTTCACTTCACTTTCGGGACAGAAAAATGATCCGTTCCTCTTGGCCGGATCATTTTTTGTAACTAATTTGTAACTGGTCTTTTATATAGTGAGGTCATAGCAACGAAAGCGCTTTCTTTGGAGAGAATTTTGAAGGGGGATATGGGATGAGGAAGCATTGGTTTTGGTTTCTTTTAGTGATGGTAGCTGTGTTGTTGGTGGCTTGTAGCGAAAAAGATACGAAGGAAGAGGCTGCGGATGCAGATACTACTGATGGTGAGACGAAGGCTGTTACGGCGGAAGGGGAAACGATTAGGATTGGGGTGCTTGCTTCGTTAACAGGGGCACTTGAGTCTTATGGAAAACAAACGCAGCGTGGATTTGATTTAGGGATAGAGTATGCCACTGGGGGTACGATGGAGGTCAATGGGAAAAAAATTGAGATTATTTATGAGGATACGGAGACAAAGCCTGAGGTGGCTGTACAAAAGGCCACAAAGCTATTAGAGGATGATCAGGTTGATTTTCTAGTAGGTTCGTCAAGCTCTGGTGATACGTTGGCTGTCCTTCCACTTGCAGAGGAGTATGAAAAAATTATGGTCGTGGAGCCTGCGGTAGCAGATAGTATTACAGGGTCAGAATTTAATGAATATATTTTCCGTACAGGACGTAATTCATCACAGGATGCGTATGCTGCGGCGGCAGCTATTGCGGGAGATGGTGTGAAGATTGCAACGTTTGCGCCAGATTATTCATTTGGCTGGGACGGTGTGAATGCATTTAAGACAGCTGCAGAGAAGTTGGGAGCAGAAATTGTGCTAGAGGAGTATGCAGATCCAGCCGCAACAGACTTTACGTCGAATCTGCAAAAGGTGATGGATGCTAAGCCAGATTATTTATTTGTCGTATGGGCAGGGGCAAATTCTCCTTGGAATCAAATTGCTGATCTTAAAATTCAAGAAAAAGGCATTAAAATTTCTACGGGTGCGCCTGATATTATTGCGCTTCAATTTATGAATCCATTAGTTGGTATGGAAGGCTTCTCCGTGTACTATCATACGTTACCTCAAAATGATGTGAATAAATGGTTAGTGGAGGAGCATCAAAAACGTTTCAATGAGGTACCGGATTTATTTACACCTGGAGGTATGTCCGCAGCTATTTCGATTGTAGAGGCATTGAAGAAATCGGATGGGGATGCCGATGCCAATAAGCTAATTGATGTGATGGAAGGCATGTCATTTGAGACACCGAAAGGCACGATGACCTTCCGTGAAGAGGATCACCAAGCCCTTCAATCTATGTATTCCATTCGATTAGAAAATCAAGAAGGTGTGGATTACCCAGTACCAGTCCTTATTCGTGAGCTGAGTCCTGAGGAAACAGCCCCACCTGTTATGAATTAGCATATGGGAGGCAGAAATTCTGTCTCTCTACATAACTAGTAGAAGGGAAGGGAGTAGAGATGGAGCCTATATTACACACTGATAATTTAACAATCCGTTTTGGTGGGCATACAGCGGTGGATGGTGTCAATTTTCAAATGCCTGAAAAGCATCTGAAGTCCATTATTGGACCGAATGGTGCGGGTAAAACAACATTCTTTAATTTAATTAGTGGTGAATTAAAGCCAACTGCGGGTGATGTTTATTTTAAGGGGCAATCATTGGCACAAAAGTCGGCCATTGAAAGAACACGTATGGGTTTAGGTCGATCCTTTCAAATTACGAATGTTTTTCCAAACTTAACGGTTTTCGAAAATATTCGTTTAGCTGTGCAGTCTAAGGAGAAAATCCGTTATCAGCTATTTCGGCACTATAAAAGCTATAAGGCGATCACTGAAAAAGCAGAAGAGCTATTAGCACTTGTGTTACTAGATAATAAACGCGACGCCCTTACAACGATGCTTTCACATGGGGAGAAAAGGAAGCTTGAGATTGCTATGCTGCTTGCGTTAGATACGGAAATTCTGTTACTGGATGAACCAACTGCTGGCATGTCTTTAGAGGAAGTACCAACCATTTTAGAAGTGATTCGCACAATAAAACAGCAGGGAAATAAGACCATTTTGCTTATTGAACACAAAATGGATATGATTTTAGATTTATCGGATTCGATAATGGTGTTGTTTAATGGTCAATTATTAGCAGATGGATCACCTGAGGAAATCATGAATAATGACACCGTACAACATGCATATTTGGGGGGATTGTACGATGAACACCTTACTGACACTAAATGAGGTTCATACGCATATCGGACAATATCACATCTTACAGGGCGTAAATTTTGAAGCGAAGGAGGGGCAGGTGACAGTATTGCTAGGTCGGAATGGTGCAGGTAAAACGACAACGCTGAAAACGATTATGGGCTTAACACCTGCCACAAAGGGAGAAATCGCCTTTCGCTCCCACTCTATTAAAAAAAGTCCTACTTACAAGGTGGCCAAATTAGGGATAGGCTATGTTCCAGAAAATCAAGGGATTTTTGCTGATTTATCGGTAGAGGAGAATATGAAGGTAGCGATGCGTAAGGAGGATACAGCGACGGTAGAGCGACAGCAATATGTGCTTGAGCTTTTTCCAGACTTAAAGAAGTTTTGGAAGAAGGCTGGCGGCCATTTATCAGGTGGCCAAAAGCAAATGCTGTCAATGGCAAGAGCTTTTATCAATGATAGTCCGTTAATTTTGATTGATGAACCGTCGAAAGGGCTAGCACCAATAGTCGTTGAAAAGGTGATGGAAGCCATTGTGGAAATGAAAAAGAAGACGTCCATTGTTCTTGTGGAACAAAACTTTATGATGGCTAGCCGAATCGGTGATACTTATACATTGATTGATGATGGCAGAACTGTACATTCAGGCAATATGAAGGAACTTATTGATAATGAAGAACTAAAACGCAAGTATTTGGGCATTGGATAAAGGGGGTGACCATCATTGGAGCTGTTTGTCAATTTAATCATTAATGGCTTGGCAACAGGCATGCTGATATTTTTACTAGCGGCAGGCTTGACGTTAATTTTCGGCTTAATGGATGTGTTAAATTTCGCGCATGGTGGGTTATTCGTTTGGGGGGCTTATGCGGGAATCTTCACCTATATGTATACGGAAAGTTTCATCGTAGGGATTATTGGTGCTATTTTAACGGGGGCATTGCTAGGATTTATCACAGAAAAATTAATTATCACACCTGTTTACGGCAATCATATTCAGCAAATTTTAATAACGTTAGGATTGATGCTTGTTTTGCAGGAGCTAATTAAAGTAGTCTTTGGCCCGAATGGTGTTGCCGTGAAAACACCAAGTTATTTAGCTGGTAGCTGGGAAATTGGTGACGTTATTATCATCAAATATCGGTTATTTATTATTGTCATTGGATTTGTGATTTTTGGGATTTTCCAATATATGCTGAAGCGCACGAAGATTGGTTTAATTGTTCGGGCAGGCGTTCAAGACAAGGAAATGGCGCAGGCTCTTGGTATTCATATTAAACGTGTGTTTTTATATGTTTTCATGATTGGTGCGGCACTTGCAGCACTAAGTGGCATGTTGATGGCTCCCTATTCAGGCGTAATCTATGCAGAAATGGGTATGGAATACGCTATTTTAGGCTTTATTGTGGTAGTCATTGGTGGAATGGGCAGTTTTTCCGGCTCCTTGCTGGCGGCTATTTTAGTAGGACTAGCAGGTAGCTTTATGGCTTATTATGTGCCCGTCCTATCACTTGCAGTCAATATGATATTAATGGCAATTGTATTAATCTTCCGCCCTCAAGGACTGTTTGCATTGCGAAAGGAGCGAACATCATGAAGCCAAAAATTGCCTTACGCCATATCGCATTTTTCCTATTATTTGGGATATTTTTCATACTTCCTTTCGTTAATGATTCAAGGACATTACTTATTTTATTAACGCAAATTTTCATTTTTGGGATACTAGCAATGAGCTATGATATTTTACTAGGTTATACAGGAATCGTGTCGTTTGGGCATGCCATGTTTTTTGGTATTGGTGCCTATACAACAGCGGTTATGCTCAAGCAGATGGAAAATACTATGGTTATTTTTGTCCTCTCCATCGTGATTGGCATGCTGTTAGCAGGACTCATTAGCTTCTTAGTAGGGCTACTGACACTTCGTTTGAAAAGTCATTTCTTTGCTATGCTGACATTAGCCTTTTCAGGGTTATTTCTAGTACTAGCTGAAAAATGGCGCACGGTTACTTACGGCAATGATGGCTTTACATTTCGAGCACCAGATATGTTTAGAGATCGTATGACGTTCTATTTTTTTGTACTCGGGAGCCTAGTTTTAATCTTTTTAGCCCTTTATCGCTTCGTTAATTCTCCGACAGGTCGAATTTTAATTGCTGTTCGTGAAAATGAACAACGGACGAAATCATTAGGCTTCAACACCTTGCATTATAAAGTCATTGCTTCAGTTGTGGCAGGCATTGTTGCGAGCTTCGCAGGTTCTTTATATGCCGTATCCCTACGCTTCGTTAATACAAGTGTAATGACGATGGATATTACACTCGATGCTTTATTAATGACCATTATTGGTGGTGTCGGCACTTTAGTGGGACCATTATTAGGGTCAGCAGTCATTGAATATGCTCAGCACACATTATCTGGATTGGCACGAGATTATCCTATTTTTGAACGTTGGATTATTTTCTTTGGCATTCTTTATATTTTAGCGGTGATCTTTTTCCCAAAGGGCCTTATTGGTACACTTCGCTTGCTCATATGGAAATGGCGAGGAAAAGTAAAGAACAGAAAAACACAGGTTGCCTTGCCGCAGGAAAAGGAGCGATTTGAATGACAGTAGGGATTGTCAGTACAGGTATTTATCTACCACAAAACAGAATGTCATCCAATGAAATTGCGGATCTTTCCAATATTCCAGAGGATATTATCCGTCAAAAAATGGGCATTCATGAAAAACCGATTCCTGGAGAGCATGATCATACCGTGCAAATGGGGATATGGGCAGCACAGGATGCCCTTAAAAAAGCACATATAGAGCCGAAAGATATTGATGTTGTTATTTATATGGGAGAGGAGCATAAGGAATATCCTTTATGGACAGCCTCCATCAAAATGCAGGAAGAGCTTGGTGCAGTCTATGCGTGGGCATTTGATGTGCAATTACGTTGTGGCACGACGATTATGGCGCTGAAGGTCGCAAAAAGCTTAATGGCCTCCGACGACACGATCAACACAATTCTCATCGCTGGTGGTTATCGCAATGTTGATTTTATCAATTATAGCAATCCACGAACACGCTTTATGTATAATTTGGCAGCTGGTGGAGGCGCTATGCTGTTACAAAAAAACTATCCAAAAAACCAGCTTTTAGAGGCGGATATCATGACAGATGGCACCTTTTCTGAGGATGTCGTCGTTCCTGTTGGTGGCACGAAAACACCATTAACACCCTCTCATTTAACAGAACAATTATATCAGTTGGATGTTCTAGATCCGATTGGCATGAAAGAACGGTTAGAACAGAAATCTTTAAGCAACTTTTTGAAGGTCATTCGTAGCTCTTTATCGAAAAGTGGATATAGGGAAGAGCAGTTACATTATTTAGCGATGCTGCATATGAAAAGATCCGCCCATGACTATATTTTAACGGAGCTTGGTCTGCAGCCCGAGCAATCTATTTATTTACAAGACTATGGGCATATTGGTCAGATTGATCAAATATTGTCCTTACAGCTTGCTTTAGAACAAAATCGAATACAAGCTGGCGATATTGTTACATTGGTTAGTGCAGGCATTGGCTATGTATGGGGGGCTATTACAATACGTTGGGGATAAGGGGGAAGTGCAATGTTAAAAACGGTTCAGTTAGCAAATGGAGAAACGATGGCCTATCGAAAACGTTCGGGTGGAGGGCATCCTTTAGTGCTGGTTCACGGGAATATGACCTCCTCTAAGCATTGGGACTTACTAATGGATGCTTTAGATGAAAAATTTACGATTTATGCGATTGATTTACGAGGTTTTGGTGGATCTTCCTACCATCAGCCTATTTCGTCCATCAGAGATTTTAGTGGGGATGTCAAATTATTTGTGGATGCTTTGCAATTACAAACCTTTGATATGATTGGCTGGTCAACGGGTGGAGCAGTCTGTCTACAGTTTGCCGCCAATTATCCAGGCTATTGTCAACGACTGATTTTACTAGCATCTGCTTCCACACGTGGCTATCCATTTTACACGGATTTAGGAACGGGCAATCCTGCCTCATTTAAGAGAGCGTATAGCTATGAAGAGGTACTTGTGGATACATCGAAAACGAAGCTTATACAGGGCTTCTATCATACGAAAAATAGAGAAGGCTTACAGTCACTGTGGAATTCTTTAATTTATACCCATCACCAGCCGAGCAAGGAAAAATATGAAGAATATGTTGAGGATATGCTGACACAGCGAAATTTAGCGGAAGTTTATCATGCACTGAATACTTTTAATATAAGTGTAGTTGATCATGAGGTGGCTAAAGGGACACACGAAGCCCTACTTCTTACTATTCCCATTTTAGTATTAAGAGGAGATCGTGATTTAGTCATTACGGAAAAAATGAATGCAGAATTGCTTCAGGATCTGGGCAAGCAGGCTCAATTTGTGGGCTTAAAAGATTGTGGGCACTCTCCATTAGTGGATGATGTCGCACAGCTGACAGCTGAAATTGAAACCTTTTTAGAAATTGGAGGGAGAAATTATGCGCTTAAACAATAAAGTCGCCATTATTACAGGTGCCGCCAATGGTATTGGCTATGCGGCTGCTGAGCGTTTTATCGAAGAAGGGGCAGTGGTTTTTATTGCTGACTATGATAACGATGAGGGGAATGCTGTAGCACAACATTTAGGTGAAAAGGCGACATTTATACAAGTGGATGTAGCGAATCGGGAGAGCGTAAAACAATTAGTGGCAACCGTCATTGAGCAAGTAGGATGTATCGATATTCTAGTGAATAATGCAGGGATTACAAGAGACGCCATGCTAACTAAGATGACGGAGGATCAATTTCAACAAGTGTTAGATGTCAATTTGACAGGTGTTTTTCACTGTACACAGGAAGTCATTCCCCATATGGTTGCGGCTGGGAGCGGCAAAATTATTAATACATCCTCTGTAAGTGGTGTCTATGGCAATGTTGGTCAAACGAATTATGCAGCCACAAAAGCGGCGATTGTAGGAATGACTAAAACATGGGCAAAGGAATTAGGGCGGAAAGGGATTAATGTCAATGCGGTTGCTCCTGGCTTTACAGAAACCGATATGGTAAAGAAAATGCCTGAAAATATCCTTGCTCAAATGCGATCGATCGTCCCATTGCAGCGTTTAGGTACACCTCGCGATATTGCTAATGCTTACTTGTTTTTAGCATCTGATGAAGCCTCCTACGTCCATGGTCATACGCTTCATGTGGATGGCGCCATTATGATGTGACGGGAGGTTTTCTACATGTTTGTTGAGCACGAGTGGATTTTAAAGCGAGCTGCATTAACACCTCACCACATTGCATTGATTAATCTAGCTACAGCAGAGCAATGGACGTATCAGCAATTAAGTGAGGAAATCAGTAAATGGTGTCAATTTTTCCAGGGTCAGCAGCTATTGAAGGGAAGTAGAGTCGCAGTTTTTGCCAAAAATCATATTCAACTTTTTGCTGTTCTCTTTGCCTGTGGGCTGCGCGGACTTATTTATGTGCCGTTAAATTGGCGTTTGAGTAAGGAGGAACTAGCCCAAATTTTGGAGGATGCTACCCCTTCAATCCTCTTGTTTGAAGAGGAGGATACTTGTCCAATCGTGTTAGACAAAATGTTTTCGCTGCATAGTATCCAGCAACAGAAAAAAGGGAGCGTTAATAAGCAAACTATGGAAGTAGATGATCCCTGGCTCATGATTTATACAGGGGGGACAACAGGTCGGCCAAAGGGGGTCGTGTTATCCTTTGAGTCAGTCAATTGGAATGCCATGAATACAATTATTAGCTGGGGTTTGCACGACAAAGATCGTACTTTAAATTATATGCCCATGTTTCATACAGGTGGCTTAAATGCGCTTTGTATCCCCTTACTGATGGCTGGTGGGACTGTTATTATTGGTGATAAATTCGAAGCGGAGGCAGCACTGCGAGCTACAAACCAATATGAAACAACAATCTCACTTTTTGTCCCAACGATGTATCAAGCAATGATTGCCTCGAAATATTTTCAGGAAAATCAATTTCCTTCGATGAAAGTATTTTTATCAGGTGGTGCCCCATGTCCTCATCCAATTTACGATGCATTTTATAGGAAAGGGTTATTTTTTAAAGAGGGCTACGGCTTGACGGAGGCAGGACCTAATAACTTTTTCATTGCTCGCGAGGATGCCTATGCCAAAAAAGGAGCCGTTGGGAAAAGCATGCAATTCATTGAAGCTAAAATCATCAAACCGACTGGACATAATTGTGCACCTCGTGAAGTGGGGGAGCTATTAGTAAAAGGCAAGCATATGTTTCGTTTCTATTGGAATAACAAGGAGGAAACGGCCAGTATTATGCAAGATGGTTGGTTAAAAACGGGCGATCTAGCTATGATGGATGAGGATGGCGATTTCTTTATTGTTGGACGTAGAAAAGAAATGATCATCTCTGGTGGTGAAAATGTTTATCCTCAGGAAGTCGAACAGTGTATATTACAGCATCCTGATGTACAGGAGGTTGCCGTAATTGGCATAGCAGACGACTATTGGGGAGAGGTCGTGACAGCTTTCATTGTCTGTCACAATCAAGTAGCGACCATTTTAGATGAACTCCACGACCTGTGTCATCAACAGCTAGGTAGGTTTAAAATCCCTAAACAAATCCTTTTCTTAGAGGAATTACCGAAAACAAGCGTCGGTAAAATCGATAAAAAGGCTTTGCATATGCTTGTAGATGCTACGCCATGTGAATAAAAGTGCTCGTGTTTCTATTATCGGAATCGACAGAGCCATCAAAAATAGCGTCATTACAAGGAGAACCTATTATTTTTATTCAACATGCACAATTCTTTAGCGTTGGAACATTTTAAGTTTGGGAAAAGCTCCAATAAAAATTGACTTTGCATATAACCTTCGTCTCATGTAATAGGCGAAGGTTATTGCGCTTTTAAGACTGGTAATCGTGCAAGAACCTCTGTTTATCGTTGTTTAGTTCTTGTTACCGCTTATTTTTTCACATCTCTTCCCATCAGACCAACATATCAGTAAAATAGAGTAGGTTAGGGGGATTGTCTTGTGAAAGATCAACGCTTTAAAATTGCGCATCGAGAGGCGCTTATTGGAATTGGATTAGTCCTTGTCAACTTTGCGATTTGGTTTGGCTTTGCTTATGGACTAGGTGCAGGGGATCCCGCAAATTATTCGTATGTTTTGGGTTTTCCTGCTTGGTTTTTCTATAGCTGTATCGCAGGGACAGGCTTTATGATCCTGCTCATCTGGATCGTTATGAAGCTCTTCTTTAAAGAGGTTCCATTTGAAGATGAGGAGGAGGAGCGCTAATGCATTGGCAAGTTGTATTTCCATTGCTATTATTTTTAATTATTATTTTTGGAATTGGTTTATGGGCCAATAAACATGTCCGCTCTTCTAACTCGTTTCTACAGGAGTATTTCCTTGGTGGTCGAGAAATGGGTGGATTTATCCTAGCGATGACAATGATAGCTACATATGGTAGTGCGAGTAGCTTTATCGGAGGGCCAGGAGTAGCTTATACGAAAGGGCTGGGCTGGGTGCTACTTGCTATGGCACAGCTACCTGCTGGCTATTTTGTCCTGATGATTTTAGGGAAAAAATTTGCGATTATTGCTCGTCGTTACCAAGCTATTACGCTTATCGACTTTTTACGAGAACGCTATAAAAGCCATGTCATTGTCATTCTGTCTGCTATTAGTATTATTGTCTTTTTATTTTCAGCGATGATGGCGCAGTGGGTAGGAGGAGCCCGTTTAATTGAGTCTTTAACAGGCTTACATTATACGGCGGGACTGTTTATATTTGCGATTTCAGTTTTAGTGTATGTTATTATTGGTGGCTTCCGAGCAGTTGCTTTAACGGATACTGTACAGGGCTCCATCATGGTTATCGGAACTGTCATTTTATTAATCGGTACTATTATTGCAGGTGGAGGCATCGATAAAATTATGACCTCGCTGGTCGCAGAGAATCCCAATTTCGTATCTCCATTTGGAGCAGAAGGGGATTTAACACCTCTGTATGTTTCAACATTTTGGATATTAATTGGTGTGGGGGTGGTCGGTCTTCCTCAAATCGCCGTGCGTGCGATGAGTTATAAGGATTCTAAAAGTATGCACTTAGCGATCATTATAGGCACGATTGCCATCGGGACGATCATGTTTGGGATGCATCTAATTGGTGTGTTAGCACGACCTGTCCTACCTGGCATCGATATTGGTGATAAAGTCATGCCACTCTTAACATTGAAGGTACTGCCGCCATTTTTAGCAGGGATTGTCTTAGCAGCACCAATGGCCGCTACCATGTCTACTGTCAATGCACTGCTCATGCTAGTAAGCTCTACGGTTGTCAAAGACATCTATTTAAATTACATGAAGCCAAAGGCAAGTGATGCAGAGATTAAGCGTGCCAGTTTTATAGTAACAACGGTCATTGGCTTAGCGGTTGTCCTCTTTGCACTCCATCCACCTGATTTATTAGTGTGGTTAAATTTATTTGCATTTGGTGGACTTGAGGCAGTCTTTATTTGGACGGTAGTTCTCGGGTTATACTGGAGGAAAGCAAACAAATATGGCGCCATTTCGTCAATGATTTCAGGTATGGCTTTGTATATTTTCATTGACCGGTTCTATCCGACCGCTTTCGGTATGCATACCGTTACGATTCCTATTATAGCTTCCTTCATTATTTTTGTAATCGTCAGTCTTGCTACTAGTCATAAATTTAAGGACGAGCATTTCCTCATATAATGTAAAACAACGCCGCAGATTTTTGACTGTGGCGTTGTTTTTATTTAATGAATCATATAATCGTAGGCATTTTTTGCAAGGAGCGTCATCGTCACAATGATAAAAAGCGTACGGACAAAGCCGCTTCCTTTTTGAATGGCCATACGAGAGCCAAGCATAGCCCCACCAATTTGAGCAACTCCCATAACTAAACCATATACATAATGGATTTGACCTAAGTAAGCAAACATACAAACACCTGCCACATTACTTGCTAAATTTAAAAATTTCGCATTTCCTGCCGCCTTTAAAAAATCAAAGCCAACAAGCAAGAAGCTAAAGATTAAAAAAGAGCCCGTTCCAGGACCAAGAAACCCGTCATAAAACCCAATAGCAAATAATAGCATCATAAATAAAAATAAGTGCGTTTTAGATAGATTTTTAACCGTTGAGACAGCGCCCCAATCCTTTTTAAAGATCGTATATATCCCAACAGCCGCCAGCATGATAAGCATTAATGGTTTTAATAGGGCTGGGTTAATTAAATGAACAGTCCAAGCACCACATAATGATCCAATGAAGGCGAGAGGGAAATATTTCAGGACAGATCGAATTTCAAGCTGACCAGAACGGTAAAAGGAAATGGACGATGTGAGTGAGCCCATCGCGCCAGCTAATTTATTGGTTGCTACTGCAGCGGCGGGATTTAAGCCAACAAACAATAAGGCTGGTAAGGAAATTAAACCACCACCTCCAACGACAGAATCGATAAATGCTGCCAAAAATCCAAAGGAAATCAATAGTATTAAAATATGTACATCCACATCAAAAACCATGCTTACACCTCTTCTTTATTAGTTACTACTGAAATAGTAACTAATTTATTCGATGCTGTAAAGCCTAATTTTTTCATTGGCAAATGTTCACAACAGTAGCCTATAATAAAAATATGGAGGGATGATATGAATGAATTAATCGCCCAATTAAAAGAACTGGGATTGACAGAATATGAGGCAAAGGCCTATACAGCACTCGTACAAAATAGTCATGTCAGTGCCTACCAAGTTAGCAAAAACTCTGGGATACCAAGAGCTAGAATCTATGACATATTAAATGGTCTTGTTGAGAAGGGATTCGTACTGAAAGAGGAAACGGCGGATCAAACGACTTATTCTTCCATTCCTGTCGAGATGTTTTTGCAGCAAGTTCAACAGCGCTGGCAATCGAATTTTACGTCGATTAGTGATCAATTAGAAAAACTAGAAACGAAAGAACAAGAAACGGAACCTAAAGTGTTAATGCTAAAAGGGAAGCAGACAATCATCAATTATTGTCAAACCTTATTAAAAAAAGCAGAGACAAAAGTCATCCTATCGATGTGGGAAGATATGTACGATGCCTTACGCGAGGATATCGAAGGGGTATCACAGCATGTGGAGGTGCATGGCATTACCTTATATGTCGGGGAGCATCTGGCATCTATCGATCAGCACAGAGCCACACACTATACGAGAAAGACTTCTACACCCCATTGGTTTATTTTATCGGTTGATGGACAAGAAATGATTTATGGTCACTCGCCGTCAAACCAGGAAACCGCTTTTATAACGAATGATCCTGTGCATATTTATTTATTAGAGGATTATGTTTGGCATGATGTTCTTATCAATCGACTAGTGAAGCGTGATGATAAAGAGCTTGAGGACTGGATTGCTAAAGAACGTAAAGCATTTTTCTTAGAGTAGCTATAAGGGAAGGGGAGCATCTTGAAAAAATGGATGTTGCCAGTATTGTTTTATGTATTATGGATTGGCGGATGTGATTCTGCACCGCTGCTAGTTCCACCTAAGATTCAGGAGCTAACCATCGTTCCTGACCATATCCAACAGCATATTATAGCTCAAGAAAGAATTCAGTTATTGTATGAAGATGACATGACGTACTATCTTGTCATGTTTTCGAAAGGAAATGTGCTAGCAAGTGTGGCAGCAAATGAAGATCGGTTAGTCATTCATTTCAAGGAAGGAAGCGAGCAAAAGAAAGAAGCTCAACCGTATGTCTATGCCATCAATAAAAACCCGGAGCTGACGATTATTGAGCTATATATTAACGGCAAAAGCATGGCGATAGATCGCATGACTATGATGTAATAAAAAAACCGAAATCCCTAAAAAAGAGATTTCGGTTTTTGTTGATATTAATAAAATACTTTATCTACATTGTATTTGGAGCGGAACGTATTAATCGCATATGTTTCATAAATTTCACGTTCCATAGGATCTTCTACTTCATAGACTTCAATTTTGAAGACCTCGTCACGATAGTTTTTCAACGGAGATACATTGTCTTCAAAATGTTTTTTAATGCGTTGACGAATTTTACGTGCTTTGCCGACAAATAATAGCTCATTCTTTTCATTATAGAATAAGAAAATGCCGCCTTTATCACGTGTGATTTTGTGGAAGTCGATGAAACCAAAGTATGGTGTAATTGGGACATCACCTGGTTTTACATCTTGTTCGCGTTGGCGAATGACTACATCTGGTTTTGGAAATTCAATATTAATCAAAGTATTCACGTTCCTCTCTATTACTAAAGATATATGGTAACATAATAGCGGCATGTTTACCATAAAATTTCATGTAGAATAACCATATACAGCAAGCTTAGTGTTTATCAAATGATTGGAGAACATGCATAGGAATAACAAAATATTCTATGAATTATTGATATTCTAACTAGTCCATGTTACAATTCAAGATAATTAAATAATCTTATCAAGAGAAGCAGAGGGATTTGGCCCGATGACGCTTCAGCAACCTCTAACAAATGTTAGAAAGGTGCTAATTCCAGCAAAGGTTTTTCCTTTGAGAGATAAGAGTGAACGTGAAAAAAATCCTTCTCATTCTATCTCATATGGAATGTGGAGGATTTTTTAATTTTTAGAAAAAGGAGCAAAAAAAGAGAGGGGAACGCAAGATGCCAATTAATATTCCGAAAAATTTACCTGCTGGAGAACATTTACGTGAGGAAAAAATCTTCGTAATGGAAGAGGACCGTGCGAGAACACAGCAAATACGTCCATTAAATATATTAATCTTAAATTTGATGCCTGAAAAAGAAAAAACTGAGCTACAATTACTACGATTACTAGGAAATACACCATTACAGGTGAATATTACTTTTTTAAACACAGCTACTCATGAATCTAAAAATGTCAGTAAGTCTCATTTACAATTATTCTACACAACGTTTAACCAAATTCGTCATCGACGCTATGATGGTATGATCATTACGGGTGCGCCAGTAGAAAAAATGCCATTTGAAGAGGTTAACTATTGGCAGGAAATTGCTGAAATTATGGATTGGTCAAAAAAGAATGTGACATCCGTGCTACATATATGTTGGGGGGCACAGGCTGCTTTATATCATCATTATGGGATTGGAAAGGTCGAGCTTTCTGCTAAATGCTCCGGAGTTTATTCTCATGTGATTACTGATTTAACAGTAGATTTAGTACGAGGCTTTAGTGATTTATTTACAGCCCCTCATTCTCGCTATACATCTGTCTCGATTGACGAGGTTCGCAATCATCCAGACTTACGCTTATTATCCTATTCAGAGGATGCAGGTGTATTTATCGTGCAATCCAAAGATAATAAAAACATTATGATTACTGGTCATTTAGAATATGATGCGACAACATTAGCCGATGAATACAGTCGCGATGTTGCCAAGGGCATCCATATAGACGTTCCAGTAAACTACTTCCCAAATGATGATCCAGCAAAGGCACCGATGAATACATGGCGTGCCCATACGCATTTATTGTTCTCCAACTGGTTGAACTACTACGTATACCAAGAGACACCATATGAATGGGATTTTGTGGACGAAATTGAATATCATATTTAAATAACACTAAAAAGTCTAATTTCTTCGCTAAGCAGCTTGAAGGAATTAGACTTTGTTATTCTAGATTTTTCTTGTCAGAACTCGTTTTATCTGGTGGCGCCTGGTCGTCCTGTTTGGATGTAGCGTTGCCCGCTTCAGAATTGTCTTGAGTAGAGACTGGATTATCTGTTTTTTTCTGATTGGAAACTGTATTATCTGGTGTCGCCTGATTGTCTTGCTTGGAAGCCATAGTCGCAGGTTTAGCCTGATTAACTTGAGTGGTACCTGTATTAGTATCGTTCGCCTGATTATCCTGATTGGAATCTGTATTAACAGGTTTTGTCTGATTATCCTGATTGGAATCCGTATTAACAGGTTTTGTCTGATTATCCTGATTGGAATCCGTATTAACAGGTTTTGTCTGATTCTCCTGATTGGAATCTGTATCATCAGGTTTTGTCTGATTCTCCTGATTGGAATCTGTATTAACAGGTTTTGTCTGATTATCCTGATTGGAATCTGTATTAACAGGTTTTGTCTGATTCTCCTGATTGGAATCCGTATTAACAGGTTTCGTCTGATTATCCTGATGGGAATCCTTATTATCAGGTATCGCCTGATTCTCCTGATTGGAATTCATATTATCAGGTTTCGTCTTATTCTCCTGATGGGAATCCTTATTATCAGGTATCGCCTGATTCTCCTGATTGGAATTCATATTATCAGGTTTCGTCTGATTCTCCTGATTGAAATCCATATTATCAGGTTTCGTCTGATTGCCTTGATTAGAAACCGCATTACTCGCATCAGTCATTTGCCCCTGATTAGAATCCGCATGACCCATTTCAGTCGAATTACCTTGTGATTTTCGGTTACGAATAACAGCTACAATGAGTAGAAGTATGGGTAATAATATGGTGCAAACAAATGCATAAATTGGCCAAATCTCATCATTATAAATGTTGGAATGGACGATGTCTGGGTGAACAATTTGCGAAAGTCCGACCATAATAATACCCATTGGTAGGATAAGTGGACGGTGATCCTTCAATTTCATAATTTGTGCAATCCCGACAACAGTTGTATAGAAGTACATAAACGTTCGAATAAAAATGGATACGATCCACATAAAAGCCATGATAATTTCAATGCGCTGTAAAAAATTTCCGATAGAGATTCTTTGTGCTAGGGCATAGCTAGGGAAAGTTCGCGAAGCCGTGTTGGCTGGCCCTAATACTAAAATAGATAGAGTAATCAATGTTACTAGAACAAATCCACCGAGAAGCATGCCTATGTAAAATCCTTTCTTTGAGGATTGCTGGACATTGACACTAGCAGGGTAAATCATTAATAACATAACTAACGAAAAAGAAAAGACACTTACAAAGCGGATGATACTATATAAGATGGATGTTTTGGATGCTTCCATAATCGGTTGTATATTTTCAAACTTAATTTGTGGGGTGATACTGACAACAAAGAAAATAAAAATTAAGACAAACATAGGGAAAAGTATTTCTGCTGAACGAGCAAAGTTTTCTATCCCTAAATAGGTAGCATACATAATTATAATAATAAACAACAAGGCAAATGCCATAGTAGGCGTTTCTGGCATTACCTCTGTTTTCATAAAAGCACCAATAAAATACAGTAATTCTCCTCCCGCAAATAGGGTAAGAGAAAGGAAGCCCACCACTGTGATTTTTCCAAAAAAGCGACCGAGAAGTTTTTCATTTGCTTCAATAAAATTCAGTGTCGGTGTTTGGTCCCCTAACGTCACAAATAATTTCACAACAAGCAAACTAAGGACAACACCAATACTTGCAGCAATCCACGCATCTTGCTTACTAGAGCTTGCAATACTTGAAGGGATGATTAAGATGGCAGTACCGATAGAAAGGAGGAATGTGATAATTGTAAATTGTCTTGAACTAATTACTTCTTTTTCCATATAAGTGTCCTCCAATTCATGACGATGTGTCTACTATTTTGTGAGTGAAACGATAAAATCTTTAATTGGTGTAAAAATAAAGGTTATAAAATCTAGAGGACTCGGGATATTTATTTTGAGAGCAATGCCCATATTAAGCGCTGTTCCAATTAGTAATAGGATTGAAAAAACAAGAATGGTTTTGGTCTCTTGTTGCTTTTTGAGTTTCGGGATATATAGTATCGCAATAATGATTGAAATGATTAAGATGGCTATTGCTAGTACCAATCCACTATCCCTCCTTTGGCTTTTTTAATAATGAGTTTTGCATTGTGCCTAAACCTTGTGTTGTCACTTTTACATGAACATGGATTGGTAGATCAGGAAAGATATTTGGCCAATCGTTTTTGATTTTTTTCCATTGTTTAGCATCTGCACGATGTAGGGCATCACCATAGCCTAAAACATCCACTTGGTATTGCTGTTGAATTTTTTCTAATGTTTTTTCAATACGTTCATCGATGCCCTGTGCTGTTTTTTTATTGATATAATCCACCGTTTTATTTTTCGTTAGATTGATATCACATTCGACCTCTCCTACATTTTGTTCCACATTTATTTGGACATCAATTTGCGGTTTCCCATTCTTAAATGATCCCTTTACTTTTGTGGAGGATTTCGTAATCTCAGTTGAGAGTGTACCTTGCTTTGGACAGGTGACGATTTCAATCGTACTTTGTATTTTGTCACTGAGGAAACTAATACTTTTACTTTCTCCCTCTGAAAGTAAACCAATGTATTGATCTCCTTTAAAGATGGCCAATCCTGCATATTTTAACAACACAGGTGTTTTAACACGTTGGACGTTTGTTTGATCGGCCCCTAACCGTTTATCCCCATGAACTTCAATCGCAGAAATCAAAGCCCCATTGTCCTTTTCACTGAGCCTTGTGACCAATTCGTCTATATTAATAGCAATAGTAGAGCCCCAAACTTTTTCAGAAACTTTGAGGGAGTTTAAGATTTTATTAGCAGGAACTTTTTCGATAGGTGTGAGAACATTTAACACTTCCTTAGCTGTAGCCTCATAAGACATGATGACATCGAAATCCTTTCTAAACTCATGGTCTCGTGCAATTAAATCTAATGAATCACTGATTCCATCTTTAGCGAGATCTTCACCTAAAACGACTACCTGTAGATGGGCAAAATATGGCTTCCGTGCAGCAATGGTAGTCATTTTGCGGATGGCCTCAAAAATTGTTTCCCCTCTAGAATGATAGCTGACAACAGGGGAGCGCTGAGTGGAAGCTTGTCGCATGGAAACCTCACTAGGATCAACTATTTGAACGGTAATCTCATACTCATCATCTACTTTGTCTATACCAAGCGCTACAACAATGGCTAATTCATTTAATTCACGCTTACTCCAGCAACCACTTAACAGTAAAGTGAGGATGCATAGTAAGCAGATTACTTTTACTTTTGCCATATTTTATTCCTCATTTGTTCAGTAGTTTTATTTCCGACCTGTTCTTGGGACATATTTATGCCCTCTAACAACGTTTTTCTGATTGACTAAACGTGGACGTGTTAATAAACGTCTACGAGGAAGCAATAAAAATGCATCTTTTTGATCCTGTAAAATTAAAGGAGCAAACGGGCTTAAATACGGTACACCAAATGAACGAATGCTGCATAAATGAAGAATAATGATAATAATGCCAAACATAACTCCAAAAAGACCAAACATAGCAGCTAAGATCATTAATGGAAAGCGCAGTACACGAATCGTATTGGACAAACCATAAGCAGGGAATAAAAAACTACAAATGGCCGTTAATGCCACTATAATAACCATTACAGCCGAGACAACACCGGCATCTACCGCTGCCTGGCCAATTACCAGCGTACCTACGATGGACACAGCTGGACCGATTGTTCGCGGCATTCGAAGCCCTGCCTCTCGTAGTATCTCAAAGGCAAGCTCCATAATAAGTGCTTCCACTACGGCAGGGAAGGGCACGCCTTCTCGTTGTGAGGCGATACTAATTAGCATGGCCGTCGGTAGCATTTCTTGATGAAACGTCGTAATCGCAACATAGAGAGATGGTGCTACCAATGCCAAACTAATACCAAAGAAACGTAAAATACGAATGAGGGAACTAATCATCCAATGTTGATAGTAGTCTTCTGCTGATTGCAAAAAGGAAGTAAATAATGCAGGCACCACTAATACAAAGGGGGTACCATCTACTAGAATCGCCACTTTCCCATCTAATAATTCACCAGCAATAACATCTGGCCGTTCTGAGTTGTAAATGGTTGGAAACATGGTATTTTTAGAATCTTGAATAAAATCCTCAATATAGCCACTTTCTAAAATGCCATCGATATTAATGCGATCTAACCGCGCTAACACCTCCGCAACAATTTTGTCACTGGCGATACCATGTATATACATCACGGCGACATCTGTTTGTGTCACTTCACCGATGACTCGAGACTTAATCCAAAGATTTGGACTTTTTATTTTTCGTCGAATGAGCGCGGTATTCGTACGCAAAGTTTCAGTAAAGGACTCTCGAGGTCCTCTAATAACGGATTCGGTTGAGGGCTCTGTGACAGCTCTATCCTTTGCACTTTTCGTACTTGTTACAATGCCTTCAGCAAAGCCGTCTAATAAAATGACGGTTTCACCATTAAGGATGGCATAATACAATGATGTGAAATTTTCGATATTCATCACATCACCAACAGTTAAATAGGAACTTCGCACATATTGATTAATGGTAGTAATTTCAATTTCTTGTTCTTCCTCAATATTCGCCATTAATTTATCAATCACTGAATCCGAAATCATCGTTTTATCGGATAAGCCATCAATGGAAATAATGGCCAGTCGATGGGGTTCAGCTTCACCAATGGTAATTTCTCGTATAATGATGTCATTGCTATGACCGAGAGTGTTTTGAATGACTTTTATATTTTTGGCAAGGGAAGTGTTTAATAAATCGTCCGTTGTAAGGGATGGGGAGGGATCGATCTTGTTTGATATGGACATGGGTTTTCCTCCTCAAATGGATGTTCACTATATATAGAATGGACAACTTTGTGCGGAGATAAACGAAAAAAGGAATGAAATTCTAGCTACTATTTTTCAAATAAAAAAACAGTATTTCCTTTCAGAGACTGAAAGGAAAATACTGCTTTATGTACGATACTCGTATTGTAATTCATCTAAACTAGCATCCACGTCCACATGTAGATTGTGATCGTTAAAGAACCATAAATCTTTTTCATCGATGTAATAGGTTACGCCATCAATGACTGCTTCTGCTCCAATGCCGATGGGCTCTTCTCGCGTCATGCCTAGTGAAAAGCCTTCGTGAAAAGGACTTGAGCCACCATAGCGTGCATAAAAGCGAATAGTATCGCCAGGTTCTACTTCCATCTCTTGTTTGAACCATTGTAGGGCTTCATCTGTCAGTGCAATTTTCATAGCGAATGCTCCTCTCTTCTTACAGCCATTTTACCTTTGGCTCGGTGCCATTTTTAATACGTACAATATTGGCACGATGACGATAAATAATAAAGGTAAATAAAAAGGCTACCAAGATGCTTAATGCAAAGTCACCTGTAACAAAATAATAAACGATTGAATAGATAAGTGCTACTAAAGCGGCTATCATAGATGTTAAGCTGACGATTTTTGTGATTTTCAATGTCACAAGAAAGGCAATTAGGAGCAAGACAAACAATGGCCATGAATAGCCTAATAAAACACCTGCTGATGTGGCAACGGCTTTTCCACCACGGAAATTGGCGAAGATTGGAAACATATGACCAATCACTGCAACAAGACCTAGGATTAAGGAATGGATAGAACTGTCTGAGAATATTGGAAGTGCAGCTAGTAAGACAGCGGCAGTCCCTTTTAGAACATCCATCACAGTCACAACAATACCAGCTTTTTTTCCTAATGTTCGGAACGTATTGGTTGCTCCAAGATTACCGCTTCCATGTTCTCGGATATCGGTATTATAAAAAATTTTACCTATCCATAGCCCTGAAGGTATAGAGCCGATTAGATAAGCACATAAAATAATAAGTCCATTGATCATAGTTGGACTCCTTTCATTCATAGTCCATCACTTGGTACTAATAGTTTGTAACAAGTATTTTACACTTTTTCTTGCTAATCTACAATGTTATGAAGGAGATTTCGTAAGGAGTCTTGAATTCAATACAAAAGAAACTAAAGTAAGTTAGAGATAGGCTTTTAGGCATGATTGATGAAAGAACGAAAAAATTCTTTATTAAAATATAGGCAAAAAGGCAATTTTGTCATTCGTTCATTCCTTTGGTAGAATAGAAGTCTAACTTTATTCATTTACATGACATTGACGCATCAACTATATTGCAACTAAATAAGCTACGATGCGTCAGGTGTTTACGGATACTAGTGGTAGTCTGTCTTGCTTAAATTCCAATTTTAAGCAACTGTTGAAGATGTTTACTATTTAAAGTGTATATTAAAACTGTGAGCAATTTTTAAAAATTTAATGGGACCTGTCGCTAACTATTGACAGGAAATGCTATTATTATTAGGATGAGAACATAAATAGAACAAGTGTTTGTTTTTTGGAGGGGAATTTTTTTGACGAATAAACAGTCACCTAGCGTCTATAATGATGACGCTATACAAGTATTAGAAGGATTAGAAGCGGTGCGCAAACGACCAGGCATGTATATCGGTTCCACAGATGGCCGTGGACTTCATCACCTTGTGTATGAAATCGTTGATAATGCGGTGGATGAAGCATTGGCTGGCTTTGGATCTCATATTATTGTCAAGATTCACAAAGACCAGAGTATTAGCGTACGCGACTTTGGCCGTGGAATGCCAACTGGTATGCATAAGATGGGTAAACCTACTCCTGAAATTATTTTTACTGTCCTTCATGCAGGTGGTAAGTTTGGACAAGGCGGTTATAAAACGAGTGGCGGCTTGCACGGTGTAGGTTCTTCTGTCGTGAATGCGCTATCCACATTTTTAGAAGTAACCATCCATCGTGATGGTAAAAAATATCGCCAGCGCTTCGAGCATGGTGGACATCCAGTGACAACACTTGAAGAAATTGGTCAAACGAAGCAGACAGGTACGCTTGTTCATTTCCTACCTGATGAAACGATTTTCTCTGTTACAAAATATAATTATGATACGTTAGCAGAACGTTTAAGGGAGTCAGCTTTTTTATTAAAGGGCTTAAAAATTGAATTAATTGATGAGCGCGAGGAAGGCAAAAATGATATGTTCTTTTATGAGAACGGCATTGAAGCTTTCGTTGCGTATTTGAATGAAGAGAAAGATGTTCTTCATCCTGTGAAATATGTGGAAGGTATTCAAGATGATATTGAAGTAGAGTTCGCCTTCCAATATAACGATGGTTATTCTGAAACGATTTTGTCGTTTGTTAATAATGTACGGACACGAGATGGCGGTACCCATGAAACAGGTGCAAAAGCAGCTCTGACGCGTGTTTTTAATGAATACGCAAGAAAAATTGGTTTATTAAAGGATAAGGATAAAAACTTGGAAGGAACGGATATTCGAGAGGGCTTAGCAGCTATCGTATCTGTCCGTATTCCTGAGCACTTATTACAATTTGAAGGACAAACAAAGGGCAAGCTTGGTACAAGTGAGGCCCGTTCAGCAGTAGATAGTGTGGTGTCTGAGCAAATTTTGTATGTGCTAGAGGAAAATGCTGAATTGTCGGCATCTCTTGTGCGTAAAGCGATTCGTGCGCAGCAAGTACGTGAAGCGGCTCGCAAAGCTCGTGAGGATGCGCGAAATGGTAAGAAAAACAAAAAGGGTAGTACGATTCTGTCAGGGAAATTAACGCCTGCACAGTCACGTAATGCGGCGAGAAATGAATTATATTTAGTCGAAGGTGATTCAGCGGGTGGTTCTGCAAAACAAGGTCGCGATCGTACATTCCAGGCAATATTACCACTGCGCGGGAAAGTGATTAACACGGAAAAAGCCAAGCTTCAGGATATTATGAAAAACGAAGAAATTTCAACGATTATTCATGCGATTGGTGCAGGTGTTGGAACAGATTTTGCTGTTGAGGATTCAGCCTACAATAAAGTAGTCATTATGACCGATGCTGATACAGATGGCGCTCATATTCAAGTATTGCTATTAACGTTCTTCTACCGTTATATGCGTCCGCTCATCGAGGCTGGTAAAGTCTTTATTGCATTACCGCCACTTTATAAAGTTTCTAAAGGGACTGGCAAAAAAGAAGTGATTGAATATGCTTGGACAGAAAACGATTTACAAAAGGCCATTAAACAAGTTGGAAAGGGTTACATATTACAGCGCTATAAAGGTCTTGGTGAGATGAATGCAGACCAGCTATGGGATACAACAATGAACCCTGACACACGTACATTAATTCGTGTCACAATCGAGGATGGTGCACGTGCAGAGAGACGTGTCACGACGTTAATGGGCGATAAGGTAGAGCCACGTCGTAAATGGATCGAAGCCAATGTAGACTTCGGTATGGAGGATGATGCTAACATTTTAGAAAATGAATTCATCCAACAAGAGGAGGGCCAAGCATGAGTAGCACAGAAAAGTTTCAAGATTTACCTTTAGAAGAAGTAATGGGTGACCGTTTTGGTCGCTATAGTAAATATATTATTCAAGACCGCGCGTTGCCAGATGCACGTGACGGTCTTAAACCTGTACAGCGTCGAATTTTATATGCGATGTTTACAGAAGGTAATACACACGAAAAACCTTTCCGTAAATCGGCTAAAACAGTCGGTAATGTAATCGGTAATTACCATCCACACGGAGATAGCTCTGTCTATGAGGCAATGGTACGTATGAGTCAGGATTGGAAAGCTCGTCATATGCTCATTGAAATGCATGGGAATAACGGTTCAGTTGATGGAGATCCTCCAGCTGCCATGCGTTATACTGAGGCAAGACTATCTGCGATTGCGGGTGAAATGTTACGAGATATCGGGAAGAAAACGGTTGAATTCGTACCAAACTTCGATGATCAGGATATGGAGCCAACTGTTTTACCAGCACGTTTCCCTAATTTACTAGTAAACGGCTCTACAGGGATATCTGCGGGTTATGCAACTGATATTCCACCTCATGCACTAGATGAAGTGCTAGATGCTGTATTGATGCGCTTAGACAAGCCTACTGCAACAGTGGATGAATTGATGACGGTACTCAAAGGTCCAGATTTCCCAACAGGCGGTATTATTCAAGGTGTGGACGGCATTAAAAAGGCATATGAAACAGGGCGTGGTAAAATTATTGTCCGTGCGCAGGCTGTGGTGGAACCTATTAAGGGTGGCAAAGAGCAAATCGTTGTTACCGAATTACCATACGACGTGAATAAAGCGAATCTTGTAAAAAAAATTGATGAGCAGCGTGTAGATAAACGCCTTGAAGGGATTGCTGAAATTCGTGATGAATCTGACCGTACAGGGTTACGTGTCGTAATCGAGCTGAAAAAGGATGTTCCTGGACAAGGGATTTTACAGTACTTATTTAAAACAACAGATTTACAAGTAGCTTACAATTTTAATATGATTGCGATTCATAATCGTCGCCCAACGATGATGACATTACCATTATTATTGGACGCCTATATTACTCACCAAAAAGAAGTGGTCACAAATCGTTCTATATATGATTTACAAAAGGCAAAGGATCGTTCCCATATCGTAGATGGCTTAATTAAAGCATTGTCTATTTTAGATGAAGTCATTGCGACAATTCGTTCTTCAAATGATAAGAAGGATGCCAAGCTCAATTTACAAGCAAAGTTCGATTTTACCGAGGTACAAGCAGAGGCGATTGTGAGCCTGCAATTATATCGTTTAACGAATACCGATATTACAGAGCTCCGCCAAGAACAGGATGATTTAAATAAATTGATTGCCAAGCTAGAAGGAATTTTACAAAGCGAGGCCAAGCTTGTACGTGTCATTAAACAGGAATTACTAGATATTAAAAAACGCTTCACAGAGCCGCGTCGCTCGAGAATTGAACAAGAAATTGAAGAAATTAAAATTACATTAGATGTCCTTGTTCCAAGCGAAGAGGTTGTGGTGACTGTCACGAAAGATGGCTATATTAAACGTACTTCTACACGATCCCATGCCGCTTCCAATGGTCAAGATTTTGCGATGAAGGATTCCGATTACTTATTGTATGAAGCAAACTTAAATACGCAGCATCATCTATTGTTATTTACAAATAGAGGGAATTATATTTATCAGCCAGTTCACGAATTGCCTGATATTCGTTGGAAGGACCTTGGTCAGCATATTTCTAGTATTGTGCCAACAAGTGAAGATGAATCAATTATTGCAGTCTATGGCTTTGAAACATTTGAACAACCAAATACGTATATTTTAACTGCTACGAAAGATGGACAAATTAAACGTTCACCGCTCGCAGATTATGCAGTGACGCGTTACTCGAAGCCGATTAAAACAATGAATGTTAAAGCGGGCGATGCAATGATTTATGCATCGTTTATGACGGATGATGTGGAATTGCTCTTAACAACTGATACGGCGTATGCTATTCGATTCCCTATTGAGGAATTACCAGTTACTGGTGTGAAAACAGGCGGCGTTAAAGGGATTACGTTAAAAGATGGAGAAGCTTTAGTAGGGGTCAATGTTTTACAGCCAGATGAAACACAATATGTCGTTATTGTGACACAACGAGGGGCTGTCAAGAAAATGAATGTCGCAGAGGTAGAAATAGCAGGTCGTGCCAAACGTGGTCTTAAAGTCCTGACAGAATTAAAAGCAAATCCTCACCGAATTGTCGCTGTGATTCAAGCGACAAACGATGAGCAGGTTGTGATTGAAACTGAAAAAGGCGTCCAAGAGTTTATTGATGTTCAAGCATTGACACGTGCTGATCGTCATTCTAATGGTTCATTTAAAGTGGATATTGCAACAGATGGAGCCATTTCCCATGTCTTAACGGCCAAAAAAGAACAAAAACCAAGCTAAAATCATGCCCAGTCTCTATATTGTAGAGCTGGGCTATTTGTTGGAGTGGAACAACTATCCAAAAATAGCATCTTGTCATTTTGGATCAACTATGGGTATAATAATCATCGAAAAGTTCATAGCGAAAGAATGTAGGGGGGCTAGTTATGGCTAGCTGAGATTGTGTCCGATAGACACTGACCCTTTGAACCTGATTTGGCTCGTACCAGCGTAGGGAACATCTATTCAAAAAAGCAAAAGTTTTGGAGATTGATTGCAATACGTCTGGGAGGAATCCTAGGCGTTTTTTTGTTTTTCAATCAATATCTTACCAACCGTATATTACGCTTTCTTCTGGTGACAACATTCATTCTTGAACGCTTTCATATTACAAACTGGGAGGACCTAGCATGAAAAAATGGTTATTTATTTTAATAGCGGCACTATTGACGTTAGTAGGCTGTAGCGACAAGGAGGACAAGCAAGCTGCTGATACAAAGAAAAAGGTGTCAGTGGTTCTCGATTGGACACCGAATACGAATCATACAGGATTGTATGTTGCGAAAAAGCTTGGTTATTTTGAAGAACAGGGCTTAGATGTTGATATTATTATGCCAGGAGAGGCAGGAGCCGATCAGCTCGTAGCTTCCGGTAAGGCAGAATTTGGCGTGAGCTATCAGGAGGGCATTACACAGGCTCGTGTTCAGGATGTGCCACTTGTCTCAATAGCAGCCATCATCCAGCATAATACATCTGGATTTGCTTCTGTAGAATCAAAGGGTATTACATCTCCAAAGGACTTTGAAGGAAAAACTTATGGTGGCTGGGGGGCGCCACTCGAACAAGCAGTATTACAATCATTAATGCAAAAAGAAAACGCTGATATTAATAAATTAGAGATTGTCAATGCAGGAGATTTAGATTTCTTCACAATGATGAAAAAAGACATCGACTTTGCTTGGATTTATTATGCTTGGACAGGAATTGAGGCAGAGCTTCGTGGGGAAAAGATTAATATGCTGTATTTAACGGACTACAGTGATCAGTTAGATTACTATACACCTGTTTTAGCAACTAATGAAAAAATGCTTCAAAACAATCCAGACATCGTCAAAGCTTTTGTTGCGGCTGCATCGAAGGGCTATGAATATGCAATCGAGCATCCGAATGAAGCTGCCGATATTTTACTAGAAGAAGCCCCAGACTTAGATAAGGAATTAGTGCATAAAAGCCAAGAGTGGTTGGCTGATAAGTATCAGGATGACGCTAAACAATGGGGTGAGCAAAAGCTTTCTGTATGGGAAAACTATGCTAAATGGATGTCGAGCAACAAAGTATTAGAGGGCGAATTTGATGCTAAACAAGCGTTTACGAATGAGTTCTTACCGAAAAAGGAGGCCAAATAACATGGCAAATTCATTAATCAGTGTCCAAATTATTCCGAAGACAGAGAAGTATGAGGATGTCATTCCTTATGTAGATGCGGCCATTGCAGTTATTAATGCATCTGGTGTGAAATATGAGGTTCATCCACTTGAAACAACGATGGAGGGTGAGCTTACAACTCTCCTTCAAATCATTGAAAAAATGAATATTAAGATGGTCGAGCTAGGAGCCATTAATGTCATTACACAAGTAAAAATTTTATATCAACCAAATGGAATTACAATGGCTACATTAACGGAGAAATATCAGTCATGAAACGGGCATTACAAAAGGGAAGGACGATAATTTTTATCGCCTTCCTCTTATTCATATGGGAGCTTGTTGTGCATATCGCTGATGTTCCTCCATGGCTCCTTCCAGCACCGAGCATAATTGTAGTAGAAGGCATTCAATCGTATCAGACGTTCCTGCCACATGCTCTGGCTACTGTGCAATTAGCTTTACTAGGACTTGCTATTGGAGTTGGCTGTGGTCTAACAGTGGCAATTGTTTTGCATCGTTTTCCTTTCATTCGGTCGTTATTTTATCCGATTCTCATTATGTCGCAAAACATACCTATTCTTGTGTTAGCACCGCTGCTTATTATTTGGTTTGGCTTTGGCTTATTACCAAAGCTCATCATTATTTGTCTAGTGTGCTTTTTCCCTATTGTCATAGCGACAATGGACGGTTTTCGTCAAACAGCACCCGAGTTAAAGCATTACTTTGAAATGATTGGTGCAACGAAGGCCCAAACGTTTTGGAAACTAGAATGGCCACATGCCTACCCAGCTATTTTCTCAGGTGTAAAAATTGCTGCAACTTATAGCGTAATGGGGGCAGTCATTGCGGAGTGGCTTGGTGCGAAAAAGGGAATTGGTGTATACATGACCTTAGCACAATCCTCCTTCCGTACAGATCGAGTGTTTGTCGCAATTTTTGCGATTGTCTTGTTAAGCTTATTGTTATTTAGTAGTATTCGTTTGCTTGAAAAATTAATGGTAAAGGGGAGAAGTTATCATGCTCAGCATTCAAAACATCGCTAAGTCCTTTAACAGTCTACATGTTCTTGATAATATTTCCTTTGATGTCAAGAATGGTGAGTTTGTGGCCATTGTAGGTCCATCCGGCAGTGGTAAAAGTACCCTTTTTCAATTAATTGGTGGGGTCTCTTCGGTTGATCAAGGGGTGATTTTATTAAATGGAGAGGATATCCTGCAAAAAAGAGGAACAATTGGCTATATGCCACAGCAGCCTTGTCTACTGCCTTGGCGTACTATTTTAGAGAATGTAACTATAGTTGAGGAACTGCAGCAAAAGCCTAATGTTGAACGTGCAAAGGGGTGGCTAGAAAAGGTAGGACTTGCTTCCTTTAGCCATGCTTATCCAAACCAGCTATCTGGAGGGATGCAACAACGTGTATCCTTCATCCGTGCCATTGTCAGTGATAAACCTATTTTATGTCTAGATGAACCATTTTCTGCGCTCGATGAATTTACAAGACTGGAAATGCAGGCATGGCTACTGTCCATTTGGGAAGAACATCGAAAATCCATCTTATTTGTCACACATAGTATTGAGGAGGCACTCTTTTTAGCGGATCGTATACTTGTTTTATCGAAACGACCTGCAACGGTGAAAAAAGAAATCATTGTCCCGTTTGAGCGTCCTCGCAAAGAAGAAATTCGTCATTCGGCCACATTCACAGCCTTGAAGCAACAATTATTCATGTATTTACAGGAAGAAAAGGGTGATTTGCATGTTGATTGATGCCCATATTCATTTAGATCAGTATAAGGACGTGGAAATACCTTCTTTATTGGAAGAAGTAGAGGCATTAATTGCGGTAAGTATGCAGCTGTCCTCCTGTCAAAAGACGTTGAATTTAGCGAAGGTCTATCCCAAAGTGAAGGCAGCTTTTGGTTTCCATCCCGAGCAACCTTTACCGAGTGAAATAGAAGAGAAGGCTTTATTTGATTGGATTCGCTCGCATAGTGATGAGATGATAGCAGTCGGCGAGGTCGGTTTACCCTATTATTTAAGGCAAGAACAAGTTTTGGATGTTCGCCCGTATGAGGCTTTATTGGAACGATTTATCGTATTGGCGAAAGAGTTGGACAAACCGATTGTATTGCATGCTGTGTATGAGGATGCTACCGTTGTGTGCGAATTACTAGAAAAGCATCAGCTTCGTCAGGCACATTTCCATTGGTTTAAAGGGGACGAGGCAGTTGTGAAACGCATGATTCAGCAAGGTTATTTTATCTCCGTTACGCCTGATGCATTGTATGAAGAGGAAATTCAACAGTTAATTCAAATCTACCCGATTGAATTAATGATGGTTGAAACAGATGGTCCATGGCCGTTTGAAGGTCCATTTACAAATAAACCTACGTCTCCGTGGATGATACATTCGACGATTGAGGTGATTGCAGCCATCAAGGGATTGTCTATACAAGAAGCGGCTCAAATTATCACTCAAAATACGACAAACTTTTATCGACTTTAAACTAATTTTGTAAGTGACACTTGTGTTTTCTACAATAATAAAAGCAGTATAGGATACAAACTAATTATCCGTATACTGCTTTTTATGTTTAGTAAAATCATGCTTCAATTTCTCTGTCTTTGTTTTGGTGGTGCGTTCATGTGTACTGAAGGAATTGGATTGGCGATTTTTCTCTACATCCTTGCCAACAGTTCTTTTTATTTGCATTCGCTTCTTTTTCGCCCTAGATTGAGCCATTTTCATTCCCTCCTTTTAACAATTATAGTAACGAAAATGAAAGAAAAAGTAAAACCTCGTAAGCAAGAACTTACGAGGTTTATGACATAGATTTAGTGAGATACGTCCTGTACAGAAATACCTGTGTTTGCTTTAACGTCAACTTCACGATATTTTGCATCATCAGTTTCTTTAGAAAGTAATGTGCCGATGAAACCACCAAGGAAACCAAGCGGTACAGAGATTAGGGCAGGGTTCGTTAACATAATTAACGGATCACCCACGAAAATCGCCTTGCCTTCAACTGGATTCCATACGTTTGGTGACATAGCTACTAATACTAAAGCAGAGATTAAACCTGTTAACATCGCTGTAACAGCACCAGCTGTATTAAAGCGTTTCCAATAGATTGTGTAAATAATAACTGGAAGGTTAGCAGAGCCTGCAATACAGAATGCTAAAGATACTAAGAACGCAACGTTTAAAGTTTGTGCACCAAGTGCTAATAAAATGGAAATTATAGCGATTGTAATCGAACCGATACGTGCTGCAAGAACTTGCTCTTTTTCAGTAATTTTACCCTTTTTAATGATTTGCCCATAAATATCATGTGATAGGGCAGAGGCACCTGAAAGTACAAGACCTGCTACTACCGCTAAAATTGTTGCGAATGCTACCGCACAAACGAATGAGAATAGAATGTCGCCACCTAGTGCTTCTGCAAGAAGTGGGGCAGCCATATTACCAGCAGCATTAGCCGCAATAATATCTTCTTTTCCAACGAATGCTGCTGCACCGAAACCTAAGAAAATTGTTAAAACGTAGAAGATACCTACAATCCAAGTAGCCCAAATAACAGATGAACGAGCCGTTTTTGCATCCTTTACAGTGAAGAAACGCATTAAAATATGTGGAAGACCCGCAGTACCTAATACTAATGCAATTAACATGGAAATTGTGTCAAGTCCATTTGTATATTTTAGACCTGGGTTTAAATAAGCAGCGCCACTATCTGTCGCTGTAGACATTTCTTTGAACATTGTTGCAATACTGAAGCCAAACTCTTTTAATACTAAGAATGAGATAATAACTGTACCTAGCATTAAAAGACAAGCTTTAATAATTTGAACCCATGAGGTCGCTGTCATACCACCGAATAATACGTAGGTTGTCATCATG
The DNA here is from genome assembly GCF_038595555.1 of Lysinibacillus sp. FSL M8-0216. Lineage (NCBI taxonomy): Bacteria > Bacillati > Bacillota > Bacilli > Caryophanales > Bacillaceae > Lysinibacillus > Lysinibacillus sp. FSL M8-0216. The sequence continues at coordinate 2,586,479 of NZ_CP152007.1, read as the reverse complement.
AAACCTACGATCAATACAGCTACCCAGTAGTCGATACCTAAAAGTAATTGAATAAGTGCTCCTGCACCAACTAGTTGTGCAATCATGTAGAATAAAACAATTGTAATCGTGCTTAAAGCAGCTGTTCCACGTACTTTTGAGTTATTGAAACGAGCTGTAATCATGTCAGCTAAAGTGAATTTTCCAAGGTTACGTAATGGCTCAGCAACGATGTATAATACCACTAAGTAAGCTACTAAATAACCAATAGAGAAGAAGAATCCGTCAAATCCAAATAATGCTACTGCACCTGCAATCCCTAAGAAAGAGGCTGCTGATAAATAGTCACCTGCGATAGCTAGTCCATTTTGCCAGCCTGTTAAGCCCCCGCCAGCTGTATAGAAGTCACTTGCAGAAGATGTACGTTTAGATGCCCACCATGTGATAACTAATGTTAAACCAACAATGGCTACGAAGAAGAATATGGCTGTAAAACTCATTCCGTTATTCATCGGCGGCCACCTCCGTTCTCATATTCTGCGATAATCGCTTTTGCTTCTCTGTCGAAGTTGTTTGCTTTAGCTACATATAAATGACATAACCCCCATGTCATGATGAATAGCCCTGCGGAATAAATCCACACCCAAGTAATTTCCCCAAATGCCTTTTGGTGTAGAATTGTTGTGTACGATGTCAGAATTGGTAACAACATGTAGGCCAATAAAAATATGGCAGTCATAGACCAAAGAAAAGAGTTCTTTCTGCGTACAAGAGACTTAAACGATTCTTGGTTTGCAATTGCATCATAGTCAATCACGACACCTTTTTTTGCTTGATTGTTCGCCATTAACATTCCCCATTTTGTGTATATTTTTTCTGCCTTAAGACTTGATTTTGCTAGTTTAGTGAATTCACATTCTCATTTTATGAAAGAGTTCACAAAATTGCAATACATTTCAGAAAAATTATGTAAAAAAAATTTTTCTGAAAATAGTCCTGAAAGAGAAAAAAACCTCCGAAACCAAGAACATCTAGGGTTTTAGAATATTCAGATAAATAAATGAAGCAAAGAGAAATCTAGATTCTTGACAAAAAAAGAATGATAAATCCACAAAAATGCCTTGGTTTTTTATCCATATTTAAACACTATTGCCTTAGTGAAAATTGGTTTTTTTCTGTATTTTGGAAGTCAAATAATATTGTTCGATAAGTAATTTGCTAGTTGTTGAATAACAAAAAAGGCGAAAAACTCGACCGAAAATCGAATTTTTTGCCTATTTTTTTGTATATTTTGAATTTCAATTCATTATGCATACAGTGTATAAAAATTAGTGAGAAATATCAGATACAGAAACACCAGTATTCGCTTTTACACGAATTTCTTTATAAATACGTTCAGCCTCTTCAGTTGGTACTTTACTAGATGACAGGACCGATCCCAAATAGCCTGCAATAAAGCCTAATGGAATGGTAATAATGGCTGGAACAGCTAGTGGTACAAGTGGTTTACCAACAAAAATAGCTGCACCTTCAACAGGACTCCATACATTTGGTCCCATCGCTCCTAAGATCAAACAAGAAATTAACCCTGTTAGCATCGCTGCTACAGCACCAGTAGAGTTGAACTTCTTCCAATAGATCGTATAAAGAATGACAGGTAAATTCGCGGATGCACCAATACAAAACGCAAATGACACTAGGAACGAAACGTTTAAGCTTTGTGCAAACAGCGCTAAAACAATGGAGACAATTGCAATTGAGATAGAGCCTGTCCGTGCTGCTACTACCTGTTGCTTTTCCGTTAATTTTCCATCTTTAATAATTTCTCCATATATATCGTGTGAAATCGCGGATGCACCCGTTAAAACTAAGCCAGAAACAACCGCTAAAATTGTCGCAAAGGCTACAGCACCGATAAAGGCCATTAACACATCTCCACCTAAATAATGTGCCAGCAGTGGGGCAGCTGTGTTACCAGCCTTACTTTCAGCTAAAATTTGATCTAAACCTACAAAATTTAACGCACCGAAGCCTAAAAATATTGTTAATGAGAAGAAGATAGCTGTAATCCAAGTTGTCCATGATATAGACGAGCGAGCCGTTTTGGCATCTTTTACAGTAAAGAAGCGCATTAAAATATGTGGTAAACCTGATGTTCCTAAAACTAAGGCCATCATCATCGATACGGAATCAATCGTGCTTGTGTATTTAATTCCTGGTACAAGGAATTCCTCCCCATGATCGACGGCAATGGTGTCAAACATTTTCATTAGAGAGAAATCAAATTTCACTAATACTAATGTAGCTAATAAGCCTGTCCCGAATAATAGTAAACTAGCTTTTATAATTTGTACCCAAGAAGTTGCTGTCATGCCACCGAATAATACGTAGGTAGTCATCATTACACCGACAATTAACACGGCAATCCAATATTCAATGCCGAATAGTAGTTTTATCAATGCACCTGCACCTACAAGCTGTGCAATCATATACAGAATGACAATAATAATCGTACCTGATGCCGCCACGCCACGAACTCGCTTTTCATTAAAACGAGCCGTTAACATGTCAGCAAGTGTATAGCGGCCTAAATTACGCATAGGCTCAGCGATGATATATAGAAGAACTAAGTTGGCTACAACATAGCCCACAGAGAAAAAGAAACCATCAAAGCCAGTTAAAGCAATCGCACCAGACACCCCAAGAAAGGCTGCAGCTGATAAATAATCACCAGCAATCGCAAAGCCATTTTGCCACCCCTTTAATCCGCCGCCAGCTGTATAAAAATCAGCTGCTGAGGAAGTACGCTTGGCTGCAATATAGGTAACAACAAGTGTTAAACCAACAATAGCTAAAAAGAAACCTACGGATACAATGTTCATTTAGTTACCACCTTTCGCATGATACTCGGCGAGCACAGCAGCTGCAGCTTTATCGAATGAAGCAGCTTTTTTTACATATACTGTACAGAGCACGATGGTCATCACAAATAATCCAGCCGAGTAAACCCAAACTCCTGTAATATTTCCGAAGATTTTTTGTTGTAGTACAGGCTGGAATGCAAGGATCGGAAGCAAAATATAAAGAATAAGAAACACTGCTGTAATCGAGAAAAGAAAGGTGTTTTTCCTTTTCACAAAGCTATTGAACGATTCCATTGCCTCAATTGCATGATAATCAACGCGTTGTGCTTGTTTTTCACTAGAAACATTCGCCATTATTATTCCCCCTAAAGTTATATATTTCTGTTTTAAACGACATATTTCTTTTTCGTTCGCCGTTATATTCACTTATTTTATGGGGGATATTCTTATAATGCAATACTAATTTTTGAGTTTTTATAATTTTTAGTCATTTCATTTTTATGGGAATAACATAGAAATATTAAGGGTTTACTAGAAAAATATTGTATGAAAGAGAGTGTTTATTTCTATTGATATAATATTCTTAAAATAGATTACTGCTAATAAAAATGACTGCGGGAGAAAATAATCACTTAAAAGAGAATTTTCTGTATTTTATTATTCTGCTATTAATATCCTGTGTTGATTAATAGTGTGGAATCGTTTGTTATATAACAATGAAATTTTTCTTTGGGAAATAAAGAAAATGATAAAAAAAAGCTTTGAAAATTTTTAAAAAAAGGAGAGCCATTTGGGAGAAGTAGAGTGATGTAATGCCAAAAATAGTTAATGTTCACAACTTACACAAAATGCAACGCTTGGATAAGCTCATTATCTTGTATTTGGAATCTAGAATGCATAAAATAAGGTGAAGAAATGAAGGGAAGTGTGCAAAATAAATGAAAAAGAAAAGCATGCTGCTAGTTTTAGTACTAGCATTCAGTAGCATTTTAGCTGCTTGCGGAAGTTACAAGTTTGAGCCATCTCTAAATATTGAGGTTCAAGATTTTAATGTAACCAATCAAAAAAATGAACAAGTGAGCCTTGATAATTTAAAGGGCAAGCCTTGGTTGGCCATGTTTATTTTTACAAACTGTACGACAATCTGTCCGCCTATGACATTTAATATGACAGAAGTACAGCAGGCCTTACAGGATGAAGGTCTTGAGGATTATCAAATTGTTGCATTTAGTGTAGATCCGGAAGTGGATAAGCCAGACGTATTAACAAACTACTTAAAAACGTATAACGTTGTAGATGAAAGTAAATGGCAGCTATTAACAGGCTATCAGCAGAAATTTATCGAGCAATTTGCACGTAAATCATTCAATTCATTAGTCAAGAATGATCCTAACTCAGACCAAGTCATACATATGTCGAGCTATTATTTAGTGAATGCAGACGGCACAGTTGTAAAAGACTATGATGGCGCGACAAACGTACCAGTTGAAACAATCGTTGGAGATATGAAGGCTCTTATTAAGGAAAGCAAGTAACTCAAGTAACACAGAGGTCCATGTGACTTCTGTGTTTTTTTGTTGTATAGAGACGAGCTTCGAAAATTGATTCGTCTCGATTTACTTTCTCAATATTGCACGGAATAGCCCTGTATTATATTGTTGTATTCATAACGGTTCAATAACTTAAACTATTCAACTAATTAAAGGAGGTATTCACTTAATGACTAAAGAGGAACAGCTACACATCATTAAAGAAAATTTTATGAACTGTCAAAAGGTATTATTGGCAATTGGTGATGAAACACGTCAATCTATTTTACTTGTTCTAATGGCAACAGATTGTCAAACAGGCTTGCGTGTTGGGGAAATCACAGAGCAAACACATCTTTCTAGACCTGCTGTGTCACACCACCTTAAAATTTTACGAGATGCTGGCGTTATTTTAATGCGTAAAGAAGGGACAAAAAATTTTTATTATATAGATATACGTACGAGATTAGGTTTACTAAAAACACTTGTTACAGATATTGAATCGTTGTTAAAGGAATATTATTGAAACGACTGGTATCAGACATGAATTGGAGGAATCAACAATGAAAGCAATGGTAATTGATAAATATGGCGCTGCTCCCATGCGTTTAGCAGAAGTGCCTACACCTAATATTGGTGAATATGAAATTCTAGCAGAAATTCGTGCGGCCAGTATTAATCCGATCGATTTTAAAATACGAGATGGGAAAGTAAAACTATTAATTAAGTATGAAATGCCTCTAATCCTCGGAAATGATTTTTCAGGAGTTGTGGTAAGGGTTGGTACAAAGGTAAGTCGATTTAAAGTAGGAGATGAAATATATGCACGGCCACGTAAAAGCAAAATTGGCACCTTTGCTGAATTTATTGCAATTCATGAGGATGACATAGCGTTAAAGCCTAAAAATTTAAGTTTTGAGGAAGCAGCGTCCATCCCACTCGTTGGCTTAACTTCATACCAAGCATTGCATGACATCATGCAATTACAAACAGGACAAAAAGTATTGATTCATGCAGGGTCTGGTGGTGTCGGTACTTTTGCTATTCAATTAGCTAAATTAATGGGGGCAACTGTGGCAACGACTGCTAGTGAAGCTGGGGCAAATCTAGTAACAACGCTCGGTGCTGATGAAGTAATCAACTATAAGACAGAAAAGTTTGAGGAGCTATTAGAAAATTATGATGCAGTTTTCGACACACTCGGAGGGACGTCACTCGAAAAATCCTTTGAGATAATTAAACGTGGAGGAAAAATCGTTTCAGTTTCAGGCTTACCGAATGCACGCTTTGCGAAAGAGCATGGCTCAGGTTTTTTTAAAAGATTATTGTTTTCAGCAGCAAGTTATAAACTGACTGCACTTGAAAAGAAGCATGATGCTCACTATTCATTTTTATTTATGAAGCCAAGTGGTGAGCAATTACGTATAATTGCGGACTATATTGAATCGGGTAAAATCAAACCTGTCATAGATAGAATTTTTTCATTTGAAGAAGCTCAACAAGCAATGGAATATGCCGAGTCTGGAAGGGCTAAGGGGAAAATCATAGTCAAAATCAAGTAATGGACTAAGCGATTCAGGTTGTTATCCCATGTTGGCAAAGCAAATGCTCACTTATAAATTTCTTTTTATATGGAAAATTTTGCTGTAAAATAAGTTCTAGGTCGATTTAGAAAAAAAGGATGATTTAATGAAGAAAGCAGTGAAAATAGCCTCCTAAAACCAGCCAAAATTTTAGGAGGCGTGAAAAAATGAAATTTTATTTGATAGACCGCGAGAATTGGCAACGAAAAGAGTATTTTGAACACTATTTGCAACAACAAACATCATTCAGTATAACGAATGATATTAATATTACTGTTTTGATGGAGAATTTAAAGAAAAAGAATTTGAAACTATATCCTGCGTTTATTTTTATGATTACTAAAATAGTCAATGCACATCAAGAATTCAGAACTAACTTTAACGCAGAAGGGCAGTTAGGGTATTGGGAGGAAATGTTGCCTTCATACACAATTTTTGATAAACAGTCATGCACATTTTCTTGCGTTTGGACATCTAATTTCACTACATTTACTGAATTCTACACGCAATATGAGCAAGATATAGAAACATATAATGGTACAGATCGAATGTTTCCCAAAATGCCTATACCAGAAAATAATATTCCTATCTCCATGATACCATGGTGTTCTTTCACTGGATTTAATTTGAACATTCATAATGGTGGAGATTATCTATTACCGATTATAACGGGTGCTCAATATGCTTCTATAAATGGGGAGTATCGCTTACCAATTTCGCTACAGTTTCATCATGCAGTTTGTGATGGTTATCATGCAGGGATTTTTATGAATGAGCTGCAAAAACTTGCTGATAATAGTGCAGAATGGCTATAGTTTTTATAAAAGGAGCTGTGATTGCAGCTTCTTTTTTGGGGACATAACAGTTTATTTGTAATTAGAAGGTGGAAGCGTCCGTCATAGCTGAAGACACCAATGTTATGTTTTTGAAACCACCGTTTTATTTATAACAGTCTAGTAACTAGAGAGGCTTTCTATTCAAATGAAATTTATAGTAAACTAACCAAAAGCGAGGAGAGAAATCATGATTAAACAACTAATCGTCGGTGACACATTGCATGAATTGACCGCTACACGTCGTATTTTGGAACGTTTGCCTGAGGAGCATCTGTCATGGAAACCTCACGAGAAGTCGATGACGCTCGGTGGGCTAGCCACACATTTGATTAATATACTGAACTGGCAAATTGCTATACTTCAATACTCAGAGTTTGATCTCTTAACCGTACCGCTAAGAAGAGAACCTTTAGAAAAACAATCGGATATTCTAAATGAGTTTGACGGAAACGTTGACAAGCTGGAACAAATGCTTGCCGAATGTGACGAAAATATGCTAGGTCAAGAATGGATATTGCGTCAAGGTGACCATATTATTCGCCGTGAGCCACGTGCACTCGCATTCCGTACCTTCGGATTAAGCCATATGGTCCACCACCGAGGGCAACTCGGAGTATACTTGCGCCTTCTCGATATTCCCGTCCCTGGCATGTACGGTCCCTCTGCTGACGAACAAACCTCATGAGCGAAGGTTCTTCATTCGAAAAGGGTAGAAACATAGTTTGAAGGCTCATATTTTAGCAAATGTCTGCCACCTTACATGAAAATGCTTAGTATAAAAGGAGCGACCAAAGCTAATTGTCTTATAAAGGACAAGGCGTTTTGGACGTTTCTTTTATTTTGATGAAATTGTATTAATCCTAAGTGGATGGTAAAAAAATTTTTAAATTGGATGGTGATAAAAAATTAAAATCCTTTATCATTGAAAGGCGGATGATCAAACATCCATATAGCGACATTACATATTAATGAGAAATCAAATTATTAATAAAGTAATAGCTATGAAGAAAAATGGCTGAAAGAGTTGATATAAGATGACAACGGGATTGATCATTACGATAGTGATTGGATCTATTATTAAATTGTTAATGAGCCCACCAAGTATAGCTGTGGCATGGGTAGTAAATAAATTTGAGCTTCACAAAGAACTGGACTCAAAGGAAGTTACGGTTACGTTTAATGGATATAATTTAGAAGAGGGAGAAAAAATAAGATTTATAGATTTTTTTAATAAAGCTATCTTTTTGAAAAAATATTATATATTTCCGGGCAATGAAAAATTATTTTTACAACCTGAGACGAGTGTTACACCCTTTGTCATCAACTTAAAAAGTGGCAAAAAAGATGTGGATTTCTTAATTTTTCCCTACGATGATCATGTGGATGTAGTCAAGAAGCGTAAAGAGAAAGTGATTTCATATAGCCTTAGTTCAGAAAATCTACAAAAGTTCACTATATAAACAGCTAATTAAATTTTTGAAAAGTAGGGATTCGGTCCAAACTGCGGTTTCAGTGTAGAATCCCTCTTCTATACGAACATCTGATTTCTCAACTCATTTGTATAGTAATTTACTATTTCTTTTTGCAGGAATTACAAAATAACCAAAAGATACAGGTACAAGACAATATCTTTCAGTTTTTATGCAAAGGTTCTTACAATAAATCGTCTTCTTTTATTGCATTCTTACATATACCTTATGTATAGCGGATAGGTAGCGCTAAGGTAGAATAAAAAGCTGTTTTTTTGAAAAAAACCCAATTTCTCTGTATAAATTAGAGAAATTGAGCTTTGCTTTTATTATCGCTTTGAATTTGTTTGAATAGTAAACTTAGAGACATTTTCCTCCATTGTATTAGCTAACTTTGCTAATTCTTCACTAGAATGGGCAACTTCATAAATGGAGTTTGTTTGATTCTGTAAATATGCGGCTGCTTCTTCCGTACCAGCTGCATTTTCTTCCGATATAGCAGATAAGTTTTGTAGAATATCTATTACTTCGTCCTTTTTTTCACCCATATTATTGCCTAAGTTATATAAATCCTCAATTACCGTTTTTATTTTTTCAATAGAAACTGCAACATCTTCGAATTTACCATTTGTAGTTTCAACACTTTTTGTTTGCGAATTGACAAGATTATTCACTTCTTGCATTGTTTGAACTGCTTGTGCAGTTTTTCCTGTTAAATCTCCTATCACTGTGGCAATTTCCTTAGTGAATTGATTGGATTGTTCTGCCAATTTCCGTATTTCGTCCGCAACCACCGCAAATCCTTTTCCTGCTTCACCAGCTCTAGACGCCTCAATAGCCGCATTTAGGGCTAGTAAATTCGTCTGTTCAGCAATAGTTCTTATCATCTGACTTGCATTTTGAATTTTCCCAGAGCTTTCGTTAGTCGTGAGAATGATAGTATAAATTTCATTTGCTGCCATATTATTTTCTTCTGTTGTAGCAACAAGTTCCTTTAATATGAGTAAACTCTCATCTTTTATATTGCTTACTTCATCGACAAATTTATTTAGATTTTCTAAATGACCTTGATTATTTTCAATTAATACTCCAAGCTCTCCAATACTTGTAGTCCCATATTCGGTATCTTTTGCCTGTTCCACTGCACCCTTAGCGATGTCTTCAACAGTGGATGATAAATCCTTCGAAGACTCTAAAGAAATACTAGTAGCATCTTTAAGTTCTTCAGAAGATGCAGTTACCTTTTTTGAAGTTAGACTGATTTCATTAAGTAAATCAACAAAATTATTCTGCATCTCATTTAATGCATGTGTAAGCTTGCCTACTTCATCATTTCTACTTGTATATTTTAAATTGATTAACTCAGTGAATTCTCCTTTTTCCATTTCATTGCATTTATCAACTGCTAACAACAAAGGCTTAAACATTTTATTTAAAATAATAATCATTAGTAAAATGATTATTAAACAGCCAGCACTAACTGTAATAATTTCCTTGAATAAAATTTCATTCGTGACCTTTGTGATATCGCCCTCAAAAATGCCAACATCCATAGAACCGTAAAGCTTATTATCTATGTAAATGGGTACCATTATATCGAACGTCCAACTTTTCTGAACATCCGCATAAAATCTACTCGTCATAGTTTTCCCATTTTTTGCTCCATCTACTGAGTAGGGGTCATCTTCATAGTTTTTACCTATTTTCTCTTGATCACTATGAGCAATTGCCGTAACGTTTTTATCAATGACTACTGCATAAGCTATCCCACTTTGCTTAGCCTTGTTTTCAACAAAATTTTGCAATTCCACTGTAGGATTAGATGTAGAAAGTAAAATATACTCCGCTTGACGTGCAATTTCATCGACTTGCTGGATACTCTTTTCTAATAGCGCATCTGAAACATTTTCTTTAACTGTACTAATATTCAAATAGGAACTAATGCTGATAACCGAAATAAACAGTAAAAGTGTAAATCCGATAATGCGATTTTTTAAACTTCCTTTTCTGACCTTACCATTTTTCAGCTGTTGACTCATAGATACTTACCCCCTTCTTTTTAACTATCTCAACTTTTTAATTAATTATAGTTCTTTAGTTATGGTTAATCAATATTATTTGGAAAAAAATTATTACTTTAGGTTATAAATTCTAAAATTTTGAAAACTTGCCCTTAGTTGGTAGCTCTTTATATCTTTTGTTCGCAGTTCATTTTCCGTACTATAGGTTAATGAAGCTTACATAATTAATCCTTTTCCTTGAATTGACTAGCTGGTTGGGGGGAGTCATTTTTTCCGAGAAATTTATCTTTACATTCAAGTTACTTTAAGGTTTAACATTAGACTTAGGTAGATGGTAATTTGACTGAATTCATGAATATACAGCTTTTTTCTGAAAAAACTGGTATTTTTAAAAGTGCATTAAGGTATTATGAAGCAAAGAATTTACTTTTACCACGAGAGAGAAGCACAAATGGTTATCGGATATATTCCAATGATCAAATCGCGACAGTAAAGTAGATTTCAAGTTTACGTTTAGCTGATATACCAAAAAGTTATAAAAGTTTATTTAACAGAAAACGATGAAGCAAAACAAAAGCAGATGATGGAGAATTGGATTAATAATATTAACAAGAAAAAGGACTTTTTAACGGTCAGCCTACGCTATTTAGAAAGTGATTCTATAAGTAGGGAGATTTATCTAACAGAAAAAAGTGCAGAACAAATTATTTGGTATAATGCAGAATCTAAAGTAGGAAAATTTAAAGAACACTTTTTGCGTAGAGGGAATGAAATAAAAAATATAAAAATTCCTATTAAAAATTGTTACTGAAATAAGTATCTGGTAATGAATTTATTAAAGCACAAATTGGTTTTGGTATCCCAATTGATTTAGAAATAAATACTTGATCAGAAACAGCCTTTATAGAACACATACCGCAATGCATCTGCATTGCAATGTCTTACCAAGATTCCATCTCAACAATTCAAATTGGTTACAACAAATTATTACACTATGCTTCCGAAAATGAATGGACACCAACGTCTTCAATCCTGGAGTGGTGTCATGGTGTGGATTTTACTGAATTAGATTTGTTAATGTCAGTTACTCAAATTGTAAGGAGAGGAGTATGAGACAGGGAAGAGTTGATAGTAAGCGTTGTAGAGTTAAAAGGTAGCTATCCTAATATAGGATTGAAACAAAGTAAAAAAATTAAAACATCCATGTTGTTAGAACAATTTAATTTGCTTCAAACGTTAAGTACTAATTCTAATTCAACAAAGGCTCAGGAAGTACTAAAGACTGTTTACCAGGTATTTTAGAGGAACTTAAAGGTATGGCCAATGGGCTAGAGATGGAGTTAGACCTTATCGTGAAGTTTTATAGCGGATATGATGTTTCTTTTCCACCGATGGGATGTACTACATCATTACATACAGTTGTCTATTCGCCAAAAGATTTATCCCTGATAATTGGTGTAGGAGAGAATTGTGCACCAATTATGGTTTCGTTAAAGGATTATTTGGACGAGACTTTAACTCTTCCTGCTGTTATTAAAGGAAAAATTAATATAAACGGATTTCTTTGGATTTCTTATTTCAGCATTAGCAGTAGGTGCCATTTTGAATGTTAGAGATATTATAGAAGAAAGAAAACTTAGTTGATTGATGAATATTAATAATACTTTTAATTGCTGACGGGAGCACCAATACATAATCATTGGGCATGTATTGGTGCATTTAATTTATTGCATTCAGTTTACATAAGATATTTAATTGTAACTAATATTAGTGTACGCATTGTTACTATTAATTTTCTAGGGTGCATGTTTAAGGCAACTATTCCTATTTAGTAGTAGCTAAGATACTCTACTTACTTCAATATATCGATACATGCCATTTAGCATTACAGGATGATCTTTTTCTATTTTTATCCGATGTTTGTTTTGATTAATGAGCTCTTCAAAATTCCTACCAATATCGGTTCCTAACAAGCTGATAAATGGGCGTAATAGCTTTTTTGTGAATGTGATTTTTTGATTTTTAGGAGCAAATTTATCAAAAACTAGAATTTTTCCATCCTTTTTTAAAACTCTGATCATCTCTCCAAAACACTTACTCCCATCAGGAACGACCGAAAGAATTAAGCTAGCTACAATATAGTCAAAGGTTTCATCTTCAAACGTCATTTTTTGAGCATCCATTTCTAAAAAATGAATTGTAGAGTTCTTGAATTTATTTTTAGCTTTATTTAGCATGTCAGGAGAATAATCAATGGCTGTAATATCATATTTAGCGTAATCAATTAATTCTAAATCCGCTCCAGTACCAATGCCCACATACAATATTTTTTGTTTGTTTTTAAAAGGTACTTCTTGAAAAATCCTCTTTCTAGTTTTTAAAAAAATACCTGTGTTAAAAAATTTATCGTAGAAGGAAGAGCCCAGTTTGTAAATTATCTTGTTCCATGTATTATTCAATTTGTCATCCCATCTTTCAACAGTAAAATTAAAGCATATAAACTCTTAAAAACCTGTAAAGCCTCCAAAAATAGGTGTAACCCATGCAATAATTTTCGTCATCATGTCAAAATATAATAAAACGCCCATTAAAATCATAATCCATCCGCCAATGATCTTAAATTGATGGCTTCTTCTTTGGAAAAAACGCAATTTGCCTATAAATAGCGACATCAATAGAAATGGAATTGAAAAACCAAGTACATAAATGAGCATGTATATTAAGCCTTTATCAGGGTTTGATAGCCCTAAAGCCATTACACCAGCTAATATAGGACCCGTACAAGGTGTCCAGCCGGCAGCGAATCCTATCCCTATTAAAATCGAACCTATGTAACCACTTGGTCGGTTTTTAAACTGGTATTTCTTTTCAGAGAGTAGAAAATCTAACTTTAGGATGCCAACGCTTATTAGCCCAAAGAATACCATAATGATGGCACCGATTTGTCTCAATAAATCTTTATATTGGATAAAGAATGTCCCTATAAACGAAGTGGAGAGACCAAGAGCTAGAAAAATCATAGAAAAACCAAATAAGAATAAAAGTGTGTTTTTTATTGCATGTCTACTTAAAATCCCTTTGTTTTCTTTTAATTCATTTAACGATACACCTGTTATATATGAAAGAAACGCGGGATATAACGGTAATGAGCAAGGGGATAGAAAAGATAATAATCCTGCTCCGAAGACTAGTAATAAATTAATCTCATTTTGCAAAGATCACTCCACCTCTCGTTTGGCTCTGGACATAGCTATCATGCTAATAGTTATGAGCGTAAAGGCCGTTAATGCAAGGAAGGGGATCGTTACAAACCCAAACCAATTAATATATTGGATATTACATGGTACACCACTTACACATGGTTTAAATCCCCCAAATCCAGGGATTTTCTGTTCAAGATAGTGTATAAGAGATATACAGCCTCCAATAATGGAAAGAGGTAAAACAAATTTTCTCGCGGTTACATCACGTTGAAACATCGCAATTCCCAAAATAAAAACAAGCGGATACATGAAGATCCTTTGATACCAACACTTTTCACAAGGGATAAACTCTCTAATTTCACTAAAGTATAAGCTACCAAAAGTAGCAACTAATGAGACTAGCCAAGCAAAGTAAAGTAGATAAATGTCTTTAGAATTTCCTTTTATCACTTTATTCATTTGGAGCACTCAATTCTTCTTTGATGATTTTTTGAATTTCTGCATAATCAAATGGATCACTAATTTTTGTATCGCCAATGATAATCGTTGGTGTAACCCCGACTCCGTGCTTTTTATATAAAGTAGTATCTGTTTCCACTTGTGGCATTGTCTGTTCTTGTTCCAAGTCCTGTGTTAATTTTTCAGGTGAAATGGATGGCATAGTGCTGGTAAGCTCTAATAACTTTTCTGTTGTTACCCATAATTCATCATGCTTTGCTGTTTCTGGTTGGGAGGAGAAGAGCGTTTTATGGAAATCCCAATACACATTTGGGTCTTGTTGATAAACAGATTCGGCTGCCAAAGCAGCTAAAATAGATTCTTGCCCATGGAATGGAACATTAACGTAGGCAAAATTCACATCTCCACTTGTAATATATTCATCTACTAATTTAGGAAAGACGGTATCTCCCCAAGCCTTACATGCCGGACATTTGAAATCACCGAATTCAACTATTGTTACTGGAGCATTTGATTCCCCTAAAAGTGGTTGACCTTCTATAGACGGTGGCCCAGTAGGAGCTTTCTCTGGAACAGGATCATTCTTTTGATTTAATACAACAATCCAAGCTACGAATACAAAAACAAGTAGCGTTAGGATAACAGCGATTTTTGCGCCTTTATTTTTCATGTTACATAACCTCATTTTTTTGTTTTTTGAATATTTGATAGTATGTTGTGCTAGCCTCTTAATCACTTATTAGATGTTAAAATCCTAGTTGATGTATCCGCTTTCACTTAACGGTTTAATGCATTAATAAGAGTGTTTTTAACATTCACACCTCCAATAAACTGATTATTGAAAAATTTTGACAGACATATTAGTAAGTGCTAATATGATGGACACACATATTAGTGATATCGAATATGATAATAACAAAACATATTAGCAAAGTCTAATATGAATTGGAGGAGATTTTGTGACAGATAATTCTTTAGATATAAAAATTAAATTAATTCATGGATTTTCCAATAAAGTAAGACTTCAAATATTAGATTGTATTAAAGAGAAGGAAAAGACCGTTTCTCAAATTGTTGAAGAACTAAAGGGCAATCAGTCTAACATTTCACAACATTTAGCCTGTTTAAAAGGCTGTGGCATAATTGTTGGCCGAAATGAAGGGAAGTATTGCTACTATAGTTTGAGAAATGAGCGTATTCGCGAACTTCTTGAAATGTTTGATACAGTTTTAGAAGATGTTTACTCTGATGTTGCATGCTGTGCAAATCATTTAGATTAGAGGGATTGATATGGCCGATAAATGCTGTAGTTCAAATAGTCATAATGATAATGATAAGCAGATAGAAGAGAGTTGCTGTGAGTCAAATCAAAATGTTAATGATGAGCAGATAGATAAAAGTTGCTGTGAGTCAAATCAAAATGTTAATGATGAGCAAATAGGTAAGAGTTGCTGCTCTTCCACATCATCAACAACATCAACATTAAAAACTACTAATAACAGTAACAACTCAAGCTGTAGTGAAGAATCGAGACAGACATCTATTTCACTTGAAGATATTTCAGCAAATCATAGTAACTCAAACCAAATAGAACTTGTTCATTGTCAAATGTCGTATCGGATTTTCGGAATGGATTGTGCAGCATGTGCGAAAACCATAGAGAAAGGGTTAGTTACTCTCCCAGATATTCGTACAGTTCAAGTGAATTTCAGTACTGCAAAAATGCAGGTAAGAGCGGATAATTCAGAAGCATTATTGCCTATTGAACGTACTGTAAAAAAACTAGGATTTAAGGCAGAACCCATCCTACAAAATAATCATTTAAAAACGTATGATGTAGGTGGCATGGATTGTAGTAGCTGTGCGAAAAGTATTGAAAAGCATTTAATGAGTATACCAACAGTTTCAAATGTAAACGTCAACTTTTCTACTGGAAAAATGAAAGTTGAACACGATGGAACTTCAGATGAAATTATTTCTGAAGTCTCAAAAATTGGATTTAAAGCTACTCTTGTAGAAAATAAATCCTCAAACACAAAACAAAAGCAATCGAAAACTGAAAACAACGTCATCATCTTTTCAGGAGTTTTAATAGTATTAGGGTTTATTGGATCATATACAGCTCTTCCTGAATGGCTAATTAATCTTTTTTATGGGATTGCACTAATTATTAGTGGATATAAACCAGTACGAAGTGCATTTTATGCAGTTAAGAGCCGAGCGCTCGATATGAATGTTCTAATGTCTGGTGCAGCAATAGGTGCAATGGTGATAGGAGAATGGCTTGAAGGCGCGACGGTTGTTTGGTTGTTTGCTATTGGCACTTACCTACAAACAAAATCAATCGAACGCACTCGAGATTCAATCTCAAATTTAATGGACTTAGCTCCACCAAAAGCTTGGGTTAAAGTAGGTACAGCAATTGAAAAGAAACCTGTTGAAGAAATTATACTTGGCCAAATCATTGTTATTAAACCAGGAGAAAAAATCCCATTAGATGGTGAAATACTAATGGGAGAGTCAAGTATTAATCAAGCACCTATAACGGGTGAATCTATTCCAGTAGATAAACAAATTGGAGATATTGTTTATGCGGGTACAATTAATGAACATGGTACATTGGAAGTAAAAGTAACAAAACTAGTTGCAGATACTACTATCGCTAAAATAATTCATCTGGTAGAGGAAGCACAAGAGAAAAAAGCACCGACAGAAGCATTTGTTGATAAATTTGCAAGCATCTATACACCTATAGTATTTATCTCTGCATTAGCATTGATTATTATTCCACCCATACTTGGCTTTGGAACAGCCGGCGAGTGGTTTTATAAAGGTCTTGAGTTATTGGTCGTTGCTTGTCCATGCGCATTAGTTATATCAACACCAGTCGCCATAGTTTCAGCTATTGGGAACGCAGCTAAAAATGGCGTTCTTATCAAAGGCGGGACATTTCTTGAGATTGCCGGCAAGATCGATGCCGTTGCATTTGATAAAACAGGAACATTAACAGAAGGCAAACCTACTGTATCGGATGTTCAAGTGGAAGAGATAGCTGAAGTAGAATTTCTATCACTAGCACTAACGTTAGAAGAATATTCCACGCATCCTATTGCTAAAGCCATTACAAATTATGTAGTGGACCACAATATTGAGAAAAAAATCGGGACAGATTTCAAAAATATTGTCGGGAAGGGTGTTCAAGCAAAAATTGGGGATACAATTTATTATGCAGGAAATGTGAAGCTTTTCGAGGAGCTTGGTGTTTCTTTAAATAAATTAATCCAACGTATCCATGAAATGCAAGATCACGGGAAAACAGTGGTTATTATTGGTACAGAAAAAGAGATATTAGGTTTAGTTTCAGTATCAGATATGATTCGATCGTCAACGGTTTCAACTTTAAATTTAGTGATGCAACAAGGTGTTAATCAAACTGTCATGTTAACGGGAGATAATGATGGAGCTGCTAAAATGATTGCTGCAGAAGCCAATGTTGGTCGTTACTTCGCTAATTTATTACCAGAAGATAAAGTGAATGCCATTCAAAGGCTCCAAAATGAAGGCTACACAGTCGCTATGGTAGGAGACGGTATAAATGATGCCCCAGCTCTTGCAACTGCACATTTGGGCATTGCAATGGGGGGCGCAGGTACTGATACAGCCTTGGAAACGGCAGATATTGTATTAATGGCTGATAACCTTGATAAGTTACCACATACAATCAAACTCAGTAAAAAAGCTTTAATGATTATAAAACAAAATATTATCTTTTCAATTATCATTAAGGTTATTGCGCTAATGTTGATATTCCCTGGATGGCTAACGCTATGGCTTGCCGTATTAAGTGACACTGGGGCCGCGTTGATTGTTATTTTAAATTCACTTCGATTACTAAAAACTAAGTAATATAAAGACACCAAAGAATTTACTTTGGTGTCTTTATCATGTTGGCAAACGAAAATCCAGAAATACCTGATTGACCAATATTGAGTTGAAGTATGCCTTCGCCCAATCTATAGACTAAATAATAGGAGTAGGAAATAGAAGGAACAGTTAATTATCGCTTATAGAAATTCACGGTGAAACACCAAGCCTCATTCTTCGATTCATAAAGAAATGCAAGCTGCTCTCAACATCTCCACCCATAAACAAAAATATCCAGAAGTAAAAATCGAATAGATGGAAGTCAAACTTAACTCGATCCATTAGTTTTGGGTCGAGTTTTTATTATGACTATTTTAACGAATGTTAAATTTAAAAAAGTATACAAATAAAACAATAAAAATATAATTTTAATCAATGTAATTTTATCGCTAATCAATAAATTTTGTGGTAAATTTATTATGTTATTAAATAAGTGAGGTGCTTCAAATGAATGTTAAACGAGGTTCAACGACTTTCTTAAAGGTAATTATTTTTCTCGCTGGGATTGCAATTCTCGCTTTATGTATATTTTTAGTGCCCCATATAGCTAATTTCGCATCAAGCTTGTATCCAAATTTTTCTCCAATGACATCTCTTATTTTCATCGTAATGTATGGAGCGGCTATGCCTTTTTTCTTTGCTCTCTATCAGGCTATTAAGCTTTTAAAGTATATTGACGAGGACATTACTTTCTCTGAGTTATCTGTAAAGTCATTAAAGAACATCAAGTGTTGCGCGATTATAATCAGCGGGCTGTATGCTTTAGGTATGCCAATCTTTCATTTTATAGCAAGAAAAGTTGACCCTCCTATTGGTATAATGGTGCTCATCATTATTTTCGCTTCGTTGATGATTGCTGTTTTTGCTTCTATCCTCCAACGGCTTCTACAGGAAGCCATTCTTATAAAATCAGAAAATGATTGGACCGTTTGAGGTGGATATATAGCAATTATTATGAGTATTGATATGATGTGAGCAAAATGAAAAATGAACTTAACGGAGCTTTCCAAAAAAGGTTGGAAAGAATATGAAAATCTTTCTATTGTAAAAAATGGGGAAGCAAAAGCGGTTCGCATTAGAAGCAAGACTTTGGGTTGCCAGCCACTTGATATTTTGGCGTACAAAGGTGAAGAAGACAATTAATAAAGGGAATAGGTTTTGGAACAGTCATTTTTCAGCAATCGGACGCATTTCTATAGTGAGGAAAGCGTCTTTCTTTGATCATCTAAATGGCCAAATAGTGTCGAACAATAGTCGTTGACTAAACCTATTCCTTTGGATAAAATACTTTATTAATCAATACGAAATGTACATATGGCTATGATGATAAGAAAACTTCGGTAGGTGGGGAGGGGG
The DNA here is from genome assembly GCF_038595555.1 of Lysinibacillus sp. FSL M8-0216. Classification (NCBI taxonomy): domain Bacteria; kingdom Bacillati; phylum Bacillota; class Bacilli; order Caryophanales; family Bacillaceae; genus Lysinibacillus; species Lysinibacillus sp. FSL M8-0216. The sequence goes on along the minus strand of NZ_CP152007.1, from coordinate 2,567,256 downwards.
AATAATGCTGGGGCGGGATCTCCCATTAATGCGAACAGGTAGGATCACCATAATCGAAGAGTTTGATGTAGTTGTTTATTATTCTAAAAAAATCAAGGATTGGGGCAAATCAAATGAACCCTTTGTTTTTAGATATTCCTTTACAATTAGAAGCAGAAAGGTTAATTCTTCGTGCACCGCTTCTAACTGGAGACGGAGAAATGGTGAACCAGGCCATTAAAGATTCCTTTACTGAATTAAAAGAATGGTTGTCACTTTTCCAACAACTCCCTACAGTTGAAGAAACAGAAATCTTGTTAAGGGATGCTCATATAAATTTTTTAAAAAGAGAAAGCTTTCGTTTTCTTATTTTTGATAAAAGTGGCGGCAAGGACCTTATTGGAACTGCGAGCCTTCATGGGATTGACTGGAGTATTCCTAAATGTGAAATAGGATACTGGATTAATACCAAATATAGCGGTAATGGCTATATGACGGAAGCGGTAAAGGAGTTAGTGAACTTCGGATTAAATCACCTCGAATGTAAGAGAATTGAAATAAGATGTGATTCAACAAACTTTAAAAGTCGTTTTATTCCGGAAAAGCTTGGTTTTATGTTGGAAGGTATATTAAGGAATGAAGATCTATCCGCAGATGGCAGCAAGCTGACTGACACTTGTATTTATTCCAAAATAAATTAAATTGGTGAATTGTATCGAAAAATATCATTTGCAATTTAAATGGGGTATGAAGAAAATTTATATTGACAAAATATTTTTTTGCTGTAAAATGAAAAACAATTCAAAAATATTTGTATAGAACAAAGGCTATGAAAAGAAATAGTATCAATTATTTTTACGAACAGAAAGTTACCGGTTGATGAGAGGTGCATGTAAAACGATTGAGAATTCATCTTGGAGCTGTGTACCGAAAAGATCATTCTAAGTAGGCTACACCGGTAAGCACCCGTAATCATGTGCGAGAGTATCGTCAAATGACCGTACTTCTTAAGGTAAGTAATGTGAATTGCTTATAAATTAAAGGTGGTAACACGAGTTGAATCGTCCTTTTGGTTAATCCAAAAGGGCGTTTTTTTTTATTCCTTTTTTGAGCAAAGTATTTGAAAATCTAAACGTAATAGGAGTTAGACATTATGAAAGACAATCATCAAGATTCACAGCTAAAGCGCGGATTAAGTACACGTCATATGCAATTAATTGCACTTGGCGGATCCATTGGAGTCGGTTTATTTTATGGCTCTAGTTCAACCATCCAAATGGCTGGGCCATCTATTTTACTAGCTTATTTAATTGGCGGATTAGTTATTTTCACAATTATGCGTGCATTAGGCGAAATGGCAGTAGAGGAACCTGTTTCAGGCTCGTTCAGTACGTACGCGAATAAATATTTAGGGCGCTTTGCTGGATTCTTATCGGGTTGGACGTATTGGTTCATGTGGATTGTCGTTGGTATGGCAGAATTAACAGTAGTCGGAGTATACATTAACTACTGGTTCCCTGATATTCCACAATGGGTAACTGCCCTTGTAGTACTCGTTATAATGACTCTTGTAAACTTAGCAAATGTAAAAGCCTACGGAGAATTCGAATTTTGGTTTGCGATGATTAAAGTTGTTGCGATTATCGGTATGATCGTTCTAGGGTTAGCCATTATTTTCTTCGGTGTTGGCAACCAAGGTGAAGCAATTGGCTTCGATAATTTATGGGCACACGGTGGCTTCATGCCTAACGGTTTCCATGGTATTTTAATGTCACTTGTATTAGTTATGTTCTCATTCGGTGGGGTTGAATTAGTTGGTATTTCTGCAGGAGAAGCAAAAAATCCTAGCAAGTCAATTCCTTCAGCTATTAACAACATCGTTTGGCGTATATTAATTTTCTATATTGGTGCATTAGGTGTAATGATGATTATTTATCCTTGGAACGAAGTTGGTTCAGAGGGTAGCCCGTTTGTTCAAATTTTCGATTACGTTGGCATTCCTGCTGCGGCTCACATTATTAACTTTGTTGTCATTACAGCAGCAATGTCTGCATTTAATAGTGGTCTATACGGTTCAGGACGTATGCTACATAACTTATCGGTACAAAAGAATGGTCCAACCTATTTCAAAACAGTAAGCAAAAACGGTAGTCCACGTAGAGGGATTTTATTTTCTTCAGCGGTGTTATTAATGGCGGTTGTCTTAAACTATATAGTACCTGAAAAAGTGTTCATCTATATTTCTGCTGTTGCGACTGTTGCAGTCATAACAAGCTGGATGATTATATTATTAGCACAATTGAAATTTAGAAAGTCAAAAACGAAAGGGGAAGTAGCCGAGCTGAAATTCAAAATTCCGCTTTATCCACTTTCTACGTATATTGCCATTGCATTCTTATTAATGGTGATTGTGTTAATGGCGTTTATTCCAGACATGCGTATTGCGCTATATGTCGCACCAGTTTGGTTTTTAATCTTATTTGTTGGATACAGTATAAATGTGAAAAAATAGTTAAATCATTTTATTTAACCGATATTTTCTTCAATGGGACGTAAAACGATTGGATACAACTATCTCAAAATTAATCATTTGTATGCTCTAGAAAACGTGAATGTCCCAAAAAGAAATCAAAGTCCAAGAAATGCTGTTAAACCAACATTTCTTGGACTTTTTCTATGAAAAAAGTTAAACTTTGGAGGAACATCGCGGCAATAAAACGTATAACGAAATTAAGTTTTGATATATATCGTATTATGAAATAATGCTTTAATAAAGGAGCTGTATAAAATGGATGAACAAAAAGATACAGAAATAACACGCCCTTCAAAAGCAGAAAACATTCTATCTCAGATCAATAGTAAAACGAAGCTAGGCGACCTACGAAAAATCGCGAAGGACATTAAAAAAGACCATGAACTAGCTATGGAACTTTGGTCAACCGAAAAGTTTTTGCCTAGACTATTAGCTATTTTAATTATGGACAAAAAATGTCTTTCACATGATGTGCTAAATAAGCTTGATAAGGATATGCAAACTCACACTTTTGATGAGCGAAATAACTTAATGGATTGGTTAATGGCGAATCAGCTCACCAAAGACAAGAAGAAAATGGAGTTGATGGAGTCATGGGAGAATAGTGCTTCAACTCTTCAAAGGCGAGCATTCTGGTATTATCAAGGGCGATTGAGATGGACTGGGCAAATACCCCCTGATAACACTGCACACCTGCTATCTGCATTAGAAGCTAATATTATGCAGGAAGAACCGGAAGTGCAGTGGGCTATGAATTTCACCGCAGGATGGATAGGTGTTTATGATGAAAAGAATCGTGAACGTTGTATTAGACTTGGGGAGAAAACGGGTCTTTACAAAGATGAAAAAGTAGCAAAAGGATGTACGCCCAGCTATTTGCCAGAGTTCATTACAATTGAAGTGAACAAACGACAAAATAATTAGTTACCGCTAAAAAATAAATTAGGCTTTCATGCAAAACAATGAGGCGCTTTTCTGAAATAAGGAAAGCGTCTTTATGATATTAATGATTCCATTCCTGCTCCTCCTTATATTCAATCCATTTCGCCTCTGGAAAAGTTTTCTTGAAATAATTTATTTTTTGATTCTGAATGCTCCTAGCCTATAACCAAAATATTAGCTAATTAAACCTCCGCCAGACTTTCATGTGGACTGCGACTAATCTTATATAAACCATTTTTCTTGAAAACACTATTCATTTCCATATTTTACACTCTATTAATATTTGTAGCAGTCATGTAAACTACGTCTATTGGTAAAAATTTAATAGAAGAAAGTAGAGGCAACCACCAATGAAAGCACTTTATGTTTTTTTATCTTCCCTTGTATTTTTTGGATTTATTTGTGTTTCACCAGCAGCCGCAGCAGAAAAACCCATTGATTTATATTTTTTGGATGATGTTGATTACGATCATTGGGCATACGAAGAATTGGAACGTTTCCTGTATGCAGATATTATAGACGGATATGTGGAAACAGAATCGTTTGAGGAAGATGGGGAGAAATATGATTATACATACGTCTCTATAAAACCAAAAAATTCGATTACTCGTGCTGAATTCACGAAAATTTTAGTGAATTCAATGAATTTACGTGCAGGTGAAACAGTTAAATCATTCCCTGATGTAAAACCAGCGAAATGGTATTACGAGTATGTGAAGGTTGCTAGCAGCCAAGGCATAATCAATGGTAAACCAGACGGCACTTTCCGACCGAATGATAAGATTACACGTAACGAAATGGCAGTCATGATTTACCGTGCATTTGAGTCAACGCTTGATTTTTCAGCAACAGGAAAAGTATTCCCGGATGTACCAAAGGGGAATTTTGCCTATGAAGCGGTTATGAAAACGGCAGCTTTAGGAATTATCAAAGGGTATGGAAATATCTTCAAACCTTACAATGATGCCACTCGCGCTGAAGCTATCGTGATGATTGACCGTGCCTTACATTTAGTGCCAGGAACAGATGAAGATCCAGCTGCAAGCATTCAAACAGTGGATCGTTACATTAAAGACGAGATGAAGTTTACTGAACAACAAGACGTAGAAGCATTAAAAGCCCTTTATCATGAAACGACAATGGGTTACCAACTAGCTTATTCACTTGATAGTATGGATATGGCAGGTATGATTGAAGAAGATGCAGATACTAAATTCACGATGGAACAGATTGGTGAACATGTGATCAATGCAGTTTCTGTAACTAATCATTTTGCTGAAGTTCGCATTGATAACCTAGTATATAAAATATCTATGACAGCTCCAGATATGTCTTTTAACATGAACATTGACTTATCAGGTACTGCTTATCTTAAGAAAAATGATGATGGTAAATGGAAAATTTATAACGTTGTTCTTGATGAAGATGACTCTGACCAAGATTGGAAAGAAACATTAGAAACTGAGATCAACTAAGAACAAAAAGCGGAAGGGATTTATTATCTCAAATCCGCTTTTTTTCATAAAGTAAATAAGTGATTTTTACCTTTAAAAGTTTTACACCAAAATTATAGGTTTGAAATAAAGTCAATTTACTTATAAAAAAGACGAACCGGAATTTCTGATTTCGGTTTTTATTGTGGATTAAGATCCAGTATTGGCTCTAATTGTACGACTTTCCTCTGAAGAATCCTCATCATAGAATTCATTAGGTTATAATATAGTATAGATTTTTCGAATGGAGCGATGGATATGAATGGAGCGCAAAAAGCGTTTTTTGAGGAAAAGGAACGTTCACTTGGCGTTGGTCTAAATGATGTGCAGATGCAGGCAGTGCTGCAAACGAATGGTCCGTTGCTACTATTGGCATCGCCTGGTTCAGGAAAAACGACGACGATTATTATGCGTATTGGATATATGATTGAGGAGCTTGGTGTGAAGCCTTCTCGCATAAAGGCTGTTACGTTTAGCAAGGCATCGGCAGGTGATATGAAGGCACGTTTTGCAAAGTTTTTCCCGCATTTGCCACCGGTTGATTTTTCGACGATTCATAGTTTAGCTTTTCAAGTTGTGCGGCAGACACTTGAACGTCAGGGCATTTCGTACGGCATTATTGAAGAATCGGACAAGCCGGGTGTTGTTTCTAAAAAACGAGTGCTTCGCGAGATTTTTGAACAATTAAATGACACAAAAATTACTGAAGATCAGCTAGACGAGCTTCTGACGTACATAACGTTTATCAAAAATAAAATGCTGCCAGAACAGGAATGGGATATTGCAAACGTAAAGGTGCCAAGAAAAGTACAGATTTTACAACGTTATGAGGAATATAAGCGCACAGGTAGTGACCATTTGTTAATTGATTTTGACGATATGCTATTAATGGCAAATGAAATTTTCATGAAAAACCGAGAAGTGCTAGCACAATACCAACGTCGCTATGATTATTATTTTACGGATGAGAGTCAGGATACATCGCCCGTCCAGCATGAGATTATCGCGAAGCTTGTCGCAGTGCATCAAAATTTATGCGTCGTCGCGGATGAGGATCAGGCCATTTATAGCTGGCGCGGTGCAGACCCAGACTATTTGTTGGATTTCCAAAAGGTATTTCCGGAGGCGCAAGTTTTACTGATGACACAAAACTATCGCTCATCTGCATCGATTGTAGAGCCAGCCAATATGTTCATTCAGCGTAATAAAAAACGTTATAACAAACAAATGTTTACGGAAAACCCTGCAGCAGAGCCAATCTCATTTAAGATTCTAGAGAATTACCATTTACAGGCCAAATATTTAGTGGATCAGTTGAAAAATCTGTCTAAGCGTGGCTCAACGGCTATTTTATATCGAAATAATACGTCAGCCATTCCACTTATGGACGCGATTGACAGAGTAGGTTTGCCTTTCTATATGAAAGATTCCACCATTCGCTTTTTTACGCATTGGGTCGTGGAGGATATTATGAACTTCATGCGTCTAGCGTACAATACAAAAAACATCACTGTCTTTGAAAAAATTTACAGAAAAATGAATGCTTATATTACACCAGCACAATTGAAGGCACTACAAAGGGTGCCGGAGGAATGCTGTGTATTCACACAGTTGTTAGAGCATGTTGAGTTAAAGGATTATCAGCCAGAATATATTAAGCGAATTCGCAAAACGTATGAAAGCATTCGATTTGATAAAACGACGCCAACCGCCATGCTAGAGCATATCCGTTATGACTTTGGTTATGAGCGTACTTTAAAGAAAATGAGTGAGACTCTCGGCTTTAATTATGAAAATTTACTAGATATTGTAGATGTACTTGGTTTAATTGCGCGCCATACGCAGACGATGACCGAATTTGCAGGTCGTTTGAAGCAGCTTGAACATTTAGCACGCTCGTCTCACATAAAAAAAGATTTGAATGCCATTACACTGACAACATTGCACAGTTCAAAAGGCTTAGAATTTGACCGTGTGTATTTGATTGACTTAATTGAAGGGATTTTACCTAGTGAGCAGGAAGAAGAAATAGAAGAAGAAACGCGACTCTTTTATGTAGGTATCACGCGAGCGATTCGCCATTTGGAATTAATTTCGTATAGCAAGCGCTTTAAAACAAGTGTGGTGCCATCGATTTTCATGAAGGAGTTAAAACAAATCGTTTCACCGCAGGAAGTACCAAAGAAAGCGCAGAAAAGCCCGAGGAAAGCACTGAAGCAATATTATAATGAGCGGACAATTACAACCGAGTCAGCGTTAATCGTTGGCTCGAAAGTAATGCATGTGATTTTTGGAGAAGGTGAAATAGTAGCTGTTACAAGTAGCACGATTGAATTGTCATTTACAACAGGAAATAAGAAGTTTGTGACGGATACATGTTTACAGCAAGGCTATCTAGAAATGATGGAAGAGTAAATGTAGCGTATTCTGGAGTTTTCTAGATGTACAGGCACCCGCTCGGTCAGTTCCACATTGAAGTTGGTAAAAACAAAGCCAGAAAAGACGGTTGTTGGTTATCGCGTTAAAAGATGATATTATCTGTTTTCGATAGGTTAGATACATGTGGTGCTTGTAATTAATGAATAGAATATCTAGTTGCTGTGAAGAAATGAATGGTTCTTTGTTTAGTGATCATGATAGAAAGTAAATGTCATGTTTTAAAATTTAAATAACATCCTTTTTGTGGGATATTTTTTCTTACTTAATATGAGAGCTAATTAGAATAAGTGTAATTCCTGTAAATAGGCAAATGATTCTCATGACAGGAATTTTATCAGCGAGTCCAAATAAGGCAATGGCAGTCGTTACGATTAAAACTGTTGGACCAACCAAAGCAAGCAGTGTATTAATATAAAATGCTTTTTCTAAACTATTCAACTTTAGCATTAACAACCCAGCACTTACTTCAATACTTCCAGATAAAACCCGTAAAATAACCATAGCAAGAAGAGATTTATCAATAATTGTCATCATCCTATCTTTATCAATAATTTCGTTTATTCGAACATTCCATCATTCAGACAGAATCAACATAGGCTTTTGTTTTATAGAAATATTAACATCAATATATGTAGGGCTCATATCAAATATTCTTGTTATATAATGCTTTATAGTATTGAGTTAATAAGTGATTTTATAGGTAATCGAATCAGTTTGATATATCTATTTTTCTGGTTAAATAGATTTTTAGTTGAGTAAGTCATAGACACACATAATTATCCCACTACCATACTTTGCGAATTCTTCATTTTAAGTGAGGGGAGACCATTTACTAGAATTTATTTCTACTATTAGTTCTTGGTATGAAATGTTTAGCATTTGAGCTACGCTGGAAGTGATATATATTCAGGAAACTGATAAGAATAATGAATCATTTTAGAATGAGAATTGAAAAAGATTATTTTTTGCTAGATACAAATGGATATCAAACTAAACCTAACAATGGAGGTATTCATTAAATGTATATTGTGCCTATCGGTTTTTTTATAATTTTCCTTATTACAACAGCCACGGGACTACTTTTCATATTTAAGCTGAAAAAGAAAAGTAAATATTTACATTGCTAATGGAACAATTGCTGTAGGGACAGGGATTTTTTCGTTAATAGCCTGCATTATTTTCTTTTTTTTTAAGCGAATCATAAGCCATTCTGTTTCTTGAATTTACGGAGCTGAGGATGGTTAAGTAAATAAGAACAAAGTAAAAGCGGTCCTCCACAGATTAGATTGTGGAAGGCCGCTTTTTTAGCATTAATACAGCACCATTTATTGTTGATTAAGTGTCTGATTCGTTTAACTCATAAATCTATTTAGCTTACGCAGCTTGACGCAATGATTTCATAATTAAGCTCACGATGAAAACTAGTAAAATTGCTCCAATGAGAGCAGGGAAGATGTAGAAATCAGAAATTTTAGGACCCCAACTACCTAGCAGCGTACCACCAATCCATGCACCAATAATACCTGCAATAATATTACCAATAATGCCACCTGGGATATCTTTTCCCAAAATTATTCCTGCAAGCCAACCGATAAGCCCGCCAATTATTAAAAACCAAATGAAACTCATACTGTACATCTCCTATCTTGTATTATAAATATTTCGCTATAGTGTTATATAACCTTTATTAATCCTCTTCAAACTATTTTGAGAAAAAAATTATTAAAAGTGGAAATTTAAAAGAAGATAGAGAACACTATTCTATCTATATGACAATGTGATCGATGGTCAGAAATAAGTAAAAAAAGTTTGTCTGTTATGATTTCTTTTTCCATTCTTGGCTCATCATCAATAAACTAAGGTAGCATGTATGGCTATTTTAAATAGAAAAACTTGAGTGCAGAGAAATTAAAAGGATTTAACACGGGACAATACCGGATTCAATCCTTCATAGCTGTTTAACTTAATGGAATGGGGGTGTCATTTCAAAAAGAAAAGGCGCCCATTTTTCATTTAAGGTTCAGTAGGGAAAGTAGTTAACATCTACATTTATTCTAGAGAATTTTTTATGGGCTTTTGAAGAACGTCTATAATGGCTGCGATGATAGCTGTTATTAAAATCCCTATTAGACCAAGTGCAATCGGACCTGCTGCATCGTCACCCGTGAACATAGCAAAAAACCTTAAGTAAACTAGTAGAATCAAAATGAAGAAAATAACTGTGAAAGCACATTTTTTTATAGCCTTCAAGGATTTAAGAGATAACTCAGAAAAGGCATTGTTTAGATGGATATAACTTAATAGTTTATATGCTTGAAACAACGCAACAGAAAATGTAATGCATACTCCGTAGGCACATAGTAATAATGGATATATCGAGTAATCTCCGGGACGCACTTTCGCATCTCGTATAGCTGCTTGAGGTAACCAATATACACACACAGCAAGTACCGCAATTCCAATAAGAAAAGCAACGATTTTTAAGAAAAAAGTTGAACTTAGTTTAATATTCATTTGAAGCACCTCATTGATTTAATGATAATATGATATTAGCTTATTTATTATCGTTTATCAATATGTTTATTTTGCTTTTCGTTATATTATTGTTGTTATTCAATTTATTTTTTCTTGTTTTAACAAGCGATAGAAAAATCACGAACTTGATACGAGGTCTATAATTATACATTTTCTTGGATAATCTATCTTTAGGGGTATTTTTAAATGGCGTAAATAAAATAAGGAATATGAGCATCATATTAATTGGAGTAGAGGCTCTTGTTTTTGTTTGATTCAATAAAATTCATTTTTTGAATTTGCATGATTAATATCTATTGAAATAAGCTTATTACTGATAATGAGTGTTAATGGAACTTGGCTATATTTTATTGAATGGTACTGGAAATCCCAAAAGATAAAAATTTCCCTAGATGAAAGCCCACTGTATAAGTTAGTGGTCGGAAAAAAATAAAGGGCTTCAAGAAAAATGGTGTCGATAGCTACGGTAATACATTCAAAAAATATTTAAAAAAAACGGTTGACATGGACGCTACTAGTTGATACTATGTAGTTGTAATAAGTAATACTTAATAGCTTGATTACTCAAAAGCTGTTTTAAAAAAATTTTACCTAAGTACTAAGTTGTACTGAATATAAGTCAGACAAAGTAGAGGAGGTTCTAAATATGGAAAATTTAACAGAAATGCTGAAGGGTTCGCTGGAAGGCTGCGTACTGGAAATCATCAGCCGCCATGAAACCTACGGATACGAAATTACTCGACGCTTGAATGAGTTAGGTTTTACCGAAGTCGTAGAAGGGACGGTATACACCATCCTTGTGCGTTTAGAAAAGAAAAATCTGGTAAGTATTGAAAAGAAACCGTCAGATATGGGACCACCCCGCAAGTTTTACTCACTAAATGAGGCAGGACGTGAAGAACTTAAGTTGTTTTGGGAAAAATGGGATTTTATATCTTCGAAAATCAATGTCCTAAAGTCAATCTAGTTTCATAGGATATTCCGTCCAATACTTTTGAGGTATCTTTTTTGCTTAATAAAAAGGAGGAAAATAACATGATAGAAATGTTCAAAAAATTGATTGGTGATAAAAAAGAGTACAAGATGATGATGGCACGGGTTGAGGAACTTCCAGATGACTACCAATTTGTATTTAAAAAAATTCAAAACTACATGTGGAATTTTACATCGGGCAATGGGATGGATATGCTGCACATGCAGTATGAATTGATCGATTTGTTTGAAGCTGGTGCAGCGGAAGGCAGACAAGTGCTGGAAATCACAGGTGAAGATGTGGCATCCTTTGCTGATGAACTAGTAGCAAACGCTAAAACCTATATCGCCAAGTATCGTGAGGATTTGAATCAGAGCATTTTGAATCGATTAGGAAAAAATAAATAGACCCGTCGATTAAGACTGAATAGCTAATTACAATGGTTAATTACCGCCTTCGCTATTCAGTTTTACTTTTAATTAAGTACTAAGTTATACAGATTATCAGTTTGACTGAGTAGTTGAGTGAATGCAAACTGTAAGGAGATTTTTATAAGGGAGGAAAAAAGTATGACTAATGAAGTGATTTCTGTAAAAGGGTTAAAAAAATCTTTTCAAGAAAAGGAAGTCTTAAAGGGGGTGGATTTTGAGGTGCATCGTGGCGAAATTTTCGCACTTCTAGGCTCAAATGGAGCAGGCAAGACAACGATAGTCAACATCCTTTCAACGCTGATGAAGCCTGATGGTGGCAAAGTAGGTATTTGCGGTCATGATGTCCAGTATCAACCAGATTATGTCCGTCAGAGCATCAGCCTGACAGGGCAGTTCGCTGCTTTGGATGGCATGCTCACTGGGCGGGAAAACCTGATGCTGGTTGCCAAGTTGCGAGGCGTTTCCAATCCTTCACAAATCGCAGACAATCTGATAGCAAAATTCAGCCTGATAGAAGCGGCCAATCGTCGGGCAGACAAATACTCTGGCGGGATGAAGCGCAGGCTAGACATTGCGATGAGCATAATTGGGAGGCCAGAAGTCATTTTTCTAGACGAACCAACAACAGGGCTTGACCCCGAAGCTCGGATTGAAGTATGGGAAACTGTCAAGGAGCTTGCCGGTGGTGGCACGACCATCTTCCTCACGACACAGTACCTGGAGGAAGCCGAACAAATGGCTGATCGTATTGCCATCCTACATGACGGAAAAATCATTACAACTGGTACTCTAAGCGAACTCAAAGAGATGTTCCCGCCAGCGAAAGTAGAGTACATTGAAAAACAACCGTCACTGGAGGAAATCTTCCTCGGAATCATAGGAAAAAAGGAGGGAATATAAATGACAAGCAAAACATGGGTATTATTAGGACGATTAATGCGTAACATCATGCGCAGCCCGGATACTATAATTACAGTGGCGATTACGCCGATTATGATGATGCTTCTGTTTGTCTACGTATTTGGCGGCGCCATAGAAACAGGTACGGATAACTACGTCAATTATTTATTGCCAGGAATCTTGCTGATGGCTATCGCATCCGGCGGCGCTTACACTTCCGCACGGATGTTTACGGATATAAAGAACGGGCTGATGGCGCGTTTTATGACCATGCCCATCAAGCGCTCGTCTGTATTGTGGGCTCACGTGTTGACCTCGCTTGTTTCTAATGCCATTACGATTGTGGTGGTTGTTCTCGTCGCGCTCTTGATGGGCTTCCGTTCCAGCGCTGAAGTTCTGGATTGGCTTGCGGTGGCTGGGATACTGGGTCTGTTTACGTTAGCTCTGTCATGGTTGGCCATTATTCCGGGATTGGCAGCACGGACTATGGAGGGGGCGACAGCTTACTCATACCCTCTGGTTTTCTTACCGTTTATCAGTTCAGCCTTTGTTCCCACCGAAACAATGCCAAAATTTGTCCGTGCGTTTGCTGAAAACCAGCCCGTTACCTCAATCGTGAATGCGATTCGTGCCCTCTTATATGAAGGTTCTGTTGGCAACGATATCTGGCTTGCTCTTTCCTGGTGCGTCGGCATCATGGTTATCGCTTACTTTTTCGCCATTAAACAATTTAAGCGCCAGTTAAGTTAGGGAGATAATGAAAGAATAAAGCAGTAGCGTCTTTAATATCATTGCTTAAGAATTGGTTATCGGTGTACGGATACAGTAAAGACAGCTAACGATCCCATGTACATTTCTAAAAAATATTAAAAAAATAACGATACAAGGTGAAGGAGAAGTTTCATAAGATTTTTTTAGTGAGATCTTTTATTGTTGAGGAACGTTTTCGTTAAATTGGATATTATTGTTGAAATCATAGAATAAGATTGTGATTTTTCTCACTTAAACTAACAGGGAAGGTTAGTTGAATAAGGGCGAATCCAAGTTTGTATAAGACTAAGATGTTTAAGGTGCTAGATTATAAAAGGCAACTGTAAAGTGCGTTTAAAACACAAGCTATATAGATAAAAACCGAGATGGCTTCTTTGTCATCTTGGCCCTATGCTACGTTATAATGAATGAACAATACGGTCTCGAAACATAGTACTTCGACCAAAATATGCAATAGAAAAAAGGCACTTTCTTTAACCTCTTATTCTAAATGTTATGGAGCTTGTAGGATTGAATATATCACAAATAAATTCAACAAAGCGGTATGTTTACGGAACATACCGCTTTGTTGATTGTGTTACGTTCGACTATTCAAATACTTGAACAAAACTATTGAGAGAAGCGACCTCTTGTGTCTCATTCATCACTTCTATATAGGACTTTATTAAAGCTTGAATGGAAAGTGGTGCTATCTCAAATTCATCAGCGATGGCATTTGCATAATCACGTTCCCACCCACCATCTTGCAAATAGTCCGCTTCAACGATAACAGACTTTTTCAACTGAAAATTCGCTGTTTCCGCAATAGCTAAACTTTGACTTTTACTCCACACATTCTGAATGTTCCCTTCGTTTTCAATAAAGGCTGAATAAAGCGCCAAAATGGAAACTGCACAAAAATGACTACGTTGCTGTAAGCTCGTATACGCCATATCCCATTCTGCAAAACATAGCTTCACACCTAATTGCTTCGCGCGTTTAAAATACTGAAGTAGCTGTTCCTTTGATTTGAAATACCAAGAACTATGGGACAACACGACCACATCAATGTTCTCTAAAAGATGAAACGTTAAAAAATCTGTCTCCACATGAAACGAGATTCGCTTCCCTAATGGCGATGACTGAATTTGCGCATGGGCTTGTGCAAGGGTTAACGGTGCACCGTAATCACTTGCTGCGATATCAAGTGCAAGTACATGTCCAGTGTCACCAACAATGTCTGCCAACACTACCGTTGTATCCCCTTGACCGCAGCCAATTTCAAGAACACGCATGCCTCCTTGAATGTCAAACGCCTCGACTAACGCGAAACGATGACGTAATTGTATCTGTTGAATTTCATTTTCTTTATATAAATTATATTTTTGACAAAATGATTTTACTTGGTCTTGCATGTAGACTCCTCCTTGGGTAACGTAGCGTTGCCGAACGCTATGTAAAGGATTGAGGCTTAGCTACATTTACCCTCACATCGTTTTAACTTGTTAATGATGTATTCTCTTAAAGTCAGCATCAATTCATTTCCCCTCTCGATTATCATTCCAGATATTATAAGATAAAACTATGAATTTGTCAGTTAGAGGAAATTTCAATTCCTACTTTCCCATTTTGTCCAAAATTGTCAGTCGTCATTACGGAAAAGGGCGCAATTGTTGAGGTAGCAGATTTAAATTCAAGATACTTTAGCTCATTTAAGGTTTTTAAGCTATACATAATCATTCAAAATAATGTGCCCAAATGAAAATTTGGAAAGAGACCGAAAACAAAAAATGTGGTTAAACCAACATTTGCATTAGAGGACCTGAATGTGTTGTGTAGTCACTTTTAAATTAAGTAAGTTATTTATGTTAAAATATATGGTAATTGCAATTTTTTTCTTAATTTTTAAAATTGTGCAAAAGAGAGGGATGATTAGAAAATGGATGATTTTGTGGAATTATGGGATGTGTATGATATAAATCGTATTAAAACAAAACGTATGTGGGTTCGTGGTGAAAAACCTCGACCTGGTGATTGGCATTTAGTTATTCATGTTTGTATTTTTAATTCAAGTGGAGAAATGCTCATTCAACAAAGGCAGCCCTTCAAAGAGGGATGGCCAAATATGTGGGACCTTACTGTGGGAGGGAGCGCGATAGCTGGGGATACAAGTCAAATTGCAGCACAAAGAGAATTGTATGAAGAAATAGGTTTACAATTAGATCTTCAGCAAATACGTCCTCATTTAACCATTAACTTTGAGAACGGTTTTGACGATATATATCTAATCGAAGAAAATGTGCAGTTACATAAGCTCACTTTACAGTATGAAGAAGTACAAAATGTGAAATGGGCAAGCAAGAAAGAAATTTTGACTATGATCAAAAACGGAGAGTTTATTCCTTATTATGAAAGCCTTATTCAATTACTATTTGATAGCAGAAAGCAACGAGGCGCTATTCGATTGTAGTTAATCTCCAGCAATCACAAAAAGGTAATTTACAAGTTGTTTTTAAAAACATTGAAGAAACTTTAACACAGGATATAGATGAACTAGATATCTTTTTTGAAATTATAGAGGAAGCAATTGAAAGGTTCCATTTACACGCTAATAATATTTCATTTGAATTGAACAGCAAAATACTGGACTTAGAAGCAAACTTAATAAATTAAAGAAAGACTGTTTTCGTAAAGATTGTTGTTAGCCAACTATGATGCAGGTAAATGCAAGAAGAATTTAGAATATTGTTTCGATATGGACGCAAAAAATGGGGGAAGTAATATGTTTATAGTTAGAACAGTTATTTTATGGATTATTATATCAACTATCATTAATGCCTATTTAATGACATTACCCATACCTGTTTTACGAAAAAGAAATTATCCGGCTAACTATCTTATTCTACAAAACAACCGAATAGATTTTCAAAACAATACGGAATGTGCAGCATTTTCAACAGCGTATGTATTGCGCCATTTTGGTATGGAGGAAGAGGGTGAAGCGTTATATACGCAATTTCCTAGTAAAACAAGGGCAGGCACTGTATATTCAAAGGGAATTCGTGAAGTATTAAGAAGAAAGGGCTTTCAAACAAACTATTATAAAGGAAATATAAATACATTAAAGTATGAAGTTAGTAAAGGAACTCCCGTAATTGTTTTTATAAAAGTACAGAAAAATCGAAATAATTTGCATTTTGTCCCCGTAGTAGGCTATGACAAGGAGTATATTTACCTTTCAGAATCATTAAGGCATCTAGTGAATTGTGATGATGATAACAAGAGCTATAATCGAAAAGTTCCGATTAATGAATTTAAGAAACTTTGGAATGTAAAGAGAATTCATATGCTTCTTTATAGCAATACTTACATAACCGTAGACGCCACACAAAGCTAATATTTATGAGCGGGCCCATCAGAAAAATGCGGATTTGCAACGTTAAAACGGCGCTTGTGATGCATTTTTGTTCAACTAACAGGGGCTTTAATTAAAGAAGATAGTCAAAATCAGGAGCAACAATCTATACGAAAACAGCCTAATGAAAAAAAGTTTTACCAATCTAAACAAAAAAATGTTCCCAAATGAAAGTTTGAGGACCTGAAAAATAATCTTCCACAATCGGGCGCTTTCTGAAATTAGGAAAGCGTCTTTCTTCATGGAAAGGGCAAGATTGAGGAATAACAATCCTTAAAAAATGTTACCTAACGACGCTTGTGCAAAAATAATATAGTTGATTAAAATCCTTATTCCACGAGAGGAGCAGGTTAGTGGAAGCAATAGTAATTAGTTTTGACTGGGGAAAATTGTCGAGGATATAAAAAAAGACACCGAAGTGTCTTATGTTTTTTAAATAAAGATACCTATAAATTGAAATGTAATTCCTTCACATTATGCTTATCATGGGAGCGAGGTATTTTATCGGTGAGTGTATACAAACCATGTAATGCTCGCTGTTAATAATACTGACGAAATCAAAGCTGTAAGAACGCTATATGTTTGCCAAATAAGTATCGTTGACCAATCGAAAGCAAAGCACAGTATACCCAGGGCAATCGTAGCGATCAGGAAAATAACTGTTACGACTGTTCTCTTTTTTGTCATTGGATGTCGCTCATTTGTTTTCCTTCTGCGTAATCCTAAGAGAAATAGCAAAACAGCCAATAGGCAAAGAATAATTGTGATAGACGACAAAATAATATCCAAAAGCTGTGTGCCACTTATTTCATAGGACTGAGCTAGACTGCCGTCTAATATATCTTTAACTTTTAGTACCAGGTTTATATTGGTATTTGCGCCGTTGCTCAGTAAACAGACGGCTGTTCGTTCATTTAGCAGTATAAGTACTTCGGTTCTGAAATTTGGATTGCCCCCTGTGTGTTCTATAATCGTTTGGTCGGCGTTTACCAACCAGCCTGCCGCATAATACATATCGTTGACAGACGAAACAGACATATCACCCCTATGTGATTTTTCAATAACCCTGTGAAATATTTCAGGTATGTTCTGCACGATACCCATTTGTATGCCCATCCAACGCGCCATATCTTTTGTATTAGAAATGATGTAGCCTGCGGGTTTATTCCCAGCATAATCTGGAGCCTTAAATGGAGTTGTCATAAAAAAGGAAGAACGATAGCCCTGTGCCAACTGTCCAGTAGCTTGAGCATCTTTTTTATAAACATACGTCTGGTGAAGACCTAACGGCTGAAATACCTGTTCCTCCATAAAGTCTTCATAGCTTTGTCGTGACACGATCTCAATAACCAAACCCAATACGTCATAATTAACGGTTCCATAGTTATACTGTTCACCGGGAGGGAACTCCAATTCAGCATCTACGAGCATTTCCACAGTCTTCTGCAACATATCTGGTGTATTGCCTTGTGGAATATTTTGAATATGTCTACTATTTGTTAGACCACTTGTATGGTGAAGAAAGTTATTTAGTGTAAGGCTTTGCATTTCAACAGGTTTCCCTTGATACTTTAACGTAAACCAAGGTAAATATTTTTGGATAGGGTCAGTCATTGAGAGCAGCCCTTGCTCTTCCAACAGCATAATACCCATACCGGTAAAAGCTTTACTGACCGAGGCTAACTCATAGAGTGTATTTTCACTTGCAGACAACCCCTTTTCACGATCTGCATACCCTGAAGAAAAGTAGAACACTTCATCATCTGCAAGTATTGAGATTGACATGCCCGGCACACCTGATATACGAGAGGCATCATCTAGCAACGCTTGTATTGCCGCAGATTTCGAATCTGACAACGCATAACTTGGTGTTGGGAATCCTGAGAGTAATATAAATAACGTTAATACAAAAATAATAATCTTTTTCATACACCCTCCTTTTTGAAAAGTTGTAAGGAAATAAAATCAATAAGCAATTATTACAACTACTAAACTAAATTTTAATTTAACTTTCTATTCATCTATATAATATCAAGTAATTGTGAAGAGTTACACTTAACGAACAGATATGTTAGTTCTATAAGCAACGATCTTCAAGACAATTGGGCTATTTTCACGTAGAGTTGAATTACAGTTGTGACGAAAAACCTCCTTGAAACCGAATAGGAGAGCAACATTTCAAATAATGTTCCTTGTTATAATTCTCTATGTAATATAACGATGTTTGAACAAGGAGATGGAAGCATGAGTAAGTTAACAGGCAAAATCGCTTTAGTTACAGGATCAAGTCGAGGAATTGGCCGCAGTATTGCATTGCGTCTGGCACAAGAGGGGGCCTTTGTTGTCGTTCATTACGGGAAAAGACGTAATGAGGCAGAAGCAGTTGTTCACCAGATCAAACAAAGCGGAGGAAATGCTTGCGCGATTGGTGCTGACCTTAGTACTCTAGATGGTATTCAAGATTTATTTACTACTTTGGATGATACAATTCGGGAGTATATGGGCGGTAGTGGATTCGATATTCTTGTCAACAATGCTGGAATTGGTCAAATTATCAGTTTAGATGAGACGACGGAAGAATCATTTGACGAGGTAATGAACATTAATGTTAAAGCACCACTTTTTGTTACTCAGCAAGCTTTGCCACGTTTAAAAGATGGAGGGCGTATTATTAATATTTCATCCTTTGTGACACGTGCAGCTTCGCCAAGTGTCTTCACGTACAGTATGTCCAAAGGTGCTATCGACACATTTACACGTCTTCTAGCCAAGGAACTAGGGAGCCGTAATATTACGGTAAACGCCATCCAGCCTGGAATTATTAATACAGAAATGAATGCTGAGACTTTGGAAAACCTGGAAGGACAAAAATATGCGGCTGGTCTTTCAATTTTCAACAGATGGGGAGAACCCGAGGATGTGGCAGATATTGCCGTATTTCTTGCTTCCTCAGACAGCCGTTGGGTAACAGGTCAATTGCTCGATGCAAGTGGAGGATCTCATCTATAGAATAGTTTAAGCAGTTACTGAGGAATGAACTCTGTATTGGGCAGGGCTCATTCCTTTTAATTTTCCTTTCATTCGTTTGTTAGTGTAAATAGTAAATTCTCCAATTCTGAAGTGAAATGTTCCATACTTTCAGAGTTTAATACTCGTGCTTTTCTGAAATAACGAAATCGTCTTTATAGTGGAATGAGATGTATTGAGATAACCGGGCAGAGAAGTTCATTCATTTGCCTGCCTGAATATAATGATAAAAAAGGATATTTGATTTTTCTTGAATGAACTAAATCTAATACTGTTGTAGGCTGTTACGTGGGTGTAATGAACATATACTTAGGTTGAAAGGAGGTATTTATTTGTGACACAAACATCTAGAGCGATTCCTAGTGCCGCAGTCCGCGGAACGGCATCTGGTGTATTTTTTATGGCGTTTTTTGGTACTCTGTGGGCGTACACGGGAATTATGGGATTGCAAGGCTGCGGACTTCCATTATTGTTAGTTACTGCTGTTGCCATAGGTATAGCGCTGTTCATCGGCGGTTTTTCATTAATACGAGCATCGAGAGAATTGACGAATCAGGTTTCAAAAACAGACTTAAGGCATGGGAAGCGTACGTCGTTTTGGTTTAACATTATTTTTGCAGCAGAGGGTTTGGCTATAGCCATCACAATTGCTGTCAGTAATGCTACTCGTCACCCTGAACTTATACCTGTCATAATAGCTCTTATTGTCGGTGTCCATTTTTTTCCATTGGCACCTCTTTTTCAAGTCAGACTCTACTATTTTACCGGCGCACTCCTTTGTTTACTTGCTATTATGACATGGCTATTTGTACCTGGAACAGTCACACTGGGGGGACATCAAATCAATGCATTTATGTCTGTAGTGGGCTTTGGCTCTGCCTTGATCTTGTGGGGAACTGGTCTTGCAATATGGCTAATGGGCAGAAGATTGCTAGGTATCGTCCCAAAATAAGTGAGATGGAACTTTACACCGGAAAAGTAAAATATGTATTCAGCTAATAGTATGCATTACTTTAACAATCAAAAGACAAATCAGCGTCTTGATAATCAGTAATCGGGAACTTTTCCGTAATACGGAAAGCTTCTTTATTACTGAAAAGGAGTAAATTGGTGAATAACACATATAAATGAGGGTTGGATATTTATGCTTCCCCAAATAGAAAAACCCCTCACATCTAATTAAGGGGTCTCTCGAATATTAATTCAAAATAAGCTGCGGAACCATATCCTTTAGTTGAAGGAGCAAAAATTTGAACAAATCTCCATCCTTCAGATGCGTATTGGTGAATTATATTTTGATAATCTTCTTTTGGTTTACTACCCCAAGCATTTAGTTCCACTTTAACGAAATGGTATTCGTACATTATGATCACCTCTAGAAATAGTTGACTTAATTAATATACGAAGAAAGTAGAAGATAGTTTCATAATTAGATTTTTAATTGGAATAAACGACCAAAGCCAATATTGAGTTTTGAATATTGAGTTGGAGATAAACCCACCACTGTTTATTCAACAATCAGGCGCTTTTCGTAATAAGGAAAGCGTCTTTATTCATGGCAATGGCCAGATTGTGGAGCATCTTGTTAAGTGATTTGGATTTTTTTGTTAAAGTATAGTTGAGTTTGTGAAGAATTGTTTTTAAACTAAAGGAACAGATAGTTCAACAAGAGTTTACGTATCAAAAAGCTAGAAAGAGACTGAAAGGGAGTATTACTAATGAATAATAACTTTATTGAAAACATTCAATCGCTTTATTCCGACCTTTCCATTGAAGACATTTATCCTAATGAAATTGGACAGAATAATGATGTGTTAATTGTAAACAAATCTTTGGTTTTTAGGTTTCCAAAATATAAAATTGGAATCAATCAATTAAAAAGAGAGACGGAAATTTTAAAATACATTAAAGGTACCATTTCAACTCCTATTCCGAATCCAATTTATCAATCTTTTGAAGAGTTAGAACCAGGTAAGGTCTTCACCGGATATCATCTAATAGATGGTGTTCCTTTGTGGAAGGAAAGTTTAATAGGTGTGAAGCGTGTTGATTTAGTTAAAGGGTTGGCAAAACAACTTGTTTCTTTTCTTGTAGAACTTCATTCTATATCAGGAGAAAAAGCAAGTCGAGATTTGAAACTAAAGGTTCGTAATCCTCATGAAGAGATGTATAACTTGTATAATAAGATTCGAAATAAATTATTTCCTTTTATGAGAAAAGACGCTCAACAGGAAATCTCACAATCTTTTGAAACGTTTTTAAACGGGAAGGCATTCTCCAATTTAGATATAACGCTTATACACGGAGATTTCGGTGCATCTAACATTTTGTGGGATCCAGAAACAAGTATGATTTCTGGGATAATAGACTTTGGTGGTTCGGGTTTAGGAGATCCAGCGTATGACTTTGCTGGAATACTTTCTAGCTATGGTGAGGATTTTTTTGATATGTGTATTAACCTATATCCTAATGGTCAGGAAATTTCTGAACGAGTTAAATTTTATAAAAGTACATTTGCTTTACAAGAAGCATTGCACGGGATTGAAAATGGAGATAGACAGGCTTTTGAAGCTGGAATTAAAGATTATAAATAGTTTTCTTGTACAATTAATGTGGAATCAGTTCAATTAATATAAGGCATTATCACTAAGAGCCCAATTGTTGATAATTAAAAACAGAGTAAATAGATAAAGTTTTATGTAAAAACAATTTCTACTATTCTGAAATATATGGTATAGTATGGGCATAACTGAATATAGTGTAAGAAATGGTGCCAGATGAAAGTCTGGCTTAAAAGGGAAGTCGGTGCAAATCCGACGCTGTCCCGCAACTGTAATTCGGAGCAAATCACAAATGCCACTGGGAAACCGGGAAGGCTGTGAGGCGTGTTGATGAGAAGCCAGGAGACCTGCCAATTTCTAGTACACACCAAATACCTACGTGGAAATAGGTGGTGAATAGTGACCAAAAAGGCACTGTGCGATAACAAGTGATTTTACGAAAATTCTACTTTTTCGTATTGTTTTTGTCTTAATAAATTTACCATGCAGCCATTTTCCGAGAAGGGGAATGGCTTTTTTTTATGCTACTATTCTGTATTCCAGAGCAAAGTCCACTGGTTTTCATATAGAGCCACTGAATCTAGCATGGGATGACACAAATTTGTAAGAGCAAGTAACCATAAACTTATTGATGAAAGGGAGATTAAATATGACTTATACTAGTACACTCATTGGCTATCCATATATCGGAGATGATCGCGAATGGAAGAAGGCGTTAGAAGCATTTTGGCGTCAAGAACGAACGGAAGAGGATTTTCAGGAAACCCTAAAAAGTATTCGGTTATCGCGGATTGAAAAGCAGCTACAATCTGGCATCGATATGGTGACAGTGGGGGATTTCACATTGTACGATAGAATGTTAGATACAGCCTTAATGTTTGGCTTAGTACCCAAGCGCTTTAACTGGCAAGGTGGAAGGGTAGATTTACATACCTACTACAGTGTAGCGAGAGGCAATCATTCAGCAGTAGCTAGTGAAATGACCAAATGGTTTAATACCAACTATCACTACATTGTCCCTGAATATGAAGGGCAACCGCTGCAACTAACTGAAAATAAGGTATTGGCCGACTTTTTAGAGGCAAAAGAAGCGTTCGGTATTATTGCGAAGCCGACACTTATTGGCCCCTATACATTTTATAAGTTAACTAAGGGCTACAATAAATTAACGCAGGTCGAATATTTATTAGCTCTATTACCTCTCTATGCTCAGATTATTCAAGAATTAGTAGATGCAGGTGCCCAGTGGATTCAATTAGAAGAGCCTTCTTTAGTGACGACACTCGACTCAGCAGAACGGAAGCTAGTACAGGAAATCTATGCTCAGTTAGCGACAACCGTTCCAGCAGCAAAACTAATGCTACAAACATATTTTGAAGCATTATGCTCCTATGAAACATTGATTACATTGCCTGTCCAAGGGTTTGGTTTAGATTTCGTACATGGCTATAAAGGGAATATGGAGTCCCTTCGAAAATTTGGTTTCCCTCAGGATAAAGTTTTAGCTATTGGTATTGTTAATGGTCGTGATATATGGCGTTCCAACCTAGCGGAGGCTAACGCCACGATTCAAGCTATTGAAAAGCTTAGCGATGCTAAGGAATTGTGGATTCAACCCTCAAGTAGCCTTCAACATGTGCCAATATCTACTTCACTTGAAAAGAAGCTGGACCCTGTTCTCAAACAAGCACTGGCGTTTGCTGATGAAAAAATCGAAGAGCTTATTGAGCTCACTAAATATAGAAAAAATCAAGACGGAACGCTACGTCATAATTTCTCAGCAAGTATGAAGGCCATTGAAGCACTAAAAAATCATTCAATTCGTCAAAATAAGATTATCCAACAAGCCGCTCAATCCTTATCAACAAAGGATTTTGAGCGACATAATGATTTTAGTCAACGTCAAAAAATACAGCAGCAGGCATTAGGACTACCCCTTTTCCCAACAACGACAATTGGCAGCTTCCCTCAATCTGATGAGGTGAAGAGAAATCGTAATGCTTGGCGAAAGAAACAATTGTCGAATGAAGACTATGAAGCATTTATTGAACTGGAAACAAAGCGCTGGATTCACTTGCAGGAGGATCTTGATATGGATGTACTAGTTCATGGAGAATTTGAACGGACAGACATGGTTGAATATTTCGGTGAGAAATTGACGGGCTTTGCCTTTACTGAAAAAGCATGGGTTGTTTCGTATGGCTCTCGCTGTGTGAAGCCTCCAATTATTTATGGAGATGTTGCATGGTCTTCAGCCATTACCGTGAAAGAGTCTGCGTATGCCCAAAGCTTAACGAAGCGCTTTGTAAAAGGGATGCTGACAGGGCCAGTGACCATTTTAAATTGGTCCTTTGTACGCGATGATATTTCTCGAAAAGATGTGGCTTATCAAATTGCATTAGCACTTCGCAGGGAAGTGGAAGCACTAGAAGCGGCTGGCATCTCCATTATTCAAGTGGATGAACCAGCACTCCGTGAAGGGTTACCTCTTCGTAAAGAAGAATGGGGGGCTTACTTAGACTGGGCGGTCAATGCCTTCAAGCTTGCTACATCAAGTGTTAAGGATGAAACACAAATTCATACACATATGTGTTACTGCGAATTTAACGATTTCATAGAACCCATTAGCGCGCTAGATGCAGATGTGATTTCTATTGAAACATCACGTAGCCATGGAGAGCTAATTTCTTCCCTTCAAGTAAATCCTTATACAAAAGGAATCGGATTAGGTGTTTACGATATTCATAGCCCACGTGTGCCGAGTGAAGGCGAAATGTTAGCCATTATGAAAGATAGTTTACAAGTTCTAGACAAACATCAATTTTGGGTTAATCCTGACTGTGGCTTAAAAACAAGGAAAGAGCCAGAAACAATCGCGGCTTTAGCTAATATGGTAGGTGCTACTAAAATATTGCGTCAGGAGGTGAAGGAATCTATATCAAGATAACGAAAACAATATAATAAAAGGAGTTAAAGAAAGATCAGGTCATCTACCTGGTCTTTTTGTATAGAGGTTTTATTATATTCAGAAAATAAAATTGACGTGAACATTTCAGCATGTTATGTTTATTACTAATTTCAAATATTGCATTACAAGTTTGAATGAAAGTATTTTTCATTCAATTAAAAGGAAAATGGGTGTAAATCCCATGCTGTCCCGCAGCTGTAAATGAGGAGTTTTGTTTCGATTACCACTAAGTTCTTTCTTGGTAAGGTGAAGCAAAATGATGAATCATAAGCCAGAATGCCTGCTTGTAAGAAGATTCATTGATGATCTACGAAAGATAGGGAGATGGATGGAAGCTTACGTATTTGTAGGTTTATCTGTCCTTATTCTTGTGGAATAAGGTTTTTTTATGCCTTCTTTCTATTCAATTTGTAGATATGAACAGGGAATAGAGATAGGAGACAAAAAATGAGATGGACGAAGTATTTACTGCCTTTCCTGCTTGTTTTGACCTTGAGCTTTCTTGCAGGTTGTACAAGCTCAGAAAAGGACAAAGGAAATTCAGCACCAACAGAACAAACAGATGAAAAAATGATTACGATTGGATGGCCATTAGATGTAGGGCCATTAAATCCCCATACATATTTACCAAATCAGATGACTGCTCAAGCCATGGTTTATGAATCTTTAGTGGCGTATAACGATGATGGCACAATTACACCAAAGCTAGCAGAAAGCTGGGACATCTCAGAGGATAAAACTGCTTATACGTTTCATTTACGCAAGGATGTTAACTATTCGGATGGGACTGCCTTTAATGCTGATAATGTGATTCGCAATTTTGATGCAGTATTAGCGAATCGTGACATGCATTCTTGGATGGGTATGGTCAACCATATTAAAGAGGTCGTCAAAGTAGATGAATCAACAATACGTTTGCAATTAGATGAACCATATTACCCTGTGTTAAACGAATTAGCCTTTGTCAGACCTTTCCGTTTTTTAGGGGATAATGGCTTTCCAGACGGTGATGCGACAAATGATTCCATTCAATCAGCTATTGGCACAGGACCATGGGTATTAACAGACTATAAAAAAGATGAATATGCATTATTTAGCCGTAACGAACATTATTGGGGTGAAAAACCTCTCGTAGATAAAATAAAGGTTAAGATCATTCCAGATTCGGAATCCCTTTCGTTAGCCTTTGAAAATGAAGAATTAGATGTCATTTATGGTCGAGGGATTATTAGTTTATATAACTATACGTACTTAAGAGATAGTGGCAAATATAAAACAGCTACATCTGAGCCGCTGTCTACGAAAGCATTACTGTTCAATACTCAGTCAGGACCGTTAGCTGAGCTAAAGGTTCGACAAGCTATTCAATATGCTATCAATAAAGAACAAATGGTAGACAATATTACACATGGTACAGAAAAAGTGGCAAACACGCTATTCTGGAATGCCATTCCTTATGCCAATATTGATTTAGCGCCCATTATATATAATCCTGAAAAAGCGAAGAAATTGCTAGATGAAGCGGGCTGGACGCTACAGAAGGGTGAAAAAATTCGTTCGAAAAATGGTCAACCCCTTACATTAGATTTAATCTATATTGCTACTGATGCCATTCAAAAACCTATGGCGGAGTTAATGCAAGGCGAGCTAGCAAAAATAGGGATACAGTTAAATATTGAAGGGGCAGATGTTATGGTTGGTCTGCAAAAATTAATGGATGATCAGGTTGATATTAACTTCTGGCGAACAAATGGACCGCCGACTGATCCACATAGCTTTGCAAATGAATCAGCTACGCCAAATGCTAGTGGTGTATATGAAGCAAAATTAGGCTTACCAAATGCTAAGGAGATCGATACAAACATACATCAATTATTAGTCGGTACCGATGAAGAGGAACGCGTGCAGCTATATTCGGATATTTTAACAATGTTCCACGATCAAGCATTATTCTATCCAATATCGTACGAAACAAATAATGTTATTTATCAACCATATATGAAGGATTTTGCACCACGTGCTTCTGAGTATGACATTCCATATGCGCAAATGGATAAAGAAAACTAAGTATGAAAGAGAGAGTGTGTCGAAATAGGGCAACTCTCTTTTTATCATCGGATGAAATAGGAAGTGACGGCATGTACGAATCGACTTGGATGTTTTGTGTAAAAAGAATTCTCACTCTACCATTTGTATTAGTAGGCGTATCTATTCTGACCTTTGTGTTTATTCGTTTCGTACCAATAGAACCGGCAGAGGTCATCCTTCGACTCTCAAGAATTGCCCCAACACCAGAGGCTATACAAGCTTTACGAGAAGAATTAGGGACAGACAAGCCTTTTATCATGCAGTATATGCTATGGGTAAAAGGCATTTTACAGCTAGACTTTGGGACATCTTTTGTTAGTAAATTACCCGTGGCTCATGAGCTATTTGCTAAACTACCCGCTACCATTGAATTAGCTTTAGTAGCATTTATCCTCATTTTAACTTTTAGTATTCCATTAGGGGTTGTGAGCGCATTATATAAGCATTCCTTTATCGATAAAATCATTCGATTATTTACAGTCCTAAGTGTATCCATTCCAACATTTTGGTTAGGGTTTATCCTACTCTATCTTTTCAGCTTAAAACTTGGCATTTTTCCAACGAATGGAAAAGGTTCGATAGCACATATAGTTTTACCGGCCTTCACCTTAGCTTTACCTACAATCGGATTGTTCTCACAGTTTATCCGCTCTGCCATGATCGAAGAATACGAGCAGCCATATGTAAAATATGCACAGCTTAGAGGCTTGAGAAAATCGGTCATTCTCATTCGACACGTGGGGAGGAATGCTGCTATACCGATATCAACATTGTTTGGGATGACACTCGGAAATTTGCTAGGTGGTGCTGTCATTGTCGAGCAAGTATTTAGTTGGCCTGGACTCGGTCGATATTTAATAGAATCCATAACGAATCGTGATTACCCCGTTGTACAATGCTATGTGTTGGTGATTGCTGTCATCTATGTGCTCGCCAATTTAGGCACAGATGTATTGCATCGTTTATTGGATCCTCATCTGATGATGAAGGATAGGAGAGAGTAAAGTGAACTTAGGACGTATACATATGAGAAGATATATTAGTCTCACCTTACTGATTTTTATTGGTTTACTCGGACTGTTTGCCCCACTCATTATGCCTCATGACCCTTTAGCAGTCGATATTTCTAAGAAATTTTTAGCACCCTCATGGGACTATCCATTAGGAACAGACCATTTAGGAAGATGTGTCTTCTCCCGATTGCTTTTAGGGATTCGGTATTCTTTAGGTGCGGCGCTCGTCATACAAATAGTTGCTATTCTAGTAGCGATACTATTGGGCGCATGGGTCTCCTTAAAAAGAGGTATAATAGATGCGCTATTTATTCGGGTATGCGATATTTTATTAGCTTTTCCAACACTTGTACTAGCATTTGGGCTTTTAGGTGTATTAGGACCGAGCTTAAAAAATGTGTTAATTGCACTTAGTTTAACACAGCTTATTTATTATTCGAGGCTAATCCGAGGTTTATTTATTGGCATGAATGAAAAAGATTTTATTCTAGCGGCAAGAATCAGTGGTACTACAGGTGCGAAATTAATTATTCGTCACTATCTCCCTCATGTTTGGCCACCGATTGTAACGATTGTGGCATTAGATATGGGGAAGGTCATTTTAGAGATTGCGGGCTTTTCCTTTATTGGGCTTGGTGTGCAGGCTCCTACCCCTGAATGGGGAATGATGGTAAATGAAGGGAAGCAATATATCCGCCAACATCCTGAATTAATGCTATATCCTGGGCTTGCTATCGTCCTTGTTGTCCTAGTATGTAATGTTTTAGCAAGTAGTTTGAAGAAGCCTGATCAGTAAAGGGGTAGTTATGAAGAAAGTTTTAGAAGTGAAAGACTTATCGGTCAAAGTTGGAGAACAGAATATTTTATCCTCCATTCATTTAACAGCCTATCAAGGCCGAGTGCTAGGAATTATTGGGGAAAGCGGTAGTGGGAAAACGATGCTTTGCCAAGCTATCATGCAAGCCTTGCCGACTAGAGCACAGATCACCAAAGGGCAAATTTTCTACCATCAACAAGATTTATTGAAGGTAACTGCTGCTCAAATGAGAGCTTATCGTGGTAGACATCTTTCCATTATTATGCAAAATCCTTCGACTGCCTTTGACCGTGTTCAAACCATTGAAGGTCATTTTCGTGAATCATTAAAGGCTCATTTTGTTATAACTAAAAATGAAATAAGACAAATTGCTATTGAAAGCATGTCAAAAGTTAATTTACCTAATCCCGAGCGCCTTTTACACTATTATCCATTCCAATTAAGTGGGGGAATGCTACAGCGTGTAATGATTGCTTTGTCACTGGCAATTCAAGCCTCGGTATATATAGCTGATGAACCAACGACAGCTCTTGATACAGTCAATCAAAAGCAGGTATTGACCTTATTTGACCGTATTCGCTTGGAAACACAGGCAGCCATCCTTCTTGTGACACATGATTTAGGCGTTATTGCTGAACTTGCTGATGACGTGGCCGTGATGTATAAGGGGGAAATAATTGAACAAGCGAATGTCTATGATTTTTTTGATGCACCTCAGCATCCTTATACAAAAAAACTATTACAATCCCGAATTATGTTTTAGAGGTGAAAAAATTGAAGCTACTAGAAGTGAGAAATATTGAGAAGAACTATGCACATAGACCGTTCATATTCAAGCGAAGACAGGATGCTCCTGTATTACAGAAAGTATCATTTTCACTTCAGGAGGGGGAATGCTTAGGGATTGTTGGACAAAGTGGCTCAGGAAAAAGCACATTGGGCCGAATTATATTAGGAATGGAAAGGCCAACAGCCGGTGAGATTCTATTTCAAGGGGTTAATCTTTATGATGCCACTAGCCAACAAAAAAAAATGATACGGAGAGATTTACAAGCAGTCTTTCAAAATAGCTATCATTCATTAAATCCAAAGCAGACCATTTTTCAAATTTTAGAGGAACCGTACCTAAATTTCGAGCATTATAGCTCAGCTGAGAGACATTATAAGGTAAAGGAATTACTTGATCATGTAGAGTTAGACAAATCTATTACCGAAAAGTATCCCTCCCAGCTTAGCGGAGGACAACAACAGCGTGTTAACATTGCAAGAGCGCTTGCCTTACACCCAAAATTAATTGTTTTAGATGAAGCCATTAGTAGTTTAGATATGATTTTGCAAAAACATATCATTCAATTACTACAGACACTACAAAAGGATTTGCAACTTGCATACATTTTCATTTCTCATGACCTACAGGCTACACGCTTTATTTCAGATCGCATCCTTGTCATGCAAAATGGTCAGCTAGTAGAGGAAAGTATGAAAGGTGAACCATTTAAGCATTCCGCATCACTTGAGCTATACAACGCGATTTTACCCACTCACCCTCGCGAAAGAATTCACAAGAATACTTTAGAATGAACTGGAATGTCTTTGCGAAGAAAGTCCTTATTAAAATTCTTACATTGTTATTTGGAAAGCTTCGTAAAGGAGCTTTCGAACCCCCATATTTTACCCTCTAGGTTGTTTAAGAGAGCGACCATCCTCTGTTCCATATTATTCGGAAGTTCTTCCTTACTGAAATAAGTGAGGCTTAAGCTCTCACCATCTTTCATTTCCAATACACCCCTTACATGTTTAGCCCTATACAGGTGAATGACTGTATGGATTTCATCGCCATTCGGATAACAGTAGTAATAATCAGGTCCTGAAAAAACACCGATAAAATCAAACTCTGTAGCCACGAGTCCAGTTTCCTCATAAAGTTCACGAGCAGCAACCTGCTCTAATGTTTCGTTTATTTCCATTGAGCCGCCAGGTAATCCCCAATCCAACGAATCTGAACGATGTTGAAAGAGTATCTTCTTATCATCATTAACAACAAGAACTGTCGAACCGACGCTTATAATCGGTCTATTACCGATAAGCTTTCTTAATTCTGTTATATAGCCCATCCCGTCACTCCACGTTTCATCGTTATGCAAAATAATTCGCTTTTTTAAAGTAGACTTCATAAATATAGCTTCATTGGGATTGATTAACAATCTTTTTTTGAGCGAAATAATGCTTAAATATGCAGAATAGTTCGTCAAAAATGAAAAATAGCTTTTTATAATCAGTCTTTTCTGAATTTTACCTATATTGATTGTTTGGAAACCTCTATGTTAAGGTAAAAAGACAAATTGAATATGCTAAATTTTGGTGGTTCAAATGGGTTTGATTCCATTTGATTAAAAGGGAAGTTGGTGTGAGTCCAACACTGTCCCGCAACTGTATGTAGGAGTTCCATAACGTGGCCACTGTTTTGTTCATCAAAACGGGAAGGTGTTATAGGAATGTTGATGATAAGTCAGGAGACCTGCCGCTAAATAAGCATCAATTGACCTACGAGGATAGGGAGGTGTTAGCTACTGTATGGTGATTGTGAATGGATGTAAGTTCACTGTTTTTTGTTCTGTCATACTTTTGTAGATTAACAACTTCTAAAGGGGTAGAAGTTGTTTTTTTGTTGTTCTTTCGAGTTTGAATGGTAACGCTTACAAGAATGATTAAACAAAGGGGTTGTAATTCATGGAGTTAACGTATTCACCAGGTCTTGATGGAGTTATTGCTGCGGAAACAAAACTGTCTTTCTTAGACGTAGTAGGAAGCCAAATTGTTATACGGGGCTATGATTTGATTGAACTATCTCAGCGATATTCCTATTTAGATATTGTCCATTTATTATTGCACGGAAACCTACCAACTACTGAGCAACAAGCTGACTTACAAGATAAATTGAAAGAAAACTATCACGTTCCACAAGAGCTTTTTCAAATTTTCAACTTATTACCAAATGGGACACATGCTATGGACGGCCTTAGAACTGGAATTTCAGCGTTAGCAGGGTATGATCAGCACATCAATGATCGTTCGACTGAAAAGAATGTAACACGAGCATATCGACTTTTAGGCGGAATGCCCAATATCGTTGCGAATAGCTACCGTGTATTAAATGGTCAAGAGGTAGTAGAACCGGATAGTGAGCTTTCATATAGTGCTAATTTTTATTACATGATTACTGGAAGAAAACCAACACCATTAGAAGAGGAAATTTTTGACCAATCACTTGTTTTATATAGTGAACATGAAATGCCGAATTCGACCTTTGCTGCTCGTGTTATTGCCTCCACACAATCCGATCTGTATGGTGCTCTAACTGGTGCTGTCGCATCATTGAAAGGAAATTTGCATGGTGGGGCGAACGAGGCAGTCATGTATATGCTGCTTGAAGCTAAGACAGTGGAAGGCTTTGAAGCGATGCTGAAAAACAAGCTCAAAAATAAAGAGAAAATAATGGGCTTTGGCCATCGTGTCTATATGAAAAAAATGGACCCAAGAGCGCAGATCATGAAAGAAGCTTTGTATAAATTATGCTTGGAGCAAGGGGATGACCGCTTATATCACATGTGTGAAGCTGGTGAAAAAGTGATGGTGGAGGAAAAAGGCTTGTATCCAAATTTAGATTATTATGCTGCGCCAGTGTACTACATGCTGGGCTTACCAATTGAATTATATACGCCTATTTTCTTTGGCTCTCGAACGATTGGTTTATGTGCACATGTGATCGAACAACATGACAATAATCGATTATTTAGACCTCGTGTTCATTATATAGGCGAGCGTCATAACCTTGAAGAATTGTCGGTATAATCAAGTTTTAACAACTCGCCATAGAGCTGATGGACATTCTGACCAATGCCCATCAGCATACTAGTATATCAAATTCATACCTTGAAAGGAAGATATAGATGATTAAAACGAATGAAAAAACGATGACAGACCAGCTTCTTGTTGATATTGCGGATTACGTATTAAACACAAAGATTACGAGCGAAGAAGCTTACGAAACGGCTCGATATGTTTTATTGGATACGTTAGGTTGTGGCATTTTAGCTTTACAATATCCTGAATGTACAAAACTTCTGGGTCCTGTAGTACCAGGTACAGTCGTTCCAAATGGTACTCGTATTCCAGGAACATCCTATGTCCTTGATCCAGTTAAAGGTGCCTTTAATATCGGTTGTATGATCCGTTGGTTGGATTATAACGATACATGGTTGGCGGCAGAATGGGGGCATCCTTCTGATAATCTAGGTGGCATTTTAGCTGTAGCCGATTATTTGAGTCGTGTAGGTGTTGCAGAAGGGCAAGGGCCTCTCCAAATAAAAGACGTTTTAGAAATGATGATACAAGCTCATGAAATACAAGGAATACTTGCACTCGAAAATAGCTTAAATCGTGTTGGCTTAGATCACGTCTTATTTGTCAAAATAGCAACAACAGCTGTAGTAACAAAGGCTTTAGGTGGTACTCATCAAGAAATTGTCAATGCTTTATCAAATGCTTGGATTGATAATTCAAGTTTAAGAACCTATCGACATGCCCCTAATACGGGATCTAGAAAATCATGGGCTGCTGGTGACGCTACAAGCAGGGCGGTACAACTAGCAATGATGGCTGTGAAAGGGGAAATGGGCTATGCAACTGCATTATCTGCACCAGGCTGGGGATTCCAAGATGTGCTCTTTAATAAGCAAGAATTAAAGCTTGCGAGACCACTTGCATCTTATGTTATGGAAAATGTCCTCTTTAAAGTGTCTTACCCTGCAGAATTTCATGCTCAAACGGCTGCAGAATGTGCTGTTCATTTACATCCTGAAGTAAAGAATCGCCTAGCTGAAATTGACCGCATTAACATTACGACGCATGAATCAGCCATACGAATTATCGATAAAGAAGGGCCTCTTCACAATCCTGCTGATCGTGATCACTGCCTTCAATATATTACAGCTATTGGTCTTATTTATGGTGACATTACAGCAGATCACTACGAAGATGAGGTGGCTGTAGACCCACGTATTGATGACTTGCGAAATAAAATGGTTGTCGTGGAAAAAAGCCAATATACAATCGACTATTTAGACCCTGATAAACGATCCATTGCAAATGCTGTTCAAGTT
Organism: Lysinibacillus sp. FSL M8-0216; assembly: GCF_038595555.1. Lineage (NCBI taxonomy): Bacteria > Bacillati > Bacillota > Bacilli > Caryophanales > Bacillaceae > Lysinibacillus > Lysinibacillus sp. FSL M8-0216. Next base: position 2,533,230 of record NZ_CP152007.1, on the reverse strand, counting down.
TATTACAAAGATGGTACATCATCCGAGCTAATTGAGTGTGAATATCCTTTAGGACATCGTTTCCGCCGTGAGGAAGCATTTCCTCAGATCATTGATAAATTCCAGCAAAACATTAGTACGCTTTATTCTCAAAAACAACTCAATACAATAAATGAGGTTTGTGCAAATAAAGAGCTGCTTGAACAAATTGCTGTCCATGAATTTATTAATCTATTTATTTAATTTAGAAGGATTCCGAACGCAATAAAGAGGAGGTTTTTAAAAATGGCGTGGATTGTTCAAGAAGCGAAGACACAAAAACAATTAGCTGAACAATTTAAAGCTCTTATTGCTCGTTCAGCTATTTTGCAAATACCCGGAGCACATGATGCAATGGCAGGTTTAATGGCTAAAAAAGTTGGCTTTGATGCACTGTATCTTTCGGGTGCCGCGTATACAGCGAGTAGAGGCCTACCAGATTTAGGGATGATTTATTCAAATGAAATAGCTCAGCGTGCTAGTGATATTATTCGGGCTACTAATTTACCTATGCTAGTGGATATTGATACGGGCTTTGGTGGTGTATTAAATGTTGCCCGTACTGCTCGTGAAATGGTAGAGGCAGGGGTCGCTGCCGTACAGCTAGAGGACCAAAATCTTCCTAAAAAATGTGGACATTTAAATGGCAAAACTCTTATTTCAATAGAGGAAATGATACAAAAAATAAAAACGATTAAACAAATAGCCCCTACATTAGTAATTATTGCTCGCACGGATGCAAGGTCTGTTGAAGGCTTAGAGCAGGCTATTCTAAGAGCCAAAGCATATGTTGCTGCTGGGGCAGATGCTATTTTTCCAGAGGCATTACAAACTGACAAGGAGTTTAAACAATTTGCCAATGAGTTAAATGCACCCTTATTAGCCAATATGACTGAATTTGGTCAAACTCCTTATTATACCGCTAAGGAATTTGAAAAAATGGGCTACTCGATGGTCATTTATCCTGTTACGTCTATGAGAGTTGCAGCGAAAGCATACGAGCGTGTATTTGAATTAATAAAAAATACTGGAACACAACAAGAAGCAGTTGAGGATATGCAAACAAGAAGCGAATTATATGAAACGATTTCCTACTATCAATTCGAGGATTTAGATCGTGAATTAGCGAAAACCATTTTACCTAAGGAGGAAATAAAGTAGGGGAGCTGAATGGTTTCTCTCCACTTTCTTTCAAGGAGGACTCATATGGATCAACTAGAAGACAAAATGACGATCTTTACACCAGAGGATTTTCATGATGAAGAGGAGCTCATTGCAAAAACTGCTGAGCTCTTCATTAAACAGGATGTCTCACCGAATATTTCATCTATTGAACAGCAACAGTATGAGATCACTCGTCAACTATTTCAAAAAGCAGGTGATCTTGGCTTACTGGCCATTGAAATTCCCGAGGCTTATGGAGGACTCGAGCTCCATAAAACAATTTCCGGTCTTGTAGCAGAGAAAATGGGTTTTGGGGGCTCTTTCAGCGTTTCCTACAATATCCATGCTGGGGTGGGCACATTACCCTATGTCTATTTTGGCAATGAGGAGCAAAAGCTGAGGTACTTACCAAAGCTTGCATCTGGAGAATGGGTTGGTGCCTATGCACTTACAGAGTCCGATGCAGGTTCTGATGCACTGCGCCCCAAAACGAATGCTAGATTAACAGAAGATGGTACAGCATGGATAGTAAACGGAGAAAAGCAATGGATTACGAATGCTCAGCTAGCAGACGTCTTCGTTGTTTTTGCCCAGACGCATAATGGCATGACTGCGTTAATTGTCGAACGCTCCTTTAAAGGGGTATCCGTAGGTCAGGAAGAGGAGAAAATGGGCATTAAAGGCTCTTCAACGGCAACGCTCATTTTAGAAGACGTTATAGTGCCAATCGATCATGTTCTTGGAGAGGTTGGCAAAGGGCATATTGTCGCTATGAACATCTTGAATATGGCACGTCTAAAGCTAGCCTTTTCCAATATAGGAACTGCCAAACAGGCATTTCAATTAGCTGTGAATTACGGAAAGGGACGGAGACAATTTGAACGATCTATCGTTGATTTTACAATGATACAGGAAAAACTTGCTGACATGGCCGTATTGATTTATGGAGCAGAAAGTGCTGCATACCGAACGGCTGGAAAAATGGATGAGGCTATTGCATCAGGAAGTAAGGAAACGATGGTCCAGAAAATATCCGATTTTGCACTCGAATGCGCACTCCATAAAGTACATTGTTCCGAAGCACTTGGAAAAATTGCTGATGAAGCTGTCCAGATACATGGTGGATATGGCTATATGCAAGAATATGATGTGGAACGTTTGTATCGGGACGCAAGAATTAGTCGTATTTTCGAAGGTACAAATGAAATCAATCGCCTCACATTGGCTAAAATGCTGTGGAAAAAAAATGTACAAACAACTGCAATTGCAGATGATTTTATTCACTGTCAACCATTAGAAAAAAATCACCATTATATCCTTCTCTCCAAGCATTTGATGCAACTAGCAATTACAGTCATTACGAATGCACAGATTCAACTCGAGCAGGAGCAAGAATTTATGCGTTTGTTGGCGGATATAGCCACGGAAAGCTATGTCATGGAATCAGCTTGGCTGAGGTCGAAAAAAGCTGTACATGAGCAAACAAAACAATTGATGACAGACATATTATGCCAGGAGGGTTACCGAAAAATAGAAGAAAGTGCGATTACTATAATTACGGCTGCTGAAAGCAGTGAGCAAAAACGAGTAAGCTTGCTAAATAATATTCGACAGTTAAATATTCCACTACAGCAAAATCTATTTATGAAAAAAAGGGCGCTTGCGAGAACATTCATTGACAACCCAAAAATGATTAGTTAGGAGGAGCAACATGATGGATACATTGGCAAACGTTACGAAGGAGGGGTCTATTTCTATTATTCATTTAGATCATCCACCTGCAAACACTTTGTCATCAGTCTCTATTGAAAACCTGCGTCGTATTTTCCAAGAGCTAGCGGAGGATGAAGATACAAGTGCCATTATTATTACAGGCACTGGCCGATTTTTTGTCGCTGGGGCTGATATAAAGGAGTTTGTTTCAGCCTTTGGCCAACAGGACAAAGCATTACAAATGGCTCAAGCAGGGCAAGCGCTATGCGATGAAGTAGAAGCCATGAAGAAACCAGTTATTGCGGCCATTAATGGACCGGCCCTTGGAGGAGGACTCGAACTAGCGTTAGGATGTCATTTCCGAATTGCTTCGAATCAAGCCATTCTCGGCTTACCAGAATTAAAGCTTGGGCTACTCCCTACATTCGGGGGGACTCAACGACTTAGCAGAATAACAAATCAAGCAACGGCGCTCCAATTAATTTTAACAAGTAAACAATTGAGTGCAGACGAGGCATTACAGCTCGGTATTATCCAACTCGTAACAGAACCTGAGGAACTTTTGATGACGGCTAAGACTGTTGCGCAGTCCTTTGTTGAGGGTAAAAGTATGACAAGTGTCTCTCGTACAATTGAATGTGTAATTCAAAGCACGAAGGCTAATTTACAACAAGGACTAGAGCTTGAACGAACGCGTTTTGCTGAGCTATTGTTAACAAATGATGCTAAAGAAGGTGTGCAGGCATTTATTGAAAAAAGACAGCCACACTTTAAACATTGTTAAAGGAGGGTTCCAACATGGCAAACGAAGTATTATTTTCGGTCGAAGATGGAGGTGCGGCAATCATTACATTGAATCGCCCTAAAGCTTTAAATTCTCTTTCCACTGACATGCTTAACCCCATTAGAGAAAAATTAAAAGAATGGGAAGCGAATGATGAAATACGTCTTATTCTACTACAAGGGGCAGGGGAGAAGGGATTTTGCGCTGGGGGTGACATCAAAACACTTTATCAAGCACAATCCAGTCAAGATGCATTACAAGGGGCTGAAAACTTTTTCGAAGTAGAATATGAAGTGGATTTGGTGATCTATCATTATCCTAAACCCATTATTGCTTGTCTTGATGGCATTGTCATGGGAGGTGGAGTCGGTTTAACCTATGGAGCAAGCCACCGAATCGTTACAGAGCGTACAAAATGGGCGATGCCGGAAATGAATATTGGCTTTTTTCCAGATGTTGGAGCGGGCTATTTCTTAAACAAAGCGCCAGGTTTTATTGGTTACTACCTAGCATTAACTGCATCCACTATTAAAGCAGCAGACGTCCTTTTTGCTAATGGTGCAGATCATTATATGACGAGTGATAAGCTATTTGATTTCCTTCAAAGTGTAAAACAGACGGACTGGCATTCTAACAATATAAACTCAATCTTAAACCAACTAATAAAGAAATATTCTAGTAAGCCAGCCGCGAACAGTGAACTTGAGAAGCTTCAAACAGTAATAAACCATCATTTTTCAAGAAATACAATAGAGGAAATCATACAATCCCTAGACTATGACCCAAGCGAATTTGCTCGTGACACGAAGCACTTGCTTCTATCGAAATCACCCTCCTCTTTAAAAATTACGTTACAGCAGCTCATTGACGCTCGTGAAAAAACAGTAGAAGAATGCTTTAAGACCGATTTCATTTTGGCAAGGAATTTTTTAAGACATAGGGATTTCTATGAAGGTGTACGCTCCGTCGTCATTGATAAGGATCGAAATCCTCATTATACCTATCAATCATTAGAAGAATTTACCGAAGAGGATAAGAAAAGGTTTTTTCAAGAAAACAGTGTAACATTATAGATTTCGTTTAAAAATCCTGTTAGTAGCAGGATTTTTTTATGGAAGAAATGGGGGACTGCCAGCTACTAGGCAAAAAAACTTTATCAAATGACATCCCCCCATTCAAAACAAGAATACTAGCTTTTGAGCTCTTCATTTTGAGATTGAGTAGAGCGGTGTAGGATGTTATCTAGTATTCTACCAGTAATCGGCATAAAGAGATGGAGGATGAACCCTCCAAAACAAACCGTTATGATTGTGCCAAAGCCAATTGGGCCTTTCACTATTAACGCTAGCACTAAAAACAGGATATAAATAGTCGTTCTTGCAAAAAAGATGCTCCTTTTCGTTAGCTCTTTAATTATTAATGTTAATCGGTCAACAGGAATCGGTGCAAAATTCGTATGTAAATAGGTGGCAGTCCCTAACCCAATCACAACTAAACCAACACCAAAACAAACAACTTGATTATACCAAGCTACAGGTGTTAACTGATTGTGTAACAAAAATAACCACAAATCAATCCCAATTCCCGTAATAAAAGCAGTAATAAAGCCCAAAAATTCGGGCCTTTGTTTAGTTAGTATGGAATTACAGCCTATTAAAATAATGGCCAATATAATTTCCCAGCTACCAACTGTCAGCCCTATATTTTTAGATAGTCCTACTAAAAGAGCATCGAAGGGGGAAGTACCTAGATTGGATCGAATAGTTAAAGAAATGCCCAGCGTTAAGATGAAAATGCCTATGACATAAAAAACATATTTCACTTTTACAACCTCCATTCATATTTTTATTGCATATACAACAAAAATAAGTTACATTCAATATATACTCTTTTTGTTGCATTTGCAACATAAAATCTATAAAGAGTTTTAAAGGAGTGTAATCAATGTCAATCAAATTAGCAAAATGTAGCTTAGGTGATTTAAAAAAACTCCAAGAGGTGAGTATTGAAACATTTAATGATACCTTTAAAGATCAGAATTCACCTGAAAATATGACTGCTTACTTGGAAAAAGCATTTACAGAGTATCGGCTGGAAAAGGAATTATGTAATGAAGCTTCAGAATTCTATTTTATTTATGACAATGATGTCATTGCAGGTTACTTAAAGGTGAATGTCAATGATGCCCAATCTGAACAAATGGGGAACGAGTCCCTTGAAATTGAGCGTATTTATATTCGACAGTCATTTCAAGGAAGAGGTCTTGGCAAATATCTTATGAACAAGGCTATCGAATTAGCTGAAGCCCAAAATAAAAGTAGCATCTGGTTAGGGGTTTGGGATAAAAATGACAATGCTATAGCCTTTTATAAAAAAATAGGCTTTGTTCAAACTGGAGCGCACAGCTTTTACATGGGCGAGGAAGAACAAGTAGATTTAATTATGACAAAAACACTCATTTAAATTTTAAATGGCAGAAACGTTGATATCGCAACATTTCTGCCATTTTTCTATACATACTTAATATTTTTCTGCATGAACATCTAGATGCCATAGCTCGTAAAAATAAAAACATTCAAGCCATAAGAACCATTTCGAAATGGAGCTCTCCCTTCTATTTCTTTGTAATATTTCATCTTTATAACCCGTTAAATATTAATAATCTTTCATAACTGATACAAATAACGACGTATTTCTCTATACTTTTACCTATTTCGATGGTTTATATTGCCATATAGGTCTTTAGACAGTTGAGTCATTTCCAAATTACCTATAATATGTAATTAATATTGAAAACGATAATCATTATCAATTGTAATCAATGTTCTAATTTACTTCTCAGTCTTTCTAATAAGGGAGACTCATTTTTTTAACAACGAGTGATAATGATTATCAATTAATAGTAAAAAGGCTCTGTGAAAGGATTGGTTTATTTCATGCAACAGATTGCTAAACAGATTGCAGAAAATGCAACGTTTCAGGCGTTTATAAATTGTTATATACGAGAGGTGAGAAGCGGGCATTGGGTCAAAAAGGAGGAGTGGATTAAAGAACAACGACTATCAGCACTGATTACAGAGGCACATATATTAGAGCTTGAATTACCAAAACAAAACATACGTTTTGCATTTGGGGTGGAATATAAATCTCTTGTCGGAAGACAGGTAATTGGTACGCCGTGGAAGTATTGTACAAAACAAAAACAATGGCTTGTCGAGGATAAATTATCGATACTTATTACGCTCATTCAGGAACTACATTTGATGGCTAAGAGGGATAGCAGTCTTAATCTTTCTTCCCATTTTGACGAACTCATTCTTCGCATAATTGAAAGCTACCAAACGATGGCCAATTATATTGAAAATAGTTTGGAAGGTGACAAGCAACCTGGGGCTAGCGGTACGTTTATTGAAGCGGAGCAGTCTCTCTTACTTGGTCATTGGCTTCATCCAACACCAAAAAGTAGACAAGGGATGGCAGATTGGCAACAAACCAGTTTTGCTCCAGAGTTACAAGGTTCTTTCCAACTTCACTATTTTCGTGTCGACCGTAAAATGGTACAAGAGTCCTCCGTATTAGAAAAAAGTGCGAGTGATCACATTGTTCAATCGTTAATAACATCACAGCCTAATTTTGTTACGTCCGTGAAGGATTGTTTCATTCCGGTCCACCCCCTACAAGCACAATGGCTTCTACAGCAACAATATGTAAAAAAGGCGATTGCTGAAGGATTCATAAAATACGAGGGTGCGCTAGGAGCTTTTTATACAGCAACCTCTTCAATCAGAACGGTTTATAACTCACAGGAAGAAATGATGTATAAGTTTTCAATTCCTGTCAAAATAACAAATTCATTGAGAGTCAATAGAACTCATGAACTTAAAGCTGGGATTGCTATGGCTCGATTAATGAAAAAAATAGATTTTTTACAAAATCATCCATCCTTTCAGATGATTCATGACCCTGCTTATATGACTGTAGAGTTTCCTAACCAGACGGAATCAGGGTTTGAGGTTATTTTTCGCTCAAACGTATTTCCTAAAGGCCAAGATGAAGGAATCTGCATGATCGCTACGCTTGTGCAAGAGCCCCTGCTAGAAGAAAAATCAAAGCTATGTCAGCTCATCATGAAAATTGCTCAATCCGAACTCCGGTCATTAGAGAGTGTCAGTTTAGATTGGTTTAAAGTTTATTGGACATGTGCGATTGAACCATTATTAAAATTATACGATGAGCATGGGATCGCTCTCGAAGCCCATCAGCAAAACAGTCTATTAAACATCTCTTCTGGTTATCCAACCACATATTATTATCGCGATAACCAAGGTTATTACTTATCAAAAGCCTATAAAGATGTACTTCTTGCAATAGAGCCATCTTTACATGAAACGGAAGAACTGTTTTACGAAGATGCCCTTATACAAGATAGATTTACGTATTATTTATTTATGAATCAACTGTTTCCTGTTATTTCTCGATTTGGAGCGGATCAGCTTATTAACGAAAATGTTCTTTTGAAGTGGTCTATAGAACAACTGCACTTATTAGAAAACGAATTGACAGGTTTCGGGAAGGCATTTGTTCGGAACATTCTAAATCAAGAAGAGCTTGCCTTCAAAGCAAACCTTTTAACAAGGTTCCATGATGTAGATGAACTTGAAGCCGAACTAGAACAAGCCGTATATACGAAAATTCCAAACCCATTTGTTCGACAGTATGAGGAGGCAGACTATGCAGCAGCTACAGCCTTTAGCTTCTAAAAGAGGAGAGCTACGTGTAAGGCGGCAGCTTGTAGAAGCGATGATCTTTGAGGGACTAATCAACTATGAAGAAACACGTCTGGATCAATGGACTTCAATTTTTACTCTTATTGGACAGACATACACCTTTCGCTGTGAAGGAAGAAGAATGGCATTTGATCGCATCCGAATAAAGGGAGATCATATTTTTCTAATAAGCAAGGATGAGACGATACAGGAGGCAACATTTGAGGAACTAGTCGATGAATTACTGACGAGTTGTCAAGATAAAGTTCGGTTACTGAAAGAACTTCATTTAACGAGTAATCTTTGCGATTGGAATGATAGACATCTCCAAATGCCGATGTCGAGAAGAAATTCGAGCTATGAGGAATTAGAATCGGAAATTATTGAAGGACATCCGTATCATCCTTGTTTTAAATCTAGAACCGGTTTTACGATTGACGACCATATAGACTATGGCCCTGAAGGAAAGCAATCATTCACCCTTCAATGGGTGGCAGTGAGAAGAAGCTATGTACGAATCGCTGTTCTTGAGAAAGAAGAAGATTTCTGGAAAAGAGAGCTAGGGCATTTACTGTGGGACGACCTTCTTAGCAAGCTTGCGAGATTCAATGGCATATTCGAAGACTATACGTTCTTACCTGTTCATCCATGGCAATGGCGTACCATGAAACAGGAGCTTGCTGAATTAATAGAACAAAAGGATTTCATACCTCTAAATGTGAAAGGAGATTACTATAGGGCAACTCAATCAGTGCGAACATTATGGAATTCTTCACATCCACAAAAAGCACAATTAAAATGCTCAATGAATATGGTGAATACCTCTTCATTACGAAAGTTACATGCTCATGCTGTTTGTGCTGCTCCTCATATTTCTGCATGGCTTAAACAGGTACTTCAATCAGATGCCTATTTACAAAAGACTGTTATTGTACTGGAAGAATACGCAGGCATTATTTTTGAACCGCATGCCACAAAGCATAGTAGCAAATTAGAAGGTCAGCTTGGCACCATATGGCGAGAAAGTGTGCGCGTGTATATGAAGGAGGAGGAGGAAGCAGTACCCTTTACGGTACTCATGATGATGGAGTTAGATGGGCGTTCGTTTATTGATGATTGGCTATGCCGATATGGAACGGAGGCGTGGATAAAACGCTTGATTGAAGTGAGTGTTATTCCAATTTGGCACCTACTTGTCGCTCATGGAATTGCAGTGGAGGCCCATGCGCAAAATATGATTTTATTGCATGAAAATGGGTGGCCGACTCGGGTTGTACTGAGAGATTTCCATGACAGTATCGAATATACGGAAGAATTCATAGCAGATAGAAACCTCATTCCCGATTTTGGAATGATACATGACCGATTTAAAGATGCACCTGCCGATGATTATTATTGGATGTCTTCTATAGAGGCTTTACGTGAGTTAGCGATGGATACACTATTCGTGTTTCATTTAAGTGAGCTATCTAATTTGCTAGAAGAGCAATATGGATATGAAGAAATACGCTTTTGGAATCAAATTAAGGACGGCATACAGAAGCACTTTGAACGCTTTCCATCTTTCCATACAAGAAATGAACAGCTTCAGTATACTAGCACACCTATTTATGTTGAATCCTTACTAAAAAAGAAATTGCAAAATAAAGAAGAAGGCAATTTTCGCCATATCGTCAACAATGCGTTGGCACAAGCGAATGAAAAGGGGAAATCATGATGTTTTATGTCAATGATCAATTTTATACAGTAGAAGATATTGAAAAACAGTTTGATATATATGAACGCTTACCACATCTAAAGGAATGTAACAATCGGAGATTAGCAATTTGTACAGATGATATTTTCCAATATATAGCTCTTTGTTTATACATTCGTGAAAAAAGAGGGTCAGTTGTCCCAATCCATTCAGCGACGCCAAAAGAGGGTGCCATAAGAATCGCTTCGACAGCGGGTAGTCATCTGTTATTGTTCCAATCCATTGATGATTTCATCGAATTATCCAATCTTTCCAATAACCAAGAAGGGGTATTAGTTCAAATGAGCTCTGGTACAACAGGAGCTCCGAAATGCATTGAACGAACGTGGAGCTCAGTGGACGAGGAGATTGAAAGCTATGTTACTACATTACCTGTTGATTCCTTGACAAATTCTATTGTTGCTTGCCCGGTTACTCACTCTTATGGATTTATTTGTGGTGTCCTAGCTTGTATAAGAAGAGGAGCAAAACCGGTTATTATAACGAATAATAATCCTAAATATATGTTGAAAAAGCTAAAAGAATATCCTCAGCACTTACTCTATGGAGCCCCAGCATTACTTTATACATTAAGTCGATTATTACCGATTGATCAACAATTTGATCGTGTGATGACGTCAGGGACTGTGATGCCACATGGCTGGTTAACATCATTAAGAGAGAAATCTAACCAAGTCCTTCAGCAGTATGGATGCTCCGAATCCGGCTGTGTTGCCATTCACCCTAATGTGGAAGATCCGAAAGAAATGGGGTATCCTCTTCCTCATGTGAAGGTGACAGCTGGTGACAAACAAACACCAAGCGAGATTATCATTGAAACATCTGCACAAACGATTTATACGAAAGATCTTGGCTATCTAGAAAATAATATTCTTTCTTTTCTTGCAAGAATCGATGACACGATTAATGTAGCTGGCTTGAATGTGTATCCGCAAGAAGTGGAAAACGTGTTAATGGATGAGCCAAGAATAGTAGAAGCAGTCGTATATAAGAAACAAGACCATTTATCAGGAGAGCGAGTTTGCGCACTCTATGTGTCTGATGAACCGATTGATCATATAGAACTTAGAGAGTGGTGTCGGAAATTTCTTGCTCCACATCAAATTCCGGTGGAGTTCGTGTTTGTTCGTGAAATCGAAAAGCTACCTAATGGAAAAATAAGTAGAAAAAAACTTGGAGGCATACCCGTATGACACGGCAACAACTGATCAAAAGCATCTATGATATTATGGAAAATTCATTAGAGTTGCAGACATTGTCTTCTTTTAATGAAGATGCCCGATTAAATGAGGATTTGTATATGGATTCCATTATGGTCCTTCAACTCATTCTTCATATAGAGTTGGACCTTGGCATTGCCATTCCTGATGAGGTGCTTGTTCCTAAAGATTTCAAAACAGTAGGGACACTAGCAAACTTCTTAGAAAAACAGCAAAAGGTAGAATAATCGGAGGCTAAAAATGATAAAAGTTCATTGTTTTGTAAGCTGTGTTTGTGAGGTTATTAAGAAGACTAAAGGCGTCGATCATAGGCCTTATTATTTTGGGGTATGGGATGCGGATTTCGATGTGCTTGATAATGGTGTGCTTACATACCACTCTGATGAAATTGATCATGATTTCTTTCAAACATGGTATGAAATGCTTTATGGAATCAAGCTTCACAAATGGTATGACGAAAATCAAACAAAACACGAAAATATAAATAAGCTACTAGCGTTATTAGAGCATAAATCTCCCCAGCAACATGTAATGGTGATGTTAGATTTATCAAAGCTTCCAGAGCGAGAGAATAAATTTCATCAAAGTCCATTTCCTCATTATGTGATGCTAGAATCGACAGAAAATGAAGAAGAGTGGTTTATGTATGACCCTGATTTTCGCTGGGAGGGGTTATTACCGAAGGAAAGAATTATAGCTGCCATCCTAGAGCCAACTGTAGGAGGAGGTTATTATTTTGATTCCGAGACGATCATTGCTCCAACTTCTGATACAGTTGAAGCCTATTTTAATACATGTATCAAGCTCCAGCGTAATCCATTGACAGATGCCATTGCTGAAATAATTAATGAGCATACTGCAGAAAATGACAAAGAAAGTATCTCGAAACTGCCGGCTGCCATAAAACAATTGCCAGTTATAGCGATAAGAAAATATGCATATGAGCATGCATTTGCATATTTTTGGGAAGCACTTGGCCGTGCTGAGGAAGGCTTTGACATATGGTGTGATGAAATTGAGCGTTTAGTGAAGGGCTATACAACGGTTCAATATCGAGTGATGAAACTTGCGATGACGCATGATCCATCATTAATAGAAGATATTTATGTGAAGCTAGAAGAACAAAATCTACTTGAGTTCAAGATTAAGCAAGGATTACAAGAATGCTTTCAAGCATGGTTAACACTACAGTACAAGAAAGAGGTCACGTTATGAAACTATCTATTTGTACAATCTCGTTTCGACACCATCTTCATTCAATAGATCAATTAGCTCACTTTGCCAAAGCACAAGGCTTTCATGGTATTGAGCTTTGGGGTGTTCATGCAAAGAACTTAGCAGATGATCTTCATTATGGAGCAGATTGGCTAAGATCCTTCGGTTTGGAAACGAGTATGCTTAGTGATTATTTACCATTAGAGGCACCGGTTGCTGAAATGATGGCTGAAACAGAGAGGTTATCTGCACTTGCAGAGCGCTGGGGAACAAACAAGATTCGTACTTTTGTCGGCAAGCAGGGCAGCTTAGAAACGAGTAAGAAGGAAAGAGAAGAACTTACTTTCAGACTTGAATTGATCTGTGATTATCTCGAGTCAAAAGGACAATACTTGCTTGTTGAAACTCATCCGAATACGTTGACAGATAATCTACCCTCAACCATACAGTTACTCGAAGAAACGAACCACTCAAGCTTACGAGTTAACTTTGACGTTTTACATGTATGGGAATCAGGGGTGGACCCAATTGTCGCCATGAAGCAACTTCGTCCTTATATTTCACATTTTCACTTTAAAAATATTGCCTCTCGGACACACCTGGATGTTTTTGCTCCACACAATGTCTATGCTGCATCAGGGACTCGAGAAGGGATGGTTCCATTATTTGAAGGGGCCATTGACTACGGTGAATTCCTAGCAGAAATAGATTCAAATAGGGAGATAGATGCCTCACTAGAATGGTTTGGATCAAATGTGAAGAGTGTTTTAACAAAGGATATACAGGATATAAAGAAGGCTTTACAGCTAGTGCAAATTTAGTATAAGGCTATAGAGAATCCCAAGAAAAAACATTTGTCGTCTTTTCCTTGGGATTTCTTTTTTATATTGGCTTAATTATTCTAAGCGATACGTCAGGAGAGCTATTGATTACAAACGATCAGTTTTCAAAGCTTTCATATTTCGCTACATAGAAATAATTTTGGTCGCCACCGTTTGCTGAAATACCTGGTCATGCTCTACAAACACCATTGTAGGATTAAAGCTCTGGATGAGCTCTTCAATTTGTAGACGGGAATAGATATCTATAAAGTTTAATGGTTCATCCCAAATATATAAATGAGCTTTCTCACATAAACTTTTGGCAATAAGTAGTTTTTTCTTTTGCCCACCTGAATAATGAGCAATATCCTTCTCAAATTGAATTCGATCAAAATCCATTTTACGAAGGATGGATTTAAATAATGTTTCATCAATCTCATGCTCTTCAATAAAATCAGATAATGATCCCTTCAAGTGGGAAGTATCCTGCTGAACATAAGATATAATAAGACCTGAGCCTACATGGATAGTACCCGTATGCTGTATGTCGTTTCCATGAATAAGTTTTAAAACACTACTTTTACCGCTTCCGTTTTTTCCATCAAGAACAATACGATCACCCTGTTCAACTTTAAAGCTTAATGGTTGATTAATCATGTGGTCATCATATCGAACAGATACATCGGTCAAAGTTATAAGTTCCTTTGACTGAAATGCCAATGGCTCTAGTTTCAAAGACTCCGTTTTTTCTACATTTTTTAGCAATTTTGATTTTTCATCAATCGCTTTTTGCTGTCTTGATTCAATGTGCTTCGCTCTCTTCATCATCTTAGCTGCCTTATGTCCGACAAAACCTTTATCTAGCTTAGACCCTGAATTCGTCGTCCCATTTTTAGAAGCCTCAACTTGATTGGACCAGCCTGCCGAACGCTTCGAGGAATGTTTTAATCTTTCAATGTCCTTTTGTAGACGATGGTTTGTTGCTTCCTCATGTTCCTGCTGTCTATCAAAATTTAACTTCCATGAAGAATAGTTACCACTTTGAACGTCAATATTGGCTCGATTGATGGAAAGGATATGGTCCACACAGCCATCTAAAAACGTTCTGTCATGCGAAATCAAAATAAATCCTTTTTTCTTCTTTAAATAGTTAGCGACAATTTTTCGTGCATCTGTATCTAGATGGTTAGTCGGTTCATCAATTAATAGAAATTTTCCCTCCGTCAAGAAAAGGGAAGCAAGCAAAACCTTCGTTTGTTCTCCGTTCGATAATGTATAAAAGGGGCGATACATAACCTCAGCATCTACATGTAGATACGATATTTCACGAAGATACTCCCAATCCTCTGCCTGCGGGCAAATCTCCTCAAAAATTTCATACGTATATTTGTTCCGATCTGCAACAGGGTAGGGGAAATAAGTAAAATCTACTGAAGCATTAATTTTCCCACTATACTCATATTTCCCTAATAATAACTGAAAGAATGTTGACTTCCCGCGACCATTTCGACCGATAAATCCTAGTTTCCAATCCGTATCTAATTGAAAGTTAACACCTTCAAAAATAGGATCAAAGCTACCTGGATAGGAAAATGTTAAATTTTGAACTTGTATCATTGACATGATAACTCCTCCTTTGTATAGCAAACCTTTTTTCTTTCTTTTATACAAAGTCGGCATATCCATCTGGAATCCATGTCTCCGCATAAGTAGGATGGATATTAACGACTTATACGGAGATTTACATGTGTAACAATTGTGTCTAAATCGCTCATTTTCCACACTCCTTTTTTAGAATTTTGATGTAACTATGAGAGAATAAAAAAATCCCCCCAATTGTCATTGGAAGGATTAGTCGGTTACAGGTATTGATTAAGGACTTTTTTGCCATAGGAAAATGACGAAAAAAGTATAAACTGATTGATAAAAATGGACAGACTAATCCTATATTTTGTAGTTTGAAGTAATTGATTTCAACTTAAAATATAGTTTAGTTCATCATTGTTCATCCATCAGTCCTCTCATAATTGTATATTCATCGTACCAAATTTTTTCTTGAATTACAAATCAGCCTATTGTTCGTGTAAAAATAGATGGGGCACAACACGAATATAAATGATTTCTCCTATAATTTCGACAATCGTTTGTGTAACGATAATAGCAACCACTACTGTATGTATTGGATCTGGCAAAGATAGGGCCAAGGGTAGAACAACAAGCGAATTACGTGTTGAACCACTAAATATTAAAGCTCGACCAGATGCAGGATCAAGTTTGAATTGTTTGCCAATAAGTTTTGAAATAAATGGCATGATAAGCATAAAGGCCATGTAAACGGGAATGACCTTAACTATCAAATCAATGGATGTCGATAATTTTCCGATTTGTGAAGCGACAACAACAAACAATGTCAATGCCATAAAGGGAACTGGTAGCCATGCAGAAAATTGAATGATTGTATGACCGACTATAGATTTTTTAGCAAGTAGCTGAACAATAATCGCGATGACCAATGGGATGACGATGAGCTTAAAAAATGCCTCTAGGAAAGGGCCCGCTTCAACTATTTCCGCTGCTTCATGTCCAATAAATATCCACAAATAGAAAGGTAGTAATAGCATTTGGGTCATGAAAAGAATAGGTGTTGAAATCAGCATGGCTTTTTCATTTCCACCACCGAGTGCTGTAAAAACAATGACATAATCAATACAAGGTGTCAGTAATACCAAATAGACGCCAAGTAATAAAGGTGGGTGGTTTGGTAAAAACAAAGTTAATAGCCATACAACAATTGGTACCGCTATATAGTTGACCGTTAGCAATGCCCCCAAAAAACGACGAATAGCAAAAGCTTCTTTTAAAGAGCTGAAAGGAATTTGTGAAAACATGCTGTACATTAATAATGCAATAACAAAAGAAAGGGTAATGTCCAAGCGTGTGCCTATATCAGGGGCAAATAACCCTATAGCTCCTGCCAGTAATAAAACGAATACATACAGGGAAATCTGATTTTTTTCTAATGCTTCTCTTGAAATCATTGTGATTTTACTCCTATTTATTAAACCTAGCCCATAAACATTCCTCTATTAGGGTACCATACAATATGAGATTGGAACTATATAGTTCTTGTTATTTTACTTAGTGAAAATTACCATAAGACGGGTAGCCAAAAGGTGGATACACTCCAAACCATACTGAGAGAAAAACATTGTTCCTATAGATTTGCGTGCAAAATCTCCAAATTGTGTTCCTCTGAATGCACCATCCTTTCGCATATTGAAAAATTTATAGACTCCTTAAAACCACCTACTACAAGTGGATACCATTCAACTAATGAGTTATGTTTAGGAGGTGAAGTTGTTTCAGTATATAAAATTAAAATCATCGGCAGGGGGGATTGGTTCCCCTTATTGTCTTACATACTTCAAGTTGGTTATCTTCAAAAAACGCCATATATCTAAAACTTAATTATATTAAACTTTTAATTAACATTTTTAATTTTTAAGTACAAAAAATTAATTTTGGTTATTTCATTTTTAAATTCTTTGGTATATAATCAAATCAACCTAAAGAAAGGAACTTCATTATGGCCTATCAAGTAATCACAAATTGTCCTGTTTGCAGTAAAACGTTAAAAATTACCAAGTTGCAGTGCTCTCACTGCCACACTACGATTGAAAATGAATTTGAATTATCGAAACTGGCATCCTTATCAAAGGATCAGCTTCATTTTGTGGAAGTATTTTTAGCGTGTAGAGGGAATATTAAAGATGTTGAAAAAGAACTTGGAATTTCCTACCCAACGGTTCGAGGAAAGCTAACAGATATTATTTCATCCCTTGGATATGAGCAGAAGAAGAAGAAAAATGAAGTAGATAAAAAGAATGTTGTTACTCTGCTAGAAAATGGCGAAATCACAGCAGAAGAAGCCATTAAGCTTTTAAAAGAAGAATAGGAGGAATAGATCATGAAAGAGGAAATTGCACGAGTGTTAACGATGGTTCAGGAAGGGAAAATTGATGCAGAAAAAGGCTCTGAACTAATTCAAGTATTGCAAGAGAAAGATGACGCGGGAAATAAGCTTTTAGATAAACCAGCTAAATATTTAGATAAAACATTAAAAGTTCGTATTGTTTCAACTGAAAATGATAACGTAACGGTTAATTTACCCATCAAGCTAGTGAAAGTTGTTTTAATGGCTGGACACAGTATCGCAGCTAGTATTCCACAATCTGAAAAATATGTGAAAGATCTGGATATCAGCCTTATAATGGAAGCCATCGAAAATGAATTAGATGGCCAAATCGTTGATATTAAATCGGCAAACGGGGATTCCGTTTCTGTGTTCATTGACTAGTGACCGACTGATGATACATGTCAAAGTGAAAACAAAGGATGTTCGACTTACCATCCCAATCCCATATGCGATGTTAAACATTGTTATTTCCATTTTGTCTTCAACATTATTTCAGCGTAATATAAACAAATGGACAAAAGAATACTTTGAAAGAAAAAAACTGGACTTTACCTTGCCGCCAATAGACAAAAAAACACTCAAGCCCATTGTCCAGGAACTGAAGAATTATAAAGGGATCTTGCTAGTTGATGTCAATGCACAGGACGGTACAGTTGTAAAAGTTAAACTATAATTTATTGAAATACAACCACTTACATCTGAAATAGTAGGTGGTTTTTTTACTTATTAGCTACGAATAGACAGGTAACACACCTTCAAAAAACCTTGGATTTTCATAGCTTTTTCCAGAAATTTTATTTAAACCACTACCTAAATCGTCCATTTTTTGTACCTTATTGTTTCCTTTAGTGAAATCACCACACTGCATCATAAACTTTTAAAAACATCTTACATCGATGTACCTCCTTATTGTTTCATCACCTAAAATCTTGATCATAAATAGCTACTGAAAATCATTGTGAAAGGAAAAGGGAGCGTATTAAAATGTATATTAGTTGAAATAACTTCAAAATTGAACTATTCTAAAGGCGGTGATACGAATGGCAAATATACAATCACATGAAGCAATTTTATTGAACTCCATAATTTCTACCGCTGTACAAGATGAATTAAAACAAGAGTTAAAGCGACTAGGCTATACTGACTTAGCCCCAAGCCATTTCATGCTGTTATACATTGTGTACAAAAATGGGGGACGCATACAAATCAAATGTATTTGTGATGAAATGCTCAAACAAAAATCAACCATTACTGAAATGATTATCCGTTTAGTCAAAACTGGTTATCTTGTAAAAGAGGGGCATAGTGAGGACAAACGAGTAATGTATGTCGTTGCAACTAAAAAAGCACTGGATGTCCAGAAATATTTTGAAGAAATCTTTGATCATCTTACAAACAAAATGTTTCATGGATTTAATGAAGAGGAGAAAGCTACTTCTTTTTCTTTACTTCAAAAAGTGTTAGGTAATTTGAGTTAGAGCAGATCTGTTCTAACTTTTATTTCCCCTTGTAGTTCAAAATTGAACTATTTGTTTTCTTTTGTCCTCTCAAAATGTTGATTTATGTTGGACATCAATATAAATAGGTGAAATATTGGAATTATGCACTAATATGTGTATTTCCACTGTGTGCGCTTTACAATACTTAGGTTGATTATACAGAAACGGGAGCCAATGAAAATAAAAGAGATTATGACAGCAAAAATATTCTAAATTTCCACAAACGGTACTCGCATGATATGCAACTGAGGGCTTTGTTAAATGTATAACACGATAATAAAGCCGAAGGGAAATTGTTGGGTTAGGGGCGTCAGAAGATGCTGATTTATGAAGCGGAACCCTCAACCATCTATTAAAAAATTGAAGAAATGAGAGATAATAATGAAGGATTATTTAGTGAAAGGTTTAGCATATAACGGACAAGTTCGAGTTATAGCAGCAAGAACAGTCGATACAGTAGGGGAAGCTCAACATCGACACTATACATGGCCGACCGCATCAGCAGCGTTAGGACGTTCAATGACTTTCGGCGTGATGCTTGGTTCTATGTTAAAAAATGAAGACAAATTAACCATTCGTATAAATGGTGGGGGTGATTTAGGTACAATCCTTGTTGACGCTAACGCAAATGGTAAAGTACGAGGCTATGTAACAAACCCGCAAACACATTTCCCCCTAAACAGTATTGGGAAATTAGATGTTAGAAGAGCCGTGGGAACAGATGGCATGGTAACCATTTCAAAAGATATCGGTCTACAACACCCCTTTGTAGGACAGGTACCTATTATTTCAGGGGAATTAGGGGAAGATTTCACATACTATTTAGCACAGTCTGAGCAAATTCCTTCTTCCGTTGGGGTAGGAGTTATCGTTAACCCTGATAATACAATCCAAGCAGCAGGGGGCTTTATTATTCAAGCATTACCTGGCACGGAGGCAGAAATTATTGAAGAAATTGAAAAACGTTTAGAAAGTATTCCAACGATTTCAGCAATGGTACGTGATGGACTAACACCAGAAGAAATCCTAACAATGGTTGTAGGAGAGGGGAATGTAAAAATTCTCGAAACACAAGAAATCCTATTCCAATGCACTTGCTCAAAAGATCGCTCAACGAATGTGCTAGTGAGCTTAGGTAGCGAAGAACTCCAAGATATGATTGATACAGATGGGCAAGCAGAAACACAATGTCATTTCTGTAATGAAACGTATCAATTTGACAAAAATGAATTAGAAGCAATGCTAGAACAAGCCGTTTAATCTTTAAAATAAGTTACTCACTATAAAAATACCTCCTTTGAATGTAATATCCAAAGGAGGTATTTTTATTTGAATAGCTAAAGTTTTGGCATACGGACAAGCATTTTAGATTTTTCATCTAAAATGATAAGACTGAGATACCTGTATCATTATTTCTGTAAATATAGGTCTATTTTTACTCAGCTTTGCTATGTTACCAATTTTCATACTAGCATTGTTAAGTGGGATGGATCGTATTCGCAAGGCAAACAAAAAATGAACTGACTCCAGTTCCTTTTTTGTTTGTCTAAAATTTTTTGATTTAAGCTTAAACAGGTTCTTTATTAAGAAAAGCATTTTATTATATGATTAGCTAATAGGATTTGAAGGAGTATGATGAGATGGAAGAAAAGAAAATAACATGGTTAGAACTTTTTTATGATTTGATTTTTGTAGCAGCTGTTTCAACTGCCACTAATGTATTACTTCATGTTGAAAAAGGTGAAATTCGCCCAGAGTATTTTTTGAAGTTTGTTTTAATATTTATCCCTATTTGGTGGTCTTGGGTAGGACAAACATTGTTTATTAATCGTTTTGGACAGGATTTTTTACACCAAAGGATTTTTACAATATTCCAGATGCTATTTGTCCTGATTATGACATCTAGCTTATCGGTTAACTTTGATCAATACTATTTGCCATTTCTAATTGGCTATATTGGATTAAGAGCCCTTACTGCGGTCCAATATCTAGTTGTTCACCGTTATGAAGAAGGCAATAGAAAGGACGTTGCTCACTATTTAGGCACACGTTTTTGGATTGGCATAATCATATCCTGTTTTTCTATCTTATTTGATTCATGGATTCGCTATAGCATATTATATATAGGCATTCTGATTGATATCCTTGTACCTTTTTGGGGACGTAAATATTTGGTGAAGGCTCCGACTAATACATCTCATTTATTAGAACGTTTTGCTTCATTGACATTAATCCTTTTCGGAGAATCAGTTGTTAGCACCTTGTATGTGCTACAGCCACAAAAAGGGGATTGGGATTCTATTTTATTTTCAATCATCTCGTTTATTTTAATTGTTTCGATGTGGTGGCAGTATTTCGAAAATGTAGAAAAGAAAGTGGACAAATCAATCGAAACATCTGGTCAGACCATTATTTATGGCCATCTTTTTGTATTAATGTCTTTGAGCATGATTGCCGCTTCCATCAAGCTTCTGTTTCTAAATGAGGTTCGTTATTCATTTGATTTATATTTTATATTCGGCTCTGTATGCCTTTATTTCATGACAACTAGTATAGTTTTTCATCAGTATAGGTTTAAACAAGATCGTTTAACGCTTTATCATTTAACATTATTTATTGGGATCTTAGCCACTTTCTTTATCATTAATTTGATAGTAGAAGTCCCAAACGTTGTCATCATGGGAGAGTTGACGTTGTTTTTTATCATATACGCTAAATTAACAACTACATGAATAAAATGCTATAGAACTAAAAGACATGCTTATTTAAGTACTTAACGAAAGATGTCTAGGAACATCTTTGTTCTTAAAATTTTTAAAAGTAATTCATTTCGTTTTTGACCTTTGCTGAGCTAAAGAAGACGTTAGCCAATTAATTCAATAAGAAAAAGGCTATGAATGATCATCATTCATAGCCTTTTTAATTTTATCGATAATGTAAGCCAAGGCACATGGTATACAATTTTCTAACATCATTTATGGCATCTAATTTACCTAGTGGGCCTCTGACATCCCGTAGCAAAACCATTCTAGAATCTTCTAACCACTAACATAATGAAAGCTAAATCAAAGATGACATAAAAATACAATTTATACTGTGACATTAAAAAATACATCGAAATAGTCATAAAGAATACGGCATATATTGAATTTTAATCCTCTAAAATAGAAGTTGGGAAGTGATCGATATAGATATCATTAGTCGAGAATCTAAAAAATAACTCTTCTGTCTGTATTCATAACATAGAAAAAGAGTCTAATAGTTTTTAGTTAAAGGACCTCATGTTAGTATCTGATCTTTTTATAAAGAAGTATTCTCTCAATTGAACAATAATCAGTAAGGAAACACGCCGTTGTACAAGATTATTAGCTCAACTTTTTTAGCGTAAATATGACATAAACCAATAATAAGGCGGATTAAGTAAAGATGTTCTAGTTGATATGCGTCATGGAGAGGGGCTACCATCTTTTTTAATGATTCAATGTAAAAAGTAGACCAGAAAAAATGGCGAATAATGGTGAAATAATACTTCCTCAAAGTGATGTTATTTTACATCAAAAAGAACAATGACTTTTTTTAGATGAGGAGATAGCTATGACATATTTTAATAGTGTGTTGATATTAGGAACAGGACCAACAGCCATTCAATTAGCTGTAAATTTTAAAAGTCATCTTAATAGTAAAGTAGCTATTGCAGGTCGTGAATCTATACGCTCTAAAATTTTCTTTGAAACTATCGTTCAACATCAGCTTGCACTTCAGGTTTCTATTCAAAATACACAACATCAATCTGTTGCAGGAGAATGTACAATTGATGGATTATTTAAAGGATACCATTCAATATACGGTAATTGGGATACCGTTGTACTAAGCGTTACTTCAGATTCCTATATTACTGTATTAGAACAAATAGATAACAAAGTCTTGAGGGAAGTTAACTGCTTTATATTAATTTCACCAACGTTCGGCTCAAGTCATTTAATTACCAATTTCCTAAAGAATCTATCTACACATGCAGAAGTCATTAGTTTTTCAACCTATTATGGAGATACTAGATGGTTGGATGACATTCCGTCAAATAAAGTAATGACAACTGGGGTAAAGAAAACACTTTATATTGGTTCAACTAACTCAAAATCAGAACGATTAGATGAATTATGTATATTATTTAATTGTTTGGGAATTCAATTAACAAAATTCACATCTCCACTTGAAGCAGAAACAAGAAATATATCTTTATACGTACATCCTCCCTTATTTATGAATGATTTTTCCTTACAAGTAATATTTGATGAACCAAAGACACCAAAGTATGTGTATAAACTTTATCCTGAAGGTCCCATCACATACACAACAATCCGTCATATGCTAAATTATTGGAAAGAAGTAATGACAGTGGTGAATGATTTCAATATTCAACCTCTAAATCTATTAAAGTTTATGGTAGATGATAATTATTCATTGCATCCCGCAAGTATAGATAGGAAAGATATAGAAAATTTTAATAACCTTGAGTCTATCCATCAAGAGTATTTGCTCTATATTCGTTATGCATCCTTGTTAATTGATCCATACTCTAAACCAGATCGAGAAGGAAAGTACTATGATTTCTCAGCAGTTCCTCTTAAAAGGATTTTTATTAATCATAATAGAGAATGGGATATTCCTAGAATGCCAAAAGAAGATTACTATCGTGTAAAAATCATTCAGGGTGTTGCAAAAGCCTTGAATTTGAAAAGTCCAACACTAGATTATTTTGTACAAACCTATGAGGCAAAACTGCAACAAGTAGTAGCTTCATCTGAAAATAAAGCATATTCAGATGCCTTCCAAGTAAAATCTTTTTCACAAGACATTGAGTTAATTTGTAAGGAATTAATTTCAAGTAAATACCCAAAATAGTAATAGTTATATTTACATGAATATACGAACCTTCTTAAAAGGTTTAACAATGTTAAATAGAGAATAACTAATATAAACGTTTTGTTAGGAGAGAGGCTATGCATAACTTATCCGGCAAGGTTATTCTCATCACAGGCGCGAGCTCAGGTATTGGACTTGCTACCGCCGAGTTAATGGCGGCTCAGGGCGCTAAAGTAATTATTCATTATCATACAAATGTGAATGGGGCCATGGAGGCTGTCCAACGTATTCATGAAAAGGCTGGAGAGGCGATTGCCATTCAAGCTAATGTTAGGAATAAAGAAGAAGTGAACGCAATGGTTGAACAAGCTATTTCCTCCTTTGGCACAATTGATGTATTAGTGAATAACGCAGGTGGTGGCATCCGCCAAAGTACATTTATGGATATGAGTGAGGAGCTATGGGAGGAAACGTTTCAGTTAAATGTCACTAGTGTTCTCCTATGCTCCCAAGCTGTATTAACATATATGATTCCCGTAAAATCCGGAAAAATCATCAATGTCTCTTCAGCGGCTGCACGAATTGGGGGGGCAGGGGAAAGTATCCATTACGCATCTGCAAAAGGGGCCATCAATACAATGACAATTGGCATGTCCAAAGAGCTAATTGACTATGGAATTATTGTGAACGGGGTTGCGCCTGGAATAGTAGAGACACCTTTTCACGATAAATTCGCTCCTGGCGATCATCGTCTTGAGCGGCTGTCTTCTACTGTACCTATTAAACGGGCTGCAACAGCTAGAGAAGTAGCAGAAGTCATTGCCTTCCTTTCTTCTGATGCCGCCAACTATATTCTAGGTGAGATTATAAATGTTAGTGGCGGAAGGTAAATAACATAGTAGCTTATGTAGCAGTGGGTCTTTCATTGTAGAAAAGGTAGGGATGTTGGATGATCGTAGAATTAGATAAGGCAGATTTTAGTAAATGTAGGGAACTGTTAAATGAGCAGGGGCAATTAGAAGCAAAAGCAGTTGTGGAACGTATAAATCCGGGTCGTATTTTTGTAGATAACCGTGATAATCCGTCATCCGGGCTAATTTGGTTAGGTAATAATGATGGATTTATATTTTTTGGAAGTGAGCAAAATGAGGAATTTAACAATGAATTAAACAATTTGATTGACAATATAATTATCCCAGCAGCAAAAAAAGTGCAACTAAAATGGTTTGAAGGCGTTGGCAATCATGAAAAATGGAATCCTATTATTGCAAGCGTTTTTGAACATCGCCATTTAGGGAGCTGGCTTCAAAGAGTTTACACTTTACAGCAGGGTGATTATAAAGGGGACACTGTACCAATAGTGAATCATGAATATGAGCTATGTAAAATCTCTGCTACACTTCTTGACAATAAGGATCATTCAATCCATAACATCGTTTTTTTGCAATCCAAAATAGAAGCATTTTGGTCTTCAACAGATATTTTCCTCAGCAAGGGCATGGGCTATTGTATAATTCATCATAATGAGATTGTGAGTACATGTATTTCAGGCTTTGTTGCTGCAAATGTACATGGCATAGATATCGAAACGATAGAGGCTCACCAAGGAAAAAACTTAGCCCAAACACTCGCACACCATTATGTTCAAGAATGTTTAAAGAATAATTGGATTGCCTATTGGGATTGTATGGATATGAACAAGCCTTCTGTTGCAATTGCAGAAAAAATAGGGTTCAGAAATAGGTTTCATTATACTGGCTATGAATTTTCACTGTAACTTAGATAGAAATGATGAAGATTTTTAACTAGAATCCACTTTCAAAGTGGATTCTTATCATGTTATCGGAATATGAAAAACAGGAATAATTCAATTAAAATAATAGTCAAAGTTCCTAAACCAACAAAAAGTATCTTTTTTTGAATTTCATTTTCGTCCGTACTTATTTTACATACTGAACAGCTTAAAGCTACCCTCGAAGGATTGACCATTGTCATTAACGAAGAACTTACATTTTGCGAACATGCCACTAGAATAGGGGACATTCCTATATGTAGGGCTGTTTCTGTTTGTAATCTAATGAACATCGTATTTGAAGCGGTGTTACTTCCTGTTAAAAAGCCGCCAATTGCACCGATTAAAGGTGAAACAAAAACATAGAACTGACCAAAGGATTGTGCCGCTAGTAAAGAAAGTAACTGAATCATTTTTGCCTCGGACATGATCTCAGAAACAACTACATACAAAAAAGTTGTTATGATAACTGGATAGCATTTTTTGAAAGTCGAAATAATACTTTCACTTATTTCTAAAACTTGTAGTCGATAGAAGAAAATAGTAAAAATACACACGATACATAGAAAAAAGCCAGGAGAATACAAAATGGATAGTTCAAAATTATATTTTTCAATCGTTAATAGGAATGTCCTTGATAAATAATTTTTTAGAGGAATAACCATTCTTGAGATAAATAAAAGGACTATTAACAGTAAATAGGGTGTTATATTTTTAATTGTATTTGATTCTTTTTCTAGTGAAGCCGTCCCATGCGTTGTATTCCTTTTTTTAATCATCAAAAAAATAACGAAGATGACCGTTAAAGATCCAAATAATCCTGCAAGCTCTACACTCACAAATCTATTGCATACCCAAACAGAAGCCCCTAATATTAATCCTACAAATAATACGGTGAATAGCCTTTTCTTCAAAGCTCTAAAGCCTACTCCTATGTAAACTACTAATAGGGCATAATAAATATAAATGGGTAAACACATTAAAGCACTGCCCATCCCCATTTTATCTAAATCTACATTACCTAATGTTGCCCCGATTATTGTTCCCATGGCCAGAGTTCCCCAAGGAATGATACATAAACTAATTAAGGCAATAAGAGATGACTTCATTGGACTAAATCCTAATGCAATAAGTAAAGGAGCTATGACAATGACTGCCAAACCAAAGCCACTAACAGATTCAATTAATGGGGATAGTCCTAATGCTAAAATGAGAATTTGAAAAATCTTGTCATCGGTAGCTTTAGTTATAGAGGAAGCTATTCCATCAATGGCTCCTGCTTTATCCATTAAGTGAAATAAAAGAATACCGAAAAATAATATATAGGCGATAACTGACGTAGTTAGCGAGCTTTTTATGATCGGTTCTGTTAAATCAAATATGCTACTATGAAAGAAAGGGGATAGTGCAATAGCCGCTGTTAAAAAGCAGGCTACTATTCCAGTAAAAATAGAAGACTTTTTCAAAACAAAAATCATAAAAATAATACTAATTAAAGGTAGGATAGCAAGTAAAAATTTTAACAATTAAATCACTCCCTTTGATTTCATTTAATTTTCCTATAGTGTAAATCTTTATTCTATAGTGTATTATTTTACGTTAAAATCCGTAAAAGGGAAGAGTTTTTTGAATTTTAACTCATTTTAATTAAAGAATGGAGAAATACTAATGGAATTTGGAAAACAAGTAAATTTTATTAGAAAAAAAAGAGGCATAAGTTTACAGGAGCTTTCAGCGTTGAGTAAAGTAAGTACATCTATGCTTTCTCAAATTGAACGTGGCGGAAAAAATCCAACAATTACTGTAGCTTGTCAGATTGCGGAGGCTTTAAATACCACTTTATCGGCATTATTAGATTCGCAAGAAACGAGAGAAATAGTTGTGATAAGAAAAGAAAAGAGGCCCGTGTACTTTGATGAAAGCTCTGGTTTTCAGAGACATTTATTGTCTCCATCCTTTCCGTCAAGAGGAATTGAATTTGTCAAAAATGTAATTCCACCCCTTTCAGAATCTGGAATATTCCCAGCCCATAAATCTGGAGTTAAAGAATACATATATGTGGAAAAAGGTAGCTTAAACGTGGAACTATCAAAAGGGGCTTATAAAGAACAATTAAATGAGGGGGATTCATTCTTTTTTGAGGCAAATACGGAGCATAGATTTATCAATGAGACGGATCATGAATGCATTTATTTTTTAGTTATTGATTCAACTCAAAGTAAGAATGGTAGTTGAACTGCCATTTTCAGATGTCTTATTAATAATTGATCCATTAAGGACTGTCAAAAGCAGTCCTTTTATTTATGTCGTTTTTCATTAAAAGCACACACTAGATCATTACTACTAAAATGACAATCTAAAAATACGTAACAAGAAAAATACTTAGAATGGTTAAATAGTTCAGCCATTAAAAAGTAACTAGATTTTATAGTTTTATATTATTTATTTGCTATCCATCCAATAAATAGCAAATTTTTATTCGTACTATTCATAACCTTTAAAATACAAAAAATTGAAAAAATATCCACGAAGCATTATCATAGTATTCTAAAGACTTTCACAATTAAAGGCGAGGAGGATGCCAGTGTTAAAAGCATTAAAAGTAGGTCTAGTAATGGAGCGAGCAAATCGAAGAAATTTAGTTGCACTAATTGCTGTTGTAATGATCGTTTTTGGCTTTATGTTTTATATAAAGGCGCAAGCCGTTGGTAATCAGCTTATTGAGAAAAAGGGTGATTATTATTCAACACAGGCTATATTATCAAAGTTTCAAGTGAAGGATGCTTCGGAAACAGGTGATGGTAGCGACATATTTAAAAATTTGACGAAGCAAAAAAGTAAGATTGCATTGCAAATAGCCACATTAACGATGGACAGACAATCCATGTATTATGAGTCTTCACTTCAGCTTGCTGAATTAAGACAAGAGGCATTCCAATTAGAAGGATACCATGATATCGCAGAATTATTACCCTCTAAATTACAAAATTCGATGGACTATCTTTATTTTAAATGGATGAATGATGCGGGAAGGGATACAATAACCGACTTATTTCAATACATACCTTTCTTATTATTTTTCTTTAGTTACGTAGGCGCGGGCTGGTACATATTTATTAGCTTCCAAACAAGTTCTATTTTGCTAGATGATTTTGAGCATTCTAGTTTAATTCAAGGCTTTCCTGTTCGTTTTGATTCCTATATTTTATCTAAATGTATGATTTCTTTGTTAGCCATCCTAACAAGCTTTTTACTCATTTTTATTTGCGCTAGTCCTTTATGGATCGTACATGGACTTGGTAACCCACTAGATCCTGTAGGAATTTACGTAGGAGATGCTGTATTAATCTCTTCCGTCCAATATATCGCGATGAGCCTTGGCTATATGTTCGTCATCTCCATTTTCGTTATGCTACTGTCGATTATATTGAATGTATTACTGAAAAATATGTATTTAACATTATTTGTGCATTTTATCTTGTTCTTTTTACCGATGATTTTCCCATCTTTAATTAGTGTATTTCCCTATAATCCTTTCAATTTCATGAACTTCAATGATATTTTACGAGGCGTACCAGTAGATTTAGCACAGCCTGTTGATATTACGATGAATCTAGGATTAATCATATTGTTTATCTGTATTATTTTAATGTTATTCGCTATTAAAACGTTTTTCTCAACAGGAAAAATCAAAAGGGCATAGGGGAGGTATTCATTAGCATGTGGAGTTATTTCAAATTTGAATTCAAACAATTTTTTACGAATAAGAAAAACTTAGCCATCTATTTTTTGCTTGCTTTTGCAACCTTCTTTTATGTGTTTAAAATAGCACCTGCATATAATCCGATTGAACAAGTCGAATATGAAGAAATTGAGGCTCGCTATTTAACACGGCAGGAATTTTTAGATTCGATGGAGGGTCAAAACATATATAGACTACATCCGGCCATCATCTTTGCAATTGATATATTTAAGCAAATTAATCCAATAGATAAAGCGAGATTAGAAGCATTAGATGAGGGGGATCTAAAAAAATATGCAGAGGTAACTCGTGACTGGTACTACTTTACGAATGCGATTACATACAAAAGTGATTCATTCTCCTATAACTCAAAGTATTTTATAAAAAATAATGATTATGCAGAAGATGATGCCTTTTATGCTTATTTAGAGCAGGCAGCCCGTTATGATACGTATGCGAACGCAAATTATGAATTATCAACGGAAATTTTCGAACAGCGGACAGCGCTTCAAACGTTCGAGCGTTTATTAAAGGGATTACTACCTGTTATTTTAATTGTGTGTGTACTACTTTTAGCCATTGATATCGTCACAAAAGATCGACGTCATCCATCCATTATCAAAGGATTCCCTATTAGCGATTGGAAAAAGCTATTTGTGAAAATGGTCGTTGTCCTACTAGGGAGTTTAGTATTATTTGTACCCCTTTTAGCTGGGCTCATTATTATAGGCTTACAATCCGGCTTTGGAAATTTCAATTTACCATCACCCATGTATGCTCCTCATCTCGAATGGCGTCAGGAAGGTAAATTTGAACCGATGACTTTAGGGATGTTTTTAGGACAAACCCTCATCCTGCTTTTAACTTGGTTTATGGTCATCATCAACGTTGTACTATTGTGCAGTATCATATTCCGTAATGAGATGATGAATTTTGCCATCGGCTTACTCCTTATTTTTGGCGAGAAGTTTTATTTCAGCCGATATGTTGGTTACTTTTGGGATATTCAAATCTACCCAACTTCTTACATTCAAGTCGGACAAATTGTTTCAAAACAACGAAATTTTTATTATATGAACGATTTTTTAGATTTCAATTTAGGATTACAGTTGTTACTTGTCTTAGCTGTAGTCATCATTTTATTCATGCTGCTTACTGTTATGAATAGACGTTATAAGCTAATTAAATAGGGGGGACACAGGTGATTGATATTCAAAATATTACTGTGCAATTTGCGAAAAAAACAGTGTTAAATGATATTTCAATGACATTTGAGCAAGGAGAAATGATTGGACTTGTTGCACCAAATGGAACAGGAAAATCCACATTTATGAATGTGTTGATGAATTATGTAAAGCCAATGAAAGGGAAAGTAGTATTTAAAGATGGAATAAGCTACTCGAATAAATCAAATGAAGTAAAAATTCATAGTTTTGTGTCGATGATGCCAGACCAAAGCGACTTGTATAATCACTTAAGCGGGCGCGAACATTTAAAAATGTTTGCAACAATGTGGCAATCCGATTTAAAACTGATAGATGAAACCATCGAAATTTTGAATATGGGGCATTATGTAAATAAAAAAACAGGCACGTATTCCCTCGGTATGCGTCAGCGACTATGCTTTGCTATGCAAATAGTTACGGATACGGACATTATGATGATGGACGAGGTGATGAACGGACTTGATCCAAATAATGTAGAAATTATTTCGAAGATATTAGTAGAGAAAAAGGCGGAGGGAAAGGTTATTATTATTGCCTCACATTTACTCGATAATTTAGAGAAATATGCAGATCGAATTTTCTTGTTTAACGAAGGAAAACTAGTGGATACGAATCAAATAATAGAAGGTTTCAGTCAAGCGCATATTAAAACGATTCGCGTGAACAATCTGGAGAGTGCAACTGAAAAACAACTGTCTGAGCTGTTTCCAAACATAAAGCTGCAAACACTTACAAATGGTATAACATTAATTCATTTACCAAGCTCTGAGGCCGCTTTATTAAGTTCACTTACATCTTTTTTAGTGGAGAGAAATGTAGTGGATTTTGCATTCGGAAAAGTGACATTAAATGATTTGTATTCTATGTATTATCATGAGTATAAAAATGTGACCTAGTTTTTTTGAATTTTATGCTAGATGATGTGGGAAGGTGTAATATTTAATTAAAACTAAAGGAAGATTTGAGTGAATGACGATAGATGTTGAACAATATTTAAATAAGACTTTTCCTGGACTCACGTTAACTCCTAGCCTTTATCAGCAATGGGATATTGGCATTCACGTTGAATTCGGGGCTGGATTTTATCAATGGAAAGATAATGGCCGTCTAAATCTAGCAAGGTTTCATTATGTATACCATCAAGCTTTGGCCATTTTTAACGAAATATTTTCGTATTCAGATGAGATTTTACTTGTGACAAATATTTATCAGTATAAGCCTGCTGAAGGTAAGAAAAAGCGCATAAAAGTTTATGATCGTTATATAAAAAATAAACAATTAAAATACCATTTAAAACAACAAACCTTGCCATATGTATGGGATGATGAGGATGTTTATATTTCACGATTTTTCTTAAAGTGCCGCAAACAAGATATTCACTATGTATTACTCATCAAAGCAGCCTGTAACGAGGATTTTCGCTTGAAGCCCAAATTTGGTACAGGCTATAGTTATCCAGATGTATTTTTTATTAATTTGACGAAAAATGTTATCTTTTTTATTTATGATGATAGAGGTTGTGAGGTCATCGCGACGAATAAAGAAACGATAAAACCTTTAGGACTAAAATTTAGGAACTGGATAGATAATCGCAATTGAGATGACATCGTTGCACATTCTCAATAGAACGAATGGATGCAGGAATTAATCAACATAAGCTTTTATGATTTTGCATCCATTCGTTATGACAAGCAAAGGATAGGAAAAATAATCACTTAGTGTTTTTTACAATGGTTTTCATTCAAAATCATGGAGTTGCTACCCGCAGCTCTTTTTTTATGGGGCATCTAGCGATGTTTGATTGAAATAGAGCGCTTTGAATTGAGTATAGAAAATGTGGAGGAATGAAAATTGATGATGATTACTGAAAATATAATGGAGCAACGCTATCAAC
Organism: Lysinibacillus sp. FSL M8-0216; assembly: GCF_038595555.1. Taxonomy (NCBI): domain Bacteria; kingdom Bacillati; phylum Bacillota; class Bacilli; order Caryophanales; family Bacillaceae; genus Lysinibacillus; species Lysinibacillus sp. FSL M8-0216. The sequence continues at coordinate 2,500,781 of NZ_CP152007.1, read as the reverse complement.
ATCTTATCGATATACTTGCGAAACGATGTAACCGCTTTGCCTTTGTTGAGAACAGACAATTGATGGAAAATGAAGAATTACGGTTAGCCGCTGTTGATGAGCTATTGGCTCCTATTAAAAGTCAGCTTATCGAAAGAAAGGTTCAAAATGAATGGGAGACGACAACGCTTGGCGAAAATACGGCATTTGTTTATTATTTTCTATTAAATGATACGACTGCTCAATTTTTGAAGGAGCGTACCGACTCACTTTTTGGTTGGATTACGCCAGAATTACCGGAGGATTTAATCTTTTATGACGGTGAACAATGTTTATTAGCAGCTTGCTCGCACGAGGGTTTCTTCTGGATGGATGAAAAGGTATGGGACCGTTTTTTATTAAGCTAAAGATGTATGCTTGTTACTTAATATAATGAAAAATAAGGGGGAGTACTTTATGTTATTTATACTGTTGTTTGTTATACCAGTATTAGGAGTTTTATATTTTTTAAATTTTACTACTTTTTTAAAGAAACTAATCAATGGAAAAAATACGTATAATCAAAATATACTAGGAGCAGTTTTAACCTTTATGCTGATCTTTACAATCATGTACTGCTTTGCTGGACTCCATTAATGGTTTAACGAGAAAATACCAAAGTAAGCAACTCCTTTAAAAGTAGTTGCTTACGTATTGTTAGTCATTCATAAATATCTCTTCTAATGAAGGTCGATTTGTTTGAATATCAAAAATGTCTGTATCAAATTTACATAAGGAATGCACAATGCTAGCAATATCTGATTCATCACGTATTGCCACAGTAATGTGTTGATTATCCGAATAGTTAATCGTCGTCCAAGCTTCGATTTCTTCGCGAGCATGACGGTACAACGTGTCATTTTTAGGTAAGAGCTTAATAGTTGTTTCAATAGTAGTCTGAAATTGCTTTTGTAATTGATCGATGGTTCCTAGACCTGAAATAATGCCGTTTTTCATAATAGCAATCCGGCTGCATAGCTTTTCCACTTCATTTAAATTATGTGATGTCATAAAAATAGTTTTGTTTTGACTGGCTAATGTTCGTATGAATTTTTGCATCTCTAACGCAGATTCCGGGTCCATCCCCGAAGTAGGCTCATCTAGGAAAATTAAATCTGGATTTCCGACGACAGCCTGTGCGACGCCTAGCTTCTTTTTCATCCCGAACGAGAATTTTTTTGTTTTAACATGGACCGCATTCTTTAAGCCAACCTGCTCTAATAAATCTACACATTGTTGTTTAGTTACCTTATGCTTTTGTAACTTTGCAAAAAATTGAAGATGTTCCAGAGCTGTATCATTGCCATAAAACTCGGTATAGTCTGGTAGAACACCCACTTTGTGTTTCACACGATCCAACTGATTGTTAGGTACTCCTAAAATTCGAAATTGCCCACTTGTTGGAAGAACAATCCCTGTAAGCATATTAATGAAAGTTGTTTTCCCTGCACCATTTCTTCCTAAGAAGCCAAAGATTTCTCCCTCCTGTACTTGTAAATCGATGCCCCGTACAACTAAATGCTTGTGATAGGATTTTTTTAAATCCATTGTTTCAATTACGGTCATTACAAATCCCTCCTATGAAGACTAAGTATCGAGACTCCTACCATAATAGCTGCAAATAACAGAACAACGAGCCATCCCCATGTTCCGCCCTCAAGCATATAATGATACGGAGTCATATATTTAATGATTTTTAACCAGAGTTTTTCTGAAAAAAGGCTCCATAAACCGAATGTAGGAATAGCCATACTAATTAGTAATCCAATAAACATGGACATCGATCGCTTAGGAATGAGACAGGATAGTAGCACACATAACGACACGATGTACGCTAGCATAACAAATAAGCTACCGAATGTTTTAATATAAAATTCATGAGAAAAGAATGCGATCATACTAAATGACGCTAATAAGCAAATAAACCAGTATGAAAAAATTCCTAATAATTTGCCTACAATAATAGAAGATCGGGATGTTTTCGTTACTAGGAACCGAATTGTCCTACTTTCCGTTTCCCTATTAATGGTGTCGTGAAATAAAGAAAAAATAAATAAAAAACCCATTATATAAATTAGAAATACCAGTCCACTTACATAGCCAGCCTCAGCAAATTTAATGCCAGTAAGGAGACTGCTATTTGTGACAAAATCAGATAAATAATAGGAGACGGCAATAAAAATGCCAATCGTTATAAGTGAAAAGATACTGCGAAATGATTGAATAAACTCCTTTTTCCAAATAGCAATCATAGTGGTTCCTCCATAATAGAAATATATTTTTAACACTCTCTAGAGTATAAAGGCTGATTTTTACGTAAGCCGAAACGGTAGATGACATGTTAATAAACTTTTATGAACGCTGTTTATGTTCTGTTTATATTCGCTTTGTAGTGGTGACAAACTAGCAGTATTATTCATTGGAAAAAACATGTTAAAATGAATTCCATGTTAGACGGGAAAGGACAGATTTTAAATATGAATTTACAAGATGTGGCCATTTTACTTGTTGATGATGAATCAGCCATTTTAGATATGTTACAAATGGTTTTAACGAAAGAGGGCTTTCGACAAATAGATCGTGCAAGTACTGCTCAAGAAGCGTTAAATGCATGTAATAAGAAGCCATACGACATGATTTTATTGGATGTCATGCTGCCAGATAGGAGTGGCTTTGATATTTGTCCATTTATTAGGGAGACAACAGAGGCCCCGATTTTATTTATTACAGCAAAAAACTCAGACTTAGAAAAATTAACAGGCTTTGCTATGGGCGGGGATGATTATATTACAAAACCATTTAACCCATTAGAAATAGTCGCTCGAATGAAAGCGCAACTACGCCGCGTTAAATTATATGAGGAGGAAAGACCACAGCACATATCTTTAAATACGTTCATTTACGATTTTGGTCGATTCCAGGTGAATGAGCGTGCAGGGGAATTAATTGTGGATGGACAAGTCATTTCTTGTCCCGCTCAGGTCTATCAATTACTACTCTTTTTTTGCAAGCATCCCAATCAAATCTTTACGAAAAGTCAGTTATATGAAGCTGTCTGGGGTGATCATAGCTTTGGGGATGATAATACGGTTACCGTACATATTGGCCGTATACGCGAGAGGATAGAAAAGGACCCGAAGGACCCCGAATTGTTATTAACCATTAGAGGACTAGGCTATAAATTAATTCAAAAAGAGGGGATGGTATGAATCGAATTAGTCGTCGACTTGCCTTTACCTTTATTTCACAAATTGTTTTTGTATTAGTGGCTTTAGCAATAGGTACCATCATTTTTTTAGTGTATGTTGGGTTGCAGTTAGAAAGTAAACCTGAAACACAGCATGTAACAAGTAGAAGCAATAGTACATTAAGGCAAACATTTTCAATTGAAAATGGCCATGTGTCGTTAGATGCTAACAAAATTTCTGATATAGAAAAGCGTGAGGAATGGCTACAAATAATCGATGCTCACGGAAATATGTTGGCCTCTTCCAAACTACCATCTGATGTTCCAACGCATTACGAAGCTGGTCAATTAATAGCCTTTTGGCAAAAAAGCATCCCGTTCCCATACGAGCTCATTATTAGCCAGGAGGAGAAGGGTGGACAAACCTATTTTGTTGTAGTTGGTCAAAAACGTCCTGCACGACAGCTAGCAGAAAAACTTCCAATTGAATGGGATGGAAAGCGCCTCTCTCAGCAAGGGGAGCGGCTATTGGAAGAAACTCACGGAACGCTAGCCATTTATTCAGCGAATGGGGAGATCCTCCAACAATACGGGCATGTGGAAAATCCTCAAGCAAAACTTTCACTCGATCATTTACTTGGGGATGAGGCTGATCAGCTTAGAAATAATGGCAGCCAATATATACATTTTGATGCAGAGAAACAGCAGACATGGGTCATTGAAGTACCATTCGCTGCAGTAAAGGTGGGGGAAGGTAAGCATAATACCTATTTAGGAAAAGCATTTCTTCTATATGGAGTAGCCCTTATTTTATTTATCATCGCCACAGCGTTTTGGTACGGTAAACGTTTTGGGCAACCCGTTCTCTATATTGTTAACTTTATTCAACGATTAGCGGATGGTAATTATCACGAGCAAGAGGTTAAGAAAAAAGATAAATCACTAAATCGTCGTGGTAAGAAGAAGCGGTCCTTCCGTTTATTTCGAGAAATTAATGATTCCTTGAATGAATTGAACCAGCAGCTCAAGCAGAACGAAAAGCTTCGTAAACAAATTGAACAAACTCGCGAAGAGTGGATTGTTGGTGTCTCTCATGATTTGAAAACACCTTTATCTTCTATAAATGGTTATGCGCATGTCCTTGAATCAGCCCCCTACAATTGGTCACAAGAAGAGTTTCAACAGATTGGGAAAACATTACGTGAAAAATCAACCTTTATGTCTGAATTAATTGATGATTTAAGCTTAACGTATCGCCTAAAAAACAATGCATTGCCCATGGTTCGTCAAACGCAAGAAGTAAACGAAGTCATTCGAAGAGCCGTTATTCATTTTATAAATGATCCGCAATTTACTTTTTATAATATTTCATTTCATGCTTCTGAAGAGCCGATATCATACCCTCTTGATATGAAATGGTTTACGCGTATTATTGATAATATGATTTCTAATGCTATTAAGCATAATCCGACAAATACGAGAATTGCTATTATTGTACAGAAGGAAAGTGATCATTACTTCACTGTTCGTATTCAGGATAATGGTATTGGAATGGATTCATCCACGTTAGATCAATTATTTGAACGCTACTATCGTGGTACGAATTCAGAGGAAAATACAAGTGGTTCGGGGTTGGGCATGAGCATCGCTAAACAATTAACAGTAGCCCATGGAGGGGAAATAGCTGCTTCTAGTACACCTGGAGAGGGTACGGTCATTGTTTTAAAATTTTATTCATGATGGCAGTCCTGCCTTTTATGTCCTTAAATTTTGGATATAAAGGGTAGGACTTGTACATTTATTTTATTAAATCCGTCACAACTTGAACAAGTAAGAATAAAAAAATGATCAGTAATATAATTTGAATCCATTTTGTTTGGATATGGGGAATAATCTTTAAGCCTAAGAAAGAGCCAGCAATAGAGCCAAGTGAAACAGGAATAGCAATGCCCCAATTAACAATGCCAGTAAAATAATAAAAGAGGAAAGCGCCTGTACAGCTTGATAACGAAATCATTCTTGTTAATTCCACTGCTTTTAAATAATGGTGTTGTTTTTTTAAGAAATAGGTTATATTCATAAGTGCTGAGCCTGGTCCAAAACCTCCGTCATACATTGAAATTGCAAATGGAACAAGCTTGTTAATACGTTGTTCCTCCATTTCCTTGACATCTTTTACAATCCATTTATTACTGCGAAGAACCATCATAAATGCGAAAATTAAGCTGATACAAGCAACCACGTTCATGATTCGCTCCGATAAGAGGATTGCAAATATTGCACCTAAGACACCTCCTAAGCAAGAAACTATCATGAAAGAAAAGTATTTTTTCACAGATAAACGTCCTGTTATAACAAATGAAACTACATTCGATAGGGCTGATATTCCTGTCGCAAATTTATTAACAGCGACCGTTGTATGAATGGGAATGCCAACGAGTAATAAGGAAGGCATCAAAATAAAGCCTGCTGCACCAAACAGAACTCCTATTATGGCCGCGAGTAAACCAATCGTAAATAAAATAAACCCTTTTATTGATAACCATTCCTGTAGTAAAATTTCCATTTCATCACCTCTATCCTTAAATTACTGATAAACTATACATAAAACAAATATATATTTATTACTTATTCATAAATATAATTTATGGATAGAAAGGTGGGAATGGCATGAATTTACATGCTTTGAGAATCTTTACGAATGTAGCCAAACTTGGCGGAATTACTGCAGCAGCGAATAGTATGCTACTCAGTCAGCCTGCGGTTACGATACAAATTCGGAAATTAGAGAATGAAATAGGGGCTAAATTGATTGAAGGCAAAGGGCGTGGCATTCAATTAACTCCAGAGGGGAAGTTTTTATACGAGCAAGGCATGCGTTTATTTTACTTAGAAGCACAAATCGATGAAAAGCTTGGTAAATTTTTAGCCAAGGAAAACAAAATACATATTGCCTCGTCTTATATCCCTATAAATTACATACTTCCGCCTATCATCGCTAAGTACAAGCTTGCTCATCCTCATATAGAATTTGTTGTATCGTTAGGCAATGTTCAATCTGTGGAAGAACAAGTTTTGAATTATGAAGTAGATTTTGGTTTTGTCGTTCAAAGTAAAATGGGTCATACCGATTTACAGTTTGAAAAGGTAGTAGATATCCCATTTTGGTTTATCGTCCACCCCTCCCATCTTTTAGCCAATCAAACGGTCTCCATGTATGAATTATCGAACGAAGATTTTATATATCGGGAACGTGGTAGCTCGACACTCGATTTATTGGAGTCCATTTTTTACACGTTCAATGCTCCATTACCTAAACTAGGACTTCAAATGCAGGGCTTACATGAATCCATTAAAGTAGTGGAAGCAGGATATGGAATGACCTTAGCTCCGTCCTATAGTGTGGCAGAAAGTATAACAAGTGGAAAATTAGCTCAAGTGTATGTTCAGCAGGCAGATATTCATCAAAGTTTATTTATTTGCTCGCGGAAATCTGATCTAATCGAACAACCATTTATACAATTTTTAAAAGCTCATATAAATGCTTAACTAATAAAACCGTGAAAAAGTACAATGCTGTTTCGGTTGACTCAATTTAATCAATTAAGTACGTAGAGCGAGATATATAGTTAGTAGTAATCGTTGGCAATAAAGATAAAAAGACGTACATTGACGTTATTAAAACAATTAATTGTTCGTGTTTATAATGATGAAATGCGAATTGTTCACCGGCTGGACACGTTTGCTTTTTCGTAAAACACGAACATTATAAAATATTGGTTATTGAAGTGTTAGGAGGAAATACTTTGCGAAAACTAGTAGTCAGTTTGTACAATAAGCAATGGATTCAACTGTTTATGGAAGAGGCTGAAAAACTGAATTTTATATTTAAAAATGAAATCATAGACATCTATCATATAGGAAGTACCTCTGTTCCTGGGTTAAAGTCTAAACCAATCATAGACATCCTGCCTGTTGTGAAAGATATTCATCACGTTGATAATTTCAATTTGGAGATGCAAAAAATTGGGTATGTTGCTAAAGGGGAAAATGGAATAGCTCAGCGTAGATACTTTCAAAAAGGTGGTGATAATCGCACGCATCACGTTCACTTTTATCAGATTGGAAGCGGTGAAATCACAAGGCATCTGGCCTTTCGGGATTATTTAATATCACATCCTGATGAAATGAAGCTTTATGGAGATTTAAAGGAAAGATTAGCACAACAATTTCCTAATAACATGAAGTCATACATAGCTGGGAAAGATTATTTTGCTAAAGAATTAGAACGAAAAGCATTGGCATGGTATGACGGACGATAATCTAGAGGCTGTCATAGACAGCTTTTTTAACTAAACCTGTTAGTTGAGGGGGATGGCAAGTTGGCGGATTTCCAATCCCAATTCATATTTGCTTCAAAGAATTATAGTTGATGTACTTATGAAGAGGGTAACTGGGAATGTATTATTTTGGAAAAATTTGATAAAATTAATTTACAATCATTACTATTAGTACCACAAGCAGAACATATTGAGCTTATTGTGTAAGTGATAAGAAACAGAATGAGTAACGGAGGTACACATGAAAACACACTATTATTTAGGTTGGTTTAATGATTTTTTTCCAGAGAATCTAGGCAGGGTGTTACAGGAGGATATAACTGATAGAAAATCGCTTGCTATGATTAGCTCGAATCCACTTTTGTATGAAGAGGAGGGTGCTACTGAACGCTCATGGCTTGACCAAGCAGGTATTCTATTCGATGACTATCATTTAATTAATTATCACGTACAGAAGGAAGATGCCCAAGCCTTTATTCGAAATGCGTCAGCCATTTTCTTGTTAGGTGGAGATACTCTTAAACAAAATGAGTTTTTACTAGACTATGAATTGTCGGATTTGATTAAAAAAAGCAGGGCTGTTGTAATGGGGGCAAGTGCTGGAGCTATCAATATGTCCGCTAAATGGTTATGCTCAAAAAACTTTGGCTATCCAGTTGAAAAAAGCACTTTATACGACGGAATTGGTCTTGACAATTTTTCCATCCTGTCGCATTTTGATCTTGAAAATAACATGGAGTTGGTGCAAGACGAGCTGACTGCTTTATCGGAAGAAATAAATATTTATGCGTCGAACAAGGATTGCGCTGTACGTGTAAAGGGAGGCAACATCGACATTTTAGGCAATGTCTATTTAATGTCCCACACCAAAATTCAGAAATTGGATGAGACGCTCTAGCTATGGTGAAATTATGCAAAGTTAAAGCGTGTTTGGATCAAACTTATGTCCAAAACACGCTCTTTTCTTTTTTTAATATCAATTTGATCAAACCTTGGCAACAAAAAGTTTAGGCTTTATCATGAAGTGTACTTTTTGTTCGAGATGGGTCTAGAAATTGTGGAGAGTTATAGTAGTACCACATTGATATGATTGGTAATGGTTTGAGGTACCTTCTTTGACTTTAAAATGTGTTTCCACCAAAAATAAAACTTCTCTAAATGCGCAAAAAGCGAAGAATTTAGAGAAGTTTATTCTATCTCGGAATTAAATACTAAAAATTCAGAAAATAATATATATATTGCTCTTTATACAAATATTTTTCCTTCAATGGAAACAACTGCAGCTCCTGCTACTTCAATAACAGCATTCTCCGCATCAGGTGTAATCGTTACATAAAGAATCCCTGGTCTATTGATCGTATGTCCTTGACCAATCATTAATTGATGTCTTTCTTGTTGAGCTAGTATATTCTCAAGATATAAATAACCGCCTAATGCACCGTTTGCCGCACCTGTAACTGGATCTTCATCAATTCCTATATTGGGGCAAAAATCTCTTGTGTAAATATCAAATTGCCCATTTGTGTCAAAGGTAAAGAGGTGAGTGGTTGAAATGTTAAAATCATTGTTCATCTTTTTAAGCTCGTTTAAGTTAGGCTCTGCTTGGTCAATTGCTTGACGGGTCTTCACTGGAACCATAAGATGTGGGACACCTGTATTCGCTATTTTTATTGGAAATCTATCATCAAGGTCTGTTTCATGTATACCTACAAGATCCGCAACGACTGCTGGGCTAATGTCGATACTTTTTACTTGGGGACGTACTTGAGTCATAGATACTCGCGTTAATTGATTATTTTCCATCAGCCATTTTACGGGAATTAGGCCTATATTGGATTCAAAGACTATTTTATCGTCCTTATCCATCCAATTGTACTTAGTAGCCATTAACCATGCTGTACCTAATGTGGCATGACCGCAAAAATCAACCTCTTTGGTTGGTGTAAAATACCTTATTTTATAATTGGCATTAGCATTCGATGTCGGTAAAAGAAAGGCCGTCTCCGAAAGGTTTAATTCATTCGCTATTTTTTGCATGTCCTCGTCTGTTAAGTTTTCTGCATTCGGTATAACGCCTGCCGGATTCCCTCCAAAAGTTTCTGTTGTGAAAGCATCTACATAAAAGAACTCTATCTTTTTAGTCATGACTATCTCCTCCTTTATTCTAAGATTATTGTATTATGATAGAATTAATAAGTAAAATTCATGTTTTTGATCATCAACATGAGGAAGTCGAATGGAAAGATTAATCGTACATGGGGGTTATATTGTGAACCTGTTGCAAATAGAAATATTCGTCAAAGTAGTCGATATAGGTAACTTCACAAGAGCAGGGGAAATTTTGGCGATGACACAATCCGGAATCAGTCATAATATCGCTTCTTTAGAGTCAGAACTCGGTATTACACTTTTGAATAGAGGGAGAAATGGAATCTCATTAACAGATAGTGGAGAACGTATTATAAAACATATGAGAAATATCCTATCAGAAGCTGAAAGCATTAAACAAGAAACCGCTTCAATTTTAGGTATACAAAATGGAAAAATAAATATTGGTAGTTTTTCAAGCTTCTCATCAAAATTGTTGCCTACTATCATATCAAGGTTTAGAGGAGAATTTAAGGGAATTGAAATAAACTTTTATGATGGCAGCTATGATCAAATAACGCGTTGGGTAGAAGAGGGGAAAGTGGATATTGGTTTCACGTCTTTAAGTAACCCCTTGGATCATTTGAAGACAATTCCTATATTAAACGATAGATTGGTCCTCACATTACCAATTCATCATCATCTTGCAATAAATGGACAAGTAAAAGTGGAAGATCTTCAGGGGGAGGCTTTTATTATGCCCAAGCTAGGATGTGAGGTAAGTGTTATGAAATTTTTAAAGGAACAAGAAGTTTCCCCAAACATCCAGTTTAATGTGGAAGATAATCAAACTATCATTGCAATGGTACGGGAAGGATTAGGCATTACCATCATGCCAGAGCTAGCTTTACCCTATAATTTACAAGGTACCATTGTAAAACCTCTCTTACCCGAACCTTCCCGTGAAATAAGCATTATTACTCGATCAAAGAAGCAATCCCTTCCTGCTGTCAAAGCGTTTATAAAGACAACGATGGATTGTATAGAAGATTTACAGCTTTAATATGAATTTAGAAACGAAGAGGCAGAGAGCATGTTTTGATTCATTTTTTCAAAGCATGCTCTTTATAATTGGTCTCAAATAGAATTTATTTAGTAAAGGACACGCCATAAATAAAAGGTGGCGTAGGATTCCCAGTTTTTCCATGGTATCGATAATTCCGTGATTTCATCTTTCGTCGGCTTTCGATTCATATTTTGTAATAGTTTTATCGAATTAATAAGACCCACATCATCGATTGGAAAGGCTGTCTGGAACCTAAGGCAGCGCATTAAAACATAATTGGCTGTCCAAGGGCCAATTCCTCGTATTTTAATTAAGCTTTTTTCAGCATCTTTAAAATCCATTTTCATTAATTTTTCCTTCGACAATTCTTCACTTGCCATTAATTTCGCAATGCCAATGATATATTCGCTTTTTTTCACCGTCATTTTAATATCTGCAAGGTCTGAGGGTGTTAACTGTGCAATTCTTTCGTACGATGGGAACACCCAATATTTATTACCATTCCATTCGATGAAATCGCCAAATTTTTCTACAAATTGCCTCTTTAAGATGTACGCGAAGGCTAAGTTAATTTGTTGGCCTAAAACTCCCCAGCATAAAGCTTCAAATAAATCAGGAATGCCAATTACTCGTAATCCATAGAAGTTTCGGGCAGGTACTTTAAGTAAAGGATCTGCTTTTGCCATTTCATAAAAGGGTGTTAAATCGTTATTAAGATCAAACCACTCATCCATAAATTTGACAATCTCTTCGCATTTCCACCTCTCAATAGGTTTAGATTCATTTAAGAATTGAACAAGCATTTGTTTATTATTAATGAAGTTTATCTGTACTAAGGACCGAATTTCACCGATAGTTATTACTTTTGTAATGCTATCATTCTCTATTTCATACATGCATTCATTCTGTTCTCTTGATAGATAGCCTAGATTGGCATTCATGTTGAACTGTTCAGGTAGGGTAATGACAATACCATTCTTGACTTCATGCCATATCATTTTTTTCATTCTCCTTTACAAAATACATTGATGTCATTTTTACTTTATCACATCATCATCTTTAGTAATTTTGTTATCTTGCTATTACATTCTAAACACCTTATTTTTTTCAATGGATGAGGTTATAGTGTTAGTTATCAAGAATGCTAAATAGGAGGGATAACATGATACAGGACATAAAGGCACGTGTCGAAAACTTAGATTGGGAGTCCATTCAAAATGAATTAGATGAGCAAGGTTTTGCAAAGCTTCCAGCAATTTTAACAAAAGAGGAATGTGAATTTTTCATGGAAATGTATGGGGAGGAAGAGTCCTACAGAACGACAATCAATATGACGAGATATCGCTTTGGAAATGGGGAGTACAAATATTTTTCATATCCATTACCCGACATCCTTCAACATTTAAGAGAGTCTTTTTATGTAGAATTAGCGAAAACAGCTAATCGGTGGCTGAGCTATTTAAAGAAAACGGAGCAGTATCCAGAACAACTTCAAGATTTTTTGAATACCTGTGAGGAATTTAATCAAACGAGACCGACACCTTTACTATTAAAGTACGAAACAGGCGGATTTAATTGTTTGCATCAAGATTTATATGGCGATCTATTTTTTCCGTTTCAAGTAGTGTTTGTATTAAATCAACGTGAGAAAGACTTTTCCGGTGGAGAATCTTTATTAGTAGAACAAATCCCACGTGCCCAAAGCAGGGGACATGTCATTACGTTAGAGCAAGGCAGTGCACTTATTTTTCCAACTAACCACAGACCTGTTCTCGGTAAAAAGGGTTATTATAAAAATACAGTACGGCACGGTGTAAGCACGGTTATTTCGGGAGAACGATATGGCCTTGGAATCATTTTTCACGATTCTAAATAAACATTAAATTTCAATATGTTGCTATTTCATTCTTTGAAATGTCCATTTTGAATGGATAGGGAGTATATTATAAGTTGAGGTGAGAAAATGCCAGATAGAATGGATCACGGCCACAAAGAGAGCTACACTCAAAGTCATTCGAATGATGTAGAACTGATAACAGAAGAGAAATGGCAAGCCATTATAAATAATGATATAACGTACAATAATCAATTTTTTTACGCTGTGAAGTCAACAGGGATATTTTGTAAGCCTTCTTGTAAATCACGCGTTCCGAAAAAAGAAAATGTATGTATATTTCAAAACGCAGAACAAGCTCTCCGTGCAAATTTTCGCCCTTGTAAACGGTGCAAGCCTACAAATGAAAATCTACCTGATAGCGAGTGGGTTAATTTAATTACGGAATATATTGATAAAAATTTCACAGAAAAACTAACGCTAGAATCGTTAGCAAGCATTTGTCATGGAAGTCCGTATCATATGCAGCGAACATTTAAAAAGATTAAGGGCATTACGCCAGTTGAGTATATACAGCAAGTTAGAGTTCACGCAGCTAAAAAGTATTTGATTCAGACAAATAAAGCGATTGGAGATATCGCCATTTGTGTGGGGATGGCTAATACGCCTTATTTTATTACTTTATTTAAAAAGAAAACGGGCCAGACCCCAGCGCAATTTCGTCAAATAAGGAAGATGGAGGAACAGGACAATGGAAAAATTGAATAAACCAACACTTTACTGGTCTTTACTAAAGTTTAAAGATTGGAACTTCTATATAGCGTCAACGTCAAAGGGTCTTGTGTTTATAGGTTCACAGAACAAACCATTTGAGGAATTAGTCGAATGGGCGACGAAACACTTTCCAGGAAGTCCGCTTGTTGAAAATGCTGAAAAACTTGAGCCCTTTGTCGTTGAAATCACTCAGTATCTAGACGGAAGACGGAAATCCTTTACGATCCCATTTGAGTACGTAGGTACACCATTCCAGCAAGCAGTTTGGCAGGCACTTTGTGATATCCCTTATGGACAGACGAAATCCTATTCCGATATTGCACATGATATTCATAAACCAGCAGCTGTTCGGGCAGTTGGCACGGCTATCGGAGCTAATCCAGTATTAATTACGGTGCCATGCCATCGCGTAATTGGAAAGAACGGCTCATTAACTGGCTATCGGGGCGGATTAGAAATGAAGACTCTGCTCCTTAATCTGGAAAAGCGAGCTTCATTACACATTGAGTAATCTAATTATTGCTGTACAACGATTGGAGATGCCTTCATGAGTAGTGAATTATTCTATAAAAATCCAAAAACCATTCTGAATAAAGGGACTGGCTTCCTTTCCGGATATACGCATTCACTTAATCCTTATACAGGCTGTTCATTTGGGTGTTCCTATTGCTATGTCCGTGAAATGCCAGTATCTCTATTTCGGGAAGGAGAATGGGGAAATTGGGTAGATGTAAAAAATGGAGCTGCACATTTACTAAAAAAAGAACTTCATCGCGCCAAAGCTAAAGGAAATGTAACTATTTTTATGTCATCAAGTACAGATCCATATCAGCCAATAGAGCAAAAGGAAAAGGTGACACGATCTCTACTAGAAGTTATGGTAGAAGATCCACCTGACTTCTTATTAATACAGACTAGAAGCCCACTGGTAAGTCGAGATATCGATTTGCTGCAACAATTGAAGGAAAAAGTTCGAGTAAGTATGACGATTGAAACCGATTCTGAAACGATACGAAAACATTTTACTCCAAAGGCACCTCTAATCCAGGCACGCTTTAAAACATTGGGAAAATTAGCAGCTGCAGGCATACCAACCCAAGTTGCTATAGCTCCCATTTTACCAAGTGGGAACCATTTTCCGTTGAAACTAAAGCCATATGTCGATCGGATCTGTATAGATGACTACTTCATGGGCGATGGTAGTGGCGGTAAACGCACACGAAAACTCGGTATTGAAAAGAAATACGCCCAACTTGGTTTAGAGGAATGGTACGGACCACATGTTCTTAAAAATGTATATAACCGATTTATTGAAGTCTTTCCCGAAAATCAAGTGTATGTGAGCCAGGCTGGGTTTGAGCCTTAAAAAGACTGTATTTGAAACGATGAAAAGAGATTTGAAAACCATACCAAATAATCATGCAATTAAAGGTTTTATCAATGGTGCATTTTTTAATTGGAGTTTTAGCTGTAATAGCGAATTATTTAAGGGGATGATGGATTGATACTATGGGTACTATTAATTAATAAGCACGTAAAGTAAAGATGACATCTGTAAATAAAAAACGTTTGGTAACAACAAGCAGGTATAAATAACTTGCTTGTTGTCTTTTCATTAAATTTAATTTAAGCAGAGTCTACAGCATTTATGGTCTAGTGCATATAAAATTTTGTTGTCCTAAACAAAATTACTGAGTGTTTACTATACTTATTTTTTTAATTTTGTCTCACTATTATTAGTATACTTTTCAATGAAACACAACTTCCTATAATTTATATTATGTAAACTAAAATTATTTGGCGAGGAGGAGGGTTTAGATACGTCAACTATCCATAATATCTGTACTTTTCGACTTGTATTTTTCAAGTTCCTTATAATTTTCATGTGAACGATAACTCTCCTTTTTTACGATAACGGGATGATTTTGTACAGATAATAATTATTGTTTAATACGATATCTGGAGGTTTTATACTTGCAACTACACGCAGCCATCGATGAATTTGTATTGTATATTGAGATTGAAAAAAATTACTCGGAAAATACGGTTACGAGTTATGAATACAATTTACAGCTCTTCTTAACCTTTTTAACGGACCATGGCTGTTCAACCTGTTTAAATGAGATTACCAAGACCCAAGTACGTCGCTTTATCCAATATTTATTAGGATCATTAAAACAAAAACCTCCTATTTGCTTCTTAAAGTAAAGAAAATATTCTTCATTGTACAGTTGATGTTGAAAAGCAAACCCATAATAAATACTTATTTATTAAGTCGATAGTATAAGGAGAAATAGGCGTTCCGAAAATTTTATGTGACCCTTTTAGTTTTTGTTTCGACACCTAACTTTTGGGGTGCAGTACCGAATTGCCCGATTGTTGAAGATCGTTTATTCAATATAGAAGAAACCCACGCATTTTGAAAAAAGTTTGATCAAAATGCGTGGGTTTTATTTAAATGCGAAGTTATTTTTATTAAACTATATTACAAATAATCGAACTTAATTATAAATGATCAATCTTTTTTACAAACTACAACTCTTTTTTCTTCCATCATTAGGATATTAATTTATTTAAGAAACAATTTTTATCTCTTTACGAACAAATTCACAAGTCCCATAACCAACGAATTTAAACTTCTGTATATTGTCCAATCTTTCTGAATTTCTCATAGCGATCTTCAATTAATTGTTCGCCATTTAGAGAATTCAATCCTTTTAGTGTGACGCTTATACATTCTTTTATATAGGATGCTTGCTTCGCAACATTGCGGTGTGCACCACCAGTTATTTCAGGGATTATTCCATCAATAACGTCGAGCTCTTTTAAGTCAGGTGCTGTTATACGCATTGCTTCTGCTGCTTGCTTCCCTAGGCTACCATCTCGCCATAAGATCGATGCAGCCCCTTCAGGCGAGATAACCGAATACGTTGAGTTTTCTAACATAAAGACTCGATTAGCTACGCCTAATGCAATGGCACCACCACTTCCGCCTTCCCCAATAACAATACTAATAACTGGTACTGTTAGAATCGCCATTTCAGCAAGAGTTCTGGCAATGGCTTCACTTGGGCCGCGTTCCTCGGCTGCCTTTCCTGGATAGGCACCTTTCGTATCAATAAAACAAATAATTGGGCGCTTAAATTTCTCAGCCTGCTTCATTAAGCGTAATGCTTTACGATATCCTTCAGGGTGTGGCATACCAAAATTCCGCCGAATATTTTCTTTAGTTGATTTTCCGCGCTGGTGTCCAACAATTGTTACAGGCAGTCCTTCAAAGAGAGCAATTCCTCCAAGAATAGCTGCATCATCACCAAATGTGCGATCTCCATGTAACTCAATAAAGTTTTCACACATAGCTTCTATATATTGTAAAGTTGTTGGTCGTTCTGGATGTCTAGCAACCTGTACACGATCCCATGGCTTCATATTGGCATAAATAGATTGTTCTAGCTGTGTTAGACGTGTTTCAAGCTTTTCGATTTCGCTTGTCATATCTACATCTGCCTCTGTAGCAATCGTTTTTAATTCATCAATTTTTTCTCGTAATTGTATTACTGGTTCTTCAAAAGCTAAATTTTTAGACATGTTGCACACCGCCTTTTGTATGCATTTTTACAAGCATTACTACTTGATTTCGTAAATCCTTCCGATGGAAAACTGCATCAAGCTGACCATGCTCTAGTAAAAACTCTGATTTTTGGAAATCACTTGGTAATTTTTCTCTTAATGTTTCTTCAATGACACGGCGACCAGCAAAGCCAATCAATGCTTGTGGTTCCGCAATATTAATATCTCCAACAGAAGCAAAGCTTGCTGAAACGCCACCGTAAGTAGGGTGCGTCATGATCGAAATAAATAATAGTCCTTCTTCACTATGACGTTTTAATGCCACACTCGTTTTTACCATTTGCATTAATGATAGAATACCTTCTTGCATGCGCGCTCCACCACTAGCAGTAAAGATAATAACCGGTACACGTAATTCAATAGCTTTTTCAACGGCACGTGTGATTTTTTCTCCTACAACGGAGCCCATTGAGCCCATACGGAAATGAGAATCCATAATGGCTACAACAATTTCTTCTCCATCAAGAGTACCTACCCCAGTCAGTACAGCTTCGCTTAATCCCGTTTGTTGTTTAGCCACTGAAATTTTTTCTACATAATCAGGGAAATTAAGTGGATTACTTGTTTGTAAATGATCATCCATTGAAACAAATGAACCTTCATCTAAGAAATATGCTACGCGCTCCTGTGCAGTCATTTTGAAATGATGGTCGCATTTTGTACACACTTTATGATTTTTTTCTAATTCCTTTGTTAACTGAATGTGACGGCATTCTGGACATTTTGTCATAAGTCCTTCTGGAAATCCCTTTTCCTGTCCGTCCTCTTTCTTTTTACTAAAAAAGCTACGTATTGCCATGTTTGACTCCCCCTTTGTTGTCTAAATGCCTTGTTCAGCATTCATCCACTGTTCGTAAGCTTTAAATGCTTCTTTTTCATAGCCAAGCTGCATCGATTTCAACATAGTTTGAATGATTAATTTTTCTTCTTCTGTTGAGTTTCGATTTAAACGGTCATCGCCATAAACTACTAACTGAAACCAGACTTTTAGTGAAAGACGATTTCCTTACGTGATGATTATTTCTCGTAAAACATCCCGACAATTCATCGTACTTTCTATCTCTAGCTTTACAAAAAAACTGCCCCACACTGGTAGTGCTCGCAGAGTTTCTGTACAACTTATAATGCGAATGGCTTCCTTTTCATGAATTGTCGCGTTAATTCGAAATCCTTTTTGATTTTTCATCTTCTAATATAAACATCGACAATATTTCTACGAGCTGATGCTTTTGTAGAAGCTAGAAACGTACCTTCCCCATGTCTCGTTTCAATAAGACCTAATAACTCTAAACTTCGCAATGCCTCTCTCACAGAGGATCGCCCGACACCTAGACGTCTGAAAGGACTCTTTCGGAAGGTGACGTTTCACCAGCCTGTATTTTTTCTATTTTAATAAGTTGTCGTAATTGTTGGACGATATCTAAAAACACTTTCTTTTGTTTGGTTTTTTTATCCATACGATCAACTCCTCGGTCAATCTATTCGCCTTGGAATAATTATTACTGTCGCTTTCCTTTCGCGCAGATAAACAATGCATCCAAAGGCTTTATCTTCATTCAGTAGGTGTTTGGAAACCTACTAAAAAGAAACAAAATCCACCATTTTCAGATGATGGCGTCCCTTACTGAATGAATTCAAAAGTGGTCTGGCCACTTTTGAATTTGGCTTTATCTTACAAAATAATTATTTGAAAGTAAAGAAAAAACTGCATAAAAATTTATGCAGTTTCTAAAATTCCCTTCAATTTCATATTCTTTTCGTCGTTTGTACATATTTTATTTTCACATGAGGTCTACCAAAGCGCTTTTCAAGCGTTCTCTCAATGTAAAGCAATTCATAATATATCATTTGAAGAAACTCTAAGAACTTTTATGGGATACAGTTCTGGTAGTGAAGCAAATATTACAGTTATTGATTTAAGTGGGATTCCATTTGAAATATTAAGTATTACAGTTTCTTTAGTGTCTCGAATCACGTTTGATTTTGGATATTATTCAAAAAAAGTACTTGGAGTTAATCCAACACCTAAGTTAAAATGTGACCGCCTTCTACATGAAGAACGGTTCCAGTCACGAAACCATTTTGTAGCAAGTATAGTACGCTTTGTGCAACATCTTCAGCTCTTCCTATTCGTTTCACAGGGAGTTTGTTTTCAACTGCATTATAGAAGTTATTACGTGCTTCTTCTGCCATTTTGCTACGGGAAGGTGTATCAATTATTCCAGGTGAAACGATGTTTACTCGGATCGGAGCAAGTTCTAAAGCCAAAGTCTGGCCTAGATTCGAAATAGCCGCATTGACTGCACCTAGAATTGCTGAGCCAACCATAGACTTGTAGGCTACAACCCCAGAGAAAAAAGTGATTGAACCGTTTGGTAAAATTTTCGAAGCACCGTATTTCGCTGCATAATATTGTCCCCAGAATTTGTTTTCAAACAGTTTTCGGGCTTGGGCTGTATCCGTTTGGAGGAATGACCCGCCGGATGTTTCTGCCGCGCTTACCACAAGATGATCGAACTGGCCGATCTTTTCAAAGAAAGACTGGACTTGCTGTTCTTGCGTTGTATCTAGAGTATAAGCCGTTGCTCTATCTCCTAGTTGCTCTTTGGCATTCCGTAATTTATCTTCGGAACGGCTGGCAATGATTACTTCTGCCCCATGAGCTATTAGCTGTTTAGCTGATTCCAAACCAATCCCAGAGCTTCCACCGATAATTACAACTTTTTTATCTTTTAACATGTTTTTCTCCCCTTCTACGTTTACTTAATAGATTAAAAATTTAATACCTCTTGCAGATGTAAATCAAGTTCGGATACAAACTTTTCAACTTTCGGATTTTTGACTACATCATAACAAGAGAAACTCTTTAAAGGTTTCATTCCGAGAAATTTATGTATACGATGTAAATGACTTAATGCATCTTCTAGGTTGCTCCCTTCAAAAAATTGACTTGGATCGTTAAATGCTTTTTCAGGAGCATTCCAGGTAGTCGAAAACATATATTTCTTTTCAGTCAACAACCCGCCTTTTCCATACTGATCAGCACCTCTAAAAAATAAACCATAAGCATATACTTCATCCATATACGACTTCAATAAGCCGGGGACACTGAACCAATAGATAGGTGTTTGGTAAATGACAATATCAGCCCATATAAATTTTTGTTGTTCTTCTTCGATTTTATATCCTTTTTGAATAATTGTTGTTTTTACATTGTTTTTTTCACTTAAAAAACTGACCATTTTGTTCATCAATGTTTGGTTTAAATTCCCCTCTGCTGAACTATACTTCTGATGACCGTTAATTATAAGTATATTTTTCATCTTTATCTAGCTCCTTCAATTATATGATTTCTAAAAAAACTGCCTAGCGTGTAGTTGATAACCCTACTGCACTTAAGGTAAAATTCAAATCGTTTGCTTCATCCGGAAGATACTCATGATTATGTATCAATAGCAAAGCATTGATTTATATAGCAATGAGAGCAAACGGTAGTTTGTTTCGTTGATTTCTTGCAATAATTTAGTCACCTCCTCAATAAGGGATGAAATTATAAGTACAACGATATTATAAATATAGTAACTTCATTTATGGAAGTAGTGATATTTATTTCATAAAGTTTCTGAAAGTATACTATTGTGATATGATAAGGTGAATTAAACAAAAAAATTTTTTCGGGAGGATGTTTCATATGAGTGTTATTGAGCCAGTAATATTAACCAAAGGAGCACCAGATGAGACTTGCCCCATTGCTAAAACGCTCGACGTGATTGGGACTAAATGGACTTTTTTAATTATTCGCAATCTGCTTATAGAAGGAACAATGCGATTCAGTGACCTATTGAAATCAATGAATGGAATTAGCCCGAAAACACTTTCACTCCGTCTTAAGACACTAGAAGATCATGGGATATTGAATAAAAAGGTATTCCCGGAGGTTCCCCCTCGTGTGGAATATACGTTAACAGACAAAGGAAAACAATTGGAAGGTATTTTCATTGAATTAAAGAGATTTGGATTAAATTTATAAAAAATTAAAATAAGTTATTCTTTAAATTTTGGTAAGTTAATTATGAATCATATCAGAGCATTTTTATTTTTAAATCTATTTCTCAGGCTATGAACTAAACAAACTACGCTATCACCGCATATTGATAGTAAAGTAAAGCTATTTTAGCCTTACACCTCCGAATTTTGTTACTTAGGGTCACTCCTATCCCAAGTGACCCTTTTTATTTTTTTCCTTAAAGTGTTCATTAACACTTGTTTAAATTTATTTAAATGAACCTAGGCTGCTTCACTTTTGTCTTTTATTAGATTTTGCAAGATCATAATCAACACCTTTTTTAAATACTTTTTAAAAATTAGAGTATCAAATTTATTACTTGTCGCTACTTTCAATCCTTTAGTAATCTTTTCTGAGTCAATTCAACTATATAAAAAAAGTTATCCATTGGTTCTATATAATGTGTAAAAAGAGTCGAACATACAAATTTGTATGTTCGACTCTTCAAGTATTCCCGTTTTAGAATCTCAATATATATTTTCTTATGAACTTGAATCGTGATTCTTTAACAACAAGCTAAGTTCATCTAAGTAATAATTTCATAAAAAATACCTCATATATTAATATAATCCTACAGATTGTAACATTATTCCTTTTTTTGTTTCTATATCAGTAAAATAATTTCTAAACAAGTTCCAAAACGTTGTTTAGAAAGCTTTCTTCGTAGAGTCACCAAAGTCTGATTCGGGAACGTTATTAGGTTTATTTATGTATAAGTTATAAATCCTTGTAGCACTAAAGCCTCCGTTACTTTAAGTACATTGCTTTACAATCTTTAAGGAAGAATTAGCTTTTTTTGTGTTTCAAAACTACCCATAACGCACCCTGATAGATTAATAAGTTTTTAGTTTTGTCCCCACTTATTTTCAAAAATAAGATGTTCTAAAGAACGCCTTTTTTCCCAATTAGCTAACTCTAAAATGGGTTTTTCTGGGTAATTTTCAGTATAACCGATTGATATAAGAGCAATGGGATCGATGTGTGGTGGTATTTCTAAAATGTCTCTAATATCATTCTTTTTATAAAAACTTACCCACCCCATTCCAAGTCCTTCAGCACAAGCAGCTAACCACATATTTTGAATAGCACAAGCTGTTGATAATATATCTGTTTCAGGAATGGAATTTCGTCCTAATACATGGGAACCTCCTCTTGTAGGGTCACATGTAACACAAATAGTTATAGGAGCTTCTTTTAAACCCTCAATTTTTAAATCAAGGAATTTCATTTTTTTCTCCCCATCATAATGAACAGCTAATGCTCTGCTTTCTTTTTCTGCTGCCCAAGCCAATTTTTCTTTAATTTCGTCCGTGGAAATCAAAATAAAGTTCCAAGGTTGCATAAATCCTACTGAAGGTGCATGATGAGCTGCATTTAATATTCTTAGTATAATGTTTTCAGGGATAGGAGTTGATAAAAAACTTCGAATATCTCTCCTATTATAAATAACTTTATAAATAGACTCTCTTTCTTCATTAGAAAACATAAATTTCTCCCCTTTTCTTTACAAAAATATTTATTTTTAATATTAACTAATTTTTCATTATTCTGCCACGTAAGTTGAAGTGAAAATACACCAAAAAGCGTGGTTTGGGTATGTTTGTCCTTAACGTTGTATCCGCATAAATCTGACTCCACCTCTTCTTAATTCGGATTAACATTCGTCAAATCGATTACCACATTTCCTTTCAGTTTCATATATGGATAATGGCATCATTAATAATAGACCGGTTTAAAGACACCCTTTGCAGATTTCACAATTGCCTTTGGCTGCTGAATTGATAGTCGTTCTAATAGCCAACGAAGCTCTTGCTGTGAGAAAGTTCATACTTCAGCGTTTCTTCTACAACATAAACAAAAATACCCTCTAAGATGACCTCTTTGAAAGTGTCTATCTTATAGGGTACTTTTTAAAACGTAAACTTCACCTTTTTTCTAATACTTTTACGCTAACTGCAGCATACGTAAATATTACTTTTTTAATCCTTTTTTCAATGAACCCCCACAATGGATAAGCTACTTCTATGTCTTCTTGTAAACTTATTCCTTAGCGTTCAGATTTAGCCTCTCTGAAGATTATCTCAAGGAAAATTATTAGCAGTTATACTATTGCGAATTTCACGCTTATTTTTCCGGTGAATAGATAGTATTACTATTTCCATCAATAATTAACACCGATTTTCCAGGTATTGTCTTGCCTTGATAGTTAAATTCATCTTCTGAAAAATTTGCGACTACTCTTAATGCTTCACCATATTCAGTCATTTGAACGAGTCTATCATCTGATATAATTTTAAAATCTGTCATTTCTTTCGTTATTGCTTTTTTGCTAAAATATGACCATACCCTTGAATGCCTTACAATTGTTTCTTTATGTTTTTCCCACTCGTGTTTATCTATATGATATAAAGGAGGAACATTATAAAGTATCTCATACAACATTCTATTTGTTATTTCGTCTTTAAATTTTAAGGTTCCCCATCCCCACCAATGAGTTGTGATCACTGAATCGTTGTAAACCAACTTATACAATGGAATCGTGTAGTTTGAATCCAAAAATAACTTCTTGTACTTATCCTTTAGTGGTATTTGTTTAGAAAACATTTCGGGAACTCCACCATTACTCGAATAGTATCTCCCTACGTAATACTCACTTTGTTTGTTTTTTGCCATATCCTCGTCCATCCAAGAAAATGATGGCGTTTCTATTCCATGTGCAAAGGCAATAGATTTGCTAGCAAAATCATTTCCGCCCTCAGTGCCTACTACCATATCCCATTCTTTTTGCAGATACTCCATTCTCTTAATCCTAGCCTGGATATCTTCCTTTTCAGTAGTAATATGTTCTGGCGAATAGTCATCGAAGATTTCTCCAGTGCCATCTGTGTCTAAAAACCATGAGTTAAATGCTAAGCCGGTATTTAAAATCGAAGTTACTCTTTCTTTTACACTAGGCATTGCAAGCGTCGGATTCAACTTTCTACCTGCACCTTGGAATCCTTCAATCTTTTCTCCATTTTTATTTGTTACAGTTGCATTCTCGTAAAGTGAAGCATCCTTAAACTTAGCAGTTTCCCACTTCTCTTTACCTGGTTCATGGATAGAATGATATGAATCATAGGTACCAAATAGAAAGCCGAATTCTTCTGCATCTTTTACTAACTCAGGTTTAATGAATCCTTCCTGCCAATCATCCAAGCCGATCCACATATGTTCTAGCCCAGAATCCTTCATGTCCTTTATCACATCTACAGTATTAGCATCTGCCCACTTCTTTATTGGGTCAACTACATCTCCAAGTATGCTTTTTAATAATCTCTTATTTAGGTCAATTAATTCAACGGGATTTAATTTTTCTATTCCTTTGTTTAACAGCCTCTGAGTATCTTTATCTGTTTCAGTAAATACTTCCGGATTATAGAATTCATTTAGTTGCATTACTGCACTTAAGGATTTTATTATTCTTTTCTTATTGTATTTATCTACATAATCTAAGCTTTTTAAATCTTCAAAAGCTGATGAAAGCTCTGATCCATCCTCAACATTAGTAGTTAATAGCCCCTGAATCCATAATTTCAGTTTTTCGGGAAAAATGTCTCTCAGCTTTGCCCATTTAATATTTTCTTCTGAAATCACAGTTCTGTCCCAAAAATAAGCATGAGGTGCTCCATAAAGCTTTTCGATATTACTATTTTCTTTAGCTTTATCCGCCAAGCTTTTGAAGTCCCCCTGTTCAATCAAATAATTTTTATAGGTTTTTGCAACATCTACTGGATTTTTTTTCGTTAAATATATTCTGAAACCATATTCCTTCTCTTTATTAATAGTTGGAAACTCATGATTAAAAGTAAACTCAATATCGTTTTCTGTATGATAAACAATTTCACTATTATAAGGGTTTTTAATTATATATACTAGTGAATACCCACTTTTATCAACTGCAAAAAATTGCATAGATAAAGCCTCAATTACCTTCATTTTTTCTTCACTTAAGTAATTTTTCCAAATTGAATCATTGCTTGGAATATACTTCCCTTGATTAAATGGGAGCATATATCCGTCACCTTTCACTTTTGGCCATGCAAACATGTTGTCTTCATCCTTGCTGGATTTTATGGTTACATCAACATACTTATCTTTTTTTTCGATATCCACCTTAATTCCCTGTTCTGAATAGGTCCAGCTAATGTTATCTCCACTGTCTTTTAAATTTGAAACTTTCATTTTCCCCAATGGTTCAGATAATTTCTCAGTAATTCCATTGGATTCCACCTCAAGCGCAAGTGTCTCAGGATCCACACTAAAGTTAAAGTCTAAATTATTTATTTGTGGCTTACTCTCTATACCTGTATTAATTTTTTCTTTCTTACATCCCGTAAGAACGCTTGTTAATATTGCAGCAATTAACATGATTGATAGAATTTTTTTCATGTAACACACCTCCATACCAAGTGTAATATCGGTTTGTTACACGAATGTCACAAAAAAAATCTACCTTATTATTTTTTAATTCAAATCCTTAGTAGCAAGCTCCTTATTAGAAATCTCGTCAATCAGATTTTGGTTGACCGTCACATCTTCCCTCATTCAGGGTCAGTTTAACTCAGTGACCCCTTTTATAATTTCTATTCTCAGATAAAGAATAAAGACCCAGTTCCAAAATCCACTTCAATTATTTCCGCTATGAAAAAATATTGATTGCCATTAAATTTAACTTCTGCGTTACAATCCTTGACCCTTATTACCTTTACACCTAACTCTTCTAGCGCTTCTCTGCTGCATCTGTTGGCTTAGATTAGATTATTGTCTGACAATTGGAAGTGCAATTAATTGTTACGATGAATATTTTATTCGTCTTAAGGAGAATCTAGATTAAATGATAATTAGTATTATTTAAACGAATAATTCCCTTTTGAACGATAAATTATAGGAAGCTTTTAATAATAAGAAAGTAGTGACCAAGGTATTTATATTATGTAAACTAAAATTATTTGGCGTGGAGGAGGGCTTGGATACGAAAAGTTTCCATCTCAGCTGTATATGGACTTCCTGACACCCTCTCGTATATCTTGATTTATTTTCATTTTAGATAAGAACATCCATACACACCAAAAAATTAAGTATAGTATTACCATAAAAATCCATTAAAATTAGGCGATTTTCACACATTTAAAGTCTATATTATTTAGACAGAATCCAAGACACCTAGTTAATCCTAGGTGTCTTTATTAATTTTATTTTTTGTTCCTGATTACTATTAAACTATTGGATGTTACTTAAATTAATTGACGTTCTTTTTCTTAAATGTCAGATAGTTTCGGACACTTGAGACAAGATCTCATCTTTTTTTTTGCACGATCTTACTCCACGCTTTTTATTTGTCCCACACTCTCATTTGCTAGTGCTACTATTTTATTACCAAATTAGCTGTTTCACTCGGATGGTTAAGAGGAAAATGATGACCATATGGGACAAAATCAACCTTACCCAGGTGCGAAGGAGCAGAATAGCCTTTGTCATAATTCCCCCAAATAATGCGAAGATTATACTTTGTTACTTCATTGAAATCAGCTTGAACGTTTTTCAAAAGTAAACTGTTAATCTGAACCGTAGTATTTAAAATTCTAGGAGAAGTAAAACTTTTACTTATTTTTTCAATATAATGTTTAGGGATACTCTCCGTATTTTCAAATAAACCATTACTTAATAAATAACGCTCTATCAAATTAGTAGTAGCCAATTTCAATGTCCATTTGTTCATAAATTGAGGAAAATTTATCGAGTTAGCATTTTTTTTAGCAACAGGTGGCTGAAGTAAAGTAATTGTATACTTCTTATCTATGTACTTTTGTACTAATGCTTCCAAAAGAATATACGCACCAAATGAATGGCCAATTAGATGGGCACCATTAGTAGCTTTCTCCAATAACTTTTTCACTACATTCAAATAGATATTTAAAAGATTTTTCTCTCGTTTAAAAGGAGAACGTCCCAAACCTGGAAGGTCCATGATCCATACAGGTCGACCCGTTTTTTCATGAAGCTCTTTCCCTAAAGGAAATAAATCCTCTCCATCACTTAATAAACCATGTAATAAAATAAACGGTTTACCCTCTCCTTGTGATTGGTAAATGGTAGTATTATTACATAATGTTCGTTTAAATAATTGACTGTCCTGACCATTTTTATACATCATGCGATAATCCAGATCAGCTACTACGGCTGGAAAAAATTTCATTACATTTGTCTCCTTAAACCAATCTTCTCCCATAATCTTTTTCGCTGAACCATTTGAAAAAGTTCGATTTGTAATAAAGTTCAGCCCATCAGCAGGAATTTGGGTTATTTTGCTTACGCCACTATTCATAAGTGCTTTCATAAATGGCAATGGGGCAGAAATTTTAGGTGCAGTCATATTCATACTTTCTGACATAGCATCTAATAATTCTGAAATATTTTGATCTTGTTCTTTATCTTCAACAAGTGTATATGTTTGTATAGTTGGTTGCTCCAATCTGAAAACCTGCACAATAAACTTTGCTAGTTCATCGTTTGCAATAAGTGGTAATCTATATTCCTTACCTCCAGGAATCACTGGCATGAGCCCTTTTCGCATACTCATCACAAGCAAGCCTAAGCCTCCTGTTTGCTCCGTACTCCCTGTTTTACTACTACCAACTACAGTTGGTGGATTAATTACTGAAAGCGGATAACCTACTGTTGATGCCTGCTGACGGATATAAAGATCTGCTAAAAACTTTGTTTTCTCATATGGATTTTTTATTTTCAAAAAATTGTTTCCTTCTTTAAACACATCTATCGCAATCTTGCTATTTTTATCATCAAAGGGACTCATATAGCCTACTACATGAATAAATTGTTGCAATCCCTTCAATTGATGAATATTTTTAGCGAATTCACTAATATGTTGGGCACCATTCAAAAATACGGAAGCTGCCTCCTTGCCTGTCGCTTGAATATCCATGGGGCCACCTGCGTGAATAATCACATCCGTTTTCAATACCAACTCCTTATCTTCAGCACTTAGACCTAAGTCTATTTTCGTCAAATCACCTTCAATAAAGTGCATAACTCCCTCTTTTAAGATGCCTTTTTCTTGAAAAATGCGTGTTGCTTTACTTTTCGATCTCACTAATAGAAGAATTGTAACATGCTCTTCTTTGGCTAATTCCTTCACTAATTGCTTTCCAATAAAGCCTGTTCCACCTGTTAAAAATACTGTTCTCATATAAATCCTCCTTTTAGTACTATTCAGTACTAATTTGATGTAAAAAAAATGCTTCTTTTATCGAAGCAAGTTAAAAAAATGATCTGCTGTTTTCATGATTACAGTTGCATCCTTCAGTGTCTCTGAAATAAATAGCGCTCCTTCAAGATTTGTAATAAAAAGAGATGCAACCTCGTCAATATTAATTGTCTTTCTAAATTCACCATTCTCTACTCCTTGTTTAAGTAATAGAGAAACTTTCGTTTGTAATCCTATAAAGAAAAGACCTATTTTTTCTTTTACTTTTGTGGCATTTGTAGGGCTTTGAATATAAAGCGTAATAAATGGACAGCTCCCCTTATATTCTCTCGTCTGAACTCCTTGTGATAATTGCTTTAAAAACAGTTGGATACGATCTTCAACTAATAATTGGTTTTGCGATAGTAAATCATCAATTGCAGATTGATACATTTCAATCCAATAATCAACGACCCCTTCTAACAATTCTTCCTTATTAGAGAAGTGATAATACACATTAGACTTTGAAACTTTACTTACACGAACTAATTCATCCATGCTTGTATAAGCAAACCCTTTTTCTAAAAATAATGTTGCAGCTACTTCAATCACACGTTTTTGATTCATTAATTTTACCTTTGTCATAATTAGTACTGTACAGTACTATAATAGGTGTTGCAAGTATTTTTGTTAGTTTAATAAAAAAATTGATCAAAAAAGCTATACTTTAATTGATTTTACTGCTAAAAATTAATCTCATTTTGAACAAAGTTGAACTGAACCCCAAAACTGTTTGGGATTGCTTGCAATTCTTTACTTGGGTTTTAACGCTAGGTTCATATATTTTTGAAATGTAACTACAGAACTATTCTCTAGTGGTCTTTATTATCAGCATAACGAAATAATGAGAAAAATGTTAAGCTCCGAAGAGAGGTTGCTCTTGACGTTATGTAACGTACCGAGATTCAATACGTACCCTTGCCCATCTCGATCGCTCTCTCAGCACATAATATTTTACATAATAAAGGCAGGTCTCTCACCTACCCACTTATGTTGCAACACTTACGGCATACTATCCCCTTTTCTTAGCGTTGAGTGCTTAGAAAAGGGGATGGTATTGTTTATAAAAATGCTTATTGGATTCATTAATTATGTTAGCGCTTATATTCGGGCTGTTCTAAAATAATCGGATTCGGATTGTTAAGTACCCATTGCACTGCCAACTCGCATAGTCTCGCAGGTTCCTCACCTCCATCACCATTGTGAAGCTCTTTCACTAAAATGATAGACTCCTGAAGTTCAGCAGGATGTAATGGGGTACCTAAGCTAATGTAATGGTTCAAACTTTTGAGCATTTTACGAAAATCATTATCCCAGTTGATGCCGCCGTTATCTAAAATTTCGTATGAGACTTTACCAGTAATACGAATAACCTCTCCTTGTACAGTTTGCGCATGTCCTTGCGAAGGAATTAGTAAATCCCAAAGTTCATTATGTTGAGCCTGCCAGCCCTTTGTACATACTGTTATTGGAGACGTACCATCATGCGTTTTTCGCTTCTCTACTGGTGGAACATCAAATAGCTTATAAAGACGGGAAAGTGCCTCATCCGTTTCGTTCAAATATTCTTTATTAAAACCTTCTCTGTGAAATTCAAAGTCTTTCCCAATTCGCTTAATAGAATTTTTCATTTCCGGCGTTACAGCTATACCTGCGCTCAGAAAAATCTCAGATACTTTCACTAGATCAACAATATTTATATTTCTACATACTGCTAAAGCTTTGTCCAAAGGGGTCTCATTCATCATATTTACCGCGCTTATATTTGCTCCTTTAGAAACCAATGTGCGCACCGCATTTGGTTTAAAAAAAGAGGCCGCAGCAAATAAAGGTGTTTCGTTTTGATAATCCAAGGCTTCTATATCTGCATCTAACTCAAGAAGTAATTCAATATTCCCCCGCCAGCTTATTGCTTGATTATGTAAAGCCGATCTTTTGTAATTGTCTCTCGCATTTATATTTGCCCCCTGTTCCACGAGCCAGCGAACCAATTCATCCGGTACATTGAAAAAGCTTAAGGCTGTTGTTTTACTATAACCACCATATGCATCTAGCTCGCACATTGTAAATACCTCTTGTAATGCCGTAATATCACCTGCTTCAATTAGTTCATTAAAATTTTTAGGTAACGTTTTTCTCTTCCTCGCCATATGTATTTTCGCTCCTTACATTAGATTTTTGAATATAGTTCATCGCTTCATTTACCAAATATATACCAATCTGTATTTTACCATGTTTTAATTTCTTTGCTAAGAGAGTTTGCAGTTAATTAAGAAAAGAGGTTATACTATGCAACTGTTTTGGGAAAATGACTATAAAGAAAATGGATATTACGTTTTTGGTAATCCAAGCATTGAAGTGATCGAGCAAACAAAACAATTACCTCTCAAAATCTTTTTCTTTATGTAGCTACCAACTAATTTGACTAAACTATCCCACAAAATCATTTCATGATAATAAAAAAGTTGATAAGGAGGAATATTCCAAATCAATTTTTTATCCTTTGTAAACTACCCATGAGTTGTTGTTGTATATGGACAAGAACTTTGTGTCCATCCCATTTCTCTCCTTAGTTTTTAAAAGGACTGCTAGCTTTCGCTAACAGTCAAATTTTTAACAACATGAATTGGTTTGATTGGCAAGATTTATACCGCATACACCTGTTTCAGGTAATTCCAATTCCACACGTTTTGACGCTTCTTCATCATCAGATAAATAAGCCGTTATTGAACGAACTTGTTCGTAGCCAGTTGCCATTAAAAATGTTGGTGCGCGTCCATAGCTTTTAGCTCCGACTATATAGAAGTTCTTTTCTGGTTGGCGTAGAATCTCTTCTCCATGCGCTCTTACTGTGCCACAACTATGCACATTTGGATCAATTAATGGCGCTAATGCATGCACACTTTCAGTTGCTGAATCAATCGAAAGGCGTAATTCACTGTTAATTGATAGGTCTGGTCTATTTCCCGCATTTACAATAAGCTCATCAAAACCTGTTAATACTTTTTGTTCTCCGTTTATAATACCTACAATATGAATGTTCTCATCTTTCTTCACCTTTGAGATATAGAAAGGTGTTATTACTTCAACCTTACCAGTATCTACTAATTCGTGAATGCGAACACCGAGTGCGCCACGTGCTGCTAATGCATCTTTTTCTTCGCCACCATAAGCTTCTTCAACAGATTTTTTACGTATAATCCACACTAGCTTTGTTGCAGGATTCTCTTCTTGTAATTCCGCAAGTGCCAATAAGGTATTAATAGCCGAATGGCCACCACCAATAACTGCAATTTTCTTATTGGCATATCGCTTAGTATTCATATTTATGTCTGGGATACCATACTGAATGTGATTTGCTAATGCTTTTTCATTTTGGAGCCATATACCTGTAGAATTTGCTGGGTTGGGATTTCCCCATGTACCCGTCGCATCAATAACAGCTCTCGCCTCAATCACACGGATGTCATTCTCTTGTTCAATATAAATAATAAAGGACTGTTCTACACGATTTTTTGTCTTCATCTTATCATTCAATTGTCGTGAAATCCCTACCACTTTTGAGTTCAACTGAATGTGAGGCTTTATTTGCATTAGATTAGACAATGGTTTTAAATATAGATCAATTAATTCATGTCCTGTCGGTAACGTATCTAAATTAGGTTCTTCCCAATAGGAGGTATCTAATAAAGCCTTAGCAGCTTTATTGATGTTATATCGCCATGGTGAAAATAATGTAACATGCCCCCAAGTACGAATATTGTGTGCTACTTCATGCCCAGCTTCTAATAAAATAAAGGCTTGCTTGTGTTCCACTAAATGAGCAGCTGCAGCTAATCCAATGGGGCCTGCGCCCATTATGACAATCGGTAAATTCTTATTAGGGTTATTAATACTCTCCTGTACTTTAATTTCCTTAGTAGTAGGACAACAAGATTCATTTTGGTTGATTATTTTTAGTGTTTTCATCATTCACTTCTCCACTTTCATCTTTATATAAGCATTTCCTTATATAAAATGTATTTTTTACGTCTAGCAGGTAGCTAGACGTTTAATCTTTGCATGTAATTAACACATTTCAATTTCACATATTATTTGATCATTTTTTCTAGCATTTTCAAATTGCAATCATATCCAAATCCCGAAACGATCCATCTCTCCTTTATAGAAGAAATAAAAAGCAAACTCTTTAGCCTGATTTAATGAGTATCTTGAGTTAATATGTCTAGTATGATTTACTGTCATTTTTAATCCTCCATTCAATGGTCTGAATAATTTCTAACAGATAGTATTACTGGTTACAAATTGCTCATTTCGTTTGCCGATTACATCAGGTGCATTTTGAAATACAGTCGATTTTTCTTCGTCTGTACCAGTTGCTTTCGTTTGATCTTCGAACCCCGCATAAGGTAACTACTAGTGTGGTTTTGTTTAATATCTCAAAATCAATTAAATCTGATGTATGATTTAAAGTATCAATTTCTACCTCTGCCATTACTTTAATGGCATTCGTATTTACTCCATGCGCTTCTATGCCTGCACTTTTAACTGTCCATTTTGTAGGTATTAATTTATTTGCCTATCCTTTAGCAACCTGACTACTGTATGAGTTCCAGTACACAAGAAGTAAAGTGTGTGTGTCATAATATAGTTCCCTATTTAATAGTTTTAAAGTATTTTTTCTGCCAACGTAAGGCAACCCATACAAGTCCTATGAGTACAGGTACTTCTACAAGTGGACCAATAACAGCAGCGAATGCTACTCCACTATGCAGGCCAAACACCCCAACTGACACAGCAATCGCTAGTTCAAAGTTGTTACTTGCAGCTGTAAAAGAAAGAGCTGCTGTGACAGGATAAGATGCACCTGCTTTACGAGAAGAGAAGAATGAAACAGCAAACATCACCACAAAGTAAATAAATAATGGGATCGCAATTCGGACCACATCAAGTGGTAGTTCAACTAATTGCTCACCTTTTAAAGCAAACATCATCACAATCGTGAACAACAGTGCAATTAGAGTCAGTGGTGAAATCTTCGGTAAGAACTTTTCCTCATACCATTGTTTACCTTTGGCTTTAATCCCTATCCAACGTGTGAGAAATCCTGCAGCAAAAGGTATACCTAAGAAAATAAGTACGCTCTTTGTAATTTCCCACATTGAAATGGATACATGGAAATTCTCTAAACCAAACCAACCCGGTAATACATTTAAGAAAAAGTATGCAAAGATCGAATACGTCACGATTTGAAAGATGGAGTTAAAGGCAACTAACCCAGCTACATATTCCCTGTCCCCACGCGCTAAATCATTCCACACAATCACCATGGCAATACATCGAGCTAAACCGATCATAATGAGCCCAGCCATGTATTCAGGATAATCGTGCAGAAAGATGATAGCTAAAAAGAACATTAAGAACGGACCGAGTAACCAGTTTTGAAAAAGGGATAGCAAAAGCACTTTCCAATCCTTAAACACTCGCCACATTTCTTCATACTTTACTTTCGCTAATGGTGGGTACATCATAACAATTAACCCTATAGCAATCGGTATGGACGTTGTGCCAATAGACATGGACTCTAATGCTTCACCAATATTGGGCATCGAAATACTTAATAAGACGCCTATTCCCATTGCAACAAATATCCAAAGTGTAAGGTAACGATCTAGAAAAGAAAGTTGTTTGGTTAAAGACTCATTACTCATTATCAGTTCCCCCTACATGGCAGCAATCTGTCCCACAGTTGCACCAATTTAAAGGTTGAATTTGTTCTAAAACACCCTCCATCAGTGGTGTTTGATCCTCTACTAAACGGTAATGTTTCCAAGTCCCTACTTTTCGTTCCGTAATAATGCCTGCCTCCTTCAATTTTCGTAGATGTTGACTAACTGCTGGTTGCGATATTCCTAGCACATCCACAAAATCACATACACATACCTCCCCATTTTTCATGCATGCAAGTAATTTAATACGATTTAAATCAGCTGCTGCTTTTAGTTGTTTTTCAATTAGTGTGTTTTCCATTTATCTGCACTCCTTATATAATCATTTGCTTATATATTGATTTAAATAAATCACCTCGTTAAAGAAAGGTGATTTGATACATATATAACTATATGCTTATATTATGATTTAATGTTTTGAATTGCAACAGATATTTACCCAATTTGAAAATTTCTTTTTCAACCATTTAGATTTCCCCTTTACACCCTTGAATTACCGAAATATCCCATATTAATTATTCCATTAAACTGCACCGTTAGTAAAAAAGCGTCTTCACTTGTTGTAAGTTAAAGGGGAAAGTTTCACAAATAATAAAAAATAGATTATACTGGACTAAATAACATATTCAAAAAGGAGCATTTCCTATGACCGAGAATAATCAAACTGAAGTACCCCAAAAAAAGATCAGCCTGCAAGAGGCAGTGAAACAGCAGCTTGAAAACAAAAAGAACCGTTCCTCTGCTAATCAAGGAAAAATGAATCACGACCTTTCAACAAAAAAAATGAAAAGCCAGCAAACGAAAAAAACAAGCAATACCCGTAGAAAAATGGGTGTCTAATATACGGACAATATCGGAAAGACATATAACAGGAAAAGCTGTTAATATTGTTAAAAAAGGTTGGAAAAAGGGACAATTACCAGAGATATCATTTAAGATATTTTTAACAAATCAGGCACCCTTCCCCACGGTATTAAAGTTAGGCTAACAGATGGACAGGTTGGACGCATACAGGAAATCCACTCTAAATAAAAGAAGTGAAAAAGCATTCAAGGGTAAACTGTTCCCTGTATGCTTTTTCACTTCTTTAATTCTTTTCATTTTATAACTGATGTAGCTATATACCACGGTAGTTTAAGTGCAACACCTCACAAACTCTTCACTATAACCATTTTCGTAAAATAGGTTACTCCATTAATTGGCCCTTTTGTTGAATAAATAACTTTAATAATTTTTATGATTTTATTGTTACTTAACACATTCACCTCATTTCTACAATGAAACTAACTATCGACGTTGAATTGATATGGTGCATTTCCCTGTTTTTCAACCAAAGAAGTTAAAATTTGTCTTATGAGTTTTTATAATGTAAATATATTTCGACTTCAGAAAATTCTTTAATACATTAGATAATTAAAATATTATACCTATTGAATTTTAATAATTTCACTTAATTGGAATATACCTTTTTTTATTTCATCGAGTGAAGCATACCCATAAGAGATTCGTATAAACTGCTACAGGTTTTTTATGACTAAGACAATATAGCTTTTACGAACGATGAGACAATGTACTTATAGAACTCTTCCTCGGTGACGAATTGAGACTGATATTGCTGGTGAATCAGCTCGCTCATCTGAAAGCCGTAGCACGTCGAGAGAAAAGACATGGCGGCAAGACGCGCATCCTGACTTGGTATGATTTTTTTCTTCTGCAGTCGTTCAAAATATTCCACCAGCAAAGAGTGCAGCTTCACCGGCGGCTCAGCCAGCACTCTGTCTAATTCAGGAAATATTCCTTTTTCGCGTATGCCAATCAAAATAATATCCGTATTTTTATGGAAAAACAAGCGGTACTGCTGGCTTACATTCAGCAGATCAACTTCCGGATTATCGGTCGCTTCCTCCATTAGAAGCTTCTCAAATTGCGGGATATCCGAATGCCTTTCAATGATGGCTTCCAGTATGCCTTGCTTGCTTCCAAAATTCCGGAAAATTGTAGATTCATTGACTGTAGCTTCCGCTGCAATGGCTTTAGTGCTTACTCCCCGATAGCCATTCTTTTTTATGAGCCGTGTCGCGGCTTCGATAATTCTGTCTGAAGTATGCATTGTATTACTCCTTTTGCATATGTTAAATCTTATTATACAACAAGTTATTCATACACAATAGGTTCGGGGGTTCATCATCTTCGTAAACGTTTATTTAAGGTAAATCACTTCTTCTTTCCCAGCGACTTGCTTCCGTAATCTTGACATTATCAGGCACCAATTGCGTGAGCGTTCCTAATTTATCGAACGTAATCCGGATTCGGTCAGAGGGCAACAGCCATTGCTCGGTCTCGATTGCGCAGCAATCCGGTATCGTCCCCATTCCTATAATCGTGCCCGGGAGCGGCGTGAAAACTTTGAGAACCTCCTCCATCACCTTCGCAGGGTGCGCGGAATACTCGGATGTGCTTCCCTTCCAGTGCAGTCTCTCTCCGATTCGTACATCCACATCCAGTGCCAGCGGGTTATCGATTTCATCCGGTGTAACCAGAAATGGTCCTATTCCTTTGCTGTTATCAAAATCTTTGCACCGCGTTGGTCCGGTCAACGCCTGAAAATCTGGCCACTGCACATCGCGAGCAGTACTGTCGTTAAAAATTACATAACCAGCAATACAGTTCCCCTTCCCTGTAACAAAGGCCAGCTCCGGTTCGATATCCAGATAAGAAGAATACGAAGGCCAATGGATTGTAGCCCCATCTCCAATCAATGCATTATGGTTACATTTGTAATAACTGAAGGTTACTTTATTCGGTTCTTGCTGGAATTTTTCCGCAATTTTTTGTATAAACTCTTCTCTTTCCGCTCCTGTGTATTCTCTTTGCAGCAGATTTACGCCAGCGTTTTTCAGATGTCTTGGCGTCAGCCCGAAATCAATAAGCGCAGCCGGTTTCAAAATAGGTGGCAGCAATTTTACTGCTGTAATTGGACAGATTTCATTTTCATTGAATTGATGCAGCTGTCTAACAGCGTATTGCATCAGCTCCTTAGCGGCAGTATGGCTTGCCGGCAAATGTTGTAGATAGCTGTCCATACTTTGTAGACTGTCAACGAATGTCCCCTGCTTTTTCATGATTGCGGCAAAAGACACGACAAATTCCTCGTTAATGACAAGCCCAAAAAAATATTCCTTCGAAGTTTCAGTGTGATAGGTTACCAGTTTCATCTTTGTAGCGCCTCCATCCATGTAGTGTGATGTTGTTCAGTTATTAGCATATTACATTGAGTAAATGCACGCAAGTGCTCGCTTGCTTTTTATTTTCCATTCTCTATAATAAAGATGTAGTCAGTGTGACTAACTCAAAAAAACATATATGCAAAGGAGAATTGTTATGCAGTATAGAAGTATTATCCAAAAACCTCGGGTTAAATTTTTTGAAGTCGCAGATGGCGTCTTTGCTGGTATTTCGCCGTATCGTGGCATTAGTTGGGCCAATGCTGGGTTTATCAACAAAGGTGAAGGCTTGGTGTATGACACGTTCTTTGATCTGTTCCATGCGCAAGAAATGCGAGATGCTTTTAAGGAAGTAAGCAATGGCGGCTCTCCCGCCTATGTAGTGAACTCGCACTATAACAGCGACCATACCTGGGGGAACAAAGTGTTTGAAGAAGCCTGCATTATTATGCACAAGGAAGCGGCCAGGGAGCGTCTTACTGAAAATATTGGCTGGATGGATAACGTCATCAAAAGAGGGAAGAATTCTCCGGAATCGACTCAGGGAGAGCAGTTCTTTGCAGCGGAATTTGAAGGCTTCGACCTGGAGGGCGTAGAATGGGTGCACCCGAATATTGAGATAAAGGACGATATCAACATACGGCTTGGCGATACGGAAGTTATGATTTACAATGTAGCTCCGGCCCACTCTGACAGTGACTTGCTGTTGTGGATGCCAAAAGAAAAAGTGCTGTTCGCTGGCGATGTCGTGTTTAACGGCTGTACGGCATATAGTGAAGAAGGAACCCTCAACTGGATAAAAGTACTTGATCGCATTATTGATGACATTAAACCTGAAATCGTTGTTCCAGGACATGGTGCCATATGTGGCCTGGACTTCGTGAAGGAACAGAGAGACTACCTCTTGAACTTGATAAGCGAGTTCAACAAACATTACAATGACGAGATTGATTCCTTGTCCCTGACTAAGGAAATCGATATTTCTCGCTTCCTTCATTGGATTCAGCCAGAACGTTTGTATGTTACGGTGGATATTCTCTTAAAAAGTAAACGCGGGTTGCCATCCCTTCCAAATTGGAACGAGGTTCCTACAAAACTGGAAGACATGAAAGCTTTTTTATCCGGGAAATATGGCGATCGAATCAAGCCATGGGACCCTATGAGCGTGTGGCAAGAATAGAGTATGCATCCTCCTAAATACGTATGAATATCCATCAGAATAATTTGTGGCTTTAGTAGAAAACTTAATTAGAAAATCTCATAAATCCCATATTCCATGATAAATTAAAAGACTCTCTTCTGAAAATTAGTTCACCAAAAGAGAGTCTTATTAAGCAATATCTAAGTTGTTCAAC
Organism: Lysinibacillus sp. FSL M8-0216; assembly: GCF_038595555.1. Taxonomy (NCBI): domain Bacteria; kingdom Bacillati; phylum Bacillota; class Bacilli; order Caryophanales; family Bacillaceae; genus Lysinibacillus; species Lysinibacillus sp. FSL M8-0216. The sequence goes on along the minus strand of NZ_CP152007.1, from coordinate 2,462,164 downwards.
AATTGCGCCTGATTGTTGAATAACAAGTTAATGAAAACTCTTCAACTAATGTTGGTTTGAATTAAAGTTTGATCAAAAACTCTTCACAGACCGACGTTTTACGTTAAATTTATAGAACTGTTTTGAAATAAAGATTGATCAAAATGGTTCTTAGTTTGTGGAACACTTCACATTTCTTTGTAAAAAAGTTTGATCAAAATAAGAGAATATTGATTTAATAACATTCCCTTACATGAATTTTTGAAAAAAAATATCGTATCTTTTTTACAAACGGTACAACTTTTTTATAAACAGTACGACTTTGTTTCAAATCTACATAATTGTTGGTTTGGAATAAAGATTGATTAAAAAACTTCCTCAATCCTTATCTAATAGCAACTTCAAAAACTCCATTTTGAAAAAAGATTGATCAAAATGGAGTTACTCTTTTTAGATCGATTTATATTGGATATACCCTTCCTTGGTCACCGACGAATACTACACTTAATTTTTGTAATTTATAGAATTTTTTTGAATTTTATACTAAAATTTATTATAGCTACTAAAAAATTTTAGAAAGGGTGTTAAAATGCGAGGTATAACTTTCGAGATTAAAAATGAATATGGCAAGTTTTTATCTGATATTTTATCAAATATAATTAATTCTTCTTGGTATTGGTCAGTAGGTCCTGGAGAGTCTTACAAAAAAGAAAAAGGAACACTAGGTTCAGAATTATTTCCCCCCAGTGTTATTTTAAATGGTCAATCATTCTTAGAATATATATCAACTGATGAATATTATTTAATATTTACTGACCTAAAAGCTTTTCCAAATATTGAAGAGGTAGTGGAAATTAAAAGTTATGAAGAATTTTTAAAAAGCACTTGTGAACTTGCACTTCTAATTATAGACTCATGCTATGTATCAATTTTTTCAAAAGATGAGTCAACTATTCATAAACTTTTCGAACGTGCAACAAATTCTCATTACACTAATATTAAATATATCACTAATGAAAATGATACACATACCAGTTTGACAGTATGGGGTTAAGTGAATGAAATCTAAACTATCCCCATTGTAAAGGACATTTTTAAAAAAGCTAGGCAACTTGTTGAAGCTACTGTCTGTACTTTGCAGGCGGCAGCTTTTTCAAATGCCATTGCTCTCAAATATAACGCTTAATTTCTTGTTTGACTTCTTCTAATGTTTCACATTTCTCGATATTTGTTTCGTCTTTAAAATGTTCAAAAATGATTCTTGTGGCGCATTGTCCCAACAGTTTCCTGCGCTTGACATGGATTGCCCTAATCCCCTTTTCATCACAAGTTTCTGGAATTGTGGATTGGTATAATGGAATCCTTATTCCGAATGAATAAAGGAATCTTCTGTTAAATGGTTTTATACCAATTAATTCAACATCTAAACCAGCATGCTCCTCTTGGTAACTTCCCTTTTTTCATTTTCGGCAATAAAATGCCGTTTAAATTCGTCAGTATAGGTGATCGCTTTCTCACTAACCGTTTGTACATTTGGGTTACAGTTTAGCTGTTGTTCTTGTTCTTTTTTTAAAAATATCTTTTGGTCATTTCACTCAACTCCAACTTCTTTTTTCTCATTATAAACAAAAGTACCCTATAAGATAGACTTTTTTCAAAGTGTCTATCTTATAGGGTACAGTTTAATCACATCATAGTTATTTTATTTTAAAATTGGGCTGGGTAAGCACCTGACCTTGGAATAAGATTACTCCAATTCCAATAATGAATATGTGGGAAATTATGTAAAGCCTCTCCACTATGGAAATAATCAATATCTTGTTTTGCCTTACCACTTTCATCAAAATAACGTCTTTGTTTTATTTGACCACTTGAGATTAAATCCATAGACGAATATTTAGTTGAAGAAGTAGGGAGGCTACTTCCACCCTGAGTTGAATGGCTCGTAGTTTTCCCACCTACTGACATTGCCCCACTAAAACTAGAAATAGGTGAACCTTGATATGGGTTTTGTAATGTTGGTTTTGCTGAACTCGCATATGGTATATCAACTTCAGGTTCCATTTCTTCAGAATCTATGTTCTCGGAATCCGTAACTTCAGGATCGGTAATTTCTGGATTTTCAATAGAAGTGTCTTATAAAGCTATCTGGGCATTTGCAACGGGTAATAAAAGAGCTAATGTAAACACAGAAGTTAAAAAACTACAAAAAGTATTTTTTACAATTTTATTCATAATATTCCTCCTTTTAGAAATATTTTAACTTCTTTTCATATATTTGTAAATATTTTTCAAAAATGGTTGTGTATGTATCATTGAATACTAAAGGATTATCAACATGTTTAAGTTGTAGCTTTGTAATATAGTTTGATGAATATATCTCTCAGACCAGCATCTTTCTATAAATAAAAGAGGCTCCATTTTGAAAAAAATTGATCAAAATGGAGTCTTAATTTGTAATACTAAGTTTGATTTTTATAAAAAAGATTGATTATTTTCTTCCTATGTTATCCAACAAATGCGCCCGATTGTTGGATAACTTTATCTACTAGATGTCCAAATTCTATACATATCTTTACCGTCTACCTCAATCTTATCTCGATGCATTTTAACATTTACATTTGTGTATCCTGCCCATTGTGGTATTAGTTCCGTTAAACAATCAATTACCTTTACATCAGGAGTTGCATAACCGATAGTTTCTTTTCTCAAAAAGCCGTTGGAGAAATCTTGATATAATGAATCCGTCCATTCATAAACTTCAAACTGAGAGTCAAAAATCCGTTCATCTTCTTGATATTGTCCGTTAACCCAGTATACTTCCATAATAATATCTCCTCTCTCTCCTAGTGAATGTAGCGTTCAATAACACTAATAAAGACACTTACCTAGTATTCCGTTTTTATTGTATTTGCTAAAATATTTACATTAATTTTTTATATTGTTTATAAAAGCTTCGTATTATAAAGAACAAAAGTATCACCAAAAGAATAAGGACTACTGTACGACTTGTTTGGTTAGGTTCACCAAATATAAGCTCTATTACATCTGCAAGCGTGAAAGGAATCCCTCCCCATTCTAACAATGTCGGTAAGAAAAAAATCCAGTCATCAAGCCTAAAATCAAATGAAATAAATAACTTTTTTTGGTCAAACAAACAACCTCCTTATTCTTTTAAGCTCTAAAAAAACCAAATTTTTATACTTGGTTCGATTCCTTCTATAAAATTTTTAAAATTTACAATATATTGTAATTTATTGTAGATACTTCTTCTACAATCTGGCCCGTTTTGTTCCTGCATATCAAAATGGATCTTAAGGAAAAATACTCCTCAGCAATTTTTTAACCTTTGTCAAGATATAGTCACAACCATTTGAGTTGTTCCCACTTTATGAATAAATTTAATAAATATTGGACAAATCTACATTAACGATAATGAGCATTATTTTTTACGATAAATTATAGGAATCATTCGATTATGTAGTGAATTTGTTTGATTGGCAAGATTTATATTGCATATACTGTTTAGGGTAACTCCAATTCCACTAGTATTGCCGCTTCTTCCATCATCTGATAAATTGAGCTGTGATTAAACGAACTTGTTCGTAGTCCGTTGACATTAAAAATGTTGGTGCGTGTCCATACTTTTAGCTCCGACGATACATATCACTTAGTCTTCTTATTAATGTATGGGATACCCTATTCAATGTGAATTGCTAATGCTTTTTCATTTTGGAGCCATCCCCCAGTAGAATTTGATTTGGATTTCCCCTTATACCTGTCACATCAAAAACGGCTCTCGCTTCAATAATCAGGAAATCTTAGTAAAAGATGTTTACAAACACCTTAAATATAGCTATACTTACAAAGTAAACATAAAATTCTTAAGGAGGTCGAATGAAATGATCCGTATCGTTAAATTGATGTCATTATTAGCCACAACTAAAGTAAAAATGAAAATCACACATTCGACCAGTTCGGAATGGATCGCTTAAGTTTTTTGTAATTTAGCATACCCATACCGCAGGGAGAAGTGTGCCCCTGCGGTATTTTTGTGCCTTTTTTCACCGTAGGGGGAGTCTCCCTACGGTTTTTTCATTTTTCATGGTAATTTAAGGAGGTGATCATAAATGATATTAAACTTTTTTGCTCTCACGATAACTATTACAAAACGTGAGAACTCTCTTGAGAAAGCACTTCATAATGAAAATGTGAAAAAAATCTTTGAAGAGAACCGAAGAAAAGTAGAAAATTATATTCGTCTTCGTCAATATTAATTTTCTTCATTAAAAAACATGAAAGGTGGGAATTGAAATGATTTATATGATCAAAAGACGTCATGCAGTTTTATGGCTGGAGAAAGACACAACCACCAGATGAAGTAATATAAAAAGACAATATTATTTAATTTTATAATTTCCGTGAAACTAACCCGTTCTAATCTAGGACGGGTTGCTTCATGAGGTATTTTGCACTTTTTAAGCGATATGTTACACATAGAACTTGATGTAGTTTTAAAAAAATACTAAACTTAATTCCATTAGTCTGCCCTATCGGCTCCATGTTGTTTATTACTATTTCATTTGTAATAAACAAATTTTCCACATAGTAATTGCTATGCTATTAAAAGATTTATTCGAAAAAATCGAACACTTTTTATTCAATAACGAAGTCAATCGTCATAACTATCAGCTATCTTTATCTGAATAAAACGTCACTGCTGCTACCGTAGTCATATGGATTGACCAGAATTCTTCTGCAATGGTTTTATTGGATTAATTGTTAAACTTCCTTCAATAGGTTTTTTGCTAACACTTTGGATAAGGGTGTTCAGTGATTCTCTCCTTGAACACTGATAGCATTTATTCCCTTTCTGCGCACATAAACTCCATCGACTACAATTTCAACCAGGATTAGGATTACCTGACGAACTTATCCTACGAGCTTCTATTCGCTAGTTTTTTAATATGAGGCCCTACTACTTGGTAGAAGGTGACTGGCAGCCATAAGAGTATGCAAGACATAGAAAACCGCACTTTTCTAGGATAGGTTTACTCATCGGACTGGCGTCAACCGTAAGGATAGGATGCCCATTTTCATATGCCTTTTTTGCTCGAATTGCTAAAAGCGCTGTATAGTAACCTTTTCCTCGAGACAACGGTAGCGTTGAACCTCCCCATAAGCTAGCAAAGGAGGAGTTTTTCTCTAAGTACATCCAAGCAGCACTTACAAGCTGACCATCTTCATAAATTCCATAAAGGTATAGGGATTCAGGATCATTCTGTTTATCTCTCCAAAGTCTTTCTCCCAGCTCAGCATGCGGTACATTCCAGATGGCATCTTCTAGAACAATAATGTCTTGAATGCCTTGTTCATCCGTTATTTCCTTTAAGTCGAAGTGTTGATCATTGTTAAGCAAGGGGTGCTGATTATCTAACTTCATGACCATTAGTGCTTCAGGATCATCTATTGTGAATCCTTCTTGTTTAAGAATATCTTTCAAACTATCAGGCTTGTCGTAGCTATATACTTTCCACTCAAAATCCTGCTCAAAGTTACTAAAATAGTTTAACTCGTTCTTAATAATTTCTCTTACATTGCCTTCGTTTACATTAGATGAGACAATGAACCCATTTTCACCAAACTGTGAAATGTGGCGCACGACATGCCCCGTTTCCTCTCTTATGTAACCTTTTACTTGAGCTTCTTGTCGAAGTTCTTTGTGGAATAGTGATATTAATTCATTTTTATCCATGGGCAACCCTCCAGTATTTATTAATTTTTTTCTATTGAATCATCTTATTCCATTAATTAATCTATTGATTAGTACCAATTATTTCAGAAATAGACGTTCAACTTAATCTTTTTTATCCGTAAAAAAGACAACTTTTCCTTGTTCTACGCTCATCCCTTAAAATAGATTTACCCCGTTAATTATGTTAGCGATTTTCATCATATACCGCCTCCTTCTAATGATAATTATATAAATTTTATCAGATTTTTCCCAAATATACACTAATAACTAATAAATCACTGTTTTCATACACTATAAAATCCCCCTCAAAAAAAGAAAAAGCGCAATTCTTGCTACAGAATCGAGCCCGTTTGCTTAATGAAGGTTTTGTAAAAAAATAGTAAGAAAGTCAAAAAGTTTGCAACGTCTATAGTCCGTGATTACTCACGTCATGACTTTGCAAACTTAATGGATGATGGTTCTTGAACCATACTTTAAGCTTATTTTGTAATACGTGTACCTGCTTTTCCATTTAATGCAGCTACTGCTTGATCGATTGAACAAATGATTGACTCTTTCCCTAATTTTGCAAATTCTATAGCAGCTTGCATTTTTGGTAACATACTACCTGCCGGGAATTGTCCTTCTGCAACATACTGTTCAGCTTCAGCTACGGTAATGTGGCTTAGCTTTTGCTCATTTTCTTTACCGAAATTAATATAGACATTTGGTACATCTGTTAGCATCATGAAAACTTCCGCATTCACTTGTTGTGCTAGCTTTAATCCTGACCGGTCTTTGTCAATGACTGCTTCAATACCATGTAATTGACCACTGTCTTCACGATATACAGGTATACCGCCACCACCAGAAGAAATAACAATCGTTTCATCAATTAAACGTTTAATTTCATCTATTCCGTGAATCACTTTTGGTTCTGGTGAAGGGACAACGCGTCTATATCCCCGCCCTGCATCTTCTGCCATAGTAAAGCCTTGTTCTTCTAAACGATGTGCTTCTTCTTCCGAGAAAAATACACCGATTGGTTTAGTCGGATTTTTAAAAGCTTGATCATCCCTGTCCACTTCAACCATCGTTAGCAATGTAACCACATTTGTAGCAATGCCACGTTCTTTCATATGGTTTTTTAAAGCTGTTTCCATCATATAACCTATGAAACCTTGTGATTCTGCGTTACAAACATAAATTGGTAGTGGTTCGACTACATTTTTTGCAGCTTCATTTTGGGCAATGATATTCCCCACTTGCGGACCATTACCATGTGTAATGACGATATTATGACCCGCTTCTCGAATTTCTACCATATGGCCTGTTGCCGACACTACATTTTTGAATTGATTATCATAAGTTGCTTCTTGTTTTGGCTGTAAAATGGCATTACCACCTAAAGCAATAACTACACTTTTTCCCATTTCTTTCACTCCTTAGTTAATGACAAGTAGATGCCATATAACGTATCCATTCCAGAAGATGATCCTACTTCTATAAGCCTGTTCATGCTTTCTAAAGATGGATCATGTTGCAATGCTGTAATCTTCGAACTAAATACACCGTCTATAGCACAGGTTAAGAAACGCTTACTGACAATGGTTGTTAAAGGTTCCTTGATAAGTGCTTTTAGTGTTTCTAGATGCTTATGTTCGATAAAATTTTTAATAAAATGTCCGTACAATATGCCGACTAGTATATCATCACCTGTTGGCGTTAAACCATGTCCACGCCCAATAAAATAACGGAATGTCTTGTCAAGATTTTGCGTTGGATCTTGTAATCGATTAATCAAGGATAATACACGTGCTCGTTCAAAATCTGATGATTCATAGGATGTAAAGGAAATGTATTGAAAATTTTCTTTCAATTTATTTATATTTGCATGTTCAAAATCCATATCTAACGGTATTATTTTTACATTAAACACCATTTGGAAGCGATTATGAAAAAGACGATTATTGCGAAACATTAATGTATCGCCTACCTTAATATTGGTCTTTACAGTTTGTCGCGTTTGAGGATCAAGTAAGATCCCAAACGGAAATGTCCCATTTTCATCTGTACCAACAAATATCAATTCGCCATCTTGATCAACCATATTTAAACCTTTTTCAAACATACTGTGCACGGTAAAGGTTTTTTCATCATTCAATAATTGAAGTGCGATTGAACCAACCGCACTTGCTTGTAAAATCATCCTTTAAATCCTAGCTTTTGAGCATATGCTGTGATAGCTTTCTCAAAACATTCGATTGGCGGATGTACTGTACCGGCACCAATTTGTCCGTACCCAGCAATTTTATGGGCAATACCAGTGTTGATAACTGGTGTGATCCCTGTTTCAACAACTTTCCGTGCATCGATACCTAAACATGCGCCTTTAAAGTCCCAAGTTGGGATGACAAAGTTCGGGTTTTCGCTAATACAGATCTCTGTCATTTGATTACTTGTTTCAAGTGCATCATTAAATCCACCCGAACCAACAAAGCGTGTTACTGCAGGTGCTGCAATCATCGCCATACCTCCGACACCGATTGTTTCTGTAATCGCTGAATCACCGATATCTGTGTTTGCATCTTCTGCTGAGTAACCAGTGAAATATAATCCTTGCGGGGTATTCACAGGACCAGTAAACCATTCGTCTCCCATACCAGCAATACGGATACCAAAGTTTTCACCGTTTCGGCACATTGCGGTAACGACTGTACCGTGTTCGATTGTACGTGCAGCATCCATCATCGCTTTGCCAGTTGCCATAGCAATATTTAAGAAAAATTGGTCTGTGTCAGCTAAGAATTGGATTACTTCTGTACGTTGATCTTTTTCAACGTCATCTAATGAAGAAATGATTGGAGATAGTTCTTTTAAAAAGGCAAGTGAAGCTGCAATATTACGCTGGTGGAACTCATCACCCATTGCAATAGCTTTAGCAATCAATACGTTGACGTTCAAGCCTCCATCAAGTGTTTTTAGGGCTTTACTTAATACGGGACCTAATACATCTTTCATCCAGTGTAAACGATTGATGACTTGCTCATTATAAGCGCCGAAGCGTAATACGGCACCAATCCCTTCGTTCATTTGACAATACGCTTCGTTACCACTCTCCTTGTTAATAACAACAAGGACTGGCATGTTAGGTGAAGTAATACCACCCATTGGTCCAACTGCATTTACATGGTGACATGGAATGAATTTGATTTGGTTGTTTTCAAGTAATTCCCGTGCATTCTTTTCGTCTTCTGCCCATCCTTCAAAAAGGATTGCGCCAACACAGGAACCTTGCATAGGATCTGTCATGTTTTCATATTTAATTGGAGGTCCAGCATGTAATAACACGTACTCTTCTAATTCAGGAATCACAGATTTAGCAGGTACAACGTCCGTTAAAAATGGTGCCGCTGCTATGATCTTCTGGATAACGGCTTCGTTCGCTTCATTTATTGTTTTGTATCCCATTAGATTGTACCTCCTTCATAATAGTTTAAGAATTGAAGTACTTTCATTAACTTCTCATCGCCACCAGCAATTGGGCGCCAGTTAAATTGAACACACTCTGAGCCACTGTTTTGAACAGCTTCCGTAAAGCTTTTTAGCCCAATATTGATAACGCTTGGTTTCATATTGATAAAGGACATAATTTTCTCATCCACTACTAAGCTTTCTTCTGTATAGTTAAATTTTTGTACATCAGTAATTGGTTGTTCCACTTTACCGCCTACAAGTTGGATAGCTGTGCGGACCATTTGATCGTTTGTCTTACAAATAATTGCACCACTCTCTTTTAAAATGGCAATTTGTTTATCGTACCCTTGAATGTCCTGTGCTGTACCTACAACCGTTGCAAGCACTGCAAGTTGACGACCTTGTTGACGTGCACTATCCAAAATACGTTTGATTGTTGGTGCTAGTTCACTAGCCATATCTTCATGACCACCGTTACCGATCACGTTATCAATCATAATGACTGCAGTTGCAGGGTCGTTCATAGATTTTTCAAGCATTTCGATACGTTTTTCAGGGTCAATCATTGGATGTGGTTTACCTTTTGTATAAACATCATCACCTAAATCAATGATTTCATGAGTGTTTGTTTTTAAAACATAGCTTTCGCTTTTCTCTTCAGTCATTGTATCTTTAAAAGCATCTCTCACTAGCATAGCCGCCTCAGATGCCAAAGTACCGCCAGAATAATAACCTTTAATACCAACTTGTGATTCTTTTAATACAACGTTTACATCGGCTGTTGTTGGTTCAAAATTCGGTTTGTCACCATTTGATAATTGGACAGCTACAACTGCTGCTTCTTCAAGTGTGTAAGCATGATAGATATTCTCTTCTTGATACGAAGGTTTGTCGCCTAAAAATAGCGTAACAACTGGTTTATCAATATTTCTTAATAAATTTAATACTTTGCGTTGTACTTCCTCTGCAGGTGGTTTGGATATCACTGTAATTACTTTTACTTTCGGATCTTGATTTAACGCTTTGATGCTATCTAACATCGTGATGGCACCAACTTCCGTCGATAAATCACGTCCACCTGTACCAAGAGCGTTTGTAACACCTTTACCAAAACGGTCAATAATTGTTGTTACTTCTTGGATCCCTGTACCTGATGCCCCAACAATACCGATATCACCTTCGTTTACGTTATTGGTAAAAGCAAGAGGGACGCCGTGAATAAGTGCCGTACCACAGTCTGGACCCATCACTAATAAACCTTTTTCATGCGCTTTTTGTTTTAGTTTCACTTCGTCTTCTTTTGAAACATTGTCACTAAACATGAACACATGTAAACCTTCGTTCAATGCGTTTTCCGCTTCCATTGCAGCATATTGACCAGGAATTGAAATTAATGCTAAATTTGGATTGTTCGCAAGCTCCATTGCACGTTTCCAGTTATGAGCTTCTTGACCTTTAGACGTATTTTGTGAATCTGAATCACCTTTTAAAGCGATCTCTACTTCTTCTTTCACTTCGTCTACTTTTTCTTCTTGATCTGTATCTACAACGATGACGATATCATTTGGCTTTGCTTTTTCTAATTCATCCGTGCCTAAGCCAGAAGATTTAAAAATGTCTTTGTTCGCTGGTGTTCCCATCATGATCGAAACTTTGTTTACACCATCAATTGCAGACAACTTGTTGGATAAAAGCATTAACACGATGGAGTCTTTATAAGTGTTTTCTTTTATAATTGTGTATAACATGATGATCCTCCAATTTATTATTCTGCAAATCTATTTTTTCCATGATAACGATCGTAATGAACGTCGTCTGACACAAGATAGTTGTAAATGTCGTCTACGATTTCAATACCTTCCTTATCATATTCTTTACTTCTTAATACACCGCGTTCACCTGGATAATAAATTTCTCCATAGCCCTCTGCCGCTGGCTGTGTTTTTAATTCATTGAGCATTGTTGTAATTTGTAGCTTGAAAGCATTCAAATCTGTGAAATAAGCAGGGTTAATGACGATATGAATTTGACCTAAATCGCGTCCTTTAGTTAAGTCTTGATACATAGAAGACACATGTATACCATGTGGGACTCCTAGAAGACTACCTGATAAAATATCTACCATCATCATCAAGCCGTATCCTTTTGGACCTGCAATTGGCACGAGTGCATGAACATCTCTTGCATTCGTCGTAGGTGCACCAGTAGCATCCACAGCCCATGTATCTGGGATCGATGCATTTTTACTTCTTGCATCTAAGATTTTGCCCCATGCTTGGACAGTAGTCGCCATATCAAATGTAATGATGCGGTCATCAGCAGACGGTGCACTATAAGCAATTGGGTTTGTCCCAAAATAAGGTTCAGTTCCGCCAAACGGTACGACCATTGGATCTGATTGACACATACTTAGAGCAACCATATCTTGCTCTGCTGCCATTTCAACAAAGTAACCTAATGCACCACTATGTGAGATATTTTTCATACCAACAACGGCAACACCTGATTTTTTAGCCATTTCAATCGCTTTTTCCATCGCTTGTTTTGCTATTTGGTGACCTGGACCATTATCCCCATTAAAGACCGCAGATGCTGGTCCTGTTTGTTCAAATGTATAGTTTGGATTGGTTGTAATACCGCCTTTTGCAATCCGTTCAGAATAGTATTCAACACGTACAGCCCCATGTGAGTGAATACCTCTATAATCAGCGTATGTTAATACGTCTGCAACATCATGTGCCGCTCCTTCATTTAATCCCGCTTTCATAAACTTTTGTTTCATTAGATTAAAAAGTTCTTCTTTAGATACACGCATCTTGTTTACTCCTCATTTAATTAATATTTTGTTTCAGATTCTAAATAATCTAGAATTTTTTTAAGAAATTCTTTTGTAACTAAGATGCCTAATTTATCTTTGTATAGCTATCGGAGATAATATACTCCCTTTTTATAAATCAATATCTCTGTTTGCATCTTTAGAATAAATGTATGAGAATGGTTCATCTAAACCAATTGCATAGGTTGCTTGCGGTACATAAGCGCCCATAAAAATATAATCACCTTTATCAACCGGCATCCATTCGTTGTCTAAGTTGTACATGCCTCGCCCACTTAAAACATAAGCGCCGTGTTCTTGAACGTGTGTTTCAATGTAACCATGTGAAGCACCTGGTTTGAATGAAAGAATATGAATGTTCATGTCATATCCAATTTCTTTTGGTAATAAGTCTTGAATTAATACTTCTTTCATACCTTCATATGCCTCTTGTTCGATGTCGTTCACATTACCTGTAACGACTTCTGGTGTATATCCTTTAAGAGGTTGTCCTTTAAGAGGTTGATAACGTTTTTTATATAAGAATAAGCGGCTATCCTCACCGTTATTATTATTTTCAAAAGTTAACTGTAAGTGTGGAGGCACATATAAATACCCACCTTCTGTTAATTCGTATCGCTTACCATCTGCAAACGCATTGATTTTGCCATAAACGACGTATACAAAAGATTGAATACCATCACCAGCGAAACCAGTTTTGTTTCCACCTTGGTTTTTTACAGTTACTAAGTAATCTACAAATCTTGCACCTAAACGCGGGGATCCTAAGATTGTTACGTCACAATCTTTGAAACCAGGTACAACATTATTAACTAGACCATCCGGTGTAATTACCGCATAATTGTCTTTTTTAATGACTGAACGTGTTTCTAATAAACCTTCTCTGTATCCTTGAACTTGATTTATGTAACCCATAAGTATCTGGCTCCTTTTTCATTATTTTTATTCTTTATAATTTTTATTCTTTATATGCTAGTTCATAAAGTACATCACTTAATACTTCAATACCTTTAACAAGGTCTTCTATCTTAGTCTCTTCACTAATGTTGTGACTAATTCCACCAATAGAAGGTACAAACAACATCGCCGTTGGTACATATTGAGCAAAGATTTGTGAGTCATGTCCTGCACCAGATGGCATCACTTTATATTGATTCCCTACATTGTTCTTTGCTGCTTGTTCTATGATTTGAACGATTTTTTTGTCCATCAATGTTGGTGCCTCATCCATCCATAAATGAATGTCGTAAGTCATGCTATTTGCTTCAGCGACTAATCTAATTTTGTCTTCGATTTCTGCTGCAAAATCATTTAATATTTGCTGATCAATATGACGACAGTCTACTGAGAATGTAATTTCACCAGGAACTACATTTACTGTGTTTGGTACAAGTGTGATATGACCGAACGTTAATACAAGTGGTTCCCCTATTTCTCTAGCACGTTTTGTTAAATCTGAGACAATTTCACTATAGGCAACAACTGTATCGCGACGTAATGACATTGGCGTAGTACCAGCGTGGTTTGCTTCCCCTTTTAAGTTGATCGTGAAGCGTTTTTGACCAACGATGCCATTAACAACACCGATTGTTTTGTTTTCTGTCTCTAACACTTTACCTTGTTCAATATGAATTTCAACAAATGCTTTGATGTCATTACGAACGTCAGTAGTTTTACGATAATCGAAGCCTGATTTACGCATCGCGTCTTCGAACTTAATGCCCTCAGCATCTGCAATTGTGTCAACATCCGATTTTTTAGCTAAGTTAAAGAAGTTTTTGCTACCCCAGAATGTGTAAGGGAACCGACTACCTTCTTCTTCTGCAAGGGATAATACTTCTAATGAGCGTAGTGGTTGGCCATGTTTAGCTTTTAAATATTTCACAGCCGCTAGTGCTGCTAAGATACCGAATTGGCCATCTAGATGACCACCTTCCACTACTGTGTCGATATGTGATCCTGTTAAAATGGTTTCTTCCGGATATTTACTGCCAACAAGACGCCCAGTTAAGTTCCCGATATCGTCAAAGCTTGCTTCTAACCCTTCTTCTTTGAATGCTTTTTCCAGTTCTCGAACTGCATCATTCCATTCTTGAGAATATAAAAGTCGTGTAATTCCACCTTGTTCTAAGCCACCAAAACCTGTGAATTTCTTATCTAACGATTCAAAAGTTGATTGAATATCCATACCTCTTTCACTCCTTCCTTCTTCACATTTATTATAGGTCCTACCCCATAACCATTCATTGACACAATAAACAATAATGGATGGTCTTTTTATGCACTTTAGACAAACAAATTTTGATAAGGAGCAACTATCTTGGAGTAAAAAAGAACGTAGCTATCGATTATGGAAAGGGTTTAAGGAGGCTTGTGAGTAAAGTAAATGATCAATTCTATCTTACTAAAAAACAAAAACCACATAGTAAATCTATGTAAAAACTTAGATTTTCCATGTGGTATAGTCCAGATTAAAATGATTAAAAGATAAACAATAGCCCGAGTGTCATGACACATACAAGTAGGAGCAAACCTAAGCTATATCGTATTGTATTGAAAGATATTTGACTCATTCTCAATTTGATTAACGGCTGCTTCTGCATCAAACCCTTTTAATTTAAAGATTATTAAACTAAGTAGAAATAGAAGTACAGGAAGAAAGGCTATGCCACTCACTATTTCGGTTCCAAGTGGTTTGTATGGTTGATCTCACATTGTTGTCACTTCTTTCTAACATAGCTATTCCTAACAGAGTTTAGTTGTGCAAAGGTGAACTTCTTTGTTCAAGCTACTTTAGCCATGCTATCCTTGTTGTAACCATATTTTATAAACAAAGCATCACGTAGAATATTCTGACCTAGGTCAAGCATATGATTCTTCTTTACTATTTCAAAATAAAGAATTTTATATAATAACCTTCAAAAATAGTATACAATCAGAGTGATAGGTTATCCTTGTAGCGTTTTACATACTTATTTTGGATTTATTTAACAAATATAAAGGGGATGACTCTTATGACAACATTAAAAGAAATCATGTCTGTCCAACAATTTTCTGATTTAACATTATTAAATGATGAGGGAGATTTAGAAAGAGAAGTAGAAATGGTCGATATTACAGAAACGCCTGATATTAAAAATTTCACAGCTCCTCATTCATTTATCGTCACTACTGGTATGTGTTATCAACACGACCAATCCGGATTAAAGGATCTCATTCGAGAATTAAATGATATACAAGTTGCTGGAATAGGCGTTAAATTATCACGCTTTTTAGAAAAAATTGATGATGAAGTAATAGAATATGCAAACAAGTTAAAATTCCCCATTATTAGAATCCCTGATAGTTGGAATCTCGGATCCATTACGCACCATATATCATCCTATATCTTGGATGAAGAAACTGAAAAGTTATATTTTGCATTAGATATCCAACAAGAGTTAAATACAATGCTTATGAGAGGTTTGAGCTTGGAAATGATGATTGAACGAATGAGCAGACTCCTTAGAGTCCCTGTGATGCTATTAAATCCTTTTCATCAAATTAAATCGATGAGCCATCACTTCCAAGAACACGCAGAGCAAATTCAGAAAAATCTTAGTTACTTCAAAAGATGTGTTAATTCCAAGCAAATCTCACCTAATAATAAAGCATCTTTCCAAGAAGAACATATTATATTTGAAGTTCCAGCATTTAAATATTTTCCGTATTATTTGATGGTTTCAAATGTTAATACGCTCACTTATCCATTTAGTTTGCTTGCCATAGAACAAGCCGTGAATACACTCAGTCTCGCCATTTATAAAAATAGTAAAATCAAAGAAGCAGAACAACAAGATGTAAACCGATTTTTCGAAACATTGATGTCTGAACATCCAGATAATCTTATTTCAGTCAAACAGCACCCTGAGTTTTTAAAAAAGCACCTTATTCAACCATCCAATTTCTATCAAGTGATCGTTTGTGCGATTGATCAAGAAAGGGATATGGAAAATAATATCTATTTGAATGAGCGCTATCAAATGACTTTTGAATGGCTAACACATAAGTTTACTGACATTGATCCTTCTATCAGTGTTTATAGATCTCCAGGTAATCATCGATTTACGATTCTATTACAAACTAAACATCAATATTATTTAGATTACTGCAAATATATCCAAAAAGAGTATCAAAAACTTTTTAATAGCACAATGTCATTCGGTATTGGTAATGAAGTTACTGAATTCTCACAGTTACCACTCTCTTATTTTGAAGCGAATGAAGCTTTTGATCATAAGTCAGAAAGTGGTAAAGTTGAATTTATCGAACTCTATAAATCTAAAAGTGTAGAAGAATTGTTACAACTCATTCCAGCAAATAAATTAAAACCGTTTATCACGTATACACTAGGTTCATTAGCCTATCCAAAAACGACGAAAGAAAAAGAACTAAAATATACATTGAAAATCTATTTGGCGAATCATTGTGATCTGACAAAGACTTCTGAAGATATATTTATTCATCGGAATACGGTAAAATATCGTATAAAAAAATGTGAAGAGATTTTAGGTCAGTCTATCGAATCACCTGATATTTCATTGGATCTACGATTAGCATTATTTGCGTCAGAGAAAGTAAATTTTTAAACTTAAAAATCCCGCTAAAAAGCTGTTATGAATGCTTTTTAGCGGGATTCTTTTTGCCTATTTTACCGGAACACTTGCTTCCCCACCTCAATTATGAGTATGCAAATGTAGTAGCTCCTACTCACAGAATTAGCTTCTTCATGGGAAGACCTCTCTGCCTTTGGGCAGTAAAAACAAAACTACCTATCAGCGGAAGATGTACTAAACCTCCATCGATAGGTAGCTTTACTTTATTCATTAGTTAGGGGATTGATTGCTTTCTTCTCTTTCACCATCACGACAAGGAAGAATAAAATCGCTGCTGCTGCAAGAAGTATTGCTGCAATATAGAATGCTAATACTTTCGAACCTGTGATATCACCAATATAACCTGTAAGAGTTGGCGCAATAACTGATGAAGTCATTCCAAAGAAGTTAAAGATACCTAGTGCTTTGGCCATGCTGTTGGAAGGTACTGAATCTGTTACATAGGTAATTAAAACTGGATCAATGGCAAGTTTACCTAATAAACCATATAAAACTAATGCTGCATAAAGGACAGATGGGTTAGGTGCAAATACAGTTAAACTAATTGTTACGGCTGCGCCAATTAACAAGAAGATAATTAATTTCTGTCGCATATGTGCATTTTTGTCAATATACTTAGAAAATATCAATGCACCAGGTACTGCTGTGACTGCAACTAGAGCAGCTACATATCCTACTGAACCTTGTTCAAATCCTTTTTCTGCAACAAGGAATGATGGTAACCATGTCACAATCATGTAATAACCATAACATGTTGCAAAATAGACGAAATAAATAACTATTTTTTTGAGCGAGAATAATTCTACGCCTTGAGATACTGTGGCTTGTGTTGTTTGCTTATCTTCAGATGTTTCATTTGTAGCTGTTTTTTTGTCTTGTTTAACAAATAACGCAAATACAAATATTACAGCTACTATGAAGACTGCTATAATATAAAGCATGTTATTCCATTGGATTTCAAGGCCACCTACTAATACAGATGAGCCTACTAGACCAATAACCATCCCTAATGCCGAACCGCTGTTGATGATCGCATTAGAAAAGCTTTTCTTATCTTTTGGCATATATTTAGCTGATAAAGAGAAAGCCGCACCATAGTATGAGCCTGTCGAAAGACCTGCCATTAAAGCGCCTACATAAACTTGAGTGATTGTCGTGCTTGATCCAATGACGAATGCTGCTAATGCAAAAATGATAAACGCAGGGATTAATACTCGTTTTTGTCCAAATTTATCAACGAGTATTCCTGATGGAATTTGCATACCAGTATAGGCAAAGAAATAAATAGAGGCAATAAGTCCTACTTGAGTATCGCTAATATTACCAAGCGATTCTTGAATTTGTGGATATATTGGTGTAAGTATTGTACGATAAATCCAAATAGCTACCCAACCTAAACACAGTGCAAAAATGATTTTTTTGTAATAATTCGGGTCATTCTTAACTGTTTGTCCCATAATATGACACTCCCATTTTTCTTTTTTTTACTTATGTAGTGCTTAATTTAATTTTAGGTTATGAGTACGTAAATAACATTGTTCACTTTTAACAAAAACAGAACCAGCATTGCACATTTTAGACAAAATCCTATGTTTGAATTGTTTATAAAAGTATGACTTATGGCATTCTCATTTGCCGATCCCTACTCAGTGTTTTTGTACCTTTGCAAACTCTCCTCACAGTAAAGAAGGCTCAAATAAACAAAAATAAGCCCGACTACCCTATAGGTAATCGGACTGATCGCAATCTACGTGCAAACACCTTTGCTCAAACCCTAAATTGTAAAATAAAATTTTACTCAGGTGTGACAATTCTTTGTGATCGCACGAAAGATTCCTCCGTAGTAGATAATGCATCTACAAGGAGGAATCTTTTTTACTATGAAAACTAGTTAATCAACAGACGTGATCGTTAACTTAATGATGTTTATGCGCAATAAAGCCGATTGGTGTCGGACCTGCAATCCCTAACATGACGAAATCTCTACTAGAATTATTAGTCATTCCGTGCTTTTCACCCGCACGTGAAACTACAACATCACCAGCTTTAATTTGAACCATTTCACCACATTCTGGATAATAGTCTGCTGTCCCTTCAACAACAACCCAAATATCATCAGCTTTCTCGTGTGAGTGAAGTGGCAAAGTTTGACCTGGGTGCATACACCATATAGCTCCAACAGTATTTGGTGTTTCATAAAAAATATGTTTTGTCGCTTTATCTTCTCTAAACTGTTGAATATCAGGCCAATGGAAAATACGATTTTTTAAATCTTCTCTTGCTAATTGTTTTAATGTCATTGTATTTTCTCCTTGTTTCGAATTTCAAACTATACCCACGTTATTTACCGTTTATCAGAAAATGATTATCTGCGAATAATATTTTGAGGTTTTCCCTCTATGAATGCCATTGTGTTATCAAATGCAATTTTAGCCCGTAATTCCATTGCCTCATTCGTTAGGAAGCCTACATGAGGTGTTAAAATCGCATTTTTGGCTTGTAATAGTTTATAGTCTCCAGGAATAGGCGGTTCCATATCAAATACGTCAATACCCGCTCCTGCAATTCGCCCTTCATTTAATGCATCTGCTAATGCATCATTATCAACAATTGGGCCTCGTGCACAGTTGATTAAAATAGCTGATTCCTTCATTAATTCTAATTTTTCTTTAGAGATTAATCCTTTTGTGCTTGAAAGTAATGGTATATGTAATGACACAATATCAGATTGTGCTAATAACTCATCTAATTCCATGTATTCGATACCCAAAACTTCTGCTGCCGGATTTCTTCTAGATTGGTCTGAAGCTACTATTTTTGCGCCAAATGCTTTAAACAAACGAGCAGTCATCATACCAATCTTACCTGTACCAATCAAACCAACTGTCTTACCTTTAATTTCACTACCTTGGAATGCTCCTGGGAAATTATCGGCATGGATTTCTTTATCACCCTGAGTGATATGACGATACACATCTAACACTAAACCAATTGTTAATTCAGCAACTGCTTGATTCGCATATCCAGCTGCATTACATACCATAACATCTTGGTTTCTCGCTTGTCCGATACCTACATGATCTACACCTGTAAAGGCTACATTTATTAATTTTAAATTGGCATTTTGATCAATTACTTCTGTAGGATAAGGATTATTAGCAATCATAATTACATCTGCACCTTCACTACGTCTTGCTAATTCTGCACGATCCGTTGTTTTCTCGTTGTAATAAACAAATTCATGACCAGCCTGTTTGATCGGCTCCGCTAATTTTTCAATGATCGAATCTGAGACATTTAATGGTTCTAATAATTTGACTAACATTTCAATCAATTCCTTCCTATTGTTTTTGAATACGTCTGTTGATTAACTAGTTTCCATAGATTTATAGAAGAGAGATACATTTCTTCAAACTGTTATTTCACAGTAAGAAGAGGAAAATTTTTTTTGAACATTTTGCACAAAAAAAGCAGATACTTTCGTTTTCAATCACTTCCTTTTTTATTTTTTATTATGTTAATTGCTTAATTTCATTGTAGGATAGGAGCCTTTAAATAACATTGTTCACTTTAAACAAAAACAGAATCGACATTACATGTTTTTGACTAAAGCTACTATTTAAAATAACTAGAAATACGCTTTATCTAAATTAGGATTACTTTCCCTTTCTGCTCTCTGCACAAAAAATCAGCCCTGGTAATCCTAAGATTATCGGACTGATTCGATCTATATATAGATGCTAAAGTTGCGATGAAATCAATATAACTCTCTTTAACTTTGCCTTTCAAATGAATAAGTTAATATGTAGCCTTGATCAAACCTATTAAGTTTGAATAGTTATTATCTATTGCAAATTCTTCACCTAAGATGGCACATTTGCCGCTGGGCAATAATCTTACTAAGAATACTTTTGTTGATAGCCTTAAGCAAGCTAAATTGACCATAATTTCATGCCCTCCTATTTTTATAACGATGATTCATTATTACATCTCAACTTTTTATATTTTTCTAGCAAGAGATATTAATTATCGAATGCATCCACATTTAGCATAAATATAATTAATAGCTCTTATATCCCTTAATATCCAATTAATTCATATATTTTTAGTAAAATTGACCATAATTATTGCAGATACATTACACAATTAAAAATAACATGTCAGAATCATAGGAAAGTGTTAATCAGTAATATTATTGAAAAATAACTCCTAACCGTTTCGTGATATTCTTACTTTAGTTCAAAAGCGATGGCTTTTTGAAAGGGGTAAGGATTAATTGAAGAAAAAAATATTACTACCGATTTTTGCATCTTTTATGTTCTTTACAGGAATAGGTATTCACGATGCGCAAGCAGCTACATATACAGATATAACAAATACAGCAAAAGCATATATTGGGGCTCCTTATAAATATGGAGGTACAGATATTAAGACAGGTGTTGATTGTTCTGCCTATACACAATTAGTATTTTCTAAGTTAGGTATTTCATTAGAACGGACATCAAATGCTCAATATCAACAAGGTACTTCTATTGCTAAAGACAATTTAAAGACTGGCGATCTCGTATTTTTTAATACTTCGGGAAGCGGTGTTTCACACGTTGGCATTTACATAGGTGACAGCAATTTTATTTCGGCTACTACAAGTTCAGGGGTTAAAATTGATAAAATCAATGACCCCTATTATTGGGGATCTCGTTACGTGGGGGCAAAACGTGTTGCGAGCTTCTCTGATTATGGAGAGGTAAAAGATGCTGAAATAGACTTTACTATTTATTCATCACGTGGAGAAGTCGCTCTTAAATTAGCTAAGAAGCTACAATTAGATACTAGTCATACAAATTCAAGTTTTCCTGATGTAAAGCCAGGTTCTAAATATGCAGGTGCTGCTGAAGCCCTTAAAAAAATCGGTGTATTTACTGGTGATGAAAACGGGAAATTCAATCCAGGTTCACCTATTACACGCGGTCAATTATCAAAAGTGTTAGTAGAAGCATTCAACTTAAAACAACAGGGCGCAACAGAAAACTTTGTAGATGTTCCAGGATCACATTGGGCTAACAGCTATGTATCCATTCTTGCATCCAATAAAATTACGGTAGGTAAAGGTGATAATTTATTTGGTGTGAACGATAATGTGACAATCGAACATTTAGATGCATTTATCCAACGATTAACTCAATAACATGAAATGGCGTTTCACATAGATGAAACGCCATTTTTTTAAATTTCAAGCTCCCCTTCCCCCGCTCGACTCCATCGCAAAGCCTTCTTAACCGTTTTGTTGCATCATTTTTTTAGAGGGAACAAATAGCGTTAAAATAAATGCGATAATCGCTAAGATGGTCATGAAATAATAGGCATCACTGGAGCCTAAGATGGAAGCTAGTGTACGAACCATTTCAGCCGTAGCATTGGGTGTTTCTACAAGCAAGCTTTTCGCATGACTTGTCGTTTGTGCTGTAAAAATGGTAATGACCACAGCAGCTCCTATCGCACCCGAAATTTGACGCAACGTATTATTAACTGCGGTACCATGTGTGACAAGTGTTTTCGGCAAGGCATTTAAACCTGCTGTGTTCAAAGGCATCGTAATAAAACTCAAACCTATACGTAGGAAAATGGTACGGATCATTAAAAAAGTAAAAGATGTAGTTTCTGATAAATCTGTAACAATCCACATAGAAGGTATGATGAAAATTAAACCAATGATAAACAACGGCTTCGCTCCATAACGGTCATATATTTTTCCTGTAACAGGAGACATAAAGGCATTTACAAGTGCACCAGGTAATAATAATAAACCTGCGTCTAATGCCGTAAATCCTCTCCCATTTTGTAAATAGATTGGTAATAAAATCATATCCGCATACATCATCATTGTGACAATCATATTGATGATGGACGTTAACGTAAATACTTTATTTTGAAATACGGATAAATTTAGAAGCGGATCATTAGATTTTATTTGTCTTAAACAAAATGTCGCAATTGTTACGATCCCTACAGAGATCGTACTGATGACCACCTTATCATCCCAGCCATGGCTACCTGCATTACTAAATCCATATAAAATTAAACCAAAACCAATAGTTGATAATATAACACTCACTACGTCTAATTTTGTTTTGGCTGTTTCTGAGACATTTATCAAGTATTTTACGGCTAATAAAATGGTGATGATCACCAATGGAATAAGGCCGATAAATAACCAGCGCCATGAATAATAATCAATAATAAAGCCTGCTAATGTGGGGGCAATTGCTGGAGCAAAAATCATCGCAAGCCCTATTAACCCCATCATACTGCCTCTTTTTTCAGGTGGGAAAATAAACATGACGATACTCATTAGCAGTGGCATAATAATTCCTGCGCCAACTGCTTGAACCATACGCCCTATTAACAACATAGCGAAGTTCGGTGCCAATGCACAAAAAATCGAACCAATTAATAAAAATAGCATGGAGCTAATAAATAATTGGCGTGTAGAAAAACGTTTCATTAAGTATGCCGTAATGGGAACTAATACTCCGTTCACTAACATAAAGCCAGTAGATAACCACTGTACAGTTGTAGCTGAAACTGAAAATACTTCCATCAAATTACTCAACGCTACATTCAACAATGTTTGATTCAGTGTCGATAAAAAACAGCCTATAATTAAGACGGTTAACAACACTTTTTTATTGATGAATTCCGACATGCTAAAATTCCTCTTTCTACTTGTTTTATTAACACACTGTCAATAAAATAGATAATAACATTTTTATTTTTTGATGCCTATTTACAATTTTTCAAGAAGTGTTAATTAAACAACATATTTATAAAAACTATTAATAAAATAGAATTTAATAGATAAAGGAGAATAACATTGACGTCACAGAAGAAGCAAGATCCCCGAGCTATTCGGTCTAAACGAGTGTTTAAAGAAGCTGTAGTAGAAATTTTAATTGAAGATCCAGACATTACAAAACTAACCGTACAAAAAATAGCCCAGCGTGCTGAGCTAAATCGTGCTACCTTTTATTTGCATTTTATAGATATCAATGATTTATTAAAGCAAGTTGTGTACGATATTTTTGACGACCTGTCGTTGAAAATTTCTCCTACCTTACAAATCGACAATTTAAATAATCAAGAAAAATTAATGACCTTTTTAGATTATTTTTATAAGCATCGAAAAATTTTAGCTGTTCTTTTTGAACATCCTGGCTTCAAAAGAAAATTCCATAGAATGTTAAAAGACATGATTGTGATTAAGCGCGAAAGGGAATGTTTGGATCCGACAGAAGTAACACTATCTATGGATATACTCGCCTCGTCGATACTAGGCATCATAATGTGGTGGCTCAAAGATGGCATTCATTTTAGTTCAGAGTATATCGCCAATCAAATGATTGCGTTATATCGATAATTTTTTTAAAACGATGTTTAAATTAAAAAACCGTTTGATCAATTAAATTGAACTCCAGTGATTACAAATAAAAGTCTTGTTACATCTGCTTAAGTAACAAGACTTTTAAAGTTGTTTTATTTTAGTAAGGGACTTCGCTTAATAAAGATAGCCTAATAAGTCTATTTTGCCATCTTCCCATTTTATATTACCTATTTCTTTAATCATAAGCTCATTAATTTTTTCATGCCCTATTCCATATGTTGATTGATTTTTATGGTCTATTTTTAACCATGTACACTCATTATGGACAGACTTGAATCCTGCATTTACGTATAATTTTTTGTTATCTGCAAACAAGAGTAAAAAATCAACTGACTTTCCTTTACAAAATTCATCTATCTTCGAGAGTAGCAATGAACCTATTCCCTGCGAACGCTGATTTTTTGATACACATAAGTCGATAATGCCAAGAACTCTAATAGGTTTCCCATTTAAATTCATTATTCTATAATCCAAGCCAACCTGACCAACAAGTTCATTTTTGTCATCCGTTGCTATGAATCTAAATTGAGGTAATTGCTTAAAGTAAATCCTTTCTTTTGGATAATCTTCAGTAAAGCATTCTGTTAATAAATATTGTAATTTGGCTCTTAATGAACCATTTATTTCGTAGTCATATATGGTTTCAATCTTCAAATTGATTTCTCCTTAGTTTATTGAGCTTTATGGCAAAAAACCTTCTATTCAATTACTTTTTAGAAAACATCACTATCCATCCATGCTGCTCCCCACTAACCTTGGTAGTTAGATTTTTTTGTAATTGAGCCGATAATTCTTTTTTCATCTATCGTAAACTTAGAAGCACCTGTCAAAAAAATGAGTGACGAATCAATCAAATTTTATGGTAATCAATTTCCAATGTCAATTTAATTATTATAACTATCATTATATTCCATCAGTTCAGTCAATTAGATTTTTAATCGTCTTAAAACTAAAAAACAGGTGTTGCTAACATAAGCAACACCCGTTTCCCTACTTATTTCACTTCTACTTGTTTTTCAGCATCCTCATTAGGCATCATATGTTCTTGATTTGGTTTAACTCTTTTAATAAAGAATGCAAGAATGAGTGCGATCACCGCAATCAATGTTGAAATAAAGAAGGTGTAATTGATACCATGGAGCATGGCTTCATTCATGATTTGTTGTTTTAGTTCAGCGGCCCCCTGTGTAGATGTCTGTGCATTGGCACTCATATTATTCATGGCACTAGCCGCTATTTCTTCTGCTTTGGCAGTTGTTTTATTGTTCATAACTGTAATCAATACAGCTGATCCAATGGCACCTGAGACTTGCTGAAGAGTATTATTCATTGCTGTTCCGTGTGGATTATTATGCGCTGGTAGCTGATTCAGACCATTTGTCATAACGGGCATCATAACCATCGACATTCCAAACATACGTAATGTATATAGAAGAACAAGTGTCGAATAAGCCGTATCCATACTTATTTTACTAAAGTAATAAGAAGTGACAATCGTGATGATTAATCCAAATACGGCTAAGCTTCTTGCGCCATATTTATCAAAGAGCTTCCCGGTAATTGGCGACATGATCCCCATCACAATTGCACCTGGTAGCATTAATAAACCTGAATCCATTGGTGAAATACCACGAATCGTTTGTACATATATAGGCATTAAAATCATTGCGGAGAACATAGCCACAGCAATGACGATGGAAATTGCCGATGATAAGGCAAACATAGGATATTTGAAAATACGAAACTCAAGCATTGGTTCATCCATACGAAATTGACGAAGGACAAAGGTAATTAAAGCAATCGTTCCGATAATGATTGTTCCATAGACAAGTACATTGTCCCAACCCTTTTCCCCTGCCGAACTAAAGCCGTAAAGGAGTCCGCCGAATCCGATACTCGATAGAATGAGTGATATCACATCAAGCTTAATGGCACGTTGTGGTGTCACATCCTTCAATTTAAAGGCTGCAAAGATTAATGTCAAAATAGCAATTGGTAAAACAATATCAAATAACATTCTCCAGCTATAATGTTCAATGATCCAGCCGGAAAGCGTAGGTCCAATTGCTGGAGCAGTAATCATCACGAGACCAAACATCCCCATCGCTGCGCCTCGTTTTTCAACTGGGAATGCAGTAAGCATAACATTCATTAGTAAAGGCATCATTATGGCTGAGCCTGCAGCTTGAATCATACGTGCCGCTAATAATACACCGAATGCTGGTGCAATACTTGCTAGGAATGTACCTAGTGTAAATAAGGCCATTGCGGTAATAAATAGCTTTTTATCCGTAAAACGTTGAATAAAGAACGCGCTTGCCGGTATTAAAATACCGTTAATCAACATATAGCCTGTGGAAAGCCATTGTACGGCAGTAGCATTTACGTCAAATTCCGTCATAATGGCTGGGAGAGCAATGTTTAATAATGTTTCATTTAAAATTGCGACAAATGCCCCAATAAATAAAATGGCAATCATGCCGTATGGCGCTTTTGTCTGGGCAGAAATGGTATTCTCCGACATGTAGTATCAATCCTACTTTCTTTTATCTTTTTCATTTTCTTGAGAATTTCGATTGTCTTTTTAGGTCTGGACTTCTTCGTCAATGAGCTGAGTAGTTTTTTCCTCCCATCTGTTGTAGTGCCTTTGCTGATTTCATAGCAACCACCCCTTTAAAAACTAAGTAATAAAACTGTTGACGAAAGAATAGAGTATATTGTATAATTAAAATAGGGAAAGTACGTGGTAAGTTAATTATACAACGTCTATCTCTATAAATTTACCATAAGCTATTGTTGATTTCAATGTGTTCTACATATATTTTTTGAAAAAAAGTCGATTCTTTGCTTACAGAGAATCGACTTTTTTTATTGCTTATTTCTTGATTAAGCCATCGTTCGTTAATTCGTAAATGGTTGATACAACTTCCTTTAAGTATCGGCGGTCATGAGAAACACTAATAATGGCGCCACCATATTGGGCTAATGCATGACACAGTACTGGCGTTGTCAAAGGACTAAAGTTTCTCGTTGGTTCATCCAATATTAATAGTTCACAACCGTCCATAATCATCTTTAACAAAAGCAGCTTAGCCTTCTGACCACCGCTTAACTGGCCAATCTTTTGCTGCATTTCATCGCTCGTAAATTTCATGCTCCCTAAATGAGTAAAAGCTTTCGTCATCGCTTCCTTATCACCTGTTTTTTCTAAAAAACGAATAGGTGTTTGATTTGGGTCCAATAAATCCTCGTAATTTTGCGGCATATATCCTATTGTTAATGAAGAACGGTCCTTCAACGTGTCCAATATCTTTTTTAGCAAGGTTGATTTCCCTACCCCATTTTCGCCAATAATCGCAACCTTTTCTGGTCCAATGATCGATAAGTTTATATTTTGGGAAAGCTGTTTGTTTGCTATTTCAAGCGTTTCCAATGATAGCTCTAGAATTTTTTTATGGCGATGTATATGGATAGAGGAATCGAATCGGAATTCGCTTGCCTCCTCTACAGTTGGAATCTCGAAAAAATTCTCTGTAGCTCTGTCCATTCGTTGCTTTTGATTTTTTAATGATTTTACTTTCTTCTGTAATCTCGGGTCCGAGCGAGCTACATTTTGATGCTGATGCTCTGCCTTATTCCAAACATCATGCCACCTTTCCATTTGTTTTTTATAATCGGCTGCTTGCTTCCTCGCTACCTGCTCTTGTTTGAGTAGCTCGTTTTCCCGATGTGCCAGGTATGTTTCATAGGGCTCTCTTGAAAATGTATATTTGGGTATTTGCTTGCGATTGGTAAGCTCCATATGAATAATAGCATTCGCCGTATTTTTAATAAATGTTTCATCATGCGATACAAATATGATAGGAATCGTAGTTTGCTGCATATACGCTTCTAACCAATCTATTGTGCCTATATCTAAATCGTTTGTCGGTTCATCCAGTAACAGAACATCAGGATTCATGGAGAGTAATTTTAAAAAACGATATTTAAATCGTTCCCCTCCTGAGAAATCACTAATCGATTGATCTGAAACTAAGGATTGGATATTAAAATCATCCATGGCCATTAACAGATCCTTATTCCAACTATTATCTAAAAATAATTCAGTGATCGTTAACATTTCTTCCTGTGCCGATAGCTCCTGTGAAAGATAACCTAATAAGTAGCCGTCATTTTGAATTTTCCCTTCAAACGTACAATAATCAGTCATTAATTTTTCGTTATAAATACATTTTAATAATGTACTTTTGCCATTCCCCTCCTCACCTATAATGACAATTTTGTCGCCTTTTTGAATACTTAGCTGGAATTGATCGATCAACGTCCGATTGTCTTTAATCGTTCTAATGGTTAGATTTTGAATTTCAATCATGTGAATGCTCCCTTCATTAATTCTTCCGTAATCATTCCATTTAGTTGTTCATATGCATCACCCCGACATTTGAATAAAAATAAAAAAGATGCCTCTGTTTATAAACAGAAGCATCTTGCTCAATGAAAATAGTTTCCCTATGTATCAACGTATATGGGTGTCCAGTTTTTTTATCTGTGACAACCGTTTGATCGTTTATGTTGATTCAACAAATGTTCAAAAACTCGTCCCCGTACATAACATTTTTTGAATGAGCATAAACAGTCATAGAGTAGCAATTTCTAAATATGATAGGTGGAGAATGGCTTCTTGTTTATTTATATTGAAATGATGTTTTCGAATAAATAAACAATGGCTCATCTTTTCACCCTCCGATCAATTTAAGTAACTATACTTTAACATAAAATTCTATTTATTATCAATTCCATTCATTTTACTCTCAGTTTTTAACAATAGATAAATATTCAAATGCTGTAATACCAAAAATACTTTTAAAATGTTTATTTAGATGGGGTAAATCAACAAATCCACATTGTGCAACTCCCGCATAAATATCACCTGTTTGTTCAATAATGGATTTAGCTCGTTCGACTTTACAGTTTAAGAAATATTGATAAGGCGTAATCCCAGTGTGCTTTTTAAAAAGACGAATGAATTGGAATGTTGTCAATTGTAGCTCCTGACAAATATCTTCGATTTTGAGTATATTTTCTACATGTGAATGGATGATCTCTTTCGCTTTTTTAATCATCATACTATCCATTTTCATGGTTAAACTAAAATCTTGCTCCACTAAGCCATCTGATAAATGTAAAAACAACTCATGACATAATGCTGAATTTTCTTCTGTTAAAATTGCTTGTGACAGTTTTAGTATATGGTTCTTTATACTATTGTTATAGATAATAGGTTTGTCAAAGCTAATGATTTCTCTTTTTTGAATAGCCTCTAAAAATAAAGATGGCTCTACGTAAAGCATTACATATTCGAGTCCTTCACGATTATAAGCGATTCCGTCATGTACTTGTTCAGGATTAAAAAGCATAACGCCATTTTGGTGTGAAAGCTGTAAACATCCATCTAGATGATAATGCTGGATACCTTTTAATGTTACCCCGAATGCATATTCCTGATGAGCATGCTTTTTATACTTAAAATCAGTAAAGCTTGCCTTCAATGCTGTAATTCCATCCATTTTTTTATAAGTAAATTGCTGCATTCCTTTCACCTCTATTCAATCCAAATCATGATGGCTGCGTATATTAAACAACAAGCCATGAAAGCATTGACGACTTTTTTATGTTGTTGTAAAAATTGTTTAAAGATAGCTCCAAACAATACCCATAATAAGAAAGCTATTAATCCGATGAGGGTAATGGCGAATACACTTACGAATATCGCGAAAAATGATTCATAGTATGGTAGCACAAAGCTTGGAATAACTGTCATTGTAAATAATACGACTTTAGGGTTTAAAAATTGCATGAAAAACCCTGATTTGAAGTTTCCTACTTTATTAGTAGCATCACTCGAAATATCCATTTTAACTATTTGATAAGCTAGATAAAGCATATAAGCTGTTCCTAGTATTTGCATAATTAGCAATACTTTTGGGACCAAAGTTGAAAACAATGAATTTAGAAAAGCTGATATTGCTAATAAAATAAAAAACGCAATTGCAGAACCATAAGAAAAATGTAAGCCCTTTTTAATACCGTAATTTTGTGTCGTTGATAAAATAACCACATTTGTCGGTCCTGGTGTAGCCGTAATAATAAAACAGTACAATAAAAAAGATGTAATATCCATGAAGCAAACTTCCTTTCAAGTTTATCTCTTTGAATTATTACATCTATTATTAAAATCATTATAGTACAAAATTGCACATTTACTTTGTCCAATTCCTTGGTTTCCAATCCTCTTCTATCCATTTTTGATTGGGTGCTTCATATGGTGCTGTTGCGATTAATATGTCTTGATGCCATACTGCGGCTTTTGATCGAATCATTTCATCTAGCAATGGTTGTACAAATTCCTCAGGTTTTAAACGGAAAGAGTGAACAGCGAAATCGTAAAACCAACTGCAGCTTAGTAGATAAGGAGTAATTTCTCTACTCTTTAAACCGTTTTTTATCATCAGCGTAAATGAAAAAATTCGCTTACAGGCATGCCAAGCCATTTTTTCAGGAGACTCTATCCATTTTTCAAGTCTTTCTCTTGCTTTGTCTATCATTATGGATGGCTCATCGATAGCCGGGCCATGACCAGGATATGCTTTTTTGATAGAAAGTGTAGCGAGTCGATCTAAACTTTCTATGGAACGTCTTATACTGTTTGTCCCTTCTCTAAATATATTCAGCCATCCCACATCATTATAATGAAATAAATCTCCACAAATTAAAATTTCTTGTTTTGGTTCGTATAATGCAATATGACCCAATGTATGTCCTGGTGTATGTAAAACTTGGAAAGCACTTTGCCCCGTCATTATTTGCTGTTCATCTACTAGTAATTGCTGAACGGTATATTGTTCCACGGGTTGATCTAAAAAATGTGCACCACAGGACTCTAAATCACATTGATTCACCATTTCACCTTCCCAAAGATGTGCAGCAACGGGTATTTCATACTGTTGTTGAAAATAATGATTTCCTCCAACATGATCACTATGATAATGGGTATTAATAATGCCGTTTAATTGTGCTGGTAAAATCCCTGCAGATGTTAAAAGCTGCTCAGTTCGCACAATATCGCTGCCAAATCCAGTATCTACTAAAAAAGATTGATCATCTCTAATAATCATACTATTCGCACTTGGAAATGGACGTTCGAAAAAAAGAATCTCAGTACTTTTCATATACACCTCCACTTTGATTTATAAAATAATACCTGAAAAACTCCCCTTTAATACCTCTTTGTCCAATTGATTTATGCATGTAAATATTGCTGTAATGGCTGTTCGATTTTTTTCATCTCGTTCAAATTGCTCGATTATGACGTCACAACAAATCGTATCCTCGCTAAAAACGGGACGTAAAAATTCGAAATTCATGTTACGAGCTAGCACATTATAGTCTCCCCCGACTTTTGTAGGAAGTGTGGCTGTTAGTAGCCCTTGCACTACAATCCGCCCCTGTTCGTCGGGTGTAATATGATGAACCCCTTCATCTTTAGAAACCTTCGTAAATAATTCTACATCTTCCTTTGTAAATGTCCGTTCAAATGTTATTTTTTCACCTATTTGTAATACCATCATCATCCCCCTTAGCTAAGTAATCAAAAAACTATTATAATCAGAATATTAAAACTTATTAATAGATTACTCAACTATTTTCCCTAGCTTTTCTATAAAAGTAGCCACCTAGCGCGCTGATGGTAGTGCGGAGCTAGGTGGCTAATTAATGTTTTTAACTAGATTTGATTGGAGTATATAAGGAGTGCCTATATCCCTTATATATTCTCGTGGGCAATAAAATATAATAAGTAGTGACTGCCTTGATTTTTTTCATCGGCAGCTAAAGCTAAAAATGAGACTGTTCGAACAGGTAAAGCTTTAAAACAACATTAACGATAGGTGTTGTGAATGTTATAACCTCTTTATTAAAAGTGGGCTTCTAGCATTTTTTCGTAAAAACCTCTGTGAAGCATGGACCTTCTAGCATTAGAGACCTACCTCGTCCCTAATGTCCTCGGCATTACTATCAAGGTTTCCCTATCACCTTCCCTATTTACAGATTTCATTACTTGTGCGAATAATTGTGAATCGATCCACACGTCCATGATTGTCGATAGCTTTGATGGATGTTGGTTATCCATGTTTCTATCATAAATACTTTCTCTACTTTTTTAACCATCCACATTAGTGTTAATTTAACCATCCACTTGTCTATAATTAACAAAAACTCATCTTTTTCCATTTAGGCAATGCAGTGCTTGTGCAAATCTTTTGATTCCTTCATCTATGGACCGTGTATCTTCCCTGGCGTACGTAAAACGGACAAATCCCTTTTGAGAACCCATTGTAGAGCCAGGCACATAGATGACTCCACGTTTAATGGATTCTTCTAATAATTGTGTTTCATTATAATCTTCCATTAGTACTTGGCACCATATATGAATGCCGCCCAGTGGTGTGAAAAATGTCACCTGATCCTTTAAGTACGTATGGAGACTTTGGATAATTGTATCACGGCGTCTTTCCAATTCCTTCACTAAATGTTTTATATGCAAGTTAAAATTGGAGGACTCTAAAAAGTCATTCGCTATCCATTGCGTGAAGCTGGAGTGGCCAAAGTCAATTTGTTGCTTGGCGTCGGATAGTCTTTCAATAACCGATGTAGGACCAATAATCCAGCCAATTCGTAAACCCGAAGCTACAATTTTTGACAAGGAGCTAATGTATAATACATTTCCGTTTTTATCTAATGATTTTAATGTTGGTCTTTTCTCACCTGAAAAGGCTGTTAAGCTATAAGGATCATCTTCTACTACTGGAATGCCTAGCTTGGACGATATTTCTAGAATAGCCTCTCTTTTCTTTATAGCTAATGAAGAGCCTGTTGGATTATGAAAATCTGGGTTTAAAAATATCATTTTAATTCGATGCTTTTTATATAGTGCTTGCAAATCTTCTGGATTAATGCCATCCTTATGAACAGGAAGATAATGGATTTTTAAACCAGCCGATTTAAAAATAGGTAAATTGAAGTTATACGAAGGATCTTCAATCGCAACAGCATCTCCAGGCTTTAACAGACATTGGACAATCAAATGTAACGCCTGTTGAGCTCCAGAAGTAATGAGGATGGAAGATGGCTTTGTATCAATTCCTCTGCTAGTTTTAATATGATTTGTAAGAGTAGTTCGTAGAATCTCACTTCCTTGTGGGTGATCATATCCAAGACTACCAATGAAAGAACGTGTTGCTGTAATCTCTCTTAATGCGCTTTTAGGAAAAAGATCCTCCGATAATTCTCCGGTCGCTAAATTGATGAGTTTGTGTTCCACTGCCTCCTTTCTTATTTTTTGCGTAACTGGTAGATTCGGTAAAAAGGAGCCTGCCTCAATGTAACGATTCCAGCTCGGAATTCGCTTTCTTGTGATTCCCCAAATATCTTTGCTAATGGTTGTACCGCTTCCTCTATTGCGTTCTATGAGTCCCATTGCTTCTAATTCATCATAGGCACTAACAACTGTACTTCTATTGACCTGTAAAGTATTCGCTAAATATCGCTCTGATGGTAATGGTTTATCGGGCGGAAATGTTCCGTCTGCAATCCCTTTTTCAATATATTCTGCGAGTTGTTTATAGATAGCTTTTTTTGCATGTCGATCTGGTTTCCAATTCATCTAATCTCACCTCTATATGGCCTCTTTTATCTAGCTTTGTCTGAAAAGCTAAAAAGTCAATCGTAATATAATGTTAACGATAAATAACCATCCACTTCCTTATTACTTTCGCCATCCACTTTTAATTTTAGTCCATAGAAATCTATGAAAACCCTTACTTGACGCTTATCCCTCTCGATATTATTATACTAAAATTACTTTCTTAGTTTTAGAACGTTCTGTGTTATCTTGCAAAACGCCTTGTCTTTCAAAGTATGTACCACTATGATAAAAATCAATTGTGAATCAAAATCCATACAAACCTATAATAACCGATAGCCACTCAAAGAATCAGTTAAAGGGGTTTGTTTATGAAAAAAAGTTGGCTCAGATTAATTGGTCTTTTCACTATTGTCACTATGTTAACCGGTTGTGACCCGCTTTTAGTATTAGATCCAAAAGGTCCTCAAGCTCAAGTACAAGCCAAAGATATTATGCTATCGATAGGGATTATGTCCTTTATCGTACTAGTCGTTTTTGTGATTTTAGCTTATATGTTAATGAAATTTCGTGCTTCCAAGCAAAGTCCCGACTATAAGCCTCCCCATATTAAAGGGAGCACAATGGTTGAAGTAATTTGTGTAGGTATCCCTGTGTTAATTGTTGCGTACATGTCTATTATTTCAGTTCAAAGTAACTACAAGGTGGAATCGACACCTGAAAAATACAAAGATGAAAAGCCATTGGTCATTTATGCTTCAACATCTAACTGGAAATGGCATTTTAGTTATCCAGAAGAAGATATTGAAACCGTAAATTATGTGTATATTCCTGCAGAGCGCCCAATCGAATTCAAGCTTTATTCGTATGGACCGATTACTAGCTTCTGGATTCCTCAGCTTGGGGGTCAAAAATATGCGATGGCCGATATGGTGAATACCTTGCATTTGGCTGCGGATATGCCCGGAGAGTTTATGGGAAGAAATGCGAACTTTAATGGTAAAGGGTTCGCGGAAAATACGTTTAACGTTACAGCGGTGACTCATGATGAATTTGATGCATGGGTGAAGGAAGTAAAGGAAACAGCAGATTTATTAACAGAGGAAAAATTTAATACGTTATTAGAACCAGGTCATGTGGGACAGTCCACATTCAATGGAACGCATTTAACGTTTCTACCGGCACCCGAGGGTGAACATGGCGGACATCAGCATGGCTCTTCACACATAAAAGATCATGCCTCTCAATAAATCAATCATGAATTTCTCAAACGAAACTAGTTTACGATAAGGTTTATGTCGAAAGGAGACATAGTCAGATGGATTACTTTGAACGTTTTGCTATACCCCATCCAAGCCCAGCTATTTATGCATCTATGGTCGCTATTGGTCTAACGGTTATAGCGATTATTGTAGCATTAACTTATTTTAAAAAGTGGGGTTATCTTTGGCGGGAATGGTTAACAACAGTGGATCATAAACGCATTGGTATTATGTATTTAATTTCAGCCATTCTTATGCTATTCCGTGGTGGTGCGGATGCTATTATGATGCGAGCACAAATGGCAGTACCGGATAATAAATTACTAGATGCCCAGCATTATAATGAAATATTTACGACACATGGAACAGTCATGATTATTTTTATGGCGATGCCATTTATTATGGCCTTTATGAACTATATTGTGCCGCTTCAAATAGGCGCAAGAGACGTGGCCTTTCCACGTTTGAATGCGTTAAGCTTTTGGCTATTTTTCATGGGAGCTATGCTCTTAAATATTTCCTTTGTTATTGGCGGTTCACCTGATGCTGGCTGGACGAATTATTTCCCTCTTGCTAGTAATGAATTTAGTCAATCTGTAGGGGTCAACTATTACTTGTTTGCTCTACAAATTTCAGGGTTAGGTACATTAATTACTGGTATTAATATGATTGTTACCATTCTCAAAATGCGAGCTCCGGGAATGACATTAATGAAAATGCCTATGTTTACGTGGTCTTCATTAGTCGCAAACGTTATTATCGTTTTTGCCTTTCCGGTATTAACGGTTGCACTTGTTATGGGAACATTCGACCGCCTATTTGCTACGAACTTCTTCACAACATCTAATGGTGGTATGGATATGCTATGGGCCAATTTCTTCTGGGTTTGGGGACATCCTGAGGTTTATATCCTCATTTTACCTGCCTTTGGGCTGTACAGTGAGATCATTTCTACCTTCTCTGGACGCAATCTCTACGGCTATAAATCGATGGTCGGCTCCATGGTGATTATTTCCTTCCTATCGTTTTTAGTATGGACCCATCATTTCTTTACAATGGGGCAAGGCGCTTTAACAAATAGTATTTTTTCAATAACAACGATGGCTATTGCTGTGCCGACTGGGGTGAAGATATTTAACTGGTTATTCACCTTGTGGAAAGGAAAAATTGTCTTTACAACACCGATGCTTTATTCCATGTTGTTTATCCCTACTTTTACAATAGGTGGCGTAACAGGGGTAATGCTAGGTATGTCAGCAGCTGACTACCAATACCATAATACAATGTTTTTAGTAGCTCACTTCCATATGGTAATTATTCCTGGTGTTGTATTTGCCATGCTAGCAGGATTACATTACTATTGGCCAAAAATGTTTGGCTTTATGTTAAATGAAAAAATCGGCAAAGTGACGGCTTGGATTATTGCGATTAGCACCCTACTTGCCTTTATGCCGATGTTCTTCTCTGGCTTAGATGGACAAGCACGCCGTATGTATACTTACTCAGCATCCACAGGTTTTGGTATGTGGAATATGGTCTCCTTTGTCGGCGCTATTGGTCTTACGATTGGCTTTATGTTAATTGTCTACAACGTTTATTACAGCATTCGTTATGCACCAAGAAACATTGGCTCAGATCCATGGGACGCACGTACACTAGAATGGGCTACACCAAGTCCTGTGCCGTACTATAATTTTGCAAAAGTACCCCATGTCATTTCAACTGAAGCTTTATGGGATGCAAAATATCGTCAGCATGATTTGTTCCCAGAAAAATACGAAAACATTCATATGCCAAATAACAGCGGTATACCATTTATTTTAGGCTGTATATTCTTTGCTTGGGGCTTCTCATTTGTATTTGGTATGTGGATTCCAACGATTGTTACAACTATCGGCATTTTTATTTGTATGGCTCACCGTTCATTGGAAAAAGACCCTGGACATTATATACCTGTCGAAAAAGTGAAAGAAACGGAATCAAAATTGCGAGGTAGTCAATCATGAAAATCGATCAATCACTTCCTTTAGAATATAGTACACAGCAAAATCAATTGAATATACTAGGCTTTTGGGTATTTATCGGCGCTGAAATCATGCTTTTTGGAACGCTGTTCGCAGCTTATTTTGTGCTAGTGGATCGCACGGGTACAGGTCCTACTGGCGCAGACATTTTTGAAATAACACCTGTTTTATTTGAAACATTTATTCTTCTAACAAGTAGCTTTACCATTGGTTTGGGCATACATGCTATGCGCAAAGGCTATATGAAAGCGATGATTACATTCTATATTTTGACGCTACTACTAGGTGTAGCATTTATTGGGTTTGAAGTTTATGAGTTTATTCATTATGTGCATGTTGGTGCAGGCTTACAAACTAGCGCCTTTACAGCTACCCTATTGACAACATTAGGAACGCATGGTGCCCATGTCACATTTGGTGTGTTCTGGGGCATATTTATTGTCTACCAACTAATAACGCGTGGATTAACGCCTGAAACAGCCAATAAATCTTTCATCTTCTCCTTATACTGGCACTTTTTAGATGTGGTTTGGATTTTTATCTTCAGTTTCATTTACTTGAAAGGAATGGTGTGATATGAGTGATTTATTCCCACTAAAACAGGTGATGGGATTTGCCTTGTCGATTATCCTTACCATCATTGCAGCATGTGTCTACTTTTTTCAAATCTCAATGCCTATTACAATGACGATACTTTTAGTCACAGCATTTATTCAGGCAGGCTTGCAGTTA
Organism: Lysinibacillus sp. FSL M8-0216; assembly: GCF_038595555.1. Classification (NCBI taxonomy): domain Bacteria; kingdom Bacillati; phylum Bacillota; class Bacilli; order Caryophanales; family Bacillaceae; genus Lysinibacillus; species Lysinibacillus sp. FSL M8-0216. Next base: position 2,424,327 of record NZ_CP152007.1, on the reverse strand, counting down.
GTTGTCTTTATGCACGCTGGTGAAACCAATGATAAACCAGCCATCTATACAAATATTTATTATGGGCTAGTCATTGCGCTCGTTACCATTTTCGGAACATTATTATGTATGATTTGGGGGTATATTTAAATAGAGAAAAATCGTCCTTTACTTGTATAAAGTAAGGACGATTTTTTGTGGAAGTACACTTATAGAGTATGACTTTCTTTATCCATACTTATGGGGTTGTATACGTTAATGACAGCATTAAATGTACTTTTTCATCTGAGTGGTTGATATACGTGTGAAGTTCTTCACCCTTGAATTTAATGACATCCCATTGGTTTAACTGATGGGTCTTCTCGCCGACCTTTAGCTCCAATTGCCCATTCAACACCAGCACAATTTCCTCGGAGCCTTCTAAGTGACACTCACTGTATTCACTATTAGGTTCAAGTCGACCTCTATACAACTCAGTTCCATTTGTTTTGAATAAAGGTTCGACAAACCAGTCGTTATTATGGCCAGCAAATTGATATTCTGAGCCAAAACGATGGACCTCTACATTTTCTTCAAAGGATAATAAAGAAACTAATGGAATATGAAGCCCTCTACATATTTTCCAAAGGATATTAACCGTTGGATTGGTTTCCCCTCGTTCAATTTTCCCTAATGTTAGTTTACTGACATTACTAATACTTGCAAGCTCTTCGAGACTCATCCTTTTGTTTTTTCGAATCTCTCTTAAGTTCATACCTACCTGACTAGATAAATCCATATTCTCCTCCAGCAATAGTTTGCACCCCTTTCATTGACTTTGTATAAATAGTATATTATAGTATACAAGTCGATTAATTATAGTTTATTTCAAAAACTAAAAGTTAACTATAGTATATCAAATAATAACTAAAAGAGGTGTTTTCAGTGATGGCGAAATCAAAAAACTTTCCGATAATTTGGAGCGTTTTTTCTTTGTTTATACTGTCTATGAATCTACGAGCTTCAATAACATCTATCTCGCCAGTATTGAAAAATATACAAATGGATTTGCAGATGACGAGTGTTGTTGTCAGTTTATTAACGGCACTTCCCGTATTTTGTATGGGGATTTTTGCACCATTGGCAGGCAAGCTAAGTGAAAAATGGGGTATCGAATGGACGATTGGGTTATCCGTTTTATTAATTGGTGTATCAACAGCTTTACGGTTAGTGGCAACTTTTCCTTTATTTTTATTAGTAACCGCTATTCTTAGTGGGATAGGTATTGCCATAACAGGTCCACTGATTTCAGGCTATATCAAAAAGGAATTTCCTAAATATTCTTCTACAATGATCGGTGTATATTCCGCGGGTATGGGAATTGGAGCGTCTTTAAGTGCTGGTTTAGTTGTGCCTGCTATGCATGCTTTTCATCAATCCTGGAACGCAGCTTTAGCGATATGGTCAGTATTCGCTCTTATGGGGATCATAGTTTGGATTCCTATTATTAAAAAATCTAAGCAATCTCAAGAATCCTTAGAGAATTCTACAAGTCAAAAAAGTCGACTACCTTGGGGAAACCGATATGTTTGGCTTCTTATGATCATGTTCGGTTTACAATCTGGCGTTTATTACTCCCTGGCGACATGGCTCGCTCCTAAAGTACAGGATATGGGATATAGTGACGCTTACGCCGCAACAACGGTCACTATTTTTTCAATCATGCAAATGATTTGTAGCTTTATCATTCCCATCTTAATAAATAATAGTTTAAAGAGAAAGCCATGGATGCTACTTTGTGCTTCAAGCTCCTTTATTGGCATTATGATGTTAATTATGGGCGGAATCTCACCTATTTTCTGTGCGATGTTAACGGGCATCGGTGCTGGTGGCTTATTTCCATTAGCAATGATTTTACCTTTAGATGCAACGACTACACCAAAAGAGGCAAGTGAATGGACAGCGATGATTCAATTTGGTGGCTATATCATTAGCGGCATCATTCCAATGCTTGTTGGTGTCATCAAAGATATAACGAATACATTTGACGTTGCCCTTTTCACCTTATTATTTATAATCATCGTTATCATGGGGCTGACGTTAAAGGTTAAAACAAAAACGGAATCAGCTACTATCCGTGTTCTTCCTAGTAGGTGAAGTACGGAATGTTCCAACCGTGTGTCAGACTGTAGACAAACTATTTTTGAGGATTTCAGATGCTAAAATAATTTGTCTCTTGCTTTACGGAAAATATATCCAAAAATATTTTTAATTAGTAATTTCTATGCTACTATTCACTATAAATGAGGAAGGAAGAGTCTTATGAAAATATCTGTTTACGTTGCAAGTGCATTTAGCAAGGATCATCAAGGCGGAAATAAAGCAGGAGTGGTATTGAATGAAAATACATTGACCACTACTCAAAAAATGGCCATAGCCAAACAACTGGGCTATGCGGAAACCGCATTTATATCAGCATCTGAAATGGCTGATTATAAATTTGAATATTTTACACCAAAAGAAGAGGTTGATTTATGTGGTCATGCCACAATTGGCTCTTTCACGATACTGATGCATTTAAATAAACTTTTCAAGGATCGCTATACGATTGAAACAAACAGCGGTGTTCTTACTATTACGATAAAAGATGACATCATATTCATGGAACAAAACAAACCGAAATTTTATGATGTTATATCTCCAAACGAGTTTATCGACTGTATTGACAGTAAAGCTATAGACAATCAATACCCGATTCAAATTGTCTCCACCGGCTTAAAAGATATTTTAATTCCTATAATAAGTGAAACACAATTACATGCACTGCAACCTAATTTTGAAAAGATTAAAGAAATCAGCCAGTATTATCATGTTGTCGGGATGCATGTATATACGTTTAATGACGATCGAATAATATGCAGAAATTTTGCTCCACTATACGATATCAATGAAGAAGCGGCGACTGGAACTTCAAACGGTGCATTAGCTTGCTACCTTTATGAACAGCACCATTTGCAAAAAGAAGTCTATGTATTTGAACAAGGTTATTCTTTACACTCGCCTTCCGAAATATTAGTTAAATTAGCAACTAATAGTAAGAATGAAATAGAAAAAGTTTATGTTGGGGGCAAAGGCTATTACTGTGAAACTAAGTCTTTAAATATAGAAAAAGGTTAAGAATATCATTTCTCAACCTTAGACTGTGGATTTTCTACGTTTTAATTCCAAACATAGTATTTAATTGAACAAGATGTTTGTCTTCTGTCTGAACACGGTTTAGGAATATACCTAAACCGTGTTTTCATGCATTCACCACCTATGGTTATTACTTGCTTGTAAAATCTATCGTAAACGTTATTTTTCCATTTGATAGTGTGGATTCCGTTACAAAGTCTAGCTGTTCGGCAATACTTTTCACTGTAGCGAGACCAAGCCCTGTTCCAGAGAAATGCTTATTTCGAGAGCTTTCACCTACATAGAACGGTTGCCATATTTTAGAAATATCTTGTAGCGTTGTATGATTACTTATTTCGAATATGCCCGAAGTAAAGGAAATCTGTATTTCCATGTCTGATGTATATTTTAGTGCATTGCTCACCAAATTTTCTACAATATAATAGACCTTTTCCTTCTCACTATTGAGCATAAATTCAGTTACGTCCGATTGAAGAAAAATCTGTTTTTCCCCCTGCAAAGGCTGATAGCTTTGGATGATTTCTTGTAGTAGCTGGTAAAAGTCAAAACGTGATAGGTTCAAAGCATTTTCTTCTGTTCGGGCATAATAAAGCATATCTGTAATGATTTTCTCCATACGATCCACTTGCTGATGTATAACTGTTAAATAGGTACCATCATCCAACCCATCTTCAATCCCACTTGAGTATACATTGATTAGAGCGAGAGGCGTTTTCAACTCATGTGTTAAGCCGATCATAAATTGTTTTAAATCTAGATTCCGTTGTGTTAATAATTGCTGCGCTGATTCAAGCGTTGTACTCATTTTATTAATGCTCTTTGCTAACTCTTCGATTTCATCACCTGTTTGAATGGTAGCTTGTTGAAAATTCAGTTCCCCAATCTCCTTTGCAACTTGTTGCAATTCATGCAATGGATTGGTTATTTTCCGAGATAGTAGCGCCGTGACCATTATAATAATTAAAATGCTTACAATTAGAAAGGCTAAATTAAAACGATTAATAAAATAGGCTATATCTGTAAAATGGGCCATAGAGGCTCCAATCATGACAAGCTGATCCCCTTCTTTCGCATAATGCACAATAAAGCTGGACTTTTGTTTCCCCTGATCATAGAGCTTACCTACAATTTTATCCTCCGAGATAGTTTGTAGTACTTCCTCGGAGACCCAAAATTTATTTAAGGCTATGTGCTCTCTCGCCAGTTGAAGTCTTAAATTATCATTCAGGTCATTGATGGAGTCCTCCAATGGGACTGCTACAATCGTGACATCAAATTGTCGCTTCACCAATTCTACATCCTCTAAAACTTGATAAGTTTCAAAGGCTTCTGATACTTTTTTATTCAGCTGATATAGATAATATTTAGGGAGGAAAAACTGGCTTACAACAAGGGATATCGAAAATGTAAGAATAACTACTAAAGTAATATAAATGGTTAGTTTTGTGCCGATTTTTTGTTTCATTCGCTTGTACTATATCCAATACCTCTGTGTGTTTGGATAATGTTCTCTCCTATTTTTTCTCGCAATCGTCGAATATGTGTGTCCACTGTTCGTGGATCTCCCATATAGTCCAATCCCCACACTAAATCTAGTAATTGATCTCTCGTCAAAATTTGTCTCCGATTTTGACTAAAAATTCGTAACAGCTCGAATTCCGTTTTCGTTAACTCTATTTCTGTCCCTGCTCGCCAAACACGTTTACTTGTAACATCGAAGGACACATCATGCAGTTGTTGAATAGCTTCAATTTGCAGTAATTTTTTTGCCCTCATTATCAGTACCTTAGGATAAAAGGGTTTATTGACATAATCGTCAGCCCCATCTGCTAACGCCTTAAATTCATCTTCACCTGTGTCCCTTGCTGTAAGCATTAAGACCTTAATCTTTTGTGTTCTTTTCATTTCACGACAAACCATCATCCCATCTACTTTAGGCATCATCCAATCTAAAATGGCCAAATCAATTCTTTCTTGATAAAAAACGGTAAGTGCTTCCTCTCCATTTGTTGCAGTAAAAACCGTGAACCCTTCTCTTTGAAAATAGTTTTGTAAAATCTTTAACATATCTACTTCATCATCTGCAATGAGAATATTCATGTATAAAACTCCTAATCATCATATTTTTCCAGATTATATTGCTCGATAATAGCAATTAATTTTTCGGGATATAAAGGATCTGTCGAGTAATTGCTTTTTTTCAAGGCATAGGCAGCCTCTTGATAGGTTGAAGCAGCCAGAACCTCTTGGTATTGTTGTGCATTCCAACTGGTACCCTCTAATAATAGCTGACGATGGTCCTTTAATGCACTTTTCCAATCAGGGTAAGCTCTAAATTCTGCTTCAGTTGTAAAGCTTTTATTTTGTTCATATTCAACTGTCGGCATTTTAATAGACTTTCCATGATATCTACCTTTAATCCCAAACAGGTTATTTGCATTAACCGCTAATTCACTTTTACCGTAATTCGACTCCAATATAGCCTGTGCAATAATTACACTAGGCAATATCTCTTGATCTTGCTTATTTAACGCAACGGCTATTGGTGCAATTTCATCAATAAATTCAACTTCGTCTTGATGACCTTGTCCAAATAGCTTGGCCATATAAAGGGCTAAAATAACGGTAAGTAATAGAATACTGATTTTTTTCATTGTGTTTTACCTCATTTCCATTTAACTGATGGTTGTATCGTAAAACAGCAATGTTACAGTTATTTGACAAACATTAAAAGTTGTAAAAATAGCCCGTACTTTTTAAGGTACAGGCTTGCGCATTGTTTGTTTCAACCTCTTCCCATTAACAATGCGAAGTTAAAGGGAACATGAAATTCCCTTGCAGAATCGCCTTTTTTGAAAGAACAAATAAAGCGTCGTCATCATTAGGTTGGATGGTCGCGGTCATGCCATTCAAGGTAAACTCCGGCGTGAAATAAAACACCACTTTTTGGGTAGAATCTTTCACAATATTGGCCAACAACTCCTCTATATGAATGGGCTGTAAGGAGATGATATCAAAAATATTTAACACCCCCTCCTCTTCCTCCATGAACACTATTGTTTCTAATTCTTCTAAATAGTAAATGGCATGCGGGAAAACTAACGTACAATAAAACATTAATAAACTTTCATTTTGCTCAACAGCGATCATACTTGAATGGATATATCGATTTTTTGCATAATCCTCAAGGAGTGCTAAATCTTGCTCAACTGTCAGCTGTTGGACGCTGGTCTGCTGTCGTTGAATAGGACTTGCTGTAAGGTCTAAGCTGAATTCACTTTCATGTATACGAGTAAAGCCAAACTTCGGATAAAAATCTAGTACCGTTTCGTTGGCAAAGAGATACATGAAATCACAGGCTCCTTCGTACTCTTTCATGATATGCAGCATCAGCTGCTTTGCCAAGCCTTGATGACGATAATGTTCATCGGTCATCACCGTACCAATCTGAATCCCCTTTAATTGCTCGCCGTTTATGCGAATCGACATTTTATAAACAGAAGCATTCGCAATGACTTTTCCTTCTTGAACAAATGAATAAGGAATATATTGGTCGTTCCAATACCCTTTGTTATACCAATCTCGAAAATCCAACCCAAACGTTTTTATCGCTAAATCATTAAAGCTTTCCTTTAATCGATCATCATGACGATAATCGCTAACTAATTTGTACTTTTCCATGTTTATTCCCTCCGATTTTATCTATTCATACATCATTATTATTGGAATGATCACCTCCTAAAAACAGAAAAAGACTCTATGAGGAAACCTCATAAAGTCTTTGCTTATATACAGAAAACAACGTTAACCACTTTAGTGGCTACGATAGTATCTGTTTATATGGATCAGACAAAATTATGCTTCTCTACGTTATCGCAAAAGGGCAATACTAAATAGACCTATCATGTTTCAAACATGATAGAATAGCCCTTTTATTAAATTCATGGGAATTTAATTTGCGATAATAAGTTTTAGCATAAATGTCTAATCTCCCTTCTGTTTTTAAGAATACACTAATCTTACCACTTTCTGTTAAATGTTGTCTAGAGATTTACTGACAATGTTTAGACTGAAAAAGCATGAAATAAGTATAGAATATCCTTCAAATGTTAAATCTATAATCGAAGTTAACTATGAAGGGAGCCTACAATTCAGCATGAAATTTAAACTACCTTTCAATAAAAATCAACCACACTCCTTCGAAGAGGCACCAAAAGAAAAAGAAAGTCTTGTAAGGATCGCCCCGACAACGGATCATTTTATTCAGTCGATTCGAAACGCGACGAATAACGCAGCAGATTTAATCATTAAGGCAATCCCACCGAATGTTACCCTTATTTATATAGATAATTTAGTCGATGATCAGACATTGAACAATGACATTATCGCAAATTTGCTAAATAATCCTCAAGAAACACTAGAAGCCATTAAGGTAACTCTTTCTATCCCCGAAATTGTAACATCCAATCTACTACAGGAAACAGTAGAATCGATGGTCAATGGATCTGTCGTTATTCATATAGACGGCTGCTCCCAAGTTCTTATTGGCAATATAGCTACTCGAGAATCCAGATCATTATCGGCACCAGAAAATGAATCACAAGTAATTGGGACACAGGTTGGGTTTAATGAAAGTTTAACTACCAATATTTCTTTGATCCGTCGCTACATAGTAAGTCCTGATCTTTGTAATGAAAAACTAAAAATCGGCACGCGTACCAATACCTCGGTCTCACTACTATATATGAATGGCATTGCTAATGAGCAAATGGTCAATACAATGCGCCAACGAATTACGAATCTGTATATTGATGAGCTACTTGATAGCGCCGTTTTAGCAGAAATGATTGATGATAATTCATTGTCAGTATTCCCCCAGATGCTGCTGACGGAAAGGCCAGATAGATTTTGTGATGCGATATTAGATGGCAAAATGGGTGTTTTAGTGGATGGTAGCTCGATGGCCATCATTTGCCCGCAAGCATTTACTGAGTTTTTTCAAAGCCAGGAAGATCAAAACTTACGATGGCAAATTGCTACCTTTCTTCGTTTATTACGACTTACTGCCTTCTTTTTATCCGTCTATTTAACACCTTTTTACGTGGCGGCTTTAACTTTTCATTATGAAGTCATTCCGCAAGCCTTTTTAGTGCCATTAAGTGAGTCTAGAGCATTGGTTCCTTTCCCACCTATATTCGAGGCATTATTATTAGAGTTTATTATTGAATTACTCCGAGAAGCTGGAGCAAGGCTACCAACTAAAATTGGACAAACTATTGGTATCGTTGGCGGTATCGTAATCGGAACAGCAGCTGTGCAGGCAGGTATTACGAGTAATATTTTATTAATTATCATTGCTTTAAGTGCACTGGCATCCTTCACTTCACCGAGCTATATGATGGGCAATGTCATTCGTTTGATTCGTTTCCCAATCATTATCCTTGCAGGCTTTTGGGGTTTTTATGGCATCATGCTAGCTTTTTGCTTTATTCTTATTCATCTTTTACGTCAATCAAGCTTGGGTGCTCCGTATATGTCTCCTTTCTATCCACCAAGATTGAAAGAAATGAGGGATAGTATTATTAGAATGCCTATTCCATATACAGCGAAAAGACCTGCGTTAACAAGACCAAAGGATAAAAATAAATTCGAGCCTGAGCCAATAAAACCGGAAAAAGGTTGAACTGAAGGTGAAATAAATGAATAATCCTATACAACTTAACCCGAAAGAGATGATTAACGCTTATTTGCTCTTTTTTGTCGTGCACGGCGCTCAAATTGGGGTCGGCATACAGGGATTTCAACGTATTATCTATCAAGATGCAAGGCAGGATGCATGGATTTCAGTTCTTATAGCAGGTATTGCTACACATATCGTCACATTTTGTATGATTAAAACTTTAGAGATTTACGGCTCCAATGATCTATATGGTATTCAACAAGATATTTTCGGAAAATGGATTGGCAATTTTTTAAATGCTTTGTATGTCACTTATTGCACCGTCGCCTTTTTTTCTGTTTTGCGTAATTACATTGAAGTGATCCACGCATGGATTTTCCCTAGTATTGGAACATGGTTTCTGTCAGCTACTTTATTAATCATTATTATTTATGCCTTTACAGGTGGGCTTCGAGTCATAGTCGGTGTATCTTTTTTCAGCATCATACTATCCCTATGGATTTTACCGATGCTAGCCTTTCCAATGAAGTATGCCTCTGCGGAAAGTTTATTTCCAATTTTTGAAAACGATATTCGTTCCATTTTAAAGGGTGCCCATTCCATGACCTTTACCATTATCGGCTTCGAAATCTTAAATGTTATTTATCCCTTTGTAAAGGACAAAAAAAATATCCGCAAGCCTGTTCATTTAGGGCTGTTGTTTACAACATTGATTTATGTTGTAGTCATGATGGTGTCCATTGCTTATTACAGTGAGGGAAAATTACTAAAAACAATTTGGGCAACATTAACATTGTTTAGTTTTATTAGCTTCCCTTTTATAGAGCGCTTTGAATTTATAGCTGTTTGTTTTTGGATGCTCATTATTATACCGAATCTATGTCTATACTTATGGGCTGCTTATCGCGGGGTCATTCGATTAGTTAAAATACGGGCCACGACATTTGTTTGGATATTTTCCATCATCGTTTTCATTTTCACAATGATCATTCAAACCCGTACAGAAATCAATACGATTAACACCGTATTTGGCAATATAGCATTTTACGTTATTTTTATTTACCCTATTTTGTTATGGATCTTGGCTATTTTAAAAAAGAAGTTTTCATCAAAGAAGGTGCCCAAAAATGAACAAGCTTAGATGCTCTTTTATTGTTTTTCTGTCATTGATTTTTTTATATGGGTGTGCTCAAACGAATGTATTGGATAAAGTAGGATTAACCACACTAGTTGGCTACGATGTAGGAACAGAAAGCAAAATAGCTGCGACAGCCGTTATTCGTGAAGTCAATCCAGAGTTCCAAAGCAAAGTGGAAGTTTTGACGACAGAAAATGAAACGAGTAAAGGAAATCGTATGGAAGCAAACAGGAAGCTTTCTAAAAAAATAATGGTCGGTCAAATGAGGGTTATTTTGTTTGGTGAAGAATTAGCAAAAGAAGATTTACGTTATTATATTGATACTAGTCTAGAAAATGCAAGCGTCAGCAACGGTATTTATATGGCCGTAGTGGAAGGTAAAGCAGCACCATTTCTGAATTACGAATACAAAAATATTGAGGATATTGGTCAGCATGTATTCAGGTTAATCGAGCAAAATGTGAAACAGGAATATATGATTTCAGCGACACTTCATCAGATTGCTCATGATTATTATTCCATTGGACGAGATTTAGCTATGCCTACCATCAAAAGAGATGGTGAGTTTGTGGAGCTAAGTGGCGTGGCTCTCTTTAAAGGTGGCAAAATGGTTAGTACGCTTCCAGCAAAAGATAGCTTTTATGTAAAAATTGTCAGAGATACGTTTAAAGTAGGTTTATATGAAACCATTTTGGAGAAAGAAGATATTCCACCTCAATTACTCCATAAACCTGCGGATAAAATAACTGTTGCTTTTGATGCCATCCACTCTAATAGAGAGATGAAATTAATTGATGCAAAAACTCCTGAGTTCGATTTAAACATTAAAATCAAATCAAGGGTATTAGAAGTATTTCCAGATATTAATCAAGGTGACCGAGAAAGCGTGGCAGCCCTTGAAAAAGCCATCGAAAAAAAATTGTCGAAGGAAATAGCAAGAGTCATTGCTCATAGTCAGGATGTGGAATCCGATATTTTTGGCTTTGGTGAGAAATATAGAAGCGTTGTGAGACATTCCAATTTAACAAAAGACAAATGGCATGAAATGTATAAAGATATGAAAGTAAATGTGAATGTTGATTTTGTGGTCTTAAGAGACGGTGTTTTTGAATAAGCTATTGCCCATCATGGCCTGTCATAATGGTTATAAAATGATGGAAGAACATGTCATAGTGTATATCAAATGCAATACGATGTTTTTTTTCTCCGTTATTTACATTTTCAAATGGTCGTGTTTCAGCAATGCTCTGCCCTCTAGCAGGTCCATCTAATTTCTCAATGACCGTTACAGGGTAATATTCATAAATGAACATCTCAGGATAAATCGTTGCCATTAGCGTTAACGCATCATGGACGGGGCTACCTAGTAGTGACGGGTCCCGTTCCTGATAAAATTTTGTATAGTATTCCATTAGAGGTTTGAGGATTTTTGTCTTGCCAAATGAGTCTATATAATCAACCATCCCAGGCGTAACAATAGCCTTCTGTGTAGCATTCAATGGAATAATTGTGACATTTTTTGCATAGGTGAGCACAATATTTGCCGCAAATGGGTCCCCATGAAAGTTTGCTTCTGCTACGGTCGTAACATTACCTGGCACCCAAAAAGCCCCACCCATAATATAAAATTCCTTCACATGTTGCATGAGCTGATTATAAAGAATAAACATGGTCGCTAGTGATGTAAGACGCCCAATATTAACAATGATTAGCTCATCATCCTTATATTTCTCGATAATTCGAACGATTTCCAAAAAGTTTTCAATTTTTATTTCATGATCTTCGTTCGGAATAATGGGACCAAGCCCATGCTCTCCATGTATTTCTGGATAAAATGTTGGCTGTTCGCCAGTTAGAGGAATCTCTGCTCCTAAAATAACGGGAATTCCCTCGGGAAAATCAAATAATTTCATGACATAATAAATATTAGATACAGCATCTTTTCTTGAGACATTTCCATAATCAGCAATTAACCCAACGATTTCGATTTCTTTGTGTAATCTTGCATAAATCAATGCTATCGTATCGTCGATGCCAATGTCTCCGAATAATAACACCTTTTTCTTCAAACAAAAGCCTCCCTGTTACTGCCAATTTACCTATTCTTATTGTACGGTTACTCGGTCAAAGACGACACTGATTGTTTACTTTTTTGGGAAAATTAGTACATAAAAAACCCATTTGCAATTGGCAAATGGGCTTCGAAACGAATACTTTAACGATTATGTTCAAGGAACTGATAAACCGCCATCATTTCTTGCTTATTTAACTCTCTAATACGATTGAAAATAGGAATTTGCGCCACTGCTTCCAAGTGGTTTCCTTCCGTTACAACATCACTGACGATACCCGTTAGCCATGTATGTACGTCAATGTCTTCGATAATTGCCTTTTGGCCCTCATCATTAATACCAGTTGCACCACAGCTAACGCATGGAACCGTTAATTTGTAGACACCGTCATGTAGTCCATCCTCCGTTAGAACCTTTTTCCCCTTACAGAATGGACATGGATGACTCCCTTTCACTTTATTGATTTGCGTCACTATTTTTTTATAGCCGAAAGCTTCATAAACATACGTCAGTTTTTTATATTTACCATTCGTAAAATATTGATCAATGATGGTGTCTCTCGTTTCATAAATATTCGGGAAATCACAAATTGTTACTTGGTTTTTACGGCTGATGGCAGCAATATTATCTTTGATTTTATCCCAGAATGGTAATGTGTTTTGCAGAACAATCTCGTAGCCAACAAAGCTGGCAAGCTCTAATTCCAGCATTTTCAGCGATACTTGCGCTTCTCTTGGCAGTAATGAAACATCCTGTATCAATGACATATCACTGCCTACAATGGCTTTGATTTTGTCAAGCTGTGGTAAATCGCCTACTAGTTTGATGACCTCATCAATCGGTTGACGGATTATTTCTCGAATATCCGTGTCACCAAAGCGTAATTTCTTTTGGTGATTAAGGACAGAGCCATGACAAATTGGGCAAGGGACCATCTCTCTTGTTTCCTTCATTTGCTCTTTAATGATGGATTTAGAGATGACCATATAACGGCCAATAATAAAATTAAAGCCTTCCCATTTTTTGGAGGATTTTGTTGCTTTATCATAAAATGATTTGTCCCAATAACCATATAAAAATGTATGCTTTTCATCTTCAGTCATATCATTATAGCTCTTACTGATGTCTTGACCCAGTTCATTTTTGATCTCTTCAAAAAGGAATGCTAATTTTGAATGTTGGTAGTATTTAAGAACATCCATCACCTCTGGATACAATAAACCGTCCCAGAATGGCACATTTTTATGTTGAATGACTAAATCAAAATCGAACTCTTCAATCTGTAATCGACCCGAACAGCTAGGACAATGATTTTCTTGGCTAAAGAAATCAAAGCTTCTCGTATCCTTATTCGTCGGATGAGCAGCCACAATATGATTGATGAGACCACCTATTTCATATAGAAAACTATATTGGCTGTATAAATGTCTTTCAAGATCAATCGCAATGACAGGCGCAATCTTATTCGATTCATATTCACCGTAAATTAGACGGGCCATTGATGAGAGGCTTTTTAAGATGCCACCTTTGTATATATTTTCGGCATGTTTAAAATAGCGAATAGGATTGTCTTGTAAGTAATGAATACCCTTTTTCGATGCTAATGTAGATGTGATTTTTAGGTCAGTGGTGCTTTTCGTATGGTGCGATTGTTTAAAATATGCTTCATGATCCACTACATCAAGATGTGTCACTGGCCCCTGCTGTCTTTTACCAAAGTCTACAATATAATCAGAGCTTTCAAGCATGTAGGCATTATGCTCAATCATGACAATGGTGATTGAATCATCTTTCAGAATATCCCTAATACTATCAATAAATTGGTTTAAAATATTTTGTGATAATCCTTTAGAAGGCTCATCAAAAATAAACAGTGTATGAGGATTTCTCGTATTGGCGAACAGCTCTGACACTAAATGCACACATTGGAATTCACCGGTTGATAGAGTTTGTGTTTTTCTTTCCAGCGTTAAATAGCCTAGACCAAGTTTGATGAGCAAGCTTAAACGTTTATGAGCAATATCTTCCTTTGGGAGTTCCTCGATAATATCTTCAATCGAGCGTTGAAAAATATCATCGATTTCCTCACTATATTTGGTCAATTTCTTTTTAATATCAAGAAATGTCGCAACAGTGGATCGGCTTGTAATCGATTGATTTCGATCTTGCCCAACCATCACTAATTTATCTTTTGGATAGCGCTTTACAAAATCCATTGCAATACACTCATTAACTAGTGTTGATTTTCCACAGCCAGACTCTCCTGTGAAGGTGACAAGTTGATTTTGTGGAATTTCTATCTCGTCTATCTGGATATTGCGGCAATGTAGGTCACGGAATTGATAGAAGGTCTTTGGTTTTAGCTGACTACGTTCCCAATAGATAGCCTGTGGTCGAGGAGATTCCTCTACGATTTTTCCTCCGTATTTTCCACTCCCTGGTCCAAAGAATTGATGCTTATCTGCTGTATCTAAAACCGTATCCGAATGATCAATGAGCCAAATTTGATTTTTAGAGCCAAGTCGTTGAATTTGCTCTAAAATTTTCAAGAGTGTATCATGGTCAAGACCTACGGAGATTTCATCAACAATAATTACCGTATTTTCGCTTGTTGCCATAAACTCAGCTAAATACAGCCTTGTTAATTCTCCACCTGATAATGTGCCCATAATACGATTTAATGTTAAATAGCCAATATTCATCTGGATAATATTTTGAAGAATATGTTGTTTCTCTTCACTAATCTTTAATTCCGCTGATAAGGAATAGATCGTTTCGACACTTAATTGATGGATATCCGAAATACTATATTGTCCACCTCTTACTGTTAGATGGTGCTGTTCTACTTCCTCGCTATAGCGCTTCCCCTGACATTTTTTACATTCAACATTTTTCGTCGTCCCACGCCCTTTACACGTCGGACACCAGCCTAGTGCATTATTGAAGGAGAAAACTTCTGGAGATAAATGAAACTCTTCCGCTAATCGATCACGTATTTCCTTAAATCCACCTGTATGCGTACCGATTGTTGAACGTGGATTCGTAGATATGGATGATTTCCCTAGAAAAAGAACTAATGGCATATCCTCCATTTTAATGGCACTAAAATTCGTTTCCATAATCGCTGGAAACAAATATTGATATTCAGCTTTAGGTAATAAAGAAACAAGACGTTTTTTGGATTCTTCCCCTATTGTTTGACAAAAAGTAGTTTTCCCTGACCCAGACAAGCCTGCAATGCCAAGGGATAGATCTTCGGGTAAGTCGACGTCTAAACGGTTAATATTGTTGGCAATAAGTTGATTAATCTTCATTCTGTTTTCCTTCCGTGTTTACTATTTTTCAAAAGGACACTATATTGACCTATGAAGAGCAACCTTCAGAAAATGAAAGAACACAATTCATTTGAAGGAATTGCGCTCTTTTTCATAAAGGTTGATTCAATTACTAGGCTAATACTTTTTCAAGCTGACTACCCATGTTAGTCCAAGCGTATTTAGCTCCTTCAATTGCTCCTTGACGAGCTTTTGTTTCTTCACTAAATCCACCTTGATCGAGATGTAACTGAGTTGTCCCATCAGATGCTTGTGTTAATGTCCATGTTACGGTTGTTGTTTCACCCGCACTTGTCCAAGTGTAAGATAGTTTGTGTAGCTCTTCAATTTCAAGTACCTCACAATCGACAATACCATCCCACCATTCATTTGGCTCAGCTCGGAACTGGAATTTATGGCCAACAATCGGCTGAAAATCATTGCTCCAAATCCATTTTGCAAGTGTGTCCGAATCAGTTAAGGCATGCCATACTTGCTCGATGGAACTTGTAAATTTAAAATCTAATGCTACATCTGGTTTCATTTGTCTTCCCCCAATAATAAATGTAATTTTGAAATTCTTGCTTTCCAAAAATCTTCGTAAATCGATATCCAATCTTGTATTTCTTTCAATGGAGCCGCATTTAGCCTATATCTTGTTTCCCTACCCTCTTTTCGAGCGATCACAAGACCTGCGTCTTTCAGGATAGTTAAATGTTTTGACACGGCAGTACGTCCCATATCAAAGTGAGCCGTTAATTCGTGAAGCGGTAACTCATCTGCCTTAGCTAATAAATTAATCAATTGGCGTCTTGTAGGGTCAGCAATGGCTACATACACGTCACGCTCTTGATGATTGTTATTCAAAACCACCACCCTTTCTATTAGGACACTAAATGGTGTCCTAATTATAAGACACCGTTTAGTGTCTAGTCAATTATTATTTTGGACATTTTGCTTTGGATTTTATACTTATAAATACAAAAAACACAAAGGTGAGCTCCTTTGTGCATGTATTTATGATGATTGTCTATGGATATTCTGCTTTAGACAAGCCATAGAACAGGCATCCATCGATGTTTTTAGGTTATTTTTAAGCAAGCTCTAATGGTAAAAATGCATATTCCCCATCTCGAATAATAGAACATGTACGAACCTTGATGGGATATTGGAAAAGAGGTCCATCAATCACTGTTGTATGGAATTCTCCCCCTTCTCCACAAGGGTCGATATTACGTTCTTCCAGTTCTTTAATATAATCAGGGGTAAGTACTCGTCCTAAATCCTCTTCTGTCATGCCTAATAACAGATTAACTGTCACCACCATCGTAACAAACCCTAAGCGAATAAACTCATCAACAGCATCCCGATGATTCATCTCCCATAACGGCATGCCAAGCTTTAATCCAACTTTTTTCGTCACCTCATCATGCCAGCAGCCGTGTGCAGGCATATCTAAATCGCCCGTAACTAACACCTCTGCCCCTAGATTTTTCGCATTTTTTAAAAGTTCGATAAATACATGTTCATAATCCGTCCAACTTGCCCCAGCCGTATAGACTGGCAATCCAATAGAATCGGCTTGAGCCTGTATAAGCTCAGGTGGCATACCGTGTGATCGAGAACGTTTCCCTTCCTCCTCCAGCATGACAATCAGACCTATCGCTCGTCCCACCTGTGATGCTTTATATAAAGCTAATACACTATCCTTTCCCCCACTAAATGAAGCGATGAATGGATGATTTTTCGCATTATTTTTCCAGCCAGTTGTTTCTGTCATTTCTATATCTCCTTTTACTGTCCATGAAGATCAATCCTTCTTGCACTCTTATTAGATAGTCGCTAATAAATTGGCTTCTTTCACCTAGGTTATTGATTATTTTACATGATAGAGATGTAGGATATCACCCCTTTATTTTATCACAAGCATGCTAAGAATCTGGATATTTATGTTAAGGTATAGGTAACGGTTGATGGAAAAAGGAGGAATGTTATGAGTGATTATGTAAAAGCACTAAGACAACAGGTTGGGACAATGCCTCTTATTTTGGTAGGTTCAACGGTCATTGTCTTGAATGACAAGAAACAAATTCTTCTCCAGCTACGCTCAGATATAAAAATGTGGGGTTTACCTGGAGGAGCGATGGAGCCTGGTGAAAGTTTAGAGGATACCGCTAGACGTGAACTGTTTGAGGAAACTGGCCTACATACTTCCCAACTTCGTTTGATAACGATGCTATCTGGTCAGCAGGATTATTTTCACTATCCAAATGGAGATGAAGTTTATGGGGTAACGGCCGTCTTTATGGCAGATCAAATAGATGGACAGCTTGCAATGGTTGATGGTGAGAGTTTACAGCTAGCCTATTTTTCTTTAGATGCGTTGCCATCTAATACCGTCAAGAAAGCAATAGATATTATCGATACCTATTTATTAAAGGAAAGCTTCATTAATAAGATGATAGGTCGTGACTTCGTTGAACGGTTTTAAAGCAATGTTATTTGATTTAGATAACACCTTACTTAATAGAGATGAGGCAGTTGATAGATTGTTTTTCAAGCTAGTAAAAATGTGTTACAGGGATGTCGATCATACGTTAGAAAATGAAATGCGACAACAATTTAAAGTATATGATGGAAAATACTTTGGTCAGCATGATAAAACCGATGTTATCGCATCATTTTTTGATGAATTTCCGCCGCAAAACGGCATGCCGAACCATGCTATTCAAGACTTTTGGAATCTTCACTTCCCTCAATGTTTTGCTGTTCATCCGGATACGATAACGTTCATTCATCGTATAAAGCAGCAAGTGAAAGTGGGCATAATTACAAATGGCTCTGTAGAAAGACAAAAAGCTAAAATAGCCTACACAAATTTAGATCGCTGTTTTGATACGGTCATTATTTCTGAGGAAGTGGGATTTAGTAAACCAGATAAGCGTATCTTTGAAGTGGCCTTAAAAAGACTTGATGTCAATCCAGAGGAAACTCTTTTTGTTGGGGATGACTTAGAAAAGGATATTGATGGGTGCCAACAGGCCCATATAAAGGGCGTCTGGTTTAATCCAGACATGCGCAAAAATGACACTGCTATCCAGCCATATGCTGAGATTCATACGTTGGAGCGTTTGGGAAGCTATTTCAAATAAAAGAACAAAACCCCTGAGTTTTCGCTCAGGGGTTCGTGCACGTATTATTAATATGCTTGGGCAAACCAAACGGTATGTTTTGCTTCATTTCCACAGCAAATACAAGTCGTTTTTGTTGTTGGTGGATTGAATGGAATATTGCGAGTCGTGTATTTCGTTTCTTCCTTCACTTTTTCCTCGCACACATCTTCCCCACACCACCCAGCAAGTATCCAACCTGGAATAGTGCCGTTTTCCTTAGCTATTTCAATGTGCTGCTGTAACTGTGGCAGTGTATCAATTGTTGAATGAGTATGTGCCTCTCTGAATCGACGAGCCTTCTCAAGTAAACGTGTTTGCATCGTCGTTAATTCTTCCTCAATGGCTGCCACAATAGTTGATAATTCAATCGTCTGTTTGTCATCCTCATCACGTGCTTTCAGTAAAGCTTGATTATTTTCAAGATCACGTGGGCCTAATTCAATACGAACAGGCACTCCTTTTAGCTCCCATTCATTAAACTTAAATCCTGGCGATTGGTCTGAATCATCCAGTCGTACGCGAATCCCCTTCGCTTTTAATGCCGCAAAAATCGCATCCAGCTGCTCCATAATTTGGGGATTCTTTTTCCAAGGTCCTACTGGAATTAAGACCACTTGAGTTGGAGCAATTCGTGGAGGTAAAACTAATCCTTGCTCATCCCCGTGCACCATAATGACAGAACCAATTAAACGTGTGGATGTCCCCCAAGATGTTGTGTGTACATATTCGTGTTGATTGGCTTTATTTAAATATTTTATGTTAAAGGCTTCTGCAAATTTTGTTCCTAAATAATGAGACGTACCTGCTTGCACAGCCTTCCCATTTTTCATCATTGCCTCAATCGAATACGTATCGACTGCTCCTGCAAAACGTTCTGATGGCGTTTTTTGTCCATCATAAACTGGAATTGCTAGAACTTGTTCCACCACTTCTTTATAAATCTCAAGCATTTGCATCGTTTCTTTACGTGCATCTTCCTCATCCACATGAGCCGTATGCCCTTCCTGCCAAAGGAATTCTGAGGTACGAATGAAAGGCAATGTTTTCTTTTCCCAACGGAAGACATTGGCCCATTGATTAATGAGAACTGGTAGGTCACGGTAGCTTTTAATCCAATTTGAATAAAGATGACCAATCATTGTTTCAGATGTGGGACGAAGTGCTAAGCGTTCTTCTAATTTTTCACCTGCTGCTTCTGTCACCCAAGGAAGCTCAGGTGAGAACCCTTCAATATGATCCTTTTCCTTTTGGAAGAAGGATTCAGGAATTAGCATAGGAAAATAGGCATTTCGATGGCCTGTATCTTTAAAACGACGATCCATTGCCTCCTGTATATGCTCCCAAATTTCGTAGCCATCTGGTTTAAAGGCGATGCAACCACGAACTGGCGTATAATCCATTAAATCTGCTTTTTGAATGGTCTCGATATACCATTTTGAAAAATCCTCTAGTTGTTTTGACATTGTGCTTACCTCCATTTTTTGTAAGTATTCTATTTGATGAATAAAAAAAGCACAAAGCTGTCCTTGTATAAAGGACGTCTTTGTGCTGGACCCGACGTGGTACCACCTTGAATTTAGCTTTAAGCTAATGCTTAAAACCCTCTAGCGTTTAGTAACGAAAACGACTCGGTTATGTTTTTCATAACTTCTCCGTGATAGGTGTTCAGTAAAGAAGCGGTGATATAGCTCTCAGCAAATGCTATATTTTCTGTTTCACTATTCTTACTTACTTGGTCACATCATCAAATTGTAATTTATATTATCTCTCACTTTAGCAAAATCATTCATAAATAGCAATTAATAACTGGAACTATTAGTGAACGACTGGACGATTAAATTTGTAAAATCCTCTACAGAAAGAGGCTTACTAAAATAATAGCCTTGAACATACTCACAGCCATGCTCACGAAGTACGTTTAATTCAGCTTCTTCCTCGACACCTTCCGCAACTACTTGTAGGTTGAGCGCATGAGCTAAAGAAATCATGGCGGAAATCATCGCAATACCTGATTTTTCAGGTACGATATCACGAACGAAAGCACGATCAATTTTAAGTACATCCACAGGGAATTTTTTTAAGTAATTTAAAGATGAATAGCCTGTCCCAAAATCATCTAATGAAATCGTAATTCCAAGCGCGCGCAATTGATTAATCGTATTAATTAAATCTTCTGTATAATCTAGCATGCTCATTTCTGTAATTTCAATTTCTAATAAATGTGGGTCAATGCCTGTTCCCGCAATGACTCCCTTCACCATATCTACAAAGCCTGAAGTACTTATATGAATCGGTGAAATATTAACAGCTACTCGTAATCTGAGATTATGTGATTCATTCCAAAGTTTAGCTTGTGCACAGGCTTTACCTAGCACCCATACACCAATATCATTAATTAGTCCACATTCTTCAGCAAATGGAATAAACCGATCTGGCGGGATATGCCCCAATTCGGGATCATACCAGCGCAATAATGCTTCCATACCAATAATTGTGTCTGTTTTTAAGTCAATTTTAGGCTGGTAATGTAATTCTAAAAGATCCTTTTTTAAAGCTTGATGTAATTTTGTTTCTAGTAAAAGCCATTTATCGTTCGCTTCATCCATATTGTCACGGTAGAGGCGATATTGATTTCCTCGCGTAGATTTAGCAGCATACATCGCAATATCAGCATTTTTCAGTAATTCTTCTACAGTGTTTGCGTGATCTGGGAAAATACTAATGCCTATACTAATACTTGCATAAAATTCATAGTTATCTACTACAAAGCTTTCATTAAAGACACTAATAATTTCCTTGGCCATTTCCTCTATACGATTGACATCATTTAAAATCATGACAAATTCATCACTATTGTGACGATAGAAAGAATTAGAGGTATAATCAATATTCCGTAAACGATTGGACATTTCCACTAAAAACATATCACCGATAATATGGCCAAGCCCATCGTTTATGTGTTTAAAACGATTCACATCAATGAAAAATAACGCAAACTTTTCTCCTGTACGTCGAGATTGATGGAATTCATTTTCTAAACGCTGTTCTAATTTACGACGATTTGGTAGCCCTGTTAATTCATCGTGATAGGCTATGTGGGTAATTTTTTTAATATCCTTTTGCGCTGTAATATCGACGCGTATTGCGATATACTGATAAGGCTTTCCCCGCTCATCGAGGAATGGGAAAATAGTAGTCTTCACCCAATATAAACTGCCATCTTTTGCACGATTGCAAACCTCGCCATTCCACATCTCACCATTACCGATTGTTCTCCACATCTCTCTAAAGAAAGATTTAGGATGATAGCCTGAGTTCAGTAAACGGTGATCTTGGCCTACTAATTCTTCACGCGTATACTTCGAAATTTTACAAAAATGATCATTAACAAAAGTAATTTTTCCGGTACGATCTGTAATTGCCACAATAATGGAACTATTCATAGCGGAAAAAATATCTTGCAATTCTTTAAGACTGTAGTTCATTTGATTACTACTCGGCGTGACATTCATCATTTTCATTCTCCATTCATTAAAATATGAAGGGTTTGGTACTTTTGCTTTATTTTACAGCGAGGTATAAAGTTGTGGTATATCGCCCTTTTTTCTGTAATTATATTATAGTCTTAGAAAAGCAGTTAATTCAACCCAAATATGAAATCATTCAAGTCAAGGTTGGGATAGTTTTTGATATAAAATACAAATATTAGTTATTATTAACACTCTAAAATGTCTAATCTTAAGATTTTTGAATACTTTTGTACTATTGATAGTATTTTCCTTAGGCTATTTCTCCATTAAATACAAAATACTAATAACTTATAAATTTATCACATTGTAAAAATGATCAAACAAAATGCCTTATTGTCACTCATAAGCAGCAGTAAGGCATTTTAATAGCTAGGAGACCCCATATTCTATTGATCCTCCAGATGTTTTAGCATGCTCATTATAAGCATTTAACTGCTCTTGTGATAAATTTAAAATATAATAGTGAAAATTGATGGGCTCTAATCCATGCTCCTCACACATATGTCGATAATATTCATAGCCTTCTCGATAATCAGTCATCTTTATTTCTCCCTTTCACTTGAACTACTTTTCCTTGTACGTATAATATCGTTACATCTCTACTTTATAAATCAACGAATTTTCCGAAATCTTTTTTTAGAAAGATGAAAGCCCAGTCCATTTTACTTAGTATGGCTGGGCTTTTCATAAAATATTCGCGTCGGCTTCCGTCATCTCCATATTCTTTTAAATCCCTAATTGTTTTGCTTGCATATTATAAGCGGAAAGTTGCTTCTGGGATAACTGTAATACATAATAGCGGAAAGAAATTGGTTCTAATCCATAACGCTCACACATTTCACAATAAAATTCATATCCATCTCGATACTTTGACATTAAAAATTCCTCCTTAGTCGAATCTGTTTTATAACAGTTGTTTTTATTTTTATTTAATATATAACAGATTATGATGGACGTCAAGTGCTTATGACAGAAAAAATCATAAACGCTTGCATCGCTTTGCAAGCGCTTATAAACACCCAAAATATGGAGTTTTTGGTATTCAATGGAAAATAAATTTTAGAACGGAGGGAAATACACAATATGAAGAACATCCTAGCAGGAATTATTTTAATAGTAGGTTGGGGAATGATAGCCAATACCCCTGTATTTGCAGCGCCTCTAGCAAAGCCAGCAGTAGAGAATAGGCCAATCGAAGTTGTTGTCAATGGTGAATTTATCAAGCTGGATATACATCCACTAATGGACCGCCATCATCTTTTCGTTCCCATCCGTGCCCTTGCATCACTTGGACTTTCCTATAGTTTTAATGCTAAAACTAAAATGACAACCGTGCAAAATAAAAATGGCGATTACTTAAAAATCACTGCCAATAGCCATTCCGCCTCTAACAATGGACAAGATGTACAAATGGAGGTGCCTGCGCAAAATCGCGAAGGCCGTATCCTTGTTCCTCTCAGATTTGTCTCTGAATCTTTGGGATACGACATATATTTTGAACCCATTCGTCAATTCGTTTTCATTAATGCCAAAGACTATTCGTTTGATTCGTCTATATGGGAGCAGGAGGATCTTCAAGCAGCGCGCAAAGCTGCTATTGCTCTACCTATTAAGGCTGATTTTAAAACACTAGGCACATTTGATGGACATCGCTTACACAGTTATACCTTTCCTATCGGTCGAGCAGATGTATATTATTTACTCGATGGTATATTTACATTTGTGGAAATTAAAAAAGGTCAGGCCATTGCCATTGGACAGCTTTTCCGTGAGCGAAGAGTGCCATCTATAGCCGCAGGGAATATTTCACCCGATATGAGTTTAGATACTGATCCCATCATGGAACCCTATAACTATGGAAATGTGCTTTTTACTGAGTATGAGGACGGTACAGCTAAAGCTATTTACACTGACAAGACCGGACATTTTTTAGAAAAGAAAATGAAGATGGACATTTATTCAGACCTTATACAAAAGCTTCCTGATCAATGATCAATCGCAAAAAACAACCCATCTATCTGTTGAATGGATAGATGGGTTTTCAAATTAATTTGATGCCTGTTGCCAGCTATTTTTTATTTCCTGAATTTGCAGGATATGACGTTGCTCATGGAGATAAATTTGCTCAATCCATTGATCTAGTGGACATTCACCAAGAGCTGGATGCTTCATAGTGCGCTTTGCTAAAGCATCAGCGTCCTCAAGGGTTTCTAAAAACCCAAGAAATTCTTCTCTTGTTGTTGCTAGCAATTCCACCATCTTTTGAACATGGAAAGGATCTTCCGAAGGCTCCACTATGCTTGGCGCTTGAAATTTTCGTGTACGGTCTAACAACAGCTGCATATCCTTTCGTTCAGGAGACGATTGTTCCTGTGATTGTAAGCCCCATGTAACAGCCTTCTTTGTAGCTTCCTCTACTAAAATCAAATGATGACAAATTTGTGCTATACTCCAATTTTGTGCATCTGGCTTGTCATTAAATTCGGTATCACTTAAATGATTAATTTCCTGAAGTAATTGCTCTCTTGTGGCATCAAATTGATCCTTTGCAAGTATAATCATACGCTACCCCCTTCATTCGTTATACCTTTATATTCGACAGAGATAGGTGAAAATCATCTTTCATGCACCATATTAAATGGATTGTTTTCTAAAACCTGCTGTAACTGTTCATCCTCAATATGTGTATAAATTTGAGTGGTTGCTACACTTGAATGCCCTAAAATATGCTGTAAGCTCCTAATATCAGCACCAGCCTTATACATCATTGTTGCCGAAGTATGGCGCAGCTTATGTGGTGTAAGTCGCTCCTTTTGAAGACCTGATTGCTGATTAATACGCTTCACGATTTTAGCAACAGTTTGCCGTGTAAAACGTGTTCCCTTTTGGGAGACAAAAAGAGGCTCATCTCCGTTTCCTTTATATGGTGTTTTCCCACTATTCTCATAGTCTGCTAGTGCCTGCATGCAGCTATCATTCAAGTAAACAGTACGCTCCTTATTGCCCTTCCCGACAACGGTTAAATGACGTCCTTGTATAGAGGTAATATTAAGCTGGCATAGCTCTGTCACACGAATTCCTAAGTTTAAGAAAAACATCATCATACAATAATTTCTTGGCGATGCCTGATTAGCAGGTATGCCATCTATAAATTGTGTAGCTTCTTGAAAATTCATATAGATGGGTCTTTTTCGACCAATTTTCGGTGTTTCTAATTCCTCTGCTGGGTTTTCCTCAATTAGTCGCCGTTTCCCTTTTAAGTATTTGAAAAAGGATTTTAATGTCGCAACCTTCCGTGCCCTTGAAGCTGCAGAATTTCCACGCTGTACCTCACAATACTCCATAAAGTAATAAAGGTCCTCCAGTGTAATATCTCGAATTTCTTCTATTGTAATGGTGGCAATATCAATGACTGCTAAATTTTCTATATCCAGATCCTCCTGGACAGCTGTATGGAAACGGAAAAATAAAGTCAAATCATATTCGTATTCTTTTCTTGTGCGCTGGGACTTTCCTTTGATGGTTGTTAAATATACAAGAAAGTCCTTCATGATTTTTGGTTGTTTTGATTTTTGCATCACAATCACCTCTATTTGCTCTATTTTACCATAAAAAACGTTCCCAAATATAAATTTGGGAACTTTATTGAAAAAACAAGCTACTTTTCTATACTAAAGAAACATATGTTCGATATATACAAATAAAAAAAGATCCCCTTTTTATATAGAGGACCTTCTACTAAATAAGAAAAGAATTGTGACAGTTTTTGGTTTTTAGGTATAAAGTTGACGTTCGATGAATATTAAAATCTAGTATACTTCTATTGCTTTGTGAGGCGACTCGAAAAACAGAAAGGTGGGTAACTACCCATGTCGATTCGTCTCACAACATGCATGGTATTATTTGGAAAAATTGATTATTTTACAAAAACCGAGTATTTCTGATCAGCTTGTTTTGTAAGAGACCAGTTCGTCGATAACATTTGCTGTAGTTTTGTGACCGTTTCCTCATCACACATCAAATGTTGGATACCAGTTTCTAAAAGTTGGTAATCTATCCCTTCTTCTAGGTTAAAGCGCAGGTGCAATAAACGTTGGATGCCAGGCAATGTTACATACTTGATTCGATAATGGCCATGTAACGCATCTAAGAACTCTTGTTCGCCATCCTGAAAAAGTGCCATTGTTTCACTAAATTCATAGTTTGGTACTTGTTCCTGCCAAGCTGATACATCCCCCGCCCGTAAAGCACGTAAGATCTCCTCGTCTGAAAAATTTAATTTAGAAAGTTTATCAAGTTCATAAGCTTGCATTAGATTAATGATTGTCATGAATGTTAGCTCCTTTTATGTATTTACTCACAGTGTACCATGTTTTTATTACTACTCAAATTCGGAGGGATCCATATGATGAATTTATATGATTCTAGTCTGTTTTTCGATGAAATGTTTGATGGCAATCAACCGAAGCCCCATTATCGATCTTTTCATCATAAGCTATCCATTTTTTCGCAGGAGCAACTCGAAGAGAAATATCGTCAAGCCCAAGCAAGCTTTCTCAGACAAGGAATTACTTTTACGGTCTATGGTGCACAAGATGGAACCGAAAGGACCATGCCCTTTGATTGCGTCCCTATCATTATTCCTCAAACACAATGGGCAATTATTGAGGAAGGTGTCAAACAACGTGTGGAAGCACTGAATTTATTTTTACAGGATGTGTATGCTGAACAAAAAATCATCCGTGATGGTTATATCCCTAGACAGCTGGTAGAAAAGAATCCATATTTCTCGCCAATCATGCTGAGACTTAAGGTTCCAATTGCTAATCATATATTTTTAGCAGGTATTGATTTAATACGGGATGAAAAAGGTGACTATTTCGTGCTGGAAGACAATTTACGGAACCCTTCTGGTATTTCTTATGTGTTTGAAAACCGTGACGTCATGAAGGAAGTGTATCCAGAATTTTTTTCCAAGCATACCATTTTATCACTTGATAAGCAGATGGCTAACATGAAAAAAGCACTGCTTGCCCACCGCCCATCTACTATGGAAGAAGGGCGAGAACCAAAAGCTGTGCTACTAACAGCAGGAATGTACAACTCTGCCTATTATGATCACTTATTTTTAGCTCAGCATTTAAGTATTCAACTGGTGGAAGGCCGCGATTTAGTCGTACAGGATTTAAAGGTTTATATGAAAACAATCTATGGTTTACAGCAAATTGATATTATCTATCGCCGTATCGATGATGATTTTTTAGATCCGGTTGCATTCCGTGAGGACTCTTTATTGGGTGTCCCTCATTTAATGGCAGTTTACCAAGCAGGCAATGTGGCCATTTTAAATGCTGTTGGCAATGGCGTGGCAGATGATAAAGCGATGTATGCCTATGTCCCTGAAATGATTCGTTATTACCTACAGGAAGAGCCAATATTACCGAATGTGAAAACCTATCATTTAGAAGATGAGCAACAGCGAGCGTGGGTACTGGAGCATATTCAGGAGCTAGTCATAAAAAATGTGAGTGCATCCGGGGGCTATGATATGCTGATTGGTCCCCATGCAAGTGAGGATGAAATTACTTTATTTAAGGACAAAATTATGATGCATCCATGTCAATATATTGCCCAGCCAACTATCAAGTTGTCTAGAGCGCCATCCTTTCAAAATGGACGATTCTATCCTTGCCATGTGGATTTACGTGTGTATGCCATGAAGGGTGAGGATTGTTATGTATTGCCAGGTGGATTATCACGAGTGGCCTTACAAGAAGGTTCACTTGTGGTCAATTCATCACAGGGTGGTGGTGCTAAGGACACATGGATCTTAAAGGAGGAGTTGAAGCATGCTGAGTCGAGTAGCCGACGCGTTATTTTGGATGGCACGGTATAGTGAACGCACACAAACCAATACACATATATTACAGGTACAGCTGTTGAATATGTTGGAGCAATCTGGGCAAGAACATGATTATATTGATCATTGGGAGGCTGTATTAAATATTTGTGCCTCAAAGGAGGAGTATTTAGCCAATTATACAGCTATACGTGTTAACCCATTAATTGATTATCTTCTGTTTTCTGAGACAAACGGCAACTCTCTCCATACTACATTACGCGCCATTCGAGAAAATGCCCGAGTTACGAGAGATCGTATACCTGCGGAGCTATGGGAAATACAAAATGCCTTTTATTTAACTAAGCAACAGGACATACTAACAATGGATCGGCCTATCCCATTAATTGATCTTCAAGCTTTTTTACAGGAAGTTCGGAAGACGTTGTGGATGGTGACTGGATTAATTGAGGGCACGATGGATCGGGATCTCCCCTTTTATTTCATGCAGATTGGGAAATGGCTGGAAAGAGCTGAAAAAACAATGCGGATGACGTTAATTATTCTCGAACAACAGAAAATAACAGGACCATCCCTTCATGAAATGGATGGTACATTTCTATTGGAGCTTGCTGCCGCAAAGGAAACATTTTTGCAGAAGCACCGCCAAACCAATCTCTTAATGGTCATACGATATTTATTGCAGGATGAACATTTTCCTTGCTCGATCATGTTTTGTCTGAAAAAATTAAAAGAAGCTCTCAAGTCCATCGAGCATGATCCTTTGTCTTCAAGATGTTTAACGCTTCATTCGACCATCAAAAGCTTCGTCCTAGCAATCGATCATCATGATTTTTGGTCAATGAGCGTTGAGGAAGCCATCACAATAATGGAGGAAAGATTGAGTCAATGGATTGCCTTTAGCGAAACATTCTCGACAATCTATCATTTATATGAACCCAGCATACAACCTTGAAAGGAATCCATCACAGCTCCCTTTCAACAGGCAAGTCAGTAAGCAGAAGGAAGCGGACACAATGAAATTTGAAATTCAACATACAAATATTTTTCAGTATGAGTCTGAAGTCGATCAAAGCTTAAATACGATTCGTTTAAAGCCGCGGAGTGATGAGCGTCAACGCTTGTTATCCTATCGAATTGCAATTACTCCATCCTCTCTTACCCGTGAGCATACGGATATTTGGGGAAATACAGTAGGTTCATTTTATATTCCTGAGCAGCATCAAGTACTAGAAATTCATACATCGTCGATTGTCAGTATCCAGCGTGCGCCATTTATTCACCGCATTCAATATTCGCCCGAAATGCAGACTATTTTTCACTCACAGCTATTTTATGAACATTATCTTCCCTATTTAAAAACAACTCATTTTACGTATATGACAGAACAACAGCTGGAGGAAGTTTTTCATGCAATTGGCCATGCTGAAAATCCTGTGCTCTTTTCGCTTAATTTAATGCAATACTTATACTCTAGCTTTGAATATGATCCTTCAGCAACAGATGTGGGTACAACAGCCAGTGAGGCATTTGCCCTAAAACGCGGCGTATGCCAGGATTTCACTCATGTTATGCTAGGTGTATTGCGCTCTAAAGGAATTCCAGCACGTTATGTTAGTGGGTATTTATATGTCGATGAAAATTCAGCTCTCGTCGGCGATATTGCAACACATGCTTGGGTAGAAGTAATGATACCTGGTATTGGCTGGATTGGTCTTGATCCTACAAATAATGTGGAAGTATTAGAAAACCATATTATTTTGTGTATTGGTCGAGATTATAGTGATATAAGCCCTGTTGAAGGGGTTTATTCAGGAGGCAAGCATGATTTAACCGTAAAAGTAAGTGTCAAAGCATTGAATCACTTATAAGAAATAATGACATGTGCAGGAATGGTGACATACGCAATTGCTGCACATTTTTTTATTCAAAGCGCTGTTGTCTTTCTGTTAGTACCCATTTGCGAACATAGCCCATTTCTTGCTGAATATGTTCCAGCGTCTTCTCTTCCTGAAACGCCCTTTGCATAACGGTATAACGTAAATCGGTAGCTCTGACGTTTTTTCCAATATCTTTAGACATCGTTTGAAAAATACGTTCTACTGTCTTCGTCGTAATCGGCTTTGTCATGCTTGCCTCACTCACCCACACCCATTCCTCTACCTTTTTGTCATGCATGGATTCTGTTTCTTCCTTATAATGTCCTAGCATGTCCATAAGTAAGGGCGAACACTTTACCTCACGGCGTCCGTTCCGATTGGCAATAAAAAGAGTTGATTTTTCCCTTTGGAAATGCGACCATTTCATACGTACAAGCTCTGCTGGCTTACAACCTGTTTCCATCAAAACTTGAACAATACAACCATTCCGCCTCGCCAGCCATGCATGCTCTGCTGTTTTTGCATATTGAAAATAAGTTGGCCAAACATTAGTCATTTGCCCGATTTGCTTATTTGTAAGTACTTGTAACGCCTCTTTTTGCCTTTTTCTCGGCTGTAAAATATGTTGATAATCAAAGGGCTCCATCCATTCTCGTAAGAAAATAAAGTCTACAAAGCCGCGCATTGTTGCTATTTTATGATTAAACGTATTGATATTGCTATAGGTTTCCTTTATATCGTGACAATAAATTTGTAATAACTCTTGAAATTGGTGATCAACATACAAGTAATTTTTTTCATGGGCGAAGGATAAAAAATGCTGCCCGTCCATATTGTACTGCTTCATCGTTGCTGCACTTTTCTTTAATGACTGCAACAGCAAAATATATCTGTTCCACGCGTCCTTGAGTGTGATCATTCGATCCCTCCTTGTTTGCTGAGCGGTAATTATCTTCATTTTACTATATATTCGGTGCGTATGTTCTTATTTTTAATATTAACTTATAGTGTCGGATAATCTGTAGTCAAGGTTCATACCCGCTCCCATCCTTCAAATGCTTCTTGCATAATTAAGAAACAAATGTTCGACTTTTAGTTTCTCATACCTTTTGCTTTCTTACAATAGTAAATTGCGTTCCTTTGTTGTAGAACAATGCTATTATTCCACCTATTTTTGTATAACAACGCAATTTTATATGAAAATTCGTATAATTTCGTGTTTATCGTTCCTTGTACTATATAATAAAGGTATAAACAAATTAGGGGGTTCTCTAAAATGCAAGTAAAGACGACTCGACTGGAAGCAGAAGATGCAAAAATTATTTATCAAGAAACTGCTGGGCTAGCAATTATTACGATTCATCGACCACAAGCGAAAAATGCATTAACCGCAAATATGTGGGACCAATTAGCAAAAATTGCCCTACAAGTATTAGATAATCCTAAAAATAAAGTCCTTATTTTACGCGGCTCTGGACAAAATTTCACTGCTGGCTCTGACATTAAAGAATTTAATGCCATCTCTCTCGACAAGGCTGAGGAGGCGTTTATACATATGGAAAAGACCATTTCCACTATTGAGCGTTTGCCGATTCCTACAATTGGTGTGATTAATGGGCCTGCCATGGGGGCTGGGTTGGAATTAGCGTTAGCCTGTGACATCCGTATTGGCTCCGATAAAGCCAAACTCGGCATTCCTGTTGGTAAATTGGGGATTACCTTAAATAATAAATTTGCACAGCGTTTAGTACAGCTTGTCGGCCCTGCTACAACCAAGGATTTAGTATTCACAGGAAGAATGTTTAAAGCAGAGGAAGCTTACAAGCTTGGGATGCTCAATTATCTTGTAGCAGAAAAGGATTTAAATAAATACATGATCCGCATGGGTAAGCTTGTGGCGGGGATGTCTCCTGAATCCTTACTGGCAGTAAAGCAATCTGTCCAAGAATGCCTGGATAGTGTTCCAGCCTTATGGCAAGGCTCCACGCCATTTGTCGGCAATGATTTTGCAGAGGGTTGCCGAGCATTTGTTGAAAAACGCCAGCCACTGTTTACGCGTCAACCTAAATAAAAAACAGGTACTCTTCTCGCCCTATCGCGACGGGAGTACCTGTTTTTTATGACTTTCTCTTCTGTATTCCGGATTTAGCATGAACATGGATAGCATCCAATTCATAGCCAAAATGCTCATAAAACTCTGTCTGAACTGCATGTTGTAAGTTATATAATCGTTCTGCCAACGGATAATCGATCGGTAGCCTTACCTGTAGGGACAATATAGCTTGGACATGTTCACCTAGCACGAATTGGACTTGCTCCACCTTTTGCACAAAATCTTGCTGTTGACAGCAATACGTAAGTAGTTGGACATAAACATGATGACTAATCTCAATATACTCCCGTTGAAAATCAGGACGAACAATGGTTGTTTCCCCTATCTTTTCACGTTTTGTTGAAAAAATCTCCATTCCCTTTAGCACCAGTCGCTTAAAGAAGTTTTGCTCAACTTGTCGATAAGGGATTGGCATGACATGCTTCCCTTGCGTTTGACGAATAAAACGAGCTTTTTGAATGTCCTTAAAGGAACGAACATCTTCCACAGCATAATAATGCTCGATAGCCCCTAGCTCCAGCTGCTTTGCAATACTGTTTGTCATTTTCGTTGACGTCCCTATAAGTAAAATAGATTCCACTTGGTGGGTCGCTAGCGCTTTCTTGACGGCATCACGATGCTCTTGATCCGTAAAAATGGCACGCCTAACAGCGGTAATTGTATTTTTTTCAAATTTGGCAGAAACTCCTGCGACTCTCACGCCATTGACAATGAGTAATCCATCATCGATAATTGCCTGTACGCCAATTTTATGGGCAAAAGATAGAGCACTAGTGCTTTTTCCTGTGCCACTCGGTCCACTTAACGAATATACCTTCAAAGCCCTCCCCCCCCTTATGCTAATGATAGCAGGTAGATCCATCGATTCGTACCTTAATTCTCACTGAAAAGCTATATAGTAAGTATAATACAACTTCTAGATTTACGGAATTTACAGTAGGTTTCCCCAACATTAGGCAATCCATTTTCGCTAGCCTATGCGCACATCCTCTACATTATATAAATATTTTCTTTTTTCAGAATATCTGCCCCTTTCTGTGCTTTAGTATGATAAAATGTGAACTACTATTCTGTTATACAACTACAAGGAGTGTACTAGTCTTGAAAATCGTACCATCTAAAAAAATGTCTTTATTTACACCAGCAATTTTCGGAGATTTGAAAAATTTTGCGAGAGAGCAGCAAGCAAAGGGCATGACCCTGATTGACTTAAGCTTAGGAAGCCCAGACCTTCCCCCACATGCCAAAATTCGTGAACATCTATCTTATCGAGCAGGTTTAGCTGAATCGTATGGCTATACACTTACAGGCACACAGCGTTTTTATGAGGCAGTTAGTCGCTACTATAAGCGCCGTAGCCATGTTGATTTAGATCCCGCTACTGAAATCATTCAAACGATTGGCTCTCAAGAAGGCTTAGTGCATCTTCCAATGGCCTTTTGTGATCCAGGAGACATCGTGCTATCGACAAACCCAGCTTACGTTGCGTATGACGCAGGCATTCACTTAGCTGGTGCAACACCCTATTACATGCCTCAAACAGCTGACAACAACTATCTTCCAGACTTAGACGCTGTTCCAGAAGATATTGCCCAAAAAGCAAAGCTATTAATTTTAAACTTACCAGGAAACCCAGTACCAGCGATGCCATCCTTAGCATATTTTGAAAAAGTGATTGCCTTTGCTAAAAAATATAACATCATCGTTCTGCATGATGCAGCCTATTCTGAGTTTTATTTTACAGGCGATGGACCAATTAGTTTCCTTGCTACCCCAGGTGCGAAAGAAGTAGGAATGGAAATTAACTCCCTTTCCAAAAGCTTTAGTTTGGCAGGAACACGTATTGCCTATATCGCAGGAAATGCTGAAATGATCTCGATCATAAAGCAATTAAAATCAAATTTAGATTTCGGTATTTTTGAGCCTATTCAGGATGCAGCTGTTGTTGCCCTCGATCATGCTGAAGAAATTACGGCAAGCTTACGTGCAACCTTCTCTGAGCGTCATCAAACACTGATGAATGGCTTACAGGCACTAGGTTGGGACGCAGCACCTTCCAACGGTGGTATGTTTGTTTGGGCAAAATATCCATATGATATGGACTGCACAGAACTTGCCTTTAAATTGATCGAGCAGGTTGGCATTGTGACCGTTCCAGGTACTGTATTTGGAACCGCAGGGCAAGGTTATTTGCGCTTAGCACTCGTGCAGCCAGCGGAAATCCTTCAGGAAGCAGTCGATCGTTTAGCGCAAGTTCAAGTACTACAAGAAAACTAACATAGAAAACCCTTCTAACAACAAGCTAGAAGGGTTTTATTAATTAAATCCAAACATCATTTTCAGCAGTAAGGACAGATTTTTCCTCACCCGTATTCACTACCCCTGCAGGCTCTACAAGCAAAATTTTACACTCGGCAGCGGCGTAAGGTTTGTGTTCAACTTGGCGTGGTACAACAAACATTTCCCCCTCCTTTAATCTAACTTCTCCATCACGGAATTCGATGACAAGCTCCCCTTCAATAACAATAAACACTTCATCTGTATCATCATGTTTATGCCAAACAAAATCTCCTCTTACTTTAACAAGTTTGAATTGATATTCATTCATTTCAGCAATTACCTTTGGTGACCAGTGCTCTTGGAATTTCGCTAATTTTTCTTGAAAATTAATTGGTATGTATGTCATTCCCTTTTCCCCCATCCTTCATCTCCTATTAAAAATACAGCTACTGTCCAGCGGCAGTAGCTGTATCTACTTATACATCATATTTTTGGTGAACGTCGTCCTCGTACCGGTTATAGCGATGTTTAAATAGCTTGAATAGATGAGTCACAAGCACTTTAAAGATTGCGTATCCTGGAATCCCCAAAATGACACCCGGCACACCAAATAACGAACCTGCCGTTAATAATACAAAGATAATTGTAATCGGGTGAATACTGAGCGATTTCCCCATAATTTGTGGAGAAATGAATTTTCCCTCGATTAACTGCACGATTGTCCATACAATCGCTAGCTTAATCAGCATCAATGGTGATGTGACAAGAGCAATAATAACGGCTGGTGTGATGGCAATAACAGGACCTAAATAAGGCACCACACTTGTAATCATCGCAAGGAAGCCGAGCAATAAAGCATATTTCATACCAATAATTAAGAAGCCAATCGTTACCATTGCACCAATACACATTGATACTAAAATTTGCCCTTGTATGTAAGAACTAATTTGCTTGTCCATATCATGGAAAATTTCAGTCACTTCTTTACGCATACGCGGTGGGCAAACTTTCAGCATAAATTTCGGTAACTTTTCGCCCTCTTTCAGTAAATAAAACAGAATGAATGGTACGGTTACAAGCGATAGAACAATGCCTGTTAACGTTGATAGGAAGCCCGTAATACCGGATGCGACACCTTGTGCTATATTTGCAGCTGTATCCTTCACAGTTTTCACCATATCTGTAGTGAAGTTTTTAACCACTTCATTGTAGTCAAAATTAATTTTATCTAAATAATCGTTAAAACGTGAATGATTAAAGAATGCAACAAATTTTTCCGTAAACTTCATAAAATACTCTGGGAATTCCTGTACAAGGTTCGTGAATTGGTCACGTAAAAACGGATAAACCAACACAACAAGCAGTGTAATGACACCAATGACCGCAATGTAGAGTATTAAAATACCCCAAATTCTCGGGATACGCCATCTAACCAAGATCGCCAACAATGGACGTAATAAATAGTAGCCAATGACGGCTAGTACCCCTGGTAAAATGACTACTTCAAATAATACTTGAAGCGGAGTAAAGATAAAGGAAACTTGATTAAACATAAAAATAACACATGCAACTAATAATAAAATAACCAGCGTAAATAATAGGTTTCTGCCACCTAAGAAACGAATAAACTTGGTTGCTAACAGGTTTGAACGTTCTTTTGGTCTTTCTTTTTCCATATATCCACCCCAATCAAAAAGCTCTACCTTTATATTACAGGATAATGTTGGATTTTGCTAAATATCACTCCAGTGAAATGCCTAAAAAATCACTTAAAAAGGCCTTATTTTGTTCCACATCTATCACGATTGAATCGCCGGCATGACTAAAGTTTTGGAATTGATAGCTACCTTCAATTGGAATCGTTGCTTTTTCAATGTTCACCTTGCCCTTAGATAACAATTTCAGCACTTGTTGCATTTCTTCAGCAGAAGAATAATCGGTTGTAATATAGCCTTGTGCTGCCCCTACAAATTTTGGTAAATGCAATACATTCGCAGGTGTTAACAGTTCATTTTTTAAAGCCTCGATAACCTTTTGCTGACGTGCTACACGACCGAAATCACCTTCCGCATCATGACGGAATCGTGCATAGCCTAGTAACTCCTGTCCATTTAAGTGATGAACACCTTGCTTTAACTCTACCCCAATATTTTCAGACATATCCTTCTCAACGTCCATCTCAACACCATTAGGCGCTAAAATATCCACCAACGATTCAAAGTTTTTAAAATCGATAAGCGCATAATGGTGAATCGGTAAGCCGAACATATTTGTTAGTGTATCCTTCAGTAGCTGTACCCCATCTAAGTAGTACGCTGTATTAAGCTTATAGGATTGATAGCCCGGGATTTCCGCATAAATATCACGCATAAAGGATACGAGCTTAATATCATTGTTTGATTTATTCCAAGATAATACCATCATCGTATCTGTTCGAGATTTCTCCTCGCCACGTGTATCGACACCAAGGATTAAGTAATTTTCGATATCGCCTTTTAATGTATCGCCAGAAAAATCCTCCTGCTCAACTTGTGTTTGATTGGCAAGCTTGAGGCCACTGCGGTACTGCATGATAGAATAACCTGCCACAACCAAGACACAGAGTATTAATAATGTAAAAATTGCTCTCCCTTTACGAAGCTTTCGTTTTGTAGGACGTTGTGAGCGTCTAGTATAATCTTGCTCTTCCATAATGACTAACTCCTCTATTTTTTTATAGTTAATGTAACGATTGATTAGCCGGAAAGTTTCATTTGGCTGATAGAGGAAGTCCCATCTTCATCTATCTTATTGTTATTTTACACCCAAATGCTCAGTTTTTTCGCCAAACAATGCTATAATATTTTCACAAAAGAAAGGATGATGTACATGATAGAAAAAGCTACATTTGCTGGCGGTTGTTTTTGGTGCATGGTTAAGCCAT
Organism: Lysinibacillus sp. FSL M8-0216; assembly: GCF_038595555.1. Lineage (NCBI taxonomy): Bacteria > Bacillati > Bacillota > Bacilli > Caryophanales > Bacillaceae > Lysinibacillus > Lysinibacillus sp. FSL M8-0216. Next base: position 2,387,211 of record NZ_CP152007.1, on the reverse strand, counting down.
TCGTCGAGTGGGATGGTATACATAAAGTAACATCTGGTTATATGGGCGGCCATTTAGAAAACCCAACATACGAGGATGTTAAGAAAGGGACTTCTGGCCATTTAGAAGTCGTCGAAATTGAATTCGATCCAGCCATTTTTAGCTATGAACAACTGCTAGACATTTATTGGATGCAAATTGATCCCACTGATGCTTTTGGGCAGTTTCATGACCGTGGAGAGTCCTATTCAACAGCGATCTTTACTTACACGGATGAACAAAAGCAAATCGCCGAGGCATCTAAAGAAAAGCTTGCCACTAGTGGACGCTTCGATAAACCTATTGTAACCAAAATTCGCGATGCTGAACGCTTCTATCCAGCGGAAGACTATCACCAAGATTACTATAAAAAAGAAGCTGATCACTATAAGCAAGACCGTGCTGTTTCCGGCCGTGATGAGTTTCTAACTAAGCATTGGGATAAATAAACAAACGGAGGTGCCTCAATTTTTCATTGAGACACCTCTCTTTTTGTAAAAACACATGCTTAATTTTAGAAGGGTGTTTCTAAAAATGATTGTAGTGCCTCAAAGAAACGCTTGCCGTATTTATCAAATTTCACTTCACCGATGCCGCTAATGTGGCGTAAATCATCCAGTACTGCGGGCTTCTTGTCACATAAATCACGTAATGTTTTATCTGAGAATACTACAAATGGTGGAACTTTCTCTTCATCTGCAATTTCTTTTCGCAACACACGTAAATGTTCAAATAAAGGATCATTATCAACCAGTTTTTTAACCGTTACAGCTTCCTTCCGCATGACCTGTCGTTGCCCAAGTAGAACTTCTTTGCCATCGGCTGACACATAAACAGTCGGATACGTGCCGTGCTTAACTGCCAATAAGCCTTCGGCAATTAGAAACTCAATAAAGTTCGAGACATCTTTAGACGAATAATGCCCTTTCAAAATGCCATAGGTCGATAAACGTGCAAATCCAAATTCATTCATTTTTTGATTTTTGGAGCCGATAAGTACTTGAGCCACCATCGTCTTGCCAAATTTTTGGCCCATCCGTACAACACAAGCGAGTACCTTCTGTGCATCCTCCGTTACATTCATCACAGTACGGCCATCATTACAATTATTGCAGCGACCACAAGGCTCCTCTTGTACTTCACCAAAATAGGCTAAAATTGCATTTTGTAGGCAGCCCTCTGTATGGCAATAATCGACCATTGTTTGGAGCTTCGCTAATTCCTGTGGTATTCGTGCTTCATCTTGCGATTGGTCAATAAGAAAACGTTGAGTTTGAACATCTCCGGAGGCATACAGTAGGATACAAGCACTTGGAAGACCATCTCGACCAGCTCGCCCTGCTTCTTGATAATAGCTCTCCATGTTGCGAGGCATTTGATAGTGCAGCACAAAACGCACATTACTTTTATCGATTCCCATACCAAAGGCGTTGGTAGCCACCATAATACGTGCCTCATCTTTTAAAAAACGCTCCTGCTCAGCCATCCGTAGATCCTCTGATAGCCCAGCATGGTATTTGGCTACCTCTTCACCCGACCGACTTAGCATGTCATAAATCGCGTCTACCGCTTTTCGTGTGGCGGCGTAAATAATACCGACTTCCTGTTTATTTTTCTGCAAGTAATTTTTAATATAACGTTCTTTATTTTCACCAATTAACACCGAAAGGGCCAAATTATCACGTGTAAAGCCTGTCATCACTGTTGCATCTTCATCAATGGTTAATATTTTCCGAATATCCTCACAAACAGCAGGTGTCGCAGTGGCGGTAAGCGCTAAAACAGTTGGCTTCTGCTGCCACAGTGTGAAAAGCTTTTGAATGGAACGATAACTTGGTCGAAAATCATGACCCCATTGAGAAATACAGTGTGCTTCATCCACCGCAATTAATGGCACGGATAAATAGGACAATGCTTGAAGGAAGGAAGCACTTTCAAGTCTTTCAGGTGCGATATACAGTAGTTTTAAATAACCAGCACTAGCTAGCTGCATCGTTTCATTCACTTCTTGTGCTGTTAATGTACTATTTATATAGGCAGCAGGAATATTGGCTGCTCGTAAAGCTTCCACCTGATCTTGCATTAAAGAAATAAGAGGCGATATGACGATTGTGAGCCCCTCAAGCATTAACGCTGGAATCTGATAACAAATAGACTTCCCTCCACCTGTTGGCATCACACAAAGGCTCGATTGTCCATGTAAAGTTTGTTCAATAATTTGGGCTTGTCCTTGCCGGAAGGCTTCATAGCCAAAATGATGCTGTAGCATTTGTCTTGCTTGCTCCATGCAAAGTTCACTCCTCAGTAGTAAGACGAAGTAGCTTGTACTCGCCCTGTTCATTTTTCATAATTTCATAAAGCATGATGGAATGGGCAAGTGCCTCCTGACCAGTTGCGTTGGTCAATACATACTCCGTTTTAGCTTGTACCTGTAGATGCTGATCCACTATACGAATATCTTGAATGTCCGTATTCGAGAAATGAATCTTCGCGTGTTTGGAGGCATAGTAGGCAACCATACCTGCCAAAGTGTCTTGCAAATCTTCTGATCCAACAATCGGCTCCATAACACTTGCATCTTGAATAGTGACAGCGCCTTTTAAATGCTTATGGAATGTATCTAAAAAAAGATTGATTTCATCTATATTATACGCAAATATATTTTCACCATATTGGTCGATGGCTTGCTGTACGGCTTCTTGATCACCCTGTTCAATATAAGGATATAAATTTTTTGATTGCGATAGGCGTACACTCGCCTTCATGCCTTCCTTTAACCACTTCTGCATAAACGGTTGAATTTCCTTTATCGGCAATATGTATGGTTGTGCTTCACCTTGCTGCTGCCGGTTAAAATAAAGACCGACAATTGCTCCGTTTTCCGCCTCCATCACGGGGCTTCCCAAAGGTAGCTTTTCATCTGTATCAATATAATAAGCAGCAATTTTATCATCGTATTTTTGAATCGTATAAGGTAAGCCATTCACATAAACTGATAGCTGATCGAGCTCCCCCTCATACATTTTAGGTACTTTTACATTCGCTTTATAGGTCACCTGCAAAAGTGCAACATTATGTGCCGTTGACATAAAATGAACATTCGTTGCCACTAGCTTATCCGGACCAATTTGCACAAGGGCAGTTGGCTTTGAGGCCACTAGTGCGCCATTTGTTAAAATATAAAGCTCATCATCCTTTTGCTGAATAATAATGCCTGCACCAACTCCATGCTCACCTATCACTTTGACCTCAGGCACTATCTTTTCTTCTTGCTTGGCCACTGTTTTTGTTGGCATCTCTGCTTTTTCTGCTTGAAACCAGCCTGCACCTATTTGACTGTCACAACTTGTCATTAGTATTGTAGCCGCTCCTAAAACGAGCATCTTTTTATACATACCTTCACCAAAACTTTCTTTTCAACTATCTCTCTTGTCTATCATAATCAAGGTCTTAGGATGTTTCAAGTTTACATAATATTATTATTTGAATTTATCTAGTAGTAAAATAGAGCAATCGCTTTAGTTCTATTTCATTCTACCTATTAAAATTTATGGATTCTCTGATTTGCTGTGAAAATGGATGGATTTTAGGCCTTCAAAATATTTTTGACAAAAAAAAGACATGCGTTTTGAATGGCATGCCTTCTTGAATTAATTTTTTCGCAGTAGCCCTGTTGTCGCGATTATTCCTAGCATTAATGCTAGAAAGATCACATACGTCCATGTATGGTTACCTGTCATGTCATAGCAAACGCCAATCAAAACAGGAATGATTGCACTTAGCATAAAGCCACCTGAAAATACCATCGATGACCAGCTGTTGGCTTCCTGATCATTTCTAGCTTCATCAAGCGGTAACAGCAGGCCGATCGGAAATAGCCCACTTAGAACAATGCCGATTATCAATACGGCCAACCACAAATAAATACCTGATAAAAGCCATAATAATGTAAAGCCTATCAGCCCTAAACAGCCTAATGCCACTGCCCATGCTAATCGATTAGTCCATTTCTCCATAAGCATCGGCACAGCAATATTCCCAATCATTTGTACAATAGACATAAACGTCAGCATCATACTCGCATCCTTGATCGTCATTCCTTTGTCCTGTAAAAGAGGTGTAAGCCACGACATCATAGAGAAAAACAGTGAGGTTTGTAAGCCAAAATACAATAAAATTGACCAAGCGCGCCCAGTTACCCAAGGATTACGCGCCGGTTCATTTTTAGCTAATTCTTCACCATCTGCTCCTTGTTCTTTCGGAATTGCCCAGCTCCATAGAATAAGGGCGACCATAGCAAGTAAGGCCCACATGCCCAGTGCAACTGTCCACTGATTATCAAAATATTGATAAAAGCTCACTGTCAATGCTGCACTTAATGTCGCACCAACGCCGATGCCAAATGAATAAATACCAATAACAATTGTAAAGCGTTGAGGGAATTTTTTCTTAATAAATGCATTTAATATAGGCCCAATCATCGCAATAGCCAAGCCTGCCGCAAAACTAGTGACAACTAATAAAAGATAGCTTTCTTGGAAAAAGCGTAGCCCATTTGCGAAGATGAGTATAACCATTAACAGCACGATTGCTAATTTTGTTCCAAGCTTACGCTGAAATGGTACAGCAATCGGAGCAAATAAACCCATGCAAAAAACTGGGATAGATGTGAGAAAGCTCATACTCGTATTGGAAACCTGTAAGTTTGTCATGAGGACATTATAGAGTGGCCCAATTCCCGTTACTGCGGGTCTCATATTAAGTGCTACAAAGAATATACTTATTACGACTAAAATCAGTGAAACAGTCCATTGTTTTTTACCCATTTGATTTAATCCCCTCTGCTGCCAGTCAATGGAAGAATTTTCTTTTATTATTCTATCCTTTTACCATGTATTCTATAAATGGTCAATGCTTTCAATATGCGACCGTTCACTACATATTTTCTGGCGACTCAATGCCCAATAAAGCTAATGACTCTTTTAACACTATCGCCACACAATGACAAAGCGCTAGACGTGAAGCTTGCTGGGCATCATCGGTTAATATTTTTTGATGAGCGTAATATTTATTTAATAAACGTGCTAGCTGTAAAGCATATTTTGCGATAATGGATGGGTCTGCCTGATTAAAAGCGGTGTCCACAACCTTCGGAAATTGTTCCAATAATAAAATGATTGGCCAAGCATGCTGCCCTAATGGAGCAAATGTCTTTATGTGAGAGGGCACATCGCCTTTTGCCAAGATAGAGCAAATACGAGCATAGGTATACTGTACATAAGGCCCTGTTTCCCCTTCGAAATTCATCATTTGCTCGATGGAGAATTCAATATCGTTTAAACGATGATATTTTAGGTCATTAAAGATAACCGCTCCAACTCCTACTTGCTGCGCTACTCGCTCTTTCTGCTGTAAATGAGGGTTTTTGTCTTCTATATTACGCTTAGCTGTGGCAATCGCCTCGGCTAGCACATCCGCTAATAACACCACTTTACCTTTACGTGTGGACATTTTCTTACCATCTTTAAGCATCATCCCAAACGGTACATGCTGTAAATCTTTTGCCCAACTATACCCCATCTTTTCAATCACCTGAAATAATTGTTTAAAATGGAGCGTTTGTTCATTGCCAACTACATAGAAAATTTTGTTCGGTTGATACTGTTGCTGTCGGTAAAAGGCAGCCGCTAAATCACGAGTTGCATAAAGCGTGGCGCCATCTGTTTTTGTTATTAAACAAGGAGGCATTCCCTCCATCTCTACTACAAAGGCACCCTCTGATTCGATTAGGAGTCCTTTGCTTTGTAGCTCTGTCACAACCTCTGTCATTTTATCATTGTAAAAGGCTTCTCCTGTATATTCATCAAAATTGATACCTAGCAGCTGATAAATAGCCTGAAATTCATCTAACGATACATCGCGGAACCATTGCCACAATGCTAACGCCTCTGAATCACCATCCTCTAATGCTTTAAATGCGGCGCGAGCCATTTCATTTAATGTAGGATCTTGTTCGGCCATCGTATGAAATTTAACATAAATCTTTAATAATTCCTCAATAGGAGATGCTGTAATGGCTTCCTTATCACCCCAATTTTGATACGCAACGATAAGCTTGCCAAATTGGGTGCCCCAGTCCCCTAAATGATTAATACGAATAGCCTGGTAACCATTTTTAACTGCAATATTTGCCAAGGCATTCCCAATGACGGTTGAACGTAAATGCCCCATAGAGAACGGTTTAGCAATATTGGGCGAAGAAAAGTCGAGGACGACACTTCCCATTTCATTTTGATTCGTACCAAAATTTTGTTGTTCCTGCATAATAAGGCCCAACACTTGTTGCGTTACTGTTGCTTGATTTAAAAAGATGTTGACATAGCCACCAACGGATTGCACCTGATGGATCATCTCATTTTGCAATAGGTTCGCTATTTCCGCAGCAATTTGTTGAGGTGGCTTCTTCCATATTTTAGCCAAGGTGAAGCATGGAAATGCCACATCGCCAACTTCTAAACTTTTTGGTTTTTCTAGCAATTGTTCCACGTCTTGAGCTGTTAGCTGATGCTTTAAAATTTCAGCAATACTGTTTGCAATTTGTTTATTCATGTATATCCTCCTCCATTTTCAATAAAAAAAGCCCCCGCCTCTATAATTAGAGACGAGAGCATAGTAATCCCGTGGTACCACTCTAGTTGCCATTCATAATGACCACTTTCCATTGTTAACGAGGTGACGCCCCGCTATTCTCTACTAGTAGTTCGAGAACCTTCTCCAAAGTGCGCTTCATTCATGGTTTCTGTATTAGGCTCACACCATCCCTAACTCGCTTTCCAGTTGTCCCATCAATTACTCTCTTTATCATCGAATTTTTCTATGATTTTGACATATTCTACAGGAGTCCTTTCTTGACGTCAATAATTTTTTGTATAAAATTAATCATTGACATATCGAGATAATTCGATATATCATCGAGACATGGAACCTATTGAAATTTTTAAAGCGTTATCAAACGAGACAAGGCTAAACATCTTACAGTGGTTGAAGGAACCTGAGAAGCATTTTCCAAAAGTGAGTATTGAAGGAGGCGTTTGTGTAGGGGATATTCAGGAAAAAGCAAAAACTTCTCAATCGACCGTTTCTCACTATTTAACTATGATGCAAAAAGCTGGTCTCCTTGAATCTTTTCGTCATGGTCAATGGACGTATTACAAATTAAAAGAAGAAACTGTCCAAGAAATTGCAATGTTTTTAGTATCAGAAACCCAAAATGATTAAGTGGGTTTCTATTCAAGTATTATATCGAATATTCACGATAAATAGATATAGGGTCCGATATTACATCTAATATATCGATAATTCTCGATATATAAATATAAGGAGGTATCAGTATACAATGGTTCATGAAGAACAAACGCTTAGTAAAAAGCATAAGATTTTAGCATTTACGCTTATTTTGCTTACTTTCGTCATGGGGACAAGTGAATTTGTAATTGTAGGGCTATTAACTGAGGTTTCTACATCTATAGGGATCTCGATTGCTACAGCAGGCACATTGGTTTCTGGATTCGCCATTGCCTATGCAATAGGCACCCCCATTGTAACAGGCTTTGTCAGTAGATTTCCGAAATATCCACTTATGTTAGTATTAATTGCCATTTTCATCCTTGGAAATATAATTAGTGCTTTATCTAGCACTTATGTTGTGCTAATGGGCTCTAGAATTACGACTGCTGTTGTCAGTGGTGTTTTAACAGCTCTATCTATGTCCATTGCTAATACGGTCATTCCAAAAGAAAAAAGATCCACTATCATTGCTTCGATATTTTCCGGCTTTACCATTGCCAATGTCATGGGTGTACCATTAGGAACAATGATAGGACAATGGAGTAATTGGCATATGACATTTTGGTTAACTGCCTTCTTAGGAGGCGTTGCATTTATCATAAGCATGTTTGTGTTACCTAAACGTTTAAGTGGTGAGAATGGATCGCTATCCGATCAATTGTCCTTATTAAAGCATCCTAAAGTTATACTTGCATTTTTAATTCCTATTTTCACCATTGCTGGAACATACACAATCTATACATTTATTACGCCTATTTTAGAAAATAAACTTGGTGTTCCGACTAAATACATAGCCATTGTCCTTCTGATCTATGGTTTCTTTTCTATTTTTAGTAATGTTTTAGCAGGTAAAATTGCACAGAGAAACGGATTAAGTAAATTACGTTATATTTTTATCATTCAGGCATTCATCTTATTTTCCTTTTATTTTACAATGTCCTCCCTTTGGCTAGGAATTTTAAGTATCCTGTTAATGGCTGTTATACTTTATGCCGTAAACGCGACAATTCAGCTATACTTCATGGATTTAGCAGAAGAGTATTCTCCATCAGCCAAAGATTTTGCTTCCTCATTAACGCCAGTAGCCGTCAATGTGGGGATAGCATTAGGCGCTGCCATAGGAGGCTTTGTCATTAATTCAGGGAGTCTAGAATATCTTGCCTGGGCAGCAGCAACGTTGGCACTGATTGCATCTGCATTCACCTTCATGAGTTACAGACGGCATTCAAACGATCCACATTAAAAAAAACGCTCCTCATTTAGAGGAACGTTCTTTTTCTATATAATGAATGACATCTGCCATGATGGCATACATTTCTTTTAACTTCAGTTGCTTATTGTCTTTCACTTTTTTAGCTACTTTTTCAGTAACAATTTCTTTATCAATTAAGCTTTCCCAGCTTGTTCCAGTCGATTCATCGATAAGCACATCTGCCAAATATTGCGCCAGCTCATCTCGCGTAATAGCTTCATCACCCGTGCTATATACCTTATTTATGACAATCTCCAGCTTATCTTTCTTATCGGCTGTACTCTCTCCGCCAGCACGAATCATACTTTCTTTAAACATTTTAGCAAACTTAATTTTCGTTGCTTTACTGTCGACCTTTAAATCATTATCATAACCGCCCACTACAAGTCCATAGTTAATTAACGATTGAATGGCTTCATCATACCATTCGCCCTGATAAGGATAGTCCACAGAAAATGAATCGATATAGGCACCTTGTTTATCCAACTGCTCTCTTAACGTAGCAATTAATTTTTTATCCTTGCTCATTTCTCTAAAAGTAACATCTTGTTGAAGAGCCAGTGCTGCCGCTGTCCCTGCCGCTTCCCCAGTCACCATACCGGTTGGAACAATACGGGCACTTCCCGCTGCTAAAGATGAATAACCTGCAGATCGTCCTACAACAAGTAAACCATCGATATCCTTTGGTACTAGAGATCGGAAAGGAATCGCATATTGCTTTGGTGCAGAAATAACATAGCCATAATCATGGGGTGTTTGAGCCTGCACATCTACTGGATAAGAAGCAATCCCAATGCTATCCCAATGATCTCGGTTTTGCCAAATATCGGACATTGGTAATTGATATTCCGCCCAGATATGTCTTGTTTCTCGTACATAAAGCTCTTCTGGGAAGCTGACAATTTCTGCTTTTTCAAATCCAGGGAAGTTTTCCTGTAAATATTTAAGTACATGCAATGTTTCTTTTTTACCAGCAGCAATGGCCGCCTGCTTCGAATGATCATTTAAGCCATCAATACCAAAAATTTGTAAGGCATTAATAAAATATTCATCATCCACTCGCGCTAAATTTAACCCTCTTAATCTTGTACCTTCTTGTAAAGGTGTATATTCATCATGAAGCTTTGTAAAGCCCCACATAACGGTATGATTCAAGTTAGCCCCGCCAAATACATCTGACTTCGCCGCTTTTTTTACTTGATCCCAATCAACATTTTTCAAGTGAAGCATTAATGTTACAGCCATGCGTTTATCCTTTATCCCTATATCTTCACCACCAACGAAGAAAGGAACTTTAGACATCGTAGCAAAATCCGCATCCTGTGTAGCATCTATGAATGATTTTCCTTTAACGACATATGTACCGTATTCATTTTTTAGCTCAACAGATGTTAGTTGCTGTTGTTGAAGATTCGCTTTGACAACTTCCGTTTGCACCGACAATGTTAAATTGGGTTCCTCATCAATCAGCTTTTTAAATGCTGCTTTAGCTCCGACGATACCAAAAGCATCATTGCCTCGAACAAGCTCATGCCATTCTTTAAAAATACCTTCACTGATGGAATTATTATGACCATCACGTGGAATATCTAGGAAATTCAACATCCCATATGTAAATAATCCACCCAATTCTTCACGTTTTTCTACCAATAATGTTTTAGCCCCATTACGTGCTGAAGCAACCGCAGCAGCGACACCCTCAGGCTCACCACCAATGACAATTACATCATATTCAGACTCTATATTGTTAATTGGTACTGGCTTTTTATACTCATCCACTAATTTATTGTATGCCATAGAGTTTGTTATTTCTTTGATAAAATAGTAGCTTCCAAACCCAAGTAAAACTACTAAGATTGCAGTGGCTGTCCACAATAAGCCTTTACCCATAATATACCTCCGATAGTTAATATTTCCAATAACATGTTTATTTTATCATCATTTCTGCCACTTGAAAGAGCTGAATGTCCTATTGATTTTTTGCCTACGACCATAAGGCATATCATTTTCTACAGTATTTTTCTATGAAATTATCGTGTATTCCATCACATAAAGAATCGGGATATTTTTCCTATTTGCAGACAAGGTTTGTTTCATCACTTATAGTAAGCAGTCAAAACGGGGATGTGCTTGCGGGCACAAGTAGATAATCAGGATACATTGTACCTGATAAAAAAACAGTCAGAATCATTTTAATCTATATTTTTGTCGACAAGCAACTAAAAACCCTTTGGTAAATGATGTGAATTTACTATTCTTTTTCAAAAATAGTTAAATACACTACTAAGTAGACGCATCAACTTCAAATAAAGTTACAGGAGAAAAGATATTTATCGATAACCTTTAATGAGCTAGTTTTATCCGTCACCCTACCCTTTTACTTCTATATTTTATTTTACTATGGTATATTTTCTATTAGGAAATCATTTCCAACTATCCGAACAATGGTCTTTAGGATCAATAAATGAGGTGCTTGTATGGATCGATTTGAAGTTTCTTTTAAAAATAAAGCAGTGCGAATCTGGTTTTACACGGTATTCCCCGCCTTTATATTAGCTATTATTTCTATTATTATTTTGCCCAATGAGCAAAATAAATATGTTTCATTAGGTTTGTCACTAGTTGTAATCATATATTATATTTGGTTTATTTTTTATATTAAAAAGCAACGCAAATAATAGAACATGTAAGTGCCAGAAAGTAAAATCAAACAAATGGCCATGCCCCCATTCCAATCATAACGAACCGAGTAAGCAAAAATTGACTAGCTCAGGATTCGTACACTACAGAACCTAAACCAGCCAACTGTATCATGAATACGCAAACTTTAAGGGTGTAATACCTCATGATTATGCCCCTTTACGTCTACCCTGTAATTTCCAAAAGTTTTTTTTCTATCATCTGAGCTTAAATTGCCAAATCTATTATAACCAAAAATATAGATGCCGTTATCATTTATTTTCCAGTTATATGAATTGCCTATCGTATCAAAACCATAATAAAACCCTGGCTTGCCTAAATAATCAGTAACCCATTGGCCATTTGTTCGTGTTGCAGATTTTAAATTACTCGTTTCATGAGCATTTACAATACCACGCTCATATCTCGTTAGATAATAGACATTATTCTCATAAGGTTTTACAGCTTTAATCGGTGCTTTTTCTACGGCTACTCTTGAAATGGATTGTCCATCCACATAATATAAAATAAATTCTCTTGTAGTGTTATAGGCGTAGTCCATATAAAAATTGCCCATATCTGTTTTAATCCAAATATCCCCTAATTTGATGATATTTTTATCCTCAACAAATTCCTTATAAACAAATGGTTCAAAATCAGAAAAATAATTGCTATAGAATAATTGACCCTTCTCTTGGATCACTGCCATAAAACGATCGCTATAGACAATTGATTTCCCCTGAAATAGCCATTCACAAATGCGGACAAGTTTAAGATTTTCAAGCTCCGCTGCCTTTACATCCCTAATCATAATCAAACTATAAGGTTGTAGGTTTTCATTTTTTAAATAAACTACTTTCTTATCAAAAGCCTCCCCTATATATCTTAAAGGAATATAGGTAGAATTATGATGAAGGTTAGCCGCAACGTCCATTTGAATCGAGTGGCCATTCACATCAATAGCCTTGTTTCCGATTTTCAAGGTTATGATTTTATCAGAATTTTTAATAGTTATAGTATTGTTTTTAGCATTGAAATCGACTTTTGCGCCAAACCCTTCAGAAATAAAGCGAAGTGGCACTAAGGTTCTTCCATCTTTGATAAGTGGCTGTACTGCAGAAACCATATTACCATTGACAAATGCCTTTGAGCTTTCAGGCGACATAATGATACTGTTATGAAGATCATTGTCTGTAATATCATGATAATGTTCACTAAGATTTGCTGCCTGCGCTGTTTGACTAAATGGCAACATCCATAAACAAATGACTACTGTTATGATAATTTTTATCCTCATTTTATACTCCCCTACATGATTTGCTTATTTTAGGTATACATAGACGTCTGCATTTTCCAATATAAGCTAAATTATACACTTTTCTATTGAGAGTTGCCCAGTGAATTACATTTTGTAATTGATAGATTTTTTTGTTTTATAATAAAATTAGTAGTTTGAAGAAAGGATGTTAAAATGCGAGGTATTTCTTTCGAGATTAATAATGAGTATGGCAAGTTTTTATCTGATATTTTTTCAAATATCATTGATCCTTCTTGGTATTGGTCAGTAGGTCCTGGAGAGTCTTACAAAATAGAAAAAGGAACACTTGGTTCAGATTTATTCCCCCACAGTGTTAGTTTAAATGGTCCATCATTCTTAGAATATATTTCAACTAAAGAATATTATTTAATATTTACGGATCTAAAGGCTTTTCCTAATATGGAAGAGGTAGTAGAAATTAAAAGTTATGACGATTTTTTAAAGAGCACTTGTGAACTTGCACTTTTAATTATAGATTCATGCTATGTCTCAATTTTTTCAAAAGATGAGTCAATTACTCATAAACTTTTCGAACGTGCAAAAAGTTTTCATTACACTAATATTAACTATATCACTATCGAAAATGATACACGTACCAGTTTGACAGTATGGGGATAACTAATTGATTACTAAAAAAAACTATGTTGCCAAAAATCACAACTGATATTATCCCCTTTAGGTAGACAATGTTAAAAAAACTACAGTACGCTGTAGATAACATTATACTTAAAGGGGATTTTTCGATGTCGAGAAAGAATAATACGTATCCAACTGAGTTGAAATTAGAAGTAGTACAGGCTTATTTGGCGGGAGAAGAAAGTATGCAAAAGATTGCGGAAAAATACGAGATTCGTAATGTTTCACAAGTGAAGGTATGGGTGAGAGAGTTTAAAGAAGTAGAGTCGATTGACGCGTTTAACCGTCTTCCATCTGCTGGATCGGGGGCGAAAGGCATAAAAAATCCGTTAAAAGGCAAACGGATTCACTTCAAAGATATGGAAGAAGAACGTGACTACTACAAGGCAAGAATCACTGTTACGATCGACGGAAGATACATAACATCTACATGAAATCCTATAACAATTCCAACCTCCGATAAACCATGACCATGAGGTTTCATATGTACTGGTGTCATCCTCATTATAGCAACCATTACAATCTGAGTAAGAACCATAACCGTTGCACCGACTGTAAGACCTCTTTTATTTAGAGCATTTTTATTTAAGGATTCTGTCTTATTTCCAAGCTCATTTTCTTGTCTGTTTGCTTCTATCATTGTTGCAATTTTTAATGGATCAGGACGTAACAAAATAAAAGCACTAACCCTGCCAAAAAGCGATAGACGATAATATAAACGGTCCCGCAAGGGGAGGAATCCCAATTAACAGTGCAAATCTACCCATACTTTCTACTAAATTCGGACCTAATACAGCGTCAAGTGTTGTTGTTTAGTAATCTTTTTATAAATAGAAATAAGATATGTTACTATGGGACTTTTAGGTAGTCTCTTAGCTGTTGATCTAAGTATATCTCTGCTAGCACTCTGTGTACTGAACGCCAAAAAAGGCATTTTTTAAAACTCATAAATAAAACCAGATACTCATAAAAAATTTTATGAGCCCCTGGTTATTTTAATGGGAATTCCCCTATTTGCTTTATATAAAAGCTTTTTTATTGTCACTTGACGTTAAATAATCAACTAGCGAAATACTCCTTAATTTTATTGTTGCTTTGAAAATTCCACCAAATCCTGTGACATTGTACCAATTTCATCTGCCGAGGCATTTAATTGTTCTGTAAGAGCCGCCTGCATTTGCGCAAGCTCACTAATTTTATCCATATAGTCAATAATTGTATCAATAGAAACCTTTATTTGCATTAAACTTGATTCAATATTACCTGTTGCCTTAGCCGAATTAACTGCTAATTTTCTTACCTCTTCAGCTACTACACCAAAACCTTTTCCTTGTTCTCCTGCACGTGCCGCTTCTATTGCAGCATTTAACCCTAGTAAATTTGTCTGATCTGCTATCTCTCGAATAAAATGTGATATAATCTGTGTTTCATCTGCTACCCCTTTCGCATCATTGGCAGCTTCGGTTGTTTTTTCCTGTGTGTTCGCCAGTTCCTGTGCCTGCATAGTAATAGAATTAATGCCATCAACCATTTGATTAATAGAAGCTGATAATTCCTCCATACGTGTCATAGTTTCTTGCACATTTTGCTCTTTCATTTTTTCATGTGTAATATCTCGAATAGTTCCTGCCACTCGCAAAGGAGCTCCCTCACTATTACGAAGCGTTGTACCATTTGCATGAAACCAGCGATATTCACCTGTTTTTAATTGAAGGCGATAATCTACTTGAAATGGCGTACGCCCAGAAAAATCTAATAAATGGGCACTAAACGCATCTAATGCAAGCTGCTTGTCCTCTGGATGCAAGCGATCACTCCAAGAGCTCATAATATTTGGAAAATCGAGTTCATCCTTGAAGCCTAATGTTCTTCGAAATTGTTCACTCCACCAAAAGGAATTTTGTGGATTTAATGGATCACCTTGATCTACAATCATATCCCATGGCGCTTCTACTAGAGCTTTATTGATTAAATCATAACGTGTTACATATCCCTGTAATTTTTCCACGTTTATTTTTTTATCATGAATATTCATCATCAAACCAATTATTTGATACTGATCATCTTCAAGATGAGAAGCAATTCCTGTAGTCTGTATCCAGCGCTCTTGACCGTCACGGCAGCATATCAAATGCTCCATATTAAAACGAGTTTGTGTTTCTAAACTCTCCTCTAGCATCTCTTTAAAATCAGAACGATGCGCCACTGTAATTACCTTCAAAAAATCTTGAAAACTGTCTTTAATAGCATAACTATTGAATCCTAAGAGCTCTTTTAATTCTGTCGAAGCTGTAAAAACATTGTTTGGATCATCCAAGCGTCCGTTCAATACTTGTAATTCCCAAAGACCAATTTCATTACTTTCCAATACATTACCCAATTTTTTCTGCAATTGATCTTCAGATTCTTTCCGAAGCCTATTTACTTGATTTAAATTATGTACTAACTGTTTTAATTCCTCATCATTTGTTGAAGCTAAAGTATACTCATAATCATATTGACCCCGTTTAGCCATTTGCAATTGAGCCTCACTCAACTTAATAAGATCGCCAATTGTTATGTTCCGTTCTTTTTTTAAAAACATGCTTAGTTCCCCTTCGATATTGTATAGATTACATGACTAATTCAAGAATCATTAGTTATAAAACTAGAATCATATTTCGTGTTTTTCTCATTATAACCGAAAAAATAGTTAAAAAGCACTCGAAAAATAATATATTATTTAGATGCACTATATACCTTATAACGGCTACCTCATTTACTTTAAGAACTATATATTTTTTTAAATCTGTATCCAAATACTCAAATCACTAGTGAATCCCCAGGAATTATATGATAAAAAGAGATTCTTTGATTACTCATATCGGGCTATCCAACGCGAAACAAAGGAATCTTTTTAAATACATAATAAATCAATGATATATTCATAAATTTTAATTGAATTTGTCATTGAAGGTTTATTAAAAGAATAGAATTAGGGTGTTCTCGAAATTCGATTATATACTTGTTGAAAAAAATTAATATAGAGATAAAAATCTGTAGATACAAGTATTAAAGTGCGTTATTTTAATGGTAATAATAGTAAGTTAAGCATTTTACTGTTAGCTAACAAATGTTAGCAAAGGGCAAATTTTTCAAGGGAAAACGAATAGCTAGCCCTCTAAACTGCGGAACCCCCTACTATTGAGAGGGGTATTATTTTGAGCCAATCACCAACAGAATTTTTCATTCGTAACTTCGAACATGGAGATATGCCTTTACTTGGTGAGTTGTACCAATCAGTAACAGCAAAAGACAACGCGATGTTTTGGTGGGTCGGGGACGAAGATAATTGGAGTAACGTTTATTGCGCATTTGAAGATGGGAAAATGGTCGCTAAGGGGCAAGTTAGCATCATTAACGTTGTTCCTCCTGGTCGTTCAAAAGAGAACAATCACTCTATATATATTAATCTGAAAACCATTTATGAAAGAGAACAGGACACTACTCTGCTTGACAAAGTCTATCAATATCTTTTAACAAGAGCAAAGCAATTAAAGGTAACTTTACCTCAAGAATATGGAACAATACTTTGTGTTGGTAACGATTCGAAAGAAACAGCAAACAATCAGTTTTTTTATCCAAAAAGGATATCTCCCTCTGAATAGTTTGTATAGCATGAATCGAGATTTGACTGAACCGGTTCTTGTGTTAAAACTTCAGGAGGAGTTTCAATTCTCACACTGGAGCATGGAGACATCTAGCGAGGAAAGAGATTACCTTGATATTGAAGCTGAAATTTGGCCAGATGCTCCACTTGGTCTTAATAGGTTGTCTGAATACAAAAATAACAAGCTATGGACATCCATGGTCATACGTCAAATAGACACTATTATTGGCGGACTAACGACATGGTAGGAAGAAGACTACGGTGTAATTGAGGACGTTTTTGTCCGTGAACCATGGAGAAAGCGTGGAATTGCAAAGTTTACGCTTGCACAGGCTTTGAAATATCTTAAGTCTCATAAGCTACAATAAGCTACTCTCATGGTACTAACGACAAATAAATCAGCTTTATCTCTATACGAATCGGTTGGCTTTTATACGGATAAAGAAGAGATAAGATACTTCACAAAACTCAATTAGGTAACAAAAAGAGGGGTGGGCTGCCCCTTGAACTGACCTCTTCGGGTTAGACAAAACAAAAAAGCATCTTCAATTGAATTTAGGGTAATGTATCCTAATATCAATTGGAGGTGCTTATTTTTATGGGAACGAGAGTGAGTTATCCGCAAGAAGTAAAATTAAAAGCAGTTGAAATGAAGTTACAAGGTATTCCTACAAAGATGATATTAATGCGATGTGATGTTTTTTAGCTCACTAGTAACGGACAGAAGCCAATTCATTAAACCAAACCTGATGTGCGTATTGAGCTATTTCCTACTATGCTTCTTTACGAAGGCAAGCGTTTTCTCAGGTGTTTGTTCAGCGTGTGTTCAATGCGGTGCTTACCTACAGACTGAAAACTCGCACCATCATATTGAGTAAATTGATGGTCTGTTTCACCGTTGATTTAGCGAGTCTTTTACTTCTATGATATTATCTCGAATATCATTGGTTAGCCCAGTTACTTTGTCATCCAATTTTTGTTTGGAGATTACAGAATAGTAAATTCCCACAGCATCGTTTTGGAACCTTTCGTTAAAGTACGTTATTCTATAATCTGGTCCTTTAGATGAAGAAAGACGCATTCATTAATAAAGAAATGCGCCTGCTTCTTGAAATTTTGTTCACCATATAAACTTTTGCAGAATACAAAGCCGTTAGGATTTCTCTCCAATTTTACGCAGGATCACATTAGCTGCTTCTACTGCACCACCAGCTTTCCTAAAGCTTTCTGACAGTTTCTGCGCTTCTTCCTGGTATACTCGATTTGTAAGCACTTCAGCTACCGCTGTTGCTAAATACTTTGGAGTTTTTCTATTAAGTTTTAATCCTGCACCGAGCTGGGCAACTCGGTCAGCTACCATTCTTTGTTCGCTATGTTGCGGAAATAAAACCATTGGAACTCCAAAATATAGGCTTTCATTCGTACTATTCATCCCGCAGTGGGTAATAAATACATCTGCTTTCTGTAATACCGAGATCTGATCCACAGCGTTTTTCACTATGAAATTTTCTGGTACGCTATCAAGAGACGAAATCTCAGTTTTTTCTCCGACTGACATCACAACATCATACTCTGTCTTCCCAAATGCTTTGAGACAGTTTTGGTAAAAATCCTGATTCTGATTTAGTATAGTCCCAAGAGAGATGTAGATTACTTTTCTAACCCTTTTATCATTCTGTATCGGTATAGACTGCTTTATGGATGGTCCAACAAAGGCATAGCGCTCAGAAAAGGTATCCGCCATTGGCTGAAATTCTTTCGAAGTGTAAACAATGGTGTCCGTTTCATTATCATTTTGAACTAACGATACAAAATTCTCTACTTGATAACCATGATCATTTAATAGTTTGATTTTTCTGTTAATCCTTCGCATGCCTAGAATCATTCTCCAGACTTCCATGAAACTCCGCTTCATTAGTTTTGCTGTATACTGATTAAAGGCAAACGAAGTAGTCGAACAAATATATGGAATTCCTAGTTTCTCAGCAAATAATTTTCCCCAAATACATAAAGAGTCAGATACAATGCAGTCTGGCTGAATATCCCTTAATTCTTTACACACCTTTTTATCCAAAGCAATCGTTATATCCGCTGCCATTTCAATTAATGCTGCAAAATCTTTGCCAACCTTACGGTCCAATTCTATATGTGTAACTTTAGGTAAGAATTCATCACAAGCCATAAAAAAAGCACCCGTGTCTTCTATTTTGTCCTGAAATTCTAAAAAGGAATAATACCAAACTTGATGACCTTTCTTTATTAATTCGGTTACTACCGGAATAGTGGGGTTGGTGTGACCATGTGCGGGTAACGAAAAAAAGATGATTTTACTCATTCAATCTCATCCTTCGATTCTGCATTTCGAATCATCTCTGCAAATTCTAGGAATCCGTCACTTTTTAAGACAGCGATTCCTTTTGTCGCATCCTCTCCCAAAACAACCAGTTTATCACCTGCATGAATCTGATACATTTCACGTGCATGTTTTGGAATTACAATCTGTCCGCGTTCTCCTACCTTCACAACACCAAAGAACTGCTTCCCTTTAGGACTGATCCGGTTTGCTTCTTCTTCATTCATATTTTGGGATAATTGATCTATGGTTACTTGAAAAATATCACCGAGCATTTTGAATTTGTGAATATCTGGTATAGCCTCCCCGTTTTCCCACTTCGCTATGGTCTGCCGTGATACGTTTACCTTTTCAGCCAATTGTTCTTGACTTAGTTTATGCCTTTTACGCAAAACACGAATATTCATACCAATCATGTTTTTCATCTCCTTTTATTTTTATAATATAGAGGATTTAAGGATATATCTATCAACAGTTCTTAACATTTCTTGTTAAATATTGTGGCAAATATCCATACGCAATAGAAAGATATCAAATCCATATTTGATGCTTATTCCATGACCTGACCCGTTTGTGGTACAAAAAAATCCTGCTTATCAACACAGGATTTTTACTTATTATTAACGTCGTGATTTTATTTCGAATCTACATCTAATTGCCTTTTAATTGAGTAAACAGTGTTCCTAGAAAGACCTGTTTCTTGGTGAATATTCATTACTACACATTTCTTGTTAATAAATGTTTCCCTGTGGCAAAAATTATCTGAAAGTTCATTTATCTTTCTCTCCGCTAACTCGTTTGATCCGTTATCTGCTGAACGAACAAAAAAATAGTTGATAGAATTACAAAAAGAACTCTTATTCCCAAAATTACTTTGCACGGATTACGTCACACACATTGCTTATTAAATCAAGGAATGAATGTGAAAGTAATTTCTGAAAGACTGGGAAATACACCTGATATGATTTATAAAGTATACGGACATGTTTTAAAAGAAATGGAAACGGAATCCGTAGTTTTATTCAGTAACAGTTTACAGGTGCTGGGGCTATTCAATAAAACAATTGCCAATAAACCTTGCTGTCATAATGTTTATAGACTATGGAACATATTTCATGATATACTAGTGCCATTGTGAAAAAAGGAGGAACTTGCATGATTCAAGTTAGTAATGTAGGTCTTCGCTATGGCGATCGTAAACTATTTGAAGACGTAAATATAAAATTCACACCAGGTAACTGCTATGGTTTAATTGGCGCAAACGGTGCTGGTAAATCAACATTCTTAAAAATTCTTTCTGGTGAAATTGAAGCACAAGAAGGTAACGTATCAATGGGCAAGGACGAACGTTTATCCGTCCTTAAACAAAACCATTTTGAATACGATGATTATACAGTGCTTGACACTGTAATTATGGGGAATAAACGCCTCTATGACGTAAAAACAGAAAAAGATGCTATCTATGCAAAGGAAGATTTCTCAGATGAGGATGGTATGCGTGCCGCTGAGCTAGAAGGTGAATTTGCAGAGCTAAACGGTTGGGAAGCTGAGTCAGAAGCAGCGACATTATTAAACGGTTTAGGTATCTCAGATGACCTTCACTACATGCTAATGGGTGATCTTGAAGGTTCAGATAAAGTAAAAGTATTACTTTCGCAGGCCCTATTTGGTCAGCCTGATGTACTGTTACTCGATGAGCCTACCAACCACCTTGACTTAAAAGCTATCCAATGGTTAGAAGAGTTCTTAATTAACTTTGAAAACACAGTCATTGTTGTATCCCATGACCGTCACTTCTTAAACAAAGTATGTACACATATTGCTGATTTGGACTTCTCTAAAATCCAATTATATGTGGGTAACTATGATTTCTGGTATGAATCTTCTCAATTAGCTCAAAAAATGGCTCAAGACCAAAATTCTAAAAAAGAAGAAAAAATCAAAGAATTACAAGCGTTTATCGCACGATTCTCTGCGAATGCTTCTAAATCGAAGCAAGCGACATCTCGTAAAAAAATGCTGGATAAAATCGAGTTAGATGACATTAAACCATCAAGCCGTAAATATCCATTCATCAACTTCCAAATTGGTCGTGATATCGGGAATGATGTATTAACAGTTGAAGGTCTAACTGCAAATCATGAAGGCGAATCACTATTCAAAGATATTCGTTTCTCGATGAACAAAGATGATAAAATCGTTTTACTTGGTAGCCCACTTGCTAAAACGGCGCTTCTTGATATCTTAATGGAAGATAAAGAAGCAGATGCTGGTACATTTAAATGGGGTGTAACTACTTCTCAAAGCTACTTCGAAAACGATCATGACAAGTACTTCGAAGGAACAGAAAAGTCATTAGTAGAATGGTTACGTCAATATTCTCCTGATGATGAAACAGAAAGCTTCCTACGTGGTTTCCTAGGACGCATGCTGTTCTCTGGTGAAGAAGTGAAAAAATCACCTTCTGTTTTATCAGGAGGCGAAAAAGTTCGTTGTATGTTATCAAAAATGATGCTTGCAACAGCGAACGTAATTTTACTAGATGAACCAACAAACCACCTTGACCTTGAATCTATTCAAGCATTGAACGAAGGCTTAATTCGTTTCAAAGGGGCTATGATTTTCACATCTCATGACCATCAGTTCATTCAAACAATTGCTAACCGTGTGATTGAAATCCGTGAAGACGGTTCAATTTTAGATAAGCAATTAACATATGATGAATTCTTAGAGTGGAAAGATCGCGAAGGTTTAAACTAATTTCAATAAAAATCCTCTACCGAATGTTTGCGTAGAGGATTTTTTGCATTTACTTGTCATACCATTTCCTAGCATTTTGATAGAGAATTTTATCCGCAGCCTGTTCATCAAAAAGCTCTTGAATCAATTCAACATCCTCAAATTCAAAAGGTCGATTTGCTCGTGTCGATGGCAAATCTGTTCCAAACATTAATGCATCTGGATGAATGCTATAGATGGTTTGCAAAGCATTTTTCACATTCAATTCTACCCGACCAAAACCAGTCGCTTTCACACGTACACCCTTTTCTACAAGCTTTAGCAAATGTGGTAATCCTTCCTCCGATAAGCCTAGATGGTCAATTGAAATGGCTGGTAATGCTTCCATCGTGGAAGCAATCTCTGGTAAATATTTGGCATCTAAATAAAGTTCACTATGCCACCCCGCCAGCTCATACACTCTTCTTGCAAAGCTATCGAGTTTAGACAAATCCTCTGAACCACCTCGTTGAATATTGAAGCGCAAGGCCCTTACTCCATTTTTATGTAAATGAAGGATTTCATCATCTGTCACTGTATACGGTAATTGCGTCACCCCACAAAAAGAGGGACCTAGTTGTTTCAAAGCCTTCAGTAAATAATTTTGATCAAATCCTTGAAAGGAACCGGAAACAATGGCGCCCCCCTCTATATTGAAAAGAGCTGTTTCCTTTTGATAGTCCTCTACTATATAGCTCGGTGGTGTGTATCCTTGATTTTCTATAACCGGAAAATCAAAATCAATAATATGAAAATGTGCATCAAAAATCCTCATTATCCATCCTCCCTTCTTTTTAACATATCATAGAAAGTACATAAGCGAAAATATTGATTATCAGCGTAATCTCATAAGTAGAACTTATCATAGATGTATAGGTCATTTAATAAAGACAATAAAAAATGGTATGAAACATTCCATTTCATACCATTGTGTACTATTATTCCTCAAACTTTTTAAAAGCCAACACAGCATTATGACCGCCAAAGCCAAAACCGTTAGACAAAGCAATGTTGACGGTTTGATGAAGCGCCTCGTTTGGAACATAATTCAAATCACACTCTGGATCTGGCGTTTCGTAATTGATCGTTGGTGGAATGATACCTTCCATAATACTTTTTAAAGTAATGATGGCCTCGATTCCGCCAGCTGCGCCAAAAAGATGGCCTGTCATCGACTTCGTGGAGCTCACTTTTAATTGATAGGCATGCTCACCAAATACACTTTTAATAGCCTTTGTTTCGGATTTGTCTCCCTCTGGTGTACTAGTACCATGCGCATTGATATAATCGACAGCCGTCACATCAATGTCCCCCATGTTTAAGGCTAGTTTCATCGCATTAGCTGCCCCAGTAAAATCAGGCGCTGTAATATGGAAAGCATCAGTCGTCACCCCATAGCCTACGATTTCTCCAAGAATCGTAGCGCCCCTTTGCTTAGCATGTTCATATTCCTCTAGGAACACAACCCCTGCTCCCTCTGACATGACGAAGCCGTCACGATGGCTATCGAATGGTCGGCTAGCTTGTTCTGGCACATCGTTCCTAGTAGACATCGCCTTCATACGGGAAAATCCAGCAAAGCTCAGCGGATTTATCGGTGCCTCAGCCCCACCAGCTAAAATTCCATCTGCATAGCCATGGCGTATATTTAAAAACGCTTCACCAATTGCTTGGTTACCCGTTGCACAAGCGGAAACTGGTGAGAAGCTTGGCCCTTTAAAGCCTGTTTTAATCGCGATAATCCCTGCGGCCATATTGCTAATCATCATCGGCACCATAAACGGTGACACCTTCCTTGGTCCATTATCGAGCATGGCTTGATGATTCGCTAAAATCGTCTCAATTCCCCCAATACCTGAGCCAATATAAACACCTAGTCGTTCCTTATCAACTTGCTCCATATTTATGTTTGCTTGCTCCAAAGCCTGCTGAGATGCAGCCAGTGCATATTGAACAAAAAGATCATATTTACTTAATTCCTTTTTATCCATATATTGAGTAGCATTAAAGTCAGCAATAGAACCAGCAATTTGTGTATGAATGCCGCTGAATTCCTCCGCTTCTAACTTTGTAATACCTGATTTACCTTCTTTAATGTTCTCCCACAAGGCTGATACTGTTTGACCTAGTGGTGAGATAACACCATATCCTGTGACAACTACTCTACGTACCATATCTTCCTCTCCTTTTTCGTTTACTTTAACAGTTTCTTTAATTGCTCCAGCATTTTGTGAAAGAAATCTTCCCCTAAAACCCGTTTGTATTGCAAAGCACCCTTCGTACTCGAAATAAGAAGGATGGCTAATGCCTCTAAATCCATTGTCGACTGAAGTGAACCATAGTTCTTAGCATCTTGTAGTAAATCCACTAAAACATCGACTTCCATTTGGCTAAGCTGTTGAACTTTTTCTTGCATCGAAGGTGACAATTCTTGATAATCCGCCTGTAACGCAGTGATCGGGCAAACACCATCTTGTTCTAGAAATTTAATCCGTCGCAAAATAAAGGCGAAAGGTTTTTCCTCAGCTGCTACTGTAGATTCCTTAATTACTGTATAAGCCTCCCCTAATCCTTTTTGAATTCTTTCGCAAACTGCGACCCCTAAGTCTTCCTTCTTTTCAAAATGATAATGAATGCTCGCTTTTGTTACACCAAGCTCTTTCGCTAAATGGTCATAACTAAATGATGTGAAACCTTTTTCTTGAATATTCTTCAATGTTAATTCAATGATTTGTGATTTTCTATTTGTCATGGCTATATACTAACTTACTAGTAGGTAAGTGTCAAATAAAAATACAGCAGATAGGTTATTTATCTGCTGAAATTATAGTCTATTTCATTTCTTGTGTTGGTCCCATAACACCCGGTACTGGTAAACCAGCTTGACGAAGTAGAACTGTCATTTGACCGCGATGATGCGTTTGATGATCAATTAATGCACGTAATAAAGCGCCCTTTGGTATTGGCCCTGTAAAGCCATTTACCACTTCTAGTAAATCTTCATTTGAAAGCTTTGCTGCTTCCTCTTTTATACCATTTACAACTTTCTCATATGCTTGTACAATTTCTACAGCTGTCGTTGGTACAGGGTCTTCTTGACGAATCATCGGAACCTTTAAGCCTGCTAAATAACTAAAATATCCAGCCGCTCCAACTAAATGCCAACCAAGCCAGCCAAGTGTACTATGTCCCTCTACGATACTTTGATCCAACTTATCGTCAGTTACTGCCTGTAATACTTTCAGTGTTCCCTCTGCAGCCATCGTCCATTCCTGTAAAAAATCATCCGCTTGTCTATACATAACCATGCCCCCCATTTTCTAACTACAATTCTATCTTAGTTAATTTTTTTCATAGTTACAAGTTTCTACTTTTTAGTTTACATAATATTATTACTGGTATACTAGCTATGATTCGTATAATGCGCTACATTCACGTATAATTAATATAAAGTAGCGAAGGAGTGTGCCAATGAAACATTCTATTTTCGTACTTGCTCTTGCATTGTTATTGGCAGGGTGCCATGAAGAAATGAAAAAAGAACCTGTGCACCCAGCTGTTCAAGATCAAGTGTCACTACTCACCTATTTCCCACCTGATGGCTCTGTCGCATATTTTCAAGGAGAGGGAAATGAATATGCCAGCTTTACTCTACAAACTACCTATATCGATACACAACATATTGCTCAAGTGGAAGATAATGGTGGTGTGACTCTATTAAAAATTTATCGCATGACAGATTCAAAGATTGAGCTAGTCTATCGTGAACCTGTAGACAGTAACCCAAGATTGCCTAGTACAACTGAGGTTGCAGCTTACCCTGTGCTAGAAACGATACTACAGCAACCGATACAAGTAGGAACAAGCTTTCAAGGCTGGACCATTCAATCAACAACTGTTCAAGTCGATACAGGAACAAAAGTCTATACAAATGTCATCCAACTTACACGCACTGAAGATCAATTCATAACGACCAAGTATTTTGCACAAGGGGTTGGCCTCATCAAAATCGAAGATACGATGGAGTCTGATCAAGAGCAGCCATTTGTCGTGACTTCCACCTTACAAAAAATAGAATAGTATGATGATGATAGGCGTCCTGCTTGGGCGCCTATTATGTAGCAAAAGGAGGCATCATCCTATGAGTGACCTACATAAGTCTGCTAACGAGCAGGAAGAATTAACAGAAGAAGAATTTATCGAGCTTGTGTTAACAGAGCAACAAAAAGCATTAGCTCAAGAGCAAGAAGAACGTCTTTATGGCAAAAAAACAAAAAAGCCCAAGCCATTCGTACGCTGGATTGTATGGAGTATGGCATTCGTACTGTTTTTCAATACATTCGCGCTTATTTTTCAAATTTATTCTATTCCGGCTATCGAATTTATCAAAGTATCAACCAAGCTATCAGCACAAGAGGATATACAAACTTATAAAAAAGCTATCGTGGAAATTTCGACAGGTTCCAGCAAAGGCACGGGTTTCGCCATCTCACCAGACGGTCTCATTGTCACCAATGCCCATGTAGTAGAGCAAGCACCGACATTATCCGTTGTATTTCCTGATGAGGGAGTAATGGAAGCAACACTAATTGAGAGCTATCCGGATATTGATTTAGCCTTATTGCAAGTTCAAGCAGATCAGCTTCCCTATCTTCCACTAGCAGCTGATCCAACCTTCCCTGAAAATGAGCATATCTATTTTATCGGTAACCCCCTTTCCTTTACTGGAATAGCTAATGAGGGAACTTTGCTGGAATCCATTCAATTAGACGATTGGCAAGTACCAGTAATAATGCTGAAAGCCCCGGTTTACCGTGGCAATAGTGGCAGTCCCGTCATTGATCAACAGGGTGAAGTCATCGGGATTATCTTTGCCACGATGAAATATGAACCTATAGGACGAGTAGGCCTATTTGTCCCAGTCCAACAACTCCACCATATTTTAGAACAATCCAACAAAAAATGAACCTGTAAAGTGCAGGTTCATTTTTGTTGGTGTTGAAGTTATTCGGGGTTTACATAATAATATTATTTATCTTTACTTTCCTGTTTCACAAACTGAGCAATGGCCGATTTCACAGGTATTTTACTAACGACCTCATCACTAACCTCAGCAACTTTTTGGAGAGCATGCAAAAGATTATCATCCCCTGTCCAATGCTTTTCCAACACTTCCGGCCCTAATTTATTAATAATCGTATTCACCACAAACGTCGCCAACACGATATCATCCAAATAACCACCAAACCCTAATATTCCCTCAGGCATCAGATCCAACGGAAACACAAAATACGCAATCGACGCACCGATCAACGCCCGACTTTTCTTATCCACCCCTGCATCTGTTAAGGTTTTAACCAATAGATGAAATAAATCAGGCACAAACATTAAATACGGTGTAAATTTACTATTCTTGCCCTTCTTCGACCCAAGAAAAACAACTAATTTTGTACGTAACTTCTGATAAAAATCCTGCTGTTCCTGATCATTCGGTAATTTCATTAAATCTTCCATCAATAAATCAACCTCCAATAGTAAGTACCTTTGTGTGCTATTTTGTGGCGCTAATTAGTTACCTTTTGAGGTGCTTTTTAGCACATTTTGCGGGCTATTCGCCACTCTTCAAATCCTATACGAATCTTAGTGCGCTATTCAGCACTTTGCGGGCTATCCGGCTCTTTGCTGGTTCTATCCGTCTCTCTCGCCGCGCTATCCATCACTTTGCTAGTTCTATCCGTCTCTTTCACTGCGCTATCCGTCTCTTTGCTCGATATCTACCACTTTTGCGAGCTATCCGTCACTCTCGCCGCACTATCTGTCTCTTTGCTAGTTATCCATCGCTCTTGCGCTTCTATCCAGCACTTCCACCGCGCTATTAACTTTGCCAACAGCACTACTTTATATTTATCCAATTTTAAGATTTATAATCATTGAACATTGCGATGATATAAAAAAAGACATCCTATTTGCATAGGATGCCTGGGTTTAACGAAAGTAATTTTAATTTCTGAGAATTAAAGTTTAGTTACGTTAGCAGCTTGTGGTCCGCGGTTGCCATCTACAACTTCGAATTCCACTTTTTGACCTTCGTCAAGTGTTTTGAAACCTTCGCCTTGGATAGCTGAGAAGTGTACGAATACGTCGTTTTCACCTTCAACTTCGATGAATCCAAAACCTTTTTCTGAGTTAAACCATTTTACTGTACCTTGTTTCATTTAAGAAAACCTCCAAAAAATAAAAGTGAACAATATGTAATTTCTTCAGCGATTGAAAAAAATTCACATATTACAAAGAGTACCGTACTAACGCGATCACTTTTTGTAATATGTGAATTCATGTTTCCGGTGAAGCAATTAAATTGTTAACCTAAGTATAACCAGCATTCATAATTTTGTCAAATAAAGAAAATTGTTTTTTTACTTTATTTCAAAAGTATTTTACTTTTCTTCCATTTTACATGCAATAATTCCATGATATACTTGTGCGTCATCATCACATGCCTCACAGAAGAAACTTTCATCCTCTGACCAAAAGGCCCAATATTGCCCTTCTTTTACTGCTTCATTATCATATGTTGAGCGAAAGAGTGCTAGTTTATGCTGTAAAGCCAGCTCAAACTGCTCCTTTGCTTCAAATGTATCGTGTGTTTGAATAAAAGCTTCCCAGCCCTCAAATTTCCACCAAGGCTCATAGTCCGCTTTCATGTAAATAATTGTATACATATTTGCCCATTCCTTGCTGTCATAAGATATTTTCATTTTAGCAAACACACCTGAAATGTCTATTAAAACAACCTGAATTATGCTATTATTACCTTATTATACATAATTTTTGGAGGTTTTTATATGTTTTCAAGCATTCGACCTAAAGCTGAGCTAGAAGAACTACTAAAGCGTGGGACTGATTTACGTGCAACAGGCCGATTCCATCAAACATTGGCATTTAACCATTTCAATTCGCAAGATGAAGAGCATTTAAAGACGCTCTATGAAAAGCTAAAAGATATTACCCCTTCTATGAATGCCATTTTTCACCATTATTTAAGTGAGATATCCCCTACCTCTCAATTAACCATTAGTGAAGAAAATATTAATCAATATTTAACTCAATTTTTCCTAGCAACACGTGATGACGAGTATGTGGATGAAACCGTCAAATTTTTCAATTTATTTCGCAAGCATCAATATGAGCCTGGTAAATTAATTGTCGTTTTCAATCAATTTGCCTTCTATATTACTACTTATATTTTACATAACTTTGGGATGAAGCCTAATAAAGCCTTCCAATTTATGAAATCATTCCAGTCTGCTGTCAATGTCGATCAGGAGCTATTGGTAGAAGTTTTGACGGAGCGCATCATTGAGAATGTTGTTGGTGAAGTATCATCCTTGATGGATGTCAATGCCAAAATCATGTATATGAAAGATTTAGTATTTAGTTTAGACAAGCAAAATGAGGAAATCCAGTCCTCTACAGCTGCGACTGAAGAAATAGCCGCTTCTATAAATGAAGTAGCCCGTATGTCCTCTCATATATCAGAAAAAACAACTGAATCTGTTGACCATGCGACACAGGGTAAAAATGCAATTGAGCATGCATTATCAGAAATTTTCAAAACGGAAGAAACGTTTACTTCGATTGTAGAATCTTTTACAGAACTGCAAAAACGGGTAAATGATATTGAACAAGTTGTGACATTGATCAACCAAATTGCGGACCAAACTAATTTACTAGCACTAAATGCCTCCATTGAAGCTGCACGCGCGGGTGAACATGGTAAAGGCTTTGCGGTCGTAGCACAGGAAGTACGAAAACTTGCGGAAAGCACGGTCTCAGCTTTAAGCGAAGTCTCTACAAATGTTCACCATTTAAAGAGCTATTCCAATGACGTTTCCGACTCGATAACAGAAACAACAGCCATCATAAAAGAAGCAACCGTTGAGGCGAAAGAATCGTTGCCATTATTGAATGCTATTGTTCATGCGATTGAAGGTATTAACTTGGATGTGACCAATACGGCAGCGATTTCCCAGCAACAGGCAGCGGCTATCGATGAAGTCTCCTCTAGAATGATTGAAATTTCCAACTTGCAGGAAGATATTCGAGACTATAGTCATAATACATCAAGTGATATTCACCTTTTAGGGAAAGAAATCAATCGTTTCCGAAATGATATTATTGCCAATAATAATGTCCAGCTTTCATCCATTGCCCTATTACAGCTATCTAAAGCTGATCATATTTTATGGAAGTGGCGCATTTATAATATGTTCCTTGGCCTAGAACATGTTGAGCCAAACGATGTCTCTTCCCATAGAGAATGTCGACTTGGCAAATGGTACACAGCTTCTCGCACGGTGGAACGCTTCGGCCATTTACAGGATTATCATGATTTAGACAATTATCATTTACTTGTTCACGAATCCGCGAAGCGCGCGGCGGCTGCCTTTAAAGCTGGCAATATCGCACAAGCAGATAGCCATCTAAAAGAAGTAGATGAAGCGTCTACTCAAGTTCTTTATAATATTAATAACTTAATCGCCTATTTAGAAAAAGAAAGAGTTATGCAATAAAGAGAGCGGCTCGTCCCCTCTCTCTAATGGTAGGAGGTATTTCCTTGAACAAACGAGCAAGTATTAAATTTTTTGGTGACGTCTACGGGACAGGCTACCGATTCTTTATTAAACAAAAGGCCATTGAATTAGGGCTAAAAGGGTATTGCAGATTGAATGCTGCTGAGCAAATTGAGGTTGAAGTCGAAGGAGCTGAAAAAGCGCTGAATGAATTCCTTCTTTTTGTCCAAAAAGGTGTAAGTCCCCAAGCCGATTCCAACTCATTTTCTTTAGAGCTGTATGATGATTTAAAAGGATATGTACGAATGGAGTCAGACATTGTTTAGTCTGGCTCTTCTTTTTACAAAGTAGTAAGGCCATAGTAAGACACTACAAGATGCCTTACTGGTTAATGATTTATGTTCTGTTTAAGTAATTTATTATTGGCTATTGCGACTTCTATTAAACCAATCATACATGTTGCTAAAAATAATATAGACCAATTGATTTTTCCATATAATACACATGTATAGATAACGTCAAGCACACAGTATAAAAGTATGATGCTAGCAATAATTATTCCTTTATTATTCTTCATCATTCCACCACTTTCTTTTTTACAAGTTACTAATTTCTAATAAGCTGACTTTATTATACAGTAATTATCTTATTTTGTATTATTAAACATTTTTCCGCAATCAGCACAGAAAAAAAAATATCCGTACATCCGTACATAAAGTTTTTTCAAAAAACAAGCCATCCACGTTTATTTTCAAATCAAACAGCACATAAACCTAAGCATGAGTAATTTGAATCTATACGCTATAATGTTCACAAATCTCTTAAAAATAAGTGGACATAAATAATGAACGACTTATTGCTAGGTATTCTAGGTAATATCATTGAGAAAATTTGCGTTTCGCAGTAAAATTTATGTAAGGTTTCATTTTTCATTGAAACTTTATGTCGATTATTTCGTATAAGAAGATAGACATATTGAAATGCAAGGAGGAAGAAACAATGCTTAGTGTTGGACAGTTTTTTTCTAGACATACTGCTAGCTTCGTTATTTCGTTAACAACTGTTTCTATCGCAGCAATTGCAGCAAATCCTGGATTCTTCCTTGGTGGTTTACTGTTTGCTGGTTCATATGCGACGAGTACAGCGTTGCTGAAACATAGACAAAAAAAGAAAGTCATGCAAATAGCAGGTATCACAAAAGAAGAATTCAAACACATTGAAACACAATTATCAACCGCTAATAAGCAAATTCAAACATTAAGTCAAAACTATTTACGTGTACGTTCTGTATCGGCTTTTAAACAACTACTTGAGATGACGCGCATTTCAAAAAATATCGTCAAAGTTGTAAAGACGGATCCACGTAAGTTTTATAATGTTGAACCCTTTTTCTATGCGCATTTACCTTCAGCAGTGGAATTAACGGATAAGTATACAATGCTTTCTAGGCAGCCCGTGAAGGATAAAGAAATTCAATTGACGTTATCAAAAACGCGTGAAACACTTACCGATTTAAATGATACGATTCAAATTGATTTAAAGGATGCGCTAGCTAATGATATTGACCACCTACAAATGGAGATTGAATTCGCAAATCGTTCTAATCTTAGACGTAGAGAACAATTGGACTGGCGAGGCGATGATAAATGACGGCAAATGAACATGCTTTCCAATTAAATACCATTCCCGGTCTTTCTCCATTAGTACAATCTTATTTAGAAACAACTCCACAAACTGAGGCGATGGCGACGTACGAAACGCTATCGCCTCTTGCGCAAAGTCGAGCCTTACTATATGCTAGCCAACTTGATTTAACTGATTTTGAATCTTTGCTGTCCTTAGGGCAAGATTCACAGCGTTCCCTATCCCAGTTTGCAGATCGGATGTTAGCGCAGGTAAAGCAAAAAGACGTGACAAAAATCGGCCAAATGCTCGATTCCTTAATGCATACTTTAGATCGTGTAGACCCGACAGCTTTAGAGCCGAAAAAGCAAACCTTTTTCAATAAGATATTTGGTAGTAAAACAGAGCCTACTGTGAAACAAACGCTAACAGAATTTGAGCGTATTAGTATTCAGGTGGAACGTATTGGGGTCCAATTGGAACGTGCTCAGCTCCAACTAATTCGAGATGTAGAAAATTTAGAAGCGCTTTATACACATAATCGAGGATTTTTCGAGGAACTAGCTACTGCCATTGCAGCTGGTCAAATGAAAAAACAGCAAGCCATTGAAGTTGAGCTTCCTACAAAAATAACAAGTGTCCAAGCAAATAAACAGCCACTTGCTATACAACAGCTAAATGATTTCGCTGCGCAAATTGAGAGGTTGGATCAACGCATTTATGATTTACAGGTTTCTCAACAAGTAGCCCTTCAAACGGCACCACAAATTCGTATGATACAGCAAGCGAACCAAACATTAGCTGAAAAAATTGAATTTTCCATTGTCACACTAATTCCTTTATGGAAAAATCAATTGGCGATGATGCTTTCCATGCATATGGATCATCACTATGCACAGCTTGAGGAACGATTAACACAGACACAGGATCGTTTTGCAAGGCCATCATTTGAACAGCAAGTATCGAAATTCAAGGAAACACAGCATGAGCTACAAACAGCTATAAAAGATGTCTTCGCCCTACATACGGCGACTGAACAAGAAAAACAACAGTTGCAAGATGCGACAGATATAAGAGGCTATCAGAGAGACTAATGAAAAAAAGGGTGGCTCAGTAAATGATCTGAACCGCCCTGTCTTTTTTTAGGCAAAATAATCTTTATAGTAGCCACCGACGTTGCCAGTGTTATCGATGATAAAAATGAACTCTTCTGTTTCATTTTTCACTTCATATTCTTTTCCAACTGTTAATACGTTTGATACTAAGTATTTTGATGCATTGGTATGTTTGCAAGTCACTGTTCGTAATGTTGGCGCATCTTTCCATTTTAAATGTAACATATTCTCTCTACCTCTCTTTACTAGCATAAAGCTAATGTCTAATGCTTATTTTATAATATTTTTAGGCTTTTGTGGAGAAAAAAGAAATACAATACCTAATCTATCCAAAATAATTTTACATTTGAGGTGTTATGATGAGCTTTGGCGGTGTACCGCAATGGTTTTTTATTATTGCAATAGCATTTGTAATCTGCTTTGTCCTTTATGCAGAGTGGAATTCTAGAAAGTAAGTGAGTCCCTCTATTAGGACTCACTTTTTCATTTGTTGCTACTACTTTAATGTTCGTTTTAAAAACTCTTTCGTTCGATCATGTTGAGGGTTTATTAATACTTGTGATGGTGGGCCCTCTTCGACAATTACACCTTTATCCATAAAGACTACGCGATCTGCTACCTCTTTGGCAAATTCCATCTCATGCGTCACAATAAGCATCGTATTGCCTGCATCCGCCAATTGTCGCATGACTTTGAGTACCTCCCCTACCATCTCAGGGTCTAGTGCTGATGTAGGTTCATCAAAAAGCATCACTTCTGGATTCATGGATAATGCTCGGGCAATGGCTACGCGTTGTTTTTGCCCTCCTGAAAGCTGTCGAGGTTTTGCGTTCACATATTGATCCATCCCGACGATTTTTAAATATTTAAGCGCTGTTTCCTCCGCTTCCTTTTTCAAACGTTTTAAAACTTTTATTTGACCCACTGTACAATTATTTAAAACATTGTGGTTGTTAAATAAATTGAATTGCTGGAATACCATGCCTAGATGTGTTCGATATTCTTGGATATTGTGTTTTTCGTCTAGGATGTCCTCCCCTTGATAAATAATTTGCCCACCACTTGGTGTTTCTAATAAATTAATACAACGAAGTAAAGTGGATTTACCAGAACCAGAGGAACCAATTAAACAAACGACTTCCCCTTTTTCCACTTGAAAATTAACATCCTTTAACACTTGGTTACGTCCAAATGATTTACTTAAATGCTCAATTTTAATGACTGCCATTTGTGCGTCCCCCTAAATTGCTTCTTTTTGTTCTTTTTGATAAGCATCTGGTCCATCTAATCGTTTTTCAACATATAGCAGAATACGTGATGCAGTAAATGTCATGATGAAGTAAAGAATACAAGCTACAAAGAATGATTCAAAATAACGGAAGTTGTTACCGGAGATTGATTTTGTTTGGAAGAATAATTCTGTTACTCCAATAACGTTTAATACGGCTGTATCTTTAATATTCATAATTAATTGGTTGCCTGTCGCAGGTAGTACGTTACGCGCTACTTGTGGTAAAACTACGTGAAGCATGATCTGGAAGTGATTCATACCGATAGCCGATGCTGCCTCATATTGACCATTATCAATTGATACAATACCACCGCGAACAATTTCTGCCATATAGGCACCTGTATTAAGAGAAACGACTAAAATCCCTGCTGTAATAAAGTGCATGTCTATGCCAAATGCAATATCTAATCCATAGTAGACAACCATAGCCTGTACAATCATTGGTGTACCACGGAAAAATTCAACATAGCATGTGAGTATAAAATTAATAAGCTTTAAGCCATAAAATTTCACACCTTTTTTACGAACTGGAATCGTATGCATAATTCCGATGAAAAATCCGATAAATGCACCAATAATTGTACTTATAGTCGAAATTAGTAACGTATAATACGCACCTCGTAAAAACATTTGCCAGTTGTTTTCAATAATTGAAAGTATCCATTCAAGACTCATGATGTTCCTCCTAACAATGTCATGTTGCTTGCTATCTTTTTCGTGCCCTAGCTCTTTCTACTAGTCTATGTTTTATTTCGCTAGGACATTATCATTATGTAGAGAGGTTCTCATTTTAATAATGATGAAATGATAGTGCACGGACTAGTCAATAGTCCGTGCCATTTTTTTATTGTGCTGCTGGTTGCTGAGAAATAGCTTCTTCCATAATCGCTTGGCGATCATCTTCAGAAATTCCTTTTAGAATTTCATTGATTTTATCAAGATTCGCATCTTCTTTACGTAAGCCTACAGCAATTGACGTATTTGAAAGATCTGTATCGAAGCCCTCTTCAAATGCTACGTATGTGAATTTATCGTTGGCAGCAGCTGCGGAAATACCTTCTGGACGTTCTGCAACATAGCCATCAATTTTGCCTGCCTCTAAAGCTACACGCATAGCTGGGAAGCTTTCCATTGCTGTTTGTTTATTAACATCTTTGATTTGGTCTATCACATTGTAGTTGGATGTATTAAGTTGTGATGTAATTTTTGCTCCAGAGAAATCTTGAATGGATTTGACCCCTTCATATTTGCTGCCTTTTTTAATAACCATAACAAAATCAGAAGTATAGTAGTTTTCTGTAAAATCAATTGTTTTCTTACGTTCTTCTGTTGGCGACATGCCTGCGATAATTGCATCAATTTTATTTGATTGTAGCGCTGGTACTAAGCCGTCCCATTCCAATTTGACGATTACTAATTCTTTGCCTAAGCCTTCAGCGATTTTTTTCGCCATTTGTACATCATAGCCGCCTGCATATTCTGCATTATCTGCAATTTTCACCGCACCATTTGCATCATTTTGCTGTGTCCAGTTGAATGGTGGGTAGCCAGCCTCCATTCCAATTCGGAATTCACCGCCGCCGTCTTCCTTATCTGCGCCAGCTTCTCCTGAACTGCCTTCTTTTTTGTCGCTAGTGCCACATGCAGCTAGCACAATTGCCGTCATGATAGAGATCATTACT
This sequence comes from Lysinibacillus sp. FSL M8-0216, assembly GCF_038595555.1. Taxonomy (NCBI): domain Bacteria; kingdom Bacillati; phylum Bacillota; class Bacilli; order Caryophanales; family Bacillaceae; genus Lysinibacillus; species Lysinibacillus sp. FSL M8-0216. Next base: position 2,350,897 of record NZ_CP152007.1, on the reverse strand, counting down.
AACAGCCATTTTCTTTTCATGAAAAACTCCCCTTTTCTGTAAAAAAATAAGACAACTGTACGAAAAAAGACCTAAGTTTTGTGAACTTAGGTCTTACCTTTTATGACAGTTGCCCAAATCCTCACTATAATTCCATGTTTCCGAGATAGCACAACCTAGTAAACCTGGAATTGAATTCACTAGGACAGTCCTGCACTTATTCACTGCAGACCCAGCATAAAAGTACGAGCTCCTTTTATACTTCGGCGATATTTCCTTCTTCATTGCGTCTTTGTTTGCTTGTACTCAACAATGAACTAATAAATACCGCGCCTCTACCTCACTGTTATAGGTTAGTGAGGTTTGTTTATTTAATTGATATTTAGATACTACTATAAAACTAGTATGTACGTCAAGAGAGTTTTAGCATTTTTCTGACTAATGACAATATTAGGGTATTATGCTTGACCTATCCATTGTTAATCTATGTATTTTTGTCAATATATCCGCCGGAAAACCACAAATTTTTACTATCAATGGTTTTTATACTAAGAAAATAGTTTCGTATTTTCAAAATCACTAAAGACTTTAGTGATACAGAAAACCAAGAAAAAAACCCTGTAAAACAAAGTTTACAGGGTTTAAAGGATTTATGAATTTAATAATAAATCTTCAGGATTTTCGATTAATTCTTTAACTGTTTTTAAGAATCCTACAGAATCTTTTCCATCGATGATACGGTGATCATAAGAAAGTGCTACGTACATCATTGGACGGATTTGAACTTCACCATTTACTGCAACTGGACGGTTAACAATTGAGTGCATACCTAAAATACCAGCTTGAGTACCGTTCATAATTGGTGTTGACATTAATGAACCGAATACACCACCGTTTGTGATTGTGAATGATCCACCAGCCATGTCATTTAAGCCTAGTTTTTTCTCACGAGCTTTAGTCGCTAAGCTAGCGATATCTTTTTCGATTTCTGCGAAGTTTTTGCTGTTTGCATCGCGTACAACTGGTACTACTAAACCTTCTTCAGTTGATACTGCAATACCGATATCAAAGAAGTTATTTAAATGTAATTCATCGCCAACGATTTGAGCGTTTACGTATGGGTATTTTTTCAGTGCTGCAACAACAGCTTTTGTGAAGAATGACATGAAACCAAGTTTGATGTCGTTTGCTTTAACAAACTCTTCTTGTTTACGTTTACGAAGTGCCATGATGTTTGTCATGTCAATTTCGTTGAATGTTGTTAACATTGCTGTTGATTGTTTAACTTCTAATAAACGTTTTGCAATTGTTTGACGACGACGGCTCATTTTTTCAATTGTTACACGGTCAGAATTAGCAGCTGGTGTGAATACAACTGGGCCACCTGTAGTTGCTACTGGTGCTGGTGCTGGTACTGCTGGTGCTGTACCATGTGCTGACACATCTTGTACACGAACACGGCCTTGTGGATCTACTGGAGATACCGCTGCAAGGTCGATGCCTTTTTCACGTGCAAGTCGACGTGCCGCTGGAGATGCGATAACACGCTCACCAGAAGTTTCTTCTACTACAGGAGCTGCTGCAACTGGTGCTGTAGGAGCCGCTTGTGGCGCTGCTGGAGCTGGAGCTGCTTCAGCTGGAGCCGCCGTTGCTGGTGCAGCTGCTGCGCCTTCGCCTGCTTCTACGATAGCAATAACTTGACCAACTAGTACAGTATCGCCTTCTTCAGCTAAAATTTGTGTTAATACACCTGCTTCTTCAGAAATGATTTCAGCGTTTACTTTATCTGTTTCAAGTTCAACGATGAATTCACCTTTTTCAACGCGATCGCCCACTTTTTTTACCCACTGTGCGATACTACCTTCTGTAATCGATTCTGCTAATTCAGGGACTTTAATTTCAGCCACTTTCATTTCCTCCTTTGATTAACGTGCATGACGCACATAAAAGGGCTACTGCTTATGGGCAAGTAGCCCAGCTATCAATATTTATATGTTATTATTTAACCTTTACTGGCTCAGCAACTGCTTCTTCAATAAGTGATGATTGAGCTGCTTTATGAGAATCTGCATCCCCTTCAGAAGTTGAGCTCATTGCAGGACGACCTACATAGCGAAGCTTTTTACCTTCTGCAAGTTCATATAATGTTTCTAGTGCATAATTCCATGAGCCTTGGTTTTTAGGTTCTTCTTGTACCCATACGATTTCTTTTGCATTAGGATACTTAGCAATAATACCAGCAACTTGCTCTTTTGGGAATGGGTAAAGTTGTTCTACACGAACAATGTGTACGTGATCGAAACCTTCTCCATCTTTCACGCGATCTGCTAAATCGATCATCACTTTACCAGTACCTAATACGATACGCTCTACAGCTTCTGTTTTTGTACCTAAGCCAGGTTGTTCAATCACTTCTTGGAATGAACCATCTGCTAATTGCTCAGCATTAGCTGCTGCTAATGGGTGACGCAATAATGATTTTGGTGATACAACCACAAGTGGACGTACACCTTCAGTACCTAATAACGCTGCTTGACGGCGCAATAAGTGGTAGTAGTTACCTGCATTTGAACAGTTTGCTACAAACCAGTTATTTTCTGCTGACATTTGTAAATAACGTTCCATACGGCTTGAAGAGTGCTCTGGACCTTGGCCTTCATAACCATGTGGTAATAGAATCACCATGCCAGATTTTTGACCCCATTTAGAGCGTGCCCCTGAAATGAAGTTATCAAACATTACCTGTGCCATATTCGCGAAGTCACCAAATTGTGCTTCCCAAACTGTTAATACATGGCCGTTTTCTAAGTTATAACCATATTCAAAGCCAACTACCCCTGCTTCAGTCAGTGGTGAGTTGTGCACTGAAAAGGATGCACTTGCACCAGAAATATGATGAAGTGGTGTAAAGACATTACCATTGTTTTTATCGTGAAGCACTAAGTGACGTTGTGAGAAAGTACCACGTTGTGCGTCTTGACCTGTGAAACGTACTGGTGTGCCATCTTGGATAATAGTTGCATAAGCTAAAGTTTCCGCATGACCCCAGTCGATTTTCGCAGATGCAAATGCATCACGACGTTTTTCTAAAATTTTGCCAAGCTTTTTCTGTGGCTCGAAGTTTTCTTCAAACACTAGAAGCTCTTCGTTAATTTTACCTAAACGTTCTGCCCCAACTGCTGTATCAATTTGTGGGAATTCAATTTTTAATTCTTCTGGCATTTCTAATTGATGATGCTCATCTTTTGAAGCCATTTCTTTTACATGATCATAAGCCGCTTGCATTTCTGCATAAATAGCTGTATCTAATGCAGCTACATCTTCAGTTGATACAAGACCTTCTGTTACAAGTGCTGCACCATATAGTGAACGTACAGTTTCGTGTTTAGATACTAATTTATAAGTTTCTGGGTTTGTAACCGTTGGATCATCAGTTTCGTTATGACCATGACGGCGGTAACCAACTAAATCAACGACAATATCTTTACCGAATTTTTGGCGGTAGTTAGCTGCAAAGCGACCAACTTGTGCCACTGCTTCTGGGCTATCTGCATTCACATGTACTACTGGTACTTCATACCCTTTTGCTGGGTCAGAAGAGTAAACAGAAGAACGAGAATCATATTGTTCAGTCGTGAAACCGATCATATTGTTCGCGATAATGTGAATAGTACCACCTGTTGTAAATCCTTCAGTTTTAGCGAAGTTTAATACTTCAGTTACGATACCTTGACCTGGGAATGCTGCATCACCATGCACAAGAATTCCTAAGCCTTTTGTGCGATCATGAATCGCTTGACCTGGTTTTGAAGTGTCATCTTGCGTTGCACGTGTAGCACCTAGAACTACTGGATTGCCTACTTCTAAGTGTGATGGGTTGTATGCAAGCTTTACATTCATACCTGAATCACGGTTATAAGAAGCACCCATATGGTATTTCACATCACCTGTCCACCCTTTTGTAATTTCAAGGCGACCATTTTCTGGCATAAATAAATCATTTGATACATGTGCAAAGTCAGAGAACATCATGTCATAAGGTTTATTTAAAATATGTGTTAAAACATTTAAGCGACCACGGTGTGCCATACCAATACGTACTTTTTCAACACTTAGCGCTTCTGCAGTTTTAATGATTTCATCAAATAGTACAATTTGCGTATCTAAGCCCTCACCAGAGAAACGCTTTTGTCCTACAAATGTTTTATGGATAAATTTCTCGAAATTTTCAACACGCGTTAAACGATCTAATAAGGCTTTCTTTTCATCAGAAGAAAGTGCTTGTTGGAAAGAGCCAGATTCAATTTGTGCTTGAATCCAATTACGTTCTTCTGTAGCTACTACATGTTCATATTCAAACGCTACTTTATTTGTATAAATAGCTTTTAAATAGTCAATTGCATCCTTACCATTTTTCACGTTTGCTGGCACATCTTTGAAGAAGATTGCTGCAGGAATTTCAGCTAAATCTGCAGCGCTTAAGTTGAACGCGCTTTCTTCAATTTGAGCTGTTTGTAGTTCACGGTTTTTCAGAGGATAAATATCTGCTGCTAAATGACCGCGTGAACGGATTGCATCGGCTAATTTCACAGCGGCTAACACTTTTTTGTAATCGCCAGCAGGAGCCGCTGCTGTATGACTAGCTACAGCTACTTCACCTTCTACTACTACTGGTGCACCAAATTGTTGGAATAAAGAAACTAACTCCGGTTCTACTTCTTCAGGAGACTGTAAGAATAAGTCGTATTGCTCCATCACATATCCTAAGTTAGGACCAGAGAAAGCTGACCATGGAGAACTTACAGTTGTAACGTTGTTCGACATGAAAAATGACCTCCAAATTTTGCCTTTCGGCAGTTCCATTAATTAAATTGCAATTAATTATATAATATTTAGCCGTTCTTTAAAAGAATGTTTTACACTACTTTTCCATATTTTAAAGAACGTTTTTTCCATCTCAATCTTACTACTCTTCACAAAAAATACAACTCTTTTTAGCAAATTAAGCAATTTTTTTCGCAAAGGATAGAATAATGAAATAAAGCGTGCATTTTTCTTAATATTTTAGCGGGATCTTTAATGAGAAAACGGTTCCAATATTAACCTCACTCTTGACTTCTACCGTCGCATTATATTTTTCAAGCAACATCTTCGAAATACTTAATCCTAAGCCAGTTCCACCAATTTGACGGTTTCTTGCCTCATCCACTCGATAAAAACGATCAAAGATAAAAGGAATATTGTCTTTTGCTATTCCTATACCATTATCAGCAATTTCTAAACATGCATAATTTCCAGCAACTGAAATAGAAATTTGTATCTTAGGAATTTTTTCACAATAACGAATTGCATTTTCTATTATATTACGAATGATTTGACTTAGTGCATTTTCAGTTATAAATAAAGGACCCATTTCATCATTTTTCGACAGCAAAATTCGCGCTTTTGGGTGTACAAGCCTCATTTCATCGATAACAGCCTCAATCACCGATTGTGCATTTGCCTCACTCATCTCATCTTTTTCCTCACGTCTTGCAAGCTCTAATAACTCCTCAATCATTTTACGCATGCGAGCGATTTCTGTTAAGGAAGTATCGATTGACTCCTCTAAAATAGCTGGATCATTTTTGCCCCATCTTTTTAGCAGAGAAAGATGGCCTTCGATAGCTTGGATTGGCGTACGAAGCTCATGAGAAGCATCAGCGACAAATTGTTGCTGCTGTGTAAAAGAAATTTGCAGCTCATTCATCATGGCATTGTACATTTTCAACAAATCACCAATCTCATCGTGTGATGTGTAGGTTAGCTGTATAGGCTCATTAAAGCCTTGATCCATCACCATTTTCATGGAAGCACGTAATTCACGCAATGGCTTCATTAAATAATTGGCTAGATAATACCCAATAGAGCCTGATAACACCAATGCCCCAAGACCTGCGATGAGCATAGCTGTTAATAAATAATGCATAAGCGATTGAAAACCGTTGAGCGGATGGACAACTTGGACATACCCTTGAAAAAAGCCTAGTCGTATTGGTTCATTCATGACCAGTACATCCTGCTTATCAATGGTCGTCTCAAAAATCTCCTGCATGGAGTTAAGAGGTGCAGCAGCTGAAGTATTATTGATACGCAAAATATCCACGCCGTCCGCATTAAACATTCTAACAGTTTCATCTCGATCGACAATCGATTTGAGCAAACCAGTATTTTGTTGAATTTGTTGAATCGTAATATCCGGTCCCTGTGATTGTAAAAATGAAATAATATCCCTGCTAGTCCGTTCAACCTTGCTTTCCTCATCATTTAAAAGCCATGTATGGAGAGAAATATAAACAACCACGCAAATAATCGTATAGCTTAAAAAAATCACACTACTCGATGTGAGCATCCATTTTTTCTGTAAAGATTGACGACGGAGATACATCAGTAACTTGTTCATTCCCGCATCACATACCCAACCCCTCGAACCGTTTCAATATAGGCATTCGTATCACCTGGGAGCTTCGTCCGTAAATGACGTATATACACATCTACCACATTGGTCTCTATATCTGTATCGTAGCCCCATACAGATGTTAGAATATGCTCGCGTGTACAAACTCTATTTTTGTGTTCGATTAATAGTTTCAGTAAATCATATTCTGTCTTTGTAAGGTCAAGTTTATTCCCTTGCACGAAAACTTCATAGGCTGCGATATCTATCTCAATATCACGTAAACTCAAAAATTCACTATTTGCTGGCTCTTGTGTTGTTGCACGACGTAAAATCGTTCGAATTCTTGCTAATAGTTCTTCGATCGCAAATGGCTTGACGATGTAGTCATCTGCTCCAGCATCAAGGCCAGCTACACGATCCATAACAGCGTCTCTTGCCGTTATTAAAATAATAGGTACTTGAGATTGTGTCCTAACTCGCCGACAAATTTCAATACCATTGATGCCCGGTAGCATCACGTCAAGTAATAGCACATCAAATGCTTCAATTGTTGCTAAAGATAGCCCCTCACGCCCTTCAAAGGCAACCGTCACGTCATAGCCTTCATGCTGTAGCTCTAGCTCAACAAAACGTGCAATATGCTTTTCATCTTCCACTACTAATATTTTCTTAGGCACATAATCACCTTCTATTCCGAAATAACGATGCAGGATTTTTATCCCTATACTGTTATAGCATAACATCAAATAAAAAGTCTGTCTCACAAGGAATAACTTGTGGACAGACTTTTTTAATGAGCTTCCGAAATAAAGAGATTATTTTTCCCAGCTTCTTTTGATTTATATAAAGCTTGATCAGCCAAATCCATTAATTCATCCAATGTTTGGGCATGATCTGGATAGTAGGAAATTCCTATTGAAGCAGTTGGTGTGAACTGATGATCCTCAATCATCCAGCCCGCTGCTAATTCATCACGAATGCGACGAATAATATGCATAATTTGACTATGCCTTTTATCAATTTCCCTTGTTAAACCTGTTAGGATGACGAGAAACTCGTCGCCTCCAATTCGAATAACGATATCATGACTTCGAACGGTTTTGCTCAAAGCGTGACCAAAGCTCTGAATAAACGCATCTCCTGTATCATGGCCAAAGCGATCATTGACAGCTTTAAAATCATCACCATCCAAATAAAGCATCGCTACACTTGCATTGTTTTCGTCGGCCTCTGCCAATATTGTCGGAAACTCATTTTGTAAATAACGGCGATTGGGCAGTTGTGTTAAAGAATCATGATAGGCAAGATAAAGCAAATCATTTTCCCTCTCTTTACGATGGGTAATTTCACGGGACACCATCATAATTTGAGAAACTTTTTCTCGATCAGGATCATGGACCACCGTGACATTCCCTTCTGTCCAAATAGGTGTGCCGTCCTTTGCCTTCAGCAAAAGTTCGAACTGGGTATCTGTTTGACCAGTAAAGTTATTTAAAAATGTTTGCCATTCATGCTGGCTTTCTGTATCAATAATGGCACTGTAAAACTGACCTTGTAGCTCCCCATTTTCATAGCCTAAATATATTTCATAGGATGGTGACGTATAAATAATGATTCCATCCTCATTCGTAATAACAATTAAATCATTCGTATTTTCCGTAATGAGACGGAAAGTACGTTCAATATTTTTTAATTCTGTGAACATTCTTTTCTTGTCTGTAATATCATAGTTAATGGTTAAAATTTGTTCAATCTGACCAAATTCATTTTTTAATGGAACAATGGTTGCCTCCACCCAATAATCAGCATGATATTTTGTGCGATAGCACAGCTCTCCCCGCCAGATCTCTCCACTAGCAAGTTTGTCATTGATTAATTGTAAAAAATTTTGTGTTTGGTACCGAGGCTTAAGTAGTGCATAAGACTGCCCAATTAATTCCTCTTCCGTGTAACCTGAGGCTTGTAAAAACATCTCACTCACTTCTGAAATATGGCCTGCACTATCTAAAATAGCTATGGCCGTAGCTGAATTTAATGCCGATTTAAACACTTCAAAGCCATGAGATTTCGACCGTAGTTCGGCCTTTTGCAAGGTGAACTGTGTGAAATCCTGCATAATAAGAAAGATTGCAAAGGAATTGTCCTCCTGCATGACAGGCGATAGTGACAGTAAATACATGCGTTCTTGCTGGTCCAACGTAAGCAATTTCACAAACTTTTCATTCACGTTTTCTCCACTAGCCGCTTGTTGTAAATACAATTTAATTTGCTGCACTTCTTCTTTTGGAACAATCGGTAAATCAATAAACATTTTTTGTTTGACGGCTTCATTATCTAATTGAAAATCTTTCATAAAGCTTGAATTCACTTCATAAATCATACCTTCAGCTGATAATACAACGGTCGAAAAAAAGGCATGGTCGAACATGGACCGCATAAACAAAAATTTATCTTCAATACTACGATCATAGTGAATTTCCTTGGTAATTGCTAAAACATAGTCTTCTTGGTTATAGTGCAATGGGCGTACAGTTGTTTCATATTTACGAACCTCCGACTGCACATATGCATAATCTACATAGTCAACCTGTATATGTTCTGCAATTGCATGATGATAGTTTTTCTGAATGATCGAAAAATTTCGATTTGAGGTAACTGCGGAAAGCATTTTTCCAATTACATCGATCGATAACAGTTCTCGAGCTGCATAGTTTAAGCGAATATATTGAAAATCTTCCTCTACTTTTTTCATAAGAAAAACAAAATCATTGCCAATAAATAATTCATTAAAAAAATCTTCGCTTAAAAGATACTCCATACTGTCACCTCCAGAAAAGGCCATTGCCATCATAATAAAAAACTATGTATATGCTTAATTATACGTAAAAACTAATTCTATTATTATAACATAAAAATAAAAAATTACCTTTCTAGAATTAGATAAATTATATCCTTTTAAGGATATTTTTGATAATTTAGCTATTTAAACATAAAAATATACTACTAAAGTTTCATACAATCGATTAATAATAGATAAAAGTGATATGATTTACTTAATTTTAAATATGTAAAATAAATTGAATATTTCTATTCATTTATCAGAATTTACTGACTATTAAACTAAAAATTTTGTTTTTTACGAGCAAAATGATTGCATGAAACAGCTAGCATGTTATATTATATTTAAAAAACTAGTCTTTTTTCGGTATGGTCGAAATCAGTAAGACAGCGGGAGATTATGGAATATCATAGTTATAACGTCTAGTTCTTTGGGTTTTAATTCCAGTACGAATTTTAGTTTTCTTCTTTATGCTTCAACGGAATTGTTTTAACTACCCTAGTAAAGGAGGCGTTTCGTATGCTTAAACATCGAGACCTGCATGAATGTACAGAGCTTTATGAACTATTATCACACCCTTCTGTATTCCCTTTTGTCCGTCAGAAAGCCACATCCGCTGATGAATACTGGTTTATGACAAAGCAACTGATCGAAGAGGAAGCGAGAGGACTCGCTATCTCGAGGACCATCACTGATGACTGGGGTCAACCAATCGGCACCATTAGTATACACGATGTTGAGGACGGTGCAGGTTTTTTAGGAACGTGGATTGGACTCCCTTACCAAGGAAAAGGCTACAATCAAAAGGCAAAAATGCTTTTTTTGAATGAGTTATTTTTTGATTATAATTTCCATACGGTATTCCTCCGTATTCGTGTTGAAAATATAAAATCACAGCGTGCTGCGTTAAAATTACCCTATATAGTGAGCGCTAATGAAAGTCATCCAACTTTGTTAGCTCAAGTAAATAGTGGTATGGCACAATTTGATCTATTTAAAATTCCAAAAGATTTATTCTACTTAACAACTGCTTATGAAATGCAAGAAGGCGAAGAACAAGCAATGTAAGCCTATTAAAATAAGAGAAGCTATGAGGTGCTGTCATCATCGATATCCCTCATAGCTTTTTTAATGACTTTTATTTTTGATAGTTCAAAATTAATGACGCCATCTCGTCAGGCGTTTTTGGTTTTTGAGTTTTGGACATCGTTTCAACCATTTCCTCTTTACGCCCTGTTAGTGTATAAACAGACTTCATAAAGGATTCCTTTGTTAAAGCTTCTTCCTGTAACACTTCTGCATAGCCCTGCTTTTTAAATAAATTGGCATTTAATATTTGATCACCACGGCTTTTTTGGGCAGATAAAGGCACCAAAAGCATTGGTTTATGAAGTGCTAAAAACTCAAAAATAGAGTTTGATCCCGCTCGAGACACAATGAAGTCTGCTGCATGCATTAAATCAGGCAGCTCCGTCGTCACATATTCAAATTGTTTGTAGCCGGACAATGATTCTAACGACTCATCATAGTTTCCTTTTCCACATAAATGAATCACGTAAAACTGTTTTAACAGCTCTGGTAAATTTTTTCGAAGGGCATCATTCAGAACAACTGAGCCTAAGCTACCACCCATGACAAGTAAAACAGGCTTTAATGTTGTAAAGCCACAGTATGCTAATCCTTTTGCTCTTTCCCCTTTCAACAACTCAGGACGAATGATGGAACCTGTACAAGTTGCTTTGTCACTTGGTAAATGCTTCAGTGTTTCTTCAAAAATGGTAAACACATGAGAGGCAAAAGGTAAAGCTATTTTATTGGCAAGCCCAGGTGTCACATCTGATTCATGGATTACGACTGGAACACCCGCCAGCTTGGCTGCCATGACAACAGGGACAGAAACAAAGCCCCCTTTTGAAAATACGACTTGCGGCTTTACTTTTTTGATAATACGAAAAGCCTGCATCATTCCAGCAAGCACCTTAAATGGATCTGTAAAATTTTTCATCGAAAAGTAACGACGCAATTTACCACTTGCAATGCCATAAAACGGCACATTAGGGAACGTCTCACCAATTAATTCTTTTTCAATACCTTGTTCTGAGCCAATATAGTGGACATCATAACCTAGTTCAAGTAAAGACGGGAGTATCGCTTGGTTTAACGATACATGGCCAGCTGTCCCACCACCGGTTAAAATGATTGTTTGTTGTTTCACATGAATTCTCCTATTCCTTAAAAAACATTGTAGGTAGACTACTTTTTGTGTACAGTGTTCTATTTTACTATATGCCGACGAAAAGATATAGATGAAGCAATAAATTTTCAGCTTTTCTCTCTTTACATATGCTATACTTGTTCATTATGTTAATGAAGGAAGTATCATACATGTATCAAACATCCACTTTGAAAGAAAAATACGCACTACTTTTAAAAATGATCATCCCTATTTTAGTAACCCAAGTAGCTATCTACCTCGTTTCTTTTTTTGATGTGTTAATGTCAAGTCGCTATGGGACGGCGGATTTAGCAGGCGTATCGATTGGTTCCTCCATCTGGATGCCTATTTATACTGGACTATCGGGCATTCTCCTAGCCATTACACCGATTGTCTCCCAGCTTGTAGGGGCAAAAAAGGAAATGGATGCTAAAAAGGCTGTTCAGCAAGGCATTTATGTAGCCATTACACTGTCCGTCATTATTTTCATTGGACTTTTCTTTGGCATCGATTGGATACTTAGCAAGATGAGCTTAGAAACATCTGTACATAATATAGCAAAGGGCTACATCTATGCGATGTGCGCTGGTCTTTTGCCACTATTTTTATTTTTTGTTATGCGTTGTTTCATTGATGCACTAGGACAAACACGTGTCACAATGATCATTACCTTAATGACAACACCGATAAATATCGTATTAAATTACAGCTTTATTTTCGGAAAATTCGGATCACCTGAGCTTGGTGGGATTGGAGCAGGCGTAGCCACAGCCATTACTTACTGGCTGATTTTCTTCATTACAGCTTGGATTATCGCAAAACGAGTGCCTTTCGAACGCTTCCGGATGTTTCACAATTGGCGCAAGCCTTCATGGCTACAATGGAAGGAAATTTTGCTAATTGGTGTACCGATAGGCATTTCACTCTTCGCAGAAACAAGTATCTTTTCGGCCGTCACCATGATGATGAGTAATTTTAGCACAACCATCATCGCAGCCCATCAGATTGCGATTAATTTCACTTCCCTCCTTTATATGGTACCCCTAAGTATTTCAATGGGTGTCACGATATTAGTAGGCTTTGAGATTGGTGCCGGTCGCATGAGGGATGCACGTACGTATAGTTATCTTTGTGTTGGTACTGCCATTGTCTTTAGCTTTATTTCTGCTTGTATACTCTTTATTTTGCGTGAACCTGTTGCGCATATGTATACGACAGATAGCAACGTAATTGAATATGCTGTGCAATTTTTAGTATTTGCCGCTATTTTTCAGCTATCTGATTCTATCCAAGCCCCTGTGCAAGGAGCTTTAAGAGGCTATAAAGATGTGATGATAACATTTATTATGGCTATTATTTCTTACTGGGTAATTGGTTTACCAGTTGGTTATTTGCTTGCGACCCATACAGATTTAGGGCCTTTTGGCTATTGGATCGGACTCGTCGCAGGATTGACTACTGGCGCTGCTACGCTATTGATTCGCTTGCTACTTGTTCAAAAAAGAGTGACTGTTGCATAATAAAAATCGCCTTTTCCATTGTTCTAGGAAAGGCGATTTTTTTAACGTAAAACTCCTGTTCGAATGATTTTTACTTCCACTTTCGGTTTGAGTAATAAAGAGGAGAATTCGGTATGCCAATCTTCCTTAAACATGTTTGGATGATACGCCCGAATATGACGACCAATCCCTAATGTATCAGACTTTTGATTTTGAAGAATCCGCAAGACTTCCTCAAACTCAGCTTGCATGTTTTCCTCTATCATTTGTTGTACGTCTTGAAAAATTTCATCCTTATATAAATGATCGTGCGGAAATTCTTCAACCTCCACATCAATGGTATAACTCATATCTATTGTTCGTAATTCCTCATTGACAGTCCATTTACGCTTCACCTTTAACACATCAACTGTAATTGGATTGACCTTCCCATCATTTTGCCACAGATAGCTCATTCGTGCTGCTTTACTTTTTTTATTCATTAATAGCAGCATCGTTAAGGATTGGGATGGTGTTAAGACAGTGCCGGTAAAGCTTCGTCCCGAAAATATAGCTAAGCCCCCTGCCACCGCATGCTTTTTATCTTCATTAAGTTGAAAATAAGGCAGAGCAATATCAATGGTCTGATCCAAAAGCATAGAACCCACTACTTGCAAATCGATCTTTGGAAAATAGGTATTATCCTCTGAACTTTCGATAAATCGCTGATAATAGCTCCCCGCGCTACCGGCAAGATCTTTTGTCAAATCTACAAACGGTTTAACATCACCATCAGTAAGCGCGATTTTGATAGATATAGGATTTTGAGGGTCCCGAAAATATATATCCAATAGTTCAAAGATTGACTCCCTCGCCGTACGATCGGAAATCAGAATTGTTGATAGCTCCGATAAATCAAGTGTTTGCTCCACTTTTAAATTGGCATTTGTCCGCACTTCACGAGGTGATAACCCTTCAGCCTCGATAATTTCCGTTACTTGAGTCATTGAAGTTGGATAAGCATAATACCCTTTATACGTTCCAACATAACCTTCTATCCCAACAAGCGTCACAACGGAAGAGTTTTTATAAAGTCTTTCATCCCAGCAGCCAGCTAGCAGTAACATCGACAGGACCATTACAATTCCTTTACGAAACACTTTTTCCCCTCCATTTATTCCAACCAATTATGACTATAGGCAATAAAATAGTAAAGAAGATGAATACGTAGTGTAAAGAATTTTTGATAAACTCAATGCTTCGAAAATGTAAGACAAAAAGCGGTAGAATGGCTAGGAAAAGATGATACACAATAATACTTCTTCTCGGATGCTTCTTTTGTTTCATAAAATGAAGCACTCTGAAAGATAGCCCATAAATCATAATAGTAACAATCGACCAGGAAAGCCAAATATAGACGAAAAAAATATCAAGTCGCTTCACAAATGTGACTTCCTGTGATTTTAAAATATACATAATGGGTTCTGGTATGAGATTAATTTCATCCAAAGAGAAAAACATTTGCGTAAAAAGTACCGAGATAAAGTAAAAGACGAATATGACTAGTTGATAGGTCAATAAGGGTCTTCCCTTTACTTGTAAATCTTTTTGTAAAAATGGGCGATAAATAAGGTACATTTCAATACCAAAATAAGCATAGATACTATGAATCAGGCCAGCTACTATTTGTTTTGTATGATTCCATTCAATCGGAAAAAGATTACTCCACGTTAAACCGGGTATGGTTAGCATGAGAAAAATCACAAATAGAAAAATAAGGGGAATGAGTAATACACCAATATTGATGACCGTTTCTGGTCTACTTAGGTTGGCATATAACGAAAGGCCTACTATAATGACAACAACAATCCACTCGGGCGTTTGTGGTAGCACCCACGATGCCAAAACATAGCTCATATAGGCAATAAAGACAACGGTCACTAGTAGCCAATAGATTTGATACACCCAACGAAAGAAACCATTTAAATAGAAATACGAGTAATACCGTTCAAAAAATAGGAGTAGGCCATAATGTATGACACTTGCTATAATAAAAATGAACCATGAGCTATTTCTACTGGAAATAATTAAAGGAGTTTGAAAGGCGATGTAGACAACACCCGTTTGAAAAATAAATAATAGTAAAAAGAACTGCGCCTTTGTCAGGGAAACATTCATGGTGTATCCTCGTTTTTCGTTTGCTCATCTTTTGGTGGTTGAAACGATGTAACTTGCACGGTCGGTTTAATAAACGGCCAGCGTAGAAAAATTTTAAGCACTGCCTTCGGTTGAAAAGGAATGATAGGTGAAAAATAAGGCTGTTTTAAAGACGTTAAATTAATTAAATGAATGAGTAAAATGACAACTCCTACGACAATCCCTAAAAAACCAAACAAAGAGGCTAGTACCATAAACGGAAAACGGATCATGCGAATAGTACTATTTATCTCGACTGACGGGACAACATAGCTGGAAATAGCCGTTAATGCAACAACAATGACCATTAAATTAGAAACTAATCCCGCACTGACGATGGCATCCCCTATGACTAATCCCCCTACGATTCCAATTGTCTGCCCTACAGATTGTGGTAATCGAATGCTAGACTCTCGAATCAATTCCATAATAATCTCTAGAATCAATGCTTCAATTAGCGGTCGATAAGGAATATCATTTACGTCATTTTTCACTTGATTACTTAATTCCAATGGTAGCACTTCAAAATGAAAGCTTATAATGGCAATATAAAAGGCTGGTAAAAAAACGGCAGTTAAAAACGACAGAAGTCGAACAATTTTATAAAAAGAACCGACTACAACTCGACCATTATAATCATCTGGCGTCTGATAGAATGAAAAAAAAGTGACAGGAGCAATAAATGCGGTCGGTGAAATATCCGTCATGACCACAACCTTACCCTCCACTAAATTGGCTACTACACGATCTGGATGCTCGGTATTTAACAATTGCGGAAATGGAGATAACACAGAATCCTCTAGCGCATCACTTAATTGACCAGAGCTATAAAAATAATCAATTTGAAGAGCAGCAATCCGCTTCTCTATCTCTTGTAATGTCTCTGGCTTTATAACCCCATCCATATAAAGATAATACGCCTTTGATTTCGTTTGTTGGCCAATCGAAAATGATTTCACGACCAATGCAGGATTATTAATACGTCTACGTATTAACGCTAAATTGGTATCCACACGCTCAATTAGACCTTCATGAGAGCCACGTAAAATACTTTCGCTACTCGGTTCTTCGAGGTTACGTCGAACTTCATTCACTATAGTAAGCGCCAGCATTTTTCCTGTATCAGGCAATATAACGATGGTTTCTCCCTGACAAACTCGCTCTATCGCAAGGGGTAATGAAAAATTTTCTAATGTCGTAATTAATGTTTCACTCCAAAAAGGCTTTGCTGTATCTAAACGTGCATAAATTGTATCTAAAACTTTTTGAACTTCCTTAGCATCTACAAGAGAAGCGTAAAAGCATAAAATAGCTGTATTGCCTTCATGCCAATCTACCTGTCTGACTGTCAAATCAGAGGAATGGTAGAATGCTTTTTGCAGGCTTTTCATCATATATTCCACTCTATCCATAAAACGCCTCCTCTACTGGAGAGTATAAGCATTTTTCTCTTATTTCAAACAAATTTATAACGGATTCATCTCCATAAAAAGATGCCCAGACGGATTTTAACTAGGCATCTTTTTAATATTTATTTTTGGCTCTACCTGTACTTCCCACTTCTACATTCATTCAATAAAAAAATGCCCTATAAGCCTAGTAGACTTATAAGACATTTTCGTAAACAAGAATCTTATTTTGTAATAAATTGTTGTGTCCAGTAATTACCTGATTTCACGTAACCTACACCAATATGTGTAAATTTACCATTTAAAATGTTAGCACGGTGACCAGGTGAGTCCATCCACGCTTGTACTACTTCTTGTGGAGAACGTTGACCTTGTGCAATGTTTTCTCCTGCACTTTTATAGGCGATTCCTAAAGCTTTCATACGATCAAATGGTGAACCGAATGTTGGACTTGTATGTGAGAAATAGTTATTACTTTGCATATCTTGTGATTTTTCACGAGCTGCCGCCATTAATTTATCATCTGTTTGTAATGGAGATAAACCAGCCTTTGTACGTTCAGCGTTTGTTAATTTTACTACCTCTTGTTCAAATGCATTCACATCTGAAGTTGTTGTTGAAGGTGTAGAGCTAGTTGGTGGTGTTGCTGGCTTTTCGTTTTGTGATGATTGATTATTGTTTGGCGTAGTTGCCGTATTGTTATTATTTGTTGTAGGCGTCTCTTTAGATGGTGTAGATGCCTGCGGGAATTGAATATTCCATTTATGATTGTTAGACCATTTATAATAAACTTTACAGTTTGTTGTTTGCTTTACTGAATTCCCCTCTGTTGTATTTGTAGCAGCAGAAGCTATTTGAATTGGAGCTGCTAAAAGAAATGTTGCACAAATTGCAGTTAGTGTTTTTTTCATGTTTGCAATTCCTCCTTCTATGCCATTAATCGTAAAGGATAATTTTCATTAAATTCTTACCAGCATCTGCTAACTACGCCAATACGGCAATAAATACGCGAAAAATCGGGGTTTTTTTGCTATATTTCTTAGTAGGATTAACCAATCTATGAAATACTTACGTTTGAAAGTGGGTTGACACCCCTATAAATCTAGCAAATATTATCGTAAATTCACCATAAAAGTGAATCCAAAATGTATGCGTTATTCAATGATTCAGTTACTCTAATGATCCTGATTGAAAGCCGCCAGAATTGTGATATCACTAGTTCTAGTGGCTCTTCTCACTATTTATATTACAAATATATTACAGACACGTTACATTCTCTTTACATAAAAATAAAAAAACCTGCGTAATCCACACATTGTCTAAATTGTGCAATAATCCACAGGTTTACATTTTCTTTATTAAATGCCAATAACAGGAAGAGTTCCTACGTTTTCACCAATAATAACAAGTTTCGCTGGCATTTTTATATATTCCGGTAGCCATTGAACCATGCCATATGCATATTGGAACAGCATTGGATTTTTAATGCCTTCTATCGGCACATACCCTTTCATTCGATAAATTGTTTCAGGTAATGCACGTACCCATTCTTCAAATTGCTCCTGGGTAAACTCCATATCCGTAAATTCTACTAAGCGCGAGCCAAGTTGCATAGAGGCTATCGGCGCTTTCACAATATCAGCTTTATCCATTTGTGTCGTTGCCTTTAAATTCTCTAATAATGACAGTGGTACTCGTCCATTCGTCGTTTGCAAAATAAAGGCATGGGGATTTAAGCTTTGTAGCTCATAGACTACTTGCGCTTGCTCTGCCTCTGTTAAAAGATCCGTTTTATTTGCTAATAATAAGTGTGCATGGCGAATTTGTTCCATAAATAGAGAACGTACTTGTGGTGTCAGCGTATCACGGTGAAGCCATAGCTTTGAATCAGCCACTGTTACAATGCCTTTGACATTAAGCTTATCAGCAAACAATGGTGAATATACCGCATCTAAAGCCTCGACCGGATGGGCAGCACCCGTTGTTTCAATAATTAATACATCAAAATCACTATCTAATAGAAGAGATTGAATTTGTGCCTCTGTTTTTTCAGCACCAGAACAGCAAATACAGCCTTCTAGCATCTCTTTGAGCGGAATATCCTTTTCCACGGCCTGTGAGTCAAATGGTAGCTTGCCCAGTTCATTCATAATAACCGCGGGCTTTAAATTTTTCTCCTTTAGTTGGCGAATCACATCTGTCAGCATCGATGTTTTGCCACTTCCTAAAAAGCCACTAAATAGATATACATCCTTCATTCTCTTCTTCCTCCTATAAAAAAAGCTGTCGCAGATGCCGTGAAGACGACTGTTGCGACAGTTGTAATGTTAGTTTGTAGTTTCCTCTGTCTTATCAGCTGTACCTAAAAGAAGCTCTTTCGCTTTTAACAACTGAGGATCATCAGCTTTCATTTTTGCACGTAAAGCATCCATTAATGCATACGTTGTGTTTCCTGTTAAAACACCTGTCTCTTCAAGATTATTCGCAGCTTGTAATTGTTCTACTGCATGCGCTGTATTGTCATCGAAAAGACCATCTATTTCACCAGGCTCGTACCCTAATACTTGGAGCATCTCCTCTGCCGCCTTCACAGAGTCTGATTGCATACCTGCCTTCATTTCTATAGAAGCATTCAAGTATGGTAATGAGGCATATGTTGGGTAAGCGACCTTGACATCAGGAGTAATCCCTTTTTCATTAATCCAGTTACCTTTCGGCGTTAACCATTTACCTGTAGTAAATTTCAGATTAGAGCCGTCTTTTAACGGAGTCACATTTTGAACTGTGCCTTTACCGAAGGATGTTTCACCGACAACCTTTGCACCAACAGATTCTTTTAAAGCACCAGCTAAAATCTCGGAGGCAGAAGCACTACCACCATCAACTAGAACTGTAATTGGTAGGTTATATTTTTTACCAGCAATCGCATTTGTGACTTCTGGTTCTGTATCCTTTTCTTGTACCTGTACAATGGCCTTGCCTTCTGGAACGAACAGATTAGAAATATCCACTGCAGCCTTTAAGTAGCCACCAGGATTTTGACGTAAATCTAAAACAATCCCCTTCATGCCTTTGCCTTCGTACTCCACGAGGATTTTTTCAAGCTCTTGGGCAGTTTGTTCACTAAACGATGTAATTTGAATATGAGCAATATTGCCATCAAGCATTTCACCATATACAGTTTCTACTGGGATTTCATCACGAACAATTGTCATTTGAATAGGCTCCGTATTGTCGCCACGTTTCACTGATAATTTCACAGGCGTTCCCTTTTCGCCGCGAATTAACGCTACTGCTTCTGTAGCACTGAAACCTTGAATGCTTTTCCCATCAACTGTTAAGATGATATCTTTTGGTAATAAGCCTGCCTTCTCAGCAGGGGAATTTTTAATCGGTGACACAACTGTAATATAACCATTACGTTCTTGAATTTCTGCACCAATTCCTTGGAAGCTTGAAGATAAACCAGAGTTAAATTGGTCTGCTTCTTCCTTCACCATAAAATCAGAGTACGGGTCTCCTAATGCGTCGAACATGCCATTAATAGCACCATCGACAACCTTTTCATCTTCAATATCTTTGTAATAGTTATTTTTCAGTAAATCAAATGCTTCATATAATTTCGTAAATTCCTCACGTTCTACAGGAACTTTCACTTCTACTACTTTCTTATCACCAAATGTTAACGCAAAAATCGTTAAACCGGCAGTAATAAGAATTGTAAAGAACATTAGCATGATGAATTTAAACGGTTTTAATTGTATAAATTGTCCTGCTGGCTTAATTTCAGCAGGTGTTGACTCTTGCTGCTGTTCCGTACTTTCATTTTTCTGTTCATCCATCTTGATTGTCACCACTCTCATATACACTAACTTGTTGTCACACTACTACCATCTTAACAGGTTATACAGAAGACGAAAAGAAAAAGACTGTCGAAATTTTATGACAGACCTTGTTTGTCTGATCCTGCTTCCAAGCATCTCGCATCCAAATGCTTATGGACCCATCATTCCCTATAGAAGCTTAAGGTATATAATGGTACTGCCTTCTAATTTTACTCATTTCCTAGTAGCAGTCAACTAAAAATTCAATTGAATCATAGAAATACTATAAAAATATAACGTGCCAGTGACTGAAAAAGTTTCAAATCATGGTAATTTTTTTTACACAGGTTCTTCTAATAGGGTTTGAAGCTTTTTATAAATAGAATGAACCGTTAATCGGTGAAAGGAAATAAGCTGTCCTTTATAGATGACAGAGAAAATCCCATAGGGTGTCGGCGATTTTTCCATCAACTCTTCACGGCTTTGGATTTCGACTAAGTCTACTGAAATATCTAGCTTACTGGCAGCGGCTAAAATGTTCTCCGTTGCGACTTCTACATATGGACATTGAAAAGATCGAAGAATCGTCAAGTTGTGATAGCCTGCTAAACGTTCATGCCAATTTTCAGGAAAATACGGTAACTCTACATCTCCACTAAATGGGTAAACCAATAATTCGAAATCAAAAGGTGCAGTGGCGACTAGTTGGAATTGGTGCTGTAAAAATAAAGCCTTGCTTGGGGTCCACGAAGTATGGTCATTAGTAAGAACCGCTACTCCTTTTTTACCCCGTTGTTTAGCATCATCTATGCACTTTTGCAATAATTGTGTACCGTACCCCTTTCCAACAGCGCTTACCCATAAACAATGAATCATTATATAGCCTTCCGCATGCACAACCCTAGAGGAATATTCTGCGTCAGTATACTCTATAAAGCCCACTTGTTTTTGTTCTTCTAATAACTGTATATAACGTAAGCCCTTTTCAAATTGTTGATTTAGCCATTTATTTTTGCTTTTATAGCCTTCACCTATTTTCTTGCTTCTTAAACAATAACTCCCTATCCCCTCCAACAATTGTCCATCCATTTCAACTATCTCTATATGTGTCAATGGCCGCTCCTCCAATATTTAGTCGTTCAGCTAATTTTACCATTTCTTGTGAATCATTTAAATCGTTCTCCTTTTATCTTCCTCACGCATATGATGCAAGTAATGACAAACATAAGGAGGAAGGATAATGGGGAGAAATAATAAGCCCGATCAAAACAATGATTCCTTGGAAATATATGCAGCTAAGTTATCTTATATTGGCACAGCCATTTCAACACTAGGAGATGGCCTACAGACCATTGCAGCAGGTCTTGCCCTAGAGGCACTCGTTAATGCGAATAAGGATTCTTCTCAAAATAATAATGGTGACAGCCAATCAAACGTTCAAATTGATAATATGCAGAAGCAAATTGATTATTTAATTGGTGAGCTGAAGCACATCAAAAAAATGCTGAAATAACCTTTACATAAAGAGAAATCGCAATAAAAAGTAGTGTTGAAAGAAGGCTCTCAACACTACTGTTTTTTTTCCATTTTTTTGTGAGCCATCTGTACTTCAAGCAATTCTGAAACGGTCACAAAGCGATAGCCCTGTTTTTCAAGCTCTGGTAAAATTTGCTCTAGCGCTTTCACTGTCTGTGCCCGATTCCCTCCACCATCGTGAAACAACACAATATTACCTGCCTTTACTCCTTTTATGACGGTATTCACAATTCGATTAACGCCTGGGCTCTTCCAGTCAAGTGTATCCAAATGCCATGACCACATCACCACTTTATAGCCCTCTTTTGCGATTGCATCTATCATCGCATCTGAGAACTGCCCTTCCACCGGACGGAATAAAGTGGGTTTAAAACCGGTAATACTATAAAGAGTCTCATTCGTTTGATCAATTTCCTTCATCAAATTCGTTACATTTGTTTTTAAAGGATGGGTATACGTATGGTTGGCCAATTCATGCCCTTCATCGTACATTCTCGAAATAAGCTCAGGATTTTTTTCTGCATTTTGTCCAACAATGAAGAATGTGGCTTTTGCTTGATATTTATCCAAAACATCTAGAACATCCGATGTGTATGTGCGATGTGGGCCATCATCAAATGTGAGTGCGATGATTTTCTCCTCTGTTTGGATTTCCCAAAGTATTTGTCCAGCTTCTTCATAATACTTTCTGCCTTTATTGTCATAAGAACTTGCTTTGACATAGAAAAATGACACCGTAATCAGACAAAGTGGCAGTAAAAACAGTAATAATTTTTTCAAATCTTCACGTCCCCAAAATTTTTTCGTACTTTATTATTTGAGGATTTCGCAAAAAAATGCTTACATTTCGATAAATATTATAAATGCTTTTTCACATGATGCTCTAGGTGATCGAGATAATCCTGAACGAGCCATTTGAGTGTCACCTTTTGCTGTTGACCCATATCACAAGGTCGAGATAATGCCTGTTCTGAGAGGTTTTCCAATACCACCAATATTTTTTTATTTAAGCTCGTCCATAATAATAAGATTTCTTCTATAGGTAATTTTTGATAACCCTGTAGCTCGACCCATTGAACTTGGTCGTATGTAGACACTACATATGGTGAAACGTCGTATTGAATCTTTATAAATCGTTCAAGGTTGATGAGAGCAGAATCGCATAAATGACCTAAGTATTCTTTTTTAGACCATCTATTCGGAGCAGTGCGTTCTGTCATTTCTGTTTCAGTCATAATGTGAAACATTTCGGGGATTTTCAGCAACCAATAACGTAATGATTCAATGATGTTCTGCATAATGATCATCTCCTGTTTGATAAATGGTCACGTAATAATCTACTAACGCTATCACAGCCTGCACTCGTTTATGTTCTTTTTCAATTTTATAGGAAATAAAGAGAATCGTGACATTCAAACTCAATATCGCCAAGGCCACAATTTGGACAAGCGAATGTCCCATCATCAATTGGCTATTCACGGCAGCAGCAATCAACGTAAACACGGACAAAATGACCCCACTTAAAGTGATGAAGATGGGCTTTAAACGCATAATTTCCTCCGCCTGCTGCCTTAACATACGAATGATAAAGCATAGCTCCTGTGTTGTATATTGTTGCTGAAAAATAACAAAATAGGACTGATAAATATCTTGGTGAAGCTTCTTATGGAGAATTTGTTTATGCATTTTTTGTACAAATCGATCACAAAAATCATTATCTAATGCTTCCTCTGGCCGTAACAGCTTTTCATTACATTCTACTATAGCGACCCTCAATCCCCCTCATTCGGTCATAATGATTACTATTATATGAAAGAAAATTAGGGGTGTAGTACGCCTTGAAGCAAGTCTTTATCTATTTTTACGCTAAAAATGCTATAACACCGTCTATTGAGCAAATTTCTTAATTGCCAAATGCGAACACAAGCTCCATTTCACAAACCATTTCTCCATCAACCGTCGCGATTCCCTTCCCTTTACCGATTGAGCCTTTTACACGTGTAATTTCTACTTCAAGACGTAATTGATCTCCAGGCTTCACTTGTTTTTTAAAACGACATTGATCTATGCCTGCTAGCAATCCCAGTCTTCCCTCATTGCCTTCCTTCGTTAGCATGATGACCGCGCTAACTTGCGCTAATGCTTCCACTATCAGAACACCTGGCATCACAGGATATTGGGGAAAATGACCGTTAAAAAACTCCTCATTGATCGTCACATTTTTAAGACCTACTGCACGTTTTCCTTCCTCCAATTCTTCAATACGATCCACCAAAAGGAATGGATAACGATGTGGTAAAATTTCTTGTATTTGTTGACTAGTTAACATGCGGATACCTCCATTTTTTTAATGATCTCATTCTATCATTAAATACTATTAGTTGGTACTAAAAAATACCCTGAACTATAAAGCGAATCATCCATTCAAGTCGCATATACTATCCGCTTATTATTTTCTGAATATTTTTTCATTCCTTTTTCAATATTTCTTTATCGACAGCTCTATAGTAGCTAGAATATAATATGTCATGCATTCACCCTAGAATGATTAGTTTATTAGAATAGGATGGTAAGCATGTTATCTTTTATCGCAATAGTTCTTTTATTATTTTTAATTCCAGGACCTGCAGTCATTATCACCATTACACAAACGTTAAAAAGTGGTAAAAAGAATGGCATTTATACAGCTTTAGGTATCGGTCTCGGTGACTTAGTCCATACTCTGGCAGCTGTTTTAGGTCTATCTGCTATTTTAATGAAATCTGCCACAGCCTTTGAAGTAGTGAAATATATAGGTGTAGCTTATCTTGTATATTTAGGAATACAAATGCTCGTAACAAAGCCGAAGAAAATTGAACAGCCTACTGTGGAACAAAGCCCAGCAAGTACTTCATTCCGCCAAGGCTTTTTAGCCGAAATATTAAATCCAAAGACGGCATTATTTTTCCTTGCCTTTTTACCTCAATTTATCCAGCATAATGAGACATCTGTTACAGTTCAACTGCTGACACTTGGCATTACATTTGTTGTCATGAGTGCGTTGTATACTATTTTACTAGCTGTTGTAACAAGCTTTATCGGAGAAAAAATGTTTACGAAAACAAGTGGAAGCTCCCGTTGGCTTGAGAAAACGGTTGGCTTTGTCTATATCGGTCTAGGTGTCAGATTAGCCCTACAAACACAAAGCAAATAAATGACGAGAAGAACCCAAATCGGAGTTCTTCTTTTTTTTGGAGGAAAATTGGTGGCAATAGCTAATACATACTAAAAGGAGGTTTTACAATGAATCAGCGACAAGAAAATTTATTTCAACAACTACAGCATTATCGAAGCGAGTTACTACAAATACTAGATCAACTAACAGACGAAACGGCCAATATCATTCCGACTGACTTCCATAATAATATCCGCTGGAATATGGGCCATTTATATCTCGATCAATATTTATGGATAGAGGCTCTAACAAAAGACAAACATAAGGAACTAGACCATTTCACCAACTGGTTTGGATTCGGTACCTCACCTGATCATTTTGATGAAAAAACCCCATCTTTTGAAGCATTAAAAATGTTATTGGCCCAGCAGCCCGAACAGCTAAAGGAACAATATGGTCATCGATTAATGGAAGTATTCCCTCCCATTGAGATGGGCATGCAAACTATAGAACAAGTACTACTGCGAACTATTTTCCATGAGGGCATGCATGTGCAGGCAATCTTAACGATTCATCGGATTCTTAACGAGTCTTAGTCAGAAGCTCTTCAAATTGATCATGAATAAAGCCAATCTTCTACCCATCTTTCTAAAGAAACCATAGGGATTTTATGTAAAATATAACAAGCTTATAGATCAAAGTAATCCATAAGCTGTGATGTCTTTTACTGTTTCGGTGTATTCGCTGTTAAAGGATTTGCATTAGCTACTAATTGAACAGGTGTTGTCGTTTGTTGGTAGCTATCCTTCTGTCCTTGGTTTGATTTCCCGTAGCCTTTCATCGCAGCAAACAATGCTGCACCAACTATGCCCCATGTTAAATATTTCACAAAAAAACCTCCTTTCACTCTTAGTATTCGATTTCAAAATCGGTTTATACACTGTAAAAAATTAATAAATAGTAAACTATTATAATCACATTAGAATTTTATGGTAAAATAAGGTCGTGAAAATAAAGGAGGGCAACTACCATGAAAAAAATCTTCACAGGCCTATTATTAACAGCTGTATTATGGACAGCTTCCCCTGCTGACGCAGCAACACTACAACTAAAGATTGACGAGGTTGTCGTGAAAACTGATACAGCACCTGAGGTCAAAAACAATCGAACAATGGTACCTTTGCGTGTAATTAGTGAAAATTTAGGTGCGCAAGTACAATGGAAGGATTCACAAATTATCCTTTCAACGAACCAATCAACCGTTATTTTAACTTTAAACAGTCAGACCGTTATTAAAAACGGTCAAGCGGAACAATTGGATACAACACCATATCTTAAAAATAATCGTACCTTCGTTCCAATCCGTTTTATTGCTGAAACATTCGGCAGTCAAGTCGATTACAAACAAAGTACTGTTAATATTGCGACAAAGCCACTATTCATTAACAATCAAAAAATAAAGGCTCTTCACTATGAATATCACATGACGATGGGTGGAGTTATTCAAGAAGTTAAGGGACATAGCTATCACAACGCTATGTACAAAATTTTTCAGCAAAAAGGAGATAAAGTAGAAGCGCCTAAAGACTATTCTTGGCAATTAAATCTGGACATACCTGGTTCCTATTATAAGCTTGGACAATATGATTTCTTAAACGCTGACAATAAAAGTGTTCAGCAGTTCGATACGTATTCCTTAAACCAAGCATTCCCTGATGAACTATTAAAAGGTTATCCTACGCTTCTTCTCCATGATGTTCATAATGATAGCTGGTATATATTCTCAGATAATAAAATGCAGTCTATTCAACAGCTTATGAATGCCGCAACTAACAACGGATTTAATAAAATTATTAGCAATACCGTTCTTTAAAAAATAACAGTAAACTAAACATATTCTGTATGAAAATGTGCAAAATATTCATATCAACGATTTATGGATGGAGGTTTGCCTCATGCAGAAGTTACTGTCATGTAGTTTGGTATTATTATTACTATTGGCTTTAGCAGCCTGTTCATCGGAAGAAGCGCCGCCAAGCGAAGAAGCTGAAGCTAAAGAACAAACCGTAAATGCACAACCAAAAGAAACCCTAGATTTTTTAGAGAATAACCGAGGTTTAGCCATACATGAATGAATAAATAGAAAAAGCGTGTTTTGAATAGACTCAAAACACGCATTCATCATGAATTATTTTTGGATAATCTGTATAAGGTTGCCACAAGTATCATCCAAGACAGCTATAGTGACGGCCCCCATTTTTGTTGGCGTCATCGTAAATTCTACGCCCTTTTCTAATAATTGCTTGTACTCCTCATGAATATTTGCAACACCAAACATTGTTGCTGGAATACCTTCAGCGAATATTCTCTTCTGATAATCCTTTGCGGCAGGGTGCTCATCCGGCTCTAGTAAAAGCTCAGTTCCACCTTGCTCATCTGGCGATACAAGCGTCAGCCTATCTATGCTTTCCTAATGGTTCATCTTCTTTTTTAACAAATCCTAGCTTTTCTGTATAAAATGACAATGCCTTTGCTTGGTCTGTTACAAATATACTGTTCACGATAATGTTCATTTGAATAGCCTCCTCTGTTAGTTGCACAAAATGCTTCACGCCCTATTGTATGATGTTCAAAAAATTACTCTACCCACCCCTTCAATAAATCTTTAAGTGGTTCATTGTTAAACATAACAACTCGATATTTCCCCTTCCGCTTAGATGTGACAAGCCCTGCCCCTTCCAAAACAGCAAGATGTTTAGCAATTGCTTGTCTCGTTATGGAAAGCTCGTACTTCATAAGTAGACGAACCGTTAACTCATATAAGGTCATCTCATTTTGTTCACATAGCTCGTCTATTATAAGCCTCCGAGTCGAGTCTGCAAGTGCTTTAAATATAGCGTCTTTATCCCATTTCATAAATTGATTATAGGCAACTTTTTGGTTGCATGTCAAGTATAAGCAACCTAGTAGTTGCCTATAAGTAAAAACAAAGCAATTTTAAATATATATATTTCTGTAAATATATAATAATAAAAAACACAGCAAGCTTGAGTAGGACACTCACACTTGCTGTGTTTTTATAAGGGTAACACCGTGGAATATTTGATTTCTCGTAAGGATAAATTTGTTTGAATTCTAGAGATACCTAACCTATTTAATTTCCGAATAAATTGATTCAATTCTTGACGATCTCGGATAACGATTTTTAATAAATAATCATAGGCACCTGTTAAACAGTGACATTCCAATATTTCTGTCATCGTTTGTAGGCTTGTTTCCAATTCCTCTATTTCCTTTGCTTGATGGATATCCGTACTCATAAAAACATAGCACAGTAAATCAAATCCTAGTTTTTCCTGATTTAAAATAGCGACTTGCTGATCGATATAGCCTTCGTTTTCCATTCGTTTGACTCTTGTATGAGTCGCTGGTGGCGATAAGCTGACACGTCTCGCCAATTCGGCATTACTAATATGAACCTCTCGCTGTAAAATATCTAAAATTTGAAGATCCGTTCTGTCTAGTTCTTTATTCTTGCTATCCTCCATTGATGTCTCCCCTTTTGATTATTTCCCATGATGTATCCACAGAGCTTCTTTTCCGAACAATATTCCAAAAAAAACTCCATATACTTAATTTTATTTCAAATTTAATCAATTTCACAAAATATTATACAGCGAAATCACTGTTAATGCTATGATTCTTAATATACATAAAGTTAAGAGGGGTGTTACGAGCTTTGGTTAAATTGTATATGGGTCTAATGCTTGTCACAAGTTTACTGTGGGGAGGGAATTTTGTAGTTGCCAAGACGCTTGTTGCCCATGCTTCTCCTATGACATTGACAACAGTCAGATGGTTCATTGCCATCATTGTCCTTGTCCCATTGGTTTGGTGGAAAGAAAAAAAATTAGTTCCCCCCAAACAAGCGATTGTCCCGCTACTTTTAATGGGTGTTACAGGGGTTGCTCTCTTTAATATTTTTCAGTTTCTAGCATTAGAGCTTACGACTTCTACTAATGCAGGGCTTATTTCTACCATGAATACAATATCCATTGCCCTTTTTTCGTTTGTCTTGCTGAAAGAAAAAATAACGAAATGGCAGTTATCGGCAATGGTTTTATCATTGTTTGGGGTAGTTCTCGTTCTTTCAAAAGGAGATTGGCAGCTATTGCTGGATTTTCAATTGAATACAGGTGATTTATGGATGCTGGCTGCTGTGTGCGTTTGGGGTCTATATTCCGTATGTAGTAAATGGGCTATGCAAACAGCCTCCCCCTTAATGGCTACTTTGTATGCCGGGGTATTCGGTGTGCTACTGCTCCTACCATTTACGAGTGCAGACTTTACCTTTACGAATGTCAATACATCTTTCATTCTTTCCATGCTATATACCGGCATTATTTCCACCGTTGTTTGTATGGTATTTTGGAATATAGGTGTACAGAAGTTAGGCGCGACCACATCGGGAATTTTTTTAAACTTCAATCCCATTTTCACTGCACTTCTCGCCTATTTATTTATTGGAGAAAATATGTCCTGGCTCCAGGGAATTGGTGGGCTTATCGTCATTATGGGATGCTATCTGTTCACCCATTTTAAAACAAAAGCTCCGCAGGCTATACTATAAAGAAAAGATGCATGGCACACAGACGTGTCATGCATCTTGTTTTACGGGCTTCTTCACAAGAACTACAAAAGAAACAGATGTTCCTTCATGTAGCTTACTCGTAATAGTCAATCCTTGCCCATAATGCTGTTGAAGGCGAAGATGGGTATTCATTAAACCAATGCTTTTGGACGGCTGTTGCGTTGTTTGAAGTAACTGGGACAAACGAAGTTCATCCATGCCAACACCATTGTCCGAAACTGTAATTTCAAGTTGTGATTCACTTTCAAAAATCCGAATATGGATCGTTCCCCCTTCTGTCCGTTTTAAAATACCATGCTGTAGAGCATTTTCAACTAAGGGCTGGATAGTTAATGAGGGGATGAGCACATCGGTAGATGCCTCTAAATCCCATTTAACGTGAATACGATCGCCGAAGCGCTCCTGCTGAATATAAAGATAAGCTTGAATTAATGTAAGTTCATTTTCTAACGGCACAAGTGCTTCAACATTTTGAAAATTATAGGATTCTCTTAAAAAATCGCTGAGTGCCTCTACTAATCTACTTGTTCGTTCACTATCCATTTCACTCAACGTTAAAATGGCATTTAACGTGTTAAAAAGAAAATGAGGCTCAATTTGTGCCTGCAGCCAGGCAGCTTCCATACGATGACGTTCTTGAATGGATCGCTTCACCTTTATTAATGCCGCTACTCGTGAACGTAGCTCTAGTGCATCGACAGGCTTGGTCACATAATCATTCGCACCTGCTAAAAAGCCTTTTTCAAGATCCTGGGGTTGACTACGCGCTGTCAGCAATAATATAGGTAAATCGGTGATGGAGAATTGCTTCCGAATGAGGCGCACTAATTCATACCCTGACATTTTCGGCATCATCACATCTGAAATAACTAAATCCCATTCGTGTGATTGAATACTTACTAGCGCATCTAAGCCACTTGTCACCGTAACAATGTCATATTGTTCGTTTGCTAAAATTGTCTCAACTACTCGCAAATTAATAGGCTCATCATCCACTACTAAAATACGTGGATGATTCCACTCCGCACTTTGATCATCCTCCAAGGCTGCTTGTAAACTTGCTGTGCGCTCTGAACTCTTGCTAACGCTCTGTCGTACCTTTTCAAGTGGCACTTGGACATTCGATTCATCTGCTAGGGGCAATGTAAAGGTAAAGGTGGAGCCTTGTCCTACAACGGATTGCACTTCCAATGTTCCTCCATGGAATTCAATGAGCCGCTTACAGATGTTAAGCCCTAGCCCAAACCCTCCCTCTACCATAGTTTTACTGATCGTTCCTTGCTCATATGGTTCAAATATTCGACGCATGGTTTCATCGTCCACACCGATACCTGTATCTGTAATGACGATATTCGCCATCCCATTATGCGTATAACTCGAAATCGTAATCGACCCTTCATTCGTAAATTTCACAGCATTATGCACTAAATTAAAGACTATTTGGATCACACGATTTTCATCAGCTTGCACTCTTTGAAAATCTTCTGGTATTTTCAGGACGAACTGAACAGGCTTTCCCTCAATCATAAAGCGCAGCATATCAAATACACCTACAGCAATAGAATGGATGGATACCATACTTAGTTGTAATTGTTGTGTATCGTCTTTCAAGCGCATGACATCCAGCAAATCATTTAACAACAAAGACATTCGATTCCCTACGGACAGAACAGTTTCTAAATCATTCACACTTTTTGTAGTTAACGTCTTAGCTTCACGATCAAGTACTGCTTTAGACATATTGATAATGCTATGAAGTGGATTACGTAATTCATGAGAGGTACTTGCCAAAAATTCATCCTTGATTTTATCAATCTCTTGCAGTTTATGAGCAAGCTCCTTCGTATCGGCATGTACCTTTGCATAATCTTTAAACCACAATGTCGCTAAACAGGCAATTGTCACAATCAAATCAAAAGGATAAGAAATGATTTTTATGCCTGTAATCAGCAGTATGACATCCCAAATGATACTATTCACAAAGGCCACTAATCCTAATAAAATAAAAACATTCCTGCGAATATCCTTTATTGATTTTCCAATCATTAAGATTAAAGTAATAACGATCGGAGCTCCTAAAATAACCATATAAAATGCTTGCATGGAAACAAGATAACGTATAGGTAATGTGAAGGCTAATAGGATCGCTACCATGCTGAAAAAAGTGTATACATGTTTATAGAGCTGTAAATGTGGCGGTAGCCAGTGTTCTATACATTGCAGTAATGAATAGCCAATGCCCACCATAGAAAGATGGACTAAAATAAAACCCCAATCATAATTTATGGGAAACCAAAATGAAAGAAGTTTATCATCACTTCCTAATAAATAATAAAACATAATACTTACGGTTAAGATCGAAAAGAATAGTAAGCGTTTATCTTTATTTCCAACTAAATAGAGAATAACAGAGTAGATGGCATGCAAGACTAAAACAACTGCCACTAATAGCTGCATTGTGACGGACAATTGTGTCTCCCGATTGATTACATCTTCTTGTCCAAATTTGATAGAACGGACAATTCCCCCATTACGAGGATCTTGAAAGTTGGCTACTTGAATAATCAGTTCGATTTCACTTTCACCATTTGTCTCGAATGAGGCTGTAAACGGTACATTTTTAGCCACCGTTTGCGCTCGATTTTCACCTAGCTCCCCTGATTTCGCAATGAAGCGATCGTTCACATATATTTCTGCGGCACTACGAATACTTGGCACTCTTATACTAAAGGTTTTTGTCTCATCTGGATTAACCAGTATTTTTAGTTGATAAGAGCCATATCCAAATGGGCTTTGCTCCCCTTCCTGAAAAACTTTGTCCCAGCCATCCGGGACTTGTATGTATGTCTGGTTGGAAGAATGATTATCCATCAACCATTGCGATGGATAGAAGGACCATTCGCCATCAAGAGTTAATGCACTTTGTTGAAAATCAAAATTACGGACATCCATCTGCCCTTTCATTGCATATGGTTGATCGGGCTGCGTAAATGATTGAAGCCATAAAATACGAGAACCTGTTAAAAAGACTATAAAGAATATAATGATGACAGCAATTTTTCTATGTTTCATAGTGAATGATCATAACACCTCCTCAATCTAAAAGTAATCCCATAACCTCCTATTCTACCAAGTCTACTTATACAGAATCTGAACAATCTATTTTTCCCCCAAAAAAACAAGACAGTCTAGTGACTATCTTGATTTCCCTTACCTATTATCATTTCTGCGGTGGAATGATGCCTGTAACAAGTAAGATAAAGAATACCAAACCTATTAGTACGAATATAAGTGATGCTATAAAAACAGGACCTGCTTTAAACTGAAATCGGTCTCGCTCCTGGATAATGCCTGTTACGGCTCCAGATTGAGCTGCAAAAAATCTTGACATAGCACCACCACTACTTGTAAAGTAGAGCGTTCCTAATGTAAAGGCAGCCCCTGTGAAAAACATGACTTCTATAAACCTGACAGAAAATACGGAGGCAATCCAATAAGTTAGGGAAAATTCTACAATAAATGCAATAACCATCATTATATAATGTTTTCGGTTCATTCTAAAAACCCCCTTCTTTCTTTATGTACGCATCCATTTGGTAAAAGTTTTATTTTTATAAAAATACTGTATACTTCCATCTCTAACGTGGAACTTCCATTTACATTCAAAGATGATAAGCAAGATTAGGGCGATGAGTATTATGAGCATCCATATAAAATGCCTTCCTCATCAAGTGGCTTGCCAAACGTGCATGAAGAGGACATGCCTAAAGATGCGTTACATCAACAAGTGGTTGATTATTATGTACCCTCATTAGAAATTACATTATTTAGTAATTGGCGAACTTTGCTTTTCCCAATCAGTGGGTCCCTCATTAGGTTCTATATACTTCCGCCAATACTCCCCGCTTTGCTTATCAAATATAATGATATTACTATCGTTTGGCGAGATTAACTCATACCTGAATTGTTCTTTCTTCGTTTTATCGACTTGTTCGGATGTGAAAGACTGCGATATAAACCATGCACCTAAAAGCAAACAGAATCCTAAAAAAATAATAGAAACAGACAATAAATTTTTATTCATTTGTTCCCCCCATAAGCAATATACACATTTCATTATTTAACAAATTATAACATTAAAGACAATGAAAAGAGTATATACTTTAAAAGACTAAGGAATAAAAGATATATACATTTATGTTCGAGCTCTGATAGGCTCAATGTATATATTCGAAAATGTTATTGTATTGCACAATCTACTATTTCCTTATAAAGAATGTTCCAATTGTGATAATAAGAGGCCATATCATTGGGATTAACAAACATCCGTTGAGCAGATTCATATTTGCCTTCCACATACCCCTCCTCCTGCGCTTCCCGTTTAAAGCAATCTTCTGGGCTTTCTCCAGGTTCAATATGTCCTCCTGGAAAATCCCATCCTCTATGATTGACATCTACCAATAATAATGGATCCTCTTGAAAACAAAAGACATGTACACTTGTTATTAAATGATCAGGGGGCAGTAAGTTATTTTTTTCCCAAGTTAATTTAACGTTTGATTCTCCCCAATTTACATATGTAGTAGTCAATTTTTCCTCCGAAAATAATCATCTCTCTTACTTATATTTATTTAATAGTTCTTCTGGAATATGACAATAATCATTTGGACATTTTGCTAACCTATCTTGATGTTCTTCTGCACTTCTCACATAATTCGTAAGAGGTAATACTTCAACAACGATCAAATCGTAATCATTTCTTTCCCCAAGAAACGCCTTCGCCTCTAGTAAGTGTTCCGGATTTTCACTATAAACTCCCGTTCTGTATTTCTCGCCAACATCCTGTCCTTGTTTATTCAAACTGTAAGGATCAATAATTTCAAAAAAATACCCCATTAACTCCTGGATGGTTACAACGGAAGGATCAAATCCTGTTTTTACGCATTCGGCATACCCATCATAATCCCCCTCAAGGGTATAACTTGTTCCATTGGCTCTTCCTGCCTCTGTAAACTTAACGCCAGGTAAGTTTTTTATAAAAGCTTGTACTCCCCATAAGCAACCACCTGCAAAATATACTACTTCCATCCTTATTCACCTCTTTGTTTAATGAAACAAATCATACGAACTATCTAATTCCTACGTATATTTTTGTAAGAAATTTCTAAATGTTTATTCCATACTATCATGAAAATCGATGAAATTACAGGCAATCTCTTCTCTAAACACAAAAAGACCAGGATGCTCACCTTACTGGGAGTCCTGGTCTTTTTGTGAAAAGTGAAACTTACTAGTTTGCTTTAGTTTTTGTATCCTACTATTACAGTAGTCGTGTTCACGCTAGAAAAGTTACAGCTAATGTTAAAAATTTTTTATACCTTTTGGATAACCACCTAAACGATTCCTTCAAGGCAAGCGATAAGAATAAATCACAAGACATAGTCAAAAGCATCCAGCATACTTTTAGAATAAGTAGATTCCTACATGCTGCTTGTACATACTCCTCCCCATACATGTATATTTCATAATCCTTTGAATTGCCTATGCAATATGTATAATACCGCTCCATACACCGATACGATTTATCCAGAAAAACAGGGTAAACCTAGGTTCACAAAAACAGGCGCTAAAACCCTCCATTTGTCTTGCGTTATATTGTTTGGCCAATGTCATACAGGTAAACGCCACTAATTTTTGGATTGACTTATGAAGTCCCTAATGCTAAATTTACTAAAGCAGTAATTTAGTAAATTACTAAATTCAAATGATAAGGAGTTTTTTTACATGAACATCCCAACACATTTAAAACATAAACCCGTAATTGTTGCCGAAAACTATGCCAATATTGATGGGCGTACAGCTTATCAAACTGATGCTCAAGGGCTTTCTCTCGGTTTAGCACAGTGGAATGACAGAGGAAAGGTGGATATTTCAGCGAAAGTTTGGCGCCATACTGGTGGTAAATGGTCTCGTCAATCAGAAGAACTTCCCCTGCATCGTGTGCTGGACCTTGCTATTTTAGTATGTGAGGCACAACTTCATTTTAAAGATGCCTATCGCTTCGAACATTTATATGATGAAGAAAACCCTGTGATTAAGCGTGTAGGCTTACAGGGAGATGCCATGACTGTGGAAGTTTGCACAGAAAATGAGCAAATCAATGAAGATATTCAACTTTTTCAGCAAGCGTTAAATAATGATGGTGAGCTAATCGGTGAACGACTGCGCACATTGTCACGAATCTTAAAAGAAATGGGTTATTAAAACTCAAGAGGAACCTATTGATGAATGCACAAATGTTACAAGATGATCAACAACTTAAGAAAGCCTTTTTTAATTTTTTAATTCCTGTTATGTTGGCGAATGTCCTGCAATCCGTTGGCCAGGTTTTTGCCATGTTTTTAGTGGGGCGTAATTTAGGTGTCGATGCACTAGCAGCGATTTCAGCCTTTTTCCCATTTTTCTTCTTTTTAATGGCATTTGCCATTGGCATTGGATCAGGTAGCTCCATTTTAGTCGGGCAAACTTTCGGGGCTGGTAATCATGCTAAGATGAAGGAAGTTGTTGGAGTAACGCTCGCCTTCACAACGATTTTATCCATTGTTGTGGCAATCTTTGGCGGCTTTTTTATTGAGTGGATTTTACGTTTTATGCAAACACCAGCTAATATATTAGACATGAGTATTAGCTATGCGCAAATTTTATTCTTCACGTTACCAATTATGTTCTGGTATATGGTGTATACAACCTTTATGCGTGGAGTTGGCGATTCCAAAACACCATTTCTATTTTTAGTTATTAGTGTTGTGTTAAATATCGCCTTCCTTCCCCCATTACTGTTCGGTTGGTTTGGCTTGCCTGCATTTGGCTTAAATGGTGCCGCTTATGCATCCGTTTTATCAAACCTAGTAACAATGATCTTGTTACTGGCATATTTGCATAAAACAAAGCATTTACTGCGTTTAGACAAATCTATTTTACAGCATTTTAAATTGAAGAAAGATATTTTAGCTTCATTGTTAAAGCTAGCGATTCCTTCTAGTATTAGTATGGTCGCTATCTCTGTCGCAGAAATTGCTGTCATTGGCTTTGTCAACGTCTATGGCTCCAATGCGACGGCGGCTTACGGCGTTGTTAATCAGGTCGCTAGCTATGCACAGGTACCTGCGATGAGTATTGCCATTGCTACATCTGTATTTGTCGCACAGGCATTAGGTGCAAATTCTACAGAAATGATTAAAAAAATTCGCCAAATGGGTGTCCGTATCAATTATCTTTTAGGAGGCGCCATTATACTGATCATGTATCTATTTGCTGAGCCAATTTTGGCCTTCTTTATCGATTCACATGATACTGTGCTCATTGCCAAAAATTATTTATATATCGCCTTTTGGAGTTATTTAATTTTTGGGCATACACAAACGGTTTCAGCTACGATGCGTGCAACAGGTGTCGTTTTATGGCCGACAATTTTCTTAGTCATTACGATTTGGGTAGTTGAGGTACCATTAGCGTTCCTACTATCCCACCACACTTCACTAGACTTAAATGGTGTATGGTTAGCCTACCCAATTACCTTCTGTGTACATTTCATTATGCAGTATGCTTACTTCAAGCTAGGCTGGCAAAAACGAACATTAAAAGCTATGCTTAACGATTAAAGAACTGAGGATATGCAAATAACGCATGTCCTTTTTTCGATAAACACAAAATGACCAGGTGCTCGATCGTGAGCCCTGGTCATTTTGTGAAAAGTGAATTTTACTACTTTGCTTCAGTTTTTTTGTATTCTACTAATGGATTAGTCGTATTCCGCTAAAAAAAGTTACATATAAAATAATAAATTTTTTCATTTTCTTCAATTCATTTTCCCTTTGGCTTATAAACAATCAAAACGTATTAAAATACCCTACATTTTTTTATAAAAACACCAGCTTTTGTCCAAGCTACTATTATAAAATAGCTACTTGAGAGTGGAGAAACGATGAAAACAACCTTCAAATTTATAGTAATGATTTTTCTAACAACCCTGCTCGCAGGTTGCTGGGATATTACAGAGCCACAAAGAATGTACTATATCAATGCAGTCGGTGTTGATTACGTTGATGATGAATATGAGGTCTATTTACAAATTATCAATTTTGCTGATGTCGCAAAATCAGTTCAACCTAGTTCAAATGCTGAACCTGCTGAAATCGGCCGTGCTAAAGGAAGAACCGTAGAAGAGGCTATCTACAAATTGTATCGATCATCTGACCAGCAAATTTTTTGGGGGCATATGAGATATATCATTTTCTCGGAGAGTGCCATGGAAAATGAGCGATTTATCCCCGTTATTGATACGTTTATTCGTTTTCGAGATACAAGGTATCAAATTTGGATGTATTGTACAAAGGATCCAGTGCACGATGTCCTCCTTGTCTCACCAATATTAAAAAATTCACTGTCTTCCTCAAAGCTAAGTAACCCGATTAACCCAACAGAACAGGAAACGTTTGTTGAACCAAAAAATTTACGAGAAATCGTTATTGGATTAAATGAGCCTAACCACGAAGTGACAGTACCTTATGTATCCATTAGGAAAGATTGGCAAACGGACGAGGAAAATGTAGAGGAAACCTATTTTTCAGGTGTCGGCATTTTATCGAAAGACGGCTTAAAAGGATTTGTGAAGGATAATGCTGCCCGAGGTAATCAATGGATGCATAATTACACAAACCGAGGAGAAATCACCTTTAAATTGAGAACAGATGGTAAAGAAGAGTTAACCGTCAGTATTGACAAATTACAAGTCAAAAAAATACCTGTAGTGAACAAAGAGGAAGTTTATTTTGATGTCGAATTAAAACTTCGTGCAACCGTCAATGGCTTTAAAGGAAAAGTTAGCGAAAAAGAACTGAAGAGGCAGATTATTAAGGAAGTGAAAAAGGAAATCCGCGAGACCTATAATGAGGGATTAAAATTAGATGTAGATATTTTTCGATTATCAGAGGTACTTTATCGCAACAAAATCAAAGTATGGAAAAAGTTGGAGAAAGATGGAAAAATCCCTTTACAAGAGAATACTATTCGTAAAATTTCTATTGATGTTTCGCAAATAAACCCAGGGCGCAAAACGTTTTCTGAAATCATTAAAATTAAAAAATCTGGTTCTTCTGAATAAAAAAACGCTTGGGAGCCAAGCGTTTTTTCTTATAACCGGAATTTTTCTTGGACCATTTTTGCAACATCTTCCGCACTTAAATTTGTGCTCTCTATCTTTATATAATTGGGAAATTGGATTTCGCCATCGACTGAATTCAATCTGTAATTTTCTACAGAGGTTAATAAATCCTGTTCAGACCAAGCAAGATCCCTTTTTGAAGGTTTATGCTCAAGTCTATTAGATCCTTTATTGCGCTGAAGTCTCTCCTCTAAAACAGCCTCAAGTTCTACATAGTACACCGTGCCACCTTTGGATTCAAAAAGCTCAGTAACTTGCTTCACATAGTCCCAATCCTCTTGACAATCAAACGCCCAAACATAGGTGAAAATCAATCCATATAAATGACTAGCTGAAACTTCTTCGAATATCTCCTGTCGAAACAAATTGACTAGCCTTTTCCCCTCTTTCGTACCATAGTCAAAAAAATGACTAACTAAATCAATCGTCATATGATTATGAAATAGCTTTAAGCCTGTTATTTTAGCTAATTCCTGCCCGACTGTCATTTTTCCAACAGCTTGAGGACCAAATATAAGAACAAATTTCATTCGTTACCTCCTAGGAAATGCTCCGTCATTTTGAGTATAAAATCATGTTTACAGCTAACAATAGTTGTAAATCATTCTAATCGAGGTGAAAAGTATGGAACATTTCCCACTCATACATACGAACTTTTGGGATGCCGTCATTGCCGTTCCAGTGGTGATGATTCTAACACAGTTGATGAAGAGGCTTTGCCATATTAAATCTTTTTGGGTACCCTCCATCGCTTTAGTTATCGGCTTACTCATTTCCATCTTCATCAGCCATCGCCACAATTTGTTAGCGGGTCTATTTATGGGCTGGTTTTATGGCTATGCGGCCATTGGTAGTTATGCTGCGTTGAAAACCTCTTATATTACTTATAAGCAAAAAAAATTAAAAAAACAAAATCGATTTTCCTCTTAATTTTTGTATAAAATACGCACAGTTCAAGTCTCTTAAATTGAAATTAACGCCTCTTCTATTCCTTTCATAATATCAATGGCTCCATTTGATTTATTGGAACAAATCACAACCTTGAAAGAGGATCCTGGATAATATGCTGAGTGGAAGCAGACCCCAGGATCGTACCCGATAACATGATATTTCAGAATAGATGGTTTGCTATTTTTCTTAATCCATACACCATGTCCATAGCCATTATTTCCACTCGTTTCTACATGTACTGTTAGAAGTTGCTGCGTTAAATCTTCATTTAAAAGTTCAAAATTCATCAGGGCACGCCAAAACTTCGCCATATCACCTACTGTGACAAATGCTCCCCCATCAGAACCCCCCTTTACGGGTAATGAGTAAATATTTGTTTTCCATGTACCATCTGGATTGTCGATGTAACCTAAGGCTGTGTTTGACGGCAGAGCATCCAACGAGAAATAGCCTGATTCCGTCATTTTCACTCGATCAAAAATATATTGTTGAATGTAATCTGAAAAAACCAATCCAGATGTTTGCTCGACAATTAATCCTAATAAAATATAGCCAGCATTGTTGTAATGAAATCTATCGCCTACTTTATATTTCATAGGGCGATTTTGAAATAACGGTAAAAAATCACTCAATGTTCGAAGATGATACATAGGATTTTCCACCCATAACTCTTCAAAATCTTCCATTTCTTCCTCATCAAAATAATCTGGTATTCCAGAAGTATGCGTCAATAAATGATGAATCGTTATATCCTGATCAAAATAGTCAAAATGATGGTTAAGGTATTCATGTAATCTCGTATCAAACGAAAGTTTCCCTTGTTCTATTAGCTGACAAATAGCTATTGCCGTAAAAATTTTACAACCAGAAGCAATTCCAAATCGAGTTTTTGCCTGGTTTTTGATTTGCTCAGAACGATTAGCATACCCAAAGCTTTGATTGACTAAGACACCCTTCTCTCGATTCTCCACAAGCACGGTCCCTGAAAAATCAATCTTCTGTTGAATGTCCATTATGATGTTATGTAATTTTGTATCCATACAGACTCCCCTGATTTTATTAAATTTTCTAAATAATTACTCTTTCTATTTTAACAATATAGATTGAATGTGTCATGTGAATTTTTTCCAAAATCGAAAGTACTGCCATTCAATGGGTACTTCGAGCAATTGTAGCCTTTTTCTTTTTACTCTTTGATTATTTTACAACTAAGACTATTGAACTTTGCCTTAGTCATCTCTTGGTAATATTATTGCCTATCCCCCTTATTTAAAAGAGGAAATCCTATCTGAAAACTTACGTAAAGCTCGATATATCGGCTGGCTTTTTTATTAACCGAATGAAGGGGAAAAATAGAAGAGGTTCAAAATGTTGCGCTTGCTTTATGGGAATCAGACGAATCAATCTCTAGTTTTTTGCATACACAACTCCAAACAACTACGCGTACAGATTTGAACCTAAAATCTCAGCCCTTTTTTCTACCAATTATTCTTATTAAAGAAGGAAAGATTGATTATCATGGGCTACAAAACCTAAACATACGAAAGACTGGTTACATGAACAACTAACGACAACTCATCAAGTAAATATAAAAAATATACTCTTAGCAACCATCGATCAACATGACAATTTGCAGATTTTCCTATATTAAATGAGTCTCATTAAACGACACTAAATAGTGGTCAAAATGATAGTTGCAGAAACGCCATTAGAAAAAGCTCCACCAGTTGTAGTCACTTGCACAGAAAGAAGTGTACAACTATTAATTGAATAGTTCGCATTTGCCTTGGCACAACTATTTGGAGTAGTTATTGAACTTGGTCCTGTCACTGTCGCAATAATCCCCGTTGCAGTTGGGGCAGTGAAACCACCATTCGTGCTTGTAAATACTTGTGCTGAAGCGGTTTGTCCTGCACTAAGTGAATGATCCCGTATATTCAACGTTAAGCTTTGAATAATAGCATTTTCCGGAATTACGATTGAACTTCTCACAAAAGAAGCTGATGAATTGCCTGTTCCTAGAAAATCATTATTACCAACTGATTGATCTGTAGATAAGTATACTTCCATGAGACCCGGACCACTTGGACCCGTAGAGCCAGTAGTGCCCGTTATACCAATAACACCCGTAGTCCCCCTTGCTCCAGTTGCCCCCGTAACGCCTGTGATTCCAGCAATTCCTGTGGCTCCTTGCAGACCTGTCGCTCCCGTGGTTCCTGTTGTACCTTGTAGACCAGTGGCTCCGGTATTTCCTACTAGTCCTTGGAGACCCGTGGCTCCCGTGATACCTGTTACCCCAGTATTCCCTGTCACTCCTGTGAATCCAGTTGTACCTTGTTGCCCTGTGGCTCCGGTATTTCCTACTGTCCCTTGGAGACCCGTCGCTCCGGTGATTCCTGTTACTCCAGTATTCCCTGTCACTCCTGTGAATCCAGTTGTACCTTGTTGCCCTGTGGCCCCAGTATTTCCTACTAGTCCTTGGAGACCCGTGGCTCCCGTGATTCCTGTTACCCCAGTATTCCCTGTCACTCCTGTGAATCCAGTTGTACCTTGTTGCCCTGTGGCTCCGGTATTTCCTACTGTCCCTTGGAGACCCGTCGCTCCGGTGATTCCTGTTACCCCAGTATTCCCTGTCACTCCTGTGAATCCGGTTGTACCTTGTTGCCCTGTGGCTCCGGTATTTCCTATTGTCCCTTGGAGACCCATCGGTCCGGTGATTCCTGTTACTCCAGTATTCCCTGTCACTCCTGTGAATCCAGTTGTACCTTGTTGCCCTGTGGCCCCAGTATTTCCAACTAGTCCTTGAAGTCCCGTGGCTCCGGTATTCCCAACTAGTCCTTGAAGTCCTGTCGCCCCTTTATTTCCTACTAGCCCTTGAGGTCCTGTCACTCCCTGAATGCCTATGGCTCCAGTTTGACCTGTTATCCCTTGAGATCCTGTCGCTCCAGTTGATCCCGTTATCCCTTGTGGTCCCATTGCTCCTGTTATTCCTATTTCTCCTTGGGGTCCTGTTACTCCTGTTATTCCTATTTCTCCTTGGGGTCCTGTCGCTCCTGTTATTCCTTTTTCTCCTTGAGGTCCTGTCGCTCCTGTTATTCCTATTTCTCCTTGGGGTCCCATTGCTCCTGTTATTCCTTTTTCTCCTTGGGGCCCTATTACTCCTGTTATTCCTTTTTCTCCTTGAGGTCCTGTCGCTCCTGTTATTCCTTTTTCTCCTTGAGGTCCTGTCGCTCCTGTTACTCCTGCTAGTCCTTGAGCTCCTGTAGTTCCTGTAGTTCCTGTAGTTCCTGTAGTTCCTGTAGTTCCAGTTCTTCCTGTTGCTCCCTGAGATCCCGTCGCACCGATTAATCCTGCTAGTCCTTGCAGTCCTCTCTCACCAGTTGCTCCTACCAGCCCTTGAGGTCCCATTGCTCCGGTTATTCCTGCCACTCCTTGTGGTCCTGTATCTC
Source organism: Lysinibacillus sp. FSL M8-0216 (assembly GCF_038595555.1). Classification (NCBI taxonomy): domain Bacteria; kingdom Bacillati; phylum Bacillota; class Bacilli; order Caryophanales; family Bacillaceae; genus Lysinibacillus; species Lysinibacillus sp. FSL M8-0216. Next base: position 2,307,554 of record NZ_CP152007.1, on the reverse strand, counting down.
CAGTTGCTCCTGCTAGTCCTTGGGCACCTGTCACTCCAGTTGCCCCCGTTATGCCCTGGGGTCCCATTGCCCCTGGCGAACCCTGTGCACCTTGCGGACCTGTTGTACCTGTCGCACCCGTGACACCTGTTGCTCCTGTTACACCTATCGGATCTTGGATGCCAGAAAAATCATATGGATAGCCATTACAACCAAATTCATTACACTTATACTTCATGGGATAGTTACATTTGGAATCACATTTGAAATTATCAAAATTACGGCTGTAACTAAACCTCAAACATTTCACCTCCCATTCTTTTGCATCATATTCGAAAATTTACTATAGGGATAATTAATGCACCTAGTTTATTGACTAATTAGTTAATTAATATACAAATGCTTTTGAATTTGGCCATAACCTAAAAAAACATTGGGCTCTATTGAGAACTCAATGTCTGATTATATTTCAATGTATGTTCGCAAGAAATGGTCCGAGTTTACGCCGGATATACCATTCGATTACGATTAAATTCGGTACCCAACATAACCAAGCAATAACAGCATAATAATACTGAAAATTTTCATCCCCGTATAGGATGGTAAACAGAGGTAACCAGATACGTAAGGTCACTGCCGCAAACGTTAAAGCATAATTTCTTAGCATCCATTTTTGATGAGCTTGAATGTTTCGATGTTTGATTTTTATGAGCGCTTGCAACATTGTCAATAACCAACCTATCGATAATAAACCAAAGCCCAATTGCGAGACCCATCCCCCTGTGGCGTTGAATGCTAAATAAAGACCTGCACTACCGCCGAACAAAATACTGGCACAATATAGTTTCCCCAATATTCGATGACGTTTTACATTGTTCTCTCTTAATTTTGAGGACAAGGTAAAAGGACCAATTATTAACGCTAACACTCCGAAAATAATATGAATATACAGCACGATGAACCACAATGAGTGTAAAGTAGCATTTAGCATAAGCTTTAACTGAACAAAACCTGCTTGCTGTGCATCCAACACAATATATTGAACGATAGAATAGCCCGCTATTAAAAATGCCAAGACACTCATGATCAACCACAATTTCTTCTTAATAGATGCAGCTCCTTTCTTCCCTAATATAGATTATTTATTATTATGTACTAGTTGAAAGCGGTACGCTGCAATGGAGGGCCGGTTAAAAGGCATGCAAATCGCTCCACACCTAGGTATTTTTCTCCTAAACTCGTAATGTGAAATCCTATATTTTTATAAAAAATCACAGCATCTCTATCCGTTTCAGCATAAATGGAAGAAAATGAATGATGATGGTTAATAAATTGTACCATCTCACCCCCAATGCCTTTCCCACGATGCGCTGGTGATACAGCAATATGTTTAATGACACACTGATGTGCATCAACTAATTCAATACCTAGACAGCCAACAAGTTCTTGATCCATGTAATAGCCATATAATTTTCTTGCTGGGGCATGTATATACAAATCATATTCCTGATCCACTTTTGTTTTTGATGTGGCATAGGATAATAAAACTTTCACTGTAGGCTGAATAGGAATAGATTGAATAATTTCCATAGAACTCTTCCTTTCGATTATGGTTATACAGATAGGCCTTGGTTTCATTGTTAAATTACTGACTGGATTTTATTTCTTCAAAACTTTTTTCCACAATACTAAAACGAACATCATTAGAATTAAAATAGTCATTCCAATAAAAATCATTGAAAGTGGATCAACAAGTATAAAATAGCTGTCTCTTATCTGATAGTTGCTACTCATGGAATACCTCTTATTCATAAAGTTAGAAGTTCGTATTTTTGTTTAATCTAAAACCTTCTCAAAACTTAAGATAACTTTATCTTCGTAAATTCTCTCATCAAATTGTATAAAACTAAGCGACGACCAGAAGTTTACTGCATTTTTATTGGTAGAATGAACAGCAATATGAATACATTTTACTTGTTGGCTTCTCATCCGTTCCTCATACAACATGTAAATTTTTTTGGCATATCCTAAACCTTGATATTTTTTGTGTACCGCCAACAAACTTATCCAAGGTTTTTGATGACGAGGGCTTGACATTCCATAATCCAAAATAGCTATAAAGTCATCCCCTTTTTTCACCAAATATCTTTCAATCTGTAATTCTTCTGTTTCTTCATGTATATCTAAAATATCCTCATTCCCAAGAACTTTTTTATCATAGGCAATTAAATTATATTCCTGATTCGAATTCATAATGTCCTTTTCGGTTTCCACAAATTTCATATCATTTTTAAGAAAGGTAAACATTTTTTATTTCTCCTTTTCTTTTGTTAATTTCATAGTACCTCAAATCGGATTTCAATGGCGTTTAATTATGGATTAGAAGTAGACCATTATTATATCGAGGACTCTTTTTTAGCTTACATTAGACGAATACCCCACTCCCTTCAATGACAAATTACATACTATAAATTGAAGAAAGGAGAGGTTTTCATGGGATATTACGGAAACGTAGGAAACGCAGGATATTATGGTAATGTAGGTAATTACGGTTGTTGTTACAGCGGTTATGGGAATGAATATAGCATGGGCTACTGCATGGACCACGGCAAAGGTAATAGTTCAACATTTGTCTTAATCGTTATTCTATTCATTCTACTCATTATCGTTGGCGCAACATTCATGCAAAAAGAAGATTGTTAATTAGTTAGTTGTAAAACAAATAACTATAACTCTTTCTGTCAATAATCCAAGGGTCACACTCAGCTGTGGCCCTTGGTTTTTTAGAAAGAAAAAGAAAAGCAACCGACTAGTATTTAGCAATTAGTCTTGAATAGCTGCCTCTAACGCTACAACCATCATGTCGTTGAATTACTTGTACTTTTTTTAAAGGACAAGATACCTTCATTAATGTTGATTTAATAACATTCTATACTATTCAAAATGCATCTAAAATTGTTTACTTTTTTATTGTGTTAACTAAATATAAGATGTTGGTCGCTTTTTGGTCGCCAAAAGTCGCCTTATTTTTGTTAAAAAACTTAAAGACCATCACGGAGTGGTCTTTGTTGTAATAATTTTTATTTTCCGTTATATTTTAAATCGACATTTCTATTGTGGAATTTCATAATAGTAAAGACTATTATCATCTGTTCGTCCTTTAATAATTGTGCCTGAACTATTATTAATTAAATTTGATACCCAATATCGATATTTTTCACCCTTTTTAAAAATATTTTCAGGCGTCGGGATCAGAAGTTACAACTTACATCTGGTGAAGCTTGGAAACCGATGAAGGATAATGAGGACAACTCGAAAAATCTACTATTCACAAAAACAAACGTCTTTCCCTTACATCCAGATATCAAGAACAACGTGGGCATGTTATCACTCAAGAATCGATTAATATTTATAGCCATTTAACTATGAAAGATAAAGAAAAAGCAACCGACTACTCAACTCCATTTTACAAAAAATGGTCGGTTTTGGTCGATTGCTTTTATTAATGGTATTTAACACACGTTGAAAACGCTGTTATATCAATTAGTCTTGAATAGCTGCCTCTAACGCTACAACCATCATGTCTTTAAAAGTCGTTTGACGTTCTTCTGAAGTTGTCACTTCACCTGTGATGATGTGGTCAGATACTGTTAAGATTGCTAATGCTTGATATGACAGGGTTTTGAGCTACTTTTAAGAATCAAACTTTCAAATAAAATTGATTACGGCTAGCAATTCTTCTAACTAAATTACACTAATTTTGGTCTCTCATGGTCTCCCGTTTTTGAGAGACCATATAATTTGTAATATAATCGATTCGTGAACAACCTCAATTCGTGTGGCTATAGTAGGTCACCTTTAAACAAGGAGACACCCTACCTCAATATCGCTAACCACGCCCCTGTCGCTAATACAACTACTCTTTAAAAATTACAAACTTAAAACCCAACATCATATTCATATTTAGGTTGCCACTTTGATTTACTTAGAGACATAGCAAAACCATATATAGTATTTAAAAAGTTGGCTCTTTGCTGATGGTTTTTCCCTGTTCTCAAAATTATCGTTTCTTGTAGCAGATGATTGCTTTCGATTAGATACTCATTACGCTTGTTCAATCGTTGTAAAAGATATTCTTCAGGTAGTCTAGCAAACTTCCCATTAGTTTCTCCTCTATTACAATCCTGACAGCATAGAACTAGATTCCAAACACCATTTAGGTCTAAATCATGTGTACTGTTGAACTGTGTTGATAGTGGCACGAAATGATCTATGTCACAAGTATTCAATTGGTTACTTTCAATTGAAATCGGACTATAGCAATAGAAGCATTTGCCCTTTTGATACCCGTTTAATGGCTTCCTAGCAGAAGTTAGATTGATTCTTTCATGTGACAACATAAACTGCTGTGGTGTCATAGGCTTTATAAAGTAAAACTGCTCAAGGTTTGTATCAAACTGAACTTCTAGTTTTGGATTTCGTTCAGTCCATGCGTTTTCAACTAAGTTCCATCTACCTTCAATTTCACTTAATATATTTTTTTTTGAGAGCTTTCATTCAACAAATAAACGCTATCGGTCAACGTAATTCCTATAGTCTTTCCTTGTATGGACTTCTCATAAAATCTTTTATCAAGCCCACCATTAGGAATGTTATGAAAAGCATCTATAACATTGTTAAATCCTAATTTTTCAGTAACCTCAAGTAACTGTTCCCAAGTAATTTGGTTTTGATGAAATAAATCCAAGGCACTGATGAACTTAGAAGATTGACTTGTAATTTGTCGCTTACCGTTTCCAATATGCTCTAACATGTACCTAGCAAAGATAGGCGATAACTCCTCTAAGCTAACAAAACTTTTGTTACTCTCGCCTAATACAAGTAATGTTTTAGCGAAAGCAAATTTATAAGTTGCAACATTCCTACCGAACAAGTAAATCGAGCGAAAATTCGATTCCAAGGTATTATCATTTTCTAAGTAATTATTCATCTAAACACTCCATTGAAGAAAGGTTACTTATCTTCTACATCAATTAAATAAATTGCTTTTTCAAAGCCTCCACGTTTTTCCCTTTTTTGCTTTCGCACTTCTTCTAGTTCTTCAAAGGTCACACCTAATGCACTAAGAGCTGTATGTACTAACTCTAATACATCAGCTAATTCTTCAACGCTCTCATGAGCAGTATCTGCCGAATGGAACTCTTTAGCTTCTTCAATCATCTTCGCCTTAACTTCCTTTAAAAGCTCACTAGACTCTAATGTTCGAGCGTTATAAGATAATCTATCTGCTTCGATAATCTCTAAAATCTTATCTCTTACTAATTTATTATACACAGGCATAACCTTTAGCTCCTTTAACATGTAATTTAAAACCTCTCCCTTTGATCAAGGGCAATATTAGCAACAGAATCTTCAATTTTTTGCAGTTCAACAGTCCATAAAGCTTTTTTTTCCATCTCTAACTTCAACAGCAAATAATCCGGTGCAGTTAATAGCACAGTAGCTACTGTAGCACAATAAATATTTACTGAAGTGCTTTTTTTCAATAACGCTCTAACTTTACGAATTACTCTCGCCTTTTCGGTTGCATCTTTACTATCAACATCAAAATTCTGAACCACTTCAAGCACATCTTCTAATTTTTCTAATACTGCGTTACCTATTTGAAACCTTGGCGTTGCAATCTCAGTAGTATTATTCAAATCTAAAACTTCCACTGTAAGATTTCCAATGTCATCCTTACCGAGCATCCGATATTTGTAGAACTCCAAATGATTTTTGGGATCAATTTGAGTAGGATCAATTATTGGTAAAAGATATGTATCATGATCTAACTTATGTGAGTTGCACCGGATACAAATCGGTAACAGGTTGTTCCAATCTACAACTTCATCTTTATATTCATTTTTATGATGAAAGTGTTCCACTTGCATATATTTTCCTTCTTCACCTAATTTGCACTCACAGAAAGCACATTTGTCGTTTGACATTTTTAATAATGGAACAGTAATAAATTTTCTCTTCCAGACTGTTTTTTTTGTATCCTTATATTCCTGAGTTAATTCATCTTTTAGTTTTTCTAATTCTTCTGGGCAATCTGGGCGGCTTAATTTTATCATTCTTCTTCATCTTCCTCTAAATATTCAGATGCTTGTATTTTTATTAATGCCGAAAGCGGATTACTAGGATGCAACATTGAATTAAGAGCATTGAAAGCATCTATTACTTGATTTTTATCATCTTTTGATAATCCTACTTCAAAGTTTTTTATCTTTTCTCGAAACACTATTGACATTGGGTCTTCTAATCCCATAACGTGAACTAAGATTTCCTCAACATTCCAACCTTGATAACCATATTTATTACTTTTTGGTAGATTTCTTACATAAACATTATTATCTTCATCTACTACTAGTGGTATTATTTCTCCAGAGTTAGCTGATTGAATCACATGAGGGCTATGCGTTGTTACAATTAACTGTGCCTTTGGAACGAGCCATCTAATTATAGAAGTAATTTTTGACTGCCATTCGGGATGTAGATGCAGGTCAATCTCATCTATTAGGATAACCCCTTGATACTCCTGAACTTCTTCATTTAGAGTTCTCTCTAATTGTCTTATTAGATCAAGCAAGATAGTAAAACTAGCTTTGTAACCTGATGAAAGATAGTTTATATCCATAATTCCATGAGGAGTCTCGATCAGGAAATCTATCGTTCTATATTCCTTATTAATATGCCTTGGGGCATACTCACGAGTGCGGTGGGATAGCTCTAAATTATAAAAATACATTCTGCTATCAATTTTATTTATACATTTTCTAATCAATTCAAAATTTCTATGTTTTATTGAACTTAAATCATTAGACTCCATGTAATTTCTATATAACCATCTTTTTACTGCATCTAAAGGAGACGTAGGTGGTCTATCAACATCATAATCGTTTGAAATATGCCTGGAACTATTTCTATGGGATGTACTGTAAAAGATTAACTCTTTAGAAAATGGTCTTTTTTCTATATAATTATCAGCATCAAAGATTACTCTTTCCTCTATGTAATTGAAATCCTTCTCTGCTATGACTCCAATTTGTCCATGATTAGAAGTTACAGAGGTTCGAACATTCATTCTACCTCTCATAACACCTGCAATACTTTCTAATATAGTTGTTTTTCCAACACCATTAGTACCACACAATATATTTAAACCATCTGAAAACTGTAAATTTAAATTAGAAATGGAGTTGATGTTTTGAATCTTTAGTGCCTTAATTCTAAGCATATATTTCCTCCTTTATCCATCATATGATCTCTATCACATATTACCATAATGTTATGGATAATACTGTAAAAGTACAATAAAACCTCTCATTGTTGTAACCAAATAGAATTAATGGGTAATAAAATAAGGGAACACGCAATTATTACTTCGAATTGTTCAAAGAAATTTTTTAGTTTATTAGTTGATTTGATGTTATGTTATGTTATTTACTTTACAATACCCCGAAAGATATAATCGTAACTTTTAATATTACCTAGACTATTTCCAGGAATATTCATTTTTCTAAACGATATCTAATGCATATCCATTGAAAATGCTCTATGTTTTCTACTTTTATTCATATTAAAAACTTCATTTCTCTTATAAAATTAAAGGGTAAAAAAAGCAAATCAATTTAAAAATTCAATATCCTATTAAATAAAAAAAGCTAGGGAGTCTAATTGAAGGTTCAACACCTTCCTTAGAAACCTTAACTTTTATTAACGTTGACTTAGCAACATTTCTAGAGGTAATTAAAAGACCTTCTATCATTAATTATATATCAATTTATTGCTAAATAAAAATTTTTTTATTTCTTACTATAGGTTCTTTATTAATTCATTATAAAACCAAGGACTTGTAGATAAAGCTTCATAGAGAGCAGTTTGCCAAGAATTTTTTCTATATTCTTTTCTACTTTCAGCATCTTCTAAAAGTCTTTGATGTAAAGCTTCACTTCCTTTACTAGCATAAACTCGTTTCCATGAAAATTTCATATTACCTATCTCAGTATTAGCTTCAATTCTGTAAATTTGCCCCAAATCCAATAAATTAAATGTTGTTTCAATCCTTTTTCTATCATTTTCATTAATTGTAGAATCTTCATTAACCTTAAACTTAACCCTAACCGGTAATGATTTACTAATAGAAGCAACTAACCATTTTTCTTCATTAAAATCATCAAAATATGGATTAAATAAAATTTCTTCGTATGTAGATGGCACATGACTTTTTTTTATAAAGTTACAATCTTTACAGATAGGAATTAGATTAATTGGGGTTAAAGCTAATGTTGCATACTTCTCTTTAGGCAAAAAATGATCGATTTCTTTTATATTCTTTTGCCCACAAAAAGGGCATTTTTCATCTACAACTGATAATTTAAGACGATCATAAAAGTAGCGAGCTGCTCCTCCGACTAGCTTTTCATCGTAAATTTTAGCCATTTCTTTTGAATCTAATATAGAGATTATAGATTCCACTTCTGGATAAACGTGAAATTTTTTCTCCCCACATAATTCATTATAAGTATTTTCTTCAAGCACTATTTTTTCTTTGCATTGATTTAGTTTTTCTTTTAAAGGATTACTTTCCCTAAAACTAGAAATGCAAGTTTCAAGTATCTCTTCAACAAAAAAACTAGGTTTATTAATTGTCAACATAAATTTAGAAATCTCCTTCATCATCAGCTAAAGCCATAACTAAATTCTTTGCCTCGTCTCCTAATTCATTATTAAAATGCTCTAATACTGAACTATAATCTCCTAATTCTAATACAGCTTGTTTAATCAATTTATGGAATCCTGTTTCCGATACTTCTAACCCGAATATTTCTCTAGTTAATACCCCTAAATTTTCACCAAAAGTCTCTATTTTTGGTCTATTAAAACTATATTGCACACCTTCTTTCCTAATTTTCCACACGCATTTCCTAGGAATCTCTTGGAGAATTACTGGAGAATGAGTAACTATTATAGCTACACCATTTCTCTTTCTTAATAAAGTTGAAATAACTTGTATAAATGCAGAAACTAATGGTGGATGAAGATATGTTTCTGGTTCATCCATTATTACTATAGTTTTTTCTTCAACATTTTCGATTAATCTTGCTAATGTTAAAAGAACAATTTTATGTCCAGAACTTAAGTTTTTAAATGCATCCATTGCCTTTTTCTTTATTTCCTGCTCATCTAAATTTAAATTTTCGAAACTTAATACATTTTTGATTTCTGGTTGGTCAAATGCTGGATCATATTGTAATTCTTTGACTAATTCTTGCCACAAATCCATTTTCCCTTCTATACTACATTTGAAGATACTTTGAGCAAATTCAGTTGTAAGCTTTTTTGGAGATTTAGGTGGTAAATCTATCTTTTTTGCTTTTTCTTTTTTTAGTTGCTTTAAACCTAAATATGTATAGTTTATAATTTTTGAATCTTCAATAGGGATGTAATCATCAAAGGCACTAAAAGATACCGACACAACCTTTGAAAATAAATTCCTTTTACCTTTTAAATTTATAAACTCTCCGTATTCTTTATCACCTTTTACTAATGAATCCAACATTTTATTTAAAAAAAATGACTTACCTATTCCATTTCGTCCAATTAATACATGCATATTACTTGGTGGATATGACCTAGGATTCACTTCAAAATCAATTTCACCAATGGATTCATCCTTGAACATATAAGTAAAATAGAATTTAGTTAGTGTGGCATCCCCATTAGCCAATTTTCTAAGTCTACCTTGTACAGAAACGCTGCTAATATCTCTCATTAATGAATTAACTACAATTTGTTTCCTTCTTACTTTCTGGTAATGCTCTTTATCATAAGCAATATCTTTCAAAGCTCTTAAAAATACCACTCTTGTTGCACCCAATTTATTTAATTCCATATAATAATCTTCCGACTGCCCTAGAGAATAAAAATCCTTATCTAATTCTGTAAAAGTTTCTGGTAAATTTGGTCTTTTTTCTTTTAAAATATTGCTCCCTATCTTTACACTGCCTATATAATTATTACCAATATAGACCTGATAAAGTGTTTTAAATTCCCACCAATCATTCCAATCATCTTGTATTAAATGTACAACTTCCTCACTATCAGGTTCAATCTCTGAAAGATTATTTAAAACTTTAAATAACATGATTTCTTTTCCTCACTTTCTACTCATAAGTATTGCGAATATTTCTTTATCAATCCTCTCTCAAATTCTACATGTTCTTCTACTAATATATAAAGGAAAATTTGTGGGAATGAAATTAGTAAAATAACAAGGAATTTCGAATTTTTATAAATTAACAATTAAGAAACCTTATTTATAATTCCGTATACTACTTGTTAACTCCATAAGCCTTTTCAACAGGATACTTCTTATCATTCTTTTTCAACTTTTCATTAACTGCACTAATAATATCAATACCTGTTTCGTTAGCAAATAAAAGAGTATACGTAACAATGTCTGCCAGCTCATCCTCAGTCTTCTCCAAATTCTTTTCAACAGCTTCCTCACTCGTTTTCCATTGAAATAGCTCCAATAAATCACTTGCTTCCAGCGATAAAGATACAGCTAAGTCTTTAGCATTGTGAAACTGCTGCCAATCACGATCATCACGAAATTGAATCACCTTGCCCATTAAGTCTTTAATTTCATTCATATAAAACACTAATATTTTTTATACCAAATGCTCAAAAATATTACTTTGTCTCAAAAAGCTTCACAAAATATATATTTACAATTATATATGGTCATATTTGTTGTCTCTCTTAATAATACTACACACCATTTTTATCCATCATCTTATTTCTAAATAATCTAAAAAAGTATAAGTTTCCTCTAAAAAAATAATATACTTTCAGAAGTTCTTAAGAATGATATTTGACAAGCATGCCTAAGTTTCACAAGAACACTAGAAATCCACAATTTCAAAAATCATTGAGCGTATTGCAATATTTTTCTATCGTCAAACCAATTCAAGCTAAAGCATTGTGACACTCACATGCTTCATGAACTAAATTTCAATGAAAACAAGCTTAAAAATACTAAAAGAGAAGACATTTTTATATTTTATTGTTCAAAAAAACAGCAGTTCCTTTCTAGGTTCCTGCTGTCTTTAATTTACTGAAAAATTCAACCGTTCTGTCCCATTATCATTTCAACTGCTTTTTCTCTATTTTTTATGGCTTCTTTTGATCCTACTACTTCTCCAGTATCCGTTAACAAATAATTAAACTTCCATTGCTTCTCTTCATTACTAAATACAAATTGGATTTTTTTTACATCAAAATTCATAATAAATCTTTCTGATTCACTCAAAGCTTTTGAAATTTCCTCAGCACTTATAGCATTAATTGCCACATTAGGGTCTGTAGATTTTATAACAAATTCTTGAGAGGGAGAACCAGGTAAAACCAAGAGATATGTAACAGGTCTATTTTTAGGAATGCAATATTTAGCATAATTAATCATTGCATTTCTAATTTTAGAATATATATTTATTAAATCGTTATTTAAATCTTCCTTGATTCTCTTACCAAAAGTATTAAGCACTTTGTAAGCTACTAATGCCGACATACCTTGTTGTGTTAATTTTATAATTAGCTCTGGATCTGGAATTAATGATTTTCTAATCAAAAGTTGTTGATTAAAGGATCCACCTTCTTCAAGTTTCTTTAAAAATTTATCCAATTCATCATTCGTTTCAAAATTGACTAAGTCATAAGAAAATTCCATTTCTTCAGGCACTTCCTCATGCTTATCTGCAAATGGGCGCTTATCTTCCCAAACATCCTTCCTTCCCCACTCTCCATTTGGAAGTTTTACGGATGAGGACTTTTCCTCACTATAAAGAATTGGTGTAGCAAATAATCCCAATTCACCATCTGGTAATTCATAGATAAATGCCTCAACAAATTTTCCTAGTGGCGGTATCGTAACATCGTGCTCAACACCCATTCCTGGAACTATATTTCCATTAATCTGTCTGACTGCACCTTCTAAAGCCTCCCTGGTCATTTTCATGCCATGTGAATCTACATGAGTAGTTGCCAATAACTGTTGCATATCAAAAACCTCCTTAGATAAATCCATCATAATTAACTTCAATTATACATTTAAAAATCAAACAATATTTATTATTTTACTTATAAATTATTATTGGTATCATAAAACAAAAAAGCTTGGTAGAACCCCTGTTAAATAAGGCTCTAAAGCTTTTTCTAGTTGTTATTTAATCATTTAAATTATATCTTCGCTAGTGGCTTAGAAGTAATATAATACATCACTCTCACCATCCATTGAGTTTCAGTGTTTTTCAAAACAATAAATTCAATTCTATTCATGGAATTCGTGTCCTCAATTTCTTGAATAATGAACATGTCGTTTCGTTTTCAATGTCGATTTCCATGCGTGTATCGGGAGCGATCTATATTAGTATAGACAACACTAATTTATCGCTAAATAGCCCCCACCCCTAAATTTCACTTCATTACCCAATATATATGAAAAACGAGATATACACTTGGCTATCTCGTTTCGTTTACTATTCCAAGTGATGTTGATGTGGCAGGCTCAAATTCGTGTTAGCAATGACTTTACTGATTATCGGATATGCACCGCCTACCTTCTTCATAACACTTTAGAATTAGCTCTTGTGATTTTGAATAAGTTCCTTGAGTTCTTCAACACTTAATACTCTATCTATACTTCTATGTACCATTCGATGACAGTTCGCACATAAAGGAACTAAATCTGTTTCAGGATTAATCTCTATAGCTTCTTCAAGAGTGCTTAACGGCTTAATATGATGTATTTCTATAAACTCTTTGCCACGTTCACCATACACTTCTTCAAAATTAAATCCACAGGCATAACAGTTTAAACCATGAATTTCAATTGCCTTCTTACGATTCTTTGAATCACGCTCATATTTGTTTACAAGGTAGGCTTTCTTTGCTCCCTCTATCCCGTTACCTTCTTCAATCCTCAAGGCTTCTAGGTCATCTTCAACAATCAAAAGTAAGTCATCATGTTCATCATCTTCAATTTCTAAAAAGAAGCCTAATTGAGTTAGCCTTTCTCTAGCTTTTTCTAATTCTGATTCTGTGAAAAGTATTCTATTTTCTTTCTTTAATACTAAAGCTTCTACCGTTAAATCGAGCCTATTAAGGTGAGCTAATTCAGCAAACCCATCTGAAAGTTGCTTACTATTAATAAGTTTTTTTGCTGTATTTAAACCACCTTCGTTTGCAACCATCTGTCTAAATTTAGATGGTGTATATCCAATTTCTTTTGATTCATCGTAGATTTTTAACATAGCTTTATGGAAATGCTTGATTAACTGATTTTTATCTACTTTCTCTAATTTTTGCGAAAAGTGCTTCCCTTTCCAAAGCTGTTTCAAATAACTCGCTAACTCATCTTCAACTAAGTAATTGGTATTTTGTTTTAATCGTAATATCATTAGATTTTGCAATTTTGGATGTTCAGCTAACTCTAATCTATTAAGACCTTCTATAACATCTACTTCAATTACTTGTAATTTAACTGCTAAATATGAATCATTACTTACATCTTCATACCAATAGTTTGCTGCTTCTTCATCATTCACATACTGTTCAGGAGTCGTAAGAGCTATAGTTCTCGCAACAATACCACCACTACCTCGTTCTCCACCATCAGAACGCCAAATAAATACTTCATCACCGATTGCAATTTTATCAGCTAAATGTTTTTGTCTAATAGACCACCAAATTTCATCATTATCTAACAAATAATCATTTACATTAAATCTTTCAGGATTTCCTTGAAATATCCACGTACTCATAAGTTCACCTCTGTTATTTATTTACAAATACAAATAATTATACATCCCATTTAAGTTTGATAGATATAATAAAAAACGACACAAACACGAAGTTTATATCGTTTATGATGTGGCTCTGTGAACTTGTCACATGTCAATGTAAAAGAATGATTTTACTTTTGAACTATTACATTTTCATACTTAATGTAATCTAGTTCCATCTGAATATAATTTAAGGTTAGCTTTATTAAAGCTTTTAAATCTGTTATATCCTTATCTACCCATCTCTTAATATAGTGAGTTTCGTCATTACCTAATATAGTTGCTTTTTCTGCTACCATTTTAATTTTAGGATTTTCAATCCATTGTTTAATACAATTTCTCAATGCAGTTGACTCAACTTGTTGAATAGTATAATTTGAATCCTCTGTAATGTGATATTTCAAATAATCTTTAATTAAAAATTCTAGAGCCTTCCTATAGCCTATGCCACAAATTTTATCCAAGCCTTGTTTTTCAGCGTTTAAAGATTGTATGTAAATAGAGACAAACTCTGAGGAAATTGTCTTTATATCATCCGAAATTTCTGGAAATTCTACCGTTTTAGGTACTGTCTCATATAATTCTGTAAACTGATTATAGTCTGCATACTTACCAATAAATAATGAATTACATTTAGGATTTACACATTGAAATAAAACTTCACTGTAATTTACTCCTTCATCATAACCAGTCCTAGCAATAAGATATGCATTAACTATCATTATGTGCCTACATACTGGACATTGTGTAGGCACGTCTGGATCTTCAATAAAATCTGACAATCGATCTTCTTCACCAAAAAAATACACAGACATTTCATCACCTCGTAGTAGAAATTATTTCATTATTATTTTTCTTAACCTATCTTTTAAAAATCCATCTATTATATTACCATCTTCGGTTTTTAAGCTTTTTAATAAGAAAATTAAATCTTCATCCATCAGTGGAATTATACATCCTCTATCATCGTTGAATGTATCTGCACATCTTTTAATTAATGTTTCAAAATCATCAATATCTCTAAAAACTATAAATCCAAACTTACCTCTCCTTAAAGAGAATCTACCTGCAATTTGATCTAATTCTGGGTTTTTTATGTCCTTAGTATAGTTCTTACATTCAACAAATATATAAGATGCAGGAATTTTTTTTATGGTATGTAAATCAAAGAAAAAACCTTTTTCTGCAGAATTGTCAAAAACAATATCAATACGTTTTCTCCCATCATGTATTTCTTGCTCAATAATAGGTCGAGTAATAAATGGATAAAAGAGATATTCCAATACGCTGGTAACTAACCTGTGATAATTTGTAGCCTCTTTAGCACCAGCAGAGATTGTCGTAAATTGAAGTATTAAGTAATCGATTATATCAATTTCCTCTTGTCCAATAATATTAGATAATTTCGGATTACTTATTGGTTCTATTTTAGATTTAGCTCTTTTCCTGAAATCTTCAAATACTTCAGGGTGCTTCAAAGTAAACTCTCTGAGATATTCTTTTTGAAAAACAGGTTCTGATGCTTTTAAATCTTTTTTGTAGACTCTTCTTTTTACTACACCTTTTTTAGTTGTCTTTGTTCTCACCAAACTTGTATTCAACCTCAAATGCTCATTTTGCATAAAGTTTAGAACAAAATGTTGCGCATAATAATCTTTAGTATAAGCATTTGAATATGATACAGCCCACTTTGGAACTAAGATTATTACTCGTTCTCCAATTACTAATCCTTTTTCATATCCATTTTCCCATCTAAGCTTTTCTCCATTCCAATAGAATCCTGTTGGAACATTATCCTCTAAGGGTATACCTAATAATTCACACTGCGAGATAGTATAATCAATTAAATGCTTACGTATAATATTTGTTGTTAAGTCAGAAATTTTATCCTTACCTATCTTATCTACAAATATTACCAAATCCTCGAAATGACCAACAATATTATTTTGAATTACTTTACTCTCATATAAATGCTTAAATACTTTTTCAGCTTCATCTACACCTATGCCTCTTCCATTAGGTCGATTCGTTGAGATTCCTAAACATGTTTCATTTGGTTCTCCCAAATTCTCAAATAGTTGTCTTGCACGAGTAATATTATTACTCTTAAAGAGTGAAAGAATATGTTGAAAAAAACTTTCGATTGTTCTATGTGCATCATATGACCAATTGTCTGGTCGATTTCCTATATAATAAGGATCTAAAAATAATGGGGTATCTACTTCAATGTTCACATTAACAAAATCTAATTGCCTTTGTGTCATATTTAAATTAAAAATTTCACTAATTCTCATATTCTTTCCTCCCATATTGTATGTATATTTCAATTATAACAAAAAGGAATAAAAATCCACGTTTTAATCTTTTAAAATTTTATACACAGTAGCTCTACCAATCCCATACTCCTTAGCTATATCAGATGCACTCTCACCTGATTCAAATAATGCTCTCACACGTTTCTTAGTTTTTTCATCGATAGCTGGTCGTCCACCAATACGTCCTCGCTTCTTAGCTGCTTCTAATCCAGCTTTAGTTCTCTGCTGTATAATATCTCTTTCAAATTCAGCAAACACAGCTAGCATACCGAACATTGCTTTACCAGTTGGAGTGGTTGTATCAAATGCATCATTTATTGAAACAAACTCAACACCCTTTTCATTTAGATCTCCTGTTAATTTAAATAACTCTTTTGTGCTTCTAGCTAAACGGTCTAATTTATACACAACAAATAAATCTCCATTAGTTGCAGCTTTTATCGCATGTTCAAGTTCTTGCCTTTCAACTTTACGGCTAGAAATCTTTTCTACATACAAAATAAGCTCCAGTCCTTTTTCATCTGCATATTTTTGGATCGCTTGCTCCTGCATATCTAAATTTTGATCTTCCGTACTAACACGACAATATCCTATTACTCGTCCCATTTTTGACACCACTTTCTACAAACTTATACGTTTTATATACATTTCATAATAGACGAGTTTATAGACAAATGCAATAAAAAAACAGAGCATAAACGTTAATTTATGCTCCGTCTTCAAAATGTCTATTAAACGATGGTTTTAGATAATCGTTTAAACTAGAGTTTTATTCTCTGTTAATTCTTTAAAATATTTTTTTACCTTTGGATTTTCAATATAAACAAAAGTTCCATGAATCCCTCTTGTTAATAAAATATAATAGACCTTTTTAATATATTCAGTTAGTCTACTTCCATCATCTGTCCCTTGAATTGGAATACCATTAGTATCATGATAATATTTAGGATTTCCAACCAAATTTATTTTACCATCAACATCTTCAACGTCTAAATCGTTTCCAATAATAACAGCAGCATAGTCTAAATCCATACCTTGTGCTATATGAATACATCCTACTTCAGTAAATTCTAACCCTTTTTCTGTTGTATATTTCAACCAGTTTTTCTTACCAAGTTTATCATTCGGTGTATTCCATCTTAAATCCACACCATATTCACTAGCTTTCCATTCATATTTAGTTAAATCATCTTTAGAAATCCATTTTTTATAAAATCCACTTAAAATTCTCGCATTAGTATAACTTGCATTAATTTTAGCCTTTACTTCATCGACAAGTTCGTCTAATGAATCTACAATTTTAAACTTGTAACCATTATTAAAGATTTCTTCGTCAAAGTTACTTTCTTCTAGCTGAAGTATGTTTCTAATCCCCTTAGTGTAATTACTAGCTGCAACCTTTGAAGACGATTTAATTCGGTATTGAGTTTCTAATTCAATCTTCTCGTAACCCGTAGACTCATTTACTCGTTCCTTAAATTTCTTAATATCAATATCGCTATCTCTAATTAACTGAAATTCATCATACATTAAAATTAAAGATTTTTTATAACCTTCAATAATATCAAGCTCCGTAAAATCCAAATTATTTCTGTCTAACGTATAAGTGCTTGGTAAATAATTATGTCGTCCTTGAGGCTGTTTTAATCTGTGAGCCTCATCAACAATTAACAATGAATAATCATCGATTGAAAAATCTCTTCTTTCAAGTCCATTTTTAAAAGTTGCTAATGATCCAACAAAAGGTTTACTAGATTTTGAAACAAGTTTAAATAAATCAGTATAAATCTTAGCCATTGACGTTTGATTTACTATTATAGCTACTTTTTTCTCTAACCGTATTAATTCGAAAATAGCAGTAGCTGTTATAAATGTTTTTCCTGTACCCGGCTCTCCTTGAATCAAAAGCTTTGCACTATTGTCATCAGAAAAAACAGCCTCAACTATTTTTTCAATAGCTGTAATTTGTATATTGTCTAAGATTTTCCCGAAAGGCGAATAATACTTAATTGGATTTTTAATTACATCCTCTAATTCACTTTTCACAAACTTCTTTTCTTTAAGAAAAGTCCACAATTCCGGAAATAATTCCTCCTCAATTTCATATGATAATTCTTCTGCATGAACTTGATTTAATCTGCTATTAACTAACTCTTTATCTTTAATTACTAAATACTCAGTGTCCATAAATTTCAATAATTTTGTTTCTAAAATATCTCCATTACCTTTAAGATGTTTACTAATTATTATCAAGACTCTATCAAATTTATTATGAGTAATATTCCCTGATACCGTTGCAGGTTCATTAATGTGTTCCATAAACCTACTATTATGTGTATTTGTAAGGTATCTATTCGATTCACCGACATAAAATTTCTTCAAATCTGAAGTATATTGAATATAAACACAAGTTTTGTTAGCTACTTCTTCAATATAATCTTCATCAATATTACGATTTTGTATATCTTCTACCGATAAATCATAAGCAGAAAACATATCTTTTACATATCTTTTATTTTTCAATTTAAGATTCCCCTTTTCTATAAATCATTGTCATACTTTATGATAAGCTATTTTTTATTCTTCTTAATTCCTCAATTGTGTATGCTGGCTTTCTCTTATGAATCATCGCATGACAGTTCGGACAAACAGGCTTTAAATCTTCAATAGGATCAACCTCATACTCTTGAGCTATCATACTAATTTCGACTTCATGATGAACATGAATATAACCCTCTCCTATATTTCCATATGTATCTTTAAAATTCATTCCACAAACTTGGCAATTATGACCATAATATTCAACACATGCTTCTCTTGCACGACTATTTCTTTCATATCTAGTTATAGTACCTTCTCTTTTCGCACCCTCTAAAAATCTTTTTCTTTCAGCGGCTCTATAACTAAAAGGCACGTTGCTCATATTCTCAACAAATCCCCAAACAATATGTGCAGGTATTGTATCTTCGTAATCTCTAACATATCCTAATCCTTTAAACACAAAGTTAGGGTTCTTGCTATCCTCTCTAGTGAAAATAAAAACCTCATGTTCACCATCCATCATGTCTTTTATTGATGGTGTATTTAGCGTGTGTTTATTTTTACTAAACCAATATAATTCATTGTTTGTTAAAATATTCGGATAATCATGACCTGTTCTACCAGCAGTGCTTATAGTAGCAAATATAAAATAACATCCTGCAAACCTAGTATAACCAGTTGCCCAATCCCCTCCGATTGCTTCTGGATCGGAATGTCCTACATTTCTTTTCACTTCTTTTCTAGTATACATTTCACCAATATTGAAAGGATATTTCACTGAAACCAACCCCCTTAAATAAATATCTTCTCACAGTATATAATACCTATTATTTACCATTAAGACAAAAATTTTATCGTCTCGTGAAAATATAACAAGACCACATGAATGATGCTCATGTGGTCAAATTTGGTTTCCCTATATAATAATACTCACAACAATTTATTTGTAGAAATTGGATTCTTATATTAGAATGTTTAAAGTATGAAAGGTTTATTAAGGGGGAATTTGAGATATGTATGATGCTTACTATGACAACATAAACAATAAATATTCATATTATTTTTATTGTTCAATCAAACAATATGATACACATGTTTATTTTGATTTATATGAATACATAGTAGAAAAAAATTCATTTAATGATTATAACACTAAAAATGGTTGAAAAAAGATTAATATTAAATGATATTATTTTAACTCAAGAGCATTTCTTGGGGTTGATTTCCAAAAATATGTTCCTTAACGATAGAACAATTGTTAAAGATAAAGATTTACGATGGTTTATTGGTAATATAAAAAAAATACAATTTCCTTCTAAATATTACATAGGATCACTCACTAAAAAAGAAATTTCACGTAAGTGTAAAGCATATGATTATATCTTAAATGTTAGATCTATAGATAATGAATATGTTTTATTTGATTTTTCAATACTAAATAAAGGTTATTATATGCAAAATGTAAAATTATCTAAATCGTTATTTGAGAAGCTAGCCCACAAGATTCGAGCTATTGTTAACTATGCAACCGATTTTTCTGAACTATATCACTCTATACAAAATTTAAACTTTAAAATTAGAAAACCTTTATTTTCAAGACATTATAATGATATTAATAACTGTTTTCACATTATTAATACTTCTCCTACTTCACTTACATACTCAAATATTTTTAAAATTCTATCGCCTACGGTAGAGGGCTTATTGAGAGACTATTTTGACATAAAACAAGTCAATTTAGAAAAAAAGCGTGATTTAGGACAAATTATCAATGAAATTAATACAAATAATTACTTTTCAAAAGATGAAATTGAATTAATCAGTTTAATTCACCAACCACTTAGAAATTATGCAAATCATGGACATGTTTCGGAAAATCTTGCAAGATTGTCTGTTTTTATGATATTTGAAATATATGAAATGTTATATCACAATATGTATGAATAATTATTTCTCTTCTATTATTATTTGTAACAAATTAAGAATTAATATGATTTATCCATAAAGTATAGTACAATTTGCAATCTACAATTTTATCCTAACTCGTGGAATTATATTCTTGGGGACGCTGCGTGTTTTGAAGTGTTTTTATCTCCCGCTTCGCTCCCGATAAAAAGCAATTCAAAAAAAACGCTTTTCGTCCGTCCCCAAACCCCTCAACGAGTTTTATGCTTGGTCAATTTTGGTGTCCGTATATAATAATACTCACAACATTTTTAACCAATATCACTTTGACATTTGAATGATTCTCCATGCTGTTTTATATCGTTTTCCATCCTTTTTAGCCTCATGTGGAAAAATTCGAAATGATGCTTCCTTAGTAGTTAGCAACTCATTTATTTTCCTAAAGCTAGTTATAATCCGACCATTTACTTTCAGATTTAATTTTTCAGCAAATGCCCGTTTCTCCTCTTTGCTATAAAAAATTAATCCCTCAGTAAACCCTGCCTCTAATGCTGTAAGAGTATTCGGATCTAAATAAGCATCCATTGATACGCTCCCTTCTTTTCCAAATAGCTCAACTATAAATTGACGATACCCGCCAGCTATTTCTTGAATATCCTCAAGTCGTTTATATTTATACTTATAACTATCAAAGAGAAGTTGGTTTACACCTATTTTATAAAGCCCGTTGGGGAGTGGTTCGTAGTAAACTAGCTGATAAGGATCAGGTTCACGATAAAACTCTCGATCGTATTCTTCTTGGGAATGTTCCTCAAAAAACTTTGCGTGTTTCATACGATTTGTTAAGTTCCCTTTGTCATAACCTAACCGCCCATTCGAACGATTTTTCACAACCAAATGCACGTAATCAGATTCTGCATCTCGTATTCGCTTTCTCCCTACACACTGAACCAACACATCGGGATCAGCTATATCTACTATTATAAAGTGTAAATCATCATCAATGATATTTACTCCTGCATCAAGTGTTTGAGTAGTGAATAAAAATAGGTCATTAAAACGTTGATTCTTTAAAAGTTGTTCACGCTTTTCCTCATCGACATACTTATAATTTCTATGACTTTTACCGCAAATGAACATACTATGTTCTTCAAAGTGCTTGAAAAGCTCATAGCAATCATTAGCAGATTCTATAAAGATTAGAGCCTTTTCTCCTTTTGCTACTCTCTTTTTTAATCCATCAATGATAAGCTGATCATCATCAAATAACTCTAAGGTTTTAATATAATCATAGTTAGCTGACAGAATATATTCTTTTGGATTAATTGATTTGCTATTATTCAAATATGCTTTAATAAACTCATTTGTAGCACTCATAAGCACTACAACCCGTTCATCTGCTCCTTCAATAATTTCATTGAGTGATAAGTCGGTGAATTTATTAAAAGAAGAATCATTTCCAAAATAATGATATTCATCACAGATGATATATTCGTACATCCATAGATCTAGCTGATTTTGACGAATAATAGCCTTCTCAAAACCTTGATATGTACTTAATTCAATCACATCATCTTTTCCTTCTGCAGCGATTTCAGCTTCAAATTGTTCTAGCGTATTGGTTCGATGAAGAAAGAACAAAATTCGTTTGCCTTTACTTTTTGCATGGTCATAAAGTTCATTCTTTATAAAATGACTTTTTCCTTTCCCTGTACCTGCAGAAATGGTGATAATGTCTCCTCTTTGCCATTCTAAGTATTCTTGTTGAATACAATCTGTTACATTCATCTTACTTTCCTCCAAAATAAAGAAGAGCTATTTCTAGCTCCCCTGATTAATAGTAGCTTAATTAAACATGCTAGACAATCTACTGCACTAATTACTGCACACACTTCTTAATACAGAAAATTCAATCTTCTCAAACTACATTAGTGCTTTTAGTTTTCACTAAGATACAGTATTCTTCAAATACATAATCATATCTATTCAAATCTTTAAGGATATTTTCAATGCGAATCATATCGGTAGTTATATTAAAGAACAGCTCATAATCAATTCTGCTTCCTTCTGTGAACAAATCAACTAGTTCATCTTTGATTAGCTTCAAAACAGCTTTCTTTTGGTTTTGATACTGCTCTTTTAGGCTTATTGCAATCTTATTCCAAACTTCATCAGCATTGACACCTTTAAACTTCGCTACTTTTTGATTGTACAGTTCATCTTGTTTAAGAAGTTGGTCATATACTTGTAACTCTTTCTGTTCGAGTTTTATTTGTTGTTCAAGTGCTTTCTTCTCAGTTACATCGGAAGTTTTTTCTAATGATCTCGTTAGATTTTTAATAAAATCTTGTGTACTTTCTTTATGTTTTTCAAAAGAAGGTTCAACACTAGAAGGAATGATTTTGATTTGTATGCGTTTATTTAGGTTCATAAAATACCGCTCACTTAAACCAACTTCTAATTCTTCTTTGGAAAGTTTGTATGCTTTTCTTAACGCATCCTTAGAAGTAAACTCCTGAGGATAAATATAACCCTCAAAGTATTCAAGTGTTACATACTTCACATTATGAACAGCTTTATGATCCTTTTTTAATATAGCCACTACGCTATCAGCACTATAATTCTCACCCATACGATGAATATCAACATTTTCTTCTCCATAAGTTCTAATCAGATACTTAGAACGAGTAAAGAAATGATTGAAATTTCCAACTAGGTAGGCATAAGCAGTTTTAAAAGGTGTGCCATACACATACATTTCTTCTGTATACGTCTCATCTTCCTTACCTTTCGTTCTGTTGTACTCACCAATTGTTCGCTTTGCAAGAACAGTTGCGTATTTAAGGTCCGATTTCTGTATAACTCCCATTAAATTAAGCCTCACAGCAATGTGACGTGATCTACGATCAAATGGATTTTTACTTACATCTACAAAGTTAAATAAGTCCTTATCCATGTGTTTTAACTGAAATTTCATATTCATTCTCCTCTAATTCTATAAGTTTATTTTGAAGTAAAATAGAGATTTTACTTTCCATTTCATATAAATTGAATTTGTAATAATCCCTATAAATCAAGGGAATTATGTTGCTACTTCAAATAGCTGATTGAAATAATCTTGTCCGTCCATATCAGCAGCTTTGTCATTAGCATCTTCAAAAAACATTTTTAGAATTTCTTCATCAGATGCATCCATAACCATAACTGCTTCTCTCATTAGTTCATCAGTTAAATCAAGATTACGCCGCTCATCCCAATTATTAAAAATTGACTCTTTGTAACGTTCAACTAATTGAACACGATATTTTTCAACGATTTCCTGACACATTGGTGTATTTGGAATCATTAAAAACTCCTTTTGATTGCTTTCATTCACAACAACTAACTCTTTTACATTTACTTCATTAACATTTTTCATGTAATTCCTCATTTCTACAAACTTTACTTATTGGAAAAGTAGGTTTTATTATAATAAGACTCTTATTTTTTACCACTACTATACTTAGTGATAAGAATTAAATTTACGTTTTGATAATACTAGATCAAATGCAGCTTTTGCATAGCTCATCTCTTCTTCATCTAAACGTTCTTTAGCACATTCAATTAAATCTACTAATAAAGTTTCATTAGATGCTCGTTCGAAATAATTACATTCACCCATTAATTTAGTAATTCTTTCATCAAAAAATTCTTCTCTAGTGTCTGTCAGTAGCAACCTATTGATCTTATTTTCAATATCAACAATTGCATAAGCTTGAAACTTCCGAATTATTTGATCTATGAATGAGTCTTTTGGAATTGAATAAAATTCTTGTGTCATTTTTTCCCCCCCTATCCAAATTAGCACTTTTATTAATTCATTTGCCGAACTCTTTTACTTTAGCCTCATAGAAATATTACTCTACAACAGCTGTCTACTAATCCATTCTTTGAAAGCTATTTGCACAACTTACCAACATAAGTTACCACTTTTTTCTGTATTGATTCAATAGGTGATAGATGGTATTATTAATAGATTGACACCTAATTTACTCCCCCCTACTAAGAGTAGCAATATAATATGCAACTTAGAAAAAGGATGTATTACCGAGCATTTTATGTCAGATATTTTAAATTAATTTTCTCTTAAACCTCCCTCCATTTCTTCGACATTTAGGTACAGATACCAAATTACGGAACTTAAAACACTATTCCCAAGAATTTTTAATATTTTTATTTCGTCTGCAACATTGTTATGCAAGTTTTTTGCATATGCCCTTTTAATAGCGTGAGCATTGATATGTACACCAAGCATATTTATGATTGATAATTGATTTTGCCCTCCCCACCATGAAGCTAGAATTGAGGACAACAGCTCGGTGAAAAAGTGCCTGCCTACATCTTAAATACAAACTAGATCTAAGACATAGGCAGTTATTAAAACCTATAGATCCCCCCAAAATCCTTTGCAACTTCTTCAAAATCTAAATACCAAATCCTTCAATAGTTCAGCTATAATTGAAATTGAAAGTTTGTTACATCTATACAAGAAGAATTGCTATGCCCGCTAAGGAGCAATCAACATGGCAAGTTACTCAGTTTTACCACCAAATAAAAAAGGTCAACCACGAATTAAGCTATTTGTGGAATATGGCTATGACAGCAACGGCAAGCGACTTAGAAAGATGAAAACAGTCACTCTAGATAAATTGACCGAGAGCAACATATTTAACGCTATAGCTCAATTTGAGAAGTCTCTTGGTATGGAAACACAAAGCTTTGAAAAATCTACTAAGATAACTTTCCAAACTTTTTCAGAAGAGTTTATGACTAACTATGTCGGTATTGAGCTGAAAGTGAAATCCCGCAACGCTTATGAAAACTATCTAAAACAAGGACTTGTAGATTTCTTTGGGCTAAACCTAATTAAAAGAATCACTTCTGCTCAGATTAACGTTTTCTTTAAAGAACAAAAGAAAGCGAAAGCAGGTTCACTAATAGAAAAGTTTATTTTACTTAATACCATGTTCAACAAAGCAATTGAATGGGGCTATTTAGAGGTCAATCCTTGTGCTAAAGCTACCAAACCTAAGCGTCAAAAGTCTAAGCGAATTAATTACTATACAGAAGCTCAAATTCAACACCTATTGCCCGTACTACCTAAACTTCATATCAAGCACAAACTTCAAATTAGGGTTGCTCTCTTTTGTGGCTTGCGTATGACAGAAATTGCTGCACTACAATTTGAATCACTAGACTTCAAAAATCGGACTATACTTGTTAATCACACCCTTCAGTACGATAAAGTTACAGAACGATTCTTCCTAGATACTACAAAGACAGGAGAAGAGCGAATTGTTCATGTACCTCAAGGTTTAATGAGCGAGCTGCACGATTACATTGAGCAAAAGAAAAAGAAGCTTCAAAAACTTGGCGACAAGTTCAATCCACTTCTAGATAAAAAGGATAAGCCTATTTATTTCATTTTCTCGAAAGATAACGGATACCCTAACCATCCTGACCGTATGAGTAAACAATGGAGCGATATTGTAAGACGACATGACCTTCCTGCTATTACGTTTCATGGTTTAAGGCACTCGTATGCGTCTTATATGGTGTCTAAAGGTGTGAACATTAAAGTCATTCAAGAACAGCTTGGTCATGCTAACATTCGTGAGACATTAAACACCTATTCACACATTGATAGAGAGCAAAAAGAAAAGGCGAGTGACCTTTTCGATAACCTGTGAAAAATCACTTTGGTCTCTTTTGGTCTCTCGCCAATATTTGGTAACTCACAAACCCTTGCTACGCTTAGTCTTGAATAGCAGCCTCAAGTGCAACAACCATCATGTCGTTGAAAGTCGTTTGACGTTCTTCTGATGTTGTTACTTCGCCAGTTAAAATGTGGTCACTTACTGTTAGAACAGAAAGTGCTTTACGCCCGAATTTAGCTGCTAATGTGTACAGAGCTGCTGATTCCATTTCTACAGCTAGTACACCGTATTGTGCTAATTTTTCATTTTGATGCTCATCTGAGTAGAATAAATCTGCTGTGAAGATATTCCCCACTTGTAAGTTAAGTCCAGCATCTTTTCCTGCGTTATACGCTTTTAATAATAGGTCAAAGTCTGCGATTGGTGCGAAGTCGATAGCACCGCCCCAAATGATTTGGTTCATACGTGTATCAGATGTTGCTGCTTGCGCTAAAATCACGTCACGCACTTTCACATCTTTTTGAATTGCACCACAAGTACCTACACGGATTAATTTTTGAACATCATATTCTTGCATTAATTCTGTCGCATAGATTGAAATAGATGGCACACCCATACCAGTTCCTTGTACTGAAATACGTTTGCCTTTATACGTACCTGTATAACCAAACATATTACGTACCTCATTGTAGCAAGTTACATCTTCTAAAAATGTTTCCGCGATGTATTTTGCACGAAGTGGATCTCCTGGAAGTAAAATTGTGTCAGCGATTTCACCTTTTTTTGCATTAATATGAACACTCATACTGCAATCCCTCTTTTCTGTCAGTTATCACTATAAATAATACTGTGTTTCTGTCATTTACGCAATGCTAGACGTCTAGCAACTTAAAAATTATTTATAGTTTTCGTACAATTTATGCCTGTCCCTCATATAACTCCCACAAATGATCAAAAGCTTCAATCGTTAAATTTTCTGTAGCATAGGATTCAATGTAGTTGGATAACTCATTAAAGTCTGCACTTTGCTTTGGAAAATTATGCTCATGAAACATTTCCTCCGCAAACCGTACCTTGGCATCTGACCAGTCGCCGCCTCGAAATGTAAGGACATATAAATAAAAACTTTTTTTCATCACACAATTTCCCCTTTTTTGCATTTACTTTTCGATAGTGTAGCAGAAAAAAAGGTATTCGTCATAATTCCCACTACTAAGATATATTTCCTATTCTCGATTTTAGAACTATTTTCTTGGTCATCCTGACTTTTGTCACAGTTATATCTATCAGAAAAATTTTAATTTTTAGAAAAAATAATAGAAAAATCTAGTAAAATAAGATAAAATTGAAATCGATTACTAAAAAATAGGAAGGTGATGCGATGAAAAAGACTAAAAAAACTCATGATGCAGCAAAAAAACGCCCGACTCTCTTCACTTTTAGCTTTTTTAAAGGAAAGAAAGCTTCTATACAAGAGGAAACCGGGATCAATCCCCCTCCTATGAAAGAAAAACGACAACGTTTTTACCATTTAATTCGGGGCAAAGTGCTTATTATGTTCGCACTTCTTATTGTAATTAACGGTGTTATGGGTATATTGTCTTATGTCAATATACAGAAGCTTCAGCAGGAGATGGAAGATTTCACTAAGAAAAATGTCCTAGAGCAATTAACAGTTAACCAACTTGCCTATGAGATAGCAAGGTTGACGAATTTGGAACAAAGTTACTTAATAACAGGGAATGGCATTTATTCTACCTCCTATCATTTAAAAATTGATACCATTAATAAAAAATTAGCAGCATTAAATGAACAATTTCAGGATCGGCAAGTTGAGCTTGGTCATATGCAGGCCATCGACCAATATTATAAAAATTACCTGGATTATTCAAAAAAAGTAATGACTATGCGTGATGAACTTGGTCTCGAACAGGCTCGTAAGCTCATGATGGGGGCTACTGGAGAAACAATGAAAACGCATATTGATAATAATATTGAATCCATAAATATGGTGATGGATGAGTCGAATAAAGCAAAGTTAGACAAGCTTAATCAGCAAGTCAATCTTTCAATCACTACATTTTTTATTGTATCCATTATCGGCTTTTTAGCGATCGTCATTTTTGGTTTCATGCTCTTTAAATCTTTGAAGCGTAATACACAAGCGATTAATGATTCCATCCTTGATATTGCTCAGGCAGGCGGCGATTTAACAAGACGTGTGAAAGTGCGAAATCGCGATGAATTTTCCACTATTGCCGCTTCTACAAATACATTGATTGAGTCGATTTCCAATTTAATTCGACGTGTAAGCGAACTGGCTGATCATGTATCAAGTAGTAGTCAGGAGCTCATGTCGTTAGCAGATGAAAATGCTCGTACCATTCAAGATATTGCGGATGCAACAGCCGATATTGCAAGCGATAGTGATAATACCATTTCTAGTATGAATAGTGCGCAACAAAAAATGAGCGACCTAGAGCACTCTATGCATCAATTAAACGAACAAGCGAGTGCCGTACATCGTGCCTCTATAGCCATGCAGCAAGCAGCCGATGAAGGAAGCCTTTCTGTGGAGCAATCTTCGCTGGTTATGCAATCAATCGAAGAAACAATGGCTTCCACAACATCAACGGTCGAGGCGTTAGGTCGAAAATCTGCCGACATTACATCGATCATTGGTACCATTACAGCTATTTCCGAGCAAACAAATCTATTAGCTTTAAATGCAGCAATTGAAGCAGCTCGAGCTGGCGAGCATGGTCGGGGCTTTGCCGTGGTAGCGGATGAAGTTCGTAAACTAGCAGAACAATCCCAAAGTGCCGCCAAGGAAGTAACTGCGATAGTGACATCTATTCAGAATGAAGTCACATCGATCATTGCCCAAAACCATGAAGGGGTCACTACTGTCATTCGTGGCGTTGAAGTGACCAATGAAACTAATCAATCCTTGGCCAACATTTTATCGCATACAGAAGAAACTACAACGATTATAGCAGCCATGGTGGATAAAATTGCATCGACACTGGACTTTAGCAACGCAGTAGCAAGCGACTTCATTCACGTCAATGCCTATGCCGAGCAGTCCGCAGCTAACACTGTAACATCCGCCGCCGCTGCCACCCAGGGCTCCGCTTCCATGCAGGAAATCAATGCGGCTGCCACAGAGCTTGCCCAACAAGCAGACAGCCTCCGTAATCTAGTAGGCGCATTTAAAGTTTAAGTTTTATTGCGAATTTCTGAGGAGGATCCTTTCGTTGGAGGATCCCTCTTTTTTTGGCTGGAGGGGGTTCAATTGGGGAGATATGGATTAGCCATAGTCAGGTCGGCTATCCGTCTCTTTGAATTGTCTCCTGCTATGTAGTGTTTTATCCATTCCTCTGAGCGGGCTATCCACCACTTTTCACTTTCTATCCGTCACTTTGAGAGTTTTATCCGTCACTTTGCTATTTTGCACCTTTATATTGGAGAATCCTCTCACTTGATGCGACTTCCCTTCGATTTTAGCATTCTATCCATCGCTCTGAGCGGGCTATCCACCAATTTTCACTTTCTATCCGTCACTTTGAGAGCTTTATCCGTCACTTTGCTATTTTGCACCTTTATATTGGGGAATCCCCTCACTTAATGCGGCTTTCCTTCAACTTTAGAGTCCTATCCATCGCTCTTAGCGGGCTATCCTTCACTTTTCGATGGCTATCCACCACTTTGAGAATTCTATCCGTCTCTTCGCATATTCTATCCACCGCTTTGCTATTGCTTGCCATTCATCTGAACTCTCCCTCCCTCTACACCCACCAAAACAAAAAAATCCTAGCAAGATCGCTCTTGCTAGGATTTTTTATTTGAATAATGATAGGAATTGGCCGTAGCCTTCTTTTTCTAGATCTTCTTTTGCTATGAAGCGAAGGGATGCTGAGTTAATGCAGTAGCGTAGGCCTCCTAGTTCGCTTGGGCCGTCTGGGAAGACATGTCCTAAATGGGAGTCTGCTTCTTTACTGCGTACTTCTACTCGGCGCATACCGTGGGTTGTGTCGAAGTGCTCGGTTACTTCTTCTTTTTGGATGGGCTTCGTAAATGCTGGCCATCCACAGCCTGAGTTGTATTTGTCCAATGAGCTGAATAGTGGTTTTCCAGAGACGATATCTACATAGATGCCCTCTTCAAAATGCTCATCGAACTCATTGCGAAACGGTGGTTCTGTGCCATTTTCCTGTGTCACGTAATATTGCATGTCTGTAAGTTCTTTTAAACGTTGTTCTTTATTCATGTTTATTCCCCCAGTGATGCTCTTGATACGCTCGGCGACCGCTTCCAACCGAATAGCGTTCGTAGTGCATTGGATTTTTCTTATAATAATATTGGTGATAGTCCTCAGCCGGGTAAAATGTGCTAGCAGGTAAGATTTTCACCATGATCGGTTTATCAAACTTTCCAGAAGCTTCTAGATCAGCCTTTGAACGCTCTGCTAGTTGACGTTGTTCTTCATTATGATAGTAAATGGCTGTTGTGTAGGATTCGCCGCGATCATAAAACTGTCCACCTGCATCTGTCGGGTCTATTAAGGTCCAATAGATAGACAGTAGTTGCTCATAGCTATAAAGATCATCATCGTATACGATTTGCACGGCTTCGGCATGTCCAGTAGTTTCTGAGCACACTTGCTCATAGGTTGGATTGACAACATGTCCACCTGTATAGCCAGATAGCACCGATTCAATGCCAGGTGTTTCGTCAAATGGCTTGACCATACACCAAAAACAGCCTCCTGCAAATGTTGCATATTGCTTTGCCATTCATTTCACTCCTTATTCACCAGGAACAATAATTTCTAATAAAATTTTGTCATTTGGTAAGTCCAATTCTTTAGCACGGACGCGTGATCCGGATGCTATGTTAATGCGAGATAAATCAATATAGATTTCTGCTTTATTTGGGTTCACGGTAATCCATGAAGGGAATTCCACCGAATCCCGCATAATTTTCATCGTCGTCTCCGGCGGAATATTTAATAGCCCGACATTCATCCCCGTTTGCTTTAAAATAATATTGCCCTTGTCATCTACAATGGGTTCAAAATTCATGGAAATCGGAATTTCCGTGTAAAACACCGTGAGCGTGCTTCGTAATTGAATATCATCGCCGATTGTAAAATCAAGTGGTAAAGGCGAGCCTTTTGCTGCATCCTTTAAATATTTTTTGGAAATCGATTCTAATTCCTTTGTTGTGGTTTGCACCACGAGTACATTTCCTTTGCTTTCACTTTCACCTGCTGAACGCTTGGCAACATCGACTCCATCTACTGGTCTAGTTGCTAAAAAAACGACGAGGAGGATTGCAAAAAGCACTGTGCCTGCTAAGGCGAAAAACGCGACTTTCCATTTATTCATTTTGTCACTCCTCGAAGCCTATTGCCTTGTTAATCTTTTCTTCCATACCACACTGCTCCATTGCCGCTAGTATACGTTCTGTCATTTTTTCATATCCCTTTGCATTGGGGTGGAAAAAATCTGTATGATAGACGAGCTCTTCATTTGAATCAAATAAATCCTCCACCGATACATAGCAAGCATTGGAATCTTCACTCGCTACTTCCTCAATCACATTATTCCATTCTGTGATAATTGTATCGAATTCATTCGCCTCATTGGTCACAATCGAAAACGGATTATAGAAACCAATGAGTAGGATGGGCACTGTCGGATTTTTTGCACGAATGCCTTCAACGATTTTGCTATAGCGCTGCTTATACGTCCGCAATTCTTTATCGAATGCGTCACGCTTTAAATTAAACAAATCCTGTTTAACAACTTTCATGACATCATTGCCACCCATTGTTAAAGAAATGAGCTGCGCTTGTTGCAACTCTTCATCATAATGCCCTTTTTTCACTAATTTTAGTAGCTGATCACTACGTCTACCACGTTTGCCACGATTATCAACATCTACCTCGGAAATCGAGGGCCACGTAAGCAATGAATCTGCTAATCTTCCTACATAACCGTCTTGACTATACTCATCACCGACACCATCTGTTAATGAATCTCCTAGTGCCAGATAATGCAGTTGCTTTGCATTTTCTTCATCAATTTGCGATAAATCCTCTGCTGATGGCTCAAAAAAATGTTCAAAAATTTGCGTCAACATATTCTTGGAGGTTTTTTCCTCTTCTACTGTTTGTTGCTCATCCTGCGTCATATCTTGCTCCGTTTCTGCTTGCTCACCGTCAGGCTCTGCTTGCGGATTCGGCTCATCGATTGATATTGCACAACCACTAAGTACTAAGACGGCCAAACATGACAACATAAATCGCCGAATGTCCATTTGACCACCTTCCATCCCTTTCTGTACCTTCTATTATAGAATAGTTCATACCCTAATGAAAAGTGACTTACTCTCTGTTCTCCATAATTTTGTGTTGTTGCCAAAATTCCTCTTTTCCAAATAGCGAACAAGTATCCAGCTAAAAGGGCCAAAACGAAAAAAGCCACTACATTTACTTATGATCTGACCCAAAAAAGTTAGACATATTTAGTTAAGCAACTGCTAAGACCTGAGTTCGGTACTCCACCGGGCTTAGGTCTTTTAATTTTTCTTTCATTCGTTTGTGATTGTAGTAGTGAATATAGTCATTGAGCTCCTGTTCAAAATGTGCCATAGATTCAAATTCTTGTAGATACAGGAGTTCAGATTTTAATAAGCCAAAGAAATTTTCGATGACTGCGTTGTCCAAACAATTACCCTTACGGGACATACTCTGCGTAATACCATGTTGCTTTAATGTTTGTTGATACTTTTTCATTTGATAATGCCAACCTTGATCTGAATGAAGAATAACTTGATCACTTGATTCAAGGCGCTCCAATGCTTGTTCTAACATATTATGGACTAGTTTATACACTGGACGCTTCATAACCGAGTATGCAATGATTTCGCCATTACATAGATCAAGGACGGGTGATAAATAGCGTTTCTCACCAAATAGATGGAACTCTGTCACGTCTGTTACCCATTTCTCGTTCATTTTTTCCGCTGTAAAATCGCGTTGTAATATGTTTGGGGCAATTTTTCCGACGTTACCTTTATACGAACGATATTTCTTCATGCGGACTTCACACTTTATGCCAATGGCATTCATCAAGCAGTTAATCGTTTTCGGATCATGATGAATACCAAATTTTTTTAGTTCTTTGGTGATCCGACGATAACCATAACGTCCCTTATGTTCATGATAAATGGACTGAATTGCGACTTTCACATCAGCGTATTTATCATGACGATTCAAACGCTTTTCCCAGTAATAATACGTACTACGTGGAATATCAGCGACTTTGATTAATTCCACTACTTCATAGATTTCCTTTAGTTCATAAATTACTTGCGCTTTGATTTGATTGGTAATTTTTCTTGCATTTGAACTAAAGTATTCAACTTTTTTAAGTACGCATTCTCCATTTCTAATTGTTTGATTCGTGCTTCTAACGCCTCAACAGATCCTTCAGCTGGTGTTGATTTCGTTGTTCTTTTTGTCTCTTTTTTCATAGATAGATGCCCCTTTTTCTTAGAAACAAGAGCATCATAACCACCAACTTCAAACTTCAACTTCCAATTCCGAATCATGCCAGGAGATGAAATATTGAATAGTGCAGCTGTGTCTCTCGAAGATGTACCTGTCTCGTTCATATAATTAAGTACATTCATTTTATAGTCAGCTGAATAGTTTGTATAGGACTTTAAGAAAGTCTCTACGCCATTTTTTTGATAACGGCGAACCCATTCACTGACAATCTGAGCTGTAACACCGATATCATTCGCAATTTCGATCAAAGTTTCATTTCCATTTAAATATCGTTGAACTGCTTGAATACGTTGTTCAACACTTACTTTTGTCATAAAAAAACCCCCGTAAAAGTTAGATTAATGTCTAACTTTTACGGGGCAGTTCATTATGTAGTAGCTCCTCACTATTATTCTGCAAAATAAATAAATCCGATGGCACCCGGTCCAGTATGTGTCGAAATAATTGGAGATGTAAAGGCAATCTCAACGTCATTAAAGCCAGTACCTTCGATTAACTCTTTTAATGGATTCCCCATTGTGATGAGGCCATCTGCATGAGAAATACCGACAGCTTTGACTGTTTTCCCAGCCGTATCAGCTTGGAATTGTTTAAATAAGTAATTCACTACCTGTTTATGGCTACGCACCTTGGAAACGGGATTGTAAACGCCACCCTCTAAATTAGCAATAACTTTGATGTTCAGCAATGAACCGATAAAGCCTGTACCTTTACCAATTCTACCGCCCTTAATTAGATTTTCAAGCGTATCCACAATTACATATAAATGTGTGTTTGCACGTACTTTATCCAGACGAGCTACGATTTCCTCAACTGTTGCTCCAGCATCGCGCATTTTAATAGCCTCACGTAGCTGAATAGCTAAACCGATTGCAATAAAGCGTGAATCAATCACCGTCACATCAGCGTCTGTCATTTGAACCGCTTGTCGTGCTGACTCTACCGTGCCACTCATACCACCTGTCATATGGATGGAGAGAATTTGATCGCCATCCTTGCCTAGCTCATCATATAATTCCTTAAATTTACCTGGTGCAGGCTGTGAACTTTTCGGCAAATTTTTAGCATTTTTCATCAAGCCTAAAAAGGGTTGTGGCTCTAAATCCACACCATCTATATATGTTTCACCATCAATTTGAATTGTTAATGGCACGATATGTATGCCATGCTGTGCTACTTCTTCTTTTGTTAAATCACAAGTTGAGTCCGTTACTATATGAATTCGTCCCACTTCGACACATCCTTTTACTTCATTAAAATTTATTATATAGACTAATGAATCATTATGTAAACATGACATTTGTCATTAGGCAAAGCCTTGATTTTTTGAAAATGTAAACGCTACCTTTGATACT
This sequence comes from Lysinibacillus sp. FSL M8-0216, assembly GCF_038595555.1. Taxonomy (NCBI): domain Bacteria; kingdom Bacillati; phylum Bacillota; class Bacilli; order Caryophanales; family Bacillaceae; genus Lysinibacillus; species Lysinibacillus sp. FSL M8-0216. The sequence goes on along the minus strand of NZ_CP152007.1, from coordinate 2,272,292 downwards.
ATAGCGTTTCCTTTATCTCTTGTCTATCAAAGCCCCTAAAAGAATATGACAGCCTTATGACATTTTTGATATGAAATATATGACAAATGTAAATGTTCATGTATAAATTATTGGGGTATAGTAAATACATGAACGAAAGGAGTGTTGTAAATGATTGATTCATTTGACTATAAATCTTGGAAGGAAGAACTGTGGAATGCCATTACACACGGTATTGGTTTTATTGCAAGTATTCCGGCTCTAGTTGTTTTACTGCTTACAGCTGTGCAAACAGGTAATGCTCTACATATTACTACTTTTAGTATTTTTGGCGTCTCTGTCATCATCCTGTTTTTAATGTCCACATTGCTACACAGTATGCCAGAAAAATATAAACACTTTTTCGCTATTTTGGACCATTCGTCCATTTATATTTTAATTGCCGGTACGTATACGCCGTTTTTATTAATTGCGGTGGGTGGCACCCTAGCCATTACTTTATTATGTATTATTTGGTCACTCGCAATATTAGGTGTTCTTTTTAAATGTTTCTTCATTAACCGCTTTGAAGTGCTATCCTTAATTTTTTATATTGGCATGGGCTGGCTCATCATTTTTGCTATTAAGCCTGTTTATTTATACTTAGGATTTTATGGCTTTGCTTTACTACTTGCAGGTGGACTGTTCTATACAATTGGAGCCATCTTTTATGCTTGGCGCTCTCTACCTTATAACCATGCAATCTGGCATCTTTTTGTGCTAGCTGGCTGTGCTTCCATGTACGCTTGTGTGTACTTCTATTTATAAAAAAAGTCGCTCCCTTCATAAGAGGGCACTGAAAAACTTATGTTTTCATAAATGCGAACCTTTTTCAGATAAAAATAAGGCACTTCTTGTTCAATTTTGAACAGGAAGTGCCTTATTTCTGTCTCACTGGATCTTCTGTTGCCATATCCAAGAAATAGTTGAATGACAGCGCTCTACTAGGTCGACGTCTGATACATCATTAATCGCTTTTAATAATAAGTACTTAAACATGCGAATTGGAGGAATGGCATTACGTCCATTGTCTAAACAATATTTTGTTTTTAGCTCTTCTAAAATGAATGAAAAATCAACAAGTTCATTGATCTGGCGAAGCATATTATCTTTTGGCACAACAATATCGTAGATTGCCATGTATGGACTTAAATTAAGGGTTTCCTGATTTGAAATCATTGGGGCACCACCTACATATTCATTCTTTTATTATAAAGGAAAGTGTGACTAAAATAATAGAATGATACATTGCGTTGTTTGGAGAAGCATCGCTCGACTCCTGCGGGAAAGCGAGACAGACGAGACCCCGCACGAAGCGAAGCGTAGGAGGAGACTCGGCGCTCGCCCGCGGAAAGCGAGCGGAATGCTTCGGAAAACAACAGTAGAGTCACAGTGCCAAATGAAAAAAAAGATATGGACTTTTTCAGTGCCCTTCTTCATAAGGAGCGATTTTTTATGGATTCTCTTAAAAGCTCAATAGCTTCCCTTACTTCTTTTTCATGCTCCTCATTACTCAAATTATTTCTGGCATGAAGTAATACTGGCCTCAAGGATTCAACGGATCGCCCGAATGCATTCATCCATTCATAGCGGGGCACCATCCAAGTATGGAAATGATGAGTCGTATCTTCGTTGTAAAAATAATAAACGTATTCAATGCCCAATACTTCCCTTTGAGCTTGTCTAATTTTTGTTAAGAGATTGATGTAATCCAGTTTTTCGTCATTATTTAATTCATCGAAGCAATGGATGTGACGCTTTGAAGCTAAAATAACTAATCCCTTGATTGGATAAGCTACATCCTGGTGGGCGTGAAAATAATCCGTTTCAATGATAACACCACCATTGGGCTTGACCTGTCCACTTATGATGGCACAGCTCAAGCAATCAACTTGAGCAATTTCTCCACTCGATAATCGTATGTTGCGCATCAATATCTCCCCTAAATATAGAAATAGCACGGTCTATCAAAACCGTGCTTTTCCCATGTTATTTACGCTCAAAAATTTGATATTGGAAAGTATAGCCTTCTGAAGCTGTTTCGGGCTGTTCAGCAGAAACCTCTACAAACTTCTCCTCATAGCTCGGAAAAAAGGTATCGCCCCGAAATGAATGATTGATTTTTGTAATATATAAGCGATCTGCCATTTCCATTGATAAACGGAAAATTTGCTCACCGCCAATAATCATGATTTCCTCTACATCCCCTGCTATCGCTATTGCTTCTTCTAGGCTCGTCACAGTTTCAGTGCCTTCTGCGTGATAATTTTCATCTCGTGTAATAACAATATTGCGACGTCCAGGTAGTGGACGACCAATGGATTCAAACGTTTTTCGTCCCATAATCATTGGCTTGCCCATTGTTTTGTTTTTGAAATACTGCAAATCTCCCGGTAAATGCCAAGGCATTCCGTTATTATAACCAATTACATGGTTGTCATCATGTGCCACAATTAAAGAAATCATACTGTCCCTCCAAATACTTTCTTCCCTTTTATTATAAACACAATTCGTTGATTTCACCTCTATTATGAAAGAATTTTCTTTTTCTAAAATTAAATCCTAGTAAAATTATATGAATAGTTTATAATGTAAGTAATAAACGTCACGATAAAGGACTGATGAGGATGACTACTTTAAGAAAAGAAGCTGTTCATTATATTCAAGATCAACAAGTTGCTACACCCTACTATCAAGTTACACCACAGGAAGCTCGCGCGATGCGTACGGTTACGCCATGGCAATCACCCCATAAGCCAATATTAGCGGCGATGCAAGATCAACTAATTACCATGCGTGATGGGGCTCAAATTACGCTACGACTTTATATACCTACTCATGTTCAACCATTACCTGTTATTGTTTATTATCATGGCGGTGGCTGGGTATATGGTAATTTAGAGTCTGTTGATGCTGGCTGTCAGCTTTTAGCAGACCAAGCGCAAGCAATTGTCGTTTCAGTGGATTATCGTTTGGCTCCTGAATTTCCTTTTCCAACTCCATTGCAGGATGCCTACGATAGCTTAGTATGGGTGCATGACCATATCGAAGCATATGGTGGCGATGCTGCTCGGTTGACCGTGGCTGGGGACAGTGCTGGCGGAAATTTAGCAACGGTCGTGGCCTACTTAGCTGTAACTTCAGGTGGACCATCATTGCAAGCACAAGCACTCATTTATCCTGTTACGAATGTGGATTTTACGACCGTTTCCTATCAGTCTTATGGAGAAAAGTTCGGCCTAGATAAACAGGGCATGCAATGGTTTTCTCAACACTATACAGATGAATTGAACTTTACAAATCCATTGGTGTCTCCCCTACTGCTCGAGGATGTAAGACGTATGCCTAAAACACTCCTCATTGCAGCAGAGGCAGATGTCCTCTTTGATGAAGGTTTAAGTTATGCCCAAAAATTGTCTGACTCTGGAGTACCTGTGGAGCATATAACCATGTCTGGTTTAATTCATAGCTATTTTAGCAAAATGAATTATTTTGAAGAGGCAACAATCGAAACGGTGGCAAAAATTGCTGAATTCCTGAAATAAGTTTGGCTATCCCATCCAAACAGTGCGATAATAAAGCAAAACGTTTTTAAAGGATGACAACATGACACAAATAATTGCACTACAAATAAAACAGCCTTTTGCTGATCAATTAAAAAAAGGCTACCCATTAATTTCAAAAGATGCAGTGGATGCACGACAACTACCTTACGAGCAAGGGACTCTACTTAAGCTGATGGATCACCATAATCGTTTTATTGGTACAGGTTACTACGGTATTCAAAATAAAGGGATTGGCTGGGTCCTGACGACAGATATAAATGAAACCATTGATAAAGCTTTTTTCATTAAAAAATTCAAAAAAGCTATACAGCTACGAGAAGCATTCTTCCAGAATGAACATACAACAGCCTTCCGTGTTTTCAATGGCGAGGGTGATGGTATCGGTGGCCTAACGATCGATTTCTTTAATGGCTACTATATGGTGAGTTGGTATAGCGAGGGTATTTACTCATTGAAAGAAGTCGTTTATGAGGCGCTTGCTGAAACCATCAACTACCAGGCCATTTATGAGAAAAAACGATTCGATAGTAAAGGGCAATATATGGAACAGGATGATTTTGTCATGGGGACTCCTGGCGAATTTCCAATCATGGTTAAGGAAAATGGGATGACCTATGCAGTCCATTTAAATGATGGTGCGATGACTGGAATTTTCCTTGATCAACGGGAAGTACGATTAGCTATTCGTGAGCGCTATGCGAGCACAACAAATATGCTAAATACCTTCTCCTACACAGGGGCATTTTCTGTAGCAGCCTCGCTTGGAGGAGCTACTAAAACAACAAGTGTCGATGTTGCAAAGCGCAGTTTAGCCAAAACGATTGAGCAGTTTAGCGTCAATCAAATTGATTATGAAGCGCAGGATATAAAAGTAATGGACGTTTTTCATTATTTTAAATATGCACAGCGTCACGAATTAAAATTTGACCTTGTTGTATTAGATCCACCAAGCTTTGCCCGCACAAAGCAAATGACGTTCTCAACGGCGAAGGACTATCCAAAATTACTGAAGGATACGATTGCGATTACAGCCAAAAATGGCATTATTGTGGCTTCCACAAACAACGCAAGCTTCGGTATGAAAAAGTTTAAAGGGTTTATCGACCAAGCATTTAAAGAGACTCGTACACGCTATAAAATTGTAGAGGAATACGGTTTACCAAAGGATTTCCGTGTGCCTCGTGAATATCCTGAATTTAATTATTTGAAGGTCGTTTTTATTCAAAAAATGGACTAACTCATCTGGAATCACACTTTGCTGTGGTTCTTTTTTTCTATAAAAAATGGCTTAAGAAGTATGTTCACTTCCTAAGCCACCTCTTTTTTAAAGCTTTTCCACAAACCAATCTCGTATATATTCGAGACGATTAATTCTTAATGTTGGCTTTCCGCTTCTTGACAGTTCATGATTAGCTTCAGGGAACCGGACGAATTTCGTTTCTTTTTTCCGATACTTCAAGGCGATAAATAATTGCTCCGCCTGTTCAATCGGACAACGATAGTCTTTTTCACCATGTAAAATAAGCAATGGTGTTTCAACATTGTCTACATATTTCAATGGTGAATGATGCCATAGCTTCTCTATATTTTCGAGCCCCGCTTGAATTTGCCAGTCTGTAAAGTAATAGCCAATATCACTCACTCCTGCAAAGCTAATCCAGTTTGAAATAGAGCGTTGTGTAACTGCTGCCTTAAAGCGGTTGGTATGCCCAACAATCCAGTTGGTCATAAAGCCACCATAGCTCCCACCTGTTACACCTAGTCGAGTTGGATCAATGAACTCATATTGCTCTAAAGCATAGTCTACAGCGGCCATTAGGTCTTGATAGTCATTGCCACCATAATCACCACGTACTGCATCCACAAACGTTTGTCCGTAGCCATGACTTCCGCGCGGATTTGTATACAGCACCGCAAAGCCTTGAGCAGCTAGGATTTGGAATTCATTAAAATAGGTGTTGCCGTACATCGCATGTGGACCACCATGGATTTCAAGAATAAGAGGATATTTCTTCCCTTTTTCATAGCCCACTGGCTTCATGATCCAGCCATTGACCTTCCAGCCCTCAGCTCCTTCAAACTCAATGCTCTCTGGCACAGCTAACTCTTTCGTCTTTAAAACGTCTTCATTGACTGTCGTCAATCGTTCTTTTTCACCCGTTTTTAAGTTGACGTAATATAAATCGCCCGGATTCGTTGTCGTACTTATGGCGACAACGGCTTGATCATTTTGAGCATCTAATGAAAAACCATAAACGTATTGATCATCGTGAATAGCTGGATAAATTTCACCATCTACATTCCCAAAGTAAATTGCCGCATTGCCGTGATCCGTTACTTGGAAATAGAAACTATGATTATCATTCATCCATTGTACACTTGGTGCTGCTACCCCTTGCAGGAAATCACCGATGACATAGTCACCCACAGGGGCATCAAATTCACTTGTTGCACAGTTTAGCAGATTTTGTTCCATATCATAAATCCATAGCTTCGCTTGTGTGGCATTTTCAAACTCACGTTTTCCTCCAACAAAGGAAAGGAAGCGGCTATTAGGCGACCAGGACGTTTGGTAATAGGAGCCAATCCCCTCTGTTACCTTGCGACTCTGTTTTGTTTCTAAATCGAATAAATAAATATCCGCATTAAACGAAAAATCTAAGTCCTCTGCTTGATCTGCTAAGTACGTAAGATAACTGCCATTTGGCGACCATGTACTCAGATGGAAATCCTCGTTCCCTTCTGTCACTTGCTTTAAGTCACCAGATTTTAAATCGACAATGGCAATGTGAGTATGCTGGTCCATATCCATAAATCCACCCGCATCCGACTTATGTTTCATCTTATCGATTTCGAGTGGCTTGAGTTCTTTTTCTTCTTTCTTGTCATCTTCAGCTTTGTCTAAGATAGTTTCATCTTTACCTAGCAAAACTGAAAAGGCAATTTTCTCTCCACAAGGAGACCAGACAGGCGTTGACGCACCGTTTTTGCAATACGTCACTTGCTTCGCCTCTCCCCCTGTTTTCGACAGTACAAAAATTTGCGGCTTGCCTGATCTTGTCGAAGAAAAAGCAATTTGACTGCCATCTGGCGACCAGACAGGAGAGCTTGTCCGATCGTTACCATATGTCCATTGCTGAGGACGTTTGTCTTTTAAATTTAAATAAAACAAGTTAGATACATAGTCTTTTTTCTTCTCATCAATACGTGTCTCTACATAAACTACCTCAGTCCCATCAGGTGAGAGCTGTGGATCTGCCACTGATTTCAAGTGATAAAGATCTTCTGGTTGAATCCCTTGTTTAGTTGTCATGTTCTTGCTCCTTTGTATTGTCATTTTCTATGCTCTACTACAATATTTCGACACCCTAAGTATTTTTCCTGCTACTCTATTGATTTTTTTACTAGTTCCCAATCAGCATTCATTTTTGTTCTGCGATAAAATTTATAAAAAGGTTCATTGGAACGAGCTTGGTTTTGATAGAGACGAATGATTTGTAGCAAAAAATCCTCAATATGATCAATCCCTACCCTTTTCGCGAAGAGAGTACCCGCCTGTGCCTTCGCCCCCATAGGGATGGCTCCTACATAAACATCAAAGCTCTCATGCTGATAGACTAAACCAATATCATCATATGTAGGATTATAGCAAGCCGATGCACAGCCATTCACATTGACTCGTACTCTTGCAGGCACAGTTATACCGTCCAATGCCTGATAGAGTTGTTCTGTTTGAGGAACTGCCTCCATTTTTTCTCCATCACAAAAATCACATGCCTTCATGGCAATATGAGGTCCTGAGGAAGCAACAAACAGTCCAGCCTCCTGTAAGGCATGGGTCGCTTCTGTCAGTTCACTAGAGGGGATCGATAATAATATGCTATAGGAGGCCGAATATTTAATGGCCCCCTTCTCCCCTACTATTTCAGCTATTTTTTGAAATTGGGCTGGCGTATAATGCTTATTAATAATGCCAGGGCTTACCGCTAATCGTGTATAACCACCTTGCTGATTTAGAGTTTCGAACGTTTTATCTGGTATGTTTTGACGAAATGCATTCATTGTTATCGCTCCTTAAGAAAAAGGAGCTAGCAAAGCGCTAGCTCGAATGTTTTTAAAAGTTGGCTGGGTAGAAGCCCTTGGCTAAAATTTGAATGGCCGCTGCAGCACGTACCCCTTCAGATGCCGCTGAAAGTGGAAGAATGACAAAGCGATCATTTATGACTGCTTCCATTTCCTTCAACGCTGGATCATTTTTTAAGAATTTTATCTTTTGTTCAGCAGTTGTTTCACCATAATCAATGACAACCACCACCTCTGGATTGCGATCTACTGCATCTTCCTTCGATACCGTTGTCCATCCTGACTCCACATCTCCAAAGATATTTTGACCGCCAGCGATTGCTACTAGCTCATTCATAAAGTTTTGACCAGCCGTGAATACGTCTTTATCACCACTGTCAAAGACTAGCACACGTAAATTTTCACTGTCTTTTGGTAATTTTGCTTGAACTTCTTCGACATCTTTTGTCATTTGTTCAATTAATGCTTCACCGCGATCTTCCACTCGGAATATTTCCGCGATATGACGAATATCCGTGAAAATATCCTCTAATGTTGGCTTTGTCATATTGGAAGCCGTATGTAAATACGTATGAATTCCTAATTCCTCAAGCTCCTCTGGTGTTCCAACACCTTTCTCACCAAAGCCACTTTTCCAGCCTGCATACAAGAAATCTGCCTCGGCATCAATGACTTGCTCCTTTGTTGGGTATTGATCTGAAAGAACTGGAACTTTATCGTAGGCTGCTTGAAGCGGCTCGTAGATTTTATCATCTAAATAAGCTGTCCCTACCATGGAATCCTCTAAGCCTAATGCAAGCATAATTTCTGTTACATGCTGATTTAAGCTAATGGCCTTTTTTGGTGCTTCCTTATAGGTTTGGGTAGTTTCATTATTTTCAATGATGACCTCAGTTGTTGTCGCCTCAGACGGTTCAACTTTTTCAGTTTGCTTTGCTGATTCAGGCTTGTCCTTTGCGCCACACGCTCCTAATACAGCGATTAAGGCGATGACCATGACTAGCCATATACTTCTCCATTTTTTCATGTCCTTTTCTCCTTTGTTGTCATAAATATAGAAAGAAATCAGAGACTTCTTTGCTACTAGGATAATTGGAAGGGCATAAAAAAACCCTCTTGTCGCCAAGAGAGTTGCATAGTGAAAAAACGGTATTAGTACCTTTATCACTATCCCCATCCTCGTGGTTCTTAGTTAACATACATATACTGGCAGGTATCCTGGCTTAGGTTCATCATCTATACGCCTTCCCATAGTTAAACTACAGTGGCATGCTGTATAGACTCCCCATTTACAGTTGCGGGACAGCATCGGAATTGCACCGATTTCCCTTTTAAGCAAATGACAAATGCCATTTGCACCAATATGTTCTAATTATGCTATTGATAGACTAGCAGTTCATGCGTTAATTCGCAATCAGTAATAGAATGCAAAAAATATAATCATCATTATATTAGCACTATTTCGACAAAAAGACGAATCATTTTACAAGAAATAATTGTGCTAGTATTCTGATACAATGAGAAGATAGCTACTTATAGAAACGAGGATTTATTATGTACAAGACGATTGGGGTTCTTGCTCATGTTGATGCAGGAAAAACAACCTTTTCTGAGCAAGTGCTTTTTCATACAAATAGTATTCAAGCGCGGGGACGTGTCGATCATCAGGATGCCTATTTAGATAATCATGAGCTTGAGCGCAAACGGGGCATTACGATATTTGCCGAGCAAGGACGCATGACTATTGGCGACGATACATATACGTTGATTGATACACCAGGACATGTCGATTTCTCCCCAGAGATGGAGCGTGCCATCCGTGTCATGGATTATGCCATCATTATTATAAGTGCGGTAGAGGGTATTCAAGGTCATACTGAAACGGTATGGCAGCTTTTACGAAACTATCATGTCCCTACATTCTTTTTTATTAATAAAATAGATCGTGACGGAGCAGATGTAAGGGCTGTGATGACCCAGCTCCATAAAGATTTCTCGGAACATGTATTATTCGTCGATGAACCACTTCAGGAGAATTATGTTTCCAGCACAATCATGGAATGGCTGGCGGAGCGTGATGAAAAGCTCCTGGATGCCTTTTTGAATGAAGCATTGGAGCATGGCCTGTGTATGAAGCACCTACAATCGATGATTAAAAATGAATCCGCCTTCCCCTGCTTTACTGGTTCGGCATTAAAAGATGAAGGCATTCAAGAATTGATTGCTCAACTTCCACTCATAACGGGTACTCACTTCGAGCCGGAAGCACCGTTTCAAGGAGAGGTCTTTAAAATACGACATGATGGCCATCAGCGTTTAACATTCATCAAGGCTTTAACAGGCAAATTACATGTTCGAGATGAATTTACGTTTGGAGACCTTACAGAGAAAGTAACAGAAATTCGTCTTTATAACGGCAGCCGTTTTGAAACTGTTCAGCATGTTGAGGCTGGTGAAATCTTCGCTGTTAAAGGGCTCAGCCAGGCACACATTGGCGATCGCATTGGCAGTAACACGCTATCACAGCCCTATGAGCTTGTCCCTACATTACAGGCAAAAGTTCAATATGAGGGTGAGCAACATATTAAAGAAGTATTAAAGATTTTCCGTCTACTAGAGGCCGAGGAGCCATCATTGCGTGTCGTATGGCAGGAAAAGTTTCAGGAAATCCATGTGCATATAATGGGTGTCATTCAGTTAGAGGTACTGATAGAAGTATTATTGAAGCGCTTTACATTAAACATCTCTTTTGGAGAGCCGCAAATATTATATTTGGAAACAATTGCGACAACCGTTACAGGCTACGGACATTTTGAACCACTTAAGCATTATGCAGAAATTCATTTATTAATGCAGCCAAATGAACGTGGGACTGGCATTACCTTTAGCAATGCCTGCCATGCGGATGATTTATCAGTGGGCAACCAGCGCCTCGTAGAGAAGCATTTGTTTGAACGTGATCATCATGGCTTACTCACAGGCTACGCAGTAGCAGATATTCATTTTACGCTTTTAACGGGACGTGGACATAATGAACATACGTCTGGCGGTGATTTCCGAGAAGCCACTTTCCGAGCACTGCGCCAAGGACTGGAACAAGCACAGAACGTCCTGCTTGAGCCGTATTATCGCTTTAAAATGAAGGCTTCCAATGACTTTATTGGCCGTATGATGACCGACATTCAACAGGCTGCTGGCACCTTCGACGACCCTGTACTCACTGAAACAGAAGTTGTATTAACAGGACGTGCACCAGTAGCGACCTTCATGAGCTATAGCACGATTTTTGCCGCCTATACAAATGGGAAAGGTGCGCTTACCCTCCAATTTGATGGCTATGATTTGTGTCATCATGCAGAAGAAGTAATATCTCAAATAGGCTATGATAAAAATGCCGACCCTGAATACAGTTCTTCTAGCATTTTTTGTTCAAAAGGTAAAGGCTATTCTGTCCCTTGGCAAGAGGCGCAAGCAGCCATGCATTGTCAGAGCTAAGTTCATGTACTAGCATGGCAAATCTGTTGAACTAGTACTTCAGATGAAGGTAGAATATCCCTACAAAAAATAAAGCAAGCCCTCCGCTTCATGGAGGGCTTGCTTTTATATGGCACCAACAGCTTTCTTTGAAGGCTTGTGCACCGGATAGGCAGGTTCAACCACCACATAACCTTGCGTATTCGTGAAGTCGATAACTACTTTTCCAGGCTGACTTTTTAATATTTGTAGTTGATCAATTAATGTTAATAATAGCTCGTGGCCGTTCCCACGTGGATGCCAATTAAAGTGATAATCATTTAATTCCTTAACGGCTTGAAGAAACTGCGTGTATTCCTGCTGTGCAAATGCAATTAGTTTATCCTGATGAGGAATTTGCTCTAAATCGTTCATATACGTTTCATAAAAACGTATGACAATCGAGCATAGTAAATCATTGACACGTGCAGCGCTTAACACTGGATTGGGCTCCTGTGAAAGACGGTCAAGATTAGGCTTTGCTCGTGTTGAATCAATGCGTGTAATTAAGTGGTACTGCTCCCCATTCACCTCATAAACAATAGGGTTGGTTGGCATATACATCATAAAGCTATTCGTCTTCGTTTTCAGTTGATCCGTTAAATTCGCCTGAGCAAAAAGATGGCCTTCTACCTCCCCATTTTGTATCCAAATAATGTCTTTATTATATAAGATTTGCTCAAAAAAACGATCGTTGCGAATCAGTCTCGTTGCTAATAATTGATCAATTAGTGATTCGACCACCATTCTTGTTTTCGCTTTCTTAGCAATTTCTGTCCGTGGCTGCTTACAAATCGTCATATCTACAAAAGGCGTTTCCTGTGTTGTCGTTGCATGAATATTCATCCTATGTGCATCCCCTTTGCGTACATATTTTCAAAACAAAAAGGACTTCCTACTATGTTTGAGGAAATCCTTCGCTTTAATGTGCTTCATCACACAATGCCAAACAAACCCTAAGTAAATGTGAAGGAGTTCTAAAATGAACCCTTTCATGAACTTTGGGCGTATGACGTACTGTGACGAACAGAGCATTCTGTTTTGTCAACATGCCACCTCCTATTCCTCGTAGGTTTATGGTGTGTACTCGTAACTAGGCAGGTATCCTGACTCATGGTCATCGCCACTTTTCCCCTTCCCATCATTTGACAGTGGTTGCTGAAAAGTCGCTCACATTTACAGTTGCGGGACAGTGTCGGATTCACACCGACTTCCCTTTTAAGCAAATTGCACGCAATTTACACCTATTACTACACGCTATTCAGTTGATTTCTAGCCGTTTAAAAGATGTCAGAAATAGTAGAGTAAATATTCCTTACTGACTATCAAACTAAATTGTAATATGTAGTTTACCTACTGTCAAGAAATTGGAAAAGGAAGGCAATTAAAAAAGCCACCTATCAAAAGGCGACCTAATTATTTATTCAACAATCCACTTTGCTTTAGGATAATTAACAATCCCTGTGTTATATTCTATTTCTTTAATTGATATATCTTTGTCAAAGAGATACTGATAATGTCCTTCCGTTGTTTCCCCTTTGTAAATATATCCTTTTGAATTAAAATGATTTATATATCCAATGTCATTTATTTCTTTTTCATATTTAGACTCATTAATTTTAAATCGCAATCCACCAGGATAAATTAACGGCTTTTCAGATTTATTAGTTACAGATAAATAAACATTAAATCCCTTATCAACACCATCTACATATTCCACTTTTTTAAGTGTAACTTCTATTTGATCATCTGAAAAAGTCTCGCCAATTTTTAAAGTTGGAACTTTCTTTTCTTCATTTTCCGTTTTTTTATTATTTGAATCTCCAGTAATTGTTACCGTTTGAGTTTTTTGATTCCATTGGACATTTGCCCCTAATGACTCACTAATAAATCTAAGTGGAACAAGTGTTTTTCCACTCTTAACTTGTGCTGGAACAGATAAATTTATAGCATTATCATTTACTTTAGCATTTTTCGAACCTATTTTCAGCCATACTTTTGTATTACCTTTTGAAGCGTCAATTGTTTGAGTAGATTGATTCCACTGGACATTAGCACCAAGTGATTCAAAAATACCTCTTAAAGGAACTAATGTACTACCGTTTTCTATTACTGCTTGATTACTAAACGATTGTTTCTCACCGTTTATATAAATTGATACTCCTTCTGATGCACTAGCGTTATTCATACCTAATCCAATTAACAAACAAAACAACAATGGAATTATAAATTTTAACTTTTTCAATTAATTCTCTCCCTCATACATTATTAGTACAATTATACCAATTTAATACATTAAAGGGGAGAATTAATTTTATAAGCAAGTAATAATTGATTTATCTAAGAAGTAAACAAAAAGAAGCTATCCATCAAGAATAACCTCTTTTAAAAAAATACTATTATTTAATTAAATCTTTAAATAATCTAGCAGCTCTATCTATATTTAGATCCCCTATTTGAAAAAATGTATATCCATCCTTCTCAATTTTCCTTATCTTTGAATTAGGTGGAGCTAATTTCAAACAGCCTTTCATGAATTCTTCTTCAGTAACTATCTTCCCCATTCACATCATCCCCTTAAACTACATTAAATAAACCTTATAGGTTTTTATTATCTCTTTTCGATTTATAATAATGAAGGAACATATTAACCATTAAATCTTCTAAATTCTTTCTATTTTTCTCTACTTCTTTTAATTCTTCTTCTGTCGTAGCCACATTATAAACAATTTCACTTAGACTTGCTCCATTTTTAACTTTAATGTCCCCAACCTGATTTATCTTTTTCCTTACCACTGGGCTTTCCACGAACCTAATAAAACTTTTTACTGTACGACCTGTTTCATTTTTAATCTCTCTCGCTAATATCTTAGCAATCACATTTATATTGTATGAATTATCATATTGCTTAGGCGATTTATATTCAGTAGTTTTGACTTCGCCTTTTTCAAAGTACGTATAATCACATTTCCAATACACCTTATCCTCCATTACAATCACCTCTTACAACATTATTCGAGGTAAGGCTGATATTACCTTTTAATACACTCAAATAAATACAAAGTTCTTATTAGATTTTCCCTTGTTCTTTTAACATTTCATAAAATAGCCTAGCAGCCCTCTCTATATTTAGCTCTCCTATTGTATAGTAGATTGTTCCCTGATCAGTTAATTTTGCTCTAAGTACTTGTCCTCTTTCTTCTGCTTCTTTTAATTGAGATTCGTAAAACCATATAGCAGTAGGATCTGTTAACTCCATTTCAATATCTGTGTTGTGGATCTTTATTTTCCTGCTCACACATCCATCCTTCCAACTAGTGATAATATTGAATTAATTAAACTGAAACATACCCACGTTTGTGGGCTATGTATTATATTTCATATACTCTATTTTCACGTTTTAACTTATCGATAATACTTAAGATTCTACTTCCAAAACGTGCATTTATAGTACATCCATTGTTGTCGTATGTCTCTGCAATACTGATAATACGCATGTTTTCTTTCATATTCCAAGTCTCATTAAAAACTGTTACCTCATCACCAAGATCATAATCTTGTTCAAACTTAAACATTTTGCAATCACGTATTTCAGCATCTACCGTTTTAATTTTGCTATATTCTTTTAGTAAAGCGTCCGATCTTTCGGGTACATCTATATACTCGTTATCTTCTTGTGAAGCAACTTGTAATGTGATCTCTTTTCGGTCAAATCCACTTACTCTACTAGATTCATATAATTTACGACCTGCTCCTGAATTATCTAATAAAGTATAAGCAAATGTTCGTTCATCATTATTATCTTGTATGTATTCCATTCTGAAAATATTCTCGAATTTTTTAGAAAATATTACAGGACTATTACCTTCTTCATTGTCTATGGTTAGATTTCTACCTTTGTAGACATCATAAATTAATTTAGCACTATCAATATCAGCTTTAATTTGCCAACCATATTGATAGATTTCTGAGATTATTTTTATCTCATCGAGTAACCTTGCTTGCTTCGATACCCATCGAATAACGCTACCTGTTTTATTATCCTTAGAAGCTTTTAATATTGGGACTTTACGAGAGGCATCAAATGGATTAATGCAGTGATTATTCACGTAATAATGCAGTACACTTTCCACATTTCCTGTATATGTAATTGAGGATTCATTTTCACGAGGAATAATCTCTCTCCAATTTAAAATGATGCCCAATGTTTTACCTTTGACTATAATCAAACTTGTTCCATCTTCATTATCTTGCATCGTTATGTTCCCAATAACCCCTATTTTACGTTCATCTGATCCAATCATAATAAAAGCACCCATACCAAGCAAATGAGCTTGATTGGATGCTAAATTGATAGTTAAAATAAACTCTCCTACGTCATTATATTTACGTTCAAAAAATAGGGATTCGTATTCATCTATTACAGTTAATCGACTTAAATCATGATTTAAAACGTTAATTTTTACTTTCATATTACACCTCGTCAGGCTTTAAAGCATATTGAATATTATTAATGTCAACAGAATCAACTAAATTATCTCTAACTACTTCAATTTTTGTATGTAGCACATCCCCCAGAACGTTATCCATTTCATACATTTCCTCAACTAATCCGTCCTTAAATACCGATTTAACAAAACTCATTGGCAACATTGCTTTTTTTTCTTTGTAAAAGGATAGGTTCGCATAGGGAACGGTTTTAAATTTTGGTATTTCAACAAATGATGATATATTAACACCAGATAATAATGGTTGATCTAATGTTACTACTTCTCCTAATGCATCTATTACTTTGTATTTTTTACCTTTAACATGAATGGTTGAATTAGCATTAAGTGCTACATCTGATAGCTTTTTATGTACTTTAAATGCTTTCAAATGTTCTAAACTCTCGTTATCCTCAACAATGATGCGTAACATATTATCTCCTTCTTTTAAAATGGCAGGATTTAAATAATAAATGCATTCAGCATCATTAATACTCATCTCACTTATGTCTACATCATTTAAAATAAACTTAGCTTTATACATAGATGGACTAAATGACAACTTTAAATGAAAATCATCCAACATAGTGACAGTTAAAGGTGGTATTTCACCTTCAAAAAAATCAACTTTACTGTGTACTCTAATTGAACTTATTTTGACAGTAGATGAATCAGACATAGTAAATTTTAAGGATAAGTCAAATTCACCAGAAGCAACTAAAGTGGGGAATTTTAGATCTGAAGTGTGCGTGTAGTTTACCAATTTAACTCACCTCACATTTCATCTTTAAATTTAAAGTTTTGTGCTATTGATTTTAATAAAATCTGATCATGTGTTGATTTACGTTTAATATCAATTTTTGTTTTACTATATACTCCATCACCTTCAAATGACCATTTTTCTCTAACAATTCCATCTGATTCAATGGATAATTCATTAAACGTCATGTCTCGATAAGTTGGTATTGAATGATAATTCTCTGTAAAATGGACTTTAGGTTGATAATTAAAAGTTAACAACTCAACGCTTCGACCATTCTCGATAAGATACTTTAAATTACGGTCAACGATTAATGATGCTGTACCGTCATTGTTATCAGTTACACCGATTACATCAAATGTTTCATTTTTACCATTGATTTTATCCCCTACTTTTACTAAGTCACCTTTAAAATCCAATTTGAAAGTTTGATTACCTTCTAAATTAGCATCGTCTTTTGTTATAAATATCAATTCATTTTGGGTTGATTTAATAGCACTGTAAGGAATAGTTGTAATTAACGTATTGCTTAAATTAGCTGTAAAAGTATCTAATAATGCCCCATTGAAATATGTTTCAACACTTAATGGTATGCCCTTCATGTCATGCACTTTGAAATGTACGTCTAATACATCAACCTTTTTCACTTCGATTAATGGAGGAACATCTGCAACAATTGTGTAATACCCTTCATCGTCTGGATTAAGAGTGATTAATGTTTCACCATCAATATTGCACATCGGACGTAAACAATAGTTATTAAATGGTTGTGCTGCAACCTCTAGTTTATCGTTACTTAAATAAAATTGAGTAGTTGAATCCAATTTAGAGGATCGAGTCATGTATGAGTAATTTAATGAGTCATGAGTATGATCGGAATGAACAGTATTATATTTCGAATTAACAAAATACTCTTTAAGCATAGCTGATTTTCGATTCTCTTTTGTTTCAAAATAAGGAATTGCCGCACCTTCAGAAATGCCTTTTCCATCTACTGTATTATAAGTATTATCCCCATACCCCAATTCAGTGACAGAAGGGAGAAAGAATTTATCATCTAATAAATCGTATCGCTCTAATTCATTGATTGTTGGAGAGTAATCATATGTCTCATTTATCCCTACTTTGACTTTAGTAGGTAGAATCGAATTCAATTCATGCTCTCTAAACATTGATACAAAGCCCCTCAAATTGTCGTAAGACTCGTGTCTCCATTCATTTTTAATGAATTCCTTTGAAGGTGGAGTGTCTCTATCATTATAATGATTTGCTCCTGCAATATTTTGAGGTTCAAACCAATGTCCATCACCCAAATCAGAATTTAACCATTGACGAATATTAGATAATCGATAACGGTTATTCCCCACCTTTGCTCGTTGCTCATTTGCGTTATCTGGCTCTTTAGCATCGTATGACATCGTATAAATTACTTTATCAGCAATAACAGTAACCGCATTTAAAGGATAGTTGTTATCTAATTCATGATGGTTCGTTGATACGACTCGCCATGACATAGGATAGTCATTTTTATGGGATTGGAATTTGCCCATTTTAATCTTTGAGCCTATTGGCAAATCTTTAATACGCTGTACATTCAAGCTAAATCACCTCCGTTAACGTAACCTCAATATTTTTAACTTTAATTTGATTTGAGCCACCATAAGCAGTTTCAACCACTTCTAATAACTGTCCGATTGGTCGTGTATGGAAGTGTTCAATTTTACTAGCTACGAATCCCACTGGGTGTGTTTTCCACGTAACGTGACCATTTAAAGAAGATGGATTTAGATTAATACTCATGTTATCCGTATCAACGACAGCAGTAGTATTAGTTACATCAATCTTTTTGTTATCGGCTAAATTGTCATAAAAGAACCCTCGCTCCCCTGCTCCTACTTTCCCTTCAAGATTTCGTTGCATGATTAATTCAGTATAATTTCGCTTCATTAATTCAAAGTCTTTACGCAAATCTGGCACATCTAAGCCTTGTTCAACGTTTTGAATCCAATCATTATATTGTGTGTTTAATTGATCTTTAAAAATAGCAAAGTCCTCAATCATCTTATCCATTGGAATGCTAAAACGAGAGTGAGATAATCCACATACAGAGTCATCTAAACGTTCATCAATGATATTCAGTGTGTTGTTTGTATTTACGACAATTTGACATACCGACAATTCATAAACACCATCTGAACGTGTAATAGTTGGTGGAGCAGGATTAACAGAAGGTAATCCCTCAACAATAAATGCATTAATTGATTTCACTTCTGGTCTTTCATCACATCGAATTACTAAGCGATCAATACGTGAAAATGAATTCTCCAATGGCTTAATATTGAAGAATAAATTGTCAGTATTTTTATACATATGACCTTCAATCATTGCAATTCCTTTTGATAATACAACCTTTAAATTATCTTCAACATCTTGCTCAATATAAAGCATTGGATTGTTATTTGTATGTACTAAACCTGTTGATAGGAAAGTAGAAAAAACCTCACTAAAATCTTCAGCCGAATACTTACGTACATGGTACTCAGATGAATCAAAGAAACTTGATATTTCAGCCATAATAAACCTCCTTATAATTAAGTAAACATATATGTACACATATTACTAATACGTACAAATAATACTCATACCCCTAAATAATTTGTTTCCCACTTCAATTTAACTAATCCTTTTTTAGAATCGGTTTCACCTATAAATTGAATTATGTTGTTTCCTTTTTCAAGATGTATATAAGTAGAACAATCAAAGGTTAATAATCCATAACCCTGTTTTTGTTCACCTTTTGTATTAGTAATATTTACCTCTTTTTGTCCTGTTGTTGAATTAATAATTAATTTCTCATTACTATTCAACTTTTTCCTAAATTCAATCCATTCACCATTTGTTTTATTAATAAACTTCACATTTTTAATTCCACCTTCAAATTCTAAAATTAAAGGTGTACGCTCATTACCTTTATTAAAAAATGTTTGAGTATCAGTATGTAATCCCATTTGTGTAGGTGTGGATTGAGGAAATGTAAATAGTGATTGATAAGGAGTAGTAAATGTATGTTCATAAAACTCTATATCATGCCAAAATGGATTATTAGCAACTAAATTTATGATGAAATTAACTGAATCCCCTATGTAATCACTGAAAATGGGAAGTTCTTCAGCAATTGCATATACAAATTTAGTACCAGCTCCTGCATCATATGTAAGCTTTCCATCTTTCAAAGAAGGATTAAATATTTCACATAATTGTTCTTTGAGTAAAGCTAGTTCACTTCTATGAGATACAATAAGAGAGCCATGAAGTGTTAAATATCGAGGATTTAAAGTGGATAATGTACGCTGTGAACCATGCGAAGAAGGAATATTAGAAGTACGATGATTAGCAGCTACGCTACCAGTACCGTCAATTTTACTCAAGATAAATGAAGAATTAAAATCAAAATCAATCATTTCATTTAAATCATTCGTGAAAGTTACAATTTGCAATATATCACCCCCTTAGTAAGCAAAGCCCATTTGCTCTAATGATTTCTTTGTTCTACGTTCTACTTCGACCTCATTCAAATCACCTTTGACGTAGAAATTTTGTTCTATATGAATGTCTCTTTTACCTTTTTGACCTATTACATCATTTACGGCTGTTTTAACATATCCCACTAATGTGTCAATCGGTGCAACTGCTTCTGCCCCTGCTTCCCCTACCCCTTGTAGACCTTGATTGGCTGTATTAAAGATGGTTGGACTTTTGAAGATTGCACCCTTAGCATTCCATTTGATAGAAGGTACATCAATATCTTTACCGAAAATAGTCTTAGTCGTAGTAGTTAGTTCAATTTTAGGTAATTTAGGAAGTTTGATTTCTGGAAGCTTCAATTCTAAGTTTGTAAAAAAGCCTTTAATTTTATCGATTCCGTCACCGACCCATTTAACCGAACCTTCAATGCTGTCCGTAATAGAGTCAGACATATCACCCCACCACTTATCAATGTCCTTCCACATGGCTTCCCATTCAGATGACACGTTATTTTTGTAAACTTGCCACTTACTGAGAACTTCACCTGTTTCCCAATCGACATTTTGAACATGTTCTTCAGCTTGTGATTTCGCTTCACCAACTACTTTTTCATGCATTTCTTCTGCATTTCTTATCGATTCATCACGCTTGTGTTTGGCATCATCTATGACTTTTTGAGCTTCTTCAGCAGACATTGTACCTGTTTCATCACGTTGTCTAATAGCCCATTCAACAGTTTTGTCATACTGTTCGTTAGCTTCTTTTACAACATCATCTTTTTGTTTTAACGAGTTTTGAACAACTTCTGCTGCTTGTTCTGCTGTAATTTTAGACGCTTCATTTTTAAGATTTTCAAGAATTACTTTTTGCTCTGCTTCACTTTCAGTCATATGCTTAATAGCATTATTTTTCATTGTATCTTGAATTGAATTTATTTCTTTTTGTTCATTCTCTGTAATTGTTCTATTCTCTGCTGCTGCATTAGCAAATATCTCTTTAATTCTATCTGTTCCTGCTTTAGTCGCCTTTTCACGTTCAGCATTATGAGTTTGAACACGTTGTAAAATAGCAGCTTCTTCGGCTTGACTTAAAGATGACGTATTAGCAAAGTGTTGAGTCATTGTTTCTAATTCTTTTGCATGATCAACTTTCATTTCATTTAAAACTTGATCGCCCATCTGACTATAGATTTCAGTCATCTTAGTAGCCATTTCTTGAGTTACTGCTTGTCCAGACCAAGATAATTGATTTAATGAAGTCGTTGCCTCATCCGATAAATCCATAAAGCTACCTAATGCTTTGGCAGTTGATTCAGACACTTTATCTTTCCATGATTCCACTTCAATTGAAGACTCACTAAGATCTTTAGCAACCAACCCTACAGCCGTCCCTATACCTACTATTGCGGCAATAGTTATTCCTACTGGACCTGTCAAAACAGCTAATGCTCCTGCAAAAATCCCTGCTCCTGCACCTGCTCCTGCGAATAACGGAATGATTGAACCGATTGCTCCAATTACAGGTGATAATACAAGTAATAATCCGCCTATCGCACCTACAACTGCCCCTACTGCAACTACCGTCTTAGTTGTTTCTGGTGACATTCCAGACATAAAGCCAGTCAGTTTTTCAATTCCAGATGAAATATAGGGTAATATCTCCATACCTAATTTCATCATTTCAGTAGCTAATGGAACCAAAGAATCCTTCATTGTATTCCATTGTGCCGCCATTTGTTGAGCAGGTGATTGACTAAATGTTTCATTTAACGCTTGTGCTTTACCTGTCGTATCCCCTATTAAGTTACTTGCGCCACCCATAGCTTCGATTACCTTCATACCAACATCTTCAGCCTGTGTACCGTACAATGCAACCATCAAAGCGTTACGTTCTGTCTCATCTTTTGTACTTGCTAAAGCCATGTTTACTTGCTCATATGCCTTACTAGCAGATTCACCACCTGCGTTAATTTGAGACATTATAGTATCCGCACTTAATCCTAATGCTTTAATTGCTTCTTGTTCGCCTTTACCCATATCAGATAATCGTAGGAAGCTTTCCTTAATTGAGTCGCCCACTTTATCTAATTGGAATGCGCCATTTTCATAGCCAGTTTGAAGCATGGACATCATCTGATCAACATTCATACCGAACTCATTTGCATATACCGAGTATTCGGATAAACTATCTAAAAATTCACCAGAATAGTTTAGATTGTTCTGGAATCCCCATGTGATTTTATCCATTGCTTCTTCAGATGAAATACCATATTGTTTCATTAGCATGTCAGCCGAACGTGAAATAGCCCCAACATCCTCATCGAACGTTTGAGAAATAGACATAGCTTGTTGTGTAATTTTAGATAAGTCAGCATCATTTAGTTCTGACATGTGTTGCTTAACCGCTAATACCGCATCAGACGCTTCTTCCATTGATCCAGTGAAACCTGCTTTCCATACGGCTCTAGCTTGGTCTGCTACTGCTTTTGTTTCTTCTGCTGTTGATCCTAACGTAGCTTGGATTTTACGGTTAGCATTATCTGCATCAGTAGCAATAGTCATCATGGCACCACCAATTGCACCAACACCTAAAGCTACACCTGCTCCGATTTTAGCCATGTTAGCACCGACATCTTTAAATTTATTTCCTGCATGTTGCGCTTGGTTCTGTAATTCATTTAAAGAGTTTCTTGCTTCTTCATCTCGTAACACTACAGACATAACTAGACTCATTAAATTCAATTAAACTTTCACCTCAATCTGGTGTACCTTTCCAATACTCATATTCAAAATATTTTTTGCATCTTGTAATATCTCTTCTTCAGATTTATTGCTTTCAATAATGTTACTCATTGAATTGCTATTTGAATTTGACTTATCGGAAGGTTTATTAAATATATTTCGCTTATATTGGTTAAAAGGAACAAAGCTTTCTCTAGTCATATGTGGAACTAAATTAGTCCATAAATGATAAAGCCTGTCATCTTCTTTTTCTTCGATTGCCTTATTGTAGTAGATAAAAACCTCACGAAAACGACCTTTGATAATCCTATCAGCATTGCTACCATAATTTTTATACAGCACATGCTTGACATCGTATTTATCAGGGATTTCTATTCGATTGGTTCTTGAGTAAAAACCTCTGATAAGGCTTCAGTAAAATTAATATCCTTAAGTAATTCAGTAAATAAATCCATAAGGAATTTAATTCCCTTCTTTTTAGTGACCTCAACTGTTGAACCAGTAAGGGAAGCAATTAATGTATATACTTCTGTGCGAACTTTAGGTAATTTACGTAAAGCTTGATTAACCATATAATTCTGAATTGCTTTATTATCCATCCCTTTAAATGCATTTGTATCAAAAGTAATATCTAGCTTGTCGTAGATTTCTAGTAAGTCAAAGAAATCATCTAATTCCCATCCACGTACAGTTACTTTATTTTCAGCCATAATAATTCCTCTTTTCATATTTTTTAATTTTATTCAATATAAAAAGCCTAGAGGATATCTAGGCTAGGTGATCAAGGTGATTCTGTTTCAGGTGGAGATGTTACTTCCTTTTCTTTCGGATAGTAGATTTTATATGGTTGAGTACCATTTAGAATCTGTTGCTCTGAATAGTGACCAGTAAAGTTTAGTGCTAATACTACTTCACCTTTATCAGTTGTTTTGATAGAAACTGGATCTAATTGAAGAACGTTTTCAATTACAATGATAACAGGTTTATTTCTACCTGTAGTTCCTAATCGACCTACGAAAGCAATGTTATCTAGATATTCTTCTAATTTGATTGAGTCACTACCTGTTAGAATGTCATAAGCTTCATCTGAAGTTGTATCTAAATTACTTCCTGCAATTGCCATAGCTAAATTACGAGCTGTGATTTCAAGTAAATTTACTTTCAGTTTTGGATTTGCTGATTCGAGTACATTTAATCCCTTTGCTCGACCTTTTACACCATCAACTCCAATATTGCGAATTTCTGTTTCAATAGAAAATTCATTACCGCCCTGCGTGGCACCTAACTCTGTACCTGTAAATTCACCGTTTTCTAATTTTGTATTCAAATAAATAGCCCCTGCATCCAACATGATGCGATCTACAATTTTATTTGAATAATTACGTGTATTTAATGTCATTTATGTATTCCTCCAATTTGTCAATGGCGATTGTACGCTTTAACGTAAAATTTTAATTTCCTATGTTGCGTTGTCTTATCTTCGTCTGGAACTCGAATACGATTAATTTGATTAATCACATAACCATGCTCGGAATCAGAGTCACGTAGATACTTTAGACAGCTTTCAACTTTATCTGCTAAATCTTCTGTCTTCATAAAGACATCTTCCTTAGAGGTTGCTTTATGCCATACATCTACATCGAGAAACAACTCATCTTTGAGACAATCTAATTCATTTTGAGTTGTAAAATCGACAATGATATATGGAAATTTGGCTGTTGATGATGCTTGTACTATGTAAACAGGCGCAATGTCTGATAACTTATTCATGATGAAATCGTATTTAGATACCATACTCCCCATTTAATCACCCACCTTCAAAAATACCTTCTGCAATTTGTTTAAATTTACGAGTGTTTTCTTGTAAGGCAGGTGCTAAAAATGGTTGTGCTTCAGTTTTAGATGTTCCAAATTCAACATACGGAGCATGTTCACCTAATTCTTTATTACATCCTATATCTACTTTGTCCTCTGAAAGTTTCACATCATATTGAATCGATCTGCGTAAGTCACCTGTATCAACTGCTGCACGTACTTTAGCTTCAGATTGACCGAGTTGCCCCCATGCTTTAAGCACAATTGCTTTTTTAGCATCTAGTTCGTCAAGAATAGTATCTAAATTACTTTCTACTATAACTGTGATACTCATAAAACATCACCCACATCAAGGTTTAATGTGTAAGTTAAAATATCTTGTGCTGTTTTAAAGTTCGCAACAGTATCTAAGCTTTCTTTGATTCGGGCTGACACATCATGGCTATTAAGATTAACTAACTCAACCGATGCAATGTTAGTAGGTAGAGTCAATTCACTCCCATATACTTGGATACGCAATTGCATCTTAGGATTAGTTTGTACATTGATATATCCTAAAATGGGATTACCACTTAAATCCGTCCCAATAACAACTTGTGTTCGTGTTGTTGTATGAGTCCATCTAATATGACTCCCACTAGGGATAGGCTTAACAAATACTTCTTCTCCTAAATCGTTAAGTAACCGTACTTGATTCCAATTCTCTACTATGTATTGACGAAGATCTATGTATGCCAATTCTTGTACTTCTGACATTCTTTCACCTTCTATTCTTCTATTTCTTGATCTGGATGGAATTTCAATTCAACCTCAAGATGATGGTTTCGATTCATGGGATTATCAACAAATGTAACTTCATATACTCGTTTTTTATTACCGTTACAAGTCACGTAATCTCCTATTTGAATATCATCTACACCACAGATTAAAATGTGTGTAGACTCTTCAACCATCTTCATTGCCTTTAAATTAACCCCACCAGAAAGCAAATCAATTACTCCACTCACATTGCAATGTTTATTGTAATCATAATGAATCCTACCCATAATTAATGTTTCTGTAGTACGATAAATTTCAATTGAATCATTCATAATGAATCACCTCAACGAAATAAATCTAATTGGTTTACTGGTATTATTTCCATGACAATCTACAATGTAAGGCTCAAGTAACGACAATAAATATGCAGGGATTTCGTCTGAAAATGAACTTGATTCCCTTGATAAGCTGTAGCTTGTTAAACCTGCCTTAGTCATAAAATATTCAATAATTTTAGAGATGATGAAAGCTAATCCATCATCTAAATTTGATAAATCTAAGTGTAATCCTGTTTTATTTTCTACGAATTTGACAGTTGAAGGGATAAGCATATTGATTTGTTCATCTTTCTCGCTACCTTTAATATTTAAAAAAGATTTAACTGTTAATGAGGAAAAATATGATTCATTCATCATTTATCACTCTCTTCAGTTTTCTTAACTTGTTTTTGTGCTTCTGGATTCTTCTTAGGAACAGTTTTAGGTTTCTTAGAATCCTGTTCTGTTACTTTTTCAACATTCTTTTTACGATGTCTATTCAATAACATAATTACACCTCCGTTTTAAATTTAAAAAGAAGGGATATTCCTACCCCTTCAATTTAATTATTATGTATACATAAATGTTTAAGTTTTACTAATAAGTATTATTTAGTTGTAATTAATTTTACTGCTTTTGATTCATTTTTAAGAGCAGCTACGTAATGTTGATTAGCTACTAACACATCTAATCCTGCTAGAACATCACGATCCTTCTCCACATTTGCATCACGTTTAAGATAGATACCTAATGCACCTTCTTTAATAATGAAGTTAGTGTACGTATTGCCAACAGAATCGAATGGAACTTTACTAGAAGCTACAACTTGTGCTCCTGCAATTTCACCAATAACACCTGTCATAAATGCCTTTTCGACACCTTTGATGTATTCTGGGCTTTTACGGATTGTCGCTTTTTGATTCGGGTGAATAAATAATACTTTTACCTCATCATCTTCTTCTACGAATTTATCAATAGCGTCAACAATTGCATCGTAAGAAATTGCTGTACCTGCTGTATGCACTAATGTTGCTCCTTTAAGAGCCTTCACACAATCAGAGTCCACCTTATCTGCTAGTGATTTTTCTAATTGTGAGTATGTTTCATCAACAGGATTCCCATGTGCTGATAACATTGCTTCATCTGTTAATTCCACAGCCTTTACTGCCTTTTTAACTCGTACTTCTTTTGAAGCAGTAGTTAATTGTGTAGGTGTAACTGCTACTCCCTCTGCTACATCTTCAGCCTCACCGATATAAACGAAAGAAGGGATTGTAACGGCATCCCCTGCTTGACCGACTAAAGTTTGGTCAATTTCTGCAAAAGGTGCGAACTTTAGTTTAGATGGTAATTGAGCTGAAAGCATGTCAGCCATCACCTGTGGATTGATTTGATTAGCTAATTTTGTTTGTGTCATATTGAATATGCACTCCATTTCTTTTTTGTTTTTAGTATTTTTATCTTTAATGTCTTAAAATCCAAAACAAGACAAAATAAAAAGAACAGGTTTACGACCTATTCTTAAATTCGATTAGTTAGTTATTTACGTAATTCATTGTATAAAGTTGGGTTTGTATCAAATAATTCTGTTCGTTCCTTTAAGCTAAGAGCATTGAACTCTGCTTTTGACATACTACCTACTTTATCTGTACCTTGCTTATGTTCTGTACCTTTTTCACGGTACAATTCACTCGCTTTAACTGTTACTGCATTATCAATGATTTGCTTTAATACAGTTACCTTCTTAACAATATCTTCCTCATCGTTACCGATAATAAGTTCTGTTGCTTCAAGTGCGATTGATTGTTTAACTAACTCTGATTGAACAAAGAAGCCTAACTTTTCTTGTTTTAATGCTTCATTTTCCAATTTAATTTGCTCAATTTCATGTGCCTTTAATTCTTCTTCAGACATTTTATCGATTTTAAACTTTTCTAATTCTTCGTCTTTATCTTTCAACTTCTTACTGTATTCAGTACGAATTTTATCTGTCTCGGATTGTATTAGTTTTTGAACATCTTCCATTGTGAGAGTTTTAGTTTCTTCCTGTTGCTCACTTTCTGTACTCGTTTCAGTAGTTTGTGTTTCTTCTGCGAAATATTGTAAGTCTAATTTTAATAAGTCATAAAATATTTTTTTCATAATTAATATTGCTCCTTTTAAATTTACTTATATTAACCTCTTTTAATTTAATTTTGATATTATAGCTTTTCAAATCCAAACTATTCAAGTGAGGTTGTGTCCATGAAAAATACGAAAAAGAAAAATTGTAATGTTGTACTTTAATTTACCTGTTATAATAGTACTATGATTCTTATAACTTTAAAAAATATTTTTAAGCTTTATGAATCACTTTTATGTAATAACTTTCTATTTATATAGAAAATTTTATCAATCTTATTTTCTATATAAGTAAATCTTAAAACAAAGGAAGTGACTCTTTTTGATAATCACTAATGTAATGAATAATCTAAATACCTTGACTGGTCGTGTTCGGACGCCTTTTCGGTTCGACTATCAGTATGATAATTCTGTAAACCTTGACGAAGGTGAAGTAGGAACAATATCAACTTTTTTCAACCAAACTGACGGAATTTGGAAAATAATGATTGTAATCACTAACAGTAAGGGCGATCAATCCGCTAAACAACTTGTTTTCTTCAGACGCTCTGATGAAGAGCTTATCTTTAATGGTTTTTGGGAATCAATCTCCTATTGGGATGTTAAGAAAATAATTTGCCAAGCGCCAAGTTGGAAGATGAACAACTTTTGGGAAGATTACGTTGACCGTTTAACTCAGCTCACAGAAAATATGATCCGTGAAATCACCGAAAATGAATTTGATAATTCTGTTCGCGAA
This sequence comes from Lysinibacillus sp. FSL M8-0216, assembly GCF_038595555.1. Classification (NCBI taxonomy): domain Bacteria; kingdom Bacillati; phylum Bacillota; class Bacilli; order Caryophanales; family Bacillaceae; genus Lysinibacillus; species Lysinibacillus sp. FSL M8-0216. The sequence continues at coordinate 2,243,848 of NZ_CP152007.1, read as the reverse complement.
GCTCTTAATCAACAAACAAAGCGTCATAGACAAAGAGGCGGAGACAAGAATGAAGAATCAATATTCCCTTGGTATCTACGAAATAGCAATACGATTAAACCAAATCAACGGAAGAAAATATCTTCAAGATATGGATATCCTGTTTTGGAATGGCTTCTTTCAAATAACTTGACTTTAGTCTTTACGTCAGACATTAAAAACTCTAAAACTATTTACATTAACGATTTAGAGAAAATCATTAACTAAAACGTTTATCCATTAGTTCGGGGAACCTGTATGGTGATATAATCTTGTCATATTTAATCACCATAATAACTATACTATTTGCCTCCTCGTCAGGGTGGCAAGGTTGATTATATGCTTATAATAATATTTACTAATTTAAATTGTGTTTCCATTTGTTAAAATTGGTATACTTTATTATTTCACCTTTATTTTGAGCATCCCTTGCTCTACGTGCTTTTGGCTCTAATCCCTCAAAGATAGCAATAGTAGTACACCTACAATTAATATCTTCTTTTGGATCACCAAACTTCTTTGGTGCTTGTGCTTTGCGTCCACTTTTTGAGATGAAATAAGCATCTACATCAATCGTTTGACCATCTAAGTGTTGATGCGTTTTTCTGGTACGGCTATCTAAAGTAGAAAGCCATCTTTTCTTCATGATGACGCCCTTATCTTTAGCATCTTGCATTACCTTTAAATTAGCATCTTCACTAGCTCGATGGATCTCTTCTTGTATGATTTGTAGTGCTTTATTTTTACCAACATTGACACGTTCTTTCACATTATCAATAGTTTTTTTGTAATCGTCACCTTGCACTAGAGCAGTTCTAATTGTACTTTTAATGCTTTTAATTAATGCATTATTATCATCATTAATCGATTCATTCCACTTTACGGCTAATAAGTCATTGAAGACAAATGAATTAGCTACCTGTGGAGAAAGTAATGTAAAGATACTTATAGCTGCAACAGATTCAATTGCAAACCCCCTATAATAATATGATTCAGTAAATGAGGTTGTAATAGCTTCTTTCGTAATCAATTCCTGTTGCCTTGAAAGAACTTTAATACGCTCTATAAATGAATCCTCTAATGACTCCAAATAGCCATACTTTTCTACACCTTCTAAAGTAACTGAACCGTCTTCACCGTAATCTTCATACATTTTGGAAATTTGTTGACGTAACGCATCCAATTCATTCAGATACAACTTAGCTATTCTACGTTCGTTTTCATTTTGAATGGTACGAATCATTTTGATAAATTCTTTATATCTACTTTGATTCATCTGCATTACCTTCTTCTAAATTTCTAACATTATATAATTCCTCTACTGGTGTATTAGGATTAGTTAGTTGTACATAAGATGATTGCTGTTCTTTTCCCCATTCAAGTAATTCGTACTCCGAATTATCTACGCTTGTCATTAGGTCAAGGACAGATTTATGAGATAATGTCTCTTGCATCTTACTTGCCCAATTCGCTTCATATTCAAGATCTGGTGGAAGGTTACGTTTGAATGTAAAGTAAATGTCAAGATAATCAATATCAATACCAATTTTCTTCCATCCACTTGTAATGATTTTAAACTGTTCGGTTAATGAACGTTTAAATTTAGCTTCCAAGGCGATACATTTGTTGCTTAGTGCCTGTAGTTTATGCTTTAATGCAATACCCGAAAGATTGTTGAATTTTTCGTCATTGAAGTTGACCGATTCAGAAAACTGGAAGATATTTTGTTCAACACGATCAAGAAAGGAATCGCTAAACGTTGCATCAAGTGTTTTAGTTAAATATTCAACAACATCTTCGGGGTCTAATTCTAATGCACCTAAATCTATCATTGATTTGACTACTTTATCATCAATTCCATTTTTACTTTTAAACAGTAACAAAGACATTGAAAAACCATTTAACTCATTATTATTGTTTGATAAGACTGTGTTATAGGCATCAATCAGTGAAAACACTCTTTCCCCATCGGACATTGATTCCTCATTATTTTGGAAATATACAAAAGGACAAAAATCAAATACATGCTGAACAGGATTATCACTATAATCTGCATCAAGAATGTATTTAACTATGTCCTTATCCTTACCTGTGTTCTCTACAAAGTATGTAATTCCAAATTCGTCATAAAACTCCACATATGTAACTAACTCATCGTCATCGTTGTAATCCTTAAAAAATCGCAAAGCATATTCGACTTCTTTATGTTCATTTAGAAGTACGATTACTTCATTCATTTTAAGATTTACGACTCTTGTATAACCTTGTTTATCAGTATAATATTTGCGAACACCGTCACCACAGACACTAACAATTTTCGTCATCTCAGCATCGAGATCTGGTATGTTATTACGTAGTAAAAACTCAGTTAATACATTACTGTGTGATTTATGTTTCAATGAAGCTATTTCGGATATTTCACCATCAATTTCTCCATATGAATTTTTATCTATCGTATAATTAATAGGGATTCCAGAAAAGAAACCAGTCTTATTATTCACAATCAACGAAAAGAAATCATTAGTTATTTTTTCATTAGATAGTGCGTATTCTGGCATTTCCCTTTTTTTAATTGGTGCATCACCTAAGTATCGATTCCAAAGCCTATCAACATCCGTAATTTTACCTTTATGATCCTGTAGTAATTCATCAATCATTTCTGAATTGATTGGAATCCCTTTTTTCAATTTACGTAAAATCTTATTTTGTATTTTTGTATTCAATTTATCACCTTCTTATTTTAAATACGAAAATATTGATTTAACTGCTCTAATTGGTTTACCGCCACTTTCAATTAATTCGACTAATCCAGTAATGCAGTCTGGCGCATCGTCCCACTTGTTATTTTTAAAAATACGTTGAAATGAAATCAATGCTAAATAAAACTTATTCCATCGTTCATTCCAATTTGAAGGAAAATAAACTAATCGCTCCACAGTCGAGGACATAGATAAGATACGTGATTCCTTATTTTTAGATTGGTGGAACGTTTTAATAGTTGTTAAATGATTATTGAATTGGGAACGCAATATCTTTTCAACATTACGAGCAATTACTGAGCCTGCTGCATTACCTTCAAAAGTAACCTCATTCGCTTCGTTTTTATGTATAACTTCAGCCAACATATACTCTGTTTTATCCGATGATTCTTGAGAATAGAGAACATCGAGTATGTATAATTCATTATTGAATACTCCACTGATCACACAACAAGTCCAGTCTTTACCTTTATCCGCATAATCAACATATCCTATTACTTTGGTGAATAAAGGTTTATCGTATTCATTAACAGGAATCTTTTTAAACGTTTTAAAATGCGTGTAAAGTCTCCCTGTCAATTTGATTGGTTCTTGTTGGTAGTTACTCATGAAAATTTCTGGCGACATTGTTCTTTTGCGCTTTTGATACATCTTAAAATCAAATATTTCATCACATAACATTTCACCAGTTTCTTCGTTCAAACAAGCTGCTAATTTTAATTCGTACCAATCAGAACTCTCACGTTCAAGTAATCGACCTGTTAAATCATTGGTACTCCACCTAGTCATAATTAAAATAGTTTTACCACCTTTTTCTATGCGAGAAGCAAAGGTGTTATCGTACCAGTTCAATATCTTTTCTAATGCATCTTCATTAAAGGCTTCTGAATCATCCTTTGTTGGATCGTCAATTACTCCTACAGTTGCACCCATACCAGTAATTGCAGAACCAATAGAAGTTGCATAATAGTTTGGTCTTTCACTACCTTCTAATGACCATTTTCTTTTAGATGAATCACCATACTTTAATTTAGTATCTGGAAATATATCTGCATATGTAATATTAAGATCATCGCTCATTCCAACATCAATTCCATCTCGTACTTGTTGTGCGAATAAATCAGCTAAATCTCGTGAATATGATACAGTTATAATCTGTCGCTTATTATTCTTACCTAGTAGCCACATTTCAAGGTTTTTAATTGTGAATGACTTACCGTGTCGAGGAGGAACATTGAGTGTTAAATTTTGATAAGGCTCATTAGTTGTAGGATTAATAAGCTTATCTTCTATAAAGTCCTGTAAAGTGTTACAGATGGTTTTCAAGAAGGTACGATTTGGTTTATAAAAATTAGGATATAAAACTTTGCAGAACTCATAAAAATCATTCTGTGCATCTTCAATTATTTTTTCTCGCTTTAATAGCAAATACATATTTAACTCTTCTTCAGTTAAATGGTCTAAATTCATTCGCATACTCCTTTATAGTCCTTTCAGCAGCACCCTAATTAATAGTTTGCTGTTGGTAGTCCTAATTTATTACAAAATAAAAAAGCCATGCAATATGCACGACTTCAAAAATTATAAGTATTGATCCACATCATTAGCGTATACGTCGATGTAGTGTTTTGTAATTGTCTCTTTACTTGAATGACCTGTTTGCTTTGCTATTACAGGAATATCAGCACCATTTTTATACATGTTTGTGATTTGCGTTTTACGTAACGAATAAGGAGCTAAACCGTTTAACCATCGTTTAACATGTTTATTATAAACATTTGCATCTAATTCAGCACTTGAATAATTACCATGCTTATCTGCTTTGCCTACAAAATAATCATCTGAATTCAAATCAAACGTTTTAATATACTTTTTAACTGCATTTACACATTCAATTGTTAATCGTTTCTTATGTGGTACTCCTTGCTTATGAAGGGAAATTAATACTTCATTATTATCTAAATTGAAATCAGATACCTTCATAGTTACCATTTCACTAGGACGGTTAGCAGTAATAAGATTAACAAGTAGTATGGCACGTTTACGAATATCGCTCTTTTCTTTCGTATCGTATTTATCAATCATGCCTAATACTTCATCTTTATTTTCGGCTTTAGTCTTAGCTTGAACACTTGCCAACTTCATGTATTCACCAGTTTTATATAACGCTCTCATTGCTTTTGTATTCGTGGTTTGTTTATCTGTTTGTTTTAAATCGTACTGATATTCAAGGTAAAATTTTAATGCTGCATGTTTACGGTTAAAAGTATTCAACTTAACCCTCTTCACTTGCACCTGTTCAAGTAGATACTTTTCAACAGTTTCAAATGAATCCTCTGGATAAGATGAAGCCTTAGCCCATTTTACATATAGATTAAATTCACCTTTATAATCCTGTAACTTTTTTAAATTTGATTGCTCAACTATTTCATTCATTTGTTTTTCATGGATCGCTTTGTTTAATGGTACAACATTAGTCATATAGTTAACCTCCCAATGGAAATACTTGTTAGATTAACAATACACTTTCAAGTACCAAAAAGCAATTATTTTATGTACCTGAAAAATCACATTCTCACATACCTAAAAGGTAGTTTTTTGGTACTTGAGAAATTAATGTTCAATTCTATTGTTTTCAAATTTATGTAACAACTCCATTTTTTCTTCAGTAGTCATTTCAGATAATCGCTTTAAATTATCATCAGTATTAACGACAACTTCAGATTTTTCTGGAGCATTCCAACCGTTCATCTGATTGAGCATTTTCATTGCTTCTAATTGTTGACCAATCGGAAATTCAGAAACAGTAATAATATGTTCTAACTTTCTAATTACATCGGCACGATCAAGTGAACAATAGATACTATTTAATTGATTACAAAGGTTTATGTATTTTTGAATATAAGCCTTCTTCAATAGCCGACTCGCTTGGGTTGTATAACTAGCATCACTTGAACATTTATATCCTGCCTCTTTGTATGCTTGGGTTGCATTTCCTCCATTATTTAAATAGGCATCACAAAAACGAAGCTGCTTAAAATTTAATTCGCTCCTTACCTTTGCAATCTCATTTTGCAACTCTTTTTCTTCCATTGAATATCACAACCTAATCATTTTTTTAAAATGTATTACTTTTTTAACTCTAGTCCATCTTGAACCACTGTTACATTTCCATATTTATCAATCATATATTTCATTTCAATAATTCCTCCTTTACGCATAATAAAAAGGCATTGAAATGAAGCAACACCCTTAACGTGATTCAGTAACAATTAAATCAACAAACGTATTTCCAAATAGAATCAATCCAGTTTCAATCAACTTTTCTTCATCTTCAATAGTAGTTAATTCATGTAAAGCAATATTTAATGGTTTATTCTTGTAACTCTCTATATTCATTTCCCATTCCATCCCCTTTTAACATCCTTCTAATTTTTCAAACTTGATTTCATCACCTGTTATCAATACTTTAAATTCGTTAAATTTGCATCCGTCTTCAACTACTTCAAATAATGGAGAAATAGCAATATACTCAAATTGATTACTGTAATAATGGTGAGTACACTCAACTACCACTACACGACTCAATATACAATTAACGAGTTGGTAATTATCAAAAAGTAACTCGTTTGAAATATAAAATCTCCCAAAACGTTTATTTAATTTTTCATCAGTATTCATCCTAATCTACCCTTCTTTCATTAAGTTAAAATAATCAAACAATATCATAACCTAAACACTTACTTCATCAGATTTTTAATAACCTTATTCGTTTTATACATATTAGCTAATGATGTACTAATCCAAATAACATAAATAGTTGCTGCTATGTATGCAGGAATAAATACTATCCACCAAGACCATGAAATGATACCTGTTACCTTTAATACTAAAAATACGATTGTTAAAAATTCGAGTAATCCCAATTTGGTAACTCCTATAAAATAAGAGGGAAGGTCAAATTTAACCCTCCCTCTTAAATCATGTATTTTTATAGTTAAAAAGTTGGCTAAAATATCCCTATATAGCATTTTCCTCTTCAACACTTTTTTCCACCTGTTCACGAGCACTATTCAATACTGTTCGATATGCTTCTGACATATAAATTGATTCTTTCTGTTTTCCGTCTGTAATGTGCTCAAATTCTTCTCCGAATAACACAAGACAAAAATCTTTCAAATCGACATTATCAAACTTTTCCTTATTCAGATAACTAAATACCTCAACGAATGGAACTGGAAAAATCGGATCTTCATAATAACTATTGCAACAAATCGCAATGTTATCAGTATAGATATTTTGATAGTCATCTATTTTAAACACTTTACAATGTAACTTTAATATGGCATCTAAATAATCATCTAATTTGTCCATTAATAATTTGTAATCATTTTTATATTGTTGCATATATGCTGAATATTCATCAACTGTATTAACAAACGTCCACAGATAATCTGAAGCATCCTCGTATTGTTTTACTAATTCTTTTTTATTATGTATTTCCTATTATGTTCAATATTAATTATATGTACACATATATGTTTACGTTTAAGCATTAGTTTATGTTTTATCATTGATGAAACATGTTATTGCAAGGTATTCAAAATAATCACGTACTCTCTCATAACCTTGACCATATCCAGCTAAGAAAAAAATATTCTATCTTCCTCATATTCATCTAAAATCCATTCGTACTCCCAAGGATCAATCAAAGCACAACCAATTTGCACCTTATTAATTGCTTCATGAAGTACACCGAATTTCAATTGAATAGACTTACCTTTACTAATACGCTTTACTATCTCATCCACACTCAATTTAACCATGTTCCGATACCTTTTTTAATTCTCTTTCCAGATGTTCAACCAAGTTTCCATCTCGCCATTTTAAGGAATCTAATGTATGTGCAATATCGTCATTCATTGCTCTAATCGTTATATTTGTAACTACATAATTCGAGTTAATAATATTATCGATGTGCTTATCAATCTCAACAGAAACAACTCTATTATCCTGTTTATTGTCACACACATAATCCTCTAACTGTTCAATAATACTCGCTTTTTCTAAGTGAACTCCTCTTATCATTACTGAATCCCCTATTCCTGTGCTTCGACATTTAAAAGCTTAATCGCTTCCTGTTTTTTAATATTAAAATACTTTGCTACTTCATCACCTAATGCAGATTTGACCTCTTTAACATCTAAATATTGAGTATTGATTTTCGCATGAAGCTGTTCACCTTTTAAATCAACAATACTCTTATACGTATTTTTTAATACATTCATATAATTATCTGTATAAGTTTTTAACATCAATAAACTCCTTCCCAATTAAAATTAACGTTACTATCACGTATTACAATACTTTTTATCTTCTCGCCAAATGATACAGCAGTAATAACGAAGCTTGATGTGATATCTTCGATCATAGAGTCATTCACAATGATTCGACATGGTTTATCTACGTAAAGACTACACTTTTCGAACCCTTCATTATTACTGTTGCTTACAACTGCTTCAGCGAATCCTTCTTTACTGTTTTCACATTTATCGTTCCAAACAAATTTCATTTATACAGCTTCTTTCTTTTTAGTTTCGCTTTTCTTATCATTACTAGATATAGATAATGGGAAAAACAGGTTGAATGTCTCTTTATTTCGTAAAAATACAGAAGATAAAGTTGCAGACATCTTACTTACCACTTCTTCCTCAATAACCGTATTCATTTCATCATAATTCGTACCAGTTTTTTCATACCGTCTGTAAATTCCAGCGAAATCAATATCATTTTCATTTATAACTGCATGGCATAACTCGTGAATAAATACATGGAAAGTAAAGTCTGTAGGCATATCTTTTTTAAGTAAGATTTTATTATCTGGACTATATTTATTTTCATTGTACGTTATACATCGTCCATAAACTTTATCCCCATCACCCTTTTCGCTTTCACTTTCAAGTTCATTTTCAAAAGAAATCCTGTATATTGAGTTTCCGACATCCAAAATACTGATATACTTATCACGCTGCTCTCCAAACAACAATTTATCAATATTGTTATTTACAATAGTTGACATTAAATCGTACATTGAAACTCCATATTTATTTCCAGAGTTTTTAATCACATCTCCAACTCGACTGTAATGTTGCATAAGGCTCAAAAGCACACTTCCAATTTCTGAAGCTAATAGTCTTTTTGCAGATGATAAAGAAAAATCACAATAATCCTCGTTGATTTCAATTATCCTAGTGCTAATATCAAATGAAGATGATCCTTTATCTATAAAAACGATTTTATTTGAAATGCCTTGTATTTTTACTTCTTTTCTTTGAACAATATCTTCAAATGAGTTATTTTCTTTAAAGAAAAGTTTAATATAATACGATAATTGATTTTTGAAATAACTAAACTCAACTTCATCGGCTTCGCCCACTGTATAAAATGCGTATGCATCAACTAAAGCAGTAATAACCTTATTTCTAACCATCTTATCGCTGTCATCTTTTTCAATGTCAATTACTATTACATTCTTATTTTCCAAAACAATTTCTTTTATATCCCTTAATGATTTCACCATATTATTATTTACCCTTGTTTATAATTAATTTTTGTGTTATGATAAATTAGTATAAATACAAAGATTATCGAGTTGAATATCTATTTTTGAATTTAATTTGCATTCCTTCAAAGCCATCGACATCATCTAACTTCCCACTTCCCGCAAAAGTAACGTTCCCAATTCCACCTACATGTTTTTGATTAAATAATGCTGTTACTCGATCAACAACTCTCGCTAAGTTATAAGATGTATTTTGGTAATCACGATGCACATATACATCAATATTAACTGATTGTAAAAAGCTGTAAGGATCAATAGCATTATTAGTACCAGTAGTTGCATTTTCAAAATTGTCTAAGTACATATACAAAACGCATTTAGAGTCATCAATAGATAAATCGTCTTCGTTTCGTTTACGCATTTTAACAATTTGATTAATTACATCAAAATTACCCACTAGATTAGCTCGCTCAGCCGTCACCAAAGTCACATCATCATCTTTATGTTGCGGAACATAAAATAAATACCTCAATAAATTTTCATCTTCAATTGCATGTTTGTACATTTTATTAAAAATAGTATATACACTCATCCTTATCCCTCATATTCTTCGATATATTTTTTTAAGTTATTTACATTTTCAATATTCATGTTGGCTCTATGATTAAAATATTGACTCAATAATGATGGTGATATTTCAATTGCTTTCGCAGCCACTTTACCTTTTATTCTTTTTTTTCTCATTTCGAGATACAACTCGTTTCGTTCATCTTGTGACACTTTTATCATCTCCTGTTATTGTATTTTGTAAATTTATTAAATGAATTAATTAAATGAAAAAAGAGAGACTCGAATCGGAGTCTCAAAAAATCAGAACTGTTTAGAAGAAATTTAATGGCAACTTCAAACAATTAATTGAATTAAAGAGGCATTAGAGACTCGATTAAGAGTCTCTACATGTAAAAAAAGAGAAGATCATTTACAAAAAGCGATAAGGCGTTAAGAAATGATTTTATTTTTTACATAAAAAATTAAAAGGAGAAGGGAGAATAATAACATATGTGTATGAAAAATTCAGAATTAGTTCAAGTAGATTGAAATAATTCATTTCCTCTACTATATAGCAAGAAAAGAATAGTCTACAAACCTAGTAATACCAACGGTTTATAGACTCTCTTTTAAAAAATTCATTAAAATTTTACTCCTTTTTTTGCAAAAACCTTGCTAAATTCTTCGTAATGAGTGCATAATAAAAGATTAAGCATTTTGCTATTTTCATCTATTTTGAAATCTGAATCCTTATCTTCAATATACATTCGATTAATCAAACTTTTAATAGTAGCAGCATTCACTACTAACCCAGACAGTTCATTTTTATATTTACTCATTAATTCATTAGCTCTCATCATTTTCTCTTCCATATCATCTTTTGAAGTATCTTTATTAATAGGACTAAATTCAGCATTGATATTAGTAATCATTTCTTTAAATTTAGGAATTTGATTGTTGTTTGAATCACTTAATTTTATATCTTTATTTAATAAATCTGCTAATGGAATTGTATCTGTGCGATCCGAATTGCCAATAAGTTTAATTTGCTTTTGAAGGTAGTCCATTGGTGTTTTGAAGTCCTTATATATTACAGGAACTTTACGTACAGTCCCCTTTTTACGCTCCTTCTCAATTTTCTTCTTTTCGATTTCTTTAAAGAATTTAGGTTTATAAATTGCGTTGATTCTAGTTTTCTTAACCCCTTCTTCGAAGTATTCTTCTTTATCTTGAATATAAGCATTTAAGGCATTTCGGATAGAACTAATTTCAGATTCAATTTTTACTTTGAATGATTTTTTTGCAAGGTCTATACAGACAGTCGAGAGTGCCACCACTTGCGAAACCAAATCTAATACTTTCTTTTCCTTCTCTACTTCACCATTTGCCTTTAAATCCTGAAAAACGGATTGTGCAAGCTGTCCGAGATTAGCGACCATACCTATTGTTGCTGCTGATCTTGAAATCTTCTCATCTGCTTCTGCCATTTGTGCAGGAGAATATATGTAACTATTCGTCTTATCTGGCTTGATTCCACTTACAACAGGAAGAAAATCTTTTTCAATTCCTTTAGTAACATATCGAATACATTTATTAGCCATTAATAGCTGCGAATCCGAATCATAATCACACCCACTTAAAATTTCCATAATTAATGTTTCAATCGAATTGACTATTACAATGTTTTTACTCATATGTTTCATATAGTCATCGATTAAGGAATTATATGTATTCTTGCTCTTATAATAGTTACTTGTTGCAGTATGTGGATTTCTGCAACCTACGACTTTTTCACCAAATGGAAAAAGCTTTGTATAAATTTGATCACCTTTCAATGCGATTGCTTTTAAGTCATTTGATGTAGTCTTATTAATTACACTTTCCATCATTTCGATGGGATTCGAACACATGATACAATAATCAATGTCATTTACACGTATGTTTCCACGCTTCAATTTTGATTTGTATTTGTTAATGGTTGTTGATTTATAGTCCTTAAACATCTGAGTGTATTGTATGTCATCATTAATATGATAAAGATTTGAATATAAATGATTTGAATTTAAGTCACTGCTTGTTTTTTCAAGGTAATCGATAAATAATTCATTCTCATTATTTTGTAGTTTTTTTATGTATTGTTGTTCATCTTTCATTAATATTGAAATGGACTTTTCATCAGCAGGCAAAGTATTAATAATTTGGTAAGATAGACGATGTACTGAATCCTCGCTATCATCGTAAAATGAATGGGTTGATTCTTTTTCGTGCTTGCATATACCAAATATTTCACCATCTTTTATCACTTCATCTTTCCAATGTTCATACATTTTACGCTCATAATACATTTGTTTGTTCGGAGTGCGATTTTTAAAATCAATGAACGAATTATTTGGAGTAGTCAAATATGCAAATTTAAGGAATTTACAGCTGTTCGGAGTTGTCACCATCAATATATCCTTAGCTGACATAGGAACACCGTATCTATCTTCAATTTCCCAATCATCATAATGCTCAGTAGGCTTATATTTATCGTGATAATCTTGTAAATATCCTTGAATGTCGAATGAAAAGCCTGCCGATTTAAACATGTGATTACGTAGTAACATGAAAGAATAATCCTTATCTTTAAAAAAAGCATTGTAATCCATTAAAGATTGTCCATCCCAGATGTCATTTGTAATTTCATAATCTTTTTCTTTAACAACTCCCAACTTACCACTACTATCAGTACGTACAACATTAATTTCATCTTTTAATTTAAATTTAGACTGCAAATCATTTGTAATGAAGATATTTTCTACACCAATTTTTACAGTGGATTCAATTCCACTTCCAATAAGAGACTCATAAGCTCGCAAAGAAACAAGGTCTACCGATTCATTTTTTCTAATTGTAAATCCCAGCCGAATCCATTTTTGTATATTTTTTAATAAAGTTTCCTTAATGAAAAGTACCTCGCCTTTTCTGCTTTTTGATGATGATCTCGAAAACTGTACAAATTTCACATCATCATCTAATTTAAATCCATTTGCGTACAAGTATGTACGTAAATCGCCTGTTGATTTTTCTTGCCATTTTACTTCCTTAGAGGAATCAATTTTCTTTATTTTCTCAAAGCGTTCATTCTTTCGCTTCAAAATCCCCTGCAACATCTTATCCTTTTTGGCATCATTATCCATCACTGCTTTATCAATACTTTTTTCAAGGTTTGAAATATCCTTTAATAACTGATGTTTAACAAATTCTAAATCTTTTACACTTGTATCAAATTTAATATTAACTAAATCGTCACTTACATATTTATAATTAATTGGATTTTTTTTCGAACCCTCTAAAAAAACAATACGTTTTTTAAATCCACGTTCTTTTTCCAATTTCATCAACAACAATGAATGTGGCATCAGACCTGTATAATCTGCTTTGATATATTCTCCTCTCTCCGAATGCTCAAAAGCCTTTGAAGCTTGAATAGTACGAATATGTATACCTTTGTTGTCATATTTTACCACGTAATACTCCCTTTCAATTTTATATATTTTTTAAATGAGCTACTCTATCTACAATACAAGTTGTAACTCTGTGTATTGCGAGATACATGCTAAACCTGTCAAAATATCCCTACCTCAAATTTGACGCAACACCCAAATTTTCGAAGTTGAGTTTTAATATTAATTCCACTGAGTGACATAATGTCGCTTCGTAAGTATCAAGCCCCCTGTGATAGTATCCCTATGGTTAACTCAGACATAGAGTCGGAATTAAAAATACACTATCATGACTTATCAATTAGTGCCGATAACTTAATTACGCTCTGTCACTCAGGCATAGCAGATTTTGTTATGTTACTAAATCAGTAACCTGATGCGTTGTAATCGCTCTCACCGACCTCGACCATCTTCTTCGTATACCTAGTGTCATAGATAATTTAGACAAACGTGACCTGCTCTGCTTACCAAGTTGACCACTACTGTCGTGCTGTTCATATAAGGTCTTGGGTAATTCTCCTATGACCAGTGATAGGTCGTAACTGAAATGGTTACGACCAATTTTATGATGGTGTAATCAATCTTAGATTTGGTTTACGTTTATTTCGGACTAATTCACCATCTGATTTCATTGTGTAAGTATCAATTCCCATATCCTCAAATACCTGTTCTGAAATACCTTTCTTACCTTCCATGCGATTAATTTGACTCATGATTACAGCTAATTTAGAGTTAAGTTTCATTATTTTTTTGTTGTAATACTCCCATAATATTTCATTGATTTTGTCACCAATTCGCATATCTGAATCAAATCCTTTTAATTCATCAACAGTGTAAAAGTAGTCCATCATACCAAACTTTTCACCGTCATATTCCTTTTCAATAGGGAAACCTTGCTGAAGCTCTTTATATGTAAGTATAGATAGCGCACCTTTTGCCATCTGAGCAATATCAAAATATTTATGTAACTCTTTGTAGGATGCTTCATATGGCTTGCAAGTATTGACTATCATAATACTGTAATAAGCCATTCTAATCGCTGTATTAGTGACCTCATCTTTATTCATATTTGGTTTAATACTTTTACAAACCCTATCCAAAGCATTGGAGTATAATTCATGCTTTGATTTTGTACGTTTCTTAAATTTAATAATGTTTGTCATAATTGCCATCCCTTTTTATGTATTTTTATATTTAAAACTTTATTAATTAATTCGACTATTTCTAACCTTTACTTCTGAATATATGCTCTCTTTTCTTAATCAGTAAAAATCTAAGGTCAAAAGATAGTCAACACTTTTGAGATTATAAGTATCACTAACAATTCGCTATCGCAAATTGAGTGATTCTAATAACTAAAAACTATTGCCTTCGCCATATTTATAATTAAATGTTCCCTATTCGGTCACATTCAACAATAAATCTGTCGTATATGTATTTATCTTATTTGGGGTAAAAAATATGTGTAATGCTTATATAGAGCCTTTCGTATGAAATTTACCCCAAGATTCAATTTATAGTCCAATAAGTTTTATCTCTATTATCGTTAATATCCCCATTAAATAACTTTCTTCTCTTATCAACATGAGATGTTATTTGATAATTGATGTTATTTTCATTTAAATATGAATTTATGGTCTTTAAACCTTTTTGGAGTTTGCTATTTTTATCTTTCAATCCAATCTTTTTAATCAAATCCCATCTTTCATCAACAAATAACATTTTTCCCACTAGAGATTCTAAGTAAATTTCCAAATCTGACAATACTTCACCTTCTTCTTTAATTGTGTAAGGAATTCCTAATAAGTTGGATACGTATAGGCAGTAACCAAGATTATTATTTTTTAATTCAAGCATTTTTTCTATCAGTTCTAAATCCTTTTGAACCTTGAACCATCTCACCATATTTAACCTTTTTTCTATTCCATTTTTAGTCGGTTCATCATAAATCATCGGACTTAGTTTTTTACGATAATTAGCCTTTGTAAATTCAGTATCAGTGGTAAGACAAAAATTCATTGCAATCTGATTTTCTATTATGAGTTGAGACTTAATTCCTCCCAACCGATTATTCGTTACAGCTTTTATGTATAGGTTTATATAATCCGTTTTCATTTCGATTCGTTTTCGTCCAAAAGCTTGAAGTAAAATTCCAACATCATATCCAACATCACATACAATTTCAGTTAAGTCTGCCATTCTAAGATTTACTCCTGCTTCCAATGTAAGAGTAGTAATCAGAAGCTTATCTTCAAATCGTTCATTTTCAAGCATTGAATCTACTTTATTTTTTTCTACATGTTTATACAGTTTATTAGACTCCCCACACAGGAACATTGAATAATCTTTATACATGAGATGAAGATCATATGCTTCTTTTGCAGATCTAACAAAGACTAATCCTTTTTTATCACTGGCAATAATACTAGTTATGTAATCGTGTACAGATTCTTTCCTTTTATAAAATTCTAACTTTTTAATATGTGAATAATCGTGTGGTATTTGATAATTGATACTTTCCAGTTTCATATGATTATTGATATATTGAGTAACATCCCTACCTGTAGCCGACATAAAAATTCTAGTTTTATCCTTTTCCTTCAAAATGGCATTTAACGATAAATCCGTAAATTCATTGAAAGCTGAGTCACTTGTGTGATAATGGAATTCGTCACAAATGATATATTGATAGTCAGAGAAATCAAACTTTTGATGCATCCTGTATTTAGAGTCGATATGCTGATAAGTCCTTACTTCAATTACATCTGACTTTTTATCTCTTTTTAATTCTTTAACAAATTGTTCATCTACCGTTTTTCGATGTACAAGAAATAGGATTTTCTTTTTATCCCTCTTCGCAATTGCGTAAAGTATATTTTTTACAAAATAGCTTTTACCCTTTCCTGTCTGTGCATCGATAGTAATAATGTCTCCTAACTTCCACTTATTTATTTTCTCCACTGTAATTAACTCTGAAATTCTCAACGTTTCCCCCATCTCTCCTTTTCTATTACATTTAAAGAAGCATTTTTGAATATACACTGTTACCTATTTACATCTATTATTTCTGATGTTATACTAAGTACATCTTAATCTAAACATATAAAAACACCTCCATTCTAAATATAGGTAGAATAAAATCGACACATTTACAAGTAGTTTGTATGTGTTTATTTGTGTTTAATCGATTTTCGGATACTTATTAATATTATAATGTAAAATTTGGAGAAGTGACAGTCGAGCCTAAAAACATTTTTTGTATGATTAGTTAAACTTAAACTCATTCAAATAATAATAGTAATTTCAGTAAGTAGCTAGTGGAGTTCAAAACTTTTTTAATTCTACCTTTTTTTGCATAAAATAATGGATCGTGATACTATACTAGATAGGAAGAGGGGAGTTAACCCCTCAGTTTCATTTGCGACTATTCTTCTTTCGTTTGGTAGACGGTGAGGAAGAAAAATTTAATTTAAACGAGAAGGTTATAAGCATCCAGTGATCGCAACTCGCTGTATAAATCGCTTATAGCGTTTTCGAATTCCACTTTATTTTCGATTTTCAAATGACTAGAGTAGTATTCTTCGAGTTCTTTAATTTCTTCATTCATAATGCTACCGCCAACTCTTCGACTGAAGATTCAGCAATTTTTACAATTTCTAATTCTGTAGTGATAAAATTTTCATCATCTATGAATGTGAAATCATCTATCTTTATATTGCTAGGAGAAAAATACTCTTCAAATAAGTCGCTTGCATGATCAGCGCTATAACCGTAAATTTTAATATTAAAAGCAAAAGTAAATTCTGCTAAATCTTTCTCTAACACTTTAAAGGATACTGGAATTAGTCTATAATCAATATTTTTTAAGCTGTTAATAGTCAAATTAAAGCCTTCAAATTTGTAAATATCATCATTTGATATGTCATCCGATTTATACGGAACACCCCACTCCCCAAAACATTCTGGTACTTCAGGTATATCGCCCTTCACAATTACTTTTAATGAAGCAAGTTGCTCATATTTTTTTGGTGCTTCATCATAGTGAGTGATCTCCTTAATTAAGTATTTATGATTAAACTCGTACAACAGTATTTCGCAATCAAAATCCATTCTTGATGTATCCGCATCTAGCAGTGTAAAGTTGTTGATTGTTATATCCCCTTCTAATGTACGTAGCATCTTTTTAGCAGCTTCATTTTCATTGTTTGCAAAGATATCAAATTCAAGTAGGACATCAATTACTGCAATGTTGTCATTGCCCTCTAAAACAGAGTAAGAAGCCTTCTTAATTGTAATTAATGCATCCTCTCCATCTAGCTGCACCATTAATTTGTTAAATTTATCCATGTAACGTAAAAATCCATCACGATTTAATAACTTAACACCGTTATAATCATTAAAATCAGCTTCAACTACGATTCGTGTGCTTACTAGTACACTATACTTCTTTACTCCTCTATAATTAGGACTTAAAACGCTGTAACAACTGCTCATGTAATCTCTCCTTTGTGTGTTTTAGATTGGACATATTTAAATAATTCACTAATTATGTTGACTTTTTTTATACGTATAGTTTAATATATAGACATAGCTAAATAAGACTTTGAAAAGCCTGCTAAATCAGCATTTTGAACCGTTCCCCCACGATAAAATGAATATTATAAGGTTGTCTTTTCTATTGTCTTTATGCGAATAACTTAGCTTATGTCAGTAATATTAAACTATAAGTATAATATAAGTCAACTATTTTTATGCAAAAAGTTTAAATTATTCCGACTGGCTTCTTAGGGATGGTTGATATGACAACGTTTGAGATAGTAAAAATTTTATGTAAAGAAAGAAAAATTTCGATTAATGACTTGGAAGAATCACTAGGATATTCCAAAAATACTTTATACCGTTTAAAAACACAAACACCCGGTTCGGATAAATTAGAAGCAATAGCAGATTACTTTGATGTATCGACTGACTACCTTCTAGCTCGAACTGAATTTAAAAGATGTGATAATTTAAAAGTTAAAAACGAGAGTTATGCAGACAAAAGACTACATGAGATAATAAATGAATTAGATGAAGTAGATAAAGAATTATTAATCGCCTCAATAGAAAACACATTACTCCTAGCAAAACAATTAGCTAAGAAAATGTAATACCAGTGTCACTCGTACCCCCCTCTTGATCAAAAAAAGGCTGAAAAAAGTCGAAAACCCTTCTACTCAGCCTTTAAATATCCCAAAGAATATGAATCATTCAAAATTGAAATTTACTTTACTATGTTTGTTTTTCCCTTTCGCTTATTCATTTTTTTCTTATACTGAGTTACATTATTAACATTCCGCTTATTTGTTTCCTTACCTTCTCCTATAAGACCCACTAAATATCCCCCAATATAAGCACAACTCGTTGTTAAAACTAATGCGTTTAGGAAAACTTGAACTTTTTTTAGGAAAAGGAAGCCAATATCGTCTATATGTGCAATAACTGCTCAAGTAAAAGATAAGAAGATAAGAACAATAACCATATCCAATACTCTTGTCATTGTTCCTGCCTTTACAAAAATGTATGCTATAGCCCCCATTCCAACTGAAGCCGTAACTAATATACCTGCTAAAATATTCAATAGACTATTTATATTCTCCATTGTAATATCTGATTTTAAATATACACTTAAAATTACTAATAGCCATACCGTGAATATAGAAAACCAAATTTTACTATTAATACTCCACATTCGAAATACATCCTCTCATTTAACACTTTCTTAAAGAATATTGATCATTATTCAAAGTTTTGTATATATTTCATATGTACTTTTCGATTCTGATATTCTTTTAATTACCCTATATACTCTATCCTCAGTTGAAAGCACTGTTATAGAGTCAGTTAAAAAGTACTCTAATCTTAACTTCTCTGAAATTCCATTCTTTTCTAATAAGATGCTCAAATTATCATTTTCTTCTATAAAGATATAATTAACAGATTTAGTCTCTGGTTTTAAAGAATAAATTAGTAAAAATGAAATCCCTATCATTGTTATTAAATAATCAGTTAGGCTAGTTAATACCATTTCTACATCAGCAATATATCCATAAGCAAGCATTGTTATAGAAAGAAGTAAGAAAGCTAACGTCATATGAATTTTTGTTTTAACATTTAATTCATAAATAAAAGAAAGTTTACTTAAAGGTGTATATAGCCAATGTAACCATTTAGTGTTAGTACTTTTTATAAAAATAAACTCTAAAAAAGATGCTACATAGTGAAGAATCATGCCTACAGTAGAAACAAGGAAAGCGATACTAAATACCGAAAGAAATACTGGAAAAATTATTACTTCATATGCTAATAAAAATCCTAAAGCACAACATACTGGAACAATAATTAGAAATATACTTATATTTTTTTTAAATTTAATCATTGCAAATTTATCTCTTTGTAATAATCTCATGTCAAATGAATCGTAAGATAGAGATGTATAGAAAGATATGAATAGACTTCGTATACTAATACTACCAAATATAACTGTCAATATAGGTATTAAAGAGTCCATCTTTTCAATTATTTCTTTTATCAATTGTGTCCCAACTCTCATCAATAAATTAGTTCAAAAAATCTAATTTTATTATACTACAAGGAATATTTACTATTAATGTGTTTATTATTTTTATTTGTAATTACATATCTATTTTTACATCTATTGATAATTCTTTAATATCGAATTCGCATAAAGAATTTATCAATAGATGTAATAGGAAATAATTCAAAGTTATTATGTTCTTGGATGAAATTAGATTAGTTTGATATAATTAACTACTATTACTTGTAGGAGTTGGTATTATTGAACTATCAGGAAGAATATCTGTTTTTTAGTGAGAAGAAAGAGCCTCTCATGCATTACTTAAATTTATGGACAAAAGATATTAAAAATATTGTTGCTTTAGAGGAAGAAAATTACATTCTTAATGTTGGTCAAGAACAGTATATAGATTATCTAGTAAATAAGCTATCTATGGAGAGATTTGAAATTATAGAGAATGATATTTTTGCAGATATTAAAGATGAAAAAGTTGTTAATAGCCTTAAGCAAAAATATGTTAAACCTGTAGTATATTATCATATTCCGTACAATGGTAATAGAACTTTGTTTTCAATTACTCCGAATGCTTTTATATTAAATCCACAAAAGGCACAGGTTTCCAAGACACATATTATAAAAAGATATATTGTTTTTGATGAAGATTATCAAAAAGTACAACAAGATTTTGATAGATTTAAAGCAGATTTATCGCAAACAATTGAAGATTTAAATAAAAATATTGATTCTTATAATAATTCTTTAAGAAAGACTGTTGAGCTTGAATTTTTATTTAGGAAGAACGAGCTATTAAGAAGAAAAGAGTTAGTTTCTGGGTTAACAGTACCTATAAGAAAAAACGGTAGTGTATCTGAAACTTTTACTATTCCAGATGTAAAGATAAAGAAAAAGATTGATACCAAACCTGTTTCTACAATTGATGGTTTTTCTCCAACTCCAACCCTAGAAGATAATACCTATAATGC
Source organism: Lysinibacillus sp. FSL M8-0216 (assembly GCF_038595555.1). Lineage (NCBI taxonomy): Bacteria > Bacillati > Bacillota > Bacilli > Caryophanales > Bacillaceae > Lysinibacillus > Lysinibacillus sp. FSL M8-0216. Next base: position 2,222,915 of record NZ_CP152007.1, on the reverse strand, counting down.
TATTTTGCAAATAATTAATGATATGGGTAAAGAGTTTGAACGAAAGCCATCTGTGTATAGTGATAAAGGAGAAGAAGATTTACGTGATCATTTCTTAATGTTGCTAGAACCTCATTTTGATGGTAGTGCAACAGGAGAAACATTTAATAAAAGTGGTAAGACAGATATTTTATTAAGGTATGATGGTGGCAACGTTTTTGTTGGAGAGTGTAAATTCTGGACAGGCGCAAAAGGATTTTTAGGAACTATTGACCAATTACTAGGTTACCTGACTTGGAGAGATTCTAAAACTTCTGTAATAATGTTTGTTCGAAATAAGGATTTCACAAATGTTATAAAAGCTGCAACAGAGTCTATTCAGACTCATGAGAATTTCATTAAGTTTGTGGATCAAAAGGATGAAAGTTGGTTTAATTATATTTTCCACTTGAACGGGGACAAAAATAAAGAAATTAAAGTTGCAGTAATGTTATATCATATACCAAGTTAAAAGTGAGTAACTCATATAGTTACTCACCTAATAATTAATTAAATTTATCTTAGAGTTGGCTACTTATAACTAACCTTTCTTTTTGTTTTAAATATCCAAGTTATTTAATGGGTTGTATTTCTCATTTTGTTCATGTAATGCTGATCCCCAAAGAGCCAAGTATTTTTCTGTCATTGAAAGTGATGTATGTCTAAGAATCTTTTGTAATGTAAATACATCGCCGCCATTTAATAAAAACTTCTGAGCAAAAGTATGTCTAAATGTATGAGCTGAAAGTCGTATATCTTTAAAGTTCATTACTTCTTGCAATTTTTTAAATACACCCTTTATCGCCTCGTAGGATATTTGTTCACCGTTTCTATGCACAAAAACATATTCTACTTCATGACCAAAGTATCTCTCATAATATAGTTTTAAATCAATTAATTCGTTATATACCTTTTTAGTAAGTGGAACAGTCTCTAATTTACGATTCTTACCAAATATGCTGATATGCTTAATATGCACATCTGAAAATTTTAATCCTCGCATTTCTCCTAAGCGTATACCTGTTCCAAGAAGCGTTATAATCATGGCAGTATTTCTATAAGCTGTGAACTCATGATCTTTACGTTTCATGCGTCTATAGTATCGGAGCATTTGTCGTATATGTGCATCTGTAAATACTTCGATCCGTTCATCTGTTTGTTGTTTTTTCAATTTTAGACAAGGATTATGTTGTACAAACTCATTCTCTATAAGGTGATTAAAAAATGCTTTAAGATTTTTTACTTTATTGTTGATTGTGTTTGGACTATTACCTTTCTCATTTTTACAATACATCAAATACAATCTTAGTGTATTTGTAGTAATGTCTTGCACATCTTGAATATTATTCTCTCTCAGCCATTCTTGAAACCCTCTAAAAAAGCTCCTGTAATTAATTAGGGTAAATTCACTTGCATTCATCATTTTTCTTTCTGACAAAAAATCTTGAATTGCAAACTTTATCAACATAAAAACACCTTCTCCAATTTATTAGATAATCAGAAAAGGGTAATCTACTTGTACATATTCCTGAAATGGCTTTAAACGTTGTTATATCAATCTTTTAGAAAGACATATCTGTATGATTCCTCGTAGGTTTATGGTGTGTACTCGTAACTAGGCAGGTATCCTGACTCATGGTCATCGCCACTTTTCCCCTTCCCATCATTTGACAGTGGTTGCTGAAAAGTCGCTCACATTTACAGTTGCGGGACAGTGTCGGATTCACACCGACTTCCCTTTTAAGCAAATTGCACGCAATTTACACCTATTACTACACGCTATTCAGTTGTGGAGGAATGCTGTGTTCTATACATTCCTTACAGACTATTAAAATCAATTGTAAGGTAGTCTATTTCCGATGTCAAATAACATAAAATATTCCAGTTTCTTTATTATTATCTTACGATATTTCAGAATATTCAAACTAATAACTAACTTCACTTAGAAGACTCTAAACAATTATCTACCCGATTGACTGATTCTCCCTACGTATGACAGTGTTGAGTGATGTAACTACAGAGTAATAATTTCACCAGAGTATTGTCTTAATTGTTCAATGGCTAATGTTACGGCTACTTCCTCAGTTTCAATCAAACTCAATCCTATTTTAATAGGACTCCAAAATTCATATCCGCAGTCTTCTTGCCACATATATACTTCTGTTGTAAAAAGACCATCTCTCCGTTTTATAATTTGAACTTTATATTGATTACTTGGAGACATTATTTCCTTTAGCATCTGTTCCATTGTTTCACCATCTTTACAAATATTAATGTGTATATTATAACTATTGTTCTTCAAAAAGAAAAAAAGTTGTGCGTCAGAGCAGCAGAAAGCACCGATCAGCATAGAGAACTTTTGGGTCACGAACTTTCAACGCAAAAAATCGATCAAGATTATTTGCTCACTTCTTTCGCTCGCTAAATTTGCGAGAGAGATTTCAATTAGCGCTTCGATTTCTTTGTAGCTTTGCTTTCTAATAACTACATTGTGTGATTGATTTTCTTCTTAAATAAACTGTTTCAAAAAATTATTTCTACTAGTAAGTAATTAAAAATAATTGTAGAATAATAGCCTATATGTTATTCAAAAGGAGAAATATATTTTGTTAGACATCATCTTCCCACTAATTGGGCTACTCATTTGCACATCTCTCCTAATCTTTTTTATAAAGAATAAACGTAGTCACAAGGATTTTTATGGGGTTATAATTACTGCGTCTTTTTTCAGCGTCCTATGTTTGTTTCTTGTTGTATGGTCAATCGAAGATTTTATTGCTATTCAAACTAAAAATTTTCAAATAGTTACTGGTAAATGTACCGTAAGAGAGTTTGAATCAAACGGAAGAACCGCAATCCACGAACTACTTGTAGACATTAACGGCGAACTTTATTTCACTGGAGATTTTGATAAATTTAGTGATGTTAGACAAGGAACCTACGACTGTACTGTAAAATATATCGAGAAATCTCGCACCTTGTATGACATTCATCCCCTTTCTACTAATGAATAGTTTAATGCCAAATATAAGTAATACAAAAGTTACCATATACTTTTAACTACACCTAACACTATGATTTGTCCTCTAATCACAACAAAAAAAGCCTCGCATATATGCGGGCTTTGGATGTGTTTTGCTTTTGTTTCTATAGGTACCATTAATTCGAGCCTAAAACATACTGCGCTAAAACACTTTGCACTTTATAAATATTGGTCGCCTTATTGAAGTTTTTTTGGATGGGTAATGAACTGCCTGATACCCATATTTTTAGCTCAGCATCTAAATCAAATGTACCAGCCGTTTCTACTGAAAAATGGACAATATTTTTATAGGGGATGGAATGGTATTCCGTTTTCTTGCCAGTCACTCCTTGCTTATCAATGAGGATTAATCGTTTATTCGTAAAAATAAATATGTCTCTAATAATTTTATAGGCATTTTTAATGGTTTCGTTTGGAATTAGTAAATCATTGACCTCCTCCTGTAATTTTTCAAAATTCACCTCGCTTGCATTGCCAATTAATCCATCAAATAAACCCATGCTTTATCCCCTTTCAGCTTTTGTTTGTTTACTATATTATGATGAAAACTGGGCTACGACCCTCGTTTTTGTAATATTTATTCTATAAAGGAGAAGGCTTATAGCGAACATTGCTAGTCATAGTCATGTCCCTATTAGCCATTGTTGTTTTAGGCTGTACAAATGAGGAGCTTGCAGGTGGGAAATTGGCTAAGATTAGCATTTCTAACAGCGTTATATTTGGCTCTGTGCATACTGATTTTATGAAAGGATATGAGGATGAGGATTCTCTCAACCTATTCCATAAAGGAATGACGACAGCAGTGTTAAATGAGGGAATTGTCAATATGGCTGCCCCACAATTTGACGTACAAGTAGTGGATACGGCTGAAAACCAATATGGCTTTCATCTTTGGTACATGGATGAACGTAAGGGATACCCATACAATCTATAGCCCCTCTGAGGATTTGACCGCCCCACTCAGATCATTGAAAGAAGAATAAAAAACACTTTCCATTCAAATAAGGAAAGTGTTTTTCGGTTTATTTTCTATTGGTAACATGGATATTTCATCCGTTTTCTACGGCTTGGAAGAGCATTTGCGCATACTTGTCTGTAAAAGCAAAGCCACCTTCGCATTTACGGCTCTCATCAACAATTTCACCCGATTTCATCACGTAAATGCGATCGCACAAATAAGAAACTGCCTTTAAATCATGCGAGATAAATAAAATCGCCATGTTTTTTTCTTTATTTAAAGTCACTAATAAATCGATTATCTCTCGTTGAATCAAGCGGTCTAAGCTCGAAACGATTTCATCACATACTAATAGTTGAGGTTCGACTAAAATCGATCTTAGTATATTAACCCGTTGTCGCTCCCCTCCACTTAGCTCAGAAGGCAGGGCTTCTAAAATATCTGATGGGAGCTTTACCATTTCAAGCATTGTCTGTAGTTCGCGGTCCGTGAAGGACTTGTGTGCCACCTGTTTGGGCTCGCGTAACAATTCCCTGACGGTCCACACGGGGTTTAAGGCAGCCGTAGCATTTTGAAAAATGATTTGGCAATTTTCATAAAAATACGAGCGATTTTGCTTCGTCATTAATTGCTCTTCAAAAAACAGAGCCCCTTTTTCAGGCTTTTCTAGCTGCATAATTAGTTTGGCCAAAGTACTTTTTCCACTACCGCTTTCTCCCACAAGCCCTACGATTTCACCTTTTCCAACTGTTAGGTTTATATTCTTCAATATTCGCTGTCCTGCTCGATAGCTTTTATTCACCTGATCAACATGAAGCAACAATATCAACGCCTCCTAAAAATGATGAGCGACAAGCCGCTTCGTATATGGATGCTTGGGCTCCTTAAAAATTTCCGATACTTGCCCACTTTCTACAATTTCACCATTTTTCATCACCAGCATGGAATCAGCAATCTTAGCAACCCCTAAATCATGGGTAATGAAGAGAATGGTCGTCCCAAGGCGGGCATGGAGATTTTTTAGCAATTTGATAAATTCTTGTTGATGGAGCATATCTAGAGCAGAGGTCGGTTCGTCTGCCATTAAAACATCGGGTTCATTATAGAAGGCGCAGGCAAGCATGCAGCGTTGTAGCATACCGCCAGAAAGCTCAAATGGATAGCGTTGTAGCACATCCTCCGGTAAGTTTAATTCCTTTAAAATAGCCATGATTTTACTTAAAAATTCCTCTTCCTTATGTCCCACCCTCGAAGCCGTCAACCGATAGAGTTGCGGCTTCATTTTTTGAGTTGGTGAAAAACTATTCGTGGCATCCTGAAAGATGGTAAAGAAATGCTTTTTCCGTAGCTCCACACGCTCCTGTTCAGACATGGCCATGAGGTTTTTTTCATTAAATAAAATCGAGCCTTCCATACTTGCTCGTGCTGGCAGCATCCCAAGCAGAGCTGAAAGGGTCGTACTTTTGCCACTACCACTCTCACCAATGATAGCGGTAATATGCCCTTTAGGCACAGTAAAAGTCAAACCTTGAATAAGGGATTTGCCGGATAAGCGAACAGCTAAATTATCAACCTTAAACATGCGATCGGCTCCCTCCTTGTTTGAAAGTACCTCCAATAACTTGCACACATAAAATCGTTATAAAAATTAACAGCCCAGGGAAAAGTCCCATCCACCAAGCACCTACAAGTAAATCATTTTGAGCTGTGTACAGCATTGTTCCCCATGATGGAGTAGCTGGGGGGACACCAATTCCTAAAAAACTTAAGGAAACTTCGGTAAAAATAGCCCCAGCAAAATTAAAGATGGTCACCACAAATAACGCAGGGATACAATTACGCAATAAATGCCCAAAGAGAATTTTCCACAGCGGCGTGCGGAACATTTTCGCCATCTGCACAAATTCTTGTTCCTTTAACCGGATAAACTCAGAGCGGACGATACGAGCAGTAACAAACCATCCAGTGATCCCCATAATCATCGCCATTCGCCACACACTGCCCTGCATAATTGCCTGTAGAGCTAAGACGATCACTAATGAGGGAATGGTTAAACAGGCCTCGAGAATACGCATCATTACAGCATCAATGACACCGCCGAAATAACCGCTTATGCCCCCATAAATGATGCCAATTATGCTAGATAGCACGACAGACACAGTGGCAATGAGGAGCGTCACCTTTCCTCCGACTAATAAGCGCGAAAGAACATCTCTCCCTAGCTGGTCAGTTCCTAATAAATGAATGGCATTCGGTGCTTGATAAATTTGATTCATATCCATCATATTCGGCTCAAAAGGAGCTAATAATGAAGAAAAAATAGTCGTTGTACAAATGAGAGCTAAAAGCACAAGCCAAAAGATCGGGTACTTCCGCTGTTTTCTCATACAAATCCCCCTCTTCTTAATCGAGGGTTCAAGCCAATCATCAGAATATCAATGACAAATAAACAGATGACCACAACAACGCCGATGATCAATATAGCCCCCATTAAAACGGGAAAATCCTTGAGCATGACGGATTTTACCAAAAGCTGTCCTAATCCTGACCAACCAAATAATGTTTCGACTACAATGGAGCCTCCGAAAAATGATGGGATGGTCACACCGACATAGTTAATATAAGGAATGACAGCATTTCGTAAAATCATAGTTCGAATTTCACGTTCAGATACTCCATTCGCACGTGCCACTTGTACATAGTAGCTATGATTCTCTACTTTTACACTATCCTGCAAAAAACGGGCAAAGATGCCAACATGGGAAATAACGAGGACTGTTAGCGGGAGTGCCATATGATATAAACGATCCACGAACCCTCCATCGCCCCGCACATCATTCATTCCCGAAGACGGAAACCAACCTAATGTTATGGAAAAGACCATAATGAATAATATGCCTAGCCAAAATGGGGGTATCGCGGAGCTAGCAATACTAAAGATAGAAAGTCCACGGTCGAGTAATGAGCCCTCCCTCATGCCAGCCTGTAAGCCAAGCCAAATAGAGGCAATGGTTACAAGGACTAACGTTAAAATAACGAGCTGTAGCGTATTCGGTAAGCGCTCAAGTAAAATCGTCAAGACAGGTCTTCCTTCTTTAGCTGAGTACCCTAAATTACCTTGTAATGCTTCCCCCAACCAAGTCCCATACTGTAAGAATACGGGTTGATCGAGACCAAAGGCTTGTTCAATACGTTCTTTCTCAGCCGTCGTTAATGTTTGGGCATTGCCTCCATAATACGCTGCTGCGGGATTGCCAGGAGCGGTATGCATCATGAAAAAAGAGAGGAAGCTCACGATAATGAGGACAATTGTCCCCATTATCACTCGCTTCCCAAGCCATTTAGCGATCATTCCATTTCCACTCCTCGACATTCCATAAGAAGCCTGCTCCATGGTGACCTAAAATTCGCTCTTTAACACCGCTAATTTGTTTATCGATACCATATACAGCATCCACATAAGCAAAGTAGGCAAACGGTGGGTCTTGAGCTAGCTCCTCCTGCAATGCCATATAGACTCTCTTACGTTGCTCAGGATCGACCGTAGTACGGCCTTCCTCTAGCAATGCGTCTACTTTTGCATTGGCATAGCTGCCGTAATTATAGCCAGCACTCGTGAGACTGGATTCTCCAGAATGGAAAAGGCTGTACGTATGATGGTCCGCATCATATGGACTTCCCCATCCAACCATAAAGGCTTCTGTTTCTTCAATAACAATATTGCTCCAATCCAGTGCAGCCACTTTCACATCTGCCCCAACAGCTTTATAGCCCTCCGCCACATAATTGGCCATATTCACACGCACAGTATCAGTAATGGGCGCGGTAATGGTAAATGTTAATTTTTGGCCATCTTTATAGCGGAAACCGTCATCAGCTAATTGCCAGCCTGCTTGCTCGAGCAGCTCATTTGCTTTTTTTACATCGTAAGTATAATGTTCGATTTTTTCATTCACAAAATTATGTTTTTGTAGTGGCGAATAAGCTTCTGTGCCGTAGCCATGTAAAATACCTTTTACGATGCCAGCACGATCCGTTGCATAGCTAATCGCCTTTCTTAGTGAAACATCCTTCCAAATCGGATACTGCATATTGAATAGAACGCCGCGATAATCGGCGGATTCAACCTCGTACATTTTTAAATGTTCTACTTTTGATAGTTCCTCAACCTGATTTGGATCAAGTAATGCAATATCAACCTCACCAGATTTTAGCTGTAAGGCACGCACATTGCTATCAGGGATAAATTTAAAAATGACTTGTTCAATTGAAGCTTTTGTACCATAAAAAGTAGGAAATGCTTTGAGTGTCAAGCTTGTCCCTTTATCCCATTGTTCAAACATATAAGGACCGGCACCGATTGGTTGTTGATTAAATGGTGCGGTTCTCATTTCCTGTCCTTCGAAGGCATGCTTTGGCAAAATAGGCACAGTTAGTTTGTCTAGCATCGGCGTAAATGGTTCATCTAATTGGAGGGTCATTGTCGTGTCGTCGATTTTTTTCATGCCCGTCACATGGGTAAAATCAGATTTTAAATAGGAGCCGTTTGCATCGTCAAGAATACTTTCAATGGTGAAAATAATATCGTCGACTGTTAAAGCCTGCCCATCATGAAATGTCACATGATCATTCAACACAATTGTATAAGTCATCTGGTCATCTGATATATTAATACTTTTAGCAATATCAAATACAGGTACATTTTGTTCATCAAAACGCATCAAACCTCTAAATAAAAAGGCATCCACATTCGTTTCCTCTAAAAGAGGATTTAAACCTGCAAACTCTGACTCTGAGGCAAAAACAAGCTCATTCGCCTGAGAAGCTGACGAAGCAGTTGACTGTTTCTCCTCGCCTTGACTGGACTCTTTCGAACAGCCTGCAAGACAAAGTATCATTAGAAGTATCCATACTGAAAACTTTTTCAATTCACTATCTCCTTTATCACAGCAGAAATTACAGTAATGCTGTCATATGTTCAAACATACGATTTATTTCCTTGTGAAGTGTTCGTTGCTCTTTGGCGAGCCATCTACAATGAATCGCCTGATCTGTTAGCTTTGTTACGCTTGCCTGAAGAGATTGCTCCTGTTGAATCAAAGCCTGTAAATCTCTCATGTTCATATTTTTCACAAGTGGTGACACAATCCATAAGGAACCGATATAGAGTGCCTTTTCGAGCAAGCCAAGCGCTGCAAAATTCATTTCCTGTGGTTTAAAATGGATGGAATCAAACGCTATAAGTTTATTCTCTACATAAACCTTATATTTAGATTGGTAGTCTTGATAATCAAAGACTTCTCCCCGCATTTCTCGGCCTGGTGCGATAATTTCACCCCAAATTAATGTCGAGCTCTCCTTCATGTGAATAGTTGTATACGCTTGAAACTTGGCTCGTTCAAATGGAATGGTCACTTCAGGAAGCCATTCTAACCGTGCCTCATCAGCAATTTCAACCGTAATAGCCTGGGTACAATGATCACCTGTATGCGAAGGATAGATTTTCAATGCTGATTGTTGCTTAAGTCTTACTCGGCTTTCTGGTGCCAGTTTGACATCGATTTCATTGCGGTCTCCCGCTACCATCCCACCAGAGGATTCCATCAAAAATACTGTGGCAGTTGGATCACTACCTTCATATAATTCACGGCTAGCCTTTAAGGGAGGCTGCTGGTACACATGAACTAGTCTTGTATAGCCCCTCCTAGGCTCAAAGGCCATTTCTAATTTGCCGAAATGATTGATCTTTGGTTGATTAAGCATGGTTGTCAACAGCTTCGGCACCTTCAAGTAGCATATGGTGCTGAATCCATTCAACCACCTTATCTACATTCGTTTGTGAACGAACATCTGCAAAAATATATGGACGGCCACCACGCATTTTTTTCACATCCTGATCCATTATTTCTAGATCAACCCCAACATGAGGCGCCAATGATGTTTTATTGATTAGTAGTAAGTCTGAACGCGTTAGCGCTGGACCGCCTTTACGTGGGATATCCTGTCCTTCTGCCACATCAATTACGTAAATATAGCCATGCACTAGCTCAGGACTAAATGTTGCAGATAAATTATCGCCACCACTTTCAATGAAAATAATATCTAAATCTTGGAAACGTTTATTTAAATCATCAATCGCTGCAAAATTCATCGATGCATCCTCACGAATAGCTGTATGAGGACAACCACCTGTTTCCACCCCAATAATACGCTCTTCCTCTAAAACACCATTCGTTATTAAATATTGAGCGTCTTCTCTTGTATAAATATCATTTGTGATAACCGCTACATGATAATGCTCATGCATCACACGTGTTAATTGATCTACTAAAGATGTTTTTCCTGACCCAACTGGGCCGCCGATACCAATACGTATTGGTTTCATTGTTATCCTCTCTCTTTCTATGAAATAAATAATCTGGAATATAAAAACTCATGTTTCATGGATGCCAATTCAATCCCTAACGCATTATTCGTTAAATCATCCATCGTTAATGACATCACTGTTTGCGCTGCTTCTTCTACCGAAATCAATAGCTCATTCAATGCTTGGACACCTGTATTCTGACCAAACGGTACTGCACGTACAGCATTTTGTACTAGGCCGCTAATTGATGCATACATAAAGGTCATCACTGCGTGAAAAACATTGACACCTAGCGCCTCGCAATAGATTCCATAAATCACGGCGTAATGTCCCTTCACTTCTTCACGCTCGATTCTCTCCTTCCACTGCGATAAAAAAGGGTATTCCATAAGCGGTGTCACAGTTCGCACAAATTGCTTCCCTACATTGACACTCGCCTCTTTAGATTCCTTAGCAAGCTTCATAGCCCCACAAAGTTCATCGAGCTCTGTAAGACGAGCAATATCTCTGTCTTTTGCTGCATGGAATGCTTCTTGAATAAGAATCGCATCTCCGTGCACTAAATTATGAAATAAATAGCCCTGACAAAATTCGATTAATTGTTCCTTTGTACGAATGAAATCTTCTTGAATATACGTTTCCATACCGTAGGAATGTGTATATGAACCTATTGGGAATGCCGAATCATGAATTTGTAAAAGTTGCAGTATCGATAAATTAGTGAGAGTGTCCACGGTATTTGAATGGCTGCTTGAAACGTCTTTCTGTTGTTTCATAGTGCACCCCTATTTCATCTAATAATGGATTTATCGTATGATCTGCTCGTACGATGATTTCATTGTTTTCAATGAGGCAAGGCGTATGACGATTTCCTAATTCGAAAGCTGATTTTCCCATTTCATGCATGTCTTTGGGCGTAATAACAATGACAGTCTCTAATTTTGTACGAATTGCTATACGAAGGTGATCATCCTCAAATAATAAATCACCATATTTTAATGGTTCATCACCTTCTAGTCGTAAAGCAATGTCTGTACCTTGATCTGTTTCTGTGCGAAGAATTCGTTTGCTTAATTCCTCCCATTCTAGCTCAATCCATTCTGTTGTCTTTTGTTGATGTTCTTCTTCGTGGGCAATATTCCCAATAATTTTTTCGATTAACATATGTTTAGCACCTCATTGTCTTTTTATTGGCTGTTACTCTCACTTTAATTGCTTAGAATAAGAAATATCGTTGAGCCATTGGTAGTACATCTACCGGCTCACATGTTGCTAATTCACCATCAATTTTTACTTCATATGTTTCTGGGTTCACATCAATTTCTGGCGTCTCGTTATTAAGCTTCATATCAGATTTACGAATATTTCGGCAATTCGAAACCGTCCCAATCATTCGTTTTAAGCCTAATTTTTCTGGCAATCCTTCTTCTACCGCAATTTTCGGTAAAAATGTCATACCACAATTTTGAGGACCTTGTCCATAGAAGCCATAAGTCTGCCGCCCTTTCATTGGCTGCGGTGTTGGAATGGATGCATTTGGATCACCTGTAATACCATAAACGGCAATACCAGCTTTGATGACCACTTCTGCCTTTACGCCAAAGAACGCTGGTTCCCATAAAACAATATCGGCTAATTTCCCTTCTTCCAGTGAACCAACTTCATGGCTAATACCATGTGCGATTGCTGGGTTAATATTTAGCTTCGCCATATAGCGCTTGACGCGATAATTATCGTGTTCCTTGCCCTCATCCTGTGGCAAAGGTCCACGTTGCTTTTTCATTTTGTCTGCTGTTTGGAACGTCCGTATCGTCACCTCTCCCACACGACCCATCGCCTGTGAATCCGAAGACATGATGCTCAATATTCCTAAGTCCTGCATAATATCTTCTGCAGCAATCGTTTCAGGTCTGATACGTGAATCTGCGAATGCGACATCTTCTGGCACATCATGCTTTAAGTGATGACATACCATCAGCATATCTAAATGCTCATCAATCGTGTTCGTCGTAAATGGTTTCGTAGGGTTCGTCGAGGCTGGCAAAATATTTGGTAAAGATGCCATTACTAGCTGATCAGGCGCGTGTCCACCACCAGCACCTTCTGTATGGAAAATATGAATAACACGGCCATCGATGGCATTGATTGTATCTTCCACAAATCCTGCTTCATTTAATGTATCGGAGTGCAAGGCTACTTGAATATCGTACTCGTCTGCAACGGTTAAGCTTTGGTCCAGTGCGGAAGGTGTTGCCCCCCAGTCCTCATGAATCTTCAATCCGATGGCACCCGCACGAACTTGCTCGATAATTGGTGCTGGGTCCGAGGCACTACCTTTTGCAAGTAATCCAACATTCATTGGGAAGCCTTCCACAGCCTGTAACATGCGATGTAGATGCCATTCACCAGCAGTTAAGCTTGTCGCCTTTGAACCTGCTGCTGGTCCTGTTCCGCCACCAATAAAAGTTGTTGTGCCTGCTAATAGGGCTGTTTCAACTTGATCGGGACTAATGAAGTGGATATGTGTATCAATGGCACCAGCTGTTGCTATAAGCCCTTCCCCTGCATAAACCTCTGTCCCTACGCCGATAATCATATCCTGATCGACGCCATCCATACTATTCGGATTGCCTGCTTTGCCGATACCAATAATTCGGCCATCTTTAATACCGATATCAGCTTTCACAATACCCGTATAATCGATAATGATGACGTTAGTAATGACTGTATCTAGCACACCTTCATTACGTGTATTTTTACCATTTTGCCCCATTGAAACACGCAGTGATTTACCACCACCAAAGACACCTTCATCTCCATAGGATGTATAGTCCTTCTCAATTTCGATCCACAAATCCGTATCGGCTAAACGCACTTTGTCGCCAACTGTAGGACCGAACATTTTCGCGTAAGCTTCATGTGTTACCTTCATTTTTCTTCCGCTCCTTTAAAGCCACCTTCAATTGCCTTGTCTAAAATTTCATCTTTATGGTGAGTTGACCCTTCTGTTAGCTTATTTAAGCTGTTTCCCACCAAATTCGACAAGCTCTACTTCTTTTTCTTCCCCAGGTTCAAAGCGAACTGCCGTCCCTGATGGAATATTTAAATGCATACCGATTGCATCTTCACGATTAAATTCTAGAAATCGATTCACTTCGATAAAATGAAAATGTGAACCTACTTGAATTGGACGGTCACCTGTATTGGCTACTAAAACCTTTTTTGTTGCCCTGCCCACATTGATTTCAATCACACCATTTTTTGGTCGAATTTCTCCAGGAATCATCTGCCAACACTCCTTTACTGAATTGGACGGTGAACTGTGACAAGTTTTGTCCCATCTGGGAAGGTACATTCTACCTGTACATCTGAAATCATGTCACCGACACCTTCCATTACGTCCTCTGCTGTCAGAACATGCTTAGCTTCACTCATTAGCTGTGCTACAGTTTTTCCATCTCTAGCACCCTCCATGATGAAACTACTAATAAGGGCAACAGCTTCTGGATAATTTAGCTTTAAACCGCGAGCTTTTCTTTTCAGCGCAAGTTCTCCTGCCACATGGAGGAGTAGTTTTTCTTGTTCTACTGGTGATAGCTTCAAATCAATCTCTCTCTTTCCTATATTCAGAATTATCTTTCAATAATATTTTTCGAAGCATACTTCCTTTCAATTGGATGAGCTTTTTAATACCATTTAGTTTTTTTAGCATTTAATTGTTGTCTTACAAATTATGATTTCGCAAGGGATATGCGAAGAGAAATAGAAATGACTTGTTGACCCGGCGAACGCGGGTTGCAATAGTTGAAGTGAGTAATAGAGGTAACAGCTAGTCCATTATAAGAAACTAAATTAAAAAATTCAACATTTTTATTTATCTGTGAATTTACAAGTTTTATAAATAATTCATAAAAAAAGAGGCTTATTTTACAGAAAATTGGTCAACTGTAAAAAAGCCTCTTATCCTATGGAGTAAAGGAACAATAAAATTATACTAAAAAACTTGTAAATTTATTTGTTTCGAATCATTATTTCAGGGCTATAAACCCTTGAAATTTCCCACGGGCCTCTTAAGCACCGAATTGATTGGTTAATTTTTGTAAACTATCAGCCTGCACACTTAAATCCTGTGTGACGTGATTGACAGCTTGCATGGAGGCAGTTTGCTCATCCATTGACTGCAAAACAGACTCTGTGTAATTCGATAATCGGCCCATTCCATCCGCAATAGTTATGACCGTTGATGCCACTTCATTTGCGCTACTGGAAAGCTGTTCGGCTGTTGCGGAAATGTCTTCAAGCTGGTTATTCATGCGACTTACATGCTGTGTGATCGTCCCGAATGATTTTGTCGCCTCATCAATGACATAAACACCTTGCTGAACATTTTTCAAATCCTCCTCCACCGATGAAGCGACTTGTTTTGTATCATGTTCAATGCCTACTACTAAGTCAACAATTTGCGTAGCAGAATGCTTCGATTGCTCAGCTAATTGTCGGACCTCTTCTGCTACTACTGCAAAGCCTTTACCATGTTCTCCAGCCCGTGCGGCTTCAATGGCAGCATTTAAGGCTAATAGATTGGTTTGATCAGTAATGGCTGTAATCATATCGGTCATCGATTTAATATCTGACATTTTAGTGGATAGTTGCTGCATCAGACTACTTGTTTTGTCAGTTGATGATGAAATAAATTGCATTTGTTCCTTTGCTACATGTAAAATGGCTACCCCGTTTCCAGCAATTTCATTGGCCTCTTTCGCATGACTAAAAACATCCTGTGTAGCAACGGTAATACGTTCAATTCCATCGACAGTTTCTTGCATCGCATGGGCACTTTCACTAGCGGATTGTGCAGCTTGCTTCAAGCCATCTGATGTTTTCTCTATCTGCTGATCTACTTCTTCCACAGCTAGCGTAATTTCACTCGTACTTGCTGATAGTTCTTCAATACTTGTCGATAAATCCGTAGAGCTATTCGCAATTTTTTGTGTCATTGTTCGTAATTGATTTTTCATATCTAAAAAAGATTGTGCTAGCTGAGAGATTTCCCCATTATCATGTACCTCAATGACAACTGTATCCAATTTGCCTGAGGTAATCCCTTGAGCAGCCTCCGTTAACTGTTTAATAGGCTGTATCACTTTAAAATGGACATAGACCGTGTACGAAAGTGTAATGGCAATTCCCAAGATGGTTAAAACGGTTGCAAGCCATTCTAATGTTGTTACATTGGCCAAATCTAAAAATAAAATAATAATCATTAACACATTTAAAGCTGAAAAGCCAAGTAAACTCTTATTTCGTAAACTCATAACAAATTCCCCCAACTAAAATATTACTTCCATACCATTATTATAGTTGAATAATCCTAAAAAACATAAGAAAAAGCCCCTTTTATATGAGTAAAGTTCTAAAAAGCGCATAAAAAAAGACTATAGACAGCCACAAAGGCATACCTACAGTCCCTATAATTTAATTATTTTAAATTCATGATACTTGAGCCAGCGATACCTGGATGTGTCATTTCATAAGGATCTAAAATTAGGTCCAGTTGTTCTTTTGTTAAAACACCCGCTTCAATACAAAGCTCACGGATTGAACGACCTGTTAGAATCGCTTCACGTGCAAGACGAGCAGCAACTTCATAGCCAATATGAGGGTTCACAGCAGTTAGTACCCCTACACTTTTCTCTACATATTCTTTCATACGTTCTTCATTTGCTTCAATATCTTTTAAGCAGTTTTCTGTAAAAGCACGGAAAACATTATTCATAATGCTGATAGATTGAATTAGGTTAAATACTAATACCGGCTCCATAACATTTAACTCTAATTGACCAGCTTCAGAAGCTAATGAAATTGTATGGTCGTTACCAATCACTTGGAAAGCCACTTGATTCAGTACTTCTGGCATCACAGGGTTTACTTTACCTGGCATGATCGAAGAACCTGGTTGGCGAGCTGGTAAAAGGATTTCCCCTAAGCCGGCACGTGGACCAGAAGCCATTAAGCGTAAGTCATTTGCAATTTTCGACATATTGATCATACAAATTTTTAACGCACCAGATACTTCTGTATAAGCATCTGTATTTTGTGTAGCATCAACTAAATGTGTCGCACCCTTTAATGGTAAACCAGAGATTTCTGCAAGATGCTCATCGACAGATTTAATATAATCTGGGAAAGCATTTAAGCCTGTACCTACTGCAGTTGCACCCATATTTACATCATATAAGTTTGGACGTGTTTGACGAATACGTACAATATCACGGTTGATGACACGGCAATAAGCTTCGAACTCTTGTCCTAAGCGAATTGGCACTGCGTCCTGTAAATGCGTCCGTCCCATTTTAATGACATGTGCAAATTGCTCTGCTTTTTGATGGAAAACGGATTGCATATAGTCCATCGTTTCTAATAATTCATCTATTAAATTTAACACAGCGATATGAATGGCTGTTGGGAAAGCATCGTTTGTTGATTGTGACATATTGACATGACTGTTTGGACTTACTGTATGATAGTCACCTTTTTCTTTCCCTAAAATTTCTAGGGCACGGTTGGCGATGACTTCGTTTGCATTCATATTGATGGATGTACCTGCTCCACCTTGGATTGGGTCTACAAGGAATTCTGCATCCCATTTGCCATCAATTACTTCTTGCGCTGCTTCGACAATTGCCTCACCAATTTCTTTTGATAATAGGTGTACTTCCATATTACTTAACGCAGCTGCTTTCTTCACAATCCCCATAGCCTTAATAAGTGAAGAGTGAATTGTGTAGCCTGTAATCGGGAAGTTTTCCGTTGCACGTAGTGTTTGAATTCCGTAATAAGCCTCTGCTGGTAATACGCGCTCACCTAAAAAATCTTTTTCTATACGTTGTGTTGACATCATTGTCGTCTCCTTTTATGTAATACTCACACTTGATAGTAGCTAATAAAAGTCGTATTGTAAACAGTCATTTTTCTGTAAACGAAAAAAATCCTTCAAAAAAGCAAAGAAATCGCTAAAAACCGAGCACATTTTAATAATGCCCTAGCATTATTAGCGGATAAAGGTTCGATACAAAATAATTAGGCAACTGTATGCGATAGTGTTAAAAATTTCATTGTGAATCAAAAAAACCAATAGAATAAACCGATTAGGTCCATTCTATTGGTTTGTTCATTCTTCTATTATTTATTCGAAGTTACAGTAAAACGGCTATTTTGATGCTGAGGATTTTCAAGCTCATCCAATACTGCCACTGCATAATCTGCGTAGCTTACATAGCTTTCACCAGCTTCATTTACTAATAAATGATCGACTCCTGTTGTATAGTGACCTGTACGTGGACCTTCTGGATCAAAAAATGCAGATGGACTTAAAAATGTCCAATGGATAGCAGATTGTTGTAGGTCTTGTAGATTTTGTCCTTGATTTTGCGCAGTTGCTAGGAACATAGCTGGGAAATCAGGCGTTTCCATTACACGGATTTGTTTTTCAGGGTCTACAAAAAGACTACCTGCCCCTCCCACAACCAATAATTTTGTATCAATGTCTCGGAAAATTTCGATTAAATGACGACCCGCTTTCACATGTAAATCTTCCTGACCAGCTGGTGCGCCAAACGCATTCACTACTGCATCGAAGTCTTTCACGTCATCCTGTGTTAATTGAAACACGTCTTTTTCTATTACGGGGATAGCTGTTGTTACTTTTGCGGCAGAACGAACGATAGCTGTTACCTCATGACCACGTTGCACCGCTTCCTCTACTATTTTTTGTCCTGCTTTACCTGTTGCACCAATGACAGCAATTTTCATTGTATGTTCCTCCTTAATATATAGTTGTAACCATTTTAGTTACAGGTTAGATACAGATAGACCATCTTCGCTTAAGTACGAAGCTGATCTAGCACATCCTGCAAAGTCTGTGCCTGTAGCTGTGCTTCCATTGCCTGCCAAATAGATGTGTACACATCTTCCAAAGTATGTTGGATTTCTCGTCCCACTGCACACGCTGGATTCGGCTCATCATGAATCGCAAAAAGCTGTTCTGGCCCATCGATTGCTTGATAAATTGCTAAAAGTGTTAAATTCTTTGGTTCCACTAAAAGCTCATACCCCGCAACCCCTGAATGTGATAAAAGTAAGCCTGCCTTTTTCAGAACACCAATCATACGTCTTATGACCACTGGATTTGTATTTACACTTCCAGCGATAAAATCGGACGTAAGTAAGCTTTTATCAGATGTTGTAGCAATTAGCGAAAGAATATGGATCGCCACCGAAAATCGACTGTTCACCATATGTATCACCACCTGTTGTAACTATTATAGTTACAGGTAAATAAAAAAGCAAGCACATTGCTTTTCGCTACCTGTTTTTATAGTTCCGTTTCTTGACTTATCTATACATACATTTAGATTTTATTGACATAAATCACTAGTTCCTGCCGTATTTGCCCATTGTCATCATAAAAATCTAAATTATGAAATTCATATTTAAAATGACCTACTGGAAAAGTCACGCTTTCCCCCTGTGCTGCCGCAAGTATACCTGCCACGTCGTGTGATACCATGTGCAATAATTCATCACCTGTGACTGAATCTATAAAGATTACGTTCATAAAAAAACACCTCCTCAGCCATTATAGCTTAGAAGGCGCTTACATTTATAGTCTTTCTTTATAGCCTTTAATACGGATTTCTTCAATCACTTGCATCATGTCGAAAAGTTGTTGCCGGGATAAATTGGAGGTATTAGCGTCCTGCGCTTGTTGCTCGGAAACCTTTTTTCGTTCTAGATGATCGGACTGTTGCTCATTTTCTTCTACTTCCGGAAGGACCATTGTTTTCTTCACAACTTTCACCTCTACCATAAATTTGACCGACTACCTATTCCAAATAATGCTAACAATCCCACAATTACTATAATCAACTTCCTAGCTATCAGTCATCCAACTACTAGCCTATTTAGCAAAACATATAATTTGACCTAGTTATAGTGCCAAAAAAAACAGCAACCAAAATGGCTGCTGTTTATGTTAGACGGCAATCGGAGCCTTAATAGCGGGATGTGGATCATACCCCTCGATTGATAAATCCTCAAGCTCGATATCAAAAATCGATGCTTTATTTGGATTGATGTGTAACGTCGGTAGTTCCTTTGGCTCCCGAGCAAGTTGTTCTTTTACTTGTTCCACATGGTTCGCATAAATATGCGCGTCCCCAATGCTATGAATAAATTCGCCTACCTCTAATCCACACTCATGTGCAATCAAATGTGTTAACAATGCATACGAAGCTATATTAAAAGGACAGCCTAATAAAGTGTCCAAGCTTCTTTGCATGAGCTGACAGCTTAATTTGCCATTAGATACATAAAATTGGAACATGACATGACATGGTGGCAATGCGGCTTTACTGCCCTTCGCACCTGCATTGATAACATCCTCTGGGTTCCACGCATTGACGATAATACGGCGTGAATCTGGATTATGCTTGATTTGATGAATGACATCCTGCAACTGGTCGATACTTTCCCCAGTAGAAGTTGTCCAATGCCGCCATTGCTTGCCATAGACATTGCCAAGCTCTCCGTATTTTTGAGCAAAGTCATCATCTGCTAAGACACGCTCACAAAATGAGGCTAACTCTTGCTGATACAATGTATTAAATGCGTCATCCACTAAACAACGTCGACCAAAATCAGTCATATCTGGTCCTGTATAGTCATCTGATTCAACCCATTTTTTAAATGCCCATTCATCCCAAATATGATTATTATGTTGCAATAGATAACGGATATTCGTATCCCCTTTAATGAACCATAATAATTCGCTCGCGACAAGCTTAAAAGGTACGCGCTTTGTCGTTAAAAGAGGAAATCCTTTACTTAAATCAAAACGCATTTGATAACCAAAGATGCTATATGTACCCGTCCCAGTTCGATCCTCTTTTTTCGTGCCATTTTCTAATATATGTTGTAGTAAATTTAAGTACGCCATTTCTGGATGCGTCATTTTTCTTCAACAGCTCCTTCCAGTTTGCTGTTGACCATTATACCATTTCATCACGTATTTTCGTATGAAGAAATTATTTCATTAGAAGCCAGAATGGGAGGAAGTGTTCTTCAGCTCTCTTGAAATTTCACTCTCTGTTGTGACAAAGAAGGTAGGAAGCAAGATGATATTTAATAAAACAGGTCCAACAATAACTAATAAATCGATGCCAGGACTAAAATAAAGACCGAATGCCGTAATCAAGCCCGAAAGTACAAGGAATACAATTTGTGCAACAATAATCATGATTGGCAATGATTGGTACATATAATTTAGTTTACGGAACTGATGTAAATTGGCTGGATTGTTGATGACTTTCCTTTTTAATCGTCTCGATAAAATAAAACAAGCTAGCAATTGGACTACCATAAAACTAAAATAGATGACCGCGTAAAGGATAAATGGACGTTTCTGAATCGTACCATCAAAATGACCTACTCTTTGGTTCAATAAATCATTCACGGCTCCTTCATAAACATATTGACGTTCACTTAAAAAAGTAAAAGGCTCCATAAAACCGAGCGCTGTCCAATCCTTCGTGTTCACCGTCCAATTCGATAACTTACTCGCTAAAATTTTCAATTGAATCGGATCTTGCTCTCCAAACATCCCTACCAAAATACTATAGGGAATGGCAACTTTTAGCTGCCCATCTTGCTTTTCTTGGAATAAATCCTGAATGTAAAAAGTATAGGAAACATCCGATTTATTCGTATCGTAGCGAGCTTCTTCAATTTCCCAATGACTGGCTAAAGATGCTTGTATGCCATTTCTCATCTCCGTATAGGGTATATCTTTATGTAATCTCTTTGGAATTTTATAAACAAAATGGTTATCGCTACCGATTAGACAAATTTCAACCTCGACTTTATCTTCATGAACCATTTTAGCCTTCGTGGTCAATGGGATCATAATCAAAGCGATTAAGAAAAAAAGAATTAGTGTTAAAACGCCTTTTTTCACGTCACCGTCCCCCTTTTCGTCATAATTATTAAACTTACACTATCATAGCCATGTCCGAAAAAACTATTTCGTCATTCCGAAAACGCAATAGTGGTTTTCCGAAAGCCTCTATTTCGGTATTCCAAATTTATCAATAATTAGCGATAATATATAGGAGTTTATTATCATCTAGCAAACAGAGGTTTCAAAATGAAAAAATGGACATATTGTATTTTTCTTACCTATTTAATGCTCGGCATTTACGTATTAGCGATTGCCATAAAAACACCGTTTATTAGTCTCACCCTTGATACAACAAATGGGCAAGCAGCTATTATGGATAGCTACTACACTTCATGGGCTCATCAAAAAAATATCGAACGGGGTGATATTGTACTAGCTATTGATGGGCAGCCAGCTTTGGAAAATCGCTCTGTGCGATTGTTCTCACTGATTAGAAGTGCTAAACAATTAACTATCCAAAAGACTGATGGGACTATTCAAACAATTGATGTGAAGCATATTGATATGCCAGAAGAATTATATTTGCAAATTCTATTCCCGATCTTTTATTTTCTTTTAGCTTTCGGTGTGGCCATTTATTTATGGCAACGCAATAAAGATAACCCTCCGACATTTTTATTGACTTTATTTTTGTTAACCTGTTCGTTGGCTTATATTAGTACAGGGGCATCGGCAAGGGGCAATCTTATTGGCCAGATTGTGATTGGCCTATGTATTATTTTATGCATGGTGCTATTCATTGATTTTTTACAGCACTTTTTCCGTTACCTTCAAATCAAATGGGCTTATATTGACAGCAAATGGCTTTATTTTTCATCATTGGTCATCCCAGGTTGTTACTTTCTGGAAGGTTTTATACCTTCATTCCGAGAGATTACTCCTCTCCTAAACTTAGGTATATTCGCAATCCTTGTGCTGTACGCTATTTATATTTTATTAACAAGTTATTTGCGCACAAAATTAGCTAAAATTCGGTTGATTGCCATAGCCTTTATCATTCCATTTTTGCCATTCCTGATTTTTTTCGTGACACCTGAAATTTTAGGTAATAAGCCGTTATTACATGCAGATATCGCCGCGTTATTTTTATTATTTATTCCTTTTTCATTTCTGTTCATCCAAGTGAATGAACGATTATTTGATATTGAATACCAATTATCACGATTACGTTATTATTCGACACTGGCGTTTTTCAGTGCCCTTCTACTGACAACAGGTATTGCCCTTTTGTTTATGGGTCAATTATCTGTAGTCCATGTTACAAGTATTTTTTTACTAGTTTTCATGGTGATGATGGCTAGTTTTTATATTAAGGAACGTATTGATTTTAAGTATCGAAAAATTATTTTTTCTTCTACTGGAAATTATGTACATAATTTATATGCCGCCGTGCAACGTATGGGCAAGGCTAAAAATCAACAAGAATTACTGGAACGCTTTAAGTTTGAAATTACTGAAAAATTAGGCACGACAGCCTTTCTTATAAGAACGGTCACAGAGGATACACCAGCTCCCATGCTCGGAAGCTACTACACAAAATTGCTGCTGCATGATGCAGGTGACGAAAAAATAATGTTAGAAATAAAGCATACGCTACAAAAGGAAGAATTATTATGGCTAGAGCTACTCGCACTTTATGTTTCAATGTCTATTAATAATTTACAGCAAATTGAAGATTTAGTACTCGAAGTTCAACATATGAAAAACACCAGTGATACACCGCTTCCTTGGCTTGATAAACTATTATGGAATATTATTGAGAAGGAAAAGAGTATTTTAGCTCAGGAACTACATGATACGATTTTGCAGGAGCAGCTACATTTAGCAAGAGAACTCGATGTCCTTGCTGGCACTCCTATTATTCAAAGGGACACCATTTTGGATATTCGTGAACAGCTCCTGAATGCCACAAAGGATCTACGAGAGTATTGTGAGAATTTAAGTCCACCATTACTCGATACTTTCGGCTTACAAATAGCCCTAAAAAAATTAATACAAAAGGTAAAAATACGGGCTGACTTTTTAGTAAGCTCTCAAATTGAACGAGTGGAATTTCAGGATGCCACACTCCATCTAGTCGTCTATCGCCTAGTTCAGGAGCTATTAAATAATGCGATTAAACACGCTAATGCTACAGAAGTTTCACTAACTCTACGAGCGATACCTCAAGGCTTTATTCTACAATATGAAGATAATGGAGTAGGCTGTGATATTGAGGATTTAATTCAGTCCTCAGCTTCCATGGGCATTAATGGAATTCGTGAGCGTGTCCGTGCCTTTAACGGGGACATCACCATCCAATCTAGACACAATGAAGGAATGCATATTTTTATTCAAATACAAGAGGACGGGGATTCATATGATGAACATACTTATTATAGATGACCATCCTGTCGTTTTAGATGGTACAAAAACATTGTTACAGGATTTAGTCAATGTCCAGATTGAAACAGAGCAGGATAGTGCAGCAGTTTTACTAAGAATGGATACGGAAGCCTTTCAGTTATTTCTCATTGATATTAATATGAAACCGATCAACGGTATCCAACTAGCAGAAATGATCAAGAAAAAACAACCAGAGGCCCTCATTATTCTCTATACAGGCTACGAGCTTGCCGATTATTATGAGCTATTAATTGAGAAAAAGATTGATGGTTTATTATCAAAACTAGCTACAAAAGAGCAAGTCATCCAAACGATTCAAGCAGCTCTACGTGGCGAAATATTACTGGCAGCAGACTTCTTAGATTTTGTCCAGCAACGATCCAATTTGCCGAATACCCAGCAGGAAGTATTACTCAGCGATAAAGAACAGGAAATTTTACAGCTCGTAGCTCAAGGCTGTACAAATAAAGCCATTGCGTCTGCTATCGGTGTGACCCAAAGAACCGTAGAGAATTATTTATCGAAACTATTCGTTAAATTAAACGTTGAATCTCGTGCAGAGGCAGTAATTGTAGCAAAGGAAAAAGCATGGATTAACTAATGCTAGAAGAACATTTCATTACTAATAGATTACAATTGTAAATTTTTTCTTACTAAAAACGGAATTTACTGGATATACAAACAATTCTGTACTATAATAAAGCTAATAATTACATTACTTCATTGCTACGATTAAAAACTTGTATTCAAAGGTAATACAGCTTTTGAATCCGCTTTTTATATGTATTGAAGAAATTGATTGTTGAATTTTTTTGGGAGGGTGTTTACATGACACAAGGGACAGTAAAATGGTTTAACGCAGAAAAAGGTTTTGGCTTCATTGCAGTTGAAGGTGGCAATGATGTATTCGTACATTTCTCAGCTATCCAAACAGATGGCTTCAAAACTTTAGAAGAGGGCCAAAAAGTTGAATTCGGCGTAGAAGAAGGCAACCGCGGACCTCAAGCAACGAATGTAGTGAAAATATAATATTCACCAAACATAGACGAGCAAATGAAAAAAGAGACATCCATTTTGAAGATGTCTCTTTTTTTATGTCCTCGCAGCAAGACTTATGATGGCAATATACAACGGATATCCCCAAAGCATGACCAACAGAATAAGCCCTTGCACAGGTACTGGCATATCTCCTCGATCGGAAATGGGAAACAGGTAGGTAAAAACCATTGTGAAAATCACAGTATACGGTAACCATAGAATCATTGTTGCATAAATCCAGCGGCGATGCCCAAGCCACGTAACGGTGAGCTTATATATAAATATCGTCGCTACGCTAAGGCCTACTAATTGAACAATAAGCAAGAAAAGATCCAAATTGTCAGCTGTCCAGCCTGTAAGTCGTAGTAATCGATAATAATTGAGTTGTAATGTCATACATATAAAGAAAATCCAACCGTACAGCAGACTAACAATATTCAATTTTAGAAAAAAGGACATGGTCATCGATTTTTCCCTTTCATTATATGGCTTCGCTTGAATAAGTTGAAGGCGTCCTTTCTATCTAAATGCGTTGTTCCTTCGGCATCAAATGGCAAATGGTCCCTACGCATAAGAATGCAAGCCTGCAATCACTAGATTAACAAACACCTGATTAAACACGATGATACTGAAGCCAATGATGGCAAGCCAGGCTGTTTTCTCCCCTTCCCAGCCTTTGGATAAGCGGAAATGGAGAAAGGCTGCATAGAATAAAAAAGTAATTAGCGCCCAGACCTCTTTAGGGTCCCATCCCCAATACCGGCTCCAAGCTATTTGTGCCCAAATCATGGCAAATAACAGCCCACCTAATGCAAATAGTGGGAAGCCAATGACAACTGCTCGATAGGAGATTTCATCCATTAATTGTGGCTGAACCCGACTTGTCCATGGCTTTAATGTAGCACTCACCGATTTTCTTGTAGCCAGACGAATGGCAACATATAAGACCGTACCAATCATAAATGCCCAGACAATCGAATTTAACTTTTTAGCATCTATTTTATTTGTTATTTCGATTAAACCAGCAGAATCACCATTTTCTGTGACTGCTCCTTTATTCACGATTAAGGGTTTCATGGAATAGACTGCTTTTTCTGATTGACCTTGAACATTCTCGAATTGTACTTGTAGGTCATCCGCTGTTAGGCTGAAAAAAGTCGAAATGCCGATAAATCCAATTACGACAACTAAGCAATACAAGACAAATTCTAACGAATATGTACGTATGGATCTTTTGGAAACATCCAATGTGCTTAATAAAAATATTAATCCAGTGGCAAAGGATACCGATAGAATCGCACTGGAAAAAGCGACGGTCATCACATGTATCGTTAACCAGTGACTCTGCAAGGAAGGTACGAGTGGTGACACTTCTTTCGCAAAAACGCTTCCATAGCCAAGAATGATTAATGACACAGGAATTGTAAATAAGCCCACAACAAGCTGCTTGTATAAAAAATGGATGATGAGATAACTCCCTGTGAGCATGATGCCAAAGAACGTCATAAATTCATACATATTGCTGACGGGTGCATGCTCTACAGCTACCCATCTCACCACGAAATAAACGAGTTGCAGGACAAAGGCTGCATAAGTAAGAAGTATACCTAGCTTGCCAAACATCTTCCCTTTCGATTTGACGGCAAGCCCTAATGGCACAATCGCAATCAGTAGTAGAATGAAGGCAATAAATAAGGAATTGCTACTAAAGGATAATAAGGTTTCTTGATTCAACTAAATCCCTCCAACGTCTTTTAATACGGAATTTGCTTCCAAATAAGAAGAACGCTACAGATTACAAGAAGTGCCATATTTTCCTTTTAATTTTTTAATTTTTAAAAATTGTTACATTTTTATGGCAATAAAGGAAGAGGAACAAGATAATCGTAAGACATTTGACGATCTCTTGGTTATCTGGAGAAACGGTCATACTCTGACTAACCCCTAAGTAAAAGACATTCATCATTCCATGAAATAGCAACAGGCACAATGGATTGACCTACTTCTCGAATGATTGAAAGCACGATGGATAACACAAAAAGGAGCAACAAATACGCAGGTATTCCAACAGCTGGCATCATATAGGGCTTATATAGTACAACTATAGGTAGATGCCATAAAGACCACCCTACTCCAGTAAGGGTAGCGGTCGACCAAAAGCTATAGCGTTGCCGCAAATATACATGAAAGTTGCCTCGCCAGACGACTACTTCTAGTAAAGCCAAGCCTGTACTAATGGTGAGCCCTATTAGTAATAACATACTCAGTTGAGATGGGGTGATGATGAGAAAAGATGGATGATGCGTCAAGTAAAAATAACTATGTACTAGGAGACCTAACAAAAAAGGGATGAAAATACTGGCTAGGAGCCATGACCATTTAGGCTTTGTGAAGGAAAAAGTTGATAGGATGGGTAGCTTGGTGAAAATCTTTTGAACAATAATCACTGATAGTAGTGGGATGATCATGGTAACAAAAAATGCTCTTCCATGCTCTAGGAAAGTCAGAAAATAATGGGTCAAAACTGTGAGGCTATATATACAAAACATCGTCCTGAGTAGAACATAATTTTTCATTAGTTTCCTCCTCAAAAAACAAACCATATATTTGTTAATATATGGAATTTAATCGTTATTAAATGATGGCATGCCTCTATCTACATCTTACAAAAAATCGGATTATAAGTCTATTTCTTTTTCGTCTCGCATGGGAAAATAAGAGTGCGCACAAATGACATAACGTTATGTTTCACAAGCTGGAGGTTATAATGAAACAAAATATTTATGACAACCCTGAATTTTTCCATCAATACAAGGCATTACGGCAAAGACCATCTAATTATAATCGCTTATTAGAGCAGCCTACCATGAAATCATTACTGCCCTCTTTAACGAATTTAGAAATGCTCGATATTGGCTGTGGCATGGGTGACTTCGCCCAATACTGTATCCAACACCACGCCAAGCATGTGACTGCTTTGGACGTTTCAAGTAATATGCTGTTCATCGCTCAGTCAGAAAATGCACATCCACAAATTGATTATCAGCTTCAAGCAATTGAGGATTATGAAGCATCCGCCAATCGTTTTGATTGTATAACAAGCTCACTTTCGCTTCATTATGTTAAAAATTTTGAGGCAGTCATTAGACAAATTGCCCAAATGCTACGTCCAGACGGCGTTTTTATTTTCTCCGTGGAGCATCCGATTGCTACTGCTCGCCGAACGAAGGAGGGTAATTGGATTTACGATGAACAAGGTAAACGGCTACACTATGCAATGGATAATTACCAAGAAGAAGGCATAAGACAGCAAACATGGCTGGTAGACGGAGTGGTCAAATATCATCGCACTATTGCTACAATCATCAATACATTAATCGACCATGGCTTATCGATCGACAAAATGGTTGAACCTCAGCCAAGCGAGGAAGCTATTCAACGGCTTCCTTCTATTGAAAAGGAACTTCGCCGACCATCCTTTTTATTTGTAAAAGCAAAAAAATAAAGGCAAGCCTCACCCTACTACAGTGGTGAGGCTATTTTTACATAAATAATTTCTGGGTCGCCGTCATCCAGATTATTAATAACCCCGCTTTTGACAAACCCTAAGGCTTGAAATACATGTTGCATACTTGTGTTAGATTGATTCGTAGAGGAAAAAACCTTTAACGAATTGCTTGTTTTTACATATGCATTTATTAAGGCAGAGGCGATCCCCTTTCTTCGCGCTGATGGCTTAACAATGACTAAGGAAATAAAGTCATAGCCAAAAAAGTCCTCAGTAGAAATTAAGAATCCTGTAATATCATCAGCAAAATGGTGAAGCAGACAACGTTTCTCCTCGATGGCTTGCTGAATTTCATCACTTCTGGATGCGTTCCCAATCACCTCTTGATCGATTGCACATAGTGTCTGCAAATGTTCCAACCCTGCCACTTTTATATCGCTCAAATTTCCACATCCTTTATATAATAACTCATTACCTTGAGTTCTTCCCCTAAGCCTGTCGCCTGTTTACCCTCATCTACAAACCCACATTTTATATAGAGTGCCTGTGCCGTTATATTTGGGACATTTACACCTAGTACTAGCTCATTGATCAATGGAAAATGCAGACGAACAAAGTCTGGTAACATTTGAAGAGCTGCCTTTGCATAGCCTTTGCCCTGCTCATGATAATCGGTCGAAAATGAGCGAATTAGTAACGCCCGTTCATTCGAGGAATAAGGCTTTACCCCTTCTTTTTCATGTAACACAAAAAAGGTTACTAGCTTGTCTCCATCGAAAGCTAAAACAGCGTGTCTACTGTCATCCTCCTTAGCAAGTTCAATGCTATCCTTTGGCGACTTTGTATAGCGAAGCTGCTCCTCTGTAATAGTATATTGATCTACTAACGATTGTGCCTTGTCCTCATAAAACTTCAATGTCAGAGCCATCAAAACTCCTCCTCGTAGAGAGCTGTAAACTCATATTCCCCCTCAACAAGCTGTTGTAAATATTCATCAAATGAAGAAGCGATGACCTCAAAGCTATCGGGATCATGGACATATCGAACCACTTGCCCCATTTTTCCGCCTTCAGCTGGCGAAAAATCAAGATACAAACAGGATGTTCCTCCATTATTCATGCAATCTGCAAAGCATAATCGTTCGTTTAACGGTACATGCATATTTATCCTTTTATCTATGTCCACATACTCTAAAAAGTCCTGATAACGCTCAAAAATCGTTTCACGCTGATTTTGAGCATCTGCTAGTATTTGCTCAACTGCCTTTAAATAGTACGGATAATCCCCCAAATCGGAACCTAGTACAAGCACACTAATGTTTTCTTGTCCATGCTTACAATGGTAAGTACCGTTGACATCCTGTAGTAGTTCAATGAAGGATTGCGGACTTTGTGGAAATATTTCTAGTAAGCTTTCAATTTGTGCATCTGTGGCACCATTTGCTTTCTGTAATTGTTGTTGCTCCTCTTGCGGTAAATATTGTAGTAAATTCTTAAAATAGGCTGTATGCACGGCTATTCCTTCCTCTCTTAAAAAATATTCCCCTAAATTGGTAGACATGGTACAATTTAAGCACTCAAACTAAAGGAGTTGTGCCTATGAGTGCGAAAATGGCAGTAGACGTTAAAGCTTTGCTATCAATCTAGGGGTTGTAACGATACTTGCAGCCCTTATTAAAGGGAGAATCATAGATGGATCATTATTTAAAAACATTTTTAACCGGTCAATCCATTACATTACAGCAAATGGCCCCCGCTGACTTAGAATCATTTGTAGCCATTGAAAGTGAAACAAAAACTTTACTACTAGCTAATGATGAAATTCCCTTCCCTCAAACGATGGAGGACCATTCCGCATTCTTTCATTCTATCAGTGGAAAAAAAGATGAATTTTTCTTTGGTATTTATGAAAAAGCGACTCACCAACTGATTGGTTCCTGTGGTGTTTTTGCTGTTAACTGGCAAAATAGCACTTGCTCTGTGGGCATTTCAATTGGACAGCAATGGCAAGGAAAAGGCTATGGCACGGATGCTATGAAAACACTAATTGAATTCATTTTCCAATACATGGCCATTCAAAAAATCAAACTGCAAGTATTCAGCTTTAATCCTGCAGCTATTCGCTCCTATGAAAAATGCGGCTTCACGAAGGAAGGGCATTTACGAAATGAAATATTCCGCTTCGGCACCTTCCATGACCTCATAGTATTTGGCTTATTACGTTCTGAATGGAACCAAGTCAAATAGTAAATGTCCCCAGGGGAGATACATAAATCGTGTCTTCTTTGGGGTTCTTTCTTTACATCAACTCGACTGGGTTTTAACGAATCCATTCACGTAGCTATCCAACTGCCTCAATCATCGTCCTTTACATGGACCCTCTCATAAGACCATCACTAGCTGTCTATCAGCCCTTTTGCCATACTCGCTCCACTTCTAATAAAGTCAGCTCACGGAAAGATAATCGGTAGATATCAGGCATAGACAGCGTTTGCCAAAATACATAATCATACTGTGAATCAAAGGATTGCATCATCAGCACCATTATATTGCCATGTGTACCAATAACAATGCTGTCATGGGGGTGAGAAAGAATGATAGTTTGTAAGCTCTGTACAGCCCGTGCCATTGCCTGCTGATTGGACTCTCCACCAGCCCATGCAAAACTAGGCTCTTCCCAAACTCGTTGTAGTGCTTCCTGAAAATTTTCTATCGCTCCATTGGCAAGCTGTCGTTCCTTTAGTGCATCCACAATTTGAATTGGTACATCATGATACCTAGCAATACCCTGTACTGTTTGAATGGCTCTTTTATAAGGACTCGAATAGATTGCATCGATGCGTTGATCGTTAAATAAAGATGTCACTCGTTCTACATCCCTAATTCCTTTTAATGATATTCATCCTCGGAATAATCGGCATGTGCATGTCTCACAAAATATAATTCTGTCATTCTTGTCTCCTCCACTCATCATTCGCCGAATCAAGGTAAATGAAATTACCATGCAAAAATCGCCTGCTATCCACAGTAATTTCCAAATAAACATGCATATCAGAATTGCGCGTTTTATTAAAGCTATTCGTCATTACATCAAACAAGCCAATTCACTTCAAGTTGTTGCTCAAACAATTCTTTTATTGCGTATTCGTGATTACTATATGTAATGGCCTATAATGCATCCAGCGAGACAGCATTTACTCAATTATTTTCAACGTAGTAATAATATTAATTTAAGAAAAGCTGATACGTTTCATATTTTAGTAAAGGTATTCCAACGGATGGTTCCCATGTGAGAGCTCCTCCACTTCACATGCTGCTCGTTTATTTGGAAAAGTAGCGACAACAAAGTTACTCTTTCATACCCCTTCTATTATTCCATTAATTTCAAAAATTCTCAATAATTCTCCACACTCAATGAAATGTCCCCATTTCTAAACAACATTAAAGCTTATTTGATAAAATGTGACAAGATACGAATAACGCCATAAATTGTTGGAAAATTCAATATCAAACAACAACTTTTTTCATAGTATAAATGGTTTAAGCCCATTCTTTTTCTCACTTAATTTTTTCTAAATTGAAACACGAAAACAACCCTAACAGCTCAACAGTTAGGGTTAATATACTTAATTTTTATGAAATAAATGGATATTATAATAAATCCTTTTAACTAAACAGTGAAAAATGTTTGTTTTTCGCATAACAGGATGAAGGTCCCTATCTGTGACTAAATTACGAATTTGAGTTACGATACACAATATGACATTTTTTTTAATATAAGTGATATACAATGAAAAAGTTGAATCGAGGTCATAAGAAATTAATTTTATGAATAAGGATAAAAAATTAGGAGGAAAATATCTTGGTAAACTTATTGCTTAAACAATTCTTGAAGGCGGAAATTGAGATCAAACGTAGAATTATGTATAAAAAAGCAAAGGATCTTGGTTTCACTCATCCGGCTGTAGTAGATTACAGTCAAGAATTGGACGTCCTACTAAATAGATATTTAAAACAAGCACAAGCTTCCTAATCATAACGAGGCATATAATAGAAGAAAGTATAGATATGGGTAAAGCCAGACCTGAATTCTGGCTGGTTTTATCTTTGCATTCGGCTAGCCAACCTCTACATGTATAGATCCCAAAAAAGTAGGCGATGTTTTTGATAAGAAGACATCTGGAGGTTGAATAATGCATGTATTCATCTTAACTTTTATGGTTGTTTCCAAAATATTATTGCCACCCCAACATTCAGTAGACCATACGGCACCCACACTTTGCACACCAACTGAAATAAATACACTATATCAATATCCAAACAACCAATTTCAATCGTTTCGTGATGAGGACGAATTTTATCAGCAGCTTAATCGTACAATTTACGAGGAATATCCCCATGCGTCATGGAATATTCGGCAAAAAATGGCCTTTAGAGATATAGCAGAGGCGACAGAAAATTTTTATTTACAAACCAATAGTAAACAAGAAATAATAGACCTCTCTCAACATACTTTTGTTCATCCCAATCGACAAGTTTATTTTTTAGCATCTTTTCAGCACAATACCGATGAGACCTATCGAAAATTTCTAGTCATCGACGCTGAAACACAAACAGTATTACTTGGTCAATCCCAATTCCAAGAGAGGACCAAGGACCTTTAATTCATTGTATGCATCGCAACTAGATTCTAGTAGTCATTTCAAAAAAATAGAAATTTTTTTTAAAAAGCTTGCCTTGAATAGTAGATCTATTCAAAGCAAGCTTTCTTTTATAAGCTCTTTAGTTTGATGGCTTCTGTCATTTCCTCTATTAATTGTGATATGGAATATTCAACAGTGGCTTGTTGTCCATGTCTACGGACAGACACATTTTGATGGGCAGTCTCTCGATCCCCGATAACAAGGATATACGGTATTTTATGCAATTGTGCCTCCCGAATCTTTTTACCGAGCTTTTCCTGACGATCGTCAAGTTGCACCCGAATTTGTTCATGTTGTAGGGCTTTTACTACTTGCTTAGCATAGTCTTGATGTGCATCCGCCACTGCAATGACTTGCACTTGTTGCGGTGCAAGCCAAATCGGGAACGCCCCTCCAAAATGCTCAATGAGAATACCTAGGAAACGATCAATGGAACCAAACACCGCACGATGGATGACAACAGGTCGAACTTTTTCATTGTGTTCATTAATGTATGTTAAATCGAATTTCTCAGGTAGCTGGAAATCGAGTTGTACTGTGGCACACTGATGACTTCGTTGGATGGCATCTTTAATATGAATGTCGATTTTCGGCCCGTAAAAAGCCCCATCCCCCTCATTAATCGTATAGTCGATGCCTAAATTTGTCAGCACATTTTCAAGCGCCTCTTCTGCCTGATCCCATAACGACAATTCTCCCATATAGTCATCTGGACGTGTCGATAGTTCTACCGAATATTGGAAACCAAATACATTGTACACCTCATCTATTATTTTTAGAGCCAATGCAATTTCATTTTCAATTTGCTGCGGTGTTGCAAAAATATGTGCATCATCCTGACAAAATGACCTAACGCGTAACAATCCATTCAGCGCACCGCTAAATTCATGGCGATGCACTTGCCCGAATTCTGCCATTCGTATTGGTAAATCTCTGTAAGAATGTAGGCTATTTTTGAAGATGAGCATATGTCCTGGACAGTTCATTGGCTTTAAGGCAAAGCTTTGATCATCCACCTGTGTAAAGTACATATTGTCTTTATAGTGATCCCAATGACCTGACTGTTCCCATAAACGCTGATTCATCATTAGAGGTGTCCGTACTTCTCGATAGTCATATTTTGCTTGTAAATTTCGCAAATAGGATTCCAGCTCATTCCGTAAAATTTGACCATTTGCTAAATAAAAGGGCATTCCCGGCGCTTCCTCTGAAAACATAAACAACGAAAGTTCCTTGCCTAGTTTACGGTGATTTCGCTTTTCTGCTTCGTATAAAAACACGAAGTATTGTTGAAGTTCTTCTTTTGTTGCAAAGGCAACCCCATAAATACGTTGTAGCATTTGATTGTCGCTATCGCCTCGCCAATACGCACCTGATACATGCATTAATTGGAAGTGTTGTAATTTCCCCGTAGACGGAACATGGGAACCTCGACATAAATCATAAAATTCACCCTGCTCATAAATCGTCACGGTTTCATCAGCGGGAATAGACTCCAACAGTTCCAGCTTTAACGCATCATGAGCAAAAAGCTCCTTAGCTTCATTCCTCGAAACCTCTCGTCGCTTGATTTGTACATTTTCCCGCACAATTTGTTTCATTGTTTTTTCAATTTGTTGTAAATCACTTAGTGTCAGTGTATCCGCAATGTCTATATCATAATAAAAGCCGTTTTCAATCACGGGTCCTACCCCAAACTGTGCATGGGGGTATAGACGTTTGACAGCCTGTGCTAATAAATGGGCCGTTGAATGACGAATAACTTCAATTCCTTCCTTAGAGCTAGCATCATACAATGTAATTTGAGCATCTTCCATAATCGGGCGCGTCAAATCAACGATGGTTCCATTGACACTCCCCGCTACTGCCTTTTTGCGAAGCTCAGGACGAATCGCTTGGGCAATTTCGGTTAGTGTCACGCCTTTTGTAAATGCTTGCTGTTGACCATCTGGAAATTGAATGTGAATAACTTGATTTGACATGTTCTCGACTCCTTTAATTTTTATCAATTTTGCTATGGTGTGTCATAGAAGTCCTAATTGTGACTACAATTTGAAAAACTATGGACCTGCCAAAGACTTGATCCTCATTCAGCTTTTAGAATGGGGACCAAAATAAAAAAACACATATCCGCCCCTACATAGGGACGAGTATGTGTTCATTACCCGTGGTTCCACCCAAATTCCCACTAGTAAATAGACTAGTGGCTCATTGATTTTGCCGTAACGTTGCAAAAGACGGTGCAAGTTTCCAAGCACAGCTCCAAGGTAGTAAGAAGGGATCACAACATTAGGAAGCTTGCAGCGAAGGCCTCCCTCTCTGAAAATGGTTGATCGAATCTCTTGTCCTTATCATGGCTCATTTCATTTTTGCATGAAATTGTTAATTACTATAACGAATTCTGTTTTTTTTGTCAAACCTTGAAATAAAAAAATCGTCCGTTTCAATGACCACGGTTGTTCTGGTCAAAATTCGTAACGCTTACATTTATTTCAACTTACATACATAACGCGTCATACACGATATCCCTATAACAAATGAAACAATGAGCCCAAAAGTTCTGTATCGAATTATTATTATCCATTAATGATTCTTTATTTCTAAAGACTCATTTTCAGATAGCCATTGCATATGAATAATTGGCTTAGCATTCCTTTTAAAAAACTTCTCACTTTCTTTTTTCGTAAATGAATAATACCCCTCTTTATTTAACTGCACATCCATTATATTTTGGGATTCCTTTTCCCCTTCAATGGTGATTTGTAAGGGCCCTAAATCATCCTTCTCATCAAGATAATATAAGCGTAATCCTTGATCAGAATTACTATGGTAGATCGCTTTCCAATGCTCACTCTTAGCGATATAATGCACTTCCTGCTCAGGACTCTGACAGGCTGTTAACAGAAGTAGTAAAACAATTGGCACTATCCATTTCTTCATATTTTATTCCCCCTAACAATGCATGGTGACAGTCAATCCTGTTGGTTTTTCTTCAAACACATCTTTGTATTCTGTAAAAATAAAGCTGAGTCCTTGTATGTCATCTGGTAATGGTGGCGTCACTACATATCTATTACTTTCATATCCATCTGAACCACATGCACCTGTATGGCGGCATTCATAATTCTGGTCTATAAATAACCCTAAATAATGGCGATTTGATCTTTGATGAATATCTTGATAGGAATCTTCCTCATAATCCCAGTCAATCAAAAGCTGTACAACACTTGCATTTTCGTATTGGCGAACATAAGAAATCGTATAGATTCGATCTCCCACTCCCTGCGATTGTAATACCGGAATATATTGACGAAATCCGACTGGCTCGACACGTGATTGATAGTATTTTTCTGATTTAATCACACTGAAAATCATGGTTAAAAATTTGTCATCGAAACCATATTTTTGCGCCCATTCCTTCATCATTTCATCTGTTGGGCTATCTTTTGTATGAGCAGAGAGCTCTTTCCGTTGAAATAAGAGTGCACATATTTGCTCATCTATTGCCAATCGTTTTTGGTGTATGCTTGGCATTTCGTTCATCTACATCCTCCTCCATCCTACAAGTCCCTCTTCTTTCTATACGTTATTCCCCTCATTTAGTTCCATAATCAGCCTAATTTTACTTTTTAGCACTAATAAAAAAAGCTACCCTATTTGGATAGCTTTTTTCGAGTTAATTGATAACAACTTCATTATGCCAGCTAGTGGAATCTGATAATTGATATGTAATCATATTGGCTGTGACGGCAAGGATGACACCTGCTCTAGATGATCTATGGGAAATATCGGGATTTTCCAATACAAGAACAGCGTACCCTTCACCTCGCCCTTGATCATCGATTGCATTGGGTGCATGAATCTCAAAGGTTGAGTAGGACTGATTTTTTGTTGCATAAAGTAATCGCTCCTCACGATACACACCATTTTCCTTTAGATTATAGCTAACAGGCATCCACCCATCAGACCATTCAACACTGCCAAGGATTTGACGTTTCCTACTAGCAAGTTTGCCGATAGAATACGTAAAATATATTTTCATTATCGCTTGATCTAATTCATTTTTTCCTTCTGAGGTGGCTGTTACTTCAAGCATAATTTCATTCTTCGATAACTTTTTCATTAACACTAAAGCCACAGTGATAACACAGATAAATAGTACTATACCCATTATGATAATTGCCATTAGGTCCCTCCTAGTATCACGATTGCTATTACTATAATATTACCATGATTTAGGAGGAATTAGTGCTTTTCAGCAAACAATCTTAAGAAATGACACAGGCATAAATGATAAGACAAAATTAGCGTATCGTCTGTCTATTGACCTTGTTGAAGTTCCGCGGTTAGGGTAAAAGGTATGCGTAAATATTCATATTGAATCTTCACCTTTTTGATGTCGGCTGCTTTGACTTGAACCGCATAATGCTGTGGCTGCTTGCCAATTGCTTGTTGATCTATGTATGAACGAGGTAAAACTTTAACTTGCGTTAATTTATGAAATGACATATTGGAATTTCCCTCTAGTTTTGTTTCGACCTCAAATGGTTCAGACTTACTAATGACCAGCTCAGCACTATCAGGAAGTTTTTCATTAACAAGTAGTTGCGTAAGCTTAATTTCACGTAATCCTTTGTTTTCAATCGCAATGATCTTGACCGCTTCATTGCCCTGCTTACTTGTGTAACTTTGAATGACAAGCGGTGGATTACTCTTAAGATAAATCATAAATGCGGCGCCCACCACAAGCACACTTAGTAATAAGGCAAATACTATTTTTTTCATATGTTCCCTCTCTTTCCACTTTCTCAGTATAACAAAAAACAACCTGACTTTTTAGAAGTCAAGCTGTTTTTGTAGTCGTAATTCATCTCGTATCGCAATGCCATCATTGCCGATAAATGGGATGGAAGGCTTATAGGCTCTTGCCTTTTCCACCGCATTAGGCAAGATTTCGATGAAGTAATATCCCCTTTTTTGATAAAACTTTAGGGCATGTAAATTATCATTCGTTGTAATAAGAGTAATGCTTGTACAACCGTTATCAAAAGCTATTTGTTCTACTGCTTGTACAAGCGCTGAACCGATACCTTTGCCTTCTTGAAGACTATCGAGAGAAATGATTTCACAGTCTTGCTTACGAATAATGTAAGTAACAAGTCCTATCATCTCTTGACGGTCATTGACAAAAGCGAAGCCCTCTAATTGACTACAGTCATAAACGCCACTTGAAATGACCATTTCTGTAGTTCCCCAATGCTCCTTAAAAAAATGAAGCACATTTTGTTGTGGTAATTGTTGAATTTCAATGATTGTCATGTCTGAACTCCTCGTTAAATGGATAGATGAAAAACACCAGCAATGGCCTTTTGAATGCCTAAGAAAACTGCCCAGGAAAGAATACCTAGACCAATAGCAAAGACAATATGAATAGAGGATTTCATCGCCATGTAAATAACAAACAGCATGCACATGGTTGCCGGTAAACCTACAATGACACTAACTGTAAAGCGTTGAATATGCTCGCTCGATTCACTTTGTACCGTCAGCCAAATGATACTTAAAATACTCACTAAAGGTAATGCCGCAATAATTCCTCCATAGGAAGGAAATCTTCGTGCCACTTCTGTGACGACACCAATAATTGCTGCCGAGCTAAGAATTTTAAACAATGTATACATTATTTCGCCACCTCACTTAGACGTCGGAATGCCTGTAGGATGGCCTGTTGTTCCTGTTCTGTTAGCTTATTAAGTGCATGCTTGAGCTTCTCTTCATCTAATTCTGAGTTTTTCTTCAGTATTTGTAAGCCCTCTACTGTCAAATGAAGAATAACCTTACGTTGATCGTCACTCGCACGTTCTTTTGTCACCCAGGCATGTCGCTCTAGTTTTTTCACATGCTCTGACGCTGTATTAGGAGAAATATTTAATAACCCTGCAATATCGCGTACTGTTACCTCTTCTTCCTTTTGAATCATCTGTAAAATCCGCACACTTTGGTGAGAAATCACATCTTCATGTGTTGTATGTAGATGATAAAATATCGTAGTAAAATACTCATTTATATTTGTAATCATGTTGGTACCCCTTTTATATATCGTTGAATACGATTATATCGTAAATTACGATACATTTAAAGTACTCCCCATAAAGTTTATATTTTCAGATAGTTTACTAAAGCAAAATGGCAATTGTTACGGCCCTGCCGATTTTGACATTGATTAACATGGGCATGCAAATGAAAAATATGAAAGCATCTACCTTTCATACAGTCCTACAAAACACCGTGCTCGGAGCGATCGGCATGCTGTTATTTACTGTACTGGTCTTCCTCTTAACGAACTGGTTTAAGCCTGGTACTTCGGTAATGAGTGCGCTAGCTGTTTATGCTTTCTGGCAAATATATTTTATCGATGTTCGCCTAACAAGCAAAAGGAGCTATCTTTTGACAGCTCCTTCGCATTATTTACATTAGCCCTATCTGTCATAGACTAACTTTTGATGATTCTCACATAAATACCCTTCTTATTTTTTTAAATCGCATGGGTATTTATTTCTTTTACATTGACGATATACCAAACAGCCAGCTCCTGCTTGATGAATTCCGTTTAATCGTTGAACAGGCGATGACTGAATAAGTTCCTCTAGCACACCATCTATTTCGAATTCTCCATATAAAACGTCTTGATTGAGCATTTATCTATCTACCTCAGTACAATTCGATATTACAAAAACACCACCACAATGCGAGATTGGGTAAAATTGTAGCTGACAACGATCCTGCAGGCTAATTTTTAGCTCCTCATGGACAAAATAAAACTCATCATCATCCCAATAGCCTTTGCTAGCCTGACGGCATTGTTCTAGCTGCCCTCTTGTTTGAAAGGCAACATCGCCTATTAAAATTTTACCATCGGGTGTTAGTTGCTGTAATAATTGTTTGATATACGTAACCTTCTGCTCATCAGTAAAATGATGTAGGGCATACGTACTAACAATCGCATTATATTGATTGTTCATCAGTGTTGTAGGTAGACCATTCGATAAATCCCATTCGAGTAAGTTAGCCTGTGGCATTTTTGCCTGTGCAATAGCCATCATCTTCGAAGAAAAATCAAAGCCATCGATCTTGTGCCCATGCTCATAAAGTTTAGCTGTTAAAACACCTGTCCCAAAGCCAATATCTAATACAGTCGATGCCGGAACTTGCATGACCTCATTAAAAATTTTATTTAAAATGTCTTTATAGCCCGCAAATGGGTATTGCTGATTTTCTTCACTAAGTTGAACGGTTTGGTCATAGCCATCCGCCCAGAGATCAAAACCTTGTTGATTTAATAGCATAGTGCCTCCTAAATTGAATAAATTCTCCAAGCATTGTTTCGTTGACTATTCATTTTCTGTGTCATCACAATTCCTCCTTTATGAACCAATTCATTCAATTATAGCAATCTTTTATCTATCGAACAATTCAGAAAATACATAGGGCAATAAGCAAATATTATACTTTTGTTGAATTTCTCTAAGCTCTTGTTCAGCTGTAGATACTTCTTCCTGTGCTACTAGCTCATGCACATTAACACTCTGTCCGAATACAAAACTTCATACTGAAAATGAAGCTACTGCTACTAATAGTGGTTTTCTCGTAATGTAAACCATTAATAATTTACAAAATATTACATTTTTTCTTTTTTATGATACAATAATTATATTGGGTAGTTAAAAAGGAGGTGGCTAATGCAAGTTACAAATAAAAAGGGGTTATTATGGATTAGCATTATCATGACTTTATTGTCCGTTTTCTTTGTATCTTATGGAACCAACAAATTTGGAGCCCCTTTTCAATTTATAAGTTACATCGGTGAGAATGAGTTATCATCTACATTTTCTTTATTTACCAAAAATGGTATTACATCAATTCAATTTAATATACTTTATTTTTTTATAGATGTTACACTTATTTACTTTCTTCTTTTTTATGTTAGAAAAATAATTGGTTTATTAAAAATAAGCAAACAATCCTAATTTTTCTCTTAAGAAGCTCTGAATTTCAATACCAATGGGCTGTTATATAGATTTATGAGTATAATAAAATTTACATTAATAAACAATTGTACTTTGATGTGAAAACTAAAACATTCTCATTCAGTCTTCCAAAAAATAAAAAATCGCGCATTATCTTCGTGCCTGAATTATTTAAGGTATATTCGATCTCAACTATATAAATTTACATGGTCTTAGATATAACTTCGCTCAATATGCCATCGTTAATGAAGTATGTTTCAAAGGCAATTGAGTCATATGCATGTTTAAATACTTATCACCACTTCACCGGTCATTTGACTATTGAAAAACAAGCGTAACATTTGATAAAATTAAAAAATCAAGATAATTCACTTTTTAGACTAAAAATAAAAAACTTATATAAATCAACAATCCTTAAGGGAGGGATCGAAATGTCCGCATTCACTTGTAATGCATGCTCTAGAACGGCTTCTGAGGTCAAAGAGGTCTAAATTAAGTTATATCCATAACAGAAATTGAATGATCTCTTAGGCCAAATGCTTTTAAAATTAGCCTATAAAACAGGAGAGATTTCAAATGGAAAAACAAACTATTCAGCCGTTCTTAATGGTCGCAAACTATCACTTACTGGAACAGCAATTAAGTAAAATTTTACATGCCCTTACCACAACGCAGGACAAAAGTGTCATTCTTGCAGTACGTGGGCTTGTCGAAACGGAAATTACTACCAAATTAGAGTTATCCACTGAGGAAACACAACTTGTTGAACAGCTTTTCACCGTCACAGATCGTGCGCAGGGCGATGCCTTGTTAGAGCAGTTAAAGCCTTATGTCATACCGTTTAAGCCAGTAACAGCTAGCACCCTCAAATCATTGTTTAAAAAGGAGAAAAAGCTGAAGCTACCTAATTTAGATGAACTTGATTTTCAACAAATTTGTTACCTAGCATGGGATGATGTTGGGACACATCGAAAATACGTTGTCCTCGAACAAGACGACAAACTCCAGGGGATTAAAGGGGTATTTTCCAACAATACTGTTCGCGGTATTTGCGCCATCTGCAATCGTCATTCAGATGTTGGCTTATTTACGACTTCCATTAAAGGGCAAGTCGTTGGTACATTTACTAACCATAGTAATTATATTTGTGCAGATAGCCAAACATGTAATGAGCATGTATCAGATATGAATAGAACGCGCGACTTTTTCCAACGAATAACCCAAAAATAAATGAAATAAGGGCAGAAATGTTGTGTAGGCAACATTTCTGCCTTTTTAATGGCTAGCGCAATTTGACTTTTGTAGTGGCATAGCTTGAGTGAAAAATGACACTATCCCCCTCCACTGCTTGGAAAAACTTCAGAAATAATTTCAGACACAAAAAATCACCTCCTCTATAAAGGAACTATAGGAGGAAGGTGATTTCAAATCAAACTCATATAAAATTATT
The DNA here is from genome assembly GCF_038595555.1 of Lysinibacillus sp. FSL M8-0216. Taxonomy (NCBI): domain Bacteria; kingdom Bacillati; phylum Bacillota; class Bacilli; order Caryophanales; family Bacillaceae; genus Lysinibacillus; species Lysinibacillus sp. FSL M8-0216. The sequence continues at coordinate 2,180,402 of NZ_CP152007.1, read as the reverse complement.
AATACTTTAGGTCACATAAAGCTTTATTAAATATCGACACTACGTTTAACGTGACTCTTTTGGTGGCTGGCATACATCACATTTTCGTTGATGTTTATTTTTAAATTTAGTAAATGTTTTTTCAAAGTTACTACCACATGCACATTTAAATAGTAACTTTTGAGAAAACCCGTGATATTCCGTTGATAGCAACTTACTTTCCGAATTGTTCTCAACAAATTCTTTAATTTTACCAATCGTCCAACGTTTATTCATTTTCTTACACCTCCATACTTTCTCGTTCTGCGGAGGCTTTTCTTGGCATCCGTTCAAGGTCTTAATTAACTTAAGCTCCTCATTATAACATGAGCTAGCATACAAAAAAATAGATGGAAGCTATCTTATTCAATGTTCGTATTCGTCAATGTGTTCTTTTTTGGACTAGCTAAAATGATTTAAGTTAGATGGAGTGATGGAAGATACTAAAAGAATTAACGGATTCGAGCCTTACGGAATCCATCAAATATATTGATGGCTACAGATAAAATAAATATGATGATTCCCCCGCTAACTACCCATAGCATTTCTTGGATTTCGGTTTCTTTCCAAACTTTGATTTGGGAACGTTATTTAGATTTATTTTGCATACTAATTAATATATTTTACTGATTACTAGGGATTGTGGCAGTCTTCGAAATATTTACCTTCCATGAAATAATTGTTGTACTGTCTCTAACATTATTTTCTTGGATGTCTCGTAACATTTTCCAAATACTACGCTCATCATCTAGGTTATTAACTGCATTATAAATATCTATCACGTTTGCATAGGGTTCATTCGGGCATTCCGTTATTCCATCGGTTGTAAGGAATAAATGATTTTCTCCTTTTCTTAATTCCCTTCTTCCAACTGTATAGCAAGGAACTTCTTGTTCAAAAGTATTAACCTGTCCTATCCATTCATAAAATTGCCTTTGATTCAATTGATATTGGCCTAATGCAGCTAATTGTGGATGAAATAAACAAAGAATACAATCTCCAACGGAAAACCACCATACATATTTATCTTTCCTGACTACAATTAAGCAAGCTGTTTCTCCCTTGATTCTCCGACAACTAGATAGGAAATACGCCGATTGAAACATACTTAAAATCTTATTTTCCATCATATTAAAAAAATTCATATTTACAGGTGAGGATAATAAATTTTTGATGGTACATTTTTCTTTATTGAACTGCTCTAAAATAATTTTAGCGCTCTCTGTTGTATTATGTGCATCAAGGAGAATCACGAACTCCCAATTTTCTTTGATGTTATGCCAAACTAAGCAACCATCTTCATTCTTATATTGTCCTGCATTAGAATTACCACCGTAACGACCAACTAGAATATGATTTAGTTGAAGAATGCTTGGGTTGTCTACGAAGTTTTCTTGGCTTCCGATCCAACTAAAATCTTTACTCTTATTATTCATGTGGATTACCATCTAGATACGTTTTAAGACGATTACAAAGCGCTATAATAGCATTATTATCACCCATTGGAGCATCTTTCCAATCGTAAACTTCAGATGGTCCCCAGTATTTTTTTGGCGTATTTGGATAACGAGCTACTAGATGCATATGAAGATGTGGGACTGAATTTCCTGAAACAAATGAGTAAATGTGTTCAGCATTTTCTGACTCTGTTAGAGCTTTACTAATTCGAGCCATAATAACTCCAAACGCTTTTGCTTCTTCCATTGTCATATCGGCAAGTGTGGGAGCGTGTCTTTTTAAATCAATCATAATATGCCCAAGATAGTTTGGATTACCATTTCTATCAATATGTCCAACAAAAACATATTCGTCCTCGTAAATCATTATCCCTGCGGTATGAATATTTCCAGCGTGTTTATTACAAATAAAACAATCGTTCATAAAATTTCTCCCCCTTCGGTTAACACATTGAAAGTTAATATTTATAGCTGTAAATATTATTGTAATAACCTTTTACATTCGAAATCTTCGATCACTTTTTTTAACTTCTCTCACAATAGTTTCATGGCTCACCCTCCTAAAAATAAAAAAACTTCGCCTCAATAAAGAGACGAAGTTACATTCGCGTTACCACTCTAATTGATTAATTAAACATTAATCCACTTAAGCTATAACGGTAGCTGCCGTTTATACTTACTTTAGTTCAGCATAAATACTCATGGACGAGTTCAGAAAATTATTGACTGTTTTGCACCATCCAACAGCTCTCTATACAATAATTGTTCCCTACTACTTCCAATCATTGACTTATATATTGATTTAAATCATATTAAATACTGAAAATTTTGTCAATGAAAAATTCCCATATCATCATTTTAGAACCTTTCGTTAAAGAATGTTATTCAAAAATTTGGCCCTTTATGAGTACGAAAAATAATTGAAGAAACAATGCCAAAAGAATCCCCGTCAACAATCCCAAATTCAGCGATTGACTAACACCGATGAGAGCTCCGCCAATCCCGATGCTCAAACCCGGACTAAATGCATCAGTAAACAGGAGACTTGCGGATATTTCTCCCTCTTCACCTGATTTAGCGTGTTGCAACGCAATAGCTCCAGTGGTAGGATGTGCTAAACCGATACGAAATCCAGTAATTAGCTGTGAGATTACTGCAAATTCCCTAGTCCCACCAATACCCGTTTCTTTCGCCCATTTCCATTGTCTTTAGCATCAAGTTTTGACTGTAGCCAAGCTGCAGTTGACCAACTTAATGCACCTGCGGCCACAATTAATCCAGCCAAATCTGCAGGAAGTATTTTCACTTCTGTCAAAGTCAACACAACTTAACTTTCGGTCGCTCTTGAGGTAATCGTAGCAGGCAAACCTCTTCTGGCACTTAAGGTACACTCCGGCAGCAGCTTTTGGAAAGGCTGCATCATGATAAATAATCCTACTACCGAAAGCATAATCCCTTTCCAATCGGTTATGAAACTTAGCCCAACTAGCAATAGTAGCCCTCCACCTTTGATTGTGGAAGTCCTTTTTATTTACGATAAAAACGATTAGCTAGAACTATTCACGTGCTTTTCGAACTTTACTTATATGGTCAAAGCACACTCAACTGTTCTAATTCTACAAATATACGATACAGCCTCTTGCCTCTAATTCATCTAACCAGCTCGGGATTTTTAATTCATGATTCCACCTTAAATCTAGTCGATCTAAGCTTTCCATTGCCAATAATGATTCCGGTAATTCCTTTAAATCATTACTTCGTAGATCTAATTCTAGTAGATTTTTCAAATGACCCATCGATGCTGGCAATGTTTTCAATTTATTTTGTCTGAGATTTAACCGCCTTAATTTTATACATGTATGTAATGAATCAGGTACTTCCTGTAATTGATTGTCTTCTAACTCTAAAACCCGTAATAATGCTAGTTCTCCGATTTTTTCAGGCAGACTAGTCATGCTATTTTTTTTCAAATGTAATTCTCTTAAATTCGTTAATCTACACAAACTTTCTGGTAACTCCGTTAATCGATTATTCATTATTCGCAGTTCTACCAGTTTATTTAAATTCCCTATTTCCTCTGGTAGTCCACTCAACAAATTATCACTTAAGTTTAAATATCTTACTTTTGTAAGCTGGCCGATTTCGGGAGGAATCGATTGCAATTGATTATGATGAAAATACAAATAGTCCTCCATATTCACTAAATGACCAATTTCAGGAGGAATGAGGTCAATATGATTATGCCCTGCATCTAACATTCTCAGATTCTTTAAGTTCGTGATTTCTGCTGGCAAATTGTTAATTTTATTGACTGAAATATTCAGTATTTCTATACTCGTCATTTGAAAGATTTCTGTAGGTATTTCCCTCAAATCGTTATCAAATAGATTCAAATCCTTTATTCCCTTTATTTGGGATACATTAAAATCAGGTAAAGTTTTTAAATTCATCTGTGCTAAGTTAATTTTCATGTTCATCTTCTCCATAATTTAATTTTGAAGCTAATGTAAAGAGAGTTTTGGACGATAATAGGATATGTATGGTAAAAACTAAAAAAATTAGGAAGGTGGAAACTTTTTATGATAACATCGAGAAACTCATCAACTATGCAATATTTAATGACTCGTCGATCTTATAAACAAGGTCTCACACAACAAAAACAAAACAACCAAAACAGTAACGACATTAACCGTACTTCTAAAGAGAAACAACAGAGAATCGATAATGTGAATAAAATTATTGAAAGCAGCAAAACCTCTAAACTCACAACTAAACAAATTGACACACTTAAAAATGCGGCTAAGGATGGTTTATTGGGCTCTAATAGTAATAAATTAGGACCATTAGCGCAACATAATCTCCAAAATATTTTATCAAAATCTAAGTACTTCACCACACAAAAAGCTTATCGAAATTCCATCTAATCGCATAACCATACAAATACCCACCCTCTAAATCTTTTAGAGGGTGTTTTTACATTGGGAAATACTTATATAAAGTGTTGCACAATAGTCCCTTTACTGTTATATGATTCTAATTCTGCATATGCTCCGTTTATAAAAGTGATTTGTGGTGGCACATGCCCACAATCAATGTCATAGATAATAGGAATTTGTAGCTCCTCAGAAAGTTCTTGATATACATCTTCAATTGTATAGTTTCCAACGGATGTATTCGCAGCACTTCTACCAAATAGAATACCTGAACAATTATTAAACCATCCAGCTAATTTCATTTGTACAAGGGATCTGCGTAGATCAGTCGTGGATAATTCGCAGTTTTCCAAGTACCATATAATAGATTCTCCTTGAATATGCGTTTCTTGAAAGCTTTGAACATCACCGAATTTCGTTCCAATCAAATGTCTGATAGTATCTATACATCCACCAAGTAAACGCCCTTGAATTTTCACCCTCTCCACTGATGTAGATTGCCATTTCGTTTTTTCCGTAAAATTAAAAACATAAGGCGAGGGGCTATCGAACTGCCATTCTTTTTGATAGTGGTCTGACGAATGCTGTACGATGGACTCGCCCTTTTTTAAGGATAAAACTGATTGCCACATGGCGGTTGTATCATCAAAATACTCTCCTCTTAAATCTACTAAGTTCGTTCCATGTGCAGTAGCGATACCCGTTGTTAATGTAATTGCCAACAATAATAGACTAACATCTGAGTACCCTAATACCCATTTTGGCTGAATATTGGAGAAATCAATATATTCAAGTATTTCAATAAGGAGCTCTCCACCCCATGGAGGAATAATAATATCGATATCATCATTAGCCATCATGTGATGAAATTCTTCGGCACGCTTAATAGCAGAGGCAGATTTTGCCTTATCCTGAGTCCAAGCAGTTTCTCCACAAATGACTCTAAACCCCTTATTTTCCATACGAATACACGCTGTTTTCAATAAATCATGAAGTTCAACGGGTACACCAGAGGAAGGTGCTGTAACTCCAATGGTCATGTCATCTTTTAAAAATGGATAGTTGATCAAATGAATCACCCCTTAATTTTTTATCATTTTAACACAAATTGTATCCTGTTTTTAAAACATAATTCATATCTTTAGAGCCGTGAGCTGACCTTTTACCGTATAATTACATGTCCACCTACTACCACTCTTGGATTATGTTTATTTATTAAGCCGACTGGCCTCCATCAAACTTCGCATTTGTAAAAGCAGCCATTATATAATAGATCACGTTTATTTCCGCTTTTTTAAATGTTCTCTATATGCTAGCAATCATTTCACTACCAAATGACGCTCCCTGTACAGCCTTATTTCCTCGGTAATCCGTTCATCCGCTGTTATTTCATATGCTGCCATGATTTATATTTCCCTAATCAATTGGGTTACTCGCCTAGGAAATAAGAAAAAAATTTCCCGGGTAAGCGCAGGAACTGACATTATCGATTCATATTACAGCACTAAGCGACTGATTTCAGCAATCTTCTATTTGCATGAAATAAATAGGACCTTTATGGACGAAAAATTCTTATTAAATTTTTCAAAAGAAAGGTTTGATTAGATGAATAGCATCTCTCCTATCTATAACTTTACATATTCTAGATGATAGAAAGGAGGGATTTATAATGGGTACAAACTATGACAAACACGATAATTTATCATTCGCACTAATCGTTGTCCTATTCATACTTTTAATTATTGTCGGCACTAGGCGCTAGCTTTGTTCAACATAAATGTCGGGCAATAATTAATAGTCTCCATATAGCCTTCCTTCTTCGAGGTAAAATAATCATAACAGCCTTTTTTATGTTTACCATAAAAGGGTCGCCCCGAAAATTGACCCTTTTTTTAATTTTCATTTCTCCTCAGTCCAACAACAATAGGATTTCATACTTCACGCTAGGTTTATGGAAATGAAGTACGGCAAAATTAGAGAATAAAAAAAGACCAGGACTCTAAAAACGAGCCCTGATCCTGTTGCCACTAAGTTCTCAAGTTTATTGTATGATGGTTGGTAGTATGAATAGTAATAGAGAGCAAGCCATTAATACAAGAGTTACTTTTTTGGGTAATGTTTTTTGATTGGGGCCTTCATAAAAGCCTGAGAATTGTAACTTATTACGATACAGAATGAATAAAATTATGTATATTGCTATCCCTGGGAACCAGCCAATATCATGATCCATATTTGTTTGTAAAGTGGAATAAATGAGTTGTACCGCTCCCCACATAAGACATCCAAAAACTATAAAAATAACAATGATTCTTATTAATTCTAAGAATACGCTTCTTGTATACGACCTTTTCCGACTAACATTAATCGCCCTCTATATGCCTTTTCGAATAGTCGAACAAAATGCCGTTGTAGGAATGCACATTTTAGCCCATTTGTATATACAACGCCCACTACACCAGAATCTTTCATTTCATAAAGAGCTAGTTATATACTAATCAAACTTTATCTACAATCAAATACAAGATTAGCAGCAAGACATGTCAAAACACTTGCCATGAACCATCGTTGAACTTTTAACCATGTAGGACGTGTGCCCAATAATTTAGCAACTCTACTAGCTACCAAAACAATAATAAGATTGACTATAAAACTCACGGTGATTTGTGTTAGGCCCAATATTCCTCCCTGAATCAGTAAAGAACCCTTTGCTGGATCTTCAAATTGAGGTAATAGTGATACATACAAAATGGCAATCTTGGGATTTAGCAAATTCGTCATAAGTCCCATTAAAAATAGTTTCCTTGGTGGTTCTATAGAAACTGTCCGAGGTTCAAGTATAGATGTTGCGCCAGGTTTTATCGAATTCCAAGCGAGCCATAATAAATACACGGCTCCAGACCATTTCACCAATTCATATAAAAATGGAACCGTAATGAACAGCACTGTAAGTCCAAACATTGTGGCAATAATGTAAATGATGAAACCTAGCATTATACCTAATAATGATATGAATCCTGCCATCCGTCCTTGTGTAATAGAACGAGAAATGAGATACATCATATTCGGTCCTGGCGAGCAAACCATCCCAAGTGAAACAAGTGCAAAAGCTATCAAAGTACCAAAAGTTACCATACCTATTTTTCTACCTCTCTGATCTAGAAAAAACTTACTGAATGAATTAATTTTAATAACCCAATTTCTTTATCCATAATTATTGCCTAAAAGAACTATTGGTATTGTAACCTTTAAATCTACGAAATGAATAAGGAGAAATATCATGGACCGCTAAATTCTTTTCTCGATTGAAATAAGTTAACGAATTATTTTTGCTTTTCCTAAAAGGTACAGATTACTTTTCATTAATCTCTTTTCGCCATATACTTAAATCACTAAAAGGAGGTTAGAAAATGAATCATCGTCCTTTACACCAATGGCAAAAAGAACATCATCATCGAGTAAAAGATTTCCATAAAAATCACGCGTTAGCTTTAGAAAATGGCGAGAATGGAAATGGGCTGTTAGCTAAGTGGGAAAGATTTGTATACAAAAAAGGAAAAGCACTTTTTAAATCTGCTAAATAATTTTACTAGTTACTAGCTGTTCTATTATAGGACAACTCATTTTTCATTTTTAATCTTCTCTTTCTTCAATTTCATCAAAAGGCAGAAACGTTCCTAACACCTCGTTTCTGCCTTTTGTTTTAGTCATTTCTGTTTTTCTTCATTGCCTCAGCTACTGCAGAAGCATATGGATCGTCTTCTTGATAAAGCTCTTTAATAATATTGGCGTAATCCGTACTATTCCGATTTTGACTTAATTTATAGGCAGCCTGAACCTCTTCTACTTTTATTTTAAATCCTTTTATTCCTTTTATTTCTTTTTGTAACATTTCAGGAGATAGCTTTTCCCACAGGACAGGGTTTTCTCGGAATTTCTCATATTTTTCTAGTAATTTTGATAAATCCTGTTCTAATTCCGTACCTTCCATAATACTTGCTTTCCCATAAATATGAACGGCTTGATAATTCCAAGTGGGTACATTTTCTTGTTCATACCAAGACGAAGAAATATAAGCATGTGGACCATTAAATATAGTTAATAGTTGATCCGTCTCCTCAAAAGTTTTCCATAACGGATTGCCGTAAGCTAAGTGACCTGTTAGGTAATAGTCATCCTGATCTTGATTAAGCAGTAATGGAATATGGGACGCTATGGGCCTCCCCTTACTTATCGCAACAATTGTCGCAAATGAATTCATTTTAATAAATTCTTGTATTTCTTTCATATCTGTTATTTTATAATACTTTGGAATAAACATATAAACCCCTCCTCTTTACAATCATTGTGAAATAAAAAATAACGATCTTCTTAATTTGTTTACAGTTTCCCTTTCACCATGTAATTTGATTATAAAAGGTTGATTGCACCTATTAAAAGAGCCAAATATGTAATTTTGGAAGGAGCCAGTGAAACGTATGATTGAAATTAGCCTCCTATTAAACAATGAAGCGTGTCTAACTTTTAGGGGTCACTTCAAGGATGTTAATTATTCGTATTGCGTTTGAGTTGGTTTTCAATACCAGCTCGATCAATTTGTATCCAGTATTCTACTATTTTTTCATTTTCTATTCTATAAATCGCGCTAGCTATTTCAATAACCGGAAGATTAGTTGGCTGATATCCATCAACCTCTCCAACATGTGTACCAGCTTGTTTCCAACGTACATATACTTTCTGATCTTGTACTATGAATTCTTGTATTTCTAATGAAAAATCGCCATATGCGTCTATCATTTCTTTTACATGTTCAGCATAATCCTTTGGCGTTCTTACAACCGTTATTTCTTCTTCTGAAATAACTTGGTGTGCCAATACTTGGTCTGCCATTAATTCAGTTGCATAATCTGGATTTTTTCCTGAACGTACTTCTTCAAAAAATTTCTTAACAATATGCTCTGGTGTCATTTAAACCCTCCATTGTTATCCATGATGGCGAGGAAACCTACATCCCCCATACATTATCATAATGCAAGAATTACCGAATTAGAATATTATTCTACCAAGCCCACTCATAACCACACCAAACTCTCCACTCTCAATCTGTTGCATGTTGGCTGTTTGATGTCGTTATCAAAGCAAAAGAAAATGCCTCCACCCAAAGGTGAAAGCTTAAAAAATGGAGGTAACTTTATACCTCCTGTTTATTAAAAGATACTAGTAATGGACACAAATACTAAAAATAAAAATACCCCAATATAGAGCCAGCCATTAATTTTTCTCTCTTTTTGAAATTCTTTCAATCCTAAAATTAAAAGCAAAACACCTAAGAACAATATCATTAAGAACTTTAACCGATAATCACCTGTGATAATTCCGTAAGTTGAAAATGAGACTACTAGGATTGAAAAAACAATTTGTAAGATTGTTAGCAAAATGACCATCACCTTTTAAATAGTGTACTTTTATTATACAATACAAAAGATGATATGGATATAATTACCACTTATAAACCCTTTAATATTAATTAAGACCTTTACCTCTTTGCAAGCTTCATTGAAAGCTTAAACTATCTCAAGTTTCAAGGTATTTCGATCGACTATGATATATTCACCTGTTGTTTTGTTCATCACTTGAGAGACTTCCTTGGTATGCGATATCTCTAACCAATCATTTTGTATATCCACCAATATTTTTATTTCCACATCACTTTTTCCACATTTCAAACCACTATAGGAAATTTTCGTCATCATACTCACCCCATTTCTATACATTTGACCACTGACTGCTGGTCTGCAGTTGTTCGTTATTGTAATATATATTGCTAGAAACTCGCCCATTATAAAATACTGATAAATCAATATTTAAAAGGGAGTTTAATTCGCTTGCGAACTGATCTCTCTTTAATTTTACTTTTTTACATTTCGCAATCAACAACAGAACCCGTTATTATAAAATACAGACAAGACAAGAAGGTTTGTTTGGAGAAAAACTTAATATTAGTAGACATTCTATCTCCAAATGGGAACGTGGAGAAAGTTACCCTAGTATTGAATTGTTAATTAAGTTAAGTGATATTTTTGATATTACGCTTGATGAATTAGTAAAGGAGGATCATTCTTAGAAAGAGAAACTCATCAAAGATAGCCAAAAATTAGTCTATCCAAGATGGAAGTTATTTTTTGATATTCTTTTAATCATTGGATTCTTATTCATACTAGCTAAGATATTCATTGTCATAGGAAATAAGTTATTTGATTTAAATATTGTGTTCCTAAAGGATTCTCTATTCTTTCAAATTGCACCATTTTTTATGACGATCATTGGAGCAATTGTTAGCGAATCTCTAGCTAAAAAATACAAATAACTATTTTAGTACTATCGTCATACACAAATCGTATAGGAGAGTCCCTTCAAACTATCTGAAGGGGCTTTATCCAGTATATATCCTCTTCAAATTTGCTCCAGTAGTTTCTGAAATGCTTTATCTATTTTCATGATTAGTTATCACATTTATTAATAGTAAGGTAAAGCTAACCTGATCACACATACCCTAATTAAATCTAATGATCGCTCCTATCCCTAATGGCTTTTTTTATTGTCTCGTCTAACAAAAATATACTTTATGTAGCCCTATAATTGATAGGTTAACACCCCAATCCTTGTCTACCGCTAACATACTATGTATTGTAGAAAGGAGGGATATATTATGGGATACTGTGGAAATGTAGGCGGCATAGAAAATGGTGGCTATTATGGCGGCGGATCTAATAATGGCTCAACATTTGCCCTAATTGTTGTTCTATTTATTCTTTTGATCATTGTCGGCGCAACTTTCTTAAAAAGAGAAAAAGACTGTTAATACAACCAACGAGCTGTAGCGTGTGTACCGCTACAGCTCTTATTTCTAGAACGTCTATCTGAGTTGAACGCTTCTATCACAAAACTTTTGATACATAAATAACACTTAGAACATCCTATTCCCAGATACTAGGCTCTCCTAATTTTTTCTTTCATCTTGACCACTTCCTAAATTAGAAGGTGGTCCTGTAAATTTACAATACAATGGAGACCATATAATTTTTATTTAAAGACAATTAACTAAAAAACACAGAAAAAAAATCATATAAATAATAGTGTTAAGCCATATGGTTTAGCTTCGCGTATCCCATTTTGTACCCTTATTCTAATTGCCCATTATGCCATTTCCTATTATGGAAATGGCTCAATTTTTTAATTTACTTCCCTCCCAAAATCAATTGACCATATCTTGCAATGTGTAGGATGCTTCTATGGAATATTAGAAAATGAAGTTCAGTAGTTGTATCTTTTCACTATTAATATAAGAATAAAATGAAAATCACTCATTATTTTTCAAATGAGTGATTTTGTGTGTATTAATTCTTATCTTCTATCTATTTCATGGCATAAAATAAGAATGTTATCATGTGGGCAGTGGTTTACATGTATACTCAGAATACCCACCCGATTGTATTAGAACTAGTTCAACGTGATTGTAAACTCCGAGTTCGGTGCACCCGCAAATACAACCGTTCCGTTCTTCGGCAGCTTTACTTTGTTATTGCCGCTCACAACAGTAAAATTGACGTATAGTCCTTCCTCATCATACACTGCGAACGAACTTTTTGCTGGTAATGACACTGTCATCGTTTTCCCTGCTGCCGCTTGCGGGATCGTAAACCATTTTGCATGCCCACTTGCTTGTAACTTCACTTTGGATGTTTGATCTGCATCAAGTGATTTTACGTTGGACCCACTTACGTATAACAATCCGCCCATCTCCATATATTCATTACCACCTTCTGTATAGAAACGAGCTTCCGACGTATCACGACCTGCCGATACAGGGATCTGAAGCTGATGCGCAGCCGTGTTCGGACCTGTAATTTTTCTGCCATTCCAATAGCCATCTAGATCTTCATTACGATTAATTTGTGTTGTCAGCATCATTGGTAAGAGATATAGCACAGAACTATATTTTTCGTTTACGAGATAATACTTAACCCCTTCCCTTTGTGCCCATGCGACAGTCGTTTCCTTCGATAGCATATTGTCTTCTAGTTTCTCGGCTAAATATTGAGTAACCGCTACTTGCCCTAAACCCGGTAACGAAATAAATGAGCTCTCCACTAAATATGTTCGGTCATTCTTTTCTTTAATGAAGTAGAGCTTGGAAGTGCCTGTCTCATGAATGAAGCTTCCATCTGCAGTATAGACATATTTTTCTTCTGAATTACCGGGTAAGAGTAGTTCTCCATTCTTCGTAATTTCTATGTTGAAATGACTGAAACTATTGCCGTAAAAACCCGCTTTCTTTGCTATATCTTCAGGCATCTTGGCCTTGACCGGCTTGCCAAAGGATTTGTTCGGCTTGATATCCTTTATTACGCCTTTTTCTTTAAGCGCAGCGAGCAGTATTTCTGTCGCCATCAGTTGATTTGTAGAGCTACTACCGCCAGATGACAACACAGCCACTGCCATCTTCTGCTCAGGAAGTACGACCAATGAAGCATGTTGTAGTCCTGTATCTCCACCTTTAGCCAAGCCCTTTATCCCGTATTCACTGAATGGATATAGTTTCACACTATCCCAGCCAAGACCATAGTTGATAATATTATCTCCATCTCCTGGCCACATTCCTTTTTTATATTCCTCTTGCTCCATTGCCTTGACTGCCTTATCAGAGAGAATTCCTTTTTCATGTCCCATAAATATTTGTGAAAAACGCACCATATCTTCTGCTGTGGATGAGATTCCTCCCGTTCCAATCACATTCACCGATTCAGCAGGAAGCTGCCCTTCGTATGTTGGAAAATAAAGTCCAGCAAACTTGTCATTTTTCCCTGTGTTCTGCGGTGTTTTCGTATGATTGAGCTTTAAGGGTTCCGTAAACTGCTGATGTATAAATTCGGTAAAGCTCATTCCACTTACTTTTTCCACCATAATCTCAGCCAGTGTAAAGCCGTCGTTGCAGTATACCGAGAATGCACCAGGGTCAGCTTTTAAGCTCTGGTTGGACAATTGTCGCAACAAATTATCATGGGCATACGTATCATTATCATCAAATAAAAAGCTATTACCGTACCCAGTACCTTGCAAGCCGGAGGAGTGGTTCAGCAGCATACGTGGCGTAATGCGTTTGTAACGCTCGTCTTTCATCTGAAAATCAGGAACATAATGAACGACTGGAACATCTAAATCAACTTTTCCTTCGTCGACCAATTTCATCACAGCCGCCGTTGTATAGATTTTACTAACTGAACCAATCCCGTAAAGGGTATTTTTAGTCAGCGGCTGTTTTCCTTCCATATCGTTCTTGCCTGCTTGACCCGACAAAATAACTTTACCATTATCAATTAGCGCATACTGCACACTAGTCGTCTCATAGGACTGCGTGAGTAGATTTGCCTTCTCTGCTGCAATTTTTTTCAGTTTATGGTTAGCAACTTCTTGGCTCACTACAACCGTAGTCTGATTGTCAGAAACTGCCATAGCCCCTGTTGGTAGGCTTATCGTTAACGCTAAAGTAGCAGCTAACACCCCGGATAATTTATTTTTCATGAAAAAAATTTCCTCCTTAGTGAAGTAATAGATTTTAAGAAAATATTTCTTAGAAAAAAGAAATATTTTCTATAAATAGAATATCGTAGTATACTATGTTCGTAAATACAATGATAGACTTATCCCCTTTCAGGCTTAAGACCTATAATTAACGACGTAACTTAAAATGACCAGCATGACTAAATTAGCTTTGCTGGTCATTTCTATTAAGCTATCTACAATATTTATGAGTTGCGCTATTTAAATTATTACTTTGTTTCACCCTCTACTAGCCAAGCTGCTGATTAGGTCGAAACCTTTAAACGTATAAGCTTTAGAAAAAAACGGATATAAATACACCTTCTGTACACACTAATTACAGGAGGTGATTTATAATGGCGAACAACAATCAAAACTTTAACTCAAAAACTCCAAATGCCATGAGCCAGGAATTTGGAAATGAAACTGATGTAAATCAAATTAAACAACAAATCCAACAAGCTGAAGCTAAGAAAATGCAAGCTTCTGGTTCAACGAATTCGATGAGCCAAGAATTCGGAAATGAGACGGATGTTAATGAAATCAGACAGCAAATTCAACAAGCTGAAACTAACAAAAAATTTGCGTCAGGTCGATTTTCAAACGAAAACAATACAAAGTAAATTTACTCATCATCCACAACCGGCAGCCTTTGCCGGTTGTATTTATATTCTTTTTTATAAAGTCCTCCCTCAAAGTTATTGTTCAGTAAGCTTTTTGAAGTATAAAATGAACTCCATATTGTTTTTCTCTACTAAAGAAGCTGAAGAGATTTAAAGTGGCTTTTGTTTTTTATTATGACAAGTTCATTTCTTCTTAATTCCTTTCTTTTAAAACATCTCATCCTAGCTAAAATGATTAAAAGTAATAAGTAACATTCCATTGCATACATTGATATTGGTGCCTCGCACGCACTTTTTATTAGCTGTGGCGTTTATTAAAAGCCGCAGCTTTTTTATCTTTGTAAGACGAAGAACTAGTTAATCCAAATATGCGAAGCAACAAGCAAAACCCGTTAATGGTACGTATTAGTAATTATTTTTTATAGAATAAAAATAGGCAAATGTCCCAAGTTAAAGGGTGATCTTGCTCTGTTTGAAACGCTTGTTTTGGATTTACCAGATAAACGGAATTAACTTTTTTGTTTTCAATTTATATACTGTAAATTGTTCTCCATACTTGCTCTGTAAATAATCGTCGGATTTAGGAATATATCCAAATACAAATACTAAAATTAGACCAAGTGGTATAAGTAAACTATAAATATTGTTAGAGATGAGCGCTAAACCTAATACCCAGAGGCAATCCCCTAGATAATTAATATGAATTGCATATTTAAATAATCCTCCAGTATATAGCATTCCTTGATTATCAGGATTGTCTTTAAAAGGCTTTCTTAACAACTCTGAAACGGTGTTTAGCATACTTCCTCCTACAAATAATACCCAACCTAAAATAAGGACAACTACATTTGGATCTTGATTACTAGTAATCATTAAGATTGGGAAGCCTAAATAATAGATCCCAAAAGCCATACTGTTCATAATAGCTTCTTGCCATGCTATGCCTCTAGTCAACCAAATAAACATCATAGCCGTTAATCGTAAAGCTGTAATAATCAAAGCAATAAAAAGCCCTAGTGCAATGCCTGATTTGTCATAAGTAATGAAAAGTAAATAATATGCAATGACCAGATAGATCATTTCAGCAACTACAATCAAGATTTTTTCTTTTATCGTTGGCTGGTTAATGCCATACATTGTATTACACTCCTTCAACTTCTTATTGGATAGGAAAATATACTTCTACAATATTATTTTCCTCCGATGTACTATATGGATTCGTTTGATAAACTTCAAACGGCGCACCATTCAGATTATAGTGATTATCTTTAATCCACATATGTAGCTTTGTATGAATAGACGGTAATTCATCATAAGAGCCAGTAAGCGTTGCCATTGCGCAAAGACCGGGGTTAAACACTTTTGTTTCATGTGTGGCCTCTGCCAAGGGAATTGCTATTTCTACATCATATTTTTCTGGTACATATTCTGCGCTATGAAAAATGGCAAGTGGTTTCGCAATAGGTGCTAAATTTGCAAACAAAGCTCTACTCAATAATTCATTAAAGTGTAATAGAAAATCAGCGGTATTCATTTGTTTTCGTTGAGATAATATATGAAAGGTCAAGTGATTCATAAGTTTAATCTCTATTTTATCTAAGTAACCCATGATATGTTCCGCTTTATTTAGGCGTTGAATATCAAGCTCTAATTTCTTTAATAGCGAACAATAATCAGTTATATGTTTTGTTAATTTTTCTTGCTTGGTTTGCATTTTAGCGTTTAAAAAGTCCGTATCTTCCAAATTTGCTAAAATATCTTTGATTTCTTCAAGCGAAAATAAATAGTTTTTTAATCGCGTAATCAATAGAGCCGTTTTTAATTGGGAAAGATGATAGTAGCGATAGTTATTTTGACTGTCTATGGAAGCAGGCTTTAAAAGCTCAATTTCATCATAGTATCGAAGTGTCTTCAACGTAAGATGTGATATTTTCGAGAATTCACCAATTGAAAGCATAATCATCACCTCCTTTAATCAATTACTTTAAATATAATGTTTCCTGTAAGGGGAAGGTCAATAAAAATAGCTATATTTTATTACTTTCGTAGCTAGCCTTCGATTGTTTTTTTACTGGCTGCTGCGTGAGCTTCAAAAAAATAACCAGGTACTCCATTGAGTGACTGGTTACTTTTGTTTAGAATTTTTGTATAAATAAGCTTCCATCAGATTGAATCTCAGCATAAAATACTTCATCTATCTCTTTTATATGGGCCCTGCTTAATTCATTTTTTAACCAATCTCTACTTTTACCAACTTCTAATAAATTTTTAGGTAATAATTTTCCATCCGTAATTATTTCAATCGGTAAATAAGTGGGTGGCGAAGGATATATGTTTAAGTCACTTTTTTGTGTCCCTTGATATTCAGGCTTTTTGAGAATACTAAGTCTACCATCGGGTTCTAGTATGGCGAAATCAATTTCTGTTATTGAAAAGATTTGATTTTGCCTAATCAGCATCGTTAGGTCATCGATATTCACACCTGTTCTTTTTAATGCTTTTCTGTCTATCTTTCCATGTTTTATAATAATTGTAGGTTGACCATCAAGGATTACTCTAATTTTCCCTGACTTAAGACTTATATAACTAATAATTATAGTAAGTAAACACCAAATTACTAGGCTAAGTAAATCCTTTGTGTAATCTTTTGTACTAAGAATAACCATATTTGCAGCCATGGACCCTATTGTTATTCCTGTTACATAATTAAAAAAAGTTAAATGACTTAATTGTTTTTTTCCTAAAAGACGTGTAAGAGCCAGAAGGACAAAAAAAGTTATAATTGTTTCAATAGCTATTTGTAAGTAGCCTATATCGTTCATTGTTTCACTCCTATCCATAATAGAATGGTCAACTTTTTAAGAAAATACACAAATAGCCCAGGCTCAAAATTAATGCAGTGCCTGGGCTTTAATAATTTTCTACTTGTGCTTGAAGAGCAATATTAACATAGCGTAGTACCACGTCATTTTCTGCTGTAGATAAAAATCTTGATACGCCTTTGTAACACTGCGTCGTCATTAGCCATGTCCATCCTTTTTAGATAGGTGAATTGTTTTATAATGGAACTTATACTCTTTGTAAGCGTATTTAAGTAAATAGATGTAAAATGGAAAATCCCGCTTCCGAAGTTAAAAGAAGGCTTATCTTTCAACCATCGGTGCAGAATAGTTCAACAATCGTATTAATGGTGTGTTTGTTTATGAAGGAGGGCGTCATATGGATAGGTTTTTCATAATACTTATGGTCTTGTTTATCATTATTGCGAATATGATTGCGTTTATAGCGTACAGAAAAAAGAATAATCTTTATGTTTCCGCGTTCATACTATTACTACTAGCAGTCTTCTTTGGTGCAATTGGTGGGACTTTAGCGATAATGGTTATTCGCGATCCTTTTGCGTTGTTTTATGGCATGCAAATAGGGTACTTTTTATTGATCAATAGTGTCATCGTTTTGATGCTCGCCATTTTAGCAACTGTCATTAAAAAATTTAATAGCAATAAAATGTGATTTTACGCTTATTGGACTGTACATTTAAAAAGCCCATTACCAATTAATAACAGGCTTTAGCATCTTTATCGCCATTAGAAACACTCGTGGATGATATCATAACTTCGAATTCAAAGATTGATCTTTATTAAGAATTTAATTAGAGAGTTTGGTTCATTTTCTATCAATGTTGTTCAACAACCTCGCCCGTTTGTTGAAGACTGGGAAGGAGGATTCTTCTGTCGGAAAATGATAAACACAAGTAGCCTCGAATACTTTAAAAGCATTCGAGACTTTAGACTTACCTTTAATTTGATATTTTAAAGGGCAGTAGTAAATCTTCATCTGTATAAGTAGTGAGGTATTCCCCTCCCATGTGCATCTTCGAACAAGTAGCATCCTCACATGTAAAAATAAATGTTTTTTTAGTGGTTTTAACCTCAATCTCCATATTGAATGGAAAATGTCCACCTGTACTTTTGTTTATATAAGGTGCAAGGGCAATGACGTTCGAATATTTCGCTATATGTTGGTAATCCTCGCTCTCAACTGTTAACTGAGCCATTTGATTTAAAAAAATTTGTTCTTCCTCAGTTGGCTCGTACCATAGATCCAAAAAAAGCCATTTCCCGAACATATAAAAATTTACCGATAAACTAACAACAAATATACCTAAAACAATCGTCTTCTTCATCATCCCACTCCATTTATCTTATGTTTTATTGTAAATATACATAAGTTGTATTAAAGTGTAATTTTACACTTTTGATATACTTTGTAAAGTGAGTTTTTAAAAAAGCTCGTTCTTATAGGTAATAGAAGTAATCTATACGAATAGTTTAATGCTGCATTTAATGACTTTAGACTGCGTTCCTCCACAATTTGGCACTAAAAAAACGCGTTCCTAAATAAACGCACCCGATTGTTGAATAAGCTATATATGAACTCGAAATGTATAGTAAATATTTGAATGACACAGTTAAAGATATCTAATTTTAGAAGGAGTATAATTTTAATAGCTCATGGTTTGGAAAACTAGTACTAGCGTCTATTTTAACAAAATATGGTGATTGCCATTTTTTAGTTGCTATTGCTTGTTTGCTAGTAGGAGTATCCCAACTAGGATAAACTCTAATAGCCATTTTTCCCTTTGAATTAACGTTTTTAAGGATCTTTTGTTTTAAAAGAACTTCTTTTGGAAAAATAAATTGGCCAAAATCACCACTATTATTAAAAGTGTTTATTACTAGTAAATCAGTGGCATTATCATATGAGAATGCTTGGTTTTTATTAGCTTCATCCTTTTCCCAAAAGGAAACAAATTGGCCTACCTTGGTAGGTGTTATTTTTGCGACTCTAAATCTAACAGATTTAGAATTCAACTGAAATATCCCAGCCCCGTACTCAGAATTTTGAGTTTCCTCTCGGATGTTTTTTATAATTAATTGATTAGGTTCATAAAGTAATTCATTTACATATGTTAATATTTCATTAAATTCATTCATAGTTTTACTCCTTATCTAATACTACGAATACCAATTTATCACCTGCCTACTTGTTACCGCTATTGCAAAGCTTTATATTAGTCTCTTCATTTTGATTCACTGCACAATTAGTTTCAAGTAAGTAAACCATATCACTACTTATATCTTTCTCTACATTACCAACGCATAAGAGTTATGTCTATTTCTATCAAGATAACGGCTGAGGAAGTCATACTTAAATCCGTTAAAGGAACTGCAGAGATTTCACTTGCTGTGACTTTTTTGATAAAGTAACCGCCTATCATAGTCAGCTTTGGATACATAATATCAATCTAGGTATTGTTGCTCCTAACATTTACTTAATTACTTGATCACTTTCTGTATAGAAGTTGGTCCTTTTTAGTTCATTTTATTACCTCAAACCCTTAAATATTTTATTAAAAATTGAATGGTAATTATTATTTCATCCATACTAACCTTGCTTTTAATGGCGAAAAACAAGAAAAGGAAGTGTTATTATGGGTATTCTTGGTGGAAATCCAAAAGATGAACCATTGCATTATGGTGAAGTATTTAGTGTCTGGTTAAGTTTAATTGCAGACTATGGTATGATTTCGGGCTATCAAACGTTTTATAATCACGCTGGGGATGAAGATCTTAAAAAAATTATTGAAGATATCATCGAAACATGTAGGGATGAAGTAAAACAATTAGAAAAAATTCTAAAAACGAATGGTGTTGCTTTACCACCTGCTTCACCTGAACGACCTGTAGCAAGAATGGAAGATATCCCTCCTGGTGCTAAATTTAATGATCCAGAAATTAGTGCTGCACTGTCAGTAGACCTAGCTGCTGGATTAGTTGCATGTAGTCAGGCAATGGGCACTTCCACTCGAGAGGATATTGCTTTAATGTATGGCCAATTCCATACTGCAAAAGCTCTTATCGGTGCTAAACTACTGCGTCTCAACAAAAATAAAGGTTGGCTTGTACCACCACCATTGCATGTAGATTACCCTGAAAAATAAAGCCAATTTCCCCGAATCGAGGAATTAAAATGTATGATTACAAAGAAGAATTAATTAACATTATTAAACCTGACATACCAGATCCACAAGCAGCACGTGTCATGCAAGAAATACTAGGTGGTCATTATGGGGAAATGAGAACCATGATGCAATATTTTTTCCAAAGCTCTAATTTTAGAGGCAAAGAAACGCATTAGATCCAACTCGTATCGGTGAAATATTCCAAGGACAAACTCCAAGTAGAAATGGTGGAGATCTAAATGTGACTCCTCCACCTGAAGGATTCCCAGTACCAGTTATGCCAGAGATGCCAAATGAACACAGCATAGGCCTTAAAGATATGAATAATTAACATCTATATCTAAGCTGTAACGTGCGAGGACGTTGCAGCTTTTTCTCATCTCCGAACATTACTTTGGATCAAAGGCTGTTTTAGATATCCATACATAAACATTATCTAATATTTAAAATGCGAAAAATCTTAGCCCTTTTATAAATTAGTTTTATCCTTGCAACCAATCCTTTTAAATAAAACATCAATAATGACGATTAAATTTAGTCGATTGTTAGCCTACTCTGCCCTTCACTCTATTTATCACACGAATAAAATACTGCCAATGGAGGTGAAAAACAAAGGCAGTCACAATGTCTTATTTAAAACCCTCAAGCACAATTTTCCCAATAGTTTTTCCATTCTCAAGAATAGCGTGAGCTTTTCTTAAATTATCTGCATTAATTGGATATAGAATTTCAGATATTGTGGTTTTTAAAATATTACTATCAACTAAAATAGCTATTCTATTTAATAATTTATGTTGTTCATTCATATCTTCAGTCTGATACATAGATCGTGTAAACATAAACTCCCACACAAATGTTACGCTTTTATTTTTAAGTAATGTCAAATTAATTGGCTCATCTGTTTCTACAATAGAACAAATTGTTCCTTGTGGAGCGATAGCCTCGGCCATATTGGCCCAATATTCTTGTGTCGAATTCAAACATAGAATATAATCAACTGCTTCAAAACCTATTATTTTAAGCTGCGGAATAAATTCCTCATAGTGATTTATGATATAGTCTGCACCTAGGTCAGTAGCCCAAACACGTGACTCTTGTCTAGAAGCTGTACCTATAACCGTTAGCCCAGCCCATTTAGCTAGTTGGATTGCAATAGAACCTACCCCACCAGCTGCACCAATAATTAAAATTGTTTTATTTTTATTTTCATTTGATAAACTACTAACTTTCATTCTATCAAATATGGCCTCATACGCAGTAATTGAAGTCAATGGTAATGCGGCAGATTCTGCAAAATTTAATGACTTTGGCTTATGACCTACAATCCTCTCATCGACAAGATGAAATTCACTATTACAACCTTGACGTGTTATATCGCCTGCATAATATACCTCATCACCTGGTTTAAACAATGTACATAATGGACCAGACTCTACAACAATGCCTGCCACATCCCACCCTAAAATTTTAGGAGTGTCCTCAAACTTTTCTTTCGGAGTTCTTACTTTATAATCTACTGGATTCACTGAAACTGCCTTTACTTTAATTAATAAATCTCTATCTTTAACACTTGGCTTTGCAATTTGTAAATCTAATAAACTCTCTGGTTGATCAACAGGTAAGTATTGATGTAAACCTACAGCTTTCATTTTTTCCATAATTAAAATTGCTCCTTTTTCCTTCATTTTTTATTTCCTTATGTCAGCTATAATAATACGATGATATATTTAATGTAAGTACGCACATTTTTGTTGTATAGTATCAATTTTTATACTAATTAATCTGGAGGTATTTTAATGACAGATAGTAATCAAATCAACCCTTATTCAGCTTGTCCTGATGCCTATGGATGTCCTGTTGAAGCAACACTTGCGGTAATTGGTGGTAAATGGAAAGGTGTTATTTTATATCACCTTATGTCAGGAACGAAGCGTTTCAATGAATTTAGACGTTTGATGCCCGATATTACTCAAAGAATGTTAACGTTACAACTCCGTGAATTAGAGAAGGATGGTATAATCCATAGAGAAATCTTTAAAGAAGTACCACCCAAAGTAGAATATTCGCTAACTGAATTCGGTCGTACACTTGAACCAATAATAAAACTTATGAGAGATTGGGGAGAGCAGTATAATTTGAAAAAATAATATTTTCTTTGAGTAAAATAAATATGTAAATATATAAAACAACCAGGTCACATCAGACCTGGTTGTTTTATATATTATTATTTAACGTATTGTGTTTTTTTAATAACCGAAATTAGTGCTACCCCTACTACACATATAAATCCAATAAATAACAATAAAAATCCTATTGGAATAAGAAAGAATGGTTCTTCTAATGTACCATCAGGTGCTACATTACTCCCTTTCATCATAAAGATTAAAAAACTAAGTACTCCTAATATAATTGGTGTTGATGCAAAAATATATTTTTTCATAACTTATTTCCTCCATTCTAAATATTTTAATGTAAAAAGTTTTGATTCTTCCACTGCTTCTTCCTACAACTTGCTGTAACAATTATAAACCCGAAATATATTCTAAATCAATCTTTTTTTATTGATAAACAATAAATTTTTATTTCTATTCAACTTATTTTAAATTGACATTTTAATATTCTACCTATAAAATGACCATAACCTCATTGTTAATTTGGAAGGGTGATTTTTTTGTACTATGAAGATTTAATGCAATGGAAAGGTTATTTGTTTTTAGATAATATAGTAGAGCCAGGGACAAACTCTTTAAGAATTTCTATTAATAGAGCTTCCATTAGTTCAAAAGGCGAGGATGTAAGTTTTGATGAAAATACATTTAATGATGTCCATCCTATTGAAATTGATAAGACATTGCCGGTCATACATTTAGAATTCGATACATATGTAGCCTACTCTGTTTTTGACGAATCTTTTCATTTTGTAAATCAAGAAGATAATTTCTTGGGTAACTCAGTACGTCTTTTTACAAAATCAACTTATTTAGATTTCATAAGTAAAGGGACTATAGCTCTCGATATATATTCCTACAAGGAGCTATTCCATTATCAGATTGTGTGTTTAGACCATATAATTGATATTGTTTCATTTGATAAACCTACTATTTTAAGCAGCTAAAGTTTTTAAAACAGTCAACGAGTTTTGTTGACTGCTTTTTTATTTCTATCAAAAAATAAATACATAATTCTATTAAACTCTTCCTCTCTTCATTAAATCTAGTATAAACTCACTATCTATTGCATATTCTATTAAATAGAAAACTAAAGGAGGACATTGTAGTGAGCAATTCAGAAATCGATAATCTCTTAAAAAATAAAACCATTACGTCACTTTCTACATCTCTCCCGAAAAATATCAAAACTATTAAAAACTCAATCGGTAACAGCAATGATATTATTATCCGTGAATTTTTGATTGGTAAACCTATAGAAGTACCAATAGCTATTATTTATACAGATGGTCTTGCTGATAATACCTCGATTACTGACTTTATATTAGAATCTATTATCTCTGATTTTGAGGTAACATCAGATACTACTTCACAAGAAATTGTAGATCGATTAAAAACATATTGCTTAACTGTAGGGAGTATAAAAAATGTTTCAGATTTCCCTTCATTGTTTAACGCTATTTTAAGTGGAGAAACCGTTTTATTATTAGAGGGACTTGCTATAGGCATCTCTACAAGTACAAAAAGCTCTAAAGATAGATCTATCACAGAACCGGTAACAGAAGCTGTTATTAGAGGGCCCAGAGAATCATTTACCGAGACATTACGAACCAATACAGCTTTAATTAGACGCAAAATAAAAAGTCCTAATCTTTGGATAAAAACAAGAGTTATTGGTGAAGTTACCCAAACGGAAATAGCCATTATGTATATAAATGGTATTGCAAATGAAAAAATAGTGAAGGAAGTGCTCAAAAGATTAGATAGAATTGACATAGATGGCATTCTGGAGAGTGGTTATATTGAACAATTAATTCAAGATTCAAAGTTTACTATATTTCCTACTGTTTATAATTCCGAGCGTCCAGATGTTATAGCTGGAGAATTGCTTGAAGGTAAAATTGCTATTTTAGTAGATGGTACACCTTTTGTTTTAATCGTACCTGCTTTATTCACTTCTTTTTTACAATCTGCAGAAGATTATTATCAAAGCGCTTTTGTCAGTTCATTTATTCGACTTATTCGGTTTTTAGGTATCAGCCTTGCCTTGGTTGCCCCTTCTCTCTATATTTCTCTAACGACTTTTCATCAAGAAATGATTCCAACACGCCTACTTATCAGTATATATGCACAGCGAGAAGGTGTTCCTTTCCCTGCATTTGTAGAGGCTTTAATTATGGAAATCGCATTTGAAGTGTTAAGGGAAGCAGGATTAAGGATGCCTAGAATGATTGGATCCGCAATCTCTATAGTCGGAACACTAATCATTGGCCAAGCAGCCGTTGAGGCAGGTATTGTATCAGCAGCAATGGTTATTATTGTTGCTTTGACAGCCATTTGTAGTTTTCTTTTCCCAGCCTATGGTCTATCCAATTCTATCCGTATTTTACGTTTCCCATTAATGGTGTTAGCAGCTATGTTTGGACTGTTTGGAGTTTTTGTAGGAATTATGCTTTTGATTATCCATCTATGTAGTTTGCGTTCTTTTGGTGTTCCATACATGAGCCCATTTGCACCTTTAATACCAAAAGATCAAAAAGATGCGCTCATTATTTTTCCACGACGTTCCTTACTCACACGTCCACGATTGATCAGTCAAATTAATAATGTTAGAGGGCGTAAAAATTAGTAATAATTAACTGTTAAATGAGGTTACATTATGAAGAAAAACTTAATCGTTCTTTCATTGATTTTTCTAATTTTAATTCTTAGTGGTTGTTGGAGTAAACGTGAATTAAATGATTTAGCTCTTGTCGCTGCGCTAGGTATAGACTTTATTGATGGTGAATATGCCATTTCGGTACAAGTAATTGATCCTAGTCAAGTCTCTTTAAAATCGGCTAATGGACAAGCACCAGTAGTTACTTATCATGCCGAAGGAAAAACTGTATTTGAAGCAGTTAGAAAAATATTAGCTTTATCTCCAAGAAAATTATATTTTGCCCATTTACAGCTAGTTGTTGTTGGAGAAGAATTAGCAGACAAAGGTATACGAGATTCTGTTGATTTTCTAGCAAGAGATCAGGAGATTCGAAATGACTTTACTATAATTGTCTCTCAGCAAGCAACTGCAAAGGATGTCTTAAATGTATTAACTCCCATAGAAAAAATACCTGCAAGTAGGATGTTAAATTCTCTTAAAATCACGCAAGATGCATGGGGCTCTACTTTAGAAGTCGATGTTGAAGATTTAGTGACAGATTTAGGAGTAAATGATCAGTATTTTGTTTTATCAGCAATTGAAGTTCTAGGGGATAAAACTTTAGGAATTGACCAAACAAATGTTGAAAGAATTGAAACGCCAGTAAAACTTAAGTTTACGGGCCTCGCCATTTTTAAAGAGGATAAATTATTAGGCTACATCGATGAATATAACAGTAAAAGTTTTAGTTATTTAAACGACAATATTAAATCAACAATTGAAATTATCTCCTGTCCTTCAGATGGAGAGCTAACAACCGAAATTACTCAATCTAAAACGAAAACAAAAGGAATTTTTAAGGACGGCAAACCGACTATAAACATTAACATTGATATTGTTCAAAATGTTGCTGAGGTGAAATGTGATATTGATTTAACAGACATAAAAACGATCGATTGGATTAATAATCAAACTGAAAAACACATTAAAAAAAATATTAATCAAGTGCTGAATATATTTCAAGAAAATTATCAGGCAGATGTACTTGGCTTTGGAGAAGCGATTCATCGTGCTAATCCTACAGAATGGAGAAAAATTAAAGACGACTGGCAAACCATTTATCCTGAGGTAGAAGTAAATGTTAAGGTTAATGTCTATACACGGGGGTTAGGAACTTTGCAAAACTCAAAATTAAAGGAGTAAAATTGACTATGTTTATCACCTTAGGCATATTAATAATTTCAATTGTTATTGTTGTTATTGAACTTCCAAAATTAAAAAAAGGTGGCACTAAATTAATTTGGACATTCTCTATTTTGTTATTCATGGGGACATTCTTAAATATTGCTGTAGTTTTTAATGCTCTAATTATCAGCCCATTGGAGCCTATCATGTATATTTTCCAACCAATCAGTAACTTGCTAAAAGAAACATTGTTAAATAAAAATAACTTATAAGAGGCATTTATATGGAAAAACAGTTGATAAGTTCACGTCAATTCACAATACTTGTTATTTTCTTCACAGTTGGGACAGGAATATTAATTATTCCCGCAAGCCTAGCGCTGGAAGTAAAGCAGGATGCTTGGATTGTAGCCACCATAGGTACAATATTAAGCTTACTTTTAATAAAGCTTTATATCACTTTATCCAATAAAATGATGAATCTTTCTCTTACAGAAGTAACTGAAAAATTTTTGGGGAGCTTTATAGGAAAAATTATATCTTTAGCATTCGTGCTGTTAACACTTCTGTCATCAGGTGAGCTACTATACTTTATTGGGAATTTTTTACAAACAGAAGTGATGCCGGAAACGCCGCCGGTTGTATTTTCTATACTTTTTAGTTTTATTATTCTATTTGCAGCATATCAAGGTATAGAAGTTTTTGCGCGTACTTTAGAAATACTGTTTCCGATTTTCTTGTTTGTTTTTATTATTTTCCTGTTCTTTGTTTCTCCCCAAATAGATATTAAAAATGTACAACCAGTTTTTGAAGTATCCATTCCGCCATTAATATATAGTGTGTTACATTTCATGGGCTTGTTTTCATTTCCATTAATTGTTCTATTAATGATTTTTCCTTCTGCTATTAATAATCTTGAATCTGGGAAAAAGGGCTTTTACATTGGAATAATAGTTGGAGGATTTATTATAACAGCTTTTATAGCTTTATCTATATTAGTATTAGGTGTAACTAATACTACTTTAAGAACATTTCCGAGTTATACATTAGCGCAAAGAGTTTCTGTAGGAAACTTTTTACAACGCGTTGAAATTATTATGGCTTTTATATGGATGGTTACAATATTTGTAAGAGCTTTTATGTATTTTTATGCTTCTTTAATTGGATTAAGTCACATACTTAAACTAAAGGAGCATAGACCGTTAATCCTTCCACTTGGAATGATTTCCATAGCTCTTTCTCAAATTGTTCATGCGAATATCATTCATTCTGATCAATACAACCAGCAGACTTGGCCACTAGCTATAGCCGTTTTTGCTATTTTATTACCATTATTACTGCTATTCGTAGCTAAGTTCAGAAGATTAAAAAACAAAGACGTAGATAGCGATATTAAAAACGTTTAATAACATGATATAGACGATAAGGTAAAATGCATAAAAAAAACCTCTATACAATTGGAGGCTTTTAATAATGATTTTATTTATAGTAATTAATATATCATACTTAAAATGAATCATAATAATGTCCCATCCACTGTCTTTTCTTATAGGAAAATCAGTGGATGGTCAATATCATAAGAGGTTAGCCCCTTCTTGTTATTAAACTACTCATAATTTCATTTATTTTTTAACATAAGTTTTAAAATATTTTTTGCAAACTCTTCAAATGAAGTATTCTTTCCACGCTGGTTATACCACTTTCGAATCGTTTCTACTAACCAAAACGGCACAGAATTTCCATCTATTAAATGATAGTATTGCTCATATCCTTTTTTTAAATGCTCCCATCGATGATCATTACCTTGTAGTGTGTATTCAGAGACATCAATTATTTTTGCCCTTCCATTTTGTAGTAAAATATTTTTCAAATGAATATCACGAGGGTTAAGTCCCTTCTTCCGAACATATTCTCTTGCTTCCTCCACTTCATTTATAACCTGTTTTGGAATGTGAATACCCTGAAGAATGCAGTCAAAGAGCGTTTTTCCTTCTTCGTAGCTTAAAACCAGGTATTCGTTGTATGCAGCAAAACATGTTGAAAAGTAAGGTGATTCTTCTAATACTTGATAAACCGTTGCTTCAACTTTTACTTTGTGTACTTTGTCTTTGGCATATATTTTAAATGCATAAGCCGGCACAGAAAGAGACTGAAAAACAGCTGCATCTGTACCAACACCTATACACTTCAAATCATTAGCTTCACCACATATGGTTACTGGCTCGTTATTCGGATTTGAAAAAACTTTTATTTTAGAAAGAGAACCTATAGCTTTGTCCCAGTCGTTTTCCATATCATTTCTCCCATCATTTGCATTGAAGAAAACTACGCTATCTAATTACTCAATACCGCTTTTAACAATATTCAGTCTACACATTGATCTTTAACTAACACCCGTTAAAGATTAGGCGGTACTATCTTCCTACTTTTTCACCACATTCTAAATATCACACTTAAATCTCAAGTACCTACACTTTCTCTTTAATTTTAAAACGTTGGGAACTAATATAAGTTCCCATATACATTTCTCCTCATGGAAGTATACTGCTTCGTTAGCTGCAGAAGAACCAGTTCTACCCTCTTACGCCTCCATCAGTAACATTTACCCTAAACCACCTTGATTAAAAACTTTCAAAGTGATTTGATGTGGCTCTATTGTTAGCCTTATTTATTAATATTATCATCAATGTCGGTCTGTCTTTTCCTAATATTTAGGTTTTTATAAATACCAAGAGAGGAAAACCTTATCGCACCATCTTGCCTCCCATTTTACAAGATAAATTTTTGAGTACCTAATCTATAACGAATGTAACATCTATTACTTTTGTAAGAATTATATTGTAGTTATTAATACTATAATGTTTGTGCATCAGCAAACTGATATTAAAAATACTAAATGAATTTTCAAAAACCCCCATTTATTAACTATAAAGGTTATAATAAAGTATAAAAAATGCTAAATTAAACCTATTTCAAATTTAACTAAAGTGTTTGACTTAAAATATTTTGTAATTAAGGAGAATTATTAATGCAAATTCAAGCCAGTAATACATTAAATTATTTGAAAACAGAGGTAAATAAAAATATAAAAAATGAAAGTCTCTTAGATTTATTTGGAATTAAAAATATACATAAAGACAAAGACGAAAACGAGAAAAATATCAAACCTAAATTTGAAACCAGATATGAAGATGGTTATATACGGACATATCTTGTGAAATCGAATGGACAAAAATTAGTTAGATTACTTGTTAAGGAGGTTAAACAAACCTCAGAAAACATGAAAGAGTCCATAGATTTAGAGGATATGTTGATACAAGAGCTTGAAAAGTTATCTAATCCCAAAAAATATGAACATAATACTTCTATTTTTGAAAAAGAAAAAAATATTTATAAATATAAAACAGGTATTTGAGGACGAACAGTAAAAACCCTGATTAGAATTGATTATTAATTTGCGAGGTTTAAAAATCCTTATTTATTGCTTATTGCCACAATCCAAAGATTGTGGCAATAAATTCATATAAGGCACGAAGCCTCTGCATCACTCCATCATCTGTTTTACAATGTTATCCTTAATACGCTTATTGCTAGTTGCTGATAAAGCGTAAGCCTGAAATACAAAAATTAGCGCACCTTCTTGGTACGCACGACGTATAGCCAGCTATCTGAGTTTTTTTCAGATAGCTGGGCTATTTTAAACATGTGGGTTAGATATTTTTCCACCAAGGCATGTAATCTTGTAAGGTCTCTGGCTGTTGTTGAATCGATAAATTTGGTAGCTCCGTTAATAGCTTCACAAGGTACCGATAGAAATCAATGCCGTTTGTTTTGGCTGTTTCTGCTTAACTCAAACAGATGGCATTTGCTTTAGCACCGGCTTCACTAACAGAAAAAAGCCAGTTCTTGCGACGAATCGCATTTTCGGCTTGATTATTATTCATCTCAATTCGACCATCGAACAGATGATTTTAGGGTACAATTTGGGGTACGTACTATTCCCTAACACCCCTCTCACCCTTTCATATTACTTATTACTTAACGAACCACAACAAACATTGATATATCAACGTTTCCCTACAAAAAAACACTCGCTATATAAACGAGTGTTTTACGTTTTTTATGACAACCACTTCGGTGGTGTGTTTTTTTCCCAGTAAATATCGCCTAGATTATAGTGTGCCATGAAGTCGTCCTCGACGCTGTGATAGTGGAAGTTGTAATAATAGCCTTCCTGAGGTCTTTTTTCAGTACGTACATGGAAGCGGATGACATCTGATCCTGTATCGTTATTGATTACATTGAAAATTTTCTCACCATAATTACCACTTGGCTTTTCAGAGATGGTTAAAGATGCTAAGGATTGCTCGTCCAAACTAGCGACAGTCATGGCAATCGCCTCCTCCATTTTTGGGAAGATGATGTTGTCAAATTCATGGCTAATTTTAGGACCAATTTTAGTACCAAACTTTATGTATGATTGCTCTCTCGCTGCATCCATAAGCAAGGCATTATAATCAATTTCTTCCTCTTGGATATGAACCTGCTCGTCACTACTATAATCAGGTTCAGCAGCTAGAGCTGTGCTTGTCCCCGATGCAGGACCGATAGATGCACGATTCGAAGGATTTTGATCGAATGCTTCCCATATTTCATGCGTTGGCGTAATTAAACCAAATGTTAAAAACGCAACCATTATGACAATACTTTTTTTAACCCACGTTTTCATTCAGTATCACCTACTCTTTATGTACAAATTGGTAATTCTCCTATTATTATATACGTTCTCGCCATTAAAAGGTTTCATATTTCTATAATTCATTGTACAATATTTATGAATAATGTGTCGGTTTTTTAAAGGAGGTACAAAGCATGAGCATCGTAATGGGTATTGGACTTTTATTAATGTTAGGTTACTTATCATCTTTATGTTTCACGGACTAATTTTTTTATTTTGTAATAAGCACTTTATTAAGCCCTCAGAAGCCTGTTATATGCAGTCTTTTGGGGTTTTTCATTTTTCTTTACAATGCATATTAACGCAAAATAATGTACAAAGTTGGGGCTAATATTATTAATAATTCTTAGCGGCGTGTAAGCAAAATTTTTTAATTTAGTAATACGTATTAACTCAAAGTGGTTATAGAAAACATGAAAGCATTTGTTATGGTGGCGGAGTTAAGAAGCATTTCAGGAGCTTCAATTGAACTAAATCACCTTCAATCCAATATGACTGCAAAAATAAAAAAGATTGAATCACATTATCACCAAGAACTGTTTATCAGAAATTCAAAGGGAGTAAAATTAACAAGATATGGAGAAAAATTATAGCATCAATATAAAAAAATACTTTTTCTTTGGGAAGAAACAGAGAATTAGATGAAAAAGAATGAGGAAAAACTTTGCTCTTTTTAACTGAAGTAATCAATCGAAATTGATAGTACTATACAGATCCAACTCGTTAGCTTCTTCCACATGTGTACTCACCTCTTCACCATCATACAGTACAAAACTCTCGTAATTCTATCAAATTTGAGATGTTATAGACATTAGAAAGACAAATATCGCACCATATTAGGGCGATATGATAAAGCATATATTGCAAATTTGTCAAAGTCTGATGTAAATACAATTTCTACGCCTGGTAATAGTACTCGGTGTAAATTTGGAATAATCATTTTTCAGCTATGTTGTTCAACAAACGCGCCCGATTGTTGAATAACTATTTTTTATTATTAATAGCGTTTTCTCATGTATTTCTATATCAATTTTAGGTAGTATAAATACTAACAATTTTCTCGTTTAATAAATTTTTTTTGCTTTTTTAAACCAATTTTTATTGTGAACGGACTACATTCACGTTTAAAACATTGGATAAATCGTTTTAAAGGTGTTGATTCTAAATACTGTTTCATTGAACTCTTATACAATCCTTCACTTATTAAATAGATATGATTTGTCATTTGGACTATAGGGGTATCTACATTATATTTTGAAAAGACATGATAAAAGAGACATTTCCAAAATCGAAAATGTCTCTTTTCTAAATGTTTGATATTTATATATCACAGACGTTCTTTAGCTACACTTTTATTTTGTTTTGGTAGCTTCAATAATCCATTTAGCTAAGTTGTCTATTTGCCCTTCTACAGCAATCGGGTCTCGAAACCATGACTGACTTTCGTTCCACAAGTATACTTTTCCATCTCGAATTGCAGGTAAGTTACCCCAAATCGGATCAGCCTGCAGTTCCTCTAACGTCGATTTAGTTGTTAAAACCAAATAATCACCTGTATACTCAGGAAGCATTTCTAACGAAAACTCATAAAATGATTCTGCTAGCATGTGTTCTGGCACAGTTGAAGGTGGAGTTGCACCTAATATTTCATACATAATTCGACCGCCACGCCCAGATTTCGGTCCAAATAAGAATACTTTTCCATCGTATTCCTGCATGACAGACACTGTTTCTCCCTCATTAAGTACATGTTGAACTTCTTCACGTAATTTATTTGTGTGACTTTCAAAATTGGTAATCCATTTTTCAGCGACATCCTTTTTATCTAATAAATCACCAAAATAACGTATTTCCTCCTGAATCGTTTCAAAGCTATTGTAAGGCATAGCCACAGTTGGCGCAATCAGCGAATATTTTTCTACTGCTTCTTCTTGATTCAGTTGGGTAATGATTAAATCTGGTTTCAATTGAACCAGTGCTTCTAGCGAATCTCCCACATCTGTCACACCGTCAAGCATCCCTTCTATGTATGGACTATCCATTAAAAAAGAAACAGATGCAACTGGTTGGACGTCAAGTGCCAACACGGTTCCTAAATAGGCAGGTGCCGCTACACGTTGTGGTTGGGCAGGCACTTTCACATCTCCGAGTGCCGTTGTCATTGTTCGCATTTGAATGTTGGCAGGTGCTTCAGACTTACTTTGATTCGATTCAGTTGAGTCACTATTTTCGTTTGCCCCTTCTGATGATGTCCCACATCCCGATGTGACCATAGTTAGACACAATAGCGCCATTGCTAACAGATTTTTCTTTCTAATTGCCATATCATTTCCTCCATCTAGCATTAATTGATAATGAATATCACTATCAATTAAATGATACATTGCTGGATGTGGAGCAACAATGGACAATTTTGTCCAATTCATTGTATCTTTTGAACCTATATCCTGATATTGCTTGCGGTATTCCCCTGGTGTTATACCTGTTTGCTTCTTAAACATACGGTTAAAATAGATAGTGTCAGGATAACCAACATAAGCAGCTACTTCCTGTAGTGTCGCTTCGGTATCACACAGTAACCTTCGCGCTAAGTCTATACGTAAGCGTATCGTATAATCAAGTGGACTGCATCCCATCTGTTCTTTGAATTTCCTCGAAATGTATTGCGGAGTGTAATTCATTTGCTGGGCCAGCTGCTCCATGGAAATCATGCCACAATAATTTTTTGCGATATAGCGGACAACTTGTTCGGTTAGCGATGGGGCATGTACATGCTCCATCCGCTCCTGTAACGCTGCATGTACGAAACGGATGAAATCCCCTTTGGCCTTCAGTCTCATCAATTCGTGGTCATTCTTTAGATTATTCTCTTTGTCTACCTGTTTATTGTTAATTTGTTGCCAGTCTGCAAACATAGATTCTAGCATCTCCAACATAAAAAGTGGTTCGGAGGGGGACACTGCCCAGCTTTTCATAAATGGATTGTCTGTTTGCATCATCATATGAAACTCTCGCAATGCGGAAGCAGGTAAAGAAGCATTATATAAAATCATATAGAGATCAAGAAAATCAGTAGTTTGAACCGTTAGCCGCTGCCCCTTACCAATATGTAGTAAATGAAACCTTTCGGATAGCCACACTTCATCATTTACCCACAGTTCAGCATGTCCATTTGCAACAAACATAAACATGCTTGCTGGTGTTACATAATCATAAATCACATCGCCTCGCCCTATTCGTTTAATTCGAACGTCCAGTACACGAATGACAACTTGATTCCACAATTGAATTTGTTCACCTATATTCATAATAAAACCATGTAACGAATACTATCTACCCAGTCCATTAGATTGCTCCTTCCTATGCTATTACAATTTAATCAGTTATGATAATCATTTTGATTTTCGTTTCAAGTTATGTCAAGAACAGTACATTAAAGTGTTGGATGTAATTTATTATGGTTTCAAAAAAACTTCTACGCCCCTTTATATTTATTTTACCGCAGCAGTAAAATACTGCTCCACCAAGTGTGCTGTCTCTATTTTTCAAAAAATGCACTTACTTATGGTACGGTTCACCACTATTAATGCGAGATTACCTCCTCCACAATCTGGCCCTTTAATTAAAACGAGCGCTAATTCTTGTTACAGAAACGCGCCCGACAAGTGCATCGTCCCTATTTTGCACATACTGGTAAGCCAGTCTGTAGTACTTCTCTTTATTCTGCATCACAAAATCTGCGATGTTTGTTCCTAAATCTGTTTTATTCATCTTTTACAACCTCTCCTTAAGGTAAAAAATTCATTATAAGCGCACTCTATTGATTTTGACGTACTACTAACTTAAAAAGTTTTTCTACCACAAATTAAAATATAACCATTCAAATATTCTTCTTTTACTACGTTACAGATTATTATTTATGAATCTCCAAAGAATAAAAAAGGTAGCAACATTTACTGCTGCTACCTCAATACTTAAGTATATATCAATAACAAAAAGTCGTTCTTCTTCAACTATTCTGCGCCGTTAGTTTAAATGAGAAACTTCATAATCTTACTCTATAAATCAACAATAAAATCCAATTTTATTGAAAACGTTCCTCAACAATCTGGCCCTCACTTTATATTATTTGAATTCAAATGCCTGAACTTCCTTTTATTGTTTTTTTCCAACTTCTTAATTCAGCAATTGCAATTGTTTTTTTATATAACGACAGATAGAATGGCTCTCACTAATATCAATCCCAGTAGATAAATGTGGTCCCTGTTGTTCAAGTTCTCGTCTTAACATTATTTATTAACCACACAGATTGTAAGTTTTTATTTTATAGTTATTACACCTTCTTTGCTAATTAATTCTAATTTGTTTGAGGCTTCTCCAATCTTTCCTTTTTTTAATTTATCTGTATGTTTTTCTTTCTGATAACCTTCTAAATTTACACTTATGTCGGATGATTCACTGTTCGCTGTAAGCTCTAATGATTTGGGTGTTTCTTTATATGCTATTGTAATATCTCCCTTAACCGAATATATTCAGTTACTGTCATGCCAATCGTGGATTGGAATATTCGATGAAAGTGATACTTTGAAAAATTTGATTGTGCTGCAATATTTTCCAAGGGTAGTGGTTCATGTAGGTTTTCTTCCCCATACAAAATAATTTTCTTAATTATAATTTCATGGTTATACAACGAAGGCACCTCCTTTAAATATAGGATATCAAAGTTCTTCATTCGCTTTTTGATATATCTTGCGAAGTAATCGCTGCATCCTAAAAATCATTAAAAAGAGGTTGATGTAATGTCAGCCTCTTTTTATATCTGCAACAATAGGGTCCTTTAAAAGAAAAAGACGCGTTCTTAAATAATCGCGCCCTATTACGGAAGATTAGCTAATTATATAAATGTCCTTTCAGTAAAGTTACACAGTCCCCAATTAACTCAACTTTTTCTCCTTTTATCTTTAGTTTTATTTCACCCCCGCGCTCTGAATCCTGATATGCTGTAAATTCTTTCTTATTTAAGAGACCACTCCAATATGAAGCTAATGCGCAGTGTGCAGAGCCTGTAACGTAATCTTCGTTAATTCCTATCTTTGGAGCAAAATACCTTGATACAAAGTCATACTTATCTAATCCACGACTAGTAATAATTATACCTGGACCCTCTAGTTCTCGAATTGCATCCAAATTAGGCATTACGTTATGAACCATATCATGGTTTTCCAGTTCTAAAATGTACCGATCTTCTGCCCAAGCAGCATCTTTTATGTGGAAATCAATAACACGTTTTAATTTCTCAGTCACTTCTGTTTGAGTTGATTCTTTTAAATTAAACTTTAGAATTATTTGTTGTTCAAATAGCTCAGTTTGAAGAAGTCCTGATTGAGTATAAAAGTTAATTGTTGACTCTGATGAAGAAAAACCCTCACTCCATAAAATATGAGCAGCTCCTAATGTACCATGCCCACATAAATCAATCTCTTTAGTCGGTGTGAACCATCTAAGTTGATAGTTATTTCCATTTTCCTTTGAAATAAAAGCTGTAATAGGTTGATTGAGTTCTTTTGCTAAGTATTTCATCCACTCTTCTGATCTTTTCTCTCTTAAGAAAACTATTGCTGCAGGATTTCCCTTAAATTTTTCTTTTGTAAAAGCATTGATAAAATAAAATTGGCTATTCATATGCCGCCCCATCTCTAAATTTAATAGCTTCATATTCTTATCTACATTTTAACATAAATATCCATTTCCCTTTAAAGGTATTGTTAAATTAAATGGCCAGTTTGTGGAACAATAAAAAATCCTGCATACCAACACAGGATTTTACTTAAAACTATTTATTAACGTCATGACTTTTTTTCAAATCTACATCCAATTCTAATTGCCTTTTAATTGAGTAAATAGTGTTTCTAGAAAGAAGCAGACTCTCATAAAAGAGCCTGCCTTCCCTGTTTTGTAAAATTAAGCAGCTGTACGTACGTTTGAAGCTTGAGGTCCACGTTGACCTTCCTCCACATCAAAAGTCACTGCTTGACCTTCTTTTAAGGTTTTGTAACCTTCGCTTGAATCGCTGAGAAATGAACGAATACGTCGTCTCCACCTTCACGTTCGATGAATCCGAAGCCTTTTTCGCCATTAAACCATTTTACATTACCTTTTTCCATTTGTTTTGCCTCCTAGTATGTAAACACACACAATGTAATACTATCCATGCTCTCAGTGATCATCAAGATGAAAAGTTACAAATCCTTTACATCGAACAAAAATAATTCTTTTTAAGAAGAATATTTTTTAAATAAAATGTAAATACATAGAAAAATCCACTGACCGTCTATGTAGATGTAAAAAATTCTTAAAGTATAGAGGTGAGATTGATTGTTTTTTCTTCTAGAAAAAATGACTTAAATAATATATTGTATACCTAAAACAATGAAACCCCTACCTCTCTTTCATCCTTATGGCTCCTTGTCCGTGCCAGTGTGAATCAGGATTGCAAAAATCAGGTGACTATTTTATAAAGTTATTTTTTAAAACTTCAAACCTTCGTAAAAGAAATTTAAATAATAAAAATTGATGAAATTGTAGAACAAAAGAGGTTAATGCTCTAAAGGTGAGTGGGAGAAGTTGAATGTCTTTAAAATGATTTACTTTTAATAATAAACATATTCCCTAAAAATTCAGAATATTTACGCAAAATGTAATACATTATCTTAAATTAACCTTAACAGAAACTTTTTATTTGATTTACAGTAATCCCTTTAATTAATACTAGTTCACTAATCAAAAATTCATGTGCGTTATCTAACATTTTTTTTTCGCTTGAATTAAGTCCTTGTTCTTTCTTCATACGAATTAAATCACGTACAACTTCAGTACATTCTTGTATTTTACCCGTATTTATTTTGTCCGTGTTCACTTTATACCTTTGTTTCCAAGGCAGTAATCTATCTGATTCTCCATGTTGAAAAATGTTTATGATGTGTTTTAATGCAATTATGTCAGTAACAGGGCGTATACTAGAACTCAATATTTTACCTGTAGGAATCATGATTTGCATATTACCGATTAACATTTTTATGACATAATACTGTTGCTTTTCCCCTGAGATTTCCTTTTCTTCTATAGCTTTAATTATACCTACTCCGTGCATTGGATAAACAATGTTATCGCCAATTTCGAACAAATAATCCACCTCCATTATGGTAATCTTCTTAACCTTAACATATAAATTGTTTATTATCAAATTTTTTAATAATATCATAAATATATTTTATTTGTCAAATAATTTTTATTTAAAAATCAGAAAGAGGACTCTGTATCCCTTTAACTGTTAGTTCAAGAAGAATATTATTAAATTCATTTTTCAAACCAAACTACAGTACTTTTTAGCGGAAAATTATCGTATGAGAGGATAGACGACACTCAATTATACGAGGTTAAATAATATAATTACAATAGAACGTACACGTGATGATATTGGTACGCGTACCCCGAAAACTAAAAATAGTTATCGAAGAATTTTGGTGGATGATCTTGTAATTGATCAATTAAAAAAATACCAAGTATGGTGTAAACAAATTTTATTGAAACATGGCAAACAATTTGACATTCAGTTATTTGTATTTATAAATAAATTCAATAACCTATTGCATGGCCATTCATAAAATATTTAGAGATACGATTTTAAAAGCTGGTTTCCATGTAATGAAAGAGTTAGAAGAACAAGCAGTAGAAGTTTTCAGTAGAAGTTTGGAATGCGGAACTGGGGCTAGCAGTGGGGCTAATTAATGTAAAAGTCCGTGTAAACGTTGATAAATCAATATTTTTGCCATTTATTTAATGTTTCACGGACTAATTTTTTTTATTTTGTAATATGTACCCTACAAAGCCCTCAAAAGCCTGTTATACGCAGTCTTTTGTTGGGGTTTTTCATTTTTCTTTACAATGTATATTAACGCAAAATACATTGGCTCGATATCTGAATGTATTCTATATACAAAAGCATCATCTTCAAATAAAATTTATAGAATACTAATAATTTGGAGAGCAAAGCGACAACTAATATAGCTGCATATTTTTCTAGGCTAAATATTTGTAAAGTTCGAGAAATCACCTACCAAATCAAAAACAAAGTTTTTTGGGAGTGTGAGTACACTCCCGTTGTTTGCGCTTCTTTTTCTTTTTCTTTTACCTTTATCTTTTCATTGTTTTATTTACAATTCTTAAAGCCTTCATTGTAAACCATTTTTAGGAATTGTAAACGTTCTTTACTCTCCAACCTATTTAACAGTCTACGCCATTCTTTAAAGGCATCCCCAGCTGTTGTTAATGAATCAAGAAAGTCTTCATCCAATCCTTCGTTTTTCAAATTTTCTTTGATTATAATAGTCATATCTGAAAATATAAGTGTATCGCCTTCTTCAGCAAATGCAACGTAATTAGGTGTTACACGCATAGCTTGCTTGAACGTTGGTCGTTCCATTGTTGGATGGGGCTTATCAAAACTACATATTAACTGTTCACCTGTTGAGTAGACGTGCACATATATAACGTTATAATCAATTTGATGTTTTTTAGCCTCTTTCTTCTCTTCAGTCATAACTTATACCAACCTATCTTTTACGCATCTTCTAAAGGTTTTTAAATAACATTAGCAAGTTCGGCACCAATCTTTTTTTGGGATTTCTCCAGATTCTAGAGCTTTTTTCTCCAAATCCGTTTTCGGTAGAAGATTCTTTTTTTACACATTTTGTCTCACTTCTAAAGTAGTTGTTGAGATATTTACACGTTGTTTTTATATGCCACTTCAAATATTTTACATTAACTCATCTGAAATCTCTAACCTTGTATCATCATTTACAATGTAGTACCAAATACCATCTATTGTCTTTCCCTCACCCTTGATCTCTATTTGCTTTATTATTTGAGCAGCAGATTTATATGCTTTTTGAATATCAATTAGTTGTTCTAGTTTTAAGTTTGTTTGTACATTTTTTTCTAATATTTTTAATATTTTCGGATATTTTACCAATGAAGAAAATTCAGTACCCTTTTCAATAATTTTACTTATCACTTCTCTTTGCCTTGTTTGCCTACCGAAATCTCCAAGAGGATCTTCTTTCCGCATTCGAACATATTTAAGAGCAACATGACCATTTATTTGTTGTTTTCCCTCAGGTATAAACACATCTTCAAGAGTGAAAGCAAATTTATTATTTACTGTCACTCCACCAACCGCATCAACAATATCCCTAAAACCTTCCATATTAACCTTAATGTAATAGTCAATAGGAATATTTAAAAATTGTTCAACAGCCTGGACTGTTCCTTCCACTCCACCATAAGCATAAGCCGCATTTATTTTACTATAAGAATTTTTCATAGGATTATAAACTCTCGTATCACGTGGAATGCTTACCATTGTTGATATTTCTGATTTAGGACTAACAGTAACTACTATCATAGAATCAGAACGACCAACATCATTTGGTCGCTCATCCACCCCTAGTAGTAAAAATGAGAGGGGTTTTAAATTTTCTATATTAGTTTTATTTTGCTGTTGTTTATCATTATCCTTGTCTTTATTCAAAGGTTTATAAATATGGTCAACTGATTGTGCTACAGTTCTATAGATCCCATAACTAACTAAACCAGCAAAAATAATAAATAGAGTTAGCACAAGTATTATTATCTTTCTGATATTCAATTTTTTCTTCTCTTTTAATTTATACATATACTTCACTGTCCTTACTATTTACTTAGTGTAAGTAATCTTTGAAAACATACATCATTAATTATTTTCATTTATTGTTTCTAGAATCAAAGAAGCATAGAATTCAGCACCTTCTGGTTTCAAATGTACTCCATCCTGATAAAAGTAATTTTCTTTTCCTTCACTAGCTGCATACCAATCAATAATAGTTGCGTTTTTAAACTCAGGAGCAACCTCTGAAATCGTATTGTTTACAGTTTCCTCCCATTCTTTAGGGACACGTGTATTTATAAGGTAAATTTGCTTATCGCTAAGTAAGGAAAGTAAATTACGTAATTGGTTTGAAGTAAAGGGGCCATTTGTCCCAAGCTCTATAACAATTTTCCCACCTAATTTCCCTTCTGTTTGTAGCTGTTTAATAGTTTCTTCCCCCTGTATCATTTGACGACCAACTTTTCCATCAACTAAGATTCCTGGAAGTAACTCTTCTAAATAAGGAGCGACACCAACAATGACCGAATCCCCAATAACAGTAACCCCTGTCACATCTTGAGTATTAACATTTTTTGAAACTTCCGTCTTCCCCTCCACTTCCACCTTGTCATGAATCTCCTCAATGTGAGTTGCTTTTACTTCTTCTATGGATTTATTTGTCGGAACGGTTTTATTCATACCATAACTAACAATGCCAATGGAAATGAGCAATAGTGCTAGTACAAGGATTAGTTTCTTTTTACCTTTTGTTTGTTTCTTCTCTTTTAATTTATACATAATACTTTCCTCTCTTAATGTGAATATAATTTAAAAACTCTCCTAAATATTTTCCTTAACTGCTTCTAGTATTATAGAAGCATAGTATTCTGCACCTTTTGGTTTCAAATGCACTCCATCCTCATAAAAATAATTTTCTTTTCCTTCACTAGCTGCATACCAATCGATAATAGTCGTGTTTTGGAACTCAATAGCAACCTCTGAAATCACTTTGTTCACATTATCCTGCCAATCTTTAGGGACACGTGTATTTACAATAAAAACTTGCTTATCATGAAGTGATGAAAGTAAATTACGTAATTGATTTGAATTAAAGGGACCATTTGTTCCCAGCTCAATAATAATCTTTTCGCCTAATCTCCCTTCTGTTTGTAGCTGTTTGATAATTTCTTCCACTTGACTCATTTGACGACTAACTTTTCCATCAATCAAGATTCCCGGAAGTAACTCTTCCAGATAAGGAGCAACACCAACAATAACCGAATCCCCTATGACTGTAATCCCAGCCCCATCCTGATAAACAAAATTTTTTGAAACATTCTTTTCTTCCTTAGTGTCAATTTTTTCCTCTACATAAAGTATTTCCTCTTCATTAGCCGTGGCTTTAGATTCAATTTGGGTGATATACACTCTAAATATAATAAGAAAAAATAAGCTATAAAGAATGCTTGCCAAGTATATCGCACGCATATAATATCTTCTTAAGCGCCATTTGCTACGTGGATTTTCTTTAGAATTTCTTCGCCTAAAGGGTTCCTCTATATACTTGTAAGATAAAGATGCCAAAATAAAGCTAAAAACTAGTTGAATTGTGATGTGTGTAATACTAAATTCTTTGTTGGTTGTATTTGATAAAATAATGATTGGAAAATGCCATAAGTATAAGCTATATGACCTAACCCCTATCCAGCGTAAAGGTTTACATCCCAACATTGTTCCAATAATGCTTGCAGGATGTGCAAGGACCGCAACTAAAATTGCAGTAATAAAACTTAAAAATACAAATCCCCATGGATAAAGTGATTCATTAAATTTGTTGGTACAAACCATTAATATGAGAGTTATTAATAAACTTACTACTCCTATTACGTCTAAAATTAGTCGTGCTTGATATGGAACTTGATCTCTTTGTTTTAATTGTTTACTTGGCCAAATAAAAGCCAGAGTTGCACCAATAAGTAAGCCAAATGCTCTAGTATCAGTACCATAGTAAACTCTACTTGGATCAGTGCCAGGTTCATAAATCCATCCCATTGATATAGCTGATAAAGCTGCAGCAATTAAAATCCATTTGATAAGATCGCTTCTGCGTTTAACTATTGTTAATCCGATAACTAGAAAAAGTGGCCAAATAAAGTAAAATTGTTCTTCTATGGAGAGAGACCACAAATGTCCAATAGGT
Source organism: Lysinibacillus sp. FSL M8-0216 (assembly GCF_038595555.1). Lineage (NCBI taxonomy): Bacteria > Bacillati > Bacillota > Bacilli > Caryophanales > Bacillaceae > Lysinibacillus > Lysinibacillus sp. FSL M8-0216. Next base: position 2,137,133 of record NZ_CP152007.1, on the reverse strand, counting down.
GAAGGAGGACCGAAACTTTCAAAATAAGAAACTTTGTTAAAAATTAACCACCAATTATTCACATAAAATAAAGCTGATACAAAATGACCCTTTAATGAAAGTAATCTATCTAAATCAAATATTAAAAGCCATGTTCCTACACAGAATAGCATCCATAGCATAGCTGGAAGGAGCCTCCTAAATCTTCGTATCCAGAAATTTAGCAGATTAAATCTTTGTTTCCCTTTCCACTCGTTGATAATTTGATCAGTAATGAGATAACCAGAGATAACAAAAAAAATCCCTACCCCAAGGAGACCTCCTTGTGCCCACTTAAGGTTTAAATGATATGCTATGACTGCAAGAACTGATATAGCTCTAAGACCATCAAGACCTGGCATATAGTGTTTATTTTTTTGATTTTGGATTTTATTCATGTTGTTACTTCAGTCCTTACTCTATTTATTGAAGGTTGAACAGTGGCATCAAAATCCTTTTTGCTCTCATTCAAACGCCACATCTTTAATATAAGGTTTGAATATCGCAGAAGTTTAACATACTTGTAAACAAATTGTCACAACAATAAAAAAGCTAAATTTGATATATGTGAAACTAAAATGGAAGTTTAAAATTTTGTGTTATCATACGAACACACTAAAATTTGTCGTACAAAGAATTTTGTGATGAAATGTATTACATAGATTTAGTTTGTTTTTTATTTATCGAGTTTTTATATTAAAAGCGATGGGACAGTCTTGTTTAAAAAGACTGTCCCATCGCTTTATTTTAAATGTATGATTTTTTTTGAGGTGTATTTTTAATTTCTATTTCATGTATATTGCTATACCTTTTAATAAACCTTTATTTGTGGCAATAAATACTATATTTTTTCTTTCAAGTGATTGCTAATGCACCTTTCGGTTTGATTGCGTAGGGTAAAAAAACTATCAAAATGTCGCAAGGATGCCTCTAGTGGACCTTTAGGAAGGCAAGATAATAACCACCCTACCACCAATGCTATTATAACGATTAACATGTCTCCAAATGGTATTTCACCTAGACTAAAATTACCGCCAGCTAGTTGAATACCCCATACCACAACAAACTGAATTGCATACATCGTCAACGCCATACGTCCAACTAAGGCGAAAGGAATCACTAATTTAGAAATTTTTTTGGATATGATACAAACTATTCCAAGAGCAAAAAATGCTGCCCCAAGACCCATCAACGTCTGGAAAGAGGATGCACTATGTGAACTTGTTAAAAGTAGACTGTGCCACATTGGTGGTTCCACATTATATGGCCAGATTGCGTACGGGTCTAGTTCAATACTGTTTACCCCTTGAACACTTATAAGCCAATTTTCAAAGGTTTGACTTAAATCAGGAAGTACAAATTTAGACAACATAATACTAATTATAAGCATAATTGAACCACTACCTGCCAATGAAAGAGCAGTATGTGTACTAGTAAGATCAAGACGACCAATAGCCATTCCTGCCACAAAAACAGAGGAAAGTGCTAAAGCTGACATTGGACCCCCGGCAATATCATACAGAAGAAAAGCTTCAGAAAACAAACTTCCTCCAAGTACCATTACTGGTGGTCCTAACAAGATTAAACAAATTGCTGTTGTAACAAGCACACGAGTCGAACGATACACCAGGGGTAAAGCAAGTACAAAAAGCGCTGCATAAGCGGGTAATATCACCCCAAACGGTGTATTTAACATAATGAGAGTATACCCAATAAGATCGATAAAAACCGCCCGTGCTAGCATGCGTGACCTAAAAGCAGTTTTTTCTATACCTTTATCCCTCATTCCCTGTGCCATGAGAGAATAAGAAATACCACCACAAAGTACAAATAGTAAAGTTGTATTTCCTGAAACGATTGCTGCATTCTTTTCATTCAAAGCAAAGTGTTGCACATACATTCCTAAGACTGCCAATCCACGCGCAACATCAAGAGCGACCAAACGACCGAGACCACCTGAGCTCCTTTTAGAACCATCAGGAGTTTCATTTTCGATTAACAATAAACATTCCTCCTTTTCCATATTGGGGCTATAACCATAGCCAAATATAACTCTCAATTGTCTCTAAAGATTAATCAATATGTAAACAAAATGTCACAAAACAACTTTGTATTGGCTTTCTTTGAAAGCTTCTTGTATCATCTAGACACTGGATAATACTAAATTTGATATGGGACTATACTTAAATAGATATAAAAAAAGGTGGACATTTACATGGACAAAACTAAAATTCTCATAATAGAAGATGACGAACCAATTGCTGATTTGCTGTCATATGGTTTAATGATGGAAGGTTTTCATACACGCATTGAAACAACAGGATCTTCTGGATTAAGTGCAATAGCAATATACAAGCCTAATCTACTTTTACTTGACTGGATGCTTCCCGATTGTAGCGGGTTGGATATTTGTAAACAAGTAACAACCACTTACAATATTCCCATTTTGATGATAACTGCTAAATCTGATATTACCGATAAAGTAATTGGGCTAGAATATGGAGCAGATGACTATATCACAAAGCCGTTTGATTTGCGTGAGGTAGTTGCTAGGATTAGAACAATTTTTAGAAGATTAGATCAAACGAATAGCTTGGAAAAGCAAGAAAAAAGCCAAGATATTAGATTTAAAAATATTTTAATTCTACCAGAAGAAAGGCTGGTAATAAAAGATGATATAAATATAGAGCTTACTCCCAAGGAATATGATTTATTAATGACTCTAATAGGACAAAAGGGTAAAATCTTTACTCGATCAGAGTTGCTCGATTTGGTATGGGGGTATGATTTTGTTGGTGATACACGTACTGTTGATACTCATATTCAGCGTCTTAGAAAAAAACTTGATGCAGGAGACATTATTACCACAGTATTTGGAATTGGCTATAAATTTGAAAAGCAGGTGAAGTAAAGGATGCTAAGAACTATTAAAGCAAAATTTATTTTTGGTTTTTTCGCCATCTTTTTTTTATCTTTTCTAGTACTTAATTACACTGTAAAAGAAGTAACTTGGACTAATAACGAGAAGATTATAACTTCTGATTTAGTTGAGTTAAAAAAAAACAGTAATGTGTATGTTCGCCAATCTTTTTTAATTAATCATTATAAAAATAACAAGCTTTATTTTGGTGAAATGGCAGAAGAAATGGTACACGACTTAAACTTTTCTACAGGTAGTAATGTAAGTGTTTATAGTTTAGATGGTTCGTTATTATATTCTTCTGATAAAAAATCCTTTTTAGAAAAAATAGATACTGATCTTCAACAAGCTATTAAGGGAAAAACTGCTTATCATATCTCCTACTATCAAAATAAAGCCAAGGTTCTTTTCTCTTACCCTGTTGTAATTGATGGATCAGAGGTTGGAATTTTACGTTTTTCGAAAGATTTTAGCCTTCTTTATAATCAAAGTAAAAGGATTTTAGATATTATTTTTTATATAGCCGTGGTTATTTTTACTGTAGCATTTCTTTTTTCATATATTCTTTCAAGACATATCACTATTCCCCTCGTTGAATTAACACATGCATCTAATCAGGTTAAAAAAGGAAATCTTAATGTTAATATTCATTTTAAAAGAAAAGATGAAATAGGTGAATTGGCAATGAATTTCAATGATATGATCAAACGAATTAATAGTCAAATATCTACAATAGAAAGTGACCGTGATCGTTTAAAAGAGTTAAACAAGAAGGAAAAGCTATTTTTTGACAATATTACTCATGAGCTTAAAACTCCTCTTACTTCCATTCTCGGATATGCAGAAATTATAGAGCAAAAAGGAGAATCTGATAGAAGTTTTTTTAAAAAAGGTATGAAACACATTATTGAGGAAAGTCGGAGACTCCACAATATGGTAGTTAAACTTCTTGAAATATCTAAAGGCACAACGAGAGAATATCCATTCGAAAAAGTAGATACTAGTGAAATTTTAAAAGATGTTTGTGATTCTATGTCGTTTCGAGCTGAACGTTACAAAAAAAGTATAAATAGCGACATTCAAGAGGATTTGTATGTTTATGGTGATGACAATCGAATTCGCCAACTTTTTATTAACCTATTAGATAATGCTATAAAATACAGTTCACCTTTTTCACAAATAAATATTAGTGCAGAACTTGTAAAAGAAAAAATAATTTTAAAATTCATGAATCCTAGTAATCACATTGAACAGGAACAATTCACCAACCTATTTCAACCCTTTTTTTCAATAAATCAAGAAAAAGCAGAGGAAGGAAGTGTAGGATTAGGTCTAAGTATTGCAAAATCTATTGTAGAGGATCATAAAGGGATTATACGTATCTTTAATGAAAATCAAAATACCATAGTATATGTAGAAATGATATACATGAAGGATGAAAATTTATTATGAAGAAAAAACATTGGTTACATTGGTCAGCCGTACTATTTTCCCTTACCTTAATTATGACAGGTTGTAATATAGGAAAGCGTACAGAAACCATTATAATTTCAGACAATTCGGAGCAGCCTCCCATGGATCAGATGAATAAATCTTTTAAAGTTAAATCCATTTATCGTCTTCCACCGGCTAGTAAATTACTGGGTTGGTCTGATAATAAATCAGTCATTGGAATCTTTAAAGAAGAGGGATTATCTCATCTACAACGATTATCTTCCCCATATGAAAAACCTGAAGTTTTGCAGAAAATGAATAACAACATTTTTAACTTATATATGTCACCAGATGGTAAAATGATTGCTCAAACTAGATTGTCATCATATGGTCCTTCATTAAAGCTTATCTCTGTAAAAGATGGAAAAGAAAAAATTGAGATACCACTTAAGTCTAACCAGAATATCTACCTCCAAGATATAGCTTGGTCTAACAACAGCAGATTTCTATGTTTTCTTAGCTCTAGCTCAATGATTGATGAACCAACAACTATTGGTGTATTTGATATAGTTTTAAACAGCCTTCAAACATACGAATTAGTTGAACTCAAAGATAAGGGAACTTTCGTAGGGGTAAATATCTCAGATGATGGAAAAAATTTGTTATTTACTATAATTCCGCCATCTAAACCTTCTAATGATAGTAGTCTTATTTTCGTGACGATAAACAGTAATAAAATAGAAACTAAGTACACACATCAAACAAATGGAAGTAAAACTACTTGGTTAAATAATTATCAATTTGTATTCCTTGGTAAAGATGAAACATTATACGAATATGATAGCCGTAATGGTGATCTTGCCATCTTATTAGAAAAAGTAAGTATATATGAATTTTCAAATGATCAAAAGAAAATCGCCTATTCTCTGAGTGATGAAGATAATGTTTATATAGGAAGATTTCAAGGTAAAAATATACTCAATGTAGAAACCATTTATCAAGGGTTAACACCCTATGAACTCTATTGGAGCCTTGATAATCAAAGCTTACTTTTACAAGGTAGAAAAATTTCTCAAATTCTTCAAACAGAAGAACAAGTATTTATTATTGATTTTTAGTTAAATGTATTAAAAATACTAAACCTTTAACTGTAGAAGAATTTAAAGGGTTAATGAATTATTAATACCGAATATACATTTTCAATGATCATCGTATACTCATCAAACTTTTTGCATAACCTATTTTTTGTACAATTAAGGTAAGAAATATGTATGGGAGACTTATTCACACTCAGTATTGTGAAATGATTGGCTATTCTTTATAGTTGAACTTCCACAAAATTTGAAGAAACATTTCTTACATGGTAGTAGGAACAAAACGAGGACAATCAAATAAACAGATTAGAACAATCAATCTTGTTTTGAATTAAAAATTGAAGATGAAAAATAAATTAATTATAAATGTTAAAAAAGGTTCATTTGATTCATGCCAGAGAGAACTAAATGATATCAAATGAACCAAAAAAACAATCAATGTTGGAATCTCGTACTAAGTATTGATATTGCAACATAGTTTTTGGTTTTTCTCATACAATATGATTGTATTTTTTCACTTGCTTATTATCCTTCCTTTGCCCGTTCTGCAAACAACTTTCTTCCTAATCCTGTAATGACACAAATCATTTCCAAAATCTCCTTCCCCTTAGGCATTTTTCGGTAATTTCTAACTGCTATCTTGCAATACACGTCATATAAAATGATATTTTAATTTAAAAATAAAGCCTTTGAAACGGAAGTCCCCTCTTTAGGTTTTATAGTAACTTGTTGTAAAGGATAGCTGTTGTTATCCCTGCTTCTTCTGCGACTGTTTTAAAGCTATGAACGAAGAATTTAAAAAGTTAAAAGAAGAAAAAAGAATCTCGTTATTCCATTAGTTGAGATGCAAGAATTGACGGCTATGATCGTCAATTCTTTCATAAGTTTCCGTTCCTAATAAATAAAATTCGATAACATTAATTTTTATCTTCTAGTGTAAATTTAACGATATAAAATCTGCCCCCTAAATGTTAGTTATTGTCTAACAATTGGAGGTCGGTTCATCCTTTCCAATGATTCTACAGAAAGAATAGCGTATTATTTCATTTTAGGGAGTATTTTGTTTTGATAGCTTGATAGCAATGTGGCGGTACCCTAACTTTATAATTGACTTTACTCATCAAAAGTTTCAACTAAATTTTGCATCTCATCAATTAACAACTTTACTGAAATAGAAGCCTTTTTAATTGAGGGTACTGCTAGAGCAATTTCTCTGCTATATTTAGGTTCTAAATTTTTTATGCAAAGGTCATCTGGTAAATGCACTATGGTAAGCTTATGAACGATTGCTATTCCTAGTCCTTCTTGGATCATCTCCAACATTGTATTTATATGGGAAACAGTAAATTCCGCCTTTAACTTGACTTTACTCTTTTTAAATATACTGATAATTGGTAGTTCAAATCCTCCTCCGCATAATATGATTGGTTTATTATCCAAATCATTAATATGAATAAATTCTTTATCGGACAACGGGTGAGTCTTTGATAAAACGACAACCATCTTGTCCGTGGCAATTGGTATAACATCCATCTCTTTTCTGGGAAGGGTGATGAATCCTACATCGATGACTCTAGTAGATAGCCATGTTTCGATTTCATCTAAAGTGCCTTCGTAAATGACAATCTTTAAAGAAGGATATTTTTGTTGAAAAATCTTTATGATTTTAGTCAAAAACTTAGAAGCACTCGAAAAGCTTCCAATTCGTATAGTTCCAACCTCAAATCCCTTTTCCGCAGCTACTTCCTGCTCAATTTTGTCTACATGATTCAACACTTCCTTAATATGGAATAATATACGTTCTCCTACATCTGTTAGAATTAATCCCTTTTTTCGATCCCTCAACAGTATGGTAACTCCTAATTCTGCTTCTAAACTCAATATGGCATGACTAACAGCTGGCTGAGTCATATGTAAAGTATGCGCTGCTTTTGTAAAACTCCCCGTGTCTATTGCTGTAGCTAACACCTGTAATTGTGATATCGTCATCATAAGTAAATACTTATACCTCCTATTAAAATAATTGATTTTATTTATACTATATAAGTATAGTATCATAAATGATGTAATCATACCAAGGAGGCGTTATGTTAAATGAACAACCATATAAAAGTGAAAAACTTTTTTCTTCTTACTTTTCTAGTCATCATATGGGGGATACATTGGCCACTGGCTAAATTTTCCTTAAATTATTCATCTCCCCTATTATTTTCTGGACTGCGATTATTTATAGGGGGACTTATCTTACTTATAATTGCTATTCCAAGATATAAAATGCTTCGTTTTAAAGAAACATGGCCTATTTACTTTGTATCAGCATTCTTCAATATTATTTTATTTTACGGTCTACAAACAGTTGGTTTAAATTACTTACCTGCAGGACTTTTTACATCAATTGTTTATCTCCAACCAGTTTTAATGGGTATATTCTCATGGATTTGGCTTGGGGAATCCATGCATTTTCTTAAATTTGCTGGGTTAATTTTAGGTTTTGCAGGTGTGGGTGTCATTTGTTTAGGAGGATTAGCAGGACATATTTCGATTATCGGCGTTCTTCTTGCTTTATGTACTGCTGTTAGTTGGGCGTTCGGTACAGTGTTTATGAAAAGAACAGCTCAAAAAGTTGATGGAACTTGGCTAACTACACTTCATATTATAATTGGGGGACTGTTCCTACTTGCGTTAGGAACGGGAACGGAAAGTTGGTCTTCTATATCATGGAACATACAGTTTACTCTATCCTTATTATTTATTTCTATATTTGTAATTGCATTTGGTTGGCTTGCTTTCTTTACATTAGTTAGTTCCGGGGAGGCAAGCAAAGTATCAACATATACTTTTTTAATCCCTGTTATCTCTATTTTAGTGAGTTCTTTCTTTCTACATGAAGCAGTTACAATTAATCTTTTCGTAGGAATGATCATAGTCGTACTTAGTATTGTGCTTGTTAATATAAAGCCTAAAGAGAAGACTTCTGTTTCATCAGCATAAATATCATTTTAAGAATATAAAGAGGTATTGCTTTGAAATAAAGTTAACAAAAACAACTTGCACAATCCCTTATTTAATAATAAAAAAGAAGAATCCCTTTTGAAAAAAGTTTGATCAAAAGAGATTTTTCTTTAGCAGTTTTAAGTTAGGCTTTTATAAAAAAGTTTGATTATTTTCTACCTGTGTTGCTCCACAATCCGCCCCATTATTGTAGATCCTAATGCCCCTGAAAGTTTAGGAACGATTAAAAATGCAAATTTACGTAAATAGATTGACTATTGATACACGTTTTATTCAGATAGCATATAGTTTTTTCAGCAAAATCTTGAAAAGTATTATTGTAGCTATGTTTATATACCTTTGTATAAAAAACTGTTTAAACAATGTCCATTAGAAAAATCACGAAACGTTGATATACCAGCGTCCGTGACTTTTTAGTGTCGGCCCAAGCTTTGATTTAGGAAACAATTTTAAATTTGCTTTGTAAAAACTACTTAATCTTTTTCCACATGCACTCGCTTCACAAAGAATGATAAAATAAGTCCGATGATTGAAAGGCCAACGATAAAGATGTACGCATGCTTTGTTCCTTCCGCCATTAATTCACCTGGTGTAGCGTTTGGAAATTTCTCCATATGCAATGTTTGGCCATTTACCAATAATGTAATTGCCAACGCTGTTCCGATACCACCAGCAATTTGTTGTAATGTACTCATGACTGCGGCTCCATCACCATATAATTTGCGTGGTAATTGGTTTAATCCATTTGTTTGCGCAGGCATAATAATCATTGAAACACCGATGAAAAAGATGGTATGTGCCAAAATTACTTGCCAAATTGGTGTATCTACAGAAATCGTAAAGACAAAAAGTAAGCTTGAAATAACCGCTAAAAGATACCCAAGTGGCAAAAATTTCTTTGCGCCATATTTATCAAATAACTTTCCTACAAAAGGAGAACAAAAAGCATTCATTGCACTACCAGGTAAAAGAATCATCCCAGCTACTGTGGCACTAAATAGTAAAGATGCTTTAAGATACATTGGTAATAGAATGGCTGATGATAATATGAGGAGCATGCCGCTGAATAATAACAGCGTTCCTAATGTAAACATAGGAAATTTAAACACTCTCAAGTTAATCATTGGTTGTTTCATTTTCATTTGACGAATACTAAATAATATAATGGATACCGCACCTACAATAAAAGGCATATATACCGAAACAGAGTTAAATGATTTCTCCGCAATATTACTTAAACTATACATTAAACCGCCAAATCCAAGCGTGGATAACAGGACAGAAAACAAATCAATCGCAGGTTTTGTAATAGTTGATACGTTATCAATCTGTTTAAGCCCGATAATTACTAAAGCTACATAAAAGATAAGACTAATCCAGAAAATATAAGCCCAATTCAACGAATCAACAATAAGACCAGCTAAAACAGGACCAACTGCAGGTGCTGTTGTAATGACAAGTCCCATTAATCCCATCACAGCTCCACGTTTATAGATCGGAAAAATTAGTAAAATTACATTCATCATTAATGGTAAAATAATTCCCGTTCCAAGAGCTTGAACGATACGACCAACTAGTAAAACTGCAAAACTAGGTGCTGCTGCAGCTAAAATGGTTCCTACAATAGAGAAGATTAACGAACCGACTACTAGTTGTTTTGTTGTAAACCATTGAATGAGTAGTGATGAAACAGGTACGAGAATACCAATTGTTAATAGATAGCCCGTCGTAAGCCACTGGGCAGTCGCTGCTGACACACTAAAATCTGACATAATGTTAGTCAGTGCCATATTCAAGGCCGTCTCACTAAATAGCCCGATAAATGCAGCAAACATTAGTACAAAAGCCATACCTTTAGGGCTACGTACTGGTACAACTTGATTGGATGAAGACATAAATTACTTCCTTTCTTCCCTAGCAATAATTAGACCGGTCTATATAAATTTACGATGAATAAGTCCCTTTTTACTGGGACAGTAGTAAAGGGATCATCTTGTTAACATGATGTAATGGCTCACACGATTTTTTTGTAAAACATAACGTAACGCCCCCTTCAATTAAGGCACTAATTGTTTCACTAATTAAATACGCGCGATCTTCGTTATAGCCACTTATTCTTAATTTATCGTAATAAAGATTTTCCCACATTGTAAAGGTTTCTTCACAAGCCTGTCGTAGATTCTCATTGACAAATACGGTTTCCATCGCGAGCAATCCGAGTGGGACGTTTTTAAATTGTGTTTTGCGTTCTATGTCTCTAAAATGTTCAGCAATATTTCCGATATGATATTGAAATGCTTCGACTGGGTCATCGTAAACGGCTAAATTTTCTTTGATAGCTGTTGAAATCGTCTTTGCAGATAAATTAATCGCTTCAATTGCTAATTGCTCCTTACCATTAGGGAAATGATAATATAACGAACCTTTAGGCGCTCCGCTCTCTTTAAGTATTTCACTTAACCCCGTAGCGTGATAACCTTTCAAATGAAAAAGCAAGGTTGCTGCTTCTAAGATTTTCTCTCGGGATGTTTCTTTACTAGACATATATCTTGCCTCCTTCAAAATTATAACGAACGGTCTAGATAATTGTAAATACATTTTTTTATGTTGTCAATCTAAAATCTTTACTTTTTCACTACGTAAACGATTATCAAAATTTAGAACGCTTAGTTTAAAATGGTTGTCTGTAAATATGGTTCAAAATAGCTTCTTTGTCGTTATGTTCGTATTTTAGATTCTTCCTAAAAAACAGCGCCCCCAACTATTAGCATATAACTAACAATTGGGGGCGCTGATTGATTCCCATATTCTCTTTCCTATTTACTTTGCACTTTATAAACTTTACTATCAGGCTGTCTGTTCATTGCCTGTTGTAAAAATTGAGTTGCGGTAAATAATTTGTCTTCATCAATAGTTGTTTGAATGCCTAAGCGATGTAGGAAATTCACTAAATCATTCGTTGAGACATTGCCGCTTGCACCTGGGGCATAAGGGCACCCACCCAAGCCACCAATAGCACTGTCGTATTTAGTGATTCCGAGTTCAAGAGCAGTAAATATATTGGCTAAAGCGCGGCCATACGTATCATGAAAATGAAGGGCAAACAGATTACTGTCGTATTGCGTGAGCAGCTCTGTTAAAATAGCCTTCACCTGTACAGGGTCTGCTACACCGATTGTATCGCCCAGCGAAATCTCAGAAACGCCCATTTCTATATAGGCATCAATTATTCTCTTGACGGTTTGAATTTTTACCTCGTCCCCAAACGGACTGCCAAATACAGTTGAAATATAGCCTCTTAACGCTATACCTTCACGATTTGCTGCTTCAGCTACAGCCTTTAGGTTATGCAAAGATTGGTCTATGGAAGCATTCAAATTACTTTGATTATGCTCCTCAGAGGCAGAAATAAATAATGCAATTTCATCAACTTTTTGTTGAATGGCCCCTTCTATCCCTTTTAAGTTAGGGACAAGCGCTGCATACGTTATTTTTTCATTACGTGTGATTTTCTCGAACACTTCATGATGATCGGCCAAGGCTGGTATCCATTTTGGACTAACGAACGAGGATACTTCGATATGGCGGACACCTGTTTCACTGATTAAGTTAATCCATTGTACTTTCAAATCAGTAGGAATAAATAAATTCTCATTTTGTAAGCCGTCACGCGGGCCGACCTCTCTTATTTCCACTTTTTTTGGTAAAGTCATAAAGATACACCTCCTTTAACTAAATGCCGAATAGCTGCAGCATAATCCAGCTTGATGCGTAGAATACCATGAATTGCACGCCGGCACCTACACCTAAAATACGATTTAATAAACCACCAACCGTTGCGACTGTAAATGTTAGAACTACCCCTAACAATTGTGCCTCGTTATAGGCAAGCAAGAATGCTAATCCTATGAACATGGCTACGATTGCTTCCTGGCTAATATATTTTAATACTAATACAGACGCTTTACGTGCATAATTCATCGCAAACGGATAAGCAATTAAAGCCGCCACACTAATACCAATTAACCCGAAAATGAAAAAGTCCCATGAAGACATTAATGTGTGTAGGTTGTTTACCGGATCCACAGTAAAAATCGGTGGTGCATTAAATAAAGGTGATGCTGGTCCAAGTGCTACTGGGCTTAACGGAATACCGAATGCAATTAATGGAATAATAGCTTCAGCGATATATGTCGATTCCGTTACTCCATTCATGACAGTAAGACTCGTTGTTGATTTTTTATAGGCACCTTTTGTGCGAGAGCCTACAATTTCTCCCATTAAAGACGTCATCCCTACAGGACTAAAGACAAATGTTAAGGAAGAAAGAAACGTTGTAATGCTCGTGAAAATCGTCTGTCTTTTCGATAAAATTTTAAATGGATTCGGAAAATATCCTTTCCATGATTTCGTTTCAGGTGCAAGATTATATTGATTTTGCTTACTGCGCGTTAAATCATTTTTAGCAACAGGAGATGCTGCCATTAGAATATTACTAAACATTGGCCCAATGGCGATCCCTAAAAAGAATGTAATACTTAAATGTTTATCAAGCATTGCAAAGCTAACGCTATCTAGAGCCTTAATGAAAAACGCAAATGGAATAATGATTAAAAGACTTGCCCATTTCCCTTTTGAAAAGAACGCGATTAAAATAGCGGCAAGTGTAAAAATAATGCCTGACGAAGATTTAAAGAAGTCGGCAAATTGACCTAAAAACTGACCTAATAGGACGGCAGTTGGTAAGGCGATAAATGCACCGATGACACCGCCTGAAATCATTTTACGTAGTGCAACATGCGGCATGCCTAAACGGCGTAATGTATTTGCATGGTCGATTAACGGTACAGCCGTTGTGTCACCAGGAATACCTAATAACGCAGTTGGTACAGCATGTGTTAAATGCTTAGCTAACACCCCCGCCATGAAGAATGCGAACACACCTTCAGGAGGCGCTCCCAGTAAAATAACTAGCAATGTAATGGGTACCATAATTGCAGTTTCATCTGTACCTGAGATAAGACCAATGACAGTGAAGATAGCTGCACCTAGAAGAGCAAATAGCAGAGCAATTAAATATATACTCATTTTTTATCCGCTCCCTTCAAGCCTTGTAAGCTAGAAAGAATACCAAATTCCTCGAGCTCTTTTTTTGTCACAGGGTCTTCCTCAATTAAGCGTATTTCCTCATCGATATCAATTTGTAAATCTTCAAACGCTTCCTTTAAAGAATGACTAGATGTTTCATCCTCTACTAAAATACGCTTTGGTTTAAATAGAATGGTATTGATAACGACAACTATTAGAATACCTGCAATTCCTGTTAATAGTGAGTAGGAGTTAATCATTTGAGGGTCTGCAAACTTCGGAAATACCCACTGGCCTAATTGATAGCCCAAAAAGCTGGCTGCAACGCTTAAAATAATTGAAATGATTAACTGATTACCAGAAACCGTGTCACCTAGAATTTCGATAAACTTTTTTTCATCTACATTTTTTTGCTCATTATATGGAGTATTCGCCAAGTTACTCACCTCGCAGAGAATTTGTAATCTCTAAAACACGATCATAACGGAAATCTTTCTCTTCAACTGCCTGCTGCACAATACGGTCAATAATATCGCCTGTTGCTCCAGCCATTACAGCCAAGTTTTTGGCATGCAGACGCATATGACCTGATTGAATACCTTCTGCGGAAAGTGCTCGTAAGCTCGCTAGGTTTTCTACTAATCCTACCGCGGCAATATAGCTGGCTAGTTCCTCTGCAGATTGCACATCCATAATTTTTAGCGCGGCTTTTGCAACAGGATGAGTCTTGGTAGCCCCTCCCACAATACCAACAGCTAACGGTAATTCCAATGTACCAACAAGATTGCCTGCTTTATTCAGCTCCCAAGTCGTTAAAGAACGATATCTGCCAGAACGGGCAGCATAGGCATGAGCGCCTGCCTCAACAGCACGTGTATCGTTACCCGATGCTAATACTGCAGCAGTAATACCATTCATAACTCCTTTATTATGTGTAGCAGCACGGTAAGGATCAGAATCTGCAAATTCGTAAGCACTTACAATATTTTTCGCGATCGCTATCCCCCCGAGCATTTCTATCGAGAATTCACCACGAGCACGAACAATACGCTTATCTGCTAAATTTGAAATTATTCTGAGCACAACTCGTCCATTTGTAATCCGTTCGATTAATGGTGACACAGATTCTGCCATCGTATTTACAGCATTTGCCCCCATCGCATCCTTCGTATCTACGATTAAATGCACAACAACCATTGTTTCTTTTGCTGTGTCGATTAAGTGCACCTCTACATCCTTTACTCCGCCGCCCAGCTTTACTAACGTCGGATCTTTTGCATTACAGTGTTCGATGATTTCATCTTTATGTTCAAAAATTTTCGCCCTTGCTGCATGAGGGTCATCAATATTTAATACTTGAATCTGTCCGCGCATAACTGTTCCTGAGCTGGAAGTAAAAATTCCGCCTAACTCATATGCTGCACGTGCAGCATTACTAGCTGCAGCAATCACAGACGGTTCTTCCGTAGCCATTGGAATAAATACCTCTTTACCATTTACTTTAAAATTGGCTGCTACCCCTAAAGGAATTGAAATGTGTCCAATAACATTTTCAACCATTGCATCTGCAATCTCTAATGAAATTCCACTGTTTAAAGCTTCAACTTCCTCGTTTGTTAACTTTGATTTTTCAGCGATTAACTTAACTCGCTCTTCCACTGAAAGTAAATAAAATCCTTTAATTCGTGAAGTCATCCCCATACCCCCAAAAATATAAAAAGTGTAATACAATTCAACTAAGTTGAATAGCATTACACCAATTGTAAATTGTCTGAATAGTATTGTAAACAAGAAAATTGTATTTTCGATCATATTTACGTTTAAAAGATAGATTTAATCCTCCACATAAATTGTTAATACTTTTGAGTTTTCCGAAGAGTTGTTAATAAAGATATGTTCTTTTTTTCCTGAAAAATACGCCGAGTCACCTTCTTCTAAATGGTAAAACTTATTATCGTATTTCAAGATGATACTACCTGAAATGATGTAAATGAATTCATCATTTTCATGTGTATAAAGGGCTAAATTTTCTGCCCCATTATGTACAGTGACAATTGAAGGATTGATATTGCTCATATAGCTCTTATTCGCTAACAGCTCGTATTGATAACCGAGCTGATTCGTTTCAACCGTCTCATTGCGCTCTTTTTTCGAAACAATAGAAATGCCATCAAATTGATCCTGGATAACAAACCAAGCCATAGGCACATCAAATATTTCCGCAATTTTGGACAATGTCACCAGGCTTGGTGTCGCTTTGCCATTTTCTATTTTTGAAATATGACTTTTCGTTAAATTGATCTGCGAAGCTAAATCATCCTGAGACATTTTATTTTTCTTTCGCATCTGCTTTATTTTTACTCCAACTTCTAGTAAGTTCATTCATTCCAGTCCCTTCGATCAGTTAGGCTTTTTACATAACTATACTATATTTTTAAATGTAGGATAGAAAATACGGAAAGTAGCTATTTGAGGTCTTGAAATGATGAGGGTGTGTAATGTTGTTCACTACACACCCTTTACTATGTTTTATGAGATAGATTTATTAGCAGTCTGTCCATGCATTGCGCCCTGTTTTGTGAATCAGCTAAACAACGTAAAAGTTTGTAAAAAGAACCCAAAAAGAACGGAGTCATAGCCATGATGAAATATCGGCAATTTTCCTATCTATTAGGCATCTTTACCAAGTACCTCTGCCAAAAGCGGGATAGAGGAAGAGGAACCTTTTCTAGATACTGCAAGGGAAGCAGCCTTTGAGGCTATATTTAGTGCGGATGTAATGTCTGCTTTTTGAGAAATCATACTAAGGAAATAGCCTAAAAAAGTATCCCCTGCTGCCGTCGTATCCTTCACTTTGACTTTATAGATTTCTTGCTTGTGTTCTTGAATTTTGTCTCTATACACGACGCCATTTGTACCTAAGGTCAACACAATTTTTAAATTACTATTGTTTGATAGTAAATGATCGAGTATTTTGTTAGGTGATGTTTCTCCACTAATGGCTTGTCCCTCGATCTCATTTAGTAGTAAAAAATCAATTTTCGAAAGGTCTAAATCCTTCATCGTATCACTTATTGGAGAAGGATTTAACGCAATGGTTAAACCCTTCCTATATGCCGCATTGATTAGATAATCTAGACTGTTTATTTCGTTTTGAAGAACGAGGAAATCATCCGCATTGAAGTCCTCTAGCACTTGATCAATTTGTTCGACCGTTATTTCTTTATTCGCTCCACCATAAAGGAAGATACAATTCTCACCTGTCGGCGTCACTTGGATAATGGCATGCCCTGTAATTAAACCATCCTCAACTATTCCCTCAACATTAATTCCTTCTGCGGTTAATTTTTGTTTGAGAAATAGACCATCTTTTCCAATTTTACCTGCATGAAACACTTGAGCGCCCAATTTTGAAAGAGCTATGGATTGGTTTAATCCTTTTCCACCGGGATATTGTTCAAAGCTGTCCGAAGATAATGTTTCACCTTCTTTCACAAAGTGAGGTAATGTATAAACCTTATCAATATTTAATGATCCGAAATTCAAAAATTTCATCTACCCACCCCATTCAATTAACTTATCAATAATTCTATTAGACGTTTCTTGAATAATGCATTGTCAATAGTCTTACAAACTGTGGCATTAGGCGTGTGCCCGGCAAATCCATCCGAAATGGCAAGTTTACTACCGTCATTTAAGATTACTTGACCATAGGCAGCAGCTTCTGTCGTACACACATAGCAATAGCATAATTTGTCCTCCACAACGATTTCATTCCATAATACAACACCCATTGCAACGGCATCTGGTAAATCAACAATATGTTCATTACTTCTTTCTAAATTATACGCAAGCAAGGAACGGTTACATTGAACAGAGAACACAGCCTCTTCTTTACCGCTTGCCAGTAATACATCCATATCTTCCTTATTCCATGCTGCTTCGCCTAAACATACATCAAATCCAATGATGGTAGTAGGTATACCAGAATTGAGCATAATACTATAGGCCTCTGCATCTACATACACATTAAATTCAGCAACAGGTGTAGTATTTCCAGGGCCAAAGCCAGAAGTACCCATTGTGTAAATATGCTTGACCTTTTTCATTGTCTCTGGTGCTTTCAATATAGCAAGGGCAATATTTGTAACGGGACCAATCGTTACAATTTCGATTTCACCAGGGTTATTTTCAATCAATTCAAGGATCGCATCGACGGCATGCTTGCTTTCTGGCAAAAGTGTGGGATGTATTAAATGACAATCGCCCATTCCATCTTCACCATGAACATTCACAGCTGTAACTAAATCCCGCATAAGTGGCTTGGCTGCTCCAACATAAAGCGGTGGCTTTTGACCATTCGCGACCTCAATGGTCATTAGTGCATTTTTTGTCGCTAATTCAATCGGGACATTGCCACAAACAGTGGTGATCGCCTCTACTTTTAGATTAGTTGATTTTAATGCCATCATTAAGGCTACTGCATCATCACTTCCAGTATCTGTATCAATAATTAATTTCCTCATAACAAGACCTCCCATTCATATTTGCTCTGATTATATAATTCCATCTATAATGAAAAAAGGTCAAATGACCAAAACTAAAAAGATGGTGAATATATGGATTTTCAAGCTATTGTGAATGATGCACCAGCGCCTATTAAGAAAGAATTTATTTATAGAAAACATACAAAAGGCAGCCCTATCATTCACCCACATGAACAAAATAATTATCTTTATATCCTAACTACAGGAACGGCAGAAGTGTATAGACAAAGCTATGAGGGAGCGATGCTGTCGCTTTATATTTATGATGCATATAGTTGTTTTGGGGAAATAGAAATTTTTAATGAAAAGATGAAAACACTCGGTGTAATCGCGAAACAAAATTGTGAAACGATAGCTATCCATAAAACAAAGGTGTATGAATGGATGAAAATCGATTTTAATTTTAATGTTTATATCGTGAAACAACTTGCCTCCAAGTTAACATTAAGCTCAGATACTACAGCAAAATTATCATTACTAACTGTTAAAGACCGTATTTTATTAAGCATACATAATCATTATAAAATCGGTGATTTAGGTCATCTTACAAAGCAAATTTTATCAAGAGAGGTCTGTGCCCCCATTAGAAGCTTAAATCGTTCAATCAGTCAGTGCATCAATGAGGGCCTTATACATTATAAAAATAAAAAATTCTCTATTCATTCAATAGAAGAACTAGAAAAACACCTTAAACATTTTTTATAAAGTTTTCGATTTGTTTTCATTTGGCAACAGTAGATTATTCCAGCACATAAAAAAGTCAGTTTCCTGTGCGCTCAGGATACCGACTTTTTTTTGCTTCATCTAATTTGGTCCATTACCTAAGGAAACATGTATTAACCGTCCTTACTACATTCTTAGAGCCTCTTCACCCCTACTAATTCCTGTCGGTTAAATTCCATTTTGTATATATCGGGCTTGGTTGTTTGTAGCAAAAAATCTAAATTGTACGCTTCATGATAGTATCCCATCATCAAGGTCATGACTAATGCGTGAGTTCCTATTACTACTTTTTGCCCCTCATAGGTATTTAATAGCTCTTTTAAAACTTTAACAGCTCTTTTTTGACACTCGTTATTCGATTCTCCACCCTCTAATGCTAAATTGGGGTCCAAGAAGGATTTCTCTAATAGCGGAAATAACTCATTATCAGGTAATCGCTTTTCTTCTGATGAAAAAATTCGCTCTTTTAATTCTTCACAAACGATAACTTCTTGACTCAGTTGTTTAGCTAATGGCTCAACAGTTAAAATGGACCGAGTATATGGACTGGATATTATAGTATCAATTCCCTCACCCCTTAACACATCAGCTATACTTTGAGCACTTAATTGGCCGTTCACAGTTAACCCTCTTGTTCTGTCAATTCCCTCATACGGAGATTCACCGTGCCTCACCATATAAATAAACGTCGTTTTCCCCTTAACAAATGCCACTAATCACTCACCTCATGTATTATTTAGCAGGAACAATATATTAGAGTAGGTATTTCAATGAAATTCCCAAAAATATATGGTTTATCCTTTTTTATGATCCATTTTATAGAACGAATCTGGATGAAATGAGTTTCAAGAAATGTAATTTAACACCAAATCAATCACCCTGCACTGATAATTCGATAAAGAAAAAAGAGTTGCCTATAAGACTCAAATATTCTCATTCAAAATTAAAGAGCATCATTCTTTTTCAGGAATGATGCTCTTTTAAACCAAATCTACTTATGTTCAAATGTCTTACTAAGTATAATTGACAACTGTTAAATGACGCTCCAACGGCGTGTTTACATATATCCTAGCTTGTTAAGAAGACGGTTCATTATTATTGCCATTTCAGCACGGGTTGCAGTTTGATGTGGTTTAAAATCACCTTCATTATCACCTATCATAATACCGTTGGAAATGATTTTTTGCACTGCCTCAGTAGCCCAATTGGATACTTCTTTTGAATCATTGAGAGATATCGAATAGTTTACAGAAGCATTTGAAGGAGTGCTGCTACCATATTCAAGTACTCTCGAAAGGATGACCGCAAGTTCTTCCCTTGAAACATATTCATTCGGTCGGAAACTACCGTCCTCATACCCATTCACAAATCCGGCTTCTATTGCAGAGGAAACCTCCTCTACATACCATTGACCAGAAATATCAGATAATGCTGCAGGATGCGCCGGCTCTGGGATGCCTATTGCCCTGACTAATAGTGCTGCTGTCTCCGCACGCGTTAAGTGGGCATTCGGGTCAAAGATTCCCTGTCCTTTTCCTTCAAAGATAAGCATTGAAGCCAACTTTTCCGCTTCTTTTTTGGCCCAATGTCTTTTCATATCAGCAAAAGTTTGTTGGTTACCAATATTTAAGTACAAGCCATCACTGCTGACGGGAAGCAACGCATAGACTTGACCTCCGATGTTTTCATAACGGACCGGAACATATTTCAGTTGCTTAAGCTGCTCGTTCCATACCGTTACAATCGTATCTGTAGGGTTCTCGGAAACGACAATGCGTCTTTCAACCTTACTACCTAATTGTTTGATAGCAATACCGGCTTCGTCTCCAATACTCATAATAATTTCAAATTGAATAGGGCCAGACAATAATTTTGCACCTCGAGATTTTAGATCATTTAATAAATTAACTGGAGCTTCCGTCTCTCCAACGAAAATTGAAAAGTTGATTTTATCGCTATTTTTCCCTACAAATTGGTTCTTTGCAGAAGCAATCAATTCAGAGACAGGCAGTTTCATTATCCCACCAGCCGCTGTTATTTGAATCGCAAACGAAGGATTCAACTTGAGTAATTTGTGTGCCGTTTCTCCGCTCACCTCGAAATATCCCTTTGCTGTCTTCTTATCGAGCTCAATAAAGCCAGATTTCACTTGAGACTGGGTAAGATTGATTCTTTCCTTTTGATTATTTTGGTCAATGAAATCAATGTAAAATTCCGATTGTAGCTGTTCAGATTCCTTAGTAGGTTCCTTAATTGGTTCTTTAATAGGTTCTTTCGGCTCCTCAACATTTGTATTATTCCTTAAAACAATCAAATGAAACTGTCGACTCTCTGATTCCAGCCCTTTTGTTACCGTAGCTGTGAGGGTAACTGTTTGGTTTCCAGATGATGGCTGAGAAACTGAACCGTCAGCAGGATTAATCAGTTCTGCCCGACTAGAAGTCCATGTAATGGAAGAACCATTCTTCCCTGTAGCTGGAAGACTCAACCGATTTCGTACGTGCTTTTCGTCATCACCAGCTGTGTAACCAATCGCAAGTAGCTTTATGTCTCGAGCCACTGCCTCTTTATCCATCATATCGGTAGCTAAAATCGTTAGGTTATATCGGATTTTATAAGTTGTCTGATTCGCATCAACCTCTGCCTCTAGCGTTATGGCTGAGTCGCCAGCTGGGTAAGCCGGCCGCTGCACGGCTCCTGTTGTTGCATTAAGTAAGCTGTTGTCCGAAGACGTCCAGCGAATCGGACGCCCTGCATCATCTGCACTTGGTAACCCAACATTTGACTTCACTGCATTGGACGTTTCTCCTATGGCGAACACTGGCTTTGGAGCAGCATAAACGGTTAGCTGGCCTAAGTCTTTTATAACCTCGTAATTGGATAAACGGTTCAATGGATCAAGAAGCTGTGCAGTAATATCATAAACACCTTCAGCGCTATCTTCCCTCGCTAGTGAATCATACTTTGCCGTAATGGAGTCATCGGCAACTGCGCCTGTAAGATTGCCAGTGAATGGAGGATTTGCTTTACCTGCCCAGCGTGATATCGAATCCGATGCAACATGAAGCTCAGCTTTCTTAACTGTTAGCACTCCCTCCTCAATAA
Organism: Lysinibacillus sp. FSL M8-0216; assembly: GCF_038595555.1. Lineage (NCBI taxonomy): Bacteria > Bacillati > Bacillota > Bacilli > Caryophanales > Bacillaceae > Lysinibacillus > Lysinibacillus sp. FSL M8-0216. The sequence goes on along the minus strand of NZ_CP152007.1, from coordinate 2,115,192 downwards.
CAACTTGGTAATTATTCAGCTTGCCTTCGGGATCAGCTAAGGACGGAATGATTGTATACGATCCCACTGGGCTTGATTCGGTTGCTGCTGTCGAATAGGACGCTAGAATTTCATCTCCATTCACAATTCCAGTAATTGAACCACTCAAAGACGGATTGCTTTGTCCATATGCCCGGGATTGATTGGCAACCATGACGGTTAAAGACGCTGGTATTACAGTTAAAGTTCCTGGCGAATAAGTGATTGTGTACTTCGTTGATGCCAAACCACTGGCTGTTATATTATAAATGCCGATTGGGCTTGAAGTAACAGCTGCTGTCGAATACACTGGTTGCCCGATCGAAGCAGCTGTGTCCCATGCCATCAGGCCGTTATAGTTCAGTGTGAAATTGTTATTAGTTGTTCCATATTGTCTAGTCACATTGTTAGGCGTTACAGTAAGCGGGGCTTTGTTGACCGTAAGTGTTGTTGTCTGTTCTGCCGCAGGGTAAGGATACGAAGCTTCTGTCGATACTTTCAATTCATAGCTTCCCGCAGCTTGTCTAAGTGAATAGGAGCCGGAACCAATACCTGCTGAATTGGTTGTAATAAAACCTAAAGAACTTCCATTAATGGAGACATTAATTCTCTTTCCTACGATAGGCCCATCAGGTGTTGTCAGCATTGCCGAAATAACTACCGTTTGGCCGTATGTACCATTCAAAGGAGACACTGCGAGCGTAGTTGTATAATCCCTTGGTGATTGTCCGACATAGGTGTTAAAGCCGAAGTCATAATTTGTCCAATTGTTTTCCGTATAGGCTTGTCCCCCTCCATATACGTTGGAAGTATAAACCTTCCAAGCCGTTTGCGGCGTATCGCCGATTGAGGAAGTTAACAGCATCGTATATTGCTGTCCCGCTTGTACCTGCGTAGGCTGATCGAAAAATACGCTCACCCAGCCCCCTGGATTGTAAGGGATATCAATGCTCCTAAATGTCGCAGTTGCCAAAGCAGCTCCGGAAACACTTTCACCATCATAAATACTAAGTGTAAAAACAATACCTGAGCTTCCGTAATCTACCATATACAGATCAATTTTATTCAAATAACCGGACAAGCCTGCCGTAAAGCTTTGACCTTTTCCGTGCGCTCGAAAGATTCCACCCGGGTCCCCCGCTCCGGATGTTTGGTCAAGCGTATCAGCAGCCGATGCAGATCGAAGACCATTAATTGTTTCTGGAATGACTATATCTTCCGCTTGTCCTGTATAGTCAGTTATCATGACATCCGAATCAATAGGTGTCACAACAAAATCATCATCGTTTGTATCATTTGCATTGGCAGATATATCCACCCAAGATAAACTAAATAATAATAAAATCATGAAGATGTTACTTATTTTTTTCAAATATAAACGCCCTCCTTTACGTGATTTGCCGCTTTTCTCTATGTATCATTATAGAAATACATACATTTTCACTATACTATAGAAAAAAAAAGAGTAATACTGAATAATGTTAATGATTAGCAAATTAACATTCAAAATTAATAGATTTTTGTATAGCATCTAATGTAAAGCGGACTGTCAGTAATAATCCGTAACTTAAAACCCTAAAATGCTTCATTCACACGACCACTTCAACTACTCTCAAAACAAGAAACCTACGAGAATAGTCATCCGCGAACCTATAAAAAAGGTAGCACCTGAAATTTTTCCTGATGCTACCGACAAATTATCATATTTCTATAGTAGTTTTTCAAGCGGGACTTAGTACAGATTCATATATTTTCTCATGGCAAAAAGCTCTTTTTAATGATTTTTACACATAATTTATTGAAAGTGCTCTATGGACGTCTTTTGTACAACTAGCGATAAGATAGCGCAACGACTGCTCCCCAGCAAAATGCGTTTTGATCATCTCCCTTTTCCAGTTATACGAAATCATTTTATGAAAAACCCCGCGAACTTTTTATTGTTCGCAGGGTTTCTATCGTTATTGCCAAGCTTGCTCCGTACCATTCCACTGTTTAAAAAACTCTTCATCTGCCAATAGGACTTCATATATTGGGTTGAAAAATTGTTTAACAATTCCTTTTTCTAGTATAGGCGTTGACTCCCATGTCAGGTGACGTTGGTCAGACAATTCCTCAAGATAAGCCTGTAATTTACGACCCTCTATGTTTTGTGTTTGTAATACCCTCTCAATATCTTCTACTATTTTTGAAGTCATAGAGGGATATTGGAAAATGTCAAGCAAGGCTTGGGCAACTACAAATTCGACTGAAGAGGTAGAGAGCTCCGCTGGCTTCAAGTCTAGCATCGACGGGAAAGTATAGGTCGTTGGTGCTATTCGATTTTCTATAAAGGTTATTTTAACTTCTATGTATGTAGTGATTGTGTCCAATGTTGCTGGTATTTTTAATTGAATACTCGTATCCGTTATTATACTTTCGATGTCATTTTCTAAAAATTGAACGCCGTCCTCCTGTATTTCGAACGAACAAATTTCTGTAAATGCCTGTTGGACTATGTCGTGTTGATACGCGCTTTTTCGTGCTGTGAGTGTTAGTTCATTCGGTGGCATCCCTACTCCTTCAGCTAATGTAAAGAAGAAAAGATCCCCTTCTATGTAAAATTGATCATAATGGGATGATGTTGATAAACGGTAGAGAAGTCTTTCCTGACAATAAAATGCTACTAGTTGCTCAATGCTTACTTTCTTCATTTCTGCTATTTTTGTTAATTGCGTAATTACATCTGCTGTTATTGTATTGATTTTCTCCATAAACTTCCCTCACCTTTTTGATTTTTCAGATTTTTAACTATAGAATTTAGACTTTTACTAAAATTCTTGCTTTTATTATTACTTATTTTACTAGCATAGTAAACGGTAATGTATACCAGCATAATTTTGGCAACAAAAAAACTACCAGCAACTCATGCGACAGCGTCCAACAATTAGACAAGGGGCAGCCTCGCTCATGCGAAACTACCCCTTTAGTATTTATAGGTAACATTTTCGTAAATTGTAAAAGTCTCAACCCAATCATCTGGGGAATATTATCTTGAAACAATAGTTGTTTCATCACCGCGGTAAAATTCCACTGTGTGCTCTCTAACTTAAGCAACGCAAACCCTACCATCTTTTGCGTCCTTGCAGCCCCAAAGCATGCGCCAGTGTGAATAAGTATCTACAAAAACAAAAAGCAGAATGCCAGATTACTGAAATATGCCACCTAAAATAGCACATCTTTAATTATAGCACTCTACATTAAAAATGTAAAGCACTAATTATAAAATCTCTCAAACACCAACCAAATTATCGTTCAAAAATAAATAGAGTTACCAAATGGAATGTCATTCTTTTCTCGAATAGATTAAGGCACCACCTGATCCCATCATCATTAAATGTTTACCAGAAGGAGAAAATCCACATTTTATAGCACCATCCAAACGCTGTATATCAATAGCTGTAGCATTACTTAAATAGCTATAACGGGGTGTAAATAGATAATCGAGGACTACTGTTGCCCGTGGCCACCATGGGTAAATGACTTCAACCTGCCAGCCATCTAATGTCACATGTATCCCATCCCCCGCTTCCAAGCCAAAAATGGAGGTAGATTTCTTTAATAATGGAGAATGAAAGGTTAAGCGGTCCTCACTGATACAGTCCTCCGTCCATTCCGCATCTCGTTCACGATGAAGGCAAAGACCCGTTATCGGTTCAGTAATACTGTAGCCTGACCCACTTATGAGGATGATATTTTCATCTTGATCCCATCCACAGGCTAGTACACCATTGGCAGGAATGATCGTTTCATGCTCCCACGGACTCGGAGGTTTTGTAGCTTTCAATGATTGTGCTTTGGCTAATAAATCTAGTTCAAAAGGGGTTCTAATTTCGCTATTCGTCATATAGATTTGGAGCCTCCTTATTATTTCCCTATAATTAAATAGAGGCTTGTCTTAAAACAAGCCCCTACACTTCGAGAACACCATAATGAAACTTAGCTGTCACTCGCTCATATTGCTGAAAATGATACTTCGTAAACCATTCTGATCGAAAATGAGCCTTCAGCACTACACGCTTTTTCGCGACCCTCTTCGCTTCTTGCACCCATTCATCGGTTAAAGTAACATGCTCACCCGCTAAGCGCAATGCCTCGAAATTATTGGACTCTTCAATAGTTTCCTCGAACATTGGATCCATATAAACGACATCAAACGCATTCGCTGGCAATGTTTTTAAATAACGAACTGCCTCGGACTGAACGACCTTAATTTGTCGCATACAAGCCGTTAACGGTAGCTCTGTTGTATCATAATTTTGCATTCCCTGCCCGACAATAAAGGCGACATTTGGATTTGCTTCTAGGCCTACAATGCGCCCCTTTTCCCCAACAGTATAAGCGGCTAACATCGCATCGGCCGCTAGTCCAAGCGTACAATCCAGCACTGTATCTCCTAGCTGTAGCTGTGCGGCTTCTAAAAATGGCTCTGCCTCACCTCGAGCAATCCGTTTTAAGCGAAATGCTGCAGAATTAGGATGGAAGAAAAACGGCTCCTCTGCCCCAAAAGCATAATAATCATAGCGATTTTTCCCCGCCACTATAATATTTGCCTGAAACGCCTGTGACATCTTCCGAACAGAGCGCTTTTTCCTCGGCTCAAATGCAGCCCCTAATGTTTGACACGCAAAAGCAGCGAGCGCCATCGATTCATCGTCTGGTCTGCCCGCTGTTGTTACAATCGTATTTATTGCTCGCATGTTTGTTCTAACACGCCAGTTAAATGGGAAACAATTTGCTCCACAGGGAAGCCTTCAATTTGTTCACGTGGAATAAAGTAAGCCAATTCTCCATCCTTTAAAATCGCCATGGAAGGTGAGCTTGGTGGTACTTCATCAAAATAACCGCGCATCGCTGCAGTCGCCTCTGGGTCCTGCCCCGCAAACACTGTCACAAGATGATCCGGCTTCACTGCCGCAATCGCCTCACGCGCTGCTGGACGAGCAAGCCCTGCCGCACAGCCACACACCGAGTTAATGACTACTAACGAAGTCCCCTTCGTCTCTGCCATAAATTCATTTACCGCATCAGCCGTCGTCAGCTCCGTAAACCCAGCTCCCACTAGCTCCTCACGCATCGGTTTCACAACCTGCTTCATATATTCATCATAAGCGTTCATGCTTTTACCCTCTTTCATATGTATTCGCAAACCTTATTATAGCAAGGTTTTGTGTGAATGTACAAAGACATGCTTTTTCGATTTTGGTGTAACGAGAGGAGCATATTTAATTATATGAGCCCACCCTCAAACTTTCAGTAAACATCGCAAGGCACAGGGTCAATTTTTTCACTAGTATGTAAGGTTTTCTATTAAGCACCTGAACATTGTATGTTTTTAGTTAATTTTGTAGAATGAATGAAAGGGAGGCGAACTAACTTGGAATTCACAACAGAAAGATTAATGATTAGACCTTTTAAGAATACCGATTTACAGGATGTATTTGCTATTTATAATAATGAAGATACTTGTAAGTTCCTATTACATAATCAATGGACTCATGAAAATATGGAGGAAAAATTCAATAAGAAACTAGCGAATGATTTACTCTCTCAAGAGTCAATGTTAAGTCTGGCAGTTGTCTATAAGAATAAAGTCATTGGTGATTTGTCTGTATGGTATACAGATATGAAAGACACTGTTGAAATTGGATATAGCTTTTCTAATGAAGTGGCTGGGAAAGGTTTGGCAACCGAAGCAGTAAGTAGTTTAGTAGTTCAATTATTTGATGTTTTTAACGTACATCGTCTACAAGCTAAGCTGGATGCACGGAATATTGCTTCACAAAAATTATGTGAACGAATAGGCATGAGAAAAGAAGCCCATTTCACACAAGATTTTTGGAATAAAAATGAATGGACCGATAGCATTGTGTACGGCATGTTAGCCTCTGATTTGAAGAAATAGAATTAGTTATTTACTGTGCTAACGGAGGGCTCATACTTTACCCTTTACTATTGTTTAGCCCTCCAGTTAGATACATATTAACAAGCATCCAAATTATCATAAGAGGATGCTTACTAAAAAAGTTTATTCAGCTTTGAGCTTCGAAGTCTTCATCCAATTAACGCTTTACTGAATAGTATAGTGTCATCCCCTAAGCAAATACATTGACCCTCCTCCCTTAACTTTTACTATTTATTTTGTAATCTGAAATAAAGAAAAAGAGTGAAAGCCCTAGTAAAATAATGGGGAGGAAAAAGAGTCCTGCATCATATTTGACGGAATGCTCCATTTTTATGCCAAACAAATAGATGAATAACGTAAATGAAAAACATAATGATAGTGTCCCTGCTAAACTTTTCATTTAAATCCTCCTTATGTCAATCAGATATAATAAAACATGAATAAATCCATGACCCACTTCTAGTTATTTTCGTTTCACAGCCCCTTCGATTTCAGCTATCCACTCTTTTCCACCATAATGACAAAGGTGGTTTCCGTACCTTTCCTATCAAACATCTTCATTCTTTAAGAGATAAATAAAGTTTAAACTAAGCACGGCTCAATCTACGTCAGCTAGATGTATTTCTCACTATAAATTTGGATACAGATTCCACGTATGAGTGGAAAAATCAGACATTGAGTTGTTCATAACAAACGTCCGACATCCGATTTAAGCATGCTATAAAAATTTTTCGCCATACCTGATCGTACCGAAAATTCATTATGCCCCATTTCAATTTCGTGAAAAATATATCTTTAATAGGTGGGCTTGAATTCTTTTAAATGATGCTGACTTGTCTGGCTTCTGGCGTAATTATGTAACTGCCACCTTACGCACATATAGAATCTTGGAGATAAAACGTTATATCCCAGTTTAGACACCGTTTCATCGCCCCCATTGATTATTTACGGCACATTCTATAGTATACTTATAATCACTTAATATTCCATTATTAGGTTAAATAAAAGCCATATGCTTCCTTTTGGCATTCTTCATCAGCTTGTATTTTAGTGGTTCCCCAAATAGAATATAGTCCCATAAAAAATGAAAGAGGTGGTTAATCATTAGTGAGCATGACTATAAAAAGTATAAAATTTATCCAAAATCAGAAAGATATACGGCTGTGTTTTTATTGGCTACTGTAATGGTTTGGGGAATTTATGATCGGATTACGACAAGGGAGATTGGGGCTCCGTGGTATATAATCATTTCCACTTCTGTATTTAATGCCATCCTTAGAACCTATTATGCAAGAAAAGAAAAAAGGCGAAAAATGAATATGTAATGATGGTCCAAATGGATGTAGTCCCTATCCAAAGCAGGTGCTCGTGCGCTTGCATTTTTTGATCGTCGATTTTTCATACAGCTTACAAATGTATGTTAATCACTTAGTCTCCGTTAAAAATACCCACACCCTTCCTCTTCATAATTCAAAAAATCATCTGTTTCCCTTTGGATCCATTGCAATTTCTCCTTCATGAATTAAACTTTTAATTTTTTTCTGATGTGTCCTATGACATTTATCGCTAATCATCTGGTTAGGCATACATATTATAAATTATCGAAAGGAGGTTTATCATTATGTCTGGATACTATGGTGGTAACGGTGGAGGCTACGGGAATGGTACAGGGTTTGCACTTCTCGTTGTTCTATTCATACTTCTCATAATCGTTGGAGCTGCTTTCCTGTATAATTCATATTAATATCTTTAATAGGGATCAGCCTATTAATCCGTCCCGTGAAAACAATAAATCCTCCAATACTGGTAATAACAATAATCCATACACCTATCTATTTTATGAGTCACTTTCCGGTGACTCTTTTATTTTTTTCTGCCCCACTACTAAACTAAACGCCATGATAAAAGGCCACTCCGACATGGGATGTGGCCTTCGACATAAAATTAATCAAATTGTATAGTCTGTTGCACGATGGATACCTTATAAACGTCTTTCGTATTTATTAATATCGATTTAAAATGTTCTGTTTCCGTAAAGGTATACCATGGTTTCTCGTTGAACCCATTAAAAACTTCTTCTGTAAAAGTTTCTTGTCCAATATTAGTTTTAATTTTATATTCTTCTTCGCGATTTTCGTTAAAGTGGAACTTCACTGTATATTCATAATCCATGAACCAACACCCCCCATCTATCTTTATCATGGGATAAATAGTGTGGAAGTAATCAAAAAAATATAAATGTAATAAAACCCCATGCCATTGAAGGGTTCTTATGTAATCCATAGAAAAAAACCAGGTACTCATTATAAATGAGCGCCTGGTTTTATTATTACCCGATAATGGGTATTGAAAGCATGCAAATATTAAAGTTTTACGATGTTTGCAGCTTGTGGTCCACGTTGACCATCTTCGATTGTGAATTCTACTTTTTGGCCTTCTTCAAGTGATTTGAAACCTTCACCTTGGATAGCTGAGAAGTGTGCGAAAACGTCTTGTCCGCCTTCTACTTCGATGAATCCAAAACCTTTTTCTGAGTTAAACCATTTTACTGTACCTTGTGTCATTTAAATGACCTCCATTAATTGTATTAAATAAAATCTTACATCGTTAAAGAAAAAATTCACATATTGCAAAAAGTATCAAAAAAACACGATTACTCTTTGTAATATGTGAATTCATTGTTTCTTTAGCACCGATTTTATTAATATCATTGTATAATAAAAAATCACATTTGTCTAGTACTAAGTAAAAAAAACCAAAAACAATTACTTGGCTCGTTATATGTTTGCGTGTATTTCTAAAAAAACTCAGGTAATCAAGTCAATTGATTACCTAGAGAAAATTGTTTTTTCATGATTATTTTCCACTTAAACCTTTAGTGATCCTCGAAAACCTCTAGCTGCATAATAAGAATCTGCCCCATTATGATAGAGGAAGATTGTGTCGTAGCGACGATCACAGAAGATAGCCCCGCCCAGTTTACGGATTTTTTCAGGGGTTTGAATCCAGCTTGACGTTTTTAAATCGAATTTACCTAGTTGCTGTAACTCTCGATATTGTTCTTCCGTTAAAAGCTCAATCCCCATTTCTGCTGCCATATCCATTGCGGTCGTTTCGGGTTTATGATTTTTTCTTGCTTCCCATGCCTCTCGGTCATAACAAACACTTCTGCGACCTTTTGGACTTTCTGCCGAACAATCATAAAACATATATTCATCCGAATTTGGATGATAGTGAACGACATCCGGTTCTCCGCCAGTTGCTTCCATTTCATGGAGCGACCACAGTTTGTCTACATTCGCTTCCAGCTTAGCCTGTATATTTGTCCACTGAAGGCCTTCGTGGCGATTCATATTTTTCTCAAATCGAGCTTGCAATGTTTGCAATAGTTCCTCGCGTTGTTCAACTGATAGTTCTTTATTTGTCATTTTAGTTTTCTCCCTCACGCTTAAATGATAGTCCCTCTTCTTCCAATAAAGCTCTCATCATAGGGATTGACGCTGGTCCAATTCCATGAATTTTTAATACATCTTTTTCGGTGTATTTGGATAGTTCATGCAAGGTATCAATCCCCTCGTGAATTAAAGCATTTCTTGCAGGAGAACTCAGTTTTGAAAGGAAACCACTCGTAGGCTTATTTTCTTTATCGCAGGTCGGGCAGCTTGGACAATCTGTGCTTTTGTAAAAACGATGTCCTTTTTCGCAAAACCTTAAACGTTTTTCTGCTTTCACTATCATCCCTCCAACATACATGCTATTAGTTTATAGTATCATAATTCACTTGTCGGAATGATAAGAAGAACTGTATCAAAACTTGTTCGATTTAAAACGTTTGTAATTGATTATCTGTTAAATTTTGTACGCCCATATATTGAACTTTTGGTTCTCCATCCACATATTTAACCACCGCATATCTTTGTATATCTGGCTTTAGCCATACCCGAGCATCCATTGGCCAACTTGCAATGTCCTTCTTAAACATTTCCTCAGAAGTGACCGTCACATCTTTTGTTAAGGAATAATCTAAGCTATTAAATTCAGAGTCAAGAAATGTTACATAATATACATCATTTGATACTTTATAGACATCCTGATAATTACGATGAATGGAATCGAAATAAAAGCCAGTTGGATAGATATAAAACTTACCTAACTCATAGGTTACAATGTCTTGGCTATCTCTCGATGGAAAATTCATACTATCTATAGCAAGTTCAACACCGAATGCTTCTTTATATTTCGCTTGAACGATAGCTCCATCGAAAACCATTTCGCCATTTTCCGAATACTCATGATCAATATTGTACTTCTGGACAACGTCTAACACTAAAGACATAACGATTTGCGGATCATGATGATTAATGCGTCTCATACTACTAAATTCATCTAATGCATCAACAATTTCTTTCTTTTTATCCTTCTCAAGTAATTCATCTTTGCCCACAATATTATTTACACTCGGCGAAAGAGTTGCAAGGGTTTTTCCAACAATAGTGGCTGGACTTGAAGCACCAAAACCGTAATTTTTCTCAGCAAAATTACTAATCAGTATGGGACGTTCTTCTCCATCATATCGTGCAAACTCTTCTTCGAACGTCATTCGATCTGTTTCCTCATCATTTAATGTATAAAATAGATCGCCTTCATTATTATGACCGAAATTACCGGACGCTACTAATTCCATCTCTGATTTTTTGGGGTCCTTTGCGTAAACCCATATGTTGTTATTAGCAATACCTTGACTCATTTGATAGGAAAACATTTTAAGGAAAGTACGACCATCCTTCCCCTTTACTAAAGAAACATTCATGTCACAAGCGGAATATACTAATTTATCAATTTCACTTGAAAAAGATAGCAGCGCATCTTCTCCATTAGCATTTCCCGTCCAAATTTCTTGTATGTAATTATCTTTATTACGATGAGGATAGGCGGATAATGGGTAGTCAATTCCTTTCATGAATGTATAAACCTCGTTAACACCATCATTATCAAAATCGACTAATTCCGCATATAAAACTCCTCTATCATGCTCATTTTCTGCAAAAGTATGCATGTCATATGTATAACCTAATGTTTCAACTGCTTCAGATAGTTTTTCGTATAATTGACGATTGACCACTTGCCTCTCTTGATCGTTTGTTACTATTTTTTCAGCATCCTCAACTTTAGCAGTAGGTGTCTCCTTTACTCCGTTAGAACATCCATACATCAGTACAACTAAAAATAATAATAATAAATAACTTTTTTTCATTTAAAGCTACAACCTTTCAATACCTTAATAATATCTATATCAATTTCCTATATTTACAACTTTATACCAATATTGCTAAGCTGTACCTAATAAAATTTTGATTTTACTTAAACACTTTAAGAAAAAAAGGATGTTTATAAAAAAGAAATTATTATGGTACACAATGTATATCCGTTCCTAGTAGCAAAATAAATTGATGACAATTAAATTCCTTCTGATTCTTCTATATATGTACCGGTTATTTTCGAAAAGTAATGCCACCCTTGTCATTCAAAAAAATTTGGCGCCATTTGCAAGTTGGTAGTCAGTGTTTGCTAGTTACATGGCGTGATGAAAAAGATACTATATATACTGTTCCGTTTAAACGCACCTTCTTAAAGACAATAAATGAATAAAGGAGCCTGATACATTGACGTTACATACCTCTACTCGTATTAAAATGCCGTTAGGATTTTGGGAGGGGCTCCGTCAATTAGGGATAGCCCCCCACGATGTCATCCGAAAAACACAATTACCTATCACTTTGATGACTGAACCAACTGTTTCGCTAGCACAATATTACGCGATTTGGCAGGCATATGCCGATCACATTGACGATATGGCTAAAGGAATCATCCAACTGGCAACTAGCTTTGATAGCAATCATTACCCACCAACAGTCTTGGCAGCTTACCATGCTCGTGATTTCTCTGATGCTCTCAAGAGAATGGCACGCTACAAACAATTGTGCCCGCCTGAGAGCCTCCGTATTACTGAGGAGGGAGAGAATTGTACAATCGAGCTGCAATGGTCAGATAGGGAGCAGTCGGGTCCGCCGATGCTTGTTGGCATCACACTGGCATTTCTTCTTGAGCTTGGACGGCGAGGAACGGATAGTCCCTTGACAGCAAAATGCGTTGAATTTTCACATTCAATGGGTGATATACAAACGCTTGAAGCCTATTTCGGTTGTTGTATCCAGATAGGTACAAAATGGAACCGGTTGACGTTACATCGAGAGGATTTAGACCACCCCTTCTCTTCATATAATTTGGAGCTATTAGAGATGCTGACTCCGCTTCTAGATCAATCGTTGAGCGAGCACCAACAAAGCCATACGCTTACCGAGACGGTCAAGTGGATGATGAAACGCAGCTTAATGGGAGGACGCCCAGACATTCAGACGGTTGCCAGCGAGTTAGGGATGAGCGACCGTACTTTACAGCGTCGGCTTTCAGACGAATGTACGAGCTTTAAGCATCTGTTAACTGAAGTAAGACATGAGCAGGCACAGGTATATTTAGCAGACCCCACTCTTGATATTAAAGAGGTTGCCTTCTTAATTGGCTATGAAGATCAAAACTCGTTCTACCGCGCCTTCCGCCTTTGGGAAGGTGATACACCAGCAAATTGGCGTACTAAACATATAGAAAGAAATGTTTAAATTACTATAATAATAAAGGAGAAATAGCGTATGGATATGGGATTGAACAATAAAACAGCTTTAGTTACTGGATCAACGAGAGGTATAGGGAACGCCATTGCTTTTGAGCTAGCCAAGGAAGGTGTTCATGTACTCATTAATGGGCGAAATTATAATGAGGTAGAACGCATTTTAAATGAAATAAAGTCAGCTTACCCATCTACGTCTCCTCAAAATGCCACAGCCGATCTTGCAGATACCCAGCAAAGAGAAGCTTTATTCGAAAAGTATCCCCATATAGATATACTCGTGAACAATATGGGTATTTATGAAATGATGTCCTATGAAGATGTTGACGATGAGATATGGGAAAAATACTTCCGTACGAATGTTATGGCGGCTAATGGTTTATGTAAATTTTACTTACCTACAATGCTAGAAAATGAGTTCGGCCGCATTATTTTTATCGCGAGTGAAGAGGCCATTATGCCTTCTGGGCAAATGCCTCAATATTGTATGACAAAAACGATGCTCCTCTCTTTGTCAAAAAGCCTATCTCAATTAACAAAAGGAACAGAGGTTACCGTCAATACAATTATGCCTGGCCCAACACTTTCTGAGAATGTGTATGCAATCATTGATAGTATGTATACTAATCAAGAGATGAGCTTTACCGAGAAAGAGCACAAATTTATGACTACAAACCTCCCTCAATCGGAAATACAAAGGTTTATCAAACCCATTGAAATCGGGAGAATCACTACCTTTATTTGTAGTCCCTATGCTTCCGCCTTTAAAGGCTCTCCGATTCGTATGGATGGAGGTATGGTACCGACTATCTTTTAATATGTAGAGCTCAAAAACGTATAGCCGATGTCACCACTACGGCGAGTCGAGCTGCCTACCTTATGTGTCGCCGCCCTTTAACTTATGCTATAAAAGCCATCAAGAGTGTGAACTCTCGATGGCTTTGTCAACCGTTTGGCCAGCATATTTCTATACTGTTATTTGCCTTCTATCAATTCATTACTGTACATGAACGGTATATGTTCCGTTCTCATTTTCAAATTTATAAACATATAAATAATACTTTCCAGGCTTTGCATTCAATTTACCGTTTATCATGTTTCCGTCTTCCTGTCCAAAAGACGCATAATTTTGGCTATCTGATTCATGATAAAGCACCCATGTCATGCCAATTTGGTTTTCATTTAAAACAGATATATCTATTTCTTTAGGAGATGTAACATTGAATTCGTATACATCCGTATGATCATCCTCCATTAAACTACCGCTTAGTGGTGTATGAAATGGAAGCATAGTGGCTTCTTCTGGACGATTGTTTGGTTCTATCTCCGTTTTTGTACTATTTTGTACTTGAACGGTATATGTTCCATTTTCATCATCAAACTTATAAACGTATAAATAGTACTTTCCTGGTTTCGCATTGTACTTACCTTTTATTGTCTGTCCATCTTCCTGTCCATACGCTACATAGTTTTCCTTATCAGATTCATGATAAAGCACCCATGTCATGCCAATTTGATTTTCATTTACGACAGAAATATCTATTTCTTCTAGCGATGTAATGTCAAATTGATAGACATTTGTATCGTTTTCTATCAAACTACCTTTTATTGGTTTATTAAATGGAATGGTCATCGCATGTTCTTGCCCTGTTTGTCCTCCTTTCTGTACAGTGGCAGTTGTTTGCCCTTTACTTTCTTGTCCCTTATTATTTTTCACGGTTAACGTCACTTTGTAAGTTCCTTCATTTTCGTATACATGAGTAGGATTTGCTGCTTCACTTGTTGCACCATCACCAAAATCCCAAAGATAAGAAACTATTTCTCCATCCGTATCCTTTGACCCATCACTGTTAAATTGAATTTTTTCATTGATCATGCCAGTATATGGACCATTTACCTGTACAATTGGTGCTTGCGTTTCTCCGTCATCAGTGGAAACACCGTGGAAGACTACATCATACTCGAACTGGTTTGCCGCATTTACACGATAGTTGACAAAGTACGCAGTCATTGTTTTATAGCCGCTCCACTCTTTTTGAGACAGTTGCTCCAGCATTTGGTTTACTTGCTTACTCATCGTTTTCCAATCTTGAGATTCACCCTGTGTTGCACTACCTACATATGTTCCCTCGAGTGTAAACGTATTAAAAAATTGAGACTGGTGTTTCGTCATATTTGCATCTTTCACATGTGCAATATCGACAATTTCTTGCTGTACTTCGTTTAACGCTTTTGGTTCATGCGGCATTAAATAATCCTCTGCTACTTGTGGTACTTCGTATGTTTCTTGGTTATCGATCAATTGCTGCATATACGCTTGATATTCCATATTCAGCTGTGAATCTTTACTTAAAGTGTCACGATAGGCATCATAATTTTTCACATCGTTCGCGCGAATTAAATCTTGAATTCTATCAAACATATCGAATTGATGAGTATACATATAAGACTGTAAAGCAAATGAATAATTGTAAAAATCCCAGGAACCATATGTCGCAAACATTGTTTGTTCAGCTGTATAGCGTTGTGATGGATCATGTGACAATCCACTAATAATGCTCTTACGAGGCACAACGTCATTTGTACGTGTTGACCCTGCAAAAAATTCTGCATTCCCTTCCTGGAACCATGTTAGTCGCTCATTTTGATACATATCACCCGTCCCGAATAGACCAGGCACCTCAAATCTACCTTGTAAAAAGTGCGTATATTCATGACGGAACAGCTCTTCTAAGCTATAAATACTTTGCTCAGGTGTACGTTCATATGTAAAGAATGTTCCAGTCTCTTCAATATAAATACCACCATTATTTGTTTCATATCCGTACAATTGTCGGTTTAATCGGTACTGATCGGGAGAGTTATAAATGACAACGGTTAAGATATCGTCAGCATTACCCGGCTCTAGTGCTTGATCATTCCCGATTACACGATGATATTGTGCCTTTACCTCTTTTGCAGCCCAGTATAATCTTTGAATTTTATCTTCCGTTACTTGATCTCCCGTTTTGAATACAATTGATCCATCATCAAATGTATATGTTTTCGGTAGATACTGTTTTTTTCCTTCTTCACGTACTTTTTGTAAATCAACCGTATTTCCGTTTAAGTCACGTCCACCATAATTTGTCGTAATTTGCTCTACTGCCACAAAATAAGCTTCACTTAAATAGGGATACATCTGCATCGCTTGTGTAACGACTTCTAAACCCTTATTCGGATTGCTATGGAACTGCCCTAAACGCCCTGCATAATAAATGCCATTATTAATTAACCAACTATTGCTATCCGTCACATTATGTATTAGGGCAATGTTATTAACTTCCTCTATGAAGCTATCAATCTTCCCATACCACATCGTTGTATTGGCCTCTTTACGAGTGTCATATAAATAAGACTGCAAATCATAATCAATGCCGTGTATTATATCGTAAATAGCTTGTCCTTTTGAATTCTCACTTTCATAGGTAGAAAGATTTTCATTATATTGTTTTAAAATGTTCGTAGCATGTTGAACGGTTTCCACATCACTAGAAGCATTACCTATTAATTTTCCATAGGCAGATACAACTTTATCTTGCTCATCTGTACCAAGTTTAAAGTTTGGATTTTTGGCTATTTCATTTAATGCTGGTAAACACTTATCTTGGAAACTTCTCTCATTTAAATAACCTAGTTCATTATTATAAAACGCTACATAAAAAGCAGAACGCAGTACCTCAACAAATGTTTCGATCCCCTTTGAATCATCCTTCGTAAACGAACTTCCTCTATTACCTAATTCATTGATGATTACTTGCATGCGCTCTTCATTTTGATAAAAAGCTTTTGTGTCATCATTGAATTGGAATAAGTCTGTAATTTGGTACCAACGGATACTGCCAAGCGTATGGATGAGCTCACGATTGCTCATATTATTAAGCTCTGCCATCGAGTACTGCTCCTGCAATTGCTGTGTATCCATCTGTTCCATAATTGGTGCTGGACGTTGTGAAAAATCTCCCATTTCTAAACGTTCTTCATAGGATAATGTTTCTTCAGCCATTGTCGAATGCACCATTTCATCTTTCGACATTTCTATGCCAATGGGTTTCATTTGTAATACATTATACGGCGTTTTTTCTGCTGCCGATGCTTCCGCCTGTAATCCACCTAACGAAATGGCCATTGTACTAACCCCAATTAACAACTGATTGAATGTAAATTTTTTCTTCATTTTATATCCTCCTATAGTCCTATGTAGTTTTTTTGGCAATATAGTTATTATTTTGTACTATATTACCTATATTAAAATAACATATTATGTAAAAAAATCAACATTAAATGTTATATTTAGAAATATTTTCTTCCATATTTTGAACACTAAGACACATTTAGATCGTTCCCTTATTAAAAAAAGAACCCGAGATGCGGATTCTTTTTAGAAAGGAGCGACCATACAAGGAGTGAGAATACCCCTCTTTTCCTTTTGTCTCACTAGACAAACAAAGAAATTTCCCTCTATTTATGATATTCTTGAAAATAAATAAGCTAGTATAGGGTAAATACCATTTCTCTTCCCTCCCCTCCGCATATTATAGGTTGTAGAAAGGAGGGATTTTCAATGGGATACGGATACGGCGGAAATGTAGGTAATATGAACAACGGCGGTTGTTATTATGGCGGCGACAATGGCGGCAGCTACAACGGTTCAGCTTTTGTATTAATCGTTGTTCTTTTCATTCTTTTAATTATCGTTGGCGCTAGTTTTATGAGTGGTGGATACTAATACATCCCTTTAGCACCTAAAAAAATCCCTTCAATATAATGAAAGGGTCACTTAAACCAGCCTAGTGATCCTTTTGCTTTTCAGAAAGGAGCGATTCGTTTTTTTGCAGCATGATAAACCGAACATCTTTATGAGAATAATAAAAGGGGGCATTGGCTCTGCATTACTAACGATGGGTCTCTTGTTCATCGTAATCACGGTAGACGACAAGCAATTTCTCCAAAATGTAGTAGTAAGAATTATCGGTGTCAGCAGTGTTTTTATAGGCACCCACTTATTACATAAACAGTTTCACCCTTATTCATACAAAAAACCAGGCACGCCTAAATAATCGGTGCCTGGTTTAATTTTTTTCATTTATCTAAATCTGTTTTTTATGGTGGGATCGTTACGAAGGTCTATAAAACCAAGTTATCTTATCATATAAATAGTAATGTTAAGCGAAAAGCGTTTAACAAGGCATCTCCTGATTTGTTACTATGGGGTACTCTCCATGAGTGCCCCTCCCACTTTTCGGTCATTGAATAGGCAATTCCATTCCATTCGTTTAACAGTTTTCCATATGATTGGTTGTGAAGCCATGTTAGCTTTTTTAGCAAATGCATTGAATGGTTCTACCACTTTACATACAACAAAAATCGATCGCAAAATGGAAAGACTACGACAGAATGATTGGTTTGAGGAAATAGACCAAGGTGATCGGTACCACAGATTATTTTAACAATCGCCAATCGTCACGTCAGAAAATACCTTCAACATAATAAATGAGTCAATCAGATGATGAAGAAAAAAGAGCGCAAGCCAAATTTATAGATTTTTTACATAAACAATTGAAAAATCGGCCTCTAGGTGGTAGAAATAACTTCCAACAGAACGTATATTCGTGTATAATTTTATTATACTTGCGAATGGAGGAAGAATATGAACGCAATTGATCTACTTGTATTAAATTTCGAGGAGGTGCGTAGACGTAGTATTAAGCTATGGACATCTATCCCTCAAGAAAAGTTACTTTGGAAGCCCGATCCTGAGGCAATGTCTTGCATCGAGATGATACGACATGTGCTTGAAAGTGAACATTATTACTACCAGGCAATAAAAAATAAAGGTAGTCTAGCTAATTATGAATCCCCATTTGAAAACCAGCCTTACACCACTGTTGAAGCAGAACTATTATTAGCAGAGCCTTATCGACTTGAATTTATGGAAACGGTTCAATCATTCGCGAATGAGGATTTAACAAGTATTCAAATTGACCGCTCAGATGTAGGATACATAAGAGATTTGGGAGATATGTTGCTGAGGGTTGCCTACCATGAGTCAGTTCATACGGGGCAATTATTGGATTATTTACGATCAGCGAACGTAATGATTCCGAAAATTTGGGATTAATGATGAAAGGTGTATCACTAGTAGATACACCTTTTTTCTAAATGATGGTTAAAATATCCGTTGGTTCCTGTAAAACATAATCTGCCTCTTCATACCCCTTAGTCGTTTTGGCCCCCCACAGGGCAAGGGCAAATTTCACTCCTGCTTGTTTTGCACATTGCAGATCATATATCGAATCCCCAATATAAATAGCGTCTTCAGGGGCTACTTGCAATAATTCCAGACAGGTTATAAGAGGCTCTGGGTGAGGTTTATGTTGCACCGTATCACTGGCACTAATAATTTGCGTGAAATAATTACTTAACTTAAAAGGATCAAACTCATCTGTTACTTCTTGTCTTGTTTTCGATGTAACAATGCCGAGCTGTAATGGTTTACTTGCTAAAGATTGGATGACTGCTTCCATATTGGAAAAGACCGAAACCTCCTGTGAAAAATCAAGTACAGCTGCAGACCATTTTTGATGAACCGTCTCTAGATCATCAACGTTTAGCTGTCGTAATGTGTCCTTCCCTGGAATACCTAAGGCAAACCGTAATTCATCCAAAGCATACTCTTTTTCTGTTTCCTCACGCAATGTCCTTTGCAGCGACTGTAAAATCGCTTGTTCTGTATCCAAAATTGTCCCATCTACATCAAAAATAATCGCCTGTAGCATGACCATTCCGCCTTCCCTATACATGATTGCTGTTTACAAACATACATAATTGATGGTACTTGTCCTCATCATAATCTTTCTGACCACGTATATACTTCTCTTTTAAATTATAAAAACAAATGTCAAGATATTCCCTATTATGATGCTGCTTGAAAGGTGTTTTTGCCTCGACTGCCCCCAACGCCTCAAAGTATTTATTCATCTTTTCAAATGTTCTAATTTGATAGCCACGCTTCTTCATTTCAGCAATGACCATTTCCGTATAAATAAACAAGTCGTCTTTAGGATATTCGTATATATAATTAATGAGTATATGCTTATCTTCCTTGGCAAATATACTGTTTAATTCTCGCCATTGAGAAAGTAGCTGCCCTTTTGGTAGGAAGGCTATTAAATCTACATGCCATAATCTCATACTCTCTCCCCTTTCTATTATTCATCCAATCATGTAAAATATTCCATATTAGTAAAACACAAACGGAGGTATATTACTATGGAAATAAAAATTGCCACACTTGATGCCATTCCACAAATAGAGGTGTTATACCAAGAGCTCTTTTTAGAAATGTCCATTCTACAACCTAAATATATCAGACCTACTAAACAAGATGTTAATTTTATTCGTTTTACAATTATCGAGGATGATTCCGATATTTTAATCGCTGAAAAAGATCAAGAAATCGTAGGGTTTTTATTACTAAAGGAAATGACGACCCCTCGTTATACATGCATGGTTGAATACAAATACGCTTTTATTATTGATGTCATTGTTGGAAAGCGATATCAAAGTAAAGGAATCGGAACGGCCCTACTGCTAGAAGCGAAAAAATGGGCTGATACTCGCAAATTGGATTATTTGGAGTTGAACGTTCTGTCTGGAAATAAAGGAGCTATCGCTTTATATGAAAAACTTGGGTTTCAGGATATGAACCATACGATGCGCTTTGAGTTGTAGAGAACTCTCTCTCAAGCAATGAAAAACTTGCACACAGCCCTTCTGATGCATATAATCAAAAAGTCGCCTATACGAAAGGGCGACTTTTTTGATGTTTATTTCGTTTTATGGCATCGGCTCATACATATTTTCGCTCAAAGAACCTATTACCCATTGATTATTTCTCTTCGTGATTAAAATCTGCTGAGAAACGTACTTAGATTGATTAGGTAAACTCTCGCTACGATAGATATACATATTTGTTTCTTTTGGATAATAATAATTATAACTTGTTGTATATGGAGACAAATCTGTATAGGTTACATTTCTCATAATAATTAAATTAATCATTTCATCAGTAAAGTACGGCTGTAAGTATTGTCTTTTTTGAGCAACATTCGACAAATTTTTCACTTTGTTAATCGCTTCATCTAGAAGCTTATAGCCATCTCGATAAAACAGTGGTTGTGCATAAACAACGAACCTATTTTCCTCTGAATAGGAACTAGCCATCCGAGCTTTTTATCCCAATACGTATTTTCGGAGCTGACTTCAGCCAATATCACTTGTCTATATTAATTCACTTTCTTTCAGTAAGTCATAAATAATTGTATCTTTTGTTTTGTGAATTCCTAATTTACCAATTTGTTTTAAAATAAATGGCGCATCAATATCTGTTAATTTTTTGCCATCTAATAAGCGAGCAGTTGAAGCTAATAATGTGCGAACATCAAAAGAAGATGCGAATACTTCTGGAACTCCACGATCAATATTTAATAATTGATAGACTGCCTCCATCGCAGTTCTTACTGAATATTCAGTAGTAAAAACGGTATCTCTTACAGTTTCACTAAAGTTGCCAATGAAGGCTAAATTAGCAGACCCTTCTGGCACAACTAATGGACGATCCCCCATGGCTCTTGGCATGAAATAAGAGGTGATGTAAGGCATATAGCATGGAATCGTGTTACAAGAATTTTGTGCGATGTCTGGAATTTCATCAACCGGTACACCCATATGGTACAACCACTCTTGTGCTATCTCAATACCTGAACATTCGGTAATGCTTTTTTTAATAAAATCACCTGGTTTATTTGATAGTAAACCATAAATCCAAACGACTAATTGGTCTTTTGGTTGATGTTTAAAATGAGGTTGTCGGTTTAACGTATAGCTTAGCATCCAATTAGAATCTGTAGCTGTGACAATACCTCCTGTTACTACTTTGCCTGCATACGGGTCCCTTTTACTAATTTTTTCAATATAAGGAGCCACACGATCGTCTAAAGTCGTTAGAGTGGCGGAAACAAACCAGCTTTCTTTTGGAAGATTATCACAGAACTTTTCTGGTCGTCCAAAGTCAGTATCTTGGGCAGCGATGTTTTTCCACAGTGACCAGCTTCCACCTAATTCTTTATTGACAGGGGCTGGGGTATAATTATCCCCGTATGTTGTACTCTCCGTAATACTACCATTTGTCACAAATACCAATTCATTTTCTGTTAGCTCAATATTCTCTTTCACACCATTTTTTCTTAAAACTAATGTATGAGCTACTTTTTTGTCGCCCACTTTATCGACCAAAACATTCTCTACTACCGTATTATATTGAAAATCAACATCATGACCTTCTAAATATTTTATCATCGGTAGCACTAACGATTCATATTGGTTATATTTTGTAAATTTCAATGCTGATAGATCTGGTAATCCACCAATATGGTGAATGAAACGCATAATATAACGGCGCATTTCCATTGCAGAATGCCATTTTTCAAACGCAAACATAGTGGACCAATACAGCCAAAAGTTCGATTCAAAAAATTCCTCTGAGAAAACATCTGTAATTTTTTTATCCTCTAACTTTTCCTCAGGTGTAAAGAATAATTTAATCATTTCCTCAGATGACTGATCCGATAAAGTAAACTTGCCATCATCTTCAAGTCTTTGACCTCTATCTTTTATTAAACGACATTTTGAATAATTGGGGTCCTCTTTGTTTAACCAATAAAATTCATCTAACACAGAAGCATTGTCTACCTCTAAGGAAGGAATGGAACGGAATAAATCCCATAAGCATTCAAAATGATCTTCCATTTCTCGACCACCGCGAATAATAAATCCTCTCGTCGGATTAAGTATGCCATCAAGACTGCCTCCTGAAATATCTAGCTCTTCCAGAATATGAATGTTCTCACCTTTCATTTGGCCATCACGAATTAAAAAACATGCTGCTGACAGCGAGGCTAGGCCCGAACCAATGAGATAAGCAGATTTTCCATCTACTCCCTCCGGTTTTTTAGGACGTGCGAAAGCTTCATAGTTACCATTGCTGTAATACATATTACCGCCTCCATATTTATTATTCTAATATAGAATAACATGAATTACCACAGAAATGGTAAAACGAGCGAATGATTAACAAAATATTCAAATTCAGAAGAAAGCACTCCATTCGAAGTCCCCTATAATTGGACATAACAATCGTTTGTATTTTTATAAGTGGATGATGAAGTATAAAAAATCACGATCAGCGCCTAGATCAATGCCTTGAAAAGGAAAATAAAATACAATAATTGGATGTGAAAATTGCATAAATATTATATCGAAAAATTATTTGTCACATAAATTTTGATTCTCCATAGCTAAAACTTCCTTTTACGTTTACCAAATTTTTCATTACCTCTTTTAAAATTACCTGTCATTTTCGCTAATAATAATTGAACTTCTATTGTCTGTTGTTCCGCTTCATGGATTTTTGCTAAAAGATGCTCTGCCTCTTTTTCCTTAACCACTTTAATTTGTTTCCCCTCGTAATAAATAGCGACAGTCCCTTTTTTGGTAATTTGATACGTAAATGGCTCCTCGCTTAATCGATTTCGTTTATCAATTCCACTCACTTTGTTCAACTCCCGCCCTCTTTATTGTCCACATCAATAAAATATTTTTCACGTCTTGTTATATACCACATCACCAACATCTGTATGTTTCTACGGTTCTGCAGTAATACTAATAAATATTAGATTAGGTAGTAATGAAAGGGTAAAAGATGATTTTACATTTATTTTTAGTTTTTCTAATTCCTTGGACGATTTGTCTCATGCATCTATACAAAAAAGATAAAATATTGCTTTTTTTAGTGGCTCCATTTTTTAGCGTCGTGGCTTATCTCATGAATGCTCTCGGCTTTTATTTCGATTTTTGGGAGGTGCTACCTTTTCCCCAACAAAAAAGTTTCGCTGCACTACCTTTTGATGTAGGCATATATCCTGTCTTATCCTGCTACTGTATCTATTTCATAAAAAAAGTGAACAAACCTTTTTTGGTTCTTCTATTAATGACTTTGCTCACCACTTTTTTAGAAGGGATATTTGTTTTCTTTGATAGGGTCATCTACCAAAACGGATGGAATATTTATTTTACCTTTTTCTCCTATTTGCTCCCTTATTTATTTTTGTATGGATATTATAGATTTTTACTGAAAATACGCGTTCTCCAATAACTATTTTTATGCTTAAAAAAATAATTTTTCTTCAATATAGTTTTAATTTCTACTGAAGAGGCAATCAACTAGATATACTAAGTGAACTCATCATATATATAGTAGTAGTTAAGCTAAACTAGTTTAACAACCTCCTGATTTGTTACTTAGGGTCACTTCTAACCAAAGTGACCCTTCATATGTTTAATAGGGCTTACATAAGTTATTAGGAAGATTTAGTAAACATAAAATTTACCATATATTGAAACATTACCCTCCCTATTTTCGTTTTCAAATTATAAAGGAGGAACTGTTCCATGATGAGTATGCTAAATGTGGGAAGCCTAGTCCTTGGATTAATAGCCATATTGTTACCCATTGCTAGTCTTTCAGCTACTTCGAAACAAATCCAACATTATAGATTAACGATAAGCATATTAAGTCTAAGTGCTTGTGCTATTTCGATTAGTTTCCAATTATTTTACAATTTCTATCTTGTGAAGATTGAGGATTGGAGTGCCCTTATGGATATTACAAGAAGTTCCGTACTGGCTGTCCTATTCTTATTAGTAAGTACGATTCTATTAAATATCCTCATTCTTATTTTTAAACGAAATAAAGTATAAAACCGAAACATGTAGTAACTCTGTTATGGGCTACTACGTATTTAGTATGATTTTCCCTCTCGACTTTTCTAACATTCAAATAGTTTTTATAAAAGGAGGTGGGTGCATGTCAAAAATACCCGTTTATATAAAGCTGCTCATTGGGATTGGGATGATTATTATCCTTACCTCACTGTTTCTGTTAAAGGATCATCCCTATTATTTATGGTTAAGATGGACAGGCAATATTTTATTGATCGTCGGGATTGTACGGATTCCTTTTACAAAGGAAACTGATAAAAAACAAGTCAATATTTGATAAATCCGTTAGACTTTCAGGTAAATTTTCACATCAATAAATCCTTTTATTTTTAAGTCATTTCCTTTATTATCAATAAGGGCACCCTAAAATAGAGAGAAAGAGGTGCTGACATGTTTGGTATTATTAATTATGAAATGTTTTTATTAACAGGGATTTTATTAAATCTAGTTCCTGGTGCAGACACAATGTATATTATTGGGCGAAGTATTGCCCAAGGGAAAAGAGCGGGTGTATATTCTGTTTTTGGAATTATTACTGGCTCCCTAATTCATACGTTATTGGTTTCTTTTGGTCTATCACTCATCCTGACAAAATCAATTGTATTATTTACAATCATTAAGGTAATGGGTGTTATATACCTTGCTTATTTAGGGATAAAGATGATACGCGATCAGTCAACGATCGATTTTGAGGCATCTACAGGGACACTAAACTTAAGAAAAATTTATATACAGGGCCTATTTACAAGTTTGACGAATCCAAAGGTTTCCTTATTTTTCATTGCGTTTCTCCCGCAATTTATTGATGTTCACGCATCTGGGCCCATTCCATTCCTCCTTTTAGGCCTTACTTTTACAGCAACTGGACTTGTCTGGTGTTTAGTTGTTGCGTACTTCTCCTCGTATATGACGACAAAATTACGAGGCAATCAAAAGTTTGGACGCCTTCTAAATAAGGCGACAGGAATACTATTTATTTATATGGGCTTCCAATTACTGCAAACAAAAGCTCCACACTAATACAGAATTTCACAACTATGCCCCCCCACGAACAGCTCCTTTCATTTTGAAGGGGCTGTTCGACTATAATTTAGACAAATATCAAAAGAAATGATGCACATGAGACAAGAAAATTGAAATTTATAAAGTTTACTTAAAAATTCTGTGTTGATAGGCAGAATCTTTTCTTCTACAATCAGGCTAGATTGTTGAAGAACATTCTTTTAAGAAAAATTTTCAAAGGGAGTGTAAAATTGGACCTATTACTTTGGATAACTATTGGTTTCATAATAATTGGATTTGTAGTTCTCACTTCTATGAAAAAAGGGATGGAAAGTAAGGTCACTTTTATAAAAGCAAATAGGGAAAACGAGGAAAATTCGTTAAAAGCTAATTCCGTCATTTGGTGGATATGGAGTTCCACTGCTTGGGGGATAGTGAGTATGTTTCTTGTTGTTTGGTGTCTTCATAATCATTTTAGATGAACCGCAGCGTAAGATAAGAAAAAGCCATTCTCTCTACAAGCGGAGAGAATGACTTTCCTTCATAAATCGCAATACTACAGATTACAGTTTTGCCCAACGTTCCTCTAACCAGTTCATAAATTGTTCACCTTTGTCGCCTTCATACGCATCAAAGACATCTAAACGCATACGTTTTAGTTTATCCGCAAAGTCTGCCACTGTATGGTCCTTCGGCAAGCTCTTTTTAACACGCAGGAAAATTTTATCTGTTCCTTTGATAATATCAAAACGTGCAGGAGATGGCTTCTCTACGTCCTCGCCAAGCGCCGCAAGTGCTTCATATGCTGCTACCTGCACCTTGTAGACAGTATCATGCTGCATACGATTTATTAATAAATCTATGATATTGTCATGTTGATAAGCCGATAACTTTTCGACTGCATCTAAACGCTCTCGCCAGCTAGATGTATAATTGGCCTGTTTTTTTAATGTTTCATACTGCTCAGGTAATGCTGTTTCAAACTGTTTCAAATAATTGCACCTCTTTTTTTAACTAGAGGAAAAATGATTTCTTTTTCTTCTGCTTCACTTATTATACGTTGTCTTGGTGAAAATAGCGATAATTCGTTAGTAAGGACACATACAGAAAGCTACATTAAGGTGAACCGTATTATAGGGTGCAATCGTTAAACAAGAAATATACTAATCATCTCCCCTAATCGGGCGAGATTCTGTAATAAGGATTAGCGCTCGTTTTCATTTGACCGAGTGCTATCGGACCTTCTGCTTTTTTATTTACCTATCCCCCTATTCTTCTTGTTATTATTAACATAAAGTTATAAAATCAGATGAAAAAGAAGGTCTTTTGATGTTAGAAAAATTAAATGTATTTCTCCAAAAATACATTGCGATCTTGACACCATTAAGTTTAATTTTAGGTGTATTATTAGAAAGCATAGGACAAAGCTTATTATTCCTCGTATCATGGCTATTTGCATTCATGACATTTTCAGGAAGCTTACATATGAAATTTAAAGATGTAAAAATCTTTGTGAAGCATCCCGGACTTATTATCTTCTCCATTATTTTTCTTCACCTATTCATGCCGTTATGGGCGTATTTCTTATCTACTGTTATCTTTGACGACCATTTGTTAACGGTCGGATTTGTTTTAGCGGTTGCACTTCCAACAGGCGTTACAAGTGTTATTTGGATCAATATTTGCAAAGGAAACTTACCGCTAGGCTTATCGATCATTTTAATCGATACGCTACTTTCTCCATTTATTCTCCCTTTCATTCTCTTCTTGGTGTCGGGTGAAAAAATTGAACTAGACGTTCTATCGCTTATACTTAGCTTACTCTTAATGATTGTCTTACCGACGATTGTAGGTATATTGGTAAATGAATGGTCAAAGGGAGAAATACCAAAAAAAATTGGAAAGAAGCTTGCGCCTTTTTCAAAGCTATGTTTATTTGCCGTTATTTTAATTAATAGCAGTGCGATTGCCCCATACTTGAAAGATTTTAATCTACACCTATTATTCGTTATATTATTAGTGTTTCTGCTTGCTGTTTCAGGCTATGTTTTCGCCTTTATCATTGGTCGTTATCTGCTAAAAGACTATTCACATATGGCTACCTTTGTCTATACTGGAGGGATGAGAAATATTGCCGTCGGGGTCATTGTGGCCACAACATACTTCCCAGGTAAAGTAGCAATGCCTGTCGTGTTTGGGATGTTATTTCAACAAGTGCTTGCTTCAATCTTTAGTAAAATGGTGATAAAAAGAACCGCTGTGATGGCTGACAATCAAGTTTCACATTAGGTGGGGTTTTCATGAAAAAAGTCATGATCCCTGTTATTTCTGTTTATGGGATAGGAGCTATTTTAGTTTTATTGATGCTACTCCTCCTTTATTGTTTTTTATCGTGTATCGAGCTTCATTCGCCAATCTAATGTTTAGGGAGGATGTTATGACTGTTAAAAATAGGAATTTCATTTGTTTCATTAGTGGCTTAGCATTATTTTTAGTAGGAGCCTATAAAATCTTTACCGATCACTTGGAAGCTATGTCCCTACTGGTAGCTTATATATTCTTCGTTTGTGGATTCATAGGGTCTGTTTTTAGTATTGTATCGTTATTTAGAACAGCTCGAAATTAGCGTAGCTACTCAATTGGAATAGCTTCTATGAAATTATAGACTTTTCCTTTATACTGATAAAAATATATGAATAGGATGGTGTGATCTAGATGATGTATGCTCCATTATTTGAACAGGACGTTCCAGCACTTCTTCTTCCTTAACGGTAGAAGCACTTTTTCTCCGTTAAGGACATAGGTAACTATGAAAACGGAGGAAAAAACATGAGAAATAAACTAATCGGCGCCTTCTTTTTATCGCTTGCGGCGAGCATTTGGGGCGCTATGTATGTAGTTGTCAAAGTTGTGGTGGAGGTCGTGCCACCGTTAGAGCTTGTTTGGATTCGTTATGTAATTGCCGTCTTGGCACTTGGTTTGATTGGCATTATAACGAAACAATCTTGGAAAATCGCCAAAAAGGATTGGCTCCTTATTTTTCTTGTCGGTCTCATAGGCAATACGATTTCGATTGTTACTCAAGAAATAGGTACCATGCTTTCCACTGCACAAATGGGTGCAATTATTACGGCTACAACACCTGCTATTATGGTTGTCTTTGCACGTGTCATTTTGAAGGAAGACATAACCTTAAAAAAATGCTTGTCTATTATCCTAGCAACGATTGGTGTCGGTGTCATTGTAGGCCATGGCGGAATTGATAGTACCCAACAATTAGGTGGACTCTACTTATTGCTCGCTGCCTTAACATGGGCATTGATGTCTGTTCTAGTAAAAAAAGTTCCAAGTCATTACTCTCAAATTGTGGTGACAACCTATTCTTCCTTCATTGCCGTCATCCTATTGACGCCATTTGTCATTCCAAGGTTAAAAGAGATGAATTTATCCATTGTTGTGCAGCCAACAATTTCAGGTGGCTTGCTCTATTTAGGTATTGTTTCAACTGCTGGTGGTTTTTTATTGTGGAATAAAGGGCTTCAACTAATGAATGCTTCTAGTGGGGGCTTATTTTTCTTCTTTCAGCCCGTTGTTGGTACATTTTTAGGCTGGCTCCTTTTAGGGGAGACGATTGGTCTTTCATTTTGGTTGGGCTCGCTTTTCATTTTTAGCGGTGTATTTATGGTCATTCGAGAAGAGTAAAAGAATGTGCGTTTCTATCTTGTATAGAGGCGCACTTTTTTAAATCCAGCTACTGGCGGTTATGCCGTTGTGTGTAGTCATGTTCCTACAGCTCGCCTCATATATTGCAACAGTTTAAAGGAGCTGATGATTTGATTACCCTTTTAGAATCCATAAAGGAACTATCATTTCTAGTTATACTTATTTCTAGTATGGTGTATTGCAGACATCTTAAATTAACAAAATGGAAAAGAAAACTGACGATTGGTGAATGGACAATGTATATCGTTACTTCCACCGCACTTTCTGTTTATGCCGTACTTTATTTTGCTTTTCTATTGGGAACAAAATAGATGAAAAAATAAAATGTTTCAACCTTAAAAACTATATAATTAGGTGGAAGACTTCATTTTAGGAGGGTTATTTTATGTTTCAAACAGTAGAGCATTTTTTACAATCTTGGACATTTGAAGCTACTGCTACGCAAAATTTACTCCACCAGCTTACCGATGAATCGCTTCATCAAGCAATAACGGCTGAACATTGGACTTTAGGACGTATCGCTTGGCATACTGTCACAGCTATTCGAATTATTTCCGTCAATACCGATCTAACCTTCGAGGCACCAGCAGAGGATTATCCTGTTCCCACTTCAGCTCAATTGATTGCAGATAGTTATCATCAAGCGAGTAATTCCTTTATTGAAGCAGTAAAAACACAATGGACAGACCAGACCATGAATGAAATGATTGAATTTATTGGTCAATCCATCCCTAACGGCTCTCTTTTATTATTTTTATTGCAACATCAAAGTCATCATCGTGGACAAATGACTGTGCTCATGCGACAAGCCGGCTTACCTGTTCCAGGCATTTACGGTCCTGCCAAAGAGGAATGGGCACAGTTCGGGTTGCAAACCCCCAAAATGTAATTGAAGCTAGACAAACAACATTCAAAGTGAGGTTGCCCATTGAAGGACAACCTCTTTTTTGAGAGCTTATTTAAGAGTAGCTAACCAATTATTTGTGTCTGCAATGGTTGGGTTTGCTAAATAATGGCCACCTTCAATTTGCATTGTTTGACCTGTCATAAATTTTGATTCGTCCGAGGCTAAAAATACCACTGCGTGACCGATATCATCTGCTTCACCATGGTATGGTAGGGCATTAAATTTAGAATAGATCGCTAGCATTTCATCTGGCATATTATTTTTTGCTGCTGGTGTTAAAATGAGACCTGGTGCGACCGCATTACAGCGAATTTTATCTTTCCCATATTGAGTGGCAATGTTTTTAGTCATATTTACCACTCCTGCCTTTGTAGCACCATAGGCTGTTCGGATTTGGTCACTAGCGAATGCAGCCATGGAAGCTGTGTTAATTATGGAGCCCCCACCTGCCTTTTGCATATGTGGAATCGCAAAACGACTTCCAAGTAAAATGGATTTTAAATTCACATTGACTAAACGATCCCATTCATCTAAGTCGATATTCACAACATCTAAATCCTTCTGCAAGTTTGTTAAACCAACATTGTTAAACAATACGGTTAATGTACCGTATTGTTCCACCGTGAAGTTCACTGCCGCTTCAATTGAAGAAGCATCCCCTGCATCAAGGAAAATCGCTGAAGCCTCGTAACCTTCTTTCACTAAAGAATGTGCTGCTTCTTGAGCACCCTCTATATTGAAATCAGCAATAACCACTTTTGCGCCTTCCTTGGCTAATAAGGTTGCTGCTGATAAACCAATTCCTGATGCGCCACCTGTTACTAATGCTACTTTATTTTGTACACGATTCATATTTAATTCCTCCTTATAACAAAAAAGAGCAACCCACTCCTTCTTTTCGGTTAATAGTTTAACATTAAACTATTTATTTTTAAACTAAAAAGACTAGCTCATTGATTACCTGCGCCATCTTTTTTTATGTTATATTTACATATATTACATAAAGAGGTGTTTATATGGAAAATAATAAAATGAATTGTAAAGCATGTGGAAACGATGCCTTTGCCTCAGGACAAATTGGCAGTTTCACGAGTGAAGGAAATATACGGCCGTTCGGTTCAATTATGGCTACTGGATCTCCACTTATTTTAACGTTTTGCACAAAGTGTGGGGAAGCTGCATCCATTAAAGTAGCTAAGCCGGAGAAATTTAAGTAAGATAGCGAGTATGCGAAAGATAAATAACGAGGTATATGCCTCCTCGATAGATAGTTAATGGTGGAAGATTGATGGCGTGTGACAATGCAAACACTTCAATCCTCCCCCTTTCTATGCAAGAAATAATTAATTATGCTATAATACATTGGAAAACCTCAAAGGGTCAACCAATTCTTGGCTGTAGCGAATAACCTCGCTACAGCTTTTTTATATGATCGTTTACTTATTTATTAACACAACTAAAAAAATAAAACGAGAGCATCCTTTCAAAAGAAGTGAAAATTGCTCCCGTTTTTATGTTTCCTTATTATTTTTCTTCCCCCATTGGTACGGCTTTTTCGACCAATTCCACAGCAAAATAAAGAGATATATGATGACCATCGTAATTATCATCATTGTCACGTTTTCGCCCCATGTAATAGATGCTTGTTTCCTCCATTGATTGATCGTTCTTACGATAAAGTAGGTAATTGGATAAATGAAATAACTTAATTGAGCCCGTTTCATGATTCAAACATTGACGTAAGCTTCATGATAGTTTTCCAATTACGAACCGTTGCGGGCATCTCGAGCTTGGGCAATTGTTGGCTAAGTTTGGCGTTGCGGATGCTCTTGTGAAATAAAAGATAAACCTCTCTGCCAATGATGACGCAACGCTCTTGATCATTTTCATATGATAAGTACTTACGACGATTTTCTTCTGTTGGGGTAGCAGGTAAAAAGGCAACATGTAGGCTTTCCCCAACTGCTGTGGCACTTGCTTCAGCGATGTCTTGCTGAGAAAATGGGCAATTGTCGACGATATGCTGAAGTTCCTCAGCGGTTCTAATGATGACTGTACTTGTCATTTCAAAATTCATTTGGATTGTTTCATGAATTTGCTTCTGCAAAACTTCCTCTAATTCGGTCGATTCAAAAAGGATATTTCCACTTTGAATATAGGTACGAATGTTTTGCAATCCTAGCGGTATAAGAGCTTCCCTTAAGTCAGCCATTTTTATTTTATTATGTCCACCTACATTAATCCCTCTTAGTAATGCTACGTAGTTCATCCTACACTCCCACCTTTCTCTACTCTCATTATAGCCATAATTATGGAATAATAGGGAAAAACTGCACCTTGGGAGTCCAAGTGCAGTTTAATCCTTATGCTAAACGCTCAATGTCCTTTATTAAACGCTCCACATTTTCTTTTTTTGTCGCCCAGCTTGTACAAAAGCGAACAACTGTATGTGTTTCATCGAATGTTTCCCAAACGGAGAATGAATATTTTTCGCCTAATGTCTTTAGTAAATCATTCGGCAAAATTGGGAATTGCTGATTGGTTTTCGAATCATAGCGTAATGCAAAGCCTTTATTGATAAATGCCTGTTGAATGAGCATGGCCATCTCTACCGCATGTTGGGCAATATCCAAATAAAGATGGTTCTCCAATAATGTTTCAAACTGAAGACCTAGTAATCTACCTTTTGCCAGTAGCCCACCTCTTTGTTTGATCATATAGCGAAAATCTCGTTGATAGGCAGGATTCACGATTACGACCGCTTCGCCAAATAATGCCCCCATTTTTGTACCACCTATATAAAATACATCGCAAAGCTGAGCGATATCTGCTAAAGATAAATCATTATCCTGTGCTACTAAACCATAGCCTAAACGAGCGCCATCTAGAAACAATGGCAATCCACAATCCCTGCAAACTTTACTTAATGCGGTTAATTCAGCTTTACTATATGTTGTTCCATTTTCTGTTGGATGAGATATGTACACTAAGCCCGGCTGTACCATATGTTCATGTGTGCTGTCTTGCCAGTGTGCGTCATAGCATGCTTTAACCTGTGCGGCTGTTAGTTTGCCATCATCACTAGGCAAAGTAAGCACTTTATGACCGGTCGCTTCAATTGCCCCCGTCTCATGGACAGCAATATGGCCTGTAGTTGCAGCAATAACGCCTTGATGAGGACGTAGGATGGAGGCGATTACAGTTGTATTCGTCTGCGTGCCACCAACTAAAAAATGAACGTCTGCCTGCTCAGCCGCTATCGCTTTTTTGATATACGCTCTAGCTTTTTCAGAATGCTCATCCATCCCATAACCTGGTGATTGCTCTTCATTGGTTTCCACTAATTTTTGCAAAATTTGCGGATGGGCACCTTCTGCATAATCATTTTCAAATCGTATCATATCTTTTCCCTCCAAATTCTCTCTGTATCTATCCCTTATTTTACAACCTTATGATGGTAATAATCTATGGTTAGTTAGTCGGAAGGAATTATTTAGCTTTGGAGGCTGCTAACAGAAAGTTGATCCACATTCAACCACAAGGAAAAACTACGGGCATAGATAATAAGAAGTAGTTCAGGACAATCGCTCTCAGCTTAACATATTGCTGTATATTCGCTATGCTCATTCCACCTCTATATCATCATTTTATTCATAATTTCTATTTGTTTAACTGTAAACTAACTGGTATACTTATTGTATCAATGCGCAGTAATGGGGCGAATTTATATCAAATATTGCCCTCACGCATAGTGTACAAGCCGACTTGTTTCACAAATCTCTGCCATCTGAAAATATTGAAAATGGAGAGGATAAGTATGTACAAAGAAGATCGGCTACCACAAAACGCAAAAGAGGGTATTTTATTTTTATTGATTATTTCAGTTATTTCTGTCAATACCATTGCACCCATTATTGTTGGGCTAGAGCGAGGTTTCAGTATAGCTGTATATATGGAGACACTAAAAATTATTCCTATTATGTGGGTCATTGTCATTTTATTAGTGAGAGCTGTTGCGGGTCCCTTAGTTGGAAAAATAATGTCTGTTATAATAGGCCCAACAGATGGGTTCAATGCACGCGTGCTATTGGATACATTATTAAATGTAACGGTATTGTCTATTTTTTTATCAATCATTGGTCCTTGGGTAGGCACCAAGCAAATTAGCTTAGAGCCTTTTCAACAATTTCTTCACATTTGGCCAAGGAATTTTGCTGTGGCCTTTTGGATTGAACTTTTATTAGCACAGCCTATTGCTCGACTTGCGATGAAAAAACTACACCAAAGACAGTCCATTCAAGCACATCAATTATAAATATGAATTTGCCTAATGATATTTGTGTATCATTAGGCTTTTTTAATGCTCTTCCATTCAACTCATTGATCAGTCCCCTGAAGGACCGCATGACGAATCAGGAGTTGTTGAACTATTGTCAGCACAATGATGGTTCTCCTGAATAGTAGTATGTGCATGATGCCCATGTAAATCGTTTGTTGAATGTAGTTCATGTATTTGCTCATTGGATTCGTTAGATTTTTTGCTAACATTACTGATGATGCTGACGACTACGATGATGCCAATAAATATAATAAAAAATTCCATTTTTACCACACCCCCCTCTTCCATTATAAAGATTATAACATTGCGTTGATAAAAAAATGATAGTTCTTAACATATGTAAAATTCCCCATTACCTCTTAAGAGGAAAGGTCGTTTTAGGAACCATTCTGAATGAATGGCTCTCTATTATTTTATGTGACGATTTAGTTCAACTTCTCTGGCTTTCGTCTATTTATGGTGAAATGACGGACAAAAATAATACCACAATCGAATGGATTGTGGTGTGTGAATTATGATTGAGATTTACGTGATGATGATTCGTTCGAACAATGAGTATCGTTTGAATTTTTCTTTTGTTCTTTTGTTAACGCATTATCTTCACGCACATCTAAATCATCTGGACTTAAATCTGTCGCTAATTCCGCCAACTCTGACTGACGTTTATATTGCTTGCCCTTTGTCAAAATGATCACCTCCAAGTAGTATTACATTGCCCTAATTGGTTTGATCTCATTCTTGGAAAGGTATGAAATAATCATTTGTAGCTATGCTAATTGAGGTACTGGCTGGTTCAAAAGATGGTGATATGCCTGTAAATCTTGCTCATATATTTTTTTATAGGTCGCTAGGCTATGTTGCCTTATATAATCAAATTCCTTATCACATACGAAGTGATGTTTACAATTGAGAGCCCAAGCATTTTCCCATGCTGTTTGCTCAAATTGAATATTCATGTCATGTTCTTCCAGCAACATAGATAACAGATGCTCATGAAGATAAATTTCCTGTAAGCTATGTTGTTTTTTCATTGTAAAAATTTCGATAGTACGTGGAAGCGAGGATTGTAATGCTTCACGATCCACCGCATGACCCAGTTCATGTAAGGTCATTGTTTTTACATACACTTCTAGTGATGGTGGATATTGCAACTCATTCTTTGCCTCAATTAAACGTTCAGCATCAAAGCCCACATAATCCCCAATAAAGTTATAACTCATATTTACGCCTGAGTGGTCCTGCTTTATGGTCATCGTCATGCCAACAGCCTGCACAACGGAGTTGATGATTTCATATAGTTCTTTCTCTTTAAGTTGTTTTGTCATGAACCGTCCTCATTTCCTCTGCAAACATTCTCATGTAACTATAATAGAAGCGGATTAAATATATACTACAAATCATATAAATTCAACCAATTCATCCTGTACATATAGAGGAAATGCTCAACAAAAAAAGGCGCTTGTAGTAAAAACTACAAACGCCTCGTGTGTGAAGGGTTTTATTTTATTTAACGTAATTAGCGATTATTGTTACTTCGGCGATTTTGGTTACTGTTGGTGTTGGTACTACGCTGTTTGCTGCGAGCCTCGCCGCCTTTGCGACCTATTTCTTCATAAAATTCCTCGCCGTGGTTGTCAGCTGTAGCTTCTCCACCCTTTTGACCAATCTCTTGATAAAATTCATGTCCATGATTTTTAGACGTAGCCTCGCCGCCCTTACGTCCTATTTCTTCATAAAAATCACGATCATGATTTTTGGAGGTAGCTTCTCCGCCTTTACGTCCCGCTTCTTCGACAGTCATGTTTTCATTGTTGTTTCTGTTGCGATTGTTTTGCTTGTTAGCCATTTTCTATTCCTCCTAATTATTTTTTGAGCTATTGAC
Organism: Lysinibacillus sp. FSL M8-0216; assembly: GCF_038595555.1. Taxonomy (NCBI): domain Bacteria; kingdom Bacillati; phylum Bacillota; class Bacilli; order Caryophanales; family Bacillaceae; genus Lysinibacillus; species Lysinibacillus sp. FSL M8-0216. The sequence continues at coordinate 2,078,815 of NZ_CP152007.1, read as the reverse complement.
TAGCTCGCTATTTATATTCCCAGCTCCATCCTATCTAAACATCCTTTTTCAAAACAATGATTTTTCTATAGTTGTAGAACCTCTCAATGCTAGCGCTCATCAGGCTTTGAGCAAGCATATAAATTTAGCCATTCCAATATAATACTAATCTATAACATTGTAATTTTTTGAAGGAAGGGTGATGTGAAAATGACGATTTTGACAAAGCCATCTATTGGCTTAACACAATTTACGGACTTCACAATGAAGGGAAGTGCCGCCAAGACGAAGTTTGTGAAAGATATTAAATATCAGGGTGATTATCATCCAATTAAGGATTATTGGAAAGCGTTACGCGAGGGGTTAAAAAAATACCATGAGCATCATTTTAATGACTCCTACCTTCTCGATATTATAGACAATGCCCTCCCTGCTCGGCAGAAAAATTATCAAGAAGCGATTAAAGCTTATTTAAAATTTTTTAAAAACAAAAATGTGCAGTGGTTTGAACCAGGTAAATCTAATTGGGTTTGTGGTGACTTAATCGTGCGTTCAAACCCAGAGCTTGGTTTAATCATCGATGACATCCCCTACCTTATAAAATTATATTTCAAAGGAAAAAATGAACGCATTGATAAGCATAAATGTCGATCTGCCCTGACACTTCTAAAGGATTCCCACTATTCCGTTGAACATCCCGATTCTGTTAAGCATGCCATTTTAAATGTTCAAAAAGGTCGCTTAATTTCTGAGGATGAATCGACCGAGTATCACCAACTAGCTCTTGAAGCGGATGCAGCACAATTTATGTTTATTTGGAATAGGCTTTAAATCCATTCAACTATATTTGAATAGGGTATTTTTTATTCTAATCGCACGGAAAGCATAAGCAGCATCTCCTTCTCCAGACAAACTAGTTCAACCATGACAAAAGGACATTCCATATAGGATAATAAGGGATGGCGTTGAAATTAGATAAAAAGGAAGTGCTTCTATGAATGCAGAAATGGTCATGCAGGAGCTGGAGAAGCTAGGCAAAGAACGTACGAAGAAAATGTATATGTCGAATGGGGCACATGAGCCGGTTTTTGGCGTGGCAACTGGAGCGATGAAGCCGATTGCTAAAAAAATTAAAATCGATCAGGCTTTAGCAGATGAGCTTTATGCTACTGGCAACTATGATGCAATGTACTTTGCGGGTATCATTGCAGATCCAAAAACGATGACGGCGGCTGATTTTGATCGATGGATGGATTCTGCCTATTTTTATATGCTATCTGATTATGTAGTGGCAGTCACTTTAGCGGAATCCCCTATTGCACAAGAGGTAGCAGATGCATGGATTGCAAGTGGTGAGGAACTGAAAATGTCAGCGGGCTGGAGCTGCTATTGCTGGCTTTTAGGAAATCGCAAAGATAGCGAGTTTTCTGAGGGCAAATTAGCGAGGATGCTAGATGTTGTGAATAATACGATTCATACTGCACCCGAACGAACAAAATCTGCGATGAATAATTTTCTTTACACAGTCGCGATTTCCTATGTACCCCTTCACGAAAAGGCAGTGGCAACAGCGCAGGCAGTTGGTCCTGTGGAAATGAAGCGTGACAATAAAAAAAGCACGACATTGAATGCGTATGAAAACATTCAAAAGGAACTCGATCGAGGGAAGCTTGGTTTTAAACGGAAATATGTAAGATGTTAATGAATCATACTAAAAGGCATTGATCCAATATGGATGAGTGCTTTTTTAAATAAAAAAATGGATTATGGATAAATTTATTTTAGAATCTTTACCGCTGTCCTCCATCGCCTCTTACAAAAAATAGAGAAGTTAAAATGAACTAACTTCGTTTAAATCAAGTTGGCACTAATAATTGATCTGTTAGCACCTTCCATTTTGTGTTGTTTTTTAATACTAATTTACTATAAAAACATTCCAAATTTTACTTTTATATAGTATAATAATTACATATTTTGATAATAGGAGGATAAATATGAAAAAACTGGTCTTGTTTTTAGCGATGGTTACACTATTCTTCACTACTACCTCGATTGCTGATGCGCATCCAGGGCGTCTCGATAGCAATGGTGGGCATAATTGTTCTGATAAGTCAAAGGCAAAAGGTCTTTGTACAGGCTATCATTATCATAATGGGAATAGCGGCGGTGGTTCTTCCTCAGGTGGTCAAAGCAACTATACGCAGCCGACAACAGCAATACAAGCACCGGCATTGACAAAAGTAGCCGTTTATTTGAATAATGTAAAACAAAGCTATACGCCGAGCGCCTACATGAAAAATGGCACAACATTGGTACCGATGAAACCGATTTTTGAAGCACTTGGTGCAACAGTTTCTTATGATAGTGCTACTAAAAAAGTAACTGCGACGAAGGACAGCAAGAAAATTGTCATCGGCGTAGGTAACAAAACTGCTTATGTAGATGCAAATGGAACGACATCTACCATTAACCTTAGTCACCCTGCTGAAGTTTATCAAGGAACAACAATGGTACCTTTACGTTTTGTAAGTCAAGCTCTTGGCGCAGAGGTAACATTTGATGAAGCCAAATTAACGGTCTATATTACAACAAAATAATGGACAAGCAAAAAGCAGCTTCCCCTGAAGGATGCTGCTTTTTTAGTGTTGATTTAACTCGAACTGATATTTTTTATTAATTTTATTAGCAATTTTCTCTAAAAATGCAGCAACTGTCATATTTTCTACTTCATTTGTATACCATGCCAGTTTAGCACCATAATTTTTCTTATTATAATTTACTTCTAATGGCCAGAAGTTTTTAGTCTTATAAGTATAATCAAATTTGACATATAATTGCTTTCCCTCTGGACACTCCATGACTACGTTATATAACGGATTTTTTCGTTCCTGCTCAAATTTTACTTTTCTTATTTTTGTTAACATCCTAACCCCCGCCTCTCTTCTATTTATTTCGACAAAAGTTCTAAAAATCTAAAAAAAAGATAAAGCACGCTGTTTCAACGAACTTTATCCTTTCTATATTATAGCATAGTTATTTATTATCGACAAATTTATCGTAATATCGTTTGAGCATAGTAGCCATTTGCTCCCGCGTGAGAACGCCTGCTGGATTCATATTTTTACTACCATCTCCTCGGATAATACCTTCTTGAATGGCCCAATCCCATGCTTCTTTGTAAGATGCGCCTACTTCTCGGTCGGATTGTAAACTGGCTTTAGTAGCTAATAAGCTTTTTAAAGCCTCTATTTCCTGCTTCAACTCATTATATTGTGACACGGTTAACTCCTCCTCCAGGCCATTTTTTATATCTTGTTGGAACTGTGCTTCGGTAACACCCATACTCATTAAATAGGCAAACGGATCTTTGTGTGTGGTGCCGCCCAAATTATCGGCAATCCATCGATGGGATTTAATGCCGTTGCCAGTACCATCTAAAATAGTTGGTACCCCTGCTTCTATAGCCATTTTGCGCAATAACCAAATATAAGCCGCATAATCCTTTTTAAATTGTTCCTTATCGGAAGTCCGCGCTAGCTCTACTTGAGCATAGCTATACGGATTCCCTTTTGGTCCACAACCATATTGGACGCGGTTAACGGGTGCTATTTGCACAATGCGTCCACCTCCTCCTACCCAGTGAGAAACGAAGGCATTGGCTTTATTTCTATTCATATAGGCAATTTCATTTTCTAATGCGTTTGGACCTGTGTTTGTGCTGTTACCTGATTCATGTGCTACCACGTATTTGATGGCGGTGAGCGGCTGATTCGGTAAACCTGACATTATTTGCATTTCAATAACATAACTCATTATGCACCACCCTTTCCTATCATTTTTTTGCGAATGACAACCATGTTATTCATTAGTTATGTCGATTTTAGGGGAGAATCAACAACTAGTTATAGTGCGATATTCTAACTATTTGCCATGGTTGACTGATGGGGCTGAATGGGTGACTGCTCTATTTCACCTTTTTTGCTGCTACACATGTCAAGCTAATGACCGTGAATGATTGAAGAGAATAACATTCACTTATTCTAGTAAATGCAAGCTACACCATTTTTTCTAGTTATTTGTGCTCATGACTATTATTTAAAATGATGAATAAATGATCATTTCACTTCAACAGGTACATTGACAAAGGACAGCTCCATATAGTATTTTGTATCTTCTAAACTGATGGAAGGAGAGAGATAAAATGGTTGTAGAAAATATCATGAATCGATTAACTAGCTTACAAGGTTACACTGCTATTAATAAAATCGACAAAGGTTATTCCTCTGATACCAAATATGTTGTAACAGTTGATGATACACCTTATTTTGTACGGCTATCCGATCTCGCACACCACGACAAAAGGTGGATTGAGTTTACTTTGCTGCAGGACTTAGAGCTACAGGGAGTTCAAACACATAAGGCCATTGAATATATGGTCCTCCCTGACAACGATCTTTCAACGATGGTTATGAGCTATTTAATAGGCACCCCTGCGGATGAAATCATTCCTCACCTTTCGGACACAGAGCAGTTCCATCTCGGTCTTGCGGCTGGGAAAGAATTAAGAAAAATTCATCAGGTGAAAGCTCCAAAAACTGTCCAATGGGAGACGTTACAAAAAGAGAAATTTACCAATTATTTACAAGCCTATCAACAGGATTCTTATCAAATTCCGCAAGAAGCTAAATTATTGAGCTTTATCGAAGAACATTGGCCGCTATTAAGACAACGTCCTATTACGCTGCTTCATGATGATTACCATCTTGGTCACATTATTTGTCACCAAAACAGCTTCAATGGGGTTATTGATTTCAATGGCTATGATGCCGGCGATCCCTATCATGATTTTTATAATCTAGCCCTGTTTAGTAGACGGCATAGCGTCCCCTATTGCGTCGGGCAAATAAATGGGTATTTCACACAGCCACCAGATGATCAGTTTTGGCGCCTTTATGCCTTATATGCCGCGATGAATGTCATTGCAACTATTGCTTGGACACGCCAATATGATCCGCAATCGTTTGACGATGCATTAGCCAGAATTCAGCTAATTTTGGAGGATCATGCTTACTTTTCATCTGTGAAGCCTTTATGGTATGCCGAAAATTAGGACGTTTAACCACTTTCGAGCAGCGCTAATATTTTTTGTCGTTCTGCTTCAAAATTAATGGTTGGCTGCTGTGGCCGTTCCTCTTCATGACGATGATGAAACCACTGCGGAATAATCTCTTGACGTCTATTGGCTGGAATGTCCGTCACTTTTATCTTCTTGGCCTGAAAGCGCCTTTGATCTGAAGCAATATCTGCCATGGTCTTTAGTTGTTTATGATGCCAATTTCGCAATATCTTCTCAACATACCGCCAGCGCAATACATTGTGTTCTACAGCTAGCTTCATCGCATGAATGACGATTTCCTCTGAAAAAATGGTAAGCCAGGAATGAATTTTTGCCGTTATATACGCCGACAGTGAGCCAAAGCCTTGTTGTTCGTAAAAGTAGTCGGCTGTATGTGATTGTTGATCATCATCTTTATTTTTTAGTAATTGGTTATTTAGTAATTTATTATTTAGTTGTGTGGGCTTTTCCGTTTGTGGTGCGTCCGTTGACGGATAACCCGTTGACGGCCGGGCAGCACGTTTTGATACTTCAAAAACGACAAATTCCACCTTGCTGAATTTCCCATCCTTTGTTCGCTCCTGCACCTTTTGAAGATAACCTGCCAAAATCAGTTCATTGATAATGCTAGCAGTTGCTTCACGTCCGCATTTACTACGTGTCGCTAAATCAGTCAGACAAAAATCCCAATCATCTGGTAATGACAGCATATAGGCAAGTAAACCCTTTGCCTTCCAACTTAATTGATCATCATTTAAAAAGCCCTTGTCCAATACGACAAAATTTTCGTTCTTTACTACTCTGTAGATCATAGCTACCCCTCTCCCCTACAATTAATCTCTGTACTATCTATATAAACGGGCATGCTGTAAAAGGGGACAATTTTTCTAATTCACTAAAATTTGTGGTCGTTTTCAGAGAATGGCCTTCTGCATACATATACAGCAAAAAAGACACTTACCATTTAGTAAGTGCCTCTGCTAGGCTAACTGCCCATTTTGCGGCCTTGTTTATTCGTACAGTTCTTTATAAATAATAACTTTTAATGCAGCTATTTCTTCATCTGATAATTTTCCTTCTACCTGTTGCAATGCTTCTTCCTTTGTCATGGAGCCATCTTGTAATTTCACACGAATATCATTGAGCTCTGTAATGCCAACCTTTTGAATGATTACTTTCGTAGCATCTTCTTTTGATGTAAACGGTAACGTACTACTATCAACCGTTTTCGCCTCTTCCATATAGGCTTTTAACTCCGGATCATTTTCAATCGTATTTTTTATTTCTTCCATTTGTCCACTATTCTCTAATTCTGTTGAAAGTGTATTGACAATTTTTTCGGACGCAAATTTCGTGCCAAAATGTAATACACCATAGCCAACTATACCAATGAGAATAATAAAAACAACTAACCATTTAATGAATCTCAAAATCGCTTCACTCCTTTATCCACGTTCATCATACTATATGGAGTGGGGTATTGAGAAACAATTCTCCCTAGAAATTATGTAAAAAAACCCCATTCAACGATGAGGCTTTTATTTGACGTATTTCAAATACTTGCGGACAAATTCTACAATATAAAGTACTTCTTCATCCGTCATGCCTACAAGATTGCAAACACGTTGCAGTCTAGCGGGTGAAGTTAATTGTTGGCGAACTTGATGGATATACATGTATTTGCATTTACGCGGATTGACCTTATCCCGTATTTGCTTGTATCGAAGATATGCATAGCGTGCAAAGGCATTAAGCATCTCCCGCTCCTGCTCATCACGTTCCTTTTTTCTAGCAGCTTCATCAATTATATCCGTTTCAAACGTCCGTGTACCATCTGTTAATTGCATAGTACCACCTCTCTATTGCAAATGTACTTTTACTTATTAAATGCAACAAAAAAAGCCACACCTAGGGTAGATGTGACACTTTTATTGATTATCTATGTAAAGATTATTAAGAGCGCTTTCTTTTTTGATCTCGTTTCTTCAAAATATAGCGTGTAATCCCAAGAGTGATAACAATTTCATTTATTAATAAAAATTGAAAACCATTGGGTGTTGCGTTTCGCCAATCATAGATGCCCCAAATGATGAGTGTGAAGAGAACAACTGCAAGTGTATATCTAGATGCTTCTGAATAATAATCTTTTTCTTTATCCAAGGTACACATCATCCTTTCAATTGAGCTGGTATGATCACATATAATACGCAAAGATAGCGACAATAATATTTGGTAATGCTAACAATAAAGCATTATTCATCATATGATTGCGTTCGTCCCTATCTTCTTTTGTTGCTGTTGCAAAATTAGCCCGCATTCTATCCCCACTCCCCATCGAACCTGACACCAACAGAGTGAATATTATGAATATTCCACCTACCAATCCAGAAAGTAAATGCGCTTTTTCTGTACCCCATATTAGGATTGAAAATACTACACCTAGGATGGACAATATTGTTCCGATGCCTACATATTTCATTTCCGCCCCCCTTTACTTTAGTATACGATTGAGGCTTCATTTTCGTTTCAATAAATCCAAAATTTTCATATTTACTACATCAACTATATAATATAAAGAGGAATTTGCTTTATTTTGTAAATTATTGTAATGTACGAAGTCGTCTTGTTGTTTTCTACTAAGCCCACTTTGTAGAGGGAGAAAAAATTTCTGTAGTAATAGTTCGCTTATGTATATCGGCTTCTTCCCCATTATTGCTTGCAGCTATTTGTGATAAATGACATAGATTTTACAAAGATTAAGAAAGGTGTAGATACGATTGAAAAAAGAAATTGGTACATTGCTATTGTTAAGTACAGTTATATTTTCAGGATGCCAATCAGATCAAAAAGATGATCCAACAGAAGAACGAATTTCGAAGGAAGCCCACAGCCCAACACATATAGATGCCACATTAATTGGGGCCTCTGACCATAAAGAAGTAAAACTGTATAAGAATGGAGAGAGCGTAAAGCTAGAGATTAATGGGAAGGTGAAGGACTTTAATTGGAACAACCCTGGTGATACAGGAACCGAGCCACAAGTGTTTTACATAGATATGACGGAGGATGGCAAAGAAGAAGCTGTTATCATCATTCAAACTGGCAGAGGAACTGGGCTAGATAATTATGATATTCATATAGTAGATCAGGACTTACAAGAAATAAAGGTCCCTCATTATGAGGAAATTGTTGCTCAACATATTGAGTCAAACGTTGTGAAAAAGGATCATGAAACATTAACGATTACGGGCCAAGCACTGGGCAAGGAATATCACTTGGACTATCATGTCGATCCAGAGCTAGAATTACAGCAGGATGAACTAGGTTTTGGTGGGATAACGATTTACTATTTAGAAAATCAAAAGATAAAATTGACCCTTGCGGCTAGTGTCTTTCCTATAAATGTGGCTGATTTCCACATTACCTATAAATTCGATCATACGAAGAACGAATTTATGGTCGATCAAATAAAAGTAGCACCTATTCAACAATAAATGACAGCCGTATATTTTCAACCTATTATTTATTCGTATAGGATACGCTGCAAACGTTCATAGTAAGTATGGTATGAAACTTATACCGAATCATACGACGGAGGGATCAATTTTATGAATAATGTTCGTGAAGGTTTAATCCCAACTATTCTCGGGTCGGCTGTCACAGCGGCAGGATATGCCATGAAGCAAAAGCATGGCTCTAATAAAATGGTGGCCAACACCATTTTTGGCTTTGGTTTAGCTCATATTGTGTTAGGAGCTATTGACCTGGTAGAGCATCGTCGTTAAGAAAAGAAGGGCACTCTATGTGCTCTTCTTTTTTATTTTGAATAATTTCCCACATAATGTTAGCATGATAATATAGTTGACATGAAGGAGAGTTGAATAATGGCCACATTTGAAGATTTTACAGCGCTTGATCTACGAGTTGGTACGGTCTTGGAAGCACAGGAGCTACCAAAAGCACGTGTTCCAGCAATAAAAATGAACATCGATTTTGGTGAAGAGCTCGGTATTAAACAGTCTTCCGCCCAAATTACAAAACGTTATACGCCAGAGGAAATGGTCGGAAAGCAAGTCGTAGCAATTGTTAATTTCCCCCCACGCCGCGTTGCCGGTTTTAAGTCAGAGGTGTTAGTCATTGGTGGAGTGCCAGGTGAGGGAGACGTCATCCTGTTAACACCTGATCAGCATGTACCCAATGGAACAAAAATACATTAAAGAGCCATGCATTATGCAAGAGGCTCTTTTTTGTGAATGGGTATCCATATTTCACTTGTAAAGGTTGGTGATGAAAAATCGGTGCTCGCAAGACTGACAATTTCAGGGCCAGCAACCTGTTCATAGCTGGAAGATGGAAACCACTCAGCATAAATGCGGCCCCACGTCTCCTGAAGTGTTTGCGGGAAAGGTCCGACCACTGTAAAGACAGCCCATGTATTCGCTGGGACAGCAAGTTGGCAAAAGCGCCCAGGGATTGTTGCTGTAGTAGCCACGCCAATATAATGATCGAGTTCTCCCTTTTGCTCCATTCGCCCCTCTGAAAAATTTGTAGAAGCTTGGATGATGCCCTTAGGCTCCACATTAAGTTGCTCAATATCTGTGGTTGTTAGGGATTGCGCCAATTTCACAATGTCCGGATTTTCTCCCTGAAAAATAATCGGTACGCGTTTCATCAAACCAACGATGCGAAAGGCTTCCTTTTGCTCGAGTCGGTAATTCATTTCAATTCCTCCTTGGATGGTCAATTGGAAGGTCATCCGTGGAAAAGCTTTGAATGTTTGGCCAGTTTGCCTCGCCTCAGAAGGTGTAATCCCATGTAAGTGCTGAAAGGCTCTTGTAAAAGCATCTGCTGAGCTATAACCATACATAACTGCTATATCGAGGATTCTCAAAGAGGCGTTCGACAATTCAAGAGCGGCCAGTGTCAAACGTCTCCGACGAATGTATTCGGAGAGCGAGATGCCTGCGAGAAATGAAAACATTCGTTTAAAGTGATACTCAGAACAATACGCTCTACTTGCCACTTCCTTCATATCAATGTCATTGGTCAAATTGGCCTCAATATAGGCAATCGCTTCATTCAGTCGTGTGCATGAATCCACTTGAATAACCTCCCTTTTCACAACAATAGCAAGAATAGAATTGAGTCATCCGACATATTGTGCCCGATTTAGTCGCCATTCAAAAAAATAATCTATCGAACAGGCAGATAACTAACTTTCGAAGTTACTTTCACATACATATAATAGTGTAAAGCTAATTTTAGCCTTACACCTCCTGACTTGATACTTAGGGTCACTGCTCGCACAGTGGCCCTATGAATAAGAAGGATTAAGCATAGCTTGCATTCCATTTTTTGGAGCAAAAAATGTGTTACTGCTTTCCATTTCTGAAAAAACTCCATCCCTTTGGACAAGCTTTTGCTCTATCATAACGTCTTCTATGTAGTAGTTTGATCATCAAGAACGTATAAGAAATGACCAAGAACTAAAATTCTTGGTCATTATTATGTTAGCGGTAGGTTGAATGGCTAGGTTCAAATAAGTCTTCGTCTGAATGACGCACCAGCGAGAAATGGTCAACATTGTAATGACCGTGTAATATGTCATTATGATGTGCGATCATGGCTTCTGGTACTAAATGCTTGGAGCCGTTCGTCGAATGTCCATCAGCGACAACTGTGACATCGAAGCCGTGAACAGTGGCTGATCTGACGGCAGTATCCACACAATGCTCGGTTTTACACCCCATCATTACCAAATGCTGCACGTCATGATCCTTTAAATACTCCAGCAGCCCAGTTTTGTAGAATGCATTGGTAGCGAGTTTGTCAAAAAAGACAGCTGATATTGGAACATGGATTTTTTTATGTACTTGAAAGCCATCTCCCTCTCCACCAGCCACATCTTGATCACGAACAAAAATAATTTGAACATTTTCCTCGATAGCCTTTTTAATTACCTTATTGATGGTCTCTAGTAATTCTTCTTTGCGATAAACAGCTTGTTCCTCCTGATTACCTTCTATCAGTTCTTGCTGTGCATCAATCACAACTAACGCTTGTTTCAAACGCATCTCTCCTTTTTCAGTTACTAACCATACTTTACCATAAAGGAGGACTAATCTTTATTATTTTTTTACCTTAGAAACGGTTATGCCATCCCCAATGGGTAAAAGAATTGACTCCAATTGTGGGTGGTTCGCCACCAGACGATTAAATTTCTTCATGATGGCTGTATATCGTTTTGGTGTCACTTCTGGGTCTGCAACACTACCCGCTGCTAATACATTATCCGTGACAATTAATGCATCAGTATTTGCTAGTTTTATACAATATGCTAAATAATGCTCGTAATTTTCCTTATCCGCGTCAATAAAGAAAAAATCAAAGCGTTTTCCATCAGCTACAAGCTTTTCAAGGCTTTCAAGGGCAGGCCCAGTGAGATAGGTCACTTGTTCAGCAAAGCCTGCATTGGCAAGATTTTGTGCAGCTAACTGTGCATATTTTTCCTCTAATTCTAGTGAGGTTAATGCGCCCTCATCTGCCATTCCTCTCGCTAGACAGATGCCACTATAACCACCTAATGCACCGATTTCTAAAATATCCTGAGCCCCTGTAAGCGATACGAGCATCGTCAATAGCTTTCCTGATGAAGGAGAAACAGAAATGGCTGGCATACCTTGTTCCGTAATGGAAGCTATGACATTCTCAAGAATGGGGTCCTGCTGGGCAAATACCGTATCAATATAGTTATTCACTTTTTTCATGCACAGAATCTCCTTCTTCTATCTGTGAATGATCAACTGCAGTTTCTACTGTTTCGCTTTCATGTATATCAAACAGCTGGCTAAATTCTTGGATCACCATATCAATGGCCTTTAACTCACCTACTAAAATTTGCTGAATGGATTGAAACTCGGGCTTTTCTAATTGCTGTTTAATCGTTGCACGTTTCACATTTAACATTTCTAAAAAGGCAATGGCTCTCCCTCTTCGGAACGTTTTTGCTCCACGTGATGCCGTTCCCTCCATTCCTCTGTGACGACCACCTCGATGATGACCTTCCTTCATATGCTCTCTAAAACCTGAACCTCTCATTCATTAAACACTCCCTTTGTATACAAACGTATACGTTAATTTAAAGTTATTGTATACAAGTGTATACGATAAGTCAATTAACATATTGCTTTCATCGTTCAACATATACTAGGGATACCGATTACTTTTGAAATGGAGGTACGTGTATTGAAAAGAGTCATAAAATATGTTTTGGCGATTGGCACATTATTGATACTGTCAGGCATATTTTTAATTGGTGCGCAATCTCACTATAATCAGAAGGAAATTAAAATTGCGAGTAAACTTTGTCTTGAAAATGGCGGACATCCTAAAATCATTCGTGATTATTTGGCCCTTAACTACTCCTTTTCATGTCAAAAGGATTGAGGTTTTACATAAGATAGATACTCCAGTCATTTTTAACTATCGTTCGGACAAAAGGCTAGCTGGAAAATATACTTTCCATATATGTATAGAATTATGAAATCCCTCGGTCATAAAAAGATAGAAACGACTATCATTTATATGGAGAAGGTGTTGGAGACAGAACAGCATGCTATTCATGAATGGGAAGCGGAGAATTTTAGTGGTTATATCTAAAAATTTTAGATTTGGTTGTTGTTTGTTTGATTAACTAATTTTTCAATAATTAGAGTAAAAAAAAATAGTTGCTCCTATTTCTACATCTATGGAGGTATTCCCGCAGTTCCATCATAGTATATTGTTATTGTTGCCTGTCTTAAGTTTTGTAATTATTTGTAATTCGTTTGCAAAATATATAGGATTTGAAATTATTTAATTCAAAGGAAATCCACTACTTTCTAAATTAATTTTGTGATTTCCATACACCTGCAAATAACATTTTATAGCATGCACGCAATAAAGAAATATATACAACAAATACATCAATTTAGAATTTTAGAAATTAACAGATTATTTATTTCAAATTAATTCTCTAGTATGGCACAATACTTCAAAATTTTAAATGAACAGCAAAATACAGTCTGATAATAGATAAAGAAGCTTCCCTTAGATGTCTATCTCTAAGTCTGAGAGAAACTTAGGAATCCTTTTACCTAGAATATAACTTACTTCATATGACTATAAGCTATTGCATGATGTGTTCAAATTGTTCAGTACTATTTTGCTCCTTGCAAGGCTATATTCGGTTCCCAGAATTTACTGGTATCACTTAACTAAAATATTGATAAAATGAATTGAATTCTTTCTTTTTCGGAGGCAATATGACTGAAATAATAAAGCAGCCTATAACCATTTCGCTTTCACAACTGGCAAATAATCCCTTTTATACTAGTAGTAATTCTTTCAATTGTAGTATTATTTCAAGCTAGAAATGATAAAGGCTCAACAGCAATATATTTATATATAACGGTTTTATATATATTCATTTATCTACTAGTTGGTTATTTTTACATATCGAATTGATACATTGTTACTGCACAAAATCTTTCAAGTATGCAAAACCACTTTTAAAGAGAGTTTACTAAAAAAACACAACTCCTATTATAGGATTTGGCCCGAATGTGAAAGATCAAAAGCATATTTCTACTTAAACTAAAGCTCTCCTTTAGTTTAAGTAACTTTTTCACATACTTTATTATTTAGCTAAATTAAATAGTTTATATAATAAAAAAACAATACTTTGTTAGCAGCCTTTGAAAAAGAGATCTATCCAGGAGAATTACTTCCTTTCTTTTCATCTTTACTTATTACTTCGGCTGTTAGTATGAACTAGCCTGCTAAATAATCTTATAATTAATTGCCCTAGAATATAAATAATTGAAACAAATACAATGGCGGCATCTCTGCCAAAAGGTTTAAACCAACCTCCATCATCATCTATGAAAAAATAGCCAAATATCAAAGAAATAACGGTCATAATAAAATTCAAGCCAATGAACAAAGGCAATTTAATGTTTCTCGATGAAATACCTACAACAATTATGAACACTAGAAATACCTGAAACAAAAAATCAGCTTGTTGCCTAGCAAGATGACAATTAAATTCGTAAAAATGAAATAAGAAAGGAACTGGAAATAAAGACAAAATACTTTTAATAAACCTCTTCAATTTATATATACTCCCATATTATATTGATAACGAAAACCACCCATAAGTGTAATTTTACACTATCGGACATTTTTTTCAATATGTTGTAGTTTTATTTTTTCCAAGGCTACATATACGGTATATAGGACATTCCTGAAGGTTGAACGTTGCATAATGCCAAGGTACGGTGTACACAAAGTTTGTCGTTAACAATAAGCTTAAAAAGAAAAGGCATTACCATGAGTATGTCCTGTAAAGGTACACTCGCTGATAATGCACTTATCGAACAAAAATTTTTCATTAAGAACAACCAAATACTAATTATTTGTAGCCTCTTTTTCTTCTTCTTTTATAAATTCTTCTGTGTTGTTTATGTCTTCCGAATTCAAATCTTCTGCTGATAAGGTTGAACTAGTATTATAACTCGCTGTATTAAATCCAAAATTTATAGCATGTTGATAATTTTCAGATGTCCCAAAAAAGATATCAAACCAATTAGGAGTTACATTTTTTACACACTTAACATCTCCCATATCGTAAACTTGGAAAGTACTTCTTAAACGAGCGTCAGGGAATGGTAATCCGGCCTGTGTTGTAATTATTGTTCCAGCAGGAAATTTTGTACCCGATAATGCATTCCCACACACTTTAGGGCGAACTGCAGCAGTACTATACATAACTGGAACAGTACCATGATAAGTCAGACTACCCTGATCGGCTACATATGCGGTAACTGATTGATTTACATATGTTGCTGCTAAAGTACTTTCTGAAAGTATAGATGCTCCTAAAATAAATAACATTCCTAAAATTATAGGAATCTTTTTCATATTTGATTCCTCCTGTAAAGGTTTATTTTTTTTCAATTCCTCCTAAATACTCTCCGTTTTTAGGATTGAAATAGATTTCTGCTCTCTTGCCTGTTTTTTGACCTCCCACCCCCAAAAATACATTTTTCTCATCTCTTATTAGACGGAAATGATAACCATTCAAAAAATTATCATTTCCTGGTTCTAATTTAAATTCAGATATGGCTTTTTTTACAACCTCGTTACTATCTACTTTTATATCTTCATCTTTAATAGGCAGTTGTTCATCACTATCTATTACATCGTAACTTTTCAGTTTCCCCTTTTCGATAACAAATATGATACTTAGTCTTTTGTTAGGTAAGGTAATATACCCTTGCCAATTTCCTTTTTTTCCATCTGAACCATTTATTTTGCCATCATTCACACTATTCATAAAAATAAGTTCCGAATTTTTATCGTATTCTTTTGCTATGTCCATCCCTATGTCATATGCTTCTAATAAAGTTATTTCCTTATTGGGTAGTGATTCAAAAGAATCCACTTTATAAGAACCTTTCTCTAGTTCAGTTGCAAATAGTTTGTCCCTTATTGTTAATGCTCCGATAATTGATAGTAAGATTATTAGTAAAAGACCTGGAATAATTTTATATTTCACGGATACCCACCTTCACTTTTACTACTTTTAATTGCTATAGTATTTAACATATGATGGAAATTACTATATTATACTTAAAGATAGATAATATATTATTAATTTATATATTTTTATTAACAACCTACTAGATTTGAACAAGCTTAGTATAGCCATATAAATTGTAGTTTAAAAAAAGAATGATTATTTATAATAAAGTTGGATTAAAAATTCTGTGGGCATTGTTTTTGTTCTATAATTCAGAACTTTCCATAAAGAAAGACGCTTTCCTTATTTCAGAAAGTACCCGATTTTTTAATAAACTTATCCACTTATATTTAATTCTCAATGATGCAATATTTAGTTGCATAGATTGAATAAAAATGTTATGGATGTTTAATATTGAATGATATGATATTTGTAGATAGGTGGAGAGTAGGATATGAAAACTAACGACATCGTAATAAGCAAAGTAATTAAATGGTTGAAAGCTGAGGATAAATCATATCAATGGCTAGCTGAACAATTAGGAGTAAGTAAATCACTTGTAGGACTTATGTTAAAAGGAGAACGTACTTTAAAATCAGATCGCATTGAACACTTTGCCAAGATAATGGGGATCACGACAAAAGAATTGGTTCATTCAGATACAATAACGGAAGGCCAATTAACTGTTAACTTGCTAGGTGAATTATCTAATCGTCACTCTAAGAGAGAATTGGATTATTTATTGTTTGCCATCAATGATTATCTTGGATTAAAAGAGCAGGTCCAGTAGCTATCGAGATTAGGGGGACATTCAAGTGGCTATCGTTTTTTGGTAAGATGCTAGTTATAACTGACATAATTCATAGTTCTTCAACCAAAATAAAATAAGGATTCTAATTTGAATAGAGACCCTTTTTCTGGTTGTCACACTATGAGTATGATGCTGTAACCCGTCACACTCAACACCCCCTATCCTCGTAGGTTTTTGGTTGAATCGGCTACACTAAGTTGGACATAAAAAATAAGGGCTAGTACACTTAGACTACCAACTTAAAGGAGCGTGCTACTATGTCACGTCAACGTCGAACTTTTACATCTGAATTTAAATTGCAATTAGTAAAACTTTATGAAAATGGAAAATCCCGTGCAGATATTGCCAGAGAGTACGATATAACGCCTTCGGCTTTAGACCGTTGGATTAAAAACCATCAAGAAACCGGTTCATTCGCTGCCAAAGATAATCCCTCTGAAGAAGATAACGAACTAGCTCGATTACGCAAAGAAAATCAACGTTTACTGATGGAGAATGATATTTTAAAGCAAGCAGCGCTGATCATGGGACGAAAATAGATGTGATTCGAAATAACGCTCACAAATATTCAGTATCAGCAATGTGTGACGTCCTTAATATTCCGAAAAGTACGTATTACTATCATGCCGAAGTTTGTGGCAAACGTGCGCTAAAAACTGAAGATAATGAGATTTCCAAAGAGATTGCTCGTATTTTCAAAGAAAGCCGTAATAATTATGGTACGCGTAAAATCAAGAAAGAACTAAGTAAATTACCAGAGCCAAAACACGTATCACGTCGTCGAATTGGTCGTTTAATGAAAGGTCTTGGACTAGTATCAAACTATACAGTAGCACAGTATAAGGTGCATAACTCAACATGTAATGAAGGGCCGATAAAAAATGAATTACAGCGCCAATTTGAGCAAAAAGAGCCGTTGGCTGTCATCGTGAGTGATTTAACATATGTCCGTGTCGGAACAAAATGGCATTATGTATGCTTATTTGTCGACCTTTTCAATCGTGAAATCATTGGCCGTAGTACTGGTGCAAATAAGACAGCAGAGCTGGTTTATCAAGCACTAGTAAGTATTAGAGGTAACTTGAACGACATACAAATGTTTCATACAGACCGAGGAAAAGAGTTTGATAATAAGCTCATTTCAAAAGCCCTAGAAACATTTGGAATCCAGCGATCCCTGAGCATGAAGGGATGCCCTTATGATAACGCCGTGGCTGAGGCGATGTTTAAGGTATTTAAAACCGAATTCGCTAACGGAGCACATTTCTCTACTCTTGAACAGCTCGCTCTTGAACTTGATGATTATGTTCATTGGTTCAATAACATTCGAATTCACGGGACACTAGGCTATTTACCCCAGTGGAATTCAAGCAACAGACCTTATAATTTTTGTGCAGTTTAGTGTTGACATACCAAACAATGCAACTTAAATGCAAAATCTAAACCTATAATTTTAAAAATATAAATAGTAAAGGGCTGCCACAAATAATCAGCTTTCACTGACTTTTTGGACAACCCTACTTTTTTTCTATTTTAATTGCATTGTTGTAATGCAAGTGCCCTCGCTTTCATAAGTAGAAAATATCGATTCTACCGTTTTGCCTTTATGCTCCATTTTTATGTTATACGTTTGGTCACGAGGTAGCCATAAATCAATAAATCCATTTGCTAGAGTTTTCATGGTTTCGTCCACTAGCACATTACCTTTTGAGTCTTCAATATAGACAGCTATATCCTTATTAGCCAGCTCTCCTTGGCAACCCGTCAAGCTATGGTTAGTACAAGGGTGAGTTTCATTTATGTAAGGAGCTACAGAAACAAAAAATTCGTCTTCTGGCAAAGCATATGCTGACTCAATTCCTTCTTTATCAGTTACAATCAGCTGGTTTGATGTGATTGAAGCAGATTCGTCTTTTGTTTTGTTCCCGCTATATTCATTCACCAACTCCTTAATATTTTGCATCTCCACTTCTTTTCTAGGGTTATCGTCATTAGTACTCTCTCCATTGCAAGCACCTAGGACAATCGTAGTAAGCAAAGTTACAGCAAAAGCTTTTAATTTCATTTTATTCACCTCTAATTTCCTCATTCTTTCTACTTTGTAAAACGCTGACGACTTATACTATAAACTATAAATAAGAAGAAATTGTGCAGAGGAAAAATAGATTAATGACAAACAGATTTTATTTATTTGAGTATTGGAGACTCAAATCCATTCCAATGAAACAAACGTGACAATGTTGCTGATATATGATTGATTTTTCAAAGTTACAGCAGAAAAAAATTCTGAATATTTAATATTATAATCCTTTCATAGTTTATAAAGAGTATCTCATGATCATTTCCATTCAAACTCCAATGTTTTTAGTTTTGACTCAAATTCAAAGCCCAATTTTTTTGCTAAACGTTTAGATTCAAGGTTTGTTTCCATCGTTGACCATTGGGGTATTAGTCCATTTTTTATACAATCATCTAAATATGCAGAACACACTAAAGTGGCTAATCCTTTATTCATGTGTTTCTCGTCGTATGTTTCAACACTAATTTCATGTTTATTCTCGTGTACACAGCAAGAAAAACATGCACTTACTATTTTATTATCCCTTATGATACAATATCCCAGTCCATGAGTATTAAAGTCTTCAATTGAATACCAAACCTCTTCTACTACTTCAGAAAGAATCCCATCTGGATCGTTCTTAATGACTTCGGTATCAATTTTTTTTATAAGATAATTATCCGGTAAAGGTTTGTATTGCTCTTTTAAAGAAACGAAAGCCTCAGGATTGAATTGATAATACAGCTCATAATCTGGTTCGTATTCTTTATCATCAATAACATTTTCTAATACTTGTTCCCATATCTCATCTTTTATGACTGCAATAAACCAGGTTCCACCACACGATTCATAAGTATCCATTTTTAATTCATTATCAAGAAAATCACGTAAAGAATCAATAAACTGTTGATTAGTCGCATTCCCAATAAAAATACTGCTTATTCCTGTTACATCTATTAGTGCTGTATTGGGTTCTTGCGGATTGTCTACATAAATTGTCCCTCTGTTCATACCATTAATTATGGAATTTAATGTTAAATCATTCTTCTGATCAGGTGTTTGTAGTAACCTTTTTATTTTATAATAGTCTCTTTTATCCAATTTATAAATCATAAAACAGCTCAGCTCCTTTCATAATCTAGATAAAATATTTGTTTGTATTTAAATTCCTATAGTTTTTTTAAGAAAAAAATGCTTTATACAGGCGCTATGAAATGACGTAGCGATGGTACATTTTAACTTGAGTGAATGTCTACTTCTCCCTAGAAAAATCCCCTATGCCTACTGATTTTATTTTTTTATCTGTACTAAAGAAATATAGGGTAAAATCCTTAAATTAAGTCCTTCTAACTCTTTTCATTCTAAAAGTTAGGATGTACTATTTAATATTTATTACCATTTTATAACTTTTTATGAAGTAAAGCTAATAACTGCACGTTTTGATTCACCAATAAATGAGGGAACCTTTTCCAGTATTGATTACTTCGGGGCAGGACTATTCTTTACTATGAATGATGCAAACCCAGAATAAAAAAGACGTCAGGTAGACGCCTTTAATGTTTGATCGATATCCTCAATCAACCTATCCACTTGTTCCTTTGTTATCTTTATGACATATAACTCTGTCTTTTCGATTCCATCTTGAATGGCTAGGTGTTCAGGATATTGATAGTTGTTTGATATCTCTTTGTCCATACAATCACCTCTTCAATGATATATATTCGACATAAAGTATAGCAAACCTTCTATAAAAAGGAAAATTCCCAATACTTTCTCACCCTATAAGCATAAGTATCCACTATTCCTATTAAAACCCAGTCAATTGAAAGAACCAATCCCTTAACGAGGCTATTACTTATCCAATTTTGCCGTTTTTTTAAGATAGAACACCCCAATAGACATAAGGATAATGCCATATACTTTCACCATCCTGTTTCGAATGGCTGTATCCATCGTTGTATTTAGCAGGGCAAGCCCAAAAAATGTAATGAGCAGGCCAATGAGCGTGTGAATGATTCTCATTTTTCTACTCTCCTTTTAATAGGCGATCCCTACTCGCGTTTTAACGAAGTCCTTGCTAAAGATTTGTTGGTAGGCAAAGTAGGCTGTATCGGCTACTGATATTTCACTACCGCCTTCAGGTAAAAAATTGCGCTCCACTCGATAGGTTCCTGTAAATGATCCATCTGGTAAATAGGTTGGACAAACAATCGTCCAATCGACATTGGAAACGCGTAATTGTTCAAAAACGTACTGATGCTCCTTAGCAGCAAACGTAGATTTACGTTTGGATTCCGTTGATTGATATCGAAGAATCGTAGGTGACACTCGACTTTGTAAAATACCCGCAGTGCCAATCGTAATAATTCTCTTTATCTTTTGTTGCTCCATCACCTCAAGTATGAGCGAAATACTAGTAGATAAAGTATCATTCCCATCTGTATTTAATGCACTTACTACTACATCCACATTCACCATAGCCTGTTCGAGATCTTTCTTATTTAAGACATTTCCCTGAAAGATATGTAAGTTCTTATTGTCTAGCTGTAATTTATGGGGATCACGGACAAATGTCGTTACTTCGAGTTGATCTTTTAACGCGAACTCAACAATTTGTCTTCCCACACGTCCTGTTGCACCCAAAACTAATATTTTCATAGACCTTCACCTCTTCATTCCATTATAACATGCCCCCTCTATGCAAAAGAGACACATGCAATATGTGTCTCCCGCTTTCCTTATTTTGTTTCTAATAGCTGAACATTCACTATAAATGCTCCCATATTCTCTTCTTTGGCCAGCTCATGGATAATCGTTTGAATCTCACTTTCTGTGCTTTTTTCTATTTCATTACCATCGTGTAATTGGATGGTGATGATTTGATGGTTAGGAGAATCTACCAAATAGCCTACCGTACTATCTGGTGAATATCCTGCCTTTCGTACCGCTTGTATGATCTTTTGTGTAAAATTAGTCTCTTGTAATTTTTCACTAAACTCTTCCGCATAGGTCGGAGAAGGAGAGAAACTTACGGCTATTGGTAAAGGCTGTTTTTCTACAATCAGCCATGATATCACTACTATAGCGAACATCAGTAAAAAGAAACCTTGTAGCATTCTCTTCATACACTCGCTCCCTTTCACCTTCATATTAACAGGCAGAAATCTAGTATTACCCCCTAAAAACGGTTAGTTATGTACGACAAAGTTTCCATTTTTCTATTCAAAGGGCAAATTACCAAGAACTCTATTTGTTTTGTTCATAGATTAGATGTGTAAGGGTTGCGCGACCAATACTAAAAATTAACCATAAGGGAGATTAAAAGATGCAAGATTGTAGATTTAATCATTATATGAACTGGGGTCAACAAAAAGAGGAATCGAAAAAATGCTGTGAGAAAAAATGTAAGCATACGTGTAAATGCGAACACAAAGATGAAAAATGCCCTGAGAAAGATTGCTGTTCCAAAAACGAATGTAAAGGCTGTATTTGCCATCAATTAAAATGCCTGCCTATTGGCACACTTGTAGACGTCGTGTTAGTAGGTGGTTTTAGCTTAGCTGATGTCTTTTTCATTAGCCTAGATCCTAAAACATGCTGTGCTACATTCTTAGAAGTAGCAGATGTAGGAGCTTCTCCGATTATCATAGATTGCCAACAAATTATTGTCATACGAAGAAGCACAATTGCTTAAAGAATTCTGGAATTGATATTTTCAGATATATGTAAACGGACTATTTATTTGATCTTCTGCCAGGTTAAATCCTGGCAGAATTTATAGTCTTATTCATTAATAATTACTTTGACAATGGGCTCCAGTTTGCCTCGGTACACATCGCCCAAATAATCCACTTCCACTACGACTGCTCTCGGCTCAAAACGCTGGATACACTCAATCAAACGTTTGGTGTTCATTTTTTTCATACGTTGGAAGAGTTTACGAATATCTGACCGAATGCTCCATTCCCGTTGCGGGCAAGAGACCGTAAACGTCGATAAAATAAATGCTACATTTTGTAAAATACCTTCCACTCCCGTAGCTTTTCCATTCACATTACTTAATGCCGTTACTTGATCTGTCATGCTATCAACCTTTCTTCTACGTTCATACTGAAGTTTGTTCTCTTGAAAAAGAGCACTTTGTTATTTATGCTTGTTAGTCAATATTTATGAACGTTAATTTGTTTGTACCCCATAAACTTTTGGATTAAACAAATACTTAGCTGATAGGTATGCTTTAAAGTTTAGCGAGTAAATGCATAATAGAGAACGTAGAGCCAGCTAAAGCAGCCATGAATGATTGCCCATATGATGGAATGATGGACACTCCATGAAATTGTGATCGCTAAAACAGAACCAAAGCCTATACCATTCTTGACGACTGTTTTGTGCTCCATTTTCTTCACCTTCTTTACTTTTTTCATCTCCCCTTCTTGCCGTCTCACCTTATTCCCCTCCTCTATATCTTTGGTTTATGTAACAGCTAACAAGGGCATCCTGAGAAAAAAGGATGTGTGTTGATGAACGTATTCATAATGGTTACCATCATTGTCATACCTGCTCTCATGGTCTATCTTCAGCAAAAAAGTGATAAAATGCGCCTTGTTTTCAATGCATTAGGTGTCGTGTCTGCCATTCTTTTTGGCTATATTGCCGCTACTTCTATAACGCAGATTATTCTGGAGGATGTGGTCTTTATGACAACGATTCATGCTGTTTTCCTAAATCCCATTTTTCTACTGACAGGCGCGTATCTAGGTTTATTTTTCATTCAATACATGATCGATATTACAATCCATTTTAGGGCTAAGCGTTAACGATATTAATAAAAATCACAATAGACGCGCCATGTCTGTGCTGTTGGATTATAAAAGAAATAAAAATTGCCATTATCCACAATATTCAGTTGTGCCTTGGCATCTGAGGCAATTTGGAAGACAAAAGGTGTATCTTCACCAAAATCATAGCCACTTTGACAAAAGGTTGGGTAGCCGCCAATTTTGTGTTGCGGATACATCTCTTCAAGGATGTCTTCAAAATAATTAAGGCCGTCTTCATGCTCCAATCTTAGTATGTCCTCTTCTATTTGTGCAGGAATACCCCCGCCATCCCATACTGGATAATCATTGTGAATATGCTCTACCTGCAGAGGAAAGGCTCGAATACGGTCGTGCTGCCAGTCCCGCTGTACTAGGTTTTCTAAGGTGGTGTAGGCTCTTATTTCAAAATAGATGCTCAAATCATCCTCCATAAGATGATCGAAAATATTCTCATGGACAAATAGAGTTACCAATTGAAACGGCTGTAAAGCTTGAGGTACATAGGGCAAATCTTTCAAAAATAATGTAGCGAGCGGTTGAAAATCGGAAGGTCGATCCTCCTCTAGTAAAGACCATCCAACATAGCCAATCCAACTTTCTAAAAGCTCATGGGTTGGACGGAAGCCACCCGTCTGGAATATTGTCGCTTGCTTGGCTAGCTGAGATTGGATATGTTTAATGCTCATGCGCAAGCCCCTGTTGTCGACAGCAGCAAACCGTTATATGATCATTGACCATACCGACAGCCTGCATAAATGAATAACAAATCGTACTACCCACAAATTTAAAGCCGTCCTTCTTCAATTGCTTACTCATCCGATCACTGCGATCTGTTGTCACTGGTACCTCTGCCATAGATGGCCATTCATTTATGATTGGTTGATGATCGACAAACCCCCAAATATATTCAGAAAACGAGTCATATTTTTCTTGTATTTGTAGAAATGCTTTCGCATTCGTCACAACGCTAGCTATTTTTAATTTATTGCGCACAATCCGTGTGTCTTGCTGTAATTCCAAAAGCTTGTCCTCTGAATAAAGGATAATTTTTTTAGCATCGAAATGATCAAATGCCTCTCGATAGCCCTCTCGCTTTTGTAAAATCGTCCACCAGCTAAGTCCTGCCTGTGCCCCCTCTAAACAAAGCATCTCGAATAAATGCTGATCATCATAGACGGGTACTCCCCATTCTTTATCATGGTAATCTACATATAACGGCTGATCTAGCTTGACCCATGAACATCTTTTCACCGTATAACCTCCCACGTTTATGTATTATTTAATGGCCGTAATACATAGCCATCCTTTACTTGTTTTTTCACTTATATATACCGTTTGGAAACCGGTTTGTTTCAATAATTCTTTCATAGCTGCGGGTGTTTGGAAAGCTTCCATATGGTAATTCATTTTGTAGTACTCGGCGATGACAATAAATTTTCCTCCATTTTTCAATACCCTCCATACTTCCCCAACATCATGTTCCAATGATGGCCAAAAATAATGGGTTTGAAAAGCTGTAATGGCATCAAAAAATTGGTCCTCATATGGTATTTGAGACACACTTGCCTCCTTAACAATCATACTGCCACTTGCGACATTCGCTTCATTCATTTTGATGGATTCCTTTACGGCCTGTGCAGAAATATCGATCCCATAAATTATACCATTGGGATTCAATTTCGATAAATTTCTGAGTGTTTTCCCTCCGCCACAGCCAATATCTAACACAATGTCCCCATCATTGATGGCACCTTGCCGGATAAACCAGCTATTCATGCCACGATGAGTGATATTCATGATACGTAGAGTCCATGAACCCATCCATCCTTTTGGATTTTTTGCCTGTTCAATTAACGATTGTAATAATGACATATCGGTTCCCCTCTCATCAAAATCGATGTGGATTTTATCCTTTTTTTACATGTATACCCTGTATATAATAATAGAAAGCACATCAACGACAGAAACTCTTACTAGTTTGTACGTGCAAAAATGATTTTTGTTTCGTTTTCGAATGAATAGGATGGAGGGACTTTGAATGATTCAACAAGCAGAGCAACAGGATGCCCTGGCAGCTGCCACATTAGCTTTATTGCTGTGGCCTAATCATACAGTAGAGGAATTTACTGAAAGCATGACACATTTATTGAAGGATGACCATGCAGTCATTTTCTTAGCCTACGACCATGACAAGGCGATTGGCTTTGCCCAATGTCAGCTGAGAACAGATTATGTAGAGGGTACGGACTCTAGTCCAGTCGGCTATTTAGAAGGATTATTCGTCATGGATAACTATCGACAGCAAGGCTATGCTAGACAGCTTGTAGCACATTGTGAACAATGGGCCAAGCATATGGGATGCTCAGAATTTGCAAGCGATTGTGAATGGGACAATACCGAAAGTTTACAAGTACATTTACAGCTTGGTTTTACGGAAGCGAATCGAATCATTTGTTTTACAAAAAAATTATAAAAAATGTGATAAAAAAATCACAAGTGCTTCGAATCCTGCACTTGTGATTTTTTGCATCTATATATATAGGTTAATTTAAATATGTATGGTTAGAAATATTACGTTCGCGCTCATCGATAATTAAATGGATCAATAATGCAAGCTGTTGTTCTATTCGCATATTGTTTAGATGTAAGATATCAGCAATCGCACTTTTATGCTTCTCTGCTAATTCAATTTCCTCTAACTTTAAAAGAATTTCCTCTTTTGTCAGCCCAAACATCTCTTATCACCCCCACTCCTTTTTTATTATTATTTTAAACAAATTAAACACACTTCACAAATAACATATAATCATCTTATATATGAACCATTTTTACTAATTATAGGCTAATTCACCGAAACTAATCAATCTATTATCTAAAATTTCTTAATATTTTTTTTACATCAATTCCAAACTTTATTATTCAAAAAATAACATTTACAAGAAAATATACCATTTTACTTCTTATTTTTTTGGAAAATTGCAGTAATTGAAAAGAAGTTGTCTATACCATTATAAAAATAATCAGTCAGTTTGTCGAATAATAGAGTTTTCGCTGCCTATTTATCTCATCGTTTTTGACCCAAACATATTACTTTACCCATAAATATAAAGTTGAAACCTTCTGATGCCTACCGCAAAAAAAGTAATTTCAAAATTGAAACTACTTGTCTTAGTTGTATAATCGGTTATTAAATTATTTTTTTAATATCATTTTTCAGCATTTTTATATGGTTCTCCTCATTTGTTTGAACCATCTCTATTTGTGATACTCTTGATGTCGTGTCTTGATGCCAAGTTGTTGTCTGAACATGCTTTTGCACATATAATTGACTGTTTTCCTGTACCACCGCAGGAGCTTTCACTGCACTTAAATCTGTATCACGTATTTCTAATAAAGATTGATTGGACAAAGCTAAAAATGGGCGTGCTGCTTCGCCTACTTGACAATGTTCAATACGTCCCATTGAACGATCAGACCATATCATCGCATACGTGCTATCCTGACAGTCTTTGAAATGGCTGTTGGCTACTTCAAAAATGGCATCGATACATGTAATCCCGTTGCCTTTCATTTGTTCAAACGTACAATGCTGTGTAAACAAACGGGCATTGTTCAAATATACATGTTGCTTTTCCAGCTCTCGAATGTTTGTATGGTGAAGCATAATTTTGGCATGATCATTGCCATAAATACCACCTGATTGCCCAAATTGAATAGTCGTTTGATGGAGCTGTAGCCCACTTGCATCCACAATGATATGAAATTGCTGATGGTTTAGGATTTGACATTCGGTCATCGAAACATCAGCTTCATCTACGATGGTCATACCAACAGCCATTCCATTACGTACATGACATTTGCGAAACTCTGCCTTGCTATTCTCTATCAGCATTTGTGCTTTCACATGACGATTAAACTGACAATCGTAGAATTGAGCTTCTGTTTTTTCTCCCAGGTACAGCCCGAGTCCTTGGCCATCTGAAAATATAGAATCAGATACCATTACCTCACTACGGTGGACGATCATATTCGTGTCATGATGATTCTTGATTTCACAGCCATCCATACGTAAAATCGTATCATCAAATAGCTGTATACCAACCCCCTGTCCTTGGTGAATAAGGCAATTGGTGATTGCCAGCTCACTAGACGCCGCTACAATTTGCTCCTTTTCATGACCATGAACTTCACAATCCTCCATGACCATCTTCACATGACGAATCGCAAAAATACCATGTTTCTTCCCTTCGAGCAGCAGACAATTGCTTAATGTCATCTCACAGTTTTGCGCAATAATTTGAGCTTTCACATGATGCTCAAGTGTTGTATCAACGAGAATAACACTGGAACCATTAGCAACACGTAGACCAAAATGATTGAGCGGTGTAGCAAGCACAGCACAATTTTTCATCAGCAAACTACCATAGCTTACCATAATCTGCGTGCGAATCAATTGCTCCTCAATAATACAATTTTCTAACTGTAAATCTCCTTTTACATAAAGTCCCTGCCCTTGGCGAAAACGTAAATTACGCATATCTACATGGGTCTGGTAGCGAATAAAAACACCACCTTTAATTGTAACATTGCCAACTCCATACAATGTCAGCCGCTTGGAAATATCCAAGCTCTCCTCATAAATACCATCTCGAATTTCTATCATATCCCCAGGCATAGCCTCTTCAATTGCCTGCCCAATGCTTTGGTACCGATGCATAATACTTCTCTTTACTACAAGCGTTGCCATTTACACACTCCTCAGCCTAAAAATGATCGTATCCTATTTATATACCGAACAGGCTTGTGGTTATTCAATTTTGTGTAAAATTACTGGATTATGCATGTATTCGTTTGTGAGGAATGAAGATTTTATGACGGTTCATGGCCGTCCTGACACGCCTCCATGTATACGTATATGAGGTGAATCAAAAAAAAACCAACAAAGGATGATTCCATCTTTGTTGGTTCTTATTACTCTCAATTATTTTTTTCTTTTCACAAAAACAAAGGCAAAAATAGCCGCGAGCACGACTAGGATAGCAATGATCCACACTGTGCTTGAGTTAGATGATGTTGTTTCATCAGTTTGCTGCTCTTCTCTTGGTGTGGCATTCGAAGACTGTACTTCTTTCGTGTCATCTGCTGCTACCTGAGCAGAGCTGATTTGCACATATTGAAGTGTGGCTGTATTGGATGCCGGTGCATCATGGCCGTCTCCATGATCACCATGTCCTTCTTGATTGTCATCATGTCCATGATGGTGATCTCCAGCTGTCGTAAAAATAGATCGTTCTAGCTGTTGACCTACCCAGCTTTTAGCATCCGTTGATTCTGCAAAAATGCGAGGGTGTCCTGACAGCATATACGTTTTACCGTTGATGATAATGCCCGTTTCATCACCTGTCACGACATCTTCAATAGTGCCAGTTGGACCTTCGGCAAAGCCACCCATTTGAAGAAGCGTATGACCGCCCATATCAACATCTAGGTGTTCCGTTAAGAAGGTAATATACTCCTCTTTCGTCATTGTCGCATCTGGGTTCTCTACTTCAAGTTTATGATGAAAAAGTGCTGTATTTATTTCCTTGTATGTAAGGTCGCCCTCTAAAGAAGAAATGTATTCTTCTTTTTGTGCTGCTTGTGCTAATTCATCCACTGTTGCTCCTTCAAGTCCAAAGAAGCCACCTACCCAGCTTGCAAAATCTTTGCGTGATAAGTTGTCAGTTGGGTTTAAGGCCATATCTTTGCCATTATACCCAAGGAGCCCAATACTATGTAACACCATTATGTCCTTAATAGTTGAAGTTGTTTCAGGGACATCCGTAAATAGTGTACTTTTATCCATCGTATGGGCGTAGGCAGCAGGTGCCATGAATAAAGTACTCATTAGTAATAAAAGTAAATATTTTCTCAAAATGATTCCACCTTCCAATACATTAGTATACAGCGTAAATGTGATGGAAGTTTGAAATTAACGGGTCAAATCGTTACAGTTTAAATCGGCGTATTAAACTATTTAATTGCTCGGCCATCTCTGCTAGATGCTCAGCACTATGTTTAATTTCTTCCATAGAGCTAGCGGATTGTTCAATTGTGGCAGAGGTCTCCTGTATGCCTGCCGCTGACTGCTCAGAAATAGCTGCCATTTCATCTATGGACTTATTAATCGTGACAGTATTGTGAACGACATCATCTAGCCCAGAGGACATCCCCTCAATATTTGTAGCAATGGCCTCAATTGCGTCGGCAATATGATGGAACGTTACATTGGTCGTTGTAATTTGCAATGCCCCTTTCTCCACTTCACTATAGCCCTGCTCAAGAGAAGCGGTCACTCTATTGGAACCATCCTGAATGTTACGGACGATACCTGTAATATCTTCCACAGAATATGACACTTGCTTGGCTAATTTTCGGACCTCATTGGCCACTACGGCAAATCCTTTGCCTTGTTCCCCCGCTCTGGCTGCTTCAATTGCTGCGTTCAATGCTAGTAAATTTGTTTGTGCCGCAATGGTTTGAATGACCGTGACAAGCTTTGAGATTTCTTGTGTTTGCTTGCTTAATCCATCAACCTGATCTACTGCATCCTTCACAATATCTTGAATGGCTCCCATCTGCTTAGTAGAGGAGGACATTAAGTCCCGTCCCTCCCTTGTTAAAACTATAACATCCTGAGAATAGTGCTGAACGTCTTTATTGCTTTGATGAACAGAGGTTACTTTTCCTGCAAAGTCATTCATGGAAGTCGCAACATCTGTCGTGTGGCTGGCTAGCTCATCCGTCCCACTTGCAATTTCTGTCATCGTATGGGCGATTTGGTCTGTCCCCGTCTTTACTTCTGATGTTGATTGCAATAGCTCCTCACTATGGGCCGCTACGTCATTCGATACCGTTTGAATATGCTTCAATAAGCGATTCAAAATATCCGCCATCGTATTGGTTGCCTCCATTAGCTGGCCCACTTCGTCTTTCGATTGAATTTTTAAAGGAGGACCGCTTAAATCCCCATTCGTCATTCGTTGCATTCGCTCCGTTAATGTCATAATAGGTCTTGATATACCGCGGGCACTCAATAGCTCAACAATAATCGCTATGACAAAAATGAGTATACCTACGACGATGCCAATAAGCTGCTTATTCTCCCCAGCAACTATCATGTCAGCGCCTACCTCATTGATCGCTTGCTTGCGTTGCTCTGCTAAACCTTCATAGCCTTCACGAATGGTTGTGGCTGTTGCATCCATTTTTGTGATGTTTTGAATCGCGAGCTCCGCATTACCTTGATCATAAACAGCAAATACTTGTTGTTCAATATAGCGATTCCATTCCTTCGCCATTTCTGCAAGTTTGCTGAAATCTTCAGAGCTTGTCATGGCTAATCGTTGTTTTTCGTTGCTCGCTGCACGCGCTACATTATCTTGAAAAATAGCTTTATACTTTTCATCGCCAGACAATACATAGCCTCTAGCAGCAGCTATTCTTACATCGATGGTTTGCGCTTGTTCGTAATCTGTCGTTAATAGCTGTAATTCTTGCTCAACAATTTGTTCTGTTGCATGGTTACTTTGCTTAATAGCAAAATAGTTGTACACGATATATAACGCCATGATCGTAATAACAATGCTAAAGGAAAAAACAATTCTTCTACTAATCGTTTTGAATGACATGTGCAAAAACCCCTTATTTTCCGAATCTATTCCATAAAAAGTAATCTACCATTTTCAAAGAAAGATTGGTGGCTTTAGGAATTTTTGCTATATTTCCAGAAATAACTTGGTCAATTTTGTGTATTTTATAGCATCTTCCATCATGAGTAATTTGCCCTAATCAATCCCAAGCATGAAACATGACGTCACCAATAGTTTCACTTTTGAAATAGGCAATGTTCTTCCACTCCATAGCAGATAAACTATGCAAGGCTCGGTCTTTTTCCAGTAACGTATTTAGCGTTGCTGCTTCCAAACATTTTCGCATTGGAAAATATTTGTGTAGCTGTGGTCTCGATAAAAAGGCAAAGCTAAGCTCTTCATCCAATTTTGCAAAGGCAATATACGGCATCCAGCGATGGTGAAGAATGGTCACCATTTCCCCATCTATTTCCACTAGTGCTTGCATATAGACAAAATGCGGTCGATCGATAAAATGTCGTACTTTCGCTCGCTGTTCACTTGTTGCTAAATGGTACACCATCGATTGAAACATGCGCACATCTTGTTCGATTAAATGGTCAGCATCAAAACCAGTAATTCCTTTTGTTAATCGCATCCAATCACTCCTTCATGTTTGTCACTCTATGGACCTTCTATTTTAACTAGTCCTATTCCTTCCAAATCGTTCAAATTAATTAATTTACTCAAAATAGCAATCGTAAAGTGAATGTGATAAGCAAGATATAATAGAAAGCGGTATTTCTTTGCGATAGATTGGTTGTTTTACTTGGCAAGTAGCTAGATAGTAAATAAATGTATATATTGTGTATAATTAACATACAACAAAAGTGAGGTGAGGATTTGTCAAATCTTCAATTTTTAATGTTGATGTTTATTTTATTGATAGTGATTGTTAGTTTAATTAAAAATAAAAACGCACCCCGGTTTGCTGGGGTGCATCTACATAATTTTAGCCTACTACTTCTTGGTATTCAGGATGCTTTTCAAACTCAGCTTTTGCGAAGGGACATAATGGGATAACTAGTAACTTTTCTTTTTTCGCATAGGCAACAGCCGCTTTAACTAATTGCTGTCCAATATTTTGACCTCTTAGATGCTCGCCTACATGTGTATGATCGAGAATGATTCGACTTTCCCCTACACGAACGAAATGCACCTCTGCCTCACTATTTTCCTCGTTTCCGATATAAAATGATTGGTTACCTTGTTTAATTTCCATGGCATAATGCTCCTTTTAAATTTTGTATTTTAATGCGCCACTTGGACATCGATTGATAACTTCTGCTACATGTTTGGCCGCTGCTTCATCTGGTGCGATCCATGGCTTTGCTTTGACATTAAACACCTCTGGCAAGCCCTTTACACATTCAGCCGCATGTTGACACATGTCCTTATCGAAATAAACGGTTATCTCTTCTCCTCTATATTCACGGTACCCCATACCTAACACGTCCCTCATTGTAAGATTATTATTCTATTGGTGTTAATTTTTCTTCAATTTCCTGCCGCCGTTCTTCTAAAAATGGTGGTAAATCTAAACGTGTTCCTAAATCCTCCACAGCCGTATCCACGGTAAAGCCTGGTCCATCTGTCGCTAGTTCAACTATTATGCCGTGTGTTTCTTTCATATAAATACTTGAAAAATAGTATCGATCCGCTTTTTTTATAATAGGAAAACCAAAGTCTTTTATTCGCTGTTCCCATTGCTCAAGCTCTTCCTTATCGTTCACGCGGATAGCTAAATGGTGAACACTACCTCTTCCTGGTTTTTCTTTAGGACCCTCTTGCTCGACAATGATAATCTGTCCTTGCAATTGGTCTTCCTCCACTTGAAAAACAGCTTCAGTTTCAGTTTTTGATCGTTCTTTGTAGCCAAATAATTGTACGATGGTTTTCGCAGCATTCTCTAAAGAGCTTACAGTTAATTCCACTGGGCCCATTCCTAAAATTTGATGAGCCATCTCTACGGATGAATCTTGCCACTTTGTCCATTCTTGTGGAATAGGCTTGTCCTGATTATTTAATAACACTAGACGTAGACCGTCTGGGTCCTCAAAATAGATCGCATCCGTGTCACCATATGTTGTGATCTCGCTGTGCTCAATCTGAAATTCATCCAATCGATTTTCCCAGTACATTAAGCTGTCGAAAGAAGGAATGAGTAAACCAATTCTTGTAATCGCATCAGTGCCGCGATGTGTACGCCCGGCGTGCGCTAATTCAAAAAATGTTAAGCCTGTACCAGGACTACCTGTCAAATCACCGTAAAATAAATGATACATACTGGGATCATCTTGGTTAACTGTCTTTTTCACGCGGCGAAGTCCTAAAATATGATGGTAAAACTGATGATTTTCATGAGCATTTTTCGTAATCATTGAAATATGATGGTGTCCTGTGATCTTTAACATCGAATATTCTCCTATCCGCTATGCTTTTAAAAGAAGACTTGTTCAACTGCGAAAACATGCTTGTGTTTGTCTTAAGAACTATGACGAAATCATTATCTCGAATTAATATATCTCTAATTCGAGATAATGATAACACGATTTTTTATAGGTAGTCAATACCCTTTGATCGTCAGTTCTTCACTTTAAAAATTGCATGATTTCCTGAAGGATTTCATCTTGCTCCCGACCTAATGTCATTAAATGCTTGGAGTTTTCAAAGCCTCTTTTAAGCTTCTGCATAGAATGAACTCGCTGATAAATAGTGTCGGCACTATGCTCGTATAAGTCCTCGTCTCTTTTGCCGTAGAAAATAGCAATTGGCATCGTGATCTTCTCAAGCTGTTGCATCGTTTCTTTAATAAATCGCTGAAATCCAATCATCGCGTCCAATGGCATATCGTTAAACGGCTTCATTTCATGTGTAATTTGCTGCTCTGATTTACCCTCGATATGTTTAAAATTATAAGCGTAGTCAATGATTCTTTGTTTTAGCTGTGCTGGTTCCTTATCAATTGGTACCGATAACACAATGATTTGCTCTAGCTTTTCTAATTGGGCAAGCTTTAATGTAAAAATACCACCAATGGATAAGCCAATAACGGAAATTTTTTGATAGCCTTCATTCAGCAAAAATTGGTGCCCCTTCACCACATCTTGCCACCAGTCCTCAACTTTGTACTGTAATAACGGTTCTGGCTTATGACCGTGTCCTCTATAAAGAGGTACATAACAGGTATAGCCCTCTTCGTGGAGCTTCGTCGCCACTTTCTTCATATCTCTTGTATGGCTTGTAAAGGAATGTAAAAGCAATATTGCATGCTCATTCCCTTTCAAGTATATTTCTTTAGCCGGTAAAATAGTTAGCACCATATCAGAACCTTTCTTCACGTTCATCATAATAGAAGGTAGCCATATTTAAGGCTACCTTCTTGTTGTATTTATAGCATAATCGAATTACATATGCCACTGACCACAGCGACATATAATGCCAAATTTTTATTGCTGTTACGCTCCCACAAATAATACAGCCTGTCCAATCGCAATAAAAAAGGCCTCATGCTGTATAGGACTGTTGTCTTCAATTTCTAGTGTAATGTCAAAATGAGTTTCGCAAAAAGTCGCTTGCCAACGCGCTATCGGCTCCTCATTCCATGTAAAGATCGACCAGTCTTCCATTTCTTTGCTGAGCTTAATTTGCTGCTCTCCATCTGTTATAAGTAAATCAGGAATCATAATTTGCCAGCCATCATAGGCAATCATATAGTCTTTCCCTGTCACTAAATCCTTGCCTCGAAAATGCACGCGACCACGACGAGATACTTTTTTACAAGTAAATAAAGGTTGGCCAGCATGATCATGGACGTCAAAACGAACAAAATAACGAAAATCCATCGTCTTATCGAATGCTTTTTTAAGAGCATTCGAATAAACACGTTGAACCGTTGATGATTTCTCTCCTGATTCATTTAAAATAGAGACCACCTCGGTAGAATCTATTTCCATTGGCTGTTTATATGTATAGGTTTTCAAACGACTCGCTCCTTCAAAACAATTGCTTCCTTTAAACTAACATAAAATATGCGCCCAATTCAAAGAATGTAAACGCCAGATGGTGCGATATCATAAATTTGTCTTACTCACGCTTACAAGCTTAATGTGCAAATGCTTAGCATCATTTTTTTACATACAAAAAGGAGACTACTTCTTTACTAGTAGCCTCCCACATTTTCTTTATTTATCTAATTTAAATGTAATGTCTCCAACGCCGATTTCTGATTTGATGTCCAGCACAACATCTGCCTTATCATATGCTTCATTGACATAGACACCTTGGCCCTTTGAAATGAGACCCTCGATATTGGATGAACCTATGCCCTTTTCGGTTGTTAATTTGACACCAACCTTTGAAGGTACAATAATCGTCGTTTGACCTACCCCAGTTTCAATATTCGCTTTAAAGCTTTTTTTCCAATCCCCGCCTAAATTGACTGTGAGATCACCGACACCCGCTTCTATATCTAGTTTTTCTAGCTGCAGTCCCTGTAAATCAAGATTGGCTAAGGAAGCACCTGTTTCTACCGTCAAATCCATCGGAATATCATCATTTAATTGGATTGCCCATGTGTTTTTAATATTGGAGATGCCCAGCTTCGTCGAGCCTTTATGTTTAATTTCAACTTCTCCTGTATCGCCGCTTACATCATAGGTAACTTGGGGGGCTAGCTTTTTAATATTATAGTCCACCTTGCCCTCAACCCACTCCTTGGCACCACCAGTTAGATTCATTTCGCCGACACCTAAATCAATATCTACTTCTAGCGTCTTCGCTTTATCCTTTTCTACTAAGATGGTTTCTTCTTGCATTTTGTTTGGCATAAACGAAAAGCACCCCGACAAGACGAATACTGATGTGCCCATCACGACACCTAATCCAACTAATTTTTTCAATTTAATTTCCTCCCGCTATATATTCTACCAATAATTTCATTATATAGGAGTGGATAATAGAAAATACGACCCTGCGTTTGAAATTTATCTAAGACCTGAGACGTAGTAGCTACGATTGGCGTGGAAGATCCTCACCCTCTAGCAATGCTTTTAAATTAGCAAGGGACGCATCATAGCCCTGCATATTGAAGCTAACCGTTGTGCCGTTGTCCTGTTCTGCTAAAGACATCGCGATTACCGTTTCTGGAACTTCCAAGTAAAATGAAAAAATCTCATGTTTTTGGACCTGCTGGATCGTTAACTGCATTGGCAGTGGATCTGCTAGCTGATTATGGTCATTAGGCATTAAAGTAAAGGTCATCATTTCCCCTTCAGCCAGTTTAGGAATGTCCCAAGTAGAGCCTGGCGCATACCATTGTGAAAGGGATTGCTCCTCTGTTATCGCTTGCCACACATTTTCAACTGCCGCCTGAATCCAAATTGAACTACTCATCCGCAACACCCTCATTTCCTATTTTTTCATTATTTTACCGAACTTTCAGAAGAGAAGCTACGATTGGTTGTTCTCGATAAATAAAATGCTCCTACAATGACCATCATTGCTACTATATCCAAGGCCATTTGATGACTTGAAAGAATGGTAACGAGTAAACCGTAGATAGACGGAGCTAAAACAATAAAGAATTGATTGATCGTTAAAGCCGCACTAACAGTCAGTCCCACAGATTGAGGATCAGACTGCTCCGTTACACTGGCTATATATAAGGAATACCAGCCTAGTGCGAAAAAGCCCATTACACCACAAAATAACATCATTAAGCTATTAGCATGTAAAACAACAGGCATACAAGCGACCATCACAAATGTGGCAAGCATAACGATTATTAGTAAGTGCTCGCGCTTCTGAGCAAAGTATCGGTCACTCAGCCAAGCAAGAGCAATTCTTCCTACCATCCCTCCAAGCAAGACCAAACTCAAATACTTCCCTGCTGCTGTTAAAGAATAGCCGCCTTCCTGATGTAAATAACTCATCAAATGGGCGATGAGGATCATCTGTAAGGACATCATCACAATGCCCACAAAAAAAATCGGATAGAGTGCTCGATTGTCTTTAATAGCCTTCATCTTTTCTTTAAACGGTATTGGTGCTGCTGCCGTATTTTGCTGTTTTGGCTCCTGATACATCAATAAAAATAGTAAACCGCCACCGATTGCTACGAAACCTTGTGCCCCATGCACAGCCGTCAGATGGGAGTGATGATATAAATAGGTAAGAATGAAGGAAGCGAGAGCCCCACCGATTGGAATACCTGTTTGGCGAATTCCGATCGCTAAACCCCGATGCTTGTCTGGAAACCATTTCACGATGGCCGTACTACCTCCCGTTTGAGCACTACCGTACCAAAAGCCAACAACTATTAATACGACTAGCAATGTCGTATAATGATTCACAGGAATTAAGAGGAACGTACAGAGGCCAAGAAAAATAGAGCCCCATCCAATAATTTGTTTTTCTCCCTTTTTATCCATGAGATAGCCAAAGAAAAGCATCGAGAATATCGGTCCAATATTCACGGCAGAAACAATTAATCCTGTTTGGAATGACGTTAAGTGCCATTCCATTTGATAAAAGGAAGCAACTGGCCCCATCCCGTATGTGACAAAGGTGGAAGCTGTTTGCGAAAGCGTAGCCACCAGTAAAATGATCCATTTATAATATGTATGCATATAAACCCTCCAGAGCTATATACCGCACTATTTATACGGTACATTTAGATATCTTGAGTTTACGTTGACAGCTTGCTTACGTAAAATGGAGGAAAATGATAGCGGCTATCAAAAAATTTAATAGGTGTGTGACGAATAACATGAACATTGAAGAAATTGCCATCAAAATTGAGCTTTTAGAAAGGCAAAATTTAAGTAAATCAGCCGAAATCACCAACTATACACAGTCGGCCTTAACTTCGAAGGTAAAGAAGATGGAAAGTGAAATTGGACAGGAAGTCTTTAAACGAACACCTCAGGGCTTAAAGCTAACAGAGGTAGGTGACCACTATTTACAATTTTTAAAGCAGGTTGCCCAACAATATGAGGCATTTTTACATACCGTAGGATTCACGCAAGCCCATATTCAATTTGGAACCTCCCATACGACAATTAAAATATATGGTGCGTCTATCATGAATGCGCTACAAACTAGTCATAGTCCTATCGATGTGGATTTCACGGTCGAATCGAGTACATCGTTAAATCACAAAGTCCATCTGGCGGAATTAGACTGTGCATTAACGAGTAATCCAATAAAGCATTATGCCGATTTACACTATGATTTAATGACAACCGAAACATTTGAAGTCATCTCGAGCCCTGCACATGTCATCGATTTTGACAGGCAAACACCTGTGACACTCCTAGTTTTAAGTAAGGGCTGTATGTATTCGAAGGCATTAGCCGAATGGCTTACTCACAAGAAAGTCCCTTTTACAATGAAGGAAATTAAATCCGTAAGTAGTATTCTTGATTTTCTAGAAATCGAGCATACATTGGCAGTGTTAAATACGAAGTTACTGGCACTCTACCCTTGTCCTGACCTGCATTTTTATGAAATGGAGACACTTAACAAGGTCATCGAGACTGTCTTTATTTATAAAAAGGAAAACCATAAGCAGTCTTCTATACTGCAATTAAAGCAAGTAATAGAATCCTTGCTTGAAAGGAATGAGCAGGGTGATCATTAGCTCAGGTTGCTCTTTATGCGAATATTTTAAAAAGCCTATATTATTCACGCAAGCTGCACTATAATAGGTTTGATATTATTAAATACATAGGAGTACATCATGTTTTATTACATCTCATTGTTTTTGGCAGTATTTGCTTTATCTACATCAGCTATTTTTGTTAAGCTTGCGGATGCCCCGCCGGCTATTACGGCTTTTTATCGACTATTTTTTGCAATGCTCGTGCTCCTTCCCTTTTTATTAGCACAAAAGGGACTACGACAAGAGCTAGCTAACCTGTCTAAAAAACAGTGGGGACTGGGCATTTTATCAGGTCTATTTCTGTCCTGTCATTATGTTTTATGGTTCGAATCATTAAACTACACATCCGTGGCCAGTTCAACGGTTATCGTCACGCTACAGCCGTTATTCTCTTTAATAGGTAGCTATTTTTTATTTAAAGAGCGCTTTTCCAAAGGGGCTATTGTTGGCTGTTTGGTAGCGATCATCGGCTGTTTCATTATCGGCTGGCAGGATTTTCAAATTAGTGGACAGGCTCTTTATGGCGATATTCTGGCGTTTATCGCAGCAGGCATTATTACAGCCTACTTTTTTATTGGGCAATCTGTACGGAAGGATTTATCACTTATTACCTATTCGATTATCGGATATGGCAGTAGCTCAATCTTCTTAGCCATTTACGCCCTCTTTATGCAGGAATCGTTTTTCGACTATCCCGCGTCCACATGGTGGTCCCTATTAGGACTAGCTGTGATTGCAACCATTTTTGGGCAAACGATCTTTAATTGGCTATTAAAATGGTTAAGTACAACCGTCATCTCTATGAGTATTTTAGGAGAAACAATTGGCACATGTATTTTAGCTTATTTTATTTTAGATGAAATGATTTCCGTTCAACAAGGGATTGGCATAATGGTCATTTTACTAGGACTTGCCCTCTTTTTACTCCAACAACGTAAATCGGTATAATAAAAAACAACGGCTAAAAATGCCGTTGTTTTTTTATGGCTGAGTAAAGCGAAAGGTCGTACCATCCTTGCTGGATTGTAAAGAGGCTTCCATATTTATTGTTCTAGCAATATCGTGGATAATTTTCAGTCCAAGTCCACTATGTTCGATATCTGAATCAAAGCCGATGCCGTCATCACACATCCATACCTCTCCCTCTTTAATCGTCACCACTAGTTTAGATGCTTGGGCATGCTTTAATGTATTTTGAAAGACATTATCAAATAAACGTTGTAACCATAATTCATTACTTGTCCAAATTACCTCTGCATCTATTGGATGAAAATGGAGTGCAATATTTTGCATGTGGTATAAATAACTCCATTTCTTGATCATCGTTTCTAATAGAAACGCTAGATGAACTTCCTCCTGAACGACAAAGGCATTATCGCTCGTATCAAAAGACTGGTATTGCAATTCATTCGTTAAATTCGCGATATAGTGAATTTGTGCATTTAATGATTCCACCAATTTTGGTTGCTCTTGTAGTTGATCTTCTAAATAAAACAATTGCAAACGTATCGCTGTCAGTGGTGTATGGATATCATGTCTTAATTTTTGAAGCAGCTCTTTTTGGAGCTCCTGCTGTTGAGCTAACTCTAATTCCCGATAAGTCGTGCGCTCAATTAAAAGATTCACCGATTGAATTAATTGCCCTATTTCATCCTCGCTGCTTACCGTTAACGTATCGGGTATCCGTTCATTACTCGCTAGTTCCCGTATTGTTTGATTGAGCATTGTAATTCTAGTCAATAATGAATGGATGGATGTGGAAAATAGTAAGGCAAGAATCCCTAAAGACAGCACAAAGGCAAGCAGCATAACAGGATATGCAAAGGATTCATGGAACGGGATGCCATTATTTTTCGTTTTAAAAGCCTTGTCATATAGTATGGACATGAACACACTAATACCTAATAATACGATGGGCACACTCCCAATCGCTACCAACAAGAGTGTTCTATATTTAGTTTTTAATGTCATTTCTTTATATGGGTATTTAGACGATACCCCTCTCCATATATATTTTGTAAAATAATGCCTGTTGAATCGTCCAGCTTTGTCCGAATCTTCTTCATGTAGACATTGAGAATATTATGGTTGCGATCATCTAACGGCCATAAATAATCAAAAAAGTGGTCCTTTGTTAAAACTCTGTCACGGTTGTCAAATAAATAAAAGAAAATTTTTCGTTCTATAGCCGTCAATGAAATTTCGTTTTGAAGATGGTGATGAAATACTTTACGATGCTCTCCGTCAATGAATAAATGCTGTATTTGCGTAAACGTTCCATATTGTTGCACTAGCATTTTTTGGATTCTTAACAATAGCTCTCGTGGATCAAACGGCTTTGTCAAATAGTCTTCTCCAACTGTTAAACCTTCTAGCTTGCTTTCAATATCACTACGAGCTGATAGAAAAATGATGGGTATATTTAAGCCTAATTGTTTAATGTTTTTGCTTAATTGATAGCCATCCTCTCCTGGTAGCATAATATCCATAATGACTAAATCTACTTCCTGAATGAGCCTCATTATATCTCGGCCATCTGTTTTCCATATGGCTTCATAGCCTTCTCGTTGCATTATCTTTTGAAGTAAATCACCAATCATGGGATCATCTTCTACAATTAAAATTCTAAATCCTTTCATGTTAACGACCTCTCTCATCAGCATTCGTTTTCATAAACTCTATCGCTAGTTGATAGATTTCCTCGGGTTGATAAAGATATATACTATGAGTGCCACTGACCTCTTTCACTTCTGCATGGGTGAATTGCTTCGCGAAGTCTGCGTAATCCTGACGATTTTGCGCTGTATATTTTGAATGTACATTCTCCTTCGCAA
Source organism: Lysinibacillus sp. FSL M8-0216 (assembly GCF_038595555.1). Classification (NCBI taxonomy): domain Bacteria; kingdom Bacillati; phylum Bacillota; class Bacilli; order Caryophanales; family Bacillaceae; genus Lysinibacillus; species Lysinibacillus sp. FSL M8-0216. The sequence goes on along the minus strand of NZ_CP152007.1, from coordinate 2,037,302 downwards.
TAGCATCAACTATTAAAATGGGAATGTCTTGCGGCAATGAAAGCTGTTCTGATTGTAAACTATTTTCATAGACGTGTAACAGCTCATTTTTCATATCTTCATTAAAAAATTGCTTAAAGGACAACGCCTGATAGATTTCCTTTTCCTCCGTCGTTAAAAAGGACATGTTCATAACTTGCGGATTATACACCTGTGAGGGTACTAGGCGGTGTAAACCTACCTTAGTAGCTAGACTCATCCCCTTCACCATCCATCTATCGAAGGTACCCATCTTATGCTTTACATACTGACTAGGCAGGCCAATATCTAGAGCGATAATTCCCTTTACTTCTTCTGGGTATTTTTGTGCCCAGTAAATCGCTTCAAGTCCTGAAATAGAATGAGGGACAAGAATATAGGGTGGCTGAAGCCCACTTGCCAGAAGTGCCTCCCTTGTTTGCATAAGGATGGTATCAATATCTCGTTCATCATGGGCGATCTCACTAAAGCCATAGCCTGCGCGGTCCACTACTGCAATTTGATGGTGCTGCGAAAACTTACTATAAAGCCCCTTTAGCTCATAAACAGGAGCCGCAATGCCTGATCCTGCCATAAAAACATATGTATCCTCCCCATCCCCCTCCTGATAGACATTCATGCGTTGACCATGAACGTTTACCATCATGCCATTATTGCGTAAAACGGCCTCCTCTTTTTGGACCATACGATAGTGGTACATACTGACCGCTACAATGCCGAGCGTTACGATGACCCCCAAATAAATAAACATTTTCTTTATGATTTTTTTCATACGCCTCTCCTCTCCGTTGATACTTGTAAGGATACATGTGAAAAATTAATAACTAATTAATTTTCGAAGAAATGTTTACAAGATGCGTTGAGATGCTTGTCAATGAACAAAAAAAGCTGCCTACATCATGTGGCAGCATTTTTAGAGTCATTCATTTGGATAGGTTTTCTGTAAAAAGACGATAGACTGTTGAATTAGAGCCTTTAAAATATCTTCCTCGACATCAGCCAGTTTATTAATATAAACACAGGCTTTCCCTGTTGTGTGTTTCCCAAATTGCTGTAATAGCTGTTCTCGCTCACTATCACCTGGTGCAAAGTATAAACTAATTTTTGCCTTGCGAGGGGAGAATCCGACAAGTGGAGCATCGCCTTCATGGCCCGTTTGATATTTGTAATGATAATGACCAAACCCAATAATACTAGGACCCCACATTTTTGCCTCATAGCCTGAGACCTCTGTAAAAATGTCCAATAGTCGATAGGCATCTTCCCGCTTTTTTGGATGATCCACACTTTCAATAAATTCAATGACACTTGCATCGGTTTCTTTCGTCTTTAATTCATACATGTGTATCCCTCGCCTTCACAAAATCGGATTGTTCATTCCTATTATTCCCTATTCCGCCTGCTCTAACAAAAGTTTTTGTTGGAGTTGACGATACATCCCTTGTTGTTCCATCAGCTCTTGATGATTGCCTTGTTCAATAATTTCACCCTGTTGTATAACGAGTATTTGGTCTGCATTCTCGATGGTTTTCAAACGATGGGCGATAACAAAGCTAGTACGACCTTGCATTAAATGCTGTAAGCCTTTTTGAATATCAACTTCCGTTTGCGTATCCACACTGGAAGTCGCTTCATCTAAAATTAAAATATCCGCGTTCTCCAAAATGGCACGAGCAATAGCAATGAGCTGTCGTTGTCCCTGACTTAAATTAGCACCACCCGCTTGAACCGGCGTATCGTATTGTGCAGGTAAATATTTTATAAAATGATGGGCATTCGCAATTTTTGCCGCTTCCACAACCTCTGCATCGGTCGCATCCAGCTTACCAAAGCGAATGTTTTCCCGAATAGTGCCAGAGAACAAATAGGTATCCTGTAAAACCACACCTACCCGTTGGCGAATTGTAGACATTTTATACTGTTCAATATGGTGCCCATCAATTAAAATTTCACCCTGATCCACGTCATAAAACCGTGTTAGTAAATTAATAATGGTTGTTTTCCCTGAGCCAGTAGGACCAACAAGAGCTATCGTTTCCCCTGCCTTTGCCTGGAAGTTTATGTTTTGAAGAACTGGCTTCCCTTGCTCATAGCTAAACGATACTTGCTTGAAAACGACGTCGCCTTTTAAGGAAGGTGCCTCAATAGCCTGTGGTAGATCAGCTACCTCTGACGGTTCATCTATTATTTCAAATACACGCTCTGCTCCTGCAATGGCAGACTGAAAGGTGTTTAACAGATTAGATAATTGATTGAGCGGGCGGAAAAATTGCCGTGTATAGGTGACAAATGCAGCGATAATACCAACCGTCACTAAACCTTTTACTGCTAAAAGAGCTCCTGTCCCGATGACTATCGCTAGGCCAAGGTTATTCATAAAGTTATTGATAGGTCCTAATAAACCTGACGTAATCTCTGCGCGTTGTGCGGAGTTTCGCAAGTTTTCATTTTGCTGATGGAACGTGTCGATGGATTGCTGTTCCTTGCCAAAAAGCGTGAGTACCTCTGCACCTGTAATCATTTCCTCAATATAGCCATTCAGCTTACCAAGATCTCGTTGACGAGCCGCATAATTTTTACTGCTGCGTTTAATAATTTGCTTAGTAGTGAAAACAATTAGCGGAATAATGATCAAGGTCACAATCGCTAATGGCCAGCTTAATGTGAACATGGCAATACTAACACCAACGACTGTTAAGATGGACGATACAATTTGCGTCACACTTTGAGCAAGCGCTGTATTTAAATTATCGATATCGTTAGTGACACGACTCATTAAATCCCCGAGCGCACGCTGATCAAAAAATCTTAATGTGAGCGTTTGTAGTTTTTGAAACAGTTCCAGACGCAACGTCCGAATCGTTTTCATCGCCACATGAATCATGACATAGGTTTGCAGCCAGGTCAGAATAGACGCTACCGTAAAAATCACGGCTAATAGGATTCCTAGTCGTATTGTCCCGTCAATATCTTTTTTCATAATGTAATCGTCAATGATATGGCCTATCATATAAGGCCCCGCTAAGCTTAAAAACGTAGAAGCGATGACCAAGATGATGGAAAAATACAGCCCTATTTTTTGCTGTTTGACATAGTGCCAAACTCTTGTCAGTGTTGCCTTTTGATTTTTCGCCTTTTCAGCTGGCCCTCCCATACGAGGTCCACGTCCAAAATTCATTTGCTTTGGTTGGTTTTGACTCATCCTTCTTCACCAGCCTTTTGCTGTGACGCGTAAATTGCTTGGTAATGTACATTGTTTTGAAGTAGCTGTTGATGGGTTCCTTGCCCAACAAGCTCGCCATCCTCTAGGACAAGAATGACATCTGCCTGCTGTATCGAGGCAATTTTCGAAGCTACCATCAATGTCGTCGTGTCTTGATAATGGGCGGCAATGGCCTGCTGCACATGTTTTTCTGACGCACTATCAAGGGCTGAGGTCGTGTCATCCAGCACGAGAATAGCTGGCTTTCGAACGAATGCCCGACTTAAAGCCAAGCGTTGCTTTTGCCCACCAGAGAGATTTGTAGCCCCCTGTGACAGCTCATGTGCTAAGCCCTTATCAAGCCGCTCCACAAATTCACTAGCACAGGCAGCGTCCAATGCCTGTTGTATTTCCTCTGCCGTTGCGTGTTCATTACCAAGGCGAATATTTTTTTCAATCGCTCCAGAAAACAATAAGGCCTTTTGTGAGGTAAATCCGATATGGTCCCGTAACGTGGCTAAAGAGTACGTTGAAAGCGGTTTGCCATCCAAGTAAATGGCGCCACCTGTTGGATCGAAAAGGCGAGGTAATAGCTTTACAAGTGTTGATTTACCGCTACCCGTTTTTCCAATGATGCCTACTGTCTGCCCTGGCTTCACAGAAAACGAAATGTTTTTAAGAACATCCTCCGCCGTTTCATAATAACGATAACTTACATGATCAAATTCAATAGCTCCTTTTATAGCATCTGTCCATGCATGTTCTGCTTCCTTAACGGCAATGTCCTTGTTTAAGACATCCACAATTCGTTCTCCCGAAGGCAATGCACGCGCAATTTGCATCAGCACCATACTAGAAGACATTAAACCATTTAAGATAATGGTTAAGTAGTTAATAAATGCGAGAATAACCCCAACCTTTAATGTCCCTGCCTCAACCTTAATAGCTCCAAGCCAAAGCGCCGCAACTATCCCTAGGTTAATCACGAACATCGTAAATGGCACAAGCACCCCTATAATTTGTTCTGCAGTGATGAAGCGTTTTGTCAGCCCATCATTCAGCTCACCAAATTGGGATACCTGTTGGGTTTCACGGCGAAAGGCTTTAACGACACGGATACCCGCTAAATTTTCCTGTAGCTTCGTATTCACTGCATCAATAGCCTCTTGGACGCGACGATAGAGCAGCCCCGAATACTTCGTGAAAAAATACATAGCCACAATCAAAATCGGCACAATGATAAGAAGTATTGAAAAAAGCTCCCGTGCGGTTACAAAGACGATAATGACTGCCCCGATAAAGAGTAGCGGCCCACGCACAAAAATACGTAGTGTCATCATAAACGCGCGTTGAATACTTTCCACATCACTCGTTAAAATAGTAATTAACTTACCTGTCGTAAAGTCATCCCGCTCCTTAGCTGAATAAGTCATCATTTTCTCATAGAGAGCCTGTCGAACATCCGAAGCAAAATGAATCGCTGCCTTCGAGCTGTAATAAGAGCAGCCAATCCCACCAACAAGCCCAATCACCGCACTTGCTAGCATCCATACAAACATGCTTAGCACATAAGCATGATCCCCATTGGCAATCCCTGTATCAATCATATGCTGCATAATCGTCGGCTGAATTAAATCCATTGTCACCTCCAGCACCATGAGAAGAGGCGCTATTAAGGTGAAAAATTTATAGGGCTCCAAATACTGCCCTAACTGTTTTATTGCCTGCATACATTCGTCTCCGTTCTATTTAAATCCCATTCGTTCCTCATTATAACTGAAAACTATTCCCATTTGGCACTATTTTTTCGAGACTCGTAATATTTGAGATTTAACTAATTGAGGAGATATCGTCGAGCTTATGGCTGACATCCATCCAAATAAAAAACCCCCATGCCTATACAAAGGGCACTGAAAAAGTCCATATCTTTTTTTCATTTGGCACTGTGACTCTACTGTTGTTTTCCGAAGCATTCCGCTCGCTTTCCGCGGGCGAGCGCCGAGTCTCCTCCTACGCTTCGCTTCGTGCGGGGTCTCGTCTGTCTCGCTTTCCCGCAGGAGTCGAGCGATGCTTCTCTAAACAACGCAATGTATCATTCTATTATTTTAGTCACACTTTCCTTTATAATAAAAGAATGAATATGTAGGTGGTGCCCCAATGATTTCAAATCAGGAAACCAATGGACGTAATGCCATTCCTCCAATTCGCATGTTTAAGTACTTATTATTAAAAGTGATGAATGATGTATCAGACGTCGACCTAGTAGAGCGCTCAAAGTATGATATGTCATTCAACTATTTCTTGGATATGGCAACAGAAGATCCAGTGAGACAGAAATAAGGCACTTCCTGTTCAAAATTGAACAAGAAATGCCTTATTTTTATTTGAAAAAGTTCGCTTTTATGAAAACATAAGTTTTTCAGTGCCCTCGTCTATTCATGGAGGTCGCTTTAAATGATTCTTGTACCGCTCGTTGGATTATTTTCAAGGCAGTCTTTTTGCTCTAAACATACCCTATTGCATGGGCTTATCCGTAGTTTTTCAAAATTTCTTTGGAAAAATTGGTGGGCCAACTGCTCTTTCTCGGGATGAACACCAAGTAAAATAACTGTACTTGGTCCGGCTGATTTGGTCATATGATGAGAACACTCCACTACTTGCTCGCCAAAAAGGCGCACACATTCACCTTGAAGTCCCTTTGATCCGACAGGCCACACTTGCTGAACGATTTCCGCCAGCCATGCCTGATAAACAGGTTGCAACTGCGCCACATCATCAGGCTGTGCTAATAGTTCCTCGCCAACAAGTGGTAAGCCGTATGTGTACCAACTAAGCTGTTCAGGGTCCCATGCTTTTCGCTGTTGTATTTCCCCAAGCATAGTAATTGCTAGACCTGACTGTAATGTTGGCATATTGGATTCCGAACTACCAGCAATAGCTGGACAGGATAGTCCCGTTTCCTCGAACACTTGCTGAATGCCACTTTCATAGCGTGACCATGCCGCATCCCCTGAAAAATTAGCAAGTAGAATTTGAACAGGAAGTGCCTGTGCAGCCAGCTGTTCTAGAAATGTCACACGAGCTGTCATATAGGCTGTCAATTGATCGGATGCCGGCACAATATCTTGTGGCTTTTCCCCGATGGCTGCCGCATTATCCATTGTCGCAATTAATCCGCCCACTTTCATAGCATTTCTCACTAAACTCGACCTGCCTTACGCACAAAAACTTTTGACAGAATGGGCATGACTACCGCGACAATCATTAAATTAATAGCGGTTGCTATGAAAATACTCGCTAAAGCACCCCAGAAAAAGGCAGGACTGATAATAAAATAAAATGGCAGTGGTGCTACGATGCCGTTTAATATGAGGGCAACTGGCCATTTCCATACATGCATGCCTTTTTTATGCATGACCCCAAAAATCCAGACAACGATAAACATTTCTATAGCAATAATTACATGGAGTGGGCCAAGTGGGAAGCCAGCAGTTAATGCGCTAATAAAATGACCAATGAGACCAGCTACCCCAGCTAATAATGGCGATAAAAAGACCACACCTAAAAAGGCAGGTGCTGAATCAAGAGCTGCCGTTGAAATAAAAGCGGGTACTTTAATGGCGGCTCCTACAGCACAAATGGCCGCTACCATAGCCGTTAGTATCCATTTCATTAATTTTTGTCGATCCATTGCATTTCCTCTTTTCCGTTAGTATGTTGACCTCACTTGAGTTGCTCGCCAATCCCGTACCAAATACGCACAACTTGCTCCGCTTCAGCAAATAATGCTTGGTATAGGCGGCCACATGTATCACGTAATAAACGTGCTTGTTTTTCCATCGGTACAACACCGCGGCCCATATCTGTCACAATAAGTGCCAGCGAACAATGTTGGGCAAGGGCTGATAACTTAGTGAGGGCGGATTGTACGACCAGCTCATCTTCCTCAAGGTTTTGTGTCATAAGCCATTTCTCCATATGTTGAATGACTAGGATTTCACAGGCTGGTGCAACATCCGGTAGTTCGCCATCGATAAGTACCACCTCGTGTTGTTCATATAAACGCATTACATAATCGGTTTTTCCGCTATAGGCGCCTCCGATAAAAACATGCATCTAGCTCCCTCCTCCCAAGCCTTTCTAGTAAATGTTAAATTAAATTGATGATCATGTGGCACTTGGTATGACCAAAACGGCTGCTCTATTGGCGCATAGGCAACGAGTAAGGCACGAATCACCCCGCCATGAACGACTAAAACATAGCAATCCTCATTCTTTGGTAAATGGTTGAAGCCTTCTACCACTCTTGCCACAAAATCATCAAAAGCCTCGCCTTGTGGCGGTGGCGAATGAATAGGGTCATCCAACCATGCACGGTAACGAGCATCCTTCTTTAACTCCTCATAGGTTTTTCCCTCAAATTCACCAAAATTGGATTCACGAAACCGTTCATCTGCTTCATAGCTAGCATTCGGAAAATAATGGGCGGCTGTGACTCGACAGCGTTGTAAATCGCTGCCATATACCTTTTCGACACCTGCATCCACTACAGAGAGCTTGGAGATATCAGCTAATGGTGCGTCCGTCCACCCCAAATAACGCTTTTCTAAATTGGCCTTTGTGGGCGCATGCCGCATTAAGCACACAGTAACAATGTCACCCATAGAACAACCTCCACCCCTTCAATCGATGCACCTAGTAGATCACCCGAGACACCGCCAAAATTACGCAATGTAAATTGTCGAAAAATAACGAGCGCAAATGCTAAAACGATCACTAATAGTATTGGTAGCATCGAGAACTTTGTGATGATCAGCACAACCGGCATGACCAATAAAAGAGACAGTAGCATCATTATTTTTAATAATTTCACGTTGATATGCGACTGAAAGAAATAGGCAAGGCCTTTTTCCTTTGAACAGTTAAGTGACATAAAATAAAAGCTCATGCCGACCCTTGTTAAAAAAGGAATGAATACGACCATCCATAGTGCAAATTTATTTTGCACAAAAAGCTCATGTAAAACGACAAATTTCCCAAATAACAAAAAAAGTATTGATAGCACTCCGAAAGCACCAACCCGAGGATCATCTAAAATCTCAAGTCGTTTGTCCCGATCGCGATAAGAAAAATATGCATCTCCCATATCAATAAAGCCATCCAAATGTAAACCGCCTGTCCATAAAGCAAACAGCCCGATAACGATAAAGGCAAGCATGACCTCGCTACTAGCCGTCCATTGTGTAAGGCAGTAAAGAACTCCGGCTACAGTTGTGCCCATCAATGCCCCTAGCCATGGCAAGCAAGCAAACATCCCTGTAATCGTTGACCTTGTTAAAGGTAATTCCTTATGTACGGGCAAAACCGTAAAAAATTGAAATGCCAACAGCAGGCTATGCCAAAAACTTTTCATCGTCTTGCCTTCCTTCTCGATTATTTCCATCTCTTTACGATACCATAATTCATTTCATACGCCTCTTGGGCCGACGCTACGAACCATTGGTGGAGCTGTCCTAATGTTCTTCGATACAGCTCCACCTCTTCGTTCTGATAAGGTGGCTCATCAAACAGCTCATTCGACACCACTAATAATGTCACGTTCTTCGTTTGCAGGGATTGAATGGCCTGTTTAACAGTTCGAAGCTTAGATGCTAAACAGCCAGGCTTCGTTACACAGGGTGCTCCACAATCATAACCTTCATAAAAAGCATTCGTCAGCCAAGTAGTGACGCAATCCCATAGCACTACATCCCCATCCTTGAGTGTCTCAAATACGGGTGCGATGTCATAAGGGGCCTCCACTGTTAACCATTTTATTGGCTGGGCTAGTCGATCAGCTTGATGACGATCAATTCGCTTCTCCATTTCATCATCCAAAGCAATACCAGAAGCTATATATATTAAACGTTTTTCTATATTAGGCTGTGCTTGGAAGTGCTGTATGGCGGCTTGTTCTGCAAAATGAGATTTGCCACTACGCACACCACCAGTAATAAAAATGAGGGGCATTCGTAATACCTCCTATTGTAAATGATGTAGAGTACCTATCTCTTGGATTACCCACTGCTGTCCCTGACGTTCAATCACGGTGACACTTGTCCCATGAATATAAGGAGCTGTCCAAAGCTCACTAATATTGCGTTGTAAAATAGCATTAATCATGCATTTAATCGTCACCGCATGGGAAACGATCAAAATAGGCTCATCACGATGTTGCTCCGCTATTTTTTTCAACGTATACATCGCTCTTTCTGTGACAGCGCCAAAACTTTCCGTATGGGTTGCGATAAATTGCGCAGGGTATTTCGTATACAATTCATAATCAAGCCCATTTGTCATCAAAATGTCCTCAATTCGCTTACCTTGCCAATTCCCTAAAAAAATTTCCCGTAAATTATCCTCATAGTAAACCGGTAATTGGCGATGAGCCGTCAGAATATCCATCGTCTCCTTCGCACGACCACTTGAACTACAATAAGCTGCCGCAAATGGGATTAACTGTAGTTGCTGCTGTAATTTAGCAGCCGCTTCCCTACCATTGTCCGTTAACGGAGAGTCCAACCATCCTTGTAGTCTTTGCTCCTGATTCCATTGTGTTTCCCCATGTCTTACTAGATAAAAAGTTGTCACTTTTCTCTCCCCTTATTTGCGTTAAACCACGCCTGCAGACAATTATGTAAATACGTCATGGCCGCAATATCTTTAATCCCAATACGAAACCATTCGCCCTGTAATCCTTTAAAGTTTTTCGTATGACGCAGGACAACTCCCTGTGCTAAACAATACGTAAAAAAGGCATCCGACTGCTGTTCCTTTGGCAAGGAAAAGCACACGTAATTCGTCACACTATTAGTGACAACACAGCCGTTTTCTTGTAAATAACGATGCAACTGCTCTCTTTGCGTTGTCGCATAGGCAATTGCCTGCTGACTATATTGCTGCTCATCCAAACAGCCTGCACCAATGACCAGTGCAAAGGCATTTAAATTCCAATGGGGCAGCATGTCCTTTAGCTCACTGACAATAGAGGCATGAGCAACTAAATAGCCAAGACGTAAGCCAGGTATTGCGTACATTTTAGTCATCGAACGCACAACGAGGACATGTGAATTTTCCATACTTTCATGCATGAGAGAATTCGCCTCATCGACCCAATCCATAAAGGCTTCATCGATGACAAGCTCACATTTGACAGCACGACCATGCTCTAATAACGCTAGTAAAACTTCCTTTTTGGGCAATACACCTGTTGGATTATTCGGTGTACAAATATAAAGTGCATCCGCTTCCACCATTTCTTGTTTAAGTCGTTCCATTGGCAATGTGTATTGGATAAAGTCCGTCACCAAAACCGGAATAATAATAGCTCCTGCGGCTAGCAATGTTCGCTCATATTCTGAAAAAGTAGGATGGACGACAATAACGCGCTTTTGCGCATAACGTCTCGCAATAACACTAAAGAGCTCTGACGCCCCGTTGCCTAGTAAAACCATATCCTTCGCCACTTGATGAAAAGCAGCAACCTTTGATAGAAAAGGCTCTCCATCTGGATCTGGATAGCGTTGAATGAGCGGGTAAAATGTACGCCAACGTGCCTCGACAAAGGATGGTGGTCCTGCCGCATTGACATTTTCACTAAAATCATATACCTCTTCAGGCATCGTTAAACCTAATTGCTGATAAACATTTTGCGGATTTGCTCCGTGATTAGGTAATAGCATAAATGAACACCTCCACTGCTAACATGACAAGCGTAAAGAGCACCATGGCAATACGCATATGAATAATAGATGCCAGTATATGTTCCTTTGTTAACGGAACTAATTTTTCTCCCATAATCGCCCGATGCGAAACAACGCCTTGATAAGTATTTTTCCCTCCTAGTTGGACGCCAAGCTGCACTGCTGTTGCGGCCTCTAAATAACCACTATTTGGACTAGGATGCTTTTTAGCGTCTTGCGCCCAACGCTTTAATCGCTGTCCAAATGAGTAACTCGTTTCATTTTTTGTACCTAGCACGATAAGAAAGCCCGTAATACGACTTGGAATAAAATTCAGGACATCATCAAGTTTGGCAGAAAACATGCCAAAATCTTTGTATGTTTCATTTTTATAGCCGACCATGGAATCTAACGTATTGACAGCCTTGTAGCCCCATAAACCGATAGCACCAAATAAAAAGGCATAAAATAGTGGGGCGGTCACTCCATCACTTGTATTTTCTGAAACGGTCTCTACTACACCACGCACAATCTCATCTTCCCCCAGCTTTTCTGTATCACGCCCAACAATCCATGATAACTTGACGCGCGCTTCCGCAAAATCACCTTTTACAAGGGGCTCATAAACTGCCAGTGCCGCCTCCTTTAAGCTACGTTGTGCAAGCCCAATACCTATTAGAAGCCCTTCGACTAAAACGCCAAAAATCAAGCTTACCTGATAGCTGAGTAGTAAAATAAGTGTGACCACAAACATCGTTGTCCCTACAACGGCAAGTGCCATCACCATACCACGCAGTTTCCGCCATTTGCCTTGATTCCATAAAGCTGTTTGTGATTGAATCAGCTTGCCAATCCATCGCACAGGATGCGGAAGCTTCGGAGGGTCTCCTACTAAAATATCGAATATAATTCCTATGATACAGGCAATCACTATGGCAATCATAACGCCTTCTCCTCTTTATCCTTTTTGTATTTACGAATAGCCTCACGCATCGTTTCATAGACACCGTAGCCAATGACCTTGCCTAGCATTGTGATAGGACCGGCATATTGATGGTAGTCCCCTTCTTCTGTAGCAGCAATGAGTAAGCTATCAGTGGATGTTCCGGTTGCTTGCGTGCCTGTTGTAGGATCAGTTATACCTTCATCCGCTAACGCCTTCACCTTCGCCTCCGTTGTCGAAATCATAGCCTGAAATAACGCTTCATCAGACAATCTCCCGTTAATAAGCACCCATGTATTAATCGTTCCTGCATGGTATTGCTCCGCACGATGAAAAGCACGTGTAATATCTACGGCATTGCCTAGACCCGCAGTAATCATAATGACTAGATGAATACCTTCATATGTAAAATCACGAATGGTCGCAAATTTGGCTTGGACTGCCGTCATCATCGCCACTGTGTTATCGACTGGAAAATCATGCGCCTGCAAAAAATGCTGTAAATCACGATGTGGCTGTCGATCATCATACGTAATGGGCACAGTCCGATTCATCAGATGAGTAAAATAACCAAAGCCTGGATTATGCATAGCAGAAGATACAACCTTCATAGGTGAAACCGCTTGAAGTGCTACATATTGGTCAGAAATTTGAATATGATCCTTTGAAAGTATGGGCATTCAATCGCCTCCTGACGATAAATAGATTATGAACATAAAAAAACAAATTCTTACAAAGAAGAATTTGTACTGTCGATTCTTTATTAAAATTTGAACCTTCTGAACGTTTGTACAGAATAACAACTTCATAATACTCAAATTATTTATTTTCTTTGAAATTGTATCATAAGTTTGCCTGTTGCCACAATTCCATTTTGACGTGTTGTTACTGCTTTTGTTTAAGATTTTTAAAGCGGATTACGGAGCCAATGATGATAAAGACCCAACCAATAGCTATGTAAACTACTTTCATTGTTTTTGTCGATGACGGTAAAATATCCATAATCGTTAAACAGACAAAAAGTATCCCAACAACCGAAAAAAGCATACCAATCGTTAAATTCTTCACGAAAAACCCTCCCAACTATGTACGCCCTCGATTTTACCGTATTCTTAGCAAAAAGAAAACACTAATCCAAGTATGGAACCCTTGGATTAGTGATAATTTTGTCATTAAGCTTTCGCATGGGCAAAAAATTCTTCATATAACGCCTGTAAAATGCGGTTTTCAAATTCCTGAAGTACTCCAAAAACGAGACTTACTTCAGAAGAGCCTTGATTGATCATTTCAATGTTTGCGCCGGTTCTTGAAATCGCTGTAGCAGCACGCGCAGCTAAACCTGTGTTATGGCGCATACCTTCACCAACAATCACGATCATCGAAAAACCATGACGCATTTCTACATATTCAGCATGTAGCTCTTCTTTCACTCGACTAATAATACGCTCTTCATTATCAGGTGATATCTGATTCGAACGCATAATGACTGAAATATCGTCTAAGCCAGAAGGTGTGTGTTCATAAGAAATATTTTCATCTTCTAAAATTTGTAGTAGCTTTCTTCCAAAGCCTACTTCACGATTCATCAAATATTTAGAGACATATAAAGTTGAAAAACCACTGTCTGCCGAGATACCTGTAACGGGACGACCTGTTGCAGGACGACTTGGTACGATACGAGTACCTGGGGCTGATGGATTATTTGTATTTTTTATGTTAACGGGCACCCCAATCTTGTAGACAGGCATTAATGCTTCATCATGGAACACTGAAAAGCCTGCATATGATAATTCGCGCATTTCGCGATACGTAATTTCTTTAATTTCCACTGGATCATTGACAACCTTCGGATTCGCGGAGAACACACAATCCACATCCGTAAAGTTTTCATATAACTCCGCTTCAACAGCTGCTGCTAAAATGGAGCCAGTAATATCAGAGCCTCCGCGGTCAAATGTCCGCAATACGCCCGCTTTAGTGTAACCGAAGAACCCTGGGAACACAATAATTTCTTTTGTGTGTTTTAAAGGGGCTAAATTAGCATACGCTTCGGGTAAAGCAAATGTTCGTTCAGGTAAATCATTGACCACTAATCCATCCTTAGGACTTACATAGCGTGCGGGCATTCCAATTGCATTAAAATAAGCGGCAATAAGCTTGGCGTTATTATCTTCACCTGCTGCTTTAATGCTATCAATGAATAATTCCACGTTTGTTTTGTCACCTTGTACACGTTCACGTAAATCTTCCGCAATCACGTCACAAATGGCATCATCTAACCCTAAACCATCTGCAATTGCTCGAAAACGATCGACTACAATATGCAATTTGTCTTCGGTATCTTCATGTTGTAACGCGGCAGTTGCTAATTGTATTAATAGATCGGTTACTTTTATATCGTCACCAGATCGTTTACCTGGTGCTGAAACGGCAACGATTTTACGTGCCGGATTAGATTTCACAATATTTGCTACTTTTTGAATTTGTTCTGCGTTTGCTACAGATGTTCCACCAAATTTACACACGATCATATCTATCAAATCCTAACTTTTTCAAATTAATTGTATTCCTCCAAAAAACAATTGACTGTACACAGTGTACAAATTATCGATTCCTACGTCAATACAATTTAAAAAATTCGCGCAATTTACTGAGAAATATGGACAATTTTCGTACTGTTTGATTTATTATACGGATTTCGTATGAAATAGTTAAGGTTTTTATGAATTTTTTTTCGTGATATTCACAGATTCGTGAAATTTTCCGTTTTGACTTTCTTCTATATAAAGAGGAAAACGCTTACTCCCCACTATGATATGCACAAACATCCTCGGTGTTTGTGCTAATTTGCAGGCGAAAGGAGGGTTTTGAGTAGGAGGACGAATGCTTCTGGACAGGTTTTTTTCTAGAAAATAGCTACATCACTTTTTTGCCAGTATGTAAAACTTCATGACGAGTATGCTTGAACTGTGGATGATTTTATCCATCTCTCCCTCACATGCAAAAAAACTAGGATCACATGTAATTAGTGAAACCTAGTTTTTCCAAGCTATTTTCGTTTAAATTGCCGTCCAGCCGCCGTCAATGACTAATTCTGCGCCTGTCATAAAGCGTGATTCGTCAGAGGCAAGGAAGACTACTCCATAGGCTACGTCCTCTGGTGAACCAAAGTACGGTAGCTGTGTATAGGTTTTGTAGAAAGGTAAAGCGCCCCCTTCTTCCATCGTTGGCGCTGTCATAGGCGTAACGATGATGCCTGGGTGAACAGAATTTACACGAATATGATCTTTCCCATACTCTACCGCAGCCGATTTAGATAACACCCGAAGTGCTCCTTTTGCTGCTGTATAAGGACTTGTCCCTGCCATTCCCACGATTCCACCAATGGAAGAAATATTGACAATAGATCCGCCACCAGCCTTTTGCATTTCTGGAATCACATATTTCATACCAATGATACAGCCATTTAAGTTAATGTCCATCACTTTATTCCATTCGTCCATTTCCATGTTGGCAATCGTTTTTGGTGATGAAATTCCTGCATTGTTGACTAGTACATCGACTTTACCATATGCCTTCACTGCCTCTGCAATTACTGCTTTCCACTCGTCCTCAGACGTTACATTATGTGAAAGACCAATAATATCTCCACCATTTTCTTTAATTTCTTTCACTAAGTTATTCAATGGCTCGATTTGCACATCTGTTGCAATCACCTTTGCCCCTTCTTGTGCAAATAGCTTTGCCTCAGAAGCTCCCATGCCCATCGCTGCTCCCGTAATAATCGCTACTTTCCCATTTAAACGTCCCATCTATAAAACTCCCTTTCTATTATCAATCCATTTCCTCCGAGCAAATGTCACCAGATGTTTTCAATCCGCTACAGAAGCTAGAGGCTTCATTTTGCTTCAGCAGATGTTTGAACACCCTCTAAAAAGAGCATCACAAGCATACATCCTCCCCCATAGAAAAGGGACATCTCCGTATGTTTGATATAAAATTGCTGAATCAAATAAATGAATAATTCGTGAAAACATTAACAACTAGTTGTATTATCGACACCGTGTCGTTAATATAATTATAACTGTCTGTTCAAAAAGGGCAAACAACATAAGAGCATGAATTGATGTATTGACAACATGTAAGGCTACTATGTTGTGTAAACGATAAATTTAATACAAGGAGCTTAAAAATGTCGAAAAAGATGGACCCTCGTGTCATAAGAACGCGCCAACTATTAAGAGATGCATTAGTGGAGTTAATAGATGAACAAGGCTATGAGAAGATTACTGTGCAAGATATTACTCAACGGGCAACCTTGAACCGTGCCACTTTCTATTTACATTACCGTGACAAATTAGATTTACTGTACCAGAGCTCTGAGGAAATCTTACATGAATTAGTAGGAAGTATTCACCCAACGTTTGAAGAGAAGAGAGATTTTGATTTATTGCCTCATTATGATCAGCCTCATGAGACATTTATGCATTTGTTTGAACAAATTGCGCTGAATAGTAAGCTTTACAAAGTCTACCTCACAGAAAAAGATATCCCTTATTTTTCTGCAGGCTTAAAAAAGATAATTATCGATTTTGTATCAAGTGGTATTCAATTGATGGAGCCTGATGATCAAAAATTAACCGTACCGCGTGAGATGGCTATCCGTTTTTATGCCGCTGCCTTTCTTGAGGTGATCGTCTGGTGGTTAGAAAATGATATGCCCTATACGCCAAAATTTATGGCGACTCAGTTAATGCGTATTACCATTAAAGGACCCTACTTGGATAACCCCTTTCAGCAATCTTAAAAGCTGGCATTTCCTATATGCCAGCTTTATTGGTTCACTACGTATTTTTTTGCCTGTACATGTCTTATGCATTGGATGGAGATTTACAAACAACGGACCATACCTGTTCAAATAATGCTTGATGGTCACTGTTGCTCCATCTTTCAGCAAAATACGGGTTGTGGAAGTACGTAAATGCTGTCATATGGGGTTATTTTGGCTGTACCTCAGCGGATAGGTTTCTCAAAATTCCAGTTCGTATAAATGACAGCCGCCGTTACTGGCTCTGTAGTCTTATCTTCCGTGAAACCGCCTATTAGATTACCTACTCTAAATGTCGGCTCAAAAAATTGTTCTTCCTTAGGGGGTGCGGTTGGACCATCTATCCCCAATTTCGTCTTATCTGTAACGACTACTTTCATGCCGTTATCCAACGTAAAGCTCAGTCCATCTTCTCCAACTTCTGTGATCACTCCTTCGATATTGACTACTGCACTTGCCGCAGGAGCTGAATGATCCACCATAATTCTATCTGTTAAATCGATTGTTGTGTCATTGTTTACATTGACTAAAGAAGCGACTACCGCTATTACTGCACAGGCAACTAAACTTCCCACACTTATTCGTACTTTTTTCATAAAGACCCTCTTTTCTTTTTGTTGAAATTCCATCATCTCGTTTTCCATCTTTATCTTAAATTCTTCGGAAGCATGAATCTGCTTCATCACGTTTTTATAAGCATTCATCAGACCGTACTCCCTTCTTCTAATATGATTTTCAATTTCATTCGTGCCCGTCTTAGCTTTGAGCCAATCGTGTTGACGTTCATTCCTAATAGATTGGCGATTTCTGCAGTTGTATAGCCTTCATAATAATGTAAATAAACAATGACTCTCTCTTTTGGATTCAGCTCAAAAATTTCCGTAAGCACCATTTGCTCCTCTTTGGCGATAAAGGACATTTCTTCGGTAATTGGTACCGTCTTCTTCACACGGGCAGACTTAAAGTAATCCTTACATTTATTGAAAGTTACTTTGATGAGCCAAGCCTTTAAATGATCTTCATGATCGAAGGGCTTTTTCTGTTTCATAAGAGTCATATAAACCTCTTGGACAATATCCTCCGCCTCAGACATATTTTTTGTCTGATGCACAGCAATACGGATTAAGGTGTCACTATATGTTTGAACAATCTCTTGAACACATAAGCCAGCAAACTTTTTCATATTTCCTATCGAGCCTCCTTCTTTTCATAATACGATTCATCTTTTAAAATTCGTGCAATAGGCCATTTTTTTACTGGTATGAATTATTGGTGACAGTCCAAAACGAAAAAAGAAGGGAAAATAAATCCCCCTCTCCTTAAATTTTCATAACAGATTTCATCACCATCTCAGGAAGGATTTCATAATAAATATCAAATAGATCGACAAAATGTTTGGTATAACCGTTATACTGAATATTAATTTATAATGATATGACAAGAGTTGGAATGATTAGTTACAGGAGAATGATAGATGAAAATAGTAATTGCAGAAAAACCAGATCAGGCTGCCAAGTTAGCTGCTCCCTTTTCTTTTACTAAAAAGACAGGATACTTTGAAGTCAAAGCCAACTCATATTTTCCCAATGGAGCCATTATTACTTGGGCAATTGGGCATTTATGTGAATTAAAAACACCAGAAGAATATGATCCAACATGGAAAAAGTGGAAATTAGAAACATTACCCATTATTCCCGATCGATTTGAATATAAAGTTTCTAAATCTAAGTATAAACAATTTACTATCATAAAAAATCTAGTTAAAAGACCAGACATTCAAGAAATTATAATCGGTGGAGACGCCGGGCGTGAAGGAGAATTAATCATTCGTACCATTTTAAGGGTATGTGGTGTAAACAAACCGATGAAACGATTATGGATATCGTCCTTAACGGAAAACTCGGTCAAAAATGGCTTCTCAAATTTACTGCCCGAAGCGAAAACGAAGGATATTTATTACGAAGCATTAAGTCGTTCCTGCGCAGATTGGTTAATTGGCATGAATACGTCGAGATTATATACGGTCCTACTTAAGAAAAACGGTGTCAAAGATGTCTTTTCCATTGGCAGAGTTCAGACCCCAACCCTTGCGTTAATTGTTCATAGGGAACATGAAATCGCGAATTTCAAATCAGAACCTTTTTGGGAAGTCGAAGCAGTCTTTCATTTCGCAGGTAAAATGCTAAAAGCAAAATGGCATAAAAATAATATGTCAAGAGTATCGGAGGAAAAACAAGCGATAGCCATTGCTAATTTCTGTCTACATAAAAATGTAGAAATAACGAAAATAAATAAAGAGACGAAGGAATACGCACCGCCTCTGTTATTTAATTTGTCCGCGTTACAGGCTACAGCAAATAAGTCTTATAAGTTTTCGCCACAAAAAACTCTTGATATTTTACAAAAGCTTTATGTAAAAGGTTTAGTTTCATACCCAAGATCAGATTCGCAATTTTTAACAAGTGAAGAAGCCAAAACACTACCAACTATATTAAACAATTTGAGCAAAATAGATAAATATAAAAACCTTCTTCCTCCCCCAACAAATTCAATTATGAATAACAAAAGATATGTCAATGAGAAGAAGGTTACGGACCACCATGCGATCATTGTGACAGATCAAATACCTAACCTGGCTAAGCTAAGCATGGAAGAAGAAAAGATTTACGATTTAGTAGCGAGACAAGTCATTGCAGCACATTATAACTATGCCATTTTTGCGTACACAACGATTCATTCGCTTGTCGATAAACGAGCTGAGTTCATTTCGAAGGGGAAGGAGCAAATTGAGGAGGGTTGGCGTAAAGTCATTTATCTATCTAAAGAAAATGCATCTCAAGAGGAAGAAGAAATGCTTCCGCTTCTTCATGAAAATGAGCTCGGGACTGTGGCTCAAGCTACCGTTAAAAAAGGGGCAACACAGCCACCTAATAGATATACAGAAGGTCATTTAATTACATTAATGAAAACAGCCGGTAAACACCTAGATGATGCTGAGTTAGAAAAGGTTTTATCTAAAACGGAAGGATTAGGAACTGAAGCAACACGAGCCGGCATTATTGGTACACTCAAAGACAGAAACTATATTGAAATAAAGAAAAACCAAGTATTTGCTACATCTAAAGGTATGTTATTAATTGAAGCATTAGGTGAAAACAGCCTACTGACATCACCCTCGATGACCGCAAAATGGGAGCAGCGACTATCTGAAATTGGTGAAGGACATGCTTCTCCTCAAGCATTTATGGAGCAAGTAAAAAAGCTCACCTATAAATTGATTACAGATGCGCATGAACGTGAAAAAGTATGGGCATTCGATCAAAAGGAAGTCGACAAAATCAGTGCCAATAATCCTTATCAAAAGAAATATAAAAAAGAAAAAACTGTTGTCGGAAAGTGTATTCTTTGCGATGGCTCTATCCTAGATCATGGTACTTTTTACGGCTGTTCAAACTATAAAACTGCCAACTGTAAATTCTCAGTTTCAAAGAAAATTCTCAGTAAAACCATTTCACAGACAAATGTAAGAAAGCTACTTGCCACTGGTGAAACAGACATGATCAAAGGGTTTAAAAAGGGACAAAAAACCTTCAATGCGCATCTTATTTGGGATGAAAAAGAACATAAGGTACATTTTAAATTCCCTCAATAATTAGGGCATTTTAGGTGGTACACATCAAAGGGCGATACATAGATACCGCCCTTTTGGTCCCACTTCCTCATAAGAAATAGTTTAAAGCATTGCTCCCAGAAGTAATTAACGCTAATAAACCTGCAACCATCACCCATATTGCATATCGGTTTTCTTCTTGCTTTCTCTTCCCTATCCAAAATAATATGAAGCTGATACATAATAAAACAACCCCTATTATTGCACCTGTAATAATCCCTATCATCATGCCCATTTCCTATAGCCTCCTTATCTTCTCACCAATCTTTCAATCTATTTTCATTGTAGCTGTCAATCATCACTTTTTTCTTTCTCATTCCTTACATATTCATTAAGTATTAAATACTTCTATGTTCAATCGTACACCGCCATCATAAAAACACCTTAATAGGTAAACTATCAAGGTGTGTCTCGTCTTAGAGCCTTCATTATTTTTATAGTTAATCGATCAAAATACAATACCGATAATGATTGCCGATAAAACACTGACTAGTGAAGCGCCATAGAGCAATTTTAAACCAAAGCGCGCAACCACATTGCCTTGCTTTTCATGTAGCCCTTTTACGGCACCTACGATAGTCCCAATGGAGCCAAAGTTTGCAAAGGATATAAGGAATACAGATACAATGGCTGCCGTACGTTCACTAAAGCTATCTTGGATTTTAACGAAGTCCAGCATAGCAACAAATTCATTGGCCACAAGCTTTGTCGCCATAATACTACCCGCATTAACCGCTTCATGCCAAGGTACACCCATAAGAAAGGCAATTGGCGCAAAAACATACCCTAAGATACCTTGGAACGAGATGCCGAATATGCCATTAAACAGACCATTAATAAGGGCAATTAACCCAACGAAGCCTACTAACATAACGCCAACTATAATGGCTACTTTAAAACCATCCATAATGTATTCGCCTAGCATTTCAAAAAATGTTTGCTTTTCCCCTTCTTGCACTTCGATTATATCTTCCTCCGCCTTCACTTCATACGGGTTAATGATAGAGGCGACAATAAAACCACCGAATAAGTTTAATAATAAGGCGGCGACTACATACTTGGGCTCTAGCATCGTCATATAGGAACCAACAATTGACATCGATACAGTTGACATCGCAGAAGCACATAATGTATAGAGACGGTGCTTCGGTAAAAATCCAATTTGGTTTTTCACCGAGATGAATACTTCATTTTGTCCTACTATAGCTGCAGCGACCGCATTATAAGATTCTAGTTTTCCCATTCCATTTATTTTACTTAGTACTAGACCAATATACTTGATAATAAACGGAAGGATTTTATAATGTTGCAATATTCCGATTATTGCGGACATAAAAACAATGGGCATTAACACATACAGGAAAAAAGTATGCGCTCCTTCATTAGCTATCCCACCGAATACAAAATTGGTCCCTTCGTTTGCATAGTCTAGTAATTTGGCAAAACTATCAGCAAATCCTTTAATTAATAATTCTCCGATACTTGTTTTAATCAGAAGAAATCCTAGTATAAGCTGGATGACAATCATCACAATGATTGGACGATACTTAATCTTTTTCTTATTATTACTCGCAACCCATGCTAAAAATAAAACTAACAGTAAACCTACTATAGAAATTAAATAATGCATCTATTCCCCTCCGTAACTTTCCACGTGTACCATCAACATTTAACGAATCCTAGCTTGTCCACTGGATCAGCCTAGACGTTTTTCGGGCGTTAAATTAGCTAAATCTACCATAGCAATGGAGCTACCATTTTCAATACCCTCCACTGCTATCCAGACAAAATGACATTCATCACTTTCTTGCTGTCCTTCTACCCATTTACACGGCACTATTCATCGATAATGGTAGTCAAAGCAACGTCCACCATTTCATAAAAGGACTTTTCGCTTTCCTCATGTGTTAAGCATTCATTTGTGAGTAATTGACTCCCTACCGTCAAAATGGATAATGCCTTTACCCCATATTTAGCAGCTAGCGTATAGAGCGCTGTGCTCTCCATTTCTACCCCTAGCACACCGAATTCCATAAACTTGTGAAGCCTGTCTAATGTTTCACGATAAAATTCATCCGAGTTATATATATTGCCTACAAAGACATTTCCTTTTTTACCTTGTGCCTGCTGATACGCCTTCATTAATAAAGAAAAATCTGCTGTAGGCGCATAATTATTGCCTAAGAAAATTTTCTCCGTCAAATTACTGTCTGAGGATACTGCTTGGGCGAGGATGATATCACGGATATTAATTTCCTTTTGCATCGCACCACATGTGCCGATACGAATCATTTGCTTCACGCCATAATCGTTTACCAGTTCAGTACCATAAATACTCATCGACGGATTGCCCATCCCTGTCCCTTGAACAGATATCGGCACACCTTTGTACATCCCCGTGTAGCCATACATCCCTCTTACTTCGTTATAGCAAAATGCATTTTCTAAAAAATGTTCCGCTACAAACCTTGCACGTAAAGGATCACCAGGAAGTAATACCCTTTCAGCTATTTCTCCCTTTTTTGCACTTAAATGCCTACTCATTTCTATTCCTCCAAGTCATAAAATTTATCTACAATCCATTAGGTAACCGTTTTCATTTACCATCAAAAAATACCCATAGCTATTTCCAAACCGACTCCTCTTAAAAGGAATCCGTCCAGAAACTACTATGAGTATAAGATTTTTTTACGATGATCAACTAGACCAGATTATTACGTTGTGTACGGAAAATATTTGACCAAATTACTGAAGTAATTCTTTCCGTATGTTATCTAAATCTCTTTTGGAAGGAATCGTTGAAATAATGACAACTGGCACAGTCTTTAGGTCAACAGGGAAATTACTAATAACAAAATCAATCTGTTGCTGCTGGACCATTTCGTCAGTAAGTCCTTTCAAAATGGACGTATTAATAATCAGTTGATCCCCTATTTCATTTTTTATTAGATTCGCTATATAATGGCGGATTGAAAACTCCTCACCAATGACCAAAAAAGCACTTTTACTTTTATAATTAAGGCCAGAACGAACAAGTAATGTTAATTTTGTTAGATGATAGTCATTATATCGAACAGAAGGATAGATTAATTGCCACTTGTGCAGACACGTCTCCATATCTTGATAAATTTGCTGACACTCATGGTGAACATACGCGGTTAAATTACTTTTTGAAATCATCATCCATTCAGGAATGGCATTATCGATTAAAAGCTTGTCAAGGAACTCATATACTTCCAAAATAAATCGCTCATTCCTATTTAAATTCGGGTAAGCCTCTGCCAATAAAGCTAATAGCTGCTGGCCCATTTGATCTTCTTCTCTATTCTTGTATAATTCGATTTCTTTCTGTGGTGTCATCTCTGACCCTTCATAATAATGATATTGGCTTAGACTAAATAGCGCTTGCAGGAAAAACAATTCATTATTTGGCAATTCCATTGAAAATCTTTCTTCCAGTGTCTTCGCAAGTTTTTTTACGGGCCCATAGAAAATACCTTTTTCCCACAGGTAATGACCGTCATTCATTTTTACGTAGTTCTCTTTTTTTATTCGTTCCAGAACAATTGCTACTAAAAAGGATAATTTCCTTTTGGAATTGATGAAATAAACAATATTTTTTTCATTCTCTATAGTTGTGATTAATTGATGAATAACATCAAAGTCACTATTCGTAAATGGCCACCCCGTAAACTCGTAAGCATCCCCATAAAATTTCCAATAAAAATAGCGGATATTCAATTCATTTCCCTTTACTGCTGGCGTCGAGTATGAAATTCGTAATTGATATGGCTTTAAATCATCATTATTTAATTGCATAATCAATTTCTTCAAAGAGGAAGTGCTCATAAACATGGCTTCCGCAAGCTCCTCCATTGAGCAGTGATCCTCATTTGTAAACAATACATCCATAAGTTGATAAAAGGTTGTTTGCCTGAACATGCTGGCAATCACTTCACTAACCGTTGTACTGCGCCCATCACGTTGTAGAAAAATGCCCTTTCCTCTAGACACTTCAATGGTCATCGTTGATGGCAATTGCGAACTAATCTCCTCCACTAACTTTCGTATCGTTTTATCAGAAATATGTAAACTTTGTTCAACCTCTGCTAAGGTAAACCATCTTTGCTCAGCATCTAGCAAAGTTAATAATTGGCTAGCTAATTTGAATTCCTTATCCATGCCTTCACCCTTCTCTATCATTCACAAAAAAGGACATACATATCGATATGTATATCCCTTTCTCTTTTATTTCATATACGTATTTAATAATTGGTCCATACGAGCATTGAGCTTCTTCAGATCCACTGCTGATACCGGATGATTCACAAGCTGATATTTTTCTTTCAGCTGAATGATTCGACGGACACTGTCATTAATTTGCTGCTCTGAGATTTTTCCGTTCTTTACGGCTGCCTTCAATGCATCTATGGCCGTTGTGACATTGGCGAATTCATGGGCAATTAAAATAATATCATTTCCCGCCTTCACAGAATCTACAGCAGCTTGCCCGATACTAAAATGATTCGTAATGGCTTTCATCGTCATATCGTCGGTCATTACAACCCCATCAAAGCCAAGCTGATTTCTTAATAGCCCAGTAATAATTTCCTTCGACATCGATGAAGGGAATTGTTGATCGATTTTAGGTAATAAAATATGGCCGACCATCACCACATCAACACCCTTATCAATGGCCGCTTTAAATGGAATAAGCTCCAGCTTATTTAAATCGTCAAGACTTTTCGACACTTTAGGAAGCTCTAAGTGAGAATCTACTGATGTATCACCATGACCAGGGAAATGCTTGATGACCGGAATCACCTGCTGACTTTCTAAACCTTGCATGGTCTGAATACCTAATTGACTAACGATATCAGGCTTATTAGAAAACGAACGATCCCCAATAATCGGATTGTTCGGATTGCTGTTCACATCCATGACAGGGGCAAAGTCTAGGTTGAAGCCAAATGCCTTTAATTGTTCCCCTAACAATTTTCCAATCTCATAGGAGAATTGTGGTTGATTGATTTGCCCAATCTTTTGGTTCGTCGGGAAATTTTTTAACGGCCCCGGTAACCTGACTACTTTCCCCCCTTCTTGGTCAGTTCCCAAGAATAGTGGCAGTCGATTAGTCCCATTCGCTGTCATCAAATCATTCATCAGTGAGACCGTTTGCTGTGGTGTTTCAAGATTATTGGCATAAAGAATCAATCCTCCAATCTTGTAATCACGAATCAAACTTTTAGTCTCTTGCTGAAGGGATGTGCCTGAAACACCCGCAAACATCATTTGACCAAGCTTTTCATCCAATGTCATCTGGTTGATCGTCTCTGCTATCTCATCCGTTATTTCTGTATAGACAGAGATGTGATGAACAGCAGGATTGGCCTCATTGTCAGTCGGCTTTGGCAAAATCCACTTTAGTTGATAGTTGGCGTTCACTTGATACACCAAAATAATTTGATCGGTCTTTGTATCCTGATAATAGCGGACCTCATCCGGCTCGCCTAACTTATTTTTAATATCTGCTAAATGAATATTCCTTATATTTGCTTTAAACGAACGGATATCGAAAGCTTTTGTACGTTGAAAGCCAATCGTTATCTCTTGTTGAAGAAAATCTTCGTATTGTGCATTAGCGGTCTCCATTACTTGCTGAGGGTCCCCCCATTGCTGATGAACCGTACGACTATCTGATTCCCCTGCGGTAAATGGCACATCAGGTACTTTCCCTTCTCCCGCTAGGTTGACAATTTCCTGAATGACTACGTCAAGATTTCCGGTATCGCCGCCCTCAGTAGCAGTATCGCTATGCTCTTGGACTGGGGGTGACTCCGAATTTCTAGTCGTTTGTGTGGCTGGTCTCATCTTCATACCGATAAAAAAGAGCAAACCCATTAAAATCAGCACAAGAAATACGAGAAAGCCACGTCTTCTTTTATGCATGAAAAAACCTCCTCAATCCAACCATTAGTAGTAGCATATCATTCTACCAGCTAACGTTATCATATCTAACGAATGAATTCAAAATATGTGAAATCAACAGAAACAACTCTCTCTTTAGAAAATATTATCGTAAGCTAGCAAAAATGCGGAGGAAGATGTTAAAATATTCTCATAAAGGGGGAGGCAAGGTATGGGGAAATTAAGTAAAAGGAATATATTGTGGATTGTACCCATCGGTATTTTAGGGGTGTTTTGGTACTTCTATGGTCCACAAAAGGATATTACAGACAATGAATATATTACATATGTAAAAAACTATTCTTATGAAAATAGTACAAAAACATTAGAAAATGGCTTTGCTGCTGCCTGCGAAAATCCGTATTGGGTTTATTTTGAAACACAGAAAAGACAGGATGTAGTCGAGTTCGAAGGAGATTGCTCCATTGATAATAAAGTTACAAAGGTCAATATGCAATTCCTTGTGGACAATGACAGGACAAAAGTTCAATCAGGTGCGATGTTAGTAGATAGTAAAATGCAGGAAGAAACGGATCGAGACCAGTTTTTACTAGCATTGGTCAAATAATTAGCGAATACCCTCATAATTACAACTATGAGGGTGTTTATCATATATCGGTGGATCTTGCGTCAGAAAACATAATCCAGAATGGGCTAACTATAACAAAAATTTTCAAGTTCATTTCAAATTTATTTTTGTGTATAGATTCTGTCGTTTAAATGGATAGTGGTTATTTGACAACAGTTGTAATAACCATTTTCTCGTTTGTTCATGGGTTTTATATTCTTGAAAAAAATGATGATAGTTTGCTATTTGGCCTTCCAAAAATTCATATTGATTATAGTATTCAAAAAAAGACTTATATAGCATATCAATTTGTCCCTCTGGAATTTGATTTATTACATCGCCTAAAACATAACTTAACGTTCCTGATATGTTCACACAGTAGTAACGAAAATCTTCATAGAAATCTACCACATCAGGTAAATTCAAAAATTCTGTTCGATAATCCTCACATATTTTATTAATATCCTTAGTAGGAAATGGCTTTTTTAATTCATTTTCCAATTCAGCTAGTTTTTTTATTATATTATCCATATTTCGGCCCCTATAAGTGTGTCATTTAACAAATTTATTTTTTAGTCAAAGCACAAACGTTCTTAAGCTTCTTTTGGGAAGGTTCTTGAAATGCTTGCCGCACTAAAGCAGCAATTCGTTAAATAAGTAAATTTGTTTTGCGTAGGATTCCCAATCTTTATTATCAGTATTTATTTCAATTGTAGGAATGATTGAATTTGCTGCTTGACTCCTATACGCTGGTTGTTGTTCTAATAATAATTCACATGCCAATTTCATTTCTTTTGAGGTTTTCCCCTCCCATTCATGAGGATTTCTTCTACATATTATTCTTTGCTCTAAATTCTCTGGTGACACAGTTAATAAAGTACATCTCGCCCGCATTTCAAGTAACTGGGCTTCTAATTCCTTAATTTCATCTGATATTGAATGAGAAAATGCAACCCGATGATTTAAATGAAACCTTTCAAATATAAAGAATAAGCCTTTTGAACGTTGGGTTTGTCCAACTATCCTGCTCCGCTACTTTTAGTAGAAAAAACTCTACTCCATATGGAAGTAAAGCCCCCATAAATCAATTCGCTAATAGATATTTATTAGAAGTTATTAACCATTACATTTAAAAAACTAAACATATTCGGTAATATAAAAATCAAAAATAGCCCTGTAAATGAGAAGGTTATAAATCTTTTCCTATCTATGCCAACTCTTAATTCCCAGAGTCCCAAACAAACTAAATACAAACCTATCAACATACTAACCATTGGTAATAGTACTAAATAAATATTCATTTCATTTTCTCCTTTTTTATATGTAGCTCTTCTAACTGACATAGTCCGTTTACTCTAATACGGTCAAAATGAGTATAAGTTCCAATTATAAGTAAATTATCCATTCAAAAAAAATAAAAACTCCGCCTTATAGAAGAGACGAAGTTTAAATTCATGGTACTACTCTAAATAGCTTTAGAAAGTTCATTTTGCAGGATTATTATGATCCTCCCTGATAACGATAGCTACTGTTACCTCCTACATTATTCCATACAAATATTCATTGTCGAGTTGGGATATCTTAGCTCTATTTGTTTACTAACTAATATCCGTTCCCTTGCCCTATTAAAGTAGTAGTCTAAGAAACATCACTGATTTCGAGGGAGTCTATTTATCACATACCCAAGCTTACAAATCTATTGGCTTGCCGCCTGTCACCCCATATATCTGACCGGTGATATAGCTTCCTTCATCCGAGGCCAGAAGAACATAAACGGGTGCAAGCTCTACTGGCTGTCCCGCACGGCCGAGAGGAGTATTTTGACCAAACTCAGGTATTTCTCCTTCTAATTTCCCGTTATCCAACTGAAGCGGCGTCCAAATCGGGCCAGGTGCGACACCATTGACACGGACACCTTTAGAAGCAAAGTACGAGGACAGGGATACCATAAAGTTGCTTATCGCACCTTTTGTAGCGGCATAATCCATGAGAGATGAGGATGGATCGAAAGATTGAACTGATGTGGTGGTAATAATTGCACTTCCTGGCTTCAGATGCTCTTCAGCAGCTTTGACGGTCTCGAACATGCTGATGATGTTTACTTTGAAAGTGTCTTGCACTTGGTTGATTGTTAGGTCACTTAGAGATGGCTGTGCGATTTGTTGCGCAGCATTTAATACCAGCAGGTCCAATCCACCAAAGGCTTCCACTGTTTTTGTAACAATCTCTGTCGCAGTACCATCTTCCCGTAAATCATATGGTAGCAGTAGTGCTTTTCTGCCTTCTTTTTCAATTAATGTTTTGACTTCGTTGGCATCTTCCTCTTCGCCCGGGAAGAATTGAATGGCCACATTCGCCCCTTCGCGTGCGTAGGCAATAGCAGCGGCACGACCAATCCCAGAATCGCCTCCGGTAATTAAGGCATTGCGCCCTTCCAGACGATTGTATCCTTTATATGATTCTTCTCCACAGTCAGGTTTGGGGCTCATTTCATTCTGTAGCGCTGGAGTGTTCTGTTCTTGATCTGGGAATTTTCCCGTATGATATTTCTTACGTGGGTCGGTTAGATGTGGGTTTGCCATTATCAATCATCTCCTATATTAATTATTTTAAAAACACTTTGTGAGCTTGCACTAATTAAATGCGGTTACATTTTTTGAATACCCTGTGATCATTTACTCTAAACAGCTACAGTCATTTACTCTTTTCCTACAAAAGAAAAAACACCCCATGTAAGCGAGCAAACTAGTCCGATTTTGAAATGGATAGTTCGAACACTTACACTGAGTGTTTTAAGTCCCTCTATATAGTTAGTAGAGGGAAAGATATTTAATATTGTTTTGTATGTTTAACTAGCTGTTCATACTTAAACTTGTAACGCCTCAATCGTTTGGGCTACTTGTTCTTCTGTTAAATTATGACGCACGATGTAGCGGTTGCGCTCATGCTTTGTACATTCAATTGTACAGCCACCTAAATGCTTGGCTTCATTTTCTTCAGATGCGATAATTTGTTTGTTACATTCAGGATTTGCACAGTTAATGTAACGTTCACAAGGCTCTCCGTCATAATGATCCCGACCGATAATCACATGCTCTACTTGATTGATGGGCACCGTTAAGCGCTCATCAAATACATACATTTGTCCGTCCCATAATTGGCCTTTCGCAACAGGGTCTTTTCCGTATGTTGCAACACCGCCATGTAATTGACCGACATCACCAAAGCCTTCACGTTTCATCCAACCTGAAAACTTCTCACAACGAATGCCACCCGTGCAATATGTTAACACATTTTTCCCTTCGAATAACTCGCGGTTCTCACGTACCCATTCCGGTGTATCCCGGAAGTTTTTTACATCTGGTCGAATCGCACCACGAAAATGGCCGACATCGAATTCATATGTGTTACGCACATCTAATACGACTGTATTTTCATCCTGCATTTCTGCAAGGAATTGTTCTGGTGACAGGTAGCGACCTGTTAATTCATGCGGGTTTACGTCTTCTTCTAAGCCTAAGTTTACTAACTCAGGTCGAGGGCGTACGTGCATTTTTTTGAAGGCATGATCATCCGCCGCATCAATTTTGAAGACAATACCTTCAAATAATGGGTCAGCTTGCATGTTTGCCATGTATTGCTCTGTTTGCTCAATCGTACCTGAAACAGTACCGTTAATGCCTTCATTGGCTACTAAAATACGACCTTTTAAACCGATCTCTTTACACATTTCTAAGTGCGTTGCTGAAAACACAGCTGGATCTTCAATCTTTGTGTAATGGTAATATAATAAAACTTGATAATTCATTGTTTTCCACCTATCATTTCAATATTTGCAGGATATTCCTGATAGTGTCTTTTACGACCTATTAACAATAAAGGAAAATCACTTAAAATGCTATCGGTAATTAGACTGAAATAGTTATAAATATTGTTAATAAATTTGTGAATTGGTCAGCGAACCTTTTTATCAAGAAGTGTTATTGCACAATCTAGCCTGCTTCATAAAGAAAAGATGCTTTCTTATTTCAAAGCATCCGATTGGGGTATAACTATTAAATTTGGTGAGGAGTCGAGAAGCCTCATTACTTTCAGTAAGCTAAGGTTATTTACTTTTCTAAATGCTTTATCGCCAACATCGAGTGATCCTGAATGATGCCTGTATCTACAAAGCCAAAGGAAGCATATAATGTTTTAGCTTTGGCATTGCTTGTATGATAAAAGAGAGTTACATACTTCGCTTCCCCATATGGCATCTGTTCAATTTCCATCAACATTTTTTCAAAGGCAAGTTTGCCATATCCTTTCCTTTGATACCTTTTGTCAATCATCATATGCCATATAAAATAGCTCTTCTTTCCGTAATAATCTTCATTTTCAAATGATTCATGATCTAACGTATCATAAATATACATCATAAACCCAACCACAACTTCATCGAGATAAATGGCAACGGGAGTCGCTGGTATCCCGTCTGTATTCAACATATGAGCATCTGCAAAACTTTTGAGATTCGTAGTTTCTAAAAAGTCCTTCTGTTTTTCTTCAACCTCAAGTGCTATGACTTCTTCTATGTTTTCACCGGTTATTTTTCGTAATTCAATCATTCTTATTTCCCCTTCTTTACATTTTCTCTGTTTTCCTAAAGATAAATTGATCATCAGGATTCCAAATATGCAAGTCGTCAGCAACATAACCACGTAGCCATAGTACGCCGGCAATTTTTCTAAGGTAAAATCCTTTAGGAAAATCATCATCATCACGTATTATCTCTGATGCTATTGTGATGGATCCAGAAGGAGCTTGATGTTGTTGTAGAGAATTCCCTAAATCTCCCTCAGCTTGGTCTAAATATTCAAGTCTTACGTAAGGTCCAACCTCAAGTGGACATAATTCCAAACCAAGTTTATTCGCTTGTTTTATAAGCTGAGGCATAGTAGCTCCATCAGGAAAACCAAGATTCCTAACAGCCAGTTCAACAGTATTTAGGCTGTACTTTGTTTCAGAAGTAATAAATTGATCATCAGATAATAATTGCTCACCATAATGATTCATCGAGATTGAATGTTCTTGTAACTTTTGAATAAGCTGCCATTTTGTTAGTCCACCAATTTCTATTGATTTAACAATAACAGGGCAATCAGGATAAATGCCCATTTGTATCCCTCCTAACATAATAAAAAAAATAACACACCCTAATTATACATATAATGGAAAATGAATAAAAGCTACCATTGACGTTCAAATCCTTTTCCTCTGCTGTTATAGCTTAAGTATATTTGTTCACGGAATCTTTTATATACAGTCTAATCGGTATGAAGAAAAGCACAGTTCTTGTTGCAGAATTGCGCCCGATTGTTGAAGATCGTTATTCAACTAAAGCCCTCGTTAGTTCAATAGAGAATAACACCCACGTAAATAATTTGGGATTTCTTCTTCTTGGACACTTGCAATCTCCTTAAATGTGACTCCTTGTTCTAATAAAGCTGTTACTATCTCCCAGCCAACAAAGTATACTTCCCTGTCGTGATTAGTAGTTCCAGTGCCAAATGTAAATTTTGTAATAATTTCAGAAGAAGAATCATCTAAATATGGAACAATTCCTTTTATAATTTCTTCCCTCACCAATTTACAAGAATTGAACCATTCTTGCTTATGTTCGATATACTTTTCATCTGGTTTACCAGGGACAATAAACTTACTTACTTGTGTCGCCAATCCTTCTTGCAAAATTGTTGAAGCAATGGTTCTCTCCCAGTTAGGTGTTAAGTTTGCAGTCTTAGAATGAACAACGTGAGTAAGTTCGTGAGAAAGTGTTATATCGGAGTCTCCACATTCAATTGGGATACACAGAGCCAATCGATCTTGGTCATATGGCGCTACAAAGGCGTTATTTTCAAATCCACCTACAAAATAAATTAATACTAAGTTAATTGGCTTATCATAACCTAATAAAGTCTTTACTTCTTTTAAACAATTTTCAACCTTTGTTAGGTTTTCTTTCCAATTTTCAATGTAGTTTATGTTCTTTTTATATTTTTCCCAAGCCCCATAGAATAAGGATTTAGCAATCTTTTGTCCTTCATCACCTGGAGGTACAGCCGCAAAATTGTAATGCTTTTTCCATATCTTCCATCGTTCTTCATCGTCCAACCATTCAAGGTTTGCTCTCTCGTAAAAGTCTAAGAATTTCGGAATTAAATTTATAAGCTCAATATTGTTCAAAGAATAACCCCCAATTAAAATATCTCTTTTTTAAACTAAACTGGCTCTTTAGTTTAAGTATATTCTTTCATAATTTTACCTAAATTTTAACATAAATATCCAGATATTTTTATGGTGTTACTCCATAATCTGGCCCGTTTGTTGAATAAACAACTTTATTGTTATTTAAAATCTCCATAGAGATTATAATTCGGCTATCTATATCAAAATGAAACAATTCGATAATTAGTATTGGCATAGATGACAGACAAATAATTTTTGGAACAAGGGAGTTGCTTGGCTGTCTTAGGAATAATTCGTTAGCTATCAAAAGTAACAACTCTGAGAAAAATAATAATAGTTTCAAAACAGGAATTTACATTTACTATACTTGTAAAAAATGAGTAAAATTATATTGTAAATAGAATTATGTAACTATTTTTGGGAGGTACATTAATAAAAGGGAAAATTGACAATGACTAATTATAAAAAAATATTTATTGCTGGGCTTACAGCTTTCACAATTCTTAAAAATAGAATAAAGTTACATTTCAATTGAAATGCCTAATTAATTGAAGAAGATCATACGAACATTGTAATCCCTTATATGCCCAAAGCGTCGTTTGGTACGTGTCATAAAAAATGTTATTCAATAATCTGGCCCTTTATAAAAAACACTTTCCTTATTCAAGGAAAGCACCCGATTGTTGAGAGTTGTAGCCTTTTGACATTCTTTATAAACTCTTTATTATCAATTATTGCTACCTCTACAAACCTATTCATCCACATCACAATCCCAACGAAGAATCACCTTCTAAATTGAGTTAGTATTAAAATAATGAAAACTAGCGTCAATCCGATAATACTGATGAAAGATGCCACTTTTATATAACGAATAGCACCATCTGCTATTTGTGGTTCTTCTTTGTACATCCATCGCTTTCCCCATAATAAGCTTTCTTGAGGGTAGAAATAGCTCCAAATTAATACCCCATATAATGGCATCGCTAAAATAAGGACTACGATTGTATCAAACATTTTTAGCATCACCCCCAAAAATCGTTACATATCAATCCCTATTTGAAGTATTCATTTGTATTCCATGAAACATCCAATAGATGAACAAACTTTTCTTTCGATTTCTCACTGATTCTAATTTAATTGAAGTTATTGTGGCTGTTCTTTTTTTAACAAAGAATAGATAAACGTATCATATGCCTTTTCCTTTTGCACCATATAGTCTCTTAGAATTCCCTCTTGCTGAAACCCTAGCTTTAGCAGTAGCTGATTGGATGCTTCATTTTCTACATACACGACAGCTCCAATACGTTGTAAATTCATGTGTTCAAAGCCATAGTTGATTACTTGCTGGATTGCTTCTTTTGTGTACCCCTTACGCCAGTAATCTGGATGGATTTCATAGCCGATTTCCGCTCGTTTATGGGGAGCAGACCATAAATGATAGCCAATCGTACCCATGACCTCTCCTGTTTCTTTAAGCTCAATACCCCACCGTATACCTCTTTTTTCCTCGTAGTTTTTGTCAAAATGCTTGATTAACTGTTCAGCCTGTTGTTTTTCTATAAAAGGTTCCTGCCCATAATAGCGTGTGACCTCCTCATTTGAAAGGCAATGAAAAATTGCAGCTACATCAGCCTGCGTCAGTTCTCTTAACTTAAGTCGGTCCGTTTCTAACATTGGAAACATCGGTCTTCCCCCTTCATCATTTCTTATCCTTAACCATCAAGCATAATGGCGTCTTGCTCACTGGTCATGATGTGCTTTCCCATTTCATCTACCTATTGGAGAAAACATATTTATTCCATCTTATGAAATTTCCATTTTCTGTACAAGTTATTTCTCTTAAATTTTAATAGAAATAGCAATTATTACTATATAAAAATTATAAAATAGTTTATAATAGAAAGCTGACTATGCACTCCTACTTAAAGCATATAAAGGTGATTTCAACATGCTATCTTATGAACGTATTCTAATAATGGTCCCGCCGGTTCCCTAGCTACGCTTTCTACTTGTAACGAACAAAGTAGAATTTGCTTGTAGGAGGGCAATATGTTGAAAAAACAGGCAGTACCATCTTTATTGTTAATGATTGTTCTTGTGGCGTTCCCACAAATTAGTGAAACCATTTATACACCATCTCTACCGGACATTGCAGATGCACTTGGTGTATCCAATAGCTCTGTCCAATTAACCTTAAGCATCTATTTTATTGGATTTGCATTAGGTGTTTTTTGCTGGGGATGGATTTCTGATATTATTGGTCGTAGACCTGCCATGTTAGGCGGTTTAGTTTTTTATGGAGTAGGGAGCGCATTATGTTTTTATGCGGACACTATCTCCATTCTAATCATCAGTCGTTTTATTCAAGCATTCGGTGCTGCTACTGGCTCTATTATTACGCAAACCATTTTGCGCGAAAGTGTAACCGGTAATAAACGACATGGTATGTTCGCACAAATTTCCGCAGTCATTGCGTTTACTCCTGCGGTAGGACCTTTAATTGGGGGCTGGGTGGATCAAGCACTCGGCTTTCGGGCAGTATTTTTTGTCCTTGTGGTCATGAGTATAGGGTTGTTCATCTATGCCTATGCCAGACTACCTGAAACAACGCAACCAGCTACTAGGCAAAGAATAGCGATTTGGCCAGTCCTCAAACGCATTTTTGCTTCGCCGACCGTTCTTGTCTATGGTTTGCTCATCGGGGGCATTAACGGTGTGCTATTTAGCTATTATGCGGAGGCACCTTTTATTTTCATTGGTCACTTTCAGATGACGCCTGGACTCTATGGATTTCTTGGCATCATCGTAGCATTGGCCTCGATTTTAGGAGCGATGATCTCTAAGCGACTTATCGCCACGCATCCACCTCAACAAATTATTTATATAGGTTGTTCCGTGATGTTGATGGGCGCTTTCCTTTTAATGATTGTCTGTACTTTACCATTGCCTATTAGTATGCTAGCCATGAGCATCATGGTTACCATTTTTATCTTGCTGTTAGGCTCGGGCATTGCCCTTCCTAATTGTTTAAGTCTAGCATTGGTAGACTTTCAGGACGTCATTGGGACAGCAGGTGCCATCTTTAGTCTCGGCTATTACTTGCTTGTCAGTGTAATCACATCTGGTATGAGTTTGCTTCACAATGAATCCTTGCTGACGATGCCTCTTTATTTCTTGGTGTTAACGATCATGATGTGGTTTAGTGCAAAAAAATATATTCGATAATGGATGCTAGCGGGCATCTTATCTAATTAAACAAAAATGCCACCCTGTTTGCTGAGGGTGGCTTCTTCTTTTATTGAAAATAGTGTTCGACCACTTCCTGTGCGGATTGAAACACTTTATTACTTTGTGTTTTATAAAGGAATTTAGGATTCGTACAGGCTTTCTCCAGACTTTTAGCTTGCTTTAGCTTATCCGTCATTTGCTCAATAATATCCGTATAGCCATCTAGCTGATTTGAAATTTTAGGCAGCATAATAGGTGAGATGTCTAACACAATTGACACCTGATCCTCTGCGTAGCTATTTAAATTGATAAAAAAGCATTGTTCCAAATGCTTAGAATGTTTATCGACATTAATGACCGCCTTTTGAAAATGGGCAACTAGGCCTGTAGAAGTTTGTGTAATGTTAAAGCCTTGCTCTGTCAAATGTTGTTCAATGAGCTGTAGAAACTGATCGACCTCAGCATCTAGTTTCGGCGTGACCGTTGATTGGATTAAATCATCACAATTTTGATAAATTGTATCAATTTCAGTCTGTTTTTCAACAAGTATTTTAAAATTGGACATTGAATACACGCTTCATCTCCCCTTTTTATTAAGGTAGACATTCATGAAGCGTTTTAGTCATAATCATAAAAAATTAACAAACCTAGGGAGGTTCCTATGATAAGAAACTCTGTCAAAGCCATCATCCTCGTGGATGGTGAAATATTGCTGATCAAAAATAAAATTACAGAGGAATATTTTTATATTTGTCCTGGAGGCGGACAGGAGCATGGTGAAACATTTCATGCGACACTTCAACGAGAATGCCTTGAGGAAATTGGTGCTTCTGTCCATATTGGAAAACTTCTTTTTATCCGCGAATATATTGGAAAAAATCATGAGCATGCTGCCTTTGACGCAGATGTTCATCAAGTAGAGTATTATTTTCTATGTCAGCTCCATGAACAATTGCACCAACCCTCTAATCCAGATAGTCACCAAATTGGGACTGAATGGGTCTCAGTGGCAAAGCTCCATGAGTTCCAACTTTATCCGAAAGCATTAATTCCACAACTTCAGCGATATGTGCAAGGGCTAGAAACAACTATTTATTTAGGTGATATCAATTAGCAAAGGCTGCCTATTTTTATAGACAGCCTTCTTCAGCCTCAAATGGTTTTACCATCGTATAATAGCTACTGCCAGGCGGATAATCTTTTATTTCTCCCACCATTTGATAGCCTCTTTCCTCATAAAACGTACGAGCTTGGAACGAATAGGTGGTAAGCAACGCCTTGTTAGCGCCCATTTCCTGTGCAGCTATTTCTGCTTGTGCCAGTAATTTACTGCCCAAGC
The DNA here is from genome assembly GCF_038595555.1 of Lysinibacillus sp. FSL M8-0216. Classification (NCBI taxonomy): domain Bacteria; kingdom Bacillati; phylum Bacillota; class Bacilli; order Caryophanales; family Bacillaceae; genus Lysinibacillus; species Lysinibacillus sp. FSL M8-0216. The sequence goes on along the minus strand of NZ_CP152007.1, from coordinate 1,999,590 downwards.
CTTTTCCTCGATATGCTTCTTGAAACCAAAATTTATGTATTTCCATCCATCCCCAATACACTTCTGCGGTCAAACCCCCAACCCATTGCTGGTGTTGATCAGTAACGATCAAATGGAGAGGACGAACGGCTCCCTTCTTCCTACTTTCTCGATGGTGAAAAGAATGTTCGTTATTAAAGCTACGAATTTTTTCACTTAAAAAAATCGCAAAATCATCATGCTGTTCATATAAAATTGAAATATGCGTATCGATATGGGGTTCCTCCTAATCCTGATAACGCTTCAAAAGTTTGTTTTGATGCGCCACGAAAATTTCCTCAAGTGGTATATCATATTGATTGGCAATGACAATAATATTCCCTATAACATCACCTAGCTCTTCCATAAGCTCTTGCTTATTTTCCTCATAGGATTGTGTTATTTCATCAGGTCGATCTCGGCCAATTTCTAATGCTCGTATAGCTCTAGCAACCTCGCCTGTTTCTTCTGCTAAAAAGCCAATTCGTGTAAATATGTTGAGCTCTGACCACCCACGGCTTTCATAGTAGTCCTTCACCCAATGTTGGAACTCATTTAATTCCATTTTTGCTCTTCCTCCATTTCTTTCCTATTCAAATTAAATTATACTATAAAAGAATCTCATCAGATATGGAGGAATCAATAATGAACAGTATCGCAGTATTTTGCGGATCTAGTATCGGCGCTTCAGACGCCTATCGTGAAGGCGCAATTCAACTTGGGAAAGAGCTAGCCAAACGTCAAATTACCCTTATTTATGGTGGGGCAAGCGTTGGCATTATGGCAACAGTAGCCGATACTGTGCTACAAGAAGGTGGAAAAGTTATTGGCGTGATTCCAACCTTGTTAGAGGCGCGTGAAATTGCGCATCAGCAGTTAACAGAACTGATCGTTGTCAATACGATGCATGAACGCAAAAGTAAAATGATGGAACTAGCAGATGGCTTTATTGCCCTACCTGGTGGTCCTGGTACATTAGAGGAATTTTTCGAAGTGTTTACTTGGAATCAAATCGGCCTCATCCAAAAACCTTGTGCCATTTTCAATATTGAACAGTATTTCGATTTATTAATTTCATTTTTTGATCATATGCAACAGGAACAATTTTTAAAAGCACAATTTCGAGAAGCATTAATCGTTGACGCAGATGCGGTAGCGCTTTTAGATAAATGTCAAAGCTTTGTTCCTCCAGCTATAAAAACCTACGAGCTAAGCAAATAATCAGTTGGTAAGGTTAGTCATAGTCATACTCGACTGATCTTACCACCGCTTCTTTTTATCTCGTCGCATCTCGTTTTTTTACCACAAGTACAGCTACCAATACCATGATGAGCTTCACCACAATTATGATTATATACAAGCTAAATGATAATATGGCTGGTAGTAAAACAAGCCACCATGACCAAGCAATAATATCCGTTAGCTTTAATAGGACCAAAACAACAGTTAATACTTCTACAATGCCCATCTCTTCACCACCTTTGTCTGTAGACTATGTACCTACGTATAGGGAAATAATAAAGGTAAATCATACAACAGTAGAAAGTTCAATGTATCCTATTTCTGCAAAAAGTGAGTTTGCACCTTTAATAAAAGCAGAATTTGCTTTTCCATCCGAAGCTTAAAGATGTTGAATTGTTAACAGACGAATCATTAGCAACCATTATGAAGAGAGGATTTCTCTTTAGAATGGTTTTTTACTTTTTCAGTCATTAGCCACCTTCAAAAAAATAATATGAATAATGCGCAACATGAAATGGCACATTACTTGTAGGAGGTGGACAAATTATGTCGAGAATTATTGGTGTTGAAGAATCATTATCTAATATTGAAGAGGCTTTAAAAGCGAAAGGCTATGAAGTCATCCAGCTTAGCAATGAAGAGGATGCCAAAAAATGTGATGCCTGCATCATTACGGGTCAGGACAGAGACGTCATGGGGATTAGTGACCCAGTTATAGAAGGTCCTGTCATTGATGCGAATGGGCTTTCAGCTAACGACGTCGTTCAACGTGTCGAAAAATATTTTCATTAATCATGAAGTGCTGTCGCGAAAATATGGCGAGCAGCACTTTCTTATTGGTTCTCCTTACATACTTATAATATCTACTTATAATACACCTAATAGTTGTACAAAATAAATAATAGGAACTTTAAAAAGTAGGGAGATATATGAGCCAAAAAAATATCATGCTTGTAATTTTAATGCTTACAACTACACTCCTCATGTCAGGCTGTTGGGATGTAACAGAACCCCAACGGATGTATTATGTGCAAGGTGTTGGTGTTGATTATAAGGATAATGAATATATAGCGTACATCCAACTTATGAACTTTGCCAATGTAGCAAAAACAGAACAATCGAATCCACAAGCTGCACCAACTGAAGTCGGGAAAGCTACAGGAAAAACAATTGAAGAAGCAATCTATAAATTGTATCGTTCAATGGACCAAGAAGTCTTTTGGGGACATATGACCTATCTCCTTTTCTCAGAAAAAGCGATGGAAAGTGAGCATGCTATTCCCATTATCGACACGTTTCTACGCTTTCGAGAAACAAGATATCATATTTGGGTCTATTGTACACAAGACCCCATCGAGGAAGTTTTATTAGTATCTCCTATTCTTGAAAAATCACCGACTGCGACCAAGCTGAGTAATCCTAAAAATACTTCGAGACAAGAATCATTTGTAGAGCCGGTGAACTTGAGACAGCTAGTCATTGGTTTAAATGAGCCGAATCATGAAATGAAGGTCCCATTCATTTCCATCAATCAAGACTGGGAAACAGCCAAGGAATCTCGCACTGAAACTGTTTTTGCAGGTGTCGGTATCCTGTCAAAGAACACCTTTAAAGGCTTTATTAAAGGCAATACAGCACGAGGAATTGAATGGATGAATAATGAAACGAAGCAAGGAGAAATCACGATCAAATTAAACAATACGGAGGAGCGCGACTACTTAACTGTTGATATTAAAAAATTAGATGTCAATGTCAAACCAATTGTTGAAAACAATCAAGTAAAATTTGAAGTGTATTTAAAATTTAACACCATTTTGAATGGCTTTAAAGGAAAAGTGACAGCGAGCCAGGTCAGAAAAAAAGTAGAAAGTGAAGTCAAAAAGGAAATTATGGCTACGTTCCAGGAAGGTTTAAACATGGATGCGGATGTCTATCGATTGTCAGAATATCTCTATCGCGATAATGTAAAGGTATGGAAAAACATACAGAAGGATGGCAAAATCCCTTTAACCAAGGATTCCATTAGTAAAATCGATATTCATATTAACAAAGTAAGCCCTGGGCGAAAATCATTTGAAGAAACAATTACCGAATAATAAAAACGACCACCCCTATTAGGAGTGGTCTCTTGTTTATGATAATACTTGATGAAGCTGATCAAGGACAGCTCCTCTACTTATTCCTCCGTGATAGCATACAACCGTTTCGATATCGAGGTCTAGGTATTTCTGTAAAGACTCCTGAGCTTCCGCTAAATCTAATACAGACGGTTCATGGATACCCGCAATATGGCCTTCTACACTGTATAGGGAGTCACCGGCAATTAATATTTTGCTTTGTGTCAAATAAAGACTGAGATGGCCTGGCGTATGTCCAGGTGTATGGATGATTTGAATGCCTCCGCAAAAAGGCAATTCTTCACCATCACTCAAGGTCACATCCACTCTTCCCTTTGGTGGATTTTCTAAATGCGCATCTTTTAATAATGGTAGCTCCCCTTGAATATACGGTTGCTCCAGTGCATGCGCATATACTCGTATATGCTGTCCACATGTCTGTATTAATTCCGGCAAGCACCCAATATGATCCACATCCTGATGCGTGAGAATGACCGCACTTAGCTGGTCCAAAGAAACACCAACCTGTGCCATCGCCTCTCGCAATTCCTCCATTTGTCCAGGAAAACCTGTGTCTATTAACACAGCCATATCTTGATCCCACAAAAGCGTTGGATGAATAATGAATCCTTGATAGCTCAGTTTCAGTACCTTTACACCTTTTGATATTTCTATAGCATTTGCCCCCTTTGCCAAACATGAAAAGATAATGGTGATCCTCTTTTAGTTTCTGCTTTCAGCCTAAAATTTCCTGCCATCCCTATCATGGACTTAAAATTTTATTGGCTACATATGATTATTTTTTCTCGTTCTCTTAGCATCTTTATAAACAAACAGAGCAACAAGAAGAAAGCTTATACTAACAACACGGAAAATCATCTCTAAACTAATCCATTCAGCTAAAAGCCCTAAGGTGAATGCGCTAATGCCAACTCCAATATCAAAACTAGAAAGAAATGTGGCATTCGCTGCACCACTTTTTGCCTCACTTACTTTTTGAACTGTCCATGTTTGTAAACAAGGCATAACGGTTCCATAGCCCGCTCCGAATAGGATAGCTGCGATAATAAGCATCCCATTATTTGTCGCGTAGGATAACACAATCAATGATAAAAAACCTAGCACTGCTGACACAATGATAATCGACCACGGCCCCGTTTTATCAAACCATTTTCCTGTAAATGGACGTAGTAAAGTGGAAACCATCGCATTGATTAGGAAAAATAAAAAAATTTGATCTAACCCTCTTTGTTCGCCATATAGCACAAGGAAGGTAATAATTGCACCAAAGCCAAGCGTTGTCATAACAGTCAGTAATGCTTGAAACCATACTTCTCGTTCGAAAATCGCTTCTATAAATCGAAATGGCTGCTTCTCATGTTTAACCGGTTCAGCAGAATAAACAAATTGAAGAGCTATCACTGCCAAAAGGCAAAGAATGACGGAAGAATAGATTAATAGTTGGAAAGAAAAAGAATGATAGATTAGGATGCCTAAGCTAGGGGCAATGATAGCTCCCACTGTTGTTGAAATAGAAAAATAGCCTATCCCTTCACCTAATCTTGTTTTTGGAATTAAATCCACCGCCATTGTACTATTCGCAGTTGTTGACACTCCCCATGTTACTCCATGGAAAAACCGTAATAGTAGGAAGAGCCAGATTGTGCTCAAAAAGGGATACATAATTGTAATCATTAATAACATAACCCCCGCACCAATTGCTAAACCTTTTCTATTGTTATCGACTAAATAATAGCCTACAAAAGGTCTAATGATAATAGCCCCTATTGTAAATACTGTAGTAACCAACCCTACCTGAAAAGGAGAAGCATGTATGCTAATTAAATAGGCTGGTAAAATAGGTAGTAACATTTCAAATCCTATAAAAGTTAAAAAGTTACTAATAAATAAAAAAAGAAATGCTGAAGTAAAAATTCTTTGTTTTTGCATGTTAAAATTCCTCGCTTCTAATTAATCTTTTTTAAATTAGAAGCGCTTGGCACACTGAAACATTCCTAAATTGCCTTAACTTTTTAAGCAATCGTCTCACCCTTTCAAAAGCTTTATTTTTAATAATTCTTCTTTAACAACACAAAAAGACGCCAGCTAACCGGCGTCATAACATGTATACAGTATTTAAAAAGAACAATCATAAAGGATCTTCTTTATCTATTAAATACACAGGCAAAAAGCTTTCGGTTGCTGAATTCTATATGAAGTTTTTCTAAAAAACGACAGACTGGTCCCGTTGAATTGAAATCAGCTAATTGTAAAAATGTTTTAACTTCAATTGCAGCCATTCTGAAAACAGTTTCCATCACTTTTTGCCTCCTCTCGAAATATCAATACAATATAATTTAATACAAAATAATCAAAAAAGCAAATTCAGTTTTCCGCTCTCACATTCTTTTAGGGCTACTTGATACAACCTTATCATGTGAAGTTAGGTGAATTGTCCTTTATCTGTGTACAATATACCCTACCTTACGTGGTGCCACTACGTTTTGCTTTTCAACACTTTTCATACGATCATCTGGCGTTTTTTTCATAGGAGTTATCAAAAGTTCAAACATGGTTAATTGTTTATCCATTTTCATCCCCCTTTATGATTCTTAAAAGGTATTGTACACTCTATTGGCTGCTTATCTTATATATGTTTAATAACTAGATTTTATACTAGAGGAAAAAATAGAGACATCTTTATACCTAGTACTTTCATTTGAATAAGAAAAAGCAACCTGTATCTCGACTGAATAAAAGGAATATACCCTTTCATTACTCTAGTAAGTAAAATAGCGGAAGTAACATGAACCCTACTAGCAAAAGCACTGGAATCAAGGAAACAATTAAAGCCAATATTCTTAGCTTCCCCTTTTGACTAAAAAGAGCAGCTAGAAATGACCACAATATCCCCTATTTCAGAGGTTCCATTCACTACAATGGGGGTAATAAAAGCAAAGACCATGAACAAAGAAAATAATAACAATGAAATCATACTCAAATATTTTATCAACACAATTACTTCACCCCTTCTGGTTTTTTCTTCCATTATTTTAACATAAAACATTTCATATCTTATGCAACTAAACGGCTCAGAAGTTCAATAAAAAAAGAGCTGCGAATGCAACTCATAAGCTACTACCTTCACTTCAACTGTTTTAAAGCTCTCCTTCTTGAATACCTTTTTATAAAATTCGTGCAGTCTCCCCGTCGATTATTTTAATATGTATAAACGACGAACCGCCTCCTTGAATATGATTGGGCACGTCAGATAAATCAAGTAATTCCTTTATATGAATGAACTTTTTACGATTAGGCTCAATCTTCACATAATAAGGGCCAGCTACATTCATCAGAGACGCGATACGCTGTCCGTTATCCGTTAAATGATCATCTAAAAACTCTAGCTCAAATGACACCGCTTCATTACTTCGATTTTGTAATTCAAGATGACATTCTCCTTGTAATACATCTTTGCTTACTACATCAAATTGGCATTCGCCATTCTCAGTATAAGAAATCGCCATAATGCCACGAGCGAATGTCTCTTGATAGATGGTCATCAGAAGAATGGGTAATAAGGCAAAGGTGATTAGCACTACACCCATTGATAGGAGGTGAAATTTTTTCAGACCCTTGACAAGAAAAATCAAAGCAAGGATAAAGAGAGCTGAACCAAGTAACCCAAGCAGCACATAGCCCTCATCAGTGAGGATTGGGAACGACATAAAGGAAACTCGTGCATTCACCATTTGATAGTTAGGAAATGGGAAAAATAAACACATACAAATTCCTAAAAGGATGATGGACGTAACAAGCGCCCCTTTATTTCTTATCATATTCTCCCTCCTCTAGTAGAAAAGCAAATAGGCGATGCTCCATTTCTACTTTTGCGCACATAATTCTCTAAAATTACATCCACGACAATGCCATTTTTCTTGTGTTTGTTCGAAATCTTCCAAGTCCACAGGCTCGTTAGAAAAAATATCAGCTTGATACTTAACTATAACTTTCATAAAGTTTCAGTGAAAATCAAAAGCTCTATTTATTAACGATTTTCAATCATTGTATTTTCATTATTAATCACCAACTGTTACTAAAAGTCATTTTGGGTCACTTTTTGGTCACTTTTTAGTCACTCGAAGTCGCTTGTTTTTATGAATAATTAATTAAGACCACCCATCACGGAGTGGTCTTTTATATACAATTCAAACTAACAGTTAAGATATAAATAAATTAGACTGCTCTCCTACAACCTCATTAAAGTAACTTTTTAACCATTCGTATTTCATCTGTACATTTGATCTTGCTTTATTTTTGTTAATTTCATTTTCTATCAGTTTTTTAGCTTTATTTAGAGCAAATAAAAATTCATCAGGAGGAAATTCATGACCTTGATTTAAAAAATCTACATACCATTGTCCATCACGATCTCTCTTTATTAAACTATTTACTATTTCTAAATCAGTACTATTATTAATTTTGGAAATAATAGTAAAAACATCTTTACTAATAATAACTCTCGGATATATAGCTGATTTACTTTCTAATTCATAAGCTTCAACCATTGCAGGACCATACACTATAGTATTCTTATGGCAGAGCTCTCCAGTAGCAATTCCTCCACGTAGCAATATTCCTCTACATATCATATCTAACTGAATATAAACTACGTCCATTAATAAAGAAAATACATTGTTAGGATTAGCTACAGGATATGAAATTACTATTGAATCAGAAAATACAGTAATTTCTTTATCGTGTTCTTCATAAAGTTCATTATTAATAACTGACCCTATTTGAGAAATGTAGTTTAACGCATCTTTCAAGTTCGTAAAACTCACTTTATCTTCTATTGTCTTTTTGATATGTTCACGAAAACCTAATATGTCTATAAAAACTATTATTCTTTTTTCATATTGTTCTAATTCAACTACCATCTTATATCCCTCTTTCTTTTATATTTCACACCCTGCATATGATACCACACACTTTCCATTATATGGAGTATCTGAATCTGATTTTAACTAGTGATTATTCTATTTTTTAAATCGCATCACCAATTTGCTTTAAGATTTGTAAGAATAATGGACTGAGGTTTATCAATACATAACCCAACCCTGCATTCATAATCATTGACCACGCTTTTTCAGAATTACCAAGCATGAAGAAGAAACATGCACCAACCATGATCACCGAAGCGATAGGAAAACTAATCGCTACTAATATCTGTACAACTGGATCTAATGCAGTTGCTAGTATTTCTAATGACTTTTCAGCAATGATTCCAGTTGGTTGAGCTATTGTATTAACAGGGATTGTGGATAGTGTGGATGGTATTTGTGCTGAGACAGGTTCTATTGCTTGTTGTACTGGTGCGCTTACAGGTATAGCTGTGGAGGAATAAGTGTTATTGAATTTGTTGAACATGAGTAATCCTGTGCCAATGGCTGTTAATGTAGGAACTGATGCAGCCAGTGCTACATGCCTTAATGTTGCATACTTTTCATCACCTTCGAATCGATCACTATAATCTGTATATTCATTAGCAGGTACAACCTCAGTTCTAAAACGCTTTTTAAACATCTATATTCCCCCTCTTATTTCATTTATTGTGTACACCTTGCACTTTAGCCCTCCACAGGATGCTTCTAGCTGCTGCCTACGCAATTCTGTTGTTGTTAGCCATACAAGTGTTGGGTAATAACCTAATTGCTTCACAACGCTTGGCATGAGCTCCTTATAGCGTTTAATTTTCTCCCTGTTTTCTTTCATCGTTTGAAGATTATCGACTTCTAAAAAGTGTTGAAATCCATTACGTGAAAACATGCCATCCACAATGATTGAAGTGGCGCCATCCGATATTTTGACTTCATTCTTCCAATCCATAGGATACTTATAAAATAGCCAGAACTCATTGCGCATGATGGTATGTTGTACATGGCCACCTTTTTTGCGTATCTTGTCACAATCAACATAAAGGCGGCCTAAATTGTTGAGGTAATAAATCGTTTCGTAGCCGTCCCGAATAGCTGATAAGTAACTAGATAAATTGTGGAGGACCCTATTTGTATTTCGCTTCTTTCCTAAATTGAAATATCGGCTAAGTTGATCACGCGTCATAAAATCAAACTTCTTCAAAAGTAACAGTATCTGTTCGTCTCGGTTGGATAGCTGTTTCTTCAACGCACTCCCCTTTCGCAACAATATGAGGTTGGATAGTATCGTGGATAATTTGTGGTGTGATTAGTGGTGTTTGAAGTATTTCTCTTTTATCAGCCGTTTGGTAAATTGCGCGGCCTTTGACCATTGGTAATGTCTCTGCTCCCTCTGTATCCAGTACAACCCTTGAAGCAACAGCTGATTGCACTCTAAAACATAGCTTGGCATCTGCATTTTGCTTAACCTGCCTTGGTATAACATCACCTACTGGATACTGCGTGGCTACAACTAGCCTGAAACCAAGTCCGGCACCTAGCCTTGCTATTTGCGACATAAGAGTCTGGCACTCTAGCTTTAAGCGTTTCTCTTCTTTCGTCACTGCCTCTGCTGCATTCAATTCGCCTACCTCATCAATAACAACAAAGTAACGTTCCTTTATGCCAGCCTCTTGTACATTCTTCTTTCCTCTGCGCTTTAATTCACGTTGTATATGCCGCATTTGGTCATATGCCAACTGTAATGTGTGGAGGGCATCATGTGGTTCGTAGGCAATGGAAATCGTTTGTTTAATATTTTCATAGTCGCACAGTTCCACTCCACCTTTTAAATCAATTAGATAAAGGTTTGTGTGCTCTGGTTCACAATGCACCAGACTGCAAATAGTTGAATTGATGAAGTTACTTTTGCCGTATCGAGTCGCACCACCTAAAACTACATGTGGCACCATTTCAAAGTCATGATACTTAGACTCATTCATTGCCCTAGTAACGCCTACAGGTACACACCAACCTTTGCCTGATGTATATGGCACTTCCTTCGCTAATGGTTTGTCGTACACTCGCACGATTAATAGACCATCATAAGACAGTTCAATTTCTTTTTGCTCCGTCAGCTTTGCCTTCCACAATTGTTGAAGTTGCAGAAGAAGGTCTCTGTTTAAATCCAGTTGTCGTAAATCATTAAAGGTAATATTCTTTCTACGATTATTCAGCCCATCCTCAAAGACATGCTGCTTGACTTCATAATCAGTGAACGAACGTCCAAGGGGGATCCTGAATTTGTATTCCCATCCCCATTCATACTGTTTTTTCTTAACGAGTTGAGTGGTTAATGTATCTTTGCCATCACGAACATTTAAACCAGACAATGACATAATGCGCTGGATCTTCCCACTATCATTAGAGGACATTCCCCTACTCTTTGAGAAAGCTTTTAATGCAATTCCACCCATTAACGAAGTTGTTAATATTTCAAACAGCACACTTTCATCCCTTCTTTAATTTCATCAGCGTCACGGTTCTCTTACATAGTAAGAGTTGCTTGTATTGGGCATCCTTAAATACAGTCCAAACCATTGGTAAAACTGAATTTCATATGTGCCCACTTCAATACTCACATGGCATTCAATCAGGCACAGTATCGGGTATACAAGTGGGCATAAAAATCACCGAACAATATACCCCACTTTACGAGGTTCTTTAACTTTCTTATCAACAGTCTTTTTACCATTTGTAGATGCCTTTTTGAATTTCATTTCTTCATATTGATTCAGTAAATCATAAATCGTTAATTGACCTTGCTGCTCCATATATTCAAAATGACTCATATCTTCATCCCCTTTTACCACAACAACCAGTTATCGATTGGTGGTCTTGTATTTGATTGTGGACAGCTATCACGTTCTGTTAACCAATTATAGAAAGGCACTGGACGTTCTTTAACAGGTGTTTCTTCTATAGATGAAGATTTGTCAGGCTTCACTTTCGAACGTCCTATAGCCTTTTTATAAGCACCTATGAACACGGCTCTTAATGTACTTGTTACAGTTAAAGTACCTTCTTTAATATCCATGGCAATTTTAAATAGCACGTTCTTAGCTTTTATAAAGTCAGGTACATTTTGAACCTGTGTAGCCAATACAACCTTGTGTAATTCATCTTTCAAGTTGTCAGCTAGTGGCAAGCTATTCATGAAATCAAATAGCATCACCTGATATTCATTCATGTATTCCTTACGAGCTGCTTTTTCAGCATGTACTGATTCATATACTTCTTGTAAATTGCTTGTTTTAAAAGAAGAAAGATAAAAAGAACTAGATGGTTGGTTTTCAGATTGTGGACGGCAAACCACGTCATTACTAGCTTCATCGACTGTACCTCGTTGGGACACGCTCGATGGGACATAAGGTAAAATACGATAAATGCTAGCCCCTTTAATGCCGTTTAATTTAGTACTTGGTACTTTTTCGATGATGCCTAACTCCACTAATTTCTTCATTGATCGATAAACTGTCTTTGTGCTTATCTCTAATGCTGCAGCAATAGTACTCGCTTTTAAGTGGCATACTCCAGTGTGTTCTAAGCTGTGTGATGCAAGTTTGTAAATGATTGCTCTTTCTGATTCTGTTAAGTCGTAATAGTGAACAGCCATGTGGTCCTCCACACTCTTATCCATATCTCCTACTGAATCGAATGTTATGTATTGTGCTAGGTATTCGAATGCCATTTGTTTTTCACCTCACTGCAATTTACTTAAAAGAAATCGACATTTAAAAAAATATAAATGCGAGCTCGAATAATTTCGATTAAGTAAATGATAATTTCGTTTAAGTAAAATGTCAACATTTAATTTCTTTTAAGTAAATTATGGTTTATAATAAAAATAACAAAATAACATGAGAGTTGGTGAATAATGGGCGCTGAATTAAAATCTAATCTTGGAGAACTGTTGAAAAAACGAGGTTGGGATCAAAAAAAACTTGTGGAGATTACAGGTTTAAATCCTCGTACCATAAGTGAATTAGTTAATGATAAAACAATCCGTATAAATAAGAATGCACTAGAAAAAATAGCTGATGCCCTAAACATTGAGGATATATCAGAAATAATACAATTCGCAAAAACAGATAACTAACTTAGGTTGTCTGTTTTTTATATACATTTTCCATATAGTTACCTAAAATGGATGTAAGGAGGATGAACGATTAAATGGATACTTTATTTTTTATATTGTCTGGGCTAAGTGCAATAGCTATTTTAATTTTTGTATTAATTGCGCTTATTCATTTTGGCAGAAAAAACAAATTAAAAGGCAAGAAGCAATTAATGTTTGCAGGTGCTTCCCTAGTAGTAATGATCGTTTCTTTTACAGGTTTTTTGTTCACGTTCGAAGTGCCTAAAGAGGAGAAAATTGATGTATTAGAAACAGTAGCAAAATCAGAAGAAGAAAGCTCCACAAATACATCAGATGATACAGTGAACAAAGAACAAACTGTTAATACTGAAAACTCACAGAAGCAACCACAAGCAACAAAAGATAATCAAAAAGAAGAAACAAAACCCAAAACGGAGCAAAGTAAACCTAATACTTTGACAAAAGGTGAAAAAAATGCCGAATTAAATCCTGCAAAGCCTGGAGCAATGCTTTATGATAAAACCGAATTGAAATTTAAAGGTATGGAGTATTATTTCAAAGGTGAAGTAGTTGGTGTTAAATCACTAGAAGGATTATTCAGGGATATGGAAGATGCATTATTAATTAAGAATGATCAAGGTTATGTACTCCCTGTTTTCCCTCCATATGAAATTGATGTGAACATAGGTGATACTGTAGAAGCATCAGGACCATTATCTGGTGATGGATATGCAGCATCAGATTTAGGTGTAAGTAATGTAGTCGGAATGACTGGAGCTATGAATGCTACTCAAATTAGCGTAAATGGTGAATTACAATAAATTAGTCACTCAAATGAGTGGCTTTTTAATTATCAAAAATAACCGATTATTATCATGGTAAATAAGTACCAGAATGGTTAAAGTTGTTTTTATAGGCTATTTATAATAGCCTTGTTAATTTAAAGGAGGATACATAAGTGGTAAATTTTTTTAAGAAAAGTTTGATTTATTTAGCGTTAATGCTGCTAGTACTAGTTAGCTTTAATGTTGAAAGTGCATCGGCAGCAGAAGTAATTGATTATGAAGAAGGGGTAACTAATTTAAATAATACACCTGAAAATAGCGCTGTAGTAGGAGATCGACTTTTAAAACCTGAAATCGGTTGGAAGCGATATGATGATTCAAATCTTAAAATTGAATATCTAGGTAATGTAGAAAGAAATCAAAATAGTTTATTTTATAACTCTGGATATTCTTCTTATAAGTTAAAATATCCATATGATAATGAATTAAATGGAGTTAAATTTAATTTTACTGGTACGAAAATTAGATTGATATCTCTTAAAGATTCTGTGTACCGCTCATCTAATATTGTTATAGAAATAGATGGAGTAACTGAGCGTTTTAATCAAACTGGTGCTGCCACTAAGCAGACATTAGTATATGAAAAAACTGGATTGAATGATAAGCAACATTCCGTTTTCATTTATGCGGATGATAAAACATCAAAAGTTGGATTTGACAAAACTGTACGATTTGAAATCGATGCTATAGATATAGATGGAGATTTAACTAACATAGACTCTAGTGAATCTATTTCATTAGATAGAAATTCATTAGAACTTTTGGAAGGTAGCCAAGATAAATTAACAGCTTCAGTTACTCCAGATACAGCTAAAGTAATTTGGACAAGTAGTGACGAATCAATTGCCACTGTAGATCAGGATGGTAATGTTACGGCCCTTCATGAAGGAGAAGTAATTATTACTGCGAAAATTGAAGGCACTGATATTACGGCAACTAGTACAGTAATTGTTAAAAAACCAAGTAATGAATCTTCAAATGCTATTCTAAGTATCACAATGGTGAACGGCATAACAAAAGAATATGATGTTACAAATACCGTTTTAAACAACTACTTAAATTGGTTTGAAAGTGCACAAGGTACATCAACATTCAAATTTTCTAAAACAATATCTCCTTATAAAAAAGTAACGGAATATATTGTTCATGATAAAATCGCTTCATTTGAAGTAAGAGAATATTAAACAAAAAAGGACCAGGTACTCACTTTCAATTGAGCGCCTGGTTTTTAAAACCAAACATAATTACATTACATATGTCCAAAATAGAATAATAAAACTTGTGATAAAGGGGGTGTGCATATGAAGAGGCCTATTGTATTTTTGATTCTTATGTGTTCCATAATTTTCTCTAATTCATCCATAGCTTTTGGATCTGGAAATGACAAAATCCCCATTTTAATGTACCACCATCTAAAGAAAAGCCTTAATAATAATGTAGTCATTTCACCTGATAATTTTGAAAATCAAATTAAAACCCTTAAAGAAGCAGGCTACAATTCCATATCTATACAACAATTATTTGATTACTTAAATGAAAATAAATTGTTGCCACAAAATCCAGTGTTAATAACTTTTGATGATGGGTATTTAAGTAATTATGAATTAGCTTATCCGATTTTAAAGAAATATAACATGCACGCAGAAATTTTCGTTATCGTCAGTCAAATCCTTGAAAATAATGAAATCAAATCTAACACTAATGAAATTCCTAAAATGACTTGGGAGCAATTAAGAGAAATGAGAGATACTTTTACAATTCAAAGCCATACTTGGAATTCACACAATAAATTAGTTTTAGGGAATGGAAAATTATCTGGAGCCGTTTATGGACCTAGCTATATAAAAGGAACCTTAGAAACAAAGAAAATGTATGAAGAACGAGTAATAAGTGATTTTATTCGATCCAAAGAAGTAATAAAAGCAAAATTAGGATATGAGCCTATCGCTATTAGTTATCCCTTTGGTATTGTTTCCAATGAAGCAATAAAATTAGCTGAAGCAGCCGGTTTTAAATTGGGTTTTGTTATTAATAATAAAAGCATTGTAAAAGATGATAATCCTTTTACATTAAGTAGGATAACAGTAAATGGAAATGATACAGGAATTGAATTATTAGAGAAAATAAAAAATAGTTAGTTTTAGGTGTTTTTAGTTTTATTTTCAGCAGTTACTAACCAGGCACTCAAAAATGAGGTCCTGGTTTTATTATAAACTTTCATTAATAATCAGATGGTTTTAAAATAACTTTCATGTTCTTTATATAATCAGGACATGCTTCATTCACAAGTAAATTAAGTATTATTAATGTTAAACATAACAAGAAGATAATACTAAAGGAGATTATAAAATGAAAAACATGTTTTATATAGTAGGGTTGTCTATTTTATTATTAACTGCATGTAGTGAGGACAAGGCTGAATCTAAAGAATTAGCTCCAGCTAGTGAACAAAAAGAAGCTAAAGATAAAACTGTAAATGCTTATATTGAAGGTGTTTAAATGACAAATCTATTGATGAGTCAGCTAAGGAACTTCAATCAAAATATAAATCGTATAATGTAAAATTGACCAGGTACTCACTTTCAATTGAGCGCCTAGTCTTTATTTTGGTGACTGATTAATAATTTTTCTACCTGCGTTTTAAGAGCCATATTAGCATATCTGAGTACCACATCATTACCAGCTGTAGCTATATGCACATCACTAAAATATTCGTCTATCTTTTCTACCTTTACTAATCTTATCTTGTCTTTAGCCAATAACCTTTTTGAATTGTAATAATCTTGGGTTATGTCATTTAGTAACCTTTCGAGGATTGGTAAATAAACTTTACTCATTTTCAAATTTTCAATTACAGGGAAGTCACGTTGCAATGATTGAACTGCCATTTCTAGAATTAAAAATTTATGAAATAGTCTCCTTTGTTCAGGTTTCAGCATACAACTTCATCCCCTCGATAAGAACGTTTGTTTGTATTATTTTAGAACAAATGTTTCTGTTTTGACAAGCATTAATATGTGGAAATAAAAAAACAGGCACTCAATAAATAATGAGCACCTGTTATGTGTTTGAATAAACCATATCAAAATTAAATTCTATAAAAGACTAACTGCAAAATACTATTACTTATAATTATCAACAGTAAAGCTAACAATTTTGTCATACATAATATACTCTGTTCTTGAAATAATATTTCCAGTCGTTACATTTAATTTAAATTTATAGTACGGTTTTCCTTGTCCCACTTCACGACCATCTAACCAATTCATAAACTGATCAATTTCTGATAAAGATAAATCATACTCATGAATATCTTTATTTGTCATAGTAAGTCTTAAAATTGCTCTAGTGCCAATTTCTCCTGTTCCATCTTCTTTTACAGTAACCTCGGCTGTTGCTGTTAAGTTACTTCCATCTGTAGTCGTGGCAGTTATCGTTACTTTACCAGCTTTCTTCCCTATTACATTGCCATTATCATCCACTGAAGCAATCTCTGAATCGCTGCTTGTCCATATAACGTTTTTGTTTATTGCATTCTCTGGTTCAATTGTTGCTACTAAAGTTTCACTAGAACCTATTGTTAGTTCCAGTGTTTCTTTGTTTAGTTTTAATGATTCAGCAACCACTTCTGTGTCTGGGTGAATAAGTGTACCATTAGCATCAAGGTCTATTGCATCTAAATTTATACCTTTCGTATACCCTTCTGCTACACGGATTATTGCCTTATGTCTTTTATTTTCTAAACCTATTACTTCAGCTATTAACGTCTGATTTTGTGTTGGTCCATGTATAGAAAATGTTTGTTTTACTTCTCCATCTATTACCAATTCTACTTTTTCAGCGTAATAATTACTTGTGTTCCATTTACGCACGATAATTCGAACTTTATCTCCTGTGAAATCAAATAATACAGGTTTATCATTTGCGGGTGTATAAGAATAGCTACCGTTATAATAATCGCCCGGATTCGCAGTTGAGTATCCCGTTTTTATAATAGCTTGATGAGTATCGTCATATCTTTTCCAACCAATCTCCGGTTCCTTTAATTGTTCTCCAATAGTAGCTGCTTTAACTTTGTTTCCCTCAATATCTAGTAGTGAGAAACTGAAAAATATAGCTATAGCTGCTGATATAATCATTAAAATCTTTTTCATAATAATCCTCCAAAGTGATATTAATAGATTAATTATCCTATTTTAAAAATAATATAATCGACTTAATTATTATTCATTTTATTACATATTTCAACATATATTTCTTCATATAACAAATGCAGGGGTTAATACTTTTAATTAATACGCTGAGCAATAATGATTTTCAACCCTTCAAAATCACCACTTGTCATCGTACCTTGGTCGAATTTCTCAAGCCACAACTTATCAATTTTCTTTTTATCCACTGATTGTTTAATGTAATCACGGACTGCAGCTTTAGTTGTTTCATTAGTGAATAACATTTTATCATCATCCTTTGCTATTGGTTTAGTCATATTGCCTTCCACAGTTAATTGCACTTGGTATTTGCTATTAGTTGGAATAATTACTTGTCCTTCAATTTTGTACCCTTTTGGCATAATCCAATTTGGCTTAACTTCAAAGTGAGGACGATCAATATTATCTGTCCAATCTCCACCCCATTTAATGCCTAGCTTACGCGCAATAGCGCCTACTCGACTTAGGGTTGCCACATCATATAAAGCCTGTGGAGGACCAACAGCAATATCCCAAGCTAATCGTGACTTATGGTTACTATCTAGTGTCCAAGTAACAATCTGCCCTGGTCTAGTTCGTCCTTGTGCATAAAGGTACTTCTGTCGTTCTTGTGAGCGATATGTTTCAGTAATAAAGACGTTCTTAATACCTGCTTTAAAGCACTCTTGGAATAACAATCGACAGGCTGTTTGTGCAGCTGGTAATAGTTCCGAAATATCTCGGCAAGTTGTTGTAACGCTTGTCATTTCACATCACCCTTTGGCTTGTCATAATTCAATGCTTGCTCACTGTCTGAGGTACCTTTTGTAGTCGGGTCGATAATAATACCAAGTAAACCTAAAATGCTTAATACAGTCTCTGAAATGGCTGTGATTTGTGCATTGTAAATCGTAATATCGACATTAAAAATGCCCGCTGTTTGATTAGCGAGCACTAGTAATAATGCGATTAATGACACCCAAAATTGTTTATGTTGTAAACGTACTTTCCAGTTAATTTTCATGTGCAATTCCCTCCATTTTATCTATACGTTTATGTGCTTGTTTACTTGATTCCTCTACACGAATCACGCGCTCTGATAACCCTGTAACACGCATTTCTTGTGCTTTAATATCAATCCTAATCGATTCTACCCCAGCGTTTATATTGTCTAATTTCGTGCGTATTACAGCTGAATCCGATGCATCGTTTTTCACATCCTTGTCTCGATTACGGTTGTAAGTAAGTACTCCAATAAAAGACCCTAATACTGTACATAAAATTCCGATTAAAGCTACTGTTTGACTGTCCATGTCAACACCTCACAAATAAAAATAGCACCGCTCGGCACAGTGCATTGCTTAGGTCTTGTTGTATAAAAATAGCCCTCCACAATTATCTGTGGAAGGCTACTTTATTTTATATTTATTATATATTTAACTCTTGGAATATCTTTTTATAGGTAATTGAATGACTATTTCATATGGTTCATCATGATATTTCCCTGATAAATAAAGTTTATCTTCTTGTTCAAAATACTCAAAGTCTACTGGATATCTATTGTAGCCTATGCCGTAATGATCTTGATATTCAGCAGGCAAAACACCATCTTTTGGCCAGTATATAAACAATCTACTATAATTAGTTTCGATTGAACCGTATATTTGGTAATTTCCTTCGAAAACAACTTTTCCATTTTTTATACCTTCAATATGGACTATGTCTCCCGAAATACGCTGCTCATTATAATTTTGTAATACATCCATTAAACTATCTTCCATGTTCTTCCTCCTCTGTTTCGTCTACTATCACTCATTTCGACAAAAGGTAATGATTTCCTTCTTATTTAGACAATAAAAATAACGCTAGCTTAATGCTGCGTCTACTTGTTTTCGTTATCGAGTAATGCTTGAACGGCTTCTCGCCACAATAACGGCACTTGGTCAACTGTTCGCAAGTTCATTTTAATTAAATCCCAATACAATTTAGCCATTATAAAACCTCCTTAGATGCTATTAATTCCGCCACTTCCGCAATAGCTAATTGATTTTCTATTTTGTCTTGTTGTTGTGCCTCTGCTGATTCAGCTATCGCTAATTTTAATGCTTTGGTTTCTTCTTGCAATAATTCTAGCGGTGTTTTAGGAATATCCGTATATTCATAGAATATCTTTTGTGTTTCCTTGTCGTAGAACATTTCGTACGTTTTACCTGGTATGTTTTCAGGTTGTGGTAAAGTGCTCATATCATACTCAACTGCAATTTCTCCCAATGAAAATACGCTTAATACTTTAACTTTTGTTTGCTCTGTATTACTTTCAATAATAATCATTTTTTCACCCTCCTTTTTTAATTACCATACTACAACTACTTTACCGTGAGCGCCATCAGCTCCTTTAACCGCTACACCATAACCAGCACCGCCTCCGCCCCCTCCACCGGGAGCATAACCTTGTTGTGCCATCGTATTACCATTCGGGTTTCCTGCATATCCACCACGTCCTCCGTAGTAGTTGATGTATGGGTCTCCACCGAAACCACCGGAGTCATAGTTTGCACCTTTACCTGCTATAAGATCACTTGGTGCTCCGCCTCCGCCACCCCCTATACCACTGTGTGTACTTACAGAGCCAGCACCTCCTGAGAATCCTTGTAGCCAGTCGAGTGGTGAACCCCATGGACCTTCGAACTTACCGTGAATGTTAGACCCACTATTCCAAGAGTCTGCTCCTTGTTGCATTGGGCTTCCTCCTTGTCCTCCCCATCCATATGCACCACCACTCATTCCGCCACCGCCTCCGAATGCTCTAGCGTGAATTGTACCATTTACTGATAAAGTACTTTCCGTCCCTCTAGTGCCAGGCCATTGAGTTCCTCCGCCAGCACCACCACGACCGACCATTATTGTTACGAAATCTCCTGGTTTTACTCTTACATATTTAAGTATGAATCCCCCAGCACCGCCACCACCTCCAGGTCTAGACTCAGTGCCGTGGCCTCCGCCACCCCCTCCGCCAGCACCCCAGCAATATGTTAACAATCTACTAACCCCAGCAGGAACGGTGAAGGTATGAGAGCCTGGTGTTGTATATTCAACTACCTTATTTTCGACAGTTGTCCCTCCCCCTTCACCCTGTAAGAAAAAAATTGCACCATCATAAACAAGTGTATAGACAGCAGGACCTTTAAATTCCCCAACTTGCAAATCTGAGTTTCCATTCTTACGTACCGGTTTTGCTCCTAAACCATTAATATTTAAAGTACATGGTCCAGTATTAACCACTCCATTGCCAACTTGGACTCTAACAGTCATTCCTGCTTTATAACTTGCAGGAGCTGGATTTAACGTAACCGCAATTGCGTTGCTACTAAAAGATGATGACCCATAAGAGTTGTGAAATACAAGGTCGTCAGAATGGGAATCAATTTTAGTGTTAACTGTAGTCATTTGTTGTTCTAAAACGGCTATTCTAGATGCTAAATTACCAGCAACATCACCCTCTAGAATATCTTTAATGGATTCAAACCAAGTTATAAATTCTTGTTCTTGAGCATCTTGCCAAATGTCTAATTCGCCAGCAACACTACCTTTAATATCATTAAACCAAGCTTGATATTGATTGAAAATTGTAGTTGTATCAACTTGATTGACTGTGCCATGGACGATGCCACAAAGAGTACTATTTAATCGTTGGTCAGTGATATTTGCCTGCGTAATTTGAGTAACACCATTATTAATCAAAACATCCGCTAAGGCTAGCTCATATGCATCTGTATCACGTTGTAGTGTTGGTGCAACTGGACTACTTGCAAATGTACCTTTTTTGACTACGATTTCTATTTTCCTAGTTAAATGATTAAGACGCATGACAACTCGGTCAATACGCTTTAAAACACCATCTGCAACATCTAATGACAACACATGATCTCCATCACTAAAAATAAAATAGCCGTCAATCCAGCCACTTCCTGGTTTAACGACTACTTTCATATTCTGATATGCAGCTACTTGAAGGTTTGAGGATGGATTTGGAAAAACACCATTACCTATAAAGGTAGCGAAATATTTCGCAAACCACCATGCATTGTATTTACGATCACCGTTGACACTGTTGAAAATACCACTATATATCGTCATTACTTATTCACCTTCTTTTTTATCTTTTCGTAGATAGTTGGGATATTGCTGCCAAAGTTAATACTAAGTGTTATTCCTTCCTTATTGCTTGTTAAAGTGGCTGAAATAACACGTGGATGTAAAACGCGTTGTATCTCGTCATTTCGTACACTTACTCGATCACCAAGCTTATAATCAACGTTGTACGTAAATTGACTATACATATCAACTTCACTTTCAAACGTTTCGATAATTTGGAACTCAGATAATTTTTCCTCACCGCGTATTTTAAGTGCATCTTCATATTCTGCTGGAGTCATCGTTTTTTGGTTGTCGTTGTCATCTGTATATTCACTCTGCAAATCCCGCGCATCTACATATAATTCGCGACGGTTATATCCACTTAGATTGTCATTAGTAACGACTTGCTTTCGTTCAGTACCTTCACCCTCGCCTGCCACTATAGCAGTCGTTCGATAATCCACTTTATTATGAATGTACTTTTGGTTAATGATATTGTCGAACTCTTTACTAAAGATGACATGTGGATTTACCACCTGTTGAGTGCTGCGGTCGACACCTTGCCAGGTAACAACATCAAATTTCTTATCCTGATGATTAAGCAATATATCAATACTCATCTCATGTTTGTTACATATTTCGAATAAATGGCCTATTACTTCTCCACCTGTTTTTGTCGACTCATCATTAATGTTTATCCCCTTATTTGGTGCCAGTCTTAAATTTGGGATTACTCTATTCGGATTACTTGGAGAAATGGCATTTGTTCTTATGAAAAACTTGATTAGGTCTTCCACATTGCCGTCATATCGTTGTTGAACATCAATCGATCTCCAAGACAACATGTAATTAAGTGAATAAGCATGAATTTCTATTTCTGTTTCTGACTCGTCCGTATAATCAAAATGCTCAATGATAAAGCCATAATTAACATCATCTTGTGTTGTTAAAATGTTGTCATGCTTTAATAGTTCAATGACTTCTGATGAGCTTGCAATGCGTAAGATAAGCTGACTTACCTTATCATAATTGCGTTCAATTTGAAGCTCTTTGTATTCACTGATTTCTCCGATAAGCTCAATGTTTAAATTAAATACATACAGTTCCTTCATTGTTATACACCTATCCTTTTAGGAGTGAATTCAATGGACACTTCAAGAAAATCTAAACCACTAGTTGCATCATATCGGAGTAAATTATCTCCGGGTTCCAATTGAAGAAACTTGGAAGTACCAAAGTCAAAAGCATTAAAGATACTGGTCTTTACATTATTTCTAATCAAAGTGATGGAACGCTTTCCTTTGTAAGTGGAAACCTCAATTACATCACCAGCAAGCATTGTGTACTTTAGATTAAATGCTTCATAGGTAGTTACATTAAGCAGCTTTGGGTTTACCACCTGTGATAGTGCCAAAAATCGTATAGACATGCCAGATGATTCACTACCTTCATTCAATACATTCACAATCAAAGAGGGATTACGATACCCGATTTCAATGCCTTCCTCTACAACTTCCAAAGGAAATTCTAAGTTTGATTCCCAAAGGGCTATATCTATTTTTCGCGATGCTGCCTCATAAATAAACGGATCACTTGATATAAATTGGAGTAAACCTGTAACCCACCTACTGTTATCATTTGCCCTACCTTGATTGAATAATGGTGCTGCACTTAAATTGGCATTTACATAGAACTGATCTCCTGAATGCGTTGAAAAATCAATTCTCATCGGATTAAATTTCGGATTACAAACGCGATAAATATCTTGCCTCTTTTCCTCAATCCACCAATGCTCTACGTTTGTCTTTTTTATATAAAAAGGTACATCTACATCACGTGTAGAAAGAGTTGTCGATTGATAATGAGCTCCATCAGAAGTAGTCTCAGACATATTCACATTTGCACCTAATCCACTAATTGCAAAATCGTCACGAATAAAAAAGTGACGACCAGAAACTATCGAGTCGCCACGATTATTAGTAATCGTCATGTCTTTAATTAACAAATCGTCACCTCCTAAAATGCAAACTGCATACGACGTAATGTACGCTCCATCTCGCGAGCTCCACTATCATTAGTGTGGATGACCACGGATGGTTTAAAGTGTTTTGAGTTATCAACATTGCCCCTGTTACCACTAGAAAGTGGTGCATTGTCCTCCACAGATGAGGCTAATCGTCTTGAAGCATCTGCAACCTTGTTCACCATGTCATCCATCCCTAACACTAATCCTTGGCCAATGTTTACACCAAAACCTCGCATCACACGTGAAGGACTGTGGATGTCTAATGCTTGTTGTATAGTGCTTGAAATAGAGTTAGCAATTTGTCTGGCTTTTGAAATCAATGGTCCTTCCATGCTTGCTAAACCGTTTAGAAGCCCTTGTCCAGCATCTGCCCCAATTTGTTGTAGGGATGATAGTTCGGTTGCTGTAGTGCTTGTGAGCTCTTTAATTTTATAGCCCCATTCAGCTTTTAAAATATTTAGCTGTTTTACAGCAGCTTCACGTAAAGCAAGAATCTGCTTGTCAGTATCTTCTTTCATACCTACTAATTCAGCTTCAGTTTGTTCTCTCGCTAATGCTGCTTTTTCTTGATACAGTGCACTATATTGCGTTAATTGTTCATCTGTCAGTTGATTAAGGGCCATTAGTTCTGGAAGAGCCTTAACCCCTAAGTCACTTAATTCTGCCAACAAATCAGCATCTATGTTTCGTGATGCAAGCTTTGCAAACTCATCTTGCCACTGTTTAAAACCGTCAACCTGTGACTGTAAATTACTAAGTAATTCAGTACCACTGTTTTTAACTTCAACTTTGAATTCATCAAACAGTCCAGCGAATGACATTAAGGAAGATTGGCGTTTATTAAATTCATCTTGATATGCTTTAGTCAGGTCATTTTCCTGTTTAATCAAATCATCATTGATTTTTTGCATTTGTCCCTGATAATCTTTATTAATTGCGACCAGTTCTTTGTTAATCGCATCTACAGATTTTTGATATTCCTTTTGAGCTGAGATACGTTCTTTCGAACCTTCTGCAAATAACTCTATTGATTGTTCCCATATAGCTGCTTCTTCAATTAAGGACATTTCATCTAAGGACTTTTTATCAGCAATATAGTTTTTGATGACTTCTAGATATTCCTTCTCAGACTTTTCAACAAGTGATTTATACTTTTTATTGAAATCTTGGTCAGCCTTAAGCTTGTTGTCTTTATATGAAGCTTCTAATAAAGCAATATCTTGTAGTTCTTTTTGAGTTAAAGCACGTTTCTTTTTGGCAGCATTGTTTCTGATTTTGTAGATTTTTTCTAAAGTCTTATCATTTTTATCTTCATTTTTTCGATTAAATTCATCGATCAAATTTGTGTATTCTTTTTGATAATTTTTAGAAACTGCAAGAATACCATCTCCTATATTAGACATGGCCTGATTGACTTTAGGACTTGATTCGTTTAACCCAATTACTAAACCTTCACCTGTCCATAAACCAATTTGCCTCATGACACGTGACGGAGAACGAATATCCAAAATTTTCTTTGCCCATTCAGGTATTGATTTGGCTATATCTTCTATTTTCTTTTTTACCGCATCTTTCATATCGCCAATACCCTTTGCTAGACCGTTTATAATGTCTTTACCGATTTGGACTAAGTTCACTTTTTTCAAGAAATTTTCTGCTTCATTCCATTTTGTAGTAATTTTCGTTTTTACTTCTGTCATTTTGGAATCAACGGCCGTTTTCATTTCGTCAAGTTTTTTACCAGGCCACGATTTTATTGCTTCCCAATTTTCTGCTGTATCCTTCTTAGCTTGTTCCCATTTATTTTTTGTATCTTCGATTATTTCTCTGGCTTTTCTACCGACAGAAATTTTCATCATATCCCACTTTGAAAGTATTTCCCCGGTTTCCCAATTTACTTTATCTACATGTTCGTCCGCTTGTTTTTGTGCTGTTTCTATTATTTTGCCATGTTGTTCTTCAGCAATGGCGATGGTCTGATCTTTTGCTTTAGTAGCCTCTGCTATCATTCTATCAGCTTCTTCAGCTGTAATTCCTCCTGTTTCATCACGCATTTTTATAATAAGTTTATACTTTTCGTTGTAGGTTTCGTTAGCTTCTTTTAAAACTTCACCCTTTTGCTTAATTGCATTTTTCACTACTTCTGCTGCTTGTTCAGCAGATGCTATTGATGCATTTTCTTTCATTCGTTCCAGGATGACTTTTTGTTCTAATTCGCTTTCACTAAAAACTCTCACAGCGTTTTCTTTCATCATCTCATTGTAATTATTGATAATTTCATTTTCACGCTCTGTTATTTCTCTATTTTCAGCAGCTGCATTTGCATATATTTCATTTATACGTTGATGCATATAATTTTGCTGTTCAATTTCTTTTTCATTGCGAGCTTGACGATTTGCTAATATTTTTTCTTCTTCTGCTGAAGAAAGAGCTGATGAATTCATAAAGAAATTCTCTAATTCAGATAGTTCCTCTTGATGTCTGGCTTTCATGCCCTCCACAATCTTTTTATTCATTTCAGCATATTGTTCTGCCATACCAGATGCTATTTCTTCAGTCATTCTTGTGGAAGTAATATAAACTTCAGATAATGTTTTCGAGACTCCATCTGACAGCTCTAAGTAACCTCCCAATGCCTTTTGAGTAGCTTCTGAGACGCCTTCACCAAACAAATCAGCTTGTTCTATTGCAGGGCTCATTGCATCTTGCATTGTCTTAATTGCACCAACAACTAATACAACTGGGGGAGCAAGGGCAGCAAATGAAGCTAATAATTGAGGGTTCTTTTCAACAATTGTGTCCCAGTTTTTATATAGAGCAATTCCGCCAGCCGTTAATAAAGCGATAGCGCCTATCGCCCAACCAATAGGTCCTGTAATTAGCGATAATGTTGCACCAAATGCTGTTGTTGCTCCACCTGCAACACCAATAGCCATGGATAGTCCGCCGACTGCACTGATAATTGTGCCGATACTTGAAATTAATGCACCGCCAACAATAAGTACAGGACCAATGGCTGCGGCTAATCCACCTAGAATAAGAATGGTCTTTTGAGTTTTTTCAGATAAACTAGCAAACTTCTCAATCCATGGTTCAACTAATTCAACCATTTTTAGTACAAAAGGAATTAGTATATTACCAAGGGTAATACCTAAGTCGACTAGTTTATTTTTCAGGATAATTAGTTGCGATTCAGTTGTTTTGTATCGTTGTTCAGCTTCGTTTGCTAAAGCTACATTTTCACCCCAAGCTTTGTTAGCAACGTCAATTGATTCAGCAAAAAGCTCATTTGCATTCCCTGCACGTAGTAATGAGTCACGGAGGAGAATCTCGGTGATCCCCATCTCTTGTAACATGTTGATGGCTGATTCGCCCGCTTGCTCTGCATTGCCTAAGCCATTTACAAATGAACCAATTGCACCAACGGCATCCTTTTCAAACATCTCTTTAAACTGCTTGCTCGTCATTCCAGCAACTTTTGCGAAGTTTTCTAAATCAAGCCCCGCATTAACAATGTTTTTCATTTCCTTGTTGGTCATACCTAATGAGTCAGCTAAAGACGTGAAATCCATGCTGTTATTAGCCGCAAGCATTTGCAATTCTCGTAAAGACATACCTGTCTTTTTTGTCAGTTCATCCATTTGTCCAAGACCTGTTGAAGCAGCTACCTGCATCCGTACCATTACACGTGATAAAGCTGAACCACCCATCTCAGCTTGAATACCAACTGAAGATAATGCGGTAGCAAGACCTAGAATGTCAGCTTCGGACATACCAATTTGTGCACCAGCTCCTGCTAGACGTAAAGACATTTCTATGATCTCAGATTCAGTTGTCGCGAAATTGTTCCCAAGTCCTACAACTGTAGAACCTAATTTGTCAAAGTCTTGTTGAGACATCTTTGTGATGTTTGCAAACCGCGCAAGTGCAGTCGCTGCTTCATCAGCAGACATATTTGTAGCAACACCCATATCAGTCATTGTTCTTGTGAAACCTAATATCGCATCGTTTTTAATACCTAATTGACCCGCAGCTTCAGCTACCTTTGCAATCTCTGTAGCAGCAGCTGGAATATCTTTAGACATGTTGCGAATTTCATCAGAAAAATATTGGAATTCTGATTCTGTTGCATCCACAGTTTTTCGAACTCCCGCAAAAGCTGATTCGAAGTCCACCGCTGCTTTAAAGGCACCAGCGCCCATAGCAGCAATTGGTGCTGTAACATACATGGATAATTTCTTACCGACATTCATCATCCCATCGCCTACAGCAGATAGTTTACTGCCGACTTCTTGCATTCGTTGGCCGACTTGTGTCCACTGAGATGACTGTATACGTAATTGTTCTGTAACTTCACTTAATTCACGATCTAAACGATTGTATTGGGTTTGTGCCTGGTTAACCGCATTAGCTTGTCGTTCAATTTGAGCTGATGATGCGGTACCACTAGCTACTAATTCATCATATCTACGTCGCTGTTCTTGTAGCTTAATCGATGCGGCATCAAATGATCTTGATAGTACATTCTGTTTCTGAGAAAGACCAGTTAATGAATTTTCATACTGTGAGCCCCTTGCTCTAATAGCCTGTAACTCACTCCCCATAGCTCTCATGTTTCGATTTACCTGTGCTACAGTACCGTTAAAGTTGGATGCATTTAAGCTAAGGCTGACTTCTAAACTTCCTATGCTTGCCATATATTCTCACCGCCTTCTTGGCCAAAATAAAAATCACAGCCAATCAATATCATCAGCTGTGACTTCTTCTATTTCCTCATCAACATCATTGGATAATTCAAACCAAAAATGAATATCCATTTCATCGATTTCATGAAGTTTGTATCCTTCTTTTAATAACTCACGATAGAATTTTTTTATATTTTGGTAGGCTGTTAGGCCACTTACTTTCCCTCAGTTGTTGTGGAGGCCGTCTGCAGACCTCCGATATTAAGTACACTGTTGAATACACGCATAATTTCGTCTTGTAATACCCCTGCCTCTAAGCCGTCCCATACGTCATCCACAGTGAATTGATTATCAAAAACATTTACAACAAATCCAATCATTCCGTCAAAAGTTTCCGCAGAAACTTGTGCGCCTTCTTCACGCATTTTTTCATTCATTTTCAGGGCATTACGGAAAACACGCGCCTTCACAAAATCATTAGTAAATGTTTTTTCTTGTCCATCAATTCGTAATTTGATTTGCATATTTCATCCATCCTTTTCGTTAGTCACTTTAATTTAGTTAAAAGAAAAGAAGCCCTATAAAAGGACTTCTGTTTAAGGTGTTGGTACTGTTGGTTCAGTAGGTTTTGTTACAGTAGAGAAGAACGTTTCAGGAGTAGCTGTTACACCCGAATCACGCGTATCTACAGTATGTTTGATGATACCATCAATTAAAGGTAAAGCTTCACCAGCGAACGGATATACTTTGTAGTTTGTTTCACCTTTTTTACGAGTAGCGTTGGATTCCTCTCCTGGCTTTAATTTTGCTTTGAAGAACCACACAAGTTTAGATCCTGATTCAAAGCCAATTGCAATAGCATTTGGTGAATCATTTGAGTTGGTGATAATACCACCTTCAGCAGATTTCTTGTGACCATACCAATCAACTAATACCTCTGTTGGTAAATCAGCAGTCTCGCCTGCAATTGTAATAGAATCCATTTGTGCCTCTTGGTCCACCACACGGTCCCCGGCATCTAATGATGCTTCAGAGAAGTTAGGTGTAAGAGTTAAAGAGATTGGCATTGTTAATGTTTTAACATCTCCCCATGTTTCTGTTTGTTCATCAGTCATTAATGCATAATGGATCCGTTTCAAACTAATTTTTTGTGGTTTTTCATTTACCGTTGTAGCTGTCATTTTCATGACCTCCTATTATTTAATATTCATCAAAAAAGACGAATCGCAACACTTTGTTAAAGTGGGAATCGCCTTCTTGTTTTGGTGCATCATATTCAAATGTTCGTTCATAGCCAGCCGACTCCATCAATCGCTTGATGTCCTCCACAAGTTGATAGTAATTGGGTTTCGACCAAACGTTGATTTGAATTAGTCGTTCAGTCTCGTATTCTTGATCTGATGCTTCAAGTGCTGGCTTTGCATTGATTTCTAAGAATGTAATGTATTGATTTGGTATAGTTGCCCCAGTTGGAACACTGTTAAAAAATACATCTAATTTAAGTGGTGACAAAGTATCTGTGATGTGTGCAGAAATATCAATCATAGATTTTTCGCCTTCTTTATTTCATCCGCAATAGCATTTAATGCACCTGGTTTACTAAACTCAAATCCTCGTGTAAAGAATGGATTTGGTGCAATCGGTCCCCATGTTACTTTCTGGCGTTTACCCTTTTTCGTAACATATTTACTTCCAGCACTCCGCCCACCTTCTAAGATATGGCCGTGGTAGGCTTTACCTGTGTGTACCTTGGCTTCACCATCTTTTGCCCTTTTTATTTTAATGTTACTTTTCAATTTATTTTTCTTATTTTTTGATTTCCCAACAGGCACTTCTTTTTCAACAGCTTCTTTGACTACTTTTGCTCCTGCATTAAGTGCTTTATTTTCTTCATCCTCTTCTAATGGCAAATTCATTAGATTTTGCATCAAAGCGTCCATACCTTGTATTTCAAAATTCATCTAAACCACCTCTTTTAAAAAGATT
Organism: Lysinibacillus sp. FSL M8-0216; assembly: GCF_038595555.1. Taxonomy (NCBI): domain Bacteria; kingdom Bacillati; phylum Bacillota; class Bacilli; order Caryophanales; family Bacillaceae; genus Lysinibacillus; species Lysinibacillus sp. FSL M8-0216. Next base: position 1,969,269 of record NZ_CP152007.1, on the reverse strand, counting down.
GTGAGCCACTGATTATCTCCATTATCATTCACAGGTGGCGAATCCATTTCGTATGTTTTGCCAGCTACTTCAACCCGCATAGCTTCTGTAATATCCTTACGGTATCGAATGCCGATAACACATTTCCCTTGCCATTGTGTAGCATCAGAACTAAATAATCTGTAACCTTTTGCAGTCTTCAATTCCGCCCATACCGTTACTTGTTTAGTCCATTCATCACTTGGCCATCCATTAGTTATCGTACCTGGTGGATTTAAGAATGTAGCGCGCTTGTTCATACGACCTGCGTTATTGTTGTTGCGATAGTTCATCAGGATCCACCCACTTTATCTGTAAAATTATCGACTGTAAGCCGTATGGGATAGGTTGTTGAGCTGTTTTAATTGTGGAAGGCGTAATAGCTATACGATTCTCATAAAAGTGTGTAGCGAGCGTCATAATAGCTAAACGATGTAAGGCAAAAACATCTTTGTCCTCCACAATCAAATAATAATCGTCTGGCTGTTTAACCCCTGCATTCTCCAAATAAAAAATGGATGATTGCAGAATAGTAGAAAGGGAACGATCCTCGTCATTCCCATCAATCCGTAAATATTCTTTAAGCTCATCCAGTAATTGCATTAAGCATCACTCTTTTCATCTGTGGAAGGCAGTTTAGGCGCTTGCTTTGTAGGAGCTTTCTTAGGCTCTTCAACAGCTTTTAGGAATGCTACCCCATATTCTTCATGGACTTCCGTCAAAGCCTCCGCACGTGCTTTAACAAGCTTTTTACCATCGGCTGGATAAGTATCTCCTACTTCGTAAACATGGCCTGCATGGTTATTTTCTTGAAAACGATTAATTACTTTGTATTGGCTCATTTGATTCACCTTCTTTCTATAAACTAAGAATTTCTAATTCTATTAATCTCCAGGAGCTGGAACTACATCTGCGATACGGAAAGCAGATGCTAATTTGATTCGGTGGTCAAAGTAAGCTGTAACAACAAATTGCTCAATACCAGTTTTAATATCTTTATCGCGTTCGAAAGTTTCACCAATATCATAGTTAAAGTGTGAGTATGATAGATCGCCAACGATTGGTTTTGTAGCTGCATCAGCAAAAATAACAGGTTTACCTAATACTTGTTCAGGTTGTGCAGTGTATAGTGTAGCATTCCCATTCGCTAATTTTTCAATGATGTCAGAGTAATCAGCGTACGACATAATAATTTGTGCGTTTTCACGGTAATCTTCATGTAAATCAGCAATAGCTTTACGAATAGCTGTGTAAGTATCTGCACCAGTCACTTTAATAATGCCGTTTTCTGCAGAATAGAAGCTCATGTGTTCTTCGCCACTTTTTGGCGTTGTTGTAAATGCCACTTTCTTTTCCTTTGCAGCTACACCGGATTTAAGTGCATTTTCCACATGTCCAACTAAATCTGCATCTGAACCATTAATTACTGTTTCAGAAACCCCTGCAAATACTTTGAACTTGTTACGTGTGAATGCTACTGTATCACCTTTTGCTTTTAATTCTTTTGCAGTAGCCATATCAGCGATGAAGTCATCGTCATCTAACGTGAAAGATAGACGTGGCAATTCTAGATTCGTAATTTGTGTTACTGCAGAATTTCCGCGCAATGGATTTTTAGCTAAAGGTGCTAAGATGACATCTTGTGAAACAGTTTTAGGTAAGAATTTACCACCACCAGAAGCTACATCATCGCCAAGTGCTGCACGAATATCTGCATCAATCGCTTTTCCACGCATAGTAGAACGGACTAATGATGCTTTGGCAGCAATAACTTTTTGTTGTGGGTTATCGATGGCATTTACACCTTTGTTAGCATCAATTTTAGCTTTAACTTCTTTATCTACTTGATCGTGTTGTTGCTTAATTACATCAAAGCGTAATTGTAAATCATCACGTGACTTTTGAGCGGCTTTAATATCTTCTGGATTTGATGTTGGGTCAGAAGCCTTTGCAGTAACTTCGCCTTCTGCTTTTTTTAATTGTTGGCCAATCATCATCAGTGATTGCTTTAATTCGTAAAGATTTTGGTCACCTGAGAACATTTGAATGTTCAGTGGCATTAACATTTTCATAGAGTTTTTGTTTTCCAAAGAAATTAAAAGTTTTTTCGTTTGAGTTTTCATATAAAATTTCCTCCCAGTAATTAAAGAATAGTTTCTAAATAAGTTAGATTCGCCTTTGAATCTGCAATAATTTTTTCACGTAAAGTTTTTTCTTCCACACTCATTACTGGTGTGGATGGCTCTGGCTGTAAAAGTTGTTGAGGGACATTTTTGTATTGTTTAATTAACTTTTCTTCAATACATGCGGCTGCCTCGTTGAAATTATCGATTGCATCACAAAGCCCATAATTAAAAGCCTCTTCAGCAGATAACCATGTTTCAGCATCTAAAAGAGACTTTAAAGTTTCTGTATTTAGTTTATCTCCTGCTTTATCTAAATAAGATTGGATAACTGACTCATTAATACGTTCGATGTCATCGGCTGCTTTACGAAGTTGCTCTGCATTACCACTCGCCCAAGTCCAAGCATTATGAATCATCAATAGACTATTCGATGCCATTCTTATTTCATCAGCAAACATAGCAATTACAGATGCAATAGAAGCTGCTAAAGCATCAACGTGAGCAATTACTTTTGCTTTATGACGTTTTAACATGGTACCAATCGCTAATCCTTCAAAGACACTTCCGCCTGGGCTATTAATGTATAAGTTAATTGTTTGTACATCATCCCCCAATGCATCTAGTTCATTTTTGAAAGTGATTGATGAAACCTCGCCTAGTTCTTCCCAAGCCCATTTAGTAATTTCACCATAAATAAAAATATCCGCGGAGTTACCATCTGCAGATAACTTCATGTTAAAGAACTTTTCCTTCTGTTTTTTATTCACCTTTCCCACCTCCTTCCACAGTTGATGCAGCAGCAGTGGACTTCCTCAATGTCGGATCCATATCGATAGGATAAAGATCACCAGAAATCCATAGCTTGTTTGCGTATTCTGAATCATCTGGTGGCAAATCTTCAAAACCTCTTACTTCATTTTGTTTAAACCACCCATTTCGAATGCCCATTTGATAAAACGATGCGCGAGTAGCAGTATCACCTCTAAGAAGTCCACCTAAATTAAATTTAAAATACATGCCTGCTTGTCTATCTGCTTTGGTTAACAATTTTCGGTTAAACTCATGTTCATACTGGCGAACAGTTGGCAATAGATTCATATTTGTAAATTGAATCATTTGTTGCTCGTTCGACCCTAGAGTGCCACCCTCGGAATCATTTAAAAATGAAACCGGTACATTAAAAACGTTGGCTACCCTTGAGCGTGTAATTCGCTCTGATGCCAACGTATCGGATGCAAAGTATTGTTTTTTGATTGGATCAATTTCAACACCTGGTTCTTTAAATAGAATACCCCCATTTTCAGAGTAAAACCTTCTAAAGTCACCAATAATTCGATTCCTTTTTTCTTCATCAACATTTGATGCATAGCTCAATGTGAAAGATTCTTTTTTCTCCATTTCAGAAAGAGAGAACTCTTGAACAGCCTTATCGTATTTAATTGTATTGGCCAAAACCTTTAAAGGGTTAAGGCCACGCAAACGTGCTGGCCCTCGGATATGCTTAACATGAATCATGTCGCTGTTGTGGACATACATATTTTTATTATCACCGCGAATTTCATACCACAACGAACTATCATCACGATTAATAAACTCAGTCACGCAATTCGGATCAAGTGGTAATAACTCCACTGGCCGCATCCTAATATCACGTAATATGACTGCATATCCATTTCCTGTTTCGTTCCTACTAACTTCTAAAGCGTTAATAAAATCAAAGCTACTCATATTTTGATTTGGCTCATTTATAAGCACATCTGAAACATCATTTTGAATCACATTGTAATGTTGATGCAGCTTTATAGGTAATGCAGACATAGTGTTAGCCAGTCGACTAATAACACTGAAAATCGTTTCATTAGTTGCTAATTGGCTGTTATCAATGCCCCAAAAGGTTCGTCCAAACCAATTGCTAAAATCCCATGTTGAACCCTTCCAACCTGTAGTAGCCCCTGCATATGCCATGTATGCTGTTGTTTTGATACGTTGCCATAATCTCAATTTCTCACCTCCCCCTTATAAGTCATGAATAGAAATAAAGCTGATATTACCTTCTCCACTTTCATTTGTTGAAAATCTTGCTTGTACAAATGCTGTAATTACTGCTGCAATAGGGTCAATTCGTTCTCTGGACTTTGATTTTGATAGTTTAATACTTTCATTGGCTGCCATTTCAGCAATAGCGTTCCCAACAGCCCAAGCCAGTACTTTATCACCAACATGAGTGATTCTTTTTTGTTGTTCATTGTTCTGATATACATAATCTCTGAACTCTTTTGTTGGCTCAGATAATGTAGGGAACCCTTGACGGACCTCCACAATGGTTAACCCATAGTTAGCCATATTTTGAGCAAACTGTGTGGCTCCGTATGGATCGTAACAAAATAGAATTACATTCAATTCATTGTTATTGATGAAATCTAAAATCCATTGTTCTACAAAGCTATAGTCAACTACGGCACCTGGTGTAACATCCATCCAACCTTCTTCAATCCACACATCATATGGCACCTTATCTTTAGCTCTCCGCTCTGCTAACGCATCTTCAGGCATAAATGAGTGTTGTCCAACGTGGTAACCATAATCTGTAGGGAAAACATAGCCCACTGAGGTTAAGTCAATCTTCTTTGATAAATCGACTCCTATATAAACATCACGGCCACTCACCTCAAAGGCTTCTATTTGACCTGCCTTCCACTTATTCGCAGGAATGTAGCCCCCTTCTTTCATGTCCACCCATATATTCATAGTCTTTGTTAAGAACGACCTCATTTTTTCAGGAACATCAAGCGCTGTTTTTAAATCTGATCGAATGGATGCTAAACCTTCTTCATAAGTAGCTACTATAGGGTTTGCTTTAATCCAATTACTTTCATCCTTTATGTCATCCCCTGGATCAAGCTCGCAAATGATACCAAAGTAATCATCGTTCTCTGTATCATCATCAGGATTCAATATGCGTGAAACATATTCGTATTCAACAAAACATGGCCTACTTAAATCAAACCCCGCTGTGGTGATAACAAACATTAGTGGTTCTTTACGAGCAACCATACCTGATAATAAAACATCGTAAATTTCAGATGTTAGATGATTGTGGTACTCATCCACAATTCCTACTGATGGATTCTTACCATCCCCCGTTTTACGTGTTTCACGGGATAACGGAACGATGACGGACCCATTGTTGAAGACTTCAATTTTGCCATACGCTTCTTTCCACCTACCATCCAACAGCTCACTGGAATTTATCCCATCTCGAACAGCAATATACACTTCATCTGATTGATCTTTCTGCCATCCAGCAATATACATACGCTGTTTCTCATCTCCAAGGAAAGCGATGTATGAACCAACTATCGCTAGAAACTGAGACTTAGCATTTTTACGAGCAAGCTGAATGTAAACCTTACGGAAACGTCGAGCTCCGTTCCGCTTCTTTTTGAAACAGAAGATATTTACAGATATAAAGAGTTGAAAGTCATTAAGTAGAACCTTTTCACCAGCTAATACACCTTCAACGTGTTCAAACTCATTGGCCCACCAATAGAAATCCTCGGCCACTTCTTCATCAAAATAAAAAGGACTGTCATCATTTTGACAATCCTCATAATCTTTTATAAAGCGTTGAACCGCCCATTTGTGTTTAATACTAGCCTTAATTTCCCCACTTAGAATATCATCACAGTAGTTAAAGACCCGTTCTAAAACCCAATTCATAATCTATCACCAAATCGCTTCTGGGCCTCGGTTTTGCCTTCCACAGTTGAAGGAGAAGGAATGACTAATTTCAAACGAGATGTAATAGTAAGTCCAAGATCAGCAGCTGCAGAACGACATTCATTAAACAATGTATTTTTGGTTCGTTGCAACTTTGGATAATTCTCATTAGCAATCGTAATTTTCTTGCCGTTTTCCTGCTCAACTGTCTCTGTTGGTTTGATTTTTCGTATGTCCTTCACCAGTTGTAAGTACTGATGCTTAGAGTCCAGATACCTCGCTAGAGAATCAACATCAAGCTCGCTGAAAATCTCAAGCGCTACAAGCTTTTCAGCAATCTCTGCAAATTCCTTCTTTTGTGCTGCTGTTAAATACGATGGAATTTCAATGTTTTCAGAGGGTCCACGCATCTTTTCTTCATGTTTTTGACGCTTTTTTATATCATCCTTGGTTAAATGTTTAGAACGTCCATTCCCTAGAATCACTTGCAATGGCTGCTTATTTCGACCTGCCATACTATCACCTCACTTTCATTTTCCTTAGCTTTCCAGAAAAAATATTCAAAAACGGGTTTTTCTGCGAGGAAATCGGTCAGCCGGTGTAGGGCTCCCTGCCGTATGGGAAACGAATGGAGGGGGGATACCCTATTTCTTACCGTACTTCTGCACATCCTCGGTCGTCTTCTTGTTGTGACAAGATTGACAAAGCAATTGTAAATTGTTTTCATCTAATCGCTTGGACCAGTCAGCAGTTAGTGGCACAATGTGGTCGACAAGAACCCCGACTGTGATTCGCTTTTCATTTAGGCAATACTGGCACAATCCGTTGTCGCGAATCTTGATGTAGTCACGGCATTTATTCCAAGAAGATGAATGGTAAAACTGATCATGTTTCTTGTTACGATTGTACTTGTCATAGTACCGGTTGTTGTCTGCCTTGGTTGTCTTATGTTGTTCGCAATATCCATTATGTGTTAGGTTTGGACATTCGGGTTTGTTGCATGGTCGTAAAGGTTTACTATTCATGCTGCTCTACCTCTTGCTTAACCCTCGCCATGGCCTGTGCTATGGTGTCCTTTAACTGTGCCTCGTCCTGCTTTAGCTGGTCTAGCTTATGAGCATCAGCCCACTTCATCTTGCGGTGTAGCTCACGCATTTTTGCCTGTAGCTTACGTGTTGATTCGTCTGTATAAAAACAGACATACTCACGTCCACAGTTAGGACAGGTGAAGTATGTCTTTTGGACTTTGTTATTTAGTTTGTCTATCTTGAAGTGTTCAACGTAGAACCTATGACCACATGACTTGTTGCACTTAGCGTAGATTGGTTCCATGTTATTCAATGCCTTCAAATCGTGTTGATAAACGCTTCAAACCATTTGCAATATCCTCAGCGTTTTTATTATTTAAAGTGCCAATTGATACTGTAAACTCCTTTTGCTTTTCAATATCTGCATTATCAATCGCATCAAACTCATCAGCCAACGCTCCAACATGCTTTGCAATTGCTCGTAACTTTAATTGCATTTTGTCCGTGTCCATATCTACTGAAATGGATAATGATTTACTTGGCTTTTTATTTAGGATGTTCTCGCTGTTCTGATACTTGCGTAACTTCCATACGTCTACCAATGCACCTTTACACTTAGGACATACACTCACTTCTTGGTATTCCTTTTTAGTATGGAATATCGTTTCGTTGTGACCACATGATAAGCACTCTGCTTTGTGCTGATATTGTTTTGATTCATCGTGAAACGGAATTTTTTCAAGGTCTCTTTTATCTACTTGAGTGGTCCTAACAGGACCTTTACAAATAGGACAACTAATTCCATCAACACAATTATTTCTCACTTTAAATAAGTGATTATTATCTTCATAACACATAAGAACTATCATTGTTCATCCCTCTTTCTTAACAAAGTTGTATTCATTTCTAACCTTACGTAATCCTATTGTGTAAAATATATTGGTGCTTATTATCCCAATGCATAAACCTAACGAACCAGATAATAGTGATATAAAGATTGCCATTCACTCGCCCTCCACAATTCATAGTTCTACTTGCAAAGTCCATTCGATACATCCATCTGACTTCATGGCATAATAAAAAGCCGCACTCAAATGAGTACGACTTGATTTTATACTGTTGTAATATCTCCTATAGAGAAACTATTAAGTTCTAAATTTTCAGCACTTGAAATTTTCTTTCTTAATATCTGAGATCCTTCAGGTGTATCGTAATATTCAGGTTCATTTTCTAAATCCAATATCACAGTAGATGTTTTTCTTTCACTTAATATAGTGTATTCAATCAAATACAACATTCTCACCTCCCATAGAATATTTTATTTATAAGTAATTTGTACCCTAGGAATTCTACTTAATGTCTTAAATTCATTTTCGGTTAAATTAGATTCTATTCTCTTCCAATCATTCTGGAAGTATTGCCATAAATTATCTAAAGCTTCATCAGCTTTATTTGCAGTAACTATATGTTGTTTTATAGTTCCGTTATTAAAATGAATATCGAATATATAATTTTTCATCAGATACGCCTCCTCTCCACACTAATCATAGTGCGAATGGAATCATATGTCACTATTAGAAATATGAAGCATAATAAAAAGCCACACCTAGTTAGATGTGACTCTTTTAAAATTAACTATATTATAACGTTTTTGCTGCAGGAAAATCCTCATATCCGCTATACATTACTCGACCTACCTGGTTCACACGATTTACATATCCAACTCTACTCATATATGGATTAAAACTTGAACGTGTAGATGTCTTACCTTTTTTAGTAATCAACTTACCGTCATTAATTTCCCCTAGGTAATTTCCGCTTTGCCCATAAATTTCATTCCCATAGAATTTACCAACATGTTTTCCGTCATGTGTCCAAAGATTATCTCCATCTTTGTACCCAAAACTTTCTCCACCCCATGTATATAACCAATCCATAGAACAACACTCTCCTTTATATATCCATTATAAGAAAATGCGAACATGCGTGTCTAATAATTACTCTAATAAAAAGCCACACCTTGTTAGATGTGACTGTATGTTCTTTATTCAATTTCACTTTCTACTCTATTAATCCCATGGGCTGTGATTTTAGCATCAAATTTTAACCCTTGACCTCTAACAGTAATTAAACCTAAGTCAGCTAAGTAAAAGTATGCCAATTTATCTTCAACACCTTCTTCAGTGTCTTCAAAAGCAACCCGAGTAGAACTTCCATTTTTTTCAAAGTAAAAATTGTAGAGTCTTAATAATGCGTTTTTTCTTAGTTCTTTTCTAGTTTCTACTTTATCTTTTTCTATTGTTATTACATCACTCATTTATCACTCACCTCCTTCCACTTTATATTAATTCAAATGGAAGGTAGTGCCAATAATATAAATATGATATAAAAAAAGACTACCGATTTAGTAGTCTCAATTGCTTGTTTCCGACATACACGTACAAGCGAACGTGTTTATTTTGTAATGCTTATTTTTGTTAGCGCATTTCCGTACGCTTTTGATAAAACTTGATAATATCAATTTACACTGTTTTTTTGCGAACTTCCCTAGTGTTAAGAAGTTCACTCTTCTGGAATATGAAAAATTGCATCCTCAGGAATTTCAATGTCGTGTGGTACTACCCTTTGAAAAAACATGAAAAATTTAAATCTGTTAGGCATACGTAATAATTTCTTATCAATTTGAAATTCAACCCACGCTTTAGCATTCTCCCCATGCATACCTGTAATGAGTGGATCAATCACGCTAACTTTTCCTCTCTTTAGCCAAACTACTTTACGAGAATCCTCCAATAGTTGTCTTGTAAAAAAATTATTTGGTCTAGGATAATTTGCAGATAGCTTCATATTTTTCTTTTTTGTTTTTATACTTTCGATTGTACCCTTATGGGATACCCAAACTTTTTTCACATATTTCACCTTCCAATTATTTCTACAAATAGTATAAACTAATTATTAAACCCAACCAATCCTTCCTGCCGTTTTGTCTATTAAGATGTTACGTTTACGCAATACTTTGTGACGTGAGATATACAACTTATCGGCTATATCTTCCCACTCGTAACAGCCATCTGTATCCCAGTAACGCATATCTACAATAGTACGCATATCATCGTCTAACTCGTTATATAGGTCTTCCACAGTCTTTATGATGCGTTTTAAGTTTTGGTAATAGTCGTCATTGGTTAGAAGCATTGCTTTCTTAGCTGTCGTGTCAGAAATCGTATTACTACGACCTCCAACCATTTCGAAACCTTCATTATGTGGATGCAACAGTTCCCATTCACGATACTTTAGTTTCTTCCTATTTTGCTCCAGCTCAATCCAATATCTCTCGATTGTCTGTATATCACTACGCGATAACGTAGGCATGTGCAGCACCTACCTTGTACTCTATTAATATTTTTGATTTACCCTTCTATAAAACAGCATTATTTGGTATAGTTTTTATAAAAAGGAAATTGGTGATTAGAAATGGAAAACCCAGCTTTAAAATTGCATTCACTTTTAGAACAAGCATTTGATATTTCAAAAGACTACTCCAGTTTTAATTATATTTGGTCTATAGTATTTGATATTGATGAAAATGACACTCCTGCTCTTATGATTACATACAGCTCAATGCTCAATCTCTTATTAGACACGAAATCATACATTTCACAAGACAATAAATTAAATACTGAAAGAAATATAAAATTCATTACTAATATAGAAAATGCACTTGGTTCAATTGATTTTGGTGGCCAAATGTCTTCTTTTAGATCTCATTTAAGTGCTGAAACACTGACAGCATTTTATTATATTGCCGAATCGATTAACTACAGAAATGAATTTAATGATAAACCCATTGATGAACCTGCAATTAATGAAATAATTAAAGACGTTGATAATTTAATAGAAGGCGTTCTGGTTTCACCTTTACCTGAGGAAGTGAAAAAACTACTTCTTAAAAATCTAACTTTAATAAAAGCATCTTTACAGAATTATAAAATATCTGGCTACGAAGGAATTCAAGATGCATTCGATCAAACAATTGGAGCTGTCTTCAGAAATAATGAAATCCTTATTAACAACAAAGATGAAAATATCAAAGGCCTTTTCAATATTATAGATAAACTTAACTCTCTGTTATCAACAGGTGTTGCATTTAAAGATTTACTAGGTCCAATCTTTGGTTTACTACTTAAATAATTTTGGGAGACGACAAATCGTTTCCCTTTTTATTCATTGTATTCAAAACGCCCCTCTCTTTAGATAGTTCTTCATTTGGTAATAGAATCGATAGTAAATTCGATTTCCCATTTCGTTTTTATTTATTGGAACAATTTCAAAATTGTATTTAGCTTGGAATGATAATAATCTGCCGTACAATGCTTTTGGTTCATAATTACTTCTATAATCGCCTTTTATGACCTTTGTCCAAAATTCTAGGTCCTCTACAAGTAATACGAATCTTCCTTGCTGTGAACGAATCAGTTCATTTTCGAAAGCTGTTTGCGTATCTTTTTGTAAATTCCCTGTTATTTCATCAACAGAATTTTTACGTTCAATGACACTATTTAAATAGATATCACGAGGTATACCTAACTCCTCATTTTTTGGAATCATTGCTGAATAATCGCCATAATCCAATTTTTTCTTCTTTATAGGGACGTTATTTTTTTGTAAGTATTTTAGAATATGATCGTTTACTTGTTCACGAGTATCTACAACAATGTTCATAGTTTTTAAGATGTTGTTAATCTCAGTTTCTGTGTAATGGTAGTGAATCATTTGGAATCACCTTCTAATTCTTCAACTTCCACCTCTACCCACTCGAAATGTTTAATCATGTGTGTATAGCCAGCATTGCAAATAGCATCTTCACCATATTTCTCAAAAATGGCTTTTTCCCAATTTTTCATCCAATCTTCAGCTGCATTTTTGTCGAAAATAATATTCGCCTCGTTTAAATCTTCTGTTATCTCAACATCTTCGTCCTCTGCGAAATATTGAGGGACATCATTATCATTAAATTCATCTTTCAAACGGAATACCCACGCTTCCTTTTTCATTCGCCTTAACCTCCTTGTTTTTACTTGTTACAAGCATCGCACAGATGTTCTATTTATGAGTTAGATATATTTTATCACCTAATCTAACCTCTAAGTCTCGTTAGAGAGGCTGTAAATCACCTATTTTGATTAGCATATAAAACAGCACTTTCATGCAATTTTTTCTTCATGACATTCGAAGCATCATTTTCATATTGTCGATAATCTTCGTAGATATCGTTCCATCCGTTTTTGGCCAATGTTTCTTGCCATTCGATAAATAACATTAATGCTTCAATTTCTGAGCATATCCATTCATTCAATTTCGGATTGGATTGCCATCCACAGGATTGATACACCATCTTTTGCATTGTTTGATCAATCCCACTGGCACATTCCCATGATTTGAACCATTTTTCGATTTCCGGAAAAATCTGTTCAGCTGCTTTTAATATTTCATTTGGTACTAATTGATAGTTTTCTAATTTAAGTGAACCATCTGGCAAAACAATAATTCCTGCACCAGATTTCCATATCTCACTTAAAACTTTCAAGATCTGGATCATGACATTTCACCTCGAAAATACCTTTAGGGACAGTTGGGAGGGTTTGAACCCATTTTTCATAAACTTCTCTATATATTTATTTTTAAAATAAATTACCTACTTTACTATAAAAACTATCCCTACTATCCCTTTTATCCTTAAGATAGAATCAAAATCATAAAAAAAGTATTATTAAATAAGGGTTTGAGCCACTTTCTAATTCAGGGAGGGTTGAGTTTCAAACTATCCCTAAACCTTCCCTAAACTCTCCCTCTAGTCATCAGTTTTGAAGAAACCAGTGTCATACTTTTCCAAAAGTCGTACACCTGCATAGTGCATTGTGCCATTTGTTTTGATTTTGTTAAATTTTTTTCCCATTTCACGACCAAATTTTGTGCTCGACATCATATACTGACCGTTGTCGCTTGCCCAATTTTTATATTCATTGAAAAGAGTTTTAGCTGGCACTCGAAATTGAGGAGCTTTTATACAACATTCCTCAATGAAGCACTCGATACTATCCATTTCAACGCGATACTCTTGACGCTGTTGTTTAATAATTTCAGGTTCTTTTAAACCATCCTTTTGCCATTTTAAATATCCTTCAACAGCCCAATTTAAAATTGCAGTAATTTCACGTTTCAACTTATTAGTTAAGTTGTAATCAATTTTATTTTCAGGAATTTGAACGGTGAATGGAATGATTGCAAGACGTCTCCATATTCCATCATCAGTACCGCGGATAATAGGCTTATGGTTTGTGGCCATCCACAGTTTGAATTGTGGTTCAAAATCAAATTCATTTTCATAAAGAAAACGAGCCGTAACCTTATCACCACCAGTTAACTGTTTAACTAGCCCTTCATCTAATCGCACGCCCTCATTAGGCTCTGTAGTAGTAACTAATCTTGCTCCGGCCAATCTAGCAATATCACTATTTGCCCCACTAGACTGCTGTTTAACCATGATTGTCTGTGGTTGAATATTCGTTGCATAACTTCCGAACATTTCAGTTATGATGTCTAAGAAAACTGATTTACCATTACGGCCATTACCATACAAAATGAACATCATTTGTTCCTGGGTGCTTCCTGATAGCGAGTAACCTACAGCTCGCTGCATGTAATCAATTAAAGCTTTGTCTCCATCAAATATTTGATCCAAAAACTCAAGCCATAAAGAGCAACCAATCTTGTCCGTAAATTCCACATTCGAAATCTTCGTGAAATACTTTGATTTATCGTGCTCCATCAATGTAGATGTTTTCAAATCTAGATAACCATTCTGTACATTGAACAAATCAATATCGCTATCAAACTGTGAAGGTTTAACTGATGTTAAATGCTCAGTTTCTTTCAACATATTTGTTTTGCCTTTGCTGCTTCGAGTTGCTTTAATATGTTTTATAAAGTTGTTTCGGACCTCTTCCTCATCTACTCCCTCTGGAATAAAGAGCGCTTCGTTTTTCATTTTTTCGACTGTTTTATCAACCAACATTTTAATCATGCCTTCTTGGTCAATCTGCCATATCTTCCCGTCATAGTAGTACCAATTTTTGCGGATGTATGAATAACGAATGTGATCACCATATGCGTCTCTTAAACGCTGCGCATTTCCTGTATCATCAAAACTGTAATATTTTCGTTCAACTTTTTTTGTATTTCCTTCTAGTGAAAAAACATCTGATTCTCCATCTTTTCGTGGCTCTGGGTCAAACGTATTTGTACAATCTGTAATTGCCTTTCTTAATGTCTCATCTCCATATGTGGAGGAATTCTGTTCCCTATCCCATTTATCACGCATAAGTGATGAACGACGGAAAATGCTATCCATCATTGTGTAATCACAATTTGTCCAAAAGGCTAAATCATTACAGAATGACATATCTGCTTCAGATTGCGAGTTGTAGAATTGCTCCCAACCACCATTCATAAATACTTGAAAACGACCACCGATTTTACTTTTAGTTGCGATGTTTATAAGTTCATCTTCAGTGAACTTCGTACCATATGAAGCATTTGTTTCATTCCGACTTTCTGGAACTTTCGGCTTATGCAGATATTTATTGTGAAGGTAATTAATTTTGTTGAACTCATCGTCTTCCACACGGGTATAAACCCCTATTTGATTACCAGTCATAACAAAGAAACGACCACTATCGTACATTTCAATATTCCCTCGTCTACGGGCTCCCTCTGGTAATTCACCTTTTGCAATAATGTGAATCCCTGTTCCACTAACTGAGATTTCGCTATAGCTACACATCATGTCGATAAATTCTGAAACGATATTATTGTCATGATCATCCTTATGAAATCTTTCGATTTCTTCTTTAACACCATCAATATCAATTCCGAAGTAAGGTGCTTTGAAGAAAAATCCTAAACCATCTAAATTAAATTTTTCGATAGCCTCTAATGCTGTTTCAAAATCTGACCAAGTATTTTCATCATTGCTCTTTGCTAGTGAGCCATCATAAGCACTCACTGGAATTTTTGTCATTTTATCTTCACGTGGTTGTAGCTTAAAGCAACACCACTGTTTTAGTTTCTTAAGTTCTTCTGGTATTGCCCAGTACACGTTCCCATCTCCCCTCTATAAAAATCGTAAAGTTTTTTCATGGGATGCCCTCAACTTTCCTAACAAGATATTCATATTTAAATAAATTTTGGTATAATTTTATTTAATGCTCATTTGCAAAATATTAAAATTTGGGGGAAATTAATCTGGATCCAATAACAACTAGTGCAATTTCAAGAGTAACAACCGAAGTAGTAGATGTTGCAAAAAAATCTAAAGAACCTAAAAAAACTTTCGATGATATATGGTATTTAACTTTTGGTAGACTAGGTCTAACAGCTGATAAACTTCGATTTAAGCACCAGGTTGACTTAGATAATTACAAAAACTCAATTATTGAAAAGATTGAATCTATTCCTGCTGAAAATTTGCAAGAACCTAAAATGAGTATCGTAGGTCCTGCTTTAGATGCAGCTCGCTTTTATATTGAAGAAGATGTGCTACGAGAAATGTTTGCAGAAGTAATTTCTGCATCATTTGATAAAACAAAATCAGAATTTACACACCATTCTTTTGTTGAGATAATAAAGCAAATTTCACCAACAGAAGCTAAAATTTTGAAGCTTTTCAATGAAGAACTTGAATTACCAATCGTTCGTTATGAAATTGCAAGTAGTAAAGGGTCTTTTTTTGATTTAGGCCAAGTGATATTTCAGGGGTTTCTTGACGACTTAGTATCTGGCGATGAATACTCTATTGAAATCTCTAATTTAGAAAGATTAAACCTTATCAGAACAAATACTCGGTATTACTTAAAAGATCAACAGAAATATGATTTCTTTGAACAAACTACATTCTATAAAGCTATGCTTAAATTGTACGAACCACAAAGCCGTGAAATAAAGATAATAAAAGGAGTATTAGAACCTACTCCCTTTGGAGAAAGCTTCTTAAGAGTTTGCATATAATCTTCAACCTCTGCACCTTAGTCCTATAACGTCTAAGGTGTTGTAATTTTGATTACGCCTCGAGAAAATGAGTATAAAAAGAGAAGTCCGCCTAAAACAGACCTCTCTATTAAGTTTTTAAAATGGAATTTCATCTTCTGATACTTCGATCGGTCCTTTGCTGTTAGCAAATGGATCTCCATTACTTCCTTGATTACTTTGTACCGCCTTACTACCTAGGAACTCTACACGATCTACCATAACATCAGTAGTGTATACTCGTTGCCCATCCTTTTCATAACTACCTGTTTGCAAGCGACCAACCACACCCACTTGACTCCCTTTTTGTTGGTAGTTTGCTAGATTTTCAGCAGTCTTTTTAAACGCTTTGCACTGTATAAAATCTGCTTCACGTTCACCGTTTTGATTAGTAAAATCACGATTTACAGCCAGTGTAAATGTGCAAATAGCAACACCGTTTGGACTGTATCTTAAATCTGGATCTTTTGTTAAACGTCCAATTAAATTAATTGTATTCATTGTGATCCTCCTGTTTTAGAAGTTAGATAATCTATCAACTTCATAGCTTCTTGTTTTGTCAATTGATTCGATATTTTATTAATACCTAATTCTTTTGTAGCGTTTTTGTAGGTGATATTCGGAGACTCGTTATTAATTTTTGATAACTCTGCAACTTTGCCAGTAATCATTTTTAACTGCGCGGCGCTTAACTTTTCAACACCGCCATTATTAGATGGCTTTTGTTTATTATCAATTGTGGATGCACTATTACCGTCATCATCTTCATCTGATGTAATGCCAAATACTGCCGAAAGACTATATCGTTTTAAATAAGTAATTACTGATCCAGTAGCTTGCGCATCATTTTTAGCTGGAGTTGTAAATATAGGTTCCATTTGGATGAATTCACCACTTGAATGCATTAAAATTGTTACTACACCAACTTTATTATCTTGATTAATCGGATATTGAATAAAAGATAATCCGTGTTTTGGTGCTATTTCAGTGATGGCTTCCACAACGTTTTCCAATGGAACGTACTTGGATTTAAAAAATGGATTAGCTTTATCTTTTAAAGGTTGCTTAACCTCTCCTTGAAAGAGGGATAGAGCCTTGGCTAACTCTGCAATTGATTCTGATTTGTTTATGACATCCACACTCCTATCCCATTAAAATGGTCCATTTTCTTCAGTTGCTTCGTTCTTCACTTCTACATCTGCAAATGGATCTTCGAATTCCGGTAACTCTTCTTCAGGATCCACTTCATCAATTGTTAATTGACCATCTGGCGAATCATCATCTGGCTTACCTTCCATGACCTCTTTAGGAGTGCCGTATTGATACGTTAAATCAACAAGGAAATACTGGCCGTACTTGTTGTACTTCTCGCTGATTTTATTCATAATAAGTGCTTCATTTTCTTTAGCAGCTATTACAATTTCCTCAGCCTCTTCGCGTGTATCAGCATAATGTTGTTCTTTTTGATTGAGTAATTTTTTCAAGTGAGTTTCCTCCTATCGAATACTTAACAATTGATTTTCAATTAATTGAGCACCTTCTATTTGCTCACCTGCTTTTAGTGCTTTTGCTAGTTCAGCACGGCTGATAGTACGTTCCACCTTCACATATTGTTGTGGAAGGCTATCAATATTTGAAACTTCAACCTTAGATGATTTACGCCAACTAAATGTAAATTTCTCTGTTTTTACTTTGTCTTGCCCACTATTTTGAAGTGTTTCAGCAATCGCTTGTTTCATTCGAACGACTCCATTTTCCATGACCTTTCTACGTTCAGCTAATCTCTTTTCCTCCGATTTAATGCCTTCCACATCTGACTCAATGTTTTTGATAACCATTGCATAAGCTTCAAGCTTTTCTTCCACAGCATCGGTAATAGAATCTAATGTATCTTCTAAACCTTCTTGTCCATCCTCAATCATTTGTTGAAGCTGGGCATAGGCATTGTTTAATTGATAAAGACTAGCCATTGTTAGTCCCCCTGTGTTAGAATGTCCTTGTCATATAATTTATCTTGCTCGCCATTGGTTGCACCCTTTGACGAGTTTTTTTGTGCCTCAATTTGGGCATTCTGTGCATCCTCTATGTCTTGCCAGTAATCTGATTCACGGTCGTACACATCAGCGTGTGTGTGGCCTATACGCATGGAATTACCTACTTCGACTCAATTTCAGTGACAAGCTTTTTAGCTTCATTTAGACTTAGAACCAATTTGCCACCTAGTAGAACAAGATTGTTGTCTGATACCTCACCAGTAACTGCGCATGCCATATTAGGCTTGTACTTCTTTAAAATGATTTGGTCCCCATCAATAAAGATTTCTAATGGATCTTGATTATCAATCCCTAAAGTTCGTCTTAACTCTTTTGGGATAACCACACGACCTAACTCATCAATTTTTCTAACCATACCTGTTGATTTCATTTGATTTTTCCTCCTTGTAATGCTTGACGAGCAATTTCACCATTATCTTCTGTTACATCAGATGCATAATCCCCCACTGGAATACAATATGGTTCATAATGTTTAGTGTCAGCGTAATACTCAAGTGCTTCACGTAAGCATCTATTTTCTTTTTGCGCTTCTAATTTCTGATCACCAATTAAATCGATTGAAAAATTCTTTTGGTCGATGACTTTACGTAAGTGACCTAATTCTTTAGTGACTGTATGAAACAAAACTTCATCAACTCTGTTGCCAGTATTTTTGTAGTGCTCTAACATTTTTAATGAATCCATTTTTAATCGTCCTCCCTCAATTATCAGCTGCTCGTTTTAGCGCCAATGTCTTTAGCAACGATGTGTATAAGGCATCTTCCAGCGGTTGTCCTTCGACTTTGGTAACACCGAACTTCTGTAGCTGTTCAATGACTGCTTTGCGTTTCAATTGCTTCATCATCGGTATTTATTAAACACCCCTCTTGAAATGCTTTTACTTCTTCAATAGTGTCGATGATGCCTAATACCCTTTGCTCCATTAGTTGATATTCTCTTTGTTTGCTCGATAGATGATTGTCAAATGGTAGTACTGGAGAGCTTTTCATTGCGTCTTGAGCAAAGTCCCTCAAGCGTTCTCCTTCAGCTTTTTGCATTTCCTCTAATTGCTCAATAAGATTGCTCCGTTCCTCCACAATCCTTGCTTCAAGCTCTGGATATTCCAATAACTCACTCAAGCTATCAACAGCGACATGAGGGCGTGTATCATATTGACTTTGAATCTTCTCGACAAAAAGTGATTCACGGCCATTTTCATCCATTGCATAAACTGTGGAAGGCTCCCCTGTTGTTCGGTAATGAATTGCTAATACTGACAATTTTGTACCTTTTATATTTAATACTGCTTTCATTCTGATAACCTCCAAATAGTTTGATAGATTTACTTCTGACGTACTGCTACAGCTTTATTAATCGCATTGCTGATTAAAGCTAAACGTTGCTCAACTGGTAATGCTAACCACTCGGCTACTTTGATTTTCATTTTCTATCACCACCTAACCACGAATCAATATCGTCTAGATCGAAAAGTAAAACTCTTGGTGCTGGACGATTAAACGGTATTTCCTTACGTTTTACTAATCTGTATAGAGTTGCTTCTGACATTGGACAGTTATTCAATTTAAGATATTTGTCTAATTCTTTGACTCCTCTTACTTTTCGCATCTCAATACACCCTCCAATCTTTGTTGCAGATCTATTAAATATCTAAAATCTTACGAATATGCTTAATGTGCTCTTGAGCCTTCGGACCATCTTTACGACCACGAATAATGTCTGATAGGTAAGCATTTGAAATACCCACCAATTCAGCCAAATGCTTTTGGCTCATCTTACGTTTAAACAACTCTGATCGAACTTGTAGTCCTAAATCTTCTGACATAATGACACCTCACTTCATTTGATACTAATACCGTCATTGGCTCGGTATCACAGCGCATTACTGAATTGGAAAATATTTAAGCTAATTTATTAACTGATTTCATTGACACAAACTAATATATTTATTAGTATATAGACATAGCTAAATAAGACTTTAGAAAAGCCTGTAACAATACATTTGTTCCGTTCCCCAACGTCAAAATGTTTATACAAAGGTAGTCTTTTTTGTACTCTTTTTTAGCTAATAAAATAGCTTATGTACACTTTACTAAATTATATATTAGTTGTCAACGGAAATATCTAATATATTTATTAGTAGAGTTGGACATGTGAAAGGAAACATTGATATGACAACGTTAGAACGTGTTAAAGAACTTTGTAAAAGTAGAGGAATTACTGTCAAACGCTTAGAGGAAGAACTAGAAATTCCGAATAATACAATCTATCAATGGAAGAGAATTACACCTAGTTTAGATAAAATTCAAAAAGTGGCAGAATTCTTTGGTGTATCTATAGATTACTTACTTGGTCGTACAGATCAAAAAAATCTTCCAGAAGATACTATACAAACTTTCGCTGCTCACCATGATGGTGATGAATGGACAGAGGAAGAATTAGAAGAGATCGAAGAATTTAAACGCTTTGTAGCAATGAGACGAGAGGCGCGTAAAAATAAGGGGGAATAACCCATGCACTTATATGATGCTTTATTAATGGAATGTGACAATTTAGATATTGAAGTTTACGAGAAAGATCGTATGAAAAATAAAGGCCTTTATGGCGACAATGTAATCTGGATTAACAAATTGTTACCTTCCATCATTGAAAAATGCTGTGTGCTTGCTGAAGAAATTGGACATCACCATACTACTGCTGGTGATATTTTCGATCAAAGTAGTATAGAGAATCGAAAACAAGAATTAAAAGCACGTGGTTGGGCATATGAAAGGCTTATCCCCCTTTCTAAAATAATTCAAGCTCATAAATTACATATCGTTAATCGTTATGAATTTGCTGACTTTCTTAATGTTACAGAAGACTTTTTAGATGATGCTCTTGATTGGTATAAAAACAAATATGGATTATGTGTATCAATTGATAATTTCACTATTTGTTTCGAACCATTAGGGGTTATTGAAATGTTTGATTGGATTGAAACACCAAAATTAAAATATGGAACATAACATTACTTAAACTTTTTTTATATAATTTTTTTACCTCTGAATAGAACATACATTCTTTAAAGGTGGTGGTTATTATTTAAGTTTCACAGCAATTATAAGATTTAAGAAAGGAGAATAATTATGGCAAGTTATACAGTTTTACCACCTACCAAGAAAGGAGAACCTCGAATAAAAGTTACTGTTGAGCATGGGTATGATGAAGATACAGGCGAAAGACTTAGATATACTAAAACCATACGTATGAAATCCATGTCTGATCGTGCAATAAAGAAAGCTATTACAGATTTCGAAATTGAAGTATCAAATAAAGAAGATGAAAAATTAAAAAAAGTTGAAAATATTAAATTTGTAGATTTTATTGATCAATGGATGAATTTGTATGTTAAAGCTGAGTTGTCTTTTAAAACACGAGATACTTACAAAGTGAGCTTGAATAACGGTATTATAGAGGATTTAGGTGACTATAAACTTTCTAACATCAAAACTCTACATCTAGTGGAATGTCTGAAAAGATGGAGAGAAAGATGTCCTAGTGTAGCAAAAGGACAATATACTGTTTTAAAAAGCATCTTCTCTAAAGCGATTGAATGGAAATTAATTAAAGATAATCCTATGGACAACATTAAATCTCCTCGTTTGGAACCCAAAAAGAAGGACTTAGAATTTTACGATGAAGAACAGTTAAAACATCTTTTTAGAGTATTAGAAAACGTAAATCCTAAACACAAGCTCCAGATTAAGTTGGCAGCAATGGTCGGACTACGACTAGCAGAAGTAGCAGGATTATGTGTGGAATCTTTTGATTTTGAAAATAATACTATCTATATAGATAAAACCCTTCAATTTGATATTGAAAATAGAGAACTAAAAATTTTACCTCCAAAAAACAAAAAGCCTCGATTAGTTAACGTCCCAAAGAGTTTAATTCGTGAACTAAAGTTATTTGTTGACGACTATTTGGAACTAAAAAATAAAATGGGTGACGCTTGGAATCCGATAAAAGATGATGATGGTACTCCCTTAAATTTAATCTTTACAAAATCAGATGGTTATCCATCAAAACCTGCTGCTATAGATCTTGCTTGGAGAAGAATTATTGAAAAGTATAGTTTACCAAAGTTGAATTTTCATGCTTTACGACATTCATATGCCTCATTTATGGTCAGTCGGAATGTAAATTTTAAGATCATACAGGAGCAATTAGGCCACTCTGATATAAAAATGACAATTAACACATATAGTCATTTAACCAAAAAGGATAAAAATGAAGCAAGCGACCATTTCGATGATTTAAATTAATTGGTCACTTTTTGGTCACTTGCTCGATTTTTCGTCATACTTTTGCGCACATAATTCTCTAAAATTACATCCACGACAATGCCATTTTTCTTGTGTTTGTTCGAAATCTTCCAAGTCCACAGGCTCGTTAGAAAAAATATCAGCTTGATACTTTTTCATTTCTAACACACTATACTGAAATGTATGTAAAATATTTTCCATATCGAAATCGGTGAAGCTATATTTCTTCCGTTTTCCGGTTAGTAAATATTCATTATAGACCTCGATTTGCTCAAGTGGCACCCGATATTTTTGCTGGACATAATAGGCATAGAGGGCTAATTGCTGGCGATCATCATCTGACTCGCCCCCCGTCTTCCAGTCCACAATTACCCATTTATCTGTTAGTTCATTAAAGTAATGAAAATCCATTACAACGAACACTTGGATATCATTGATTTTCATTGAGCGAAACTGTTCGGGCTCTCCAATTCGCAAAGAGCCTCTTTGTGACGTAATTTGTTGAAATGTTTCACTCCTCAAAAAATGCTCAAAAACAAGCTTAATTCGTTCTTTATAGTCCTGTACTAGATCGGTAGGAAGTTTGCCAGTATAGTAAATTTCCTGCATCATATAGTATTTATTTGGTTTTTGCCTCCATGATTCAAGATGGCGAGTAGAATCAATAAAAGCCGCATTCAGCTGTCCTCGAGCCCAATGAATCAGCTCCTCTAATGTGGGAGGCTTCCCTGTTTGTAAATAATCATTAATAGCCTGTTCAATAAAACGGTGAACAATTTGCCCAAATAAAATAGGCATGGGTTGAAGTTTTTTTAAACGATACACAAGTTGATGATAAGGCTCCACATTGTAGCTTAGCCATCCGTTATGGGAAAAATAATATTCATAGCCATATTTACGGGCACAGCTTGTTAGCGTTTTATGACGTGATAATGACCATGAAAACGTAGGGTACGGTGTAATTTCAAACACGACAATCGCCTCCTATAGCTGCTGGATAAAATCATAGACAAGCTGTACAATCAGAACAATGGTTACAATACGAAGTAGCAGTTTGACTTGATTTGCGTTCACCTTTCTTGCTAAAACAATACCAATTTGCGCACCAATCGTAGACCCTACCATTAAAATCAATGTCAGTGGCCATTCAATTTTCCCCGTAGCAATATAGGTAATCGCTGCTCCTGAGCACATGGCGAATACCCCTACCCTTGAGAGTCCTACTGCTTTAATATAAGATATTTTCTCATGCGCATATGTATAAAGGGCTAGTGTACTACTGCCAGGCCCAAACATACCATCATAAAAACCAACTCCAAGGAGGATTGGACCATTTTTTCGATTCATAATAAAGAGTTCCTTATCGCCAAAATCTGCCCCACCCATAAAGGACATCATTAACGCAAATCCTAGTAAAATGATGGCAATAAACGTCAATGCTTGACTACTCATAAATGAAGCAAAAAGTCCACCCAATGTTCCACCAATTAGGGATACCAATAAGACCGGTCTCATTTCTGACCATGCTAATTCCTTACGTTTATAAATCGTATAAAAGCTCGAAAATGCACTTACCATATTGGATACTTTATTAGCCCCAATTGCTGAATGGACAGGCACCCCCATTAACATCATCGTTGGCAAGGTGATTAAACCACCGCCACCCACTAACGTTCCAATGACATTCCCAATGATGCCAATGAATAAAAATAACAAGTATTCCATCATATCCTTCTTTCTCTCTCACAAAAGCAATCATTCTATGATACAGTATAACAGATTGTAATTTTGAATGATGATGGAAATGAGGGGCAAGGATGCAGACACAACAAAAAACACCAACACCACGCTTTTGTCACCAGCTGACGGTCATCGTGGCCACCATTTTTTTAGCTGGCTTCACAGCTACACTAATTCAATATCGAAAGCTTCCTGCAACGATTCCCGTTTTACAAAGCTTTACAAGTGACCATGCACAGTTTGGGCCAAAAATTGCTATTTTTTATTTACCATTTATCGCACTCATGCTATTTTTACTTTTACACTATTTAGAGATGAAAGCAGCCTATCCTATGATGAGAAAAAATAAACCGCCGCTGTCCCATAGCCAGCGTCAAAATGGCATCATGACATTTTGTCTCATAAAAAATAGTATTTTACTGTACTTTACTTACTCCCTTTTCAACGACCTTACGATTGCATTGGGACGCGTTCGCATTTTACAACAATGGCATGCATATCTTTTTCTTTTCTTGCTCTGTGGTATTTTCAGTATGGGGATCGTACGAGGCATTTTATTGAATAAAAAGCGTTAAAAAAGACGTATTAAAGAGTTGCTCTTTAATACGTCTTACAAACATGAAACGACTATATAGATTGCATAAATAGAATAAGTTGATCCTCTTGTGTGCAATCCACGGCTACTTTATTGCGTGACTGGTGACCACATTTTGTACATTGATGTACAAGTTGATACCCTTTTTTAGATGAATAATCAATAGTAATAGGTTTCATTAACCCTTTACATGGATTGGCTCTATCACCAGGTACAATATCTAGTTGCTTTGAATATAAACAATGTGGGCAATGATTGCGGAAACTGCCATTGTTTAATGGTGTCACGTCTAACCCACATTGTTCACAATGAAATGCTGTATTTTTAGTTTTTCTACTCAATTGTTCTTCCTCCAAGACGAATTTTTCATCTTTGGAGAAAGGGTTCCGTTTTGTTTTTCTATATAAATAGTATTAGGCTTTGATCATGATTTAACCCATTCACCGTTTTGCTCTACAAAACGATTACTTCTAATTCCACCTTCAAAAGAGCCTATTTCATCTCTTTATCCGAACCACGATTGACTTTAGGAAATTGTATCAATCACTGTAAGACGGATCTCTCCACCTTCCACTAGTCGGTGCTCATTGATCATCACTAACTTAGGCATTCGTCCCCTTATGAACAATTGTAGGAAATCTATTTACCTTCAAATGAACGACTCCTCATAAGTTTCATGTTTTGTTTAGTAAACCAAATAGTTATTCACGATCCAATTCTCTTTCCATTTGTCTAAAATTATGTATTAAACCATACTTTTGTACACCACGCGCTTGTTCGATGCTAGCATCAGCCCATTGGCGAAATAATTCTTGATTTTTTTGACTATGGGCGTATACCGCCTCTACAGCGGGTTGCATCCAAGGCTGTGTCAGCTTGTCGCTTCTCATAGCAGCCGTTCGACCTTCCATCGCTGCAATATAGCATAGGGCATAGCTTGACAATGGCTCCTTGTTAATTTGCTGGGCAGCAGCCTTTGCCGCTCCAAGATTTTTCTCCATAATTGCTTTCGTAAATAGATAATTATATTTGATGGCTGGTTGCTTATAATGGTGGATGATGACATCGATAGCACGAATCTGTTCATCTACCGTCCCATAAGCGGATGCATAGAGAGCCGCAAATATTGGTTCTTTTTGACGGCGCTTCACCCATTTATCTACAAGTTCCATATTGTTTGATCGATATAAAATATGTACATGACGGTAAATAATAGCTACCACGAACACTGCAATTATACCGAGTGAAAAGGATAGCCGAACACCTGATAAAGATAGCACCATAGCCAGCAAAATAATGGCTAAATAAATGACTGTTAATTGAACAATTTTCATAATGCCTCCTACTGCAATTTCCTGCGCATTTTACGTGAAAAGATGAAACCCGCTCCTATAAAGAAGACAAGTGCCATTACTTTCATGATTGGAATGATAAAAAGCTTACTGATGAGGAAAACAACGACTATATAATAGACCACCATTGCCAGTAAAAATAATGTCAGCTTATTCACGAGGCTCCCTACTTTCCTTTAATGCCGCCTCAATCGCAGCAAGCGCTTTTGGTCCCATTCCATGTAAATGAGCTAAAGTGGAAAGGTCAACGTTTTCCAGCTGTTTCAATTGTGTATAGCCTGCTGCCTGTAATGCACGAATTGCAGGTTTGGCTACTCCCTTTGGCCATTCTGTCATGTTTGCACTTCCCTTCAAGAAAAATCTTCTCTGCCCTATTATGCAAGTGACGGCAAAGAAATGCAAATAAGTCAAAAAGATAGAATTTGAAACATGGATAAGCAAGCAGTCATTAAATTAGTCAAACTATGAATACTCCAGCTCGTCATGATGGAGCCCCCGCTAACTCGCTCATTCATCCATCCCATCACATAGCCTGCTAGCCCCGTAGATAGTACAACTAACAAGATGATTGGAAATGGTAATACCGTCCATAACATAGCCCCATGGATACAGCCAAAAACGAGGCTTTGTAGCAAATTTCCGACCTGGAAACCAAATGACTTTGCCAGCCTTTTCAGTAAAAAGCCACGGAACAAAATCTCTTCTGATAAGCCGGTCTGAATCATAGCATACAGAAGAGCGGGTATGACCCCCGCTAAGCCAAGACCAGTAAATTGATTGGACGCTAATATGGAACCATCCATGTAAAAAAAGACGAGAGCGAAATTAGGCACCACTAATACGACAATAGCAAGCATATAAAACATGGCATATTTCCCCTTATCGACAATAACTGGCCTATGAAATCCTAACCATTCGAGGAATAGTTGTTTCTTTTTAGCTGTAAAACTCCACCAAACAAACGGTATGACTGAAAATAACACCACTTGCACAATTGCATTAATCATATTTCTCCCCCTATTCATTACGTTAAGTGTAGAAGAAAGACCTATTAAATTCAATGACAATTTAATGATAATCGTTAAATTATTAATCCTTTAAATTAAGTATTAATCGTTTTACTTTAATTATAATAGGGTAAGATTTCATTATTGTGCTTCGGTTAAATTTAATATATACTCAATTACAGACAAACAAGGTCTTTAATATACGCAATATACATTGGAGGTAATGACTATGAAGACACATTTATTAGAGAAGGCTCGCATTTATGAACAAAGTACTCGTATCTCTGTACCAGCTTATGACACTCTGTTCGCCATGACACAAGCCTATTTCCGAGCTCATTTAGGTGAGCAAGAAACTTCCCTGCTAGTTGTAGGAGCTGGGGGCGGTAATGAGCTGTCCGCATGGGGACCCTCTAATCCAAGCTGGACATTTACAGGTATAGACCCGTCTGAAGAGATGCTGCAAATTGCTCAGTATAAAGCACAGCAATTAGCTATTGAAAGCCGAGTTCAGCTTCTCCAAGGAACCATTGATACCTTGCCCTCCTCTCCATTAACCTATGATGCGGCTAGCTGTATCCTTGTGCTGCATTTTATGGAAGATAGACAGCAAAAACTTAACTTACTGCACAACATTCATGAGCAATTAAAGCCTGGCAAACCTTTTGTCCTTGCTTGTGCCTACGGTGATCGTAATAGTGACGAACTGCAAGATCGCATTAAAATCTGGCAAAGCTTCTTTTTAGAGGCAGGATATAAAAAAGCAAAAGTTGAAGATATGGGACAAGTCATTATGAATATCTCTTTCCTATCCGATCAAGACATTCAAGAATTATTGAAGGAGGCTGGATTTAAGCAGATTACGCGCTTTTTCAGTTCAGGTCTTTTTGCTGGCTGGATGAGTCACGCCTAACCGTAAGACCCCGCCATTTAGCTCAAATGGGGGGTCTTTCAACAGGTGGATTATAGATTTCATACAAATAAAGGCTTATAAAAACTACAGCCCTGTTTTTCACCAATAAATACTGTAATAATAAACATGATCATCTATGGTCATCCCTACTTTTTCATAGAGCTTTTGTGCATTGACATTGTCCCTTGCTGTTTCGAGCATCATGTAACGAGCGTTCTCCTGCTGGCAATAGACGTAGCATTGATCGATTAATGCTTTGGCCACCCCTTGTTTTCTGGCATGCCCAGCCACAAATAAATCATTTAAAATAAACGCCCTTTTCATAGCTACGGATGAAAAGATAGGAAATAACTGCGCAAAGCCTACTGCTTCCCCATCTAAATATGCGAGAAACATAATGGATTGCTCCTTTTCCACACGTTCTTGGATAAACAGCTCGGCTTGTATTAAATCAGTCGCTTGTCCATAAAACTCACGATAGGCATTAAATAACGGGACCACTTCCCCAATTGTTGCCTGTGTCACAGTACAAATATTCATATTCCACTCCCCCATTTCAATTTATTTGTCATTCTAGTATGATGGTAGTAGATTATCTGACATTTCAAAAGAGACAGTATCAAACATTTCAACATGTCGAAGAGGTGCGTTATGGACGATTTCATCTTTTTATTAACCGACAAAGAGGCCAAATATAAACAAATCTATCAGCAAATGAAAACCCTCATTATGGAGGGCACATTGCAAAAAAATGATTCTCTGCCTTCTATTCGGAAGCTGGCAGAAACATTGCAGGTGAGCCGCAATACGACCTTAACGGCCTATGATCAGCTTGTAGCTGAGGGGTACATTCGTGGTGAAGGTCGGAAAGGGTATTTTGTGAATGCGCTGGAGCAAGTTTTCTTTCAAGAGCAGCCACAGCCCATTCGATCGAAGCCACTAAAGGATACTACAGCATTCCTTGTAAACTTCAAAGCAGGGGCTGTCGATCAACAGCACTTTCCCATCAAGACGTGGCGTCAAATCGCCAATCAGGTTTTACAGGATTCCACTTGCTATCAATATGGTGAACTGTTTGGAGAACCTATGCTAAAAGAGCAGCTTGCCCAATATTTACTGCAGGCAAGAGGCCTATATACCAATAATGAAAATATCATTATTGGGAGTAGTACACAGCAAATGCTTCTGTATCTTGGGTTTTTATTGAAGGAAAATTTCCCCAGCATATTGCTGGAGGACCCAGGCTATGATGGGGCTCGAGAGGCATTTCAATTACATAACTTTGACATTGAGGCCTTACCTGTTTTCGAAGCAGGTGCACAGCTTGATATTTTAACAACTTGTCGCTCACGGCTATTGTATGTCACACCATCACACCATTTTCCATATGGTGCCTCCATGAACATTCAACAGCGGCAAGCACTAATACGATGGGCTCAAAAAGTGAATGGCTATATTCTTGAGGATGATTATGATGGTGAATTTCGTTATACACAACAGCCATTCCCTGCTCTTGCCTCTATCGATCCCTCTCGGGTCATTTATTTAGGCACATTTTCGAAATCCTTTTTACCAGGCATACGAATAAGCTATATGGTGTTACCAGATGCCCTTATGCAGCCTTATAAAGAAAAATTTGCTCATTTTGAACAAAATGCATCCACCCTACATCAACGCACAATGGCTCATTTTATGGCCCAAGGCGAATGGACCCGCCATATTAAAAGAATGCGCCTAACCTATAAACAAAAAATGCATTGCCTTGTGCAGGAGCTACAACAACAATTTGGGGAGCAAATCACGGTTTTAGGTGAACAATCAGGACTCTATATTTTGGTGAAAATAAAGTCATCCCTCTCGGAACAACAGCTAATCCAACAAGCCGAGTCACACGGGGTAAAAGTTTATCCAACCAGCCCGTTTTTTCTCCATCAAGCCCGTATAGAACCGATGCTACAGCTAGGCTTTAGCACATTAACAATGGAAGAAATTAAATTAGGTGTCCAATTACTTAAAAAAGCATGGTCCTCATAAATAACACCAAGTTCGTACATTGTGTTCAATAAAAAAGGACCATCAAAATGGATGGTCCTACTTCTTCTTTAATTTTATGGTTTCAAAACATTTCTAACAAACAATTGCTTATTTTTGTGTGCGATTACACTGACTGTCGCCAGTAATAGCCCCGAAATCACGAAAACCATTCTAATTCCTACTAAATCTGCAATTACCCCCATAACGAGAGAGCCAATGCCGAAAATTCCAGTTCCGATAGCACCTAATGAGGTATAAACAGTTGACAACTGTTCTTTTGATACACTGGTTTGTATTACAGTTTGTTGAGGAATTTGTTTAATTTGTCCAAAAAGCCCTACACAAAATGATAAAAGTAAGGAAATCATCGGAATGCTATTTATGCTAAATACTATTGTAAATATGAAACTTGCAAAGGAGCCGACAAAAATATAGGTTCCTATTTTCTTTTCTACAACAGAAGAAAATTTTATACAATAAGCACTTCCTAAAATCAGACCTAAAAAGTTGGCTCCATTAATAAAGCCCCACCACTTTTCATCAACGTTCAACGCGTCGTTGACAAACACATATAAAATAGCGGCTATCCAAACTGTTGCAGCGATGGTATCTAAAAATTCTATCCAAGCAATCCTTTTTAAAACTGGCGTATTTGATAAAGTTTGCCAACCCTCTTTCATCTTTTCTAGTTTCCCTTTTGTCTCCGTCGATTCATGGCTGTTTACATTTTCTAAAAGGCTAAGTAATAGACTTGCCAATACAAATAGACATCCAACTAACCAAATCAGTTGCTGAGAGCTCATAATCAGTAATAATGAACTTCCTACGAACCACATACCTGCTTGAATGACCTGCGTAATAGTTTCGGAAATTCCATTAGCTTGAAGTAGCTGTTCAGGTTTAACGTAGTGTGGAGTCAATGTCTGTCTTATTGGATTTGCACATCCATCAAAAAAAGCAATCAACCCTATTATTAAAAAGATAAAATAATAATTAGCTGCTGATAATCCCATTACCAGAAACCCTAGAATAAAGAGTAAAATGGTTTTTGCGATTTGTGACCCAGCAAGTAACCATTTAAGATTTAGTTTCTCCACTAAAAGAGGTGTCAGCATACTGGATATGAACATAGAGGAAGCAATCGTAAATGGCACAAACGATGCTGAAATTGCAGAATCCGTCAACAAAAAAATCGTACTTATAACACTGACTATATATAATACATCGCCTATATTAGCGAGTGATTGACCTAATAGTAATAAAGAAAAATTTCTATTCAATTTCATTTTATATCCCCCGATATTACATTCGAATTTTGGCTTCATCGGGGAATATTAGATTGGACTATTCATTAAACTTTGACTCCTTTCATCTAGCGGATAAATCTGGGGGATATCGATTTATCACAAGTTTTTTATCATCCATACAAATTTAATTGAATTATAGCATTGTTTGTTTTAATATTACACATCCACAGTAAATTATTACCATACCCTAAGTTTATTCCATAACTAATCCTTCTTAAGCTAAGCCGATTCATTGTTCAAAATAAAAAAAAGAGCTGTCTAAACAGCTCTCAGACTATAGACAAACTCGATGAATTTTGAGTTTGTCTATAGTCTTTTTTCTTTTACAATGAAATAAAGTAAAGCCGTTGATTTCCACTACGGGCGGACGCTTTCCGCGGGCGGGGTCAAGCTGCTTCCCTCGCTGCGCTCAGTCCAGGATCTCGACTTTCCCGCTTTTCCCGCAGGAGTCGCCGCCCTTCGTTCCAATCAACTTCTACATGCTCCTTATTCATCTATTGATAAAAAGTAAACTTTTGAGGTGATCAACCATGATGACGTTTATAATATTCCATTGTTCATCTGCAATTGCTTTGTTTGATAGCTTATGATAGTCGTAGGTGATTAAAGCCTTCCATAAAGCCCAACCCCTAGCTCTATTCCCGACTAATAAATCCATTTCTATTCCCCCTTCTATATCCATGTTTGTCTATGTATATAAAGTTACTCCCTTGTTCAAATATGCAGTGTCTTGATGATCATTAAAAGCTGAACTAATGTAAAAATTAGTTCAGCTCCAAAACTGTTTCCACGCGCTTAGAAATAATCAATGAATGTCGGTATGCCTACGGGTAATACGTCCTCTAGTAAGGCAATTTCCTCCGCACGTCCCTGTAACCGTTCAATTTTCTCTAAATACCTTGGGCGTTTATAGCCTAGCAGCATAGTGGCCAAGGTTTGCAC
The DNA here is from genome assembly GCF_038595555.1 of Lysinibacillus sp. FSL M8-0216. Classification (NCBI taxonomy): domain Bacteria; kingdom Bacillati; phylum Bacillota; class Bacilli; order Caryophanales; family Bacillaceae; genus Lysinibacillus; species Lysinibacillus sp. FSL M8-0216. The sequence continues at coordinate 1,937,045 of NZ_CP152007.1, read as the reverse complement.
CGTTAAATGGACAGCATTATCATTTAATGTCTCGCTCACCTTTTGGACAGACAGCTTACCATCCACCATTTTGATGATGAATGTACCATTATTCCAAGCGACAATCCGATCCGTTACGGCTAGCTGAAGCTCAAAGTTTTGACTGACAAATGGATAGCGTAATAAAAACTCTTTAACATCAACAATTCTCGCCATAAAATAAGGAGAGACCTTTTGAATAATCTCACTATCCTCTAATAGAAATGCTACAGCTTCATTACCTGTCGTTTTCCCATAGACATTATAAATCATGGAACTATGGGCAGAGACAAAATTCCATAACCCTTTACGTGCTTCTTCCTGTAAATAGACGATTTCATCAATATAATAATTTTCCTCCATAATACGATAAAACATGTAGCCCTGCGCCACATCTCCTTCATCGTAGTAGACGGCAGCCTGAAGGTTAACATCACTGTCAATGAATTTCTCTTCCCAGAAATCCTCCTGAAATTTCTCATTCCATGCAATACTATTTCGCACCATTACACCATGTGTTTTTTCGGCATATCGGGCGTAGATATCCACAACATCCTGATGTTTCGGATCAACACGCCGAATTTTCCCATTGAGTCCGGAATAATGCGGAAGCTGTGTATCCTTCACCTGAAATTCTACGATATCACTCATAATTTCCCATCCTTTTTTTCGGTAATAAGGAATTGAATATGGGAATAAATAGGATATACATTGTCCCTCGTTGCGCATACTTTGTAGGCTTTCAATAATCAAGCTTTCCATCAAGCCATGGCCCGAATACTCTGGGTAGGTGCCAACTGCTGTAATCCCCCCCATTTCATAAATCTTCCCATGGACATTGACCTCAAAAGGCAAACTTAAAATTTGCGATACTAAATGTGAGCCATCAAACCATCCGATAGCATGTCCCTCATTAAATTGTCTACTTTTTGCATTCACAAAACGACGGTCCTTATGAATAGACATCGACATTTGAAAGACATAATTCAATAAATCAATGGATTGTGCCATTTCATCCAATCGAATTTCTCGCATGACTAAGCCTTTTCGTTGATTCATGATTCCCTCTCCTCATCAAATAACTCACTTAAAATTGTTTGTGGTGCATCTAAAAACCGCTTGGTGACAATGTAATGAATGGAATCCTTATAGCGGATCGTTTCAATTTCTCCATTGTCAAAGCTATAAATCGTTGCATTTGGATAACCGAGTAAAATAGGCGAATGTGTAGCAATAATAAATTGTGCCTCATGCTCAAGGTCCTTCATAATTTTTAACAAGCTTAACTGCCTTGTTGGAGACAATGCTGCCTCAGGCTCATCCAATAAATAAATGGCTTTACCTTTAAAGCGATTCATAAATAAAGCAAGAAAAGACTCCCCATGGGATTGGTGATGTAGAGATTTTCCACCAAAAGCGTTATATCTCCTTGGATCTTCTATCAAATCAATATGACTGGCAAATTGATAAAATGTTTCGGATCGAAGAAAAAAACCATTTGAAATTTTCGGCATCCACGACAAACGGATATATTCACCCAGTGAAGATTCTGCCTTATGTACTTCATACAGATTTTGGCGGCCACCACCTGCCGTATTAAAATCGCACCGATCTGCAATAGCTTCCAGTAATGTTGATTTTCCCGAACCATTTTCCCCAACGAAGAATGTCACATTTGTCGGAAACTCCAACTCCTGTAAATCCTGCAAGCTCGGGATATTAAAAGGATACATTTGTTTATTAGGAATAGTGTCCTGTAGCACTTTACATGATTTTAAATACATTTCATTTCCTCCTTTCTCTTATTATAACGAACAACTCCTCTGCTGAAACGTCATCGCACTACCTCTTTTACGAAAAAGAATTAAGAATAGTCAAACAAATCATAAAGTCATTATTTTTTCAATGAAAGTTCACAGCAGGAGTAGTGTAAAATCGAGTGCTAGTAGTCCCACTCAATACCACCATTGTGTAATAGATATTTCCCGAGAAATAAATAAAAAACATGTCGAAAGTTGCAATTTTATTCCGTAAAATTATGTCATATTTTTGATTTTCATAAAATTATGTGGCAGCACGATTTTCGTATGAATGATATTTTTCAATTGTGAAGAGTGTAATTTCCCAGCAATATTCAAAGGAGTTCTATGATTATGCCCAAAAACATCAGCATTCTTGCAGGCAAGGTCCTTACATGCTGTTTGAGTAACAATTTTTCTCCGTGCACCTATTTCCACCCATAAAAGTTCTATAAACTAGGCTCCCCTCATAAATTGAGTAACAATCAAATGTTAGAAGGTGAAGAACAATGTTTGTTACCCATTATTATGAAAATAAAACGTCCGTCTTAAGCCAATTGCTCGTCAAGCTCCCTGCCATCGAAGAGGATATTCGAATTAAAGGGCGTAAAGCCAAAGTAACGGAAGTGCTTCAAATTGACGACAACCACTATCATGTGAAGATTATTTTTGAAAAAATCCCTAAAAAGCAACCTCTTAAAGATTTAGGAAAGAAAAAGAGATAATCCATAACGTTTATTTCCACCAAATTCGGGAATATTCATACTACTATTGCGAATTATTCTCACCTCATTATTTCTTCAAAGAAATTGGTTGACATTTTAATTGATAACAATTATCATTATCAATAGATTATTTCTTTTCTCCAAATTGCTTATTTCAGAATCCCCCTCTTTTTTGAATAAGCATGTATCAAACGGATATTCTTACATCAGACTAAGAGTATCCGTTTTTATCTGTATATATGGAGGATTTTTACATACTAAAGGAGCTGTTTGACATGGATTATCGTATTGAAAAAGACACTATGGGTGAAATTAAAGTACCTGCTGATAAAATTTGGGGTGCGCAAACACAGCGCAGTAAAGAAAATTTCCAAATTGGTACGGAACATATGCCAATTGAGCTTGTGCAGGCCATGGCTATTTTAAAGAAAAGTGCAGCAATCGCGAACAACAAACTAGATAAGCTTTCAGCTATTAAAGCGAATGCAATCGTACAGGCTGCAGATGAAGTTTTAAATGGACAATGGGACGATCAATTCCCATTAGTTGTTTGGCAAACTGGTAGTGGTACACAATCAAACATGAACGTTAATGAGGTCATTGCACACCGTGCGAACCAACTATTACAGGATGCTGGCGAGGCAGACCGCATTCATCCAAATGATGATGTCAATAAATCACAAAGCTCGAATGATACATTCCCTACTGCATTGCATATTGCGGCAGTTTTAAAAGTGGAAGATTACTTATTACCACGACTTCGTTTATTAAAATCGACTTTGGAAGACAAAGCAGCTCAATTTAAAGATATTATAAAAATTGGCCGTACGCATTTACAGGATGCAACACCTCTTACATTAGGTCAGGAAATTAGTGGCTGGGCAGCCATGCTGGCAAAATCAGAGCACATGATTCTTCAAAATATCGACTATATGAAAGAGCTTGCGATTGGTGGAACAGCGGTTGGTACTGGTATCAATGCTCACCCAGAATTTGGGGATCGTGTTGCAGCGGAAATTAGTGAGCTAACAGGTAAACCATTCACCTCTGCTGCGAATAAATTCCATGCCTTAACAAGCCATGATGAAGCCGTTGTTGCGCATGGTGCTCTTAAAGCTTTAGCGGCTGATTTAATGAAAATTGCTAATGACGTTCGTTGGCTTGCAAGTGGGCCTCGCTCAGGGATTGGTGAAATCACAATTCCAGAAAATGAACCAGGCTCTTCTATCATGCCTGGTAAAGTAAACCCTACCCAAAGTGAAGCGATGACAATGGTAGTTACACAAGTAGTAGGTAATGACGCGACGATTGCTTTCGCAGCATCTCAAGGGAATTTTGAACTAAACGTCTTTAAGCCAGTAATTATTTATAACTTCTTACAATCAACTCGCCTATTAGCAGATACAATGAAATCATTTAATGACCATTGTGCAATTGGCATTGAGCCAAATAAAGAAGTGCTTGATCATAACTTACAAAACTCATTAATGCTTGTAACAGCATTAAATCCATATATCGGCTATGAAAACGCAGCAAAAATTGCGAAAAAAGCTCATAAAGAAGGCACGACGTTAAAAGCAGCAGCTATCGCAAGTGGTCTGCTTACAGAAGAACAATTCGATGAATATGTAGATCCAGCTACAATGATTTATCCGAACGTGAAATGATTTAAGTGTAACAAAATAGGTAAAAGGATTGGGGTTATGTCCCCAATCCTTTTATTTTTCATGAACGTTGATTATGATTTTTCAATATTGATTAGAGAATAAATATATGTATCATATGGCACATTATTTTGATGCATATATTTCTTTAGTAAGCCTTCTTTTTCGAAGCCTACTTTTGTTAATAGCTTGTTAGAAGCATCATTTTCTGTGAAAACGATGGCTCCTATCCGCAATAACGCCATCTCTTGAAAGCCAAACGAAATCACTTGGTCCAATGCCTCTCGTGCATAGCCTTTTCCCCAGCTGTCAGGGAAAAGGGCATAACTGATTTCAGCTTTCTTATGCTCTGTTGACCATTCTTGAAATCCAATAGTACCTATTAGGCCTTCTCTCCCCTTTAGTTCTATCCCCCATTTAATACCTTGTTGTTCCTCATAGTTTTTTGAAAAGCGATTAATGATTTGTTTAACTTGCTCTAAACTAGTTAATGGATTTTGACCGTAATGACGTAATACGTCAGGGTTAGAAAAGCAATTTAAAATAGCTTGTGCGTCATTTTCTGTAATTTCTCGTAATACTAATCGATCAGTATTTAAAGTAGGGAACATGTGGCCACCTCTTTCAAGTATGTTATATCTTCCATATTTTATATGAATAGAGCGAAAATTGCTTCATTTATTTTTTAGTAACACTATTATTTAAGTTTAATTTTTTGAATTTCAGCAACAAATATAGACTCTTCCGTTATTTTCACATATTGATAGATGGATTCTTTCAAATAGCCTTCTTTGTTTAAATACTCTTTTAGGTCTGACTTTCTCTCAAATATTTTTTCGTTCATCTGTTGCTCGTAATCCTGCTCATCATTTCCTTTAGTAATGGTCATCAAATAAATTTTCGTCATGTCCTTTTCCCCCCTTGGTTCATGCCATTTTGATGCTTATCATAAAAAAACCCTGTCAGTGGACAGGGCGTCAGCAACGAAGCTGTTGATATCGTAAAAATATAAGTATTGATGGACGTACGACTAAACTCTTTATGAACATGACCATTTCGTCCAGTATTTTCTTTTGAAATGGCTGAATGGTCATCGGTTTGAAACGACGAGTTGTCCGTTTCTTTTTATTTGGCTTGCTACCGTAATATGTTCACGGTAATAGCCGTTGCTTTGATCGTTTGATGTTGCGGTGGTGTTTTGGGTTCCATATACAATGTTGTGTAATACGCATCCGCAATAACAATCAAGTAAATAATTAAAAGTAATCGTTTTGTTCAATGGCTCAAAAATTTCAGTTCTCCCTTTTCAAATCTAATCTGTTTCTACTAATTCATACGAACAGAGATGAAAAAGGTTTCAACTATTTTTAGGGAGACAAATATGCCTCCCCTTTCCCCCTATACTGCTGCCACCATCATTTTCCCAACGATCGATATCCCAATGATCCTGATCTTTTTCTCTGCTTCTCGGAACGAATGCCAACTCCCTCACCCTTTTCAAACGTTCTTATCTAGTTTATGAAAAGATAAGGGTTTTCGTTCATCGTAAAATAGGCTTAATTTTAAACCCTAAGGCAATCGCCGCTCCGATACAACTGGATAGACAGCCCACGATCAAATAAATGCTTACTGTAGATTCACCAATCAAAACAGAGGCAATGCCGCCAATAACAGGAAATAATGCGACCATATAGCCACTTTTGGCTCCTCCAATCCTTTCGACTAGCTTTAAATAAAATAGCCAGGCCAGAAACGAGGCAATAACTGTTAAATACAGCAATGCCGATAGATACGTAATGGATGTCGGAATCATCATTTTTTGTCCTTCCATCCAAACAATTCCACACATGACCACACTACCTACAGCAAAACCAATCGCATTGGCATATATCGGGTCAATTTGGCGCTTCGCATTTCTGGCAGAACTAGCATCACCGATTGCTGTCAATAGTGTTCCTAAAAACGCAATCAGAATCCCTTTGAAATCAGCGAATCCTGAGAAACTATGTAAAGTTGGATAGATTAATACACCCACTCCCATAACGCCTAAAATACCGCCAAGAAGAACACGGCGATGTAACGGCTCTTTCAGAAAAATTCGTAAAGCAATAGGCGTTAATATCACTTTTAATGAAAAAATTAACGTGACCATGGCTGCTGAGCTGAGCATCGTCGCGTAATACAAACATAAATAACTGAATGCAAAATTACAAACTCCAAAAACAATGATAAAAGGAATATCCTGCTTTTGTGGTTTCCCCTGTGGTTTCATGAACCATGCAAGTATTAAAAATAATAGAGCTGTTATGACTAAACGATAGGTTAACGATAATTCTAAACTAACGGGGGTCCCTTGTATTTTTACAGCAATAAAGTTAAGACCCCAAACGATTAAACAAAATATATACATAAAATTCGTCATACTGTAAATTCCTTCAACTTCCCTATACCTTCCATCTGCCCATCATGATAGTGTGATAGTATTGTCCATCTGAGAGGCGCTTATCATGTTTTAAAATACCTTCTACCTCAAAGCCACATTTTTGATAGAGCTGAACGGCCTTATCATTGGATTCTAACACTTCTAATGCCATTTTCTGAATACCATTAGCATCTGCCCAGTCGATCGATACTTGCATCAGGGCTTTACCAATGCCATAGCCCCAAAAATCCTTCCTGACACCGACACCAAAAATAACCTTATGGGCAAGCCTTATCAATGTAGAACCCTCACATCTTGAGTATCCTACAAGTTGATCACCAACGACTGCTACTAAACATAGATTTTTAGGGCTTGCTAGGTCATTGGAAATGAGCTGCTCGAATCCTACTCGATCAATGAACCCCTCCCCTTGTGCTCGGTCAAAGTTTTCCGTTTCACCATCTAATTGTAAACGTAAATCTGACAAGGCTTGGGCATCGTCCGGTTCGGCACAACGGACCGTATAGCACAACTCTTTATATTGATAGTTTTTTTTGTTAATCAGCATGCTGGAACTCCGCAACTGGCTGAATTCGTACAAATCGATTGTGCCAGATACATTCATGGTGCTGAATGATTTGTGGTGCTGCAAGAACATCATTAGATAATGTACTGTGGGCATCCTCCACTAAAATATTGTGATGATAGCCATGACTGAAAGCACTACGAATCGTTGTATCAAGGCAAAACTCCGTTTGTGCACCAGCAAATATTAATTGCTCAATATGTTGCTCCTGCAAGTATTGGGCAAGCTCAGTTTGAAAAAAGGCATCCCATGTTGGTTTTTGAATCACCTTATCCTCCGCTTGTTGATGAAGACCATGATATAGCTCCCATCCAGGCTGACCGTAAGCGAAGTCTACATCCTCGGCATCAGTATGCTGAATAAAAATAATAGGTACTTCATTGTGGCGCGCCCATGCAATTAACGAATTAATATTGTTGATGACCATTTCGTCATTCCATAGATTCTGTTGGCTGTCTAAAAAGAAGGCTTCTTGTATATCGATAATGATTAGAGCTTGTTTCATAGGATTCTCCTTTATTTGCGACTTTTTCTTAATTATTGTACTGAATTTTTTATTGGAAGAAAATATAAAAAAAGAAGTACCTAGCGATTTGCTAGATACTTCAACCTCTTTATTTCATTAATTCTTCAACAAACTCAACCGGCACATATGTTTTACCACTCTCTAATAAAGCAGGTGCTACGTCAAATTGGCGAATCGCTTTATTATAGCCATATTCTTTTTGACCACGAGTAATTGTGTAGGAAACAGCACCTTTAGAAATAATTGCACCTTTAGGCGTTACTTCTACTTCAAAGCCAAGCTTTTCTACGATTAATCGTAGAGGAACCATTTTTGTCCCTTCTACTTCATAAAAATCTTTTTGAATAATCTCTTCAATGGGTCCATTATCTGGTGTTGGTTCAGGCGTTGGCACTGGGTCCACTTCAACTGGCTCTTCCTTCTCAATATTATCTAACACGATAACCTTTGAAGGTGGTGTTTGGGCAGGAATACTCATTGTTGCGATTGTATAGAACACTACTAAGTGCTGCTCTTCTAAATCACTAGCTTTTAGCTCTTTGCCAGAAACACTTTCAATTTTTGTATCTTCCCCCACATTTAATTTCAAATAATTGTCAGTATCGATTAAGTTTTTATCGAAGTAATCGACTTCCACACTGCCCATATTATCTTTTTCTACAATAATTACTTCTGGGTTATACTGTGGTGGATAAATAGCAAGCATAGGCTTTTTCGCATAAGAGTAAGCTGACACCTTATCCCCTTTTTGAAGCTTCACTTCTTTCCCCATATTGTCGAATACTAATGAATCTTTATCGACAACCACAATATTCGTCTGTTCACCTTCTACCACCGTATAGTAGGTTGCGTTGTCACGGACATCAACGTTTTCAACTTTTCCAGTTACTTTAACAAAAACTGGCTGAGCTTGTTGCTCGTTAGTTTCTGAAGTATTCACAACAGCCTCAACCTCGCTCGCTGATGCAGTTGGAACGCCCATTGCGCTCCCTACTAATAATGCTGTCATAGCAAATGGTACGACCTTCTTCATTTTCATACAAAAAGCATCTCCTTCATTTCACGAATTCATAGAAGTAGTCGTCCTCATATGAAAAAGGTTACAATATGACCAAATTTTTTTGAAAGCAGTCATTATACAGGTATCACATTCCTTATTAAAATATAAATTTCAATCGGTTTAGGATGCGTTGCAAGAAGTATTGATGTTCGCTTTGTTTTGTCCTTAAATCGTGGGCAACATCAGGATGATCGGTAATGACGCCGCTCACATTTTTCTCGATAAAGGTTTGTAACGAACGGTCATCATTCAGCGTCCACACGAATAAATCCATCGGGTTCTGCTTCAGCTCCTCAATAAGCTGCTCTGTTACCCATGACTCCTCTAAGGCAATGAAATCCACACCTTCTTCCATTGGACCGATATTAAGCGCGTAGACAATACCCACTCTTAGATTCGGTACTAATTTTTTTAATTGGGTCATTTTCTGTCCATCTGTAGATTGCACATAATACGAATCCAGGACCTTGTATTTTCGTAGCTTTTCCACTAATTTGGGTAACACATCTTCCGTTTCCTTGCCATGTACCTTTAACTCAATGAGTAACGCAACATCTAAAGCTTTAGCAATTTCGATACAATCCTCTAAAGAGGCAATTTTATCACTATAGCCATTTTGATGAATCGTTAACGTTTTTAATTCACTTAAGGTCATATTAGCAATGACCCCGTTTTTACCTGCCAATCGCCGCAATGTACGGTCATGGAATACGACAAATTCACCATCCACTGTTTGCTGAATATCAATTTCAATGAGGTCTGCACCGGCATTAGCCGCGCTCACTAGCCCGCTAATCGTATTTTCAACATTGCCAGCCACATAGCCTCGATGGGCAATAATTTTTGTATCGGGTGCATAGACACTTTTCTCTAAAGAATTGATATTGATCATACTTAATACTACAAACACAACAAAGCTAATGAGCAGTAAAGGTTTATAACGTCGTTTCCTATGCTTACCCGATTTGTTGATTTTCCCTATAACCGGTGTATTGTAAGTAATGGCAACCATGACTTGTGAAAACATAGCCTGTAATAAACTAAAGAGCACCACAAAGACCATTTCTAAAAAGGCGAGCGTTAACCCCGCTGTCACCAATGCGGCATTTGGTAGCAAGCGTTCCATTAAATAAAGTGGAACCGTGCTAATTACCGTTATACTGAGCATGACGAATAGATGCCCTGTTAAAAGCATGACCAATAAGGCTAAAAGCTCCAATAAACCTCTTTTGGAAAATCGCCAGCTTTGCTTGAATGAACGTAAAATAGAAATGTTTGGCTGGATCGTAAAAATAGGTAACGTTAAAATACTCCGAATGCCGATCATTACTAAAATACTTGCCACTGCGGTATATGCTAACCTACCTGTTCGACTACTCATGATTTCTTCTGTTAAAAAATGTGGAAGTGAGATGGATTGGGTTAAGGTGAGTGGTAGCATGAAAGAAGCGAGTGGCATTAATAGAGCAAGATAGACGATTAAAAATAGTACTTGGACACTAAAAAAATAAACAACCTTACGATTCAGTTGCTGCCATATAGAAAAAAATCGATAGCGCATTCCTCTTTGTTGATGAAAGGCCATTAAAAATAAAAAGCCCATTTCATAATAAACAAATAATAAGAACAACAAGATTAATAGACAAATCATCATAATGACAAAGGGATGGGCCACAAAGCTTTGCCAATTTTGCTCGGTAATATGTGTATATCCTGTTACTCTGAGCATGAGCTTTAACATCGTAGAGCTTACAGGGATCATTAATAAAAACTGAAAGATTCTAATTAATGCGAAAACCTGTACATAGTCAAATCGATATATATAAATATTATAAACAGCCTGTCGCATTACTTGTCCTGCCTTGTGCACATAATCACCCCTGTTACAGTTAAAATCGCTCTCTTCTAACGTATGTTTTGACCGCCACGGCACAGTACTCAAAGCAATAAAATAGCAATATGTTCAAGTATCCTATGCAGCTTGGAGAGAAAAGATTTGTGTATTTATCGTGACGTTCTCCATTTTCTTGAAACTTTTCTCGAAGCTATCCTGTATATAACTAGATACCCCGTAGCGAAAGGAGCGCAAACATGAAATTCGACATTGGCGATATGATTAGTACAACGGTTCTTCTATGCCTGTTTTTAGCTATCTTTTTCGGCATGATTCGTATGATCAAAAAAATGAAAGCAACAATACCTGTGCCTCCTCCACCAACCATGCAACAGCAAGTAGAGGACTTAACAAAACGAGTGACAAGCTTAGAACACCAAGTAAATAATTTTACAAATAGGAAATAACTAAAAAAATCGCTGCAAGGTTACCCTTCAGCGATTTTCATATACAATCTTACCATCTACCACAGTACAAAATACTTCAATGTGAGGTAGTTGCTCTATAGCCACAGTGAAAATATCCTCTTTTAAAATCGTAAAATCGGCTGTATAGCCTTCTGCAATTTTACCACGACTGTGCTGCTGTCCAATGATTTCAGCCGCTCCCCCTGTATACAAATGGACCGCTTCGAAACGAGAAATTTTCTCCTTAGGATTATAGCCATCATGTTTTTCTCCCACATTACATCTTGTGACAGCAGCATAGATTCCGATTAATGGATTCGGTACTTCAATCGGCGCGTCACTACCACCAGCCACCACAAGTCCACGGTCAAGAAGTGACTTTAAAGGATGTAAGCCTTGAGCGCGCTCCTCTCCAAGCTTTAATAGCTCGGCGTCATACTCCCCCTGTACAAATTGCGGCTGCATATCGATAGCAACAGGCAATTCAGCTAGTTTAGTTAATATGCCCTCATCGACCAAGCTACAATGGATTACCCGATCAAGCTGACCAGCCTGTGGTGGATATGCCGTAAAAACATCTAAAATCAGTTCGATGGCTAAATCTCCGATTGCATGGACGGCGACAGTTTGTCCATATTGACGAGCTAGCTGCACATACTTCGTTAATTGCTCTGTCGTATGAATAAGCATTCCTGTATTGTCTGGATCATCATTGTATGGTTGACGTAGTGCTGCCGTTCTTCCGCCAAAGGCACCATCAATAAAGATTTTCATGGCACCGAACTCCAAGAAAGGCGAGGAAGTAGTATCCAACTTTTCTACCTCCTTAAATACGGTATGATGCTGCAATAAATGAACTTTGAAAGATTGCTGAGATTCCACTATTTTACGGTAGGCTTGAATGGGTTGGCTTGGCGGTCCGTAATAGCTTAAATCTTCCGAATGACCTCCCACTAAACCATATGCTTGTAATGAGGCCACCGCTTTCACTAAAGCATCCTCTATATATGCAGGTGTAATATGGGGCATCTGATTGACCACTAAATATAAAGCCGCATCCTTTAATACGCCCGTGAGCTGACCATCTATTTTTTCAACGATCCCCCCCTCTGGTGAAGGTGTAGCATTGGTAATCCCTGCAAAAGCAAGTGCCTTAGAATTAGCTAAAATTAAATGATGACAGCTACGCTTGATGATTAAATAGGCTTCACCAAGCGCATCCAGCTCTGCTAAAGTTGGGAAAATGGGCTCTTCAAATTGGTTTTCATTTAATCCAATCGCTATGACCCATTCTTTGGGGGATGCCTTGGACATACGCTCTTGAAGCTTTTCAAGTAACGCCTCTTTACTCGTAATAGCCGATACATCAATATGCTTTAATTTTTCCCCGTAGCCAATAATATGTAAATGACTATCTACAAAACCTGGATACATGACATTGCCTTGTAAATGTCGAGTAGAAGTAGCTAATGGCGACAAGCTCTCCACTGAGCCTGTCGCCACAATTTTCCCATCTTCTTCAAGGACTGCTTCTACTGTTTCACCAACCTGAGCCATCGTGTAAATCTTTCCACCTGTCCATAATGTTGCCAAAACAATTCCCCCTATGTCCTATGCTATTGCTTCAATTAAATGTGCTCTTTCTAAGCGGCGACGGACAATCACACCAATCCATGCCGCCATTACCGCTTTGACAATCCCTACTACTATAAATGGTGCAGTACCACCCAAGAAGGCTGCTGTCCATGTATAATCTGCTACGATTTTTAACCATACCGTACCAAATGATAACGTAATAATCATGCCGATGATATTTGCAATAATCGCTTGGGTAAATGTAATACCAAATTTATCTAAGTATAAGCCCATAATAATCGCTGTGGCAAGGAATCCTACAATATATCCCCCTGTCGGACCAACTAAAATCCCTAGACCTCCAGACATTCCACTAAACACTGGTAAACCAGCTGCTCCTAGTAAAATATATAATAGAACAGATAATGTTCCTAATCTTGTCCCTAAAATAGTCACGACAATGCCGACTGCTAAAGTTTGTCCTGTAATTGGAATTAGAGGTAGTGGAATGGTCACCTGTGCCAAAACAGCAATAATCGCTGCTCCAAATGCCGCTAACACATATTGATATGTACTTCCTTTTTTCAATGTAAAAAGCCTCCCTTTGCTATACGTTAACTAATAATAAAAATAAGTTAACACAAAGATAAAGCAAATGAAAACGCTTGTCAATGTATTTTGGTGTAAAAAAAAGAAATTGCTAGATAACTATCGCAATTTCTCTTCGCTATTATTATTACCATAAAGGTTCATTCATAGAATCCTTGTCTTGTAGCTTAAAGACATATGGCACGACTTGATAAAGAAAAATCAGCACCCCTACTAGAAAGAAAATAAAACCGATGAAGTAGTTGTGGAACACATGTTGCAACATAATGAATAGTGGTATCGGCATTGAAAGCATGCCCCCTAATTGCATGGATTTTTTCGTACGATACTGTTTTTGTCCACAATGAGGGCACACAATTTCTCCATTTTTGCGATACAATTTGCGTGCCTCCTTTTCAGACCAGCTCTCCCCGCATTCTATACAAATAGGAAGTCCATATCCTTTTTTTAGTAATACACGCTTGACAATATAAGCAGCACCGATAAAAAAGCCCAACAACAAAATTCCTCGAACATAATCAGAATTGAATATTGTCCACCAGCTCCAGGCATCGGACTGTATAGTTGCTGCTTGGTGACCTGTGGAGCGCTGTTCCTTCTGCTCTGACAAAAGATAACTAAAACTAATGACCAATACAGTAAAGGTTGCTAGTACGACGCGGTACGTCCATTGATTACCTACTTTATGCTTTCCTTTCCGTCTAGCCTTTTCTGCGATTAATTGTTTACGCTTCTCAGAGAATTTTATATCTTGTAGTTCCTTTAATAGCTCTTCTTTAAATTGATTCATGACGTAGCACCTCCCAATCAAAGTCACCGATTGCTGTTGCCAGCTGTTTACGCGCTCGTTGTAGCCTTGTACGAATTGTCGCTTCTGGGCATCGGACAAGCTGTGCAATCTCTACAGTTGTCATCTCCTCAAAATAATACAAAATTAGAACCTCACGATAAGCGACCGATAACGTAAATAACGCCTCTGTCAGCTCTTGTTTGACCGACTTCTCGAGCACTTCCTTCTCTGGTGTAATCGCCGTTGTGCGGCCCGTAATCTTTTCAAATAATGTCAGGCGTTTACTTTTCCAGCTCCGTAAATAATCATGGCTCCGATTGACTGTCATTTTTACTAAATATGTACGCAATGATGCTTGCCGGCGAAACTGCTCCTGCTTTTGATAAAAAGCGATGAACACATCCTGCACAATATCTTCCGCTGTCGCTTTATTCTTCACATATAAATAGGCGACCTTTAGTAAGTAATCCCCATGCTCCTCGATCACTTGTTCAATATCCATCATTGCTCTCACCTACTTTCTATACTACTGACGGACGCTATTGCAAAAGCGATTCATTTTTTCTAAAAAAAATAAAAAATCCGCAACGGCTACTGCCAAGTCGTTGCGGATTTTTTGAATTCATCTATTAAATACCAATTTCTCGCATCGTCGTTGCAACTTTTGCCATTCGATCATTCAAATCTTTACCGATGAATGGTGGTAAACGCAATTCACTGATGATAGAACCATCACTCATAAAGAGAATACGCTCCGTTCGTGCAGCTATTTTCGGATCATGTGTCACAAGCATAACCGTTGTACCTTCTTGATTGATAGAGGCTAGAATATCCATAATTTCCTGAGCAGACGTTGAATTCAATGCGCCTGTTGGTTCATCACCAAAAATCATCGATGGACTACTAATTAAAGCACGGCAAATGCCTGCCCGCTGAAGCTGGCCACCTGAAACCTGCGTAATATCACGCTTTGCTAAGTCTGCAATCCCTACTTTTTTCATGATGCTTTGTGCTTTTTCCGTTAATGCATCCACATTTTTTCGCTGATCACGTACTGCGGGTAATACTATATTATCAAGGATATTTAAGCTTTTAAGAAAGGTTGGCTGTTGAAACACAAAGCCCATTCGCGTTCGGCGGAGCTCGGCTAGCTCCTTGTCATGGAGTGTTGCTACATCAACTCCATCAAAAGAAACCCGACCATGATCAATGCTATCCATACCACTAAGAGCATACAGTAAGGTTGATTTGCCGCAACCTGAGGGACCCATAATAGAAACGAACTCGCCTTCATATAAATCGATGGATACAGCCTTTAAAACCTCATGTCGTTCTGTTCCGACCTGAAATGACTTGACTATTTGTTCACCAGTCACAAGTTTTTTCATGTTCTACTCCTTTATATAATCCATTATTTTTAATTGTCCCGCCTTAACAGTCCCAATAAGCGTTGCTAGAAGTACGACGCATAGGAGGGCTAATGGGCAAAAAACATAGGCAGCTAGTGGATTAATTATAAAATTAAATGAAGCTGCACCAAAGGATGCAATGACCGTGGTCGTCAGAATTTCCCCTAATGTGTTGGCGAGCAATGTCCCCACAAAAATAGCCAGTATTAAGACAACAACTGATCGTGCCGCATATTGTATGGAAATATCGACGTTTGTAAAGCCAATCGATTTCAAGATAGCGATGGGAGATCGATCCTTTGCGATCAGCATTTTCATAAACAACAGTGTCACCAGCACACACATAAAGAGAGCTACTATAAGTGCCGCACTCGATACTTGCTTCATAGAGCTGATGGTCGTTCCAAATGTTTGATAAATATATTCATCAATGCCTGAAACCTTGGCAAAATGGAAGCTATCTGTATACTCTGCAACCTTTTTTTCGACTTCCGATTGTTTCGATAGCGAACCATAGAAGACATTCCACATACTTTCTGTGGAATCATCAGAGAATGCTGCCTTCGCTGTTTTTCCACCATTTGTAATATCCGAATAGATGCCACTTACGGTTAGGGTTTTCGTTTCACCTTGGATGATAAGTAAAATGGTATCGCCCACTTTTTTTTGAAGCTCCTCCGCATTAAGAACAGAAAGTGCTATTTCATCCTGAGCTCTCGGCGCACTCCCTTGCGCATATTCTACTGGGAAAACGGTATGGTCGCCCAACTCAATTTTTAGACTTTCTTCCACCCCATTATTTGTAATGGTTGTAAACTTTTTCGTCGTCAAAACCGTATAATCTGTAATATCTTGATCACGCTCTAGCGTTTTGACCACAGTTGTTACATCCTGAACATGTTGACTGCCTTGTGAAATATCGATGCGGATGTCGCTATTGCCAATCCCCATATACGTAATAAAATTTTTGGAGGAAATGGTATGGTATAAATTTTGAGGCACAATGATAATAAAAGTTGCTACTATGAAGACAGTGAGCATTGTGGCATATAAACCTTTACGGGAAAGCACATCCTTCACGCCTAAAAAGAGATTGATTGGAAGGCTTTTATTGGAGCTAATATTTAGCCACTTCCCATGTTTTGCTTTACTTTGTATCACGCCAAATCGGATAGCCTGAACAGCCGAAAGCTTGCGAAACTGTTTCAACATTAATTGTACATAAATTAGGATAGAAGCAAATACTAGCACCAGACCGATAATGGTGAATAGCCAGACCAATGATGTATTGGCTGTATCCCCCATATATAGGCGGATATTGGCTAAAAGAATATCCCTCACCATAAAGGAAAGTATAAAGCCAAGCACACAGCCAATTGCCGCTATTACACCATATTTTGCAAAATACATTTTCTGAATATCTGAAACACGTATACCAATGGCCTTCATTACACCGATTTCACGATAATCCTCTTCCATTTTAGTTAGCAATGTAAAACGGATACACATAAATGCAATGACCACCACGAGTACGCTGATTAATAAAATAACAGCGATCATCAAACCATCCGATATGGCATTTAGCATTTTGAAGAGCGGCCATGTAATCGTTGGTCCGTTCGCTTCTAAATGTGCACGATGATAGTCCTCTTCAAAGCTTCTTAAATCAGCCAAATCTTTCAAACGAAACTCTATTAAATATTCAATAGTGCCGGCTGCCTGAATCGCTGCATAATCCTCTTCACTCACGAGGAATCGCTTGGATGATGCTAACATGGAATTCATTTGCGAATCCCGTAAAAAACCTGCAACCGTAAATGGCTTATTATGGACCATCACTGTATCACCTAGCTTGGCTGTGCCGTCCTTCATATAGCCTACAGGTACATAAATGTCTCCGTTATCCGCTTCAATTACATGGCCATCAAGGTCTAGTAAAAAATCAAACTTCTCACTTTGCGTAGTCAGCCCATTGTCCTGAACATTTTGTGCAAGTGTGTTGCCTGCAATGTTGATCTTGGTACCATCTACATTGAGAAATTCGTTGATCTGAAATTCATCCACCAGCTCATTTCGCTCGGCAAAGTCAATGAGATGCGCTTGATCGATAGTACCCGAATGCATCTGTAGAAAATGTGGTGTTTCCGCTTGCTTTAATAATGTATCAATAGAAGTTGATAAATGAACAATAAGAACGGCCGAAAGCGTAACAAGCATAGCCGCACCTGCTACAAACAGTGTTGTCAAACATGTAATCAGCTTACTATTCGCTATATCATTCCGTACAATTTTGAAATACATAGGTCACCCCTTTGTCAGTTTTAAGACCCTAAGTACAATTATTTCGTCCCGTCTTCCCCTTCATGACCAAACATTTTCATCATGTACAACAAACTACCGCTTTCCACGCCAAGCATTCGCTCCACATTGAAGATAAATGCTGGGACACGAGCAGCCCGCTCTTCATCTGACAACAACACCAAATCATCATCAAAAACGGTATTTGTATATGCGACAATCATCTCCATGCATTCGTATGGGTAGGGTGTATGATAAATCCCTTGTTCAATACCCTCACGGATGATACTCGTCAATAATGGCGGTACATGATTCATGACCACCTGCTGTATTTTTCGATGCATTAATGCATTTTGCGGCTTATGAATATGGTCCATAATTTCCTGACCATTTTCATTCTGCATATTTAATGCCATCACAGCCCTCAATATGCGCTCATTCACCGCAATGCTACTATCCCGTGCCACTGCCCTTGCCCTCGTTAACATCGTTTCCGTATAACGTTCGATGAGGGCATCCATAATATCTTCCTTGGATTTAAAATGATAATAAAGAGTACCGCGTGCAATTCCTACTTTTTCAAGAATATTATTTGTGCTAGTGCCATCAAATCCCTTCTGCGTAAACAGTTCATCTGCTGCATCTAAAATTTCATTTCTGCGTTCTTCTGCCTTTTTCATTTCCCTCATCTTAACAACCCCTTATAATCGACCGACTGACTGTCGAATTATCTTAGCTTTATCGTAGCACAACTATATTCCATATGGCAATATTTTCTACAGTCTTTTTTCAATAAAAAAAGCTACCTCGTTCCAATTAAATACGGATGACCCGCCAAGAAAAAACGACAAAAGCCATCGAGCGTGCTCGACGGCTTTTACCTACAGTCTTTATTCTTCGTTCCTTTTATATTCTAAAATATCCCCTGGCTGACATTCTAACGCCTCACAAATCGCCTCTAACGTTGAAAAGCGAATCGCTTTCGCCTTACCATTTTTCAATATAGAAAGATTCGCCATCGTTATGCCAACCTTCTCTGAAAGTTCTGTTACACTCATTTTCCGTTTTGCCAACATGACATCAATATTGATAATCATCGCCATAGTATTCACCTCAAACCGTTAAATCATTTTCTGATTTGATATCGATGGCATTTTTTAGAAGCTTTTGAAGAACAGCAGCAAAAACTGCAACTACAAAAGAAGCACCAATAATGACCATTCCAATAAGTATAAGACCTGGGGCATCGTCTACTTCCGCAGCATAGTATATCAGTGGCATGCCAACCACGTAAACACTACTAATGACAATTGCACAATATTTAATTTTAATTAAAGCTTTCACTGATAACTCTGAAAATGCAATGTTTTGATCAATATAGCTTAGCAGCTTGATCGTCGTATATAGAGCAACAAAATAAGCAATTGCCGTTGCATAGACGCCAAGTAATGCAGTAATTGTTAAGACCGGTGAATGCTGAGCTGTATCTAAAGCAACACGTGGCACCACCCATATACATAAGGCAAAAACCGGCAACCCCATTAGAAAAACAGCAATCTTTAAAAAGAGTGTTTCCCGTTTCATATTACGCACCTCTTTTATTTAATATCCTGTTCAATTTACCATATAATTTATCGTTTTTCAATAAATTTTTATCTAATTTCATGGTATTAATAATATCCATTATTTGGTTTATTTTTCTTTTTATTGTGCTATAATCGTTTTTATCATTGTTGAAGGGGGTATTTCAATGAATTACCAAGCTGCAAAAAAAACAATAGAAACAGAGCGTCTTATGCTCCGACTATTCACAGAAGCGGATGCACCTGAAGTAAGTGCATTGTGTAATAATTTTGCTCTATATAAAAGCACGTTAAATTTACCTTATCCCTATACCTTAGACTGTGCATTGTCATGGATTTCCAATCATCAACAAAATTTTGAGCAAGAGCAGCTCTATGAATTTGCCATAACGGACAAACAAAGTGGGCAATTATATGGGGCCATTGGACTGTCGAATCGTCAGCAACACCAAAATGGAGAAATGGCTTATTGGATTGGTGAGCCGTATTGGGGAAATGGCTATGGAACAGAAGCTGCCTGTGCCATCATTGAATTTGCTTGTAAGGAAAAACAGTATCATCGTGTTTATGCGCAGTATTTTCTTTCCAATCCTGCCTCTGGCAAAATCATGGAGAAGTGTGGCATGCAGTATGAGGGAACGTTAAAGGATCATGTTTTTAAAAACGGTACTTTTGAGGATATCATATTTTACGGCATTATTAATCCTTACCATAGCTTGTAAACGTACATGAAAGAGGCACCTACTTATAAAGTTATGCCTCTTACTCTTTAAATACCATTTCCCACATCACAATAATGGTTATAGTGTGTAATTTGGTTGCGTCCATTACGCTTGGACTTGTAAAGCGCTTCATCCGCATGTTGGATAAGCTCTTCCACTATCTTTATCTTGCCAAAATCATTAGTACTAACACCAATACTAAATTCCAATTGAACTGTTTCACCATTCACCGTAAGTGACAAAGCCGTTAAGGTTTGATAAAGATTGTCGGCCAATGTTTGCACCGTTTCTCCCTCTTTTACTTGACTGAGGATTATAAACTCATCTCCACCAAAACGTGCGACAATCGATTCAAAGGGTTGAAAATAATCTTGCAATGTTTTGGCGGTATTCGTTAATGCATCGTCTCCAAATAGATGACCATTCATATCATTAATTTCTTTAAAATGGTCTAAATCCACCATCATTAACGCTAATTGCTGATTACCTTCAGCTGCTTTTTCGAGCATCCTCTTTGCATTTTCATCAAAATAGCGTCGATTGTAAATATTCGTCAGCGGATCGAAATAAGCATTTTTTTCAAATTGCTTCTTATGATCGTTATACTCCATTTCAAATAATACATGAGAGTAATTTTCACGTTGAATTTCTAACAAAATATTAATATATTCTTTCTGAACAGCACATAAAACAATTTTATTGCCCTGATCCTCTATAAGCTTCACTAATGAATTATAGATAATTTGAAGCAAAGACAGATCATTGTTTTGCAAAGCATAATGTTTAGTCTTTTGATATAAATCAATAGCTTCACTTACACGTCCCTGTCGTTCACAGAGAATGGCATAGGCATTGAAAACCTCTAATTGTACTTTTGAATAGGGCGGGTTATGAATCGTGGCTAGTAGTTCTTGTAATAGTACATTGGCCTCATCAAACTCATCCAGCCATATATGTGATACGGCTAGGTTTGTTTTTGGATACATAATTCCTGTATAAGGCTCTTTATGCTGCACTTCAAACGCATTCGAGTAATAAAGACTTTTTAAGGCGAATTCCTTGGCTGTACGATAATTGCCCATCGATATTTCCAAATCGCTTAGATTATTATAAATTTTCCCCAAGCTCTCCACATGTTGAATAGATTCAGCAATTTTTAAGCCCTTTAGCATCAGCTCTTCAGATTTCTTTAAGTGACCAAATGTCCCCCAATAAATCGCGGCTATATTATAATACTGAATGAGGTCAATATCATTGCCATGTTGAAAAGTTAGCTCACGATATTGTTCAAGTACACTAATCGATAGCTGTAAATCACCTGTTTGAAAATAACTGGCACAGCTATAGCGTAATAAAAGGATTGCCTTATCATACATTCCAAGCTTAATGGCACTTTCGATTGCGGCACTACTTATTTCTATATATTCTAAAAAACGATCCGCGTTATATAATTCATTGAGCGTAATCCATAATTCTTCAAATTCTTGTACGTTCATACCGCTCCCCCTTATCTTCAACCTTACTTCTTTAATACTACCTGCATGAATAAAATATTACAATTCTTTGGACTCATTTATTTTTACAAAATTAAGCAATTAATACTAGACAAACAAATTATTGTGTATATTATCCTATGTTTCTAATTTTATATTTTAATGGTAAATTTAACATAGTACTTTCACTATAATTTTCTCGCTAACAAAAAACAAGCCTCTTTCACAGAGACTTGTTAAGATTCTTCTATACCTAATAATTCTTTTAATTTCTTGGCCTTTTCGGAGCTTAATTTGATTTCTCCACTCCCTATCTTTTGGAGGTAAAGTGAACCTCCATAGCCTTTCCATATTTCAATACGCACCCCTTCCACCTGAAGGGAGTAATCAGGGGGCCTTCGCATATAGTCAGCCATCTGCCAGGGCATATCCTGCAAGAATTCAGCTACTTCTTGTTCATTTTGCAGATTTAGCTCTACAGTGACATCAGGCTCTAATACCTCCACATCGTTTAATAAGCCATATTTCCTGACAACCCCATTTTCCTCTATGCTACCCGTTTCAGTCGAATGAAGGGTAATATAGTCCCCTTGTTCTACAGGAAAATCGGCTAATACAGGGTACCAGTCAGCTTGCTCATACTTTTCCTCCAGCTGTTCTTCTGTCATATGATCGAAATCTTTTGGAATAATACCCTCGATAAATAAAAAGGCATTTGACTCAACCTTTGCAACGGTTCCCACTAAAGAGGTGCCAGATGTACTAGAAGGGTTCACGATGTTATTTTCCTTTTGAAAGGCCGTCGCCTGTTCAGCAAAATTCATTTGGAAATACCGAATAGCCTCAATATCTGCTACGCCTTTATAGGCATAAAAAGTTGGATATTTTTCCTTATACATCGCGTAGAGCTTCGTTCTAGCTGTATACATTGGCAGGAGAGGTTCCATATAAACATCCACATATTTACTCGGTTCTACACCTCGAAAAAAGGCTTTATTTTTAGGTGATTGCTGTAGCATTTCCATTTGCTCAACGAAGTTTTTCCTCTCCGTCTCAAGTTCATCCTTCGTATAGGTAATTCCTAATGACTCTGCAAAAAAATATGCGGCAACAAGCTTCTCATACGAACGATAAGCCTCTTCTTTATAATATTCCTTGTTTTGATTGGGCCACATCATTTGTGTTATACGCTCAAAATGATCTAGCTGTGTTTCATGAAACCATATAGTCGTCTGGGTCGTTTCCTTCCCTAACAGCTGTACCAATATAAAACCTGCCACACATAGGGTGAGCACGACCGATAAAAGTGTGAATCGATAAGGCTTCTTGTTGGAATTCTTAGAATGTAGCACATGTTGTTTAACACGTTCTTTGCTACTCGTCATATCCCCCGTTACTTTCACCAATTCTTTGTGTACTTTATTCATCCTTTAGCACCTCCCATTCGTCCTGTTTTAGATAGGACCTTAATGCCTCTCTTGCCCGTCTCAGCCTTGTTTTCACCGTATTATCTGAAACCCCTAATAATCGGGCAATGTCATGTATTTTCATTTCTTCAAAATAATAAAGAACAATCGGCTCTCGATACAGAAGTGATAGCTTTAATATTGCCGCTCCCACAGAGGATCGCTCCTCCGCCACGACTAGCTCATCACGCTGTTTATTCCACTTCATAGGAAATACTTTTTCTTGTACAAGTAGTTTTTTATAATGCCAGCTTTTTAAATAATCCTTGCTTTGATTAATCGTTAAAGTGGATAAGAAAGCGCGTAGCTGCCCACGTTCCTCATAATTACACTGAGAGAATTTAATAAAAACCTCCTGTACAATATCCTCCGCCGTTTGCCGGTTCTTTACGTAAAAATAAGCGAGACGCAATAAATGCTCTCCATGTTCATCAATGATTTGTTCAAGTATGCCACCCACCTACCCTCTTACACAATAAACGATTCCCAATGAATCTCCGTTTCAAATTTTTTCTAAAAGTGTATTGACCTTGGAGCATACTCCAATGTTAGGATGATTGTAGGAGGTGCTCATATGAAAATTAAACAATTTGCCGAGAAGTTTCAATTATCCACCGATACAGTCCGTTATTACGAAAAAGAAGGACTCTTACATCCACAGAAATTAAACAATGGTTACCGTGTGTATGATGGCACATGTGAACAGACCATGAAATTTATTCTCGTCCTACGCCAGCTCGGCTTTACCTTACAAGAAATCAACTATTTACTGACACTCGAAAAAAAACCTATATCCACAGAGTGTAATGAAGAAACGGTACAACTATTTTCTGCAAAGATTGCCCATATTGAACAGCTCATGCACTTTTATCAGCATGCACGACAATCGCTACAGCTAACTAAAATATTAATGGCTGATGGACAATTTAAAAACAATCAAGAAAAAATTAATTCACTTATTGAAGATATGTACCAAAATTTACAGGAAGGTCGTGGTTACAATGAAACTACGTAAAATTATCTCTCTAGAATATGTCATCGCCTTTATCTTGACGGTCTTTTTCTATGCGCACTTAGATTTTTCATGGCTATCATTTATTTTATTTTTATTGCTGCCTGATATAACGATGGCCGGTTATATAATCAATTCAAAAATGGGTGCCCTTTGCTATAATACGGGGCATAGCTTCTTCATACCCGCTATCCTTCTCGTAATTGGCTATACGCTCTCCATCCCAACACTACTGATGGTTGCCTTGATTTGGCTGGCACATATTTTCTTAGATCGAGCACTCGGTTATGGCTTAAAATATGATGAAGCCTTTACGAAAACACATTTACAGCAGATAGCATAATGAACAAAATGAAGTATTAAAAATAGGAGCTTGGGTATCCACGCTCCTTAAGGGATCTATACATGTTCATTTACTTGAATGTCCTGCCAACCGTTTACATCACATTGGCCATACTCATTTTCACCGACTACAACCACAGTACCGTCAGATTGAAGGCCAAGTGTATGAGCGCATCCCGCCGCAATCGCCACAATATCTCGCCAGCCACTCACTTGACATTGGCCATGCTTATTCGAGCCTGCAGCCATCACCGTCCCGTCAGCCTTAAGCCCAATGGTATGATAACTACCCGCTGCAATTGCCACAATACCTTGCCAGTCCATAACTTCACATTGTTCATGTTTATTCGAGCCTACAGCTATCACCCTGCCATCCCGCTGTAGACCAATTGTATGTAGATAGCCTGCAGAGACCTCCACAATATGACTCCAGTCGTTGACATCGCATTGACGATATCGATTATTCCCCACTGCCACTACCGTTCCATTAGCACGAAGACCGATTGTATGCCAGTCACCTGCCGCGACCGCTACCATATCCCTCCAACCACTTATATTGCATTCCCCCTCCTTATTTTTCCCCACTGCCACCACAGTCCCATCTGCTGTAAGCCCAATGGTATGGCACCAACCCGCAGCCACTGCCACAATATTGCGCCAGTCACTGACATTACACTGATCATGCTTATTCCAGCCGACCGCTACCACCGTTCCATTCACGCGAAGACCAATTGTATGCGTGTTCCCCGTGTTCCTCGCCATATGAACATTACCAGCCCTAACCGCTACAATATCCCGCCAGCCGCTTACCTGACATTGACCATATCGATTATCACCTGTAGCCACCACAGTCCCATCCTCTCTAAGCCCAACCGAATGGCGGCACCCCGCCGTAATCGTATCTTTCGGCCACCTTTTCACCTTTAGCACTGCTTCGTTCGATGCCATAAAATCCATATTTCACCTCCAAGTGTATATGTAATTCGATTGTTTATTATGTAAAATGAATAATCATTGACCCATCATTTGTACGCGTATATTTCTATTATCACTTATCACAAAACATAATCACATTATAAAGAGCTGGAACAATCCATGCGAGTGCTAAACTTATCACTGCAGCCCATTTAGTTTTCCTCATTTTCCTTTTTTAGATAAAAACGTTAACATAAAATAGAAGTAAAGAACCATAAAAAAGGGCAATCACTTGAGCATGACCATGAATAAATGTAATCTACGATAAAACTTCCTTTTAAAAACCTTTTTACTTAAATATTGTAATAGATAACGTAATCGTACTATAAAAAGCAGGATCCTCAACCGAGATCCTGCTTCTAAACTTTTTATATTAATCGTTTTAAAAGTGATTCATAAAGCCCTACCATCAATAATCCAATCAATATCGGAATAAGTGAAGTAAAGCTGAAATAAAAACCGACTTCATCATATCGGCCCGTAAAATGAAATTGTAGCCAAGAAACTTGATAGGTATCGCCTACCCCGTATAAAAAAATAGTAGTAAATAAAAACAATGCAAGACTCTTCAACCCCTGTGCCCTTTTCATAGCATCACCTCATTGAACAAATTCCATTTGTTGTGCATAGCTTACAAGATCCTCAATCGTTAACTCTGGATTTTCGCCAACGATACTATACTGGTAGCCGTTTTCTTGCCAAGCAATCGAGCGGAAATTTTTATCATCCATAACCGTTCCTTTTTGTCCTCGAATATCCATCTCTTTTTCATTTAAGATGGGACCAATTTCACTCATACTCTCATCCGCTTTAAAAATAGTGATGAAAAAAGCTGGCTGCCCATCTAATCCAAAGTCAAAGGAATATTCTGGTCGATCCTCTAATCCTTTAACCATTGAAATTTTATCTATAGAAAGGCCATTTTCTTGCATAACCATTAAAAACTTTTCTAGTTGTTGCTTTGCTTCGTCCAATGAAATTAATTCTGAAGTATCTTCACCGCTAATTTCTTGGATCGTTACATCCTCTGGTAGATCAAGTATAAATTGTTGATCATCTATTTTTTCATCAACAATTATTTTTGAGTATTCAGTGATTATTTGATTACCTGCATTATCTGACTTCATTTTTAACATCAGCCATGTTTTTTTGTCAATCCATGCTTCTATATCCCCAAATAGTGATTCGGTTTTTTTAGTTTTTGCGACAATTTTATATGTGTCTCTCCCAGCGACCTTCTCTTCGCCTGCTATCTTAATCTCATGAGTATCTTTCACCAAATTAAAAACAAGCTGTACCTCTTCCCTAGGCGATCGTAGCCCGTCAAGTTCGCCTTGTGGATACGCCATTTTAAAAGCTGTATTTTCCGTGACATCATAGCTTATCAGCTCAGAGTCAGTTTTGACCGTGATGACATGTTCATCATTGTCACCTTTCATTTCTATACGTCTATACTTATCCTTGACCCATTCTTTTACCTGAGCTTTGCCACCTAGCTCTCCCATATCTAACGTATATTCGCCATAGTAGGTAAGCGGTTGCTTCGATTCTTGGAGCGTCTGCTCAATAATTTCCTGGGGTGAATACGATGCCTCGGTATTACAGCCTACTAAACTAAATGTCATGACAGCGATTAAGCCTGCTGCTCGGCATGAATTTTTCCAACTCATAGTTCGTCTACTCCTTTATTAGGTGGGAGCCAGCAGACAACAGCTGTTCCAATATTCTCACTAGAAAGCAGCTCTACTGTACCACCATGTTTTTCAATAATTTGTTTCGTAATATTTAAGCCAAGTCCCGTGCCCCGTTCTCCAGCCTTTGATCTTGCATGATCCGCTTGATACATGGGCTCGAATAACTTTACAATGTCCTTTTGTGGCAAGCCCTGCCCGCTATTTTGCACGATCATATACATACCCTCTTGCTTCGTTAGGGCTGGCTTCAGGAAATCAAACCCCCATTCCGGAAAACTTCCAGCTTTAACCGCCGCTAAACCAATAGATGTGCCGATCTCACCATAGCGCCATGCATTGCTCAATAAGTTATCAATCACACGCTGAAATTGTTTAGGATGCACAGCATACAGCCCATCTACATCACAGAATACATCTAATGTAAAACCTTGTTCCTCACATAACGGTTCATAGTCCGACAAAGCCATCTCAAAAAACTCTTCCCCATCAACGTCTACCAGCTCTAATTCATAGCTCGTTGATTGGAGTAATGTAAACATCAATAAATCTTCTAGCATATGCTTCATTCGATCGGCCTTCGTGATGATGACCTGCTGATATTCTTCTTGCTGCTGTTGTGATAAGTCATTGTTTAGTAAGGATTCCGCATAGGCTTGAATAGCGGTAAGAGGCGTTTTTAAATCGTGGGAGATACTTGCAATCATCATCTCTTTTTGCTGTTGTTCTACTTTTAAGGAAACCCGGGTATTTTCAATTTCATGTTGCATCGCCACAAATGTTTGGGCGAGTGAACCAATCTCATCTTTTCTTGTACTTAAATTGGATTCTATATGCTCACCTTTGGCAAAATTTCGCATTTGATGCATCAGTTCTCGTAATGGTCGATTAAGTTTCCGATTAAGCAACAAAATGACCCCTATATAAATCACTAAAAATAGCAAGATAGAGCCTATAATGACAAGCCATGAACGCTTCTCTACACCTTTTACCCAATCAGTTCTTATTAATTGAATTTCATAGATGCCCAACAAGTCCCCATTGTGATATACTGGCTCCTTGTAGGTAAAGGCGTTGTATGATTGTTGTAAATCATATAAACCTTTAAATATACGCTCTTTCCATACATAGCCTGATTGTAAAGGGTTTGAGGAATATAAGACAAAACCTGACTTGGTGTAAAGTGTAATCGCCAATTGCCCATTGGTCAGCTCTTCTATCTCTTCTAAATTTGCATTTTTTTGATATAGTGCTGGATTGTCAACGATCGCTTTTACCTGATTTAGCTCTGTCCACTTGTCAAAGTATTCCGCAACATTTTTATCTTGATAATAAGCATTTATCCACACATATAGACTATAAGCACCAGATATAGGCAACACCATGACAATAAAAAAAGTGATAAGTAACCAAGATTTAATTTTCATAACGGTTCACCAATAAAACGATAACCCCTGCCCCACACAGTTTGAATAAAATATGGATGTCTCACCGAATCATTAAGCTTCTCTCTTAGTGCCTTTATATGTACTGTGACAGTATGAGTGTCCTCTAAAGTTGCTTGCTGCCAAATATACTGATACAGTTCCTTCTTCGTAAAGGTTTGGCTCGGATTTTTTGCGAGTAGCTTGACAAGAGCAAATTCCTTTTGAGTTAATGCTATTTCTTGCTGGTTAATGCTCACTATTTCTCGTTGCCAATCAATGATTAATCCATTTGCATAGGCAGTTTGCTCTTCTACTTCTTCTTGCTTGTTATAGCGTCTCCAGCGTCTAAGATGCGATGCCACACGAGCCTTTA
Organism: Lysinibacillus sp. FSL M8-0216; assembly: GCF_038595555.1. Taxonomy (NCBI): domain Bacteria; kingdom Bacillati; phylum Bacillota; class Bacilli; order Caryophanales; family Bacillaceae; genus Lysinibacillus; species Lysinibacillus sp. FSL M8-0216. Next base: position 1,908,179 of record NZ_CP152007.1, on the reverse strand, counting down.
ATTCCTCTAAACTAAACGGTTTTGCGATATAATCATCCGCTCCTTGTAAGCCCTCCACCTTATCCGCTTCTTCCTTACGAGCACTCATCATAAGGATGGGGACATCGCTTTCCCAACGTATATTTTGACAAACCGTGAGACCATCCATTTCTGGTAGCATCCAATCCACCAACACTAAATCAAATGGTTGCTCCTGAAAATCTGCCAGCCCTTCAAGACCCGTAGTGGCCCATGTTACAAGATAGCCCTCTTGCTCCATTGTATCTTTGACAATGCGACCAATAGCTGCATCATCCTCAATCAGTAATAACTTGACCTTCATCCATTCTCCTCCTGCACTAACCTTACTACGGAAAAAACGATTTTCTCCGAACTTTACACTTTCTTTATATTTAACATAGAACGAATCCCCATTTTGCACAAATGATTGGGGTTTTCCATTTCTTCTCTGAGGAATTATCCGTTACTTTGGCCGCGCTATCCGTCTCTTTGCCCTCGCTATCCGTCTCTTTGCTCGTTCTATCCGTCACTCCGCCCCACTTCATCCCAAACAAAAAAAGAATGCACAGTGATTGTGCATTCTTCGGATTGAACTAGAAAAATAAACTTAAAAAATAGTAAATTAATGCTGCCATTACTGCTGAGATTGGCATAGTGATGACCCATGTTGTGACGATTTTACGGGCCATTCCCCATTTAACGCCTTTGACACGGTGTGCTGTTCCTACACCCATGATAGAAGAAGAAATAACATGTGTTGTGGATACTGGTAAGTGAATTAATGTCGCGCCAAAGATGATAGAAGCCGAAGCTAAGTCAGCTGCAACTCCATTCACTGGGCGAATTTTCATGATTTTGCCACCCACTGTTTTGATGATTTTATAACCACCTACAGAGGTACCTAGACCCATTGCTGTTGCTGCTGCAAAACGTACCCAGAAAGGAATATCGTCGCCTGTGTGTAATCCACCTGCGATTAAAGCGAGTGTGATAATACCCATCGCTTTTTGGGCATCGTTCGTTCCGTGTGTAAATGATTGTAAGGCCGCTGTTCCGATTTGCATGGTACGGAAGCCTTTATTTGTACGGTATAAATTCATATCTTTAAAGATGACCTTTAATATGGTCATCATTAGGAAACCAGCGGCGAACGCTAGTAGAGGTGAGAAAATCAGTGCTTGTAAGATTTTTATAAATCCAGCATAGTTTAGAATACTGAATCCAGCTGCTGCAATCGCGGCACCTGCTACAGACCCAATTAATGTATGGGAAGAACTTGATGGAATTCCAAAATACCACGTAAGTAAATTCCATGTAATGGCAGATAATAGAGCTGCTAATATAACAACAGAACCTGTGATATCGCCATCATAGGCATTTAAGGTAAACGGGTCCACAATATCTTTTGTTAAAGCTTTGGCTACCCCAACAAATGTAATAGCTCCGACGAAGTTCATAACCGCAGCCATGTAAACCGCTGTACGTGGTTTTAATGCACGGGTTGATACAGACGTTGCAATAGCGTTCGCTGTATCATGGAAGCCGTTTATAAAGTCGAACACTAATGCGAATATAACGACTAATATGGTAATTAGTAAGATTGTATCCATTTGTTACACTCCATCTTATGCGTTACGCATAATTATTGTTTCAATTGTGTTTGCCACTGTTTGGCAGCTATCAGCAATATCCTCGAATTGCTCATAAATATCCTTGAAAACAATGAGGCGCATTGGATCTTTTTCTTGAATAAATAACTGTTTCATAGAGGAACGGAAGATTTCATCACATTCACGTTCATTATCTTTAATTTGAATCGCATGTTTACGCATCTCTACAAGCTTTTTATTATTTAATAGCTCCATGGCTTGTACCATCTCATCAGTGCTCTTCGCAATATATGTTAGGAATTGACGCATTGGCTCCGTTACTTCTGTTAAATTGTACATATTGAAGTGGGCAATACAGCCTTCCATTCCATCAATTACATCGTCTAATTTATTGGCTAAAGCTAAAATATCTTCTCGCTCGATTGGTGTCATAAATGATTTATTAAGCATTACGATAAGCTCATGAATTAATTTATCACCGCTTGTTTCATAATCTTTCATTGTATCGGCAATTTCTTTTAACGCATCTATATCTTGAATATGGGCATTATGAGCATAATAAATTCCCTCATTCACATTTTTAGCGATTTTTAATAATGACTGAAAAAATGGATCTTGCTTGTTTGAGTTGAACATCTTGTTCCTCCTGTAAAATAAAAATTATCAATTTCTGAATCATCATAACAAAACATTTACACAATTCTACAAAATTTTAAACACTTCTATGTTGATTTTACAAAACTGTAATATAAAATTTGCCACATTTATTTTTAGGCTGGTTTCCAAGTTGAAAACGTTGGAAATCAAATAATAAAAATCACTATTTTTTCTTTAAATATGACCGTTTTTTCTGTTATTTTTATAAAAATACTTGAAATAATCTTTTTTCTCCCTATTTATTTACCACATGAAATGTTAAGGAATTGTAAACGTTATTTACATTCGAAATAAGTATATCCTCTGCTATTTTTTACCTATAGATGTCGAAACATGTCACCTTTCCTATTTGTTATGCTCGTCCTTGTTCCTGCTTATACATAAAAGTAAGGACACCAACCTAAGAGCATTGACTTGAAGGAATTCTGCAATTTTCTGTCAATTGACAAAAAATATTAGCGTGCTATAATACTTTTGGGCTTCACCGCATTGAAGCGAAGAAGTATTTATTAGGAGGTTTCATATGTTTCGAATAGAAGCTAAAAGCAACCCTCGATTTATGGAGGCAAGCTTCGTTATACTTTTAATTATTGCCACAATGTCTTTTAGTATTGGGTATTTAAAAGCAACACCCCATATTCCGATTTTTTTAGTTATTTCTTTTTTACTAGCCTATGGATTACTAAAAAAAGTCCCCTTTCGCGATTTAGAGGGTGGAATGATTGCGGGTGCTAGTGCTGGATTGGGCGCTGTTTTCATCTTTTTCTTTATTGGTATTTTAATTTCGAGCTGGATTATGGGTGGAACAATCCCTACGCTCATCTATTATGGTTTTTTAACTGTTTCACCAAACTTTTTCTTTGCCATTGTTTTTTTAATTTGTAGCATCGTTGGTATTTCTGTTGGTAGTTCGTTAACAACAGTAGCAACTGTCGGTGTGGCATTTATGGGTATCGCAGGTGCCATGGACATTTCATTAACCATAACAGCTGGTGCAATTGTTTCTGGTGCTTTTTTTGGTGATAAAATGTCACCATTATCCGATACAACCAATCTTGCCTCAGGAACAGTCGGTGTAGATTTATTTGAACATATTAAAAATATGGGCTGGACAACAATCCCTGCTTTCCTGATCTCATTCGTACTATACGCTATTTTATCGCCAACAGGCGAAGCAACATCTTTTGACACGGTGGAGCAATTTAAAGAAGGATTATTAACTACAGGACTTATTCATTGGTATACATTATTACCAATTGTCGTCCTCGTTATGATGACTTTTTATAAAGCTCCTGCCGTTATTACATTAGCCGTTGTTTCTATTCTCGGTGTAGGTCTATCTTATACACTAGATCCCCTACCAGCTTCAGACGTCTTCAAAGTTTTATTTGATGGCTATGTCTCTCACTCTGGTAATAAGGAAGTAGATGCCTTACTGACACGCGGGGGCATGAATAGTATGCTAGCTACAATTGCTCTTGTCTTACTGGCCTTAACAATGGGTGGTCTTTTGTTCACACTTGGTATTATACAAAGTATTTTAGCTAAGGTTGAAAGCTTATTTAAAAGTGCTGGTTCCGTTATTACAGGCGCCGCTCTTACCGGCATTGGAGTTAATACATTAATCGGTGAGCAGTATTTATCTATCCTGTTAACAGGTGAAGCATTTAAAGCTCAATTTGCGAAGGTTGGGCTAGCACCTAAAAACTTATCTCGTGTCATGGAGGATGCTGGAACGGTTGTCAATCCACTTGTACCTTGGAGTGTTTGTGGTATTTTCATCACAAGTGTCCTTGGAATTTCCACACTGGATTACCTACCATTCACCTTCTTCTGTTTACTTGGGCCAATTCTAACTGTACTTTTTGGTTGGAGCGGCAAAACATTAACTAAGCTTGAGCAATAATAAAAGGTAGCTGATTGTTGATCAGCTACCTTTTCTATGTTTCAAAAAGTTTCTATTCTACCTTCACTTGTCCCATCATGCCATTATCTTCATGCTCTAGTAAATGACAATGGAACATATAGATACCCTTATCTAGAAACTTCACTGCCAATTTAACTGTTTCATCTGGTTCAATGGACACCGTATCTTTCCAGCCCTGTTCATTAAGCGGTGGCGCCTGACCATTAATGGATACAATTTTAAATTGCGTACCGTGTAAATGAAACGGATGAGTCATGCCGCCCATCATATCGGGTTTATTGTAAATTTCCCAAATTTCTGTCACTCCCTGTTGTTGTACAAAATCAATTCTAGTACGATCAAATTGCTTGCCATTAATCGTTACCATCGTCCCCATACCAAATAGCTCTAAACGTTTAGATACAGGTAATTGTTGTTCTTCACTAGTTGTAGAGAATTGATTAAATACATCCTGCATCTTCTGTGGAGTAGTGCGTTCATTTGTGATCGTAAACGGTAACAGGACTACACCTTCTTCATTTATCAATGATAAATCAATGGAAGTACTTAGCTTGGAAAAATCGATGATAATTTCAGCACGTTCACCTGGTGTTAAGGTCAGTTTATTTAGTGGAACAGGGCTATTTAGAAATCCTCCATCTGTGGCGATTTGTTGAAATTCCTCATTCGTACTTAGCATAAAGGTGAAATTCCGGGCATTGGAGCCGTTCACCAATCGAAGGCGAACAGGCTCTCGGCGTACATGGAGCTTCGGATTGAGTGTACCATTAATAAGCAATGTATCACCAATTGTCCCATCATTATTTTTGAACTGTTGATAATTTAATTGTTGTTGATCATCAAATTGGCGGTCCTGAAAAATTAACGGAATATCATTTACGCCATATTGTTGAGGTAATCCTAAACGCTGTGAATTTTCATCCTCCACATAAATGAGCCCAGCTAGTCCTTTATATACCTGCTCAGCCGTTTGTCCTTCTGGATGAGGGTGAAACCACAAAGTAGCTGCTTGCTGGCGGATAGGAAAAGTTAGCTTCTTCGATTGACCAGGCTCTATTTGTTCATGTGGGCCACCATCCCCCTCACCCGGTATTTCTAAACCATGCCAATGGAATGTTGTCTCTTTACTCATTTCATTCGTAGTTGTAAATTGTACAGTTTGTCCCGATTGGATTCGAATCACTGGCCCTAAAAAGGAACCATTATAGCCATAGGTCTCTGTTTGGACACCTTGATAAAACTCTGTTGTCCCTTCTTGTGCCACAATTGAATAGTGAGCTGGATTTTTTCCATCTGGTTCTAGTAATGGAGGTATAGCCAGCTCATTTTCTCCTGTAGAGGGAGCAAGCTGTAAAGGATTTGTATGACTCATATGACCATTTGTCATATCCATTCCTTCATGAGCGTTGTTCATTGATTTAGTCGAAACATGGTCTTCTGTTTTACTAGCACTACACCCGCCTATAAGTACAATCAATACTGTCAGTAATGAAAACCGCATTTTAGATTTCATCTATTTTCCTCCTTTTGTTACGACAAAAGTACTGTAACAAAGAAGTATGGAGAAATAATGAAGAGCGTTAAAATCCTGAAAAACCATCGAACAATGGACTTAGCCAAATGATGATTACTGTTAAACCGTCGAAAAATAAAACAATTCCTAGCACAATCATGAAATAGCCACCCACTTTTGTGATCGTTTGACTATATTTTCGTATCCATGCGAGTTTCGTGACAAATTGTGATAGCAGGAAAAACGGTATGGCAAACCCTAAAACATAGGCTACCATATAAAACATGCCCATCCCTGGATGTTGAGAAGCCATCATAAAAACTGCCCCAGTAATCGGACCTGTGCAAGGGGTCCATCCCGCTGCAAAGGCAAGCCCAATGAAAAAGGAGCCTAAATAGCCTGTAGGACGATTTTTAAAGGAAAGACGTTTTTCTTGCATTAAAAACTTCGGAGATAGAGCCCCTATAATCATTAAACCAAAGAGAACAATTAAAATAGCTCCAACCTGTCGCAATACATCTTGGTACTGGAAGAAAAACCATCCGACAACAGATGAGCTATATCCTAAGAAAATAAAAATCACCGAAAATCCAATTAAAAAGAACAGTGTATGCAACATACCCATCGTTCTTAATTTTTTATTGTCACCCTGAAGCTCATCCATTGACATCCCTGTAATATAAGAAATAAAAGCAGGATAGAGCGGTAAGGTGCATGGCGAAATAAAGTTTAGAAACCCTGCACCAAAGGCTAATAAAAGATTAATATCTGAATTCATTTTGAGCGCTCCTTACATCTTTCATGTTAAGTGATTCCCCAATATGTAATAGTGTCCACTATACCTAATAATAGTAATAATATGCCTGCCACTTTTTGAATAACTCTCCCCATCTTCATGCTTGTTCGTAAAATGAGTCGCTTCGCATCGAACAGATAAATGAAAAGCAGCATGATGAGTAATGGTATAGAAGTGGCAACCCCAAAAATACTAGGTAAGATAAACCCATAGGTTGTGTTAGTTACGATGGGCATTAGCCATACAAAAAATAGGACAAACATGGTCGGACAAAAGGCAATAGAGAAGCTAGCGCCCATTAAAAAGGAGCCTAGTTTGCCCCCTTTCATAACAGGAGGAATAAGCGTCGACAGACGATTTAAAAATTTCAGCTTCAATAAACCTAATAAAACGAGCCCTGTCATCAGCATAATTGGTCCAATGGCCTGACGGAAAATGGGAAAATACAATGTCATTTTAGTTTCAAACGATTGTCCAAATAACCACGCAAAAAGCCCAAGTCCACTAAAAACAACTATTTTGCCAAGAATAAAAAACAGTATCTCCTGCCAATTATTTTTCATTTGCAGCGTTTTATTCCCATAAAATGTAATAGCACTCATATTGCCGGTTATTTGGCATGGAGCTAGTGCCCCTATGAGACCTAATAGCAGTGCCATAGCCCATGCTGAATGCTCATAGGCATTTAAAAATTGATTAATCGGCTCACTTAGAAACTGACTAATAGCTGACAAAAAACTATACAATTTAAACACCTTCAATCTGTTCATCATTTCAGCTTTACAAACTAGCCAAAACTAGTATAAAGGTTAAATATGAATAAATGATGCAGAAATCGATTCTCCTGCTTTTAGAAGACGATGATGTGATCAAAGTTTGTCTTTTTGTTGGTAGAGGCATTAATACGAATCTACACATAGAAAGCGGTTCGTTCCGTTTGGGGTACTGCATCCCCTTTTGGATTTTCAATTAGTATGGTGAAAAATTTACGAGTCTTGAAACCTTTTTTCAAACTGTGCGTATGTATAGCTAACAATGTCCGTAGGAGGAATGTAGAATGTCTTTTTTTCATAAAGCACTAGCAAGTTTTGGCATAGGTTCAGCAACAGTTGATACAAGGTTGGAAAAGGATACTTATCGAGCTGGGGAAGTCATGCGAGGGGAAATCATCGTGCGTGGCGGCCAAGTTGAACAACAAGTGGATTCCATCTATTTGTCCATTAATACGACATATGTACGAGAGTCAAATGATCATAAACATACAGAGGTGGCCACTCTACAAAAAGTAAAAGTGACAGAGCCTTTTACACTAGCTGCTAGTGAAGAGAAGGTCATTCCCATTTCGTTGACACTGCCATTTGAAACACCGATTAGTGCAGGCAAAACGCAAGTATGGATTCAAACTGGACTCGATATTAAAAACGCAGTTGACCCAAGTGACAAAGATTATATTCGTGTCGAGCCAACAAGCCTTGCAGCGCAAATACTTGATGCTATAGGTCGATTAGGTTTTCGTTTACGAGAAGCAGAATGTGAGCAAGCCCCAGCTCGCTTCCGTGGGTATTATCCATTTGTACAGGAGTTTGAATTTGTACCAACAGGTTCCTATAGAGGCCATTTAGATGAACTTGAAATGGTCTTCCTGTCCCAGTCCAATCATTCAGCAGAAATTCTTTTACAAATTGACCGCAAAGTAAGAGGCATTGGGAGCTTCTTCGCAGAGGCTTTAGAGATGGATGAAAGCTACGTTCGAACAACAATTACGCTGCACGATTTACCAACGCTCCCAGAAAAATTCCAACAAATTATTTCAAAGCATATATAATTTCACTAAAAAGTAGTTGAAGAGCACTTCAACTACTTTAGTTTTTCTCCTAGCTCCATTTATGAAGGTGAGGCTTTATTGTATGGGAATAAAAGCGGTATTATTTGATTTAGATGGAACTTTGTTAAATAGAGATGAATCTGTAAAATTTTTTATAGAGTCGCAATATGAGCGACTAGGTATGACATTGAATCATATTCCAAAAGAAAGCTATGTGTCTCGTTTCATTCAACTAGATAAGCGAGGATATGTTTGGAAGGATAAAGTCTATCAGCAATTAGTGCAGGAATTTAATATAGTAGCTCTCACTTGGGAGGAGCTTCTTCTAGATTACATCAATGAATTCAAAAATTATTGTGTCGGCTTCCCAAATCTAATTAGCTATTAGAACAATTGAAAACGGATAAAAATCTTCTAGGAATCATTACGAATGGTTATGGTCATTTTCAAATGGACAATATTAAAGCTTTAGCCATTGAGAAATATTTTGATGTGATTTTAGTTTCTGAATGGGAGAATATTAAAAAGCCTGATCCCCAACTATTTATGAGAGCTTTAGACAAGCTACAGGTTTCTCCTCATGACAGCATTTTTTTAGGAGATCACCCTGAAAATGATGTGAAGGGTGCTCAAGCTGTTGGCATGAAAGGTATTTGGAAAAAGGATGCTCCATGGGATCATGTTGAGGCAGATGCCATCATTGATGATTTGTCAGAATTACCTTCCATCATCGACTATTTAAACAACAAACAATAAAATGATAGGCAATGGCCAACGAGAAATAGACTATCGGTGGCTTTTGTTATTTTCGTTCTTCGTTCTATTTCATTAACAACAAAAAAGACTGTAGATAACTCAACATTTTTTGAGTTCATCTACAGCCTGAACCACCCTCTAGATGGTTTTGAGCATAAAGTTATTTTACTGCTTGCTTTACTTTTTCCATTACTTCTTCAGCTGTTGCACATTGTAATGCCTCAGCGGCTAAAGCTTGCATGTCCTTTACAGACAAGCGCTTCAATAAAGAACGTGTTTTCAAAATGGATGTTGCGCTCATTGAAAATTCATCTAAGCCTAAGCCAAGCAATAAAGGTACTGCTAGCTCGTCGCCTGCCATCTCTCCGCACATCCCTACCCATTTCTGTTCTTGATGGGCGGCATGGATAACCATTTGAACCAAGCGTAAAATAGCTGGATTATACGGCTGATATAAATAAGATACTTTTTCATTCATACGATCTGCAGCCATTGTATATTGAATTAAATCATTTGTTCCAATGGAGAAAAAGTCCACTTCCTTGGCAAAAACATCAGCCATCACTGCTGTAGCAGGAATTTCCACCATCATGCCTATTTCAATGTGAGCACTAACGTCCTTCCCTGCTGCTACTAGCTGTTCTTGCTCCTCTAATAAAATCGCTTTAGCCTCACGGAACTCTTGAATAGTCGCAATCATTGGGAACATAATTTTTAGGTTGCCATAAACAGATGCTCGCAGTAAAGCGCGTAATTGTGTACGGAATAATTCCTGTTGCTCTAAGCATAGACGAATGGCGCGATGACCAAGGAATGGATTCATTTCTTCCTGTAGTGGTAAATACGGTAAGTGTTTGTCTCCACCAATATCTAGTGTACGAATAACCACAGGCTTACCTTGCATTCCTTCAAGAACCGTCTTATACGCTGTAAATTGCTCTTCCTCAGATGGCAGGTTTTCTCGGCCCATATATAAAAACTCTGTTCGATATAAGCCAATTCCTTCAGCCCCGTGACGCAACACGCCCTCCAAATCGCCTGGAGAGCCGATATTAGCGGCTAGCTCTACATGGACACCGTCTTGAGATACCGTTTGTTCGTTTACTAAAGTAGACCATTCTGCTTGTTGAGTATGATAGCTTTGTGCTTTTTCTTGATAGCTGGCAATCACATCTGCCGTCGGATTGATCAGCACTTGACCTGATAAACCATCCACGATTAACAAATCTCCATCTTGAATAGTCGTCGTTGCTGCTCCAGTTCCGACTACTGCAGGAATCTCTAACGAACGGGCCATAATCGCTGAATGAGAGGTACGGCCTCCAATATCAGTAATAAAGCCAAGAACAAAATTACGATCCAATTGAGCCGTCTCTGAAGGAGTCAAATCATTGGCTACAATAATCACCTGTTCACTAATATTACTTGGGTTTGGAATATGTACACCGAGTAAATGTGCTAAAATGCGGTTTGTCACATCTTTAATATCGGATGCACGTGCACTCATGTATTCATCATCCATACTTTCAAACAATGCCACAAACATTGATGAAACTTCATGTAAGGCAAACTCTGCATTGACCCCTTCGTCAGCTACTTTTTGATGAATAGGCCCAATTAATTCTGGGTCATTTACCACTAATAAATGCGCGTCAAAAATGGCTGCTTCCTCGGCACTGAATTTTTTTAATGTTTGCTGTTTAATCGCCACTAGCTCCTGCTCTGTTTTGGCAAGGGCAGCAGCTATACGTGACTGCTCCGCCTGAACATCTTGAACCTTTGTTTGGCTAAATGTTAAATCCGGTTGTACAAAACGATACGCTTTAGCAATGGCAATGCCGTCTGAAGCGGCAATACCAGTGAAATGTGTCATTGTGCAAGCCCCATTTCTGTCATTAATGTTGCTAATGCCTCAAATGCTTGCTCTTCATCTTCCCCCTCTACATAAAGTGTAAATTGAGAACCTTGCTTTAATGCTAATCCCATTACGCCAAGAATAGATTTTAAATTTGCTGCTTTTTCTTCCGTACGCACTTCGATAGCGGAAGTGAATGGCGTAGCCTTTGCCACAAGCTGGCTCGCTGGACGTGCATGAATTCCTAAAGGATCGATTACTGTAAATTGTTGTGTTTTCATTATTTATTCTCCTCTACTTGTAAGTCTGTTAAGATGATGACATTTGGATGTTTGGATAAAACACTTGCTGGAATTTCCTCTGTATAATCAGAGGCCAGCACACGTTCTAACACCTCACGCTTAGTTTCTCCCACTGCTAATAACAAAATGCATTTTGCGCGCATAATAGATTGAATCCCCATAGTGAACGCTTGCGTGGGCACTTCATCAATCGAAGAAAAGAAGCGAGCATTGGCTTGACGAGTCGATTCCTCCAATGTCACAAGATGTGTCAAGGATTCAAATGGTGTACCGGGTTCATTGAAACCAATATGGCCATTTTGTCCGATACCAAGCAATTGAAAGTCTAAGGAATGTTGTTGTAATAGGGCTTCATAGCGAGCAGCTTCCTCTATAGGATCAGCTGCTAAGCCATTTGGTAAATAAGATGCCTGAAATGGTTTTTCTTGAAATAAATGCTGATGCATATAATAGGCATAGCTTTGCTCATGATTGGCCTCAAGCCCTACATATTCATCCAAATTAAAGCTGATGCAATTTGAAAAATCAATATCCGTTTTACAGATTTTAGCATACAACGGTTCCATCGTTCCACCAGTAGCTAGCCCGAACGTAGTGGACCCATTATTTTTAGCCTCTGCTATGATGGCTACTGCTCGTGCATATAAATCTTCTTTTGAATCAAATCTTTCTATGTTCACCACATATCCTCCTTTTCCTAAAGCCTTAAAAATGAATGCGCTGACCATATTGATCAATAAGCTCATCATTATTGGTGTTACCTAAGTTACTGCTAGCAAACACTGGTAAGCTGGCGCCTTGTTCATGTAGAACTTCAATGATTTGGGCGAATAGAGCATTTAATAGCGCTGCACCTAACACTGTAGATACAGGTCCATATTGCAACTCATCAACTGTTAAAACCCCATCCCCTAATGGGACATGCGTATTTAGAACGTCATCTACGATATTCTCTAAACGTTTGCCTGAAGGGTGGCGTGATGGCTGATGTTGATAGGCCAATGATTGCAGTGAGATTGTATGCGCACCTGCTTCTTTTGCGTAGATCGCCATATCAATAGGCACTGGATTGTTGGCAGATGTTGAAATAATGATACAAACATCTTTGTCATCAAACTGTAGCTGATCCTTATAGGAGGCTAAAAATGCTTGCTTCTTTTCATTTTGTGAAGATTGCCGTGCTCCTTGATGTAGCATTAAGGATTCAATGTGAATCGGTTTGACAGGGACTAAGCCACCAGCCCTGAAATAACATTCTTGTGCTAATAACATGGAATGGCCTGAACCGAATAACTGGATAATGCCTCCCTGTAAGAGTCGTTTGACGATTAACTGAGCTACATGGTTAATTTGTTCATTTTCTTGTTGTGCCACCATTGTTAAATAGCGATTGACTTGTTGAAAATAGGTATTCATGATCTATCACCTTTTCATTTCAAACGTTTCTTACAAATTGTTCGCATGCATACTGATTTGGCCAGCTTTAATCGTTTGATGTAGCAGTAAATGTTCATCCACAATCACTGCATCCGCATCATATCCTTCTATAAGCTGTCCTTTGTTCGTTAATTTTAATTGCTGGGCAGCATTATAGCTGGACATTTTCACAAGCTCCTCCAATGTACAATTGGTAATCTGACGCATATTTCGTACAGCTTGATCCATTGTTAAAATACTACCCGCCAGTGAACCATTCGATAAATGGGCTCCTGATTCTGTCACATGCACCAATTGACCACCTAAATCATATTCACCGTATGGCATACCCTTCGCTCGCATCGCATCCGTTATTAAAATAATTCCGTCTGCCCCCTTCAAGCGATAAGCCATTTCCACAGCTCCTTCATGCATATGAATAAAATCAACAATCAGTTCAGCCTTTATGGCATCTATTAGCAAAACACCACCGACCACACCAGGATCACGATGATGGAATGGACGCATTTGATTGTATAAATGTGTCCCCTGAGATGCACCTAATTGTACAGCTTCTTGCATTTGCTCAAATGTAGCATCGGAATGACCAATGGATACAATAATTCCGTTTTCAGAAAGGCTTTGGACTGCTGTCATTCCATTAGGTTCTTCAGGTGCTAGCGTAATTTGTTTAATTTTTTGACCACTTAATGCTTGCCATTTTGTCATCACTTCTACATCTGGCAGGACAATATAATCCAGTGGCTGAGCTCCTGCCCGTTGCTTCGATACAAAAGGCCCTTCAATATGAAGGCCAAGTACTTCCGCTTCATCTGACTTTGGCTGGAATTGTGCTACATTGGCGATGGCCCGTTCGATATTGTCAAAGCTTTGTGTCATCGTAGTTGCTAAAAAGCTGGTTGTACCTTCTTTTAATAGTGATTTGGCCATGATATGTAACCCTTCATCGGATGCATCCATTGTATCCATTTTGGCAGACCCGTGAATATGCATATCAATAAATCCTGGCAATAAAAACTTACCTGAACCATCTAATTGTTCAACGCCCTCCACCTCAATATGATGGGCAACCTGAGCAATTTTACCGTCCGTCATCCACACATCCATCTGTTCATCTCGACCACTCGCATTGACCACTGTGATGTTCCGAATTATTAAACTCAAGAAAAACATCTCCTCATCTTGAACAAGGGCTGTTGAAAAGGTATCCATTTGCAATATGATTGCCCATGTATTCCTCCGCAAACAGCCCCATGAATTGTTACTTTTTCATTGAAATAATATTGGTAGAGCCTGCTCTTTGGAAACCTGATTTTCCTAGCGTAATCTCTTGCCCCATTAGGCTAGTGAAAACGACAGGGGTAATAATGGAAGGCACTTGTTCCTTTATTTTTGTGATGTCTGCTTTTAATAATGCATCCCCACGTTTAATTGTTTGACCGTCTGACACAAGCATGTCAAAGCCTTCACCATTAAGCGTTACAGTATCCAATCCGACATGAATTAATAATTCTAATCCTGTATCTGATTTTAAACCGATCGCATGCTTCGTAGGGAAAATCATCACCACTTGACCGTCAAACGGTGCATAAACAGTTCCATCTGTCGGACGAATCCCAAAACCAGGACCCATCAGGCCAGCAGAGAATGCTTCATCCGGTACTTCTGATAACGGTAATAAATCTCCCGTCATCGGCATTTCAAAATCATGGAAAGTTGTTGTTGCTTCACTTTTTACTTGTGCTGTCGCTACAGGCAGTTCCGTCGGTAATTGGGCATTAGCTGGTGCTGGGTTGCCTTTTTGCAGACGGTCTTTCATAGCCTCCGCTAAAAACTCAACAGATGTTCCAATAATTACTTGTACATTGGTTTTACTAATACGCATAACACCTCGCGCACCTGTTTGTTTCAATGTTTTTTCATCCACGACGCTAGCATCCTGTACGGACATACGTAAGCGAGTCGTACAGTAATCTACTTGCTGAATATTATCTTTACCACCTAATGCTTCAATTGTGTAGTAGGCACGTAAATCGATATCATCGGAAATAGCTGAATGTGATTCCCCATCTTCTTCCTCATCATCTTCACGTCCTGGTGTTTTTAAGTCCAGTTTTTTAATTAAGAAATAGAAGACCACAAAATATATGGCCCCAAAGCCTAAACCTAATGGTAGAAGCAGTAATGGATTATCCGCCAAGCCTAAATTTAGCAAGTAATCAATTAACCCTGCTGAGAATCCAAAGCCATCACGGAACCCAACCACATAGGCAACCGCAAGCGAAATACCTGTAAGGACTGCATGGATACCATAAAGTACTGGTGATAAGAACATGAATGAAAACTCAATCGGCTCCGTAACACCTGTTAAAAAGGCAGTTAAAGCGATAGATACGAACATCCCACCAACGATCGGACGCTTTTCCTTTTTCGCTGTAAAATACATCGCAAGACAAGCCGCTGGTAAACCGAACATCATAATTGGGAAGAATCCAGCTTGGAAATGTCCAGCTGTTGGATCTCCTGCTAAGAAACGATTAATATCCCCTTTCACAATTTCTCCCGCCGCATTCGTAAATTCACCGAAGTCGAACCAAATAACCGTATTGATTACATGGTGAAGACCAACTGGTATTAATAGACGGTTGAAGAAACCATACATCCCAACACCAAGTGATCCTGCACCGATCATCCAATTGCCGACAGCATCAATACCGCCCTGAATTGGTCCCCAAACGATCGCTAAAATACTCGCTAAAATCGCCATAGTGATGGACGTGATAATTGGTACAAACCGTCGTCCACCAAAGAATGATAACCATTCTGGAAATTTCACATTATAATATTTGTTATACAGTAAGCCTGCCGTAATACCGGCAATAATACCGCCAAACACACCCATATTTAATTCTTCATTAACCGTCCCTAAAACGGCTACTAGTACGAGGTGTGCAATCGCACCCGCAAGAGCGGCTCCCCCACTGCTATCATGTGCTAACCCCATCGCAATACCAATCGCAAAAATAATAGGTAAATTGCCTAGTATAGCATTTCCAGAAGCGGCCATAATACTAGCAATATACTGAATGGCTTCATTCGGTACTGCTCCAAGCATATCCCCAGAACCTAAACGCAAAAGCAAGGCTGCTGCCGGTAATGTCGCGATTGGAAACATAAGTGACTTACCGATTTTTTGTAAGAAAGCAAACATTCTTTATCCCCCTTTGGTATAGTTGTCTAGACCACTTTTATGAAAAAAAAGCGTTTTCATTAAGTTGCTATTATTATAGGCGCAATTTGAAAAAAAATAAATACTTTTTTAATAATTCATGATATAAAAAAAAACCGTACCCCAATAAAGCATTAGGGCACAGTTCTTATTTAAATTATGCAGTAACATCTCGTTTCATAAAGGATGTATAACTAATCACTAGGAAGATTACGGCGTAAATAGCTAATACAGTTAGCGAGAATGGCATTGTCATATCTGGAACCATTAAAATATCTTTTTCATATTGAGTTAAATCTGAATGTGTTAGCCAAATGTATTTTACGATATCGTATCTACTTAAGAACATGACAATCATGCCACCTGTAAATGAAAGGAACATTGTTAAGCCGATTGCTAATGAGCTAGAACGGAACACTGAACCAACTAAAAAGGCAAATAATGTAGACATGACAAAATCACCTCCAGATAGTAGATAATGATAAGCTAAATCACTCCATACTGCCTTTTCAGCCACCTGACCATTGACAATTTCTAATTCCACACCTGAGCCTATACCAAATAATACCAAACCTACAATTGCACTCACGACTACGTTTACAGCCACTAAAAACAAACCGAATAAGAAGGTCGTCAATAGTTTAGACGTTAACACTTTCGCACGGGACATCGGGCGAGTCAACAGCATTTTTATGGTACCTGTTGAAAATTCACTGGAGACAATACTTGCGGCTGTAATCACCGTAAATAAAGTGACAAGTGTTAGCATATTGCTTGTAAAGGACATAAAGCTTGCAAGGCTGTTATCTTTTTGACTCGGCGCATCATGGGCTAAACGGTACTCCGAAATAGCAATTTGCTCTTCAAAAAATGCTTTGTCTTCCTCGGATATATCCTCCTCAGCTAGCATTGCCTTATTATTTTGGATAGACTGCTGCTCTATCTCCTGCCATGATCCCTCATCTGACGATTTACCCTCATAATATTTCATGATGCCACCAGGAACTAGAATGACAAGGACAAGCATAGCGACCATTGCCCACGTCCCTTTTTTATGCCATAATTTCATCCATTCATTTTGAATTAGCTTCAGCAATTTGTCCGCCTCCAGTCATTTCTAAGAATTGATCCTCTAATGTTTTCTGATGTGGCTGTACGGCAAATAGCTGCATACCTGCTTGCACAAGCCCTAACGTCAATGCAGGAACATCTTCTTTCTTCAATTCAATTACATAGCCTTGATTCACTGCCTCAAACTTGTAATCATGTTGTGCCAGATGGGCAGAAACCTGCTCTTGTGGCTGTGCTTCCACATAGTAGAACGACGTACTTTCATTGTGAATTTCACGAATGTCTATCAGTTTCCCATTTTGTATTACGGCTACTCGATCACACATTAATTCAATTTCAGATAATAAGTGACTGGATACAAAAACAGAAACATTATCTTCTGCCGCAATTTTGCGAAGGTACATACGGAATTCCCGAATACCAGCAGGGTCTAAACCATTCGTTGGTTCATCTAATATTAGAAATTTTGGTCGATGTAATAGCGCCTGAGCAAGCCCTAGTCGTTGACGCATACCAAGAGAATACGTTGCAACCTTCTCATGGATACGATTTTCTAGACCCACCTGTTTAACGACTTCCATGATTCGTTCTTTTGTAACATTTTTATGCATCCGTGCAAAATGCAATAAATTTTTATAGCCCGACATAAATTTATACATTTCTGGATTTTCGACAATCACACCGACCTTGCTAATCGCTTCCTCATAATGCTCCTGTAGAGAAAGCCCATCAATGATTACCTTGCCCTCTGTTGGATGCATGAGACCTGTCATCATACGAATTGTCGTTGTTTTCCCTGCTCCATTGGGTCCTAAAAAACCTGTAATTTGTCCTGGATATAAATCAATGTTTAATTGTTGTATTAATTGCTTTCCACGAATGGTCTTCGATAGATTTTGCAATTGAACAATTGGTTCTGTCATATTTATTCACCCTTTCTTTTTTGTTACGGCTAAGCCTTTATCGTTAAAAGCTATTGCGGTCTGTGTCATTAGTAGAAG
The DNA here is from genome assembly GCF_038595555.1 of Lysinibacillus sp. FSL M8-0216. Classification (NCBI taxonomy): domain Bacteria; kingdom Bacillati; phylum Bacillota; class Bacilli; order Caryophanales; family Bacillaceae; genus Lysinibacillus; species Lysinibacillus sp. FSL M8-0216. The sequence goes on along the minus strand of NZ_CP152007.1, from coordinate 1,890,200 downwards.
GACGATAAAAACCTTTCATCCACTCAACCGCATCTTTATTGGTCACATCACGCAATGTCTCTACATCTTCATAAGCTGTGATAGAGCCCGCTTTTAATAAAATTATTTGATCTAAAATAGGTTCAACCTCATATAATTCATGTGTAGACAGCAAAATGGTTTGATTTTCAATGTCCGTAAATTGAATTAAACCTTTAATGAGCTGCTCTCGCACAATAGGATCTAGCCCAGCAAATGGCTCATCCATTAAATAATAAGGAACTTCTCGGCCCAGTGTAGCAGCCATTTTCATACGACCACGATTCCCTTTTGATAATTGACGTAGCTTCGTATTTTTATCCACCTGTAAAAATTCTGCTACGATACAAGCCTTGTCATAGGAAAAGTCTTCAAATTGAGAGGCGTAGTGCTGAAAAAGCTGTTCACCCGTATAATAATCAAAAAACAAATCTGTATCTGGTAAGTAAGCAATTTGGTCCGCACTCCGTCGGGAAATGGGTTGACCATTCAATACTACTTCACCAGTTGAAGATCGTAGTAAGCCCGCTAAAACTTTGAGAAGTGTAGATTTACCACTACCATTTTCCCCAACTAGCCCAATTATCTGTCCAATAGGAAAGGAAAAGGATATATCCTGTAAAATGGGCTTATTCTTATACTGAAAAGAGACATTCGATAGCTGTAACATTCCTTCACCTCACGCTTTATTTTTTAAAACAATGAGCATTTCTTCTTTAGAAAATCCCAATGCCTCGATGGATGTTAAAAAACTTTCGGCTAACTTATTTTTCATATCATCCCGTAACACTTCAATGCGTTCCTCATTGGTCGTAATAAATGTGCCCTGTCCTCGTTTGGTTTCCGTTATATTCATTGCCTCTAACTCCTTATAGACTCGTTGCACCGTGTTAACATTGACACCCGTTTCGACTGCATATTCTCGAACAGAGGGCAGTCGATCCCCGAGCAATATGTGCCCCTTCAAAATGTCCCCGCATATCCGATCGACAAGCTGACTATAAATCGGTTTATCACGTGAAAAATCCATCGTCATCGTAATACCACCTTTTCAAGCCACTTGGATGCCGCTAAAAAGAGCAGCACGATGAGTAATATAGAAGCAACTTCTTCCACAACATAAATAGAGCCTAGCCTCCATTCCATCGTTGTCGCCGCTCTTACTTTGGGTAGAAATGGTTCTAATTTGCTTAACGAAATGGCGCCACGTTGGAAAACCGTTTCATAAAACGGACTCTCCGTTATTCGTACCCAAGCAGATGTTGTTAAGCCAAAAGCCACCATCGTCAACACAATGGAAAAACGCCCAATTACATGCTTCAATTGCAAGTAAAAAGCTAAAAAGAACAACAGTAAAACAAATAGCATAAATTGGAAAATAGTTAATCCAATAACGATTATTACTAAAACAAAAATGATTTGTCCAATATTTGCAATAAACTCTTCTTTTAGATGAAAGAGGGCAAAACTCACAAAGAGCGTATTAAAAAGCGCATACCCTATTAGTGAACAGGCTATCTTTGCTCCAATAAGCTTTGTGATGGAACTAGTGGAATGGAGCCAACTTTCCTTAGCTTTAATATCCAAACGCATACTCGCTAAAAATTGTAAGACGGAATAAAATCCACCTATAAAAAGGACGAGAAGTGTAAAGGCAAATGCAAGCTGATTTTCTTGAGCAAAGAGATCAACAAATTGATGCAATACATAGGGAACGATCCAGGAAAGCATAATGCCCGAAAATATTCCCATCAAAAACCATGAGCGATAAAGTACCCATTCTTTTTTTAAAAGTCCTACAAAACTTTTCATGCTCAGCACCTCGTGTCATAGTGTACTAGTCAGATATTACACTATGACTTCTTGATTTTCAAGTGCCAAATACAAGAAAAAGGAAGATAGAGCCTCATTTGATTAGAATGAAACCTTTAACCTGTATAGCATAGGGACTTCACGCATCAATTTAGTAAAACCACAATACATTGAGAGCACACAAAGACGAAGAAAAGGTGATAGTGGAATGGAAAAAAGGGTGCTATTTGATTTTGACATTGAGTTCACAAATGGAGGGGGCATTCAAGGACAAAAATTCCGCCTTGATATTGAAGGAGATGACATATCTGACGAAGAGTTAGCTCAATATATTGTAGAAGATATGAGGTTGCTAATGGTTGACAAAGTAAGCATTCTTAACAAGAAAATTATTAATGAAAAACATAAACGACCAGATTAGTCCAACTCAGACCTCTTAATGCATTAAAAAAGAAGAGCCCTCTTTAGGACTCTTCTTCACTAAACCATTTTCCCTACTACTTTTACTTTTAATCTTGTTGCGTTTTCTGGATGATAGGCTAATGGCGTTTCTTCCACTTCAACCAATTCAATGGTATCCGCAAGGGCACCTGCTAATACAGCTTGTTTCACTGCTTTATGTTGTGCATCCTTTAGAGATTCCTCTCGAGGTTCTTTGGAATAAATATAAATTTGCTCGTATTGTCCACTAATTTGTGCAATGGATGCTCCAATGGCATTTGCTACACCACCATATTCCGATTTGGCAATCGTTGAAACACCTTGAATTTTTTCTGGCACAATAATACTACCCCCGCCCACTAAAACAAGCGATACATCCTCTGACGATGTTTTCATTTTATCAATGGCCTGTTCTAGTAACGAGGAAATTTCTTCTTGAACGGCTTTAGCAAATGCTTCATCAATATGTGCCACTAAATTTGGATCTCCTACTTCTGCAAGACCTAAACGGACGGCAATATCTGTTGTTGTCATCGTCGACCCACCAAATACTAATGCCTCTTCACTAATTTTATAGCCAACACTATCTGGTCCAACGGTAATTTTATTATCCTTCACTCGAACAATACTACCACCACCTAGTCCGACTGAAATAATGTCAGGCATTCTAAAGTTAGTGCGGATATCCCCTACTTCCACCGCTACTGAAGATTCTCGGGGGAATCCATCTTGTAACACACCAATATCCGAAGTCGTACCGCCTACATCTAATACCATTGTATTTTGAATTTGTGATAAATACGAAGCACCTCGAATACTATTTGTAGGCCCACAAGCTATCGTCAAGATTGGAAATTGCTTCGCATAGTCGATGGACATTAATGTACCGTCATTTTGACAGAGGTACACTTCTACATTAAAAATGCCTTCCGCTTGAAGGGCTTGAATAAAACCCTGTGTTGTCGTCTCAATGACCTTGCATAGAGCTGCGTTTAGAATCGTTGCATTTTCACGCTCAATTAAGCCTACAGAGCCAATTAACGATGAGCAAGAAACCGGGAAATCTTCACCATAGATCGCTTGAATCCAATTACGAACCTGCAATTCTTGATCATTTTTAATAGATGAAAAGACACCTACAATGGCAATTGATTCTACTTGGTCACGCCATTCTTCTAAGAGCTTTGTAATCTCTTCCTGATCAAGCACACTCAATAACTGGCCATCGTATTCATAGCCTCCATGTGCGATCGCATAATTTTCTGATAATTTTTCAATCATATCGGATGGCCAAGCTGTATAAGGTAGCACCGATGCTGTAGCTGGATAACCCAGTCGAATCACACCAACCCTTGCTAGCTTCTTACGTTCAACGATGGCATTTGTACATTGAGTAGTCCCTAGCATGGCATGTGTAATTTTCGTTTTATCAATGTTTGCACCCTGTAATAATTGCTGTAACGATTGTTCGATACCTGTTTTAATATCTAAACTTGTCGGTGACTTCACACTATAAACAAGCTGACTATTATGATCTAAAAGTATGGCATCTGTATTTGTTCCGCCTACGTCAATTCCGATTTTATACATGTTCAGCTACCCCCTTTTTCACCAATTCTTCAATTGGCACGAAATCATAATCATAGCCAAAGTATTTTGGTCCTGCTGTTTCTATCCCTTTTGCTGTGCGCCATTTTTCATGTGATGGTAAACCAATGACACGCACACGTTTACCGTATTTTAAACTTTCTGTCGTCACAGGCAATAGTGTTTCATAATCGACTAAACAAATCAGGTCAGGTGTCATCGCCACAACTTGATCGTTCTTCTCTGCCAGTAAGTTTTCATTTTGGAAATGCACCTTCATTTGATCCTCTTTATAGCCATCAATTCCTTCAAGAAGCATTTTCCCTAAGTTAAAGCCGCCCTTCGTTTCACGAATCACATCAACAATTTTCCCTTGAAATAGCTCGTACCCTGCAATAAGCTTTAAAAGTCTTGCTAGCTTATCGTTTACCTCTTGATCTTTAGAAGCAATAATTTCACCGATTTTTTCAGAAAGTGTCACAATATGATGCACACCACTTTTTTTAATTTGAGCTCCAGTTGTTGGATACAAGCTCACTAAAGAGCTCGCTCCCATCTCAACAGTTGCCGAGCGGGCGATACGCTCTGTCCATTTATTATCAATCGTTTCAAAAATGCCGATATTACCCTTTTCATCTGTGATGGCCATAGGGGTTGCCGAAATACCATCTAGATTAAACGTCACCATTTGCAACTCTGGGAATGCGCGCCCCATACCATCGCAATCAATTAAAGGTAAACCTAGCTGAGCAGCCACCACAATCGGAATCATCGAATTGACCCCACCCGCTTCCATCGGGTATGTACCAGCAATTTTATCCTTCCCTAAATATTGCGCAAGCTTTTGGAAAACTTTTACGAACTCGTCGCCACGAGGAAATTTTTCAACTAAAACCGATGGTGCTCCCATCATAGCTGCGGGAATGAAAAAATCCTCATCCTCAATTTCATCCACGGAATACAACCGAACAGGGCCATTTCTTTCAATAGCAGAAAGTGCCATTAATTTCCCGATATACGGATCTCCGCCACCACCTGTTCCTAAAAATGCTGCACCTATAGCTATATGTTCAATAGCCGCTTGATCTAAATATCTCATCAATGTTCCTCCAATATGACAGTTTTTTGTACGGATACACGATACCCAATATAATAAATAGCAAATGAAATAATAATGCCGATCATCGGTTGATTAGGTAATGTCGGCAATTCAGGAAATAAAGAGAATACGACGGGCATACAGGCAATCACTGCCCCAATTAGCCAAGAAAACACCCCTAAGCGATTAATGCCTTCCACCTCAACCCAGCTATCTTTACGACCTTTATGGATGACCCAATAGGAAGCAATCATGACTCCTGCAACAGGTGGAATCATCGCGGATAGAATCGACATAATCGGTGTGAAGTAATTTAAAATCCCTATGACTGCTAAAATCGTACCAATTGTTCCAGCAACAAAAATTGCGATTCTCTCTTTGTTTTTTGCTACGTCAAATACATTAATTAAGGCAATACCGCCTGAAATCGCATTGACCAAATTGGTTTTCCAAGTAGCTAAAATCAAGCCAACCCCGCCGATAAATGGTGTAGCAATATGCAAAAAGACTGCGGTAATGTCACTTGTTTGATAAGCAATTGTTAAAATAGCGCCTACGCCAATCATTAGCACTCCAGCAGGAATAATACCTAACGTAGCAGCCTTGAAAACATCCGAACGTTTTTTGGAAAATTGCGAATAATCACCCGCTATAACTGCCCCTAATGCGAATGAACCAATTGTCACTGCTAAACCATCCATAAAACTCATATTTCCTTGTGGTTGGTAAGCACGTATGAACTCCAGCTGATCCCCTGTTAACGTTTGGACTAAACCATATACGCAAATAATGACTAATAATGGGACAGCAATATAGCTTAATGTACGTAATACTTTGATGCCATAAATAGCAGATACAACCATGACCATACCGCTTATGAACGAAGCTAGAGGAACTGGTATATTCAAGTGATAGATTGCTAGCAAATTCGCTAAGGCAACCCCGCAAACATTAGCCTGAATACCAAACCACCCTAAGCAAGCAATAGCTAGGATAATAGATAAAATAGTACGAGAGCCTTTTTTACCGAACACTTGCCCAGCGACATGGACAGTCGGCTTACCTAAATCACTACTTTGCATTCCTTGTAATATCATAATGAATACGACGATCGCGTAGCCTACAAACGCTACAGCCAATGCCTTCGATAAACTCATACTTGTAATGAGTGCATTTCCTACCAATAAACTAGGAATACATATCATAGCACCAGCCCAAATAATCCCTAAGCTATACCACGATTGAACATTGTTGTCATTTCTCAAGCGACTCCCTCCTTATTCTTGGGTGTGGATTAATGTTTTTAATTATAAAGAAAGCATAAAAGGGAGTCTTTTGCGTAAATAAAAAAAATAATCTGAAATTTTGTTCAAAATAACAAAATTCCAGATTATTCTAATCATTAATTAATCGAAAAAGCATGCAAGCCATATACACATCATAAAATTCAGCGTAAATGGTCACATCTGTGCCAATCAGCTCACTAATTTTTTTGATACGATATTTCACCGTATTTTTATGAATATAAAGTAGTTCCGCACAGCGCTCCACACTTGCATTCGCATCCAATAAAAAGGTAATCAATGTCTGTAATGTATCATGATCATGTAAAATAGGGTCAATGACTGATAAATATTCCTCAATCATTTCTTCCCCCTGCTTACTTATATCAATAGCTCGTTTCATGGAACGAACCTCGGCTGCCGTAAACAATTTTCGCATGGGGTATATCGTGTTGGCTTTATCACCTACCTGATTGACCAACTGATACATTTGACGAACAGCCTTTGTGTTTTTCATTTTTGGAGCATAGACGATTTCTGCAATTTGCCCAGCATAATTGGTAGTTTCATTATATTCGACAGTAATTTCCAACTCATGGTGCTTGTACAAGCAATTCCCGAGTAGCACAATCATACAATGGTCAATACATTGAATGACTCTTGTTTGATAGTATTTAGACAGCTGCTCTTCTAACTCATTTCGAACCTTTTTTTCATCCGCTAAATCATGCATATAAACTAACCACATCATTTGAATAGCAGAAACATCAATATGGAGGAGATTGGCTAATCTTCTCATTTTTTCACTTTCATCATTAATGATTGCTTTGACTAAGGCATATTCGCTGACCTCATCATGCTTGTCTCCCCATAAATTAATTGCGACTTGGACAACCTCACTCACCTTTTCAATTGTCTTGGCAGGTAAATCGGTATTTTCCTTTATAAGGAATAAAAAGAGAGGCTCCCCATTTTTTTGATGCACTCTTTTATAGTCAATCACACATGAGATATCACTTCGTTTTAACTCGAATTTACCTGTTTCACGATAAACTTGTGATTGTGAGCATTCATGCACAGCGTGGACCACATCTAATGATGAATTTCTTGGCCACATGACTTGATTGATAATATCCAAATGACTATTTGTTAACAGAATATTGGCTTTCAAGCGATCTGATAGCATTTTCAATGTAATTTCGACACTTCTTAAATGCTCAGGCAATAAGGATACCTTCTCTAATGTTTCCTTAACGAAGTGGTCATTGACACCCTGATTACTAACAATCGCTTCCATAACTTCATAAATAACCTCATTATAACGGAGAGAATAATCATTCTTTGGCATACAGATGATAATAAACCCTTGAGATTCGGCTAAGGCAAGCACTTCCTCAGGTATATGTGGCAACACAATACCAACATAATATAAGATAAGGCCCAGCTCTCCTAAATCGTGTAAATGCTGAATTGTTTCACATTGCTGTTCCACACTATCTCGAATGGAATAAAAGGAGCTAATCACCAGTTCTTCTGCATACCATTCCTCTTGCACACGATTGATAATTTTCGAATAAAAATCAACATTCGATACTTCTAAAACGGATAAAGAAGAGACCGTGCGATGCAGATTATCTCGACCTGTTAAAACCTCTGCCCCGCGAAAGGAAGGCAATTGCAATAAATCTTTTACCGTTACCCCCATGTTCAACCACCACTACTTTTCTAAATTTTCTATACAACGTCTTGTGAAGAAGAATACCATAATCGCACCTGTCTTTCAAAATATGGTTGTCTTCATATTTCATAAGCTAGCATGTACATGCTAAAATAATAGCTAAGTTTATGAGGTAAGAGAGGGAAAAAGAGGATGTCAAATCTAACAAATAGAGACTCATCGTTTGGCACGACAATCCGAGAAATCTTACAGGCAGATTGCCAAAGCTGTTTTGGGTTATGTTGTACAGCATTAAATATAGTGGCTTCTAGTGATTTTGCCATGGATAAACCAGCAGGCAAGCCATGCTCCAATTTAAAGGAGGACTATAGCTGTCAAATTCATAGCAAGCTAAGAAAAAGTGGCTATAAAGGCTGTACTGTTTTTGATTGCTTAGGGGCCGGTCAGCAAGTTTCCCAAGTGACATTTAAAGGGCAAGATTGGCGCCAATCACGAGAACATGCTGAGAAGATGTTTCAAGTGTTTCCAATTATGGAGCAGCTATATGAAATGATTGCGTATGTAGCTGAAGCTCTCTCCTATCCTGTTGACGATACGCTCCATGAACAGCTCCTCGTTCAATTAGAGCAGCTACAGCAGGCAACGGAGCTTGACGCTAATAGCCTATTGGCGCTGGACATAATTGCTATTCGTATGCCAGTAAACGCACTTCTTTTAAAAACAAGCGAACAAATGCGGCAACAGCTAGTAAAGGGGAAAACTTCTCCCAAATTAAATCAGCGTGGTGCTGATTGGATGGGTAAAAATTTCAAGGGGAAAGATTTGCGAGCTACTGATTTAAGAGGTAGCTATTTAATTGCTGCCAATTTACAAGGAGCCAATTTACAAGGGGTAGATTTCATTGGGGCTGATATGCGTGATACCAATTTACGCGGCGCAGATCTATCGACAAGTTTATTTTTAACACAAATGCAAATCAATGCCGCACAAGGTGACAGCACTACGAAACTACCTTCTTATATTAAACGTCCAGCTCACTGGCAGTAAAAAAGGATGCCTCTCCAAAGAGACATCCCTTTCCGGCCATAAGCGTTTGCTAAAGACACTTAGGCTTGCTTCTTTTTATAAATGATGGTTGCCACGATCAATGCTAGTAATATCGCTTGGCCAATCATCGTTTCTACGGTTGGATAGAAACCAATCATGCTTATGACAGGTAAGCCATCAACAATCGTTGTAGAAATCTTATTAGTTAGCTGCAATGTATGCAGACTGACACCGATAATTTTAAAGGCTAATATATAAATAAGCCATGTCGCTACGGCAAAGAATTTATGAATAGGCATTTTGCCACTTGCCTTAAACAACACAACGGCAAGCATGGCAAGGATAATGAGCGCCACGACAATCCCTAGGATAAATTGAGAAGTCGCCATTTTCGGTGCAATACCCGCATAAAAGACAAGCGTTTCTGCCCCTTCTCGGAAAACGGATAAGAAGCTAATCGCTGCCATCGCAAAAATAGAGCCACTTGAAATGGCATTGCCCATTTGCTTCGAAATATAGCGATTCCAACTGACCACACTCGATTTACTATGCAGCCAGATACCTACACCAATCATCATTGCTGCAGCCAGTAAGCCTACATAGCCTTCCATTAATTCACGATTCGTATCAATTGTAGCCGAATTTAAAATCGTTGACATAAGAACTGCGGCAACAGCTGATAACAGAACGCCCACAAACGCTCCGATATAAATCCATTTACGCATTTTCTTCTGCCCTGATTTATTAAGAAATGACACAAGAGCTAATATAATGAGTAAAGCCTCTAGCCCTTCTCGAAGTAATATTAACGCGGCATCCCAAACTGTATAATCTGAATCACCTTGAATTAACTCAATTTCCGTACGGAAGGTATTTAATTTTTTCGTAATAGCCTCTTGATCGACAGAGGATTTTAATAAATCACTCGCGATGATGGGCATATCACTTTCAATTTTTGTATAGAGGCTACCATTACGAGTTGAGATTTCTATTTCAACTCGTGGCCAAATCGTAATAAATTCTCGAACCTTATTAGAGGCTGCCTTATAATCACCATCATCTACATAGTCCAACGCCTCATCAATATAAGCAATTAATGTAGCTAACGAATAGTCCCCTTCTACCGCTTCAGCCGTTTCTTTACCCGCTACAAAATCTACAATCGTTTGTTGTAAATCTGCAAATTGAGTTTTCATTAATGCGATATCCGGCTCTTCCGCAGAAATAGAGATTCGTAGAAATGCCATCTGTGTTTCGATTTGCCCATACATGGCAATACTTTGCTCACGTACAGGTCGCTCACTTTTATTCCACTTAAGATTAAAATCCTTGTAGGCTTCATCAATAGCCTGAACATCACCACTAGCTAAAGCATTTTCAAAGTCTGCCAAAATTGGCTTCATCTTTTGCCCAAACTCTGCTCGCTGTGCAGCCTCATCCACTGGGTTTTCCAGTTTTTCTAGCGCACGTAGTGCATTCGACAATGCTGACAACGCCTCTAAACGGTCATCCTTTGACTTGGCCTCTGTTGCTTGCGCAAGGATCTCATCAACCTTTGCTTTCGCCTCTTTTTGTTCAGAAGAAACCTTAGCCCAGTCTGTGGCAAACTGTTCAATCGCCTGTTTCGCCTCTGCCTCTTTATCCTGCTTCGTATTCATCAATGCATCACTAATCGCAATATATAAAGGACTATACGATTGCGCAGCTTGCACAGGTAAAGCTAAAGTCAGAACTAAAGCAATCACCATACTACAGCGCGTTAAAAAGTGCTTCACCTAAATAACTCCCCTTTTGTACACCAGGGAAGCAAGCAAACATTGCACTGCCTCGATGGGTAATATACTCATTCATTTTATCCATACGCCCTAAGCTATTTTGTATCGTTGTAAATTGGGCTGGGTCCTTTTGAAATGAAATAAAGATAAGCCCCGCATCATGAGTGCCTGTATTCGACATCACACCTGATGCATAGGAATAGGATCTACGTAAAATACGAGCTCCTGATTTACGGGCTAAATGAACATGTGATGTATCAGGCATAATATAATTCCCTTTATCATCCTTCGCCTCTACATCAAAATCATCAAATTCCTTTGTCTTACCCATCGGTGCCCCACTATCACGGTAACGTCCAAATGTAGCTTCTTGATCTTTTAAAGATGTACGATCCCATGTTTCAAGATGCATTTGCACTTTACGTGCAACTAAATAAGAGCCGCCTTTTAGCCAGCCTTTATCCACCCAAACAACCTTTTTTAAATCCTTTTCATCTGTAATGGATGGATTCACTGTGCCGTCCTTGAATGCAAAAAGATTTCTGGGGGTCCCACCACCTGCTGGAAACGAGTTAAAGCCAGACTGTGACCATTTAATCTCCACTTTCCCAGATGCTGCACGCACTAAATTACGGACCGCATGGAATGCCACCTGCGGATCATCTGCACAAGCCTGAATACACAAATCACCACCTGTATATTCTTTCAGTAGCTGATCCTTTGGGAAATGTGGTAAATCCTTTAACTCCGCTGGCTTTAAATGCTGCATACCAAGCTTATCGAATAAGGAAGCACCCACACCAATAGTAATTGATAAATTGGCAGCATCTAAGCCCTCTGCCTCACCGGTATCACCAGTCGGTACTCTCGTATTCGACGAAATATCAGCCATTAATTCACCATTCATTAAACGTACAACAAGAGGTGTCCATTGCTGGAATAACTCTTGCAATTCCTTCTTCGATGTCACTAACACATTTAAAGAAGCAAAATAAATATTCGTTTGTACAGGTGTTACAATACCTGACTGATGGTTGCCGTAGAAATTGACCTTATTGCTTGCCGTAGTACTGTCAGCCACAGGCTCAAAAACATCATAGCCCATTGCTTTCATTACACCACCTAAACCAGAGGCACCAATGGCAACACCTGCCACCCCAATGCCTGTCAGTTTCAACATATCACGTCTAGAAATTTTTTTATTCATCCATTTTTCTTCATTTGATGCTGTCATTTATGTTCACTCCAAAATGATTCCCATTTGACTTAATGGTTCTCCAAGCTGATTCACCGCTGCCGCAAGCGCTTTTGTGTTGTCCTCTGTTAATTCCTCATAGGATATATAACCACCATCGGCAGTTGCATGCTGTGCTAATAAATCGTCCACCGCTTTGAATTTTTCATCAAGTGCTGTGACTAATTTTGAATCTTTCGCTTCTAATTTTGAACGTAAAATTTCAAAGATTTTTTCAGCACCTTCAATGTTCGCTTTAAAATCATACAGGTCTGTATGGGAGTAAATTTCTTCCTCACCCGTAATTTTAGATGTGGACACTTCATTTAATAAATCAACTGCACCTGTAATCATTAAATCCGGAGTCACTTCAACTGTTTGTACAAGGGCATGTAATTCCTTCGCATCTGCAAGTAGCTGGTCAGCCACAGCCTCATAGCCTTTTGTTGTATTTTCTTCCCATAGCGCATACTCAAGCTTATGATAGCCTGACCATTCTTCTTCGCCTTTTCCTTCTTCCTGTATATCAGCTAAACGACCATCAATACGTGGATCAAGGTCGCCAAAGCTTTCCGCAATTGGTTCAGAACGTTCAAAATACATTCGCGCTGGTGCATAGGCAGCTTTTGCTCCTTCAATATCGCCAGCCTTAACAAGATTCACAAATTTCTCTGTTTCTAGTAAAAATTGATCCATTTGCTCTAAAGCAAATTGTTGATAGTCTGATAGTTCAGAAGATAAATCAACCTCTTGTGCAGCTTTGTCTGTTTGCTCTGTTTCAGGCTTATCTTCTTTTTTTGTATCTTCTGTATTACCACAGCCAGCCATTAGAATGCCTCCTGCTACTAATACTGACAATAATGATTTATTTTTCATACTTCGTACCTACTCCCGATTTTGTTTTATATTGTGATGATAATGATTATCATCCTCTAATGCAAGATAATTTTTTTGAAAAAGAAAAAAACGTCATTTTTAAGTTGTTTTCTAAGAACAACTAGAAAAAAGACGTTTTTTCCACAATATAATGATTCTAATCTACGAAATTTTTGATTGTTTCCATTTTTCATGTTTACCATGTAAGAAATAATAAAGCACAATTGATAATAAAATGACAAAGACCATCGCAAAGAATATGGCTCTGTAGCCCGCAGATGGAACAAATAATCCTAAGAAATAAGGCCCTACACCTAATCCTAAATCATAAAAAATGAAGTAAGTAGATGTCGCAAGTCCTAAACGTTCATTCGGAGTTACTTTAATAGCAATAGCCTGTGCAACAGAGTTGAAGTTACCATAGCCAATACCGATACAAGCAGCAGCAATTAAAAAAGCAATCGTTGTTGACGCTGAACTAAATGCATACATACCAATAGCAAAAATCACCAAACATGGATAAATGATAATATTAGCGCCTCTTGTATCCAGTAATTTTCCTGTAAATGGACGTGTAGCTAAAATGACAATCGCATAGATAATGAAGAAATAACTACCTGCTGATACTAAATCAAGCTCCTTCGCATAAAACGTCATAAAGGACATGACGCCTGAATACGCAAAACCGATGACCAGTGCAACAAAAGCAATCGGTACAGCTCGCAATTCAATGAAGTTTGTCACCTTAAAGCCAGCCTTCGTTGCCGCATCCTTCGCCTTCTTCGGTGCATCTGGCACTGTTACGATAAAATACATGAAAAAGCAAATAATAGCTAAAACTGAATCTACAGCAAAAATCATGCGGTAATCCTCAAACAGCTGCGTTAATAAAATACCGACAAATGGTCCAATAGCTGTGGCCAAAATCGCACTTAAGCTATAATAACCAATTCCTTCACCGCGTCGCTCAGGAGGTAAAATCTGTGCAATAATCGTCCCCGTAGCTGTACTTGCCACCCCAAGGGCAATCCCCTGTACTAAACGATTCAGCATAAGTAAAGGTAAATTCCCTGCTATAAAATAGGACATCGTTGACAGCATAAATAAAAGCAATCCACAAAATAATGTTTTCTTACTGCCCCAATCCCCAATAATACGGCCCGTTCCAAGACGCCCTAATAATGTCCCGATAATAAAAATACTCGATACAAGACCCGCTGTACTTGTAGACGCATTAAAATGCTCCACTGCATAAGCAGCAATCGTAACCATTAATAAATAAAAGATTAACGTAATGGTAAAATTAATGAGTGAGACAATTAAAAAATCCTTTGTCCATAGTTTCTTTCTTGTTGTTCCTTCCACGTTACTCGCTCTCCTATTGATTAATATTCATACAAATTCTTTCAAAAACCTGTGTCGCTACTTCAATATCTCGCTGAGGTACACCTGCCAGTGCATGCTCAAAAAATGGCTTCAAGTGCGCTTTAATCTCCTGCACAAGCTTCTCCCCATGCGCCGATAAATGGACAAGCTTTTCCCGCTTATCCTTGCCCGCCATCGTTTCCACATAGCCAAGCTCCACAAGTTTATGTACAAGCTTCGTCACACTCGGCTTCTCAATAGACATAAAATTCGCGATATCCACAAAGGAATGCGGACCTTTATCCTTTAAAAAACGAAGAACTGCCCACTGTGAGCTATATAACTGATACGGTTCAAGTTGCACATTCAGCTTATTGATAAATGGTCTATACATTAAACGATACTGATTAAAAAACTCCTGCTCACTTGTCACAAGATCACTTCCTCTTTATAATAGTTAGCCTAGCTAACTATATACCTAAAATCTTTATTTGTCTAGTTGGGATTTCTAGTATATAAAATAGCATGGTATTTATGTCACTTTTATTAGTGGGCTGTAATGGAGAAGAGAAAGGATGGACAAGGAGTAGAAAGTGAGCAGGAGTATCCGTCACTTTTCCTTTTCTATCCGTCACTTCTTTCCCTCTATCCGTCACTCTTTGCGATTCCCTTATTTTCGCCTCTCCACCCCCTTCCTTATGCGTATCCGTCACTCTTTGCGATTCCCTCATTTTCGCCTCTCCACCCGCGCCTTCTTCATGCGTATCCATCACTTTTCACTCTCTATCCGTCACTTTTTCCGTTTTATCCGTCACTTTCCTCCCTCTATCCGTCACTCTTGATGTTCCGCTCACTTTGCCTCACCATCTCCCCACAAAAAAACTACAATTCAGTCTGGCTGAATTGTAGTTCGTTTCTATTCCATGATCCAATACTGTCTATGTTTCTTTGTTCTGTCTGCTTTTAATGGGAGCTGCTATAGTAGCTTGTAGGCGACGTTTGGGGAATCGATGGCAAAGAATTCGCGGAAGCTTTTATTGGTGAGCTTTGGACCTACTAATAATCGATAATCTTCGAGGGCTTTTTTCAATGCATCCTGGTCGACCCATTTACAGCGAGGGCAATGCCATTTTTTATAATGGTAGTTCATTGGCTGACCATTCGCACAATGGGGACATAGAACCCCCTTTACCATCTCCTCAAGAGGCACCTTCACCTCTCTTTTTATTGTGCTATGCAGGGACATGAGGTGCATAGCAAATCGAAAGAGATTTTCAGTCTCTACTGGTTGATGCCGGTCGAACCATTTTTGTAAATGTGTACGTAATCCGGTTACATGAAATATTGGCTGTCCATGAAAACCTTCTGATAAAATTCCATTTTTTGTTGCTAGCACGACTGCATGCAAAACAGGCAATTGAAATTTTTCTTGATGTAACAGTTTTTTCATCCATCCTACATGTCGTTCAAGTTGAAGAAATGGGTCAGTCATTCCCTCTACCTTGCCTTCTGAGGTCATCCGTGTCAATTGTGCAAAGGCGGTATCATATGAGAGAACGCCTGTTATATTTTTGATTTCTACAATCAGTAAAAAGTGTCGACATAGAAAAATGGTGTCCATTTGATGAGTAGAGCCGAAGTTATTCATCGTTTGAAAATCATGGAGAAAATAATAGGGGGTAGGTAGGTCTATCTCAAGCCATTCTGCATCCACACGCTGTTCGCCTGCGTGTCCAGCCTTTAAACGTCTTAAGTTTTCATCATAATTCGAGTACTCCCGGTGAGAGTTTGAGAGTCTTCGAACAATGGCTTCTAGTGTCTTCTGTGTTTCCGATGTTCGACGTGCTAATAGAATCATTTATTCACCTCCTGTCTTGATTATATAAAAAAAGAACCTCAACAAATGAGGTTCCTAAAAACTTCCCATATACATTTAGTAAAATAAATCTTTCATTCATTTCAGTAGTTCAAAAGCCTTTGCTTTCGTGCATCCATTTACTCGTGCTATCACTTTTCTATACATTCTTCCGTAATAAATATAAAAAGTAAGGTGCCCCGATAAAGGCAACAATGATACCCGCTGGTACAGTTGCAGTAGCAATGGCAACACGACCAATAGTATCGGACAGCATTAATAGACTTGCGCCAATGAATAATGTCAATGGTAAAAAGAATTGGTAGCGTGGTCCGACAAGCTGTTTGGCAATATGAGGTGCCATCAACCCTATAAAGGCAATACCACCTGTTACAGAAACAGCTGCTGCTGCTAGTGCCACAGCGACGATTAATAAGCGTAACCGTTCGCGCCCGATATTCATCCCAAGACCTACGGCTGTTTGCTCCGTCATCGCCAAGACATTTAGGACATTGGATTTATAGAAAATATACGGAATCCCCACGACAAGCCAAGGCACTAAAGCCCAGAAAAATGGCCAATCCGTACCCCAAACACTACCTGCAAGCCATTGGGCAATAAATTGCACATCACTTCGCTCTGCTGAGGAAATTAATACCATCATTACGCCAGATAAAGCAGAGGCTACCCCTACCCCAATTAAAATCAGTTGGACGGGTTGCACTCCTTTATTGCGTTGATAAGAGAAAAAGTAAATGCAAAGGGCAGTGAAAAGCGCACTACAAAATCCTACAACTGGCAATATATAAGCAAAGTGTGGAAAATCTCCATTTACAAGTAAATAAAAGACTGTAATCCCGACACCTGCTCCTGCATTAATACCAATGATCCCCGGATCTGCTAAATCATTGCGTGTAACCCCTTGTAGGACTGCACCTGCTAAAGCTAATGCCATCCCAGCCGCTGCTAATACCAACATTCTTGGTAAGCGAACTGAGAATAATACGAAGGATTCTTTAAAACTACCATCGCCTAGCAAGGTTGGGAGAATGCGATCAAACGAAACAGAGGCAGGTCCTAAAGAAATGCCTAAAACAAAAATGAATAACGTGACGATAAGCCAAGTAAAAAACCATTTTCGCTGTTTTTTGCGACCTTCTTTAAACAAATTGGCGTCCTCCCTTCCGTACTAATAGTAGGAAGAATGGTAGACCAAGAATCGAAACAATCGCTACAACCGGCGTTTCAAATGGTGCATTAATCATACGTCCTGCAAAATCAGCGGTCACCATAAACCAGCCGCCAATAATTGCGCTCATCGGTAAGACAAAACGATAGTCTGTCCCTACAAATGCGCGAACAATATGCGGAACCATTAAGCCAACAAATGCTAGATTCCCAACAAGAGCTACGGCAGAGCCTGCTAAAATAACGACAGCAAACATCATAATACCTTTAATCAAAGTTGTGTTTTGCCCAACACCTACCGCTACTTCTTCATTTAAACTTAAAATCGTTAATTGACGACTAAAAGCAAATGACAATAAGAGACCAATGACAATGACCGGAACGATCAATAACGCCTGCCATGTCGTGCCAATGAATCCGCCACTTGTCCACATCGAAACATCCTTGGAAATTTGAAATAAAATGCCCGTGCCTTCAGCAACCGCTTGTAATAAAGCAGTAACTGCTGCACCAGCTAAAACAAGTCTCAATGGAGAGAAACCTTTCTTAGTAGAGGCACCGATCCCATAAACGATCATCATACCAATTCCAGCCCCAATAAAGCAGGCTAAAATTAACGTATAATAGGAAAATTTCGGGATAAACGCCATCGTTAAAGCAAGGGCAGCATTTGCCCCTGCTGTTAAACCAAGTAGCCCTGGATCAGCTAATGGATTGCGTGTAACCCCCTGCATAATCGCTCCCGCAACTGCGAGTGCACTGCCAACAAAAATGGCAGCAATGATACGAGGAAATCGAATTTCACGTAAAATCGTGTAATGCTTACCACCACTTTGTCCGACAATTGCTTGATAAACATCTTGAATGCTCGTATTCGCTGCACCTAAGCACAGCGAGATACTAGCCGTGCCGATTAATACGATCAATGCAAGCAATACCTGAAGCCAAAATGGTAACTGTCGAAACTTTGTCATTTGCCTTCGCTACTCTCTACTAATTATTGTAAAAATTTTTCTTCAAAGAACTTTAGTTGATGTTCTAAAGTGATCGGGTCATTGAAATAAAAGGCATTTGCATTCACTTCAAATAAATGACCATTTTTCACTGCTTCTAAATCTTTAAACCATGCTGCATCTGTAAATGAGTTATCTTGGTCTTGGAACATACTGAAAATCACATAATCCCCTGCATAATCCCCTAAAACTTCTTGAGAAATTGCATAGTAGCCAGGCTCTAAAGCTGTTTCTTTAACTTTTTCAGGCATTTTCAAGCCCATTTCTTGATATAAAATCTCTGTTCCACGACCCCAGTTATCGCCATAAATATAAAATTGTTTATTAAAGTTTTCCGCCACTGTTACAGTTGCATCTTCACCGATTTTTTCTTTAATTTTTTTACCTGATTCTGCTGCACGTGCTTTAAAATCTTCTACCCATGCTGTTGCTTCTTTTTCTTTATTGACAACTTTACCGATTTCAATAAATTGTTGTAAATAATCTACTTTCCCATACGTAAATAATACAGTTGGTGCAATTTCTGATAATTTATCAGCATTTTCAATACCATTTAAACCAATGATTAAGTCTGGCTCTAGCTCAAGAATTTTTTCAACATCTGTATTTTCTACAACTACTGCATCTTTAATAGCATCTTCAAAGTTTGGATTTTTTGCTGCCCATGCATCTACACCGACAACATCAACATCAAGCTGTAATAAATCCCCTACAAAAGAAGATAATACGACTACACGTTTAGGGTTTGCCGGTACTTCAATAGGACCTGCTTCTGATTGATAAGTAATTGTCTCAGCTGAAGTTGCTTCTTTCGAGCCTTCATCAGCCTTTTCTGTTTTCTCTTCTTTATTGCCGCACGCCGCAAGTACGAGTACAAGCATCATAAACATTGGTAATAACCACTTCTTCATTGTCTTTCATTCTCCTTTAAACGGTTTGTAATAAGTTATATGTAATGCACATTGGTTTGTTCGTTCGTGGATCTTGACCAATTACAGCATCAATATTAAACACTTTTTTTAATACTTCTGGAACCATGACTTCTTCAGCTGTTCCAAATTTCACAAGCTCTCCTTGTGACAGTGCCACAATATAATCAGAAAAACGTGCAGCTTGATTTAAATCATGGAGGACCATAACAATCGTGCGCCCTTGTTCTTCATTGAGCTTATAAAGTAACTCTAGAACCTCTAATTGATGTGCCATGTCTAAATAGGTTGTCGGCTCATCTAAAAATATAATGTCGGTTTCTTGAGCTAAAGACATTGCAATCCACACTCGTTGACGCTGTCCACCTGATAAAGCATCTACAGATTGTAAGCGGAAGTCTTTTGTTTTTGTCACCTGTAAAGCCCAGTCAATGACCTCTTTATCTTTCTGTGATAAATTGCCAAAGCCCTTTTGATAGGGAAATCGACCGTAGGATACAAGCTCTTCCACTGTTAAACCATGTGCACTTTCTGGGCTTTGCGGTAAAATAGCCAGTTCTTTCGCCAATTCTTTCGTGTTCATCTTGGAAATATTTTGACCATCCAGAATGACCTGTCCACTCTCGTGCTTTAAAATACGTGTAATGGCCTTTAATAAGGTAGACTTTCCGCAACCATTTGATCCAATGATCGTTGTGATTTTGCCATCTGGAATTTGCAGCGATAAGTCATGCACAATCGTTTTATTCTCATAACCAACACGAATCGATTCTACTTCTAAACGCAATTCGGACCCTCTCTTTCTTTTTACTTCATTCCATGCTATTATAGGCACTGTTAAAAATGATAATCATTATCACTAAAATTAGTCTAATTTTATGATAAGATTTTGTCAATTACTTTTTTACTATTAATTAAGGATGTGGCAATAAAAATGCAACATGTGTATGATGTGACAATTATTGGCGGAGGCCCTGCTGGCTTGTATAGCGCCTTTTATAGTGGTTTACGAGGATTAAAAACAAAATTAATAGAGAGCCAATCTCAACTTGGTGGAAAAGTATTACTTTATCCTGAAAAGCTTATTTGGGATATAGGAGGTCACCCCCCTATTTTAGGCGAGAAATTTGTTAAACAATTGATCCAGCAAGCTAAAACATTTGACCCTACGATCCTAACAAACACAAAAGTAGATTTTATTGAACAACAAGAAAATCTATTTATTGTACATACAGCAACTGGTGAAAGGCATTATTCAAAAACAGTTCTACTAGCGGTTGGTGGAGGGATTATTAATCCTCAGAAACTAACGCTGGAAGGTGCTGAGAAATATGAAATGTCCAATTTACACTATACCGTTCAATCCTATAAACGTTTTGTAAATAGGGATATCCTTATCTCTGGTGGCGGCAATGCGGCCATTGATTGGGCTGTCGAACTGAGCCCTATCGCTAAAAGTGTGACAGTGGTTTACCGTAAAGAAACATTATCAGCGCATGAGGCAACCGTAAAAGAAGCTATTGATGCTGGCGTCCTTATTGAATGTAATACGACGATTACAAAGCTTTTAGCAAATGACGATAAAACGGCTATTCAATTAGTGAGATGTGAAAACTCAAAAACAAAGGAAAGCTACACTCGTCAAATTGATGAGGTCATCATTAGTCATGGCTATAATTGTGAAGCGTCCCTCACGTTTGATGAAGCGATTTCGATTCCTAAAAAGGATGATTATTATTTTGAAGGCAAAGCAACAGGTGAAACCGTACAGCCTGGTATTTTTGCGGCAGGAGATATTTTATCATTTGAAGGAAAAATTAATTTGCTACTTGGGACATTCCAAGATGCAGCCAATGCGGTCAACTCTATTAAAACTTATTTAGAGCCAACTGCTTATCGCCATGGAATGGTGTCCTCTCATAATGAACTATTTAAAGAGAAAAACCGCTCCATTATCGAAAAGGAACTTGTCCCATCCCATTAATCATAATAGAAACCCTCTTAAGAAAGCATTCTTATGAGGGTTTCTTTCTTTTATCTGAATAAACTTAATAGTGCCCCCATCTGTCTTAACATATTTACGCCATTCGTAATCGTTCCAGCATGACCCATAATTGTATTTAGATGATCTGGCAACCTCCCTCCTATTCTAGGACCTTGAAATTGCTGATTGGGTGGATAGTTAGGTTGCATCGCTCTACCTCGAAATGGAGGACCAAAAGTTCCCATATTGTTTGAAGGATAGACTCCTCTTCTATAATTCGGCTGAAAATGTGGCATTTATACACCTCCTATCTAAAAGCTCTTCCCTAGTATATGTGCGTCTTTTATGAAGGAATTAGACGTATGAAGAAGTATCAAAAATTATCTATTTTTGTCCTATAAAAAATAGGGATTTCTAGCTTTTTACCATATGTAAGGGAACCATACTAGTTTTCTTTTCATACTATATAAAAAAGAAGGTGGTTTTCATTCAAAATTCTAATTATCTCCAATTTTTAGCGAAATTTGGTGTGGGTGGTGCCCATCCTGGGGGCATTAATCTATCAAAGGAAATCATGAAGAATGAGCGTATTCTACCAGCCTCACATATTTTAGATGTTGGCTGTGGAACAGGACAAACAGCTGCCTATTTGGCTTCCCATTATGCAGCCCACGTAACGGGTATCGATATCAATCCCATCATGATAGAAAAGGCGCGTCACCGCATGAAAAAAGCACATGTATCAGTCAATATCATTCAAGGCTCGATTGAGGAAACATCATTACCCAATGAAGCATTTGACTTTGTCCTTGCTGAATCAGTTCTTGCCTTTGTAAATAAACAACGTGCATTGCAAGAGATTTTCCGTTTATTGAAAAAAGGTGGACGCTTAATTGCCATTGAATTTACCGTCCCTATGCTCCTTTCCACACAGCAGGCAGACGACATCCAACAATTTTACGGATTTGATGCGCTCCTCACGAAAAAGGATTGGGTTGCTTTATTCCAAGAGACAGGGTTTCAAGATATTCGCATACAAAAAAACAAGGATATCTTATCCAAGCCAGAATTCCACATTTCTAAGGATATCGAATCCACCTTGTATGATGTCATGGATCAGCATATGAGGATGAACGAAAAATACGATACTATTTTAGATTATCGCATCTATATATGTACAAAATAATCTTTTAGCCAGCATACAAAGCGTTGCTGGTTTTTTGTTATGACACCTGTCATATAGTTTCTTTGACTCGTGTGAATAGGTTTTCCCCTCCTGTTTTTCTTATCATGAATTTAAGAAAAACAAAGAAAGAGTGATAGAACAATGCAAACACAACAAAGGCTTCCCTTTATCGATATGCTAAGAGGCTTCGCTGTCTTAGGAACGCTCGGAACAAATATTTGGATTTTTGCTTATCTCGGTGATTTATCGTATATCACAACGAGTAATTATACTGGTTGGTGGTCTTTCAATGATTTTTTACGAATGTTAGTGCTATTTTTCGTCAATGGAAAGCTCCTAGGATTATTAACGATTATGTTTGGAGTAGGTTTACAGCTAAAATACCAGCAAGCACTTCGTAAAGGAAATGCTTGGCCAGGCATGTATCTATGGACGATTGTCTTTTTAGGGTTGGAGGGACTGCTTCATTACACACTTGTCATGGAATATGATATTTTAATGAGCTACGCCGTTACGGCTTTTATCGTGGCTATTGTAATTAGATTAGGCGACAAAGTGATGACATGGGCTTTCTATCTTTTTGGTAGCTTTCATGTCCTCCTCATTCTCTTTATTTTTGTCATTTCCTTGCTTGCTGGTAGCGTTTCCCTAAATGGTATTGAAACTGTTGCAGCCATCTATGAAAATGGTACATGGCTGGAGCAAGTACAGCATCGCGTAACAAACTTTTTATTTTATCGGACAGAAGCTATTTTTATTATCCCTATGAATGTTTTTTTATTTATTCTTGGCGTCAAGTTCATGCGCAATGAGGTTTTTTCACCAACGAATAAAGGTCATCAGGCTCGGCAAAAGCTGTTTACAATCGGTGTATTCATTGGCATCCCATTAAATTTGCTAATTTTTATTCCAGGGGGGCTTTTTGATTTACCTGTTCGTTATTTATGTGCTCCGATTCTATCGATTGGCTATATTGGAATTTTAGGTAAACTGGTAGAATATAAGAGGCTAGATTGGCTTTGGCAACGATTTGCCAATGTCGGCAAAATGTCATTAAGCTGTTATGTGCTGCAAAATGTGCTGGCGTCTATTATTTTTTACGGCTGGGGACTTGGCTTAGGTGGTCATGTAAATAGCATTCTTATCATAAGTATTTGGATTGCCCTTTCTTGCCTACAGCTAGTCCTAGCAACATTTTGGCAGCAGCAGTTCCATATTGGCCCGATGGAATGGGTACGTAAAAAAACGATTCACGCTCTGACAAAGAATAAGCAACAGAGGATGGTGTAAGCCATAAAAATATATCCCAGAGAACAAGTTAAACATTATTTAATTATCGATGTTGTATCTATAATTGTATTAGTAGCCATGGTGTTATGGTCTCAATCCGCTCTCCCTTTCATAGCTAAATTAGCTATTTTATTCTTGTACCTAGGTGCCTTCTATATGGCTTTATGGAATCGAGATTGGAAGCTACTACTTGCCTCAATTGTAGGCTTCCTTCTTATTACCATCCTTGCTATTTACGAGGACATCTTCATGCTTATTTTCGGATTTACCTTTGCCGATTTATTAGGAAGAGCGAAATCAAAATGGCATATTGCTAGCGGAATTTTAGGGATGGCTGTCATGTTTTTAATCGTTTTCTTGGCGACCACAAATTCCCTAGCACTTGTTGATTCACAGGTACTAGTACCCATGATGATCATTCAATTGGTATTCCCTATCCTCATTTATTTTGTAGAAAAATCGAAAAATCTACAAAACGAATTGACAGATGTTAATACCCAGCTTGTTCAGCAGGAGGAAAGACAGCGCATTGCTAGAGATCTTCATGACACCATTGGTCACACCCTGACGATGATTAAAGTGAAAACAGAATTGACTACTAAACTTATCGACCGGGATCCTTCCAGTGTCAAACAAGAATTAAACGACATATTAGCTACAACGCGTACAGCCCTAAAGCAAGTACGTGAGCTTGTTTCGGATATGAATTTCGTGTCTCTACAAACGGAGCTGCACCACTGCCAGCAGCTATTACAAAGTGCCAATATTAAGACCACCATTCACAATCACTGTCCAAAAATTGTTCTTTCAAGTGTTGAGGAAACAATGCTAGCTTTATGTGTACGTGAGGCTACTACTAATATGCTAAAGCATAGTCATGCTCAGAACTGCCATATGCAAATCCACTGTCGAACTAGACAATATACCATTGCTATTCAAGATGATGGGATTGGTTTGGAACAAAAGGGACTGGGCAATGGCATGAACTCGATGAAAGAAAGAATGCGTGTTCTGCAAGGGGATGCCCTGTTTGAAGACAATACAAAGACAGGCACAAAGGTGATATTGAGCATACCCATTCAAGATGGAAAGGAGCCCCCGTCATGATACGAGTTTTACTAGCAGAGGACCAACAAATGTTACGTGGTGCCTTAACATCCCTTTTGTCATTCGAACCCGATATTGAAGTAATCGCTGAAGTTTCTGATGGTCAAAAAGCATGGGACTACATTCAGCAGGAATTACCCGATGTTTGCCTTGTAGATATTGAAATGCCCCATCTCTCAGGGTTAGAACTTGCAGAAAAAATTAAAGTGGCCAATTTGCCCTGCAAAGTGATGATTGTCACAACGTTTGCACGCCCAGGCTATTTACAAAAAGCAATGGATTGTGAAGTACACGGCTACTTACTGAAAGATGAACCGATTGATTATTTAATCGCTACGATTCGCAAGATTATGCAGGGTGAAAAGGTGGTCAGTAAAGATTTAGCCGCTACTTTATTTATGAAGGAGCAAAATCCTTTAAATGAGCGAGAAATTGCCGTGCTACAACTAGTGAAGGAAGGCTTAACCACTCACGAAATCAGTAAACAATTATTTTTAACTAAAGGTACCATTCGTAATTATTTATCAACGACTATACAGAAACTACAAGTAGAATCAAGACAGCAAGCTGCTCAAATAGCGAGTGATAAAGGCTGGCTATAAATCAAAAAATCTCGCCACCACTGTGACGAGATTTTTTTATAGGAGAACGTATGACTGTTTATTTACCTTGTAGAACTACATTTGTCGCAGTAGCCCAATTATTTAATGGCATTACTGTATAGCTTACACCAGCTTTTAATGTGCCACCATTCGCAATATCAAAGATCCCTACTGCCCCTTTACGTGATGAATATCGATATTGAGCTTGTAATGTGCTGCCATCATTACCACGAAGTTCGACACTTCGGCCAGCTAATAAATCCGATTGGGGATCATTTGTTAATTGTAATTCAAATGATTGACTATCGATAGCATTAGCTGATTGCAATGTAAATGGTGCCTTTTTATTGGCAACAAAGCTCTTTTCATCAATTTCTGCCCATTGAGAATACACTCGGTATGTGACACCTTGTTTTAAAGTTTGACCTGCTGGTAATCTAAATTGAGGTGCTTGTTTACCATCAGCTGCTTGTGTGAAAGGCACATAATTAGCAACAAACCCCTCCCCTTCACTTGTTTTCACTGTCACATAGCGATCACGTAAAGAAGAAATAACATCAAATCGCTTCCCACTTGCATCACGATTTTGACGATCTATGCTAAATGCATGATCTCCACGTCCTCCACGGTAAGCCTCAATGATATTGGCATAATCCACCACACCATCCTCTTGGAATGACTCCAATGTAAAAGTATCATCAGTTACTTGCGTCACATTTCGTACAAGTACTTTTTCATCTGTCCCTTCAAAGACTCTATTACGTTGTTCTTTATAGCTCAATCTGTAGACGAAATCATCTTCCTGGAACGTAACAGGTACAATATATGTACTTGTAGAATCGGTCATTAATCGTGGAACATTGACAATCTCTAAATTTCCATTAAAATTAAAATCTTTTTTAATTGCCTCTAAATTGTTTGGATCAATATCGGCTGCTGCTAAAGGTTGGGTAAATGTAACTTGTAATGTCATTGTGTTGATTGGCTTAACTTTAGTAATTCTCGCCACCTGCTCATTGTTCGCAGCTGCTACTACTTTCTGACCTGCTGCATCTGCATTTAACGGCTCACTAAATGTAACTAGACCTGCTGATAATACCGATAAAGCTAGTGCTGCTGGGACAATACGTTTTCTCAATTTCATCTTACAAACTCCCCTTTTGGTTTAATTTGGTTTACAATATTTATCATAAAGTCCATATCTAAACTGCCAATAAATAAAATATTAAAAAAGAATTAAAAAATAGAGAAATATATTTAAGATTAGAGTTGACGATAGAAAAGAGCCATCGAGAGTGAACTTCTCGACGGCTCTTATTCAGGACGACTATTAGATGAATGACTTTAGGGAGAAATGAGAAATATAGTGCTTTATGCAGAAAAGTGCTTGGAACGAAGAGCGACGACTCCTGTACCGGCTTTATTTGGCTCCTGCGGCAATAAGGATTTCTTCAATCTCCTTAAACCCTTTCTGTTTCGCGTGCTGTAAGGGTGACACATTATTTTTATCTGGAATATTGACGTCAGCACCATAATCAACCAACAGTTGAATGGCCGTTTGCTGTGTCAGATTGCCGTTATTTAATACAATCGCTTCCATTAATGCCGTCCATCCCAAATGATTGACATGATTCACATCGATATTAGTGGTAGTTAATAATTCCTCAATGACATCAATATAGCCGTGCTCAGCTGCAGGAATTAATGCCGTTCCCCCATAGCGATTTACAATTGTAGGATCGGCACCTGCTTGAATCGTTAGCTTTAATATATCCAAATAGCCTTCCGCACCAGCATATAAGAAAGGCGTGTTTTTCATATCATCCTGGATGTTTACATCGGCACCTGCATCGATTAGTAATTTCGCTACTTCCACATCCTGATTATAAGTAGCAATCATTAATGCTGTTCGATTATTTGAGTCCTGCGCATTAATATCTACTTTTTCATTGATAACCCTTTTAAGCGATTCTATATTTCTATTTTCTACCGCTTGAAACAATTGACTAGCCAAATCTGTTGCCACCTCCTCATTTCCATCTTTATTAAGCTTTATGGCCTCCGTATCATTTGGGGCACATCCCTGCAGTAAAAATGATAAAGCGATCGTGACCGCTTGCATTTTTTTCATTTGCCATGCACCTTCCTCACTAGGTAATTTCGTTGTTATATTCTTAGTTTACAAGTCATTGCTAAATTGCCTATTAACCATTTCTTAAAAAAGTCTAAAATTTCAATAAAAAAACCTCGTCAAGACGACGAGGCGTTGATCTTATACATTTAGGCGGTAACCTGCACCCCATACGGTTTCCAAAAACTTGGGCTGTGCAGGATCACGTTCAATTTTTTCACGAAGCTTTCGTATATGCACAGTAACGGTGGAAACATCTGCAGCGGATTCATAGCCCCAGTTTCGCTCATATAATTGTTCTTTACTTAATACTTGATTTGGATGTTTGACAAAAAATACAAGCAAATCGAATTCCTTAGTTGTAAAGGCCACTTCTTCACCATTCACAAATACCTTACGAGCGGATGTATCGATCGTAATACCATGGATAGACAACATATTATTCGTTGGCTGGTTAGACGCTAAACGCTCATATCTTGATAAATGCGCCTTGACCCTTGCCACAAGCTCACTTGGACTAAAGGGCTTGGTAATATAATCATCTGCTCCTAAACCAAGCCCTCGGATTTTATCTATATCCTCTTTTTTTGCCGACACAAATAAGATGGGAATATTGTTCACTGCTCGAATTTGTTTACAAATTTCAAAGCCATTCATTCCTGGAAGCATAATATCTAAAATAATTAAATCATAATCTCCATGAAGTGCCTGCTTCAGCCCCTCATCGCCATTATGTTGTATATCTACCATAAAATCATTAATTTCTAAATAATCACGTTGGAGCTCTGCTATGCTCACTTCATCTTCAATTAATAGTATTTTTTTCATGATCTTTCCTCATTTCCTCATCCTTTTTCAATGAAATGAAAATGCTCGTTCCCTTTGTCAATTCGCTCTTTGCCCAAATATCGCCGCCCATTTCAAGGACGATTTGTTTTGCAATCGCTAACCCAAGACCGCTACCACCTGTTTGCGAATTTCGAGAAGGCTCCGCACGATAAAACCGGTCAAATATATGTGGTAATGCTGTAGGATCAATACCCGCACCATTATCCGTAACTTGAATGATGGCATCATCTACTCGTTCATGCAGGGAAATAATAATTTGCTTATAGGGTTTATCCATATATTTTTCACTATTGCTCAATAAATTAGATAAGACACGTCTTAACTTATCCCTGTCTGCCATAGCAAAAAGCGGTGAGCCTGCTGATATATATTGTAAATGAATATCTCTGGCAATAAAGTCAAAACTAGCATCCTCCACATAATCATGCATATATTGTTGAAGATTCACACTGTCCATTTGGAACGGAACCTTTTTCAAATCCAATTTGGAAAATAAGAATAATTCATCAATTAATACGTCCATATCCTTAGCTTTCGTATAGATCGTCGTTAAATATTTATCCATTTTCTCTTCGGTATTCGCTACACCATCTTTAATACCTTCTACATAGCCAATAATAGAGGTCATCGGTGTTTTTAAATCATGGGAGATATTCGATAAAAGTTCTTTCCGATTCTCTTCATATTGAAGCTGAATTTGTACAGACTCCTTGAGCTTGACTCTCATTTCCTCAAACGATCGATTGAGCTGACCTATTTCATCATTAGAACGAGATGATATTTCAAAATCTAAATCACCCGATTTAATTCGTTGAGCCCCTTCTTTTAAGGCTGTGATAGGGTTAATGATACTTCTAGACACTAAATAATTTAATAAACCAATAATCATTAGAAATAATACAAATAAAATACCTAATAAAATAGGTAATAATTCTCGCGTTATTTCCGCATGTGAACTTACCTCTCTTAAAACAAAGATACTCCCCTCCGTTTTGTCAGGGAAATAAAAATCAAACTTCACATACGTATAAAACGCTTGATTGATCATGATTGTGTCACGTGAATTAATATTGGTCGCCTCAAAACCTGGTAAACTTTGCAGTAATAATTGTTGATGCTCTTGCTGTGTGGCATAAACAATTTGATGGTCTTTCCGCACTACAATCTCAATGGAAGGAGCATTGATCGTTTGTAGCTGTTCAATATCTAAAAGCTGCTGGGGATTATTTTTAGCCAATAATTTCAAATCTAAAAAAGCATTTTCCTCTACTGTTGTTAAAGGCTTTTGGACATATGACTTTTTATAAAAATGCTCAATTGCTTTAACATCACCTGTGATCGCAAAGGCAAAAAGAAAAACAGCTGCAAGTAAAAGCGTGATTGCAATAATAATAACGCCTACATAAGATAGCAAAAACCTCGTTTTAATCGACATCTAAATTCCCCCAATTAGCTGAAACTAATAGCAATGTACCATACAAATCTTAAAACTTTATAAAATCGCGCTGAAAAATCTATAAATAATTTTTAGCATCAACATAGTATTCGGCTTACACCATATGAAATAATCAACACAAAAAAAGATACGACACCTTTTGGTTGTGCCGTATCCATTATCGTTATTTAGTTTCTTCTGCTCTTAGTTTCTTTTTAGTTTGCCATCCTAAAATGAAATATTCAATCAACACCACTGCGATCAATGAGGCACCGAATAATGGCATGATAATCCCTAAAATAATAAGGAAGATGACGAAAGGAAGTGAGATTTTATGTGAAATTTGTGGTGGAGCAGACAGCTCACCTTTTTTCCTACGTAAAATCCAAGTGCGAATTCCCCATACAATTACTGCTAAAAAGGCTAAACATACGAGTAAGTTTAACAGCTTATTTGGCCAGCCAAACAAATGTCCTTCATGTAAAGGAATGCCCCATGTAAAGAACTTCGCCAGCATACCATAATCCTTGTAGTTAACCTGATCAATAAACTTGCCGCTATATTGATCAAAATACATCGTTGCTTCGTCTGTAGGCTTGACATCAAGTCCTGTTACACCTGAATTACTAGCCTTTGCCACTGTATAAACGCCTTCTTCGTTTGACGGATAAATAATCGAATACGGTTTGGCGATATTCATGGCCGTGATTTCTTTTTCAAGATTAGCAATCGTCATTTGGTTGTCGTTTGTATAACGGACAGACCCACCACCGTGATGCTGTGCATGTTCTCCCTCAGATGTTGGAGCCTCTAATTGACGAGTTGCCCACGGAATCTCAGACACATCTGATGTTGGTGGCTTTTGCTGTAATAATGGGTAGCCGAAAGTTGGACTTTCTGACGCTATATTGGCCAGAATTGAACCTTGAAAAGCCGACCATAAAAGCCCTGTAGAAATAAACATCACCATTGGAATAGTAATGATGGTCCCAACAAGCGCATGGTATCTCTTACTTTTTTGTCGTTTATTTTCCGACTTGCGCTTTTTCAATAAATCGCCTTTAAATGTCATATAAAGTCCGGATAGCAATAAAAAGATCGTCCAGCATGCCGCAAGTTCTACTAAATAATTGACAAATGTACCACCAATAAATAGAGAGCTATGGGTATTTCTCATAATATTAGAAAATGTATAATTGGCATCCTGACTACCAACCATTTGATTTTGATCATCTAAAAATACATATTTCTGTTCATTGCCATTTGATAAAGTTAAACGTGTATTATAAGGCTCTTCCAACATAATCACTTTTGTCGTGGAGTATCCTGCAAATGCTGCCTCTGCTTTTTCCACTGCTTCATCAATAGTTAAGACCTCTTCTTTATGGCTATCGCCAAAAAAATAATCATCATATAAACGATTTTCTACATCTGTAAAAAACAAATAACCGATCCCACTTAATGTGAGAGATAGCAGTAATGGCGTAATACACAGAGCTGCGAAAAAATGCAAACGCCAAAACCTTGAATAAAGCAGATTTTTCATTTTTAATCTCCAATCTATTTGATCAAATACACCTCACCGTAATTGCCGCTGTTGTTAGGCTGCGACCAGATTTTGAAGAGGAGCTTGGCCGGAAAGTTCATCTTCAAAATCTGTGATATCCGCTTGAGGCATTATCTTGATTCAGTAGGCGTTTGAACACTCAATTAGCATGCATCCCCCTATGAAGGAGGAACCTTCTGTATTACAAACATTTGCTGAATGAAGATAAATATCAAATTTATTATATAAAGTAAAAGTGAAATATGAATGAAGTCCTAAAGGCAGTTTTATGACAAACAAATGTATTCCTAGTGGTATTATGCTATTTATCAATAAAAAAATCATAGCCAAACAAGTAATGATACAAATTTGGCTACGAATTAGGGTAAATTTATAAACTCATATTCACAAGGATTTTACATTGGCTACGATCTTTCATTAGTGCTTCAAATCCTTTTTCAACGATATCCTCTAAAGCAATTTGGCTTGTAATCACTGCCTGCCCATCGATTACCTCACGTGCTAGTAATCGAATGACCTCTGGGAAAATATTCACGTAAGCGAATGAACCGCTAATTTTCACTTCAGGTGAAACTACCGCATTCGGATTGAATTCAACTGGTTTTTCCCAAACACTGACGATTTTAAATTCACCACCCGGATGAACAGCACTTACGCCGCTTGAGAAAGTTGCTTGTACACCTGCTGCGTCATATGCAACATCCACACCGCCATTTGTTTTTTCACGAATAAAGGCAACAGCATCTGTGTCGATTGGATTAACGACATAGGTTGCGCCTAGCTCCAATGCTTTTTGGCGTCGTTCATCAGAAACCTCTACTACAAAGATTTCACTTGCTCCTGCTGCTTTCACAGCTTGCAAAATTAATAAGCCAATGGGACCTGCACCAAAAATAGCGGCTGTATCTCCTAGCTTTAATTGACTTTGACGAACAGCATGAACGGCTACGGCTGTAGGTTCAACAAGTGCGCCTAGCTCTAAGCTCATACCTTCAGGGAGATGATAAATATTTTCCTCACGAACAACAGCATATTCTGCAAAACCACCTGAAATCGTATAGCCATATGACTGGCCGCTTTTACATAAGTTTGAATAGCCACGTTTACAGTTCGCACATTTTCCACATGGGATAGGTGGTTCCACTGCCACACGATCTCCCACTTTGGTGTGAGTGACACCCTCTGCGACCTCCACCACTACTCCCGAAAATTCATGTCCTAATATTGGCTGTGTACGGAAGGCATAAGCACCTCCTACATACTCATGTAAATCACTGCCACATATCCCTGCAAATGCGATTTTTACTTTCACCATTCCATTTTTTAGTACAGGTAGTTCGGCTTCCTCTACGCGAATATCTTTCATGCCATAAAATTTTGCTGCTTTCATTGCGATTACCTTCTTTTTTAATAGTTTGTTTGTAGACCATTTAACACGAAATCGACTGCAAGATCTGCAATTTGTTCAGGTGTTAATGGCAATGCGGATCGATTTAAAAATGGATTATTGAGTGAGTACATTAATGTCCCCATGATGAAGTTAAGAGCAATATCAATGGAATCAAAATGAATTGATCGTTGCTCTAAACAAGCTTGTAAAATTGTCCGAAGCTGCTCCCAGGAAGGTAGAAATACGTCCTTCAGCATCTCTAATCGTGGACTATTCATCACAATTTCTTGCTGTAAAATATCAATTAATTCATGCTCATGTATGCGATAAAGGACAAAGTTTCTGCAAAAGCTACGAAGTGCTTCTAGTGAATTATTGACATCATAATGCGCATTCATAAAAGTATGGCGGAGTGGCTCGAATAGTGCATTAAAAACATTTTCTTTGCCACCGAAATGATAGGAAACAAGGGCGAGTGATACATTTGCTTCATCACAAATTTGTCTCACCGTCGTTCCATCGTATCCTCTTGAAGAAAACAATAATTTTGCCGCCTGTAAAATTTGATCTTTTACCTCTTTATTTTTTTCTTTTAGTATTAAATCTTTTTTATCGACAGGTCTCACCTCTTTTTTGAACAAATGTTCAAAACGATTGTTCAATAGAATCTTACGCCTCCTACAAAATGTTGTCAACAAATGCGCAATAAAAAAGGCTACCCCATAAAGAAGTAGCCCTTCAAACTTTCACTATCCAATTAATTCCTTCATCACATTTGCATACGCTGCTAAAATAGATTGCTCATGTGCCGTATCATGCCCAACATATTGTTCAACAAGCTCCTTCAAAGGCTTTGGCTCTTGCATAATTTCAAATTTAAATAAACTTTCATAGTACTCAACAACTTGTGGATTCATGTGGACCACTCCTTTAATAATTTACATAAAAAAGACATCTTTCCCTCATTAGAAAGATGTCTTTTATGACAAATACACGACATAATACGATGTTTGCCATATGGAAAAAAGCTTTCTATTATTCATAGAAGCTACCTTGTTAGCAATCATCATACTATGAGCATGCAGGAGAATTTCTCTAGTCACACTCAACACCCCCTATCCGCGTAGGTTTTTTGGCTGTACTGGATAAAGGCAGGTCTCCTGGCTTATGTTCATCACACCTTTCACCTTCCCATTACAAGGCGTAACAGTGGTCTCTTGAAATGTGCTCCCATTTACAGTTGCGGGACAGCGTCGGATTTTCACCGATCTTCCCTTTTAAACAAACCCAATTCGGTTTGTACCTCTATCCTATTATTCCGTTTTTATTATTATACCATAAGGTTTGTTCGATCTTAATAGATTCAAAAAAACTATAGTTTATTCACCCATTCAGCTATTTCCACCATATTTTTAGCATTGCACACCCTATTTAAAGTGAATATTGCAAAAACTAATTAAATTAGTTAAAATAAAAATAAGATTAGCTTATAGGAGGTATTATAAGAATGAAGGTTTCGACTATTAACACCGTATATCAATTGTCATTTATGCCGAGAATATTTCCTGTTAATTGTTATTTTGTAGAAGAGCAACATGAGCTAACACTGATTGATGCCGCATTACCATATAGTGCAAAAAGTATTATAGATGTAGCTAAAACTATAGGAAAACCAATAACGAAGATCATTATTACCCATGCACATAATGATCATCTAGGAGCGTTAGATACATTAAAAGAAGAAATACCTGATTGTCAGGTGTACATCTCTTCAAGGGATGCCCTCTTATTGGAGGGGAATAAAACTTTGCTTCCTAATGAAAAGGCTGTACCGATTAAGGGAGGGCTTCCTAAAAACATTAAAACGAAACCAGACCTATTACTGGAAGAAGGTGCACGGGTTGGTTCATTAGAAGTGATTGCAACCCCAGGTCACACTCCTGGTTCTATTACTCTTTTCGACACACGCAATAGAAGTTTAATTGCTGGAGACGCCCTTATAACAAGAGGAAAGCTTGTCGTATCAGGTATGATGAATCCATTATTTCCGTTTCCTGCCCTTGCTACATGGGATAAAAGCACAGCACTTGAAAGCGCAAAAAAATTAAGTAAATTAAATCCAAGCCTACTAGCTGTCGGACATGGAAAGATGTTAATGCAGCCACAGAAGCTTTTGGAAATAGCTATTGCAGAAGCAGAAAGAAGTTTACTAAGACAATAGGAGATGAGGAAATGTCTCGTCGTATGAAATTAGATTTATCTATTATTGTACAAAAGGCAATAGAATTAGTTGATGAACACGGATTAGACCAACTGTCAATTGGGCTATTAGCAGAGAAATTGGAAGTGCGACCGCCTTCCCTATATAACCATCTTGATGGATTACCTGAATTGAAGCAAAAGTTAGCCATTCAAGGCGTCAAGAGCCTGCAAGCATCTATGCTTCAAGCAGCAGCGGGACGCTCAGGCGATGATGCCATCCGTGCAATTAGTAAAGCTTATATTCAATTTGTTCGAGAGCACCCTGGCTTATATGATGCTAGCACTCGCTTTCCAGATGCTAATGATCTAGATTTGCAGCAGGCTCAAGAATCTATCGTACAGCTTGTACTTCGTGTATTAGAAACCTATCATTTGCAAGATGAAATGGCGATTCATATGGTCAGAGGACTACGCAGTATTCTTCATGGATTCACCTCTATTGAACAATTAGGGGGATTCGGGATGCCTCTTGATAGAAATAAAAGCTTTTCCATCTTACTAAACACTTTTATAGAAGGTATTCATGCAGTTATGCTCAATCAGCCTGAAACGTAGATGTTGACACACCACCCTAATTTGTAAATATTTAGTGATTAATCTATAATTAGCTATAAATATAATGGGAGGTAAAACTATGATTATTGCTTTACATCATGTGCAAATTACTATTCCAAAAGGTTCAGAGGAGCAAGGGAAAGATTTTTATTGCGGTGTCTTAGGTCTAAAAGAAATAGAAAAACCCCATTCTCTTAAAGGTAGAGGCGGGTTTTGGTTACAGCTTGGTCACCAAGAGGTACATGTAGGAACAGAGGATGGCTTTGATCGATTGTCGACAAAGGCTCATATTGCGTATCAAGTTGAAGATATTGATTATTGGAAGACGAAACTAGCCAAACATCAAATCGAAATAGTAGAATCTGTACCTATCCCAAGTTATGAGCGTTTTGAATTCCGAGATCCATTTGGTAATCGACTAGAAATCATACAGGCAATTGCCTAAACTGTCCTATTTGAGGGCAGTTTTTTTAAATGAAACCCGCACATATTACAGTTTACTGAAACATTTGTAATATAACTGTAAATTCCTTCGATAAAGCCATTTATAGCAGGCGTTGAGGCACTCCCCACTTCTCCCTGGCAACATTTACCGTCAAGAAGCCCTATATTTTCATGCTACGATTATTTCCAGGCAAGACGATACAGGAGAAATCCTACTAGACGCTTCAGGAGGTAATATACAACATGAATAAACGATTTTTATCTACAACACTTGCATTAACAATTGGATTTAGCTCATTCGGATTAGTCCAAACAGCGATGCAGCCAATTCAAGTAGAGGCAGCTACAACAAATGCACAAAACAACGCTCAGGCAGTTGCCGCTAAAGCCGATCAATTGATTCAAACTGGTAAAAGCTTAATGGGTCAATCGACATATAGCAATACGGTTTACAAGCCTACATATCCTTATAAATTTTCTTGTGCTTCATTTTTAATGTATATCTTCGAGAAAAATGGTGTAGATCTTGGGACGTATAATGAAAACTATATGATACAACAAGGCACATATGTAGCGCGAAACCAATTACAAAAAGGTGATTTACTATTCTTTAAGAGTAAAAAAACAGGCACGGATCCCGATCATGTAGGTATGTATATTGGTAACAATAAAATGATCCACATGGCTGATTCCAAGCAAAATATCGTAATTTCAGATTTAAATAGTAAACCATATTATACTGAAAACTATGTATCCGCACGACGCGTTTTACCTACCCTACTATCTGCCAACCCAGCAACAAAAGGCGATAAAATTGTAGAGAATGCGCTAACGTATAAAAATAAAGCAACGATTAGTTCTTCAACGAATGAATCGAGCCTACGCTTTACAGCTCCAGCATTTGTCGATTTCGTCTATCGTAAAAGCGGTGTGACACTAGGCGCAAAAACGTTAACTGATTTAATGAACCAAGGATCAACAGTAGCACGTGCAAACTTGAAAAAGGGTGATTTAGTATTCTTTAATAGTGTGGCAGGCTCAAAAAATCCTTCAATTGTTGGGATTTATGCTGGTGATCACCGTATTATCATCCCTAATTCCGATGGTGTAATGACGAGAGTTTTATTAGTTGATTACTATAAAGAACACTATATTACAGCTAAGCGGGTTTTCTCTGACACCCCCTCGGTAAGTGCACCTTCAGCGAATACGTCTGCCGATAAGATTATTGCTACAGCTTCAGGTTTAACTAGCAAAGCAAAATTTGGCTATACGTATAATGAGAGTGCACTAACTTTCACAAGTGCGGGATTTACGTACTATGTATTTAACAAGAACGGCATTGATTTAAAGGATAAACTAGCGAGCAAACAGGCTTTAGTTGGTACAAAAGTACTCAAGTCTCAGCTTCAAAAAGGTGATTTATTGTTCTTCTCAACGAATGATGGAGGAGCAAATATTACACAAACAGGTATCTATTTAGGAAATAATCAATATATTAGTATGACTACAAACAATGTTGTCAAACAAAATTTAAGTTCCACTTGGGCGCAAAAGAATTATGTTACAGCTCGACGTGTGATAAAATAACAAAGCTTTAAATGGTAGGGTGTCTCAATATTGGAGACACCCTTTTTAGTTAGGATAGATTTTTAAGATTGTTGGCAAATTCAATCATGGATCTACTCGACATCGGTCCTTTTATGAGAACAATCGTGTCCGCGTCAAGCTTTGGTTTCAATATTTCTAATACACCTGTTACATCTTTAAACGTATGAACCTCTGCTTTAGTTCCATCTTTTTTTGCTTGGTCAGCAATTGCCTCTGCCCTTTTGCCGATCGTAATTAATGTATCTATCTGTCTTTCAGCTACTTTGGAGCCAATTTCCCGATGATATTTTTCTTCAAAATTTCCTAATCGCTTTATATCCCCTAGCACAAGAATAACTTTTTTCTCTTTTCCTACTGTATCTAACACTTTCAAGGCTGCTTCGACAGAAGTCGGATTATTGGTCCACGTATCATCAATAATCGTACTGTCACCTATCCCTTTCGTAAATTCTAAATGTCTCGCCATCTGTTTAAAGGTTCTTAACCCTGCAATGGCTTGACGTATGGAAAGTCCCATTTCGCTACAGGCAGCAATGGCGGCTAACGCATTATATACTTGATGCTCACCGTAACCAGGTACAAACACATTATACTTAGTGTCTGCTACTTCTAGCACGAATTTCATGCCTGTATGAGCAAATTCTATAGCGGAAGCTTTGTAATCAGCCGAATCCTGTAAGCCAAATCTAATAATTTTCCCTTTAAATTTTTGTAATGATATTTTTTCGATATTGGAATCATCTGCATTAATTAGTAGTGTACCATCTGCTCGAATTCCCTCGACTATCTCTGCTTTTGCTTTAATATAACCTTCAAGATTGAGACAGCCATCTAAATGGTGAACACCAATATTTGTAATAATGCCGATAGTTGGTTGATAGATCATGCATTGATGTTTTATATTACCTGTATTCCCTAAGCCTAGTTCAAAAATGGCTGCCTGTGTTTTATCATCAACACCCGTCAAATAGGGCAATGATTGCCTTGGCTCATTTTTACTACTAACAGATGCTTGCACTTGCCAATGTTTACTAGCGATATGTTTTAGCATCTCTTTCGTTGTCGTTTTACCACAGGTTCCTGTCAATGCCACTACCGGAATTTGAAAAAGGCCTCGATAATATTCAATAAATGTCCAGTATGCCTGTGCAACGCTTTTGACGTGTAAAACCGTTGTATTATCTAACGCATTTTTCAACTCAGTAGCCGGTTTATCGGAAATGACAAGGGAGGGCCCCTTTCTATCAATCTCTTGCCAATTGATTTTATCACTTCGACTAACAAACATAAGTGTGTGATTGTGAATTAAATCATGTCGATTATAGTAGATTGCATGCTTCACAGACCATTGATCTGATCCATGGATAATTTTCCCCTGTAGGACGCTTCTAATTTTTTGCACACTAATGGATTGCAAGTATACTACGCCTCCTTTCTTTATCAATCTTGTACAGACCTATTAATTCTCTTGATCAAGAATGCTACATTTCTGATCAATTACTATACGTTATTAGATTGGCATTCTATATGACACAGTTAATATCCTATAAATGAAGAAGTGAGCTAAATTGTGGGAGGTGGCGGTTTAAATTTAAGCTCAGCTGCTAATTTGGAAACCTGTTCACTATACATATCACCCTTTATAAGGACTATCGTATTTTCATCTACAATCTTCTGCAACAATGGATAAACAAGCGTGCTATTTTTATAGGTATAAACAGGAGCGTTAAACCCTAAATTCACAGCATGATCAGCCATGATTCGCGCGTGCTCTCCAATAGTAATGAGCACATCCACACCAATACGGTGAATTAATTCACCCGCCTGCTCATGAATAATATAGCCCCATGAACCCAAATCGGTAATCGTGCCAATAACAGCAATTTTTTTCTTGCCTTCTCCGAGATCATTCAACACTTTTAAGCCTGCCTCTAAGGAAGTTGTAGTAATACTCCATGTATCATCTAAAAGCATGGAATGATTAATGCCCTCAAAGAGCTGTAATTGCTTTTTCAATTGACGGAAAGATTGGAGTTGATTGGCTGCCACCGGAATGGGTACCCCTATTTCATAAGCCGCTGCAATGGCAGCAAGGGCGTTGTACACTTGATGTTGGCCAAACCCTGGTACAAATATGTCATAGATTTTTCTATTATGGTGCAGCTTAAAGTTCATACCCTTTTGATAATATTGGATATGGCTTGCACGAAAATGACAAGAATCATGGATGCCTACCTTCAATACGCGCCCATTAAACTTAGAGATATCTAGTTTTTTAGTATTCATATCCTCACCGTTTATGATGAGGGTCCCTTTTGGCTGAATGATGTCTAGCATTTCTCCCTTCGCCTGAATATAGCCTTCAAGCGTCTTACAATAATTCAAATGATGGGCACCAATATTAGTAATAATCCCAATAGTCGGCTTAAAATATTTTCCTGCATTCGTGACATCCCCCGGTGAGCCAACAGCTGTTTCAAATACAGCTGCCTCAGTGTCATCTTCAATATTCAGTAAATATTGCAATGATGCCGTTCTTGAGTTACTACTTAATGTCGTTGCTGTCACTTGTCGATCAGCAGAAAGAATATGTTTAATCATCTCTTTCGTTGTTGTTTTGCCTGAAGTACCCGTAATCGCAACAATCGGGATATGAAACTGATTGCGATAAAAATGAACAAATCTCCAATATGCCTCATCTACATTCGCAACCTGTATGATGATGATTTGGGTTGGAATGTCATTTGGCCGATATGCTCTGTCGGTCACTATTACAAGAGGAGAAAGTGGCTCAAGACTTTTCCAATTAACAATACGTTTACTTGTAAAAAGGGCTGTATTGGGCTTTTTCACTTGTTTTAATCGATAAGCACCATGCTGTATTAGCATTTCCTCAGACCCTTGCACTAAATAACCCGCCGTAATCATTGCTAAATTTTTCACCGAAAGAGGCTTCATATCTTTTCTCCCTCCTTTCTTTTCTAGTATATGTAACCTCTTAAAAGTTGCTTGGATGTAGACAAGATACACAACTAGAAGAAAACTATTTCGTTGCATATATATAAAGGTGATTAAGTATCTAAGTACCAATAGAAGGAGTGATATACCTGAAAGCGATTGTATTTATCGGTACAAACAAATCCGGGTCTAGTCGTGAAGCAACAAGAGCAGCTGAAAGATTAGGCTATTTCACAATACTTTTCACCAATAATGAAAAACAACTTCAGCAGCGCCGATCTTACCCCGATATTCATAGAATGATACTCATTGATACTTTGAATATCGAGAGAATGAAAGAGGAAATTGATAAACTAGGAAAAACCGGATTAGAGATAAAAAGTATCGTTAGTTTTGTTGATCCATTTGTCCATGTTGCTTCCATGCTATGTGATGAATTTTGTCATAACTATACATCGTCCTCCGCCATTGAAATTATGGAGGATAAAGAAAAGACTAGAAATTATTTAAAAAACCAACCATACTCACCAAAATTTTCACTCATGAAGCCTAATGAACCCATTGCGAAAAATTTAACATTTCCATTAATCGTGAAATCACCAAAGTCAACAGGTTCAAAAGATGTACTATTAGCAACAGATGCCGACCAGCTGAATAACCACCTCAAAGCATTGCGCAGTAAAAACCCCTATGAAACGATTATGATTGAAGAATATTTGGAAGGCCCTCAATATTTAGTGGAGGCGGTCGTATATCAACGTCAATCACATGTCATTGGCATTATTGAGCAGGAAATTACCCAAGGAAAACGGTTTATCATAACAGGCTATGGAGTATTAGTGAAAGCTCCTTTGGATATTCAGGCAGGCATTGAGGAAGTTCTTCAATCCATCGTCAAAGCTTTTGATATTGAAAATGGCGCTCTTCATTTGGAACTCCGCCTGACAAAAAACGGCTGGAAGCTCATTGAGATTAACCCAAGGATTTCTGGAGGTGCTATGAACAATATGCTTCAAGCGGCTCTCGGATTTAGTTTAGTGGAAGAAACACTAAAGCTCCTTCTTGGTGAAGAGCCTAATCTTAAGCCTAGACATAAAAAGTTTGTTTACACAAAATATGTCATTGTGGAAAGCAAAGGAATATTAGAAAAAGTGATTGGCAGAACAAGAGCGACGAATTCAACTGGAGTAGTTGAGGTTTATGTTAAGCCAAGGAAAGGTACTTTATTAACCCCTCCTTTATCAATGGGTCACCGTTATGCCTATGTCATTGCACAAGG
This sequence comes from Lysinibacillus sp. FSL M8-0216, assembly GCF_038595555.1. NCBI lineage: Bacteria > Bacillati > Bacillota > Bacilli > Caryophanales > Bacillaceae > Lysinibacillus > Lysinibacillus sp. FSL M8-0216. The sequence continues at coordinate 1,848,350 of NZ_CP152007.1, read as the reverse complement.
TTCAACCCTATCAGAAGCTCGGACTCATGCAACAACTGCCGCCAAAGAAATTAAATTTATTTTAAGAGTATGAAAAAAAATCCCGAATAATTGCCGCTTGCCAGTGGACAGTTACTCGGGTTTTTATATTCATTCAGTTACCTTGAAGTCATTGATTATTCTTCTTTTAATGTTTGGTCCAAATATTTCACCGTTTCAAACATATTCGTTTTACTAGCACCCTTGACGAGAATCGTATCATGAGGTTTGATGAGTTTATCTAGCAGTGCATGCAAGGCATCTTTATTAATAAAATGGTGTACCCTAGCTGGGTCCATACCCATTTCAATCGCTGCATTGCTCATTTCATCTGTCCTAAATCCATAGGTAATGAATTCATCAATGCCTTCCTCGTAAATATACTCGCCAACCTTCCGATATTCTTCTTCCCTCAACACGCCAAGCTCACGCATTTGTCCAATAATCGCCACTTTACGTTTCTTAGCAATATTCGTCAATACATCAATAGCTGCTCGGACTCCTTGTGGATGGGAGTGAACCGTATCATCTATAACCGTAATATCATCGCGCAAGTTATAAATCGTTAAGCGTCTTGGTGGCTTTTTAAAGTTGAGCCCCGCCTGAATATCCAATGGACTAAACCCTAAATAATCTGCTACTGCTACAGCATTAAGGGCATTGTAAACATGATGCTCTCCCAGAATAGGAATATACAATTCTATTTCTTGCCCATGCAGCTTCATTTTAAAGGACATGCCAATATCCTTATACTGAAGATCATATGCTCGGTAATCAGCATCTCTTTTTATACCTACCGTTAGCATTTTCCCTTTAAATTGCTGTGTCTCTAAAAATCTTGAATTATCATCATCTTTATTCAATATTAATAGCCCTTGTTGATCCATCCCATGAATCAATTCAGATTTCGCCTTTGCAACGCCTCTTACATCCCCATCAAAGTTACCTACATGGGCTAAACCAATATTCGTCACAATACTAATATTCGGTTGAATGATGCTACAGTGATTCGTAATAATACCTGGATAGGCCATGCCATACTCTAATACGACAGCCTGATGGGAATCATTAATTTCTTCCTTATGCTTTTTTGTATGCTCTGTCGTATTCCAATAATCCTTTGATTCAAACACATTCCATTGTTTTGATAAAATCGAACCGACAAATGCTTTGGTTGTTGTTTTTCCCGCACTTCCCGTAATCGCAATAATAGGAAGGTTCTTTTTGATCTCCACTGGATTGCTTTTCTGTTGAACAATCTCCTTTTTGACCTCCACTGGATTGCTTTTCTGTTGAACCATTTTCTTTTTTACACGTTTTGGATTTTTTGCAAGATACATCGCATAGCGGATGGAATTAATCACGACATCTAATTCTAAATAAAAAGCAGGAGGACAGCCTGGGCGCCAATTTACCTCATACATCCAAATTTTTTGTTGTTGATCTAAACCGACATCAATGCCAATTTCATCAATGACTTCCCCAAATTTCTCCATTTGTATGTCATCTAGATGATGAGCCAGTGCTAAAGAGAAATGCTCGAGCATTCGCCGAATGTTGTAGGCTTCTTCCTTGAACTCTTGCTCTAAAAATGGATCTAAGTAATTGGTGAATCCGCCATTGTTAATATTCGGGATGATAGAGCCATTTGGAGCAATCCGAGGATAAACAGTCGTCACCACCCATTTACCTTCCCCATTCTTTTGGACATGCAGACGGAAATCATATACTTGGCCTGCCTTTGTAATCGATTGAATATAAGGCTGCATAATAAAAGTACCAGACGCTAGCTGCTCTTTTAACAAAGCATCTAATTGAGGCTTTGAATAGATTGTGTTCGTACTATCCTTTTTAACCTCAAAATTCTTCGGTCCCGCCTTCGTAATAAAATAAATTCCTTTTCCTTTACGTCCATCAATCGGCTTAAAGACAACCCTTTTATAATAATTAATGAACTTATGAAATACATCAGCATCCTTGACAATTTCAGAAGGAATCAAATACTGTTCGAATTCCTTGGCTTCCTTTAATCGCTTCATTACATTCCATTTATTCCCTATCGAATACGTCGTAAAGGGAATTTCTTCTTTTAAGCGATCAATAATCTCCTTGGACACAGATAGCTTCTCGGGACTCCCCGCATTATAAATAACATCTGGAAAAGGCATTGTTTTCTCCTGCCACTGCCCATCCTCATAAACCTTAGCTCGAATGGAACGTTTTGCAAAATCAACACTTTTAGGTGTAAAATAGAAAAACTGTGCCCCTTCTGCCTTTGCAACTGCTGCATACGCATAAGACTTGAGAACTGTCGTTGGATCAAGCCGATGATGCAGCATACCAATAATCGTCATAGCTAAACTTCCTTTCATTAAATTCTCTCTCTATTACATTCACACTTAATCCCTTTCATATAGACAGATGCTCTAGCTCTAGTAGTTTAATATGAGGCTACCATTTAGGCTCTATGATAAATTTCCCTTTTAGCATATCTGGCTTTAATAGTTGTATCGCTGAAATGCCACTAAGTTCAATGGATTTTTCTGTACTCGTTTTTTCTAGCCTCACAACATCTGCAAGGAAATTTGTATCGTTCCCCTCATAGTCAAAGGCGCGCAGCAATGACACCGTGCCACGATATCGATCCTTATCGACATCCTCTATACGGAAAAATTCCGTTTCAAAATTCTTTACCGTATCCATTAACCTTAAATGAGCGCCACTATTGGTAATTAAAAAAAACGGAATCGTATCACTCCCAACTATTTTGACAAGCAGCTGACCGAAATATTTAGAATGAAAATCCATCATAATATCCTGAAGATCCTTCAAATCGCATAAAGCTTCGCATAAAAAATGATTTCTTTTTTTCTCACTATTCAAATTGTAGCCCCCTTTCTAGTCTGAATAAGTATCTTGGTCCCCGTAAGTTGCCCTCTCGTTATAATATGTAGCGATCAATAATATGACGACCTTTTCACAAAGAAACTAAAAAAACCTCTACCATTCGAAATGAATGGTTAGAGGTTCGAAGCATTTCATTATTTGACAAAGCATGCCAGTAGACCTTCTAAATCATATTGTTCCAAGGTATCTATTGTATGATGACCTGTAGCAAAGGGTAATTGCTTGGTGATGGTATTGGGAATAACTACCGTATGAAGCCCTGCTGCCAAAGCTGCACGTGCTCCATTCGGCGAATCCTCCATAGCGATCGCTTCACTAGCACTTACTCCTAACTGTTCAAGCGCCTGCAAATACAGCTCAGGATCAGGCTTAACATTTGTCACCGTATCAGCCGTACAATAACAATCAAAAAACTCGCGTATCCCTAGTGCCTCCACAAACCGATCAATCCATTGACGACTTGAGCTACTAGCAATACCCATTTTTAAACCCGCTTCCTTTGCTTGCTGCAAAAGATTTAAAATACCAGGTCGTATCACTTCCAATTCCATCAGCTCCGCATGCTTTGCTTGAATAGATGTACGAAATGCCTCCACATCCAAACCCATGTGATGATGTGTCACGAGATAAGTATAAGGATTAAAATCTTGAAGATTTGTCCCAAGGCATTTTGCATAAGTCTCTAACGATAATTCCACACCATATGATGCATAAGCATCCTTAAAAACCGTATACCATGCTGTTTCTGTATCAATAATCGTCCCATCAAAATCAAAAATAATAGCCTTCATTAACATCCTCCTCCCCTAAACAGGTAATCTGCTATTCTCGCAGGCTTTCTGGCAAAGTGCCTGCTCTATCCGGCACTTTGACTGCTCTATCCCTCACTTTGCCAGTTCTATCCGGCACTTGACCAGTTCTATCCGGCACTTGGCCCGTTCTATCCGGCACTTTGCCTGCTCTATCCCTCACTTTGCCAGTTCTATCCGGCACTTCGCATGTTCTATCCGGCACTTGGCCAGTTCTATCCGGCACTTTGCCTGCTCTATCCGTCACTTTACCTGCTCTTTCCCTCACTTTGCCAGTTCTATCCGGCACTTCGCCTGTTCTATCCGGCACTTGGCCAGTTCTATCCGGCACTTTGCCTGCTCTATCCGTCACTTTACCTGCTCTTTCCCTCTATTCCTGCAGGCTATCACGCTCTTCCACTTTGCTATCGGCCTCTCTGCCATTTCGATCTCCTTGATTCAGCAAAATCACGCCGCCTATTATGAGGGCGATCCCAAGTGCAGAGTAGAGGTTAAACAAATCGTTCCAAATGACAATGCCTACAATCACCGTCAAGGCGGTACCGACACCTGACCAGATGGCATAGGCTAGGCTTAATGGCAAGGTTTTCAAGCATAGGGATAGGCTGTAGAATGATATTCCATAGCCAAGTGCCACCGCTACAGATGGTTCTGGAACAGTAAATCCATCCGATAGCTTCAGCATAGTTGTCGCAAAAACCTCACTAATAATCGAAAGTGTTAAAAATAAATAGCCTTTCATGGCGTTTGCCTCCTAATGACCACCCGCAAGATTGAGCACCACGACACCTACAATAATACAAAGAATCCCTAGTACCTTCTTACGATTGAATATTTCCTTATACAGCACAACCCCTACAATGGCTGTTAGTGCTGTGCCTAACCCTGCCCATATTGCATAGGCGGTGCCAATGGGTATGGTTTTTAAGGTTAAGGCTAAACAATAAAAGGCCGTTCCATAGCCGACCACCACACCGAGAGATGGCCAAATACGGGAGAAGCCTTCGGTGCGCTTGAGCATGGAGCTAGCAAAAACTTCTGCTACAATGGCGATGAATAAAAAACTGAAAACCTTCATTTAAGGAAAACCCTTTCTTGCTACTATGTTTAGATGACGAAAATTAATCTTCATCCTCGACATACTCTAATATATCTCCTGGCTGGCAGCCCAAAGCCTTACAGATGGCATTTAAGGTAGAGAAACGCACGGCTCTTACCTTGCCTGTTTTTAAATTTGAAAGATTGACGATCGACACATCAACCTTCTCTGCAAGCTCACTTAGCTGCATTTTACGATCCGCTAGCATCCGGTCTAAGCGAATAATTATAGTCATATTTTCACTTCCTAAGCTGTTGCATCATATTCATCTTGGAGAAAAGCACCGTAACGGAAAATACGAGCAATGGTCCAAATCACCAAGCCACAAAGTAATAGTGTCCAATTAATGCCTGTGAAATGATAGCTGATCCCTGTAATAAAATCTGTCTTTACCAATAGTGATTCAAGCTTAAATGGTTGCATCATTAGATAGACGATATATGTACGGAATGCATTCACAGTTAAGCTCAAGACTATCACACAATACGCAATTCTTTCTATTTTTTTACTATTATCTAGTGAAAATATGATCCCTTTTGATAAATTATTTAAAATATTCCTTACTTGAACAACCATCAAAAATAAAATAGTTATGTATATTGTAGCAGTTAATACTAATTTCACGACATCTATTTTGGAGTAGTGCATATCTTGAACTGTCTGCTCGGACAGCAGCATTTCCAGCCCCTCAAAATGGATGGAAGCTGTCACACTTGCCTTGGCTAACCAACCATTTACATCATTTTCTGACACAATCATTACGCCAACCAAAATAACTGCCATTAACGCCATGCCCAAAATCATAAGAACTATGATGATTGTAAAAATCATACGAAGCCCCTTTGTCAACAATTGAAATTCTTTACTTTGAATCGTTTTCTCCATTGTCAGCATCCCCTTCCCTCTATTTCATTATACAGTTTCTATTATCTCTATCCATAATAAATTAACGTTTATCATTAAATTATTTATGATAGAAATAAAACCCTCTTGCATACTAATGCTCGAGGGTCCTATCGTTTATTTCAGTAAGCCGGCATTTACTAGATACTCATTGGCTACTTCTGCTGCTAGCTTTCCTTCTACATTCACTTGATAATTCATTTCTCGCATTTCATCATCTGAAATTTGATCAGCCAGTTTATTTAAAGATGTTTCAATCTCTGGATACTTGATCAGTGTTTCTTGCCGTAATAACGGAGCTCCTTGATAAGGGGGGAACAGCGCTTGATCATCCTCTAATACGTGGAGCTTATATTGACGAATTTCACTATCCGTTGAATAAGCATCGAGTAGGTTGATATCTCCCGATTCAATCGCTTGATAGCGTAGCTTAGGCTCCATAGTTGCAATAGAGGGAAACGCAATATCATAGCGCTTTTGAATACCAACATAGCCATCTTCACGATCATTAAATTCTAATGTAAACCCTGCCTTAACAGCTTGTTCTATCGATTTAAGGTCCGAAATAGTTTGGAGCTGATACGTTTCAGCCAAATCCTCCGATACTGCTAACGCATACGTATTGTTATAGTTCATTGGGCTAAGCATAACCATATCAAATTGCTTTAGCATCCCATCTTTCGCCTGCTGATAGACATCTGCCTCACTGTTATTAATGGCTTCCTGCTTTAAAAACTCCGAGATGGCTGTGCCTGTAAATTCTGGGTATACATCAATACTGCCAGACTTCAACGCATTAAATACAAATGAAGTTTTTCCAAGTCCTGGCTTTAATTGCACCGTTAAGTCTGTATCCTGCTCAATTAATAACTTATACATATTGATGAGAATTTCAGGCTCCGCTCCGAGTTTTCCAGCGATAACAATTTCATCTTGGTCTTTGTTATTGAGAAGCGGAAGGCAGATCATCATCAAAGCCGCAATACTGACGATACTTACAGTTATTACTGTTTTTCTGAATGATAGCGATTCAAGCTTTTTCAGTAAAACATCGAAGATCAATGCTAATATCGCAGCGGGCACAGCCCCTAAAATAATGAGTGCGGTATTATTACGATCAATGCCTAGTAAAATAATATCCCCTAAACCACCTGCTCCAATTAAAGCAGCTAATGTGGCTGTTCCAACAATTAACACCATCGCTGTTCGAATACCAGCCATGATGACAGGCAAAGCAAGAGGCAATTCAACCTTCAATAAACGTTTAGGCGTGTTCATGCCCATTGCCAAAGCTGCCTCCTTCAATGAAGGGTCCACTTCCTTAATGCCTGTATAAGTATTTCGGAGAATCGGTAACAGTGCATAGACCACTAAGGCAATGATGGCAGGAACTTTCCCAATCCCGAATAATGGAATTAATAACCCAAGTAACGCTAAAGATGGAATCGTTTGTAGCACGGCACTCATACCAATTATCGTTTCTGCTATTTTCTTTTTATTGGTTAAATAGATACCTAGAGGAATGGCAATAATGATAGCAAAAAATAGAGCTATGAAGGAGATTTGTATGTGTTCGAGTAAGGCTGACAGAAGCTGTCCCTTTCGTTCCTGAAACATTGCTACAAAATTAGTCATGGCCTCGACCTCTTTCCTGGAAATCCTTTGCTACATATTGCAGTATAGTTGTTCGAGTCACCATACCAATTATCTCTCCATCCTCTTCCACGCCAAGAACGCTATGCTCTGTCAGTTTTTCAAGAATCGTTGTGATCGGCTCATTGATAGCAATAGTATCCCCTAGCTCACCAACACTTACGATTGGTTGCATAACCGTCCGAATATCAAACCTATTGTGAACTGGATTTACCCCTATAAATTGTTGGACAAAATCATTCACTGGATTTTCTACAATTTCCTGAGGAGATCCAACTTGAACAATTTCTCCATCTTTCATGACACATAGTCGATCACCTAGCTTCAATGCCTCCTGCATATCATGCGAGACAAAGACGATGGTTTTTTGAATCTTACGCTGCATATCCAGTAGATCATCCTGTAACTTCGTACGACTAATGGGATCTAATGCACTGAAAGGTTCATCCATCAAAATAATTTCTGGATCAGCCGCCAATGCCCGAAGAACGCCCACTCTTTGCTGCTCCCCTCCAGATAACTCCTTTGGCTTACGCTGACGATACTTTTCAGGCTCAAGCCCTACCAATTCCAAAAGCTCTTCTACTCGCTTTTGAATTTTTGTTTTACTCCATTTTTTTAATTCTGGAACAATCGCAATATTCTCTTCAATGGTCATATGCGGAAAAAGAGCAATTTGTTGTAACACATAGCCAATACTCCAGCGTAACTCGTGAATATTATAATCACTAACTCTTTTTCCATTTATCCAAATAGTGCCTTCCGTCAATGGAATTAATCGGTTAATCATCTTCAATAAAGTAGTTTTGCCACATCCACTCGGGCCGATAATAACAAAGAATTCACCTTTTTTAATCTCCACATTGAGGGCTTTGACAGCCACATGGTCGTTACTATACATTTTTGAGACATTATCAAATGTTATCATCTGCCAGCTCCTTATAATTCGCTAATGACATAGTAAATTCATATTCGTCTATATATTTCACAAATAATAGCCCTTCCAAACATCTTTTCGAAAGCTAGTTGGTTCACCTCACCTCCAACTTCTCAGCAATTGGTAACAATGGTCATAAAACCTCTTTAAGATTTATCATAGCATTTTATTCCCAATTGCACATAACTCTACCAATCTACTAAATTGACTGTTAATTCCTCCGTATGAGAAGATAAAAAAAACGGCAATTGGGAGGTAGTGAACTATGAAGAATGTCTTTCAATTTATACCTATTAACAAACTTGCTGATAAGTTTCCCGAAAACTCTTGGTGGGCAAGCCATTACACGGATTTTAGTGAGAACGACCTTGTTGCGTACTATGAGGGAGATTTGAAGCTTCCTTTTCTTGATTTGGATTGGGACATTCCTTTCCCACAGCAAGACAATGTGATCATTATTTTTATTGATGGTCATTTGACGGTAGATCATTTATACAATGCAGAAACGGATGGTGCAATAGGACTGATGGTAATGGGCAATTTGACAGCTAAAAATATAGCTGTAGGTGGTCAGGAAATCTATGTTCACGGACATCTGACAGTAGAGGATATTTTGTGTGGCTCCTATAATCATGGGGAAACGATTGTCAATGGTCATCTTCAGGCAAACGTATTAGTTCAAGACGATGAGTATCGCTTTAACGTTCATGGACAGAAGTCACTGCAATGTATCGTCAACATTTGGCACGGAGATGGCGTTTTTCAGGAACTCCCTATCCGTATACAAGATGTGTTAATTGACGAGGTTTTTTATGATATGGATGACGATGAAGAAGAGATTGAATTTTCATTCGTCACATTGGTGAGTATCCTTAAAGAAGGACGCTCCGCACTGACTAATTTACAGGAAATCCCCCACATCAAGAAGGCAACTCATGTATATTTTACGGACCATCACATCGATGTGGAAAATATACTAAAGCTAACAAAGTGTATTTTGATGACTGGAGACAAGCCTTATTTTGACCTTGAGGAACATGGTGTGCATTTCACTGTTCAGCGAGCGCATATCGATGATGACGGAGACAAGACGAATGATAGCATTTATATGAAAACCTCCCAGTATCATTATTTTATTTGGCTCAATGAAGATCAAACCGTCTCCCTATTGAGAAAATCATTCGATGAAGGAGATGAATGGTGGGACATTACGGATTTACCTCAGGAGCATTTAGTGGATATTCAGGATCACTGGATTATGTTATTAACTTGTGTAAATGTCGCTACCCTTTATGTGCCTAAAATCGAGGTACAATATGTAGAACGAATTTTACAACATCCAGAAATTCAAGGGCTTGACGAGGATGACGATGGTTTCTGGGACGGTTCTAAATATTATAGTTTTCGTCAGGCCTATACGGATGAAGATGGTGATTTTATTCATGCTCGTATTGAAATTAAGACGCCTGATGAAGCGTATTATTTTTATTCATTAGAAAATCCATCCTATGTTTCTCGACACTACCAACCACCTAACCATTTTGGTCGCCACGAGATAGCTTTTTTAAATACTAGACGCTGGGAGGCTTCCGAACAATATTTTGAGAGATTTAAACAATTTATGTCTCAAAATTTTAAGATAGACATTTTAGCGGAATGACATGGAACTATTTAACGTTCGCAACGTTCTATTAATGATACAAGCTATTTATATATACAGCTCTTTATTTCTCTTTCACTCTTTGTCATAATAAGAGATAGCTAATCTTTTAATAGAAGGGAGGGAGATGTGGTCACTACCAACATCAAGCCTACCATGAAATACGTAATTAATTTTTTAAAAGGACTTATGATTGCTGTCGTTGTTATTTGTATTTCATTTTTTATGGTGACACAGTTGTTTAATACGACAGAAAAAGAAGAGCCTGTCGTCATTGATGATCGCCCGAGTGCGGAAGAATTTATCGGCGAAATCGCTGAAACTGCACGAAATCTTGGTGCCAATAATGACTTATATGCATCCGTGATGATTGCACAAGCTATTCTAGAAAGCGAGAGCGGACAAAGTGGTCTTGGCTCTGCCCCCAACTATAATCTGTTTGGCATGAAAGGCAGCTATCAAAATAATTCCGTAAAACTCGAAACGTCAGAGGATGATGGATCAGGTAATTTGTCGACCATTATGGCTGATTTCCGCAAATACCCTTCCTATGAGGCTTCTATGCAGGACTATGTAAAGCTAATGCGCAATGGTGTTTCGTGGAACAAGGAATTTTATGCAGGTGTTTTCAAAAGTAACACCAAATCCTATTCAGATGCGACAAAGTTTTTAACAGGCTCCTATGCCACTGATTCAAAATATAACGAAAAATTAAATTCACTTATCGCTCAATACGACCTACAACAATATGACAGCCCCGTAAAGAATAAGAAAACGATAACGGTCACGGATGGTGACTCTATAGTAGATATCGCCGAGGTCTATAATGTCAACGTGACTTCTATTAAACAGTGGAATCAGTTGCGGTCAGATCGACTTGAGGCTGGTATGCAATTAAATATTTATCACTATTAGTCGAAAATCTCCATGCTCAAAAATTGTGCGTGGAGATTTTTTGTGCGAAACCATTCTTTTTTTCAAACGTCCTTATGTAAAAATGAGGCAAGGAAAGGATAGGAATATAGTGACTCGTACACAACTGCTCAGCCTGATCATCATCAATCTAGTACTATTGCCAATCATTCAGCTTAGCTATAATTTATTATTTATGACTCAAATAGCTGAAAGTTTGTTTCAAATATTCCTGTTCCCACTATTCATTATTGTCTTGAACCTGTTCCTTTGTTGCTGGCGATTAAAAATATCATTTTATATCCATTGGATCTTTATTTATGTAGGACAAGGTACTGCATTAGCCTGTTATTTCGTGTGGCATTATAGTCAATTAACGCCCTTCCCACATATGCCTCTCGGTGAAGCAGCCTTTGATTTATACATGGTCACTTTTTTAATCGGGTTATGGCAGCTGGTCGCATTATTTATCATCAATATCTGTACGTTTGTCGTTTACTTATTTTGGCAAACCATCCAAAATAATGACCATAAAAAAAAGCTTTATAGGATTTGACCTCATAAAGCAAGACAATAAATATGGACTGAAATGATTAGCTGGTGTATGACGGTTTCTATTTCAAACACACGCGTATCCTAACGCCCCTGTATGATTCTTTACTTGAAGCGCGTTTTTTTCCGTACATTGACCCAAAATTCCTCTCGACATATTTTTTGAAATTCTGCTTGTTTATCCTTCAAGCCGGTAATTGACGAGTGCTAATTCTTCTCTTAAAACGAAACGTAATAATTGTTGTTAAACTTGCCCCAACTGTTGCTTTGAAATAAAGTTTGAGCAAAAATACCTCGAAAACCCTTATTTTCTGTTAAATTAAGAAGAATCCCTTTTGAAAAAAGTTTGATCAAAACGGATTCTTCCTCTGTGAAGTATTGTTTCATTTTTATAAAAAAGTTTGAGCATTTTCTGTGATCTAATCTTCAACAAATACCTATCCCTTTCCCTCTCTTAAAACGCAGGTATCGGTTTAGTAGCCTTTTGAAATTTTGAAAATGATGATTTATGAAATTGATTCAGTTAATTTTAAACATAATAAAAAAGCACTCTCTCAAGAATGCTTTATAAGTCGGAATATATTGTGGTATGCCTTTATATCTATCTCAAAATATTGCTGATACCGGTTGATATAAACTTTCTTTAATTAGCTTGATTTTTAGGATGATTTTTACGATGAAGCTCAGTAAGATCTTTTATATAATATAATGAATAGTCATCGTTAATATCCACTTCGAAAAAGTAATAATTTTTAGTTTCTATATCTTTAACTTCTATTTCAAACAAACCCATTCCTCTCAAGTAATCGATTTCTTCAGATTTTAAATTTTCTCTAGCAATGCCATAGTTAGTCTCAATATAGTTTTCCACATAGTTGTATACGATAGCGTTTCGAGATTTAGAATTAAAATAATTGTAATTAACAAACATAACTACTATACAAAATAATAAATTAAAGATAATTATTTTTTTCATTTCCCTCTCCTTCCGCCCTATCAAGTATCAAGACTATATTTATTAATAATTACAATTTTTCAAACTATAAAAATTCGATTTTAGTGTCTTTACCTACCAATTTAACAATAAAGAAAATTTATAATAATACAATTAAATTATTAATTGAAAAACTCACCATCGATATAATTGCAGAGTTAACGTTATAGTTTATATCACGTATAGTACTGTTAGGAGCTAACGTTTGAACTCTTAACATTGTACCTGTGGAAGCGTAGATATATCCAAGTCCAGGTGTCCAGTGATAATCATATGCATAATCTGCATTAGGTTCAAAAAGAGTAAAGTATTTATCAAATTTTACTGCAAGCGGTCTATTATTATCTATTTCAGTCTTATATGAGAAAAAATTATTAAAACTACTTGATGAAGCTGAATATCCTCTTGCAATCGCTTCATTTTCTAGACCTGAACGCACACCATTTACACTCATACCATAGAAAGTGCCTCCACGATTAGCATACATGCTCTTAATAATGCTCCTTTAGTAAATCAACACCACCCACTCCCCATTTGTCCTTTGAGTTTAGTATAGCTGCTTTATTGAAGTCAAAAAGAGAAGCCTATCGATTTGGCTTCTCCGGAAATAAAGAACCTACTTCTGTTAGGGTTGTGGCTAAATCATGGCGATAGAGTGCATGCTGTTTATCTAAGCTATTAATGGTCACTTCATTACCACCAAGTGAAGAATGGACATATAGATTATCGCCCATATATAAAGCGATATGGCCTGGGAAATAGAGCAAATCACCTTTTTGCCTATCCTCTTTTTCTATTTTCACAATAGGAAAGCCCTCTACCATTTTAGCATCCCGAAAAATAGTAACCCCATTTAACATATAGGCCATTGAACATAAACCGGAGCAATCAATGCCTAATGGTGATTTGCCACCCCAGCGATAAGGTGTAGCTAAATAGCTTAGCGCTGTTTGGACTACGTTTTCTCGAAAGGAATGCTCGGTTATTTGAGTTTGAGATGGCTTTTCCTGTAGCCATTTTGTGCGAACATAGCCTATTTTTCCCGACACTAATTGTATAGCAGACCACTCTTCCGGTACGTCCTCTTGCGTAACAACGCCTATACTAGAACCTTTCACAAGAGTCATCAGCTTTGTGCTTTGGATACGAGGCTGCTGTAAAACATCTGCAAAGCTTTGAATAATGATAGGCTGTGCTTCGCTGTGCCATTTAGCAGCCGTTTCTTCATCCAGTAGCAAATCAGCCTTCTGACAATATCCTTTATAACGATAAGCAGTTTGAACATATACCCAATCCTCATGACAGTCTGTCAGAATATCTACTGTCATGCCATAAAGTACCTCATCTATTAATTCAGAAGTTTCATCAGGCTTGGCATGCAAATTGGCAATCATGGCTGTTACGATAGACTTCATTGCTGTTCCTCCTTCTGCTCCATCATATGGTCATAAACAACCTTTGAAAGACGACCAATCAATTGGCGAGCCAGATCATTATCCGTTACATTTGTTATGAAAATACCAATCAGATAATCAAACGAGCTACCGTAGACAATTCCTACATCATGATCGACTGTGTCAAGCCCACCTGTTTTATGGGCCAGTTTTACATCATCCACGAGGTAACGCTTTAAGCCTTCATATACGCGCTGTCTACTTAAAATGTCGATGACCAGCTCATTGTAAGGTGATGCTAGTAAATCCTGTTGATATATTCGTGTAAAAAGATGGGCCATGTCCCGTGCAGACGTAAAGTTGTCAATCCCCATTGCAAGTCGCTCGACATCCATCATTTTTCGCTGTAGCAACGTTTCCTGTAAGCCTATTTGACGGAAATAATCATTTAAAAAATCCATTCCCACTACATCAATTAGGACGTTTGTTGCTGTATTGTCACTCGTTATAATCATCCATACTAGTAGCTCGTAAACTGTGCTTTGCGTCAGACGTTGCTCACTTATTACACTAAAATCTACCCAATCAGTAGGAGTGATTGTTAAGGCTGAATGAAGGGATATGTTGTGTTTCCCGGTATACGCTAAAACAGCTAGAAGAATCGGCACTTTTATAATACTAGCGCTAGAAAATGACTCCTCTTGTTGATGACTAAATAGGAATTGCTCGGTTTTTGGATCTTTAACAAAGAGATGTACCTTATAGGGAGTTTTTTGGATGAGATTTTGGATTTGATTCTCCATTAGACACCTACCTAACAACACGAATTCGGTGATTATCTGCATCCATTGTAATGGTTCTTCCTAAAGGCAGTGACATCGTTGGTAAACAATGTCCACACGTGATCCCTGAAATAATAGGTTTGTTAAAAGGCACTAGAATTTCCTCGAAGATCGTTTGTAGCGATAAACTTTGCTCGGGCTTTTGTGGATTTTCAGGTCCACAATTTGTCCATGCTCCCAATAAGATACCTGCTACGTCATCTAATTTCCCCGCCAGTTTTAATTGCGTTAACATCCGGTCAACTCGTTGCTCACTTTCATCAATATCTTCTAAAAATAGGATTTTTCCTTTTGTATCAATTTCATAGGGTGTACCAAGTGATGCAGTCACTAATGTTAAATTGCCCCCAATAAGTGTACCTGTAGCACTACCAGCTACGAGCTTGGACATTGGTTGGTCTACAGGATTTTCTAAGTCATACTCCTCTACCCCTACCGCCATTATTTGCTGGCAGAAGGATTGCCATGTGTAATCGTCCATCTCCTGCCTAATAAATTCAGTCGATGGCATTGGTGTATGGTACGTAACAAAGCCACTAAGCTGGTTGAAGGCTATATGTAGAGCAGTCACATCACTATAGCCTACAAAGACTTTAGGATTCGCCTTAATTACCTCAAAATCTAAAAGCGGTAAAATTTTCGTAGCCCCATAGCCACCGCGAACACAAAAAATACCGTCAATCGTTGGATCTTGAAACATTCGATGAACATCCGCTGCCCGCTGATCATCAGTGCCTGCTAAATAACCATGTCGCGCGTGACACGTCTCTCCTACAACCACCTTCAACCCAAGCTTTTCAATACTAGCTATAGCTGGCTGTAATCTATCGGGTGGAGTAGCTCCTGAAGCACTTATTAGACCAATTGTGTCACCTTTTTTCAATGCCTTTGGACAAATCATTCATTTACCTCCCGTTTCAATGAAGTACGATAAACCGTTAGCTCTTCTTCATTAGCTAAAATAAAATGGCCATCCTCAATTTCCACAAATGACGGAGGACTGTCCGCATAACGATGTTGTGCTGGATCATATATCTCAACAACTTTCTCTCGCTCCTTATAAGGATTTGGCTCCGGTACAGCTGATAACAAAGCTCTCGTATACGGATGAAGCGGACGGGTGAAAAGCTGTTCTGTTTCAGCTAGCTCGACAATTTTTCCTTGATAAATGACGGCCGTCCGATCCGTGATAAAACGGACAACGGATAGATCATGGGCAATTAATAAAAAGGTTAAATGATTTTTTCGTTGAAGATTAGCTAATAAATTCAACACCTGTGCCCGAATGGATACATCTAAGGCGGATATTGGCTCATCAGCAATAATAAATTCTGGCTCCATCACTAAAGCACGAGCAATGCCAATACGCTGGCGTTGACCACCTGAAAACTCATGAGGAAATCGATTCGAAAATTCCGGAAGTAGACCAACATTTACTAATGCCTTGCGTACCTTTTCTTGCCGTTCCGCTTCATCTTTATATTTTTTGGAAGGGTATAATCCTTCCGCCACTATATAATCAACCTTGGCACGTTCATTGAGCGACGCCATCGGGTCCTGAAAAATCATTTGGATTTTCTGTGTAATTTCCCTATCCCAATCTTTTGGAATTTTCCCATGAATAGTTTTGCCATGATACAAAATTTGTCCTTCGGTGACCTCGTTGATGCGCATAATAGAACGACCAATCGTTGTTTTCCCTGATCCTGATTCACCTACTAAGCCAAATGTTTCGCCTTTAAAAATATGAAAACTGACATCATCAATGGCCGTAAATTTATGCTTCCCCTTACCAAAATCAACGGTTAAATTTTTCACTTCCAGTACTATTTCTTTTTCACTCACTAGCATACTGCCTCCCCTCTGCAAAAAAAGCTTGTAAGGCAGCAGGAGGTTCTACCTTTGGAGCAAGCGGATCTAATAACCATGTTCGTGCATAATGCGTGTCACTAACCTGAAAAAAAGGTGGGCGCTCGATAAAATCGATTTTCAGCGCATATTGATTGCGCGGCGCAAAGGCATCCCCCTTTATTTCCTGAAAAAGATTGGGTGGCGACCCTTTGATCGAATACAACGCTTCTCCCTTAGAGCCGAGCTGCGGCAGGGAGGAAATAAGGGCCCATGTATATGGATGCTTACTATTAAAGAAAATTTCATGAGTTTTCCCAACCTCAATTACATCACCCGCGTACATGACCGCAATACGGTCAGCCACCTTGGCGACCACACCTAAATCATGCGTAATATAGACGATCGTTAAGCCATACTTAAGTTGAAGATTTTTTAATAGCTGTAAAATTTGTGCCTGTATCGTTACATCTAGAGCGGTTGTTGGTTCATCACATATTAAAATATTTGGCTTACAGGCAATCGCAATCGCAATGACAATACGTTGGCGCATACCTCCTGAAAATTCATGAGGATATTGCTTATAGCGTTTTTTCACATCATGTATTCCAACATCTGTAAGTAGTTTTAATGTTTCTTCATAAGCCTCCTTCCCCTTTAAGTCCTGATGCAACACCACACATTCCTCAATTTGCTTACCAATCGTTTTAAGTGGATTTAAAGATGTCATCGGGTCCTGCGTCACCATGGCTATTTCCTTCCCTCGTATATGGAGCCATTCTTGCTCTGTCGTAAATTGTCCTAGATCCTGTGCTTGGTAAATGATTCTGCCCTGCTTAATGCTGCCATTTTTGTCGAGCAAGCCCATAATAGACTTCATTAGCACAGATTTGCCCGAACCAGATTCTCCAACAATCGCTAGACTTTCCCCTTTATATAAATCAAGAGAAATATCTCGAATTGCAGTTAAAACACGACCACGTAATGTGAATTGAATAATTAGATTTTGGATAACTAATAGGCGTGATTTTTTAGATGTCACTGATTTCATCTCCTTATACATGGTTTTTTGGATCTGCTGCATCTGCAAAGGAATTACCAATTATATAAAATGCAATAGTAATGACACTTAACACAATACTCGGGAAAATCAGCTGATATCGTAAGTCTGGCGACATCATGAGCACACGCCCTTCATTGATTAAATTACCTAAGGACGGTTCACTAATTGGTAGCCCTAAGCCAATATACGTTAAAAATACTTCTGCCCCTATAGCAAAGGGAATAGCTAGACTCATACGTAACATAATGACAGAAATTAAATAGGGTAATAGATTTTTTACAATAATACGGTAATCAGGTGTCCCTAAACATTTAGAGGCTAGGTTGTATTCACGGTCCCGCAAAATAACAATTTGATTGCGAATAAACCTAGCCATTTCCACCCACCCCGTTATACACATGGCGATAATAATCGTTGATATACTTGGTCGCAAAATATAAGACATTAAAATGAGTACAATGGTTGTTGGAATATTATCAACAACGTTATACAGCTGTGTAATAGGTACCTCTAGCTTTCGCGAAAAGCCCCATAGTGTACCAACTGTAATCCCAACCACAGCTTCTACTAAGGCGACTACACAGCCAATAAATAAGGATGTCCTTGTCCCCGCCCAAATTCGTGACCATAAATCCTGCCCAATTGAGTTTGTACCAAACCAAAATTCAGCATTGGGGGTAATATTACGTGCCTGCATCCCTGTTTGCTCATCTAGGTAAATTTCCGTTGGTGATTTTTGTGCTGGTAAATACGGCTGAAGGATCGTAAAGCCAACAATAATAAGCACGCCTACTAATAAAAAAACAGCTAGTCTATTTTTCAAAAAGGATTGCCATGTGGAACGCCAATATGAGTAATTAGAATGGCCTGTTTCTTCTGCTTGTCGCGCATCGACTTCCGCAAATTCAAACAATGTTTCCCGTGATTTATTAGAAATATTATGAATTTCATTCGAATACATGCCCATTAACGTACTCCCCCTCCTTTGCCGAGTTTAATCCGAGGATCAACAAGTGCCATGGCAATATCCCCTAAAATAAGTCCGATAATACCAAGGGAGGAGAACACCAGCACTAAGCCTTGAACAATCGTATTATCCTGTCGTTGAATCGCATCAACGAGTAAGCCCCCCATCCCTGGAATGGAATACAAAGATTCGATATAAATGGAGCCTGTAATGGTGAACAAAATGGTTGCAGGTAAATATTGCGCCATTGGGATAAAGGCATTTCGCAAAACGTGCTTGAACATTAATGTTCGTTCCTTTACTCCTTTAGCCCTCGCTAGTTTAATATAGTCCTTGTTCAATTCGTCCACCATATAACGCCTCATCCACATCGCGTAGGAGGCTGTAGGAGCCAACGCCATAGAAGTTAGTGGGAGAATCCATGTAATCGGTCTATACTCATCAAAGAGCATCGGTAATTGAAAGAGATCAGTAATATACATTTGTATCACTAAATAATAAACGGCTGCAGGTACAGCAACGACAAAAACTATATAGCCTGTCCCAAGTCGATCGAGCCAACGCCCCTTACGATAGGCCATCATAATACCTAGCGGCACACCAATTAGGAGTGACAGGACAACGGCCCCTAACCCAAAGAGTAGTGAATACATAATTTTGTCCGCAATAATCGTTGTAACAGGTACATCTGTACGATAGGTCACCGATTTCCCGAGATCCCCTTGTAATAATTTCGTGTAAAAGTTTCCTAGCTGAATAAGCAATGGATCACGTAATCCTAAATTCGTTAAATAAATTTCTTGCTGAGCAGGTGACATTTTATCGGCTGCCGCACCTAAATATCCTTCCTCCGGCATTAATCGTAATAATGAAAAAACAATTGTTATAATAATAAAAAGGGTTAACACAGATTGTAAGAGTCGTTTTCCTATATATTGCAACATCGCGCCATCCTCCCATGTCAAAAAGACTAAAGGAGATGCCGACTGTTCCTTTCGGTATCTCCTTTTTTATCTACGATCCCCTACTACTTTTTAGCATTCGCTAAAGCGTCAGCACGCTCTTGTTCCCACTGAGCAAGCGCTTTCTTAAATTCATCATTACTCATTGGCTTTTCCAATACTTGCTGACCTTTAAATTTCTCGGCAGTTACACCAAATGGTGAATACTGTGCCTCGAAAGGATTTAATTTGGATGCAACATAGCCACTACCTCCAACGGAATATGGAATCACTAAGGCTTCTTCAATTAAAAAGGCCTCTGCCTTCGCAAACAGCTCATACCGTTTTGCCACATCAATCGTTACCTTTGCTTCATCCACAAGGTTTTGATACGTCGTTTTTCCATTGGCTTCTGTGTAACCCTCAGCTAATTCAGGTTTATTATAAGTACCGTCCACTGTAAATGGATCTGTATACGTGGATGGATCTGCATAATCTGGCCCCCAGTTAGCTTCTAAAAGTGCAAATTTCCCAGGACGACGCACCTCAGATAAAAAGCCTGTCGCTGGACCTGCCTCTACAATAATGTCGACATAATCTGTCCCCAGTAATTTTTCAATTTGCTGCTCCACTACTTGGGAACGATTTGCCCAGTCTGGACTACCCGCATTATATGGCAATAACACTTTTACAGGGAATGTAGCTTTACCCGCTAATGCCACTTTTGCTTTTTCTTTGAATTCAAGTGCTAGTTCTTTATTAAAGGAATCCTCATTGGAAATAGTTGCAAATGGCGTTAATTGTGTGTAATCTACCCCTGCAACATCTACAAAGTTTTTGGGGGTAATCGTGTTGCTCAGCAAATCGGCTGGATTATAAGGCTCCACCGTTAACATGGCGGAAACACGGTCCAGTGCATGGAATATTGATTTTCGGAAATCTTTGTTGTTGACGGCGATCTTCCAGTTATCTGGTTCATATTCTGCGTCAAATTGTGGGTTAAAGTTGAGAGCGTAGAAGTAGGTATAGAAGTTATTTTGTGTTTGACGAACTTGAGATTTTTTCTTATCATCCTTAAACCATTCATCAATAATGGAAGTAGGAATACTAGCGGAATCAATTTCTCCACGTAAAAACAGTTCGGGTGCTACCGTTGCAGCTTCTTTATTATATTTATAGCGGATACGATCAATCAGTACTTTGTCTTGATCCCAATACGTATTGTTTTTTACAAGAACACGCTCATTTTGCGGCTCAAATTTATCTAAAATATAAGCGCCATTATAAAGGAAATTTTCACGTGTTGTTCCAAAGTCAGCCCCTTTTTCTGCAATGAACTTACCATTCACTGGGAAGAAACAAACGTAGTTTAACATAGAAAGAAAATAAGGTGTCGAAGCTTCTAAAGTATATTCTACTGTATGTTCATCCAACGCCTTTATGCCTACCTGCTTGAAATCTGTCATTTCACCGTTATAGAATGCCTCTCCATTTTTGACAACTGTCGCAATCCAGGCTGTCGAGGATTCATTTTTGGCATCAAGGACATACTGCAAGCCGTCCACAAAATCCTGTGCAACTACATCCGCATATTCCTTCCCTTCATGTGTCACCCATTTGGCATCATCACGTAACTTGAAGGTCCATACGGTTGCATCTTCATTTGCCGACCATTCTTTCGCTAATCCCGGCTGGACTACCCCGTATTTATCATACTCAATAAGACCATCTACCATATTCGCCGCCACCGCAAACTCATTCGTTTCAGACGTTTTTAAGTAATTTAATGTTTTAATTTCCCCTGAATATACCACACGATATTCTGATCCTTTTTCACCCGATTTTTCATCATTGCAGGCTACACAAAATAATACGACCAAACATACGAAAAGCCACCAATATTTTCTCACATGCATCCCCCTAGTCATCTTTTTATAATGAAAATCCTATTGGAAGGACCGATGTCATGACCTTCAATAGGATTTTTCAAACATAAGCTAGGTCCCTCTATATGGACCCTCTCTCTATATACGAATCCAAAATTACTTATTCCACATGACAACAGCGTGTCCTATTGGCACACACACTCTAAGCAAAAGCTCATCCACACAGTCAAGTTAAAAATTGTAAAATACGTAATACTTCATAAAAATCGTCTGTGACGAATTCTACTGTATTATGTGGTTTAAATGTGGCATTTGGATAAAAGGAATTACGATAGGCACGTGTATGATCTCGATAGATGATTTCTACCATAAAGCGTTTTGGTAATGGTACCTGAATATGTTGACGTGGCACCTTCATCGAGGAAGCTACCAGTCGCTTGGTTTCCATAATCGTTAGCTTCGGGCTGACACTAATAGTTGCATTCCCTATTCCTTCTTTGGTCGCAAAGGTCACAATGTTTTCATTAACGGCATGAATTTCTTCGGTCAAGCCAACATCACCACTGACAAATGAAACAGGAACACCATGTAATGCTGCTGCATACGTATTAATTAAAAATTCACTCGCATACTCACCATTTATTTTGACATCCGCATACGTGCAAAGCGTATGGGATAGCGGATTACGCTCGCTTCCCCCTTTACTGTGATAGCCAATAAAAATCGCACGATCAAAGCTTTGATCGAGACCTGCTACCATACACATCGGATCGTAGGTCCAGCCACGGATTACCTTACAGTTGATAGGTAAATTCGAAATATCGAGATTGCGTGCTGAATCGTGCGCATCCTTCAATAGTATTTCTGTTGCGCCACCCGCTATAGCTCCTTCAATGGCCGCTTCTACTTCTCGAGTCATTTGTTTTTGAAAAAATTGATAGTCAGGTGCATTTAACTCTGTCTCACTCCACGTAGTGGTACCCGTAATGCCTTCTATATCGGCGCTAATATAAACTTTCATTGATATCGAATCTCCTTTATTTCATGATCATGTATCGTTACCTGAATGGCTCCATAACAGGCTATTTTAGCTTGCACTCGTCTCGCCCACGCCATATTATGGAAATCGTAATGCCACCATTCCTCTCCATAATTACTAAAGCCTACTTGTGTCATACAGTTGTATAATAAACGTCGATGTTGACAAGCCTCTGGATTCTCGTTTAGGTTATGTTCAAAATAGCGTGTAGCTGATTTTTCATTCATTTCATCAAAGGCTGAACCGAGATCCAAAGCTTTCCCTTGTCTATCAGCAAGTGTTAGATCAATAGCTCCACCTGTTAAATGGGGTGCCAAATGAGCAGCATCTGCCCTTGGCATTGCGACATACTTTTTGGTCGCCTGCCGTAATTCTAGTTCTGTGGCGTGAGGCATAATGCGCGCCAATTGCAGTGAAAAATAGTTAAATAAATACTGTTGAACTTGGAATGGGCGATAGCCGTCATAGAGGAGCAGGCTATACTCCTTCGGTAATAGTGTCAAAGCATGCTGCAAGCGTTCAACTACACCAGCACGTACATAAATGGCTCGTAAACTATTAGGAATCTTTTGCTGATCGTAGATAGGTTCTATAAAAATTCTTTTATATGCAGCAGTAATCTGTATTAGAGGCTCTTGGCTTTCGCTAACAGATGGGCTCTCAGGAGAGTTTCCATTCGAAGCCGTTCCAATCGGTTGAAAGAGGTTTACAATACTAGAACACCCCCGTTTAATTATTAGATAATTCAGTTTTTTAAAATGAATAGTATCATATCTCTCTATTATTGACTAGATAAAAATACAATTATTACAAATTAATGGCTATTTTCTTATAATGATTCATAATCCAGCAAAAAATCGTCGAAAAATCTCCTTTATCCTCTAGTTAAGAATTTATTCATCTCATGACCCACACATGCTAAAAAAATGTGGAATCTTATGTACTTACGCAAAAAAAGGTTATCGAAACATTATCTATGTCTCAATAACCTTTTCGCTATGCCTTTTGAAATGAGTAGGCTTCTACTTGATGTCCGTTGCGACCAATTGTTGTTTGTGCCTGAGCTAGTGAATTGAGAATGGCTTCCTCAGTTGCCTCTGCCGCAGCTACAAATAACTGATTCATAACGGGATGATCCTCACGGAGCTGTATTCTTGTTTCTACAAGCTGTTCAGACATATGCGGGATGTTATGTGCAGTTGTAAAGCCTATCACAATGTCTCCACTGCCATGTGAGTAATGACTACCTGTCCGACCTAAACCTATCCCACAGCGTTTAATGACTCTCTTCAATTGACGACTGCTAAGTGGAGCATCTGTAGCAAGGACTATCATAATCGACCCATCTGTAGGAGCTAGAGTCGAGACACATTGGTTTGCAGGAGCAACATAACGTTCCGCTAAAAATTCCGAACTATGACCAAAATTACTAAGTACCATGCAGCCCACCGTATAGCTAATTTCATTTTTATCGACTTTGACAATACGAGAAGAGGAACCAATTCCCCCTTTATAGCCAAAGCACATCATCCCTTTTCCAGCACCAATGGCTCCTTCCTGTGCTGTATTCGGAGAGGCATTTTGAATGGCTTCTACCGCATGCTCAGCTGTTACTGAACATGCTCGGATGGAATTTAAATAACTATCATTGCATTCGCCCACAACTAGATTGATGGTGCCAGTCGTATGCCCAATGTCCTGATTCATGTCGAGCATATATCGCAATGTTCCCTGCGTAACTGCTGGTACCCCAAATGTATTCGTGAGCATTATCGGTGATTCGATCACACCTAGCTCATTCACCTGTACGAGTCCAGTTGTTTTGCCGAAGCCATTTAACACATAGCTAGCCGCTGTAACTTTATGCTGAAATAAATTCTCCCCATGCGGTAAAATAGCTGTGACTCCTGTACAGGCGTAACCACCTTCATGATCTAATGACTCATCCAATGTGACATGGCCTACTCGTACCCCTGCAACATCGGTAATACAATTTTTCTGCCCAACCGGTAATGTACCCACTTCAATGCCGAATTGTCTTACCTTTCCCTGCATATTACGTTTCCTCCTGAATCGCCATTGACACAGCTGCCTGTGCATGAATTGCCGTTGTATCAAATACTGGAACATCGATATCCTGCTGTTGTATAAGTAAGCCAATTTCGGTACAGCCAAGAATTACTCCTTGCGCTCCTGCCTGCACAAGGTCATTAATCACTTGGATATAATAGGACTTTGAATTTGGTACAATGCTCCCCAAACATAATTCCTCATAAATGATCCGGTTTACTTCCATACGTGAGTGGTAATCTGGCACAATAACCTCTATTCCATACCCCTCTACCCTCGACTTATAAAATTCCTGTTCCATTGTGTACATAGTTCCAAGGAGCGCTATTTTTTGTAGTCCAGCCTCTTTTATTTGGTTAGCTGTGGCATCTGCAATATGTAAAATAGGGATGGTGATGGCCTCCTCAATAACCGCTACGACCTTATGCATCGTATTTGTACAAATAACGATAAAATCTGCACCTGCCTGTTCAAGTGACTGTGCGGCTTGAGCTAGCACGAAGCCAGCTTTGTCCCATTGTCCCCTCGCTTGAAAATGCTCAATTTGCTGGAAATCAACACTATACAAAATACATGTTGCAGAATGAAGGCCCCCAAGCTTTTGTTTGATCTGTTCATTTAGAAGCTTATAATATTCGGCTGAGGATTCCCAGCTCATCCCACCAATCAATCCGATTGTTTTCATCTTCCAATCTCCCTCCTTTATTCTATTATTATACGCGTTTGCAAAATAAAAATAAGAGAATTTTCGGAATTTACCACTCTTATAGGAAAACTCAAAACTTTATTATAATTTATTATATTAGAAAGGTTGATTTTTCATAAAAAAACAGTGTAGACTAAAGCGTACTGTGAAAGGAGGAATAACTTATGGAATGGATTTCAAATATTGTTGATAGTGGAAATAATATTTTATGGACATATATCCTGATTATCTTATTATTAGCTGCTGGACTATATTTTTCATTTGGTACAAAATTTGTACAAATTCGTCTTTTTCCTGAAATGTTTCGTCTGATTGTCGAAAAAAGGGAGGGAGACTCAGGGGTTTCGCCATTCCAAGCCTTTACGATTAGTGCCGCTTCACGTGTAGGCACTGGGAACATTACAGGTGTTGCCTTAGCCATTGGTGTCGGTGGACCAGGTGCAGTATTTTGGATGTGGATTATTGCTATATTAGGAATGGCAACAGCCTTCATTGAAAGTACTTTAGCACAGGTCTATAAAGTAAAGGATGGCGATACGTTCCGAGGTGGACCTGCCTATTACATGGAAAAAGCGTTAGGTCAAAGAAAACTAGGTATCATTTTTAGTATTCTATTAACACTAAGTTTTGGATTTATATTTAATGCAGTGCAGTCTAACACAATTGCTACTTCGGTTGGGGAAGCATTTGATATAAGTCCAAAGCTCATTGGAGGCTTACTTGTAGCACTAACAGCATTAATTATTTTTGGTGGTGTACAAAGAATTGTCAAGGTAACGCAAGTCCTTGTACCGGTTATGGCCATCTTCTATTTACTTGTAGCCCTTTTTGTTGTGGTGACAAATTTATCAGAAATACCAAATGTTTTTAAATTAATTTTCACACATGCATTTGGTCTACAAGAAGCTGCTGGTGGAGCAATTGGAGTCGCTATTATGCAAGGGGTACGTCGTGGTTTATTTTCAAATGAAGCTGGGATGGGTAGTGTGCCAAATGCTGCGGCGACTGCTAATACCTCACATCCTGCTAAGCAAGGGCTTGTACAAAGCTTAGGTGTCTTTTTCGATACGATTATGATTTGTACAGCAACAGCCTTTATCATTATTTTAGCTGGTTTATATGATAAAGGTGAAAGTAATGGTATTATTTTGACGCAAAATTCCCTAGCTGTACATGTTGGGGATTGGGCTCCTTATTTTATTGCCATTTCCATTATCTTCTTTGCTTTCAGTTCGATCATCGGTAACTATTACTACGGTGAATCTAATATCGAATTTATAAATGCCCATAAGGGTTGGATGATTATGTATCGCATACTAGTACTAGTCATGGTTATGTTCGGCTCTGTAGCACAAGTTCAACTTGTATGGAATTTAGCAGATTTATTTATGGGGCTTATGGCTTTCATCAATATTGCTATCATCATGATTCTTGGTAAAATTGCCTTCCTTGTATTAGATGATTTTACAGGCCAACGCAAAGCAGGTAAAAATCCTGTCTTTTATGCCAAATCAATTCCGACATTAAAAAATACTGATTGTTGGGAAGAAGATCGATAAAATAGGAACGCCCCTCCATTGTAATGAATGGAGGGGCGTTTTTTTTAATATTTGAACTGACTAATTAGTTGTTTTAATTCATCTGCCATATGTGCAAGTGCTTGTGCCGAGGCATTGATTTCTTCCATTGATGCTAACTGTTCCTCTGTTGAGGCTGCAACATCTTCAGAAGCGGCAGCATTGCCTTTGGCTGAGAAGGCTAAATCCTCCGTCACCGCTGCTACCTCTTGCACACCAGCAGACATTTGCTCGGAGGCAGAAGAAACCTCTTCCATTTTTGGCGTAATTTCATTCATACTTGTCCTAATTACTTGGAATTTCGTAATGGCTTCATCAGAAATATGTAAACCACTTTGAACATCCTCCGTTACCTTAGCCATAATACTTACAGATTGCTCTGTTTCTTGTTGAATCCCACGTATTAGATCAAATATTTGTTTAGCCGATTCCTGTGATTGCTCGGCTAGCTTACGGACTTCGTCTGCGACAACCGCAAAGCCTTTTCCATGCTCCCCTGCTCTTGCTGCTTCAATAGCGGCATTTAAAGCCAGTAAATTAGTTTGATCCGCAATGCTTGTAATAACATCTAAAATGGATGTAATTTGCTGTGAACGCTCATGTAAGGTTTGAATTTTAGCATTGGAATCAGCAACAGATAAATGAATAGACTGCATTTGATCCTTTGTATTTTGGACAGCTTGTCCGCCCTCATCTGCTTGTAATGTCGCATGCTGTGAAAGGTCCGTCACAGCGGAAGAAATTTCAGCAATATGAAGAATGGCTGTTGAAAGCTCATGTAATGATTCTGCATTTTTATTGGCACTCATAGTCTGACCATCTGCACTTGACGCAACATCTTGAATAGAAATAGCGACTTTTTCGGTTGCTATACTTGTTTGATTCGCATTAGCTGTTAGCTCTTCAGCAGACGATGCCACTTCCTCTGCATTTTGTTCAATTTTTTGAATAAGCGTCCGCAAACTTTCCTGCATATCGTTAAAGGCTTGTCCTAATTGTCCAATTTCATCCTTCGAAGTTATTGTAACAGTCTCTGTCAGATCACCTTTACTGATCGTAACGGCACTATCTTTTAATGCTTTAATTGGTTTAATGACAGCCT
This sequence comes from Lysinibacillus sp. FSL M8-0216, assembly GCF_038595555.1. NCBI lineage: Bacteria > Bacillati > Bacillota > Bacilli > Caryophanales > Bacillaceae > Lysinibacillus > Lysinibacillus sp. FSL M8-0216. Next base: position 1,820,471 of record NZ_CP152007.1, on the reverse strand, counting down.
TCATCACGAAGTAGAAGATTATAGAACTAATCACGACAGCTGCAAGCAGAACTATGATGGTATGAGTTAAAATCGATGAAGCCGATTCATCAATTTCCTTAGAAAAGATCGTACCTGTAATTTTCCAATTGGTTACCTCATTCGTCGTATAGAACAAAATACGATCATCGCCGTTAAAGACGTATTCATAGGTGCCAGAGGGACTTTCGTACATTTTATCTAGGAAACTTTCTTTTAGCTTGCCACCCGCTTCTAATGTAGGATGTGAAATGACCAGATTGTCTTCCCCAAAAATAGAGGGATACCCATTTTTCCCAATTCGAATGGAATCTGCAATTTTTTGAAGGTTTGTTAACTTAATATCAATAGCAACAACCCCTGACCGGTCCTTGATCTGTTTAGCAACCGTTACAACCATATCACCAGTTCCCGCATCTTTATAAGGGTTAGTAATTAACGTTTCACCTTTTAAAGCAGTCGCTTGTTTATACCAATCTCGATCTAATGGATTATAGTCCGCATCATTCAATTTTGGTACCTGAGAAAACGAACCATCATTTGTTCCAACATAAATACTTAAAACGTCTGGATTAAGCTGTCCATATTGCTTAAACTTCGATTCGATAGAAGCTTGTGATTGCTTAACTTGTTGTGCATCTATTTCACTACTAAACACTTGAATGTCATTCATCTTATCAGTAATAGTTTGATCGATAAGCTTATTTAAAATGCCCACACTTTCATTGGCACTAAATAAGATTTCTTCTTCTATCGAATCTTTAGCTGATAAATAAGATAAACTACCTACAGATATAACAGGGATTAGTAATACTAGTGCAAATAGCGTATAAAGCTTGCCCTTAAAACTGCTAAATATTTTCTTCATATATTATTCTCCTTTTGTTTCTTGAAGTGAAAAATATCACTTGTCAGCCTGATATTTGCTACAACCATTCCCACTCTGTATCTGTTTTACATCTCTCCCATAGCTTTTATCGGATGAAATATTATTTTTCAAACATATTTATGATTTTTCTATTATTCAGTCTTTACAGATAACTATAAATCCCTGTAATTGTCAGGAAGAACAAACTATTAGCCCATCACTTCCTAATCATGACTATATGAAAAATGGCAACTATTGATCCCGATTCTAAAGGAATTTGAACTTGCTGAAATGATTGGAAAGTAAAAATAAAGAGGTTGTCCAATGATCTATTTGACCATTAGACACCTCCTTTATCATGACCTTAATATTTAAATGTTTGTATGGATTCCTGTAGATCTATCGCCATTTTCGCTAAATGGGTGGAAGCTGCCGCTACTTCCTCCATCGCCGCATTTTGCTCTTCCGAAGAAGCGGCAACGCTTTGCACATGACGGCTTGATTTCATAGATACTTCACCTATGTAATTGATCTCTTGGACCAGCTTTTCAATATCTTGATGGATAGTACGAATGGCTGCGGTAACTAATTCCGTTTGTGCTTGTACATCCGTAATGGCATCATCAATTTGTATAAAATTATCTCTTGCCACATTGACCTTATCACGACCTACATGCACCGAATCATTGCTATTGACCATATCTTCTTCAATTATTCTTGTACTGTCAGTAATCTGTGCTACTACTTTTTCAATTTCCACTGCTGCAAGATTCGACTCATCTGCTAGTTTGCGTACTTCCTCAGCGACAACGGCAAACCCTTTCCCATGCTCACCGCTCCGGGCTGCTTCGATGGAGGCATTGATAGCAAGCAAATTGGTCTGTGTCGCAATACTTTTAATGACGTTCACAGCGGCTACAATGGCTGCTGAATTATCATCTAAATCTTGGACGCGCGTATTTAATTCACTCGTGTTGGCTGAAATTTCATCCATCTGTACCGTGGCAACATGGACAGAAGAACGACCTAAACTCGCCATATTTTTCGTTTCGACGGTTGCATCATTAACGTTTTGAATGCTAGTGGAAATATCATTCATTTTCTTCAAAATATGGGCCGATAAATTTCGTACATCGCCTGTTAACGTATCCTGCTCATCAATTCCTTGTGCAATGTCTTGAATTGATTCAGTGACGACTTCCGTTGCCTGTGTAACCTCCAAGCTACTAGCCGTTAGCTGCTCAGAGGTAGCGGCTACTTGCTCAGAGGAATCTCCTACTTGCTTCATCATTTGACGAAGTTTTTCTGACATGCTATTGAATGACTCGGCTAGATGTGCAAATTCGTCCTTTGTTTTGAATTGTAGATGAGCATGTAAATTCCCCTCTGAGAATGTATCCATTTCTCTGACTGTTAGCTGAATGTTTTTAGCAACTCTTCTACCAAATACAGTAGCAATAATGATGCTAATGAGGAGAGAAATTGCCGCCAATATCATTATTTCAATACCACTTCTTTCCCCTTTTTCCTTTGTCGCCTCAATATGTGCTAGCATGTCTTCCTGTTGTGCAGTAGCCATTGTCTTACCAAAGACTACAAGCTTCAAAGAGCCATCCCCTAAAATCGGCAAGGCTACTTGCTGAGCCTGTTCTATTTCGCCACGTTTATAAAGCGGAATAATCTGTCCATCTATCGCCTTTTCCCAATCATCAAGCTGTTGTAAAAATTGCTCAAAATCTTGATTGCGAGCGCCTATTTCTTGGAGGCGATTAATGGATGTATGTAAGGTATTGCGAATTTCATGATGATTGTTCAACATTTCTTCCTTACCATATAATATAAATCCTCGAATAGCTGCATTTGCACGCACTGTTTGGAACGAGATATCTTGATATAGATGGATTAATTCCGTATTGTCTTCGATTTCAGCTAGTGTCTTATTATTATTTGTTAAGAAATACATCGCAATGGCTGTAATCATTAATAAGAAGGCTAGCACTATACCAAAAGCCATTTGTAGTTTACGTTCCACAGTTAATCTCATATGATTCCCTCAATTCTACTGTAATCACCATAGAGTATATCCTATCTAAATCTATTATCCTATAGAATATGTACCTTTCCTCACAAAACATCGCTAAAATTTAACAATAATGCAAACTCCACCTGAAAACTATTGACAATAATATCCACTATTTTGCTAGTTAAAATAGGAAATAATCCATTGAAAGCCATGGAGATAAAACGAAAAGATCGGGACAAGCAGGACCATTTTCATGAAAAGCTCTCTTTTTTCAACATATTCTCGAATACCTGAAGTAAGCATCATGACACTTAATAATAATAAGCTATGCTGAGCCCCATATATTTGCATCGAAATGGTGATGATTAATGGCAGGATGATAGGAAAAAGAAAATCAGCTGAAAGTCGCTTCCCTTTCTGTTTAATTAATTTTGTCGAAGTTGTTTTCGATGTACCTCCTATTAATTTCTTTGCAAGCAGATAAGCTAAACTAAAAAATAAAACGGTATAAATAATAAATAAAAACAACGGCATTCGGCTTTCTTCATTCAACCAACGAAAATAATCTACCACTTCTGCTGTTGGCAGTTGATAATACTGCATCGTTTTTTGGTCCATGAGAAATAATTCTTCATCCTCCACCATTACCTTGACGGCCATTTCCTTTCCATTATCAAAACGTATATATAAATCACTTGTTGGGGTAGGTTGGGCGGGTCGACTGATAGGGACTTTTTTAGTTCGTAAAGCTTGTAGAAGGTGTTCTGTATCTTGTACCTCATAACGGTTAAGGTAGAACACATGCTTTAATGGATATAAATATTGCTCCTTGCCATCACTTCCAGACATATACCATGCCTGTTGGATAGTTTGAAATTGACTATAAGAAAGAGATACTAGTTCGTCTCTTTGCCTCTCATTGTCCAAAAACAGTAAGAAGGTGATGAGGCTAAGCGTCATGCCAAGTAGTAATGTAAGTAAATGTCCAACCCGTTTCATAGCTAAAACTCCTTTAACCTTTACATATATAGTAATTATTGTAATATACGGTTTACCCATCCAATAGGTTTCATCTATACTAAAGGATGGAGGTGGAACGGCAAATGAGCAAGCCAGAATTATACGTTAATGTAGTAGTAGGACCTAATTGTGATTTTGAATCAATGGCCATCCGTGCTGCACTTGAATCCTTTGGTGCAAGGGTAACCCTTCATTTAATTGGTAGACCCAATGATTTGATTGATGTTTTATCAGGCGTTGATCTACATGGCAAGATGGATTATCTAATTTTGAACTTTCACGGAGATGAAGGACGGTTTTGTCTGCCTGAGCTAGGGGAGGATGTTTATGAAGTTAATGAACCAAAGAGTATATACTTTGGTCCATTGGATGTACAAATTTATAGCCGCCTCCAAGGTGTAAAGGTTATTGCAGCAGGCTGTACATTAGGGTGCGAACAGCTCGCAACAGCATTTTTGCAAAGTGGCTGCCACTCCTATTTAGCACCAGATGACTATATCGATGGTAACGCCAATCTTATGTTTCTAATTCGCTTTTTCTATGAGATCATCTCTCATCATAAAAATCAGCAGGAAGCATTTGAACTAGCTCAAGCCATTGATTCGGAGACTGCGATGTACAAGCTTTATTTGTCATAAAAAAGATCGTAGCAACTACTAATTGCTACGATTTCTCTTATTTTTCATGGCTATTTTCAAGCATGGCCTTGTTAAACGCTTGCGACTGTCCTCTCGCTATACTTAACGTTTGCCACTCAGATCCCTTTACTTGCTTCGCGATATAAATCATTTGACCAATATGCTGTGAATAATGAGCCATTTGCCTTTCTATCGCATCAATTACCGCTAGCTTTTCCCCTCTGATTGTAACATGCCCCTGCAAATCGGATTCTTTAATACTCGCCAAAGCATCTAAAAATACTTGCCAGCCCTCTTCCCAAACTGCGAGAATGGCTTCTTTTGTAGACAGACTATTAATAAACTCATCATCCCGATTTCGTGTAGTTTTCTCACCATCTGTCGTTAAAAAATCAGTCCAGCGCGAAATCATATTACCACTAACATGTTTAACAATGACCGCGACACTATTGGATTCTTCATTATATGCCCAGTGCAACTCAGCCCCTTCTAGTTGGGCCAGTGCCCCATCCCCTAGCTCTTTCACATTGTTAAACCTTTTTTGGATGACCTGTAAATATGTTTGTGCAATCGTCATAAGCGAATCCCCATCCCCTCTTTTTTATTATTATAAATGGAAAATCTTACTGTTTACCAGCTAATAGTCGTCATATAATTAAAACCGTCTCAAAAATTCGAGACGGTTGCTAATTATAAATTTTCATCAACATATGTTTCAATATCAGAAGCTATTGTATCAATTGGTACATCTTCAATATTTTCAGCGAAGCCATTATACATTTTAACGATTGTTCCATCTTTATCGACTAGGAAAAATTGATTACCATGGATAACTTGATCACTATTAGGATCGTTTTTCACTAAAATTTTCGTATTTTTAACCGCAAACTGTTCAATATATTTTTGTGAATAACCTGTAAGAAGATTCCATTTAGAATCATCTGGCACATTATATTTACTAATATAGTTGGCTAATACTTCTGGCGTATCAACATCTGGATCTACGGAAAAGGCGACGATATTATAATCCTCTACTCCTTTTTTCTGTAGCTTTTCTTGGACTTGTGCCATATTCAAGGACATTGGTGGGCAAATCGATACACAATTCGTGAAAATATACATACCAATCCATGGCTTGCCTTTTAAACTTTCAAGTGAAACCGTCTCTCCACGTTGATTGACATGTTCAAAATCAGGTATTTCCAAACTATAATCTGCTTTAAATTTGGAATTCCCACAGGCACCTAGAACAGTCGCACAGGCTAAAAGCAATAATAGCCCAATTAGTTTATGTTTCATGTTAACACTCTCCCTAACCTACACTACCCTCATCCTAACTTAGGCTGTAAGCGTTGACAAGAACTTCTAGGTGACAGCTTTCGTACATATTTGTGAAATTAATTTCATTTTAAGGAAACAAGTGCCTCATGTATCGCATCTAGCTTTACCTCGACACGGTGTAATAAATAAAAGGACACTATTATCGGGAAACCGATATCTGAAATCATGCTTAACCACTGTTCCATCGTTATGCCCCCTTTCACTTAGGTAAAAATGGCCTTTGCATTTTTCTTAGCAAAGACCATTTTTGCATTATTCTGTTGCTACATCAAATTCTATTACTTTTCGTTCTACAATACGAGCGCCTTTAATAGCTGCTAAGGCGCCAGCTTGTCCTGAAAATACATTTTTAGTCACTATAGTTTGCATGACCTTTTGAATGTCTGTTGCGGTAATAGCAGGCTTCGGTGCATCAATCGTCAGCGTAGATGTTTTACCATCCGCTGTCACAAATTGTAACTCTAAAACTTGTGCCATCTTCTGATCCCCCCTTAAGATAATTCGCTGGTTTCTTGCTTTTCAATACTAACCACGGCTAGTGATGAAAGACTGGCCATCGCATGCGCGACAGCTACTAAATCGTCCTCATTATGTGTCTTAGCGAGATTTCGATACGATTTAGTAATGTATGTTGGCTCGTTTTGATCATTGTAGCCTTCCACATATTTAAGTCTTAGGGTAGCATGTAAAAAATTCACATTCGCCATCCATCCTCACCTCCCTTCAAACACTATATAAAGACGAATTGCTAAAAAAGGGACATTATAGGATGAATTTTCTTTCGGAAGCTTTTATAATAGAATCAGAGAAGGCAAAGAGGTGAACGATTTGTTACAAGGTTGGTTTTTATGGTTTATTTTATTTTGGGTAGTTGTCCTCATTTCATTGATGGCGATTGGCGGCTTTTTCATGTTCCGCAAGTTTTTAAAAGCACTCCCAAAGCAGGATGGAAAGTCTGATTTAGATTGGCAGGAATTTTATTTAGATAAAACAATCCATTTATGGGGACAAGCTGAAAAAGAGTTACTCTATGAGCTTGTAAGCCCTGTCCCAGAGCTCTTTAGACAAGTAGCAAAGGAGAAAATTGCAGGAAAAATTGGCGAGCTCGCTTTAGAGGAAAAAGCACCTGCTATTAATAATGACCTCATAATTCGCGGCTACATCCAAGCAACACCGAAACGCGATCACAAATTTTTACGCAAAAAATTAGAGCAAATGCAAATTGACATCGCCCCCTACGAACATTTATTTGAATAAAGAAAGCTACGCTGCACATACGCTTGTGCAGCGTTTTTTTTGGGGTTTAACGGGGTTGTTTACTTCGTTTTCTATGTTACTTTTTTAGCGGGGCATCCTTATTTGCGGTTTTATTCGGTATTTTTACGATTGTATCCGTCACTTTCGGCGCTCTATCCGTCACTTTTGCGATTCTATCCGTCACTTTCGCGGTTTTATCCACCACTTCTCTTGTTTTATCCGCCGCTTTTGCCAAGGTAGCACTATTTGTGCTCTATCCGTCACTTTTGCGATTGTATCCGTCACTTTGCTGGTTTTATCCACCTCTTTTACCGAGGCAGCCTCATTTGGTGCCCTATCGTCATTTTTCTCGCTCTATCCGTCACTTTCGCGGTTTTATCCGTCACTTCGCTGGTTTTATCAGTCAACTTTTACTGAGGCAGCCTCATTTGGTGCCCTATCGTCATTTTTCTCTCTCTATCCGTCACTTTCGCGGTTCTATCCAGCACTTCTCTTGTTTTATCCGCCACTTTTGCCTATGCAGCCACCTTTGGAGCTCTATCCATCACTTTTCTTCGTTTTATCCACCACTTCTGCCGAAACAGCCTCCTTTCTCGTGCACCAACCACAAATCCACCCCACCTCCCAACTCTAGAGCATAAAAAAACTACACTAGTTTGAGTACTAGTGTAGTTGGGGAATCGTTTTTTTGATTTTTTTAAACTGGATTAGCATGGCGATTCGCCAAGGTACTAACATGGCGAAGGCTAGGATCCAGAACATGCCAGCTAATTCGCCGACATCGATGGAGTTGCTTAAAATCATTTTGGCCACTACTCGGAATATTAATAAACCAAATAATATAAAAACGAATGCTTTTGAACGTTTTAAATAAATATCTCGACCCTTCACTTCGAATTTGGAAGTGGCAATTAAAATGGTCGAGAACACCATTCCTACAGCGGCTGCTTCTAATATTTGCATGGGTGGCACTCGGAATTGTTCAAATAAAAACATGAGTGCACCAGAAGACATCGCGATTGGCGGAATAATAATTTTCTTCTCATTTGTTGGCATTTTGGAAGCTCTCATACGTATGACCATGACAAAGCTACCCATAAGAATGGCCATAATGGTTGACCCAATAACATAATAGTGAGAAGGGATATTGCTTAACATAAAAGATCCTCCTCTAATGTCAAATTAGCAATTTTGTCCAAGTAATTGGTCAGCGACGGCTCTTAATCTTTCTGGCTCAAAGGGCTTGGTAATAAAATCTTTTGCCCCACTTTCAATCGCTTCTACAATTAACTTTTGTTGGCCTAATGCTGTTACCATAATTATTTTTGCATTTGGAAACTCTGGGATAATTTTTTTTACTGCCGCAATACCAGTCATAACGGGCATCGTTACATCCATTGTTACTAAATCTGGTTGTAACTCTCGATACATAGCCACAGCTTCTTTACCATTTGCTGCCTTACCTACTACCTCGTAACCCCATTCTGAAAACATATTACTGATTGCAACACGCATAAATAGCGTATCATCCACTACTAAAACTGTAGGCACATGTTCATCTCCCTCACGTTAAAGTACGGTATGCCTCTTTAGTGTATCAAATTAAAAGCCTGTAAATCCACCGAAAATTGGCTGTAATATACGAGTAATATACGTTAATCCATCAAAGAATAACAAAATACCCACGGCAATCATTATATAACCACCGATTTTCACGATTTTTTGGCTGTGTGTGCGAATCCATGTCATACGTGAAATAAAGAATGATAACACAAAGAATGGAATCGCGAACCCTAAATAATAGGCGAACATATAGCTAAAGCCCGCTCCTGGGTTTGTACTAGCCAACATTATAATAGAAGCTAAAATTGGTCCTGTACATGGTGTCCATCCTGCCGCAAAGGCAATACCAATTAAAACGGATCCCAAATAGCCAGATGGTCGATTTTTAAATTGAAACTTTCGATCCTTCATGAGGAAATCAATTTGTAGTAATCCTACAATCATTAAACCAAATACTACGATTAAAATGGCACCAACCTGACGTAGTAAAGTTTGATAGTTCAGGAAAAACTCTGCCGCATATGAGGCACTTAGTCCAATTATGATAAAAATAATTGAAAATCCTAGTAAAAAGAATAGTGTGTGGAAAATGGCACGCTTTTGTAGCATCCCTTTTTCTGATTTTAGCTCATCTAATGTCATACCAGTTATGTACGATAAAAATGCTGGATACAATGGGAGGGTACATGGTGAAATAAAACTTAAAAACCCTGCACCAAAAGCTAAAAATACGTTAATATCTGATCCCATATTTTCGATCGCTCCTTACAGTTACTGCATCCATCGTACCAAAAAACATGATAAATTGCGCCCTTCCTGATTGTGAACGTTTCATGGCAAAATGATGAGATTTCTGAAAAGTCCTTCCCATACATGTAGAACACCTAATAAGCTACTTCTGCATTATGCGCCCCTGTTGATTTTCTGTCAACAAAATTCGCCATTATTCTACAACATCAAATAGGTTGGCAAATCTCATTTAAATCAGCTCTACACCCATTTTTTATAGACCATATATGGTTAATTAGTGAGTGATTCACTAATCTTCATGTATACTATTCATAACAAACGTGCATTTGATTGAAAAAAAGAGGTGTAGCTCCTTGGAATTAAGAAAAATTAAACCTAAAAAAATCTATGAAGAAGTGTCCGAAATTTTGCATGAGAAAATAAGAGCGGGTGTTTTAAAGCCAGGTGATCGACTAGACTCGGTGGAACAGCTTGCTGAACAATTACAAGTTAGCCGATCTGCTGTGCGAGAGGCGCTGTCTGCTTTAAAGGCAATGGGATTGATTGAAATCAAACAAGGCTCTGGGACTTTTGTCAAAAGTGTGCCTCCAAATAGACTGGATTTTCCATTATCTACAGCCATGTTATCGAATAAACTTGATATTGCCCGTTTATTAGAGGTGCGCAAGATCATTGAAGTAGGAGCAGCCGCAAGTGCAGCCATCAACCGTACGGAACAGGATATTCAAGCAATGGTTCAAATTTTAGAGGACATGAAGCAAGCCCATGGAGATGGTGAACTTGGTGAAAAGGTGGATTATCAATTTCATGTGGCGATAGCGACTGCCTCCCAAAATCCCCTACTTGCTACCATTCTAGATCAAATTTCTGGCCTGATGATTGATACGATGAAAGAAACACGCCGCATTTGGTTGTACTCTAAAAAAACAACAAGCGAGCAACTATATGAGGAACATATGAATATCTTCCTTGCTATTCAGCAGCAAAATGAAGAATTGGCTAAGCAGGCGATGACCTTTCATTTAAGCAATGTTGAAAAGGTTCTATTGCAGTATTTTGAAACAACCGACTCTCATCCACTTTAAAACAGCCTAGCTCTCGACTAGGTTGTTTTATTATTTCTGAAAATTCTATCAAAACATCTTCTTTCTTAGAAAAATTTGTAGTATGATTCATATAGCTATAAGTCATCTGATGACCTGTTGTTTATAAAAAGGAGCGATGCATATGAAAGTAACTCTCTTTGCTACTTGCCTAGTGGATTTGTTTCAGGGAGATGTAGGGAAAGCCGTAGTGGAAGTATTAGAAAGACTTGGCTGTGAAATTGATTTTCCTGAGGAACAAATATGCTGTGGACAGCCCGCTTATAACAGTGGCTATGTGAAAGAATCAAAAAATGCGATGAAAAGAATGATCGGTGCCTTCGAGCATGCCGAATACGTCGTCTCCCCCTCTGGTTCTTGTGCTTATATGTTTAAGGAATATCCAGAGGTTTTTAAGGGGGATCCTCTATGGGAATCAAAAGCAAAGGCATTGGCAGCCAAAACATATGAGTTTACTGAATTTATTGTCAACGTATTAAAGATAGAGGATGTTGGAGCACATTTAGAGGGCAAAGCTACTTACCATACTTCCTGCCATATGACTCGCCTCCTCGGTGTGACTGAGGCTCCATTGAAGTTATTACAAAACGTCGATGGTTTACAGTATGTGGAGCTTCACGGAAAAGATAGGTGCTGCGGGTTTGGTGGCACATTCTCTGTCAAAATGGGCAATATTTCTAGCGAAATGGTTCATGAAAAGGTCCACCATGTAGAGGAGACAGGGGCGGACTATTTAATTGGAGCAGATGCTGGCTGTTTAATCAATATTGGTGGTCGTATTCATCGCCAAGGTAAACCGATTAAAGTGATGCATATTGCAGAGGTTTTAAATTGTCGATAAGAGGGGGAAACATTAATGGCCATGAAAACTAGTAATGATCGCTTTTCGGACCGTGTCACAAAAGAGCTTGACAATCCATTTATGCGGAGTGCTGTTTCTAATGCTCAGGACCGCTTTCAAACTCGTCGTCTACAGCAAACTCTAGAACTTGGAGATTGGGAAGAATGGCGTTCACATGGAGAGGAAATACGTAAACATGTTTTAGAAAACCTAGATTATTATCTACACCAATTAAGTGAAAATTTTGCCAAAAGAGGTGGCCATGTTTTCTTTGCTCAAACTGCTCAAGAAGCGACAGCCTATATTCAAGGTATTGTGAAAAAGAAAAATGCCGCTAAAATTGTTAAGTCAAAATCGATGGTAACCGAGGAAATTAACCTTAATGCTGCTTTAGAGGAACTAGGCTGTGAAGTGATAGAAACGGACTTAGGTGAATACATTTTGCAGGTTGCAGATCACGAGCCTCCATCCCATATTGTGGCTCCTGCTCTGCATAAAAACAAAGAGCAAATTCGAGATGTGTTTAAAGAAAAACAAGGTTACGCTCAATCGGAAAAGCCGGAGGAGCTTGCTCTTTATGTGCGTGATAAACTACGCGATGAATATTTAACTGCTGATATCGGTATAACAGGCTGTAATTTTGCCATTGCTGAAAGTGGATCGATTACTCTAGTCACCAATGAAGGTAATGCTGATTTAGTTACGGCTCTACCAAAAACTCAAGTCACTGTTATGGGAATGGAAAGAATTGTTCCTACCTTTGAAGAAATGGAAGTTCTTGTTAGCTTATTAACACGTAGTGCTGTAGGTCAAAAGCTAACAAGCTATATTACTACGCTTACAGGAATTAAAGAAGAGGGTGATTCAGATGGACCTGAGGAATTCCATTTAGTCATAGTGGATAATGGTCGCTCTGCCATACTTGGTGGCGAATTTCAGCCTATCTTACAATGCATTCGCTGTGCCGCCTGTGTCAACGCTTGCCCTGTTTATCGTCATGTCGGTGGGCATACGTATGGCTCTATCTATTCGGGCCCTGTTGGTGTGGTGCTCTCTCCGTTATTAGGAGGCTATGATGATTTTAAAGAGCTCCCCTATGCTTCAACGCTATGTGGTGCCTGTACGGATGCTTGCCCTGTAAAAATTCCTTTACATCACCTTATTCATAGACATCGTCAGGTCATTGTTGAAAATGAAGGCAAAGCACCCGTTTCCGAAAAGCTATTAATGAAGGCATTTGGCTTAGGGGCTTCTTCCCCTACTTTGTATAAAATGGCTACAAAAATGGCCGCTCCTGCAATGTCTCCATTTACGAAAGACCATACGATTACTAAAGGGCTAGGTCCTTTAAAAGCATGGACTGAAGCACGGGATTTCCCTGCACCGAATAAAAACAGTTTCCGAGATTGGATGAAGCATCGAACAAAAGGAGATGAGGAATCATGACTGGTACCATTCAGCATCGAGAGAATTTTTTAGCAAACATTGCACAGCAGTTAGGGCGTTCACCTATTACAACGCTCCCCCGCCCCACTTGGCAGCATCAACCTCAAAACCGTACATTAAAAGATGCCACAAGAGACGAATTACTAGAGATTTTCACGAAACAATGCGCCAATATTCATACGAATATCGTGATTTCTAATTGTGCGAAGCTTTCTCAAGATCTACAATCTGTGGTGGACCATTATGGCGGACAATCCGTCATTACTTCTAAGGATGAACGATTTCAAGATTACGGACTATCTAAATTAATGACAGAAAAATGGCCACAGTCTAATATTCAATATTATGAATGGAATTCACAGCAACCAGAGGAAAATATTCAACAGGCTGAAAAAGCAAATATCGGTTTGACCATTAGCGAAATGACGCTAGCTGAGTCAGGGACGGCTATCCTTTTTAGCAGTAAAGATCAAGGAAGAAGTATTAGCTTCTTACCTAAACAATCAATTATTTTGATCCCGAAAAGTACAATGGTTCCACGTATGACACAAGCAGCACAGTGGATTCGTGAAAAAATCAAAAATGGAGAAAAAATTCCTTCTTGTATTAACTTTATTACAGGTCCTAGTAACTCGGCAGATATCGAAATGATCCTAATTGTTGGTGTACATGGCCCCGTTCAAGCCACCTATATCGTCATCGAGGATCGCTAAGCTCATAAAAACAGGAAAGCTGTTGAGATCTGCTACTTCTGGCGGTTGCAGTACTCTTATAAAAAGAAAACAGCAAAAGCTATCGTGACGTCACGATAGCTTTTGTCTACAGTCATAAGCATGCAATTATGTTGTTGAATGAGGCACACTTTTTGTGATGACTTCTTTTTCATAATACTCCGGATGTGCTTCTTTTAAGATAGAAGTACGTAGCATCACAAGTGAAATGATAATGATAATGACGCTTGTAACAGGCAATATGATCATGGCTGGTATAGCATCGTATAATACTCCATACACAACCATACCAATAGGCATCATGGACATTGCCATTGTTTCCATCAGTCCGAAAACGCGGCCACGGAATTCTTCCGAGATGTTTTTTTGCATATAGACCCCTATTGGCATATTAATACCCATTTCGAAAATGGCGAAAATAAAGTAAATGATTAGATAAAAACTAACAATTGCGATATAGGAAAAATTCGTGACTAATGGAATGACGGCTAAGGCAAGACTACCTGCCAACAGCAATAAGCTTATTTTTGAGAAACGTAATGGCGCTTTGACTTCTGGTCTTGTCGCAAAATAAAGGGAAGCGATAAGCATACCCGCTGCACCTGATGCCTGAATAAAACCAAAATGCGTTGATTCTACTTTTAGCAATTCAATGATAATAAATGTTCCGCCAACAGCGATAGCGGAAAAGAATAGATTAATCCATAATGCCACCCACATGATTGTTTTTATGACCTTACGCTGTTTTATATAATAGAAGCCGCCTTTAAGCCCTTCCCATACTTTTTCCTTCTTTACATCTTCTCCTCTTGTACTATAGAGTTTAAAATCCATTGTTGCCTCTAAGCAAAACGCTATGATATACGCTCCGATATTTACCATTAAAAATACGTCAATATTGAAAAATCCATACATCATACCACCAATGACGGGTCCCCCAATGGCAGCCACGGACATCGATAATTGATTAAATGACATCGCGCGCTGTAAACGTTCTGGATTAACAAGTGTAGCAATTGCAGATGAAAACGTAACCCCTGAAAATGCGGAACATATCGTATTAAAAACAGTAGCTATGTAAATAGCATAAACAGACATCCCTACCGTTTCTGTATAAATCAGTAATCCCCCTACGGTCAAAATGGTCCCTGCCTGCGCTAATAAAATTGTTCGTTTTTTTGAAAAATTATCCGCTACATAACCAGCCAATGGTGCTACGAGAGCACGAGGTAACACAGAACAAATCATATTGGTCGCAAAGCTCATGGCAGACCCTGTCATGGCTAATATATACAAGCTAAAACCAAACGCCATGACATTTGCCCCTAGCATGGCAATCATTTTACTCGCTGTAAATGTCCATAAATGATAGGTCGCCTTTTTTAATTTTTCCGCTTCATTCATCTTAAAACCCCTCCATTTTTTAACTAAATTAAAAAGTTTAATTTTATTAAACAAAATATACCACAGCTCCCCCTTTTCACGCAAGAAAAAGTTTAATATAATTAAACAAAAGGAGGCGAGGCAGTGAACTCTCTAGGTGCACGAATTCGTAAATTAAGGAAAGAAAAAAAATTAACATTAGAGGCGCTTGCCGGTGATCGTCTAACAAAAGGAATGCTGAGTCAAATAGAAAATGAAAAGGCCAAGCCCTCTATGGAAAGCCTTGACTATATTGCTGAACGGTTAGGTGTCAAGGCTAGTGAATTACTCGAAGAAGTAACACCTTCATCCATTCGTTCACTTTTAGAGCAGGTCGAAATTTTATTTGCAGAGGTAAAATGGGGAGATATAGTTCGTCATCAAGAAATTGTTGATTTGATAAAACCATCAGTAGAGGGCCTTCCTGACAGCTACGAAGCAGGCCGTTTATTGTATATATATGCTGTCACGCAGTATGAAGTAGGATTAGCTTCATGGGAAACATCCCTCCTGCAAGCCCGCACTATCTTTAAGGAAATTAATTTACTTAGCCATTGGTTCAAAACTTTCATCCTGCAAATGAACGTATTGGCGGAAAAACGTCAATATGACTTGGCCTATGCCTGTATTTTACAGGCGCAAGAAATGATTGAACAAGAGGATTATCAGTTTGATTCTCGTGATGCTTTATTAATGGCTTATTATACAAGCATTTTACAGCTTGCCATCGGAGAACATGAAGAAGGGAAAAAATTAATAAACGAAACCATTACGAATGCTCATAAAAACCAACTGTTTTATCAAATCGATGATATGTATCGTATCGGTGCTTATTGCGCGATGATTGACCATGACTTTGAACAAGCTGAGCATATGTTTATGAAGCTGGAGCAATATCGGGCATTTGCCGAACGTGCACTAGTAGATGCTTTCATCTATATTTTACGGGCACATTATTATAATAATTACATGTTTAATTATGAGCAGGCGTTAATAGAAATTGAGAGCTTTAATGAGCTCAAGCATGAGGATTTAGAAATTTTGGATTCAAACTATTATTATGCGGAAAAAGGAAAGTCCTTATATTTACTCGGTCGTTATGAGGAGGCAAGGACTGCGTTTGAGCATTTTCAAAAAGCACCTAATTTTATCAGCCATCCATATGATATTTTAGGTTTAAATGAATGCTTTTCCTATAAGGCCCTTTGCTATGCACATTTTGGGGAACTGACAACCGCCTATGACATCGCAAAAATGGCATACAACGATTCACTAGATTTAGTTGATTTACCTTATAAACGCAAAATCGAAGAAGTCTATATGACGATTAAGGCACAAATTGATTCTACTTCTTAATATGAAAGGGATTGCACCGCTTCGTGCAATCCCTTGTTTTTACTTTTGCTGATCTTCTTTTATTTGCTTATGAATTTTGCGTAATGCTTTTTTGGACCCCCGCTCAATATCATGCTGAAGCTTACGTTCTTGATAGTCGACAAATAAGGTCTCAAGATCATAGCCTTCAGGGTATAATTCGGTTGCCGGTAGCTCTAATGCAAGTCGTTTCACATGAACCTCTAGCATTTGACCCTTATAGTACACAGTGACATTATAGAACTGATTCATCTCTTGATAAACAAGCCCGACATCATCATGATCCAATAATTTCACACGGTCCCCTTTGGCAAATTTAACGATTGCTGCCCTGCCAGCTTTCTCTACTTTCGGCTTACGAATTTTACTATCCTGCACCCGAGTCAGCTGATAATCCTTATTATTCATATAATCCTGTGCTCGTTGCAAAACCTCTGCACGGACATTCATTTTTTTAGAAATCCAAAGAGCATTACTCTCTCCAGACGTGCCAATCATCAACTGATACAAAGGCTCTAATGTTTCACTATTAAATCGCATAGCCGCATTCATAAAGTCTGGATGCATCTCTGAAAACCGTTTAATTTCTCCGTAATGTGTTGTCGCTACTGTCATACAGCCCATTTGATAGAACTCTTCCAAAATCGCAATAGCCAGTGCCGCACCTTCATTCGGCTCAGTACCACTGCCGATCTCATCAAATAATAATAGTGTATGGTTATTGGATGCTCTCATAATGTCGGAGAGATTTTTCATATGTGATGAAAACGTACTTAGCGCATTTTCCATACTTTGATTGTCACCTATATCGACAAAGATATGATCGAATATAGCCAATTCAGTGCCCTCATCTGCCACGATATGAAAGCCGGACATTGTCGCCAATGTTAATAAGCCAATTGTTTTCAACACGACCGTTTTCCCGCCTGCGTTTGGTCCAGTAATAATTAGACTCCTATAATCTTTTCCAATCGTAAATTGAAGTGGCACAGCATTCCCTGATAATAAAGGATGTCTACCATTGATTACTTGGATGAAGCCATAATCATTGAGGCGTGGCTCCATACCGCCAATTTGTTTACTAAATTTTGCTTTAGCAAAAACCATATCATATTGGCTAATCAACTCCATATTAATATGGAGGGCGTGAAGATGATCCATTAAAAGCCCCGATAAAGATGCTAAAATCTGATACTCCTCCACCGCCTCTTCAGCCTTTAAAGTAGCTAATTCTCCATTTAATTTAGCGACCACACTTGGCTCCATAAAAACAGTTGCACCCTTTGAGGAGATTTCCACTATCGTACCTTGTACATGGTTTTTATAGGAAGCCTTAATTGGAATCGTATAGCGTTCATCCTTTTGACTAATAAAGAACTCTTGTATATACGTTTTATTGGCACTGTTGTTCAAGAATTTTGTTAAGCGGTCTTTTATTTTTTCCTCTGTCGTTTCGATATGATGACGAATCCGCTTCAATTCTCGACTAGCAGCTGAATCAACGCGATTAGCTTTTATAGCAAAATTAATTTCTTCTTCCACACTTTTAAATTCAGCCATCGAATTCGCGTAAGATGAAAGAACTGGCGCAAAAAATTCCTTATCCAACATGAATTTTTTAATGTTACGACAGCCTCGTAAAAAGTCTGACATGCTGATGAGCTCACTGGGGTCCAAGATCATCCCTTTTGCCAGTTTGGTCATGATATGCTCAATATTGGATACGCCTAGAAATGGGACATGACCCTCCGCATCTACGATTACCCGTGCCTCAGTTGTTTCATTCAAGCGAGTTTTTACAACTGCTAAGTTTGAGCTTGGCATTAATTTATCTAATAACTGTTTGCCCAATCCACTTACACAATAGGATTTAACGATATCTTTTAATTCTTGGTATTGTAACTTCTCTAGCGTAGTAAAATTCATTTGTATATGCTCCTCATTCTGATATTTATCATTCATGAAGATACCTACCCAATATTAGATAGCAATGAAGTGTTAAATAAACTAAAAAAAGCTGTGAGGAATCCCCACAGCTCTATCTTCAAAAGGCGAGTGTTCATAGCACTACAAATAAAACCTCATTTTCAGAAGTTTCATCCATATATGCACCGCTTGATAAAGTATTGTAGGCATCTACATAGGTTTTGAAATAAATCCATGAGCAAATAAGGGGTCTGTTCATGACATATATCCCCCTGTCGCCATATCATTTATTTCATTTAATTTTTACCTAGTTAGAACCTACCGCACTCACAAAAAGCACCTCTCAATTTTTATCATTGTTATCTAATTATTGACATCATCTTACTATATGTTGACTAAATTGTAAAGGTACGCTCTCCATGTAGTCCATTGAATAAAAAAAGACTTGTAGAATATTCTACAAGTCTACTGATTTATGATGAGCTTTTCTTGTTTCTATAATCTTGGAACCTGAGAATAGTAATAATGCTCCCCAAATGATGCTAAATGCTAAAAGCTCTATCTGACTAAATGGCTCTTTATACAGTACGATACCTAAAATCAATACAATAGTTGGTGAAACATATTGAATAAAGCCCAATAAATACAATGGAATATTTTGTGCACCTTTTGCAAATAGGATGAGTGGTACAGCTGTTACTAAACCACTGAAAATCATCAAAATATCTGTTTTTACATCAACATGTAAAAACGAAGCTTGATGGGTTGTAAATAGATACACATAATAGCCTAAAGCAAATGGTAGGATTAATAATGTTTCAATAGCTAATCCTCTCGTCGCATCCAGTGTAATTTTCTTTTTCAATACGCCGTATATCGCAAAAGATAGCGCAATCAATAGTGCTACCCATGGTACAGAGCCATAATTGATCGTTAAAATAATAACAGCCATAAAGGCAATTCCTGTCGCTACCCATTGTGCGCGACTCAACGATTCTTTAAAGAAAATTACTCCAAAAATAACAGATATGAGCGGATTAATATAATAGCCTAAGCTTGTCTCAATTAAATGGTTATGGGTTACTGCCCAAATATACAAGTACCAGTTCATTGAAATGACGAAGGAGGCACCCGCAAGCTGCCAGAAATGCTTTTGATGTGACCATAAATATTTTAAGTCCGCGATAAGGTCTTTACGCATTCGAAATACGATGACAGCCAGTACAGTAAAGACAAACGACCAAATCACTCGGGATAATAAAATCTCCATGCTTGGTACATGTTCAAGCAGTTTCCAATAGAGAGGAAAGGCACCCCAAAAGGCATAGGCAAAAAATGCCGCCAAAACCCCTTTTTTCTCATTTGACATTGCCACTAACGCTCCCTACTCATAGTGAAATCAATTGCGACCTCACATAATATTAAACTAGTTAAAGAATAGACTCATTATAGAGCTTTGTGTGGCAGCTGTAAATGCCAAATTTCTAGACTCCTTAGATCACCGTCCATCCTTCTGCTCTGATTCTAGCTCGGAGATATATTTACGCACTGTACTATAGCTAATATCTGGATTGATTTGGCGTTTGATGCGTATATGGATTTCCTTTATACCAACCCCTTGCTCTCGCATATTTCGAATCATCGACTTAAGAGGTCCCGTTAATGACTCTCTCGACAAGGACGTATATTTACTCAGTTCAATTAATAGCTCCGTATTTTGTTGTCGGAGCACCTGCATTTCCTCTACCACGCAATTATATTCCGTTACTTTTTTTTGCAGGACTATGTTTTGCTGCTTAGATTTTTGCAAGTCCTCTGTAAGTGCTGCATTTTGTTTTTTTAATGTCTTTCGTTCTTGTTCTATACCATTTTGCTTATGATCTAAATCTGTATGCCTCGCACTGTACACTTTTTCCTTATGCAATAACTCTAAATAACGGCTTTGTGGAATAAGCATTAAAGTTTCAGCTGCGTTAAGAGCAAGCGTTCCATCTTCAAAAGGCTCATACGACAATGTAGAGGATTTTATTTTATTGGTCATCATTTCACTCCTCCACGAATGATTTCATGTAATCGTATTGCTTTGTATAACATCTGTTCGCTTCCTTTTTCATTTGATAATCATTCTCATTTAATTTTATCATAATCAGTATTTTCCTTTTTGTCAAAGAACATTTAACGCAAACAAAATAAATAAAGCTTCTTGCAGAAATTTCTACAAGAAGCTTCGATTATTACATTTTTTTCAATTTTTCATATTCTAATTGCAAACGTTCAATACGTTTTCGACCTTCTTCACGACTTCTCGCTGTTTCAGCTTGAATTTGCTTCGTTTCTTGAATACCAGACATAATCGTTTGCCATGTTGTTTCAATTGTTTCAATTTTTATGCTCGGGCTACCTGCTGCTCGTGCTATATTAACGCTGTTTTTACTAATGTTTTCAGCATTGCGCACAAGCATTTCATTCGTACGGCGATCTAGCTCAATCATAGAATCGGAAATCAGCTTTTGGCGCTTTAAAGTAACGGCATGAATTAAACCTTGTTTGAAAATAGGGATTGTCGTCACAAAGGCTGAGTTAATCTTCGCAATTAAATGGTTATTACCTTGCTGCATTAAACGTATTTGAGGTGCAGATTGGAATGATACTTGCTGCGCCATTTCTAAATCATAGCGACGTTGCTCTAATAATTCCACTGCACGTAGCATTGTTTCATATTCCATTGCCGCTAATTGATCGCCCGTCTGAGCCTTTTGTTCAAGGGCCGGTAATGTTGAACGAACATCTTCTATCTTTACTTCAATCGCAGCGACAAACTTACTTAAAGATTGGAAGTAATTTAAATTTTGATCGTATAGATTTTCAAGGTCAATTGTATTTCGCTTCATTTCACCTTCATATTTTTGAATTTCGCGGTAAATGACATCTACTTCCTTATTCATGCTGTCATATTTAGATAGAAACTTTTCCAATTGCTCTTTTCCTTTATTAAAGAGCTTGGAAATAAAGCCACCTTTTTTCTCCTCCGAGAAATCTTGAGGATCAAATTTATCCATAATTTTATTGAGATTATTTAAAAGGACACTCGATTCTTCTAGTTTGCTGGACTTCATAGTAGCCAGCATTTTATCAGAAAAAGTAGAAATGCCACTTGCTGTTTCTTTCCCAAGCTCTAGCATGGCAATTTGATCTTTAACATCAATTCGTTTAGCAAGTGCATGAACCTCTGGATCTTTCTTTAACATAAGCTGGTTTTGCGCAATTTGTGAAAGCTCTTGCTCAGATACAAGTACTGGCTTTTGTTCAGGCTCTTGTTGCATAAGCGGATTAGGTTGTAATAAAGGATTTTCAGTAGCGAATGGGTCCTTGGATTTTAAAAGATCATTGTTGAATTCAGACATACGTTTTACCCCCTGCAATTTATCTCTACAATTTACTTACGATTACTTTGGAAAAAGGTTTCATTTCCGATAGAAAGACAAAACCAATTTCAAGCTCTTTATTAAATTATAGCTTCTTTCTAAACAAAATTCGACTGATTACGCAAATTCCTTTACATTGTTTTCTAACGTTGGCATGAAACAACCAAAAAGCAGCTACATCATCGTGTAGCTGCTTATCATTTAAGTGGTAACCTTTAAAACTGTTTTAATTTTTTGAATGACCCCGCCTGAGCTATATGTCAGTACACTACGTTTATAGAACGATAAGCTAAATAGGTACACGACTATAATCGTTGCGATTAAAATACCTAAAGATAGTAATGGAACTAACCCTCCGATATCTGTAGCACCTATCCTCATAGGCATGATCATTCCTGATGTTAATGGAATATACGAGAATATTTTAATGATGATTGTATCTGGATTACCCATCCCTGTTAGCATCACATAGAAGCCGATAATCGTAATAATCATGGCAGGCATTAATACCTGACCTGCTTCTTCTACTTTCGATACTAATGAGCCAAATAATGCGCCAATGATAAGATACAGGACAACCGTTAGCAATAGGAATACAATGGCATAGATAACATAGCCAACAGACAATTCTTTGACAATGCTAGCAGCCGCATCCCAAACGATACCGCCTTTTACGAGCTTAGCATAAATCAGGAATACTGCTGCAAGAATGCCCATCTGCGTTAAAGCAAGCAGTAATACACCTGCAATTTTTGCTTTAAAATGAGTAGTTGGTTTGACACTTACTAAAAGCATTTCCATTGCTCTTGAGCCCTTTTCAGAGGCAATTTCAGTCGTAATCATAGATAGGAATGTAGAAATAAAGAAATAAATTAAAATTCCAACTGCATAGGAAACAACTAAACCTGATTGCTTTTCTTCTTCACTTTTTCCACCCGTTGATTCCTCATTTAAGTTTTTAGTGGAAATCGTAGTTTGAGCGGCCATAATTTGTGCTGCCTGTTCAGGTGAAAGCGATAATTGCTGTACGGCATAGTGCTGACCAGCATATTGTAATAAGGATGACAATGACGATTGATCGTTTAATTTCAGGGGTGTAAACGTAGCAATTTCTGCTTGTAGCTGACCACCTTGATCGTTAATCGTCACAATGGCATCTAGTTTGCCGTCCTTCACTTTTTTTTCAAGTGTCGGTCTATCCTTTTCATCTTGGATAAAAGCCATATCCCCATTGGAAACAAAGATACCACTTAAATCAGCAGATGTCTCATTAATAATGGCAATTTGCTGTGCTTCATCATCACCTGTAAATAGCTCTTTAATTTCGGACCAGAAAACAGCTACAGACATTACAAGTACATATAAACATGTCATTAAAATAAAGGATTTTGATTTTATTTTTGATTTATATAATTGTTTCATCAATAAATTAAACTTCGACAACATTGCCACCTACCTTATCTTTAAAGATTTCATCTAATGATAAATAATCCAGGCTGAATTTTTCAATATACTTCCCATTGGAAAGCTGCTCAAAAATACTTTGGGCAAAGCTTTCATCCACTAATGTTAAAACTGTTTGTTCCTTCTCAACACGTACATCCTTGACGCCTTCTAACGCCAATAGCTGTGTTGTTGACCAATCTGTCCGTACTGCCAGTTTTGTTTTGCCATATTGTTTCTTTAAATCTAGTAGACTACCAGAAAATAATGAAACACCTCTTTTTAATAGGCATAAGTGATCACAAAGTTCCTCCACATTATCCATTTGGTGACTAGAGAACAAAATTGTTGTACCCTGTTCCTTTAAAAGTAGAATGGCATCCTTCAGTAAGTCCTTATTAACCGGATCCAATCCACTAAACGGTTCATCCAAAATTAAAAATTCAGGTTTATGGATAAAGCTGGCGATAAGCTGTACTTTTTGCTGGTTCCCCTTTGATAGTGTTTCAGCCTTATCTTTTCGTTTTTCTTCCAGCTCAAAACGTTGAATCCAAAAATCAATTTCCTTTTTCAGCTCGGCTTTTTTCATCCCACGTAGCTCACCAAAAAAGTACAACTGCTCCTCTACTTTCATCGTCGGGAAAATACCACGTTCCTCAGGTAAATATCCTAGGACGTCTCTGTTAATCGCATTAACTGGCTGACCATTCCATGTAATTGTACCTGCCGTTGTCTCCTGTAAATCTAAAATCATACGGAATGTAGTTGTTTTCCCCGCACCATTTTGGCCAATCAAACCAAAGATTTCACCTTTTTCAATTGTAAAATTCAATCCATCTACAGCCGTAAAATCCTTGTACTTCTTCGTGACATGCTGTAACTGTAAAGTCATGTTGTCACCCTCCTTATCCTTCGAATATATGTAAATTTTCTTTCAATCTTTTTTTACGGTTTTCATTTTTAAATATAGAGATACACACCATTATGGATACGATAAAATTTAAACATCCTACACTAGTGTTGACGATTGTTACAGAAGGTCCCCAAGCTCCCATCGAAAAATTATAAAGCCCAGCCACTATATTGAATAGCAACAGTACTATAAAAATACGATTCATCGACTTTATATAGCTAATTTTAGAGGTAGTATCTGAGAATAATTCAAATGGCCCTTCTGCCTTTGGTTTTCGATAATACGCCCAAACACCGAATTTGTGCACACATTCTATATTCATCTCCTCTAGAAACTCAAAATAGTCCTTCGATTTGCTATTCACTAATTCATTCCGATAAATATATTGTTGTGGTGTTCCTTTTTCAAAAATAAAATAACCTACAACTGCTTTTTTTAAATTCCACCCCCGGTCTGCCATTTCATTGACCCACCGTTCTTCCTTTTCATAATCTATAAAAAAACGGTATATTCTTTTTTCCATCCTTTCACCCCTACTAGATTTATTGTTATTTTCTGATTTCCCAGAAAATAATAGACGTCCACTAATCTGAAAATATATTTAACTCCTTTTTCAATCGATTGCGGACTCGTCTAAGCCTATATAATGGGAAAGAGAATAAGATGACTATAATTAGATTTAAGCTATGTAAAATAAACCCTATCCAATTCGTCATTTCGTGAGAAAAATCGCCGATCAAGCCTGAAATACCAAAATATAAATTAAGTAGAATAAGAGGGAAAAAGAGTGCCATCTTTTTTGACAGACTTCCTATTTTAGTTTTTTTATCCGTATAAAGCTCAAACGGACCTCCCTGGGAAGCCTTTCTAAAAAACACAAAATTACCAGAGCGATCAACTTGTTCAATGCCTGAACTTTTTAAAAATGCTAGATAGTCCTCTTCGTAGTGAGTGCCAAATCGCTCTAATTCATCATGGCGATAAATATAGCTGCCTGCTTCTCCACGCTCAAACGTAAAACGAATCCATGTAAACTTTTTCAGATGCCAGCCCTGGCAAGCCATGTTATTGACCCACTTTTCAATTGCATATGGATTAATCATCAAACGATATTTATGCATATTATTCAACTCCTCTCGTTATACGGATACCATTGTCAAAAAGTTCCCTTAATCTCAAAATTTCATATTCAACTATCTTATCCCCAGTTTCTGTAATTACATATTCTTTCTTGCGACCATCCTCATTGAGCGCCTCAATCCAGCCTCGTTCAAGTAAAGTTTTAATGGCCCCATAAATGGTACCTGCGCCTAAGCGTACTCGCCCACTACTCATTTCCTCTACTAATTGCATGATGCCATAACCATGTCTAGGCTCATACAATGCTAATAAAATATAATATACGCCTTCAGTTAACGGCGGATGCTCCTGTGTCATACAATCCCCCTTTATATCGTCCACCAATATATCGTCAGCCGATACATCTAAACTATATCAGCCGTCGATATAGTTGTCAATGTTCTTATTGCTAATTATTTCCTTGAAACAAATAATTTTGTTGCAGAGAATTATGCACTATGCTAGCATGTAAGTGATTACTTGCATGAAAGGAAGTTTATGATTGACAACAAAGGGAACCGCGGAACGAATCATCGAAGCTGCTCTACAATTGATTAGTGAAAAGGGCTATACTGCCGCCACAACGAAAACGATTGCTGAATTAGCCGGCGTCAATGAAGTTACACTTTTCCGCCATTTTGGCAATAAGCGTGGCCTCTTGAAAGCCATAGTCGAACAATTTTCGTATTATCCCCTTTTACAACAGGAGATCCATCAAAACGTTACGTGGGATTTAGAAAAAGATTTATTAAACTTCTCATTAAAGCATTTTGATTTTTTAATGTCGATTAAAGATTTGGTGATGATTGGCTTTAAGGAGTCCATTCAGTTTCCTGAAATTAGTGAGGAAATTGCAAATATTCCTCTTCTAATCAAAAAGGAATTATGCCAATACTTCCAAGAAATGAAACAACGAGGGAAGATAAGAGAGGTTGATTTTGAAGCTGCAGCGTTATCACTAATTGCTCTTAACTTTGGTCATTTTATGTCACGTGCACGTCTTGGTACTATGGTGTCTGACATACCAACCGAAGAACTATTACAGACAAGTGTTGCTATTTTTTCTAGGGGACTCGTTTCCTAGAAAAAATTTTTCCTTTCAATGCAAGTAAGTACTTACTTTATTAAGGGGGATTAAAAATGAGAGGTTTACAAACTTTATTGAGAATTCGAGAAACATATATTGGCATTGTTGCTGCAATTGCCTTTCAATTAATTTTCTTTACAATTTGGATGACAGCCTATGACGGCGTCAATGAGCGAGCTGATCAATTATCGATAGGCTTGTTGACGGAAGATACAGAAATGGGGTCGCAAATAGTAAAGGACATGAAGGACAACATTCCATTTACGCTAAAAGAGTATTCCTCTAGGAAGGATGCCGAGCAAGCACTCAATGAACGCCAGATTAATATGATTATGCAAATTCCAGCTAATTTTACGAAGCAGCTTCGGACAGGAGAAAAAGCTGAAATCATTTATTCGATTAATCAGGCCAATGCTAGTGTTGCGAAAAACATGATGGATGGTGTAGCTAAGCAATTAACAGAAGAAATGAACCAAATGCTCTACCCATTACAACAAAATCAGGCAATCGAGGTTTTTTCCCAACAATTTGCCCAGCTTCCATTTGAGCAAAATACCTCACAGCAAATAAACGCATCTGTCCAAACAACCGTGATGACAGTTAAAGATCATGCCGTCAATGCGACCATCGTTAAAACGAATGATGTAGAGGGATTTGCAGCAAACTTTGTCCCACTAATGGTCATCATCTCCTCCTTTGTAGGGGCTATGGTGATGATTATGCAACATCAGCAAGCCGCACAAATGGTACAAAGTAGTGTTTCAAAATGGCAATTATTCCTTGCACGCCAGCTGCTCAATGTTGGAGTCGCTCTCACTTTACCATTCCTTACAATCGGCTTAATGCATCTATTTACTATTTCCAGTAATGAAAGCTTTCTATCCATCTATTTCTTCCAATCTGTGCTGTTTCTAGCTTTCCTTTGCCTAGCACAAGTTTTCGTCATTCTCTTTGGAAATATCGGCATGGTCTTCAATATTTGTGCTCTATCTCTCCAATTAGTAACCTCTGGAGTACTCGTTCCGAAAACCATGCTTTCTGAAGGCTACCAGCAATTAGCTGCCATGCTCCCCGCTACTTACGGTGCCGATGGCTATTACACTATTATTTTCGGAGGAAGTGCCGCTAATTTACTACAAAACAGTAGCTCCTTAGCCATCATCATCCTAGTCACTCTGGCAATCGCTACAGTAACCGTAGCAATCAAGCCCGCTCCTGCTCTTACCTCTAGTTAGTTGTATGCTATAGCCCCTTGCTCTGTTCATTTCTGGATGGACGGGGTGGGGCTATCCGTTAGTTTGAGTGAGCTATCCACTACTTTGAGCGTTTTTTCCATCCCTTTGAGCGTTCTATCCGCCACTTTCTCCGCTCTATCCGTCACTTTGAGCGTTCTATCCGCCACTTTCTCTGCTCTATCCGTCACTTTGGCGTTCTATCCGCCACTTTCTCCGCTCTATCCGTCACTTTCAATGTTCTATCCGTCACTTCGGCCGTTCTATCCACCGATTTCTTCATTTCGCTTCATTTCAAGCGTCCCATCTCCTCTTTTTACGCTCTATCCTCCACTACGGACATTTTTCAAAATAGTGGCGAGTTGCTGATTTAAGACGCTTACGCTGTCGCTAAAGTCCCCACGGTACCATTGGATAATGAGTCCGATAATCGCGTTTGCTTGGTAGGCGCTATAATAATCAATCGAAATTGATTCTGTCATTTGATGCTCGTGATGTAAGGTAATGTCTCTCTTTAGCAATGAGTAAATTCCGTCAAACAGCATGTAATAATATGTCAATGGGACATTTTTGGAAAACACAATCCGATAAAACATTTTAAAGCGTTCAATATGATGAAAAATACGAATCGTGTTCGGATCTAGTTGATGTGTATCCAATGTTGTCACGGCACGATAAGGTTCTTCGTAGGATTGGTATAAATCCTCCATAATCTCTTGAAAGTATTCTTCAAAGAGTCCTTCCTTTTGCTCGTAATGCAAATAGAAGGTTCCTCTATTCACCTTGGCCTCTCTACATATTTCTGCAATGGATATTTGCTCCAAAGGCTTTTGACTAAGCAGTGTCAATAAGGCGGCGTGTAAAGCTTGCTTTGTTTTAATAATACGTAAATCTGTTGTAGACAATTTTTTCAGCTCCTTAGTAAACAGTTTTTCCAAAAGTGTTGATTACTCAACACATCCGGATATTTTGCATATTGAAATCGCTTTCATATTTATTATATGATTTTAATGAACAGATGTTCAATATCTATCGAAAAATAGTATGAGGAGGTCTTTGAGATGAGATTAGAAGGTAAAGTAGCAATTGTGACAGGTGCAGCTTCAGGGATGGGGAAAGCTATAGCAGAAGGTTATGCAAAAGAAGGTGCTAAGGTTGTCGTTTCAGATTTAAATTTAGATGGTGCCCAAGCGGTTGTGGAAGGCATTCAAGCGGCTGGGGGTACAGCGTTTGCCATTCAAACAAATGTCGCATCAACAGAAGACTTACAACGTTTATTTGATGAAACAAAAAGTAACTATGGACAATTAGATATTTTAGTCAATAATGCAGGTATCATGGATGGTATGGAGCCAGTTGGAGAAATCTCTGATGATCGTTGGGATAAAGTATTCGCGGTGAATACAACAGCTGTGATGCGCTCAATGCGTATGGCCACAGACATTTTCCTTGCTCAAGGACATGGTGTCTTTGTCAATAATATTTCTGCTGGTGGCTTATACGGTGCACGTGCAGGAGCTGCATACACTGCGTCTAAACATGCCGTTGTTGGATTAACTAAAAATACAGCCTTTATGTATGCTGATAAAAATATTCGCTGTAATGGTATTGCGCCAGGGGCAGTTATGACGAATATCGCCTCTTCCATGACAAATATGAGTCAAACAGGTGCAGCACGCCAATCACTTGGTTTATCGATTAATCCTCGTGCTGGTCAACCTGAGGAAATTGCTCAGTTAGCTATTTTCCTTGGCTCAGACGAAGCGAGCTTTGTGAACGGACAAGTCATTGCTGTCGATGGTGGATGGACTGCTTACTAATATCGTAAAAAAACAGCACGCACAGATTTCATTTTCTGTGCGTGCTTACTTTTAATTATAGTACTTTTTAGATGGAATTAGAGCTCCAAGTATTGCTCCAATAACCGCAGGCAATATCCACCCTAACCCTATATCATAAAACGGTAAGATGGAAGAATAAGCCTTCTCTACAACATCAAATACATGTAATTGCGCTTCAGGCACACTTACTACTAAGGCTTTATAGCCGTCTATTACGCTAATGAAAAATGTGAAAATCATCGCGATGGCATACACCGTTTGCTTATTGTGAAAGAACGATGAGCTAAGAGCCAGTAATATTAAAACAATCGCAAGTGGATATAGGAACATAAGAACTGGGATGGCGAACTGTATAATATTGTTTAATCCGAAGTTGGCAATGATGAAGGATACAACACACAATAAAAATACAAACCATTTATAGCTAATCTTCGGAAACACTTCGTGGAAAAATTCACTACATGAAGTGATTAAGCCGATACTTGTCTTTAAACAAGCGAGCACAATGATAACGGCTAATAAAATAGCACCGAATGAACCGAAATAATGGTCTGCCACTGAGGCAAAAATTAAACCCCCATTATCAAAGGTACCTACAGCTGAAATACTAGAAGCACCCATATACGTAATCAGGCCATAAATAAGCATCATAAGGGCCATTGCAAATATACCTGACGTCCATGTCGCCTTCGCTATTTCCTTCCGATCTGAAATACCTGCACTTTTAATTGCATTAATGACCACAATCCCGAAGGCAAGGGAAGCTAAAGCATCCATCGTATTATAGCCCTCTTTAAAGCCTGTCATAAAGGCAGCATCTATATAATCGCCCATCGGTTGTTGAAAATCCCCCATCGGCTTGACGATACTCGTAATAATTAAAATGAATAACACAATTAAAAAGGCTGGTGTTAAATATTTACCAATGTAATCCATAATTTTTGCTGGATTTAACGAGAAGTAAAAAACGATGGCGAAAAAAATGAAGCTAAACACGGCAAGCAATAATGTAACATGCTGTGCTTGAATATATGGCTCAAAGCCCACTACAAAAGGTACGGTCGCTGTACGTGGAATGGCAAAAAACGGGCCAATTGTTAAGTAAAGGGCCAATGAAAAGACAATACCGAAGACGGGATGAACACGGCTCGCTAGATCGCATAAGCCATTACTACCTGATAAACCAATCGCTAAAATTCCGAGGAATGGTAGACCGATAGCTGTGACTAAAAATCCGATTAATCCAAGCCAAAAATGGGTCCCTGCTAATTGACCTAATTGGATTGGAAAGATAAGATTCCCTGCTCCAAAATACAGCCCAAATAACATAGTACCGATGACTGCATAGGTTGAGAAAGGTATTTTTTGTTGCATAATTGATGTGCTCCTTAGAAGTTTTTAACTATAGCAAATTATTTTAATCGAATGATTTTTCATTACAATTCAATTATGTTATCAAGCATTTATTATAATTACAATAGTTTTTTCGAATAACATTATGAATATAGAATGTTATTGCATAAAAAAAGAGCTGTCCTCTGACAGCCCTTCCTTAATTTGCAACTGACCATTCAATATGATCTAAAAATTTATAAACATCTTCATATACTTTGTCACGTTCTTTATCTAACGTAATAATATGACCTGAATTTTCATACCAAATGATTTCTTTGTCATCTGTTTCTACAGTATTTAATATAAACGGTGCACTTTCCTGATAAAGCTCATCGTCTAATGACCCTTGTAGAACTAATGTCGGAGCTTTAATTGTTGATAAATCATCACGTGTTTCAGTCGTTAAACGTGTTACACCATCTAATGAATCTTTTGGTGAAATACGTAATTCATGTAATTCTGAAATAATTTGATCTTTTGATTTATTTTCAAAATGTTTATATAAACGAGCATAGTGGTACAAACGTGTAAATAAGCCTTTTGAATTATCACGTGTAATTGGTGCACACATCGCTACACATGCTTTTACTGGAAATGTCTCTGCTACTTTCAATGAGAAAACACCACCTAGTGAAATGCCAACAACTGCAATTTCTTCATAGCCTTTACTTTGAAGGAAGTTATAGCCTTCAACAACATCGTTCCACCAGTCTTCTGGTTTTGTTTCTAATAATGCTTCTGGTTCTACTCCGTGACCACTATAAATCGGTGCATGAACGGTATAACCTCGTTGAGATAAAAATTCTCCTAGCTTTTTCACATCTTTTGTGCTACCTGTGAATCCATGCAATAATAGTACGGCTTTTTTGCCTCCCTCAATTGTTAGAGGTTGCGGCTTTGTTAACTTCATTTTAGGATATCCCCTTCACGGAAATTATTAATTGTGTATTTTATGTGTCTATCTTAACACCCTTTATTCATAATGTACAATTTATAGTTTTTATCAAATCAATGTGTCTCATGCATGAATGATGTCAACTTAACACCTGTACTATCACACTTTCTACTACTTAACTTTTCCATTCTTCTAATTAAAGGCAACGTCTTTTTAAAAAGTTTTTGCCACCTATACTTCCTCTCTGTTTCCCGTTATAATGCAGTTAACTTAAAAATTACGAGAATAGAGATGAAAAAATGGAGTGGCAACAATTAGAATATTTTGTAACCGTTGCAAAGTTAGAACATATGACACGTGCTTCAGAAGCATTGGCAATCTCACAGCCAGCTCTAAGTCGATCAATATCAAAGCTGGAAGAAGAACTAGGTGTACCGCTTTTTGATAGGCAGGGACGTTCCATTATGCTCAATCGCTATGGTGAACTTTTTTTATATCGTGTGCAACGAATGCGGAAAGAATATGAGAAAGCTGTCTTAGAATTACAAGAGCTTAATAATCCGGAGCTTGGGGATGTGTCACTCGGTTTTTTACACACTCTTGGGACTAGTATTGTGCCGGACTTAATTCGTGCTTTTCGTCAGAAGCACCCCCATATCCGTTTTCATTTCACCCAAAATTACTCACATTCTCAATTAAAACAATTGCTTGCTGGAGAGTTAGACCTGTGCTTACTAGCTGCGATTGATACAGAGCCTCCCGTTAGCTGGAAGGAACTATGGCGAGATGAGTTATTTATTATGGTTCCAATTGATCATCCTCTTGCTCATCGCAAAAGCATAAAAATGAAAGAATTGGAGCATGAGAACTTCGTGCTGATGAAAAAAGGGTACGCCCTCCGCCGCTCAGCTGATCGCTTGTTACATGCTGCGGGCATTAAGCCTAAAATTTCTTATGAAGGTGATGAGGTTTCTACCATTGCAGGTTTTGTTGGTGCAGGTCTCGGTGTTTCATTGCTACCTGATGATGAGGATTTGAATCCGAAAAAAATCGTCAAAATCCATGTGGAGGATATGGTTTGTGAACGTATTATTGGCATGGCCTGGATAGACAATCGTTATTTGTCACCATCTGCTCGCCAATTTCAACAATTTGTCTTTGATTTTTATGATAAAAAAATATCTCCTCCCGCTCAGGAAAACTAAAGCGGTAGGTTGCCCCATGCAGCCTACCGCTTTTTATTATACGTCTATATACTTTACTCTACAGGAATGAAAATCTGATAAATCTCCTTCTATCTGAAACAAGCCTTGCTCAATCATAATCATTATGCGTTTCATAATGAATTCATCACTCATATAATCATCCAAGGCAATGTGAATAGTACTGATCATAGGCATAAGTAAAAGCCATTCTTCTTTCTGTTGTGCATGCATATTCTTCACAGCGGCAATAATGTGCGCATCCAAAGTATCTTCCTCTACATGTACAATGCCCTCTTTCCACAATCTGAGGGGACTTGAATGTTCTTTAAGGTTTTCCCATTCCTTAGCAAGCTGTTGACATTCCTGAACTGAAAATCGTTTAGCATAGGGACGAAGCTTCATGAGCATGTCTGAGGAAAGCTCTCCTGTATGGCGAATATCGAGATGTGGTTGAATTTGCTTCAGGCCATCTGTGGCGTCAATCCCATAAACCATACTACATTTATGAATAAACTCACTCATGACATAGCGCAAACCAATCTGTTCATGTGTATTTTGACTATACCAAACCCAAACATCCACATCACAGGGCAGCTCGGCAATTTTTTTCTTCCAGCTTTCATACATATCTACGTATAATTGCTGATCTTCATTATCTTTTATAATATGAGTGTTTAACCATACTATGCGCTCTTCTAAGCTGTGAAGAGGTCCAATAGAGAAATCATCATGGACACTTAAAACGGATTCATTACGTTGCAAAAGATGTTGGCGTATAGCAAGCTTCATGGAACCCTGAGTTGCTAAGCTAAAGGTTATATGTAAAATAGCCATGTGAATTCCTCCTAATGTTTGCTAATGGCAATCTGTATCCCGATCAATGTAAAGAGGATACCTTGAACCATATTTAATCGCTTAGCAAGAACAGGCTTTCCAATAATGACGAATCTATCTTTCCCTGCAACAATACTAAACAAAAAAATATTATTCATGCTTGTACTAAAAATACTATACCCAAAATAAGCATTTGAAACGCCATATGTTCAAGTGATGAATTGACAACTGTGATCACTACACAAGGGATTAAAGATTGTTCAATACTATCCCTTTTCTATATTATAAAAAAATAAGATTGGGAGGTAAATGACTCTATGCATCTTGGAACCTCCAATAATGCCCTTCCTTCACTACTTTTAACAAACTATTTTCATTATACTACATGCCTTACTTTACTTTAGATGTAAGTTTATGACTTTATTAAAATTTTTTCGTGAATGTCCGTTTCACAATTAATGCTCGTTTAAGCAATACTTTTCTCCTTTATTACATTATAATAGAAGAAACTCATCATAAAATAGACAACTTCAATAAGAGGTGATTATTAGATGGCAGTTAGTGATATTGTTTCACAGTACGAAGATGAGCACGGTCAGGTTTACTATAAAATGAAGTCCCATGACATTCAAGTAAAAGCTACACAAAATACAGGCTTAGCTCCTGTTATCACCTACTGGATGAATGACAAAGATATTACCGACTCTATTAGAAATTTACGTTTTAGTCCGCGTCCCCCATCAAGCTATATTCAGGATTATGAAGAATTTCAAGCAATGCTTTATTCGAAAGAGCAGCGTGCCATTAACATGCTTTATGAACAAATGAGCATAAAGCCAAAAAACATGTCCTCAGGAAAACAAGTACTATGGAGCTTCTTTGTGATTATGCTAGCAATGCTCCCCCTTTTCATCGCCATTTGGTGGTTTAAATAAAAATATCATGCCCTTTCTATCTTTTTTTCTTAATTTATCAAAACTTTCAAGTAATTTTCCCAATCATCTTGACAGGCATTTGGAAGTAGTGCATCCTTTACTCAATAGTTGAAAAAATTTATGATGAAAAAACGAACAAAGACCAGTAATTAGTAACTGCTTGAGCAGAGAGCGATGTCCATCGGCTGCAAGACATTGTGCAAGTAAGACTAATGAACCTACTTTGTCTATCGTCCTAGCTAAACTAGGCGCAGTCTCTAGCGTTATGAGGAAAGTGGAATGTCGCACGATATTCAATGTAGGTGGTACCACGGAAAGCAACCCTTTTCGTCCTAATTTTTTTAGGATGAAAGGGTTTTTATTTTGACAATTGGAGGTCGTTTGGTGGAAAAAAAGAGAATTGTCATCAAGATTGGGAGTAGCTCCTTAACAAATGCAAAAGGCGAAATCGATAAAGTTCGCTTAATGGATCATGTTCAGGCAATCGCGGAGTTGAAGAACCAGGGACATGACGTATTACTTGTATCATCAGGTGCAGTAGCAGCAGGCTTTAAACAGCTTGGCTACCCAGCTCGTCCTGTTACGGTAAAGGGCAAACAGGCGGCGGCGGCAGTTGGGCAAAGCTTGCTTATTCAAACGTACAGTGCCTTATTTAGTATTTATGATATAATGCCTGCTCAAATTTTACTGACGCGTACCGATTTTTCTAAAAAGGAATGCTATAAAAATGCCTATGCTACTTTCGAGGAATTGCTTGAACGCTCGATGCTACCTATTATTAATGAAAATGATACCGTTTCTATAAGTGAGTTAACCTTTGGCGACAATGATATGCTGTCTGCGCTTGTTAGTGGACTTGTACATGCAGATCAACTCATCATTTTAACAGATGTTAATGGCTTATATAACGCCAACCCTAGCAAAAACCCTCAGGCGGAACGCATCGATTACTTAACATCCATTACAGATGACCTGTTAAACTTTGCAGACGGTACAGGTTCCAAGGTGGGTACAGGTGGCATGGCATCTAAGCTATTGGCTGCCCGCACAGCTTTACAGGCAGGAGTTAAAGTTTTTATTGGAACAGGAAGTGGCGCTCAAAAGCTTGTTGATATTTTAGCAGGGCGTGGTGATGGCACGTATGTTGGACATGATGACCTAGCCGTGTTAAAGAATCATAAACAGTGGATTGCACTTACGGAAGTTTCTGGTAAAATTTTTATAGATAGTGGTGCTGAACAAGCACTTATGGTCAATGGTAAAAGCTTGTTACCTGCTGGTGTTTATCAGGTTGAAGGTGATTTTAACAATGGGGATGTAGTTGAAGTGTATAGTGAACAAGGTCTACTTGGACGTGGTGAAGTGCTGTATTCCTCACAAGAATTGATGTCCGCTATGGGCAAACGGTCAAATGCATTTTCGAAATGCCCGATCGAGGTTATTCATAGAGATAAATGGCTGAAAATTCAAACTAAATAAGGAGGTCTAAACATGATAAGTGAAATTCAAAAAAAAGGCCAACGTGCCAAAGCCGCTAGCTATATATTAAATATTAAAACGACTTGTGAGAAAAATGAAGCTCTAACTAAAATTGCCGAACAGCTATTGATGGACCAACATGACATCATTGCAGAAAATGCAAAAGACCTTGTCAATGGAGAACAACAAGGGATGTCTGCTTCTACATTGGACCGTATCATGCTCAATGAGGAACGCATTATGGCGATGGTCGATGCCATTCATTTACTTGTCTCTCTCAAAGACCCAGTTGGCACAGTCATCGAACGTATAGATAAAGATAATGGTCTCCACATCGAAAAGCGCATGGTACCACTTGGGGTCATAGGAATGATCTATGAAGCAAGACCGAATGTTACGGTGGATGCCGCGACACTGTCCCTAAAAACAGGCAATGCCGTGATTTTACGAGGGAGCTCATCTGCTACGTTTTCAAATAGTGCCCTTGTAGCAAGTATTCGTTGTGCATTGGCAAAAACGTCTCTACCGACAGATGCTGTCCAACTAATCGAGGATACGAGCCGAGAAACAGCTAAAGAATTATTTCATTTAAACGAGTTCTTGGATGTATTAATACCTCGAGGCGGCAAGGCTCTTATAGACTTAGTCGTCCGAGAAGCTTCTGTCCCTGTATTAGAAACAGGTGCAGGAAACTGTCATATTTATGTGGACGAAATGGCGGATTACATAAAGGCAGAAAAAATTTGTTTGAATGCAAAAACACAGCGTCCCTCTGTTTGTAATGCTGCAGAAAGCTTATTAATTCACCCAGTATGGTTTAAAACATATGGCACGCAGCTTCTATCATCGCTCCATAAAGCAGGTGTTACTATTATTGGTGACGAGCGAGTATGCGAGGCATTTTCAGGAGCCCTTCTAGCGACTGAGGATGACTATGCGACTGAGTTCCTTGATTTAAAAATAAGTGTTAAATTAGTTGAAAATGTTTACGAGGCCATTGAGCATATTCATCATTTTGGGACCAATCATTCTGAAGCGATTATTACGGAAGATCCATTAGTGGCGGAAACGTTTTTAAACAGCGTTGATGCAGCGGCAGTTTATCATAACGCTTCTACCCGCTTCACGGATGGTTTTGAATTTGGCTATGGAGCAGAAATTGGTATTAGTACGCAAAAGCTACACGCGCGTGGCCCAATGGGATTACCTGCCCTCACCTCTACAAAATATTTTATATATGGTAGTGGGCAAATTCGCGAATAATGCTATAGCAAGATAAATGCTGGTAGGGATTTACCCTACTAGCTTTCATTTTCACATTTACAAATAAAAAATAGAAAGAAGGTTTTGTATGAACATCTCAGCCATTATTAAACTAACCGTATCGATGGCACTTTTTGGCTCCATCGGTTTTTTCACCGTTCATACGGGAGTTCCTGCAACAGAGCTTGTCTTTGTTAGATGTATTTGCGCAACCCTCTTTCTAGGAGTATTGTGGCTCATCACAGGTGGACATAAAACGGAGAAATGGGAAAAGAAAGAAATTATTCAAACGATTATTTGTGGCGTTTTCCTAGTGCTAAATTGGGTATTTTTATTTAAAGCCTTTGAGGAAATGTCCATTTCAATTGCGATTTCTATCTATAATTTAGCCCCTATCTTTGTTTTAATTTTAGGCGCTATCTTTTTAAAAGAAAAAATGACCATTCGAGCACTCGTAGCAACCATTACTTGCTTTATCGGTAGTATTTTTATTATGGGTCTTCAAAATTTTGTATCTTTCTCTGAATTTATGCAATCAGGATTTGTTTGGGCCTTACTGTCAGCGGTGTTTTATGCCCTTACTATGCTAACAAGCAAGACCATTACAAACCTTAGCTCTTACGCCTTAACATATATACAAACAACGGTTGGCATTGTGATGCTACTGCCTTTCATCGATTTCTCACTCTTTGAAGGTTTAACCACAACCAATTGGTTCTATATTTTAGGCACAGGATTTATTCATACTGGATTTGTTTATTATTTATTTTTTGATAGTATCCGCAGTCTTTCTACCATTCTAGTTTCCGTACTAGTATTCGTCGACCCAGTTGTCGCGATTTTACTCGATATGCTGCTGCTTGATTTTATGCCGAACTTTATGCAAACTTTGGGCATTCTATTCATCTTCGGCGGGATTTTCTATACGATCTATACACCGAAGAAAAAACGGCTACCACAGGAGGTATCCTAATGGGCAAACTCTTTACAATTGGCGAATTATTAATAGATTTTACGCCAACCCAGCAGCATGGTGACCTAGCCCTTATTGAGCATTTTACGAAGCATGCTGGTGGAGCCCCTGCAAATGTAGCAGCAGTGTGTGCCAAGCTTGGTCAACAGGCTGCCCTCCTAACACAAGTAGGGCAGGATGCGTTTGGTGATTTTCTGAAGAAGACCTTGCAGCTAGTAGGTGTGGATACACAATATATTCGTCAAACGACTGAGGGAGAAACAAGCCTTGCTTTTGTAGCACTCTCTGAAACTGGGGAGCGTGATTTTCAATTTTACCGACGTCATGCTGCAGATCTATTGTATAAACAAGAGTATCTCCCCTCACAACTATTAACAGACAAAGATATCATTCATTTTTGTTCTGTTAATCTTGTGGAAAGTCCGATGAAGTCTGCCCATTTAGCTTTTATTGAGCAGGCACATCAAGCAGGCAGCATCGTTTCCTTTGATCCGAATGTCCGCTTGCCTTTATGGCAGGATGAGACGGTATGTCGAGAAACGATTCTAGCTTTTTTACCAAAAGCCCATATTGTAAAGCTCTCCAATGAAGAACTGTTATTTCTCACAGCCGTTGAAGATGAAATGTCGGCTGTGCACACATTATTTCAGGGACATCTAGAGACGATTATCATTACACATGGAGCAGAAGGCGCAACAATATATACAAAGAAATATCATAGTAAGGTCAATGCTGAGAACGTACAAGCAGTTGATACGACTGGTGCTGGGGACGCTTTTATTGGGGCGATATTAAGTCAATTCCTGCAACATCAACTATCTGTGGATCATTTGGTGGCCTATTGTGAACAGCATGCGATATCCCTGCTTTCGTTTGCAAACCGCTATGCAGGAATCACAACAATGAAGCACGGGGCAATCCCCTCATATCCTGAACAATTATTGGAATGAATCTAGCATCATTCGAAACTTTTTATCCTTATTTTCCGTATGTACTGATGAGAAATCAATGGAAGGAGGACCTGCATGGAATCAATAACAAAAAAACGAGCCCTTGCTTTTTTAATGGATACTGCTATTTCAACAGCTGTCACATTAGGCGTAGAGTATTTTCTACGAAAGAAAGTGAAAAGTGAGGTGGTTCATGCACTCGTTACACCGACCGCCATGTTATGGGCATTAGAGTATGCACAGCTTCGTAAAAATGGACAAACCATTGGCTACAAGGCTATGGGTCTAGTACTCGAACATGAAGAGGGTCATACATTATCAGACCGTCAAATTATTAAACGCATGGCTTATCGTGACACAATCAGTTCATTTCACTATTTAAAAAATCGCCAAGCTTTCGAGCAACAGCAAGGTCAATGCCTTCCCCATGACAGCTTTGCGGGTACGGTTGTGAAAGAAAAATAAACGAATAGCTGAAATTAGTGGTAGATAAGCAACACAATGACGTATGGAGCATGATGGATCATCGAACACATATCCAACTTTCATAGGTTAACAATAAAATACCTCCTCCCAAGGTCAAGAGGAGGAGGTATTATTTAATGACAATTAACTTCATGCTTTCTTCAATAAAGAGTACGTGGACATTTTACCAACTTTTCAATCCCTAGCACATTTACCAATATTTCTTCATTAAAATATGGGGAATGCCGCAATCCATAAACTCTTCCCCTTCACGCTTATAGCCTAATTTTTCATAAAAACCTTCTGCATACGATTGAGCATTTAATTTAGCTTTTGTCAGACCATTATCGCGGGCAATTTGCTCTAACCCAATAATGATTTCTTTGCCAAGACCAAATTTACGGAACTCTTCTACTATACAAATACGCTCCAATTTACCATAGCCCTCGACTACACGGAGTCTACCCGTTCCTACTGGCTGCTCCTTATAGTACACAAGAATATGATCACATGGTGCTTGCAGTGAATCAAATTCATCATACTCTTCTACCTCAGGTACTTGTTGCTCTTCAATAAAAACTTTTCGTCTAAAATCAAATGCTAATTGTAAGTCTGCTTCAGTTGTTACTTTTTTTATGCTCATGAATACTCCTCCTAGTTTCACTTCAATCATCCTCTTCTCCAGGTGCATTTTTCGCCTGAAGATGATACTATTAGTATAGAACTATTTTTATTGCAAATACAATAAAAATCTCAGGAGGATAGAAAATGAAAGAAATCTTACGTGAAATTGGTGCGATCGCACGGGCATTAGACTCGATTAGTAATATAGAATTTAAGGAATTGGATTTAACGAAGGGTCAATATTTATATGTAATCCGAATTTGCGAAAATCCTGGGATCATTCAAGAAAAAGTCGCAGAGCTATTGAAGGTGGATCGCACAACCGCTTCTCGGGCCATTCAAAAATTAGAAACAAAAGGCTTTATTGAAAAAAGAAGTGATCAAGGAAATAAGAAAAATAAATTACTTTTCCCAACTAATAAGAGCTTAGACATCTATCCATTTTTAAAACGGGAGGGCGAGTACTCCAACGAACGAGCACTTGATGGTTTTTCTAGCGAAGAAGTCGATAGCATTCACCATTTACTCACGCGCGTCCTACAAAATATTGAAATTGATTGGGAAGCTGTAAAAAAAGGACAGAAGCGACACTATTAAAGGCGATTCCTGATTTATCCCGATCTGGAATCGCCTTGTACTAGACATGGGTCGCAAATACTCTTTTTAAAACAGCTACCATAAAATCAAGATCTTCATCGGTACAGCAAAGTGGTGGACTTAACGTAATGATATTATTATAGCCCTCCACTGTATCGCCATTTTTCCCAATAATTAAGCCATTCGCTTTACAAGCAGCTATGATGCTTGCCACACGTTCTTCTTTAGCAGGTTTTTGTGAGACTTTATCTTCAACAAGCTCGATACCAACGAGCAACCCAAGTCCCCGAATATCACCAACATAGGGCAGTTCTAATAAGTCTTGTAAGTCATGGAGTAGTTGAATTCCCAAATCTTTTGCTCGTTGTACAAGTCCCTCTTCCTCAATGATCTTAATATTTTCTAATGCTACTGCACAGGCTGCTGGGTTACCACCAAACGTATTAATATGTCGAAAATGACTATAGCCATCTGATGCTTTAAATTTTTCATAAATATCTTTTCTTACTGCTGTAATTGATAATGGTAAATAGGCGCTAGTGAGTCCCTTTGCCATCGTAATAACATCTGGGCGAATACCAAAATGCTGATGGCCAAATAGCTTGCCTGTTCGCCCAAAACCACAAATAACTTCATCGATAATGAGTAATACCCCATATTTTCTACAAATGCGCTCTACTTCTTGAACATATGTTGGTTGTGGAATTAAAACACCACCACCTGTTATGAATGGCTCCATAATAACTGCCGCAATTGTTTCTTTTTGCTCCCAAATAATTTTTTCCTCGATGTCACGTGCTCTTGCTAAATTATATGCTTCAATAGATTGTCCTTTTGGACGGCGATATGGATCGGGTGGGGCAACATGCAGGAAGCCTGGTGTTAAGGGTTCATATTTATATTTACGTAATGCCTGGCCTGTAGCAGCTAAAGCTCCAAGCGAGCTACCATGGTAGGCACGATAACGAGCAATCATTTTATAGCGGGTCCCTTCCCCGTTTTGTTGATGGTATTGTCGTATAACCTTGAACGATACTTCATTTGCATCAGAACCACTATTCGAATAAAACATCATATAGTCATCCTCTAATAAGCTGTTGATTTTTTCAGCTAATCTAATAGCAGGTTCATGACTTTGTGTTAAAGGAGCATAGCATAGTTTTTTTAATTGCTCATAAGCGACCTTAGCAAGTCGCTCACGTCCATAGCCTACATTGACCGCCCATAAGCCCGACATGCCATCTAAAAATCGGTTGCCTAAACTGTCTGTTATCCAGGCACCTTCTCCCTGTTCAATAATGACGGGTGTATGGTCGTTATAAATGGACATATGGTGCCAAACGTTTTCACGATCTTTTTGCTGTAAGGTATGGGTGAACAGATCACTTCGTTCCATATCATGACCTCCAATCGTGTATCCTAGATGTCTTTTTTGTCTTTCGTCAATTTCTACTATTACGCTCATTCGTGTTGAAATTTTCTGACTTCTCAAACATAATAAAAAATAGACATTGTACATTCGAAGGGCAGGTGCTAATTTATGTCGAAACATCCTCTACTCGTACGTGATGTCCTGAAGCGCAAATATTTTGAATCGGCGAAGCTTATAGCAGGACACCATGGCCTTGAACGCCAAGTTCAGTGGACACATATTTTAGAAATTAAAGATTTTGATACATTAATTAATGGTGGTGAGCTCATTTTAACTACCGGTGTCGGATTACAGTTAGAGCGCGAAACACAAATTGCCTACTTACAAAACCTTATTCGGAATGAAGCAGCAGGGCTTTGTATTGAAATTGGAGACTATTTTGATCATGTACCCGTCGAGCTGATTGCCATGGCGAATGCGCATCATTTCCCAATCATTGTCTTTGAAGAAATAGTACGCTTTATCGATATTACACAAGATTTACATACGTACATAATTAACCAACATCAACAGGCACTTACACAGCTCGATACCCTTTCCAAAACATTTATGGAATTATCGTTAATGCCAAATGGTATTTTAAAAATTTTACAAGTCCTTCATCAAGATACCGAGGCACCATTTTTATTTGTCTCTGAAGATACCAAAAGCTTTTATTATCCAGTCGAAGCCAAAAAGTACTTACGTATGATGGAAGAACATTGTCAGCAGTTAGAACTACAGGAGCCCTTGCATCTTTTATCAATTGACAAGGATCATTTTGTCATTATCCCCGTAAATGGCCTTGGGCAAGTTTGGGGCTATTTATGTATGCATTCTGGACTGCCAAAACCGAGTGATTATACCTTATTAAACTTGGAACGTGCTACGATGTCGATTGCCCATATTTTAATGCGAAATCGCATGCTACAGGAACGTCAGCAAAGCCGTGAGGATGAATTTATTCTTGCGTTAATTCAAGGCCAGCCTGTCGATATCCAATA
Organism: Lysinibacillus sp. FSL M8-0216; assembly: GCF_038595555.1. Taxonomy (NCBI): domain Bacteria; kingdom Bacillati; phylum Bacillota; class Bacilli; order Caryophanales; family Bacillaceae; genus Lysinibacillus; species Lysinibacillus sp. FSL M8-0216. The sequence continues at coordinate 1,777,060 of NZ_CP152007.1, read as the reverse complement.
CTATCAAAGCTATTTACCGATTGAAAGTCGTAATTTATTTTACCGTGTCGTCGTGTTCAATCTACATGACGAAGCCAAAGTGGTACCAGAGGAAGAGTGGCAGGAAATTCAATTACAAAATGCCATGTATGTCCGCTCCATCTTAAAGAAGCTAGGATTCTTCCCTACCGTTTCAGTACGACAGCATGAAATTATTATTTTAGCTTTCTATATTGCTGCAGATTATATGAAGGATAATCGAGATTCCTTCGATCAAGCGATAGCACAAATTGTTGCTAGAAAAGCATCGCAATTTTTTGAACAGCTCACCCTTACTTGCGGGATTAGCAATGTTTATCAAACGATAGAAAGTGTCCATCTTGGCTATAAGGAGGCTAAATCGGTTATCCAAATGCAGCATCATCAATTGACTAGCTCCATTTATTATAAGGATTTAGGTGTCTTCCGGTTATTACTACAGCAGGAGCAGACCGCCCTCTTACAATTTGTGAAAGATTATTTACAAGAACTATTATTGCTGGATCAAAAAAATGGTCATGATTTATTCCAAACATTAGCTGTTTACTTAGCTTGCAATGGAGCTAAAAATGATACGGCTGAGCAATTGTTTATCGTCCGTCAAACGCTCTATAAACGAATTGAACGACTAGAAAGTATATTCGGTGCTGATTTTTTACAAGCGCCACATCGACTAAACATTGAAATCGCAGTCAAGGCCTATGAGCTTTTGCAAAAAACAGCACCTGATTTATTACGATTTTGAACGCGGGTCCATAAAATCACGTAAGGCATTACTAAGCATATATAAACCAAGAACAAGAATCGTAATGGCTCCTCCAGGCGCATACGTATACCAAGGGGCACCGATTAAATAAGCCTGTGAATCTTTTAACATTCTGCCCCAGCTAGGGTTTGGTGGCTGAACACCAAGCCCTAAATAGCTTAGTGCTGCCTCTGCTAGCATGGCAGTTGCGAATGTGACCGTCGCCGCGACAATAATTTGCGATGATATATTAGGTAAAATATGACGAAACATGATGCTATGAGGCTTGACGCCAATTAATTTCGCTGCCAATACATACTCCGAGTCACGTTGTTGGACAAAGCCGCTTCGCGCAATTCGGGCAATAGCAGGAATGGCGATAATGCCCAATGCTACGGCCGTATTGACAATCCCTGGGCCAAATACAGCTACTAGCATTAACGCTAAAATAATGCCCGGAAATGCCATTAAAGCGTCCATTGTTCGCATAAATATTTCATCAATCCAGCCGCCAACATAGCCTGCAATTCCACCTATGGTAATCCCAAAAAACGTCCCAATTCCTACAGTTAATAATCCAACAGCGAAAGCAGTTTGTGTCCCCTTCATAATTCGGCTAAAAATATCACGCCCGAATTCATCTGTCCCAAAAAGATAAGCACCACCTGGCCCACGCAATTTCTCAGGTATGTTCATGGCGTTGACATCATGAGGTGTATAAAAAAAGCTGACCAACATGACGACCAAAAAGCCGACAATGACGAGGAGACCAATGGATAAATTCAGTTTTTTAGTATAACGTTGTAGCTGTTTCATTGTATCCACCTCTTAACGTAATCGGATTCTAGGATCTAATACAGAATATAAAATATCGACAATAAAATTTATCATAACTACAGCAACCGTAATATACATGACAATCCCCTGTACAAGTGGAAAATCACGGTTACTAATAGCCGTTATGAGAAGCTGTCCAATACCCGGCAAAGAAAATACTTGCTCCACAATAATTGTCCCCGCTACAACTTCCGCCATAATTAGGCCAAATACGGTTAAAATCGGAATCATGGAATTTTTCAATACATGCTTATACATGACATTGTGTTCAGACATTCCTTTACTGCGAATTGTGCGTACATAGTCGAGCTGAACCTGCTCTAAAATAGCTGTACGCACATATCGGAAGTTCACAGCAATTTGTGGTATCGCAATGGTTAGGGCTGGGAGAAGGAGCGTACTGAGCGCCCCTGCAACACTTTGTGTCCATGGAATATAACCACTAATTTTAAAGAAGCTAAACTGTAAGCCAACGTAAAGAATAAGCATCATCCCTAGCCAAAAGGATGGTACAGCCATCCCAATTTGTGTCACAGTCGATAATGACACATCACTTATTTTATTTTGTCTTCTTGCCGCAAACATCCCTAAAGGTAAGGAAATGAATAAAACAATGAGCAAGGTTATCCCCGCCAACGACATAGTGACAGGAAGTCGATCAAATAATAAATCTTTTACAGGCATTGAAAAACGAATGGAATCGCCTAGCTGACCTGTCAATAAGCCCTTCATCCAATCCACATATTGTTCATAAAGAGGACGATCTAAGCCGAGTTCAGATCGTAAATTTTCAATTTGTGTGGGATCCGCTTCTGTCCCTAACATCGTTCGCACCGGATCTCCAGGTAATATTTGAAAAACACCAAATGTGATGATGGATACTAGCAGGATGGTTGTTATTAACAGGATGATTCGACGTAAAATATACATCATGAGCACTCATCCCTTCCTAGTTTGAAAATTGAACCTCTGACATATCATGGAACCAGAATGGATAGCTCTTAAGCCCCGTCACTTGTTTGTCAGCACCCCAAACAATTTGGTAATCAGCAATATAAACCGCAGTAGCCTGCTCAGCTAAAATCTCCTGTGCTCGATGGTAGTACTCAATTTGTTTGGCTTGGTCTGTTTCCTTTAGCACATCCGTCATAATTTTGTCATACTCGTCATTTTTAAATAGGAAGAAGTTTTCACTATCATTTGTAGAAATATAATCATTTAGCACCTCGTAGGCTGATGCACGACCTGTTAAATCAATCGTTGTCATTTCATAGTCACGGCCAAAATAAACACGGTCTAGCCAAATCCCCCACTCCACAACCTCAATCTCTACATCAATGCCAATCTCTTGCAAATTAGCAACTGCAATTTGCGCAATATTCGAATACATATCATTGTGGGAAGATACCGTAATTTTTGTTTTGAACCCATCCGGATAACCGGCCTCTGCCAATAATGCCTTCGCTTTTTCTATATCGCGTTTATACATACTTTCTAAGCCCTTCTTTTGGAAATCGCCCATCGCTGGACTCATATTAGAACCAAGTGGGACAGCATAGCCCGCAAATACCGAATCAATAATATCGGATTTACTAATCGCGTAGTTAATAGCTTGTCTAACTTTTACGTTATCGAATGGAGCCTTTGTTTCATTAAATGTGATGATTAAAGAAGAGTTATTATTTTGATGCGTTAAATTGTAGCCCCCTTCAACCTCACTCACACGATGCCATGGTACACTTGTTAGATCAACCTCATTTGCCATCAAGCTCATAATCGCTGCTTGATCATCTGATTGGAAGGTAAACGTAACTTTATTCAAATAAGGTAAGCCTTCCTGCCAGTAGTTATCATTTTTCTTAAGTTCTAAATTTGTCCCTGGCGCGTATTTCACAAAGGCAAAAGGACCTGTTCCGATTGGATTCTCATTATGCTTCCCATCATTACTTTTAGGAATAATAGCTGATTGTCTTGCCGTTAATGAATACAGGAAGTTAGAATTAGGCTCCTTTAATTTAATCACAAATGTGCTGGCATCTGGTGCCTCAGTTGATGCCACGTTATCGAAGTTATTGGACATTTTTTCCCCACCGTTTTTCCCCATTAAACGGTCAAAGGAATATTGAATATCGTCCATCGTTAAGTCATCACCATTATGGAATTTCACTCCTTGGCGAATTTTGAAAGTATACGTTAAACCATCCTCTGAAACTTCATAGCTCTCTGCAAGTCCTTCTTTTAAAGAACCATTTGTTTCTGGCGCCATTAGCCCTTCAAATAAATTCATAATCATTTGATACGAAATGGATGCCGTTGCCTTATGTGGATCTAAAAAATCGGGATCATCATTTACACGCACAACAATTTCCTGCGGCACATCTGCTGTAGTTTGTCCATTAGGACTATTAGAGCTCGTTGAAACTTTCTCTCCATCACTAGAACATGCACTTATGATGAATACCATCATGAACATTAAGAGTATTACCCCACTGTTTTTCAAATTCATTGTCGTTCCCCCTTCTCCTAAGTGCTTATCTTTTGAATGCTTGTATAGCTTTCCACCCCTGCCAATTTATCTGCCGCTTGAATACCAGTAAGAATAGCTTCCTCCATCACCTTAGTCGCTAAATGTCCCAAGTAATCTAGCGCAAATGTCCGCTCTCCAGTACCTAGCACAAAAATAGTATCGCCATCAAGCATCGTATGGACAGGATAAATCGTTCGGGCAAGAGCGTTTTGCGTAAGCTGGGCAATCTTTTTTGCTTCTGCCTTCGTTAATTTTGCATTCAACGCTACTACGCCAATGGTTGTATTCGTGCCAGCAAGTGCCTCTGATTGTGCATGCTGTTCGAGATAGGCACAGCAATCCAACCACTGTCCTGTTTGAGGATTTCTCGCTCCCGCTAAAATTTGCCGTGTATTAGGATTCTTGACATCACCTACTGCGTTAACAGCCACAATAGCCCCAGCAATGAGCCCATCCTTGCCCGCAATTGATGCACTACCAAGTCCACCCTTCATGGCAAAGTCTGGTCCTGCCAGTTTACCTACCGTTGCCCCATAGCCCGCGCCAATATTGCCATTTTGAAATGAACCTACTTGGGCCGCTTGGGCTGCTTCATAGCCCATTTGTGCTGTAGGTCGAGCTTGAGGATCGCCAATAAATAAGTCAAAGAGGACGGCACTTGGCACAATCGGAATTCTGGCAACACCTGCATCAACCCCAATCCCTTGCTCCTCTAAAAATTGCATGACTCCTGTGGCAGCATCTAATCCAAAGGCACTGCCCCCTGACAGACAAATACCATGCACACGATCAATTTCATTGATGGGATCTAATGCATCCGTTTCACGAGTACCTGGTGCAGACCCTCGAACATCTACCCCACACACTGCCCCGCCTTCCATTAATAGAGCCGTACAGCCTGTAATCCCCTCTTCATTTTCACGATGCCCCACCTTGATACCAGGAACATCGGTAATATTGCCAAACATATCAACCCCTCCACTTCCCAATAAATTAAATATTCAGATTATTTATCATATAAAAAGCAAGCGACTCGCTGATTTGCATTTTCCTCTTGAAGCTTAGGCCTCTCCTGCCGACATCTTTCCATGACATGTGAACAACGCGTATGAAAAACACAGCCAACAGGTGGATTGATCGGGCTAGGTAGTTCACCTTGTAAAAGTACTTCTTGCTTTGACTCATCAAAATTGACGACTGGAATAGCAGATAGCAATGCTTGTGTATAAGGATGCAATGGATGAGCGTATAGCTCCTTTTTCGTTCCTATTTCCACAACCCGTCCTAAGTACAACACCGCCACACGGTCACTTATATGCTTCACAACGCTTAAATCGTGGGAAATGAATAAATAAGTTAACTGAAATTCATCCTGTAAATCCATCATTAAGTTAAGGACTTGTGATTGCACAGACACATCCAATGCCGATACTGGCTCATCCGCAATAATGAATTCTGGATGAATGGCAAGAGCTCTTGCAATCCCAATCCTTTGTCGCTGACCTCCTGAAAATTCATGAGGAAATTTTTGCATGGCATCCTCAGGAAGTCCAACCTTTTGTAGCAATTCCTTCACGCGTTCTTTTCGCTGTTCCTTCGTCAATGTTAATTGTAATTTCATCGGTTCCTCAATAATCGCTCCAATGCGCATTCTAGGATTTAGTGAGGCAAAGGGGTCTTGAAAAATCATTTGCATTTGATTGCGATACGATTGAAGCTTATTGCCTTTTAAATGCTGGATCGGTTGTCCTTTATATAATACTTCTCCGGCTGTTGGTTCAACGAGCTTCAAAATCGTTCGTCCAAATGTAGATTTTCCTGAGCCAGATTCGCCTACAATGCCTAGCGTCTCTCCCCGATAAATTTCAATGGAAATATCATCAACCGCTTTGACCATCTTTTTCTCTTCTTTCATAGACTTGCGCTTCACAGGAAAGTAAGCTTTTAAATGATTAATTTCCAGCAAAACTTCTTTCTTCGTCATGTGCCAGCTCCCCCTTCTCTGTGAATAAATGACAGCGCACTTTATGTGTCTCTTGAATATAGTGTATGGTCGGACTATCCTGATGGCATTGCGCCATAGCATGCGGGCATCGGGGTGCAAAGCGACAACCCTTTGGTAATGCATATGCGGGTGGCACAGTACCAGGAATAGATGGCAGTCTTTTCACCTCTGTTTCAAGACTCGGCATTGTTTTTAGCAGCGCTGCTGTATAAGGGTGCTGAGGATTTAAAAAAAGCTCTCTTACAGGGGCCTCCTCCACTATTTGCCCGGCATACATAACCATGACACGGTCCGCTGTTTCTGCGACAACACTCATATCATGGGTAATGAATAAAATCGCTGATTGATGTTCTTCCTTCATTTTCATCATCAGCTTTAAAATTTGCGCCTGTACGGTTACATCTAATGCTGTAGTCGGCTCATCCGCAATTAATAGCTGGGGATTATTTGACATCGCAATGGCAATCATGACACGTTGCCTCATTCCCCCTGATAATTGGTGAGGATATTCGGCGATTACCTTCTCCGCGTTGGCAATCCCCACCTCCTTTAATAATTGTAATGCTTTTTGCCAAGCATCTTTTTTTGAAACCTTTTGATGTCTACGAATGCCTTCGATCATTTGATTGCCGATCGTAAATACCGGGTCTAATGAAGTCATAGGCTCTTGAAAAATCATACTAATTTCATTGCCACGAATATGGCTCATCTCTTTATTTTTATAGGCTAATAGATTTTTGCCGTTAAAGTTGATAGTTCCTGCTGTAATTTCCCCAGGAGGGATTGGCAGTAAACGCATAATTGCTAAGGAGGTAATACTTTTGCCACTGCCCGATTCTCCCACTAATGCAACCGTTTCTCCCTTATGAATGGTAAAGCTCACATCGTCTACCACTTTTGCCTCTTTGCCATTCTTCAAATGGAATCGGATCGATAATTGATTGACCTCTAAGAGCACTTGTTTATCTTTTGCATGTTCCATAGGCGTCCCTCCCTGTCAGCGTTGAATAGGTGGTGCATAGCGTATGGCAATATTTTTCATTTGCGTATAGTTCCGCAGAGCAACAAAGCCCTTCTCTCGACCAATCCCACTTTTTTTATAGCCTCCGAACGGCATTTGAATACCACCGGCTGCCCCATAATTATTAATAAATACTTGTCCTGCTTGTACACGACTCGCCACATAATGAGCTGTATCGATATTCTGTGACCAAACACCCGCTACTAAGCCATAATCTGTGCTATTGGCAAGAGTAATGGCTTCCTCCACGCTCGTAAATGTTAAAACCGTCAGCACGGGTCCAAAAATTTCCTCCTGCGCTAAAGGATCATTCGGCTGTACACCATCTAGTATAGTTGGCTGCACATAGAAGCCATTTTCATACCCTTCCATCATTAACGGCTCTCCACCAGTGATGACATAGCCATCTTTCTTTGCTTGCTGTAATAATGTAGTAATTTTTGTATACTGACGTTCATTGAGTAACGGCCCCATATCCATGTCCGCCTCACCTGGCCCCACCTGTATCGCTTGAAATTTTTGTACTAATTGTGGGAGAAATGTATCTTTTATACTTTCTTCAATGAGTAGTCGAGCCCCAGCAGAACATGTTTGCCCTGAATTTTGAATAATAGCCCGCACTACCCCATCCAATGCTTGCTCTATATTGGCATCTGCAAAAACAATATTGGGTGATTTTCCGCCAAGCTCTAATGTTACAGGGACAACATTTTCCGCTGCTGCCTTCATCACTGCAACCCCTGTAGGGACCGACCCCGTAAAGGTAATATGATTAATATCAGGATGTGATGTTAAATACGGACCCACATCTCTTCCTAAGCCAGTAATATGTTGAAAGATCCCTTTTGGCAGTTTTTCTGCAAGCCACTCCGTGATGGCATGTGTTGTTAGTGGCGTATCTTCCGCACTTTTCACAATAACTGCATTGCCTGTAGCAATGGCCGCAGCGACACTTCGTGCTGTTATTTGAATCGGATAGTTCCATGGCACGATATGTACAGTAATACCAACGGGTTCGAGCACTACTGCATTCAATAGGCCATCCTCAATTGGAATCGTATCCCCCATCACCTTATCAGCCGCTCCACCGTAAAATTCAAAATACCGAGCCGCCGCTTCAATATCTGCCCTTGCTTGCGTTAAAGGTTTACCTACGTCCCGGCATTCTAGTAGACTCCATTCCTCGGCATGCTGACGAATATAATGAGCGAAGTCGATTAATAACTGGCCTCGTTCAAAAGCCTTCCATTGACGCCATTCATCACTTTCAAAGGCTCTCCTTGCTGATCGCACCGCTTCTTCTACATGCGCTTGACTCGCATTACTAATTTGCGCAATGATTTCTCCCGTTGATGGATTGCCCACATCTAGCAATGCTTCTGCATCACCATAAATCCATTCCCCATTAATCAACATAGGAATAATTCTCATCGTATCCCTCCTATAATCCACGACCACCATCTACATGTAAGGTCGTCCCAGTGACCATGCTAGCTGCATCAGACAATAAATAACTAACGGCTCCTGCTATATCAGAAGGCTTCACCAATCGTCCTAATGGGACAGATTGCACAAACACACTTTGCTTTGTTTGCTCAACATCGGCGCCATGTGCGGCAAATTGCCCAAGCATTTGTGTATCGGCAGGCCCAGGATGAATCGTATTAACTCGAATTTGGTTTGGTGCCAGCTCAATCGCTAGCCCTCTCGTAAAGCTTTCCGCTGCACCCTTCGATGCAATATAGGCTTGTAAGCCAGGTCTAGGGCGAACTGCTGATATGGAAGCAATCGTAACAATAGACCCCTTTTGCTGTTTTTTCATAAAGGGGACAACAGCTTTTGCTGTAATAAATAAACTTTTTACATTGACATCCATTAAGCGATTCCACTCGTCCATCGTTACTTGTTCAATTGGCGTTGCTGCCTGTGCAATCCCAAGTGCATTGACAAGCCCATCAATTCTACCGTACTTATCAACAATTTGCTGGAAGATGTCATTCACTCGCTCCTCCTGCAATACATTGACTTCAAAGCATTGCAGGGAATCATGTGTTAAATTGGACAGCGCCTTTACAGATACATCAAGCCCTATAACCAGATTACCTTGCTTAAGCTGTTCTTCCATAATGGCTTTTCCCATTCCGCCACCTGCACCTGTCACAACAATCACCTTAGGCTCAGTTGTCATACTATACACCCCCTGCTGTTAAAGTCATATGAATGATTTCCTGACAAATCGCATCGCCCATTTGTGCTGTTGTTGCTTGTCCACCAATATCAGCTGTTTTCACGACGCCTTCTTCTAGCACTTTACTAATAGCTTGGACAATCAAATGTTCTAAATCCTTTCTGCCTTGATGTCCTAGCAGTAAGGCGAGCGACCATATTTGAGCGATTGGATTGGCAATTCCCTTGCCTGCTATATCTGGCGCTGAACCATGCACAGGCTCAAACATTGATGGAAATGTCTTCTCTGGATTTAAGTTGGCTGAAGGAGATAAGCCCAGCCCCCCAACAATGGCAGAGCCTAAATCAGATAAAATATCGCCAAATAAATTGGAAGCCACAACGACTTCAAATTCCTGTGGTCGTTCGACAAAATAAGCAACTAATGCATCGATATAAATGGCTTCAAGCTGTAGTTCTGGTGCAATTTGTGTCACTGTTTTTCTTGTATGCTCATCCCAAAATTTCATGGAATGAATAATCGCATTAGATTTTGTCGCACTTGTCAGCTTGGTTTTCCCATGCTGCTGAGCATATTCACAGGCTGCTCGAACAATTTTTTCAATCCCAATACGCGTCATAATCGTATTTTGAATCGTCATTTCTTGTGGCTGCTGTTGATATAGTCGACCCCCACTATCCGAATATTCCCCCTCAGCATTTTCACGGAAAATGACAAAATCAATATCGTTCCCGCCAACCAGAGGTGAGGAAATCCCTGGCAATGACTTAATAGGACGGAAATTCACATACTGCTGGAAATTTTTCCGAATCGGCATAATGAGTTCCCATACCGTGACATCATCTGGTACGCGAGCATCACCAATAGCTCCAAATAATATCGCATCATATTTTTGTAGTGTCTCCAGTGCATCCTCTGGCATCATGCGACCGTGTGCTAAATAATAATCAGAGCTCCACGGAAAAACCATCGTTGTAATTTGTAAGGATGAATCCCGTTCTTGCACACATTTTACAACCTTTAATGCTTCCTGCATCACTTCTTTTCCAATGCCATCCCCTGGTATAACCGCCATTTTTATTGTTGTCATTGTGCATCACCAGCCAAAAATTTTAATGCCGCTAAACGATAAATAGCTGTTGTTTCCGCCAATTCTTCAATATCTACATATTCATTGATTTGATGAGGAATTTCACGATCTCCTGCACCAACCGTCACTATTGGAATACCATGGACGTGAAGAAACGTACCATCTGTTGCACCAGGAACACCGTTATATTTAGGTTCCTTTTCTGTCACCTCTGCCACTGCCTCGTATATGGCCTGTACAACAGCTTCCTCCTTAGCCGTTGCTGTAGCAGGTCGATTATCAAGGATCGTTAGTTCCACATTAAAATCTGGATCATCTGCCTGTAAGCGTTTAATAATTGCGTCGATTTTTCCTAGTAATTCATCATGATCTTGGGCAGGAACTGTACGAATATCAAGCGTCGTCATACAGTGATCAGGAATGACATTGATTTGTGCATCTCCTTTAACAGGCGCACGTAATATCGTTGGCGTAATAGATGGCCAATTCAGCATCGGGTCACGGCCTAACCGAGCCTGCTCCTCTTTTTCTAGTTTCTCCAGCTCTACAATCAATCGTGCCATTCGCCAGTTTGGATTAATGCCACTCCACGAGATCGCGCCATGTGCCATCTTACCGAAAATATCAACCTGTAAACGAATGGCCCCACGCTGTGCAATACATACATTGTTTTCCTGTGGCTCGCAAATAATAGCCCCATCTACTCCGTCTGCCCAGCCGTTTTTAATAAAATGCTTAATGCCTAGCATGAGCCCCTCTTCATCACAAGGGATACATAAAATAATCTTGCCTGTAAATTCTTCCTGATCTAGTAATAATGATTGACAGGCAGTAATCATACAAGCGAGATTGCCCTTCGTATCATTTGTTCCCCTGCCATACATACGTCCTTCAACAATCTCTGCTCCAAATGGATCGTATGCCCATGCTTCACGATTACCCTCCGTCACAACATCTGTATGCCCCTCAAAAAGTAATGTTTTCCCAGGCTTGCCCGAATCAATAATACCAATAACATTCGGTCGTCCTGGCACAACCTCCTCAACATGTGTCTCTATGCCAATATCCCGTAAATACGCCGCAACAACGTGTGCCACCTCTTCTTCATTACCCTTTGGATCATTCTCACGGTAAACGCTTTCAATTCGTACTAGCTTTTGTGTTAACGCGATGACCGCCTCCCGATCTCGCACGTACGATTTGGTTGTTTTTAAACTAGTTATTGTCATGCAAAGGACCTCCTATTTTAGGGAATATTCTGAATTTATGTTATTTTAACATTGACCCTTCTCTATGAAACTAGACAATATGTTAATGATTCATAGAATGACCTTAACTTTTTGTTTAGCAATAAATCGCTAAAAAACAACTTTTTTTTCTACTTTACACCCATTTTTGATAATCCAAAGAAGATGCATCTATGATAATCAGGATATTGAGTATCTTCATTTCCTTGGAATAAAACTCTCCCCACAAAATAAAAAAACCAGCGGCTGCTGGTTTATTTCTTACATAACTATTGTTGGCGAGATTCGGTCATTTGCTTCCAAACGGAGCCTTTTGCCTCTTCACCTTGCTCGATACGGGCAATCGCCATTTTCACTTGTAGCTTCACTTCGAATTCTTTATCATCTGCGGCCGCTTTTAATACTGGTAATGATTGTTCTGTACCAGCCTCATATAAATACATCGCTGCACGCCAGCGTACCAATTTGTTCTTATCTTGTAGGGCTTGCTGCATGGCGCTTTCAAATTCTACAAAGCCAAGGTCACTCATGCAGTCGCCTGCTGTACGTCGCACGGCAGCACTTTTATCCTGAAGGGCCCTTTCTAAATACGGAACTACCGTAACATCTTCAACCATCCCTAAATATACAGTTGCTAGACGACGAATCGACATTTGCTCATCCTGTAAAGCTACATCTAAAAGTGGTAAATCATCCAGCTTCGGATCAGCCATTTGGTCTAATAACTGGAAGCGTTTCTCCCATTCCGGTTGTTGGAACTGCTCCACCGTTATTTTCAGCTTATTTGATTGAACGATAGCTTTTTCATCGTCATTATTAAGCGCAGCAACAATTTCTGCTAATCGTTCTACAGAATATGTGACATCAATTTCCTGTTTGACCGCTTCTGCGATTTCTTCTAATTCGCCATAGCGCACACCATAATCAATCCATTTACGCTGGAAAATATAGTTTTCATCTACTGCTGATTCAATAATTTGATTAAAAGCATCGACAAAACGATCACCACAGCTCACACGATGTTCACGTTGGTTATCAAACACTTTTACTTGTAGTGGTACTTGCTTATAGAACTGAACATGGACATAAACTTCCCCGTAAAACTCATTAGCTACTATTGTTTCATCTTGCGTTTCAACGTCTTCACCTAATACTTGACGGATACTTGCTAAAATACCTTCCCATGCATATTTGGCATTACGCTCCACCGCAAAGAAATCAGCTACATGATAAACGCCCTTTATCCCCTCAATGGCTAAAATAGCTGCTGCTTCTCCAGTTGCTTCATCTTTATTATCCTTTGTAAAATTATAGCTTTTCCCGAACGGTAGCTCTGTATCAACAACAATCTTCATAGAATTGGGACTTGGTGTCGGTTCAATTGTAATAATCTTCATGTCTATCGCTCCTTATCCATTAACAATTTCATCTAAATAAGACCATCTTTCAATCAGATGCTCATACTGTGCATTGAGCTCATCAAGCTGAGCTGTTAATTCCTGTAGTTTTGTAAAATCTGAACCAGTATTAGCGATTCCCTCTTCAGTCTCCATAATAGCTGTTTCTGTTTTTTCAATATCATCTGCAATCGTTTCCCATTCTTTTTGCTCTTTAAACGATAGCTTTTTCTTATCAGATTTTGGTTTTTCGGACTTCGGCTTTTCAGCCTTCGGTGCCTCAACTTTCGCAGTAGCCGTATGCTCACGCTTCTCCAAATACTCACTATACAGATCCAGCGTTTCCTCTACCTGCCCTTTTCCATCCAAGATCCATAGCTTTTTCGCAATACGATCTAGGAAAAAACGGTCATGGGAAATCGTGATGACTACGCCTGGGAAATGCTCAATGAAATCCTCTAGCACGCCCAAAGTTTCAATATCTAAATCATTGGTTGGCTCGTCTAATAATAAAACATTAGGCTGCTCCATTAATAAACGTAATAAATGAAGGCGCTTGCGCTCACCGCCTGATAATTTACCAATCGGTGTACCGTGAGCATGTAATGGGAATAAAAAGCGCTCTAGCATCTGAGCCGCTGAATAGCGGACACCCTCTGCATCTGTAATGTCATTCGAAGCCTCACGTATATATTCAATCATACGCTCATTTTCATTCATTTTCGGTAAAGTTTGCTTGAAATGAGCTAGCTTTACTGTTGACCCAACAAGAATTTCACCTTGGTCTGGTGAAAGCTCTCCTGCTAGCATGTTCAATAAAGTAGATTTTCCTACACCATTCGCGCCGATTATGCCAATACGGTCCCCTTGCTGGAGTAAAAATGAAAAGTTATCTAAAATCTTTTGCTGGCCAAATGCTTTCGAAATACTTTCAGCCTCTAGCACTTTACGCCCTAAACGTGTTGTAGCAAGTCCTATTTCCAATGAAACGTCCTCAGATCTACGCTCTAAATTATCCTCCAACTTTTCAAAGCGTTGGATACGCGCTTTTTGTTTAGTGGAGCGTGCCTTCGCACCGCGACGAATCCATTTCAACTCTGAACGATAACGGTTGCGATCCTTCTGAGCAGAAGCCGCCTTCATTTCCTCACGGATGGCTCGGGCCTCTAAAAAATCACCATAATTTCCTGTATGACGATACAGGGTTTGATCGGCTAGTTCGTAAATATGTGTCGATAATTCATCTAAGAAATAACGATCATGGGTAATAAAAATAACTGCGCCCTTTAGTCGTAGCACCATCTCTTGAAGCCACTCTGTTGCTTGCACATCCAAATGGTTGGTCGGCTCATCTAATAGGTAAAGGTCTGCTGGTTCAATTAATACTTTAGCCAATGCTACTCGTTTTTGCTGACCGCCTGAGAGCGTTAGCACTTCTTTATCAAATGTTTCAATGCCAAGCTTTGTTAAGGCTGTTTTTGCAAGCGCGTTGACATCCCATGCCTGCTCTTCATCCATACGCTGCTGCAAGCCAAATAAAGTCTTTTGCAAACTTTCAGATGTAGGATTTACTGCTAGTTCAGCCACTGTTTCCTCATATTGACGATTCAGTTGTAAAACCGGTGAGTCACCAGCAAAGACTGCTTGTAAAACCGTTTCTCCTGATTGGAATGTCGGTTCCTGTGGTAAATATGCGACACGGTATTTATTGGGGCGATCCATTGTGAGGGTATCCGCTTCGATATCCTCTGCTAAGATCGATAACAGGGTTGATTTCCCCGTACCATTAATACCGATTAGGCCTGCTCGCTCACCCTCATAAATGGTAAATTCAATATTTTCAAAAAGCGTTTTATCGCCAACAGTTTTTGTTAAATTTTGTACAATTAAATGACTCATTCCACTATTCCATCTCTTTCATGTTAGGTATTGTTCATGCCCTCACTACTTTTATGTAGACGATTATTGATATCCAATATTCATCATAACATCAATTGACATGTAAACAAAGAACAACAAACTATCAATGGTTTGTCCTATCAATGTTCCTATTCTCCTGTAAATACGTGTGCATTATCTGACAAAGTTTCATGACTCCTTGCTCTAGTTCATGTGGTTCTGGATAGGAATAACTAATTCTCATATGGTGATATTGAGGCTCTCCCGGATAACAAGCAGAGCTGGGTAAAAAAGTAATATGGGCTTGCTGCGCTTTAAACAACAGTTCATCTGTATTGCCATTACTAGGCAGAGACACCCAAATATTTAACCCTCCTTTTGGTTCCATCCACGTAACGCCTTGTGGTGCATATTTGTTCAATATTGCAATCGTCTGATCTCTTCTTACTTCAAGCGCAATGCGTAATTTTTCTAAATGGACATGCATGCGTTCTGATCGTAAAAAAGGAATCAATGCCTTTTGTGTTAATAGTGGATTGCCCGAATCGGCAAAGGATTTGGCTGATAGGAGCCTTTGATGGACAGTGCCATTCGAGATGATGGCTCCAATTCTACAACTAGGTGCTAACGATTTGCTAAATCCTTTTAAATAAATAACATGACCACTTTCATCTAACGCTTTAAGAGTAGGTGGCGGTGGATTATCGTCAAAATAAATTTCATTCCATGAATCATCCTCTACAATAAGAAAGCCGTATTGTTGGGCAAGGTCTAGTAACTCTCTTCGTCTAGTTTCGCTTAAAACAGTTCCTGTAGGATTCTGAAATGTTGGGTTTGTATAGATCAGTTTTGGTTGTTTGCTTAAACATAATGTCGCTAGAATAGTTGTCTGCATACCTTCTGCATCTACTGGAATCGGAATAATATGGGCTCCACGATTTCTAAAGACATCGATTGCTGCTGTATAGGTAGGAGCTTCGGTAATGACAATGTCTCCTGGTCCAATAAATGTTCTAGCCACTACATCAATTCCTTGTTGAACACCATTTGTCACAATAATTTCTTGAGGTGTTGTTTCAATGTCACCATACTTTTGGACATAGTCCCGAATTGCCTTTCGTACATCTTCATCACCTTGTACAGCCCCATAGCGCGTAACAATCTGAGGATCCGCGAGTAAAATTGCCACGATTTCATTCGTCAAATAAACTGAGGGTAATAACCCCGGATGGATGGTTGCACTTGAAAATTTCAGCGCATACTCTGTTCCTTTATTTAACATGGATTGTGAACGTTGAATGTAGTCGGGGATCGATAATTGCCAATTGTAATTACGTTGGCTCACATGGATGCTCCCCAGTTCATTTTTACGCACGAATGCCCCCTTGCCATGTACCACTTGAATATACCCATTTCTTTCTAACAATGCATAAGCCTTGCTAATCGTTACAGGGCTCACTTGATTTTCTTTAGAAAAGCTCCGAATAGAAGGTAATTGACTCCCCTCCTGTAGAAAACCTGATCGTATTTTTTCTGTCATAATATTTGAAATCTGATGGATTAAGGTTTGATCTGATTGACGGTTTAGCTTTATTTTCATTGACCCTCCAACTGTTATAGTCATAATTTGACTGTTATATATATCACTATATAGTGTAGAGGCAGAAATAGCTAAATTTAAAATGAAGGGAAATGATGATCCATGACGAACATGAAGCAAGATCAGGAAAATATTGAAACGATTTTAACGGATGTTGTGCACCATGCTGCCAAGTTTTTTACCAGTCTTGAAGAAAGAGCCGTAACAAATCAAGCTTATAACGTACCAGCTTCAACACTTCCTGAAGTAGGACATGGCGCTCAGTCGATACTTCAATACTTTTCACAGCATTATGCTGAAGGCTTAAGCGCCAGTGCAGGTTCAAGATATTTAGGGTTTGTTACAGGTGGGGCTACGCCTGCTTCGATTGTTGGAGATTGGTTAGTCAGTATTTACGATCAAAATCTATCCAATACGCAAGATTCTGTAGCAGGCTCAATGGAATTAGCGACGATTGATATGTTAAAAGATTTATTGCTAGTGAGTGAGGATTTTCAGGGAACATTTGTCAGCGGGGCTACGATGGCTAATTTCGTAGGACTTGCACAAGCAAGAGAGTGGGTGGCGCAATACTATGGGAAAAGCACTGCGATGGATGGGTTATATGATATCCCACCGATAAAGATTGTCAGTGGTACGCCACATTCAAGTATTGTCAAAGCAACTTCTATGCTTGGCATTGGGAGAAAGTCTATTCATCTTATTCCATGTCAGGAACAGCGTGAAGCGATCGATATCACAAAATTACAACAATTCCTTGAGGACAATCAACAAGAACCCTGTGTTGTCGTAGCAAATGCGGGAACCGTCAATACGGTTGATTTTGACGATTTACTAGCAATTGGCAAGCTCAAAAAGCGCTATAATTTCTGGCTTCATGTAGATGCGGCTTTTGGAGGCTTTGCTGCTTGTTCACAAAAGTATCATCACTTAGTCGAGGGCATTAACCATGCTGATTCTATTACGATTGACGCACATAAATGGCTGAATGTCCCTTATGATGCGGCTATGCAATTTTCCCGACATCAATCGTTACAAGTAGCTGTATTTCAAAATAATGCTGCCTACCTTGGTAGCTCGCTTGAGAATCCGAATTTTAGTGATCTTACCCCTGAAAATTCACGACGATTCCGGGCGTTGCCTGCTTGGTTCTCCCTACAAGCTTATGGTAAAAAAGGCTATCAACAGTTAATCGAACAAAATATACTGCTAGCTCAGCAGCTTGGTCAAAAAATAGAGCAAAGTGACCAATTTACTTTGTTAGCCCCTGTTCGTTTAAATGTTGTGTGCTTTGCCATAAATCATAAGGCACTAACAGCCGAAATGAGCAAACAATTTTTGACGACATTAAATCAACAAGGCAAAGTGTTCATGACACCAACTGTTTACCAAGGTGTGCCAGCTATACGTGCGGCTTTCAGCAATTGGCGTACAACCACAGAAGATCTAACTATTATTTGGGAAGCACTAACGACAGCCATACAATCCTTTTTCCGCGAGTCCCTCTAATCGATGATATCCAAATGTATAACAAGGGCGAATGCACAAATATATTTGTAAAAATTTATTACGATTTACCAGCTATGAAATCGCACAATATGGGAGTACTGCATATTTCATTTTAAAAAACTTCAAATTACAATAAAATGATTATGTCAAACAAATATGCAAATAAAACAACACAAACCGCCTTCAATTGAAAGGCGGTTCGTGTTGTTTTATTGACCTATTTCATGTTGTAATTGCTGTAAAAAGCTTTCCATAAATTGATGACGTTCAAGTGCCATTTGCTTGCCCTTTTCCGTTACCATTAAATCCTTTAGGAGCAATAGCTTTTCGTAAAAGTGAGTGACAGATGACGTATTTTTTTGACGATATTCTGATTCCGACATATTTGTGCGTGCTTCTTCATCCTTATCGTAAAGCTTGCGGTCTTTCGCACCACCATATGCAAATGTTCGAGCGATGCCAATGGCTCCAATTGCATCTAAACGGTCTGCATCGCGAACGATTTTCGCTTCCATGGATGTAGCCTCTAGCTCATTTCCACCATTAAACGATACTTGTGCAATACAATCTCGAATATGTTGCTTTTTTTCCTCGCTAACAGGGAGGTCTGCAATAAGCTGTTCCTCCTGTTCCTTACTATCGGTATACTTTTTGTCGCTCACATCATGCAGCAGCACTGCAATTTTAACAACTTCTGCATCTGCTGCTGGCTCTGTATGTAAGATCGCTAGTGCATTTTGATAGACACGCTCAATATGTTGGAAATCATGGCTAGCGTCAAACTGTTCATAAATTTCTCGTACTTTACTCATTAAATCATCCATAGTTCAAACTCATTCCCTTCCTACACGATTATACTGTATTTATAGCCCTCACGAAAAATAAAAAATCAATACCTTTTCAATTGACTAATTTTTCAGAATATTATAAGATAAACTTGCAGAACAAACAATTTGTTCTGTACCTCATATTTTTCAGCTATGTACAAACAGCTATGTGTTTGACAGAATGAATATCAACTTCAGCGGGCTTACAATTGAATAGTATGTTTGCAAGATGACATAAGTAAAGAAAACCAATCATCAAACAAATAAAAGTGAACACTTTCCCTTAGAAATTCTTTGTTTAACCCGCATAGCATGATGTACAGCCGAAAATTGTGAACAACAAGTTAGTTGTTTTTACGACCAAAAGGTTATTATTAAATGGAAGCCATGTGTAATTGTTTTTCGTTATTGGTTGTTACCTTCTTCAAGTTGTATGAACGTAGCTCCTCCCTTTAATGAAAATCGTACACGATGATGACTGCCAGTTTATGAAACCACGTGAATGAGTCGTACAAACACAATGAAGATTCATGTAAGCCAAAATTGTTAGAAGTTATAAAGGAAGTAGGAACGATCGTGATAAAATGTAATACCTTCCCGCTGAAGGACGAATAAAAGCTGCCCATCTTACAGTCATGTAGATGATGGCAGCTTTTATTAGTTTATTTGCTAGTTAACAGTAGATCCTACAACACGCCCTTGATGACCTCATCAATTTCTTTTAATAGCTCTTGATTTTGCATCGTTGAACTTAATTTTAAATGAGATTGATCAACATGGATGACCGCCACATGCATTCCTTCTTTTATGCTCGCACTTGGAACTGGCAGCATCTTTTCCGTATCAAATGTCATGATAAGATCTGGAAATTTCGATTGTAGCTGTCCTTCTTTCGATAACGTCATATATTCATTCCAGAACGTCAAATCGTAATCGCCAACGGATAATTTCCCTACGTCAAAGCCATTTTCCTTCGTTAATGAATAATGTCGAACCTTACCGGTTACGATATGCACCCCATTCAATTGCTGCAAAATATGGGTCAATTTATCGTCAAAGGTTTGTCCATTGAGGAAACGATAGCCAAGCTCAATAGCCATTGTAATGGCATTCGGTGCCCCATGTTTCTGTAAATAATCTATCGTCACAGGATTCCTCGTCACACCTACTAACCCTCCTGCTAAAATAGACGCTTGTCGTGCCGTTTTAGCCGTGTTTTGTAGTGGACCTTCCACAAATCCTTGGACCGCAAAGTCATCTTTGCCACCTGCGTAAAATTGTACTGATTGATAGTCTTCCTGTTCATGAAGATTTAAGGAACCCATAATACCCGTTGGATGTGCCCGCCCATTACAAGGAGCATCTACGACAGGCACTTTTAATAAAACTGACTGCAACCAGCCATTAATCGTTGTGATGGCACCATTTTCATTGGTAATGATGCCTTTTAAACGGTGATTGGTATGTGTGTTCATATTGCGATAGCTCCAGCAAAGCTGCTCGTTCGAAATATATTGATCGGCTGCTGAAGGTGCGCCTACCATTGCGACGCACGCCACTAAATCTTGGCCATCTAATTCTGTCAGATCGACTAATTGAGGATCCCCGGCTGCAAAAATTTTCTCCAACAGTTTGAGTCCTTCCTCTAGGAGGCCACCTCCGCCTCCGCCAAGGATTGCACCTCCATACACAGCAGCAATTCCATCCTCATACGTTAATACTTTTGCCATCGAGCATTACTCCTTTCTATTTCCCTATTTTTAGAATAGAAGAGAAGAAGCTGTATAAAGCATCCCCAGCAATAACACCTGCTGCAAAGACAGTCATTTCAGATTCTCTCTTACCTTTCGTCACGTATGTGAAAATAACACGAAGTAAGATACCTGCTAATACCGCCCATCCAGCAATCGGATTGATCAGTAATAAACCTGTAGCAAAAAGAATACCCATTTGTCGTTTCGAGCCACCAATCAATTGGATCAATGCCCCTGGAATTGCCCAAATCATTAATTGTTTCGCTACATCCCCTGTAACACCAGATTGAATAGTTGCCGCATAAACATGGTTAACAGGGGCTACTAAATCTTGTGCAAAATAGGATTTGTAGGATAGTAAAACAACAATAGCAGAAATCGAGAACGCCAACATACCAGCGATCATTTGCTGTTTACGCCCTTCTTTTTCTAGTGCCGGATCACTACCATTTCCACGCAGAATAAAACCAGTTTTTAAATCATAGCCCATATCCGCAAATGCAACCCCTGTAGCTGCACTATAACCTGCTAACAAAGCAAGAGCTGGTGCAGGGAAGCCTATTAAAATACCAACAATCAATGTAATAAATGCCACTGCAAACGCTGGGAACCAACCCGCATGCATGGCCGCAATACCAACGATCAACTCATGGACAAATGCTGCGATTGTGGCAAAGAGAATAAATCCTATTAACATCCCAAATGACATATGTGTGATAATGCCGCCTAAAACAGCTATTAATAAGGCAATGGCTAAATAAGCAATAAACCCAACACCAAAGGCTTGGCGAATTTCTTTTGCATCTTTCGAATAGATTAACTCTTCTGACTTTTTAATCGATTTTTTATTTAGTAAAGCAAAGGCTACTTGGAAAAGTGCCACAATCCCAGCACCAATCATAACCCCATGCGGGATATAATAAGCATTTAAGTCAACATTAAATAATTGAACCGAATAGCCTCTTAGTAAAAGCCCAATCCCAAACATCGTAAGCGCCCAAATATTACCGATAAACGCTACCCCAAAAGCTGACATTGGAATTTTTAGAACTGATCCCACGATACCGATTAATACACCACCAACTAATACTTTGGCATTTTTACCGCCTTTATCGCCAGCCTTAATTGCTTCAGCTGTCGCAATCCCTGGTGGCCAAGTACCTGCTGCTGGGAAAATTTTTGTATCGAAAAATTTATATAATAATAAAGCATCCACAAACATCGCTAAAATAACACCGATAAACAACGGTAATACTAAATTTTCATAGCCCAAAACGTATGGAATACCAATTGGCAACATTAAGCTACTCGCTGCACTAAATGTTGCGGCTGAAATGGCCGTTTGGATTATATTTTGTCTATGCACCGATTTAAATGCAATGAGCTTGCCAATTGGAATTCTTCCTAGAATCATCGCAAATATTGCCCCTACGATAGATGTATTGGCAGAAATTCCTAAAGTCGTAATCAGCTGTATCCCGATAATGGCCCCAATGACTGATGTTAAAACAATCATTAGTAGCGTTACAGGCTCCAAAGCCCGTGGGTGTAATACTTTATTATTCATACTGTCAGCTCCCCTATTGCTGTTATAGTTTTGAAATATGCGATTGTATCTGATGAACTACTTTCACTAACTGGTCAAGCATATATTTCTCCCTTTGATCATCTATATCGTATACTAACCCAGAAATTGTAAGAGATGCGATGATTTCTTTTTTATAGTTGAATAACGGTACACTGATGCCAAAAGCGTGTTCATTGTATTCACCAACGGTTACACACCATTTATTTTGGCGTATACTTTGTAGCTCTTCCCTTAATGTCTCAAGAAATTCATTATGCTCCTCTTTCGATTGCTTGCTTTGAAAAAATGCTATTAATTCAAGCTGTCTATCCTCTTCTAAAAAGGCGAACATGACTTTACAGGAAGCACCGATGTAAAGGGGTGTCTTTGTTCCTAAAGACACCGCATACTTTACATTTTTATTACTTTCGGCAATTTTTGTTGTGACACCATATTCATTGTCCATATAAGTGAGAAACACCGATTCGTTTATTTCACTTGCAAGATTTTGCATTAATTCATAAATAGTCGAGTGTGGGTCCATTGTATGTGAGAGCACATCATAAAAAAGGAACATTTTGTAGCCTAATTTATACTTTTTCGTGCCTTCATCCTGAATTAAATAACCCGTTTCTGTAAATGTATGAATGGCTCTTTGTACGACACTTGTCGGCATTTTCATCATGCGCGAAATTTCACGAACACCTAATGCATTTTCTGTCGTCGCAAAACACTCTAGTATATCTAATGAGTTTTTTAATGTCTTGACAGTCATTCATTTCTCCCTTTAAGCGTTTTGATAACCGTAATGCTTTTTCGCTACTTCTACAGAAATATATTCATTTAACACATCACGCTCTATAGCCTCTTTACTTCTTTCAAGTGGATTACCATAGCCACCACCTGTTGCTGTAACTAGCTCAATACGATCGCCTTTTTGCAATTCATAATTGGCTAGTACGCCAACTGGTCCAATTGTGGAACCATCCTTTTTATGAACGATTAAATAGTTATGAGACCCTTCGCCTCCTCCACTTAAACCGAATGGAGCGAATTGGTGTCTCCCTAAGTTGACTGAAACCTTTTGACCATCATTATTGATGGTATATACACGACGTACACCTAAGCCACCTCTAAACTGGCCTGTACCTGCACCGTCACAGTTTAAGCTATATTCATCAATTTGAATGCCATATTTCGTTTCGGCAATTTCCACAGGTAGATTATAAGTTTCACCATCTCCCATACAATATTGCCCGCTTTGACCATCTTCATCATTCGATGCTCCCCAACCACCAACAGATGGTTCAACGATAAGGAATGACTCATCATTTTCAGGATTTTTACCTGTCAGAATAAATGTACAAACGGATTGTAAGTGTCCTGCTGATAATCTTTCTGGTAAATGTGGCGCAAGTGCTTTCCAAATTAAATCTGCTGCCCCAATACGTGCCTCAAAGTTCATGGATACTGGATGTGGGCGCTTAGCAGAGACAATGGAATTTTCATCCGTTAAAATAGTTAAGCGTTTAAAGACTCCCTCATTAATGACATCAATATCACCTAGTAATGCTAGGAACATGACACGCACACTTGCCATTAAACCAAATTTGGAACAGTTTACTGGCACATTCACCGCTGGGTGGGAGCCTCTAAAATCACAAATAAATTCTTCATTACTAATCGTTACTTTCACTTTAATCGGGTATGGTCCGCCCTTTAATGGATCTCCCTCAATAAAGTCCTCCGCGTAAAACTCACCTTTTGGCAAATGCTGAAGCTCTAGCTCTACAATTTTCTCACCCTTGTCCAATAGTTTTTGAATGGACAAGCTCACCGATTCAGCACCAAACTTCTGACAAAGCTCTGTAATTCGCCTTTCGCCTGTTTTTAAGGCCGCTACTTGTGCAAACATATCGCCGATAGATAGCTCTGGCAAACGAACATTCATCGAGATAATCTCATAAATGGCTTCGTTCAATTCACCTTTATGATAAAGTTTAACACCTGGCAGTTGTAGACCTTCCTGGTAGATTTCATTAGAATTACTTGTAAATGAACCAGGATCCATGCCCCCAACTTCTGTCCAGTGTGCTTTATTGGCAGAGTAAGCAATGATTTCACCATTATAAAAAATCGGAAGCACTAAGCCAACATCGGATAAATGCGAGCCTCCCCCTACATACGGGTCATTAATAATAATGACATCGCCCTCATGTAACTTTTGTCCATGATCGAATTTTTCAATTACTCGCTGCACCATTGGACTTAGCATACCAATAAAGCTTGTAACACCATTTCCTTGGCTAATTAAGTTACCCTGTGCATCTGTTAAACCGCAGGCATAGTCTAATACTTCATAGATGACGGGACTCATAGAAGAGCGTGCTAGAGCGACAAACATTTCATCCCCTATGGCTAGCAATGAATCCTGAATAATCTCTACAGCAAAAACGTCTTTTTTCATGATTTATTTCCCCTCCATCTCTACAATCAAATTGCCATATTTATCAATTTCTATGGATTGCTTCTCATTGATTACGACTGTAGATGTTGGGTTTTCAACGATAGCAGGACCTGCAATGACATACCTAGGAGCAAGCTTTTGCTGGTCATAAACATTGACTTCAACCCAACCCTTTTCTTTCACATATAAGTTGCGCTTTGTTTTGATACATGTTGACACATCAATATGAGAGAAATCTAATTCTTTAAATTGAACAGCCTCATCTTTTCCATAGATGGTAATGTGTAGATTTACTAATTCAATTGGAGTAGTTGGCAAATCGAATGAAAATTCTTGTTTATGTTTTACATGGAACGCTTCAGCCAATTGAAGAAGCCCTTCATCATCAATCGTGATATTCGATGCGTTCAATTTGACTGCATGCTCTTGGCCTTTATAACGTAAATCATAATTAATTTCGAAATAATAATGCTCTTTCGATAAAGGTGCGTCAGCATAGGCACTTTCAATAGCTTGATCAATATTCGCTTGAATTTCCGCAAGATGCGCGTGATCAAAGCCCATTAAACTTGTTTGGATATAGTCTTGTCGATATTCTGTCATCATCATTCCTAATGCTGAAAAGACAGAAGAGCCATAAGGTATAATGACCTTTTTCATGCCTAATTCCTCTGCTAAATTAATAGCGTGTAGTGGACCACCACCGCCAAAGGCAACCATTGTAAAGTCTTCTGGATCATAGCCTTTACGAATGGAAATGAGCTTCAACGCATTTAACATATTGGAATTCGCAATATCTAATATACCTTGCGCTGCTTCTTCCGCTGAAACATTAAATGGTTTCGCAATCGCTTCAACAAGTGCTTCCTCTACTTTGTCGATAGAAATTGGATTATCGAAGTTTGCTAATGATAATCTTCCTAAATAAACATTAGCATCCGTAATCGTTGGCTGTGTATTGCCTAGCCCATAGGCTACTGGTCCTGGGTTTGCCCCAGCAGAATCCGGACCAACCTTTAAGGAACCGAACTGATCCACACGAGCCATAGAGCCCCCACCATTGCCGATTTCAACAATATCTACAACTGGAGTTTTAATTGGATAGCCAGCAAATTTTTCATTTCTTTCAATATAGTAATCTGTCGTAACGTTTACTTTGCCATCTGTAATAAGTGAGCATTTCGCTGTCGTACCACCCACATCAAAGGCAATAATATTGGACTCATTTAGAAGCTCACCTAATTTTGCTGCCCCAAACATTCCTGCTACAGGGCCAGACTCGACTAGATTGATTGGTAACTCCATAGCTTTATCAAAGCTTGTTGTCCCACCATTTGATTGCATAATTTTTAAATGATCCGTAATACCAACTGTGCTCAATTTTTCTTTTAAGCTTTTTAAATAAGCGTGAGCAATGGGCTTCACATATGAATTTAAAACCGTTGTATTTGTTCTTTCATATTCACGATATTCCTTAATCGTTTCGCTTGAAAGTGTAATATACACCTCGGGCCAAATTTTTACTATTTCTTCTTTTAATTGCTGCTCATGAATGGGATTTTTATAGCCATGAATAAGCGAAATGGCAATTGCCTCTACACCTGATTCCTTAAATTGACGGACAATCTCTCCAACTTCGTTCCTATTAAGCGCTTTCATAATATTTCCTTTAAAATCAATGCGTTCATCGATTTCTTGTCGTAAATAACGCTCTACAAATGGCTCTGGCTTTTTATATTTAAAATTATATAAGTCTGGTCGGTTACCACGTGCAATTTCTAAAATATCACGGAAGCCTTTTGTTGTAATTAATCCGACTTTGCCACCTTTTCTCTCTGTTAATGTATTAATAATTACCGTAGAACCATGAATAAACGATTCCATGAGAGAATCCTCTGTTACATGTCGTCCTAATACGTTTAATATCCCATCCTCAAAATGCCCTGGCGTCGTATGCCCTTTGTCAAAATGAAGATTTCCTTTCTCATCTGTATAAACTAGGTCGGTAAAAGTACCGCCAATATCTGTTGCGATTTTCAAGACTCCATCCCTCCGTGTTCCTATAATCGGAACAGTGTTCCGAATTAGAATTAAGTAAATTATATTTAAAATAAAAAGAAAATTCAATGTATTTTTTAAATAAAAATTCATTTGACAATTGCTTCTCTTTGTAAAAATCCGCTTTTTCCTTCCAATAACAGAGAACTATTGATAAAAAATACCAAACACATTTATATAAGGAAGCTTCTCGAGTTTTTAATCGCATGAAAAAAAATCCTAGTTTTTCAACTAGAATCGTAAATTTTCTAAAAAAAAATGGCCATGATGAATGTTTCGACAGGTTATCAAGTATAGAAGGAAGATATCAGAATCCTTTTTAGTGGCATTTGAGGAAGGAGATGTTAAAATGACTAGGCTTTTAAATCAGCTAATAAATAAAAAAGCTGCACCTCTGTTAAAGGGCAGCTTTTCAACATTTATTTAAAACAATCCTACCGCATGTCCGTCATTATCGACATTCATGCGTAAAGCTGCAGGAGCTTTTGGTAGTCCTGGCATTGTCATAATATCGCCTGTCAGACAAACTAAGAAACCAGCACCAAGCTTTGGAATCACCTCACGAATTGTGACCGTGAAGCCTTCTGGACGTCCAAGTAAGCTAGGCTGATCGGATAAAGAGTATTGCGTTTTCGCCATACAAATTGGTAGAGAATCCCAGCCGAATTTTTCAATTTGAGCCATTTGTTTTTTAGCTTGGTCTGTGAATTGAACATCTTTTCCACCATATACCTTTTGTACAATGGTACGCACTTTTTCTTCAATGGACTCTGTTACATCGTATAATGGTGAGAAGTTGTTTTCTTCTTCCAACACAGCTAGTACTTGTTCAGCTAAGGCTACTCCACCTTTACCGCCCTCTTCCCAGACATTTGTTCGGGCAATACGTACATGATTTTCTTGGCACCAGTTTAGAACGGCCTCTAGCTCTGCCTCTGTGTCTGTAATGAAACGATTTAATGCAATAATCGGTTCAACACCAAATGTACGTACCGTGTCGACGTGTTTAGCTAAATTTTCAATCCCTTGGAGCAGGGCTTCCACATTTTCACCGACAAGTGATGTTTTTGGAACACCACCATGCATTTTTAGTGCACGAATCGTTGCTACGATCACAACGGCACTTGGCTTAAAGCCTGCTTTACGAGCTTTAATGTTCATGAACTTTTCAGCACCTAAATCAGAGCCGAAGCCCGCTTCTGTCACCACAATATCAGCTAGCTTACGAGCAGTTTGTGTCGCCATAATGGAATTACAGCCATGGGCAATATTAGCAAATGGACCACCATGTATAATAGCTGGTGTCCCTTCTAATGTTTGTACTAAGTTTGGCTTAAAGGCATCCTTCAATAATAATGTTAAGGCACCCTCTACCTGTAAATCACGCACAAAAACAGGCTCGCGCTCAAATGTGTAGCCAATTACAATGCTAGCGATGCGCTCCCGTAAATCCTCAATGCTTGTTGCTAAACAGAACACTGCCATAATTTCGGAGGCAACCGTAATATCAAAGCCGTCTTCACGTGGCATGCCTTGAACAGGCCCTCCTAATCCGACAATCACTTTCCGTAATGAACGATCATTCAAGTCCATCACACGTTTCCAAATAATACGTCGTGGATCAATGTTTAAGACATTCCCTTGGTGGATATGATTATCAATAAATGCGGATAAAGCATTATTGGCTGTTGTTATCGCGTGAAGGTCACCAGTGAAGTGTAAGTTAATATCCTCCATTGGTACTACCTGTGCATAGCCTCCGCCTGTTGCGCCACCTTTTACGCCCATTACTGGACCAAGAGATGGTTCACGTAAAGCTACCATCACTTTCTTATTTAATTGATGAAGGGCATCAGCTAGTCCTACAGTCACAGTCGACTTCCCTTCACCTGCTGGGGTTGGACTAATAGCTGACACTAATACAACCTTTGCGTCCTCACCTTGAGCTGTAATTTTTAATGGGTCTATCTTCGCTTTGTAGCGGCCATACTGCTCAAGTGCATCCTCTGGAATACCTGCAGCATTGGCAATTTCCGTAATAGGTTTGATCACTGCTTGACTCGCGATTTCTAAATCTGTTAATGGTTGATTTTTCGTTGTCATTTGGCATCCTACTTTCTATGTTGTTCATTTCCATTATAGTCTTAATTGTGAAAAAAAAGAAAGTCAGATATGCTAGCATTCCGACAATCAATTGACATTTTTGTTCAATTCATGTATGTTCT
The DNA here is from genome assembly GCF_038595555.1 of Lysinibacillus sp. FSL M8-0216. NCBI lineage: Bacteria > Bacillati > Bacillota > Bacilli > Caryophanales > Bacillaceae > Lysinibacillus > Lysinibacillus sp. FSL M8-0216. The sequence goes on along the minus strand of NZ_CP152007.1, from coordinate 1,748,079 downwards.
AAGAGAAAATGCATTTTTTTCACATTTTCTCATTGATAGCACGACTTCTTTAACTTTATCTTACTTTCAAGCGCATTGGAGGCGAATGCTTATGCAACATGGGATCGTAAAGTGGTTCAATAATGAAAAGGGTTATGGCTTTATTGAATGTGATGATGGAGAAGATGTATTTGTACATTTTACGGGCATCCAGGAGGAAGGCTTCCGTACACTTGAAGAAGGTCAAAAGGTTTCATTTGATGTTGTGGAAGGCAATCGCGGCCCGCAAGCATCAAATGTTGTAAAATTATAAGCTAGAATATAGTAAGTGGATGAAGTATTTGAAAATGGCTCAATCCACTTTTTGCATGTTTGCACATAAAAATCCACTTCAACGATTGAAGTGGATTTTTAATTTATTTATTAATCCAATAAAAAGCACCTGGACACACTAATGTTTCCTTTGTTCGGTGTGGATCCTTTAATGTTACACCGATTGGCCCTTCTTTTAAATGACCGAGCGTCATGCTAGATGCTGAGGCTTCCTCATAAAAATCCAAGCGCATATTCGCTAGCTGTAGAGACATAAACTGCTCATGCTGCTCAAACTCGGGTAGTTGTAATACTTTCTGCCAAAGCTGCACCGTCTCCTCCACATCCTTGACAAAAAACTGAATGGATTCCATTGTAATGGCTTGTTTTTCATCAATCGCGCCACTAGCCTTTAATTGAGCCAAACGCTCCTCATCTCCATCTGCCCATTCAATTAAGAAAGGAAAATCCACTGAAAGGCCAGGTCTGCCAAAATGCAATAGCTTCCATTCGATTATCGTGCCGTCTGGTCTTGTGCGGCTACAAGCATCGGGACCATATACTTCATAGCCCAATGCACGCAATCGTTGACCATCGTCTTCAATATTTTTGGTGCGCAAGGCAATTCGTGAAAATCCTTGGCGCTCACGATCACGTTTAAACGTATAATGTAGGGAATATGGGTACAGGGCCGCTTGCTCAAATAAATCACGATCATAAATAGCGATTTGTTCAATATAGCTTAAGCCAAAATAACTTAGCGTATTGTAAGTCCCCCACATCGTGTGTTGACCACCGTTCACTGTATGGACATTTCGTTTATTGAAGAAAACCTTTATATTTTCCGGTGATTCTACTTGATGTACCAGATGATCAAAATATAAAGTCATGGCAATTCCCCTTTCTTTCCCCCATTAGCTTTACCTGGATGTGTAATTGATTTAATATTTACTTAAGAAAAGGAGTTACTATATGGTATGAAAAAAGTGCAATTTACCTACTAACTCCGTTAACTAATTTATTACTAACTATAAAGAGGTGATTTGAATGACAGATCATGTTGCTGCTTTTAAATTGGCATTAGGTAACTATCCTACAGGTGTAACAGTTGTTACAGCTTGTCATGAAACGAATCCAATTGGCTTAACCGTCAATTCTTTTGCATCTGTTTCTATTGATCCACTACTTATTTTATGGTCACTTGATAAAAAATCTCAGCTCCATCCTTACTTTATGAGTGCGGAAAAATTCGCTGTCAATATTTTAGCAAGTGATCAAGAGCAATTATGTACATTATTTGCAAGTAAAGTCCCAGATCGCTTTGCTCAAGCAAAATGGTCTACTTCTTCTTTAGGACTACCGATTTTACATGATACAGCAGCTATTTTACAATGTAAATCCTTTCAGCAAATAGATGCAGGTGATCATACTATTTTTATTGGCCAGGTGCTAGATATTACAAACTCTCAAAAGGAGCCCCTTCTCTATCATCGCCGTCATATCGGTCAGATTCCAAAAAGCTTCTATAGCTAATTGCCATAAAAAAAGGGCCACTTGTAAGCAACGGAAACCATGCTTATTGGTGGCCTTTTCACATCGTTCAACTGAAATGATCCTTTATTTCTTCTGAGGAAATCTCTGCTTTTCAAGCCTATTAATTTGAACAATTACACCATCCTGAATCGTAATATGCACTTCACCAAATTCAAGATTTTGAATGGCCTTTGCAATAGCCTCTAATTTCTTATCTTCTACCTTTGCCGACTGAGCCATACGATACACCCCTTCTTTTTCATCCTTGTTGTACAAAAGAGGCCAATGCATCAAACTGATTGATAGCCCCTCCTATCTCTCAGATACATCGGTTGGAAGTGGCACCTATGTTTCGGTTGCCGAGGCTTCATTGGGCCAAGTCCCTCCACCTATCTTGATAAGAGTACTGCGTTTCTTGAAAATAATTCTATAATTCTGTAATAAGATTGTCAATATAAAATATTAGAAAACCTAGCTGAATACTTTGTAATGATTATTTTAGATTAGAAAACTATCTATATCTAAAGTATTTTATGCCTAATCAACGAGAAATAGATGGCAATCCATTAATTTATTACGAACTCCATTTCCTCATCAAGAATTCAAGGGGACCTCGACGATGTTTAGCTCTCCACCAGACAGAAACAAGCACACATCCTACAAAGTAACAGCAGGCATATAGCATGGAAAAGGTAAGCGTCTGATTCTCCAACTTTTGGCAAACAATTAATATTCCAATCCCAATAAAAACATGGCCGACATAATGCGTTAAAGACAATTGTCCCGTAAAGATCAAAGCTTCAATTACTTTATTTTTACATGTCTCAACAAGATAGATGGAGCCCACGATAAGGACAATTGCCGACGCTGAGTTAGATAGAACATACATCGTATTCGGTGGAATCGGTCCCGTATCAAATAAATACAATGCACTCTCTACATCTAATAAATGGATCGTTGTCATCTTAATAAATATCGTTGAAAAAGTCTCCGTCATTATGACTAGCAATAAGCCCATCACCAATAAGATTTTTCGTAATGAACGATTAGTTAAATCTAATGTGCCGATTACCATGCCAGTTAGAAAGAAACAAATCCAGGGAAATAGTGGATGATAGCCATTAAACATCAAATTTCTTATAAATCCTGCCGGTGTCCAAAAATCAAGATACTCTAGTAATACATATGTTGGATGCCACCCAGCGAAGTAATTAAATTGAATTTGGAGCCATTGTGAAAGGATGAGGATGACACCGATTATGAACATCATCATTTTCTTGGATTGGGCAATCAAACATGCGGCAACAAACATATACACGCCATAATAATGTAAGATATCTCCTGTCCAGCCTACTGCATATAGGACTATTCCTATCACGAATAACAAAAACGACCTCTTCCACAAAGTAAGTCGATTCTTACGAAGAAGTATTGGGTCCTTAGTCTCTCTAGCCTGACGAGTCATTAAAGCTGTTCCTATTCCTGCTAGCATGACAAATACGGCCGAGGCACGCCCCTCAAATAGATTTTGTAAGGCCATCAACCATGTTGAACCATTCGTTGTAGAACCCGTTATGACTCCAAAATTGACAATGAACATACCAAACATGGCGAGAGCTCTTGCAAAATCAAGACCTTCAATGCGCCGATTATCATCTCTTATTGCCATCTTCGCCTCCTTGGATAACACTATGCACAGCCTCCTTCCAAATAGCTCTGTAGTCCAATTGGTTACCTGTTAACATGAAATTACCGATATTATCATAGACCAAGGCTAGCATCTGTGCCTTTGCTTCTATAGTGGGAGTATCCTCTAGAACCCCTAGCTCCACGCCATATTGTAGGACTTCCACAAAGCTTGTTAAAAAGCTGGTTTCTAGCTCTACTAATTGTTTCTTATAGCTTTCATCGCGAGCTGCTAATAGTACATATTGGTTAAATATTTTATTAAAATAAGGATCCTTGCCCTGCGCCTCAATAGACTTATAGCCCAGCTCGAGTACTTCCTCCTTGAAATTAACGCGAGAAAGCTCTTTATAATCCACAGCGACATCTTGTTGAATTACTTTATACAGTTCATCAAATAAGTAAGTGATTAATTGATCCTTTGATTGAAAATAATAATAAATGGCTGGTTTTGATATACCGACCTCTGCAGCAATCATGGCTAAGCTTGTTTTTTCAAACCCTTTTTCTGCAAACATCACATAAGCAACTTCTATAATCTTTTGAAAAGTTTGTTCCTTATTCCCCATCATCATTCTCCTTTTTTACCGACCGTTAAGTAAATATTAAATGATACTCCTCTTTTAGACAAGAAAAAACTGTGTAGAAATATTTCTCTACACAGTTCATATTTATTGATGTTGTAAATATATCATTAAAGCTTCGGCTGTTTTTTGCTTGCCCATTACTTTCATAGGCAGTCCATCAGCAGGTACAATCCAATGGGGCTCGTCCCCGCCATATAAAGATTGAGAGCTATTGGCTACCATCAATTGAGCATGAGCTGTTTCCATTCGCAGTCGTGCACGTGCTAATAAAAACTCCTCGTCATCGGTCGCTTCTAGCTTAAACCCTACTAGCGTCACATTCGGTTGCCAGCCTTTAATTTGCCCTAAGACTTTTGGCGCCTTTTTAAAATGAATAATAGGTGGCTCATCGGAAGGCATTTTCCCCGCTTCCTCCATCAAATTGCCTGATTGATCATATACTTTATCGATGACCCAATCGGAGCCAGCCGCAGCCATAATAACGATATCTACATGTTCTTGTTGGACAGCATGACGAACCTTTTCTCCTAAATCCTCAATACCTTCAAATCTAATCAATTTCATTTGATCGTGATTCACTGGAAGCTGTGCAAAATAACCATGCATATATACTACATTAGCACCAGCAGCGAGTGCCGTCTCCGCTAAATAACAGCCCATTGTCCCTTTTGATAAATTCGTATGCCCTCGTACACGATCCCATTTTTCAAGTGTTCCCCCACTTGTAATGAGTACGGTTTTACCTTGTAATGTCCCCATCCACTCACCTATTTTCTAAAATATATACACCTACTATTTTACCGTAATGCAAGGATAGGCTTCAATAGATTCCATCATAGTGCATTTTTTTGTTCCATTAACCATGCACTTAAAATTTCCGCAAATTTCTTCGTTACAGGTGATGCATTATGCTTCATCGCAATCCCAATCGTACGGTAGGCACCTTGCTTCAGAGGAATCGCTCTTAAGGTAGGCGGCAAAGTCTGAATGACCAATTGGGGTAAAATACTAATCCCAAGTTGATGAGAAATCATGGAAACAATGCCGACCTCCTCTGAAAGCTCAAAGCGAATATTGGGCTTCACATGATATTGTTCCAACAAAACTTTGACATCATTGGTCCCTTTATAGGAAGTCATAATAAAAGGCATATCTTCCAAATCAACAATATCGATCTCAGACTTATTAAATAGTGGACTTTGATCTGAAACGATACATAATAAAGGGTCCTGCTGTAATTCCGTATACTGATATTGCTCAGATTTTTGACCATTTAAAAAACCAGCCTCTATTTCCCCACTGAGTAGCCATTGTTCAATTTCATAATAATCACCCTCGCGTAATTCCACCTGTATTCCAGGAAACTGATTATCCATAATCCTAATAATTTCTGGCATCCAATTGGAAGATATACTTGAAATAACGCCAATACGCACGTTTCCTCTTGTTACTCCATGAATATGTGCTGCCTCTTGTTGCAATAATTCCTGTGCGTCTAAAACCTGACGCATCGCCCTTAGCATGGTTTGCCCCTCACTTGTCAGTGTGACACCCACTCTACTTCGATGTATGAGCGCAAATCCAAAATCTTTTTCTAAACTTGACACGGCGTGACTGACAGCAGACTGAGTTAGTCCGAGTGCATCTGCTGCTTTTGTAAAGCTTGCTACCTCTGCTACCTTTGTTAAAATCTCATATTTCACTAAGCTCATCAGCAATACCTCTACATACATGAATTTTTTTAATCCTAATCATTATAAACATTCGTTTTACTAATCTCAACACAAGATATATAGTAATTTTTAGTATAAAAACTGTTTTAGTACACAGATGGTAGGTGAACATAATGAGTATCCAAGGAAAAGCAAATGTATTGATGGTTATTGTCACAATGTTTTGGGGACTATCTTATACCTTTATGGTCATGGGGCTTGAAACATTGGCTGTTTATAATGTGGTGGCATTGCGTTGTATCATCGCATTTTTAGTAGCAGGGCTTATTTTTTATAAACGGATGATTAAGGTAAATGGTAAGACTTTAAAATATGCAGCTATCCAAGGATTTTTATTATTCATTGTGTTCGCATTAAGCTTATTTGGCTTACAGTCCACGTCAGTTTCAAATGCAGGCTTTATATTAAGTCTAACGGTTGTATTAGTGCCGATTTTCAGTAGCTTTATTGATAAAAAATTACCTTCCAGAGCCGTCAGCTTTGCAATTATTTGTACGATGATTGGTATAACAGTATTAACGGCGCAAGGTTCATTCTCCTTCCATAAAGGAGATTTGTTAGTAGCAATCGCTGCTCTATGCTATTCTATTTATTTACTTTTAAACAGTTCATTTACACGGAATGTGGAATCTATTTCATACGGCATTTACCAATTAGGCTTCGCTGGCATTTATGCGCTAATCCTAACATTATTATTGGAAACACCGACGTTACCAAATAATACGACATCCTGGATTGCTATTTTAGGTCTTGGAATCATTTGTAGTGCGTTTTGCTTCGTTGGTCAAACTGTTGCACAACAGTATACTTCTGCTACACATACAGGTCTAATTTTTTCCCTAGAACCTATATTTGCAGCAATGTTTGCGATGATGTTCATCGGTGAAGGATTGACAGTGAAACTCGTTATTGGTGGTAGCTTTATTTTGATTGGTAATTTATTTGCTCAATTAGAGCATTTCCATGTATTGCGCTTTATTAAAAAAGATGCACCAGAAAAAGTAATTCATTAAAAAACAGAGTGATCCACAATGATCACTCTGTTCAAACTATGGGCAACAGCCATCGAGAAGTTCACTCTCGATGGCTGTTGTCATCCCTACAATCACCCATTTTTAGTAATACACTAGCTACTAGGGTGTACGCTTTCTGCGGGCGGGGTCGAGCTTTACTTTATTTTATTGTCAAATTGTCAAAGAAAAAAGACTGTAGACAAACTCAAAATTCATTGAGAGTTTGTCTACAGTATGAACAGAGTGATTCACAATGATCAAACTGTTTTCCTTTTATAAAAATCTTCTAAGTTGCTCAGCCTCATTCAGGCGTTCTTGTCTTAAACGCTCTTCCTGCTCAGCAGCTGTTTCCGGGTGTTGTGATTGTAGCGTATCATAATCATCATCCCGTTCTGCAAATAATACGATACTCCCCTGCTCTACAAGATGAGCATAGTAAGCGATTTGCCCATCGGAAAGATTAAAGCGTTTTAATCCTTCTGTTACAGCAGAATCACCTGTAAACCAAGATTTAAATTGGTCCACCCAGTTACCAGCCTCATGTGTGTGGACATCATCATCCCATTTCACATCCTCCAACTGCTGGGAGTCTTTCGCAATAATATGGATATCCTCTTTATGGAAACCTTCTGTTCGCATATTTTCTAGAATATGAAGCATTTCGTCCCTTGTATGGGCCACCTCAATTTTTGGATTTTGTTCATTCATCATGTTCATGTTCATGTTCAATTCCTCCTAATTTGTATGGCTTACTAAATAATTACCCTGACTATGGGGAAACAAACTCTTTTTGCCGCTTCGTTACCAAACTGTAATAAATGTTACTATGCTTTTATACAAGTCCTCTTTTTGTCATAAAGAGATAAAAAACCTAAAAAAAAAGCATCCCCAAATTGTCTGGGAATGCTTGTAAACCGTTTATTTGTCGAGGAAGGCTTTTAACATCCAAGTATGCTTTTCAAGGGATTGGTACATCGCATTCAGTAAATCCTCTGTACGGTCATCCCCTTCCTCTGCTGCTAGCTCCATTGTGGAATTCAACGCTTTCATAAGCTTTTGGAAATCCGAAATCGTCGTTGCTACCATTTCCTCCGTCGACTCATTTCCTGTTGCTTCCTCTACATAGGATAGCTCTAGATGTTCTTTTAAAGTCGCAACAGGCTTGCCATCCTTCGAAAGAATGCGTTCTGCAATTTCATCTAAATTCAACGTTGTTTCATTATACAATTCTTCAAATTTTGCATGCAGTGTAAAGAATGCGGGCCCTGTGACATACCAATGATAATTGTGCAGCTTTGTATAAAGTACTGACCATGTTGATACTAGCTTATTTAATTGTTTGTTTAAGTTTTGTGTCATAATTACTTCTCCTCCAATGTGTCAATTGTTCTAGCCTTTAGTATGCGTTACAAATGATGTTGGCTATACACATATTGTTCCCGTCTAGCAATATTTCAAACATACTCCTACTTACTGGATTAAAAAACAGGACTCTTTTCTTTAAGAATATTTCAACTATTCTATTAAATTATTTCACTTTCCGAAATAGTTTCGTTATAATGAAATCACTTATATGTAAAGGGGTGTTTATAAATGGAAGTTTTACCATTACGAAAAGATGTTGCAGTAGAAGAAACGTGGGATTTAACTGATTTACTGAAAAATGATGCAGATTTTGAACCTATTTTAGCGCAGCTTGTAGAGGAGGCTCTTAGCTTTGAACAAACGTATCAAGGCTCCATTACAGATGCGCAAAAAGTTATCGATGTATTAACGGCTTTCGAAAATTTGCAAAAAAGTATCGTTCCAATTGGTACGTATGCGAGCTTAAACCTACAGGTAGATCGAACAGATGATGTAGCCCAAATGCGTGCTGCAAAATTTGGTACAGCTATCGGTAAAATAAGCAGTGCCTTATCATTCGTACGGAGTGAATTACTTGCTTTGGATGAAGGGGTACTACAAGAAGCAGCAACATTAAGCCCTCTTTACAAACATTATTTAGAGGAATTATTAAAACGGAAACCTCATCAGCTACATCCAGAAGTTGAAAAAACGCTTGCTGCCTTTAGTTCTACTTTTGATGCGCCATACGAAACATATAATACGACGAAATTAGTAGATATGAATTTTGGTGAATTTGAAGCAGATGGTGAAAGGCATCCGTTAAGCTTTGTCCTTTATGAAAATAATTGGGAGTTTGAGGCCAATACAGAAGTGCGCCGTGCTGCCTTTAAAGCTTTTTCAAGCAAGTTGAGTGATTATCAACATACAACAGCACAAGTTTATAACACACATATTCAACAAGAAAAAACAATGGCGGATCTACGAGGCTTTGATTCCATTTTTGATTATTTACTATTCGATCAAGATGTCGATCGCTCCCTTTATAATCGCCAAATCGATTTGATTTCAAAAGAGCTTGCCCCACATATGCGTCGATATGCAAAATTAATTCAAAAAGCGAATGGCATTGAGCACATGACATTTGCAGATTTGAAAATCGCTTTAGATTCTGCCTATGATCCAAAATTATCGATGGACGAAGCGAAGGAATATGTTGATAAATCATTAGCGGTTATGGGTGAAGACTACAATCACCTAATGGACAGAGCCTTCAAGGAACGTTGGATCGACTTTGCACCAAATAAAGGGAAATCTACAGGGGCATTCTGTTCAAGTCCTTATGGTAGTCACCCATATATTTTAATGTCATGGAATGAACGTATGAATGAAGTCTTTACCCTCGTTCATGAGCTTGGTCATGCAGGACATTTTGCGAATACGTATGCGCATCAATCCTATTTTAACAGTCGCCCTTCCCTATACTTTATTGAAGCACCATCTACTATGAATGAAATGCTGCTAGCGAATTATTTATTAACGCATAATGAAGATGTGCGCTTTAAGCGTTGGGTGATTTCAAATATTGTTTCTAAAACGTATTATCATAACTTTGTCACACACTTACTTGAAGCCGCGTACCAACGAAAAGTATATGAATTGGTGGACGCTGGTGAGTCTGTCAATGCGAATATTTTAAACCAGTTAAAACGTTCGGTGCTAGAAGAATTCTGGGGTGATGCAGTGGATATTACGGAAGGTGCTGAACTGACGTGGATGCGTCAGCCTCATTATTATATGGGCCTTTACCCATACACTTATAGTGCGGGCTTAACTATTTCAACACAAGTATCTCAGCGCATTTTAAAAGAAGGTGATGCAGCTGTTGAAGAATGGTTAGCTGTCCTGCAGGCTGGTGGAACAAAATCCCCTGTGGAATTAGCACAAATGGCAGGCGTTGATATTACAACGGATCAACCACTTCGAGATACGATTGCCTATATTGGTCATTTGGTAGACGAGCTTGAGCGCCTCACACTGGAAATTGAGGCTGTGCAACAATCATAAAATTTCTAGAAAACGGTTCTGTGCTTGCAACGTACAGATCGTTTTCTTTTTTTAGTTCTAAGTGAAAACGTGCATACATATACTTGAATTAGGGCGTCCCTCCACACTTTTTAGATATTTCAAAATAGACAATCATTTTTCTTCATACAAAAGTACCGTTATTATTAATAGTACGCAAATTATTTAGCAATATACGATTAACAATTGTCAAAGGAAGTGTTCTAATTATGGTAAAACGTAATGATCCATGCCCATGCGGTAGCGGCAAAAAATATAAAAAATGTTGTGAAGGTAAACAACAAGTAACAGTGGAAACAGTACAAATCGAAGAATTAGAGCGTGTGCTACAAACATTTTACTTAGAGTATCCTGAGCGTAAAGATGTTCGTGCTTATATCGAGCATGTAGGCACATGGCAACCTAAATTAGAGAGCGTGCTACAGCGTGAGCTGATTGAAGCCATCGCTTTAGACGACTTTTTCTTCCATCAAGAGCCATCTATTTGGAAAAGTTATTTAAAGAAAACGAAGAAAAAAGCAGTTAGACCTTCTACAGTAAAAGTACTGGAAGACTGGTCTCACCCTACATTATTTATCGGTACGGTAACTGTTGTTGAGGAAAAATATTTTAAAGCTAGCCATTTACTTACAAATGAAGAGCTTTATATTCGTCGTGAAAATAATAAACCAATTCCGGAAGGCATGCATGTCTTTGCCTTTATTTTACCGGATGGAACGAAGAAATTGACACATTATTTAGCTGTGTCTACATTGATTTTCTTCCCTGAGGACCATTTAAAAGTATTTGAAGAATTCAAGAAAAACTTTGAAGCATCCGAGAAAAAGGTTGGAGCTTTCTTAAAAGAAGAACATCTTGCATTCTGGGAATTACTTGTCTCCAACGGCTATAAAGGGGAAGAATTCACTAATTTTGAAAGCACAGTCCTTACACAAGTAAAAGAATTCTTAGAGCAAAATGATCGTGAAACAGCTCCAATACTTGAGCTATTAGAGGACTATTTAATAGAAGGACAACCTACTGCGCGCAAAGAGGCGGCTATTGCTGCTGGTGCAATTCGTTATGGCCAGGAAAAAGAGCTCTTTGAATCTCTTTCTATGACGGTAAAAGAAATTGCCGCAACTTTTGATATTTCCGCTTCTTCACTTACAAAGTATTACCAAGATTTAACTAGCTATGTCGAAACAAAATAAAACCTAAAAAAGAAGCTACATTTATTAGCATTTGCTGATAAGTGTAGCTTTTTCTAAACGGTGCCTATTTATTTACTGTAAACTTTCAAAAGCTCTTCACCTAAAAACTGTAGCTTTTCTCCAATTGAACAAGCTTCAATACAGAAGCGATGAGCTCCTGGTTTACCACGTTCTTTACGTAATTGCTGAATGACTAAGCAATCTGCGCAATACGTATCATGCAGTTCGTCTATATCCTTCATAACCGTCACTTTATCCATGTGAACTCTCGCTCCTTTCACGTCCAAAATTCACTTCCTACTATTATGAAGCGTTCATTTTGAACAAGCAACTATTTTGTTTATCCACTTCAGCAATTTTTTTCAAGCACATCACGACTAGCACATAGGTGTTTTACAGCGTATCCATGTTGTACAATTATATGGAAGTCAAATAGTAAAGTAGGGATGATATGTTAGAGGTTTATATAGATGCTGCTAGTGCAGGTAACCCTGGTCCAAGTGGCATTGGTATATTTATTAAAGGAGAGGGTCAACATATACAAATTAGTGAGTATATCGGGCTAACAAATAATCATATTGCTGAATTTACTGCTTTAGTCCGGGGACTCGAGGAAGCACAAAAGCTTAATTCTACACTTGTTTCCGTTCGCTCTGATTCTAAAATCGTTGTCGCTTCTATGGAAAAAGAATATGTGAAAAACGAGGAATTTAAACCTTTTCTGGAAAAAGCATTATGGCTCGCCAACACCTTCGATTTATTTTTTATTAAATGGGTGCCTGATTCTCAAAACAAAGCTGCTGATGCCTTGGCACGAAAAGCTATACAAAACAATAATCATTAACCAATGCATGCCACAGGACTGTTTACTATAACAGTCCCTTTTCTTTCCCCTTCTATTCAGATACTTACTATCTCCTGTTCCATTATTTTTATGAAATCAATTTTCTTACAAAGATCATACTAAATTAGCTATAAAATGCATAAAATTTTCTGATTAATCCAAAACGATATTGACATCCATTAGCCTCGGTGATATCCTTTAACACATTAGTAGTTTAGCAAACGAAAGCGATAGATTTATATAGGGGGAAATAAAGGATGAAACGTATAATCACTTTAGTTATGATGCTAACAACTGTAATTGTTTTAGCAGCATGTGGCACATCAAAAGAAAAATCAGCAGAGAAAGACCAATCTTCAGCTGATCAAGAAACCATCATTATTGGTATTGACGATAAATTTGCACCAATGGGCTTCCGTGATGATAAAAATGAAATCGTGGGATTCGATATAGATTTAGCACGTGCGGCAGCTGAGCATATGGGCGTAGAAGCTGAATTCCAACCAATCGACTGGAAAACGAAAGAGGCTGAATTACTCAGTGGACGTATTGATTTAATTTGGAACGGTTATACCATTACAGATGAGCGCAAAGAAAAAGTATTATTTACAAAGCCTTATCTTGAAAACTCTCAAGTGGTTATGACAAAAGCAGATTCTAAGATTATTAAATTAAATGATTTAGCAGGCAAAGAAGTAGGCATTCAATCTCTTTCTTCTGCTGCAGATGCATTAAATGGTAACCCTATCCATAAAGAAGTGAAAACCATTACAGAATTCTCGGATAACGTTTTAGCTTTATCAGACTTAAAAACAGGTCGTGTCGATGCCGTCGTAATTGATGCTGTTGTAGCAGAATATTACATGACACAAGAGCCTGATACATTTAAATTATTAGAGGAATCACTTGCTCCCGAACAATACGGTATTGGTGTAAAACCAGGGAACGAAGCATTATTGGAAAAACTGCAAGCTGCATTTGACAAAATGAATGAAGATGGTACAGCAGCTGACATTTCAACAAAATGGTTCGGTGAGGATAAAGTTTTAAAATAAGGACAGGATATTTATTGTAAGAGTTTCCTCTGCGAAACTCTTACTCTTTTTGGAGGGACATCACTATGGCAGATTACTGGCAAACTATGATATGGCCGATGCTAGAAGGCGCGAAAATGACAGTTATACTGTTTTTCATCGCCATTCTTATATCGATTCCATTTGGCTTTTTACTAACACTCGCAGTGAAAAGTCGTATTAAACCACTTTCTTGGCTTGCACATACGTATATTTATATCATGCGTGGTACGCCACTATTACTACAATTATTATTAATTTGCTTTGGTCTACCTATGCTGCCAGTAATCGGTGAATATTTAGTATTGGATCGTTTTGTAGCCGCATGTCTTGGCTTTATTTTAAATTACGCTGCCTACTTTGCTGAAATTTTTCGTGGTGGTTTACTCGCCATCGATAAAGGACAATATGAGGCAGCACAAGTACTCGGTTTATCAAAATGGCAAACAACAACACGTGTCATTTTGCCACAAATGTTTCGCGTAGCATTACCAGCTTTATCGAATGAATCGGTTACGCTAATTAAGGACACAGCCCTGCTCTATGCTGTAGCTGTTCCAGAATTGCTACATTTTGCACAAATAGCCGTCAATCGTGACTTTACGATTGTACCTTTCTTTATTGCTGGTGCTATTTATTTAATCATGACGCTGATCTTGACCGTATTCTTTAAATGGCTAGAAAAACGTTTTATATTTGAATAGAGGTGATCTATATGGCATTGATGGCAGTAACAAACTTAAAGAAATCTTTCAATCAAGTGGAGGTTCTTAAACAAATTTCATTTTCAGTGGAGAAGAACGATGTCATTGCGGTGATTGGTCCCTCTGGATCTGGTAAAAGTACAATGCTTCGAAGCTTAATTCATTTAGAAGAAATTGATGGTGGTAGCATTTTAGTAGATGGTGATTATCTTGTGCAGGACGGCGTTTATGCCAAGCCTCAGGAAATCAAAAACCTGACAGCTAAAATGGGGATGGTCTTTCAACATTTTAACCTATTCCCCCACTTAACAGTCCAGCAAAACCTTGAAATGGCCCCTCTCTTATTAAAACAAGAATCAGCTGAAGCCATTTCGAGCCGTTGTCTAGATTTATTGAAAAAAATTGGACTTTCCGAGAAGGCAAACGCCTATCCAGCTAATCTATCCGGTGGTCAAAAGCAACGAGTTGCAATTGCCCGTGCTTTAATGATGAACCCTCAAATTTTATTATTTGATGAGCCAACGTCTGCCTTAGATCCAGAGCTGACAGGAGAAGTATTAAAGGTCATGAAAAGCTTAGCTGAAGACCATATGACGATGATTGTCGTTACACATGAAATGGGCTTTGCGCGAGAAGTAGCCAATAAGGTTGTCTTTATGGATGATGGACAAATTATCGAATCCGACCACCCAGAAAACTTCTTTACGAACCCACAAAATGAACGGACAAAGGCATTTTTACAAAAGAACCTAAACTAAAAGGCGAGCAGACGTAACTGCTCTCCCTTTTTATTTATTATTCACAAAGCTGTCTCGTGCCAAATTTAAAAAAGCATGGATGGCAGGCGAAATCCACTTTTCTTCATGCCAAAACATTTGGGTGGCAAACGATGTGGCTGTCATATCCCATGGCAACGAGACCAGCTCCCCCCTACTCAATTCTGCTGTCACAGCCATTTCAGGTAAGATCGCGATGCCCATTCCGATTTTCGCACATTGTTTAATGGCCTCCGCACTGTTAAATTCCAATTCGGTAATTCCGCCCATACCCTTTTGTGAAAGACTCCGTTCAAAAAATGTGCGATAGGAACACCCCTTTTCCGTCAGCAAAAAGGTCTCCCCATTAAAATCTTCAATGTCCAATTCAGTACGTGAAGCTAAAGGATGATCGGGAGCTACCAAAATATAAAAGGGCTCATCCTGCATTTTTTCTCCGCAAAAGCCCATCTCTTTTTTGTCCTCATCGAGCATAAAAATAATGTCCGCGTCCCCTTCTCGCAAACTCTGTTTTAAATTCGAATGAGACAACGGCCGAAATATGAGCCGAATTCCTGGATAACGTAAGCGAAACAGACGCAAAACAGCAGGCAGACGGTACGTGCACAACGTTTCATCTGCGCTAATGACCAACGTCCCCGTCATTTCGCCCGATTGCTTAACGGCATGCTCTGCTTCTTCAATTTCATCCAATATACGGACTACATAATCTAGAAAACGTCTACCGGCATCGGTCAGAATTACTTTTTTCCCTAATCTATCCACCAGCTTAACACCGAGTTCTTCTTCTAATGCCTTCATTTGCATCGTAACCGTTGATGGAACATAGTTTTGCACTTCGGCAGTACGGCTAAAACTGAGGGTCGAAGCAAGTGTATAAAAGGTCTTTAATTGACGCAATTCCATAGTAAATTTCACCCCGTAATTCAAAAAAAATGAACGTTTTATTCAAAAACGTTTCTTTGACTTAACAATAGCATTCTCGTAGAGTAATGACAAGAAAGGCCATTTAATCCATCTTTAATTACGAAAGGGAGTTTTTCACATGAGAGATTATGAACTTTATGAACTGGGAGACATTCAGCTACAATCAGGTGACATACTGCCAAATGCAGTTCTCGCCTATAAAACATATGGGACACTCAATGCAGAAAAGAATAATGTTATTGTTTATCCCACATGGTTTGCAGGTTTGCATACCGATAATGAATGGTTAATCGGAACTGGTAAGGCACTGGACCCAGAGAAGTATTTTATCATCATACCGAATATGCTTGGCAATGGATTATCCTCTTCTCCAAGTAATACACCAGCGCCATATGATCAAGCAAATTTCCCTCTCATTTCGATTTATGATAATGTGCGACTACAGCACCAATTGGTTACTCAAAAGTTTGGTATTACCAAAATAGCACTCGTAGTCGGCTGGTCGCTAGGGGCTGTACAAACCTTTCAGTGGGGAGCAAGCTACCCTGATATGGTCGAACGAATCGCTCCATTCGGAGGGACTGCCATGACCAGACCACATGCCAAGGTTGTATTTGAAGGAATGATTGCTGCCCTTCAAGCTGATTCTAGCTGGAAAAATGGTTTTTACACCAAGCAACCTAAAGTAGGATTGGCTGCCATGGGACGTGTCTATGCAGCTTGGGGCTTCTCACAGGCTTATTATTTAGAACAGCTCTATCGGCAAGAAGGCTATGAAACGCTGGAGGAATATCTCGTAGATTACTGGGATCAAGTGTTTTTAAGCTTTGATGCCAATGATCTGATCTCCATGCTACGTACTGGCATTACGGGGAATATTAGTACCAATGCGATGTATGATGGTGATTTCGAGCTGGCATTAAGCAAGATTACAGCTCGTGCATTGGTCATGCCAGGAAGTACAGATCTTTTCTTTCCTCCAGAGGATAATAACTATGATGCACTACATATGCCAAATGCCCGCTTCCTCCCTATCGAATCGAAATGGGGACATTGTGCAGGGATTGGACAGCATGAGCCAGATTCTGAATTTATAGATCAAAACCTAAAAATGTTCCTGCTTGAATAAAAATTATTTTGCTCTTGACTTTCCCCTGCACGGGAAACTATATACTTCCATTATGATAGAGATTGGAGGTGATATTTTGTTTAAAATTAGTGTGTTTTCTAGGCTAAGCAAAGTATCCTTAAAAACATTGCGCTACTATGATCAGATTGGTCTATTAAAGCCAAGAAAGGTGGATCATGAAACTGGCTATCGTTACTATTCGGCAGACCAGCTACTTGAAATCAATCGTATTTTTATTTATAAGGAATTAGGATTCACTTTGCCACAAATCATTCATTTGCTCCATGAGGATATTACATTCAAGGATATTCAAGGGATGTTTAAGCTAAAAAAAAGTGAAATCCAACGCATTATTGATATGGAACAAGCCAAGCTTGCTCGGATTGAGGAACGTATGCAGCTTTTAGAAAGTGAGGGGCAAGTAGAAACCGTACAAGAAATCAGGATCAAGGCTGAAGATACCCAGCAGTTCCTTTCTTTGAAGGCGCACGGAAGAGAAGAAGACATTCCGGATCTATTTCGGACATTTAATCACATATTACTAAAGGAAACTCGCCAATTGACTCAAAGTCCTCAGGTCGTTTTATGGAAAGAAATAGAGGACCCAGAAGATGAGTTCGAATTTGAAGTCGGTTATTTTTTAAGCCGGGAGCTTCCATCGTATCCAGATACATTTCAATTACGAACACTTCCCTCTGAGCCGATGATGGCAACCATGACCTTTCGCTCGGATTCTCATTTTGCTAGTACAGCCTGTGTAGATTTAGCTAAATGGATTGAAAGAAACAACTATCAGATTAAAGAAAACGAACCTGGTAGGGAAATATATTTACCGTTATCTACGTCACAGAATGCACAATTAATGGAAATACAAATTCCCATTATAGAGAGAAATTAAAAAGGCGGAGGGAATTGAGTTGAAAAATAATATGATTATCTATATTTTAGCATTTGTTGTTTTTCTAATCGGAACTGTTGAGTACATTATTACAGGAGTAATTGAAATGATTGCCGTGGACTTTGGAGTAACCGTTTCTGAAGCTGGGTTATTGGTGACTGTATTTGCCCTCGCTGCGGCCATTATCGCTCCGATTCTAATCGCCCTCACAATCAATATGGACCGTAAAAAGTTACTCATTATAACTATAGGTGTGTTTATTGTCAGCAACGTACTAATGTTTATAAGTCCTGCTTATGAAGCAGCACTGTGGATACGAATTATGCAAGGGGTTAGCGGAGGAATTGCTACAGTGGTAGCCATGGCAGTAGCTACACGACTAGTTGAAAAAGAAAAAAGAGGCCGTGCAATCGGGATTATTTTGATGGGTCTAAGTAGCTCACTCGTGCTTGGTGTTCCGATCGGTACCTTTTTTAGTGAAATGTTTGGATGGAGAGTTTTGTTTATTTTGATCGGTTTATTAACGATTCTCCCATTGCTAACTGTTTATAAAAGGGTTCCAGCAATCAAAGAAGAAGAAACTGTTACCCTTAGAATGCAGCTCTCTATTTTAAAAGACCCAAAAATTCTCACTGCCCTGGCTATTACTATATTTTATATCGGTGGATACGCTACTCTATTCACGTATATTACGCCCTTCTTGCAAGCCACATCCACCCTTTCCATAACTGAAATTAGTGGCATTCTATTTCTAGCAGGAATTTGTAGCTTCATGGGATCAAGAATGGGCGGACAATTAGCAGATACAAAAGGTTCGAAATTCACCATTTATTTCGGACTGTTCTTACAGGGAGTAACCTTACTTTTATTCACGCTAGCGGGCTTCCATCTCTTTGTGTTGATCTTAGTTCTCATGATATTCATGCTAGCAACATGGAGTATTTCCCCTGCTCAGCAGTTATTTTTGGTCACCTTGGTACCTCGAAATCCAGATATTGCCCTAAGCATCAATACGTCCTTTATTCAATTTGGTTTTGCGCTAGGCTCTGGATTAGGCGGGCTTGTCATCAGCCATACCTCCGTCCTAAATTTGAATTGGGTAGGATTGGGTGCAGTAATCATTGCTTTATGTCTTGCCATCATGCTATTCAGAACATGGAATAATGGAATTGAAACCTCCATTGTGCCTAAAGAAAAATATTAATTAACCCTGATATGCTAGATAAAAATAGGTTGTTTTTTACATAATGACAATACCTTCCATTATTGATACAATTTAATAATACTTTTAATTAAAGGGGAATTCATTATGAAGAAAAAACTCATTTTTAGCACGGCACTATTATTAAGTCTTGGCTTAGCTGGATGTGGAGAGACCGCTACAAAGGATGAATCAACAAATGATTCTAAACTAGAAGCATCCGCACCAGCTGCAAAAGAAGAAGGTAAATTGACAGAAGAAAAATTCAAACAAATTAAAGATGGCATGACATACGAAGAAGTTGTAAAAATTGTTGGTGCCGAGGGCAATATTATGTCTGAAACAGGCTCAGCTGGTGAACCTCACCACACTGTTATGTACGAATTTGAAACAGATGGCGTCATGTCATCTTCTACAATGATGTTCCAAGGTGGTAAGTTAATCAATAAAGCACAATTCGGTGTTGAAACGTCTGATATCCAAATTACTCTTGACCAATTTAACAAGCTAGAAAATGGAATGACAAAAGAACAAGTATTCGATATCCTTGGTGGCGAAGGTGCGGTTCTTTCTGAATCAGGGGATATCGTTATGTATACTTATAATGGTAAATCCTTAGGTGCCAATGCCTCGTTAATGTTTCAAGGTGGTAAATTAATGAACAAAACTCAATTAGGATTAGAATAAAATCAAACCAGGTACTCATTTGAGTATCTGGTTATTTGGTTTTCTCCCTTCTTATTTAAACCATTTGTTCTCCGATTAGATCAAACTTCAGCAGGTCATTGTCTCCCCCCATCTAGCCCTAAATCATCAGAAAAAAACCATGTTCATCCCATTGTAAAAAGTCTTTGTATTGTTATTTTATTGACATCTAACTGTAATAATATGATGTTAAAATCAATTTCGTATTAAATTTTAACATTATAGGAGGAAAGAAAGCATGAAGAGCAGTAAAAAGTATAGATGGGGCATGAAATTAGCGGCATTGGCATTAAGCGCATCCGTACTTTTTTCAACAGTAGAATCAGCATCAGCTGCGACCTATACCGTTCAATCTGGTGATTCCTTATGGAAGATTGCCAATCATCACGGTGTATCCTATCAAACATTGATGAACTTAAATCATTTATCGTCTTCCAATATTTATGTTGGACAAAAATTAACGATCCATCAACAACTGTCTACCACACCGAACGCGTCGTCCAAATTACTTCAGGTCGCCAAGCAACAATTAGGTGTCAAATATACATTTGGTGGGGTAAAACCGAGCACAGGCTTTGACTGCTCAGGCTATATCACCTATGTCTTTAATCAAGCTGGTAAGTCAACACCACGTAAAACGGCAGCTGGATTTTATCAGTCCGCTAAAAAAGTAAGTTCACCTCAAGTCGGAGATATCGTGTTTTTTGCTAATACATATAAAGCAGGAATTTCTCATGCCGGCATCTATATTGGCAATGATCAATGCTAGTAATGGAGGCGTTACTATTGCTAATATAAATAACGCCTATTGGAAAAAACATTTCGTTGGCTATGGTCGTTTATAATAAAAGCAAAAAACAGTTGGGTGTGTCCCAACTGTTTTACTATATATTCACTACTTTTTTCGGCTTTATCTTTGCAAGACGTAGGAGATAAATGATAAAGACCACTCCTAATAATCCGGCTCCTGATAAGTAAACAGAAGCATACCCTGCCTGTACGGCTACCATTCCTAATATATAAGAACCTAGGGCAATTCCAAGATCAAACATCGTGAAATAGGTTGCTGTTGCGTAACCGCTTCGTTGGATGGCTGTTGATTGAACGGCTAAAGCTTGTAAGCTAGTTGTTACTGCTCCGTAGCCAAAGCCTACAAAAATAGCTGCACTCAAAAATAAGATAGGTCCTTCAACGAAGGCTAACATGATAAGTCCGATAGCAAAAGAGATAATACCAGGAAGTATGACAAATTGAGGCCCCTTTGTATCATAAATTTTACCTGTATATGGACGTGTAATTAACATAGCTGCTGCAAACATGGCATAAAAAAGACTGGCAACCGCCATTAAATCTTTCTGCTGTGCATAAACCGATAAAAATGATAAAACACTTGCATAGGAAAAAGCTACTAAACTAGCGATGGCTGCAACGGGCAAAGCCTTACGCTCAAATAAATCGTGGAAGGTGAACGTTAATTTCCCTTTATGTGTTGGCTGCGGTAAATCGTCGGTATTAACCGTTAATGCTAAAATGCCCCCAGCTAATATACAAATACTCATGATAATAAATAACACGTTAAAAGTGCTATATTGAATTAATAAGAGGCCGATAAATGGCCCAATGACAACAGCTAGATTGGTAGACATCGTGAAATACCCTAAGCCTGCCCCTTTTCGCTTAGCTGGTACAATATCTGCAGCTAATGATCCTGCGGCTGTTGTAATAATACTAAAGAAAATCCCCTGAATAAAACGAAGACCAAGTAAAAGTCCAAATGGATGTATGAATAAATATAAAACAGTACAAATAAAATAGCCGGCTATGGATAGCACTAGCAATTTTTTTTTTCCAAACACATCTAATAATTTACCTGAAAATGGACGCACAATAATCGCTGAAAGTAAAAAACCTGACAATAATAAGCCAGCTTCCTTATCCGTTTGGTGTAGTTCACCGATGGCATAAAGCGGCAAAGTCGTAACTAGCCCATAGAAAACAAAAAAGACTGAGATATTTGTTAAAAAGAGACTAATGAACCGCTTTGTCCATATTTGTGTATTTTCCTCTTGCTGCATGTCAATCAACCTTTCATTTTTTCCAGTAATATCATAAACTGCTGCTGTTCCTCAGCCGTCAGTGATCCTACCATTTCTTCCTCAAACGCTAAAATCGTTTCTGTAATGGCTGGTAAGCGCTCATTGGCCTGTGCAGTTAAGGTTACAATTTTTTCACGCTTATCCTCCCCGTCTAATCGTTCCACCCAGCCTAAAGTTTCTAATCGTGTGATAGCTCTTGTAATGCTTGGTGCCTCTACATTTAAATATTTCCATATTTGCGTTAAGGTCATAGGCCCGTTTTTATGTAAACAATATAAAATGGTCCACTGTGAGCTATATAAATGATGCTGCTTCAAAACTTCATTTAAGCAGTTCGTTAAATACCGGCTTTTTTGGAATAAAGCATGGAATATTGGATTCATCTGGTCTACCTCCTAAAATTATTTACCTAGCTAAATAAACTATACGCTTCATTTTTTTCTTTGTAAAGTAACTAATTTGGCAAAGGTCGTTCTATGTTTGCAGGAAATTTTTTGCATATGTCGAATTAAGCAAGGAGATTCACAATGAAAAGGAGATGGAATCATGGGGAAAAAGGTTTTAATACTAGCAGGAGATGCAGTAGAAGCTTTAGAGATTTTTTATCCTTATTATCGTTGTCTTGAGGCAGGTTTTGATGTCACAATTGCTGCACCATCCGCAAAGAAATTACAAACTGTCTTACATGACTTTGTAGAGGGCGTCGATACGTATATTGAACGTCCTGCCTATGGCTTAGAGGCACATGCTTCTTTTGCAGATGTTGATCCATCACAATTTGATGGATTAATAATTCCAGGTGGTAGGGCGCCAGAATATATTCGTTTAAATGAGCATGTACCAACACTTGTTAGCCATTTCTTTGAAACCAATAAACCGATTGCCGCTGTTTGTCACGCAGCACAAATTTTTGCAACCATCCCCGATATACTAAAAGGGCGCGAACTAACAGCCTATATTGCCTGCAAGCCTGAAGTCCAAATAGCAGGAGCCACTTACATTGATGCCAATCTTCACACAGATGGAAACTTAATAAGCGGACATGCGTGGCCAGATTTACCAGGGCTTATGCGTGAATTTATTCAAAAATTAGAGGGATAAGCATTGAGGATGCCTAAACATAGGCATCCCCTTTTTTATGACTGGCTTTCCTGTAATTCAATTTTTTCTACTTCTTGCGTTGAGGTAAGATAGCTAATTCTTACATGAACTCCAAATTCTTTGTCAGGTTGCTTCAGCCAAAGCTTAAATTTTTCAATGGTTGACGCCCCATGTACTTCCTTGCCCTCATGTAAATAATCCACAATCTTGGCATGAGGATACTTCCCCTTCACTTCTTCTACCGCCATCTTTCCCCACTTCGCATAGGCAGGTGTTTCTTGCTGTGCCAAAACCATCTCAGGGATATGTAATGGCACGGCAAACAGAAGTCCAAGCATTACATACACTTTTTTCACAGAAAACCCTCCTCATTAGACGGTATAGAATGATGAACCAAGTAAAAAATAAGAGCTCCAAAAGCTTTTACTTATGGAGCTGAAGTGTTTATTGTTTTGGCTGTTGAGGATTATTATGAATGACTTGGTTGAACTCTGCTGAGTATTCTTCCCGATCATTCTTTTTATGTGTATCCTCTTTCTTTTTCTTTTTAAAGCTTGTTTTTCTTTTCTTCGCCATTGCTTACACCTCCAAATAATAATTAGCTTTTTTTATTGGATTGTTGATTTTTATCATGATTCGTTTTATTGTTTTTATTTTTGGCCTTCGCATCAAATTCTGCCGCGAACTCCTCATTCAAGTTGTCATTCGGGTTGTTATTATTACTATTACTTCTATCGAGGTCTTTGCTTTTGTAGGTGCCAAAAGGATTATGCGTTCTGGCATTCATTGTTTTTTTGCTGTTTTTATTATTTCGGTTGCCCACAGATATCACCTCCTACCTATAATTTGCTCATGTACTACCGTTTATATGAGGTCTTTTTTTCGGGCATTTTTGTAAAAAAAAAATGAACACCACTAACTCCCGTTAGTCATGTTCATTCTTATCTGTCTTTAAACAATTGTATATTCCGTTATATTCAATAATGCTCCCACAGCTCCAGAAAAGCCATGATCATTAATAAAGACAGGTGTATGCTTTTTCGTGCGTGTATAATTGGCAATTACGCGGGTAAGATGCTCATTATTGCTGAGAGTCGATCCAATATAGACGATATGCTGTGTATTTTTTTCCTCGGCATATTGAATACTTAATGTTGTAATCACTTCGCCAACGAGTCCCTGTACAGTGGCAATAATATCCTCAGCAGGATGCTTCAATGATTGTGTAATGCCCACTTTACCAAAATTACTAGCAGTTAAATGACCATCAATCGGTGTGTCCATTCCTTGGTAAATGTCCTTGACCAATAAATCGATACTTTCTCGATTACCGTTAGCAGCCATTTCACGAATTTCATTATAGTCTGTAATGCCTGTTGTAAGCGCTGACAATCCTATTAATGTACCGCCACCAACGCCTGTCCCACCAACGCGTATATGTGTATTATCTTCCATATAATGTATAGAAGTTCCTGTTCCGATATTAGTAATCATACTACGTTCAAACAAGTAGCCTTCTTTATTTAATAAAAAACGAACACCTTTTAATGTAGCTTCAAATTCTACTATATAATGAATCGATTTCATCGTTTTAATGACATCAAGTAATTGTTCTGTACGTCCCCCCGTAACACCAATATCCTCAATATCTGGATGATCAATAATCCAATTTTTCACAGACAGCAAATCATTTGACGGGAAGGTTGTTAGAATAAGTTCATTGTCTTCATCTAAATAAGCAACCTTTGTCAATGTGCCACCTGCATC
This sequence comes from Lysinibacillus sp. FSL M8-0216, assembly GCF_038595555.1. NCBI lineage: Bacteria > Bacillati > Bacillota > Bacilli > Caryophanales > Bacillaceae > Lysinibacillus > Lysinibacillus sp. FSL M8-0216. The sequence goes on along the minus strand of NZ_CP152007.1, from coordinate 1,723,393 downwards.
AATACCTATAGCCTTTGGCATACTATTCTCCTTTGTGTTTATTACGTAATCTCATCTACCTAATGACCATTACGCTAGTAGTCAGGCAACTATTTAAGTTTCATGCCTTCATTGGTGTCAAGGATTTTGCAAGGAGTTTTTTGTGTGCCAAAATCCTGACTAACTAGTTATTATACGAAACCATAATGCTTCGTACAGTCCCCCAAATCTTGTAATGACATTTTCGCCCTTTCTAAACTTTAACGCTGTTGAAATGATTGTGCAATAACTTCATAAACAATCATGAAAAAAACACGAAAATTATCAAAATTTTTCTAATCAACAGCGGGATCTTGACGAATTATAATACTTTAACATCATTCTACTAAAAAAACAAAAAAAGTGAAAATGCACTGCTTGAACACAGGCATTTCCACTTTCTTATTCTTTACTATTAATTAACGAGCTGAATAACCACCATCAATAACTAACTCAGCACCTGTAATATAAGAGGCTTCATCGGATGCTAAAAATAAGATTGCATTTGCTACTTCTTCTGGTTGACCAAGACGTCCCATTGGCGTAGTTTTTACTAACATATCCATAGCTTCTTTTGCTTCCGATAATTTTGCTGTCATCGGTGTTTCAATAACACCTGGGAATACCGTATTGACACGGACATTGAAAGCACCAAGCTCGGAAGCTGCTGCACGAGCGATCGCACGTAAAGAACCTTTAGATGCCGTATATGCATTGAAGCCTGCACCAATAATCGCCGTGTAAGATGATGTATTAACGATTGAGCCCTTTCCTGCTTCCTTCATATATTTAGCTGCATGTTTTATGCCAAGGAATGGACCAAAAGCATTGATATTATGCATGATTGTCCAGTCCGCTTGTGTAATTTCATCTGGACCTTTTTCGGAAGAAATACCAGCATTGTTAATTAAAATATCAATACGGCCATATTTTTCGACAATCGCTTTTGTCACTTCTGCCCAGTTTTCGTCAGAAGAAACATCTAATTTCATACCCTCTACATTTTCTAGCTCTGAAATTTTCGCTAGGTTCTCCTCGTTAATATCCGCTGCAATGACTGTAGCCCCTTCTTGTGCAAACAATTTTGCCATCGCTGCCCCCATTCCAGATGCTCCACCTGTAATCATTGCGATTTTATTATTTAAACGTCCCATTACTTTATACTTCCTCTCACTTGAAATTTGTCTGTCGTACTAGTATAAACCGACACTTTTAGACCACAATAAAAGTATATGTCTAAATAGTTTACTATTAAACTATATCATTTTTAGTAACCGTTTTCAAAGAATATCTCCATAATCATGAACAATCTGTTTTATCTTTCCCCATTTTTACGATACGATATACTATAGATGTGGAACCATTTGAACGGAGGAATACAAGTGAAAGATCAAAAAAGACTTTATAAAGAGGCGATGCAAGTTTTAAAAGACACAAGTCGCACTTTTTATATACCTATCACTTTCTTAAAAAATGATTTAAAGGTATCGGTAGCAGCTGCCTATTTAGCAATGCGCGCCATTGATGAAATAGAAGATCATGAACAGCTTTCCAATGATGTAAAGTTTGATTTATTATCAGTAACTAGTGACCTTTTAAAGGACACATTTAATGATGAGGCATATCAAGAATTGTTAGCGCCTTATGCGGCACAGTTACCTGAGGTAACCCTCCGCTTAGCAGATTGGCTAACATTCTGCCCTGAGGAATCACGAAAAATTGTCCAAGCCTCTACAAGTGAAATGGCCTTTGGTATGGCGAAGTGGTCTAAAGCTAATTGGCAGGTGCATACACGCGAGGATTTAGATGATTATACATACTACGTAGCAGGGCTTGTTGGGACAATGCTGTCTGAGCTTTGGGCGTGGGGTGCAGACATTCAAACAGATCGAGATTTAGCAATTGGCTATGGTCGAGGTCTCCAGGCTGTCAATATTTTACGCAATCAGCATGAGGATATGGATGAGCGTGGCGTAAGTTTCGTTCCTGACGGCTGGACACGCGAGGACTTATTTGCTTATGCAGAGGAAAATCTCGCAAAAGCTGATCTTTATATGAAAGATATTAATAAACGCACCGTATTATTATTTTGTCGATTACCACTTGCATTAGCGCATAAAACATTGAAAGCCATGCAAGATGGTCGTGAAAAAATTACACGAACAGAGGTTGAACAAACGGTCGAAGAGGTACAGGCTGACTGATGAGTGGCCTGCATTTCTAGCATAACCCAATAAGATGCACAACCTATAAAACCCCTGCATGAGAATTTTCTCGTACAGGGGTTCCTTTTTGAGCAGCACTTATTATAAAGGTTTGCGTTACGCAAAGGTCAATCGCTAGTTTCAGGTATTTTTTAATGAAAAACCTCCATAAAAATTATGGACAATCCCCCATTGTTTTAGCATACTTTCAAAGCTTCAACTCACAAAAAAAAACAAAGCAGCTTACAAAAAAATACTCCCCATAGATAAACAGATGTTTTTGTCTGCCTACCTAATGGGGAGCATCTTACACTCTTAGGGGTTTCTTTGCTTAAATAGTAGCAAGAAGCTGCACAATAATTTCATAGCTAAAAAAGACTGAGAGCATTGTTAACAATGTAAACACTACTTTTTCAACTTTACTACCTGTTTTTGTAGTAAGTGGTAGACGCACCGAAATGGATACTGGGAAAAATAGTTTAACACCCTTTTTGGTCCCCATATCCAGTAAAACATGACTTGCCATCCCTAATAAAATACCTATTGTAATGGATTTATACGGTATAAATGTATGTAGTAGCATCCCCATCAAAAATAAAAACAGTAAACTATGTGTAAAGGAACGATGTCCAAACAACGAATTAACCATTTTTGAAATGATGGGAAGCTTCCTTCCGATTTTGCTACCACCATGGCAAATATCTGGAAGTAATGCACCGATAACGCCTGCCCCTACCAAAACAAGCGGATTATCATTAGAAATTTGTGCAAAGGCTAAACTTGCTGTAATGCCCCCAACAATATGGGTATTCCCTTGCATAAATTACTTCCACCCTTCTTACGCATTTTGCGAACCTTCTTAATGTAACATACATATGCCCAAAAGGGAACATACATTCCGAACGTACGATCTAAAATATTTTCATCCAATAATTGTATAGCCATAAAATATATGGTTAAAAATAAGAATGGAGGTTATTTATGAAAGCGTATAGAGGACAACTACTTATTATATTGGCGATGGGAAGTAGCGCATGCCTTTGGTATTTTGCTACACCGCTGACACCCATTCATCCACTGAACAAGCTTGCCCATATTATTGGAGGCTTAGCGATTACAGGACTCTTCCTTGTGTTTCTTTTCTCTACAAGAATGAAAATATTAGAGCGCTGGTTCCATGGGCTAGAGCGCCTAAATTTTTATCATAAAGTTTTGGCCATGTTTTCACTTGCGTTCATCATTATCCATGGACAATTGCAAAAAATGGTTCCCGATGAAGATCTGCCACAAACATCTTTTCGTGAATGGGCGAAAGAGCTTGGTGAGTTCGCACAATATGGCTTTATTATTCTGATCGCCCTCGCATTCCTAGCAAAATTTTTAAAATATGAGCATTGGCGTTGGCTACACCGCTTATTGCTGCTTCCTTATACATTGGGCATTTACCATACTTATTTTTCGAGCGAATATGATTTATTACAGCCTTCAGCATTAGGTATTTTCACAGCTCTTACGACAACCATTGGATTTATGTCTGCCCTGTATATGATGACTATGTATCAAGATATGTTCTTCCCGTATAACGGAACTATTTCCAACATTCAAAAATTGAATGCCCATGTTATCGAATTAGAGCTAACCCTCACGAAAAAACTTCATTACCGCCCTGGACAATTTCTCTTTCTAAAAATCTTTCAGGAAGGCATTGAAAAAGCACCACACCCCTTCTCTATTTCTGGTGGGGATGGAGTAACAATTAGGGTGACAATCAAAGCTGTCGGCGATTTTACAAAGCAGGTCTACAATGAAATACAAGTGGATACCCCTGTTGCCATTGATGGTCCTTTTGGTCATTTTGACTTTGCCAAAGGAGCCAATCAACAACTTTGGATTGCTGGGGGCATTGGCATTACGCCATTTATCGCCTATTTGCAAACAAAGCCAACTAAGAAAATCGATTTATATTATTCCTTTCATGGTGTAGATAATATTGTTTATAAAGATTTTTTACTGGACTATGCGCAATCCAATGAGCAATTTACGGTCACTTTTATAGATACATCTCAGGTGGACAGACTTTCTTTTGTCCAGCTGACCATACCAGCTCATACAAGTATTTATCTATGTGGACCCGAAAAAATGATGAAGCACTTCAAATCGTCCGCTCCTACTAGCCATATAGAATGGGAGGCATTTAAATTAAGATAGTGAGGGTTGCCCTTCAGACTGTAGACAAGCTCAAAAAAGTTGAGTGGATCTATAGTCTTTTTTAGCGATTATCACTACGGCTGGACAGTTTCGAGCTACATCCCTCCCATCAGAAAATATCCCATCTATCCACGACCTCAACTACCACTTTTCCCACAGGATTCCCCGTCCTTCGTTCCAATACATATTTTATTCTATCAAAAGCATGAAAAATGCAGTTGTTGCTTCTTGCAAATTTTGAGCTTGATGCGTCATGACATTTAGGCGATCACCACCTCATCAAAAATCCTATATTCAAGACTCTTTAATTCGAGCAATTTACTTGGAATTTGAAATCATTTATCGTATAGTAAAAACGCATCTTATAATGAAGGAGTCAAAATAAATGACAGTGACAAAAAGCAATTTATATAAAGTTATGCATGACCGTAAATCTGTTCGTAAATACGACGAAAATTATAAAATTCCTCAAGAACAACTAGAGGAACTACTAGTAGAAGCCACTTCTGCACCATCTTCAAGTAACTTACAGCCATGGCGCTTTATAGTCATTCAAGATGAGGCAATGAAAAAAGAGTTACGTGCCATTGCTAACAATCAAGAGCAAGTGGAAACTTCCTCAGCTGTTATTGCTGTCCTAGGCGATACAAAAATGTACGAAAATGCTGAATCGATCTTTACAAAAAATTTCGATCTTGGTTATATTAATGAAGCAACAAAGGATTTAATGATTAATAATTCAATGAACTTATATTCTCAGCTTCCTCAGGAGGTTTTAAAGAATATCGTTACATTTGATGCTGGACTCATTTCCATGCAGATCATGCTTTTAGCAAAAGACATGGGCTATGATACAGTACCAATGGGCGGCTTCAATAAAGAAGCCTTCACCAAACATTTTGAATTAGCGGATCATATCGTACCCGTTATTTTAATTGCGATTGGTAAAGCAGCAGCCCCTGCCTATAATTCTTCACGTATTGAGCTAGAGCATATCGCCAAATTCATGTAATACATGTAAAATTGTCACCTTTCTATATGGGAAGGTGACTTTTTTCTGAATAAAATGGCATGTCAGATACCACTACAAACATAGGATAGTAATGTTTGTGAGCAGTACAAGGTGAAAAACTTTAAAAATGATTCTCCTAAACTAGCATATTCATTTTCCCAAGGATATTTTTTGCATTTCTTTCATTCATTACTCAAAAAATCATCATAAAAGAATGAATAAAAATTTTCTTTCTAGTACATTTGTGCCGTTTCTACTAAAAATTACATATAAATGGTTGTAGATTAAACATAATAGGATTGGTATCATTAGGAGGTATTTTCTTAAGAAGGGAGGTTTTTCTGATGGACTATAATTATTATAACTCTGATTTGGATGCAGCCATGGGAGGCTTATTTATTATCGTAATTTTAGCATCTCTAGTTCTTGGGCTAATCGCCTACATTATTAGTGCACTCATTTATTTTATGACATCTAAAACAAATGGTTTTGGAGATGTAGCCTATATTGCTTGGATTCCTATCATTAATGTATACAGCCTTTTCCTACTGACTGCCGGTGGAGATAATCGAGAATCGATTCGTGCAACAGCTCTAAAAAATACCCTTATTTATGCAGGCTTGTTTATCGTTTCGTTTATACCAGTTATCGGTTTACTCGCATCTATAGGTATGGTGGGCTTTACATTGTATTTCACATATCGCCTATTCTATCGCTGGTGTGGTGAAACTGGTAAGGCTGTACTTTACACGATTCTAATGGTTATTACAGGCGGGTTGTTCTTTGCTATTTACGGTTTAATGCGAATGAACAGACCATTCGCTGTCTAGTTCACTATCCTAAAACCTCTTTAAGTCTTCAGACTAAAGAGGTTTTTTGGCATATTTCCACATAATAATCCCACATAGATTTAGGAATACCTTTTAATGCTAGGGTGCCATTATAGATTAAATATCGAATTCTATATTCTAAATAAAAGATGTTTGGCGATTCATCCATTCTAGCAAGTAGCTCTAAAAGAAATGTTCCAGTTTGAATAAAATCCACATGTCCCTGTTCCTGATGTATTTCTTTTAGCCTCTTCACGATGAGAGAGTCATAAAAATTTTCAGACACCTCTTGAATATGCTGTTGCTCCCATTGACGAAGCACTGCCGTTGATTCTGCCAGACCTTCCCATTGCTGTAGAAATTTTAGACGTTCTTTTACTGATAATCTCTTTTTTTCATACAGATTTGGATTCCACTGACGTTCGATCACTTGCTGTCCATTTGTATGTATAAGAAATATTTCATTGTGTTGATCACGCAATAAATAGAGGAAAAACCGAAGCCCACATTGTTCTTCTATATTGTCCCCACACCAAATATAGATAGGTAGGTGACTCGGAATATCCCGTATCTCTCGAATTGCCTCTTTTAATTTATTATGACCAACAAAGTTATCCACCTCATCATTACTATTTTCCATTAACCACTTTTGGCGGCATGCTTGTCCTCTTTCTTCATCAAGCTTCCACAGCGGTCCGATAGACAAATCCTCTGGAAAGCCAATGACATATTTAGGCGGAGCAAGTGCCACTCGTAAGGAGCCTGCTGCAATTCTGAGCAAACAATATGTACAACTTGGGCAGTTGTTGTCATCATACTCTTTCTTTGAAGCTGAATATAATCATTAATGGTGTCTACCAAATGACTAAGGTGTTCCGCCGCAACCCAAAAAGACCATCCCTCTTTAGGATCACTTTGTTCATGCCGAAATGTTGTAAATGGCTCTGATGGCAGAAGCTCATACCCCTCCCATTCTCCCTTTTCCACGACATTTGCTAATGTGATGTAATCGAGTGTTTGAATTTTATATACAAGCACCTGATTGCGTTCGTACAAAAAATAGATAAATGGATAGTGCTTCATTGTTTCCATATTCTTGGTCTCCTTTTCAATTTATAGAATCATGACAATCTCTTCCATTATTTATTAAAAAAGCAGCTAGCCTATACAAGAAGTATGTTATTATTATAGTTAGAAAATTTTGAATTTCTGTCAAGTAAAGGGGATTGATAATATGTATGAAAATATTTTAAGACATCCGGGACCAACACCGATTCCAAAGAGAGTTCAATTGGCAATGAATCGAGATATTTTTAGTCATCGGAGTCAAGAATTTGTGGAATTATACCGGGAGACGATTGAAGCCGTAAAGCCTGTCTTTGGCACGACACAGGACATTTTACTCTTGCCATCAGGCGGGACAGCTGCACTTGAAGCTGCGGCAGTCAATACGGTTGCGGCCGGTGAAGAAGTTGTGGTCATTACTGTTGGGGCATTCGGTGACTATTTCGTTTCCATTTGTGAGCAATATGGCTTCCATGTACATAAGCTCGAAAAAGAATGGGGACAAGCTTGCACTCCTGAGGAGCTACGAGCATTTTTACAGCCATTACAAAATATTAAAGCGGTTTTCGTCACATATAATGAAACATCTACAGGCATTTTAAATCCAGTCGCTGAATTAGCACAAGTGATTCATGACGAAACTGATGCTCTCGTTATCGTGGATGGCGTAAGCTGCATCGGTGGCGCGCCTGCTGAAATGGATGCTTGGGGTATTGATATTCTCGTGACAGGCTCGCAAAAAGCGATGATGCTTCCGCCTGGACTCTCTCTTGTTAGTGTGAGCGAAAAAGCTTGGCAAGTCATTGAAGACAATCAAACGCCAGCATATTATTTAAATCTATTAAGTTATCGTAGTTGGGCAGAAAAGGGGATGACGCCAAATACTCCTGCTATCACGCTTATTGATGGCCTGCATGAGGTTTGTCAGCTAATTGAACAGGAAGGCGGCTTCTCACAGACCATTGCCCGTCACGAGCTGATGAAAAACATGGTACGTAGTGCTATGAAAGCTTTACACCTCGAGCTCTTAACTGAAAATCAATACGCCTCCCCTACCATTACGGCTATTAAGGCACCAAAGGGGATTGAGCTTGGTGAATTTTTATCGCACCTTAAGCAGCAATATCACTTAGATTTTGCAGGTGGTCTTGGTCATCTACAAGGTAAAATTTTCAGATTCGGCCATATGGGCTATTGCTTCCCAAGTGATATACTACAAGCCGTATCCTTATTGGAGGCGGGGCTCCAAGACTTCGCTTATGACTTCCAGCCAGGCGCAGGCGTCCTTGCAGCTCAAGAAGTATATTTAGCAGCTCAACGTAAAGCATTGCAACGTTAATAATAAGAAAACAGGTGAAGAATTTTTCTTCACCTGTTTTTGCGCTTTCGAATAACTTGATTGGGGCAAGACTTTCCCTGTTCGAACAAAAAGTATCATCATTTTCAAACTAAATCTCTGCTCTTAGCCAAATACGTAGCACGCATGCTGTCTGGGACCATACTGCCACCTGTTGCCCACACAAGATGGGTTGCCTGCGCCATATGCTTTGTTAGTCCGCGCTGAGCTAAATAGTGTTGACCTTTTTGGGACAAGCGAATAGCGCCAAACATTCCTGCATGTGCAGATGGCTCTAAAAATAGTTTTTCGCTATCGATAGCTAAACCTAAAGAGGTAAACAACTCTTCATCTGTCACTGTATAGCAGCCACTTATATACGTCTCCATTACTTTTCCTACAAACTTGGAGGCGCGACCCACTGCAAGACCATCTGCTTCGGTTTTATTATCTAATTCTATATCCTCTACACTGATAGCATCATGAAGTCCAGTCATTAAGCCTAGCGTCATACAAGGTGAGGCAACAGGTTCTGCGAAGAAAATATGCACATGTTCGCCAAATATTTCTCGTAATCCGTAGGCAACACCGCCTGGTCCTCCCCCTACCCCACACGGTAAATACACAAACAATGGATGTGTGACACTGACTGGTATGTTCATGTTTTCTAATTGCCATTTTAAACGCAATGCTGCGACTGCATAGCCTGCAAATAGATCCTTTGAATTTTCATCATCAATGAAATGACACATAGGATCTAATTCTGCTTCTTGACGCCCCTGTTCAACGGCAACACTGTAATCAGCCTCATATTCAACTACCGTGGCACCTTTCTCCCTAAGTAAAGCTTTTTTCCACTCCTTGGCATCACTCGACATATGTACAACGACATTAAAGCCGAGCTTCTTGCCTATAATGCCGATACTTAAACCTAAATTTCCAGTAGAGCCAACCGCAATGGTATATTGCTGAAAGAAGGACTGAAACTCCGCTGATGCTAGTCGTTCATAATCATCTGTTACTTGAAGCTTCCCACTTGCTAATGCCAGCCTTTCAGCATGCTTTAAGACCTCATAAATGCCTCCCCGTGCTTTGATGGAGCCTGAGATAGGTAAAGCATGATCCGATTTTAAAAGCAACTGACCTTCTATCAACACGCCATATTTATTTTCAAGCGCACTTTTCATAGCAGGAATTTCTAGAATGTCTGATTCAATTAATCCATTACTTTCCTCAAGCTCAGGGAATGCCACTTTTAAATATGAAGAAAAGCGTTGTAACGTTTCCTCTGCCTCCTTTACTTCTTGCATAGTAAAAAGCGATGTTTCCGGCTGTTTCACCCCATTTGTATTTTCCCAAAGTACAGTATTTTTAGCAGCCATCGATTTTAACAGTGGAAATTGCTCTAAAAGATCATGCTTACGTTCATTTTTCACCTGTAGAGTCCTCCATTTTTTGTGCAAAAATCGCTCGTTCACAAATTTGTCGAAATTTCATTTCAAACGAAATATTGTTTTCTTGTGTCCTTTTTTTAGGGCCCTTGGTGCGTCCACCTGCTCGACGAATTTTTTGACCGACATGGCGCATATCGAGCAGGCGTTCGATATTTTCATTAGACATTTCTCGTCCATTTTGATCAATTGGATACCCTCCTCTTGCTAAAACCATTGCCGCTAGCCCATAATCCTGTGTTATGACAATATCGTGTTTTGAAAGCGCGTTCACTAGCGTAAAATCAACCGAATCAGGACCTTTCGGCACCATAATTGTTATTACATTATCACGTTCTACACGATGGGATGTATCGCAAAATAAGATAGTTTCTATCTCAAACTCAGATGATACAGATAGCGCCAAATCCACTACTGGACAGGCATCAGCGTCTATAAGAACCTTCACAATAAGGCATCATTCCTTTCTCATAATTAGATGAATACTATCACCTAACATTATTTTAAAATATCATTTCCCCGACCCCTCTTGCTCAATTTTTCACAAACTAAAAAAGTATTTTATTGAATAGTTTGAAAAATAAATATACGATACACCTATCAACTAAATGGGGGTTTTTACTATGACAATCACAACTGTTAGCAATGAACAATTAGCTAAAGAATACGTAGATGGCGTATTCGAGCAACTTAAACAACAGAACTGTCATCAAGCGGAGTTTCTACAAGCAGCTGAAGAAATTTTCATTTCATTAGTACCTGTATTCGTCCAACATCCTGAATATATTAAGGCCAATATTTTATCTCGTATTGTTGAGCCTGATCGCATCATTTCTTTCCGTGTCGCTTGGCAAGACGATACGAACCAAGTGCAAGTAAATCGCGGGTATCGTGTACAATATAGCAATGTCATGGGGCCTTATAAAGGCGGCCTACGCTTCCACCCTTCGGTAAATGAATCCATCATTAAATTCCTAGGCTTTGAACAAATCTTTAAAAATGCTTTAACAGGGCAACCAATCGGTGGTGGTAAAGGTGGGTCTAACTTTGATCCGAAAGGTAAGTCAGATTCAGAAATCATGCGTTTCTGCCAAGCCTTCATGACTGAATTATACCGTCATATTGGTCCAGATGTCGATGTTCCTGCTGGTGATATTGGTGTAGGTGCTCGTGAAGTAGGTTATTTATGGGGGCAATATAAACGTCTAACTAAAGCTAGTGAATCAGGTGTATTAACTGGGAAAATCCCTGGCTATGGTGGGTCCTTAGCACGTAAAGAGGCAACGGGTTATGGTACAGTTTATTTCGTCAATGAGATGTTAAAAGATGCGAACGATTCATTTGAAGGAAAAACAGTGGTTGTTTCTGGTTCTGGAAATGTTTCAACGTATGCGATTGAGAAAGCACAACAATATGGCGCAAAAGTAGTTGCTTGCTCTGATTCCGCAGGCTATATTTATGACCCAGAAGGCTTAGATTTAGATGTCATTAAAGAAATTAAAGAAGTTAAAGGTGATCGTATTTCAACTTACGTAAGTTACCGACCAAATGCTACTTTTACAAATGGCTGCACTGGCATTTGGACGATTCCTTGTGACATCGCTCTACCATGTGCTACTCAAAACGAAATTAATGGTGAGTCAGCTCGTACATTAATTTCAAATGGGGTCAAAGCAATTGGCGAAGGTGCCAACATGCCTTCTGATCTTGAAGCAATTAATGAATTCTTAAATGCTGGTGTATTGTTCGGACCAGCAAAAGCAGCGAATGCTGGAGGAGTTGCTGTATCTGCTCTTGAAATGGCACAAGATTCAAGTCGCGTATTTTGGTCATTTGAAGAAGTAGATGCGAAACTTCATCAAATTATGAAAGATATTTATTCAGATAGTAAAGCTGCTGCTGAAAAATACGGCTTCCCTGGCAACTTAGTTATGGGAGCAAACATCGCTGGCTTTATTAAAGTGGCAGATGGAATGCTGGCTGAAGGCATTTATTAATTATTAATAACTGTCCTAGCTATCTAGCATAAATCCTCCAGCGAACTTACGAAGCATTTCAAAACACAAGGTGATGACGATTATTCGTTATCACCTTGTGTTTTTATTGTAAATTAGCAATAAATGATAGAAACAAACACACAAAACGAACATTTTTAATATTAAACATTTAGAATATTCGTGTTATAATTTTAGAGTACTATGAATATTGGAGGTCTATTTGTGGAATTAATGTATACAGGGAAAACGAAGAATGTGTTCAAATTAGAAGATGGTCATTATTTATTAAAATTTAAAGACGATGTAACAGGTGAAAACGGCGTGTTCGACCCAGGCGCTAATACGGTTGGCTTAACAATTGATGGTGCTGGCTTAGCGGGTTTACGCTTAACTTCTTATTTCTATTCTAAATTAAATGAACAAGGTGTTCCTACTCACTATGTAGATGCCAACTTTGATGATGCAACAATGACTGTAAAGCCTGCAACAGTTTTCGGAAACGGTTTGGAAGTAATATGCCGCTTTAAGGCTGTTGGTTCCTTCTTGCGACGCTACGGTGCCTATGTGAAGGAAGGCCAAGATCTTGATGCCTTTGTGGAAGTTACCATTAAAGATGATGATCGCCAAGATCCTCCGATCTCTGAAGATGCATTAGCTATGTTAAACCTGTTAACACACGAAGAATATGCCATTTTAAAACAACGTACAATTGAAATTTCTAAATTTGTTGGAACTGAGCTTGCTAAAAAGGGCTTAACGCTTTATGATATTAAATTGGAGTTTGGCCGTGATGCCCAAACTAACGAAATTTTATTAATCGATGAAATTTCTGGTGGTAATATGCGTGCTTACAAAGGTGAGCAATACATTGAACCATTAGAGCTTGAAAAAATGATGTTAAGTCACTAATAAGAGCCGCCTTTGTGCGGCTCTTTTGTTATGAAAATAACTTATTTTTACTTTCTACGAAACTTTTCACTGTATCACTCGTATACTAACTATGCGTAACATGCAATTATTCTATTATTTTGGAGGTAGTTTGATGGAAAACTTTAATGACACACAGAAAGAAGAAAGGCCAAAGGTGAATCCGTTTATATCCGTTTGGTTACATCCAAAGCAAACCGCTCGCTATATGATTAACGAAAAATCAATCGGCTTTGCTATTTTGATTATGTCCATCGGTTATATCGGTTCTATCATGTCAGGGCTGACGGATTCGGAGTTTTTCACTGACCTTTCCCCTTGGTTATTGGCTTTACTGTGTGTAATCTTTGCTCCAATCGCTGGTATTATCGGGACAGCTATATCTGCTCTAATCACATGGCTATTTGGTAAACTATTTAAGGGTACTGGCACGTATTCAGACTTATTTAAAGGGCTGAGCCTTACAGCTGTACCATTTATAGTGCTTATTCCATTTTATTTAATATGGTTATTCACTTCACCAGAATCTTTACTAGATCCAAACTTTATGGGCTCACTTCCATGGATTTTTTGGCCAGCTATTTTAGCTTCTATTGTTGTAACTATTTGGTCTTTCGTCATTTCAGTCGGTGTGGTAGCAGAAGCACACCAAATCTCTAATTGGATGGCCTTTTTCACTATCTTTATTCCTGGAATTATTTTATTCATCTTGTTCTTCGTTCTTTTCTTCATTATTCTCGTTGGGATTATTGGTGTTGGCATGATGTAAAAAAATCTCCCCTCTCATTTAAGAGAGGGGGAGATTTTTTTATAGTTTAAATTGGGCAATCAATGTCTTTAATTCTAAAGCTAATGTTGATAATTGGGCTGATTTCCCCGCCATAACCTCCATTGAGCTACTTGTCTGTTCTGTTGTCGCCGTCGTTTGCTCCACACCTGCCGCAGATTCTTCTGCGACCGCAGCGATTTCTTGAATAGCGCTATTCATTTTTTGACCATCTTCAGTTACTTTTGATAAATTACTGGAAATCAATTGAACACTTTCCACTACATCATTAATAGAATTACTAATCGTCGAAAACGTTTCACTCGTAGCTTTAATTTGATTGGTACCCTCTTTTACTTCCTGATAGCCATCCTCTAATGAGCTCGTAACGACATCAAAATCTTGCTGAATATTTGTGACAATCGATGTAATATCATTGACAGAAAAGGCTACTTGTTCTGCAAGCTTACGTACTTCATCCGCAACTACCGCAAATCCTTTGCCATGTTCCCCAGCTCTAGCAGCTTCAATCGCGGCATTTAAAGCTAATAAATTCGTTTGATCGGCAATATCTTTAATGACCACCACCAATTTTGAAATTTCCTGTGCTTGGGCATCTAAATTTTTTACTTTCTCTACGGCATTTTGTACTATGCCATCAATCTTACTCATTTGAGAATTCGAAGATGTCATGAGCTGACTTCCTTCATTGGTTAAGCCTAATACTTCAACAGAAGATTGATGAATATGCTCCCCATGCTGATTTGTTTCACGTAAATCAGCAGTAAAACGTTCCATCAAGGACGTTAATTCGTTAGAATGATGCGCTTGTCCCTCTGCACCAGATGCTAATTCATTCATCGTAATTGCTACTTGCTCAGCACCCATATTCACTTCATTAGCTGATTGTGATAGCTCCTTACTGGATGTATTAATTAAATCAGACGCTTGAGCAATATTGTGTATCATGTCCTTCAATTTAGCTTGCATTTGATTCATAGCGTTTGCCAGTTTGCCAATTTCATCTTTTGAGCGAATCGACATATTTTCTTGCGTCAAATCACCCTCCGCAAATCGCTCCATCGCTTGGACCACTCGGTTTATTGGCTTAGCCATACTACTCGCGTATTGCCAAATTACAAATAGCCCGATCATAATAGCCACGCCAATCACAACAAGCGTTAATTTCAAAATACTCTCCGCGGGCTTATTAAAGTCTGCTAAATACGTACTGGCACCAATGACCCATCCCCAATACGGATCCGTTTCTGCATAGACCCCTTTTTCTTCTAGTTGATCAGAATTTGGTAATGGCCACGAATACGAGGCAAATCCACCACCTTCATTCCCCTTCGCAATGATTTCCTGCATATACTTAACCCCATTGTCATCTTGCTCATCCCAGACATTATTTCCCTCGATATTTGGATGCGCAATAGAGTTCCCCTTTTGGTCCACAACAAAAATATAACCACTCTCACCTAGTTTAATATTTTTATTAATAGGACGCTTTCCATCACTATCCATTTCACCTAAAATAGCGACCTTCACTTTCTCTTGCGCTTCATCTAAAGATAAATTGCCTGCCTCTACCTCTTGATTAAATTGTTCAATCATGGCAATGGTCATTTCCACACTGTTTCTTAAATTTTCTTTTCCCACCGACTCTAAATTTGATTTACTTTGTTGATAGCTTAGATAGCCTAAGGTAATAAGGGGAATCATTAAAAGCAATAAAGAGAAAGCAATCAGCTTGGCTTTAATGGACCGGAATTGAACGAATGTTTTCATGTATTTTATCTCCTCTTTTATAGACTAAAGACCCATTTTTCTTTAAAAATATTACAACATTATGTATTTATACTTTACAATAAATTGCACAATTTATTACCTTGTACTCACCAATTTTATTACATAAAAAACTAAACAACAACATTTTTCGAGCAAATTCGATAAAAAATGTAGAAAAGCATATCTTTGCTTTTCTACATCTGCTGTATTTCAATATCTTTTATTTGTTAAACTGATAGCGCAGTAGTTTGTTGGAATAGTTCCGACACGCCAGATTCGACCGCTGCTCCGCTAACTGCACGAGAGACAATTGCAACGACACGCTCATCCAAAGATTTCGGAACAATATATTCCTCCGCGAGCTCCTCGTCACTCACAAGAGAAGCAATTGCTTCCACTGCAGCAAGCTTCATAGTTTCATTGATATCCGTCGCACGTACATCTAATGCACCACGGAAAATGCCAGGAAAGGCAAGGACATTGTTAATTTGATTTGGATAATCCGAACGACCTGTACCCATAACTCGCACTCCCCACGCCTTCGCATTTTCATACGTAATTTCTGGATTTGGGTTAGCTAATGCAAAGACCACCGGGTTTTCATTCATAGATGCAATATGCGCCTCTGTTAATAGATTAGCTACCGAAACACCGATAAAGACATCTGCCCCAACGAGCGCGTCACTCAACGTACCATGTATTTTCTCTGGATTTGTTAAATGAGCAACCGCCTCTTTAATCGGATTCATCCCTTCTTTACGTCCCTCATAAATAATACCTTTTGTATCACACATAAAAATATTTTTATAGCCCATTTGCACAAGAATTCGCAAAATAGCGATCCCTGCTGCACCCGCGCCATTGATGACAACCTTCATTGTGGCAATATCCTTTTGCACAATACGATTGGCATTAATCATAGCGGCACCTACTACAATTGCTGTCCCATGCTGATCATCATGGAATACCGGGATATCACATTCCTGACGCAGCCGATCCTCAATTTCAAAACATCTAGGTGCTGAAATATCCTCTAAATTTACCGCCCCAAACGTAGGGGCAAGCGCCTTCACAATGCTGACGATTTCATCCGTACTTTTTGTATCTAAACATATTGGAAAAGCATCAACATTGGCAAAACGCTTTAACAAAATCGCTTTCCCTTCCATAACTGGTAATGCAGCTTTAGGCCCTATATCGCCCAATCCTAAAACTGCTGTACCATCTGATACAACTGCCACCATATTCCCCTTCATTGTATAGTCATAAACCAACGATGGATTTCTTTCAATTTCCACACACGGTGCGGCCACTCCAGGTGAATAAGCAAGACTTAGATCATAAGAATCCTGTACCGGTACTTTTGAAATCACCTCTAATTTACCACTATAGTGTGCATGCATTTCTAATGCTTTCTTCATGACATCCATTCCATCCCATCCTTTTCCCTTTGTTTTTCATTATATTTTAGAATCATATTACTTTGTGAAAATATAGTCAATGAATTTTCTGTCAATTTATTTTTTCTTTCGAAAATGCATTATTACAAGACTTCTTATACATTTTTCTGTCAAATTAAGTTTTTCACAATCAATTATTTTGAAATAATTAACATCCTATAATGAGTAGTGGAAAATGTACAACTATCGCCTTTCAAGCTGTTCAATATTTCACATAGTATTTTTCTTGTGTAAATGAGAATTTTTTCACAAACTTATGTAAGCGTATCCATTGAGCCAATTGAGTTTGTCACAATTTATCCACATTTTTTCACAAAGTTTTTTATTATTGGTGTTACAGCTTTTAAGCCCAACAAAAAAGAGCCCTATTGCAAGGACTCCTGTGTAAAGTGA
Source organism: Lysinibacillus sp. FSL M8-0216 (assembly GCF_038595555.1). NCBI lineage: Bacteria > Bacillati > Bacillota > Bacilli > Caryophanales > Bacillaceae > Lysinibacillus > Lysinibacillus sp. FSL M8-0216. The sequence goes on along the minus strand of NZ_CP152007.1, from coordinate 1,705,935 downwards.
CGGATAAAAGCATTGATTATATGTTTAGAGGACCATTGATCGCCAGACACTTTAACAATGGGATATTCTCGAGGGAAAATACTGGACGTCATCTCCTCTACTGAATAACCTTGTTGAAACAAGTGACGAACCTTCTCTTCCATTTCTTCAATATACGCTATTTTTTCTAGTATTCTATTTCGTCCATTGGCTAAATAGCCTGCATGACAACAATAAATTTCTTTAAAGTCATAGTTTAATAATTTCTTTAAGGAAGCTAAGGTATGTACAATATTTTCTTCATCGAGTACTACCTTGGTTTTCGTTTGAATGTATAAATCTCCCGTGAACATAGCACCTGTTTGGCGATTATAGAAAGCTAGGTGATCTGTCGTATGTCCAGGTGTTTCAATAACATCCCAGATAGCTGTTTTCGTCTGCAATGTAGTCCCTATCGGCTGCGCTAGAAAAGCCGGCCGCTCCCCCCATAATGCTTGACGATACAAAGGATAATCCCCATCCTGCGTACAAGTCTGAAGAGACTTACCATGAAGATAAATAGGTACATCCCTTTGTTGCTGAAGCCACGCGGCATTACCCGCATGATCCTCATGCGCATGAGTTAAGGCAATTTGCTCCATTGGCAAGTCTTTAAAGAAAGATTGAAACTCCTGTGCCAGCGAATTAGAGCCTGTATCAATTAATAAACCATCTACAAAAAAACTATACACACTCATACCAAAGCCCTGAATTGCTACCTTTCCAAGTGCACATTGTACATCACCGTGGTGTTGAACAACTATGCTCGTCTCACGTTTAAACATCCACTTTCCCCCTTTTAAAAGAGTGTAGCATAAAATGAATGGTGAGTCATTTTGACTTTTTTGGCTCTATCCGTCGGTTTTGGCTTTCTATCCGCTAGTTTCAGCTTTCTATCCGCCACTTTTGGCATCCTATCCGTCACTTTCTTCTTTCTATCCATCACTTCCCCACTTCTATCCATCACTTTCCCCCGCACCCGATCCACCTCTCCAAAAAAAACGCTCACCTAAGTGAGCGTTTTTGCTGTGATCCTTATTCATTTGTACCTTTTTCAACATCGTATTGTGTAATCCAATCACTAAAGCTACCTACATATAATTGGATGTTTTCATAGCCTTCATCCGCTAATACGGCATAGAGTGGGGATGCGGTTACACCACTGCCACAGTAGACAACTACATGTTCATCTGGAGCCACTTTTTGACGCAATGCATCATTGGCCTGCAACTGACCGCCCTTCTTTAATTGCTCCCAGTCAAAGTTTTTCGCGGTTGGTATGTGGCCCGCTACTTTATCTAATGGCTCAACTTCCCCACGGTAACGCTCAGCCGCACGAGCATCTAGTAAAGTCGCTTTGACTTCACCGTCCACAATTGCCTTTACCGCTTGGCGTGGAGCATAAAGCTCATCCTTCCAGACAAAATCAATAAAGGTTGGTGGGTATTTAACAACATCTTTTGTAAATGGTATTTTCATTTCCAATGCAGATGCGCCCCCATTAACAATGACCACATTTGGGAAACCAGCATACGTCAGCATCCACCAAGCACGTGGAGCGAATGGTGCTGCTCCTTGATCATAGATAGCGATTTGATCTTCATAACGTAAGCCTAATTCTTGAAATATCGACGTCAGTTTTTCTTTGTTCGGCATTGGGTGACGACCGTCTTTACTGTCCATATCAGATAGCTGCTGCTCTAAATCAATATAGATTGCTCCTATTGCATGACCTTCTTCAAATGCTTTTTTTCCAGCTTCTTTGTCTTGTAAATCAAAACGAGCATCGATAAAACGGACACCATCAAACTGAATTTCATCCACTGATTTGAACACTTTTCCCATAGGAATCACCTCATGCGTATTGTAATTGTGCGTAAATCGCTTTCCAAGAAGCTAAACGGCTTTCTTCTTGAAGCGCCAATCTTTCTGTTTCTATTTGCTCAAGCGCTTGATGATAAATATATAAACGTAATTTTTCTGCTTCCTCTGCAATAAATGTAATCGCCCATGTCATGAGAGAAACTTTCTGTGCATCTAAATAATCCTGTGCATCTGGTTTTGTCAATGTTTCTAATGCCTCGCTCAGCTTCACTTTTTCATTCTTCTCAAAGAAAGCTTTTTGATTGCGGAAGTGAGATTTTACGCTCGCATATTTCGAAATCTCACCAAATGGACCTTCAAAATCAAGTAAATTTGGCTCAGAAGATTCAAATGCTAAGAACGAGAAGCTACGGTTAAGCTCTTTTAGCTCACGTACTTCATCTTTAAAGCGATGCTGCATTTTCTTGCTAATAAACTGTGATAAACGGAAGTTTGTAACACGCATTTCCTGTGTAAAGTCGAAACGTAAGCTTTGCATTACTTCCTTCAATGCATGCTCCAATGCCTGCTGTGCTGGCATTGCCGCAAATGTTGAAGGATTATACCCTTCCTTAAAGAATTCAGGGTAACGATAGTAGACACGCTGTAGAACATAATAGAGAAGCTCATCAAGCTCTTGCTTTGTCTCACTTTCCAGCATACTTGTATTCAGCACACTAAACTTCGATTGAACATGCTTTTCAAGTACTGTTAATTCCTCTAAACGCTCATCCTTACGTTTTAGGTTTTCCTCTGTTTGCGCAATTAAGTCCGCTAAACGTTGTTCTGTTTTATCAACTTCCTCCGCAAGAGCCTGCACTGCTAATGCACTCAATTCATCATTTAAGAATGTATGGAAGTCATTTTCAAACGGTGGCATACCAGATGCTAAGTCTGAACCTTCTACCTTTTCATTTAACGCTAGAAGACTTGATACACCATACAGTCGTGGGAATCGAATTCCAAAACGCTGTAATTCTTGACGAACATAGCCTTTTACATCTTCCTGCTCCTCATCTGTTGTCGCTAAATCAATAGCATTTACAATAAAGAACATTTTATCCAGTTCAAATGCATCTTTTACACGACCAAGCTGAATTAAAAACTCACGGTCAGCTTTGGCAAATGCATGATTATAATACGTAATAAATAGGATGGCATCCGCATTCCGAATATATTCAAAAGCTACACCTGTATGTCGAGCATTAATGGAGTCTGCTCCTGGCGTATCCACCAATGTAACGCCCATGCGTGTTAATGGACTATCATAATAGAAGTCGATATTGTCTACAAAGCATGATTTATTTTCTTGTGCAACAAATTTTTCAAATTCAACGCGATCCACTCGAATAATAGTTCCAAGCTCAGACTTGAATGATGGATACCCCTCTTTATAGGCACGAATAAATGATTTGTGCACATTTAAACGCTCATCTGTCAACTGGACAGCAAGCCCTTCGTCAGCACGATTATACGCTTCCTCCAATGAGTGGACAGATAAGCCAATCGCTGCATACGACCCTTGAATATCCTCTAACATTTGTTCAGCTGTTTTCAGCTGGACATCGGCCGTTTCATGAGGATGCTCTGGTGTAACTGGACGAATTTTATTGATAGCTGCGGTTGTTGGGTTTGGCGATACAGGTAATACCTTCGCTCCCATCAATGCATTCGAGAAGGATGATTTTCCAGCACTAAAAGCCCCAAACAAAGCAATCGTAAAGTCTTTTTTCTGTAGGCGTTCTACTTTATTTTCTAGATATTGAGCAACTTCAGCAAAACCTTGTACTTCTTTTACAGCATTGGCGGTATGCAGAGCACGATTAATCACACCATCGATTGGCAGACTCGTCGCACTAACAGTTTGCTGCGCTTCTTCCTGCTGAATGACTTGTTCTTTTGGTTGTAGCATGGACTCATCAAACAAACGAATCTCTGCTAAATCCTGTTTAAAGGAATTTTCCCAATTTGTTAGCTGCTCATTCGCAACCTTGCGGATTTCATTGCTCGCTTGATGCATAATGGTCGCACTATATTGTTGGTAGCCTTCGATTTCAAGTACAGCCTTAATAGCATCCACTTTATCCTGCATGCCTGCCATCTTTAACTTCGAAGGAGCCGCTGTTTCAGTTGCCACCGCTTCTAATGTTGTCGCTTGTGCTTTTTTCCAGCTATCTGTTTCCTGAATAAAATAGCGCTTTGTTGCCTCTGCCACACGGTTGGCAAAGTTTAATACTGCGTCACCTGTTAACAATGCTCCTGTTTGAACTTGCTGTTCAATTAATGCAAAAGGCAAATCAAATGGATAAGCATCAATAGCTGACGCACGTTCTTCATTTAAGGCACCGACGTCCTTCAATGCATTTTTCATAAGACCCTTTAAATGCCCTGTAATTTGCGCATGGACAACATTTTGATAGGCACTATAAGCATCTTCTTTACGACGGTTACGCTCTTCCTCTGTTTTTTTCTTCGCAGTAAAGAGCCCTCCTACCTTAAAGCCCTCCTGCATACTTTCTAAATAAAGACGTAAGCGATCACGTAAGTCAGCTGGCATAATGGCAGCATTGGCAAGCAATTCTTTTCGCTGCTCCTCAAATGTTTCGTTCCACGCCTCGACAGAGAACAGCTCTACCTGACGATTTAACTTGTTGTATTGCTCTAAAATATCTTGGTGGTTTGCCCAGTCATCTGCACTTAAAATCTCTTCATCTAACGCTAGACGATCCTCTTTTTCTTCTATTAAATAATTGTCATGCTCGCTTTGTAATAAACGCAATGTATTTGTTGCTGTTTGGACAAGCTGATCCTGCCAATCGTTCATACTATCCATCACAATTTTCTTGACGGCTTCAAAATCGTTATGTGGGTGGTCAGGCTCTCTCAATGATGTGAAAAATACACCTTTCGGCACAACGCCCCACGCCGCAAAGGAATTATGAACAGTTGCTTTAAACTCTTCAAAGCTCAACTCATTTTCTTTATGCTTATCAATCATATTAACAATCAAATAAACATTTGGATTATATTTCATTAATTGCTTCGTGAATTGAAAATTCAACTCCGATTGCACATGGTTGTAGTCCATTGTATAGAATACGATATCGGCAATATGGAGTGCAGATTCCGTCGACATACGGTGTGCATCATCTGTGGAGTCTACTCCAGGTGTATCCATCACGGTAACGCCAAACGGTAGTGTTGACGCACTATGACCAATTTCAATTTGAGATACCAAATCCCCATTTTTACTAAGCTCTTTGACCGTTTTAAAATCATAGCCTGCCTCAAATTTAACAGGCTTTTCATTGTGCATATAAACAATCGCAAAGTCTTCCTCTGATTTATGCACTTTAACAATATTTGCACTTGTTGGAATCGGACTTGATGCTAATAAATTCTCGCCAGACAGCGCATTAATCATACTCGACTTCCCGGCTGAGAAATGGCCTGCAAACCCAATCACATACTCTTTTTGCTGAATTTTACGAGCAAAAAGTGATGTTTTATTCATGCGCTCCGTATCACCATTATGCTGATATATTATGTATTGCAAAGCGGCTTGCTTTAGTAGCCCCTCCAATTGTTGATCAAAATCTTTCATGAAACCAGTAACCCCTTTTTCGTTAATTATTCATAATTAGTATTCTACCTTATTCAACTAGCAAAGTATAACACTAATTTACGGTAAAAAGCATGTATGCCAACGCTTCTATCCAACTAGTATTTATGAAAAAAGCATGGTTGTCTGAAATAATCTTTATCGAATGATAGATGCTCAACTAGATTGAATTTTATTTTCTTCATATTTTATAGTAACTGAATTCGGGGCAAAGGTTAAATTTATAAGAATGGAGTGTGATAACACATGGTCAACCCTAAGCATGGTCAAATAAGTAATAAAAGCTGTGATTGTAGCAATGAGGATCGATTTATTTGGCCCCGTATAAAAGCCTCTTATGGTCCAATCGTCCCTCCCACCGAAGTTGTCCCAGAAGGAGTAGTCATTCCAACGATTAACAGATATTTTTACATTTTAACAAGCGATCTTGATTTAACAAACGGAACAATCCTACCCGCTACTCTCTTTTGGAATGATCAGACAGATCCCATTACTGAATTCGTGATTTTTTCACCAAATGGCTATGTCAATTTGTATATTAATGCTGTTATGCAAGAGGGCGGTATTTATACACTATCAAACACGGCCTTAACCATTACTCCTTACGATGGCACATTATTTAGAGGAACGCCCATCATAATTGAATCATTAGGCTTCACCATAAAATAAAGACCATAATGGGCGTAAATGAATGGCATTTCTATAGTCAATTATTTTTTGTAAGGAACGGGTATTTCTAACAGATAGCTGTTAAAAGTTTGTTTCTTAGTTAGGACAGCTGAAAAAAACCGAAAGCTCCAATCCATCATCTATTAGATTTGGGTTGAAGCTTTTTTTACGTGACTATCACAAAAGGGTTTTAGGGAATGAGTATGATTATAGGGGAAACAGCAATTCATATTTGTCGGAACGCTGCAAACAGTAGATTTTCTTATAACGTTCACTGATGCAATGAACTAGTTGCATGATTGTCTTATTATGCGAAATTAAATATCCTACACATTAAAAAGCACCAATACATGTAAAAAAACTACGAATGTATCGGTGCTTCTGTATTCTTATTACTATATTGTCACTTTTACTTTTATTTCTTATATATTAGGTTGCCTGTTACTTGGTTTATAATGGAGAGTTTCTCTACTTTTGAGGTTTCTTGAAAGTTACTTTACAGGTTTACTTGCTGGCCCACTCACTTTATTTTTATCATCCTTCAACCCTAGCGCTTCATCAAGTTGCTTCATCGCTTCTTCTTTCGTTAGTGTACCCGCTTCTACTTGGTCAAAAATGGTTTGCACCTTTTCTTTTGAAATTTCATTAGCATTCGATGGTTTACTTGTAGGTTTTTTATCTCCGTTCAACCCTAGCGCTTCATCAAGTTGCTTCATCGCTTCTTCTTTCGTTAGTGTACCCGCTTCTACTTGGTCAAAAATGGCTTGCATCTTTTCTTTTGAAATTTCATTAGCGTTCGTTGGTTTACCTGTAGGTTTTTTATCTCCATCCAGCCCTAGCACTTCATCAAGTTGCTTCATGGATTCTTCTTTCGTTAGTGTACCCGCTTCTACTTGATCAAAAATGGCTTGCATCTTTTCTTTTGAAATTTCATTAGCGTTCGTTGGTTTACCTGTAGGTTTTTTATCTCCATCCAGCCCTAGCACTTCATCAAGTTGCTTCATGGATTCTTCTTTCGTTAGTGTTCCCGCTTCTACTTGATCAAAAATGGCTTGAACCTTTTCTTTTGAGATTTCATCAACGTTCGATGGTTTACTTGCAGGACCACTCACTTTATTTTTATCTCCCTTAATGCCTAGCGCAGCATCAAGTTGCTTCATAGATTCTTTTTTTGTTAGTGTACCCGCTTCTGCTTGATCAAAAATGGCTTGCACCTTTTCTTTTGAAATTTCATCAACGTTCGTTGGTTTACTTACTTGACCTACCACATATTCACTTTTCTCACTCACTTGAGTTGGTGCCTCTGCTGCAAATGCAGACCCCATCGTGGATAGTGCGAATACGGCACCTAAAGTAGTAACAGCTAATCTCTTTTTCTTTTTCATGTTTTTATTCTCCTTTTAAGATGTATTTTGTCTTACAGGTTTTATAATAGAGGCAGTATCTGTAGTTCATATGGTAATAGGGTGGAGAATTTCTAGAGATTTCCTGGAGATTATCTGGAGTTCCCTTCTTTCTTATTGTTCACCTTCACCACAACTAATAGAAAAGGTTTTATACAGCAAAAAACGCCCCCCATCAGGGGATTGCGTTTTTTTGCTGTCGTTTTATTTTTCTAAATATCCCCTTCATGTCGACAGGGTATTCTTTTGTTGTCGTACTATACTTAGTCTAGCAATTGTCATTCATAAATTTCGTCAATTCATTTATTGTTAGTGGTTTTGATATGTAATAGCCTTGTATTGAATCGTATTGGGCTTCAGATAAGGTATTAAGCTGCTCAACATTGTCTACACCTTCTATTATTACTTCTAAATCTATGGCCTTGATAATATTTGTCAGCAGCTCCATTACCTTTTTATTTGATTTCCCACTAATAAACAACCTATCTAGTTTCACTCCATCAAGGGGCAGTAAGGACATATATTGAAAATTCGAGTTTCCAGAACCAGAGCCGAAACCATCAATAAATATAATATGACCTCGATCACGTATAATTTTTAGATTTTCACTAGCTTCTATCCCCATTATAGTTTCCTCAGTTATTTCAAAAGCAATTCGGTTATTGTTAGTAATACCAATTTCATCTAGATGTTCGATTAACCAAGTAATATCTTTGATTAATGGCGCTGATAAATTAATAGAAACATAAACGACTTCATTATATCTACTCAATAAATCAACAGCTTTTTTGATAATATTCTTGGTTAATTCTATTAAACTTTCTATATTTAAAATTGGAATACATATACCCGGAGAGATAGAACCCATCTCTTCCCACCGCCATTTACTTAGTGCTTCAAAGGATAATTGCCTATTATGGTGTAATATCGGTTGGAAGACTATTTCAAACTCTTCAGTTACTAAACCTTTCTGTGAATTACACTCTTTTAGTTCATCGCTAGTTATGTTTTGCAAATAGACTTGTCTAACGTAATTTAACGCAGGAAGTTTTCTATCTTGGACATATAGATAGTGTATCTTTAAATATTCAATATTTGATAGTTCTTGACTAATTAAACGAGCTTGGGACTGAGCATGACAGACTAATAGAAATTCCTTATCAAATACTCTATACCATTCCACTTTTGGTTGATACAAAGTTAGCTTTCTCCTAACCACATCTATACATTTAGAAAGGTCCAAGTCATGCCAACTGATAATCGTAATGTATACTATTGTGAAAGATTTTTTATGTTCAATACTTTCTAATACAGATTTTCGATTTGATTCAAATAATGTCATACCGGTCTCCATCCTAATTCCTCCAATAGGGTCGTTTCAACCTCCATCTTTTATCAAAAAATTACTATTATATTATTTTATAAAGCTAATCTGTAGTCCATATGAATGTCGTGTGAAGTTTATGTGGAATATCAATGGATACCATTTTGAACTCTATTAAAAATAGCTAACAAATTTACGTGTTCATAAATTTGTTAGCTCAATATTCTTTTTACCATAAGAATATGTCTCTACTTTTATAAACCTTACCAAATATAATGATTCATTCGTTGGTTTTAAAGTTTGATACTAGATTTTGAAGCTCCTGAGACATCTCTGCTAAAGAACGAGAAGCAAATGTCATCTCAATCATAGTAGCAGACTGTTCTTCCGCTGCTGCAACAACCTGTTGTGTGTAACTCGATGACTGATCGGTAACATCTTTGGTTTTCAGTATTTCATTTACTAAAATCTCTGTATTAGCATTAATTTCTTGAATTTCCGTAGAGACAGATGAAAGTTTATTGTTAATCATGTCTACATCAGCTGCTATTTCATCAAATGTTTTCCCAGCGTTTGCAACATAACGTATACCCGTTTCAACTACACTTTTTCCTTCATTGACAATTTGTACTGTATTTTGTGTATGAAGTTGTATTTCACCTATTAGAGTAGAAATATTATTAGCTGCATTTCCTGATTCCTCTGCTAGTTTTCTAACTTCATCAGCTACAACAGCAAAACCTTTCCCTTGCTCCCCTGCGCGCGCGGCTTCAATCGCTGCATTTAAAGCAAGTAAATTGGTTTGTGCTGCAATGCTAGTAATGACATTAATAATTTCACCAATCTCTTGTGATTTACTTTCGAGCAATAGCATGGCTTTATTTGTCATTAAGTTCTGTTTATTTATTTGATTCATTTGTTCAACGGACTGTGTAATCACTTCATTACCAGAAAGAGAGACTTTAGAGGTTTCAATGGATAGGTCATTTAATTCTTTAATATTTTTCGTAATTGCTGTAAGACTCGATGATATCTCTGTAACGGAATGATTTGCTTCTTTCATTCCAACCAGTTGCTTTTCTTGTCCTGTAGAAATTTGCTGAATAGCCTTCGTAATTTCATCTGAAGCCGTGCTTGTCTGTTCACTACTCGCAGTAAGTTGTTCAGATGTAGCCGCAACTTGTTCGGCTGAGTTCGAAACGGTTTCAATCATTCCTCTTAAATTTGTAGTCATCGTATTTATTCCTGTTGCTAATATACCTAACTCATCCTTATTTTTAACGTTTAAATACGTAAAGGTTAAATGTTGATTGGCGATCTTTTCAACTCTGTCAGTAATCATTTGAACTGGAATGGCTAAATGTCTGGAAAATAAAAATATAACGATTACACCTATTAAAATACTGATACTAAGAGTAGTGATAATCGTGTATTGAATTAAATGAATGCCATGATTAAATGAAGCCATGAAGCTACTAGCGCTTACCACCCAACCCCAGTTCGGATCAATAGCAGAGTAGGCTATTTTATCCTCTTCTGCATCAGGGTCGTTGGGCATTGCTCTAGCGTAATATGTAAAATCCCCGCCATTTTGTGCTGCGTTTATCATATTTTGTACCATATAAACCCCATGACTATCGACACTTTCCCACGCATTTTCTCCTTCTGAGAATGGATGAGCAATCCTATCTCCATCCGCTCCGTAAATGGCAAAATAGCCGTCCTCACCTAAATCAACATTTGTCGTTATTTCACGGGTACCATCAGTTCGTAAATCCCCAATTAAATTTTGTTTTACTTTCTCTTGGGCTTCTTCTAAAGTTATTTCACCAATTTGAACGGCATAATTCATTGAATCAATTAATTGAAGTGCCATTTCTACATTATTTTTTAGCATCCTCTCTCCCAAATCATCCAAGTGCTTGTTAGCAGAATTATAACTGCTCACGCCTATAATTAAACCTGGAATTAATAATAGGCTCAATGAAATAATAATTAACTTTGTTCTTATCTTCATTTTCAGTCGATCTCCTATCTAATATAAGACTCAATAAATCTAATTACTTTATTGAGTCATCTGTGTATGCTTTTGAGACGCCAATCTTCGTACCATTTATTTAATTTGAGGAAATGTAACTAAAAATCGAATGCCATTTTCAACATTATTAAAAGAATAATTTATAGAGAGTGATGTAAATATTTGCTTGACGATATATAAGCCTAATCCACTCCCACCCGTGTTCCTATTTCTTGATTTTTCGAGTCTATAAAAAGGCTGAAATAATTGTTGTAGTTCCTCTGCTTTAATTTGTACACCGGTATTAATGACTTGGATTTGAATTTGATTTTCTTTGGAATCCTCCGTCAATTCTAAATAGACTGTTTCTCCTTGTGGTGAATACATAATTGCATTATGGATAATATTTTTAAATGCTTTTTCTAGTAAATCATTATCTGAAAATACGTAAAGATTCGGGGGAATTTTATTTATAACAGTAATCTCCTTTTGAGATGCAAAAAAAACGAGGTCTTTCATTATCGTCTCAATTAAATTTGAGAGATTTGTTTCTTTCATTTGGATTTTAAATATATTTTGTTCTAGTTTGGACATACTCAAAATTTCACGGACAAGTTGTTCCATGCCCTCTATAATTTTATGGTTTTTTTCTAAATAGAAGTCACGATTTTCATAAGGTCCGATATTATAAATCATGCCTTCTATATATCCCTTCATTACAGTGAGTGGAGTTTTTAACTCATGTGCAACTGTAGCAAAAAATTCCCTCCGTTTTGTTTCGATTTTTCTTTCTCTTTCAATATCATCTTTTAATTGTTCATTGGCTATTCGTAAATCATCCATTGTTTTTTGCAAATTATTCGACATCTCATTTAAACTATTAGATAGCTCCTCCAACTCATCATTAGAACGAACTACTATATTTTCTGAAAAATCGAGATTTGCCATCTTTTGTGCACGTTCATTTATATAGAGAAGTGGTTTTGTAATGAACCTTGAATATAAATAGGCACTGCCCAAGCCAATACAAACAACAATGATACTTATATAAGGAAGAAAACGTACTAAAACCTGAGAGGCCTCATCGATGGGTTGAAATGTCGCGAATACAGTAACCATTAAATTACGTTCATTCAGAAATTGTATGGGCAAGGAATGATTAAAGGCATTAACATTTTCTTCATTTTGTGATGTTTTTCCGGTAATAATGGATGATTGCGTATTTCCTTGAAAATTAAAAGAAGGCGAATAGATAATATTTCCGTTCTTTTCTTGTAGGTAAATGATTGCATTATTTTCTTTGGAGTACTCATCCAAAAGCTCTTTAGCTTCTCTTACTGTTAAACTCTTAGATTTATGAATTATTTCTGCTATGCCGGATTGAAGCTGATTTGTTTTATATTGCTCGTAGAATGTTGGAAGGAAGAAGTATAAAGTTAAATAAATTAAGACCGCAAACGATAGCAATATAAGTGAAGTAATCATAAAGAGCTTATAGGTTATTTTTTTCATCTTCATGAAGTTTACAATCCTATTCATCGATTTTGTATCCGATACCCTTTACAGTTTTAATATAGGGTAAATTTAATTTTTTTCTTAAGTTTTTTATATGAGTATCAATCATCCGTGTTTCTCCCGAATAATCGTATCCCCAAACTTTTTCTACTATGATCTCTCTAGTGAGCACTTTTTTTTCATTATGGAGTAGTAGTTGTAAAATTTCGAATTCTTTTGTAGTTAAAGGTATTTCCTCCTTATTTACATAAGCTTTATACCCGTCACAGTCGACATTCAGTTCATTAAAATTTAAATGATTACCCCAATTTTTATGATTGCTTCTTCTAAGAACCGCTTGTACTCGTCTGATCAGCACATGAAATGAAAACGGCTTAGTAATATAATCATCAATGCCAAGATCAAAGCCTTTCATTTGATCTTGTTCTTCTTCTAACGCAGTTAAAAATATAATGGGTATATTAGATTGATTGCGTAGCATTTTGGCCACTTCAAATCCATTGAGATTCGGCATCATAACATCAAGGAGAATTAAATCAAATGATTGTGTATTTAATCTTTTTATTCCCTCTACTCCATCAGATGCCACCTCAATCGTATAATTTTGTGTCATCAAAAACTGCTTAATTAATTCTTGAATTTCTAAATCGTCTTCTACTACTAAAATATTATAGTTCATTAAGATATCCCCCCTAGTTAGCCATTATAACCACGCAATCTGTAGTTTATGTGAAGATACCTACATTATTTCCTAAAAAATTTTATATGAATCCTACGATCAAAGTCATACATCCATATCATAAGAACAACATAACCTTCAGGTACAAAAATCCCCAAAGATTCATAGGTTAAATTTACAAATCTTTGGAGGTTTTATGTTGTTTTTTACGATAATTATGAAAGAAAATTAATACGGAGATGTTGAACCTTGTATACTTTCTTCTGAATGAGGTGTGGATGGATCCCACTGCTCAGGCATTTGTCCACCAGATTTTGATGTGAACTCCTCCCATTGTTCTGGGGTCAGTTTACCTCTCGGTTTTGGAGATTCCGAATCCCCCTGAGCCGGATTCCTTTCATCTAAATACGAATTATAACCCTGATACATATTGCTTTCATTGTCACCTAAGTCACCATTGAAGGCAACTAAGTTAGTAAGCATTCCTATAGCTATACCAATAGAGACTAAGCCTAATGAGGTTACTATTTTTGTCCACATTTATACCACTCCCATTCTTGGATTAGCTAAGTTACTTATTCAGATTTTCACAAACTAAATTGCGTTTCTTAAGGTAAATAATCTTATCAGATTGTTTGGCTACTTCTTGTGAATGCGTCACAACAATAATACATTTATTTTCTTGATGGGCTAATTCCTGAAATAGTTCAACGATTTCAGCCGAGGTTTTCTCATCTAAATTACCCGTCGGCTCATCCGCAATTAATAAATCCACATCACTAGATAATGCTCGAGCAATAGCTACACGTTGTTGTTGACCACCACTAAGCTGTAAAACCTTTCTTTTTGCTTCTATTTCGGTCAAGCCTACCATTTCTAATAATTCGAGAGCTCTTTTCTTTTTATCTTTTACTTTAACCCCTGTAATTTCCATTGCTGTTACTACATTTTGAAGGGCCGTCATGTACGTTATCAGATTATAGGATTGAAAAATAACCGAAACAAATTTATTTCTATATTTATCCAAACCAATTTTTCTTATATCTTTTCCCTTATAAAGCACATGTCCTTCCTTCGGGTTATCTAAGCCACTTGCCAAACTAAGTGCTGTTGTTTTTCCTGAGCCTGAAGGACCTAAAACGCTATAGAAACAGCCTTGCTCAAACGTAAAATTCACATTCTCTAGTAAAGTATTCTTCCTGTTATTACTTACATAATAATAATATAGGTTTTTAAATTGTAATATTGTGTCCATATGGGACTCCTCCTACTCATCTTTTAATAGTATTTCTTTTGGATTTAAGCGAAGAATGGATAGTGCTGGAAGAAGCGTCGATAATATGGCAATTAACAGTCCTAATCCACCTAACTTCAACACATCTTGTGAAGTTATACTTACATCAATATCATCGATAGGCTCCACATCATTATCTTGCTTATTCATCATGCCAAATGAGAATCCTAAATTATTAGATTCTTGTTGATTTTCTTGAGAGGCAATAACCTCTTGCTGTAATAAACTATCTCCCATTTTTTGAGACACTGTCTCACCTGTAATTGTAGAAATACCAAATGCTAGTAAGGCTATACATAATACTTCTACTAATAGTTGGCCAATTAATTTTCTCTTTTTCTCACCGATTGCTAAGAGTATGCCTAATTCTTTACGTCGCTCTTTTATGGTTAACATAATAATAAGAGCTAAAATAATTGATCCTGTAATAGATACTAAATAGACCATCCATTTTGAAGTAGCAGCAATATTCTCAATAGGACCAACCATTTTCTGATATAAAGCATCATGTGCATCTAACTTGAACAAATCAAAATCGATATTGCTTTTCTTTGCGTCGGTTTTGAAATCTGCTATATTTTCTGGATCATTTAAGTAGTAGATAGCTTCATTAATGACTGAATTTTTTTCACCGCTCTCTTTCGTCGAGTCATAATTTGTGTATAGTTTGTTAGATGGATGCATCATAGCTGGTAAATTTTCCTCGAAGTCAGTTATACCAGAATTTTTATATACTCCTATTATTTCCAACTCTACTTCAGTCGTCCCTTCCATTGATTGGACCTTTATCATATCGCCAACTTGAAGCTCGTTTTGTTCTGCTAATCGCTTTTCAACTAGCACTACTTTCCTATTCTTATCCTCAGGTGTAATTGAACGACCTTCCATTATTTCATGTGTTCCATCCGTAAATTCTTGCAATAATTCAGAACTTCTCACACCTTGAAGAAACGTATTAGGCATTTTCATATTTCCAGAGACACTACTACCAACTGCACCGCTTACCCCATCATCACCTTCAGCATCGTTAATAGGTGTGTAATCATCTGCTACAACCATGTCACTTTTAAGATAGTTATAGTCTATTACATATGGTGATTTAGCTAACCGATCTGCATCATCTGCAAAAAGCTCAGGGTGTTGTATTTTTCCGTTTGGATTTTCTTGTCGCTGCTTTGCCACGTTTTCCATAAGCTTTTCTTCATCCATTCGAAGACTTACGTCTACACCTAATGTTTGTCTAGCATGGTCATTCGCCTTCTGTGACACATTTTGTATGGCGAAGCCGGCTAATACTAAATTGGAAACTACTAAAAATACTGTAAATAATATAATCGATTTCCCTTTCCTTGCCTTCACACTTAAAAATGCACGTTTGATAAAATTCATTTCCTTACCTCCTTGGTAGTTCAAATATATTTGACCTATCTGGAGTTAATATGGAGTGCGTGAAAACTTTATCTAGAGAATTAAGGGGGTTTATGTGAGTCATTTACTAAATTCTCAAACATGAGCTGCTAAACACGAAGTAACATACCCAGTTCTACTGTTAAGTCAAAGTAGGTCAACAAGAAAGGAATGCAGCAGATGAAGGCTACACATATAACATAATTCCAACAATTGAAAGCGAGAATTAAGTTTAATCTTATAAAGTCTTTAGACAATACTAATCTAGTAGACTTAAAAAACACCTTTACGTTGATTGATTATGGTTAAAACCATTTATCGACGAAAGGTGTTTTCTATGTTAACTTACACTAAATATTGTGATAAAGTTTAGGCTAAATTTTCATTATCCTTAAAGTAATTTTTCATTTTCACTGTATCAAAACGGCCTTCCCATTTCGCCATTACTAATGACGCTAATGAGTTACCAATTACGTTAACAACTGTACGTCCCATATCCAGGATACGGTCAATACCAGCGATAAATGCTAGACCTTCTAACGGAATGCCGACAGTACCCAAAGTGGCAAGAAGTACTACGAAAGATACCCCTGGAACCCCTGCAATCCCTTTCGATGTAACCATCAATACAAGCATTAACGTAATTTGTTCACCAATGCTTAGGTGAATACCGTACATTTGCGCAATAAATAATGCAGCGATCGCTTGGTACAGCGTTGAGCCGTCTAAGTTAAAGGAGTAACCGGTCGGGATAACAAAGGATACAATATCCTTTGGAGCCCCTAATTTCTCCATTTTCAACATAATTCGTGGCAACACAGCCTCTGAACTTGCTGTTGAGAATGCTAAAATGAGCTCATCTTTCAGTACTTTAATTAAAAATAATATATTGACACCTACGAATTTTGCAACAAGTGCAAGAATCACAAATATAAAGAATAGCATTGTAGCGTAAACAAGGATAGCCAGCTTAGCTAAAGGTATTAGAGAGGCGAATCCATATTTGGAAACGGTTACACCAATTAAACCAAATACCCCGAGTGGCGCAAATTTCATCACAAGGTTAGTTACCCAGAACATCGCATCTGCTACCCCTTGGAAGAAGTCTAAAACTGGTTTACCTCGATCGCCAATGGCCGCAACACCTAAACCAAAAATAACAGCAAAGAATATGATCGCAAGCATATCGCCTTCACCCATTGACTGAATGATATTGGTCGGTACGATGCCTACAATAATATCAAACGGTCCTTCATGCTGTACTTCTTCTGTAGTTGACACGTATTTTGAAATATCTCCTTGAGATAGCTCGTTCATGTTTAAACCTGCGCCAGGCTGGAAAATATTCGCGGAAAGTAATCCAACTACGATAGCTACTGTTGTAATAATTTCAAAATAAATAATGGATTTCCCGCCTAATCGTCCAAGCTGTTTCATGTCTCCAGTACCAGCAACACCTACGATTAACGTCGAAATAATAATCGGCACAACAATCATCTTAATTAAATGCAGGAAAATATCCCCTAATGGTTGTAAGTAGGTTTCAATTTTGGGGTTGCCATAAAAAATACCACCAACAATAATCCCTAAAATCAAACCGATTAAAATTTGACTGGCTAAACTAATTTTAAATTTCTTTTTCAATCCTTCGTACCTCCTCATATTATTTTTTTGGGGCTTGCCTAATAATAAGAGATACTTATAGAATCCGACAAAATCCGATGAAAAAACTTTTGTTTTTTTTAGAAAAGTCAGAATATAAAGCTTGTTCGCTTCTTACAATTAAGTGCATTCTACCTTTATTTATCAGGCATTCACCGCAATTTGAAAACATTCCAAAACGCTAATAAGCCTTCAACTAATCAAATGTAAGCATGCTACCGTTATTACTTCCATTTGGCAGCATTTCATTGCCGAGTGTTGACAATTTGTCAACATCATTATACACTTCTGTTCAACAGTTATTTTTAATGAAGAAGGGAGAATCGAATATGACGGAAATGAAAGAAAATACGACTTTAGGTTTATTGTTGAAAGAGCTATTGAAAGAACGTTCATTATCTATGCGAAAGTTTAGTGAACTAACAGGAATCGATACGGCTACGATTTCACGGATTATTAATCATAAACGAAAAGCTACCCCACAACATGTAGAAAAATTCGCTGAATGTCTTGGTGTTCCTTTTATTCAGCTATTTGAAGCAGCGGGATATCCTATGGAACAAAGACAAGAAGAGTCACAATCAGATATTCACACCTCAGTTGATGCCATACAAACCTTTCTTAAGGCATCAAATGTATACGACAATCAGTTTTCAGTGCAGGAGGTTGAAAAAAAATTAGACGATTATGGACTATTTTCTCAAACGGAGGAAGGCAAACATACCATTCATACGAGTTTTAATGAAAAGATTCAAAAAGTAGGTAGTGTTGGACCATTTATAAATAAGCTAAAAGAGTTATATGAAAAATTTACAACAGATAAAGGTACACTATTTGAATTAACAATAATCGGAAGTACATTATTATATTTTATTATTCCTGTAGATGTAATTCCGGATTATGTATTTCCTATTGGATATTTAGATGATGCAATAGCTGTACAACTTACCGGAAAATCTTTGTTGAAAAATAACGGATAGGTGGATTTATTAATTTATGGAAAGTAGTAAAACAAGCCGTAAATGGCTAAAAAATTCATGTTTCATATTCGCATCAATGATTATAATAGGGGTTGTTTATTGGTTTTATCAGTACAATAGTGGGTTGGCCATGGCAGAAGACGACAGTAAAAATGAAGCTGAGGCTGAAGAAACTTTTGAGCCCTTCCAAGGCGCAGACCTACAATTTGGTGAGATTAATGTCCTCTTGATAGGTAGTGATACTAGAGGCGAAGAAGGTAGATCGGATGCCTTAATGATTGGACACTATAATCAAACGACGAATCAAGTAAAAATCGTTTCTATTATGAGAGATACGTATGTTGACATCCCAGATTACGGAAAGAATAAAATAAACGCTGCATTTGCTTTTGGAGGTCCAGAACTTGTTAGGAAGACCATTAAACAAAACTTTGATATTGATGTAAATTACTATGCTATCGTTGATTTTGAAGGATTCCCTAAAATTGTTGATCTTCTAGCACCCAATGGGATTGATGTGGACATCCCTTATGAAATGTCATATGGCATTGGCATGACATTATTTCCTGGAGAACAAACTTTACATGGTGATCAGTTATTAGCTTATGTACGATTCCGTCACGATCGTTTAAGTGATTTCGGACGAGTGGAACGCCAGCAGGAAATTATGACAAAGGTTAAAGATCAGATTAGCTTTCAAAGCTTAATGAATTTACCAAAAATATTAGGTGTTGCAGAGGCATACATCGATACGAACGTTGACAAAAAAACAATACTTGCAATTGGAAAAGGTTTAATGGATGGACACTCTAATGGGGTAGATACTTTACGGATTCCTGTTGCCAGTTCTTTTGAAAACAAACATGTAAATGTAGGTGCAGTTCTAGATATTGATTTAGAAAAAAATAAACATGAATTAGAAAAGTTTTTATCCTCCGAGGATGATGTGCAAGTGTCTAAACTAGAAGGAGTTTCCTCTTAAAGAAAATATGACGATAGATTATCAGCTTTTTAAATTACTTAACCAGTTTGCGGGACAATACCCTATTTTTGATCAACTTGTCCTCTTGTTTTCAAAATATGGCCCTATCCTATTTGGATTAATATTGATATGGCTATGGTTTTCAAACTCTCAAAATCAGCATGAAAATAGAAAAATAGTATTATACGCCGTAACGATTGCTATTCTTACACTTGGTATCGATAAAATAATAGAGATGGTGTATTTTCGACCACGTCCATTCGTCAATCATAGCGTAATATTATTACTTGAAAAATCAAATCTAGACCCATCATTTCCAAGTAATCATGCGGCAGGTGCATTTGCCTTAGCATTTGCTTTGTTTTGGAAACGAAGAAAAATTGGAGCTGTCCTCATCTTGCTGGCCTGCTTTATGGCATTTTCGAGAATTTTTATCGGTGTACACTACCCTTTAGATGTGTTAGCAGGTGCTTGTATCGGATTAGGGGTAACTTACATAGTGATGCGGCTAATTGGTCTTATTGAGGACGCCAAGAATCACAGAAAAATGTATGTAAAATAAAAATGCTCTTCCAATCAAAAAAGTTCGCCCTTTATGCGAACTTTTTTGTGTTTCAATCCATTATGCTGAAGCCATCTACTTTATTGTTGATGTAGTTGCCTCCTAAGAGCAGCAATCTTTTTAGCAAAGTCCAAGGCATGTGGACCATCTCCATGAATACATAAGGTGTGCGCCGCTACTTTTATTTTTTGAGACTCTATAGACAATACTTCATTTGCCGTTAAAATACCTTTGACATGCTCCAGCATTTCTTCTTCAGTTTGTATTAAGGCATTCGGTTCCTGTCTGCTCACTAATGTGCCATTAGAGTGATAACGGCGATCAGAAAAAACCTCCTCATATACTTGAAGACCCTTATCCCTTGCGATTTCTGCCATTTGGCTACCCGCTAAACAATATAAAATAAGCTGAGGATGAAGATCATACACCGCATGAACAATGGCTGAAGCTTTCTCCTTATCATTTGCACTTTGATTATATAGTGCTCCGTGGGGCTTGATATGATGTACTGTCCCTTTTTCGATATGGACATACGCTTGCAGTGCCCCTACCTGATAGACAATCATATCGTAAATTTCTGCTGGGCTAAACGCCATATCCCTTCGCCCGAAGCCTTCACGATCAGGATACCCAGGGTGTGCACCAATATGAACATTTTTGCGAATTGCATTCCGAACTGTTTGGTGCATAATGGAATGATCACCCGCATGGTAGCCACACGCAATATTGATTGATGTCACATAATCTAGTATCTCTTCATCTCTTCCGGTCAAAAACGCTTCATAGCTTTCTCCTAGATCACAATTAATATCCATTCGTATCACATTTCCTCCAGTGCAAAATGTATTGTGCTAAACATACGCATTTGGGCTACTTTATGTAAATCATCTTCATGTACAGTGGCCATAATAGGATAGCCTCCTACTGTTTGAGCATCGGCCATTAAGATGATGGGATTCCCATTTTGAGGCACTTGAATTGAGCCAAACTGTGTCGCTTCAGATAGAATTTCCTTCATTTCTTTTAACTGTAAAACAGGGCCTTTTAAATAATAGCCCATTCGATTACCACCGCTAAACTGGAAAGGATTTTGCAAAAATTGTTGCTGACTCTCTCCTGTAAATAAATGAAAATGAGGACCCTTAAAAATTCTAACAGTAATCGTATTGTCAAAAGTCGGACGATACGGAGCATAAAGACCTCTATTATATTTTAATGGCGGGGCTATTTGTCCATATAAAATACTTCCTTTTGCATGGACCATACCTAGATTCCCCTGAGAGAGGTATGAGGTACTGCCAAGCTGCAATTTTGAAGTAAACCCTCCCAGCGGTGTCAAGTAAATGATAGAGCCTTGACTCACACTCTTAATCGTTAACCTATCACCCTTTGTTAAATGGAATGTTTTCCACATTTCAATGGCTGCATCATTGATCATGCATACCCCATGACCGCCTGTTAAAACATAGACCCCATCAGCCATTGCCTCAAATTCAAAACCACCCACGAACATTTCGAAAGAAGTTTGGTTATGATGATTTTGTAAAATTAGCTGGGCCGCTTGAAATGAAACATAATCCATTGGTCCAGATAACGGAATACCAAATGCCCGATAGCCAAACCTTCCTTTATCTTGTAAGCTACCATAAACCCCTTGTTTTGTTATGAGCAGAAGTGGCTTCAATCGCTACACTCCTTTGCTTTTCATTTCCCAATATTGTTGCTTAGTTATTTCATAAAACTGAACTTCATCACCAAGTTCAAATAGGAATGGCTCTTTACCATTGACATTAAAAAGCTCTAATGGCGTCCTTCCAATAATATTCCAGCCACCAGGTGAATCGACAGGATAGATCCCTGTTTGTCCACCTCCAACCCCAACAGAACTTGCAGACACCGACGCTCTCGGCTTTTCTAAACGAGGCACAAATAATTTAGAATCAAGTTCTCCAAGATACGGAAAGCCTGGCAAAAAGCCAATTAAATAAACGTAATAGCTTTTGGACATGTGTAACATTTTCATGTCCTCAAATGATAGACCCGTATAGTCCATCACTCGTTGCCTATCTAAGGCAAATTCTTCATCATAGCAAACTGGGATTTTTAATAGTCTATTCGTTCTGTCATCAATGACTGTGGATGCTTGACTGTCCAGCCATTGCCTTCTTAAAAGGTCTACATCTATTCGTTGTTTCACATATGCTGTAACTGTATGATAGCTTGCAACACACTCGACAAGATTGTGTCGTAGTTGTTTTTTCAGAAATCGATTAAATGCTTGTACTGCAGAAAAGTTTGGGTGGGATATTTCTTCCTTAAAGGAAAAGCGAATCGTATTCTTGCTAATCCACATTGAATAAGGAAATTCAATGATTACCTGCACGTATTGTCTCCTCAATGCAAAGCTTCACAGCAGCGATTAAATCACGAATATGCCAGCCTGGAATTTTGCCATGTTGGATGGCCAATTCAAAGGAAGCAGGTATATGTATAAAGCCAGCACGTACCCCTTCATGTTGCTGCGCATACACAAGCCCCTCATACATAATGTTATTGCATAAGTAAGTACCTGCTGTATTAGAGATTTCAGCCGGATAGCCCTCTGCTTGTAAACGATTAACCATCTGGCGAATTGGTAAATTCGTCAGATAGGCATCTGCCCCCTCCTCTTGAATGCTCTCATCCACAGGTGTGTAGCCGTTATTATCGGGCTCCCCATCTTTCACATTAATAGCAATTCGCTCAGGCGTTAGTTTATAACGACCCCCTGCGAGCCCTAAAGAAATAATGATTTGCGGTTGTATTTCCTCTATATATCGCTTTAGCTGCTCGGCAGATTGTTGAAAATCTACAGATAAAATTCTTCCTATAATATGATAGTCTTCTATCTTTTCGCCATCTAAGTTTTCTACAATTTGCATAGTTGGATTGAGCTTATAATCTAAAAATGGCTCAAATCCCGTTAATAATATGTTTGTCATGTGTTAGTCACCTAATTTCTATCGGACGTTTTTTTATGTAGCGTCCAGATTGTTTTTGTTTATTTACAGGAGTAGCTAGTGCAGCTTCTAAAATTGCCTGATTAAATAATTGATGGGCTGCCATACACGATAGTAATTCCTCACCATAAACGATTTCATCTGCAACTTCCGAAATGATATCTAAAGCGACCCACTGTGGATAACGTAAAATACTAACTGATGAATACGTAGGTGTTACTTCCATACTACGATAAAAGTTAATATTCCCCATTTCCTCAATCGGGTATTTATCTGGATCCCACGTTGTTCCATATTTATAGTATCGATCTCGCCAATACGCATTTTCTTGAGCAAACGTAGATCCATCAAACATCCTATTAACTCTTTCCGCTACTAGGTCCAGATTTTTGGCCTGAATTTCCTTCGTATCATCATCTGCATAACGACCAATCCCATAAATTTTGGCACTTGGAACCGTATAAGAAACTGGGAAAATAGGTGGGCAGGCGTAACCTGCGAACGGTTGAACCCACTCACGAGCTGGTATTCCATGGTCATCAATAACAATATCTGGAGCCCATTTTTTTAAGATAAGTGGTAATACATTTGCCTCACCGAACACACTTTTTCGGAATTTCACATGGGCAAATTCTAATCCCACCGCATTAAATCTTGCAGCATGATGCTTCCACTTCGGATGCTCCTTTGTCAAACATTCCATGATTTCATAGCCATCAGGGTTCGCTAAAGGGATAATAATGACATTCATTTTTTTTAATATTTCTGGTTGCTGACAAATAATATCTTCCATTAGCGCCAAAATCGCAGGAGTGCTAGATACTTCATTTGGATGATGGCCAGCTTCAAAAACAATCGTATGTTTTTCATCTGATTTTTTTAGCCCTGAATAATATTCACTCGTAATAGGTTCCGTCACCTCTAAAAATGGAATGACAGTACCTTTATAAGATATATCTCCATAATTCAATTTGACCTCTGAGTATTGTTTACAACGCTCTACTAATGGAATTATATTTTTCATGTTGTGTTTTAAAAAGGTTTTTGCCTTAGTGACCTTCAGTTCATTACCGATAGACATTTCTACAGTGTCAAACTGTCCTTCTTGATTAAACAAGATTCGCTTTGTAACGGGTTCCGTCATCGGTTTATCATTCCACTGGTAAACCTTTATGGCACTTTTAATAGGCTTATACAAATCTTGTTCTATATGAATATAAGGAATAACACCACCTGGAGCTTTGTAAGGCTGATTAACTAACTGGCGACCAAGCTCATGAAAATAGTCTAAAGTATTAAAGTATAAATCCTCGTATAACGCCTCAAACGATGAGTTCGCTTCTTGCTGGACGCCTATTTCTTCTTCGATTCCAGAAGAAGTAAAGTCGATTTCAATTCGATCGAATAATGGAAATAGCTGAGCTTGATCAACGTTATGGGTATCTATTTTTAACTTTTTCACCATTCGTGGCAATAATTCCTTCATATAGTATTTATAGAAACGTTCACGATCAGAAAATATGATGTTCTCCTGCACTCGCTCTGTCTTGTTGAATAATCTATACCCAGCGGTAGTTGGGTAAGCTTTTTTCTGACCATCAACATAATCCACTTCACTAATAGGTGGAGTGAGCTCAGCTATTAACTGATCATCTACAAATACTCTATACACATGTTGTTGCGTGCTGGAAAGCTCAAATTGCACATGCTCCTTAGGTATGCCATATTGCATTTCAATCATTTCATCCACAGGGTATAGCTCCATAATCCAGCGATTATGTTGCTCTAAGCCGTTTACACTTACCCCATCCTTACATACTATTTTTACATGTTCAAAGCGCCCCTCGACAGATGGAAGTACTTCCTCTAATATCCAGTATAACCCTGTTTTAAAGGCAGCGCGAACTTTAATGGTTGTCAAATTTGAAAATTTTTCATATAAATCTAGCTTAAATTGATCACGATTTTTTTTAGTGGCCGTCATATAAATTTCAGCCTCTAACGCTTTATCTTGTTCTTCTTCTAATGCTTTTATCATGTACGAAGCTTCAGATTCATCGCTCCATTTTTCGTCCATTAAAATAGCCGCTTCATTCATTTGTTTTTCGTTTAACTCCCAAACTCCAAGCAGTCCACCCTCAGACACATGCTTTGCTGTTGCAATGGAATGGATAACGGTCGGTAGGCTTTCTTTCGTACCACAGATTTGAATGGCATTTTTGGCGGTCAATTCCATATAACTTTCGTTTTCGTGCTTGAATGAAATAGTTACATGTCGCTCTTCTGATGTTATAGCTGGTAATGAAATAGATGTGGCATATAGGCCTAAACGCAATGCTAGATAGCAAGTCTCTTTTAATAGAGCATTTGTCTTTAATTCTTCTTGTATATTCATTTTCACACTTACATGTTGCTGGGGATGTGCCTCATCCTTTTCACCCGTGCCATAGGCTGACCAAAGATGACTTAAATTTTCATAATCCGTTAAAGGGCTGTCCGTTTGGGTGTCGACCATTCCTTCACTGGCTATTGCACTTAACCATGTAGAAAGTGCTAATTCACTCTCATAATAAATGATCCATGTTGAGTCATCTTGTGAAATAAATGTGCTAGTATGCTGTAAAAACTTCATTGTATAGGACTGATTGGCTGGCTGAAATAAATCAAAGTCTACTTCATTTGCTTCAAAGCCTAAACGTAAGCAAAAATCAATTAATCCTAATGGAGCTAAATCTTTAGGTAAATCTATAAATAAAGAAGGCTTTTTTTTCGTTTCATTCTTTTGAAATAAACTAGAAAAAATTATAGAGTTCATCATATCACCTAAACTTTCATATTTGGATCTAAGCGATCTCGCAACCAATCTCCCAATAAATTAAAGCCTAAAACAGTTAACATAATGGCCACCCCTGGGAAAACAGATATCCACCAAGCTGAGGTCATATAATTTCGACTATCTGCTAACATTCCTCCCCATGAAGGTACTGTAGGCTCCACACCTAACCCTAAAAATGTTAAAGAGGCCTCCAATAAAATAAACTCTGCAATACACATCGTTGCTAACACTAAAATGGAGGAGGCAACATTAGGAAGTATATGCTTAATGATTATTTTGAAATGTGTCCCACCAATTGCCTTTGCTGCTTGGATATACTCTTGTTCCTTTAAAGCCAAAATCTCTCCTCGAATTAATCTCGCAAAACTAACCCAATATGTAAGTCCTAGGATAATAATAATTTTTTCAATACCTGTTCCAAAAACACTCATGATGACGATGGCTAGTAAAATAAACGGTAGCCCCATTTGAACTTCAGCTAGCCGCATAATTAAATCATCCATCCATTTCCCAAAGTAACCTGAAACAATTCCTAGAAATGTACCAAGCACTAATGAAATGATTACGCCACAAATGCCGACTAATAGAGATATACGTGCTCCGTAAATAATTCTACTTAGCAAATCACGCCCAACCTGATCTCCTCCGAGTAAGTATTCGGATTTACCAGTATCATCTAGCCATTTGGGTAGGTCAAGCCGATGCCCTAAGCTAGCCGCCCCCGGATCATAGGGAGCAATATATGGCGCAAATATAGCACATAGTATCGTAGTGACAACCAATAATAAGCCTATGATGCCTGTTGGATTGTTCTTCATGAATTTCAGAACTGTTACTATTTTATTGGCTTTTTTTATTTCGATTGCTTCTGTTTCCATTATTTGAGTCATTATTGCTCACCTCTTCCAGTTCTAATTTTCGGGTTAATCAATGAGTAGCATAAATCAACGATTAGATTTACTAAAATCATAATCAATGCTAAAAGTATGATTCCTCCCTGGACCACAGGATAGTCTCGTTGATTAATAGAATCAACAATCAACCTTCCAATTCCTGGCCAAGAAAAGACTTGCTCGACAATAACCGCACCTCCTAAAAGCCCCCCAAACTGTAAACCAACAAATGTTACAGTTGGCAATAAGGCATTGCGGAAAGCATGTTTAATGATAACTAGCCATTCTCTTATACCTTTCGCCCGTGCAGTTGTGACGTATTGCATTTTAAGTACTTCCAGCATAGACGTACGAATTAATCGAACTAAAATACCAGATAAGATAAGCCCTAAGGCAACGGACGGCAAAACTAATGAGCTAAATCCATCAAATCCGGATACTGGTAGCCATTTTAGTTGAACAGCAAAAATTAAAATTAGCATGAACGCCAACCAAAAATTAGGGAAGGAAATACCTAACAAAGAAAAAATACGACTAAACACATCAATGGATTTTCCTTTATAAATGGCTGATAAAATACCTAGCGGAACAGCTATTAACAATGCCACTGCCATTCCACCTAAAGCAAGCGCAATTGTCGGCCACGCTCGTTCGAGTAACATCTCTAAAACAGGGCTATTGGAACGATAGGACGTACCAAAATCAAGTGTTACTAAATCCTTCATAAATATGATGTATTGCTCCCAAACAGGCTTATCTAAACCGAGTTTGGCTGTCAGTTCTTCTACTGCCTGCTGTGAAGGTTCACCAGCCCCAAACATTATACTTACGGGGTCACCTGTTAAACGAATGGAGAAAAATATAATTAATGAAACCGCAATGATCACCAGCACGGTATGCGACAAACGTCGTAGAATATAGGAAAGCATAATTCCATCCTCCTAATGTGAAGTGAAAGAGATAGTATGCTAACATACTATCTCTTAATTTTTTACTTACTCGACAGTGACACCTGCAAAATTAAAGCGGCCATCATGTGGTGGTTGGAAGCCTTTTATTCGTTTATTCACTGCGTATATTTCAACTTCAGAATATAAGTTGACTTCAGTTGCATCTTCATATAATACTTCTGTAAGCTCTTTAAAGACCTTTTGTCTTTCGTCATTATCAATAGTGGCACGCTCTGCTGCTAATAATTGTTCTACTTTGTCATTTTTATAGGATGGGTTCCAGAATTCTCCCTCGTGATACATTAAATAAGCGGTATTATCAAAGTCCAGCGTCCAGCCACCCCAACCATTTTTATACATATGGCCAGCTTTTCCTTGAGGAATTAACTCTGATTGGAATGTCGTATTTTCCACACTATTAATCGATACTTTAATTCCAACTTCCTCTAAGTAAAACGCTACTGCTTGTGCAATCTCTTTAAATGTTCCATCTGTACCTGGAATAAAGAAATCTAATGTAGTACCTTCAGGAACTTTCGCTTCAGCCAGCAATTCTTTTGCCTTTTCAGGATCATATGGATATGGCTCTAAATCGTTATTATAGCCAAATGATAAATCACTTTGGAATGAGCTTATCAGATTCCCATAGCCACCTAAAATTTCTTTTACAATCGTTTCTTTATCGATAGCATAGTTAATAGCTTGACGAACACGTACATCATCAACTGGCTTTTGCGCCGTATCAAAACGAATTGAATAAGCTGTAGGTGTAGACACTTCCATTAATTCAATAAAGTCAGTTCCTTCTGCTGTTGCAGCTTGAGAAACTTCCAAACGTGTCATAATATCAATATTGCCTGTTTGTAATTCTGCAAGTGCTGTTGCTGTTTCTGGAATTACTTTAAATGTAACTTTATCTAGTTTAATAGCATCTTTATTCCAATAATCTTCATTACGTTCAATTACCACTTGTTTATCTCGTTGATAATCTGTCATTTTAAACGGACCTGTACCAACAGGTTTCATATCAAAATTCTCTGCTCCCTGTTCTTGAATATATTTAGGTGGTACGATTACGGCACCATAACCTGATAGTTTTGTAAGTAATACTGGATCTATAGAATTTAAGTGCATCGTTACTTCATATTCACCCGTTACTTCAACATGATCAATGGAAGTGTAATTTGAATATTGAGGACCTTTTTGACCTTCATCACCTAGCAGACGATCAAAAGTAAATTTAACGGCCTCCGCATTAAATGGTTCACCATTATGGAAGGTAACGCCTTGGCGTAATTGGAAGACAATTGTTTTTTCATCTTTATATTCCCAAGATTCCGCTAATCCAGGTTGAATTTCTAAATCTAAAGAACGACTAACTAATCCTTCAAATACTGATGTTGCTACGGTACTCCAAGACAGTAAAAACGTATCAATCGGGTCCCAGTTTTGAGGATCTCCTGCCACACGGACAACTAATTCATTACCCCTTGTGAGCGCAGCGTTTTCTCCAGAAGATTTGCTACTATTTTTACTATCCTCTTTTGTTGATGTACCGCCACTACATGCTGACAAAATAATCATCATGCAAACTAGTAATAGCGCTAGCCATTTTTGTTTCTTCATTATTGTTCATCCCCTTTTATGTTTGTGCTATTTATACGCCATAAGGATATGGCATCGAATAACCTAGTTCAGCCGAAATTAACGCAGCAGTTTCCCACAGTCCCTCTAAAAACATATTAATTTTTTCTTGTGGTAGTAGTGATTCTATACCAGCAATACTAATGGAGTACTCTACTTTTCGATCACTATTAAAAATTGGCACCGCTATTGATACAGTTCCTTCTTCTAGTTCTGACACGCTGTAGGCATAGCCATTTGTCTTACCAAATTCAATTAGTTCATGAATTTCTTTATCCGTATGAGGGGTTCCACTCGCATATTTTTTTCGAGGTTTATGAAGAACCTCGTTAATTTTCTCTTCACATTGAAAAGATAAAAGAATACGTGAGCAAGCGCCTGCGTAAAGAGGTGCTCTTCTTCCGACTCTTGTATATAATAGAACCGGCTTTAGACTTTCTATTTTTTCTATATAAAGGCCGTCCGTTTCATCCAATACTACTAATTGAACAGCCAAATCAAATTTCTGTTGTAACATTTTCATATATGGAATGGCTAACGAACGAATCTCTATGGAATTAGCAGCTATTGCCCCCAATTCAATTAGTTTATTCCCTAGTAAATAATGATCACTTAAAACTACCTGTCCACCACTTTGAACATATGGCCGTTTTAATACGCCTAAATCCGTAAATGTTTTTAGAAATCTATGTAAGGTCGGTTTAGGAATATCGGTTTCTATAGCTAGTTCGTCTAACCGCCAAGAAGGTTTTTCTTCCGTAAATAACGTTAAAATATTGATCCCTTTTTCCAATGTTTTGCTCATGTTAATCGCTCCATTTGTTCTTCATAAAGTAAACAAGAAACTTCATGTTGATCACTAATTTTTTTCAATTTCGGTGGTGTCACTTTACAAATCTCCATACAGCTTGGACACCGCGTATGGAAAGTGCATCCTGATGGCGGATTCGCTGGATTTGGCACATCTCCACTAAGGACAATTCGTTCTTTAACCGTTGAAGGATGAGACTTCGGTAATGCAGAAAGTAATGCTTTCGTGTAGGGATGCTTCGGATTATTAAACAATTCATGTTTGTCAGCTAATTCCACTATCTTCCCTAAGTACATCACCCCTATACGATCACAAAAATGATGCACGACACTTAAATCATGGGATATAAAAATATAGGTAAGATTCATATCCCTTTTTAAATCTTTCATTATATTTAGCACTTGAGACTGAATGGATACATCTAGTGCCGATACCGGTTCATCTGCAACAATCAATTTAGGATTTGATACAAGTGCCCTGGCAATTCCAATGCGCTGTCTTTGACCGCCTGAAAATTCATGTGGAAAACGTTCTAGCTGCTTTTCTGTAAGCCCAACTTGTTTGGCAACCTCAAAAACACGTTGTTTCCGTTCTTCCTTTGTACCGATTCCAAAATTCACTAAAGGTTCTTCAATTATTTTGAAAACCTTCATACGAGGATTAAGGGAAGAAAAAGGGTCCTGGAAAATGATTTGCATATCACGACGTTTTTGACGTACCTCTTTGGCGCTAAGTGTGGCTATATTTTCTCCATTCAGCAAAATTTCGCCCTCTGTAGGTGTTAGAAGCTGAATGAGTGTTTTGCCCATTGTGGATTTTCCACAACCTGATTCCCCTACTATTCCTAAAACCTCACCTTCGTTGACAAAAAATGAAACATCATCTACTGCTTTTAAATTTCCCGAACGTGATCCCTTCACTGGAAAATATTTTTTCAAGTGTTTAACCTCTAACAATGGACTGCTCATTTACAATTCCTCCTCCCACATCATCCTTTTCATATAACCAGCATCTAACCGTGCTACCAATGGACGTAGTAAATAACTCTGGTTTCTGTTTACATTTTTCAGTTGCAAATTCACATCGATCGAAAAATCTACAACCTGCTGGCATATCGGCTGGTGATGGCACCACACCCTCAATAGACGGAAGATACTCTTGCTCTGTCTCAATATCCGGCAATGAGTTTAGTAACCCTTTCGTATAGGGATGGAGCGGATGATCAAATAAGTCCAACACATTTGCTTCTTCAACTATTTCACCCGCATACATGACAATCACTTTCTCACAGATTTCAGCCACAACGCCAAGGTCATGGGTAATTAAAATAATGGACATGTCCAGTTTTTCTTGTATGTCTTTCATTAGCTCTAGAATTTGTG
The DNA here is from genome assembly GCF_038595555.1 of Lysinibacillus sp. FSL M8-0216. NCBI lineage: Bacteria > Bacillati > Bacillota > Bacilli > Caryophanales > Bacillaceae > Lysinibacillus > Lysinibacillus sp. FSL M8-0216. Next base: position 1,674,423 of record NZ_CP152007.1, on the reverse strand, counting down.
CCTGAATAGTTACATCTAATGCAGTAGTAGGCTCGTCTGCGATTAATATTTCTGGTCCACAAGCCAATGCCATGGCAATCATCACCCGTTGTCTCATACCACCAGATAATTGGTGTGGATATTCATTCACCACTTTATCGGGACGAGGAATACCAACAAGGCGAAGCATATCAACCGCTCGCTCATGTGCCTCTTTTTTTGAAATTTTTTCATGACTATGAATCATTTCAATGATTTGGGAGCCTACCTTATACACTGGATTAAGGGAGCTCATCGGTTCCTGAAATATCATTGAAATTTTTTTCCCACGAATCTTTCGCCATTCCTTCTTCAATTTTTTAGGAATTTGTTTTTGATCTATGTAAATCTCTCCATTTTGCCATTCAACTCCAGAAGGCAATAACCCCATAAGAGATAAGGATGTCATACTTTTTCCACAACCAGATTCCCCTACAATCCCCAATGTTTTACCTTTTTCAAGTTGAAATGACACCCCATTCACAATGGAAATATCCTTTTTATTTTGCTGAATACCTATTTTCAAATCCTTTACTTCTAAAATATTCAATCCCATTTTTCCCCCTCCGTTCCATATTATGAAACGCGATTCCATTTTTTAAAATTTTATCAGAGGTTAACAGGTTATTTCAATAGTTTTCAGAAAAAAATAAAAATTCTATTTATTATAATTATTTCAGAAAAACAATTAATACTGTTTGTAAACCGCTAAGATATCTTTTTACCTTTCGAAAAATACAAAAAAGCATGGTCCCGAGTGCTCGGACCATGCTTCATGTTTTTTCTTATATAATTTCTTATTTCAAATGTGCAGTCGCCTGTTTCATGACGTATTTCCCTACTCCAATATAGATGGCTACAGCTGTTCCAATCAATACGAATGTCATTGCTGACCGCTCCTTTTCATTTAATGTAGTGTTTTTCTCGTGTCTTTCAGACCAATTCATTGAATTTGAAAATCATTCTCACTAATATATTATAAATTTCCTGTTAATTCGTCAAGACATACTTTCATCTTACCCTTTTTACATGGTAAGATGTAGAAAAGTCGGAAAAAGGATGCGGTAATGATGAGTAATTCGAAGTACTTTCAAACTATTTTAAACGGGACTATTCACGCTTTAAAATCAATTCTACCTATGGATATAGAAGTAAAGTCGCCTAGTATTATTTCTGAACCCTTTCAACAGCAGCAAATGGGTGTATTAATTGGTTTAGTCGGAGATTTAAAGGGTCGTGTCATCATTGACTCCTCTCCTGAAGTGTTCAGTGGAATCGGTAGTACGATGTTCGGTATGCCGCTTGAAGGAGAAATGCTAGAATCCTTTACAGGGGAATTTGGTAACATGATTGCAGGAAATTTATGTACAGCTGTTGGGCAAGAAAGCTTAGAAATTGACATCACTCCGCCAACTGTGATGGTGGGCAATACAAAATTATATGGCTTTGAGAAGGCCTTTGCTCTCCCAGTTTCGGTCCCAAGCGTCGGTGCCCTAACAGTTCTATTAACAATTGAGGAAGAAGCGGAGTAGAAAGCTAGGTTTAAAGTCTATGCCAAATAAGACATTATATGCAAGAGCATACAGCATATATGTTTTAAATTTGCCATTCGCCTATATACATTGATCATACTTCCTTAACATCTATTGTTTTTATTAAAAAAAAGCTAAATATAACAATGAAACAAGCTATCTCGATGACTTTTGAGATAGCTTGTTTTTTTCTCCCCTACATTCTTCACACTTTCTTCACACAATTTGTCTAGAAGTGTGATTTTTTTCACATCAAATTGCATTGAATTTATATATGATGACTGTAAGAAACACCAACTATAAAAAGCGTAGGAGGAGCAAAAATGGCAAATAAAAAGAAGTCAGATGAGAATTTAAAAGGTTCACTCTATGCAGTTTTTGGAGTAGGTATCATCATTATTTTACTTTGGGTGTACTGCTTTGATTTGTTCATTGGACGGTTTTAATCTACGAGGAAGGGAAAGAAACATATGCACATACATAAGTATGAGAAGTATTGGCTTGTGTTCGGAGTTGCTACTTTAGTCGCATTCCTAATCATTCTCGGTATCGGAGCATTTCATCAAGGCTCCCATCCGAACAATGGTAAAAAAACACTAGATTACGAGAAAGTGAAAGAGACAGCACCTTTTGATAATCCAGGAGTCCATAAGGTAGAGGGCAAAGATTGGGATTATGAGGTAGTCATAATAGCCTCTGCATTCAATTATAATCCTCCACAAATTGAGGTACCACTTGGTGCAAAGGTAAAATTCATCGCAACAAGCGAAGATGTCATGCACGGTTTTGAAGTTGCAGGTACGAATATCAACATGATGCTTGAGCCTGGTTATATTTCAGAATATGTAACAGTAGTAAACAAAGTAGGCGAGTTTTTAATCGTATGTAATGAATATTGTGGTACAGGACATACGATGATGCACTCTATGCTAAAGGTGGTGGATTCAAATGAGTCACACTAATTCAATGACAAAAGTAGATCGTCGCGATGCAAAGCTAGCAATGGCGCATATATATGTGGCATTTATCGCATTGCTATTAGGTGGTCTTGCAGGTTTATTACAAGTATTTGTACGTTCTGGTCAATTTACTTTACCAGCGGGCATTGGCTACTACCAAGTGTTAACCGTACACGGAGTATTACTCGGTCTTATTTTAACTACATTCTTTATTTACGGTTTCCAAATTGCCAGTGTAAGTCGTACTTCTGGTACATTTACTAACAGTCAACGCAGACTTGGTTGGATTGGCTTTTGGTTAATGACAATCGGTACAGCCGCTGCGGCAACAATGGTTTTATTGAATAAAGCAACTGTTCTTTATACGTTTTATGCACCGCTAAAGGCACACTGGATTTTCTATTTAGGCCTTACACTAGTCGTTGTTGGTTCTTGGGTGGGCGGCGCAGGTCAAATTTTACGCTATGCTCAATGGCGCAAAGAAAATAAAGGTAGCGGTCAGCCTAGCCCATTATTATCATTTATGGTAGTTGTAAATAATTTAATGTGGTTCGTTGCAACACTTGGTGTGGCAGCTTCAGTATTAATCCAACTGTTACCATGGTCATTAGGTTTAATTGAACGTGTCGATGTTGCCCTATCTCGTACCCTTTTCTGGTATTTCGGTCATGCACTTGTTTACTTCTGGCTATTACCTGCTTATATGGTTTGGTACGTGATTATTCCAAAGGTCATTGGCGGAAAAATTTTCTCCGATTCTTTAGCAAGACTTTCGTTTATGCTGTTCTTACTCTTCTCTATTCCTGTTGGGATTCACCATCAGTTAACAGAGCCTGGTATAGATAGTACATGGAAGTTCATTCAAGTTGTCTTAACATTTGCTGTAATCGTTCCATCTTTAATGACAGCCTTCTCGATGTTTGCCATGTTCGAATTACGTGGTCGAGAATTAGGTGGAAAAGGACTGTTCGGATGGTTCAAAAAATTACCTTGGAAAGATTCTCGTTTCTTCGTTCCATTTATCGGTATGGTGGCATTCATTCCTGGTGGTGCTGGCGGTATTGTCAATGCCTCCTATCAAATGAACCAATTAATCCATAACACTATTTGGGTGACTGGGCATTTCCATTTAACAATTGCAACCGCTGTTGTTCTAACATACTTTGGTGCGGCCTTCTGGTTAATTCCACATTTAACAGGACGTACTTTAACAAAGGCTTTAAACAATCTTAGTAATTTCGCTGGTATCTTATGGGCAGTCGGTATGACTATTATGTCTTCTGCTATGCATATTGCTGGTCTTATCGGTGCACCCCGTCGGTCAGATTACTCAGAATATGGTGGTGCTTCACAGGCATACGATTGGATTCCTTATCAAATTGCACAGGCTGTGGGAGGAACGATTCTTTTTATCGCCATCCTAATCATTATTTATATCGTCGTGAAATTAGCTTGGTTTGCTCCTAAGGGTGAAGAAGAGTTCCCTATTGGGGATGTACATGAGCTTAGTGGTCCGACACCGGCTATTTTAGAAAACTTTAAAGTGTGGCTTGTCATTTTAGTAGCCTTAATTTTATTCGCTTACACCGTGCCAATTTTCGATATTATTTCGAATTCACCGGCCGGCTCCAAAGGCTATCAATTGTGGTAAGTATTTAGAAAAAAAGCGATTTCTCATTATAGAGAAATCGCTTTTTTTTTTATAACTGATATAGCTTTGTATATTTTTCTTGTAAGTAGTTTGCAAGATACTTGGCATTTAAGCCTTCCCCTGTCGCCTCCTGTAGCAATTCAAATGGCTTTTTCAATGCTCCATATTGATGAACTTTATCTGTTAGCCACTCACGAATAGGTAGAAGCTCGCCCTTTTCTAATAACTCATCAAAATGAGGAATATCCTTATCCATCGCATGCTTCCATTGTGCTGCATAAATCATTCCTAACGCATAGGATGGGAAGTAACCGAACATGCCACCTGACCAATGCATGTCTTGTAGTACTCCCATTGCATCTGTCTCAGGGCGAATACCTAAATATTCCTCATATTTATCATTCCATACTTGTGGGAGATCCTTCGCTTGTAATTCCCCATTGAACAGATCACGTTCAATTTCATAGCGAATCATGATATGTAGTGGATACGTTAATTCATCCGCTTCAATACGAATAAAAGATGGTTCGACCATATTAATGGCACGTAAAAAATCGGCTAATGCAACATCACCAAATTGAGCTGGTGAGAAGTGTTGAAGGCGCTCATAGTTATGCTCCCAGAACTTTTTATTTTTGCCAACAAAATTTTCATAAAATAATGATTGAGATTCATGAATCCCCATTGATGTACCTGTGGCTAATGGCAGACCTGCAAGTTTTTCATCAATGTTTTGCTCATACATCGCGTGACCGCATTCATGAATTGTACCAAAAATAGCTGAACGGAAGTCATTTTCATCATACTTAGTCGTAATACGAGCATCACCATAGTTTAAGCCAATCATAAATGGATGCACACTTTCATCTAAACGGCCAGCATCAAAGTCGTAACCAAGTTGAGCTAGCATCTCTAGTGATAGTTCACGCTGAGCTTCACGTGGAAAATGCTTAAATAACATGCTTGTGTCCGGTTTATTCGATGAATCAGCAATTTTTTGTACAAGTGTTATAATGGATTCTCGTAAATCACCAAATACTTGGTCTAATACATCTGTCGTCATGTCTGGTTCATATAAATCGAGCAATGTATTATAGGAAGATCCATTTTTAATGCCCCAATATTGAATGAATTTTTTTTGCCATTGAATGATTTCCTCTAAAAATGGTAGGAATAGTTCAAAATTATTGCTTTCCTTTGCTTCTTCCCATGCCGTTTCCGCCTTTGATTGTAGAATTACAAATTGTTTATACTCTTCAGCAGGAATTTTTTTATTTTGATCGTAATTCTTTCTTACTTCTTCCACTAAACGAAGTGTCACATAATCAAGATCTGATTTTTGTGCCTCTAAGGCTAATAGTAGCTCACCTAATTCTTCACTCGTTTGCATATCAAATAAGGAGGCTGATAATGTACCTATTACCTCTGAACGTTGTGCTAACCCTTTTTTAGGTGCTCCCGTTCTCATATCCCAATAAATTACATTGAGTGCTTCCTCATAATGCTGCATCTTCTTAACATAGTCAGTAAATTGTTGAACAGTCATGCTTTCATCCTCCTTGTGCTATAAGTTTATCATATTTTCGAAAATTTTGTATATTGTGGGCCGTTTAGTAGTTTTACTCAGATTTTTCATTTTTCACTTTATCTATTATTTTTAAATACTGAGTATCTCCGAGCCCATATTGAGGAAAGAGGCGAAATAATTGTGTTAACAATTCCTGTGATGACTGATCAACATGTTTCATAATATAAGTAGAAATATCATTTTCTTCTTTTAAATAGTCAAAATATAATTGTATGCCCTGATACATTACTGGTAAAAGCGTTTCCTCTGGGATACGATGGCGGATCAAAACGTCTTGATAAATCTTTAAATAGTCTCCAAGCACGATCTCAATTTCATTCACATCATAGGTCGCTTCCTGTACCATATGGAAATAAACTTTGCCTTCGTATTTTTGCTGCTCCAGAAAAGCAAGTACAGTTAGCAAGTTCATTTGACAAAACATATCATCCCCAAACCATAAAACGATACATTGATAGTTTTTGGTCCACAATGACTTTAAAGGATTCACTGTTATACGCTCATAGTCCTGGACCGCTACTTGGTGTCCAGCGGCACGAATTTTGTTAAATTCTTCACCCAAAATAGGGCTTGCTGTTTGATTGGTACACATGGCTTCATTAAAAGGTACATAATCACTGTTCCCCATTAATTGCTGTTTCGAAAACTCCTCGTACATCATTTGACCATTTAAAACATTCAATATCGCTTGATCATATTGCGCATGTATTTTCTCTTGCAATGCTTCAATTTTTAGTTTTGAAGAAATATCCATTGTAAACCATCCTCTTTCATCCTTTAAATTCTTTTTTACAAATGTTTGCAAAGGTTGTGGGGACTTTCGGAATTCATGAGGGCTTAAACCAAAGACCTTTTTAAAGGCTCTAGAAAAGGACTCCTGTGTTGAAAAGCCATAATGTAAGGCAATATCGATCATTTTTTCTTCCGACTTTTTTAATGCTTCAGAGGCCAAATATACCTTGCGTAATGAAACATATTTTTTAATTGTGATCCCCGTTATTTGATGGAATTTAAACGAACAATAATACGAGGAATAGCCCATATCCTTCCCTAAATGTTCTAATGAAAAGCCTTCTAAGAGATGATCTTCAATCCAATCAATCATCTCCTGTATGATGTTATTCACCCTCATCCCTCCTCCTTTGATTATAGTAGAGGTGATAAGGTTTGTTATGATATAGGTTGTGATATTATTGCATTAATGCTGGAATAATATGTTCCTTGATAAACGACCATCTATCTGGAGCATTGACCATAAAGAGTGAAGAGATAGCAACTACTGTGTTCAGTGAAGGAATACAACAGATTATATTGCCGCCATCGCCAACTGCAGCATAAGAAAAGAAATCTTCCTCCTCTCGTAGCCACCATAAATAGCCATAATGATGTGAATTTCCCGCGATAGATTCTTGAATCCATGCTTTTGACAGGATTCTTTGGTGATTCCATAAACCCTTATTCATATATAAAGAGCCTATTCGGGCCATATCTCTTGTCGTCATTGTTAATCCCCAGCCGCCTGTAGAAAGCCCATTCGGATCATGCACCCATCCTTTCACGTTTTTTCCGAATAAATCGTCAAAACCATAGCCAGTCATTGGATAATTCGGGATTTCTTTTATTCCTATCGGTTGAAATAAATATTCATTGGCAAATGCAAGGGCCGTCTTTCCTGTGCTCTGCGTCAGAATGGCAGAAAGTAAATGAGCTCCTGCTGAGGAATACTTAAAATGGCCGACTGCTCCTCCCTCCCCCATACTATTGAGGATATATTTCACCCAATCATCTTGCTGACATAAAATATCGAGTGGCTCATGCCAATCCTGAAACGGATAGGGAACTGTCATTGTTAAAAGATGTCGTATATTCATTTTTTGTTTAACGTCATCATCTGTTCGATACTCAGGAAAGAAGTCCAATACCCGTTGTTCGACACTCTTAATAAAACCTTTATCGATGGCAATGCCGATAAGTGCGGATAGTACACTCTTAGTGACCGATGCCACATGCTGTGCTTGCTCTGAGTCGTTCTTCTGAAAATAATTTTCATATGCTAGCTTTCCATTTCTGATAATTACAATACCTGTTATATTACGATACGCTTCCTTTATAAAGGATTCATTCAAGCTCAATCTATCTGATGCAGGTATATTCCAATTAACTCCCATCATTTCAACCTCCTTATTATTTTTTCTTGATTGGAAAATAAACTTCTGTTAGCCAGTCTTCCGTATGCTGCTCTTGATTGGGATCTGTTATATAAATTTCATAAGGAGAATCCACTAGCTCATAGCCCTCTTTTTTCACCCACTCTAGTAAATTGGCATAAATTGCAGATAATTCATTATAAGCGCCTTTTAACACGGATTTTGCACAAAGTCCTCCTGGAAAATCTCTTGTTCCGTTCACTGATTCTTTAATAGGAATAGCAAATTCAGTATCATTACCAAGAGGATCATATTCAGCACTATGATAAATCGTCATCGGCTTCCCAAGTAGGGTGTATTGCTCCTTAGCGATTTTCTCATAGAGTGTTTGGAAAAAATGGTGATATCCCTCTTTATAATCTTCACCAGTCAGCAACTGCCGTCTAGTCAGTATTGTCTGCTGCTTCGTCTCAACGAGTTTGATAGGTATATCATCCAGATAAGACATAATTGATACACCCTTCTTTATATGGAGTAAATCATGATTGATTTGCTTCACTGTAAAATCATAAGCCTTCATACGCTCCTGCAATTCCCTTTTCTTTTGTCTGAGGACACCATATAGTTTTTCTTCTTGCTCGTGTTCTTCCATCATTACGAGCGTTTTGATTTCCTCAAGCGATAATTGATAGGATTTTAAACGATTAATAAAGAGCATTTTTTTCAATTGTTTAATGGAATAATAGCGATAGCCGTTTTCTTCATTTATCTCCTCAGGATGAATTAAACCAATTTCACTGTAATAGCGGAGCGTTTTCGTTGATACACCACAAATTTTCGAAAATTCACCAATTGATATCACACCATCACTTCTCCCTTTCATTTATGTCTTATATCCGTTATACACTTTCCCCTTAGGGCAAAGTCAACTTCCTTTAACTTATTTGCATAAAAGCACTTTTTACAAAATAAAAAAACTGTAGCAAACGATGCGCTTGCTACAGCTCGTCCTCTCTTAATCAAAGAGAGGTATATATTTAGGAGAATTTTCACTAGCTTTCGAGTAATGTTCGGTTTCCAATCAAACATTTTTAGGAGCTGCCATTCATTTTCAATCGAAAGAAAGATGGGGATTCTTTCTATTCATCAAAGTAGAGTCTCTTTACTCTATGTTTTGGCAAATGGATATTACTTGTTTAACAGCCTCCGCAGAATGCTGAAGCGCTGCTTGTTCTTCATTTGTTAGGTGCAATTCGATTACAGATTCGATACCATTGCCGCCTAAAATTGTTGGTACCCCTAGATACAGGTTTTGGTACCCATATTCACCTTCTAATAGGGCAATAGAAGGGACAATTTTTCGTTGATCTTTCATAATGATTTCGACCATTTGCGCGCATGCAGCAGCTGGTGCATAATACGCACTACCATTGCCTAATAAACCGACAATTTCACCGCCACCTTTACGTGTACGTTCGACGATTTGCTGGAGTCTATCCTGGGGGATGAGTTTTTCTAGCGGAATACCTCCTGCATAGGAATAACGAATTAATGGTACCATTTCATCACCATGTCCACCTAGCACAAAGCCAGAGACATCTTCAGGTGCAATTTGTAGCTCCTGTGCAACAAACGTGTTGAAGCGAGCTGTATCTAACACACCAGACTGACCAATGATACGATTTTTAGCAAAGCCTGTTTCCTTGTGACATACATACGTCATGGCATCAACGGGATTACTTAACACGAGGACAATACTATTTGGAGCATAGTGTTTTATTTGTCTTGAAACCTGTTGAATAATTTTAGCATTCGTTGTCACTAAATCATCACGGCTCATGCCTGGTTTTCGAGGGATTCCTGCTGTAATGACTACGATATCTGCACCAGCAATATCCTCATAATTACTCGTCCCTTTAATAGATACATTAAACTTTTCTATTGGGCCTGTCTGTAATAAATCCAATGCCTTCCCTTTAGTTGGGTTCTCAGCTTCGGGTATATCAACGAGCACGACATCGCCTAGTTCCTTTTGTGCTAAAAATAAACTCAATGTAGAACCAGTATGACCGGCACCAATCACAGCGATTTTATTTTTACGAAATGCCATTATGCTTCACCTCGATTATCTGTCGCTGGTGTTGCTTCGGTTGTTTTTTTAGCACGTGTTGATGTAGATGTAGAAGCCGGCTTTTTCTTCGGTACCTCTGGTCCATTAATCATTTGGAATACCTCGTCATCAGGTCTTGGAATTACGTGAGCGCCTAATAATTCTCCAACACGCATAGCAGCCGCTTTTCCAGCTTCTACTGCTGCTTGTACAGAACCTACGTCACCTTTCACGACCACAGTCACAATGCCACCATCAACGAATTCCTGCTTGACGATTGTCACGTCAGAAGATTTAATCATCGCATCAGCCGCTTCATAAGAACCTACCAATCCTTTTGTTTCAATCATGCCAATTGCGCTACTCATTGTCCTCACCTCTCATCACTTCAGTAGAATCAATAATACCTATAACAACTGCATCGATTGGTAACGGATTTTCTTTCATAATATAGCGTGATGAACCGCCACTTGTTATTAGGACATCATCACCAATCCCTGCACCGATACGATCAGCTGCTACAATTTCAGTGCGAATCGGCTGTTGATTGGAGTCAATTGGTTGAATGATTAGTAGTTTTAAACCATTCAGCCCTTCCTCCTTACGTGTTGCCCATACACTGCCTATCACTCTTCCCATTTGCATGAACTTCACCCTCTTTATGTTACACAGATTAATTTGCTACTCAGAACGGATTGTTAACGTTTTATTTAACTCTCGCAGCTTATCATAGGCTAACGCCGTTACAATGGTTTTCTTTGGCACGACAATTTCTTGCGCATCTATTTCTAGCACTTCCAGTTGTGAAAGTAGCTTTTTGTCATAATGATAAATAGCTGGTTTTTCTACCTTTGCTACGACTGGAGACTGCTCTTTCACTGGAATCGGTTGCTCATTCACTTGATGCTGAACAATTTCTGCTACTGTTCCTTGCTGAATTAAACCTGCATTGGCTTCATCTGTATCAATATGCATCTCTAATCGATAACGCTCTGATACACGGATAACCACATTCGATAAAATAATTGGGCGAATACCTTCTACCTTGATTTGTACAGACTGTCCATCCATTACATTGAATTTCGCACTGTCTTCTGGGGACATATGAATGTGGGCTTGTGCAATAATGAGTCCTTCATTTAGCACGACACTCCCCTTTGGACCAATCAATGTAACTGGGCTAGAGCCTTGTATATCACCTGAAATTCTTAATGGGGGTTTTATCCCTAGTTTCATGGCATCTGTCCAGCTAACTTCCACTTGAGACAATGAACGAGCTGGACCCAGTATACGTACACGCTCAATCGATCCTTTTGGACCAGCAATGACTACGGTTTCCTCCGCAGCAAATTGCCCAGGTTGGGAAAGCTCAAACTTTGGTGTAAGCTGATAATTCTCACCAAAGAGCTGTTCCACTTCTGCTTGTGCAAGGTGGACATGGCGGGCGGATACACCAATTGGAATTTTACCGTCATGTGGAGGGGAAGATTGATTTTTTAAAACTTGCTGCAGAACTTCTTCAACAATTTTTTGCACTAATTTTTCTTGCATCTTGCCTCCTCCTTACGTTGTTACTTTTACTAAAGTTCCTTGTGCCTGTTGTTCAATAAAACCAGCGTTTGCTTCATCCGTATCAATGTGCATTTCCAAACTAAAATCATTGGAAATGCGTACAACTACACCACGGAATGTAACTGGGCGGTCACTGATTACTTCTACAGAAACCAAATCATTATTTTGGACTTCCAATGCTTTCGCGTCTTCCTCAGTCATATGAATATGTGCCTGTGCAATAATGACTCCTTGCTCAATGGTCAATTCATGATGTTGGCTACTAATTTTGATGCCTGCTGAATGGTCAATATCTCCTGACTGTCTCAGCGGAGGGGTTACCCCTAGTTTCATCGCATCTGTTCGGCTGACTTCCACTTGCGTAGCTGCTCTTACTGGACCAAGTACTCGGACATTATGGATAACGCCTTTCGGTCCCTCAATGGAGACACGCTCCTTTGCCGCAAATTGTCCAGGCTGTGATAAGTCAAAATCCTTTGTTAACGTTGCTTGTGGACCAAAAAGTGCTTGTAAGTCCGCTTCACTTAGATGAATATGACGAGCCGAAATGGCCACTGGAAATGTTTTTGTTGCTGTTGTCACGTTAGCCACCTCTATATTAAATGGATTGTTGTTACTTGATGACAGAAGGAGAGCTATCCTTTAGTTGGATCAGCTCTCATTGCTGATATATTAAGCTTCTGCTTTTGGTAAAATCATTTCTAATTCATGGTGTGGACGTGGGATTACATGAACTGATAAAAGTTCCCCTACACGTTGTGCTGCTGCTGCACCTGCATCTGTTGCTGCTTTTACAGCACCTACATCTCCACGAACAAGAACCGTTACGATACCGCCACCAACATGTACTTTACCTACTAAATTAACGCTTGCTGCTTTTACCATTGCGTCTCCTGCTTCGATTGCTCCTACTAAACCTTTTGTTTCTACCATTCCTAATGCTGTACTCATTTGTCATTCCTCCAAATTATTTATTTTGTAATGTGATTTGTTTTAATACTTGATCAACGATTTGTTGAACCATTGTTGTGTCTAAAGAAGGCTCCTGTGAGACAACCGACTCAACAACGGACTGTACTTCAAACTCTGGTTTTGGCACTTCTACATCCTTAATGCCATAAGCCATACGTTTAATGTTTAAAAGATGTCTTGCTGTAATGTTATCTGACGTAATATTGCCGCCAAATGTACCACAGCCTAATGTAAAGGATGGTGCTAATCCAGTTGTGCCACCTACTGCACCAATAGATGATAGTGTATTCACTACAATACGAGATACTGGTAATTCAACGGAGAATTGCTCTGCTAAAGCTGCATTTTCAGTATGAATCGAGCATGTATGTCCGCGTCCACCAATATTTAAAAGGTCAATCATCACTTGCTTAGCTTCTGTACTGTTTTCTACCGTATAGAGGGCAAAGATAGGTGATAATTTTTCAAGAGAAAACGGGATGTTTTTACCAATCATCGTTTCTAAGCCAACAAGTACTTTAGTATCCTCTGGTACAGTGATGCCTACAGAATCCGCTAAGCAGGTTGCTGATTTGCCGACGATTTGTGGATTCACCTTTCCAGGAACTGGTGAAATTAATTTTTCCATTTTAGCCTTTTCTTCAGCATTTAAAAGATAGGCACCGTTTTTCTTTAATTCTGTTTGTACCTGCTCTGCAATTGCTTTATCTACAATAATAGCTTGCTCTGTAGCGCAAATTGTGCCATTATCAAACGATTTACTGTGCACCAATTGACGTACAGACTTTTGAATATTTGCTGATTTTTCGATGTAAGCTGGGACATTCCCGGGTCCTACCCCATAAGCAGGTTTTCCTGAGCTATACGCCGCCTTCACTAATGCGCCGCCACCTGTCGCTAAAATCAAATGAATATCAGGATGCTTCATTAGCTGCTGTGTTGCCTCCATAGAAGACATTGTTAAACATTGTAGTAAACCTTCTGGTGCACCTGCTTGTTCAGCAGCTACTCGGCAAACGTCTAACGCCTCTTTTGTACATTTCACAGCATATGGGTGAGGACTTAGCACTAAGGCATTTCTCGTTTTTAAAGAAATTAATGTTTTAAAAATAGCTGTAGATGTTGGATTCGTCGTTGGCACAATTCCTGCAATAACCCCAAAAGGACTTGCAATCTCTGCCACTTTTTTCATACGATCATAGCCTACGATACCAACCGTTTTTAATTCTTTAATATCTTCATAGACATCTCGTGAAGCAACTTCGTTTTTCATTTTTTTATGATTAGGGATACCCATCCCTGTTTCTTGCACAGCCATTTTGGCTAAGCGATCCGCTTCCTTAAAGGCAGCATCCGCAACAGCTTTAACGATGCTGTCTACTTGTTGCTGTGAAAATTGCATATAGGCAGCTTGTGCTGTATTAGCATGTTTAACAGCATCTCTCATTTCTTGAATAGCTAATAAGTCTTTGTCTAATGTGGCCATAAAGCCGCCTCCTTTCTAAATCACTGGGTTTCTTGCTAAATTTTCAATGGCTTCCCTAAAAGCGTGTGCCGCAGCCTCACAGGAAGATTGGCTGCCACTTAATAAACCGCCACCAAAATTTGTTTCCGATGGAGGGCCAAAGAAAACCTTTAGCTCTACTTCTGCCGCCTTTAATGCTGCATCTAAACCAACAACTGCCTCCAATGGCGGTGCGATTAAATACGCAAGAGGTGTGCCAATCTTTACATCTGCTAGCTCGGCAAGATACGTCCCACAGCTTGCCACCGTATGGGCAAACAAAGCATGGTTGACATTGTTATTAATAGCTTCAAAGTACGTGTCAAACTCTATTTTCTGTTGAATGGCATCTAGACCACTACGGATTTCATCAGGTGAGCTTCCAGCAATAATGCCAATAACCTCCCCCGACAAGGGGCCAGATGAATGTGCCGCTCCTGCATAGAAACTTTTCGCATAGACAACATCAATATCTGCCTTCTTCGTTGCTTCATCTAATGCTACATATCCTACATCATCAATTGTGAGCGTCACGAGCCCAATACTATGATGGTGCGGCTTCAAATCTAGCTGCTCTGCTAATTCACTGTTAACTCTTGGAATAGTTTGCATCGCCAAAATTTGGGCCATTATTTTTTGAGGATTCATATTTCAGCCTCCTAACCTTCTTTTGCGACAAGCTCTACCCCACTTGCCTCGTAATGCAAGATTTTTTGTACGATTGTTCCAAGGTACGCGCCCGCCTCTAATGGTGGGATGCCTCCTTTATGGATATTAGATATGACCATACGCTCTGCTTCTACTGTGCCGATTCTAGGTTTATAGCATAAATAAGCACTCATCGATTCAGCTGATACTAGTCCAGGACGCTCACCAATTAAATAAACAATTACCTCCGCCTGTAACAACTCACCAATTTCATCCATGAGCGCCACTCGGCCTTTATCGATATAGAAGGTTGTGCCTATATCAATATTTAAATTGCTAAGACTTTGCTGAAGCGCTAAATAAACATCTTGTACATTTTCCTCAATCGCACTCGCACTTAAGCCATTCGAAATAATAATCTGTACTTTCGGCTGTTGCTTGCACTTTTGTTGAATTAATGACTTGGCTTCATCTGATAAACGACGACCTAAGTCAGGTCTTGTAATGTATTCCTCTTTATCTGTTACTTTCGTTGTCACTTGAAAGACATCAATTTTTTGTAAAAGATCTTCTGTCACTTCACCATACACAGCGTCCACTGCAGCGGCATGATCGAGACGGAACTTTAACCATGTTTTTGTTTTTGGTCTTGTGCCCGCTCTACCTACTCCAATCCGAGCTGGTGTATGTTTTTTAGCCGCCTGTATACTGTCCGTTAATGTGTCTGCCTCAAACTGAAAAGGCTTAATGGGTACAGCTACATTTAACGGTTGTTCAAAAGTTGCAGGAGCTATATGTGCCTGCTGAGGAGTTCCTTGCTGATACAGCTGAATTAATGGTTCACTTGTTGTAGACATAGGTTTTGCTAATTCTGTAGCACCTTTAGTTGCTGCTGTATCATAGAACTTAATAAGCGGCTCCTCTGTTCGTGTTGTGATTACCTCTGGAGCTTGCCCCTCAGTAGTTTTCTCCATCTTTTCCATGACAAGTTGTGTAATCATAGAGACTAATTGATCATTCACTCGACTCACCTACCTTTCAAAAATGGATAAATCGCCAGCCCTAGCTGAAAGTCGACCATTTTCATAAATGCCCATTTTCTCAAGCCACGCTAAATATTCTGGTGCTGGTTTTTTTCCAAATGTTTGTAGTAATGTAGCTACATCATGGAAGCTCATTGATTGATAGTTGAGCATGACATCATCACCCATTGGCGCCGCAATAATAAAGTTAACGCCAGCCGCTGTCAGTAACACACTTAAATCTTCCACATCATTTTGATCTGCCTTAATATGGTTTGTATAACAAATATCTACACCCATAGGGATACCATGCATTTTGCCCATGAAGTGATCCTCAAGACCCGCTCGTATTACTTGTTTATTGTTGTATAAATACTCTGGGCCGATAAAACCAACTACTGTATTAACGATATAAGGGTTGAAGTGTCGAGCAAATCCATAATTGCGAGATTCAAGTGTTACTTGGTCGATGCCCATATGAGCTTCTGCTGATAGTTCTGAACCTTGGCCTGTTTCAAAGTAGAATAGGTTCGGACCAGTACCCGTCCCCTGCTTTTTAATGAGCTCTTCTGCTTCTCGTATTAAATCTGCTGAAATCCCGAATGAACGGTTGGCAATTTCAGTGCCAGCAATACTTTGGAAAATCATATCAGCTGGTGCACCCTGTTTTATGGCCTTCATCTGTGTCGTAATATGGGCTAATACACAATTCTGCGTAGGAATTGACCAATCATTGATAAATTCTTTTGTAGCAGTTAATACCTTTTTGACACTTTCAACTGAATCATCCACAGGATTAATACCAATGACAGCGTCACCAATACCATAGGACAGACCTTCCTTTAGGGAAGCAATAATACCGTCGATATTGTCGGTTGGATGGTTTGGCTGTAAACGTGATGACAGCGTACCTTTTTGACCGATAGTAATATTACATGTCGATAAAATCTCTACTTTATTGGCTGCATGAACGAGATCTAGATTTGACATTAGCTTCGTGACAGCTGCAATAATTTCAGAGTTCATCCCTTTGCTTAAACGCTTTAACTCACGATCACCCGTATCATTCGATAAGATGTATTCGCGTAGCTGCTCAATGCTCCAGTTTTTTATTTCTCCATATATTTGCTCATTAATATCGCCCTCAATAATGCGTGAAACTTCATCATTTTCTTGCGGCACTAATGGATTTTCACGGATATCTTTCACTAGAAGCTCACTTAGTACTGCCTTCGCAGCTATACGTTGCTGAACGGTTTCAGCTGCAATTCCCGCTAGCTGATCACCTGATTTTTCTTCATTGGCCTTGGCCATGACATCTTTTAATGATTTAAAATTATATTTCTCTCCACCAAATATCACCGATAAATTCACATTCATCCTCCTTACTTTGAGTGGAAGGCAAGAGTTTTCACAACAACTGGAACAACGCCTGAAGGCAGAACCTCTCCAATGTCGATATAATCTCCCGTCTCCACTTTGATTTGATCGATGCAAATAATTGGGACTGTCGGATTAATTGCTTGTATGGTTTGTCCGATAATCTTTGCATAATCTGATTGAATGACTATGATAATTGGTATGTCCTTGGAGCATCTTGTTGCCAAATGTTGCAATAAGGCCTCACACAATGCATGTACATCCTGAAAGCTTAAATACGGCAATTCACTAAAATAGAGTGCAAATGGTGCACGATTATCCTGTATCGCAAATAAATCATCTGCTCGTTCCACCGCTGTTTTCACCGTGCTGTTATAGTCTATTGCTGTTTCATCCAGATGGCAGTTAAACACAGGAACATTTTTGAGTGGTAACACCTCGGCATCCACCTGGATGGTTGCCCCACTAATTTCCGTAGTTTGTGTACCTGCACCAGTGACGGTCGCACGAGCGGTTTCTTTAGGTTGGAGCCATAAAAATGATTGCAGTTGCTCATGCTGAACGAGCATTTTCGCTAATCGTTCACCAATATCATCATATTGACGCTGAGTACATTCATTTTCATAAATACAAGAAGCTACTCCTCCAGAAAAGACGATGGCATCTACTGGTTTATGCCAGTTTGGCAAATGCCCAAGTAATAATGGATGCTTGTCATCCGTACACTGTCCCTTCAAAATTAAAGCAAGTGTACCGACCATTTCCTCTATACATTGCGTCACTCGAGCATCTTCTGCCGCATCACCGACGGATAACGGATTAGACCACTTTTCCATCAGTTCCATGAGTGGCGGAGAAATTGATTGAATCCTACCATTGTTAAATTCAATCAATCTACCACCAACATGTAAGGTACATGTCCCGATGACTTCTCCAAATTGCATAACAGCAATATTGGCAGTTCCACCACCAATATCAATATTGGCGATCACTTTTGAAGAGTTTTTTGATTGCTGTAAAGTACCTGACCCTTTGGCCGCAATAATGCCTTCTAAATCAGGACCAGCAGTAGCAACTAAAAAATGACCTGCGCCATCTGCAATGGTATGGACAACCTCTCTTGCGTTTTCCTTCGTGGCAGATTCGCCAGTTATAATAATTGCGCCCGTTGATATATCAGTTGGTACGATTTGAGCTAATTGGTACTGCTGAAAAATGAATTCTTCAATTTTTTTCATATCGATGATGTCTTTATTGATAAATGGTGTCTTGATGATGGGACTTTGATGTAACACCGTCTTTTCAATAATTTCAATCCTTGGCACATGGGTTACGCCAGCCACATTCTTTAACAAAAAACGACTAACTACCATTTTGGTCGTGCTTGTCCCAATATCAATGCCAGCACTATAAATTTTTTCAGTTTTCACCCTACACCACCCTCTCGCTACTGTGAGCAATACATGAGATATGGACTATCGCAATCCTTCACGAATTGTTGAATTTCTTCGTGTGTATGAAGCTGAATAAGTGGCGCAATCCATTCCACGCCAAGCTTTTTCCACGAAGAAGTTTTCACGATAGGGCCCTGTGTCATCACATTTTTTAATAAACCTGTCGCTCTTTCAACATCTGCATCAGGTGCATCAATTTTTGTAATGACACCGATTTGTATTTTCGGAATCCCTAAGCTAAATTGCGGAGGAAACACACTTCTTGAAGATGTGGCATCCTGCAAATAAATGACATGTGTTACTTCCAACGAAGTGGCCATAATGTTTCTGTAATACATGGGATTTTCAATATATTCACCGGGTGTATCGACAATCCAGTCTTCATAAACGAGTGCTTGTGTTTTATTGGCACTGCTTTCTTTGCCCAACAAAGTATTCATCAATGTTGACTTTCCTGCTTGCACACCGCCTATTATCATTACTCGATTTTTCATACGACACATCCTATGATTTTGTTATTCTTGATGGTGTATAGCCTAATACCTCGGATAAAAAACGATTAATTTCTAACATCGCCATTTCCACCTCTGATACACTACCGACAATAACGAGACTGCCTGTAAAACGGTCTAAAAATCCTAATCTAACATTGGCAGCTTTCGTCGCTAAATCCCCAGCGATGATAACCGTTTCACTTGGAGTACACGTCATAATACCTAGCGCACCCGATTCTTGAATACCCAGCTTTTGAAACATCTCGGGGTCAGGGTTCGCAATAAGGTGACTCAATGTTAGCTGTTTACCCGGCACAAACTCCTGAATAAATCGTTTCTTTTCTTCACTCACACATCATCACCTCACTTTTAATGGATTAAGATTTTTGATCTAAATATTCGCCTTCTTTTATAATGCCTGCTTTGCGATCTTCCATTTCTAACCTTAAGGCAGTCGGTACAGAAAGCTTATACGCTAAAATAATCGCAATCACACCCGCTAAAAACTTACCGGCAATAACAGGTAAAATAATCGTCGGCTGGAAATTAGCTGTAAATGATAAGTGATCGCCTAATAAAAATGCTGAACATACACCAAACGCAATATTAATAACTTTATCTTTTGGTGGCATATGACGAACAAGCGTGAACATCGCCAAGATATTAGCAATAGTTGCTAAAATTCCTGCACTCCCTACAGATGAAAGGCCCAATTTCTTACCAGCCGCTTCAAGTGGTTTCGATGCATATTTTCGAATTAAATAAACCATTGGGAATGCACCGGCTAGCATAATACCTATATAACCAGCTGTTTCTAATGCTCTGAATTGATCGATCTCATCAGCCATAATTGGATCGAAGCCCCATGCACCAAATATTTTTGTAAAAATACCTGTGAAAATTTCAACAATCGAGAACACTAATACCAATTTGATTCCGGCATCCATCACACGGCCGAATAACATGAAGCCTGCAATCATACCGTTTGGAATAAGCTTTAAGCCTAACGCGATTAATACAACAAAGATGAACAAAGGCAGTAAATTAATTAAAATTTGTAGAACAGAAATGGCAAATACATATGTAGGCGCCTCTGTTGTACTGATAACTTCACGCACTTCTGTGTTAAATAGCACAATCATAATTGATGAAATAAATGCACCAATCGGAATTGTTAATACGCCGGCCATAATACCAAGCGCCATATATTTATGATCACGCTTATCTAACATCGCAAGACCCATTGGAATCGAGAAGACAATAGTAGCACCTGACATAAATCCAACGACTAGAGCCATTACCCATCCCTCATATGACTCTTTTAAAGCATTGGCTAATTGGTAACCACCCATGTCCGAAGCTAAAATAGTCGTCGCTGCAATCGCAGGATCTGCACCAATTAACTCAAAAATCGGACTAATAAAATGACTAATAAACCATGTTAAGTAAGGTATAGCTGCCATGATCCCTGCTGCTGGGACGAAAATATGACCAACTGTATGGATACCATTCATAAACTCTTTACCAATTCCATACTCAGCATCTCGGATTGCTCCGATTGCCCCTAAAACAGCACAAATCATAATAATATAAACGATAATCGTTCCTATCATTGCCATCTTACTCATCACCCCTTTATGATTAATAAATTTATATAAAAAAAGGCACTTTAAAGAAGAAATCTCTTTAAAGCGCCTTTGCTTCAACTATTAACTTGTAAGTTTAAAATAATTTGCTCCGCAATATGCACCATTTCTTGCTGTGTTTGCATACTTTCATTGCGAATTTTGCGGTAAGCCTCGTCCTCGCTTATATTTTCAGCCTGCATAAGCAAGCCCTTCGCTCGTTCAATGACTTTTCGCTTATCTAATTGTGTTTGCTTATGTAAAATCTCCCCATTGAGACGGTTGAACTTATCAATTTGATGAAAAGCAACCTCTAACACAGGCAACACATTTTTTTCAGAAAACGGTTTCATAACATATCCTAATATATTATCCTGCTTCATGTATAGTAGCAATTCTTTTTCACTATATGCCGAGATGAAGAGAACAGGTATGCCAAGCTGTTGTTCAATAATTTTACTTGCCTTTAAACCATCTAGTTTAGGCATTTTAATATCCATTAAGATTAATTGTGGTTTATGCAAAAAGGCTAGCTCAATGGCGGTTTCACCATTATTAGCTTGTGCCACTACTTCGTAACCATTATCCTCTAGCATAAACTTCAAATCAATGGCAATCAATGATTCATCTTCGACAATCATAACTTTCCTAGTCATTTACGATAAATACCTCCTCACTTACAGGGAACTGAATTTGAGTATGTGTACCTTCTTCACTAGGGATAATTGAAAATGAGCCAGCTAAATCATATTCCACAAGCCTTGTGATAATTTCCATGCCAAATGATGCCTTCACTTCTTGCATTCCAACGCCGTTGTCGGAAATATGAAGTGAAATAGTTGAAGTTTCCTGCATGAAATGAATATCAATGGCTCCTTCATCACGACCAACAAAAGCATACTTTAATGCATTTTGTAGTAGCTCACAAATAATGAGTGCAAGGGATACTGCCTTTTTGGAATGGCAAAATACTTGCAAATGTTCGTGATGAAATGCTAGTTGAATAGTTGCTGTATTGGACGTGCCAATCATTTTATGTCCAATTTTTTTAGCCAATGCAATAACGTCTACTCTTTCTTCAGCGTTATCCTCATTTTCTAAAATAAGCTCATATACAGATGAGATGCTATATATTCGATTTAATGCCTCCTGAAAAGCACTTGCATTGACAGCCGACAATTCATTGCGCATTTGCAAGCGTAATAGGCTTGTCACTGTCTGAAGATTATTTTTCACACGATGGTGAATTTCTCGTATGGCAAATGTTTTCATCATCAGTTCATTTTCTTTCAGCTTTAGCTCTGTTAGATCATGAATAATGAGGAGTGTAACCTTGTCATTTTGACTACGAATTGGGATTTTCTTCACGATAAAGGATTTACGATCAATCGTAATCTCTAGGAAAAAGACATCGTCGCCTTTATCATAGACCTCCTGTAAAAACGGTAAGATTTTATCCAATGCAACATTGTCAAAGTTTTCTAATCCCGAAAGTTCTGAAATAAAATGATAGCCAGCAGGGTTACTATAGATAACTTTGTTTTCGTGATTCGTAAGAATAATTGACTCTACAAGTAAATCAGAAACAACTGGTATCGGTTGAGAATTAGGTTCTACAATATGTTCAATTAATGCAAAAGGCATATTTTGAAAATCATCTTTTGGTGTCGTTTGCATCTTCACCATCTTTTCCTGAATCAACACAGCAATTACTTGCTGTTGTTCATTAAAGATCGGAATCACATTTTGTTCGACTGTAATGCCTTCTTGTGTAACGGCTCTGGAAATCGATGATTTTTCTTTTTGTTTAAACGCAGTAAATACGGCTGGTTCAAAACTTTCAAAAACGAATTTTCCAATAACCGATTTTTCGTATAAACCTTTTTCCTTGTTAGGGAATGCTTCTGCCACGACAATTGCATGTGATAAATTATCCATCATACAATCTATGAACATATAACAATCAGTGAGCTCAGCATAATACTTAAGCGTAGCTTCTATTTCTATTAACTTGTCAATATCCGTTGCCGAAAGATTGGTATAGTTTCTACACAATGATTGAATGTTCGACAGGTTAAAGCCCCCCATCACGGAATAATCAACAATCAGTTTGATTATTCTTAAAAATTCTTGTCATTATTATAAACCTTTTGTGAAATTATTTTCAATACAAAAAATATTATCTTTCATCAAAATTCATTGCATTACAAAGAACTATATAGCCTAAAAGAGAAATATTCAACATATTTTTGTTATTACATTATTTAACAAGGGAAAAATATCTATTTCAATATAATAAAAAGAGAGCTTGCCGATTAAGCAAACTCTCTTAATTCTACTTTATTTCAGGTGCAACAGCTAATATATTTTCAAAGGCTGCGCGTTGTTTTTGTTCTTCTTCATTTAACAAAATATGAATATCACCATGATCGTTTGACGTCCTAATTAAGCGGCCCATTCCTTGCTGCAAGCGCAATTGCATAAATGGTAACTCCACTTCTTCAAATGGGTTTTCAGCAAACGTACGCTTCGCATCAAATAACGGATCCTGTGGAGGAAACGGTAAATCATAAATAATAACGCGTGTTAATGCTTCTTCAGGTAAATCTAAGCCTTCCCATAAATGATATGAGCATAATGTTTTAACGATTCCCTGCTGGAAATCACGAACAATGGCGGAGAGCTCTCGATCACCTTCAAAGGCAACATGCATGCGCTCCATTAATGGCAAATCGGCTTTAAATTTCAACATGGCTTGCTTGGATTTAAATAAAATTAATGTTTGCTCGCCATCACGTAGTAATTGCTGTACACGTGCGGTTTTAGCATGTTGATCAAGCTCATGTAAATAGATTTTCATTACTTCTTCATAATCAAATGGCGAAGGGACTGAAAATGATTGGGACTCTTTAATACCTAGACTATAGGCGATATACGAAAAGTCTTTATTAACGGATAAAGTAGCAGATGAAAAGACGATCGGAAGCTTTTTAGAGAATAGTTTTTCTGCTAAAACTTCTGTAATTAAACGAGGCATAATCACCAACGTTTCTTCTCCATCTGTTTCCTCCAGCCAATCCACTGCATCTCCTTGAGCTATGAAAATACGTAAGGAAGCCTCATATTGTTCTAAATATTCCTCTGCCATGTTTAACTCATATTCAGGAATCATATACATTTCAGATTCAAAAACAAATTCTTCCATCAATACTTCCACATCATGTATCAATTGTTTTCCATAAGCAAGCAATGTTTTGGATTTATTGATACGTTTACGATCCTCATCTGAAGCAACGATATCATCACGAAGCTGATCAAAAAATAACTCATGATCATCTTGCAATTTTTCCATAGCATACAAAGTTCGTTCTCGCACACCATCCACCATTAATCGCTCTAAAAGCTGAACAATCGTTGTTGCCTGTACTTTATAAGTCATTGCTTTTTGTGCAGCGTATTCCAACAGATGTCCTTCATCTAATACCATCATAGACACTTCTGGCAGTAAGGCAAGCTGTCCCTCACGTTCACGAGATTCCTTTGTAGCTAAATGCTCCATTAAGAAATCTTGCGAACAAATAACTAAATCCGTTGATTTACGGTAATGAGAACGATGCAATGTTTGCCCACAGCGATTACGTAGATCACATACAGAGCATTGCATAATCGAGTTGTAATTAACTTTTTGCCAATCCTCATCACTGACAGTTGGATAATTACTACGTTCTCCATATGGATGAATAGCAATCATTGAACCTTGGGCATACACACCATCCGGAATGGAGAAGGAAATATCATCAATCCATTCATCCGATTCAACTTTTTCTGCTTCCTCAAAGCGTTTTAAGCATAAATATTGATCCCGGGATTTGGCTAAACGAACATCAATTTCCAGACCAAGCGTTTTTTGTAGCTTATAGATGTCTCCGCCCTCTTTAACGAGCTGATCGATTAATGTTTCATCAGCACATGCAATAAGTGCCGGTTTCCCTGTATAGCGTGCATAAGAAATAGCTGGGAGTAAATAGGCGATTGTTTTCCCAGTTCCAACACCCGCTTCTGCAAAGAGTACGTTTTTTTCTTTTAGCGCTTGTTCTATTTGATAAGCCATAAAGATTTGCTCATCACGACATTCAAAGCCTTTTTCAGGCAATTCATCATAAAGGACGTCACCCATCCAGTCACCTAGTGAATCAAAAAATGATCGGTCCTTTGATAATGCAAATGGTAAAGATTTACGCAATTGATGTTCCCCCTCTTACTATCTGGTGCTATTATACGCGACGAAACGGAAGATAAGAAAAAATCTTATCTTCCGTTACTATTCGTTAATCTCTTTTAGACTTTTGTCCCCAGAACTGATAATAATTTGTTTCAATAAAACCATTAAATAATTTCCGTTTTTTCGTCGCTTGGCGTCCATATAATTCTTCAAAATTTTTCATGGAGGATAGCATATATACTGACCAAGTTGGATAGTTTTTCATAACTTGCCCTAAATCACGGATAACCTGTTCTACAACTTCAACATCACCAATACGTTCGCCGTATGGAGGGTTACCGATCATTACACCATCTGTTAACTGAGTCGTGAAATCACGTGCTTGCATTTGCTTAAACGTAATTAGCTCACCAAATCCTGCTTCTGTAGCATTTTCTTGTGCAATGCTTACCATGCGATGATCAATATCAGAACCTACAATTTCTAACAGCTGATCATAATTGGCCAAGCTTTCTGCTTCGTCTCGGACAGTGTCCCAGATTTGCGCTTTCATCCATGGCCAGTCTTCAGAAATAAACTCACGATTATAGCCTGGTGCTATATTTTGTCCAAACATGGCTGCCTCTAAAGCAATGGTTCCTGAACCACAGAATGGATCTACAAACGGACGATTTGGATTCCATTTTGAAACTTGTATAAGCGCCGCCGCTAAGGTTTCTTTTAACGGTGCCTCACCTTGTACTTGACGATAGCCACGTTTATGAAGACCTGCGCCTGATGTATCAATCGTTAGTGTCGCCACATCTTTTAAAATCGAAACCTCAATTTTGTAAGTAGCACCTGATTCATCTAAAAAGCCAAGTCGCTTATAATGCTGTTTCATTCGTTCAACAATTGCTTTTTTTGTGATAGCTTGGCAATCAGGTACACTAAATAATTTAGATTTAACCGACTTCCCTGAAACAGGAAAGGCAGCATCCACGGGTAAATATTTTTCCCACGGTAAAGCTTTTACACTTTCAAATAATTGTTCAAATGATTTTGCTGGGAATTGTCCAACGACAATTTTTACACGATCAGCTACTCTTAGCCACAAATTGGCACGTGCAATCGCTGTTTCATCACCCTGAAAATATACTTTACCATTGTCAACAGTTGTTTCATAACCAAGTGCTTTTACTTCTTGGGCTACAATTGCCTCTAAACCCATTGCTGACGTTGCTACTAATTGATAATTTGCCATAGATTATTTCCTTCCTTGATGCTCAATTTCCCAATATTCCATAAACTCCATTAGGTCGTTTAATGGTAATGGTTTGCTGTAATAATAGCCCTGAATAATATCACAGTTCATTTTACGTAGTATATCCACTTGTTGTGCCTGTTCTACACCTTCTGCCACAACTTTCATTTTTAGGCGATGGGACATTTGAATAATAGCATCTACAACTGCCTGTTTTTCATCGAGCGACCCAATATGTTGAATAAAGCTTCGATCGATTTTTAAACAATCTAGCGGAAAGCGAACTAAATAGCTCAGGGACGAATAGCCTGTCCCAAAATCATCTATGGAGATTTTAAAGCCTAATTGTTTCAAACGAACTAATTTGCTTACAGTTTCGTTAGCACTGTTCATGACTGTTCGTTCCGTCACTTCTATTTCAAAATTGTTTGCTGGCATATTATAGCGTTCTAATATTGCTTGGATCGATTCTAAAAAATTTTGCTGTCTAAAGTGAATACTTGATATATTAATGGCAACCGGTATTTTCCACCCGTATTGTTGCATTTGAATAACTGCCTCGCACGCCTTTTCCAGAATGACCTCACTTAGAGGAATGATTAATCCTGTTTCCTCAGCATAAGGGATAAACTCTCCAGGAGAGACAAAGCCTAGCCTTTCATTATTCCAACGGACCAATGCCTCTAATCCTTGAATTTGCTCATTGTCCATGTATATTTTCGGCTGGAAATGCAGCTCAAATTCACGATTGTCAATGGCTCTTCTTAACTCTGAATCTAGCAATAAGACACGCTGTGCATCTGTTTGCAGTTCATCAAAATAAAAAGAATAGCCATTCAAACCATTCTTTTTTGAATAGGTCATTGCTCTGTCAGCACAATTAATGAGTTCTTCCGTATTTTTCCCATCTACTGGATAGACACTTACGCCTATGCTTGTAGAAATAAACACTTCCTGGCCGTTTATCATCATTGGCTTTTCAATACTACTTATTATTTGTTCAGCAAATTGTGCAGCTTCTTTTACGTTTTTTACATTCGTTAATGTAATGACGAATTCATCTCCGCCATATCTTGCGATAATATCTTTGTTTTTCAGTAAATGTTTTAGTCGTTTGGCGACTTCTATTAAAATGGAATCTCCGACAGCATGACCTAAAGTATCATTAATTTGCTTAAATCTATCTAAATCTAAAAAATAGACCGCATGCTGCACTGAATGAGAAATAGCAGAAGTTGATTCTAAAAGATTATCCATTCTTTCGATATAAGCAAAACGATTGGATACTTCCGTTAGTGAATCAGTCAGTAAACGTTTTTCTAGTTCGTTTTCTACTATTTTTCTTTCAGACAAATCTGTGAAAATACCACAATAATTTGTAACCTCACCCTCATCGTTGGTTACACAAACAATTGTTAACCATTCAGGATATACGTCTCCAGTTTTACGACGATTCCATATTTCTCCTTGCCAAATTCCTTCTTGTCGTATCTGTTCCCACATTTCTAAATAGAACGGTAATTCATGTACACCTGATTGTAAAACGGCAGGTGTTTTTCCCACTACATCATCACGTTTATAACCTGTGACAAATTCAAAGGCAGGATTAACCATTACTATTTTTTTGTATTCATCAGTAATCATGATACCTTCAGATACATTTTCGAAGATTTTAAGTATTAAGGTAGTAGGATATTGAGAAATCAACTTCATTTTATCCATACTTTCCCAATTATTTACTCCGTTCATGTTCCGCCCCATCCTATCTCTCTATACTCCCCTTTAAAGGGCACTTACGTCAGGCCAACTCGTATGTAAATCAATGACACCCCATTTAGATGGTGTACAGTTTTTTTGAGTAACTCGTAAGCTCGTCTTAAAAATCTGTGACATCCTTAGAGGTTTATACTTGATTCAGCAGTCGTCCTGTCGCCACCTGAATGGAAAGAAAATGTGCAAACTCTTACTACCTATAGAGGAGAGTCATGTGTATCTAACATTTTGCTAGGTATCCAAACTTTTGCTGAATCAAGAT
Organism: Lysinibacillus sp. FSL M8-0216; assembly: GCF_038595555.1. NCBI lineage: Bacteria > Bacillati > Bacillota > Bacilli > Caryophanales > Bacillaceae > Lysinibacillus > Lysinibacillus sp. FSL M8-0216. Next base: position 1,646,247 of record NZ_CP152007.1, on the reverse strand, counting down.
AATACACATTGATGCGATCACCGTTTTCAGATGTTGTGACTTAGAAGCGGTAGCGATAGAGGCTTGGCTAGCAAATAGCCATTCTCAAACGTATCGCGCATACCAAGACTTGATTAACTAGGTTACTTTTTCCTCATAAACTCAAAAGAAAAGCTCTCCACCGAGTTGGAGAGCGCTTGTTATTTCGTAAATAAGCATCAAAAAAATTCCATAAGCCATGTTTTGTTCCTGAGTACTCAAACAGCTTGCGCCTCGTACGACCAGGTAGTAATCATCTATCTACAGAGCAAGCTCCGTCCCTCTATCCGTTCAATTCCTTCAAGAGAGTGCCCCTACCATAATTTGGGTTTCTCACTCGTGGGGTTTACCTCGTTCCACCTTGCATGTTTCCAAGCAAGCTTCGTCACTGTGGCACTTTCAGGAAGTGTCAACCATATCCAAGGACTTAGGTTTTCCTTCCGCCGTCAGCCTGAACAGCTGCCTTACCTTATTTTTTCAGTAAGCACGAACACTACGGACATCTCAGTACCGTGTGAGCATGGACTTTCCTCTACGACGTCTAGCGCCGCAGCGATTACCAGAATTTCATGATGATACGAAAGATTATACTAGAGTTTTATGTTAAATACAATATAATTGACTAAAATTATTCGTATAGCTTGCTACCAAATACATGTTTTTCTAAATTAGAAAGACGTTTTAAAATGTCAAAATTAGTTGTACCTGCTGCTGCCGCTGAAGCAACGGGTTGTCTCTTCGGTGTATTTTCAATTTCTTCTTTTAATTGTCTATTTTCTTCACGTAGTTGGGCCATCACTTTTTCAAACGTTTCATAGTCTTGAATAATTTCATCAAGGAATGAATCTACTTCTTCCACATTATAGCCTTTAAAGTTCTTTTTAAATTCCTTTTCAAGGATCATTTTTGACGTTAATTTAATGTCCATTCACATCGCCCTTCCTCACACTACATACACGAATACATTATAGCATACTTCAACACATTATATCGTCTGAAAACTCCAATTGTAAGGCTAAACTTGTCGTTTTATGCGATTACCTGGGAAATTATTTCTTATTTCCTAATCTGAGCAACCTCTTTTCCCAAGAAATTACCCATTTTTGTTTTTGTTCTGCTCTCCATTGCTCATTCTTTTGAATGAGATGTATGCCTTGTTGCGTATAATAAAGGGCCTGCTTATAATCTTTTATTTGGTGCTCATAAAGTATGGCTAGTTGCTCAAGGACACGCAACTTTGTTCTTGCTTCGACAAAATGGAGAGAGGCCACAAATGCATCGATGGCTTCACTATAGCGTTTACTCTTTTTATGCTGTAGTGCTAAATAATATTGAGCATTACCCGCTTCCAGTGCATCAAATTGTGTTGTCACCCTTTCTAACACCTTAACACTTTGTGTGCTTTCTTTTAAATCACCATACCATTTCCCAATATTGGTAAAGGTTTTTGCAGATTCTTCATATCCCTCTTCAAACAAGAGCTGAGTAGAATGACTATACAGTGTGATAAGAGACAGCAAATCCCACTCATTATGCAGCAAAACCTTCATAAGAGCATCTGGTACGCCACTTTTTACAGCATCTAAATAAATAATAGGGGCAAGATGACCAGGAATATCTCCCTTTCGAGAAAAACCAAGCTTCTCTTCCTCCACAGATTTTAATTTTAAGCGCTCCATATCATTTTTCCATAAACGCTTGGAACTATGCAATAAATCGATTTGTCGTTGTGATCTTAATTTGGGTAATGTTTTTTGATGCAGTGTCCAGCGCGTTTCAAGCTGCGGCCAATCAAAGCTTTTACCATTATAGGTGATGACTGTTGCTAATTTTTTCCACAGTTTTGATTCAAACAGAAACGCCGCCTCATGTGCAGGGTCTGCAAGAATATATTGAGTTAAACTAAAACATTCTTCGTCTACCTCTAAAAACCCAAGCAAAAAAATATGCGTGCCCACACCTTTTAAGCCTGTCGTTTCTGTATCAAAAAATAATACAGGTTCATGAAAATCCAGTGCATATGGATGATCAAACGAAGCATCCTGCCATTTTTTCAACGCATCAAAAAATGACTGTAGCTGATAATGACCATGCTGAAAAGAAAATGGATACTGTACATGGCGCTTAAACACAATACCAAAGTCATTTTCTACAACCGTAAGCCCAGCCTCTTCCCATCGCTCGGTATAGCTAGGCCTAGTTGGCTTTTGATAAGCCGGTTCCTCTACCCTTTGTGGAGTCGCCGCTGGTTTTTTACTAAGCATTTTTTTCATTTGTAGTATTTTATTTTCGTAAGACATGTATTTCACTCATTTTCTGCTTATAATATAAGACTCTCTTGCAAGATTACCATGATTGCTCGACTCATTCAAAATTTTCATCGCAGGAAATTCTTGTTTATAGAAACTCTATTTCTTGAATTGATGACCTTAAAAGTGTAAAGGACATGTGAGTATGTCTTTGCGGTTGCAATGGAAAAAGCACGCCCTGCCTGAGGAAGCGTAAAACAGCTGCAAAAAATAAAGCCCCGATTCAAACGTCTCTGGATTATTTTCGAGAAATTTCAATATTTTATTTAAAGAAACTACCCCGATATGCTTTTAGCTTAAAACTATTCATTAAACAATCCATTCTCAATAAAGATACGGCATTTCTTGATGTATGTCCCTTTTATGTCCTGGATACATAGAAAGCTCAAGCTATTGTCTATTGCCAGTGTACTATTGTAAGTATTTCCTATAAAATGAAATTACAAATAGAATGTGATAAAATTATGTTTTTTGGAGGAAATGCTTTGTTTAAAAATTTACGTGAAGAAATAAAAGAAGAATGGAAAAACACAACCGAGGATTTAGAAAAAGAAGTATTTAAAGTATGGCAATTAGACTATAAAGGCCATATTATTCGAATTGTAAATGCCGTGACTGAAGAAGTTCTTTCTATTAATAATGAAGTAGTAGATAAAAAAAGTAGAGATAGTATGTTCAAACAAATCTACCCTTATGTTACATTGACAGGTGAAATTACAGAAGCAAATGGCACAATCTCTACCGTAAAAGTAAAAATCGGTGGATTACTCAGTCTAAATATCGTCGTTAAAGTAAATGGTACTACATTACTGAACGAAAAACACAAAATATCTATTAAATAACTTTAGTTTAATAGAATACTACTGGACGTGAGTTAGAAAAACATACTATCATTAAACGTTAGATGAGCTACACACTATTAAATATGGAGGGCCTGAGGAAATAATTTAGTTATTCCTCAAGTCCTCTTTTTTCATGTTAATTAATTTGATTTAATCTTTGAAGAAGTATTATGACTCTCTTCTTGCCTTCCTGTAAACTGTCTTGGGCACCAATACATGATGGGCATCCAGATTCACAAGGACAATTTGAAACATGCTCCAACGTTTTCATTAATAGCTCCTCCCATAAGTCATAGACCTTTTCACTTAAACCAATCCCACCAGGGTATTTATCGTAAACAAAAAATGTGGGCAGCTCATTATGGGATGCTTTGACTTGTGGGACAACAGCTACATCACTGCTGTCACATTGAATAAATAAAGGGATAAAGGCATTCATGGCATAGGCTACTCCAATCATTGCCTCTGTCAATTCCGCCTCTGACCACTGTTCTGTTAGATGAAGTGATAGCCATGATGCGCTTGTATGCATTTCATCTGGAGGTAGATGTATTGGACCCGAACCTATATTATCATGCGTGCCAAAGAGAATTTTATTAAACATAAGGTAAAAAGCAAGTGAACATATTTAGGTCACCATAACTTTAAAATTTAGGGCAACGAATTTGCTCCCACGTATATAGTATATATGTATTAGGCGTATTAGGTATATATTATATATGTTATATACACCTATATTATATAAATACACTCAATAGATATTATTTGTTTACTTTGTTTACTTATATAAGGGAATCCTTTGACTGCAAGGGTTCTATCCTCACAGAATCGGCAACAAACTCTGTTTACCCTCGTTGCCTTCGTTTACCCACTTTAGTAATTTAAAGCACTATCATTTGTTGCCTTTTTGGACTTTGTTGCCCTACTTTTCTGCACTTTATTTACCCTATAATATGGAAGTTTTAAAGAAATAAATCTGATGTAAACAAAGCTAAAAATGTGTTCATTTAAGGAGTGAGAAATCAAATTAATAATGACATAATCTAGGTAATTTAGTATAGTATTATTATATGAAAATATATACAAAAAGGAGATTATTTTACAAATGAAGAAAAAACTAATTTTCAGCACTGCACTTGTACTTTCACTTGGCCTTGCTGCTTGTGGTGAAGAAAAAGCTAAAGAAGAACCACCAAAAGAAGAAATTCAAACACCTGTATCTGCTGACAAAACAGAAAAGGAAGAACAAAGTGAAGATGTCTACTTTAAAGATGGTGAGGCAAAACTAGTAGATTTGAAAATAAAAATCAAGGAAACAAAAGTTATTCCAGCAGGAGAAAAAGGAAACGAATATGGTGAAAAACCTGTATTTGCAATTTGGTATGAAACTACAAATTTAAGTGATAAAGAAATTGACCCTGGAACAGCGTGGTTTGCTGTATTTACTGTGATCCAGGATAACAATCCGAATGCTGTTAATAAATTAGAAATAGGGTCATTACCCGATGAGAGTTTTTTAGAAACACAAATGGAAAATATTAAAAAAGGCGGAACTGTAGAACACGCAATTGCTTATGAACTTGATGATTTAGAAACTCCAGTCACATTAGTTGCCAATCAAGGTATTGGTGGCAAAGAATTAGGTAAACAAGATTACCAAGTTAAACAATAAATTCAGAAAATGCCACTCATTTATTTTTTTCAGTGAGTGGCTTCCCTTTCTTATACAATTCAAAATAACTTTTTCAATAGATACATAATCCAAATTGTAAGTACTATAAAGCACGGGAAGGAGTATAAAATATGCTATTTTTAGATGTGCCCTATTCTGATAAAGATGAAGCTAAGCAAATGTATGCAAAGTGGAATACTGAATTTAAGAAATGGACCACCACTAATCGTAAATTTTATTTTAGATTTAAGAAATGGGTAAAATACAGTACTGTTGCTACAAATTTTGTATATCTCGCAAAGACCGAAAGAAATTGTTGGAAATGTAAGAAGCATACAGTAGTTTATGCTATCGCTATACACGGGGAAAATTTAATAGATTTAGAGGATAGATCGACAAACCACGGTGAGGGAACAGAAGATTTAATTGGATTAGACTGTGTTATTCTACCCTTAAGTTTAGGTTTTCCATCAGAAATTGCAAAGTATTTAAAAGAAAATTCAAAGTGCAAAGTAATGTATTCAAACTCAACAAAAAGCAACTATTACGCAAATGTATGTTTACATTGTAATTCTCTACAAGGGAATAATTTTATTTTTGAAGAATTTGATTCTCCTTTTTCAAGAAATGTTTCAAATATTGAATTCCTTTGCTTCACCTTAAAATACGATGTACCAATTGACTATATTATTGGTAAAGAAATGTATTCACCTACTTTGCGCCGATTTTCCAAATCAAACGTAAAAGATTTAAACATCACTATTAACTCAATTAAATTTCATCAATTTACCGAGTAATTCCAAAATAGTAGAACTTCAAGGCTTACACAGCAAAGAATTAAGAAAAACAAGGAAACAATCAGCAAAGAGTTCTGCTAAGAGCTACATTAATAAGTACTGTGATTTAGATAACTTGGCTGAATTAAAAGAGATCCTTTCGACTCGTGTACAGGAATTACAAAGTGAATAAATTAAAAAGACCAGGTACTCATTTGTGAACTGCACCCCGTCAGGTAGACAGTGGAAATAATAAAAAATGTATTATGCGGCTTGAGTCCTGAATTCTAAGGGACTCAAGCCGTTTAATCGTTCCTGATAACGATAGTAATTATAAAAATGAATATAATCATCAATCGCTAGTTTTAACTCTTCATATGAATTGTACTTCAATGTGCCCCAAAATGATTCAATTGGTCCGTTATCAATACATCGACCAACACGGGACATACTTTGTGTCATATTGGCTTTTTCAACAATTCGCTTAAATTCCTTCGATGACTAGTATACTTTTTTGCCCACCTTTTTAAAACTGAGGTACTACTAATCCCATATTTCGCTAACACTTCCATCTGTGAATAATTCCGTTGAATGTAGTCCTTCACAGCCGCTAACTTTAACTTTTTTGAATAGGATTTACATGAAGTAGCTTCTTGTAATCCTTCACGTCCACCTGCCTCAAATTTCATTTTCCATCTATGAAAAGTTTGATGATCTATTGAAAACCTTTCACACAATTCATTGATAGAATAGTGACCTTCTTCGAACAATTGAACGTTATGTAGTTTCAACTCAAGTGGATGTTTGCTTCACCCATAAAAAATACTCCCCCTTAGATAAACAGATTTTTATTTTTTAATCTGTCTACCTAATAGGGAGCATATCAAATTAGCTTTGTTGGTCGTTAATTTTTCATGGGAGTTTTCTAATATTTCATAATTTGTTCTACTCGTGATTAGATTTTACAAAAGTTGCATCAATTAATCCTGCATAGTTATCATCTATATCAGCCCATTTAAAATACCTTGTCCATGTAGCTGGATAATGAAATGAATCACGATATAAGTACAATTCACCTATATAGTAAGCTTCCTTTGTTTTGATGGAAACATAAATGAGTGCTATACCAGATATTATAACCAAAGCGGCTTCTTCTGCCTTTTTAGTGTACTTCGGAAGATTTAGAACAGAAAGCCCAAATAATATTCCGATAACCCCTGTAAGATAAGTTGTATCAATGGATTTCTTGCCTTTATACGTCATATAGAGAACATAGTCACCGTTTCCACCAGGTAATGCCCTCGGAGCAATTATATCCTCTCCATATTTAGGAAATGGAGTAACTATTGTGGGTTCTTCGACTATAATTTCTTCTAATACTTCTATCTCTCCAGTATTTAAATTTTCTAATGTAGTTGCTTTAGTATTTTTATCAAGAGTTATTAGTTCTTGATAGCTTCCATCTTCATTAGATGCAATCATTTCAATAGTATTTTCTTCATTTTTGGTAATCTCAAGGTATTCAACTTCATTTGTTTGACTATTTGTTACTTGTAATAAACTGTTACCATCTTCTGATTCAGATAAGGAAAATATGTAATTATCTTTCTCTAAAATAATTTTCCCTTCAATATCATCAATTTCTGCTGCTGAAGCAGGTACAGCTAAAGATGGTGTTATCATAGAAAGTGCAAATACTATACAAATAATTCTAATAAAAAATTTTTTCACTAATCTCTACCCCCTGTTTTTCTCCCATGTAGGAAATTATACCATAAATGTAATAAGATTTCATTTTTTAAAATTTTAGCATTTTTTTTAATTTTAGTTTATCCTTATTTAAAGGTAGGTGTTAATATTGCTAAAAAAATTAAATTTTATTTATCTTACTTTTTTTATAATAATAATTGGATTGTTAATGTATGTTGATTGTCAAATACGAGGTATTTCATCAGGATGGCAGTATGATTTGTCAAAAATAGTTATTTATTCAGGTGTTATTTTATATGCAATACTTGTTCTTAAGATCTATGTTAGAAAAAAATGAAATTACCTTGGAGTAACTAATATTTCATAAACAGTTATTTTTTTAATACAAACTACTGAATTGCATTATTTCAAAATAAACATTCATTCTGTAACAGGTGAAATTTGTGGAAATAAAAAAAACCCATTACCTCAATTGGTAATGGGCATCAGTTTTATCGTTGGGAGATAATAATTTTTAAACCTTCAAAATCCCCACTTGTCATAGTTCCTGAATCAAATTTATCAAGCCATGACTTATCAATTTTCTTTTTATCCACCGTTTAACAGGAATTAACCGTAAAACAATTTATAAATTAATAAATGAAGAAGGCTTAAGGAGCTAGCGCTATCATCCTTAAGCCTTCTTCATTTATTTTTGATTTAATATTCGTAGTAGTACTACTACTCTCTTCTTGCCTTCCTGTAAACTGTCTTGGGCACCAATACATGATGGGCATCCAGATTCACAAGGACAATTTGAAACATGCTCCAACGTTTTCATTAATAGCTCCTCCCATAAGTCATAGACCTTTTCACTTAAACCAATCCCACCAGGGTATTTATCGTAAACAAAAAATGTGGGCAGCTCATTATGGGATGCTTTGACTTGTGGGACAACAGCTACATCACTGCTGTCACATTGAATAAATAAAGGGATAAAGGCATTCATGGCATAGGCTACTCCAATCATTGCCTCTGTCAATTCCGCCTCTGACCACTGTTCTGTTAGATGAAGTGATAGCCATGATGCGCTTGTATGCATTTCATCTGGAGGTAAATGAATAGGCCCCGATCCTATATTATCATGCGTGCCAAAGCGAATTTTCTTGAAAATAGTTGCCTGTGCAACTAATCCTACATCCCCAAAGCTAATCGTACCGCCGTTATAAGTTCGGCTTCGATCTTCCTCTAATACCTTCATTTCAACGGCAAGATTAGCATCTGTATAATAATCGATGTCGACTTCACGGACATAAGCTTTCTTTTCTTCCCAGTCGAGCTTCTCTACTTGGAATTGAATCCCTTGATGTAAATAAATCGCTTCTTCATGTAATAGTGTCATGGCACTATGACGATCCATTTCTCCAATTACCTTTGTTTGGGCAGGAATAGACAGATCAATTATAACCACATTTTCCTGGGAAGCCGACCGTAAGCTAATATCATGTGCTGGGAAACGATCGCTCATCCAATGCCACTTATCGCTCGTCTTAAAGACAACGCCCTCTTCTGCTAAATAATCTAGCAATTCTTGTATATCATATTCACCATACGTATCTTCTATAGAAAAAGGTAATTCAAAAGCGGCACATTTTAAATGATCCATTAAAATTAACATATTTTCTGGATAAATACGTGCTTCCTCTGGTGCACTACCAAGTAAAAATAAAGGATGATTCACCACATACTGATCCAGTGCCGTCGATTGTGCAACATAAATAATTAAAGCCTCATCCTGTCGCCTTCCTGCACGTCCTGCTTGTTGCCAGGCACTTGCAATATTTCCTGGATAACCTGTCATAATACATGCTTGTAACTGGCCGATATCGACCCCTAATTCTAACGCATTGGTACTGACAACGGTTTGAATGGTTCCATCACGCAAGCCTTTTTCGATTACCCGACGTTCAGATGGTAAATACCCACCTCGGTAGCCACGCACGGATTCATCCAGCAGCTTATTGCGAGTGAGCTCCTTTAAATAAGTGACAATCATTTCAACCCGTACTCTGCTTTTAGCGAAAATGATTGATTGAATACCAGCTATATATAGCCGCTTTGCTAAATCACTTACCTCTAACACGGCACTTCTACGCACCCCAAAAGTTTTATGAATAATGGGCGGATTATAGAACAGAAATGTTTTCTTACCGATAGGTGCTCCAGAGTCCGCGATGAGCGCATGTGATTCATTTGTTAATAGCTCGGCCAGCTCCTTAGGATTTTTTATCGTTGCCGATGTGCAAATAAACACAGGTTTACTACCATAAAATTCACATATGCGTTTTAATCTACGAATAACATGGGCAACATGGGAACCAAATACCCCTTTATATGTATGCAATTCATCAATCACGATATACTGTAAATTTTCAAATAGCGATACCCATTTCGTATGATGTGGCAAAATTCCTGAATGAAGCATATCAGGATTTGTCATAACGATATGTCCTGCTTTGCGAACCTTCTGACGAATGCCTGGAGCCGTATCACCATCATAGGTATAACTTAAAATTTCCTCACCACTTTGTTCAATCAGTTCATTCAAGTCATTTTTTTGATCCTGCGCTAAAGCCTTTGTTGGGAATAAATAGATCGCACGTGCGTTTTTATCCTCTACTATTTTTTGCAACACCGGCAAATGATAGCAATATGATTTACCTGATGCGGTTGGTGTAACAGCCGTAAAAGATGTACCACTCTGTGCCAAATCAAAGGCCTCTCGCTGATGCGTATAAAGTTGCTCGATTCCCCTTGCCTGCAAAGCCTTCACTAAAGAAGGATGTAAATTTTCTGGGAAAGGAGCATAGCTAGCAGGTCGTCCTTCAAGTGTTTGCCAATGTAGAATACGTTCTTTTAATTCTTCATCATATCTCCACTCATGCAAAAGCTCACTAATCGTTCGTTTCTTCGATAGCATTTACTGCCTCCTCCTTTACCAGTCGTTCAAAGTTTTTCATTGTAAAGGAGGTAGAATGAATCGCATCTAAGAAGCGTTTTTTACTTGTTTCTTTATAAAAAGATTGCACAACAAATTGCTCCATCGATTCTACCGTTGAAGCAATTTGTTGTGTATGCATATATTTCGGTCGATTCTCTTGAATCCATTTATTGGCCTCTTGCTGCCATTCCTTCAACAGTTGATGAATTTTATCAGCGTGTGGTTTCACCTCTAGAAAAAAGTCAGGTGTACGGTCCTCCTCACGCATTTGCCAAAAACGTGAAACACATCGATCACATTCATCTATTAATTGGGATGTTTGCTGAATAACTAACAATTTTTGCACCTCATCTCTCATCAATTACTCGTAAGCAAATATTTTTCGTAGCAAGTACATATATATGATGAGTATGTCTTGTCCATCATTTCAACTACGAAAATATGGCACCTCCTGATACCTTTACCTTCCCCTACTTGTTTTGTGGTAAATACTGTATCAATTTTAATGCTATAGAGTTAGTTCAATTGCTTATGAGATAAGTGTACCAAAGTCTATCATTTTTCACTACTAATAGGCGAACAAGCATTCTTTACTTGCCAGTTCTTTTCTGCTAAGCTTACTTTCTGGCTAACTGCTTTGAGCTGCAAAAAAAAGTGCATATTCTGAGCATTGTTCTCCAGCGACACTCTCGTGAAAAGTAATTGATTGACCAGATCTAACTGCGCAACTAATTGTTCTAACTTGTTCAAAATAACGCCCCCTTTGCTTTACTTAAAGTATTCCTCGCATGTATAGAATTACCTTCATGCGTGACAAAATAAGCGTAAGTTAGCTGAAAGAAGAAGATTTTCGATAAATTTTTATAAATGAACCTTCCAACTAAAAAAGCGTCCTGAATGAAAGGTGTAGATAATTCACCATTCTTCAACCGTTTCTATGTTTAAATTTATCAGTTATTTTGACGATTCAAGGAAGACAATTATTAGCTTTTTTTCGACGCAATTTGTTTATTCTTTGCATCCACTGTCTACTACTCTTGTAACAAAGACAACACGGATGGAGGTAGAGAAGAGCCATCAAATCATGGTAAACTAATATATAGGAAAGCAGTTTGATAAAGGGTGAGCTAAATGACAATTCGCTATCCAAATGGGAAATTGTATACCCCCCATACTTCTGTACAGAAAACAGAAAAAAAAAGTAAAAGTAAAGATTTGTCTTTTAGTAATCGTGGAAAGACACTAGAAGATGAAATTAATGAAGCAAACGACTATTATATTAAAAGGCGACTTGCTATCATTCATAAGAAACCTGTTCCTGTACAAATCGTCAAAGTAGAGTACCCTTCACGAAGCGCTGCTGTCATTCGTGAAGCATATTTTCGAACACCCTCTACAACCGACTACAATGGTGTTTGGAATGGGCATTATATTGATTTTGATGCAAAGGAAACTGCGTCCAAAACAAGTTTCCCTTTAAAAAATATTCATGAGCATCAAATGACCCATATGCAGCAAGTGACTGAACAAAATGGTGTGGCTTTTATTATCGTTCGCTTTTCAGCTTTTGAACGATATTTTATTGTGCCATATGAAGTTTTACAAAAGGCCTGGCAAGCAATGGAAAATGGCAATCGTAAATCCATACCCTTTTCAACGATTGAAGAAGAGGCGTATGAAATTCCCACTAGCTATTATCCACGGATCGATTATTTACCCATCATCCAACAACTGATCGTTGAAAAATGCTGCGGGTTTGAAAGTGAGGAGAAATAGTATGACTGAACGTCGTCGAACACGTGGAGAGCATCAAAAGGCTCTCGCTGAAAAAAATAAAAAAGGTAAGAAAACAACAACAAAGTCGTCTACACCCGCTAAAATGTGGATAAAACGTATTTTCTTAACGTTATTAATCATCGGTGTGGTAGGCTTCATTGGAGGAGCAGGATTATTTGCTTACTATGCAAGCACAGCTCCTAAGCTTGATGAGGAATTATTGAAAGACCCTGTGTCTTCAGAATTCTACGATAAAAACGGTGAAATATTCGCAACAATCGGTGCTGAAAACCGTAAATATATAAAATATGAAGATATTCCCGAAGATATGGTGAACGCTATTCTTGCAACGGAAGATGTACGCTTTTTTAAACATCACGGCATGGACTTCTACCGTCTAGGTGGTGCTATACTTGCTAACTTCCGTGATGGCTTTGGTGCACAAGGTGCCTCTACCCTAACACAGCAAGTAGTGAAAAACTCATTCTTACAAAATGAAAAGAAATTAAAACGTAAAGCACAGGAAGCTTGGCTAGCGTTTCAATTAGAACGTAAATATTCAAAAGAAGAAATTTTTGAAATGTACTTCAATAAAATGCTAATGTCAGGCCGTATTTATGGCTTTGGTACAGCAGCCCAATATTTCTACGGAAAAGAATTAAAAGATTTAACATTAGATGAAGAAGCATTATTAGCAGGGCTCGTACAAAGACCAAATGCTTATAATCCATTGAAAAACCCTGACCTTGCCAAGCAACGTCGTAATACAGTTTTAGGATTAATGTATCAACACGGAAAAATTTCGAAAACAGAAATGGAAGAAGCTAAAAACGTTGATGTCCAAGCAGGTCTTGCTGACGATGCAACTCGTCAATCATTTGCTGGCTCTAAATACGATGCCTTCCTAGATGTCGTTATTAATGAATTAGAAAATAATGGCGATGGTTCTGCCATGGCAGAAGGGATTAAAGTTTATACAACACTTGATCCAAATGCCCAAAAAGTTGTTGAAAATGTGATGAACGATGACAGCAATTTCCCAACAGAAGATATTCAGTCAGGTGTAGCGGTCATTGATACGAAAACAGGAGCTATCCAAGCTGTTGGTGGCGGTCGACATTATGGTGCCGAACGTGGCTGGAACTATGCAGATGATTTAACAAAAAATCAACCTGGTTCTACAATGAAACCATTAGTGGACTACGGTCCAGCCATTGAATATTTAAAATGGTCTACTGGCCATACACTTGTAGATGAACCTATGAACTATTCCAATTCAAAGCAAACTATTACAAACTGGGATGGCAGATATATGGGTGCCATGACTGCTCGTAAGGCATTATATGCTTCACGAAACGTACCAGCTGTCAAAGCATTACAAGAAGTAGGTACTGAAAATGCGAAGGAATTTGTTGGACGTTTAGGGATTGAAACAGAAAACCTTTATGAATCAGACGCAATTGGTGGTGGAGCGATTACTATCTCACCTATTCAAATGGCGGCTTCCTATGCAGCATTCGGAAATAACGGCGTTTACACAGACCCACATGCTATTACAAAAATTGTTTACCGTGATGGGAAAACATCTAAAAATTATACACCTGAGCCTAATGTAGCGATGAGTGAAGCTACAGCTTATATGGTAACAGATATGCTACGTGATGTAGTTGGCAACAAACCTGACGCATCAGGTACAGCGGCTAATGTCCCTGGACTAGACATCGCAGGTAAAACAGGTACAACCAACTATTCAGCTGAAGATTTCAATAAATATAATTTACCGAACACAAGTGTGCCAGATTCATGGTTTGCTGGTTATACGACAAACTATTCCATCGCTATATGGAGTGGCTATGAAAAACACTTTGATCCAATTACAACGTGGGAAGAACGTCGTTTACCACAAAATCTATTCAAATCGATTATGCAAGACATTTCAGCAAACGTTGAAACAGAAAGCTTTAAAAAGCCAAGTACAGTTGTAGAAGCAACGATTGAAGTGGGCTCTAAGCCATTGAAATTGGCAAGTGACTTTACACCAAGCGAATTACGTCAAACAGAGCTATTCGTTCGTGGTACTGAGCCAACAGAAGTGTCGAATGTTTATGAAGCACCAGAATTGGCTACGCCATATAACGTATCTGCAAGCTTAGATTTAGGGGCACAGTCTATCAATATTTCTTGGGAACATGATGCCAGCTTGAATCCAGAAACAGATGAACCATTACCAACTTCATTTGAAGTAACTGCAACCCGTGATGACGGTAAAAAGTTTGACCTTGGTAAAACAGAGAGCAAAGGTTTATCAGTTGCCAATACGTTGGAAGATGGCAATTACACGATTTCAGTCGTAGCCATTGTGGATGGTACACGAAGCGAGCCTGGTACCACAACTTTCCAAATTACAAGTACAACTGAAGAAGAGGATGTAGAAACGGAAGAGCCGGAAGAGCCGAACATTGATTTACCAACAGATCCTGGTGAAGAAGACCAAGATAACGGTCATAATAATGGCAATGGTAACGGTAATGGCAACAACGGTGGTAATAACAATAATAATGGAAATGGGCATGGGAATAACGGCAACAACGGTGGAAACAATGGCGGTTCAGATGGAAGCCAGCAACCAACTCCTCCTACAGATCCTGTAGACCCAAATAATGAAGAACAAAGCTCAGAATAAACAAAAAGCCGAGAAGCATATAATGCTTCTCGGTTTTTTCTGTCGGCACAAGTATTTTATTCTGCCACTCTATTTTTTACTAGCTTGAATTCGTAAACGTGCTGTACGCTTTTTCGTTTCCTTAAATAATTCATCCAACTGACGGTAACAAGCATATTGCCCTGGCTTCGCTTTGATAAAGGAAAGTCTTTCAACCCCATTAATCGGCAGCACCTCATCTCCTGCCGCTTGTACAAGCTGTTCAAACAATTGGATTGCTTCTTCCATTAAGTCTTTTGCTGTACCATTTCTAGCATCATGGGCTTCGTGGATAGTTGCTTGAAGGGTTGTCCATTGGGCAAACCAAGCATCTACCTGATCTTTTGTGATCGCCTCTCTATTCATGCTTCCTTCACCAAGCCTTTCTTCAAACGCTTTTGACCTTCACGACAATCACTTAGTAAAGGACAGGTATGGCAGCCAGGATTTTGGGCCTTACAATGATAACGACCAAAGAAAATTAACTGATGATGCGTTTTTGACCACTTATCCATGGGCGTTTTTTTCATGATTGTTTCTTCCACTTCAAGTACGGAATCCTTCCATCTACATAGACCTAGACGTTTGGAAACACGCTCTACATGGGTATCAACTGCTAGCGCAGGAATATCAAAGGCTACTGATAGCACCACATTGGCTGTTTTGCGACCTACACCTGGCAATGTTACAAGTGCTTCTCGGGTTGCTGGTATTTCGCCATTATATTCATCTAGCAAACGTTGACATAAAGCCTGAATGTTCTTTGCTTTATTACGATATAAGCCAATAGAGCGAATATCCTGTTGTAATTCTTCCAACGGGACAGCCAAATAATCTTCAGGCGTTTTATATTTCTGAAATAATGTTTTGGTTACCTTATTAACAAGTACATCCGTACATTGTGCAGATAATAATGTCGCAATTGTGAGCTCAAAGGCATTGTCATGCACAAGCTCACAATGTGCATTAGGAAACATTCGATCCATTTCTTCTAGGCAATGCTCCCACTGTTTTTTTGTTAACAAACTGGATGCCCCCTATTCTCTCTCTTCTAACCAATTATAAAAAGGTACTTTGTTAGTCGGTTGCGTGTCTTGCTGAACTGTCCGTGCTGGAGTCCTGCTAAATGTTTGCTTCTCTCTGAACTGCTCACTTTGCTTTTGTGCCGCTTGAGGTGTCGTAATATTTTTCTTCTTCCACTCTAACAAAATACGATCAATATAGCGAATGCTCAGTTTCCCAGCAAAAACAGCTTCTTTCAATGCCTCTTTAATGAGTGTTGGACTATGCTTGTCCTCATCAAGCCAACACCCTATTTTTTCAAGCTCTAAAGGAGATAAAAGACGTCCCATTTCTTCTTCAAAGAGTCGGAAAATCTCTCCTTCTTCTTGTTGAAGTGTTGTAGCAGATTTTTGTTGCTCTTTCATCTCGATCATCTGCACAATTCGCTCCCAGAGTGGATAAACCGAATATTTTTCATAGAGCTTGCCACCTGTATCCACATCACGAGTAATTTCAAGGAAGCCCTTTTGCATTAATCGTTGTAAACGGGATGTTAGTTCATTTTCTGGCATTGTGAGACGATTCTTTAAATCATTTGGTGTAGGGAAGTCATAGCCTTCCATATGAAAGGCTAACAGGTGCATAACAATTAGCGCCTCTTCATCCTCTATATTTAACTCCTTATAAAACTGAAAAAAAAGCTGGGGAATGGGAATCATTCTCTGCTCAGTCCATGTACGGAGTCGATGATTATTTGCATTCATATTCCTCTAGACTCCTTCTTTAAGTAAGTAGAAAAGCCGCGTAGATATTTCACTACGCGACTTTTAAATTGATTTGCTTATGGATATAAGCGGTTCAGTAAACGTGGGAATGGAATTGTTTCACGAATATGTTCTGTGCCAGAAATCCATGCCACAGTTCGCTCTAATCCAAGTCCGAAGCCTGAATGTGGAACAGAACCATGTTTACGAAGCTCCAAATACCATGCATATGCATCTAATGATAGGTTATGTTCTTCAAGACGAGATTTTAATAAATCATAGTCATGGATACGCTCAGAACCACCAATAATTTCACCATAGCCTTCAGGTGCGATTAAATCAGCACATAATACAACGTCATCGCGGTCTGGATGTGGTTGCATATAGAAAGGCTTAATGCCTACTGGGTAGCATGTAATGAATACTGGCTTGTCGAATGAATTGGCAATAGCCGTTTCATGAGGTGCACCAAAATCGTCGCCCCATTCGATATCGTCAAAACCTTGTTCATGTAAAAGCTTAATCGCGTCATCATATGAAATACGAGGGAATGGCGCTTTAATATTTTCAAGTTTCGATGTATCACGGTCAAGTCGCTCTAATTCTAATTTGCAGTTAGCCAGAACGGATTGTACAATATGCGTTACATATTGCTCCTGTACTTCTAGATTTTCTTCAAACTCTACAAAGGCCATCTCAGGCTCAATCATCCAGAACTCGATTAAGTGACGACGCGTTTTAGATTTTTCAGCACGGAAAGTTGGACCGAATGAAAATACTTTTCCTAGTGCCATAGCTGCGGCTTCCATATAAAGCTGCCCTGATTGAGAAAGGAATGCATCCTCATCAAAGTATTTCGTATGGAATAGCTCAGATGTACCTTCAGGTGAAGATCCTGTTAAAATCGGTGGGTCCATCTTTGTAAAGCCATTGTTGTTGAAAAATTCATAAGTAGCACGAATGATTTCATTACGGACCTTCATAATGGCATGTTGTTTACGAGAACGTAACCATAAATGACGGTTATCCATTAAAAATTCAGGACCGTGCTCCTTCGGTGTAATAGGGAAATCTGTTGCTGTATGTAGAACCTCAATTCCTGTTACAGCTAGCTCACAGCCAAAGCTTGAACGTTCGTCAGCTTTCACCTCTCCTGTAATATACATAGAAGTTTCTTGCGTTAGTCCTTTAGCTGTAGCAAAAATTTCTTCGCCCACTTCTTCTTTCACGACAACACCCTGAACAAAACCAGAGCCATCACGAAGTTGTAAGAAGGCGATTTTACCACTTGAACGTTTGTTAGCTAGCCAAGCGCCCATTTTGACTGTTTCACCGATATGCTGTGGCATATCTTTAATCATAATTTTTTTCATAGAAATCCTCCAAAGTCGTCTAGAGGGATTAGTCTTGCCATTTTGATTTTACAAATGTATCAATACGACGGACTGCCTCTTCTAGTAAGTCTAAAGATGTTGCATAAGATAATCGCATAGTAGTTGGTGCACCAAAGCCAGAGCCTGGAATTACAGCTACGTTTGCTTCTGTTAAAATATCCGCAGCGAATGCGTCTACTGAATCATAGCCAGTGTGAGCCATAGCTTCTGCTACATCTGGTAATAAGTAGAATGCACCCTGTGGTTTTAATACATGGAAGCCAGGAATTGCACTTACCTGTGGGTAAATTTTCTCAAGACGAGATTCGAATGCTTGGCGCATTTCCTCTACCGCGTCCTGTGGTCCATTATACGCCTCAACAGTTGCATATTGCGCAGTTGTAGTCGCATTAGATGTTGAATGTGATGCAAGGTCAGTCATTGCTTTCACTACGTCCGCATCACCCGCAGCATAACCAATACGCCAGCCTGTCATAGAGTGAGATTTTGCTACACCATTTACAACGATTGTACGTGCTTTCACTGCATCAGAAAGTTGTGCAATTGAAAAATGCTCAATACCATTGTATACAAGCTTCTCATAAATTTCATCTGACACGATTAAAATATCCTTTTCTTCTGCAACTGCAGCAAGTTCTGCAAGCTCTTCACGTGAATATATCATACCAGATGGGTTGCTAGGTGAGTTGATAATTACCGCTTTTGTTTTATCAGTCACAGCAGCTCTTAATTGATCAGCAGTAATTTTATAGTTTTGTTCACGTGTACCTTCAACATATACAGGTACTCCGCCCGCTAATTTAACTTGCTCAGGATAAGACACCCAATAAGGGATTGGAATAATAACTTCATCACCCTCGTTTAAAATAACTTGGAATAATGTGTATAAAATATGCTTTGCACCTACACCAACAATCACTTCATTTGGCTGATACGTAAGATTATTATCGCGCTGTAGTTTATCAATAATAGCTTTTTTTAGCACTGGAAGTCCGCCAGCAGGTGTATATTTTGTATACCCCTTTTCCATTGAATCAATGGCAGCATTTAAAATGTTTTGAGGTGTATTAAAGTCTGGTTCACCAGCTCCAAGGCCAATGACATCAATACCTTGCTCTTTTAATGCTTTTGCTTTCGCAGTAATAGCTAATGTTGAAGATGGTGTTAAAGTTTTTACACGTGTTGCTAATAAGTTTTTCATCCGGGATCTACTCCTCTTATAAATTCGTAATGCGCTTCCACCAGTCGCCATCCTTAAACATAATATAGACATAGTTGAGTTTGTCATGGTCGTTTAGGTATGTAATCTCCCAAACAGCGCCCGGCTCCTCATAGCCCAATTTCATGTGGAGGACCTTTTGTACATTTCCTTCATTTTTAAAAACCGATAATGCTTGCTTTTCCGTAATACCATCTTCTAATAACACTTCCTGAATGGAATCCTTGTCTAGATTCGTGGGAACAAAGACAGCCTTTTTATCACCGTATTCGTCTACCCCGAACACAGTAACATACGAATGTTTGCCATTATATGTGTAGGACTCCGATACAATTGCGAGGGCTTTGGCATCGAGTGCCAACTGTTCAGCCTGCTCTTCAATTGAACGGAACGGAGCCTCGGCTTTCCAGAGTACTAAAATGCTAATGACAAGTGACAACGAAACAATAAAGACAGAAATGAAAATTAACCAGTTTTTCATCTATTCACCTGTTGTTTCATATCGTGCCTTTTTGGCACAACACATAGCGGATGTTTGTGTGTGTTTTTAACTGCATAACAATTCATTTTGCATTCCATTTTGTCAACCTGCTTTCTTTCCTCATACCACAACATTATACAACAATTTTGTGCTGTCGTGTTTCTTAATTTCATATATTGTACGTTGCTAGAATAACGTTTTCAACTGATTGGTACAGTAATTTTCATTCCGTATCATTTTACCTCGTTCTAATTTGCGATGACGCTCCAATTTCTCTCAAGAATATTCCCTGAAACAGGAGAAAAATTCCTATTCAACACTGTAAATAGGAATCACTCAAATTATCATAGTTCATAGATGACATTGGTGGCACGGCCTTTATCTTTTGCCTCATACAAACAGCGATCAGCTTGATCAAATAAATCATTATAATGATAATTTTTTCGATCATTCATACAAGCTCCCATACTGACCTTTAATGGATAGCTTTTCTGGTCTTTTTCTAATGTTAACGTAAGCAAATGAGCGTGTGTATTTTGGACAAGTGCTTTCATGTAATCCTTTTGTGGATGGCGTATACAGATAATGAATTCATCCCCTCCATAACGGATAATTTTTACGTCTTCCTCCCGCAAAAACTCCCTCAAGCCATTAGCTAAAAGCTGTAAAACTCGATCGCCAAACAAATGTCCATGCGTATCATTAAATAATTTAAAATTATCAATATCAAGAACTGTAATACATACATAGGATTCCGCCATTTTGGCAGCATGTAACCATTCATCTAGCTCGTAATCTAGAAAGTGGCGATTCAAAACACCTGTTAATGGATCATAATGTGCTTTTCTTTCTAATCTCTCTTTTTGACGCTTAAATTCCAAATTCAACACTTGCTGTAGTAAATTATCAACGCTCATCTGTTCCGAAAGGTCAATATAATCTTTTTGGACATCAAAAATTTCATCTCGCCAATTCAATTGGTACAGGACATTTAACAATAAGCGCATCACTTTTTTCGTAATGGGCTTATCACCATAGGATTTGGCTAGATCTATTGCTTGTTGATAATATTGCACCGCTTCCTCAAGCTTGTGCTGCTTTTCATATAAAAAGCCATAGCCAAACAAAGCTGCTACTTTTTCAGGTTTATGTTGAGAAATTATGCTTGAAGTTAATGAGTCATCAAGCAATGCCTTTCCTGCTAAAAAATCCCCTTCCAAAATATACACATCTGCTAAATTATTATTGATGCGAATATCTAATAATCTTGCTAAATCTGGCTGTGTCTCATATAGCGTTTTATTATATTCTCTTGCTAACAACCCCGCTTGAAGGGCTTCCTTCGTAAAGCCCTTCTCTACCTCTATATAGCATAAATTATTATGACAACGAACAAGCATCATAAAATCTTGTAATTCTTGAGCATAAGCAATTGACTTTTTCGTCATCTCTGCTGTTTTTTCACGGATTCCTACCATATCGTATATTAACGACATAACCAAATAATAATGCATCAAATCTTTGCTAGTACCATATTTTTCACAAATAGCCTCATACTCGAAAATAAGGCTGACAATGGCTAGCGTATCGCCCAAAGAATGATGTACTAAAATTTTCTGATAGTACAAGTCCAATACATATTCATAGTTGTTTCCCTCTAAAGCTACTAAAAGACCCTGATCTGCCAGTTTCAGCGCATCTGTTAAATACCCCTTTATGCGCATTTCCATGATTGTCTTATTTAATTCCTCTAATGTTAACACCACTGTCTCACCACTTTTCCAAGCCCCTATTTAATCCTTCACTTTGTTCTGTAACAATTATAAGACATATCTATTTACTTCGGCCGACTTTTTAGCAATATACCAACTATTACCTCGATTTCAAAAAAACTTTTATAAGACAGCTATTGAATGTCCTTTTGTTTTCCCCTCCCATTAAATTTTTATACTATTACACATTTTTCTCCATTTTTGTCCCAGTCAACTGTTGTTTTTACCCATATGATGTGATAACTAGGCATGTTAAGTAATTGAAAAGGGATGTGATGTTTTGAGTTTACCAATTAACCCTTCTGATCCAGCTACCATTCCAAAATTTGTAGATGCTCTACAGAAGCCGGTGACAGCAAAACCAAAGTACTGTAGAGGACAAAAGAAACATGATTATTACGAGCTAGTCATGATGGAGGGCGAGCACCGCTTTCACAAGCATTTTCCTAATACATTAATATGGGGGTACAACGGACTTTATCCAGGACCAACTATAGAAGCGACGAAAGATAAACCGATTTACGTTAAATATAGAAATCAATTACCACTACAGCACTTTTTACCAGTGGATTTTACACTACATGCCGCCAACGATTCCCAAGAGGTAAGAACCGTCACTCACTTACATGGAGCTAATGTGGATTGGGAGAGCGACGGTCATCCAGAGGCATGGTACACAAGAGATTATCGACATACTGGTCCAAAATTTAATAAAGAAATCCATGAATATACGAACCACCAGCCTGGTACTACAATGTGGTACCATGACCATGCTATGGCTTTAACACGTTTAAATGTCTATGCAGGCTTGGCAGGTTTCTATTTACTAAGAGATGCCCTGGAGGAACGTTCCAATTTACCATGTGGAGAATACGAATATCCTATTTTAATTCAAGATAAATCATTTAATGAGGATGGCTCTTTATTTTATCCTGATGAACCACCATTCCCAGTTACTGTACATCCTTCGATTACCCCTGGCTTCGTAGGTAACACCATTGTAGTCAATGGAAAGCTTTGGCCCTTTTTAGATGTTGAGCCTCGTAAATATAGATTTCGGTTCCTGAATGGCTCCAATCGAAGAGGCTATGTCATCAGCTTGTCAAATGAGCAGACTATGATGCAAATAGGCACAGATGGCGGTTTTTTATCAGCGCCTCAAGCGATTCAATCTGTAGAGCTGCTACCTGCTGAACGCACAGATATCATCATCGATTTTTCAGCTTGCGAGGGACAGGAAATCACCTTACTCAACACAGATACAGATTTTATCGATGAGCATACGAACGTCATTATGCAATTTAAAGTATCACTTCCCTTAAAATATGAGGATACGAGTGAAATTCCCGAGAGACTGGCAGTCACAATGGATTTACATCCACATCATGCACATATCGATAGACAGTTACCTTTGACAGCAACAACAGATGAATTTGGAAGACCTATGCTGTTATTGAACAACCGAATGTACCACGACCCAGCGACAGAAAAACCTTCCTTAGATAGTATTGAAGTTTGGAGTTTTATTAATACTACGCCTTTTATACATCCTATTCATTTGCATCTCATTCAATTTAAAATTCTTGAACGTCGGCCATTTGATTTAGAACTCTATCAAAATGAAGGAATCGTATCGTTTACAGGACCACCAGAGGAGCCTCGGGACTATGAGCGTGGTTGGAAAGATACGGTCAAAGTGGATGCTGGCAAAGTTACGAAAATTATTATGCAATGGAAGGATCATGTGGGGAATTACATGTGGCATTGTCACTTCCTTGAGCACGAGGACCATGATATGATGCGACCTATTCTTGTAATGAAGGATGTCCACGCTGTTCAACAGCCGCATGCTGAAATAGAACAGCCTACCCATCATGAGGCTACTATTACTAGTACTACGACAGCCCCTACCCCTACGACAAATACTACTAGTACGACACATCATAATGAGTCACCCGCACCATTATTAAATGCTTCTCAAATTCCTTTCACGGAGGAAGAAGAAATTGTGGATTCACTAGCAGAGGAGACTACACATATAGGAAATAATGATCAACATAGGCCCATCCTGCTTTTCCCAACTCCATCTACACGCACTGATACAAATAGACCTAGACCTCGTAGACCTAGAAGATTTTAGCAAGCCAATCACACAAAGAAAACTACCGTTTAAGTGGTAGTTTTTTTGTGTTCAAGCATGTATACGCCATAATCTATGCGTGAGTAGCGCCAAAAGCAGCATCATAACACAAATCATTAAAATCGGTATAAAGAGGTTGGCACGAAAGATCTCGAACAACAGTCCATAGCCCATTT
This sequence comes from Lysinibacillus sp. FSL M8-0216, assembly GCF_038595555.1. NCBI lineage: Bacteria > Bacillati > Bacillota > Bacilli > Caryophanales > Bacillaceae > Lysinibacillus > Lysinibacillus sp. FSL M8-0216. Next base: position 1,622,515 of record NZ_CP152007.1, on the reverse strand, counting down.
GCCCAAGAGGTGCCATGCATTGTGAAACAGCCATCATGATCGCCATGACTTTCCCTAAATTTTCATTGGGTGTTTCCTTTTGCACAAGTGTCATTACGTAGATTGAAATGATCGTCATCATCATCGCCATCACAAGCGCACAACCGGTAAATAATAAGTATGAAGCATAATAGCCTATTTGAAGCATGGGCTGAATGACAGCAATGGCCATAGGAATCACCAAAAAAGCAGTCACCAATACCCAAATATATAGCCTGTTAATTTGGAGCTTTTTTGCGAAATAGCCCATCGATAATGCACCAAGTATGGTTGCAAAATCAATAATGCCCATCCCTATTCCGTACAACGAATCACTTACTTCTAACGTGACACGAAGGACGATCGGTACTCCTACGATAAAGAGCGGCGTAAATAATAAATTTAATAAGGCGGCCAGTACCGTACATTTTAAAATAAAGGATTGCTTCACAACATATGTAAATCCTTCTTTTATATCCTTGAATAACGTCATAACTAATTGTCCATCATCATCTCGTTTTACAAATGGAATAGTCATATACATTTCTACGATGGCTGTAACGAAAAATAATAGACCACTTACAAGGACCAGAATTTTGATGCCTAGTAACCCATAAAGAATTCCACCTAGTACTGGTGCAGCAACACCAGCCAAAGCCTGCACCCCATTCACGATTCCATTTGCCTGCTCAAGATGCTGTTCTCTTACTAATAACGGAATACTAGCCATGACTGCAGGTGAATACATAGCGCTAATGATGGACAGGAGCACCATAACTACGCCTATCCCTAACACTGAATGATATTCAGTCCATAATGTGAGATAGAATATCAAGACAACGACACTATTAATAACATCAAATAACACCATTAAATGCCGTCGATTAAAACGATCGGCAAGGGCACCACCGAATGGCGTAAGAAGAATAGGTATGCTTGAAATGGCAAATAGCACGGCAAAAAGATCGGCCCTGCCCGTCATATCTAAAACAAAAAGTGATAGCGCAAACCTTAATAAGGCAGAACCTAAAATAGAAATAATCTGACCAAATACAAGAATTTTAAAATCTTTCGAAAATCCTTTTTCCTTTACGAATGTGTCCATGTACTGTCTCCCCTTTAATAGACCGACTGTCGGTCATTATTTTTGTATAAAAAAAGTGTAGCAATAAGTTTGGATGTTCGTTGTGACTAAAACTTATACCACACTCTTTAGACCGTCTGTCGGTTTATAATTAGTATATGGGAACTCCCCCAAAAAAGGAACTTATATTTTTAGGAAGTTTTCAAAATCCTTATTCTTTTAAATATGCTTTTATTTGTTCTATAAAAGCTGTGGTGGCGTGACTTACATAGCGATCCACTCGGTAAATAATTGACAAACTTCGACTAGGAATAGCGTCTGTTAGACGAATGATACGTAAATCTGAATCATTCATTTGCTGAATTAATGGATAGGGCTGCACCGTAGCTCCTATATTTGCGCGTACTAGATTCATAATTGACGTAACAGAGCTTGTTTCAAGAATAGTATGGAGCTGGAAACCATGCTTTTTCACTGTCTCTTCGACTATTTCTCTTCCTAAAAAGCCTTCAGGATACATGACCAATGGAAGGTCTTTTAATTCAGCAATAGTGACCGCTTCTCGATGCGCCCATGGATGCTCCTTTGAAACCGTTACAACGTACTCCTCCTTTCGTAAAGGAATAATGACTAAACGATCATGGGGCTCAACATTCGTCCCAATACCTATATCCACTTCATTTTCAAGAACTTGCCTCATAATATCGATAGAAGCAAGGATTGTAAGCTTTACCCTAGGGAATTTTTGATGAAAATCAATGACAAGTTGTGTAATTCGATAGTCTAAATCAGATGGCATAATACCAACACGTATTTGACCACCTTGAACCTCTTGTAAATCTTTAATAGCACCTTTGACATTTTGTAGTGTATTAAGCATTGCAGTAGCATAGGTAAACAATAAGGCACCAGCCTCCGTCACCACTATTTTTTTGCCAATACGATCAAATAACGGCATTCCTAGCTCATCCTCAAGCACCCGTATTTGCTGGCTTAACGTTGGTTGAGAAATACCTAGCTTTTCAGCCGCTTTTGTAAAATGTAGCTCCTCACAGACTGCCATAAAATAGTGTAGATGACGTATTTCCATATGAATCACAACCAATCATAGTTTGTATCTATCATTGTAATAGTAATAATAGTATTGTCCAATCATTTATGTTGTTATAGACTTCAACTTAGGATTTATTTATTCAAACTTACGGAGTTGATATAGCATGAAAATGAAGCAAACGATTTTACCTATCATGGCCATTATTTTGGCTTCTTTAAATTTAAGACCTGTCATTACTTCCGTTTCACCTTTGTTAGGAACTATCCGAGAATCATTGCATATGAGTGCGGCAAGCGCTAGTTTATTAACGTCATTAGCTGTCTTATGTATGGGGTTATTTGCACCGATCGCGCTCAAGCTCGCTAATCGTTGGAGTATTGAACGAGCGATTGCCTATTCCCTCATATTAATTGGGCTTGCAACCACTTCAAGGTACTTTGCTTACTCTGCCTGGGTCATGCACGTTACAGCCCTATTTGCGGGTATTGGTATTGCCATTGTTGGTCCATTACTATCAGGTTTTATTAAAGCAAAGTTTGCAAACCCTTCTCGTATCGTCGGTATTTATTCACTCGCTTTAGTTGTAGGGGCTGCCTTAGGTTCAGGTCTATCCATCCCATTAAGCACCATTTTTCATTCTTGGCAAATCTCTGCAGCTTCCTGGGCTTTACTTGCGATCATCGCTTTGTTTTTTTGGTGGAAGCCTATCGAGCGGAAAACACACTCGACAAGTACTACAGGTAATAAAAATACCATCTCTATCAAGCAAATTTTAACAAGTGAAAAAGCTTGGCTATTAACAGGTTTTTTTGGTTTAATGGCCTTCATGTTTTATACGATTATGGCCTGGTTACCACCAATAGCTGAGCAAATGGGCTATAGCAAACATGATGCCGGAATGATGCTCACCCTATTAACGGTTGCCCAAATGCCTGCAACGTTTTTAGTCCCTATTTTAAATAACCGCTTCCAGCATCGAGCTGTTTGGCTAGTAGCTTGTTCATTACTTGAATTAATCGGTTTATCAATGCTGCTATTTTCCATTAACCCTTGGCTAAGCAGTGTCCTTATTGGCATTGGGGCAGGTGGCTTATTCTCATTAGGATTAACTTTACCAATAGATGAAGCCGAAGATATCCAAGAAGCTAGTTTCTTAGCGGCTATGACCCAATCTGTCGGCTTCGTATTTGCTGCTCTTGGCCCCCTATTTGTGGGCCTTGTAAGAGATTACACAGGGAACTTTACAGCTGCCATTATAGGCATGATGATAATCGTAATCGTCATGATCATGATCCAATTAAAAATTGGTAATCAGAAGCCCCATGCTACCCATTAAATTCATACGAAAAAGACGACTACATAATTAAAAGTCGTCTTTCTTCGAATGACCTCATTTCCTTCATTCCTAGAATCTTGTCCAGTCATTTTAAGGTGTGTCGCTTTAGTATTCGTTCTTTTACCCGAGTTTCTACTGACGATTAGCTGTCACCGCATACGCATCAGCTTAGGAAATTAAATAGGTATTACATGCCTGAACGACAAACCATGCTCCCGCTATTGTCTATCACGCATCATGCTAGATAATTATAGCGGATCTTAAAACCGCTTCTTCTAAAACTTCTATGCCTAATAAAATATCTTCAAGGTCTGTATGTTCATCAGGATGGTGACTTAAGCCGTCCACTGATGGGATAAAAATAAGGCCAACTGGTCCGAGTCTAATCATGTTCATTGAATCGTGTCCCGCACCACTTTGCATATATTGATAGGAGAGATTTTTATCTATACAAATACTTTCCAACCCTTTCATTAGACTATGTGAAAGTAGGACAGGCTCCTCCGAGCTAATGACTTTATAGTCAATAGCAAGCAGTCGCTTTTGTTGGACATTTGCGATGGCAGTATAGAATTGCTGAAGAACTCGATCCCTTGATTGTACTGAGGAGGAACGAATGTCGACTGTAAGCTCCACCTGTCCTGGGACAACGTTCATGGATCCTGCAACAACGTCTAAAATACCTACTGTTGCCACTGTTCCAAACTCTTGCTCGGCTATCGCTGCTTTCTCCAATTCTAATGCCAATTCTGATGCCCCTAAAAGTGCGTCCTTCCTCATATTCATCGGTGTTGTACCTGAATGGGAGGCTTTCCCGTTTAATGTCATTAATAAACGGACTGGTGCCGCCACCCCCGTAACAATTCCAATTTTTTTCTCATAGCTAATTAGCATTGGACCTTGCTCAATATGTAACTCAAAAAAGGCATGGAAACCTTCCCCTGCTCTATTTGCCTGATCCACACTACTAAAATCTAGCCCACAGTGGGCAAAAGCCTGTTCCATGGAAATGCCATCGCGATCTACGAGATGACGATATTTTTCTTTATCTATAAGCCCTGCCATTGCTTTACTGCCGACCGTTGATACACCAAAACGAGAAGACTCCTCACAGGCAAATGCAATAATTTCAATTGGATGCTTGGTCACGATTGACTTCTCATTTAATCGTTTGATTACTTCTAGGGCTGCCGTTACGCCAACAACTCCATCATACTTTCCACCTTGATAAACTGTGTCTAAATGAGAGCCCATGACTACAGGCTGTAATCCTGGTACTTTACCTTCTCTTCGAGCAATAAGATTTCCACATGGGTCAATATGAATTTGAAGATGTTCATCTTTACATAAACGAATGAAGGCATGTAAACAAGCCTGCTCTTCATTTGTATAAGCAACTCTCGTAATTCCTTTCTCACCTGAATTATATTGATTCATTTTATTTAGTAATTGTTGATAACGTTCTTTGCCAACCATGTAAACAACTCCTTCTTAAGAATTACGAAGATGAAAATCAAACCAAATTTGCTTTTGCCCTGTATCTATTTTAATTGTACCAATTATTTCATGCTTATTGGATGAAAAGTAGAAAAGGGATTCTCGAAAACGAGATCCCTACTCTAATCTTGATCATAGGCTATTATTTGCTATTAGCCATTTTGTTATTGAAATGATGGAATAGTGCATCACATTCTTCTGGCGTCTCCATTTTATGCATGTTTAGCACACTTTTATCTTTTCCAGTTAAGTAATCACGTATATGCATATCAGAGAAGCCATGTACATGAGCATCTTCTGCTGTATTGCAATAATGCACTTCTTTAATTCCTGACCAAATGATTGCTGAAACACACATCGGACATGGTTCACATGTTGCGTAGATGACACAATCGGATAAATCCATTGTGCCAAGCTTTTTAGAAGCTTCGCGAATAGCTACTATTTCTGCATGTGCAGTTATGTCTGTATCACGCATCATCGTATTTCCGACAACAGCGATGATTTCATCACCTCTTACAATCGTTGCACCAAAAGGTCCACCAATATTTTGATCGATACCGTCTTTAGTTTTGTCAACTGCTAATTGAATATAATCCATACCGTGATTCCCCCTATGTTAATTTATAATATGAGTACCCGCCTGATTATTGATTGCCTCTTTTAGACTCTCAGGATTTGTAATAATAACTCGGTGACCACCATTTTCTAAGAAGCTCAAACTTGCTTCGATTTTTGGTAGCATACTTCCTGGTGGGAATTGATTGTCTAAAACATGTTTCTTTGTTTCTTCAATTGTAATTTCTTCAAGTGCTTGTTGTTCTGGCTTCCCAAAGTTAATGAATACTCGTGGAACGCCTGTTGTAATAATTAATGAATCCGCATTTACTTGAGCTGCTAACAGACTTGTTGCAAAGTCTTTGTCAATAACAGCATCTACACCTTCGTAGATATTGTTTTCTTTTCTAATCACTGGGATACCGCCTCCGCCTACCGCGATGACTACATAGTCATTGTCAATAAGTGATTTGATTGCATCCTTTTCCACAATATCAATTGGTAGTGGTGAAGGCACCACACGACGATAACCACGTCCTGAATCTTCTATCATTTTCCAATCTGGATGTTCCACTAACATAGCGTCCGCTTGCTCTTTCGTAAAGAATGAACCTACTGGCTTAGTAGGATTAACAAAGTTCGGATCATTTTCATTGATTTCCACTTGTGTAATCACACTAACTACCTTTTTATTAATTTGACGCTTCGCCAGTTCATTGATTAGGGCTTGTTGAATTAAATAGCCAATTCCGCCTTGTGTATCGGCAACACAGTTCACTAAAGGTACCGCTGGCATGCCAGATATTTCATTAGCAATTTCACTTCTTTGTAGCGTAAAACCTACTTGAGGACCATTGCCATGAGTGACAACCACTTTATAGCCTTCTTGAATCATATCTGCAATATGTTCGACAGTTTGAGCAACAGCTTCCTGCTGGCTATGAATAGATTCACTACCGCTATCTTTTACTAACGAGTTGCCTCCGATTGCTACAATTACTAATTTACTCACAACTACACCCCTACTTCATTTTCCACATTATTTTGAATTTTTTGGTTATTAAATCGATATAACACTGTATATAAAATGAACGATACGATTAGTCCGCTAAAGAAGGCGAAATCATTTAGCTTCACTAGGAAAGGCACACCTTTAAGGAAAGCACCTGACATTGGTAGCATAAAACTAATCAATAGCACGACACATGCTACGATGTTATAGCCAGATTTATAAGCCCCATTGTTACCGTCTTCCACATAAATTGTAGATAACTCAATTCGACGTTTACGTTCGATATAAAAACTAGACAACATAATGCCTGCAATTGGACCAAACATAGAGCCGATAAAACTATAGAAGAAGAATAAAGTTTCTGTACTAGATACTAGTTTCCAAGGCAAAATCATTGTTCCAACAATGGCTGTTAAAATTCCTGCTGTTTTTACTGTAAATACTTTAGGGAATAACGTTGTCATTTGTAATCCTGATGGTAGTAAATTACCGAATACGACAAATGCAGTTGCCCCAACATTTAATGCTAAAATTAATACAATAACAGAAAATGGATTTTGGATTTTATCGATTGCATCGACAATATTAAAAATTGGTTGTCCGAATGCAATTTCTGTCCCAGCTATTAAACTAATACAAGTGATGGCAAATAGTAGATACGAACCGATCATGCCAATAGATAAACCATAGACCATAGCTTTTGGTGACTTAGCTCTATTTGTAAAATCTGCAATATTAACAATTGGACCAGCCCAATTGGATACCAATGCGCTGACACAAGCAATAAATACTAGCGGACTTTCCATTTTTGTTGCCGGTGTGTATTCTAAAATTGGACCGATACCACCAGCAATATTGATTGCCCAAATCGCTGCGCCAATGATGAAAATATAAACGATTGGTGAAGAATATTTCCCAAAAACAGTGAGCATATTCATACCGCCTAAAAATAGTAAAACTGTAACTACCCATAAAATACTATAAGAAATCATTGTCGGAACATCTAAGCCAAAAAGAGTAAAGTCCCCACCAATAGACATATAGTTCGGAATAAATCTAGTGAATAAAACATTTAGAGATTGAGCCCCCACTACTGTGGTTGTACCAAAGAAAACAACCCCAGCAATTAATCCACGACATAACGCTGGAAGAATGGAACCCTTTACTCCGAATGTATCTCTCAATAATATGGCAAATGGTATACCATATTTAGAGGCAGAATATCCATTTAAGGCGTAGCCTGCAGAAACAATCACTGCTGATAGCATGATGGCTAAGAAAACTTGATTAACAGATAATCCCAAGATAAAAAATCCTGCAACCGTCATATAAGACATAATATTGTGAACTGCACCCATCCAAACTGTGATGTAGTTAGTGATTCCCCAGTCTCTTTCCTGAGGACCCTTTGGTAATAGTTCTTCCGAATAGCCTAGTGCTCTATAGTCTTGATAGGACTGTTCAATTTTTGCATGTTCCATCTAAAGCTCCTCCTACTTATAGGAAGCGGGCTTAAGCCCACTTCTCACTAATTGTGATTAATGCTTTCTCAAAAGCTTCCATTGGAGGGTGAGTAATACCGGCACCAATCATACCAATACCCGCGTCTTTGTGTGCGATCGCTGTATTAATAATTGGAAGAATACCAGTTTGAATTACTTTACGGATATCAATACCAGTAGCAATTCCCATGAAGTTTAATAATGGAATAGTAATGTTTTGGTTTTCAGTTGTCGTAATTTCTTTCATTTGGCGTGAATAACCAATTGCCTCATCCACTGTTCCACCTACTAAAGCAACGATTGCTGGTGCAGTAGCCATAGCGAAACCACCGATACCGTATGTTTCAGTAATTGCACTATCTCCAATGTCTAGACCTGAATCTTCTGGCTTATAACCAGCAAACATTGGTCCGATAACCTGTTGTGCAGGGCCAGTGAACCATGTGTTACCTGCCATCCCACTAATACGAACACCAAATTCTACACCGTTACGTGCCATTGTTGTCACAACCGTACTGTGCTCAATACCGTGTGCAGCATCTAATGCACATTTACAACAAGCCATCCATGTAGGACCTGAGAAATACTCACTACTTGCTACAAAATCAAATACTTCACGTTTCTGTTCAACAGGGTAATCTGTTTCTAAAATATAAGGTGTTAAAGCTTGAATGAGTAAAGCAGTACCTGCATTGTTACGGTTATGACACTCATCCCCCATATGAAGTGCTTGTGCGAGCATTAAACGAAGGTCGATCCCCTCTTTATTGAGCTTCATAGCGTCACGTAAAATTGGTCCTAAAACATCGCGCATCCATACTAAACGATCAATAACGCTGTCATCGTTTGCACCCATACGTAAAACTTTAGCCATTTGCTCACTTAAGTTTGTAAATGCACGATTACCGTATGTTTTATTTTCAACAATGTGCACAAACATGGAGGCAGATGTAACACCAGCCATAGATCCTACAGCGTTATGCTCATGACATGGTGAGAATACAATCTCTCCTGATGCTGCAACTTCCGCCGCTTCCTCAAGATCCTTTGCCAAGCCTTCGAAAATGATAGCTCCCATAACGGCACCTTTCATTGGACCATTCATGTTTTCCCATGTAATTGGAGGGCCAGCGTGTAAAATTGTTTTCTTCGTCATGCCTGGTACTACATTAATTGCTTGGTCGAAACCAATTAGAACCGGTTGAGAGTTAACAATTTTTTCGACTGCAAGACGGTTTGCTGCTTCAATTTTTTCAGCCAATTCAGTTTTATCGATTTTGTTTAGTGCCGAGATTATTTCTGGTTTCCCTCCACCTGGTGGTGACCATTCTAAGTGTGTAGCACTCGCATTTTGCGCTAAAATATCATTGTTAAAAAGTTCAATACCTACGTTAATTACGTTGATTTTACTAGTAAAAAGTTCATTAATCTTACTCATGATGATCTCCTTTCAAAACCATTTCTCTAGCCAGTAAGCCTGCATTTGTACTGCTGCTTGCATGTGTCACACCTGCATGGACTAATTTTTTCACTTGCTCTTCTAAACTTGGTTTATCTAAATCTGTTCCTAGAACATATCCAATAATCTCTAAGTGTCTGCCTTCTTTTTCTGCCAATTGTTTAGCCTCAACAATAGCCGGAAGCATAACACCAACTGGATCTTCATGTGAACCGAAGCCTAAAACGAAGTCCATTACAATGACACCAACCGATGGATCTTTTGCTTCTTGTAAGAAACGCTCAATACGAGAAGATGGGTCAATCATTGGGTGCGGTTTACCGTTAGTAAAGTCATCATCCCCAAAGTCTATGAAAGTATGTTCCTGGCTCACATTAATATCTCTTAATAGGAAGTCAGGATTTTTTTGGATATTGCTATATACATGATCGAATTTTTCCATTGCTAGATACATAGATTCATCACAAAGCGTTCCACCACAGAATAATCCACGGATATATTTTTGCTCTGGTGATAATTTAGCACGAACTTCTTCAATTAATGGAAGGTTCAGTGCACGTTTGTTAATGCCTGCTTCATCAATACCAGCAAGTAATACCGCTTGTAACGCTGCTTCTTTAGACGTTTTAGCGAAATGTCCGCCAGCTGCTATTACTGCTTCTTCATTACCACCGATAAAGTAAACAACTACAGGTTTGCTACACTCTTTAATTTGTGCTAATACTTTTTTCTCTACGCTAGCTTCAGGTGGCTTTGATACTAGAACGATTACTTTTGTCGCTTCATCGGCATCAAGAGCTTGGATACCATCCAGCATCATAATTCCGCCTACTTCTTTACTTAAATCACGGCCACCCGTACCGATAAGTTGAGTAATCCCACCACCGAAGTCATGAATACGAACGCTCACCTCTTGGCTACCAGTACCAGATGCTGCAACGATACCGATACTGCCTTTTCTTACAGCGTTTGCAAAGGCAAGCCCTATATTACTGATGATTGCTGTACCACAGTCTGGACCCATCATTAATAAGCCTTTGTCATGTGCTAATGTTTTTAATTCCACTTCGTCTTCGACGCTTACATTATCGCTGAATAACATAACATGTAAGTCATTCTCAAGAGCCTTGCGTGCTTCACGAACCGCAAAAGCACCATTCACAGAAATGACAGCAAAGTTTGCATCTGGGATACCTTGTGCAGCCGAATCAATCGTTGCATATTTAATATCGCTTTTTACTTGTGCTGAATTTTTATTTGTAAATAATTCCTCTACCGCTAAGTAAGCGCTTTCTGTTTCATCCGCATTAGCAGTTTTTACAATAATCATTAAGTCCCCTGCTGTTGCTTCTTCTACTTCAGGAGTCATTAAACCAACGTTGCGAATAACTCCCTTGTTCATTTCTGTACCCATACCAATAATGGCTTGCTCGACGCCTTCAATTTGATTCGCTTTTGTTGAAAGTGACATCAATGATACTGAATCAAAATATGTGTTTCGCTTAATTACGACTTTAATACTCATTATTATCCTCCTAATTTTATATTGGCTTCAAAGCCACATATAAGCCCTAAGGCGATATCTGTACCTGATGAAGAGCCGATGGCAAGTACCTTTTTCAGTGCTTCGATCGCTTCACCTTCCGTGCCAGATAGCATGGCAGAGACAAGTGCTTGAATAGATTCCCTAACCTGTCCATATGCAGCCTTGTTCAATGTTGTGTAACTAATATCATTGGTTAAAGGCTTCATCAATTTGATGACGCTTTCACACAATGGCTGATAAATAGAACACGGACTCTGTTCTAAATGGATGACCGTCAATAATCCAACTAAAAAGTCATCACCTGATGGCGTTAACCCTGGCCCCAAGCCCACTAAATCAAGTGCATACTGCTGAAAATTATCAAAACGGCGATTACATAATTCTTCATGGAGTAATGCTGTGCGCTCTTTTAGCAATCTCGAAGTTTCTGCCTCAAATGCACTAACTGGTGAATCACTGCGCTTCATCCCCCCACTTTTCCCATATATATCAATAAACTGTTTCACTTGAACGATATTCTGTTTTATCGTTGCCATGTCTAACGGGAAAATAGGTAGATGACACTGCCAAAGAGCGGCTGTTTCTATCGCAATTGTTAATTTATCTTCTATTAATAATTGGTGATGCTTCATCCTTACTTGGTCATCTTGGATTATGTGCAAATTGTCCAAAGTATCAAGATCAATGACAAGCGTATTAGGAGCATTATCCATAGCTTTCGTTGCAAGAGTAAAAATTTCATCATTTGCTGCACTGCGAATATTTAATGCATGCTTAAATACACTATGAACCGTTCCCGTAAACTCCGTCTCAACTAATTGCTGAAGGAAATAGTTATCACCAGATTTAGCGTGTATCATATGTACACCTCTTTAAGTCGTAGGATTGCTACTATTTTGCCCCAGCTTCTAGTAAAATGTTTTCAATAGCCGTAAATCCTTTTTCTCTAGCGATTGCTAGTGGAGTCACTCCATATTGATCGACTAATTGTGTGTCTGCACCATGCTCTACTAATAAACGAACAATTTCTTGTTGCTTCTCTCCACCATCATTCAAAAGGATTGCTTCAATTAATGGTGTCCAACCACAAATATTTGTATGATTAACATTAATATCTGTCGTTGTCACAAGCTCACGAACTACCTCAACAAATCCTTTCTCACTTGCTGGGTGAACACCTACTCCACCAAAACGTGTTAGACGTTCCAAATCTGTGTTTGCTTGGAGCATTATTTTCACAAGCTCTAATTTTCCATTAATACAGCCATATAAAAATGGATTTAAACAAATTTGATCTTGAAGGTTAATATCTGCCCCTTCTTGTATTAGAAATTTCACCGTTTCTAATTGATCGCTCATGGCAGCAAGTAAAATGGCTGTTCGCTTTTGCTTATTGCGAGCATTAATATCTACACCTTGTTGTAAAAAACGTTGCAAAGTATCTATATCTCCCGCTTCAGCTGCCGCTAAAAATTCTGAGATGATAATTGTATCTTCCAATTTCTTTCATTCCTCCATTTTCCCGACCTATTGTTCATTTCAACTAAAGGGAAATGAATCGCGAGAATGTTAGTTTTTTCACATTCCCGTCTTACATGCTTTATTTTATTCTCTTATGCCCTATATATCATTGTTTAGCAATACCAAAAAGAATGGAGATGATTTGGGCAATATGTACAATTTTTTGTGATAAGATTATGGCAAAGGAGTGAAATCATTTGCTAACAATTAAAGATTTATTAGAAATTAAGGCTTTGGAGGGAATTAAAATTGTTGCGGGAGAGCAAGGCATTCACAATAAAATATCACTTGTGAACATTATCGAGAATCCCGATGCATTTGATTGGCTAACACCGAATGAATTATTATTAACAACCGGTTATATCTTCCAAGATGATGAAGAACTACAAAATAAAATTATCCAAGAACTGTCCAAAGTCAATTGTGCGGGCCTCGTCATTAAAATGAGACGTTATCTCCAAAAAACACCTCAAAACATGATTGATATTGCCAATCAATATGGATTACCTTTATTGGAGTTACCTTATAACTACATCTTATCCAAGGTCATATCGATTATTAATGAAAAGGCATCTGGTCGCTATGACTTATTAAATCGAAAATCATTGGATATGCACAATACATTGTTTAAGGTGGCACTGGAAGGAGGAGGCATCGAATCGATTTCCTCAAAATTAGCGGAAACCATTAATAATCCTATTATCTTTTTAGATCAGGATTGGAATTTACTCCATTTCACTGATCTCGATGTCAATCCTGTCCCACTTGCCTATGGCATCGACCTAAAAAAAAATCGTCCGACTTTTTCAAAGGAATTTATCGATTCCATTCCTAAGGATCTCAATGAGATGCAAAAATTGATTACAAGAAATTATCATTTAGAGGATCTTACTGTAAAATGCAGAATTCTCCCTGTAGCAGTAGCCAATTATATTTACGGCTATATCGTCATTTGGCAAACCGTTCATGATCTCAATGAATTTGATTATATTGTTTTAGAGCAAGCCTCCACAATCGTGGCATTAGAGAGGATTAAACAGAAGGAAATTGAGGATGTCCGACTTAAAATCAAACAGGAGTTTTTTGATGATTTATTAACGGGAAAAATCACATCTAGCGAGACGCTTCAAACGCTCTGTGACCTTCATGGCTTAAATGTCCATTATAAATATTACTGTATTGTAATCTCTATGATCCGTGATAACCTGCAAGATCATCATGATTTAATTTCTCGAAAGTACGAATCCGATAATATTGCAAAAAAATGTATGAATTTAATCTATAAACACTCTAGTACCGTCAATGGTGAAATTACATGCCTTTATCGAAACCAGCAAATTATTGTGTTGGTGGGACAACAAGAAGGTAAGCAAGATATGACTGTTAATGAAACGAAACAGTATGCTGAGGAAATTCTGCAATTATTAAGTCAGTATCAAGCAGAAACTTCCTTTTTGATAGGTATTGGAAAAGAATATAAACAAATTCGTTACGTTCATAAAAGCTTTGCCGAGGCACACGAAGCTCTCCGTCTTATGCACCGATTCGAGGAAAGCGGAGCAGTGGCCCATTTTGCCGATCACTCCATCTATCACTTTTTAGATTCGAATATTAATGAGGTTCAATTAAAAGACTTTTTCTTAGAGAGCTTAGGGACTGTCTTTGAGCATGATTTATTACATGGGACGAGCTATTTAATTACATTGGAAAATTATTTTATTTATCATATGAATATTAGCGAAACCGCTAAGGAAATGTTTATTCATCGCAATACATTAATTTATCGTATCGAAAAAATTAAAGAGATTTTAAAGACCGATTTAAAAAGCTATGAAGAGCTATTACAAATACAATTAGCTCTAAGAATTTATCGACTACTCGGTAAGTCTTTATACCATGATGAGTTTGCTGACTAGTCCTATTTAAAAGGTGATGATGAATTGCACATCACCTTTTATTTCATTTCATATTCAGTTCATAAACACATGCTATAGTAAAAGCCATAGGAACGACATACGTTGTTTGACGATATTGAAGGAGGCTTATTTCTTTGCAAGAGACATCAAAAGAAACTACTAAAAAACCAGATTGGCGTCGTTTTATACAATTAGTAAAACGAGCTGAACCACCTATTTGGCTCCTAGTTATAGCTTTAATTATGAGTTTAGCAACTACGGGCGTAGGTTTTATCGTCCCATTATTTACAAAACAATTAGTGGACGGCTTTTCATTAGAATCGCTTAATTATTGGCAGATCATTTTGCTTGGTATTGCTTTTATCGCCCAAGCCATTGCAAGTGGATTATCTATCTATTATTTAAATCGTGTAGGTCAACATGTAGTAGCAAAATTACGTGATCAACTTTGGCGCAAGCTACTGCATTTACCCATCCCCTATTATGATGAAAACGATACAGGTGAAACATTAAGTCGTGTAACAAATGATACAGCGGTCGTAAAGGAGCTCATTACAGAGCATCTAGCAAACTGTTTATCGGGTGTTATTTCTATCATCGGTTCCATTATCATTCTCTTATTCCTAGATTGGAAAATGACATTAGTGATGTTAATCGCTGTCCCACTAGCGATGGTTATTTTAATGCTGCTAGGAAAACGCATGTTTGTGATTTCTAAAGGGATGCAAGACGAAACCGCTAAGTTTACTTCGGTATTAAACCAAGTTTTACCTGAAACACGTTTGGTTAAAGCTTCTAATGCGGAGCAAATAGAATATGAGCGTGGGAAAAAGGGCATTACGAACCTCTTTAACTTTGGCTTAAAAGAAGCTAAAATCCATGCGCTTATTTCACCCTTAATTTCATTCGTTCTAATGTCAGTTCTCGTCGCTATTATTGGCTATGGAGGCGTGCGCGTTTCCTCTGGTGAGCTGACAGCTGGTGATATGGTGGCATTTATTTTATATTTAATCCAAATCATCATGCCCATGACACAATTAACGATGTTCTTTACGCAACTTCAAAAAGCAATGGGTGCCACTGAACGCATTAGTGAATTACTGGACCACGAAGAGGAACATATTGAAGAAGGCATTACTGTTGAAAAAATAGATCAACCGATTTATGTTAACCATGTTGATTTTTCATATGGTGAGGAGCCGATTTTATCCGATATTAACTTCACAATAGAGCCAGGCAAAGTAACGGCCATTGTAGGTCCAAGTGGTGGCGGTAAAACAACCACATTCTCCCTGTTAGAACGATATTACCAGCCAACTAGCGGTAATATTACGCTAGGAGAAACGCCAATCGAGACATTTTCACTTCACTCATGGCGTAGTCAAATTGGCTATGTGGCTCAAGAAAGTGCCCTGCTGTCAGGAACAATTCGAGAAAATATTTGCTATGGTGTTGACCGTGAAGTGCAGGATGATGAGCTAGAAAGAGTAGCTAAAATGGCTTATGCTGATCAATTTATTAACGATCTTCCCGATAAGTTTGACACAGAAGTAGGCGAAAGAGGCATCAAGCTTTCAGGGGGGCAACGTCAGCGTATTTCTATTGCCAGAGCGCTACTACGGAATCCACAAATTTTAATGCTCGATGAAGCTACATCAAGTTTAGATAGTAAGTCAGAAATTTATGTACAAAAGGCGTTAGATAATTTAATGCAAGGTCGCACAACTTTAGTTATTGCTCACCGTCTTTCGACGGTAGTCGATGCCGATCAAATACTATTTGTAGAAAAAGGACATATTACAGGTTGTGGTACACATGAATCACTCTTTGAGACGCATGCCATGTATCGTGAGTTTGCCAAGCAGCAATTACGAATTAAAGAGGACTAACGAAGGGAATTGTTTAGATGACCAAACTATTAATGGTAGATGATGATGCCCATATTCGAGAATTAGTAAAAGTATTTCTACAAAATGAAGGTTTAGATGTTATTGAGGCGACGGACGGTGTCGATGCACTGTCCAAGTTAGCCTCTGAAAAGGTAGATATGGTGATTATGGATATCATGATGCCAAACATGGATGGGTGGGCTTTATGTGAGGAAATTCGCTCATACAACACAGATCTCCCTATTCTTATGCTTACTGCTAAAGGAGAAACCGCTCAAAAGGTCAAGGGTTTCCATTTAGGGACAGATGATTATTTGGTAAAACCTTTTGAACCTGCCGAGCTAATTGTGCGTGTTAAATCGATATTAAAAAGATATCGTATTGCTCTCTCTCAAGTAGTAGAAGCTGGCAATGTTAAACTCGATCGACATACACATGAAGTTGATCTGAACGGAGAAATCATTGTCCTTCGGTTAAAGGAATTCGAATTATTATTTACATTAGCGAGCTATGTGGGCAAAACATTTTCTCGTGAACAATTGATTGAAGAAATTTGGGGCTATGATTATGAAGGAGACGAACGCACAGTAGACGTCCATATTAAAAGAATACGTGAGCGTTTTCCTCAGGAGATTAGCGGCTTTGCCATCCGCACCATTCGTGGTCTTGGCTACCGCCTGGAACTAGCATTATGAGAAAACGAAAATTCTTTGTTAGAATTCTATTTGTTCTATTCCTCTTTCTCATTACGAATACACTATTTGCCTTTATTTCTTATCATGCAACAGGATGGCTATATGGTCAGTTAGGTACAGAACCCCATGATTTTTGGCAGCAATTAGGCACCGTCCTTGGTGTTTTTGTGCTCTTTGCCTGTTCGGCCGCTATTATCTTCTTAATTGGGCTCAATCGACAACGGAATTACTGGGACGCTATTGTTGAAGCATTAAGACAAATGGCAAAAGGGGATTTTAATATCCAATTAGATGTAAAAGGCAATAAGGAAGACCAATTTGGAAAATTAATCCACGGCATCAATCATATGGCTGTTGAATTAGGAGAACTTGAAAGAATGCGACAGGAATTTATTTCAAACGTCTCCCATGAGATTCAATCGCCTTTAACATCTATTAATGGCTTTGCGAAGGCTCTTAAGAACATTCATCTACCTGAAGAAAAGCGTCAACATTACTTAGAAATTATTGAATTGGAAAGTAATCGGTTATCAAAGATTAGTGATAATTTGCTGAAGCTTACTTCCTTAGAATCACAGCATCATCCATTTGAAACGACAACCTATCGATTGGATAAACAATTGCGGAATGTCATTTTGGCTCTTGAACCAAATTGGGTAGCTAAACAACTAGATTTTGATCTCCATTTAGACAATATAACGATTACAGCAGATGAAGATTTACTGAATCAAGTTTGGATGAATTTGCTAACGAATAGCATTAAATTCACATCCGACAGAGGTGCAATCACTTTAACTATGACACAACATCTCGATACCATTACCATCATTGTGCAAGATACTGGTATTGGGCTATCCGAAGAGCAGCAAATGCATATATTTGAACGATTTTATAAGGCCGATCAATCACGGACTGCCGCAAATGGAGGAAGTGGTCTCGGTTTAGCCATCGTCAAAAAAATTATTGATATGCACCATGGAACTATCGCCGTCGAAAGCAAGCTTGGAAAATTTACAGCCTTTTTGATTACATTGCCCATCGATACTACAGAAACTCGTGCAAACGATTAAGGATGTCTGCACGAGTTTTTTTATTAGTAAGCAACCTTTCTAAAATACTGATAAACTTTGTTCAACTTTCGCTGTTGCTGCCCTTTTTTACTCTCCATGTTTCCAAACTCAAAAAACTTCACTTTCTTCATTCCTACAAAGCTAAATAACGCTCTTTTCATCAAAATTTTATGAGCATTATTCAGCCAAAGCAGTGGATATTTGGTCGGCCCTTTCATCGTTGACACACAAACAACTGACTTTCCTTTTAAGAGTCCCTCTGGAAATAATCCCTTTGTATCCCGATACGCAAAATTTGATGCAAACAGTTGATCAATATAGCCTAACAGCATAGCGGGCGGTCTCCCCCACCATATTGGATAGACAAATACAATTTGATCTGCCCATGTCAGCTGTTGACGGTACTTTTCCAATTGCGGATCACGATACATATCCCGACGTCGTTTATGCTCATGGAAAATTAAACGAGGATCGAATTCTTCTTCATATAAATCTAGTAGCTGTATCTCTTCAATGGCAGGATTCTCTTGACACCCCTTCACTACTTCCTGTAAAAATGCATAATTTAAGCTCTTATGGTTTGGATATGTATAGACAATTAACGTTTTCATACTACGCCTCCATTACTTATCATTTGATAACTAAATAATAATGGATTCGATTTTTGTTGTCAAATGATAATTGTTTTAAGACAAGTTATTTGTTATCTTGACAATAAGAGGTGATCCGATTGGATAAAAGCAGTTTATTTCATCAATTCGTAACGTTTACAGCTAATGTCCACCAAGTGACACACGAGCTAACACAAAACGTGACCGTTGCCAATATTACACCGCTTCAATATAAAATTCTTGAATATATTAAAGTAAGTCAGCCCGTCACGCCTACCGAAATAAGCGAATGCCAGCATATGTCCTTACCCAACACAAGTCGTGAATTACGAAAATTACAAGACCAAAACCTCATTGAAAAATGGAACGACACGGAGGACCGAAGAAAGCAGTATATTCGCTTGTCTATTGAGGGGGAAAAAATGATGGAGGCGGCCTTTGCATGCATCGAGGAACGCTTTCTACAGCTTATTCAGCATGCGACACAGGAGGATATAAAGGATATTCAACATGCCCTATCTATCCTTGAACAAAAGGTCTTTCAACAAAAAGATTAATATGTGCTGCTTCAATGGTTTTGATTTGTCAGCCATTGAAGCAGCACTGGTTTTCAAAACAATTGTGCTCTAAACAATTCAAATTAAGCAAAACTCTACCATTGATACCATTCATTGAGTGATTAATAATCGATCCATATACCCTTACATATTCATAATGATTTCGTAACCTATTGGCTTTTTCTTTAATAGAATAAAGGTGTATAGAAGGAGGAGACTCAAGTGGACGTAGGAGTATTTGATAGGAAGTGGATTGAGGAACATTTGGACACCCTTCCCATTTGGCAACAATCTGCCTACACGGATTTTGCCGCCACAATTGCCGATGAAGATAATACCTTTCCGTGTGTACCTGCAAGAATGGGGTTTTTATCGAACCATTTGCGCTATAGTTTTATCGGAGATCCACGGAAGGAGCCATCCATTCATGAGCTAGCACAATGTTTAAAGGAATTCGCAAAATCCTCCCAAACTTTTGGTAAATATACGACACTCACTGTTTTCTTTCATAGCCCTCAGGATATGCTCTCTCACTATAAAGTCGAGGATTATCAGCAATTATTTTGGACCATTCTTAACCAATTAACTAAAATCGATGATCTCGATTGGCCTGAAGAAATACCAACTGACCCTAACCACAATGAATGGGAGTTTTGTTTTAACGGGGAGCCCTATTTTATTTCCTGTGCAACACCCGCACATAAATTGCGCAGGAGTCGCCATTTTTCTACATTGCTGATGGCCATTCAACCACGCTGGATTTTTGAAGAAATAAACGACTCTACTGCATTTGGGCGAAAATTAAAAAAGCTCATCCGTCAACGCATTGCCCATTATGATGCACTCCCAGGGCATCCCGATTTAAAATGGTACGGACAAGAAAATAGTTATGAATGGAAGCAATATTTTTTAAGTGATGATAATCAAAGTCCTTCCAAATGTCCGTTCTTACGGAGGCAACAAAACTAACATTCATTAGGCTTCCTTATGACTTTGCCTTTTCACAACAATCCAGGTTGCAATCCCTATTAGGACAATAAAGAGCAGGCTCACGAAAAAACCGAGTCTGCTTGTTTTTTCTCCTAACGTACCAGATACCGTAACAGCAATGAGCAGCATCCCCAACCCATTTTTCATATGCTCCCACTTAGATAACTCCATCAGCTTCATATATGTCACTAAAATAAAGAGCCAGTTATAAATCAACATTAAACCCGCTGCCGTCATCAAATATTCAAAGATTTTTTCTGGCATGAGAAAGCCAATAACAATGGTGATGACTAAGCCACAAGTTAAAAATATAAAGGCAGGAATAGGTACTTTCCTTTTCCCTTTCTTCGCTAATATTTTGGGTGCATCGTGATCCTCTGCAAGTGTAATAAGAATGGTAATCACCGCATAGAGAGAAGCTACCATTGTTGAAAAACCAGCAATGATTAAAACACCATTAAAAATATCCGCCACAAAGGGAATGTGATAACCTTGAAGGGCTGTAATAAAGGGACTCTCATCAATCGTAAAGTCTTTCCAAGAGACAAGCGCTAACGCAAGGGCAATAGCCATTAAAAAAATGATCGTAATAACAACTAACATTATTCTTCCTGCCTTTGGTGCTTCTTTTGGATTTTTCAAATCAATGACCATTAACCCCATTACTTCAATGCCTCCATAGGCGTAAAAGGCATACAATAGCCCGAGCCAAATTCCTTTTATACCTTGTGAGAAAAACTGTTCATAATTCGCATAGAGTGAATCCAATGTTGATGCTTGTGAGCCTTTCATGAGGATTACAACAGCTACAATAATAAACATTACAATTGCTGCCGCCTTTAATGCCCCAAAGATGTTTTGGAAGTTTTCAAAACCCTTCATGCCTGTTAGAATCACGACTAGCCCTATAGCAGCATAGATAGAGGCTGCAACCCATAATGGCAACGCCGGAAACCAAAACTTCGTAAAAATACCGAGTGCCATGAGCTGACTCCCCATAATAAGAATCTCAGAAATTAAATAGACCCAGCCATTACTAAATCCTGCCCACCTCCCAAATGCCTGTTTAGCATAAGTACGGAATGAGCCTTTATCAGGATTTTCAACAGACATTTTAACAAGTGCATCATAAACAATATACGTACAAATGGCCGCTAATAAAAAAGGAATTAAAACAGCCGGTCCACTTTTATGAATGGCCATACTTGTCCCAAGAAAGAAACCTGTTCCTAATGTGCAACCTATACCGAGAAGCGAAAGTTGCCACCAAGACAACCTGCCCTTACTTGTATTTGATGTCATGTAATCAACCCTTCACTACTTTCTGACTAAAGGCAATGTCATGCATCGAATGCCTCCCCCACCTTTTTCAAGCTCTGTGACGTCCACTTCTAGTAATTTCTTTTTGTGCAGTAATGGATGCTTTAATAACTGCTGCTTAGATGCCTGCTTACTGATTACTAATGTTTCTGGATCAAGATTAATCAAGTTAATGTCCGGAATGGTTTTATAGGTTTCGAGCCAGTAAACATCAAAGCCATGCCGCTTTAAAAATGGTTCTGGCATATCATAATAATTCCCTTGGGCTGTGAACACCTGTACAGGAAAATAACGCACAAAGCTTTTAGCAATCACTAAGTTATGATGTACAACATTACAATTCATATCTAAATGAAGCGTATCATTGCCCTTCGGTAAATCAATGACCGCAATTTCTGAAAATCCTTGTTGAAAAAAGCGCTCCTTCAAGCTTTCAATAGCCTCTATTGACGTTCTCATCCCTAGATTCATGAGGACTGCATCCTTATTTAATAGCATCACATCCCCACATTCAAGTGATTGAGAAGGCTGTTCTTTACGCATAAATTGTTCAGGAAACCACTTGGCTAAAATAGCATGGGCATGTGGATACTCTGGGCGCCTTAACGAGCTGCCTGCATTTCCAGGTAAAAGCTGCTGTCCCACAACACAGGCTAAATCGCGCACAAAATAACGATTAATGAGCTGCTCACTTAACAGCTGCTGATCATTTGATAATTCTTCGGCATAATCAATCACTCTTACCCCAGCTTTTTCAAGCGTTGTCTTCAATGCCAGGAAATTTTCCATAGCTTTATGATGGTTGACAGGCTCACTCCACCCAACCTGCTCAGCTATTTTTGAATCAGTTACATCTACTATCGAAGGTGCACAAAGCATGACCACCTTTAGTTCCTCATGCTCCGACCAACAATTTACTTGAAATGAGTCCATCCTTGTTCTCCCCTTCTGCTTGTCGTTCTCTGTTAGCGTTACCATTGAAAGGGGGATTATACAATAGGATTAGTCACAAACAATGCCATGAACCATATGTAGCTTAAATAAAAATTTAGAGAGAACGACAAAGGCTCTCTCTCATTACGTAAAATATTCTAATTTTGCTTGTGGGAAGAACTTTTTCATATAGCCATATAAATGTTCTTTAATATCTTCTTCCTCATCTTTTTGATAAATGTATTTACCTATTCCATATTTCCCCCATTTATACCTTCTCACGGTTTCGTCGAGTTCTAGCTTTGTCATAGGATAATTTTTTTCAATCACACGCTTAGCTGGCTTCGTAAAGCGATGCTGGATAAATTCAAACGTAATATCCTCACGCACATCCTTTGGTAATTCAGCATCTAACCGCTCAAACATTTGATAATAGCCCTCCTGCCATCCATCATGCAGATAAATGGGGGCGACGATGAAACCGAGCGGATAGCCAGCCCTTGCCACTTTCCCAGCTGCCTCAATTCTTTTTGCTAATGGAGAAGTTCCTGGCTCAAAATGTTTAATAACATAATCCGCATTGACGCTAAAACGGAATCTTGTCTTACCATTATGTTTAGCATCCAATAGGTGATCCACATGATGGAACTTCGTCACAAATCGTAATTGACCTAACTCACTTTGTCCAAAATGCTCAATAGCACGTTTCAATGTATGTGTGAGATGGTCAATCCCTACAATATCGGACGTACAGGATGCCTCAAAACGTGTGATGTCAGGAGCTCGTTCAGCCATATAATGATCCGCCTGCTCCAATATTTCATCCACATTGACATAAGTACGAATATAAGGCTTGCTCCCCATCGTTGTTTGTAAATAACAATAATGGCAATGGCCCATACAGCCAGTAGCAAATGGAATGGCATATTCAGCGGAGGGCTTGGATGTATCAAACTTTAACGTTTTCCGAATGCCTACTACCAAAGTAGATTTCGCTACGCGATACTTTTGAAAATCATTGTCTCCAGGGAGATTTCTTACTTGATTATGCGAAGTGGTATAACGTATTTCAATCCCCATTTGCTCAAACTTTTCTTTTAACTCCTGACCTAACGGATAGTGAAGCGCATCAGGCTCAAAATAGACGAGCTGAGGGATAAATGGCTTATTCATCATAATCCTCCCTTAATGAAAATACTGATGGTAGGCTTGCTCAGCCGCCATTTCGCTTGAAAAAATTAACATGTCTTGCGTTATCGGGTAATAGGTTTCAAATAGAAATACGGCTAGCTCTTCTGGTTGCTCTGGATGATAAACAACCGCGGCTTCCTGTATATTCGCTACATCCTGAATATGAGGATTCCGATAAAAAATATAAACGATATCTCCGACATTATATGGTTGTTGCATCTTTTCACCTTCCTCTGTCTTTCTGTTAGTGTGGCGAAATGGTTAGAGAAATATGTCATAAAAAATTTTTTATGTACTATACATAAATTTATGTGACCCTATCTTCAAATCTAGGAAAATAGGATAGTACAGAATTTTTTAACTATTTGGTATAATCAAGAAAAGGAGGAAGATATATGATCAAACAATCCATTATTGAAAATGTCCTTGAAGCCGCGCTAGCAACTGGTGGGGACTTTTCAGAAATTTTTATAGAGGATAAATATGTCAATGACTTTGTCTTACAAAGCGGCAAGATTGAACAAAGTATTACTGGGCGTGATTTTGGAATCGGCATCCGTATTTTTTCAGGACTTCAAAGCATTTATACGTATACCAATGATTTTTCTGAGGAAGGTTTACTTGCAGCGGCAGAACGTGCAGCCTTAGCCATCAAAGGCGGTGGATCGGGTACCATTCACCCTCTTCATAAAGAGATCATCACTCCTATTCATCAAATTCTTCACATGCCTCATACAGTGGAGCATGCAAGAAAAACAGCTGTTATGCGACAAGCAGATTCGATTGCCAGACAATATGACCCCCGAATTCACCAGGTAAAAGTTCGATATTTCGATGAACAACAAAACGTACTGATTGCAAATTCAGAAGGTAAATTTGTTGAGGATACGCGTGTTCACAGTAGACTTAGCATGCAAGCGACAGCTACAGAGGGTACTGAGGTACAAACGGGCTTCTATGGCCCAGGTGCACATGCAGGCTTTGAATTTATTGAAAAGCTAGACCTAAACCATTACGCAGGGGAAGCTGCACGTATCGCAGTCACAATGCTTCATGCAGATGAATGTCCAAGCGGTAAATTCCCAGTCATTATTGATAATGAATTCGGTGGCGTCATTTTCCATGAGGCTTGTGGACATGGCTTAGAAGCAACTGCTGTTGCCAAAAATAATTCCGTGTTCGCCAATCGTATCGGTGAAAGAGTCGCTCCTGAAATTGTTACATATATTGATGATGGTACACTTCCGAACGAGTGGGGCTCATTAAATATTGATGACGAGGGAGAAAAAACAAGGAAGAACATTTTAATTGAAAATGGTATTTTAAAGGGCTACTTAATTGATAAATTTAATGCTCGCCGTATGGATGCTCAGCCAACAGGCTCTTCTCGTCGACAATCCTATCGATTTAACCCTACATCACGTATGACAAATACGTATATCGCCCCAGGCTCATCTACGCCAGCCGATATTATCGCATCGACAGAGTATGGTATTTACGCAAAGTATATGGGAGGTGGACAAGTTTCCCCTTCTACTGGCGATTATAATTTTGCGGTAATGGAGGCCTATATCGTCAAAGACGGAAAAATCGAACGCCCTGTTCGTGGCGCTACACTCATTGGCAATGGCGCAAAAACATTGCAGCTTGTTGATCGAGTAGGTAATAATCTCGCTCATGGAGCAGGTATGTGTGGTTCTCTAAGTGGGAGTCTTCCTGTCAATGTAGGTCAGCCAATGATTCGCGTAAGTGAAATAACAGTTGGTGGAACGAAGGGGGAATAATGGATGAACATGGTTAAATACCAGGAAAAACTATTAGATAAGGCACAAGAAGCTGGTTTTATAGAAGCTGAGGTTTATTATGAACAAAATAAATCGATCAAATGCATGCTTTACAAGGGCGAGATTGATAGCTATGAAACGTCTGAGGACGGAGG
This sequence comes from Lysinibacillus sp. FSL M8-0216, assembly GCF_038595555.1. Classification (NCBI taxonomy): domain Bacteria; kingdom Bacillati; phylum Bacillota; class Bacilli; order Caryophanales; family Bacillaceae; genus Lysinibacillus; species Lysinibacillus sp. FSL M8-0216. The sequence continues at coordinate 1,596,817 of NZ_CP152007.1, read as the reverse complement.
TCTAAGCCTACGAGGACTTTACAACGGTAAAATGGGCTATTCCTATACGGAAAAGCTAGACGATGAGTCAATTCCCTTTTTAATTAATAGCGCTAAAGCCAATGCAAACATACTTGATGAGGATGAGGGCATAGCTATTTTTGATGGCAGCTCTGAATACCCATCTTATGACTATTACAATGAAAAATTAGAAACGATCGGAATTTCAGAAAAAATAGAGCTTCTTCGTTCCATCGAGGAAAAGATTCATGCCTACGATTCCCGCATTATTACTCTCGATTATTGTTTCATGGAAGAATTTACGGCTGAACGCTCATTAGTGAATAGTAAAAATCTTGCCTTATCCCATAAGGAGAACGGCTTCGTGATTTTCCTCTCCACAGTTGTAAAAGAAGGCGAAGAAATGAAAACAGGCAGTTATTTGAAAATGACACGTGATTTTCATTCTCTTCAGGCGGATGATATTGCAAAGGAAGCAGCAGAGGAAGCTCTTGCGAATTTAGGTGAAAAATCGATTCCAGGTGGTAAATATCCAATCATTCTTCGTTCTGATGCATCAGCCTCATTATTAGAAACGTTTATGCCGATATTGTCCGCTGAAAATGCTCAAAAAGATCAATCTCTATTAAAAGGAAAAGTCGGGCAAAAAGTGGCATCAGAAGCTGTTACATTGCTGAGTACTCCATTCCATCCTGCCGCATTGTCTGGAGCAAGCTTTGATGGTGAGGGTGTTGCAACTAAAGAGCAGGAAATTATTTTAGAGGGTACACTCCAAACGCTTCTGCATAATAGAAAAACGGCTAAAATAGATAACTGCGAAACAACCGGGCATGCCCATAAAGATTCCTACAAGGGAGCGTTAACGATTGCGCCTCAAATTTTATATATTTCAACTGGTGAGAAAACACTAGATGGGTTAATTCACTCGGTTAGGAATGGTGTATTGATTACTGAATTGTCTGGGCTTCACTCTGGTACGAATACGGTTTCAGGTGATTTTTCAGTTGCTGCAAAAGGATTTCATATTGAAAATGGTAAAATTGCCTCCCCAGTTAAGCAAATGACCATAGCCGGTAATTTTTTCGAATTCCTACATGATATTAAAGAAACTAGCTCCGAGCTTTACTTCCTGCCAAAAGGATATGGCTCCTCATCTTTACTTGTAAAGGAACTATCAGTAACAGTGGAATAACACCAAAAAGTAAGCCATTGTAATTTCTCGGCAATTCTTTTATCTATAGTCACCATCCTCTCATTCAGTGGAAGTGACTATGGGTAAGAGCGTTGCCTTCTTTATTTTATAAAGATCAGTGTAATCCTCTATTTTAGTAGATCCTCCTCCCCAGAAAATACCGCTACACAGCCACTAATGGTTAAATTTTCTTTTAGAGGTAAATTGGTGAAACTTTTAGACCTTTGATACGTTAAATTAGTTGTCATGCTGCGTCAGTCATATAGCATGAAGAAGGGTGGAATTTATGAAAAAAATATGGACTTTATTTTTCGCAGCAATGCTTATTGTACCGCTATTGCTGCAACCGGCAACCGCACAAGCGGCAAAAGCCATTACAATTACTGTGGACGGGGTTCAATTGAAGACCGATCAGCCGCCAGCGATGATTCAAGGGCGTGTTATGCTACCACTTAGAGCAATCTTTGAGGCATTGGGTGCTAGTGTAAATTGGGATTCAAGGAGTCAAACGGTAACAGGTTATAAAGGAGATACAACAGTAGTTCTCAAGATGAAATCGAAGGTAGCTACTATTAATGGCCAGTCAGTTACACTTGATGTACCAGCACAAATTTTAAGAGGCAGAACAATGGTACCAGTCCGCTTCGTAAGTGAAGCGCTTGGTCAGGAAGTTGACTGGAACTCAAGAAATCAGACCGTAACGATTATATCTGATGACACACCAAGCAATATTAGTATTTCTCCTGCGAGCAATGTATCGGTTCGCGATGTCAATGATCAGGGAGATGGGCGTGACATGGAGGTTAGCTTTTCCAGATCATCTACAGAATCATACGTCGATCATTATCGGGTAATGGTGTTGAAGGCTTCAAAGAGCTTTAATTTGGCATCTGCCTTGAAAGTCTCCCCTTCTAATTATTCAATGGTGTCTACATCAGGTTCGAACCGTGCTATTACTTTATCGCAGAATTCAAGAGATGTGGACGGGGACTATATTAGAAATGATCAGCCATATGTGGTTCGTATACTTGCTGTTGGGAAAGGTTCTTATTCTAGCGTTTTATCGAGTTCTTCTGCAAAAATTACCTTAACCAATTTGTCGTTTGTTACAGAGGTAACAAATGTGAAAATGAATGATATAAACGATTTTGGCGATGGACGCGATATCTCAGTTAGCTTCACTCGTCCGCAAAATGATAATAATATTTCCAATTATCGTGTGTTTATCGTAAAGACTAGGGATGCTAGCAATTTTAATCTTACCACTGCAAATAATTTATCAAGCAGCTACTACACAACAGTGAATAAATCGGGAAGTAACGGCAGTATTTTGACAGGAACTTTGTCTTCCACTGCACGTGATACTGCCGGTGATCTCATTAAAAACAACGTACCTTATACAGCGGTCGTTCTATCTGTAAGTAATACGAATTCATTAGGAAATAAGCTGTCAACTGGCTCATCATCAGTAACACTTAGTCAAAATACAATGTCTACACCAATTATTACACAAGTGAATGACGTCAATGACTTTGGGGATGGGCGAGATTTGAGAGTGAGTTTCAATAAAGTGTCCGATGAATCTACTATCAACGCTTACCGAATTTTTGTAGTAAGAGCTAACAACTATTCGAACTTTACATTGACGAAGGCGAACAGTTTATCTAGCACTTATTACACACAAGTAAATAAAACAGGCTACAATATTACTCAGGTGCTCTCTTCAGGGGCTAGAGATACTGACGGATATCCCATTCAAAATGGAGTTAACTATCGTGTGTTCGTTATGGCCGTAGCAAATAACTCAGCGAATAACATGCTGTCTTCAGTCTCCAATACGATTACGCTATTTAGCAGCAATGCAGGTGCAGTATCGAATCTTTATGCTAGCGATGTAAGTGATTATGGTAATGGACGTGACCTATTTGTCTCTTTCAATAAAGCTGTAGACGAGTCAATCATTAGTCACTATCGGATTCTAGTTGTACCAACAGCATATTACAATAGCTTCAGTCTGACGGAAGCAAGTAATGTATCCAGCAGCAATTACACGACTGTATACAAATCTGGAAAATCTACGTATGAGCAAACATTATCTGAAAATACTCGGGATGTGCGCGGTAATACGATCAAAGAAGGTACTAGCTACCGTATCTATGTTTTAACTGTCGCGAATGGCATAGGAAGCAATGCACTTTCTGCGCCGACGTCTACAATGACGTTAAATAAGAACTTTAATGTGCAAGCTGTAACCAATCTAAATGTCACAGATATAGACGATAATGGTGATGGCCGTGATGTGCAAGTAACATTTACGAAGCCCTCTAATGAATCAAATGTCAATCATTATCGAATTCTAATCGTACCGACAGCGTATTACAGCAGCTTTAATCTTTCACAAGCCAATAGTAGCAATTATTACATCACAGAAAGCAAAGGTGGGAATACCGCTACAACTAGAACGCTGGATGGGATTAGGGATGTGCGTGGTAATTATATTACGGAAGGAACTAGCTACCGCGTCTATGTACTGACTGTTTCCAATGGGAATTCTCCAAATACCTATGCCCTATCCTCCGCTTCGCCTGTAATAACACTTAGTAAAAGTAAAGCTGTTCAGGCGGTAAGTAATGTTACTGCAAGCGATATTGGTGATTTTGGAGATGGTCGAGATTTACAAATATCATTCTCGAAGCCTTCTGATGAATCGAATATAGGTAGTTACCGCATTCTTGTCGTACCCGCATCAAAAGCAAATGGCTTTGATGTGAACGCAGCTAGTAAAGTAGCTAATTTTACAGATATAAATAAAGGTCAATCTAGTATGAGTTTGGCAACTGATAGTAAAGATATAGATGGAAGACTTATCACGAATGGTGAAGAGTATCGTGTGTATGTATTGTCCGTAGGTAATGGAACTGCCAAGGCCATGTATACCTTATCCTACCCATCTTCTTCTATTACTTTAGTGGATCACTCAGCACCTGTAACGATGGAGAGTGTGCAACTGAGTTTTAAAGAGGGTCCTAATAAATATTCCGATATTACAATTAGCTTCAAGGTCAATAACGGACAAAATGTAACGGAATATAGAGTGTTTATGCTACCTAAAAATGAAGCAGATAGCTTCAAAGATAGTGATGCCATTAACAATAATAATAGTACTAGAATTTATCAGAATGGTCTCCCCAATGTAAGTCAAAGTCTAAATATAGAGTTGGATGCATTTGGTAAACCACTCATCCCATCCACAGAATATGTGGCTAAGGTTTTAGCTGTGGGCAAAGGAAATTATATACTATCAAATACGTCCAATTCAGTGCAGCTTCTTGCAAAGCCTGATAATACTAGTGGTGAGACGTCCATAGACGCTCAAGTTAACCAATAGGATAAATAGAAGGGACTCCCAATGGTGCTTTATCGACCAATGGGAGTCCCTTCTTGCTGTATGGATCATGCTATAATCATTCAATTATTTAGACAAATCTATTTTTTTATTTAATAAGTAAATTGTCAGTCCACCAACAGTCATAGACAATAATTCTCCAATTCCCACTGTGAACCATGTAGCCCAAAAAGGAAGGTCATAAAGAATAGTTAATTGCCCAGCAACCGTAAACATAGATACAGCAAATATCAGGGCTGTCACTACCATTTTTCCAATATCATTAGCGATATGCTTTGTAATACTTCTACAAAGTAATAAGACTAGGAAGGTGGCAATCCCACCAATAGGCACATCTACTATCCATGTGGGCGACATGAAATTTGCAAGTATAACGCCTAACGTTACTGCTACTACATAGCGCTTATTGTACAAGGCCAGATAATTAAACATTTCTGACAAACGTAGTTGGACAGCGCCAAAGCTAATGACTGACAATAAAACAGTTACAGCAACATAGAGAGCTGCAACAAGAGCCATCTTTGTCAGCTCACTTACTGACAGACGGCTTGAATCTTTTACAATCGAAGTATTCAATTTTATTCTCCTTTGTAAAATAGCTAATCGCTATTTTAGTAATAACTACGACCAAAGGAAGAGAGCTTAGCGCCCTATATGAAGTGCCGTAGTGCAAGCAATTTTACTTACTTGCGTATTATAGCAGAAGAATAACTGAATGAACAATGCTACTTGGTCAACCAGCCGCCGTCGATTGGCAAGACAGTGCCATGCATATAATCTGCTGCTGAGCTTGCTAAAAATAAGGTTAAATTAGCCACCTCCTGAGGTTGTGCCCAGCGACCAGCAGGTGTTTCCTCTGCCACCCATTTCGCCATTTTCCCATCGCCTTCAAAATCTGCCTGATTCATCGGCGTTTGAATGGCTCCAGGTGCAATTGCATTAGCCCGTATTCCCGCTCTACAGTAATCTAAATCTAGTTGCTTCGTGTAGCCAACAATGGCATGCTTAGAAGCTGTGTAGGCCGCTCCTCCACCACCTGCAACAAGTCCAGCAATCGAAGCCATATTGACAATCGTACCAGCTCCACGTGCAACCATATGAGACAAGATTCTATTAGTCACAAAAAACGTTCCTTTGACATTCGTGTTCATAATTTTATCCCACAGTGCTTCGTCTGTATCTAGCGTTTTTGCAAAGCCGTCTAAAATGCCTGCTGTATTACATAAAATATCAATTTGTGTAAATGAAGAAATAGCAGCCTCGTATGACTGTTCCACATCTTGTTGGCTGCAAACACTTCCTACCATATAGGCAAAATGCTCTGGATATTGCTGCTGCAATTGGACTAACCCTCGTACCTCTATATCAAATCCAAATACATTCGCACCATTTTCTAAAAATGCAAGGGCTTGAGCATATCCAATGCCTGACGCTGCCCCCGTAATGAAAACAGTTTTATTTTTATATTCTTCAAACTTCATACCATGTCTCCTTACAAAAAGAAGCCACCTCAAAATTGAGATGACTTCTCATATTATTATTCAACGACAATCCAATCTTCTGCTAATAAATCACATACTGTAGGCGTGAACATTGTGTACCCTTCTCCGCGTACATTAATTAAAAAATAAGGATTCAAAGTCTCTCCATCGTGTTGGCTTTGACCAACTAGCTTCACATATAGTTCAGCACCGCCCCAGCCTGCACGAATACTTTTTTCTCCTGCTTTTAAGCGTGGTAATATTTCTTCAAACGTCATGTCCTTCATCCTCTATTCCCATTCATTATCGCATTAGTATACTGGATTTTCGTTAGGTTGACAACTATGGTTAGATTTGCTTTTCATCTGTACCTGCTCTGTCGTCACCTTTAGTCCATTTGCCACTAAATAGCTCGTTGCTGGGTTGCTTGCTCGGAAATTAACGGCGGTTATATTCACCTTCTGAGCTGTCACACTGGCTAAGAAGTGTGCTAGTAAATCGACTTTATACTCTTCTAATACTTCCAATTGATACAGAATGACCCGCTCCAACTCACCCTGTTTCCCCCACACTGTTTTATATAACATATAGCCGAGCACATCATTTGCTTCATTATAGAAAACTCTAGCTTCTCCCTGCTTAATGCTATGCCAGCTACATTGCCAAGGAACATCTTCCTGATAAAACGGCACATGAGGTAATTGTTCTGGGCGAATTATTTCAGTCCGAATAGCTGACGTATGTTCTACCTTCGCCTCATATTCCCCACTTAAAAACTGAAGATGATCAGTTATAACATAGCCATATCTTTCATACAAAGCAATTGCTACTGAGTTTTCCTTTATTGCTTCCAGTGTGGCAATTTCAACATTTTCCCGTTCATAGATAGCTAGAGTTTCCTCCATTAATAATCGTGAAACGCCTTTCCCACGATAAGTAGGCGAAATACCCGTGCCCCCATTCCATGCTATTTTCTTGCCACCCATGTGTCGAAAGCCGTTCATGACAATACCAATTGGTTCATGATCGTCAAAAGCGACAATGGAGTGCTCAACTGACAGCCCCTCCCCAACAAGCCGCTGTAAAAACATCTCTGCCGTCATGTCGATGGGCACAATGTATCCTTCAAAGCCTTTGTTCCACGCCCGTAATACTTCCTCTAATGTACATTGTGAAACTGTTTTAATATTCATCGTTTCCCTCATCTCAAATGGAATCTAATTTTGCTAAATCTTCTAATGTCAGTTTCCCCAAAATTTCATATCCTTGACCTAAGCCTTTGGGTTTTATAATAACCGTGCCCATATTCGGGATGACCCCTAGTCCCACATTTTTCGGAAAACTATGACCAATTATGACTCTATTGATTCCCTCTGGTGGTTTCATTTCCAACATAGATTGAAAAGCCATTAAAATTGAATTTTGTTGAACAGTCGAAAGATTTCCATCTAACATAAAAATCTCAAACAAAAAAGGGTCTATTTGTACCTGAACATTCGGAAAAGCCAACTGAGCTGTTTCAATCGTTCGACAAAAAGGACTTGCATTGATAGGCGCAAGGATGGGAATTTGCCAATAACGCAACATTTGGCCATAATATACAGCCTCATGACGGCCTTGTTCGGATAAATTTCTTTGATACTGACAACTTTGAAATAGACCATTTACTTGATCTACACCAACTGTTGCAGTCCCATGTCTTGCATATAAAATAAGTCCTCCCTCTTTTAATAATTTCAGGAGATCCTTTTCCAATTTTTTCATCCCCTTCATTTTATCACTTTATTCTTTGTAATGTATGTCTTACAAATAGAAAAAAGCTCCCTATTTTCACATGGAAATAAATGAACTGTCGATTTCTGCAGGAGTCGCCGATCCTCGTTCCTTTTAACTTTTATATAAAGTACTTTAACTACAAATAGGAGTGAAAAGATTATATATGACTGGGACCCACTCATTTTTTATGTGACCTTTGTTTTAGAAACTTTTTGAATTTTCCATGAGTATAGGAAATGAGACTTAAAATATGCTGTTTCACCTTTTTAGTTTACTTTCTTGTAAAGGATTATTAAACTAGTGTTTACGGTGTGTAATTTTAAAGTCATATTGATTTTGTGTTTTAATTTATGTAGGATAAACAAGCATTGTTTGGTTTACAAACAAAAAATAGAGTTAATTAATATTCTAGAATATTAATAGATGAGGAAGTCCCGAGTAATATGAAAAATCGAAAAATAAAGCTTATATTAATTCTATCCACCATTTTATTATGTTTGTTTACAAGTTTAAACATCATTACATCCTATGTAAAAATTAAAAAGACCGTTGAAGAATCAATTGCTAATCAAAGTCTAGAGGCTGCTAATTCCATTGCTGCTTCCATCGATACAATTGCTTATCAGCAATTTTTGAATAATCCGCAAAAAAATGATTATTATTGGGAAGTAAGAAGTTACTTAAATGATGCAAGGGTAAAGCTAGGTGCATTATTTGTTTATACATTGCAGGTGGATAATCCAAAAGTATCAAAAGCAATGGTGATGGGTCTGCCAAGTGAACTAAAAAAAGGATTTGAAATAGGTGAGGTTTGTACTGTTCCAGCTAAACAAGTAGAAAAAGCCTATCATGGTGAAACCTATGTCACAGAGGTAATCCATGATTCAGTCCATGGTTCTTATTTATCTGTTGGTGCGCCAATTAAAGATGATACAGGCCAAATAATCGGTTACCTAGGCATTGATATAAGTGCAGATACATTGAATGGTATTAAAGGCAAAGTGATTGAAGATAACCTATTTATTTTTATTTTCAATGGTGTATTTATTTTAATTGTTGCTGGTTCTTTTTTATTTTTACAAAGATGGTACCAAAAAGAGGTAGCGAAGGAAGTAGGCGCCACAGAAGACACTTACCAAGCAGAAATCAAAACATTGATTACTTCGGTGTCATCGTTACGTCATGATTTCACGAACCATATCCAAGTTTTACATGGCCTTTTACAATTAGAAAAAACGGATCAAGCAAAACAATATTTAGCATCACTGTCGAAAGAAGTACAAGCGATTAAATCATTAAAATTAAATATTGACCATCCAGGTTTATCCATATTATTACAAACGAAAAAGCTAACAGCACAGAATCATAATATTGATATGGATTTCACCATCTCTCAGGGCGATTTTAATAAAATTAAAACGACCGATTTAATCAAGATTCTATCGAACTTAATTGACAATGCGATTGATGCTGCGAATGAATTGCCTGAGGGGCAACGTAAAATTATGATTTGTTGTCAAGCTGATGAAGGACAATATGAATTTAAAATTACGAATACAGGACCGAATATTGTAGACGCAAACCAAATCTTTAAACAAGGATTCTCTACGAAGAAGCATGAAAATGGGAAAATTCGAGGGCAAGGACTATTTATTGTGAAAGAAATCGTCCATAAATATCATGGAGATATTTCGATTGAATCATCGAAACATCTTGAAACGACTGCCATCGTCCATATTCCTTTCAAATAGCTACAAAATGTAGAGAGCTTTAGACAAAAACCATTGAGAAGATAATGACTCTCAATGGTTTTTGTTATTCTTTCTCTTTCATATGCGGAGAAATAGTCGTTCAGCACTACGGAGTTCTTAAAAGTGGATTAGAAACAGCTCATCTCCCGTAGTGGAATTAATTATAAAAAAAGACTATAGGCAAACTCCAATTTTTTTGAGCTTGTCTATAGTCTGATGTCAGGTAACGGTCATACCCCCTGATCTTTTTTTGATTTAATATTTGCCGTTCGTGTCCGGTCCTGTGGTTTTAGGAAGGACGGTCTTAGACTATAGCCCTTCGGCGATAAACGCAGTAAGGATTTTCCAATATTACCCTGTTCAAAATCTGCATTAAAATTAATATAGGGCACACCGAGTACACGCATATTTGCTGCATAGATAATAATGAAAAAGACCGAAATAAAAAATCCAAACAGACCCAAAAAGGCTGAAAATAAAATGATAATTAATCGAAAAATACTCATTGCTGTTACAAAGGCTTGATTGACGAGTGTAAATGCAGCAATGCTTGAAATCGCAATGATAACAATCATCGAAGGGCTTGTCACGCCAGCTTTAATCGCAGCATCTCCAATGATTAACCCTCCAACAACACTGATCGAGCCACTGATGGCACTAGGCAAGCGTAAGTTGGCCTCGCGGAACATTTCAAACATAAATAGCATCATCATGATTTCAAGTATCGTTGGAAACGGTAACCCCGTTCTTGATTCAACCACTGTCGCAAGTAGAAGATAGGGGAGCTGCTCTTGATGATACGTCGTTACGGCTAGCCAAAAACCAGGAAGTAACATACTAATCAGTATCCCAAAAATTCGGAGCACCCGTTCCATTGAACTGACAATGACCGGATATTCATTGTCCTCAGATGTTTTAAAGAGCAGCATAATATTGGCGGGAATAATCATGGCATAGGAAACGCCATCGATCATTATTAGTATTCTTCCTCTCATTAATGCTTGAAGAGCAAAATCTGGTCTTCCCGTATAATCATGTCTAGGTAGAACTTTAGCCGTCTGTTCAATTGCCTCCATCAGTAAATCACCATTGACGACAATATCTGTATCAATTTTTTGTAATTGTAATCGGATTTGTTCTAGCATATTTAAATTCACAATGTCTTCCATATATAAAACGGCTACCGTTGTTTTAGAGCGTTGACCGATTTCTAATGTTTCTACACTAAATGAATTCGTAGGTAAACGTTTTCGTAATAAAGCTATATTAATAAATACATCTTCAATAAAATCATCTCTTGGTCCTTTTACAACTAACTCAAGCGTTGTTTCCCCCGGCTCACGATTAGGTCTATTTGAAATATCACTGGAATAAATCAAATGATCTTCCTCAAAATATAATAAGACATGGCCTTTGTAGACTCTTGTAATCATATCCTCTTTCTTAGTGACCTTTTGTAAATAGGGCACATGAAGATGCTGTTCAATTAGCTCCTCTAACGTTTCATCAGAACCACAGTTAAATAAGGATTGAACACGTTCGACCACAACCGTTTGAAGGAGTTCTTCGTCTATCATAGCATCACAGGTTATCATATGGACTGTATGTTGCTGAAATTTATACTGTTGGAATATTATATCAGCAGAGCGTTGAAATAGTGATTTCAACATTTTCAAATTCATCATTTGTTCCATTGAAATACTTCTCATCTCCTACTGAGCCTGCTCAAATTTAGTACATTTATGAAAACTACGACATGTAATAAATATACTTAGGCATATTTTTCCCATGGACATAAAAATTATTCAAGAAACAAATACTGTGATAACCTATTCAGAATGTTCTTAGCCAATCATTTTTTGTAGATTAGCCATCTCAATTGCCGATATCGCGGAATCATAGCCTTTATTACCTGATTTCGTTCCCGCACGCTCAATCGCCTGTTCAATATTTTCTGTTGTAACAATACCGAAAATAACTGGTACATTGGTCGTTAAGGATACATTCGCAATTCCTTTTGCCGACTCATTACACACATAATCATAATGTGTTGTAGAACCACGAATAACAGTCCCTAAACCAATAATGGCATCATATTTCTTTGTCTCTGCTAATTGTTTCGCAATAAAAGGCACTTCAAAAGCTCCTGGCACCCATGCAACATCAATGGATGCTTCATCTACACCGTGTCTTTTTAATCCATCCATTGCACCATCTAATAATTTGCTTGTAATAAACTCATTGAATCGACCTACGACTACCGCAATTTTTAAATCCGTCCCAATTAATTGTGCTTCAAATGTTTGACCCATTTTTTAAAATCTCCCTCGTTATTAGTTTGTTGTAAATGATTGACTGCGATAAGCGGCTAACGCCTCAATGGAAATCATTTTTAATCCATGATGTGCTGCATACTTTGTCAATTCATCAAAGCGCATCATGTGACCATCGTCCCCCATAATTTCACAAATCACTCCAGCAGGAATACTGTGACAAAGCTTAGCTAAATCAATGCTCGCCTCCGTATGGCCCCTTCGCTCTAAGACACCATTATCCTTTGCGATTAGTGGAAAAATGTGTCCTGGTCGACGAAAATCAGTTTTTTTCGCCTGAGATCCCAACATCTTTTGTATGGTGAATGCCCGCTCAAAGGCACTAATCCCCGTTGTTGTGTCCATATGATCGATACTTACGGTAAATGCTGTTTGATGGTTATCCGTATTGTGCTGAACCATTGGGTGCAGATCTAACTGATGTGCTAGCTTCTGCGAAATCGGCGTACAAATTAGACCTTTTCCATAAGTCGCCATAAAGTTGATCGTTTCCGGAGTAATAAATTCAGCAAGCGCTAGAAGATCCCCCTCATTTTCCCGATCCTCATCATCCACTACGATGATTATTTTCCCTTGCTTTAAATCCTCTATGGCATCTTCAATTGCATGTAGCACTATTTTTCATCTCCTCATTATGTGATTTTAAAAACCATGTCGTGCTAAATAATCTCTTGTAATCATTGACTTGCCTTGCTCATTTTTCAATTCGTTTAAAATATATTTACCGACTAAATCTGTTTCAATATTGACGAAAGCGCCTACTTTTTTCATACCTAAAATCGTTTCCTTGTAAGTATGAGGAATCAGTGAAATCGTGACCTGCTTCGTTTCAACATGAAAGATTGTTAAGCTTGTGCCATCAATCGTTACGGAGCCCTTCGGAATACAGAAACTTGTTAGTTCCTCAGACAATTCGATATCAATATAAACCGCGTTGGCCACCGGACGTTTTCGTAAAATCTTCCCAACACCATCGACATGACCAGCAACAAAGTGACCCCCAAATCGCCCATTAGCAGGCATCGCACGCTCCAAATTAACCGGATCCCCTATTGTCAGCTGATGTAAATTTGTAGCTTTGACGGTTTCAGGCATAACATCCATCGTAAGCTCTCGATTCGTAAAATGAGTAACCGTTAAACAAACACCATTGACCGCTATACTATCCCCTAACCCCACATCTTCAGCAACTTTCGATGATTGAACCGTAATTTTCATACTGTTCTTATTGATTTGCAAGGCTTTAATAGTGCCAATATCCTCCACAATACCTGTAAACATTTCTTCACCTGCTTTCACACTGATCTTACGTAGCTTCTATCCGTGGCTTTTGGGTTTCTATCCGTCACTCTTGAGCTTCTATCCGTCACTTTTGGGTTTCTATCCACCACTCTTGAGCTTCTATCCGTCTCCCTTCTTAAAGCTCATATAAAAAGAAAAACCCCTTTGACAAAGGGGTTTTGGGAGTATAAGACATCAATAAATAAGCCTATTTGGATATACATTTTTTCCATAGACTAGTATCTTATTTGTTCTTCTCCCATCCAGACTATCACTGTCGGTTTTGGATTTGCACCAAATCAGCTTGCGCTCACGGACTTTGAATTGCTTCATCACCGCCGATTGGGAATTTCACCCTACCCCGAAGAACATCTTCTATTCAATTGATTGGCTAAATAAAAAAACTTCCCAACATACTTGCGGGAAGTCGTGTCATAAATGCATAGTCAAATAGACCTTCTAAATTACATTGAATTTAAAAAGCTCGCACTTATACCCTTCTCCCATCCAGACTGTTACTGTCGGTTTTGGATTTGCACCAAATCAGCTTGCGCTCACGGACTTTGAATTACTTCATCACCGCCGATTGGGAATTTCACCCTACCCCGAAGGATCATTTTATTTAGCTAGTTCTTACGATAACACTATTTAATTATATTATCTATACTTCTGTCTGTAATTTTTAAAAAAGGGGCCACCTCTTGCTATAGAGGTAGCCCCTAAATCCTTTAATGGCTTATTTTTTGAACATAATCATCATAATTTCCCGAAAAGGCCGTCATCCCAGTTGGTGATAATTCAAGCAATTTATTTGCTAGCTTATTAAGGAAATAACGATCATGAGAAATGCATAATAAGGTGCCGTCAAATTGCAATAGCGCCTCCTCCAAAACTTCCTTGCTAAATAAATCAAGATGATTGGTCGGCTCATCCATAATAAGCACATTGGCTTTTTGCAAAATAAGCTTTGCTAACGCTACACGCGCTTTTTCCCCGCCGCTAAGGGAGGCTATCTTTTTAAAAACATCCTCTTTCGTAAATAAAAAATTACCGAGTACTGACCGTATTCTTGCCTCTTCCATCGAAGGGAAAGTACTCCAAACCTCTTGTAATACCGTATTATTAGGATGTAATGTCTCTTGCTCTTGATCATAATAGCCGATTGTCACACCATTTCCCCATGCGATAACGCCACGGTCCGGAGACAATTCATGTAATAACGCCTTCAAAAGCGTTGATTTCCCAACACCATTTGGACCTACTAATGCGACCCGATCTCCTCTATCCAAGGAAAACTCAATATCTTGCAATAATATTTTCTTGCTATCTTCTAGCTGATAGGAGAGCACTACATCTTTTACCTTCAACACTTCTTTATGAGATCTCTTATCTGTAGCAAATGTCATTTGTGCGTGTTTTAGATCCTTCTGAGGCTTTTCAAGACGATCTATTCGTTCGAGCTGCTTCCTTTTGTTCTTAGCGCTTTTCGAGGAAGTAGCCATCGTAATATTCCGCTCAATATAATCCTCCATTTTGGCGATTTGCTGCTGTTGCATCGTATATTTCTTTTCCATTAATTCGCGATTTTTCACCTTGCTTTCCACATACTTAGAATAGTTACCGCTGTATGTTGTTCCATGGGTGCGTTCAATCTCATAAATTTCATTGACAAGGGCATCTAAAAAATAACGATCGTGCGAAATAACAATAATAGCACCCTGATAGCCACGTAAATAGCTTTCAAGCCAGTTTAAAGTCGCAAAATCCAAATGGTTAGTCGGTTCATCTAACAGCAATAAATCCGGCTGCTCTAGTAAAATTTTAGCAAGTGCCAGTCTAGTTTTCTGTCCACCACTTAATGATTCGATAAGAGTGTTTGTCGGGATGCTACCAAAGCCCATTCCATTTAACATACTATTTATTTTTGCCTCGACATCATAGCCACCTTGCTGTGAAAACCAATCTGATTTGCTGGCATATATCTTCATTACCTGTTCCAGCTTTTCGGGGTTATTGATGCAGGAAGGCTCACCCATCTGCATTTCCAGCTCTCGAAGTTCCTTTTCAGCCTCTTGAAGCTCAGTAAATGCCCCAAGCATTTCAGTCCAAATCGTATGTTCTGGCTGTAACCCACTATCTTGTCGCAAATAACCTAGCTTCATTCCCTTGCCTATAAAAATGTCGCCTTCATCATAGGGAAGATCCCCTGTAATGATCTTTAGTAGCGTTGATTTTCCTGCCCCATTTACACCTATAAGTCCAATCCGATCGCCACGTTCCATTTTCATGGTTATCTTTGAAAGAATCGGATCTCCCAAGTAGCTCTTACTAATTCCATTTAATTGAAGTATCATTTTTTCAATCTCCTTATTTATTTTATCCATTACTACTAAGCGAATTGCTCAAGAAATAAATGGACATATAAGGTTACACATCACTTTTCACTCCTTTCAAACAAACACAAAAAAGGCGCCGTCATAAAACGGCACCTTACAAACATCCCTATGAGAAAAAGGGCATGTTAAATTTTATAATTAAACAAAAAAAGCGCCGTTACGAACCGGCGTCTAGCAATCTATACATCCCATTTAATTGGATGTCAATCAGTAAGAAATAAAGAAGGCAAAAAGCAACCGGAACCTGCATCGATATGAAATTTGCTTAAAAAAGGGCATACTTCTCCCTTAGCCAGCAAATCCCCACAAAGATTGTAAGATTTTACCTCTACTTCGGTTAAACCTTTAGCACAAACAGTTTCCATTACTTCGCCCTCCCTTCGAATTTATAGTATTAAATAATCTATCATATTTTTTTCTAGAATACAAATATCCTGCCGCTTTTTTATAGCATAAATGCCTTGGAATCTATCATTCCTATCGTTAAACTAGAGAATATATTGGAACTTACTATTCTTAAAATCGTTCCTGTACAAGTGACTATTTAGTCCACTAATTTGGAGGTCATTCCATTGCACTATTTTAAAAAAATAACTTATAAACAACGTATTTTCTATGCCTTGTTATTACTTGGCTGTGCCCTATCCATTTTTTTCGTTCACCATAATGAACAATTTTATGATCGACCTATTGCAGAAATTCTGAAAGTCAAAGTAACAGAATCTGAACCAATAACAGATATGTATGAGAATGAAGATATGTTGTATACACAGCAAATTAAAGCCGTACTTAAAAATGGGCAGCACAAAGGAAAAACGATTGATTTGACGAATGACTATTCTTCATCTGGAGCCTTTGATCAGGAATACAATGTTGGCAATGAAATCTTTGTCGCTATAGATGCACATTCAAAACAATCAGAGTTAACGGGCACCATTCTCGATTTGAAACGAGATCAAACAATTATGATGATCGCTTGGATTTTTATCCTTGTACTACTCATCATCGGTAAGAGACAAGGTTTATTTGCCATTATTAGCTTAGTCGTAAATGCCTGCATTTTAACATTGGCATTAGACCTTTACGTAAAGCATGGCAGCCTCAATTTATTATTCATAAGTGGGGTTTGTGTCCTATTATTTACCGTCATTTCCTTGTTACTGATTAGTGGTTTGAATACGAAAACATATGCAGCCATTATATCTACACTTTTAGGGACAATGATAGCACTCATAATTAGCACTGCTGTGATGTGGTTGACGGGGGAAAATGGTCTACGCTATGAGGAAATGCAATTTTTAACACGTCCCTACCGAACTGTCTTTATGGCTGGTTTATTTATCGGTTCACTTGGGGCTGTTATGGATGTTGCCATTACGATGTCCTCTTCTATTTTCGCCCTATACGAACAGGATTCTCGTATTTCTTTACAAGCTTTGAAGGCATCTGGACAAGAAATTGGAAAAGACATTATGGGTACCATTACAAGCATTTTATTTTTCGCGTATATTTGTGGCTCCATACCAATGGTCATACTCTATTTGAAAAATTCTTCAACATTAGGACTAACACTATCCTTGAATCTTTCATTAGAGCTAGCTCGTGCACTTGCAGGAGGTATTGGAGTCGTCCTCACCATACCGATTAGTCAATACACCGCTATTTTTTTCATTAATCGAAAGCGGGTGAAGGAATGAATGTT
The DNA here is from genome assembly GCF_038595555.1 of Lysinibacillus sp. FSL M8-0216. Classification (NCBI taxonomy): domain Bacteria; kingdom Bacillati; phylum Bacillota; class Bacilli; order Caryophanales; family Bacillaceae; genus Lysinibacillus; species Lysinibacillus sp. FSL M8-0216. Next base: position 1,579,499 of record NZ_CP152007.1, on the reverse strand, counting down.
ATCGTTGTATTGGCAGGAATTTTATGTATATTAATGGTGGTAATTGGAGGAAAGCAAGGACTACGCTCGTTTCTTTCCTTATTTTTAAATTTCGGCGTGCTATTTGTGACTATTTTTCTTATGACAGACCCTAAAAATAGCCCTATTGTCCTGACGTTTATTGCGTGCACTGTTATCAGTTGCATTAGTTTGTTTTATATTAATAAAACGAATAGTAAAACCATTACAGCGTTTATTTCTACAATGGTAACGATTGTTGTTTTATTGCTTTTTATTACGTTTATAACGAAAAAGGCCATGATTCAAGGATTTGGGGAAGAATCAACGGAAGAATTAAGTATCTTTTCTCTCTATATCGGTGTTAATTTCGTGCAGATTGGTGCATCGGTCATTATTATGAGTACGATAGGTGCCATTATGGATGTTGCCATTTCCATTGCTACCTCTATGCATGAGATTTTTTATCGCAATCCTTCGATCAGTAGAAAGACACTTTTTACATCTGGAATAAGTATTGGAAGAGACATTTTAGGAACCGATACAAATACTTTATTTTTTGCTTTCTTTGGTGGCTATTTAAGTTTATTGATATGGTTTAAGGATCTCTCTTATTCGATTGGCGAAATCGTCAATTCCAAAGTCTTTAGTGCGGAAATGATGACGATTTTTTGCGCAGGCATCGGCATTGCCCTCATTATTCCTATCGCTTCCTCCGTCAATGCTTATTATTTAGTTAAAACACGAGAAAAAAAATAGAATAACACTCGCATAGATACCAGACCTATCACCTTAGCGTGATAGGTGCTGGAAATACGCTCCCCCATTAATTCCGGTCCAATTCCTATCATTTTTTCAATAGCTTTCAGCCCAAACATATCATCCTGCATTAGTAGTATGAATGATACAAACTATGTTACTACTTTAGTATCAGAGATATAGCTAAAAAAACATTCCAAATTTGAAATGACCAAATGCTTTAAAGAAATCGGATATCAATTGACGCACACGTTACAGCAATGAAAAAATACAAAAAATATACCTTCTAACTATAGTTAGAACCTGTCTTGAACGTTAATTAGTCACAGCTTTCACCTTTAAGACTCTTCATTTTATTTCGTCTCACAAACAGCGGAATAGTAAAATATCCAAATTTCAGATTTAAAATCGTACAACACACAAAAAACGGCTTGCAAATTGAATAGGACTAAAATGAAACACTGTTATTTTCGTTATATAGCGTATTAGGTGTCTCAATTGATTTTTGTGACACCTTCTTTTGTTACATGATTTCCGTTGCAAACGCCGCATTTTCTGATAATATTTACCATATGATGATTACAGACCTTTTATTTTGATTGTTATTCCCTGTTTCATGACCCAATCAATTGCCCATTCCATGTAACATTTTTTTGCATAAAACGTCTATACAACTAGATGATAAAGGAGAAAGTTTGCCATGAAGCATATAATTTTTGATTTTGATGGAACGCTTGCGGATTCGACCGCCGTGTTTGCATCAGCATGGAATACGTTAGCACGAAAATATAAATTTAAAGGAATTGAATTGAAGGAAATTGATACATTAAAAAAATTATCGATTTCAGAACGTAGTAAATTATTTGACTTCCCCATGTATAAATTACCTATGATTTTACCGCAATTTTACAAATTATATCGCCAATCATTAAACGATGTTCATCTTTTTGAAGGGATGAAGGAAGTTTTGCTCGAAATTGATAAAAGAGGGTATAAGATTTTAATTATCTCTTCCAATTCGAAGGACAATATTTTAGAGTTTCTCAAAATGAATGGCATTCACTGTGTTGCAGATGTCCTTTGCTCCAATCGTATTTTTGGCAAGGATAAAGTCATGAAGAAGTTTTTAAAAGAATCGAATGTTTCAGCAACTGAAGTGGTATATATAGGGGATGAACAGAGGGATATTGTAGCATGTAAAAAAGCTGGAGTACCTATTATTTGGGTGGAATGGGGCTATGATGCAATTGAAGTTATACAAAATGAAGAGCCTGAATACAAGGTAACGACACCTGAGGAGATTTTAGAGATTATTTAGTAGAAGGATAATAGCCCTTTACTGGCTATTATCCTTTATATGTTTAAGCTTTGATTTCGCTAATATGCATTAACTTTTCAGCAGTATGATTTACTCCTTTATACGCATCGCTTAATTCATACATACTCGTGGCAAATTGCTGGGTAAAGGCAGCCACTTGATTAGCAGAAGCATTCACTTGATCAATCGATTGTTTAATGCTTTCTAATTGTTTCGTAATACTATTTGCACTTTCTGTACTGCTCTGGGACATTTTTTGTATTTCAGATGCGACAACTGCAAAACCACGACCATGCTCCCCCGAACGTGCCGCTTCAATCGATGCATTCAAGCCAAGAATTTTAGATTTCATCGCTAAGTCTTTTACTAATTGAACAATTACATTAATTTGTTCAATATCACCTGCCATTGATTCGGAGAAATTTGATAGTGCCCCTAAACGATTGGAAACATCTATACTGGCAGTAGCTAATCCTTCATTTGTGGCAGTCATTTCTTCTACCGCACTCGAAAGATCCGTCGCCAATAGACGCATATGATCCATTTTTTCATTAGAAATGATGGCACTTACTACACCTATAATTTGACCTCCATCAAAAATAGGCTGTGCCGAGGCGATATAGGCCATACCAAACCCCTCTGCTCCTCGTTCCTCTTTAACGAATCGACCTGAACTCAACGCGATTTCTGTTGCTGTTCCTCGATATTTATGTACTGGCTCACCTACACCTACTTTTAAGTCAACATGCTTCCCCGGTTTATAGGCAAGTACTTTTTCAGTGTCTGCCACTATGACACAAGCATCTTCTGGGTATGTTGCCTGATATAAATCCATCGTCTCTATGACGGCCATTAGTTTTGGATGCATTGTCTGTCCCCCCCAAATATTTACTAACTATTCAATTTTAACTATATCATGACACTTATAAAAAGACACCAACGTCCTATGGTGTCTTTTCGTCGCATTAACCCTTTGTCAATATTTCTACATATTTTTCAGCAGTTCGTATGTCGATTGTCAAAAAATCTTTTCCATAGGTAGTTTGAATTACAAATGGAACATCACTAGTGTTCTGAAACCTAAAATCCAAGCTTCCATAGGCAACCGTCGCATCCCTTCCCTTTGGCACATATCCAATATCCAGAGAATGATGGTGACGTTCTACATACTTGACTTGTAGCTGATCCACTGCATTAAAGAGGGTCGAGGAAGTTTGACAAATACCCCCACCAATCCCCATTACCACTTTCTTATTAATAATTTCTGGTGCAGGCTGATAGCCATTTGCCTCATCTCGAGGTCCAACCATCGTATTAAATGAAAAATGGTCACCACTACCCACGATGACATTATTAATAGCCTTGGCAGAAAGCTCAATATTTTTATTTCTTCCCAAATCAGCGCTATTAAAATACGTCGTATAGGATGCTACAACGACCTCCTCTAAATAAGGAATGTCCTCAAATGAATATCCACTTTGCGTCAAATAAAGAGGTATCTCCACTTGACCACCAGTCGCAGAGGCATCCAGTATTCTCTCTACTAATTCACTTTCTTTTAAAATCATTTGCGGCCTTCCCTTGATTACTTTTCCTTCTTCATCCAATCGATCAAGCATCATTCGCTGGTCATAGCCCTCCATTTCATCCATCCCTCTTGCTAATTCCTTTGCTAACTGCTCGATATGCTGCTGATAGGCTTGCAAATTTGTCTCATAGCCACTATCCTTTGGTGAAATGGTTTCAATAATCTTCTTTGTTTTCGGATCTACAATCTCCACAAGAGCCGGCCCATTTTGTGGAACTTGCTCATAGGTAACTGGCTTTTTCATTTCTTCGACTGGCTGTTTTAATGGTTGATTTTCTTGCTCTAGACTTTGGTCGTTGTTCAAATTTTTTTGACAACCTACTAGTCCCACCATACATAAAACACAAAATGCGGAAACTAACTTCCTTTTCAACATATACACCTACCTCTATGTTCATACTACAGAGACATCTTATTCATATATTGCTTATAGTGTGTGGTTTTTGTAGATATTTATTTGTTTGCCTGACAAAATGAAACTTCCGGATCTGCTTACTCTTGACGATCACAGTTAATAAGGTAGGCTTTTTCTTATGTATCGCAGGGATAGCCTGGCACTAAGACAAGTTAGAAGTAAACGACTGCTACCCCAATATTTTGCTCTTTAATCATGCACAATTGACAGAACGTATCTTACTATTTTTTTCTTTGCAAAGTATTTGAGTACTACGAGTATTTTGTTGAAACCTTTGAGCTACCAGAACATTGGTGGATGAAATTAACTTGTCTTTATTACAGGCTATAGACAAATTACCCCTGTATCTATACCAGTCGGTCCATTAAACCCTGGGATTACATCCACTACCATATTGGTTGCTATATCTATGACAGACACTGTATTGTCCGTTTGATTTGTGACATATGCAAAAGTGCCATTTGGTAAGATCGTTACTTGGTCAGGTGAAGAACCAACAGGGATTGTTGCTATCACCATATTTGTCGTTGTACTGATGACAGATACGGTATCACTACCTTTGTTGACGATATACAAAAGTGTTCCATCAGGTGTAATGGCTGATCCTACAGGTCCTGTTCCTACAGGGATTGTACCAACTACTATATTGGTTGCAACATTAATGATAGATACATTATCGCTATTTTCATTTGTAACATAAGCAAATTGTCCATTTAATGTGAAGACAATTGATCTTGGGCGAATTCCAACAGGGATAGTAGCAACCACCATATTGGTCGCTGTATTTATAACAGATACACTACCTGAATTTTCGTTTGCCACGTAAGCAAACGCACTATTCGGCGTAAAAGCAATACCTTGAGGTTGAAGCCCTACTGGAATTGTTGCTGTCACGGTATTTGTCGCTGTATCTATGACGGATACAGAGTTAGCGCCTAATCCGTGATTGGAAACATAGGCAAGGGCTCCATTTGGTGAAATCGCTACACCAAGAGGCTCACTTCCAACTGGAATCGTAGCGACTACCGTATTTGTCGCTGTATCAAATACAGTTACATTATTGGAGAAGAGCGCTGGCACATAACCAAACGCACCATTTGGTGTAATCGCTATTTCTAGTGGAGCCGTTCCTACTGGAATGGTAGCGACTATCGTATTGGTTGCTGTATCGATTACTGATACTCTGTTATCAGGAGTTGCTAACTGTCCAGCGTCTGTTACATAGACGAGATAGTTACAAGTTGGTGGTACTGGTAAAAATGGGTGCTTACAACGACAAGGGCAACAAAAACCGCAGCAATGGCAATGACAACCTGGATTTGATTTAAACTTGATTTTAAAAAATCTTTGTTCTTTTCCCACACTGAACAACCTCCCAGACATATATGACTACTATATGCCCACAAAATTGAGTTTCTTGTATATTTACCTATTTGAACTTGTGTGAAATGTGTAGATTAGTTGTTTACATGAGATACCAGCACTTTTAGTTTTTTTGGGTGATGTAAGATAGACTTTGTACCATGTTGAAATGGATCATGAAAAAGAGGAAGAACGATGGCCTCAGTTTTGAATGTCCACTACCATTAGACACCAAAAAACAATGAAAGATGGAAATGATAGGACTATTAACATACGAAAAAATGATAATAGTTTAGTACAATGAAAATTATGGAACTTTTCTGAACTAAAGGAGGAAATTAAGGTGCCTCAAACATTATTATCTTCTAAAATAACAATGCCACATCATTCACCCACTTTAATAGAAAGAACTCAATTATTCGATTTATTCGATCAACATATACATGTTAAATTAACGATTTTACGAGCTCCAGCGGGTTATGGGAAAACCAGTATACTAACTAGCTGGTTGAAAAATAAAAAAGAAACCACTGCATGGGTTTCCCTAGATGCTGCTGATAATGATCCGATACGTTACTGGACATATATTTTACACGCTATTGCTAGGTCTTCTAAAAGTGAAATAGATCAGATTCTTGCACCGCTACTCAACTCGCAGGACCCTGCAACACTTGAATTTTTTATCTATTCTCTGTTAGAAGAAATGAATGCCATCCAACAGCCCATCTCGATTGTACTAGATGATTATCATGTCATAGAAAATCCAGTGATACATCAACTCATGACACAATTCGTAGAATATTTACCTAGTCATGCACATATCTATATGTCCTCTCGTTCCGTCCCTGCACTACCAATAGCTAAGTGGCGAGTTAAGCAGTGGATACATGAAATCCATTCGGGACATTTACGCTTTACGTTACAGGAGGTGAAGCGATTTTTTTCCTGCAAACATTTACCTGCTCTCAACCACCAACAGTTGCAAGCTATTTTAGATAAAACTGAAGGTTGGGTAGCCGGATTATTGTTAACTAGCTTTGCACATGACCCTGATATAGAAGCTTTGGAAGAAGCTGCACAGCCCTTTATTTCAGAATTTTTATGGCAAGAAATTATTCATAATCTACCTTCTGAAACACAACAATTTTTGCTGCGCACTTCCCTATTGCAGGAGCTGGACCCTGCTATTTGTGATCAATTGACCAAACAGACAAATAGTCTTGAACAATTGGAACATTTAGAAGCAAAAGGACTTTTCACCATTCGGTTGCAATCCAAACAGCCCATATTCCGTTACCATCATTTATTAGCGGAAGCATTGCAAATGGAATTAACAAGACAATTTTCGAAGCAGGACATACGTAATCTTGTTCTCGAAACATCTCAATTCATTTATGACCAAGGGGATTATATTTCTGCTATTGAATTAGCACTTAAACATGGACAATATGACCTAGCGACGCCATGGATGACCGATCATCTTGTTCAGCTTTTTTTATCAGGTCAAACAGCAACGTTTATGCGGTGGTTGCACCAGCTTCGTCGTGACCAATATAAAGTCTCTTATGAAATGCTAGTCATTGGCTTTTTGACATCGATTTCAACCACGGAAGTTGAAGCAGCGTCATCTCTTATGGAGGAACTTGAATTGCGGCAGCTGACTGAACAATGGATGGAGCAAGAGGAGCATGCGGCCATGACCTATATTTATGAAAGTGCAAAGGCTTTTGCTATCGTTGCCGCTGGTGGTGATTTACAGTTAGTGGAACAAATTATGAGAAAACAGCTCGCCAAAGGACATATCCCCTCTAGATGGGATCATGTGCCTATTCCCTATAATAGTTTTGAATATAAGCTTTTACGAACAAGCATTGGCTCAAAAGGAAAACTTCAAACAATGGAACAAGGAACAGTCATAAGTGAGCTTTTTCGAGAAACGTCTTTACAAACAGCTAATGTAACTGCTTTTAGCTATGGTGTTGCCGCCGAATCATTGTATGAACGCAACCTAATACCGTTTACCCATAAAGAAATCGAAATGGCACTTAAGCTTGGCCATCAGTTACAAGATCCTGGATTATGTATCCCCATGTATCTCCTGAAAGCAAAAATCTATATCCAGCAAAATCAAATAAGTTCAGCTGTTGCTATGCTGACCCAGCTATTAGAGGATGTGACGGAAAAGCACTGGCGTACATCTATACAAATTATGCAAGCCTACTGTCATATTATTGCAGGCGATAGTCATCAGGCTGAGTTGATCTTACAGTCTATCCAATCAAAGCAACCATTCTGGCTCTTAGTACATGCCCGTTTACTATTATTGAAGGAAAAGCCGAACGAAGCCTTAACGAGCTTAATTCAGATAAAAATGAAAGGTCAGCAGGAAGAGCAAATTGCTACAATTATTGAAGCCACAATTCTTGAAGCTATTTGTCAATACCGTCTAGGTCACCAAGAACTCGCCTTAGAATCTTTACACGAGGCTTTCGAACTCGCAGCACCCTTCTATTATGTTCGATCCTTTTTAGATGAAAAGGATTTAGAGCCGCTATTAGAAATTTATTTCGAACAGCTTCATCAACGATGGGAATCCATACCGACAGTTTATTTTAGTTACCTAAAAGAAGGGACCGCATTTCCTGCCAAAGCTCCATCAATGCTGACACAACGGGAAAAGGATATTTATGATTTGCTAGTAGATGGTATAACTAATCGTGAAATAGCTAAACGTCTGCATTTATCAGAAGGCACTGTTCGTGTTTATTTATCTACAATTTATAGTAAGCTAGGGGTTAACTCCCGAGCCAAGGCGATTGCCCTCAAAAAACATTAAAGCTCCTAAAAGGCACACTGATGCCTTTTGCTATAAAGATTCATTTATTTATAGTTGTACAAAATAATAATTTACCGCTCTTAGAAGATCTGGATATATTTAAATAAATTCCAAAAAAACTGCCCAAACTCAGTCTTACCTGATTGGGGCAGTTCTTCTTTTATTTTTGTATAAACATTTGCGTCCAGTAGTTGCCATCTGCTACATAACCTATACCGATATGTGTATAGGTTTTGTTGAGAATATTCGCACGGTGCCCTTCACTGTTCATCCAAGCTGTAACGACTTCTTGTGCAGAGCGTTGACCTTTGGCAATATTTTCACCGGCTGATCGATATGAAATACCGAAATTTTTCATCATCGTAAATGGCGTTCCATACGTTGGACTTGTATGGTCAAAGTATTTTTTATCATGCATATCTTGAGATTTGTATTTAGCTACTCTTGATAACTCCCAGTCGTCTTGTAATGCTGAGAGACCTGCTTTGGCGCGTTCCGCATTCACCAGTTTAATGACTTCTTGTTCAACGCTTGCTTGTTCCTTTACAGGGACATTTATTTTTTGTCCAGGATAAATTTGATTTGGATTGGCAAGCTGTGGGTTTACATCCATTAATTCTTGTACACCTGATTCCGTTTTCAATGCGATTTTCCAAAGAGTGTCACCAGATGAGACTGTATAGGATTCAGCCGCCATTGCCCCCACTGGTACTAATAATGAAGCTGCAATAACTGAAGCAAGTGCCGCTTTTTTTACTTTTTTCAACATGTCTATCATCCTTCCTGTTTGCTCTCCTATTATGGTAAATAGTTTTTGAGCAATGATCATCACAAAATATTTGGAAGGATTTTTACAAATACATGACAGATGAACAACAAAAATTTACGAATCCCAATTTAACACCATTTATCATGATGCACCTTGTCATCAAGTTGCAATCTAATTGTCATTAACAAACATTACCAACTAAATTAGTCTTCCATATTTACTGAAGAAACCCTACTTCGCTACTAATTTCCTCTTCATTTGGTAAATTAATAGAATATAGAGACAGTCATAAAAAAAGGTAGCTATAGAAATAATGGTAATAAACGGCGTACGGAAATAAAGATAAAAGCCAACTGCAGCAAACAATGTTCCAATCATCTTACAGACAGCAATGCCCATGGATTGACCATCTAAATTCCCTCTTCGTAATAATAAACCGATAAATAATCCTGACATCATGAGGTTTTGCATAAACGCTGCGTACTTCCCTTCAAAATCCTGAAATTGATGAATAATCCCTAAAATCATTAACATGCTGAAAATTAAAGTGACCAAAAAAGAGGCATATAATAATTTTTTAGACAGGATTCTCCGATATTCTGGTGGTGCAAAACGTAAAAATTGCATCAGTATAACGACATCTAATATGAGCCAAGTGAGCGTAATCAATCGTTGAAGGTCATTTTGTGGGTAAAGAAAAGTAAAGATAAATTCCCATGCAATATTGGCACAAATAGCAACCATAGGCATGCCGTATTTTTTATCCTTCCACCCTTTGTAAATAACTAATATATATGTAATAATCCAGAAAAGGCCCATGCCTATTTGGCAAATTAATAAAATATCTAGTTGAGCCATTTTTTACTCTCTCCCTCCACATATGATTCCTCATACTATATGTGAAGAAATCTATTCATTATGTCTAAAAGTTTGCTAGTAGAGTAAGGGAAAGTAGTAACAAATATTCAAGGGAATGGAACCTATACATTCGTAGTGGAATCCTATATAGTAAAGCGGGGTGATTGAATGAAATCAAAAATATATGTAGATAATGATCAATTTATCGCTGGCACTACCTTAAAGGATACGATGGAATTAGAGCATAATAATATGGCGTTGCATGTTTGCGATCATATCCATGATGTCATTGACAATCGTCAACAATTAGCAACAGCATTGAACTGCGACCTACAAGATTTTATTTGTACGGAACAAACACATAGTGCCAACTTCCATCGAGTGACCTTAGCCGATAAAGGACGTGGCGCCGTGCAAATGGATACGGCTGTGAAAAACACAGATGCTCTTTATACAGTTGAGCCTAATTTATTATTATGTAGTTTTACGGCAGATTGCGTTCCTGTGATTTTTTATAATGTGGCCAATGGTTTAGTGGGCGTCATTCATTCAGGGTGGCAGGGCACTATTAAAGAAATTACTCCTAAACTGTTCCAGCATCTGTTGGAAGAAGAACAATGTCGACCAGAGGATTTTCACGTTCAAATTGGTATGGCATTAAGCCAGCAAAAATTTGAGGTAGATGCTGATGTGTATGAGAAGTTCCACAGCCTTGGTTATGCAGAGGAATTTATGTATTTGAATACCGAGACGAATAAATACCATATTGATAATCAAAAAACGGTGAAAAAACAATGTGAACTTGCTGGTATTCCATCTGAGCAAATCCAAGTTGATGCCACTTGTACATTCCTTAGCCCTGATGGCTTCTCCTATCGTCAGGACAAACAGGCAGGCAGACATTTAAGCTTTATTATGCGAAAATCTTAAACAAACGAAAAGGACAATCCACTTCAGCATAAGGATTGTCCTGTTTATTTTAATGTACCAGTACTAATAATTGACGTCTCAACATGTACCTCTGTTTGTAATTTACTTATGACTTCCCTCGTTTTTTTGGTCGTCCACTTTCCATGATAGTACATTCTAAATTTTTCACTTAACCCACTAGGATCGACATCCATATTTTTTAGTTTATCTAAAAACTTGGTAATATCCACTTCTAGCTGCTTATTTACATCCTTCTCTAACCGACTAATGCTTTCAATCGTATTCAACTCGTATTCTCTCGCCCCTTTGTATTCACTTAACGTTCCTTTAATTTGTAGGTGAATGATGAGCTTAGGTGAGTCAACATTTTTATTACTTTGCATTTTAATAGAGCTCTCAATTAAATCAATCATTAATTTTTCCTCCCCATATCCCTCATGTAGATCTAAATGGAGAGGTGCTAGACTTTTTCTTCCTAGTAATGCTTGAACAATGAGTGCCTCCTCTGGCTTAATCACTTCATGCATATGGTTCCCCTTAAAAACAGCAACACCTTTAATTTCAATCTTCTCATCGCGTTTTTCAAGATATGGAATAATCGTATCCGTCACAGGATTCGTTATTGTATACATAAAATCATGGATATTCGTATTCGGATTAAATGCTGTATTTATACTGGGTTCCAATAAATCATTAATGTAAATATTAATGTTTGGTTTATCCGGGTAATTTCCCTTTATAATGGCTTCTGCTTTGTCCTTCACAATAGCAATGAGGACTTTATTGCCCACCTCAGCATTTCTGTATAGATGCTGAATGACATTTTGTATCTCACCTTTTCGTGCAAAATCTTCATTAACCAACACAACTCGTAATTGGTTAAAGACAATTTTTTTATCCGAAAGCTTTTCGATTTCTACGATGCCATTCGATACAAGATCTGTAGACACCGAAAAAATTTGTGTGTTTTGTTGTGCCTCTGGTGAATATTGAGGAATAGCGACCGTTAATTTCATTTGATCTTCATCAATATAATCAAACGCCATTGTTCCAACCATCCCTATATCCTCTAAAGGTACCTTCAGCTCTTTTCTTGAACAACCAGCCAATAACAATAAAAGCGCAAGTGTGATACTTAGTAGAAGCTTTCTATTCATTGTTGCACCTTCTTTTTTCGAACTATATAGATCATGCTTAAGAAGATTGGCCAAATAATTAGCATATAACCAATGTAATTACTTGCTGTAAAAAGTTTCTCTTGGAATTCTCGAGAAAATGGCATTCTAATAATCAAAAAAATGATAGCAGCAATCACATATAATTGATAACTATTTTTCTTTTTAAACAGCGTATCCACGCCTAATTTAGCACACCATACATAGGCTGTGGCTGTCGATAATATTAAAAATACCCATAATGTTATACCGATAATATCGATTCGTTCCACGAAGGTAAGTTCGCCGGCTTTAAATAAATTCAAAACGGAAAACTCTACGTTTTTCAACTGCCATTCAGAATAATAGATGACGCTTACTACTGTCGTGAAAAAACAAAGGAAAATACTAATCCAAATACCAATCAATGAATGACGAAAGGCTTTTTTCTGATCGATAATATATGGAAAGTAAAACATAATTAATTCATAGCCAAGGACTGATAAATAGCCTTCTTTAAATGCATTAAAGAAATCTAGCCCACTAAAATTGAATAAAGGGAGTAAATGACTTACCTCCCCTTTTTCAATAGCCCACTGTGTAAAATAGAACATGCCGATTGTAATAAAAAAACTCATCATGCAAAATCTAGCAATGGATTTGATACCACCACTTACAATATATATCAGTAACAGTAAGAAACACAGCACAGGTAAAGTGATGGTTTGCTCTTGTAACGCTGTACTTTGTATGAGATGCATATAGTTGCTAATAATTCCTGCACTAAAGATAATAAATTGAATGACAAACAAGAGATTAAGGCTTTTCCCTAAAACTTTCCCGAAAAGAATTTCATTGATACGAAATAGATGTTCATTCGGGTATTTCGAGCAAAGCCAAATCATGGGCCAAAGAGTTAAGGTAGCAATAATACCGAACAATACGGGCATAAACCACTCGGTATAACCCATAGCACTTAATTTTTGCGGCAATGATAGTATTCCTGTCCCTACCATAATACTCTGGGCCAAAAAAATGACGTGATAGCGATTTAACATCTTTACGTTAGCTGCGCCCAAGTCTTTTACCTCATTTCTCCTCTGTCGGTTTTTTCTGAGCACTTGATATGCCTGATTTTTTCGTTAAATAGTTGATAGGAAATCTGATGACATTATCTAACAAATCTGTTGGATTTCTCGGTATACCTGGTGTCATATAATGAGTTCCTAATGATTTTAAACTTAGTAAATGATGAATTAACCAAGCAAAGGCAAGCATTTGCCCAAATAGACCAAATAACCCAGCGGATAAAATGAAAATATATCGCACAAATCGGCTAGCATTACTCATCAAGAAAATCGGTGGTAGGAAAGATAATAGTGCAGAAGTGGCCACCAACACAATGAGAATATTACTAAGTAATCCTGCCTGCACAGCCGCAGTCCCAATGACAATACCTCCTACGATACCGATTGTTTGTCCTACTTTTGCCGGCATTCGAGAACCCGCTTCCCGTAATACCTCTACAATCAATTCGATAAATAACACTTCGATAAGAGGTGGAAAAGGCACTTTACTTCTCGATTCTTGAAGATTTAACAAAAGCTCATATGGCAATATTTCTGGATGAAAGGTTAAGGCAGAAATATACATGGGCGTAATCATGATCGTTAAGAAAAAACCAAAGAAGCGCAGCATCCTTAGTAATGAGGCTGTTGTCCATCGGTTATAATAATCCTCAATCGACACGAACATTTCAAAAAACGAGGTCGGACAGACAATCGCTAATTGGCTATTATCCATAAACATGACAATCCGGCCGTCAATTAAGTATCGACAAATACTATCAGGGCGTACCGTCATATAATATTGGGGAAAAGGGGATAGCGGATTATCCTCAATTAATTGCTTCAACACCGAAATATCTGTAAATAAAGGGAATTCCACCTGATCAATACGATTCCTAAGATCGTCTAAGTTTTTATGGTTCACAATATTATCCATATACATAATGGAAATTTTAATATTAGCCTCAGAACCAACAATACGATTTTCATTTTTTAGCTGAGCGCTTTGAATTCGTCTTCTCACTAGAGAAATATTGGTCTCCAAAGATTCCGTAAATGCATCCTGAGGCCCTATAACGGTTGATTCTGTTTCAGTATTTGTAATGGCCCTTGTAGGTGCACTATACGTATCCATACTTAAAAGTGCATTGGTTTCATGAAAAAACAGCAGTGTTTGCCCAGAGTTCAATTTTTTAATGACGCCTTGTATATCTTTAGGGTCCACATATTGAGCCATTTGATGAATTTGTTTGATATTATTGGTTAACGGAATAGATACCATTGATTGTAACGTCATTTTTTCTATAAGAGAGGAAAAATATATAAGGGTAACATCCCCTTCTTCTGTTGCAATCATATTTAGCTTTACATCATCTACATCATTTATTTCCTTCTTTAATTTAGCAACAAGCTGTTCAGGTATTTCGTGCATTCCGTTCAACCCCTTTTATTTCAACGAATACCAGTCTCCACACGTAGTTTTTTATAGTTTGGCATGTTTACGAATGTTTATGTAAAAAATATGCTAGCAAAAATATGCAAAAAAAGATGCCTCTCTTGTTAAGAGAAGCATCTTTTTGCTATTCGCCCTGATCCGTACTGTAGCGATTTTTGCCAATACCAAATGCATAATAGCTAATAGTTACAATTACTAAAAATACAATTCCTACGATTAATGATATACGCGTATCGTCATTAATCCACATGCCAACCAGCACCATCATTAAGAAGATAATTGTTAAATAATTCGTAATAGGGGCTAGTGGCATTTTAAACGGGTGATTCGCTAATTGTTCACCTTTTACTTTTCTAAATTTCATTTGGCTAATTAATATAATGAACCATGGTATCATTCCTGGTAAAACACTTGCACTGTACACATAGACAAATAAATTCTGTGGTGCAATATAGCTTAAAATGACACCAATCACTAAACCAATTAACACGCCAGCTGTACCAAATAAAGGTACACCACTTTTAGAAAGCTTCGCGAAAAATTTCGGTGCTTGTCCATTCATCGCAAGAGTATATAACATACGTCCTGCACTATAAATACCACTGTTACAGCCAGACATAGCAGCTGTAATAACGACAAAATTAATAATACCTGCAGCAGCTGTAATACCTACCTTGGCAAATGTCGCAACAAAGGGACTACCGATCGTACCCAATTCATCCCACGGATACACTGTCACAATGA
This sequence comes from Lysinibacillus sp. FSL M8-0216, assembly GCF_038595555.1. Classification (NCBI taxonomy): domain Bacteria; kingdom Bacillati; phylum Bacillota; class Bacilli; order Caryophanales; family Bacillaceae; genus Lysinibacillus; species Lysinibacillus sp. FSL M8-0216. The sequence goes on along the minus strand of NZ_CP152007.1, from coordinate 1,564,246 downwards.
CAAAAATAGCTCCGATATAGAAAATTAAAATGCGCCAAATAATACTTTGAATAGCATTCGTAATTGTCTTTTGTGGATCTTTTGCTTCCCCTGCTGTAATACCAATAAGCTCTACACCTTGGTAGGCTGCAACTACTAACGATAATGCAAAGAAGAAGCCTGTCCAGCCACCAGTAAAGAAGCCACCATGACTCCATAGATTTGATAAGCCAATCGCAATACCATCATTACCAAAGCCAAAGAAGATCAGTCCAACCCCTGCTACAATCATTAATATAATGGTTACGATTTTAATCATGGCGAACCAAAATTCAAATTCACCAAAAGATTTAACTGAGATAAAGTTTGCCACACCTAATATGATCATTGCAATGAGACCCGGTATCCATGCTGGTAAATCAGGATACCAATACTGCATATACGTTCCCACGGCTATAATTTCAGACATCCCAACAATTACCCATTGGAACCAGTTGCTCCATGCTGTTAAATAGCCTGCTAAAGGGTGAATGTATTTATAGCCAAATGTTGCAAAAGAGCCTGTACTTGGCTCCATATAAAGCATCTCACCCATTGCTCTCATAATGAAAAATATAAAAATACCTGCAATTCCATAGGCAAGGAGTACTGAAGGTCCTGTCCATTGGATGGCACTTGCAGAACCCATAAATAAGCCCACACCAATCGTACCGCCTAGCGCGATCATTTGGATGTGACGTGCCTCTAATCCTCGTTGTAATTCTTTGTTGGCCACTCCATAACGCCTCTTTTCCTGTTGTTCTATCTACGTTGAATATACTTTAAAATCATAATCAATTTTTCTAAAAAAGACAATTGTATTTTTAGGAAAAACAAAAAATAATGTTTTTTTGGTAGATTTAGCATATGGAGTAGCTCCCTTACTATTATTGTTCTAAAAATTCTAAATATATTAGTTTTTTCACTTTATTTCGACAAAAAGATTGACCTAATTATCAAAAAAGTATAATATTTTTACATATTTCTAAGAAAAAGAGGATTGAGCGTGAGTAAAATATTATTTAGAAGAAAGAAAATCGAGGAACTATTACAAAATAGCGGGACTATTCAACTAAAGAAAACGTTAGGTGCCTTTGATCTTATATTATTAGGAGTTGGTGCCATCGTCGGCACTGGTATTTTCATCTTGCCTGGAACGGTGGCAGCAACACATGCTGGGCCTGGGATCGTTTTTTCCTTTATTATCGCCGCCATTGTTTGCGCTTTTGCAGGCATGTGTTATTCCGAATTTGCATCAAGTGTCCCCGTAACTGGGAGCGCCTATACGTATGGCTATATTGTCTTTGGCGAGATTATCGCGTGGTTAGTAGGATGGGCTTTACTTTTGGAATATGGACTGGCTGTTGCCGCTGTTGCGACAGGTTGGTCATCTTACTTAACCTCACTTCTTGCCGGCTTTCATATCGTTTTGCCCCAAGCAATTTCAGGAGCCTTTAATCCTGCTGCTGGCACATATATGAATGTACCTGCGATTTTGATTATTTTTGCTACGGCATTTTTATTAACGCTTGGTATTAAAGAATCCACTCGATTCAATACTTGGATGGTTTTCTTGAAGGTCGCTGTCATCTTACTATTTATTGGCGTAGGGGTATTTTATGTAAAGCCTACTAACTGGGAGCCCTTTCTACCATTTGGCATAAGCGGCGTCTTCAGTGGAGCAGCACTTGTATTTTTTGCTTATTTAGGTTTTGATGCGGTATCTTCGGCTGCTGAGGAAGTTAAAAATCCACAGCGGAATATGCCCATTGGCATCATCGGTTCTTTACTTATTTGTACGGTGCTCTATGTTGTTGTATCAATGGTTTTAACAGGTATCGTTCCCTATCATGCGTTAAATGTAAGTGACCCTGTTAGCTATGTGATGCAGATGGTCCACCAAGATTGGATTGCGGGAATAATCTCATTAGGTGCCGTAGTTGGAATGATGACTGTTATATTAGTGATGTCTTACGGAGGAACACGACTACTGTACGCATTAGGCCGTGATGGTTTACTGCCAAAAAGTATGGCTGAGCTCAGTCCTAAATTTAAAACTCCCGTGAAAAACACATGGATTTTCGCAATATTAGTTGCCTTTTGTGCAGGATTTGTGCCACTTTCTAAGCTTGCCGAACTAGTCAATATGGGCACATTAGTCGCATTTACTATTGTATCCATCGGTGTGGTGTATTTACGTAAAAATAAAAATATCCCTTCTGGGGGCTTTAAAGTACCGTTTTTCCCAGTCCTACCGATTTTATCATTCCTATTATGTCTCTTTTTAATATCACAGCTTTCTGTCCTTACATGGGTTGCATGTGGTATTTGGTTCATCATCGGTTTGATTGTTTATTTGGTTTATGGTCGAAAGCATAGCGAAATGAATAAAGAATAAGAAAAAGGTGTCTCTCATAGGGACATCTTTTTTATTTTAATTGATGTCAATTCCCATAAAACTAAAGGCTTGCTCTGTTGTTACATAAAGAACTGGCAAACAAAAAACCTCTATCCATCCTTGGCGAATGAAATAGAGGTTACTTCGTTATTATAGTAAGGTTTGTTCCTGTAATTTTGCTGTGAAATACTTTCGTGCATCTGCCGTTAGAATTTGTAGTAAGGTCACTTCTTCCTGACGAGCAAATTCTACAAACATCCCACTTAAATTTTCGTAGACATATTTGATTTTAAAGCCGCTATCTAAATAAAGATCCACTTTTTGGATTTCCTCTTTGCTTTGTTGGAATTCAGACATGCCATCACCTCACCTTCATTTGAAAATGTCTTGATGTAGTGTCACTTATTCGGCACCTTTTATTTCTAGCAGAGGGTCTGGTTGCTCCACTAGCTCATCTTCCTCTTGATCTGTCAGTGGCGCATGTGCTTGTTGGCCAAATAATTCATCCAAATTATGTCCGACTGTAATACCTAAATACTTCGCATCACTTGGATCTACTAGCTCTGCTTGAGGGTATTTTTTAAACCACCAATACTTCGCTAAGACATAATAGACAATTGCTCCTACAAAGAACCCTACTAAAGAAGAATAAGTTGAAAAAATATTGGCGATAGCACCACCGATTACCCAGGCCACTAACCCGGCGATATTAAAACCTTTATAGTATTTAAATTGCCCATCTAATTCATAGAGTTCCTTGACATGTACACGTCGTTTGCGAATGAGATAATAATCCGCAAATAAAATCCCTACAATCGCCGTTAATATTCCACCTATAATCAATAAAACATTGACCATTACATCAAATAAATTCCATGGTTGAGCAAGAATACCAATAATCCCCGCAATAACAACCCCTACCCAAAAAGGTACTTTGGGGCCACCGATATTTGAGAAAATAGTAGCTGCTGGTACGACATTAGCAGACGTATTCGTTGACCATTGTGCTAAAACAATCATCAGCAAAAGGATACCTAAAATAAAACCACTCGCACTTTGTTGTAAAGCATTGATAGGGTCAGCAGATGCTACCGCCATATAACAAACTGCACCAATTGTAACAATAAATGTGTTCGTTATTGGCATAACAATTAATGAGCCCACGAGCTGTGTTTTATTCCGTTTGAACCAATTGCGTTCATTTTTAGGTGCTTTAAAAAAGCGAGATAATGATGGCATATCAGCTGCCAGTGTTGACCAAAAGCCCATGTTTGCCATGACCACTACCATAAAAGCTGTAAAGGCAGCAAAGCCCGTTGTTGGCGTTTCTACCCACGTCCATATATTTTTCCCTTGGGACGTAGCATTATCAGCTAATGTGTAATACATCCAGCAAGAAATCAAAATAATGACAGGCGCTGCTAGATCAGCGAAGCGCTCAATGGACTTAATGCCGAGTGATGTATTAAAGAGCTGAAGCGCCGCAAATACAAGGAAACAAATGAACCAATTATCAAAATCAAACAATAAATTTAAAATGCCGTTTATGGCTAATGCGCCAAAATACGTATTAAGACCAAACCAACATGCGGCTGTTATGCCCCTTACAAGAGAAGGAATATGAGTGCCAAATGTGCCGAATGGTGCACGCATATAAACAGGGAATGATAATCCATGCTCAATACCTATATCACCAATTAACGTCATAAAGACACCGATCAAACAGGAACCTACCAACGTAGCTAAAATAACCATAGGTAAGGATAAATTCATAATGGCTGAACCGCCAATTGCAAAAGCCGCTAAAACAATCGCCATCCCTATCCAAATCACCGCAAAACCAAATGTTCCAATATTTCTTTGTTGATGTGTCACTGGAAGTAAATCTGGGGATTTTAAATAATTCCCTTCACGTTCCATAAAGTTTCTCTCCTTTTTTTCTAATTTCCGTGACAACCTACTTGAAGTTTTTCCCTCCTCCATCGCCACTTGATGAAGGAAGGTGGAATTTCGATTTTATTCATTTATCTTCATTCAGTTGGTGTTCGATAGGCTATAGCTCATCCCTATAAATGTCTACTACTGAATAAAGATGAAAAGTCTTTATTTTGAGAGACTGCTAATGAGCGATTGGCGTTCATTCCATGTCATCGGTGGAACGGTTGATTTACGTTCAACCATAGAAATGGCACCATCTACTGGACAAACAATAGAGCATAGATTACAACCAACGCAGTCTTCTTCACGAACTTTTAGCAATGGACGTCCATTTTCTGTATAAAGATCAATACATTGATGTGACGTATCCTCGCAAGCAATATGACACTTGTTACAATTAATACAAACATCATTATTAATTTCTGCGACAATTTTATAATTTAAGTCTAAATCACCCCAGTTTGAATATCTTGAAACGGAGCGACCTACTAAGTCCATGACGGAAGCTAAACCTTTATCGTCTAAATAATTGTTCAACCCATCAATCATATCCTCCACAATACTAAAGCCATGGTGCATCGCTGCTGTACAAACTTGAACGCCTGTTGCACCCATTAATATAAATTCTGCGGCATCCTGCCAATTAGAAATTCCGCCAATGCCCGAAATCGGTACATTGACTAATGGATTACGAGCACATTCTGCTACCATATTGAGTGCAATCGGCTTTACAGCTGGACCACAATAGCCACCATGCGCCCCTTTACCAGCAACATGAGGAACTGTATTCCAAGTATCTAAATCTACACCTGCCAAACTATTGATCGTGTTTATCATACTTATGGCATCTGCTCCACCTCTTTTAGCTGCTTCTGCCGTAACTGTAATATCCGTAATGTTTGGTGTTAATTTCACAATAACAGGTGTACGTGCCGCTTCCTTTACCCAGTACGTTTGTTTTTCCACCAGTTCAGGGACTTGACCAGAGGCAGAACCCATGCCTCGCTCTGCCATCCCATGTGGACAACCAAAGTTAAGCTCAAGACCATCAACCCCCACATCTTCTACACGTTTTACGATTTCATGCCACTTTTCTTGCTTTGGCTCCACCATTAAAGAGGCTATAATCGCGTGATTAGGAAATTTCTTTTTTGTCTCATAAATTTCTTGTAAATTTACTTCTAACGGTCGATCTGTAATTAATTCAATATTATTGAAGCCCGCTACACGCTGGCCGTTAAAACTAACAGCCGCAAAACGGGAGGATACATTTAAAATTGGATCCCCCAATGTTTTCCATACAGCACCACCCCATCCTGCTTCAAATGCGCGTTGTACCTGATAACCAGAATTTGTAGGCGGTGCGGATGCCAACCAAAATGGATTCGGCGATTGGATGCCTGCTAAGTTAATGCGTAAGTCTGCCATGTAAGTTCCCCCTTTATGCAATCTCACTTGGTTTTCTTAAACGTTCGTGAATCTTGTATGCTGCATCTTTTCCTTGCTGTACAGCAGTCACCACCATCGCTTCTCCCTGTCCATTGCCAAAGACAACGTCTCCACATGCAAACACTTTGTCATTGGACGTTTGCATCGTCGTCTCATCTATATCAACAACGCCATTTGTATGGGCTAAACCAAATGCTTCAATTAATGAAACAAAACGAGTTTGCCCAATGGCTTTAATGACCGCATCCACTTCAATAATAAAATTAGAGCCCTGTAATTCCTCTGGTCTTTGTCGACCATCAGGCCCAGGTTCACCAAGCTTCATTTTCACGCATTCAATACCTGTTACCCTGCCATCCTCATTGCCAATAATCTTCTTTGGTGCTGTGAGCCATTTAAATTCCACACCATCCTGCTTCGCAAATTCATATTCAAATTGATAGGCAGTCATTTCTTTTTGCGTTCTTCGATAAAGTATTTGGACATTCTCTGCCCCTAAACGCACTGCACTTGTAGCACCGTCTATCGCTGTATTTCCGGCACCAATAACAGCAACACGTTTTCCTACAATCTCATTTGTAAGCGGCCCCATTTTTGTTTTTCTGACAAACTCAATAGCATCGTGGACACCATCTAAATCTTCTCCCTCAATGCCTAGATTGGGAACAGCCCCCATACCGACAGCTAAAATAACATGGTCATATTCTCCCAAAATTTCATCGGCAGTAATATCGACGCCAACCGTCATATTAGTTTGAATATCCACTCCAAGCTGTTCAATTTGCTCGACTTCCCAATCAACAACATCATTAGGTAATCGGAACGCTACAATACCAAAACTACCTAAGCCACCTGCCTTCGCTTCAGCCTCATAGATAGTTACTTGATAGCCAAAACGACTTAGTTCACGTGCAGCCGATAAACCAGCAGGACCAGCTCCAATAATGGCTACCTTATGACCATTACTTGGCCCCTGTTTAAATAGCTGAGCATTCGTTTCCATTGCCCAATCCGTTGCATAACGCTGTAACTCCCCAATTTTGATTGGCTTTGTTGAAGAATTTAAGACACACGCTCCTTCGCATAATTCTTCCGTTGGACAAACCCTTGCACAGCTTGCACCAATAGGATTTGCTTCTAATATAGTCGTAGCAGAGCCCTTCATATTACCAGATGCGATTTTTTTTATGAAATTTGGAATTTGAATACTTGTCGGACAAGCTTTAATACATGGTGCGTCATAACAATAAAGACAACGATTGGCTTCCTCAATAGCCTCATTCTTTGTCATCTTGTTTTTTAATTCCACAAAATTACGTTTAAGCTGCAAGGTCATCGCATTTTCTTGAATCGGAACCATTCCACATCCCCCTCATGTGTTCTTTTTTCCGTGCACCAATTACGAGACCGATTGTTTTGTTCTCCAGCCAAAACAATCGGTCCTAAACTGAAGGAAGCTAAATCTTCAAGGCTTCCGCAGCTACTGTTTTTAATGGACGTTTAATATATTGTCCGCTACCTAGTACACCAACAAATTCTTTATTTTTAATGACATATTCGCCACGTACTAGCACACTAACAGGCTCGCCAGTCACTTCCCATCCCTCATATGGGTTATAGTCGACGTTCATATGATGTGTTTTAGCCGAAATTTGGCGTTTTGCCTCTGGATCAAAAATAACGATATCTGCATCAGAGCCGATGGCGATTGTTCCCTTTTGCGGGAATAAACCAAATATTTTTGCAGCACTTGTTGAAATCATATCGACAAATTCATGAATCGAAATTCTACCTTTGGCAACGCCTTCAGAATATAAAATACTGAAACGATCCTCAATGAAAGGCCCTCCATTTGGAATTTTTGAGAAATCATTTAGGCCTAACTGTTTTTTACCCTTAAAGCTAAAGGAGCATTGGTCAGAGCCAATTGTCTGAAGCTGTTTCGCCTTTAGGGCATTCCATAAATGTTCTTGATGATATTTCGGGCGAAGAGGAGGTGACCAAACATACTTGGCTCCTTCAAAGCCTGGCTGGGCAAGAGCTGATTGATCAAGTGTTAAATAGGGTGGACATGTTTCACCATAGACGTCATAGCCCTTTTCACGAGCAGCAATAATTTCATCCACCGCTTCTTTACATGTTACATGCACTACATATAGCTTTGCTCCAGCAATATGCGCTAATTCGATGGCACGTTTTGTTGCCTCTCCCTCTAATTCAGCCGGACGTGTTAATGCATGATAAATCGGCTCCTTATGGCCTGCACGTCTTGCTTCCTCGACAAGTTCATCAATCACAGAGCCATTTTCACAATGGACCATCACCAATGCTCCAAGATCTTTGGCAATTTTAAACGCCTTAAAAAGTGTTCGATCTGAAGCCTGGAACTCTTTAGCATATGCCATAAAGACTTTGACAGAGGTAATTCCCTCTTGCTCTAAAATTTGAGGTAATTCGGCTTCGGTTTCAGGCGTTAAATCACCAATCATTAAATGGAAACCATAATCAATAGCAGACTTTCCTTTGGCTTTGTCATGCCATCTTTCTACGGCCGCTGACAATTTTTCTTCACCAGCTGTTAAACAAAAATCTAAAATAGTGGTTGTCCCACCAAAAGCCGCCGCAATCGTTCCTGACTTCCAATCATCATCTGTCACTGTATTATTGAATGGCATATCTAAATGCGTATGAGGATCAATCCCCCCTGGCAACACATATTTCCCAGTTGCATCAATGATTTCAGCGCCATCCTCACTTAAATTTTGCCCGATTTGCACAATCTTGCCATTATCTATTAAAATATCTGCCTCATATGCATCCGCAGCAGTTGCTACTCTTCCACCTTTAATCATTTTTTTCACTGTGCCCCTCACCCTTCATCACAAAATTAGAGAATACTTCATGTTTAATGCAATGTATAAGTTTCGCCCATACTAAATTTTGTTTGTAGCGTTAGAACCGTTTCTAGCAAAATATCTGCTCCCTTTGCACAATCCTCAAAGGTTGTTTTCTCTTCCTCACAATGACTCTTCCCTTGAATACTTGGAACAAAAATCATTGCCGATGGAACCATACTCGCCATATACTGGGCATCGTGTCCTGCTCCACTAAACATGCGATGTACAGTATAACCGAAGCTCTGACAGGCTCTTTCTACCTCATTACAAATAGCTGTATCAAAATACACGGTTTCCCTACCCCATAACTTTACTGGGTGGATATTACATCCTCCTGCAGTTTCGGGTAGCGCAAGAAGAATATCCTCAACTTGTTCCATCACCTCAGGATTTTGATGACGAGAATCAATCGTAAATGTCACCTGATTAGGGATGACTGTGTGAATATTTGGCGAAACATTCAGACGGCCAAATGTAAACACTAATTGCTCATCAATCTTTCCTAATTGCTCATGTAACTCAGTTATGATCGTTGAGGCAACAATCATTGGGTCTTTCCGCATTGTCATGGGAGTCGTACCAGCATGATTCGATTGCCCTGTAATTGTAATTTCGTAGCAAACCATGCCAAGCACACCTTCTACAACCCCAATTTCATGTTGTTTCGCTTCTAACACTGGCCCTTGCTCAATATGCAATTCGATATAAGCAAGTGCTTCCTTCAGACGATTGGCTTGCTCTCCCTCATACCCACTTGCTTGTAACGCTTCGTGGAAACGAACACCATTTTTATCTGTGGATTGTAGCATCTTTTCTTTGTCAAATTTCGAGGTGATAACCCCCGAACTCATCATTGCTGGGTCAAAACGAGCCCCTTCTTCATTCGTAAAATTGACAATCATGAGCGGAATATCCACTTCAATTTCATTTTCTTTAATCGTTCGTATTGCCTCGATAGCAGTTAATATGCCTAATACACCATCGAATCTTCCACCCTTTTCCACCGAATCTAAATGGGAACCCATAACGATTGGTGGCACATCCTTTTTCCCAGCAAGAGTCGCATAAATATTGCCCATATCATCCACATGAATATCCATACCTAAAGCTTCACAACACTCACAAAAATAGTTTCGTGCTAATACATCCTCATCCGAAAGAGACAAACGTGTGACGCCACCATTTTCAGTAGCCCCAAATTGACTAAATTGTTCAATTAACTCTCGCAATCGTCTACTATTACATTTATACATATGCAAGTCCTCTCTTTCACAGTAGTTATTAAACATTCTAAAATAGATAAAATTTGAGAGATATGGATAGAAAACTAAAAAAATATGTGCAACTGCACATCATATATGGTAAGTTATGTTCATAATTAAGGGGGGGGAATATGGGTACGATTCGTAAAATCGTGGAGGGAGTTCAATTCCCAATGCTCACATTAGTCGCTGGACATAGTGGTACGTATCGAAGAGTTACTGGTATTAATGTTGTTGAAAGCAATGATTTAATCATGTTTTGTAGACCCAATGAATTAGTCGTCACAACTGGTATTCATTTAAATGCAGATGTAAATTCATTAGAACAACTTGTGAAACAAGCCTACGCCAAAAAAGTAGCTGGTTTTATTATTAATACAGGTCCATTCATTCCTAATATTCCAGAGGCCGTCATCTCATTTGCCAATCAATATGATTTCCCTATTTTTCAAATGCCATGGAATTATCGAATTGCCGATCTATTAAAAACGACCTTTCAGTTTATCGCCAACCACCATCAGGAGCTATCCATGGAAGAAAAAGTTCTGTTCAATTTATTATTCCATTACAAACAAAACGCTAACAGCATGAAGGATCAACTAGCACAGCTTGGTTTTCCTCAAGGAAGAGAATTAGCCATCATTACTTGCACAACAGTCGGCACTCAAGCCTCCATTGATCGATATGAGGTATTGGTGCAGTTCGCTTTTCAAAATCGCTATCAACGCTTCTTAAAATTAAAACATAAAAACTACCTCATCTTTTTAATTGATAAAACACAGATCAATACACCAAATATACCCTTCTCAAAAATCGTTGAAGAAATCTATGAAAAAATTACGTTAAAAAATGGTTGCTTGGATATGATTATTGGAAAAGGCAACTATCATAAAGAGCTTGAAAATGTCCGAAAAAGCTATGATGAATCATTAACGGTCATTCATTTAGCGCAGCTCCACAACAATCGTTTTTTATATAAATATAAAGAAATAGGTGCCTATAAAATTATTATGGCTGTGCAAAATCAAGCACTCATGAAATCCTTCAGCCAGGATATTCTTGGTCATCTCTACCACTATGATGATGTGCACAACACAGATTATGTACCATTTTTACGCATTTTTCTTGAGGAAAACGGCAGTACAAGTAGGATTAGTGAGCGTCAGTTTATTCATCGCAACACGGTTCTTTATAAAATAAAAAAAATTGAAATGCTTTTAGATATGGACTTGAGTAATCCCTTTACTAAGACAAATTTGTATATTGCCTTTTTAATAGAGGATGTTTTAACACATTAATAATGGCTATGTAGTCATTTAATTATCAGAATTTTCTATCACAAAATATTCCTTCTAAAACTGGTAAGGCATACATATAAAGTACAAATGGGGACGACTTTGCATTTTTATTGTCCACATCTGACTTAAGACGTATGCATGTTCAGCCATTACTTGTTTAAGGAGTGAATGTAGTGACCAATGTAACAAGACCAAATTGGCAAGTCAAAGATGAACAATTTGTATGGCACTCCATGAAGCCATACAACCCAAAAGCAACGATGATTGTCCAATCTTCTAAGGGTGCCTGGATTACCGACACTGAAGGAAAACGCTATTTAGATGCTATGGCAGGCTTATGGTGTGTAAATGTTGGTTATGGTCGAGAGGCAATTGCTAAAGTTGCCTATGATCAATTACTAGAAAATACGTATACACCGTTATCTGTTGGACATATCCCTGCCATTCAATTAAGTGAAAAGATTAGTGAACTATTAGGAGATGATTATGTCGTCTTTTACTCGAACAGTGGTTCTGAAGCGAATGAAGCTGCCTTCAAAATCGCTCGACAGTATCATCAACAAAAAGGACATGTCAATAGAACGAAGATTATTTCTCGTTATCGTGCTTATCACGGGAGCTCAATGGGGGCTTTAGCGGCAACTGGACAAGCTCAGCGAAAATACAAATATGAGCCATTGGCACCTGGTTTTATCCATGTCACGCCACCTGATTCGTATCGTGCCAATGAAGACCATATTAAAAGTAAAGATCCATGTGCATTGCCATCTGTGCAAGCGATCGACCATGTCATGACCTGGGAAATGTCTGATTCTATTGCTGCTGTCATTATGGAGCCAATCATTACTGGCGGCGGTGTGATCATGCCCCATGAGAATTACTTACAAGGGGTTAAAGCAGTTTGTGAAAAACATGGTGCATTATTAATTGTGGATGAAGTGATTTGTGGCTTTGGGCGTACAGGCAAAGCTTTTGGTTTCCAAAACTACGGCATACAACCTGATATTGTGACAATGGCTAAAGGCTTAACAAGCGCTTATATGCCACTATCTGCTACTGCTGTTCGACGTGAAATTTATGAGGCTTTTGCAGGGAATGACGATTATGATTTCTTCCGCCATGTTAACACCTTTGGTGGCTCGCCAGCTGCTTGTGCCGTAGCATTAAAAAATATTGAAATAATGGAAGAGGAAAATTTATTTAACTATTCCGCTACGTTAGGAGAAACGCTCCTTAAAACTTTACAAGAGCAATTAAAGGAACATCCATATGTCGGGGATATTCGTGGAAAAGGGCTTTTGATCGGTATAGAGCTTGTACAAGACAAAAAGAGCAAAGCCCCACTAGATGTCACACTCGTTAATAAGGTTATTGCGCAATGTAAGGAGCAGGGGCTAATTATTGGCAAGAACGGTGTAACTGTTGCAGGCTACAATAATGTTTTAACGCTATCTCCTCCACTAATCGTCTCCTCTGAGGAGATTAACTTCCTTGTGGAAAAATTCACACAAGCCTTACATGCTATAAAATTGTAGGAGGACAGCTCAATGATAACGAATACGGATATTCAAGAATTAGGCCATTTCATTAATGGACAAACTGTTTTAGGAAAAAGTGGACATTTTTCTGATGTATACAATCCAAGCACGGGTTCTGTCATTGCGCGAGTTCCCCTAGCAACACAAGAAGAGGTAAAAGAAGCGATCAATGCTGCCCAAAAAGCATTCCCTGCATGGCGCGCATTATCCGTTGGGAAACGAGCAGAAATAATGCTCAAGTTTCGACAATTACTGACAGACAATATGGATGAACTCATCGATATGATTTGTAAGGAAAGCGGCAAAACCAAAGAAGATGCGAAGGGCGAGATTACACGTGGTTTAGAATCGGTTGATTTAGCCATCAATGCCCCACACTTACTAAAAGGTGAGTATTCCGTTAATGTGGGTGGTCAAATTAATGCTTATTCCACAAAAGCACCATTAGGCATAGTGGCTGCCATTTCACCGTTTAACTTTCCTGTTATGGTCCCACTAGCCATTACAAGCATGGCTGTCGCTGTTGGAAACTGTGTAATTTTAAAGCCATCCGAGCGTGTCCCTTGTTCTGCGCTATATATATCAGAGCTATGGACAAAGGCAGGCTTACCAGAAGGCGTATGGACGGTCATTAACGGTGATAAAGATGCTGTCAATGAGCTTCTATCCAACCCACTAATTGAAGCAGTTTCCTTTGTAGGGTCCACTCCTGTTGCAGAAGCTATTTACGTCACGGCTTCTAAACATGGGAAACGTGTGACTGCGCTTGGCGGTGGGAAAAATAATATGGTTGTCATGCAAGACGCTGATTTAGAGCAGGTCGCAAATGCCTTTTTAGGTGCAGCCTATGGGGCAGCTTCTCAACGGTGTATGGCAATCTCTACCATTATCCCTATAGGGGAGGATACGGCAAATAAATTAGTCACGATCCTAGCTGATAAAATTGCCAAATTAAAAGTGGGACCTTATACAGACCCCGACGTTGATTTCGGTCCAGTTATTACAGAGCATTCGAAGGAAACGATTATTGGCTATATTGATCGTAGCCTACAGGAAGGCGCAACCATTGTTTGTGATGGACGACATCCGGAAATTGCCAAACAATCAAAAGGGTTTTATCTAGGTCCTACTCTCCTCGATCATGTTAAACCAGGTATGGAAATTTATGAGCAGGAGGTTTTTGGACCAGCCCGCAATATGGTTCGTGTGGATTCATTGGATGAAGCGATTGCCTTAATCAATGCACATGAACTGGGTAATGGCGTGACAATTTTTACGAATGATGGTGCAGCTGCTCGTAAATTCACCACTGAAATTGAAGTAGGGATGGTTGGCGTGAACGTACCTATCCCCATTCCAGTAGGCTATCATAATTTTGGTGGCTGGAAACGCTCAAGATTTGGTGAGGGACATATGTTTGGACCAGATCAAGTACGCTTCTTTACAAAAACAAAGACCATTTCAGAAAAATGGATCACACAAGATCATGACACTACATCATCCTTTGCCTTCCCAAGCAATCAAGCATAAAGATAACTTGCGTAGTCATTAAATGGACTACGCAAGTTTTTCACCTATTTGAAAAAAACTGACGAACCAAATATGGCCACCAGTTTTTATCATAAGCTTACATATTGTCTTTCTTGTCCACTTTTTTCACTTCAGTTGTCTTCTTTACTTCAGTGAAATCCGCTTCTTCCCCAGCCTCCATGCCATAGCTAGGATTTCGATCGATACGCGTATAAGTATCTATGTCTTCCTCGTCTTCAAATCGCTTCACCAAAATTGGTAAAGTAATTAAACCAGCGATTCCGACTAGTGCGTAAATCCATCGCGATAAAACCGCTGTTTGCCCGCCAAATAAATAAGCCACTAAATCAAACCTAAAGAATCCAATGAGTCCCCAGTTGATTGCCCCTATAATGACTAACACTAATGCGATTCTATAGAGCACGCTCATGAGTACACCTCCTTTATCATTTTTACTCCTAGCTAATTTTTTAGCAGAGAGGTGTCATAAGAAGCGATAAAATGATAAAGACTAATCATTAAAACCGCCATATTGACGGTCTTATTTTTTGCAATAACCACTTTTTTATACAGGTCGAGGTGGCCAGATGGACTAGGTGTAATTAGCCTTTTTTGGCATTGCCCTTTAATTGATGAGATTGTTCATGTTGAAGAAGCCATTCTTTACGCCACATTCCACCACCATATCCAGTCAAAGATCCATTAGAACCAATAATTCGATGACAAGGAACGACGATACTAATATTATTTTTACCATTGGCACTACCAACTGCTCTCACTGCCTTTTCATTGTGAATAGCCACAGCAATATCTTTATAGGAAGCTGTTTCACCGTAGCCTACGCTAGGTAAAGCATGCCAAACGGCTTGTTGAAAGTCTGTTCCTTTAAAAACATAGGGAAAAGAAAACTCATGTCGTTCACCAATAAAATATTCATGTATTTGCTTAGCACATTCTAGTAGCACTGCAGGTGTGTCTTGTTGAGGAACATGGATGAGCTCTTGTCGTTCTGCAAAATTAATGCCATCAATTGCTTCTTCATTTCCTTCGATTTCAATCATGCCAATCGGTGATTTATAATCTAATTTAAACTGTTTCATATAGTGACCTCCATAAGTAAAAAGTTGCATAAGCCTGCCATCCTTGCCAATGTTGCGAATAGTGGGTAATTTCCTCAATCGTAGGTTTTCGTTCTAACCCTAATTGCCTTTTTAGAGCATTATGTAGACCCACATCTGCAATGGGAAACGCAGATAGCTCTTGGTAAGATTTCATTAACACATAGTCAGCCGTCCATGCCCCAATGCCCCGAATAGCCATTAAACTTTTTTTCATGTCCTCGTAATCCTTTTTTTGGCGTAGCATTTCTTTGGTCAATTGACCGTTTGCTATACTTTTCGCAATATCAATGATGTACTCTGCCTTTTTTTGCGTAAACTGAAGGTTCCTTAAATCCTCCACTTGAATAGTAGCTATTTTTTCGGGTGTTGGAAATAACCAGTGGCTTTCCCCTTCAAAGGTAACACTGTGTCCAAATTGTTCAACGAAGCGCTTTTTAAGTGTATAGGCAAACGTTAAATGAATTTGCTGTCCAATAATAGCCCACACGAGAGCCTCGAATAAGTCAGGTATTCCCAATAAACGTAATCCTCTATATTTTTCTGCCAATGGCTGTAAAATATTATCCTTGTTAGCCATCTGATAAAAACAAGCTAAATCCGTTTCTAAATCAAACCATTCTATAAGATAGCGTACAATTCCTTCTCTGTCATGGAGTGATGGCTGATTCATCGGAAATTCTACTTTCATTTTATAAGCTTGCTCACTTATTCTACATAAAATTAGCTGATCCTTTATTTTTAGTAATTTAAAGAGAACATCCTCTTTTATTTGGTGGAGAATTTCTTGATTGGATCGTTTTAAAAACATCCAACACTCTGTAAAATCAAATTCCGCTGGAGGTTCGATTTCTACAAAATGAGCGTGATTCATCCAGTTCATAGCCTTCCCCTTCCTATGAAAGATTTCGATATTGTGTGGGCGAGCAATTTTTTAATCGTCGAAACACTTTATAGAAGTTAGACGGACTTTGAAACCCAACTTCATAGCAAATTTCCAAATTTGTATAGTCTGTATGTTTTAAAAGGTGAGCGGCCTTATCAATTCTTATTTTTTCAAGATAGGCTCGAGGCGTCTCCGCTGTCACTTGTTTAAATAGTCGCTCAAGATGGAATGGACTAATACCAACATGCTCTGCCATATCCTGCAAGGTTACCTTTTGTTTATACGCACTAATGATAAAAGCTGTTACCTGTTGAATCAATTGTGTATGCGGTGAACATTCGATTTCAGGCTGACATCGTTTACATGCACGATAGCCCGCTGTCTCGACTTCTTGAATAGATTCATAAAAATCAACATTCATCTTTTTTGGCTTTCTTGATTTACAGGAAGGACGGCAATAAATTTTAGTCGTTTTAACCGCCGTATAAAATAGGCCATCATAGGTTTGATCACAGGCTATAATCTTTTCCCACTTCTCCTCAAAGGATAAATGGATTGCATTGTCCACGAATGGCTCACCTCATTTTCATAGATTACACATATAAAGAAGAAGTATCTTGGTCTTTTACTAATTGTGCAGTATGCGCTGTCAAATAGGCAATGATTTTATCCGAAAGTGCATTGCCAAAACTCATGCGTCTTACCCCTAATTCTTTTAATGTTTGGCAATTTGTTAAACCTGGTAAAGAAAGGAGATTGATCGGTGCATCCACATTGCTTGTGATAGCTCTTATTTCATCCACATTTGTTAAGCCTGGGATAAAAACACCACTTGCTCCGCTCTCGACATAAACCATTGCTCTAGTCATCGTTTCTTGATATGGCTGTTCAACTTGAAAATACGTATCTGTTCTAGCATTAATAAAAAAATTTTGATAACCACGATTATCTAACATAGACCTCATATTTGTAAGCAAATGACAGTGTTCTGTAAGACTTCTTAAGCCTACTTGATGTTTGAATGAATCTTCAATATTAATTCCTGCTACTCCAACATCAGCCGTCCTTAACACATTGTCAATAATGCTTTGTTCATCATGACCATATCCCGCTTCAATATCCGCTGATACGGGGATATTTACTTGCTCTGTTATAGCTTGAATAATGGCCAAATGACGCTGAAAATCAATCAGTTCCCCGTCTGCATAGCCCAGTGAATTCGCAATCCCCCAGCTAGTTGTACCAATCGCCTGAAAACCTGCTTTTTCTAATATGAGCGCTGATAACACATCCCAAGCATTCCCTAAAAATAAAAGCTCCTGCGATTCATGTAAATCATTGAATTTCTGAATGTTTGACATATTGAAAGCCTCCCTATCATTTACTAGACCTCATATTATCAGGAAGTTTCCATTTATTTCGTCCTCAATCTTGCTGTTATAGTCTATAATAAGGAGGTATCAATTAACTTAAATTTCTAAAAAGAGAAAATTAAACAAATGTTGTAGCTATTCAACTTCACCTAGTAATGGTAGAATGGGAGCAATGAATTTTTGATGAAAAACAAAAGGATCAGAAAAACACTGTTATTGATTTGTTTTACCCTTTCTTTTATCATCCTTATACCACCTGTAAGTGCTATGAGCCCAACAGATGAGCTAGTAGACCCTATTATAGTAGGAGAGCATTATGAAATTTTTCGAGATCCATCAAAAAAGGTCCCTATTGAAGATATATTGAACGGCACTTATGACCATCTCTTTGTGGCCAGCAATCAACCCTATCCATTCTTTTGGCATACTCAAGATACCATTTGGTTACGCTTACCTATGGACAAGATTTTATTAGATAAAGAGGAACCTTATTGGCTAGAGGTGACAGATAAATTAGATAGCATTGAGTTGTTCTCGGTAAAAGCGGATGGCTCCTATGATGTGCAACGAAGAGGCATTGCTAATCTAGGGGAACAATCTCTTCCATCTCGTTCTAATTTATTTCACATCCAAGACCCTTCTATTCAAGAAATTTTTATTAAATTAGATGGGACATTACCACTAAGTATTACCTCCTTTTTATATACGGAAATAAGTTTTACAAATAAGATGAGTGAATATAAATTTTTAACTGGCATTTTCTATGGTTTTTTATCAGCTCTTTTAATTTATAACTTATTTTTATTTTTTTCACTGAAGGATAAAGCTTACTTTTTCTATGTTTTATATATGTTAAGTTTTATTTTTTATCAAGCAACGTTAAATTCACTAGACATAGAATTATTGGGCAATTGGTTGTCGCAAGAATTTTTTATTAAATCATTAACAATTAGCGGCAATCTACTGCTTTTATTTATGCTCCTATTTTGTCTTCAGTTTTTGGAGTTAAAAAAATTTCTACCGTCATTCCATACAATCGGAAAACTACTCTTATGGATCACCATCTGTTCTTTAATGGCATCTTTTATACTCCCTGATGTTGCATTTATTAATAATTTCACAACTACCTTTGCGGTAGTAGTCTTTATCTTTCTATGGCTGTCTGGCATTTTCGTTTTCAAAAAAGGGCAAAAGATGGCTCGATACTATATCATTGGCTGGACAGTTTTACTAAGCTCCATCATTGTTCAAGCGCTGGCCTTTTTAAGTATTATTCCATTCCATCCACGAGTTTTTGAGGAAGTACCAGCCATTGGTGCTATTTTTGAATCCATTTTTTTATCTTTAGCATTGGGCGATAAAATCAACATTATAAAAAAAGAACATCAACTCATGCAAGACACACTAAATGAAACATTAGAATATAAAGTTCAAGAACGGACAAAAGAGCTTGAAGCAGCCAAGCTTGAGCTTGAAGCATTAGCAAACACAGACCGACTCACTCAAATACCAAATCGTGTACGCTTAGATGACGTATTAGAAAAAGAATTTAAGCAAGCTACAGGAAACGGCACACCCCTATCGATTATCTTGTTGGATATTGATCATTTTAAAGCTGTGAATGATGAATTTGGACATCAAGTGGGTGATCTTGTGTTACGTCATGCAGCAGACATTTTAAAAAATCATGTACGAGTAGAAGACATTGTTGGTAGATGGGGCGGCGAGGAATTTTTAGTTGTTTGTCCAAACACTCGCTTAAAGGATGCTGTGCAACGGTCTGAAAATCTACGACAGCAGCTTGAACAACATTCATTTCCAGTTGTTCATCAAAAAACGAGTAGCTTTGGTGTGACAAGTTTTGTCCTTGGCGATACGATTCATTCCTTATTATCAAGATGTGATAAAGCTTTATATCAGGCAAAGGAATATGGTAGAAACCGCGTGGAATTTTTACAGAATGATATAAATTCAGAGACTAATCAAGAGGCGTCCACCCTGTGATATCTTTTGACGAAAAAGATGACTTCGGCTTATACCAAAGTCATCTTTTATTTCAGTGGAAGACATTCTATGAATTTTTTTTGATGCTAAATTAAGTAAGCACCTGTTCCTTCGCAAGCTTTCTTTGCAATGCAATCTCCTTGCGTTTTTCTTTCGTTACACGTTGCCAAATGACTACTGTAACGAATCCAATTATAGCTAAACCTAATAATATACCGAAGAATACTTTATAGCCTGCTGTGCCACCCCAATAATCTAAACAAGCGCCTGCAATGATTGGCATAAAGATTTCCCCACTATAGCCAATAATCATTAGCGGCATGGATACTGTTCCTGTTGATTCAACAGGATAATCCCCTTCTACTAAAATAGCAAAATGCATCGCCTGCAAAGCATACATTGATGTATAAATAATCCCGATAAATATTAAAAGCATCAGGATAAAGGAAGCTTTGCCTGGTAATAAGATAAGTCCCACTAAGCCTAGTGCTAATAATATATAGCCGATTAACACCATATTAGACACACCTATCCGGTCACCAATAATGCCTGCACTAAAACTGCCGATTGGTCGACAATACTGAGAAAAGTAGCCTAAAGCAGCAGCAATTAACGTAGATGCACCAAATGCGGCTGTTGCATAAGGTGTGATGTAATAATAGCTAATGATCATCGCATAAGACGTAAAAATAAGAATAGTTGCAAGCCAAGTTGTTGGCATCTTTAACACTTTCCAAAGGACGGCCCAATCAAATGATTTACTACCATCTTTATCCTCACTAGCTACAGTCCCTTGATCGGGGTCTTTATAAAGCATCATAATCATGAACCCTAACAAAAGACAAATGACAGAATACACCGTAATAACCGCTGAGAGTGCCATTTTATCACTCATATGCTTCGCAAAAAAAGCAAATATCCCTAAAATCACAGCAGATTGAATAATATTGGTTACGCCACGGCCACCTTCAAAAAATCCAAAAGCTTTTCCTTGTTCATTTTCAGAACCTAAAGAACGTACTGCTTTTACTAGTGCTCCCCAAAATGTCATAATGGACGTGATTCCCCAAGCAGCATGGATGAGGAGAAGCACTGGATATGGTGGATACAGTAATAATGTAAAACCTAATAACCCTGTGGCCACTAGAGAAATAGTTAATAAATATTTCGTTTTCCAACGATCTGCACAAAATCCTCCAAAAATATAGGAAATTAAACAACAAACACCATATGCACTACCAAGTGTCCCCATCTGAGTATTCGTCAAATGAAATGCATCGAGAAAGACATCATAATAGTAATTTCTAAAATACGGTAATGCATAAATTAATGCACCTGAAACAGCTAAAATAACTAAAGTAGCTGTATTCTTTTTTAACTTAGCTTCCATATGTTTACCCCTTATATGTTATTTACAAGCCATGACGTTTAATTTTTTGATCCCATTCCTTATGGAAGACCTGTTTGTCATTTTCTTTGATCGCCATTTCCCCAGCAATTTGGAAGTTTTCTAGAGTAGATGTTTTAGTAACCGTAATATCAGCATCAATCCACCAACCCTCACGACCTATTTTCATTTTTTGATAGATTGTATACTGAGCTGACAATGGATCAGCATTCGTTAAGGTTAATTCCCGCTTCAAATTATGTTCTACCGTGACATCAATGTCATCAAAGCGATATATCCCTTCACCAAAAACGCCTCCAACCCCATCTGTAATACATGTCCATGTATCTGTTAAAATATCGTATGAAATAGAACGATCCACTCTTCCTTCTTGGAGAGTTGTTATAGGTGTTAATGGTGCACTCTCAGGATTCATATTTGGTCCAGCTATTTGATGTCCATGGAAGGTTGGTAATGTGAAAGTAGCTGTTTCAAGATTTAATGTCAATGTAGCATCTTCTGGCATCGGCCAAAACATAGGCCAAAATGTTGTTGCTAATGATAAGCGTAAACGGTGACCTGCTTTAAATTGATGTCCACAGCAATCTAATTGCACAAAGGCTTTTACTTTTTCACCAGGAGTTAACAGTTCTACATGGTCATGACCATTCAAATGTGTTAAATTCATCACCCCATAGGATACACGAGTAACAGCTCCATTTGGTGCTACATCTGACAACTGCGTAAATAACATCGCATGTGGTTTATCACTCATTAATTCCACTTCAAACTTCGGATAACCTACAATCTCTAGTGGATTCTCTAGCATGTCCGTTTCAAAAACCATAGCCATTCCATCATCAATTCGTTGATCTGCTGGACTTTCACCTAGTACTCCAGCACCCATCCATTCTCCCGATAATAGTCCGTGGTTTTGTGGTGTTTTTAATTGCACCTGTTCTTGTTGATCACTACGATGCTCTACTAATTTCCCGTGTGTCAGTTGATACGCTTTCGTTTGTACCTCTTCCGCTGTTGGCCATGATTCTAGTCCAATCCAATAGCCATGGCTGACTGGTTTCTTAACAGAAGGTTCCATGCTTTCTTCAACCCAAACATTCACCATTGGTCCATCCATTACACCATTGTCAATCCCTTTTAACCAATGATCCCACCATTTCACGGCCTCTTGTAAAAAGCCCATTGCTGGACCAGGAACTCCATCATGTGGGTAAACATGTGCCCATGGGCCAATAATGCCTTTTCTAGGAACAGAAAGCCCTTCCATTAAACTTAAGACTGTGTTCGTATAGGAATCTTCCCAACCATCTAGTGCAAAAACAGGGATTTCGATGTCATCGTAATTCTCACAAACTGAACCATGCTTCCAGTAGTCATCTCTTGTTTGATGCTCCATCCACTGCGCCATCCATAAGGGCATATTTTCTAAGCGCTCCATCCATTTCTCACGCCAGCTATCGCCAACAATGTGAGGATCAATCGGACGGAGTTGATACGCTAACATAATAGAGCCCCACCAGAAATTATCATTTAATAAACAACCACCCTTATAGTGAATGTCATTATTATAGCGATCATCCGTGAAGCCTACTGTAATAATCGCCTTTAATGCCTTTGGTCTACGAGCAGCTACTTGCAGAGAGTTAAATCCGCCCCATGATTTCCCCATCATCCCGATATTGCCATCACACCAGCTTTGATTAGCGATCCATTCAATTACTTCAAGCGCATCATCCTGCTCTTGCTTTAAATACTCATCTTTTAATAAGCCATCTGACTCACCAGAACCTCGCATATCTACTCGTACAACAGCATAGCCATGTCCTGCAAAATACCCATGCATAGGCTCATCTCTCGCTCTCGTTCCATCTGTTTTGCGATAAGGAATATACTCCAGGATAGCCGGTACTTTTTGTCCTGCCGCCACGGTCGGTAACCAAATTCGGCTAGAAAGCTTTGTGCCGTCTGCTATTTCAATCCATGTGTTTTCAATCGTTTCATATGTACACTCAAATTGTGTCACAATTTTTTTACTCATTAAATAAATCCTCCCCTTGTGTTTGAACTTTTTATTCTTGCATCCACTTCGTCTAATTATTCCGAATCTTAATTATTTAGTAATCATGATTATAAAATAATTGTGATTAGTATATCATCTGAAAATCCAATGTACAACACTGAAAATGCTAAAAGCTAATGCTATAATGGGAGATGGAAATAAAAATTGTTATGCTATAATAAGGTTAAACTAGCTTTTAAATGGTAAATATATGAATTAAACTAATAATTTTACATGACCATTGTACGTCGGGGGGATATTACTTTGAAAAAAAAGGAAATACAAAGGAGTCGTATGTGGAAATACTTTGTAGACGCCACAGCGGAAATTATTGAAGAAGAAGGAGTGGAAAATGTCACGATTAGAAAGGTTGCCGATAGGGCTGGTTATAACAGTGCAACCATTTACAATTATTTTTCAGAAATCTCTCATCTCCTCTTTTTTGCATCGATGAGATGCATGCAAGACTATACAAACGAAGTTGCTCGTTACATAGAAAGAGGCAAGGACCCTATTGATAAATATTTATTAGCCTGGGAATGTTTTTGCCAATACTCCTTCAAACAGCCACAAATTTTTCATGCCGTCTTTATTATGGATTTAGGGGAAACACCTGAAAAACTATTGGAAAATTATTATAACTTTTACCCCAATGATTTAATTAATATTCCTGAAGATTTAAAGACTATACTGTTTCAGCACAGTCTGACAAAACGGGGACGTTCTATGTTAGAGATCGCTTTAAAAGAAGGCTATTTAACCGAGGGTAATGTAGATGCCATTAATGAAATCACACTCTTAATTTGGCAAGGTATGTTTACTAATCTTTTAAATAATCGAAAAAGCTATGATGCCCAACAAGCAACAGAAATCGTTATGAGCTATATTACTAAGATTGTTCGAAATGCCAATCTTTTTGATGAGGAACATAACAACAAATAGTCATAACCCTCATCATAAATGTATAGGCAACCACTTAAAAAAACCCCTTCTAGCTCATGCTAAAAGGGGTAATTTTTATTTTTGCCAATGATTCAGTTCTTTTAATAATTCGGGTAGCTGCAATTTCTTTACATCGATTGGCGGTAGTGCTTTAATAAATTCTTTCCCATAGGATTTGCTAGTTATTCGACGGTCTAGGACGATAAATGCTCCTTTATCCTGAGAGGAACGAATTAAGCGACCAAAGCCCTGCTTAAAGCGCATAATAGCCTCGGGCAATGACAACTCTGTGAAGGAATTGCGTCCTTGCGCTGTAAGATGCTTCGCTCTCGCCTTAAAGACAGGCTCTTCTGGTGAAGAGAATGGCAGCCGTACAACGATAACAGAGGCAAGAGCATCTCCAGGAACATCGACACCCTCCCAGAAACTGTTTGTTCCAAAAAGAACAGCATGGCTAAATTTTTGAAATGATTTTAGAATGCGCATACGGCTACCACCTGTAACACCTTGCGCAAAAAGCATATAATCATCTAAAAGTTCACTATCTTGAATGAGCTCGACTGTTTTCCGCAGCATATCCTGAGCTGTAAAGAGCACAAAGCAACGACCTTCCGTCATTCTAACAGTCCTCGTAATCGCATGAGCAACTGCCTCAATGTATTCTTCTTGGCTGACATGCTGAATATCTGGCATATCCGTGACAATAAATGCTTTTGCACCTGCGTAATAGGCTGGCGGTGCCTGTAGTTTTATAACTTCAACGCTATCAGAAATTCCTAATTGTCGTGTAACAAAACGCTCATTGCCTGGTACCATTAATGTACCTGATGTCCATACAATGCTCGCTTGCTTGCGAAGAGGTGCTAGCACTTGTTCAATAATCGGTGTGACATTGGCTGGCTTCTTAAAAACATGTAAACTGCCAGGAACACTTCGAACATCGAATTCTAGCCAAACCGAACTTCCATCGTGCGATGACAGGAAAATGTCTTCCCACTCTGCAATTTTAATTTTCACTTCTCGAATCCAATAATGCCATTCGGATAAAATATACCTATCATTTTTATCTAATTGCTCAATATTATTTTCAAATCCTTGAGCTGCTTCAGTCGCAAGATCAAGCCATTGCTGCGTTAATTTGCTTACTTGTAAAAATGACTCTTTGGCAAGCGTTACATCCTCTATAAATAAGGTACACTTACTACTAGCTCGCTTGCCTTTCATCTGTTGTTGCATGCTTTGTGCCGCTCGTTGAATAGTCTCATCAAATGCACGTTGTAACCGTATAAATTGAGCATCCAGTCGCTGTAAACTTTGCATGGACACACGTTGTTTCTTCTTCGCCGCTTCACAAAAAAGTTGATAAAGTCCTGTGTCTTCCATTGTGCCAATTTGACCAAAAATATATTTCCATTGCGTATAGGAGAAGACAATTTCATCCTGTTGCATCGCAGCCTGTATAAATTGATGTGCCTCATCAATGACCCAGCCATCTATTTGTGTAAATATCGGCGTTTGACGAACTAAATCACTTAACACCATAGCATGATTTGTCACTATACAGTCAGCAAATGCGCTGTTCTTTAACGCTTGTTCATAGAAATCAAACCCTTTAGATGGTTTGTCATTTGGTATTTTGCGGATTTTCTCTAAAAACAGTTGTCCCCCACCTGAAACATTCAGCTCACTTAACACACCGGTCTCTGTTTTCGTCAGCCAAACGAGAATCTGTAAAATAGAAAACGTATCATCATAGGATTCGTCCGCATATGCCATGGATTGTTCAAAACGATCTAGATCAATATAATGCTGCATCCCCTTGAGTACACAAATATTTACTTTTGTTCCCAAGATTTTTTCTATCTTTGGTAGCTCTTCCTCTACAAGCTGTTCTTGCAGATAGGATGTATAGGTACTAATGGCGATTTTTTTATGGACAGTACGAGCATATACGATGGCTGGCAGTAAATATCCCGCCGTTTTGCCAATACCCGTAGAGGCTTCAATTACACATTCCTTTTGTTCATGTAGAGCTTGCCAAATCGTATCCATCATCTTAAATTGAGCTGGACGTTCCTCAAAATTGGGGAGGGCCTTTGTCATTAATGCCGTTTTATCAGCCACTGTTTGCGGATAATCAATCGTCTCTGATGCATGGTCATGTTTATTACGACCATTACAAATCGCAAAATTCCGGTAATAATGCACATTCTCATCGCTTGTTTTATGTTGACGTTTTATTTGCAATGCCTCGAAAAAAAGCTGAGAAATATTCGATTTTAAGCGAAATGAACGCTTATGCATTTGTTCTAAGGTTAATTGAGGAAGATTTAAAAGCTCTTTCCAACAACATTTGAACAGCTCAGCAGTAGCACGGGCATCGTCGTCTGCTCGATGCGCATTGGCCAACTCTATATTTAAATCTGCCGCCAAGTCTCCTAGCTTAAAGCCGAGTGACATCGGAAACAAAATTTTTGCCAGCTCTACTGTATCCATTTTTTTACCTTGCCACTTTGGAAGGCCAGCCCGTTTAAATTCCGCCTGTAAAAATGATAAGTCAAAATCGGCATTATGGGCTACAAACACACAATCAGCCAGTAGCTCATATATGTAATCCGCATGTTCCTCAAAAGGGTATGAATCCTTAACATCCTCATTCGTTATATGCGTTAAATCTTGAATGAACGATGGAATGGCTTTTCCCGGGTTAATAAATTTCGTATAGGTACGCTCAATTTCCCAATCCTTCATAATAACAATGGCAATTTGAATCATCCGGTCCCCATTTGCTGGTGAATGACCCGTTGTCTCCAAATCCACAATGGCATATTTTTGACTTTCCATCATACATCTCAACTCACAGTCACATTAGATAAGAAGAATTTTATCATATATTTAGTTCAGCGGCATCCTTTCTCCCCTATATGCCGTCTAATATTCAATCCCTTATACTGCCGTACAATAAAAAACCGCAACCTCAGGGTTATCCATAAGGTTGCGGAAATAGCGATGTGACATAATTTAAAGCGAATGTCGTTTGTAAGCTATTCTTTCGAAGGGATTATTGCTTTTTAGCAACATCAACAATACGACCTTCTGCTGTTGTTTTCACTTCTTTTAATGATAGTAATTGCTCTTGTAGATTTTCCCAATCAGATAAGCCTAAATCTGTTACACGACCTTCTTCATATGCTTTAGCAAACATATCAAAGCCGTCTCCACCTTTAGCTGTGAAGGCATTTGTTGCCACAGTATATGTTTTACCATCTTCTAGTGCAACATACTTGCCAGTTGCTTTATCTAAATATTCGATTGAAATAACACGTGAGCCTGCTTCTTTTGATGAATCATATTGTAATTTTGCTCCACCAATGTGTAGGAAACCACCATTTTCTTTAGGTGCATTTTTCAAGGAAATTTCAAATGCTGCTTTAAGCTCAGCTCCTGTAGCATCCATTAATGCTAATGTGTTACCGAATGGTAATACTGTAATCACTTGTCCAACAGTTATATTGCCGGCTGGGATCGCTGCACGAATACCACCACCATTTTGTAGTGCCATGACAACTGTTTTATCCGTATATTTTTGTGCTTTTGCCAACATACCATCTGTAATGATATTACCTAGAGCTGTTTCATTGCTACGTACACTTTCTAAGTTTGTTTCAGTTGCACGTGGATTTGCTAACTCCTCAGTAATTTTCACACCAATTTCCTTGTTGTTGACTTCATCAATTTTTGCTTTATATGGCGCTAGTAATTTTACTAATGCTGCATCTTCAGCAACTTTACCTAGGTCGATTAATTCGCCACCGTACTTAGTGACAACACCTTTGCCATCAAATGTTACATCCAGTGTTCCTAAATATTTTACATACTCATTAGCTTGTACGATTAATGTTGCATCTTTTGCTTCGCCTACAGTGTTCGTATCTACAACAAATGGCTCGTCTAATTTTGTATGGTCATGTCCACCAACAATTATATCGATTCCTGGTACGTTTTTAGCTAGTAAAATATCATTATCTACATTTGGATTATCATTGTAACCAATATGCGTTAAAGCGATAATTTTATTAACGCCCATACCCTCAAATGCAGCTACTGCCTTTTTCGCTTCTTCAATATAGTTAGTAAATTTCACTTTACCTGGAGAAGCAATATCCAAAGTTTCTTCTGTTGTTAAACCGAAGATACCGACTTTTTCTCCATCAATTTCTTTTACAATACCTGAATAGATTTTACCGTTTTCAGGCTCACTTGAAACTAAATCTGTAAATAAACCTTTAAATTTATCATCCGCTGAGAAATCTGTATTGGCACCCACAAATGGGAATTTAGCACCTTTAACAAAGTCTGCAAGTGCTTGATGTCCTTCAGGTGATGAACCTAAATCAAATTCATGGTTACCAAATACCATAGCATCAAAGCCAATTTCATTTAATAGCGCTAAATCTGCTTGACCATGGAATTCGTTGAAGTATAAAGTACCACTAAATGCATCGCCAGCATGTAATGTTAAAACATTTTTCTTTGTTTCACGTTGCTCTTTTACAGCAGTTGCTAGTTTCGGTAATTCATTTGCGCGTGCATGTGTATCATTCACATGTAGAACTGATAATGTAAATGCATCTTCCGGTTTTTCAGGCGTTTCTGTGTTTAATTTTGTGAGAGCTTCTGCAATCAATGTTGCTAGTTGTCCACGTGTTACGCTTTTACTAGCTTCGTGATTTTTAGCACCTTCTAATTCTGGTAAGTTAGGAATAGATGATAAGATTTTTGCCAAATCACCATGTGTAATCGTTTGGTTTGGACGGAATGTGTTGTCTCCATAGCCTGAAACAACTTTTAATCCTACTAATGCAGCGATTGGACCGTAATACGTATTAGCTGTATCAATATCCTTAAAGTTTGGATTCACAACTTCTTTCGTGTCTAGCTTTAATGCGCCTGCAATCATTTTTGCAGCTTGTCCACGTGTGACATTTGTATCAGGTTTGAATGTACCATCTGGGAATCCACTAATAATACCTGCCGCATAAAGTGTCGAAATGCCCTTATAATCCGCATGACTTTCCTTTACATCCGAAAATGGACTAGCTGCTGATGCTGGTGCCGCTGCTACCGCTGTGATAGCCAATGCTGCTGCAGTAGCTGTTAAAAATTTATTACGTTTATTTTCCATTACAAATGATACCTCCACTAGTAAAATGATGTACTAACAACTAAATTCTACATAAATATCTCATAAAATACTAGAACATTTGTAAAATTTTAATTTCACAAACTAGTTTAATAGTTAGAAAAACAAAATTTTACCAGTACTTTTGTAGTAGTTTTAATCACATAAAAAAGGAGGATGGCTATTCGGCTACACTAATTGAGCCTTGTCATCCTCCTATTTAATTCAATTTCCAGCAACTTTCCTCATTGTTGATTCTGGACAATTCTCTTGTCTTACATCACCGTTGCTTCAGGCTCATAGGAAATCATTTCTTTAATCGTATTGCTTTCTCCCATAATGGCCACAGTCGGTTTATGATTCTTTGCCTCATCATTATCCACATACGCATAGGAAATAATGATGACAATATCGCCACGCTGTACGAGTCTTGCTGCCGCTCCATTCACACAGATTACACCTGAACCACGCTCACCTGCAATAATATACGTTTCAAAACGAGCGCCATTATTATTATTAACAACATGTACCTTTTCGTTTGGCAGCATACCGACTGCATCTAAAATATCCTCATCAATTGTTATGGACCCCACATAATTTAAATCCGCCTGAGTCACTGTTGCACGGTGGATTTTACTATTCATCATCATTCGTAACATATTTATAGTCCCTCTTTCAAAGTAAAGATACTATTATCAATTAAGCGAGTCTGCCCAATATACACAGCAGCTGCCAGCAATACTTGTTGTGTCGTTTCAGTCACTGGTATCAAATCTGGGTAGGCTAATAATTCAATATAGTCAATTCGGCCATGAGTTCGTGCCTGAATATGGGCTTTGGCCTTTGCTAATGCGTACCCAACCTCTCCAGTCGCTAAAAAGCTATCCTGAGCCAATTGTAGTGCTTCTTGTATGGCAGGAGCCTCTTCTCTTTCCGATTCGCTTAGATAAATGTTGCGAGAAGACTTCGCTAGCCCATCTTCCTCACGAACGATAGGTACAACACGCATTTCTAACGGAAAATTAAAATCACGTACCATTGTTGTAATAATGGCCACTTGCTGGGCATCTTTTTGACCGAAATAGGCTCTTGTTGGAAGTGTAAGGTGGAATAGTTTGGCTACAACCTGTAACACACCATCAAAATGACCTTGACGACTCGCGCCACAAAGAATCATGGCCTGTTCACCAGCATGGATACGAATTCCGCCATCCTGCGGATACATTTCTTCTACACTTGGAGCGAAGATAAGATCAACACCGACAGACTCTGCCAACGCAATATCTCTTGGCAAATCCCGTGGGTAACTTTCAAAATCTTCATTTGGCCCAAATTGTGTGGGGTTAACGAATATACTCATAACAACTAAATCATTTTCTGCACGTGCTGTTTGAGCCAATGTTAAATGGCCTTCATGTAAATATCCCATAGTTGGAACAAGGCCAATAGTTTTATGGGCTTGTTTTGCTGCCTGAATTTCAGCTGTTAATGCTTGTATCGTTGTGATGACTTTCATGATTTGATGCCCCCATATAGCTGGTCTAGCGCATCCTCTTTCATTGTGAAGAAATGCTTTTGAGCTGGGAAAGCACCCTCTTTGACTGCTTCCACATAGCGAACCATTCCTTCACTTGCCTCTTTCCCCATATCCGCAAATTGTTGAACGAACTTTGGCACATGGTGTGAGCCATAGCTTAACATGTCATGATAAACTAACACTTGGCCATCTGCTTCGACACCCGCTCCTATACCAATAGTTGGTATTACTAGACTAGCAGACACCATTTCTGTTAACTGATGTGGGATACATTCTAAAACGACCGCACATGCACCAGCCTTTTCACACTGCTTGGCATCCTCAATCAGCTGCGTTGCCTGTTCTGCCGTTTTCCCCTGTACCTTATAGCCACCAATTACTCCCGCTGATTGTGGCAACAAGCCTAAATGAGCAACCACTGGAATTCCTGCAGCTGTTAGCTTTCGAATGACCGGAATGACATCACCAGCCCCTTCCACTTTTAAAGCGTCAGCACCTGTTTCTTGCATCATATAAATGGCTGTTTTCAATGTTTCATTGACATCACCATGATAGGAACCAAATGGCATATCCACTACAACAAAAGTGTCCTTTGCCCCACGTCGCGTTGCTTTCGCATGATGGATCATATCTGCTACAGTCACTGGCATTGTTGAATCATAGCCAAGGACAACCATTCCAAGTGAATCCCCTACAAGAATCATGTCTACATTAGCAGCCTCTGCAAATTTAGCGGCTGGATAATCATAGGCAGTCACCATCACAATTTTCTCGCCTGCCACTTTCATCTTTAAAAAATCTGTTGTCGTTCTCATTTTGTAGTCCTCCTTTTTAAGGGAAGAAAACAGAAAAAACCCTCGGTTCCAAAATGGACAGAAGGGTTGTGTTTCATTCGTTAGCAAAAAGCCTCTGCATAACTCAGCAAGAGGTACTAGCTTCACTTAGAAAGTAAGCTACTTTTTGAACGCATTGTTTTCTTCCGTCCCTGTCATATAGATCAAGGCAGATATTTGTTAGTATGAGATCTTACGTTTTGAAGGTGCCGTTCACAATGGATACTGCCCTTCAGCACATACTATAACAATAAAACTTGTAATCTTCAAATATTATTTTCTAATAGTAAAAACATTTATTTATAAAATTTGACAATCAATGCTATACGTCATATACTATCCACATACTATATGGCATATAATATAAAATGAAGTATAAGTAATGAATGTGAGGTGGAAAGATGACATTTCAGCTTGGCTCAGCTTTACTGGATGCTTGTGTATTGGCCATTGTTGACAAAGAGGATGCTTATGGCTATTCCTTAACGCAGCAAGTACAATCAGTCATGGATATTTCAGAGTCTACATTGTACCCCGTATTACGTCGCTTACAAAAAGCAGATTACTTAACTACCTACGATCAGCCCTATCAAGGTAGAAATAGACGCTATTATCAAATTACCGAGCATGGCCGTATACGCTTATTAGAGCTTTTAAAAGAATGGCGTGTCTATAAGGAAAAGGTTGATTGTGTACTTTTAGGAGGGAATATAGATGGATAGAGCTAGTTATTTGAAAAAGCTACGAGGGAAATTACGGCGCCTTCCTGCGCAAGAGCTAGAGGCTGCTCTTGCCTATTATGAAGAATACTTTGATGAAGCAGGAGAGAATAATGAGCAGCAGGTTATTTCAGAACTAGGCTCCCCTTCTCATGTTGCCTCACAAATATTGGCTGATTTTGCCTTAAAAGATTTAGAAAACACTTCGGAGAAATCGACTAAAAAGAATATGACAGCTTTATGGCTTATTATTCTTGCTATACTTTCTGCACCACTTTCTTTACCACTTCTTGCAACAGCTATCGCCCTTATATTATCATTTGGTGCTGTCATTATTAGTTTGATTTTTGCGATTGGAGCAGGTATTTTAAGTATTTTTATTGGGGGAATTGCAGCCCTTATTTCAGGCCTCTTTATTTTAACAGAGCATTGGCCAACCGCCTTATTATTTATGGGTATTGGCTTAATCATTACAGGGTTGAGTGTCTTACTCTTTCCATTCGTTGCCCGTTTTATTAAGAAAACCGTCCTTCTCTCTGTAGAAACATTGGGCAGATTGTTCCACAAAATAACGAAAACAAGGAAAGGGGGCTTGTAAATGGCTTCTAAAAATTCCCTTATTGCGATGACCATCATTGCGTTAGGTGTTTTACTAGCATTGGTCGGCTATTTTTCAGGCGGTCGATGGTTCATTATCAAAGATGAGGATGGCATTCACGTGCCAGGAAGCAATAAACTAGTTAGTGAATCGTATAACTTAGATAAGTTTACTAGTATAAATATAGCGAATGATTATGGGGATATTACCGTTGTCGCCACTGAAGACCAATATAAACTAGAAACGAATGTACTCGAACAACAAGACGTCTCATATCGTATTGAAAATGGAACTTTACAGATTGAAACAAAGGCTAAGAAAAAAAACGGGTTTGAATTTGGTTTCTCAAGCTTTTCTTCTCCCTCTATCAAAATCTATGTTCCAGCAAATACTAACCTCAAGTCGATTGTAATAGATAGTGATTTTGGCGATACAACACTTCGTGGTTTGCATTATCAACAGCTGAATCTGATGCAAAATTATGGAGATATTACCTTTAACAACATAACTGGAGAGAACACAGAGATTACACAAGACTTTGGTGATTTAACTTTCAAGCAATATTCTAGTAATGGTGTAAACATCGAAAGTGAACATGGTGATATTCATATTGCTGGAACTTTAAATGGGACATCAACCATTACATCTAGCTTTGGAGATGCAACACTTCACTTACAAAATAAACAAAGCGATCTTGGTTATGAAGTAAAAACAAGTTTTGGCGATATAACGGTTAATGGTACAGAAGAAAATGGCTCAATCACTCAGCTTTATAAAGGCGATGACCAGCTGAACGTTTCTTTATCTCACGGTGATGTCAATGTTTCACTCAAATAATAATAACAATTGAAGTCATCAAAAAAGCTGCAGGTACGCACCTTGCAGCTTCTTTTTTATAGTATTTTGATATCTCCTGCATAAATGGTTCGGACCAATCCATCATCTTGTGTAAGCTGTAGCACCCCATCATCTGTAATTCCACTAGCAATTCCTTCAAAGCGCTCTCGTATAGTCGTCACCTCAATACGTTGACCAATTGTACAAGACAGCTGCTCCCATAGGGTTTTAATACTGGCAAAGCCTTCTTCGATATATAACTCTGTAAATTGCTCTAGATACTGTAAAATTAAGGCTACAAGTGCCGCACGATTAATTTCTTCTCCTGCTTCTAATCGTAGTGAAGTAGCAATATCCGCAATATCCGGTGAAAAATCAGCCGCCTCCTGGTTAACATTTATTCCAATGCCAACTAGCAATGCCTGAACCAAATCTGCCTCTGCCTGCATCTCCGTCAAAATACCTGTACATTTTTTACCATTAATTAATAGATCATTTGGCCATTTAATAGTTGGCTCAATATCGCTATATAGTGTTTTAATGGCCATTGTGACAGCGACTGCTACGACAAGCGTAAAAGAGGATGCCTGTTGAGGTGTGACATCAGGTCGAACGATAACGGTCATCCAAATACCACTACCATGAACTGATTCCCATGGACGAGCCATCCGACCGCGTCCTGCTGTTTGCTCTTCACCAATAATGACTGTGCCATGTGGTGCGCCTTCCTGTGCCAGCTTATGGGCAATCGTTTGTGTTGAATCTACGACATCGAAATAATGAATTTCTCTTCCGAAATGCTCTGTTTTTAAAAAAAGTTCAATTTGTGTGGGACTTAAACTATTTGGTACACCCGTTAATACATAGCCTTTTTTCTTTATTGTTTCAAATGTGTAGCCCTCTTCTTGTAACGTCTGCATATGTTTCCAGACAGCGGTCCTTGAGACTCCAAGAGAATCCGCTAATTCTTGACCTGAAACAGCTTCTCCATTGGCAGCTAGTATTCTTTTTAAAATTTCATCTTTCATGGACATTGTCATGTTCACATCAATCCTTTTGTAAACTCTGCTTTTTATATAACTAAATTTAATCATACTGTAAATCAACTGAAATGACCATCAGTGATATAAAAAACAAGCCGTCCCACACTTTCCTGAGACGGCTTGTTGTAAGGTATATATACTCATGTTTCATGGAAATAGTTATGCTTCAGCCATTTTTTTATCTGCTGCTGATCATTTGCAAGCTCATTATGAATAATCGCTTCGAGTATGTCCTCTAATGCTTCTTTTACCCAAGGGCCTCCTTTTTTGCCAGACCATTTAAGTAAATCCGCCCCATTCACCGCAATTTCTTGCTTTTGTCGAATCGGCAGCTTGTCCTGCAATATACGAATAGGCTCACTTGGTAAACAAACGTCCGCTTGGAGCAGTTTTGCAAAATATATCGCTGCTTCCAGCTCCTGTTCTTTATAGGTAAAATAATGGGAGTTTGTCCAGCCACTTTTTAACGCTTCATATGCTGTCAAAACAGATTTAACAAACGCCATTTCTTTATTGGACAATCGATAATCCTGCAAAATCTCGCGCCAGTTTGCTCCTTGAAGTAGCGCAAAATATGCCCAGCCCACATGCTTGTCCTCAGTCTGAAATTCATACCAGCGATCAGCCTGAAAACTCCCTTGTAAATACGCTGCCAAGCCACTTTCCTCTAATTTTTGTAGGCCACTAAAAACAGTCGTTCCTAGCCATAGCTTATCTAGCTCTGCCTTGATTCGCTCTTTCGCAATAAAAGCGATATCGGCCGCTCTATGTTGTATCGCCATCAATGTATCTTCCGCTATTGTGAAATCAAGCTGCGCTGAAAAACGGATTGCTCGTAACATGCGCAAGGCGTCCTCAGCAAAGCGTTTTTGAGCATCTCCAACAGCTCGAATAATACGAAGATCAATATCTTGACGACCACCATAATAATCAACAAAAGAGCCATCACGTCGCATAGCGATGGCATTCATTGTGAAATCACGGCGTTGTAAATCATCTTGTAGAGAGCGAACGAATTGCACTTTATCTGGTCTTCGATGGTCTGTATATTCCCCATCTGTACGATAAGTAGTTACTTCAACTGGCCCAGCAGGTACGATAACAAGTACCGTCCCATGCTGAATTCCAATATCAACTGTTCGTTGAAAAACTGTTTTTACCTCTTCAGGCAACGCATTTGTCGCTACATCGACATCATGTGCAGGACGATTCAGTAAAGCATCTCTAACAGCTCCACCTACAATAACCGCCTCAAAGCCTGCTTGTTCTAATTGTTCTATTACTGAATAGGCTGTTTGCCATTCTTTATTGTTTTGCATGATTTCTTTCCGCAACCTTCTCGTACAGATTTTCGTATTGTTCTACAATTTTGGACGAGTGGAATTTGTCACTGACTGCATGAATGGCCGCTTCTCTGAAACGCAGTAATTTTTCCTCATCTTGCAATAACTGAACAGCATATTCAGCGACGGCTTCCGTATCTCCTAATTCCACAATAAAGCCGTCCACGCCATGTTCAATGACTTCCGGGATACCTCCTACATTTGTTCCAATACAAGGCACTCCACAAGCCATTGCCTCTAATAAAACCAATCCAAACGATTCCTGCTGAGATAGTAACAGCTTTAGGTCACTAATTGCATATAGTTCAGCTAAATTTTCTTGCTTCCCTAAAAATAGAACATCCTTCATATATGGACTTTCCTTTACTTGGTCCATTACACGATGTTTTTCTGGCCCATCACCGACTAATAAGAGTTTCGCCTTCACATTAGTACGTATTTTCATAAAGGCGTCAATGATATGCGGAAGATTCTTAATTTTACGGAAGTTAGAGACATGGATGAGGACTTTTTCATCTTCTTGTATACCAAATTGCTCTTTTAGGTTTCCTGAATTACGAGGGAAGTACTCCCGTTCATCCACAAAGTTATAAATTGTTTCAATGGGCTTAACTGTATCAATTAATTCATAAGTTTGTTCTTTTAATGCATGTGACACGGTCGTCACAATATCAGATTTATCAATCCCATACTTAATGGCCTGTGAAAGCGTAGAATCCTGCCCAAGCACCGATATATCTGTGCCATGAAGTGTTGTAACGATGCCAATATCTCGCCCACTCATTTCACGTGCTAGCACAGCACATACTGCATGTGGA
The DNA here is from genome assembly GCF_038595555.1 of Lysinibacillus sp. FSL M8-0216. Lineage (NCBI taxonomy): Bacteria > Bacillati > Bacillota > Bacilli > Caryophanales > Bacillaceae > Lysinibacillus > Lysinibacillus sp. FSL M8-0216. The sequence continues at coordinate 1,527,218 of NZ_CP152007.1, read as the reverse complement.
ATTGCGTAATGCACATGCAACACATCCAACTCTTCATCCTTGATGACGTCTGCCATTTTACTCGCTAATGCAATATCGTATGGTGAATATTGAAACACTGAATAATTATTAACTTCGACTTCATGGAAAAAGACGGTTGGATAAATTTTATTCAATCGAAATGGTACGCTTGAGGTAATGAAATGAATTTCATGTCCTCTTTCTGCAAGCATTTTGCCTAATTCTGTTGCTATTACACCAGAGCCTCCAACTGTTGGATAACAGGTAATGCCGATTTTTAGCTTTTTCATTCGATGATCATCCTTTCTAAATCACGTCTTTTATTAGTTACGTCTTTCTTGTATCAGTCTCCAATCCACAAAGCCTTCTTGTAGGCCTTTTAATAATATTTCTGCTGTCCCCATATTTGTCGCCAGTGGCACTTGGTAAACATCACAAAGACGGATAAGTGCAGAAACATCTGGCTCATGTGGTTGTGCTGTTAATGGATCACGGAAAAAAATAACCATATCCATATCATTGTTGGCAATCATTGCGCCAATTTGTTGGTCGCCACCAAGTGGACCTGAACGAAAACGTGTTACCTCTAAACCAGTGGCTTCAATGACACGCTGTCCTGTTGTACCGGTAGCATAAAGTGAATGTTCAAGCAAAATTTCTTTGTAAGCAATAGCAAACTGTACTAAATTATCTTTTTTACGATCATGTGCAATTAATGCGATTTTCATATAGCTTCCATCCCAATCTTTAGATGATGTTTTCTAAACCATAAACAAGCTGATCCATTTTCATAACCTCTTCTACGCAAAAGGCAATGCCTGACATAAAAGAATTTCGATTCAATGAATCATGGCGAATCGTTAAAAGCTGCCCATCTCCACCAAATAATACTTGCTGGTGTGCCACTAAACCAGGTAAGCGAACAGAGTGAATGCGCATGCCTTCAAAATCTCCACCTCTTGCACCTTCAATGGTTTCTTTTTCTTCTGGATGCCCCTGAGTCTTTTGCGTACGTACCTCTTGAATTAGTTGAGCAGTTTTCACTGCTGTTCCAGATGGTGCATCCAGTTTTTGATCATGATGCATTTCAATAATTTCTACATCTGGTAAGTATTTGGCCGCTTCTTTCGCAAATTTCATCATCAGGATAGCGCCAATCGCAAAGTTTGGTGCAATAATGCAGCCCAACTCTTTTTCTTTAGCAATGGTTGATAATTCTTCTAGTTGTGCGTCAGTAAATCCTGTTGTACCAATTACAGGTCGTACATTTAAATTCAATGCTTCTTTAGTATGATTATATACAGCATGTGGGTTCGTTAAATCCACTAATACGTCTGGAGAAGTTGCTTCTACAAGATCATGCATTTCCGTAAATAAAGGTACTGTATAGCTCGCTGGGAACATGTCTAAATCAGCTAATGTTCTTCCTACTTCCTTATAATCTAGTACAGCTACTAATTCCATTTTGTCATGTTTCATGACCGTATGTACAGCCTCAGCCCCCATTTTTCCTCTTGCTCCTGCAATAGCTACACGAATCGACATCATTCTTCATCCTTTCTCGTCCAACGATCCTTATCCCTTGTTTCAAATTTATGTATGACTCTTAATAGAGCTTCATCTAATTTAATGCCCTGAGCATTGGCAAAGCATACTAAAACAAAGAAAAAGTCACCAAGCTCTTCTTCAATACTGTTTATTTCCTCTGTATTCTTTTTCTTTTTTTGTCCATATACATCCTGAACCTCGCGAGATAGCTCTCCTAATTCCTCTGTTAAACGAGCTAGCAGTTCGAAAGGTGGGAAATATCCTTCTTTAAATTGTCCTATATAATTATCAACACGCTGTTGTAATGCTTGCATAGTTAGTTGATCGGTCATTTAAATCACACTCCTATTTACCATCCTATATAATTTACACCGTTGTTGTCAAAACCAATAAAATGTCAGATAATAGATATCACTACTTCATTTGTTTGGAACTACAGGAGGTCAAATGTTAAAACAGATTAAAATACGTAATATTATCGCAATAATGCTCGGAGCAGCCATTTTTAGCTTCGGCTTTGTTCACTTCAACATTCAAAATCAGCTAGGTGAAGGTGGACTAAGTGGAATTACACTCATACTATACTTTACATTAGGATGGGACCCCGCCTTAATGAACCTATTATTAAATATTCCCATGTTTATAATTGGTTATCGATTACTCGGAAAGAAATCTTTTGTCTATACGCTTGTTGGCACTTTATCTGTTTCTCTTTTTCTAAAGATTTTCCAGAAATATCAGTTTACCATTCATTTAGAAGATGACATGTTACTCGTTGCTCTGTTCGCGGGTATATTCGTCGGTCTTGGCCTAGGAATTGTCTTCCGCTTTGGTGGCACTACCGGTGGCGTCGATATATTGGCACGACTTGGGCATAAATATTTTGGCTGGAGTATGGGTAAAACGATGTTTGTCTTCGACGCCATCGTCATCATCCTTTCATGGCTTACATTCTTAGATGCGCGTTCCATGATGTACACATTAGTCGCTGTATTTGTTGGCGCTCGTGTTATTGACTTTGTACAGGAAGGTGCCTATGCAGCGCGTGGTGCTCTCATTATATCCGAGAAGTCAGGTGTTATTGCGGAAACAATTGCCCTACGAATGGAGCGCGGGATCACTATATTAGAAGGTCATGGACACTTTACTAAACAGCCTAAGGAAGTTATTTATTGTGTGATCGGTCGCAACGAAGTTGTACGCCTAAAATCCATTGTTCATGAAGTGGATCCGCACGCTTTCGTTTCTATTATAGAAGTACGTGATGTGGCAGGAGAAGGCTTCACTCTTGATGATCAAAAACAACCGCTTCATTAAGTGTTTGAAGATAAAAAACTTGTTATAGTGGTGTACCACCATAACAAGTTTTTTTCTTAGTCATCGCTACGCATATTCGTAAAAATTAAAATTAAACGTAATAACTCTAGTACAGCTACCGCTGCCGCTGCTACATATGTTAATGCTGCAGCACTCAATACTTTTCGTGCTGGTCGTTCTTCTTCATTTGTAATAATGCCAAGCGAATTCATTTGAACTAATGCTCGCTTTGAAGCATCAAACTCCACTGGAAGTGTCACTAATTGGAAAACAACACCTGCTGCTAATAATATGATACCTAAAAGCAAGAAATTCGTACTACTTGCAAAAATACCAATCATTACAAAAATCCAAGACGCATTAGAAGAAATATTTGCCACTGGGACTAGCTTACTACGTAATGTAAGCATAGAATAAGCTTCTTTATGTTGGATGGCGTGACCTACCTCATGGGCAGCTACCGCAGCACCTGCAACACTCGCTTCATAAAAGTTACTTTCTGATAAAGCAACTGTTTTGGTTGCCGGATTGTAATGGTCAGACAACACACCTTGTGTTGGCACAACTCGTACATCATATAAGCCGTTCGCATCTAAAATCGCACGCGCTACCTCTGCACCTGTTTGGCCCTTCATTGTACGTTGTTTCGCAAATTTATTATACGTGCCTTTTACTTTCATTTGTGCATAAAGTGGCAGCAGCATAATAATAATAAAATAAACAATATACATGCTTGTTGACAATATTCTAACCCCTTTCTACCTCGATACTATAATTCTATAATTTATACCCTAATTCGGCAAATATTTGCGCCACCTAATTGAGAAAATCGCAAGGAGAATACATGCAATTGATAACCAAAATGTAAAGTAGCCAATATAGCTTGTGTACTTGACTAAATCCCCATACATAGGCATTTGTCCAAACACATAGTCAATGACATCATTATGGAGCGTCCAGACAGCTGCTATCACTACATGCCAATAAGTGAATACATATTTCTTCATATATAATATAGCTTGAACGGCCATTGCAAAATGTGAGCCAACTAGCATCCAACCTTGCCAACCGATCGATCCTGTTTCAACTAATGTCCAAATATTCATGACATCAGCCCACAGACCGTATTTCACTAATGTTACAAGCGCTAATACTTCCATTAGCGGCCATCTTTTTCCCATAATCCAAGCCATTAACACAAAGCAAAAGAATAAGCTAGCTGTCGGGCTATCAGGAACAAAAATATAAAAAATAGGCTTAGTCATGGCAAGCTGCCATCCATACCAATAATAGCCATAAATTGTGCCTAATAGATTAATAATAAGTAGCGCAATTAAGAATGACTTATGGTTTAGAAGATACCAAAGATTTGCACGTGTTATTTGCATAAATTCAACTCCTTGCGCTTTACTAATAATTCTTTGTTATGTATAGGGAAGATTCTTATTTCCAGGTGAAATTATTTCCACAACTTCAATATGTGCTAATGGATTGAATTCATTCGCTTTTATCTATTTTTCGACATTTTTCGCTAAATTACTGAGGACAAGGGAACCTTTTCGGCTAGCTTTCAGTCCCAATATTATAACAAGGTCGAAAAAAAAGAGCCAGTTTCCTGACTCTTTTACTATTACTCAGCTTTTAAACTTTCGATAAATTCAGCAAGTTTCTGAAGATCTTCATCTGAACCTGTCCATAATCCTGGTGGCATGTTACCACGACCATTATGAGCAATGTCCTTAATTTCATCAGCTGTTAATCCAGTGTTCATTAGAGATGGTGCACCTGCTCCACCTTCTAAGCCTTCACCGTGACATGTAATACATGCTGAACCAGCGTATAGTTTATAACCTTCTGATTCTTTATCGAATTCAACTGTTTCTACGATTGCACCCATAGCTTTTTGAGCTTCCCAGTCGTGGTTAACAACTGACTCCCAAGTTAGGTAGAACATAGCAGCTAGAGTTAATAACATAAACGCTGTCGGTAATGGACGTTTAGATGGACGACGTTCTGGACCCTTGTCTAAAAATGGCATTAATAATAGCGCTCCAAATGCAAGACCTGGAATTACAATTGCTCCAATTACATTGTATGGACCAGAAGCAAATGAGTATTTTAAAAGTTGATACATGAATAAGAAGTACCAGTCCGGTAGCGGTGTATATGCTCTAGTTGGATCTGCCGGCCCTTCAAGTGGTGACGGGTGAGCGACAGTTAATAATAAGTATCCAATTAAAAATACAGCACCTACCATCCATTCCTTCAGTAAGAAGTTCGGCCAGAAAGCTTCCGTCTTACCTGGATATTCGGAATAATCCTTTGGAACGTTCGGCATTCTGTGATTCGCTTTAATACGAGAATCGCCGACAAATTTCATTCCTTTTCCGCGATGCATAGTGTCCCCTCCTTTTAAAGATCATCGAACCGTCAAGACAATCACAACGGCCCTGAAATTCCTTGACGACGAATCATGATAAAGTGTGCTGCAAGTAACCCAAACAATACTGCAGGCAAGAAGAATACATGAATCGCAAAGAATCGAGTTAACGTTTGAGCACCAAGAATTGTAGTGTCACCCGCTAATAATACTTTAATCATCGAACCGATAAACGGTACAGATGCTGCAATTTCGATACCTACTTTAGTAGCGAATAATGCTTTCATATCCCATGGTAATAGGTATCCTGTAAAGCCAAGACCCATCATTACACCAAAAATACCTACACCAACCATCCAGTTTAACTCACGAGGTTTCTTATAAGAACCTGTGAAGAATACACGAAGTGTATGTAAGAACATCATTACGATAACTAATGAAGCTCCCCAGTGGTGCATACCGCGCACGATTTCACCAAACGCTACTTCGTTTTGTAAATAATAAACTGATTTCCAGGCATTCACAACGTCTGGTACATAATACATTGTTAGGAACATACCAGATAGAATTTGAATTACTGTGATGAAGAATGTTAATCCACCGAAGCAGTAAACGAATGCTGAAAAATGATGTGCAGGGTTAACGTGCTCTGGCACTTCGTGGTCGGCAATATCACGCCAAATAGGTGTAATATCTAGGCGTTCATCGACCCAATCATAAATTTTATTTAGCACTGTTGTCGTACCCCCTTACTTATTTAACTAGAGTATTTGCTTTAGCTGGACCAATCATTAAATAGCCATCTTGTTCTTGTACTTCAAATTCATCCAACGGACCTAGAGGCGGTGTACCTGCAATGTTTTTCCCGTTTTTCTCATAACGTCCTGCGTGACATGGACAGAAGAATTGACCTGGGTGTGCAGAATCTCCATTCCAGTCAACCATACATCCTAAATGCTTACAAACAGGTGAAAGGGCAATGATTTGATCGCCACTTTTATAAACCCAAGCTACATCTGTAACCTGTGATTTGTACCATGCATCCACTTGTTCATATGAAAAGTCAACTTTTACAGGCTCTTCAGTCAAGTCAGCGATTTTATGCTCTGTTTTTACAAAATCTCCACCCTCATGCTTTTGTAGCACAGGATCAATTGCAAAGCGAAGCATTGGCATTAGCATACCTGCCGCCATAAATCCACCTACACCAGTAAGAGTATAACTTAGAAATTGACGACGTGAAACTCGATTATTACTCATTATTTTCCCCCCTCTAACTTAAAGGTCAGTCCAACGGACATACTTTTACAAATAGTAATACTAGGACATATATATGATATATCAAGTCCATAGCTTGGTCAATATAGCATTCTGTGGAAAGCTGGAGAATGTGAACATTTATTGAAACTAATTGTTAAATCTGTGCCCATTTGGTCGAAAGCATCGGAACCACTTGTCGTAATTGATCTTCGAGAATGGATTTTTTCACACCTGCATCCATACTTTCTAACGGAATTGCTGGTAACCAAATAATATTTACTATATCTCCAATATTTGTCCAAGAGTGGTCACAAGTAATGAAGAACACATGCTTAAAGCCAGCATTATGTAATTGTGTTTCAAATTGCTTCGGTAATTCTTCGTTTTTTAAAGAAGCCATATAAGAAAAAGGTGGCATGACTAGTAAACGGCCTTTAAACTGTTGTTCTATGAAAGAAGTTAAAGACATTAGAAAATCTACCTCAGCACCACTTTGTTTCATTTTCTCAGGAGCCAAATCGATGGATATGAGCGGAACTATCGCAGTATCGATGAAATCCTTCTGTCCCAAAAACGATGTCACATCGTTTGCATTAAAGTACATTCAACAAACCTCCTTTGTCGCATAATAAAAAATGCCCTTTTCCACTCTTCAAATAGGATACCCAATTAAAAGTGAAAACAATCATTCATTCACTAGTAATGTTACCATATTGAAGTGGGTAAAGGACATTCAATTTTTACCTATAACTAAGGTAAATTAGCCGTTTCCTTTAATGCTTGTAACAAATTAGACAATTCATAAAAACGTTCTTCATCTCCCTGATCGAGGGCTTCATCAATTTGTGCAAGTAATTTTTCTTCTTGGAATACGAGTAAGCTATTGGAAAGCAGTTCTTCTGCCAGTAAACGATCTTTTTCACTAACTAACAGTGTCTCTGGCATATAAGGGTTTTCTTCTAGAACTGCTAAGTATTGTGCACTTGGTGGTATATTTGGAAAATTCAACTGTATATACATATCTTCTTGCTCGTGTAAGCGTAAATCATGGAAAGACTTTTCGGCGTCTGCTGTCATTACATTGCCTTTATAGAAACGAAAAGGAACACCTGTTGAATCAACTGTTGACATCACCATTGCTCTCGGACAATAGTGAGCTTCTTCCACGAATCGGATTCGTTTTAATAAGTCATCATTGCTAAGTAAGTAATTTAAAATCCAAACACACTCACGACGTTTCAATTGATAATTTTTTAAAAACCATCGAACAAATGCTTTTTTATCAACAACTGATACAGAAGCAGTCATACCCACTCCCTCCTTTACTCAAATTCTAAGGCTTCTAACTTCTCTTGCCATTCTGGTTCACCTGGTTGAATGTTCATTAATTGTTCAAGAACCACTTTCGCCTCTGAACGTTTTCCTTCCTCTAATAAAAAGTACACATATTTTTCTAAAAATGTTGCGTCTTCCTTAAAATCATTATATGCCAAACGGTAAAATTCGTATGCACGGTCGTACAATTCTAAATTTTCATATGCCTCCGCTGCAAATGGGTATAACGTGCTCCATTCAAAATCATTTTGCTGTAGAGTCTCAAATAATTCGATAACATCTTCATTCCGTTCTTGTTGACCTAACACAGAAATAAGTGCTAATACGGCTTCCATATATTCAGGATCTAACGCTATTGCTTCTCGTAAATATTGCTCTGCATCTACTGGCAAACTATTTTTCAATGCCATTTTCCCAGCAAATAAATAGAGTGTTTTATCATATTCATCGCGCTTTAATCCCTCTTGGATTGCCGCATAGGCTTTTGGATTTTCCTCTGTCATCGCATAGCTTTCTGCCAGCAATAAGTAAGCTGAGAAGTAATCAGGATCTAACTCTTTCAATTCCTCTAATTGTTTAATAGCCATCTCGTATTTTTGGGATTGGAAGGCTGAATACGCAGCACCAAATAAAATATCCGGTTTTACCTCATCGTCAAGCGCCTTTAAATAGTAATCCAATGCCGTTTCGTAGGCAGCCCCGGCACGATAAACCTCCGCCAATCGCTCCACAAGATGAATACCAGCAAATTCAGCTTGTTGTTCATATAATTCTTCATACAATCTTGCAGCTTCTAAAAAACGACCTGTTTCAAATAACAGCTCAGCTTTGGCAAAATGCAGTAATGGCTCGTCTGGTAAAATTGCTAGTGCTTCATTTATACGTATCTCAGCTACTTCAAATAACCCCTGCATCTGATAATAATCAGCTAAAACTAATAATGCTTGAGGATATTCTGGTGATGCTTCTTCAATTTCAAGCAATAAATTTAATGCTTCATCTTCATCACCAAGCTCCATTAAAACATTTGCACGATCTATTTTTAACTGTGCCTCTTCTGGGAATAAAAATTGTAAATGCTCCAGAACGCGGTCAGCTTCTTTCATGTACCCATATTGCATAAAAATTTCTGCAAGTGCGTAAATTTCCTCGGGTAGCTCCTTCACTAAAAATGTTTCAAGTAGCTGATCTATTAATGCTAAGTCTCCCTGTTCAAGTGCTTGCATCATTTCAGTCATCGCATTGTTCACAGTCATTCACCTATTCTTTCTTTGATACCTTTATGCTACAAAACATTTACCACCGAAACAAGAAAAAACTCCCCAAAAACTTGGAGAGTCAATCTTCAATTGTTACCTTACTGCCTCAATATGTTCAAAGAATGATGGATACGATACAGCAATACACTGTGCATCATCTAAAGTGACTGAGCCTTCGGTAATTAAAGCAGCCACAGCACCCATCATGCCAATTCGATGATCGCCATATGTTTTGAGACTTGCACCTTTCAATGGTGTTGGCCCTTCAATAATCATACCATCATTTGTTGCTTCGATGTTAGCACCCAGCTTTTTTAATTCAGTTACAACCGCTGTAATACGATCTGTTTCCTTTACTTTTAACTCTTCGGCATCTTTAATAATCGTTTGACCGTGTGCCTGTGTAGCAAGTAAAGCAAGGATTGGTATTTCATCAATTAAACGAGGAATCAATTCTCCCTCGATTGTTGTACCAGATAAAGTAGATGTTTGAATTTGAATGGTCGCTGTCGGTTCAGCTTGACGATCATCATTTGGGATCACTGTCATCGTTGCGCCCATTTTTGAAAGAACCTCGATAATTCCATCACGCGTTGGATTAACGCCAACATTTTCAAGAGTTAATTGACTAGTATTGCAAATTGCCCCTGCCACTAAGAAAAAGGCTGCTGACGAGATGTCCCCTGGTACAGAAACATGGGTCCCACTTAATGTTTGTCCACCCTCTAATGAAACGACTCCATCCTTCACTTCGACATCGGCACCAAATTGACGCAGCATTCGTTCAGTATGATCTCTTGACACTTCTGTTTCTCTAACAATCGTTGTACCCTCAGCACGCAAGCCTGCAAGTAATATAGCAGATTTAACTTGAGCACTTGCTACTGGCATTTTGTAATCAATGGCCTGTAGTTTTGTACCTTGAATGGCTAATGGTGTATATTGACCGTCTGCACGTCCCGTAATATGGGCTCCCATTTGACGCAGTGGATCAATGACGCGTCGCATTGGTCGCTTGCCGATTGATGCATCCCCTGTCATGACTGAATGAACTGTAGAGCCTGCTAAAATTCCAAGCATTAAACGTGTAGTTGTACCAGAGTTACCTGTATATAACACGTCAGTAGGCTCCTGCCAGCTATTCATCCCTGGACTTTCTATCGTTACATTCGTTCCTTCCACCTCAATATGCACACCAAGCTTCTGGAAGCAATCAATGGTACTTAAACAATCTTCCCCAAGTAAAAAACCTTCTACTGTTGTTGTCCCAGTAGCAATGGAACCGAACATCACAGAACGGTGAGAGACCGATTTATCGCCTGGAACAGTTAGTGATCCCTGTAAAGATGGCTTATTGTATTGTAAAACTTTTTCACTCATTAATTTTTCCCTCCAATATGAAGACAGAAAGCGCCGTAAAGCCGACGCTTTCTTTTTCTATGAAATATACGTTTCAAAATTGGCACGTTTTTGAATACATGCTGCGGCACGTTCACGGTCATTTTCGCTTTGGAAACTAATGACCAAAATACCGAAAACATCCTCTCTTGACTCGACAATCCTTAAATTCGTAATACTTATTGCCTCATCAGCCAGCAAACCTGTTACCTCGGAAATGACACCTGGATAGTCTGGAACATCTACGTATAAGTCGAACGCTGTATACATAGCTCCTGCGCTAATTGGTAATTCATCTCTCAGTTCTTTGGCAATAGAAAAATAGTCTTCAATATCCCGAGAAGTACCATTCGTCAGCAATTCCTTAATACGGCCCATTTCTTTTTCCCAGCCTTCTAGCTGAGTCAGTAGCTCATCACGATTTTGTAAAGTGATATCTCGCCATAAAACCGGGTTGGAAGAAGCTATACGCGTGACATCACGGAAACCACCCGCGGCAAGGGAGCGAGTCATAGGGTATTCCCCATTCTCCTCTCCTAATTGATGCACAAGGGAAGCTGCAATGATATGTGGGAAATGACTTACCACAGCTGTCATATGGTCATGCTCATTTGCAGAAACACTAACCACTTTTGCATGCGTGAATTTTAAGAGGCTTTCCAGCTGTGCCATATGAACAATTTCTTCACCAGCAAGCGGTGTAAGCATATAGTATGCATTTTCAAAAAGATGCGCCTTTGCAGCTAATACGCCACTTTTATGTGAACCTGCCATTGGATGTCCACCAATAAACGTAATGCCAAGTTCACGTAATTCGCCAGCTTTTTGCATAATTAATTTTTTTGTACTTCCTGTATCTGTTACGATGACTTTATTTTTTAATGGCCATGATTTTAATTGCTCCATCCATTCAAGCGTTGCATTAACTGGTGTACCGAAAATAATGATATCGACATCACCTGCAATTGCCTGTGGATCCGTTACAGTGTCATGTACAATATTTAATGCTTGCGCATGCTCACGCGTTTGAGCATCCATGTCATAGCCAATAATCCTTGTGTCTGGTGCCTTCTGTAAAGCAAGGGCGATGGAACCACCGATTAATCCTAGCCCAATAACGAGCACATTGCGTGTCATGCAAATACTCCTTGCTCTTTTAATACATTGTCAAGTTGAACTAGCAATGCTGCATTTTGGGCTTCAGTACCGATTGTAACACGGATAAATCCTGGTAATCCTAAAGCATTACCACTGCGCACAATAAAGCCCTTTTTCATAAGCTCTTGGAAAATGACATCACTATCAGCCTTTGTATCAAAGAAAATAAAGTTCGTATCAGATGGGAAGTATTTTAGATTATGTTTTTCACAGAATTCAACATATTGCTTTTTACCATTTTCATTTGCTTCACGACATGCTTCTATATATTCCTGATCGCTTAGTGCAATAGCAGCTACAGCTTGGCTTAAACTCGTATTATTAAACGGACCTCTGACCGGATCAAGCTTTTCAATGACAGTTGGCTGTCCAATCGCATAGCCAACTCGGAACGATGCCAAACCATATGCTTTAGAGAATGTACGTAATAAAAGAACATTTGGATATTGATCGATGATTGGTAGAGTATCCTTATGTTCAGGATGTGTCACGTATTCAATGTACGCTTCATCTAATACGACAAGTACATCATTTGGTACCTTGGCAAGGAAGGCACGTAAAGCCGTATCTGGAATTACAACACCAGTAGGATTATTCGGACTACATACCCATACGACAGCTGTTCGATCATCAATTGCAGCCGCCATTGCATCTAGATCATGTGCACCCTCTACACAAGCAATTTTACGTATTTCAGCACCTTCAATTTCAGCATTATGCCAGTATTGGGAGAATGATAGATCAGCCATAATGGTATTTACCCCTGGATACAACAATGCACGAGTAATAATAGCAATGATATCGTCAGAGCCGTTACCAAACAGAAGCTGTGTCTCTTGAACGCCTAGATGATTTGCAACAGCTGTACGTAAATTTTGTGCATAGCCATCTGGATAAAGGGCATGATTCACTGCATTATTTTGTAAATATGCTGTCACCTTAGGTGAGCATCCAAATGGATTTTCATTTGATGCCAATTTAATCACTTCTTTTAAGCCATATTCACGTTGCACTTCTTCAATTGGTTTTCCTGGTTTATACGCTTGCATACCGTCCAATTGTTGTTTCCACTTCATCTAAAACATCTCCTCTACTTATTTAGCTTGTGCTAAATCTGGTCTTAATTTCACTGCATCATTGAGATACAAGTGCTTCACGTCTTTTTGTGCTACCTCTACATTTGCATGAATTAATACTCGAATACATAATGGTAGTGCATTCGGCACATCCATTTCATGTGTACACATTACTGGAACATATTGCCACCCTTCCATCAAGCGTACTGCACGAGCAGGAAATGCTGAGGTAATATCCGGCGTAGTAGAAATTAAAATGGATGCAATATCATCTATTTCTACATTATTTGCTGCCACAACCTCACGCACTAATCTTGCTGTCTCATCCCATACAAGCTCTGGCTTGTCAGATTCAATTGTAATTGCCCCTCTAAGTCCACGAATCATACAAGCACCTCCGCTAATAACTGTCTATATTCGGCATCTACTTCTTGGCATTCTTCTAAATCAATTGCCCGCACAAATGGTTTACCAATTTTTTCCAATAAAACAAATTGTAAAATGCCATATTCCGTTTTTTTATCTTTCATTAAATAGCTTGTTAATTGTTCAAATGTATAGTCATTAACAGCCTCAAAAGGATAGCCATTTTTAACTGCAAATTGTAAAAACGCTTTGCTAAACGAACGATCTAGCTCCCCATAACGTTCACTCAATAATAAGCAATACACAAGACCAATCATGACTGCCTCACCATGAGCTACTTTTCCGTAGCCTGCAGCTGCTTCAATCGCATGTCCATATGTATGGCCCAAGTTTAAAAACTTTCGAACAGATTGCTCTGTTTCATCCTCGGCTACAATTTTTGCTTTAACCTCAATCCCTTTTTTTAACTGACTCGCTAATTCCTGCCGATTAAAATGTATAACGGAATCTACTGCCATTAATTCCTCTAACCATGCTGGATCAGAAATCATCGCATGTTTGATTAACTCAGCTGTTCCTGAACGGATCTCGCGTACAGGTAAGGTTTCAGAGAAAACTGTATCGTAAATAACACCTTCTGGCTGATAAAATGCACCAATCATATTCTTTCCTAATGGATGGTTAATAGCGGTCTTCCCGCCTACTGCTGAATCATGCGCCAAAATAGTTGTTGGAATTTGAATAAATGGAACTCCACGCATATAGGTTGCTGCAACAAACCCCGTTAAATCTCCAACAGCCCCGCCACCAAAAGCAAAAATAAATGATTTCCGCGAGCATTTTTGCTCTAGTAAAAAAGTTTGAGCTGCATAATATTGCTCAAAGGTTTTGCATGCTTCGCCACCAGGCAAAATAAACACTTCAAAATCATATGGGAAATTTGCCTTGAAATAGTCTCCCTGTGCCTCCCATACATGAGCATCTGTAAAGACAAACAGTTTATCTGCTTTTTTTAGCTGATCCGCAAATGTTTGAATAGCTTTAGTAAGAAATCGATGGCCAAGTACAACCTCATAATGATGTGATTTTGTTGCAACTGGAACACGCATAAATTAGAACCCCTTCGTATATTGACGATGTTCATCAATTTGAGCTTTTAGTTGTGGTAATTGATCACTATGGAATTGCTCCAAAATAACATTCGCTATTTCCCAGGCAATAACATGCTCAGCTACTACTGATGCCGCTGGTACCGCACAGCTGTCAGAACGCTCAACGCTTGCTTTAAATGGCTCTTTTGTTTCGATATCCACACTTTGTAATGGTTTATATAATGTAGGGATTGGCTTCATTACACCGCGTACAACAATTGGCATACCAGTAGACATACCACCCTCTAAGCCACCAAGTCGATTAGTCGCACGTGTATAGCCTTCTTCTTCAGTCCAAATAATTTCATCATGAACTTCTGAGCCTTTACGACGTGCCATCTCGAAACCAAGCCCAAACTCAACACCTTTAAATGCATTGATAGATAGCATCGCTGCAGCCAACTTAGCATCGAGCTTACGATCATAGTGTACATATGACCCTACACCTGCTGGCATACCTTCCACAATGACTTCAACAACACCGCCGATAGAATCGCCAGCTTTTTTTGCTTCGTCAATCGCTTCTACCATCTTGGCAGAAGCGACAGGATCTACACAATAGCAAGGATCCACTTCTACGATGGCACGAATTTCATCGACTGTTTTCCCTTCCACTAAAGATGTATCAGCCTTAATTCCAACAATCTCCGTAACATGTGCGACAATGGAAATACCTAATTCATTTAATAAAGCCTTCGCCACTGAGCCGACCGCTACACGTACAGTTGTTTCACGAGCTGAAGAACGCTCTAATACATTTCGTAAATCACGATGTCCGTATTTCATGCCACCAACTAAATCCGCATGGCCTGGACGAGGTCGTGAAATTTGACGTTTGATATCCTCAGGATTCACATCTTCTGCTAATGGCTCAGCACCCATAATTTTTGTCCAATGCTTCCAATCATCATTGGTTACAACTAATGCGACAGGTGATCCAAGTGTTTGTCCATGACGAACGCCTGCGACAATCTCTACTGTATCTGTTTCGATTTGCATGCGTCGTCCACGTCCATGACCTCCTTGACGTCGTTTTAAATCGTGATTAATTTTTTCTGCTGTAATGGGTAAGAGTGACGGTAAACCTTCAATAATAGTTGTTAGTTGGGGGCCGTGTGACTCACCCGCTGTTAAGTAACGCATAAACGCTTTCTCCCTTCAACTCGCTAAAGTATGTATTTTTCACTATAACATATATTCTTTAAAAAAACAGTCCTTTTGCAAATGTCTTTTAAGTTCATTCTATTTACATAACCTAAATGCGAATATTCTGAACGACTTGCATAAAACCTTACTACACTACTGAAGTGAAGTGCTAAAATTTATAAAAAATACGCCTTTGCTTAGGATAAGCGAAAAGCGTACGAATTATCTATGTGTTAATGCTTTAGTTACTATATGTACATGATGAAACCAGTCATTTGTACAAAGCTTTTCATTCATATTATTAACTGTTTTTTCGATAGAAGAATGTATCCTCTACTTCAAATTCGTAACGAGATGGATTAAAAATTTGCTCTGTCGATCCTACAAATAGTATGCCATCCTTGCGTAAGGCTTTACTAAAATCGTTATAAATTTGATCCTTGGCTTCTTCCGTGAAATAGATCATTACATTGCGGCAAACTATTAAATCATAATTGCTATCATAGGTATCATTAAGCAAATTTTGTTTTTTAAAGGTCACACAACGCTTAATCTCATCCTTCACGCGGTAGAAGGAGCCCTCTTGTTCAAAATATTTAGCTTTAATGTCATTTGGCACTTCTGCTAATGAGCGTTCTGGATAGACACCTAATTTCGCTTTTTGAATGACATTTTCATCTAAATCAGTAGCAATAATTTGAATTTGAGATAAAGGCACTAATTGAGATAAGACCATTACTAATGAATACGGCTCTTCTCCTGTTGAACAAGCAGCACTCCAAATTTTTAAACGCTTATTTGTTTGTAATAGCTTAGGTAATATTTTCTTTTGCAATACGTCCCAACGCTTTCCATTACGATAAAATTCAGAAACATTAATCGTCATACGATCTAAAAACTCATTCATTAAATCACGATCTTGTTCAAGTACCTTTAGAAAGTCAACAAAATTTCGATAACCTTTTTTTTCATAAAGTGAGGTTAATCGTCTTTTCATTTGCGCTTCTTTATATAACGCTAAATCTATTCCTGTTTTGCGCTTGATACCTTCTATAAACTGTTCATAATCAGACATATGGTCATCTTCCCCTCTAGCGTCGTAGTTCCATTATAGCGGAAAAGAGACAATCCTGAAATAGTCTTTCTCATGTATACCCATCTACTTGCTTGAGTTTTGTTTTTCCTCTAATAGTAGCACCTTCGACTGTTCTAATTCAAGGCGCATTTTTTCCGTTTCAATCGTATAGGTTTCTAATCGAAGTTTTTCTAATTCCACTTCTTTTTCGATAGCCTTTAATTTAATTTTTTGCTGTCTCGTACGGGAATCTGTAAAAATCCCAGCTAAAGAAATAATAACCCCACCAATAATCGCTACAATGGCAATTGACAATACGACCACTTCCTTTCGTTATTCAAATTATACGGCAAAATGAAAAAAATAGTTTCACTTTTCAGGAATTTATTTCAATTAAAAAAAGAAGGTAGCTTTTCACTACCTTCATTCTAGCTAATTGACTAAACTTGTACACGGTAATCTTTTAAATCTTCTCGTAATTTCGCCTTCAAAAATTTACCTACAGATGTTTTTGGTACTTCCTGAATGAAAACAATATCATCTGGAATCCATGTTTTATGGAATTGCGCTTGTAAATTTTCGATGAGCTCCTCTTTAGAAATGGAATCCTTATATTCTGGCTTTGGCACTACACATGCCAAAGGACGTTCCAGCCATTTTTCATGTGGGATAGCAATCACAGCAGCTTCAAAGACTTTTGGATGAGACATTAAGGCATTTTCTAACTCAACTGACGAAATCCATTCACCACCGCTCTTAATTAAATCTTTTGTACGATCGGTAATTTTTATATAGCCATCCGGCGTCATTACTGCAATATCCCCTGTATAAAGCCAACCATCCTTAAAGGCTTCATCTGTACGCTCATCTTGATAGTACTCATTTGCGATCCATGGACCTCGTATCGTTAGCTCTCCCATTGTTTCGCCATCCCATGGGACCTCGCCATTTTCATTCACAACACGAGTTTCAAGAAGGGGCATGGTCATCCCTTGGGTAATGCGAACATGCATTTTTTCATCAGCCGTGTAGTCCTGCATATGGGTTAAATACGTTGATAAGCTTACAAGTGGAGAGGTCTCCGTCATCCCATACCCAGTCATATAAGGAATCTTCAGCTCCTCCTCGAAGCCCCTTACAAGACCAATAGGTGAGGCAGATCCGCCACAAACAATTAATCGCATTGACGATAGGTCACGAGGGTGTAGACGTTGCTCCTGTAAAACACCGAGCCAAATAGTAGGTACACCTGCCGTCAAGGTTACTTTGTACACGTCAAAAAGCTCAAGTAAAAGCTGAGGCGTAAACATAGGCCCTGGTAATACCTGAGTGGCACCAAAGGCTACACTAGCAAAGGGGAAGCCCCACGCATTGGCATGAAACATGGGTACAACAGGTAGCACAACATCCGACTCACAAATGGCAATACTATCTGCAAGCCCAGCAGTTAAACTGTGAAGGACGATACTGCGATGTGTATAAACTACTCCCTTCGGCATACCAGTCGTTGCACTCGTATAACACATGCCAGCAGGTGTATTTTCATCTAAATCATCTGGAAATGTGAAATGCTCATTGGCATCTGCAATTAGTGCTTCATAGGACAAAGCATTTGGAATGGGTATAGATTCTAGTGCCACAGCATCTCCCATAATAATAATGTGTTTAACCGTTTTTAACTGTGAAACAAATGGTGCGATAAGGGGCACTAAATTGTCGTCAATTAATAATATTTCATCCTCCGCATGATTAATAACATAGACAATATGCTCTGGTGCAAGTCGAATATTAATCATATGCAGGACTGCTCCTGCACATGGTACAGCAAAATAGGCCTCCAAATGACGATGATGATTCCAAGCAAATGTCCCAACCTTCGTGCCCTGCTGCATACCTAATTTTGTAAGAGCATCCGCTAATTGACGAGTTCGTTTGACATACTCTTTATACGTAAATTCATGAATAGTTGTAGCGCTTGTTCGCGAATATATTTTCTTTGACTGAAAAAATCGTTCTGCCCGATTCAAAAAACTTGTTAATATTAAAGGCGTATCCATCATATGCATGTTACCGCTCCCCTTTGCTGACAAATTTTCGAAACAACCAAGGCTGACTGCTGCTACAATTAAAAAGATTTACTTCGGCTGCATCCGAATGGCTCCATCCAAACGAATGACCTCACCATTTAACAAACCATTTTGGATAATGCTTTCTACCAGAAGTGCATATTCGGATGGCTTGCCAAGTCGTTTAGGGAATGGCGTCATTTGTGCAAGAGCCGTCTTTGCAGGCTCTGGTAAAGATGCAAACATAGGTGTTTCAACTAAACCGGGTGCAATAGTCATCACACGCACACCAAACTCCGCAAGCTCACGTGCAATTGGTAATGTCATGGCTGCTACGCCACCCTTTGACGCACTATAGGCAGCC
Source organism: Lysinibacillus sp. FSL M8-0216 (assembly GCF_038595555.1). Lineage (NCBI taxonomy): Bacteria > Bacillati > Bacillota > Bacilli > Caryophanales > Bacillaceae > Lysinibacillus > Lysinibacillus sp. FSL M8-0216. The sequence goes on along the minus strand of NZ_CP152007.1, from coordinate 1,508,319 downwards.
TGTCCAATTTGTCCGTCAAATGCTGCTACGGACGCCGTATTAATAATAACGCCGCGCTGTCCATCCTCGTTTGGCTCATTACGCTGCATTTTCTCAGCTACTAGACGGATGACATTGAATGTACCGATTAAATTAACCGTTATTATTTTTTCAAATAAACTAAGTGCATGAATTCCCCGCTTGGAAATTACTTTGCTCGCATCTGCAATTCCTGCACAGTTCACCGCTACATTTATATGGCCAAATGCATCTATGGCTTGCTCAAGACCTGTTGCTACATCTTCCTCCTTCGTAACATCTACTCGTACATAGATTACATTTTCCCCTAATTCCTCTACTAGAGCTTGTCCACGTTCATCATTCACATCAAAGATGATGGATTTACCACCTTGTTCGACGATGTGACGAACAGTCGCCTCTCCTAAACCGGATGCCCCACCTGTTACAACTGCAACTACTTCATGCTTCCTCATTGCCCATACCCCCCTTTACATTTTTTCAATAATCGTAGCATTAGCCATCCCCATACCTTCACAAATAGCTAGTAAGCCGTACCGGTAATTTTCTCGTTCCATGCGATAGAGCAAAGTCGTTAACAATTTTGTTCCGGTAGCACCTAATGGATGTCCTAGTGCAATTGCTCCGCCATCTGGATTGAGCTTCTTTGGGTCCCCACCAATTTCCTGCAACCACACAAGTGGCACAGGTGCAAAGGCTTCATTAACCTCATACGTATCGATATCCTCTATGTTCAAGCCAGATCGTTCTAACGCCTTTCGAGTTGCTTCGATTGGTCCCGTTAACATCAATGTCGGGTCAGAACCTACAACAACTCTTGTGATAATTTTAGCGAGTGGCTGAATACCAAGTTCCTGTGCCTTATCCAATGCCATCACCACTACTGCTGATGCCCCATCACTCATCTGACTAGCATTACCAGCCGTAATGACGCCATCCTCTTGAAAAACAGTTTTTAAACCATTTAAAATGTCAACCGTAGTTTCAGCACGAGGTCCCTCATCCTTAGCAACCGTTGCGACAGTGCCATCTTCTTGAATGACTTCAATAGGTAGAATTTCATCTTTGAAAGACCCTGCTTCAATGGCTGCTAGTGCTCGTTGATGACTCTCGTAGGCATAACTATTAAGCTGCTCTTTTGATAAGGACCATTTTTCGGCTATTTTCTCTGCTGATAGTCCTTGATGTATAATATTATAATTTTCCTGTAAGCGATTACCTAAATGAGCATTTTTCATGTTAGTTCCCATAGGCACCCTAGACATACTTTCCACACCGCCAGCAATTACTATATCCATATCCCCCGCTAATATAGCTTGTGCAGCGAAATGCACAGCTTGCTGACTTGAACCACATTGACGATCAATGGTCACACCCGGCACACTATCAGGAAATCCAGCCATTAACAGGGCTGTCCGCGCAATATTTCCTCCCTGCTCTGCAGTCTGCGTCACACAGCCTAAAATGACATCATCCACTTGTTCCTTATTTATGCCTGCCCGTTGTACAGCCTCCTGCAACACATCGGCTGCCATATCATCCGCTCGAACATGACTTAATACTCCCTTACTTCGCCCAACAGCCGTTCGCACAGCCGCAACAATCACCACTTCTCTCATCTCCATTGCCCCTTTTCCTCGTCATCCTTCACAGTTTATTGACAAGACTATTAATATATTCCTCACTTAATTATCAGAATATTATAGCATTTATTGTACATGAACAAGAAGTTTTTAACAATTCTATATGGTTATAGAAATAGATGATTCACTAAGATGACTGGCCCATCTAAATAACCACTATCCTACTAACCATCTCCATTTTTAAGCAAAAAAAAAGCAACCTCAATTATATTGAGATTGCCTAATCTATTCGCAAATTAAACTAAATCTTCACCGAAGAATAAAGCGATTTCGCGCTCTGCAGAAGCAAGAGGTACTATTTTTTTACCTTCTTAGGTCCAAAATATATACAACTTCCGCAAATATTTAAATGATAAATCGCGTCTTATCTTCAATTTATTTAATATTTTTTCTTTTTGCTTCAAAATCCCTGCCTCTTTTAATTGAGAAAGCGCTCTGCAACTCCATTAAATGGTCATCTTAAGGCAACAGGTCAGCGCTAGATTTCTGTATCTTCTGTAACTTCTGTTTCTTCTTTGTTCTTATTTTTATCAACGTATGTTTCATATTCTTCTTTTACATCTGCTGGCATAGTGATTAAATATTCTTCAAATAGACTATTAAATTTAGAATATAAATCATTTGTTTTGTTGTTAAAAGATAATAGTGAACCTGTTGGTGACTGAGCTTGGTCAGCAAATTCAACATATACTCCATACATTTCTTTCAAAACTCCGTAAACCTCTTCATAACCTTCTGGAACGTCTTGTAAATACTTCATGCTATGTTGGATTTCAGTTTGAGTATCTGTTAATTCTTGCAATATTCCTTTTTCTTTATACGCATCTTGTAAATTGGTTAATTCAACATTAAAATCTTTTCTATCATCAATCGCATCACTCCATGTTTCTGAGTACATAGAGATAACAATCGCATTCTCTAAGACTTCTAAATACATGTTAAAAGAGTTAATCGCCATTTCTTCAACATACTCTTGAACTTTTTTTTCTTCTTGCTTTTTCTGATAAACAATAAAGGCTCCTATGCCACCTATTACTAATAATAATCCTATAATAATGCTAATAATTAATTTCTTTTTTGAACCTTTTTTTTCAGAAATATTTCTTTCATCTTCCTTTGTTCCAGTATCAGTAATTAAAGAACCTCCACACCCCGAACAAAACTTACTATCCTCGGGATTATCACGTCCACATTGATTACAAAACACTTAATCACCTCATAATATAATAGTACTAATATAATACCATAGCAGACTTTCTTACAGTTCATTTTTTTACATTCTTCTACCAACATAGCCAAATACTACGTTTTTACGACCAAGTTAAAATGTCCTAGTGCTTTAGAAATTATTGCAATACTTGCTCTTCTAACAGCAAATACATTATATTCTCTGTTTCAAAACTCTTGGCATATTTGTTCAATTGTTTTCGATATTGCCCGGTTTGATGATTTACTTGTATTCATTTATCAGACATTCTGCGTGATAAAGAAATTCCGATTATCCGTGCGGTCGATTCCCTGAAATAATTTGCCCCTTTACATTTTTGTTGTGCAACCTCCATGGATTTCTCGCTCTACATCCCATAATAGTCTGTCATAGACTCTTTTCACTGTGACTGCTACTTGGGATGTGGAACACTCCATAAATGGTGGTTGCCGCAAAACAAAAACTAAACTATTATGTGTCTTAAGACTTGACTTATATCCATCGATAAGCTTAAATCAATGGTTGTGTTAACTTTATTAAATGATTTTGACAAATAAAAAACCCCCTAACATTTTTTGTTAGAAGGTAAAAGTTACATCGGAAAAATAGATGATTTTTTTATTAAGTTCTATTCGTAGTTATTTTCGCTACGCTTCTTCTATTCGAAATTAAACTAAATCTTCACCGAAGAATAAGCTGATTTCGCGCTCTGCAGAAGCAAGAGAGTCAGAACCGTGGATGATGTTGTGAGAAACAGTTGTTGCATAGTCACCACGGATTGTACCTGGGTTAGATTCCTCAGGTTTTGTTGCACCCATCATTGTACGTGCAAGTTTAATTACGTTTTCGCCTTCCCATACCATAGCGAATACAGGACCAGAAGTGATGAAATCAACTAGTTCACCAAAGAATGGACGCTCAGCATGTTCAGCATAGTGTTTTTCTGCTAAATCTTTTGAAATTACCATTAATTTAGCACCTTTCATTACAAAACCGCGACGCTCGAAACGATCAACGATGTCTCCAACTACTTGACGCTCAACGCCATCTGGCTTAACCATTAAAAAAGTTTGTTCAATTGCCATGTTTAAAACACTCCTTAAATTCTTCTAACAGGTTTTACACCTACCGATAAATATTAACAAAAAATGAGGCTTTGTACAACAAAAAGCTAGAATTTGCGCTTACCCATAAACAATGCGACATCACGTAGCTTTTTCTTTACGGGATGTTTTGGCAAAGCATCTATTTCTTGTAAAGCCTTTTTCAAATATTTATCACTCATACGATTAGCTTGCTCAATTGCATGAGATTTACGCACATACTGCAACATATTTTGACGTTCGGCTTCTGTTAATGTACCCGCAAATACTTTTACCAAGAATGGTTGCATCTCCGGATCATCCTTTAACAAGAGAATCGGTAAGGTAATATTGCCTTGTAATAAATCACTACCTGCTGGCTTTCCTAGCTCCTTATCTGTTGCCATAATATCTAACACATCGTCGATAATTTGGAAGCTCATGCCCACAAAGTAGCCGAAGCGTTTTAAATGACCTACAGTTTTAGCATCGACGCCTGCCGCAACAGCCCCTAGCTCACAACTAGAGGAAATAAGTAGAGCTGTTTTGCGTTTGATTCTTCTAAAATAATCCTTTAAACCTTGATCGAGTCTAAATTTATCTTCAATTTGAATAACTTCACCGTTACAAATCTCAACCATGGTACGTGCTAAAATCTGATGAACTAGTGGGTCTTCTATTTTTGTAATATATTCGAGAGCACGTGCAAAAATAAAATCGCCCGTGTACATTGCTACTCGGTTATTCCATTGCGCTTTGACAGTTGGGCGTCCTCTTCGCATATTGGAATCATCAATAACATCATCATGGACAAGTGATGCCATATGAATGAGCTCTAAAGGGACTGCAACATCCTTCATCTTCTCAATGTCATATTCACCAAATTTTGCACCTAGTAATACAAAAATTGGTCGTATACGTTTGCCACCAGCTTGTAATAAATGGAGAGAAGCATCGTTGATCAAATATGAAGATGAGTCCACCGCATTTTCTAACTCTCGTTCAATGATATCGATATCTGATTTCAAATCGGAATAGAGTAGTTTTAACTTCATCTTTTCCACGTGTGAAAACCTTCCCCCATTAACGTATCTTTTTAAAGCCTATATGCATTGCCGCAGCCCCGCCACTGTATGCTTTGTACGATACTTTTTCTAATCCTGCCTGCTCAAACAATGCCGCTAACTTTTTCATACCTGGGAAATCATTCGCAGATTCTTGAAGCCAAGAATACTCCTTATAACTTTTCGCAAATATTTTACCAAATATCGGCATTATAAATTTAAAATAAAAACGGAATAATTGACGGTAACCAGGAATTTCAGATTGAGATGTTTCTAAACAAACAACCATACCACCTGGTTTTACGACACGGTGCATTTCCTTTAAGACTTGCAAATAATCTGGTACATTGCGTAGACCAAAGCCAATTGTCACATAATCAAACGTATCATCTGGGAAAGGTAATTCCATAGCATTTCCATGAATCAGTTCAATTTGTGGATATGATTGCACTTTTTGTTCGCCAACTTTAAGCATGTTTTGACTAAAGTCGAGTCCTTTTACTTCTCCTTTTTCTCCAACTGCCTCAGCCAATGCGATCGTCCAATCTGCCGTACCACAGCAAACATCCAATGCCTTTGATCCAGGTTTGACAGCCATGTGTTTCATCGTATCATTACGCCAACCAATATGCATTTGGAAACTAATAACACCGTTCATTTTGTCATAATTATCCGAGATACTCTCAAACACTTCATGAACGTGCTCTGCTTTCGTTTTAGCCATTTTGAAAAACCTCTCTTATCCGTTAGTAGAAGCAATAGAAGCCTCTACATGTGCATGTAAAGCTTGTTTCACATCACTTTGTAAAAATGATGCACTCTCCACCATCTTCGACAGCTCTATTTTTAAATGCACTATTTTTTCCTTGATGACGCTATTAAAAGTAGTACCATGACGTTGAACACTTTCTTCAAGTGCCTTACCTATTAAGGACGTTTGTCCACGTTGATAGGCTACCATTTCTTTTTCTAAACGTAAGATCAATAAACTTTTTTCCATCAACGGTATATATTCACTAAAGGAATAAAGCTCGAAAAACTGAGCAATTAATCCTGATTCAATATTGCACATCGAAGCATACCATTGCTCGATTGTTCTTTGTTCGGTCTCATACACCTTTATCTGGTTTTCACATCGTGTCACAATTCCTTGTGACAAATTTCGTATCAATGCGACATTTCCAGACATCGCTAATATTTCATAATAACGACCACTATAAAAATCCCCAGCTAATACTGTAAGCTGCTGTTCTTTAGAAGTAGCATCTAATTCTTTTATGTGATCGTGTGCCGCTAATGCCGCATACACAATGCCAACAGTAATGGCAGCCTCTTGTTGCTCTTGTTGCCACTCTTCACCATTCAAAAACGGGACTAACAAATAAAACAATTGATTTTCATCTACCACAGGCATTCCTGTGTATTTTTGCAAAGTTCTATGACGAACATCCATGAAAATCTCTGTTTTTAACTGGGCAATTGAATTTTGAATGTATGTTGCATTCATAGACCTTACTCCATTTCACTTTCAAATACGTTAATCCTATTGAAGGCTTAACGTTTGCTTACTGAGTCATTATAGCATACGCAACGATGCGGAATAAAAAAATTTTGCTTTCTTCAAGAGGATAGGCAGTAGAGCTATCCCATAAAAAGGGACTGCTACTGCCCATATAATTAGTTTTTCACATCTCACTCTTTTATATGTGCCTAAATGGCACGGGCTAAAAACTATTATGAAACCATATCTTGTCTATTTATTATTTTTTTGCTTCGCTATGAATCACACCATGTGCTGTATGAATCTGTGCTTTCCCTCGAATCTTCATCGCAGAAGTGTGTTCTGTAAATTGAGCAATCATAACTTCGCCGGCATCTAATTTTTCAGAATGATGGAACTTTGTATCTGTTCCACGCGTTAAACCAATGACATGTACACCATCTTCTTCAGCTTGAATAACAATATAATCTTGTGACATTCTTGTACACTCCTTAAATCCGACAAATTCTTAGTTCATCATAACATAATTAGACAAGCAATTTAAGACATTTGAATAAATGATAGAACTTCTCTACGCTTCACTTCATCTTGCTCATAAACACCACGTGCTACAGATGTTACTGTCTTAGAGCCTGGTTTTTTCAGCCCTCGCATAGTCATACACATATGCTCAGCCTCAATCACCACATAAACTCCTTTTGGTGCGAGCATTTCCATAATGGTATCAGCGACTGAAGATGTAATACGTTCTTGCAACTGTGGTCGACGAGCAATGGTTTCTACTGCACGCCCTAATTTGCTTAGTCCTGCAACAATGCCGTCATTTGGTATGTAGGCGACATGTGCTTTTCCATAGAACGGAACTAGATGATGCTCACACATCGAATAAAAAGGAATATCTTTAACAAGAACCAATTCTTCATGATCCTCGTGGAACACTGTTCTAAAATAGTCTTTGGCATCTTCATGTAAGCCACTAAACATCTCAGCATACATTTTTGCGACACGTTTTGGTGTATCTAATAAACCTTCTCGATTTACGTCTTCACCTACCGCCTCTAAAATCATTTTTACTGCTTCTTCTATTTTCAATAAATCTATATTCGACATTCGAAAAAACCTCCTGCGTATCAAAACATTACACATTTCCCTATGCATCGTAGCACATCCAAAAGGTAAGCGCAAAATGACTTACTTGTTTCACAAAAAAATTGCTGCAAGTTAGCAAATCTAGCTTTTATTATCATTATGTATAGTCAACTTGAAGTTAAAAAGAGCAGTCTTCATGTTGTTCACATGAAGACTGCTCTATGTAACTACTAGACGAGTATTATTTTACTGCGTCTTTAAGCGCTTTACCTGGTTTGAAAGCAGGTACCTTGCTAGCAGCGATTTCGATTTCTTTACCAGTTTGTGGGTTACGACCTTTACGAGCCGCACGTTCACGTACTTCGAAGTTACCAAAACCAATTAATTGTACTTTGTCACCCTTTGCAAGAGCATCTTGAATTGTATCAAATACAGCTTCAACTGCTTTAGAAGCGTCTTTTTTAGAAAGACCTGCAGCTTCAGCAACAGAGTTTACTAATTCTGTTTTATTCACACCATTCACCTCCTCTCAAAGGGTCATGAACCAATTCTGTAAAAAGAGTAACACATAGAAAACCGCTACGCAACTGTATTCATTCATGATTATAACCAAAAAATCAGTTTTTCACCCAAAAAATCAAAAAAAAGGACTTTTCGCATAAAAACGAAAAGCCCTTTTCCTATTTTTTACACTTCTTATTATTTTTTATCACTATAAAATAAATGTGACTAACCCACGATCACCTTCGTTTACCATACGTTCGATCGTTTGACGCATACGTTTTTTGGCTGTATTTGGAACTGCATCCATTTTATATCGAATACCTTCTTTTAATACTTCATGTAATGGTGTTCCAAAAAGTTGTGTATTCCATAGAGCATCACGATCATGTAAATAAGCATGGTTCAAATCTTTTAAAAGTTGCTGACTATGGAACTCAGAGCCGATTAGCGGGGCAAATTCTGAATCCATATCGACACGAATAATGTGATAAGATGGCGCCTTCGCTTTCATTCGTACACCAAAGAAATTATTTTGCTTAATTAATTCTGGCGCTGTTGGCTCAAATTCCTGCATCATTGGTAATGTAACACCATAGCCTGTTGTATCCGCATCATGAATGGCACTTTTAAAGCGCTTTTGAGCTTCTTTTGCCTCTGCTGCTTCTTTAATAAACAGTAGCCAATCTTTTTTCGTTTCAATTGGTTCTTCTAACCACTCATTACAAACCGATTTATATAGTTCACCCTGTAAGGACACACGAATTACAGCTGTGCCAATACCAGCATCTACATGGACTACTTCACTTTGATCAATAAAATCAATAGCTTTAAAAGCATCGGATGCTTGTTGCACATCTCTAATTTTCATAACAGAAGAAAGTACTTCTTCCATCGAATCAATCAATGCAACATTTAATGGATGTGAGGCATCTAACACATCTAACCAATCTGGCTTCTCCACCTCTATCGTACGGATTGGGAATTCAAATAATGCCTCTTGTAAAATATACTGAATATCAGTTTCTCTCATTTGATCAATTGCAATGGCGATAACGGGAACATTATAACGTTCAAACAACTCATTGCGCAGTTGAACAGTTTCTTCTCTAGCTGGCATTTGGCAATTAAGTAGAATGACAAAAGGCTTGCCAATTTCCTTTAGTTGCTCAACAATCTCTTCTTCTGCCCTCTCAGCAGCTCGACGACTAATACCGTTAACCGTTCCATCAGTTGTCACTACAATTCCAATATTCGCATGATCGCGAATTACTTTATCCGTACCTATTTTCGCTGCTTCTTGGAACGGAATAGGCTCTGTATGCCAAGGAGTATGAACAAATTTTGGACCATTTTCATCTTCATAGCCTTTTGTTCCTTCGATAATGTAACCTACACAATCTGCTAATCGAATTTGAAATGGCATTTCATCGTCACCGACCACAATACGGGTTGCTTGGGCAGGCACAAACTTCGGCTCAGCAGTCATAATGACTGGCCCCGGAGAACTTTGTGGCAACTCATCCTGTGCTCGCATTCTTTCTGTTTCATCCACAATGTTTGGTAACACGACGGATTCCATTACCTTTTTTACAAATGTTGATTTACCTACACGTACTGGACCGACAACACCAATATAAACATCGCCATTTGTTCGCTCTGCAATTTCTCTAAATACTGCTTCACTCAAGGTTTCTGCCTCCTTTATCTACGCTTTTTCACTATATGCGAGCTTGTAGACAAATATGAAAAAGCCCCTCACAAATGTAAGGAGCTTGTTGATTATTCTTCTTTTTTCTTGGCGGCTTCTGCCTCTTGTTTTTGTCGTTCTTGAGCCTTCTTGACATCTGCCTTATAAGTGTCCATATCATAAACTGGCTCACCCTTCTCGTCCACTGTATACGGAACAGAGTAGGCAGGTACTACAGGAAATTTATCGACAAGTAATTGGCGAATATCATCGCCCGGTTTGACATCCGGCTTGTCTTCTTTTAGAAGTTGTCCTAAATCAATGGAATAATCTACATGCAATTCACCGTCACCAGTCATAAAGAGCGGTAATTCGACGCCAGAATAGGGGCTTTTCACAGTAACCTCTGTTTTATAGCCCAAATCCTTATAATTAATTTGGTACACATTATCAGATGATGAACCTGTTATTGGTAAATATTGTGTAGATAGTTTCCGAATTCCTATTTCGCGAATGCGCTCTGCAGCATTTAAATCTACTAGTTTAACGGTCGCTTCATGCTCAGGATCCCAAATAATATACTGATATATACCGCCTTTTTCATAGGCGTTTCCAGGGATCGTCGACAAATACTTCGGCATAAGCTTTTCAAAATCAATTAAATACTTGATATATAAATCTGTATCTAATTCGCTATTTTTAATGGGTACTAGCCCACCAGTTGCTTCACGGTATTCATTAACAGCACGCTGTACAGCTGCAAGTTGGTCCACATCAGGCGTTACCTTCGCCCTTTTCTCGTCTTCTGGGTACGCACACCCTACTAACAATATGGCGGTTGCAATTACCAACAGAAAAGCACTTAGTTTTTTCATGTTACTGACACCTCGTTATTTATTATGCTGGCCATGTGGCAACTATAAGTACCATTAAAAATGTGCCAAGTCCAAACAGTATGTATGCACATAAATTTACGATTGTTCGTAAAAATACATTCGAAATCTTGTTACGAGCTAAATAAATTAAGCCGACTGATATAATCATAAAGCCTATACAATAAAACGATACCCACATTACATCCAAAGCAGGCATATGAGCTAACGGGCCCATTTCAAATAACCACCTTTCTTTCTATGTCAAGACACAATCAAAGTATATTATACTATGTGCCTTTGTTAAAAAGAAATAGTTGTCCCATAACTATCAAGAAATGGACAACCTTTTAAAATGCTTTAACTATTCAATTACTAGCACATAATAAGGTGTCTCAGTAGATTCACCGAGACACCTTATTTATGTCCGTTTCATGACAAATTTAATCATAAAAATAATATTAATGCTTCATCTCGTCAATTTCACGTTTCTTCATGCGCATCATAAGTGCGTCTACTGCCACTTTCGGTGCTACTTCATTAAAGAGTACACTATAAAGCTCTGTAGAAATGGGCATTGCCACACCATACTTTTCTGCTAATTGAAAGGCAGCCTTTGTAGTACGTACACCCTCTACAACCATCCCCATTTGATCGAGAACCTCTTGTAACTTCATGCCCTGCCCTAACATATTACCTGCTCGCCAGTTTCTTGAGTGAACGCTTGTACACGTTACAATCAAATCACCCATGCCTGTAAGCCCTGAGAACGTAAATGGGTTACCACCCATTTTTACACCTAAACGAGTAATCTCCGCAAGTCCTCGCGTAATTAATGCGGCTTTCGCGTTATCCCCGTAATTCAAGCCATCGGTAATGCCTGCAGCTAAAGCGATAACATTTTTCAGTGCCCCACCAATTTCTACACCAATTACATCGTCATTTGTATAAACACGGAAAAATTGATTCATAAATAAATCCTGTACTTTTTCAGCAGCATCTATGTCCGCACATGCAGCTGTAACCGTTGTAGGATGATGAAGGACTACTTCCTCAGCATGACTTGGCCCTGAAAGCACTACAATTTCATCCACTTTTTCAGCAGGTAAGCTCTCTGCTAATATTTCAGAAATTCGCTTTAAAGAGTCAGGCTCAATTCCTTTTGAAACATGTACAAATAAAACTTTTTTAGTTAATTCAGCCGTCAATTTTTCACAAACCTCACGAATTGCTTTTGTCGGCACAGCTACAACGATTGTTTCAGCATGTGTTGCTGCCTTTGCAATATCACTCGTAGCATGTAAATTTGTTGGCAAGACCGTTTCAGGTAAATATTTTTTATTGGTATGCATACGGTTGATTTCTTCTGCCTGTTCAGCTCGATGTGTCCATACAAGCGTATCATGGCCATTTTCCGCCAGTACCATTGCCAGCGCAGACCCCCAAGAGCCTGCCCCTAACACACAAACTTTTTCCATAAAAAAAATCCTCCCTTATTGTGGGTTGTCTACACTACTTTATTTTCTTGTAAAAAGACGCCACCCAACAATTGTGTCGGGTTGGCGTATTGTATGTGTATGACGATAACTTTAAGCACGAGCACGTGTAATTAAACGAATCGGCGTTCCTTCAAAGTCGAATGTTTCACGAATACGATTTTCTAAGAAACGTTCATAAGAGAAGTGCATAAGCTCAGGTTCATTCACAAATACCACAAACGTTGGTGGTTTAATTGCAACCTGTGTAGCGTAGTAAATACGTAAACGGCGACCTTTATCGGTTGGCGCAGGATTACGTGCTACAGAATCTTCTATGACTTCATTTAAAATAGAAGATTGAATACGCATCGCATGATTCTCACTAACACGTTGGATAATCGGTAAAATTTGATGAACACGCTGTTTCGTATTAGCCGAAACGAAAATTATCGGTGCATAGTCTAAAAATAGGAAATGCTCACGAATTTGCTGCGTAAAAACATTCATCGTTTTTTCGTCTTTCTCGATAGCATCCCATTTATTTACAACGATCACAACTGCTTTTCCGGCCTCATGTGCATACCCAGCAATTTTCTTATCTTGCTCCTGAATACCTTCTTCCGCATTCATAACCACTAACACAACGTCTGAACGTTCAATCGCACGTAACGCACGCAAAACAGAATATTTCTCGGTCGTCTCATAAATTTTCCCTTTTTTACGCATACCGGCAGTATCAATAATGACATATTCCTGATCATCATACGCATAAGGTGTGTCAATTGCATCGCGTGTCGTACCCGCAATATCACTAACAATTACTCGATCTTGACCTAAGAAAGCATTCACTAAAGATGATTTCCCCACATTCGGACGACCGATTAATGAGAATTTAATTACATCATCTCCGTACTGCTCTTCATCTTCTTTCGGGAAATGTTTCGCACATTCGTCTAATAAATCCCCTAAACCTAAGCCGTGAGAGCCAGAAATTGGCCAAGGCTCACCGAAGCCCAATGCATAAAAATCATAAATCATTTCACGCATATCAGGATTATCGATTTTATTGACTGCTAGTACAACGGGTTTCTTAGTTTTGTATAAAATTTTAGCTACTTGCTCATCGGCTGCCGTTACTCCTTCACGACCATTTGTCATAAAAATAATAACGTCCGCTTCTTCAATGGCGATTTCAGCTTGTTGACGAATTTGCTCTAAAAACGGCTCGTCCCCAATTTCAATCCCACCTGTATCAATAATATTAAAATCGTGTGTTAACCACTCTGCCGAACTATAAATACGATCACGTGTTACGCCTGGGATATCTTCCACAATAGACACACGCTCTCCAACGATACGGTTAAAAATCGTCGACTTACCTACGTTCGGACGACCTACGATGGCTACTACTGGTTTCGTCATCTGTACTTCATCCTTCCAACTTCTTGTCTTTCGCTATTATACACGAAAAATGCCATTATATCATATCATATCCATAAAGTAGAACGCTATGTATGGCTTTACCAATCCAAACGATTTATTTTCGCGGTTTTATGATGTATTTTGAGTACGTAGGTGGAGGATTTTTTGAGGGTAAATCCGTCGCTTTTTGGTTTCTATTAATTGGAAGGCTTTTTCGTTATATTGCGGGCTGTATCCGTCACTTCGAGAGTTGTATCCGTCATTTCGAACTTCCTATCCATCACTTTGTGAGGTCTATCCGTCACTTTTGGGATTCTATCCGTCATTTTGCAAGGTTTATCCGTCACTTTATGGATTTCCGTCTTCGATGCTTTTAACTATCACTTTTAGAGGTTTATCCCACTTCGCTGCCTCACCGTCATCTTGTAAGATGTATCCGCCATTTTGCCAGTTCTATCCGCCACTTTTTGACTCCTATCCTTTATAGGTTTTCTCCCATTTCAATGATTCTATCTATCACTTTGCAAATCCTATCTCATCACTCCAACAAAAAGCGAGGATACAATCTTGTATCCTCGCGTTCTTCTTATTTAAAGTTTTTTAATTGATCGCCAATAACGTCTCCGAATGAGAAGCCTGTGTTTTCTTCTGGTAATTCGTAGTCAATCACTTCTTCTGCTTCTGGATTTTCGAGTAATTCTTTAATGCTTAGCGCTAATCGGCCGTCTTCAGCATTGACATCAAGGACTTTTACTTGTACTTCTTGTCCTTCTTTTAATGCTTCATGTGGTGTATTGATATGTTTGTGAGCGATTTGCGAAATGTGCACTAATCCTTCAACACCTGGGAAAACTTCCACAAATGCGCCGAAAGATGTAAGACGTTTCACTTTCCCGTCTAAAATAGCACCTTTTGCTGCACGTTCTTCGATATTAGACCAAGGTCCAGGGATCGTTTCTTTGATTGATAATGAAATGCGTTCATTTGCTGGATCAACAGATAGAACTTTTACAGTTACACCTTGTCCTTCTGATAAAACCTCACTCACATCGCTTACATGCTCATGAGACACTTGTGAAATGTGGACAAGCCCATCGATACCACCAAGGTCAATAAATGCTCCAAACGATGCTAAACGCTGTACTTTACCATCTAAAACATCGCCAGCCTTAATTTGATTAATAACATTTTGCTTTTGTGAAGCTTTTTCTGATTCCACTACTGCGCGATGAGATAAAATTAAGCGATTCTTTTCTTTATCAAGTTCAACAATTTTAAAGCTTAATGTTTTGCCTTTATAGCCCTCAAAATCATCGACAAAGTAGTCTTCTACAAGCGATGCTGGTACAAAGCCACGTACACCTAAATCTACGACAAGACCACCTTTAACAATATCCTTCACTTCCGCTTCGAAAATTTCTCCTGCGGTAAATTGTTGCTCAAGTGTATCCCATGCTTTTAAAGCATCCACTTTACGTTTTGATAGGACAAAATTTTCTTCCTCAACCTTTGTAATCATCAAATCTAACTCATCCCCAACAGAGATGACATCAGAAGCTTTCTCAATGTGCAAGCTTGATAATTCACTGATTGGGACAATACCATCAAATGGTGCACCTGGAATTGATACAGATACTGCTTTTTCATCAACTTGCTCTGCAATACCTTTGACGATATCACCCTCGTTAAACGTTTGTTCTGCATAGTTCATTTCTTCAGACATATGTAACCCTCCTTCGCATCTTCCCTTACTATTTTATTCGATATTGAAGACAAAGACAAAAATAAATCCTTTAAATTTGAAAAATGTCTGAAATTTTAGGATTTATAGCATTTTTTCTTCTGCTAATTTTAAAATAGCTTGTGCTGCATCTTCGATAGACAACGCTGTCGTATCTAAAAATACGGCATCTTCTGCTTGGATAAGTGGTGATGCTTCACGCTCACTATCTTTTTTATCACGTAATGCAATTTCTTCCTGAAGTTTTTCAAGTGAAGAGTCGATTCCTCTTTTTTGATTATCTATAAATCGTCTTCTTGCGCGTTCCTCTACCGTTGCAGACATAAAAATCTTTAGTTCTGCATCTTTCAATACATGTGTAGCAATATCGCGGCCATCCATAACGACGCCACCGTTTGCTGCCAGCTTTTGTTGTTGAGCTACTAATAACTCACGAACCTTTGCATGGGCAGCTACTTGAGAAACTGATGAAGTGACTTCATTTGATCGAATATCAGCTGATACATTGTGACCATCTAAAAAGACAAGCTGTCCCTGTGGAGATGGCTTTAAATCAATGGTACTTGCTGCTAACATTTCAGCTAATTTTGCTTCATCATCTAAATGTATGTTTTGTTGCATCGCTTTATACGTAACTGCTCGATACATTGCACCTGTATCGATGTAAGTAAAATCAAGTGCCTCAGCAACAATTTTTGCAATAGTACTTTTACCGGCACCAGCAGGCCCGTCTATCGCAATTTGAATGTTTTTCTTCATATTCTTCCCTACTTTCTGTCACCTCATATTGTATCATATAACCTATAAAAAGCCCTCTGCTAGGAGAGGGCTTTTAAAAAATTACTATGCAAAATATTAAGCATTAAAGGGATTCAATTCTTTACGACGATTGCCTAATTGACGCTCAAAGCAAAAGCGCACGATATGTTGTTGGTCAACATCATCTGAATCCGTTAGCTGGATTGTTGCAATTCGTTTAGAATCTTTTTCAAAAATACGCACGACAATTGCCTCTGTTATCACGTATTTCACATCCCCATTGGCAAATGGTAAGGCAACCGTTAATTTCACCTCATCCCCATCATTGAAAGCCACTTCACCTTTCAAAATGAGGGCCAAGCCTCCTGCACTAATATCCGAAGCAACTAACTGATATTTGTGATCCTTGAACTGAACGGCCACATCCACGGGTGTTTCAACTCGTACATATTCTCGTCGTTGAATTTTAATAAATTCCTCTGGCTTTGGGCAATGCAACATAATCATAGGTATATGGCCCGCTTTACGGCCTATTACCTCCGTATTAAAGGCAAATGATTGTTTGTCCTCAGTGCGAAAGGTTGCTCTAAATTCTGAGCCATCTATCAAAAATGCTGTTTTCTTTGTCGCCATATTAATTGGATAATCAATATAAAGAATATGGTCTTGTTGCTCTACAACTTTACAGCGGAATTTCTCCACACGCTCTGTATAAGTCGGTTCAAGTTGTAATTGTGTGCCAATTTTAATCTCCATGAGCATCTCCCCGTACAATAAATATGGTTTAATTATCTCATGAGATATTAATTTTGGCTATAAAAATTGGTAGTATTTTCTTATTATTAAGTTAAATATTCCACTTTTAAAACATTATGATTTTCTGCATCAATGACGATTCTAAATGTTTCTTGTGTTTTACCATCACGCAAGGCAATGACCTCATAGCATAGACGTTGTTCAAATTCACCATTATCTGTATAAATATTTTTTACTTCTTGCACTTGAATATCATCCTGGAAGAATGTTTTCCAATCGATTGGTTTTGCTGTTTGCTTTTTAATATTTTCTTCTTGAATGTATTCCATCGCGTTTGCCCCTAACAACTCACCTGTATCTTTTGCTAATTTAAGTTGAACACCATCAGCATAAATTAATGCGTTATCCCCTGGATGTACACGGGCAAACGTTACATGCCATGCCTGATGGTTTTCACGCGATTCCACATAAGCTAAATCGTTCATGCCTAATTTCTTGACATAATCTTCGGCTTTTTTGAGAATTTCCTCTTGTGACTGCTTCGCTTCGTCAACAGGGCGTTCTACTAAATAGGACAGTAAATGTCCTCCTTTTACCGTTAAATCCGCATACCCTAAACGAATCCCTTGATGGAATTGTATGTGATAGAAAGGATATGGTGCGGTGTCACTACTTTTTGTGACTGTAAATGTTGCATCTTTAATAACTGGGAATAAATGCTTCACTTTTTCCAACGCTTCTTTTTCTGTAATTTCAGCATCCTGTAAAGCTTTTAATGCAATTTTTTTCTGCCAATCTGACTCAGATAATGTCAGCGGGAAATCTTTTTCTCCATAACCTTTTAACGTGTCTTTCACTTTATCAAAGTTCGTGTTTGGATTTTTATTATCGACTTGCTGCAGCCAAACATCCATTTTTCCATTATGTTTATAAAAATCAACGGTTGCAGCTGTCCAATCATCAGAAAGAGCTTGTAAATTCGTAGAGACCTGTGGCATTTTTTCACGCCAAGCTTCATAATCGCCTGTTTTTGCAGTTCTCTTCGCTTCATCGCCAAGTCGTCCTAAATAATTCATCCATTCATTGGATAGTTCTTGCCCTATCGGAATATTAGCAATGGAAGAACGAACTTCTGAGCTCAAACGCCAAACAGAATCTAATTCACTGTGAATGGCTTGCTCATCTTGAAACAGTAGGGATTGTGAGACTGATCGCTGTAGATGAGATAGTTTTTCAGATGCATCTGTTAGCTTATCGGTATACTGCGCTAGAACAGTACGTTGTAAATCTTCTTTATCACCATGTAAATCTATACTATATGCCCCTAACCCGATAACAGCTATCGTTAAGACCACGAGCCAAGTTTTCATCTATGTTCCTCCTTTCTATGAACAGAAAATATGCTCTCCAATTTGTTTAATTTGTGGACGAGACCAAATCCATTTACTTGTTGCCGTTTTCGGATTGAAGTAATACAAAGCATTTTCAGATGGATCCCAGCCATTCATTGCATCAATAACAGCTTCTTTTGCTCTATCATTAGGCTCTAACCAAATTTGTCCATCTGCTACAGCTGTAAACGCTAAAGGTTGGAATATAATACCAGAAATCGTATTCGGGAAATCGGGACTTTCTAAACGGTTTAAAATAACTGCCGCTACGGCTACTTGTCCCTCATATGGCTCTCCCCTAGCTTCTCCATACACAGCATTCGCCATTAGCTGTAAATCACGCTCTGTATATTTAGGAGGAACTTGAGTTTGTGTTCCATTGTTATTAGTAGTGCCACTACTATTTCCTCCACCACTACCGGCACCACTACCTGTACTAGTCCCTTTATTCACTTGCTGATCAAGAGGAACGCCACCATAGTAGGTAAATTGATTACCGGCATTTAATTGCGCTTTCACCCATTTTTCATCGTAATCAGAATAGCCAGCTATCGTTTTTTTGGTCTTCGCTCCAGCGATACCATCTACTGGTAAACCATATTTCTCTTGGAAATTACGTAATGCCCAGTATGTGTTATAGCCAAATTTCCCATCAATTTTACTCTTATAAAAACCTAAGTATTGTAGCCTTGCTTGCAATTCAATGACATCATCTCCATAGGCACCACGAGTAATTTGCTGGTCACTAAAGGCAATCACTTCATTTTGAGGAATCGCAATTATACTAATTCCTAATATCAAAGCAAAAAGTATGCTTACTAAACGCACTTTTATCACTCCTTTTTTTTATAGCTTGAAACAAAAGAGGCAATTTATACATGATAAAAAAGAATAAAGCGTAGAAATCTTGACGATTTCTACGCTTTAAATTTTTTTATGCATATGCAAATGTTGCACTAGATGATAATGCGCTAGTTTCACCTTTCGTAGGCCAAACCACCATAAAAACAGCATAAAAGGAATCATTAAATAAATCCAGTGACCTTTAAATGATAATATTGTATTGTATAGAATGTGAAGTACCACTGGTGCACAAAGCGCCATAGCAATCATTTCTTTCGTCTTGGCAAACTTTGAAAACTTAGCACGTCCATAATAGTAGCCCATGACTACGCCAAATAATGCATGACTTGATACAGGCAATAAGGCGCGCATAAATGCGGTATCCAAGCCAAAGGATAATAAATAAAGTACGTTCTCGATTGTGGCAAAACCAAGTGATATACTTGCCCCATACAATATACCGTCATATGGATCATCAAATTCAACATGATTGTAGATGGCAATTAATAGCACAAACCATTTAAAAAATTCTTCAACAACACTAGAGAAAAGAACGTCTTGAAGGTAAAAATATCGAAAAACCCCTTCCTCTGTTAGTACATATTGTAAAAACAGAATCGGGAACGTTAAAAATGCACCGTATAAAAATGTTTGTAATAAAGTTCTTCTTGGCTCCGTAGCCATTTGATTGCGCAAATAGAAATAACTAAAAAGCGCTAGACCGGGAGCAATGGCAGCAGATAATAAAATGATCATGATGCCGGCTCCTTTCAACAATAGACTGCTATTATTATACCATGTAATGACAAAAAAACTTTTTAAAAGGAGATTTTATTTTTTATGAAAAAAACAATTTTATTAATTCATACTGGCGGCACAATCTCCATGGCGATGAGTGCTGAAGGAGCAGTTATGCCCAATAAAGAAAATCCGCTCATGAAAGAGAGCAATAAACTTAATTCATTAGCAACCATTATTGAAATAGAAGCTTTTAACCTACCTTCTCCACATATCACGCCAAAAGAAATGCTTCAATTACGCAACTTGATTATGGAGCAAACTACAGCAACGCAAATCGATGGTGTTGTCATTACACATGGTACAGATACATTAGAAGAAACTGCCTATTTCTTAGAACTGACTACAAATTTAGCCATTCCCATTGTATTGACAGGGGCGATGCGCTCATCCAATGAGCTTGGAGCAGATGGTATTTATAATTTAATGGAGGCAATCCGGGTAGCGGTCGATGATGAAGCTCGCGACAAAGGCGTTCTCGTTGTGATGAACGATGAGGTACATCTTGCCGTCAATACAACGAAAACGAGCACAAGTTCGGTCAATACCTTCCAATCCCCACAATATGGACCAATTGGGCTGATTACAAAATCACGTATTTTGTTCCATCATGCACCAATTCGTCGTCAATACGTAGACATTAATAATTTATCTAAACGCGTAGCCATGCTAAAAGTTTATGCTGGTATGGAAGAAGATTTACTAGATGTTGTGCTCGCATGTAAATATGAGGGGGTTGTGCTTGAAGGGTTAGGTCAAGGAAATGTCCCACCTTCTGTTGTTAAAGGCATTGAGAGTCTGATCCAACGAAATATTCCTGTAGTCCTCGTTTCCCGCTGCTTTAATGGAATAGCAGAAGGTGTCTATGGATATATTGGTGGCGGTAAAATGCTGGAAGACTTAGGTGCGATATTTGCCACGGGAATAAATGGTCAAAAGGCACGATTAAAATTATTAATTGGACTTAACACAACTGGAGAGCCTTTAAATTTAAAGGATTTTTTCCTGTAAAGTCAATGTATTCATATTGAGCACTAGCTTATGCCTCGATTATTTGTTCATAGTAGTGCAGCATTTCATTAAGACGTACAAGAGCATCGTCGAAATCTGGCTGAATGACAGCAAACTGAAGAAATCCTCTTTGACGTAAATATGGGCTATCACCATGAACTAATAGTCCATTTAAGGCTAAATCGATGTGTAGGTTTGAAAGTGTCTTTGGCAGTTGAATGGTTATAAGCATTGGGTACCGAGTTGTTGGTAATTGAAAGTGCATATAGGGCAGCTGCAGTAGTGCCTCAAAACGTTGCTGTAGCTGCTCATAGCGGACAGGATAGGCTTGTAAAGACTCATCTAAATTACCAAGCAATACGGCTGGAAGCGTAAAAGGTATGGCACCTTGCTGGTAATTTGCTAAGTCCAAGTATGCAGGCAATGTAGTGGCGGATTGTGCTAAGTATTGTGAAAATACAAATGCGAGCCCACTTACTGCCCCAATTGCTTTCCCACTCACTGCAGTAGCCAAATAACAATCCTGTAACGAAAATGGCATAGCACCGAACGTACTGATGCTATCTACACATAGCTTCACATTATAACACTTTGCCAATTGACTAAGACCATCTAAATTATTACAAGTCCCCGTCGAGGTTTCCCCATGCACGACCAACACCCACTCATATGCTCTAGTTTCTAATAATAACGCTATTTTCTCGCAATCAAATAGTGTTCCCCATTCTTGTTCAACGACATCAAAATCTAATGACCAACGGACTGCTTGTTTTCTCAACCGCTCACCAAATTCCCCATTTGTTAGAATAAGACCTTTCCCTAATTGCTGTGCCTGTAATTGAGCAAGCATCACCTCATTGGCCAATGTTCCAGTTCCAACGATTATTCCAACATGCTTGGTATTCGCTAATTGTAGTAACTTTTGCTGTACTCGTTCATAGATTGCCTTAAAACTTAGCGAACGATGCGATAAATTGGTATATCCTATAGTCTCTAATTGCTTAACTGGTCCAGGATAAAAAGTATAGTTATCTTTTGCAAGCCTACGTTGTAGGTCATGTTCAAATACATCTCTAGTAAGCACCATAGGTAAAAACTGGGCATCCGTTACTCCAACAGCTGGAGCAAATTGTTGAAAACCCATTTGCTTATAGAGCTTTTCTTCACGCGTTGTTCCCGAAATTACGGCTGCCGTATAGCCCTTTTCATAGGCAAATGTATTTAAAGCTTGAGTGAGCTTCAATAGGACTCGCCCAGTTCGATAATTTTTTTTCACAGCAAGTAAGCGTATTTCACAAATCTTGTCACAAACCTCTTGCGGTAAAAATTGCTCCACCTTCCCAATTTTTTCATCAATTGAAAAGGGTCTTTGATCTCTAAATGCTACCATTCCAATTAATTCTGTTTTTTTATACACCACTATATATGTATTTTGCTCATGGAATCGGTCAACCTTTAGTCTTTGCGTATTTGGTTCATGCTGTGGTATTTCCTCCACAAATGTCTCATAATTCAATCGCGCAATCGCCTCATACTCTTCATTTGTTTGAGCTATTTTACACCAATACATCTCTTTACTTCCCTCTTTTCCATGACTCCTTAATATTAGACATATGTCTTATGAGCATACACACGATTGCCATCATCAAAAGTGCGTAGGGCACTAATAGGCCAGCCTGAATGATGGCGCCAACATAAAAAATAAAACCACCAACCATGCCTAATGTTAAGCTCCTTGTTAACATCAGTACGGCCCCAGTACCTGCAATCATCCATAAAAACAAGCCTGGTGATAAAGCGAGACCAACTCCAATAAAAGTTGCTACTCCCTTTCCTCCCTTATATTTTAGCCAGAAAGGATATAAATGACCTGCAATCACACAGGCTGCACCACTAACAATAACCCATTCTTCTAAATACCATAAACGGCCTAAGCCTACCACGAGCACACCCTTCAAGGCATCGCCAAGAAATGTCAGAAGAAAGGCCCTCTTGCCAAGGACGCTTCCTGCATTGCGCGCACCTAAATTTTTACTGCGTTCTTCCTGCAAATTGACACCATATATCTTTCCAACGAAAAATGCTGTCATGAAGTTTCCTATTAAATAACTGAAGAGCCAGTACAAACCAATCAATCCTATTCCTCCTTACTAAAAAGGCTGTATAAGCTACACGCCTATACAGCCTCACCATTATCCTTTTCTTTGAGCAATAGTTTGAGCGATACAATCCCCATGGAAACGTCCGTTTTCAATAAAAATTTCGTTGGCATTATTCCCCGCAGCAATTACGCCTGCGATAAACAAACCTTCGACATTTGTTTCCATCGTTTCCGGTGTAAAATAAGGGCGGCCCGTTTCTTCGTCAATATCAACACCCATGGCTTTAATAAAGGAATGATCAGGATGATAGCCAGTCATGGCAAAGACAAAATCATTGTGCAACACCTTTTCTTGGCCATCTATTTCTAAAACCACTTCATGCTCACGAATCTCTAACACATTCGTATTAAAATGCATGTCAACTTCTCCCGTTTTGACTACCCCCTCAAATTCAGGTAATACCCATGGCTTAATACTTGGAGAGTATTCACTTCCACGATAGGCAACCGTTACGCGAGCACCTGCCTTATTTAATTCCAATGCTGCATCTACAGCTGAATTTTTGCCTCCTATAACAAGAACATCCGTATCAAAAAATTCATGCCCCTCTTTAAAGTAATGGAAAACTTTAGGTAATTGTTCACCAGTGATATTTAAAAAATTAGGATGATCATAATAGCCTGTCGCAATAATGACATGAGGTGTTTCATATTTATCCTTGTCTGAAGTAACAGTAAACATACCATTATTTTTCACGACACTTTGCACTTTTTCAAAGCGGTTAACTTGAATATTTTTTAATCGAACAACTTCTCGATAATATACAAGCGCTTGATTCCGCTTGGGCTTACGTCCTTCAATAATAAATGGTACATCGCCAATTCCTAATCGTTCACTTGTACTAAAAAAAGTTTGATGTGTAGGATAATGATAAATCGCATTGACGATATTACCCTTTTCAATGACAATGGGGTTTAATCCAATATTTTGCAAAGCTATTGCTGCTGCTAAACCACATGGGCCTCCTCCAACAATAATGGCATCTGCTTGCTGCATTTCTTGACACTCCAATCGAATTTGGACAGCTTTAGTGGCTGTTCCTTGCTTACATCCATTATGAAAATAGACGATTCCTTTATATTATACGCCTTCTAGCAAGTTTTGTTTGTTTATTTACTTGAAATATCGATGTCGATTATATGACATTGTGGTTTGGCACCAAGTCTCATCGGCAATAATGTAGTACCATAACCATTGCTTACTAAAGTCATGACACCATCTCGCTCTCGATAAGAACCATTAGGATGGACACCATATGGACCAAATCGAATCTGCCCTCCATGTAAATGTCCTCCCATCATTAAATCAGCACGGTACTTAGCCCGGACTTTTGCAAAAACCTCTGGATTATGCGCAATAAAAACAACTAGATCACGCTCTCCAACTTTTTTAAAGGCTTTTTCAAAGCTATATTCTTTAATCGTTGTATCCTCAATTGCACTAAGCCAGAAGCGGTTTTTCATAGGTAACAGCACCGCATCATTGACAATAATTTGAATATGATATTTCTGCAAAATACTCTTCAGCCGATCTTCTCCCACTTCTCTATCATTATTTCCCCATACAAAATAAGTTGGTCCAATGGAGGTTAATAATTGTAAATTGTCATGAATACGTGAAATGGGTGTGCGATTATCTGCTAAATCTCCACCAATAATGACCGCATCAAAGTGTTCTGTTAGCTGTGCAATCATTCTTTTATTAATTTTACGCAAATGAACATCTGAAATAAAAAATAAACGTACCTTTTCCGGCTCTCCCTTTAATAATAGCTGGTGATGTAAAACATTGTTCTCATGCGCCACCTTCCACATATAAAGCAAAAAGATGACCACTATGATAAGCAATAGCCCTATATAAAGCATTCTCTCACTTCTCCTTACGACAGCAAAAAGACGATTCGTTTCTTATGAAGAATCGTCTTTTTGCTAAATCAGACGTACGTTTTGGTGTGAACGTTTGTCCTTTATTTTATACTTGCTAAACTATATGACCATTATATGGCTTTTATTTAAGGAAGTTTAATTACTTGCCCAACCATAACGGTATTTGAAGACATACCATTAGCAGCACGAATTTTAGCTAAAGTCGCTTCACTACCATCACCATAATGATTTAATGCAATACGGAATAAGTTCTCATTTGCTTTGACAGTGTGTGTACTTGCTTTAGCATTTTGTTTCGCTTCTTCTGCCTTTTTAGCCTCTTCAGCCTTTTTCGCTGCCTCTGCCTGTTGCTGAGCTATTCTTGCTTCTTCAGCTTTACGTGCTTCTTCAGCATTTTTTGCCTCTTGTGCTTTTTTCGCTGCCTCAGCTTCTTTTTGATCTGCCGTTACTTTATCAGCATCTTCTTTAGATGGCTCGTTTGATTTTTGATCAGCTTGATCGCCTTTGTCTTTATTTTTGTCTTTGTCAGATGCGGAAGCCTCTGAAGAATCCATTTCGACGACCTGTTCAGCTGAGTCCTTCTCAGCTTGCTCTATTGATTTCCCTGGTTCGTAGAACTTCCAAAAATAAACAAGAATAGTTAATGGGATAAGGATAAATATCACAAAAAGTATAGTCATTAACGGTGTTCTTCGTTTCGGATTTTTTGGCTTTTTGTTTTTATCTCCATTTTTATTCATTCTGGAAACTCTCGACAATGTTTGCTGTTCGTTTTGCTCATCTTCAAATGATTGTCGATGTTCTTCTATTTTATCGCGATAATCTTCTTTACTCATTCGTCTTTCCCCCAAACCTTACTACGCTTTCTGTCATTCTATTATGACGAATTTTACGAAAAAAGTAAATGACCGTCAGATTTAGTCTAATTACCCAGTAAAAGTTGCTGCAATCGACGTTCCCACGAAATCATTTCTATTTTTTTCTCGGCTGTTAAGCGTTCTTTCTTGATTTCATCATAATGGATTCCACAGTTTTCACAACAGTTTTCCGGTTTTTTTTGCAATTTTTGCCCGAAATACCCGACAAGATGTTCACGAATACAGTCTTTTGTCTGTATAATCTTCAACATTTCATCGACTGCATGGTATTTTTCTAGGGCTAAATGATTTAGTCGAGCCTTTACTTGCTCCTTCGTTTCTTGTTGCATCCAATAGTCTAACACACGAAATGCCGTCTCACCTAGTTCCCCATTTTTTAACATCTGTGCTGGCAGTACCTGCTGGGAAATGAGTTCCTCATAGCGATCAACATACTGTGGACTCGGAAGATCACCCGTAACAACGAACTTCGCTAGCTCTTCATCACCATCACTATAGAGTAAAATGGCAAGCGCAGACTCACCATCTCGACCTGCTCGACCAATTTCCTGCATATAATTTGCAATATTAGCAGGCATTGATTCATGAATGACCTGACGAATATCTTGTTTATTAATCCCCATACCAAAAGCGTTTGTTGCCACTATCCAGTCCAATTCGCCATCAATAAACTGCTGCTGAATAAATTGGCGATCCTCCGCCCCATAGCCTGCATGATAGGCTGCAGTACGAATACCCGCTTGTAAAAATGCCTCACTATATTGTTGCGCTCGTTTGCGTGAGGAAACATACAGTATTCCTGGGCCAGCAGTTTCTTTGACATGTCGCATAAGCCAGCTCGCTTTATCTGCCTTATCCTCTAGAACAATGCGTCCTAAATGAATATTTGGCCGATCCACATTATACATAAATTCAAATGGTTCCTTTAACGATAATGTTTCCCGAATATCTTGCATGACCTTACTTGTTGCAGTCGCGGATAGTGCTAGCAGTGGAGGTCGATTGTGCCTTGATAGCCACTCACCTATCCGTAAATAATCTGGTCGAAAATCATAACCCCATTGTGATATACAATGAGCCTCGTCCACTACGATTAAACCTAATTTCACTTGCGCTAATTTGTCTTGCACCTGCTGTTGAAGTAGCATCTCTGGAGAGGTAAAAATAAAACGATATTGTTCTAAATAATGTAATACATACCGTTTTTCAGTGAGAGATAAAAAGGAATTTAAGGCGACAACCCTCTTTTCTCCAAAACGTTTCAATTCCTCTACCTGATCTTGCATTAAAGAAAGCAATGGAGAAACGATAAGCACAGGTTTATCTAAAATGTAGGCCGGGAGCTGATAGCACAATGATTTTCCCATTCCTGTGGGCAATAAGGCCATTACATCTTTCTCTTGAAGTATTGCTTCAATGACTTCCCTTTGCCCTGGTCGAAATGATGAGTAACCAAAATGTTTATGCAATAGTTCTTCTAGTTCCATTTATACTTCTCCCTTCGCAAGGACAAGCCTTAATTGAAAATAACTCAATTCCTTTAAAGCCTCATATAAGATTTTCAATTTTTTCGTTTGAAAATGCTTCGATGCCTGCCAAACTTTTTCAGCTTCCTTATATGAGACGAATGGACCAATAGAAAAGTTCGGTTCATACATCGCTAATTCCACAAAATGGTCCTCAATAGTACTTTGTTTCAGCTTTCTTATTTTCACTATTTGTTCAATTGAATATCCTTGTTCATATAATTGTGCTGTTTGCTGTGCAGAATCGGTTAGCAATATTTTCACTCTTAGTCCTTGTGCCACTTGTTTAAGCATTGGATAATCATTGCTTTGTTGCACTTCGTTTAATAATATATGTAGTGTTTCAATAAAAGCTAATTGACTATCCAGCACAGTTTCCTTCCGTTTATCGGCAAGCTGTTGCCATGTCCATCCAGGTAAGCGATATCCACTTAAACGGTAAAGGACAAGCTGTTTGCTACCATCTGAAACTGGAAGATTCTTTAGCGCACTGGTACATTCGTCTAATAATTGTTGTTGTAAATGACCTTGTAGGTAATGATGATCCTGCAAAAAGGATCGCACCCAAGTTTGAATCGCAGGATCTCTACTGATGGGCGAAAAAGAACGAACATCTGCAGTTTGATGTGACAAACTTTGCACAATTAATGAAAGACGTGCAAAAAACACATGCTCATTTCCTCGATAATGCCATCCATCAAAGAAAAATGTTGGCGTTTGTTGTGCTCTCTGTAAACCTAGCTTTTCCATGTGAAAATGACCAGAATCCTGCACTTTTAACCAACTATATTGCATAAATAACGTTACAGCCTCATCAAAGGTAGTCCGTGGTAGTTTAGGTAATAAGCCAAAATATTGATGCAATTGAAAAAGGCCAATGTCTTGAATGGTCTGACCTGAACGCTTTCCTCTCAGGACATGGTAGGCAGCCGAAATCGTCCGTTCCGTATTGAGTTTTTGAAAGATTTGCAATAGAATTTGATGAAACATTGACGCAAATTCCTCCAATTTAATAGTATTTAAGTTGAAATGTAAGATAAACATCTTTAAAATGAGTATGAAGCTTTGTAGGAACATCGTTAAAGGAGAGAAAAAAATGGCTAAATACACAATAGTTGATAAAGATACATGCATCGCTTGTGGCGCATGTGGAGCCGCAGCGCCAGACATTTATGATTATGATGATGAAGGTATTGCCTTCGTTATTTTAGATGATAACATGGGAACTGCTGAAGTGCCAGAAGATCTATTAGAGGATATGCAAGACGCATTTGAAGGGTGTCCAACTGACTCTATCAAAGTAGCAGATGAAACTTTTGATGGTGACTCATTAAAATTCGAATAGTCCTTTAATTTGTATGTATACCCAAAAGGCATCCTTCAATGGGTGCCTTTTCTTTTGAATGAAATATTTTGCTACCTTTTGCAACATGATAATCCATCATATAGCTCTTTTCTATACGGACCAATCTATTGGAGGAATGATGATGATGTTTGAGCAGTTACAAGTAGAGCATAGTTTATTTCATATCGATCAAGACCATATTGATCAATTTAAAAATCTTGCGGCAAAATGGCAAATGATTTTTCCACAGGTTTATGCTAAATGTTTAAATACACTCGATTCATGGGCCATAGTTTTAAATAATTGGGTATTTTTAAAATCTCAGCATACCGATGAACTGATACTCAATCCCTCTAAGGCCATATACTACTCTATCAATACATTTTTGCTGGAAGAGCTCAAAAAAATTCAAATAATTCAAAAAATAACTCATTGTAATAATGATGATTTACAATATTTTGCTGCATTCCAATTAGGAAATGCCATTGATTTATGGGTTTATAAGACCGTTGGAAAGAGTACTGAGGCAGATTTATTAAATTCGCAGGAAGATAAACCTTATTTTCTTGCATATTTAGATGATGGGTTTCAAACGGACAACACTCCTTTCCATAGAGACCAAACAAGAGCCATCAAAATTCTTGCCCAAACCATTCGTAGCCAAAATTGCTTTAGAATCACTATCAATAGTGCTGTTTATCAAGCAGTAGATATGTATGAAGATTATATAGCTCTTTAGGTTGCTTTTTAATTCGTCTCTCACATAGAAGAGATGAATTTTTTTGCCCGATAATCGGCTACTCTATTGCAACAGTTTTTTATGTATGATAAGATTTTAGTAGTTGGTACTAATAACAGATATTATCTCACAAAGGAGTTCTTCATAATGATGGATAATTTATTACAATTAAAAGATAAAAATATTGTTGTCATGGGTGTAGCGAATGATCGTAGTATCGCATGGGGCATTGCAAAACGTTTATTTGATGTAGGTGCAAACGTTATTTTCACTTATCGTCAAGAACGCTCATTGAAAAAATTACAAAAACAATTAGACAATATTGGTCAAACTGATTCCCTTGTTGTTCAATGTGACGTTAATAGTGATGAAAGTACAAAAGCAGCATTTGATGAAATTGGCTCAAAGGTTGGCGTTATTCACGGTATTGTCCACTCAGTAGCATTTGCTCATGCTGAAGATTTACACAACCGCTTCTTAGAAACAACACGTGAAGGCTATGCTTTTGCACAAGATACAAGTGCCTACTCTCTAATTTCAACAGCCAAAGCAGCTCATCCGTATATGACAGAGGGTGGCTCTATCGTTACAATGAGTTACTTAGGTGCGGAACGAGTGCTTGATGGCTATAATGTGATGGGTGTAGCAAAGGCTGCATTAGAAGCTTCTATGCGCTATCTTGCTGCTGATATTGGTCAAAACAATATTCGCGTAAATGCTATTTCAGCCGGTGCTATTCGTACGCTTGCTGCAAAAGGTGTCCCTTCCTTTAATACAATTTTACACAAAATCGAGGAAACAGCTCCTTTAAAACGAAATGTTCAACAAGATGAAGTAGCCGATATGACAATTGTTATGCTCTCTCACCTATCACGTGGTGTCACTGGAGAAACTATTTACATCGACGCAGGCTACAATATTATGGGTTAATAAAGCAGGATGGAAGACTAGGTCTCTTCCATCCTTTTTTCATTTATCTTCCTACTTTCATGTTTGAAACTTTGTGTAAAACACTCTTCGAACGGAGTATCTTTCTTAAGGCAATTTCATTAAATTCATGGCTGCAAAAGCTCAGCTTTACATAGATTTGATTTATTTCATAGGAGTGCTAAGAATGGCGTTAATGTTCGGTCTCTTCCACATATAGTTTTCCAATATTACATAACAGCCTCTAGCTTTTTCGCTAAATAAACTTTGAAATTGATCAATCGTTAACATTTCTAATTGTTGACGCTCATGGATTTGATTTTTTGTCATGGTTGATCACCTCAAAAGTACACTTTAATAACATATGAAAGGGAGTTCTTTATGTAAAAAATTGATTGGAACGAAAGGCGGCGACTCCTGCGGGAAAAGCGGGAAGTTGAGATCCTGGACTGAGCAGAGCGAGGGAAGCAGCTCAACTCCGCCCGCGGAAAGTGTCCGCCCGTAGTGGAAATCAGCAGCTTTACTTCGTTTCATGGTAAAAGAAAAAAGACTGTAGGCAATCTCAAAATTCAGTGAGAGTTTGTCTACAGTGTGAAAGGATGGAAGACTAAGCCTCTCCATCCTTTTTATCGTTTATAGCATCGCCCAAATGGATTGTATAAATAGCATAATACCAGAGGCAACTAATAGTACATAAATAAATGTTAAAAATAGCTTCTGATTGAGCTTGCGAAATAATAGTTGTCCTACTATCAGACCAATCAAAACAATCGGCAAGGCATATAAACTATAGAGCCAAACGGTTTTACTTGTACCTTCGATTGTTAATTGTGATAGTAAGCTAATCAAATAAATAAAAATATAATAAGCTAATGACGTTGCCCTAATCGTTTCTTTCTTTTTATGTGTGCTTGCAAAATAGAGGAGCAGTGGCGGTCCAGCCATCCCAATACTTGTTGTAAACATCCCTGATATAAAGCCAACACCATAATCTCTTCCATTTGTTTGTTGAATGGAAAGGTTCTTTATCAGCAAAATTGTTAACCCAATTAAAAGAATTGCTATGAGCAGCTTGAATGTAGTGACATCCACGATGGCAAATAAAAGACTACCAACAGGTGCGCCTACAATACTCCCAATCATAATCTTTTTTAGCAACGCGAACTCAATATCTTTTTTAACCTTCCATAGCAACGAAAATGAAATAACAAGGGATAAAATAATATTCAATTGCATCGCCTGTGGTGGTGAGAAAAGCAACAGTAAAAATGGTGTAGCCATAATAGAGAAGCCGAATCCCGTGCTTGTTTGCAAAATGGCTGCGGTAAAAATAATAAAAAAATAAAACGTTAATTCCAGCAAAACAACACCTCACATCATTAAGTGGTTGTAATTCTTTGTCTAGTAATAATAGTTTTTAATAAAAATGATAGGCCACAAGCAATTATTAAAAATAAGGCAATCATTGCTATGACACCTACCCAACCGTATTTCATCCAAAATAGCCCACCTACAGTTCCTCCAACACTAGAGCCAAAGTAATAAAAAAATAAATAGAGGGAGGACGCTTGTGCTTTATCATGTGATGCCCGTTTACTTACCCAGCCACTAGCAATTGAATGAGCTGCAAAAAAGCCAAAGGTAAAAACGGTGATCCCGATTATTTTTAAAGATAGAAAACTATGAAGCGTCATGATGGCGCCTGCAAACATGATGGCAATCGCTAGTAATAGCATGCGCTGTCGCCCATAACGGTCAGCTAAACTGCCAAACCACGCTGAGCTGAATGTGCCGACTAAGTATATAACAAATATCCAGCCAACAATTGTGGCGCTTAGATTATAGGGGGGTGCCATTAATTTAAAGCCTATATAGTTATAAAGAGTGACAAAGCTCCCCATTAAAACAAAGCTAATTCCATATAGACAAAGCATCGAAGGGTCCTTCAAATGCTGAAAAAGAGTTTTGGATAATGCCCTTATTTGTAAGGGACGGGGGCTGAAATGTTTGGAGCCTGGTAATATCCAGACGAACACCACACTCACAAGTAAACTAATTCCCCCTAGTATAAACATCCCGATATGCCAATTATAGTGGTCCGTTAATGTGCCGATAATTATTCGGCCACTAAGACCGCCTACTGAATTTCCACTAATATATAAGCCCATGGCAACCCCTAAACTTGCTGGCTCCATTTCCTCTCCCAAATAGGCCATAGCGATGGCAGGTAATCCTGCAAAAACAATACCCTGCAATACTCGTAGCACAATTATTGTTTCAAAATTAGGAGAAAATGCTAGCGCAAGTGTAAAGATAGAAGCAGCAAAAATCGAAATGGTCATTAACGATTTCCTTCCCCATGCCTCTGATAATGATCCAACAATGACTAAACTCACCGCTAAAGCTAAGGTCGTTACTGAAAGAGATAAACTAGCAACGGCTGGTGATACTTTGAACACTTCCGCGAAGGTTGGCAATAATGGTTGCGTACTATATAAATTTGCAAACGTAATAAAGCCTGCTAAAAACAAAGCCCAATTAGCTTTATGAAACGACTTCGTCCCCTTTTGTATATATTCCATGAAAATCTCTCCTTCATTACTACACATCTATTATTCTAATACAATATTCCATAAAAAACACACCTCTTCGTCAAAAAATGGACAAACTTCCCCTATCTTTTGGCACTAAATGACTAATTTACATTGACAGTAAAAAAAGAGACATTTTCTAGTTTCAACAAAAATAAAAATAGAATTTGCTATTTTGACTTGGCAAATATTGTGCTACATTAAAAGTAATCATCTAGCACCATTGTCATATTGAAAACAGATGAGCCAACCATTTTTCATTGACTAGACTTGGAGGAAATTTTATGAAAATTATTGAAGCTTTAGCCCTTTCAGCACCTTATATTCATCTAGCATTAAAACAAGAAGCTATTGTTGCTGTCATTGAAAAGGAAAGTGAAACAGTCATCAAATATTTAGCAGGTAAACGTGTGGATTCAGGCTACCAGGATGGACAAAAAGTAAATGCCAATGATCAAAATGTTTACATTGCCTTTACTGGACAAAATGCAGATGTGGTCATTCCTAAGGATGTATACGGTGTAGCCATCAATGCTTTTTCTTTCCCCATTCGTGAAAACGGTCAAGTCGTAGGAGCATTGGCTTTCGGACTACCTATTGATAATGAACTAAAACTCGAAGATTATATGAGTACAATGGACAATATCGTTAACAATCTTCAAGATAAAGTACATACAATCGCTTCACATTCAGAGGAATTAGCGGCTACGAGTGAGGAAATTAATAAGCAGGCACAAAATGCATTAGAGGATTCGGAAAAAACAAATGACGTAACTGATCTAATTAAAAGTATTTCTCGCCAAACCAATTTACTTGGATTAAATGCTTCCATTGAGGCGGCTCGAGCTGGGCAACATGGTGCTGGCTTTAATATCGTGGCACAGGAGGTTCGAAAATTGTCCTTTGAGACGTCTAGCGCAACCGAAAATATCGAAGCTTCCTTACGAAATATTAATAGAAATCTTGAAAATTTAAAACAAAATATGGGTCAAATCAATGATGCAACGAATGAGCAAGCACAGCTCGTACAGGATTTTAGCGAAATTATCGAAGAGCTGACAGTGCTAAGCCGAGAGATGAAAGGCTTCATGCATGATGCCCTAAAATAATAATGAGGTGATGAGATGGAAATTTACATTAACGATGATTTATCTTTACGTACAATTACCTTAGAGGATGCAGAGGCAGTTTTTGCATTAACCGATGCTTCAAGAAAGCATTTAAAGGAATGGCTACCATGGTTGGATTATACAAAGGAAGTAGCAGATACAATCGCCTATATTGAAGGCTGTATCAAGGGGCATGAAGCTAATAATAGCCTTTCTCTTGTCATTCTCTTTAAAAATGAAATTGTCGGCATCGCTGGCTTCAATACTATTCATCCTACTAATAAAATCGGTACGATTGGCTACTGGCTTAGTGAAGGTGCACAGGGGCATGGCATTATGACCAAAACTGTAAAAGCTCTTTTACAATATGCCTTTGAAACATTACACCTTCACAAAGTAGAAATTCGAGTGGCTGTTGGCAATGAAAAAAGCAACGCTATCCCTGAGCGCCTCGGCTTCATAAAAGAGGGCACCCTCCGAGCAGCAGAATGGCTGTATGATCATTATGTAGATCATGTTGTATATGGCATGCTTCTAAGTGAGTGGCAGCAACAAAAATAACAAAGCGACCTGATGCATGAATCATCAGGTCGCTTTTACTTATGGTTGTTCCACTGTTTCTTTCGTTTCCTCAGCTTCAACCGCTGTTTGTTTTTTTTCAAGCCCTAGAGCAATTTGCTCTAATTCCGGACGCAATGTATGCTTACCAGCATAACTTTCAATCAGTTCCTTCACATCAATACCAGAAGTTTCTTTTAACGTTTCTTGTAGTGTAGACATTAAATTAGTAGCATAAGACGTTACTTTATTGGCGCCACTACCTTCTCCACCACCAGTATCAACGACAGTAATCTTATCGATATTACCAAGTGGGCTCGCTAGCTCTTTTGCATATTCTGGCATCATACGCACAACCATATCCAGTACAGCTGCTTGACCATAATATTCAAAGGCTTCAGCAATTTTACGTTTAGCTTCAGCTTCCGCAAGACCACGAAGGCGAATAATATCTGCCTCTGTCTCCCCTTGTGCTCGTTCTGCGTCCGCTTTAGCAAGACCATCTAATCTGATTTTTTCTGCTTCCGCTTTAGCTAAAGATTCGATACGGTATTTTTCTGCATCTGCTTGAGCAAGCTCTCGCATTTTTTCAGCTGCGGCATTTTGTTCCACCGCATAACGATCAGCGTCAGCCTTTTTCTTCACCTCAGAATCATATTGCTTCTCACGACGTAAAATCTCTTTCTCTTCTAATTCAATTTGCTTTTGACGCTCAATAATGCGAATTTGCATTTCTTGCTCCGTCACTTCCTGTTTAGCTCGAGCTGTTTCGAGCTCATAGGCTTGGTCAGCACGCGCTTTGGCAATATCTTGCTCACGGCGGAATTCAGCAACCTTTAATTGATTTTCTTTTTCCGCTTCCGCAATTTCTGTCGCACGCTCTAGCTCTGCCTTTTGCGCTTCCTTCGATGCTTCTGCACGTTTAATACGTGTTTCTTTTTCCGCATCCGCTGTTGCAATATCAGCATCTCGTTTTACCTGTGCAATTCTCGGTTTACCGAGTGAATCTAAATAACCATTTTTATCACGTACATCCTTGATCGTAAAGGAAACAATGATAAGACCCATTTTAGCTAAATCCTGTGAAGCAACACGTTGAACCTCCTGTGAGAATTTATCACGGTTTTTATAAATTTCCTCAACCGTCATGGAGCCTAAAATTGAACGTAAATGACCTTCTAACACTTCACGTGCTTCCCCTTCACGCTCTGCCTTTTGCTTTCCTAAAAACTGCTCTGCTGCAGTCGCAACTTCTGAAATAGAACCACCAATTTTAATAATGGCTGTACCATCAGCCATGACAGGAACACCTTGCTCCGTATACACTTCAGGCGTTGTTACTTCTAATTTGCTAGATAGTAAACTTAATGGCTTTGCTTGCTGGAAAATAGGGAATACAAATGTACCGCCACCGCGAATAATTTTTATGCGATTGCCCGACTCATCTTTATGTACATTTTTAGAGCCGAGATAGCTACCCGTCACAATCAGTGCTTCATCCGGACCTGCTGTTTTATATTTTGTTACATATAAACCTACTAGTGCAATTAATACAAATGCTACAATTCCTAAAACAATTAGAATATCGATTGACAAAGACATAGACATATCTCTCCTTTAGACAAATTTTTTCTCATATGCTCTAACAAAAAGTGTACCTTCCTTCACGTCCACGATAAGGACTGTTTCATCATAGTCAATGGCTTCATTATCGTAACCTGTTGCCCGTTTCGAAATCATACCACTTGTTGTTTCGATAACAACTTCTCCAAACCCATCTACAGGAATTGGTACAATGACTTTGCCCAATTGCCCACCTAGTGATTCTTCCGTATAAGCCAATGAAACATCCGCTGACCGTAGTGGAACGAGAATAAATAAATAAAATAAAGTACTTAAAATAGCACCGATGATACATGCAGCAATAATGTTCCAAACGCTAGACAACCAGGCTAGTTTTTCTAAAATAAATCCTGCTGCAGACATCAACGTAATGAAAGAAAGAATGACACTCGGATTAAAAATGGGCAGTCCTTCCCCAATACCTTCGACTGCATCACCAAAAAACATAACTAGTATTGTGGCAAGACCAGCAAAAATCAAAACCACCAAAAAGATTTGCTCGAGTGAATAGCCAAATAGCGTCAAGTTGCTCACCCCTTTTCATCATATTACCTACTATACGGATGTCACTCAGGAAAAGTTTCAAAAATTTTCTTAATTTTTCAATTAAAAAAGGAGCATACATGGACTATGCTCCAACACATTATGTAAAAATCAAGTTGTATTGTATGTTAAGTAACGATTGGTTTTTCAGAGTTATTGAAAACGCCAATTTTATTCCTCTAGCTTTCCTATATGTATTCATTTACCCTTTTTAATAAACCTTCTATAATTTTATGCGCCTCCCACTCTAAATGATCCATCTCCATTGAAATAAGTAGATTTAGTTCGCCCATTTCTTGATAACCTAATGCCATTGCATAGCTATCAACCTTTAAAGCAATTGTTCTATCGTTTTTTACTATGTTCATTTAACTCATTCCCTTCATTAAATGAATACAATTCACTAGTTGTAACAGCAATTAAGTGTTGGACTCTGCATTTAATGCTAAATGAGTAAGCTCATTTTTATTATGTAATTCAAAATATGTCCGTTCAACAAGTTTAATAGAATTTAATAAACCTACTTGAAGTTTTATACATTTATTCAAACATTCCCTAAAATTTTGTTCATCTTCAATCCCCCTGCCTTGATTAAGCATATACAGAACTTCTATAAAATTAGTATCTAGTGTACCTTCTGTTTCATCTTTATTAATTGCATTCATATGTAGGCCTCCTTTTATGAGATATAAATATGTACTAAAGGTTGTGTACCCCTTTTTGAAGGATTTTTCTTAAGCTATAGGGTGGATGGATAGATTTCATTTTTGCTATATAAACAATCGCCAATGCTTCTGCATCTATCGTACTTATTCTGCCTTTCGATTGTTCAACTATTTCGGATGCGAACTCTTTAACTAAAAACTTCTCCATTAAAACACCTCATTTTTTCACATTAATTAATCTATTTATGAATAACTAACAATGACCCAACTTAATTCATTCTTTCTAAAATTTTATGTTTTGGATAGTTAGTATTTAAATATTCTTTAAGACTATTTAGACATGTAATATTGTTATCGATAATGGATTTTCTTTGGTACCCATTATATAAATAAACAATATTTTGGAACTCAACAACAGAAAAAATATTATCTTTATGATCATCCAACTGGACTAAACTATCATAATGGATATCTATAGCCTTGGATTTTTTATAAATAAATTTAGTATCACCCATTGCCTTTATGAGCTCTTCCTCATCATCATTCCATTTATCCATTAGAATTAAACTAGAAAGCGAGCTATCCATACATTCACAAATCAATGTATTTCCCCCTTCGTCGTTTAAAATTACATTGGAAATACTGCCATAGAAATTATTCATTAACTCTAAAGAAATATCACTATCTTTATAAATAACAAGCTCCAATACTGCTGTTGTCTCCTTATCATTCATGTAAATCGCTCCTTATAGATTAAACCAATTATATTGTTTTTATATTAACACGAACAGACGTTCGTTTTCAAGCGATTTACTAGAGAATATTTACAAATTTAAATCTATTAGTATTTTTCGGCAAATAAAAAAACTGGTATACACCAGTTCTATAATCCTATATTGATCAAACCATAGTTAGTTTTAATAAAATCAAAATCCAGTTTATGCTGTAGGATAGAATAACTAACATAATTACTATCTTTATTTACATATCCAGTATCATATTTACTTGCAACTTTCTCTAAAATTTCTTTATTTAGTATCTTCTCTTCTTGATGCTTAAGCAATTCCCATATATACCACATCATCCCTGATACTTGAATGGTACTAGCGATTAAATTGCTATTGTCAAAGATTGATTTTGCTAAATCTAATGCTCTATTTCCAAAGGATGCCCTAAGCTGAATATCTTCTCCTTTTGCATTCGCCTTTTTAAAAATATACGTACTATCTGAAAAATATTTTTGGCCTTGCTTTGGCTGTAAACTTGTTGAAGATATTTTATCTAACCTGTCTAACCGCCAATATAATTCCTCGGATATTTCAATAAGTCGATTATATCCCTTGCTATTCGTCAATTTAGCCAGAAAGACACCGTTGTCATCTTTTAAATCTTCCATCTTTAAATTCAAGATCTCGCTATAGCCTTCACCTTTTATTCCTTCAAATAAACATAGTAAAAATACTGCATGTCTTTGATCTTCAAATAACTGCATATATGTTAATAATTGTTCTCTTGTATAACGTACAATAGATGCTTTATAAACAAACCTACTACAGTACTCCATATCAATAATACTTGGTAGTCTCTGCGATCGGTTATTTGTATAGCCGTTCATGATCGCCCAATCTATATATCTTCCAAGAAAACCGATAGATGCACTAATAGACTGCGGGCTAGGCGACTTCAAACTATAAAACAGCTCTTCCAACTCTACTTTATTCATATCAAAGATATCTTTATTTTTTTGATTTTCAAGTATTGTTGCCTTATTAAATAGTGATAAATAAGTTGTAAGACTGTTATCTTGTATATCTAACGACTTTAGATACCATTCCTTAATATCTTTATTTAATACGTTTTCTTTAAGCACCTTTTACACCTCATTCTAAAATTATTTGCTGAAATATTTTTTGGATTTTCATTCTATTACGAGAGCTGATATTACCATATTTAAGAATTCCAACTTCTTCCCACAAAGTATTAGTAATGGAGAAATCTATTTTGTCTAAGTTCATTTTTAAATTTTCAAATGGAATACTATACTCATACATTTTAGCAGCCAATTCAATGTGTCCTATAAACATTCTACTTTTAAACATTAATGAATGTTTATCCATTAAGTTTGCCTTATGGTGCGCAAAGAGGTACATCATATATTCATTAATGATTTTGGCTATATTAATAACTTCTAAGCGATTTTCTATCGAAAAACTATTATCAATCGCATTTGATAATTCAGAAAAAGTGACTACTTCACCATAAGAATATTTTACGTTGGAGTTCGATGTAATTCTCCCCTTTAACTCTCCCTCAGCTTTTAATTCAATGACTACTTCATCGGATAATTTATCTTTAGCTAATTCTTGTAGACGTGGTTTTGGTATAGGATTTGCTTTGGCCATATCTACCTGAACTCGTTTACATTGAGCTTCCGTCATATTTGAAAAAATAACAATCATAGCACCTTCTAAATTGACTTTCTTCATATAAGCATTATAAATAGAAAATGTTCGATGTGCTCCATCTAAAACATCTAATGACGATCCCTCCAATAAGGTAAGGGATTTCTCACGATCGTCATAAATAAATTCAATTCCATTTTCACCAGAGCCAACTTTAGCATTATAGCGCAAAGTAGAGGTTATTAAATCTCCTTCTAATGCTTGTTTTTCAATATCTCGCAAAGACTTTGGATTTAGGTTCATAACCTCTATAATTCCATTTTTTATCTTTTTCTTTTTTGCCTGCCTTTGAATATTTGGATTATACATCGTAATACCACTCATCCAAAGCTTACCAATAATTGCATTAGGAATTACTGCGACATACTCATTGTGACCGGTTTTAACAGCATTCTCAAAAGTATATGGCAATGTAATTACTTCTTCATATGGTGATTCCTTTATGTACAACCTCAACTCTTTAATCTCTGATGCATTAAGCCATTCCTTTATCCAATCATCATCAGCATCATTAAATTTTATATAAAGCTGTTCTCCCAGTAATAAAAGTTCTTGCAAATTTGCTTCATATAGCCTACTCTCATCATTAATTAATTCAAGAATATTACCAATACTTATTTGATGTTTATGTAGTTGTGCGGAAATTTCATCTAATTTTAAATTGCTTTGAACCAACAAAGGAATTTTAGTTTTAATCTCATCTATTAATAACTCTTTAGTTTTCCCAACCTTCAATCCTCTTTCCTCCTCTTTTTTCCAATTATATAAATTTACTTTAATAGTAACACATAATAATTTCAATTATAATATTTTTAAATTAATTAATCCAATTATATTATCATTACCAAGAACCTGTTAAACCCCTTTTAATAAATTAATTAATTTAAAATATTGATTTATTTATTAATAAGATTATAATATAAAAGCATAAATATGGAAAAATAAAAGGAGATGGATTTGGCATGGCTTTTCAAACTAGTAAGGATACGAAATATAATCAGTTAGTATTATCTGATATAACAGTTATAAAAGAGTTATTAACTTTTAGAGGATCGATTGATGATACAAATTTTAATCAAGGTGCTTGTGCAACAAATTCTTTAAAAATGAACACAGATGTTATCAGTCTATTTGCAGATTTAGATGAATTAATTAAAAAATCATTGAATGAAGAGCAAATTAAACTACTTTCCTATATTACTAAAGATTATTCCAATTATACTATCGCAAAAATTTTAGGAATTCCTGTCAAAACTATTGGAAGTAGATTTAACACAATCTGTCTAAAAATTAAGCAAGAGAATGATAGACAATGGCGAAAAGTAACTTATATAAATAAATTAAGATTAAAAACAAAAATATGTAGTAAATGTCGTGAGTTTCTTCCTGCTACAGATGAATTTTTTAGTTTGAATAATAGCAGTAAAGATTTATTCCATTCCCAATGTAAAAAATGTAAAAAGTAAAGGCATTAGATGTTTGGGCGAAAAAATTGGATTATCCCCTACACCAGTCACCATAATAAGTAGAAGGAGAATTAATATGAAAATACAATTACCACATACGATAATTGAATTAAATTTAGAGCTTCCGATAGAAGAACGAGTGTTATACATACAATCCATTTTAGAAAATGAGAGAATTGTTTATGGTGGTGAAGAAATATCTTTAGAGATCTATTTACATATTACCTCGCAAGCTCATCATACAATCGTATTATTAGATATGCTTGGGTATTATATGACCAAGGGATATTTTACTAGGGAAGAGCTATTATTAGAAGAAGAAAGCTTAAAGTATATTAAGGAAGCTAAAAGGCGAAATAAAAGACGGAGAGAATTAGCAAAATTACTTAAAAATCAAAGTACACCACATCAATTACAAGATAATTATGTACTCTCCCACTATAAACAGAAAGAAATAAAAAAAGGCTCTCACAGACATAATACATTTTCAAATACCTCCTATTTTGAAGCTCTTACACTCGGCATTGAGGAATTAGACGAAGAATCCACCCAATGAGTGAATTAATTTAAAATACATATTAAAAATGAAATTTTCTAATAGGTCTGTATGGCTCCCTTTTACAGACCTATCATGAAGGTTTCATCTTCATAATAGTGTAACTTTTAATTTTGAGATGCAGTTTCACTAGATTAGTATGAATCCTTATCATTAAATGAAAGAAGGTGATGCCTATTGGTTGTATAAATGGATCTAACAAATTTTTAATGAAGAAACCTTCAAAGTGACACTCTTCTTTAGGAGGCTGAGGATAAAGGAGAATGAAAATTGTAAAAAACATAACTGAATTTTATCACTCATTAATCAATAATGAAAAACTTCTTCGTTTGCTGTACTACATACCTAAAGATCCATTCGATGATCCACTTGACGAATCAAAATTGGATGTCTCTCAATTACCCGAGAAAGAACAAATACTTAATAATTTAATCGTTATTGGTGATAAATCTAATGATTTATCGCTAGAAACAAACTTTTGCAGAATTTGTTTATATACAGGACCTCGGTTGCCTCAAAAAAATTATCTAAAAAACATCAATCAATTTACGGATAATCCCTACTCAAGCACCCAGCAATATATTTTTGATATTTATACACCTGATTCTGTCAATAATATTGATTTTCGTATTGATTGGCTTGGTGAAGTGCTAAATGAAGTGCTGTTTCAAGAGGATATTGAAGAATTTGGGGATTTAAGATTCCATAGTGGACTGCCCATCACCAATTTACCAAAAGGTTTCGTTGGTTATCGCTGGAGTTACATTATGCCCTCAGGACAACA
The DNA here is from genome assembly GCF_038595555.1 of Lysinibacillus sp. FSL M8-0216. NCBI lineage: Bacteria > Bacillati > Bacillota > Bacilli > Caryophanales > Bacillaceae > Lysinibacillus > Lysinibacillus sp. FSL M8-0216. The sequence goes on along the minus strand of NZ_CP152007.1, from coordinate 1,465,633 downwards.
ACCTACAGGGTATAGATCATGAACATCACCACTAAACGGGCTTTTGGGAAACCTCTTAATTATAAAGGTTTAAATATTTATCCTGTAAAAATGAAGGATGTAGATGAATTTTATGATGCCGTGCAATGTTTACTTTTACCTAAGAATGATTTTCAGCAACCAGAAATAATTAGAATGTCCTACTTGCTCTTTTTAATTTCTGTGTCACAAAACGATGGTGGGCATGAAATTGTAGAGAAATTAATTTCATTATATCGTTTAGTTTTTAATACCGAGAATATTCATATTGCGATGAATGAAAAAGGCATGGTCTTTATGGAAATCGATGGTATTACTCTGTATGAGCGAGATTTCGATAAAATCAAGACCATTATTAGTGAACAAAATCTTATTGACTTAGATGATGATTTTATTGATCCTGGTACAAAAAAAGCCATACAAGAAGCACGTGCATTTATGGCGAAAAGAAAAACAAGACAAGCAGATTTAGAGCAACAAATCATTGCCTACCATTGTAAATCTGGTTTACCCTATCATGAAATTGAACAGTTAACTTTATACCAATTCCATAAAGGATTATCACGCATGGACTATATGGTAAGTAGCGATGCCATTCTTAACGCACGCTACTCTGGGATGATTGAATTTAAAAATGACCAAGATCTCCCCCATTGGTTAGGCTTTATTGAAGAACCGAAGAAAAACGAAGATGTCATTATTACAAAATCGGCATTTGATCAACAAATGAAAAAACTAGGGCTTGAACCTAGTTAAATAAAAAATTAAAACTAAAAGGATGGTAATTTATATGTCACAACAAAATCAATTTTTAACTTCAGTAGCAAATGTTCGTTTATTTGATCGTTTAACAGATGAATTAATTTTAAATGGTAAAACATTACTTAACTCATCTATGACTCAAGCTATTCAAACACAGGCCATTCATGCTGGTAAAGGCTCTAAAAAGGTGTACGAATTAAACTATCAGAAAGAATTAACGTTCTCTATTGAAGATGCTGCTTTTGATACTGCCTATATTGCTTTACAAAATGGTACTGAAATCAATCATCGATTAGCTGAATATTATACAGATGAAATTATTTTACTTGATGCTACTGGTAAAGGTACATTAGCTGAAACTCCTCTAGGTAAGGTACATGTGGAGCAACTAAACGGTACATTCACACAATTTATGCCAACTGGTAAGGAAATTAGTGTCCCTACATTAGCTGGTAAAGAAATCCAGGTTATCTACGCTGTTCAGGAAATGATGGATACAATTGAAATTTCAGCTGACTCATTCCCTAAAGCAGTTCGTATGGAATTAAACGTAGATATTCGATCTAACAATGGAAAAACTGGGGAAGTTATTATTGAAGTACCAAACTTCAAACCGAATGGTGCTGTAGAAATTTCAATGACACATGAGGGTGTTGCTTCTTCTTCACTAGCTGGTAGCTCACTTGCCGATAAAAAAGGAAATTACGCTTATATTAAATTGCGTAATTTATCTGAGAATAAAGTACAGTTTACTGCACTTGCTGCCAACCCATCTCATGTAGTTCTAGATTCTACAGTCGCTGGAGACAAACAACTAATTTCAGTGTTAGGTATTCGTGGGGCAGGCTATAGCAATGTATTGCTACAAAACAAAGATTTAACTTGGACATCTAAATCTCCGTCTGTCGCAACTGTAAATGCAGATGGAGTCGTTACTTTAGGATCTTCTTCAAAAGTCAATGATCAAACAATTATTGAGGTAACAGATGGTACTTATAGCGAAAAAATTATTGTAGATATCGTATAAGTGAATTAATTTAAAAAGGGTAGAATTATTCTACCCTTTTTACTTTTTAATCAGTAAAGGAGTGTACTATGACAAAACGTGAGACGAAATTAACATTGACAGATATACATAAAAATGCAAAAGAATTAAATAAAAAGCAAAAATTTTTCATTGATAAAGATCAAGGAAAATTTATTTATTACTACCCTAAATTTAGTAAGCGTAAAATAACTATTTTAATCAAAGATTTATCCGATACGTTGGCCTATGTAGAGCAGCATAAGCTAGATTTTTTCAACAATGATGATGAATTAAATAATTATATTCTATTTTTAATTATTAAACATTTTACTGACTTACAAACTGAATTAAAAGATAAATCCGTTGAACTTCATTTTGCTACTATGAATGAACTAGTTGACATCGGTTGGTACGAAATGTTCCTGCTGAAAATGTTCCCTATGCAAGAAATTTCTAGTGTTTTAGATGAAATTAAAAAGCGACTAAATGTAAGTTTTAAATATTTAGCACTAGAAGAAGAGCTCAGTCGAGAAGGACAAACTGTTGATTCAATTCTTAATGATAAAGATAATTAGAATTTTGAACTACTCCCCTACCTAATTGGGTGGGTATTTGAATATTTTAGAGCAATTATTGTCATCTAAAAAAATATGCAAATTAAAAACAGCTACCATCTTAAATAACATAGTAGCTGATTTTTCATTTGATTTAATGAGGAGGGAATATTGATTGAGTACTGGTGGTGAACAAAAAAAACCCACAGAGTTTCTAGTGGCTCTAAAAATTAACGACAGGATCTCGAAACAAAATATTTCTACATACTTAAAAAAATTAAAGAACATCCCCAATCTATCGATCAATTTAGACGTTACAGGATCAAATACTCAAATATTTAATGAGTATGGAAAGCAAATTAAAGCTTTAGAACAGCAATTAGAAGCATTTCATTTAAAGCTGCAAAATGTGGGAACTGAATCATCCGCTCCCCTTACCATTTTCGAAGATTTCAAGCAAGGAATTACTAATTCTTTAAAATCTCTCGATACTCTTAATGAAATGTTTGATGATGTACATATAAATGTGAAAGAAATTTCTAAACAGCTGGCCAAAATTCCGACTGGCGATCTTCAATCTCTACAAAATTTAGCGTCACAATTGAAAGTAGAAATGGAAACAATCTCTACAAATCAATTTAAACTCTATGGAATCCAAGAAGCGCAGCAAAATTTGCAGGCTTTAGAATCTAATTTATATAATATCTACGAACTCCAAAAAGCCTATGCGAATACTACTGATTTTGACCAATTAGCATCACAAATCACCGATTTAAATACCCAACTGACCAACATCCAGCTTGGTGAAGGTTTAAACATAGCAGGCATTTCTGATATTTCAAACCAAATTGACAAGATGAGTCAGAGTATAGTGGCATTTGGGAAAAATACGGCTGAAGCGGGTCTAAGTTCCACAGCATTTGCCTCTGCCATTATGGATGGCATTGGCCTCGCCTCTACATTTAAAACACTTGGCGAAGATATTTTAGGCACAGGTACTGCATTTGCTGGTAGAGCATTATTTGGACTCAATGCAATTGGAATCGCAATAAGTGCTGGTGGGTTGATTATAGGTAAAATACTTGAAGAAAGAAAGAAACAGATTGAAGAGCTAAAAACTGAGGAACAAGAAATATTAAAAGCATATACTTCGAATGCTAGTGAAATAGATACTCAGTTTGAAAAATATTATCAATTAGAAAATGCTATAGAATTGGGAAATACAGACCCTTCTGTTATTAGTGAATATCAAGAAATTTCTAATAGACTTGGCGAGATTCTACCTAACCTTGTTACACAAGAGGATGAATTTGGTAACAAAATTATTGGCTCAGCAGAAGCTTTGAAAGTAAAAATTGGACTGCTTAAGGAACAGCAAGCTATAGAAGCAGAAATTGCTAATCAGGCAATCCAAGATAAGCGAAATGATGATATTGATATTCGGAAGAGGTCAATCTCTGACCTAGAGGACTCACTCAATTCAAACATAGATTCAGCAGCTAGAGTTCTTAGCACTCATGCTAATAGTTCCTCCTTTGTAGGTGATGTTAAATTTTATGATAATAATTTTAAGCCTCTTCTTAAAACTGCTGAGGATTTTGAAAAAAAATTAAAAGAATTAGGTAATCTGCAATCAAAAGCTGAAAAAAGTGGTGATACAGTTCTTGCTAATTATTATAAGGAATTAAGTACTATCGCAAAAAGCCAAAAAGATATTATTGTTCAATCTGATAACGAACTAAAACAAGAAATATTATCGCAAAAAAATGATTATATAGCTAATATTGCAGATGTTATCAATGAAAATAATAAATTGACCGATAGTGTTAAAAACAATTCTGAAGCCTTTGCAGCTCAACTAATTGCTTCTGCTAATATGGATGACCTAGATACTTTACAAAATTCTTTAACCTCACTATTTTCAAACGAAAACGCCAGTTCGATTATAAATGAAATAGTAGGTTCATTCCAAAATATGGATAATTCCACTTCTGAAACTTTTGAATCCATGGCAAATAAAACTAAAGAAAATATGGAGAGTATTTCTACCGATTTATCCAAGCTTGGTTTAAGTAAAAAAGAAGTAAGTAGCATTATGGGATCTTTAAATCAACATTTCGAGGATACTACTCAAAAACAAAAAGAATTATCTGTTGAAATGAAGGTTAACAATTTAACATTTGCTGAAGCAAAAGCAAAAGTAGAAGGCTATAAAGCTGAAGTTAAGAATCTTACGACTACTCACGAAAAGCTAGCAGGAGTCTCACAAAAAAGAGTAAATGATACCTCTGACCTATTATTGGAATATCAGTTGTTAACTAACCAATTAAAAGATCATACCGAAGAAGAGATTCGTAATCTTAGTCAAAAAAGTAGTTTAACTGCCGAGGAACAACGGCTTGTTGATGTATTGAATTCTCGTGATCTAGTGATGAATAATTTAAACACCCTTTACCCGTCTCTTATTGATCAAGATGGTAAAGCAATATCATTAAGTGCAGATAAAATTAAGGCGATTCAAGCAGAAAATCATGCAAATGAAACATTATTAAAAGCTTATCAACTTGCAAGACAAGGGAAATTAAGCATTCAACAACAGAATGTTGTCGATGAGGCAAGTTTCACAAAAGCCACTATTGAAAATATAAAGAAAAATATTCAAGCTTTAAATATACTTCAAGCAAAATTACAAGAAGTTTATAATGAGCAAGTTAATAATATGAAGAACGAAGATCCTAATAGTTATACTTACGGTTACGGTGCCTATCGTTCCGGTACATTATTAGGTCAAACTCAAAGTCAAATTAATGATTACACCTCTGAATTAAATGAATTACAGAAATCATTAGACACCAATATTAGTACTATTGATAGCTTTGACACTTCTTTAGGTAAGACCACAAAAACGACTAATCAAAATATATCAGCAACAAAAAATACAGTATACATAACCGATAAATACAAACAAAAACTTGAAGAGTTAAATCTCGGAATTGAAAAACAACAAAGATTGCTGTCTAAGCTACCTGAACATTCTAGTGAGTATCGAAGAGCTTTAGAAACTCAAATTCAATTTGAAAAAGAAAAACTTCGAGTGATGCAACAGCAAGAGGCTTCTTTAAAAAATCAAATTGCTTCAGGGAAAATTCAGCAAACGGGTAATATAACAAGTAAGTCCCCCACTTCTTCCACAACTACTAATCTAAACGGTTGGTCTGGCAAAATCACTAGCGCATACGGAGGCCGTAAAGACCCGATTACTGGAAAATCGGATAATCATCTAGGCATGGATATTTCCGGGTCTAAAGGAACTCGCTTAGATGCGAATGTTGCAGGCAAAATAATAGCTAGCGGTGATGCTATTAAAAATGGCTATGACGGCTCTTATGGAAATATTGTTGTCGTACAAGATGCAAATAATTTCAAACATCTTTATGCTCATCTAGATAAAGCTATCGCTAAAATGGGTGATTATGTTGATGTGGGAACGCAAATAGGTAATATTGGTGCTTCTGGTAGAGTGACAGGTCCACATTTACATTACGAAGTGAAGAATGCTAACGGACAACGCTTAGATCCAACAAGTTACTATACTGCTGCAAAAAATGGAGCCACATCTTCTCCATCATATGCAGTTGACACGGCACAACAAGCTATTGATCAAACAAAATCTGAATTAGTAAGTTTACAGCAACAGATTTTAAATCAAAAAGATTTAGTAGAAGACCTTGAGCGCGGCATAATTGATAGTTATCTTTCCTCTTTTGAAAACAAAAAGACAACGATTGATAACTTATTAGAAACTAGTGATAACAGGTTAAGGAAACTCACTGTCACATCAGAATCCTATCGTAAAGAACTAGACAGACAAACAGCTGCTTTAAATGATAAAAAGAAAATTAACCAAAATGAAATTGCTTATCTGGAAGGCGTTATTAAGAGTGGTACTGCCTCAAAAAAGGTCATTGATGAGTATACGCAACGTCTTCATGAACTGAACAATGTCAATAGTGAGATAGATTTTGCCATTTGGGATGTAGGCTCAAAAAAAGTTGAATCCTACATGTCAAAGTATGAAGAACAACGTCAAATTCAGGATAATGTTCTCGCCTATGAAAAAGCAAAACTTGGAGAATTAGATACTTCCTCTGCTAGGTATGTAAAATCACTTGTAAATATTAATAATGCGATGAAGGAAAAGCAGAATGCCAATCTTTATGAACTAACTCAATTAAAAAGCCTAGTAAATGGAAATAAAGGGTATGGCGATGGTTTACAATCTGCGAAAAAACGCATTGAAGAGTTAACGATCGGTATGAAAGAGTTACAGGTTGATATTCAAGATAGTGACTATGATATTTTAATCAATATCAAAACCCAATCGGATGAGAAAATAAATAATATAGAATCCGAAATAAATCGAGCTGAATTGATTCGTAAAATGTTTGATGAGGGTTCGGCAGATTATGAGAAATATACAAACATTATGATTAATGCCCAAGAAAGAATTGCTCAACAGCATTTAGAAACTAGAGATAATTTGCTAGAGGAATTAAAACAGCGTGATATCACTGCTGAACGTATCAAAGAAATCACAAAATTAATAAATGAAGAGTATAATGGCTATTTAAATGCCACGTTAGCTATTAAAGACTATACAAAGCAAAAGGACGATGCAAAAAAAGCCCAACTTGATAAAATTGCAGATAAAGTTATTAGTGCGTATAAAGATTATCATCAAGAACTTCGAGATGAGCAAATCAAGCAACTTGATGAAGAAATTGAGCGCGAAAATAAAAAACATGAAACAATCATGAAAAATCTGCAAGAAGAAATGGACTTATTTAGAAAAAGTGTTGAAGATAAGCTAAGGCTCATTGACCGAGAAGAAGCTCAAAGAAGCTATGATATGGAGATTTCCGATTTAGAAAGTGAACGGAATGATGTACAGAGTAAGCTAAATATTTTAGCGTTAGATAATTCTTATGAAGCGAAAGCAAAGAGGAAAAGTCTACAAGAACAGTTAGATGAAATTGATAAAACAATTGCGGAAAAACGACATAACCGGGAAATTGATTTACGTAAAGAGTCTTTAAATGATGCATTAGAATCCAAAGAGGAAGAAATAAATGAAAAAATAGAGCTACAAGAGTCAGAGCATGAAAATTTAGTCAATAAAATTAATCTTGAAAAAGAACATTGGGAGTCGTACTATAGCGATTTACTAAATAATGAACGCCAATTCGCTAAAATGAGAGAAGATATCATCAACGGTCATTTAACTAATGTGGAGGCAGACTTCAATCAGTACCGAGATAAATTAAAAGCCTCACTACCCGAAATTAGCGGTACATTAGACGATACTATGAAAGCTATAGGTTTTTCTATCCGAGACAATGTTATTCTCGAACTAGAAGAAGCTCTAGATTTAATAAAAAAATTTAATGACAGTCAAGAATCAAAGGATAATGGTTCATTTGAATCGAATCTTTCCAATCCACAAACATCTAAAGGCAAATTATCTAACGCGGACTTGCAAGTTCTATTAGGTAAGTTCTTATATGACCGAGTTTTGCCGAATGTTTCAGGCCAGGATCAGAGTGCCGTTAGTGAAATGGCAAAAAATTTTGCAGCAAAGGGCCGCGATAAGGCTGATTCCCGATTTACTGAAAATGGTGCTAATTTTAATGAGTCCACAAGGGTTCTTACACAAGCAGAAATGGATTCATTATCTGAGTATTTAAATAGTAATAAAAACTTGCTTGGCGGGAAATATAATAGCTTTTTTGAGCAGTTTTTCAATGAGAATTCAGGAAATACACAAGTAAATGAAAGTAAACTATCTGATGCGGACATGAAAGTAATGTTAGGCAAATTTATTTACGAGAAACTAGTACCTGAACCATCTTTAAATGCAAATACTAAAATGGCTCTAAAAAACAAAGCTGATAATCTCGCTTCAGAAGGCAGAAATGAAGATTCCCAAATCTCCGAAAACGTAACATTTGATTCTGTAAAAAATAAGTACTCATCTGAACAAATACAACAGTTAAAAACATTCTTTAATTACAAATTAGATTTGATTGAAAATCTTACAACACGTGAATTAATGAAGAAAAAAATTGCCTCACTTGACAGTGGCGGTTTCATGAACTGGACTGGAATTGGGATTGATGGTAAAGGAGGCAAAGCTATTATTGCTCACCCTCAAGAAATTATGTTGAATAAAGCTGATACACAAAGTTTGTTTAATTCAATCAATATTATGGATAGTATCATGAATAATCTATCCCCTTTCTTACTAAAGTTTACCCCATTCCAAAAATCATCCTCTGTTAGTACAGGCGATACGTATGGTGACATTAAGATAAACTTCCACATCGATAAAATGAACGGTGACAAAAACGACTTACATCGATTTAGTAAAATGATTGATGATGATTTATTGCGTAGGAAAGGAATGAGAAAGTAATGTTGGAATCTATTCATTTTATGTATGACAACATTTCATCAAAAGATATGGGTATTCAAATTGCTTCAACAAGAGGAGGTTTATTTGAAGAAAACTTTCTTCCTAGAAGGAGAATTATTGAGAAAAAAATTGCTAATAATGAAAAACCGTATTTTCAAAAGGTTGAACATGAACCCCTCTCCTTTAACTTGTCCTTTTATCTTGAAGATTGGCTTGATGACCACGATCTAAGAAAAATTGCTCGTTGGTTATTTCAGCCATATTACAAACCCTTAATTTTTGACAATAATCCAAATAGAGTATTATACGCCCTGGTAGAAGGAAATTCTGCATTATTACATAATGGTTTAAAGCAAGGTTATGTAGAACTAACTATTAGATGTGATTCTCCTTATACTTACTCTCATGAACTTATTTTTAATAATATGGCATTTAGAAATGCTAATACTGGTTATCAAATTATCGACGACATGAAAAGCTTTGAACAAGGGAGTTTTTTTAATTCGAAGGTTACCTCTAATGGTTTAACAATTGATAAAGTTGATAATTCTTGGGGAGCACAATATGCCAATATCAAAAAATGGAGTGAATTTTAAATGGAAACAACAGATGGACTTAAATTAAATATTACTACTGAATCCTCTTTTGAAGATGATGATATAAAAAATACCATTGTTGAATATGGCAATAATTTTAGTAAATTAGAAAAATACTTAAAAGATTCAACTCAATCTATTGAAGATCTAGGTGATAATAAATATTATCCAATTGGTCATATTATGTGGAATAAGGTCCCTGCCTCAGGTTCATATATCGGCTGGGTTGTCACAAGAGAAGGTATTCAAGCAAAAAAATGGTTGCCAAATAAAAATTACAGTATTGGCAATTTAGTAAAGCCGCCTGTAGATAATGGTGGCCTTTATGAATGCGTGGTCGATGGGAAAAGTTCCACTACCCCTCCAACTTTTATTACTTCCTTACAACAAGAATTTCCCGAGGTATCAGGAAAAATTTGGCGCAAAGAATTCAATTATGAGGTAGGTGACTTGGTATTCCCTACTAATGGAAGTAAGACATATTATTATCTTTGTGAGACAGCAGGCTACTCCTCCCCTACTGAACCTGAATGGTCTTCTGTTCAAAACGATACAGCATTTATTGATAGTTCAGTTGTCTGGAGAAAAGCAAAAAATATCATTTGGAAAAAGGTTGGCACAAATAGTGAGTTTAGACCTTTTGGAAAAATAGAATAGGAGTATTTAGAATGAAATGGGGTTCCTTAATAAATTCAACAGGCTCTTATGTATCTAAATATTATGAAATTACGAATGCTTCTTCAAAATATTTAACAACCATCCTCGCTAATATGATAAATATACATCATCAACAAATAGAGTTTCTCTATTCCCTCTCTTACGACTACAAGAATTGGACTAATTGGAAAACAATAAATTTCAGTGATAACAATTTGTTAGATGGCTTTAATTTAGATGGTTTGATTTTTAGATATAAGATTGTTCTTCATGCAAAAAAGGATAACGAAAAACCTTATATACAATCTTTCTCTATCACCTTCGATCCTTGCGAATCCTTAGAAAATCTGGGCGATTTTATTGTTAAGCCAAAACTATGGATTAAGAAAAAGAATGGAAAAGGCAGTATAGAACTAACCAATATCATGACAAATCAAACATTAGTTGTAGATAATCTTATCGATAATGAAGAAGTATTTATTGATTGTCAAAAAGAAGATATTGTTTCTGACAGGCAGCATTTAGGTGTTTATCGGTATGATGATCATAATGATGAATTCCTAGCATTAATAATCGGAACTAATCTCCTAAAAGGAAAAGGGGATTTCGATATGGATGTTAGACATCAGTATGTCTTTTTACAGGAGTGAGGTGAAAATCATTGAAATTAGGTGTAATAGATTACCGTTTAAAACCAGATGATGCAAGAATATTTTTATGTAGTCCAGATAAAAAAACAATTGCCAGAATTAGTGAGGCATATGATATCAATTATAGTACTAAGGTTTCGGTCCTAAATGAAATTTCATTTAAAATACCTACTGTCCTAATGGAAGATGGGATTCCTTTTGAAAATAAAAATATTGATAAAATAAGAAACAGGTATCTTTTCAAATTGAAATATGGGCAAATCACTGAATACTTTTTAATGAACGAATCCAGTAAATCCTATAGTGATGATGAGTATATTAGTTATACTGCTTTGTCACTCGGCGTCCAATTAAGTGATAAAAATATACGACAATTTGAAGTAGTCAGTAAAACATTGTCTCATATTATTACTGATATTTTATCTTCCGTAAATACAAAATGGAAATTAGGCTATGTTGACAGTTCCTTCGAGGAGGTTTATCGAAGCTATGAGGTTTCATCAAATAATATTTTAGAAATTATTTATGATTTAGCAAAAGTTTGGAATGCTTTAATTGTATGGGATTCAATAAAATATGAAATCAATTTCTATAAACCCGAAAATATTGGTAAAGATAAAGGCTTCCACCTCCGTGATGGAAAATATTTAGAGTCATTCAATTTAGCGACAAACACAATTGATACAATCACTCGCTTAAAAGTGTATGGACAAGATGGCTTATCTATACATCGATTAAATCCTACCGGTCAATCCTATCTCGAAGATTACAGATACTACCTCTACCCTTTCAAACGTGAAAACGGGATTGTTGTCAGTCATTCTAAATATTTAACAGATGGTTTATGCATTGCATTAGAAGACTATCAGGCGTTGGTTGAATCCTTATCAGAGAAGTTTACTAATTTAACTACAATGGTCACTACACAAAATTCCATTATCCAAACAGAGGAACAAAAACTAAGTACCCTGAATTCCCAAAGAGTCCTTATTGAAGATGAATTAGATTTATCAAATGCAAATTTTCACTCCTCAACTCCAAAGCATCAAGACATCATTCAACGTTTAGAGGCCAAACGATTAGAGATCTCCACTCAAGAAGCCTTTATTAGAGATTTAAACTATCAGCTTTCTGATTACGTAAATGAATTACTTGCGTTACAGGAAAAATTAACTAGAGAAAATAACTTTACAGTTGGGCAGTTAGCCGAGCTATCCGATTTTGAAATAGAAAAAGAATATACTAATGATTCAATTGTTGATGATGAGGACTTAATGGAAGACGGTAAGGAAGTATTCAGACAATATTTAGAGCCAAAAATCAGATTAGATATGAACTTAATTGATTTTCTATCCATCGTTGAATGCCAAAATGATTGGGACAAGTTAGGTTTAGGAGATATTATTAGGGTTAGATATGATAGATTACAAGTGGATATAAAAGCCAAAATTACGGAAATTACTCATGACTTTGAAAATGAAAGTATTTCTCTTGTTATCGAAAATGAATTTGATGAAGACAATAATTGGTTAGAACAGCTTAATAAAGCAGGCAATACATCTACAATTGTTCAGATGGATAAATGGAAGTGGAATTTGTCCGAGCAGAACAACGGGGCCATTAACGATATCATCAATAATAAATGGGATGCATTAAAAAATGCTGTCATGGCTGGTTATAACCAGAAGATAGAAATAAGCGAACGTGGCATTATTGTAAAAGATTTAGAAGATCCATTAAGCTGGCTTGTTATACAAAATGGATTTCTTGCTATCACCAACGATAATGGCGAGTCATGGAAACACGCAATTTCAAAGGATGGAATTTTTGGTGAGCGTATTTTTGGGAAGATCATATCTGGTGTTAATTTGATGATTGAAGATGAATCTGGTATATGGATAACACAGGGCTCAAGAACTACCATTTATAATCGACATGGTGAAGAAACCATGTATTTAGGGTTAGTTTCTAATAATAAAAAAGATGAACAAGGAAACTTAATTCCACAGGACCATGAATGCTTCGGACTTATATCGTGGAATGATGTAACAAGGGTTGCATTAACTACTTGCGAAGGGTTTTCTGTGAGTCAGAAAGATAATGAAGAATGGAAAAAGGTGTTATGGGCTAATACAGATGGTACTCTCTACTCTAGAAACATGATTGCTGAGAATATTAAGATTGTCAATAATCTTGATGAAGTGATCTTAGATGCTGAAAATAACTATTTTAATATTGGTTTATTTGACAAAATTGTAGCTGATGGCAAATTAACGACGCTTGAAAAATTAGAGCTCATTAAAGAATTATATAAAATCCATTCAGACTACAAGCTGCTTCTTCAACAGGCACAAAAATACATACGGAGTGAGAGAGATAATGTTTCAGATATTGACGGTGCTTTTAATACTGCAACTCAAACCTTCCCTACCGTTTACTCTACTACAGACAGGTATTCGACGAGTGCAATAAAAAATGCATATGTAGAGTTAACAACTTACATGTCCAATTATATCAAAATCATAAATACTGGTTACCTTGAATCATCCTTCTTAAATATTGATATGACTGATCCACTGACAGAATCCACGAGTCCCATTGAGAATCGTGGTATTTTTGTGCAGAAATTTAAAAATTACTATGATGAAGCGACTAGATTAAGACAAGAAATTGAGGATTCCTTATTCTATTCAGGTCTCACAATGGGTAGATATCACAACAATCTCATGATGAATGATTTTGGCTTTATCGCTGTTCGGAATGATGGTAAGTATCGAGCTTATCTAAATGCCACTAATGGACTTGCGCTGCAGAAATGGGAAAATGGGAAATGGGTTAGTAAACTATTTGCCACTTTAGGTGACTCTAAATGGGAAGACGGAACACTATACGCCGAAGGATTGGTAACAAAAAATCTTCGAATTGTAGATGGTGACTTAGGTGATGCCATTACTCTAGATTGGGACGAAGGTATTACCATTAATGGGAAAAATGGTGAAAAAATCAGATTAAATGCTAATGAAGCTATCTCCATTTATGTCGATGGTCAGAAGAAATTTTACGTAGGGACAGATGGAAGACTTTATGCAAAAGACATAACTACGCACAACCTTAAAATAGTTGATGGTTTCTTAGGTGAAAAGATCATCTTTGACCAAAATGATGGTATCACTATTAATGGGAATAGCGGTGAGGAAATTCGGCTAAATGCTAATGAGGGTATTGCAATTGATGTCAAACATGAGCCTAGATTTTGGGTCAGTAAAGATGGACACTTGTATGCACGAAAGCTTTTCATTATGAATGGTGAGCTAGATGAGTCGATTCTTGAAGAATTAGCTGACGATGATAGCTTTATCTCTGATTTGACGGTTACTAGACTCAGAACTTATGACCCTAAGGACCCTGATAATTATGTCCATATTAAACAAAAATTTTTAAGATTTATTACCAAAAATGGTTCATCGGAAAATGTTAAATATGAAATGTATTTTGAGGGTTCAGGATCACAAGCCTACCCTATTGCTATTTGGGGTAGTGGTTCAGGTAATAATACTAACAATAATAAAGCTAAGCAATATAAAACCTCTCAAGGTTTCTTTACTGAGTATATAGATGAAACTGGTGAAAAACACTCTATTAATTTAAACACTGAAAGCACAAAATCTATAGAGATTAATTCACCTAGGACGGTATCTATTAAAGGTGGGAGCGGTAGTATCACAATGAATAACTCACTTTTAGAATTAAAATTTGGAAGTAATACGATGACTATGTCTGCAACAGGCATTAAATTAAATGGTACTCGTATTGATCTAAACTAAGGAGTGTTAGCATGCCTGAAGTATCAGTAAGAGGTAATAAAATAAGTAGCTCTATTGCTAGTAAGCACGTTAAAGTAAGGAAACCTAATAAGCCCCAGTGTGTTCCAGAATATATAGATGGTCAATATTATGGAGGCTATTGGGTGGGAGATGTTTGTTTTGGTATCGAAATCCCACCTAGCTCGCCCTATGATGAGCTAGATATCGACGCAACTGTGGAAGGGACCATTGATGATGGAGCACCTACTGTTTTTGTGAATGGTAAGGAAGTTGCATTTTCAGGTGCCAAAACACAGGAACAAGATTCATATACTGTTCCAAGTGGCTGGTCTTATGTCAGCGGTGGACATTCTAGTGCCAATGGTTCTGTAAGCTCAGGTAGTTCCAAGGTATTTGTTAGTGGTAAACAGCTTGCTAGAAAAGGTGATTCTGTAAGAACACATGCAAGCTCCAGTGCTTCTATACAAGAAGGATCTAATAATGTGTTTGCCAATTAAAATTCACTTGGAAAGGAGGTGAGAAAATTGTCACTACCTACTAATTATTTAGAATTTAATAATCCTATTCATATCGTTTGGCGAAAAGGAACACCCAACGACCCTTACATCGATCGACTAGATATCGCTCGTGTTGTCAATCAACGTGTTTTTTTATTAGAAATTCCTGATGAAATGTATAAGGTTAGAATTTCAGGTATGTTTGAAATTAATTATGAAAAATTCATCAAGCACAACTTAGAAAAAAATGAATTTTATGTAGACTATACTAATGGTTTTGTTTATTTCCATGCAGTGAAGGAAGCAGAAACAATGTCAATGGTGTACAAAGGAAGAGGATTAATCCTTTACCCCTCTACACGAATTGTCCATTATGATGGTACCAATTCTACCGAAACACTTCACGAAATCATTGAAAGAAGTAAAATACAAGTTCAAGATCTAATTGATCGAACAGATAACTATGAAGAATACTTAAAAAAACTGGTCATTGCTATTAATGAATCCAATCATGCCACTGACCAGGCTTTAATTGCCACTCACAATGCTAATGAAGCAACTGAACTAGTAAGAGATGCATACGAAACAACAGTTTTAATTTATCAACCATTTATTCATACATATGATGACATTGCTAAAAAATTCCCCCATCCTGAAGTTGGATGGACAACACAGGTTTTTGATACAGGCATACGTTATCGTTGGAATGGAAAGGCCTGGATTCCTATCGATGCCTTAGGTGGAAATGTACCTTTAGCCAACGAAGTAATAAATGGATTAATGAGTAAAGAACAATTCGTAAAGCTTCAAAATATAACTGAATTTGTAAATGAGAAAACAATTGTATTCATTATTCCAAAAGATATTTTGCAAGGCGTTCAAGACCCACATATCATATTTGATTGGGACGGTGAAATTGTTGATATTCAAGCATCGATTTCTATTTTAGGTTCAATGCCTACCCCTATTCAAATACAAAAATCATCGAACTTCATTGATTGGTTGGATATTACAGTCAACCCAGTAATCATTGATGAAGATCGTTATTTAAATAATCAAGTATATACATTAAGAGACAGTTTGGTGAGGAAGGGAGATGTGTTTAGACTATACATCCCTTCTTTTTCTGTTGATGCACAAAATTTATCTGTCAATGTAAAAGTAGCATTGAAATGATCCTATTTAAAGTTTCAATACAATCAATTTACACTAACAATTTATTAGAAAGAAGGAATTTATTTATGACAAAAGCACCTGTAGTATCATGGTATGAAGGTACAAACACAAAAGCAACAGAGGTTAAAAGCACAGTAAACTACGGTACTGTTGACGCTGACTCTCAATCAGCTACAAAGGTTTTCTATATTTGGAATAACAGAGATACGCTTGATGATTGCTCTAAAATGGAAGAAGTAGTATTCACAACTCGTGACCGTAACGGTGGTTTGGGTGATTCACCTGTCGTAGAAGCTGTTAAAGACAACTGGTTTTGGGTTCGTGTTGACAGCTTAAACGAGGAGTCATTCCTTCCTGTCGGTAAAGGTGGCGTAGGTACAAAAAATCCTAGTGGTATGAAAGAATTAGGAACTACAGGCTCTACAACAAATGTGAACGCTTCTACTGCTCAAGTTTGGGCAGGTAATAAGCTATTAACACTAGATACTTATGTTCAACCAACAACAGCAAACGGCTTCATTTACAAAGTGACTAAAGCAGGTACTACAGATGGAAATGAGCCAACATGGGTGAAAGTTGAAGGAAATCCTGTATTCGATGGTTCAGCAGAGTTTGTAGCAATCAAAATTTTACAAACGCCTGCATCAAAAGAAATCTTAGGTTACGCAAACAAAACTGATGTTAACGGAACTAACGCTCACCTAGCAGGTGGTAACTTCGTTAAGATTTCTGTTTACGCAGATGTACCTATCACTGCGTCAGCAGGCAAAAACCTATTAGTACAACGTGTTTCTTACCGTTACGTGTAAAAGTAACAAATGGTATTTAATAAATAAAATAGTGATTATACAGGGTAAGGGGATTTTTCCCCTACCCTATTTTTTATGTAACTTATAAAAGAAAATACTTCAATGCAATGAAGGAGATTGATAAAAATGTTATTCGCAAGATCAGGAAATAATCATGCATATGGTATTCCTTTCAATTGGAACGCTGACTATGCAAACGGTAAAAACTATGCCGAGTATGACCCACTTACGCATAAGAAAAATGATTTTTATTTGATTCAGAAAAATCAGGTCATTCGTTTTGGTTTGTTTGGTCAAGGAATGAAGCTCTTTTTTGAAATGTCCGATGGTTCTTTCAACTTAAATGGTAGAAGAATTGAAATTGAGTACATTGATGAACAATCAGAGTCCTACAATTTAACAACAAACTTTGCAGACAAAGACCTTATCACATATAAAGAAGCTTACGCTGATTACAATAATGTACAAGGTATTCAGCAATCCAATATTAAGTCAATTAATTTTGGCTATAAAACAATCTTCAAAAAAGACGGAGTCCAGTTCTTCTTACAGCCTATTGTTTCACTTCCTTTAGAAGATGAAAACCCATTTATTGAGGTAAAGCTAACTTCCAATAAAACAATGAATGGTCACTTAGTATTCAAATCAAGAGGTGTTGAGATAGAGCGTTTCCCTGCCCCATTAGAGGTTAATAAAGCAGGTCAATTAAATTGGACTATCAAATAATAGAAAGCGAGGAAACACCTAATGAAAAGATTTTGGTTGCGTCTTCTTGATAAAACTGATTCCTTAGAAATAACAACTTCAAACAACAAATTATCTTTATTTGAGTCTTCAACTGAGAAAGCCTACACAATAGAAGTAGGAAAATACTCACTTGAAAAGCTAGTAGAAAATCTTGTTAACAAGGGGTTAAACGCCAAAATTGGAGAGATTAAAAAATCTCCCAAAAACTCAAAGCTGATTGTTCTATTATTAGACAATTCATTTACAAATGTAAATGGTAGTTTTGTTACTTTTATTGGTGGAATTGAATCTATTGATACAGGAGATAGGCAAGATGGTAACATAATTAATATTTAAAAAAGGAGCATGTTCATATGACTATTATAGGTGGAAATTTAGAGCGCAAAGAGATAGGTTTATCTATCGGTGTTTCAGGAACTCATGATAGAACGAAAATCAATAAGAACACAGGCTATTTAGAATTAGTAGATATTGATGTAGATGGTCAAGGAAATCCTATTTATGTTGAGCAAGGCTCTTGGACTTCTGATGTGATTGATTTAGGAGATATATTTCAAGACTTCGAGAAAGTGTTTACAAACAGCACAGTTAATGGTGCAAGCTCATTCGCTGTGTTAACTAGAGTTTCATCAAACAATTATGATTGGTCAGATTGGGTTGCTATTGCGGAAGATGGAACTATTCAATCTGATACAAAACAGTACATTCAGGTGCGAATCGACTTGTTTGCAGGGTTTGTAACTGATGTTTTTCTCGTAGCTAAAAATGATTTTAATATCAACGAGTTTCTTGAAAAAAAGACAGTAAAAATAGGTGGGAATGTTGTTCCTAAATTAACATCAAACACTTCATCAACAGAAGGTTTTGCATTTGCTGAAACCGTATATAGCGTTAATTATGACTCATGGTACGCATTTGATAAAGCAGATAGGAGTGAAGGATATTGTTCTGCTAAAGGAGTTAAAACAGGATTCTTAGGTTTTTATTTTATTAAAAGGGGCGTAGTAGTTTCTAAATACAAAATTAGAAGTTGCAATGCTTTGTCAACAATGGTTAAATCATGGGTTCTTCAAGGCTCAATTGACACAACAAATGGCACTAATGGAACTTGGGTTGACTTAGATAAACAAACTAATCAGGTTTGGACTACAGGGTACACTGATAAAATATATGAAGTACCAACCTCAAAAAGGGCTAACTATATTGCCTACAGAATTAAGTTTTCTGAGATAAATGGCGGTGATTATGCAGGTGTTGGAGAACTAGATTTCTACGAAGATGAAACAACTTCATTAAGCCTTAAACGTGACTACACTTTTGATAAACAAGTAGATTCAACTTGGTCAGACACAGGGAGTTTACACAGAAAGAAAGTCACCCGTAGCCAATGGCAAAGAATAGATAGATTAGAGGTGTTGTAAATGGACATTGTTACAAGCTATGATAATTGGGGTGGAAATGGTAACAGAAGAAACATACTAAGTGGAAACTCAGAAGTGTTTGATGGAAATGAAAATACCTATCTATCCTATGGAAATAACGCTCAAATTAATATAGACATTATTTTCAGTGGTTTAGAGGGTGGAAAATTATTCATAGATGGCATAAAAGTTGTTAGAAGTAGCTATGGTTTCATTAATAGAGAGATATATCTAAATGACAAACTCATAGGAGCTTTTAATGACAATGTAGACTACCCACTACCAATGTTAACAATAAGAAAAAATGATAGGTTAATAATAAAAGGAAAGAACAACGAATCAGGTGGAGGAACTTACCCAACCATTATAAGTGAAGTTTATTTAAAAACATATCTTGTTCCTGATAAATCTATGATTTACCATAATGGTGAGTACAAGAAATTCCATCCAAAGATACTAGGTAAAGACACAACTATTAATGCAGTACCTAATATGACTAGCAATACTGCTCCAACAGGTAAAGTAACTGCTAGGGGTGCTTATAATCCTGCATGGCAAGCATTTGATAGGAATAGTTCAACATATTGGTATGATAACGGTTCTAGTGCAAGTAATCCATCATGGCTTCAATATGAGTTTGACTCTCCAAAAGTGATAAATAAGATTGCATTAGATTCTCTTATAATTACAGGAAGTGCATATGGAATAAAAGAATTTACCTTATTAGGTAGTAATGATGGTTTAAACTATGATAGTCTTCTATCTGTTAACAACCACCCAAACAGAAGCACTAAAGAAACTTATCGTTTCAACAATAATAATGAATATTTATTTTATAAGCTTCAATTTGGATTAAGCCACTATAATTACAGTACATTAGTTAGTTCATTTGAAATGTATGAAATGGCTACTCCTGACGCACCTTATTATTGGGAATCATTCCCAAACATCAATCCCTCTTCCTCAGATTTCCTTGATAAAAGTATGGACAACCTATCTCCCCTACTTGACAGAATAGTTACAACATTAGAACCTACTGCAATGACTCAAAAGAATGACATATTAGATATTGGAGAAGTTGGCAAAGTGTTCAGCAATACTATAGATTTAAAGAAATATTTTGATATTAGAAGCATAAGAACTGAGGTGAAATAAATGCCAATTATTAGAAATAACCAAACAGAATTTACATTCAACAATATCTATTATGTAGATTCCTTAAATGGCTCAGACTCAAACAATGGTAGTAATAACTCTCCTTTTCTAACAGTCAGCCATGCCATATCTAAGTGTTCATTAAAAGGTGACGCTATTTTTGCAAAAGCAGGCACTTATGATGTTACTAGAATTGCAGGAGATTTTGACTCAGGTGGTCTTTGGGATGGAAATAAAGAGATTTATTTTTTTGGGCAAAAAGAAAAAACCATCTTTTTATGTGATGGCACAAAACATAGTGGCAGAGACACACATTGCATTATGTTTCAAAATTCAGAAACAAAAGCATACAATATTACTTTTGACTTTAAAATAGGTAATAGAAATGGTAACAACTATCAAAACTCTATTTGTGGTTTTGGTGGAGGAGCTGTAAAAGGAGAACTTGTAAATTGCTTATTTAAAATTGATAGCCTAATTCCAAACTTTACCTATTCAAATAATGGAACTTCTACTACAAAGTTCACTAATTGCGTATTTGATGTTAAGGCGAATTTTGTTGGAAGTTACTCAGGTCAAGGATTTACTATCGAAAACTGTGTCACTAATTTCACATTTTATAATGAAGGAACTAGAAAAAATACATATAGCAGGGTTACATTTGACTCAAGTTACCACATTACAAACTATGGTGAACTAGATTTAGGTATTGGTGTCTATGCAGGCTCTTATTCTTGGGCTTATTCTTGGGGTTTAAGTTCAACTCTACTTAGGGCAAATGGTAAGACTTTTTCGCTAGAATCAATTAAAGTAACCCACGAAACTAAAATGACCAATATTACTGTGCCAACACCATTTGTTGCTAGTGCAAGTGGTCACTATGGCTCAGGATATGAGCCTTATAAGGCATTTAATGGTACAGCTATAAATGCAAGTGACACTTGGATTAGCTCAAGGAACACAATTGTTGGATGGATTCAAATTGACTATGGTGCTTCTTCTCCAAAGATTGCAAATGTTTTAGAGTTGACTGGTCGAAACTCTAGTGTTCTTACTGATAACGTTAAAGATTTTAATATTCTTGGTTCTAATGACAGCGTTAATTTTGATACACTTGCACAAATTAGAAATCAAATTGATTGGGCGCAAGTAGAAACTAGAAGATTCGATTTTGAAAACGATAAACCATACAGATATTATAGAATACAAGTATTAGATAATAATGGTTATTCTTATGTAGCAATAGGAGAAATTCTGTTCTCCTATGAAAAACTAACTCTTTTTGAAGTTCCTGTATTATCAACAGATAATATTATTAATTATGGAAAAGTTAATTTAACAAATTTAACTAGACCAATTCCTACTGAACTTTACATCTTACAAGATGATAGTGTTTCCAAAAATGAACAAGGTCTTTGGACAAAACAAGTAAACAAAAAACCACTCAGCATTAGTTTTAATTAGTGCTGAGTGAGAAAGGAATGATTTAATTGGTAGTGATAAAAGATGTTAGTGCAATTCCTATAATGACTTCCAATACCGCTCCTTTTGGGGTAGTTTCTGCAAGCAGTGAATTTAGCACATCTTATCAAGCATGGATTGTATTTGGTCAAACAGCTAAAAATGCATATTGGAGTAGTAAATATAAAGAGAGTCCTAGTTGGTTGTCATATGAATTCCCTCAAGCAAAACGCATTATTAGGTATTCTATATTGATGGAAAGTGGTGTAGCATATGCTCCATTAAATTGGACTTTTGAAGGGTACGATGAAGCATCGGGAGCGTGGATTGTTCTTGACACTAGAACACAAGTATCTTTTGTTATTAATGTAAAGCAACTATACGATTTTAATAATGAGAACTTTTATAAGAAATATAGAATAAATATCTCTAAGGGTAGCAACACAGAATATACCTATATTTCTAAAATGGAAATGTTTGAACCTTTACCAGAGAAGGGAGTTGTACTACAAGACCCAACAACAAATCAACAATACTCTCTATCAGACAGAACCCTCATTCACCTTCCTGACAGCACAAATGAAAGCATTGTTGAGTATGGTATTGAACAAGGCAAGTTTATTCAATTAGATGTACCTTTCACTAAGCACAGATACTTTAATGACACACCTGTTGCTGGTACAGTGGGAGTGTTTACACATGATGTAGGGGTAATTAAAACTTTGAGTATCAAAGAGTTTGCAAAGAACAAGATTTTTGAGCCTATCTTTACTTGGTATGAGACTAAAATGATCTCTGATGTGCTTCCTAGTCCACTAAAAGCTACAGCCAGTAGCTTTTATGTTTCCACAGCTCCATACACCTACTTCCCTTTTAGAGCATTTGACGGAAATATTTCTGATATATCGACAACAAACACCTCTTGTTGGGCTACAGACAGAGATGCTTTTGTAGACTCTTGGTTAATGCTAGACTTTGGCGAATTAAGAAAGGTCAACACTGTGCAGTTGACACCTAGAAACGAAACATGGATTACACAGGCGGCAAAGGAATTTAAGATAGAAAGTTCAACAGATGGTGCTGTATGGAATGTTGTAGGTAACTTCGATATAACAGATTGGCAACCATTAACGTCAAAAAAACTAGACTTATCTTTGAGTGAAGGTAGATATTTCAGAATAACTCATAAATCTAATAATGGTGGACAATATATTTCTTGGACTGAAGTAAAGTATGGATATAAAAGAGAGGTGAACTAATATGGCAACAACACAGCAATTAATGGCACAATATGGTGTCGCATGGTTTGATTTTGATGAAGCTAGCGGAAATATTCATGATAAGCTAGGATTAAATAATTATGTTGGCACAGTTACAGGTGCAACAAGAGTTGGTGGTTGGAATGGTGAAGGTAATGCTATAACATCAAGTGCTATGGGGCATAGAGTTTTATTCTCTAGTACTATCATTCCTACAGGTGACTTTACCATTAAATTAAAAATGTTAATGCAAGTTAATACAGAAAACAGCCATCCCCTGTGTACTTTAGCAAGCTTTACTACAGGTCAAACAGGGTTAAATATGTATATTAGACCAACAGGAGAGTTCGGCATAGCATACTATGCATACAATGCATCACAGCTACCTCTTGAAACCAGTGGTTATACAGATGGGAAATGGCACGATATTCTAGTAGCTAAAGATGCATCGTTCTTTTCTTTATATATAGATGGTAAACTAATAGTTAAAAAAGTTAATAGCATCGGAAACTTTCAACATTCGTCTACCTTGCAATTACTATCTCCCACTATGTACATTTCTACTGCCAATAGATTTTTAAAGGGAAATGTAGACGATTTACAAATCTACAACAAAGCTCTCTCTCCTTCTGATTTTGAACAAAAACGCTTAGTCGTTAAAACAACAGACAATAAAAACCTTGTTTTATCTCCTACCTCAGCTCGTGTAAAAGAGATTCCCAACACAGCAGAATATATGATGTTAGCTCAAGGTGGTGTAGTTAGAGAGATTGACTCAGCAGTCGATAGACCACCAATTGATTTTACTAAGCCTACAACTGAATATGAGCTTGTAACTAATAACAGAACACCATTAGGAAAAGGTGGAATGTTTACAATTCCTATTGGTACTGATTTTAAAACAGCAATGATTGAGGACAACTATTAATTTGGTTGTCCTTTTAATATGGAAAAATATTGGAGGTCAATACAATGGCTAATACAAAAGATAATTTAAGTAAATATGGTAAAGCCTTTATTAGCTTTGATGATCCTAGTGGTAATGCTATGGATTCTATCGGTGGCTATACAGGTACTTTAACCAACACACCACCTAGAGTAACAGGTTGGAATGGAAAAGGTTCTGCTATGAGCTTTAATGGCACTAATCAATATGTACAGTTTAATAGCAAAGTTATTCCTATTGGAGCTAAAAGTATAAGGCTAAAACTAAAAATAACAGGTGGCTATCCTGCAAGTGGAGTGTCGCAAAACATAATAAATACATTAGGAGAACCTAATCAAAAGGGCTTTATTATCGAACTATTTGGCGACAATTTTGGAATTGCTTCTGCTAATGGAGATTCAACATCTTGGACAAATGTAACACATTCTTTTATAGTTCAAGTTCCTAAAACAACTTTAAACTTAGCTGACAATATGTGGCATGATATTTTGTTTACATGGGATGGGACATTAAACCCTAATTCTGTAAAACTATTTATAGATGATATGATTAACCCCATTGCTCTAAGTCAAGCCAAAAACTTAGAGACTTCTTATGTCAATAATTTAACACTTGGGAAATGGGCAGGAGCAGGAAACTATTCATTTTTTAATGGTCAACTAGACCAAATCGAAATCTACGACAGAGTAATCTCCCCTATCCCAGACAAATATCTCATCCAACATAACTCACAATACAAATACCATGATGGCACTTCTTGGAAATCAACAACACCAACAGAAGAAAACTTCATCCAATATGGTTTGAACAATCTAAACCATATTACAGAAAAACAATGGAAAGAGCTATCAGGAAATAAGTCAGTAATCATGTGGTCTGATTTTGAAGATAAGCAATTCACGTCTGTTGTATTAAATAAAAATAGTTTTAAAGCCCAAGATTTACTTGGTGATTCAGCTCAAGCGATTTACTACACTGATTCAGACACTTCTAAAATCGCAGTAGAAACAGGCGTTGACCCATATAGTATCTATGACTATATTGGTGAATTACCTACAGTAGCCATTTATACAGAGTCTAATGATGATATTGTTGTATCGACTAATGTTGAGCCATTTGATATTTATGATGAATTTGGTGAAAGTGTTGAGGTTCTTTATTACACAGATGATGAAACTGTAACAAATGCTGATTTAATCCTTGAAGCTAATTGGTCGCCTATTGATGAACTCAAAGGTGATTTCGAAGTTGTAACATGGACTGAGGAAGGCTCTGACACTGCTAAACGAGTGCTTGATATGAAAGCAATACCACAACCTCAATTCGTTAAATTAGTTAACCCTAAACGTTTGTATGGTTCTTTAGAAGATGTATTTGTCAATGATATTTCACAATCCTATCGTGATGAAGCTCGTTACTTTATCGGTAGAGAAACACCTGATAAATGGTATGTATGGGACAAAAAAGAAAAGAAATTCGTTGTTGCTGATACTTCAAGCCTACAAACAATCATGTCAACAGGCATGACTTACAAAGACTTAAATAGTATCACTGACATGCAATGGAGAACATGGACTAGTGAATATATCAATATTGGTATGTTTATTACAGATAATCCTCGTGACACAATTAAAACGATTGTTGAAGAAATCTCGTTCGAAGACTATCTCCCTCGTGATACGACAACTATTGAAAACTCGAGTCTATACATCTTAAACACTACTGCTAAAATTGACATTTCCTTAGACGCAAATGTTCTTAAGGCTGTGTTAAGTGATGATGATTTAACGCGTGTTCAATTTCGTGTATTACTAAACAATGGTTATTACTACCCTTCAGATGGAAGCTTTACGAAACTAGGTGAATCCCCTCAAAATATTGAGTTAGCGATTGGAAGTAAAGATATTAGAATTGATGATTGGAATACTCTAAGAATAGAGTTTCAAGATTTCTTCGGAACTACTGATTATTGGTCAACTCAATTCATGGGAACATACTCAGGTCTTATGTTCAAAGATGTGTATGGTCAATACTACTCAAGTGAGATTGGTGAGGTTCTACAATATCTTGATTTTGGTGTCATAATTGCAGGTCAAACTACAGTTGAACATGAGGTTATTCTTAAAAACCAATATGGCTATGATATTAAAGATATACACTTGTATGCTAATACAGCAAAAATCCCTACAGGAATGACTTGTGAATTTAGTACAAGTTCATCCCCTTTTACACCTCAACCTGATTTAAGACTAGGTGGTGTGTTAAAAAACAACGAAGAAATGTCATTCTTCATTCGATTAAAAACTGAATTAGGTTCAACGCCTGACGCTAACGGTTCATTTGACATTATCGTGAGAGCAGACAAAGCCTAATCACAATACAATGTGATAAGGAAGTGAGATTATGGAGGATCAAGATTTTGGATTAGAAACAGACATTTCCTCTCATAGAAATGAAATAGTAACTGAGAATACAATACCCTTTGATAAATCCTTTGAAGTATATACTGAAATTGAAGTAAGTCCTCACAACAGTTTTAAAGCAACATACAAACTAATTGCTGTAGGGAAAATAGAGCAAGATGTTGAGATTATAGCTAGACCTTTAAGTGAAAGTAAAGTACTAACTGAGCTTATTTCTCGTGCTTTAGACGCTAGTAATAAAGATACCTATTTAAACATCATGTATCGTGGGAACTCAGATGTTTATACGGAGATTCAGCCTATTGGTTACAATTTCTTAGAAGCAGAAATTGAAGTGCCACCACATAATAGAATGTATGCCATTTATGAAGTTCAACAACCGCCTATCGTTACAGATGTGTACTATCCTACCCAAGATGCTTTCACAAGAGAGGAAACAGCATACCAAACAATCAACTATGGCAGCAATTCTTCTATGGTTGTTGGTCGCAGTAAGGATGATATTTGGCGTTCATTTGTGCAATTTGACTTATCTTCTATTCATCCTTCTTATGTGCTAAAAGAATCCTATTTACGTCTATACTATAAAGGTGAAGCTCCTGAAAACCTTAAACTAGAAATACTAAATGCTAGTAGCGAGTGGTACGAAACTAGCCTTACTCACCTGAATCGGCCAATCCCTATAGATTTAATTGCAGACGAATTCACTATTAATAGGAATCAAGGATACATCGAATTTGATGTATTTAAAATTGTTGAATCTTGGGTTTCTCTTGAAAAAAATAATAATGGTTTTATTATTCGTTTATCCAATGAAACTGCTTCTGGACAGACAATTTTCTATACAAGGGAAACTTCTTCCCCTCCTGAATTAATTGTAAAATATTTCGATTCCAGAATATTTTCTCAAGGAAGAAGCCAGCAACTTACTGAAATCTTTGTCTATAAAAGAAAGCATTCTGAATGGTTTACTGAGGTCACTGTTGATTCCATTTTCAGTTTCGATAAGTTAGATACTGAAATCTATGCTCACAGACCAGAAGTTCCTTTAGATTTTGAAGCACAAGCTGAAATCACCGTCACCAAGCCATATGTTGAGACTGAAATCATTTCTTCGATTCGTGAAGAAGACG
The DNA here is from genome assembly GCF_038595555.1 of Lysinibacillus sp. FSL M8-0216. Taxonomy (NCBI): domain Bacteria; kingdom Bacillati; phylum Bacillota; class Bacilli; order Caryophanales; family Bacillaceae; genus Lysinibacillus; species Lysinibacillus sp. FSL M8-0216. The sequence continues at coordinate 1,438,046 of NZ_CP152007.1, read as the reverse complement.
AAATTTTGATTGAAATTGGTGCCAGAAGACCACTTAATAGAGAAATATTTGCTGAAGTTACGATTAATACCCCCTTTACTTTAGCTCAAATAAACTGCGCCCGAATTGACACTAGTTCTTGGGATACAACTGTTTCGGTAACAAGGCCTTCTATCCATGCTGAAATTTCTGTACCATTCCATGACAAAAATGAAGTTTTCACAGAAATAGAAATTAATGATAGTTGGACTTCTATTGTTTACACAGAACTTTTTGTAGCAAAGGATAAAATAGCAACAGAAATCACGCCTAGGGTTGGTAAAGATAGTAATCTCTTTGCCGTAGTTCATGTCTCAAAACCAAAAATTGAAACAGAAATTGAAATTAAACATAGAAATGACATTTTGGTAGAAATTGAGCCTAATATTAAGTCAGATGTTTTCACTGAAATCATTGTTTCTAAGCCTTCTATCGGAGTATCTATTGCCGTACAACTTTATGAAAAATCAGAAAAAGATACCGAAATATTCGTTAAATTCGTTCAAGATATTTTTAGTGAACTTACCGTAAAAGCTGTTAGCCAAGTCGATACTGTAATTGATATTAAAAAGGTATCTCAAGTTTATACTGAAATTTCAGTGAACAGAAAATTCGTTCAAACAGAGATTACCATTCCAACATGGGCTGACCAGGAAGTTCCGACTATTATTGAGCCTCGTATCCTAATGGTAAATAATAAACTAACAATCATTACTGTTAATGGTTCAGTATCAGGCTACGCATTTATACTGTAAAAGAAATGGAGAATATTAACTATGATAATAAAAAACTATGAAATTGGAGAATTACAATCATTCCTTTTCAATCTAATTCTTAAGGGCAAAGAATCTAGAATGCGGACTAGGTTTATTAAATTACTGGAAGATCAAATAGAGCTCTTAAAGGTAGAAAGGCAACAACTTATTAACGATTACGCTTTAAAAGATGAGAACGGGGAAATCGTTACTGAAACGAAAGAAATACATAACAAAGAAGAAGAGATTGTATTATTTCAATGTGAAGAAGCTGAAAAAGAAGCACAAATGCAAATTATGTTAATGATGAATGAGGATTTTATTATGGAAGAAACGGCAGATAAAATTGAAATGCTTACAATTTTACAAAGTATCATTTTAAACTGTGATTTAGAATTTACGGGAAATAAGGCTGTTCTCTATGATCGATTTTGTGAAATTTTTGAAGAGATAGAACTATTAAATGACTGAGGGTACTCAGTCTATATTTTTAAAGGATAGATGGATAACTACATCTATCCTTTTCTATTTTACAAAAGTTGGTGATTACGTGCAAAATGAAAAATTTGGTGAAAGATTAGCTAGTGCAGAAGTTGAAATTAAGAATCAGGAAAACCGAATTTCAAAATTAGAAGGTAATCATGAGTTATTATATCGCTTAACATTAGTATCTGAACAACAGCAAGAAATGAATAAACATCAGCAAATACAATTAAATAGAATGGATAAGACTTTTAACAACATCAATATGAATTTAACAAAATTAAATATGTCTCAAGTTGAATTGCAAGAGGATGTTAAAGATATTGGAAAGCGTGTTGACAGCATTGAAGATGATTTGAAACAGGAAACTGCTAAAGACAATCTATCAATTAGCGACATGATCAAACAATATCTACACTGGTGGATTCTCATCCCCACTGTGATAATTGGAGCTCTAATTTTGAAAATATTAGGCTTGTAAGAAAGGAATGGATATTTATGAAAATCAATTGGAAAGTACGTATAAATAATCCTCAGTTTTGGATTACAGTCGGATTATCTATTATTACCCCCCTATTTGCCTACTATGGGATTACAGGAGCCGATTTAACCACCTGGTCTAGTGTAAGGACCTTACTTGTCAACGCCGCTTCAAATCCATATGTAATCGCCTTAATGGCTGTAAGTACATATAATGCCGTTTTAGATCCCACTACCGCTAGCCTAAGTGATTCATCACGGGCTCTAAGATATAAAAAACCGAAACGAGATGATCTATAATGCTAGATTTTATTTGCCCGGTTAAAAATGCAAGGTTAACAAGTAAATTTGGATGGAGAAATATCGGATATGGCAATGAGTGGCATCAAGGCATCGATCTTGCTTCAACAGGAAAAGTTCCCATTTATGCTAGTGCTGCTGGGATAATTAGTCGCGCCCAGGTGTTAAGTAGCTATGGGAAAGTAGTAATGATTAAACATATTGTTAATGGTAAAGCCTATGAAACAAATTATGCACATTTAGATTCTTATTGTGTTCGTGTTGGTCAAAGTGTGAAGCAAGGTCAACAAATTGGCATTATGGGGAACAGCGGTAGAGCATTCGGTATCCATCTACATTTTGAAATACATAACGGAAAATGGGCTATAGGTCAGCCAAATGCAATTGATCCTATGACATATATTTCTCTAGCAAACGAAGCTAATACTATTATTAATAACAAAGGAGAGCTGACGATGTCACAATATACAGAGTTACTTACTAAAATTAACGAACTGGAGGAAGCTTTAAAAACGAAACAGGCTATTATTCCAACTCGGAAACCCGCTAAAATACATCATTCTGCTTGGGAATGGTTAAAAAATAAAGGTATAACAGATGGCTCTAATCCTCAAAATTTCTTAACGCGCGAGCAATTTGCCACAATGCTTAAAAGATACAATGATTCATTCAATAAAAAATAATTTTTTCATACCTTATACATAAAATTCTCTTACATATAACATAAATTCATTCCCATCTAATAGAACCATGTTACAATAGAAAGGATTCTGGCAACTAAGGAGATATAGCATGAAGCTCTCGACGATCTTAAATTTCTTTATTCTAGTATTTTTCACATTATTATTTGTAAATGATTTCTTCCCTGACACAACGATTGCATCGATCTTGACTAAAAAGATAATTCTTCTCATATTAGTCGTGCTAGTGATCATACAGCTAGCCTTAGATAAAGGTCAATATAAAAAAATGTCTAAGAAGGCCTATGTTGGTTTGACTCTGTATACAGTTGGATTATGGATTGTACTAACATTGCTTGGTGGTCAGTCACAAATTGGTTTGTCGTTTACTAGCCCACTGTTTTATATCATTATTGTATTGCTTGGGTTGGATTTATTACGTATTTCGCGCCAATCTAAACGCGATCAGCCTGAGAAAAAATAAAGAGTACACTCATAGGCCTGCTCATTATTATCTGTCTATACTATAAAAAGCATGTCACCGACTGAAATTTCAATCGGTAGACATGCTTTTTAAGATTCTAGTACATTTAAAATCTCATCCAATTCATGAACGGCTAAATCTAGGCGTTCCTTTGCCTCGATATTTTGTTGTTTTAAATGATTAAACTCTAATAAATTGTTTTCATGTTTTAATTTGATAGAAGATAAGCGTTCAATTCGGGTTTCTACCTTCTCTATTGCTTGCTCACAGACTGTTGTCCAGAGCTTCTCTGAATGTTGCATTTCTGTAGTTGATGGGTTGTGCTGACGCATAATGCGTGTGTAAATGACTTCTATTGGTTCGATTAATTCTGAATAAAAATGGCGCTCCACACGAGTAGTTTGGAATGTTGGATGCTCTACCTCTTTTGCATATGGTGTAATTTGACGTAGGAGCTTTCCAGCATTTTCTCCGAAGGCATGCGATAAATTTAAAACATTCATTAGTTGCAGCAATAAACGGATTTCTTCTAGATTAATCAGTTGTGAATCAATGCTTTCCTTTAATTTTAAGGACTCCATATAGCGACGATCAAAATGCTCTATTTCGCCGTTACGTTGCTCTACTAAATGTTCACTTGCATTGTCTTTTAAGCTTTTAATATAACGAATTGCATGGTTTTTTAGCTCTTCTGGTGACAGCAAGTTGTCATTATCTTGTTGTGGTTTTTCTCGTTGAACATAAGCAAATGCATCCATTTTTTTGGGCCATTTTGCTGCTGAAGTTTCTTTTGAGACATTATAGCGTATATAAATTCCGTGCATTCCATATCCTCCAAGTCCATAAACAAGTATCTCTAAAGACAATAAATCGAATACGGTATTTTTTCAAGTAAAAAACTTATAATCAATGAAAATTCCTCTTTTATAAGAATAAATCAAAATTCCTGAATAGTCGATACTATTCAGGAATTTTACTAACTATTACCTTCTAAAAATTTTATCCTTTAACCAGTTTAGTACGTGCACGATTTGAAACATACTCCACCAGTAAAATAAGAACAACAAGCCCTAATAAGATGGCACCTACCTCTGACCATTTGTACGAATTCATAGCGAAAATTAGGGGTGCACCGATGCCTCCTGCTCCCACTAAACCGAGTACAGTTGCATCTCGCAAATTCATATCAAAGCGATAAATGACAATAGATGTAAATAACGCCGTTAACTGTGGCCATATACCAAAACGAATTTTTTCCATTAACGTACAACCAATAGCCTCCATCGACTCTAGTATACTTTTATCTAAGTCCTCAATAACATCCACATATAGCTTTGACAGCATTCCGATAGACGTTAAAGACATAGTCAATACACCTGCAAATGGTCCAGGGCCTGTTACACGAATGAACATTAGTCCATAGACGATGGCAGGTATGGTTCTAATCATAATTAATAGAAAGCGAACAATAAATGCAACAGGCTTTGGCACAATAGTAGAAGCGGATAAAAAGGCTAGAGGGATCGCTAGCAATGCCCCTACAATAGTACCTAGAAACGCTATGGCCATTGTTTCGATTAATAAATAGGGTATACCTTCAGTTGTCACATTCATTATTAATGACCAATCAGGATTCAGCAAGCCTACGAAGATATTTTTTGCAATTTTCGTACCACTTGCCGAAACATTCTCGAAATGAATGGCGGTTACAGACCAAATAAATAATAAAGTAAGTATGATCATTGTCATGATGTATGACATGCGTCGATTTGGTTGTAGTTGTAATTGCTTGTCGATAGCATTCATTACATCACCTCTACATTAATTTTTTGCGGAAATATTCGCTTGTTGATTCAATTAGAAAAACCGTACAAACCAGCATGAGAAGGATCATCCCCACATTCTCATAGCTTCGCCATCCCAAACTTTCATTCAGAAGTAACCCAATTCCTCCTGCACCTACATACCCTAAAATCGACGCATAACGAACATTTCCCTCAAAGCAAAATAACGAGGTGGAGAGATAATTGGGTAAAATTTGCGGCATAATCGCATAACGAAATGCTTGAATTGTTGTGAGGCCCATTGAATGCATTGCCTCATATGCCCCCATATTGGCATTTTCTATTTGTTCATATAATAGTTTCCCTACATACGCTATAGTAAATAAAAAAATCGCCACTGTACCAGCCATCGTTCCAAGCCCAAAAATAAACGTCGCTATTAAGGCAACAATCAAAGTAGGCAACGTTCGTAGTAGACTTAACATAAATTTAGCTACCATGGCGATTCCTTTATATTTCGTGATAGTAGTGGCAGCAAGTATGGCAATAGGTAACGCAACTAAAGCACCTGCTACAGAGCCAAATAAGGACATTTTAATCGTATCAAATAGCGGCTGCCATAGCTTTGATAAGTAGTCCCAATTAGGTGGAATCATCTGCTGTAGGATGACAAAGAACTCTTGAATTCGATGGACAAGCACCTCTATGCTAAAGCCCGTAATACGAATTGAAAGAAAAAGTAGTACAACTATTAATAGCCACAACACAGGCAGGAATGAGCGTTTCTCCAGCACTTCTTTTCCATTAGGCAAAACTATTTTTTTCGGTGATCGCATCTTCCATGACATGTTCTGTTTCGCCTCTCCCTTGGTTCGTAGTGTTATAAATGAAGGCAAGCGTTTCCTCCGTTATTTCACTTGCCTGCCCATCAAATACAATTTCACCGCTCCGTACACCAATAACGCGTGTCGCATAGGCTAATGCCAAGTCAACATGGTGAATATTAATAATTATGGTCATGTTGAACTGTTTATTAATTCGTTTAAAATCGTCCATCACTTGTTTAGCTGTTACAGGGTCAAGTGACGCAACAGGCTCGTCCGCCAAAATAATTTGTGGATTTTGTGCAAGTGTACGAGCTAATGCCACACGCTGTTGTTGCCCCCCGGATAATTGGTCGACACGGACATACGCCTTATCCAAAATACCGACTTGATCGAGTGCCATTAATGCTTGTCGCTTTTCTTCTTGCGTAAATATGCCTAAAACTTTTCGCCATACTGGCATATTCGGCACAAAGGATACGAGCACGTTTTTCAAGACCGACACACGTGTCACAAGATTAAAAGATTGAAAAATCATGCCAATATTTCTGCGTAAATTACGGATGCCCTTGCCCTTCAGATGCTGCACATTGACTTCATTGACACGCAATGTACCTTCAGTAATGTCGTGCATTTTATTAATACAGCGTAATAATGTTGATTTTCCAGCACCGGACAAACCGATGATGGCCACGAATTCGCCCTGCTCAATTTGTAGATTAATGTGATTTAAGGCAAGAAAGCCATTCGGATAACGTTTTTCTACCTCTTTAAACTCAATCATTGAACCGCTCCCTATCTAGAAAATATAAAAGAAGAATCTGCTTTCTGCGAGTAAACCGCAGGCCACGCAGATTCTTCATTCCCTTATTTCGAACCGAGGTTTTGCACTAATTCCTGTGCCTTACGCTCGTTGTCATAGTCACTGTCTTTTGCCTCCTGATAGCCTTCATGACTATAGATAGCAATTACTTCCTTACCTTGATCTGTGTTACCAATATTCATGAAGGCCTGCTGAATTGCCTTCTTCAGGTCGTCAGTCATGACCTTGGAATTTTTACTTACACTAATAGTGTCGTTATAAATGGCAGGCATTACCCCGATTAAATCCGTCTCACCCCAAATGGAAGCAGTGCGTCCGAAATCTCCTTGCCAGCTTTCCTCATAATCACGACGTGCATCTGCATAAGTGACCAAGACATCTGTTTGTCCAGCAGCTAAACGTCCAAAGGCATTCCCATAAGAATCAGCTTGAACAACCTTCGCTAAATCAGGAATGGTTTTATCGAAATTCTCATGTAACCATAATGTAGGGTAAATATAGCCTGCTGGTGAAGAAGAGGACATAACATTCCACGTGACATTATTTAAATCTTCAAACGTTAATTTCTCACCATTGTTCACTTTCGCTGCTAATGCTTTACCTTTTTCAGATGGACCTGCCACTAAAATAGCCCTATATGATGTAGCCTGTGTTGTCGTTGGTGCTGTTGGTTTATTGTTATTCCACTCCACTGGGTTATCAGAATCATTATTTAATCCAGCACGTGTAGCAGTTAAAATTACTTCTGCGCCATCATCATATAACACATAAGTCCCTCCAGGTATTAAGCCAATATCTGTAGTACCTGCAGACAAGGCTTCCCCTACTGCTTCAAAATTAGTTCCAACGGTAATATCAATTTCACCTACATCAAAACCTAGTTTCGCAAGCTCGTCCTTTAACAAACCTTTTAAAGGTTCGGTTGCCGTAATAATTTCATCTGGATTACGAGAAGGTACAAAGCCAAGCGATAATTTATCTATAGACTCATTGCCACTTGCCTCTGCAGCCACATCTGTCGTTTTATTATCTTTAGATGTGTCCGAAGCTTCATTTCCACATGCCATTAGGAACACAGTAAGCATGCATGTTAACGTGAAAAATAGTAGTTTCTTCAAAATGTTATCCTCCCTTTTTGAAATGCTTTTTCAGTATATACAGTAAATATTTCCCTAGTGTTAATAGCGCGTAAATTAATGTTTCTACTTGGTAAAATAATATTTTGATAGTGTAAATAAGCTAACTTCCTACGAAATTAATTTATATACTATGGATATACTAATGATCGGAGGATCTATTATGTCTACGAAAACGATACAAATACTTGCAACCAGTGATATTCATGGCTATATCATGCCCACAACCTTTCGACATGATCGAAATAAAGCGCTTGGGTTAGCCAAGCTTGCAACAATTATTGAAGAAAAAAGGCTTGAAATGCAAACCATCTTAATTGATAATGGTGACTTTATTCAGGGCAGTCCCATGACCTTTTATCATCAAAAATTTCATACGCAGGAACGGAATCCTTTGATTCAGGTGGCCAATGAGCTTCAATATGATGCCATCGTATTCGGTAATCATGAATTTAATTATGGACTTCAGACGTTACAATCGGTGATTCACCAATCACATTTCCCTTGGCTAGGCGCCAATATCGTGACCAAGGATGGGAGACCATTTACAAAGCCATATATCATTAAAGAAATAGATGGCATTAAAATAGCCATTTTAGGTGTGACAACACATTTTGTCACTAAGTGGGAGGAACCTCTTCACATTGAAGGACTTCATTTTGAAGATGCCTTTTCAAGTGCTAGCTACTGGGCAAAATGGATTCGTGCTAATGAACAAATTGACGTTCTAGTTTTATGTTATCACGGTGGATTCGAGAGAGATCTTGAATCAGGAGAACTACTTGAAGCTGAGGATGGAGAAAATCAAGGATACCGTATGTGTGCTGAAATAGAAGAAGTAGACATTATTATTTCTGGCCACCAGCATCGTGAAATTAGCACAACCATTATGGGAAAATCAGTCGTTCAACCTGGGACGAAGGGCGTTTGTATCGCTAAAATAGAGCTAGAAATTGACATGGATCATCAGCAAAAAATCCAATCGATTTGTCATACCCCATCGCTCATTTATAGTTCAGAGCATACGCAACCTCATGATGCTGTTTGTCAGATCATCTCACCAACCTTTGAAAAAACCGAAGCATGGTTAGATGAAACAATCGGCATGATCCAAGGAGATTTACAAATTGAAGATCCATTTCTTGCGCGCATTCAGGAACATCCCTATATTGAATTTATCAACCGCATTCAAATGGCTGTGTCGGAGGCATCTATTTCCTGTACAGCTCTTTTTCATGATGAACCAGGTGGCTTCAAACAAGCCGTTACGATGCGTGACATTGTGACAAACTATATTTACGCTAATACATTAAAAGTACTTCGACTCTCAGGACAGGACATTTTACTTGCCCTTGAACAATCCGCTAGCTATTTTACTGTAACAGCAGGTCAATTGCATGTAGCGGATTCATTCCTTTTCCCGAAGGCGCAACCTTATAATTATGATATGTGGGAAGGTATTGAGTATATCTTGGATATTTCAAAGCCTATTGGTGAACGTGTTACCAAACTTTCATATCATGGTGCAGCTATAAATAGGGAGGAAGAGTTCGATGTCGTAATGAGTAGTTATCGTGCGACTGGTGCAGGAAATTTTGACTTTTTAAGAAATCGCCCTGTTGTGAAAGAGATTCAGATTGATATGACCGAGCTAATTGCCGATTATCTGTTAAAACAGCCCATTGTCCAAGCGACATGTAATCATAATTGGCAAGTACAATACTAAAAAACCCGCCAAATTCTAAATTTCACAGGAATTTGGCGGGTTTTTATATATGTTAGATTAAGAATTTTGTCGTATATCTTGAATACTTTTACCTTCTGTAAATGCATGAATGGAGGCAATGGATCCAACCGATTTAAAGTTAGACCTATCATAGACTTTAGCAACTTGATCGTTAATTGGCCATATCCAAAGCTGCTCAAGCTTCTGATTCACTGACTGCTGTTGGATATGCTGCAACATATAGCCGATTAAACCACGACCTCGATGGCTTTCAATTGTTGCTACACTCTCAATCCTTCCTTGATTTCCTGACACAAATAGATTTGCGGAACAGCATGGCACCCCATCAAGTTTTAATAAATAGTACGTAAAGCTTGGCGAATAATACGCTTGCTCAAAGGCCATTTTAATTAATTCAGGATCTCCAAAAGCAGAAATGCTCATTTCCACTGCCAAGGCTTCGTTCAAATTTGCATCTGTTACCCGTTCAATTTTGATCGCTGGATGTGGTGAGAGTTGACGAAACTCACCATTCCAGCACTGAATTTCATTGACGAACTGCTCATATTGAAAGCCATGCATCTCTAAAGACTCTATACACGCTTGATTATCCTCAAGATTATATAAATACAGCCGTGGGATAAGCGACTTAGATTGATAGAACGTTTTTATATCTTCTAAAAACTGAACAGGTTTTTCGATCTTTCGCCAAACATGTGCATGATTAGCATCATAATAGGTCGGAATTGCCTTATTATAGAATAAAACTCCTTCTTTACATGCCTCCATTTCACTAAAACTCTTTACATAATCTATATCAAGCTGCATAATGTGTTCTAAATTAAGCATGTTCCGTTCCCTCTTCCATCCATTTTTCATATAACTCCTCTATATGCTGTTCGAGCTTTTGCCGTTGCTCTTTAGCAAGTGAAGGTTCCTCTAGTTTTGCCTCTAGTTTTTCAATTTGTTGCTCAATCGTTAGCTCTTTTTTGACAGATTGTATTTTAGGTGCCGCTTCATTTTCAACTTCAACTACTATTTTTTCCCAGAGCTCCTCAAGTTTTTGTCTAGCCCACTCATAATCTCCTTCAAAAACATGAATAGTTTGATCCTTTAGCCATGCTGTTTTGGTAAATATTTTTTGTAAGAAGTAGCGGTCATGGGACACACCAATAATGGTTCCCTCAAAGGTTTCTAGCGTATCCTCCAATACCTCTCTTGCTTCAATATCTAAATGGTTCGTTGGTTCATCCAAAATGAGCACATTAATATCCTCATGCATTAATTGAGCTAACCGAAGGCGCATTTTTTCTCCACCGCTTAAATTCTTCACTTTTTTAAAGACATCATAGCCATAGAACAAAAATCGTGCGAGAATATGGCGTGCTTCGGCCTCAGACACCGCTACATTTTCACGAAACGCATCAATTAATCGGATAGCTGGATTTTTATGTTCCAATTGCTGAGATAGATAACCAATTTTCACATTACTACCTACATGGCAAACACCGCGATTAGGAACGATTTCCCCTAACATCATTTTTAATAACGTTGATTTACCACTACCGTTGTTCCCAACAATCGCTAGTCTTTCTCCAAAGTAGACAGCTAGGTTACTGTCTATCAATAAAGGCTTATCATAGCCGTGGTAAATGTCTTGTAATTGCACTACCTCTTTACCGCTGCGTTCAGCCATCGTTAAAGCGAGATTCATTTTCTTTTTTGATATAGGCTTCTTCACCCGTTCGATACGTGCTAATGCTTTTTCCATACTTTTCGCACGTCTATGCATAGAAGCGTTTGGTGGATTTGCTTCATTAGCCCATTGTTTTAATCGTTTAATCGTTTCTTGCATTTTCTTAATTTTCTTCTGCTGCTCTTCATAATCAGCAAATTGCTGTTCAATCTTTGCCTCTTTTTGTGCTATAAATGCATCGTAATTACCTGTGTACGTAAAGGCCTCTCCATCTTCAATTTCAATGACTTTATGTGCAATCTGATTCATAAATTGGCGGTCATGAGAGACGACAATGACAATTCCCTCAAAGCTGCGTACGTAATTTTCAAGCCATTCGATTGCCTGCATATCAAGATGGTTCGTTGGTTCATCTAACAATAAAATAGCTGGCTGGCTCAATAAAATTTGCCCAAGCATTACTTTCGTCTTCTCTCCACCACTTAAACTACTAAATGGCTGTGCCAACATTTCCATAATGCCTAGCCCATTTGCAATCATCGCTAATTGGGCATCCACCTCATAGCCCCCCTGTAGCATGAATTGCTCCTGTACTTGCCCATATTGCCATAAAATTTTATCCGTTACGTTTGACTGCATCTCTTGCTCAAGTATCGTCATTCTAGCCTTTAATGCATAAATATCAGCAAATGCCTCTTCTAACACTTTCTTTACTGAATGACCCGGATAATTTGGTATTTGATGTAAATAGCCGACTGTGGCATCTTTACTTTTTATGATACGTCCCCGATCGGGAAAATCTACACCCGATAGAAGCTGCAATAAAGTTGTTTTACCACTACCATTTACGCCAACTATAGCAACATGCTCCCCACTATTTACCTCCAGTTGTAAATTCTCAAATAATATATTGCCACCCATAATTTTTTGTATTTGCTCAGCTTTCATTTGCATCGTTTTTTCCTCCAATGAAACGCGCGAAAACATCTTGACAACACAAAAAAGACTGCTCATTAACAAGCAGTCTTTTTCTCATTAAAATGTGTGAAAAAGAATGGTTAATTCGCTACGTTAGTTATTTGATTTTGCTTAAAAATGGACAGACCTATCCCGTTGTTCGCAAAATCGAAAGTAATGACACGTGCAAAATACATAGCTGTATCCACTTTTATACATGTGTCCGTAGCGTTTTTATTCATTCTTTTTCACCTCCGTTCAATATAGTTAAACATATAATACCATTTTTCAGATAATTTGAAAAGGGGATAAATGAACAATCATTTTATTTTATAAATATACAAACTGGCACACTAGTTATATACTAATAAAAAATAGAAATTTTTTCCCAAATTATATCAATATTTAGGCGATTGGTAGTAGGGTTTTTTACGGAGAATGTGGAGGGACATTTCATGAAAAAGCTAAGTATGCAAAAGAAAATGAGCTTATTAATTGTGGTTATTATTGGATTTGTACTCATTGCTATAGGTCTTATGAACACAACCGAAATGAAAAAAACATTACGAGATGAGTACAATACAAGGCTCCATCAAATTTTAGATTTAAGTATACTTAACCTCGACCAAACATTACCTGGTGAATGGCAATTAAAAAATGGTGAGCTTTACAAAGGCAATGTAAACGTAGCCAATGAAACGGCACTTATTGATACTTTAGGAGAATTATCACAGGCTGCCATTACAATTTTCGCTGGAGAAACGAGAATTAATACAAATATTGTCATAGATGGACAACGTGCTATTGGAACAACGGTCGACCCAAAAGTAGCTGACACTGTTTTACAGCAAGGGAAAACGTACACGGGTACTGCCGAAGTGCTAGGCAACCCCTATTTTACAAAATACGAGCCCATTAAAAATAAAAACGGCGAAACGATTGGCATGTTCTTTGCTGGGGTACCTTCCGCTGATATTGATGTAGTCGCACAAAAGATGTTATTAAAGACTGGAATTATCGCTGTCATCTCAGCCCTTATTGCAGTCATTGCAGGTATGCTCTTTATTCGTGGCATTGTCAGACCTTTAAAGCAATTAAACATCCAGCTAGAAACGATCTCTGCTGGGAAAGGTGATTTAACGCAGCAGCTACTAGTGCAATCAAAGGATGAAATCGGCCATGTGGCAGAGTCGTTTAATGCCATGCTGGCAACTTTACGTAGTATGATGCAACAAGTAGATGCAACAGCCAATCAAGTGTCTGCATCCTCACTGGAATTATCTGCAACGGCAGGTTCCACCACGACAACAACGGAGCAATTAACAGCCAATATGCAGGAGCTTGCAAGTGGTGCAAGTACTCAAAAGCATAGTGCTCATGAGAATGCCGAAGCGATGGAAGATATTGCAGGTGGAATTCAACTAGTTACAGAAACTAATAGTGAGGTATCTTCCTATGCGTCGGATGCCTTCGATACGGCCAAGCATGGTGAGGATGCCGCACATAATATGCAGTTTCAAATGCGTGCTATGACCAATGCCGTTCAGGAAAGTGCAGAAGCCATTGCAGCACTTGATACACATGCCAATAAAATAGATGAGATTGTGGAGGTCATTCATGCCATCGCTGATCAAACGAATTTATTAGCCCTCAATGCATCGATCGAGGCGGCTCGTGCGGGCGAACATGGCAAGGGCTTCGCAGTGGTTGCAGAAGAGGTTCGGAAGCTTGCCGAACAATCCAAAATCTCCGCAGCAGAAATTACAGAGACGATTCACACGATGCAACAACTGTCTAAGGAAGCACGGGTGTATATGCAGCAAAGTAAACAAGAGGCCACTACAAGCGCTGAGGTGGTCTACACAACTAGCAAGGCTTTTGCAGATATTACTACAAAGGTGTCACTTGTGACACTCAAAATTCAAGAGGTGTCAGGCATTGCCGAAGAGCTGTATGCAAGAATTGAACAGGCGAATGCTTCAACACAAATTATGGCTGAAATTGCTATGGATGCACGTGAACAATCAAAAATCGTCACACAAATTGCTGAAACGAATCTTCTATCAATGGATGATATTAATCAGGCAGCGTCACAGCTAACAGCGAATGCCGAAACATTGCAAGATTTAATCCATCAATTTAAATATTAAATCGACCAGCAAAAAAACATGAGGGATTAGTTGATCACTATCCCTCATGTTTTCACTTTTTTTACAAACATTTTGACCACAGGCACAAGGAAAATTGAAATCACTAGGATTCGGAAGAGTTGAAAAGCTGTGACGATTGTCACATTGGCATGTACAGAAGCCGCAATAATCCCCATTTGATCAAGTCCCCCAGGCACAATACTTAAAAAGCCTGTCTTAAAGTCGAGACTGTATAAACTTTTCATTAAAAATGTTAAGCCATACGCTGCTCCTATATAAATGCCAGCTGATACAAATGCATAAAAAATATGCCTCTTTGATAAATGTAAATCTTCTTTTTTCAACAATAACCCGATATGGATTCCAACCATCAATTGAGCAATATGTAGAAGAGATATGGGTATTCTAGGCACTTCTATCCCCACCATATTAATACCCATCAATAAAAATACTGGGCCGAGCATATAACCTGTTGGAATTTTAAGCTTTTGAGCAATCCATCCTGCTAAGCCACAAACAATTAGTATACCGATAAGGCCCCATGTATACATTCCGTTGTTCATAGTGCTGTTTCCACCAACATCTGTCAACATTAGCGGGACAAAGCCGACGATTAAAAGAACACGGAGGATTTGAAAGAATGTAATGACCACCATATCCATATCGCCTTGCTCCTCAGCAAAAGCCACAACCTGTGCCATGCCACCAGGTACACAGCATGTCAATGCCGTTGCAAAATCCAAATCTGTACGTTTGGCTACTAAATAACTGACACCAAAAAATAATAATATAAAAATCACATTTATAACGACAATACTCCCTAAAAAAAGCTTAATATCCTGCACCGCTTCTGGAGTAAAGGCAAAGCCGATAGAATACCCTGCTACGATTAAGCCAAAATTACGGAAGGAAGAGTGCCATCTCAATTGTACATTGGTCGACAATTGCACGATAAGTACAGCTGTAATAGCGCCTAGCAACCAAGGCATTGGTATATGAAGTAGTTGAAAAACGACAGCACCTATGAGGCCAATGCATAATGTAATCAACATATGCCTACCAAAAACAAACATACTAGCAACCCCTTACAACACTAGATAACTATATTATGACGTTTCTTAACCTTTTTTTCTATTGAAGCGACTTTTATATGGTTTGCTATCGTTAAAAAATAACCTGTTATCGATAAAATTGAACCTCTTATCCAATAATTTACCTTTGCTAAAATTATCTATGCTACATTATTATTACCTGATTCAGCGTTTTCCCTTTGAGGGGAAAATAAAGGAGGCCTCCTATGAAAATTCATTTGACTATTCACCATGAACTTGAAGAAACAGAGGTTCATATACATGCGAAAGAATACAACGAACAAATTGAAAGACTCATGCAGCAATTACAAGCGTCCCAAACGACTATGCTAGATGGGTACTTTCAACAAGAAATTCATCTACTAAAAATTTCTGATATTTATTCCATCTATGCAGAGGATGCCAAAGTATTTTTACAAACGAATGAGCAAGAGTTTGAGTCTAAACGAAAATTATATGAACTAGAGGCACAGCTTTCAAAGGACTTTGTACGAGTAAGTAAATCTACACTTGTCAATATCCATAAAATCTCCTCTATTCAAATGGGCAAAATCGGTACAACACAATTACTGCTTGAAAATGATGTAACCATTCATGTTAGTCGTAAATATATAAAAGAATTGAAGCGACACTTAGGTATTGGGAGGGATCTATAGCATGAAATATGTAAGCATGATGATTATCGGACTACTCATATCCCTTAGCTCTTCATATGTCTTAGTGACATTTAGCGTCCTATCAAATAATGCGATGGTGTCAGGCACAGAATTACTAGAGCAAATTGTTATTGCAGCCATACTTGGCATTGCCATCGGACTTATATCTGGTATTTTTGAGATTGAATCGATCCCTTTTATGGTGCAGCTACTCTTGCATTTAATCGCTGTGACAATCTGTGTTTTAATTGCTGGCTATTTTGGTGGTTGGTTTATGCATTCTGGTGTGAAATATGTGCTGCTTTCTGAAGCCGTTATTTACATCATCGTTTGGTGTATTCTTTATATCCTTCAATTAAATGATATTGAAAAAATAAATCGAGAAATCCGAAAAAGAAAGGAATAATCTGGATGACCTTCGCAATAAAAGTAGAGAATTTATGTAAACAATATGGTGATCATCATGCGGTTAATGATATTTCATTTGCGGTTGAACGAGGTACCCTCTTTGCTTTTTTAGGAGCAAACGGTGCTGGCAAATCGACAACAATTGAAATCCTTTGTACTTTATTAAAAAAATCCAGCGGCAATGTCACTATCAATAACTTTAAACTAGATGTCAGCAATCATAACGCAGATATCCGTAAATCCATTGGTGTTGTGTTTCAGCAAAGCTTATTAGATGATCGTTTAACTGTGCAGGAAAACATTCTACACCGAGGCAGAACATATGGATTATCAAAAACACAGCTTGCTGAAAACTATCAATTTGTTTCCTCCTATTTGCATTTAGAGGATATTGAAAAGCAAAAATATGGAACCTTATCAGGCGGTCAAAAAAGACGAGCAGACATTGCACGTGCACTTATTCATCGTCCAACTATATTATTTCTAGATGAACCTACAACCGGCTTAGATCCACAAACTCGACAATTAGTTTGGCAGGCCATCAAGCAGCTTCAACTCGAAACGAATATGACTGTGTTTTTAACGACCCATTATATGGAGGAAGCGGCAGTCGCCCATCAGGTCCTTGTTTTAAAGGAAGGAAAAATTGTCGCACAAGGTACGCCTGATGCGTTGAAAACAAAGTATGCCTATGACTCTATGGCCGTTGTTTTCAATAATCCACTAGACGGTGTTAAATGGCTGGAAGAACACGTCATTACCTATACCGAGAAACAGGAGATCTATACAATCCGTTTAGAGTCCACTCTACAAGCTCTCTCCCTTTTAAAGAAAGCGGAGCCACTCATCGCCTCCTTTGAAGTGATTAAAGGAACGATGGATGATGTCTTTCTTCATATTATGGCAGAGGTGGATGTTGCATAATGGAAGCCTTAATGAGCTTAGTACAACGAAATAGTAAAGTATTTAGACGAGATAAAACACAAGTGTTCTTCTCTCTACTATCGGTGATTATAGTCATCGTGCTTTACGCCTTATTCCTCCAAAAAATGCAGGTAGATGCAATTGAACGAATCACGGAAGCCACACCTGAAGTGATTACCATGGTGAACGAATGGGTTGTAGCAGGGTTACTATCGATGATTGCCGTTTCGTCAACACTTAGTGCATACGGTATCGCCATAAAGGATCAGGAATCAAAGGCAATGGCCGATTTTTTAACCGCCCCTCTTTCCCGCGCCACAATACAAATGAGCTATGTACTCAATGCATTAATAATTGGCTGTATTTTTTCCTTTATCGCATTAATTGGCTGTGAAATTTTTATCGTAGCAACAGGCGGTAAGCTTTTAAGCCTTGCACATTTTGTTCAAGTACTTGGCATTATCTTATTATCTGTCTTACTCGCAAGTGTCTTGAATCTATTTCTTTCCTTGTTTGTGTCGACACAAAATGCCTTCTCAACATTAGGAACTATTGTCGGTACACTACTCGGATTTTTATGCGGTGTTTATGTCCCACTCGGTGCTCTACCAAGCTTTGCACAAAATTTAATTATGTATTTCCCAGTTAGTCATACTACATTACTCTTACGAAACACATTTATGGAAAGCTCCATTGCCAATGTCTTTGAGGGTACACCGGTCTCCTATGTGAATGACTACAAAATTAATTATGGTATTGTCTACGAGCTTCATGGTAATACCCTTAGTGCCTCAACGAGCATCATCATTATCATTGGTACAATCCTCGTCCTAGCGATCGCCTCCTTCCTTTTGTTTAAAAGAAAATATAAATAAATAGTTGCCAACGTTTTTACACATCGTTTAGAAAACGATGTGTTTTTTATTGCTTTATCATAAACAATTTGTTATTTTAATAATAAATAAGCAAACAAAAATAAAAATCGTTTGTTTTTATCGGAGGATTCCTAATGGATGTAAATGAACTATTTTGGCAAGCGCCTATCGATAATCTAAAAAAGGGTTATATCGACGATGAGACACATTTCACTTGTCTACTATGTGGAGAAGAAATAGAAAAAGGAATTATTTACCCTTACGACGGCTTACTGTATGAAGCCGAAAAAATGATGCAGCATCATATTACGATTACACACCAGTCTGTTTTTCATTACTTAAATGGTCTCAATAAAAAAATGACCGGCTTAACTGAGCATCAAAGTCATATTTTAGGCTTATTTTATGAAGGTAAATCAGATCAGGAAATAAAAAAGGAATTAGAAATTGGCAGTGCCACGACTATTCGTCATCACCGCTTTGCTTTAAAGGAAAAAGAACGTCAAGCCAAGACGTTGTTAGTAATGATGGAATTACTGAAGGAACAAGATCGAAAGGAGGATACGTTTGTGTCTATTCATAAAACAGCTACAATGGTTGACGATCGCTATAACGTCACTCTCTCAGAAGAACAACAAGTATTGGCGAAATTATTCCCACACGGTGTTGGTAAGGAGCTAGTTCGTTTTCCTAAGCGTGAAAAACAAAAAATTATAGTACTTCGTGCCATCACAATGCTTTTTGACAAAGAAAAACAATATACAGAAAAAGAATTGAATGAAATCATCAAGCCCATGTATGAAGACTATGTTCATATACGCCGCTACTTAATTGAATACGGTTTTCTGGACCGCCAATCTGACGGCAGTGCTTACTGGGTTAAAAAATAAGAAGGCAGGTCATTAAAATGGATCATAAAAAAGAACTAAAAGAAATGTATAAGGACATGAAAATTGAAGCGGGCGTTTTTACTATGACGAATACACAAACAGATAAAGTATTTGTCGGTAGCTTTAATAATTTGAAGCGTTTAAATGGTTTTCAGTTTATGCTCAAAACGAATACACATACGAACAAGGAGCTTCAAGCGGACTATAATTCATTTGGTCAAGAAGCTTTCGAGGTGAAAATCGTTGAGTATTTAAAGAAGAAGGAAGAGGGTTATTTCGATGCCAAAAAAGAGCTTGAAAAGCTAGAGCAAAAATGGCTCGATACGCTAAATCCTTATGGTGAGCGCGGTTATAATTGATCAAAGATGAGCGCATTTACCAATAATAAAGGTAGATGCGCTATCCCTTACTCATAAAAGTCTTGTTATTGTTTTGCTTTCAATAGGCAAATTTCCTGCTGTGCTTTTTTCGTTAATTTACTGAAAACAAGTTCATACGAATGCTTAATAAGTTTCTCTACCAAATCCATCGGAACATCTTCAGCATCCATATAAATGGAGTTCCAATGCGTTTTATTCATATAGTAGCCAGGTATAATGCTGGTATAGGCTTCTCGTAATTCCTCTGCTCGCGCAGGTTCACATTTTAACGTTAGCACTGGCCGACCTGTGGCATTTCCTCCAATCATGGTATACATCTTCCCACCTATAAGATAGCGATCTGCTTGCCATTCTTCCTTATAGTCATACGTTGTTCCTTGCAGCTGAAGACAATTTGCATGAATCGTTTCCTTTTCCATTTCCATTCCCCTTTCAACATTAACTAGTTACCCCTAAAACAAAAACACATGTTCGATTATAGTAAGTATAATCGAAAACATGTGTTGAGGATAGCGTTATTTACTTGTACCACGATCAAACATCCCCATCACCTCGGTTGTTTGCAAAATATTCACAAACGACTTAGGATCGGTTTCTTTAATCGTACTTTTCACATCAGCCAGTTGATAGCGTGTAATAACCGTAATTAATACTTGACGGCCTTCGCCAGAATAGGCTCCTTTCGCATCGATGATCGTTACCCCACGATGAAGTTTTTCTAATAATTGCTGTTTAACCTCTTCGCCTTTATTCGTAATAATCATAAGGGTTAATTTAATATGACTTGTATGAATCGTGTCCACTACTTTTCCGGTTGCATAAATGGAAACAAGCGTTAATAGCGCTGCATCCCAACTAAAGACAAAGCCTGAAGCTGCCACTACGATACCATTCATAGCAGCAATTAAAGTACCAAGCGGAAAATCACGTTTACGGCTTAAAAGCATGGCAATAATATCGAAGCCCCCAGAGGAGCCTGCTGCTCGGAAAATCAATCCCATCGCAACACCTACGATGACTCCACCAAATAAGGAAGCAAGAATGGGCTCTTGTGTCGCCTTGTAAATCGGAATAATATATAAACTCACTGATAAAACAGCCACCGATAAAATCGTATAGCTAATAAATCGTTTCCCAAGCTTCATCACACCTAAAATAAGCAAGGGCAAGTTCAGTAGTAGGTTTAGCACCCCGGTATTCAGCGGAGTAATAATCCCAAGCATAATGGCAATACCGCTTAATCCCCCACTTAAAATTTCATGAGGAATTAACAAAAAATTATAAGCAAAGGCCACTAAAATGGAAGAAAGTGTAATAATAATCACATTACGCATGTTGATGTCCCCTATAAACGACCAAATTTTGATACATCTTTTCCATAGACTACCCAACTTACTTACTGGGAAAACCTATTTACTTATTTTTCTTCTGTTCTTCCTTTAAAGGACCCTCTTGTTTGTATTCGCCCTTATCAGCAACGTTATTAATACGCTCTAGCATTGGAGGATGCGTATAACGGAACCATTTCACCAAAAGCGGTGGGTTGACCTCGCTTAAGCCCGAAATCGTTAGCTTTTGAAATGCCGTTACAGCCGCCTTGCGATCATTCATCAAGTCAATCGCATATTGATCTGCCCTTGATTCCTGGTATCTGGATACGTAATTAGAAACGGGATTGGAAGCAAATAATAATATGGAGGTAATTAGTAAAAATAATGGGTAGGAGCTAATATTACTAATTTTATTAATTTTGAATACCTGTCCATATCGTGTAACGAAGCGTCGCATAATTTTAGCTGTTAGCCATAAACCAGCTAAAGAGAGTAAAAGATAGCCTGCAATGCCAAAATAAATATGCTTTTCAACATAATGTCCCATTTCATGCGCCATAATAAACAAAATTTCATTATCTGTTAGTCTGTTTAATGTAGTATCCCAAAGAACAATTCTTGAATTGCTACCTATCCCTGTCACGTAAGCATTTAAGGCATTCGTCTTCTCAGCCATATTCACCTCGTAAACATGCTCTGCTGGGATATGTGCCTCGGTAGCAAGTGATAATATTTTAGTTTCCAGCTCTTTATTTTTTAACGGATAAAAGTCATTGTACAAAGGGTCGATCACAACTGGCTGGATAAACATCACAAACATTGTGAACGGGATGGTTAATAGCCATGCATAGAGCCACCATCTTTTCTCACTCTTTTTAATGAGCCAATAGAGCACTGTCACTATGATCAAGGTCATTCCAAAGTTCACCCAAAAATCAATGACACCATCCTTCATCCAAGATCCAAATGCTTGGTTGCTAATGCCATAGCTTTTACTGAGATAATAACGATAATAGTCCATTGGGAATAATGCGACATATACTAATAATGACAATAAAAATAAGTAGCCTGCATTTTGCAAAAGCTTCCACTTTGTTTGAGATGTGCTTACTTTCTCTAAATAACGTGAGACACCTAGCAGTAATATCATGAAGTAAACAAGCCATTCTAAAGGAGTAGCTACAAAGAATAAAAAGTTCCGTATTTTAGAATATTCACCACTTAAAAGAAGTTCCTTACCAGACATAAACATTACTGGATCAGCAACAGTTCCCTGTAAGGTACTTGGTATTTTGCCTCCTCCGCTATGGAATATATACCAGTACATACAAAGCACGTAAACACCGAAAAGTAATAGCGCAACAATGCCCATTTTTTTAGCTATGTCAATTCCCCCTCATATTACCCAAAGTTCGTCCTATAGTAAGTGTAAGCGAAATTATCAAAGTTAGAACAAATATGGACCTACTTTTTATCATCTGTTTTTTACAAGAAAAAATTCGCTCCATTTCTAACAATGAGGACAGTATATCCTTCTCATTGTTTCAACATGTCGCGAATTTATGAAAATGCTTGTTATTTATCCATTACAAATGTTGTTTTCCCACGTTGATCCGCACTTAAATAGCCTGCGGATAATAGTTGGTCATACCATTGCTGTTCGATAACAGCAGCTAGAGCGCTATCATCCACTTTTGTAGAAAGCTCGACCATTATATCTCCTTTATACACCCAAACCTCAATATCGGCGTCATGTCCTAAAAAGCTTCCTTTATAGGTAGTAGCTTTGGCAGGACCGTAGACAACAGCTTGAGATAATATATTTTTATACCAGGCTTCAGCATCCCAATTTAAAATTTTCTTAGGCGAATGATCAAGGATGAGTTTTTTAGCAGCACTTGTATCTACAGAATCGTAAGAAACATTGGAAGTCGTTTTCAAGGATTCTTTACGGCTAATCGTAAATGTACGCTGGTCGCCCTTTATATCTAATTCAAATTTATAATTAGATTCTGACCCCGTAAAGCCATGATCTGTTGCCTCAGCAATCGCTTCGTTCAACGGTGTATGAAGAAAACGTTTTTTATAGGTAATATCCATCTTATTGCTACCTTTATATACACGTAAGCGATGAATATAATCACTTTGGAGAAACATTTTATCAGACGTATCATAGAAATAAATTTTTACATCGTCTTTTTTTGTTGCTTGAAAAACATTTGCTATATTTGATTCTGTTAAAATGTCTGATTTGATATTAAATTTAATTTCATGCCCTGGTTCTATTGCTGCTTTTGCCTCTGTTGGATGGATATACATCATACTAATAATTGTCAAACCCATGAAGCACATATAAAATGCCCATTTCTTCAATTTAGCCATTATTTACTTCCTCCTTTTGTATGGTTGTTTCTAAATGTGTATGTGGACTGTGAAAATAAATAGTTTGTCGTGCATGGATACTTTGCGATAGCGAAATTGTATCCTGATAGTCGGGATGGGTTTTATAGAAAAATTCCTGAGAAGGTTGCATTGAAACATGCTGATTGAATGACGGACGCGAATACCCTGTTTCAATGAATATGGCCGTTGGATGCTCCTTTGCTAGTTCTTCAAGTCTAGCTTCATCCTGTTCCCTAACAAAATAGAGTGTATGACCATCGCCAGTGCATTCCTTGTGACCGACTTGTAACGTCATTCTGTGCGGCCAAATATTTTCAGGTTCTTCTTCATACTGTTTAAACAGGGACTGTAATTTTGTATCTATACAAATGGCTCGCGAAGTTCGCTGAGCAAGATAGGTGACAATATCGACGGTTTTTCCTGAAAAGGATGATGGAAAAATAAAAGCGTTGTTTGGATGTTCATTTACATAAGTTTCAAGTTTCCGTAATACCTCATGATTATCAATATTTTTTTCAATATGGCCACTATCGATGAATGCTACATCATAAATCGTCCCATCTTCTACTGGTAAGGAAGCCTTGAGCAAATAGGAATCACGAACATAATCACCTGAGAAAAAAATTACCTTTTCAAAAAAGCGAATTTTATACCATACACTTCCAATTAAATGGCCACTATATCCCCATTGAAAGGCCAAATAATCATTCACCTTTATCCAAGTCCCTCTCGAATCTGGATGGAAAGTGCGGATATGCGAAATAGGATGTTGAAGCTGCTGAGAAGTTTTATGACTCATTAGAACCGGCCCTTTGTAGCCCATTTCTTCAAGTAGCGGTAGTGCGCCCACATGGTCAATATGGGAATGAGAAATAAAAACTGCCTTTAGTTTTTCTACATGATTAAGTGTTATAGCTGGTGGGGTTTTTTGTGAATTTTTCATCACCCCGCAATCCAGTAAAATCGCCTTCCCTTGATTTTCGATATAAAAGCAATTGCGCCCATACTCCCCCACCCCGCCTAAAATTTCAATCTTAAACATGTGCTTGCCCTCCACGTTTTTGCAGCCAATCAAGTAGAAACATAAAAATCACCGTGATGAAGACGGTGATGACGGCAACAGCCATCCCAACACCTACATTCCCTTGCTCAAATTGACTATAAATAAACGTTGCGCCTGTCTCGACAGAAGGTGGCAAAATTAAGAGACCGGCCACTAACTCTCGCATCGAAATAATAAAGGTCATCATCATACCCGTAAGTATGCCCTGCATTAATAACGGAAGGATGATTCTGCGATAAATATCCCAGTTACTACGACTAAAAATTGCTGCCGATTGAAATATGGAAGCATCTAACTGAGAAAACGAAGATTTAATATACTGTACAGAATAGGGTAAGAAAAGAACACAGTATGTCACCACAACCATGGTTTTTGTGTTATAGATGGTTGCGGGAAGCCATGGAGCATTCCAAAACATAATCAATCCTACGACAAAGACAATACCTGGAATAATATTAGGCATTAAGCTAAGGAAGTCTAATACTTGCTGTTTCTTTGTTTCCCCTTTTTTTATATAGAGTGCCAAAAGCAAGCCAATAATTGCTGTGATCACGGCCGTCATGATGGAAAAAACAATACTATTTAAAAATGCTGTTAATCCTGCACTGCCAACTGTGAATAGCTCCTGATAGGAGGCAAAGCTAAAATTACCTGCTTGTAAACCATCTCCTCTCACCTTTTGCAAAGAGGTGACGATAATCGAAAAATAAGGGATGCCAATAGATAATAAAAGGATCAACCCGACAAAGGTCCATGATATGACTTTTATATACCATTTATCTGTGACCTCACGTTTTCCATGACTTTTCCCTGAAAGCACGCCATAAGTATATTTGCGTCCCATTAAATTTTGGAAATACCAAATGACTAAACAAACCGAAAGTAAAAATAAAGACAGAGAGGTCGCCATCCTAATATCGACCGGCCATCTGGATAAATATGAATGAATTTCTGTTGTAAATACTTGAAAACCAATACGACTACCAAATGTAGCTGGTGTTCCAAATTCCGCAAGCGTTTTAATGAAAATCAGTAAACTGCCTAAAACATAGCTTGATAGAATAAGTGGTAAAACGACTTTCACCCAATTTCTCCACGGATTCCGTCCGAAAATCAATGCTGCATCTAAAAAGGAACCGTTCATTCGTAGTAATGTATTTCTTAACATTAAATACAAAAACGGAAATAGGTGTAAGCTCATAATCATAACCATTCCAAATAAGGAAAAGAATGAATCCGTTAACCAAGCAGCGCCCGGAACTAATTGTTGAAGAAAACCATTATGCTGCATAAACAATATCCAACCCATAGAACCAATATAAGGGGGTGTCATAAATGGAATGGTCAAAACAATATCAAGCCATTCATGTTTATATAAGCTTGTTTTCGTTCGTATAAATGCCATAGGAAAGGCAATTAACGTTGTACCTAACATAACGAAAATCCCTAAGCCTATTGAATTTCCAAGTGTCTGCCATAATCGTTCATGTGCAAACATTCGGCTAAACTGTGAAAAATCAAAATGCCCATCTTTTGTAAACGTATAGAACAAAATCGCCATTAAAGGAGCGATAGCAAATACGACGACAATTGTCATTAAAAATCCAAAAGTTCGTCTTCCTTCCATGATCATGACTACTTCAACCCTTCTATTTGAAAACTCAACAGAGAACTATGTACCTCCCTATCGCTTAACGAAATAAATCGATAAACTTTGTTAATACGTCAAGTTGCTTGGCTTCAGCACCTGCCCACTCAACTTGTAGTTGAGGAATTTCATCTAATGCCGCACGATTTTTTACCGCAATCTCCTTATTTCCTGGTAATAAGTAAGCATCTGCTACAAGCTTTTGTCCTTCATCTGACAATAAAAAGTCAACATATGCCTTTGCAGCTTCAACATGTTTCGCATCCTTCAAAATACCAACAGCACGAGGACTAACGACCGTGCCGCTTTTCGGATAGACGATTTCCACTGGTTCTCCATCTGCTTTTGCTTTGTAAGCCATATAATCAACGCCTGCTATTGTCGCATTTTTCTCACCTGTAATGACTGCGTCTAACGCTTCCTTATTTGCGCCATTGACTTGTAATCCATTGTTCTTCCACGTATCCACTGTTGCCCATGCCGTTTTCTCTGCCTCCGTATAGCCAAATAAGAAATCGACAGCTGAACCTGATAAACTTGGATCCGGTATATTAATTTTGTTTTGCCACTCAGCTTTTGCTAAATCTGCCCAATCTGTCGGTGCCTGCTTTGTATTTTTCGTATTATAGGCAATACCTAAGGCCGAGGCACTGTAGCCGAAATAATACCCTTCTCCGTCTGACCAAGTAGGATTGATGTTCTCTTTATTTTCGGCATCTTTATAACTTTGTAGCTGGTCAGTTGCCTTAAGACCATCCATAGAAGCTACAGAGGCTAGTACGACAATATCGGCTACAGGATTATTTTTTTCCGCTTCTAAACGAGAAAGAATTTTGCCTGTAGTACCTTGAAACATCTCAACCTTAATACCTGTTTTTTCTTCAAAAGCTTGCTGAATATTTGCGGCTAAGCCATCAGGGCCCGCAGAATACACTGTTAATACTTGCTCCTCTTGTGTCTTTGCACTTGCCTGTTGTTCCTCCTCCACCTGTTTGTTCCCACAGCCAGCTAATGCCAATGTTAGTAGAATTCCCGCAGTTGCCCATAATTTAAAACGTCGCTTTTTCAATGTAAACCCTCCATTTGATAGATCTGATTTTCATCAATAAATACTTGTAATCGTTTTCCATGTTCTAGTGGCTGATTCTCGTAAAAGCTCCATGCTTTTCCTTCCACTTGAGCCTGTACTAAGTAACGGTCTCCAACAAACGTACTTTTCACAATCTTCGCTTGCTTAGCAATCGTGCCTGGACGTTGTATTCTAGAAACACCTTCAGGACGCACAATAGATTGTCCATTTTGTAACCAATTTACTTTTCCAATAAAATCGGCTACATAAGGTGTTGCTGGCGCACGATAAATTTCTTCAGGGGAGCCGATTTGTGCAATTCTTCCCTCTTCCATAATGATAATTTGATCTGACATGGTCATCGCTTCTGTTTGATCGTGAGTAACAAAAATGGCTTGGCAATCAAGCTCATGGATAAGTTGCATAATTTCATCCTGCATTTGCTCTCGAAGCACTGCATCTAGGGCAGATAATGGCTCATCAAATAAAATTAATTGTGGGTTTGTAGCTAAAGCCCTTGCCAGTGCCACTCGTTGCTGTTGACCCCCTGATAACTCCCCTGGCTTACGTTTCTCAAACCCTTGCATTTTTACTAATTGCATCACATGCTCTACACGTGCTGGAATGTCTGACTTTGGAATAATCCCCTTTAAACCAAAGGCGATATTTTGAAAGATGGTCATATGGGGCCATAGGGCAAAATCTTGAAAAACCATGGCGATATTGCGTTTATTCGGTTTGACATTTTTACGAGATTCCGAAGAATAAATGACAGTGTCATCAAATCGAATTTCCCCTTTCGTTGGCTGTTCAAGACCTGCCAACAATTTTAATAAAGTGGTTTTACCACAGCCTGATTGTCCGAGAATCGTAATGAATTGCTGATCTAACTCCACATTAATAGGCCATAATGCTTGAGATTGCCCATATTTTTTCTCGATATTAGCTAATGAGATTTTCATAAGTATCCTCCTCGTTACTAACTACTATAAATTCCACATATTTAGAAAATATTAATCTACTATTAATAACTCGTTAAAAAAAATCTAATAAACTTAAGTAAATGCAAGATTTTTTCTAATTTACTTTAGGAGGATAAAATGAATAATTTAAAATTACAGGCATTTTGCTTACTCGTTGAATTAAAAAAATTAGCTCCGGTCGCCAAAGAACTCGGCATTACAGCCCCAACTGTGTCCTTTCATATTCGTTCAATTGAGGAGGAATATGGTATTCGTTTATTTCGCACAAATGCAGGCGGGTACCGCTTAACTGAAGCGGGCGAGGGTGTTTATCATTATGCTCGTCAAATTGTACAGCTGCAAAAAGATATGAATCGCTATATTGAAAACCTATTAGCTGGGCATATCGGCTCCCTCCGACTTGGGGCAAGTGGATTACCCGCACATATTTTCATGCCCGATTTAATCCATCAAGTTTCAATGGCTTATCCAGAGATTCGTATTTCGTTAGAGGTGAAAACAGCTCCTGAAATTGAAAATAAAGTAGCCCTTCAAGAATTAGATTTTGGGCTCATTATGGAGACTAAACAGGAAAATACCGCCCTTCATTACGAGACAATCGGAGAAGATGCCCTTGTTTTAGCATTAAGCCCAACACATGCACTCGCATCTAAAAAGTTCATCACCAGAGAGGATGTTCTTAAAAATAAACTGTTATTGCATACTTCATCTAGCTCCACGAATCACTTCATCGAAAAGTGGATGGACCCCTTTCAGCCTTCTACTTATACCATCGAATTGGATTCGGTAAGTACAATAAAAAAAATGCTGACCTTCGGAAAGAACTTGGCTTTCGTTTCCGCTGCCTTAATCGAAGAAGAATTAAAATCGGGTCTACTAATGAAAAAGGATTTACAAGATGTGACGCTTCGGAGAAAGATTCAATTTATATATCCTAAAACGCGGTTAGATAATGCCATTGATGAGTTTGTCAAAATGTCGATTTACGAAGTAGCACAGCGATTAAAAATGTCTTCAGTTCTGACATAATTCCACAGATCGCCGTAATAAAATGCAATGGGGATATATTTATTAGAAAGGAGGAATGTATTTGCTAACCAAATTGCTGACAAAGGATTGTATCCAAGTTGCAAACTTTGTTCAGTCCTGGCAAGAAGCCATTCGTTTAGCTGCCAAACCATTAATACGTCAAAATAAAATTGAACAACGCTATATCGTGGCAATGATTCAATCCATTGAGCAATATGGTCCTTATGTCGTCATTACGCCGAAAGTTGCAATTCCACATGCACGGCCTACAGACGGTGTTCATGCCTTAGCAGTAAGTTTGCTACGTTTACAGCAGCCTGTTTTTTTCAGCCCTAATCAGCCTGTCTTTTTAATTATTGTTTTAGCTGCAATCGACAATACATCACATCTACAGGCATTGGCTGATCTAACCTTAGTGCTACAACATCCGGATCAGGTTGATAGCCTTATTGCTTGTCAGCATGAAGAAGACATACGAGAGAAGATCAAACAATATACGACAAAGGAGTCAGCAGGATGAAAATATTAGTCGTGTGCGGTAGCGGATTAGGAAGTAGCTTTATTTTAGAATTAAATGTAAAGAAGGCATTAGAGGCTATGGGCAAAGAGGCAGAGGTGACCCATACGGATTTAGCATCCGCAAAGGCGGAGAAAGCTGATATTTATTTAGGTGCGGCCGATATTGTGAATGAATTAGCGAAAGACAACGCAATCATTGTGAGTATCGTCAATATGATGAATATATCGGAAATTAAGGAAAAGCTGGAACCTTGGCTTTAAGCAAAAAAAATTTGGATAGGATGAGGTGTTGGTATGTTAGATGTTATCATGCATGACATTTTAGGAACACCAGCTATATTAGTCGGCCTATTCGCATTTATTGGTTTATTCATTCAAAAGAAATCAAGCTCCACTATTCTTTCTGGTACTTTAAAAACGATTATGGGCTTTGTGATCCTAGGGGCAGGAGCAACTGTCCTAATAGGCTCGTTAGATCATTTTAGTAAAATGTTCGATCATGCTTTTCACGTACAGGGAGTTATTCCTAACAACGAGGCCATCGTAGCAGCTGCTCAAACTAATTTTGGAACAGCCACTGCACTCATTATGGTATTTGGGATGATTATGAACTTATTACTTGCGCGATTTACGCCATTAAAATATATCTTTTTAACTGGGCATCATACATTATTCATGGCTTGTTTAATCGCTGCCTCTTTATCTGTTGGCGGAATGAGTGGGACACCTCTTATCATTGTCGGTTCTATTATACTCGGACTTTGTATGGTAGTGTTCCCTGCTATTTTGCAACCAACTGTCCGCCAAATAACAGGCAGTGATGATTTTGCTGTCGGTCACTTTGGTAGTGTTGGTTACTATGTATCTGCTAAAATTGGAAAGCTCGTTGGTAATAAAGCAAAATCAACAGAAGATATACAGGTACCTAAGTCCCTTGGCTTTTTACGTGATACATCTGTCGCTATCTCTTTAACGATGAGTGTATTCTTTGTCATTGTAGCGCTATTTGCGGGACCTTCCTATATAGAGGCTCAACTATCTGGTGGATCTAACTTCATTATTTTCGCCATTATGCAAGCGATTACATTTGCTGCTGGGGTATATATCATTTTAGCTGGTGTACGGATGTTAATTGCTGAAATTGTTCCAGCCTTTAAAGGCATTGCTGATAAACTTGTGCCCAATACTAAGCCCGCACTCGATTGCCCAACTATTTTCCCATTTGCCCCGAATGCTGTGATCATTGGTTTCCTATTTAGCTTTTTAGCTGGACTTGTTTCAATGTTTATACTGCCTTTCATCGGACTGAAAGTAATTGTTCCAGGGCTAGTTCCCCACTTCTTTACTGGTGCTGCAGCAGGTGTGTTTGGCAATGCTACAGGAGGCAGAATCGGTGCTATGTCAGGTGCCTTTGCTAACGGTTTATTAATTAGCTTTATTCCCGCGATACTTCTAATATTTATGGGAGATATCGGTTATGAAGGTACGACCTTTGGTGATTCAGACTTTGGTGTTATCGGCATTATTATTATTAATTTATTAAAATTATTTGGAGCTGTTTAAATCTAGATAAAAGCCCTACGCAAATTGCGTTGGGCTTTTTTGTTATTGTACATCCGTGGAAAAGTGGGAAACTTTAATAAATATATTACTTGATTAGTCATCTAGCTTTATATTATTAACTTATTATGTATATAAATTTGGATATATATTCTTATAGATCGTACAGAAATTTATTTTATTCGACGTCTGACATCCGACTAAAAATATTAAATTTTTGCCGATATATACTTTATAACTAGAAACAACAGGAGGTACATATTTTGAAGAAATTAATGGTGGCTTGTCTTTTGATTGCTCTATTAATAGCAGGCTGTTCATCGGCTCAGACAGAAACATCCACGGAAGGTTATAAGATAGGAGTTTTACTATCGGATGCTGGACTTGGAGATGAATCATTCAACGATTCTGCTTTTAAAGGACTTGAAAAGGCGCGGGATGAACTTGGTATTTTATTTGATTATAAAGAGGCACCAGATGGAAATTATGAGGAAAAGCTACAGGAGCTTGTAGAAGAAAAATATGATATTATCATTGGTCTCGGTTTTTCTGTACAAGAGGCACTAGAAAAGACTGCGAAGCAATTCCCTGAGCAACAATTTGTATTGATTGATGGACAGTCAGATGTGAACAACATTATCTCTATTACCTTTAAGGAGCAAGAAGGAAGTTTCTTAGTTGGTATGGTGGCTGCTATGACAAGCAAAACAGGAAAAATCGGCTTTATTGGTGGGGCAGATGCTCCTGTTATCCATCACTTTGAAAATGGTTTTATAGAAGGAGCTCGCTATGTAAACCCAAATATTGAAATTATGAGTGACTATGCAGGAACCTTTGATGATACACAGGCTGGTGCGGCAATCGCTGATAAATATATCCAAAATCAAGTTGATTTTATTTACCACGCTGCTGGTTTTACAGGCTTTGGGGCGATTAAAAAAGCTGAAGAGATGGGAATTTATGCAGCTGGGGTTGATATCGATCAATTTTATATTGCTGAAAAAACAGTCGTCACTTCTATGTTAAAGAATGTTGACCATGCCGTTTTTCAACTCGCAAAAACATTGGTGGACGAAGGTAAATTAACTGAAAAATCCTTGGCTCTAGGACTAGCCGAGCAAGGTGTAGGACTAGCTGATATCCGTGTGATTACATTAACGTCTGAGCAACAAGCCGCCATTGAAAAAGCCCGTGAAGCAATTGTTTCAGGCTCGATAAAAGTTTCTGCAGAAAAGAGGGATAGTCAGTGACACTACGAAAGAAATTATTTATGAACACATTGATCCCCATCTTGCTGGCAATGGGGATGATTGGTTTTATTATTGTTCAAACATTTTCCATTCAAACAACGGCTCAAGATGATACCGCACTATTACTCTCAGTGAAAGAGCTTGAACAAAGCTTCGTAGTTGCTAGCCAATCATTAAATAACTACACCTATTTAGATAGTGAGGCCAATAAAAACGAAGCACTTGCTATCTTACAAGAAACAAAAGTCAATTTAGATGCATTAGCATCCCTATCGAAAATTCCTGAACATCAGAAATTAATTAGTAAAATTACAGATAAATTTGCAGCTCTTGAAAAAGCTACAAAAGCGGGCCTGCAAGAGGACAATCGTCCAGAAGTTAAAAAGCAATCTCTTCGAATTAAAGGCATTTTAAATGATATGTATTTGCTCAAAAAAGAAACGAATGAATGGTATCAAGAAATGATACAAGTAACAAAGCAAAAAATCGGTTTTATTATTACAACAGCTATCATAGGTAGTGTCCTATTAATCTTAGCAACAATTGTTTATTCCTATGTAGCTGCTAAAAGAATTACGAAACCTATCAACCAAATTGTAGAATGTGCACAGAGCGCGGCTACTGGGGATCTCACGATAGATACCTCCACCCTTTCCTATCAATCAAATAGCCGTTA
Source organism: Lysinibacillus sp. FSL M8-0216 (assembly GCF_038595555.1). Taxonomy (NCBI): domain Bacteria; kingdom Bacillati; phylum Bacillota; class Bacilli; order Caryophanales; family Bacillaceae; genus Lysinibacillus; species Lysinibacillus sp. FSL M8-0216. Next base: position 1,404,995 of record NZ_CP152007.1, on the reverse strand, counting down.
TGAAATTGATCGATTGACTGAAAGTTTTTCACAAATGATGACGAATTTAAAGAGCACCGTGTTGTCCATCGATCAAATAGGCAAGGATGTTAGTTTATTTACACAGGATGTAACAAGCCATATGCAAAATATTAACGAAGGTAGCAATCAAGTAGCAGTATCTACGGACGAATTAGCAAAGGGTAGTTACACGATGTCAGAAGATATTCAATCTGTCGCGATTCTTATGAATAATATGTCGGATCAATTTAAATCCGTTGCTCACACAACAGAGCAATCAGCTATACATGGTAAACAGGCATTGGATGCCGTTCAAAATGGGCAATATACATTGGAAAAACAATCTACTATTGCGAAGGATATTCAAGGTGCCTCACTAGCAATTAAAAATGCTGTTACTCAATTTTCACAATTTACAACAGAAATCGAAGGAGCCGCTAATGCTGTTCATACAATTGCCAGTCAAACAAATTTGCTAGCTTTAAATGCGGCTATTGAAGCAGCTCGTGCTGGCGAAGCAGGAAAAGGATTTGCCGTCGTAGCCGATGAAGTTAAAAAGCTTTCTTCTAAAACGGAACATGCGACAAATTTAATTTCTTCAATGGTTACTCATATTCAAGGTGGTATAGATCACATCCTAGCTACGGCTGAAAGAGGGCATGACCTTTCAAATGAGCAAGCACAATCAATGCTAGAAACGGAACATTCATTTGCAGCCATTACTAATCATATTACTGATATCCATCATGATTTACAGCATCTCACTAAGGAAATGATGCAAACAAATGAAATGAGCCAGCAAGTGAATGGTACGATTGAAAATATTTCTGCGATTACAGAAGAAACAGCCGCAGGTACAGAGGAAATTTCAGCCTCAACACAGGAACAACTAGTATCCTTCCAAAAAATAAATACAAAAATCGTCGATCTTCAAAAAATGACGGATACATTAATGAGTGAGCTTAAAAAATTCACATTATAGCTTGTCAAATAAACATAAAAAAATCCAGTGACTAGTTGTTCACTGGATTTCTTCATTTTATAATGTTAAGCCACCATCAACTACTACGATAGAGCCTGTCATATAGCTTGCTTTGTCTGATGCTAGGAAAACAACCATTTCTGCTAATTCTTCTGGTTTAGCATAACGTCCCATTCTCATATTTGGAATTTCCTCTGGAATATAGCCCCCTGTTTCAAACATAGCAGTTACACTGTTTGTTAGCGCTGTTTCCACTCCACCAGGACAAATCGCATTGATTCGAATACCTTTTTTCACATACTCTAATGAAGCAGATTTTGTTAAACCAATAACTGCATGCTTACTTGCAGAATAAACAGCCATACTATGCTCGCTGCGAACACCAGCCGTTGAAGCTGTGTTTATAATAGAGCCGCTACCTTGTCCTTCCATAACTTTAATCACATGTTTTAAGCCAAGAAAAACTCCTTTTACGTTGATTGACATAATGCGATCATATTCACTATCAGCAATCTCTGTTAATGGGGAAATTTTTTGAATCACTCCTGCATTATTGAAAAACACATCAATACGACCGTATGTTTCAACGGCAGCATTCACATATTTCTTTACATCTTCACTTTTCGAAACATCAGCTTGAACGAAGATTCCCTCTCCGCCTTGTTCTTTCACCAATTTTAATGTTTCTTCTCCCGTTTCCTTGTTGAAATCAACGATCACGACTTTTGCACCGTTGCTAGCAAGCTTTAAACTGCTTGCTCTTCCAATACCGCTTCCAGCACCCGTTACTACGGCAATTTTATTTAAAAGTTCCATCTTCCATTCCTCCCTAGTATGTTGAATACATGGTCTATTTTATTGCTACTTTCCCCTTTTTTATTGTATTATTTTACACAAAATAGTACTTTCCCATTGTCTGTCCATAAAAATTGTAACTGCTTTCATTTTGAAAGCACCATGAAGAACTGAGGTGTGTAACACGTGAAAATATCCACTATCGACCTTCAATACATAAGTCAACTCGTTTATGAAACACATCATCTTCCTGTCTCTTATATTCATGCATCGGGAGAAATAATTTTTGAATATGCATCAGCGGAATGTCTCAATCATCCATCCTATCATTCTATAAAGGAACAATTGAAAATATATCCTTACCATACGTCTTCATCGGACTATCCGATTTTTTTCACAATCGCTAATTTTAATTTCTTCTTTATCAACCTCATCATAAACAAACAGCATTTAGGAGCCATAATTGTCGGTCCCTCTCTTTCACCACAATTGGAGGAAGCCACTTATCATGAGCACGAGCCGATTCCTACTCTTCATTATCAGCAGCGCTTAGCTATTAGTTTATTTGTTTATTATTCCATCTATCAGCGGAAATTAAATAAAACAGCGGTAATTCATTACAACCAAGAGCTAAAGCCTCTTATTCGTCATGAGGGACATACAGCGCTTGAGCTTTCGTATGCCAGAAGAAATGATATTGTTCATACAAATCTTTACTATGAAAAAATATTATTAGACAATGTGAAAAATGGGCGTATGGAGAAATTAACAGAAGTCTTGAACTATTCCATTGTTGAACAAGCGGAACTAGGCGTACTTTCAAAGCGTAATAATTTAAAAAGTGTCCAATATTTGATGATTACAGGGATTGCCCTAATTTGTCGTGCAGCAATTGAAGGTGGGTTAAACGAAGAAACAGCCTTTACACTAAGTGATTTTTACATTCAAAAACTAGAGGATCAAAATAGTATAATCGACATTCTTTCGTTAATGGAGGAAGCTATTTACGACTATACAAGTCGTGTAGCACAAGCCAAAACAAGGAAATATTCGGCTCCCATTACTACTTGTATTCATTATATTGAAAATCAATTATACGGAGATATAACACTCGATCAACTTTCAGCTATTTGCCATTTAAGCCCTAATTATCTTTCCTCCCTATTTAAAAAGGAAGTAGGGATTTCCTTTACTGAATATATTCAGCAGCAAAGGATTGATGAGGCGAAGAAGCTCTTAACATTTACAAACTATCCAATCTTAGATATCGGCTCTTTACTTAATTTCACTGACCAAAGCTATTTTATTAAAGTTTTCAAGAAATTTACGGGTATCACCCCTAAGCAATATAGAACTAAATATAATCATCATTAAAGGAGAGAAAATAATAAGTTGGTGGGAACTAGCTTTTATTTTCTCTTTCTTTTTGAAAGTACTAACAGAAACTTTTATCACATACCTTGTATTAAAACGTAATCATTACACTTTAAAGGTGGGGTATTTGTGGTACATCTTGCTTACTCTAAATATGGATTGAATTTTTGGTTCCTCTTCATTCTATTTATTAGCATTCTATCGCTAATCTTGTTCAACATCTCTGCACTGAACAATCTAAGCTCCTCTTTACTCAGTTTGAACACCATTTTTTTAAGTATTTTAATTGAGGCATTACCATTTGTCTTAATTGGGATACTCATTGCTGGCTTTATTCAAATTTTTATTACAGAGGAACATATCCAAAGGTGGATCCCTCGAAACCCTCTGTTGGCCGTTGTTATGAGCTGTCTTATAGGAGCCTTATTTCCAGCCTGTGAATGTGGAATTGTTCCGATTGTTAAAAGATTGATTGCCAAAGGGGTACCTATACATGCAGCTATGGGATTTATGTTAACTGGCCCGCTCATTAATCCAGTCGTTATTCTTTCTACCTATATGGCATTTGGCAATGATTTAAGAATAGCTAGCCTTCGGATGCTAATTGGCTTTGTCATTGCCATTGTAGTCGCATTACTCATCAGCTTGTTTTTTAAAGGCTCACAATTTAAACGTTCCTTACAGCCCTATTCATTGACAACTACTAATCAACAAACATCCTTCGTCACAAAACTAATGAATATGTTTAAACATGCCATTGATGAATTTTTTGATGTGGGCAAATACTTCATTATTGGGGCGTTTTTAGCTGCCTTTGTGCAAACCTATGTATCTACCAAGGCACTCGTCGAAATTGGAGATGGTGTATCCTCCTCAATTTTGGTCATGATGGGTTTAGCCTTCATTTTATCCCTTTGTTCGGAGGCCGATGCCTTTATTGGCGCATCCTTTAGCGCAGTTTTCTCCACACCATCCATTCTTGCATTTCTTATTTTCGGACCGATGATTGACTTGAAAAATACTATCATGTTGATGAGCGTATTTCGCTTAAAATTTGTCTTCTCGTTAATCGCCTTAGTGGCTACAGTTGTCTACATTAGTATATGGATTCTTTCAGCGTATCTCTAAGGGGGTAAACTATGAAATTTCACGTGCAACAAGCACTAAGAGCCTTAATGCTCCTCGCTTTTTCGGCTATGATAGCCAATCTGCATTGGACCGGAGAACTAACAAAATTCATCAACCCTAAATATGAAGGCCTTAGTCAAACAGCTGCCGCTTTATTTTTTATACTTTTTCTTGTGCAATCAACAACAGTTATATCTTTCTCAAAGACTTCCCATCCATATCATCCAATCGGACAAGCTTGCTGCTCTAATCACGACCATGTTCACGCTCCTTCTACACGAAAAAAATGGCTAGCCTACCTTATTATCATAACCCCCATCATGACAGGCTTCTTCGTGCCAGCTAAAATTTTGGATGCTGCCATCGCTGATAAAAAGGGTGGTGCTTTTATGATCACTCAGCAAAATCAATCATCTAAAATAGAGGATTACCTGACTTCAAATGAAATGATCGATGAAAATATTTATGATGAGCATGATGCTGACCCCCGACTTCTGGAAGAAAAACAGGAGATGACGAAAAAACAATATGAACAATTAAAGCAACGGCTCTCACAACAGCCTATGCTGAAAATGACCGATGAGGACTATACCATTTACTATGAAGAAATCAATCAAAATTTGTCTAATTATTTAGGGAAGAAAATTCAAATAAAGGGCTTTGTTTTAAAAGAGGAAAGCTTTACAGAGCAGCAACTAGTTATTTCAAGATTTCTTATTACCCATTGTGTCGCTGATGCAAGTATCGTAGGCTTTCTAACAGAATTTCCTGAGGCACCTACGCTCACAGAAGATACATGGCTTGAAGTAGTCGGTACCATTGGTCAAACAACATATGGGGGGGCAAGCTTACCTGTCATCCATATTGATAATTGGGTAACAATTGAACTACCCGAATCACCCTATCTTTATCCTATTAATGTTCGGATGAGCTTCTAGCAAAAAAAGGGCAAAACTATTTGTTTGCCCTTTTTTGTTTATTTATTAGATAATTGCGCGTTTAAGCCTAAATGGGAACTTAATGTACTACCTTCATATTCAGCTCGAAATAACCCACGCTCTATTAACAGAGGGATAACTTTGCTAAAGAATAAATCCAAAGATTTCGCAGGACCACCTGGAACAGCAATAAAGCCATCCAATGCCCCCTCCTCATAAAAAGTAACGATTTGATCGACAATATGCTGTGGTGTGCCGATTGCTACAAGATGTGCTGAACCAATTACTTCTGGACGAGCAAGCAGTACTTCAACTGATGGTTCATTTTCCATGATGTAACGACGAACAAGATCAGCATGTGTTCGACTGCGTACTTTTTGATTCTCGGGTGGTAACATATCCACTGTTACAGGATCATGTAGTGCCATATGTCGAATATACAAACCAATGACTGACTCTAAAGCATCGTAACGACGCTCCAGGGTTAAATGTGCGTGTGCATGATGGTACATGTCTAATGCTTCTTCATATGTATCTCCAATAAAGAAATAGAGTCCTGGTAATAAACGTATATCATCTGCTGTACGTCCCACGTTAACAGCTCGTTTCCGTAAATCATTGCGCATTTCAATACCAACTTCCATAGCTGGTGTCGCCGCAAAAATGGCATTGGATACGGTTGCTGCAAATTGTCGCCCCACGTCCGATGCTCCTGCTTGAAATAATGGAATTTCTCCCGCCGGATGCATCGGTATATTTAACGGTCCCTTTATATGGAAAAACTCTCCCTCATGATTGATTGGCTTCATAAGTTCTTTTATTTTCTCTATATTGCCATCTGTTTCTAACATTTCATAAGGATTACTATGCCATAGCTGCTTCACAACCTTAGTACATTCAGCCGCTTTAGCATAACGCTCCTCTGAGGAAGGCATAGCCTCGTTACTAAAATTATAGGCACCATCAATGGAGGTCACGATATTCCATCCTACACGTCCCCCACTAATCCAATTCAAGGATTGTAATTGTCGGGCAATTAAATAGGGTGGTATAAAGGATGTAGAAATGGTAGTTACTAAACCTATTTGCTTCGTTTCTCTTGCCACTGCTGTCAATAAAAAGCTAGGGTCTAACCCAACTGTACCTTTTGTTTTAGCCATTAATTCTGGATGAGCCATTAAGTAATCTGCTTTAAATAAAAAATCTAATTTAGCCGCCTCCGCACGCTTCGCGAATGCAATATGCTCATCAATCAACACATCTTTCTCACCATGTTTATTTTGCACAGCTAAATGCATACCAATAATGAGATGTCTTTTCATGAATTCTCCACTCCCCTTAAATGAAAATGATTATCATTTTCATCATACTCATTCATGTATAAGATTGCAATGCATATTTGCCATAAAAAAGAGGTGCCTCAGTTGAATGAGCACCTAGACGTTATTATTTTAAACACTTACTTTAAAGAGAAATATAGCTATTATCATAATAAAAGATATCACCAAAGGCAGTGGTATCCATGAAAAGTTTGACCTCTTTATTAACAGCTAGCCTATGGGTCATAAGCTTTAATAATGTGAATAGTTCCCCTAATTTCAATTCATGCAAATACTAGTTATAAATAAACATTTACGTTGTCGAGAAGTTAAATAGGCTTTGCAAAAACTTGTTTTTCAATAGGGTCCCAAAGGACAATTCCTACATCTTGTTGCTGATCAATGATCCGAACTGTAATGGGAATATAATCGATTAATATCCTATTTAAATTGGTACTTATGAGCTGTAATAGACCAATCAACTCTGGTTCATTTATAAGTGGAGCGTTCACCTCTATTTGAATATCTGTTAATTTACCTTCTTCATATCGTAGCTTGCCAAATATTTTTGGGTTTAAATGTTTAAATCCTTCCTGAATGTCCTCTTTGAAAAGTAATAATTTAGTATACATATTTTGATCTAAACTATATAACGCTTCCGAGGGGAATATATAAAATTTCTTATCTATTTCAGCCCATTTTATAATGGTAGCTTCCCCCTGAGCAATAAACGTTTCCGCTAAAAATACCCCTGGAATAATATCATTTATATTCGATTCTTGAAATAACGTAAGGTAAATAGGAACATTCGGTATTTTTACATTTCCCCTAATATCTTTAACTATTTTTTCAGCTACTTTTTTACCAAAGTTTTTGACATCATCGACACCATCATCGTTTTGGTCTACTTTCACTTGCCCAGTGTAAATTAAACCTTCATCATCAGTTACTCGTATGTCATAATATTCATTTAACGATATGGCGATCGACATGCCTTCCATTTTACTAGTTTCTTTATTAATAAAATTTTGTTCCAATACATGGGAAAGGATTAAGGGATACCTTTTTTCATCCTCTAAAACATTATCGGTTTTATTTTCGATAGTAGGGTTTAAACCCACATCATCATTTGTTTTTCTACTTAGCCATTGACTAATCGTTTCATCACTTAAATATTGACCTTCCTGCAAATAAAACTTATCAGTCGAAAATTGATGGATGGATAAATCCATTAAACCTCTTTCTATTTCATTCATATTTAATGCATTATTCATATTCTTGATTATGGAGCCTCTAGCAATATTAAATTTAGCAGGATGTTGAATTTCATAAGTTTCCTTTTTTTGAATAGACGATATATACTTTTTCTCATTGTTCGTGTCCCCCTCCATCTCACTATTACAAGCACTTAAAAGTAATAGGGGCGCCACCAAAAATAACATTCGTTTTCTTCTTTTCATCACGATTACTCCTCGATCATTATGATACATTTTAAATACCTTTATTTACCATAACAAATTTACCAAAATAAAACATCATTAACTTGAAATTTTCACCATTTTTGCCCCTTTTGTTGTTGCGATGTCACCCATCAAAAAAAAGACTTATGTCCGTAAAGGAACATAAGTCTTACCAGGTTATTTTAGATGGTTAATTTTGATTAATTGTGGGTTTCAAATGCTACATTATTCATTCTTACTTTGCATTTTTATCTGGCTGATGAATACCAAATATATTGCCTTCCGTATCCTTATAGTATCCTTGCCATGCCATACCTGGTAATGCATACTTTGGCATAGCTACTTGGCCACCGTTTTCTAGAATTTTTGCTTCCGTTATATCATAACTTTCTACGCCCATCGTACAAGCGAATCCATTCATAGCTTGGTTAGGCTCTGGAGGCGGACCTTGACGTTGCATTAAAGCACCATCAATGCCATGCTCATCCTCAACACCTGTTACCGCTCCAAAATACGGCATTCCTGCGTAGTCACTCCAATCTTGAAATGACCAACCAAATACGTTCCCATAGAAATTCTTTGCCCTCTCCATGTCACTTACATGAATTTCAAAATGAACTAATCTCCCCATTGTATCCTCCTTCGATGCAAATATGTTTGAATACATTTACTATAAAGCATTTTTTATAAGATGAAAAATAAAATAATTATTAATTTTCTATCAATTCAATATTACATGATTTCAGATGAATCTCTAAAGCTACATGAAACTAATTTATAATTGACTATACACAGAAAATGCATCTGTTATATTATATTGTTCTGTTCGAGAATTCCCTTCAGCCCCTACTGTTACTAAGATGTATTCTTGTCCATTTATTGTAGCTAAACTTGCTAAACATAAACCCGCATCGTCTGTATAGCCTGTTTTCCCACCTAAAATTTCTCCGCCTGGTAATGCTCTTGTTGTCATATTTTGAAACATTTTATTTGTAAAGGTTATCCCCTCTGGATGACGATTTGTAGGTTTGATAGAATATCTTTCCGCTGTATACACTTGACGAAATTCATCATTTGTTAATGCATATTGCAAAAGTAAAGACATATCTTTGACAGTCGTATAATGCTCTGTATGATGCAATCCAGTAGTATTCATAAAATGAGTATTTTCCATGCCTAACTGTTGGGCCTTTTCATTCATCAAATTTACAAATTTTCTTTCCGAGCCAGCAATATATTCAGCTAAACCGATGGAAGCCTCAGCGCCTGATGGCAGCATAGAACCATATAATAAATCCTCTAGCGTAAGCTTTTCATTTGGGAGAAAGCCAGCAAGTGATGCGTTCGCTTCGTATAAATGATTAAATATATTATTCCCTAAAACAATTTCTTCCTGTAAATTAGGAATCTGCTCGATAGCCACTAAAACCGTCATCATTTTTGTTAATGACGCAGGGTAAATAACTTCCTCGCTATTTTTATCTATCAGAACTTTATTTTCATCCAAATTCACCAAAATAGCATTCGGGCTATATAAATTAACATTCATCATATCGCCACTCTTTGTTGGAATGTCAAACGATTGCGTGTTGACTTGTAAGGATACAGGCGTTTCTTTAGCCCATATAAAATAAACAAACATCATGACGAAAATGAATAGTATAGTTAAAATACCTTTTCTCTTGAACATATAAAAAACAACTCCTTCTCATTATGTCTTTATTCAAACATAAAAAGAGGAGCTTTATTTTAATTAACTATTAGTGAATTCTTAAGGTTTCTTAAGAATTACCCGGAATCATGACAGTAAAGATCGTTTTTTCGTTACTAGAAGTAGCTGTAATTGTTCCGCCATGGGCTTGTACAATTTCATTTGAAATAGCTAAACCTAGTCCAGCACCACCAGTTTGTGTGGACCTTGCATTATCTAAACGATAGAACTTTTCAAATATCATCTTTAGTTTTTCAGGAGGGATCGTCTTTCCTGTATTTGAAAACGAAATAAATGTCTCATTATTTTCTTTTTTAGCAGTAATTTCAATTGTACTATTAGGATCACTATAGGCCATGGCATTTTTTAAAATATTATTAAATACTCTTGCTAATTTATTGCCATCTGCATAAATAGTAATATCTCCATCGATATGGACGATTGCCTTTTGACCTCTAGGTGTTAACAATGGGTAAAATTCATCGGCGACTTGCATCAACATATAGTTTAGAGGAATTGAATCTTTTTCTAAAATAATGGATTGTAAATTAAATCGAGTGATTTCAAAAAACTCATTGATTAAGTGCTCAAGCCTATAAGATTTTTCTAGCGTAATCGTTACATATTTTTCTTTTTGCTCCACAGGCATGTCCTTAGCCTCGTCTAAAAGGCTTAAGTAGCCAATAATCGAAGTCAAAGGGGTTTTAATATCATGTGCCAAATAAACAACAAGGTCATTCTTCCGTTGCTCTGCTTCTTGCGCATCTCTTGCCCGTTTTTCTAATTTATTTTTTACATCATTTAATTTTTTCTCCAAAAAATCTAGCTCAGGAGGTAGGTGGATTTCCTGTTCTGACTCGTCAGAAAGCATGGAGATACTTGAACTAATTTGATGAAAATAACGAGTAAAACGAGATAAGGCCATATAAAAAATAACGAGCAGTAATAAAATAAATCCTATCGTTAGCAAAAGGGGTTTATTTTGTTGGAATAATACAAAATAAGCTTGTCGGGCTGCATAATAATCTAATTGTAAAATATTTTCACAGAAGGACATAAAAGCATTAGCGAAAGGCGCTTGCAAAACACCATCGATGAGGGCGAAGTTGATAATCAAACCGAATATAATGGCCACAGCAAGAATAAAAATAATTTGTAAAACCATTTTCCTCTTCAGTCTTCCAAACTCATTTTTCAATTGTATACCCCACTCCCCAAACCGTTTTAATAAATTTAGGGTTCTCTACAGAATCTTTCATTTTCTCGCGCAAATGCCGAATATGAACCATAACTGTATTATTGCTATTGAAATATTTTTCTCCCCATATTTCCTGAAACAACTCTTCTGAGCTAATAACCTTTCCTCTATTCGAGCTTAAATACCATAATATAGAAAACTCTGTAGGTGTAAGGGATAATTGTCTTTCATTTAACAAGACTTGTCTCGTATTCTTGTTCATCATTAAACCTGCAAAATCAATCGTATCCTCATGTGGCTTCGAGCTTTGGTTGTATAACGTAAATCTTCGTAACTGTGCCTTAACGCGAGCGACCAACTCTAATGGTCGAAAAGGCTTTGTAATATAATCATCTGCTCCTAAAGAAAAGCCATTTATTTTATCAATTTCCTCTTCCTTAGCGGTCAGCATTATGACAGGGAAATTATAGGTTTCACGTATTTTTTGTAAAACGGTAAAGCCATCAATATGTGGCATCATAATATCTAAAATAGCTAAATCTAAACCTTCACGCTCCATACAAGCCAATGCTTCCTGAGCTGTATAATATTTAAATACATTATAATTTTCATTTTTTAAATAAAGCTCTATTAAATCTGCAATTTCTTTTTCATCGTCAACTACTAAAATATTCAAACAAACTGCTCCTCCTTCTATCCTCGAATTTCCCACGTTTTTTCACACGCATTATAGCACTTCCTTATTGCTATATCTATAAATAAGAATAGTTTATTTTCGAAACCAACTAAAAAAAGATTCGGAAATAACATATTTCCAAATCTTTATAACCAAATAAAGGAAAGCCATTCTGTAAAGCTAATTGTTTTATAGCGCATTAATTTGAAGAATGGATGGCAGTAGGAGCAGATTTTTGGGACATATCTTGTTTTACTATTCTCCCTGGATAAAATTTCATTTGTTCATTTAATTTATTTTCTTTTGCTGTTATCGTAATAGGTTTCACTTTCAAGACAAGTGTTTTACTCCCTAAAGAAGATTGATACTTTTCGATATGTTTTTTCGATAATTGATTATGGTAATAGTTTGGTACATATTTATCAAGCATTGCCTGCATCGCAGCAGTTGCTTCATTTAAATCTGTTACTATTTCCACTTGACCATGCGCAACCACACTCATATATGCTGTATCCGTTTCAGCAGGAATGGGGTCTACCATTGTTCCAAAAGTTTCGCATACTGTGATACATGCATGTGGATTGGTCTCGATAATATTTATTTTTCTCCCCTCATTCGCTCCATGAAAATAAAAATATTCATCTTTAAAGACATAATTAAATGGAATAACATATGGCATTTGTTCATCCACTAAACCAAGAAAAGCAGTTTGTGCGACCTCTAAAAATTGTTTTATTTGGTTGTCATCTGTACAGGCTCTTAGATGCACTCGAATGTCCGTTTTCATTTTTTAACCCCCTATTTCTCTTCTACAGAGGAGTCTACAGCAGGAAGGGCGCCTACGAAAGGGACAGTTTGATGAAAACCTGTGGGTACAACTTCAAACTATTTAATGTAAAGAGACTCTAATTCCTCATTCACTCACCCGAATCTCGATAAAATAACTTTAGCTGTGCCACAATCATAATGCTAATAACGACAAGTAAAAACCAAGAACTGATTTTCCCAAAATGAACAATCGTCCAGGCTACTTCTTGATTAGGGTATGACCATGCACCAAAAAATGTAGCAATATTTTCAGCAATCCAAATGAAAAACCCTATTAAAAAGAAAGATACGACAATCGGCATTTGATAGATGTTTTTGCGTACGGTAAATTTGACAACTGTACGGTAAAACACAATGAAAAGTAACACCATTAACAGCCATCTTAAATCGTAAATAAAATGGTGTGTGAAAAAATTCAAGTAAATCATGGCACCTAGTGGAATAGCAATATAACTCTTTGGCCAATTGACAATCTTTAAATCAAACCTGCGCCACGCCTGGCAAATATAGCTGGCTACACTTGCATACATAAAGCCACTATATAATGGCACACCTCCAATTTTTGACCAAGCCTCTTCTGGATAAGACCAAGAATTAACATTCACTTTATATAGTTCAAGAACAAGCCCAATAATATGAAACAGACAAATCACTTTTATTTCATCTTTCGTTTCTAGACCAAATTTATACATCAAGTATTGTGTCACAAGACAGATTATTAAAATGAAATCGTATCTTGCAACGCCTGGTATATGAATTACTTTTGAGAGCGCGAGAGTAATAAATATTACGACAGGAAAAATACAAGATAATGATTGATGGTACGTAAAGTAGCCTAAGTCTTTCAAAAAATTCTTCATCATACATTCACCTCAGTAATGATACAAAGTATGAGGAACTTAGCGTGCAAAACTAAATTCTTCTTGTATGAAGAATATACGATAAATTATCTAATTTCAATATTTTTTTATCGAATAACGATAAAATATTTCACTTTTTATTGGAACAATTTTTTATGAGATACGTCCTTCATTTTTCTAAATTTGTGGGATTGAGGAGGAAAAATAGAAAAGAGTAGCCGTCTTAGCAGCTACTCCCCATACTTAAAGATACATTTTTTGATCTAATTTTAACTGTACTTCTTGTTGGCTTATTTTTATCGCCTTAGTCTTCTTCACTTTTAAGTAATAAACGATGTAACAGCCGATAAAGAATGCTCCACCACAATAAAGTGCTAATCGTTGCGATGGATCAAATGCCAAGCTAGCCATAACAATACAGTTTGCGACTAAACCGATAATTGGAATGATTGGATAAAGTGGAGCTTTGAATTTTAAATCCTCCACTTTTCCCCCTTGTCGCACATAAGATCGTCTAAAGGCGATTTGTGATGCTGTAATTGCAATCCAGCCTATTTGAGCGCCTAAACCTGCTAGCGATAAAAGCCAAACAAAAACTGTTTTTGCAGCGAAAACACTAGACAGAAGTGATAATCCGGCTACAGCAAGTGTTATTAATAATGCGTTCATAGGAATCCCTCTCTTATTAACCTTCCCTAAAAGTGGGCTAGCCATTTTTTCAACGGAAAGAGAGAATAACATACGTGTTGCTGCATATAGACCAGAGTTAGCAACCGATAATAACGCTGTTAAAATAACGAAGTTCATGATGTCAGCCGCATAAGGTATACCTATACTATCCAATACAACTACAAATGGGCTTTCAACAACTCCCGCTTTATCCATAGGAATCATACCTGCAAGCACAACCACGGATAGAACAAAGAAGAAAAGTGTACGCCATACGGTTTGTTTAATAGATTTAGGAATCGTTTTTTCCGGATTTTCACTTTCCCCTGCAGCAATACCAATTAACTCTGTTCCTTGGAATGAAAAATTCACAGTGATCATCGTTATAAGCAATGCTGTTACACCATTTGGAAATAGTCCACCCTCATAAAAATGAGTAAGGAATGGGGCCTCCGTTCCATCCTTCATATCGATCAAGCCAAACATAGCTGCTCCCCCAACTCCTAGGAACATAATGATGGCCAAAATTTTAATGCTAGAAAAGACAAACTCTGCTTCACCAAATGCCTTTGCTGATAAACCATTTAACAAAAAGAGCAGTGCCCCGAATATTAAACACCACATCCATACTGGTGATTCAGGAAACCATCTTTGCATAAGTTGTCCAGCGCCTAAAAATTCAAGGGCAACCGTTACTGCCCAACCTAGCCAATAAAGCCAGCCAACAGCAAAACCAGTAGCAGGACCTATAAATTTCGTCGTGTATGTTTGAAATGAACCAGATACTGGCATAGCCACTGATAATTCACCTAAACAAAGCATCGTTAGATACATCACTAATCCGCCTACTAAATAAGAAAGAATGGCGCCAGTTGGTCCGGCTTGATTAATGGTAAAGCCTGATCCAAGGAAAAACCCCGTTCCTATACAACCCCCAAGTGAGATCATAAACAAGTGTCTAGCTTTCATACTTCTTTTTAATTCATATTGTTCTGATGCCATAAAAAAACCCCTTATGCTATTACCTTGTAAGCACTTACTTTTGTAAGTACAAAAAGATAACTAGTAGAAATATCAATAGATTTGATTTATAAAATTTAATCTATTTTGTGAACAGTCAATTTTCTGACAAATAAAAGTTCCCGTTTAGTCTAGAGCATTAATTCGTTCTATTGTAAACTATAATGAGGGAGAGCAATTTTCTAATATTCGGTTGTGCCGACCTAATTTTATTAAAAAAGTTCTTCCTTATAGGCTCATTCATCTTCCCAATCGTTTGCTTAAAGTAATGTATCGCCAAAGAGTGAGCTGATTAAAGCTACGGCAGCGATAGCTGTTTTATTATATTGATCTAAAACTGGGTTTGTCTCTACAAACTCTGCAGAAGTAATAATATTTGCTTCTGATAGCATTTCCATAGCAAGATGACTTTCTCGGTAGCTAATACCACCTGCCACTGGAGTTCCTACACCTGGAGCATCATTAGGATCAAGGCCATCTAAATCTAAAGATAAATGGACACCGTCAGTGCGTTCCTTTAAATATTCAATCGTTTCGGACATTACTGTCGTCATGCCCAAACGATCGATTTCATGCATCGTATACACCTTAATGCCAATTTCCTTAATTAGTTGTTTCTCACCTGGATCTAAATCACGTGCCCCAATAATAACAACATTTTCAGGCTTCACTTTTGGCGCATAGCCACCAATATTCGTAAGTGCCGGATGACCAAGTCCTAAGCTTACTGCCAAAGACATTCCATGAATATTACCTGAAGGTGATGTTTCACCTGTATTTAAATCACCATGGGCATCATACCAAATAACGCCTAGATTCTCATAATGTTTGGAAACACCTGCTAATGTACCAATGGCAATACTATGATCTCCACCTAAAACTAAAGGAAAGCGTTTTGAGGAAATAACTTGATCTACTTTTTGACCAAGCTTGTCATTAGCATCAGCTACAGTTTTTAAATTTTTTAAGTTAGTTGTTGCCTCTATTTCTACATCTTTATGAACGAGTTCGATAGTCAGATCCCCTTCGTCCTGAATGGAATATCCAAGACCCTCAAGTCGATCTGTTAGACCAGCATATCGAATGGCACTCGGCCCCATGTCGACTCCTCTTCTCGTTTGACCCAAATCCATTGGCACCCCAATAATTGTCACTTCTTTGCGCATAATAATTTTCTCCTCTCCAATAATTACTTTCACAGTATAAAGAAAATGAAAAATTGACTCAACTCGACATTATTTTTAATTTTTATACAGTTTGGATTATTAAAAACATAGATTTCATCATGCATAAATGAATGCATAAACAGCAAAGTAATGAATACACAAACAATATTTTACAATTTTACATCATTTATTGTCAGAAATTTCAAAAATAGAACAGTGAAACTATTCTTTTTTTATAGTTTTTTTTGAAAATTTTCAAGGTAATTTAAGGTTTCAACACTATTTAATGTCATAATATTGAAAATACATCCTATTTTGTTTATGTTAGGCACTCTTTTTTTCTACTAAAAATTTTATTTAAAATAGCTTTAGTCAATTATTTGGACAGAAAAAAAGCCCTACGACGTAGCTAGTAGGGCCTTAAAACTGCTAAGTTTTTAATAATTTTAAAATACTATTCAAACACGTTTCTTTATAATATTGATGTTGTTCTTCTAAATCATCGGTTAACCATTGTATCAAAGAACCATCAATCATCGCCCTTACCATTTTTGCACTTGCTAAGGAATCCATATCTTCACAAAACACACCTTCATGCTGTCCTAACTCAATAATTTCTTGTCCAATTCCCCAACAATTCTCATAAAATTTTAAGTTTATTTTTTTATAGGCTTCATTTCCATTCGCTTGGGCTAAAAAATCTAAATACACTCTGTAAAATTTTTTATTGTCCTGAGGGGATACAAAAACAGCATTTATATAGGCATGAAGTTTTTCTATTGCCTTCTCGTATTTGGCAATTTCTTTTATTTCAAAACTATAGATTTTGTTTGTTGTGGATTCCAGTAATTCTAATAATATGTTTTGCTTGCTCGTAAAGTAATAGTGAACGACACCTTTCGAAACATCTGCATGATCGGCAATATCTTGTAATGTAACATTATCATAGCCTAAATTTGAAACAGCCTCAAAGGCTGCTTTCATTATTTGTTTCTTTCGTTCTTCCTCTTTCTTTTTCATAAAAGCCTCCAATGACTTGATACAAGTCATTATACATGAACAGAGTGCCATTTCCAATTTTATATTGACCGGTCAGAATAATTTTGATACTGTTTAATGGAATTATATTGTAGGAGGATGTTTAGGATGACATTAGAAAACTTTAAAGCGTTGGTAGTCAATCAAGATGAGAATTTTTCGGTGAAAGTTAATAATCTTACTGTAAATGATCTACCAAATGGTGAAGTATTAATTAAAGTAAGCTACTCTGGCATTAATTATAAAGACAGTTTAGCAACTATACCAGACGGTAAAATCGTTACTTCCTATCCTTTCGTACCCGGTATTGATTTAGCTGGGATTGTTGTATCCTCTGAAGATCCCCGTTTCCATGAAGGTGACGAGGTAATTGCAACAAGCTATGAAATTGGCGTAGCCCACTTTGGAGGATTTAGTGAGTACGCTCGTATTCCTTCTAAATGGATTGTTCCACTCCCAAGCGGTCTATCTCTCAAAGAGGCGATGATTATAGGAACAGCCGGATTTACAGCTGCTTTGTCTATTCAAAGACTCGAAGAAAATGGCATTAATCCTGAGAAAGGAAAAGTCCTTGTTACGGGTGCAACTGGGGGTGTAGGCAGTTTTGCTGTCTCGATTCTTTCAACACTAGGTTATCAAGTAGAAGCAAGTACAGGAAAAGATTCAGAACATGAATACTTGAATAACCTTGGAGCCACTTCAATTGTAGATCGTGGAGACGTATTTGATGGGAAAATTAGAGCGTTAGGCAAACAAAAATGGGCTGCAGCTGTCGATTCTGTTGGAGGAGAGCCACTTGCCTCTTTATTGAGCCAAATTCAGTATGGAGGTGCAGTTGCTAGCAGTGGGTTAACAGCAGGAACAAACCTTCCTACAAGTGTCTTCCCCTTCATTTTAAGAGGCGTGAATTTACTTGGAATTGATTCTGTTTATTGTCCAATGGATGTACGATTGAAAATATGGAATCGTTTAGCGACAGATTTTAAACCGACAAACCTTGAAAGCTTCATTCATCAAGAGGTAACATTGCAGCAACTTCCAGATGTTTTACCTATGTTACTGAAAGGTCAAGCAAGAGGTAGATTCCTTGTGAAATTATAAATAAATTAAACGAAGCCTTCTTACAAATGAATGTAGGAAGGCTTTTATCATGCTACTTTCATTCCTACAAGCTACTATGCCTCAGCATGGTAGCTTTTTTTGTTTGACATCTACCTGACATAAAAGCTCTTTATAGTAAGCCATGAACGTATCACTAGTTGCTTCTAGTCAAGCGTTATAAAAAATTGTCTAAATTCATGTTCTCAAACATACCATTAATGTATATGAGCATTAAATTCAGGGAACTCAAAAACTATCAACTATTTTTGGAGATGATCATATGAAACGAGCACATATTGATGAATTAAATATTACTAGAGCCTTAGCTATACTAGCTGTACTTCTTATCCATTCTACTAGTACACCTGTTACAGCTTTATCCAGCGAATCAAGACTCTACTCCATTTACGTATTTTTGAATATTTTTCCCAAATTCGCTGTCCCTGTTTTTATTTTTTTAAGTGGGTTTGTTTTATTTTACAACTATATACAAAAGGATTTCACAAAAACACTGATTGTTCGTTTTTATAAAAAAAGAGTTACCCAAATACTTATTCCCTATCTCTTTTTTTCCGTCTTTTATTATGCGGCCATGCAATTTTATGTGACACATGATTTTTCATTAACATGGCACGCCCTTTTTAGTGTTGAATTTCTTGAGAAACTACTAATTGGAAAAACATATACTCATTTATACTATATATTTATTATGGTGCAGTTCTATCTATTGTTCCCATTATTCTTATATATTTTAAAGAAAAAACCCGCCCTATCCCCTCACCTGATATGGATAGGACTAGCTCTTCAATGGATTTTTATCCAATTTAATGCTGAGTTTTGGCAGTATCCATTCAGAGGGAGTATTTCATTCTCTTATATACTTTATTTCCTGGCTGGTGCATTTTTAGGAATTTATTTTGAAAAGTATAAACGATGGTTCCAGCTAACAAAAGAAAACTTCCCTGTTTCTATATATTTCATTTGGGCTATTTGGTTATTTTCTACTATTTATAATATTTATCTATATTATTTTGTTTACTCATCCCAAACCTATTTAGCCAACAGTATCGTATTTGAACTAGTTTTTCAGCTCCAATCTTTATCGGCCTGTATTGTAGTGTTACAACTTTCCTTCTGGATTTATGAAAGAGGGAATAAAACCTTTGTAAATGCCCTTATTAACCTTGGGACACTATCATTTGGCATTTATTTATTACATCCTTTTTTCCTCTTACTTTATCGTCAAATACCTGTAAGTGGCAATAGTCTCTTATTTCATGTTTGGAGTGTGGGAGGCTTTATAGTTGCTCTATTTGCTACATGGATTGTAGTATTTCTGGTGGGAAAATATATTAAATATCATTGGATTGCATTCGGACCGATTCCGAAAGAGTTTCCTTATAAATAATGTTGCCTATTATAATAGTAGAAACTATGTGGACTAACAAAAAAGCCCTGTGGAAATCCTAGGGCACTGAAAAACTTTCGTCTTCATACAAGCGAACCTTTTTCAGTTGAAAATAAGACACTTTTTGTTCAATTTTGAACAGGAAGTGCCTTATTTCTGTCTCTATTCCTTATTCATTTTCGTTTAGTAGCTTTAATATCCGTTTCAAATTGACAGCGAATATCGTTGTAGCACCTTGAATTTCCATGCCAAATAGACCCGCAGTCGATGCTTTATCGTACCCGTGTCCGTTTTTTAATTCACTATTCTTCGCTTCTATTTTGTAGCGATTTACGGCTAATTGCTTAAATGCTTCCGTATTTTGAAATGCCTCTTGTTCGACATGTGTATCCGACTTAATTGTGACAGAATATGTTTTACTTTTTGCGCCTTCTTTATAACAGCCCTCTCTCATTAGATATACTCTGCATCTTTCAACGTTAAAATAATATGTCTGACTTTGACTCTTACTCGTTCCTTTTTTACCCGTACGGGCTTTTCTTGTCGCGAGATGACCGGCCTTACAAACATTCCAGCTTCTTTATTAAACTCAAACTTGTCTTCTTCTTTTCGTGGTCCTTGTGTAAGAATAGGATTCAGCTTTGCAACGAGCGCGATTTTCTCTTCTTTTGTATATTCGATATTTGCCTTTTCGGAGTAAGCTGCGTCTCCAATAACTTTATTAATTTTCATACCTGCTTGTGTGCTTTTTTCAATAAACTCTTGAAGATATTTTCCATCGCTTTTTTCACCTGTTGTAATGACAGCCGCTGTAATAATACGTTCATCACTCAACGCGATATGTGTCTTATACCCGAAGAAAGAAGATTCCGATGTCTTATGCCCTTTTCGCGCATCCGTATCAGAAGAGTAATTTAGATGTTCTTGGAAATCTTCTGCGACTTCTTTTAAAATATTCAGCTTTTCTTTGACAGATGGCATTTGTGCAATTTGTGGTTCCTTTTCAATGACTGAAATAACTGCCTTACAGTAAGTTAATTCATCCTTTACTTCGTTAGAAGTGGTCTTTGCGGGGAATTTCTCTTTCATTGATTCGTCAATTTTGTAGACAGCTTTTCGAGCGTTTTTTGATTTCTCTTGTAAAAATTCTTTAGGCGTTTTTTGGTTGTAACGTGCTTTTGTATGTGTGGCATCCACAATAATCGTTTGACGGTTGATGATATTTTTCTCCAATGCGATCTCAACTGTTTTCCCAATGAGCATGTCTAATAAGCTTACGTCTTGAAGACGAAGCCGACGAAATTTTGTAAGCAAACTTGAATCAATGACTGGATCTTCTGGCGCCATATCCAAGAAATATTTGAATGACATATCGAACTTTGAACGCTCTACAAGGTCGACGTCTGATACATCGTAAATCGCTTTTAATAATAAGTACTTAAACATACGAATTGGAGGAATGGCATTACGTCCATTGTCTAAACAATATTTTGGTTTTAACTCTTCTAAAATGAATGAAAAATCAACAAGTTCATTGATTTGGCGAAGTATATTATCTTTTGGCACAACAATATCGTAGATCGCCATATATGGACTTAAATTAAGGGTTTCTTGATTTGATATCATCGGGGGCACCACCTGCACATTAATTCTTTTATTATAAAAGAAAGCGTGACTAAAATAATAGTGTGATACATTGCGTTGTTTGGAGAAGTATCGCTCGACTCCTGCGGGAAAGCGAGACAGACGAGACCCCGCACGAAGAGAAGCGTAGGAGGAGGCTCGGCGCTCGCCCGCGGAAAGCGAGCGGAATGCTTCGGAAAACAACAGTAGAGTTACAGTGCCAAATGAAAAAAGCGAGGTATTCAACGATTTAATCGCTGAATACCTCGCAATATGAGAAGATATTGACTTTTTCAGTGCCCTCGGAAATCCACAGGGCTTTCTTACATGATCAGCTTAATTATTTTGAAACTGAACCGTCTTTTACTTTGTTGTTATTTGCATCAACAAGGTTTGTAGCTTTAAATTCAACTACAATGCTATCAGTTAAAGCGTAGTCAGCTTTAGTTGTTACAGTTAATTTACCATTAGCTACAGAAGCTGAAGCAATTTCTACAGTTGAGCCAGCAATTTTAACTGTTAAACCTGTTGGTGTAGCTTGATCAGCAATGCTTTCAGTGAAGTCAACTGTAAATGTTTTGCTATCTACTACTGTTACTTTAGAAGCTACAGGCACAATATTTTCTTTAAGAGCAACTAGAGTTGTCGCTTTGCCATTTTTAAGAGTGTTACCTTTAGTATCTACTACATTTTTAGCTTCAAGTACATAATTACCATTTGCAGTGATAGAACCCTCTGGTAAAGTGAAGCGTACCTTTTTAGTACCATCAACAAATTGAAGTTGAGTGCCAGCAGGTAGCTCTTTTCCTCCAAGTGTGTAGCTAGAAGCGTTTGTTGCTGTTGCAGTCACATCAGCAGCATATTCAACAGTGAATACATTGTTATCTGTTACTACAACTGGTGTAGCCCCAAATACTAATGAATCTGTAGTAGTTTCAGGTGTAGCTTCATACGTGCCAGTTGTCACATTGAATGTGATTGTATCTGCAGTTACGTTGCCAGCTAAATCAGCAACTGCTTTAGCAGATAATTCAAATGTGTATGTTGAATTGCTATCTAAGTCAATGTTCACTTTCACAGTGTTTTTCTCGGCACCCTCAATTTTACCGTTACCATCTACATCGTAACCAGCATCTGCTTTTACAGCTGTTTCTTTTCCAGTAGTGTAAGCAATACCATTTTGAGTTTTAACTGTTAATTTACCATCTACTTTTACTGGCTCGCTAAAAGTAAGGTATAGAGCATCTACATCAGTAGTAGCATTAACATCGTCAGCTACTAACATTTTAGTCGAAGTAGATACAAGTGTAGCAGGCGTTAAATCTTTAGATAAAATAGCCTTGAATTCAAATGCATCTCCAGCATTACC
Source organism: Lysinibacillus sp. FSL M8-0216 (assembly GCF_038595555.1). Lineage (NCBI taxonomy): Bacteria > Bacillati > Bacillota > Bacilli > Caryophanales > Bacillaceae > Lysinibacillus > Lysinibacillus sp. FSL M8-0216. The sequence goes on along the minus strand of NZ_CP152007.1, from coordinate 1,382,332 downwards.
AGCTAAATCTTTTTGTCCTTCGACTTTCACGTCCGCATTAATGAATGTAGCTGTACCTAATGCAGCTTTTGCATCAATAGTAAATACAGTTTTATCCTCTGTATCTTTCATATCAGCATCTTTTAAGTAGTAAACAGTAGAACCGACTGTTACTTTTGCATATTCGGCAGCAGTAGCACCAGCATCTGCATCAAGATTTTGTTTCATTAATTCTTCTGAGAAATCAAACGTGATTTCTGTTCCATTCACTGCAGTAGAAACAGTTGGTTTAGAATTATCAACGTCTGCTTTTAGAACCGTGAAGTTCACTGCAATTGGATTTGCGATATTATTAGCGAAGTCAGTTGCCCCTACGATGTCTACTTTATAAGTTTGATCAGCAGTTAAACCTTTGATCGTTAATGTTTTTCCAGATAATGTATAACGATCTTTAGCAAGTTCAGTACCGTTTAAGCTTACTGTTCCTTCGTTTTGTACAAGCTCATCGAAAGTGATTACAGCTGTTGTGCCTTTTGCTTCAACAGAATTTACGCTAACAGGAGTTGTATCAGCAAATGTGATTAATTTATTAAATTCTTCAGTTAGAATTTTTGCATCTGCTTTTGTTTTGATTGGGTTTACAGTCACTTTGCCATTTGTTAATTTAATTTCTTTATCAGTTGTTAAAGTAACAGTCATTCCATCTTCAGATACTTTAGCGTTCGTAATCGTTATACCATCAATTGCATATTTCGCTGTTACAGCAGCATCTTTTGCATCAACAGCTGTGTTGAACTTCACTTCAAATTCTTTTGCATTAAGTCCTTTTACTGATTCTACTGCTGGTGTTACTTCTTTAACTGCATCAATTGTACGTTTAACCATAGTAGCGAATTCTTCGCGGCTAATTTTATCTTGTGGCGCTAATAATGATCCTTTACCATTGATTACACCATTTTCAACAGCTGTTTCTAAGTAAGATACAGCCCATTTAGAAGCTTTAGAAGCATCTGAGAATTGGCTAAGGTCTGCTTTACCAGTTAATTCATAACCTTGAACGATAACTTTAGCAGCTTGTTCTCTTGTTAATTGTGCTTTTGGTTCAAATTTACCATTACCCATACCGTCAAATAATTCTGGTGAAGTAGCAAGCACTGCATTATAGAACCAGTCATTTTCATTTACATCTGTAAAATCTTCTGTTCCAGTAGCTTTTAAGTCTAATGCTTTTGATAAAATTTCAGCAGCTTCAGCACGAGTAAGTGTACCTGCTGGGTTGAAGTTTCCTTTTTCATCACCTTGGATGAAACCTTTGTCAGTTAAAAACTGCACCGCTTCTTTTGCCCATGATGAAATGCTATCTGCATCATTAAATTCAGCAGCTGATGCTACCGGTACGATTGCTGATGCTACAAGTGCTGCTGTAGCAGTAGTTACGAAAAATTTACGACCTTTGTTATGTTTCGTCATTTTATATTCCTCCAGAATTCAAATAAAATTATATTATTCTGTGAGAACAATATTACCGCTCTATTAACTTTTAAAGATATGTATAATACGTTCTCTCAAATAATAATTACTAATCGTTATGGATAAAGCAGCCTTCAAAATTTTTCATGATGAAAAATACCAATCAATCTTAAATTTGCTTTACAAGACAATAATATAACTACATTACCAATAAATAAACGCTAAAAATAAGGTAATTTTAATATCAAATTGGTTAGATAGGTAATTATTACATAACTTTTTCCCAATAATTAGATAAACGAAGACAAAATGCACATAAAAACATTTATTTATAGCTGGAAACTTTAATTTCCATTTTTCAGATTCCATTTATTGTTTTGGTATAATAGTATGTTTAATGAATTATAGAACGGTATAAATGTAAAGCATTAACAGGTTAAATTCTATGCTAATAAAATATAAATTGTTAAAATTAGCTATAATTATTGTTCGCCTATCATTACTATATCGATTTTAGAAGGGGTGATTGAAAATAGATATTAGAAAGATGCGCTATTTCATGATGGTGGCAGAAGAATTGAATTTTAGTCGTGCGGCAGAACGTCTTCGGATGGCACAGCCTCCCCTTAGCCAAGAAATTCGTAAATTAGAAGAAGAGCTGGGCGTTCAACTTTTTCATCGGACAAAGAGAATGGTTGAGCTAACAGATGCAGGGAAGATATTTTTACAAGGATCTAGGCAAACTCTCATTCAATTAGAAAAAACCATACATGAAACACAACTTGCTGCTGAAGGGAAAAATGGGAGCTTAATCATAGGTTTTGTTGATTCAACAGAAATCGTTATAAAAATCCTTAATAAATTTAGAGCACGCTTTCCACAAGTTCATCTTACCTTACGTGAAATGACAACAGAACAACAATTAGCAGCACTTTATGAAAAACAAATTCATATTGGATTTATACGTTCTGAGCAGAACAACGAAACACTTGCTTCAGAAATTTGTTTTGAGGAATCTTTAAGATTAGTTTTACATCAAGATCACCCTTTAGTCTCTTTGCCCGAAATTCCATTACAATTACTAGCGGATGAACCGTTTATAATGTTTCCGCGGCATTTTGGTCCCCATTTTTATGATTTAATCATTAGCTACTTTTGGGATCACGGGGTAAGTTTAAACGTCGTGCAAGAGGCTATACAAATGCAAACGATTGTTAATCTAGTGGCAACTGGAATGGGTGTTTCTGTTGTTCCTTCATCGATGGAAAGTTATAACCGTCCTGGAGTAATCTATAAAAAAATCAAAGAGACTACACCAAAAATAAACCTATATGTTGGCTGGAGACAAGATGAAAAATCTTCAGTCGTTCCTCATTTCTTAACAATTGTTAGAGAGCACTATTCCATGTCCCAAATGAATGACCAATAATAAAAGCCCATCCTATAATGGGATGGGTCATCAAGTATGAAAAGTCTTGTACAAAAAATTATCCCGTTTTACTTGGGTCGTACTCAATGATACCTTCTAGAACTCCATCAATCTGATTCATGATTGCAGGTTCTAGTTTGACGCTAGCAGCTAATGCATTCTCTCTTACCTGTTCTGGGCTTGACGCACCAATAATCGCTGAGGAAACATGCTCGTTTTGTAGTACCCAAGCTACTGCAAGTTGAGCAAGAGTAAGATCCATCTCTTGTGCAATAGGTTTAAGCTTTTGTATAGCCGTGAGTACATTGTCGTCCATCCAACGTCGTGCAAGTTTGTTGAAAAAAGGTTTGCCCGCATCAGAGTTAGCCCGGGACTGCACTGGCACTGGTTTTTGTGGTAAATATTTTCCTGTAAGAATACCTTGTGCTAGAGGCGACCAAACGACCTGTCCTAGCCCTTCACGTTGGCAAGTCGGTATCACATCAGTTTCGATAACTCTCCATAGCATGGAATACTGTGGTTGGCTAGCGATGAGAGGAATATGCAATTCTCGTGCAAGAGATGCAGCCCTAGTAATTTGTTCTGCCGTCCACTCACTTACACCGATATAAAGTACTTTACCTTGTCTTACAAGATCTGAGAATGCTAGCATCGTTTCTTCGAGAGGAGTAGTTGGATCGTACCTGTGTGCAAAATAGACATCAATATAGTCGGTTTGTAACCGACGTAAAGAAGCATGACAATTTTCTAGAATATGTTTTCGAGATAAACCTTTATCGTTTGGCCCATTACCAGTCGGATGGCACACCTTCGTACATAGTTCAATGCTCTCTCTCCTCACATCTTGTAATGAGCGACCAAGTATTTCCTCTGCTTTCGTGTCTGAATAAACATCAGCGGTATCAAATGTTGTAATACCAACATCTAATGCTGCTCTTACACATGCATGTGCCATCTCCTCATTCACTTTTCCGCCATGATTTATCCAGTTTCCATAGGCAATCTTACTGATGGATAATCCACTATTGCCAAGTTTATTAAATTCCATGCTAGACCCTCCTTTTATATGGTATCTTCATTATAAAAGCCACGTATTATTACGGATAATATATTATTAGCTATAGATTAATATAAAAAATATATAACACTAAAGGGAAAAATAACCTCCTACTATCCTTAGATGTAGAAGGTTATTCCTAAATTATTATTTTAAAGGTATGGTAGAAATGGACTTATCAAATTTTAATAGCAACCTGATGACCATTAAACAATAAATCCTTTTTTAAATAAATCATACCATTCCTTTAGTTCTTTTTTTTCTAAAACAGCCAATTTACATAAAATATCTCTCGAAAATTCTAATGCACCGGTGCCATTTGCTGTTATAAGACTGCCATCACTAACGGATTGCTGGTCTATATATTTTTCATCCCCCTTATAATTAGGTGCCGCTTCTTTCAAATAGGCTAATGAATTACCTGTATGTTTATATTGCTCAAGAAATCCGTGATTCCCTAAAAAAGTAGTGGCATCACAGATTGCTGCAACTGGGATGTCCTCTGTAAAGCAAAACTCGACAAGCTTCTTGGCCTGTTGATTTTTCTCTTCCTTCCATCCAGTTCCACCAGGTATGATTAACATAGTGATTTCTAAATCAAAAGGAAAATCTAGTAGGCTATAGTCAGGAAGAACCGTCAATCCTCCCATCGATTTCTTTGGATTTTTATCAATTGCAATTGTCTGAACTTGAAATCCTGTCCCAGGTTTATTTAACTCTGCCGTTACATAACTTGCCTCCCAATCGGCAAAGCCATCAATAATAAAAACTAAAACATTTTTCAATTGTGTTCCTCCTTATTTTTTAATGATGAATGTAGTAAATCCAGCAAGGTTCTGCTGATTCAACCATATGATGAGTTGATTACTACCATTACCTCTAGCAATATCATATAAAATCAGTAGTTGTGGCATTATATATAAATGTTTAGTGTATGGAACAACTATAAATACCAATACAAAGAAAAGTCATTCATGATAGATTCGTACCCCTGTTGTCTTAACATAGTTGTTATGTTTCCACGGTGATATGTACCATGATTAGCAACATGGAATAAAATTTCTGAGTATGCTGTATTTCTAGAACCTGACCAAGGGTTATTCACGTTTATTTTCTGTTCTAAATCTTGCTGGCTACTCATCCATTTTTCATACTGTGTAGCAAGTTCTTCATTTGCCTTAATAAATTCATCTAAAGAATAAAAATTAGTCTTTTCTACCAATGTCCTTGCAGCTTGAAATGCTTCTTGCATATCAATTCCTTTAAGTACTTGTAACCACATTACATCAACGACATATATGTGACTAAATGTTTGAGCAATCGTTGAGTATGAACTTTTAATCTCTTCATATAGAACATGGCTTGGCAATTCCCTCATTCTTTCTAATAGCACCTTATTAGCCCAAACATGGTACTCGTACATATTTTTTGCATGATTCATAAAACATCTACTCCTTTATTATTAGTATTAGAAACTTACTTTTTGATTATAAAAAAAGATATATGACAGCAGCCTGTCATACATCTTTATAAATATTGATTAATTTTTTGGCTTCCTCTACTAAAATTGATTGCAGTTCAACAGGCTTTATAATTTTAGCCTCACTACCGAAGCTTAAAAGAATCGATTTCAGCCATCCAGCATGCAGAGGTTGATAAACGGAAAATGTAAATGTCATACTTCCATCGCTATTCATGACCTTTGAAGAATTTTGGAATTGGTCTAATGCTTCCGCTAAGGAATATGGACTTACCCAGATGACCACCTCCTGCACTCTCTCTTGATGACCTCTTGAATAGGATGAATCGCTTTTATACTCATGCATTTGTAAATACTTTTCTTGTGACAGAGTAATGCCCATCATACGCGATACTTTAAATTCTCTATGACTTTTACGCCCTCTACAATAACCATATAAATACCAGTTACAATACTTATAATGAAGGTGAATGGGTTCTACTTCACGAGACGTAAATTCATTTTTATTATTTACATAATTAAAGTAAATTACTTTTCTTTCGTATATAGCTTGTCTAAGGTTCATTAAAGAACTCGGTTCCGTCCTATAGCTTTCCAAATCAATCATGAACGCACTTTTTTTATCACCTATGTCCAGCATTTTTAGTCTTTCTAGTGTATGTTCAACATCTTTATCTTCAAAGATACTTGATAAACTACTTAATACTGAGATTAAATTCAAAATGTCGTTAGGGTCCATTAAGCTTTTATCGAATTTGTATCCTTCTATAATCCCGAAACCGCCGTTTGTCCCTTGGAAAGAAACGACTGGTATCCCAGCGGCACATATTGCTTCAATGTCTCTATAAATTGTCCTTGATGATACTTGAAATTCATTTGCTAAGCTAGAAGCCGACACTATTTCATGATTGAGAAGCTTGAAGATAATAGATAGTAATCGTTCTAATTTCATTATTCTTTTCCTCTCATTAAATCTATTTAGTACCAATTCTACTCTTTCTGTATGACTCAGTGAAATTTATTTATCGAAATAGACATTGTCAATTTTCTTATTTATATAAAGTTCATAAAAATGTAAGCGAACATCAATTTACCATATCATAACAATTCAGACGTAAGTCCGAAGACAACAAAGGATAATAAGTTGTATATTTCAGTTATACTTTTGAATTAAAAAAGTATGAGGAGAAATCCTTGGCAACCATTACGTATAGTATAAAAATTACTACTAAAACGTTCAATTAGATTAATTTATAAAAGCTATACGTAATGAATTTGCTTTTTAATACTATACATTGTTTCTATTTGCGACACCTGTAAATGTTGTAAAAAGAGTGTGGGGGTGTTTTCTATGAAAGAAAAGATACATTTTACCATCTTAAGTAATGATTCAACAGATGGAGATGGGGGGTTCGGAGTAGGTACCCTTGATTTAAATAATGTAACGCCTATTATTATAGATTGTGAAAAAGAACACGTATTTATAGACCTAGAAGCCTTACATGGGCGAAGTATTATTGAAAAAAAAGTGCGTTTTTCACCAGATTTAGCGCATGCTAGTGACGATTATAATCGGTATTGGATCGTTTGGGTAGCTCTTCAGGTAGGGGAAAATGGACCTTATTATGCGGGATGTACCGCAAGTGAAGTACGGGTATCAAAAGAAGAACGCCGCATTAAACTTGGCTATAAATCGTTGCCAGAGCAAGTAAATTATTTAGATAAAGCACTTAAAGGGATTTTTCTCCTAAATCATGTCGATACAAATTCAAAAAAACTACTTTCCCATTTTTTATCTGAATTTAATAAACAGTATTGGACACACTCACCTGAAGAATTAAAACATCAATTATGGGGGGATTTATAATGGCTTTTGTAATTACAGAATTATGTAGGGATGAAAAAGCAGCCGTTTGTTTAGATGTCTGTCCCGTAAATTGCATTGTGAATACGGATACCCAATATGTCATTAACCCTGATATTTGTATTGATTGTGGCGCTTGTGAATTAGTTTGCCCCGTAGAGGCTATTTTTTTTGAGGATGAATTGCCTGCTGAATATAATTCTGCAACTCTACTAGCGCGTAACTATTTTCGAAACTAAATGACATGCAATGACTATCTTTTATTAACTGCAACAACTAGATATCGATTGAAAGATGTAATAATTAAAGCGCTGAGTGTCAGGCAAAAAAGTAGTACAAACGATGGTTTGTACTACTACATATAATTTCTATTTGATCTTAGCAGAGAACAAACATGTTACTTGTTCAGATCTTTTTTTAGGACATCCCAAATAGAATTATCTACTTCTATTGCGTTTCTATCAGGTAGTTCTCCATTAGCCTGCGCATCCCAATATGCCTCTTTGACAGGTTTATTACCTAATTCAAAATCCATACCATCCCACGTATCTTCACGAAATGCATAAAATGCCCAGTGCCAGCCATAATCATTAAAAATATCAATTAAATCCTTCATATATTGATCCGCTCCATCAACCATTCGGTTAATGCCAAACTCTTCTGCAATAATTCGGTTGTTTGGTATATTGTGCTTTTCTGCCCATTTAGCAACGGGTTCTATAAAATCTTTTAATGAAGTTTTATTAAACATTTTTTCATCTTGATCATTCCCGACTTTGACCTTACCAGGATAAGTGTATGTGAATCCTTTTTTTCGATTTTGGCTTGTCATTTCATACGGTTCATACATATGGAAAGCATACAGCACATTTATGTCTTCTATTGGTTTTAAATAGTTTATTGCCCAAGGTGTAGCAAATAAACCCGAATCTAAAATAATGGGTGTATCGCATCTACAGATCGTATAGAATCTACAATTGTTCCATAAAGCCTATTTAAATCTGCTGGCGTGTTTTCTATCTTGTTGTACCATTTGTCATAGTCTTCTGTCCAAAAATCATTAAATCCTGTGGCTGTTTCAGGATGTGGTTCATTAATTACGTTATATCCTACCACTGCGGGGTGATCTTTTAAGCGCACGGCAAGATCTTTCCAGAAAAGCGCTGCTTGCTCATGATATTTAAAATCTTGCCAAATTCGGTCATCATTTTCATAGTTATTAAACTGTCTCCATCGGTTTCCCGGAAGACTAAGAACAGTCAGTATAACTTTTGATCCTCTTGCATATGCTGCATCTAAATCTTCTTTTAACATCTTGAAATCATTTTCAACTATTCCCTCATACTGATCTGCATTGCCGATTAAAAAATCTTTATTAGGAGTAGCATCAGGTTTATCTTCAAATAAGAAATCTCTTTCTTTTGCCCATTTATCAGGCGCTAAACGGATAAATTCAATGTTGAATTCATTAGCCTCTTCATAATTTTCTGGCAGAGAAGTGGAATTCATAAAATTTGTACCTTTTCTTTGCTCATCCCAAAAACCATTTTGCATCTGTGGCGTTGCCAGTTTCTCTTGTTTCTTTTGTTTTTCTTCTTGCTCCACAGAACTACAGCCATTAGCAAAGACGACTATTAAAGCACACCAAAGGGAAACTATCATGTTGAACTTATTTTTCATTCGTTTCCTATGATTTATTTCTCTAATATTATCACCTCATGTAAATCGTACTGAACCTACGTTACACGAATGTGACAATTTTAAAAAAATAAAAAGGATTGAGTTCAGTATCAAACTCAATCCTGACATACGCCTATTTAAAACTTACTCTTATTTTGTACCACTCGCTCCAAATCCAGAAGTTCCACGAACCGTTTGAGATAATTCATTGACTTCCAGTAGTTGAATAGTAGGGACAAATTGAATCACCATTTGGGCAATTCGCATAGATTTTTCTACTAAGAACGTATTTTGACCATGATTAATTAAAATAACACCAATTTCTCCTCTATAGCCTTCATCGATTGTTCCTGGGCTATTGAGCACTGTAATACTATGTTTTAAGGCTAGTCCACTTCTTGGTCGAATTTGTGCTTCCGTTCCTTTAGGTAATTCAATTTGAATGCCTGTTTTAATTAATTTAGTCCCACCAGCGGGTATCTCTACAGTTTCAATGGAATAGAGATCCATCCCAGCATCACCGGGATTAGCTTGCATTGGTAGCATTGCATCTTCATGCATTCTTTTAATTTTTACTTCTACGTTCATTGTTCTTCATCCTAACGATTAAAATTAAATGTGTCATCTGTAATTGGCGCTACTTTTGCTTTGGCATAGGTAGCCCCCTTTTGTGAAAAGAAATCATATGTGGAGCCCTCATTACGAATTCCATTCATGACAATCGGATTCACTTCTTCTTCAGGGAACATGGCTTCAAAGCCGACATTCATTAAGGCCTTATTAGCATTATAACGCACATAGGCTTTTACCTCAGGCGATAATCCTGTCTCCGCATAAATATCCTCGGTATATTTCATTTCATTTTGATATAAATCCAGCAATAATTCATAACCCCATAATTGTAAGGATTCTTGTTTTTCTTTAGAAAATTGCTTATATAAATTTTGAGCAAAAAACCCTACCGCTACGCCATGAATGGACTCGTCGCGCAAAATGAGAGAAATAATTTCAGCACTGTTTCTTAAAAAACCTTGTCCACCTAAGTATAATGGGTAGAAAAATCCAGAATAGAAAAGGAAAGATTCAAGCATAACGGATGAAAACATCGCTTTCCATAAGCTCTCAGAGTCCCCTTCTTCTATACTATTATAAATATCCGCAATCTTATTTGCCTTATATTGTAAATATTCATTTTTCTTTACCCATTCAAAGAGCTCGTCTATCTCCTCGTTTGTACAAAGCGTTGTAAATATATAAGAATATGATTTAGCATGTATTGCCTCAAATGCATCAAAAACGGTTAATACAGCCTTTTCCTGTAAATCGTCTGTATAAGCAGCAACACGATTCATCCCTATATTCGTCTGAACGGTATCAAGCAAAGTCAGTCCTGCAAACACTTTTTTATATGTGTCCTGATGCTCAAAACTTTTCCACTGTTTAATATCTTTACTCACAGCAATTTCTTCAGGAAACCAAATTTGCTTCCATTGCTGGTCCCAGAAAATTTGGGCAAGTTCACTTGTTGCCTTATTCCAGTTGACTGCCTCATACACTATATTTGACATGCTACACACTCCTCTAAGCTTTGTAATCGTTGACGAACATAGTAAACGGACTTAATCCCTTTAACCCATGCATAAATGTATACTTTAGCTAGTTGTTCTGTTGTCCAATTGTCAGTGACATAAAGAGTCATTGAAATACCTTGGTCAACGTGTTTTTGAGAAGCTGCGTATAAATCAATTAAATCATAAGGATCAACATCATAGGCCTCGACATATAAATGACTGTTTTCGTTTGTTAAATGTGGCATTGGATAAATCGTGCGACTATCTGCATAATCACGGACCTCTACACGCTCTGTACAAGGAGAGATAGATGCCGTACAGCTACGAATATACGAAATACTGCCGGTTGGTGCTATCGCTAAACGATAGGAATGAAATAGACCATATTCCATAACATCTTCCTTTAATAATTCCCACATTTTATTAGTGATAATTGGAATGTTGCCAAGTGCTTTTAACACAGCAGATGATAGCTCTTCTTCATTCTTATTTACATATTGATCAAAATAGCTACCGGAAGCATAATCGCTATCTTCAAATCGGTAGAACGTTTCTGCTTTTTCTTTAGCCATTTCCATCGATGATTTAAGAGAATAATAGTTCATTGCTTCCATAAAACGGTCCATGAAATCAATAGAATCTTTCGAGCCATACATAATGCCTTCCGTAACAAGATGTCCATGGAGATTCATACAACCTAGCCCTACTGAGTGCATTAATCGATTCGCTTTTGCCACCGATGGGACATTTTTGATGTATGTCATTTGTGACACATTTGTTAATAAGTGCATAGCTGTATCGATTAATGTTTCAAAATCATTTACTTTACTCGCTGCATGAATATCAATTGACCCTAAATTACACGACACATCTAACCCATATTCGTTTGGTTGATCTTGATCTGTAATGACACTAGTTTCTTGAACTTGCAAGATTTCAGTACATAGGTTTGACATTTTTACACGACCGATATTTTTTAGTGGATGTACTTCATTGACATTATCATCAAAAATTTCAAAAGGATAACCTGATTCAAATTGAGCTTTTTTCACCTCAGTATAGAGTCTACGCGCATTCAAACGTTTAATTTTACGGATTTTAGGATTATCAAGTAGTTCATAGTACATTTCTGAAATTGAAATTTCCGACATTCGTTTACCATATACTTTAAAAATATCATATGGACTAAATAACACTATATCTTTATCACGTTTCATCAGATCGAAGAAAATACTTGGAATAATAATTCCTGTTGATAGTGTTGCGAGGCGAATTTTATCATCAGCATTTGGTTTTTTTGATGAAATGAAATTCTCTATATCTGCATGGAAGATATTTAGGTAAACAACTCCTGAGCCATTTCGTTGACCGAGCTGATTAGAATAACTAAATGAATTTTCTAATAGTTTTGCAACTGGGATAACTCCACTTGCACGGTTTAATATTTCTTTAATTGGATCACCTAAAGGTCGTAAATCCGTTAAGTTGACCCCGACCCCTCCGCCTAGGCGTGATAGCTCTAAACAATAACCAATATTTTCAGCAATGCTATTCATAGAATCATCCATTGATAATTTAAAGCAACTGACTAATTCACCACGGGCTTTTTTCCCACTATTTAATGCAGTAGGTGTTGCAGGCTGATAGGCTTCCATCATCGCTTCAACAGAACTCTTTGCTAGTACAGTGTTTCCTTGTGCTAAGTACAGGGCAATAATGACAATACGGTCCTCATATTTTTCTAAGATTTCTTCACCATCACGACTTTTCATAGCATAGCTGTCATAAAATTTGCTTGCACTCATAAATGATGGGAAGCGGAAATTATAATCATATGCTTTTTTGTACAGCATCTTTATAAAATCCATCTCGTACATGTCGATAAAATCTTTCTCGTAGTAACCCTCATCCACTAAATAGCGGATTTTTTCCTCTATATCTATAAAATAACGTAAACGTACGTTGACATATTCTAAAAAGTAGCGGCGAGTAGCCTCACGGTCCTTTTCTAGCTCTAGTAGTCCCGTTGTACTATAACGATTCAGTACGTCATTATTAAGCTTTAAATAAGTTTTCATCCCATTACCCTCGTTTCATAAAACATTTGTATTGCTTCATAATCTGTTTGATTGCCACGCAAATCTAACTTCCTCACTAAGGGTACATGATAGGTAGTAGCAATTTTTTCCCCAGCAGCGCCAAAGACATGATGTCCGAAGTTACTATTGCCACTAGCAACTACTCCTTTACAAAAATCTCTATTTTTCTCTAAAAAACGTTGCACTTTTGCTGGAATGTCACCTAAGCCATCTGTATATGTAATTAAAAGATAAGGCTTATTCAAGCTTAATTCCTCAGAGAGTTCAATAGATTCTGCCCTTAATTTAGATACTACATTACGGACATTTCCTGTACGACTAGCGTAAACGATCATAGTGTAATCATCTCAATACGAGAAACAATTTCCTGAACCTCACCTATAAATGTTTCATCTACCTCTAAAACAGGCACACTTAAAAAACCTGCATCTATAATTGTTTGTTTAGCTTGTTCATCGTGATCAATATTAACAATTTCAGCTTCAAGTCCTGCTCGTTGTAATTCGGATTTTACCCAAAGGCATTTTGGACAGATTGTTTTCGTATAAAGTTTCATAGTAATCCCTCTTTTCATAAAATAAAAAAACTACCTCTTCTAGAGAGATAGCTTAAATGGAAACGTTAACATACTAAAAATACTGACGTTCCCATCTCTTAATCCCCGAAGAAATGATAAATTTGTTTTATATAGGCAGGTCTCCTGGCTTTGCTTCAATCTCTGATTTCCTTCCCATGCGAATGCACAGTGGTTACAATCATCGTCAGCTTCACAGTTGCGGGGACAGCGTCGGAATAGTACCGAACTTCCCTATTAAACTACATGTAGTAGTACCTACACAAAACGAACACAATATATTGTTTTTCGATAGTTTTAAGTGTACCATCCTTTATATAAAAAGTAAATCGAGAAATAAAAGTTCATCAATTTGAGACTATTCATATTTTCTGACATCACCTTGTAAGAACGAACTAAATTATAATCAACTAAAAATATAACCACGAATGCGATAGCATTATTTTATTAAAAAATAGGAACAAAAATAATAGTCGCTTATTTACCTAAAAACGTAGCCACCCTAGTAATTTTATACATAAAAAAGGCATCTTCCTTTACAGTAAAGATGCAATTATGTCTAAAACTATGAGTATGATGTAAATCTCGCATCCTACTCTATCCATCCTATCTTCGTAGATTTTTTATTGTACTAGTCTAAAGTAGGACTCCTCTCTTACGATGATGACACATTTTAGTAGTCGTCATAACATTACGAAGACTACTAAAATGTGCTCAACATACAGGTGAGAGGCAACCAACGGTTCTACACTTTTCAACTAATTTACAATGAATATGTACCTTTTCTAGTTATTCTATATTTATTTATAGTATAACATATCCAAGTTCATTCTCCGCCAGCTTGACTAGTCATATTCAAAATAGCTGATGAATTTTATATGACTCATCAGCTAACCATAAATTTAAAATCTTTCTATTGTTATATCCATGTTTATGCTTGAAGCAGCCTTAAAGCCTTCCGCAGCTGCAATCATTAAAGAAGAGGGACCACCCTTTTCCGTTTCACCAGCAATATATATTCCAGCCGCAGTTGTTCGTCCAGCACCATCAGTCATAATTGTTCCGTTTTCATCAACTTGACAATTTAGCTGTTTAGCAAATTTATTGGGACGATAAAAACTTGGCACAACAAAACCCCCCGCTCTTAAAATATTGTCACCTGTTTCTAATTCAACACTAGATAAGTTACCATCATCCCCATGTAAATCTTTAATAGTATTTGTATACGCCTTAATTTTCTTTTGTTCAAAATCATTTTGAATCTTCTTGGAAAGTTGATGACCATTCGTAAAAACAATTAAATCCTGTGACCAATTAAAAACCAATTTCGTCATATGACTAATATGCTCCTCGTTTTCTGCAATGATAGCCAATGGCTTGTCTCGCAGCTCCCAACCATCGCAATATGGACAGCTAAACAAACTTTTACCATAATATTGTCTGATTTGCGGGAGTGGAAATTCCTCTTGTATTCCAGTAGCTAACAGTATTTTTTCAGTTACATAAGTTTTATTTTCCGAAGTATTGACTAGAAATAAACCAGTTATATCATCTTTAATTATTTCTATGACGGTTTGATCCATCATTGTTATAGAAGTATAAGATTCTATATCTTTACTTGCGAGATTCTTAAATTCTTGTGGCTTTATCCCATCTCTTGTTAAAAAACCATGTGACTCCTGAGTTACACGATTTCGATTTGTTCCATTATCAACTAGTGCAACCTTTCTGCGCGCTCTTCCTAATGTTAAGGCAGCACTTAACCCAGCAGGGCCTCCACCTATAATCATACAATCGTATTGATTCATCATTATTTCCCTCCATATCACAATATATTACAGACCTTTAATATCTGTAATTAAGACAAAAGACATCGCTAATTATATGTATGATATCTTTTTCATTCCATTTGTTAAGCCAATTATATATGAGTCATTGATCTCAATAAAAAAGGATAAAGTTTAGTTGGTTGGGTCTAATCACTCTATTAAGGACTTAACATATCTATAATATCTATTTAGTTTTTTCTCGTCAAATTTTTCGTTTTCATGCCTAAAATACCGACTAAGCACCGTTAGTTGAAGTACATCTATTCACTTTATAAAGGTAATTCTTTTTATCTATTTTATGAAAATGAACCCACTCTCCATTTTTCATAGATATTGATAAGATGAGAAAAGTAAAAGCCACTCCAAATGGGTTTGGAATGGCATACTGACCTTCATGAATATAATCCATGCAGTTTAAATTAACAAGACACTAAATGATTGACAGATTGACATATGCCTAACATTCTTACTGCAAGTAGTTATTATTTAAATTCAATTTCCTCAGCAGAAGCCCCTTTTGTATACGTTATAGTTGCTCCAGCAGGTAAATTACGAATTTCTTTTACATTTTTTCCTTCGATAATAATTTCACCAATTTCCGTACCTTTAAAATCAATAATCGCATTTCCTTTTTTAGGACTGATTGTTACAGTTTTGTCTGCAAATCCTTCACCATGGAATTCGGCATATTGACTAAATACTGCAATTCCATTTTTAATATTAGTATTTTTTCCTAACGTTAATGAAATGCTTGGACGATTCATTATTAATTTACCAGTCTTATAGTTATTAAAGCTATATACATTTTCAGGTACTATTGGTGTTGGTATTTCTTCTTTTCCTGCTTTCAAATCAATTTGAACTAATACAGGGTCATGATCCGATGCTCTCCCCTGCGCTTCTGTAAAGTTCGCATTAATATGAATCAAGTCTATAGCCGTAACGTTAGCAAGATTATTCGAAACTAAAATATGATCCAACACTTGATTGTTCCCTTGGAAGAAGTACGTAAAACGATCAATCTCTGGGGCTTTATCCACCATATTCGTTAAAACATCACCTTTTAATGTTTCAAGTGCTGGTGTGAATTCAAAGTCATTCATGTCCCCTGCTACAATGATATTTATATCCGGATTGATGGCAAGACCTTCATCGATAAAATCATTGATGGCTTGAGCAAGCTGAAGACGTTTTGTTACTGATTCTAACACTGGCGGCTGAGTTGGTCCCCAAAGTGAACCATCGCCTCCTTTAGAATTTAAGTGCGCTCCTATAATGACTACATGCTCTTCCTGGAATTTGAATTCCGCCGCAATTGGTTTACGTGTATCTGCAAATTTAGTTGGATCAACAAAGCCTGGATTTAAAGCAAGGCTTCCATCTGCTGTCCACCCATTCGCTTGGTCACCCGCTCCCTTTGTACCAGTCACTAAAGAAACACGTGTCGGATTATATAAGTAGCCTACACGAATATTACCACCAGGCGCACCGCCTACTGTATTATTAATAGGCATTACGTCAATCCAATCATAAGCAGGGCCACCCGCAGCTTTAATTGCATTAATTAATCGCATATAGCTTTCAGATGCATCAGCATTTCCTGAATCAATTTGTCCATCATTATCTTGTACTTCGACTAATGTAATAATATCTGGTGACTTCATATTTTTCACAAATGTCGCTGCAATTCTGTCTACTTTTTCATTAGATGTATTGGCAGGATTATTCGAAAAGTTTTCGATATTATAGGAAGCGACATTTAACTTGTCCGCCACTGGTTCAAGATGCGTCACTTCTTGCTGAAGATTTGCCTTTGTCACATCAGGGAAGACTTTATTCGTGTTCAGTCGATAGCCATCTGTAAAGTTTTCTACAAATCCGATAAGTGGATCATTAAAACGATCACCCGAATTATAATTTTTTCCTGCTACCCCTTCAAGCATAATTTTTTCTGGATTATAATCGTCGGCTGCAATATTTAAACCGCCATTCACATTAAATGTATTATTTGTTGTGCTCGGTACAACAATTGGTGAATCATTATTATAAATTGGTCCAATCACTCTCGCATCAGGGAATGATACTCGCATATATTCAATAGATTCCCAAAAATCAATACCATCTTCTTGTGGATCAAAAATAGCAAAGCCATCATTATCAATAATTTTATTTGGTGGGGATAGGTCCTCTCCTATAACAAGTACTTTTGGAACTTCTGCTGCACCTGTTTTTGTGATATTCGTTGCTGAAATTTGCGTATCTCTTAATCGAGAGTTTCCACCCACTTCAGTTACATTCCCTGATACTTTAATAACATCCCCTACTGCTACATTATGTCCCGACTTACTTACCTTGATCGCTGTTGATTTTACGCCATCGAATGTCGAATCGCCCTCTTGCATAATGAAGCTACTTGAATTAATAACGAATGTTACAATTCCTTCTACATCACTTACTGTTAAATCGACATATGGTGATATATGACTTGGCCCTTGAATATCGCTAATTGTGGCATTTTCAGTATCAATAATCTCATAAACAAATGTAGCAATCGCACTATTCGTTAAACCTTCTTTTACTGCAATCGCTTTAATCGTCAACGGTTTATTAACAAGAATTTCCCCTGTATATTTTGTACTAGCTGTAGTTGGTGCTGAGCCGTCCACTGTATAATAAATCGTTGCATCTTCTGTCATGGTAGAAAGTGTAACGTTTGTACCCGCTGTTACCCCACCAACGTGAGAAGCTTTAATATCCTGAACCTTTGTTACATCTTCAATAATGCGAATCGGGAGTAGTTGATGATTTGTATATTGACCAACAATACCGGTAATTTCCCCATACGTTTTTCCACTTACTAAACCTGAGTCACGTGTTTTATCGTAAATAGCAAATGTGCCTACATCATCAGTTCCGGTAAAATTTTGACCTGAACCAGTAATGGCTACATTTTTAATCGTTACTAATTTCGATTCATTGTCTTCTGCAACCTCAATACTTTTAATAATGTTTGCCCCTGGTAGTTTAGAAGGAATAGGCATGCCAACAAGTGAAATATTTGTTAATTGCTTTAGTCCGCTATATTCAGCAACTTGACCTTGCACCGTCACCAAATCGCCGACATTTGCAGTAAGACTATCTACAGGGTAAATGGCAATCGCCGCACCCTCTTCATCTTGAATGTGAGCAGTAGCAGTTTCTAATTTTGCTGTTACAATACCCGATACGATTACTACTTGTCCTATTTCTTTATTACGTGCTTCCGTAATTGAAATAGTGGCTGGCGCATCTTTAACTGTAAAATGAAAGGATTTAATTTCGCTATTGTTTAAGCCAGTTGCTGTAGCAAATGCTTTGATCGTCATTGCTGCATTTACAACAATGCCCGCTGCTGCATCATAAACCTCACTAGCTGTTGACGGTTCAGAACCATCTATCGTGTAATAGATTGTTGCGTTTGGTGTATCTGTAGACAATGTTACTTTTGACCCTGCAAAAACTTCACCCGTTGCTGGATAAGCTTTAACATTCGCTACTTGTGTAGGCTCGTAGTTCCCTATTAATTGGAAGCTTTCCGCGCTTAAGGTTTTTAATTGATAGGTCCCGTTAAAAATGGAAGCAATCCCTGTCACTGTAATTACATCATTGTTATTGAACCCATCTGCTACAAATTGAGAGAATTGATAGCCTGTACGGTTATCATGGCGAATTACTAGCTCGTTATTTTCTGCATCAACGGCTTTAAACTCAAATGTTCCATTCGTACCAGATGACGCTAAATCTTTAATCTTCACATTTTCAAGTGTAATTAATGTACCTTGTAAGCTATCTTCAAGTGGTAGATTCACTATTTGCGGTGCAGGTGCTGTCCCTATAAAAATACGTTCAATTGTCGGTGAATTAAATTGAACTTCTCCACTATATAAACTCGTTTTCCCTGTGATTTTGACAATATCTCCAACAGCTAAGTTCCCTGCTTCTGTAGAACTAGAGAAAACATAAACCCCTGCAGACTCATCCTGTACATAGAAGGCCTTGCCTCCCCAGCTACCAGGTTTTGTCGTAACGGTCCCTTGAATTTGAAATGTTTGGTCTTTTCCAACAGCTGCACGAGCTTCGGCAATTGTTCCTTCAGTGACTGAAGGATTAGCTGGCTCAGTCTGTTCTGTTGGATCAAGTCCAACAAAGTCAATTGAAGTGGCTTCTGTCGTTTCCGCCTTTACAACTGTTAAGGAAGGCAAAATCATAGATATTATAAGTAAAAATGATAAAGCTATTTTAGAAACGAAATTAAATTCATATTTCTTCATTCGTTAAGCTCCTTATTATTTTTTATCGTTCATCCTTTTCTCTATTTTGCAAAGGAATTTACGTGAAAGTTATTATTCAATTACTGTGTGTCCTTCAACGGTTAATCCATCTAAATTGATGTTTACATTTGGTGCATCAATGATTAAATCTCCTGAAATCGTACCCGTACTACCAGCTGGCATGAAAGTATATCTCCCTTTAGCTGTTGGGGCTGTTATCGTTACATTTCCATTCAAGGTATAACCATTCAAATCAAACATTACTAAATCTGTTAACGTTATATCTATAGTCACTGGAGCCATTAACTTAATTAAATCTCCTGCTTTTGCTTGTTTTAATGCTTGTTTTAATTCTTCAGCATTCTTGACATTAAATTCATTTACTTTTTCTGGTGGAATAACTGGATCGGGTGCTACATTTCCTCCGCCATTGTTTGGAACCCCAGTGCTTGGCGAAGAACCTCCAATAACGGCCTTAATTTGGGAAGCAACTGCTGCATAGTTCGTCATAATCTTTGTTACAGTTGAACCCGCTGGAATCGACAACGTATTGATCAGTAAACCTGAACCGATTGTAATTCGAGCATCGGTGTTTAGAACCGATAAATAATTAACTACACCACCAACATTCAACGCTAATTCCACGGCCGTTGAAAGCAATAGTCGTTCAAAATTTACATTTCCAGTCATTTTCAGTTTTGCCGTAGATTCTATTGTTACCTTCTTTACAGCTCCCTCAATATTTATAGCAGAAATAGTAGCTGTAATAATGATTTCTGGAATAACCGAGTTCGACATAATTGAGATATTATTGCGTTTGACATGGACTTTTCCTGTTTGCGAATTTTTGATTGTCAATACAGGTGTAGTTTGACTTGCATTTTTATTTTCTAATGAAGCTTTTGCTCCATCTATGGCTTCTGCTATTATATCGCCAGTAATTGTAGCACCATCAAATGCCACTTTTGCTTTAACATTTGAGCTAATAATTGCATTTCCTGTAATCGATACATTTTTAACTATCACAGCATCTGCGTTAATCGTTATGGAATCGAGCGTTGCATTTGTCTTGAATACAACTTCCTTCTCTGCTGAACCTGCCTTATTTAAAACAACATTATTTACTTTTGTTATAACACCATTTTTAATAGTTGCTGTAATTTCTGCCCCCGTAAGTGCAGTCTTATTTTCAGTAGTAAAGATTGATTTTACCGAATCATCAAAATAATACGTCTTTCCATTAATAGTAATTTCACTCGCCGCATATTCTTCAACTTTAAACGTTACACTTTGTGAAGGTTGGAAAATCGGATGACCAACAGCTTCTGAACGAGTAATAAATGCAGCCATTTGCCCTCGTGTTACATTTGAAGAACCATCAAATAATGTAGTTGTTTTACCAGTCGTTACGTTGTTTTCATATAAAGCAGCGATTGCTTCCTTGTAATCAGCGCGCACATCTGTGAATGGTAATGAATTTGTATTCGAAGCTTTTAAATGGAAGGCGTTCGCTAAAATTTTTGCTACATGGTTACGCTCAATATAATCGCCCTGACGGAATGTTCCATCTTCATAGCCATCAATAATCCCCTCTTGCTTTAAAGCAGCAATAGCTCCAAAGTATTGATGAGTAGTGGGAATATCTTTAAAGTTGGGATTGCTAACATTCAATGTATCCAGTTCTAATACACTTGCAATAATTTTAGCAGCTTGTCCACGTGTTAAGTTTTGTTCAGGTTTAAATGTGCCATCTTGGAACCCATTAATAATGCCCCGATCATTTAAATTTTTAATGTCGTCATAAAATGGATGCGTTCGATGTACATCCTTGAAGCTACTTGCTTCTGATGCAATCGGTGCTACAACTACTACGGCTGAAGCCGTTAAAGCCATTGCTGTTATTGCTTTTAAATACTTCGATTTCTTCGATTTCCTCCATTTACTCATACTTAGAGTAATACCTCCCCATCCCTATTTAATAAGGAAAATTTTAAATCCAATTAACATTACCAAAATATTGGTTAACATAATAATTTTAACAGAAAAATAATAAAAACATTCTAATTTATTATTAATATTCTAAATACTATGTAAAATAATCCATACTAAACTTTTACAATATGAATAAGAGCAGTAATAACAGTGCTTTTTTCCCGTAACGTTTCATTCAACTATTTCGGCTTATATAACTATGAACAAAAGCGTAAATGTGCCCCCTAGTTCCCACAAACATTAAATGGTTGTAACCAAGACATAGGCTCACTTTCTCCTTAATTTTTTACAATGCGATAATCTCATTAACTGTAAAAAGCTGAGGAGTCTAATCTACTCGTCAGCTATTCATGATATTGTTCTCCGTTAGCTTCATTTTATATTAAAAACTAAATTATGTAGTATATTCCATAAATACTATTTATGTTATATACTATACGCTAGAATAATAAAGGAGTTTACAAATTTGGTAAATAGTATTAATTTTTTATTGAAGGTTGTTTTCTTTTGCCATCAAATGCCAGACCGTTCATTTCATTATAATGGGAGAAAATTCCCCCTATGTGCAAGATGTACTGGTATGGCAGTAGGCTATTTTTTATCCGTAATATTAGTCATATGTTTTGGAAGATTTGATTTATGGATTATAGCCTTATTAATTTTACCAATGGCTATCGATGGTATTGGACAATTATTTGGTAAATGGACAAGTAATAATATTAGACGGTTCTTCACTGGATTACCTGGTGGAATCGGTATTATTTATCTCTTCTACACTATTGGCTACCAATTTTTTTTATTTGGTCAATATGTTGGAAAAAATCTATAGCAGGATATTGGAGGTACTATTATGTATTGTAAAAATTGTGGCGAACAAATTTCGGAGCATGCAGAAATTTGTATCCACTGTGGTGTACGTGTAAAAAATGCAAGTGGTGAAGACAAACCAAACTGGGCTGTTAACATAATTACACTTTGCTGCGTTCCACTTGTGGGATTAATTCTGTTCTTTGTTTGGAAAGACGAAAAACCAATTGCTGCTAAATCAGCTTTAATGTTCTTCTTTATTAATATAGGAATTATCATATTATTCTATATTGCCATGCTCCTTATTGGATTTTTGAGTTACTAAAACGAGGGATTACATATGTATTGTAAGTATTGTAGTGAACATAGTTTGGATTTAGTTGAAATTACACTAGAAGAGGCGTACAACCATACGTTATCAGTACTAAACCTATTGCTAAAACAGCAGGCGATAGTTGCAAAAGGGCATTTTTTAAGATGCAGGAGGTATAAATATGTATTGTCCTAATTGTGGTTCTAGCATTAACGAGAATGCCGAAATTTGTGTACATTGTGGTGTTAACGTATTAAAGTTTAGCGGTCAAGTAACTACTGCAAAAGATGATACACCAAACATTTGGATTAATGTACTCAGTTTATGCTGCTCCCCTATACTTGGAATTATTATCTATGTTGTCTGGAAAGATTCACAACCTAAAGCTGCAAAATCAGCATTAATATATGCTTTGTTTGGTATAGCTATTTCAATTATTGTCTTGGTTATTTCATTTGTAATAGGGTTTGCAGTAGAAATGATGGATGATAGCTATTATTACTAATAAAAAAAGAGTGTAGTATATTGTTACCTTTATTTAAGTAATAAAATTCGCAATCAGCCACTAAATAATTAAGAAGGGTAGACATAGTAAAGTCTCCCTTCTTTAATCCTATTACTATAGATAAAATCAACAAGCTGAAAAAATTGTATGTACAAGCCTATCGCTTTTTTATTTTAATAGTTTACTACTTATGTTCAATTAAGATTTAATAAGGTTCCCGTCACTATCAGTAAATTTACCAAGAATAATCATAATTAAATCAATGATTGTCCAAATACCGAATCCACCTAGTGTGAAAAACATTAAAATACCTGTACCGATTTTACCAGCATAAAAACGATGAACACCTAGACCTCCTAAAAAGAAACAAAGTAATACTGTTGTTACAAAACTTTTGTCTGACATTTAAATACCTCCGATAAATTAATAAATACTATAGTATGATACCCTACCAAATAATTATATTACAAAATAAGTATTTTTCAACATTTTTTTCCTCATAATACATTCTATTTTATTGGTATTTTACTCCTATAAAATTATCCTTCAGAAGGTCGATATTCTCTAGTCGATATATTTATCTACAACTATTAATCACCGCCTTTATTCAATAAAAAAAGAGCTGACAATGCAGCTCAATACTCATGTTACGTTAATGACTATCCGTGTCTACTACTTCCTTTGGTTCCACTAACATGATATGACATTCTTTTTCGGCGAAAGGCTTGTGCTCGGGCCCTCCGGGAATAATAATCATCTCCCCTTGAGAAACTTTCACTTGGCCATCGCGAAAAGTAATAAATAGCTCTCCTTCGAGCACAATAAATACTTTATCGGCGCCTTGATGCTCATGCCACATAAATTCCCCATCAATCTTCACCACTTTGAATTGGAAATCGTGTATTTCACCAACAACTTTCGGAGACCAAAGTTCTTTTATTTGAGCTGCACTCTCATTAAGATTAATAGCTTGATAATTCATAGACATCTCTCCCTATTGTTTTATTTGTTTTCGATAGAATTCTACTTTATTTTTTAGTGCTTTTGCAGAGCATCCGTTATATTTTGCAAAGCGTATTCAATTGCTAATGGACCACCCGTAATAGCAGACGTATCCATCAAATAAATATTCCCTTTCTTTACTGCGTTCATATTGTTCCAAACATTATTTTGATTTAACTCACTCATTAATGTTTCTTTTTTTGTTATGTCACCTATAAGGAAAATGTGGTCTGCATGAATAGTTGAAATTCCCTCGAACGCAGAAAATTGATTACTCTTCCCATTGAATGTGGTATCTGGTGTAAGCCCCAACCCCCTTTCTTTATCAAACGCAAGTGTATAAACAGGATTATCTTCACCTAAAACATTAAAAGTTTTTCCATCCCATGACACGATAAGTGCTACTGTCTCTCCTTCAATCGTTTTTAAATCTTGTCGACCAGTTGTAATTGCTTGCATCATTTTTTCGATTACTTTTTCAGCTTCGTTCTCTTTGCCAATAATCTCAGCTACTGTACGGAGACCATATTGCCAATCTTCATAAATATCCTGGGATTTTAAAGTAATGACTGGCGCAATTTTTTCTAGTGATTCATACAGTTTTTCATGATGTTCTGTTGCTAAAATAAAATCAGGCTCAATCGATAGAGTTTTTTCAATACTAGGAGACAATTTATCTCCTAATTCCTCGGTTGAAGCTAGCTTTCCGTTTAAATATGCTAAAGAAGATAAATATTCTTTATCTGTAGAAGCAGCAGGAGGCTCACCCAATGCCACTAATATTTCCGGGTAAAAATACCAAAGGGAAGCTATTTTTTCAGGTTTCTTCTCGATCACTATTTCTTTACCCAAGGCATCCTTAATTGTTCTTGGCCAATCATTAGTATCCTGCTGAACCGTTGAAGTAGATGTTTCATTTGTAGATATTTCTTTATTTACAGTTGGTGTTTCATTACAGCCTCCTAGTATTCCTGCTAATAATAGTATTGAGAAACATAGTCCTTTCATCTTTTGCATCCAAAATTCCTCCAACATATGATCTTGATATGCCATTAGTATAGTAAAATCATTTATCGTTTTGAATGGATGCTTGTTGAAACTAGCATGGATTATTGATGAACTTCTCTCGATACTCTTTAGGGGGAATACCAAATTGTTTCTTAAACACTCTACTAAAATAAAAAGGGTCTTCAATTCCAACAGCCTGTGCAATTTGTTGGACAGGGGCCTCACTTGTATATAGCATTTTTTGCGCCATGTTTATCCGATATTTTAATAAATATTCTGCTGGTCCTATCCCTGCATGTTTTTTAAATACATAAGAGAGTCGATTTCGATTAACATGATTTTGTTCTGCAAGACAAGAAATGGTAAGGCTTTGATAATAATGCTCATGAATATAGTTACATACCCGTTCGAATAAAGTATGTGATTCACTGCTATATTGACTATTCACCACACATAATAAAGCCTCATTCAGTACATCTCGAAATAGCATCTCGGTTTGAAACCTCGAAATGCCTCCACGCTGATTGTACACCTGCCAAAGACGCAAAATTAATTCGATAAGACGAGGAGATTGTCCAGTCAATAATTCAAAATGCTGCTGTGAAAAGCTGGAATCTTGTAGCTCTGTGTTACATATTTGGTATTGAACAAGAATATATTCCCAGTTCGCATATTCAAATTTTTTTTGATCTAGCTTCATATTTGCACCACCATGTACAATTTTTCCTGGTGAAAAGATATACGGGGTGCCATTAAATTGAAATTGTATTTTTCCGTTAAGAGGAAAAACGAATCCAGGAAAAGAATCTGTATATTCAGCATAGGGCACACCAGTGCTTTTAGCATATCGGTATACCCCCTGTACTTGAAATGGAATATGTGCTAAATGCTCTGCTAATTGCTCAACATCGATTTTCAAATTAATTACCTCATTTCAAAATTGTATTTACCGCCTATAATGGTGGAATCTTAGCTGTATGTTCTGTGCGTTTTTGACTACAAACTGTTCCATCTAAGGGATACAGACATAAAAAGCCGATGTGTAAGGTCAATTCCTCTTCCTCTGAAATGCAAAAAGGTGGGTTGACGACCTTCGCCTATCCCCACCTTATCGATAATGATTATCATTGTCAATTTGAAATATAACCACCCATCTACTAATTGGTGGCTTACATTACTTATGAAAAGCTTGAACATAGAACCATTTCTCTAAAAGCCTTTCTAATCATTTTCCATATGTGAACCCTTGCTAAATTCAAGATGCAAATCCATTCTTGTTTGCTTTCAACAATCAATTTCGTTAAACCTTTTGATATAAAATAACATCAAATACATCCTGAGGATGCATAATCTCTTCTACTATATGCCATTTGGTATCATCTACCTTCTGCATCGGATAATTAAAAAGAGACTTTAACCCATTTCCGTAGCGCATAGCAACAAGCACATCTTTATTTGTTACATCGTATAGTTGATTTAAAATGTCATATTTATTGCTGACCGTTGAGCTAAATATAATATGACTAACTTGTTTTATTACTGCGAGCTCCGCTACCGTCTTTTTATCAATTTGAATGGATAAATGATCCCCTAATTTATTGACTACCTGTTTTCCTAATTGAATGGCTTCATCATCAATATCTATTCCAAAAACGTCTGCTCCCGTGCGCTCCGCAACCATTAATAAGGTAATCGGAAAGGATCCAGATCCAATTAAGAGTACCTTCGACTGACTAGTTATTTCAAAATCGCCAAATTCCTTTCCAATACAATTTTCTATGTTACGAAAATAATCTGTGACTGCTTCCTGTTCATGACTTAATAATAACGCTCGATATTTCTCCAAGATTTGCACACAAACAGACGCGTTCATTCTTAAGTTGTCGGTTAATAATAGGATTTCTTTCGATTCCTTCATATTCGCCCACTGTTCTTCATTGTCACGATTTATGATAAAAGAAGAATATTCATCCATTAATTCACACAGCTCAAAATAATTAATCTGTTGCTGCTCCATATTTTGCTGGATAATGAACTGAAATTTCTTATCAAAGTTCAGTAGTTCTTTTAAAAATAACATCCTATCCTTCACTTACCCCACTCCTAATTTGAGAATTAAAGTTCAATATATGCCATGCCTTGTAAAACTATTTCAGCATTTTTAAAGGTATGTGAATTATTTGGCCACTCTTCAAAATTAGGAGGATACAGTGTAAAACAATCAAAATCTATTTTTGATTGTTTTTTTACGTGTATTAATAGAATTATTGCTAGGTTTTCTATGAAACTAGTTTGAATGAGAGTAATATAGGAGCCTAAAAATTGCGAGAGGTGAGTATAGATTTCATTAGAAGCTCCAAGGGGTTAGATGGCAACCAATATGGGCAATATTGTTAGAAGGAGGTTTAAGATAAAATGAATAAAGTTATACAGCCAATCCATGTATATTGTTTGTTATTTTTATCAGTTAGTTTTTTAGCACATTTCATTTTAATTCCTACCATTTTCACAATCGTCGAACGTGAAGCATGGATAAGCGCTTTGGCAAGTTTAATCCCAATATTAATTTTAGCATTCCTTATTTCTAGAATTACCAATAAATTAAATAATACTTCGTTTTTTGAACAACAATTTTCACAAGATAATAGACCACTTTATTTATTTATCATTACTTCATATATCATGTATTTAATTTCATCAACGTTCGTCTCACTCAAATTTACAATTATTTGGGCAGAAGAAAGTTTTAACTCTGATTATCCATATTTTATTACAGTTATTTTATTTATATTATTATGCTTTTATGGTTCCCTAAAAGGGATCAAAACTATAGCTATCCTGTCTTTGATTATTTGTTCACTATACATTTTTTTATTTGTACTCCTCAATTTAGGGAATTCAATGAACAATGAATACGAACTATTATTACCAGTAAATACAAGTAATACTCCGTCCATTTTATGGGGAATATTATACATATGTATTGGTATTTTAGAAATGGGCTTTATTTTAATCGTTTTAAATAGTTATGTAAAAGAGCAAATGAAAAGGACAGGAATACTCGTTTTCTCTAGTATGTTTGTCTTATTAGTTTTTATCGCTATTGTGACTACTGTATCTGAATTTGGCATTTATCTCACTAAAAAAATGCTCTTTCCTATAAACGAGCAATGGAGAGTTTTGTCATTTGGTAAGTACTTTACAAGATTAGATTCTTTATCTGTTCTCCAAATATTATCAATGGCTTTTATTCGTATATGTTTATTTATGTATATTGTGTCATCCTTCTTTAAAAATCGAAAATTTATATTAATTATTGGTTATCTAAGCTTAACAATAGGATTATTAATTCCTTGGTCTGTTTCTGATTTTTTGTCATTTATAAAAAGCACTTATCTTCTTTCTATTTTTTTATTTTTATTCTTTTTTATGACTGTTTTCTACGTATTAGAAAAAAAGCAAAAGGGAGTTCATCATCTTGACTGAAAATAAGGATTTTTTTTATAAAGAATTTGACCACCAATCAGATTTAACGGTAAGTAGTAAATTCTATATGTTAAATAACGAAAAACATGAAGTTATATTTATCTATTGCCATAGTTTAATTGATAGTGTACTTTTTTTAAATTCATTATTACCAAATATTAGATTTCTGGCTGAACAAGGAAATTTATATGATGTGGAAATTATAAATCGCTATTTAGAAGTACAGGAGATCCAAGAGTACAGAATGAAGACAGATGAAATAAATAGAAAAATTTTCTCAGGTTTTTTATATTTTTATCATGTTCCATCGAATAGCTTATATTCAACCAATTTAGCTAAACTACCTGAACGATCCATTGAAGAATCAAATATGGAAGTCTCATTAAGAGGGCCTAGAGACGGGTTTGTTGAAAATATAGATACAAATTTTTCTTTAATAAGAATGAGATTAAAAAGTAAAAATTTATCAAGTGACGATTTTACAATTGGCGACACCAGTAAAACAAAAGTTTTATTGCTCTATATTGAGAACTATATTGATCAAAACACTTTAAAAAATGTACAAAACAAACTTAATAAAATAAAAGTAGATAATATTGCAAGTAGTTATCATATTGAAGAATTACTTTATGATAAGTTGACACTCTTTCCCCTCCTTGATTATTCAGGAAGGCCCGATTTTGTAGTAAGTTCCCTCAATAAAGGCCGTTTTGTCATATTGGTAGATGGAAGTCCAAGCTGTTTAATTGGACCTGTAAATTTATTACTTATTTTGAAAGCAGCTGAAGATGATCAAACGAATTTTTTATTTGTGAGTTTTTCACGAATTTTAAGGATTACCTCTTTATTAACAAGTATATTTTTACCTGGGTTTTGGATTGCATTAACTGTCCATCAACTTAACCAGCTACCCTTTCCCTTACTAGTATCCATATCTGCATCTAAAATTGGACTCCCTGTTTCCTCTTCGTTCGAAATTCTTATTATGCTCATTTTTTTTGACCTCTTTCGAGAAGCGGGAATACGCTTACCTAAAGCTGTAGGTCAAACTGTTGCAGTTTTAGGAGGCTTAATAGTTGGGGATGCTGCTATAAGAGCGGGATTTACATCACCATCAACATTAGTAATTGGAGCACTTACCGTTATATCTAGCTATACATTAATTAATCAAAATGTACTAGGCAATGTATTTTTAATAAGAGTCGCAACATTAATAATTTCCGCATTTTTTGGAATGTATGGCTTTGTTTTAAGCGTCTTATTTTTCTTAACATATATCTCGTCATTAGAAAGTTTCGGGCATCCTTACCTTTCTACATTTTATAAAGTTAGTATACCCAATCTTATTAGAGGTTTTTTAAAAATGCCATTTAGAATTAAAATAAAAGACTGACTGTTTTTTCAGTAGAAGGGAGATTATAAATGTCCCATTACTATACTTCCACATTCAAAATATCATTAATTTTTCCTTTATTATTTATTCTAGGCGGCTGTTTAGGTACGAAGGAAATACAAAGTGAAGTTTATATTACCGCTCTTGGTATTGATTATTCTAATGATGTGTATCATTTATATTTTCAAGCTTTCGGATTTACGAATGTTGCTGGCTCAGATCCTGGCATTGCATCTGAGCCAGCTCCAATTGTTGTTGGACATGGAGAAGGTGAAACAATTCAGGGAGCAATCGATGATATAGAAAAGAATTCTGTTAATCCTTTGTATTATGGACATATACAAACTTTCTTTATTTCCAAAAATATATTGGATGGTCATCTGGATGAATTTTTTGATTTTTTTAGTAGAGATTATTATCTACGTTACAATACGTTAGCTTATGGTTATGAAGATGATATTAAAGAGATAATGAATGTACATGGTCTCTTTTATAAACCGCCTATATTAACATTTCCTTATGATCCAAATGAACAATTATTCTTTAATTCATTCATCTCAACCAGTACTGTACAAGACATGATTAAAAGATATTATGAACCAGTTGGATCAATTATGGTTCCTACAATAAAAATTAGTGAAGATTATTGGATGGAGGATAATAAATCTAAAAATATATTAAAAATAAGTGGTGCTTATTTTCTTTCACGACAAAAATTCAATGGTTGGATAAAGGAAGAAGAACTTTCAGGGCTAGATTGGTTTAATAAGGATTTTAATAACATGAAATTATCAATAAAGGATCAATCTGTTTCCATGTTTATTGACAATTTAGATTATGATATAGAAATTGTCGGTGACACCATTCCTAAATTCATTTTAAATTTAGATGTAAAAGCTTCAATTAGAGAAAATCCAAAAAACATCGGAATAAAAACCATTGAAAAGGATGTCAAAAAAATTATTTCAGCACAGTTTCAAAGTACATTTATGAAAGGGTTGGAAATAGACTCCGATATTTTCAATCTTTCAGAAAAGGCTTATCGTTTCAGACCCCAATCATGGACTGTCGATAAATTAAATACCATTACTGAAAATTCTATTGAAAAAATAAATATAAATGTTTTCATAAAGGATAAAGGTGCTATTAAATAATATGGCACCTTCACCTTTTTTGCGTATGGCTACCGTTAAAACATATCCCGTTAGTTGGTGAAGGAGGAATGCAAAAATCGCGACTCTTCGTTCCAATCAACTCCATCATAAAGTTATGATGGAGAAAAATAACAAGAGCTATCGTGGAAGCCCCTCGAAGCTAAAAAATAAATAGTTGTATGATTTCAAGCCTTTGAATGCTGGGGACTAACCCAGGTTCATACTATCTTCTTTTTAAAAATATATGGTAGTTCCTCTAGTAACCGTCCGCGAGTAATGGGATCATCATAATTCCATATAGCATCTAAAAAATGAGTCTTACCGGGACTTAACTCGGCTAAAGCTGAAATATATGGACAGTGAGAGACAGTATGTAATTCCTTACGAGAAGCTAAGACAAAATTCCGATCTCCAGCATAGTGACTTATTTGATGGTGCTGAATTTCTAACCATGCCTCCCCTTGCTCGATGAGTTGCATCACTTTTTCTGAGGGACGAAAGCCTAGTGATTCATATAAAGAGCTCGCCAATCCATTCATGCCCATAATATAAAGTTTTTCACCTAACTTGAGATAAACAGTAGCTGTTTCTCCAGTTACATAGGCATCTGCTAACTGTCTACGCACCAATCTTACTTTGTCTTCATATGTAGTAATCCATTTCTCCGCTGCCTTACTGCGTTGAAAAAGTTTGGCGATATACCGTAACCGCTCAAATAATCTAAACTTTTTGTCCAGTATAACCGTTGGAGCAAGCGTATTTAGTTCCTGCAAATCTTTTGGATAATAGCTAAGTAATATAAATTCAGGCTGTAGCTGTGCTATTTTATCTGGATCGGCCCAATACCCGATACTCTGAATATTGCGTAGCTTATTATGATAAATTACGTTTTCTTTCATAATAGAGATAGCCGCTCCTATGGGAGATATACCTAGTACTAATAATTCGCCCAGTGTATGTTTGCCATCTGTTACAATACGTGTGGCATCTTGAGGAACAAGAATCCTTCTACCAAGTGAATCGATAACTGTTCTTTGCTGCGTACGAAGATGGATATTCGCATATTCACGTGGAGTGTTGCCAGTTAATTTATGAAAACACTTACTGAAATAATATTCATCCTTAAATCCTATTTGTCGAGCTATTTTGTTCAATGGCTCTGTGGAATTACATAGAAGTTTTTTTGCCTGGTCTATTCGTACATGGACTAGAAAATCAGTTGGTTTTTTGCCTGTCAAAATTTTAAACTGTTGACTATATTGCCACCTGACAATGCCAGCCATATTCGCTAGCTGTTCTACCGTTAAATCTTCATCATAATGTTGTTCCATATATTGGATCGTACGTTGAATCATTTTTGTCTTTTCTTCGCTCTGCAAATCGACAGCTTGCTGATCTAACTGGGCCATCATCCCTAGAATCAGTTGAAGTCTACCTTGCATCATAGCCATTTCTGATGAGGTTAGAGAGGAGAAAAATTGATTCTTCACCCATATTTCATTCCCTAGTACTTGCTTAACTTGAGAATATAATAGCCTATAAGGATAACCACAAAGTAAGGGTGGATGAGCAGCCGGATGTAAAGCCCTTCCTTTTACTTCAAAGGTTTCGAAGGTAAAACGTGCAAGCTGTGCCTCTCCAGTACTCGATTCCACAGTGTAGCGTTGTACTGGTAAAACGAGAATGCAGCTCCCTTGTCTTAGATCGATTGCAATTTTGTCTACATAGAGGCGTATGCCATGGCTAAGTGCTATTAATAATGTGCACAAATTCGTTTCATTGTCATTCCTCTTTTTATAGCTCATCGCTGCCGTCTGCTGATTAACTTGAAAACTATCATAGTGTTGTAGCCTAGTATATAGGCATGCAAAATTCATAAGCAACTCTCCAACAATTGAAAATGATTATCATTATCGTTATTATAACACAGAATGATTCACTATCAACTTTTGACCGAGGATGCTTAATTTTAGAAAACTAGCGGTTATAATAATTGATTGGATAGATACAATTTTTACTGTTTGTGCATCCATTCTGGTAGCTTTTTATATAATTGCTCCAAAGCTAGCAATTCATCTGTATTCCATTCATTAGCAATCACATAAACATTTCCCTTTTGGACTGCAGGCAATGTTCCCCATATTGGGCTTTGTAGTAGCCGGTCAGCTTCTGATTCACTTTCATCATCCTCTTGTACGATTACAAACAAATGATCACCAGCAAACTGAGAAAGCACCTCTTCTGAAACCGTAACGAAAGACACGCCTTCTACATCAATAATATTCTTCTGTACTGCTGGAGGGACAGCAAAGCCATTTTCTCCATAAATAATAGCACCAAGGCTACGATCGCCCATAACATAAAGCGTTTTACCTAACTGATAGAAAACTGTTGCAGTCTCCCCTTCTGCTAATTGAAGCTTTTCAAACATTTCTGTAAAACGTGTTTCAAATTTAGCAATTACTTGAGCTACTTCTTCCTGCTTGCCCAAAATATTCCCCATTTCCTTTACACGTTCTGTATAAGGAAGAGCTGGGTTGAAGGGAATCGTAGTAGCTATTTTTGCCAATTCTTCATTCAGGTTTGGATCCGCCTTGTAATAGCCATTAATAATCAGATCGGGTTTTAAGGTAAGTATCGTCTCTAAGTCAGCAGGATTTCCAATATCAACGATTCCTTCGAGTTTACCTTCATAGTAACTAGCAGGCTCTTTCGGAAGATTATTACCAACAACCGGAATATCCATTGCCAAGAAATCACCAATTGTCTGACCAATATAAACCACTCGTTTTGGATCCGCAGGTATTTCTACTTGTTCACCAGTAATCGTTGTATATAATACTGTTTTCTCACCTTCCTCTTTCTGTTCATCAGCCACATTGCTATTAGCATTAGAAGTACTGCATGCTGATATGATTAACAACAGGAGGAACCCCCCTACCCATTGTATAATTTTCTTTCCATGTTGTTTTGTCACACTTGTTGCTCCTTTCGATCTTTAATTGAAAATGATTATCATTTACAACATTATTATAATTTGTGTGAAAAGGTGAAACAATGGAAAAAACGCAACGATTTCTTTGTATAAATGTCAATTCTTGTCCAAAACAACGCTTTTCAATAAAGAAGAAGAAAAACCTATGGTCATGAAATGAAATTATCCCTACTACTATTTATGGAGCGCATTTATTGGAGGTGCAACTACCTTGTAGTTTGTGTGAGCGGAGAAGTGGAAATGACTAGTGAAGATTTGGTGGCTTCATGCAAAAAATATACGAAAGGAGCATGGCTGTAATTAGCCATGCTCCCATTTAAAAAATAGAAATAGATGAATCTATTAGTTTTCTCCGCTAATTGCAACTAAAATTTTAGATTGCGTTTTGTCGCTTGTTAATGTTTTAAATCCTCTGTCCACAATTTCATCTAGTTCAATTTGGCTTGTAATGATACCTTGTGGATTTAGTTGACCCGAGCTCATTGCATCAATCGTTCTTTGGAATATGGACGGTGTATATACAATCGAGGATAGTATATTAACACCAGTATTTGTAAGTTGCATTGGATTCCATTCGATTGGTCTAGCAAAAATTGAAACAATCATCATATTACCTCGAGGTTTTGTTACATCAATTGCTTGCTTAAAGGTAGGAGCAACTCCCGCCACCTCAAAGGATACATCCACCCCATCTGCAACAATTGACCGAACTGCTTGTACAGGATTTTCTTTACCTGAATTAATCGCATGGGTTGCGCCTAACTCTTTTGCCTTTTCTAAACGGTCATCAGATAAATCCAATACGATAACTTTGCTTGCGCCAGATGCTTTTGCAGCGATAACTGTTAATAACCCAATTGGTCCAGCCCCAAATACTGCGACCGAATCACCTAATGTAACCCCAGCATCTTTGACAGCTTGGACTGCTACAGCCATTGGTTCTACTAATGCACCATCTTGTAATGTTAAGTTATCGGCTAGACGGTGAATATTTGTTGCAGGAACATTAACATATTCCGCAAATCCACCATCTCCATGTAATCCGATAAAGTTAAATCCATCATAGCGATCAACATCTTCATGTTTGTTTCTATAAGTCAAAGTAGGATTGATGACAACTCGGTCGCCTACCTTTAAGTCCGTCACGTTAGAGCCAACTTTTTCAATGATACCAGCAAATTCATGACCCATTGTCAGTGGGGCAACTTCACCTGTTAATTCTGCTTTTACATCAACTGGTACGAAAACTGGACCTTCTTCGTATTCATGCAAATCACTTCCACAAATACCAGCCCATGCTACTTTTACTTTCACTTCATCTTCTCGTAAAGCGCATAATTCAACCTCTTCTACTCGAATATCTTTTACACCATGCCAAACTGCAGCTTTCATTTATGTTACCCCCAAAAAATTATTTAAATTGGTACCATAAAATAACATCTTTAATAGCTACTCGTGCATGATCAAAATCCGATGCTTCTATACACCTAATAAATGTATTAATGGACATATGGTAGGATTCAACTAGATTCATTTTCCATTTTGTTTGGGCAGCTACATTTGTAACAAAGATTGTTTCTTTAAAGAATCGTAGCATCGCAATATTTCCTGAAACATCAAAAAACAATTGTAATAAGTGAGCAAACGAAACAACATATTCATAAATATTTTCAGCAGACTTTTTTTGTTTCATCGCTTCAAAACGAAATAAAAGTTCATTTTGCAAATCATCCGTCCATTTAGCTTCACACTTTGTCAGTGCAAAATCCAAAAGGTTATAAAGCGCTTCCAAATAATCCTTCAATTCCTGATCCGATATGGTCTTCACTCTTACACCTTTATGCTGTACTTTTTCAACTACACCATCTTTTTGTAAAAGATAAAGCGCCTCACGGACAGGTGCATGACTTACTTGTAACTCTTTTGCAATTTCCGCTTCTATTAAGCGCTGACCTTGTTCATAATAGCCCGAAAATATGCGAAATAATAATTGTTCAGCTATTTGCTCAGAAATTGTCTTTTTTGAAATTGAATTTTCATCAAACCCCATTAAACCACTCCAATAAATTTATATGTTTTATTTTAACATAGTTCAGTGTATAGAGTGATTAGCTACAGGTGTTATATATTATGGATTATAGATTATCGATAATCTATAAAAGTATTCTATTATAAAAATCCATATCTTTCAATTAACTTGTTTTGGGTATGAGAAAAACCACTAATGGAATAGTTATTACGCTGATTACTTTCATAGAGTTTGTTTAGAAGTTGTGTAACACTAAGCTGTAATCAATTAGTGCCCCTTTCGATCAAAATACCCCCTGTAATCCCCTATATGAATTGTTTGTTTTTTTGCCAATTTGCAAATTACATTCCCCTTCACTTAGATTGAAATTTTTTTAAATTTATCACCAACTTTTTTCCCCTTCATATTCTATAGAATCAGATCGAATATTGAGGGGGAAACATATGGGGGTTGAATTTACTGCTCTCCATTGGATTTACGTTATTTTTATTGTACTTATCATCGGATTTATGGTTAAACGTCGCGATACCACCCTCATTTGTGTAGTAGGCATATTCATGCTAGCAATTGTTGCGACTGGCGATTTAACTTCATCCATTAGTGGTGTATTTAACAGCTTTATTTATGCCATTACAGAGTTGTTATCTACCATTCTTATCATTTCTATTATTGTTGCTATGAGCCGGGTCATGATGACTTCAGGAATTAACGAGGTTATGGTTGCACCATTTACGAAAATCATTAAAACACCCGCTCTTGCCTATTGGACGATTGGTCTATTAATGATGATTATTTCTTGGTTTTTCTGGCCTTCACCTGCTGTGGCATTGTTAGGGGCAGTACTCTTGCCTGTTGCCATTCGTGCAGGCTTGCCAGCACTCGGAGTGGCGATGGCGATGAACTTATTTGGTCATGGGATTGCATTATCAAGTGATTTCGTCATCCAGGGGGCACCGAAGCTAACAGCAGATGCTGCTGGTATTCCTGTTGGAGACGTGGTTTCTGCTAGTATTCCGCTCGTCATTACTATGGGGGTTGTAACGACAATCGTTGCTTATATTTTCTTGCGGCGAGATATGAAACGTGGAACTTTACTTTTAAACACAGCAAATTCCGCGGAAGAAAACGGTGAGCAAGAAACGCTAGAAAATCTACTGTCAATTGGACATAAACGTTTCTTCGCTGTGCTTATTCCTTTTGCTTTTATCTTAGATGTCATCGCCATGTCGGTTTTCAAATTACAGGGTAGCGATGCAACTGCATTAATTGGTGGAACCTCCGTTTTCATATTACTTTTGCTTAGTATCGTAGCCCATAAAACAGAGGGGCTCGAAAAGACAACAAGCTATTTAATTCAAGGGTTTCAATTCGGCTTTAAAGTGTTCGGACCTGTTATCCCGATTGCTGCTTTCTTCTATTTAGGAGATGCAGGCTTCACACAAATTCTCGGAGATCATTTACCCGCTGCCTCGCACGGTATTGTCAATGATCTCGGTGTTGGTCTTGCAGCAATAGTCCCTTTAACGAAGGAAATTGCAGTAATCACTTTGGCTGTAGTTGGTGCCATTACTGGATTAGATGGTTCAGGCTTCTCAGGAATTTCCTTAGCGGGCTCTGTCGGAAGCTTATTCGGCAATGCACTAGGCGGAGGAACTGCTACTTTAACGGCATTAGGGCAAATTACTGCCATTTGGGTTGGTGGCGGAACATTGATTCCTTGGGCATTAATTCCAGCAGCTGCCATTTGTAATGTGAGCCCATTTGAGCTCGCAAGGCGGAACTTAATCCCTGTAATCATTGGGCTTGTTGTGACAACAATTGTAGCGGTGTTTTTGATTTAAATAAGGCAAAAAGAGATGGCTCCTTAGAATAGGAGCCACCTCTTTTTATTTAACGCTCATTGTAATATTTCTGTAAAACCCCTTCAAACATCTGCCTAAGGTAAATTTCATTAATCCCTAAAACAGAAGATTCTATTATTATATGTTCGATACGTATAGATATTTGTTGAAGGGAAATATTTATTGCTTCCCCAGAATCTACAATAACAATTGCTTTTGAATGGGGTTTAATGGTGATGATCCCGCTTTTCTGAAGTTCCTTATAGCTTTTATGAACAGTATGAAGGTTAAGATTTGTTTGTGCAGCTAAATTTCGAATGGATGGTAAATGGTCACCCTTTTTTAAATTCCCAGTTATTATTGCTAATAGCAATCGTTGGTTTAGCTGCTGATATAGTGGAACCTTACTTGTTCGATTTACTTTCAGATTCATTGGCCAGTCTATCCCTTCATTTAAGAGCTAACTCTATAAATTTATATAATTGTACATAGTAATAAGATACAATCTTAACAACTGATATCAATGGGTATGTTCAAACGTAAGATGGTCGATTATGAAAGTAGGTGCTTCGAATAATAAGTGTATTAATACAGTTGAATGGATATAATGGCTTCCGATGATTTTGACAAAGTACCTATAACAAATTCGCCATTACTCCCATTTAAAACTTCCTTTTTGCAATGAAATGGCGCATGGTTGCAATCATCCATATAACTAGGAGCATGGTAACTGCACTATGGAACCCATACCAAGCTTTCATACTCCCTGACATCAATATAGTAGTAGCATGCAAGCTATTACTGGCAGGATTAACAACATCCAAAAGCGGATGTAAACCAGCAATGAAACGGCAGATAAATAGGACGACAATACTTGCTAATGCTATAAAAGCCGAACTATTAAAAAACGTGCTCATCATGGCAACAAACGTAATAACAAACAATAGCCACACACAATAAAATAACAAAGCCAGCAAAGCATGCGTCACTGGTACCGCCGTAAATAAAAAAGATGTATAGCCATATGACATACCATAGCCTAGAGCTATACAGAAAACAGCTACTAGATAATGGACAATAATTTTACTATTTAAGTAGGATGAGATAGACACTGGTCTTGTAAGAATAAATGCCATCATTCCATTTGCTTTTTCACCTTGTATAATGCTCATTGCTGCAACTGCCAAAATAATAATTCCTAACTGATCAAACTGCGAACTTAGGGTTGTGGCCA
This sequence comes from Lysinibacillus sp. FSL M8-0216, assembly GCF_038595555.1. NCBI lineage: Bacteria > Bacillati > Bacillota > Bacilli > Caryophanales > Bacillaceae > Lysinibacillus > Lysinibacillus sp. FSL M8-0216. The sequence continues at coordinate 1,343,231 of NZ_CP152007.1, read as the reverse complement.
GTACTTCGCTTCCCTCTGGCTTTGCCAAGGTTGGGTCAATCATAATACCCTCCACACCACCCATTGATTGCAAAATAACCGGCATGTAGTACATCATAATCGGCTGAGTTAACCCAAGTAAAATAAAGACAATTGGTAGCCAGACAATTTTAAATTCCTTCGTCATTTGAGTTACTTCTTTTTTACTTAATGCCCAAAAAGTATTCACAATTTCACACCACCAATTCTAAAAATATTTCTTCTAAGCTTTCATGAATGCCCAATTCAAACTTTAACAACATGACATTTGAATCTATCGCATACTGTAACAATTTTTGAGCGTCTTCCTCCAATTGATGGACGTGTATTTTAAAGCCATTTCTTTCATTTTCAATTTTTCTGACATAGGATAACTGTTCAACCGTTGTTACCCAATTAAGGTCTTCTTGGCGAACCATCAAATAGATTGCAGATTCTTGGTGACGCTCCAGCAACTGACCTTTTGTAGCGTCCTCTATTTTGTGACCATTTTGAATAACGACAAAGCGCTCACAAATTTCCTCTGCGTCATTTAATATATGGGTTGAAAGTAAGATGGTCGTTTCTTTTTTAATCTCTTTTAAAAGATTCAACACTTCCCGTCTTCCAATTGGATCTAGAGCTGACACTGGCTCATCCATAATCATCAAAGCTGGTTTATGCAATAAAGCTTGTGCGATGCCAAGTCGTTGCTTCATACCACCTGAAAAAGTTCCAACCTGAAAATGGGCTTCTTTCCCTAAACCAACTTTTTCTAAAAGTAATGGAATTCTGTTTTGTAATTCATTCTTTGGTAAACCAGAAAGTGTTCCCATAAAGGATAATGTCTCAAATGCTGTCATCCAGGTGAAAAAATTAGGATACTGAGGTAAATAGCCAATCTGATCTTTCATCCTTGTAATTTGTTGACCATCTAGAAGAATTTCCCCCTCATCTGCATATAAAATATCTGCAATGATTTGAATCAATGTCGATTTCCCTGCTCCGTTTGGTCCAATTAATCCGACGCATTCATTCGCATTAACGACCATTGAAAAATCATGCACTGCCGTCTTTTGTTTAAACCTTTTTGTAATGCCTTTAATTTCTAAGCGCACGTGTATTGACATCCTTTCTACCAATCATGAAATATAAAACAGGACCAATTGTATTAAAAAACACAATAATAATTGTCCACATTAGTACGTTTTCTCTCCTATTTCTGTTGCGGTATAAATCGATTAATGCAATTAGAATGAGGATAGATCCCACCAATAGAAATGGCAAAAGAATAGGAAGTATACTCGCCCAATCGAGTTGACTGATTTCATCAAAACCATAGTGTAATTTCATTGCTAAAACCTCCATTCATTATCATTATCAATAATGATAACAGAGTTGTTAAAAAATTTCATTACCTTTTTACTGTACATCTTCAAAAAATAGCTATAGTATATTTTTTGATAATGTTCTCATTTTGATAACATTTAATGCTTTCCTTGATACCATCTCATTATTTTATTAGGAGGATCGGTTTATGCGCAATAAAGCAGAGGTATTAATGCACCCTGTGAGAATGAAAATTTTACAAGCTCTGATGCACAATAAAGAAGAAGGTTTAAGCACTTTAGAGATGATTTCGGTCATTAAGGATGTACCGCAAGCTACTTTATATAGACATATCCAAATTTTAGTGGACGAAAACATCATAAAAATTGTGAAGGAGCGAAAAGTCCGTTCTGTTACAGAGAAGTTTTATGCATTAAATGAAGGAGCAGCAAAACTTAGTAAGGAGGATTGGACACAGCTCACAACTAAGCAAAAATTAAATTACATTTCCTACTATCAATTAGCACTACTATCTCAATATCAAAATTATTTACATTCACTTGATGAAAAAGAAAGTATTACAGATTTAGCTACTTTTTCTTTCATTGACTTATCGTTAACAGCTGATCAATTCAAGAGCTTTGAATATGAATTGAACGACTTATTCACTAAATACTATAATATGGCCGACTCAAGTAAAGGTTCGGAGACTAAAACAATTGCAATAAATATTATTCCAAAACCTTAGGTAGTATTTTACGTAAAGAAATGGAGAAGATTTATGAAAAAAAGAAAGTCACTAGAAAACACTCGAAAATTCATTATGATTATTATCGGGGCAGTAATTGCTGCTTACGGACTAGAAGCTGTATTAATTCCAAATGCTGTCATTGATGGTGGTGTAACGGGTCTCAGTATTATGGGGGCACACCTATTTGGACTCCCATTAGGGTTACTGCTCTTTGTCTTAAATATTCCGTTCATCTATATCGGTTATAAGCAAGTTGGAAAAACCTTTGCCCTAATGAGTAGTGCTGGGATCGCAGCATTATCCATATCAACAGTTCTTTTACATGATGTCAAAACCATTTTAGGCCCAAATGATCCCTTACTAATTGTCCTATCTGGTGGTATGCTGCTTGGGGTAGGTATCGGGATTGTCTTACGTAACGGTGGTGCTTTAGATGGTTCGGAAGTTTTAGCTGTATTACTATCACGGAAAATTCCATTTTCAGTCGGCGATATTATCTTATTTATCAATGCCTTTATTTTCTTAGGGGCAAGCTTCATCTTTGGCTTAGAGAGCGCTTTATACTCAGCGTTAACATATTATATTGCAAAAAATGTTATCGATATTATCCAAGTTGGTTTAGAGAAATCAAAAGAAGTCCGTGTTGTTAGTGCTAAATCGGAGGAGATTGGGGACGCAATCCAAGCTCGTCTCGGACGTGGTGTTACCTATACCCATGGACGTGGCGGCTTCTCCAATGAACCAACAGAAATTTTAAACTGTGTCATTAACCGTATGGAAGAAAACAAGTTAGTTACTATTATTAAAGATATCGATGAAGGCGCCTTTGTTGTGATTTCTGATGTTTCAGAAGTTCGTGGCGGGAACTTTAAGAAAAGAGATATCCATTAAAGTAAAAGTAAGTAAGACTCAACCATGTCTTACTTACTTTTTTTATACTTATATAGATGAAACTACTTGTATTTTATTCCATCTAATAAACTCAACGCCCCAATGATTACGACTATTGATAACTATTGGTTTCAAGGTTGTATCCACTACATTTACTAGTCTATCCGTCACTTTTAGGGTTGTATCCACTACATTTACGGTTCTATCCGTCACTTTCAAAGTTGTATCTACCACTTTGAATATGACTTAATTAAAAAGCTGTTCAGTAGTTTTTACGCTACTGAACAGCTCATTTTAGGAAATAACCGTTTCCGCTATGTTGGATGCATGATCTCCGATTCTTTCCAAATTACTTACGATATCAGCAAATACAATGCCCGCTGAACCCGAGCACACACCTTCATTTAATCGTTTAATATGCAATTTACGTAAACGTCTCTCCATATTATCTATTTCATTTTCCTTTTCTATCACTTGCTGTGCTAAAGATAAATCCTGCTTGTCAAGAGATTCAATAGCGACTTTTACAGTTTCTAATGTAAAAATAAACATATCTTCTAACTCTTTCAGTGCTTGATCACTTAAGCGGACGCGGTTGCTATCTTTATATTGAAGAAGCTCGATAATATTTTCTACATGGTCACCAATACGCTCGATATCACGAATATTGTCAAACAAAGCGTGGTGTAGTTTTGAATCATGGTTCGATAGAGATTGCTTGGATAACTCTATTAAATAGTCTGTGGATTTCCGATCTAAATTATTGATAGCTTCTTCCAATTGTTCGACCTTGCCTACCAATTTTGTGTCAGCTGTTTTTAAAATCGTTAACGTTTCTTCTAATCCTAGAATACTATATTCCCCCATACGCACGACTTCCATTTTTGCTTGGCCTAGTGCAATTGAAGGTGACTTGACAATTAAATTTTTATCCAAAAATTTTGGTTTATATTCGATGACTGAATCTTCACCAGGAATTAATTTTGTTACGACATATGCCCAAACGCCAATAAACGGCAGTTGAACGAGCGTATTAATGACATTAAAAGTTCCATGAGCAAAGGCTATTTGCATTTTTGGTTCTAAATTAAGCAACCCAGCAATCCATTCTACATAGTTCGTAAATAAGCCAAGTATCAGCATAAAGATAATCGTACCCACTACGTTAAATAGTAAATGAGTGGCAGCAGCTCTTTTTGCTGCTATAGAAGCACCTAAAGCCGCTAAGATGGCAGTAATAGTTGTTCCAATATTATCTCCAAACAAAACAGGTAATGCTCCGTGTAAAGAAATTAAGTCCTCAGCATAAAGTCCTTGTAAAATACCTACTGTAGCAGAAGAAGATTGAACAATTAACGTAAATATTGTCCCAACTAGTACACCTAAAATCGGTACATCGGACATTTGGACAGTCAAATCTAAAAATGGTTGCCAATCACGAAGGGGCTTCATCCCACCACTCATGAGCTCTAAACCAATAAATAAACCGGCAAACCCGAAAAGTACTTGTCCAATATTTTGAATGATACTTTTCTTAAAGAAAAATAAGCAAATGGCACCCACTGCCATAATGGGATATGCATATGCACCTACGTCAATCCCTATTATAAAGGCAGTAATAGTTGTTCCAATATTGGCACCCATAATAACGCCGATTGCTTGGCGCAATTTCATAAGTCCAGCACTTACTAGCCCTACTGTAATAACAGTGGTTCCTGAACTGGACTGTATAAGAACCGTAACAATAATACCAACTAGTACACCCATTAATGGATTTGTTGTAAATTTATCTAAAATATCTCGTAGACGGTCACCAGCAGCCTTCTGTAAACCATCTCCCATAAATTTAATAGCAAAAAGAAATAAGCCTAACCCTCCAAGAAATTGGAAAATCATCTCCTGTATATTGATATCCAATCTATTCAACCCTTTCCTTGTTGTCAGACTTTATTATTAATAGTTTTAAGCTTTCTGTACATATCATTTACAATGGATTAAATAAATGTTTACACTACCTTTACAATTAGTCCAAAAAACGGACATAATCAAACAAAATTCTACAAAAAGCAAACAAAAAAACATGAGAAAATTGCTGTTAAGATTTCCACATGTTTTCTTTTGACGACTGAGGAATTTTCCTTTAGGCTTGAAATAGACATAGAAGGGGGCTTTTTATGGATATTTTTATTGCCAGTAACCGTCAACTACCCATCCGTTATTATGTACAAGAAGCTGTTTGGATTCGCCGCGGTGGTAGTACCAAGCTTCCTGATTTAACATTGCCATTTTTCGTTGAAGTGGAAATTAACAGTCACTACAACCTTTCAATCATTAGAGATTATATTATTGATTTTCAAAAGCAATACAAACAGACAGAAATTCAAATATTAATTAAAAACACTGCTTTTTTAGCTGCCATGCAGGATATGCTTGCCAGCCATGAACAACCACATCATGCTATAACCATTTATCCACTTTGGACAAATTAGTTACGTCGTAAAGGGCAGTGAGATAACAAAGTACAATGTTTCGTTCTTGTATTTCGCGTGAATTGTTCCTCCGTGAAGCTCCACGATGCTTTTGGCAATCGCTAGTCCAAGCCCCGAGCCCTCCGTCACATTTGTTCTTGATTGATATAGAAATATATATCCTACAAAAAAGCAAAAAAACCCTCCACAGATTTGTGGAAGGCAAAAGAAAACGTTGAAGCATTCTTTATCTATAGTTTTATTGGAAATTAAACGTCCAGGTCATCGTGCCCGTTTTGTTGTTGCTATCCGTGTAATCAAATGTTATTTGAACTGCGCCAACACCCTTTTTTTCCACGTTCAAAAAAACATGCCCCGATGGATTTGGACCCACAATCACTGCAGTTGCAATATTTATATCGTTACTTCTTGGATTACTAAACAGGACAATTGCGTTATCTTCTCCTACTATTACACCTGTCAAATTTACATTAGTTGATGATGAATAAGTTCCACCAATAGTCCCTTCATCAACATATGGTGCTGAAATATTTACTCTTGGTGTATCAGGAATTGAAATCGATACTGGAGCGGACTTGTAGACCACTACTTTTGTGTTAATATCCACAATTTTATAGGCTACAGTTACATCACCGGCTGTTACACCTCTGATAGCCCCAGTACTCGGGTGGATAAAAGCAGAACCTGTTCCATTGTTTGCTGTCCAAATGATAGATTGACCAGTAACTGGAGTCGTAAAACCTGTTGCCGCCGAGCCCCATCCGATAACTGAAAATGGTGCTGAAACTGTCGGTACTGCACCCACTGCTGCTTGGGAATAAACTGTCACCGTTATCGTTCCTTTTTCTACTACTACTCCATTATTGTCCTTCCCTACATACGTAATAACAGAACTTCCTGGACTTATTGCAGTTAATTGACCTGTCGTAGCATTAACCGTTGCCACACTCGTTGTACTAGATACAAAGCTTTTGTTTGTTGCACTGGCAGATAACCCTGTTCCCACTGTAGCTGTAGTTACTTCGCCCATTTGCAATACTTGCGTATAGGTTGGATTTTTTGCCATTGCTTCTCCATGTACGTTAAGATTGATAAAATTTTTTTTACCGTTACTACTTGCATACGAAATTGTTGCTATACCAGGAGCTTTAGCAGTAATTTTACCTGTGGTAGAATTGATTGTCACAACATTAGGATTGTTTGATGACCAAATAATTGTGCCTAACTCTATTGTTGCAGCAATTAATTCAGTAGTTTCACCCATTTGTAAAACAGATGAAGGGGTTCCTACTCCTGTAATTGCTGCACCTATGCCATTCTCGTCTTATCCTTCTTTTTCTTTAGGTTTATAACGAGCCTTCACCGCACAGGCGACTTTCATCGCATACGGCGATCCGTCAGCGAAAGACTTCTTAACTTACTTCCCCTACTATTAATTATATGCATGAATTTAAAATATAATATTGAGGAATGTTAATAATATTTATATATTGTTAATATTTTGGTTTATATAAACGTAAAGGCACTTATTGCACTAGAAGGGTATAGGATCAGTAGAAATATGTGAGACTACATCTATTTTTCCATCTAATATATGTGTGTTTAGTTTTATTGTGAAAGTCGATTTATCCCAAAATGTCATAATTAAATCATCTTCTATATTTGTTTTATAGTTTTCACCAAATTCTTTCTTATATTCTTCTAAATATATCTCATGTATATTTCTAATTGAATTGGATGCTTTCACTTGTGATTTCCAATTATATATATTCGTAATACTTTCAAGTTTTCCATCAAAAAACCCATAAGTAGTTTTCCCATCTAAACCATTCCTACCAACATTTGTAGAATACCATCTATCAGTTTGTTTATTAGTCATACGATGTTTAATTAACTCATATACTTCTGACTTAGATAAACCTAATTTTATCTTAGCATCATTAATCGGTTTATATCTTTCAGTACTCTCAATCAAAGGATCATTCAAAGGTACTTTTATGTTTTGCTCTTCTAAGTATTTAACTAATCTTGCCATAAACACATGTAAATGCATTTTCGTTAAAGGTTCATTGGGCTTAAATGTTCCATTACTATAACCTGTTGTAATCCCTGCTCCAACTAATTTTTTTACAGCTTTGTAAGCATCATTTGATTTTGGAACATCTCTGAACTCTTGATTACCCTCAGGCAAATATTTACCGAATGCTCTAACAATGAATAAAGCAAGATGTCCTCGCGTAAGACTGCCATCAGGCTTGAATGTGCCATCAGAATAACCATTTATAATCCCTAACTTAGATAATTCTAAAACGTGTCCACTAAATACTTCATCATAATCTACATCCTTATATGGAGTATATGTAGTGTACATTTTATAGCCCATTGTTTTTCCTATCATAGTCATAGCATCACCTCGTGTTGCTTTCCTATCTTTGCCAAAAGTTTGTTTCTTACCTACAACAGAATCAGATAATAAATCTTTATCATATAAAAATTTTAAGTCATTGTAATTAGGATTGGTTTCTTCAACATCTTTAAAAACAGATTCCGCACTTGCACTATTAGCAAAAATTGCAAAAAAGCTCAATAAAAATAAAAATGATAAAATCGTTATTTTCTTCATTATAATTCCCTCCATAACCAATAATATACATAAAAAGAGAGGTTTTGACTATATTTCAACAAAATTAACAGGGATAAAATACTAGTTTCTTCAATACTTTCTCTAGGTAATTAGTGACCACCAATTCATTCATGTGCAATATTGATATTCTCAATTTACTAATGGTCATCTATCTTTTCTATCTTTATATATACTGTCGTAATGAAGTGAACGGATATACGCTAAATGTTTCTTTCCTAAAAAGAGTGTCGATGTTTTTTCTCAAAAATCAAGATTTTAACTCGCTCACTGTCAGTTTAGTTAATTAAATCATGGTATACTATTAGTTAATTATTTCATAGTTTAGGAGATGATTATCCATGACATTAGAAGAAAAAATAGTGCAATTAACTAAAGAAACACTCGTTGATCTAGTAAATCTTCGCTACGATAAACTTAAAGAGGAGAATAAGATTAATGATGAGACTGCAGAGTTTTTACACGAAGTTTTTCAAATGCAAGGTACCCTTACCTTACCGAAAAGTGATGAAGAGATGGACATAGATGTATACGAATATAATGATAAAAGCGGCTTTCGTACAGAAGTAAGGTATTTATGGTTTGACGATGAGGAAAGTGCAATAGTACTATTTTGCGAAGCTAAAACAAATGTTGAAAAAACTGAGGTAACTAAGTTTTTTATTGAAACCATTGATGCTTAGGGGCAATTAAGCCCTTTATCAATTTCCCAAATACTCGCTCCACTACGATCTATCTTAATTATTGTTAATTTGTGTATGACTTTACTTTGAACTTTTTATAGCCTTTGAAATTATTGGGTTGAATCATTTTTCAACTTCCTTGTAGCTTCAATTCATACCTTGCCAATCCTCTATCTATTTAAAACATAGCGAATACTTTCAAACCAGTTTCATCTAATAAAGCTGGATGGTAACCATCCAATAAGTCCCCTCTCCCAATAACTCCACACATCTCCTCTTAGGACAAATTATTTTTTTTCGAAAGAGTCATAAAAGGTTAAAAGGTACATTGTTCTAATGATTATTTCCTACACAAATTAGGCATACAATTGCTACCAATCGAATAGAAACCTATATAGGGAACATTTTGTTATGGGAAAAATAAAGTGGGGTGTGAAAGGATGCTTAAAGTAAATGATGCAAAAGAGATGGTACTTGGAATTGTGCAAGATGACCCATTGTTTGTTGCGCTACAGCATACGCCTTTAGAGGAGAGCCTCTACAATGATGATTATTTAACGAACATCGATGAAACTAATCACTATACAATAGCAGAAATCGCTGGCTGGTTCGATATTACAGATGCCATGCTTCGCTACTATTTAAAGCCGTTTGAGCAGTACATTTTCGACAATGCTACACCGAATGAGCATGGAAATATCCGTTTAGACTTACCAGCTATATTAAGGCTAAGAATGATTTTATTATTAAAGGATGAATATCGTGTGAAGGGTATAAAATTATTGCTTGGTATTGATGATAATGGTCAGCTGTTGAGGCATCAAATTACGGCAACGACTATGGACTCCGGGGATTTATCCAATAAAATTGATGTTCTTGGGAATGTCCTACAGCAAATGATTCAAACAGGGCTCTTTCAGATTTTGCCGGATGAGAAGCATGGAACATTACAAGTTAACATTAATCAGGAATTTCTTGCCGAGAACATTCAACGATTATCCTCCGATTCGGCCCTTCAGTTTGAGGAAATTCAAAAGGAAACCTCGGAATTAAAACAAGAAAATGAAAATCTCCAACAACAGATTACCGAGCTACAAGAAAATGGTGTCAAGGAAATTGTACAGAAAATTAGAGAGCGTCATATCGAAAATGAAATCGTTTCTACCTTACGTACAGAAGCATTACAGCAATTTTCAATGAATAATCAAGTTAGTTTTTTCAAAAGGATGTTCAGATCCTCTCAAATTGAAATGGAAAAAGAGCAATTCGTTTTAAATTATATTTCTACACACTTAGAAGAACGCTTGGAAGTTGCATTAAATGATTATTATGGAAAATAAATTTGAATACGCTTAATTAGAACATGAGGTAGGCGATGTGAATGATGCCAATCATGTTCTTTTTCATTTTCCCATTGTTCTATTTCGCATACTTAGCGTTATTCTAGTTTTTATAAGGAGCAAAAATCTACATGGCCCATTCTACGTTATGTAGATTTTTGTGTTTAACTGCTAGCTACTACATTCCCTAAAAATCGCATTAACCGAAAATGCATCGTGACCATTTCTTCTACCGTTAAATTGTCATTGCCCTTTTCCAACCATTCTTGAATCACTCCTAAAATGGCAGATGCTATAAAGGCTTGTAAGTATTGCTGGAATTCCGGGTCCTTCACTTCCTCGCGAACTACCGATAATCTGTCCAAAATATGATTGCCAAATATGGTTTTCATCTTTTGTGTAAAGCTAGGTCTTCCCTGTTCACCTAATAACATACGATAGGCGGGTGCATGCTCTTTTATGCAGGTGATAACCTTGATGAACGGTTGATAGAGTTGTCCCATTTTCAATGTTTGAAAAGCATCTACTGGTTGTACATACTTCACATAGCGTTCTAATTCCATCAACAGTTCCTGCTGCAAATCTTCCATTACTTTATATTTATCTGAGTAATGCAAGTAAAAGGTTCCTCGATTAATTTGGGCTGTTAGTGCTAAATTTTTTACTGTCACACGTTCAAAGCCCACCTCCTCTACTTGCTGGATCAATGCCGATTTAATGGCTTGTTTTGTTTCAAAATTCATCTTGTCATGTACGGACAATGTACTTCCCTCCATATACTTAACACATACTGGCAAACTGTTTATTGTATTTGCTCACATGCTACCTTAAAATTTTTATCAAATCAACATTGTGTTCAGTGAAGGAGTGAAATTTGTATGGTCGACCATGCGATCTTAATAAAAGACCTTGAAAAAAGTTTCCAACATAAGCAGGTTATTGCCCCCCTTTCTTTAACGATTCCAAAAGGGCAATTAATGGGTTTACTTGGTCCATCAGGCTGTGGTAAAACAACGTTAATTAAAATGATAATGGGCATGCTGAAACCTGATAACGGCACTGTTGAAGTATTAAATTTGGTTGTACCCCACCAACAATTATTGAAAGATATCGGCTATATGGCACAATCAGATGCTCTTTATACAGATTTAACGGGGGAGGAAAATTTACATTTTTTCGCTAAGCTTTATCCCTTATCGAAAGCCGAAAGAATGGAGCGTGTTGCCTATGCTGGCAATCTTGTCCGTCTTACCGATGATTTACAACGTAAAGTGGGGAATTATTCAGGCGGAATGAAAAGAAGATTATCGTTAGCGATTGCCCTTATTCAAGATCCTAAGCTATTGATTTTAGATGAACCAACAGTAGGAATTGATCCTGTCCTCAAAAAAGAAATTTGGCAAGAGCTCATTCGTTTAAAAGATCAAGAACAGAAAACGATTTTAGTAACGACTCATGCAATGGATGAGGCAGAAAGATGTGATCAATTAGCTATGTTAAGAAATGGTCGAATTATTGCACAAGGTACACCCCAAGCATTAAAGGATCATTACCAAGCAAAGGATTTTGATGAAGTATTTTTAATGGCTGGAGGGGACGTATTATGAGAATGGGTGCAATTGTAACAAGAATCATCCAACAGATGAAACGAGATAAACGGACACTTGCATTATTGTTCTTTGCCCCACTGCTCGTACTGTCATTAATGTACTTTATTTTTAATAGTAACGAAGCGACGATCACACTAGTTGTCTCCGATGCCCCCACGCCATTAATAGAGAAACTTAAAAATGCGGATTTTTCGATTGTTGTAGACGATCATTTTACGAAAAAACAACTGCAGGATAAAGAGTATGACGGATGGCTAGAAATAGAGCCAAATAGTAGTAAATTAACTTTATTAAATGATGATCCTTCCCAGTCAAAAGCTTTAACCATGCAGCTTGCACAAATTTTACAGCCATCACAAGCCGCAATGAGGAGCTTGAAAACAGACTATGTGTATGGTGATGAAGATACTGCCATTTTCGATATTTTTAGTCCCATGCTCATTGGCTTCTTTGTCTTTTTCTTTGTCTTTTTAATTACTGGCATTGCCCTGTTAAAGGAACGCACCTCTGGAACATTGGAACGTTTACTCGCCACACCGATTAAACGTTCAGAAATTGTAGTAGGTTATATGGTCGGCTATGGTCTATTTGCCTTTCTACAAACGATTATTATCGTGTTGTTTGGTATTTATGTACTAGATATTGTTCATGTAGGCTCTATCTGGCTTGTTTTACTCATTAATATGGTAGTCGCTCTTGTGTCCTTATCATTGGGTGCGCTATTATCAAGCTTTGCCGCTTCCGAATTTCAAATGATGCAATTTATACCATTAATTATTGTTCCACAAGTATTCTTTTCGGGCATTTTCCCACTTGATAGTATGGCTGAATGGCTTCAAAGTATCGGCAGAATCATGCCCCTTTACTATGCAGCAGACGCATTGAATGGCGTTATGTATAAAGGGTATGCCTTCCTGGATATTATCCTGAATCTCAGCATACTTGCTTGTTTCGCCATTGTTTTCATCACTTTAAATATTATTAGTTTAAAAAAATATCGCTCGTTATAATAAAACGTTAAAAGTTCTGCTCCATTCGGCAGAACTTTTTTTATTGCGGGTATGATAATATCTAAATATAGGGAATTTATCCAATTTCATTGAAGTGAAAGACCAAATTTCTTTATAATAATTTTATAGTCGAGATTTATCTAAAGAATAAAGGTGAGTGAAGATGGCTACTATTTTGGAAGTACAAAACGTTAGTAAACAATTTAATGGGAAAACAGTTTTAGAGCATGCATCGTTTTCGATTGCAGCCAAAGAAATTATTGCGCTTGTCGGAAAAAATGGATCTGGAAAAAGCACTTTACTCAAAATTATTGCGGCTTTCATTAAACCAGACAGCGGTAAAATTGTGGCGCATAAAACTTCGCTAAAAGTCGGTTATGTCCCAGAAGTCACCCCTTCCCATATTTTATTTACCCCGCAAGAATATCTTTATCATATGGGGCGGATTCGGGGTATGCCTAAAAAGCGTCTTTTGCAGAAAATAGATGAATTGCTTGAGATGTTTCAATTAAAAGAGTCTCAAAATACAAGGATCGTCCACTTCTCAAAAGGAATGAGGCAAAAGGTGATGATCATGCAGGCAATGCTAGAAGAAACAGATTTACTAATAATGGATGAGCCATTATCGGGGCTTGATGCCAAAGCACAAAATGATTTCGAACAAATATTGGCCACAGTAAGAGATAAAGGACTAAGCATCATCCTAACTTGCCATGAAACGAAATTACTCGAAAGTCTTGTCGATTCAGTTTTACTTATTCAAGAAAATCAACTCATTCAAGCAAAGGATTTGAATAGCCAGCCTGTATATCGACTAATATTTGATATTGCAAGCCTAGCATTACTCGATGAAATTGTACCTTTGATGGAAATTCAACAAAAACAACCTTTAGCGAATGGTCATTATGAAATCGTATCGATAGTGCAGGCAAAGGATTCAGATCAAATTTTGCTAAAACTACTACAAAAAAATGCCTCTATTAAATATTTAGCTAATGGCCATCACAAAAAAGAACAATTTTCTTCTCATTTTTAATAGGAGGTATCGAAAAAGATGAGCAGTTTATTGCGCTATCAATTTATTAATTATTTAAGAACCTATCAATACGTTCCACCTTTTACAATATTCATCCTCTGTCTTGTCGTTAACTATACGTTTGTGCCTAATCCAATATTAGATAGCTATTCATTTACATCGCTTATTCTGTTCTTTTTAATGGGCTGGTTTACTGTTACATTATTTCATGCTGAGGATGAGGGGCAAAAGTTGATTACTACTCTTCATGCCAAAAGTCCAACACATTACAATATTGGAGTTTTCATTATTTGTGGTTTAATTGCTTTTAGCTTAAGTTGTGTTTCAGTCTTCTATCCTATTCTCATTGATGCGTTTTTCGAAAAACCAACACCATTACATATAGGATTAGGTTTCTTGTCTCATTTTAGTTTATCGATTCTTGCTATTGCACTCACTGCCTTGTTCACAAGAGAGATTGTGAACAATAGGCAAAATACTTGGTGGGGTGTCATAAGTATCCTAATTATTTCTGTCGTTATCGCTACTTTAAAAAACAATATCCAAGCTGGTCTCCTGTGGCTACTACCGCCTGTTCATTTTTCACTAGAAATAATGAGCATTGGCGATCAAATAGAAGTAGTCCCTAACGTATTTTACTGGCATTTTGCTTGGATAATCATTTACGCATTCCTTATCATTACTTTATTTTTCTTCCTCGTTAATCGGAGAAGAAAATGATTTAGACATTAAATTAAGGAGAGATCATTTTAATGAAGAACATCAACGTTCTAATTGTGGAGGACGAAAATGATATTGCCAATATTATAAAGGATTACTTAAGCGTTCATCAGTTCGATTCACATATTGTAAGAACTGGCCATGAAGCTATCCTTTATTTGCAAGAATCCGCTCCAGATTTCGTGATCCTTGATCTTTCTCTACCCGATTGTGATGGGATCGAAATATGCCGTAAGATCCGTGAACATAGTAATGTGGCAATACTCATTTTAAGTGCTAGAGGGAGTGATACCGATAAAGTATTGGGGCTAGGATTTGGTGCGGATGATTATATGACTAAACCATTTTCACTAAGTGAACTAGTGGCAAGAATTAATGCCCATTTACGAAGGCAGGATAGATGGCTTCAAGATCATGACGTTCAGAAGGATGTCCTTCACATTGATAATATCATTATTAATAAGCAGGAATATCTTTTTTTGCGCGATAACAAGCCTATTCCCCTGTCAGCAAAAGAGTTCGAGTTACTATTTTTTCTAGCTAAAAATAGAAATCAAGTCTTCTCCAAAAGTCAGTTGCTTGATGCAGTTTGGGGTTATGACACCTATGGAGACGAAAATACAATTACAGTCTACATTAGACGGATTCGAGAAAAAATTGAAATCAATCCTTCTCATCCTGTTTATCTTCAAACCGTTTGGGGAGTTGGTTATAAATTCAGTACATCCAATCACGTATAGGAGACTCAAATGTACTTAAAAAAATGGATCAACAAATGGATATGGACGCTTATCATCTGTGTTGGACTATTGTTTATAGGAACTCTTATTCTATTCTTTGCTACCAACAAATCTCAAGAAGTATCAGAGGATCAATATGTCATCAATCAAATTCGATTATCCGTGAACCAGTTATTATTGTACATAGAAGATCATCTTTCAATTCTAGAACGAGATTCCGAGATACGTAGTATGCTGCAACAAATGAGCGATGACCAAGAAATTGATATGACCGTACTTCACCTAGATGGCAAAGTAATATTCCATACAAAAGAGAATGACCTTACATCTACGATTCAAATTAAAAATGATATACATTATGATTTATTTACATCACAACAAGAACCGGGAAAAATAAATATTGCTTTTCCTATTGTTAATGATGAGAGTCATGAACAAATAGGAAATGCTATTTTTACCCTAAACAAAGATAGTCTATTTCCATCCAAACAACCAAATTCAAACTACTTATTTTTAGTAGTCATGATGGGCGCTCTGAGCTTCTTTATTATATGCTTCGCCCTATATATGAATAGGAAAGTACAGAAAGACATTTTAACACCATTACATGAGCTGAAAAAAAACACCGAGGAAATTGTCAAAGGGAATTACGAACAAATGAGTAGCTATCCGAAATTGGATGAGCTTGGTGAATTGTATGCCGTATTTGACCAAATGCGATTAGAGATTAAACAATTAGTCATCCAACGAAATGAACAGGAGCAACATCAAAAAAAGCTCATTTCGAATATCTCTCATGATGTGAAAACACCTCTAACTACTATAAAAGCTTATTTGGACGCTATATCTGAGGGCGTTTGTCGAGATGAAGATTCACTTATGTCCTACATTCATATCATGCAGATAAATACGGAAAAAATGTCGAGACTCATTGATGATTTATTTATTCATACATTAAAGGAACTCGGCCACATCCCCATCCATTTAAAAGAACAATATAGCCGAGACGTCCTTACAAACATTTTGCAGCCGATTCACTATTATGTCCAAACAACCAATATTCATTTTATCAAACCTGCAATGATTCCTAATGTCCTTATTCAAGTAGATGAGGGACGGCTAGAGCAGGTTATATCCAACCTTGTTACCAATGCATTAAAGCATACCTCCAATGGAGATACCATAACTATTACTACTTATATTGAAGATCAAACACTTTATATCCAAGTAATAGATAATGGCAATGGGATGCTTCCCGAAGATATGCCCTTTATTTTTGAACGTTACTTTAGAGGTCATCAGGCCGAAAGAGAATCTGCTATTAAAAACGAAGGAGCGGGGCTTGGCCTATCCATTTGTCAGCATATTATGGAGGAACACTATGGTTCAATTTCATTTAATAGCAAGCACAAGGAAGGCACTACCTTTACACTTACACTCCCTATCTCGTAAAAAGACTCCCATTTTAGGTAGTCTTTTTATCGTTCATCGTTCTTTTCCGATATGCTAAACAGATGGAAAGGGTCAGTACACTACAAAAAAATGAATCGATGATACGGACAACCCATACCCCGTAGCTGCTTAACGGAATGCCATTGATCCACTGCCAAAGACATACACAAACAAACGTTAAGAAAGCTAGCGCACTCCAAAAAACTATTTTTTTCTGAGGAGATACCGCCGGCACTTTATTATGTTTGATCAAAGATGCCCTGTAATACATATATCCAAAAATAAGCGTAATGCCTAACAATGTACTTCCGTGCTGTAAAAACTTATAAATGGGGATATGAAATCCAAATAAAGTAAATGTTTGAGAAAGAAAACGAAGATTGGTCACCATATACCCATTTTGATGTGTAAATGAATCCCATATGACATGGGTTAGCATACCTAATAATGCTGAATAACTAAAAACAATGATTTTCCATGTTTTAGTCCCTGAAATTTGATAGCTATTAAAATCCTGTAAAAATTCTGGTAAATGGCTCATGATTGGTTGATGGATAAACCGATGATAAATCAAGTAGATTATTAGTACGAGTGGAAGATTGAATAAAAAGAACCCTGCAAATGTATGACCAATCTCCCCTATTGGGCGTCCCCTTAAAAAGTATTCGAAATCTGGAGCCATGCTACCTAATACCAAGGCAGAAAAATGAATATATTTACTTTTTCGAGAAAAAGGTAGGACTGCTGCTGGATGAGCAAATGTTAATGGCATAACTTCCATCTCCTTTTATGACATCTTTCAAATCGTTTACTACAACGTTTTTTTGTTCAAAAGGTTACTTTGACTGTAAGAATTTATTAATAATTTCATAAGGACCTACTAATAATTACATATTACACTAAAGAAAATAAATCAAAAGGAGGCCTTACTATGGAAAAAGAAGTACTGATACGAGCCCAAAATGTATGTAAAACCTTTTCAACGGGTAGCGAACAATTCCATGCCATTAAAAATATGAATATTGATATTTATAAGGGGGATTTCACTGTTATTATGGGGAATTCTGGTTCTGGTAAGTCAACGCTTCTTTATCTTTTAAGTGGACTGGATACGATTACGGCAGGTGAAATTTACTTTCAAGGGGATAAGCTAGATACCTTTTCAGAAAGAAAGCTAGCGTCCTTTCGCTCACAGAAGGTTGGTTATATCTATCAAAATAGCAATCTCATCCCTGATTTGACGCTGCTAGAAAATATCGCCCTTCCTGGATACATCGCCAAAACTAATAAAAAAGTAATTATCCAAAAAGCAGAACAGCTACTACATTTAATGGGTCTTGATAAGCAACGAAATCGTTTACCTTCTCAAACATCAGGTGGTCAGCAACAAAGAGCTGCAATAGCTAGAGCATTGGTTAATAATCCTGAAGTGCTTTTTGCGGATGAACCAACTGGTAGTTTAAATTACGATCAAGGGGTAGCCGTATTAGATATCTTAACTAATTTAAATAGAAAAGGGCAATCTGTTGTTATGATAACCCATGATATAAAGGCAGCTTGTCGTGCAAATCGTCTTATTATCATTCAAGATGGAAAAATAGATGGGGTATTAAACTTCGAAAAATATGATCATCTTAATATACAAGAGCGAGAACATATTATCTTTTCTTATGTTGCTGGAAAGGAGTAGTCGATGTACGCAATTGTCACTCTTTGTTCCTCCCATTTAAGAAAAAGAAAATTGCAAAATAGTCTGATGGTTGTCCTTATTTTCCTATCAACGCTTTTACTCGCTACTTCTGTAACCATACTAATAAATACGAACAATATTTTTGAAAAAGCCCATTTTGATTCAAATGGTGCCCATCAAATTTTAACAATGGGTGATGATGTTCATAACCCTTTTGCCGTAAACGATTGGTGGCAGGAGCAGCAAGGGGTAACTTCCTCCGACTTAATACCCTATAGAAATTTATCTGGAATTACCTTCGATGGGAAAGAAATGCCCAATCTCTATTTATTTATGATGGATACGCAAAAAATGCCTTCAATGATCGATCAATTATTATTTTCTGAGGGAGAAAAGCAAACATCTCCACCTAAAGGGACCATATGGATTCCTACCTCATTGGCATCAAGTGCTCACATTTCACTTGGCGATGCAATTGAATTTAATACAGGTGAGAGAACGTTTAGCTTAATGGTTTCAGGTGTTGTAGTAGATATGCCCTATGGTGGTCCTTTTACAACAAACGCTCGTATTTGGATGAACAATATTGACTATCAGTTGCATTTAGCATCCATGATCGGTACTGAACAATACATGATGGCACTACGCTTTGACGATTATCAGCAAAGCTCTAGCTATTGGCGTGATTTTGAAAACTATCTGCAAGGACCTTATCTCGAATCTAAAATGGAATATGAAGAAATAGCTTCTTTTTATTTAATTATTAATAAAATCATTGGTTTTATCATGATTGCCTTTGGTATAGCTATGCTTCTGGTATCTTTATTTATCATTGGTTTTAGCATTTCCGACGCCATTTTAGCGAACTACAGAACAATAGGCGTTATGAAATCTCTCGGTCTATCGTCTCTACAGATAAGTGCTACTTACGTATTACAATTTGGCTTGTTATCTGCTTTCTCGATCATACCTGGACTCATCGTAAGTAAATTTCTTTCCAGAATCATTATAGAAAGCTCCTTATCCTACCTTAAAGCAGGAAATCATTTAGCCATTCACCAAGATACTCGACTAACCGTGCTAATTGCCCTCATCCTATTTGGGATTGTGCTACTCACCGCCTTTTTCTACTCGAACAAGGCACGCAAGGTGGAACCTGTCCAAGCAATCAAATATGGTATGTCGGAAAGTGCAAATAGTAAAATAAATCGTCGTAGAAGCAGCTCGAGTAGACTATTTCGTTTATCTAATCTACCTATTCAACTTCAAATTGGACTGAAAAGCATAACAAAAAATTTAAAAAGTTCCATACTAATTATAGCGCTTACCTCTATAACATCTGCCATACTCGTCTTTAGTGTGGTCATATTGAATAGTTTTATCTCCATCAAAGAGACTTCACCCTCGTGGGGGTATGATGCATCACATGTAGTAGTAACCGTATTTAATAAAGAGACATTTTCAAAACAACAATTTGAAGATTTTTTACTGGAAGATGAACGTATTAAAGATTATGCATGGCTAGATCAATTAACGGGAGTACTTCCTAACGACAACAATTCGCCATTAAATATCAGTGTCAATGTCATTGAGGGTAGCTTTGATGCCGTTGGCTATGAAACCATGTTTGGACGTAATCCTGTCAGTAAAAATGAGATAGCTATCGGCATTAATGTCGCGCGGTCTTTAAATAAAAATATTGGAGATATTGTAGAAGTTTACATTGAGGGGAAGCAGCACTTTCTGATCATTACAGGAATCTATCAATCTATAGCAAATATGTCCAACTCAGCGAGAATTTCAGCAGATGTTATTAAAGTTTATAACGCTACCTATTCTGCTTCTGAAATTAGTATGATGAATCTATTAGATGTAACATCCGCTCCTCAAATTGTCGAGGATTTGAATGCTCACTTTAAAAGCTCTATATCAGCAGTCACACAACAAGTATTACTAGATGCTGTTTTTAAAGAAGTTGCAGCCGTATTAGTTATCCCACTTTCAATCGTTGGCTTTTTATTTATCATCGTAACATGCATCATTATTTTTAGTGTATCGAGAATTAATGTTAGAAAAGAAAGTAGTACGTATGGAATTTATAAATCCATTGGAATGACCTCTCCAAATATTAGGTGGTCGATTACATCCGGTATTTTAATTCTTTCTATTTTCGGCGCAATCGGAGGATTTATTATCGGTATAAAATTAATTCCACTTGCTCTCCATTCCATTATTTTAGAATACGGCTTACTTGAACTTCCGCTTGTGATCAACTGGCCGATGAGTATCGGAATAAGCCTTGTAAGTGTAATGGCAGCTTGTTTTGGCGGCTGGGTCTCTACAAAAGTTATAGCTAAGACTTCACCTCGAATATTAATTGTGGAATAAGCTTGGCCCCTACAAATTAGGGGCCATTTCCATGGAGTGATTTTTGGAGGAACCGTAATTCATTAAATATCTTCTTCCGATAGCACGACAATATTATTTCTTCGAAGTAAGGCAGTGGTTACGCCTTCCCCGACTATTTTAGTACCGTTGAACTCGCCATTATAAATCGCTGCACTACCACAGGACGGGCTATCTTCCTTTAAGACGACCTGTGTCGCTCCCACCTCTAGCGCTTTCTGTAAGGTCGCATACGCCCCCTTCATATATAGCTCTGTGACATCACGGCCAGACCTTTCAATAACGGTAGCTTTGCCATCAAGAACATCGTCTCCATTGCCTCCCACTATTTCAGCAGGCTCACGAGGTGTTGAAAATCCTCCCATGAGCTCAGGACAAACGGTGATAGCCTTTTTCTCTAACACAAGCTTTTGTAATCTGTCATCTATACAGTTCGTACTGTTATAACGAACATTTAATCCTGCTAAACAAGCACTTATTAAAATCACTCTATTCCTCTCCCCTTTACGATCATCGTCTATATGAATAACATCATTTTAACATGTGTCTCTGAAAAATTACTAAGTGGCCTAGTATTTTCTCTGATACAATACGTATCAAAGCAGTTCTAGTTTCTTAGAAATGGAAAGGGAATTTATAAAGAAAAGAAGGAGGAGTAGATTGTCGTGGAATTTACGATTTGTTTTTTAAAAAAGGGTGAGCACATCCTATTACTTAATAGAGACTATCCAACTTGGATGGGCGCATGGAATGGTGTAGGTGGAAAAATTGAACAAAATGAAACACCTTTAGCTGGTGCCCTAAGAGAAATTAAAGAAGAGACAGGTATTACGGTTGAGGATATTACTTATAAAGGTAAAATCACATGGACAGATGGGGTCATTGATTATGGCTGTATGTATGCGTTTATAGCAGAAATTCCTGATTCATTTACATATGTTACACCGATAAAGGTTGCAGAGGGCATTCTTGATTGGAAGGAGCTTACTTGGATTTTCCACCCTGAAAATGTAGGCATTGCAGATTTAAAGTATTATTTGCCTACAATGCTTAATGAAACTACGAACTACGAATACATCTTTACTTATCAAGACAAAAAATTAGTCAATATCTCTTCAACACCGATTGAACAAACATCTAACGTATAATAAATAACTAAGCCTCGTCTATGTAAAAAATACATGACGAGGCTTGTTTACTTAATATCTTGGCTGGGCGCAGCGCATTCGACACATTGACCAATGTAACGTTGTATGCTGAATTTCATCATGAATGTCCCATAGGCTATCTACTATTCTCAATTCGACATTACGTTCTAACATTGCACTATATATATCATCGATTTCAAATAACGCAATAGGAATTTGAGGCGTTTCACTAACCGAATAGCCCGCATTTTCATCCTGTAGCGTAAATCCGTTACCCTCAAACTCATATAAGTATAATCTTGTACTTTTCAATACCTCCACCCATTTGCGTTCGATAACCACTACATGAGGAGCTGTTGTGAGATAATGCTGTCTGTCCTGATCTGTCGTTTTACTCCCAGCATGAAAACAAACACGCGGACAATCTCTCGGAGTTAAATAATTAGGCAGGCATCTCTCGTTGATCGCCCATACAAGACCTTTGCTTGCATCTAAATCTGGTCGCTCAGGTATACGAGGATGAAAAATCGATATCGTAGGGTCTTCACTAACATGAAATAATCTCACGGTCTCTCCTCCTTAATTTTTCAGTTTAAACACTATAAAATCAGCACAATGCAAATCTTCCTCAAATTGAGGGTACTTTTCAAGCATCTCTTGTGACGGTCTCGGCTCTATAATTTTTTCTATATGAAAGCCCGCTTCCGTAATTGCTTCCACATAGCTTGTTAATGTGCGATGAAACAATACAATAGGTGGGTCTGCAGCTAGTTGTTGATAAACACCTTCATAAAAGTAACGCTGTACCTTCCAATACTGCTGATCCAGCTGCTCATGTCTAATCCATCCACTATTTGGCGTGACAAAGCAGGGATGCAATATTGAAAAAACAAAAGTGCTATTCGGCTTTAAAAGACGATACATCTCACGTATTGTAGCACGATAATCCTCTAAATCTTGAAGTACCATATTCGAAACGATACAATCAAATTGATTGTCTGCTAAGAACGTTAAATTTTCACAATTACCATGAAAAAATTGAACGGGCAACTGCTGTGGTGTTCTTTCCATAGCAATGTCTAGCATTTTTTGTGAAAAATCAACAGCCGTTACGATAGCCCCTTGTTTCACTAGTAATCTACTTAAGTATCCTTCGCCACACCCCGCATCTAATAGATGCTTTCCATCCACCTCTCCCAGTAGAGAAAATATAGTGGGGTTTAATAGTACTTCACGATGAATATCACCATACTCATGATAATTAGCGATATACCTTTCCGCATATTGATTCCAACGTTTAATGGCTTGTTCTGTATTCATAAAAATACCTCATTTCAATGTAAAATCGTAACGTTACGTCCCATGTGCACTTGTCTATTTTTCCATATAAAGAAAAAAATATATAGACTTTTATTTAATTTTTTAATATCATGTAGATAGAGGCACGCCTTCTTTAAGTAAATGACTCAAGCCAGAAATCCATATAGGATTTCTGGCTTTTATGCTTTATATCGAAATGGTATGTTCAGCAACAGCTTCTTTTTTTATGGTCAGCCATCTGCCCACTAACATCACTAGTAATGCCACAAAGACGATTATACCCGCAAAGACTAGCGCTGCCTTATAGCTATTATAAATATTGACCAGCTGACCCGCGACAATAGGTCCAATTATTTGTCCAAACGCATAAAACGTTGTTAGTAATGATACAACAAATCCACTTTGTGTAGGAAAAAGTTGCCGTGCATAGGATGTAGTCAGTGTCACAATACCTACAAAGGTTAGACCGAATAAAAATGATGCTACTAATACACTCCATACAGTTTGTGAAAATACAGGTAACAAGATGCCTATTACTTGAAGTATGTATGCCACAAACAAAATTTTCATTGCTGAAAACTTCTCTAATAAGATCGTCCAAACAGGTGCCGATGGGATTGCCGCTAATCCTACAATGACCCAGCTATACGAGGAGTACGCTTGGAGAGAAGGAATATTATGAATAATATCCACTAAAAAAGTACCTGTAATAATATACCCTAGTCCCTCAAGTCCATATGACAAAATAAGCCATGGCATAAAGCCCTTTGTCATTTTCGTATTAGAAGAATTCGCTACTTTTAACGTATCTTGAATCTCTAAACCTCTCCATAAAATAGTAGTAATCAGTAAAAAAACAACTGATAGTATGCCTAGTCCTAACCATGTTCCTTGCCATGCAAGTCTCGCTTCAATAAGAGGAACGCATATGCCTGAAATGGCAATTCCTAGCCCTATACCACTAAATACATAGCCCGACCATCGGGATAGTGAGTGTTTCGCCAAATAATCCATGACAATACTAGACGTTAAAACAAAAATTAGTCCACCTGTAATACCAGCGATTAATCGAAGAATTAACCATATACTATACAGCTCCATCAAGCCCATTAATCCAACTGATAGGACATTAAAAATAACACTTACCATTAAAATTTGTTTACGCTGACGATGAATAAAGCCCGCCCATAGTGCACCAATGAAATAGCCAATATAATTACTTGAAGCTAAAAACCCAGCAACTTCTAAAGAAAATCCTACATCCTGTCGCATAAACGGTAGAATCGGCGTAAAAGCAAATCGACTAATGCCCATAGCGATGACGAGTAATAAAATTCCTCCGAAAACAATCCCCATATGTTGACGATTCATAGTGTCCCCCCTTTCCCCTATTGTAATTAAAAGGATACCGAGCAAAAATTAATAAATCTAATATATAATCTATATAAATGCATAAAAATAATTTATAAAAGGTGTGTCTATCATGAATCTACATGCACTGCGGTTATTTACAAAGGTAGCCGAGCTCAATAGTGTTTCCAAAGCTGCGCAAGCCCTTATGATTAGTCAGCCCGCTGTAACCATTCAAATTCGAAATTTAGAAAAAGAACTAGGTTTAACATTGCTAGAATCGAAAGGTAGAGGTATTACACTAACTCAGAGCGGTGCCTTTTTATATAAACAAGCACAGCGCTTATTTGATTTAGAAATAGATATCGAAAATAAAGTAGAACAGTTAAAAAATACAGGCCATGAGGAATTACAAATTGCTTCCACACATGTGCCCTCTCATTTTTTATTACCTAAATTATTAGCCCATTTTAAACAAGTCTACCCAACTACGCATATTCATTTAAAAACAGCTAATTCACAGCAAGTAATAGAGGAGTTACTCCATTATAAAGCAGATTTAGCCTTTATCGTTAAAGAAGATGGTCATCACCCTGATATTCATTACCAATTTCTGATGAATTTAGATTATTGGTTTATTGTGCCATACAATCACTCATTAGCCGGTCAAACGGTTTCACTTTCCGAACTCATGCAACAGCCCTTTGTCACAAGAGAAGATGGTAGCTCCACAAAGGAATATTTAAATGCATTATGTAAAGTACATAAGATACCCCCACCTAAAGTGGGACTACAACTAGATGGAATCAATGAGTCCATTCATGCAATTGCAGCTGGTTTCGGGACGATGCTTGCCCCATCCATAGCAGCATCCAGCTTTATCCAGCAGCAACAAATAGCACGAGTGTTTATTGAAAATATTGACATTCAGCGCCCAGTTTATCTTTGTACACGGAAAAATGAACAACCTCATTCTTCTTCATTTAATAACTTTCTTCATATCATTCATGAAACAACTTCTTAGAAAAAAGGCACTCTAGCATCAAAAAAGAGTGCCTTTTTCTATCTTTCAGCGTCTGTCAAAGCTGTAAAAATGTAGGCTGAGCCATTTTTTTACCACTAACCACTCCCTATTATTATTCGTTTTTTTATAGACTTAATAGTTTAAATAGCCTATAATAATCCGTGTTATTATCAATAAACGAACATTAAGGTGGTTTTTATGGCTGAATATACGCAAATTTTCAAAGGAACAGCTTTTACTAGTAAATCTGCTACTGAAGTTCAGATTTTAAAAGATTATTTATTTTTCATTAATGCAGATGGCATGATTGAAAAAACAGTCTCTCCTGAACATGTTGATTACCAACAACTATTAACTACATACCAACACCATAAACATTTTCATCCATTAGATGAAGGTCAATATTTCTTACCAGGATTTGTCGACTTGCATGTACATGCACCACAATGGGCGCAATCTGGTACAGCTTTAGACATACCACTTTATGATTGGTTGAACACATATACCTTCCCTATCGAATCAAAATTTTCGGATTTAGTATTTGCTCAAGAGGTTTACGAAGATTTAGTGAGCACACTCCTTGCTAACGGCACTACAACATCCTTATATTTTGCGACGGTTCATAAAGAGGCTAGTATTCTTTTAGCAAAAATTTGTGCTGAAAAGGGGCAACGAGGATTAGTCGGAAAAGTGGTGATGGATGATCCTGAACAAAATCCTCATTTTTACCGAGATGCTACTACACAAACAGCTCTTGCTGATACAGAAGAATTCATTTTAGCTGTTAAGGATTTAGCAAAGACAACTAAGCAAGGTGTATATCCTGTTGTCACTCCTCGCTTCATTCCAAGTTGTACCGACCATGCTTTAAAGGGCTTAGGGGAATTAGCAGCAAAATACAATACACATATCCAATCTCACTGTAGTGAAAGTGATTGGGAACATGGCTACGTCAAGGAAAGATTCCATAAAAATGATGCTGAGGCTCTCCATGATTTTGGTTTATTAGGCGAAAAATCTGTTATGGCCCATTGTAATTTCCTAAGCGATGATGATGCACGTTTATTTGCTGAGACAGGCACAGCTATCGGTCATTGCCCAATATCTAATGCCTATTTTGCAAATAGCGTTATTCCCATTGCCCGTTTCCATGCACTCGGCGTTGATATTGGATTAGGTTCAGATATATCTGGTGGATTTTCCCCTAGCCTTTTCGATAATGCAAGACAAGCTGTCATGTCATCGAGAATGCTTGAAGATGGGGTAGATACAGCAATCGCAGCCAATAAACGTGGTGTTCCAAATTCACGTATTACGATTAATGAAGCCTTTTATCTAGCGACAGCTGGTGGCGGTGATAGCTTAAGCCTTCCAATTGGTCGTTTACAGGAAAACTATACATGGGATGTACAAATTATTGATACAAAGACCCATTCTGCAAAACTTCCGATTTTCGATAGCCAAGAAGCATTACACGATATTTTCCAAAAAATGATGTATCTTGTCCGTCCTGAAAATATCCGTGAGGTTTGGGTCCAAGGGAATAAAGTTCATTCTAGGGACTAATGATTCATCAACTGTCTATTAAAAATTTATCAATATGAGGTACACATTTTCGTGGAAACGCAACATAGCAAACTAACTAATACAACGAGAAAAACAACCAAATTAACCGTACTGCCAGATGAAAAAGTTTCGATTGGTCAATCAGCGTTACTAGGTTTACAGCATGTCATGGCAATGGATGTTTACGTTGTCCCATTTTTAATCGCCATGCTAATTGGCTTACAAACTGGTCAAGCCAGTGCATTAATCCAATCAACCTTTATTGCTGCAGGGCTTGCAACTATTATACAAACACATTTCTGTATGAAATTACCAATGGCGCAGGGCCCTTCCTATGTTCCACTAGGAGCCATCGTTGGTATTTACGCAGCCAGTGGCAGTGGGGATTTAGGGTGGAGCACAATATTAGGCGCAAGCTTAGTTGGTGCCATTTTAGTAATTATTTTAGGCTACACAGGTATCTTCAATAAAATTGTACAAACATTTATTCCGCCAATTGTAGGGGGAACAATTATTTTTGTTGTTGGTCTATCGTTAATGCCTGTCGGTTTAAGCGATAATATTTTTAATGGAGCAGGTGCATCCATTCAACAAAATATTTATTTAGCATTGATATCAGCAGTAGTCCTAATGATTTGTGTAATGCTAGGTACAGTCTTCCATCAAAAGGGGCGTCTATTCCGTATTGGCTCCGTTATTATTGCCTTAATAGTTGGTAGTATTGCTGCAAATATGATGGGAGTTTTAGATTTATCAGCTGTTTCACAAGCAAAATGGTTTAGTATGCCTCAAATTCCATTCGCGGATTTCAGCTTTAGCTTTAATATTTCTGCCATTATTACAATGGTCATTATTTATATTGTCTTAATGGCGGAAACAACAGGAACATGGTTTGCTATTAGTAATGTTATCGATAAGCCTTTAACGGATCAGCAAATTAATCGAGGTGTTGTCGGTGAAGGGATTGGCTGTTTTATTGCTTCATTACTAGGTTCTACACCAGTAACTGGTTACTCAACAAATGCAGGGGTAATTTCCATTACAGGAATTGCCAGTCGTCGCGTATTTATCGCTGCGGGTATTTGGTTTATTGTTTTTGGCTTCTCTGGTAAATTAGCCGCTCTCATTTCAGCCATTCCCTCGGCTGTCATTGGAGGAGTATTTGTCATTGTTTGCGGCATCATTGCTATTAGTGGTTTACAGGTCATGAAAAATGAACATATTGGCGAAAAGGAAATGTATGTGATTGCTATTCCAGTTATTTTAACGTTAGCATTGACATTATTACCAGATGATTTCTTGTATTCATTACCGACAACTGTTCAATATTTATTCGGCTCACCAATTGCCACAGCTGCACTTGTAGCCATTATCCTCAATAAAATATTACCACGCTCAAAATAATCAACAATTTCATGCACAACCCACTTTCACTATTAGTGAGCGAGGGTTGTGCTTTTTTAATTTTTCGAAAATTTCTGTTTCATTTTCTAGCAATCTGTTATACTTGAGCAAAAAAGTAGGGATTATTATGGTATATGATGTCATTATAGTTGGGGCAGGCTCTATGGGGATGGCGGCAGGTTATTATTTAGCGAAGGCAGGAAAAAATGTCTTGTTGCTGGATGCTTTTGATCCCCCACATGAGGAAGGTAGCCATCATGGAGAGACAAGAATTATTCGCTTTGCCTATGGGGAGGGAGCTAGCTATGTACCTTTCGTGAAAAGAGCTGGGGAGCTATGGCAGGAGCTCGAATCTTTAGCAGATGAAAACTTATTTTTACAAACTGGTGTAGTAAATATCGGAGAACCAACCTGCAGTTTTATTCAAAATGTAAGAGCCAGTGCTACACTTCATGAATTAGCACTCGAACACTATTCAGCAGCTGAAGCCATGAACAAATGGTCTGGATTATCTTTACCAGCTAATTTAGTGGCCTGCTTTGAGCCGACAGCTGGTGTCCTTCGAGTCGAAGCATGTATTCGAGCCTATAAAAAGCTAGCTTTGGAAGCTGGGGCACGCTTACAAACAAATGAAAAAGTTGTTAGCATCCAAGCGGGAGAAATGGTGCAAGTTCAAACGGCCAATCAAGTCTATGAAACAAAGCAATTAATTGTCACTGCTGGGGCATGGGCAACTGAGCTACTGCAAACGTTGGATATCTCCCTCCCTGTTACACCAACGCGAAAAACCTTTGCATGGTTCGAAGCGGATGAAGAGCTTTATAGTGAAGAGGTCTTTCCAGCCTATTGCTTTGAATTCGCCGATTCCTCTTACTATGGCTTCCCTAGCATTGATGGTGCAGGACTAAAGCTAGGTCGACATGATGGTGGCGAAGAAATAAATCCAAATAGGCCTCTTCATCCATTCGATGACAAGGATCGTGCAGATTTACAACATTTTATTCAGCAATTTATGCCTCGGCATGGCGCATTAAAATACGGGAAAACATGCAAATATTCCATGACGCCAGATGAAGACTTCATCATTGATTTCTTACCTACTCATCAAAATATTATAATCGCGGCAGGTTTTTCAGGTCATGGCTTTAAATTTAGCAGTGCTGTTGGAGAAGCTCTCGCAGAATTAACGTTATATGGTGAATGTCAGCAGGATCTAACACGCTTCCACCTTAGTCGATTCCATTAATTTTGGATACATGTGGGAAACGGCATTAATTGGATGCTTCATCATAAAAGCAGATGGGAACGTAAGGCGGCAATTTCAGTCCTGGAAATAAGCGACGTTACTTTAATTCATTCTAAATCAATCTACTATTTCATTTTTATTAGACTAAAAAGAACCCCAAATGATAGTAACTTTATCAGTCACTATAATTTGGGGTTCATCCATATAGAGAATCTTACGCTTCAATAAGTGCTAAAAAATCCTGCCAATGATGCAATCTTGGTAACTCAACATGCTGATTATACGATTGATTTTTTAACACTACTTTTGTCTGTATATTGTGAAGTGTCTCCAGCACTGCTGGTTTATCATCTACATAAACATCTAAAGCAAGATCTTTTATAATCGCTACCTTCTCTGCATCTTGCATACCACAGAAAAAATGGCCCTCTTTTATTGGAAATCCTTGTGCTCCCATCCATTCTTTTGTTTGCGTACAAAATTGCTTCGGACGAGAGGTAATGTAGTAAATATCATGGCCATGCTCCGCTAAAGCTTGTAGCATTTTTAATGACCCTTCAAAAGAAGGACAGTTCGTAAAATAAATCTCTTCTAATGAACTGTTCCACATCGCTGCTCCCTCTGCATCTGATAAGCCAAATGGCTCATGAATTTCAACTCTTTTTAGCGTATGAAAAATATCAATCGGAATATTTTTTCCCATTTTTTTATTGTAAATAGCAAAGGCATGTGCCCGTAAATCTATTAGTGTATCATCAATGTCAAAACCAAATTTCATTAGGTGTTACTTCCTTTCATGATGCTCTATTGACAAAATGAGCAGAAAAAGTTTGTTCCCTCTCTATTTGTACTGCTAAGACATCCTCAATAGCTTGCTTTCGCATATGCTGAAAATCTTGAACATTAAAATGAGCTAATGATTCCTTATCTAATAGAGACGCCAAACAATCAGCATCTTTTAACGCACTGTTCAGGCCAAATGCTCCGGTTGGCGTCATCGTATGAACCGCATCGCCTAATAGCACAAGACCTTTCGTACCCCAACAGTTACAGAGGCAGCTGAAAACATCTAACAACACAAAATCTTTCCAAGACTGAATATGTTCCTTTACTGGCTCAGATAATGCGGGAAATTGCGTCGTAAGCTGTTGGATAAAAGGTATAAATGATTGTTTTCTGAGCTGTGGATAGCTCCCCTGTTCAATATTCCACCCAATTTGAATAAAGCCACCAGCTTGCGTGAACAATGATAGTTGCTTATCTCCGATTAATGCCATTTTAATAGAGGGCTCCCAGTCTGAAGGAGCTGGAATTTTAGCCCATAATAAGTCAAAGCCATGTTTTTGTTTTTGAACATCAATATGTGCTGCCTTACGAATCGTAGAATAGCGTCCATCAGCACCGATTATTAGTTGACTATTGATCTTTATGGTTGTTCCATCTTTTATGGCGATTACGCCTTTATAATTACCTGATGCGTCCTGGATGAGCTCCGTTACCTTCGTATGTAGCAGGCAAGTAAAGTGAGAAAATAGCAGCGTTTTTTGTAAAATTCCTTTTAATAGATTAGCTTGAGGAACATGAATTCCTAGATGGCCGACAGAGTCATTAGGAAAAATTGTTTTAAAGGCATTACCATCTGCATAATATTCTAGCTTTTCCATACGTAGTAAGCCGAGCGACTCGACTGCTTCGAAAAGTTGATGACTTTTTAAAACAGCCTCGCCTTCTTCATTTAAATGTTCGCCACGAAAAGACTTACCTAGGACCACATTTTGCTCTAGTAGAATGACCGATAGCCCTTTTTTGACTAGTAAATAAGATAAAAGAGCACCAGCTGGTCCAGCCCCTACTATACAAACATCCGCTTCATAGTTCAATTTCCTTCACCTTGCTTTGGATAAGCGATAATACGTAAATCCTCGCCTATCTTATCAAATGAGGCAAATTCAATATCCCATGCCTCATTCATGAAAGAGGGGTTATCGCCCGCAAATGGCGTTAAGGATAAATTCCCTCCTAGAACCTTTGGCGCTACATAAATCACATACTTGTCAATGGCACCTTGCTGTAAAAATGAAGCATTCACTTTACTACCACCCTCTAGCAAAATATCTGTAATGCCGTGTTCATAAAGTCTTGCAAGCATTTCATCAATATTTAGCCCACGCTCGTTCTTCTCTATAGGTAAAACTGTAAGGCCTTTATCTGTAAATGAATCGACCTTTTCCTGGCTAACCTCATTGCTGCAAACAAGAATTGTTGGGGCTTCTTCCGTATTGAACACATTCGCATCTAATGGTGAACGTAATAAACTATCCATAATGATGCGTGTTGGGTTTTTCCCATAGCCTTCGCTTAATCTTGTTGTTAAAGACGGATTGTCAGCGATGACTGTACCAACACCAACTAGAATACCATCTACCTCATGGCGAATATGGTGAACATCCTCACGCGCAGCATCACCTGTTACCCATTTAGAATGACCTGTATGCGTAGCAATTTTCCCATCTACAGTCATAGCAAATTTTGAAATAACAAACGGTCTTTTAGTGAGCATATTATGGATAAAGCGTTCATTTAAACGGCGTACTTGTTGCTCCAAAACACCGACCTCCACTGCTATACCTGCATCGCGTAGCAATTGAATGCCACGACCTGCTACAGTAGGATTAGGATCTTGCATGGCAACCACCACTCGACTAACACCAGATTCCTTCACTAAATTCGCACAAGGAGGCGTTTTACCAAAATGTGAACAAGGTTCAAGCGTGACATATAGCGTAGCATTCTTTGCATGTTCACCAGCCATACGAAAAGCATGAACTTCTGCATGTGGTTCGCCTGCTTTTCTGTGTAAACCAGTACCTACAATAATGTCATTTTTGACAATTACCGCCCCGACAAGTGGATTAGGGTTTGTATTGCCTTTTGCACTAGCTGCTAGGTCTAGAGCTAGTTGCATGTATTTTTCGTCTTTATTAGTCATAGCCTCCACCTCCACTTATTGTTTTTCTCGTAAATGTCCAGATTTCTCAACCTTCGTTTCCAAATAAAAACGATTCGTTTCCGTTAAGCCACCCCATAAAGGAACATGCCCTTCTGCCGCTAAGCCTCGAGCCAGTAAAGCAGCCAATTTTTTAGGATTATTTGTAATAAGTGTCACAGGCTTTGCACGTAGAGTAGCTAAAACTGCGAGTGCTTCTTCATATGAACGTGTATCGTCAGGGAAGCCAAGTGCATGGTTTGCCTCTACTGTATCTAGCCCTTCTTCTTGTAATAAATAAGCGAGTGATTTAGAGAATAATCCGATGCCTCGCCCTTCATGATCAGCTAAATAAAAAATAGCTCCACAGCCGTGCTCTACAATCATTTTCATAGATTCATGCAATTGATAGCCACAATCACAGCGCTGACTGCCAAATATGTCACCAGTGTGACAAATACTATGCATGCGGATTAAAGCATCTTCTGAATGGGTAAAATCACCATATACAAGAACTGATGATTGCTGTAAAAAAGCCAAATTGGCTGTAGCTAAGCCATCAATGATTTCTTCTTTCGATACATTCACATCTACTGTAAGCCAGTTATACCACTGAAATGTAGCAGAAAAGTCACCTTGTTTAACAGGCAAATTCACAGGACCAACTAGGCAAATATTTTCTGTATTCGTGTGCTTTATAACTGTCATTTTATCTTTCACTATGTCCATAATTTTAGTAGTAATTGTCATATTAATCTCCAACCTTCTATAGGAAACAGTTGGTTAAAAACACCAACTGAGCACATGTATTTTCACAACACTTACATAACGTAACTTAGTTTATAATAATAACTAAAAAGTGTCAAACAACAGCTACTATCCTATGATTTTTAATAGTAAATACAAAAATTTTAGCATTACTTTTTCATCATATACTACTAGCTTATGGAGATGCTATTTTTTCTGTGCAGGCTAGTCTATAATAAGCTGTGGTACCTGTAATGACGAAAGGAAGTTTAAAATGAACTTAGAAAAAACTGTGCAACTGAAGCAGCCAAAATATCAACAAATCGCTATCGACCTTGCCTCCAAAATCGTAGAAAGAAAATACCGCATCGGCGATAAAATATATGCAAGATCTTCTCTTGCAAGTCAATATAATGTGTCTGCTGAGACTGCGAGAAGAGCAATCGCTGTCTTACAAGACTTAGAAATTGTAGAGGCATCGAAAGGTAGCGGTGTAATTATTAAGTCGTATGAAAAAGCAGCGCATTTTGTCCGACAATTTCATGACGTTCAATCCATTCATGAAATACAAAATGAACTTCTGACTAGTATTCAAAAGCAACAGCATGAATTAATAAATTTACAAGACAAGGCAAAGCAGCTAATTAGTCGTACGGAGCATTTCCGTTCAGTAAATCCATTTATTCCTTATCAATTAGAAATGACTGCTGAAAGTCCATGCATTCATCAAACTGTACAAGCCTTAAATTTTTGGCAAAATACATCAAGTACCATCGTCGGTATTCGTCGTGGTAATGAATTATTACTATCACCTGGTCCTTATGTATCATTCGAAGAAGGTGATATTATTTATTTTGTTGGAAATGATGAAAGCTTCGCTAGAGTACAAAGCTTTTTATACCCAAATTAAAAACCGTTTAAGCGCTGATATCACAGCGTTTAAGCGGTTTTTTTCTTATTGGTCGGTTTGACAAAAGTAACAACCCTTTGTTACAGTAAGGTTGTTACTTGTTTATTTTTGGGTATCACTATCTTCAAATAGTAATAATCTACGAAAGGAGTGCTTCTATGGAAAAATTAAAAGTAGAACACGTATCAAAAGTGTTTGGCAAACATATTCCCCAAGCACTAGAACTCGTCAAGCAACAAAAAAGTAAAACTGATATCTTAAAAGAAACAGGTGCAACTGTTGGTGTATACGATGCAAGCTTTACAGTGAACGAAGGAGAAATCTTCGTTATCATGGGATTATCAGGAAGTGGTAAATCAACATTAATACGGCTCTTAAACCGCCTTATTGAACCAACGAGCGGAAATATATATATCGATGGAGAAAATATTTCTAAAATGGGTAAAGAAAGTTTACGGACCGTAAGAAGAAACAAAATGAGCATGGTTTTCCAAAACTTCGGTTTATTCCCTCATCGTACATTACTTCAAAACACCGAATACGGCCTTGAAATCCGAGGCATTTCAAAGGATGAACGCCAAGCAAAAGCAGAGCAAGCTCTTGAAAATGCTGGATTACTCGCTTATAAAGATCAATATCCAAGCCAATTATCAGGTGGTATGCAGCAACGTGTTGGATTAGCGCGTGCTCTTGCCAATGATCCTGAAATTTTATTAATGGATGAAGCTTTTTCAGCATTAGACCCATTAATTCGTAAAGAAATGCAAGATGAGCTACTCGATCTACAACAAAAAGTCAAAAAAACAATTTTATTTATCACTCATGATCTGAATGAAGCATTACGCATTGGGGATCGAATCGCTATTATGAAGGATGGCTCTATCATTCAAATTGGTACGGGAGAAGAAATATTAACCAATCCAGCGAATGATTATGTCAAAACATTCGTGGAAGATGTGGACCGCTCTAAAGTATTGACGGCTGAAAATGTCATGGTGCGACCTGTTTATGTCAACGTAGATTTAGACGGCCCTAAAGTAGCACTAAAACGTATGCGACAAGAGGCTGTTAGTTTATTAATGGCTGTCGACAAAAACCGACATTTAAAAGGCTTTATTACAGCAGACGACGCATTAGCTTCTGCTAAGAAGCAAGAGCAAACTGTCCATTCCATTGTGCAATCAGAGGTGTTAACAGTTCCACCAGACATGCTATTACAGGATATATTAGGGATGATTTATAATTCACCTACTCCTATTGCCGTCGTAAAAGATGGTCGCTTGCTTGGTGTGCTGATTAGAGGCGTTGTCATCCAAGCACTTTCAACGAGTGACGAGGAGGCCGATGTACATGAATAATTTTTTAGATAATATTCCAACAATACCACTAGCTCCATGGGTAGAATCAGCTATGGACTGGTTGACGAGTAATTTTTCAGCGTTCTTTAACTCGATTCAGCAATTTGGAAAACTACTCATGAATCAGGTCACTGATTTGTTAAATAGTATCCCAGCCATTATTTTAATATTACTTGTCGTTGTTTTTGCCTTTTATGCAACTGGTAAAAAATTCGGGCTTGCCTCATTTTCATTAATAGGCTTGTTGTTTATTTATAATCAAGGTCTTTGGACAAATCTGATGGAAACAACCACGCTCGTCATCTTTTCAAGTATTATTTCCATCATCATCGGTATTCCACTTGGGATTCTAATGTCGAAGTCTACAATCGCTGAAAGTATTATTAAACCAATACTCGATTTCATGCAAACAATGCCTGGCTTTGTCTACCTCATCCCTGCTGTTGCCTTTTTCGGCATAGGAATTGTACCTGGTGTCTTCGCATCCGTTATCTTTGCTTTGCCACCAACTGTACGCATGACAAACCTAGGTATCCGTCAGGTACCTAAAGAATTAGTGGAAGCCGCAGACTCTTATGGTAGTACAGCTAGTCAAAAACTATTTAAAGTAGAAATCCCACTTGCTAAATCAACGATTATGGCAGGTATTAACCAAACTGTAATGCTGTCCCTTTCTATGGTAGTTATCGCCTCGATGATTGGTGCTCCAGGTTTAGGACGTGAAGTCTTAACAGCCCTACAACGTACACAGGTTGGGAATGGTTTCGTTGCAGGTTTAGGTTTAGTTATTTTTGCTATTATTATTGACCGTTTAACACAAAGCTTTAATAAAAAGAAAGCCTTATAAAATTAGTTTATTTTCTTGCCATGAAGGCAGTTTAATAGATAGAAATGATGTACAGAAAGGGAGATTAGATGAAACTGAAAACACTATCGAAATTAGGAATGGCTTTAGGTTTAGGCTTCATGCTCGCTGCATGTAGCGGAGGAGACTCTGGTTCTGGAAAAAATAGTGATTCTAAGGAGGTAAACTTAGCCTATGTAGAGTGGGATACTGAAATCGCCTCTACAAATGTAGTGGGGCAAGTCCTTGAAGATTTAGGCTATGATGTGACATTAACTCCTTTGGATAATGCCATTATGTGGGAAGCAGTTTCTAAAGGCGAGGCAGACGGCATGGTCGCTGCATGGTTACCACATACACATGAATCACAATATGAAAAATATAAAGATAAATTAGATGAGCTGGGCGAAAACCTTGCTGGCGCAAAAATTGGCTTAGTTGTACCAAGCTATATGAAAGCAAACTCTATTGAAGATTTAACAGATGAGGCTGATCGTACAATTACTGGTATCGAGCCTGGCGCTGGTATAACAGCCGCAACAGAGAAAGCATTAGATGAATATGATAGTTTAGCAGATTGGAATTTTGTTACGTCTTCGTCTGGTGCAATGACTACTTCTTTAGCTAAGGCTTTGAAAGAAAAGGAAGAAATTATTGTTACTGGTTGGTCACCACACTGGAAATTTGCTAAATATGATCTTAAATATTTAGAAGATCCAAAAGGTGTTTTCGGTGGTGAAGAAACAATCAATACTTTTGTTCGTAAAGGTTTAAAAGAGGATTTACCTGAAGTGTATTCCGTATTAGATAACTTTCACTGGACAGCTGAAGATTTAGAAAGCGTTATGCTAGAAGTAATGGATGGTAAGGATCCAAAAGACGCTGCTAAAGATTGGATTGAAGCAAATCCAGAAAAAGTAGCTGAATGGACAAAAGATGTAAAAAAATAATGTAAAAAAATGCACTTCCTTTTTTCAACGGGAAGTGCATTTTTTATAGGCCTCTTTTATGACAATATTTTCAACATGACGGCTGCTCCTAAAACAAGCACTATACAAACAACTCTTCTCCAATCCTTTGATTCATTAAAGAAGAACATTCCTAGCAAGGCTCCTCCAGCCGCACCTATCCCTGTCCAAATTGCATAAGCAGTACCCATTGGTAAGGTTTCCATAGCATATGCAAGACCTGCAAAGCTTAATGTAAATGCAAATATCAATAACCCCAAGTTTTTTTTATTCTTTTCGTTATTATATTTACTAATCATATAGACACCCATCATCTCACATAAGCCTGCAATTATTAATGCCATCCACGCCATTATTCAGTCACCTCTTTTTCCTTCGGCTCTCCTGTCACAAGCTTTAAGCCAACAACCCCTGCCAATAAAACAACAATACATAGTATTTTTGCTAGCTTCCATGGCTCTCCAAACAGCAAACTATCCGCGCATACAGTGCCCGCTGTCCCTAAGCCTACAAAAATTGCATATACCGTGCCAACTGGTAAATGCTCTCCCGCTTTAATAAGCAAATAAAAACTAACATAGATTGCAATTGCAGTGCCTATCCATTCCCATACAGTTGAAGCATGCTTTAAACCAATGACCCAGCCTACTTCAAAGCAAGCAGCGATAATGACACTTAACCAATGCTTATTCATAAAAAATCCCTCCATTTTATAGGACACGATGAATGACTACCTAGATGACTATCCTTTCTCAGCTTTCGCCAAATCACCTGATTTTAGCCAAAGAAAAAAGCCTAGAAGAAACTGTCCATCGACAGTATCTCCCAGGCTTTTATCCCTCCGTGTCACAAAAAAATTGTGGTTTTCTCTCGGACCAGACTAGCATCAGCTACGGAACCCTAGAAAACTTTACAATATTTTATTAACCTTAGTATAGCAAACTATTTAATAATTTTCCACTGGAACATAGCCGACTTTTTCTACTAATGCTTGACCTTCATCGGTACGTATCCAATCGATTAGCTTTTGAACATTTTCATTTTCTGTCCCTGCAGTGACTGCATAAAACTCGGATACTAAAGGATATGTTCCATTTCGAATATTCTCTTTAGTTGGAGCTACTCCATCAATGGATAGTAATTTGATTTTTTTATTTTGAACCATTTCTGTCGAATAATATCTAAAGGTATAGCCCATCGCATTTTTATAGTTTCGATATTGTGATACTCCATGGATAATGCCCCCCATTCCTGAAGCAATATTTTCAGAAGGTGCCTTCATAATCGGCATGTTGCCCATTAATTTCTCTAATGCCGTTTGACTTCCACTATCCGCCAGACGCTGGAAAGCACGGATGGCTTCATCCTCACCGCCTACATCACGCCAATTGGTAATGTCACCAGCATATATTTTCTTCACCTGTTCTAATGTAACATTATCCACATTGTTTTTATGATGGACGAAAAAAACAAATGCCTCTCGCCCTATTGGTGTCATATCAAACGTAAGTCCTTCTTTTTCTGCTTGCCATTCTTGCGAGACAGAAGGTGCTGCCACAAAAATAAGATCCACATCTCCCGCTATTAAACTTTGATAGGCTTCTGGCGTACGGCTCACTTGGACCCTACTATTATATGGCTGGTAGTCTCCTTTAGGGTAAGTAGCCTCCACAAAAGCTGCATATAAAGGATACATAGCCGTGGCTCCATCTAATCGCGGTAATGACTCTGTCAATTGTAATGAGGCTACTTCGTCAGGCTTTACCACTAGATTGCCCCGCGTAAATGGTTGATAGGCAGATATATCAATTTCTGCATCTACAGTGGGAATACTCAGCTTATAATAATGTTGAATAGGAGTAATTAAAGCAATTACTATTGCTACACCTAATACACTCATTAACCATCTCCTTTTCTTTTTTGTATGTATCCAATTAAATATTCCACCAACAAACAACACAAATAAACAAACGGGAACTGTATAAACTAGTGGTAGAAAGTGCATATGACCATTCAGAATGACAATAAGTGCTACCATTACTGTCACTACTGATAAACCAATCATAACGCTCACGATTTGTAAAAATTTAATCAAGACGCAACCCTCCAGTGTAATTTTACACTTTCAAATTCATCGTACTAGAAAAAGCAGGCATTCGCAACATTATAATCTGAAAATTATGTTAAAATTAAATTTATCTTGATTCGACATCTATTTGAAACAAGATCATGCCTAAGGTGATGGAAGAAAAATCGCCAAGGCGTAACTGATGATTAGGAGGAATGTACATATGGCAATAGAAAAAGTACGCAGCCATTTAGCCCAATGGCATGTGGAACACAAAATACAAGAGTTAGAGGAGAGCTCTGCAACTGTTGAATTAGCAGCTCAGGCACTTGGCTGTGAGCCTGCCCGCATAGCAAAATCTTTATCCTTTCTTGTCAATGATGGCGCTATATTAATTGTGGCAGCCGGTGATGCAAAAATCGATAATGCCAAATATAAAGCAGTGTTTGGGACAAAAGCAAAGATGCTAGGCAAAGATGATGTGGAAGGTATGATTGGTCATGATGTCGGTGGAGTTTGTCCCTTTGGTGTGAATGAAGGTGTTGTTATTTATTTAGATGAATCCCTTAAACGGTTTACAACGGTTTTTCCTGCATGTGGCAGTAGTAATTCCGCGATAGAGGTTACTATTTCTGAGCTTGAAACCTATACGCCCTATGAAGAATGGATTGATGTCTGTAAGGGCTGGCATGATTAGACGAACAAAAATCGGTGAAACTTTTCAACAGTCTCACCGATTTTTATTGTAGTTATTTCTCCTATTCTCTTTCATCAATGAAAAAAATCATAGAGCTTTTATGATTGCTTTTTCACAATTTTTTTACCATATGTCATATAGCGCCATAGCTTTTCAAATGGACCAATGGAAAAGAATTTGAACCAAATCATGCTAAAGATAATTTGGATGATAAAAATAATGCTTGCGATTACTACAATATCTGATGGTGAAACGACTTCTAAGCCCATAATCGAGATGATGGCCATACCAATAAAGCTTTGGGCTAAATAGTTGGTAAATGCCATTTGTCCCACTCGTCCGATTGGCTGAAAAATTTTCTCTATTTGACGATTCTCTAAAATAGTAAATAAACAAGCTAAATAAAAATATGTTGTTGGAACTACTCCTAAACCAATAATAGATTGTAACTGTTGGTCATCAGCTTGTGAGGCAAACCATATCCATAGTGAAAAACCAATAAAGAATGGGCCCGTAACAAGAAGCAGCCATTTTATTTGTTGGATATGAGCGCCAATATGACCAATCCAACCAGCTTTCGCTACTAAAAATCCACTTAAAAACATGATAAATATAGCGATAGCATCATTCCCTAAAAGACCTAAAATAGTGGCCATTATCGAATTAGTTGGCATATACAATTGACCTAATATAGCAAGAATATGAAGTGTAATGATTGTAAAAAGCCATTTACAAATTGTTGAAATTTTCGCAGAGTAAAATGGTAGCAATAAAAATCCAATAACTGCATAGATAGCTAAGATTGAACCCCAAAACAGGAAAATATGAATGATACCAATAATCAATAATGCAACTAAACGTCTTGCAAAGCGTCGTTTTGGTTTATCCCCACGAGCTTCTGCCCGAGAAGCAAAAATATAAAAACCAACACCGAATAGGAATGAAAAGATTGAAAAGAATTTCTTTTCAATAAAGATATCAATAAGTGAATCGATCACTCCATTGATGCCACTATAATCAGGCATAGGGCCGCCCTCTATTATGACCTGATAGGCGCCTACATTAATAAATAAAATACCAAATAATGCTAATCCTCGAATAATGTCCAAGGAAAGAATTCGTTCTTTTTGTGTAACGGATGGATTCATGTTCAAATAACTCCTTATCTTTTATGCTATAGCTAGCATAACTCTTCATCCTTACAACTATTTTTTTTTAAGCTTACAGGAACCTTACAAATCAAAAGATTAACTTTATAGTTTTTTATCCGATTCTCCCGAAAAAAATAACATATTTTATAGTAAGAACATAGTAGAAAAGAGGTTTCTCCGATGAAAAGAAATCGCAAATTTGGTTTTTGTTACCCGGGCTATCGATACTGTGGACCTGGTTGCTCGGGACCAGGTGAACCCACAAATGCTGTGGATAGTTGCTGTAAACAACATGATGAATGTTATGATCGTTACGGTAGCATAAGATATTGTGATGAACTATTTCAGAAATGCCTCAGACCTCACATGCATGCACCCAATAAGATGGCGAGAGATGCAAGACTATTCAATCGGGTATTCGAACTACGTAATCGATTCTTTTAACAATGAAGCTCACGTTATGTTGAAAACAGCGTGGGCTACTTTTTTGTATAAATCGCATATTTCTGTGGACCCATAAAGCCAAGCTTTGTCCCTAAATAAATGGATGCTGTATTGGAGATATCACAATCCCAGCAAGGCTTTAGCTCGTTGGCCAAACAATGATTGATAAATGTTGTCGCGATCAAACTAGCCAATCCCTGACCTCTATAATTCGAATCGGTCATAATATCAATTTCAGCATAGTCATTTGATTTAAAAATAGAAACGGCTTCACTGACGATTTGCTCCTTATGTATTAGACAAAAGCCAAAACCATTTGTCAGGAAATTAGCCGTAGAATCCCAATATTCATCATAGTAAGCACATGTAAACTCCATTGCGTTATTTATATGATGTTGAGTAATTGGCATGACCTCAAAATTGGATACTTCTTGCTTCTCCTTCCCACCATACAAGCTTTTATCAAATGTAAAGGTATAGCGTTCTAATTTTCTAAGCTGCCCATTTACAAGTTGTTCAATTTTAGTATTCCATTGCTCTGAATAAGAAAATAAGGTAAAACGCTTCCCTTGCTCTACAGATTGCTCGAGGCAAATGGCAAGCTGACGGTCAAACTCAGTTGTAGTTGAATCACCATATACAAAATAAATTCCTGATTTTGTATGTATTAGGAGCGTTTGAAAAGTAGCTGTATCTGCATAGACTGTCCCTTCTATTAATTGATCAAGAATACTATAAACAAATGTTGGAGCCCTTAGAATGTTTTGTTTAATGATTGGATAATGATTCGCTGTAACTTTTATCACGACGTTTCCCCCTTTTATTGGCATTAAGCACCTTATATTTTATAATAAAATATAGATCTAGTTGAAGGGACTGAATGATGCACAGATAGCAATATTTTTCATCCAACACCATTAAAATCTTGGAGGTAAAAGTATTGATTGAATGTATGGACACGGAAAGATTATTATTACGAAAAGTGGCTAGTGCTGATGCTAAAAGTTTATGGGCGATTTGGTCAGATCCTGCTGTGACCAAATTTATGAATATCTCAAACTTTACACACGAAGAACAGGCGCTGGAAATGATTGAATTACTCAATCAATTAGCTAATGAACATAGGGCCATTCGCTATTCTATCATTGAAAAGATAGGCAATTGTATCATTGGCTCCTGTGGATTTAATAACGTAGATTTCGATAAAGCTACCGCAGAAATTGGCTATGACTTGGCGAAGACTCATTGGGGCAAGGGCTACGCCACAGAAGCTATTATCGCTTTAATCGATATTGCTTTTACACATTTGGAGATGAAGACAATTGTAGCAAAGGTCGATGCCGCGAATATTAATTCCATCAAAGTCTTGCAGAAATTGAATTTTATTTTGCAGGGCTATGATAGCAATGAAGAAAATTTACAAGTATACACACTATGTAAAAGGTAATATAGAAAGCTAAGAATGGTTAGATAACCATTCTTAGCTTTCTGCTTAGTGATACATGCCGTGATAAATTTTCCCCGTCAACTTTTCTATTTGTACTTCGAATAACTCTATTTTAGGCATAATTGGATAGCCCTCTTTTTTCAAATGTCCATTCAGGATTACCGTATTTCTCTAAAAGCGCATCAAAGAGCCATTCCTTCCTTGACTCCTCTTCAATTCTTACAACTTGTCCAAATAGTACTACACTTTGGTAGACAAGTGCAGATTGACAAGCATATTTTTTCCCTGAGTGTAAATCGCCCATTTCACTTACTTCTATACTGATTTTAGGGTTTTGTTTAATATTGGACCAAAAATGGCTTTCTCGCATATTACCGATATGCAAATAAAGTTTATCATTTCTCTCATACACATAAACAAATGGAATCACATAAGGATATCCTTCTTCATCAACCGTCGCAACATGTGCTACTTTCCCCATCTTTAAAAATTGCAGTACTTCATCATGAGAAATTTCTACCCATTTGTTTT
Source organism: Lysinibacillus sp. FSL M8-0216 (assembly GCF_038595555.1). Taxonomy (NCBI): domain Bacteria; kingdom Bacillati; phylum Bacillota; class Bacilli; order Caryophanales; family Bacillaceae; genus Lysinibacillus; species Lysinibacillus sp. FSL M8-0216. The sequence continues at coordinate 1,299,237 of NZ_CP152007.1, read as the reverse complement.
GAATCATACCCCTTATCTTATTTTAACCCCCACATCCAAATATGGAACGATTAAAAAAAAATCGTTCATTCTAAACATATATATATTTTACATCTTTGTGACACCTAAAAAAAGGATATTTTTTCTTTCAACAATAAGTAAAGCCAAGAATGCATTTGTTTAGCATTCTTGGCTTTACTTTATCGTTATTTAATTGGAATCCAAATTTCTGAGTATGAATCAGGACTATATGCATCTTCTTCAGGGTACACCTCAAGCTCCGCTGTTCCTGCTGGCTCATATGGATTGGATGGGAACCATTCTGAATATATTTGTTTCCACGTATTTTGCATGGCATCTGGCATAGGGCCATGTACCTCAAATACAACCCATTTTGATGCAGGTACTTCCATTGTTAATAGATCTTCTCCTACATCCCCTTCATGATTTGTAGCAATCCAATAATCAATGAACCCCTGTTGTCCTTGGCTTGTATTAGGTACACATACGCCCAGTACCCCATTGATATTGCCATTATTTAATCGATATAGATGGTGATCGAAGGCACTCTCATTGATTTCCTGCCAGAATAATGGTATTTCTCGAGTATTCTCTCCATCTTGGCAGTTGTACGTTCTTTTTACCCCAACAACTTGAAACTTGTCTTTTTCTACGATTTTATACTTCATTGGTTCTGCTCCCTTCAAGCTTACCTGTATAACCAGGCGATTGTATGATTGTAATGGTCCTTGCTTCTTTCTCGCTTCACTCGGCGTTACATAATGCTGTTTACGAAACGCTTTTGTAAAGGCTTCAGGAGTTTCATAGCCATATTTGTAGGCGAGATCGATTATTTTTTGATCTGTATCCATTAATTCCTGAGCTGCTAATGTTAATCTCCTCCGTCTTAAATAATCCGCAATCGACATATCCGTTAAAATCGCAAACGTTCGCTGAAAATGAAAGACAGATGAATTTACCTCCTGTGCAATTTGTTCAATGGTTATGTTTTCTAATAAATGATCCTCCATAAAATTAATGGCTTTTTGAATCGACTCAATCCAACTCATTGCTCTCACTCCCTGATAACATCTTAAAATAGTTCATGCTTTCCAGCCTGTCTTTTTATGCTAACTTTGGACAGGTATGTGTAGAAGCAGTTTTTCATCACTAACACTCCTTCTATTTTCGTTACTTTACATACGATTTTCGCTCTTTCTCCACTAAAATCCATTGTACTAACTATCAAAAAATATCGAAAAATAACCATTATATTTATAATAACGGACAAGGCCTTTATTGTCCTTAAATCAAGGATAGTCAACATCGTATCTTACCAAAGGAGGAAGAAAAGACTTAGGCTATGCCTTCAGATGAAAAGGAGGCAATGGGAAATTTCCAAGCATGTTGTAATCATGAAGTATACGAAGGATTAGGCTACAGGTAGTATTGATGATAAATCAAATGCAGCTGTAGAATTCTGTTACTTTGAAGCCATCATAATTGGCGGACAAATGACCCTTCTTAATCTTGAATAAATTAATGTACGATATCGCATGGCAATCTAAAGATGATGTTGCACGACTACCATTGACATTCCCAGAAGATCGACCATTTCTCTTATCTTTATTTCCATAAAAAAAAGTCACGTCTTCTCGACATGACCATCCTTTTACATATAAATTTAATGGCTACTCTCGTCTGGATGTTGATAAATAATTAAGGCAGAATGGATGACCGTTTGTTCTCCGATATAGAGGGTATTGTATTTGATATCAAGTATGAAAAAGTAACTTAAATCTAATAAAGCCCGATTAATATCATGTTCAAATTGCACAATATCGTTGTTTTGAATTGTCACAACTTGAGTCGTTTGTGTCATTGCCCACACCCCTTTTCTTTAATAAAGGGTATGAAAGTCAGTATAAAAATATTGGAGCTTTTTAGCTCCAATATTTTTTAGTACATCGTTAAATATTCCTCACGCTCCCAGTTATGGACCCGTGTGCGGTATTTATCCCATTCGATTTCTTTGGCAACATTAAACTTTTCATAAATATGATCACCTAGAGCATCTCGTACAACTGAATCCATTTCTAATTCAATTAACGCATGTTCTAATGAAGAGGGTAAGCTATCAATGCCATTTAATTCACGCTCTGGACCTGTCATTTTATAAATATTTCGATCTACCGCTGCTGGAGGCGTTAAATCCTTGCGTATGCCATCAAGCCCCGAAGCCAAGATCACAGCCATTGCTAAATAAGGATTCGCCGCTGGATCAACTGAACGTAATTCAACACGTGTTGATAATCCTCTAGCTGCTGGTATACGAATAAGTGGTGAACGGTTTTGAGCAGACCAAGCAACATAGCATGGGGCCTCATAGCCTGGGACTAATCGTTTATAAGAATTAACAAGTGGATTCGTAATTGCCGTAAATCCGTGTACATGCTGGATGATTCCTGCCATAAAGCTACGAGCTGTTGCACTTAATTGAAGTTCTGCGTGTTCATCATAAAATGCATTTTTATCCCCTTCAAATAATGATAGATTAAAATGCATACCAGAGCCGTTAACTCCGAATAATGGCTTCGGCATAAATGTTGCATGTAGCCCATGCTGTGCAGCGATTGTTTTTACGACTAATTTAAATGTTTGAATATTGTCGCATGCTTCAATGGCACTAGCATATTTAAAATCAATTTCATGCTGTCCAGGTGCTACTTCATGGTGAGATGCCTCAATTTCAAAGCCCATCCCTTCTAGCTCTAAAACAATATCCCGACGACAATTCTCTCCTAAATCTGTCGGAGCTAAGTCAAAATAACCTCCGCTGTCATTTAGCTCAAGTGTCGGATGCCCCTTTTCATCCAGCTTAAAAAGGAAAAATTCTGGCTCTGGGCCCAAGTTAAAGGAAGTGAAACCTAACTCCTCCATTTCCTTTAAAACGCGCTTTAAATTGGAGCGTGGGTCTCCTTCAAATGGTGACCCATCTGGCCTTGCAATATCGCATATAAGGCGTGCCACCTTACCTTTTTCAGCTGTCCAAGGAAAAATGACAAATGTATTGAAATCTGGTCTCAAGTACATATCAGACTCCTCTATACGTACAAAGCCTTCAATCGAAGAGCCATCAAACATAACCTTATTGTCTAAAGCTTTTTCTAATTGACTCACAGGTACTTCTACATTTTTAATCGTTCCTAATATATCAGTAAATTGTAGGCGAATAAACTTCACATTTTCTTCCTTTACTCGGCGTATAATACCTTCTTTTGTATAATGTTTCATTTTCCACCACTCCAATGTAAATTTAGTTAACACATTTTTTATAACTGCTTTTAAAATACATCATTTTATTGTTATTAGCAATATGTATGTAAGGTTTTATAACATCGTTTTTTTAGAATATATTTATCTTGAATTTCGATACATAAAAAAGGCGTACCCATTTACTAAATGGATACACCTTATATATATTTTTAAAATTGAAATAGCATATTAACGAATACTACGAGTATGACAGCAGGTACTATGATTAACATTAACATCCTGTAAATCGCATAATACCCCTGCCCCATCTGGCTTCCCATTAGCAGTTCTCTTTTCACAAATTCCTTATCCACTACATATGCAATAAAAATCGCAATGGACAAGTTACCCAATGGCAGCATTAAGTTTGATACTAAAAAGTCAGTTGCATCAAAAATATTCTTCCCAAAAACCGATACATCCGCTAGCAGGCTAGAGGAAAGGGATGCTGGGATGGCCGCAAGAAAGACGACTATACCTAGGCAAGAAGTCCATACGAGACGAGACTTCTGACTATTTTCCATAAATGCCGCAACAATAATTTCGTATAAACTAAACGAGGACGTTAATGTGGCAAATAAGAATAATAATAAAAACATCGCTAAAAATACTTCCCCAAATGGCATTTGGCTAAATGCTGTCGGTAACACCATAAATAACAAGCCTGGCCCAGCTGCCGGCTCTAAATCAAAAGCAAAAACGACCGGGAAGATAGCTAGTCCAGCTAAAAATGAAACAAGTACCGTTAGCATAACGACGGAGCCTGCTGAATTCGGTAAACTCACATCTTTTTTGAGGTAGGAACTATATGTAACAAGGCAAGAAAATCCAACAGCTAACCCAAAGAAGGATTGCCCTAAAGCTTCTAATAAGGCTTTTCCGGTAATATTTGAAAAATCAGGCCATAAAAAGAATTTTACCCCGTCCATGGCGCCATCTAATGTGACAGCACGTATCACTAGGACAATGAACATAATAAAGAGCAATGGCATCATCCATTTATTCGCCTTTTCAATACCATTTTGGACACCTAACGAAATAACAAGTACGTTTGCTAATGTAAACAAAGCCAAACCTACAATTGTAATCCAAGGTGTACCAATTATCTTTCCAAATAGTTCTCCAGGATCAATAGCCGGATCAATGACAGCACCCGCTACGCCTAGCCCACTATAAATAAAAATCCAGCCACCGACAACGCTATAAAATGTTAGTAATAAAAAACATCCGAGAACACCCATGCGGCCAATCCATGCCCATCCCTTTTTCGTAGGAGCAATTTTTTTATAGGCAGTAATTGCCTCTGACTGTGTACCTCGTCCTAAAATATATTCAGATAATAGCATCGGGAGCCCAATTAACAATGTAAACAATACAAAGATTAAGAAAAACGCCCCTCCGCCACTTTGTCCGGTTACATACGGAAGCTTCCAAATCGCTCCTAGTCCTATTGCAGCACCTGCTGATGCTAAAATAAATCCTAACTTACTAGACCACTGTCCTTTTTTTCCACTCATCTCTTCAAACTCCTCTAACTTTCTAAACTCTTCTCTAATTTTACATGAAATTATAGCTTTCGACTAGGTATTACTAAAAAAGAACTAGTTATACTTGGACAACCCATTACCTTTTTCTATTTTTTCTACATTTCGCCATAAAAAAGCCTCGAGTTCATCCCTCGAGGCTTAGTACATTTTATTTTGTTATATACATAGAACGCTGGCGGTCAATCCATTTACGCATTGTCGTAAATAATAACGCCATAATACCCGTTAATAAAATCCCTTTGACAATATTAAATGGTAAAATACCAGCGATAATCATTTTATAAAGTGAGTCACCTACAACAGGCTCCATTCCTAAGAAGTAAGTGTACATTGGTAAAAATACAGCATAGTTTAAAACACTCATTCCTACTGCCATCACAACTGTTCCTATTGCTAAACCTCCAACAAGACCAGCGATTGTTTTAAATCGATTAAAAATAAAGCTTACTGGCAAGATGAATAAAATACCTGTTACAAAATTGGCCATATGCCCTACCGGAACGCCTGTTGGAGTGCCTGAGAAAATCCAATCCAACACATTTTTAAACAATTCTACTAAAATACCAGCTACAGGTCCCATTGTGATTGCTGCAAGCAAGGCAGGCATATCACTGAAATCCACTTCCAAAAATGCTGGGAATGGCGGAATTGGGAAATTAAAAAGCATTAATAAAAATGAAATACTGCTCAGCATCCCAATCGTAATAAACGATTGAAGTTTGACATTTTTCTTCATAGAAAACTCTCTCCTCTTTGCTGATTCAATCTCGCAAGAAGAAAGGTGACGATCTTTCAATTGTTTCATGAAAAAACCCTTATGCGTTTAATAAAGCATAAGGGAGAAAGGCATAACGAATAAGCGTCCTCATCAACTAATTTTTGAGCACAGTTTAATAAAACATACAAAAAAGCGCTCGGTCATAGTTCATTTCATGACAATGAATGACGATCGTACCTTCATCTTCTCCCATCCAGACTTTAACTGTCGGCCTTGGAATTTCACCAAGTCAGCCATGCGAAAATTCGCACAGGTCGCGGGCTGAAGAGTTTAACATAAATCAAGCGAGCTAATGAATATATTCACTAGCGATTTATGACTCTATTACCGCCGGTCGGGATTTTCACCCTGCCCCGAAGATGAATCATATTATTTTATACTACAGCTTTACTATAATGAATTACGAAGTAAAAGTAAATAGTTCTGCTCAAAAAATCCGATTAAATTGCTATGTTTTATAAATAGAAAAGGCACTCCCGCCATACAGGAATGCCTCTCTTGTTTTTTTCTTCCTTCGACTATGGTAAAAATTGTTTATTTGGTCCCACTGGCTTTGGTAAATAACCCTTCAAATCAAAGCCTTCCCAGCTTTCTTGCACAACATTATCTAAAAGGAGCTGTTGATTAAAGCTAGCAGCAGTTAACATCATGGCCTCAATTAATTGAGTAGCTCGTATTGGTTCCATAGATGTTAAATCAAGCGGAATATCAAAAGTAACAACGACACCTTCCGCTTGTTCAGTGACTGTGTATGTTACATTTTCAGGCACTACGGATGTATAGACATCATCATTTTTATTTTTCATCAGTGTAAGTGCCTCTGTGACTGTCTCAAAAGATTGACGGAAATCTGGTGATAAATATTCTGCACCATTGGAATCATGGTACAAGTAATAATTATAGTGCTTTGCATTCGTTAAGGACATTCCTTGACTTGGCTCACCTTCTTGAGAAAACTCATACGGGGTTCCATCTTCATTTTGGATTTCCACTTCGGTGTATTCAGAGTCCGAGAATGTGTCTTCCATTGTGCCTTTATATTCATTTACTGCAGCAGAGGCAACATCATAGTCATTCCCCTTTGGCAAGACATGGATAAGCTTATCATCCTTTTCCTTCAGCTCACCTTTATAAGGATGATACTCTGTAAACCCTTTGGCCTCCTCGTCAATTTGAGGAGCATACTTTTCATATATCCGTAAGGTAGAAGGCTTCTCTTCTCCAAAATCCGTAGCCACACGTTCATTTGGAATCACATACGTCATAGGAACACTTTCCGCATCACGCCCTGCCAAACCAATACGGAATACGACAGCATCTTTTACATCCTCCTCATAGACAGATGTACGTAAAGATAAAATGCGCTCATGTTCCGCAACAATACTTTTGGAATCCAGCATTTCATCCTGCGTGGCCGCTTCCTTTGCTGCTGAATCCTCTTGCATCGTCGAAAACTGAGCCGTTTCAGGCATACTCGCTTGATCTTTTTGCTCACCTTGATTGTTCTTCAATATTGTGCCAACTAGTATTGTTAGCACAAAGACTGCGGCTACACTCATATAAATCTGCATATTACGTACTTTTGATTTCGTCGCAGGCTTTTGAATGATAGCACCTTCCTGTTGAGATGGTTCATCTTCTATAGGTTCTTGCATAGCTTCTTGAAGGTGGATATTATCTTGCAAGCGAGCATCTGCCATTAACCGATTTAATATATCTTCTTTCGAACGGTGGTCAGAAAGCTTAGGGGCATTGTTCAGTACATGTTCAAGCTGCTCATCATCAAATGCCTTATGTGTCATTGCCGTTTCGCCTCCTGTTCTCTGATCGGCTGTAGGTGTTGCCTTAAAAATTTAATGGCTCGATGCTGGGTTGTTTTTACCTTCGCTTCTGTCCAATCAAGTATTTGCGCCGTTTCTGCAATCGATAAATCCTGGAAATAGCGCATAATAATGACCATTTTTTGATCGCCAGTACAGTTTTCTAATGCTGACTCTACTTGCATAAATTCATCACTGGCCTGTAGCATTTCCTCCGGTGATGGTGTGTTTGAATGGAGCTGTTCCGTTTCCCAGTCAAAGAAATCAAGCGAATGCTTCTGACGCACTGCTTGCTTTCTAAAATGATCAATCGCAACATTTTTGGCTATTGCAAAAAGCCATGTTTTCTCACTACTATTGCCTGCAAATTGATCGTATGAGCGCAATACTCTTACATAAACTTCATGCGCTAAATCTTCAGCAAGTGTACGGTTTTTTACTAGATAGATTAGAAACTGGAACACGTCTTGATGATAGGCATCGTATAGTCGATGGAACACGGAGTCATTCAATGCACTCCACCCCCGTTCTATATTATTTGTCGTCTTACATTCACAGAAGTTACAGTCAATTAATAACAAACCATGTTATTAATCGAACGGTAAATAAAATGTGAAGGTAGTACCTTCCTTAAGCACACTATCTACCATAATATTTCCTGAGTGTGCCTTTATAATATTTCGTGCAATGGCTAAGCCAAGTCCCGTACCACCCTTAGATCGAGTACGTGCCTTATCTGCTTTATAAAAGCGTTCAAAGACATAAGGTAAATCATCTTGAGGAATACCATGTCCTGTATCTTGAACAGAAATTTTAGCGAATGTTGGCTCCTGCTCCACTTTTACTGTGACAGATCCCTCTTCCGTATGTCTTAGTGCATTGTCGACTAAATTTGTGAGTACTTGCTCGATGCGATCCTCATCTATATTAATCATCGCATCGTCATTAAATTCACTATCAAATAGTAGACGAATATGCTTTTCTTTTGCAACCTGTGCAAATTTTTGGGTAATACGTTCGAATGTAGAATTAATTGGCAATTCATCTTTATAGAGTGTCATATGCCCTGATTCCATGCGTGCTAAATCTAATAAATCCGTGACAAGGCGACCCATTCGTTTGGATTCATCATAAATAATTTTTGTTATTTCATTACGTTCTTCCTGATCTTGAATAAAATCATCATCCATCAATGCTTCAGAATAGCCTTGAAGCATGGCGATTGGCGTCCGCAATTCATGAGAGACGTTCGCAATAAAATCGGATCGAAGTTTTTCTAAGCGGTGTTGTTCAGTCATATCACGAATAACAGCGACTGCACCACGAATGTTTTCTCCACTATAAAGAGGACTAATTGTAAACGTATAGTAATTACCATCCATTTCAATTTCCTCTTCTAGCTTATCCTCAAACATGAGTACATGATCCAGCATATGATACAGCTCTGGCGGTATTGGCTTCGCACTTTGTGAGCCTTTGTTTACAAACCATTTTTGCATCAGGCGTTCCGCTGGTGGATTACTTAATAATATTGTACGGTCGCGATTAAATGTAATCACTGCATCTGTCATAGATGTCAAAATATTGGATAGCTGTTCATTCTCTTGATTGATGACCTCTAAATTATGCTTTAATTGACGACCCATTTGATTGAAAGCAACTGCAAGCTGTCCAATTTCATCATTTTGAGTCGTAGGCATTTTCGCTTCAAAATTCCCTTTTGCAATTTCAAATGCCAGCTCACGCATTTTTCTAAGTGGAGAAGTAATACGTGAAGACAAGAAGAACGCAAAAAATGTAGTCAAAACAAATGCTATGAAAGCTGCCAAAAAGACAATTTTCGTCGTTTCCTTGGACGTTTTATGTAGGGCATCGGGGCTTTGATAGATGAAAACTGCTCCATGTACAGCATTCTCTACATTTAATGGGAAACCAAGTACAACGTAAGATTCCATTTTCTCTTGATCTGTAGAGGAGGGCATCATCATTTCTTTAGTAATTGGTTCATCTGATTGAAAAACCTCACGGAAAGATTTATTTGCCAAAATAGTATCTTGAATTTCCTTTTTATTGAGTCCCTCTTGCATGGCAAAGGATACTTCTACATGGCTGATTGCGATTAGTGCGTTGGTGCCTTTAGGTAAAATATCTTTTAATAATTCCGAAGTCGATTCAGCTGTTTCATTGTCATCCACTATACTTGCCACAGTGGCAGCGGTTTGACGTAAAGATATTTCCGCTTGCTGCATATGGTAGTTTTGAAGAAATTCAAGCATTAATACCGTGAAAACAAATAATACAAATGAAACGAGAAGCAATATGGTTACCCATAGCTTCCCGACAACACTATTCCATATTCTATTCATTGACAACCTCAAATTTGTAACCAACGCCCCAAACCGTCACGATCATTTTAGCAGCGTTTTCAGAAACACGGTTGAGCTTTTCACGTAAACGTTTTACGTGTGTGTCAACTGTACGTAAATCACCAAAGAAATCGTAATGCCAAACCTCTTTTAGTAGTTGTTCACGGTCAAATACTTTGTCTGGCGATTTCGCTAAGAAGTAAAGTAATTCATACTCTTTTGGTGTTAAATTCACCTCAATGCCCTCTGCCGTTACACGGTGTGCATCATGATCGATCATCAAATGCTGGAACACCACTAAATCTTTTGAAGAGGATGCATTTGTCGTTGGTGAGAATGCCTGTGAACGACGTAAAATGGCCTTCACACGTAACACTACCTCACGAGGACTAAATGGTTTTACAATATAATCATCTGCTCCTAGCTCGAAGCCTTGAACACGATTAGCTTCCTCGCCTTTAGCAGTTAATAAAATAATAGGAGTTGCAGCGCGTTCACGAATTTCTGCACACACTTCTAGCCCATCTTTTTCAGGCATCATAATATCAAGTAAAATACAGTGATATTCTTTTTCTAAAGATTTTTCGATCGCTTGTTCACCATTTTCTGCCTCGTCAACAAGGTATCCTTCTCGCTCCAGATACATTTTTAATAAGCGGCGAATTCGATCCTCGTCATCTACTACTAATACTGAAATATTTTCTGACACTTTCACGATCCCTCTCTTCCAATCTTTCTCTAACTTCTATTGTACATGGTGTGACACATATTGAAAAGAAAAGAAAGCCTCTTCGCTAGAGCGAAAAGGCTTGTTGTTTCACAGGTTATGCGTAGGAGTGTAAACCTGCAAGAATTAAGTTAACAGCAATTAGGTTAAATAATATAATACCAAAACCAATTAATGCTAACCAAGCAGATTTTTGACCTTCCCAGCCTTTTGATAAACGTAAATGTAGGAATGCCGCATAGAATAACCATGTAATAAGAGCCCATACTTCCTTAGGATCCCATCCCCAGAAGCGACTCCAAGCAATTTGCGCCCAAATCATCGCAAAGATTAAAGCACCTAGGGAGAATACAGGGAAACCAATTAGCACTGAACGATAACCAATTTCATCAAGTAATTGTAAATTAACACGCTTCACAAGTGGTTGGAAAATAGCACTTATTCGACGACGTGCAATTAAGCGAATTAATAAATACAATACTGACCCTACTAATAATGACCAAAAGACAGTTGTTAATTTCTTCGCATTAATTAATGCTGGCATTTCTACTATTGGTGACATGCCATGCTCTTCAACCGCCTCATACTCATTCATACCGAAAACTGGTGGTAAATTGTAAATGATTTTACGCGTAGTTCCTTCTTTATCCACATAATTGTAGCTAGATTCATAATCCATTGCACTGAATGTAGATGTCACAGCGACAAACCCAACAACTACTACAAGACAGTACATAACGGCTTCTAACCAAAATCGTTGTTTAGAAGGCTTCGTTAAATCTACAACCTTTAATAAGTAAATAAGTCCAGCCACAGCACTGATCGCTAAAATAGATTGCCCTAATGCCGCTGTAATCACGTGAATTGTTAACCAATGGCTTTGTAATGAGGGCACTAATGGACTTACTTCTTTCGGGAACATTGAAGCATAAGCGATAATTAAAAGTGCTACTGGTAATGCTACCAATCCAAGTGCAGATAAACGATAAATAAAGTAAATTAAAATAAACGCACCAACAATGAACATACCAAAGGCAGTTGTAAATTCAAACATATTACTTACTGGCGCATGTCCAGTATAAATCCATCGTGTAATAAAGTAGGCAAGCTGTGATACAAATCCAATAATTGTTACCACAATGGCAAGCTTACCCCATTTACCAGTGTTTTTACCTGTAGCATTCGCTTGTTTAATGGAACCACCAAATAATAACGTCGCAACTAAATAAGCAATAAAAGCTACAAATAACAGGTTTCCACTTATGTCAATCAAACTCATAAGGTGTTGTCACCTTCCTTTTCTTTAATGCCACCATCAGTGGACTCTTCGTCAGCCTCTTCTTTCTCTAACTGATCTTTGTATGAAGGCAATGCAGCAAATGCTGTAACAGCATCTAAATCCTTTTTCATGCTGAACATATTTTTATTAACATGGGCAGCCATTAAAACACGGCCATCCGGCTCTACTTGAAGCCATAAACGACGGTGATTCCAGTAAGATCCAATTACAACACCAATCATAAAGATAACGCCACCAACAAATAAGATAGGAATTGTACTATCTTTACGAACCGTAATACCAGACATATCACGCATCTCTGCTGCAGCAAATTTCATTCTATATTGATTTTCCCCCAGCGGTTCTAGTGGTGGCTGCATAATTTCCACAAAGCTTACTTCGCCTTCTGGTGTTTCTGGCGTAGTCATTTTAAATAAAAATGCTGGATTATTTGGAATCGATGTTTTTGTTTGGGGTTCTCCATTTTCAAAGCCATCAAAATCTGGTGTATAAACTAGAATTTGCACGGAAGACCCATTACCTAAATCATATTCTTTTTTAGGATTTGTTAAATCAATTTCCACTTTACCAAGTGATTTTTCACTCGCCTTATTAATTAATTCAAAATTCATTTGCTTTAATTCATTCAGACGATAATCCATTTGATAAAGAGCATAGCCATCTTCTTTTAATGGGTGATTGACACGAATCGAATAATCTTTAACTTTTTCCAGATTTTCCGTATCACCCGGGATTGCATCTTTAGGCTGTTTGTAAAGCGTAATGTCAGTTTGGAAGTTTTTTGCAACCACATTAACATTTTGCTTTACTTGCTCTCCTTGGGGTTCATTATCATGAGTTTCTAAAATAAAATCTCTGTTTTCAATGAAATAACCGTCCATGCCAGTAATAGCACGTGTTTCTCCCTCGCGGACCCATATCGACTCATCCACATAGAAGCCTGGTACAAGACGTAACATAACCCCACTTATGAAGATAATGAGCCCAACATGGTTTATGTACGGACCGTAACGAGAAAAGCGACCTTTTTCAGCTAAGAGAGCGCTACCATCTCGACGGACAGAGTATCTCATTTCAGTCATCTTTTGAGCCACTTTATCAAGCGTTTCCTCAGCGTCAGCCGTTATTTGACCCTCACCAAAAATGCGTTGACGCTTCATAAAGCTTTCATGTCTTTTAACACGTTGATTCTTTAGAGATTTATAGAGCGGGATTCCTCGGTCCAGACTGGCTACAATAATTGACACAGCTAACATGCCAACTAAAATTTGGAACCACCATGAACTATATAAATCTGAGAGTCCTAGCGTGTAATAAATTTTACCGAACGTACCATATACGTCAGCGTAATAAGCTCCCTTCTCCATATCAGAGGCTTTTACGTAAAACTCTTGTGGTAGTAATGTTCCGATTGAAGCAGCAATTAATGTGATAATAATTAAAGATATACCCACTTTAACACTCGAGAAGAAATTCCAAATTTTGTCGACAATCGATTTATTATAAGTCTTAGAACGAATGGCAGTACCATCATAGCGCATATCGACAACTTTATTTTGCTTCTCTTCTTCCGTTAAAGGACGACCACATTTCTCACAGAGCTTCGTGCCGTAAGGGTTACTATGACCACAAGCACAAATGATTTTTTCCATCGTCATTTACTCCTTATTTCGGCTTCACTAATTCCATGTACGAAGCAATATTTGCATCTGTCATTTCACCAGTAATAATTTTTGCCACTTTTCCTTCTGGATCAATTAACACTGTAGCAGGTAATTGACCTACGTTATAAGCAGTCATAACACTTTTTGTTTTATCAATGACAACTGGGAAAGACAATTTATATCGATCAACAAAATTCTGAACTTCAAAATCTGTTTGAGCGATATTGACCGCTAAAGTTTGTACACCTTGATCTTTAAATATTTGATACTGTCTGTCCATCGCAGGCATTTCCTTTTCACACGGCTTACACCAAGTTCCCCAGAAATTTAAAAATACCCCTTGTCCTTTATAATCCGACAATTTATGTTTTTCACCGTTTAAATCTACTAACGTGAAGTCAGGTGCTTCTGAGCCAACTGCTACTAACTCTACTTTTTCCTTTGTTGCTGTTCCATATACCGTGTACCCGATTGCCAATGCTAATACTGCTAAAATGACAGTCCGTAGTACGAGACGCTTTTTCTTTTTCTCCAAGTTAATAAACCCCCTATCATTTACGACTTTGCGTAAACATTGTAGACATGAAGCTTTTACATTATAAAGACTTTAGCATAGAACTTTTTCATTTTATAAACGTCTTTACGTATGTACAAACATCTATGAAAATTGTACGTTAACAATGTACGAAGTTCTTCTGGCTAAAATGTAACTAGGTGTACTATTCTCACCTATTATAGCAAAATGATACAAAAACACTTAGCTATTAATTATGAATGATTTATGAACGATTTCACCAAAAAGAAAGTGAAAATAGTTTTTATTACCTTTTAAGGTACTATCACTTTCTTCTGGCAAATTATTTAATCCAGTTTCCCTGTCTCTGCTAACACGCGTAATTGCTTGACTTCGTGCTTCGACAATTCACGGAACTCACCTGGTGCAAGGCCAAATAAATCTAAAAAGGCAAATCGTTCACGTTTTAATTTGACAACAGGTGTACCAATTGCTTCAAACATACGTCGAACTTGGCGATTACGGCCTTCATGAATTGTAATTTCGCAAATTGCCTTGCCAGCTTTTTCGTCAAAGGACGTCATACTTACTTTGGCAGGTGCAGTTTTGCCATCCTCTAATTTAATACCACGTTGAAGCTTTTTCAGACCTTCAATTGTTGGAATACCTTTGACACGAGCGATATACGTTTTGTCAATTTTAAATTTCGGATGCGTCAACATATAGGAAAATTCTCCATCATTTGTTAATAGCAATAATCCAGATGTATCATAATCAAGACGACCAACTGGGAAAATACGTTGCGGAATGTGATGAAATAAATCTGTGACAGTTTTGCGTCCTTTATCATCCGTCACGGCCGAAATTGTTCCGCGTGGTTTATACAGTAAGAAATAAACTTTATCTTCTTTTTCAAGCTTTACGCCTTCCACTTCAATTGTATCTGAGTTAGACACCTTTGTTCCTAATTCACGGATAACTTTACCGTTCACTTTAACTTTACCTTCTAGTATCAATTGCTCTGCTTTTCGCCTTGAAGCAATCCCCGCATAGGCAATGACTTTCTGTAATCTTTCCATTTCTTCACCTCTAGTTTTCTTTCACATTAACAATTTCGTCGAAAATCGATTTCTCGTTCAATTGAATAGGGTTAATTTTCCCGCTAATCTGTGAAAATTATGTCATACTTTAGCGTAATATTAAAGAAAAACAAATTTCACATTCATTGTTGGAGTATTCGTAATACTTTTTCATTAGCGCATTGAACACCATATTGATCAATATTAGAATAGAATTTTCCTTGCACCATGCTAGTAGTATACTCTTTTTACCAAAAAGCAAATCGTTTTAAAAAAATGTTTATATTTCCTGTTTGCACTCCGATGTAGTGGAAATTTTTGTAGAACAAAAAAATCAGCCAATCGTTTTTCAACGATCCGCTGATTCAACTTTTACTGGTATTGCATAAATACGTTCTTCGCCTAGAAAGATGGATAGGACAGCTTCCTGACGCTTTCTAGAAACATGTAAAACTTGCCGCACTTGCGCTTTTTCCTCTTTATTTAACTGCAGGCGAACTGGCTCTTCTAATCGAATAGCCAACTTTTTATTCACGTTGTATTTGCCCTTCTTCACCACTGTTTCAAGATCATAATCTGTCCACACTTGATTGGAAAAGCTTCGATGAACATTCCAATCATCCGATACATTTAACGTGACAACTATGCAGGTTTGCCCGTCCTTTTGAAAGGCTGTTGCAAGCGTACGACCAGCTACCTTTGTAAAACCTGTTTTACCTGCATAAGCAACGCCAGTAGCAGATTTTAAAGAACTCACAGGCTGCTCCGTCTCATCATCAATTTCCGCAGCCATTCCTGAGCCTTCTCTTAATAGTCGATGCTTATTTTCCCATAGCATGCCGTTCACCGTATTCGCTCGATAAAGAACCGTTGAAGCAATTTTTTCAAATGTTTTGTTTTGCAAGGCAACTCTTAGCATCTCGGCTGTATCCCTTGCAGAAGATAAGTGGTCTTCATGATGTAAGCCAGAGGGGTTCATAAAAACCGTATTGGTAAGACCCGCAATAACAGCTCTTTCATTCATTAATTTGACAAAGCCTTCTACAGAACCACCTACATGCTCTGCCAAAGCAGTCGCAGCATCATTGCCTGAACGCAGCATTAAACCATATAATAACGTTTCTACGGTCACCGTTTCGCCTGCCTGCAAATAAATGGAGCTCCCTTCAGCCATGGCAGCCTTAGGTGAAATGACAACTTCCTCTTGCAAATCACTATTTTCGATGGCCACTAGGGCCGTCCAAATCTTCGTTAAGCTAGCAATTGGTAGCCGTTCATTACTATTTGAACCTATTAATACGCGACCTGTATCTCCATCTAAAACCGCGTAGCCACTTCCACCTCTCGCAAAGCTTGTTTGCGGAAGTATTACCATTAACACAATGATCATCAACATTATTAATCGAAATAACCGAAGCAACGAGCCACTCCTTATTCAATATGATAGGAAAGTATAGATTTATATTTATGTTGGTCGTTATGCTTTATTCCTATACATTACTTTGCACCATTAAACGCTTCTTGGAATTTAGTCATAAATAAATCGGTTTCTTGTTCATTTTCTGCAAGCTCTTCCTCAGGCAGAGGTGGCATTTCCTCTACGCTGTTTAAACCAAAATAATGTAAAAATTCTTTAGTTGTTCCATATAGGATAGCACGTCCAGTTCCCTCTGAACGTCCTACCTCTTTAATCAACCCTCTAGACACTAAAGTCTGAATAGGTCTTTCGCATTTAACACCTCGTAAATCTTCTATAGCTACCCTAGTAATTGGCTGTTTGTAAGCTACAATTGCTAATACCTCAAGAGAGGCTTGGGATAATGATTGTGCAGTAGGGTTTTCTACTAATCTTTGAATAGTATCTGCTAAATCGGATTTTGTAATAAGCTGAAAAACGCCTGCCATTTCTTTCACAGTTATTCCTCTAGCTAAATCTTCATCATAGACTTTTCGCAAGGCATCCATTGCCTGTATAATAATCTCATCCTGTTCACCTAACAGCTGAGAAAGTTGTTTAATCGTTAAGCCATCATCTCCGACAACGAACAATAAGGCTTCAATTTTACTCTGTAACATCGATGTTTTCGTCATCTTCCCATTCCTCCTTCTGTAGGGTAACCATTAATTCTTCAAAGTTACCATCTTGCTCTACGATGACGACTTGACGTTTCATCAATTCAAGAAGGGATACAAACGTCAAAATAAGTGTCGGCTTATCTTCATAGGGAAAAAGCTCGAAAAATGATGCACGTCCACCTGTTGATCGTAAAGTATCTACAACCGAACGCATTTGATCCTTCACGGACCGTTCTTGCCTCGTTACTGTCGTTTTTAGAGGCTTCTTTAATTTTTTTCGACGCATCAATTTTTGAAATGCTCCAAGCATATCATAAATATTTACATTCAAATCAAACAAAGCCATTTGTTCATCTGAAGCTAAACCTGTTAAATCGGCTGGCGGCCTTGTAAATACTTGTGCTCGATCTGTTTCAAGCTCTTGCAGATTGCTAGCAGCTTCCTTGTATTTCTTATACTCGATTAATCGCTGCACCAGCTCCTCACGCGGGTCTGGGCCATCTACTTCCAATTCGGCATCCTCCATTTCACCCTCATGAATAGGTAATAGCATACGGCTTTTAATCGCCAGCAGTGTTGCGGCCATTACTAAATATTCACTTGCTTCATTTAATTCCAATACTTGCATGGCATGTATATGGTCGATATATTGTTGTGTGATTTCAGCCATTGGGATATCATAGATATCAATTTCCAACCTGTGAATTAAATGCAATAATAGATCAAGAGGCCCTGAAAAGGCATCTAATTTTACTTCATAAGACATTATTTTACCACCCTGAGATTCTATGTTCTTATAGTATAGTGGAAAGGAGTTCAAAATGCATCCACAGCATCATACTTTATTTATCGAATACTGTGCTTATTTTAATGGCAATCAGGATTTTTTCGAATGCCATGAAGTGCTTGAGGAATATTGGAAGGAAATCGCGCCTGGTGATAAAATGCACCCATTGGTTGGCTATGTACAGCTCGCAACAGGCTTATACCATTGGCGGCGTGGTAATGATACTGGCGCTATACGAATTTTAGAAAAAGCACTTCATAATTTTCAACAAAATGAAGGTCATATCTTTTTCCATGAAATTAGTTATTATCAACTCCTGACCGAACTAAAAAATTGTCTCGCCGCGATCCAAGCAGGCAAGTCCTTCCATGCATTCCAGCTCCCCCTTTCACCCAAGTTGCTGGAATTAGCACTAGCGCGTATAGAAATTATGCCACCTAGTAACTCAAACTATCTTCTTCATAAGCATATGCTAAGGGATCGCTCACATATACTTGCAGAGCGACAAGAAAGCAAACAAAGAAAAAGTAGACGTTAATTTCCACTTTAGACAGACGCTTTCGGCTTGTGGAAATGAGTTGATTTCATCGCTTCCCTAGCTTCACTCTGACCAGAATCTCGATTTCATCGCTTTTCCCGCAGGTGTTGCCGGCTTTTATTCCATTCAACTAAACTTTGGCGATGCTAACCAATAATAGCCGAGTAGTGAATGAATGAACGTGGTCAATTAGTAGTTGACCACTTATAGAACGACAAAAACCATCGATAAGAGTTTGAACTGCCCCGTAAAAGTTAGACATTAATCTAACTTTTACGGGGGTTTTTTTATGACAAAAGTAAGTGTTGAACAACGTATTCAAGCAGTTCAACGATATTTAAATGGAAATGAAACTTTGATCGAAATTGCGAATGATATCGGTGTTACAGCTCAGATTGTCAGTGAATGGGTTCGCCGTTATCAAAAAAATGGCGTAGAGACTTTCTTAAAGTCCTATACAAACTATTCAGCTGACTATAAAATGAATGTACTTAATTATATGAACGAGACAGGTACATCTTCGAGAGACACAGCTGCACTATTCAATATTTCATCTCCTGGCATGATTCGGAATTGGAAGTTGAAGTTTGAAGTTGGTGGTTATGATGCTCTTGTTTCTAAGAAAAAGGGGCATCTATCTATGAAAAAAGAGACAAAAAGAACAACGAAATCAACACCAGCTGAAGGATCTGTTGAGGCGTTAGAAGCACGAATCAAACAATTAGAAATGGAGAATGCGTACTTAAAAAAGTTGAATACTTTAGTTCAAATGCAAGAAAAATTACCAATCAAATCAAAGCGCAAGTAATTTATGAACTAAAGGAAATCTATGAAGTAGTGGAATTAATCAAAGTCGCTGATATTCCACGTAGTACGTATTATTACTGGGAAAAGCGTTTGAATCGTCATGATAAATACGCTGATGTGAAAGTCGCAATTCAGTCCATTTATCATGAACATAAGGGACGTTATGGTTATCGTCGGATCACCAAAGAACTAAAAAAATTTGGTATTCATCATGATCCGAAAACGATTAACTGCTTGATGAATGCCATTGGCATAAAGTGTGAAGTCCGCATGAAGAAATATCGTTCGTATAAAGGTAACGTCGGAAAAATTGCCCCAAACATATTACAACGCGATTTTACAGCGGAAAAAATGAACGAGAAATGGGTAACAGACGTGACAGAGTTCCATCTATTTGGTGAGAAACGCTATTTATCACCCGTCCTTGATCTATGTAATGGCGAAATCATTGCATACTCGGTTATGAAGCGTCCAGTGTATAAACTAGTCCATAATATGTTAGAACAAGCATTGGAGCGCCTTGAATCAAGTGATCAAGTTATTCTTCATTCAGATCAAGGTTGGCATTATCAAATGAAAAAGTATCAACAAACATTAAAGCAACATGGTATTACGCAGAGTATGTCCCGTAAGGGTAATTGTTTGGACAACGCAGTCATCGAAAATTTCTTTGGCTTATTAAAATCTGAACTCCTGTATCTACAAGAATTTGAATCTATGGCACATTTTGAACAGGAGCTCAATGACTATATTCACTACTACAATCACAAACGAATGAAAGAAAAATTAAAAGACCTAAGCCCGGTGGAGTACCGAACTCAGGTCTTAGCAGTTGCTTAACTAAATATGTCTAACTTTTTTGGGTCAGATCAGTTTACTCTCGATGGTCTTTGTTTACATTATGTGCAGACGATGTTACTCGTCTGCTTTTTTATCGATGCAATTGATACATTTTTGAACTAGTTGACGTGTTTCATCTGTCGCACGTACATTTTCATATTGGCCTAGCTCTCCTATTTCCTGAAGCATTTCCTTCGCAACACCCTCGCCTCTATAGGAAGGCACAACAGATACATGTTGGATCGTAGCAGTATTATTCTCATCTGTTACAAGCCCAACAATGCCAACATATTCATCATTTTTTTTCCATAAGTATAAAACCCAATTATCATCATTTTCATAGGAGTGGATGGTCTCGGTAAGCTTTTTTACGTCTTTTTCGTTCGGCATAAACGAAAGTAGCCCCATTGCTATTTTCTCTAAAGCTTTTTTATATCGAATTAACATATTTGTCTATTCCCTCTTTTTCTAGCTGTACATAATCTTTGACTATCCTACACGATTTGTACTTTTACCGCAAGCCAATTTCTGTCTTACGAACCAGGTCCGAGAATTCCTTTAGACGCCAACACCCAATAGACAATACCCCACAACACAATAAAAGTTGAAATGGATGCTAGTAATACCCATTTATTCTTTCTCAATTTTACTCACCCTTTTTTAAAGTTAGCGGGAGATCGTTTTGCACAATATCTTCATAACTTTCGCGGCGAATAGCTAATTGATGCTGTCCATTCTCTACAAATACAACAGCAGGTCTAGGAACACGGTTATAGTTACTTGCCATAGAATAACCATATGCGCCTGTACAGAAAATGGCTAAAATATCACCTGAAGCTGCATCTTGTAGTTTAGCATCAATAATTAATTTATCGCCAGATTCACATAATTTACCAGCAACCGTATAAATTTCATTTTTTGGCTCATTCGCTTTACTTGCAATGATTGCCTCATACTTAGCGTCGTATAATGCTGGGCGGATATTATCACTCATCCCACCATCTACAGCAATATATTTTCGCACATCTGGTACTGTTTTTTGTGATCCGATTGTATAAAGAGAAGTTCCTGCATCACCGACAAGTGATCGACCTGGTTCAATCCAAATTTCTGGCATTTTCAGTCCAAGTACAGTTGCTTTGTTTTTCACTACTGTAATCATGTCCTCTACATATACTTGTGGTTCAAGCGGTGCATCTTCTTCAGTATAACGAATACCAAAGCCCCCACCTAAGTTTAACACAGTACATGTAAATCCGTGAGCCTTGTTCCAATCAGAAATTTTGTCAATCAATTTTTCTCCTGCTAACCCAAAGCCAGCAGTGTCAAAAATTTGTGAGCCAATGTGACAATGTAAGCCCAATAGCTCTAGGAATTCATGGTTAAATGTTTGTTGGAATGCCTCATCCGCTTGACCATTGTTTAAGTCAAAACCAAATTTAGAATCAGCTTGACCTGTCGTAATGAAATCATGCGTATGTGCTTCAACCCCTGGTGTAACACGTAATAATATACGCATTTTTTGTTGACGACGTTCAGATATTTCTTTTAAAAGCTGAATCTCATAGAAATTATCTACAACAATACAACCGATTTTGGAGTCAAAAGCTAGCTCTAATTCTGAAATGCTTTTATTATTGCCATGGAAATGAATGCGCTCAGCTGGAAAACCTGCTTTTATGGCTGTAAATAATTCTCCACCTGATACAACATCCAAAGATAAGTTTTCTTCTGCTGCTAATTGATACACAGCTACACATGCAAATGCCTTTGAAGCATAAGCTACTTCTGCTTTTACGCCTAGTTTTTTAAACGTATCGATAAAGCTGCGAGCACGCTTACGAATAAGTGCAGTATCATACACAAAAAGTGGTGTACCGTACTCTTTGGCAAGCTCTAGTGTGTCTACCTGTCCAATTGTTAAATGACCATTCTCAGAAATCGCTTGTGTTCCATATAAATGCATGTGCATCTCTCCCTTTTCACTTCGTTCCATTCTGTCACTTTTACAGAAATATGATAGGATCTACCATTGGAAATAGAGCTATCCCATCAAAAATTAATTTCATCCAGCTTCAAGAGGCGTATGTATAAAACCTCCCTTTTGCTGAATGAAAATAATTTTTGCAAAAATCACAAAATACTATATGTGAACTTTATCACATGAAAAAAACGAGTGCAACGGCTCCTATGATCTTTTTCGCTGTTTGGAAGCGACTACATAAGGTCTTAATGCATCTGCCGTCATTGGGAAACGAATTAGGACACGTAGCATCGCCATTGGGAAGAATGGAACAAGCGGCCAAAAATAGGGTGCCTGCATTGGTCGTAATGAACATAAATACGTAAACACTAAGAATATGCCAATGAATAAACCATTAACTCCCCAAATACCTACCATAAGCAATAAGAATAACCTAAATATTTTTATGGAGATACTTAGCTCATAGGACGGAATAATAAAGATGAGAATAGCTGCAACAGCCGTATAGAGGACAACCTCTGCTGAGAACAGTCCCACATCGATCGCAATTTGACCAATAATTACCCCCGCAACCAAGCCCATCGCTGTAGACAGTGGTGTTGGAGTATGAATGGCGGCCATCCTCAAAAATTCAATACCAATATCTGCAATAAGTATTTGCAATAATAAGGGTACATGCGATTTCTCCTGCGTCCCTAAAAAAGAAAGAGCATCAGGAAGCAATGATTCATTTGTTGCAAATACATACCACAAAGGTAATAAAAGTAAACCCATAATGGCGCCGAAATACCGCATAAAACGTACAAATGTACCAACTAGTGGCGCCTGTCTATATTCCTCCGCATGCTGTAGTAAATGGAAAATCGTAATTGGCACAAGAATAACAGACGGTGAAGTATCTACCATTATGGCGATATGCCCTTCCAGTAAATGCGCCGCAGCAATATCTGGCCTTTCCGTGTAACGGACAAACGGAACTGGATGGAATTTTTGCTTAAACAGCCATTCTTCTAATGATTTATCAGCCATTGTCAAACCATCATGGTTAATTTGGTCAAGGCGCTGTCGTAATTTTTCGAGCATATCTTCATTGGCAACATCCTTCATATACGCTATGGCGACGTCGGTTTGGCCGATTTTGGATATTTTATGTAGCTCGAAACGTAAATTACTATTGCGAATCCGCCTACGAATTAAAGCTGTATTTTGAGATATTCCTTCTGTAAAACCATCCCTTGAGCCACGTATAACCTTTTCATTGTCGGGCTCCTCAGGGGAACGTCCTGGATAGTTTCTGAGCTCGGCAACGTAGCAATAGCCACTTTTAGTAATAAAGGTCACTTGCCCGCTTAAAATGGCTAATAAATAAGCTTTACGCTCAGTTTCCTCTGAACGTCCGTGAAAGTTAAAATAGGACTCGAAATACTCCTTCTCATCCTCCACATCAATTTCATAGTCCTCATCTGGGAGCATACTTGAAAGTAATTGTGTTAGGGCTTCTCCATCCACAAGTCCACTAATATAGGCACAAAGAACCGGCAAATCTTTGACAAATAAATGCTTAATTCCAACGTCAAATGATTCGCCGTCACCAAATTGCTCCTTAAGAAAATCTTCGGCTGCTTCTAAGTTGCTAAATAATTTATTTGTCATGCTGTCACCATTTTCTTAGATGTCTTTTTTTATTGCTTCTTGCTCTACAGTTGCGCTTGTAGCCATCCAACTTTTTAATTGAGCAAGAATTTTTTTCTCCAAACGGGATACTTGCACCTGTGATATGCCTAACCTATTTGCAATTTCAGTTTGCGTACAATCTGAAAAATAGCGTAAATAAATGATAGACTGTTCTCTCGGTTCAAGCCTTGTAAGCACTTCTTTAAGGGGGATATAATCAAATGGCTGCTCAGATTTTTCATCCTTCATTTGATCCATCAATGTGATGGAATCTCCTTCACTTTCATACAATTGCTCATGTAGAGATGCTGGATCTCTTAATGCATCCGATGCTGTCACGATTTCCTCGGTTGTCACACCAAGTACTTGTGCCAGCTCCTGTATCGTTGGCGGATGTTCATTCTTTTTAATAAATTCGTCTGTAGCATGTCGGATTTTAAAGTTCAGCTCCCGGATAGAGCGACTCACCTTCACCATGCCATCATCCCTTAAAAAGCGTTGAATCTCACCAATAATCATAGGTACTGCATAGGTTGAAAATTTAACATCATACGATAAATCAAACTTATCTACTGATTTCATGAGTCCTATGCAGCCTATCTGGAATAAATCCTCGAGCTCAACACCTCTCGTTGTAAAACGTTGAACAATGGACCACACAAGCCTCGTATTGCCTTCTACCATTCGTTTACGAGCCTCATGATCGCCCTTCTGTGCACGTGCTATTAAATCACGCATTTCCTCCTGAGACAAAAGCTTTTCGGACGACTGTTCTAACGGCTTCACGATGATACCCTCACATTACCGCTGTGCGAACTGTGTAAAATTTCTTCGTAAATGTTACAGTTGTGCCTTCACGCCACTTGGACATAACTGTTAGCTGATCAGAAAAACTGTCCATAATCGTAAAGCCCATACCTGAGCGCTCCATTACACTTTTTGTAGTAAATAACGGCTCCATTGCTTGACTCACGTCTTCAATGCCTACCCCTTTATCCATCACAGACACCGTTACAATGTCATCTTCACGTTTAGCATGAACAGTAACAACACCTCTGCCATCCTCTTCATAGCCATGAATAATGGCATTGGAAACTGCTTCTGAGACGACTGTTTTAAATTCAGATAGCTCATCAATAGTTGGGTCTAATTGAGCAATAAAGCCAGTGACTGCTACACGGGCTAAGGCTTCATTTTCACTAAGTGCTAAAAAAGTTAATGTCATTTCGTTATCCATTTACAATCCCCCTTACGCGATCAATCGCTTGTTCCTCTGTTGCATCCATCATCCAAGGCCCTAAACCTGAAAATTGAAAAACTTTCCGCATGGTTGGCGATGGATTCAATAAAATAGTTCGCCCAGCAACTGCCTCTAACTCACGCATACGACCAAGCACTAAGCCTACTCCCGAACTATCCATAAAAGATAGCCCTTCTAAGTTCCATATGATGGTCGTCACAGTGCCTTGGAAAATTGCTGCAGAAATTTTCGCTCGAATTTGCTCTACTGCATGATGATCGAGCTCCCCAAATAAACGTATAACGACTGTCTCTCTTGTGACCATTTCTAATTGAAAATGCATGAACATCGCCTCCTCCTCGTGCAATTCCACATTTAATACGCTGATTCCTTGCGGCTGACAGAACTAGTGCAAAGTCTTCTGAAATAGTGTCAAATCGACATACTTATAGCTTTTTAGGTTTAAGTGCAGTATGGGATAAGTGAACGTGTTTTAAACAAGCTGCTGTTATCTCAATATGAAATTTCTACGAAAATGTAAACATTTCATAGGTTTAATGTTGGAACGATAAAAAAAGCGAGAACCCTCGTATGTGAGAGCTCTCGCAAATAAAATGTTATGCAATTGTATAAGCTTGCTGTATTTTATGAATCGTATCTTGATCGATTTGGTTATTGGAATATAAATAAGCAATAATATCCCCATTTTTTACACGATCGCCTTTTTTAGCAATCAGCTGAATGCCTGCATCGTAATCCAGCGCAGATTCCTTCGTTAAACGTCCAGCACCTAGACTAACACTAGCTTCACCAACTAAAAGGGCATTAATTGTTTCCACAGTACCCTCTGTCACTGCCGTTACTGAAACTTTATGGGCTGTTTCATTTTGTACGATATCTGATACGTCCCCACCTTGAGCAACAATAAACTCCTCAAATTTAGCAGCGGCAGAACCATCTGCCAGTACGCGCTTAACAGCGGCTGTTGCTTCCGTTTCATCAACACCTGCGGCAACTTGATACATTAAAGAAGCAATGACTACACATTCATCTAGTAAATCCTCATGTGTTTCTTCCATACGACCGCTTAATAATGCATAGGCTTCCAATACCTCAAGTTTATTGCCAATCATTTTACCTAGTGGATTATCCATATCACTAATATGAGCAACAACTCTGCGCCCAAGTTTTTCCCCAATAGCTGTCATTGTATCAGCTAATCGCTGAGCTTCTTCTTGCGTTTTCATAAACGCTCCTGATCCACATTTAACATCTAGCACAATACCATCCGCACCACTAGCGATTTTTTTACTCATAATGGATGCAGCAATTAATGGAATCGAATCGACCGTTCCTGTCACGTCTCTTAATGCATACAACTTTTTGTCAGCTGGTACAAGATTGCCTGTTTGCCCAGCAACTGCAATTTTATGTCTATTGACATTGTCAATGAATTCCTGTGAGGAAAGCTCTGTTTTGAAGCCTTGGATTGACTCTAATTTATCGATTGTACCACCTGTAATACCTAGACCTTTACCACTAAACTTGGCTACTGGAATTCCTAGAGATGCAATAATAGGTGTGACCACAAGTGTTACTTTATCTCCAACGCCACCTGTTGAGTGTTTATCAATTTTAAAACCATCAATAGACGTTAAATCAATAACATCTCCTGATTCAATCATTGCTTTTGTTAAATAAAACGTTTCATCATCAGACATTCCTAAAAGTCGAATCGCCATTAACAGTGAGCTTGCTTGATAATCAGGAATCGAACCTGTCGTATAGCCATCTACAAAATACTGAATGTCAGCTTGTGAGAGCTCTAATCCTTGTTTTTTCTTTTCAAACAATTGCACCATATTCATTCTAAAATCCCCCTTATTTCAATTCTTGTAAGAAACTTTTGCCGAATGCTGGGGCCTCTACTTGGAAGTTCTCAGCCACTGTAGCTGCAATATCAGCAAAAGTTTCACGAAGCTCTAATTCAGCTCCACCATTAAAACGTGGAGAATAGACAATTAACGGTACATATTCACGTGTATGATCTGTGCCATGGAAGGTTGGGTCATTCCCGTGGTCTGCTGTAATAATTAATAAATCATCCTCTGACATTGCACTTGTAATTTCTGGTAGTCGTGCATCGAATTCTTGTAGAGCTTGTCCGTAGCCTAGTGGATCACGGCGATGTCCAAAATTAGCATCAAAGTCTACTAAGTTTAAGAAGCTCATTCCATGGAAATCACGGCGGACAACTTCAGCAAATTTGTCCATTCCATCCGTATTATTTTTAGTACGTACAGCATCTGTAACACCTTCACCGTTGAAAATATCAGAGATTTTACCAATTGCAATTACATCTAAGCCTGCGTCTTTCAAAACATTCATCGTTGTACGACCGAATGGCTTTAGTGCATAGTCATGTCGATTTGAAGTACGCGAGAAGTCCCCTGGAGTACCTATAAATGGACGTGCGATTACGCGACCCACTAAATATTCAGGCTGTAATGTTAATTCACGTGCAATTTCACAGATTTTATATAATTCATCTAATGGTATGATTTCCTCGTGAGCAGCAATTTGTAAAACTGGATCAGCTGATGTATAGACAATAATTGCTCCAGTTTCCATATGCTCTTTACCGAAGTCTTCTATAACCTGCGTACCACTTGCAGGTTGATTGCAAAGTACTTTACGACCCGTACGTTTTTCTAGCTCAGCAATCAACTCTGCAGGAAATCCATCCGGATATACTTTAAAAGGCTTATCAATATTCAAACCCATAATTTCCCAATGTCCTGTCATCGTATCTTTTCCGACAGAAGCTTCTTGCATTTTTCCATAGTATGCTTTCGGCTCATTTGTCGCTTGCATACCTTGCAGCGGCTCGATATTTGCCAAACCCATTGACTCCATTACTGGCATTGTAAGCCCATTCATTTTTTCAGCGATATGTCCTAATGTATGTGATCCTACATCGCCAAAATTTGCAGCATCTGGCGCTTCACCAATTCCTACAGAGTCCATCACAACTACATGGATTTTGTTAAACGGTTTATTCATTATTATTGCCTCCAATCTCATGACTCTATTTTACCAAAAAAATGCGAAAAATAAAGGTCAGACATCCGACCGAAAAAAATTTTCTGAAATTTTTAAGCACGGGGATGAAATTGCTTATATACTTCCGATAATCTTGTTTTGCTAATATGTGTATATATTTGCGTTGTTGAAATATCTGCATGACCTAGCATCTCTTGTACGGCACGTAAATCAGCCCCATTTTCGACTAAATGAGTAGCAAAAGAGTGACGCAATGTATGTGGTGTTAACTCATGTTGGATGCCAGCTTTTAAAGCATGCTCCTTCATTAATTTCCAACAACCTTGTCTTGTTAAACGTTTCCCTCTTTGATTAATAAAAAACGCATCAGTTTTTGGATATTTTCCCTGTAATTGACCACGAGCATTGTTTAAATAGGTGCTTATGGCTGATAAGGCGCTTTTGCCAAGAGGAATGATTCTTTCTTTTCCACCCTTCCCAAACACCCGAACAAAGCCCATTGTTAAATGAATATCAGCTAAATCTAAAGCAATAAGCTCACTGATTCGCATACCTGAGCCATATAATAATTCAAGCATCGCTAAATCACGGATACCTTGTGGCTTACTTCGATTCGGCGCCGTCAATAAGGCTTCAATTTCTTCTATAGATAAAATATTCGGTAATTTTTGCTCAATTGTCGGCATTTCTAAGTGTACTGTTGGATCTGATTCAGCACGCTTTTCTCGGAGTAAAAATTGGTGGAAACTACGAATAGATGAAATATGGCGAGCAATCGTACGGCTTGTCTTCCCTTGTGCACGTAGTTGCTCTAAATGTCGTAGTATGGTCGTTCTTTCTACACGATTAAAATCAGCCATACCTTCTGCATTTTGCAAAAAATTCACATAGCTTTCTAAATCTCGGCGATAGGATGCTAATGTATTAACAGATAACTGCCGTTCCACTTGGATAAAATGGATATAATCCTCTACTGCATATTGAAATTCATTCATCACAACGCCCCCTTACTGTCAATTATTTTCTATTTTAGCATGGCTATTAGAAATGTGCTAAAGCCTCCTCTATTCGACATAAACCAACGGTAATAAGGATTTATTATTTCATAAAAAAACAAAAAACTGCCCGATTTAATCTATAACAGAGATTAAAACAGACAGCTTTTCGTTAATTTTCTTCATTCGATTCGTCGTTTTTATCATGACAGCGCCAGCATATGCCGTGGAAAGTTAGTCGGTGATCCTTTATGATAAAGTTCCAACGCTTTTCAACAACGGCTTCCACATCTTCAAGTAAATCTTCTTGAATTTCATCAACAGCTCCACATTCAATACAAACTAGATGATGGTGGAAATGGGCAGCTCCCTCTTGGCGTAGGTCATAGCGCGACACGCCATCGCCAAAGTTGATTTTGTCGACAATTTTGAGCTCAGTTAATAATTCTAACGTTCTATAAACAGTAGCTAGACCGATCTCTGGTGCTTTTTCTTTTACTAAAAGATATACATCCTCAGCACTTAGGTGGTCTTCTTCGTGCTCAAGCAAGACAGCAACTGTTGCTTCTCGCTGCGGCGTCAGCTTGTAACTAGCACTATGCAACTGTTTTTTTATACGATCAATTCGGCTCTCCATGTGACGCCCCCCTAAACTCTTTCCATTATACCAAAGGAGTAAATCCTATTACAAGATAGTGAATAGATTTCTAACATGTTCTACTTTTTTATCTGATCACAATGTCTGTCTATTAAACCCATCATTTTAACACATAAGAAACAACAATAAACTCAGCAACTATTATGATGAAAAATGCGATAAAATTCAACAAAATTGTCCGACCAGATACTTGTTTCCCGATTTTTCGCTTTGACCAAGCAGGTACAAGTAAATTGCATAGGACTAGCAACAATATACAATAGATAAGCTGAAATGGAAACCACCAAATCGTATAAAGCCAAAAAGCTTCAAGTTTTTGTAATAAAAAAACAGAACTAAAGCCAAAAAAAGTGGCACGCATGGCTACAGTTACACGTACTAAAACTTTTAAAACACTGTGAGTTGCTAGTAATAATACAAGACCTATGGAAATGGCGACAGGAAGCACTAAACGAAAAATCGAATGCCTGTCCCCATCGGCTAAACGAGGTTCTATAAATAAAATAAACGGTTCCGCTTTCGGTCCACCAAAAATATGAAAGAAAATAACGCCACAAACAAAGCTAACGGCAATGATGGAAGCGTGATAAAATATAGACACCGTACGAGACATAAACATGCTCCTTTTCTATCAAGGTTTGTACAGCTTATGCTCGTCCGTCTCTATTATGCTAAAGATTATTTTCTAAATGGGCAGCAAGCCAAAGTACAGCAAATGCAGTTTTAGCATCAAATATACGTTGATCTGCGACCATTGATTGTGCTACTTCCAACGAAACTTCTAAAAGTTCGACAAACTCATCCTCATCTAATGCTGCTTTATTGTCGATGTTATACAAATCCTTCGCTACATATAGATGAATGACCTCGTCTGCAAATCCCGGCGACGTTGCAAATGTTTGTAAATATGTAAGGCTATGCGCGCCGTAGCCTGTCTCTTCCTCTAATTCACGGCGAGCTGTCATTGCTGGTTCTTCACCAGGTTCAAGTTTCCCTGCTGGAATTTCAACAATAGAACGTTCAAGTGCCTTACGATATTGCTCCACTAACACTAATTTACCCTCATCTGTCACGGCAATAACCGCAACCGCTCCAGGATGTTTAATAATTTCGCGCTTTGCAACCTGACCATCTGGCAACATGACATCATCAACTTGTAGTTTTACAATTTTTCCGTCATAGATTGGTGTCGTTTTTGTCGTTTTTTCCTCAAACTTTTTCATAGACGATAACCTCGCTTGTCCTTCAGATATGTTCATTGTACCATTACAAGTAAAGAAATCGAAGGAGGTCGTTTCATGAAAAAGAGGAAGCTTGGCTCTAGTGAATTATTCATTTCTGAAATTAGTTTAGGAGGCATGTCACTTTCGACAGATAAAGAGCAAGCAGCTACTATTGTCGATATGGCATTAGATGCGGGCATAAATTATATGGATACTGCCGATTTATATGATTTAGGGGCTAATGAGGAGATCATTGGCGCGGCATTAGGAAAGCGTCGTCAAGAGATTATCCTTGCCACAAAGGTAGGTAATCGTTGGACTGAAGGTGTAGAAGGCTGGCAATGGGATGCTTCACCATCTTATATAAAACAAGCTATTCATGCTAGTTTGAAACGGTTAGGGACGGACTACATCGATGTTTATCAGTTACACGGTGGTACAATCGAAGATGACTGGAATGGTATTATCGACACTTTTGAGGGCTTGAAAAAAGAAGGACTTATCCGTGAATATGGCATTTCCTCCATTCGTCCAAATGTTTTACAACGTTTTTTACCTGCAAGCTCTGCTAAAAGTGTCATGATGCAATATAGTGCATTAGATCGCCGCCCCGAAGAGTGGTTGGAGCTCATTGCGAACGAAGGTGCTTCTGTTGTAACTCGTGGCACAGTGGCAAAGGGCTTATTAACAAATAGCTGGCAGCAACGCCTTCAACGAGTAAACGGTTTTAACAACTATTCTTCAGAAGAGTTAACAACAACGTTAACAAACTTAGCTTCACAGTATAATGATTTACATGCATTGGCACTAGCCTTTAATTTAAAAGAGTCTGCAATCGCTTCTACAGTAATTGGAGCAAGTTCACAGGAGCAACTAGCACAGACCCTCTCTGCCTATGAAAATATGGCTGCTATAACCAATTTTGAAGTAGCAAATACGTTAACAAAAAATGAGCAATATGTAGAACATCGATGAAAAAGTGGTTAATCTTCATCATCTGTCTAGTTGTGCTTATCATTTCCTCGAGCATGACTTACGAACAACAAAGTATTTTACCAGAGCTTAAAGATTTATTAGCTAATAAACCTTTTGAAAAACAACTATCCGTTTTAAAGATCCCTTATTGGGACACAGTCGTATCAGTTGAAGAACGTGGTTATTTTCCATTTGTTGAATTTTTAATTCGTAAACTAACACATTTTATCGGTTTTGGATGCATTGCGCTTGGTTTGTACTTTGCATGGGGAAGACACCGTTTTGCAGCAACTATTGCTATTACTGGAACGGCTTTTATTGCTATGCTTGATGAATTTCGTCAAAGCTTTACACCAGGTCGCACAATGAGCGGCCAAGATGTACTTGTTGATACAGCTGGAGCCATTATTTTTGTTGGTGTCGTTGTGGTCTTCAGGAAATTGTTGAAAAATAAAAGACAAAAGGCACTAGTTTAGCCTTTTGTCTTACCTATATAATCCTTATAGGAATCTCCAATAATAAAGAGACTCAGTTTCTTTATATAAGGTAGCCCCTGCTTTTTCTAAAACTCGATGGGAAGCGAAATTATCTTTTTCTGTATCTGCAATAATAGACTGAACATTTGGTTGATGATGTAGCCAGTTTATCATTGTTATAATGGTTTCTGTCATATAACCACGTCCTTGAAAACTAGGAAAGGTATAATAACCAATCACCACTTCCTGCCTCTCATTTGGCATCCCTTTTAGCAAAATGCCCCCAATAGCACAATTCTGTTCTTTACATACAATCAACCAATTCGTATGCCAAATATAATTTTCTTCATCTTCCAAAACTTTGGAGCGTCTATAGTCCAATGCCTGTTTTAGCTCATCATCAATAATTCCCTCTAGCTTATGTAAAGAGAATTCAATTGCTAAATCATTCTCATGCTCAATTAGCAATTGTAAATACTTAGCATTTAAAGGAATTAATCTTAATCTTTTAGAATATAATTCAAACATCATTGTTCTCCTATCATAATTTAATCTACTTACTAAACTATAATAAGGTATATGTTATTGGCAGCGTCTCCCACATCATGAATTGTTACTTATATATTATCGGCTTTTTCTGTTATCCAAAAACAGTGAACCCACATGCGCGAATTCACTGTTTCCTTATTAATATTTCGTGCCTTTATCGCCATACTCGTTTAATAATTCTTCAAACGATTTATTTTTTTCTCGTTGCTTACGTTCAAAAGCTAGTTTTGCTTGGCGCTCTTCTTCTGCCGCCTGTTCTTTCACGGTTAAATCTTGCTTTGCCGCTTTTAATTTAGCTAACACATCGCCACCTAGTTGGTCTGCTAATGTGACTGCCTCCTGCTTTGGCAAGCTTGCTGTCATGCTATTGCTTGTCTGTTGTTGTTTTCGTTTCTTTCCCATTTCATTCACCTTCTTATTGACATCAAGGACGCTTTACTACTGTGGCTACACCTTGACCACCACCGATACATAATGTGGCTAAACCCATTTTCGCATCACGCTTTTCCATCTCATGTAAGAGTGTGACCAAAATACGAGCACCACTTGCACCGATCGGATGACCAAGAGCAATCGCGCCCCCGTTGACATTTAGTTTATCATGATTAAAGCGTAATTCACGATCAACAGCAATCGATTGTGCTGCAAATGCTTCATTTGCTTCAATTACATCTATTTCATCTAATGTTGCTGCTGCCTTTGCCAGTGCTTTTTGGACTGCTTTAACTGGACCAGTTCCCATAATTGCAGGATCTACTCCTACGCTTGCATTGGCTGAAATAATTGCCATTGGTTGAATACCAAGCTCTTGTGCCTTTTTCTTCGACATCACAACAACTGCCGCTGCCCCATCGTTAATGCCTGAAGCATTCGCCGCTGTTACGGAGCCATCTTTTTTAAATGCGGGACGTAGCTTACCTAGAGATTCCTCTGTTACACCTGCACGTGGAAATTCATCCTTGGCGAATACAATAGGCTCTCCCTTACGCTGTGGAATCTCAACAGCGACGATTTCATTTTCAAATTTGCCTGCTGCAATTGCTGCCTCTGCGCGTTGCTGAGAACGAGCTGCAAAAGCATCCTGCTCTTCTCTTGAAATTTCATACTTATCACATAAATTTTCAGCTGTAATTCCCATATGATAATCATTAAAAGCACACCATAGACCATCATGGATCATAGTATCCACCACCTTTTGATCGCCCATTCGGAAGCCTTCACGCGCATTTTTTAAAACATAAGGTGCCTGGCTCATATTTTCAAAGCCACCAGCCACGATAATATCAGCATCACCTGCTAAAATAGCTTGCGTTGCTAAATGCACAGCTTTTAAACCTGATCCACATACTTTATTAATTGTTAATGCTGATACCTCATGTGGTAAACCAGCCTTTATCGCTGCCTGACGAGCTGGATTTTGTCCAAGACCAGCCGATAACACATTCCCCATAATGACCTCATCGACTTGTTCCCCTGCTACTCCTGCACGCGCTAAAGCGTCCTTAATAACAATGCTACCTAAAGTTACTGCTGGTACGTCTTTTAATGTCCCCTGAAATGAGCCTATAGCTGTTCGTACAGCACTCACGATTACTACCTCATTTATCATGTCCATTCTCCCCTTTTCCCCGTTCAAAAATCAACACTGCTGCATATGCTACTAGCAGATATGTATATTTTAACAAATATTTTGACGATTTTCGATAATAGAAATAATCGCAGTTTTGCCAAAGTTATTGTAAAATGTTGACGTGTTTTAAACAATCTCAGTTGGGAACATTACAAATAAGAAACAGCATGTGGAGGTGTTTTATGATGAAAAAAAAGATGCTTTTATTCTCTGGTATTACAACAACGCTTGCCGCAGCAGCTACTGGTCTGTTCGGCTTCGCGCTTTCCAATAAATTAATGTATATTCAACAAAAAGATCCTGAATTTGTTCGTGAACGAGAAACGACAGCCAAACGCTTTGATGAGGCTTGGTACAATAAAAACTTGAAATGCGAATTAAATATTGATTCTCCTAATGGTTATACGATTCGAGGAATTATGCTTCAGCCGTTGCAAACCAATAACACGATCATCATATGTCACGGTGTTACCGAAAATAAAATAAATTCCGTTAAATACGCTCGGTTATTTGAAAGGCTTGGCTATAATTCGGTCATCTTTGACCATCGCCGTCATGGCGAATCTGGTGGCAAAACAACTAGCTATGGCCACTATGAAAAAAATGATCTTGATGCTGTAGTCAATACAGTGAAAGCCATGATTGGTGAAGATGCAATACTAGGTATTCATGGAGAATCAATGGGTGCAGCAACAATGTTACTTTATGCAGGTACGGTTGAAGATGGTGCTGATTTTTATATATCTGATTGTGCATTCTCCGATTTTTCCATGTTGCTCAAGCAAATTGCCAAAACTGAATTTAAATATGGCTCTATTATTCCCATCCGTTTTGCCGATTTCTTTGTCCGCCTCCGGGACGGCTACTCCTTCAAAAGTGTGACCCCCGCCGAAGCAGTGACCCATATTGAAAAACCTGTACTTTTTATCCATAGTATCCCTGATTCATTTATTCCAGCGTCCATGTCACTAGATCTTTACAATAAAAAAGTAGGTCCTAAAAAATTAAAGCTTTTTGATACTGGGGCACATGCCCAATCCTTTAATGAAAATATGGATGAATACGAAGATTTAATTCATGATTTTTTAGAAAGTTTTATTTACCAAAAAATAAATCGTGATTCCTCCTCCTCCAATGTCATTCCATTCCATTTTTAACGCAAATAAAAACCTTGCTTATATTATTCCCGCAAGGTTTTTTTCCATATTTATTCTTCAAAAACGATATGCCATTCTTCTCGTTTCGCTAAAAATTCCTTCGCTAATGCTTGTGCTCCTTCTAAGCTATGACTCGCAGCCCAGCCACATTGTACCTCATTACATGCAGGCACTGCTGTCGCCTTTGTCACGTCAGTAAATGTCTTTTCTAAAATAGTTAATAAGTCCTCATAATCTTGATGATTAATAAGGGATACATAGAAGCCTGTCTGGCAACCCATTGGACTGAAATCAACGATATGGTCAGAATAATTACGAATGATATCCGCAGATAAATGCTCTAAGGAATGCAAAGCCGGCATTTCCATATGCTCTTTATTAGGTTGCTTCAAGCGAATATCATATTTGTACACTTCATCGCCGTTTTTCCCTGCTTTAACTCCCGCTAACCGAACATACGGGGCTTTTACTTTTGTATGATCTAGATCAAAGCTTTCTACATTTGTCTTTTCGCGTTCCATATTTAACAGCTCCTTTTCTATGAATACTATTTATTATAGCTAGTTTTCCCAAAATTAGTGGGAATATTTTAAATTGCTAGTTTTTTTATGTTTTCATAGAATATTTCAAACGAATAGAGTTAAAAATTTTTTCATTCTTGTTTCTAAAAGACTGCTACACATCTTACCAACAAAAGAAATTGCGTTGTAAAAAATTTTTTACAGCCTTTTGTTAAAGAATTTTTCAGGATTTACTTCCGTATAGACGGCTTGTAATATCATAGTCAGTTTCAAATTTCTAAATCGCTGAAACCAGTTGAGACGGGGGAACTAAATATTTACGGATCATTAGAAAATCCAAGGGGTGAATCCTTTTTAGGTAGGGCTACTCAAAGGTCCGAATCCGACATGACATCCATACAACATTTATGCTGGGTGCAGTCAAGCTTCTAAAGGCAAAAGAAAATGACATTAACGGTATAGTAAAAATCATGTTTCAGCCAGCAGAAGAAATTGGACTAGGCGCAAAGGACATGATTGAAGATGGATTACTCGAAAACCCAAAAGTAGATGCAGCCTTTGCTCTCCATGTGAGTCCTGATTTAGAAGTTGGAAAATTTGGCTACAAGCCAGGTGTAGCCGCTTCTTCACTTGATGGCTTCTTTTTGAAAATACAAGGTAAGGGTGGTCATAGCTCAGAGCTACAGAAATGTGTGGATCCTTAAAAGAAGTCGACCCAAAAGAAAGAGCCATACTCATTATTGGGAAAATGGGCGGCGGAACAGTTGCCAATATTATTCCCGATACAGCTGTTATCGAGGCAACATTAAGCTCCTTCAACCCCGATGTTGTCAAAGAAATAGTCAGTGAGGAAAACTTACAGATAAACGAAGAACCTTTAGCTGGTACATATTAGCCAGCGTGTACCAACGATGTTTATGTGGGCTGGATCAAACGGTTTAGGAAATCAAAACTATCCACTTCATAATCCAAATATTATTTTAGATGAGGGTGTTCTACCGTTAGGTGTAGCAGTTGTTGTACATAGTGCAATTAACTGGCTGAACGCTTCTCATCACTAAAAACAAGGGGATGTCTCAACCATTTTGAGACATCCCCTTTTATTATGAGTCCATGAAAAAAGCAACCAGTTACCTTAACCAGCTGCTCCTTAAAAATTCCAATTATTTTTGGAATTTATTCATTTGTGCCATCATTTGACGTACTTGCTTTTCAGACGGCGTACGACCCATTTGTGCCATCATCATACGAATCATTTGCTCATTAATAGGTGGGTTTTCTTTTAAATATTTCATCATAGCTTGACGAGCGAAATAGAAACCAAGTGCCGCTCCCGCTGCTAATGCGATAATTACGATAATAATCCAGCCCCATGTAGGCATATACAACCAACCTCCTCCACTACAATATACCGAGAAAAAACTCTCCACGCTCCATTATACACCAAATGATAGCATGTTACTATATATTGTAGTGAAATTTCCTAGTGCATTGTATACTTCATAGGTTTCAACCACCCACATTCATTATCTTGTTTATTGAAAGCAATGAATCGTTCACTCATCTTGGCAAGCATTTGAAATAAATCTAAATCTAGCATTCGTGAACCTTCACAATAAACACAAATCTTACGATCGACTAAATAAATAGCCATTTTGCCTTTTATCGGATGTTCTAAAAACAAAGCATTACGAGCTCTTTCTAAATGTGCATATTTGGAATCAAGTTGATGCTCCAACATTGCTGCTATTTCATCAAAACGAACGGATTCACATATATACGCAAGCTCTTTTAAGGATTTCTCATTGGCGTCTTCACAGCCTTGCATCATCTCTAACAACTTTCGCTCTCTGCCAAAAATAAACGTTAAATGCTCTTCTTTTATCTTATATATGGAATAGGTTCTCACCAGAAATCCTCCTTCGCTCAGTTTATTTTCCATAAGTATAGCTCATCCCATCTTGTTAATTTGTCAAACGGAGGAAGGTTTCATCTTCTATTTTTGTCGAAAAGCTTCTAGTTTAGGATCTAAAAATTACTTTATGGCAGATGATAATTAGCTCTTAAAATGAACTGCTATTTTTCAATGAAAACAAGCAAGATACACTCATTGTGTACGCCAAAAACCCACTTTTGTTGCAGCCTAGATAGTTCTCAGCCTCAAGACCTAGTAGAAAATCAATTTCGAGTCCGTTTTAGACAATCTTGTAAATAGGTAACATAAAGGTACAAACGAAAGGAGCTAAAACAAATGAGAAAATTTCTTTTATTAACTGGAGGGGTTATCGCAGCATGTGTTGCACTAGCCTTAATCGGACCATTGGCAGGCTTACTATTCTCCGGATTATTTGTAGCACTAGGGATGCATTTTTACATGGCGAGCAAGTCTAATTTTGGTAAAATCTTTTGGTTCGCGGTTGGTCTAATCGGTATCCTATCAGCAGTATCGAACATTCCTGCAATGATTGGTCTTGCAGCAATCGCAATTGTCTATGTCATTTATAAAAAATGGAATGGCGAAGATGTAAAAATCCCAACAATTGAAAATAAAAAAGAAGAAGATCCATTTACAAACTTCGAAAAAGAATGGTCAAATTTAACAAAATAAAAGGAGAGAATGAATATGAATTTATTTCAACGTTTTAGATATACAGTAGAGGCAGACTTACATCAGTTATTTGATAAGAAGGAACAAAAAAATCCAATTGCTATGTTAAATCAGTACATCCGTGAAGCTGAAAAACAAACGGAAGAAACAGGTAAATTATTAGAACGTCAAGGACAATTAAAAGAAAAGCTTGAGCAAGAATATCAACAAAATGCAGATTTACTTGCTAAGCGTGAATCTCAACTGACATTAGCACAAACTAGTGGCGAGCAAGATTTAATTGATTTTGCAACAGATGAAGTGACAGCTTACACTGCCCGTAATCATACGTTACAGGCCAGTATCGAAGCAAGTACACGTGAATATTTCGAGTTAGAGCGTAAATTTGAAACAATGAAACATAAAATTAAAGACATGAAAGTTCGTCAATTACAGTTAATGGGCAAAGAAAACGTCACTCGTGCCCATCATCAAATGGATGGTATGATTGCCAAAAATAATAAAACAAATTTTGAAGATTTGGAAGCTTATATTGATAAATTGGCTTATCAAATTGACAAAGATCATGAAGTTACAACATTTGAAGCAAGATTGGCACAATTAGAAAAAAAAGCTTCAGAGGAAAGCTCTCCACTGCTAATTGAAAATAAATAACATGTTATAATGGAAGCAATGCGCCAACTCTAACCGGCGCATTCTTTCACGTTTTAAAACAGAGGGTCCCATTCCCTCTTTTATACTATTAGTAGAAAGAAGGGTGACCCTCTTGCAAAATTTCACTACAAATAAGCTCACATTTTGGGTACTATGCTTCTTTTTACTCGTTTTTGTGGAGCTTACTATTTTTAATAATGGTGGCGCCTTTTGTTTATTGATTGGGGCCGTACTGCTTTATTTAAGCTTTTCTAAAAAAGTCCGCTTTTTTAAATGGACCGGCATATTCTTCATTGCGATTGCATTATTCACAATGTGGAGCCTCCGTCTATTCATTGTAATTATGCTCTTATATATGCTTTATCAATACTTACAACGAGAAAATGAACCAAAAATAGTTGGTGCTGAGCTTTTTGAAAAACTATCTACCTCGAAAAATGACTTAATTGGCACCATACCAGCACCAACTGAAGCATATAAATGGCAAGATGTGCAAATTCAACGTTTAGCAGGAGATATTACAGTTGATACGACGCAAACGATTTTGCCTGCTGGCACAAGTCTAATTACAATTCGTCAAGGTATCGGTAAAGTTCAAATCTATATCCCCTATGAAATACCTTTTCGTATACACTATACAACCCTATTTGGTGAGCTTACTTGCTTACATGTGGGTCCACAACGTATTTTAAATGAAAGTGTTAGCTTTTCTGATGGAAATCCTGAGGATGCAAAACGCATTTTAATTATTCATGTTGCAACATGGCTTGGAGATTTGGAGGTGCTGCGTAAATGATTGCCTTTATCTCAAGATTATTTACCTTATTATTCATTTTAATGAGCGCTACATTCGGATTGCTTGTTGCAGTATGGGGAAATCCTGATGAGAAAACTTGGGAACCTTTATGGCGACAAAATTATGATAATTTTCCTCTTGGGGGAATTATTGTAGTCAGCTTATTTGCTCTTAGCTTCCTCTTTGCCAGTTGGATTAGTATGACTGCTCGTGCCCGAGAGGCTCAAGCAACGAAAATTGTAAAGCAGTTAATCGAACCTGATTTTGTGCTTTCTAAAAAGCAAGCCCTTCCGAAACCATTAAAAAAAGCACTTGTGCAAACAAGTGAATTAATAGATACACAGCGTAAAAGTCTACAGCGCTTATCCAATGAACGTGCAGAAGCTCATGACAAAATTATACAGGAACGCATCATTGCTGAACGTCAACGTCTGGCTAGAGAATTACATGATTCTGTGTCGCAGCAATTATTTGCGGCCTCCATGTTGCTTTCTGCATTAACGGAAAATGACGAAAATGCGACTAGCTTAAAGCAAGTGGAAAAAATAGTTCAGCAAGCACAGCTCGAAATGCGTGCATTATTATTACACTTACGACCTGTTGCACTTCGCAATAAAACACTTGCGCAAGGCTTAGAGGAATTAATTATTGAGCTTCAGCAAAAGGTTTACTTCCATATTGAATATGAGCTAGAAGAAATGGCATTAACGAAAGCAGAAGAAGATCACCTATTCCGCATTGCCCAGGAAGCCCTCTCTAATACACTTCGACATGCCAAAGCCAGTGAGGTTGAATTGTTGCTTGTTGCACGAGATGACTTAGCCATTTTACGCATTCAAGATAATGGTTTAGGCTTTGATGTAGAGGCAGATAAATCCACTTCTTACGGCTTGCAAAATATTGCGGAACGAGCTGTTGAAATTGGCTGCACATATAAAATTGTGTCAGTCCCTGAAGAAGGAACGATTGTCGAAGTTAAAATTCCACTACATAAAGAGGAGGTCAATGACAATGATACAAGTGCTCATAGTGGATGATCATGAAATGGTGCGTATCGGCGTTTCGGCGTACTTATCCGCACAGCCAGATATTACAGTTGTGGGAGAGGCTGAAAACGGGCAAGAAGCAGTTGAGCGTGCCCTTGCCCTAAAGCCTGATATTATTTTAATGGATAATGTTATGCCCATTATGACTGGTGCTGAGGCAACAGCAGAAATTTTAGCCGCCTGGCCAGAGGCAAAAATCATGATGGTGACTAGCTTTTTAGATGATGACAAAGTCTACCCTGCTTTAGAGGCAGGAGCAGTGAGTTATATATTAAAAACATCTAATGCAAAACAAATTGCGGAAGCCATTCGTAAAACAATGGGTGGCGAAACGGTATTAGAACCAGAAGTTACATCTAAAATGATGCACCGTATGCGCCACGGCAATAATACACCCCTTTACGACCATCTTACTGACCGTGAAATGGAAGTTTTATTGCTGATGGCACAAGGCAAAGCCAATCAGGAAATTGCTGACGAGCTATATATTGCTTTAAAAACTGTCAAAACACATGTAAGCAATATTCTAGCAAAGCTTGAGGTTCAAGATCGCACACAAGCCGTTGTCTATGCCTTTCAGAATGGGCTTGCGAAATAATTTCTACATAAAAAACTGCATAACCATATGCAGTTTTTTTAATTAGACATATTTTAGAAGACCCTTGCCACCGGATGTATTCCTTTAGTGATACGACAGCCAATAGTAAAAAAAATACCGCAACACCCTGCGAATTCATACGTACGCTGAGTGTTGTGGTATTTTATTAAAAATCTTATAGTGCTTTTACTTTTGCAACTACATTCTCTACAGTGAATCCGTATTTTTCCATTACAATTTCCCCTGGAGCTGATGCGCCAAATTTATCGATTGCAAGCACATCACCTTCAAAGCCGGTATATTTATGCCAGCCGAATGATGCACCCATTTCAATCGCAAGACGTTTAGTGACAGCTTTTGGTAAAACAGATTCTTTGTAAGCAGCATCTTGTTTTTCAAAGCGGTCCATAGATGGCATTGAAACGACAGCTACATCCATGCCTTCAGCTTTTAATGCTTTTTGTGCCTCAACTGCAAGTGAAACCTCTGAGCCTGTTGCAATTAAAATCGCATCCGCCACTTCTTTAGTAGCAGGAGATACTGTGTAAGCACCCTTCGTCACACCTTCACGTACTGTTTCAATAGAAGCGTTAAGTACAGGTAAGTTTTGACGAGACAATACTAATACTGTTGGCGTATTTTCTGATGCAACGGCAAGCTCCCATGCAACAGCTGATTCATTGGCATCCGCAGGACGAACAACAGATAAATTAGGCATTGCACGTAATGATGCAAGGTGTTCGATTGGTTCATGTGTTGGACCATCTTCTCCTACAGCAATCGAGTCATGTGTAAATACATACGTTACAGGAAGACCCATTAATGCTGAAAGGCGAACTGCCGGACGAACATAATCTGAGAACACGAAGAATGTACCACCAAATACATTTAAACCACCGTGAAGTGCCATACCGTTTAAAGCAGCGCCCATTGCAAATTCACGAACACCAAACCAGATGTTGCGACCAGCATAATCGTCTGCAGAAAAATCGCCTGCACCCTTCATCGTTGTTTTATTAGAGCCTGCAAGGTCAGCAGAGCCACCAAAGAATGATGGTGTTTTCTTAGCGATAGCATTAATCGCATCACCAGAAGAAGAACGTGTTGCTACAGATTTACCAGCTTCATACACTGGTAATTCAGAAGCGAAGTCTGCTGGTAATTCACCATTCATAGCATGTTCAAATTGAACTGCTAACTCTGGGAATTCTTGTTTATAAGCAGTAAATTTCGCATTCCAAGCTTCTTCAGACTGTGCTCCTTGCACTTCAGCTGCAGCATTAAACGTATCATATACTTCAGCAGGAATTTGGAAAGGCTCGTGTGCCCACTCATAAGCAGCTTTTGTTAATACCACTTCATCTGTACCAAGTGGAGCACCATGAGAATCTGCTTTACCCGATTTATTTGGAGAACCGAAACCAATCACTGTTTTCACTTCAATCAATGTTGGTTTGCCAGTTGATTTTTTAGCTTCTTCAATAGTTGCATTAATCGCATCAACATCTGTGCCATCTGCAACTTTTAAATAATTCCAACCATAAGATTCAAAACGTTTTTGTACGTTTTCTGAGAATGACTTTTCTAAGTCACCATCTAAAGAAATATCATTAGAATCGTAAAGCACGATTAATTTTTCAAGTTTTAAGTGACCAGCTAATGAAATAGCCTCTGCTGCAACGCCTTCCATTAAGTCACCATCACCACATAATGCAAATGTATAGTGGTCAACGATGTCATGACCTGGTTTATTGTAAGTAGCTGCTAAATGACGCTC
The DNA here is from genome assembly GCF_038595555.1 of Lysinibacillus sp. FSL M8-0216. Taxonomy (NCBI): domain Bacteria; kingdom Bacillati; phylum Bacillota; class Bacilli; order Caryophanales; family Bacillaceae; genus Lysinibacillus; species Lysinibacillus sp. FSL M8-0216. The sequence goes on along the minus strand of NZ_CP152007.1, from coordinate 1,255,476 downwards.
AGCCATTGCCATACCTACAGTCATGGCAATACCTTGTCCTAGAGGACCAGTTGTCGCTTCCACACCTACTGTATGACCATATTCAGGATGTCCTGGTGTTAATGAATCCCATTGGCGGAAGCTCTGAATTTCCTCCATTGGTAAACCATAGCCGCCTAGATGAAGTAGGCTGTATAGAAGCATGGAACCATGACCAGCTGATAATACAAAACGATCGCGATTATACCATTTTGGGTTCGCTGGATTATGGCGTAATTGTTTTGTCCAAAGCGTATAAGCCATTGGCGCTGCCCCCATTGGTAAACCTGGGTGACCAGAATTTGCTTTTTCAATAGCATCGATTGACAAAGTTCGGATAGCATTAATTGCTAATAAATCCGCATGTTGAGTCATTATATTGTGACATCCTTTCTCGTCCTATAATTGTTCTTCTACAGTTTAGTCAACATTGCTTTAGAAAACAATGCTTTTGTAATACTATTTGTATTTTCATACATACTTTATTGAATTGTGTCACATTAATTTAGAAATTTATTTTTTTTCGCTTGTCTTACCTTCTCAGGCGTGACATCATTTCCTTCTGCATCAACCACTTTTACGTTTTCAATCGTATCACGCATTGTTGCTCTAAATGTATCTAAGTATTCCTTACGAAGCGCTGTTCGCTCCTTTGCCTCTTCATCCGTTAGTTGACCGCTTTTCGCTTTAGCAGAAAGTTCATTTATACGGTTAATTTTTTCTTTTGATAACATCGTTACACACCTTTCAGTACCTACCTTATTGAACTCAGTATGCAAAGTATAGCACGGTTTCCCATTAAATGCAGTTATACCAACCCCTATTCAAGCTGTTGAAATAAAAAATACATGACTTCCAGATGTTTGAAGTGTATAAATATTATATGGAAGGAAAAATTTAACTATCTATTGGAGGATATACATGTGAACGTGACAACTAAGCGATTACTCATTCGAACATTTCAAGAGCAGGACTGGGAAGCTGTTTATAGCTATACTTCAGATGAAAAAGTGATGCACTATATGCCTGAAGGTGTTTTCAATGAAGAACAGGCAAAGAAATTTATTGCAGAAAATAGTAACGACAAAGCAAAACATTTTGCTATTGTTTCAAATAATTGCGAGCAAGTGATTGGTCATATCGTTTTCCATCCTTGTTTCGGCGATCATACTTATGAAATCGGTTGGGTACTAAATCCAGCTTATCAAAATCAAGGCTTTGCTTCTGAAGCTGCTCGAGCTGTATTAGACTATGGATTTAATGAAAAGAAACTTCATAGAATTATTGCAACGTGTCAGCCCGAAAATATCGCTTCCTATAAAGTTATGGAAAAGATCGGAATGAGGCGTGAAGGATATTTTAAAAAGTGTATACCATATGGGAATGGATGGTGGGACGAATACTATTACGCAGTTTTACGTGAAGATTGGAATATTTTATTAGAAGATTAGAAGAACGTTAAACACTTGTGAAAATGCGCGCCTATAAACGTTGTTGGGCACTGCATCTATGATCCGACCATACAATTTAGCTTGATGAACTTCTGAAGAAGTCCTATTGAGGAGGTATGTTTCGATGGCAAAATTTCATCCTGATTACATGATTACTATGAAAGATTTTGTAAAAGAACACTCAAACCTATTACGAAAACAAACGCAAGACGTTGCCATACCAGTTCCCTTAGAGGACCGACATATATTATTATCTATGCTTCAATATTTAAAAAACAGCCAAGACCCGATTTTAATAAAAAAGTATAAACTCCGTTCTGGTAGTGGCCTCTCTGCCAATCAAATTGGCGTAGATAAGAGAATGTTTGCTGTACTTTTTGAGAATCACGATCAAAAACATGAAATGATGTTCATTAACCCAAAAGTAATGAGCCATTCTTTCAATATGATCTATTTGCCTGAGGGTGAAGGGTGTCTGTCTGTTAATCGACCTGTTCACGGTTTTGTACCAAGATATGAACGAATTAAAGTAAAAGCCTATAATATTGATGGACAGGAATTTATTATGTCTTTAAAAGGCTATGAATCTATCGTTGTACAACATGAAATCGATCATTTAAACGGCATTATGTTTTATGATCGAATTAATAAAGATAACCCTTTTCAGCTACCCAAAAATGTTATTATTGAAAGCTTATATTAAAAAAAATTAGCGGGCTATATTATTTGCCTGCTAATCTTTCTTGATGCTCTTGGAATCGGCGATGTACGGTTGCCTTACTTACCTCAAAGCCTAGTCCTCTAAGCGTAATGGAAATTTCCTCAAAGGTAAAACCACGATTCCGTAGCTTCACAATTTCATCAACAGGGAGTTCTTTACGTTCCTGACCATGTGGATTGCCACGATTGGATAGGTTATTTTCAGGGCGATAGCCATTTTCAACAGCACGTCGCATACCTCTGCGGATTTTTGCATTATGTATTCTACGTTGATATTCCTCTACAATTGCTAAAATCTCTAGTAGCATCGTATCCATTTCGTTTAATTGGACTGGTCCTGCATCACGCATCGAATAAACATCTGTTGCTGATTTTTGTAATAAATGCAATACTGCCATTCTTGCATTTCCACGACCTAAACGAGTTTCATCTTGTACAAAAAGAGCTTTTATTTCCTTCTCTTTTATAAAATCAAGCATTTCAAGTAAGCCTTCGCGTTCAACATCATAACCGCTATGCTTATCTTTAAAAACACCCTTTACTTCATAGCCTTGTTCTTTAGCATAGTGCACTAATTCTTCTTGTTGGCGCTCTAATGAGGAGCTTTGCGTTTCTTTTTCAGTACTTACTCGGCAATAGATAACAGCCGTCATTTGATTATTTTTCATTGTTCGTTTCTCGCAATTTCAATAGTTTTGATGGGACTGGCTTGATCACTCAAAACTGGAATGACTAGAGATTTACCTGCCACGATTTTAATGTCTGCTAACTCATTTTCTGATTTGACAAGCTTAATCCAATCTTCTTTACTCATTTTACCACGGTATTGTTCTGCTAACGACCACAAGCTATCCCCATGTTCGATTTGAATTTCAGCGTAATTAACATCCCCCGGATCAGTGATGTAAAGGTAACTTGCGAAGAGTAAACAAGCACCTAATAATATAGTGATATGTGTATTTTTCTTTAGCCATGTCATCATTAAAACCTCATTTCTAGAATGTTTGTTCGGAATGTATGTTCTCATAATAAAGCGAACAAACGTTTTTGTCAAACGCTTTTCGAACCTATGTTTGCATACGTGTTCGCATTCTGTTATACTATCAAATAAGAAGATTGATATTAGAAAAAAGAGGTGAGCAATCATGAAAAAAGTATCGAAAAGACAAGAGGACATTTTAGCGTTCATTAAAGACGAGGTACGAGCTAAAGGGTATCCGCCATCAGTCCGTGAAATCGGGGAAGCTGTTGGACTTGCTTCAAGTTCAACTGTTCATGGTCATTTGGCTCGATTAGAACAAAAGGGTTTTATTCGTCGAGATCCAACTAAGCCACGTGCTATTGAAATTCTTGAGCCTGAGGAATCCATCCAAAAGCAACATGTCATCCATGTACCACTTGTAGGGAAGGTTACAGCAGGTTCTCCTATTACAGCTATCGAAAATATTGAAGAGTATTTCCCACTGCCAGATACATATGGCACGAGTGAGGATCAGTTATTCATGTTAGAAATTATGGGTGAATCGATGATTGAAGCAGGAATTTTAGATGGTGACTTAGTGATCGTAAAGCAAAAGTCAACGGCCATTAACGGAGACATTGTTGTAGCCATGACAGCTGAGGATGAAGCTACTGTAAAACGCTTCTTTAAGGAAAAAAACCATTTCCGTTTACAGCCTGAAAATTCATCAATGGAACCGATTATCGTCGATCAAGTATCAATTTTGGGACAAGTTGTTGGTCTTTACCGCCGTGTACATTAATTAAATGAGGGTTTGAGGATTGTGTTCCTTCACTGAGCATATATCCTCTTTTTTACGCAAAAAAAAGAATCCATTAACTATTGGATTCTTTTTACAATGATCTCTCTATGCTTCTTTTTTAAATTTCAAGCTCGCTTCAACAAATGCTGCAAATAACTTTTGTGCATGCTGATCTCCCGCTACAGCTAATTCCTCTGGGTGCCATTGGACAGCCAAACAGAATGGTAATTCTTCATGCACCACTGCTTCAATAATGCCATCACTTGATTTCGCTGCAACTTTTAAATTCTCCGCTAGTACATTCACTGACTGATGATGAAAAGAATTGACGGCAATTTTCTCTTGTTCCAGAATAGTCGCTAATAAATTCTCCGCAATAATTTGTACATAATGCGTTGCTACTGACCTACCAGCTTGTTGCATATGTTTGATTAGCTTCGTACTATAATGGTCACTATCAATGTCCTGATATAACGTCCCACCTAATGCAACATTTAATATTTGGATACCCCGACAAATGCCAAAAATAGGCATTTTCCGTACAAATGCAGCCTCAATTAATGCTAATTCCACGGCATCTCTAGCTGGATGAATTTTACCTAGCTTTGGTGAAGGCTCCGCTCCAAATAGAAAAGGATGTACATCATAGCCTCCCGATAGCATTAAGCCATCCGTAAGGGCTAAAATTTGAGCAGCATCTTCCTCCACACCTAACGGAATAATAAGGGGGATACCACCCGCCTTAATAATACTTTTGCTGTAAGCAGCATTTAAATGAGCTGATAAATCATCTTCTACAAAAGCTGTAATTCCAATAATCGGCTTCACTTGATTCCCCTCCACAACATTGAAGATTAAACACTTACCAATAACCTAAATACCAATTGATGAACGAATCTCCGTAGAAATAAACAATAGTAGCGGCTAATGCAATAGATGGACCAAAGGGAATATGTGTTTGTCTTCCTTGTTTATGCTTTAATAAGACAACTATTCCGATTATCATACCTATGATAGCGGCAATAAATAAAGTCAACAACGTATGAATAGTACCGAGAACGAGACCAATTAAAAAGAAGAATTTAATATCGCCCCCTCCCATTCCACCTTTCGATAAGACCGCAATACTGTATAATATGCCAAAACCAACGAGTGCACCCACTAGGCTGTCCCACCAAGGTGTTAAGGGTGACAGTACACGTCCTATGACCAAAAAAGGCAAAAAGAATAAAAGAATCTTATCTGGAATTAACAGATAGATAAAATCTGAAACAACTATAATGACTAACAATGAGATGAACGATAAAGCTACTATAAATTCTAAACTCCAGTTTAGCTCCAAATAAGCAAAGGCGAATAAACCCCCAGTTAACAATTCTATCACTGGATATAGCCAAGAAATTTTAAAGCCACAGCCTCTACATGTTCCTCTTAAAAACAGATAAGACAATACTGGCACTAAATCAAGAGCCGTCAATTGTCTCTGACAGCTCGTACAATGGGAGGAAGGATATACAAGAGACTCCTTCCGCGGCACACGTAAGCCAACTACATTATAAAAAGAGCCAAAGACTAGACCAACTAAAAAAATGATAATTGTATAAGCCATTTCCAAATTTATGTCCTCCTAAACCAATAGGCGCCCATACAATAAGTATGATGCGCCTATTCATATAATTATTGTAGTCTTGCTCAGCAATCCACGTATCGAATGTTATTCAAAACAATGGACATTGAAAATGAGTGATGTATTTGAAGAATATTTCATAAAAGGTTTGAAGTCATACGGTACGAAGAAAGAGGGAGTAGAGTAAGAGTAGTATCAGTTTAGCACAATATAAAAGAGATTCCAAAAATCATTGGAATCTCTTCAATTTATTTCCTCAGCAACCTACCTGACAACAGCATGCCAATGCCACCAATTGTTATAAATAGAACAGCTCTAATTAATAAATCAAGGGCTGATAAGTCAAAGAAAATAAGCTTGATAAACGCAATGACTAAAATAACAAAACCTGTAGTACGAAGCGTTTTTAAATGTTGTGTGGAACTAAGCCATAGCGAAATGCTCGCTGTGAGGAATAATGTAATCGTTGTAAGAGCTATACTTAGCTTCCAATCAAGTAGATGACTATACGTAAATTGATGAACAAGCCCCCATATTGAGATCATTGTGAGTACGACACCTGAGCTAACAATAGTGTCTACATATTTCCCCATTCGCTCTTCATACAGCCGATAAATACGGCCCTTTACTAGAACGTCTACAATAATCGCCATAATTACTGCTATATAAACTAATCTGGTCATCATATTTAAGCTATCCATCATAGAAGGCTTTGTGCTGATCATCAAAGATAATACTATAAAGAATGCTCCAAGGACAGGTGTTAAAGCACGCCCTTTGAATTTCTCTGACACGAGCAGAGATCCTGCAAACAAAGCAGCTAGTGCAATACACATCAAATACTGAATACCATTTGTTGCCGCGAAATAGGCTGAATCTAGTTTGCTCATATATGCTAAGAAGTAGCCTGTGGCTATTACTGCTAAAATATCTATGGCATATAAATCCTTCATGACTTTCTCAAAAGGTGATAACGTTTCTTTTGGGCGTCTAGCATACAAGTAAATGACTACTAGATAAATAATTGGCATGAACAGACTTAAATGCTCAAAGCTAATAAATGGTGTCGGTTCATGGAAAATGAAGTTTAGCAATAATGTAATCACAAGGAAAAATGATGTGACTACCTTCATCATACTGGCACGTAATCGTAAGCTCATCATTACACCTGCAAAAGCGATCAATGGATATAGTAAATCATCCACTTTATCAGGGATATTCATAATAAGTAGCGTATTACATACGGCAATAAATGCGAGTGTTATAGCACTATCAAATACTTCCTGCCATTTTTGACGATGACTATAAAACGCTAATGCTATTAATAAACCAATGAAAATAAGTAGCACCGCTTCTCCATATTCGAGTGAACGTATGATCAGGTTCATCAGCAATAAACTAAATGACCCTAACGAAAATTGGAGACCAATATGAAGAGGTTTCCATTTAGATTGTGCATTATATAATCGACACCAGCTTACATAAAAGATTGCTAGTATAGCAAGTAAACCAAAAGCAAAGACAACTTGCTTGTCATGATTCATAAATGCTACAACACCTATTGCTAGCACTGAGAAAAAGGTTGAAATATAAAGAGCAAGCTTTTGCTTGTGCTGTTGGACAACCAATTGCAGCATGGCAAATAAAACGATAACAAATAGTAAAATAATGACGGCACTAAAGTCCATATATTCTAATAAATAAGGTAGTAATAACGAGGTAAAAGCAACAAAAACAGTTAATGCCTCATTTTTCTTTAAGTAACTTATGGCAATACCATAGCCAATATAAAGAACCGTAATACCAAGTGCTGGTGTAAGATGGATGATTTCATACAAAATGGCACTAGCTGCAGTCGTTAATATCCCAACAATGAATGCTCCACCATATAATGAGACCGTAATAGCAGGTGAGCCTACTTTTCTACGTTCCAGAATATAAGCGATAATCGCCAATCCTACCGATAATGAATAGGCAAGGATGATTTTCACGCCATTCGATAAATAACCATAGTCACTAACAAGTTTGAGACCCCAAAGTACCCCCATAACTAAAATAACCATGAATACTTTTGGAAGTGCCCACATAACACGTTCCTCCATCGATGGCTGTGGTTGCACCTCTTTTTGTGCTGTTTTGACTGGGGTAGACTTCGGCTCCACTGTCGGTTTCGGTGTTGGTGTTGGTGTTGGTTGTATTGGAACCGATTGCTCGATCATGGACTGTCTTGCATCAAGAGTATTTATTTTTTCATTGCTTTGAATTCGCCTTAATTCACTTAACTCCTGGCGTAAATCTGCCATTTCCTCCTCAAGTTTAGCCACTCTTCGTTCCATTTCAAGGGACATTCAATCATCCTCCCCACTTTATCAATTTTCTAACATTATAACATATTTATCCTTATTGTAAAATTACACTTTTTTGAATAATTTATCGTGGTCTCCTATACATTAATGCCTTTTCACTATCACTTGTACCTTTTGTCGTTGGGTCCACTATGACACCCATTAATACAAGAATAGATAGAACTGTATTTAAAATAGATGCAATTTGCTCACTCATTGCAGCTGTCAAATCAAAGCCGAAAATCGCCCCTACTTGTTGTGCGAGTAAGAGTAACAATGAAAATAGCCCTAGTAAAAATGGTATATGTTGAAGACGAACCTTCCAGTTAATTCTCATAAAAGCTCACCTCCCCCCCTCTTGACCCAGTATATGCAGGGAGGTTATGTGACACATATGCAAAAATGGAGCTTTTGACAAGTTTACTAGATGTTTTTAATAATAATTTGCGAACTAAACTATTTTCGAGTGACGAGACAGACCAGTTGTAACCAGAATGCCAAATTCATATAGTTAGTTAGGTTGCATCCTGGAGGAGATGCTCGCCAATTTACTGAAATCGAGGGTGATTGAGATAGTGTACGAGTGGAACGCATTGAGAGCTATTGCTTGTTTAAGTATTGTGCTATTGCACGCAACGACAAATATTGAAATTATTAATGGCTTTATTGATCAACCATTCTATCAATTTTTTAGACTATTACTATGTGCCGCTACACCCATTTTCATTTTATTATCTATACTAATATTAGCTAATCGCTATCAACATCAGCTACCTTCCCATTTTTTATGGCATCGATTTCAGTTTATTGTCATGCCGTTTGTAGCTGCTGGTATTTTATATGCGGCTAATGCAGCCTTTCATTATCACGAAAATTTTTGGAATGCCTTGTATCGTCACATTATTTTAGGGGATTTTTCTGGCTGGTTTGTCATGACCATTTTTCAGCTCTATATTCTCTTTTTTATTGTGAAAAAATATCAGCTATCCAGTATATGGTTTGCTCCTATTATGTTCTTACTGGGGATTTTTTATATGACACTAGCAAAATTAAATCTAGATACCTTCGTAGAAAATGATCATTTTATGCGACTGCTCTTCATAGGCTGGCTTCCTTATTTTGTATTTGCCTATTTCATTGGTCGTCATTATGAAAAATTCACGTATTATATCGTTAAATATAAGTTCTTTACCGTTTTATCGGTCATACTTGCAACAGTCATGATCTATATAAATTATTATTTAGGCGACCAGCAAATTACATCACGAAGAATCGATATGATGCTATTCGTGTTAGCGATGACGATTTTTATTTTAGCGTTTGCTCAAATTTTGCCTAAGCTCCCCTTCATCCATATCATCAGTCGTTATTCCTTTGGTATCTTTTTAATTCACTGGCTTATTCAAGAATATCTAGCACCCTATAGTGCCTTACTCCCTACTACTTCTCTACAAGTTACTTCACTTTTTCTAGCTACTTTACTCGTCTGTATGCTGCTCATAAAAATTATTTCCTTTCTCCCCTTTAGTGCTTACTTGATCGGCAAATCTCACCAAAAAAAGCCAATCCGTGATTAAGGTAAAAATTTGATACAATGGATAATAGTTCATTAATTATGGCGAGTACATTTATTACGTGTTGAGAATTTTAACATCATTTTAGAATGTATTTCCCTATTCTTTTCGGAAGTACTTTCTTTTAAGTGTCTTCTTATTAATTACTGCTAGCATGATTAGGAGGAAATGAACAGAATGAAACAAAAAGTGATTGCCAAAATAATTGGCTTAGAGTTTCTTATCATACTTTTCTATGTTGGTAACGGAGCTTTTGTTTCTATTAAACAACCATCTGGCCCTTTGTTACAGTTTGTTATGTTAGTTCCGCTAGCATTGGGACTCTTCTTTTATATTGCTCTGAAAAAAAACTGGCAAATGTATTTCTTTCATCCCATTCAAAAGAATCATTTATTAATGATTTTACCGCTACTTTTCGTTTTAGGAATCATCTTTGTAAGTACAAAAGGATTAAATCTCACATCATTTAGCGATCTTATTTTTATGTTTTTAATGCAAGTGCTTATTGTGGCATTTATAGAAGAGACCGTATTTAGGGGCCTTATGCTGCGAATACTTCTTGCCAAAGGTGCATTTACAGCGGTATTCATTTCTAGTTTATTGTTTGGCATTACACATGCTTTACAATTACTTGGTGGGCAATCGCTTGAAGATACTATTATTCAAATCATCTATGCCCTTTTAGTGGGCCTTGTTCTTTCTTTACTTATTTTAGATGGGCAATCGATTATTATTACGATTCTTTTCCATGGATTCAATAATTTCTTTAACTTTATGGGAAATGTAGAGAGCCCTACGCTTAGTGGTTATCTTATTATTTTAGTGTTATTTGTCTATATGCTTGTTTTATGGAAGCGAGTAAAGAAATCCTATGCTATTAATTTCATGAAAAATGCCAAGTCCACCTAGGGCTTGGCATTTTGATTAGAATAAAAGGTGTCCCACTAATGCAGCAATTGGAAGTGAGATAAGTGTACGTAATATAAATATCACCACTAAATCGAAAAATTTCAATGGAATTTTCGTACCTAAAATAAGTCCACCCACCTCAGACATATAAATTAACTGTGTGACAGAAACAACTGCTATGACAAATCTAGTGGTATCAGATTCAATACCCGCACCTAAAATAGAAGGGAGGAACATATCTGCAAAGCCCACCACCATTGTTTGTGCAGCTTCTGCCGCTTCTGGTAAGCCAAGTACCGTTAAAATAGGCTCGAAGGGTTTGCCTAAAATCACAAAGATACTTGTAAATTCAGCCAGCATCAGAGCAACCGTACCAAAAGCCATTACAATAGGCGCAACACCTATCCATAAATCAATGACATTTCTAGATCCATCTTTTATAAATTTGCGTGGATCACGATTGGCATGGGCAACAGCTAGTGCATTTTCTAAACCATGTGAGACTAAATTATAGCCCTCTGGTAATTCCTCACGTGAATAGTCTACAGGCGTACCATCTATATAGGTATCTTCCTTTTGTGCAAGTGGATAGATACGAGGCATAATAATCGCTAATACAATTCCACAAAAGACAACTGTTAAATAGTAAGGAATAAAATAGCGTGCCAAATGAACCGTATCCAATACTACGATACAAAATGTAATAGATACTACAGAGAAGCTTGTTGCAATAATGGCTGCTTCTTTTTTGGTGTAGTTCCCCATTTCATATTGTTTACTTGTCATTAACACACCAATCGTTCCATCACCGACCCATGATGTAAGGGCATCAATGGAAGATCGTCCTGGACTTTTAAATAGGGGGCGCATAATTCTCACCATCATTGTACCGAAAAATTCAAGAAGTCCGAAATTAGTCAAAAACGGCAGAAGGAATCCTGCAAACAAGAAGATGGTAAATAAAAATGTTACAAGTCCACCATTAGGGTCCATCAGTAATCCACCAGTATTTTCGTTATTGATGGCAAAAGGACCAAAGTTAAAGACAACCATCGAAGCAAAAACTAAGCCGATACAGCGGGTAATCGTCCAAAACCAATTAACATAAAACAATGTATCTAAAATACTTGGCTCTTTCACGTTTTTACGTGGTATGAATTTAGCCATAAGTGCGCCAATTGCTGAAATGGCAAACATAATAATTGTAAAATAACTAATGATAGGAGCAACAATAGTTGCTAAAACATTTGCTAAAATCGCAATCGGTACCTTCCAGCCTTCTTCTGTTAAGACAGGTGTCATAAATAAAAAAATACCAATTAAAGAAGGGATAATAAAATAAACATATGTAGAAACAGCATACTTTTTCATTTTTTGATTAAAACCTCATTTCTATTAAGCATGAAATTGCAATTTGATCTATTTCCCAATCTACTATTCTACGAGCTCGATATGTTGTGTCCATTCAAAATCTCCCATCATACCTTGTTAAAATACTATTACAAAAACAATTGAGTTTTGAGCTTTAAACAGAAAAACACTTACATCATTCATGTTTTTATAACATTACTTTGTTATAAAACTAGTTAAAAGCCACAAGTAAATTGGTTAAAACTTACAGCTAATTGAATTTTTATACAGACAAACTACTGACACTTCAATCTAGTATAACAATATTTCAACATAACAAACAGAAATTTTTTAGGAAAAAAAAGTGAATAAACACGACATTTATTCACTTTGAGGAATGATATACTTTATGAGGTTAAACGAGCCTTTTGATTTTAGGACAGGAGATACAATAGTCATTTGTTTCGTCAGATGTATGATAATAAAAACAACATGTTTTTCTTAAGCGTATAGGGTGCTTGGATTCCTTTATCTTCACTTTCGGTCCACAATATTTCGTCAAAGGATTCTTCTTCTCGCCAAAGAGAGCACCTGGTGCCTGATTTACAATGTAGTCATAGTCCTCTTGTAGGCGATTGATTTCTTGCTCATTGGCCCCTTCTCTTATTTTCGTTTCGTATAGCCAATTGACATAAATAGCGGTATTTTCCCATAAAATTGTTTTTGGAATTTTACTTATTTTCGTTAATGACTGCCACACTTTTGCTAGATTATCCGCAAAAATCCCTTTAAGCACCTCGTCACGCCATGCGTTACGATCTGTTGTAGGTTCTGACACTGTATGATCAATAAACCGAACGTTAGGCAGCCATGGTTTCGCATGACCTTCTGCTTCTACCCAAATATTTTCGATAGCAACTTGTAGCCCTTTATCATATCTCGACATGGCATAGAATGCTGAAGCCATCGTCAAAACACTATAGCGCTTTCCAAATAACGATGCCGTCACTAATAAAGAAGGCGATTGAAAAAAAGGAGCGATTGTTTGTAAATAGACTAGAGCCTGTTCAGCGTCCAATAGATTTTTGGCACTTATGGAGTAAGTAGCGTCTATTGCTGGCTCAAACGTCAATCGATAATCCCTTAATAATATTGGTATTTCTTCAGCTGACAGTTTGTTGCTCAAGTGGCCGCAACCTCCTCAAATGCTTCCATCTGAACTGTTCGTCCCTTACCATGCGGAACACATAACGGCGTTCCAAATAGAGGGTCTCTCATTATGGTACAGTCCATCCGAAAGACAGCTTGTACCATCTCAGGTGTCACCACTTCCTCTGGCTTACCTTGTGCGTACACCTGTTTATTTTGCACAGCTACAATATGATGAGCATAACGACAAGCTAAGTTTAAATCGTGCAATACCATAACAACTGTACGGCCTTCATTTTCATTTAAATCAAATAGTAAATCTAAAATTTCTACTTGATGAGCCATATCTAAATAAGTTGTAGGTTCATCAAGTAAAATAAGATCTGTTTTTTGAGCTAATGTCATAGCAATCCACACACGCTGGCGCTGCCCCCCGGATAATGCATCTACTGGGCGATCTGCAAATTCGGTCATCTGTGTCACCTCAAGAGCATTGTTCACAATATTTTCATCCTCTGTAGACCATTGCTTTAACCAGCTTTGATGAGGATAACGACCTTGTTTAATCAATTGTTGAACAGTTAATCCTTCTGGCGCAACAGGTCCCTGTGGGAGAATGGCTAAACGTTTTGCCACCTCTTTAGTTGAAATCGTATCTAGTGGATGATCTTCTAAAAAAATTTCACCCGACTTTGGTTTTTGCAGTCGGGCAAACGTTCTTAGGAGCGTAGATTTTCCACAACCATTGGCACCTACTAGTACCGTAATTTTCCCTTTTGGTATTTGAAGATTCAAATCTTCCAAAATAAGATTTTCACCATAGCTAACATCTAGATTTTGTACTTCTAAGACGTTTTTCAAAATCCCTTCACCTTCTTCTCTCACGCTTTTAACTCATTTATCATTAGGCATTATTGATTGCGCGTTCTAAATAGTAAATAAATAAAGAATGGTGCTCCAATAGCAGCCGTAAAGACGCCTGTTGGTAAATCCTTTGGTAAAAAGGCTGTTCGTGCAACAATGTCAGCTACAATGACAATAATGCCACCAATTATAGCAGTAACGGGTATTAATCCTGCAAAAGAACGCCCTACAAGCAGTCTACTCATATGAGGGGCTACTAATCCAACAAAGGCAATTCCACCTGCAAAAGCAACCGCAGAACCAGCTAGCATGACACTAATGAGTAAAAAAAGCAAACGGTACACTTGAACCTTTACGCCCAGCCCTGTCGCAATGTCATCTCCTAATTCCTTCACATTGACTGTTCTCGCTAATACAAATGTTAAAGGTAATAAAAGAGCCACCCACGGTAAAAGCAAATAGACATCTGTCATATTCGCCCCATACAAGCTTCCAGTCAGCCATAGATAGGCCTTCGTAGTAGCAGCTACCTCGCTGATGACCAGTAACATGGTTACAACTGCCTTTGCTAATGCGGAAATCCCAATTCCAATAAGCACCATGCGAATAGGTGTGACACCTTTTCTCCATGATAGCAAGTAAATGATAAAGGAGATAATGGCCGCACCTGAAATGGCCGCTAACGGTAAAAATTGAATACCGACTGATCCCATAAAGTACACGATAAAAATAATTGCACCCATAGACGCTCCACTCGTTACACCAATAATATCTGGAGCAGCTAACGGATTGCGTATGATTCCTTGTAAAATTAAACCAGCAACTCCTAGCGCAGCACCAACTAATAAGGCCATCAATATACGTGGGAGCCTTAATGTATGTAAGACAAAATCATACTCTCCGTTCCCGTAGCCTAATAACTCCTTCACTACTATGAAAGGATGAATAAAATCGCTACCTGCAGATAAGCCAATAATCGTAATGATGACTAATAATAAGCTTAATAATAGTATAATCCAACAAGTTCTTTTGGCGATTTGAAAAGATATGCGATCGGATTTCATTCGAATCGTCCTATAATTAGACATTTTTTGCTAACCCCTTTCGTGCAATATAAATAAAGAAAGGAGCACCAATTAATGCAGTCATTACACCAATTGGCATTTCTAATGGCATAATTACGTATCTTGCTGCTATATCTGCAAGCAGCAGCAAGATAGCTCCTAATACCGCACTGTACGGTATAATCCAACGATAATCCATACCAACAAGATGAATCGCAATATGAGGGACAATTAAACCAATAAAGCCAATTGAACCTGCTACAGCAACTGAGCTACCTGCAAGAATAATAATGATGATACCAAGTGTGAGTTTCGTCAGCATCGTTCGTTGTCCTAAGCCTTTTGCAATATCATCGCCTGATTGTAAAATATTTATTGAACGACCCATACCTATTGCCACGACTGTGCCCCCTAAAATAAATGGTAGGACAGGTATGAGCATGTCAATGCTTCGACCGGATACTGACCCCGCTAACCAAAAGAGTACACTTTGTAAACCTTGCTCATCAATCACTAAAAGCCCCTGCGTAAACGAGACAAATAGAGCTGTAATCGCTGCACCAGCTAACACTATTTTAATCGGTGTTAAACCATCTCTCCCTAATGATCCAAGGAAAAACACCATAGCTCCCGCTGCACCAGCACCTAAAAAGGCAATCCACATATAACTCATTAAGGAATTAACAGAAAAAAGAGTAATGGCACTGACAATAAAAAATATTGCCCCTGCATTAATACCTAAAATATCAGGAGCTGCTAAAGGGTTTCTAGTTAATGCCCGCATTAATGCTCCCGAGATAGCAAGGCTTGCGCCAACTACTGTAGCGATCACAGCTCTTGTAAATCTAGATGTTCGAATAATGACATGCTCCTTATTAGCAGCATCATAATGAAAAATGGCATCATAGATTGACGAGAAGGGAATGGATGTTTGACCAATAGTTATGCTGAACATAAACGTCAGCAAAAGGATCAAACAACTGATGAACAACCCTATTTGTTTCATCGAGGTAGTAGAAAGAAAAATTCTCATTTTGCGCCAACTTTCTTGATCCACATTTTAACTTATGAGAAAAGTTGCAGGTTTTTATAGGTTAAACACTACAAGGAGAGGGCTGTCATTTAAACAGCCCTAATCACTTTCTCTATTTATCTAATTCAAATTTGTCATAAATATCATCTAGCATTAAATTAGCACTAATAAATCCACCAGCTAGATTCCAATTGATTTCATCTACTTGATAAACTTGATTTGCCTTCACAGCATCAAGCTCTTTCCATAGTGGATGATTTGTCCATTCTTCATAATTCTTTTTCACTGCCTCATCATTTTCCATGAACATATAAATGACATCGGCATTCATTTGCGTAATACTCTCTTTATCCGTTAGCTTGACGATCTCCAATGAGTCATCTGTTAAATTTTTAGGACCTTGGAAGCCAAGCTCCGACAATATAGACCCTGCATACCCAGTTACATAAATACGTGCATGGTCTGCTCTGAAATTGACAACCGAAACATGGAATGGCCATTTATCGCCAAGCTTCTCTTTAATTTTTGTTTGGAAATCAGCAACTCGCGTATCCCATTCTCCAAATAACTCTTTAACCTTTTCTTCTTGATTCATTGCTTGACCCATCATTTCAGCTGTACCTTTGAAATCAAATACCGTTTCATGAGCAACAGTTGGTGCAATTTGTGATAGCTGATCATAAATTTCCTCATGACGAACTTTCGATGCAATGATTAGATCTGGTTTAAGCTTTGCAATTTCTTCAAGATTTGGTTGTGTTTCTTGTCCAACAACCGCAACACCATCTAAATCTTTCTTCAAATAATTATAAAAAGGTGCTTCAGCCCAAGATTCTACTGCTCCTACTGGCTTAATGCCCATTGCTACTGCTACATCAGTAGCCCCTTGGTATAGAGTAACGATTTTTGTAGGTGTTCCTTCAATTGTCGTAGTGCCCATAGCGTGGGTAATTTCACGGCTAGAAGACTCGTTATTACCTTCTTCAGCTTTATCCGTTTCTTGTGAACTACTACTAGAGTTTGTTGCTTTATCTCCACATCCAACCATCAAGAGAGATACTATTGATAATAAAGCAAAAAGAATAAAAATATTTTTATTGCGTAGTGATAATTTCGACATACATTTCCTCCTAAGTTATAATCAATAACGATAATCATTATCAATTAAAGAGTATACTGTATGACTGTTTTATTGACAATATCTATTTTTTCAAAAAATATACTTTTTTATTAATTTTTTATGCTCATTTAGCTTCCAGCTCGATTATCTATAGTTTAGAAGCATTAGGTTTGTTGTTTATTTGTAAAAATTTCGACACAATCATGCCAAGATGTAGGGAATTATTATTTCAACATTAGGTCGATTCAACATCATTATGACAGCGGTAAAATGTGAAAAAAGCTTTTGGTAGTTCATTCTTTCACCTAATTTGTAGGCAAATCAACATTAGATTTTCTACCATTTCAGCGACTTGTTAGATTTACCTATTCAATAATAGGCAAATAAATAGTCCCTATTGACGTCTATCTCATATCTTAATAATGAACGACAACTTATCAAAACAGGAGGTTATAACATGTTTCAACGAAGACGCCATCCGGCAAAAGGTCCACACTGCTGTCCGCCACAAACAATGCCAATGCAATTTGATCCACCACAATTTTTACCACCCGAGCAATATGTCCGTACAAATTATATCCATACAGTTGTTCCACATGTACAACCAGCACATGTCACAACAGTGAATAAACATATGATTGATCATCAATACTATTTCCCATGCACAGAATCAGTTGTTAATGAATGCTGTGAAACACATACAATGTGCGGTATGCCACCTAACCCTTGTCATATGCCGCATCATCCCCATAAACATATGGGCTATTAATAGATAGTGAGGGGCGAGTAATGCCCCTTTATTATTTCAAACAAAACAAAAACCGAGTAGCCTCTCTCAGAGGTACTCGGTTTTATGCGTTATTAATACATTTTTAAATATTGATCGCGTTCCCATTGATGTACAGTTGTACGATACATATCGAACTCGATTTCTTTTGCTTCTTTAAAGTTAGCGTAAATATGCTCACCTAAAGCAGCTTGTGCTACTTGATCTTTAGCCAATAATGTTAAAGCATCATCAAGTGCCGCTGGTAGGTTTTCAATGCCATTTGCTTGGCGCTCTTCTTCTGACATCACGTAGATGTTGCGGTTAATAGCTGCTGGTGGCGTCAAGTTTTGACGAATACCTTCTAGACCTGCCTCTAAAATAACAGCCATTGCTAAATATGGGTTTGCAGAAGGGTCCACTGAACGAACTTCTACACGAGTTGAAAGGCCACGTGCTGAAGGAATACGAATAAGTGGTGAACGGTTTTGTGCTGACCATGCTACATAACATGGTGCTTCATAACCTGGTACTAGACGTTTATAAGAGTTAACTGTTGGATTTGTAACCGCTGTGAAACCTTGTACGTGTGCAAGGACACCAGCCATAAATTGCATAGCTGTACTAGATAGTCCTAATTCTGTAGATTCATCATAAAATGCATTTTCTTTACCTTTAAATAGCGACACGTTGAAGTGCATACCAGAACCTGCTTCACCAAATAATGGCTTTGGCATAAATGTAGCGTGTAGACCGTGTTTACGAGCGATTGTTTTCACTACTAATTTAAATGTTTGGATATTGTCACAAGCTGTAACAGCGTCC
Organism: Lysinibacillus sp. FSL M8-0216; assembly: GCF_038595555.1. Lineage (NCBI taxonomy): Bacteria > Bacillati > Bacillota > Bacilli > Caryophanales > Bacillaceae > Lysinibacillus > Lysinibacillus sp. FSL M8-0216. Next base: position 1,236,898 of record NZ_CP152007.1, on the reverse strand, counting down.
GCATATTTAAAGTCGATTTCATGTTGTCCAGGAGCAACCTCATGGTGAGAAGCTTCGATTTCAAAGCCCATTTCTTCTAGCTCTAATACGATATCACGACGGCAGTTTTCACCTAGATCTGTTGGAGCTAAGTCGAAGTAACCACCATGGTCATTTACTTCTAATGTTGGTTCGCCTTTTGCATCTAATTTGAATAAGAAGAATTCAGGCTCTGGCCCTAAATTGAAGCTTGAGAAGCCCATATCTTCCATTTTTTTAAGAATACGTTTTAGGTTGTTACGTGGGTCACCAGCAAACGGTTCGCCTTTCGCAGTATATACATCACAGATAAGACGTGCTACTTTCCCTTTTTCGGAAGTCCAAGGGAATACTACGAAAGTATCAAGATCAGGATATAAATACATATCTGATTCTTCGATTCGAACGAAGCCTTCAATAGATGAGCCATCAAACATCATTTTATTTTCCATTGCTTTGTCTAATTGACTTACAGGAATCTCAACGTTTTTGATTGTGCCAAGAATATCTGTAAATTGTAAACGAATAAAGCTTACGTTCTTTTCTTCGATGAGACGTTTAATGTCCTCTTTTGTGTATTTACCCACAGTTTTCCACACTCCTATAATTTGTCTAGCTTTTATGTTTACCCTACCCTATTTTTAATAGAATCGAGATAAATCCCCTCGTCGGATGGATGATTTTTGCATGCGCTGTGCTTGTCGCATTTCTTCGCGCATAATTTGACGTAATTCAGAATCACTTAAATCTTGTTCTTCAATTGTAGCAACAGGATCTTTCCTTTTAGCAAATATTTTTTTAATCTTCGCCATATTCATACCCTGTTCTAAGTAGTCTTTAATTTCAAGCAATGTGTCGACGTCATTTAATGAAAACATTCGACGGTTGCCTTCTGTTCGGTGCGGCTCAATTAAATGGTGTTCTTCATAATAACGAATTTGTCGTGCCGAGAGCTCAGTTAATTGCATTACAATACTCATTGATAATAACGGCATAGTTCGTCTAATTTCACGACTCATTTAAGTCCTCCTCCAATACCCGCTTATCATATAACGAAATTTTTTCACTGTCAACCAACCATGTTAGGTTTCCTAACATGGTTGGCACTATTTTTTTCAATCCGAGAGAAAATTGTAAAAAACTATTCAAATTTACGGTTTGTCCATTTCCTCCTCTCTATTTTTGAATAGCTTGTACCGCACTACAAATGGCAAATTTTACATGCTCATATGTTAGTCCACCCTGTATAAAGGCTGTAAAAGGCGGACGTATTGGACCATCTGCTGTAAGCTCTATGCTAGAGCCTTGAATAAATGTTCCCGCTGCCATAATGACATCATCTTCATAGCCTGGCATATAGGCTGGTTCTGGTGCGTAATGAGCATTAATTGGCGAGTTGGCTTGTATTTCCCTACAAAAGGCGATCATTTGCTGTGCGGTTTGGAAAGAAACCGATTGTATTAAATCTGTCCGATGTGCCTGGTAACTTGGAGATGTATTCATCCCGATTTCCTCCAGCATAGCAGCCGTAAAAATGGCACCCTTTAACGCTTGTGATACAACATGTGGAGCTAGGAAAAATCCTTGATAAAAATCACCTAATGTATTTAATGTCGCTCCTGCTTCTGCCCCAATCCCTGGTGATGTCATCCGGTACGCACATTTCTCCACTAAATCTGCTCTGCCTGCAATATAGCCTCCAATTTTCGCTAATCCTCCACCAGGATTTTTAATGAGGGAGCCTGCCATTAAATCAGCACCAATCTCTGTAGGCTCTTGCTTTTCTACAAATTCACCATAGCAATTATCAACAAAAATAATGGCCTCCGGTGCTAACTTACGAATGTTTGCACACATATCAGCAATTTCTGCAATAGAAAAGGATGGACGTGTTGCATAGCCTTTTGATCGTTGAATGGCAATCATTTTCGTCTTTGCTGTTATGGCCCCTTTCACACCGGCCCAATCGATGGTTTGATTATCCAGTAAATCAACATGTGAATAACCGATTTGATAATCTTTCAGGGAACCTGTATCTTTGTCACCACCATCGACAATGGATTGTAACGTATCATATGGCTGACCAGAAATATACAGCAGCTCATCACCAGGACGTAGCACACCGAATAGACTAAGCGTAATTGCATGTGTCCCTGAAATAATCTGCGGTCGAACAATGGCAGCCTCAGCTCCAAACACCTCGGCATAGACACGCTCTAAATTATCGCGTCCCTCATCGTCATAGCCATAGCCATTGGATGGGTGTAAATGATAATCACTAACTTGATGTTTTCGAAATGCCGCTAGCACTTTTTGCTGGTTATAAAACGCCATCTCTTCCACCTTAGCATGAAAAGGTCTCACTCTCTCTTCTATTGTTGCCGCTAAAGATAGCGTCGATGCTGATAAATTAGATGTAAACGTCATTCTTTTTCTTCTCCATTTCACAATTGTCATGCATATCATTCCGTAAACTTGAATCTAAATGGACCTCGATTATGCTAGAATTCCCTAATCGTCTACTTGTAATGAACGCTTATAACAGATGTTTTTCTTTATTTCATTAACATCTTATCAATTTGTATAGGTACCTGTAAAACTTGCCTATTGTTTCTCAGCGAAATTTACGCTAAGCTAATGTGCGGACTTATTTCAAGAAGAGTATTTAATGATGGATTTTGGCTATTAAATTCATAGATTTTGTTACTTACAGGATCTTTCTGCTTTAGGAATGAGATTCATTTATTTATAGAAGGGGTGAAAGGGATGGCTTGGGAAGTTTTTAGTATTATTGGTACAATTGCCTTTGCTATTTCTGGGGCAATTATTGCAATGGAAGAGGAATACGATTTATTCGGTGTTTATATACTCGGTATCGTCACTGCTTTTGGTGGAGGGGCTATCCGAAATTTACTTATCGGGCTACCTGTCACAACATTATGGGGACAGGATATGATGTTTCAAATTGCACTTGCAGCAATTACCATATTTTTTATTTTCCCTCATCATTTGATTCAACACTGGCATCGTTGGGGCAATTTCACAGATGCAATTGGCTTATCAGCATTTGCTATTCAAGGCGCACTCTACGCTGTAAAGCTGGATATGCCGATTAGTGCTGTCATTGTAGCTGCGGTCTTAACAGGGTCAGGTGGTGGAATCGTGCGTGACTTATTAGCTAGACGAAAACCACTTGTTCTTCGTGACGAAGTCTATGGTGTTTGGGCTGCTCTCGCAGGGCTTGTTATTGGATTTGATATTTTTACAGGAGACATTTTCCTTTATATGTTATTTGCGGTAATTACAGCATTACGTATTCTTTCCTATATGATGAAATGGCGTTTACCTTTGCGAAGGTTGAATCGGGCATAGAGTCTATCATTGATTAAATAAGCGCAAATTGTTCCTTAACTATTTGCGCTTAATTGTTTTTCGGTAACTATTTAGCCAAAAGATTCATTGCTTCTTCCAGTGTCACCATATTTTTCATCATTGAGCAAGCAGCATCTAATAGAGGAAAGGCTAGTGTTGCACCGGAACCTTCTCCTAGCCGCATATTCATGTTTAGCATGGGTTCCACTCCTAGTAATTCAGCGGCAATTTTAGCCCCTGGCTCCTCCGATGCATGAGAAGGTATAATAAAGTCCTTTACTTTTGGTTCAATTTGATAAGCAATAAGCGCAGCAATAGTTGAAATAAATCCATCAATCACAACAGGTTTTCGGTAACTTGCGGCTGCAAGGATGATACCAGCCATAGCCCCAATCTCTAGCCCTCCAACTTTAGCTAGAACATCAATGATATCGTTAGGATTGGGCTTGTTGAGCGTAATTGCTTTTTCAATGACCTCTGCTTTATGAGCAATTCCTCCTTGACCAACACCTGCTCCAAACCCTGTTATTTCAATTGGGTCATAGCCAGTCAAAACAGCTAAAATCGCAGTACTCGGCGTTGTATTACCGATGCCCATCTCTCCTGTTCCAAGTAGATTGGCTCCTTTTATAATTTCATCTGTTGCCACACGAATCCCCACTTCAATAGATTGAATGGCCTCCTCTCTAGACATAGCAGGGCCTTGTGCCATATTATCTGTACCATATTTTACTTTATGAACGATTACGCCCGCATTGAGTGGAAGATCATCCTTTACTCCAACATCTACCGTTACAACCTTCGTATTCGTCACACTTGCAATCGCACAAACACCCGTACCTCCTTTTGGAAAATTTAATGTTTGAAATAAAGTAACATCTTGTGGGTTCGTCGTCACACCTTCCATACAAACTCCATGATCTGCTGCACAGACAATCATCACCTTTTGATCAATCACCGGATATAATTGTCCTGTAATCCCAGAAAGTTGCACAGCAATGGATTCTAATTTACCTAGGCTACCTGGCGGCTTACATAGAATATCTATTCGCTTCCTTGCTTGCTCCCTACTATTTTTATTAGCGCCTTGAATGTTTTGAATTGTGTCATGTAATAATTGCATTGTCATTTCTCCTCTCGTTCTTCATGAAGACAAAATAAAAAGCCTGTAGTTTATTGTCATGACAAATAAACTACAGACTTTTCCATCATCTATATCCACTTAAAGCAAATAGGCAGGTCTCCTGGCTTAAGTTCAACATTTCATAGTACCTTCCCAGCAATGAGCTAGTGGTCTTCACTATTAAACTCCCTTTTACAGTGGCGGGTCCGCTAAAGCTTTTCACTTTATTCCCTATTCTCCCTTAATGGGCACCTAATGCTTGTATTAAACTACTTTTAATCTACGACAGCATATTTCTTCTGTCAATATTTAAATGCGATACTCGTATGCCTATTCTTTTTCTAGCTCGCTTAGCAATGTTGACCCTAATAATAGGACCGCTCCTATTATTTGTAGATGCGTCATTTTTTCTCCAATAATCATCGTTGAAATGACTAATGATGTTAGTGGAGCTATATAGCTAAGTATGGCTATACTTTGCCCTTTCAGCTTTGACATGCCCCAAAAGAACAATAAAAATCCAACCCCTGCATGGACAATACCTAATGTCATTAATAATAGGACTGACTTAAAACTGAGTGTCATAACCTGAAACCCTGTTGTCCCAAGTATATAAAAACAAAGGAAAAAAGCTGCTAAAGATAGTTGAATAATTGTATTTTCCAGTTCTTTTAAGCCACATATACATTTATTTGTAAATGTTAGAGCTGTATAAAAGCATGCGGCGATAAGACTGTAGACAATGCCAATAAAATGTTTACTGTCTCCAGTGCCTTGACTTTGGACAATCAAAAATAGGCCAAAAATGGCCACACAGACATACAGTATTTTTCTGCTAACTAGCTTCTCTTTTAAGACTATTGGAGATAAACAGATTACTAGTACTGGTGCAAAATAATAGCTGAGTGCAGCATTAGCAATTGTTGTTTCTTAGCCTGAAATAAGAAAATCCAATTCCCACATAAGGCAACACTAGAAAGTATTAATCTCCACTTATTTTTGAGAATACTTCTTTTCGTTAAACTTTCCTTTATATAAATAAAAATCACTATCAAAAAACAAGCACCAATCAAACTCATCCAAAAAGCGATTTCACTTGAAAACAAAGGGATATACTTGGCAAAAACACCAACTGCGCCAAAAATAATCATGGATAATACAAACGCTAATTTTCCGCTCATTACAATTCCTACTTTCTACGTATAAGCATTAACCTACACAGTAGAATCTATTGAAAATGAGCAAACTGTTATTGTATGCCTTGACAGTAGATTCTACTGTCAAGACATTGTTGGGGGTGCTATTGAACGAAACATACAAAATCCCTCCTTCACCGATATAATTGTAACATATTTCTGAAAATTATAGAGTACGATTTATAGATAAAGGGAAAAGGAATCGCTAATTACTTCATAGGTATGGATAAAATTTTCTTTTAAGGAGGAGTTAGAATGAATGCAAGAGAATTAAGAAACGCTATTGCAGAGACTTGTGAAAATTATGATAGTCATTACGCTCAGTTAGTGAAACCGATTAATCAGTTATTAATGAATGTTGATGCTTCCATCAGTGAAGAAACAGCGTATGTCATTATGGAAAATTTGAAATTATTTTATAATGGAGATAAATACATGGCGGAATGTCATTTCGATGAGAGTGAAAATTTCTTAAAGGATGGCATTGAGCTTTTACAAAAGGGAGATCTTGCGAATGGCGCTTTACAAATATACGGTGCTGGTTTAAATTTTGCCAGCTATGCTTCAAAGGTTCGCGGGCAAAAAAATGTGAACCCGTACAAGAACTTTGAAAAAAACTTTAGCCTTATCATGGACTCACTCCAAAAATAAGCATATGAAAAAAGAAAGAGTATACACTCTTTCTTTTTTCATTATGTCATTATTTAAATTCTAATTCACCATCGTAAGCTAACATGCCGCCTTCTAGGTTTGTCACATCAAATCCTTGTGCCTCTAAATAAGAACAAGCATTAGCTGAACGACCACCAGCCTTACAAACGATAATATATGGCTTAGTTTCATCTAATTCCTCTAGACGTTCTGGGATTGTCCCAAGAGCAATATGCTGAGCACCAGGAATCATGCCATGTGCAACTTCATCCTCTTCACGTACATCAATAATATATAGGTCTTCATTTGCATCTAATAGTTCTAATAATTGTGTTGTTTCCATTGATTTCATCAAACTCGTCCTCCAAATATCTATTTCCTCTATCATTATAGCCTGTAGCAAAAAAAACAGCCAGTGTGGAGAACACACTAACTGTTTAACAATTTTTTTAAGCTTCTGTCTCTAAAAATTCTATTTGTTTAGCTGGAACGAATGTAGAAATGGCGTGCTTGTAAATTAGGTGCTGCTTATTTTCAGCATCCAATAATAAAACTGTAAAATTATCATATGATTTCACAGTCCCTTTTAACTGAAATCCGTTTAATAGAAATACAGTTACAAAAACACTGTTTTTACGTAGTTGGTTCAAGAACGTATCTTGCAAGTTGATTGATTTCATCAAATAGCCTCCCTACTAACTTTCTACCTCTTCATTCCTATAGTAGCACGTTCTACCAATTTATCAATTAGTAATTTTTAGAAATTTTTCTTTAATTTTATAATTGCTCATCTGTCATCACAAAATGGACATCCATTTTATTGCGGAAATAAGTAAGTTGCCTTTTCGCATAGCGGCGAGAGTTTTGTTTTAAGCTGTCAAGAGCGCCTTCTAGCGAACATTTACCATCTAAATAATCATATAATTCCTTATAACCAATGGCTTGTATAGACTGCACACCTCGGATATTTTGTTGCCATAGCCCTCTGACCTCTTCTAAAAGCCCATTCTCCATCATCAAATCGACACGACGGTTAATACGGTCATAAAGCACGTCTCGTGACATATTTTGACCTAGACCTAAGATCAAGTGATTATAGAGAGGCACTTCACCTCGATTTTGAGCTTCAGCTGCCTTCGATACACCGCTTAATTCTAGCATCTCTAATGCGCGAATGACACGACGTGTATTATTTGGATGAATGGCCTCTGCAGTTTGAGGGTCTAGTTGTTTTAATTTACCGTGCATGGCCTCAGGACCAAGCTTCGCTAATTCATCATAATAGGCTTGACGTGCTGCCTCATCCACTTTTTCATCAGTAAATTGAAAATCAAACAGAACAGCTTGTACATATAAGCCTGAGCCACCTACTATAATCGGTAGCTTATGACGAGCTTGTATGTCAGCAATTTTCGCTCTGACTAGCTTTTGATAATCGGCCACTGAAAATGATTCTGTCGGCTCCAGAAAACTTAATAAATGATGAGGGACTCCCTCCATCTCTTCTTCCGTAATTTTCGCCGTACCTATATCTAACCCTTTATAAACTTGCATGGAATCACCGTTAATGATCTCTCCATTATACTTTTTGGCAAGTTCAATACTTAATGCTGTTTTTCCAGAAGCAGTTGGTCCCACTATTGCTACAACCTCTGCCTGCTGTAATTTATTTTCTATCATATTTTTCTAACCACCGTAATAATAGTTGAAAGACTGCTTCTTGATTGTCTTCATTTAAAATTTCATGTCTCTTATCTTCAAATAAATAAACAGTGACATCCTCCACACCAGCAGTTGCTAATTGTTCTGCCACTGCGTACACGCCTAGTCCCTGTTCACCGACTGGATCTTGACTGCCACTTATCAAAAGTATTGGAAGATCCTTTCTTACTTTGGCAATCTCCTTTTTGCGATTCAATATTGAAAAGCCTGTAGTCAAATCTACAAAAAATTGATTGGTTGGAATAAAGCCACAATATGGATCATCTATATACTTTTGAACTTCTCCCTGTACGGAGCATAGCCAATCATAGGCAGTCTTCGGATTTGGAAACTGCTTATTAAAACTACCAAAACTTAATTGATTGAGGAGCCTGCTTTCTGTCTCTTTACCAAGACCTTTTGCTAAAGCCTTGGATACAATATTACCAATTGCATGTAAAGCTGTAACATTGCCAGTTCCACAGAGCACAACATTGTCTACCTGTCCCCCATACCGTTGGATATAGCGTCTCGTAATGAATGAGCCCATACTATGACCAAAAATAATGAGCGGTTTGTCAGCAACCGGTGCATGTAATTGAGTAATGACTTCATGTGCATCTTCTACAACACGTTCAAAGCCGTTATTTTCAGCAAAAAATCCTAAAGTTCCATTATAAGCAGCTGTTTCACCATGTCCACGATGATCGTGCATCGTCACTACATAGCCGGCATTTTGAAGCGTGTGAGCAAATGTTAAATAACGACCACTATGCTCTGCCATGCCGTGTAAAATATGGATATGTCCAATACATGTCCTTTTAGATTCTAGTGTTCGTGTGAATACAAAATGTCCATCCGACATTTGAATATAACGCTCCATCGCTTATTCCCCTTCTTTCACGAAAATAGTGGCATCCATGATGGCTTGATCTAATTCAGCCATATAAGCATTTCGTTGTTCCTCCGTATAATTCAAGTGTTGTTGCATCACTTGAAGCACTTGTTGCTTATAGAGCTTGACTGCTTCAATGTCAAAATATAGCATGCCAGTACGACGAATAAAGAAGTCACTTGGAGTATAGACCATTTCAGCTTCTAAGCCATATAATAGCATCGCATGTAAAGTAAGTGGCATTGTACTACCATGCTCATGTAAGTATTTTACACGATCAAATAAAGCATCCACATTCGTGCCATATTTTTGGACAAGTTGCTTGGCTTCATCATAATTTAAACCATACTGAACACCCTCTCGAGCTTTATAAGCAATATAATCTGGGAAATTGATGGCGTTAATACCCTTTGCTCCTGACAATGATAATTCTCGAGTGATGGATGCACTCGCATGCTTATAACGACGGGTTTTTACGATTTTATCTACAATCGATTCTGCCATTTGGCGGTAGCCTGTTAGCTTGCCACCTGCTATCGTCATTAAACCACTCGGAGCCGTCCAAATTTCATCTTTCCTTGAAATTTCTGAAGGATTCTTTCCTTTTTCATAAATTAATGGACGAACGCCTGCCCACGATGATTCAATTGTAGCTCTTGTAATATTGGCGGTAGGGAAAACTTTCTTTGCCGCCTCAACTAAATAGTCCACATCTTGCTGTGTTGCAACAGGATGTACTGGATTGCCCTCAAAGACAGTATCCGTTGTACCTACATAGGTTTTACCATCACGCGGGATTGCAAATGCCATACGTCCATCAGCAATATCGAAATAAACTGCTTGCTTTAATGGAAAATCTTTTTGATTCAGGACAATATGAACACCCTTCGTCAATCTTAATTGCTTATTATCAGCTACTTTATCCCTTTGTCGTACATCATCCACCCAAGGACCTGTAGCATTGACAATTTGAGCAGCATGTACATTCAACATGCGTCCTGTTAAATGATCTTCTACTTTAATTCCAACAAGCTTTTTCTTGTCGTAGATGAACTCCTTCATCTCCGCATAATTAAGACAAAGTGCCCCATATTCAACAGCTTTTTTTAATACTTCAATTGTAAGACGTGCATCATCTGTACGATATTCAACATAATAGCCTCCACCCACAAGTCCTTCTTGATTGAGTAAAGGTTCTAATGCTAATGTTTCTTGCACATTTAGCATCGTTCTACGTTCCTGTTTTTTGACACCTGCTAAACGGTCATAAACTCTTAAGGCTAGAGATGTTGTCATTGGGCTAAGGGAACCCTTTTTATATAAAGGCAAAAGCATTTTTTCTGGTGTTGTCACATGAACAGCATTGTCATAGACGATTTCACGTTCACGTCCCACCTCTGCTACAACTCCTACATCAAATTGCTTTAAATATCGTAGTCCACCATGGATGAGTTTAGTCGATCGACTCGATGTTCCAGCAGAGAAATCCTGCATGTCGATACATGCGACGGACAATCCCCTTGAGGCAGCATCCAGGGCAATACCTGCACCCGTAATGCCTCCACCAATGACTAAAACGTCAAAACTATAGTGCTCTAAATAATATAAAATTTTTGGACGATGCTCATATGAAAACATACCTTTTTCCCCCAATAGCTAAGATTTAAAAATTCGTGTTGCCTCTACAGCTCTTTGCCAGCCAGCATAAAGAGCTGTCGCTTGGTCTTTTTCCATTTTTGGCTGGTAGGTTTGACCATTTACCCACAGTGCTGATAAAACCTCTTGATTTGGCCAAAAATTTGTAGCAAGTCCTGCTAAATAAGCTGCACCTAGTGCTGTTGATTCATTGAGTTTTGCCAGTTCTACATGCAACTGTAAAACATCACTTTGGAATTGCATTAATAACTCATTTTTTACAGCACCACCATCTACACGGAGTACTTCAATAGGTGCACCGGCTGCTTCCTCCATCGCATCGAGTACATCCTTCGTTTGATAGGCTAATGATTCAAGTGTCGCACGGATGAAATGTTCTTTAGACGTGCCACGCGTTAAACCAAAAATGGCACCACGAGCATCTGTATCCCAATAAGGTGTACCTAGTCCAACGAAGGCAGGTACAACATAGACACCATCCGTATTGGCTACTTTTTTAGCATAGGTTTCTGAATCCTCAGCAGTCCGAATCATACGTAGTCCGTCTCGTAGCCATTGGATCGCTGAGCCTGCTACGAAAACACTTCCCTCTAATGCATAGGTCACCTTACCATCTATTCCCCAAGCAATTGTCGTCAATAACCCATTTTCCGACTTTACTGCCTGTTGCCCTGTATTCAATAACATAAAGCAGCCAGTACCATAAGTGTTTTTAGCCATTCCTTTTGTAAAACAAGTTTGACCAAAAAGTGCTGCCTGCTGATCACCCGCAATACCGGCAATCGGAATTTTTTCGCCAAAGAAAATACTTGCTGCCGTTTCAGTGTAAATTTCTGATGAATTTTTCACTTCAGGAAGCATCGACATCGGAATATCTAATAGCTGACAAAGTTCCGTATCCCATTGTAATTCATGAATATTGTATAGTAACGTTCGAGCCGCATTTGAATAATCGGTAACATGGGCCTTTCCCTTTGATAATCGCCAAACAATCCAAGAATCAATCGTGCCAAATAATAAATCTCCATTGTCAGCCATTTCACGGGCGCCCTCTACATGATCTAACATCCATTTAATTTTTGTGGCTGAAAAATAAGCATCTAGTCGTAATCCCGTTTTTTGCTGAAAAAGCTCCTCATGCCCTTGTTCTTTCAGGTCATTCACGATTTCCTGCGTTTGACGCGACTGCCAGACAATGGCGTTGTAAATAGGCTTTCCTGTATGTTTATCCCACACTACGGTTGTTTCTCGCTGATTCGTTATTCCAATAGCATGGACCTCACTAGCATCATGCCCACTTTCTGTTAAGACAGTTGCAATTACTGAAAGGACCGAACCCCAAATTTCATTGGCATTATGTTCTACCCAGCCAGCCTTCGGAAAAATTTGCTGAAACTCCTTTTGTGCTACATGAACAATTTCACCTTTTTTATTGAATAAGATAGCTCTTGAGCTTGTTGTGCCTTGATCAATTGCTAAAATAAATTCGCCCATTATTTTCCCCCTTTTCACTACATGACCCGTTTGAACATTTTCTCCACTTCATACGATGTAAAATGAATGAGCACTGGACGTCCATGTGGACATGTAAATGGATTATCAGCTTTGCGTAAATCTCTCAGCAATATTTCCATTTGTTCTTTCGTTAAATAATAGTTGGCCTTAATAGATTTTTTACAGCTCATCATAATCGCAGCGGCTTCACGTAATTTCTTTACATCTGCCTTTTTAGTCGTCAGCACCTGTTCAATTAAATCTTCAATAATTTCCTGTTCCTCACCTTTAGGGAACCAGCTAGGATGCTCGCGTACAACAAAGGAAGATTGTCCAAATTCCTCTAAGAATACGCCTATTGCTTCTAATTCATGTTTGTGTTCTCGTAATAAAAGTGCCTCATCGGCCGCATAATGGAATGTTAGTGGAAGCAGTAATGCCTGACGCTCATGTGGATTAACTTGTCCGACCTTTTCCCGGAAAAATTCATATTTAATGCGCTCTTGTGCAGCATGTTGATCAATTAAATAAAAACCATCCTCCATTTGGGCGACAATGTATGTGCCATGGATTTGCCCGACTACTTCTAGCTCAGGGAACGGTTCCTTAGCCATCTCATTTACTAATTCCTCATGTTGCTCCACAACAGTTACTTCTTCTATTTCTTCAGCCTGTAATGGCTGAATAGGCTGCGCGTAATCCTCCACAATAGTAGAAACAGGCTCTGGCTCTACTGTAGTTTCTCGATTGTTTTCTTGAACGGTTTGCACATCATATAACTTCTCTACAATTGCATTCATCTTCTCCACATCTATCTGAGGTGCAGGCTTCCAAATATTTAATTGCTCTGTAGCCGGCTTGACGATTTTTTCTTTTTTCTCCATTTGTGGTACGCGAATAACGCTACGTATTCTTTCACGGATAGTGTCTTCGATTAATTTTAAAAGCTCTGGCTCCTTACTTAAACGAATTTGATGTTTCGCAGGATGCACATTAACATCTGTCAAAAATGGATCTCCCTCTATATAAAGAACCACAATAGGAAAACGTTCAATCGGTAAATACGTATGGTAGGCATCAACAATAGCTTTCTGTACTAAATAATGCTTAACCCAGCGACCATTGACGAATAGAGACATATAATTTTTTGAAGCCCGCGTCACCTCTGGTAGGGTCACATAGCCAGAAATGCGATAATCGTGTGACTCCCCTTGGAATGACACCATTTTCTTAGCATTATGTACCCCATAAATGGCAGCAAGCACTTGTTGCACATCTCCTCGTCCATTTGTTTGGAGTAATATTTGACCATTATGCAATAATCGAAAAGCAATTTGAGGGTTACTAAGCGCAAGACGATTCATTAAGTCTATAGTGTGCCCAAGTTCAGTTTGAATAGTTTTCATATATTTTAAGCGAGCAGGTGTGTTAAAGAATAATTGTGATACCGTCAGATCTGTCCCTTTACGTAAAGGGCCGGGCTTATGCGTCAACATATGACCACCCTCCAGCTCTAAATGTGTACCGGATTCACCGTTCGATGTAATTAAAGTCATTTTTGAAACAGAAGCTATAGATGCTAATGCCTCACCACGGAAGCCCAATGTCCGAATACGAAATAAATCATGTTCTTGATGGATTTTACTTGTTGCATGGCGAGAGAATGACATGATGGCATCCTCTTCATCCATACCGCTACCATTATCAATTACTTGAATGGAAGTGAGACCCGCTTCTAGTAAAAAAACATCAATGGACGTACTTCCCGCATCAATCGCATTTTCTACAAGCTCTTTGACAACTGAAGCTGGTCTTTCAACTACTTCTCCTGCTGCAATTTTATTGGAGAGCCATTCGTCCATAATTTGTATGTTTCCCACTAACGAATCACTCCTTTATTTTTTCATGTTTAATAACTCTTGCTGTAACTCATATAAAATATTCATTGCCTGCATCGGTGAAGTTCCTAAAATATTAACTTTCTCTAATTTTTTTAACACCTCTGCCCCAGCTTCTGCCCCAGCTGGTGCAATTGGCTCTTCTTCAGTAAATAAGGACATTTGCAGTGGCGGTTCTACTATTTTCTGTGTTTCAGCCACTACTTCGTTCCCAGCCTCAAAGTTTTCCAATAGCACACGTGCTCTTGCCAAAATTTCTTCTGGTAATTGCGCTAATTGTGCCACATGAATACCATATGATTTATCAGCAGCACCTTTTTTCACCTTATGCAGGAACACAACCATGCCATTTTTTTCGGTCGCTGCGACATGTACATTTTGTAAGCGTGGTAAATCCTTTTCAAGAGCTGTTAATTCATGATAATGCGTAGAAAACAACGTATTAGCACCGATTTTGTCATGAATATATTCCATCATGGATTGAGCTAAACTCATCCCATCATAAGTAGAGGTACCACGACCTATTTCATCAAATAACATTAAACTGTTTTTTGTAGCATGCATAATGGCGTGTTGAGATTCAAGCATTTCTACCATAAATGTAGATTGCCCTGCTGCTAAATCATCAGCTGCACCGATGCGAGTGAAAATTTGGTCAGTAATAGGTAGCTTCGCCTTTTCAGCAGGTACATAGCAGCCCATTTGTGCCATGACAACAATTAATGCTACCTGACGCATATAGGTACTTTTACCAGACATATTCGGCCCAGTAATAAGCATCATATTATTCTGTTCTTCTAGCACACAATCGTTTGGTACATACATTTGCTTATTCAACATTTTTTCTACAACAGGATGGCGACCTTCAATGATTTCAAGCGCTCGTCCATTATGGAATTGTGGTTTTGTAAAACGATATTTTTCTGAGATGCTCGCAAAGCTTAGCAAAACATCTAACTCACTTATACTTGCTGCCAGTGCTTGTACACGTGGAATAAATTCCTTTAATGCATCTCGAATTTCTACAAATAGGTTGTACTCTAGTGTAAGGCTTTCTTCTTCAGCATTTAAAACCAATGCTTCTTTTTCTTTTAATTCCTGTGTAATATAGCGCTCTGCATTAGCTAGCGTCTGTTTGCGCTCATAACGAGTTAAATCCGCTAAATGGATATTCGATTTTGTAATTTCAATATAATAACCAAAGATGCGATTATAGCCAATTTTTAAGTTTTTAATGCCTGTTTTCAAACGCTCTTCTTGCTCGAGCTGAGCAATCCAATCCTTACCATTGCGAGCGGCATATCGAAGCTCGTCTAATCGTTCATGATAGCCGTCTCGAATCACATCCCCTTCTTTAATGGTAATTGGCGGATTATCCGTTATAGCATTTGCTAAAAGCTCCTCAACAGCTGTACATGTATCGAGAGCTGCTCCTAATTGTTGAAGTGTCTCCTTACCCGCACCTAATAACTGCTGCTGAATAGCTGGCACTTGGCGCAACGAATCACGTAATTGCGCTAAATCACGGCCACCTACATTGCCAAAAGCAACGCGACCAGCTAGCCGCTCTAAATCATATACCTGTTTTAAGGCAGTTTGTAACTCTGTTCGAACAAAATATTCTTCTAATAAATCAGTCACAATCGCTAGTCTAGACTCAATAGCTGAGCGTGTGGCAAGAGGCTGATGGAGCCATTGTTTTAATTTACGGCCACCCATTGCTGTGACGGTATCATCGAGCAACCATAACAGTGTCCCTTTTTGATCTCCACCGCGAATGGATTGAATGAGCTCTAAATTTCGCTTTGAGCTAGAATCAATGCGTAAATAATGTTTCATTTCATTAAACGTAAATGCTTGAATATGTGATAACGAACGCATTTGTGTTTTATCTATATAGGCCAATAATCGAAGGCATGAAATTTGTAGGGCTGATGGAACAGCTTCTACATAGCTAGCTGCTTTATCCACCGTCATTTCATCGGTTTCCACTGACAGTACAATGGCGGCATTTGCAGCATGTTCTGCTAACAATAACTGTAAACCATCCGTTACAATAAGTTCCCGAATACCATAGGCCTGCATTTGCATTAATAATGCTTTGCCATCGCCTTCAATGGACGAAGCCACGGCTTCACCTGTTGATAAATCTAGATATGCATAGCCAAATGTTGTGTCATCCAGTTGTTCGGCTGCTCCAATAAAATGATTGGATTTCCCTTCAAGTGTCTTACCTTCCATAATTGTACCGGGTGTGATGAGTTGAACGACTTCACGTTTGACCACGCCTTTTGCTTGCTTTGGATCTTCTGTTTGTTCACAAATAGCCACTTTATAGCCTTTTTGCACAAGTGTTTCAATATAATTTTTAGCCGAATGATGCGGCACACCACACATTGGAATTCGTTCTTTTGCGCCAGCATCCCGGCTCGTTAACGTAATTTCTAGAATTTGTGAGGCATTAATGGCATCCTCAAAAAACATTTCATAAAAGTCACCTAATCTAAAAAATAAAAAGGCATCCTTGTAATCTTCTTTAACCTGTAGATACTGTTGCATCATTGGTGTATATGTTGTCATATAAATATTTACCTCGCTCTTACCTATAGATAGTTTTATTATAACAAAAGATACATGCGAAACGCTTCATTCACCTTTTTTAAGATGCTAGCGTTTCGCATGTATCGAAAAATAATGGTTTCTAAAATTATCTTGGTCGTTCATCAGGAAACGATGATGACTCTAATACATACCTACCTTCTCCATCAGAGCTTGACGATGAGCTTGAGCTTGAGCTAGATGAGGACGATGATGATGAACTCTCATCATTAAGGCTCCAGTCTTCTTCATAATCTAGCGGATGTACACTAATACAAATTGTTGTTTCACCCATTACTTCCACAACCACTTCACGTTCTACTACAATTTCAAATTTCGTCCCACATGAAGAAATTACTGCTTCAATACAATTCGGTTCTTGTATTACCCGTACACGAACATCATCACCAACGCTAATTTCCCCTTCTCGATAGTGAAGCTTCACTTTGTCTTTATAGTGAATTGTTTCCGAAAACACAGCTGTCTTTGAATGATTACTATAGGCATACCATACATTGACATCAAATTTCCCTGTTACTTCTACAAATTTCCCGACTCTTTTAGCAGAGCAAGTATGGTTAATTACCCAGCATCCTAAAATACTTGTCGGTTTATTTGTTGGTGATAATGTTACACGCTCTTCCGTTCTCTTCTTCCCTTTGGCAACTACTGCTTTCGTCACGATTTGTCGTAAACGTTTCAGCGCAATTCCTCCTTCGACTCTTTTCACTCCATCATATGCAGGTAGCGCCCATTGGGTGAACATATATTTTAGAGAATTAAATGATTCCTCCACAACTCTTTTCAAAAGATGACTGCTATAGCGAGAGCATTCCCCCATAGAAATAAACATAAAAAAGCTCGAATGTTGTCATTCGAGCTTTACTTCTATAATCTGTTAAGAACAGCTACCTGGTTGAGAATTGTCTACATATGAACCCGTTTCACCACGTAGCACATCGCCACCTGTTGAGCGGATAATTTCATTTGTTACATTATTAGCGATCGTATTTGATACTAATTGCAATAAATCATTTACATCGCCTTGCGATTCTTTAAATTGTTGAACAACTGGGATGTCATTAATTTCTTCTTCGATTTTAGCAATTTTATCTTCTATCATTTTTAGCGCTTTTTCTTTTCCTAAGTGTTGGAAATTAACCGCTTGTTTTTGTAAACTTTTTAAACTTGCGATTCGTTCACGTACTTGTTGATTTTCGTTGATTTGAGCTTCTGCCTTTTTGAAAAATTCAACCTCTGGTGTATTTGCAATCATATGTGCAATTTCATGTGATTTTTTAATTAAATCTTCTTTTGTGAATAAGATTTGTGTCATTTACGCTTCCACCTTTTCATTTTTTACGACTTCCAAAAACTCACCAGTAAGTGAATAAGATGTAGTCTCTATAATTTTAACTTTTACTAATTGACCAATTACTTCTGCTGGTGCTTTAAAGTTAACCAGACGATTTTTTCGCGTATAGCCTGCTAGCACATCATCTCGTCGTTTACTTGTTCCTTCAACTAATACTTCGACAACCTCACCATTTAAACGCTCTAAGGCTTTGCGTGAATACTCACCCACCACTTCATTTAAACGTTGAAGTCGTTCCTTTTTCACCTCTTCAGGTACATTATCGACCATTTTTGCAGCCGGAGTCCCTTCACGAGGAGAATAGATATACGTAAATGCTGCCTCAAAGCCAACTTCACGGTATAGGGAAAGCGTTTCCTCAAATTGTTCCTCCGTTTCGTTTGGGTAGCCAACGATAATATCTGTCGTTAATGTTACTTCAGGAATTGCAGCTTTAATTTTTTCTACTAATGTCAGGAAATGCTCACGTGTATATTTACGAGCCATAATTTTTAAAATGTCATTAGAGCCAGATTGTACTGGCAAATGAATATGTTCTACTAAATTACCACGTTTTGCAAGTACTTCGATTAGTTGATCATCGAAATCTCGAGGGTGACTCGTTGTAAAACGAATTCGTGGAATATCAATTTTTCTTAAAGCATCCATTAAATCCCCAAGACGATATTCGATATCCTCAAAGTCTTTTCCGTAAGCGTTGACATTTTGACCAAGCAACATAATCTCCTGATAGCCCGCTGCCGCTAGCTCTCGGACCTCAGCAATGATCTCCTCTGGACGACGACTACGCTCTTTTCCACGTGTATACGGTACGATACAATACGTACAGAATTTATCGCAACCATACATAATATTAACCCATGCTTTAATGGAACCAAGACGTTTCTTCGGCAGATTTTCAATCACATCGCCTTCTTTAGACCAAACTTCTACGACCATTTCTTTCGACATATACGCTTCTTTAAGAATGTTTGGAAGGCGGTGAATATTATGCGTTCCAAAAACCATATCGACATGTGGATAGCTTCTTAAAATTTTATTTACAACCGATTCCTCTTGCGACATACAGCCACAAACCCCGATTAGCATCTCTGGGTTTTTTCGTTTATATTTCAACAGGAAACCAAGTTCTCCAAATACTTTGTTTTCTGCATTTTCTCGAATGGCACATGTATTCAGCAAGACGACGTCAGCCTCTTCAATTATTTCAGTTGGTGTGTAACCCAACTGCATAAAAATACCAGCCATTACTTCTGTGTCATGCTCATTCATTTGGCAGCCATAAGTACGAATGTAGAAAGTACGATCTTTACCCATTCCTGCAAATTGATCATCAATGCTAAAATCCTTATGGTATTTCACATCTTCTTTACCACGTTTTTTAGCATCTTTTAAGGAAGGTGCCGTAAAGACCTTCTCAAAATATTTACTGTAATCCTTTTCAGGCTTGTCTTCTTTTTTTGGTTGATTGACCTGTTGATTAGCTAAGCGTTGTTCCTCATTCATCGCAATCAGGTAACTCCTTTCAAACGAAATCCATGCACTTGAATTTCCATCTTACTATTATACTGAATAGTTGATACTTCCTACAAGGCTTGCGCTTCAAATGTCGTGGTTTCGACTTAATTACAAGTAGCTGAAAGGATAAATCCGTCCAATTTCAAGTTTTATCTTATCTAATAAGAGAGCTAAACGTTACGATCAATAAAATACTTCCTATGCTTTATATATAAGTATCCATTGTATAATTTCAGCTTGACCCAACGCTTCATACTCATATCCTCTTTATAAAATAAAGCATTTGTATATCGGCCTTGTTTCACTAATCGTTTGGCTTCAATTTTTAATTTTTCATTTCCCATACATTTATATAAAGTTTTTGGAGGCAGTAGTGACCACAAATGCTTAGTTTGGACATATGTTCGTTCAAGCGGGATGTGGAATAGATAATCATCCACTACATATTGCATGAAGTTATGGCCGCTCGCTGTTACATAATAGCTGGAAGAACCGGCTCGTAAATTGAGCTCAAATAACTTATACTCCCCATCACGCGGATCATATTTCATATCAAAATTGGCAAAACCCGTATAACCGATGTCCTCTAACAGATGCCGGATTGTATCCATCAATTGCTCATCATAATCGATCATGACAGCTAAAGAGATACCTTTGTTTTGCGGGGAGGGGTCCTCAAAAAGCTTATTGCTTAAACACATCAATTTCACTTTTTTATCTCTCCCTACATAGACGTCTAATACGCGAATGAACGAATCATCACCGGGGATAAACTCTTGTAAAATTAAAGTGTCCTGATAGCTTGAGCTATAAATACTGCGAACAATCTGTTGCATCTCACTGTCATTATGGACTAGATAAATTTTTTTCTTCTCAGGAAAGGAGCAGCTAGAGTACGCCACAGAATTGGAAGGTTTAATAATGATTGGGTATTGGAATGGTATGAAGCAGTTTGTCTGTTGTTCCTTTGTTACAGTCACTGTTTGGGGGTATTTTAACTTATACAAGTCACAAAGTTGATAAAATTTTTCCTTTGTTTGAACCTTCTTGAGCAAAACTTGGTCGATATAGGGTAAAATAAAATATTTTTTTAGCTGCTCTTTATTTTTAATGATCAGCTCTGCGTAGAAGCAGTCGCAAACTAATAATATCAATCGTTGATGCTGAAACTGCTTTGCCAGCGTCAACAGCGCTTGTACAAAATGGTTAGGGTCATCTAAATTCTCTACATATCGAAAGTCAAGGATACCACTATTTTGCGTAGCGATTCCCCGCGTACCACTGGAGAAAAATGATTGGAAATTCCCCCGCTTTCTAGCTGGCTCGATGACAAGGCTCTTAATAGTATAGGCCTCATAAAATGAACGAGCTACCCCGTAGGCATGCTGTCCTGATTGTATAACAATAGGCAAAAATGGTTGTACATGTAGGTATGACAATTGGATCACCTCTCTAGTAAAAATGAATTTATTCATTTGTATGCGAACTAGATTGGACATATGTAGCACAAATAAAAGACACTAATATAAAAACTTTAGTGCCTTCTCCCGTATCTATATTTCTATAAATTTTTTAATGCGTTGTTCAAAAGAGACGATGGATTGAACCCCATGGCTCTTTAGCAAGTCTGTATTGGCAAATGTATGCTTTCCTAAATCATCAGGGAAATGGGCATCTGAGGAAACTGTAAAAATAACCCCATAGTCAAGTAAGGTTTGTAAAAAGCGAGGGCCAGGGCACATTTCTTTTACAGGATAACGATAATACAACCCGGCATTGATCTCCGTGGCAGTTTCAGTTGACGTTAAAGCTTGTGCGATACGTTCATACCAAACTTTTAGAAATGCCTGATCCTCTACCTGATAATTAAATACTTTAAAGTTGTCAAGATGGGCCACAAAATCAAATAGTTTGGACTGAATCATGTTTTCAACAGTCATAAAAAATCGCTCATAGTTTTCTTGTAATGCTTGCGGACTCATTTGCTTAAATAGATATTCTGTTTGGGGATTATCAAAGCCCCAGCCATCTACAAAATGGACTGAACCGATTACATAATCCCACGGATGTTCGGCTAATAATGAAGTTAGCTCCATTTCCCCACCTATAAAATAATCTGCCTCTATACCTAGCTTCAAGGCAATGCCTTCTCGGTGCCATTTTTCCTTCGCCTGTTGAATAGTAGAGACAAAAGTATCGATATTTTCTGTCATGACACGATCTAGCCAATATCGCTGTAATTGACCAATCTTACTATCGTCCAATTTCATAAAGCGCTCGAAGTAAGCACGCGTCTCCTTAAAACGATATAAGTGATCAACAATGCCAACCTCTCGTAAACCAAGCTGCTTTGCTTGCTGAAGATATAAATCCAACCATTCCTCACTATAGCAGCCATTTTGAACCCTCTTTGTTAACCTCTGTAGTTGAAAGGTCATCTGCTCCTTTGAACCCTGTGCAGTAGCATCCACATGTTGAAAGAACTCAAGCGCCTGTGATGTACGCTCTAGCCAGCGCGATGAATAAGGCCCCTCTTCTAAATGTACATGATAATCAATTGTCATCAACTTTTCCCTCCATTACATACCGTCCATTTTTCTTCATAAGCCTGCCATTCTAATGGACAGGTATTTTCACAAAAAATTTCCGTACATTCTTCAAGATGACAAATTTGAAAAAATGATTTTCCATTAATTTTCGATGCATCCGCTAATAAATAATTGACCTTACTATGCTTTTGCATTTTTTTTGAAATGAGAGATTCATCTAAATCATAATCGTAAACAACACCATCACTAATGCCACCACATGAAATAAATGCTTTATCAAAATTCATATTATCTAACATTTCCAAAGTCATAGCTCCTGCGACAGAGGATTGTCGCGGATTCGCGGTACCACCTAGTAAAATAACCTTCCCAGTCATGCGTCTTTCCTCTATAGCTAAATTAAACTGGACAGCTGCTGCAATCGAGTTTGTAACAACTGTTATATCGTCAACAGCTAGTAGAAAATCTGCAATATGAACCGTTGTCGTCCCCGTATCAATTGCTATCGTATCTCCATCGCTAATCCGTTTTGCGGCCATACGAGCAATTTGACGCTTAGCCTCTTTCTGCATTTGTAGCTTACGCAAAAAGGCAGGCTCATTGCGTACGTTCGTATATTTAATAGCCCCACCATGCACTCTTGTTAACAAACGCTGTTGCTCTAATTCATCAAAGTCTCTTCGTATTGTTTCAGGAGCTACTTGAAGCGCATCAGCAATATTCGCAACAATAATTTTCCCTTCCCACTCTAATTGTTTTAATATGAATTCGAATCTTTCTAGTTTTGCGTAAGTCATGATAATGCAATCACATCTTCTTTTGCGACATAACACTTATAGGTTGCTCCCATTTCAATTGAATAGCCCTGTTGATGCAGCTGCTCGATTGTAAATAAGACCTCCCCCTCAAACATTGTTCGAATGATATTGCCACTCATTAACGATTGTTTCGCTATTCCTGTTAAACACAGATCACCATTTCTTTTATCGAAATGCAAAGCTTCAGGACGAATCGCAAATTTACGGTGTGGCTCTGGTAAAGGTTCTCCGAGCATTTGCTGTAAAACCTGTCGAGAAAAAACATTATAATGCCCAATAAAATTAGCAATAAATTCATTATCAGGTCTTGTATAAATCTCAGTTGGTGTCCCACTTTGCGCAATACTGCCATTATTCATTACAAATATTCTATCTGAAACAGCCATGGCCTCTTCCTGATCATGCGTTACTAAAATCATCGTCATATTGAGCTTCCGTTGAATGGCCCGTAAATCTGCCTGAAGCTTCTTACGTATTTGAGCATCTAGCGCACTAAGTGGCTCGTCTAATAACAATACTTTAGGTCGGACAATTAACGCTCGCGCTAGTGCAACACGTTGTTGTTGACCTCCCGATAGTTCTTTCGGATAAGCGTGCGCTTTTTCGCTTAAATGAACAAGCTCCAACATGTCTTGAACGCGCTGTTCTAGCTCAACTGAATTCTCTTTTTGCATACGCAAACCAAAGGCGACATTTTCTTGCACGGTCATATTCGGGAAAAGTGCATAGGATTGAAAAACCATCCCCACTTGACGATCCTTCGGCTGTACACCATTCATATCTTTGCCTTCAATGGAAATTTTGCCTGCCGTTGCATCCGTTAAGCCTGCAACAATACGAAGAATCGTACTTTTTCCACAGCCACTCGGTCCTAATAAAGTAATAAATTCACCTTTGTCAATTTTCATATTAATATTCGATAAAACAGTTGATGACCCATAGTTTTTATGAAGCCCTTCAATAACAAGATAACTCATAGATTTGTAGCACCTTTCGATCGTTTCGTTACTATTGCAATGACAAATGTTAATAAACCCATCAGCACGATATAAATGAAAACTACTGCACTAGCAATATGTCCACTTGTACTCAGTTTTTTCATTAAATAAATTTGAACGGTTTCAAAGCGAGAGCCCACAACAAGATTAATTAAGACAAATTCGCCAAATAAAACAGAGAAAGATAACAGCGCACCTGCAAATAAGCCGGGATAAACTGTAGGCAGTAAAATTTTTGTGAATGCTTGCCTTTTAGAGGCGCCAAGCAATTGAGCTGCATCAAGAAGTTGCCTTGCATCTATATTTCGCAAACTATTTCGTGTGCCCTGATAGATATAAGGTAGAATGCCAACAACATAGGCCCCTAAAACAACGAAAATCATCGGTATCCCTATTTTACTATAAACGCGGATAAGTCCTACCGCTAAAATGATTCCTGGAAAAGAATAAACCATGACAACGGCCATCTGTATCCACTTTTCATACGTAGGAAAGTACAAGACAATAACGAAGATGGCTGGCACAATAACAAGGAGCGCAATACTAACAGCACCTCCTGCTAATAATACTGAACGTCCAAATGCTTGAATAAAATCACTATCCTGAAACAATGCGGTAAACCATTTTAATGTAAATCCTTCAGGTAATATCGTTTTATTCCATTTTGATGCAAAAGCATAGAGCATCGTTGCTAGAACGGGCAATATAAGATACCCAACTAATAGGAGGAAAAATAAATCGGCCAAGCCCCTCTTCTTCATTTAAGTTTCCTCCTTGTTTTTGAGATGCTCCACTCACTAATTAACATAGCCGTTACCATGGATACGGCTAAAATGACCGCTATCGCACTTGCTAGCTCTGGTTGGGCAAAGATATCACCCTTAATTAATGAGCCAATACGAATCGCCACTAAGTTATAATTACTGCTCGTCAGCGCATAGGCAGAGGCATACGCCCCCATAGCATTAGCAAATAACACACTAAAAGTTCCGACAATCCCTGGTAGCATAACTGGTAAACCAATTTTCATCCAAAACTGCCAACTGGATGCCCCTAAAAGTGCAGCTGCCTCCTTCCACTGCTGCTGGATTCCATCATAAATCGGATATAATAGCATAAGCGATAGCGGAAGCTGAAAGTAAATATAAATTAATAAAAGACCACCCCAACTATAAAGTGAAAATGATGACAGTGCATCAATATCCCATTTTTCAAATAACAGTGTAAATAAACCACTGTTGCCAAGTAACACGATAAAAGCAAACGCTAACGGAATACCCGAAAAATTAGATGTTAAATTTGTTAGTATTAAAATTTTCTCCCTTACTGGCTCAGAAAACTTCATCATGGCATAGACCGCGAACAATGTAACCATTAACGCGATAATAGCTGAAATGACGGATAAGGTAATACTATTTTTAAACCCCTGTAGAATATAGCCGTTTGTAAAAACCCCCTTGTATTGTGCCAGCGTAAAGCCATCACTATTTTGAAAGCTAGTTATGAGCATATACAATAAAGGGACAAGGAAAAATAATAATAGTAATACTAGAAAAGGAGAAAGCCAGGCAATGGATTGCCGCTTCGATATCAACACAATCACTTCTTTCTATAATTACTGCTGCTCAAGGGGATAATAGTCGCTCCAGTCAGTCTAATAGGAGCGACTATTATTAGTTAAACCTCTTTTGCTGCATACACACCTTCAATCAAAAGTGGCACCATCTCATCAGTAGGCTCCATATTCAATAAATGACAGCATAGTGGTGCAATTTGTAATTGTGAAACGACACCCTCATTTATCCCTGCCTTGATAGAATCGGCTATCACAAACAGTGGAACATAACGATCCTCATCCGTTGTTCCTCCATGATTGCCATCACTCGTCATGCCATGATCCGCTGTAACAATAACCTCATACCCTTGCGCCATACATTTTGGGATGAATAATGATAATAAGGCATCCATCGCTAAAACACGATTGCGATATTGTGCGGAATCCGCAGTGAATTTATGACCATCATCATCAACATTCATCGGATGAATATAAAGGAAATCAGGCTGCTTTTCATCCATTAGCCACGCTGCATCTGCAAATACATGACTATCCGGATAATGATCCTCAAAATAGAACAATCCATTGTCAATTGGTAAGGATGTATCCAATTGAATTCTGTCAGCCATATGGTTAAATGGTGCTCTGTTATAAAGTTCGCTTACCCAATAATAGGCTGAGGCTGCAGTAGTCAATCCGTGTTCCTTCGCAACATGAAAGACACTTTTTTGAGTCGATAAACGGACGGTCATATTGCTTGTGACACCATGAACGATGGGGGGTGTCCCTGTTAAAATAGTTTCATACAATGGTCGGGATAACGCTGGAACCTCCGAACAAATTTTATAGCGCGCTGCTACCTTTCGCTCTACTAAATGGTGTAAAAATCCCATATGGCTACAAGCAGTATCAAAGCGTAGTGCATCAACGACAATAAGAACTAGTTTCTTATTTTGCATGGATTAACACCTGCTCCTGAAATAATTGTGGAATTTGCTTCGTTGTTTCTTCCCATTGCTTTTGATCGTTTACTGGCTGAGCATTGTTATACATATCAGCTGGTAATAATAAATCTTTAACATCCTGTGGTAGGTCTACTTTATCTCGAATTGGTCTTGCATAGCCTTTTGCTAAATTTTCTTGACCTGCATCAGATAAAATATATTCACGTGCTAGCATGGCCGCATGTGGGTTTTTCGCATACTTGTTAATGATCGTTGCATAGCCTGAAGTAACAGATCCCTCATTTGGTATCACTACCTCAAAACGGTCCTCATCAATTTGGTGACGATAGCCTAAGGCATTGAAATCCCATAAGATCGCGACATCAATTTCTCCTTTTTCTAAGTTTGCGACCGATGGATCACCCTGTAATCTACCTTGCTTCGCTAACTCAGCAAAAAAATCAATCCCAGGTTGAATATTGGATTCATCCCCACCAAATGCCATAGCAGCTGCTAAAATAGCAAACTGTGCTTGGTTAGCTGTTAATGCATCCCCAATGCTGACTGTATAATCGCCATTTTTTAAATCCTCCCACGATTTAGGGGCATCTTTTACATTATTTTTATCTGTTAAAAATGAAATAGTTCCAGTATAGCCTACGATCCAATGGCCTTCATCGTCTTTAGCCCAATTAGGTATCTCATCCCAGTAAGAAGTTTTGTATGGTAACGTTAGACCCTTGTCCTTGGCAATTGGACCAAAAGCAATCCCTACATCACCGATATCTGCTGTAGCATCATCTTTCTCCGCTTCAAACTTCGCTAGCTCTTCAGCACTCGACATATCTGTATCTTTGTGTTTAATGCTATATTCAGTTCCTAGCTCCTCCCAAGTTTCCACCCAGTTCGCCCATGTATCAGGCATACCAACAGAATTGACAGTTCCCTGTTCCTTTGCTTTTGTCGTAATTTCTTCAAGCGTTACATCTTCATTTACCTCGTTTGCACCTGATGAACTGTCTGAACAAGCTGCCAACATGGAAATAGCTAGTGCACCAATTAAGCCTTTTTTCCACAACTTTTGAATTGCCATGTGTTGGACCCTCCATTTGTTTTTGTTTATTTTTATTTGCTTACACCTGTAATGGTATAAAACAAACATTAAGCAAGTATGGAGGTCGTTAAAATATTTAGTAAAAATTATTGAGAAATTATAAATATCTATGAATGAATAGAATGATCTATAGAGAATTAAAAATTAATTGAAGAACATAGGGGGTGTTGTATGTGTACGTGTGATTGACCAGACGTACACATACTTAGATTATTTGGAGAGACCTAAAAAATCAGCATATGTATGCGGCTCATTTTCCTTTAAAATTGTTAAAAATGTAAACGCTAGTTGAACAACAGACCACCATCTCATATTGTAAGACATTTCAAAACGAGCGGGTTCTAAAGTAAAGACATCCTGAAATATAGTCATCGGCTCTATATGCTCATCCTTTAAAATAGACAGAAAGCCCAGAAATAACGAGTGGTCTTTGACTTCTATCAGTTTGCCCTCAACGAGTGCATCAATATTTTCTGGTTGTTCGAAATTGCAGTGTGTCGCCACATAACGCTCTAAATCCTGCGCACGCTGCCTTTCTTCACGTTCTTTTTTCTTTGCAATAAAATCAATGACGTTATTCACGTGCATCGCCTCTTTTTTTCTTTTATTGTAGCATTTTCGGGGAGATTTTTACCTCTACTAGCCCCTTGTATTTGTTTTAGTTTCACAACTTGAATATGAATTCACATATTTTTGTATCATTACTGCTGTTTTCTAACTCTACATGCAATACATTCATGCAACAAAAAAAGCATTTGGACTATTACCAGTCCAAATGCTTTGACTCTATCATTTTACATAAATTCTTTTACTAGCTCATTGAAATCATTTTCACTCATTTTAATATCGATATCTGTTAATGGTAACTCGGAGTAGCCAGGTACTTTCTCTTGATAAGATGCTGTTTCTGTATCATGATAAATAATTCCTGTTACTAAGCCCTCATTTTCCATCACTGTACGCATCGCCATACCACGATCTGAGTGATCATAACCTTCAACATCCGCTAATTTTGTTAAATTCTCTTTAAACCAATCGTATGTGTTCACTTTGTTATATGTGACACAAGGTGAAAAGACATTGATGAATGAGAAGCCTTTATGGTTGATCCCTGCTTCAATTAAAGCCGTCAATTCTTTAATATCTGTTGAGAAGCCTTGTGCCACAAATGTAGCACCACTTGTTAATGCAACTTCTAAAGGTTTTAACGATGGCTCAATTGCTCCACCTGGTGTGGATTTAGTGATGAATCCAGCAGCAGAACGTGGAGATGTTTGGCCCTTTGTTAAGCCGTAAATTTGGTTATCCATGACAATATACGTAATATCAATATTTCGACGGATTGCATGAATCGTATGCCCCATACCGATCGCAAATCCATCGCCGTCGCCACCAGAAGCAATAACATGTAAATCACGATTGGCCATTTTTAATCCTTGTGCAATGGGAAGTGCACGACCATGAATACCATGGAATCCATAAGAATTGATATAACCTGAAATACGACCTGAACAACCGATTCCAGAAATTACTGCAAGTTCATTTGGTTCAATTCCAACATTGGCAGCAGCACGTTGAATAGCTGCCTGTACAGAGAAGTCTCCACAACCTGGGCACCAGTTTGGCTTTACTGCATTACGAAAATCCTTAAATGTTGCCATTAGCGAGTCAACTCCTTTACACGATTTTCTAATTCACCTGGCAAGAATGGTGTACCATTATATTTAGTGATTGTCGCGATTTTATCGTGACCACCTATGTTCATTTTCATAATATTAGCTAATTGACCTGTATAGTTATTTTCTACAACGATCACTTTTTTCGCCTGTGCTACAAGAGGTGCCATTTCCGCAGATGGGAATGGGTGAACTAAACGAATATGTGCATGATTCACTTTCATACCTTGAGCATTTAGTCGTTCTTGCACTTCTTCGATAGCTCCTCTTGTTGAGTTAAAGCCTACTAATAAAATCTCGGCTTCCTCATGTGGTGCATTTACAAATACAGGGTTATCAAATTTCAAACTTTCTAATTTACGGAAACGTTTATCCATTTGTGCTTGACGATTACCTGTTGCTTCAGATGGCTTTCCTGTTTCATCATGCTCAACACCAGTAACGTGATGAATACCATGTAATGTACCAGGTAATACTCGAGGTGAAACCCCATCTTCAGTATCTTCATAACGTTTGAAGTAGGCTTTATCAGTGGCTTCTTCAAGATCATCAATCACAATTTTACCGCGACGAATTTCAATCTTACTGTAATCAAATGGTTCTACAGATTGTTTCCCTAGCGATAATTGTAAATCTGTCATTAAGATAACTGGTAATTGCAATTCCTCTGCAATATTAAATGCTTGGATTGTATCAAAGAATGCTTCCTCCATTGTAGAAGGTGCAATAACTACTTTAGGGATTTCTCCATGTGTTCCGTAAAGCATTGCCATTAAGTCCGATTGTTCTTGCTTTGTTGGTAGCCCAGTTGAAGGACCTCCACGTTGTGTATCAACGACCACTAATGGCTGCTCTGTCATACCTGAAAGACCAATTGCTTCCATCATCAGTGAAAGACCAGGTCCAGCTGATGCTGTAAAGGAACGAACACCACCAAAGTTAGCGCCAATCGCCATTGTTGCTGCGGCAATCTCATCCTCTGTTTGAATAACTGTCCCACCAAATTTCGGTAACTTTTTAATTAAGTATTCCATAATTTCTGAAGCAGGCGTAATTGGGTAGGCTGCCATAAAGCGTGTCCCAGCAGCTAATGCACCAAGCGCCACTGCATCGTTACCAATCATAAACATACGACGCTTGCCATCTGCAGGAGAAATTTCCCATGCACCTACACGATCACCTAACAGCTCATTCATGATTTGACGACCACGAGTAATGGCTTCCATATTTTTTTGAACGACCTCTTCGCCCTTTTTCCCAAAAATATCATCGACAACATTTTGGAACACGGCATCTTCTAGATTTAGCAATGACGCTGTTGCTCCGATTGCTACCATGTTTTTCATCAAAGACGTCCCAAGCTCTGCTGCTATTTCCGTAAACGGTACAACAAATAATGGTGCCTTTGAATCTTCTGGTTTAACAGGATCAAATTTGGCATCCGCTAAAATAATACCATTTTCTGTAAGTTCTTTATAATTGACATCGATTGTTTCCTGATCGAACGCCACTAAAATATCTAAATCATCCGCAATTGCACGTACTTCTGTTGGACGAACTGTAATTTTATTATTCGTATGGCCACCTTTAATTCGAGAAGAGAAGTGACGATAACCGTATAGGAAATACCCTAAACGATTCATTGCCATTGAGAAGATTTCACCTGTACTCTCAATCCCTTCACCCTGTTGCCCACCGACTTTCCATGAAAGCTGATGTAACATGTCAACAACTCCTTAAATCCAATGTGTACTATTATTTTTCCTTCATAAGTTTAACACGAAGAAACCTTCTGCACTATTGTTTCTCAACGATTTAGGCGAAAATCAGACCTTTGACTGAAAATCCTGTTCATAAAGTTGTAATTTTCAAATCCAAGCAAAATAACGCGCCTATTTCAAGTGACATCTATCATATGTAAACAGGAAAACGAAAAAATGCCCGTCACTTTATTATGTGACTAGGCATTTTACTTATTACACTTTTTTATCGATTACGTTTTTCCACTAGCAGCTTCAAGGCTGTACGTTCTTCACCAGCAATTAAAATATCGGCAAACGCCGGCGCGCAAATTAAATCTGTGCCACTTGGCGCTACAAATCCGCGTGCGATGGCCACTGCTTTCACGGCTTGGTTAAGTGCACCTGCCCCAACTGCTTGCATTTCTGCTTGCCCTTTTTCTCTGATTACCGCGACTAATGCACCTGCAACTGAATTTGGATTAGAGCGTGATGATACTTTTAATGAATCCACAATTATTCCTCCCCGTTTCGCGAATAGTGTTTACGCTCAACAACTCATGTCCCCCTTTTTGGACCTCAAGTTATTGTCCGTAGCACATTTTATGCTTCGCAAAACGGAAATAGACTAGTTTCACAAAGAATCCTGTTTCCTCGGTAAAAGCGCTGTAAATCAACATTCTTCGACTTTTTTATCCTTGGAATGGATAATCTTCATTTATATAAATGCGTTCACAGGTTTTAGCCTTCCCTGTTTGATTATCAATCTCTACAAAGAAACCACTCAATACTTCTCGGCCTTTTTTCGGTACTTCAAAACGAGATGGCATATTTGTTTGGAATTTATAAATAACACTTTCCTTCGTCATCCCTAAAATCTCATCATATGGACCTGTCATACCTACATCCGTAATATAAGCTGTTCCATTAGGATAAATGCGTGCATCTGCTGTTTGCACATGTGTATGCGTCCCAACAACTGCAGAAGCCTTTCCATCTAAGTGCCAGCCAAGAGCGATCTTTTCACTAGTTGCCTCCGCATGGAAATCTACAAATACAAGCGGTGATGTTTGACGAGCTTCTTCAATCAATTTTTCTGCCATCGCAAATGGGTCCTCATGAGGTGGTAAAAATACACGACCATGTAAATTAATGACAGATAATGTCACACCATTTTTAGAAATTTGCACCATGCCTTTACCTGGTGCTTCTTCTGAAAAATTTGCTGGACGTATTAAATAATCAGCATCATCAATAAAATCAAATATATCTTTATTATCCCATGTATGATTACCCATCGTAATAACGTCTACACCCATTTGTAGCAGGTCATTATAAATATTATGTGTAATTCCGCGTCCTGCCGCAGCATTTTCACCGTTGGCAATGACAACATCAACATTATATTTCTTTTTTAAGCGAGGTAAATATTTCTCTACTGCATCCCGACCAATTGAACCAACAATATCGCCAATAAATAAAACTTTCATTTTTTCAACCACTCTTTCTTTCCATTACGTCTCTAAAAAACAGACTTTACGTACCTTGAATAACATCATTAATTGTAACGCTAGGTGGAGGATTAAGCAAAATAAAATAAATATCTGGGCATTATATCACTTTGCTCTTTTCACCTTCATGTAAATTAATGTTGAGGATAAAGTAAGCCAATTCATTTTTATGAGCTTTAAAAAAATAAATTGTTGTAGTTTACGGTTCATTAGCTTCACCTTCAATACTTCTGGATACGCTTGTAAAAAGGATTGAAGGGCATTTTTAATGGCCTGTGGTTTAGCTGGGCATTGATGAAGAATAACAAGGAGCCCTTCAAATTGGTAATTTAAAAAGCTATTTTTTACTTTCTCATAAACCTCTCCACTCTGTAATTCCTCAGAAAGCTTTTTATACAACAAATCATAATTATTTCTTACATTGCTCATAGCTCTACTTGTGAGGGAATTTTGATTGCCTACATTATAGTAATAAAGCTGTTTTGGGACATAGCAGATGGATTGATTCTTTATAACAGCTCTCGTTAGAAACACTGTGTCTTCTGCAAAATTCATCGTTTCATCAAATTTTAGTTTATGCAAATCTATAAAGGATTTTTTATATAGTTTACAGCTGGCAAAACCAAAATGCTTTTCGCCTATTTCTGTAAATAATTTATTTAAACAAGCGGTTGCGCTATAAGTAAAGTATGTCTTTGAGGGATAATATAGCTGCCTACTTCCTATTTCCTCCTGCCAAAATAAATCGCATTTAACAATATTGCTACCTGTCAGTCTACAGGCGAGAAATAGTTCTTCCAGCATAGTTAGCTCTAGCCAATCATCCGCATCAACAAAAGTAATATATTGTCCCTTGGCTTGTTCCATCCCTAAATTTCTTGCCTTACTCACACCACCATTGTCAGTATCTAAAACAGTTATTCGAGCATCCACCTGTGCGAAATTTTGTAAAACCGTCAATGATTGATCTTCGCTACCATCATTAATCGTAATAATTTCAATGTCCTTTAAACTTTGATGACAAATACTCGTAAGACATTTGTTCAAATAATTCTCGGCATTATAAACAGGGACAATCACACTTACTAAGACCAAAATTTTGCCCCTCCTTTACGTAATAACTCTATCCACTTTCTTCTGTGCTCTTTTGTCATGCCAATAAAGAAAAGGCTCCCACCAGCCAGAACAGTATAATAACAAATATAAAGGATGATAGAGACCCAAGTAATGGGAGGTTTCGTTAAATCCCATAAAAGCTGACTACAGCAAATAGCCATTATAAATGCTAAAACGAGCCTGCTAATTGTTCGCCAAAAACCCAAAATATCTAAACCAATTTTTTTATAGTAATAAATATTCATGATTACTACATTTCCAATAAATAAAGAACATGCTGTAATAATTGCTGTGCCCATTTTTCCATAAAAATAGATAGCCGGTATGGATACAATGATATTGACGACCGCCACTATCATTAACAAAATGGTTCTAAATTTAAAAAGATTCTTCGCCTTCAACACATTAATACCTAAATTTTGTATGAGATCAATACTGAATGGCACCATAATAATAAGAACAATGGCATAGATGGCCATAAAATCCTTGCCTAACCACAGTAATAAAAATTCTTTTCCAAACAGAAAAAAACCGCCTAGTATATAGCCAACTACTAAAAACTGAATGGCGCCCACTTTAATGAATAATTGGTTAATTTCTAATAAGCCATCTTCTTTTGTGACAAGCATAGAAATACGAGGTAGAAATAAACCGCTTATGGCTAACGCAAGTGACATAAATATGAGCACTATTTGCATAGCTACCGCATAAACTGCCACATCCTCAGTCCCTTTGAATATGCCTAATAGTACTTGATCCGTTTGCCAATAGATTTTATCGACAATGACTGTAATGAAAATGAAAAAAGAATAGATAAAAATTTCCTTTATAAGCTTTATGTTTTTTAAAGTAAATGTAAATCGGATGGATAAGACTTTGATACAATAAACGGCATCCAACACTAAAAAGAGAATATTATAAATAGCAATAATATAGATTAATGTTACCGCATCGGTTCCCTGTAACAGAAAAAACAACATTGTCAAAGGCTGTACAATCACCTGTAGTAATGTTGTTAATTTAATAAAAATAAATTTTTCATATGCTTGTAAGATGGAAGTAAAAACACCTAGTGGAAATTGCACCGCTACACTAATCGTCATGATATAGCCCATTACTTTGGCTTTGGCTAATTGGTCTCCAGATAAGCTTTGTCCAAAAATAATATGTACTTGTGAAAATAGGAAAAAGCCTATCAATAATGTAAGAAAGCCAATACCCATAAATAATTTCAAAAAAAATCCATTTAATGATGCTTCTAATGCCTTATCTGCTATTGCTCTATTTCTAGCAATATAGCGTACAATCGCATTGCCCAACCCTAAATCTAAAATAGAAAGATAGCCAACAAGGACAATCATTAAGGAATATAATCCAAATTCTTCCTGTCCAAGAAGCGAAATCATAAAAGGGGTAAAAAGAAGGGAAGAAATCATCGTGCAACCGATTATCAGATACGAAAGAATGGCTCCCATCTTAATTTCTTTCATGAGCACACCTTTCTGTTAGTAAGGATTGTCTTTCCTATCAATAATAGCTGGATATAGAGATTGATATTGCGCCACAACATGCTTAATTTCAAAATTTGCTAAAACATGTGCACGACCAAGACTAGCTTTTTGTTCATATTGCTTTGAATCGTAATTTAATGCCCTATTGATGGCCTGCGATAAAGCTATTGCATCTTTGGGTGGTACAACCTCCCCGTAACCCCCAACTAAATATTCACAATCCCCCACATTTGTAGTCACACAGCAAGTGCCACTGGCAAGTGCCTCTACCAACACATTCGGTAGCCCCTCCCCTGAGGAGGATAAAATGAATAGATCTGCTGCTGCCATTAATTGTGGAATATCGTCTCTACTACCTAATAGGAAAGTGAATGGCTCTAATTGCGCGTTCTCAATCATTTGCCGCAATACCTCATTGGAGCCATCTATTTCATAGCCTACTAAAAATATATAAAAATCTTGTCGTTTCTGCCTTAATCGCTTCAAACTTGCCAGCAAATTTTCATAATCCTTTAAAGGGTCCCATCTACCAACATGCAATAAAATAGGTTGGTTCAGGATGTTGAATCGTTCCATATAATATTCGCGCTTTTTACTAGGCTTATAAAAATCAGTATTTACACCATTCACAATAATTCGGTGTTGCTTATTTTTGTACCCAATCGCTTCATGGATTTCTTTCACCTTTGGACCACAAGAAATAATAGCATCTACATGTTTAGACAATTTAGCACAAAGCTTTGCAATAAAAATTGTCCTTCGTTTATTGTCATACTTATTTAAATTACTATGATGGATACCCCAAATTAATTTCTTTTTCAGTAATTTTGAAAGAATGTATCCAAGAAAATTAGCATGATACATCCAAGTTTGAATAATATCACTCTCTCGACATCGTTTATAACATTGAATAAAGGCACTACCCATACTCCTTCGCATATCACATATAGTTACGTTGATGTTTAATTGCTGTTCGATAAACTCACCATAAGTTCCCATCTCTGTTAGACAAATAACCTCTATCTCATATAAGTCCCTATCGACGTTTTGTAAGAGACGATACAGCATCGCTTCTGCTCCACCAAGACCTATCGTAGTGATGATATGAGTAATTTTAATTTTCTTTTGGATAGTCTCATCCTTTGAATTAATTTGCTAGCTAAGTGTAAAGAGCACATAATCTAGTTGCTATTTCTTGTGCATCAAGACCTTTATTTTTAAGACTCTTTCTAATAATTTGCGGATCTATCTTTTCATTATTTTCCGAAATAGCTTGCAGCCAATGATCGACCTCTCCCTGTAGATCTAAATATTGTAGTAATCCAACATTCAGATCGACCTCTTTTGGCAGTGTGGAAGAAACGATGGCTGGTGTACCACAAATTTGAGCTTCTAATAATACAATGCCAAAGCCCTCAAAATGAGAAGGTAAAATAAACTTATCCATGAGCTGAAGGAGCTTAATAATATCCGCACGTGGGCCTAAAAATCGAACACAATCCTCTACGTTTCGTTGCTTGACGAGATGACGAACTTCCTGCTCTAAAGGGCCATCCCCTATCAAAAGTAATTTGAATGGAATTCCTTTTTGCTTTAATGTAGCAGCAAGCTCAATTAAAAACGGATGATTTTTCACAGGTACAAAACGACCAATATGCCCTATGACTAAATCTCCATCTTGAATCCCTAGACCTTCTGCTAAACTCTTTTTCTCCGCTGACGATAAACGCTCTATCTTCTGCATATCGATTGGATTAGCGACAATCTCATAGGATTTTTTATCAAAGCAAAACTCACCCGCTTTTTGACTACACGCTACCAGTCTTGTTGCATTTCCAACACTCAGTCTTTTCAGCAAGGCTAACAGAGCTTTATTGTTCCATTCTTCAGCAACATTCGTATGGCTATGTAATACACGGCATGATACACCAGCCAAACGAGCTGCTAGCATGGTAAAAACTGCACGGTAGCCTGTATGATCATGAACGGCATCATATTGATATTGTTTGATGATCTGGTAAATGTTCCGCATATATGAAAGTGGGCCTTGCTCCGTAATATACGTTTCGTAAAATATTTTCGAACCTTGCTGTAAGAGAATATCATGGTAAGTACCTTTATTAAATGACACAAAATCAAAATGATACAACGATTTATTAACATTCAACCAAGTATCTACGATCATGGTCGTTATACCACCAAAATCAGTGGTGGGGATAATATGCAAAATCTTTTTCACTGTCATTCTCCATTTTATTCCTTTCCATAATACTGCTCGTACGTACTGCCCTTCATTTTATAATTATTCAAGATGACACCTAATATATTGGCCTTGGAAATGGTTAAGATGGATTTTGACTTTACGACAGCTGCTTTTCCTACAGTCCCCGTATTAACAACTAAAAGAGTACCATCACATTTATTCGATAAAATTTGTGCATCCGATAAAAAAAGCAATGGTGGGGCATCAATCATCACAATATCGTATTGTTCTTTCACTTCGTGCAGCAAGAAGGTCATTGTTTCAGAGGCTAATAATTCTGTTGGATTAGGAGGAATAGCACCACTCGAAATAATATCCACACCTTCTACAAAGGTTTCTTGAATCACCTCTTGTAAAGTTGCTTGGCGTGATAACACAGATGATAAGCCAAATATATTATCAAGATAAAATGTATGATGAAGTGTAGGCTTACGCATATCAGCATCAATAATGAGGACACGTTTCCCTTCCTGTGAAAATACAACTCCGATATTCGCGGCATTTGTCGATTTTCCTTCACCAGCTATAGAGGAGGTTACTAGAATAGTTTTGACATCTTGATTG
This sequence comes from Lysinibacillus sp. FSL M8-0216, assembly GCF_038595555.1. Lineage (NCBI taxonomy): Bacteria > Bacillati > Bacillota > Bacilli > Caryophanales > Bacillaceae > Lysinibacillus > Lysinibacillus sp. FSL M8-0216. The sequence goes on along the minus strand of NZ_CP152007.1, from coordinate 1,199,045 downwards.
GGTTGTGAAAATTTAATATTCGCGCGAATGGTACGATATTGCTCTGAGGGAATGGACATTATATCAGAAACGGTAATCAGCTTGCGAGCCATTGGGATTCGTTTTGTTTTTCTTTTGAACAGCATTAGGAGGACCCCCTAGCTCTTGATTTTTTACTATGGAGTAATTCTATATTACTGACTACTCCAATCACTGGTAATGATAATATTTCCTCGATATCCTGCTCTGTTTTAATAGTCCTATCAAGCGTTTCTAAAAAATAGGCGAGTACGAGTGCTAAACTGAAACCACTAATAGCTGCTATTAGGAGGTTCAGCAATTTATTTGGTTTCACCGGTACTGGATGTTCACTGGATTGGGCAATAAAGAGAATATTAATATTGTCCACATGCATTAAAACAGGAATTTCCTCTTTAAAAATCTCTGCAATCGTATTGGCTATCTTCACAGCCCTTGCTTCATTCTCATCCTGTACTCGAATATTAACTACTTGGGAATTATTGGCGCTTGAGACCTCAATTTGCTTCATTAAAGTTTCTGGAGATGTATCTAGTGCCAGGACATCGATGACCTTTGTTAAAATAACAGGACTTTTAATAATGACATTGTACGTATTTATTAAACGAAGGTCCGTATCCACATTCTGTGCCCCTATTAGTTGCTGATTCTCGTAGCTTTTTTGATTGACCAATAATTGAGTTTCTGCCTCATAAATAGGCGTTTGAAGAAAATAGCTAATGAACACGGCAATGCCGATCGACAGCATCATCAGTATTAGGATGAGGAACCAGCGCTTTTGCAATACTTTTACTAGACTTTGGATTGTCATTTCTTCATTCACAAAATGGATCCCTCCTAATATAGGCAGATAACGGCAATGCTAATTAAGTATATTAAACAAGCCTAGCGCTTATTCGGTCAATATTGTCTTTTTGCCCGTATCTCTCAAGCTACCACTGACAACAAACGCAAGAATATGGAGCACGTTAAAATAAAGAATTTCAAATGTGGAAACCCCTAGCATCGCAACTATAATTAACGCCATCAAAACGGCAAGCTGGTCATTCATGTGACGATAGCCTTTGGCAATGGCTAGCAAAAAGCAGCAATAGCTAACCAATGCCAGTAAACCTGCCTCCTGTAAAATATTAATCAATGTATTATGAGCATGAGATACTCCTATAGACCATAATGATTCCACACCATGTCCCCAAAATTGAACATGCTCAAAAACATATTGCCAAATTTCAAGACGACCATCTGTTATGTTCGTAGATTTTTTTTCCATTTTCAATACAATACTTTGTATGGCATCTTGCATCCTATCCATTTTCATAAAGGCTATGAATACAACTAAAACGGTGGCCGCAAAAAGAGCACTAAACTTTAGGAATGGCACAAAGGTTTTATTCAAGTTTTTAATACTGGAAACAATCACTACAATCGTCACTAGTGCAGCGGTTAACAATGAAGTACGAGCATTTGAAAGTAGTATAATATATAAGCATATTAAATAAATGGTCGCATAAAAAACAAATAATAAAATTAATTTTGGCTGTTGTCGCTCATGTAAAATTTTCATGGTTAGCTGATATAGCCTTATAAGTACGGCAACCATTAATCCAATCATAGAAAACCCCATTGTATTGGGATTTTCAAATACACCTGCAAAGCCCCCAAACATATAGCGTGCTTGTAGGAAACATAAACAAATAAATGGGACGTAGGCTAGTAAAACACTATTCACAACAATCTGTATAACATGCTCTTTCACAAGATCATTAAAGAAAATAGAAACGGCTAAAAACATGCAAAATAATTGAAGACTATTCTTTAATAAATTCATATCTTGGTTTACCCCAGCTGCAATGACACAAAAAAACGTATACATACTAAAAAAAACACTAGCTTGTACATTGTGAATACTAATTTTTTTATGCTGAAGTATAGAGATTATAATAATGAAAAAGCTAATAATTAAAGATACTTTATGGTAAATACCATCGACGGGCTGCATAAGGCTCATAAAAATAAGTGCGCTAAACACTAATGTGATAAATAGTTTCATATTATACTCACACTCATTTCTACATAGGAGATTAAAATATAAGCCATCGCTTCTTCACGACAAGATCCTCTAGTTCAAATCGCATGATAGGCTTGTTAGCTAAAACATTTGCATTATTCATGAGGAGCCGCTCAACCATCTCTATTTCATTCTTTTTCTCTAGATATTGGAGTGCCTCTTGGTAGCAGAATTTTCTTGTACTTACATTATGGGTGTCAGAGCCTATCGTATGAATGTAATTTGCTCTTACTAAAGCTAATGATAAACGCTGTACCTCCTTACCAAACAAACCTGTTAAACTACCTGTCGTTATTTGTGTAAACGCACCTTCTTGGATAAGGACATCGAGTCTTTTTGGATTTTCTCTAATGGCAAGATTTCGTTCAGGGTGTGCCAAAATTGGTGTATATCCAGCACATTTTAAATGTCTAATCATCTCTTTCGTATAGGCAGGAATCGTATTTGAAGGAAGTTCTAATAGAATATAGTTAGTGTGGGCTAATGTATGGAGGTGCTTCTGCTGAAGATGTGCCAAAAGCTCATCATTTAAACGAACTTCGTGTCCTGTGTGGAGGGTGATTGGAATTTGGTTTTGTAGCAGTAGCTGTTGTAAATCATGTACTAGCGCTTGAACCTTGCTATATTGGACATGATATTGTGGATGCATAGCATGTGAGGTACAGACAATATCTGTTATCCCCTCACGTGCAGCTTGCTCCAACATGTTTAAGGATTCTGTTTTGTCTTTTGGCCCATCATCCACATCAAATAATATATGGGCATGAAGATCTATCATTTTGATCACAACTTTCCTCTTTAATCCATCTGCAGAAAATCTAGCCTTTTTCTTTTTTATGATGGATGCTCCTCAAACATGACTCTGGCTAAATTAAAAAAGAGGCTCTCTAGATATGAATCTAGAGAAACCTCTAACTTTCAATATTATTTCGCGTACTCAACGGCACGAGTTTCGCGAATGACTGTTACTTTTATATGACCTGGATAATCTAATTCTTCCTCAATACGTTTGCGAATATCACGAGCAAGACGATGAGAAGCTAAATCATCAATTTTTTCAGGTTGTACGATTATTCGGATTTCACGTCCAGCTTGAATTGCATAAGATTTCTCTACGCCATCATAGCTTTCTGAAATTTCCTCTAATTTTTCAAGTCTGCGGATATAGTTTTCAAGTGTTTCACTTCGTGCACCTGGACGAGCTGCTGACAAAGCGTCAGCTGCCGCGACTAATACCGCGATCACAGACGTTGCTTCTGTATCACCATGATGCGAAGCAATACTATTAATAACGACTGGATGTTCTTTGTATTTTGTTGCTAATTCCACGCCAATCTCAACATGGCTACCTTCTACTTCATGGTCAATGGCTTTACCAATATCATGTAATAGGCCTGCGCGACGAGCTAACGCCACATCTTCACCTAATTCAGCTGCCAGTAAACCTGCCAAATGCGCGACTTCAATTGAATGTTTTAGGACGTTTTGTCCATAGCTTGTACGATATTTCATGCGGCCTAAAATTTTCATTAAATCTGGATGTAAGTTATGAATGCCAATTTCAAATGTAGTTTGCTCACCAGTTTCGCGGATTTGTTCGTCCACTTCACGGCGAGATTTTTCCACCATTTCTTCAATACGTGCTGGGTGAATGCGGCCATCCTGTACAAGTTTTTCAAGTGCAAGTCGAGCCGTTTCACGACGGATTGGATCAAAGCCTGATAAAATAACCGCTTCTGGAGTATCATCAATAATTAAATCAATGCCTGTTAACGTTTCCAATGTACGAATATTACGGCCCTCACGACCAATGATTCGACCTTTCATTTCATCATTTGGCAAGTTTACAACAGATACGGTTGTTTCAGCTACATGATCTGCTGCAAATCGTTGTAGTGCCAATGATAAGATTTCACGCGCCTTTTTATCTGAGTCTTCTTTTGCACGTGTTTCAGCTTCCTTTGTCATCACAGCTATATCAGTTGCTAGCTCTTTTTCTACTTCATTTAAGATAATTGATTTTGCTTCTTCTCTAGTTAAAGCAGAAATACGTTCTAGCTCTGTTTTTTGTGATGCAACGAGCTCGTCCACTTTGCTCTCCATCTGTTCAATATGCTGTTGTCTTTCAGCTAGAGCTTGTTCTTTACGCTCTAAGCTTGCTTCTCTCTTATTTAGAGCATCATCCTTGCGATCAAGATTCTCTTCTCTTTGCAATAAACGGTTCTCTTGTTTTTGAAGTTCTAAACGACGTTCACGAATGTCATTTTCGGCTTCAGTACGAAATTTGTGAGTTTCATCTTTGGCTTCAAGTAGTGCTTCTTTCTTTAATGCCTCCGCTTCTCGTTTTCCTTCTTCAACGATTGTTTCAGCGACATGTTTAGCACCAGTGATTTTTGAGTCATTCACTTTTTTCATGTAGATATAGCTAACAGCGGCACCAACGATGAGTCCAAGCAAAGCGGAGATGATAGTAATTCCATCCATATGAACACCTCCTCTTGCTATTTGGGTATTACAGTTTCAGTCGGCGCATACATCTATGTCGCCTTGGCAAATTGCGCAATAATTTGTTAGTCTTCATACAAAACTTGTTTAATTGGCCAAAGGTATTATCTGCATTCAGTAGGCGTTTTGACATCCTTCGAAAAGGACATGTAACTATAAAACTTTTGCTAAATGAAGATAAAATGTACTGCCTATTTAAAGTCATAATTCAGAAATTATACATATTTAATTGTATAGCTAGCCATCAGCTCTGTCAAGGATAGTCGGGCACCTGTTCGCCCTTTGAGAAGAAAAAAAGTAAGTCCTATCCATTCAGTGAATTTTTTCCCTGTTACTTTTATACTAGGAAAAAATTCTCCTTTTACACCTTTTACATTAACCCAGTACATAAGAAATAATTTCTGAGGCATATAGCTTCTATCTTATTATGTGTAAAAATTTTAGATTATAGACAAAAAAAGCATTGTTCCCGTAATAAATTGGGAACAATGCAATCGTTTGATTATTCTTCATCAAGAAGTGACATTAATTCTTCATCCATCTCGTCTTCTTCATGTGCAGCAATTGTATAAGAATTAGCAGCAATACCATAAGAAGATCGAATTTTGTTTGAGATTTCTTCCAAAACAGCAGTGTTTTCTTTTAAATATTGTTTTGCATTTTCTCGTCCTTGACCTAGACGCTCATCGCCATATGCATACCAAGATCCACTTTTTTGCACGATGTCTAATTCTACACCTAAATCAACTGTTTCGCCTTCTTTAGAAATTCCTTCTCCATACATAATATCAACTTCAGCTGTACGGAAAGGCGGCGCTACTTTATTTTTCACAATTTTAATTTTCGTACGGTTACCAACAATATCATTACCTTGCTTAATAGCTTCTGCACGGCGAACTTCTAAACGTACAGAACTGTAGAATTTAAGGGCACGACCACCTGGTGTTGTTTCCGGATTTCCGAACATTACCCCGATTTTTTCACGAATTTGGTTAATGAAAATAGCAATCGTTTTTGATTTGTTAATAGAACCTGAAAGTTTACGTAATGCCTGTGACATTAAGCGGGCTTGTAAGCCGACATGAGAATCACCCATATCCCCTTCAATTTCAGCTTTTGGCACTAAAGCAGCAACGGAGTCAATAACAATGATATCAATTGCACCACTACGAACTAGTGCTTCTGCGATTTCAAGTGCTTGTTCCCCTGTATCTGGCTGTGATAATAATAACTCATCAATGTTGACACCCAATTTTTGAGCATAGATTGGGTCCAATGCATGTTCTGCATCGATAAATGCTGCTTGTCCACCTCTTGCTTGTACTTCAGCAATAGCATGTAAAGCAACTGTTGTTTTACCTGATGATTCAGGACCATATACTTCAATAATACGTCCACGTGGATAGCCACCTACGCCTAATGCCGCGTCAAGTGCTAATGATCCACTTGAGGATGTCGCAATTTCTAAGTCGGTTTTTTCACCGAGTTTCATGATTGAACCTTTACCAAAATTCTTTTCAATTTGTTTTAAAGCCTGTTCTAAGGCTGCTTTACGATCACTCATTCATTTTCCTCCTTCGAAAACTGTTCACTGTTTTTGTCTATCTCTACTATACTTGTTTTTGAGAAAACACGCAAGAAAAAAGCGAACATTTATTCGTTTTTTCTACAAAATAAAAATTTGGATAGTTTTCCTCTACCCAAATTCCTATTTTTCACTCTATATTAATATCGTTTGTATAGCCGCGTTCTTCCAAACGCTGCATTAAATAATGGCATGTAAATTTCACTGCACGGAGTCGATTTGTATTACGCATACCAGATAAATGAAGTAAGTATGTAAGTGGCTCCTCATCATTGATGGCAATACCAATCCAAACCGTTCCTACTGGCTGATGGTCATGTGCTGTAGGCCCTGCTTCTCCTGTTAACCCAATGCCGATATTTGTCCCAAATTGTTTTCGAATTGCACTTGCCATTGCAGCAGCACATTCACCGCTCACAACGCCGTGTGTATCTATTAATTCTTGTGAAATACCAAGATGCTTTACTTTTGCTTCTGCCGCATAGGTCACTACACCACCAATGAGTGCGTTCCCTACCCCTGGAATTTCCGCAAGCTCTGATTGAAACAACCCTGCCGTTAAACTTTCCGCAGCAGAAATAGTTAGATTATTGTCTACTAGCATTTCAACTGTCTTTGAAACAAGTGAGTCATCATCCACACCATATTGATAGTCACCAACAAGGGCTTGTATCTCTGCTACTTTGGCGGCAATAAGTTGTTGGGCTTGCTGTTCGGTTTCTGCTTTAGCTGTTACGCGTAATGTTACCTCACCATCCGACGCAAGTGGAGCGACAGTTGGATTTGTTTGGGCATCTAAAATATCCTGTACCTGGACTTCAAGTTCGGCCTCACCAATCCCATAAAAACGCATCACATGAGAGGCAATGATCCCTCCATCATTAAGCATCGCAGCAAGCTTAGGTTTCGCCTCAAATTGAAACATAGGCTCAAGCTCTTTTGGTGGCCCTGGGAGTAAAATATACGTACGATTATTATTTTTAAAAATCATACCAGGTGCCATTCCGTGATAATTGGCTAATATTTCGCTTCCAGCTAGAATTAAAGCCTGTTTCCGGTTATTCTCCGTCATAGGACGTCCTCGCTTGGCAAAAAACTGCTCAATATATGTTAATGCAACTTCATCAAATTCTAGAGAAACACCGAGATGGCGTGCAATTGTTTCTTTTGTTAAATCATCTTTCGTAGGTCCTAGTCCTCCCGAAAATATAATTAAATCTGCACGAGATTCTGCCACTTCAATAGCTTGTTCTAAACGTTTTGCATTATCACCAACTACTGTATGGTAAAAAACATTAATGCCTAGCTCGGATAACTGGTTCGAGATAAATCTCGCATTCGTATTCGTAATTTGACCTAATAATAGCTCTGAGCCAACCGCAAGAATTTCAGCATTCATGATTCACAAGACCTTTCTTATTTAGACTCAAGTAAAACACGTCGATTAAGGTAGAAGTAATCCCACCCAGACCATAGCGTAAAGAACAATGCTACATATAGCATAATCATATCAAAAGGAATACCAATGAGTATAAAAATTGTGTTGTGTAAAAGAGCCGCAGCGATTGCTACAATTTGTGCCCAAGTTTTAATTTTGCCAAGCTGATTGGCGGCAACGACCTCTCCGCCACCTGCTAAAATAAGGCGTAAACCCGTAACAGCGAATTCACGGCTAATAATAATGATGATCACCCAGGCTGGTGCCATATCAAGCTCTACCATTAAAATGAAGGCTGCTGACACAAGTAATTTATCAGCTAAGGGATCTAAAAATTTCCCAAATGTAGTCACAAGATTATACTTACGTGCATAATAACCATCTACCCAATCAGTTGTCGAAGCTAAAATAAAAATAAGTGCACCTATAAAATGATGGATTGGCATCTCTGCCCCAAATAGAGTCAATGTTCCCCAGCCAAAATCAAACATCATAACAATGACAAAAAATGGAATAAGTAAGATTCGTGAGATGGTAATTTTATTTGGTATGTTCATTTTTCTAACACCTTTCATGATGAAAGAAAGTAGTCATCACATGATGACTACTGTTCTTTATTGAAATTGATGACGATATTTTGAGTTACAACTTGCTGTGCATACGTGAGAAGCTCGTCATTAATATAGATTTTAGCTTGCGTAGAATTACCAAGACGGATACGAACATAATTTTCAGTCGTCGCGTCGAATTCTACCACTTCACCAGCATTATAAACACGAGTATCCGTTAATAATTCTTGTTGCTGCTGATTACGAATACCAACAAATGTAGGACCTGAAACTTCGATTTTAAGTTTCAATGTATCTGTACCTGTTAACGTGTAAGAAGTTGTTTCTCCATCTGCTTCAACAGTACCTGCGGAAATGGTTTGCTTGATCTCTTCAGTTTGATCAGTTTGATCTTCATCAGTTGGTGTTTCTTCTTTAGAGTCTGTATCTTTTTGGTCATTTTTCAGAGCATCTTTTTCTTCTTTTTCTTTCTTATCTTTGGCACTATCGATAGGCTTGGCATTTGTATCATATTCAATTTCAGGGGATGTTGTGTTGCCCTCGCTTGTCCCTGGACTGTTTTTGGATTGCCATAGCACCCATATTACCACGATGATCACAACAATAAATAACCCAACAATGATTTTTGGCATTGCCTCCATCATTTTATTGGAAGGGCCTTTTGTGACCTTTCTTCTGCTTGGACTATTCGTTATGGATTGACTTACTTGATCATTTGGAGTACTCGGTAGTTCTTTTTTATAAGTCTCTAAAATTTCTTCCGCATTTAAACCAACAGCATCTGCATATTGTTTAATAAAAGCTCGTACATAAAACGAGCCAGGCATAATGGAATAATTGCCCTCTTCAATTCCTACTAAATAACGCTTTTGAATTTTCGTTATTTCTTGTAAATCGTCTAAGCTGTAGCCTTTAGACAGTCTCGCCTCTTTCAGTCGAGTCCCTAATTCTGCCACTAATAACACCTACTTTAACATCAAATTAAAAATTAAATCCACCAAATGAATCGGATTCGGACATATGATTTTTTTCCATTATTTCATAAGTAATTTCTTCATCTGTGTGATGACGTAATTCAATAATATAATCAAAATCCTCTATTTTATATTCGGAATGCTGAACAAACATATCAGGATGCTCTACAACTTTAATGCATGGCATATTCATCATTTCACGCACTAATTGTAGATGTCGCTCATCAGAAGAGCGACGAGTCACAATACCATCTAAAATAAAAATATTATTACGACTAAATTCATCCCCCACTAGTTTATTACGAACGGTTTGTTTTATCATTGTGGATGATAGAAAAATCCACTTTTTATTGGCACAAACACTTGCTGCTACTATAGACTCCGTTTTACCAACGCGTGGCATGCCACGAATACCAATCAGCTTATGTCCCTCTTTTTTAAAGAGTTCGGCCATAAAATCGACTAAAATACCAAGTTCATCTCTTACAAAGTGGAAAGTGTTTTTTTCATCTGCATCTCGAGGAATATAACGACCGTGTCTAATAGCTAAGCGGTCTCGAAGTTTCGGTTGTCGAAATTTGGTCACGTTAATATGTTCCATTGTCGAAACAATTGTACGAAAACGTTCAATTGCCTCATCATTGTCTGTATGCACTAACATACCACGTCGATTCTCATCGACACCATTAATTGAAATAATATTGACACGTAGCATCCCTAAAAGTGAAGCAATATCTCCTAATAATCCAGGGCGATTCACCTGAATCTCATATTCAAAGTACCAATCGCTCAACACACTCGTTCCCTTCCTATTAGTTAACGTAAAAAATCCTTTATAAGTTCCATCATAGCTGATTTTTTATGTAATGGAAAGTTAGAATACATGGAATTACGGCGTTATTTTTAAAAACTTACTAATTTTTTTGAATGCATAGAAATAAGGCTTACATACGTTCCCGTTTTCACTAAAAAATAAATTTTTTATATAGAAAAAAGAGGAGATAAGCTCTCCTCTTTTTTTATTGCACGTGCTTATTTTGGACAAGCTTAACGACACAATTCGCCAAAGCATGCTTTTCATCTTCAGAGGCAACGCCCCATAAATCTGATAGCACTCGCTCTTGCTCGTTTTTAGGATCTACATTTGAAGCTAAATATTCACCAATTTGGACAGCAGCTGCTTGAATCATTTTCTTAGGCATACCACTTGATTCAGCTTGCATAACGTTTTGTCCTAAAAACGATGTCCATTTTTGCCAGTTTTCTAAAATGGTCATATGTTCCTCCTCCTTTACACATGTAGTATGTGTAAAAAAGAATATTATATGTACCAGCCACCATTTAATCGAATGATTTGTCCAGTTACATAATCGGCTTTCCCAGATAAATAAAAGCGAACCATCTCAGCTACGTCTTTTGTTTGCCCAATTGACCCTAAAGGGATATCCTCCAATATATAATTAAGCTCATCTTTACTTAAATGACTGTTCATGGATGTATTAATGAAGCCAGGAGCAATGGCATTTACTCGAATACGAGATAATGCCGCTTCCTTTGCATAGGATTTAACAAATGCATGTTGTGCTCCTTTTACCGTTGCGTACAGCGCCTCACCAGCTGACCCAGCTTCGCCCCATATAGAGCCTATAAATAAAACATAGCTGACATCATGCTGACGAAGCTTTTCAGATAGTAAAGCGGTCAGCCTCATCGGATTTTGAACATGGACTCGCCATAGTGCGTCCATATCTTTTACTGTTGTATCCTCTAGCAGCGAATAATGCGCTTGTCCATTTGCGAAAATAATAGCCTGCACATTAAAAATCTGTGCGGCTACCATTTCTGCTCCTGTTTCAATTGAAAAATCCCCCTGTACAAGCATAAATTCTTGCGCAGGGAAAGTTTTAAAAAGTGTATGACATAAAGTTTCTGCAGCATTTTTATTAGTTGAATAATGTAAATAGATGGACCAGCCTTCTTCTGCTAAGCTATGACAAATAGCGTGACCAATCTCACCTGAAGCACCTAGTACAAGAGCAAACTTTTTCACTAGGCATCCTGCTTACTTGGTAAAATTTTAAACACGGTTTGTTGAGATTCACCTTGTACTGAGGCAAATGCTTTATATAAATCATCAACTGTTAATTCCTCAAGAACCGGGACAACATCAAATAAATTCATGTCATTAAAGGAGTAACGAGTAAATTGATTGGCGATAAACTCAATAGAATTCAAAGCGCGTAAGAAGAAACCAATTTTTTTACGTTTAATACGTTCTAAATCAGCACCTTCAAAGTGTGATTTCCCTTCAAATTTAGCCAATTCTTCTTTTATTGCAGAAGTTAATTTATCAGGCTCTGATGAATCAGAACCGATCATAGCAAATCCAAAACCATTTTCTAATGTAAAATCAAATGCATACGTTTCATCAATTAAACCTTCCTCGTAAACACGTTCATAAAAATTAGATGTACGTCCAAAAATAAGTTCTAGTGCAATTTGAACAGATAGCTCATGCTTTAACATTTCTCGCCCTGACAAATTGGTTTCTTTTGCCTTCAATCCAACATAAACTTTAGGCTTTTGTACATCCATGTTTAATGTCCGTTCATTTATCGCTACCTCTGTTGGTTCTTCATCAAAGAAACGTTGAATGGATACCGGTTCTGAGAACTCCTTTTTTCTTTGATTATCACGAATAAAAGTCATCATTTCCTCAGGGTCCACTGCACCAATCACAAATAATAGCATATTAGATGGGTGATAAAATGTATTGTAGCACGTATATAAATGATCGGCCGTAATGCCATCAATCGATTCAATTGTACCAGCAATATCAATTTTTACTGGGTGATGATGATACATATTTTCAATCGTGCCAAAATATAGGCGCCAATCTGGTTGATCATCATACATGGTAATTTCTTGCCCAATAATTCCTTTTTCTTTGTTGACAGTCGCTTCCGTAAAGTAAGGCTCTTGCACAAAATTCAATAATGTTTCGGTACTTTTGTAAATATTATCAGTTGAAGAGAATAAGTATGCCGTACGCGTAAATGATGTAAAGGCGTTAGCTGAAGCTCCATATTCACTGAACTTTTGGAAGACGTCGCCATCTTCTTTTTCGAACATTTTATGCTCTAAGAAGTGAGCAATTCCATCTGGCACAGTAATGCTTTCTGTTTGACCTATTGGTACAAAAGTGCGATCAATAGAACCGTACTTCGTTGTAAATGTAACAAATGTTTTAGAAAAACCTTTTTTCGGCAAGATATATACATCTAATCCATTTTCAAGCTTTTCATAATAAAGAGTTTCATCTAATTGCTTAAATTCAATTGTTTTCATTGTGCGGCTTGCTCCTTTCCACATAAGAAATAGACCGCTTCAAGCTGCACTTGCTTCGCCATATCCATAACATCTTCCTTCGTCACAGCTTTCCACTTATTAGCCCAAGATTCCACAGAGAATTCCTCTGGTAAATCTTTATATTGATCAAAAATTTCAATTTGTCCACGGGCAGAATCCAAGGACTCTTTTAATTGATTCGTGAGCATTGCTTTTGTTTGTTCTAGCTCTAAATCAGTAATGTTGCCAGATTGCAATGTCGCAAGCTGTTCTTTAATTAGTGATAACGCCTTTTCCTCATTTTTAGCCTCGATACCAGAAACTACAAATACGAGACCATAATGAGAAGCATAGGAGCTAGAAGCATAATAAGCCAAACTTTCTTTTTCACGAACATTCATAAACAATTTAGCGTGTGGATAGCCGCCGAAAATACCATTAAAAATCTGCATTTTAGCAAAGTCCGGACTACCAAATCTTACTGGCGTACTAAAGCCAATGTGAAGCTTCCCTTGCTTCATCTCATGCTGTTCTCGAACATAATCGTTTTGAGGATGTTGTTGCGGAAGAACAGCTGGTACTTCCTCAGGTGTACGATCATTAAATGGTAGCGCTTTTTTTAATTTCGCTACAATTTCCTCTTCATTAATATCCCCAGCAACATAAATATCTATTTTATCGTTAGCTAGCATCGATTGATAAGCCTCAAATAAGGAGGAAGGGGTAATTTTTTGAATTTCCTCAACACTACCATTTGCCGAAATAGATGCTGGTTCGTTTGGTCTTAGGATTTGTTGTAAGCGGAATTGTGCAAAGCGAGATTTATCATCAAAAATAGATTCAATACGTTGTATAACTGTCTTCTTTTCACGTTCCACAATGGATTCCTTAAAAACTCCATTTTCTAAATTTGGCTCAAAAATAGCCGTGTGCAATAAACCAAGCATGTCATTTAACACACTTGTATTTGCTAAATAATGATCATTTACCGTCTCCACATTCATAAGCACTGTATGTTCATTACCTCGTTTAGACGTATCAAAATATAAAACAGTGCCATATAGATCATCTAAGAAGCTTCTGAAAGCAGCAGTTGTTTTATATTTAGCATTACTATGCTGCAGTACATTGGTTAACACAGTACGTTCCGATGCACTTTTAGCTGTTAATGCTCTTCTCCATTTAATTGAAAAATTTACGGTTTTAAATTGGGTCGTTTGTCGGATATGCAAATTGACACCTTTGGCAAAAGGTATAGTTTTAAACATATGAAACCCTCCTATCCTTCTTAATATAACGATGTACTACACATACTATACATGTCTACTGTCTATAATTGCAAAAAGAATCCAAAGTATGTATGGGAAAAATTATAAATTATATGAATTCAACATGAAAAAAAGACTGAGCATATTTCACTCAGTCTTTGATCATGACTTATTTTAACGCTTACCTTTAATATATGGTTGACCACTTGCCTTAGGAGCATTCGCTTTACCAATAAAGCCTGCTAAAGCAAGGATTGTTAATACATACGGTAAGATTTGTAGATAAACGGCTGGAACATTTTCAATGAATGGAATTTGGTTCCCTGCAATACTTAATGTTTGTGCTAAACCGAAGAATAGGGCTGCACCTAGCGCGCCAATTGGATGCCATTTCCCGAAAATCATGGCAGCAATCGCCATGAAACCTTGACCAGCAATTGTCGCATGTGAGAAGTCGTGCGTAATTGTTTGTGCATAGACAGCACCACCAAGTCCACCTAGAGCTCCAGAAATCATAACAGCAATATAACGCATTTTATTGACGTTAATTCCCATTGTATCTGCCGCCATTGGGTGTTCACCTACAGCGCGAAGGCGTAAGCCAAATGGTGTTTTATAAATAATAAACCAAGCACCAAATGCTACCACAAACGCCAGAATAGACGTACTGTAAACATCATGGAACAATAAACGGCCAAAGAATGGAATGTCCTCTAAATAAGGAATACCAAAACGGCGAATCGGTTGGTCAATCATATCTGTTTGACCTTTATCATAAATCATTTTTACTAAGAATACAGTAGCAGCTAAGCCTAATAAGTTAATAGCTACCCCTGATACTGTTTGATCGGCACGGAATGAAATAGAAGCAACGGCATGGAAAAGTGAGAAAATCGCACCAATTACAACAGCCGCTAGCATTGCTACCCAAACAGTTGCCGCACCTAATGATGAAGCAAATTCTAAATTGATAAATATACCAACAAAAGCACCAACAATCATTAAGCCCTCTAGCCCGATGTTGACAACACCAGAGCGTTCAGAGAATACCCCACCGATGGCTGTAAAAATCAAGGGTGTTGCATATAGAATCGCTGAAGGGATGATGAAATATAACATTTCTAAAAAGCTCATGTTATTGTCCCTCCTTTTTCTTGCTCAGCTTCTGTAAGCCTACTCGAATAATATAGCCTGATGCTACGAAGAAGATAATTAACGCGATGATAATCGATACAATTTCTTCCGGTATACCAGCAGCATTTGGCATATTTAAAGCACCATATTTTAATGAACCAAAGAGTGATGCCCCGAATACTACGCCAAGCGGTGTATTTGCACCAAGTAAGGCTACGGCGATACCATCGAAACCAATTCCAGTGAAGCCAGGTTTAATGGATGCGTTTTGGAATGTACCTAGAGCTTCCATCGCTCCGCCAAGACCTGCAAACATACCTGAAATAGTCATGGCTAAAATAATGTTTTTGTTAACGCTCATACCAGCATAATCTGCAGCGTTTTTGTTGAACCCTACAGCTTTCAGCTCATATCCACGCGTTGTTTTTTCTAAAATGAACCACATAACAACAACCATTAATAGTGCAACAATGATCCCATAGTGAAGACTTGAGTTGTCTGTAAGCTCTCTTAAAAACGGAGAACGTAATGAAGCTGATTCATGGATACGTTCTGTTTTAAAGCTACCATCTGACAATTTTTTAATGACCGCGTTTGCAATATATAACGCAGTATAGTTAAGCATAATTGTCGCAATTACTTCATGCACTTTAAATTTCGCTTTTAAGAAACCTGCAATAAAGGCCCAAAATGCACCTGCTGCTGCTGCTGCAAGTAACGCCAAAGGTAAGTGTATAACTTTAGGTAGCTCAAATGCATAACCTACCCAAGCTGCTGCTAACCAACCTAAAATAAGCTGACCTTCAACACCAATATTAAACAGCCCTGTACGGAAGGCGAATGCTACTGCAAGTCCTGCTAATATATATGGTGTAATTTGACGAATTGTGTTCCCTATTGAATATGAATCTCCAAAAATACCTGTCCAAAGAGCGATATAACCTTGTACTGGGTCATAGCCACTGACTATCATGACGATAGCCCCTACAATTAAACCGATAATGATAGAGATGATAGGAACGAGTATATTAATGACACGATTTGACATTAGTCGTTCCCCTCCTTCGCATCATGCTTGTTATTTTTTTTACTTTGACCTGCCATTAATAATCCAAGCTCTTGTTCTGTTGTTTCTTTAGGATTTAATTCGTCCACAATTTGACCATCATAAATAACGGCAATGCGATCCGATACATTCATAACCTCATCTAATTCAAAGGAAATTAACAGAACAGCTTTCCCTTTATCACGTTGCTCAATAAGACGCGAGTGAATAAATTCAATCGCCCCTACGTCAAGACCTCGTGTTGGTAGAGCGGCAATTAATAAATCTGGATTACGATCAATTTCACGACCAATAATAGCCTTTTGTTGGTTACCACCAGATAATGCACGAGCAGGTGTCATTTCACCATTACCTGTACGTACGTCGTATTCTTTAATAATTTGATTGGCTTTCTCCGACACTTTTTTATAGTCCATTACAAAGCCTTTAGCTATAGGAGATTGGTAATACGTTTGTAGCGCAATATTATGACCAATCGGGAAATCTAGTACTAAACCATGCTTATGACGGTCTTGCGGAATATGCCCAACGCCTTCTTCTGTTATACTACGAGGCTTCAAATTTGTAATATTTTTACCATTCAGTTCAACAGTACCACTTTTAATTTTACGAAGACCTGTAATCGCCTCGATCAATTCTGATTGACCATTTCCATCTATACCTGCTATACCGACGATTTCACCCTTGCGAACCTTTAAGTTCAGACCTTTTACCTTATCAATATTACGGTAATCCGTTACGACTAAGTCATGGATAGCAAGTACTTCATCAGTTGGATTCGCATCCGTTTTTTCTGTTTTAAATTCAACTTGTCGGCCAACCATCATTTCAGCTAGCTGATCAGGATTTGTGTCAGCGGTTACAACAGTGCCAATTCCTTCACCTTTACGGATAATTGTTACACGATCGGACACTTCCATAATTTCTTTTAGCTTGTGGGTAATCAAAATAATAGATTTCCCCTCAGCAATAAGACGACGCATAATTTGAATTAATTCCGTAATCTCTTGTGGTGTTAAAGAGGCTGTTGGTTCATCAAAAATTAAAATTTCTGCACCACGGTATAATGTTTTTAATATTTCAACACGTTGTTGCATACCAACAGTGATATCTTCAATTTTGGCATTAGGATCTACATCCAAGCCATATTTCTCAGAAAGGGCTTGTACTTTTTTAGATGCATCTTTTATATTGACAATACCCATTTTAGTTGGCTCGGAGCCTAAAATAATATTTTCTGTTACTGTAAAATTCTCTACCAACATAAAGTGCTGATGCACCATACCAATCCCTAAATCATTGGCAACATTTGGGTTTGTAATTTTTACAGCATTCCCACGAACGCGAATTTCGCCACCCTCTGGTTGATACAAACCAAAAAGGACGTTCATCAAAGTCGATTTACCCGCACCATTCTCTCCAAGCAATGCATGGATTTCGCCTTGTTTCAGTTGGAGGGTGATATTATTATTCGCCACGAAATTACCGAATTCTTTCCGGATTCCTAGCATTTCAATCACATATTCCAATATTGTCACTCCCTTAATAGGCACTTTTATAAAGTAATTTCGCCTTAGCGTTTAGTATCTGCCTCTACTATGACTGATGGCACAGATTAGCAATACATCCAGTATTCGAAATATACATAAACTAGATGACCGTTAGAGCTTTTTTGCTACAGTTCTCTAATTCTTTAGACCGCTTTCGTTACCAAAGGCTATCTTTTATTTACTGATATAATCCCACCTATAGAGGTAGGTGTTTTGCTAAATTAATACAGGAAAGGTCATCGTTAGAAACCTTTCTTCTATTAACTTGTTACCATCATTATCAAAATCTTAATACTACCTCTAAAAGGTTCATATAAATCTAGTTAAATAGAGAATTGCGAATAATCTAAATATAACGATAGATTGAAAAATCATCATAAGGTCCTTCTTAAAAGTCCCTTATGATGATCAAAAGATGAATTATTTTTCCACTTTTTCTGGAACTTCGATTTCACCCTTAGCAATTTTTTCTTTATATTCATCGATTACTTTTTGTACATCTTCTGGAATTGCACCGCGAGAATCCGCAAGTTTAACTCCATCTTCAGCTAAACCATAAACAAGTGTTTCTCCACCAGGGAAGTCACCTTTTTTCGCTCTGTTTGAAATATCTACTACTGCTGTGTTAACTCCTTTTAACATAGAAGTTAAAGTTACGTTTGTTTTATCGTCTACTTTACCTTCTTCGTATTGGTCAGCATCTACACCGATAACCCATACATCTGCATTCGGATCTTTTGCTTTACGTTCTTTTGCTTCAGAGAATACACCATTACCAGTTGCACCAGCAGCGTGGAAGATGACATCTACACCTGAAGAGTACATGCTGTTAGCAGTGATTTTTCCTAGATCTGCTTTATCAAATGCACCAGTGTATTTTACTTGGATGTCGATATCTGGATTTACTGCTTTAGCGCCTTCAACAAAACCAGCGTGGAAGCGGTTAATAACTGGAATATCTACGCCACCTACGAAGCCGATTTTACCTGATTTAGACATTTTAGCTGCAGCAACACCAGCTAAGAAAGCACCTTCTTGCTCTTTGAACAGTACGTTTACTACGTTGTCTGCTTTCACTTCAGCATCAATCAACGCAAAGTGATTGTCTGGATTTTCAGCTGCTACTGCATCGATTGCATCAGCCATCATGAAACCGATACCATAAACTAAGTTAAAGTCACGACGCACTAAGTTGTTTAAGTTTGTTTCATAGTCAGCATCTGAAGCTGATTGTAGGTAGTCGAAACCACCATCACCTTTTTTAAGACCGTGTTCTTTTCCGTAAGCTTGAACACCTTCCCATGCAGATTGGTTGAATGATTTGTCATCAACGCCACCTACGTCAGTAACCATTGCTACTGAAAATGATTCTTCTGATGTTTCTCCACCTGAAGCGTTATCATTTTCTTTTGCAGGCTTTTCGTCTTTTGTACCACAAGCACCTAAAATTGCACTTGCCGCTAATACTGATGTTAATACTAAACCAAATTTACGTTTTTTCATTTAATTAACCCCCCAAAGGTATTGTAATTAGCAGGAAAAAAATTTAGAAATGTTCTACACCCGTTTACGAACTACATGGAAGCTGAATTTATCAGCTCGGAAATAATTTTTTGAATAGAGCACTACTTGATCATGGTCATCGTAATGCAACTGCTTTAACACTAAAAGAGCTGTTTCACGTCCACAGTTTAAAATCGGTGAAGCTTGTTCATGATACCCAACTGGATCAATGTACGTAACCGCATAGGCCACATGGATTTTTCCAGATTGCTCAAGAGCAGAGAACAGTGAAACTTCTTTTTTTTCGACAAAGTCAGTAGGCAGGAAGCTTGCGGGTAGCTTGTCTATACAGTAAACTACGGGCTCACCGTCCGCTGTTCTGACACGTTCAATTGTGAGTATTTTATCGTCGCCATCACATTGGAAGCGTTTTAAATCTTCCTCAGAAGGGATGTGCTCGGCCGCTTTTAAAAAACGCGAACCAGGCTCCATACCCGCTGCCTCGATCATAGAAGAAATGCTCGATAAATGCTCGATGCCTGATGTAAACAACGGCTTAGGGTTGACAAAAGTCCCAACCCCGTGTCGGCGCACAATCACATTTTCCTCTTCCAACAGTCGAAGTGCCTCTCTAAGTGTTGCTCGACTGACTCCGAGTGATTTCGATAATTCAAATTCTGAAGGCAGCTTTTCATTTTCTTTAAAAATGCCAGCCTCAATGTCAGATTTTAAACGATCGATTACTTGAAGATAGAGATGACGATGATCTGCTTTAATAGTCACATATATCACCACCAAAATCAGAGATCAGACATCTGATGTACAACATTCCTACTAATCGTTCATAAATATAACATTTTTGCAGAATGAAATAAACAGTTTTAAATAAAATCTGTTATAGAATTCATTCTTTCTTCAAATTCGTTGCAAATAAATGGACAAATATACAGAAAGGACCATCCACTTAATGTTTAATTGTCGTATTGATGAATAAGCACCTGACGAGGTTTACTGCCCTCAGGAGGCCCGACAATACCGCGTTGTTCCATCTGATCAACAATACGTGCTGCCCTTGAATATCCTATTCGGAAGCGACGCTGAAGCATGGAGACAGATGCTGTTTGCATACTTACCACTAATTGTACAGCTTCGTCATATAATTCATCGGTTTCCTCTAAAATCGTTTCTTCTTCAGTAGGAATCATCTCCTCTTGATACTGAGCCTTTTGCTGTTCTATAACAAAATTCACAACAGCCTCAACCTCTTGATCCGATAAAAAGGCTCCTTGTACCCGTTTTGGTTTCGATGCACCGGCTGGTAAAAATAACATATCTCCGCGACCAAGTAATCGTTCTGCTCCACCCATATCTAAAATCGTTCTCGAATCAATAGCTGAAGAAACTGCAAAAGCAATTCGGGATGGAATATTAGCTTTAATGACACCTGTTAAAACATCTACACTTGGTCTTTGCGTTGCAATAATCAAATGGATTCCTGCTGCACGTGCCATTTGGGCTAAACGGGTAATTGAATCCTCCACATCACTAGATGCGACCATCATCAAATCTGCTAACTCATCTACAATGACTACAATATAAGGTAGCTTAGGATGCTTTTCATCTGTCTGTTCATTGACCTTTTGTACATGATTATTATAGCCTTCAATATTTCGTGTTCCAGTATGTGAAAACAGGTCATATCGACGTTCCATTTCAGAAACAACTTTTTTCAAGGCTTGAGAAGCTTTTCGTGCATCGGTCACAACAGGCGCCAATAAATGGGGAATACCGTTATAAACGTTTAACTCCACCATTTTCGGGTCAATCATCATAAGCTTTACTTCATGTGGTTTTGTACGCATTAGTATGGATACTACTATGCCATTTATACAGACACTTTTCCCACTACCCGTTGAACCCGCTACTAGTAAATGCGGCATTTTATTGAGCTCTGCTAGCACTGCTTGTCCCGTAATATCTCGTCCAAATGCTACCTGCAACAATGCTTCTGGCTTAGCGCCATCCTTCGATTCTAATACCTCTCGTAAAGTAACAATGGCTACCTCACTATTTGGCACTTCAATACCAATGGCGGATTTCCCAGGGATTGGTGCCTCCATACGAATATCCTTGGCAGCCAGCGCTAATGCTAGATCATCTTGCAGATTGACAATTTTACTTACCTTGACACCAATATCAGGTAAGATTTCATATTTTGTAACGGCTGGTCCTAAATGAACTTGTGTGACCTTTGCCTTTACGCCAAAGCTTTGCAATGTTTGTTCAAGCTTTTTGGCGTTCGCCTGGATGACGGAATATTCTCCACTTTGGTCATGTTGTGGTGGTAATTGTAATAGATTATAAGATGGAAGCTGGTAGTCTGCATTTTCTACAGTATCTGTCCCTTGAATATGGACCTCATCCATAGCTTCATCGTGTTCATTGTCCACTATTTCTGTCTGATCAAATATAGTTCTTTCCTGAGATACATTTTGGGTAAATGCAGAAATAATAGGCTCATGATGTATTTCTTCTTCTTCTTGCTCAGGCATATCCGTAGTTTGATTGACCGCTGCAATCTCGTCCACACTTTCTGCTCTAGAACGACGATTGCTTGGCTTTTTAGGTGCATTTTTTTTCTTATCTCGATGTTTCTTTTTCCATTTACCAAATAAATCTGGCATTTTCTCTGCCAAATATGGCACTAATGCTTTTCCAGTAACCAAAATCAAGCCGATAAAGAAAATAACCCAAGCAACGACTCTTGCCCCTGATGCTTCAAATAGAACGTGAAGACCACTAAATAAAAGAGCACCAATCATTCCACCACCTAGTGCATTACTGCGATGAATAATCCCCTCGGTATTGATGAGAATTCGCCATGATTCACGGAGAACCGAATCAGATAATAAGCCACCTGATTTTGATAATTGTTCAAATAATATGCCATGACTAAAGATGGTTAAGCTCATAATAATGAGGAGCATACCTAGAATTAAGCGGTCTTTCATACCGACTTTTTTTCGACCAATCATCATTAATAACGCAACAAATATTAGCATAAATGGAACCGCAAAATGTAAATTTCCTAATAGAAACATTGCGAATGTTTGTAGCGTACGCCCGATCATACCATATTCAAAAATCATGATGACCGCAAGCGCAATTAAGAGCAGTCCTAGAATTTCATACATAAGTGGAGACATTTCTTTTTTTTCTGTTGTTGCTTTGCTTTTAGTAGCCTTTTTTCTTTTACTAACCGCCATTTCTATCACCTTCTTCTGCAATCCATTTTATATATGTAGCGAATCATACCATGTAGAACTCGAACATTTCAAAAAAAGGATTTTCCACCGCAATTGGGAGAAAATCCTTTTCCATTTACTTTTCCTCAAAGCCTTGACGATGAGTCATTTGTATTAATATTCCATAATAATTGGGATAATCATTGGACGACGCTTTGTTTTCTGGAATAGGTACGTATTTAAAGTGTCACGAATTTCTTGCTTAATATTCGTCCATTCAAATGTATCTTTCCCTACATATTTTTCAATGACAGTCCTTGCGATGTCCGATGCCTCAACCATTAACTCTTCTGATTCACGAACATATACAAAGCCGCGTGATAAAATTTCTGGACCAGATGCAATTTTCTTTTGGGCACGATTTAAGGTCACGACCACAATGAAAATACCATCCTGTGATAATAATTTACGATCACGAAGAACAATATTCCCCACATCGCCAACACCGATCCCATCAATTAAGACGTTACCAGCTTGTACACGTCCACTCATGCGCATCTTATTATTTTTATATTCAACAATATCCCCTTTATCAGCGATAAATATTTGGGATTTTTGCATGCCTAGCTGTTGAGCTAATTTAGAGTGGGCAATCAGCATACGATATTCCCCTTGAACAGGAATAAAATACTTTGGCTGCATTAAATTTAACATAAGCTTTAAATCTTCTTGACTACCATGACCTGATACGTGCACATTTTTGCTAGAAGTTAGAATTTCAGCCCCTGCTTTAGAAATGGAGTTCATCGTATTAGCCATTTGCACTTCCATACCAGGAGAAGGTGTAAATGTAATTAAAACTGTATCACCTTGCTTAATTTTAATGTCACGGTGATGCTTACGTACGATTTTTTCTAGAGCATCTAAAGGCTCCCCTTTATTGCCTGTTGTAATAATGATAATTTCATCGTCTTGATATTTTTGCATTTCTGAAATTGGAATAATCGTATCTTCTTCGACTGTTAAATAGCCAAGCTGTACACCTAAATCTACAGCCTTCTCTAATGGCTTCCCGACAATCACTACTTTACGGAATGATTTTTGAGCTTGAGCAAATACTTGTTGAATTCGGATAAAATTCGATGCATAAACAGCTACTAAAATACGACCTGGTGCTGAATGGAATGTTTTTGATAATTGTTCTTCAATGACAATTTCCGATGTTGTATAACCTGGTCGTTCAGCTTCGCAAGACTCAGATAATAGAATAAAGACGCCGTCTTCCCCTAACTGGGCCATTTTTGCTAAATCAGGTTTAAATTTACCTGTCGCTGATTGATCGAATTTGAACTCTCCTGTATGAACAATCGCGCCTTCAGATGTATGGAACACTACCCCTAACGAATCGGGAATACTATGTGTTGTGTGGAAGAATGTTACATACGTTGAGTTGAAATTCATACGACTACGGTTTGTTACTTCAAAAAACTTTACCTGATGTGGTGCAGGTAATTCTTTCAAATGTTCCTTTGCTAGAGCAATTGTTAATTTTGAGCCGTACACTGGTGCCTTTATTTTTTGCAATACATAGGCAATCGAGCCAATTGCATCTTCATGTCCGTGTGTTAAGAATATACCTTTCACACGCTCTTTATTTTCTTCTAAGTACGTAATGTCAGGGATCACGATATCGATGCCTAGCATCTCGTCCTCTGGGAACATTAAGCCGCTATCTACTACAAATAGCTCTTCATCAATTTCTACTACGTACATTGCTTTTCCAATTTCGCCCACACCCCCAAGAGGGATGATTCGAATCAGTTCATTTTTCTTTTTTGTCAATTTATTTCCTCCTAAAAAATATCCCGAACAGCAACCACTTAACATTTATTATACGGTTTGCTAAGCTTTTGCACAAATTAAAAATACATGTTTCACAACAGAAATATATTTTCTTATCTTTTCCTTATTGCTAGCAGATGGAAATACAGATATTGGAATCCTTATCGAAATAGAGTCATTAAAGTATTTTTGAGGATGAGAAGTTATGGATTTCTGAAATAAAAAGGAAGCCGATTTGAATGATCAGCCTCGCAGACTGTTGAAAAAGTCCATCGAGAAGTTCACTCTCTATACTTTTCTTCCTCTTGCACTTTCAATATTTGGTAAATCACTGCCGATATCCACATACGCTTCGAGCAAAGTTGCTCTATTAAGTTACTTGCCATGTCCAAATAGCCAGTTTCTTTAAATTCATGGCAGCCAAAGCAAGCATCGCCTGCATGGACAATTTTTTAGAGGATATCTAAATAAAAAATCTATAGCAGCTTTTAGTTTTCGCACGAAATGATCTTTGGGAATTCATTGATCAATCGAAGGGGCATATTCCTAGCGTACAAGCAATTAAGCTAGTTCAAATTGTTCACGTTCATTGATTTGATTTTCCGTCATCATGGTTGACCACCTCATAAC
Organism: Lysinibacillus sp. FSL M8-0216; assembly: GCF_038595555.1. Taxonomy (NCBI): domain Bacteria; kingdom Bacillati; phylum Bacillota; class Bacilli; order Caryophanales; family Bacillaceae; genus Lysinibacillus; species Lysinibacillus sp. FSL M8-0216. Next base: position 1,174,302 of record NZ_CP152007.1, on the reverse strand, counting down.
TTTAAATGAATAAGAAGTTCTTTATGTAGAAATTGAGTGGAGTGAATTGCGGGAAAGTCGAGATTCTGGACTGAGCGGATATTTTCTGTGCGAAAGCAAAGCAGCAACAAAGTGAGGGAAGCAGATCGACCCCGCACATAGTGGAAATCAACGGCTTTACTTTTTTTATCTTATGGTAAAAGAAAAAAGACTGTAGCCAACTCAAAATTCATTGAGTTCGTCTACAGTCCGCGAGACTGATTTGAATGATCTGCCTCGTTTTTATTTATCTAAAACTTCTCGCTTTTTCTTGATACGTATCCCAAATGTTATCAAAGTTAGCCTTCTCTTCATCGGTCATTTCCATCATTGGCAAGCGAACATTGAGTGTATCAAAGCCTAGTTTTGTCATTGCATATTTAATAGGTGAAGGGTTTGGTTGAGCGAACAGCGCGCGTACAAGAGGTAATAATGCTCGGTGAATTTTAGCTGCTAGCTTATGATTTCCTTCTTCAAACGCTTTAATCATTAATTGCATATCATTGCCTACTACATGAGCAGCGACGGAAATAATGCCTGCCCCGCCAATCGCCATTAGTGGCAATGTTAGGCCATCATCTCCGCTATACACTAAGAAATCATCATCTGGATCAACATTTTCAATAACATCACCCATCTGATCCAAATTGCCGCTTGCTTCTTTAATCCAAGCAATGTTAGGAATCTTACTTAATGCAACAGAAGTTTCATAGGCCACATTCACACCAGTACGCCCAGGGACATTATAGAGCATAACTGGTAGACTCGTTTGTTTAGCAATCGTTTCAAAGTGAGCAAAGATCCCACGTTGATTTGGTTTATTGTAGTAAGGAGCTACAAGCATGATGCCATCTGCTCCATTTTCTTCTGCTTTATGGGTCATGGCTATAGAGTATGCTGTTTCATTGTCCCCTGTACCAGCAATAACTGGCACACGACCAGCTACCTTTTCTACTGTAAAACGAACAACCTCTATTTTTTCTTCAGTAGACATTGTTGGATTTTCAGAAGTCGTACCACAAGCAACAATACAATCTGTACCATTGTCGATCAAATGATTAATAATACGTTCTAATTCTGGATAATTTATCGTGCCATCATCTTTAAACGGCGTAATCATAGCCGTTCCAATTCGACCTAAATTCATCCTTACACCCCTCTTATAGTAAGTTATCCTCAAGCATTGCTTCTGCAATTTGGATAGAGTTTAATGCAGCGCCTTTTAATAGATTGTCAGAAACGATCCATAGATGGAATCCTTTTTTGTTGTCTAAATCTTGACGGATACGTCCTACAAAAGTAGCGTCTTCCCCTTCTGCATAAATAGGCATTGGGTAAGTTTGTGTTGCAATATCATCTTGTAATACTAAACCTGGTGCATTGCGTAATACGTCAAAAATCTCTTGGATTGATGTTTCTTTCTCTACCTCAATATAAACAGACTCTGAGTGACCTGAAACGACCGGCACACGAACGCAAGTAGCAGCAACTTTTAGCCCTGGTGCATGCATAATTTTTTTCGTCTCATTAATCATTTTCATTTCTTCGTATGTAAATCCGTTATCTGTGAATTTATCAATTTGTGGAATGACATTACGAGCGATTGGGTAATGGCGCTTATCACTACCAGATGGTAAAATATTTGCTTCTACATCCCTACCGGCTTCCCAGTTTGCGCTTTGTGTTTTTAATTCTTCAATAGCAGAAATACCTGCACCTGAAACCGCCTGATACGTTGAAACAAGCACTTTTGTTAATCCAAATGCTTTACGAATTGGCTCAAGTGCAGCTACCATTTGAATTGTCGAGCAGTTTGGATTTGCAATAATCCCTTTATGCTTCGCCAGATCGCCTCGATTCACTTCAGGTACAACAAGTGGTACCTCTGGATCCATTCGGAAATGGCTCGTATTGTCAATAACTACCGCACCACGCTTTGCTGCTTCGGGTGCAAGCACAGCTGATACTGAACCACCAGCTGAGAATAAAGCGACATTGACGCCTTCAAAAGCTTCAGGTGTCGCTTCTTCAATTGTATATGTTTGACCATTAAACTCGATTGATTTTCCTGCTGAACGTGCAGATGCTAGAAATTTAATGTTCCCTATTGGAAATTTACGTTTGATTAATTGCTCCATCATTTTTGATCCTACTGCTCCTGTTGCTCCAACAACCGCAACTGTTAACTGCTTTGTCATCTGTCATCTCTCCTTGAATACAAGTTCCATAATGTGTGCTATTGTATCACAAAAATACTGAAAATTGTGTGTAATCTATGATTTATTTGAAATATTGTATCAACAGCGGTTGTAATTGCTTTTTCTGCGTAATTGCTGCATGAACAGTATCTACCATTTGGTCAAAATCAGCAATTAGAGAATTTGGTTTGGAGTGAGGAGAGTCCTGACCAAATGGGATAAAATAAATATTTTTGGCATTTAACAACTTCATTATATTTATTCCATTTAAGCCCAGTGCATCATTTGTTGAAATTCCTAACACTACAGGTGATCCATTACGTAAAGTTGCCTTTGCTGCCATAAGAACAGGGCTATCTGTGGCCGCATTGGCAAACTTACTAATACTATTACCTGTCATTGGAGCGATTACCATTGCATCCAGTGGATTGGATGGACCAAATGGCTCCGCTTCTTTTATAGAAGAAATAACTTTTTCTCCAGTTAAAGCTTCTATTTTTGCAATCCATTCCTCCCCTGTACCAAAGCGTGTAGCTGCATGTAAAACGGAATGGGTAATGATTGGTATAACTGTTGCACCAACATCCATAAAATTTTGAATTTTAGGTATGACATCTTCATACGTACAATGAGAGGCTGTAATACCTAGGCCAATTCGTTTCCCCGTTAACAATTTTCTTCCTCCTCTATGGCCTTGCACAGAATTTCAGCAGCATCATGTGCAAAGTATTTCCCAGGCAATGATGGCAACAGTACATATGTTTGCAGTTGCTCAGCATCTATATCCAAACAGCCTGGCTCTGAGGCTAAATCATATAAAACTGCTGGAACATGATCTTTAAACGATTCTGTAATCCATTTAGCTGGAATGGTATTAATAAATGTACCTTCATTAATTGACCATAAACGATCATCTAAGTCCGTAGCTTTATAGCCATATGCTTTAGCTTCACTCACTTGTACAACCGAACGTGCAACAATATGAACATTTGCCCCCATTTTAACTAGTAAAGAAGCGAGCATTTTTGCGATACGTCCGAAACCTGCGATTGTAAAGTTTTGTCCGTAAATACATTTTTGCTCGAGTCCGTAAAACGTGGCGATAAACCCCTCTGCTGTTAATCTAGCATTTTGCCAAATAAACGATTCTTGTTGCAAATAGCAAAGGGATTCATTTTTTTCTAGCAGATGCTTCCAGTGCATCGTTAAACGACCTGTATAGAATTTAACCTGTGATATACCATATAGCTGTTCTACTTCTATTTTTAAAGGCAGGATAGGTAGAATAATTTTATTTGGTTGAAATTCTAAAACAAGTTTATTTAACTCCTCGTTCCAAACTGTCGTTCTTTTATAAAACACTGTTCTCGATGGACTTCTTAACATTGTTGCTAGTTCTTTTAATCTGGAGTCCTCACCGATAACGAGCCATTTTTCGTTTTCCAAAAGCTCACCTCACTGTAAATATTCTGACTGTACTGTAGATGTCTTGTTAAATAAAATTCGATCTTCACCAATTAATATAATTTCGTGCCAAGGTATCATTTCACTAACCTTCATTTTCTTTTTTTGGAAAGGTAATTTATCTTTGACAATCTCAAAACCATGTATTTTTCCTGTTTGCACATCTAATAGGCATTCTGTATGAGCCAGGATGCCAAAATGTACACCACCCTCAATTTGAATTAACTCTTTATCCACCATCTCAGATAGTAGCATTCCTCATCTCCCTCCTTGAGCCGTTACCTCAATATATGCCGAGTTTTTGTAAATCGTGCCCCCTACCAAAAGTAGGAATATATTGCATTTCCGCTCCAAGGTGTATATAGTGTATATATACAGTTATAAGAGGTGAGGATTTTGCATATCCATTTAAGCAATGCCAGTGATAAGCCCATATATGAGCAAATCACCATCCAGCTCAAAGAAGCCATTCTAGCTAATAAATTGCAAGCAGGTGATGACCTACCATCCATTCGTGCTTTAGCTAAAGATTTAAAAATAAGCGTAATGACTACTAAACGAGCCTATGCCGATTTAGAACGGGATGGCTTTATTGAAACAGTCGCTGGGAAGGGAAGCTTTGTAACGGAACGTAACCAGGATTTCCTGCGTGAGGAGCTCTTGCGACAAGTAGAGGAACATGTACTGAAAGCCGTAAAATTAGCGAAAACAGCTGGTCTATCAAATGAAGAATTACAAGATTTAGTCACTTTAATGTTAGAGGGGGATCATTAAGATGAATGCTATTGAAATTCATGACTTACATAAAGGATTTGAAGGTTTTTCACTAAAAGATGTAAGTTTTTCAGTACCTCAAGGAACAGTAATGGGCTTTGTTGGAGAAAATGGAGCTGGAAAATCGACAACGATTAAATGCATGCTTAATTTAGTAAAAAAAGAATACGGCGATATATAACTTTTAATAAAGATCATGTCGAACATGAGCAATCGATAAAAAAGGACATTGGCGTGGTTTTTGACGAATTACACGTACCCGAAACGCTGACTGCTACTCAGCTCGACAAAATTATGAAAAAGGTATTTAAAACATGGGATACAGACTATTACTTCGAACGATTAGCTCAATTTAACGTACCAAAGAAGAAAAAAATCAAGGAACTATCGCGAGGCATGAGGATGAAGCTATCAATTGCATTAGCATTGTCCCATCATCCGAAGCTCTTAATTTTAGATGAACCAACAAGTGGTTTGGACCCCATTATTCGCGATGAAATTTTAGATTTATTTTTAGCATTTATGCAGGATGAAACACACAGTATTCTTTTTTCTTCCCATATTACAAGTGATTTAGAAAAAATAGCCGACCATATCACCCTTATTCATAATGGAGAAATTTTATTGAGTGAAAGTAAAGATGCCCTTTTATATGAGTATGGCATTTTCAAAGGAAGTCTTGAGGAGGTAAACGAATTACCTGAGCATGCGATTATAAGAAAGCGCAATGGCGTATTTGGAATCGAGGCATTAGTACTTAAAAAGGAAGTAAATGAGATTTTTAAACTTGAAAGACCCTCTATCGAAGATATTATGCTATTTTTCGTGAAAGGGTGTGTTTGATTATGATTGGTTTACTAGTAAAAGATTTTATGACCATTCAGCGTCAAATGAAGTCACAATTATTTGTCATACTTTTTCTCCTTATTATGGCTATTCTTATGCGAGAAACTTCTATGCTTTTAGCTGTTATTGTTTTTATTGTTACCATTCAAGCCATTACTGCCCTTGCGTATGATGAACAATGCAACTGGGATAAGTACGCTAATACCTTTCCAATTACGAAAGCTGATATTGTGCTTAGTAAATACTTACTAAGCGTGTTATTAATGCTAATCGGTCTTGTCATTGCTCTACCAATCATTTTTCTTATTCATCAATTGAGCAGTAATGAGATGACTGCTCAATTTTTCCTCACGTTTATGATGATTGTAACATCGGCCCTTTGTCTTTTAGCCGTTTTTTTACCTATTTATATTAAATATGGCTCTCTAAAAGGAAGAATGGTTCTGATTGCACTTTGTCTTATCCCTGGCTTTTTAATGGGGATGTTTAAAGGGGATATACCCACAATGATTATGACATTTTTAGATTTAAAGCAATTAATCTATTTTACACCTTTCGCTGGACTTCTGTTACTGTGGCTATCCTCACTCATTTCTACAGAAATCTATAAACGAAAAGAATTCTAGGGGTGATTCCATGCGTGCCTTATTAGTACAAAGATTTATCGTACAAAGATGGACTATCCTTTTTGCAATCACTATCTGTTTCGTTCTTTATTTCATACGCTTGCCTTATTTAGATAGCCCATCCATTTGTCTATTTGTTGTAGTTGTTTCCGCTAGCCTCGTTGAAAATTTATATAAAGGGGATCGTCAAGTAAAATGGGAAGTTTATGTTAATAGCTTGCCTCTTTCAAAGAAAGTCCAATTACAGTCGGATTTCCTTTTTTGCTATGCCTTTGTTGCAAGTCTCTTTATTTTAATTGCACCCTTGTACTTTTCACAGACTGAAGCGTCTACAAATTTTATTGGGCATTTTGCCATGTATTTTGGTTTTATCAGTAGCTCTTTTTTTCTTCTTTCTAGTCAATTTTATATTCAACAGCTCGAGGAAACGGAGAAAATGCGATCTTTACGGATGCTTACAGCTACAGTGCTAATTATAGCTCTTAATTCAGTTGTTCATTTTTATTTATCACTAGTAGGAGGGAATCTTTTCGTCTTGTTAATCCCTACGCTTATAAGTATCTTTAGTAGCTGGTTAGTTTTTCAAAAATGTCTTCATTTATTGATGACACGAGAAATATTTTAACAGTCAAAAAAAATAGGCTGCCCTTAAGGCAACCTATTTTTTATCTACAACTACATGAATTAATGTATCATTGGCAATATCAATCGTAAAGGCTTTCCCAAATCCAACAACATAACGCCCCTCTATTGGTGTTAGTTCGAATAAAGAAAAATCAAGTGAGCGCAACAACTCCATCATTTTTGCATTAAACAGTTGATCGAATGTCGCAAATATATCCTCATGACCTTCATTACCTAATTTTTTCGGCCTACATTGCCAACGTGCTCGCTCTGGAGCAAATGGATTGGCTGTTACGGCCTCATCTGCTACACATATTAAATCAACCACTTCAGATTGATCCATGAGTTGGTAATGCTCTGCTACTTGGCTAATATAAACATAAAACTTTCCGTTGAGTCGCACAAAAGGCGTAGTACTACTAAAAGGCTTACCTTCCCCATTCACGAAGCTTAACACACAGTTTTTTTTACTTTGTATAAAGTTTTCATAATCTTGTTTTACTTGTTCAATATCAACTGCTTTTGGCATATTATTCCCCCTATACTCTTACCGTATTTTTTAATTGAATTCTCGGAGCATTATCCCAAGATACATATTGAATTTCAGCTTCCATACGATATATTTGTTGGATCATTTGTTCAGTCATAACTTCATCCGGTGTCCCTATTTGTGCTCGGTTACCATCCTTTACAACGACGATTTTATCGCTGTAACTAGAGGCTTGGTTCAAATCATGAAGCACCATCACAACTGTCATACCCATATCACGATTAAGCTCCCGTACTAATTCTAGCACTTCATGCTGATGAGCAATATCTAAAAAGGTCGTGGGCTCATCCAATAATAAGACTTGTGGCCGTTGTGCCAAAGCCATCGCAATCCATGCTCGCTGTGCCTCACCACCAGACAAAGCGGCTATTGGTTTTTCTTTATATTGGGAGAGATAGGTTTTTTCCAATGCCCAATCAATAATTGCCTCATCCTCTGCATTCAGGCGTTCAAACCACTTTTTATGCGGATATCGACCATAGGCCACTAAACTTTTGACAGAAATATCGCTCGGTGCTTGGTTTTGCTGACTCAGCATACACATTTTGCGTGCAATTTCCTTTGAGGATAGTCGACGCATATTTTCTCCTTCAAACAGGATATTCCCATCACTGTACGGCTGCATCCGTGCAATCGCCTTTAATATCGTTGATTTACCAGAGCCATTCGGTCCAATAATCGATAGAATCTCGCCTTGTTCCACTTCAAATGAAAAATTATGGACAACTTCCTTTTGTTCATAGCTGATGGATAGCTGTTCAATTTTTAACATTAAAACGCCCTCTTTCTCATTAAGTATAAGAAGTAAGGTCCACCGATTACCGCCATTAAAATACCCGCCGGAATATCAAGTGGTGCAAATAATGTACGTCCGCCCGTATCGGCAACCAATAAAACAATCGCCCCCAAGGCCATACTCATAGGCAACATGTATTTATAATCAGAACCAACTAATAATCTCGCCATATGAGGTACAATTAATCCAACAAAGCTGATCATTCCCACTGCAGCAACAGATATCGCTGCTAAAAAGACAGCTAATATTGATAGCATAATACGAATACGTGTTACACTTTCCCCTAAATTAGTAGCGACCTGATCGCCCAAACGGATAATGTTAGCTTTGCGAATCGCAAATATGGATAGTATCCAGCCTATAATGGCGTACAAATAAATCATATGCAGCGATGCATTTCCTTTTGCAGCGAGACTACCATTCATCCATTGTACTGCCGATGGTAGACGATCACTATATAAAATCGACAAAAATCCAATGACGCCCCCACATAAAGCATTTACTGCAACCCCTGATAAAATAATGGTGATTGGGGTAATGCCTGTCCGTCTCCAGGCGAGTGCATAGACAATTGCTGCGGCAATTAAACCACCAACAAAGGCGGCGATAGGAATTAAATGAGTTAATTCTGGATTTGCTAAAAGGATTATCAATACAAATGCTGCAGCACCACTTGTTACCCCTGTTAAACCCGGATCTGCTAATGGATTTCCCATGACTGCCTGTAGTAAAGCCCCTGATATAGCTATACTTGCGCCAATAATTAAAGCTAGTAACACGCGGGGAAGGCGGATATCCCATATAATCGTTGTATACACACCCTCTTGACCACGACCATTGATAAGGGTCGATAAAATATCAGGTATAGAAATATGGACACTACCTAATCCTATTGCTATTACTGCGGCTAATATGGTTACCACAAATGTCGTGATAATAATCATGCGACTTCTTGCTGTAAGAATCATACCTCTACCTCACGAACTTATTTATAGAAATAATCTGCAATTGTTGTTAGTGCTGTCTCAGCATTTGTAATAGATGTGACACCGAAAATACTGTAATCAAGCATATAGATTTTGTCATTTTTGTATGCTGATAATTGTTGCCAAGCACTATTTTTTTCAATCTCTTGTTTAAATTTATCTTCATTCGCTCCATGATCGCCAGACGCTAAGACAAACACAATATCTGGATCTGCTACAACAATATCTTCTAAATTCATTGGTGAATAAGTAGATTCTGCTTTTAATACTGATTTCGCAATATTATCTGCTCCCAATCTTTCGACTAAGCTTCCTAAATAGGATTTGTCGTTCATTACCATAAAGGAATCAGATGTTCCGATAACCAGCATAACAGATGGTAGTTCTTTTCCTTGTGCTTGCTCTTCCAGCTCTTTTTCTTTTGCTACAAGATTTTGCAAGATTTCATTTACTTTGTCTTCCTTATCAAAGTATGTACCTAGCACCTTAAAACTTAATTTTAAGTCATCATACGAATCTGTTGGTAAATAAGCTGTTGGAAGATTCATTCCCTGTAGTGCTTGATCTAATGAGCTTTGTAGAGAAGAAGCGCCAAGAATCAAATCTGTTTGTAAACTCGAAATAACTTCTAAATCTGGTGACATAGGTGAACCAATTTTTGTAATCGAATCAAAGTCTGATGGTATCGGATTTGTCGATGTTGGTACTCCCACTGGTGTGATCTCCAAAAGATGTAGCATTTCTGTTAAAGGAACTGATGTCGTCACAATTTTTTCTGGAACGGTTGTAGGAAAGCTTGCTAATGCCTTCTGAAAGGCTTCTTCATCAACACCATCTTGAAATTCCTCTTTTTTGACTGTCGAAGTATCAGCAGCTTCATCTTGCTTTGCTACTTCTTCCTTTTGAATTTCTTTGTCTGCAACTTTCTCTTCTTGGTCTGCACAGCCAACCAGTGCTAATGATAATGCGAATGTACTAACATATAGCCATTTTTTCATATCTACTATTTCCTCCGTGTAAATGAAAATGATTTTCAATATCAATTATACTACCAAAGTTAATTGATAATTACAATGCCTAATTGATAATATAAATAAAAAGGAGGTGTCTCAATAATCATTTGAGACACCTCCTTTAAGACTATACGATGAGGTATTTTATTCGCTTGGTCCAATAATTGAAATGGCCGGCTCTGCTTTCAAAATTTTAGCAATCAATCGATCCACTGAGTCCATGGATACAGCCTCTATAGACGCCAGTACCTCGTCTACTGTACGATGTTTACGATGAACAAGCTCACTCGTACCATTTCGATTCATACGTGCGCCAGTTCCCTCCAACCCTAGAACAAAGCTACCTTTCAGCTGCTCTTTTGCATTATCAAGCTCTTCTTCTGTGACACCACCTGCGACAATATCGAGTAAAGTAGCATCAATAGTATGTTGTAGCTGTGATAATTGCTGACGGCTAGTACTGCCATAAATGGTGAATGCCCCAACATCTGCATAACAGGATTGGTAAGAGAAAATAGAATAAGCTAGACCTCTTTCTTCACGCACCTCTTGAAACAATCGTGAGCTCATATTACCACCAATAATATTATTTAACGCAATAAAGCTATACATATCAGGGTCCTTTACACCAATAGCCGGATAGGATATAGCTAAATGTGCTTGCTCAGTATCTCGGATTTTCGAAATTTCTCCAGGATGAAATGAAGGATTTGTCAGCACAGGCGCAATCGCAACTGTGGAAGGCTGATATTGTCCAAATAATTGTTCAATCGTTGCCATGAGTTGAGGTGAAATATTGCCCGCAATGGAAATCACCACTGACTCTGGACCGTAATGTTTGTCCATATAATGGCGAATCGCCTCTGCAGTAAATGTCTTTAATGTAGCTGCACTGCCCAATATCGGACGGCCCAGTGCATCATTGGGATACATAACACTCCACAGCTTTTCATGCACATCATCATCCGGAGCATCTTCGCTCATTAAAATTTCCTCTAATACGACTTGTCGTTCTTTTTCTAGTTCTTCTTCTGCAAATGTAGAATTAAAAAACATATCAGCCAAAATAGAGACTGCTAGCTCTGCATGATGATCTAAAACTTTTGCATAATAACACGTATTTTCCTTAGATGTGAAAGCATTTAATTCTCCACCTATCCGATCAAATTCTTCCGCAATTTGACGAGCTGAACGACTTGGTGTTCCTTTAAACAACATATGCTCTATAAAATGTGTAATACCGTTCTCTTCAGGTAGTTCATAGCGTGAACCCGCATTTACAAAAATACCTAAAGCAACAGATCTTACATGGTTAATTTGCTCCGACACAATACGAACACCATTCTGACATGTATGTACTTGAACCAAAAAATCTCCCCCAACTATATATTTCTTTATGATGATAAACTATTTAAAAAGGCTGCGCATTAGACGCAGCCTTTTATCTTTATTATTTTTGTTGTTCAGCGCGTTCTTTTTCCTCTTGTAGTACTACTTTACGAGATAAATTCACACGACCTTGTTTGTCAATTTCAATTACTTTTACTAGTAATTGATCGCCAAGTTTTAAGACGTCTTCCACTTGCTTTGTACGTTCCTCCTGAATTTCAGAAATGTGAAGCAAGCCATCTTTACCTGGGAAGATTTCACAAAACGCACCGAATTTTTCAATACGCTTCACTGTCGATAAGTAGTATTCCCCTACTTTAGCTTCACGTACGATATCTTCAATAATTTGTTTTGCGCGTGCATTCATTTCTTCATTAGCAGAAGAAATATAGATTGTACCATCTTGTTCTGTATCAATCTTAACGCCCGTTTCTTCAATAATTTTATTAATTTGTTTTCCGCCAGGTCCAATAACATCGCGAATTTTATCTGGATTGATTTTAACAATCACGATTTTTGGTGCAAATTCAGATAATTGTGTACGTGGCTCTGCAAGTGTCGCAAGCATTGATTCTAAAATATGCATACGACCTACTTTAGCTTGTGTCAATGCTTCTTCTAAAATATTGCGTGATAGGCCATCGATTTTAATGTCCATTTGTAGAGCTGTTACACCTTTAGCTGTACCAGCCACTTTAAAGTCCATATCACCTAGATGATCTTCCATACCTTGAATATCTGTTAAAATAGAATAATGTTCACCTTTTTTAATAAGGCCCATTGCAATACCTGCAACTGGTGCTTTTAAAGGAACACCAGCATCCATCATAGCTAATGTAGATGCACAAATAGAGGCTTGAGATGTTGAACCATTTGATTCAAGTACTTCTGATACACAACGAATTGTATATGGGAAAACAGACTCATCAGGAATAACTGCTTCCAGTGCACGTTCTCCTAAAGCTCCATGACCAATTTCACGACGACCTGGTCCACGAATTGGTCCTGTCTCACCAACCGAGAATTGAGGGAAATTATAGTGGTGCATGAAGCGTTTTGATTCTTCGACACCTAAACCGTCAATAATTTGTACATCACCAAGCGCACCTAACGTACAGATAGAAAGTGCTTGAGTTTGTCCACGTGTAAATAGACCTGAACCGTGAGTACGTTGTAATATTCCTGTTTCAGAGGAAAGTTGTCGAATCTCGTCTAGTTTACGACCATCTGGACGAATTTTATCTTCAGTGATCTGACGACGTACTTCATCTTTTACCATCTTATCAAGTATTGTATAAACCTGCTTCATCGTATCATCATCTGCTTCTTGCTCTTCATAGGAAGCAATAATACGATCTTTTACAGCTTGAATCGCTTCGTCACGAGCATGTTTCTCAGCAGTTTGAATAGCATCATGCATATCCGTCTCACAAGCAGCCTTTATATCCGCTTGGATTGCTTCATCAATTTCAAATAATGTAACTGGTTTCTTTTCTTTTCCTACCTCAGCCACAATTTGCTCTTGGAATGCGATAATTTTTTTAATTTCTTCATGTCCAAACATAATCGCTTCTAACATCACTTCTTCTGGAACTTCAAGTGCGCCAGCTTCAACCATGTTGATAGCGTCCTTGTTCCCTGCTACAGATAAATGAATTGTCGATTGGTTCGATTGTTCCACTGTTGGATTCACAATGAACTCCCCGTTAATATAACCAACTTGTACACCTGCGATCGGTCCATCAAATGGAATGTCAGAAATAGCCAAAGCTAATGAAGAACCAACCATTGCTGCCATTTCAGACGTACAGTCAGAATCATTTGACATAACCATAGAGATCACTTGAACTTCGTTACGGAAACCATCTGGGAACATCGGACGGATTGGACGGTCGATTAAACGGCTCGCCAATATAGCTTTCTCAGATGGACGCCCTTCACGCTTAATAAAGCCGCCAGGAATTTTACCTGCAGCATATAGACGTTCTTCATAATTTACTGTTAATGGGAAGAAATCAAGTGGTTTTGGTGATTTTGACATTGTGGCTGTAGATAATACGGAAGTATCGCCATAGCGTACTAATACAGCTCCGTTTGCTTGTTTTGCTAACTGTCCTACTTCAATTACAAGTGGACGGCCAGCCCATTCGTAGGAATAGACTTTCTTTTCGTTCATTCAATGAACCCCTCTCTATTATAAAAACACTTACTTCGTCTGTATGTACTAATTGTAAGTGTACCAAAAATGCTTGTTCTATGCTCAAAAATATTTCTTGAAATAATCATACATTTAAATTCAGTTATTGCCAATTTATTTAAGATTTATTTCTATATTTTATTGAAAAAACATTTTTATACTTTTGTTATATGGAATTGACTTAAATTGATCCTTCCTGACGAAAAGTAATGTATGTAAATAGATATAAATGCTTCTTCACATTATTATTTCAAGTGCAGGCTATACACAATAGATTTATTATACCACGGTACTTGTCATACAACATCCTACTAGTATAAAGAAAGTTAAGTATGTAGTAAAGTTTAAGTGTGTCAAGAGAGAAAAATTAAAATAAATGCCCCGTCAAACTAGCATTCACGGGGCATTTCATGTCTCTTTTATGTAAATTATGTAGTTTTAGACAGCGGTCTAGCTATTTTATCTTTGTTTTTTGCTGTTTGAATCTTATTGCTGATAGCTGGAATGACGAAACGATCCAATCCAAACTTACCGGCATTGAAACCAGCTGCTGCTATAAAGATAGCGAGTAAAATATCCCAAGGATTACTTGATATAGTACCTGCCATTAAAAATGCAAAGTTCATAACCATCCCAAAAAATGCAGCATACGTTGTTAAACATCCAAGTATTAATCCTAGGCCAACTAAAAACTCTCCCCAAGGAATAAGGAAATTAATAATTTCAGCATTGGGTAAAGCAAATGTTTCAATAAACTTTACATATAGTGGATATGCTAACTCCTCGCCGCCAGTTACTGGATTTGCTATTGCATTTGCTAAAAAACCGGATGCATCAAATCCATTCATCAATTTTCCCCAACCGGCTGTTAGCCAATGCCAACCTAGATAGATGCGAATAATTGTCAAAATCCCTGCAACAATATTATTCTCTCTTAATATTTTGTTAAACATCCAACTGCACCTTCTCACCATAAAATTTTGTTTTCACATTTCACAAGCTGAAGTAATCTGTTAAAGGCCATTCATGGCTAAATAAAAACGATTACTATTCAATTCGTTCTTGATTCAACTCGATTGGACAATAAAGCTAGATTCACATAGGACTGGTTGAATTTGGTTGCGAAATGTGATTAGAATATATCACCCTTTTATTGGTTAGAACATGTTTTTTCTAGCTCGTTCACCGGAGCGTAAAAAAGTTATGGCTTATTATCGAACAAAATAAAAATGGAGATGAGAAGTGAGCTACCCTAAAAGGTCATTTGCATTTTTCAATAAAAAAAGACTGTAGACAAAACATAAGTTTGTCTACAGCCCGCTGTAATTAGCGACGTAAGCCTAAACGGTTGATTAGTTCACGGTAACGTTGTACGTCAGTTTCACGAAGATATTTTAATAAGTGACGACGACGACCTACCATTTTAAGAAGACCACGCTCAGAGTGGAAATCTTTTTTGTGTGTACGTAAGTGAGTATTTAGAGCATTGATTTCTGCTGTTAATACTGCAACTTGTACTTCTGGTGAACCAGTGTCACTTTCGTGAGTACGGTACTCAGCGATAATTTCGTTTTTACGTTCTTTTGTAATAGCCATTTGTATGGACCTCCTAAGAAAAATTATTTATCCCCACTAGCACAGTAAACGTTGGAGTCTTCGATATACCGAGCTAAGGTTGAGCATTATGCACTTATGAATGTTACCATAAATGATTGGGTCAAGCAAGTATAAACCATTACTTAGTTGACTCTATTGTAGATCGTTAAAATATTGTATAGCTTCTTGTTTATCTTTTTCGATTTGCGTTTTTAAAGCATCAATACCGTCAAATTTTCTTTCGCTTCGAATACGTTTATACCAAGCTACATGTACTTCTTCGCCATAAATATTCTTATCAAAATTTAAAATATGAACCTCAATGGACAATTGCTTATCGTTTGGATCTTTAAACGTTGGTTTGTAGCCTACATTGCAGACACCATCATACCAAGCATTTTGGACTAGCAGACGAACAGCATAGACCCCACTTGCCGGAATAAAAGTACCTTCTAAAGCTTGGACATTTGCAGTTGGGAAGCCAATTGTTCGACCACGTTTATCACCATGTACAACCATTCCGTTAATTTCAAATGGTCGTCCTAATAATGTTCTCGCTGCTTCCATATCACCCTCTTGTAAAAGTAGGCGAATACGGGTTGAGCTGATTTTCTCCACATCATCCGTTCTCTTCTCAACAATTGTCACACCATAATCACCATTGCTTAATGCACGCATATCTTCCATTGTCCCTTTACCAAATGCCCCAAATGAATAATCGAAGCCAGCTGTCACATGTTGAATATTTAATCCACGAATAAATGTATCAATAAATGCGGCTGGAGATAGCTTAGCAAAATCAGATGTGAAATGAACAACAAATACTGTATCCACGCCTTGTTCTTCAAAAAGCTGCAATTTCTGCTGTAAGAGGGTAATATAAAAAACCTTTTCGTTACGCCCTCCAAGGACTAATGATGGATGCGGGTCAAATGTCATTACTGCGCTTGGAATTTGACGCTTCTCTCCCTCTTGCTTTGCCGCCTTGATAACAGCCTGATGCCCTCTATGTACACCATCGAAAAAGCCAAGCGCTAATGAATAGGGCTGCATGCTTTCTCTTTGCTGTAATTGATGTGGGTATTTTAAATGAATGACCTCCATTGAAAAATCCTCCTACTCTATCGTCGGAAACATCTTGTGTGGTTTCATCAAACCTGCCTTTGTAGGGTGAGCTTGATAAACCGCAACTGCCTTTCCATTGATTCCAAAGACAATTTTATCATGTATCTTTAACAATGTATCTGCTGGAAGCACCTGTCCATTGAAAATTTCTTTTTCAATGGCAGAGGTAATCTCAATATATGGATAGTCTGTTAATGCATACTCGACAGGTAAAATACAAGTAGTCACCTGCTCTGCATCCATAAGCTCCGCAACCTGTGCTAGCGTAAAACAGTTATCGCGCGTAAAGGTACCTGAAGCAGTACGTACGAGCTCTTTCATATGCGCTGGATAACCAAGAGCCTCCCCAATTTGGACAGCTAATGTACGAATATAAGTCCCTTTACTACAATCGATACGAACTGGGAATGTTATCTCCTGCCCCTCGTAGGATTCATGGTCATCGAGAAGCTCTAAAGCATAAATGGTAACTTGACGAGTAGGTCTTTCAACTGTTTCACCTTTTCGAGCATATTCATAGAGACGTTTACCATTTACCTTGACCGCTGAAAACATTGGTGGAGTTTGCTCAATAACACCTGTTAATGAAGCTAAAACCTCTTGCAACTGCTCACGAGAAACCTTCTTAACTGAATGATCCTCTGCAACCGTTTCGCCCTCTGCATCCTCCGTTGTCGTTGTGCGACCAATGGAAATAATAGCTTCATAGGTTTTCCCTGCATCTGTTAAATATTCTGCAATTCGAGTGGCTTGGCCAATACAAATTGGTAGTACACCTTCCACACCTGGATCCAAAGTTCCTGTATGCCCAACCTTTTTTGTACGTAAAATTTTACGCAGCTTAAAGACACAATCATGGCTTGTCATGCCTCTTTCTTTCCAAAGCGGTAAAATACCGTTCATATACATCCTCCCAAATTGCCTTTAAAATAAAATTTACCTTGCATTATTACCAGATCAAAAATCTTCTTTATGAAGATAAAAAGCCTGCCTGCATGAACATGCAAGTGGCAGACTTTTTCAGCTTATTCTTTGTGTAAACCTCTTAGCAATGTATCAATACGGTTTCCGTACTCAATCGATGAATCGAATTCAAAGATTAATTCTGGTGTGCGTCGTAAACGAATACGTGAACCAATTTCTGATCGAATGAAACCGGAAGCTTTTACTAAAGCTTTAATCGTTTCCTCGCGTTCACGTTCATTGCCTAAAGATGTAATATAAATAGTCGCTTGCTGTAAATCACCCGTTACCTCAACACCTGTAACAGTAACAAAACCAACACGCGGATCTTTAATTTTACGGCCAAGAATATCACCAAGCTCTTTTTTCATTTGCTCAGCAACACGGTTTGAACGTAGAGACATAATTTGTCACCTCTATTTCGATGTACAGATAGTTGATCTTTTTATGCTACTTAGCTATCTCAACTACCTACTATTCCTTATAAATAGTCTCGCCACACATTAAGCTGTTCCCATGACGGATTTGACTCTAAATAGTGGAGCGCGTGATTAATTTCCCGTTCAGCTGCCTCTTTCGATGAAGAAACAGCTACAAGTGCTAATTTGGTGCGCTGCCATACGTTTTGATGGTCAATTTCCGCAATAGAAACATTAAACTTCTGCTTAGTGCGGGTAATCATACGCTGTAAGACAGCACGTTTTTCTTTTAACGAATGGGCAGTTTGAATGATAAATTCAACCTCTGCGTATACAATCATTATACTCGTTTAACTTCTTCCATAATGTAGGCTTCAATAATGTCGCCTTCTCTAATATCGTTGAAGTTTGTAATCGTAATACCACATTCGTATCCTCTTGCTACTTCTTTTACTTCGTCTTTGAAACGCTTAAGCGTATCTAATTCACCTTCAAAAATAACTACGTTATCGCGAATTACACGAACGCCTGAATCACGTGTTACTTTTCCTTCAGTTATATACGAACCAGCAATTGTACCAACTTTTGATACTTTAATTGTTTGGCGAACTTCTGCTTGACCAATAATTTTTTCTTCAAATTCAGGATCAAGCATACCTTTCATTGCTTGCTCAATCTCTTCAATTACTTTGTAAATGATACGGTGTAAACGAATATCTACGCCTTCTTCTTCTGCAGCACGTTTTGCATTGACATCTGGACGTACATTGAAACCAATAACAATAGCATTGGAAGCGGCAGCAAGAGAAATATCAGATTCCGTAATGGCACCTGCACCAGTGTGAATAATTTTCACATTTACGCCTTCTACATCAATTTTCATTAATGAAGCAGCCATTGCTTCTACAGTACCTTGTACGTCTGCCTTAACGATTAAGTTCAGCTCTTTCATTTCGCCTTGGCTCATTTGCTCAAATAAGTTATCAAGCGTTACACGTTGTTTTTCAGAACGTTGTGCTTGGATAGCTGACATCGCACGAGTTTCCCCAACTTGACGAGCTGTTTTTTCATCTTCAAAGACAACAAAACGGTCCCCTGCTTGAGGTACATCATTTAAACCTGTAATTTCTACTGGTGTTGATGGTCCAGCTTCTTTCACACGACGGCCTTTATCATTCACCATTGCACGAACTCGACCAAATGTATGACCGACAACGATTGGGTCACCCACTTTTAATGTACCGTCTTGCACTAACAGCGTAGCAACTGAACCGCGTCCTTTGTCTAGCTGAGCTTCAATTACTGTTCCAAGAGCTAAACGGTCAGGATTTGCTTTTAGCTCACCTACTTCTGCAACAAGTAAAATCATTTCTAGTAATGTGTCAATGCCTTCACCTTTTAATGCTGAAATTGGTACGAAAATCGTTTCGCCACCCCATGCTTCAGGAACTAAGCCATGTTCAGTTAATTCTTGCATCACACGATCTGGATTTGCAGATGGTTTATCCATTTTATTCACAGCTACAATAATTGGTACTTCTGCTGCTTTTGCGTGATTGATTGCTTCTACCGTTTGTGGCATTACACCATCATCAGCAGCTACTACTAAAATTGTTAAATCCGTTATTTTTGCACCACGTGCACGCATTGTTGTGAAAGCAGCGTGTCCTGGTGTATCAAGAAAAGTGATTTTCTTGTCACCTTCTGTTACTTGGTAGGCACCGATATGCTGCGTAATACCCCCAGCTTCACCTGCAGTCACTTTAGTATTACGAATAGAATCTAATAATGTTGTTTTACCGTGGTCAACGTGACCCATGATTGTCACAACTGGCGGACGCTCTGATAATTCAGCTTCATTTACTTCTTCTGTTTGCTCGAAGTGTGTTTCTAAGTCCGTAATATCTACACGAATCTCTTCTTCCACTTCTACACCATAGTCTGCGCAAATTAATTCAATTGCATCCTTATCTAATTCTTGGTTAATTGTTGCCATTACCCCAAGCATGAATAATTTTTTGATAATTTCAGATGGCTCACGGTGTAATTTTTTTGCTAATTCTGCTACTGATAATGATTCAACAAAAGTAATTTTTTCTGGAAGTTCCTTTTGTTTAAGCGGTATTGATGGTTGATGCGTTTTTGGATGGCGACGTTTGCCTCCATGAATCCCTGGTTTTGGACGTTGGTTGTAACCACCGCCACCTCTACGATTATTATTATTATTGTTATTATTATTATTTTGTGTCATATTTCTGTTTTGATTACCTTTTGCATTCTTAGATTTTTCGTTAGACGAATTTGAGTGTTGCTGTGTGTGTTGCTGATTATTTGCTTTAGGCTTAGAAGTAGCAGATTGCTGCCTTTGACCTTCTTGCTTTTTCACCGAATGGTTTTGTTGACCATTCGATTGAGGTTTTTGTGATATGTTTTGAGTTGCTTGTTTTCCTACATTTTTCTCAGGTGTTGCTTTAAATGTTTGGTTTAACTTTGACACGATGTCTTTCTCTAACATAGACATATGATTAGTTACACTCACATTTAATTTACTAAGTGCTTCAATAACCTCTTTACTCGTTTTATTCACTTGTTTCGCATATTCATGAACTCTGATTTTGGTCATCTGCTCACCCCCGATTATTTTTCGTTGAGTAGACTAGACAATTTACTTGCAAAACCTTTATCGGTAATCGCTAAAGCCACTCGGGCCTCCTTACCTGTAGCATGTCCTAGATCGTAACGATCTCCAATTACATGATACTCAACGTTGTAGTACGTGCACTTATCTTGAATTTTCTTACTTGAGTTTTTAGAAGCATCGTTTGCAAGCAGTACTAACTTAGCATTGCCATTCCGGACTTCCTTTACTACTAACTCTTCTCCTGAAATCACTTTACGGGCTCTTGCCGCAATTCCAAGCAAATTAAATATTGCTTGATTAATCATAAAATTGACTCCCTACGAATTAGCAAAATAAGCTCCTCGTAAATTTCTTCAGGAATTTTCACATCAAGTTGGTGCCCCAATACATTTTTCTTACGAGCGATATCAATTGCCTTCTCTGATTTAGAGACATAGGCACCACGCCCAGGTTTTTTCCCGGAGATATCTACACTTACTTCGCCCTCTTTTGAACGAACAACACGTATCATTTCTTTCTTTGCCAGCATTTCTCCAGTTGCTACGCATTTACGAAGAGGTATTTTTTTGTTAACAGCCATAAGAATCACCATTCCTCTCTGAAGCTTGTCGTAAGAGGTGGACAAGTCGTGCTCTACTTGACGCTCTGACAGTATTCAGTCGGCGTAGGGGGGCCCACTGAATACTGTCAGGTAACTCGTCACACGGGCTTTCTTACTTATTCTTCGTCGTCTTGATATAAATCTACTGCCACTTCATCAAAATCACTTTCTTCATCTTCAGCAGGTACGAAAGTGCTTGTAGCAGATGGATAGATACCTAATTCACGAGCATCTGTCTCACTCTTAATATCAATTTTCCAGCCAGTAAGTTTCGCAGCTAAACGTGCATTTTGGCCACGTTTACCAATAGCTAGCGATAATTGATAGTCTGGTACAACAACCGTTGTGGATTTTTCTTCTTCGTTTACTTGAACATCTAAAACTTTTGATGGGCTAAGTGCATTGGCAACGAATACAACAGGATCTTCTGACCATTCTACGATATCGATTTTTTCGCCGTTTAATTCGTTAACAATTGTTTGTACACGTGCACCTTTTGCACCAACACAAGAACCTACTGGATCTACTTCTTCGTTATGTGCATAGACAGAAATTTTTGAGCGATCTCCTGCTTCACGAGCAATCGATTTAATCTCTACAATTCCTTCATAAATTTCAGGTACTTCCATCTCAAATAATCGGCGTAATAATCCTGGATGTGTTCGAGATACAATCACTTGTGGACCGCGTGTTGTACGTTCAACTTTTGTAATATATACTTTGATGCGATCATGCGGACGATAGGTTTCGCCCTGGATTTGCTCATTGACTGGCAATGCAGCCTCTACTTTACCTAAACCTACATAAATATTTCGCGCATCTAAACGTTCCACAACACCTGTTACGATATCATCTTCACGATCGACATATTGCTCGTAGATTAAACCACGTTCCGCTTCACGTACGCGTTGTGTTACTACCTGTTTAGCTGTTTGAGCAGCAATACGGCCGAAGTTACGTGGCGTTACTTCTTGTTCCACGATATCTTCTAATTGATAAGCTGGGTTAATAACCTTTGCGTCCTCTAAAGAAATTTGTAGACGATCGTCTTCTACTTCTTCCACAACATCTTTACGTGAAAACACGCGGATAGAGCCCTTATCTAAATTTAAGTCCACTCGAACATTTTGTGCTTGGTTGAAGTTGCGTTTGTAAGCTGTGACTAATGCCGCCTCAATTGCTTCAATTAACACATCTCTTGAAATTCCTTTTTGTTCTTCTAGCGCATTCAGCGCATCTAACAAATCACTACTCATTTTGTTTTCACTCCTAAATATGCATTATGCTTAAAAATCGATGGCTAATCGTGCCAATGCGATTTTTTCTTGTTCTATTGTTACTGTAATTTTACGCGTTTTAATGCGCACTTCCATCACTAATGTATGTTCATCGTAGGATGTTAAGTAGCCTTGGAATTCCTTCATGTCGTTTATGGGCTTATAGGTTTTTACATAAATAAACTTACCAATTGCCTTTTCAAAATCAGCATCCTTTTTTAAGGGACGCTCCGCTCCAGGTGATGAAACTTCTAAATAATAGTTTTGTGTAATTGGATCTTTTTCATCCAATAACAAACTTAGTCGTTCGCTTACTTGAGCACATTGGTCAATGTCGATGCTACCTTCTGGTGTATCAACATAGACGCGTAAAAACCAGTTACGCCCTTCTTTTACGAACTCAATATCCACTAACTCCAGATTTAACTCATCTACTATTGGTTTAGCGAGCTCTTCAATTAAAGATGGTACTTTGCTCATTATTTCCTCCTGTATCTATTCTAGCGTGTCAACCATTCATTACAGTATTCGTAGTGGAATGAACCATAATAAAACAGAAATTCCACCAGTTGCTTTGGTGAAATTTTACGGTCTTACCTGCTGTTAGTCAAAATTTGTTTGCTACGGTATAACAACAGAAAAGAGCGGGTAAGCCCCACTCTTTTGCTGGAAAAATATCAACAAATTATTACCATTAGAATAGCATAGTTCTTGGTATAATGCAAATTTCCTTCATTAAAGATAACCATATTGTGACAGGATTTTGAAATTGGCAATGGTTTTACAGATTAAACTTTGAATGAATCCAGCTCATTCCATTTTAAAAGAGAGATAACTGATTAGCATCAGGCATGCCTTCTAAACAGCCCAGCTGATCCATGTATTCGATTAGTGTCTTCGAAACACGGCCTCGTTGCTGTAAATCCTCCTTTGATAAAAACTCTCCATCTTCTCGAGCAGCCACTATCGTTTTGGCTACGTTCGTACCAAGTCCTGGGATTGCATCAAAAGGTGGAATTAATGTATTGCCTTCAATGACAAATTCACTTGCCTGCGAACGGTACAAGTCAACTTTCTGGAAGCTCATTCCTCGTTCACACATTTCTAGTGCTAGCTCCATTACCGTTAATAAGTTCTTCTCTTTTGTAGAGGCATCTAGACCTTTTAAATTGATTTCGTCAATACGGGCACGAATCATTTGTGAACCTTGAACCATAGCAATTAAATCAAAGTCATCTGCACGTACCGTGAAATATGCTGCATAGTATAGGATTGGAAAATGGACCTTAAACCAAGCAATACGAACCGCCATTAATACGTATGCGGCAGCATGGGCTTTCGGGAACATATATTTTATCTTTTTACATGACTCGATATACCATCCTGGTACTTTATTGGCGAGCATCTCTGCTTCAAATTCCTCTGATAAGCCTTTCCCTTTACGTACAGACTCCATGATTTTAAATGCTAACGATGGCTCTAGACCTTGGTAAATTAAATACACCATAATATCGTCACGACAACCAATTACTTCTTTCAAGACACATGTCCCGTTATGAATTAATTCTTGTGCGTTACCTAGCCATACGTCTGTTCCATGAGATAATCCGGAAATTTGCACAAGCTCTGAGAATGTAGAAGGCTTTGTATCCTCTAACATTTGTCGTACGAAGCGAGTACCGAATTCAGGAATACCTAATGTTCCCGTCTTACAGCCAATTTGTTTTTCAGTGACACCTAACGTTTCAGGTGAACTAAAAATTTGCATGACGACAGGATCATCAGTAGGAATCGTTTTTGGATCTATTCCTGATAAATCCTGTAGCATTCTAATAACCGTCGGATCATCGTGTCCAAGTATATCTAGTTTCAAAATATTATCATGAATCGAGTGGAAGTCGAAATGGGTTGTACGCCATTCTGCATCCTGAGCATCTGCTGGGAACTGTACTGGAGAGAAATCAAAAATATCCATATAATCAGGTACTACGATAATTCCCCCTGGGTGTTGCCCACTAGTTCGCTTGACCCCTGTACATCCTTGCACTAAACGATCCACTTCAGCTCCGCGGAAATGCAAGTTGTGATCATTCGCATAGCCTTTGACATAACCATATGCTGTTTTCTCCGCCACCGTACCGATTGTTCCTGCACGGTACACATAATCCTCACCAAATAATACCTTGGTATAATTATGGGCCTTCGGCTGGTATTCACCAGAAAAGTTTAAATCGATATCGGGTACCTTATCCCCTTTAAAGCCAAGGAAGGTTTCGAATGGAATATCTTGTCCATCTTTTTTATAAGGTGTTCCACATTCTGAGCAGTCTTTATTCGGTAAGTCAAAGCCTGAGCTAACCGAACCATCATCAAAAAACTCAGAATGCTTACAATTTGGGCAAACATAATGCGGAGGCAATGGGTTAACCTCCGTAATTTCCATAAAGGTTGCGACTAATGAAGAGCCCACGGAACCACGAGAACCTACTAAATAACCGTCAGCTAAAGATTTCTTCACCAGCTTCGCAGAAATTAAATAAATTACACCAAAACCATGTCCTAATATAGATTTTAGTTCTTTTTCAATTCGAGCTTTTACAATTTCGGGTAGCTCCTCACCGTAAATATGATGAGCCATTTCATACGTTAAATTGGTTACTTCATCATCAGAGCCTTCAATTTTGGGCGTATATAAATCATCCTTAATCGGCTTAACATCTCCAATGCTGTCAGCTACTTTTTGTGCATTCGTCACAACAACTTCTTTAGCCAGATCTGGTCCTAAGAAATCAAATTCTTTTAGCATTTCATCCGTTGTTCTAAAATGCACCTCAGGTAGTTTGGATCGATTTAAGATGTTTGCACCACCTTGAGAACCAACGAGTATTTGTCTAAACATAGCATCTGTCGGATCCAAATAATGAACATTTCCCGTTGCCACAACTGGTTTATCGAGCTTCTTC
The DNA here is from genome assembly GCF_038595555.1 of Lysinibacillus sp. FSL M8-0216. Taxonomy (NCBI): domain Bacteria; kingdom Bacillati; phylum Bacillota; class Bacilli; order Caryophanales; family Bacillaceae; genus Lysinibacillus; species Lysinibacillus sp. FSL M8-0216. The sequence continues at coordinate 1,149,236 of NZ_CP152007.1, read as the reverse complement.
CCTAACTTAACAAGCTTTCTTATGATATCCTCTAATGTCCATTCATCACGCACGACATTACGTTCAATTAATGGTGCATATACTGCTTTCGGTTGCACCTCAATATAATCATAGAATTTAGCCACTTGTTCAGCTTCCTCAGGTGATTTATTCATCATCGTTTCAAATAATTCACCATTACTACAACCAGAACCGACTAGTAAACCTTCTCGATATTGCTCTAGAACAGCTCTTGTCACACGAGGAACTCGATAGAATGTTTTTGTATGGGCATGTGAAACAATTTTAAATAAATTCTTTAAGCCCGCATTATCAACAGCTAAAATAGTACAATGCATGGGTCGACCTTTTTTATAGGCGTCCCCACCACCAATATGCTTATTAAAATCATCATGGTATTTAATGACTAATTCATCGGCATCTTTTAATAATTGTAATAGTAAATAGCCTGTCGCCTCTGTATCGTATATCGCTCGGTGATGTTGTGTTAATTCAATATTGAATTTTTTACAAAGTGTATTTAAACGGTGATTTTTCATTGTTGGGTACAGCAATCTAGCTAGCTCTAATGTATCAATGACTGGATGTGTTGTTCCTTCAAGACCAAATTTTTTATAGCCCGTATACAAGAAACCAATATCAAATGACGCATTATGAGCAACAACAATCCCATCACCAATAAATGCATGAAACTCTTTTATAACTTGCTCTACTTCTGGTGCATGACGAACCATATCATCCGTAATACCTGTTAATTCAATAGTCGTTGCTGAAAGCGGATGATGTGGGTTTGCAAAGCTTTCATATTTATCAATGACTTGGCCATCTTTAATTTTTACTGCCGCCAGCTCAATAATTGTATCGTAAGCAGTTGATAACCCTGTCGTTTCCACGTCAAAGACAACATAAGTGGCTTCTTCTAATAAGCGGTGCTCTGGTGCATAAGCTATAGGGACACCATCATCAACTAAATTAGCCTCCAAGCCATAAATTACTTTAATACCATGCTTTTTCCCTGCTGCATATGCTTCAGGGAAGGATTGTACAACAGCATGATCTGTAATAGCTACTGCTGGATGACCCCATTTTGCTGCCTGTGCAACTAGGCGATCAACGGGCGTCACAGCGTCCATTTGGCTCATTGGTGTATGCAAATGTAGCTCTACTCGCTTTTCACCCTCTGGTGCTAGATCCTGACGTGTTTCTTTTTTTATTTCATTAATATCATTAGCCATGACGATTAAATCACGAATAAATGTATCTGTTTGGACGGAGCCTCGAACTTTAACCCACATTCCCTTTTTTAGGTGCTGCATCAGTTCAGCATCGTCATTATCACGTGAGAACATTTTGACGATGATAGAGTCCGTATAGTCGGTAATTTTAATTTGTAATAAAGAGCGTCCACTTTTCAGTACTTTAATTTCTGCATCAAAGACAAAGCCCTCAACAATTACACGGCGTTCCTCTTCAACAATGCGTTTTATTTCCATAATTTCATCGTCTTTAATAAGCATACCAAGCTGGAATGGACGATCACCAAGGTTCGCAATAGCTGGATTGTCCTTCTTCTCTTGCTCTCGTTTTTGGAAATCCTGCATCGCTTGCTGAGATAGAGCTGCTTCTTCCATGCGCTTTTGTTCCATAAACGCTTCCTGAGCAGCAATCATTTCTTCCGTTTGTTCTTGAAGCAGAAAATCTATCGCCATTTTTGGAAAACCGAATTGACAATAGCTTTCTGCTAGCTTGTCGGAATACTTCGTTTTTAACATCATGAATTCCATTTCCTGCATACAGGCTAATGTGATTTTCTGACCATTCCACATCGGCACTTGAGAGATAAGGCAATTTTTCAATGTTGGTGCCATCTCATCAATTTGCTCAACAACATTTAGCCAATAAGCTTGGACAAGTTCCTCTGTTACACTTTTCTCTTGTGTCTCAATGGTTGTATAAACCTGTGCGATTGCTGAAAATTTATCTGTTAAATGGGTACGGAAAAGCTGGTAAAGCGGAAATGGCAGTATATCACGTAATTGAATAGTAAAATGCCATAGTCTATCCTTTTTATGGACTGTTAGCCGTGATAACTCACCTTCTTCAAAAAATGACATGTACACATCATCTGTTAACTCTAGTTGCTGCAAAAGCATCCGAAATCTCGTTCTTGCCTCTTGTTGCTGTTCCAATCTATCGACACCTACTTTCAGAAGGAGGCATTCCGTATAAGCCTCTTTTCTAATTCATCTTCAACATAGGACAAGAATGCCAGAAAAAAATTCGCTCCCTCACTGCGGGCGCTCTTCAAGCTTAACAGAGAGTCTAGACTATCTGTTTTTCTTTGCTTGGCTCACCGTCCCGCAGAATTGTCGCGAATTTATTTATTCCTATTTTATCAAAATTACATGAAAGCCTCTATTAGAAGCATTCACTTCCATTTAAAACCAACCATAAGAGGTTATTAATTTTTACGGAAAAATTCATTTAAGTGGTCAATCACTTCTTCTTTTTTCCATTCAAATGTTTCCCCAGTTTGTCGGAACTTCACTTCCACAATACCTTCTATTGCTTTTTTACCAACCGTTACGCGAACAGGTAAACCAATTAAATCAGCGTCCGCAAACTTAACGCCGGCACGCTCGGCACGGTCATCTAGTAGTACATCATAGCGATATGATTTTAATAAGCCGTAAAGCTCATCTGCTAAAGCTACTTGCGCTTCATCTTTAGTATTCACAGGAACAACATGGATATCGTACGGTGCTAATTGCGTTGGCCATGTGAAGCCATTTTCATCTTGGAAATGCTCAGCTACCGCAGCTAGAATACGAGAAACACCAATACCATAGCAACCCATAATAAATGGTTGGGATTTCCCTAGCTCGTCTAAGAAAGTACCATTCATTTTAGCAGAATATGTAGTACCTAGTTTGAAAATATGACCAACCTCGATGCCTTCCGCGAATTTAATCGTACCTTGTCCATCTGGAGAAGGATCACCCTCTTGAATAAAACGAATATCTAAGTAGTCATTCACAGCAAAATCACGCTCAGGATTAACATTTACTAGATGGAATCCATCTTCATTCGCACCTGCAATACCATTACGAATAGATTTAATCGCATGATCAGCTACTACTTTTACATCTACCGGTAACTTCACTGGTCCAATGGAGCCAACACCACAACCTAATAGCTCACGAATCGCTACTTCACTTGCAAGCTCTACAGAACCCGCTTCAAGAGCATTTTTCAATTTAATATCATTGATTTCATGATCTCCACGCGCAAGAACAACTACAAGCTCTCCATCTACATCAAAGACAAGAGACTTTATAACATTAGCAGGTTTTACTTGTAGGAATGCTGAAACTTCCTCAATTGTTTTTTGATCTGGTGTCGCTACTTTTTCAACTTCTTTTAATGCTTCATCAGATGTCTGGTAATCTGCAATGACTTCAGCCATTTCAATATTTGCTGCATAGTCAGATGTATCTGAGTAGGCAATTGTATCTTCTCCAATTTCAGAAAGTACCATGAACTCATGTGTACCTTTTCCGCCGATAGAACCTGCATCAGCGATAACAGCGCGATAGTTTAAGCCAAGACGTGAGAAAATATTAGAATAAGCACGGTACATATCATCATATGTTTCATCTAAACTTTCACGAGATGCATGGAAGGAATACGCATCTTTCATAATAAATTCTCTTCCTCGTAGTAAACCAAAGCGTGGACGTTTTTCATCACGGAATTTCGTTTGAATTTGATAAAGTGTTAACGGTAATTTTTTATAAGATTTAATTTCATCACGTACTAAAGTTGTAATTACTTCTTCATGTGTTGGCCCCAATGCAAAATCACGGTCATGACGGTCTTTCAAGCGCATTAATTCTGGACCGTATTTTTCCCAGCGACCTGACTCTTGCCAAAGCTCAGCAGATTGTAGAGATGGCATTAATAGCTCAATCGAATTGATGGCCTCCATCTCTTCTCGAATAATTGTTTCAATTTTTGATAACACACGTTTTGCAAGCGGTAAATACGAGTATACCCCACTTGTATTTTGACGAATAAACCCTGCACGTAGTAATTGCTTATGTGACTTTACCTCAGCATCAGCAGGTACTTCACGTAACGTTGGGATAAATGTTTTACTTTGCTTCATTCAGTGTTCCACCTTTTTTAATAGATAAATTTATACTCTCAATAGCATAAACAAATTTAGCTTTGAGCGCAATGTTTCGTAGAAATTGCGCCCAAAGCTATAAATAAAATTCCTTTTAATTGTAAAGCTAGAATTTGCTAGTCATTTATTAAAAGAAAAATCTCTGTATATCATTCCATGTGACAACTACCATTAAAATCATTAGTAGAACAATTCCTACAAAATGAACAATTCCTTCTTTTTGACGGTCAATTGGTTTCCCTCGTAAAGCTTCAAAACCAAAGAATAATAAGCGACCACCATCTAAAGCAGGTAATGGAAGTAAGTTCATAATTCCTAGATTTATACTTAACATTGCAGCCCAATTCATTAGGTTCATAATACCGTACTGAGCTACTTGCTCGGTTGCTTTATAAATACCTACAGGACCAGATAAAGCGTCTATTGTAAACTTACCAGTAATCAACATACCTAGAAGCTCAAATATTTTGACAGTCATATTATAGGTTTCTTGTGCCCCATAGACAACAGCCTTTAGTGGATTAAATTCTCTCGGGCTATCGTAAAGCACACCAATTTGGCCATACTTTTCTCCATCCTGCTGGACTTCCTTAACAGTCATATTTAAGTTGATAGATTGTCCATCTCGATCTACGGTCACCATAATCTCTTCGTTTGGATGATCCTGAATAATTGCAGCTAAATCCTGCCACTTTTCAACAGCTTGTCCATCAATGGCTGTAACTCTATCACCTGCAAGCATCCCAGCCTCCGCAGCTGGATTATTTTCTACTACTTCAGAGATAACTGGCTCATATGTTGGAACTCCGTGAATTAATCCAATAACTAAATAAATCACGAAAGCTAGAATAAAGTTAAAAAATGGTCCTGCAAAAATAGTCATCGCTCGTTGGCCAACCGTTTTAGAATTAAATTGACGATCATGAGGTGCAATGACAAGCTCTCGTCCATTTTCCACAAGGACACAATCTCTCGCTACTTGATAACGAACTAATCGTTCTTCTTCATCATAGCCCTCTACAAACAAATCTTTTTCTAAATCAGCACGTTCAACTTCTAAAAATAATAAATCTGGTAATTGCTTATTATTTTGATTGAAAATGATTTTTTTAACAACATTATCTTCATTGACAACAAGCCCTATTCGATATCCTGGCTGTAATTCAGTGCCATCCATATCTTCGCCAGCCATTCGTACATATCCCCCGATAGGCAATAAACGAACAGTATACATTGTTTCTCCATGCGTTCTCCCATATATTTTGGGTCCCATTCCAATGGCAAATTCACGTACTAGAATACCTGCTCGTTTGGCGAATAAGAAGTGTCCAAGTTCATGGAAGAAGACGAGCAAACCAAATATTAAAATAAATGCAATGGCTGTTTGCATAATACCCCACCTTTAAAAGCGATTAGTTAACGATACATTGCTCTCGTTATTTTACCATGTCTAACACTATTTTTCTTGTTTCACTGTCCACCTGTAAAATCGTTTGTAAATCTGGTATTGCAATGTTTTGGTGTGCTTGCATCACACGTTCAATTGTCTCATCGATTTGAAGGAATGTTATTTTCCCTTGTAAAAAAGCTGCAACTGCTGCTTCGTTCGCTGCATTCATTGCTGTTAAAATGGTACCACCAGTACGGCCAGCCTCATATGCTAATCGCAATGCTGGATAACGTTCAAAGTCCATTTCTTGAAAATGTAACTGACCAATTTGCGCTAAATTCAGTCGCTGACCATTATGTAACGGGATTCGATCAGGATAACTTAAAGCATATTGGATAGGAACGCGCATATCTGGTGTACCTAATTGAGCAATCACACTAGTATCATGATACTCAACTAGAGAGTGAATAATACTTTCTCTATGCAAAAGTACATCAATTTTTTCGTATGGCATATCAAATAAAACATGCGCTTCAATCACTTCTAAACCTTTATTCATCATTGTTGCAGAATCTATTGTAATCTTTGCGCCCATCGACCAATTCGGGTGATTCAGTGCGTCAGCGACAGTCACATGTTTTAATTGGTCCCTTGTTTTATCACGGAAGCTGCCACCTGAAGCAGTAATAATTAAACGTTCAATATATTTTGGGTCTTCACCATTCATCGATTGGAAGATAGCTGAATGCTCACTATCAACAGGCAGAATAGTTGCGTTATATTTTTTCGCTTCAGCCATCACTAAATGCCCGGCTGTCACAAGTGTTTCTTTATTAGCAATAGCAATTGTTTTGCCCATTCGAATGGCTGCTAAAGTAGATTCCAGCCCAACACTTCCGAGCACTGCATTGACAAGAATCGTCGAATCTGGATGTGTAGCAACCTCCACTAAGCCTTTTGCGCCAAATGTAAAGTGAATTGTCGGATACTCCTTAGCAAGCAGCAGCGCATCTTCTTCTAGCTGCACAGAAACCAATTCGGGCTTTAAGTTATCAATCATCTCTCGTGTTTTCTTTATATTTTTCCCTGAAGAGAAAGCTACTAATTGAAAAGCTTCACGTTGTTCTTTTAAAATATCGTAGGTTTGCCAACCGATTGAACCAGTTGCACCTAATAAACTAATCTTTTTCACAACACATTGTCCCCTTTTTCTATCTAAGCAAATGTATGAATAGATGTCCTTAAAAGTTCGGATTAATTACCAAACAAATTTAAAAAATGAAGCAAAGGCACGACGAACAATAGACTATCGAAACGATCTAATATCCCGCCATGCCCTGGTAAAATATTACCTGAATCCTTTACATCAAAATGACGCTTAATAGCAGATTCTACTAAGTCGCCCATCTGACCAATAATGGAGGCGAAAATTGTTACGACTACAAGTGATATATAACCATCTTCGAATGGGTAAATGAGTTGCATACAGACAGCGAAAATGACGGCAATGACAATTCCACCGATGAAGCCTTCAATCGTTTTCTTAGGTGAGATTTCAGGCCATAACTTATTCTTACCAAATTTTCTTCCGACAAAATAAGCACCTGAATCCGTTGTCCAAACGACTAATAAACAATAGACAACGTACTCTAAGCCTACGTTCCTTGTTTCAATTAGGTAATGGAACCCTAAGCCCACATAAAATGCACCTAATAAAATAAAACCAACTTCATCAAAAGTTATTTTATTTTTTACTAAAACGACGTAAATCAGGAGTAACATCATTAGACCATAGACTACCATTAGATTAGACGAATAGCCTATTAAATCTACAACCTTTTCACTCCAGTCGTTCGGTATGACAAGTAAAATTAAAGTGACAAGCCCTAAGAAGCCAGGCACAGAAAAAATCGAAATACCTTTCATCTTTAGTATTTCATAAAAACCGACAATAGCCATTGCTAACACAAGTATGGCAAATGGTACTTTTCCATAAATAACGAATGGAATGAAAAGTGCTGCTGCAATTATTGCGGTAATAATTCGTTGTTTCAAGTTGTTTCTTCTCCCTTCAACCCACCATAACGGCGATTACGCTTTTGATAGTTTTCCACCGCTTCCAGTAAGGTTTCCTCACTAAAATCTGGCCATAATGTATCTGTAAACCAAAATTCCGTATAGGCAAGCTGCCAAAGCATAAAGTTACTTAAGCGTACTTCACCACTTGTACGAATTAATAAATCCGGTTCAGGCAAATGGGCCGTCATTAAATGAGACGTTAAGCATTCTTCTGTTAGGTCTTGCATTGTTAATTGACCGTCCTGCACTTTTTGAAGCATCATTTTCATGGCATTAACCATCTCAGAACGACTTCCATAATTCAGCGCAAAATTTAAAATAAGGCCTGTATTATGCTTCGTTTCTTCCATTGCCTCATACAACGCTTTTTGTGTATGGGCAGGTAATAAAGATGGATCTCCAATCATTTCGACACGTACATTACGTTCCATCATCTCGGGTAAAAAGGAACCTAAAAACTCGACTGGTAGCCGCATGAGAAAATCTACTTCAGGTTTTGGGCGTTTCCAGTTTTCAGTGGAAAATGCATATACGGTTAATACCTTTATGCCTAAATCAGACGCAAATCTCGTGACCTTACGTACTGTCTTCATTCCCTCATGATGACCAGCAACACGTGGCATAGCTCGTTTTTTTGCCCAACGTCCATTTCCGTCCATAATAATCGCTACATGGGCAGGAATCGGCTCGCTTTTAGTTAGGGCCACACGCTCCTCCAATGATAGTGTATCCATATTTATTTGTTTACCTAATAGCTTTTTAAACATGCTAACTCCCCCACTACAACTAATCGGACGTATACTAACCTATCATAACAAACAAAAGCGCTTTTTGTCTTTTTTTTCCCCTCTAAATTGACTATGTATGTACTAGCGTATTTTAGAACTATACACATTCTTAAAGAATAAGTTTGTTAAAAAATTAATCAATATTTATGTGATGCATAACATTGTATATTTCATCTATGCTTTTCTCTATGATTCAGCTCATATTCGAACGGTAAAGAGAAAAGACGTCCTGTAAAGTATAGGACGCCTTCATCTCATCAAAAAGTTCCATCATAAACATGTAAAACCTTTGTTTTACACCTCTAAAATTTCTTTTTCTTTATCTTTCGTTACTTGATCCACTTTGACAATGAATTCATCTGTTAATTTTTGAATATCATCACCATAGCCACGTAGATCGTCTTCTGTGATTTCGCCAGCTTTTTCAAGTTTTTTCAAATCATCATTCGCATCACGACGTACATTACGTACAGCAATTTTTGCGTCTTCTGCTTCTTTTTTCACTTGCTTCACTAAATCTTTACGACGCTCTTCAGTAAGAGCGGGGATCATTAAGCGAATGATAGAGCCATCATTTGTTGGTGTAATACCGATATCAGATCTCATAATTGCTTTTTCAATTTCACCTAAAATTGTTTTATCGTAAGGTGTAATCACTAATAAACGAGCTTCTGGTACAGAAACACCTGCAAGTTGATTGATTGGTGTTGGAGCTCCATAATAATCAACCATAATACGATCTAGTAATGATGCGTTTGCACGACCTGCACGAATTGAAGATAGTTCACGTGTAAAAGCTGCAATTGTTTTGTTCATTTTATCTTTTGCTTGTTCTAATACTTGTTTTGCCATTATGCATTCCTCCTAACAACTGTTCCGATTTTTTCACCTAGTACAGCACGTTTAATGTTGCCTTGTTCCGTAATTGAGAAAACAATTAGTGGAATATCGTTATCCATACATAGGGTAGAAGCTGTTGAATCCATTACTTGTAAGCCTTGTTGAATAACGTCTAAGTATGTGAGTGTATCATATTTAACGGCTGTTTGATCCACTTTTGGATCTGCTGAATAAACGCCATCAACATTGTTTTTAGCCATTAAAATCGCATCTGCATCAATTTCTGCTGCACGTAATGCCGCCGTCGTATCAGTTGAGAAGAACGGATTACCTGTCCCTGCTGCAAAGATAACGACACGCTTTTTCTCAAGATGTCTAACTGCTTTACGACGAATGTATGGCTCCGCTACTTGAGTCATCACGATAGAAGATTGAACACGTGTTTCAATGCCTAATTTTTCAAGAGCATCTTGTAACGCTAGGGAGTTCATGACTGTTGCAAGCATGCCCATATAGTCAGCTGCAGCACGATCCATCCCCATTTCACTACCTATTTTTCCACGCCATATATTACCGCCACCTACAACAACAGCAACTTCTACATCAAGATCCACTACTTCTTTTACTTCTTCTGCAACAGACTTGATTATTTTTGGTGATAAACCGAAGCCCGCTTCTCCAGCTAACGCTTCACCACTTAGTTTAATAACTACTCGTTTATATTGCGGTACACTCATTGTAAACCTCCGTAAGACTTTATTTAAAAAATCTCTATTCCCTTTTCCATTATAGTATATCTAACAATAATTGCTAGTTGTGAATAAGGCAGAATAGAAAATTCTATTACTATTTTCTTTATTTCGGAAAAATAGGGAACACGCTATGTTGTGTTCCCCATTTTTTGTCTAGAAAATCTAGATATTATTTGATTAGGATCAAATGCCCGCTAAATTAGTTACCTTTAACTTGGCTCATTACTTCTTCTGCAAAGTTATCTTCACGTTTTTCGATACCTTCACCAACAGCGTAACGTACAAAGCCGTTTACTGAACCACCAGTAGAAGCTACGAAATCACGTACTTTTTGATCAGAGTTTTTAACGAATGATTGATCAAGTAGGCAAACATCTTCGAAATATTTACCAAGACGACCTTCAACCATTTTAGCAACGATGTTTTCTGGTTTACCTTCGTTAAGAGCTTGCTCAGTTAATACTTTACGCTCACGTTCAACTTCTTCAGCAGAAACTTCATCGCGAGAAACGTAAGTTGGGTTGATAGCAGCAATGTGCATTGCAACATCTTTAGCTGCTGATGCATCAGTAGAACCTTCTAAAGTTACTAATACTCCAATGCGGCCGCCCATGTGTAAGTAAGCGCCGAATGAATCTGCATCAGTTTTTGTTTTGATTTCAAAACGACGAAGTGTGATTTTTTCACCAATTGTTGCTACAGCTGTAGAAATTTGATCTTCAATTTTTACGCCATCAGCATTTGTAAGCTCTAATGCAGCTTCAACTGATGCTGGTTTAGCAGTAAGTAATTGCTCTGCTAAAGATGAAACTAATACTTGGAATTTGTCGTTTTTTGCAACGAAGTCAGTTTCAGCGTTAACTTCAATGATGATTGCTTCGTTACCTTGTTCTAAAATATAAGTTGTACCTTCTGCCGCGATACGGTCAGCTTTTTTAGCAGCTGAAGAAAGACCTTTTTCACGTAGGAAATCGATTGCAGCTTCTAGATTACCATCAGTTTGTACTAGCGCTTTTTTACAATCCATCATACCAGCGCCAGTTTTTTCACGTAATTCTTTTACTAATTGTGCAGTAATGTTTGCCATTTAGTGTTTCCTCCTCAAATTGTTTGAACATAGTTTTAATGATAGGTTCTAAAAAAGGTGATAAGGGTTTTGAGCCACTTATCACCTTTTTGTAAACGTGAATTACTCAGCAGCAGCTTCTACAGCTGGAGCTTCTTCTTCACCTTGTTTTGACTCGATTAAAGCGTCAGCCATTTTAGCAGTTAAAAGTTTAACAGCGCGAATAGCATCATCATTAGCAGGGATTACGTAGTCGATTTCATCTGGATCACAGTTTGTATCAACGATACCTACTAGAGGGATGTTTAATTTACGAGCTTCAGCAACCGCAATACGTTCTTTACGTGGGTCAACCACGAACATTACGTCTGGAAGATCGTGCATATCACGGATACCGCCTAAGAATTTGATTAGACGTTCGTGTTCTTTTTTAAGTTGGATTACTTCTTTTTTAGGAAGAACTTCGAATGTACCTTCTTCTTCCATTTTTTCGATTTGTTTCATACGTGCAACACGTTTTTGAATTGTACCGAAGTTAGTAAGAGTACCACCTAACCAACGTTGGTTGATGTAGTAGTTGCCTGAACGTTCAGCTTCATCTTTGATCGCTTCTTGTGCTTGTTTTTTCGTACCAACGAAAAGAACTTTACCACCGTCTTGACCAACTTGACGCATGAAGTCATAAGCTTCCTCTAATTTTTTAACAGTTTTTTGTAAGTCGATGATGTAGATCCCGTTACGTTCTACGAAGATATATTTCTTCATTTTTGGGTTCCAACGACGAGTTTGGTGACCGAAATGTACACCAGCTTCAAGTAATTGTTTCATAGAAATTACTGACATGTGAATTTCCTCCTAGTATGTTTGGTTTTTATCCTCCGCATTTATCTTTTGCAACAAGCTACCCTAATCTTAGAGCACCACTTACTACATCAAAATGCGTGTGTAGTAATAACACCATTTGCAACTATATCATAGCTTTTGCCGGTTAGCAACAATTTAGTGATGAAATTTCAGTAAAAGCTCGATTTCTGTTTTTCCCTTTTGCAGCTGTTTCGCTATTTCTTCTGTTGATTTACCCTGCTTTGCTAAATTTAATGCCTGTTGCTCTATTGTAAGCTCTTTAACCTGCTCCTTTTGCTCTACTTTCAAAGGCGTTGGTGAGGATGCTGCTGTTGCCGTTGTCTGTTGCTGACGCGAATAAGCATTGGCTACTATATTTTTAGGTACATAGATACGAGCATCTTTATCTAAGCTTAATGGACTGTCATTTTTCAGCACTTGCTCTGAGGGCGAAGTAGCCTGCTCCTGTTGAGGCTCATTGCTTACGGTTTGTTGAACGCGAGTCGCCGCTATGTCTGATGATGAGACATTTTGTAGCTCCTTAATAAGACGGTCGTTTTCATCTTTCATTTCTGTTAAATAGACACTAATGGTATCGTCCATTTCGCTCATTAAGCGTTCTTGCTTCTTTTCTAAATCCTTAAATTTTGCTAACTTAGTATTTAAAATAATAAGGAAGTAAAATGTAAGTAGCTGTAAAAAGAATAGTACCGCTATTAGTATGGTTGTCATTATAAGCTCCTATCCACTAAAATCCACGAAATTGCCTTTAAACGGATGTTGTGCCTGTTTTTCTTGTTGATCCTGTTGCTTTTTCTTCTTTTTGTAAGGATCCGTTAAGTATTCGCCACCTGCATCTTCATCCTCACTTATTTCATCCATACCTTCTGATGTATTTACAATTTTTTGCTTGCGCTCTATTTCCTTTTTTAACGCTTCATTAGCATGTGCTTGTTGAGCTAAAGCTTGTTGCTGTACTTGATCAGCCATTTTCCCAGCTTCAAATGTTTTAGGAATCGCAATTTGCAATTCAACCCCTTTTAAACTCATCGGAATCTCTCCCTCAAGGATATTTACGCATTCATCATTTCGCTAGATAATAATTTACGTAATTTTAAAAGCGCTTTGGAATGGATTTGCGAAATACGTGATGTCGATAATTCAAGCATTTCACCAATTTCAGTCAGCGTCAGTTCCTCCGTGTAAAATAAACTTAGAACCAACTGTTCCTTTTCATTTAGCTTCTGAATATTTTCTGCTAAATCATCTAGTAATTCAGATTTAACCACCGATTGTTCAGGAGTTTTTGTCGTATCATCTCGAATGACAAACGACTTTCCATCTACCTCTTCTTGGTCTTGTTGTTCATTAATGGAAAGAACATTGGAAAAAAAATGCTCTTGTACTGTCTGATAAACGTCTTCCACAGGTACTTCCATATGCTTCGCAAGTTCCTCAGGTGTCACATGACGCATATATTTTTGCTCTAATTGCTCAATCTGAGCATCTAATTTTTTGGCTTTTTCTCGCGCTGAGCGTGGTAGCCAATCTTCCTTACGAAGCCCATCTATAATGGCTCCCCTTACTCTAAATGAAGCATATGTATCGAATTTCAAATCTCTATTAATATCAAATTTATTTAATGCATCAAAAAGTCCTATCATACCTAAGCTCGTTAAATCGTCTCGCGATACACTCTTTGGTAATCCCGCACTAATACGTTGAACATGGTAAGATACTAAAGAAATATATTTTTTTATGAGTAAATCACCAGCATCTGGATCACGCTCATGTATCCAGCGATTCCACAGTTTTTGCTCATCGTTCAGAATTGGTTGTGTCATGAAATCCACCTCTCTAAAAAACGCCTTTACGCGCCCGTTTGCTACTGACTACTTGCGCTCATAAAACTTTTCTTTCATCAGGATTTCTCCATAGTTTTTTTAAAAATCTATATCCGGGTTACTCTTACTAGTACCTAACAGAGTAAAAAAATGGATAAACTATTGCCATCTTTCCTACTATTATAACAAAAATCGACTATAATTTCATTTGTTTCTGTTCGTCTCTCTTTATTTTGTACAAACAAATTAAAACTGTACCCTAGCTATACATTAACCTAGGATACAGTTTTAAAATATGTCTAAATTATTAAGCTTTTACTTTTTAATTTTGTTAGGTTTTTTTGTAGGAATTATGAATCTTATATAGCGCCCTTTTGCTCTTTCTTCACCGAGGTTACTAGGTATAAATACACCCAACAAAGTAGCATTCTCACCATTTGTCCACAGAAATTCAAATCATCTCCTATCGAACTAAATGATACTAGTTCAAATCTGGCCTTATTTTCTCCACCTTTTTTAGCCTAAAAAAGGATGGCTATTTGACCGAAGTCAAACAGTACCACCCTCTTGAAGATATTGCTTTAAATCGAACTAAAAACCATTTTACCATTAAAGATGGTTGCCTTACGTTGACCTTTGCGGGCGATTGCTTCAGCAGCGCAAGAAGCATCCACTAAAACTAGATTGGCACTATCTCCAACCTTTGGCCAGATTTGTTCACCTGCTTGATTCAACGGCGTTTTCCCACCTGTAATAAACGGCAAGGTTTGCGCTAATGAATATTCATCTCTCCACCCTGAACTATTAGCTAAACGGCCTGCTCTTTCTAACAGATCTCCGTTCCCAAATGGTGACCAAACATCAAAAATATTATCACAACCAATTGCAACCGGTACCCCTTTGCTATGTAATAATCCAACTGGAGGAAATTTTCTGCGAATAGGTACACTAGTCACTATCGTAATCCCTGCATCTCTTAATATGTCAGCCATTTCTTCTGCTTCAGCTCGTGAAACATCACCAAGTCCGAATGCATGGCTTATCGCCACTTTACCTTGCAGACCAGCCTCCTTCGTTAATTGAGCTAATCTTCTCATTGTAAAGGTACCTAATTGATCCGGGTCATGTAAATGCAAATCAACCCCAGCATTTCCCTCCACAGCGAGCTCCACCATTTGTTGTAAGGATGCCTCAATATCGCCATCCACAGTAGCTGGATCAACACCACCTACTAAGCCTACGCCCATGCGAAGGGCTTCTCTTATTATATTTGTCGCCTTCGTTCGCAATAGTCCGTGCTGCGGAAAGGCTACGATTTCATATGACAACCTTCCTTCAAAAGTTTGTAAAGCCATTTGAACTTCCTCTAAATTTTTTAAGCCCACCTCGGGATACAAATCCACATGGGTACGAACATGGGTAACCCCAGACTGTACATAACGTGAAAGCAACTCTTCTGCGCGTTGTTGTGTAGTGGTATGTAAAGTAGGAAGAACCTTTTTTTCTATTTCCAGACGTTCAAAAATATTGTTCACAGGTGTGACAGCAAGCCACTGATCGCCTAAAAGTGTTTTATCCAAATGACAATGTTTTTCGATGAAAGACGGTAGCGCTAATAGTTGCTTCATATCTTTTTTAGGGAAATGATCATTCAATTGCATTTCTGCCGAAACAATATCTGAAATTTTCCCATCCTTAATGAGGAGATGTGAGCAGGCGGTTCTTGTCTGTGCAACCATACCATTTTCAACATGATAGCCTGTTTCAAGTCGTACATTGGTTAACCAAAAAGTAGCATGCATTTTAAATGTATCCTTTCTATTTTCAATTTTAAAGTTCACCAGAAACTATTTTTCCTTTAAAGAGCACTGCCACTCTTTTCGCCCTTCTAGCCACAGCTTCTGCCGAACAAGTTGCTTCAACAAAAACAATATTTGCTTCATCTCCAACATTCGGCCATATTTGATGACCATCCTTATTTAGAGGTGTAATACCACCTGTAATGTATTTTAGGCTTTGACCAAGTGAACGCTCATCACTTAAACCAAATCGTTCTGCAAGTGTTCCTGCTTTTTCTAGACTATCCCCTTTCCCGAATGGTGACCAATGGTCCGTAATACTATCATCGCCAAGTGATATGTTTACCCCTTTATGATCTAAGAGAGGAATAGGGATAGTGTGCTCAATTGGCACAGTAGAAGTAATAGCTATGCCAAGATGTGCAAGTAATTCTGCTACTTCACTCGCTTCACTAGTAGGAATATCTGCAAAAGCCATGGCATGACTAATTGTCACTCTCCCTTGCCAACCAGCTGCCTCTGTTAACGCTGCTAGTCGTTTAAACGTAAAAATGCCGAGATGGCCAGGATCATGAATATGAAGATCTACATCTGCATTTGCGTCTACCGCTAATTCCATCACGGTTTGTAATGATTTCTCAATATTTTCATCGATTGTTGCTGGATCAACACCTCCTACGAGAGATGCCCCGTTACGCAATGCTTCTCTTACTAAAGAAACCGAATCACTACGTAATAGCCCATGCTGCGGGAATGCTACAATCTCCATAGCAACTTTATCTTTGTAAGCCTCTTTTACTCTTAAGACCGCCTCTAAATTTTTCAAACCGATAAACGGGTCAATATTACAATGCGTACGAATATGTGTGGAGCCTGCATTTAATAGTAGATCTATTAGTTTTTTTGCTCTTTCCTCTGTTACAGGTAATAAACTAGGAAGGAGTAATTCTTCCTCTTTTAATCTAGTTATAAGACCCTCTGTTGGAATGGTAGGTGCCTTCCATGGCCCACCAAAATATGTTTTATCAAGATGAATATGCATATCCCTAAAAGATGGTAGCATGAGGTAGCCTTGAGCATCCAATTGAGGTAAATCCGTCTCTAGTGGTTGATTTCCACGTTTAATTTGCTGTATTATCCCCTTTTCAATTTGTACATTAAAAAGCTCGGTTTGTGTTCCAATTACAGTAGTATGATTGTAATGTAAACCTGTTTCTAGTCGTACGTTAATGAGCCAATATGCTAATGGTGTCATTATATGAACCTCCTTTATTTTTCTTCAAGCTGAACCATCTGAATATCCCTCTCTATATGTGGTAAGGACAGTTGATGATAGACATAGTCTTGGCAAGTATTGCTAGCATGAAAATAATAGACTGTTGTTAATTTGGCATAATAGATGGCACTTAAACACATCGGACAAGGTTCTGTACTTGCATACATTTCACAGCCTTCGAGATTAATTGTTTGCAAAGTATGGCAAGCTTGGCGAATCGCTTGCATTTCTGCGTGATTCGTCAAATCATTTGTTTTGGCTACCTCATTAACACCCGAACTAATAATTTGCCCATTTTTTACTACAAGCGCTCCGAATGGTGCTCCATGTTCTGATAGTGCATTTTCATTTGCTAAATCAAGCGCTTTTCTCATAAATTCGTGTTGATTCATATTCTATTCCTCCTAGTAAAAGCAGATATATCACGTTAATAGCTGTAATATAAACTGAATGATGTCCAGTAGCCAAATGCTTTTAACCTCCTTATCCTGAGTTGTGCCTATACTAACTTTTGCTCTTATAGACTAGTCATTTCAGCAATCATTACGAGCCTTCTAGACTTAGCGTTGTGGCATCACCGTATCATAGCCAGAAGATTCAGTCTTTTTAACCAATTCTATGAGACATTAATAATGAATCTAGGTTTCCCACTTTAATTTCACATAAAAGAGTTCCTTCTTTACTTTTCCTTTATACAAATATGCTAACATGAAGACTATTATATGAATAATATAAAAAAAGTAAATTTCACTTAAGTTTTCCCTATACTAAAGTTTCTTGAATGGCAAAATAAAAAAGAGCCGCTCCTAGCGACTCTCTGTTTTAAGCATTCACTTGTTGTTCCTGTTCTCGATTCATCATCGTTCGAACCACTTGTGCAATCTCCTCTGAGTTCTCATCTTGAAATTCAACGGTTGAATGAGCCGAAGCTGCTTCTTGATTCGTGCCTTCAGGAGTAGTTTGTTCATTTTCTGCTAGTTCACCTTCAACTGCTTCCTCATCTACCTCTGGCGTATACAAAATGTATGCTATTAAAAAACGTACAATATACATGACAAGGAATACAATGATTGCTGTAACAAAAGATCCGATAATGATACGAAGGGGCGTGTAGGGCTTTAGAAATGTACTAAAAAAATAAATAGTAAAAGCCATTAATGCTCCCCATAGATTATAAAATATGGAACCAAACATTAGATTTCGCTCACTCCTTGGTTAACTGTTCGAATATGTAATGACGATGTGGCAGGATTAAATTCTATCGTTCTACCACTGTTTCCACCAGTATCCTCGGCTACTAAAGGAATTCCATGCCTTTTCAATTCATTTTTGACAGCTTCTACATTACGAGGACCGATGCGCATCGAATCTTTATCCGAAGTAAATTGAAACATCTGTGCGCCCCCAGCAATTTTTGCCTTTAGTTTAAACTTTTGAACGCCCTCTAATTTTAATAGATCAATCATTGCTGCTATTCCAGAATCCGCAAATTTTGCTACATTGATTGACTCAGATCTTCCCAAGCTTGAATCTGGTAACATCACATGGATTAAACCAGCAATTTTTTTTGACTCATCATATAAAATAACGCCAACACAAGAACCCAGACCAGAAGTTCGAATCGTGTTAGGTAGCTTTACTACATCCATTTGTGCAATTCCTACTTTAACCACTTGCCCACTACTACTGCTTAGCATCATTAGGAAACCCCTAATGCTTTAAAAATAGCATCAAATGAGTCGGGATCTGGTAATAGGAAGAAATGACCTCTCACAGTTTCATGGTCTTCTACACCTTCTTCAAAAATGGATGTATTTATAACAATGACATTATCACTTACATGTGATAATTCTATTAAACCAATACTTATGATTGCACCAAACATATCAACGCTTAGCCCCGGTACAGTTGGATAAATTTTCAAATTAGTAAAGTCCGATAAGGCAGATAAATAGGAACCTGATAAAATATTTCCCATTTCTTGCATAGCTGATAATCCTAGTTCAGAAACAGGTCGTTTTTTAAAATCAAATGTTTCATCATAAATGAGACGACGGATAAAACGGTTTGCCTGTTCAATAGGTAGTATAAAGAACATACTTCCTTCTGCATCACCCTCAATGCGAAGGTAAATACCAACAACTACATTTTCTGATCCCCCAGCCAATTCCATCATATCGTTAAAGGACACCATTTCTACCTTTGGGACACGCATATCAATTTTTTTCCCAAGTAAATTGGAAAGTGCTGTCGCGGCATGCGCAGCACCAATATTGCCAATTTCCTTTAATACATCTAAATGTAGCGAGGTAATCTTTTGATTAAATGTCATGATCGATCCCTACTTTAGTGGATTTAATACTTTTTCTAAATGTAATAAGATTAATAATCGTTTTTCTACTTTAGCAACACCTGAAATAAATTCTTCCTCAAGGGAGCCAACAACTTCTGGTTGTGGTTCAATCGCACTTGCAGGAATATCAATTACATCGTTTGCTGAATCAACAACAAAGCCTACTTCCATATCTTCTAGTGAGATAATGATAATGCGAGTTGTTTCCTCATGTTCTGAAATAGGTAATTCAAAACGTTCACGTAAATCCACAATTGGCGTTACGACACCACGAAGATTGATAACACCTTTTACATATTTTGCCGTTTTCGGTACGCGCGTAATATGCATTAGCTTTTCTATACCTTGAACATGGGACACCGGAATAGCATATTCTTTATTCGCTAGTTGAAATACAATTACTTTAATACTTTCTTGTTCCACTGCGTTTGTCATCTTTTACACCTCTCTTATTCATTCACCTTATTTTATTAATGCGTTACAATCTACAATTAAGGCTACTTTACCATTTCCTAAAATAGTTGCACCTGAAATAGCAAAAATATTTGTTAAGTAATTTCCTAAAGACTTCAAGACAATTTCTTGTTGTCCGATGAAGGAATCTACCACTAAACCAGCAAGTTTTTCACCTTTACGAACAATCACTACTGAATGGAATTCTTCATCTTGCGACTCTTTACGAGGTACTTCAAAGATTTCCTCTAAGAATACCAATGGTACAACCTTGCCACGGAAGTCGATTACTTTTTGATTATGCGCATTCATAATCTCCGATGAACGGATAATAGATGTTTCAATAATAGATGATAATGGAATTGCATAAATTTCCTTTTCAATTTCCACGAGCATCACAGAAATAATCGATAATGTTAGTGGTAATTGGATAGAGAAGATGGAACCAACATCTTGTGTGGATTCAATTGAAATATTACCACCAAGTGATTCAATTGTTGTTTTAACAACATCTAACCCTACTCCACGGCCAGATACATCCGAAATGACATCTGCAGTCGAGAAGCCTGAAGCTAAAATAAGCTCATTGATTTGATTATCAGACATTGAATAAGACTGTTCTTGTGTCACAATGCCTTTTGCAATAGCTTTCGCTAGTACTTTATCACGATTAATTCCTGCACCATCGTCTTCTATTTCAATAAAGACATAGTTTCCACTATGGTAAGCACGTAGGACAACCGTTCCTTCTTCTGGTTTGCCTTTTGCACGACGAGATGTTGGATTTTCAATGCCATGGTCCACAGAATTTCGGATTAAGTGAACAAGTGGATCACCAATTTCATCGATAACTGTACGATCTAGTTCTGTTTCAGCACCAATGATTTCAAGATTAATTTTCTTATTTAAATCTCGTGATAGCTGACGAATCATTTTTGGGAAGCGGTTGAACACTGTTTCAACTGGCACCATGCGCATTGTTAAAATGATAGTTTGCAGGTCACCCATTACACGGCTCATTCGCTCCACAGTTTCGTTTAGCTCACCATGATTTACTTCTGTGGCAATAGATTGTAAACGACCACGGTCAATAACAAGTTCTTCAAACAAGTTCATTAAAATATCAAGACGTTCAATATTGACACGAATCGTTTTATTCCCAACAGGCGCATGATTTTTTTCAGCCTTTGCAGGTGCGGCTGTTTTTGCAGGCTGTGCGGCTGGTTCAGGCTTAGAAGGTACAGTAGCAGGTGTAGACTCTACTTCCGCTACAGCCGATGCAGTTGCAGCTACTTCTTGCTGTGATTCATACTCTCTTTCACTAAATTTCTTTTGGTCTATTGTTGTGACAACAACTTCTTCAACCTCAGAAACTTTCATGATCTTTTTCTGCATATCTTCTGCTGATTCTTTTGTCACATAGGCTACATAAAACTGTTGATCAAATTGTTCGTCTTCTAGCTTTTCAACAGATGGGCTCGATTTAATAACTTCGCCGTCTTTTTCTAAAATCTCGAAGACCATAAATACACGTGCAGCCTTTAAAAGACAATCTTCTCGTAATTTCACTGAAATTTCATAGGCCTGGAAACCTTGTTCAGATGATTGTGCGATAACTGTTTGTTCAAAGCTATCATATTCTAAAACACTTTCCACAGCTGCTGGTTCTGCAACGGTTGCAGCCACCTGAGGTACTGCTTCCTCACCTAATTCTATGCGCTTAAGTTGAGCGACTGTTGCTGACACATCACGCTTGCCATCTCCACCATTCGCAATATCCATAACCATTTCTTCCAGATGGTCAACAGATTCAAAGACCACATCTAAAATTTCTGGTGTTACGTGGATTTTTTCATTACGAATCGCATCTAACACATTTTCCATTTTATGTGTTAAATCGGCTAAATCTTCAAAACCCATTGTGGCAGACATACCTTTTAAAGTATGGGCAGATCGGAATATTTCCCCAACAATTGCCAAATCATCTGGATTTTTTTCTAATTCTAATAAATGTTCACTACATGCTTGTAAATGCTCTTTACTTTCTTCGATAAACATCTCTAAATATTGATTGACTTCCATAAGAGGACACCCCTTTTAAGGCAAATATTTCATTATTGTTAGTGCTATATCATCTACATCGGCAACTTCATCAATTAGTTGCGTTTCTACCGCTGCTTTTGGCATACCATATACAATGCAAGTTTCTGCTGACTCAGCTATGGCCATGACATTACCGGTCTTTTTCAGTGCTTTCAGTCCATTTGAACCATCATGCCCCATACCTGTCATAATCACTGCTACTTTATCAAAATCCTTATATTGACTAACATCTTCAAACATCACATCTACAGATGGTCTATGGCCTGACCTTGGTGCTTCTTGATTATCAAGAACAATACCAAAAGTTGTCCCTACTTTCCTAAGCTTTAAGTGATAGCCACCTGGGGCAATATAGGCTACCCCATTTTGTAAAATATCGCCTTGTTCAGCCTCCTTCACAACAATTTCACTTAGCTGATCTAGACGAGTAGCGAGTGATTTCGTAAATCCAGCAGGCATATGCTGAACAATGAGAATAGGGGCTTGAATAGACTTAGGAATTTTTGTAATGACCTCCTGAAGCGCACGAGGTCCTCCTGTAGATGTACCTATTAGCACAATCTTTTTACCTGCTTTATTCCATTCTGTTTGCGCCTTTGTTACAGCTACTTTAGTAGCAGTAGCAGTCACAGGAATCGGTATTTGACCATGTTGTTGTAAATCCTTTATTACGGTACTCACTTTTGTCACTGAATCTTGTTGTCGTTTACTACCAGAAGGTTTTTTCAATTTGGATATTGGCACCATTGCAGCTTGCTCTACTTTATGGACAAGCTCACTTTGGATTTTATGTAAATCAAGAGATATTGTTCCGCTTGGCTTTGCGACAAAATCTACAGCGCCACTTTCAATAGCTGCTATAGCATTTTCTGTTCCACGCTGAGTGGTACTAGAGAGCATGATTACAGGAACTGGACATTGTATCATTATTTCTTTTAATGCATCTAGCCCATTCATTTCAGGCATCTCAATATCCATTGTCACAACTGATGGCTTCAATGATTGTATCTTTTTGATTGCATCTTTTCCATTACGTGCAGTTCCAACTACTTCCACCTTCGAGTTGCCAACAAAAAAGTCACTAATTAGCTTTCTCATAAAAGCAGAATCATCCACAACTAATAGCTTGCTTTTATGTAAAAAGTCCAATTAATCACGCCCTTTCGAAAAAATACTTCTTAGTTTCGTTAAAAATTTCTTTGCTGTCTGATCATGTGCATGTATTTCCTCCACACGATGCTCCATAAAACGAATCACTATGAGTTGTAATGTTTTAGAAATCAGTGCGTCTGGATAAGCAAGTGAAAATGGGACTTGCTCACGCACAGCCTTCCGCACAATCGAATCTTCGGGTAATGAACCGAGTATCGTGACTTCTTTGTCTAAAAAACGTTTCATGGCTAACTTTAAACGCTCGTTTGTTTCGATGCCTTCTTCTTTACTAAATGCACGGTTACAAAGGACATAAAATTGCTTATCAGCATCCCGCATATGAATATATTTCATCATCGAATAGGCATCCGTAATTGCGGTCGGCTCTGCCGTTGAAATAACGATAATTTCGTCTACTGATGTGAGTAAATCTAGCGACCAATTTGTCGCACCCGCCCCCATATCAAATAAAATATAATCATAGTTTTTCTGAAGCTGTTCAAATGCATGAATAAGCTGTTCAAACATCATCTCTGACCAATTAAAAATATTTGTCATACCCGACCCACCTGATATATACCTTAAACCATGGGGTCCCTCAAATATTACCTCATCTAGTAGTTTATTTCCTTCTAGGTAATCTTTCAAACTATTGGAAGCATTTTTCCCAATTAAAATATGGATATTTCCCATCCCAATATCCATATCTACAATGACAACTTTTTTTCCCTTTTGGGCCAAAGACAAGGCAAAATTCATCGTGAAGTTACTTTTTCCAACCCCGCCTTTGCCACTGACCACCGCAATTGCTCGACCTAAATCGCCTTGCTGTCTCATCATTTTCAAGCGTAATGTTTCAGCTTGGTCTCTCATTTCTCTTCACCTTGAAAAAACAAATTAAGCACTGCTTCTAAATCAGCTTCTTCAATATCTTCTGGTACTTCTTGACCATTCGTATAGTAAGCAAGTCCTTTATTATATTTAATCATTAAATTGAGCATTGTGCCAATAGAATTTGTTTCATCAATTTTCGTGAAGATAAATTTTTCAATTGGTAGCTGATTAAATTGGTCGATAATGTTCGCCATATCCTTTTCTTTTGTAGTCATCGCGAGTACTAAATAGGATTCTGCTTGATCATCAAATTTTATGAGACGTTGGAGATCATCTACATACTTGACCTCTTTATAATTTCGACCAGCTGTATCGATAAATACTAAGTCTAAATGCGATAATCTTTGGATAGCTTGTTCGAAATCTGTTGCGTTGTAAGCAATTTCAACAGGTGCCTGTAAAAGGCCCGCATACGTTTTTAGCTGTTCAATGGCTGCGATTCGGTACGTATCTGTCGTAATAAATCCGATCTTCTTCTTCTTTTCTAAAACTGCCCTAGCTGCCATTTTGGCGATCGTCGTTGTTTTACCCACGCCTGTAGGACCTAATACGTTGATATATTTTCTTTCATAGGACAATCCTCCGATAGGTAGGCTTTCTAGTCTCTTACGTAGTAAATTTTTCGTGACCATTTTACATTGTGAGAAATTGATTTCTGTCGCTTCTTTGAAATGCATAAAAAGCTCATCACCTATCGTTGTGATGAGCTCTTCATTTAGCTCTTGCTGTCTTAAGTATTCAATGAAGGGGAAGAGTTCATCGGGATATTGAGCTTGGGTAGTCTTTTTATGCATCGATTGCATTAAAGATTTTAAATCTGCAATTTCCTTCCTCAATTCTTCAGAAATGCCAGTGTCCTCATGTTTAACTACATCATGTGATGATTGATCTTGGTGAATTTTCACTTGAATCGCATTTGTAATATCTTGTAGTCTCGCATTTTCCTTAGTCGCGTTAGGTAATGCTACGGGCTTTGGTACTGGAGCCACTTGATTTGGCTCCACTCCATCTACTCCTGCAACTACCTCAAATCTTTTCTGTTTAATCATACCGAAAAATTTCTTCGTGATGACTACTTTAGAATTCAAAATAACAGCGTCCTCACCTAGTTCTGCACGCACTTGCTTCATAGCCTCTGGTATGGAGGATGCATAATATTTTTTCATTTTCATTAAACATTCACCACCCCAACACTTTGAATTTCAATAGAAGCATCCAATTCATTATATGAAAGAACTGGAATCTGCGGGAAATAACGCTCCGTCAGTTGTCGTAAATACATACGCACAGCCGGAGAACATAAAATAATAGCGGATTGTTCCATAAAGGACACACGCTCTATTTCTGCTGCAATCGTCTCTAGTACCGTTTGAGAATCTTGAGGATCCATTGCTAAATAATTTCCGTGATCTGTTTGCTGAATACTATCAGCAACCATTTTTTCTACTTTACCTGAAACTGTAATAACTTTTAATGCCGAACTATCCCCCACATATTGGGCAGTAATTTGACGAGCCAATGATTGACGAACATACTCCGTTAAAATATCTGTATCGCTAGTTACCTTCGCATAGTCTGCTAACGTTTCAAAAATAATGGGTAAATTACGAACAGAAACATTTTCTCGTAGTAGTTTACCAAGAACCTTTTGGATTTCTCCAGTTGATAAAGGTGCCGGTGTCAGCTCTTCTACTAAAATAGGATGGGTTTCACGTAAGTGATCTATTAACTGCTTCGTCTCTTGACGACCTAATAATTCGTGAGCATTCGCACGGATTATTTCAGTTAAATGCGTGGATACCACGCTTGGTGGGTCTACAACCGTGTAGCCATAAATTTCAGCATCCTCTTTCACTTGCTCAGTAATCCATTTAGCTGGTAATCCAAATGATGGCTCCACTGTATCAATTCCTTCAATAGAATCATCATCACCTGGGCTCATCGCTAAATAATGATCTAGTAAAAGCTCGCCTCTTGCCATTTCGTTCCCTTTTATTTTTATTCGATACTCATTTGGTTGAAGCTGAATATTATCTCGAATACGAACAACTGGGATGACAATTCCTAATTCTAGTGCTAACTGTCGACGAATCATAATGACACGATCTAATAAGTCCCCACCTTGAGCAGCATCGACTAACGGAATTAATCCATAACCAAATTCAAATTCGATTGGGTCCACATTTAATAAATTCACAACATTTTCAGGGCTCTTCATGCCATCTGTTGCCACTTCTTCTTCAATTTCAAGTAATTCCTCTTCATCCTCTGGTTTCTTACGTTCCATCATATAAGCCCCAACAATTAGGGAAAGACCTATTGGAAGTGTTACCCAGTTAGGGATTGGTGTAAATAGCCCTAGTAATACTATGGTACCTCCAGCTACATAGAGTAACTTTGCTTGAGCAAATAATTGTCCTGTTATATCTTGACCAAGACTTCCTTTAGAAGAGGCGCGAGTTACCACAATCCCTGTTGCTGTTGAAATAAGCAAGGCAGGAATTTGCGAAACTATACCATCCCCAACGGTTAGCTTAGAAAAATGAGTTGCTGCTTCAGCAAATGGGAGTCCCATTTGTACTACCCCGATGATGATTCCGAATAATAAGTTGATAATAACCATGACCATTGAGGCAATGGCATCCCCTTTTACGAATTTCGTGGCACCATCCATCGCTCCGTAGAAGTCCGCTTCACCGGCTACTTTTTCACGTCGTTCGCGTGCTTCCTTTTCGGAAATTACTCCTGCATTTAAATCAGCATCAATACTCATTTGTTTACCTGGCATCGCATCAAGTGTGAAACGAGCTGCTACTTCAGCTACCCGCTCTGCACCCTTTGTAATAACAATAAACTGAATTAATACTAGAATTAAAAAGACAACTAAACCTACGAGAATATTTCCCCCGACTACGAAATCACCAAATGTTTCTACGACAGAGCCCGCATCCCCAGTTGCTAAGATCGCACGGGTTGTGGAAACACTCAGTCCTAATCGGAATAAGGTTAACAGTAAAATAACCGAAGGAAAAATAGAAAAGTCTAATGCTTCCTTCATACTCATTGCTGTTAGCAGTACAATTAATCCTAATGTAATATTAATGACAATTAAGAAACTTAACATCCACGGAGGAAGAGGGATGATGAGCATCGCAACGATTAAAATAACCGCACCTAAAACCCCAATATCGCGAACTTTCATTTGTGTCCCTCCTACTAAAAAGCTTTAAATTTTACGTTTAATACGGTAAACATAAGCGAGTATTTCTGCTACTGCTTTGAAAAATTCTTCTGGTACGGGATCACCAATTTCAACTTGATCATACATGGCGCGAGCTAAAGGTCTATTTTCCACCATAATGACGTCATGCTCTTTGGCAATCAGCTTTATTTTTTGAGCGATAAAGTCTGTACCCTTTGCAATTACGCGAGGTGCATCCATATTTTCCTCGTCATATTTGAGCGCAATCGCATAGTGAGTAGGGTTGGTAATTACCACATCTGCACTTGGAATCTCTGACATCATACGACGCATCGCCATTTCGCGCTGACGTTGTTTGATTTTCGATTTTATGAGCGGGTCACCCTCACTATTTTTATATTCATCTTTAATATCTTGCTTAGACATTTTAAGATTTTTTTCATAATCAAATTTTTGATACATCCAATCCAAAATGGATACACAAAGTAAAACTAAAGATGCTGCTATGCCCATAATGCCGACTAGCTTTCCGACAGTAATGAGCGTCATCCATGGACTTTTAAAGGATAAAGCTAAAACTTCTGGCAAGTTTGTCCAGATAATAATTGTCGTTACACTACCGATAAAGCCAATCTTTAACACCGATTTCAGCAACTCAACAATTGCCTTAACCGAAAAAATCCTTTTCAACCCTTTGATAGGGTCCATCTTTTTCAAATCAAACTTCATTGGCTCCAAAGTAAATAAAAAGCCAAACTGCAAAAAGTTACCTGCAAGTGCTCCAACAACTGCTATCGCCATAATCGGTACAATAATGAAAGCCATTTGTATTAATGTTTCTATAAATAAGTGCATCACACTATCAATCGTTAGTGTTTCGATGCGTATGTTATGGATAAAGGTTTGTCTAAAAAACGCTAATAGCTCATCCCGTAAAGAACCTGCAAAGAAAATTAAGAAGATAAAGACCATCAGCATAACGATGGCACTAGTTACATCTTGACTCTTAATAACTTGTCCCTTTTTTCGAGCATCTTGACGTTTCTTTGGCGTCGCCTTCTCAGTCTTTTCACCTGAAAAAAACTGGATATCTAAATTCAGTAGTAGTTTCATATTATCCACCACCTAAAATGGCCATTAAATCACGCATGCCGTAAATCATAATAGTGATTAACTTTTGAATGACTTGAATCATTACAGCCATCATTGTAAATAACACTAAAAAACTAACGGCTATTTTAATAGGAAAACCAACAACAAATATATTTAATTGTGGTACTGTTTTCGCAGTTATTCCTAAAGCTAAATCGACTAAAAATAAGGTAGCCACAACAGGTGCAGCCATCTGAAATGCAATAGCAAAAACAGCTGTAAATGTTGTGATGATAAATTGGGGAAAGCCCTCATTTGTAAAACTAGGGAATTGATCCATAGGCAAAAACTGATAACTATAGTAAATTCCATCAAGAATCATATGATGGCCATTAATTGCTAACAATAAAAGGAATGCTAACATATTAAAAAACTGACCGATTAATGGACTTTGAGCTCCTGTTTGCGGATCAATAATATTGGCAATGGCAAAACCCATTTGAAAATCAATAAAGCTCCCTGCAATTTGAATGGCAGACATGATTATATAACCTACTAGACCGAGTAACAGCCCAACAAGTGCTTCTTTCATCACTAATAATATGTATTCATCATTGAATGCAAACGGCTCAACATCAATTGTATAATACATCATCCAAGCTAAAACCAGTGCGAGAGTAATTTTGACTTGTGGTGGTATGGTTCTATAGGAAAAAAAAGGAACCGTAACAAAAAATGCTGAAACACGCACAAGCACCAATAAGAAAACCGTTAAATGCGGAATTAATTCATTCATGGACTCACCCTATATAACGTGTTAAATTCTCAAAAATGTCTCTCGCATAGCTAGTAACTTGAGATAACATCCATGGGCCAAAGAACACTATGGCCACAAAGACGGCGATAATTTTCGGTACAAATGCCAAAGTTTGCTCTTGAATCGAAGTGGTAGCTTGAAAAATACTTACAGCCAAACCAGTGATTAAAGCTACTAATAATAACGGACCGCTTGTTAGAAGGATAATCATAATGGCACGTTCTGCAACGGAAATAACCAATTCACCTGTCATACTGTATCATCCCCTAAAAACTTTGTAGTAGCGATTTCATGACGAGATACCAGCCATCGACCAGAACAAACAATAAGATTTTGAATGGCAATGAAATCATTACTGGCGGTAACATCATCATCCCCATCGACATTAATGTACTCGCAACAATCATATCGATCACTAGGAATGGAATAAAAATCATAAAACCTATTTGAAATGCTGTTTTAATTTCACTTAAAGCAAATGCTGGCACAAGCATTGTCAGTGGGATTTCTTCCACTGATGCTGGTTTTTCTGCTTGATTGTACGATAAAAACAAGTCAAGATCTTTTTGTCTTGTATGCTTACTCATAAATTCTTTAAATGGCAAGCTTGCCCGATCATAAGCTTCATCTAAACCAATTTCTTCAGAAAATAGTGGTTGCAAAGCCTCTTTATTGACCTCTTGAAAGGTTGGTGCCATGATAAAGAACGTTAAAAATAAGGCTAAACCAACAATCACCTGATTAGGTGGCATTTGTTGTGTAGCCAGTGCTGTACGCACAAAGGATAAAACAATGACAATTCGAGCAAAGGATGTCATTAAAATTAAAATACTTGGTGCCAGTGATAAAACGGTTAATAGTAGTAAGAGCTTAACGGATGTTGAGACGTTGGTTGGATCGCTATTGGAAAAAATATTGACTAAATCATTCATTTATCATCCTTCTCCTTTTGCTTCCATCGCTCAATCTCTTCACTGCGCTCCTGTTTAATTTCGGAAATCTTTTTTTCAAAGAGTTTGCCAAATGTCTCTTGCTTTTGTTCATTTTGCAAATTCACTCTATCTTTTTTCTTAAACTTAGAAAATACTTCTGCGATATACGGTGATGTTGCTGCAAGTTCTTGCCTTTCGTTATAAAGTGCTAACAGTGCTTCTATTTCTTCAGGATCAGTAATTTCACGTAATAGCTGAACGTCTTCACCGACCCCCACTAAATACATGGTTTTCCCTACTTGTAAAAGCTGTACTGATTTTTGTGCACCTAACGATAAACCGCCTAAATTTTGTATCAGTTGATTACGTTGAAAGTTTAAATTTCGTTTATTTAAAAACTTCATTAAACCATAAAACAAAGCTACAACAAAAATAAGCGCTAAAACCATTTTTATGTATTCCCATGCAGATATATCTCCAGCTGCTGATACACTTGGTTCTTGTTTAGCAGCTGGATCGGTAGTATCTCCATAACAAGCTTCTGGGTCTTTAATGCAATCTGTCACACTATTCGTATCAGAGTCTGCATAGACCGAAGTTGGTGTCGGGTACAAAAACAGGAAGGATACAAGAAATGCAAAAATCATCGTGAAACGAAATGATTTTAACATTTTCATGCAATCATCCTAGCGCTTTTTGGATCGCTTCAATTACTCGATCTGCTTGGAAAGGCTTAACAATAAAGTCTTTCGCACCAGCTTGAATTGCATCGATTACCATTGCTTGTTGTCCCATTGCTGAACACATAATTACAGTTGCACTTGGATCTGATCCCTTAATTGCTTTAAGAGCCGCAATACCATCCATTTCTGGCATTGTGATATCCATTGTTACTAAATCTGGTTTTAATTCATTGTACTTTTCAACAGCCTGTAATCCATCTGCCGCTTCTCCAACAACCTCAAATCCATTTTTCGACAAAATATCCTTGATCATCATACGCATAAATGCAGCGTCGTCTACAATCAAAATTCTTTTAGACATGGTTAACTCCTCCAATTGAAACTATCTTAAATTATTTAAACGCTCTGCTTGACTTAAAACATCTGTAATACGTACACCAAAGTTTTCATCAATAACAACGACTTCACCTTTAGCGATTAAACGACTATTAACTAATATATCAACAGGCTCCCCTGCTAATTTATCTAACTCAATAATCGAACCACTTGATAGTTCTAAAATCTCTTTAACAGAACGTTTCGTACGTCCTAACTCTACAGTAACTTGCAATGGAATATCAAGTAGCATATTTAAATTTCTAGCTTCAGATTGAGAGATTACATTTGAATCAAAGCTAGCAAATTGTGCTTGTTGAACATTCACTGGCTGTGCAGGTCTCGCTGGTTGCGCAAACTGCTGTGGTTCCTGATAAACCGGTTGCTGCATAGTTGCTTCCGGCTGCTGATAAACAGGCTGTGCAGGCGGTGGCATAACAGGCGCTTGTTGTTGAACAGGTGGTGCTGCAATTGGCGGTGCCTCAGGTGCAATCGTTGCAGCCACAGGTTCTTCTATTGATTCAGTTTCACCTAATAGAGATTTTACGATGTTTTGACTAAATTTAAGCGGTAATAATTGCATTAAATTCGAATCAATTAAATTACCAATTCTTAATCTAAAAGATACTTTGACTAGCAAATCATCTTCAGGGATGTTTTCTCGACCTTCATTTTGAGAAATATTCATTAAATCAATTGTCGGAGGCGAAATATCCACTTTTTTGTTGAACACTGTCGACATAGATGTAGCCGCTGAGCCCATCATTTGATTCATGGCCTCTTGAACAGCACTTAACTGAATTTCTCCTAAGTCAGGTTTCGGATTTAATCCATCGCCACCTAACATAAGGTCTGCAATAATTGCAGCATCAGATTGTTTAATAACAAGTAAATTCATACCTGTTAAGCCAATCGTATATTCCACTTGTACAGCTACATAAGGATGTGGAAACTCCTCTTCTAATTTATTTCGATTAATCATTGATATACTTGGGGTAGTAATATCTACTTTTTGTCCTAATAATGCCGAAAGTGCAGTGGCAGAGCTCCCAAAGGAAATATTGCCTACCTCACCTAGTGCATCTTGTGCAAACGAATCAAGGTAATCCTCTACTCGTATATCATTTGTTTCATCAATTGAAGAAGCTTCAGTGCCGCTGTTTTTATCTTCCAACGTCTCGCCCCTTAATAGCGCTTCAATTTCTTCTTGGGAGAGCATTTCATCACTCATCTTCGTCTCCTCCTTTCAAAGGGTCGATAATCTGGATTGCTAATTTTTTGCCTTGCTTACCTGGTTGAACAGTGAATTTTGGTAATGTCCCTACCTTTAATAGAAGTGGATCATTAATTTTTTGCTCTAGCTGTATAACATCACCAACTTGCATTGTAAGGAAATCCTCGATCGTGATATCCGTTAGCCCTAATTCAACCGAAAGCGGTAATTTTGCTTGTTTTACGCGTGTTTCAAGCATTTTTGTTTGCTCTGGAGACATTTCTTTTGTATTTGTTTGCATCCAATAGCGAACAGAAAGATTGGGAACAATCGGCTCCAATACAACATGCGGAATACAAATATTGATCATACCGCTTGTTTCACCAATGATCGTATTTAATGAAATGACAACTACTGTTTCATTAGGTGAAATCATTTGTAAAAATTGTGGATTAACTTCAAGCTCCACTAAAATCGGATCAATTTCCGCTACATTTTCCCACGCCTCACGTAAATTGTCGAATGAGCGTTCAAAAAGGTTTGTCATAATTTTTGTTTCAATTTCTGTTAGATTATCTACATTACTATGACTCGCCCCACTACCGCCCATTAAACGATCTAGCATGGAATAGGCAATGTTCGGATTTATTTCCATCAATATATTACCATCTAATGGTGGCACTTCAAACACATTAATGAGCGTCATATTCGGAATCGAACGAACGAACTCTTCAAATGGTATTTGGTCTACTGATGCAACTGTAATTTGCACATAGCTTCTAAGCTGTGCAGAGAAAAAGGTTGTCAATAGTCGTGCAAAATTTTCGTGTATTCGGGTCAAACTTCGGATTTGATCTTTTGAGAATCGAAGCGCTCGTTTAAAGTCATAAACTTTAACCTTGCGTCCCTCATCCTCCTTTTTTATGTCATCTGCTGACATTTCCCCAGTCGATATAGCGGAAAGCAGCGCATCTATCTCGGATTGAGATAACACATCTCCTGCCATTTGCCCACCTCCATTTCAAGCAGTTTCTATTTTATTGAGTGATGAAGGAGGTAAAATATACTTCCTGGACTTCTCCCTCTTGCATCAATTCATTTACTCTAGTTTTTAATGATTTTTGGAAAATTTGCTTTCCTTGCTTACCTTCTAAATCTTTTTGCTCCATTTCAGAAAGTTCTTGTATAGCAATGTTTTGCACTTGGAAAACACGCTTTGTTAATTCTGCAGCAGCATCTTTGCTTGTCGTTTGAACTTTTAATGACAAGCGTACTACTCTTTTATCTGCAAGATTCGTTGTGATTTCCGGAATCTCCACTGTTGCCTCTACAATTTCATCAATGGTTGGTTCAATAGCTCCTGTCGGTTTATTAAATTGTGTAAGCAATACAAACAAAATAACCCCGATCAGTATGACTGCTACTAGCAAAATAATAATCATTGTTAACATTTTATTATTCTTCATCTTTTTCACCTCTTAGATGCGGGTTGGATAGTATTTGTATATTGTTATAAAAGGCAGTTACCTTTTGTCGCACCTCATCTTCACTCTCTAAAACAATTAATTTTGTTCCAGTTGTTAAAGTAATAGTCGTATCTGGAAATGATTCGACTGTTTCTATGTATAAAGCATTTAATGTAAATGCTTTGCCATTAAGACGTGTTAGTTCAATCATTGAATTAGGGCCGGGTCTAGCATGAGAGCCGGCCCGACCCTCCCTCATATGAAAATATGTTTGTTAAAACGTCCGTTATGAATGAAAGGACTATTCAATCATTAACGTTTTAAGTTTACTAGCTCTTGTAACACTTCATCTGATGTTGTAATAATACGAGTATTCGCTTGGAAACCACGTTGAGCAACAATCATCTCTGTAAACTCTTCAGATAAGTCAACATTCGACATTTCTACAGCTCCAGGCACTACTTTCCCCATCCCTGCTACAGTTGCTACTTGTCCATATGCAGCACCAGAGTTCGCTGTTTGTTGATAGTAGTTCCCACCACTCTTAGCAAGACCACCAGCGTTCGGGAATTTAGCCATAATCAGCTGTCCAGCCCATTTGCGCTCACCATTTAGGTCTACATATTCAATCGTGCCATTAGCTCCGATGCTAATCTCTTTAGCAGTCGTAGGGATACGAATTGGACCTACAGTTCCATCATCAGGTGTTAGTACACCATCATCATCAAATAAGTTTGCGCCTTCATCCCCTGAAGCAACTGGTGCATCATCTGGATTGATACCATCATCATCAGCTTCCATTACGATATCCTCTCCAGCAGATACACCTACTAAATATTTACCGTCAGCATTCACTAAATAGCCATTGCTATCCATATAGAAAACACCATTACGAGTAAATAGAGTATTGTTGAAGCCTTCTTCGTCTATGAAACCACTATCTGGATCAGGAGCACCATTTGCATCAGCTACCATGAAAAAGCCATCACCCTCAATTGCTAAGTCAAGACCACGTCCTGTACTTTGTAAGGAACCGCCCCCATGAATCGTATCAATGGCAGCTAATTGTGTACCCAAACCAACTTGTTGTGGATTCACACCACCTCGTGTAGCTGTTGCTGCAGATGCACCAGCTTGTGTTTGAGACATTAAATCTTTAAAAAGAACACGTCCTTTTTTAAAGCCAACAGTATTAACATTTGCAATATTGTTACCAATAACATCTAGCTTTGTTTGGAAATTTTTAAGACCTGAAATACCTGAATACATAGAACGTAACATAAGTTTTCGTTCTCCCTTCATTTTTTATTTGTGTGCTTCTATCAATCAGCATCACGAAGGCTTCCTTTCATAAGAAGGTCCAGCCTTTAAAGAACGATTGTGCCATCAATATTTGTAAATAATTGTTGTTTTGCTTCCGTGCGATCCATTGCTGTAATGACAGTAGCGTTTTTAGCACTGACAATTAAAGCTGCTTGATCCATCAAGACTAATGGCTGTTTAACACCTTTTGAGTGAGCTTCAAATACCTTATCCGAGACAACCTGCCATTCTTGTTCAGAGATGTCAATTTTACGCTCCATAATACGTTCATGCGCATGTTTGCTCACCTTCAGCTCTTGCTTTGATGCTTCCTGTAAATGGGCTTTAAAGGATTGCTGTGAATGAATGGACGTAGGTTGAGTTGCACGAATAGATGGATGCAAGGGTACACGATGAATTGAAAATTTATCCATCACTTTTCCCTACCTTTATTCGCTAATAACTGTAAAATCTTTATCCGTAAGTTTTTTATCATTATCTAATACGTAGTAAATAACGCCATCTTTATTGGAAACAGAGACGATTCTCCCTTGTAGTTCCTGCTCGCCATCTTGATATGTAACTTTTTTACCTATCAATTTACTCGCCTGAACAAGTGGCGTTTCTTGCACAGGATTATTTCCATTTGAACTTGTTCCAGAGCCAAGAATTCCAGAAATATTACCAGGCGTTATTTCCTTCCCATCTGCTAATTTGAAGACAACACTACCATCTACAAATTTCAAGGATTCAATCACACCTGATCCTTCATTTACAACTGGATCTCCTTTTTCATCTGTTTTATCTGTAATTTCATGCCATTTGACTTCTTTACCAACAAAGGTTGCATAGTTCATCATTTGTGTTTGTTGCTGTGATGCTAATAATGATTCTACTGCCTTTGTCATGTTCTGCATTTGTTCTAAAGAAGAAAACTGCGCCATTTGAGAAATGAATTCTCGGTCATTCATAGGATTTGTTGGGTCCTGATGCTGTAATTGGGTAATTAACAGTTGAAGAAAGGCATCCTTACCAAGTTCACTATTCCCAGTTTGTTTGGTTGGTTTTCTATAATTAGAATAGTAAAGATCGTCCGTTATGGATGTATTGGTTGCTTTAGATGTTGCATCCGCCATCAATTACACCTCCTCGTTTAATAAATAGTCACTAAATGACATCTCTTCATCGTCATCCTCAGTTTTTTGTTGCTGTTCTTCATCCTGTTGTTGTCTAAAGAAATTATTAAAGAAGTTTTGATCACGTTGCTGACGATCTGCATCCTGTAATGATTGGGCAATATCAAGACGGTCTACTTGAATGTTCTGCTGCACAAACGCCTGCTTTAGCTGATGTGCTTGACTATCAAGCATTTCACGTCCATGAGCTGTAGAAGCTAGTAGACGAGCTGTCAATACACCATCATTTTGCACAAGCTCTATACGAATGGTTCCTAAATTTTCTGGATACAACTTAATCGTTAATCGTGTAATCCCCTGTGCATTAGAAATTTGAGCTCTATTGATAATGGCTTGCATTTCTTTTAATAAAGCCTCTGACTGTGCAGGTTTAGCAGTCGGTAATGTTACTTGGAACGTATCCGGTTTGGTTTGCACCGTTTGTGGTGTTACCATTTCATTAGAACTTGTCTCACTTTGCTTCGTCATTTGGACTTGCTGGAAGCCTTGTAATGACAATGTTCCTGTTGATTTGGTTGTTGTTACTTGTATTGTTTCTACTTGGGTTTGTAATGTCGTTAAAAGACTTTTAACGGTTGTTAACAAATTTTCTTGTGGAGCTGTTAAGTCCGATTTCTGTCCTACTAATTGTGCTAGCTTTAACACTTGAAGTAATTGCGTTGCTTCTTTTGGTGTTACTTGACCTTCTCCTTGTAATGCAGCACCTATTTGCGCTTGAAGAATTGGCGCTTGGGCATCTACTAAGGATAATAGCTCCCAAATATCACTAGCTTCTTTTTCTTCTCCTAATAGCTGCTGGACTATTTTTTGAAGCTGTTCATCATCAATACCTAATGCATTTAATATATTGTCCAGATCCAGCATTTCGTCCATAGACACTGCTTTACCGTCTTCTCCCAGTTGAAGGATTAACAAACCATCATCGTGGGGGATTCCTAATAAATCGAGTACCTCTTCCAATGAATCAGCGTTTAAAACCTGCTGTAAATCAGCTAGCTCATTATTTGGCGTAGTTTGAGCAGTTTGATTTGATTGAGCTGAGGAAGATAGGACTTGTCCAAAAACAGAGCCGAATTTCGATAAATTATCCTGTTTCGAAGTTCCGTTGATCTTCCCATCAGCACTACTAGCTGCTGTTGTTGGCTTTGTTGCCGCATTTTTAGTCGGTACTGATTGAGTGATCATTTTCATCATCGCTATATCCACTATTTTCACCTCCTTTCATGAACTCTATTGTTTAGCCATGAGCTCCGTATATTTTGCTGCATCTTTAGCGTCCATTTTCTCTAAAATTGCTGCTAGTTTATCAGGTTTTAAATTGGTTAAAATGCGCAGTGCTTCTGTATCACTCATATTGATTAATACAGGTGCTGCAGATTTCGGAGACATTTTATCGAAAGTCGATAGAATATCGTTGAAATCGCGCTTCACATCATCTTGCTGTCGATTTAATTTTTCAATTTCAAATTGAAGCTGCTCTTTTTCTATCGTGAGCTTCTCTTTTTCAGTTGTTGTCGTATCTAACTTTTTTTGCAGCTGTGTAATTTCTGCTTCTTTTTCTTGAATCTCTGCCTGTAAATTAACTATTTTCGAGTCATTGTTTACGACAGCATCTTTCGCTTGCTGTTCTTCTGACGGAACAAAAGGTAAACTGCCAATTGCCTTTTTACCTAAATCAAAAACATTTGTATTCATTAATGTAGCCACAACAAGTAAAACTGCTACGACAAACATAAGTGGCAGTACGATCCAAGTAAAAAACTTTAGAAAGCCTCCCGTTTTTTTCTTAGGCGGCTGTTCTACTAATTCCGCTTTCAATCGATTGTCTTTTCTCACCATGAAATCACCTGATTTCTCTCTTGTTATACGTTAATAATGAAATTTCATCTAAAAAAAGGCTTTCTATACGATCCTGCTCTTGTTTGAAAAGCTTAAAATCCTTTTCTCTCATTTTTTCAAATTTACGTACTTCCAAGTTTTTTTCTAATAATTTATCTTCGTGCCAATTCATTTTTGCACGAGCTTGTATCACTTTCTGCTGAACATCTGCAATTGTTTTTTCAAGACTATCAATAAAACGTGCGTAGTGATGAATTTCATCAATAGATGAACCAACCGTTAAACGATCCTGCTGGAAGGCAATTAAATCTTCTTTCTTTTTAAGCAAGTCATATAACTTCGTAGCCACTTCCTCAAAAGATCGGACAGATTCTTTATAGGCCATTTCAGTTTCGTTTTTTTCTTGCTCACGAATTGTTAATACTTTTTCAAAACGATACACATAGCTGACCATCTAGTTCACACCACCGTTCGATAAGGATATTAGCTCATTTACACTTTCTTCCAAGGTCACTTTGTCCAAATAGCCCTGTTTAAGATAAGTAGTAATAAGCGGTTCATAATGAATAGCTTCATCAATTTCTCTAGACGTCCCTCGTTTATAAGCGCCAATATTGATTAAATCCTCAGATTTGTCGTATGTATAATAAAGTTCTCTTAATCGTTCTGCAGCTTTTTTATGCTCTGGCTCTGCTACATGATTCATTAAACGACTAACACTTTTTAAAACGTTTATAGCAGGGTATTGACCTTTATTAGCTAAATTTCGATCAAGCACAATATGACCATCTAATATCCCTCGCACCGTATCAGCGATTGGTTCATTCATATCATCACCATCTACTAGGACCGTATAAAACGCCGTGATAGAGCCCTTTTCATTAGTACCTGTACGTTCTAATAATTTAGGTAAAATCGCAAATACAGATGGTGTATACCCCTTCTGTGCTGGTGGTTCACCTGTAGCCAGTCCAATTTCACGTTGAGCCATGGCAACACGTGTTACAGAGTCCATCATCAACATGACATTTAATCCACGATTTCTAAAATACTCGGCAATTGCTGTTGCAGTAAACGCCCCTTTTATCCTCATTAATGCTGGTTGGTCAGAAGTAGCAGCAACAACAATAGAGCGACTTAGACCTTCAGGACCTAAATCACGTTCAATAAATTCACGAACCTCACGCCCACGTTCTCCAATCAGCGCAATTACATTCAAATCTGCCTGCGTATTTCTCGCAATCATTCCAAGAAGCGTACTTTTTCCGACCCCTGAACCAGCGAATATCCCGACCCGTTGGCCATTACCAACCGTTAACATTCCATCGATAGCTTTAACGCCGACCTCAAGTCTATCATTAATTGGCGGACGTGTTAGTGGATTTGGCGGATCTTGCTCTGTCGGAACCGTCATTAGTCCTTTTGGTAATAAGGTGCCATCAATAGGATTTCCCATTGAATCCAACACTTTTCCTATTAGCTCTGGGCCCACTTTTACTTCTAGTGGAGCCCCCGTCCCTTCAACAAGACAGCCAATAGATATTTCTCTTAAAGAAGTGAAAGGCATTAAAACAACAATTTCATCTTTAAAGCCCACCACTTCAGCTAAAATGATTTGGTGACCATTGTTTACAGTTTCCACATGAATTTTACAAACATCACCTATGGAACTATCTGGACCTTGCGACTCAATCATCAAGCCGACAACTCTAGTGACTCTACCAAACTTTTTAAAAGTTGGCATATGAGGAATATGTTCGATTAATTGAGCCGTCTTCATCTAGATCATTCCCTACTTTCTAATATTTCATGAAGCTTTAATCTTAGTTCGTTCAATTGCTCATCGATGCTCACAACTATACGTCCATGATTTGTTTCGATATAGCAATCTGTTTCATTGTTCAAATCTTCATTAACAAAAATCATGAATGGTACATCAACCGGGAACATTTCCGCTAATTCATCACGATTAGCAGTAATTAAAGCGTGATAGGTTGGCGACACATAAATTTTAATTTCTTTCATCTCTCTAGCTTCTTTTAAGCCTCTACGAACAATCGACACAAATAGATCGGGATCACGTTCTAAAGATGTGCCAATTATTCGTTCTGCTGTCGTTAGACCAAGCTCTAGCACCACAGCTTCTTGATCATCAATATATTTTTTTGCGTTTTCTTTTGCTTGATTAATGACCTCATTCGCAGTTTGAAGTGACTCGGCCATTGCTTCAGTGGATTTGTTCACACCGTCTTCATAGCCTTGGCCAAAGCCTTCATCATAGGCTTCTTGAACTCGATTCGGTCTTTCTTCTTCCCAACTTAACTTCAAATGCTCAATCTCTTGATAGTGCATGTGCTTTTCTTGCTCAAATGCTTCACGTTCTGCTTGTAAAGAAGCTCTAGCCTCTGCAAGCAAACGATCTCGCTCAGCCATTATTTCTTCTATTGTTAATTGATGTTGGGATGAAGCATCATCACCATCTTCCAAATCAAATCCTTCAAACATATCGCGAATTTGTATCTCTTTTACATTATCGCTATCGGATTGAGTGTAAATTGAACGGATGATTCTAGACAATGACGTCATCTCCTCCACCACGTGCAATAATGATTTCACCAGCATCCTCTAGGCGGCGAATAACAGCAACAATTCGAGATTGGGCCTCCTCTACGTCACGTAAACGTACAGGCCCCATAATTTCCATTTCTTCTTTAAATGTTTCAGCCATACGTTGAGACATATTGCGGAAAATAATATCTTTTACTTCTTCGCTTGACACTTTCATTGAAAGCAGTAAGTCTTCGTTCTCACAATCACGAATAACACGTTGAATGGAACGATTGTCGAGTGTAACGATATCTTCGAATACAAACATGCGTTTTTTGATTTCTTCTGCAAGCTCTGGATCTTGAATTTCAAGTGCATCAAGGATCGTTTTCTCAGTTTGTCGATCAACACCATTCAGTACTTCAACGACTGCATCAATACCACCAGTTTCAGTGTAATCTTGGGTAACTGTAGATGATAATTTACGCTCTAACACCGATTCAATTTCACTAATTACTTCTGGTGAAGTCGATTCCATAACAGCTATACGTTTTGCAATGTCAGCCTGTACTTCCTGTGGTAATGAAGATAAAATCACTCCCGCTTGCCCTGCTTCTAAATAAGAAAGAATGAGGGCAATTGTTTGTGGATGTTCATTTTGAATAAAGTTAAAAATTTGTGCCGGATCAGCTCTCCGTGCAAAATCAAACGGTCGCACTTGTAACGAAGATGTCAGACGATTAATGATCGTCTGAGCTTGTTCTACACCTAGCGCTTTTTCTAATACTGTTTTCGCATAACCAATACCACCTTGCGTGATATAGTCTTGAGCTAGCGCAATATTGTGGAATTCTTCTATAATCTCTTCCTTGACGTTTGATTCTACTTTTTTAACACTTGAAATTTCTAATGTTAAACGTTCGATTTCTTCCTCTGTTAAATGTTTATAGACTGAAGCTGAAACTTCAGGTCCTAATGAAATTAACAAGAGAGCGGCCTTTTGTTTTCCGGTTAATTCCTTATCTTTCTTGGACACAGCCGAACCTCCTAGTTAGTCTTCAGCAATCCAACTACGCAGTAACTTCGCAAAATCGTCTGGCTTATCTTTTGCCATTTTTTCTAGCTGCTTACGACGCATTGTAGCTTCCGTTTCAATTTCTTCATTAATATCGTCAATCATTAAATCTTCTTGTTCTTCTAGGATACTTAGCTCTTCTTCTTCCTGCGCACGTTTACGAGAACGGATAATGAAGAATGCTAACAATACAATAACAGCTAATAAGATACCGCCAATAACCCAAACCCACCAAGGAATCATTGGTTTTTCATCAGCAACCTGTGTGGCCTTACCATATAGAGGCTGTACAGATACGGCTACTTTCTCATCAATTTGCTCTTGAGTAAGCTCAGCTGCTACGTCTTTAGAAATCGTTGTACGAACGATCGTGCTTAAAATTTTCTCAATATCTTCGCGAACACCGTCTGGTAATGACGCTGCATCTGTTGCTGTTGGTGGTTCAACAATCACTTGAATTCCAATATCTTGCACCTTATAAGGTGCTTCTTGAATATCTTTACGTATACGATTCACGTCATTGTTAATAGTTTCTTCTGTACGTTCATAATCACCGTTACCCGATGTACCTTCATTATAGGTAGTAAAGTTATCAGTAGTTGTTTCAGCTTCAGGTGTTCCAGTAGCGGCTGCCGCCCCTGTTCCAGAATATTGCTCAGTAATTCTTTGAGCACTAATGGCAATTCCTTCCATATTCTCTTCATCAACAGGTGTCACAAGATTTTCTTCGCGATTTTCCTTCTTGAAGTCAATATCCGTAGTGACAGAAACCATTACTTTATCTTGGCCCATCAACGTACCAAGCATATTTTGCACTTGACGTTGTAGATCACGTTCGACTAACTTTTTCATTTGTAATTGACCTTCAGCCGTTGCTGTAGATGTTCCATCTGTTGTGGCTGCATTCAAGTCAAAGTACTCTGAGAATTGGTTAGAGATTACGATGTTCTCAGTTTTTAAATTCGGAATACTTTTTGACACCAAATTATACATAGTTGTAATTTGCTGCTCTGTAAATTTATATCCTGGATCTGTATTTAATACGATAGATGCAGTTGCATCCTCTTTCACATCTGTTACGAAGACCCCTTCTTCAGGGACAGTAATCATTACCTTTGCATCTTTAACGCCTTCAAGGTTTCTAAAAAGCTTAGCAATTTCAGTTTCAGTGGCTGCTTTTTTTAATAGATTAAATTCGTTATCTGTCATCCCAAACCCTGAACTGTTTGCAAATGAGTAATCAATCGTACCCGTTTGTGGATATCCTTCTGATGCTAATTGCACTAATAAGGAGTCAACTTGCTCCTCAGGCACTAAAATAGATGTTCCGCCTGGCGCAATTTGATATGTTACACCTTGTGAATCCAGTGCTTCCTTTACTTGTCCAATTTCTCTTGTAGATAAATCTTTATAAAGTGGAACATATGTAGTTTTTGAAGCGAAAAACGTTACAATTGCAGCAAGAGCGATGACGCCTACCAAGGAGCCAATCATAACTATTTTTTGCTTTTTACTTCGACTTTTCCAAAATTGACTGGTGTCGTTTTTTATTTTCGTCAATCGTTCATTCATTATGAATCCTCCGGTTATAGTGAATAACCTAGCCATCAATAATTTGCGAACTTCAAGAGCCCACCATTTAGGTAGTCATTAATCTGCATTGAGAGGGGCTCTCCCCCCTCAATAAAAGATTAAACGCTCATTCGCATTATTTCTTGGTAAGCTTCAATCACCTTATTGCGAACTTCAATTGTTGCGTTTAATGTAATGCTCGCCTTTTGTGAAGCAATCATTACCTCATGCAATTCCACATTTTCACCTTTAATTAGCTTTTGAGTAAAATTATCGGATGTGATTTGCTGGTCATTAACTTTGGCTATTGCCTCTTTTAACGAGTTCGCGAAGCTTTGTTGGGCTTCATAAGGTGTCGTATTAAGTTTATTTGTTTCATTTACAACCTGAGTAGGTGTCATTAGCGAAACGGACGAAATTGTCATTATGTATCTTCCTTTCTTCTTATTTATTTACCAATCTCTAATGCCTTTGTAAGCATAGATTTATTTGCGTTAAATACTGTTACGTTTGCCTCGTAAGAACGAGTGGCTGACATTAAATCTACCATTTCTTTTAATGGGTCGACATTCGGCAAATTGACATAACCATCTGCATTTGCATCTGGATGAGTTGGGTCATAAACAAGTTTGAAAGGTGTTTCTCGGTCTTCTGCAATACGAGTTACTTTCACACCATTAC
Source organism: Lysinibacillus sp. FSL M8-0216 (assembly GCF_038595555.1). NCBI lineage: Bacteria > Bacillati > Bacillota > Bacilli > Caryophanales > Bacillaceae > Lysinibacillus > Lysinibacillus sp. FSL M8-0216. Next base: position 1,105,423 of record NZ_CP152007.1, on the reverse strand, counting down.
CAACACCGCTTTTGGCGTCTTTCCCAAGTGCTACATTCATAAACTTTGAAAATTGTCCTTCTTGTGCTGTAAACGTTACGGACTTCCGTCGATATGGCTCCCACTCCCCATTAACTTGACGAGCTCGAGTTGTATCCATGTTTGCCATATTAGAAGAAATAACATCCATGCGTAAGCGTTGTGCAGTTAAAGCTGAGGCAGTGGTATTCATCCCATGGAAAATAGACATCTATTACTTACCTCCTTTAATAACTGTGTTTAATGTGTTTAATTTCCCGTTTACACGATCAATTAAAGCATTGTAGTAAATTTGATTTTCTGCTAATTTTGCCTGTTCAGCATCCATATCTACTGCGTTGCCATTATTTCGGTATCGTAGATTTTCTATATTATTGACACCAGGTGTAGATTGTCGAATTGTGAAATCATAATGTCTATTGTCAGTTCGATAGGCAGAAATAGAGATATCCTTTTGTTCCGCCAACATATCCTTAAAACTAACATTTTTCGCCTTATAATTAGGTGTATCGACATTCGCAATATTGTTTGCGATTGTTTTATGATTCAAAGTCGCATAGGAAAGTCCATTTTCCAAGCTACTAATAGTTCCTCCAAATAAATTCAAAACTGTTCACCTCAATTTATTAAATTCTATGTACTTGTTAATATATTCAATAATACAATTGTAATTAAGATGCTACCTAGTGTCTATTGTCTTTTGTCACTTTTTAATAGTATATACGCCCTATTTTTTTAACGTCTCAACCGGGACAATACTTCTGCATCCCTTGTAGCTCTAGGCTTCATGAAAGGTTGGTTAACATCTAGTTATTTTACACTATTTCGACAGTGTTTACGATTTTAGTATTAAATTTGCCTTTTTATGAGCTTTATCGCCTTTTAAAATGAAATTAATTTAAGGTTCCATTTTACTAGTTCGACAAATGGCTGAATATTCTAATATAGACAATTAACAGTTTATTCACCATTATTCTAAAGTATCACATATTTCATTTTTATATGCTAATTGTAGTGACAATTTTATGAACGACATTAGGATAAAAGAAACAAAAAACATCAATATTCTCCAAATTTGTATTTATACAAAAAATAACAATCAATTACATCGCTAAATATCTAGTGAAATGCATACAAAAAGGCGCCTAGTTTTACCTAGACGCCTTCATTATCTTCTTCAAGAAGAATTATTTCATTTTAATTTCAGCTAATGCATTTAAGAACTTATCATTTAACACTTTAATATAAGTTCCTTTCATACCTAGAGAGCGAGACTCAATAACACCCGCTGACTCCAGTTTACGTAATGCATTGACGATCACTGAGCGTGTAATTCCCACTCGGTCTGCAATTTTAGAGGCAACCAGTAAACCTTCGTTACCATCAAGCTCTTCAAAGATATGCTCAATAGCTTCTAATTCACTGTAAGAAAGTGAGTTTATGGCCATTTGCACAACCGCTTTGCTACGAGCTTCCTCTTCGATTTCTTCAGACTTTTCACGTAAAATCTCCATGCCAACTACTGTTGCGCCATACTCTGCAAGAATTAAATCATCATCTTCAAATTGAGAAGATAAACGTGCAAGGATTAATGTTCCTAAACGTTCACCACCACCAACGATTGGTACAATTGTTGTTAATGCGTTTTGGAAAAGATCTTTGTTTTCCACAGGGAAAGCAGTATGTTCGTTATGGATATCTAAATTAGAAGATGTTTCTGAGATTGTAAATAAGCTATGTGTGTATTCTTCAGGGAATTGTCTCTCTTCAAACATTTTTTTCATACGCTCATTTTCAATTTGTTGGTGAATTGAAATACCTAATAATTTACCTTTACGGCTTAAAATATAGACATTACTATCAATAATATCTCCTAGTGTATCAGCCATTTCCTTAAAGTTTACAGGCTTACCAGCAGAAGCTTGTAGCATTGAGTTAATTTTACGTGTTTTTCCTAATAAATTCATTATATGTTCCTCCTATAAATAATCCGAAGAGTATTCACTTAATATTCTAAAGTTTTTTACTACTGAATGATACTGATCAGCTTTATCTTACAATATAAACTGTGACAAATCTTTGTTTTTTACAATACCTGCGAGTTTTTGATCTACATAAGCTGCGTTGATCGGTATACTCGCTGGTGCAATTTCAGCTGCTTCAAACGACAGCTCTTCTAGTAAACGTTCTAAAATCGTGTGCAAACGGCGAGCTCCGATATTATCTGTTTCCTGATTAACCTCTGTGGCTATTTCCGCAATACGTTCAATGGCATCAGATGTGAAATTGATTTCCACACCTTCCGTTTCTAGCAATGCCTTATACTGCAAAATGAGCGATTGATCTGGTTCTTGTAAAATACGGACAAAATCTTGTTTTGTTAATTTTTCAAGCTCTACACGAATTGGGAAACGACCTTGCAATTCCGGAATCAAATCTGAAGGCTTCGACATATGGAACGCTCCTGCAGCTATAAATAGCATGTAATCCGTTTTCACAGCACCATACTTCGTAGTTACAGTTGAACCTTCTACTATTGGTAATATGTCTCGTTGTACACCCTCACGAGATACATTGGCAGAAGAATTTCCTTCTTTACTAGCTATTTTATCGATTTCATCAATAAAAATAATACCAGTTTGCTCCGCTCTAACAATTGACTCCTGTGCCACTTCATCTGCATCTATCAACTTATTTGCTTCTTCTATTGTTAAAATACGACGTGCATCCTTTACCTGCACACGGCGTTTTTTCTGTTTTTTAGGCATTAAGCTAGATAGCATATCTTGCATACCATTATTGGCGGACATATCCATTCCCGTGCCTTGTAATGCATCAAAAATGGATGGAGTTTGTTCTGTTACCTCAACCGTAATCCATTCATTTTCCAATTTACCATTTCGTAAATCAATAGCAATTTGTGCACGTTTAGAGCGTACTTCTGTTTCCTCAGACGACGTATCGTCCGTTGAAGTTTGTTCTTTCCCACCAAATAACATTTCGAATGGATTTTGCATGCTCTGTTTCTTACGCAATGACGGGACTAAAAGTTTCACAATCGCTTCATTTGCTAATTGCTCTGCTTGTTCCTTAACAGATTCCATCATTTCTTCTTTTACAAGACGGTGAGAAGCTTCTACTAAGTCACGGACCATTGATTCAACATCACGACCTACATAACCTACTTCAGTAAATTTTGTCGCTTCCACTTTTACAAAAGGTGCATTTGTAAGCTTCGCAATTCTTCTGGCAATTTCCGTTTTTCCGACACCAGTTGGCCCAATCATTAAGATATTTTTAGGAATAACTTCTGCCTTCATATCTTCATTTAGCAATGAACGACGATAGCGGTTTCGCAACGCAATGGCTACAGCTCGCTTAGCTTCATTTTGCCCAACAATATAACGATCTAAATGCTCAGTAATTTGTCTTGGCGTTAAATTTTTTTGCGTCATTAGCTCAGCGCCTCCACGATAATATTATGATTCGTAAATACACAGATTTCAGCAGCTGTTTCTAATGCTGCTTCAGCAATTTCACGAGCAGTCATCGTTTCACCTGCATATTTTTTTAATGCTCTACCCGCTGATAAAGCATAATTCCCACCAGAACCAATGGCTAAAATTCCATCATCAGGTTCAATGACTTCACCAGTACCAGAAACAAGTAGCAAAGTTGTTTTATCCATGACTAATAGCATCGCTTCTAATTGGCGCAGCATTTTATCTCCGCGCCATTGCTTGGCAACCTCTACTGCAGCACGTTGTAAATTACCGTTATATTCATTCAATTTGCCTTCGAACATCTCAAATAGTGTAAATGCATCTGCAACAGAGCCTGCAAAGCCTGCCAGAACCTGCCCATTAAACAGACGTCTGACCTTCTTCGCTGTACCTTTCATCACAACTGCATTTCCTAAAGTTACTTGACCATCACCAGCCATGGCACAGCCTCCGTTATGATGAACTGCAAATATCGTAGTCGCATGAATTTGTCCCATCTGCTTTCCTCCTTAACTCTATTATGCCCTTGGATGAGCATTCATATATGTTTGACGTAGGTGCTCTTTTGTTACATGTGTGTAAACCTGTGTAGAAGATAAATGCGAATGGCCTAATAACTCCTGCACCGTTCGCAAATCCGCGCCATTGTTTAATAAATGTGTTGCAAAAGTATGGCGAAGCATGTGTGGGTAAATTTTCGTATGGAGTGAGGCCTTGTCAATCATTTCGTTTAAAACATGACGTACCCCTCGTGGAGTAAGTTCCCCACCTCGCATATTGACAAACAATTGCTGATGATTAGTCTTTTTCATCAATCTAGGACGAGCCTGCTCTATGTAGTCCAGCATTGCTAAACTCGCAAATTGACCGAATGGGATAATTCGTTCTTTCCGACCTTTTCCCATAACTCGTATGATGGAATAATGAAAATCTACATCCTTAACTTGAATGGAAGTCAGCTCACTTACACGAATACCTGTCGCATATAACAGCTCTAATATAGCCATATTTCTCAATGATTTCAAATCATCCCCGGTATTCGCATCAAATAACTGCATCAATTCTTCTTCATAGAAGAAATTTGGTAAACGAGATTCTTTTTTTGGATGATAAAGAGAACGAAATGCCCCATCATCAAATCCATACTGTCTATTTAGAAAGCGGAAGAAGGAGCGTATTGAGGATATTTTTCTAGAAATAGAAGCCCTTGCTCTTTTTTCGTCGTACAACTTTGTTACATAAAGACGTGCATGTATATATTCAACACTCGCTAAATCATGAATTCCTTCCCCTTGTAAGAAGGCCAAAAAATCCAGCAGGTCTGATTCATATTCTCGCACTGTATGAACAGAGAAGTTCTTTTCAACTTGGATATAAAGCATGAACTGTTCGAGTGCATCTTGGGACGAAACTAACATAGAAAGATTCACCACCAATAATTTATTAATAATTTTCTCAAATGACTGACACTTGTAATATAACGGATAAATAATTCTTTGTCATCTCTTACAAGTTTGTATCGTAAACCATCATTAATAAACATACATATTGACACTATACCTATCTTTGTAAGATAGCAAGTGTAATTAGTTATATTTTGAGAAAATCTCCATACAAAATAATAAAACATGTCTAAGCAAGCATTTTATCTACAAAAAGAAAAAGCCTCTAAGAGTATAACAACTTTTAGAGGCTTTTGGCAATTAAATTGTTTGTGAATTCACAAAATTGTGAATTGTGCTTATTGCGCGTGTTGCATGCATTTCAGCGCGCTCTGGTTTTGAACGGCGACCAGGTGGTAATTCAGGGAAAATACCAAAGTTAACGTTCATTGGCTGGAAGTTTTTCGATTGCGCTTCTGTTATATAACGCGCCATACTTCCTAACGCCGTTTCGAATGGGAAAATGATTGGCTCATGTCCCAATGCTAAACGAGCTGCATTTATTCCAGCTATTAATCCACTTCCAGCTGATTCAACATACCCTTCAACACCTGTCATTTGACCGGCAAAGAAAATATTCTTTTGTTCACGAAGTTGGTATGTTTTTTCTAACACTTTTGGTGAATTAATAAAGGTATTTCGGTGCATAACACCATAACGTACAATTTCCACGTTCTCTAATCCTGGAATTAGCTGCAATACTTCTTTTTGAGGACCCCATTTTAGATGTGTTTGGAAGCCAACAATATTATAAAGAGTACCAGCAGCGTCATCCTGGCGAAGTTGTACTACGGCATATGGACGTTTCCCTGTTTTCGGATCTTCTAGTCCGACTGGCTTCATTGGGCCAAATAGCATTGTTTTCTCTCCACGAGCTGCCATAACTTCGATTGGCATGCAGCCCTCAAAGTAGATTTCTTTCTCGAATTCTTTTAAAGGCACTACTTCTGCTTCGATTAATGCTTGACGGAAACGATCAAACTCCTCTTTCGTCATTGGGCAGTTTAAATAAGCTGCTTCTCCCTTATCATAACGAGATTTTAAATAAACCTTATCCATATCTATACTATCTTTTTCAATAATTGGTGCAGCAGCATCATAAAAGTATAAATAATCCAGACCTGTTAAACCTTGAATTTTTTCAGCCAAAGCTTTCGAAGTTAAAGGACCTGTAGCAATAACTGTTATACCTTCAGGAATTTCTGTCACTTCTCCGTGAATAACCTCCACCAATGGATGATTTTTCACTGCCTCTGTCACATAACCTGCAAACTCATGACGGTCTACTGCTAATGCTCCTCCAGCTGGTACAGAACATTGGTCTGCTGCCTTTAAAATGACAGAATCAAAAATACGCATTTCTTCCTTAATAACACCTACAGCATTTGTTAAGCCATTTGCACGTAGCGAGTTAGAACAAACAAGCTCTGCAAATTTATCTGTATGGTGTGCAGGCGTTTGCTTTACGGGACGCATTTCATACAGTCTTACTTTCACACCGCGTTTTGCTATTTGCCAAGCTGCTTCACTACCTGCCAGGCCCGCTCCTATTACATTTACTACTTGTTCAGTCATGATTTTACCATCTTCCTATCATTGTGTTGGTGCTTCTTCATAGTCACATTTTGTACATTGAATTTGGACACCTTTTTTAATCTTTTTCTCTACTAATAATGCACTACATTTCGGACATGGTCTACTAATTGGTTTGTCCCAAGACACAAATTCACATTCCGGATATTGATTACAACCGTAGAATAGACGCTTCGTTTTACTTTTACGCTCCACAATTTCGCCTGTTTCACACGATGGACATTTTACACCAATAGGTTTCATAATAGCTTTTGTATTTCTGCAATCCGGGAAATTCGAGCAAGCCATAAATTTACCATATCGCCCTAGCTTATAGACCATTGGTGATCCACAAAGCTCACAATCTTCTCCAGCTGGCTCATCTTTTATTACTACTTTCTCCATTGCCTCGTCTGCATGTTTAACATGGACTTCAAAGTCTTTATAAAACTCTTCCACAATATTCTTCCATTGACGACTACCTTCTTCAATATCATCTAAATCTTGTTCCATTTGTGCAGTGAATTCGATATTGATGATATCAGGGAAAAATTCTAGTACGAGTTGGTGTACGATTTCGCCTAGCTCTGTTGGCATAAAGCGTTTTGCATCTAACACAACATAGCCACGGCGCTGAATTGTATCGAGGGTCGGTGCATATGTGGATGGGCGACCTATACCTAATTCTTCCATCGTTTTAACAAGTCGCGCCTCTGAATAGCGTGGTGGTGGCTGTGTAAAATGCTGCTTAGGTTCAATTTCAAGCGATTTTACTTGATCACCAATTTCCATCTCAGGTAAAAGCTTTGTCGTTTCCTCTGTTTGATCGTCGGTACCTTCGATATAAAGCTTCATAAAACCTGCAAATTTAACTTGTGAGCCGTTCGCACGGAATAAAACATCACCATTTTGAAGATCTACCGCCACAGTATCAAGTATAGCCGGAGCCATTTGACTTGCAATAAAGCGCTCCCAAATCAAGCGATATAAACGTAACTGATCACGACTAAGGACTGCCTTTAATTCCTCTGGTGATCTCATCGTACTTGTTGGACGAATTGCCTCATGGGCGTCCTGCGCATTTGAAGCCTTTTTCGTCTGCTTTATTTCTGTTGCAATATACTCTTTTCCATACTTTGACTCGATGAAAGAAACCGCTTCTGTTTTTGCCGTTTCAGAAATACGTGTGGAATCGGTACGCATATAAGTGATTAAACCGACTGTTCCCTCTTTTTTACCAATATCAATACCTTCATATAATTGCTGTGCAAGCATCATCGTCTTCTTTGCTCGGAAATTTAATTTTCGCGCTGCTTCTTGTTGTAACGAAGAAGTTGTAAAGGCTGGTGCAGCATTTCGTTTACGCTCTTTTTTAGAAACATTAACAACATTAAAGTTTGTCCCTTTAACACCTTTTAAAACGGTCTTTACTTGTTCCTCATTTGTTAGCTTAATTTTTTCTTTGCCATTTCCATAGTAAAGTGCATCAAACGATTTTTTTCCTTTTTCAAAAGTACCTTCAATCGTCCAATATTCTTCTGGTTGGAAGTTTTTAATTTCATTTTCTCGATCAATAATCATGCGCAGCGCTACTGATTGTACACGGCCTGCTGATAAACCCTTCTTCACCTTTTTCCAAAGAATTGGGCTAATGTTATAGCCAACAAGTCTATCTAATATACGTCTTGTTTGCTGTGCATCTACTAAATCCATGTTAATAGGACGTGGGTTTTTAAAAGACTCAATAATCGCATCTTTCGTAATTTCGTTAAATACAACTCGACAATCCGAGTTAATATCGATATTTAATGCAGTCGCAAGGTGCCAAGCAATCGCTTCTCCCTCGCGGTCTGGATCGGCCGCTAGATAGACTTTCTTCACTTTTTTAGCCGCAGATTTTAATTCCTGTAAAACAGGTCCTTTACCACGAATCGTAATGTATTTAGGTTCAAAGTTATTTTCCGCACTCACACCCATTTGGCTACGTGGAAGATCTCGTACATGTCCAACTGATGCTTTCACCTTATATTTTTTGCCTAAATAACGTTCAATTGTTTTTGCTTTTGCTGGTGATTCTACAATCACTAAATAATCCGCCATCTATGTCTCCCCCTTAGCGAGGTCTTTTACTAAATTTTTAAGTTACCTGTTGCAAAATGTATAACAGATTTTAAGATAATGCAACTTTTTTTCAATTTTTGTTAGAAAACAGGTCCAGTGTTTCAACGATTTGATGACCATTTATTACTGGAATTGCTCCATCCACAAGTAATTGATTGGTCCCCTTGGACTGTGTTGCATCAATAGGTCCCGGTACTACAAATACATCCTTCCCTTGCTCTAATGCAAGTTCTGTTGTAATAAGCGTACCACTTTTTAACGCTGCTTCTGTCACAACTAACGCTTGAGCTAAACCACTAATGATTCGATTACGCATTGGGAAATGCCATTTTTCGGGTTTCATATATGGAGGATACTCAGTTATTAATAACTGTTGATTAGCCATTTCCTTCGCCAATATTTGGTTTTCTTTTGGATAGAGATAATTAAAACCATGCCCAAGCACAGCCATTGTGTGCCCACCCATATCGATTGTTGCCCTATGTGCCATTGTATCAGCGCCTCTAGCTAGCCCGCTTACGACCGTATACCCCCATTGAACTAGTGATGGGACAATTAGGTCTAATGCTCTTTTCGAATACGCTGTAGCCTTCCTAGAGCCTATAATAGCTATCTGTTTCTTGTTTGTTAACAGGGAATACTGACCTTTCACATACAATACAGTAGGAGGACTGGATATTTCAAATAATTGCGCCGGGAAATAAGGATGATAAAAAGGTATGGGGAAAATATTGGCCCGTGCATAGGCCTCTTCAAATGGGATTGTCATAATTTGTCGAAAGCTTCGAGAAATTTGCAATGCTTTATGTGACGATATTTGTAAAAAATTTGCGATTTCATCATAATGAGCTTCTTCAAAAGTGTTTAAAACGTTCACTGGGGACAATAATCGTTGAAGTTTTTGAAGAGGTAAAGGATATACATAATGCAAAGCTAGTAATCTCTGTGTATCAACTGCAAGGATCATTCTATAAACCTCCTTTATAATAGAAGAAAGTAAATGACCGCATGATGATTTGAACACAACTTCGTGATGTAATTTTCAATACAGTAAATAGGAAATTGTTTAATGAAGGGAGATAAACAGTGTATAAATAAGGAAAAAGATGTAGCAACTATGTGCTACATCTTCCATTTTAATGGGTTTTACACTTTTCGTATAGCCCTTTTTCTTTAATTACTTTAATCAGTGTTTCACCAATAACAGATGGTGTTTCTGCTACTTCAATGCCTGCCGCATTCATAGCTTTAATTTTCTCTGCAGCTGTTCCTTTACCACCAGAAATGATAGCACCTGCGTGCCCCATACGTTTGCCTGGAGGTGCAGTTTGTCCACCAATAAAGCCAACGACAGGTTTCGTCATATTCGCTTGAATCCATGCAGCTGCTTCTTCCTCAGCTGTACCACCGATTTCACCAATCATAACTACTGCATACGTTTCTGGGTCATTATTAAACGCTTCAAGAACATCGATGAAGTTAGTACCATTTACAGGGTCTCCACCGATCCCAACAGCTGTTGTTTGACCAATGCCAGCTTGTGTTAATTGATGTACTGCTTCATAAGTTAATGTACCAGAACGAGATACAACTCCTACATGGCCTTTTGTATGGATATAACCAGGCATAATACCGATTTTACATTCATCAGCTGTAATAACACCTGGACAGTTTGGACCTACTAGGCGAGTCTTTTTGCCTTCCATGTAACGTTTAACCTTCACCATATCAAGAACAGGAATATGTTCAGTAATACAGATTGTTAATTCTAATTCAGCATCAACAGCTTCTAAAATAGCATCTGCTGCAAATGGAGCAGGAACGTAGATAACTGAAGTTGTCGCGCCTGTTGCAGCTACAGCTTCTGCCACTGTATTGAAAACAGGAACTCCTTCGATTTCAAGTCCACCTTTACCTGGTGTTACACCTGCTACGATTTTAGTACCATACTCAAGCATTTGCTTCGTATGGAAAAGAGCTGTTTCGCCCGTAATCCCTTGTACAATTACCTTCGTATCTTTGTTAATAAATACAGCCATTGTTCTCCCTGCCTTCCTTAGCCTACTAGTCCCACAATTTTTTGTGCACCGTCAGCCATTGAATCAGCTGCAACGATGTTTAAACCAGATGCATTTAAAATTTCTTTTCCAAGTTCTACATTTGTACCTTCTAAACGTACAACTAGTGGCACAGCTAAACCGATTTCTTTAGCAGCTGTCACAACGCCTTCAGCGATAATGTTACATTTCATAATTCCGCCAAAAATGTTTACAAAAATGCCTTTTACATGTGGATCAGAAAGGATAATTTTGAAAGCTTCTGTTACTTTTTCAGCTGTTGCACCGCCCCCTACATCAAGGAAGTTGGCCGGGCTACCGCCGTAGTAGCTAATTGTGTCCATAGTCGCCATAGCAAGACCAGCACCATTAACCATACAGCCAATGTTACCATCTAAAGAAATATAGCTTAAATCATATTTTGACGCTTCAATTTCTTTTGGATCTTCTTCATCGAAATCGCGTAATTCGACAATATCTTTATGTCGGTATAATGCATTCGCATCAAAATTGAACTTAGCATCTAGTGCCACTACATCGCCTTGTCCAGTTACTACAAGTGGATTAATTTCAACAATTGATGCATCTTTGTCGATAAATGCTTGATATAAACCTAACATTAATTTAACAGCTTTCCCTACAAGGTTTGCTGGAATATTCATATTAAACGCCATACGACGTGCTTGGAAACTTGTTAATCCAACAACTGGATCAACTACTTCTTTGAAGATTTTTTCCGGATTTGTTTCCGCTACTTCTTCAATATCCATACCGCCTTCTTCAGATCCCATCATTGTTACGCGGGAAGTTGCACGGTCTAAAACTAAACTTAAATAGTATTCTTTTTGGATATCAGAACCTTCTTCAATGTACAAGCGTTTTACTTCTTTTCCCTCAGGACCTGTTTGATGAGTCACTAAAATTTTCCCTAATAATTCTTTTGCGTACGTACGTACCTCGTCAAGGTTTTTAGCGATTTTTACACCACCGGCTTTACCGCGTCCACCTGCATGAATTTGCGCCTTGACTACAGTTACATTAGAGCCAAGTTCCTTCGCTACTTTCACTGCTTCATCAGGGGAAAAAGCAACTTTTCCGTTTGGTACAGCTACACCATATTTTCTCAGAATCTCTTTCCCTTGATATTCATGGATATTCATAATACATCCTCCCATCAAACATTTGCATAAAATTGTTTTACTAACATAGTCTATTCTAACGAAACATTCTGATAAAGTCTACACTTTGTCTTTTGTTCGAATTTTCTCTATTATTATGACGCATTCTTCTAATTTGTGTACTAAAACAGCTTGTAAAAAATAATCAGAATACTTCATTTTTTCTATATTTTCGCGCATGCTCTTGATCTAAACGATATATAAAAGCAAATACCTCTGCCACAGCCTGATATAATTCCTCAGGAATGGACTCATTTAAATCTAATTGACCAAGCAGATGTACAAGGTTAGGATCCTCATAAATCGGCACATTATGCTCATTTGCTCTTGCCAAAATGTTCTCGGCAATTTTCCCTTTTCCCTTTGCTACAACAGTCGGACTATCGAATTGACCGAGTTTATAAGTTAGCGCAATTGCCTCTTTACGGGTAAATTTTTCTTCGCTCATACGCGGATATCCACCCCACTCTGTTCCTCTTGCTGTTCTACTACAGGACTATTTTTGACCGCCTGGCCCTTGTCAAATTGTTTCATAAAAACGCCTGATAGTTGATAATTTTTTTCTGCCAACCCTACTTTTAATGCTGCCTTTAGTGGTTCTGCAATCGATTGAATCTCCAAATGTTCATTAAAGACCGTTACTGTAACTACTCGATTTTGAACCTGCATATCAATGACCGTTTCTTGCATGGATGCCATTTGTAAATAAAATAATACCCTCGCATAGTTGGCATCAATTTTACCATCATCTTTCATGCGACCATTCCATTGCAATGTAGCATCCATTCTCTTACCGAAAAATTCTAGCGGAACTTGCATAATCAGTTGATGTTGGTGTCCATTTTCGCCTGATGATAGCTGCATCCCATTCATTCGTGTCATTAACATTTCTGCCGCTTCCTTCAATTGCGGTGTCATATTAGTTTCCTGCAATAATGTATGAAGCTGCGGTTTTAATTGATGTGCAATCATTTGTAAATCCGCTGATTTGTTTCCGAGTGTCGCCTCATAGCTAATCCCTAAATTTTTTAACACTGTTTTCATCGCATGCTCCATTGCCTTACTATCCATCGAATTTTGTACAAGAGCGTCTGCTTGTGTCACTATTTGTTGAATGAGGGGCTGTGAAGAAGCGATGCTATTTTTTACAAGATTACGCATAAAGGCTTCATTTTGTAAGGGAGAAGCTACCTCTTGCTTCAATAAAGACAGTAGATGATCTTTTACTGACAGTCCTTTTATGTCCTGTGTAAATAAATGATTGGACGTATTTTGAGAAAAGGCTTTTAATAATTGATCCTGCATTTGTTTAGCAAAAATATCTACTGTTTGCTTTGTGACAGGTAACTGATTAAAACGATCAATTAGCTGATTAATCTGTTGCTTTTGATCATTTGTTAAAAATTGTTGATTTGTTGTCCAAGATTTAAGTTGCTCGATCAGCTGAGCGGCATTTTCAGGCTTCGTTGTTAGGATAGTCTGAACGACTTGACCCGCTTGCTGCATTTGCTGAGAAGCTTTTCCCTCGTTCATACTTGACCAATTTTGCAATGTTGCCTGATTCGGAATTATCCCCGACTCCTTTAAGATCGACAAGGCTTGCATTTTTTCACTAGTTGTAGCAGCATTATTTGTTAAACTTTCTAGAACTTTTGCAAGAACCACGCTACCTGTTTCTACTTCAAATGGCTTTGTAATTGCTTGTACTTGCTGCATTAAATTTTGTTTAAGCTGTTCAGGCAAGGCTGTATCTTTTGCTAGAAGCTGTGCAAAGTTTTCCATAATAGCCGCCATACCAGAAGTCTTTTGTCCACTCATTAGCGCTTGAAACACTTCATTAGTCATTGGCATTTTAAGCTCTATCATTTTTTGAATCGTTTGCAAAGCATCCATTTTAGATATACCCTCTGGTAATGCCTTTAACCACATTTCAGCTTGTAAAAGTTGATCTTTTGAAATTGGTAGCTCTGCCTTCATAAAATGTCCTAATAATTGCTGCATCTCTGCTGACTTAGGTAAATTCATAGACTCTAATAGCTGATTAATTTGTTGGCTTGGTGAAGTGGTTGGCGTCATCGGTCCTGACACCACTTTCAATTCTGCTTGTGGATCTGTTCCTGTTACCTGAAAAAAATGGGCATCTCCAGCTTTTAATGGAACTTCAAGTTTAGCGATAAATTTTTGATTTCCTACTTGTATCTCCGCCATTTGATCTGGGTATAATTTCTTAATCGTTCCATGAAATACTTGTCCCTGTTTTAAGGCCAGTGGCTGATTATTTGCAGTTATTGGGTTTTGTTGCATCTGGATCGGATTAAATGATGTGGCTGTCATATATATACTCCTTTCATCAATTACTCCTTCGGTAATTGGTGTTAACGTATTATTCAAACATGGATTTAACCGGCTCAAACGATTTACGATGGTGAATCGTTGGTCCGTATTCTTCTAGTGCTTTTAAATGCTGCTTTGTACCGTAGCCAGCATGTTGTGCAAAACCATACATAGGAAAATCTTTATCTAATTGTTCCATATAATCATCTCGGGCTGTTTTAGCTAGAATGGAGGCTGCTGCTATTGCTAAGCTTTTGGCATCTCCTTTAATGATGGAATCCTGAGGGATAGCCATAGGTAATGTCATGGCATCTACTAAAACATAATCTGGTTTTCTCGATAACGATTCCACACTTGCCTTCATAGATTGTTTGGTCGCCTCATAAATATTAAGCTCGTCTATTTGTTGAGCCGGTTGGAAGTGAATAAAATAACTAATTGCATGTTCTTTAATTAAAGCGGCAAAGGCATTTCGTTTATCCTTCGATAATTGCTTAGAATCATTCAAACCAACTAGAGCCTCACTATTTGTTGGCAAAATTACAGCCGCTGTAACGACTGGCCCAGCAAGAGGACCACGCCCCGCTTCATCGACACCTGCAATTAAAGCATCTATTCCCCCATAACTTAAATCAAATGCCACTTTTGCTTGATGTTCCTGAAGTAATTGGCGCCTTTTTTCTTGTTTCTTTTGCCAAGAAACCCAAGCCTTTTGTACACCTACTCGTTCATCTTCTGCAATACCTGACATCCACTCTTGCCATTCTTCCGCATCTTTTAATGCTACTGTAATTTCTTTAATACTTCTCATTTCTTACTCCTTCTTGCCTCTACTTATTAAACCTATATATCCATTTCAGTCATTATGTAGCTTCATTTTTTTCCTCTATATAATTATTATCGGTAGGAAAATTCATTCCTAAAAGAAAAACTGTCACAAAGAGGGTGTGACAGTTTCCAATACTTTTTATTGTTCTGATTCTTTTTCTAGTTGTTCATCCACAAAATCAAATGTTAATTTGCCTAATTGCAAGCCTCGAATATCTCGAACGATTAGTTGAGCTACTTGATCATAATCAATTTCTCCACCTGCACCAAACACGCGACGAAGTTTCCCAATATGGTCAAAGGTTTCAACCAAATCTTCATGGACGAATTCAAAGCCGTAACGCTCCTCCATACGCTTTGGATAATGAACGGATAAGAAACGTAAGCCGTATACTGCTAAGTCTTCCATGTTTGTGATGGTGTCTTTAATAGCTCCTGTTAAAGCTAATTTAAAGCCCACTTCTTGATCTTCAAATTTTGGCCATAAAATCCCTGGCGTATCTAATAGCTCAAGTTCTTTCCCGACCTTAATCCATTGCTGTGCCTTTGTTACACCCGGTGTATTTCCCGTTTTAGCAATATTTTTTTTCGCCAAGCGATTAATCAGTGTTGATTTCCCAACATTTGGAATACCAACAATCATTGCACGAATAGCTCGAGGCTTCATCCCTTTTGCTTTCATGCGATCAAACTTTTCTTTTAATATTTCCTGCGCTGCCTTTGTTACTTGTTGTAAGCCTTTACCCTCAAGGGAGTTAATGGCTACTGCTTTATGACCACGCTGTGCAAAATAATCTACCCATTTGCGTGTTTCTTGCTCGTCTGCCATATCCGCCTTATTCAAAATTAAAAGACGTGGTTTTTGATTAATGACTTCATCTATCATTGGATTACGAGACGATAAAGGTAAACGGGCGTCTATTAACTCAAATATAATATCAACAAGCTTTAATTTTTCTGTTACTTCACGTCGGGCCTTTGCCATATGCCCGGGAAACCATTGAATTGTCACTGCTTTGCCTCCTAAATTAAAAGAAAAAGGGAGTTCATAAACGCTCCCTTTCTTGCATTACTTTACAATTTTTATGTCATTAAACGGCCAGAAAATCAAACTTGTATTGCCGATGATTTCCTTTTGATCTACAAGACCAATATGTCGACTGTCTTTACTATTTCGTCGATTATCCCCCATGACAAAAACATACCCCTTTGGAATCTCATCTAATGAAACATCGATGTCTTTTAAGGTAAAGTCTTCTGTTAATGTTCCCCCTGCGATTTGAGCTTTATAAGCATCTAAATAGGGCTCATCAATTGGCTCACCGTTGATATATAATTGATCGTCTTTATATTCCAGTGAATCCCCTGGCAATCCAATTACACGTTTAATGTAATTTTTTTGTTCAGGCGCATGAAACACAACAATATCAAAGCGTTTCGGTTCACCTATTTTATAACCAATTTTATTCACAATCATGCGGTCGCCATCTTCAAGGGTTGGCATCATGGACTCACCATCAACTGCAATTGGTGTAAATAAAAAATATCGTATGATTGCAGCAATCGCAAATGCAATTAATAGCGCTTTTGTCCATTCCCATAATTCATTCTTTTCTTTCACCTGTTTTTCCATTGAGAAATGCCCCCTTGTCTAACACTATTTTAGTTGATAGGGAATTAAGATGACAAGCAAAAAGAAAAGGAGCTTGCGTACAAGCCCCTCACTTTTAAGTCATAATTATCGAATTTCTTTAATACGAGCAGCTTTACCACGTAGGTTACGTAGGTAGTAAAGTTTAGCACGACGTACTTTACCACGACGTACAACTTCTAAGTTAGCGATTTTTGGTGTGTGTACAGGGAATGTACGCTCAACACCTACACCGTAAGAAATTTTACGAACTGTGAAAGTTTCGCTAATACCGCCACCACGACGTTTAATTACTACACCTTCGAAAAGCTGGATACGTTCACGAGTACCCTCTACTACTTTCACGTGTACCTTAACAGTATCACCAGGACGGAAAGCAGGTAGATCAGTGCGAAGTTGAGATTTTGTAATTTCTGTAATAATGTTTGACATTGTTTTCTCTCCTTAGACAGATGCTCTTGCACGCAATCTATGCCACAGCGGAACACCGTAATTCAGTACTTCACATAGAAGTACAGATTAAATGTTATCATAAATATACTAGGCAATCAAGCATCTTGTTGATTGTTTTTAAGTTTTTCTAAATACAATTTTTGCTTGTCAGTTAAAGGATAATCATCGAGTAAATCAGGACGACGTTCAAAGGTTCTTTTCAACGATTGCTCCTCACGCCATTGCTCAATTTTTGCGTGATTGCCCGATAATAAAACATCCGGCACCTTCATTCCTCGAAATTCTGCTGGTCGAGTATAATGAGGATGCTCTAAGAGACCCGTTGAAAAGGAATCTTGTATATGTGAATCTTCTTGGCCTAATACACCTGGTAATAGGCGTACAACACTATCGATAACCGTCATTGCTCCTAGTTCTCCACCTGTTAAAACGAAATCTCCAATAGAAATTTCATCTGTTACAAGGTGCTGGCGTATACGTTCATCATAGCCTTCATAGTGACCACATAAAAAGACTAATTCCTTCTCCTGTGATAATTCTTCTGCTTTTTTTTGGGTAAATCGTTCTCCCTGAGGGCACATTAAAATGATGCGTGGTTGTTTTCCTGCACAAATTGCTTCTACAGCGCTAAACATCGGCTCAGGCTTTAAAACCATGCCTGCTCCGCCGCCATATGGATAGTCGTCCACTTGATTGTGCTTATTCCCCGAAAATGTACGGATGTCGGTTACCTCTAGCTTGACCGCATTTTTTTCTTGAGCTTTCTTTAAAATAGAAGCCCCGAAAACACCTGAAAACATATCGGGAAAAAGACTCAGCACATGAATATTCATCATAATAAACCTTCCATTACGTGAATGACAATTTTCTTCTCTACCACATCAATATCTTTCACGATATCTTCTATATAAGGGATATAATGCTCTTTCTTCGAGCCTTTAACCACCCATACATCATTAGCACCTGTTTGTAGAATATCGTTCACAACGCCAATTGTTTCGCCTTCTTCAGAAACAACTGTACAACCTATAATCTCATGGAAAAAGAATTCATTTTCTTGAAGGAGATCGTCAGTCATTTGATCTTTTGTCACTTTTAACAAACCTTCTTTAAACGGCTCGACCAAATTGATGTTATTCATACCTTCAAATGTTAATAAAATAAAGTTTTTATGACGACGCACTGATTGAATCGTTACCCAAGTTGGTTTTTTATCGTCCTTTTTAAAGGCAGCAAGCTTATTCCCTACCGCAAAACGTTCTTTTTCAAAGTCTGTTGTCGATAATATACGCACCTCTCCTCGAATACCGTGTGTATTGACAATTCGACCTACATTAAACCATTCCATTCAACTATCACCTCATTAAAAACGTACTACTCTCTCCCATTGCATTCATTCTCTTACTCAAATTCACTTTGGAAGAATGTAGGTTCAGCTAAGACAATCAATTGTCTCGTCCATATTAATATAATCAATTGTCTCTAGCTGTAATCTTTGTTGCCCTGTTTGTCCAAAATAAAAAGAACAACTCTAGGCGAAATAAAGAAAAAAAGGAAGGAACCTACAAGCTCCCTCCTTCTTAGTCCAGATATTACGCTTCATGCTAAAGTCCACTTCGAACTCCTAAGCGACATGTAAACACACCTATCAGGACTCAATTGTACTCGTTGCAAGAGCGCGAAAATCTTTTCTATTAATCCAATATATCGACGTAGGTCTTCTTTTGATGGTGACTACCTGCCGCTGAATAAACAATTGTACGAATCGCTTTCGCTACTCGCCCTTGCTTGCCTATGACTTTCCCTCGATCCTCTGGATGAACAAAAAGTTTATAAACAATTCGATTTGCATTTTCATCCGTCTCAATACGAACTTCTTCTGGATAATCGACTAACGGTAAAACGATTGCTTCAATCAGCTGCTTCAAAGACGTCGCCCCCGATTATTTACTGAATTTTTGGTTATGGAATTTCTCCATGATACCTTGTTCTGAGAACAGGTTACGTACTGTATCTGATGGTTTTGCACCGTCAGCTAACCATTTAAGAGCTTTCTCTTCATCAATGTTTACAGTAGCTGGTTGAGTTAGTGGGTTGTAAGTACCAACTGTTTCGATTTGACGGCCGTCACGTGGTGAACGAGCGTCTGCAACTACGATACGATAGAAAGGAGATTTTTTAGCTCCCATACGTTTTAAGCGAATTTTAACTGCCATTTTAATAGCACCTCCGAATAAGTTTCACACAAGATAGTATATTATCAATGTTTAGGTTGTTTGTAAAGTGTTTTTTCTTAACACCTAAAAATTATTATTTAAACAATGAATCAAAGCCTGGTAATTTCATTTTTTTCTTGCCCTTACCACTAGCCATTCCAGTCATTTGCTTCATCATTTTTTTCATTTCATCAAATTGCTTGATCAGACGATTCACCTCTTGAATAGAAGTCCCTGAACCTTTAGAAATACGCTTTTTACGGCTACCATTAATTAATTCAGGATTCGTCTTTTCTGCAGGCGTCATCGAGTAAATAATCGCCTCTACACGTCCCATTTGCTTATCGTCAACTTTAACATTATCTAAGCCTTTGATTTTGTTTGCACCAGGGAGCATTTTTAAAATTTCATCTATAGGTCCCATTTTTTTAACTTGCTGCAATTGCTCCACGAAATCATCAAGTGTAAAGGTTTGAGTCTTGAATTTTTCTTCTAACTCTTTGGCTTTTGCTTCATCTACATTGGCTTGGGCCTTTTCGATCAGCGATAGAACGTCTCCCATACCTAAAATACGAGACGCCATACGCTCAGGATGGAAAGGTTCTAGCGCATCCATTTTCTCACCCATACCGACAAACTTAATTGGTTTCTGCGTTACAGAACGAATAGATAATGCTGCACCACCACGAGTATCACCATCAAGTTTTGTTAAGACAACCCCTGTAATACCAATAGCCTCATTAAAGCTTTCTGCTACGTTTACAGCATCTTGACCTGTCATTGCATCGACAACAAGGAAGACCTCATCTGGCTCTTTTAATGCGCGAATATCTTTTAATTCTTGCATCAAATCCTCATCGATATGCAAACGACCAGCCGTATCGATAATTACGACATCATGATGCTCTTCTTTCGCCTTTTCAATTGCCTGACGTGCAATCTCTACAGGGGAAATATCAGTGCCTAACGAAAAAACTGGTAATGAAAGTTGTTTACCTAATGTTTCTAATTGTTGAACAGCTGCTGGACGATAAACGTCGGCTGCTACTAACAATGGTTTACGATTATATTTTTTCCTTAGAACATTTGCCAATTTACCTGAAGTTGTCGTTTTCCCTGCCCCTTGGAGGCCGACCATCATAATAACAGTTGGAGGCTTCGTATTAAATTTAATTGGACTTTGCTCGCCACCCATTAATTCTGTTAATTCGTCTTGTACAATTTTAATAACTTGTTGACCGGGTGTTAAGCTTTGCATAACATCGACGCCAACAGCACGTTCACTAACCTTTTTTACAAATTCCTTGACTACTTTTAAGTTAACATCCGCCTCAATTAAAGCAAATCGGACTTCACGCATCATTTCTTTGACGTCTTGCTCCGATACTTTCCCTTTGCCCTTAATTTTTTGGATCGTTCCTTGGAGTCGTTCCGCTAATCCTTCAAAAGCCATTGCTTTCGCCTCCTAATCCCATTCTTTCAGCTGTTCGATAAGCACTAGCTGCTCTTCAGCCGTCATACTTTGTTCTGTTATCCCCATTGTTAGCTGTGAAAGCATTTGGGTACGTTGTTGAAATTTTTCAAGTAAACATAATTTTTCTTCATATTCCTCAAGCATTGCTTCTGTTCGACGAATATTATCGTA
Source organism: Lysinibacillus sp. FSL M8-0216 (assembly GCF_038595555.1). NCBI lineage: Bacteria > Bacillati > Bacillota > Bacilli > Caryophanales > Bacillaceae > Lysinibacillus > Lysinibacillus sp. FSL M8-0216. Next base: position 1,084,405 of record NZ_CP152007.1, on the reverse strand, counting down.
GACAGCTTGGCGTGATACACCATACGATTCAGCGATTTCACCTAGTGAGTGATCATCCAAATAGTATAGTTCCATATAACTTCTTTGCTTATCTGTTAATAATGCTTGATAAAAGTCGAAGAGAAAGTTCATGCGTGTTGTTTTTTCAAGTAGCATCGAATGTTTCTCCTCCCGCTATTTAGTCATTTGTATCATAACGAAAAGCGCCCGTCTGTGTCAAGGTAATCTCCTTGTCTAAAAGCCTAATTTACTTACTTTCGGGCAATTCTTGCCTGTAGCTAGTATGACTCTTTCCAACAAGTCAATTCAACTGATCACAGTCGAGCGTTTCTACTCCACTACACTCAGTGGATTGGTGCCACATTTCTTAAGTTAAACATCGAGAGGTTAACCTAAAATGAATGACTCATAAAAAAACAAAACAAACATTCATCCCCTCCGATACATGAAGGAGATGAATGCTAGATCAAGATAAAATGACACTGCCCATTTTACTGTTATTCTTCATTATTTTGTAATTCTTTATCTAAACCATCGGCAAATAATCCATAGACATATCGTTCTGCATCAAATGGCTGTAAATCGTCCATTTTCTCCCCAAGACCTACAAATTTCACAGGAATGTGTAATTTGTTACGGATTGCAAGTACAATACCGCCTTTAGCTGTACCGTCCAGCTTTGTTAAAACGATACCTGTCACATTCGTTGCTTCTTTAAATGTTTGTGCTTGAACAAGGGCATTTTGACCAGTTGTTGCATCTAACGCTAATAATACTTCATGTGGAGCACTTGGAATTTCACGGGAAATGACACGATGTACCTTTTCAAGCTCGTTCATTAAATTCACTTTGTTTTGTAAGCGTCCTGCTGTATCACAAATTAACACATCTGCTTTTCTGTTTTTCGCAGCACGAATTGCATCATACATAACTGCCGCTGGATCAGAGCCCTCAGATTGTTTAATAACCTCACAGCCTACACGATCTCCCCACACTTGTAATTGATCGATAGCACCTGCACGGAATGTATCACCCGCAGCTAAAACAACTGTTTTGCCTTGGGACTTGAGACGACGAGCGAGTTTACCAATTGTCGTTGTTTTCCCTACACCATTCACCCCAACAAATAGAATGACTGTCAGTTCACCATCAGGCTGCATATTTAATTCAATTAAATCATCTTCACCTTGCTCATAAATTTCTACAAGCTTTTCAGAAATTAAAGTTTGGATACCATTTGTATCTTTTATGTTTTTACGTTGTACCTCGAAACGTAATTTATCCATCAGTTCCATGACCGTTTCAAAACCAACATCGGCCTGTAATAAAAGATCCTCTAATTCCTCAAAGAAATCCTCATCCACTTTACGATAACGTGCAACAAGGTCGTTCACTTTTGATGTAAAGGAATTACGTGTTTTTTCAAGGCCCGCTTTAAATTTTTGCGTAATAGACCAAGCAGAAGGTTTTTTCTCCTCTGTTGGTTGTTCCTCAATAATTTGTACTTCTAGCTGCTCTTCTTCCTCTATTGGAGAAGGCGGCTCTAAATCCTTTGTACCTTCGATGTCCGAAGATTGTTCGGATTCTGTAGTATCTTCTATTGGTGAGAATTGCTCAGAAGGTTCTTCAACAACAGTCTCAGTAGTGGCAGGTTCACCGCCTTCTTCTAATTCCTGTGGATGAGAATCTAAATCATGTTCAATGGCTTCTAGTTTTTCTTCGTCCGCTGGATTCCCCATCAATTTATCTTTTATACGTTTAAAAAAGCTCATCCTTATTTGCTCCTTTGCTCCGCAAGTACGGGTTCGTCTTCTAATTTTACTGATACAAGTTTTGATACGCCTGACTCCTGCATAGTTATACCATACAGGACATCCGCTCCCTCCATCGTTCCTTTACGATGTGTAATGACAATGAATTGTGTTTCACCACTAAACTTCTTCAAATATTGGCTGTAGCGCACAACATTTGCTTCATCAAGGGCAGCCTCTACTTCATCGAGAATACAGAATGGGACAGGTCTTATATTTAAGATGGAGAATAATAAAGCGATCGCCGTTAGCGCACGTTCACCACCAGAAAGCAAACTTAAGTTTTGTAACTTTTTCCCTGGAGGCTGAGCAACAATGTCAATGCCTGTTTCTAGTAAATTCTGCGGATCAATTAGCACTAAATCGGCTTGCCCTCCACCAAATAATTCACGGAATACACGTTTAAATTGTTCGCGAATCGCATAGAACGTTTCGCTAAAGCGCATTGTCATTTCTTCATCCATTTCTTTAATGGCTTCATGCAATGTTTCTTGCGCCGCAAGTAGATCCTCTCGCTGTTCAGTTAAGAAAGTATGTCGTTCAAGCACTCTTTCATATTCTTCAATCGCGCCTAAATTAACAGGGCCTAGCTCTTCAATTGATTTTTTAAGCAATTTAACACGTCGACGTACAAATTCCTCATCTTCTATAGCCTGTGCTTCTTCTTCTGCCTCTTCAAATGTTAACTGATAATTCTCCTCGAGCTGAGCTGTGAAATTGTCCATTTCAAATTCAACACGATTTCGTTTCAACTCATTTGCACGTATCGCTTCAAGATACCCCTTATGGATACGTTGTAATTCCTTCAGCTGAGCCTCTAACGATGAAAGTTCATTCTGTTGCCCTACTTTTTCCTCTTTTTTCTGAGAAATTGTCTCTTGTAGCGCATCTCTTCTGTTCTTCCATGTCAACACCTGTTCATCGACCTCTTCATCACTTAAATAATTTGTCGATTCATCAGATTGAAGCCACGATATTTCCTGAGAAATATTTTCAACTTTTTGTTGAGCTTTGTTTAATTGTAGGGCTAAGTCAGCTGTAGCTATTTGAACTTGTGACATTTGTTCTTGCATAACAGCTAATTGTGAGCGTTTTTCTGCCAATTGCTCACGTAATACATCTTTCTCTGTCTCACTTTGTAGCTTAACCTTACTTAATTGCTCAACGGTTTCATTGATTTCGATTAATTCTCCTGCAAGCGCACTTAAACGTTCCTCTGCTTCTTGCTTTTGAGCCAATAATGACTCTTCACGTGTTTTAACATCCTGTGTTTCAGTCGAAGCAAAGGTTACTCTAGCCGATAAGCTTTTTTCTACAGCCTCTAGCTCACGTAAACGACCCGCCTGCTGCATCTCATCTTTTCGTAATTGCTCCCCTTCAAGCTTCAATAGCTCTACTTGATCTCGAAGTGTTGCTAGCTTTTCTTTTTCCGCTGCAACAGCCTGTTCTGCACCATAAATGGAAGCTTGCAATGTCTCTAACTTAAGAATTAAACCATCTAATTCTGCTTTTCTTGTAAAGAGTGAAGATTGCTGTTTAAGGGCACCACCCGTTAACGAGCCCCCTGCATTAACAATATCTCCATCAAGTGTAACCACTCGATAACGGAATCCACATAATCTAGCAATTTGACTTGCCCCTTCAAGATTTGCTGCAACAATGACATTGCCTAGAAGATTTTCAACAATCGTTCGATTATCTTCATTAAAAGTCACTAACGCATCCGCCATCCGAATGAATGCTGGGTGCTCAGTTGCTAATTGGATAGTCGCTAAATTAATTTTACGTGATTTCATTACGGTTTTTGGTAAAAAAGTAGCACGCCCAGCTCGCTTTTGCTTTAGCCAATGAATAGCCTGTTGGGCATGGCGTTCATTAGTTGTAACAATATGCTGAGAGGCGGCTCCTAAAGCCGTTTCTATCGCTTGTGAGTATTTCCCCTCAACCTGGATTAATTCAGCTACAGCACCCTCAATACCTTGTAATTCACCTTTATCTCGTGCAAGCAGCACTTCTTTAACCCCTTGGAAAAACCCTGAAAAGTCAGCTTCAAGCTCCGCTAACGTATCTTTTCTAGCTTTTAGTTGCTGTTGATGCTGATAAGCCTTATAAAGCATATCTTGCTTTTCAGTAAAGGTAGAATTAACATTTTTCAACTGTATTTGTAAAGCTTCATATTGTTCTAGCTTTTCTTGTAAGTCATTTGTTGTTGAAGTATGTGCAGCTATTAGCTGTTCTTTTTCAGCAACAATTTGCATAAGCTCTTGCCCGATTTCATCAGTTTGGTCGGACATTCGTGTTGCCATAGCTTTTTGTTGAGCCAACTGCTGATCGATATTTTTCAACTCATTTTTGATGGTCGCTTCTTCATTCAACGAATCGATATATCGGTTTTTTTGCTCCTCAATTTCTTGTTCGATTTCCGTTACGGAGCGATTTAAAGATTGCTCTAACTGTTTAATGCTTTGTTTGAGCACCAACACGGCTTGTTGTTTTTCAGAAAATACGTCTTTTTTCTCCTGCTCCTGCATAAACAGTGCCTCTACTTCTGCTTTGGCCTCTTGTAATGACGTATTCAGCTGCTGTAATTGATTGGACGCATTTTGACGCTTTTCAGCCATTAGCGCCTTTCGTCCATCCCAACGTTCTACCTCCATTGTGGCATTGACTAGGTCAGCTTGAGAAACATCCAAATATTCATCAAGTTCTTTTAATAGCTTGCGAATATTAGTTGTCTGTTTATCGAAAGTAGCAATATCTTGAGCTTGCTTTTGCTCTATCTCAGATAGGTTTGTGTACTCTTCTTTAAGCGCACGCAAAGATTGTGCACAATTTTTAAAATCATGCACAAGAATGGCAATATCAAAATCTTTTAGCTCAGTAGACATTTGTACATAGTCTCTTGCACTAGATGCTTGCATTTCAAGCGGTCCAAGTCGACTGTCTAATTCATGAAGAATATCTAATACACGATATAAATTCTCATCTGTCTCAACAAGCTTATGCTCTGCTTTTTTCTTTCTTATTTTATACTTTAATACGCCAGCTGCCTCTTCAAAAATCGAACGACGGTCATCAGGTCGGCTATTTAAAATTTCATCGACACGACCTTGTGAAATTATAGAAAATGCCTCTTTTCCAAGCCCTGAATCCATAAACAAGTCCGTAATATCCTTCAGGCGACACTGCTGGTTATTTAATAAATATTCACTATCACCTGAACGGTATACGCGTCTTGTTACGCTGACCTCTGTATAGGAAAAAGCAAGTTGCTCGTCGGTATTATCTAATATTAGTGTTACCTCTGCAAAGTTGAGTGGCTTCCGAGAGTCACTCCCTGCAAAAATTACATCTTCCATCTTTGATCCACGTAACGACTTTGCCGATTGCTCACCAAGTACCCAACGTATTGCATCTGTGACATTACTTTTTCCACTGCCATTTGGTCCCACAACTGCTGTAACACCGGGTACAAAATCAATACCAATGCGCTCCGCAAATGATTTAAAGCCAATCACTTCTAGTCGTTTTAGGAACATCTTTTAAGCCTCCTCTTTCGCAGCTTCTTCTCGCATCATTCGCATCGCACATTGTGCAGCTTGCTGCTCGGCTTCTTTTTTCGATTTTCCCCGACCTATACCAAGCTCTTGTCCGTTCAGTAAGACGCTTGATACAAAGGTACGATTATGTGCAGGACCTTTTTCATCAATGATTTCATAATGAAGAAGTCCATTATTCGTTTGCTGTACCATTTCTTGCAATTGGCTTTTAAAATCCATCACATGCGAAAAAGCACCGACTTCTACTTTTGGGAACACGATACGTTCTAAAAAAGACACGACCGTTTGTAAATCCTGATCTAAATATAGGGCACCTACAAATGACTCAAACACATCTGCAAGTAGTGCTGGGCGTTCCCGTCCACCTGTTAATTCTTCACCTTTTCCAAGTAAAACAAAGCGACCAAAGCCTAGTTCATTCGCAAAAATAACTAGAGATGGTTCACAAACAATGGATGCTCGTAACTTTGTTAACTCACCCTCGCTCATATTCGGGTATTTCTCAAAAAGATATTTAGAAACAGACAGTTCAAGTACTGCGTCTCCTAAAAATTCAAGACGCTCATTATCCGTAAATAACTTACGGCGATGCTCATTCACATAAGATGAATGCGTGAATGCTTGATACAATAAATTTTTATTAACAAATGTGATATTTAATTCATGCTGTAACAGCTCGAATTGATTGCGTACTTTTTCAGGAAGTACGCCAGATTTCTGCATAGTTCCTTTTCTTTTCATAGCCATTGAACAAATCTGCCTTCCTAATAGTTTCTACCGTTTTAGTGTACCTTTTTCAAAGCGTTTATGCAAAAGTATTTCGGCTTAAACACAATATTTTGGAAAATTTTTAGAAAATTTATTTCAAATTCAATAAAGCCTTGGCACATTTGCGTCCGAATCGATCTTCGGAATATAAATCCACTGTATAATTGACACAAAAAAGGGACGTCCATAGATCGTAAACCGATCTATTTCGTCCCCTTTGAATACATCTTTGTCTATTAGATCTGCTTCTTTGTAAAGAAAAGCAGTAAACTATTTCTCTTTATTCAACCAATCATAAATACGATTTGTATAATTACGATAACCATTACACCTATAAGGGTGATAAATTTCTGCTAAATAAAGTATAAACGAAATTAGTTAATTTTACTTTCGATGTATGAAATTGCAGAACCTACTGTTGAGATTTTTTCAGCATCTTCATCAGAAATTTCCATATCGAATTCGTCTTCAAGCTCCATTACAAGCTCAACTACGTCTAATGAGTCAGCACCTAAATCATCACGGAAAGAAGCTTCAAGTGTTACTTCGCTTTCTTCAACACCTAAACGGTCCACGATTACTTTTGTTACGCGTTCTAATACTGTAGACAAATGATTCACCTCCCCTCAAATGATTATACAGAAAATTAGCGCCTATGCCTAATTCAAATTACATGACCATACCACCGTCTATATGAAGTGTTTGTCCTGTCATATAGTTAGCGTCTTCAGATGCAAGGAAAACAACTGCCTTAGCAATATCTTCCGGCTGCCCTAGTTTCGCAAGTGGGATTTGTGTTAACATCCCTTGTTTAATATCTTCTGGTAACTGATCAGTCATTTCTGTTTCAATAAAGCCAGGTGCAATAGCGTTGACTAAAATATTACGTGACGCTAATTCCTTCGCAGTTGTTTTAGTTAACCCAATAACACCTGCTTTAGCTGCAACATAGTTTGCTTGGCCCGCATTTCCAGCTACGCCAACAATCGATGAAATATTGATAATACGACCGGCACGCTGCTTCATCATTTGGCGTGTTACCGCTTTGGTACATAGGAAAACACCCTTAAGATTCGTATCTAATACATCATCCCATTCATCTTCCTTCATGCGCATAAGTAAATTATCTCTTGTAATACCAGCATTATTCACTAAAATATCAAGGGAGCCAAATGTTTTCACAGCAGTATCCATTAAGGCTGTCACTTCTTCTGTTTGAGAAACGCTAGCTTGTACAGCAATTGCCTCGCCACCGCCCTCTTGAATCATAGCAACTACTTCTTCAGCTTTTGCTTGCGAGCCGCTATAGTTCACGACAACTTTTGCACCCTCGTCAGCAAGCTTTAATGCAATAGCACGACCAATTCCTCGTGAAGCTCCTGTTACAACAACTACTTTTCCTTCAAGTTTACGCATTGATTGACCACTCCTTTGACGCTTCTAAAACCGCTTCTAGTGATGCCTCATCATAGACACAATAGGCAGTAACAGAGCGATCGATTTTTTTCAAGAGACCACTTAATACTTTACCTGGGCCACATTCAATAAAGACATCCACACCTTGTGCAATCATTTCGCGCATAGAGGCCTCCCATTGTACAGCACTATAAACCTGTTCAACAAGCTCTTGTTGAATGGCTGGAACATCCGTTAACTCCTTCGCCATAACGTTCCCTACAACAGGAATTTGCGGAGCAGCTAAAGTAACATCCGCCAACACCGCTTTCAACTTCTCTGACGATGGTCGCATTAGCTCAGAATGGAATGGACCACTTACAACTAATGATATAGCACGCTTAGCCCCTGCTTCTTTTGCAGAGCTTGATGCCTTCTCAACACCCTCTTTTGTACCTGAAATAACGATTTGACCCGGACAATTAACATTGGCTACCTGCACAGGTTCCCCTGCTGCTGACACTTGCTCAGTTACTTCATTTAACGCTTCTAATTCCATGCCTAAAATGGCTGCCATAGCACCTTGTCCAGCAGGTACAGCTTCATTCATATATAGACCACGTTTATGCACAATCTTCACTGCATCTTCAAAGGACATGACACCCGCTATGACCAATGCGCCATATTCTCCAAGAGAGTGACCTGCTGCATAATGAGGTTGAATTCCTGCTGCACGTAGCTTCTCTGCTACCATTACCCCAGTAGTAAGTAGTGCTGGCTGAGCATGATATGTTAATGTTAATTCCTCTACTGGACCTTCTAACATAAGCTTAGATAGCTCCAATTCAAGAGCTTGATCTGCACGATCATAGAAGGCTCTACTTTCCGCAGCATTTTCAACAAACTCTTGCCCCATTCCTACTACTTGCGAACCTTGTCCTGGAAAAATAAATGCAATTTTCGTCATTTGAATAGTCCCCTTTGTCTAATCAATTTCTATGTGGCGTACTGTCTCTGTAATTGTCGAAATAACAGTATGTTCTACCATTGTGTTTGCTTGGCGGATAGCACTAAAAATCGCTTTCGCATTAGATGATCCATGCGCCTTTATAACGGGTGCTTGTAAGCCAAACAATCCAGCACCACCATATTCTGTATAGTCCATTTTATGTTTTAAGTCACGTAAATTATTTTTCATAAGGACAGCTGAGATCTTCGTTTTTGTTGAAGACATAAACGCCTCTTTTAACATTGAAAATAAAGCACCTGCAGTACCTTCAATTGACTTCAGCACCATATTTCCTGTAAAGCCATCCGTAACAACGACATCAGCTACTCCTTCAAGTAAATCACGTGCCTCTACATTACCAATAAAATTCAAATCCGCTTCCTTTAATAAATCAAAGGCTGCTTTTGTTAATTCATTTCCTTTTTTATCTTCTGTACCGATATTTAATAGGCCGATTCTAGGTTTTTGTAGGCCGCCAACTTTCTTCGCATAAATATCGCCCATAATAGCATATTGCACTAAATGTTCTGGACGGGCATCTGCATTTGCACCTAAATCAAGCATTAAAAAGCCCTTACCATCAAGTGTTGGTAATGTCGTAGCTAAAGCTGGTCGAGCAATTCCCTCAATACGACCTACTTTAAATAAACCGCCTGCCATTAAAGCACCTGTATTTCCTGCTGACAGGCAAGCCTCTGCTCTACCCTCATCCACTGCGTCCATCATGCGCGCCATGGAAGAATCCTTTTTTCTACGAACAGCACGTGCTGGATCGTCCGTTCCTTCAACGACTTCCTCACAATGTACGATCGTTAATCGATCATGTTGTTTTAAAAATGGCTCGAGCTTCTCTTGCTGTCCATATAATTGAATTTCTAAATTTGGAATTTGCTCTAATGCTAAGAGTGCACCTTCAATTACTGATTTTGGTGCATTGTCTCCACCCATTCCATCAAGCGCTAATTTCATTATTACTCACCCTTACCTTTCGTACGGTACATATCAAATTCACCAACAAAAACGGTTTCACCATTCACAGTAGATGTTACCTCGACTTTTGTCCGATGATTTTTATCATCTCGTCCGACAACAATCGCTTTTGTAATAACACGATTTCCAGCACGAACAGGTTTCACAAACGTAATAGTAGAATGTACTGTCAATGCTAGTTCATCGTTAATAACGGCTACCGCTAAGGAGTTTGCTTGCGCGAACAAATGATGTCCTCGTGCGATGCCGTTGCGCTGGAAAACATGTTCTTCTTTCACATCAAAAATCGAAAGTGCTCGATTATCTAATTCAATATCAACAATTTCTCCGATGATCTCATCAATCGGTAGAGATTTTACTTCATTTTCATAGTTTTTTGAAGCGACATCTTTAATACGCTCTCGTAATTCTGGTATGGATAATTCCATACGATCTAAACGAATTGTTTGAACACTTACCTGAAACTGTGTTGCTAGCTGTTCATCTGTGACGAATGGATTTTCAGCTATCGTTTCAGATAGTAGTCGCTGTCGTTCTTTTTTTGTTCGTCTCAACATCATTCGCCACCTTTTGAGTTGTTATTAGCACTTGGTACTAATATCAGTATATAGAGGTTAAAAAAAGAATGCAAGACTTGTTTTGAAATCAAGTCCTGCATTCTCCGCATGAATCATCATACAATTATTAATCGAAGCGCTCCCCTTGCAAAACGCCAGAATTTTCTAACACTTCTCTCAAGTACCGATAGTCGTCACCATGCCAAAAATCATCGGTTTCAAGCATCGTAGTAGCATCCTTTCGAGCAGTCTCAAGAATCCGGTAATCATGTACTAAATCAGCTACTTTGAAATCTGGTAGACCACTTTGCTTACGTCCAAAGAAATCCCCTGGTCCTCGCAACTCTAAGTCTTTCTCAGCTAAGCGGAAACCATCATTTGTTTCTGTCATAGACTGCATCCTCTCTTTCCCCTCGTCAGACTTAGGATCAGCCAGTAAAATACAATAGGATTGATGTTCACCTCGTCCAACACGCCCTCGTAGCTGGTGCAATTGTGCTAAACCAAAGCGTTCAGCGTCATAGACAATCATAAATGTAGCATTCGGTACATTCACCCCTACTTCAACGACTGTCGTAGAAACTAAAACCTGTATGGACCCATCACTAAAAGCACGCATAACAGCATCCTTCTCATCTGCAGATAAACGTCCATGCATTAGACCAACTTGATAGCGGCCTGTAAAATAAGTTGCTAGCTGTTCATAGATTTCAACTGCATTTTGAACATCCAGTTTATCTGATTCCTCAATAAGAGGACAAATGGCATAGGCCTGCCTTCCAGCGGCTAGCTCTCCTTCTAGTTTTGATATAACCGATCCGAATTGTTCTTTTTTCATCCAATGGGTTTCAATCTGCTTACGCCCTGCCGGCATTTCATCAATCATCGACACATCCATTTCTCCAAACGCTGTAATGGCAAGTGTTCTGGGAATTGGAGTGGCTGTCATAAAGAGCACATCCGGGTTTTCCCCTTTATCTCTCAATATGCGACGTTGTTCAACACCAAAACGATGTTGTTCATCGGTAATAACAAAACCTAGATTTTTAAAAATAACATCAGGTTGGATTAAGGCATGTGTACCAATTACAATATCGAGCTCTCCATTTGCCAAATCTGCAAGTATAACACGGCGCTCCTTCGTTTTGGTTGAACCAGATAATAAAGCCACACGAACGCCAAATGGTTGGAACCATTCTAGCAAGTTCTCCAAGTGTTGCTCTGCTAAAATTTCTGTTGGTGCCATTAACGCACCTTGATAACCTGCTGAAACTGCAGCGTATAGGCCTATAGCTGCCACCACGGTTTTCCCCGAACCTACATCACCTTGTAATAAGCGATTCATTCGATGTGGCTCCTTCAAATCTTTACAAATTTCATTGACAACACGTTTTTGAGCATTGGTTAATTCGTATGGTAATGCCGCGATAAATTCACGTAGCATATGCACATCATATTGAATGACAGTTCCTTGTTCATTTTCCTTCCGTACCTTACGTAACGCCTGCATACGTAGTTGAAAATTTAATAGCTCTTCATAAGCAAAACGTCTTCTCGCTTGTTTAGCATGTTGTGCATCTAGCGGAAAATGAATACCCTCCAAGCCTTCCTGTATAGGCACAAGCTTATAGGAATCCTGCAAATCTTGTGGAATTGCATCAGGCAAATTAGCACCATAATCGTCCAATACTTGTCTCATATATTTTCGAAATCTTTTTTGTTGAATCAAACCTTTCAGACTGTAGACAGGCTCAAAGTCTACTTGATCCGTTTTAGGACCAAATATAACAGAAGTGCCATTGATTACTTGTCTACCACGATCCCATTTACCAGTCACCGTAATAATAGAACCAGGTACAAGCTTTTGCTTTAAATAGCCCTGATTGAAAAATACGACTTTCACTAAATGTCTTCCTGCTAAAACGGTTACTTGGAGTCTTGATTTATTGCGACCTAAAAATAAAACCGTAGGCTCCCGCTCCACCTTACACTCAACTGTAACCCGTTCGTTATGTGGTGTTTGCGCTAAATCTTTTAAACGAAAATCTTCATGTCGATGTGGGAACGTCCATAATAAATCAGCTATTGTATTGATTCCTAGTGATTCAAGATGTGCTGCTGTTTCTTTCCCGACGCCTTTTAATTCATTGACGGGTCCATATAATTCAGTCATCTTATCCCACACTCCCTTCATTGCTTGTTTATGTAGTGTTATAGCCTCTCTCTCTAATGTACCATAATTTTTTTCCCTAACCCTACACATAAGCAAAAACCCTACCAATGAATGATAGGGTTAAATTTTTGATTATTTAATTTCACAAGAGAAACATGTAATTTCTTTCACATATTGCTCATCAACTTCTATACCTAATCCAGCTTTATGGCTTAACTGCAGGATGTCTTTATAGTATGTAACATTTGCCACATCTTTTACAAACATTAAAGGCCCAACCATCTCGTTTGTATGGATAATAGACTTACTGATCGCTAGGTGCGCTCCAGCCATTGTTCCGATTGCTGATTCCACCATAGAGCCTACTTGACAAGGCATCTCTGCAGCCTCAGCCAGACTTGCAAGAGCTAGAGCTGGATATATTCCACCTGATTTCATTAATTTTATATTTAGCATATCCGCAGCACGCATTTCTATGACATCGACTAAATCATAAATATTATGAACACCCTCGTCTACCATAATACTACAAGGTGAAAGGGCTCTGATTTCTTTTAACGCTCTTAAATCATGTGCTTTTACAGGTTGCTCGTACCAGTCTACATGACAAGCTGTAGTTTCTCTTATTACTTTTAGTGTCTCCATCCTATTCCAGCCTTGATTGGCATCTACCCGCAGTTGCACCTCGTCACCTATTGCTTCTCTTACCGCACGAATACGAGCAATATCTGATTCAGCATTTGTACCAACCTTAATTTTAATATTACGGAAGCCCGATTTTACAAATTCACTTGCATCTTTAGCCATTTCCTCAGGACTCTTAATACTAATCACTCTTGGCACCTGTAATTCCTCATGTGCTTTTCCACCAATTAATTGATAAACAGGTTGTCCAGTCATTTTTCCCATCAAATCATAGAGCGCAATGTCCAATGCTGCTTTTGCTGAAGGGACTCCATCAATTTTTTCATTAAACTTTTTATGAATACGCTCTACAGCAAATGGATCTTCATTAATCAATAATGGGGCTAATTCATGTTTAATAACATGATACGTACTCTCCCAAGTTTCACCAGTCACATTTTGATCAGGCACAGCTTCGCCCCAGCCAACTACACCCTCATCCGTCTCTATTCTGGTAAGAATAGTTGGCATATCATCTAAATGAACATACGAAATAACGAATGGTTCCTTTAATTGTAAACGTGCTGCAAACACTTCAATCTTTTTTATCACGACGTATAACTCCTTTTTGTATAAATAGTCTAATTATTTATGTTGCAAGATAATGTTTATAAATAGTTGAATAGCATTAGGGAAAACATCTTCATCTACATCAAATCGTGGATGATGATGTGGATATTGGCTTTTTTCACCACCCATACCTACAAAAACAAATGCTCCAGGCTTATGTTGTAAATAATAAGAAAAATCTTCTCCACCCATGACTGGTTCGACTACTTTAAATGCGGTATCTCCAAATTGTTCCCGTACAATCGATTCAATATTTCGTGATTGTGTCGGATCATTTATGAGCGGAGGTGTTCCTAAAATAAAATCGATTTTTCCCTCTGCTCCAAATGCTCGACAAATTCCTTCTGTTAAACTTACCATTTTCGTTTTAATGATTTTTATAGTGTTCGGTGTCAAAGCTCTGATCGTTCCAGTTAATTTTGCCGTATCAGGAATAATATTATAAGTGGTTCCAGCTTGAATATTACCTACTGTAATGACACCCGCATCAATAGGATTGACATTTCTACTTATAATACTTTGAAAAGCTTGCATTAAATGGCTCGCTATATAAATAGGATCAATTGTTTCATGTGGCATTGATCCATGGCCACCATATCCTTGAATTATAATTTCAAAATCATCAATAGAAGCCATCATTGGTCCATGTGTTAGACCAATCATCCCTTTCTCTAAACCTTGCCATAAGTGAATGCCAAAAATAGCCTCTACATCTTCCAACACACCTTTTTGAATTAATAAATCAGCTCCACTTGGGGTGATTTCCTCTGCCGATTGAAATATAAACTTGATATTCGGCTCGATTTTCTCTCTATTTAAGCTTATCCATGCAGCAACTGCTAATAAAATCGCAGTATGACCATCATGGCCACACATATGAGCAACACCTTGCTTGTGAGAAATATATGGTTTGTCTCCCTCTTCTTCTATAGGTAATGCATCTATATCGGCACGTAATGCAATAGTTTTTGTTCCATTTGTCCCTTTTATAAATGCCACTACACCTGGAGGTTCGTAATCTAGAATTTCTATGTCTAACTCCTCTAGTCTTTGGCGAATAAACTCACTTGTTTCGTATTCCTGACCAGAAAGCTCTGGATATTGGTGCAGATGACGGCGATCCTCTATTGCCTTTTCTGCTAATCTTTTTATATTCATTATTTCCATTGTTAAACTCCTTTAGAAAGGTCCGTATTGTATGACTTGTGCAATAATAAGCGATATTACAGCAACTGTTACTTGAATAAGCATAAACGGAAAAATCCATTTTATCCATTTACCCCAAGGAATACCCGCAATTGATAATCCCGCCATTAAAAAACCTACAGTTGGGAAAATAATATTCGACATACCATCTCCAAATTGATAGGCAAGTACTGCTGTTTGTCTTGTAACGCCAATCATATCTGATAAAGGCGCCATAATCGGCATTGTTAAGGCAGCCTGTCCACTTCCTGATGGTACTAAAAAATTTAAAAATAACTGGAAGATAAACATCCCTACTGCATTTAGTACAGGTGGAACTGAATCAAGCAATACAGACGTGTAAAATAGGATTGTATCAATCAATCCTGAGTTATTGAAAATCACTAAAATAGACTGTGCTAATCCAATGATAAGAGCGCCACCAACTAAATCACCTGCACCCTTCATAAATGAATTAGCAATATGCGAAGGTGATAGTTTGCCAATAAGTCCCATTAAAATACCAAACAATAAAAATAAACCGGCTATTTCGGTAATGTACCAACCTAGTTTTACAACCCCGTACATCAATACGATAAAATTCAAAAGAAATGTAGCCATAACAAGCTTATGTCTTATTTCCATTTTCGAATTCGCCTGTACAATACTACCTTCATTATTAAGAAAATTTCCATAAAAGCCAATTTTAGGATTATTTTTCACTTTTCTTGCATAGCGATAAACATATATTGTTGCTACTGTGTATAAGACAATAAATATTACAATTCGAAAAGCAATTCCTGAAAATAATGGCAAGCCCGCAATTTCTTGCGCTATTCCTACTGTAAACGGATTCATAACAGCTGCCGAAAATCCTACAGATGCACCTAGAATAACGATAGCAAAACCCGTAATTGCATCAAAACCTAGGGCAACAGCAAGCGGTGCAAGAATCCCTACATACACAATCGTTTCATCAGACATCCCCATTAATGACCCAGCACAGGCGAAAAACAACATCAATACTGGTATTATTAACATTTCACGTTTAGCCATTTTTACAGATAGCATGGCGATAAAGGATTCCAATGCCCCTGTGGCTGATAGTATTCCAAAGGTACCTCCTACAATCAATACGAAGAAAATAATACTTGCTCCTTGCATCATGCCAGAATGTACGCTGCTAAAAATATCTAAAAATCCAATAGGGTTCATATCTGTAAAACTAAATGTTCCTGGTTGAATTACTTGACGTCCATTAACTTCTTCTCGTTGAAATGAACCAGCTGGGATAAAATACGTTAAAATGGATGATACAACAATAAGGCAAAAGATTAACACATAAACATTAATTCCTTTTGGTTGCTCTATTTCTTTATTAGCTATAAATTTACTCATCCGTCATCCTCCTTAGTTGAATCATTGATCAAAAACAAATTTTTATTACCACTATCAATGCATATCGCATCTCTCCAACATAAAAAGCCATCCCCTTTTTTTGAAATTTCCGTCTTCTTCATTGTAATTGATTAAAAAAAAAATAAAAAATTACTATTTCGAATAGTTACTATTGATAAATTTACATATAAATTCATCGGGATACATCAAAAAAATTACAAATAAAAAGAACATTACATTCCTGCGATTTCACCAGGCTGCAACATTCTTTTCATATACAAACCATTTAAATTGTTTTCCATGTATCTTTAACTAAATCAATAAAAGTACTTACATTACTAAATGTTTTAGCATTTTGAGGAAAGATTAAATAAGTAGGTAACTTTTTAGGAAATCGGTAAAGAACCTGAAGACTCCCTTTGCTTACCTCTTTTTGAATAATAATATCACTCAGCAAGGCTAGACCTACTTGTTCCATTACTGCTCGCTTAATTGCTTCCTCGCTTCCAAATTCCACTATCGTTTGGGGCTTACACTGAATTTCTTGAAGGCAACTGACAATACAGTCATCCATACCATAGGTTATAAAGGGATAATCATCGAATATTTCCTGCACAGTACGATCCTTTATAATAAGCGGATTTCCAACCAATACCAAATCCTCTTCCTCCAATAAAATCCCCTCTACACCAGCGTAACTAGGGTATCCAGCTATAAAACCTATATCTGCTTGATTTGAACTCACAAGTTTGGCTGTTTCTTTACTATTGGCACAAAGAAGTTTTAGGTTTACCTGAGGGTACTGTTTTAAAAACGAGCCAATAATATGGGATAAATAATAGCCACAATAAAATTCTGGTGCAGCGATTGTCAAATGGCCAAATGGCTTTTCAAAATTCTTCAAATCCTGTTCCATTTCTTCAATAATCCCAAATAATTGATCTGTATGTTCCTTTACTATTTTTCCTACTTGAGAAAGAAACATTTTCTTGCCTATTCGATTAATTAAGATATGCCCTAATTCTTCTTCTAACGCTTTAATCTGTTGGCTAATTGTAGGCTGGCTATAATTTAAAATTTGAGCCGCTTTTGTAAAGTTGAGGTAAGTTGAAACAACATGAAACGTTTTCAAATTACGTAAATCCATCTCTATTCACATCCCTGCTATAAATTAAGATAAATATTTTTTCCTTATTAAAATTTAATTATACTTAAATCGACTATGTACGTAAGAGGGTTTTTCTTTTCATTAAGATATCAATCAACATAAAAACATGCTACCTATTCAGATAGCATGTTTCTTCATTTTTATTGAATTGCCTTAATACTTTGTAATCCACCATTTTCGAGAATGGCTTTACTAATTGCCTTACCTGTTGGCGTTGCTGCTAAACCACCGCGTGCCGTCTCTTTCAGGTTTGGACTCATAGATTGTCCTATGCGATACATCGCTCCAATTACTTCATCACATGGAATTCGGCTTGTCACACCTGCAAGCGCCATATCTGCTGCTACAAGAGAGTTAGCAGCGCCCATAGCATTCCGTTTAACACATGGTACTTCCACTAAGCCTGCTACTGGATCACAAACAAGGCCAAGCATATTTTTTAACGTAATCGCAAATGCTTCTGAACATTGTTGCGGTGTTCCACCAGCCATCTCAACGATAGCTGCCGCTGCCATACCTGCCGCTGAACCAACCTCTGCTTGGCAGCCACCTTCAGCACCTGAGATGGAAGCATTATTAGCCACAACAAAGCCAAATGCACCTGATGTAAATAAATAACGAATCATTTGCTCACGAGTTGGATTTAATTTATTTTTTACCGCAAAAAGTGTTCCAGGTACAACCCCAGCTGAACCTGCTGTTGGCGTTGCACAAATTGTTCCCATTGCTGCATTGACTTCATTGGTTGCAACCGCTTTACTTACTGCATCTAATAATAAATCACCTGATAGTGATTTTCCTTGTGCAATGTAATTTTGAAGTAATACGGCGTCCCCACCTGTTAAACCTGTAACAGATTGTACACCTTGTAAGCCGCGTTCTACCGCTTCTTCCATCACCGTTAGGTTTCGATCCATTTGTTGAATGATTTCTTCTCGTGTTCTGCCAGTTATCAACATTTCCTGTTCAATCATAATTTCTGATATTAATTTATCTTCCTGTTCTGCTCGTTCCACAAGCTCGCGAACATTATGAAATAAAACGTCCATCTTGGGACACCCCCTTAGTTATTAATCTTTGATACTTTTGTAATATATGGGATTAATGAAATCTGCTGTAGTACTTTGTCTTCTATATTTTGATCGACTTCAATAACCATTAAAGCCGTTAAACCTCGTTCTATACGTGATACTTCCATATGTCCAATATTAACTTCGTGCATCGCTAA
The DNA here is from genome assembly GCF_038595555.1 of Lysinibacillus sp. FSL M8-0216. NCBI lineage: Bacteria > Bacillati > Bacillota > Bacilli > Caryophanales > Bacillaceae > Lysinibacillus > Lysinibacillus sp. FSL M8-0216. Next base: position 1,065,909 of record NZ_CP152007.1, on the reverse strand, counting down.
GCAATTGGCTACGTTCGCTATGCAGCCAGCACGGTCATCATGTACGACAAGAATCGCTGGCATGCCACCTGTTAAACGCAATTTAAAGCCATTTACTTCACTTACTTCTATTTTACCGCCACCAATAGAAATACCGACGACAGACATTTCTCCTTCATCGTCTCCAATAACTAGACGTGCCGTATTTGGATGCTCCGTATTAGCTGTTTCTGGAATAAATTCATATTCCAACCCTGCTTTTTCTGCATCTTCAAATGCCGTTTTAATACGATCATCAAATGTATCGTAGTTCAATAAGCCCCCAATGATTGCAACATCTGTCCCATGCCCTCTATACGTTTCTGCGAACGAACCATATAAATGAATTTTCGCCCATTTAGGTTGTCTACCAAATAAATCCCTTGCAACTCGTCCGATACGAGCTGCCCCTGCCGTATGAGAGGAGGAAGGCCCAATCATGACTGGCCCAATAATATCAAAAACCGAAGTAAATTTCATACAAACACCCCTCTATTCTATTCCTATAATAATATTTATATTTACTTATATCATGCTTGATAGTTACCACAAAAGTAAAGTATTTAATTTGTCAGCTTTCAGAAAATTACCACTACTATAATTTGTAGCCAATCGTGATATGTTTTACATTGTCCATACCCTGTGCACACATAATGAAAATCATTGATATTCCAATATTTCCAATTTTTTATATCCTCTACATACGTACATTCAACTATGAATAGTACGTATGTTTCCGACTAAATATAGATAATACTCTCTTTGTAGCATAAACAAAAGCAGTACACATTTTGTGCACTGCTTTCTTTACGGAATAGCAAAGTAGCATGTAATTATTCTACCGAAATAATATATGGGTATAACCCTTGTTTTCCATTAAATAATTCAACTTCTACGTCTGGATAGTTCTTCTCAATGAATGCTACTAACTCTGTAGCATCTTGTTCAGTTGTATCCTCTCCATAAATGACTGTTACAATTTCAGCATCCTCATCAACTAAATCAACGATTACTTTTTCAGCTGCATCTTTTAAAGCTGGTGTAGAAAGGACAATTTTTCCTTCTGCTAACGCCATAAAATCATCTTTATGGATTTCAACACCATCAATAGATGTATCACGCACAGCATAAGTTACCTGACCTGTTTTTACATTTGCAAATGCATCCGTCATTGTCTTTTTATTTAAGTCTACAGCCGCTTCAGGATTAAACGCTAAAATCGCAGCCATCCCTTGCGGAATTGTCTTCGTTGGGACAACTGCTGCTTCAATTTCTAAAAGCTCAACAGCTTGCTCTGCAGCCATCACTATATTTTTATTATTAGGTAGAATTAAAACTTTTTCTGCACCAATTTCTTGTACTGCTTTAACGATATCTTCTGTTGAAGGGTTCATCGTTTGGCCACCTTCAATGACATAAGATGCACCGATCGAACGCAATAAACCTGCAACACCCTCCCCCATCGCAATTGTTACAATAGCATAGGGATGTTTTTCTAATTTTTTCGTTGTCGTAGGTGCCTTATGTTCTTCACCGACGATAGCTGAATGTTGTTCACGCATATTATCGACTTTTATTTTCATAAGACTACCATATTTTTGTCCAATTGATAAAACAGAGCCTGGTTGCTCAGAATGGATATGAACCTTGGCAATTTCTTCATCTGAAATAACAAGTAACGAATCACCTAAAGGACTTAATTCTTGACGGAATTGCTCCTCATTAAATGGCTCTTTCCCATCTTCTAAACGCACCATTATTTCTGTACAATAGCCGAATTCAATATCTTCAGTATTCATAAAGTCTTGAGCTCTATGATGCTCTGCATTGATTAAATCATCTAATGTCGCATCATTTTTTTCTGGGAGAGGCTCTCCTTTTAAAGAAGCTAAAAACCCTTCATATACAAACAATAATCCTTGGCCACCACTATCGACAACCCCTACCTCTTTTAAAACAGGTAGTAAATCCGGTGTTCGATCTAGCGATGCCTTTGCCTCTGCAGTAAAAGCTTCCATAACCGCAATGATATCGGTTTCAGTTTCTGCCACTTCTACGCCTTTTTTCGCCGCTTCTCGAGCAACCGTTAAAATAGTTCCTTCGACAGGTTTCATAACGGCTTTATATGCTGTATCTACCCCAGCTTGGAAGGCACCTGCAAAACCTTTTGCATCAATTGTTGCTTCTTTTTCAATGAATTTCCCAAATCCACGGAATAATTGTGATAGAATTACACCTGAATTTCCACGCGCACCCATTAATAAACCTTTTGATAAGGCCTGTGCCGTTTTACCAATATGCTCTGAAGCATAAAGCTCCGTTTCCTTTGCACCAGATGTCATCGATAAGTTCATATTTGTCCCTGTGTCACCATCCGGTACCGGGAAAACATTTAATGAATCTACATAATTTGCATTTTGGAATAGGTGATGCGCACCCATTTGTACCATTTCTGCAAACTTTATACCGTCTAAAGACTGCATTCGATTTAGTTCCTCCTCTTAATTCGCTACACGAACGCCCTGTACAAAGATATTGACAGATTTTACGCTCATACCCAATGTTTTATCTACTGTATATTTCACTTTCGACTGTACTTGGTAAGCAACTTCCGAAATTTTTGTCCCGTAACTAACAATAATGTACATATCAATATGTAAATCGTCGTCTTGTTGTCGAATCACAACACCTTTTGCGAAGTTTTCTTTACGTAAAATATCAGTTAGACCATCACGAATTTGATGTTTAGATGCCATGCCAACAATCCCGTAGCATTCTACAGCAGCACCACCAGCAATTTGTGCAAGTACATCTGTTGAAATATCAATTTGGCCGAATTCACTGTTTAATTCAATTGACATAGAAATGCCCCCTTGGCTCTTTTTGACTAAACTATATTGTAACACTTTCGTTGTAATTTAAGCAACCTAAGGGGGTAAAGAAAGGCTATGTAGCAACGTTTTGTGACTTTAAATCGACGTATTTATGAATTCATCAAAAATGGCGTTCTTACAATAAAATTTATTTCCGCCTAATTGTGTTATGACGTATAACGCTCGGTCAGCAAGCTCATAGCCTAATTATATATGCCCTTACATCAAAATCTTATTAGGACACATGCCTATATGGCCTCTCTTTATTAATCTTAAACATCACAGTCAATTCTAGATAAAAAAAGTTGATACTATGAAAGCATCAACTTTATATTGCATTAAATTAAACTTTTTATAAGGGTATCGATCATAACTGGCATTTCTTTAAAGGCACTATCCACATGTAATCTTTCTGTTTTTTGATGCGCATCCTTACCAAATGGTCCTACATTTAAGACCGGCCCTTGTAAAGCGGTCATTTCTTTAAATGGGATACTATACGTTTCCCCCCATACAGGTGTATTGCGTTCGAAGGCTAACCATTCATCTGATTCATCTGTATAGTTCACATAGCTTAAATCACAAATTCCATTAAAATAATGGATTTGCTCCACCGCAACATCGAATGTTTGCGCCGTTTTCTTCATTAATTCAATCGATTTTATAATAAGTGGATGATTGGATGAATTAATAGCCGGGTAATAAGGTGGAGCATATAACAGGACAGTAGCTGGTGCTAATTCCTGACAACGTATCATAAGCTGATCAACAATGCGTATTGACTTTTCACGGTCATCCCACGTACTATGCTGAAGAACTTGAGATTTGATAGAATCGACTTCGGCAGCTCCCAGTTTCCGGATGGCATGTTCTAAGAGAGCTTCATATCGCAATACTTTGACTGTCCCAACACCTTGTACTTTTTCTCGTTTACAAATTTGCACATACTGTTGATTACAAGCCGTCATTGCTTCGAATGCGACCTGTTCAAATATATCCATCACTTCTGCTGCTGTTCGTTTTAATAAAAATACATTGTAAAGAGCCGCAGCACGATATGGCGTTTGTGTAGAGTATTCCATTTTTAAATCTTTTAGCTGTAAAGAGACTGGTAGTGGTGTACTCTCTCCTAAATCTGTTTCACGGAAAAGAGGATTCCACTCCATATGCTGTGTCATATAAGAAGCAATGAAATTAGCTGTCATTCCTTTTAAAGGTTCACCGACATGTGTTTCCTTCCCATAAAACAGTGCGGCGGGCATTATCTTACCAATGGTGCCTGAATAAATATATTCATTCGTATCAGATGGTCCTTGTGAAAAAGACGGTTCACTATTTAAAAATAATTGATACGTTAAATCATACTGTTCTCGTATTCTTACAAGCTCCACTACAGCAGCTCTCATTCCCGCTGAATTTACTTCTTCATCGGGAACCGCTGTTAAAATCAGATTAATTGGCCATTGCTCGAAGCTTGCTTTTTCAATTAGCTGCATGTGTAATGCCAGTCCCATTTTCATATCCATTGTGCCACGACCAAACAAATAATTGCCTGATTCCAAATCCAATCTAGCAGCTTCTGGTAAATCCTTTTTGTACTTAGGCTCCATAAGCTTTTTAGTCAATTCCTCAGGGAAAACAGCTAGAGGCTCTAATTCTCCATATTCTTCAGTATGCACTGTATCAAAGTGACTAATTAGCACTACTGTGTTGGTTGCTGTAGGATGTTTATATAATGCTGTTACAGCGTTTCTTCCTAGACCTGCTTCATGCAATTCGATCAACTCAGGATGCTTATTAAAATATGGAAGCGCCATCAATTTATTTTTCAATTTATAGGCAAATTCATTTTCACCCTCAGTCAATGTTCTACTGTCCCAGCTGACAATTTCACATAGTAGTGCTCGCAGTTTTTCTGGTGTATTCCACATATAATTATCCATAAAAATTCTCCTTTAAATCTCATTCGTTAAAGGTTCTTAACGAATATCTAGTGACTCTTCATTTTTGGTATCTGTAGTTGCCATAGGTGCTTTTTTTAATTTCAAGCGATAAAAAATCATACAAGCAATAAAGAAGCCAATGCCATACAATAGGCCAATTCTTTGGGTTGGATCAAATGCTAAAAAAATCAAAATCACTAAACAAAAGAAAATACAAAATATAGGTATTAATGGAAATAAAGGTGTCTTAAACTTTAAATCTGCTAAATTTCCACCCGACTTAATATAACGATAGCGGAACATTAATTGAGAAGCACAAATCCCCATCCATGAAATCGTGACAGATATTCCTGCAACCGACATTAATAAAACAAATACCGCATCTGCTTCCATCACACTTGTTAGTAATGATAAGAGTGAGAAAACCATCGTAAAGATCAGTGCATTTAGAGGCACTTTATTTTTAGTAAGACGACCAAATAATTTTGGTGCCATTCCCTCATGAGACATCGAGAACAATAAACGAGTTGACGCATACAAACATGAATTACCAACGGATAGAATCGCGGTTAAAATAACAAAATTCATGATACCAGCTGCATAGGGAACACCCGCTAAATTCATCAACGTCACAAATGGACTCTCCATTAGACCAAGCTCTGATGATGGGAAGATGGCTGATAATACAATAATAGAAGCAATATAAAAAACAATAATTCTAAAAAGTATTGTCCGGATAGCTCTTGGAATATTTTTTTCTGGATTTTCGGTTTCACCGGCTGCAATTCCCACAAGCTCTGACCCCTGATAAGAGAAAATAACATTCATCATCGTCACAAAAATAATGGTAATACCTGCTGGGAATAAGCCAGAAGGTGCTAAATTTGTGAGATGAGGTGTTGGACGATCTGCTAACGGTATCATACCAAAAATAGCAGCCCCACCTATTATAATAAAGGCAATAACTGCGACTACTTTAATACTCGCAAACCAAAATTCTGCTTCAGCAAACCCCTTTGTAGTTAAAGCATTTAAGACAAATAAAAGAACCATAAATACAGCACACCATATCCAAATAGGGATATCTGGAAACCAATGCTGCATTAAAATTCCGGCAGCTGTGAACTCAACACCCGCTGTCGCTGCTGAACCGACAAAGTACATCCAGCCTAATGAAAATCCGGCTGAGGGGCTAATGAAACGTGTAGCATATGTTTGAAAGGAACCAGTAACAGGCATGTAAACAGCTAATTCCCCTAGACAGTTCATTACCATAAATAAAATTAACCCACCAAATAAATAACCAATAAGTGCTCCACCTGGACCCGCTTGATTAATGGTATAGCCTACATTTAAAAATAACCCTGTTCCGATAACCCCCCCAAGTGAAAGCATTAATAAGTGACGACTTTTCATTGAACGGTTTAATTGTTGATTGTGAACTTGATCCCCTTTATCCAACATTCATCCATCCCTCCCATATAATGTGAATATATTGAATATTCTGATATACAAATAACGAAAGCACCCAACCAATTTATTTTTTTAAAATTGATTGGGTTCAAGTAGTATTACTTAAAAACGTAATGATAAGCAGCTTAAGCCACCATCATGTTTTCTAAATTCGGACATTTCAAGTTCAATCGTTTGATAACCTAGATCGAGTAATTTACGATTTGTGTCCGGGTATCCTGCTGGAATAATAATATAATCATTGACTTGAATACAGTTAGCAGAATATTCATCTTCCTTTGGAATAATAATTTTTTCATAGGATTCAAATGCCGGATGATCTACGAACTCACCAGCTAGCACCATACGATTGTCTCCTACATAAGCAATACCCGTTTTTAAATGGAAGAATTCTTTTAATGGGATAATCGTCGCCTCATACCCCTCTTGTTCAACGATTTCCTTAAATTGTTGTGCCCCTTCTTCATTTGTACGATCTGAAATTCCTACATAAAATTTCTTTTCAGCCTGTAATATGTCCCCTCCATCAAGCGTTCCAGATCCTTTTATATAATAAATTTTATCGTAGAATTGCTTTACAGCAGGTTCGATATCTTCAATTTCCCGGTTACGGGCAGCAGCTCCTGGATTTGAAATGATAGCAAATTCTGGTGTTAAAACTGCCGTATCCTCTACAAATGTTGAGTCAGGAAATGCCTCATTCGCTGGTAATTGTGTTACTTCAACCTCACATTTTTTTAAAGCTTCTACATACTTGTCATGCTGCTCGTATAATTTCTCTAAAATCGGTTTTCCTAAATCACTAGTTGTTAAACCGTTTACAAAACTATTTCCTGGATTTTTAACAATAACATTTTTAAACATTTCTTTTCTCTCCTTTTATGCTCTTATTACAGGACAAGTCAGACATGTAGGCCCGCCTGTTCCTAACACAGAAATTTGTTGACCTTTATATTCAAATACCGTTGCACCAGCTTCGATTAGTTGCTGTTTTGTGACCGTGTTTCCTTCAGGAAGAACACAAACTCTAGGTGCAAGCGCTAACACATTACAGCCAAGTGTATCGTATTCATCCTTTGGCACTTCCACTAACTGAATACCTCTTTCCACTAGTAATTGGCGGAAAAATACAGGCATTAAACGGGAATGTACAACTGCTAAATCTTTATCAACCATACTAATGAAAGACATAAGATGTAAGCATTCAGCTTCACCTAAATCATGTGGTAGCTGTACCACTATAAATTCATCTACCATTTCAGCTGTCATTTCTTTTAGCTGACGAATGGCCTCATCATTTGTTCGATAACCTCTCCCAACAGCAAGTGTTCGATCATCTAACCAAACAATGTCTCCACCATCTGCTACTGCATCTCCAGTGAGTTCTCCGATTATGGAAATACCCTTGTCCTTTAAAAATTCTTTGTAGATGGAAGCTTCTGGCTGTCTTAATTTTTTTCCAGACTTTAATAAAATGGCACCCTTCGGCGTAAATTTGACTGGATCATGGGCATAAAGCGAGTCCAACCCTACCTCATCTGAAAGTGGTAGATAATCAATTGTGTCAACATACTTCTTAAGAATCTCAACAAATTCTGCATATTCCTTTAATGCTTCTTCAAAGTTGGGCTCAGATAAGTAGTTAAAAGTTTTCCATTCATCACTAAGATGTTTCTGACTTCGAAAAGCATCTTTTGGATGTTTTACTATTACGTGTTTTAAAGGTGTATACATCGACGAGCAATAATGCATTCCCTTCACTCCTTTTCCGTGTAGTGGAAAACGTTTCCGTTTAGAGGAAAGTTTATATGAAAAATATATGCGTTTTATGTTATACTGTCAATATATTTAGAAAACTTTTTATTTTTCATTTTCTTCTCAAACCACTCTCAGTAAGCCCTGTTGAATTAAGTCTGAATTTTTCTAAAAGGGTATTCTCTTTCTTTTTGTATTCAATGAACTCATGGTCTCAGTAAGATTGGAACTAGACGTAGATGGAGAATAAAAATAAAATAGGAGAAAAGGAGGTAGGACAAATGCAATTATTAGAGCGGGCTATGACTATTGCGAAGGTTTTAGCTTCTGAAGCAAATGACAGTAGCTTGTCCATTTCGGAGCTTTCTACAAAATGTGATTTACCTCTAAGTACTTTACATAGAATTTTAAAAGCGATGATTAATCAAGGAATGATTGAGCAAGATGAACAAACTAAACATTATCGACTCGGGACCATTTGGATGGAACTCGGCTTGCAAGTCTATGATACGATGGATTATATTAGCAAAATCCGACCAGAGCTAGAGCGATTAGCAAGAGATGTTGAGGAAAGTGTCTATTTAAGTAAGCCAGCAGGTTTAGACACGATTATTATTGAAAGAATAGATAGCGCTGCCAATCCAATTCGTATTTATGACCAGCTGGGCATTCGTATACCTCTACATATTGGAGCAGCCAATAAGGCCATTCTCGCCTCTATGTCTGACGCACAATCGAAAGAAATATTAGAACAACTAGTAACGCAAGATGAAATGCCTGAACTGGAGGAGCAACTTCGTCAAATTCGACAACAAGGTTATGCGATTAGTCACGGAGAACGAACGGCTGGTACTTCCTCCATTGCCGTTTCCGTTTTAGATGGTTTTGGTGAAGTAATAGGAGCAGTAAGCATCGGTTTTGTCAGCTTTAATGTTTCTCAAGAGCACATTCTAACACTCATTGAACGTTTGGTTAATACCGGCAAACGCGTCTCACTGAAACTCGGTTATCGAGGAAAATATTAGAAGAACTGATTCCTTCAAAGAAAATCTATTTTTGTTCATCAATTTTGCCTGTAAAGGTTTTTTTCTTGAAAGGTTATGTGAAAACTGTTGCACTGAACGCCATCGTATGTTAAATTATTATGGTATGTGAAATACCGAACTGAAATATAATAATCTTTCAGCATCAACAGTAAGGAGGGAATACAACATGCCAAAACAATGTGTAATCACTGGACGTAAAGCTCGTACTGGTAACAACCGTTCCCACGCTATGAACGCTAACAAACGTACTTGGGGTGCTAACCTTCAAAAAGTTCGTATCTTAGTTGACGGTAAACCAAAACGTGTATGGGTTTCTGCTCGTGCATTAAAATCAGGTAAAATCGAGCGCGTTTAATCGACGCTTCTAAAAAATCGATTTCGCTTTGAGCGTAAATCGATTTTTTTCTTTGGTTATAGAATGATTACTGCAGTAAAAATCTACATATAGCAAAGAATGAAAAAATCCGACTACTATTAGTCGGATTTTTTTACTTTCTTATCTTTTTTAAATAGGTTAATACACGTGCGCGTAATACTACTAACGAATTTCGGCAATTGGAACGTATATACTTTCAGGACTCTCTCCCCCTTACGCTAATCTATGCTTCTTATCATTAAACATATGCCTCTTGAGAAAGATATAGACCCTGAAGTTCCTATTATTTCATTACTTGTAAATCGGGATGTTCCTAAAGAAATTTCTTCTTTCGTCGTTTCATATTTCACTTGCCTTAATGTCACATCTTTTATCGGCTCTTCATGAGCAAAGAAGGATAAGTACCGATATCGGTTATCTGCATAAATAGGATGTGTACCCGGCAATAAAAATTGTAACATATTTGTATGATTAATAATCTTCAATACAATGTGTGGATGCTCTTTTTGTAAACGATATATAGAACGAACAGCTGCCTCATAATGATCTAGACGCCCTCCCGTAACACCTGTCAAAATAATTTCTTCTGGTGCATACGTAAATGCTTTAAGCAAGGCCAAATCCGTATCTGTTTCATTTTTCTCTTCTTGAAAACGTTGTTGATCATTTGTCCGCGCCATCACCCGCTGATATTCTTCTTCTGATAAAGAATCAAAATCTCCAACAATTGCATGTGGCGTAATCCCCTGCTCTATTAAATATAAAGCACCACGATCTGCGCCAATAAACACTACATCCTGTTGTAATTGAAACGATGTGAATGAACACAGCTCTTGTTTTGGACCACCTGCACAAACAACGACTGTCGTCATCCGTTAATCGCTGCCTCACCAGCCGCTAAAATTTCTTGAAGCGCAGCTGTTCGATCCTCTTTACTATAGATGGCTGATCCTGCCACAAAAATCGTCGCTCCTGCCTGTGCACATGGAACAATCGTTTCGGCTGTAATGCCACCGTCAATTTCAATGGCGATGTCCAATCCACGCTCTTTAATCAGTGAAGATAAAGCCTCGATTTTAGGCACAACCGAATGAATGAATTTTTGTCCGCCGAACCCTGGATTGACAGTCATTAATAAAACCATATCGATATCTTCAAGAACATGCTGGATAGATTCTATCGGTGTATGTGGATTTAAAACGACACCCGCCTTTATACCATACGAACGGATTAATTGAATTGTACGATGTAGGTGACGACAAGCTTCAACATGTACGGTAATATAGTCTGCTCCAGCTTGAGCAAACTGTTCAATATACTGATCTGGGTTTTCAATCATTAAATGTACATCTAATGGTAAATCTGTTAATGGACGGATAGCATCCAATACGATTGAGCCAAATGAAATATTCGGCACAAAATGACCATCCATCACATCTATATGAATTAGTTTTGCACCCGCTTGCTCTACTTCTTTTACTTCTTCTCCTAATTTTGCAAAATTCGCTGCTAAAATTGATGGTGCTATTTGTATCATCATTAATACCTCGGCTTTCGATCCATAATTTCTTGCATAAATTGTTCATAATGCTTGTAGCGGTAGTCACGAATTTCCCCTGTCTCTACGGACGCCTTGACTGCACATTTGGGCTCTTTCATATGTAAACAGCCTCTGAATTTACAATGATCCGCTACTCTAATCATTTCTGGAAAACATGCGCCTAATTCTTCTTTCTCAATTTCATCAAAATCAAACGAACTGAAACCAGGCGTATCTGCCAATAAACCATCACAGACCTCAATTAGCTCAACGTGACGCGTCGTATGTTTTCCACGTCCTAGGCTCTGTGAGATAATTCCTGTTTTTAAATTCAATTCAGGAATTAATGTATTTAGTAATGTTGATTTTCCAACACCAGATTGGCCTGCTAGCACAGTTGTTTTTCCCTTTAATATAGGCTGTAATCTTTCCACTAATTCTTCTTCATCTTTATAAGTTTGAAGAACGGTATAGCCCATATTTTCGTAATCAGCGATATAACGCTGTAATTCCTCATGTTCGTTATTTTCTAGTAAATCCATTTTTGTTAGACAAATAATAGGGTGTACATGGAATGATTCTAAAACAACTAAAAAGCGATCGAGTAATATCGTATTGAAATTAGGCTCTTTTACAGAAAAAACCAAGATACCCTGATCAATATTGGCAATTGGCGGCCTAACTAATTCATTTTGACGTTCTAAAATCTTTTGAATAGTGCCATCCGATCCTTCTGTTTCCAATGAATATTCTACAATATCACCGACAAGCGGGGATTCTCCACGATTGCGAAAGACCCCACGTCCTCGGCATTGAATAAGCTGATGACCATCATAAACATAATAATAACCGCTTAACGCTTTTCTTATTTGGCCTTGCGCCATCCAATTCCTCCTTAATTGACATCGTTATAATTAACTTTTTCTTCTAAGATGATTTCTGAGTCACGGATAATTCTATAACTCGCATCTTTGCCTTCTTCAATAACAAGCTGTATATTGTAAGGCGTATCATTTAAAATTTCCAGCTCCGTAACTGGTTCAGAAAATGTATGATTTTTATCTTGAATTTCAATTCGAACTTTTTGAGGTACACCCTCTTCTTTAGGTTTATACTCAATGACTACGGGCTTAAGCAGAAGTTTCTCAGGCTTTTTAGCTGGTCCCTTACTAATTATAACCGAAATAGCAGAACCTTCCTCCACCATAGTACCTGCTTTTGTCAATTGCGAAATTACACTACCAGCAGGGATCGATTCATGATAGTCTTCACGAGATACTCGCCAGCTGAGACCTACTCTATTCACATAGTTATCCATATCCGCTTTCGAATAATTCACAACATTTTCTACTCTGACCATACGAACACCTTGACTTACTTTAAAGGTAATCGTTTCCTCTTTCGCTACCACTTCCGTATCTGCCGCAATACTTTGCTCAATAATTCTACCTTCAGGTTCACGAGAAGGAACTTCCTCTTTCCTTACTTCTTTATACTTTCCTTTTATTAAAGCCTCTACTTGACTATAATTTTGTCCGACATAATTATCAACGGTCGTCGTCTCCACACCTAAACTAACAATTAGGTCAATCTCTGAGCCTTTTGCGCGCATCGAGTTTTTCTCTGGATCGGTTTCTATAACATGACCCTTTTCAATGTCCTCATGATTTCGTTCCTGATGCTCCTCACCAACAACAAATCCCTCGGCTTCTAATTTTTTTGTAGCTTCCTCTACAGTCAAATTTATTACATCTGGGACTGCCACTTTTTTCGGGCTAAATAAATCTGCTGCAAATATGAAGAATAAGAAGATGATAATTACCGCTATTAATAATCCCGCCACAATCTTAGGCCATTTTTTCTTCTTTGCTTTAACAGGAGTAGGTTTTTCTACAGGTTTTTTAGGTGGTGCCTGAGCTGGAGATTTATATTCCACAATGGGTTCAATAACCCTTGTTTTAGTTAAATCTTCATCTTTCTTTAGAGCTTCCTCTTTAATAATTGGAATGGCCTTTGTCGCATCATTATCCACTGGAATAACAAACTTTGGTTCATTTATTCGGGAAGATGATAAGACGGTTTCCAAATCATCATACATTTCTTCCACTGTATTATAGCGATGAGATGCATCTTTTGCTGTAGCCTTGAGCACCACATTTTCCAAGCTTTGCGGAATAGTTCCATCAAAAGCGCGAACTGAAGGTGTTTCCGCTTGTAAATGCTTAAGGGCAATAGAAACAGCTGACTCCCCTGAAAAAGGTAATTCACCTGTTAATAATTCATACAATACAATACCCAGTGCATAGATGTCCGATTGACTTGTAGCCGTCCCACCCCGAGCCTGCTCTGGTGATAAGTAATGCACTGTCCCTAGCACAGAATTCGTTTGAGTAAAGGATGTAGCGCTTAACGTCATGGCAATGCCAAAATCAGTTACTTTGACATTTCCCTCTGCATCCATCAAAATATTTTGTGGTTTAATATCACGGTGAATAATATGATTTTCATGGGCATTAGCAATAGCAGACGTTAATTGCTTCATAATATGCACACTTCTAGACGGAGAAATTGGTGCAAATTCTTGTATGTACTGCTTTAACGTTTTTCCTTGAACAAATTCCATTACAATATAGTGTAGATCCCCATCGTCACCTACATCATAAACACTAACAATATTAGGATGTGTAAGACTTGTGGCAGACAGTGCCTCACGTTGAAAACGTCGATGTAACTCATCCTCATTGGAAAAATCATAGCGTAATATTTTTATGGCTACATCACGATTTAATATCATATCATGAGCTAAATAAACATTGGACATACCTCCGCCACCAATGAGGTCTAATATCTTATAACGGTCACTAATTCTTTTACCTACCAGCATTCTTACACCTCCTCATCCTTTTTAGTTAGTAGCACGAGGGAGATATTATCTTCTCCCCCGCTAGCATTTGCTAATTCTACAAGTTTACGTCCTTTTTCCAATATAGGATCGGGATACGTAATGATCGAAGCCATTTCATAGACAGTTAGTTTATTGCTTAATCCATCTGAACAAATGAGTAAATACGATTTTGGTGCCAACTCTACTTCATAAAAATCTGGTTCTATTGCTTCCTCTGTACCTACAGCTTTTAAGATGAAATTTTTCTTTGGATGCGTCAATGCTTCCTCTTCACTAATTTCTCCATTTTCAACCAGTACATTCACATAAGAATGATCTTTTGTGATTTGTTGTGCACCATCTTCAAAGAAATAATACACACGACTATCTCCAACATGTGCAATGAAACAATGATGTCCTTCTATTAACACTGCAATAAACGTCGTGCCCATTCCTTTACAGTCTTCGTGTGATAAAGAATAGTCATAAATATTTTTATTCAATTGCTTTACTGTTTGTAATAACCATTCTTTCTTTGATGTTGTTGATACAAAATGATGTGCGTCTGCCTGTAAAAAAAAGGTCTCCATCTGTTTTATTGCCATATCACTTGCCACATCTCCAGCATTATGACCACCCATGCCGTCCGCCACAAGTGCTAGCGCAAGCCCGTCAGGACGTTTAAATAATGCAGCACGGTCTTCATTAATTGATCGTTTTAAACCAATATCACTTTCGACTGTGTATTCCAACACTGGTCACCTCGTTTCTTCAGATCTCTCTTGCGCACGTAATTGACCACACGCAGCCGCAATATCAGAACCCTGCTCTCGGCGGATCGTTACGTTTATCCCATTTTTCTTTAATGTTTTTTCAAACGCAAAAATTTGGCTACGAGACGTACGAACATAATCACGTTCTGGTACGTAGTTAACAGGAATTAAGTTAACGTGACATTTAATTCCTTTAATTAAAGCAGAAAGCTCTTCTGCAATTTCTACTGAATCATTTTCACCAGACATTAATCCATATTCAAAACTTACACGTCTGCCAGTCTTTTTAGTATAGTAACGAACGGCTTCCATTAACTCTTCTAATTTATAGGCACGCGCAATTGGCATAAGCTTTTGACGAGCCTCTTGATTTGGTGCATGTAAAGATACAGCAAAGTTAATTTGTAGTTGTTCATCAGCGAATTGATAAATTTTTGGAACGATACCTGATGTGGATACAGTAATGTGACGCGCTCCAATGTTTAATCCCTTTTCATGATTAATCACTTTTAAGAAGTTCATCATTGCATCATAATTATCGAAAGGTTCTCCAATACCCATAATAACAATATGTGATACTCGCTCACTTACTTCATCTAAAGTTTGCTGCACTTTTACAACTTGTTCTACAATTTCCCCAGCCAATAAATGTCGTTTCAAGCCACCTAAGGTTGAGGCACAAAATGTACATCCAATGCGGCAGCCCACCTGTGTTGTCACACAGACAGAGTTTCCATATTCATGGCGCATTAATACCGTTTCTATAGAGTAACCATCTTGCAATTGGAATAAAAACTTAATGGTACCGTCTTTAGACTCTTGCTTGATAATTGTTGACAAGGTAGATAAGGCAAAATTTGCAGCTAGCTTGTCCCGTAATCCCTTTGAAAGGTTTGACATTTCTTCAAACGTCTTAACACGTTTATTATATAACCAATCAAAAATCTGTGCTGCACGGAAAGGCTTTTCTCCGTTTTCCTTTAACCATTCTTCTAATTGATGTGGCTGGAATGAATAAATCGATTCCTTTAAATTTGGTTTTTCCTTTTTCACACGTCGAACTGGCTTTTCTTCTGCCTCTTCAACTAAATCGTTGATACGTTCATTAAATTCCTTTTGATCCAGCATTAGTTGGATTCTCCTTTTTTACGAAAGGCGGCAACGAAGAAACCGTCACTGCCAAAGTCTTGTGGAAAGACTTGAAGCATGCCATTAGCTTGCTTTTCCGCTAATTTTGTTGGTAAAGATTCTAGTTGTATCGCTTCCATTTCTGGATGCGTTGCTAAAAAGGCTTTTACTGTGCCTTCATTTTCTTGTTTATCGACGGTACAAGTACTATACACAAGCTTACCCTCTATCTTCAATACTTTTGTCGCTGCATCTAATAATGCTAGTTGGATTGTTTGAAGATTTTCTAAATCTTCTTCTCGCTTCGTATATTTAATATCTGGCTTACGTCGCATAACTCCTAGTCCACTACATGGTGCATCCACTAAAACGGCATCATAAGACTCTGCTTGTAAAAATTCAGGTGCTTTGCGACCGTCAATTGGGGCTGTTTCAATAATATCTAGCCCTAGACGTTCTGTATTATGGTCGATTAAATCTAATTTATGTGGATGAAGATCTGTTGCTAAAATAGAACCTTCATTTTTCATGATTTCAGCTAAATGCGTTGTTTTACCACCTGGTGCTGCACACATATCCAAGACACGCATACCAGGAGATGGGTTTAGAACATTGGCTGGTATCATTGAACTCTCGTCTTGAATAGTAATATGCCCCTCTTTAAATGCATGAGTACGAGCGGGTTGACCATTTGTTAAGTGTAGACATTCTGGGATGACCTCACTTTGCTTCGCTGTTAAACCTTCCGCTTCGAGTTCCGCTATCGCTTGCTCAACAGTTACCTTCGTTGTGTTGACACGAACAGTTTGCATAGGTGGTACATTATTTTCATGTAACATTCCTGTAGCTACTTCTAGACCGTAATTATCAACAAAACGTTGTACTAGCCAAATCGGATGACTTGTTTCAATAGCAAGACGCTCTATTGGATTTTCAATATCAGTTATAGCAGGTACACCTTGACGCAAGACAGATCTTAAAATACCATTGACCGTCGAAGCAATACCACGATGCCCTCGGCGCTTCGCAATTTCTACTGCCTCATTAACGGCTGCATGCGCTGGGATACGCGTTAAATACTGCATTTGATACAAAGATATACGCAATAACCAACGAACCCAATGATCTATAGAGCCACGGATAAAAGGCTCTAAATAATAATCAAGGGTCATTTTATGTTGCAATGTGCCATAGGTTAATTCTGTTAATAAAGCACGGTCCTTCGCCTCTATTTTATGTCGTTTAATGGTTTCATTGAGAAGTAAATTGCTATAGGCTTGATTTTTATCAACTGCTAACAGAATAGACAATGCGGCGTCTCGCACATTTCCATCCCAAATTACTACACTTTTTTTACTCATTTAAATTGGTCCCCAATCTGTAATTTAGAACCTGTACCACGTAAATATTCCTCAGCTGTCATGCGCTTTTTACCTGCAGGTTGTACATCAAATAATGCTAAGGTTGTCCCATTGCCTGCCGCTACTTCAAAATGATCTTTTGCAATCGCTACTACAGTACCAGGAATCGTATCATGCTTGCTATTGCCAATAATTGCCCACCATACTTTAAAATTCCCATCCTCAAAAGTTGTATATGCTACAGGCCACGGATGAAGTCCGCGTACTTGATTGTAAAGAGTTGTGGCATCCTTTGTCCAATCAATACGTTCCTGTTCTCTCGAAATATTGCTCGCAAAAGTAACTTGCGTTTCATCTTGAACTGTACGGCTATTTGTTCCATTAATAATAGATGGAAGTGTGTCCTTTAATAAATCACGACCAACTATACTTAGCTTTTCAAAAAATCCACCTGTATGATCATCTTGTTCAATTGGAATAGCTCTTTGAGAAATAATATCACCTGCATCAAGTTTTTCTGCCATATACATAATTGTGACGCCAGTTTCCTTTTCACCATCCATAATAGCTTGGTGAATAGGGGCGCCTCCACGATATTTTGGTAATAACGAGGCATGGACATTAATACAGCCGAGTGCAGGAGCATCCAATAGTTCTTTCGGTAATATTTGTCCAAATGCAGCGGTAATGACTATATCTGGTTGTAACGCAAGAATCTGTTGTAGCTCATTTGATCCACGTAGCTTTTCTGGTTGGATAATAGGTAATCCTAGCTCTAATGCTGCTGCCTTGACAGGTGGTGGTGTCAATACACGTTTACGGCCTACTGGTCGATCAGGTTGTGTCACTACTGCTTTAATATCGTACCCTTCTTCATGTAGCATACGCAAAATGGGTGCAGAGAAGTCAGGTGTCCCCATAAAAATAATCGAAGTCATTTTATTCCTCCTCGTTTGCATACATTTCTTCAAGTTCTTCTGCAGTTATAACACGTTTAATTTTTGAATCAAATAGCACGCCATCTAAATGATCAATTTCATGTAAAATTGCTCTAGCATCAAAGCCCCCTGCTTCTAATTCATAAACACGTCCTTCACGGTCACATGCTTCAATTTTTACATAGCTAGGGCGTTCTACCTCACCATATAATCCTGGGAAACTCAAACAACCTTCAATATCTATTTCCGCCCCATCCGTTTCAATAACAGTTGGATTAACCATTTCTAAAATATCGCGTTCTTCACCTAGTTCTACAATCGCTACTCGTAACCCTATATCAATTTGTGGGGCTGCAATGCCAACACCATCATATTCCACCATTGTGTCATATAAATCATCCAGTAATGTAATGAGTTCATCGTTAATTTCTGTTACTTCAGCACATGGTGTTGAAAGTACTTGTGCTGGGTGTTCGATTACTTTTTTTATTGCCATTTTTATTTCCTCATTTCCGCTTTTAGCTTGAGCCATACCACTTTATTTATTTTTATGGTCTTATGCTCGTAAAACTGTGTTTATACTCTCTTATATAGTAGACGGATCTAAATCTACCGTCATTAATATTCCTTGTTTGATCCAATCTGCTCGATACATAGCGAGCAGACGCTGTAATACTGGAATAAGATTTGGTTCAATTTTATATTTTATCAAACATTGATAACGATATCTATTTTGGAGTCGAGCAATACTTGCCGTCGTTGGGCCAATAATAGCTACTTGATTCGATAAATTTCCACGGAGCCAATCTGCCATACGTCCTGCATATTCAGCAGCCATCATAACATCCTCATGAGAAATCTGAACAAGCGCCACATAGTAATATGGAGGGTAACTGGAACGACGGCGTAAAAACATCTCTCGCTCATAAAATGGCTCATAATCCTGCGTTTTAGCTAATTCAATAGCATAATGCTCAGGTGTATAGGTCTGAATAATTACCTCTCCGGGTTTATCATGTCTTCCTGCCCTCCCACTTACCTGTGTTAAAAGCTGAAATGTACGTTCTGCTGCACGATAATCTGGTAAATGTAAGGAGGTGTCGGCGCTCAGTACACCTACAAGTGTAATATTTGGAAAGTCAAGCCCTTTTGCAATCATCTGCGTGCCCAATAAAATATCTGCGTGCCCTTCACCAAAAGCAGCTAATATTTCTTCATGTGCACCTTTATGCTTTGTCGTATCTACATCCATACGTAATACCCTTGCTTCTGGGAACAGCTTATATATTTCTTCCTCCACCTTTTGTGTACCAGTACCAAAATAACGAATATGATCACTTTGACATTGTGGACATATTTGAGGAACATGTTCCTCATAACCACAGTAATGACATTTCAATTTTTCAGTTGTACGATGATAGGTTAATGAAATATCACAGTTGGGACATTGTACAACGGTCCCACAATCCCGACAGAGCACAAAAGACGAGTAGCCACGTCGATTTAAAAACAACACCATTTGCTCTTTTTTCTCTAATCTAACACGGATTGCTTCTATAAGGGATTGCGAAAACATGGATCGATTTCCTTGTCGAAGCTCCTCACGCATATCTGAAATAAAAACGGTTGGTAATGACTGATGTAAGGCTCTCAGCTTTAATGAAAGTAAGGTATAAACACCCTTTTTGGCTCTTGCAAAAGATTCTAACCCTGGTGTAGCACTACCCAAAATAACAGGGCAATTATAATATTCACTACGCCAGATAGCTACATCTCTTGCATGGTAACGTGGTGAATCTTCTTGCTTATATGTTGACTCATGCTCTTCATCCAAAATAATAAGACCTATATTTGTAAAGGGGGCAAATATTGCTGAACGAGCACCAACAACTACTCTTACTTTCCCTTGTTGGATTTTACGCCATTCATCATACTTCTCGCCCACAGACAATCCGCTATGCATAACTGCAACCATCTCTCCAAAACGACTACGAAATCGCTCCGTCATTTGAGGTGTTAAAGAGATTTCAGGTACAAGCATAATAGCTTCTTTGCCTTCGTTCAACACTTTTTGTATCGCCTGCAAATAGACCTCTGTCTTACCACTCCCTGTTACACCATGCAATAAAAATGTTTGCGCTTGTTGCTTCTCCATAGCCACGGTAATGGCTTGTAAAGCAATTTGCTGCTCATCTGTTAATTGTAAGGCTTGCGTACGTGAAACTTCTTTCGTAAACGGGTCTCGGTATACTTCTTCTTGAATAAATTGCGCCGCACCTTTGTCAATAACGCTCTCTAAAACTGAAGAAGAGACTCCTGCTTCCTCACAAATTTGCTGAGGTGACAAAACTTCTCCTAAATGCTGCCTCATCCATTCTAGTAATAGACGTTGCTTCACAGCTCTAGCTGATTGCTCAATCGCTTTTTCAATAATGCTTGGCTTTTCTATAATTTTCACCATTCGTATTTCTTTTACATGACCCTGTTGTTTCACAACATGATCAATAGTCACCATATTTTGGGCAACTAATTGCTTTAATAAAGGCAGTAAACCTGCACGTTCAAATTCTTTAAAATTAGCCTTTTGTCGTTTACCAAAAATCACTTGTACTTCACTCGGGATATTTGGATCTTCATGTAGCTTTACAATTTTTTCATATTTTGCACGTAATGCTGAAGGTAACATTACTTGTAAAGCATCTATTTCATAGCAAATCGTTTGATTCTTCAACCACTTTGCCATTTGTAGCATTTCATCAGTTAGTACCGGCTCCATATCTAAAATTTGAGCAATTGATTTTAATTTATTGAGGGGCACGTCTGTTTCAGTTTTTATGCCCACGACAAAGCCTAAAACATTTCTAGGACCAAATGGCACTTTTACACGACAGCCCATTTCTATTACATTTACCCATTCAGGTGGTACTTGATAATCGAAGGGACGATCCACATGGTAGGTCGAGACATCTACAATGACTTCCGCTATTAAAAAGCTCATTGCTCCTCACCCTTTAGTATTTGAGCCCATAACGTTCGGGCAAAGTGCTGTGGATTAGTTGTAGCAATAATCTGCCCATTTATTTGAGCTTCCTCACTGAAGTCAATCCAACGCTCCGATTGAATGCTTAGCAGAGGTTCGCCAAGCACTTCTTGTCCAAATGTGACAGCCTTGATACCCTCTACTGAAATAAGTGGTGTTTTCTCTATTGTCGGTACATTAGCTGCATGTATGAAGAGAACCTCTGGGTCCTGATTTTTATAGTTTTCCAGCTGTTGCATCAAATCATTCAAACTACTATCTTCTATTTGAATCACATGTGCTCCTAAGGTCCTGGCTTCATTAGCCAAAGCCTGTCCAATGACACCATTCGCTGGTGGTTTAATCATATGCTTTTCATCGAACGGTACATACAAAGCACCAGCTGTCACTACTACCGTTTTATTAGTAAGTGGTTTTGGTGTAGCCGTCGCTGAAAAAAAATCCTGTACAATAGTTGTTATTTTTTCAGGTTCCTCTAAGCGCCCCTTCCCAACATAGCCACATGCTAAAAATCCTTCTGAAGGCTCGATAAATTGGTAGCCATCTGCTGCTAACCTATCTAAGTTACGCTTTACTGCTGGATGGTCATACATATGTACATTCATAGCTGGAGCTATCCACACAGGCGCAGTAGTAGCAAGTAAGGTTGTTGATACCATATCATCTGCAATTCCATTGGCCAATTTCCCAATTATATTGGCAGTTGCCGGCGCAACTAAAATCAAATCAGCCCAATCCGCTAAATCAATATGGGCAATCACATTTGAATCTTTTTCATCAAATGTGTCAAAATAAACATCATTTTTGGACATCACTTGAAAGCTTAATGGATTCACAAACTGTCTAGCTGAGGCAGTCATTATCACTTTTACGTTCGCCCCTGCTTGTGATAGCTTGCTAACTAGAGCAACAGCTTTATATACGGCAATCCCGCCTGAAACACAAAGTAAAATATTTTTATTCATGCTAGGTGTCTTCCCTTCAAATGATAAGCTCCCAAAGGAGGATTCCCTGGGAGCTCTCGGCATTCTGTATAATCAAATCAACTGCTGACTAACTTGAAGTTAAATTTCGTCTTCGTACACAGTTGACTCATCCTGTGATACTTTCGTAAGTACACCTGCCGCTACTTCTTCAAGTGCTTTTCCTACGTATTTATGAGATACGTACTTGTGTAAACGTTCTGTATTTTGCTCTTCCTGCATTTGACGAGCACGTTTTGAAGCAAGGCTCACTAGTGAATATTTTGAATCGATTTCTTTTTTTAAAGCATCTACTGATGGGTATAACATTGTTTATTCTCCTCTCAACATTGACAAATATCTTTTTTCAACACGTTCTCTACGGCAATGCTCTGCTTTAATAATCGCATTAATACGATCACAGGCATTTGTCACTTCATCATTCTCTACAACATAATCGTATAAGCTCATCATTTCAAGCTCTTCACTTGCTGTAGCAATACGTTTTGCTATGATGTCCTCTGTTTCCGTCCCACGTCCAACTAAACGATCTTTTAATTCAGTTAAACTTGGAGGGGCTAAGAAAATAAATAAGGCATCTGGTGCTTTTTTACGAATCTGCGCTGCACCCTGCACTTCTATTTCTAAAAACACATCGCGACCTGCATCCAGTGTTTCATTCACGTAGGCTAATGGTGTACCATAGTAGTTTCCTACAAATTCAGCATGCTCTAATAAGCCACCCTGTTCAATTAACGTTTCAAAGTCTTCACGTTTCTTGAAAAAATAGTCTACACCATCGATTTCACCTTCGCGAGGATTTCGTGTCGTCATCGAGATGGAATACTCATAATTCGTATTCGGCTGAGAAAATAATTCTTTTCGCACTGTCCCTTTACCTACACCAGATGGGCCAGACAGAACAATTAATAATCCACGTTCTTTTATCATTTATTCTCTATATCTCCCTTAATTTATAACAGACACGTGCAAGTTATTCGATATTTTGAACTTGCTCACGCATCTTTTCTAAAATTGTTTTCGCCTGAACAACAGCAACCGCTGCTTCTGTAGATTGATTTTTCGAGCCAATCGTATTGATTTCACGATGAATCTCCTGCATTAAAAAGTCTAATTTTCGTCCAACTGAAATCGTTTCATGTAACGTTTCTTCCAATTGATTAAAATGACTATCCAATCTGTCTAATTCCTCAGAAATGTCAACGCGTTCTGCAAAAATCGCTACTTCTGCTAGTAAACGGTCATCTAACAAAGTTCCATCTGCAACCTCTGCAATCCGTTCTACTAATCGTGTACGATATTTTTCAACAGCAAGAGATGAACATGAACGTATTTGGTTCACTTGTTCTTTTAACTGTTCCTTATATTGTACAACAACTTCCTGCAATTCTTGCCCCTCACGCTCACGCATAAGTACGAGCTGCTTTATCGCTTGTGAAATCGCATGTTCAACAGCACTAAGTAAATCCTCAGGTGTTAATTGTGGTTTTTGCTGTACGAGTGCTTGCTCTAACGATAAAAGCTCCTGCATCGTCCATTTTTCCTCTAGTGGTACTTTACTTGCTAATTGCTCTTTTGCCTTACGATACGCTTCAATTAATGACCAATTAATCTCTATAGATTGCTCTACATTTTCTAAGTCCTTCACATATACCATCACATCAATTTTGCCGCGTGACAAAGCTTGAGAAATAAATTTCTTTGCAAAAATTTCAGCTTCAAGCCATTCTTTCGGAAATTTAGCGTTAATTTCTAAAAAGCGATGGTTGACCGAGCGCATTTCTACGGTTAATTGAAAGTCTCTAGTTGTTGTGACACCTCTGCCAAAACCAGTCATACTACGCACCAAGGTTCGTCACACCTTTCTTTGCATACTGGGAATATTATAACATAAGCTCTATCGAATATGACGAATCTCCAAAAAAAATTGGATCGAATAAGAGCTAATTCTACCACAATTGAAGCTATATTTTAATATTCGCCTAAAAAATGCTATGATAAACATACAATTAGTGCTCTGCTGAAGCTTGGAAATAGCGAAAGCAAGTGCAAAAAGAAAAAATACGAAAGTACCAAGATGCTTGCTATCATTGGAAAGAGGAATTCATATGGCATTTGACGGCTTATTTACTTATTCAATAACAGCCGACCTACAACAGCTTGTGACAGGTCGAATTACTAAAATACATCAACCTAACGCTCAAGAGGTTATTTTACATGTTCGTGCAAACGGGAAAAATCATAAATTGCTTTTTTCTATTCATTCTTCTTATGCACGAGTGCATCTTACGGAACAATCGATTGAAAATCCAGCAGAACCACCTATGTTTTGTATGCTGCTGCGCAAGCATTTAGAGGGTGGTTTTATTTCCTCCGTTAAACAGCTTGGATTTGACCGTATTATAATAGTAGAAATCGAAAGTAAAAATGAAATTGGCGACCCTATTGTTAGACAACTACATGCTGAAATTATGGGTAGACATAGTAATCTACTTTTAATTGATAAAGAGCAAAATAAAATTGTTGATAGTTTAAAGCACTTACCTCCATCTGTAAACAGTTTTCGTACCGTATTACCTGGCCAGCCTTACTTGGCTCCACCAACACAAAATAAATGGAATCCTCTATTAGTTACAGAGGAAGAGCTAGCAACATTTTTTGTGGAAACTAAAAATGCCAAAGATGTTGTGACACAATTTACTGGCTTTTCACCTCTTCATGCTGAGGAATTATTGTACCGCATGACATCAGCATCCAATCGAGTACAATGCTTTAAGGAATTTATAGCCAGCTTTGCTAATGGTGGAACGAGCCCTATGTATGTATTGGCTGATCATAAAACTTACTTCTCACCAATTGAATTAACTCACTTACATGGAGATATGACAGCATATCCGAATGTTCACGAGCTTCTTGATCGAGTATTCTTTGCACGTGCGGAGCGGGACCGTGTCAAGCAGCAAGCGGGTGATTTAGAAAGATGGCTACAAAATGAAATTGATAAACTGGCTTTAAAAACGAAAAAGCTAACAAAGGACTATGTGCGTGCCTCAAAGCTCGATCAATTTCAGTTATATGGTGAACTGTTAATGGCTAATATTTACTCCTTTGAAAAGGGTGTCAAGGAAGTAACGGTCATTAATTACTACAGTGAAAATAGCGAGGAGATTACGATCCCCGTCAGTGAGCGTAAAACACCTATAGAAAATGCTCAAGGCTATTATACAAAATATACTAAGGCCAAAAATGCATTAATCATGGTGCAACAACAACTTGAAAAAACAAAAGAAGAAATTACTTACTTTGAAATGCTGGCACAACAAGTGCAGCAAGCATCACCAGGAGATATTGAAGAAATTCGTGAAGAACTAGCCGAACAGGGCTACTTAAAGCTACGTCATTCTAAGAAAAAGAAAAAGCCTGTGAAACCTGAACCCGAGCGCTATATTTCTTCCACAGGTATAGCCATCTCTGTCGGCAAGAACAACAAGCAAAATGATATGTTGACATTTAAAATTGCAAAACGCACAGATATATGGTTACACACGAAGGATATTCCAGGCTCTCATGTTGTCATTCATTCTAGTGAACCCGATGAAACAACTCTACGGGAAGCAGCCACATTAGCTGCTTATTTTTCAAAGGCAAGAGAGTCTTCTTCTGTTCCAGTCGATTACACTGACATTCGTCAGGTCAAAAAACCAAATGGGGCTAAACCCGGTTTTGTGATTTACTTCGAACAAAAAACTTTGTATATCGATCCAGATGAGGCACTCATATTACAATTAAAAAAGCAGTCGTAAAGATAGAGACCGAGATAAATTTTCTCGGTTTTTTCTTTTTTTCAATTTATAGCACGTAATCCGTACTATAAATCAATGAAAACAGCCACACCTTGATTGATTCTTACAGACAATCTTCCTTATTATAATAACAATAAAAAAACATATGAATCATCTGAACTGTTTCTTACAACAGTTATTGACTTCTACCTTTTAGCAAAGCAAAATCAAAATATAAAAGATTGAATAGCATTTCGGAAAGGGCGTATCAATATGTCTGTAGGCAAAAAATTAAGTTTCGGTTTCTTTACCATTATTCTCACGTTAATCATTTCATTAATGATTATGTTCATGCTATTTTCAAACATAGAAAAAAAGATTGAAAATGCATTAGAAGTTCACGTAGCCCTTGTGGAATTAGCAGATGATATTCAATTTGAAATGGCCATGCAAGGTCTATTTATCCGCGCCATTATTATCGAAGACAATCCTGCGAATAAAGAAAGTTTTACAGAACATGCAAATTTACTCGATCAGCTAGTAGCTGAAATCAACGAAAAATCAAATTCCTCTGAAATGCATACATATGCAAACGAATTAAATACGTTTAATGATGCTTTTAATAAATCAGCTACTGAGGCACTCGCACTTTTTGAAGCAGGCGACCTAGAAGGAGCTTTACAAAAGGTTAATGGTGAAGTGCAGCAAGCTAATAAAGGCATCCAAGATATATCCAATAAAATTGCGAACTATCAAAAGGGACAACTCGAAACGGTTACACAAGAATCTAAACAAGCTGTGTTCAACTCTCAAATCATTTCAATTATTGCCATCATTATTGGTGTTGTCCTTGGCATTATTCTGATGGTTTATATACAGCGAACTATTTCTCGCCCTTTAAAATCGGTAGTCCATTCAGCAAACCAAATTGCAAACGGAGAATTATTCCATCAAGATGTCACTCACCATTCTAAAGATGAAATCGGTCAACTTTCAACGGCCTTTAATTCAATGAAAGGCAATCTGAAAAATTTATTAACCCATATTCAAGACAATGCTGAGCATTTAACAGCATCAGTAGAAGAACTTTCTGCTTCTACCGAGGAAATTACTTCCTCAGCTGATGAAATAACGGTGCGTATTAATGAAACAGCCAATGTTGCTAAAGCAGCCACAGTTGCTGCCAATGAAAGTGCTCATGCAATGGATGAAACAGCCGTAGGTGTTCAACGTATAGCAGAAGCAACGCAACAACTTCATCACAGTGCTGTAACAACGAATGAATTAGCTACAAACGGGAACAGTACCGTAGAGAATGCTCAACAACAAATGAATGTAATCAATGATTCAACACAAATAATAAATAATCTTGTTCAAAAATTAAGTAAACAATCAGAAGAGATTAGCCAAATCACTACAGTTATTACAGCCATTACCGATCAAACTAATTTATTAGCACTCAACGCTGCCATTGAAGCAGCCCGTGCTGGGGAGCATGGAAAAGGATTCGCGGTTGTCGCTGATGAGGTTCGTAAGTTAGCTGAGGAATCTAAACAATCGGCTAATCAAATTGTTGCCTTAACGCAGGAGATTCAAGAAGATACGCAAAATGTAGAGAAAGCTGTTTTAGATGGCCTCCATTCGGTTACAGATGGAGTCAAAATTATTGGACATGCAGGACAAGCATTTGAGGCAATCGTGAAAGCCATCAATGTAATGACAGATCAAATAGAAGATATATCAGCAACTTCTGAGGAAATTTCAGCTAGCGCAGAACAGGTAGCTGCTTCTGTCGCAGAAATTGCTCACGGCGCTTCAACTAGCTCAGATAGTACACAAATAGTGGCCGCTGCTAGCAAAGAACAAACAATCACGATGCAACAAATCAATCAAGTTGCCGCACATCTAAGTGAAAAGTCCTTAGATTTACAGCATCAAATTAATCAGTTTAAACTTTAATGAAGCAAATGGTGCATTCTTTATATTGGAATGCACTATTTTTTATTCATTATGTTATGTAAATCTTCTGAAGGACAAAGCACAATACCTCAAACAGGAGATTTGGCAAAGAACTTGAACGTTAAAAAAATCAGATTTTTAGTAATTATTTGCATAATCAATCCTCGCCAGTAAGACAAATGACAGCCTCAAAAAAACACTACAAATAAAATGGATTAAATTAGCAAAGGGCGTACAGAATTCAAGGTATTTATATACTTCATCTTTAATGAATAAAACTTAACCTGATTGCATATATACATAGCTAACCTCATTCCAAGGAAATTATTTCAATAGAATATATTTAACATAATCAATCTTTCATTAAATCCATTTTTTTCTTAGTATGGGTACATTTTTTCATAGATTAACTCTATTATTTCTTTTCACACTTCATAATTGGATAATCCTAGAAAATTACAAAATAAGTTTCTTATATATCATTAATAGATAGAAATATTCATATTTCGAGATCATAAATTACAAGAAATTACCTACAAATGAATGTAATTCACTTAGTTTTGCTTAGATTTTCTACAAATCTATACAATATCCTCAAAGTATTACATCTATGACTTTTGTATCATTTTTCAAATATTGATATTATTATCGAAAAAATAGGAATTTTCTATATAGTAAATCATTTTTTTATTTTTATTCTATTTTTGATATTCAGAATAGGTAAATATCAAATTTTTATTACATAAGCACTCTATTTCATTAGCGTGGTAAATCGGAAAAATTTATTATTCTCTTAACTGTCAGATAATACTATATAAATTTGAATCTTTTTTATTTTGTGCACAATGATTTTTTTGGTATATTAAATAGGAGCTTCACAAAAGGCTTAAAAATTGTATAAGGGGGATTCACATGAATAAAAACAAAAAGTTTTTATTACTAACAGTTCTTGCAGTATTTTCTTTAGTACTTGCTGCATGTGGCTTCGGTGGAGATTCGTCTGAAAAATCAAAAGACGATGGAAAAGATTCTGGTTCATCAGAAACAGCTTCTTCAGGCGGCGAATTAAATGTAGTAGTAGCTTCTGAACCACCATCACTTCATCCTGCATTAGCAACAGATACAACTTCTGGAGTTATTCTTACAAATACTTTTGAAGGATTAACAACGCTTGATGCAGACGCTCGTCCAGTTGCAGCTGCGGCTGAAAGCTGGGAAGTTAGCGAAGATCTAAAAACATACACGTTCAAATTACGTGATGCGAAATGGTCAAACGGAGATCCAGTAGTTGCTGGTGACTTCGAATATGCTTGGAAATGGGCATTAAACCCAGACAATCTTTCTGAATATGCTTCAATCCTTTACTCTATTAAAGGTGCTGCAGCATACAACAATGGTGAAGGTTCTGCTGATGACGTAGGCGTTAAAGCTGAAGATGACAAAACATTAGTAGTAACTTTAGAAAACCCAACACCTTACTTCTTAGAATTAACAGCATTCAAAACATACGCACCATTAAACCAAAAAGTAGTTGAAGGTAATGATGAGTGGTACACAGATGCTGGTGAAAACTTTGTAACAAACGGTCCATTCACATTAGGTGAGTGGAGACACAACGATACAATCGTATTAAAGAAAAACCCAGAATACTGGGATGCTGATAAAGTGGCTTTAGATACTGTTAATATCGGTATGGTTGAATCTGAAGCAACAGCAGTAACAATGTTCAAAGGTGGCGAAATTGATTACCTTGGAGCACCTTTCCAATCTGTAGCACTTGATGCTATCGATGGATTTAAAGCTGACAAATCTTTAAATATCAATGACCAAGCTTCTGTATACTGGTACAAGCTAAATACAAAAGATAAAATCACTGGAAACGCTAACATCCGTAAAGCGTTAGCATTAGCAGTTGATCGACAAGGATTAATTGATAATGTTACTAAAGGTGAACAAAAACCTGCATTAGGTATGGTTCCTACTGCGGTTCATGGCTTTGAGGAAGACCGTGGTTACTACAAAGATAATGATATCGAAGGTGCAAAAGCTGCACTTGAAGCTGGTATGAAAGAACTTGGTATTACAAACCCAGCAGATGTAAAAATTAACCTTTCTTACAACACAAGTGAAGCACACGCTGCTATCGCACAATTCGTTCAAGAGAACTGGACTAAAAACCTTGGTATCACTGTAGGTCTTGATAACTCTGAATGGCAAGTTTATTTAGAAAAGCTTAACCAATTAGACTACCAAGTTGGCCGTATGGGCTGGGTTGGTGACTACAATGATGCTTATACTTTCTTAGAAATGTATGACACTGCTGCAAACGGTAACAATGATACAGGTTGGGAAAATGCAGAATACAAAAAATTATTAGATCAATCTAATACTGAAGCAGATCCAGCGAAACGTCTTGAGCTTTTAAAACAAGCTGAAGCAATTGCTGTTTCTGAGTTCCCAGTTGTTCCAATTTACTACTACACGAACCTTTCTGTAGTACAAGATTATGTGAAAGACATGAAGGCAGACATCCTTGGTAACATCTCTCTTAAAGAGGTTAAAGTAGAGAAATAATCAACAACATTTCGCTTATTTAGCTCTACAGCGAAGAGCTGCCTCGTAGCCCCTACGGCGCGAGTCAGCTCTTTTTAAAATACGAAGGCATATATTTGTCAGACAATTGACAAATAGAAGGAGGAGTTTTATGTGATTAAATATATTTTGAAAAGGCTGATGTATATACTTCTCGCGCTTTTCGTCATCGTAACTGTTACGTTTTTCTTAATGCGTCTCGCTCCTGGTAGTCCTTTTGCGAGTGAACGTAATTTCCCACCTCAAATCGAGGAGAAGTTAAACGAAACGTATGGATTAAATAACCCTTGGTATATACAATATAAAGATTATTTAATCGATACGGCCACTTTCAATTTCGGTGAGTCAATGAAATATAAAGCGCGTTCTACAAATGATATGATTTCTGAAAGTTTCCCTGTTTCTTTAACATTAGGGATTGAGGCTATGCTATTAGCAATTGGATTCGGTGTTTTAATTGGCGTAGTTTCCGCGCTATATCATAATAAGTTCCCGGATTATTTGGCAACGTCCTTTGCGGTGCTCGGTATATCAGTACCTTCATTTATCTTAGCAGGTTTAATGCAGTATTTCTTAGCCTTTAAGCTAGGTTGGTTCCCAATCAGTGGATGGAAAGGCTTTGTTTATAGTATATTGCCAGCCCTTGCAATCGCTTTCTCACACATGGGCTTTATTGCAAAGTTAACTCGTTCAAGTATGCTAGAACAAAACAATAGTGAATATGTAAAAATGGCTCGTGCGAAAGGTATTGGTAAATGGACAATCGTATTCCGCCATACATTACGAAATGCCCTATTACCAGTTGTAACGTACATTGGTCCTTTAACAGCTGGGGTTGTTACAGGTAGTTTCATTGTAGAGCAAATTTTCGCTATTCCTGGACTTGGTAAACACTTCGTTCAAAGTATTACAAACCGTGACTATACGGTAATTATGGGTACGACAGTGTTCTATTCCATCATCCTTTTATTTGCGGTATTAATCGTTGATATTCTATATAGCGTAATTGATCCGCGTATCAAGCTGAAAGGAGCGAAAAAATAATGACACAGCAACAAATTGAAAAAGATAAGTTTAAAATTGTTGGTGGCAATCATGAAGCAACGGAAAAATTAGCTGATAAATCAGTCTCCTTTTGGAAAGAAGTATTTCTCCGTTTCTCTCATAATAAATTGGCCATTATCGGTATAATTATTTTAATCGTTGTCATTTTAATGGCAATTTTTGTACCAATTTTATCTCAATATAAAGCAAGTGATCAGCTTGGTGTATACAATGCACCACCATCTGCACAATTTTGGTTTGGAACAGATGATCTAGGTCGTGACATTTTCGTTCGTATTTGGGAAGGAGCTCGTATTTCCCTATTTATCGGAATTGCTGCGGCGGTTATTGACTTAATTATCGGTGTTATTTGGGGAAGTATTTCAGGTTTATCAGGCGGTCGCGTTGATAATATTATGATGCGTATTGCTGACGTTTTAACAGCTGTACCCTACCTTTTAGTAGTAATCGTACTTTTAGTTGTTATGCAACCAGGTTTATTCCCTATGATTATTGCCTTATCTATCACTGGATGGATTAATATGGCACGTATCGTTCGTGGTGAAGTATTATCTATTAAAAATCAAGAATACGTTCTTGCTGCCCGTACATTAGGTGCAAGTACAGGACATTTAATTATTAAACACTTAGTTCCGAATGCTCTTGGTGCCATTTTAGTAACGATGACTTTAACAATCCCATCGGCTATCTTCACTGAGTCATTCTTAAGTTATCTTGGTCTTGGGGTTCCTGCTCCAACTGCTTCATGGGGTACAATGGCTTCTGACGGTAATAAGGCTATAGCTAATGCACCATGGCGCTTGATTTTCCCAGCAGTATTTATCTCACTAACAATCTTTGCGTTTAACGCAGTTGGTGACGGCTTACGTGATGCTCTAGATCCAAAACTACGTAAATAAGGAGGTGGCCGAAATGAGTAAAACAATTCTTGAAGTAAAAGATTTAAAAATTAACTTTAAAACTTATGCTGGGCTTGTTCATGCTGTACGTGGTGTTAACTTTGATTTAAAGGAAGGTGAAACACTAGCTATAGTTGGTGAATCAGGTTCGGGTAAGAGTGTTACGAGTAATGCATTAATGAAACTAATTCCGCAGCCACCTGGTATTTATGAGTCAGGACAAATTTTATTTAATGGCCGTGATTTAGTTCCGTTAACTGATAAAGAAATGTCTAAAGTACGCGGAAATGAAATTGCGATGATTTTCCAAGATCCAATGACAAGTTTGAATCCAACTATGAAGGTCGGACGTCAAATAACTGAAGTAATTTTGCAACATAGAAAAGTTTCTAAAGTAGATGCAAAAAACCGTGCCATCGAGCTTTTAACACAGGTAGGTATCCCCTTCCCTGAGAAACGCTATAATCAATATCCACATGAGTTTTCAGGTGGTATGCGTCAACGTGTGGTTATTGCGATCGCCCTGGCGGCTGATCCTAAGCTATTGATTGCCGATGAGCCAACAACAGCTCTAGATGTTACCATTCAAGCACAAATTTTAGAGCTAATGAAGGAAATTCAAAAGAACTCGAAAACATCTATCATTTTCATTACACACGATTTAGGTGTTGTGGCGAACATTGCAGATCGTGTAGCCGTAATGTACGCTGGACAAATCGTGGAGTATGGTACTGTTAATGATATTTTCTATAATCCAAAGCACCCATACACATGGGGTCTACTAGGTTCTATGCCTGATCTAGATAATGATACAGATGAGTTATTGCGCACGATTCCTGGTTCACCACCAGATCTTACGAACCCACCTAAAGGGGATGCATTTGCAGCACGTAACGAGTTCGCAATGGCCATTGATTATGAACAAGAACCACCAATGTTCCAAGTGAGTGAAACGCATTTTGCAAAAACGTGGTTATTGCATCCTGATGCACCAAAGATTCCTCTTCCTGAAGCAGTTGCTAAACGTATTGAAGGGTATTTAGCAAAGGAGGCACAAGAAAATGACTAAAATTGGTGCTAAAAAAATTCTTGAAATTAAAAACTTAAAGCAGCATTTTGGATCACCAAGTAATCCAATCAAAGCCGTAGATGGTATTAGCTTCGATGTTTATGAAGGTGAAACACTTGGTCTTGTAGGCGAATCAGGTTGCGGAAAGTCAACAACGGGTCGTTCAATCATTCGTTTATATGATATTACAGGTGGCGAGATTATTTTCGATGGGGAAAATGTTCATGGAAAAAAATCTAAAAATGAGTTAAAGAATTTTAACCGCCAAATGCAAATGATTTTCCAAGATCCTTACGCTTCTTTAAATCCTCGTATGACAGCTGGTGAAATCATTGGTGAAGCCTTTGATATCCATGGCCTTTACAAGGAGAAAAATGAACGTCGTGCAAAAATTCAAGAGCTACTTGAAGCTGTTGGTTTAAACAAAGAGCACGCGAATCGTTACGCACATGAATTCTCTGGTGGTCAACGCCAACGTATTGGGATTGCACGTGCGCTAAGCTTAGATCCTAAATTTATCATTGCCGATGAGCCAATTTCTGCGCTTGACGTATCGATCCAGGCTCAGGTTGTTAACTTACTAAAACAACTTCAAAAAGAACGTGGCTTAACATATCTTTTCATTGCCCATGACCTTTCGATGGTAAAATACATCAGTGACCGTATTGCTGTTATGTACCGCGGTAAAATCATGGAAATAGGTAAAGCAGATGATATTTACAATCATCCTGTTCACCCGTATACAAAATCTTTATTATCAGCAATCCCACTTCCTGACCCAATGTCAGAGAAACGTCGTCAACGTATTCCGTACAAGCATACTGAAGTTGACGAAACTGCATCGTATCATGAAGTAGGCGACCAACACTATGTATATGGCACTGCTGATTTAGTTAAAACTTGGGTTAATAATCGATAAAACTAACTGTATATCCATCCATTGGTGATTTCCAATGGATGGATTTTTAATTGGGATATTAATGCCTTTTCCCCTTTTAACTTATTTTAAGCCAGATACACTTCTTTTTTTGAAAAAAACAGCCTTTCTTCTATCAAGAAAGACTGCTTCTTCGATACCAATTATTTTATTGGAGCATCTGCTGTTAATTCAATATCTTGCAGTTCTGTAGAATTTCCATATTCCACATTATAGTTTTTCACGCGTTTATTAACAGGTATAACTTCTGTACGGAAGAAAGTCGGCACTACCATTGCTTTTTCGCTCATATATTCTTGCCATGCTCTAAATGCTTTTGTACGTGTATCTTGATCCATAGCCTCTTCTGAGTCAATGGCGTCTAATAATTTTGTTAATTCAGGAGATACATAACGGCTAAAGTTAAATTCAGCACCTTCACCATATAATCCTTTTGGAGATGGATTTGTTCCAGTTCCCCATGCAGCTTGATACATATCGATTTCAGGATCATCTGCTTGAACTTTATCATAGAATGCGTTGAACTCGATAAGACGACCAGTAGTTAATTGTACGTCTAATCCTACTTCTTTCCAGTTTTGACGGAAATATTCAACAATTGCTTCATCTGTTTCTGAACCAGCCATTGAGGCTAAGCGAATAGAGAATTTCTTCCCATCTTTATCTTCACGAATTCCATCACCGTCAACATCTTTAAAGCCAGCTTTATCTAATAATTCTTTGGCTTTTTCAGGATCATAATTATAGCCTTCTAATGTTGCATCGTAGAATGATGTAAATACTGGTGGGATTAAAGAATTTCCACGCTCACGTAAGCCTTGATAGAATTTTTCTGCAACACCTTCAACATCCATTGCAAACGCAACAGCCTGACGTAATTCAATACTATTCATTTTTGATTTTTCATCAAATACGTTTACTTTATTTGTTGTATCATATTTTCCTAATTTAAAGCCGATATAAGAATATGATAATTCTGGTCGACCTAATAACGCTAAGTTTTGTAGATCCTTAATACTATCGTACTGATTAGTTGGATATGATGTTGCAAGATCATATTTCCCTGTTCTTAGTGCTTCACCAATTGAAGTTGGTGGAACAACCTCAAGTACTACTTTATCAACTTTCGGTTTACCTTTAAAATAATGTTCGTTTGCTACAAACTGTACAGATTCACCATTTACGACTTTATCAATTTTAAATGCACCAAGTGTTACTGGATTTTTACGCACTGCATCTGATGCAAGTAAGTCTTTCACTGGAATAGATTCTAATTGATGTTTAGGTTCTGCATACGCCCATAAACCGTCACCAATGGAGTAAATAGCTGGTGACACTTTTTTAAGTTGGATTTTAATACTCTTGTCATCAACTTTTGTAATACCAGAAATTGTATCTGCTTTACCACTATGGTATTCTTCTGCACCTACAATGTTTTTAAAATCATCATCATAACGAACACCTGTATAATCTGGATGACCAATTAGCTCATATGGGAAAATTAGATCATCAGCTGTTAAAGGTGTACCATCTGACCATTTATAATCACCTTGAATTGTAACAGTTGCTGTTTTTGCATCAGCATCAACGTCTAATTTTGCAATACCTTTGTCTGTAACAAGGAAGTTCCCATCTTGTTCAAAAAGCACATTTGAAGCAAATGCTAAAATTTCTGAATCATAAGCATCCTCATATAGCTCCCAGTTAAAAATACCTTGGAATGGAGAGCTTGTTACAAGTCCTACGCGTAATGTACCACCTTGGATTGCGTCTCCTTCATTTGTTACCTCCATTGGTAATAATGAATCTTTCGTTTCTTCTGATTCGCCTGCTTTTTCTGTTTCACCTGATTTTTCTGTGTTATCAGTTTCCGTGCCTTTTTCAGACCCATTGCCTCCACCACTGCAGGCTGCTAAAACTAGCATGAATGCAAATAGAATGGACAAAAATAACCAATTCTTCTTCATGTGTAAATCCTCCCCTTTATCCTAATCGTTGTTTTGCGTCAGCTGCACGTCTTAACGCTTGACCGACATAATTTATACCAAGCATCAAAACTAGAATTAATAATGATGCGGGCAACCAAATCCACCATTTTGAAGATAATACTATCGGGTTTGTTGCATAGCTTACTAGCGTCCCTAAGCTAGGTGTAGATGGCGGTAAACCAAAGCCTAAGAATGATAGACCCGTTTCAATGCCCACATTTCCTGCAAAGTTTAACGTTAATTCTACTATTAGCAACGAACTTAAATTTGGTAGTATCCCTTTAAACATAATGGCAAAATCACTAGTCCCCATTGTTTTCGAGGCACTAACATAATCTCTACGCCCTTCAGATAAAGCTTTACTTCTGACGAGACGTGCAGTCCCTATCCATTGAAAGGCACTTAAAATCAAAATCAACTCAAAAACACCATATTTCGGAATAATTGTAACTAACACAATGATAATCATTAATGTCGGTAAGGTCATAAGGAAATCAATGATACGCATAAATAAATTATCGATAAAGCCGCCATAATAGCCCATTATAATGCCAAGGGCGATCCCTAAGGCATTCGCAATAAGGGTAATAGCAACTGCAATTAATATAGAATTTTTCGCACCGATAATTAGCTGTCCATACATATCACGACCAGCCTCATCAGCCCCAAGGATATATCCATTAACACCAGGCTCTGTAAAACGCTCTAATAATTTAATCCGTAATATTTCATCCTGATTCATAAAGGCGGACATAATCAATATTACAATTATAAGCAATGTTATTCCAATAAATGACAATAAC
The DNA here is from genome assembly GCF_038595555.1 of Lysinibacillus sp. FSL M8-0216. Lineage (NCBI taxonomy): Bacteria > Bacillati > Bacillota > Bacilli > Caryophanales > Bacillaceae > Lysinibacillus > Lysinibacillus sp. FSL M8-0216. The sequence continues at coordinate 1,028,684 of NZ_CP152007.1, read as the reverse complement.
GCTAATTTATCTTTTCTGAATTCACGGATCACGACTTGAATTCCTGTTGGTGGCATACTTTCAACTTTCACTACATCATTTTTTTGCTCCATTTTATTCACCTCTCCTTATGCGTTCAATGTAACTGTTAGTCTATGCGGATACGTGGATCAACAATGCTCATAATGATATCTGACAATAGACTACCTAATAACGCTAAGAAGCCATAAAGCATAACAAGAGCTGTAATAACACTATAATCGCGACTTGTTACGGAATGGATGAATAATTGACCCATGCCCGGGAAGCCAAAAATTGTCTCTATGAAAATCGAGCCGCCTAATAAACCTGTAATTGTAAAGCCAAGGAAGGCCGCAATTGGTAATAAAGAGTTACGGAAAATATGTCTTCTATAGATTTTTTTCATCGGTACGCCTTTACTACGAGCTGTCTTAACATAATCCTGTGTTTTGGCATCAATAATCTCTGAACGTAAGTATTGAATAATCGTCGTTGTCGCTAAAATGGCATACGTCATTGCAGGTAGTATTAAATGATACAAGCGATTCCAATAATACTCGAGCGTTCCAGGCTCTACACCTACATCGACTGTTCCACTCGTCGGAAACCACATTAAACGATAGCCAAAAATATATAAGAAAATTAAGCCCAATACAAAGGTTGGTATTGCATAGCTTATAAAGCTATACAGAGTAATCGACTTATCATACAAAGTATCCTGCTTACGTCCTGCTATCATTCCTAATGGGATAGCTATTAAATAAACAAGGATGGTACTAAGTAGGGCAAGCCAAAATGTGTTTAATGCACGCTCGCCAATCAATGAGGACACTGCAAGTTTATATGTATAGCTTTGTCCAAAATCACCCTGAAAGGCATTGATCACCCAATGATAATATTGTACATACCATGGATCATAATAACCCGCTTGAATTCTAAGTTCTTCTATACGTGCAGGATCTGTTTCTGGTGTAATTAACCCTGTAAAAGGATCACCTGGCATTTGTTTTGCTAAAATAAAAATAATTAAGCTTAAGACAAACATTTGAGGAATCATTAAAATTACTCTTCTAGCTATTGTTTTCCACATTTCACATTCCTCCTGACATTGCAACCATATGTGTGTCTGAAATGGATTTCAGTGGATAGACTTTTCCATGCTCATCATAATATTTATGTTGCTCTTGTTGATAATTTCCTTCTACTTGTTGTCGAACTAATTTACGTTCATTCCTAGTCTCTGGTTCGATATTTGGAATGGCTGATAAAAGTCGGTTCGTGTATATATGCTGCGGATTTTTATAAATATCATGTCTTGTGCCAGTTTCCACAAAGCGTCCTTTATACATAATAGAAATGTGATCGCACATATGTTTAACAACGCCTAAATCATGGGAAATGAATAAGTACGTTAGACCATACTCATTTTGAATATCTTTCATAAAATTCAACACTTGTGCCTGTACAGATAAATCAAGCGCTGAAACAGGTTCATCCGCAATAATCATTTTAGGGTTACAAGCAACCGCTCGCGCAATGCCCAGGCGTTGCTTTTGACCACCTGAAAATTCATGGGGATACTTTAGTAAAACATCTTCTGACATCCCAACAATAGCAAGCAACTCTTTAATGCGCTTGCGTTCCTCTTGGTCACTAAGCTTCATAAAATTACGAATAGGCTCGGCTAGTATATCGAGAACGCGTTTTCTAGGGTTCATACTGGAATGAGAGTCTTGGAAAATCATTTGAATGTCTCTGTTATAAGCAGAATCCCTTTTTCTCTGCTGATTTGTCACATTTTCACCCTCATAAAAAATTTGACCTGAGGTGATTTTTTCTAAGCCAATGATCGCTTTTCCTGTTGTTGATTTACCTGATCCTGATTCTCCGACTAACCCATATGTCTTGCCCTTTTCGAACTCCATTGTTACGCCATCCACTGCATATACTCGATCAACAACGGTATTAAAAAATCCACCACGTATTGGATAGTGAACACTTAAATCTTTAATTTGCATAAAGCTCATACAGTCCCGCCCCCTTCTTCACCTTCAAAATGAAAGTGTTTCCAGCAGGTACATCTCACAAAATGTCCTGGTGCAATTTCATGTAATTGTGGTTTTGCTTCGTGTGAAGATGTATCAATCCACGGAATACGTCCTGAAAAACGACAACCTTCTCGAGGTAAATTAATTAAGGATGGTACCATTCCTTGAATAACCTCGAGTCTTTCATTTTCGCTATGTGTTTGTGGAATTGAATTTAATAGTGAACGAGTGTAAGGGTGCCTTGGATTATTGAATAACTCCTGAACGGGCGCCTCTTCTACGACTTCACCTGCGTACATAACTACAACTCGGTCAGCCATCTCTGCTACAACACCTAAATCATGCGTAATGAGAATAATGCCTGTCTCAGTCTCAGTCTGTAATGCTTTTAACAGGTCCAGAATTTGGGCCTGTATTGTAACATCTAAAGCTGTTGTTGGTTCGTCAGCAATTAAAATAGCAGGCTTACATGATAAGGCGATTGCAATCATGACACGCTGACGCATCCCCCCCGATAGCTGATGAGGAAATTGTCTAGCTACACGTTCTGGGTTTGCAATCCCAACTTGATTTAGTAATTCTAATACTCTTTCACTTCGCTGTTGTTTTGAAAGCTTTGTATGATAGATTAACCCCTCTTCAATTTGTTCGCTAATTCTCATTAAAGGGTTAAGTGCTGAAAGTGGGTCCTGAAAAATAAATCCTATATCATTACCACGTAAGTTATTAAATTGTTGGTCATTCAATTTAGCTAGATTTTGATTATTATAAAAAATATCACCAGTAACCTTTGTATTTACTTCGTTGTGCAAGCCTACAATTGTAGTCGCTAACGTACTTTTACCACAACCGGATTCTCCAACTATTGCTAATACCTCATTTTTTTGAAGCGAAAGTGAGACATCATCTACAGCAGCGTGGTATGTATCTTTTATGCGAAAACTTGTAGTCAAATTTGTTATTGTTAGTAATTCTTTTGCTGTATTCAAACAATCTCTCCTCTATAATTCAATATTCTGAAAATACAAACGGTACTTTATATCAGAATTATATATAGTTTTTCTCTCTTCTCCTCTCCTTTTTATCTTGGCAAGCGTGTTTTTAATAATTTTTTTGCCTTCCACTTGTCATCCACTGATAGAATTATCTGAAAATTAAACCGTGCTATTATTTTAGCTAGAAAACATGTATAAACGCAAGTCCCTTTTTCAAATTTTTTCAATCCGGCATATAAATTTCCACCATACATCTCCCTTTTAAAAATAGTTTTTTTATATTTTGGTTGTAAGAAATATTTTACTTCTTCTTTACAAAGTTACAATTTTCACAAATAAAAATTATTTTAATATAACAAAAATAATCATGTCATAAATTTATATTCACAAATAAAATGCTATTAATCTTAAAGAAACAAGTAATTCATAGCAAAAAATTAAAAGTTAACTTTTAGGGTAAAGTTATATTTCACACATTTTTACTTTCAATGAATAATTTCGGGCGTTGAAGTGCTAATATTTCAAATTACTTTGAGAAAACAATTTAAAGCTTTTAATTTTTGGCTATCTACCATACTTCTTAATTATTCCGAATTGACGAATTTTTATATAATATTCAATATAAAAATACTATTTAGAATATTTTTAAAGGAAATTACATGTTTTTATGTTAAAATTTCCAATGACAAAGTTTTATTATATTATTTTTTAATTTCAGCATATGGAAAGGTTGTCTGTGATGGCAAAAATTAATGATGAATGGTTTACAGTAGAAGAAATCAATAATGAAACGTATGCTATAAGTGAATATGGTCATTGGGAAAAAGTACATTCTTTTTTATTAATTGGGGAAAAACGCGCTGTTCTCATTGATACAGGTCTTGGGATCGATAATATTCAAAGGATTAGTAAACAATTAACATCTCTCCCCATTACTGTGATTACAACACATGTCCATTGGGATCATATTGGTAGTCATGGGGCGTTTCATGATATTTATGTTCATAAAGAGGAAGTTGATTGGCTAATCCATGGTATCCCTAAATTATCTATCGAACAGATTAGAACGGATGTTGGCCGTAATATTACGTTACCCACACCCAAAACGTTTAATCCATCGCACTACAAGCCTTTTCAGGGACAGCCTTCAGGTGTATTAGAAGATGGAGATGTTATAAATATAGGGAACCGAAAATTATCTATTCTCCACACGCCAGGGCACTCTCCTGGCCATATTGCGCTTTTGGACCATAAATATGGTTATTTGTTTACAGGGGACTTACTATATGATCAAGCTCCTATTTATGCATTCTTTCCAACTACTAGCCCTGAGGATTTAGTCCAATCTTTAGAGAAGATAGCTAACTTACCTTCTCTTACTAAAATTTTTGGTTCACATCATACATTAGGTCTTGACCCTTCTATCTTATTAGAGGTAAAAAAGGCAGTTATTACACTTCGAGAGAATAATCTAGTACATTTTGGGACAGGTATACATCGTTTTAATGGTTTTAGTATTCAATTTTAAATACCCTCTCCCTATTTAAATAGGAAGAAAAAAGCTGTTCTACAGGTCAAATAACCTATAGAACAGCTCAGACTGTAGACAAACTCGATGAATTTTGAGTTTGCCTACAGTCTTTTTTCTTTTACAATGAAATAAAGTAAAGCCGTTGATTTCCACTACGGGCGGACGCTTTCCGCGGGCGGGGTCGAGCTGCTTCCCTCGCTTCGCTCAGTCCAGGATCTCGACTTTCCCGCTTTTCCCGCAGGAGTCGCCGCCCTTCGTTCCAATCAACTTCTACATAAAGAACTCCTTATTAATCTATTAATAAAAAGTAAACTATTTTGAGGTGATCAACCATGATGACGAAAAATCAAACCAATGAACGTGAACAATTAGAAATGTTAACGATTGATCAATTAGTTCCCAACGATCATTTAGTGCGAAAACTAGAGGCTGCTATTGATTTTTCATTTATCTATCCTTTAGTAGAACATCTCTATTCACCTAATGGGCGTCCTAGTATTGATCCTGTTGTTCTCTTTAAAATGACGTTTATTCAGTACGTTTTTGGTATTCGGTCCATGCGTCAAACCATCAAAGAAATTGAAACGAATATGGCGTATCGTTGGTTTTTAGGATTTGGCTTCCATACAGAAGTCCCGCATTTCTCTACCTTCGGTAAAAATTATGTCCGTCGCTTTCAAGACACCGATATATTTGAACAGATATTCTATCGTATTTTAAAAGAGATTATGCATCAAGGACTCCTCCATGCAGACCATTTATTTATCGATTCCACGCATGTGAAAGCGAGTGCGAATAAACGGAAGTATGATAAAAAGGTTGTGCGAAAAGAAACACGGGCTTATGAAGAAAAACTTCAATTAGAGTTAAATATAGATCGTGAAGAACACGGAAAAAAGCCCTTTCCCCCGGAGAAGTTTGAAAAGGAAGAATGGAAAGAAATAAAGGAAAGTACGACAGATCCTGAAAGTGGCTATTACGTGAAGGATGAACGTACAAAACAGTTTGCATATTCCTTTCATGCTGCGACAGATGAAAAGGGCTTTGTCTTAGGTGCCATTGTGACTCCGGGAAATGTACACGATAGCCATGTATTGCAGCCACTTGTTGAAAGGGTCATTCAAAACGTTCAAAAACCATTAGCTGTTGCGGCAGATGCAGCCTATAAAACACCAGCGATTACGAACTTTTTGTTAGAGAATCAAATGTTGCCTGTTCTTCCGTATACACGTCCTAAAACGAAAGATGGATTCTTCCGAAAGCACGAGTATACATATGACGAGCACTATAATTGTTATCTTTGCCCACAAGGGCAGATATTGAAGTATGCGACAACGACGAAGGAAGGATATCGCCAATATAAATCGAATCCTTTGATTTGTGCGAAGTGTCCAAGCCTTTCCCAATGTACAGAAAGTAAGCATCATCAAAAACTCATTCAACGTCATATTTGGGAGTCGTATGTGGAGGAAGCTGAACATTTACGCCATTCCTATGACATCAAACAGATTTATGCAAAGCGCAAAGAAACGATTGAGCGTGTCTTTGCAGATGCAAAAGAAAAGCATGGTATGCGATGGACAACCTTAAGAGGTCTAAAAAAATTGTCCATGCAGGCGATGCTTACTTTTGCTGCCATGAATTTGAAGAAATTGGCTACTTGGACGTGGCAAGTAGCTTAAGAGAGCAACTATACTCGAAGAGTATGTTGAATTTGGTAGTATATTACCAAATGTTAAAGATAAAATAGGAAGAAAAATGACAAAAGCCATCGAGAGTGAACTTGAACTGCCCCGTAAAAGTTAGACATTAATCTAACTTTTACGGGGGTTTTTTTATGACAAAAGTAAGTGTTGAACAACGTATTCAAGCAGTTCAACGATATTTAAATGGAAATGAAACTTTGATCGAAATTGCGAATGATATCGGTGTTACAGCTCAGATTGTCAGTGAATGGGTTCGCCGTTATCAAAAAAATGGCGTAGAGACTTTCTTAAAGTCCTATACAAACTATTCAGCTGACTATAAAATGAATGTACTTAATTATATGAACGAGACAGGTACATCTTCGAGAGACACAGCTGCACTATTCAATATTTCATCTCCTGGCATGATTCGGAATTGGAAGTTGAAGTTTGAAGTTGGTGGTTATGATGCTCTTGTTTCTAAGAAAAAGGGGCATCTATCTATGAAAAAAGAGACAAAAAGAACAACGAAATCAACACCAGCTGAAGGATCTGTTGAGGCGTTAGAAGCACGAATCAAACAATTAGAAATGGAGAATGCGTACTTAAAAAAGTTGAATACTTTAGTTCAAATGCAAGAAAAATTACCAATCAAATCAAAGCGCAAGTAATTTATGAACTAAAGGAAATCTATGAAGTAGTGGAATTAATCAAAGTCGCTGATATTCCACGTAGTACGTATTATTACTGGGAAAAGCGTTTGAATCGTCATGATAAATACGCTGATGTGAAAGTCGCAATTCAGTCCATTTATCATGAACATAAGGGACGTTATGGTTATCGTCGGATCACCAAAGAACTAAAAAAATTTGGTATTCATCATGATCCGAAAACGATTAACTGCTTGATGAATGCCATTGGCATAAAGTGTGAAGTCCGCATGAAGAAATATCGTTCGTATAAAGGTAACGTCGGAAAAATTGCCCCAAACATATTACAACGCGATTTTACAGCGGAAAAAATGAACGAGAAATGGGTAACAGACGTGACAGAGTTCCATCTATTTGGTGAGAAACGCTATTTATCACCCGTCCTTGATCTATGTAATGGCGAAATCATTGCATACTCGGTTATGAAGCGTCCAGTGTATAAACTAGTCCATAATATGTTAGAACAAGCATTGGAGCGCCTTGAATCAAGTGATCAAGTTATTCTTCATTCAGATCAAGGTTGGCATTATCAAATGAAAAAGTATCAACAAACATTAAAGCAACATGGTATTACGCAGAGTATGTCCCGTAAGGGTAATTGTTTGGACAACGCAGTCATCGAAAATTTCTTTGGCTTATTAAAATCTGAACTCCTGTATCTACAAGAATTTGAATCTATGGCACATTTTGAACAGGAGCTCAATGACTATATTCACTACTACAATCACAAACGAATGAAAGAAAAATTAAAAGACCTAAGCCCGGTGGAGTACCGAACTCAGGTCTTAGCAGTTGCTTAACTAAATATGTCTAACTTTTTTGGGTCAGATCAACTTCTCGATGGGCTTTTGTCTACAGTCTGAGCTGTTCTACAGGTCAAATAACCTATAGAACAGCTTTTCATTATAGCTCTCCTGCCTTTAATTTTGCATGCCACTCTTTTAAGAATGGAATATCATCTTCTTTAATCGCACCTGATTCATTTGCTGCTTCAATCAGATAATCGAAGTTAGTTAATGAGACATATTGGATGCCTGCTTCATCAAATGCTTGTTCAGCTCGTGGGAGATTATATGTGTAGACACAAACAACTCCTAGTACTTCACAACCTGCTGCACGTAATGCTTCAACTGCCGTGATCGAAGAACCACCTGTTGAGACGATATCCTCTACTACAACTACTTTTTGACCCGCTGCGTATTTTCCTTCAATTTGATTGCCACGGCCATGTTCTTTCGCTTTAGAGCGTACATAAACCATTGGTAATTCTAAAATATCACTTACCCATGCTGCATGTGGAATACCTGCTGTTGCTGTACCTGCTACTATTTCCGTCGCACCAAAATTTTCTTTAATTACAGCTGCTAAGCCATTTGCAAGTTGTTTACGAATAATAGGGTCCGAGATTGTTAAACGTGTATCACAGTATATAGGTGATTTAATACCAGATGCCCATGTAAATAATTCAGTTGGATTTAATTCTACAGCACCCACCTTTAGCATAGCGTGTGCAATTTCATTTTGTAATGTCATTATTTATGCCTCCCATAATTCACTTACGATTTTATATGCCGCTACTGGATCCTGTGCACCTGTTACAGCACGTCCAACAACAATGAGTGAAGAACCATCACGCTTTGCCCCATCCGGTGTGGCAATACGTTTTTGATCGTGTGCAGCGCCACCTGCTAAACGAATCCCAGGTGTTACACGAAGAAAATCATCACCACACACTTCAGCTATTGCCTTCGCCTCGTGTACTGAACAAACGACACCTTGTAAGCCAGCTTGTTTTGTGAGACGTGCATAATGTAGAACAGACTCCTGTAAGGATAAAGTAATTCTTTGCTCTGCCTGCATTTGCTCCTCTGTTGTGGAAGTTAATTGTGTTACGGCAATTAATGCTGGACGTTCCTTGCCAGCAGATGTTCCGGCTTCTAGACCTTCTAGGGCAGCCTCCATCATTGGACGACCACCTGCCGCATGGACATTCACTAAATTTACTCCTAGTTTTGCTAAGCCCTTCATAGCAGAGCCTACTGTATTCGGGATATCATGCAGTTTTAAATCAAGAAAAATATCATGACCTAATTCTTTTACTTTGCGAACAATATCAGGTCCTTCTTGCATATATATTTCCATACCAATTTTCACGAAAAGAGGCTCATGGAAGTGCTTTAAGAAATCGAATACTTCTTTTTCTCCTGGAAAATCTAATGCTAGTATAGGTTTAGTATTCATTAACGATGGCTCCTTCCAATAATATCTGTTATATGTTCTACTCCAAGTGCGTCAAGTTTTGCTGGTAATTCATCAATAATATTTGGGCAAACGAAGTGGTCTACAAAATTTGCTGTGCCTACTGCTACAGCCGAAGCACCTGCGGACATAAAATCAATGACATCCTGTGCTTCTGTCACACCTCCCATGCCAATAATCGGAATATTGACAGCCTTGTATACTTCATAAACCATTCGGATGGCTACGGGCTTTACAGCAGGGCCCGATAGGCCACCTGTGCCATTCGCGATGACTGGTTTCCCTGTCCGCTCATCTAAACGCATACCTACTAATGTGTTAATCATTGTTATACCATCTGCGCCACCCGCTTCCACAGCCAAAGCAATGTCTACGATATTCGTTACATTCGGTGATAGCTTCACATAAACAGGAACAGTGGATACAGCTTTAACCGCTTTAACAAGCTCTCGCGCTGTGGTAGGGTCAGTCCCAAATTGAATGCCACCACACTTAACATTTGGACAAGAAATATTCAGCTCTAGAGCTTGGACATTAGGTGCTGCCGAAATACGTCTTGCTACTTCTACATAATCCTCAGTCTCCGTTCCGGCCACATTGGCAATGATTGGCACATCGTAGCCCTCTAAAAATTTTAATTCCTCATTCATCACTTTTTCAATGCCTGGATTTTGTAGGCCAATTGCATTTAACATCCCTGCTGCTGTTTCAGCTACACGCGGCGTTGGATTACCTGCACGAGTTTCAACTGTTGTTGCTTTAATCATGATTGCCCCTAGCTTAGATAGATCGTAAAGCTGTGCATATTCACGTCCAAAGCCAAAGCAGCCGGAAGCTGGCATAATAGGGTTTTTTAAATCTAAACCTGGTAATTGAATGTTTAAACGACTCATAATGCCACCGTACCTTTCGGGAAAACTGGACCATCAGAGCATACTTTGACATAATCTTTTGCTACTTGATCGGTTGTTTTGCAGACACATGCAAAACAAGCACCAATACCGCAGCCCATACGCTCTTCAAATGATAAAAATCCTTCTTTTTCTGGATAGAAGCCTTCAAGCGCTTTTAACATTGGTAGAGGACCACAAGAATAAAAGATATCGAATTCAGGTGCTCGGGACTCTAACACATTTGTCACAAAGCCTTTTGTCCCTTTAGAGCCGTCAACCGTTACATAGTGCGTTTCTCCAAGGGCACTGAATTCTTCCTCGTAGAAGCATACATCTTCCGTTTGAAAGCCGAGCACATGTATTGTTTTAACACCACGTGCGTTTAATTGCTTGGAAAGCTCGTGTAGTGGAGGCACTCCGATTCCTCCACCAACTAGCAGGGCTGTTCCTCCCTCTTTTACTGCGTCTACTGGGAAACCATTGCCAATTGGACCAAGGACGTTGACCTGTTGACCTTCACGATTTGTCGCTAACACTTTGGTACCACGACCCTCAGCACGGTAGATCATTGTAAATTCATTGTTGTCTTTATCTATATTTGCAATACTAATCGGTCGACGTAAAAGCGGCTCCAATGAATCCGACACCTTTACATGGACAAACTGGCCAGGAGTCATATCCTGAACCAGTTGACCATGAAGTGTCAGTTCGAAAATGTTTGTCGCAATTTGCTTTTGAGAGACGACCGTCATTTTCTCTTGACGTATCATATTAGTGTACTACCTCCGCTTTTGGCATTTCCTCTGCTGTAAATGTCATAGATTCGATGACACGTACCATTGCTTCTGCTGTATCTAATGATGTGAGACAAGGTACGCCATTTTCTACAGACTCACGACGGATTCGGAAACCATCTCGAGCTGGTTGCTTACCTTTTGTTAATGTATTAACAACAAGCTGAGCTTCACCATTTTGGATCAGATCGATCAGTGTTTGTCCTTTCGCACCAATCTTGCCAACGACATCTGTGCGCACTCCAGCTTCTTCAAATGCTTTTGCTGTTCCTTCAGTCGCTACAATGCGATAGCCTACTGTTGAGAAACGTTTCGCTAATGCGATTGCTTCTTCTTTATCCTTATCAGATACTGTAAACAATACTGTTCCTTCTGTGCGAATTTCCATTCCAGCTGCAACTAAACCTTTATAAAGTGCTTTTTCTAAAGTTGCATCTTTGCCCATTACTTCCCCAGTAGATTTCATTTCAGGGCCTAATGTTATATCTACACGGCGTAATTTGGCAAATGAGAACACCGGAACTTTCACAAATACACCTTTTTGTTCAGGCGCTAACCCTGTTGGATAGCCCTGCTCGACAATTGATTTCCCTAAAATAGCTTTCGTTGCAATATTAGCCATAGGGATATTTGTAATTTTACTTAAGAATGGTACTGTACGTGATGAACGTGGATTCACCTCGATGACAAATACCTCACCTTGGGAAATTACATATTGAATGTTCATTAAGCCAACGATTCCAAGACCTTTTGCAAGACGTGTTGTATAGTCTACTAATGTATCCTTTTGATGCTGTGTTAATTTCTGTGGGGGGTAAACTGATATAGAGTCACCAGAGTGTACCCCTGCGCGCTCAATATGTTCCATAATACCTGGGATTAATACATTTTCTCCATCACAGATAGCATCTACTTCAATTTCCTGACCTGTTAGATAACGGTCCACTAAAACCGGATGATCTGGAGATGCTTCCACTGCGTTCTCCATGTAGTGCTTTAACTCTTCTTGATTGTAAACAATTTCCATCGCGCGTCCACCTAGCACATAGGAAGGACGAACAAGTACTGGGAAGCCTAGACGCTCACCAATGGCAAGTGCTTCCACTGTAGAAACCGCTGTTTCACCCTGTGGCTGTGGAATATCTAAGTCTCGTAAAGCTTGTTCGAATTTATCGCGGTTTTCTGCACGGTCGATATCCTCTAGAGAAGTTCCTAAGATTTTCACACCATTTGCAGCTAACTTATCAGCAAGATTAATCGCTGTTTGACCACCGAATTGAACAACAACTCCGATTGGCTGTTCTAAGTCGATAATATGCATAACATCCTCGATTGTTAATGGCTCGAAGTATAATTTATCAGAAATTGAGAAGTCCGTAGACACTGTTTCTGGATTTGAGTTAATAATGATTGCTTCATAGCCTGCCTCTTGAATGGCCCATACTGAATGGACAGTAGCATAGTCGAATTCTACCCCTTGCCCGATGCGAATCGGTCCTGAACCTAGTACTACTACAGACGGTTTTTCTGACTTAATCGATTCGTTTTCTTCCTCGTATGTGCCGTAGAAGTAAGGTGTTTCAGATTCAAACTCTGCTGCACATGTATCAACCATTTTATAGACAGGAATAATTCCATGCTCTTTACGATATGCGTAGATTGCTTCTTCTGTCGTGTTCCAAAGCTCAGCAATTTTCTTATCGGCAAAGCCTAAGCGTTTTGCCGTACGTAGCACTTCTTGATCATCTTTATGGTCAACTAGTGTTTGTTCCATATCTACAATGTTTTTAAATTTATTTAAGAAGAATAAGTCAATGGCTGACCATTCATGGATTTGTTCAATTGTCACACCACGGCGTAATGCTTCCCCGATGAAGAATAAACGCTCATCCCCAGCCTTGCGGATACGTTTTTCGATCCAAGAATCAGAGTTGTCTTCAGGATGCTTTAGCTCTAAGTGAACTTGACCTGTTTCAAGTGAACGAACCGCTTTTAACATCGCTTCCTCGAATGTACGGCCTAGCGCCATCACTTCACCAGTAGCCTTCATTTGCGTGCCAAGATTACGCTTAGCTGATTCGAATTTATCGAATGGCCAGCGTGGGATTTTAGCGACAATATAGTCTAGAGCAGGCTCAAAGCAAGCATATGTTGATCCTGTTACAGGGTTTTTAATTTCATCTAATGTTAAACCAACTGCAATTTTTGCTGCTAGCTTGGCAATTGGATAGCCTGTTGCTTTAGAGGCTAAAGCAGAAGAACGTGATACACGTGGATTTACTTCAATTACATAGTAGTTGAAGCTATATGGATCTAGTGCTAACTGTACGTTACAGCCACCTTCGATTTTTAACGCTCGGATAATATCTAATGAAATATTACGTAGCATTTGATTTTCACGATCTGATAGTGTTTGAGTCGGTGCTACTACAATCGAATCACCTGTGTGAATTCCTACTGGGTCAACATTTTCCATATTACATACCACAATGGCATTATCGACTGCATCGCGCATTACTTCATATTCGATCTCTTTATAGCCTGCAATTGATTTTTCTAGTAAGCATTGTGTTACGGGTGAATATTTAAGGCCTGATGTTACGATTTCCTCTAAATCCTGATCATTGTAGCAAATACCGCCTCCTGTACCACCTAGCGTAAAGGCTGGACGAACAATAACAGGGTAACCAATTTTGACTACAAACTTTTTCGCTTCGTCTAAGGAATGGATAATATCAGACTCAGGTACTGGAGCACCCAATTCGTACATTAAGTTACGGAATAAATCTCGGTCCTCTGCTTTATGAATAGCATCTAATTTTGTTCCAAGAATTTCTATACCAAGCTCATCTAAGATGCCTGATTGATCTAATTCAATCGCCATATTCAGACCAGTTTGACCACCAAGCGTTGGCAAAATAGCATCTGGGCGTTCTTTACGTAAAATGCGAGAGACAAAATCAAGAGAAATCGGTTCGATATAAACTTTATCCGCAATTTCTGTATCAGTCATAATTGTGGCAGGGTTTGAGTTGATTAAGATAACACGGTAGCCCTCTTCTTTTAATGACAAACAAGCTTGTGTTCCTGCGTAGTCAAATTCTGCTGCTTGTCCGATGACGATAGGGCCTGAGCCGATTACTAAAATTGTTTCAATATCTGTACGTTTAGGCATGTTGTTTCCCCTTCCCTGCTTCTACTTCCATCATTTCGATAAATTCATCAAATAAGTGGTTTGAATCTTCTGGTCCTGGTGATGCTTCTGGGTGGTATTGTACTGTGAAAATTGGATATTTTTTATGACGTACACCCTCACATGTACCGTCATTTAAGGCGATATGCGTTAATTCTAAATCAGTATCTTGTAATGATTCGATATCGATAGCGTAGCCGTGATTTTGAGATGTTAAATCTGTACGACCTGTGCGTAAATCTTTTACTGGATGATTGCCACCACGGTGTCCAAATGGTAGTTTAAAGGCTTTCGCTCCACTCGCTAACGAAAAGATTTGATGACCTAAGCAAATACCGAACATTGGCACTTTTCCGATTAAGTTACGTACTGTTTCGATACCTTCTTGGACATCTTCTGGATTTCCTGGTCCGTTTGATAGCATGATGCCATCTGGATGCCAAGCTAAAATTTCTTCAGCTGACGTATTGTAAGGAACGACTAGTACATCACAATCACGTTTATTTAATTCACGAAGAATGCCGTGTTTCATGCCGTAGTCAATTAAGACCACTCGTTTACCTCGTCCAGGTGATGGATAGGCAGCTTTTGGCGATACTTCACGTACATGGTGTGTTATAGCTGGTGTCGTTTGCAATTGCGCGATAACCTCACTCACATTTACTTCTTCATCGGCTGCTGTCAAAATCGCCTTTACTGATCCTTTACTACGAATAATACGTGTTAATTTACGCGTATCAATTCCCTCAATACCAGGAATATCTTTCGATGTTAAATAGTCATCTAATGTTAAATCGCAACGGAAGTTAGAAGGCGTTTTAGCTAGTTCGCGTACCACAAATCCACGTATAGCTGGCGTGATGGACTCAAAATCATCTCGGTTAATGCCGTAGTTTCCTACCATTGGATACGTCAATGTAACAATTTGACCGTAGAATGAAGGGTCTGAAATTGTTTCTTGATACCCTGTCATACCTGTCGTAAATACAACCTCACCCTGTGAAGCACGATCACTCCCAAATGCTGTACCTGTAAATACTGTGCCATCCTCTAAAACTAGTAAACGTTTTTTCATTACTCTGCCTCCTGATATACGATATTTCCTTCAAAAATGGTTAGTACCGGCCAACCTTTTGCAACCCAACCGTTAAATGGTGTATTACGTCCTTTTGATACAAAGCCTTCCGCATCAATTGTTTGTTCTTTTTGAATATCTATTAAAATCATATCCGCTGAAGCACCAACTGCTAATGTGCCATATGGTAGATCAAAAATTTCAGCTGCTTTCACGGACATCCAGTCGATTAATTGTTTTAAAGTCCATTTTCCTATTTCAACAAATTGTGTATAGAGTAGTGGAAAGGCTGTTTCGAAACCTACAATGCCAAATGGTGCGCCCACCATACCACAGCATTTTTCTTCCACTGTATGTGGCGCATGATCTGTCGCGATACAATCGATAGTCCCATCAAGTAGTGCGGCATGTAGCGAATCTTTGTCATCAGCCCCACGCAACGGTGGATTCATTTTCCAGTTCGCATCATCAGATGGAATATCCATTTCTTCAAGTAATAAATGATGCGGACAAACCTCAGCTGTTACACGAATTCCGGCTGCCTTTGCATCTCTTACCGCACGAACAGATTCTTTTGTTGATACGTGACAAACATGGTAGCGTGCACCTGCAGCCTCAGCAAGCAGTACATCTCGTGCAATTTGAACGGATTCGCAAATGGAAGGAATCCCTGGAAGATCAAGCTCCTTATTCCGCTTTCCTTCATGCATAACCCCATCATAAATTAATGAATTGTCCTCGCAATGCGCTACAACTACCATATCGTGCTGGGCAGCATCCTTCATTTGCTCATACATGGTTGAAGCAAGCTGAATTCCTACGCCATCATCTGAGAACGCTACAGCTCCATGCGCCTTTAACTCCTCCACATTTGTTCGAACTTCCCCAGAAATATCCTTTGTTAGCGAACCGTATGGGAGTACTCGAATAACAGCACTTTCTTTGATCAGCCCATTAATAAGCTGCATGTTTTCCACTGAATCTGGTACCGGCTTTGTATTTGGCATGGCGCAAATTGTCGTAAAGCCACCTTTTGCTGCTGAGGCAGACCCTGTTGCGATTGTTTCTTTATGTTCAAAGCCTGGCTCTCGTAAATGTGTATGCACATCGACAAAGCCTGGCGCTACAATAAAGCCTTTACCCTCAATAACCTCCGCACCTACTACCGTTACATCTTGGCCAATTGCTGTAATTATTCCTTCTGCCATGGCGATATTGACTGTTTGCAGCTCACCTTGTTCATTTAACATTTGCACATTTTGAAGTACTTTCGTCATGTTATTCTCTCCCCCTTAAAATGGTTTCCACAATGGCCATCCGTGTGTAGACTCCATTTCGTACCTGCTCGAAAATTCGAGAACGTCCACACTCTACAAGCTCAGTAGCAATTTCTACATCACGATTCACTGGTGCTGGATGCATAATAATAGCTGATTCTTTCATTTGCTTTTCTCGTTCAATTGTTAAGCCGTATTCTTGATGGTAGCCTTCTTTCGAAAAGCTTTTATTTACTTTATGACGTTCATGTTGCACACGTAATAGCATAATGACATCGCTATTCTCGATTAAATCATCCCAAGAATGATGAGCTTCAAATCCTCCTGACCATTCTTCTGGACAAAGGAAGTGAACATTTGCCCCTAAACGTTGTAATGCATGGGCATTTGATTTTGCTACTCGACTATGTGAGATATCCCCAACAATCGTAATATTCAGCCCTTCAAAATAACCAAACTCTTTTTTTATCGTATATAGATCCAATAATGATTGGGATGGATGCTGCCCTGCGCCGTCTCCTGCATTGATGATAGCTACATTAATACCATTTAGTAGCTCATTATAATATTCATCTTCTGATGCTCGAATAATGACTGCATCTAAACCAATCATTTCTAAAGTTTTGACCGTATCGTACAATGTTTCCCCTTTAGTCACACTCGAAAATCCAGCGTCGAAAGGGATGATATGACAGCCAATTTTATGCTCAGCCATTTCGAAGCTTGATTTTGTCCGTGTACTTGGTTCGAAAAATAAGTTGGCAACGTTGTATATCCGAGATAACGATGATGTTTCACCATTTTCAAACGCTTGCGCAAGATCTAGGATGTGGTTAATCTCTTCTGTTGTTAAATGTTCCATCGATAATAAGTTCTTCATCATGTGACCCCCCATAAGGTTGTATGTCATGAACGTCTATGTATGACGTTCTTTTCATAAAGTAAAAGCCCCGTTGATGTCATCAACGAGGCATAAGGAGGCGTGACAAACTACAGCAGGAAATCATCCTTACTTTAGTCTATCCACAACTTCCCTTTTTTTGCCTCTCTGGACAATTCATTAAAAGGTACTACTATGAATTTTTATTTTGATTGTATGGTACAGGTTTTTCGGCTTCTTTCTTACCTGGTAATATGGCATTCAATAGCACCCCGATGATAGCGGCTAGTGCCATTCCTTCAATACTTAATGATTCTGAAATGACGAACTTCGCTCCGCCAATCCCGATGACTAAAATCACTGAAGCAATTACTAGATTACGACTATTCCCGAAATCAATATGATTATCTACTAGCATACGTAAACCACTAGCTGCAATAATACCGAAGAGCAAGATGGACACCCCACCTAGTACTGCGGTTGGAATAGTTGCAATCACTGCCATTGCTTTCCCGAAGAATGATAGTAAGATGGCTACTATTGCAGCACCTGCGATAACGTACACACTATAAACACGAGTAATTGCTAGAACTCCAATATTTTCACCGTAAGTTGTTTTAGGTGGACCACCGATTAGCGCACTTACGAATGTGCCAAGTCCATCACCTAGTAGGGAGCGGTGTAAACCAGGTTCCTTAATGTAATCACGGTTAACTACTTTCCCTAATACAAGCTGATGACCAATATGTTCAGAAATCGTTACAATCACGATTGGTACCATGACAAGTAGAATTTTTGTTGTGATTTCAAATTCATAATGCACACCGGGTAGCAAGAAGTCTGGCATAGCAAAGAATTTTGCGTTGGCAATCGGTGTATAATCTACAATGTCGACAATCATGGAGTAAACATAGCCAACGATTAAGCCCATCAAAATTGGCATTGTACTTAAAATTCCTTTAAAGAAAATCGTGAAGATAATCGCTGTAAACACTGTGACTAAAGCTGCTGAGAAGTGTAAAAAGCTATACTCCCCATTGACATTCATCGCCATATTCACGGCCGTACCCGATAGGCCTAATCCAATAACCATGATTACTGGTCCAACTACAATCGGTGGTAAAATTTTCATGATCCACTTATAACCACTTTTCCAAATGATTAAGGATACGATTCCGTAGGTGATTCCGACAGCCATTGCGCCAATCATGGCATTTCCTGGGTTTACACTGGAGCCATCCTCGTTCAAACCGCCTGCCGCCAATAATATGGGAGCAATAAAGGCAAAGGAGGAGCCTAAGTAAGCCGGTACCTGAAATTTTGTAATTAATAGGAAGAATATTGTTGCAATCCCACTTGTTAAAAGGGCAATTGCAGGGCTAAGACCTACTAACTGTGGCACTAAGATTGTTGAACCAAACATCGCAAACATATGCTGGAAGCTTAATGTCACTAGCTGAAGTGGGGTTGGTTTATCCTTAATATCTAATACTGCATTTGACATTTTGTTTCCTCACTTTATTGTTCGTCTTCTTTATAAATAATAACGCAATCTTCTCCATCCACATCTTGTAAATTGACAATGATGCGCTCAGAGCCAGAAGTCGGAACATTTTTCCCTACATAATCTGCTCTGATTGGTAGCTCTCGATGACCTCTATCAACTAGAACAGCTAGTTGAATTTGTCCAGGTCTTCCTAAATCCATGACAGCGTCTAGTGCTGCGCGAACTGTTCGTCCTGTATAAAGAACATCATCGACTAAAATAATTTTTTGATTTTTCACTTCATGCTCAATGTCAACTTGCTCAACATGTGCTTGTTCATTTTCATGCTTCATTGTTAAATCATCGCGGTAAAGTGTAATATCAAGCTCGCCAGTACGAATCGGTTTACCTTCGATCTTTTCAATTCGTTGTGCCAAGCGTTTGGCTAGAAAGGCACCTCGTGTTTTAATGCCAACTAAAATACATTCATCAATTCCTTTGTTACGTTCAATAATTTCATGAGCAATACGTGTTAATGCTCGTGCCATTGAAGGACCATCTAACAATTCATTTTGAGCCAAATTCGTTTCCTCCTCTCTACCATCTAATGTGGTCATATGTCCATAAAAAAACCTCTCGAGGCGAATAGCCTGAGAGGGTTGTATACGTGTTAAAAAAGCATGTTGAAAAATTTGCAGCACAAATTTTTTTGCAACACTATCACATGACCCTTCTCAGCCTCTCTGGACTGCTATTAAAGGTGAATATTTAGTTAGGTTGTTCATTCACTGTCGTTAGTATAGACTTTCTTTGCGTATACGTCAATGCTTATTTCGTAATTCATTTAATAATTGCTCATAATCAGCAGGAAGTGGTGTTTCAAACTCTAAGTATTCACCTGAAGAAGGATGATTGAAGCCTAGCGTTGCTGCATGAAGAACTTGTCCACCAAAATCAATTGTCTTTTTCGGTCCATACTTTGGATCTCCAACAAGCGGGAAGCCGATATAATTCATATGCACACGAATTTGATGTGTTCGTCCTGTTTCTAGACGACACTCTACAAGCGTATAATCACCAAAGCGCTCTACCACATGGAAATGAGTTACTGCATGTTTACCATTATCAACAATAGCCTGCTTCTGACGGTCCTTCTGATCACGACCGATTGGCGCATCAATAGTCCCTTTATCATGTGCAATATGCCCATGTACAAGAGCAATATATTTACGAGTAACAGTTTTATTGACTAGCTGATCCACTAATGATTCATGAGCTACATCGTTTTTGGCAACCATTAATAAGCCGGATGTATCTTTATCAATACGGTGGACTATACCTGGACGCATAATCCCATTGATCCCCGATAAATCTTTACATTGATACATTAACCCATTTACTAGCGTGCCTGTCAAATGCCCTGGTGCTGGATGAACGACCATACCCTTTGGTTTGTTCACAACAAGAACATCAGCATCCTCATAAACAATATCAAGTGCTAGATTTTCTGCGATTACATCAAGCGGTTCAGCTTCTGGTACATCAATAGCAATAACGTCCCCCGCTTTTACCTTATATTTTGGTTTCACAGCATCGCCATTTACTTTGATATTTCCGTCACTAACCCAGTTCCCAATCTGCGTGCGCGACCATTCAGATTGTAAGCTTGAAAGTGCTTTATCAATGCGCTCTCCTTGCTGTTGTTCTTCGATTGTATATGTTACTTGCGTCATTGTTTCACCTGTTTCTTCTCTTTTTTATCTTCCATAATTAAGCCAATCATAAGTATAACAACAGCAATCGTCAATGCAGCATCTGCCACATTAAAAATTGGGAAATCATACTTAATAATTGGAATTAAAACATCTACAAAATCGACCACTTCTCCTCTAAATATACGATCAATAAAGTTCCCTATTGCTCCACCAAGTAAGAGCATTAAGCCCACTTGAAAAATTGGCTTCCCTTTTGCCTCTCTATGATAAAAATAGACAATGGCACAGATAACGGCAACTGTTACGATACTAAACAACCACATTTGCCCTTCTAGCATCCCCCATGCTGCACCTCTGTTACGATGAGACAAAATGCCAAACCATGGGTCTAATACAGCAATACGTTCACCATACTCCATATTTTTCACAATCAACCACTTTGTCCATTGGTCCAATAAGACGACAAAGGCAGCCAATCCATAATATTTATACACAAACATTCCTCCGTTCGCTCAACATCTAACCTATTCTACCATATCAGCACCATTGACAATAACTAATATCACATCAAAATATGGCGGATTCCAAATCTCTTGAAAATACAAAAAAGCTATCTCTATCACTTTTTGAGCAATAGAAATAGCCAAACTTCTTGTTTTATACTGTTTCAGATTCTTTTGAATGGACGCGCTTCATAAAATCATTGACATCAGCAGGTACCTTTCGATCTAATAGTGACACAATAATCACTGATAAGAAACCGACAGGAACCGTCACAATCCCTGGAATTTTAAACTGTAAGAAACTCGGTAAAGTTCCTGGTAAAAAAATCATCCACATGGACACAGCAAGTCCAATAAGTAATCCCGCAATGGCTCCTTTTTCTGTCATGCCTCTCCACCAAATACCTAAAATGAATATTGGCGTAAATGTACTTGCTGCGACTGTAAAGGCGAGCGCCACTAAATGACCGATAGATGCATCCTTAACAAGAAGCCCCAGGGCCCCATATAAAATACCCAATAGGACGATAGCAAATTTCCCAGCAATGACGCGCTGTTTTTGCGTAATGTCCTTTTTCATAATGTTAGCATACAAATCATGAGCAAGTGCCCCAGAGCTTGTAATAAAGAGCCCTGAAAGATTGGAGAATATAGCTGCAAATGCCCCCGCTATAACTAAGCCAAGCAACCATTTACCACCTAGAGCTAGCGCTGTAGTCGGTATCACCATGTTGTTTCCGCCCAGTACAAGATCACGCATAACCTCTTCACTCGCTGTTCCCGAGATGAAAATTGAACGACCAACAACACCCAAATAAACCGCTAATAAAAAGAATGTACTAGCAATCCCAATAGCCATCAGCGCGGATTTTCGAGCTGCTTTAGCACTTGGATTCGTATAAAAACGCAATAAAATATGAGGAAGTCCAATCGTTCCTAAAGCTAAACCAATCGTCATGCTAATCGTTTGCCAAAATGTTGGGAAATAAAAGCCTGTCCCTGTCCATGCGGCACCATCAAAATTAACATCATTCCCATCTAAAGCATATGGGGATGTGCCCGTAATAGGACCGCTAAAGGAATTAATAGCTGCAAGAATTTTATCGTAATGCAAGCCACTGTATACCGCTGCTACTAGCATCACAATAAATGCACCAAGACGAATCCACAGCTCCAAAGCTTGGTTAATGGTTGTTCCTTTCATACCACCAATACCTACATAAAAAATCATGACAATACATGTAAAGATAATACCAAATTCATAGGAAGTGCCGAAAAACATACTTAAAATTTGAGCAGCACCTAATAGTTGCGGAGCTGCATAAAAGCCTGAAATTGCTAATACTACCGCAACCGCTACTAGTCGTGCTCGTTTACTATGAAAACGATAGCCCAAAAAATCCGCTACCGTAAATGCACCAAATCGTCTCAAAGGGCCTGCTACAAATATAGCTAATAAGGTTAAACCAATTGAGAAACAAAAAGCATAATAAGCCCCGTCATATCCTAGTTGAAATGTTAAACCCGCAATACCGAGGAATGTGGCTGCACTTAAATAATCCCCACCGATTGCAGAACCATTTGTAAACCAGCCAAAGCTTCTTCCTCCTACAAAGAAATCCGATGCAGTTGCATTTCTTTTTGTTAAATACGTAATGTATACAATCGTTCCCATTAATGCAATGGTCATTAACATCTTTGGTTCTAAAAGAGCTCCCATCATTCAACTCATCCCCCTTGTTTCAACTACTTATTGGCTAAATCATATTTTTTCAGGCGTTTTTCGTACATGGCAGTATGCACATAAGCGATAATAAATGCCATCGCCATCATGACAACAGTTGTCACAAACCAGGTTACCGTCATGCCACCCCACATTTTCTTAAAGGCAAATGCTGGTGCAAACCAATTCATAACAGGGATACTAAAAATTAATATAAAATAAAATATCGATAAGCCTAAACCCGTTGTAAATTCATCTTTCATAATTTTATTTGTCTCCGCATCTAGAGGTGGAAGATCCTTTACATCAATGGTGCCTGCCTCCACGTATTCATAATCATGACTCCCTACTTCTGCCATAGCCAACTCCCCCTTTATTTGTATCAGTAAATAATTATCTGAAATTTCAAATTATTATTCACTACAATTATTTTATTCTATTTCAACTTCAATATAGATATAAAATATTGCTGTATTAGTACAAAAAAATGCTATTTTAAGTTAAAATATTTCTATCATTTTTATTCTTGGGGGTTGGTAGCATTTTAAAGGTGGTATGGTTTATGGAAAGCTCATTGGATAAGCAACAAATGAGAGATTGGTTAGAAGAAGTTTTACCAAACGCTTTAATGGAGTGTAAAGAGCCAAAACCAGAAGATGACACCCTTATTGTCTATGAAGTCAATCGGTTATTTGATTGGGTGAAGATTAAGCGACTAAAAAGAAATTATCCTAATAGTATAATTGTCCCAATTGTTACAGAACACCTCACCTACTCGACTGGTATAGCAATTGAATTAGTTTTACCTGCACTTCTCATCAAACCATTACAAAAATCAAAATTTTTACGAATTGTAAAAAAGTTACACACTTCCTATCAGGAGAAAAAGGGTAGCACACTTACCATGCTCGAACTGACACAACAAATTTCCCAACATCAAACTTCTCCTTTCCGAGAAGCTTTTTTAAAACGTCTGATACGCGGTGAGATCGATAATGAACAGGAAATCATACAATCTGCATCCTTTTTATCGACTAACTGTATTCCTAATATGGTGTTCTTAATACAAGGCTATATTGATGTAAATGAACAGAGAGCTCATCCACAAGATGCGTGTAGCATTATCACAACTGTTATTCAGCAGAAATTTGCCGATAAAGCGCCGTTGTCCTTTTTACATTTTGAACGCTATTTACTTCTTCTTTTGCGAATTCCAAAAGACTATAACTCATTCAAGCATTGGTCAGAGGGCAAAGCATCTTTATTAGAGGTCATCGAGACACTAAAAAAGGACCATTGTATCCACCTTTTCATGGGGGTTGGGGGAGTATTTCAGGATGCTATGCAAGTGAAGGAATCCTATACTCAGGCACGAAAAGCTCGAAGAAAACCGCCTATTGATAACATTCATATACGGTATTACGAAGATTTAACGAAGCACCCACAGCTTCAAAAAGCCATTCAATTTATAGAGGAGCATTTTGACGAACAGCTTTCTATAAGTGAAGTTGCGAAATATATAAGCTTTAGCCCAACACATTTTAGCAGGCTATTTAAAAGAGAAACGGGTCGCAATTTTGTTGACTATGTTGCCTTTACACGTATTATCAAAACTTTACCCTTTTTACGAAAGTTTGATTATACGGTTGATAAAATCTCCTCTACCTGTGGGTTCAATACACCGAATTATTACAGTCTAACCTTTAAAAAATATGTTGGAATATCGCCAACAGACTACCGCAATACGAAAGAAATTTTGTTTAAATAGGATGTAGTTTTTCGAGAATCTGCAAAAACCACATGAAAAAAGCAAGCCCCTTAAAGGAGACTTGCTTATAAGCTACATAGAAAGCAGATTCTTATTATTCACTGATTCCACTTACGCGTAATATTTTTCTACTACTTCTGCACAGCGCGCACAA
The DNA here is from genome assembly GCF_038595555.1 of Lysinibacillus sp. FSL M8-0216. NCBI lineage: Bacteria > Bacillati > Bacillota > Bacilli > Caryophanales > Bacillaceae > Lysinibacillus > Lysinibacillus sp. FSL M8-0216. The sequence continues at coordinate 1,003,995 of NZ_CP152007.1, read as the reverse complement.
ACTGTCGGATGTGCCTCATTCGCACCAACTGTTTCCGTAATAGACCAGCAACGTTCACACTTCTCACCTGTAGCCTTTTCAACAACAATGGATACATGTTCAAGTACCAAAGCATCTGCTGGTGCTTCTTCAATTGTAGCTACCTCAAAAGCAGAAACGATAGATAGTTGTGCAAAATCAATGTTTGCATCGTTCAATAATGATACTATATCTTCTTTTGCATATACTGTTACTTTTGCTTCAAGAGACTTACCAATCGTTTTAGCATTACGAGCTTCTTCCAATGCTTTTAAAATATCATCACGTACATCAATGATTTTTTCCCATTTTGCACGAAGATTTTCAAAATTAGCTTGTACATTTTCCATTGGGAAGTCCGTTAATTGAACAGAAGCTTCCTCTACAATACCTTGAGCATGTAAGTATGACCACATTTCATCTGTAGTATGAGGGATGATTGGTGTCATAATTTTAACTAAAGTCATTAATGTATCATAAATAACTGTTTGCATTGCTCGTCGATCTTTGTTGTCAGAACCTTCGATGTAAACTACATCTTTTGCAATATCTAAATAGAATGAAGATAACTCTACTGCTACAAAATTATTCACAACATGATAAACAGCAGCAAAATCATAACGATTATATGCAGCACGTACAGTTTTTAGGACATCCTGTAAACGCATATACACATATTGATCCATTTCACGAAGCTCTGCGTAGGCTACACGATCTTTTGTTGGATCGAAATCAGCAATATTGCCGTGTAGGAAACGGAAAGTGTTACGAATTTTACGATATACTTCTGATACTTGCTTCAACATATCCATAGAAATTCGCACGTCAGCAGTATAGTCTACAGAAGCAACCCATAGACGAAGAATATCTGCTCCATATTGATCCATTACCTTTTGTGGAATGATGACATTCCCTAATGATTTACTCATTTTACGACCTTCACCATCAAGAACGAAACCATGCGTTAAAAGTCCTTTATATGGTGCTAAGCCATTAATAGCTACTGATGTAATAAGTGAAGAGTTAAACCATCCACGGTGTTGGTCAGAGCCTTCTAAATATAGATCAGCAGGGTATTTCATGCCACGTTCTACAAGTACACCTTGGTGTGAAGAACCTGAGTCGAACCATACGTCCATAATATCATTTTCTTTTGTAAATTCACCGTTCGGGCTACCCGGATGTGTAAAGCCTTCTGGTAACAACTCTTTTGCTGTTTTTTGGAACCAAATATTTGAGCCATGTTCACGGAATAGTGCTGAGATATGGCTAATTGTTTCAGGTGTAATAATTGGTTCACCATTTTCAGCGTAGAAAATTGGAATTGGTACACCCCAAGCACGCTGACGAGAAATTACCCAATCTCCACGGTCACGAATCATATTGTAAAGACGTGTTTCTCCCCAAGCTGGTGTAAATGCAGTTGCTTTAACAGCCTCTAATAGCTCTCCACGGAACGCTTCAACAGACGCAAACCATTGTGGTGTGGCACGATAAATAACTGGTTTTTTTGTACGCCAATCATGTGGATATGAGTGTGAAATGAAACCAAGACTTTCTAATGCATCTACTTCTTTTAGCTTTTCTGTCACTAGTTTATTGGCATCATTATAAAAGACGCCCTCAAACCCAGGTGCTTCATCCGTATAGCAGCCACTGTTATCAAGTGGGCTAAGAATGTCTAAGCCATATTGCTTACTAATATGATAATCGTCTTCCCCGTGTCCTGGAGCTGTGTGAACACAGCCAGTACCTGCGTCAGCAGTAACATGTTCCCCTACCATTACAAGTGAATCACGATCATAGAAAGGATGCTGAGCGACAATACGATCTAATGCTTCACCCTTCACTTCTTGAACAACTTCATATGCTTCCCATTCAAGAGCAGTTGCCACAGTTTCTAATAAATCTTTTGCAATGATGAATTTTTTATTTGCTACTGCAACGACAACATAAACGAACTCAGGATTTAAAGAAATCCCTAAGTTTGCTGGTAATGTCCAAGGAGTTGTTGTCCAAATAACAAATTTAGCATCTGCTGGTACAACACCTTTTGCATCTTTAATAGCAAAGCTTACATAAATGGAAGGCGATTTAATATCTTTATATTCAATTTCTGCTTCAGCAAGAGCAGATTCAGAAGACGGTGACCAATATACTGGTTTTAAACCTTTATAAATATATCCTTTTTCCGCCATCTTTCCGAATACTTCAATTTGACGAGCTTCAAACTCAGGTTTCAATGTAATATAAGGATTTTCCCAATTACCACGGATCCCTAAACGACGGAATTGATTTCGTTGATTGTCAATTTGCTCATATGCATATTCTTCACAAAGTTGACGGAAAGCTGCTACTGACATTTCTTTACGTTTGACACCTTTATTTGTCAATGCTTGTTCGATAGGTAGACCATGCGTATCCCAGCCAGGAATATAATTAACATGGTAACCAGTCATTGAACGATGACGTGTAATCATATCCTTTAATACTTTATTCAATGCATGTCCAATATGAATATCACCATTTGCATACGGAGGGCCATCATGAAGTACATATTCAGGGCGACCTTCCGTACGCTCCATCTGTAATTTGTTAATATCCATCTCATTCCATTTATCTTGCATTTTTGGTTCATTTGCTGGTAAATTTCCACGCATTGGGAAATCCGTTTTTGGCATTAATAAAGTATCTTTGTATTCCACCATAAAAAAATCCTCCTTTATTTTACATCAAGCATATCGACACTCTTCTCATACGACAGTTATGGGCTAACTTTTCTGAAACAATTCGCGGACAAATAAAAAAAGCCCTCATCCACTAAGGGACGAGAAGCTTCTACTCGCGGTACCACCCTACTTGTAGCACAATCCAAATAGGTTGCACTACCTCTTTCAAGCACATTAACGTCGTGCATCACGAAATAACTTACTTTTTTCAGTTATTTAGCTCAGAAGTGATGTTCATTGTTAGTTGCTTGTTTGGGCTTCCACTATCCCCAAATCGCTTCACCACGCCTAACAAATACTGTCTTCGTCTCTGCTTCTATGCATATGTCTGTACAAAATAATTGCTATAACAAAGTATATGAAATTCAAACAATCGCGTCAAGTTTCATTTAAATTTGATCCTCTCCATGAAAAGGAGAGTTACATATCTTCTGCTTCTTGCGCTTCATCTACAGAAGCTTGAATTTCTGTTAAATCGATATCATACTGAAGCAAATGCTCCCAATCGTCAGCATTTAATAAATCAAGCTGGGCTTCAACAAGCATTTTGAAACGATTACGGAACACCTTAGATTGTTTTTTAAGTTCATCAATTTCAATTGTAACCTTACGTGCTTTCGTTAAAGCATCATTAACGATTCGATCAGCATTTTTCTCTGCTTCTTTGACAATAAGCTTTGCCTCTTTTTGAGAATTTCTACGTACTTCATCTGCAGCTTCTTGTGCAACCACAATAGACTTTTGTAATGTTTCTTCTAAAGAGCTAAAATGCCTCGCTTGCTCTAAGGCCATTTCTAGTTGCTTATCAACCTCTTTTTTTTCACGCAGCAAAATTTCATAGTCTTTAATGATTTGATCTAAAAATTCATTTACTTCATCTTCAGCATATCCTCTGAAAGCTTTTGTAAACTCCTTATTATGTATATCAATAGGTGATAATGGCATACTATCCTTCTCTCCTTTTCGTGTACATTCGTAATTCCTATTATACAATTCTTCCGACAACTTAGCAGTATAAAATAATGAAATTTACTTTTCTTTTAGCTTTTTTGAGCCAATCGACCGACTTGTAGACGGATTTTATCTTTTTTTGTACGGCCTTCTGTCATAATTATTTTCAAACGACCGCTCCCTCTTATCGATAAAATATCCCCTTCTTGTAATTCAAAAGCAACGGCATCACGCTCTGTCCAATTGACACGCACTTTTTTACCAGTAATTAAAGCTTGTGCTTTTTGACGAGACACTTTCAAAACGGTTGCCATAATAACATCTAATCGCATGGAGGTAACCGTGTGAGATTCCTCCAGCCATTCATCTTCATTGATAAGGAGCGGCGCCTGTTCTTTAAGGGATTCAACATGTACCTTTACTTTACCAATGCCTGTTAAATGTAAACGTACATATTCTGCCACTTCTCGTGCAACGACAAATTGGATTTGATGCTCACTCACGCGAATATCACCAAATTTACTACGATTTAACCCTAATGATAACAAGGCTCCTAAAACATCAGGATGGCGTAATTGTACAAATTTAACGGGATACTGAAGTGTAAAAGCTGTCAGTTGAAAGTCTTTATCTGTAGGCTCATAGTAGGCTGGATAAATGAGCATACGTTGTCTCTCCGCCTCATTAAATAACCCCGCACATAATGTATTCATTGAGTCATCCTGTCCAATAATAGATGTCACTATAAAGCGCTGTCTTGGATCAAGAAAATCAGTCAGCTTAGGTGCATAGCGATCCTCTACCTCCCGCTGCCAGCTTATTACCTGTTCAATAAAAGGTTGCTCATCTTTCCGAAAATGCTGAATCAAGTGCTCCATCTCGTTGTCTCCTCTTTCATCGTTCCTATTTGCCTCATGGATTGGATAAACATAGTATTCCCAATCATTGGTACTTTGACATCATGGCATTAAAATTTTTTCGAGTTCACTCGAATAGCCACTTTAAAATTCGCGACGTCTGCTTTTCTTCTATTTTCAATATAAATAAAAAACCCCCACTAAAACGTGAGGATTTTATATTTATACGAACATAAGAAATAATTTCTGAATGACTATCACAAGTCCTCTTTCAATAAAATTCAGCATAAAGATTGCCACAATTGGTGAAATATCAATCATACCAAGCGGTGGGATAAACTTTCGGAATATCCCCAAATAAGGCTCACACACTTTTTCAAGCATTCGTCCAATGGCTGAATTTTGAGCGGCAGGCACCCAAGACATTAAGATATATGCAATTAGCATAAATGAATAAATCCTAAATGCTAATGATACATAACCAAGTATTATAAAAAAAGTCATATAAACTACAATCCTCGCTATTAATTATCGTCTAAAATAAAGTTCGTAATTTCACCAGTCACTTCTACGCTGTCTGGAGTGCAAAGGAAAATATCTTTCCCAATACGTTGTATATCCCCTGCAAGGGCATAAACTGTGCCACTTAAAAAATCAATAATGCGTTTACCTTGCTCTCGCTCAATACGTTGTAAATTAACGATAGCTGCACGTTTATTTTTTAAATGTTCCGCGATATCTTGTGCTTCTGCATAGACTCTAGGCTCTATTAAGACAACTTTTGCTCCTTTGGAACTCATTGCAGCTTGTAAGCTGACAATATTATTCGGAGTAGCTGTACTTTGCGGCACAATTTCATGGATCGATGCCTTACGTTCTTTAATTGTTTTTTTAGGCTTTACTGAATGAATCGGTTGCTGTTGTTGTTGTTGTACGGGTTGTTGCTGCTGAATAGGAGCTTGCGTGATTTCTTCTTCTAATTCTTCTTCAAGGTAAAAGAAGTTTTTAATTTTATTTTTCATGCTCATCCTGTTCCCCTCTTTCATTTCCAACAAGAGCCGTTCCGACTCGAACAAAAGTAGCCCCTTCCTCTACCGCAATTTCAAAGTCATTAGACATGCCCATTGATAACTCGGTACAAGGTGCGTGTGCGAATCCTTGCTCGGCTATTTGCTGTTGACATTGTTTTAATTGCTTAAATACAGAACGAATAAGTGTTTCGTCTTCTGTGTTTGGTGCCATTGTCATTAAACCGACAACTTCGACTTTTGTAAAACCTTTCAATGATTCTACAAAAGGTAAAACTGCTTCCATGCTTAAACCATGTTTTGATTCTTCCCCTGAAACATTTACTTGTATAAAACATTTTACAGGCTTTACTGCTCTTTTTTCAATTTCTTCTGCCAAACTCAAACGATCTAATGAATGTAAATAATCAATGCTGTTAATCACTTGTTTTACTTTACGTGTTTGTAGGGACCCGATATAATGCCAATTGACATGGGCTTGAATCGCAGATAGTTTACGATTTAAACCTTCAGGTCGGTTTTCTCCTAAATGAGTCAATCCAGCTTCGATTGCTTCTTGGGTTCTTTCTACAGAAACCTCTTTCGTCACAGCTATTATTTGAACATTATTGGCTTCACGATTGACTCTTGTTTCTGCTGCTGCTATTAAATCATTTAGTTTGTTTAAATTTGCTAAAATTTTTGTCACTGTTTTTCCCAACTTTACAACATTAGTTTCTCTTATTGTAACAAGCAATGCTTGATTTATCAATGAATAGCCTGACCTATGTCAGCCTTTTAGGAAAGTGCCTTTACCAAAATGACATCCTTGCCAACGACAAGCACATCTTTCATATACACTTTTCTTACAGATTCTTCTCCTTTAAAAAAACCAAGATATTTTCGGGGCTCGGCAATTAAAAATGCTGTTACATAGCCCGTTTCTTTCGATACCTCTGCATCTACCACAAATCCTATAAATCGCCCATTTCCTGCTTCAATTACTTCTTTTTGTTGTAATAATGAGAACCGCAATGAAAAACCTCCTCTATCCATTACTCTTTCATCTAAATTATTTTTCTCTATCATCAAACTTTGCTGTCTCTTTATATTTATGTATCAATCGTTCATTGAATGAAGATAAAATGCGCACCGAATAATTCGATGCGCATTTTTTTATTTGTAATCTTTTTGCATTGTTTCAATTGCATTTTTTTCAAGACGTGAAATTTGTGCTTGTGAAATGCCTAATTCCTTAGCAATTTCAGTTTGTGTTTCACCATAATAAAAACGTTTTGCCACGATCATTTGCTGACGTTCATCTAGTTTTTGCAAGCTTTCCTTTACCGACACATAGGCAACCCATTGATCTTCTGATACATCATCATCACGTAATTGGTCCATCATATAGACAGCGTCCCCTCCATCTGAATATATGGGCTCTTGTAATGACATTGGGTCTTGAATTGCATCTAAAGCAAATAAAACATCTTCTTTTTTCATCTCGATCATGTCAGCAATTTCTTCAATCGTTGGTTCGCGCAAATTTTCGGTTATCCACTGTTCTTTTGCTTGCATTGCCTTATACGCAATATCTCTTAAAGAACGAGATACTCGTAATGCATGATGATCACGCAGATGGCGACGAATTTCACCAATGATCATTGGGACAGCATATGTTGAAAATCTCACATTATGTTTTAAATCAAAATGATCAATGGCTTTCATGAGGCCAATACAGCCTACTTGAAATAAATCATCTGCCTGTTCACCTCTATAGGCAAATCTACCAACAATACTTAGCACTAACCTTAAATTGCACATGACAAGCTCTTCTCTGATTTCAGTTTCACCAGCTTGTAAACGAATGAAGAGTTCCTTCATTTCCTCGTGCTTTAAAATTGGCAAAGTCGATGTATCTAAGCCGCAAAGATCTACTTTTGTTCGCATATTCGATTCCTCCGGATGTTATTCTCTGACTAAACCGTGACATCAGTTTGTCCGAGAGAAACAAGAATATGCACAAAAGCTATGACCAATTTTAGGTAGGTTAATTTTCCCTTTCTAAGAAATTGGCTGATTTAAATTTTCACGTAAATCCTGAATAATTTTCTTTTCTAAGCGGGAAATATATGATTGTGATATCCCTAAATGATCTGCCACTTCTTTTTGCGTCATTTCCACTTTCCCATTGAGACCAAAACGGCATTCCATAATATATCGTTCACGTGCACCTAATAAATTAATGGCATGGAACATATGCTGACGTTCAATTTTTTTCTCTACATTATCAAGAATAATGTGCTCTTCTGTACCTAAAATATCTGATAGTAATAATTCATTTCCATCTGCATCAGAGTTTAATGGTTCGTCTAATGACACTTCACCCTTCATACGACTAGTTTTTCGTAAGTGCATTAAAATTTCATTTTCAATGCATCGTGATGCGTAAGTTGCAAGCTTAATATTTTTATCTGTATTGAACGTTTCAATCGCCTTTATTAACCCGATAGAACCAATGCTGATTAAATCTTCGATTGGCGTCCCCGTATTGTCAAAACGTCTAGCAATATAAACAACAAGACGTAAATTACGTTCAATTAGTGTGTCTCTAGCACGTAAATCACCTTTCATAAAGGATGCAATGACTGTAACTTCTTCTTCTCGACTTAGTGGCACTGGCAATGAATCATTTCCCCCTATATAGTACGTTTCACGACTACGAAACTTACTCCAAAATTTTTTCAAGCTAGCAAGTAGCCTAAGAAGCAATAGTTCTCCCCCTCTATGAGTTATTTGAAAGCGCTGAAAAATGTAAAATTGCTGCTGTGCTATGTGGAAAATTTTTAGCCTTTTTTGTTAAAACGATATATTCATTCGATTTCACCTGCGAAGGCTCCCCCTTTATAAGCCATTCATCAAAGCGAAAACCTAATACAACAGTTTGTTGCTGTACAGTATTGATATGAATAAATCGTATATAACGCTGATAGTCTTCTGAAAACATAGATACATTGTACGGATCTGTTTCTTGCCATTCTATTAATGATTTGCGGAAATCCGCAGGTAAATGTGGACTTAAAGCTGTATATGAGACGAAATGAACGGGCTTACCTGAAAGCGGCTCAATTGCTTGGTTACCTGTATCCACAAATGCTGAAAGTGGTATTATTGCACCAAAAATTTTTAAAGTTGTGTCAAATACAAATTGTCCACTTAAACGCTCTAGCTTCACAAATCCCCATTGCTTATAGAATGCAACGAGATTTAAAACTGCGAGTACAAAACAAATCATTATAAAATGGGTGGCAGAAAGATTTTTTAAAAAAGGTTGTAGTGCTGTTAACAATCCGCCGATAACGATCGTTGCTGTTAAAACGATCGGTCCTTGCTTCTGGAAGCTCCGAATCCTAAAGCGAAAAGCTATACCTATAAGTAATATAAAACTAAGAACCGTTGTCCACAGCATTTGACCGCCAATTACAGCTACTAAACTACTACAAAACGAACTCATTAATAATCTTGAATTCTTGACTAGAACCCCTGTTACTCTTGCTGTAAACGTGAGTATCGCTAGATTAAAAAGCGTATTAATGAGCACCAGCCATTCTCCATACATAACAGCCGCCTCCTACTTACAAAGTTAGCATGTTACTCCCACAAATATTGTCAAACAATCGCATCATTTCCTTAAAATGTTTTGACAAAATACATGGTTTCCTTACACAAATGAACATCTCGACAACAAATTTAAAAAGCTCGTATTTTACATATGTAAAATACGAGCTTTTTAGAAGTTGTTTGATTTCAATTAACCACGATTTTTGCGATTACGTAAAAATGCTGGGACTTCAAGCATGTCATCCTGTGCATACTGTTGCTGATTTTGACGTGGCTGCTCTTGTTGAACATGCATTTCTTGTCGTTGTTCACGAATTGGTGCTTGTTGTTGTGGAGCAGACTGTCTATTTATATTGAGTGATGGTTTTACTGTATGACGTTGTTGTTGTAAAGCTTCTTCCGTAAAACCTGTTGCGATAACTGTCACAATGATTTCATCTTTTAGGTTTTCATTAATGACAGAACCGAAAATCATATTTACTTCTTCATCAGATGCAGAAGCTACGATATCTGCTGCTTCTTGTACTTCAAATAAGCTAAGATTAGAGCCACCTGTAATATTCATAAGAACGCCTTTAGCACCATCGATAGACGATTCTAGTAAAGGACTCGAAATGGCTTTCTTTGCTGCTTCTGAAGCACGGTTTTCACCAGTAGCAATACCGATACCCATTAATGCTGAGCCTTTGTTTGACATAATTGTTTTCACGTCTGCAAAGTCTAAGTTAATAAGACCAGGTGTTGCGATTAAATCAGAAATACCTTGGACACCTTGACGAAGTACGTTATCTGCTTCTCTGAAAGCTTCTAGCATTGGTGTTGATTTATCGACAATTTGTAATAACTTGTCGTTCGGGATAACAATTAGCGTATCCACGGCTTCTTTCATACCACCAATTCCGCCGATAGCCTGTGTTTGACGTTTACGTCCTTCAAACGTAAATGGACGTGTCACAACACCTACTGTTAGTGCTCCTAACTCACGAGCAATTTGTGCAATTACTGGCGCTGCACCAGTACCAGTGCCTCCACCCATACCGGCAGTGACGAATACCATGTCTGCGCCACGTAGAACCTCTTCTAATTGCTCACGGCTCTCTTCAGCCGCTTTTTTTCCTACTTCTGGATTAGCACCTGCCCCTAATCCACGCGTCAGTTTAGCACCAATTTGAAGCCTAACCTCTGCCTTTGATAAATTCAATGCTTGTGAATCTGTGTTAACTGCGATAAAGTCAACACCTTGTACACCATGTTCTATCATTCGATTGACAGCGTTGTTACCGCCGCCACCAACACCTATGACCTTTATTACTGCAAGTTCATCTACATTTGTATCAAATTCTAACATCTCTTTTTCCTCCCACGGTAACTCGACTCTGTATCAATCATTACGCATTCTAGTTAATCAAAAAACTTATCAAATAATTTTTTTGCTCTCCCGATTACGCTTTCTTTTGGTTCTGAAGGTGCAGAATACTCTTGCTTTTTAGGCATAGCTGCTTGAGCTCCTACAGCTGCATATTCAACAGGTTGCGTATTCGTACTTTTACCGTAAAAATCATCTTCTAAATAGGCGTAACGAATAAGTCCAACCGCTGTTGCAAATGAAGGCTCTCTAACGCCAATATAATCGGGTGTATAAATTCTTACACGCGTTTGTAGAATTTGACGTGCTAACTGGGCGATACCTTCAAGTTTAGCAACACCACCAGTTAAAACAACGCCACCAGGTAAATCTCTAACACCTAGACGTGCTAACTCGTCAATCACTAATTCTAGTAATTCTTCTAGGCGAGCGCCAATAATTTCTGAGATATAGCGTTGGCTATATTGATCAGTAGAATCTGTTCCTACAATTGGTACTTCAAAGATTTCATCGTCAGATGCATCATCATAAAAGGCATGTCCAAATTGGTGTTTGATATTTTCAGCTTGTTCTGTTGGTGTCTTTAAAACGATGGAAATATCTTTCGTTATATGATCACCACCAACTGGTAGGACGCCTGTATGCGTTAACAATCCCTCTTCAAATACCGCGATTGTAGTAGAGCCGCCTCCTATGTCTACAAAGGCAGTTCCTTGGTTTTTTTCATCTTCAGTTAATGCAAAGTAGCCTGATGCTAATGGTTGCAAATATATTTCTCGTATACTTAAACCTGCACGCTCAACACAGCGAAGAACATTGTGTAAAAGCGTTTTGGATGTCGTTATCATTGTTGCATCCATTTCTAGACGGATGCCAATCATACCACGAGGATCTTTAATTTCATCAAGGTTGTCCACAATAAACTGTCTTGGAATGATGTTAACTAATTCACGTTCAGGAGGTATTGACATGACTTGTGCAGATTCTACCACTCTGTCTAAATCATCATCTGTAATTTCTCTGTTTTCACTATTTACAGCGACAACACCTTTAACTAGCTGTAACATCGTTTGGTTAGCAGGAACGCCTAGAACGACTTCTTGAATTTGATACCCTGTCATTCGTTCGGCTTGTTCTACTGCTTTTCGAATAGATTGAACTGTTGCATCGATGTCAACAATTGCTCCTTTTCGAACCCCATTCGATTTTACATTTCCGACGCCAATTACATGTAATTGTCCGTCACTCATTTCACCTATTAATACCTTGATAGAGGAGGATCCAATATCAAGTGAAATGTATAAATCTTGCTGATTCAATTCGCTGCACCTCCTTGAAAAATGCTCTTATTTTCATTCTATTGTAAATTTGGCATAATGTCTAAGCAAATCGAGTATTTTGGTCAATTTTTCTCTTAATCTATGGAAGTTTTTTCTTTCTTGTGACGTTTCTCATCCAAGCGAGTTAGTAATATACGCCTAATTATTGCAATATTTTGGAATAAACGTACTCCGAAAGCGAAAATAGCTGCTAAATACAAATCTATCCCTAAATTCACACCTATAAACGCTAACCCTGCTGCGAGAACTATATTAAAAAAGAATCCTGATACAAAAACTTTATCGTCGTACACTTGCTGTAATTGAGCACGGATACCACCAAATAATGTATCTAAAGCTGCTAAAACTGCTATTGACAGATAATTTTCATACATAGAGGGGATTTGTATATTTGTTAACAAGCCAAGGGCAAGTCCAAATATCAAACCTAAAAATGGTAGCCACATAAATTAATCTCCTTTTTTTACCTCTGCTAAGTAATCATTTGTCAATGGCTGATCAAATGCTGGAATTTGTAATTGATCTATTGGCTCTTCAATTACTAAATTATAATTATCTAAATAAAATGAATCTATAAACGTCGAGGCTTGAAGCGAATTATACATTTTTTGAGCTGCTTTATAGTCGCTTGTCCCAACATATATATCAAATTTAGGTGACAACAATGGTACACTATTCACCGTTGTCTTCCCATTAATGTCCCGAATGGCCGTTGTTTGAACAACACGATTGCCATCTATTGAAACACTGGTTGCATCGTTTTTAAACAGCGTATTTAATAATTGAGTTAATAAATCGGGCGATATTTCTTTAATTTCATAGCCCATCTCTATTAATTCAGGTGCTGGTTCAATCCGAAGTATGACACCAGGCCCTATCACTTCTGTTAGTCCAGCCTGTTGCTTTAAACGATTTAATGTTTCATGTAAAGCTGCTTGCTGATTTACTTTTTCAGATTGCTCATAGCGATCCACTACTTCATGAAGTGAGCGAATTTCTGCCAGTAATGCGGAATGCCTTTGCTTTTCTTGTGCTAATTCCTCTCTTATTGCCCAAATATCTCGTGTATCTCGCTCTGCTGGTTTTTGTATGGTATTGTATTGTACCGCTATCATCAAACCGATAATAAATAGCACGATCGTTATTCGGGTGTACATATTTCTTCGCAAAATAGCCCCTCCTAGACGTATCGTATGCCCCTCAGTAGTCAATGTAAAACTTCCCTAGAGGCTGAAATTAGACTTTAAACATGAACTAGGACTTGTCCTTAACTTTCTACTTTTACTCTTGGCATTGTAAGTTTCTGATGTTCTTCTAAAGACACCACAATATTGTCATTTAATAATTGATCAACGACACCGCCATTTAAATTTAAAGAAGCCATTAAAGTATCGGAATCTCCTACAGCTTCTATTACAAAAGGAGCGGGATGCTGTGTACCATCAATAGTTATTACTGGACCATTACATCTGATATAGGAATTGGCCAAGACACGTTGCCCATTAATAGCAATTGCTTGAGCACCCGAAATTTTCAATTCATTCAACAATTTAAAAACATGGCTTTCATGAACGATATAATCATTCGGATTCAAAGATTTTGGATCATAATCACCATCTTGGAGAGTAATCCGTATTCCTTTTCCATCACTCTTCAACTCACCAAGTAAGAGCCGTAAATCCTCCGCTTGTTCAACAAGCTTCTTATAGTCTTTCTCATCAGAAGCAAATGATTTCTCATACTTCCGAATTTGTTCCTGTAGGCTATTTAACTCTTCCGTTAGCTCTTTATTGCGTTCTTGCTGAGTGATCAATTCCTCACGATAAGAATCTTCTTGCTCATAAAGCTCTGAATTAATTGTACCTGCTTCGCGGTTATCTTTTGCCTGATTATATGAATAGCCGATGATAAACCCTGTTGTCACACAAACAATCAATAGTTCAAATTGTTTTCTAGAAAAAAAACTCCCTTTGCTATTCTTCTTGTTGTTCATCTTCTGTCACTTCCTGGTCAACCATTTCCCCATCTTCATTAGCTTCCATGTCGATGCTTATTTTGTTGTACTCCTCGTTAAAAGGACGATAATAGGAACCGACCTCTAAATCAATTACACCTTTTTCTAAATTTGCAATTTGTGCAACAATGGAGGGGTAATAATTTAACTTATCTGCAAGCGTCTGAATAATAGCTCGTACCTCATAGCCATCATTCATATAAAGCTTTACCGCGTTCGGATTTGTATCATTACTATTCGTGTTAACCTGAGAAATTAAAGCTAATACTTCTGGTTTTAATTGTGCTAACTGTGCAACTAGTTTTTTAATTGTTTTTTCACCAGTAATTCCAATAAAAACAGGGGCATCAATTGGAGTATCATTCCCTTTTTGCTCAAAACGTTCACCATTTTCAAGCAACGGATAATAGGTGCCGTCCCCAGCCAAATACGCAACTTTTTTCCATTCCTTCACATCTATCGTTACGCCTCGAAGCCAGCTACGTTTAACATGTGCTTCTTTTACCCATTTATCCTTTAACAGAAGATTCTCCACGTCTTCTATTTTGAACCCCCACATTGATTTACCTAGCGCAAGGGTACTTGTCTCCACATAATGTTCATTATCTACCAGCTTCGCACCATTGACTGTTATTTTATTGATGTTACTGTAAGGAGATTGAAAATAAAGGAGTACCGCTAACACAATAAAGAAAAGTAATATTAGCACGATAAATTTACGATTTGTACGCTTTTTTCGTCGCTTTTTTAGCGTAGGTATACGATCTTCTATATCAATTACTTTCTCCAAAAAGTACTCCTCCTTTATATTTATTTCGCCAATTGATAAATAATACCTATTATTAACCACATTGTGACTAAAGATGTTCCTCCATAGCTAATAAAAGGCAATGTAACACCGGTTACAGGTACTAAACCTATTACTACAGCTATATTAAGAAACGCTTGCACCATCAGCATTGTGACTAGCCCTATAATCGCATAATAGGATGTTCGATTTTTAGCCTGTACAGCAAATCGATAGCCCGCATAAATTGTCAGTACGAATAGTGCTAAAATAAAGAGACCACCAATCAAGCCGACTTCTTCCAAAATAATAGCGTAAATAAAGTCATTTTGTGGCTCAGGCAAATATAGAAACTTTTGCCGACTTTGTCCAAAACCATGACCAAAAATTCCGGCAGGACCAATCGCCATTAGTGATTGCACTGCTTGGAACCCACTTACCAAGGGATCAGCCCATGGATCGAGGAATGCTTCTATTCGCTTTAGTCGATATGGTGCAGTTGCAATTAACCCTACTAGTCCCGCTATACCAACCAACATAATCATGGCATATAGCTTTAACGGGTACCCAGCGACAAAAAACAATAAAAATACAGCCACAACAAGAATAAATACTGAACCGAAGTCAGGCTGCAACATAATCAAAGCAACAGGGATTAATAGGATTAAAGCATGGCGCCAATTAACAACGGGCGTCCCTGTTTTATGCTGCGCTAAAATATGACTCAGGTAAACAATGACAGTTATTTTCGTTAGCTCCGCTGGCTGGATTGTCAATGGACCAACCCCTATCCAGCTTTGCGAACCATTTCGAACTAGCCCAATACCAGGTATTAACACTAGAACAAGTAAAATTAACGAAAATATATAGGCCATTTTCCAAAAGGACTGCTCTCTCAAAATATTTAATCGAATTGTGATTAAAAATACAATTATGGCTACCACAAAGTATACGCTTTGCTTCATATAAAACGGCATTTTTCCACTATAATGAATGGCACTCCAATAAGTCCCCGCAGAATAGACGAAAATAATGCCGATTACTGATAGCATCAAAGTTGTGACGAGCAATAAGTAACTTTCTTTCCCTCTCAGTAATGCCATCCTTCCAAGTCAAGTATATTCTAAAATAGTTACAGGCTCATTACAGCTTCATTACAGCATCAATAAAAACATCTCCGCGTATTTCAAAGCTGTCATATTGATCCCAGCTTGCACATGCTGGAGATAATAAAATAATATCTCCCTCTGCTGACATCGGTGCTGCATAGTGTACAGCGTCCTCCACATTTTGAGCGATAACTGTTTGTTGGACACCACATGATTTTGCAAATTCAACAAAACGTAGTCCAGTTTCTCCGAATGCGACGACGCCTTTCACATGATTCATACTTGATCGAAGCTCCTCAAAAGAGTGTCCTCGATCTAAACCACCTGCTAGCAAAATAACCGGCGCTTGGAATGCGTCTAAAGCACTTTTTGTTGCTAAACAGTTTGTAGCTTTGGAGTCATTATAAATCTTCCGACCATTCCATTCGCGTACGAATTGAGTACGGTGTCTCACTCCGCCAAATGTTGCTAAAACCTCTTCCATCTTCCCTTTGTCACAGCCAACTAAAATACAGGCTGCCACTGCTGCTAGGATGTTCTCTAAATTATGCTTACCAGGCAGCGCGATATTCGCCCGGTCCATATAAGGTTCCCCTTGCCAATATATCGTTGTCTCATCTGCACTGATTCCGTTGACAGTACGTCCATTTGAACTGAATGGAATTTTTTGTGCATTTGATTGCGCTGCATATCCAACTACAATTGGTTGATCAGCATTATAAATAAAGTAATCACTTTCATCTTGATTACGCGTCACAGCAAACTTCGCTTCAGCATAATTATCAAATGTTCCATGATAGTCAAGATGGGCATCATAAAGGTTTGTTAGAATAGAAATTTTAGGCTTAAATGTTTTAGTCCCCATCAATTGGAACGATGACAGCTCCGTTACAATAATGTCATCTTCATTAGCTTCTTTAGCGACGCCACAAGCAACTGTACCAATATTTCCTGCAATCAAAGGATTTTTACTTCCGTTGTTCAACATATCGAAGATTAAAGTAGTCGTCGTTGTTTTACCATTCGAGCCTGTAATACCTATAAATGGTGCATCACTTATTAAATAAGCAAGTTCAATCTCCGTCCACACAGGAATATCGCGATGTAGAGCATCCGCTACAATGCGATTACTATAAGGAATGCCTGGGTTTTTAACGACTAATTCAAAACCTTCATCCAGTAAATCCTCAGGATGGCGGCCACAAATCACGGTAATCCCCCTTTGTAATAGTCCCTGAGCATCAGGGCTTTCATCAAATGGTTTGGAATCATTGACTGTGACAAAGGCGCCGAGCTCATGTAAAATTTCTGCAGCTGCCACACCACTTTTTGCTAGGCCTAACACAAGTACTTTTTTATGTTGTAAATCTGTATAGTTTTTCATTAAAACGCCTCCGATAAGACTGCAATCAATGCTACTGCTAGGGCAGTTGACCAGAAGACAAGCACTACTTTCCACTCTGACCAACCTGATAATTCAAAATGGTGATGGATTGGACTCATCTTAAAAATACGCTTTTTACGCAGTTTAAAGCTTCCTACCTGTAAAATAACGGATAATGTTTCGATGACAAATACCAAGCCAACTAGTAATAGTAAAAACTCTTCTTTTACTAATACCGATACCATGGCTAACGCCCCACCTAATGCTAATGAACCCGTATCACCCATAAATACTTTTGCTGGATTCGCATTAAATAATAAAAACCCTAATAATGCTCCTGTAACAGCAAAGGCAAATAAAGCAATATCAGCTTGGCTTTGGAAAAGTGCAATAACACCAAATGCCGCAAAAGCAATCGATGCAGTTCCTGCCACTAGTCCATCTAAACCATCTGTTAAATTCACCGCATTGGAGAAACCTACTAACCAAAAAATTAAAAAGGCAACATAGAAGACACCAAGATCAACTGTCCAATTTGTAAATGGAATAGCAAGTGTTGTATCAAACGATCCAACATGCAGTAGAAAATATGCAAGGATGGCGATAACAATTTGACCAATTAATTTTTGAAGAGAGGTTAACCCTAAATTCCTTTTAAATACAACCTTCAAACCATCATCCAGTAAACCTATTAAGCCAAATCCTGCTAATACTAGTAAAAGTACTACGGTCTGTGTCGTTAATAAATCTAAAAAGCTTCCTACACCAACAGTTGTTAGGACGATAGAAATTAAGAAAATTATACCGCCCATTGTTGGTGTACCAGCTTTTTTCATATGTGATTTTGGTCCCTCTTCACGAATACTTTGCCCAAACTTTAGGCGTCGAAGAAGTGGAATACTAATTGGTGCCAGGATAACTGTTACTATAAAAGCAAGAGCTAAAATGGTAAGTGTTGTTGCGAGTTTCATTGAAAAATCTCCTTTAAATCTTGTTTCACTTTCTTCGTTAGGAAAAAAGCATAAACTTTCATTTATTTATTACTACCCTTCATAATAATAGTGGTTCTTTCCCATTTTTTAAAGGTAAAGTTATTTCAGTTCTCCAAATATAAATGAATGGTACCATCTTGTTTGATAACACTATCCACTTCAGGTAACTGGTTACCAATTTTAGTCCCTTCTCCATGCCATTCTATACGGAATGGATAAAACTGCTTGGCAATATCATCCTTTGTTTGCCCGATAAAATTCGGTACCTTCACAGTAATTGGATCCCCATAACGATAATCCTTTTCGAGCTGTTCCTTCGATTTTTCAATACCTATAAACGGTGCAACATCCTCAATAATTTGCCCAACAATAGGTGCTGCTACAACGCCACCAAACTGCGTCGTCTTTTTAGGGTTGTCGACTGCTACATAGACGACAATTTGCGGATTGTCGGCTGGCGCAAAGCCAATAAATGATACGATATATTCTCCACTTTTGTAACGGCCGTTTTCAACCTTTTGTGCTGTTCCTGTTTTACCGCCAATTCGCAAACCATCCCGGAAGGCTTGTCGACCTGAACCATTCGCTACAACAGACTCCAATGCGCCCCGAACCTTTGCAGAAGTCTCCTCACGAATTACCTGATTTTTGACAACAGGTTTAGTTTCCTGTATGACTTCGCCTGTATTAGGATTAAATACTTTTTTCACAACATAAGGCGTATAAAGCTTGCCTCCATTTATTGCTGCTGCTACCGCTTGAACTTGCTGAATTGGAGTTACCGCTACCCCTTGCCCAAATGAGGTTGTTGCCTGTTCAACAGGTCCGAAGGCTTCCTTAGAAAATAATATTCCTGAAGCTTCACCAGCAATATTGGAACCAGTCTTTTGACCAAAGCCAAAATCTTTAATATATTGCAATAGTCGCTCATTACCTAACCGCTGCCCTAATTCAATAAAGCCTGGGTTACAGGAATTCTCCACAACTTCTAAAAAGGTTTCATGTCCATGCCCTTCACGCTTCCAACAACGAAGTCTTGCTCCAGCAACCATCGTATACCCTGGATCATAAAAAGTATCATGCTCTAAATCCACTAAATTTTCTTCCAATGCAGCGCTAAGGGTAATAATTTTAAAAGTAGAACCAGGCTCATATGTCATCCACACTGGTAAATTTCGATTATAAATCGCAGGCTCGACTAATTGATATTCAGCCGGATTAAAGGTTGGATAGGAGGCTAACGCTAAGATTTCTCCATTATTTGGATTCATAGCAATAGCCAATGCTTGGTCCGCTTCATAGCGCTCCATAGCCTGTGACAATTCACGTTCAACGACCTGTTGGACATCGACATCGATCGTTAGCTCAATAGTTGCCCCATCCTCGCCAGCCTTCCAAGCACTCGCGACATTCGGTAAATTATTGCCCTTTGCATCGGTAAATAGGCGAATTGCAGATGAATTAGCCTGCAAAAACTTATCATATTCATATTCGATACCAGCTAAGCCTTGTGCATCATACCCTGTAAAACCTAAAAATCGAGATAAAAGTGTCCCATATGGATAGTCTCTTGAGTAGTCGACACCACTATATAATCCTTCAATTTGTAAGCCTTGTAATTCCACTGCTTTTTCATAGGGGATATTTTTCCCCTCAGGCGCTAGCTTTACTAAATAGGCTTTTTTCTTCATCTTCTCTAAAAGTTTCTCTTTGTCCACTTCTAGAACTTGCGCAATTTTTTCAGCTGCCCCTTCAATATCTTTACTCTGGGAAGGCATAAAATATAATGTTGGTGCTAGCTTATTGGTTACAATACTCTCACCATCTCGATCAGTAATATGCCCTCGTTCATTAGCAAATGGGATTTCTCGGTCCCAGTTCTCTTCTGCCTTCGTTGTCAGTTCCTTTTGATCCAACACTTGCAAAAAGAAAAGCCTAATCACTATCGCCACTGCCGCACACATAAACAACACATATAAAATACGTAAACGCTTTTTAGAATGGATAGAAATCCACTTCATTCGACATCACACCTTGTTTTTTACAACGTATGAAATAAAGTGGACTTCTATTCAGTATTATTCATCTTCTACTTGTTCAATTTCACCCTCAGAAGCTGCCTCTACATCTTGTACAAAGCTTTCAGCAGGTGTTTTGAGCTTAACAACAATCGGTGAATTATCCGTTATAGTAGTCCCTGGAGACACACTTTGACTCGCTACAAAGCCTTCACCGAAAATCTCCATCTCTACCCCTGTCATAGATTTGAAAACAAGTAAATTTCTCAATGACCAATTCGTAAAGTCTGGCAATATGATATCGCCATCCGTCTTCAAAAATACATAACTACCTTTAACTAGTTGTTTTGTATCTTTCGGATATTGATCTATGATTTTACCCCCGCTTCCAACAATAACAGGCTGTAATCCATCATTCCCTAGTTCTACCTCAATCGCCTCAGCACTTTGACCTGTATAATCCTTAATATCTACCTTATCCACATACTGTACATCACCTGGATTAATATTAAGGTGCTTTAAGCTATTTAACATAACAGGATTAAACACTTTAGATACTGGGACTGATCCAAGCTCATTATTTAACTTAGGTTTTTTCACTGAGACATACATGATGAGCTGAGGATCATCGACAGGAGCCATTCCTAAAAATGAATATAGGAATTGGTTAGCACCCCAAGCATACGTACCATCTGCTCTCGGAATTTGTGCTGTCCCTGTCTTCCCTGCAACCTCATAATCCTCTAGAATAAAATCCTTCGCAGTACCAAATTCTGATGTCAGTGTAGAGGCAAGGATTTCTCGTACTTGTTTAGCTGTATCTGCTTTGATTGGTTGTCCTTTTTCAACAGGTTCATGGTTTTGAATAACCTTCCCTGTTGATGAATCAACAATACGGTCAATCACATAAGGCTGCATCATCTTGCCATCATTCGCAATAGCAGTCATGGCTTGGATCATTTGGATAGGTGTTACGGTTGACCCTTGCCCATATGTTGTCGTTACTCGTTGAATTGGATATTTTGATAATA
The DNA here is from genome assembly GCF_038595555.1 of Lysinibacillus sp. FSL M8-0216. Classification (NCBI taxonomy): domain Bacteria; kingdom Bacillati; phylum Bacillota; class Bacilli; order Caryophanales; family Bacillaceae; genus Lysinibacillus; species Lysinibacillus sp. FSL M8-0216. Next base: position 982,771 of record NZ_CP152007.1, on the reverse strand, counting down.
TTGTACCTGCCGCTTCATTCGGTAAATCAATTCCGGTTTTGTGGCCAAAACCAAAGCGGTCTAAATATTCCACAAAGACATCATCGCCAATCAATTTTAATAAATGTGCCATGGCCGTATTCGAAGAGCGTTGGAATCCCTGTAAATAGCTAATTTGTCCCCATCCAACCTGATTATGATCTCGAATTGTTCGGTCATGTACTGTATAAGAGCCTGATTGGTATTCTGCATTCGGAGCCCATGTATTTGTATCAATAGCCGAAGCAAGTGTGAATGTTTTCATCGTTGAACCAGGCTCAATTGTTTCTTCAATTACCTCGTTCAGCCATTTCATATTTTGACTATCACGTGTTTCTGGGTTAAATGTAGGACGCTGGGACATCGCTAATATTTTCCCAGTCTTCGGATCTGCTACAACAGCCGTCATGGACTCAGGATTATATTCCTGTTCAACCTTTGTCATTGCTTCTTCTAAAAAGCTTTGGATGGTTTTATCGAGCGTTAAATAAATGTCGTCCCCATCTTTAGCAGGTGTCACCATCTTCTCGCTGTTCGGTAATAAATAACTGAAAGCATCTGTTTCGTATTTCATTTTACCGTTAACACCTGTCAGTTCTTTGTCATACGTATATTCTAGGCCCATTTCGCCTTTTGTAGTAACAGTTCCATCCGCATTATCCTTTTTCAGTGCATAGCCAATTAAATGGGAGGCAAAGACACCATTTGGATAATAACGTTTTAAATCACTAACAAATAGAATTCCTGGTAATTTTTCTTCCTTTATTTTACTCATAACCTCGTGACTAATACCGCGTCCAGAACTCCCAAATTCCACTTGATATAATGGTTCACCATCGCTTCTATAACGGTTATTTAGTTTTTTCAGAACTTCATCTTCTTTTCCTTGCATTGCCGGAATATACTTCGCTAAAACTTGAGCCGTTTTTTCAGCATCTACAACATGCCTAGGTTTTTTTGGATCTGTTGTAGCAGCTTCACTCACGACTGCAACTAGACGATAGCTTAACGTATCTTCTGCAATCACTTGACCGTTTTGGTCATAAATTTTTCCTCGGTTTGCTGTGATAACACTTTCCTTACCATACTTAGCAGCTGCTCTTGCTGCAAGCTCCTGTCCTTCTACTTGCCCTGTCGCCTGAATGTTCACCATTCTTGTGAATAATAGAAAAAAGAGCCCTCCATAAAAAATCATTAATAGAAAGGCTCCCCATTGGAATCGAAATCTCTTTTTTTTCATTCTCCCGGCACTACCTTTACATTTTTCTCATTTTGAGTTAAACCGAGTTCTTTCGCTTTTTTCCATATGTTATCGTATGTAGAAAGTTCACTTACACGAACCGTTAAGTCAACATTCTGTTTTGCAATCTCATCTGCTTCTGATTCGATCTTTTGAATGTCCATGCTTGTCGTTTGAATAGCTGCTTGTTTATTTAATACTAGGACTCCTAATACAGCAATAATGCTAACTAAAACAATTAGCATTGTTTTCTCAAACTTCTGGTTCGTTTTTTTACGACGTATGATAGTGGGTTGTGGACTAGGTGGTGTTATCGGTTGTTGCACTTGTTGATGTTGGTGCTGTTGCCTTACACGTACGGCTGCCATTTACTCACGCCCTTTGTCGTTAATTTTCTCCACCACTCTAAGCTTTGCTGAACGAGCCCGATTATTCACTTCTAATTCTTCATCTGATGGAAGAATTGGCTTTCGTGAAATAAGCTTTAAAGTTGGCTTCATGTCATCTGGAATTACTGGTAAATTTGGTGGTAATTCCGGTAATGATGACGCTTCCTTAAAGATTGTCTTGCATAGGCGGTCCTCCAATGAATGGAACGTAATGACACTAATGCGTCCACCTACGTTTATCATATCAATCGCATCGACTAATGAATCCTCTGCCGCGCCTAACTCGTCATTGACAGCAATTCTTATTGCTTGGAAAATGCGCTTTGCTGGATGCCCACCTTTTCGGCGTGCCGCTGCTGGAATACCCTCTTTAATAAGCTCTACAAGTTGTCCAGTTGTTTCAATTGGTGCTGACTTACGCGCCTCTTCAATTTTACGAGCAACTTGCTTTGAAAACTTTTCTTCTCCATAACGGAAAAAAATACGTACTAAATCTTCATATGCCCATTGATTGACAACTTCAAAAGCTGTAAGTGTTGCCGTTTGATCCATGCGCATATCAAGTGGTGCATCATGGTGATAGCTAAAGCCTCGTTCAGGTGTATCTAACTGAGGTGAAGATACGCCTAAGTCATATAAAATACCATCCACTTGTTCAAAACCATGAGCTAATAATTCTTCTTTTAAATACCGGAAATTCGAATGTATAAACGTGACGCGCTCAATATAAGGCGCTAATCGAATTTTCGCATTTTCGATAGCCGTCATATCTTGATCGAAACAAATTAAACGGCCTTTATCAGATAATTGTTGAACTAAATATTCACTATGGCCTGCACCACCTAACGTACAGTCCACATATACACCATCAGGATCGATGTTCAACCCATCAACAGTTTCTTTTAATAACACGGTTGTATGATCGAACATACCACTCGCTCCTTTCAGGCCTTAACCTCATGTCATCTTTGAATGGACATGCTTATCAAAAGTTAAAAATCAAAGCCAATCATATTTTCTGCAATTTCATTAAAAGATTGTTCGGACTCGCTGAAGTAAGCTTCCCATGCATCTTTAGCCCAAATCTCAATTCGATTTGAAACCCCCAACACTACACATTCCTTTACAAGATGTGCATGTTGCATAAGAGTAGCTGGAATATTAATTCGCCCCTGCTTGTCTATTTCTACCTCTGTTGCGCCAGAAAAGAAAAACCTTGCAAATGCACGTGTATCCTTTTTGGTCATCGGTAAATCTTTTAACTTTTCTTCGAGTTTTCGCCATTCATTCATAGGATAGCCAAATAGACAGTTATCGAGACCTCTTGTGACAACAAACGCTTCGCCTAAAGCTTCACGAAATTTTGCCGGCACGATTAATCGCCCTTTCGCATCAACGGAGTGTTGATATTCTCCCATGAACATACTACTCACCCCACTTTATTAAATAATGTACCACATCCCCCCACTTTCCTCCACTTTTTTTAAAAAAAACTTGACATTTTATCTCTTAATGTGCAATTAGACCTTGATGGAAATTTTTGATATATGCTAAATGACACAAAGAAAGAGCTATCCTTAGGAGGATAGCTCTCTAAATACTATTTTTATAGACAAAATTCATCAAATCAATATTGTATCAAAAAATCATCTGGGTATAAAGAACCTGGCAGATAGGTTTATAAATAAAGTAAATAGTGGTGTTTGCCAATACTATAGTTTTGCTTTAACATTTCAGCAATCAACATAGGTCCAAACTCATTAAAATATTGATATGGATTATAAGTTCTTTCCTGGAAACCTTCGTTTGGATACAACTCATTTTGTAGCGTCGTAAATTTGCGGATAGTAGTTTCATGCTTGTCGAGTACAGTTTGCTCAATTTTTTGCTGCAGGTAGTCAAATTGTTTTGCATGATTTTCTTGATTTTTCACAAGGATTTTATCTAAAGTTAAATGCTGTTCCTCTAAATACGATGCAAGCTCACTGTACTTTTCTGCTAACAACTGCTCCATAGCCTGAATTTGGCGTTTAGCCTCACTATCCTGCACATCATCAATAAAACGCTCTTTCATTTCTAAAGCTTTGCCATTCCAAACATCCGTAACAGTCAATTGATGTTCACACAATAATTGCTCTACATGACGCGTCACAATCGTCATATGAAGGCGCGGGGCAAAAATAGGCATTTGTAGGTCTAGTACAGAAAATGCACTTTTTAATGTTGCCCAATAAGCTAATTCACCAGGGCCACCGACGAATGCCAGTACAGGGAACGTCATTTCCTGCATTAATGGACGGGACACCACGTTATTACTCAAGCGCTCTGGATATTTCTTGGCAATCTCTAGTAGCTCTTCACGAGTAAACTTAAGGTTTGCCGCTAAATTAATAAATAGATCATTTTTTCTTTCCAAAAGATGACGTTCTCCGTCCTCTACATAGAATAGATTAGCTGCATCTCTTGTCGCTAAAATAGGTTTACCGTAGCCCGTTTGCTCTAACAGCTCTTCCTTTTCTGTTACAACTCTAGCAATTTCTTCGCTATGCTGAATGATGTGTGCAAAATTGTCACTTTCATATTGACGGAAATTATAATCCGCTGCATCAATGAACAGTAACCCTTCATCTTTAAATAATTGGTTCATTAACCGCGCAAAGAAATCAGTAAATGTCTCACTTTCGTTTAGCACATCTACTAATTGTTTAATAAGGGCCTCTGTATACTCGGTTTCCCCAATGTCTCTAATAATGGTATTGATAAATTGTGTCATCGACTCTTTATTGAGCATTGTTGCCGATGCCATTGTTTTACGTCTAGAGCGCTCACTGTATGCTCGTTTTTTTAATAACTCTCCATGCACCGTATAAGTATGATTAATTTCTTCCAAATCATGATCTTCTCCAGCTATCCAAAAAACAGGTACGACAGATTTTTGAAGCTTCGCACTTTGTTCTTTTGCTAACACAATGACTGAAATCGCTTTATGAACGGAGTAAAGAGGGCCAGTTAAGATACCTGCTTGTTGGCCACCGATTATGACCATAGCTCCTTGTTCTAGTTGTTGTAAATGTTCATTCGCTTTTTGTGATAACCCTAGTGGCTCCATAAATTGACGGATGATGGCTGTCAGCTCTTTTTGATCTCTGGCATGTTGTGCTAAATGCTTCGCTCTTTCCTCAAAAGCCTGATCATTAAAATCGTATTCAAAAAACTGATGAATGGCAGTATTTGGCGACCAGTAATCGGCTAGCACATTATTTTTTATAGGTACTTGGATAGACTCCAGTTTCATTTAATATAAGCTCCTCTACTCACTCAATCATTATTTTACTTATAACGAGAAATTGATTCCTCACATATTATGCACTTGAGGCTGTAAATGTTTTTAGCCCATATTGCATTTCCCCCACCATGAACATAGCACTGTGCAATATTACTGAACTATTCTTTTAGCACTAGGCTTTATGACATTTAATCAGTTTCCCATCCATAAAGAATGATTTTTTATATCTACTTTATAATGCTATTATTTTAACCCTTATAGCTCCAACATGAAAAGAAAATGCTTAGGCAACCTGTAAATAGTCTACAAGGGACTGAATGACACCGATTATACAGATCACAACATACGCGGTGCTCAGTAATAAAAATAAAAAACGCCAAATTTTCTTTAATAACGGCTTCACTTCTATTTCTTTTTTGGTCCGCCATTCAATATATGTAAAAATCATAGCCATCATTATTGCAAGGATGACTAAAAGTCCCCCTACATTTACTTGCCACAGTACTCCAATGCCTAAGGGGACTGAAAAGAACAAGCAGAAGGTTGTCACATCAGACGCCGCACCAAATGCATGGGTACCACGTATTTTAACTTTCCGGCTAATTAGATAGACTATAATAAAAAGAACAATTGGGCAAAAAATAACGATACTAACAATAATATGTAAAAGGTCTTTCAACTTTGTTCACCGCTCTCCTCTATCGCAAGTACTTGGAGATATAAAGTACGCAAAGTAGGCAAATGATGACCATTTGTTAAAGCCTTATCCAAAATGGCACCAACAATTGTTTCAATCTCACTTTTTCTTCCCTGCATACGATCTGCAAGCATGGAAGATGTATTTTCGGCTGTTTGCCTACATAAGTCTACCACATCTCCAAAAGATATAGTGCGCTCAATATCTTCGAACGCAATCGTTAACTCCTGATAAATATTCTTCAAAAGGGCATACACTCGTGTATTAGTCACTAGTTCCCCGTTCTTTATTTGTAATACATAAGTTAATGGATTGATTAAGCTATTAAATATTGCTTTTTCAAATAGCATCTTCTCTGCATTATCGGCCATTTCAACAGGAAACAATGGATTTTGTAATTGTAATAACTTTAGAAAAACAGGTTGTTTCCCTCGTTCGATAGCTATTTTACAAGGACCAATCCCTCTATGTTGAACAGTTGTTTGATTCCGCAATTGTGCACCAAAAGAAACGGAGCAAAACGCGATATTTTTTTGAGGTAAACTTCGTGCCTCCTCAAAATGAGCCAAGCCATTTTGCATAAAGAGCAAAGGTATTTCATTTGATAGTGACGCTAATTGGTCATAGAGATTTTGTAAATGAACATATTTAACAGCAATCACAATTAAATCTTGAGGTGGTAATGCAGTTAAATTTGTTGTAGAAGCAATTTTTTGTACAGTTTTAGTTCCATCAATATTCATTCGCGTTAATTGATTGGTAGTTAGCTCTTCTACCTGCTTCTGTTTTCTTGTCACTAACGATACTGACATTCCCGACTCTGCTAAAAAGCTTGCTGTTAATTGACCAACCGCTCCAGCACCAATAACTGCTACCTTCATCATTTCATTTTACACCCTTTCCTCTCCACATTATGAAGCTATAAGAATAAGGTGCCTCAGAATAAATTCTAAGGCACCCCTAAGTAGGTTCTTCTATTATACAAGATTGGCTGTTTATTGACGATATACAGAAAGGGTTTTATCACTAGGAAAGATAAATATTGTATGCTCTTCATAGTTACTGAAGTTTAATCTTTCATTAACGAATAACCTTGCTGCAGCCACTTCACTAATTTCTCATGTTCATTTTGCAACTCACGATGTCTCATTTCAAGGGTTTGATAAGCATCTGTTAATTCGTCAAAACTTGTCAATGCCAATTTCAAGTGACTTCGCATAGATTGTTGGGGTTGATTTCGTACAGCTAATAATGACTGACTATATTGACCACGTAATGTTTTATTCCAACGGAAGCCACACGCCTGCTTTGTACGGCCCAGTTCCATAGCTGCCATTTCAAAAGCCTCCAACTGCGTTTTGCCATTTTGCACATTATGCAAGACAATTTCTGCTAGTCTTTCATCGTCTTCCTTTGTCCATTGATCTTTTCTTTTTTTCAATTCCATAATCTATCACCCTCGCATTTTTTACTACTATATGCAGTAGCGAGCAAAATAGAATCATTGCATGAAAAAAGACAGTGATTATGTTTTTCTTTCATCACTGCCTTTATACATCACTTATTATTCTTCTTTGTTAAGAAATTATTAACAGCCAGATGATGCGCTTCACTTTCCCACAATTTTGCACACGTACGAACTTCCTCCATCACCCGCTCATACATATTTCGTTCTCGCCATTTACGAAGCTCGATTTCCTTATAAGCTTTATGAACAGAAGGATGAATTTTTCGCATATGTTCAATAAAATCATTTAACGCCTCATCCTTTGAGCCTTCAAAAACTCGCATTGCCCATCCAATTTCATATAGCAACTGCGCAGGATACGGCTTCGCATCCACAAGCATTTTTAATGCACGGTCATGACGTAAACCTCGTTCAAAAAGATATGTACCACCACCCCAACCACTCGTAATGGCTAAGGTTCCTTGAATAAAACCACATTTCGCATGGTTTGCCACTAAACGAAAATCACAAGCTGTGGCAATCTCACAACCTCCACCAACTGCGGTACCATTTATAAGCGCTATAGTGGGTACCGGGAGTGTTGCAAGGTCATATAATATTTTCCCCATCTTACTTAACATACCAAATGCCTCATCCTCCGTCTCCAGCGAATGAAACTCAGATAAATCCCCTCCAGAGCAAAATGATTTATCTCCAGCACCTGTCACTACTAAAAAACGCACATCCTCATGTTTTCGAATATACGTAATGACTTCCTGAAGACCATTCATAACCTCATCATTGACAGCATTACGCTTCTCTTCTCGATTAATCGTAAAAGTCATAACACCATCATGATTGTCGATTGTATAACTCACATTATTACCCCCTTTGTCTCCATGAATAAATTGTATCATACAATTATTTCACTATTATATTAAATTTCGCAATCAACGCAATATTCTGTTTTTAAGCCATCAAAAAAAGGCTAGTAAAGAGCCATGGTCTCTCTACTAGCCTTTTAAGTGAGCAAACACTGTATTATTTGCTTACTACTTCTTTACCTTTGTATTGTCCGCAAGCTTTGCAAACACGGTGTGATAATTTAGCCTCACCACAGTTAGGGCAAGTTACCATACCAGGTACAGATAATTTGAAATGCGTACGACGCTTTCTTTTTGCAGTTTTAGAAGTTCTTCTAAATGGTACAGCCATTGATGGCACCTCCTTACAGATCGTCTATTCGTCTGTTTGATCAAAATACTTAGCTAAAGCAGCTAGTCTTGGATCCACTTTTTGTTCGTCAGCTTTTTTGTGTAGCTCTACGTCTTCATCTGTTGCATAAGACCAGCTTTTACCGCCTTGCACTTGTCCTTCGGTATTTTCCTTGAACACTTGCATAGGTACCTCGAGCAGCACTAGCTCCTCAAGAACTGGTTTCATGTCGATGACTTCACCGTCAATATAGTGAATGTCTCCGTCATCGTCTCCTCGTTGATCTTCGTCAATCCAGCTGAAAATTTCAACTGTCTCAACATCGATAGGAAACTCAACATCCTCCCACGTGCGAGCACATGGTAGCGTTAACGTCGCTGTCACAGTTAACTGACATGTCATTTGCGATGCACCAAAAGTACATAGCCCTTTTACATGAACGGGCGAAATTGCTCGAATATCCTGGTTTCGCTCCATCACTTCGTCCAGTTGGACAAAGGCATCGATTGGCATCCCGTTTTGGCGGTATTTAGATAATTGATGAATTGACCATTTCATTCGTTTAATCACCTCGAGACAACAATGTTGATTATATAATGTGTAAAAATAGATGTCAAGATAATTTCTTGTCACCTCTTTAAAACCTACCTATAATTATATACTATAAGAAGTATATTTGCTCTAAACAGCTTACCATAAAACATAAATGATCAGGAGGGAAAGCATGAAAGCAGTTGGAATTGTTGTTGAATATAATCCTTTTCACAACGGACATGCCTATCATTTAACACAGGCTAAAAAAGTAGCGAAAGCAGATATTGTCATCGCTGTTATGAGTGGAACATTTTTACAACGTGGTGAACCAGCTATGGTAGATAAATGGACACGTACAAAAATGGCACTCGCAGGTGGTGTAGACATTGTCATTGAGCTACCTTATGTCTATAGTACAGCCCCTGCTACTGATTTCGCCAAGGGTGCGATTTCATTATTAACTGCTGTTGGCTGCGACTCGTTTGCTTTTGGTAGTGAAGATGGCTCTATCCAACCATTCTTGAACACGTTTGAGTTGATCGACAATAATCGTACAGAGTATGACGCACTTATTAAAGACAGCCTTAAAACAGGCGCTAGCTATCCTAAAAGCCTATATTACGCCTATGAACAGCTTACTCAGAAGTTCCCTGCTCCATACATCGATCTTGCACAACCCAATAATATTCTTGGCTTTCATTATCTAGAGGCGGCGAGAACGCTGAACAGTAACATCCAGCCACTTACCATCCCTCGTATTGCAGCAGGCTATCATGATGCACTTAAAGAGGACGCATCCATCGCAAGCGCTACGGGAATACGTAAAGCCCTAGCAACTACAAGTTCTTTACAGAGTGTTCAAAAGGTTGTTCCGGAGGCATCTTTTAATTATTTGGCAGACTGGCATAGACACTATAAAAAATTTGCTAGCTGGGAAGCATTTTGGCCACTTTTACAGTTCACGATTATGAGACACACGACTTCTGAGCTCACTCGTTATGCAGAAGTAACTGAGGGGATTGAGAATGCTATTATGAAAGCAGCCAAAAGCAGCTCATCCTTTAATAGCTTTATGGAAAAAATAAAATCGAAACGTTATACCTGGACCCGCCTTCAACGTATGATTACACATATTTATACAGGATTTACAAAGGAACAGCTACACAGCTTTGAAGCCCCATCATTTATCCGTTTACTAGGCATGAGCGAAACTGGCCAAGCTTATATAGGAAAGCGTAAAAAAGATATCGAATTACCTTTAATAAGCCGTGTTGCAGCTGCAAAAGATGCTATGCTGGCCATCGATATTCATGCAGCAGAGCTATACAATTTAAGTATAGAGCAAGGCGTTACAGCGCTAAGTCTTCCAAAAGATTATCAAACACCACCAATCCGTTATTAAAGTCATAAAAGGGATGCTAGATGGGTTCTAGCATCCCTTTATTGTTTTTTATTTTGGTTGTAGCTGCTTTAAATAATTGATGGCATCGTCCACGTTTTTCACAGGTACAATTTTCATCTTTGTCCCAATTTCCTTCGCTGTTTTTACAGCAGTCGTATAATTGGATTCTAACTCTGGATACTTCGCCTTCATTTCTGGAGAAATTTCATCATCAGGGGCAAAAAAGATTTCCATATCATCACGATCAGCTGCTATAATCTTATAGTCAATTCCGCCAATTCGGCCAACAGATCCATCAACTAGCATTTCTCCTGTACCTGCGATGGCATAACCTTTCGTTAAATCCTCATCCAGAAGTTGATCTAATATTTCAAGTGTAAACATCAATCCTGCAGAAGGACCACCAATATCCTCTGTCTTCATTGTCACCTGTGGATCGGTTTCTATCGATTTGCTTTCTGTATAAGAAATCCCTAAACCGGCTCTATGCTCCTGTGCATTTGGTATTTCTTTCAATGTAATTGTTGCCTTCTGCTGTTCTTCATTACGTATAAATTGAATCGATACTTGATCCCCGAGCTGTTTAGGCTGTAAAAGCTCAACAAGCATTTGCTGATTAGTTATTTTTTGTCCATCTACTTCAATTATTTCATCCCCAGCTTTTAAGATGCCATCTGAAGCGCCACCATCCAATACATTTAAGATAAAGACACCATTAAAATGAACTTTTGTCTCTAATCCAGCTCTTTGGAAAGCTACATATTTAGCATTAAATTGGGAATCCGACATTAATTTTAACTGTCGAACATTATATTCCTCATCATCCTCTAATGGATTTCGGACTTGTTCAATATCCATGAGCTTTTGATACTTTTGAGTTTTAGCCCATAAATATGAAAATGGTGTGGCTTGCTGCATGGCGACCGTCATCAAACTCATAGATCCTAAACTATCTGCCTCCTTGCTATCGACCGTAACAAATTTACTGACATCATAGGCACTACCAGGTTTCATAATATACGCGTCTAGTCGGTATAACATCATAGAACAAATCACGACTATTAACACCGCATAAATGCCAATTTTTCTCTTCACTTGAATACACCTCCTAGGACGCTTGCAAAACCATACGTTCATGTTTTTGCCTTTCACACATATATTAATTTTAGCATTTGCCTATGTGAATGACAAAAAGTTGAAACGAGATGATCATATGTTTGCTACAATTCAAATAGCGCTCTGCATAATTCTAATTCTCTTACTCTTGTTATTCCCACAAACCGCTCATAGTGGTACTGATTTAGGCTTATCTCTTTTCATGGAGGCGCTATTTCCGTATTTACTACCGTATTTGGTGTTAACACAATGGCTCCTGCGTTTAACAGCCCCTATGCGTACCAAAACAAAAAGAGCTTCTTTATACGTACAAGCCTACATTATTAGCGCACTTGGAGGCTATCCTACTGGAGCGACCACTATTGTTTATTTAAAAAACAGTGGACAATTACATCCTAAGGAAGCAAATTTTCTACTAGCCGTTTGTCATGCACCAAGTCCATTATTCGTGTTAGGGTTTGTAAGCCTTGATTTACTACACAGTAATACGTTTGGATGGTTGTTTTTATGTTTACTACATATGTTTAATATTTGTTGCTTAGTAACTGGTTACTTTTTATACCGCAAAACGGATTCACCAACCATCACTGTACACAACACTACACTGTACACAGCTCCCTTTTCAGAAAGTATTAAAGAAACTGCCCCAACCATTTTATTAGTGGGTACAACCATTATCTTTTTCACAACCATTCAGACTATCGTGCAACAGGGCTTAGATCAATTAATACCGAAGCTACCTTATACGATTGAACTGTCCTTAGCCGCCATCCTAGAAGTGACAAATGGTCTTAAAATGACCGTCACGGCCTTCCCTGATTTCCCGTATACCTCTTTACTAGTCGTCATTTTGTTAACGATGCAAAGTATAAGTATTCATTTACAAATTTTTGTGATTGCTAAATCCGCCAAACTTTCTGTGAGACCTTATCTAAAATTTCGCCTCCTTAGCATAATCATTGTACCAACTATTTATGCTCTATTTTTTCTGAAATAATTAGTTTTCATCGATAAAAAAGAGGATGTTCAGCGTATAGTACCGACATCCTCTTCAACCACTATTGGATAAAACCATATTTTTCTTTTAAAGCTTGTACAACACAATCTGGAACTAACTCATTGACATCACTTCCATATTTCGCAACCTCTTTTACAATACTGGAACTTAGGAATGAGTATTGATTCTTCGTCATAATGAAGAATGTTTCGATTGTTTCATCTAGGAAACGGTTCATAGAAGTAATTTGCATTTCATATTCAAAATCTGAAACTGCTCGTAAGCCACGTACAATGGCCTTAGCTTTTTTTTCTTTAGCATAGTCTATAAGAAGACCTGAAGAACTTTCTATCCGAACATTAGGTATCGCTTTCGTTACTTCAGCCATTAAAGCCATACGTTCCTCTACAGAAAACAGCGGATTTTTTGCTGAATTGTTTAATACGGCTACATAGACGATATCGAACACATCGGCTGCACGTTTAATAATATCTAAATGGCCAAATGTCACAGGGTCAAAACTTCCAGGAACTACAGCAATTTTCTCTGACAACTTATTCTCCCTCTTCCTCTGTACAGCGATAAACAGAAATAATTGTTCCGCCATATGTTTCTTGTCTTTTTAAAACAAACTCACCAAAACTTTGAGGTAATGTTATTTCTTTTGCATGTTCACATAAAATAATACCATTTTGTTGAATTTTTTCATTATCAACGAGTAATTGCACTAAGTCATAATATTCCTTTTGATGATAAGGCGGATCTAAAAAAACTAATGAAAAGGTAATATCACGTTTTAATAGCGCTTTCACAGCACGCTTTGCATCAATGCGAAACAGCTCAGTATGTTTTTCGTAACGGCATTTTTTAATATTTTCTTGCAGCACCTGAAAGGCTTTTGCATCTTTTTCAATAAAAATAGCACGCTCTGCCCCACGACTTAGTGATTCAATACCTAAACCACCGCTTCCTGCAAACAAATCAAGTGCAGTACCTCCATCAAAAAAAGGACCAATCATATTAAAAATCGATTCCTTCACCTTATCAGTTGTAGGTCTCGTCGTATTCCCAGCTATCGCCTTTAGCGGCATTCCTTTACGCTCTCCTGCTACCACTCTCATATAAGCTATCACCGTACTTTCATCCATATAAAGTATTTTTGCAGCGAAAGGAAAGCCCTCCGCTGCAAAAGTTATTGTTGCTCTTGTGTTAATACTTGAATACGTTCCTCTTTCTTTTGTAATTCAACTAAGAATAAACGCTGTAACCAAGCCTCTTCCACATAATATTGATTAGCAATTTTAATAATTGGCTCTGAAATAGTTGGATATCTTCGCTGATTAAATACATAAAAACCAGGTTCTTTAGGGAATCGGAATGTGCGATGCTCGCTATTTACATAATAGCCGTTCTTCCCTTCTCCAACTGTATACCCAAGATAAGGTAATAACGTATCTGCTGTATATAACGCTTGTCCTTCATATAGAATAACATGAACGTCTTCCTTCAATACATCATTTACATACACATCACGAGAATCCTCAAATAATAATGGGTACGTTCCGTCTTTCTGGGCTGCATTTAACGTAAAGTAAGATGTTTTAGCATCTAACACTTGTGATAAATACTCATCCATTGTTTTTGGTGATAGAGGGTCATCTCCAAGTTTTTTCAACTTATCCTGCCAAGCCTGCTGTTGACTATCTGTCATGTAATCATTTAATGTCTTCACAATTTTCTTTGCTTTGTCTCCACCAATTGGATCGTTTACTAAATAGGATCCCATAACTTCAAGCAACCATTCTGGAGAGTCTACAAATGTATATTGCGATTTTATTTGGGACAAAATGACTTCCTGTTCAACAGCTTGTGCTGTAAGTGTTGGTAAAAATAATAATCTTTCATCATGTACTGGGACAGGACTTTTCTCTTGAATAATTGCAATATGTTCATCATTTAAAAACTGTAAATTCTCCAATGATTTTAGGAAATCATTCGGAATAGCCTGTTGTGCATAAATCGATAATACAGGCGTTTGTTCTTGTACTTTGAGTTTTCCTGCTTGCCAATAAAGGTCATGAACAGTGCCGTTGCCTCTAAACATCGTATAGTTAACGAGTGATAGCTGTTGTTGACCTACTAATGGCAAACCTGTAATCCATTGTCCATTAATTTTACTATCTGTAGAAATATGAACAATTGAATAGGACGCTTCACCATTTATTAGTGTAGCAAAAACATCTTGAAGGAGCATCTTATTTTTCAAGCCACCCTCAATCGGGATTATGTATGACACAGATTGTGATTTTGTTTCCCCTTTTGCAAAATAAGAGACCTCATCTGATAAACGATCACAGCTTTTTTCATTCTCAATAAAGCAACTAGGGTTTGTTGCCTTTTCTGGCCATTTAATTTTTACCTTTTGATTGGGTAAATTTTTAAAATGCTGACGAATATCTAAGCTATTTTCACGATAAACAATCTCTATTTCCTGCGAGTAATGAAAATCCCCTATGCCGGTTTCTAAATCAGATGAGTATGCATGATACTGGAAAAATAACGTTCCTGAAATAATAAGTACTAAAATAGAAAAAAAGCTTAATGCAAATTTCATGTGCTTGACCTCCCGCAGCATGATACTATGAGTATTGGAAAGGATGTGCAGTTATTATGCCACAACAATTTATAGAATTAGGAGAAGGCTATGGTGATGTATACGAGCTACTTGAAATTATTAAAACCAATCAGGAACGCTTTCATCAGGCCTTTTTACTAACATCTACAAAAGGAGATAAAAAGGTAATCTCCTTAGCCGTTGCCTTCAAACCAGTTGGCGAAAGTAAATTCATGCCCATATATATTTGTCGCGAAGGCATCCCTTATCATGATGGGGAACCAACTAAGCGACAAAAAATGTTTGAAGCACAAATTGAACAACTAGACCGAAAAGCAGTTGTTGTAGAAATAAAGCACTCATCTATATTTTCGGAATCAAAACTATTTTATCAATACTTAATCGGCATATTAAGACTAAATAACTATATGCCTACATTAGCATAATATTATAGACCTACTTTATAGTCATATTCCTTTGCTTTATCCGGCTTTGCATTTTCATATTCAGTTTTGACAAATGGACGATAAGATTCAACAACGTCTTTCACAAAAGGAAGGCGTTGTAGTTTTATTGTCAACATTTCAATATCCTCACGATTACAATACAGCGCTACGTATTTTTGTCTTCTAGAAATATAAAGAACATGACCATATTTCCGAAGAGACTTCGCATGTTTTAATTGATGGACGTAAACGATTAGCCCTTGTCGTTCGTTCATATTGGATTCCCTCATTTCTTACCTAAAAGAATACCATAGACCAGAAAATGATAGCAACAGAGTTTAGCTGACAGAACACTCGATTTTCCGTTATAATGGAAAAGCATACTACGTTAAACATCGTAGGAATTCGAATCAGTTGTTTTAAATAGCTTACATGATTATTTTTCCACGGAATCAATGTACATTTTGCTGAAGGATGATAATGCCTCATACCTCCATCATAGGAAGCATGAAAGAATCATCAATCACTTAACTAATTACTAGTTTTATAAAGCTCTCGGACGGATGTGGGAGCTAGTCATTACACAATGAATTCACCATTTACTTTAATAGGTAAAAAAATTGTTAAGGAGGACGAATATGGGGAAGAAAACTAAAATAGCAATTGCAATCGCAGCTGCAAGTGCGGCAGCTTGGGCAGGTAGTAAAGCTATTTCTAAACCACAGCAACGTGAAGGTAAACAAGCATTACAATTTGATCGCACAATCATTCTTGCACACCGAGGCGGAGCTCATTTAGCACCTGAACATACTATGATCGCCTTTGACAAAGCAGCGCAGTTAGGCGTTGATGGATTTGAAATAGACGTACGTTTAACAAAAGACGAAGAAATTATTGTTTTTCACGATGATACAGTTGAACGAACAACAGACGGCTATGGCCTTATAGCTGATATGACATTGGCAGAAATCAATGCCTTGAATCACGGCTATCATTTTGAAGATTTGGATGGAGCCTTCCCATACCGTGAGGATAAATTACAAGTTGTAACATTACGAGAGCTACTTGAGGCGTATCCACATATGTTGATCAATATTGATATTAAAGATGCCCCTGAAACTTATGAAGGAAGTCTAATGCCTTCTAAGCTTTGGCGTTTAATTGAAGAACTAGGCGCAGAGGATCGTGTCGTTGTAACAAGCTTTTACGGGGAGCAAATAGATCGCTTTAACTTATATGCTCAAAATCAGGTAGCGCTTGGTGCAGGAGAATCAGATGTGAGAAAAGCATTTGCTTCCTTCTCCAGTCAATTCGGACATTTATATCATCCAAAAGTAGATGTGTTCCAAATTCCTCCTAAATCAGGGGTTATCGCTTTAGATTCTCCAAAGTTTATTCAGTTTTTAAATAATCTTAACATTCCTGTTCATTATTGGACAATCAATGACTTAGACACAATGAAAAAATTAATTAATAACGGCGCAAAAGGAATTATCACAGATCGCCCAGATATAGCCGTAGAGCTATTTCAAACGCAAGAGTCTTAATAAATCAGTCCATGGAAGGGTTAATGCTCTAAATAAGTCCTTCCCACCTACTATAGACAAAAGCCATAGGGATTTGATCTGACCCAAAAAAGTTAGACATATTTAGTTAAGCAACTGCTAAGACCTGAGTTCGGTACTCCACCGGGCTTAGGTCTTTTAATTTCATTCGTTTGTGATTGTAGTAGTGAATATAGTCTTTGAGTTCCTGTTCAAAATGTGCCATGGATTTAAATTCTTGTAGATACAGGAGTTTTAGTGTCTAACTTTTACGGGGCAGTTCATTACTAGTTGGCTTTTGTAATATTCAAACAATACTTGCCCTGTTTTCATTGATAAACAGATTCTAAATATTGTAATACTGCATCAGTTACTTCTCGTAATGTTGCTGTTCCACCTAAATCAGGGGTTTTTATACCTTGCGTTAATGTTGATTCGATAGAGTTCAAAATGTGTGTTCCTGCTTCTTCGTAGCCAAGAAAATCAAGCATCATTTTTCCCGTCCATATTTACCCTATTGGATTAGCAATCCCTCGCCCTGCTATATCTGGGGCAGAACCATGAACAGGCTCAAACATAGAAGGAAACACGCCTTCTGTATTTATGTTGGCTGCAGGCGCTATTCCAATACTCCCCATAATAGCACCTCCTAGATCTGTTAAAATATCCCCAAATAAATTGGAGGCAACAATGACATCAAAGTTGTCCGGCTTCATGACTAAAAAGTCCGCTAATGCATCAATATGATTGGATGTTTTCCCTACGTCTTCATACTCTTTCCCTATTTCCGAAAATACTTCATCCCAAAATGGCATACTGTAGGTGATACCATTTGATTTTGTGGCACTTGTCACATGTTGTCGACGGGCTTTAGCAAGCTCAAATGCATACCGCATCGCACGTTCTGTACCCTTTCTAGTAAAAATGGCATTTTGGATTGCAATTTCATCTTGCCCACTATGTATTCTCCCACCACTTTCCGCATACTCCCCTTCAGAATTCTCTCTAACAACAATAAAATCAAACCCATTAGGTTGACGTAAAGGTGAGGGTAAACCTTGTAGTAGCTTTGCAGGTCGTACGTTAATAGATTGCTGCATTTCTCGACGTATTTTTATAAGTAGCCCCCATAAGGATATATGGTCTGGCACCAATTCCGGCATGCCCACCGCTCCTAAAAAAATTTGGTCATATTGCTTTAAAATCTCTATCCCATTTTCAGGCATCATACTACCCGTCTCTAAATAATAATCACAGCCCCATGGAAAGGTTGTCCATTCGAATTGAAAACGACCATCCAATAATGCCACTTTATTGAGTACATCTATGGCAGCTGGTACTACCTCTTTTCCTATCCCATCTCCTGGTATGACTGCAATCCGATATGTTTTCATGTATGTTGCCTCCTTTCATAATTGTATAGAAAAAGACTGTAAACAAACTCAGTTTTACCTTTGAGTTGTGTACAGTCTAGTAGAGATGTGTTTGAACACATCTTAATTTACGCTGAGCAAGAGCATGAACCGCCCGAGCCACATCCTCCTCCGCAAGATGAGCCAGATGCAAAGAATGGATTGCTTACAGGGACTTTTACCGCTTCAGAGACTGTTTTCCCTACAAGTAGGCTAATCTCATCAAGCAAGTCCTGAAAATCGTTTTCAGCAATTTTTAAAGCTGAAACCTTTTCATTTAAGTCGAGCGCCCTTTTCTGTTGGCGAATCGACTTCATAATTGTATGGTAGTCCGGATGATATTTTCCGAAACGTTGTACATCTTCGTACTGTTCTTTCATGCGATTAAACGCGTAAATAGCTTCTACAATTTGTGAATCACTATAAACGGCATCATACGCTTGCTGAAGCGCCATCGCTGGTTCTGAGGAAACAATCATTTCACAAAGCGCTTCCGCCTCATCTAAAATGAATACCCAGTCAGAGGTCATCATCATTTTTAATTCCCCCAATCTCTTACCCATCATAACAGATTTTATGGTAATTTTACATTATTGAGATTATTAATGAAAGAGGTTTTTCCAATTGATGACAACACCCAAAGAAAAAATCGATCTATTATTAGGGGCAATTTTACAAGATAGTACGGAGGAAGATGAAGAAGTTCTTTTACATCTTTTAACTGGACTCCGCGAAAAACAGCAAGGTATTCATCGTCGTTATATTAACGCCGCCTTACATATGGTTGGCAAGTTTGAGCCTGAAGTCAGTGAGGTACGTATTCCAATTACACCAGTTATTCATAACACAATTAAGGTGCCACACGGGGGCATCATTGCGACGATAGCCGATGCGGCAATGGGGGGACTTGCTTCCCGTTCTGTACCAGAAGGATTTAATGTAGTAACTACAAATATGAATGTCACGTATATTGCCACAACAACAAATAAAGAATTAATTGCGCGTGGTCGTTTTGTCCATAAAGGGCGGCAAACACTAGTAATGGAATGTGATATCGAAGATGAGACAGGGCGCAAGCTAGCCATTGCTACAGGATCATTTTTTGTTATTCAGCGTCGGTAAGTAGACCTGTAAAATAGTCCTTAATACACTGTTGATCGGAAAAAGGGAATTTTTGATTTTTAATTTGCTGTGTTTGTTCATGCCCTTTTCCGGCAACAAGGACAATATCCCCTTTTTTCGCCTTTGCTAATGCTTGATGGATTGCAACTTTACGGTCTAAATAGATTTCATAGTATTGTTGCTCTGTAAAACCAGCAATAATACTTTCGTTAATAATGATCGGATCTTCATCTCGAGGATTATCCGTTGTTAAATAGATAACGTCTGCATATTTACTTGCTACAGCGCCCATAGCAAAACGTTTCGCTTTATCCCGATTTCCACCACAACTAAAGACAAGATAAATCGTTTTCGAGCGATCGAATGTTTGTAACACGGCTTGGAGGGCTTCAGCCGTATGGGCATAATCTACATACACATCAACTCCTACTGGGTTATCAATCTTCTCGAGCCTGCCTTCAGGAAGCCTTAGGGACCACATATGTTCAACTATATCATCCATTGGAGTTCCTAAGCGCCATACTGCCATCAATGCTGCAACCGTATTTTGTACATGGTACTTCCCTACAAAAGGAATTTCTATAATATGCTCACTCGCAGATGTTTGTAAGCAGAGCACTGTTTTGCCAACTGTTTCACTGACAATTTGGATATGTAAATCATTGTGATTATCAAAGCCAAATGAGCAGGATTTTTTCTTATCATAAATTCCAACAGAGCGACAAAAGTTATCATCGCCATTTAATACTAGTTTTTTAGATAAATCAGCTAATCTTTTCTTTGCCCGTTTATAGGCTTCTAATCCTCCATGATCTTCTAAATGATCTTCAGATAAGTTTAAAAACACGCCGCAATCAATGTCACAATGATCGAGTCTATGTTGCTGTAACCCCATTGAAGATGCTTCTAACACTACATGTGACACACCTTTGCGTACACATTGTTTTAATATCGGATGCAATTCTTTCGCCTGCAATGTGGTAAGTTCCTCGTAAGAAGTTTGTTGCTTTTCGCCATCAAGATAAAACCCAATTGTTCCTATAACCGCCGCTTTTTTATGTAGAGCGTTTAAAAGCTGACTGACAAAATGACTCACTGTCGTCTTTCCGTTTGTCCCCGTTATGGCAATAACACTTAATGCTTCTGCTGGAAAAGCTGCTAACTTCGCGCTTGCATACGATAGGAATAAGGCTGTATTAGGAACCCATACAAAAGGAATTTCTTTATCAATAATTGGTAAGGAAATACTTTCCTCCGAGACAATTGCTGCTGCTCCACGGGCCAATGCTTCTTTGACAAAACGACTTCCTGAAGTTTTTTTGCCTTTTCGTACAATAAAAATGTCGCCAGGTTGTACAGCCTGTGCATAATCCTCTACGCCTGTAATTTCTGTTCGAATCGATCCTCCCGTTACGCTACATGGCCAGTCTTTCAATAACTCAGCTAATTGCAAGCCTCTTCCCCCTTTCAGTTCTCTATCATATGACGGCCTTTGTAACGGTGTGACGAAAAATGTAGAAGCCACTTGGGGCAACTGGAAGCACAAAAAAAATGAAGACAAGTCCATTCAGCGAATGCTTGTCTTCATGTAAATTTATTATGTTATGGCGATTGATCGGTTTTCTCTTCCTCTACGGGTTCTTCACTTTCAGACTCTTCATTATTTGAATCCTCACTATCCATCTTCAGTGAAGCAGGTTCTATATAAATTTGTGTATAATAATCCACGAAAACGCCTGAACCAACTTGTGAATATTTATCATTTAATAGAACTTTCCGGTGTTCGGTAGAATTTGTCCAGCCATGCATTGCCTCAATCGCATCAAAATAGGCAGTTGCTAGATTTTCATTCGCATCGCTATAGTCAATGCTCTGCGCTTGTAACCTCTTTTTAAGATCTCCATATTTGGGAGATTCATGTGATAAAAAATTTTGCACCTTCATATCTTCGCTATGCATTCTCGCTGTATTTTCCAATGATTCATTCATCTCTACAGGCGGCAACCCATGATGCTCTCGCGTTACATTTAGTAAATCATCGAGCTGTTTGGCATTCGCCCTATCAATTTCCTGCTGTAAAAATGAAGAAGGCGGGGTACGTCTAACAAGCTCTCCTTGATAACTCATTTCATATGGCTGATGAAGGACAAGTGTTTTACTATTGGTATATCGTATCCCCTGTAATTCACTCGTTTCCCGGTCAATATAAAGCTGCGCGTATAGTCCATCAAATTTGATCAGTAATCTTGTTTGCATATCTTCTTCATTCATGGAGAATATGTAAATATTATCACCAACATTAGCGGCTACCTCATAATCAATAATCGTCATGCGGTAAATTTCATCTCGTTTTTGCCCAACTTTAAAAGGAAATGCATTGATATCTTGCCCTGCTATGTAAACTTGCGTAACGACGTTATTTTCAACACCAATCATAAAAAAAGTTGAAACATCTTTATTATAGACCCACCATTCATACCCAAACGAGGAGGGTTCCTTCCTTTCTGGTTCTCCATATTGTTCCAAAACGGTTTGTGTGCCTTTCCCTATTAATGTTGAAATACCCGATTGTGGTCGTGTCATTGCTCCTATATCGGGCTGTTTTAGCTCTGTTTGAGGGATTATATTAGAATTGGTATTTGGGCCTTCTAGTGGTTCATTTTCCTTAGGGGTATTAAAAAACATAAAGCCGATTAATGCAATTGCACCACAAATCATTAATATGCGGAATAACGCTTTCATATAGGACTCCTTTCATCACCATTATTGTAAGTTATTATATCAATTGTAATTGGGTTGACACAATGTTGTCATTGCAACAATGTCGAATATGCTCTATTATAAAAATGAGCGTATACTTTGTACGAGAACCTAAAGGAGGATTATACATGTATTTTGAAAATACTAACCTTGAAAATTTAACCGCTGATCAAGAGCTAATTGTCAGCATTATGAAAAAACATGGTTTAGAATGTGATGGCGGTTGGGATTATGAACGTATGACATTCGATAAACGTTTCGATACTCGTGAAGGTCGTTATTACCTACGCGTTTTCGCATATGCCATTTCTGGTGATGTTGGTGCTCATGATGCCATCCTTACATTAATGAAACCAGCACTTGGTAAGTACTATTATCCACATGGTGTTGAATATGGAGAAGATGAAGTTTTCCCAGCACATATTGTGAAAAAATGTGAAGAAATCTTAAAAAAGGTTAAATTAGAATTAGATCAATTCTCAATCGAGCCTACAAATAAAAATAACTTTGAACCTGTTAACGCACGCTAATCTTTATTAATTGAAAAGTGATAGCAAGTATAGCATTAAATAGCTTCATAGTTACGAAAAGACTGGTAGTCCAGTCTTTTTTATTTTGAGTAAAAATTAGATTTCTTCTCATACTACCTATATCTAGAACAAAATGTAGGTGAGAAAATTGTTGTCATTTTTTAATCGTCCTTTTTTTCGTCATCCCATTATCGTTATCGCGATTGGGATTTTTCTCCTCTGGTTTATTTCAATATCATTGCCGATCTTACTTGCCTACTTAACTGCCTTACTTTTAGAACCTATTATAGTTCGGATGAGCAAACGTTTTCGAAAAAAGCGTAAAATAGTGGTTTCCATCTTTTTTTTATTCTTCCTAAGTATCTCTTTATTATTATGTACGCTTATTATTTATGTAAGCTGGAAACAATTTTCATCATTTATTATTGATATTCCAGATTATTTGAATCAACTTTCTGCACTATGGATTCAAATGCAATCTAAACTAAGTAACCACACCTATCATTTACCTGTAGAACTAGTTTCACAAATTCAATCCATGATTGCAAGAGCTTTAGCTTCCACTGAAAAATTTGCACATTCCTTAACAAACATCGATGTCTGGTCTGCCTTATTAACGTATATCCCTACACGATTATTTGATATTTTTGTCTATTGGATTGTCTTGTATATGTTGCTTTTGGAATTGCCGACCATCAATCAAAAAATATTAATGCCCGTCCCTTTCCACTACCATCAGAAAATTGTGTTTATTGGTGAACGAGTTAAATTAGCCTTATTTGGATTTTTGAAAGCACAATTGCTTGTCGGATTAGGTATTTTTGCTTTAGCTATCGCAGCCTTTTATTTTCTCAAAACGCCATTTCCTCTATTATTAGCATTGTTGCTTGTCGTCTTAGACTTTATTCCTTTTCTTGACTCATTTATTTTATTAGTCCCATGGGCAATCTATCAAGTTTTTGCTGGGGATTATATTTACGCCGCTGTGTTAATTGTATTAACAGTAGGTCAATTTTTAGTTCGTCGTATGATTGAGCCAAAAATAATAGGTGATAAAATTGGACTTTCTTCTCTTTCAACCTTTATTGCGATGTTTATCGGATTTAAAATTTTTGGATTTTCAGGTATTTTAATTGGACCATTACTTTTTGTAGTCGTTCTCTCATTAATTCAGCCAACGACAAAAAATCTCCCACCTACTGAAAAATAAGGTGGGAGATTTTTG
This sequence comes from Lysinibacillus sp. FSL M8-0216, assembly GCF_038595555.1. Taxonomy (NCBI): domain Bacteria; kingdom Bacillati; phylum Bacillota; class Bacilli; order Caryophanales; family Bacillaceae; genus Lysinibacillus; species Lysinibacillus sp. FSL M8-0216. Next base: position 958,777 of record NZ_CP152007.1, on the reverse strand, counting down.
TTATATGCCTAAAATGGCTTTAATAACCGATGTTGTTTCGCCCGGTTCAAATAAAATATACAATAATAAATAAACAAGGACACCTGTTATAGCGACGAAGAACCAAATAATACTTGTAATCGGTCCAATACGACGGTGTAATTTTAAATTCGTTTTAAGACCCGAAACTATACTAACTATCCCAAATACGGCCCCAGAAGTTGCCAAAATAATATGGAAAATCAAGAAGAACGTATAATAAGGTTTTAAATGTTCTCCACCACCAAAGGCAGTATTTCCAATAAACACTGTACGGGAAGCATAAATAATAAAGAAGATCAGTGCAGCAACACCTGCAGCAAGCATTACTTTTTTATGCCCTTCTACATTTCTTTTTATAATTAAGCCCCATCCTATTGCTACTAGTACAGCACTAATAACGATAAACGATGTACTAATAGTAGGCAAAATTTGTAATTCCATTATCAAAACCCCTTATACAAAGTAAATTTCTATTTTATAATTAATGTTGCTGTTGACTCTCCCATTTTTTTTGATGGGCAGCTAATGCATCAGCAGTAATTTTATCTGGATCTTTTTGTTCAGCACGATACCATTTTGTAAAGATCGCACCTAATAATATACCAAAAATCAGCTCTTGAATAATTTTCATAAGCACGCCACCTAACTGCTGATCAGCAACAGGTTTCATATCCGTAAATAGCTCAGGTCCTGATAATGATAGTCCCGACAACGTAGAGGCCGGAACACAAAGCTCCATTGCCTTTAACCAAGCATCACCATTCGTATACGTTTCATACATAGCATTAGGTGCAAAAATGATTAATCCACAGGCGGGAGTTATTAAAACGGCATTGGCAATAATATAGCCTAATTTATGCAAGGGCTTCATTTGTTCTTTACCTGGCATATTTTGAATTAAAGGCCAGTACATGAAAACAGCTGATAGAAATAAGACAAATGTATAGGTACCATGTAGTGTTTCATTTAATTTAATATAATCTAATACATCCGGTAAGTGATAGAAGGAAAATAGACCAATAAACACAAACACTGCAACTACTGGTAATGTTAGTACTTTAAATATAGTTCTAACAACTGGTGCTTCAATCGCAACCTTCCAAACCCACCAAGGTATTCCTTTAATTAAGAAAATCGGTACAAGCAATAATAAAATAGCCATCTGAACCATATGCATCGTAAACATAATATGAGCCATTAAATCAACTGGAGACCCTTTAATAATATAAATGGTAATCATTGCTAATACAAAATAAATCGCTTGTCCCTTTTTTAAAGGTTCGCTTTCTTTAAAATCCTGACGCCACTTTACTGTGACTAAAAAATAGACGATTGTTATAAAAACAAGAACCCCTATCAAATATGGGCTCCATAACGCTTGGAAACCAAATATACTAAGTGGCATATAGAACGCACTCCTTTAAACTTCAGTACTCCTATTATAAAACGCTTACAGCTATACTGCAATGAACGAAAGGTGAACAAATGTTAAGTTTGCCAGTGTTTGCTTCTTTTTGCAACCCTCACTAAAAATTAAAATACAAAAAGCACGTTCGTACAAAGTGACGAACGTGCTTTTTTTGGTGATTACCACCAAATAATTGTTAAGAATGCTAAGAAGAATGTAAATGCAATTAAGATCCCCATCCACATGAAGAATCCAATAACTCCACCGTAGTGTGTTTTTTTGTCTTCTAAGTGCATGAAAGAATACAGTTGAAGTACAACTTGAACACCCGCTAATAATAAAACGAATGGCATAATTAAGTATTTAGAAAAATCAGCTGCAACTACTGCGAATGCGATAAAAGTAAAGAAAATCATAATTGCAAAGTTGAGTACTTGTTTACGCATATGAACGGCATTATGATGACGATCATACTCATATTGTGCCTGTGATTTAGCAACTATAGGTGTATCGTGTGAAGACATTATCCGATCACTCCCATCAAGTAAACTACTGTAAAGATGAATACCCAAACAACGTCGATAAAGTGCCAATATAAAGCAGCTACGAAGAATTTAGGTGCATTGTACAAGTTTAAACCACGTTTAGCATTACGAATCATTAAAGTTGCGATCCATACAAGTCCTAAAGTTACGTGGAAACCATGTGTACCAACTAAAGAATAGAATGCAGTTGCAAATGCAGATTGGTTAAATGTAAAACCAAGATGCACATAGTGTTGGAACTCATAAATTTCAAGAGCTAAGAAACCAAGACCTAAAGCTAAAGTAATGGCTAACCATGTTTGCATCCCTTTAAAGTTAAAGTTACGCATATGGTAAATTGCATAAACAGATGTTAGTGAAGATGTTAAAAGTAACATCGTCATAGCAAATGCCAATGGTAATTCAAATAACCCTTGAGTTGTGAACTCCATGCCAGCTGGCCCTTTGTTCTTAAGCGCTAAGTAAGTAGCGAATAAACTTGCGAAAAGTACAACTTCACAGGCAAGGAAAATCCAGAAACCAACGACTTTGTTTTTACCTTCCAGCGTTGCTTGTTCAGGATGATCTGGCCAAGTATGAGGAGTAAATTTAGTATTGAAATCCATTATTTATTTCCCCCTTTGCCATAAAGTTGTTCTTCAATTTCAATAATTTCTTCTTTGTGTAAATGGAAGCCGTGATCATCTTTAACAGAACGGACAATCATTGCACCAAATGTAATTGCAAGACCAGCAATTAAAATATAGATTGACCAAGGTTTATCAGCATCAGGATTATAAAGCGCACCGAATGCTGCAATAAACATACCTAATGAAATAACGAATGGTATCGCTGAGTTATTTGGCATATGAATATCGCCTAGTGGCTCAGCAAATGTAACTTCTTTGTTGCCTTCTTGTTTCTCAATCCACCATGGATCTAAACCACGAACAAGAGGTGTTTGACGGAAGTTGTAGAATGGAATTGGTTGTGGAATTGACCATTCTAATGTACGTCCATCGCCCCATGGATCGCGACCTGCTGGTTTGCCTTTGATAGACATTAAGCAGTTGATTACCATTAAGATAACCCCTACACCCATCATTAATGCACCGATTGTAGAGATATAGTTGAATTGATCCCAACCTTGACCTTCCATGTAAGTGAATACACGACGTGGCATACCCATTAAACCAAGGAAGTGTTGAACGAAGAACGTTAAATGGAATCCGATAAAGAATACCCAGAAAGTAATTTTACCAAGCGTTTCGTTTAACATACGGTTGAAGAAAATTGGCCAGTAGAAATGTGCTGAACCAAATAATGCAGTAACGATACCACCAACGATTACATAGTGGAAGTGAGCTACGATAAAGTAAGAATCATGTAATTGGTAGTCAAGAGGTGCAGATGCTTGCATAACCCCTGTAACACCACCCGCAACGAATGACGGGATGAAACCAAGTGCATAAAGCATTGGCGTTGTAACTTTAATTGATCCGCCCCAAATTGTTAGGATCCAGTTAAATACCTTCATACCTGTTGGAACGGCAATTGCCATTGTTGCTACAGCGAAGATAGCGTTTGCTGTTGGCCCAAGACCAACTGTAAACATGTGGTGGGCCCAAACCATGAACCCTAAGAAACCGATTAAAATTGTTGCGAATACCATTGAAGAGTATCCGAATAAACGTTTACGAGAGAACGCAGGGATAATCTCAGAGAATAATCCGAACGCAGGTAATACTAAGATATAAACTTCTGGGTGTCCGAAGATCCAGAATAAGTGTTCCCAAATAATTGTGTTACCACCCATTGTATGGTCAAAGAAGTTACCACCGAACATACGGTCAAATAACATCATTAATAAACCAATTGTTAATGGAGGGAATGCGAATAAAATTAATGCACTTGATACAAGAGCTGTCCATGTGAATAATGGCATACGCATGAATGTCATACCAGGAGCACGCATCGTGATAATCGTAACGATGAAGTTAAGACCCGAAATTAAAGTACCTGCCCCTGAAATTTGTAAACCAAGAACATAGAAGTCAATACCATGTCCTGGAGAATATAAAGATAATGATGCATAAGAAGTCCAGCCCGCATCAGGAGCGCCACCCATAAAGAATGACAGGTGAAGGAATACTGCACCTAGGAAGAATAACCAGAACCCTAATGAGTTAAGGAACGGGAATGCAACGTCACGTGCACCAATTTGTAATGGTACAAGCATGTTCATAAATGCGAATAGTAATGGAGTAGCAGCTAGGAATAACATTGTTGTTCCGTGCATTGTTAATAATTCATTGAAAAAACCAGCTGACACGAAATCGTTATTTGGTTTCATTAACTGAATACGCATTAATAACGCTTCAAAACCAGCGATAGCGAAGAACAATGTACCGGCTAATAAATACATGACTGCTAACTTTTTATGGTCAACAGTAGTAATGTAATCCCAGACAGTTGCTCCAAAGCCCTTTTTCTGTGTGTATGAGCTCACAACTTTTACCTCCCTCAAAAATTTGTTACATAGAACGGAAATTATTTTTCAACTGATAAGCCCATGATATAAGTTGCAAGAGCTTCAATTTCTTCGTCAGATAAATCGCCGTATATAGGTGCAGTACCTTCAGCATTCATCATTAAGTTACCTGGTTTAAATTCCTCAGGGTTTTTAATCCAAGCTTGTAAGTTTTCTTCATTGTGTTCTAGGAAACCAGCAACACGGTTACGGTCACCAAACGTAGTTAAGTTTGGACCTGGTGTACCGCCTGCTCCTGAACCAGAGATAGCATGACAGCCCAAGCAGCTGTTAGCAAAAGTTGCTTCGCCAAGATCTGTTGAAGCTTTGTCCGCAGTTTGTCCTTCTGTTGCTTTCATCGCATCAACCCAAGCGTCAAATGCATCTGGGCTTAAAGCTTTTACTTTAAAGTCCATTAAAGCATGTGAAGGTCCACATAACTCAGCACATTTACCATAAAATACGCCATCTTTTAGATCTTTAGATTCTTTATCAAATACTAAGTAGAATTTGTTTAAGTTTTCTACGTTTGTATCCATTTTACCGCCTACAGCAGGAATCCAGAATGAGTGCTTAACATCGGCAGCTTTTAAATTAAAGTAAACCTTTTCACCTGTTGGTACTACTAGCTCTTGAGCCGTTATAATACCTTGGTTAGGATATTCGAACTCCCACCAGTACAATTTAGCTGTTACATTGATTGTTAGGGCAGTTTTATTCCCCTCTTCATCTACATCATCCATTGCAGCAACATCTGCAAATTTATAAGTAGTTGTAACAACTGGTACAGCAATAATTAATAATAAAATAATTGGTATAACTGTCCAAATCACTTCTAACGTATGACTACCCTCTACTTGCTTAGGGATAACGTTTTCACCAACGCGTGAACGACGGTATTTCAGGAATGCAATTAAATAAATAACGGATACTATTACCACTACTAGCGTCATAATTACAGTAGTTAACAGTAATAAATTTAATTGTTGTTTACCTACTTCTCCAGATGGTTTTAGTGTAGAAAGATAATCTTCACCACAACCTGAAAGGAAAACCATCATCACTGCTAGAAGTGAAAAAAGACGCCATTTTTTAAGCCCTTTCATCATAGCTTAATTAAACCCCTCTTTCTTTGTTGTATTTTCATGTGTACATAGGACATTAGTTCTGTCTATATGAATTCTTTAGAAAAAGAAAGAATTCCTAAATTTAGCTAAACACCGCAAATATTATGATGGATACAAATAGTATGGTCATATGATTCAATGAATAAATAAACATTCTATTTGCCCATTTCATATCATCTTTTGCTGTAAAGCCTTTCAGAGCTAGTATTAACCAACCCAGGTTCAATGTAGTAGCAAGAGTTAAAAAGCCAATTCCAAGCTCCGGTAAAAGGAAAGGTAACGGTAATAATAAAAGAATCCAGAATAACATTGAGTACTTTGTACGTTTAAATCCCTTTACAACAGGTAGCATTGGTATTTTAGCTGCACGGTATTCCTCTGTACGTTTCATAGCAAGCGCGTAGAAATGTGGTGGTTGCCATGCAAACATAATTAGGAATAAGGCAAGTGCTCCTGGACCTAAAGCAGGCTCGACTGCTGCAAATCCAATAATAGGAGGAATAGCCCCTGAAATGCTTCCTACAACCGTGTTACTAACATGCTTTCTCTTTGACCACATTGAATACAGAACGACATAAGCAAATATTCCTGCTAGTCCCCACATGCCGGCTGCAAACGATGCCGCAAATAACAAAATTTCACCTACAATTAAAAATGAGAGGGCAATGGTCAATACAAAATTCGGCTTGAATCTGCCAGTCACTGTCGGTCTTACCTTCGTTCTTTTCATGATCGGATCTATATCTTGATCAATAAAGTTATTCATTGCACCTGAGCCACCAATGATTAATGCCGCACCCAGCATGGTGAATAAGATGACATCCAGCTCTTGCAAGAAGTGTCTACTAGTAAATTGAAAAGCCAGCCACATCCCTGTAAACGTTGTGACAAGATTCGAGTTTACAATGCCAATTTTTATTAGTGCTAAGAAATCTTTTACAACTGATGTTGTTTCTGGACCAGTATTTCTAGTAGCCGCCAGTGTACGACCGTTTGACATACTACCTCTCCTTTCATTTTTGTAAGCATATTCCGCTAACAATAACTATAGCGAAATTTGCGATTGATTTCTAGACATTAAGTGAAATTTAGATGAAGTTGTAAAAATTAGTTTTGTCTAGAAATATAATTAAAATCAACATATCTATAGTAAAACATTTTCTAAAATGAATTGTGAAGGTTAAAGCACGAAATTATGAACAATTTGTGAAATGGAATCGACATCTAGTACTCCCTTCCCTTTACAAGTTGTTTTTTAAACGTATTTTCGATATTATCTAGTAGCAGAAACATTACTTTCTTGTAATGTTGATAGATAAAGTAGGTGACTCATTTTATGCAACACAACAGATATTTGAAGTGGTTTGCTGTTGCCGCTACGCTAGGGATGCTCCTTATATTACTCGGTGGAGCTCTCGTTACTAAAACAGATAGTGGCTTAGGCTGTGGTCGAAACTGGCCTGATTGTAATGGATCTCTTATTCCAAAGGAGATTACACCGGAAGTCCTTATTGAATTCTCACATCGTCTTGTTACTGGAGTCGTATCTATTTCAATTCTTGTGTTAACAGTTTGGACATGGCGTAAGCTCGGACATGTTCGTGAAGTAAAGCTTTTAGGTTTCTTAGCAATGTTTTTCTTAATTGCGCAGGCTCTTATTGGAGCTGCTCAAGTACTATGGGGGCAAGGTGACTTCATCTTAGCACTTCATTTTGGTATTTCTCTTATTTCCTTTGCCGCGGTTCTGCTTCTCTCTATGATTGTATTTGAAGTTGATCGGAAATTTGATGCCGATAAAGTATTTATTGGTAAAAAGTTACGTTGGCATACAATTGCTGTCACAATTTATTCTTATTTGGTCGTTTATACTGGCGCGTTAGTTCGACATACAGATTCGAGCTTAATTTGTCCAGACTGGCCATTTTGCTATAACGAAACACCGTTAGCATCCCCAAATAACATGTACGAATGGGTGCAAATGGGACATCGTTTAGCTGTTCTTATTATTTTCATTTGGATTGCATACATAACTTGGCACGCTGTGAAAGAATATAAAAACCAACGTGTGGTTTACTATGGTTGGATTATTGCTTTTACTATAGTATGTTTACAAGTGATCGCTGGTATGTTAGTAGTCCTAACGAAGCTGAACTTAACAGTCGCTTTAATGCATTCATTATTAATTTCTCTATTGTTCGGTCTATTATGTTACATGATCATGCTCGTTGCTCGTAGTAACTACAATGAAAAAGTGAAATAGTTAAATAAAAAAGATTCGTTACCATATTGTAACGAATCTTTTTTATGCTTATCGTTGTTTCTTCATAGATTCAGTTCCTATAATTCCTACTATTAAAATAATCATAGATACTAGGGCGTAGTCTTTAAAGAATGTTGTAAATGGAATGTCAAAATATCGACAAATTGCCGTTACAAGACGGCCGCCTAATAGGATCAAACCAATGACAAACATCCAATTAAATAAAGCTTTAAGCATTGTTAGTTTCCTCTACTTTCATGGCTGACCAGATGATGTTGATGACCTCTGCACTATATTGTTCTACTTCTATAGAAAGTGGTCCCCCAATTAACATATACTCCCCAATTGCTCCTTGAATAACCTTTGCCATTACATGGACCGAAGTGATAGTAAATCTCCCTTGTTCCTTTCCCTTCGTTAATATGTTGCACAAGGCTTTTAACAAAGGATCCTCTCCATCATCTGGCAATTTATAAAAAGGAATGTCATCTGCAGTACGAGCATTAAAAACAATTTCTAGTAGCGCTATATTCTCTTCTGGGTGTGTTGCTTGATAAGCAATACTCGCCTCAATAAAATTAGCTAATTGCGAAGCTGGTTCATCCGCAGCATATGTTTTCGTCAAAATATATGTAGCCGATTGCTCAATCAGTGCTTGCAGACTTTGTTCAATTAAATCTTGTCGATCTGCGAAATGATACGAAATTAAAGCTGTGCTGATGGAAGCACGTTTTGCAATTTGGGCTAAACTCGACTTTACATAGCCAATTTCACTTAAAGTCCTTATAGTCGCATCAATAATTTGCTGTTTCCTTGCTTCCTGAATAAAGGTACTTTTATTAGCTTCCATAAACTCTCCATTTGATTATTCAAATATTTTTTTGATCACTTAATCAAATTTTATGCAATTTTTCTCATTTCCACAATAAAAAAGGTATGTAGATGTTAAAAATGCATCTACATACCCTGTTTTCACTACCAGTTATTCAATTTCAATCAGCAAATCACCTGTTGAAATAGCATCTCCTGCACTAGCATAAACCTCTTTTATAATACCATCCTTTGGTGCTTGAACAGTCGTTTCCATTTTCATTGCCTCTGTGATCAATAGGTGATCACCACGTTTGACAGGGCTTCCTTTGGACACAACGACCTTCAATACAGTACCAGGCATTGTAGCACCAATTTGATTTGGATTACTTGAATCTGCCTTTAATGATAAATTGCCATCTACCTCTACTGTCATATCTTGAATGACCAATTCACGGGATTGACCATTTAGCTCAAAGTACAGGACACGCGTTCCATTGTGTTGTGGTTCGCCGATAGAGACCAGTTTAATAATGAGCGTTTTTCCTTTTTCTATTTCAACTTCAATGATTTCGCCAAGCTTTAAGCCATAAAGGAATGTTGGCGTATCAAGAACTGAAATATTGCCAAAGGATTCTGCCGTTTTCGCATACTCTTCAAAAACTTTTGGATAAAGGGCATATGCCAATACATCCTTTTTCGACACCGGTCGATTTAATTTTTCCTCTAGCACTGCCTCCAATTGTTCAAATTGAATAGGCTCTAATAACTCACCAGGTCGAACCGTAATAGCTTTACGGTCTTTTAGCACTACTTGTTGCAATGCCTCAGGGAACCCACCGTGTGGCTGTCCTAGATAGCCTTGGAATAATTCAATAACAGAGTCTGGGAAATCAATCGTTTTGCCCCTTGTTAATACAGTGTTTTCATCTAAATCATTTTGTACCATAAAGAGTGCCATATCCCCTACTACCTTTGAAGAAGGTGTTACTTTAACAATGTCCCCAAATAATAGGTTCACACGGGAATACATACGTTTGACTTCTTCCCAGCGATCGCCAAGACCAACAGCTTTTGCTTGTTGTTGTAGGTTACTATATTGTCCACCAGGCATTTCATGTACATAAATTTCAGAATGCGGGCTGATCATGCCACTTTCGAAATCCTTATAGTATTTACGCACATCTTCCCAATAATAAGACAATCTTTCCAATGCATCGATGTCTGCACGTAGCTCACGCTTACTACCCTTCATGGCATAGTAAAGTGAATTTGCACTTGGTTGAGATGTGAGACCCGCCATGGACCCTAATGCTGTATCAATGATATCAACACCTGCCTCAATGGCTTTAGCATATAAGTAAATACCATTACCACTAGTGTCATGGGTATGCAAATGGATTGGCAGACTTGTCGTCTCTTTTAACTCGGAAATTAAACGATACGCTGCTTCAGGCTTCAATAAACCAGCCATATCTTTAATAGCTAGAATATGGGCACCAGATGACTCCAGTTCTTTGGCCATGTCTTTATAATATTGCACAGAATATTTCGCACGAGTATCATCCAAAATGTCGCCTGTATAACAGATTGCCGCTTCCGCAATTTTTCCTGATTGACGGGCTGCATCTATAGCTACTTCCATTCCCTTAATCCAGTTCAGGCTATCGAAAATACGGAATACATCAATACCTGATGCAGCTGATTCTGCGATAAATTCACGGATTAAATTATCAGGATAGTTCGTGTAACCTACAGCATTAGCACCACGCAACAGCATTTGGAATAACACGTTTGGCACTTGCTCACGTAGCTTTGCTAAACGCTCCCATGGGTCCTCCTTTAAGAAGCGATACGCCACATCAAACGTAGCACCGCCCCACATTTCCAAAGAGAATAATTGATGCATCATACGAGCTGTTGCATCTGCAATTTGATACATATCATGCGAGCGTACTCGAGTAGCAAGAAGTGATTGGTGAGCATCACGGAAAGTAGTATCTGTTAATAGCACATCATCTTGGGCTAAAATCCATTGCACTAAGCCGTCTGCACCCTCGGTATCTAAAATTTGTTTCGTACCAGCTGGTGGCACAATTAAACGGTCTATTTTAGGAATATTTGGTTGAACAAAAATTGGCTTTGATTGCTTTTCCACACCAGGGAATCCGTTTAACGTCACATTACCGATATAGCTTAACAGCTTTGTCCCACGGTCCTGACGTACTGGGAAATGGAACAGCTCTGGTGTAGTGTCAATAAAGCTTGTATCAAAAGCACCAGATAAAAATTTCTCATGTGTCACAACATTATTTAAAAACGGAATATTCGTTTTGACGCCGCGAATACGGAATTCTTTTAAATTTCGGTCCATTTTCGCAGCAGCTTCTTTAAAGTTCATGCCAGATGTAGAGATTTTTACGAGTAAGGAATCGTAGTATGGTGTGACAACTGCGCCTTGGAAACCATTGCCGGCATCTAAACGGACTCCAAAGCCACCACTAGAGCGATAAACCATTAACTTTCCTGTATCCGGCATAAAGTCGTTAGCAGGGTCCTCTGTTGTTACACGTGCCTGAATCGCATAGCCAATCATTGGCATATTTTCTTGCTTCGGCATATGAATTTCTTCGCTAAACAGAGCATAACCTGCTGCTACCTTAATTTGGGTATGAACAATATCTACACCTGTAATCATTTCTGTAATCGTATGTTCTACTTGAATGCGAGGGTTTACCTCGATGAAATAAAAATCGTTCCCTGCGACTAAAAATTCCACTGTCCCTGCATTTATGTACGAGACATTCTTCATTATTTTCACAGCAGCAGTACAAATACGATTTCTTAACTCTTCGGAAATCGAATGAGAAGGAGCAATCTCAACTACCTTTTGGTGACGACGTTGGATTGAACAATCACGTTCATATAAATGCACAATATTGCCCTGCTGGTCACCAATAATTTGCACTTCAATATGCTTAGGTTTAATAATGGCCTTTTCTACATACACCTCATCAGAGCCGAAAGCAGCTTTTGCTTCTGATTTTGCACGTTCATAGGCTGATGCAAGCTCCTCAGCTGCATGTACAAGACGCATACCGCGACCACCACCGCCAAGCGCTGCCTTAATCATAACTGGATAGCCAACAGTGCTAGCAAACGCCTCTACCTCTGCTAAATTGGCTACAGGGCCATCTGTACCAGGAATAACAGGAATGTCAGCCGCAATCGCCTGCGAACGTGCTTTAACCTTATCCCCAAACATATCTAAATGCTGAGAAGTTGGTCCAATAAAGATAATACCCTCTTCTTCACAGCGACGTGCAAATTCAACGTTTTCAGATAAAAAACCATACCCTGGGTGAATCGCATCAACATCTGCATCTTTTGCGATGGCAATAATACCTTCAATATCTAAGTAAGCATCAATTGGTTTCTTGCCCGCTCCCACTAAATAAGCTTCATCGGCTTTAAAGCGATGAAAAGCTCCACTATCTTCTCTTGAATAGATAGCAACAGTTTGGATATTCAGCTCCGTACAAGCACGGAAAATACGAATTGCAATTTCTCCTCGATTGGCTACAAGGATTTTGTTGATTGATTCCATAGGTATCCCCCTTTATGATTCTGTTTTTTTCCTCTCTACCTTTTCAAACATAGAAACATTGATTAATATTCCCATCGCTAAAGATAGAATGATTATAGATGTACCGCCATAGCTTATAAAAGGTAACGTTACACCGGTTAACGGGATTAACCCGGTTACACCCCCAAGATTGATAAACGATTGCCAGCCTATCCAGCTCGCAATACCAGCCGCAATCATGCGTGCCATTGGATCCTTTGTTCGCAATGCAATAGAAAAGCCTTTATATACAATAAACCCTAAACCAGTCAGGACAATGATAACTCCCCAAATGCCTAATTCTTCCATAATTATAGCCATAATAAAGTCTGTTTGTGGTTCAGGTAAATATCCTAATTTTTGAATGGATTGACCAAGCCCTCTACCTTCTAAACCGCCTCCGCCAATTGCATAATAACTGTTGGCCACTTGGTGACCACTACCATTTTCATACTCGAACGGATTTAAATAAGATAAAATCCGCCCTTTTCGGTTCTCCGTTAATAGTTCTCCCTTGAATAACAAAAGTATACCAAGAATTGCTGCACCGAATGCTGCCAACACACCAAAAAATTTCCAAAACGTCTTAAAAGGAATGCCACTGGAAGCAACGACAGATACGGCAATTCCACATAAAATGATTACTGCCCCTAAATCTGTTTCGAATGCAACACCAGCAACTACTAGGATCCATAGAAAAATGGGATAAAAAATTTCTGTCGGTTGAAGTTTTTCAAATGTATATTTTTGTGATTTTCGATAAAATGCAGCCGCAAAATATAAAATTATAAATAGCTTTGCATATTCAGATGGCTGAAAGTTCCCTAAACCAGGCACATGTATCCAACTTTGTGACCCTACATCTTCTGCACCATGCCCTGCTATCTTTAGCCAAGTAAATAGAACAGCTAATACGATGGTTAGCAACATCATAATATTCTTATTCGCATAATGCTTATAAGGGAAAAATGCTGCCACAATAAAACCTAAAAAGGCCACTATTAAATTGGTGATTTGCTTTCGATAAAAATAATCAGGTGCTTCTCCTTCTCGTGCAATAGCGACCATCATACTTGAACTATAAATCATGATTAATCCAAATAAGCTCAATAATAGGACAGTAAAAAATAAAGGGTAATCAAAATTTTGTGCATATCGTTTTAAGTATTGTTTCATCTGAAAAACCTCGTTCTAGTAAAAAAACTCAAAGCGCAAAAAAGCGTTTGAGTTTTTCTTTTTATTTGTCTGTATACGCATCGTGTAGTACAGAAAGCTCTTTCTCGAGTGAATCGAGAATTTCCTTGCCTTTTTCACGTTCAATCAGACCTAGCTTCACAGCAAAGTCAATTTCACGAGACAGGCCGAACATTTGTGTATCTAATACTTCCTCATATAAAGGGCATTGTGGCATTGTTAAATGATCCATTTGTACTCGAATAAGGCGAGCAATCTTATCTGCATCAGCAACTAAAAGCTCCAAAGCCTTTTCTTGAAAAGAAGTTTGTGATTTCGTATCCATGAGGACGCCCCCATTATCTGATATTTCTTCGATTCTATCTTAATAAAGTTTATCTTCTAGTCGTTAAAATTGCAAGTGTCTTCATTGGAAAATACCGAATTCAAATTTTATTTCTTTATTATTTTTAGGCATTAGCGTTATACTATGTCATGGATATACAAGATTTGAGGAGGATTTCTAACATGGAAACAATAATTCCTATCAAGGGCGCAGTAACATATCAATTAACATTAGATCCCACTGTTTGGATTTTCGATGATCGTAAATTAGATTTAAAAACATATTTCACGACACAAGATGTTAAGGAAGATTCAGACATCAAATATATGCGTGAGGTTGGTGCTCACTGGTCTCGTGAGATTATGGAGGGAGCTACATTCCCGCCTACATTAAAATCAGAGCGTAAGTTTGACCGTAAAGGAATGGAAACAGGGACATTTGGTATCGAATTAGGTCATTTTTTGAAAAATGCTGAAATTAAACCTGAAGCAACAAAAATTATCTTTGAATGTGAAACTGGTCAGGAATATCCTTTTTCTATTGAAGAAGCATCTACACTTATTTTAAAATATAGCCAAGATGGCAAGCCACTCTTAGAGGACGGTCCCATTCATGTATTAATGAGAGATGGTTCAAATATTGATAATCCTATTAAAAACGTAATAGCCATTCGCGCTGAATAGGGGGGAATGCAATGCGCGTTAAATGCGTAATTTGCGATACGATTCAAAGTATAGACGATAATTTACCTTTAGCTAAAAAATTACGTAATCGTCCAATCCATACTTATATGTGTGAAAATTGCCATGATCGTATTAAAGAAAACACGGTTGCACGATTAGAAACAGGGAATTTCCGTTTTTATAGAACTTCACCACAAATGGATAAAGAATTTTAATATTGAATGAACCCAAAAGAGGTGCCTCCATCGGGAGACACCTCTTTTCTTTATTAGCCGTTATTTTTAATAACCGACTTTTCTATCAACTCAACCACCTGATACATGATTGTTGCAAAAAATGCAATGATGAGCAAGGACATGAGCACGAGGTTAAAATTAAACACTTGGAAGCCATAGATGATTAAATAGCCAAGACCTTTTGAGGCCACTAAAAACTCACCTACAATAACCCCAACCCACGATAATCCTACATTCACCTTTAATGTTGAAATGATAGTCGGAAAAGATGCTGGTAAGATGACTTCACGAAAGATTTGCCACCTAGATGCACCAAATGTTTGTAAGACCTTACTATAATTCGGATCGACACCTTTAAAAGCCGTATATACCACAATGGTTGTAATAATGATAGAAATTAAAGCCCCCATTGCAATAATGGAAAAATAACCTGGCCCTAGCGCAACAATAAGAATAGGCCCTAACGCAACTTTTGGCATCGCATTTAAAATAACTAAATATGGGTCCAGTACCTTCGACAGAAATGGTGACCACCACAAAAGGATAGCGATGAACGTCCCTAGTAAAGTCCCCGCAATAAAGCCAATCACCGTCTCCATTAATGTCACACCAACATGCAAAGTTAAAGTTCCATCAGTTACTTTTTCGATAAATGTATGCCAGACTTGTGTGGGTGAACTAAAAATTAAACGGTCGATCCATTCTAATCTAGAAAGCAACTCCCATCCTCCAAAGAACAGAAGCAGAATAATAAGCTGATACAGCCGTACAAAGCGTTTTTCTTTTTTTAACATTTGCTGATATTGTTTAAATAATGTGTTATCCAAGGCTCTCCAGCTCCTTCCAAATCATTTGGAATACATCTGCATAGGTAGGATGCTGTCTTACATCAAACGGTGATAATTCACGAAGTGCCTCAGGTATTTCAAACACTTTATGCAATGTCCCTGGATTGGCAGAAAATAAAAAGACACGCTCACTCATAGCTATTGCCTCTCCAATATCATGCGTCACAAGAACTGCTGTCTTTTTATAGGTCTTTAATGTTTCTACCACTAGATCCTCAAGCTTTAATTTCGATTGATAATCAAGAGCCGAAAATGGTTCATCTAACAATAAAATTTTAGGATTTACCGCTAAAGTACGAGCAAGTGCCACACGTTGTCTCATACCTCCTGATAATTCTCGTGGATAGTTGTTCCCCACATGTGGTAATCCTACTTCTTGCAAAAGAGCATTGGCCGTTACTTTATGTGAATTATTGCTCCGCTCCATAATTTTCAAACCAATCGTGACGTTTTCTTCAATGGTTTTCCATGGAAATAAATAGTCCTGCTGAAGCATATAGCCAATGCTTGATTGATTATGTGCTGCTAGTTCATCACCATCAATATAGACCTTGCCTTCAGTTGATGGAAACAAACCAGCGATTATTGATAATAAGGTCGTTTTCCCACAGCCACTAGGCCCGATAAACGACACGAATTCTCCTTCACGAATGGCTAAACTAATATCACGTAATACTTCCTTTGCCTGTGTGCTTGAAAAATAACTATGGTGAATATTTTCTAGCTGTAAAAATTCCATATTACTCAGCAGCCTTTTTAGCAAAGGTTGTGTTCACAAGTTTTTCATACTCCACGCGTTGAGGAAGTTCACCTGCTTCCTCCATAATTGTTTGCAAGTTATCCCACTCCCCCTCATCGAGGATAGGGTCTGATGCATAGGAGCCTTGTGCTTTATAACGCTCGATTACTGTTTCGATAACCGCAACATCTACATTCTCAAAATAAGGTTGAATAATTTTTGCCACTTCTGCGGCACTTTCATTCTGTACAAAATCTTGTGCCCGTTGTAAGGCATTTGTAAAGGCTTGAACTGTCTTCTCATCATCCTTTAAATAACTACTTTTCGCCATATAGGACGTGTAAGGCAAATTACCAGACTCTGTACCGAAAGATGCTACAATATAGCCTTTCCCCTCTTTTTCAAATACGCTAGCAGTTGGTTCAAATAACTGTACATAATCACCAGTACCTGAAGCAAAAGCAGTGGCTATATTTGCAAAATCAATATTTTGAATAAGGGTTAAATCATGAACAGGGTCAATGCCGTGCTTCTTCAGCACAAATTCACCTGCCATTTGCGGCATCCCACCTTTACGCTGCCCTAAAAATGTAGAACCCTTCAATTGATCCCATGAAAAATTATCCGTTTTTTCCCTTGCAACTAAAAAAGTACCGTCAGTTTGAGTTAACTGAGCAAAATTCTGAATGGGATCATTCGCCCTTTGTAATGTGACGTAGATTGAAGTTTCCGAACCAACTAAAGCAATATCAATACCATCTGACAGCAATGCCGTCATGGTTTTATCGCCACCTGCTATCGTTTGTAGCTCTACAGAAAGACCTTCATCCTCGAAGAATCCTTTTTCAAGCGCTACATATTGAGGCGCATAAAATATCGAACGAGTTACTTCTCCAACTTTGACTTTTTCTAGCTCTGCTTTATTACATGCCGTCAAAGAAAGGAGTAACAAAGCAATGACACCTAATAGAAAACCTTTTGTAAGCCAACGCATTCCCTTTCCTCCTTGATGTGATGAAAATAAGCCTATCGACATTAACTTATTCACATCAGAAGAATTCGGTGCCAACCAATTTATGTTGATTTTACAATTGTGTAGGATCAGCTATGCCAAATAGGATTTTTGAAAAAGTTTTTTAGTTATATAAGAAAACAGCCTTAGCGACTATTGCGCTAAGGCTGTTTGATAAACGATAAAAGTTCTTATTATAAAATACGTACTACCTTTTATTGATTGGCAGCTTGTTGCTCTTCTCTTTTTTCACGCCATAATCTTGTTTTATAAACTATTAAAATTAAGGCGGCTACAATCAAACCTTCAATCATTGGCAAGAATAGAGCAAAGAAGGTTAGCATGATACAACCTACAAAGAGGAACGCATAAATAATAATGTTTTGAGATAGTTTTAATTTCTTGGCAAAGCCTAGCTTATAGACAATGGCAGAAAGTGCAAATACAAGAAGAAATACAACATAGCCTGCAATTTCATAGCTTGGTAAATTTTCATATAAAAATCTCGTTATACCCGCCATTCTTCCAAAAACTCTTGTTGTTTCCTCGGAACTTGTCTGTGCAGCAACTTGAATAACATTTAGTTCACCCAATAAAGCGGACTTAATATCCAAGACTCCTCTTCCTTTCATGTCAGCGAAAATTATTGTTCTGCGTTACGTAATTTTTTCGCTGCTTTCTCACGTTCATTTTTATCTAGAATTTTTTTACGCAGACGAATAGATTCTGGTGTGATTTCTAAATACTCATCATCACCTAGGTATTCAAGTGCTTCTTCTAAAGATAAAATACGTGGTTTTTTAATAACATTCGTTTGGTCTTTATTCGC
Source organism: Lysinibacillus sp. FSL M8-0216 (assembly GCF_038595555.1). Taxonomy (NCBI): domain Bacteria; kingdom Bacillati; phylum Bacillota; class Bacilli; order Caryophanales; family Bacillaceae; genus Lysinibacillus; species Lysinibacillus sp. FSL M8-0216. The sequence goes on along the minus strand of NZ_CP152007.1, from coordinate 940,606 downwards.
TGAACGAATGTTTGTTTTTTGTTTCATTTTTGTGATGTTTACAGTGATATCAGCGTCACGAGTATTTTCTCCAACGATCATACCTTCGTAAATATCTGTACCTGGCTCTAAGAACAGTGTACCACGATCTTCAATTTGCATCATACCATAAGTTGTTGATTTACCAGTTTCCATAGAAACTAGTACACCTTGGTGACGTCCACCAATTTTACCTGGTAGTAATGGTTGGTAGCAATCAAACGTATGGTTAATAATACCAAAACCTTTTGTCATCGACATGAATTCAGTCGTATAACCGATCAAACCACGAGCTGGTACTAAGAACGTTAAACGAACTTGACCACTTCCGTTATTTACCATATCAAGCATTTCACCTTTACGTGTACCAATTGATTCAATAATTGAACCAACATTTTCTTCCGGTACATCGATTTGAACGCGTTCGAATGGTTCACATTTTACGCCATCGATTTCACGCACGATTACTTGAGGTTTAGATACTTGTAATTCGAAACCTTCACGGCGCATATTTTCAATAAGGATTGATAGGTGAAGCTCACCACGACCTGAAACTGTCCAAGCATCTGGAGAATCAGTATCTTCAACACGTAAAGATACGTCCGTTTGTAATTGAGCACGTAAACGCTCTTCTACTTTACGAGAAGTAACCCATTTCCCTTCACGACCAGCGAATGGAGAGTTGTTTACTAAGAATGTCATTTGTAAAGTTGGCTCATCGATACGTAATGGTGTAAGTGCTTCTTGGTGCTCAACAGGACAAACTGTTTCACCTACGTTGATATCTTCCATACCTGAAACGGCGATTAAATCACCAGCTTTTGCTGTCTCTACTTCCTCACGTTTTAAACCGAAGAAACCAAAGATTTTCGTTACACGGAAGTTTTTCACTGTACCGTCTAACTTCATCAGTGCAACTTGTTGTCCTACAGAAATTGTTCCACGGAATACGCGACCAATTCCGATACGTCCAACGAAGTCATTATAGTCAAGTAAAGCTACTTGGAATTGTAATGGGTCTTCTGAGTTATCAACTGGTGCTGGGATAGATTCAATAACTTTTTCAAATAGACATTTCATATTTTCTTCTTGTTTAGATGGATCAGCGTCTAAAGAAGCTGTACCATTTACACCTGAAGCATAAACAACAGGGAAGTCTAATTGATCGTCATCTGCACCCAACTCGATAAATAATTCAAGTACTTCATCTACTACTTCTAGTGGACGAGCTGAATCTTTGTCTACTTTATTTACGACTACGATTGGTGTTAGACGTTGTTCTAATGCTTTTTTCAATACGAAACGTGTTTGAGGCATACAACCTTCATACGCATCGACAACTAGTAAAACGCCGTCTACCATTTTTAAAATACGTTCTACCTCACCACCGAAGTCAGCGTGTCCAGGCGTATCAAGGATGTTGATACGAGTTCCTTCATAGTTTACTGCTGTATTTTTAGCTAAAATCGTAATACCACGTTCGCGTTCAATATCATTAGAGTCCATTGCACGTTCTTCAACACGTTCGTTTGAACGGAATGTACCTGATTGTTTTAGTAATTGGTCGACTAGGGTAGTTTTACCATGGTCAACGTGGGCGATTATTGCGATATTGCGAAGATCTTGACGTAAGTTTGTCATTATTCCACTCCATATTCTTTTTTCGAATGTTTAACTGTGATATTATAGCACAAGAAGGATAGAAATGTCCTTATTAGAATTTACATCATTCTAAAAAATATATATGAATTATAAATTTTTTATATAGGAGGCTAGGCTATGAATCGTGCAAAATTCGTAATGGCTATTTATGCATTAGCAGCTGTTTTAGCAATGTGCTCAATTGGCTATTCAGTGGCGGCTAGTAGTGTATTTGGTGCAATAGCAGGTATTGTGGCTACTTGTGTCATTTTCATGACAGCCTTTAAAATGAAGCGAAAACTGCGTATGCAAGGGTTACTGTAGTTAAAAAAAGGAGCTGTCTAGTAAATAGACGGCTCCTTTTTATTCATAAGGTACAATATATTTTTCCAATAATTCTTTGTGAATGGAAGGATTGGCGATAATAAAAGTATCTTGATGTAAGAAGTCAAAGCCTTCTCCGTGCAAGTTTGTGGCAATGGCCCCAACCTCTTGAGCAATAATGGTACCACCTGCTATATCCCACGGTGATAGACGCATGGAAACATAAGCATCCAACTTCCCACTAACAACAAATGCGATTTCCATGCAAGCTGAGCCATATGAACGTGTGCCCCGAACTTTGCGGACCATCTCAATGACCTTTTCGTGATGAATATGTCGATTAGGAGCTACCCAATGTGCATTGATACCAATGACTGATTCCTCCATCGTAACAGATTGAAGTTTCCGCAGTGGAGAATCGTTATACCACGCGCCTTGGCCTTCAATCGCATAAAATAAATCCTCGCGCATGACATCAAATATGTACCCTAACTTACCTACCCCATTAATAAAAATACCAATAGAAATCATAAAGTGACGATGCTGTTTAACAAAATTCATCGTGCCGTCTATAGGGTCAATAATCCAAACTACACCATCTAATGACTCTACCTTTTCCCCCATTCCTTCTTCGCCTAAAATTTTGTGGGCAGGATTAAAAGCTTTAATTTGGTCGATAAAAAATAACTCGGTCTCTCGGTCAATATTTGTTACCAGGTCATTGGCACCTGATTTTGTCTCGATCACTAAATTATACGAAAAAGCTTCTCGAATACGTCTTCCAGCTTCAAAGATTATACTTTTCGCAAATTCATCCATTTGTTGTAAATCCAATTAAAACCCACCCTTCGAATATAAGAAAAAGCCTTTACTTTCCTCACACTTTATTCATAAATTTTACCTTGTCCATTGTCTTTAATGCGATATACAACATGAACTTCAAAAAATACTGAAATTCTTTACGCTATGATATAGTATCTATTTTACCCTTTGTTACAATAAAAATCACCTGCTGTCGGAATATTCAGCAAGTGATTTTTTAAATGGGTATAAAATTTTGATTACGCATAGGCGTGGAAGCTTTCAAGTTCCATCTGGATTTCTCCAAGACGTTTTTTACTTTTTTCAATTTCAATATCATTTTTTTCATTCATCGCTGCAAAAAGCGAAGCTAATTCATAATCTAATTCTAATTGTAAAATGTGTTCATATTGCTTTTCAATGTCAACTTTACGTATAATTTTTACGATTGGTTTCATAAAAACACTTCCTTTTTTAAATTTTTTTACAAAAACTTTTCAAATTCGATAAAGTTCTTGTTATAAGATTTTTTCCCAAAATCAGCGTAAAATAAACCTTATAAAACGAAAGGAGCAAAATAAAATTGCCGAAAATAAAGTGGACAAACAAAGATTTTAATGTTTTTAAAATAGATGGTTTAGAACAAAGAATGGATGCATTAAACGATCATGTACGCCCAAAATTCCATCAGCTTGGTGATGATTTTGCTGCCTATTTCTCAAGCCAGCTAGTTGAAGAATTCTTCCCTCATGTTGCCAAACACGCTAGAAGAACTGTCAACCCTCCAAAAGATAGTTGGGTTGCCTTCGCACCATATAAAAGAGGTTATAAATCATTGCCTCACTTTCAGATTGGTCTATGGCACTCACATTTATTCATCGTCTTAGCTATTATTTATGAAGCTCCTCAAAAAAATGTGATGGCTGAACGTTTACTCGCTCATCAATCCTTATTTGAGCAGCTACCTGGTGACTTTATTGTGTCAGGTGACCATATGTCCCCAGAGGCCATTTCACTTGAAGAAGCGAAAGAAGACAAGCTTGAGGCACTACTTTTACGTCTGCGAGATGTAAAAAAAGGTGAGTTTTTAATTGGTCGTCATATTCCAAAAGAGCAAGCAATAAAATTATCAGCCAGTGAATTCCACCAGTTAACGGAGCAAACATTCAACAGCTTACTACCTTTTTACAACGTCATTGTTGGTAAGGATTTAAAATAAGCTTTAATCTCATGTTATTTGTTGAAGTAGTGTATGCAAAATGTCGTTTTTTAACACAAAAAAATAAAAAGCGGATGTGAGTTGTTCTCACATCCACTTTTTTATCGATTTTTTTTAGGGACTATTTTTATCATTGTACCATCTGCGGCTTCTTTTGTTTGCTTAACAACAGGATAGCTTATATAGCCACTCGCCTCTTCAAATTCACGAAATATTGTTTTTTCCTCCGCTTGTGAAGGAACAATTTCCTTAAAGCGACGATATTTAGCCATCATGACCTCACGCTTGATGCCCTTTTCATGAGCTTGTTCAATCCCTTCAAAAAATTGAACAACGTCCACAATCTCCTCTGTAGACCAATCTGTTGAAAACGGATAAGAATATTCCATTCGACAAAACCACCTTTACATTATTGCCCCCATTTTAACCGGATACTTTCCGCTTCTGCAACCATTCGATTGATTAATTCCTCAACAGTAGGAATATCATGAATCATCCCTGTCACTTGTCCAGCCCAACCAAAGCCTTGTTCTTGTTCACCATCATAAATAAAACGCTTATTCGCTGAACCACTTATATATTCCTTTAACGCTTCGTAGGTTGGCTCTTTTTCTTCAATTTCTAAAATTTTTGCCGTAAACTCATTACGTAAAGCACGAGCTGGTGCACCGATAGTACGTTTTATGATCGTCGTATCAGCCTCTGTGCTTGCTAATAGTGCCTCTTTATAAGCTGCGGAAGCATCAACACATTCCTTTGTTGCAATAAAACGAGTACCCATTTCAATTCCTTCAGCTCCCAGTGCATGGGCAGCCATCCAGCCTCGGCCATCGCCAATTCCACCTGAAGCAATCACTGGGATTTTCACACTATCAACAACCTGTGGGACGAGCACCATCGTACCTACATCATCCCTACCAAGATGTCCGCCACCCTCTTGTCCAACAACCATTACAGCATCTGCTCCAAGCTGTTCAGCTTTTTGCGCTTGTCTACGTGCAGCTACAAGTACCAATTTTTTAATATCTGTTTCTGCTAATAAATCAAAAATGGGTGCAGGATTACCACCAGTCATCGTTACAACAGGTACTTCTTCTTCCACTGCAACGCCAACCATTTCCTCATAGCCTGTACCATGCATACCAATAGCAAAGTTTACGCCAAAAGGCTTATCTGTTAATGTTCGTACTTTATGAATCTCCGCTCGCAATAAGTCAGGGCTTCGTAAACTCATAGCTGTGATTTGACCTAACCCTCCAGCATTCGACACAGCCGCCGCTAAATCAGCATAGGCTAAATACGCTAAACCGCCTTGAATAATTGGGTATTTCACTTGTAAAAGCTCTGTCACCCGTGTATTCCAACTCATAATACCTCCCCCTTCATTCGGTATTAATTTCTCGATATCCTTAAAAAATCCTTTTATTTTTTATGAAAAGTCTATTTTTTCGTGTCGTTAGGTGCTATAATTCATTTGTTTTCTTAGATAATTTAAAGTGAGGTGGTACCTGCGTTGTCACAACTAGAGACTCCATTGTTCGACGTATTACTTAAACATCGGAACAGACATCCTATTCAGTTCCATATTCCAGGCCATAAGAAAGGGCAAGGGATGGACCCTGCTTTCCGAGAATTCGTCGGCGACAACGTTTTATCAATTGATTTAATTAATATTGCTCCACTAGACGATTTACATTCACCAAAGGGTGCTATTAAAGAAGCGCAAAATCTTGCAGCAGAAGCTTTTGGTGCTGATCATACATTCTTTTCCGTTCAAGGTACTAGTGGCGCCATCATGACGATGATTCTGACCGTCGTTGGTCCAGGTGATAAGATTCTAGTGCCGCGGAATGTCCATAAATCTATTATGTCGGCGATAGTTTTCGCTGGTGCAATTCCAATTTTTATTCATCCTGAAGTCGATAGTGAATACGGGATTTCTCATGGCATATCCCCTGAGGCCGTCGAAAAAGCATTAAATGCTTATCCTGATACAAAAGCTGTGCTAGTTATTAATCCAACTTATTATGGCTTCACAGCAGATTTAAAACGCATTGTCGAAATCACTCATAGCCGTGATATTCCAGTAGTAGTAGATGAAGCACATGGTGTACACATTAAATTCCATGATGACCTTCCCTATTCAGCAATGGAGGCAGGTGCCGACATGGCTGCTACAAGTGTTCATAAGCTTGGTGGTTCTATGACACAAACGTCCATTTTAAATGTTCGAGAAGGACTTGTTTCAGCAAAACGCGTACAAGCTGTTTTTTCTATGCTAACAACGACATCAACATCTTATCCATTGCTCGCTTCCCTTGACACAGCTCGACGTCAATTAGCGATTCACGGATATGATTTAATTGACGATGCATTACGTTTAGCAAAGGATGCTCGTAAACGAATCAACCAAATCCCACATTTAAAATGTGCAGGCAAGGAAAAACTACATTCATCCGCTACTTATGATATGGACCCTTTGAAACTTCTTATTAGCGTCAAGGATTTGGGTATTTCTGGGCATAGAGCTGAGGAATGGTTACGTTATAACGCCAATATCGAAGTAGAATTGTCTGACCTTTACAATATTTTATGTTTAGTGACATTAGGAGATACGAAAAAAGAAATTAATCTTTTAGTCAATGCATTATCTCGTATGTCAAAAGCATTTGATTCAGAAGCGGCTATCACAGAAGCTGTCGTGAATGTCCCAGATATTCCAGCGCTAGCTATGTCACCTCGTGATGCATTTTATGCTGATACTGAGGTAGTTCCACTTGCTGAAGCAGATAACTGTATTTGTGCAGAATTTATTATGGTATATCCTCCTGGAATTCCAATTTTTATTCCCGGGGAAATAATTACTCAAGAAAATATTCATTATATTCAAATGAATATTGAGGCGGGTTTACCCGTTCAGGGACCAGAGGATTCAACATTAAAAACGATTCGTGTTATTAAAGAAAGAAAACCTATTATTTAATCTTAAAAGCTAGCTCTTCTTGAAGAGCTAGCTTTTTCATTATTTATAAAAAGCAGAGGTTAGTATCAATATAATCGGAAAAGCTAACTACCAATAATGCCATAAAAAATCTCCAACTGTTTTAACGAAAACCGTAGCTACTTTAGAAAATTTCTCTTTCACATTTAATAAAATTATCTATATCAGGATAACCTTTTCCTAACTGCCATTTAGACACAGCCTGCCTTGAAATATTATAAATACTCTACCACTTCATCCTGAGTATAGTGATGCTGTTCCCTTAATTTCTTTAAACGATTTTCAAAATCATCCGTATTATTTATTACAAAATAGATCGCAATTAAATATGCAACGAGCATTTATTAGTTGATTTTATAAGCTAAAAGTTAGAATAACAAATGCACATTATCTACAATAGAGAAAAGGAGGAATGATTCATGAATACATGGAATCAACGTTTTCTAGAATCTGAATACGTTTATGGCGAACAACCAAATGCCTTTATTAAAGATTATGTATCTTTTTTGAAAGAATCCCCTAATATCGCAGCCTATGCTGAAGGTGAAGGGCGCAATGCTGTTTTTTTAGCCTCTAAGGGCCATACTGTCACTGCCTATGATTATGCACAAAGTGGTCTTGCGAAAACAGAAGAATTAGCCCAGAAACAGCATGTGTCAGTTCAAACTAGGCTAACCGATTTACTACTGGATGAGCTTCCTGTGGAGAAATATGATGCGGCTATTATGGTTTTTGGTCATTTTCCATTGCAACAACAGCAGGCAGTCATCCAAAAGATTATCGATTCAGTGAAGCAAGGCGGACGGATTATGATGGAATTATATTCTATTTATCAGCTCGCCTATGCGTCTGGTGGTCCACAGCAGCTTGATTTTTTATATGACCCAAAAGATATCCTGCAATGGTGTGAGCCACACAAAATTATCCATTTCTTTACAGGTGAGCAAATACGCCATGAAGGAGCGTTACACACTGGACTAGCCCATACCATTCAATTCATTATTGAGAAAAAATAAATGAGTTGTCTCTAAACAGTTGAGACAACTCCTAAAGTGAAAATTTTTATAAAAATAAATACACAAATAATGGACAGAAAAATGCCCCAATAATAGCCGTTAAGCCCATTGATAATGAACCAACTGATAATTCCTGTTCTCCATATTCCCTTAATTTCACAAGTCCTACACCATGCGAGGCACTGCCCACTGCCACCCCTCTACTAACGGCCGAGTCGATTTTGCCATATTTAATAACTAAAGGACCAATAATAGCTCCTACAAACCCTGCTATCATGACAAAAACAGCTGTTAGTGGCGGAATACCCCCTATTGTTTCGCTGACCTGCATTCCAACAGGCGTCGTTAAAGATTTAGGCAAGGCTGTCAGCATCCAACTAGATTTTACACCAATCCATTTTAACAGCACGAAAATAGTCACTAATCCTGTCACCATGCCGATGAAGAGCCCTGATAAAATAGAATATTTATATTTGATAATAGTAGCTCGTTGATTATAAAGAGGATAGGCAAGTGCGACTACAGCTGGCCCAAGCATTTTCTGAAGCCATTCTCCACCCACCATATATGTAGAATATGGAATATTAAATATTAGTAAAATCACTGCACTAACAACTGTAGTCGTGACTAAAGGAATCATAATAGGATGCGGAAATCGCTGATAAAGCTTCGTAAATAATATGAACATAATGATGGTGCTCAGGACAACAATTGCTTCAATCAACCGTTAACTCACCCTTTCCTTCTTCAAGAATAGACTCCGTTCCTTCCTTTTTCTTTAATTCTTTCTTCTCAATTAGTTGCGTCAGTAATCCTGTGACATAAATAGAGATTAATGTACTAGCAATAACGGCTAGAATGATAAGCAAGCCAGTGATTGACATGAGTTCTGGGTAATCAATAACGCCCACTGTTGCTGGTATGAAAAACAGCGTTAAAACGCCAATTAAAAAACTTGCACCATCTTGAATATATTCAACCTTAATGATTTTAAAAATGAGTGAAAGTACTAATAACAGTAATCCAATGACACTTCCTGGAAGCGGTATGTGTAAATAAGTAACAATTCCTACTCCCATATAATAAAAAATGGTCAGTATGCCGATTTGAACAATAATCCGAACAACTCTCAACAACATCGCAGCAAAATTTTCGTTCAACATTTCGCTACTTTTCACCCCCTATATCGTTCATTCTACATCTGTAGGAATTTTCTGTCTATTGTAATTTTAGAAAAATAATAATCAGCATCAGAAAGAGCTAAGTTCCATATTCCCAAAAATCACATGTATACATATATAGTGTTTTCATCGATATTTAGGGTAATTTGTCACTCGGACTATTCAAATAGCGTTCTTTCCTTATTATGAATATCCACCACCTATCGCCTTTAAATTTTCATCACTAGCTAGCAAATTTCAGAAATTTTATATATAATCGAAAATTACAAAAGATACTCATTTTTCAAACAATACTATAATTTCCATAATACACAATAAGGTGGGATCTTCTATTATCCTTAAAACATTAAAACTCCAAACTCGCTTTGCTTATTACAGTAGCTTTTTAATTTTTCTTATCGTCACTTTAGCTGGTTTACTTTTTTACGTAACGATTTCTGATGCACTGCAAACACAAATTGGTAATCGAGCACTATACTTGGCGGAAACAACTGCTAGTAGGGGCGACGTTATAGAAGCCTTTCACACTGACAACCCGTCAAAAAGTCTGCAAACAATTAGCGATGATATTATGGACGCTGCAAAAGCCACGTATGTTGTAATCGGTGATAAAAATGGCATTCGCTACACCCACCCTCTCGCCGATCGTATTGGCAAATCGATGGTTGGTGATGATAACGACAAAGCATTGATCAACGGTGAATCTTATATTTCAATTGCCGATGGTTCAATGGGACAATCTATTCGTGGAAAAGCGCCTATCGTTGATAGTAATGGAGCCATTTTAGGAGTTGTGTCCATTGGCTATTTAACGAGTGAATTAGATAACTTATATTTTTTATACTTGGATAATATTTTTTATACGATCATTATTGCACTCACCATTGGAATTATCGGCTCCATTATTTTATCCCGGAATATTAAAAAGCAAATTTTTAATTTGGAGCCAAATGAAATTGCCAATCTATTAACAGAAAAAAATACTTTAATAGAATCCGTGCGGGAAGCTATTATTACGGTCAATGATAAAGGTGAAATTACAACGTTAAACAACGCCGCCGCCAATATCTTAAATTTACCCGATGCTGCTTCTATTATTGGCGATAATATTAAGCAACATATTCCAAATACACATCTACTGAATGTATTGATGAATGGTGAAAAACAGCTTGATAAATTGATGATTGTCAACGGTGATGAAATTATTGTCAACCGCGTTCCTATGAAGGTGAAAGGTAAAATTGTCGGTGCTGTAGCAAGTTTCCGGCTACAATCAGAAATTGAGCAAATGGCGATTGAATTATCACAAGTAAAACAATATACAGAAGCTTTACGTGCACAAACACATGAGTTTAATAATATCCTTTATACCGTTTCTGGCCTTATTCAATTAAATGCATCCGATGAGGCTTTAACAATTATTCATAAAGAGGTACAAGGACATTCCTCTTTAACACAATTTATTACAAATCGTGTTAAAGACCCATTCTTAAATGGTTTAATTATCGGATTTTTTAATCGTGCGCGTGAATTAAAGATTCAGCTGATATTTGATGAGGATAGTTATTTAGATATCTTTCCTGAAAATATAGAAAAAGGCCTTATTATTTCGATTATGGGTAATTTACTAACCAATGCTTTTGAAGAGGTCGAAAAAAATAAAGAGCAACGGCCTATAGTAAGGCTTTTTATATTTGATAATGGAGAAGAAATCATTTTTGAGGTCGAGGATTCTGGCAATGGCATAGCACAAGAAAAACTAGATGTATTGTTTTCAGAAAATATTTCAACAAAAGATAGGAAGCATCGAGGCTATGGGTTAAGGAAAGTAATTTCCAGCATCCAAGATTTAAATGGCACACTCGCTCTTGGGGAAGGCGATTTAGGAGGTGCCCTATTTATCGTATCTATTAGTAAAAGGGGGATTATTAACAATGACTAATATCGAAGTACTAGTAATTGAAGACGATGTACGTGTAGCAGATGTACATCGTCGTTTTTTAGATAAAATTGAAGGATTTACAGTAATTGCGTGTGCAAACACTGGAGAAGAAGCTTTAGATTGGCTACAATCATTTTCACCACAGCTAATATTACTCGATGTATTTTTACCAGATATATTAGGTGTGGATTTAATCGATAAAATCAATACAATTAGTCCAACTAGTAGCATTATTTTGATTACTGCTGCCACAGAGGCTCACATTGTACAAAAAGCGTATCGTAAAAATGTTACAGACTATATTTTAAAGCCATTTACATTTGATCAATTAAAAGAAAGTATAGAAAAATTCCGTTACAAACATCTACTACTCCAAAATAATGAGAAATTTACACAAGAAAAGCTTCAATACCTTTGGCCAAAAGCGACTTCATCCATCTCTGAAGATACACAGCTACTATTACCAAAAGGCATTGATTTAACAACGATGAATCATGTCATCAACTATTTAAGTACAATGAAAGGTGGTAGTACAGCTGAACTGTTAGGGAAAAATATTGGTGTAAGTCGTTCCACTGCTCGCCGTTATTTAGAATTTTTAGTCACACAAAAGCAGGCCTATATTGAGCTAACTTATGGCACAGTTGGTCGTCCTGAACGACGATACTTTATTTTCTCATAAACTTTATGCACAAAATGACGTTAATCCACAATATCACCACAATATTTTAACAATTCTGATATAAGTTATAGTTATGATAGCGCTCGATTGATAGCGCTATCATTTTATTTTTAAGGAGGATTTTTATGTGGAGAAAGATTTCAAAAGTTATGATAGCTGGCTTACTATTTACTAGTTTAGTTGGTTGTTCTTCATCAAATGGAGAAACAGCTGATGGAAAGCAAGCAAGTAATTATCCGAAAAGTAATATTACCATTGTTGCTCCATCAGGTGCGGGCGGTGGTTGGGATTTAACAGCTCGTGCAGTAGCAAAAACAATGAATGATACAGGTTTAATTAATAAATCGATTCAAGTCGAAAACAAGCCTGGTGGTGGTGGCGCTGCCTTTATGGCAACATTTGCTACAAAGGAAGCAAGCAATGATTATATGTTAATGGTTAAATCACCGCCAATTCTTATTAATCATGAAAAAGCTGAAGGAAATAGTAAATTTGGCTACAAGGACACTACGCCTTTAGCACAATTAACGCGTGACTATGGTGCAATTGTTGTTAAAGAGGATTCGCCATTCCAAACGCTTGAAGATGTATTAAATGCCCTAAAAGATTCGCCAAAAGATGTTACGTTAGCAGGTGGCTCTGCACCAGGCTCTATGGATCATCTAGTGGGGATTATCCCCGCCTATAAAGCCGGTATAGACTTAAAAACAATTAAATACGTTTCTTACGATGGTGGTGGTGAAGCTGTAACCGCATTACTAGGCGGCAACGCTGATGTCATAGCAACAGATGCTTCCACAATCGCTACTTATGTTAAATCAGGAGATGTACGCGTATTAGCCGTAAGTTCCTCTGAGCGATTAGAAGGTGAGCTAGCAGAAGTTCCTACATTTAAAGAGGCTGGTATTGATGAAGAATTTACTATATGGCGTGGTATTTTTGGTCCAAAAAATATGAGTGAAGATGCGGTTACCTACTGGTCCGAAAAATTACAAGCAATGTCTGAATCAGAAGAATGGCAAGCTGAGGTGACACGTAATGGCTGGCAAGCAGAATACCGAAATGCAGAGGAATTTACCACATATCTAGACAATCAAAATAAAATCATCGTAGAACTACTGACAGCTCTTGGTATGCAAAAGTAAAGAATAGACTGTGTTGCAAAAGAGCACAAGTATTTCCATCCAATAAGATCTACTTGTGCAACCTACATTTATTATCAACGGAGGTGTAAACGATTGAATTACACATTTGATAAAACATTTAGCATTATCCTATTAGCTGTTAGCATTTTATTTATATTTCAAGCAACGCAAATTTCTGATAGTGCTTATGGATCTACAGTCGGTCCTAAAATATTTCCACTAGGTTTAGGTATTATTTTAGGTTTATTAAGTCTTCAACTATTTTATGAATCATGGAAAAATGCTGTAAGGGAGCGAATCATAGGAGGACCCACTGCACCTTCTAAAACCTCCTCTACTGAGCTCAAGAAATTTTTAATCATTTTTGGTAGTGCGATTGCCTATGTATTCTTCCTAGAAAAAATAGGCTATGTGATCACAACGTTTTTATTTTTATGTATTAGCTTCCAAACGATGGAACGAGCAAAGCTTATTTATTCAATCATTATTGCAGCTGGATTTTCAATTGGTGTCTATTATTTATTTACAAGTTTACTAGGCGGTTCATTGCCTAGCTTCCCAACTTTTTAATGTAAAGGAGTGAACATATGTCGACATTGCAATTTTTAGCTGATGGATTTGCGATTGCTTTTCAATGGCAAAATCTTTTATTCGCTCTTGTCGGTGTCATAATTGGAACAGCGGTTGGTGTCCTTCCTGGCATAGGTCCAATGAGCGGCGTTGCTTTATTAATCCCAGTAACGGCAACCATTACAGCGGGATTACCTACGGAGGCCGCCGCTACGAGCTCAATTATCTTACTTGCAGGGGTTTACTATGGAGCCATGTATGGTGGTTCAACAACTTCGATTCTATTAAATACACCTGGTGAATCCTCATCAGTTGTTACAACATTGGATGGCTACCAAATGGCTAAGCAAGGACGTGCCGGAAGTGCTCTTTCCATTGCAGCCATTGGTTCATTTTGTGCTGGTGTTATAGCATTACTTGGTCTAATACTATTAGCGAATCCATTATCAAAATTAGCACTTAAATTTGGACCAGCAGAATACTTTTCATTAATGCTACTAGGGCTTGCTGCAGTAAGTGGACTTGCAGGCCGCTCTATTACAAAAGCTTTAATTATGACCGCCTTAGGACTGATGCTCGGGACAGTTGGTATTGATGCCGTATCTGGTATCGAACGCTTTACATTTGGTCAGCCCATGCTGTTCTCGGGTATTGAATTTTTAACAATTGCTGTTGGTTTATTCGCGTTAGGGGAAGTATTTAAAACGATTCTTGAAAGAGATGAAGAAGATGGTCAATTAGCAAAAATTAATCGTGTATTACCAACAAAGCAGGATTTAAAGGAAAGCGCTATTCCTATTGCTCGCGGTTCACTACTAGGATTTTTCATTGGCGTTTTACCTGGTGCAGGCGCAACACTTGCCTCATTCTTTTCTTATATTACCGAAAAGAAATTCAGTAAGACACCTGAGAAGTTTGGAAAAGGCCATATTGCCGGTGTTGCTGGACCTGAATCAGCGAACAATGCTGCATCAGGAGGCGCAATGATTCCATTGCTAACATTAGGTATCCCCGGTTCAGGTACAACTGCTATTTTAATGGGTGCACTTATTATGTATAATATTCAGCCAGGTCCATTATTATTTGAAGAGCATCCTCAAGTCGCTTGGGGATTAATTGCCAGTATGTTTATAGGAAACTTAATGTTATTAGCATTAAACATGCCTCTCGTTCGTATCTTTGCAAAAATCATAGAAACACCGAAAAAATATTTATTGCCCATTATTGTTGCAATTTCAATTTTTGGTGTGTATGCCGTACAATTCGCCACTTTTGATTTATTTTTATTATTAGCTTGTGGTGTGCTCGGCTATCTATTTGCCAAAAATGACTATCCAGTGGCACCTTTAGTACTTGCACTTGTACTAGGGCCAATGATTGAAAATAATATGCGTCGTGCATTAACTATATCTAATGGTGACTTTTCTATATTTGTAGCAAAGCCATTGTCATTACTATTTTTAGTAGCTGCTATTTCGTGGTTACTTATACCACTGTTCATGAAAATGCGTGGTAAAAATGTTCTGATTAATGAAGAAGGATAATCATAAAATCCACTACACATTCTATCAATGGAAGTATAGTGGATTTTTCTCTATAATGCGTGACCAGAGCCACCATCAATATTCAATGAAGTCCCCGTAACATAACTTGCTGCATCAGATACTAAAAATGTAATAACGTTGGCCGCTTCTTGCGTATCACCTACACGACCAAGTGGAATAGCTTGCCCTACTTTACGAGAATAGTCTTCCCACGATAAACTTGGATCTTCCTTTTTCCATTTCTTTTCGATTTGATCACTTCGAATAAGCCCAATACATACGGAATTGACGCGGATATTATCCTTTCCTAAATCCTTGCTCATCGCTTTAGTCAAAGCAAGTCCCGCAGCACGGCTGACAGTCGTAGGAAGCGAGCTAGCAGGAGGCGTCTTAGCCATCACCGCAGTCACATTCACGATTGCACCCCCACCAGCCTTACGCATATATGGTGCTGCATATTTTGAGCAATGTATAGCGCCAAATACCTTTAAATCTAAATCTGCTTGCCACAGCTCACTACTCACCGATTCAAAAGGATTTGCTGAAGCTGTCCCAGCATTATTAATGAGAATATCAACGTGTCCAAAATGTTCGACCGTACGCTCAATTAGATTCTTACAATCTTTTTCCTTAGTAATATCTGTTGGAACAATTAAAACATCTACACCTGTTTCATTTTTAATACACCCAGCGGCCACCTGTAGCTGTTTTTCTCCACGTGCACAAAGTACAACCTGAGCACTCTCTTTAACAAGTTGCATGGCCGTATAATAGCCAATACCTTTACTCGATCCTGTTATAATTGCTACTTTCCCCTTTAAGCCTAGTTCCATTATAATCACCCCAAATATTTTCGAATATTCTTAACAATATATTTACTTTAACAAAATTATAGATAATATACAAAAAACGGCTACAAAGCAATTCGCTTTATAGCCGTTTAAACGGTTTTACATTATTTTTTTGCTACAATGTGAATTGGGTTGCCAAGTAATACTTCAGCAGCTTCCATTGTAATTTCCCCTAATGTTGGGTGAGCATGAATTGTTAATGCGATGTCTTCAGCAGTCATTCCGCCTTCAATTGCTAAGCCCATTTCAGCGATCATATCAGATGCACCAGCACCTACGATTTGAGCACCGATTAATAAGCCATCTTCTTTACGAGCAACAAGCTTCACGAAACCTTCTGATTGGTTTAGTGCAAGAGCACGACCATTTGCTGCGAATGGGAATTTCGCTGCAGTGTACTCGATACCTTCTGCTTTTGCTTGTTCTTCGTTGTAACCAACTGTCGCCATTTCTGGATCTGTGAAACATACAGCAGGTACAGCAAGATAATCAACAACTGATTTTTCACCAGCAATTGCTTCAGCAGCAACTTTACCTTCGTAAGAAGCTTTATGTGCAAGCTGAGGACCAGCAACGATATCACCAATTGCATAGATATTTGAAATATTTGTACGACATTGTTTATCAACATTGATTAGACCGCGTTCACCGAATTCAACACCGATTTCAGCAAGGCCCATTTCATCAGTATTTGGACGACGACCTACAGTAACTAATACATAATCAGCTTCAACTTTTTTCTCTTCTCCGCCAACTTCATAAGTTACAACTACGCCGTTTTCTGTTTCTTCAACGCCTTTTGCAGATGCGTTTACTTCCATTTCAACGCCTTTCTTTTTAAGGCCTTTTTTCACGATTTGAGTCATTTGTTTTTCGAAGCCAGCTAAAATATCTTTTCCGCCTTCAATAATTGTTACTTGTGAGCCAAGGTTTGCATAAGCAGATCCTAACTCTGTACCAATGTAACCTCCACCAATTACTACTAATTTACCAGGTACTTCTTGTAAAGAAAGTGCACCAGTAGAATTTAGTACGCGCTCAGAGAATTTGAATGTAGGAATTTCAACTGGACGAGAACCTGTTGCAATAATGACATTGTTAAATGTGTAAGTTTGAGCAGATTCACCATTGATGATACGCACTGAATGAGCGTCAACGAAATAAGCTTCACCTTGTACAATTTCAACTTTGTTCCCTTTAAGTAAGCCTTCAACACCGCCAGTTAATTTTTTAACAACGCTGTCTTTAAATGCTTGTGCTTTTGAGAAGTCTAATTTCACATCAGAAGCGATGATTCCCATGTCATCTGAATGTTTAGCTTGCTCAAAACGGTGACCTACTGAAATTAATGCTTTTGATGGAATACAACCTACGTTTAAGCACACACCACCAAGTACATTTTTTTCAACGATTGTTACTTTTTGGCCAGTTTGAGCTGCACGAATTGCTGCTACATATCCTCCAGGACCTGAACCAATGACAAGAGTATCTGTTTCGATTGGGAAATCTCCTACTACCATTTTTGTTACGCCTCCATTAATAATAATTCTGGCTCACTTAACAAACGCTTCAAGTGATTTAAAGCATTTTGCGCAGTGGCTCCATCGATCATACGATGATCAAAGCTCAATGATAATGCTAACACAGGTGCGGCTACAATTTCACCATTTTTTATTACAGGTTTTTCTGAAATTCGACCAATACCTAGAATTGCTACTTCAGGATGGTTAATTACTGGTGTAAACCATTGACCTCCTGCAGAACCAATATTCGTAATAGACATAGATGCACCTTTCATTTCATGTGGCGCAAGTTTACTTTCACGGGCTTTAGTCGCTAACTCATTGATTTCATTTGACACTGCAAATACAGACTTGCGATCTGCATGCTTGATAACTGGGACAAGTAAACCTTTTTCAGTATCCGCTGCAATACCAATATTGTAGTAATGCTTTTGGATAATTTCTTGTGTTGCATCATCTAATGAGCGATTAAATTCTGGGAATTCGCGTAATGTTGAGATAAGTGCTTTTACTACATAAGGTAAGTATGTTAATTTAACACCTTTTTCAGCTGCGATATCTTTGAATTTTTTACGATGCGCTACAAGAGCTGTTACATCGACTTCATCCATTAGTGTAACATGTGGAGCCGTTTGTTTCGAGTGTACCATTGCTTTTGCAATCGCTTTTCGAATACCAGACATTTTCTCACGAGTTTCTGGGAATTCCCCTTCAAGAACAACTGGTGCTGCTGAAGTAGTAGTTTCTTGTTGAACCGCTTCTTCAACTGTCACTCCAGTTGCTGATTCAGTGTCAACAGTACCTCCACCATTTAAGAAGTTTGTAATATCTTCTTTCAAAATACGACCATTTTTGCCTGAACCTTTTACTTCACGGATGTTTACGTCGTTATCGCGTGCAAATTTGCGGACAGAAGGCATCGCAATCACACGTTTTGTTTCATCAACAACTGTTTCAGCTTTTTCGGGTGCTTGCTCTGGTGCTTTCTCCTCTTTTGCAGGAGCTTTTTCTACGTTCTGACCAGATTCAGCTGTTGCTTGAACTTGTGCTTCAGTTTTCTCTTCAGCGTGACTATCACCTTTTAGCTTTAAGTCTTCATAGCCAGGTGCATCCAATCGGATTAAAACATCGCCTACGACGGCAACTGTTCCTTCTCCTACTAAAACTTCCTCTACTGTTCCTTCAACTGGTGAAGGAATTTCTACTACTGCTTTATCATTTTGTACTTCACAAAGAATATCGTCTTCTTTTACTGTATCTCCAGCCTTGACGAACCATTTCACGATTTCGCCTTCGTGAATTCCCTCGCCAATATCCGGTAATCTGAATTCAAATGCCATGTGTACCCATCCTTTCTATTTACCGATGTTCAAGTTTAGAAGCTTCATTAGAATGTTAAAACTTTTTTTGCTGTTTCCATTACATCTTTGTAGTTTGGTAACCAAACACCTTCAGCTTGTGGGAATGGGTACACAGTATCTGGTGCAGCCACACGAAGAACAGGCGCTTCTAAGCTTAAAATTGCGCGTTCAGTAATTTCTGCTACTACATTTGCCGCGATACCTGCTTGTTTTTGTGCTTCTTGTACAACGATTGCACGACCTGTTTTTTCTACAGACGCAATAATTGTTTCGATATCAATTGGTTGAATTGTACGTAAATCAATTACTTCAACAGAGTGGCCTTCTTTTTCAAGTTCTTCCGCAGCCTTTAAGCTTTCATGAACCATTAAACCGTAAGCAACAATTGTTAAATCTTTACCTTCACGTTTTACATCCGCTTTTCCTAGTGGAATTTCGTATGCTTCTTCTGGTACTTCTTCACGGAATGAACGGTAAAGTTTTAAATGTTCTAAGAAAATAACTGGGTTGTCGTTGCGAATAGATGAAATTAGTAAACCTTTTGCATCGTAAGGTGTTGATGGTACAACTACCGTTAAACCTGGTTGTGCAGTCATTAAGCTTTCTAAGCTATCTGAGTGCATCTCAGGAGTATGCACACCACCACCGAATGGTGAGCGAATTGTTACTGGTGCGTTGTATACGCCGCCACTACGGTAGCTCATACGTGCTAATTGACCACTGATTGAATCCATTACTTCATAAACGAAGCCGAAGAATTGAATTTCAGGAACTGGACGGAATCCTTGTAGAGAAAGACCGATTGCTAAGCCACCAATACCTGATTCTGCTAACGGCGTATCAAAAACGCGGTCAACTCCGAATTCTTTTTGTAGGCCTTCTGTCGCGCGGAATACCCCACCGTTGACACCTACATCTTCCCCGAATACAAGAACGTTTTCATCATTCTTTAATTCTGTGCGAAGTGCATCTGTAATTGCTTGAATCATCGTCATTTGTGCCATAGGTTATTTCGACTCCTTCTCTTTATAGATTTCATACTGTTCTTTTAAATTAGATGGCATTTCGCCTTTATACATGTTTTCCATCAGCTCTGTTACTTTTTGTTTTGGAGCAGCATCAGCTTTTTTGATGGCTTCTTTAATTTCTTCTTTAGCACGCTCAATGACTGCTTCTTCTTTCTTCTCATCCCATAAGCCTTTTGCTTCTAGGTATTTACGGAAGCGAACAAGTGGGTCTTTTTGAGCCCATTCAGTATCTGTATCAGAAGTACGGTAACGCGTTGGGTCATCCCCAGCCATTGTATGTGGGCCATAACGGTAACACATTGTTTCAATTAACGTTGGACCTTCACCATTAACAGCTCGCTCACGTGCATCACGAGTTGCTACGTAAACTGCAAGCGCATCCATTCCATCTACTAAAATACTTGGTAAACCTGCTGCCACACCTTTTTGAGCGATTGTTTTTGCAGCAGTTTGTAGTTCACGCGGTGTAGAAATTGCATATTGGTTATTTTGTACAATGAAGATCGCTGGAGATTTAAATGCACCAGCAAAGTTAATACCTTCATAGAAGTCCCCTTGTGATGAACCACCATCACCTGTATATGTTACTGCAACAGCTTTTTTCCCACGCTTTTGAATACCTAGTGCAACACCTGCTGCTTGGATAAATTGAGCACCGATAATAATTTGTGGTGCTAGAACATTTACACCCTCAGGTACTTGGTTCCCCATAAAATGTCCACGAGAGAATAAAAACGCTTTATCTAAAGGTAGGCCATGCCACACGATTTGTGGAACATCACGATACCCTGGTAAAATCCAATCCTCTTGTTCTAATGCAAAGTGTGAAGCAAGCTGAGAAGCTTCCTGACCTGCCGTTGGTGCATAGAAACCTAAACGGCCTTGACGGTTCAGTGAGATTGAACGTTGGTCTAAAATACGTGTATAAACCATACGTGTCATTAGTTCAACTAATTCTTCATCCGATAATTTAGGATCTGCCTCATTATTTATAATTTCGCCTTCTTCATTCAAAATTTGAAACATTTCAAACTTATCTTCGATTTCAGTTAGCGTTTGTTTAGCATCAAAAATATTATTGTTTTTCTTGCTCATTTGTCACATCTCCCTTTCAGCTGTATTAAAATAAATCACCTTTTTGACTAGTACAACTTATTCTTGACACTCAGTATACTGAATAAAATACTGTCGGTCAATCATATATTACGGCTATAAACAAAGATTTTTTCTAAAATAACAATTAATCATCTCTGTCCTATACTGTATTACCAATATCGAAAATCTGTATTAGAACACCATTTTTACGCCTTGTAATTCTTAAGTTTTCCAACAGGTTTTCCAATAGTAGAATACCCCATTCTAGAAAATCTAATAGCATTCGAAAAATTTTTTAAGTATATTCAAATAAGGTCTTTTTTCATGTGATTGTTTTTAGACGTGATGTATACTTATAAATAGAGCACTACAAAGATGAAAGGAAGATTACTATATGATTTTAATGGATGATATTATCCGCGAAGGTCATCCGACTTTACGCACGAAAGCAGAGGAAGTTAAATTCCCTTTATCTGATGAAACAAGACAGCTTGCTGAAGATATGCTTCAGTACTTAATTAACAGCCAAGATCCTGAAATGGCAGAAAAATATAATTTACGCAGCGGCATCGGCTTAGCTGCCAATCAAGTAAATAGTCTACAGCGTATGTTTGCACTTCATTTGCAAGATGATGCTGGTGAACAATTAAGCTTCGTAGCCATAAACCCCAAAATTGTCAGCCATTCAGTTGAAAACACATACCTTTCTGCTGGAGAAGGTTGTCTTTCCGTTGATCGTAATGTTCCTGGATACGTCCCACGTCATGCACGCATTACAGTAAAATTTAAAACTATAGATGGGGAAGAAAAGAAAATGCGCCTTAAAGGCTTGTCTGCCATCGCCTTTCAGCATGAATTAGATCATTTGAACGGCATCATGTTTTATGACCGCATTAATGAAAAAAATCCATTTGCTGATATCCCAGAGTCCATCCCATATGAGCGTGACTAAAAGCGAATCAACAAAACAAACCTCAGCATTTACGCAGAGGTTTGTTTTTTCTATGTTCTCAATTTTTATTCGTTCATGTCATTTGCAAGCACTTCATTTATCTTATTAATTAATATAGGTAGGTCTTTCATCGTTTCAATGGTATAGTGTGCACCAGTCTTCTCAAAAATACGTTTTGTTTTTTCAATGGCTTGTTGTTGTTCATCAGCGGTTAAAGCTAAGAACTCTTCTTCAGCCAGTCCCATTTCTGAACTTCCAATAATAACACCAACAGCCCATACACCAGCATTCAAGGCTTCTTTTATATCTGAGGTTGTATCGCCAACCTTTACAACTTGCTTGGTTGATTTCGATCCCAATGCCTCCATATTTCTGAAAATCATATACGGATATGGCCGCCCCTTATCACTCACTTGTGTCGGAGTCACTAAAAAATCTGGTTGATAGCCCTTCATAGCAGCATGTTTTGTTACGACTTCCATCATAAAATCTGTGTAGCCGGTAGTAGAACCAAATCGAATACCGGCTTCTCTTAATTGCTGTACGGTCGCTGTCACATGCTGAATAGGAACTGTGTAGGTTGCCAAAGACTCCATTAATTTCGATTCAAATTGATTGTATAGAACATGTACATCTTCCTCTGAAAAATGCTGATGATGAACTCGTTTCCATTCTTCATTAATCCTTGGCATTTCAAGCATCGTACGAATATGATCAATTTTCAGCATGCCCATAGGTTTACGAGCTTCTTCAAGGGTTACTGTTACACCAGCATCTTCAAAAATCGTTAAAAAGACATTTACAGGGGCAAAGCAACCAAAATCAACTGCTGTACCTGCCCAATCCAAAATTACTGTTTCAATTTTCATTATTTTTCACCACCATATAATTTTCAATGACTTCGCATAAGGCCTGCATATCTTCTTCATATATATCACCAATATTACCAATACGGAATGTATCTACATCTGTCAGCTTACCAGGATAGATGACAAATCCCGCCTTTTTCATCTCCTGATAAAAATGTTCAAAAGAAAACTCTTTATGTGGGAACAAATAAGTTGTGATAATTGGTGATTGTAGCTCTTCAGAAATATATGCATCGAACCCTAGTACTGATAAACGAGAACGCAGTAATTGATTATTATCTGCATAACGTTGGTAACGTGCGTTTACTCCGCCTTCTTCCACTAACTCTTCTAGCGCCTTTGCAAAGGCCGCTACTACATGTGTCGGCGAAGTAAAGCGCCACTTCCCATCCTTTTTCATTACTTCCCATTGACTATATAAATCTAATGCTACACTGCGTGCTTGTCCTTTGCATTTTTCTAACACCCTTGTTTTAGCAATGACGAACCCAAAGCCAGGAACACCTTGAATACATTTATTCGCACTACTAATACAAAAATCAATATGCGAGTCAGATAAATCCATTGGTACCCCACCAAAGCTACTCATAGCATCTACGATAAATGTTTTGTTGAAAGAGCAGACAACTTCTCCGATTTCTTTAATCGGATTTAAAATACCAGTAGTCGTTTCACAGTGTACAACCGCCACATGTGTAATACTTGCATCTTTTTCAAGTAAACCTTGAACTTCTAAGGATGATGGCTGTTCATCATAAGGGACACTATAAACGACATGCGCTAACCTCAACACTTCAGCCATTTCTGCAATTCTTTCACCATAAGCGCCATTCGTTATTATTAGCAATTTATCATCTTCACCAACAGCTGTTGTCAGCACCGACTCTACAACAAAACTACCACTACCTTGCATTAGTACTGCTGTATAATCAGACTCATCGACTTGCGCTAAATTTAGGAGCTGCTTCCGAATCACTTGTGTCACATTTTTATAGTCATCATCCCATGTACAGCGATCTTTTAACATTTCCTGTTTGACTGTCTTAGTAGTTGTTAATGGTCCTGGTGTTAATAATTTATAGTTGCTCATTTTCTTTAGCTCCTTATTTTTGGGCTTCTTTAAAGAAAGCTTGGTGTTTTTCTAATAAATCTACTGTCAATGTTGTATCCCACTTTTTTAGATGCGCCGGCACATGCTCAGCCTGTACCTGCTCTTCTTCATAAAGTGCTACTGGATATTGCTCTAAAAAACCATTTCGAGCCTCTGTTGCAATTACCTTTGCCATTTCTTTGGCTAATGTTTCATCTCCCTCTTTATCTACAACAGCTACTGATTCTGTTAGCGTAAAGTTCCCTTCTGTTGGGTCAATATATTCTATTGGTAATCCTTCTTCCTTAGCATCAATTGCTTGAATACGTAAACCAAATCCAGCTGCTACTTCACCTGTCTTCACTTTTTTTATTGGTCCTGACCCAGAGCTTTCAATATGAGGTCCAGCATTGTTAATTAAATCTGCCAAAACCCTTTGCCCCTCTTGCTCACCATATTCTTTAATAATGGCTTGTACTAATAGCCAACCGGTTGAGGAGTCCATTATATTTGGGAATGAGACTAAATCTTTGAAGGCAGGGTCTGTCAAATCTTTTATCGTTTTTGGGACAGTCAAGCCCTTTTGTTGCAAAACATCCGTATTTATAAAAATGGATCCTACATTTCCTAAAATCGGCAATGCATATGTAACACCGCCATCAAGAGGTTTTAAATCCGAAGAAATATCCGCAAACATGGATTTAGAAGTTTGTGCGCTTTCTATAAAATAAGAAGCCATCGTTACGATATCCGCTTCAATATCTGTACCTTCAGCCATCATTTTTCCACCCAATTCTGAAGTACCGAACGATTGAATTAAATATTTTCCTTTATAACCTTTTTCATCTAATGTAGATTCCATTACTTCAATTGCCTCATCATCTGCATTAGAATAGATAATTACTTCATCCTTCGAACCTGCTTCTACCCCTCCACATGCAGTTAAAACTATCGCTGCCGCACTAACTGTCCCTAACATCATCACCGTTGATTTTTTCATTTTGAAATCTCCTCCACTTTTTCTTTATGTGCTGTTATATAATCACAACCTAATTTCACAATAAGGTTTGTACATAAAATGAATATCGAAAGTACGAAAATATCGGTATATTTTGCGAAATGCTGAAGCTCTTTTATTCTTGTCGATACAAGCATAGTTTTTGTGCTAACAAGGAAAATAACGCCACTGACCGTGACCATTGCATTTAAAAAATAGTAGCTTAACATTTGATAAATGGTCGGTCTAATATTCGGCAAAATGATACGTATGACTGTTTTTAACCAAGAATCCTTTAATAGCTCCGCCGTCACTTCCCAGGTTGGGTCCATCTTTTGCAATGAATTTTTAGCCATTAAATAAGGAGTTGTAAAGAAATGCACAATATTACAAGCGATAATGATGAGAAATGTACCCTTTAATGAACTTCCATTAAAGAAAAACAAATACGATAGACCAAGCACCATCCCCGGAACTGTGTTAGTGATCATTGAGGCAAGATCTAAGCTTTTTCTTCCTTTCAATGGCGTCCTCGCATTAAGAAGGGCAGACATAAATGTAATGCTTACACCTAAAACAGCTGTTAAAACCGCTACGATAAGGGAATTCACATAAACCTTTGTTAAATCTTTCTCCGCTAACACATTTCGAACATGTTCAAATGTAAAGCTGAAATCATAGGGATAACCCTTCGTAAATGGAACGATAAACATGGTTGAAAAAATGATAAATACGACTGCAACAGAGGCAATTGAATAGAGCGTAAACAGCGTGTCACGAAGACGATGTTTAACAAGTTCACTTCTCCCCGTCTGTTTATAATGAAAATTAAAGCGTTCTAATATCGTTAACATGACGACGCCCAGTATAGCTGGGACAAGCATTAACACTGAAATAACTGCCCCACGCTCAAAATGCACGATAGAACCTAGCATAGCTTGATAAAGTTCAGTGGCAATCACCCTATAATTTCCGCCTACTGATGCAGGAATTCCGAAATCTGTAAAGCTTAAAATAAATGTTAAAATAAACGCACCACCAATTGTCCCTAACATCGGACGGAATACCGTATGATAAAAACGACGGAGCGGACGATCATGCATTAATATAGACACTAGCAAAAATCGTTTATCGATATATTGCATAGAGTTTTGCATGAGAATAAAAGCGACTGGCAATGTGTATAAGATGTAGCCTATCACCAGTCCGTTATATCCATAAATCGTGAAAAGTGGTTGTCCAGCTAATCTTGTTAGGATTCCTTGATTACCAAATGTATAAATCAATACGAAGCCATAGGTGATAGTTGGCAATAGCATAGGCAACGTAATACCTATCTGTACTAGCTTTTTTGTATGGCGATGCATCGTTGTAAAATGAACAGCGTAGGCCAAGAAAAAAGCTAAGATAGTCGTAATGACCGATGCCACAAAAGAAACTTTAAAGCTATTGAAGAAAGCATCACGAATTTCTACATTTTTTAAAGCATCTATATAATGTTGAATGGAAATCTCATTTCCTACTTTCAAGGACTGCCAAAACATATAAATCAATGGCACAACTAAAAAGAATAGGAGAAATAATAGAATTGGTAGAAAGATTAATTTCATCATTTTATTCGTTTTAAGCATATGTTTCTCCAAACAATTGATAGATGTTGTGGCGCTTAATATGAAGCTGTCTTAAAATAAAGTCCTCAATAAATGAATTTTTCGGTGCCTCTACGATTTCATGTGGTGTACCGAATTGAGCAACCGTTCCTTCATTTATGATTAAAACTTTATCCGATAAGGTTAGCGCTTCTTCTGGATCATGCGTCACAATAATCGTCGTCAAATTAAATTCACGAGCAATTGATTTAATACGTTCCTTGATAGATTCCTTAATGACTCCATCAAGTGCACTTAACGGCTCATCTAGCAAAAGTATTTTGGGTTGCATAACAAGCGTTCTAGCAATAGATACACGTTGCTTTTGGCCGCCTGATAATTCGTGAATCCTTTTATGCAGATGCGGAGTCAGTTCTAAAAAATCGATATATTCCTGTACATCTTCTTTGGACATTTGACTATTTTTATTTTTCAACCCATATACAATGTTGTCGTAGGCATTTAAATGAGGGAATAACGCAAAATCCTGAAAAACAATATTGAATCCTCTTTCTTGCATGGATTGCTTCGATATATCTTGCCCATTGTAGATCAGCTGACCACCCGTTTGCTCTGCAAGCCCTAAGATGATATTAAGCAAAGTAGTTTTACCGCAACCACTCGGCCCTAATAAAGATATAATTTCACCTGATTCGATGGTTACATTGATATCTACTAAAACTTGCTTATTTTTATAGCTTTTTGAGATATTTTTTAGTTCTAACAAATTGGTCACCTCTCTCAGTTCTTAGCTTTAGTATAGTGACCATTTGTAAAGGAAAATGCGTTTTCGTGTAAATGTTGAGTAAATTCTGACCAACTGTTGACAAAGTTATGCATACTTTGAGTAAATATCTAATAGAGGTGATGAAATGTATATGATAGAAAGACAACAGCAAATATTACATTTTGTAAGACAGCATAAGGTTGTAAAATTAGTAACACTAACAAAAGAATTCAATGTCTCCATGGAAACAATTCGTCGCGATATTCAACAGCTAATGCAAGACAAGAAAATTGAGAAGTTTTATGGGGGAATTAAATATATTGAACCTGTAGAGGGACTAATTGATCAACGACTACATGAACAGCTAACAGAAAAAATCGCCATCGCTAAAGCAAGTGCTTCTCTTGTTCAAGATGGAGAATGTATTTTTATCGATAGTGGAACAACTACATATCAAATGACACCATTTTTATTGGACAAGGAAAAATTAACAGTCGTGACAAACTCATTGCCGGTAGCTTTCGATCTAATCGGTTCTAATATTGAAGTTATCCTGCTCGGTGGAAAAGTGCGTCACTCCGAAAAATCGGTGACATCGAATGAATTTCTCTTCCACTTTGAACACCTAAATATTAATAAGGCTTTTATTTGCGCTAGTGGGGTATCTCTTGAAAAGGGGATTTCTGATTTTAATCTAGAAGAAGCTATTACTAGAAAAAAAATTATATCCATCTCTCAAACGGTCTATGTCGCTACTGATTCCTCAAAATTTAACAAGGTTGTAGCCATACAAGTATGCCCCCTTGAAGAAGTAGATGTCATTATTACAGACAACGCACTGTCTAAAAAAACGATTCAACATTTTTCAGATAAAGGTATTGAAATAAAACTAGTGAATACTTCTGAAGAACACCAGTAATTTAGCAAAAAAAACAACTAGTTGCTATAATTGACAACTAGTTGTTTCTTTATTATATGATGGCAAGCTTGCGCATTATTTTAGCGAGACCATCTTCGTCTACATGATCGGCAATATGATGTGCAATAGCCTTCACTCGTTCATGACCATTTCCCATTGCAACACCTGTCCCAACCGCTTGCAGCATTTCTATATCATTAATGCCATCTCCAAAAGCAATTGCATCCTTTAGTGTGATCC
Organism: Lysinibacillus sp. FSL M8-0216; assembly: GCF_038595555.1. Lineage (NCBI taxonomy): Bacteria > Bacillati > Bacillota > Bacilli > Caryophanales > Bacillaceae > Lysinibacillus > Lysinibacillus sp. FSL M8-0216. The sequence continues at coordinate 912,221 of NZ_CP152007.1, read as the reverse complement.
CCATTTTATCCAATACTTTTTCAATTCCTACCGCCTTCGAGCCGCCCTTTGGCAAAATATCGCAAGAATACGGATGCCAACGGACAAATTGGACATTCGGAAACATTTCACAATATAAAGGTTCATCTTTTTCTTCCATAAATATAAGTGTTTGATATACGTCGTTCTGCATATAATAGGATGAATCCAATTCTGGATAAGGATATCTAAGTGTATCCAAGCTTTCTGCTACCATCATATGATCACTAACAGATGCAATCATCCGTTTGTCATCTAAAAATACTACTGGTTCATTACGTGCGTCACCAAAAGCAATAATTTTAGCTAATTCTTCTTTTTCAATACCATTCGTATAGACAACCTCACCCTTGTAAACAACATATTGCCCATTGAAAGTCACATACGTATTAATATCAAGTTCTTCTAGTAATGATTCAATCATAAAAGGTGCACGACCTGTAGCAATCGCCAATTCATAGCCATTATGGCGTGCTTCCAAAAGAGCATTTTTTGCAGATTCAGGTAATTTTTTTTCGCTGTTATAGAGAGTGCCGTCAACATCAAAAAACAAAATTTTATTCATTTTATAATCCCTTTCTATAAATATTACCCATCAAGGTGAATGACTTTACATAGACAATAATTTTTATTATAATGATCCTAAGGAGTGATGTGCCATGCTGAAGAAACTAAAACGAAAATTGTTGAAGCAACTTCGTGGCGTACTCGGAAAAAAATCAATTGCCTAACATTTGCCCTTCATTATTTGAAGGGCTTTTCTTTATTTTAGAGGAACTGCGTGATAATATAAAGGAAATGCATTTATTTGGCTATACGCAACCACTGTCTCACTACTTCCTATTCATTTTATAACATAGTGCACAACCGACGTATTGAGATACAAGGACTACAAACGTACATTTCTTCTTATAAGAAATTCGTTGTTTTCTTGTAGCACGTGTGTGGTAGTAGTCAAAGGTGCAATAAAATTGTACGCAATTAAAGGAGAGCAAACTATGATTTACAAAGTTTATTATCAAGAAAAAGCAAATGAGATTCCAGTTCGCGAAAACACTAAAAGTCTATACCTTGAAGCTGCTTCAGAACGAGAAGTACGTCAAAAGTTAAAAGACCGTAACTACAATATCGAGTTCGTTCAGCTGCTTGAAGGTAACTATTTAGAGTACGAGCAAGCAAGCCCGAACTTCATCTTGGAGGAAATTTAACAAACATGAAGTTTGTTAAAAATGACCAAGCAGCTGTTTTCGCGCTCGGCGGACTGGGCGAAATCGGCAAAAATACTTATGGCGTTCAATTTCAAGATGAAATTATTTTAATTGACGCTGGCATTAAATTTCCAGAAGATGACTTACTCGGCATTGACTATGTTATTCCTGACTATACGTATTTAGTACGTAACGTCGATAAAATCAAGGGACTATTTATTACACATGGACATGAGGATCATATTGGCGGTATTCCTTACCTTTTACGTCAAGTGAATGTCCCAGTCTATGGTGGTAAGCTTGCACTTGGCTTATTACGTAATAAATTAGAAGAACATGGCTTGCTACGTACAACTAAACTCATCGAAATTAAAGAAGATGATGTCATTAAATTTAGAAAAACATCTGTTAGCTTCTTTAGAACAACTCATAGTATTCCTGATGCTTATGGAATTGTTGTTAAAACACCACCTGGTAATATCGTTCACACAGGTGACTTTAAATTCGACTTTACACCTGTTGGCGAACCGGCCAACCTAACAAAGATGGCCGAAATTGGACGAGATGGCGTACTTTGCTTACTATCAGATAGTACAAACGCTGAAAAGCCTAATTTTACAATGTCAGAGCGTACAGTCGGCAAAAGTATCGATGAAATTTTCCGTAAAGTGGATAGCCGAATTATTTTTGCTACATTTGCGTCAAATATTCACCGTTTACAACAAGCAACAGACGCAGCTATAAAATATGGAAGAAAAATTGCTGTCTTCGGTCGCTCAATGGATAATGCGATTACAATTGGGCGTGAGCTTGGTTATATTAATGCTCCTAAAGATACATTTATTGATGCTCAAAGCATTAATCGACTTCCAGCAAATGAAGTAATGATTTTATGTACAGGCTCACAGGGTGAACCAATGGCTGCATTATCACGTATTGCCAATGGTACTCATCGTCAAATCCAAATACAACCTGGTGATACAGTTATTTTCTCTTCTTCACCGGTTCCAGGTAATACTGTGAGTGTCAATAAAATCATCAATTTATTGTTCCGTGCAGGTGCAGAAGTTATTCATGGTGCATTAAACAATATCCATACTTCTGGTCACGGCTCACAAGAAGAACAAAAATTGATGCTACGTTTAATGAAACCTAAATTCTTTATGCCTATCCATGGCGAATACCGTATGTTAAAAATGCATACACACTTAGCGGAAGATTGCGATGTACCACTTGAAAATACATTTGTTATGGAAAATGGCGATGTATTAGCATTAAGTGCCAATGAGGCACATGTGGCTGGTCGTATCCCTTCTGGTGATGTTTATATCGATGGTAATGGTATTGGAGATATCGGCAATATTGTGTTACGTGATCGTCGCATTCTTTCTGAAGAAGGCTTAGTTATCGTAGTCGTAAGTGTCGATATGGAAAATCAAAAAATTGTTTCAGGTCCTGATATCATTTCTCGTGGCTTTGTCTACATGCGCGAGTCAGGTACGATGATCAATGAAGCTCAAAAAATGCTTAATCGTCATCTGAATGAAACCATTCAAAGCAAAACTCCTCAATGGACAGAGCTTAAAAACGAAATTACAGACGTTTTAGGTCCTTACCTATTTGAAAAAACAAAACGTCGTCCAATGATTCTACCGATTATTATGGAGGTTTAGCCTCATGGAAAGAAGCTATGTACTATGTACATAGCTTCTTTCTTTTTGTTGGACAACAAAAGGTGAATTGTAAATTTACTTATTTTTTATCTTTTTTTGAAACCTCTTTTTTTATTTTTGCGTATATAGTAATAACAACATCAAAAAGGAGCGTTTTTATGCTAGATAAAATTCTTCATTCCCTACTCAATGGTAAATCCAAACGTCACTATTCTTCATCAAGCAGTCGTCGCAAATATTCTAAACGCCATAATTATTATGGGCATAAGCATTATAAACGTAGTTCTCGTAAAAGCTCACGTAGTTTTTTTAGCTCTTTAAGTTTTTTCAGTAGCTAATGTGGTGGAAACGACTTTCAGAAAAAAACTTTGATCATGCCGTAGAGCTTTTCATAGCCGAGCATCCAGATTTCATGTTTAAAAAATTTCTTGGCTTTGGCTCTTATGGTCGTGCGTACCTAATTGAAAATTGCTCATCAAAAGGTCCGTTCGTCTTAAAATGCCTGCGTCCTAAGCATCGTCATCACCAAAAAACGATACATAAATTCAGGCAGGAAATTCAAATTCTACAACAATTATCATTGCCGAATTTACCTAAAGTCCATTCGACTGGAACTATTCAAGATGTGCCTTATTTTATAATGGACTATATAGACGGCCAAACCTTTGAACAGCTTATTTTCCAAGAAGGTATTAAATTTACCGTCGCTCAGTCACTTGAAATAACAAAACAGCTTTTAGAACAAATTATCCTGCTACACAATCATGGTATTGTCCATCGGGATTTGCGTATACCTAATATCTTATTAGTTGATCAACAATTACACATTATTGATTTTGGTCTCGCAACGACATTACAAAAGGCAGTTGATCTTTCTTCCATACAAAACCCGAAGCGAGCTGAAAATCATATTAGTGATCTATATTTCGTTGGCCATTTTCTATTGTTCTTACTTTATTCAGATTTTAAACCAAGTAAAAAGAAAGAGGATGCTTGGCAACAAGAATTGAATTTACCGATTGAAGTAAAGGATTTTCTCGAACGATTATTATGGATTCAAGACCCTTTTAGTAGTGCTTTAGAGGCGTGGCGATCAATGCCCCATTTAATAACACCTTCCATGCATTCGAAAGAAAAATAAAAAATAGAATTGTTCACCCTCTAAAGTGAACAATTCTATCCTACCATTTAAATATTTAAGTATTTTGCACATACATAAGCAATCCAATGATACGCCGGATTAAGTCGTAAATTTTCTATTAGCCCCTTTACGATGGCTTTACTGTATGTTGGCTTTTCTATTTCGAGTTTTAACAGCTCCAATGATTCTTTTTCTATAGAATCCTCTATATTATCAATATTTTGTTCAATTAATTGCAGTAATATTTCCTTTGAAATGTCTTGTTCGCAAGGCTTCGCAATAAAAGTAACAAGTTCCTCTGTAATAAATGGTATCGTCGTATGACGTGCAATAATATCTGTTTTCTCTGCTAAAGATTTCGCAAGTTCTTCTAAATCAAGAGGCATATCTGAAAAGATAAACAGTTCCGCATAGCTTTTCATAAAACCTTTTATACAATACATGACATCGTATTTTGTTTTTTGTAATTTATCCTGATACAGTTGCTCCAGCATATAAATGATAGATTTAGACATCTCTGCTTCATATGCTGTTATTTTATAAAAAAGCTCTTTTTTTGTTAGAAAAACCTTTTCGTTAAAAAATACCCTAGCAGACGCAGAGTGTTCTTTGAAAGCCTTGAAGATACTTTTATAAAATTCAACCAACATCGTTTCTTTGTTATACGTCCTTCTGACTACGCGGTCAACATCTGTAATGAAGTGTTGTAAATGGTAGTCAACCATAGAGATAACAAGCTCATCTTTTGTTTTGAAGGATAAGTAAAACGCACCCTTAGAAATCCCACAACGTTCTGTTATTTGCTGTACAGATGTAGCCTCAAAACCTTGTTCAGAAAACAACTCTAATGCTTTCTCCATAATTAATTGCTTTTTTAACATATTTTTGACTCTCTCCTAATGCATTTCGTTGACAAATGACCGATTAGTCATTAGTATAAATAATTGAATTTAGTTAGTCAATAAAGGGTAGGTGTGAAGGTGAAAGGTTTAGTTAATTTCGTATTGAAAAACAAATTGGCAGTGTGGTTATTAACAATTATCATCACTGTCTCTGGTATTTATTCCGGTACAAGAATGAAAATGGAATCTATACCTGATATCTCAATCCCATACTTAATTGTCATGGGCGTATATCCTGGTGCAACGCCTGAACAAGTCATGAATGATCTTTCCATCCCATTCGAGAAATCTATAGAAAGTTTAGAAGATGTGAAGGCAGTTTACTCAACATCCTCTTCCAACGTAGCACAAGTGCAAGTTGAATACGACTATGGCATTGATATGGATGAAAAAAAGCGTCAGTTAGAAGCAGCTTTAGATAATTTAAAATTACCTGAAGGTGCCCAGGAGCCAACTATTATGGCCATCAGCATGAATATGATGCCAGTAGTAGCTCTATCCGTAAGTAGTTCTAAGGAAGATATTGTCGATCTTACGTCTACAGTAGAAGATGTTTTACTTCCTAAAATTGAAAAAATTGATGGTGTTGCCTCTGCAACCATTACAGGTCAGCATATTGAACAAGTATCATTTAAATATGATGAAGAAAAAATGGCCGCATTAGGTTTAACAGAGGAATCAGTCAAGCAAATGATTCAAGCAAGCGATATGTCATTGTCACTTGGATTATATCAATTTACTGTTGGCGAACAAGCAGTTTCCGTAGACGGTAAAGTACAATCCGTAGATGAACTAAAAGATTTATTAATTCCAGTCACACCTTCAGCAACAAATCCTTCACCATTTGTTCGTCTAGGTGATATTGCAAAGATTGAAGTAGAAGGTAAAGTACAATCTGTGTCCCGCACAAACGGTCAAGATGCTATTGCAATTCAAATCGTTAAGGGTCAAGATGCTAACACTGTAACTGTTGTTAATGCCGTTAAAGACCTTATGAAAGATGAAGAAAAACGTTTAGATGGCCTAAACGTCGATATCTCTCTTGACCAAGGTGCCCCAATTGAAGATTCTGTCTTTACTATGATTGAAAAGGCAGTATTTGGTGGTGCAATTGCTGTATTAATTATCTTGTTATTCTTACGAGATTTCAAATCAACAATTATTTCGATTGTTTCAATCCCAGTTTCAGTTTTCATGGCACTACTACTGCTAAACTGGATGGATATTACATTAAATATTATGACCCTTGGTGCGATTACCGTTGCCATCGGACGTGTTATCGATGACTCGATTGTAGTTGTTGAAAATATTTATCGACGTATCCATTTAAAACAAGAAAAATTAACAGGTCGAGCATTAATTCGTGAAGCAACAATTGAAATGTTTAAACCGATTCTTTCGTCAACATTAGTGACAGTGGCTGTATTTGCTCCACTTATTTTTGTAGGTGGTATGGTTGGTGAATTATTCATGCCATTTGCACTGACAATGACGTTTGCATTAGGTGCATCATTATTAGTAGCAATTACTATTGTACCTGCATTATCTCATTTCTTATTCCGTAAAAAATTATACGGTGAGAAAAAAGAAAGCCAGCATAAAGAAGTTGGTAAACTAGCAACATGGTACAAAGGTGTTTTAGAAAAAGCTTTAAATCATAAAATTATCACGTCTCTAATTGCCATTTTCTTACTTGTAGGTTCACTAGCGTTAACTCCTTTAATTGGATTTAGCTTTATGGGATCACAGGAAGAAAAAGTTATGTACCTAACTTATACCCCTTCAACTGGTGAGCTTGCAGATGAAACTGCGGCTAATGTTGAAAAAGTAGAAAAAGAATTAATGAAACGTAAAGACATTGATATTTTACAAGTTTCCATTACAGATGCGAACAATGTCGATCCATCAGCCATGATGATGGGCGGAGGCGCTGGTGGTGCTTTAATGTACCTAATCTTTGATCCAGATATGAAAGACTTCCCTAAAGCACGTGAAGAAGTGGAAGACTATGTATTTAATATCGGTCAATCAGGAGAATGGAAATCTCAGAATTTCTCTTCAATGTCTATGTCTTCAAACGAAGTAAGCTACACACTATACAGTGATGACTTAGATAAACTACGAGATGCTGTCAATCAAGTTGAAGGTGCTTTAAAAGATGTGGATGGCCTAGAAGATATTAAATCTGATAATGAAGATCCATATGTAGAAAATGTACTAAAAGTAGAACAGAAAAATGTCCTTCAATATGGTTTAACAACGGCTCAAATTGTGATGGCTTTAAATGCCAATACATCACAAGAAGTTTTAACAAAGGTGAAAAATGATGGAAAAGATATTGATGTCATTGTTCAGCGTGATGCTAAAGCAGCCGCGACTTCGCTTGATGATGTTTTAGCAACTGAAATTAAAACAGCATTAGGCACAACGATGACTATTGGTGAGCTAGTAGATGTTGAAGAAGGTACAACTCTTAACTCACTATCTCGTTCAAAAGGTGAATACTTCGCAACTGTATCCGGTACGATTATCGGCGATGATATTTCAAAAGCAACTTCTGCTGCCGATAAGAAAATTGATAAATTAGATTTACCAAAAGGTGTAACAACAGGTGTTGCTGGTGTTGCAGCAGATATGCAAGAAACATTCACGAAGCTGGGTGTTGCTATGCTAGCGGCAATAGCGATTGTATACTTCATTTTAGTTGTTACATTCGGTGAAGGTTTAGCTCCTTTCGCTATTCTCTTCTCACTTCCATTCGCCGTAATCGGTGCATTTGTTGGTTTATTCGTAACCGGTCAAACGATTTCTGTTTCTGTTATGATGGGTCTACTGATGTTAATCGGTATCGTCGTGACCAACGCCATCGTATTAGTTGACCGTATTATTCATATGGAACATGATGGTCTAGCCATGCGTGAAGCTATTCTAGAAGCCGGTGCTACTCGTTTACGCCCGATTCTTATGACAGCCATTGCAACAATCGGTGCGATGGTTCCTATGGCACTGGGTTCTGGTGGTAGTGGATTAATATCAAAAGACTTAGCCATTACTGTAATTGGCGGTTTATTATCTTCCACTCTATTAACATTAGTTGTTGTACCAATTGTGTATGAAATGCTTTCAAAAATGTTAAAGAAAAATCGTAAAGATACGGAAGAAAATTAATAAAAAACAGCTACTCATGCGGTTTAATCACTTGAGTAGCTGTTTTATTATTTATTGAACTTCTTTCACTACAAAAGCTTCCTTGCTTTCTATACCTGTAGCAGATACAGCCGTAATGCCGTATGTATAGCTTTGCTTAGCAAGAGCTGACTTGTCCACAAATTGAGTGATGCCATCCTTATTATAAACAACATCCATTATATTTTGAGGGTCATGGTAAGAACCTTCTTTATTCCCTTTAAAACGATAAATAACATACTTACGTGGCTGTGTTTCATTATCGTCAATAATTTCAACCTTACGACCTGCTGCTTCCTTTGTCACTTCTACATAAGTCGGCTTGTTCGGCACTGTGTCATCATTCCAAGTTGTTTCTGGAGTCAATGCCGTATAATTATATAATTGTTGACTAACAATTGTTGCATAGCCTAATTTATTATTTTGAAAGCTTCTTAACGAGAAATGCATTTGCCCATCGGCTGCTACCTTTTCTGAACGATTTTCTAGTATTTGACTTGGCAATTCCATTTTATTTTTCCATGCAGCATCACTGTCATTACCAACTTTATAATCAGCCAGTCCAATGTATAGATGAACAGGGTGCGTTTTTGCATATGTTTGTACTTCGTGGCTCCACCAATTCAGCAAGGTCCCATATTTCGCAACAGACAATGTTCTGGACCAATAAATTTGTGGGGTAATATAATCAATCGTGCCATTTTGAATCCACGTTCTGACGTCTGCATATAAATCATCGTAATTATTGACACCAGCTCGTGTGTCACTTCCTGTGTTATCCAATGATTTATTACGCCATACTCCAAATGGTGAAATACCAAATTGTACATATGGCTTTGTTTCTTTAATAGCTGTATAAAGATTTTCTACAAGCTTGTTCACATTATCTCTTCGCCAATCCTCCACTTTTTTAAAGGAAGCACCATATTTTTTATAAGCTGCTTGATCCGGGAAAACCTCATTAGCGATTTTGTATGGATAAAAGTAATCATCCATATGAACGGCATCAACATCATAATTGGCTACTAGCTCACTTACTATTTCAACTAAATAGTCTTGCACCTCAGGTAAGCCAGGATTTAAGTAATATTGTTTGCCATATTTAACAACCCAGTTTGGATGTGTTCTAGCTACGTTGTCGGCAGCAAGGTCAGTTAGCTTTTGTCCAGACATTGTTACACGATAAGGATTCATCCAAGCATGCAATTCCATCCCTCGTTTATGTGACTCCTCTACTATTATCTCAAGAGGATCGTAACCGGGATTTGTACCTTGCTTTTTCCCTGTTATGTAGGACGACCATGGGGCTAGCTCAGACGCATACATTGCATCATTTGTTGGCCTTACTTGATAAATAACAGTATTGAATTTATTGGCTTTTAATTGATCCAATGTTTGGCGTGCCCAAGCCGTGTACTGCTCCTTCGTCATACCTGCTTTCATATCAAGATTAAGAACCGTTGAAATCCAGACAGCCCGCATTTCTCTTTTCGGCTGTGTCGTGCTTGCCTTCACTGTATTAGCTGGGATTGCGGATAGGCAAAACACCAAAATCATAGCGACTAAAGCAATAAGTTTCCATTTACTATTTTTCTTTCTCATATTTCCTCCATTTGCTATTTTTCTATTTTAGTATATGATAAGTTCTCGCTATATGCACGTCCCCGAAGCAACTTCTTCACTTGGTGGTTCAAGTCATGTAATCTTAATTACTCCCATTAATTTATAAGAAGCATGAAACAAATTAATTCTTTTCCAAAATCTCGACTAGATACCCCCAAAATATGTATAATTATAATCCCCTCAAAAAATAGATGACCTATATATACATGATTATTCCAAGTTTATATAATCATTGTTACAATTTCCTTATTTTAAAATTCAAGCTAATTTTTGTTTGATTCTTTCTTTACCCAGTCATGAACTGTATGCTACAATCAACACAGCTTATATAGAACGGAGGGTATTCCAAATGACAGCTTCAATTAGACTACGATTTCACATTACTAATTAAATATGCGTACACTTTGCCTGCTGTGCAAGGAAAATGGAATTAGGTCTAGTCTGTTTTAGGAATACTGGAAAAGAGGGGCTTCTACTCCCCTCTTTTTTGTTGTCTTTTTACTTTCCACACAGGCACTACTGTTAGAAAGGGATGACGAATTTGGAACATTGGAAACGTAACACAATACTTTTTTTAAGTAGTCAAACGATTTCACTTTTTGGCTCTGCTCTTGTACAATATGCCATTACATGGTATATCACGCTTACAACGCAATCAGGTAGCATGATGACCATTTCGATTATTTGTGGCTTTTTACCAACCTTCTTCTTAGCACCTATTGCTGGTGTCTGGGCAGATCGCTATAACCGAAAATGGCTTATTATCTTGGCAGATGGCCTGATCGCCTTATCCACGCTCATTTTAGCTATTTTATTTTTAATCGGCTATGATGAGCTCTGGCTACTATTTGTTATATCAGCGGTACGTGCAGTTGGTGCAGGTATTCAAACACCAGCTGTTGGCGCTATTTTACCGCAATTTGTACCTGAAGAGCATTTAATGAAAGTTAATGGTGCAAATAGTAGTATTCAAGCTTTTATTATGATTCTTGCACCTATGGCAAGTGGAGCATTATTAACGATGGCTTCAATCGAGTCTATTTTCTTTATTGATGTTACGACGGCTGCTATTGCCATCGCTATCTTCTTAATATTTCTGCACATTCCTGCCCATGCAAAAGCTAATCAGCCACAAACAACAAGTTATTTTAGTGATATGAAACAAGGCTTCATCTACATTAAAGAGCATGCTTTCTTAAAACATTTATTCTTGTTCTTTGCCTTTTTCATGCTGCTTGCTGCACCTGCTGCCTTTTTAACACCTTTACAAGTTACCCGTAGCTTTGGTAATGATGTCTGGCGTTTGACTGCCATCGAGATGGCCTTTGCCATTGGGATGTTAATGGGTGGTATTGCAATCGCAACATGGGGTGGCTTTAAAAATAAAGTGCATACGATGACATTATCTGCCTTATTATTTGGTCTTTGTACATTGGCTCTAGGAGTCATACCGTTTTTTTGGCTGTATCTTATGATCATGACCGTTACTGGAATAGCTATGCCAATCTTTAACACACCCGCAACGGTGTTATTACAAGAAAAAGTGGATAGTGATTATATGGGAAGAGTATTTGGCATTCTCAGTATGATATCTACCTCTATGATGCCTTTAGGTATGCTAATCTTCGGTCCAATTGCAGATATTATTGCTATCGAGTGGCTACTTATCGGTACAGGAATCCTCTTATTTATCCAAGGATTTTTCCTTTTGGGCAGTAAAGTCTTATTAAAAGCTGGCAGACCTACTGCTGAGCATATGGATGTTGAAACACTAGAAAAAAAGTGAAGACTTCGTATAAGAGATCATTGCTGTTGATAAAAAAATAATTAAAACTTAGCTTTTATATTTTAGACGCTAAAAAGCCTGCTTTATGCAGGGCTCAGACTGTTGACAAAAGTCATCGAGAAGTTCAGTCTAGACGGCTTTTGTCATTTTTCCTTCTTTTTTATTTTTCAATATTTGGTAAATAACTGCCATTTTCAATATATTCTTCGAGCATAGTTGCTATTTCATGGCAGCAAATGTAAGCATCGCCTGCATGGACAATTTTTCAGGACCTCTTAAGGTTGTCCATCGCATACCATGCTTTTCCTGAATACGGAGTTTTTATGTAGAAGTTGATTGGAACGGAGGGCGGCGACTCCTGCGGGAAAAGCGGAAAGCGTCCGCCCGTAGTGGAAATCAAATGCGTTACTTTATTTTATTGTAAAAGAAAAAAGACTGTAGGAAAACTCAAAAATCATTGAGTTTTCCTACAGTTGAAAGCCCTGCTTTCTTGCTTCAATACCTGAATGATATCTATTCACGCAAAAAAATTATTAAGTCTACATGACTTACTTTTTCCTCTTTTGCCCGATTAACAATGTGATTTGTGCCATCGTGAATGGTAATGAAGATTTTTTCCGATAGGCTACATATTTGGGTACCCAAAAATCTGCATATTTTAACTTGAAGTTTTTTAATCCTTTAAAATGATAAAAATGCTGTCCGTGTAGAAAGATTTGCGCAGCTATTTTTTCACTTAAAAAGGAATATCTAGACTGTCCGACATTGGATAAAGGCGACATCCCCATATTAAAGTCACGATAGCCCTCCGATTTTGCCCATTCAAATAATGATAGGAAAATGAAATCCATTGTTCCAGATGGTGATCCTGGCTTAAAACGCATCAGATCTACTGACACCCTTTCGCCTTGATCATACATAGGCATAATACTAGCAAAGCCGAACGTTCCTTGCGCGCCACGTAAAACAGCAATCTTGGAAGTGCTTAAATAGTGTTCATCAAAAAAACCAAGTGAAAAACCTTTCTCTGCCCTTCCCTGCAACCATTTTGTTGAAACCTCTTTCAATTCCTTCATGACTTCCTGAGAATAAGGAGGACTCATTATTTCTACTATATAATTTTCCCGTTCAAACTTATTTCTTATCGCTCGACTGCCCTTCATTTCTTTACCCGTGAACGTAAATTTCTCTAAATCTACAAAGGCTTCCTCGCCAAGCTTAAAGAAACTATATCCATACTCGTGTAATGCAGAGAAAATTTTATTGTTAATTTCATAAAAGACAGGTGTATAGCCATGACGATCAGCCAATTCCAAAAATTCCTGGATAGCAGATAAAAAATCAGATTCATTACCAACCGGATCTCCAAGAACGATAATCTTATCTGCATAAATTTGATAAGAGAATAAAACAGTTCCTTTTTCATTCCAATGTACAAATTTATCATGCAAAAAAATCAAATGTGAATACTCCGTTCCTCCATAGGACTTCAAATGATCTTTAATAGCTTCCTCCTGCTCTTTAGATAAAAGCTTTACCATTTTTTTAGGTGTCCGTATAAAATAACCTATATAAAAAATAACAATGGCGATCAGAATGCCGATGATCGCACTATTAAAGAGGTCCTGATAATCGGTTATCATATAGTCTTGTAGGGCACTAGGAAAATGAATTTTAGCCGAGGGTAAATTGACATAGCCAATTACCACATACATCGCTGTGATAACAGTTACTACAGCAAGGTCAATTATGACAATCCCCCACGTCAAAACATAACTTTCTCGATAAAACTGCTTTTTGGACACCATTAATAACACTGCGACAATGACTAAAAAAATCGCTTCCTCATAATCAAAACCCTTAAAAATTGAAAATAGCGCCGAACTACTTAGCACCACAATCGCGAGCTGGTATGCCCTTTTTACTTTGTATTTGATTCCCCTACATAATCCTAACAGTATAAAGCCAGCTGCCACGGTCAATTGATGGGATACATTCATAATGGGCGAGGATAAAAACTCCTGAGCAATTTTTAGACGACTTAGTACCCCAGGCAAAGCTGCAGATAGCAATAAAATAATGCCAGCTATAAACACCAATATGGTTAATAGCGTATGGCTGAGTTTCTGAAAAATAATAGTAGGTAAGTCATCCCAAGATTCATTCCAACGCATCCAATATTCTTTAATAAATAAGAGTACGGAAACTAAAAATGGTAGAACAAAATAGCCGACACGGTACAAAATTAATAGAAACAGCACCTTTTCATCAGCAATTCCTATACTTTGTGTTCCCCATAAAAAAACGAGATCAAAGGAGCCAACTCCGCCAGGTATCATACTGACTATTCCTGCACTAGAAGCAATTAAAAATATGGGAATTAATGCTGATAAACCAATTGGAATCTTCACGATAAGTGTTAAAGCCCAGATCACGAAAAATACAGCTAGCCACTCTGCTACTGAAGTGATCATTAATTGAAGAGATAGTTTTGGTTTTAAAGAACTTTCCTTTTTATAGCGAATCAGATACGTCGCCCAAAAAGCTAGTACATATAGGCTGACCAGTATAACAGCAATCGATAACCATCGCTCTTCTTTGAGCAACGGAAAATCCCAAAAGAATATATACATAACCCACGTTAACAAAGAAATTCCAGTTAAATAAAACAGTGTTACCGAAGCAATACTTTTTATCATGCCTTCTTTATCTTCTTTATATTTTGAATAAAAGTAATCACGTAAGAATATACCTACTAACCCGCCAAAGCCAATAAGATTTGAAAAAGTATTGACAATAAATGAATGATTAAGCAAATTACGTTTATTGATTTTAATACCTAATATATTTACTAAAATAACATCGTAAAATATCATTGGCGTAATCGCGACAAAGGTGATCAGAAAAATTAATAAAAGCTCCCATAGCTGCAGCTCATTCACTTCTTTTTGTAGTAAATGAACATCTATCCCACTCACTGTTTGTTGAATTTCATAAATAGCAATCGCCAAAAGTATTACTGGGAATAATATTTTCAAAAATTTCAACAGTGCCTCTTTTCGAACGTTAAACATATGCCTAACCTACTTCCCATAAGCTAACTTAAAAATTTTCTTTTACCTAAACCATTTTACTTTTTAAGGTAACGGACCATTTCCATATTGTAACGTATTCTTTGCTATATGTATTGTCAAAGTAAGGTACTACTATTCATACTAGTAAATAAACTATTGCTCAATGTTACGCTCCTAAATTGCCAACAACAAAAAAGGCCATTTTCATCCCTCTATATATTAGAGAAATAAAAATGACTATATGGGCTCTATTTTTTAGAGTCACATACATGTAAAGGGGATTACTTTTCCACCTATAAATCTAGAAAACTAATGATTAAATATAATAACGATGAATAGGACGTCCTACACTTCCATATTGGATATCTACTTTTAATAGATTTTGCTTTTCTAAAAAATCAAGATAGCGTCTAGCTGTAACACGTGCTGTACCTATATAAGTAGATACCTCCTCGGCAGATACTGCCCCTCCACTTGTTTGAATATAGGCAAGTACCTTATCTAAAGTAGCTCGATTAAACCCTTTTGGTAGCTCCGCTATAATCATTGCTTCCGCTCCTGTCGTTGTAACGACAACTTGCTCCGGAAGACGTTGCTGCATAAGATGGTCTACATCATGTTGGGTTAAATCCTGCATACCGCTTATTTTTTTCCTGTAGCTTTGATAATTTTTTAAAGTTTGCTCAATCCGCTCAAATGTAAAAGGCTTCATAATATAATCATATACACCTAAGTGTAAAATACGTTGCACAGTGGGCATATCATTCGCGGCAGTTACCGCGATCACATCGACAGGAAGATGCTCCTCTCTGATTTTCCCTAACGTAATAATGCCATCTTGCTCTGGCATAAAAATGTCCATAAAGACAAGCTCAGGGGTTAATTGTTTAATTTTTTGAATTCCCTCAATACCATTACTAGCATAGCCAACTAATGAAAAACCTTGGATTTGCTCAATAAATTGCCTGTTCACTTCACGTACCATTGGATCATCTTCAATTAATAAGACATTTATTACATCCATCTATACTTCTCCTAACTCAAATAAAATTAAGAAACTTGTTCCTTTCATAAATTCACTCACTACTTCAATATCTCCATTGCCTTTTCTTACAATTTCATAGACTAAATGCAAGCCAATGCCCCGATTTTCATTAGCCTTTGACGAAAATCCATTTTCAAACATACGATCCTGTACCTCTTTGGACATGCCAATTCCATTATCGGAAACTGCTATCGCTAAGACGCCATCATGCTCATCTACAGAGATGGCTACATACTTATCTTCCTTCGAAAGGACATTTAAAGCCTCAAAAGCATTTTCGATTAAATTGCCCAGTAACACAACAAAATCATGGTGATCTAATAGAGGAGGAAAGCGTTTAAAATGGCTTTTTCGATCAATCTCAACCTCGATACCAAGCTCTTTTCCATAGCTTACTTTACTTAATAGCAAACCTGAAATATTTTCATTATGAAAGCGTTCGTTTAAAAATTTCGTCAAGGATGCTTCAATTTCAGTAGTGACTGTAACATATTCAAGCGCTTGCTTTGTATGTCCCAATTGTAATAGCCCAGCAATTGTATGAATCTTATTTTTATGCTCATGGGTTTGCACACGTAATGCTTGAACAAAGGCCTTTACACCTGTTACTTCCTCCGCAAGCTTTTTCACAGTTGTTAAATCCTTAAACATAGCAACTGCACCGACTAACTCGCCATTCACAATAATGGGTACACGATTACTTAAGATACTATGATGATTAATGTACAGCTCTTGATTATAAACAGGTGTTGCTGTTTCAACAATTTCAGGCAAACGGGTATCGGGCAAAACATCATAAATTTTTTGTCCAATACAGTCCTCTATTTTCCTAGTAACGCCTAAAATAACAGCCGCTTTCTCATTAAAAATCGTTATATTCATTTCCTTATCAACGGCTATTATTCCTTCATGCATAGCATTAAACGTTTCTGTTCTTTCCACATACATTTTTGCAATTTCATGAGGTTCAAGTCCAAACATTTGTTTTTTTATATGCCTTCCAAGTGTATATGCACCAAAAATACTGAAAATCAGCGAGATAACAATGGTAATCATAATTTCTCGCTCATAGCTTTGTAGCATTTCTAGCAAAGTTGGTAATGAATAGCCTACTACTACAATCCCCACTTGTTCCCTTTTGTCATTTATAATGGGCACAAAAGCGCGTATCATAACACCCGATTCTCCACGTGCCTTTGATACATAATAATGCTCACTAAATGCTGCATTTAAATCCTGCGACTCACTACGCTCTCCTAATTCCTTACTTACTGGATGTGATAATTTAATACGTTCCATATTCATCACAACAATATACTCTGCTTTATTAATCACCCTAATGCCATCTACTATTTTATTAATATTTTTCGCGGATTCTTTTATATTGTCATTGTTCAAATGAACACTTAACTCTGGTACATTCGATACGGTTCGTGCTACAAGCATTGCTCGCTGACCATAATCTTTTTCCTGTTCAGATAATAGGTTACCGAGTACAAAAATACCACCTAGTAAAAAAGAGAGTGCAATGATTAAAAATGTCACTAACAGTATTTTGCCGTTCACAGGCATTTTCATCATTCAATAGTTCCTTCCTTTCAAATTCGCATTCTCATTAGTAGTGACACACTTTTTATGATATGGTTTTAAGATTATCTGCAAAAAATTCTTTTGACAACACTTTAGTCTATATAAGTAGCAGAAAATATTGAATTTAATGAACAATATTATTATTTGATTATTTATAATGAACTTTATTATTACTTTATGCTTTTGTATTATAACAATAATATATTAACTATAGCGTACCATAACAGAGATAGTTATTGATTTTACTATATTTATATGTGGATATAAGGAAATGTACTTAATGAACGTTATGTTTCTTATTTTCTAAATCTCTTTTTTTATGAAGTATTCGCTATGATGATTCTAGTGAAAGCGATATCAAAGAGAAAATTTAGAAAAGAGGTAGCAAAAAATGAAGTTACTGAAAAATTTGACTGTTCAGGTTATAGTAGCTATCATCCTTGGGATTATTGTCGGAGCCATTTTCCCCGAGTTTGGTGCTAGTTTAAAAATCTTAGCAGATCTATTCATTAAATTAATTAAAATGTTAATTGCTCCAATTATCTTCCTAACAGTCGTTATTGGAATTGGCAGTATGGGAGATATGAAAAAGGTCGGGAAAATCGGAGGTAAAGCATTACTTTACTTCGAAATCGTTTCTACAATTGCCTTAGCAATCGGCATTGCTGTTGCTTTAATTGTAAGTCCTGGTACAGGTTTAGATACATCAGGTGCATCTGATGCTGATATTTCGAAATATACAACTGCTGCAGCTGAATCTGAGCAGGGCTTAGGTGCATTTATCTCTAGTATTATTCCCGAAAATGTAGTTGGCGCATTAGCAACTGGTCAACTATTGCCTGTTCTATTTTCTGCTATTTTATTTGGCTTAGCAGCTGCCTCAATCGGTGCACCTGCAAAACCAGTCATCACATTCTTTGAGCAAGTAGCAGAAATTTTCTTCAAGATTGTCAGTATGGTTATGAAAATATCACCAATCGGAGCTTTTGGTGCAATGGCCTATACAATTGGGAATTTTGGATTAAAATCTTTAGGTAATCTAGGTCTATTAATGGCTGCCGTATATATTACAATGTTTTTATTTGTTGTCTTTATTTTAGGCGGCATTGCAAAGTTCTTTGGATTTAATATCTTTAAATTTATTGCTTACATTAAAGATGAGATTTTCTTAGTAATTGGGACTTCCTCTTCTGAATCTGCTCTACCATCTATGATGCGAAAGCTTGAGAATTATGGCTGCTCGAAGCAGGTTGTAGGTTTAGTCGTTCCTACTGGGTACTCCTTCAATCTAGATGGGACTTCCATTTATCTATCAATGGCTGCCTTATTTATTGCACAAGCATATGGGATGGACCTAACTTGGATTCAAATCATTACACTACTTGGAATTTTAATGATTACTTCTAAAGGTGCAGCGGGTGTAACTGGGTCAGGATTTATTACATTAGCAGCAACTTTAGCTGCCTTCCCAATGATACCAGTGGAGGGAATAGCACTTTTAATTGGTGTCGATCGTTTTATGTCTGAGGCTCGTGCTGTTACAAATTTAATTGGTAATGGCGTAGCATGTGTTGTAGTATCAAAATCCGAAAAAGAATTTGATGTAACAATGGAAGAACGTGCCCTTCAAGGGAAGGCCACTATAGTATCCTAAGAAAAAGGGCAGTGAAACAGTCATGGCTGTTTCACTGCCCTTCTTATGTTTTTTATCCAAGGGTAGACTATGAATAACACTTATGTTTAAACTCTAGTAAAATGGTGAAAGTGTATAGTAAGAGGTGATCATAAATGACTAATAAAAAACAATCAAAAACTCGCTATACAAACAATCCCGATGTGTTGGATACAGGGAAGGAAAGTATTTTTGATAAACATGAGGATATGAAAACTGTTGATCCTATACCTGTCGAAGAACTAAATGAAAAAGTCAAAGATGAACAGCATAAAACGAAAACAAAGGACTCCTCTGCAACCGATAAGCGCTATCCGTAAAGAGAAATTTTGCCTAGAAGATGTGTCCACAGATGATAAATATCCCCTCATCTGCCTGTTAGAAAAAGTTGACCCCATTCATTCTGAGGTCAGCTTTTTTGTATACTCTAATGTTAAGGGAGGAAAACATATGCAATATACTATACCCATTTTGAAAACGGAAAGGCTACTTTTAAGACCTATTACCCAGCAGGATGTAGAGGCTATGTTCGTTTATACTTCTCGAGAAAACGTAGCCCGTTATGTTACATGGCATGCCCATACAAGTATAGAGGACACTAAAGCTTTTATGATGCTCATATTAAGTGGGTACGAACAAGAAAATCATTTACTTTGGGGTATTGAATATTCTGGGACTCTAATCGGAACCATCGACTTTGTAACGATTAATCACACACATAAATTGGGGGAAATCGGTTATGTTCTTTCGGAAGATTATTGGAATAAAGGATTAACAACGGAGGCCACAAAAAAGCTGATTGACTTTGGATTTAAAGAATTGAAAATCGTACGTATTCAAGCGAGATGCTTGGAAGAAAACATTGGTTCTCAAAAAGTGATGGAGAAATCCGGAATGCAGTTTGAAGGGCTGCTACGCAAAAGTATGTTCATTAAAGGACAATATAAAAATGTCAAAATGTACGCTATAACTGATGATGATGTAAGGAATCCATCATAAATAAAGCCTTGCCAAATTAGCAAGGCTTTGTACTTATAACCATTGTTCGATACAGTATATCTTTTTAGCTGTAGCATCTAGCCTCACTCGTTTACCGATTGCTATCGGATGCATAGGCTGTGTGTGACAAATATCCACTTCCGCCAAAATAGGTATGTTTATACCGTCCAATTGTTCTAGTAAAATATCAGATGGTTGGCGTCCGGTTCCTAGATCATCGTAACATTCATGCTTACCCAAAATAATTCCACTTATTTTGTCAAAAATTCCGTGCAATTTGAGCATCGCAAAATTCTTTTCCACGATCGCTACATTTTTCATACAATCTTCCATTAATAAAATGTCACCTTCAGCAATGACAGGGAAATAAGGTGTCCCAATAAAACCATACATGGCATTTACATTCCCCCCCATTAGTCTTCCCTCTACAACTCCCTCTCGAACGGTTTTCCATTCATTCTTGATTACCTTTTTCTCTACTGTTTTCTCTAGCCAATTGACTGGCTCATCTGACCAATAAGGAGGCTTCTGTATTTCATAAGGGAGTGTTTGAGGCTGCAAGAAATACTCCTCAAAAAATTTGTATGTATCGTTGACTAATGGTTCAAACTCACCAAAGGATGGCACGAGCGCTGGACCATAAAATGTTGAAATACCAGTCTTCGCATAAAGTGCCAGTAGAATGGCTGTTGCATCAGAGTAACCTATAATCATTTTTGGGTTTCGTTGGAAAGCCTCATAATCAATATAAGGAAGCATACTATTGGAATTGGTACCTCCAATCGTAGACATAATAATATCCACACTAGGATTGCGGAGTAATTCATTTAATTCCTCTGCTCGTTTTTTTGGTGAGCCTGAGCGATAATAATCAGATTTGCCAGTAAGAGAACCTTCTACAATATGAAAATTTTTCTCTTCTAGAAATGCTTTTGCACGCTCAAAACGTTTCGACGCAGAAACCGTCGCTGGAGAGGAAGGTGAAAAAATACCGATAGTCGTCATCTTTTACTCCATTTCTTAGATAAGTTTTGACATGTAATATTCATTGATATATTGTCCATCCACATACAAGGAATCCCGTTTCGTTCCCTCTATCTCAAAGCCCATTTTCTTATATAAAGCAACTCCAGCCTCATTATTTTCCATAACCGTTAACTCGAGACGATGGATACCATTCTCTTTAGCCCATTGTTCTACATGATTAAATAAGGCTGATCCAATTTTTCTGCCCCTATAATGACTATGGATGCCAATGACAAGATAAGCACGATGAGCAATTCTTGTTGCTTCATTCCCTTGTGCAATTAAATAAGCCACCACCTTGTCATCTATTTCTGCTACGAATAATGCTGAATGACGGCTATGATAAAGCTTTTCTAAATAATTTGCAAATGTCTCGGGCTCCATTTTTCGCTCGCCAGGACCAAATAACATCAGATTGGATGCCTCCGCATTTGTCATAACTGCTATAATTTGAATACTATCATTTCTTGTTGCTTCTCGTATTCGCATGTAAAGTACCTCACTTCCTATTTGTTGTCTTTATCCATTAGAAAAGATTATCTAAAACCCCCAATCTCTGCTTTTAAAGCTTTAGCATGTTTGACCTGACCATAATCTTCTTCCCTTTTAATAGCATTGGATTTTAGCAACTAGTTTTTCATTGTTAAAATGAAGCGTCTCTGCATCATTCAGCGTATATGCCTGCAATGTTGCATTATTTTTTTGCCAGCTATTAAATAGCCTGCTTCGTTCAGGATCATCATAATGTGGACAAAAAGTTCCTGATAATATCCCTAGTCCGTTGTATTCCTCATAATGATTGTGTTGATTTTCACTAAAGCATTTGTCAAACCAACACATTGCCCCAGCACTCATGCCAGCTAAAATAACGCCGCTTTTATAAGCTTCCTTCAATAGCTCCCCGAATTGATAGGCATGCCATTTATCTAAAAGATGCTTGGTATTTCCTCCGCCTACATAAATAATATCCTGTGCCAATATTTTTTCTCGAATTTGTATGTCATTCATGTCCTCTTGCAAAATATGAGTAGCATCACAATGTGTAAAAGCTGAATAAAATTTATCGATATACCCCTGTGCATCATTACTTGCTGTTGGAATAAAACAAATTTTGATGCGTTCAGCTGTCTTAATTAGACTCAAAATATAATGGTCAACAAATGAAGGGATTTGCTGAGAGAATCCTCCGCCTGATATGGCAACAATTTGTCTAGTGACAGCACTCGTTTTTTTTAATTTATAGACCGCTTGCTCTCGACCAAATCTTTCAAGTACCTGTACTTTTTTCATCCCTAGCTTTTCGAGTAGTCGACAAGATGCACGATTAGCAGTTTGTGTCTCTGCCACGATAGAGGAGATATTTAAATACGTCAAACCTTCCTCAATCACTTGCGTTAGAACTTCAAATGCTAACCCCCGCCCCCAATACTCGGGTAAAAATTGATAGGAAAGTTCATACATCTCATGCTCATGATACTCATCGATGGATACAAGGCCTATAAATTCCCCTGTTTTCTTTAATGAGATATAAAAATATGTATTAGGAAATGGTGCCTCTAGCATGCCTCTAAAGGAAGCTTCGATATAGTTTTTTTGTGGAATTCCTCCAAGATACTCTCTGACGCTTTCATTTGTGTAGAGCCCTTGAATATCCATGAAATGTTTTGATTGTATACGTTCGATCACACATCGATTAGACATAAACCTCATGTATTTTACCCCCTTCTTTATGTCACAGTTTAATCGAACTGCCATACTGAAATCAAACATTTTTTCCAAATATTACTTTTCTATAAACTAAAAAATAGTGACCAGCCATACGTGCTGTGTCACTACCTTCATTAATGTTGATATTGCTCAAGTAAACGTTGAGTATTGGTTGATTGTTCTAAAACTTTTTTCTCTTGAGCCCAATAAATCATATATTGATCGTCACCGATTGGAAAAACCATTTGTTGCAATTCTTCGCTTAGCTCAGAGCTAATCGCTACCTTTAAAATGTCCACTTCATAAAGCGGTTTGTCCTTTATTTTATAAACAATATGATAGGCGGGCTCTTCTTCAAAAATTGCTCGTTCTTTTTTAGAAAGCTTCTTTACATGACTTAAAGGGTATTTTTCAATAAAGTTCTTCGCCTCGCCGTCAGACCCTCGAAATACCGTTTGTTCCCCTTGGAATAATTCGATTGAATCAATTTTTGTAGCTTCATTTAAAATAAGAGAAATCGCTTCCTGCTCATTTTTTTCACGAGATTGCATAACAAAAATTCCGATCAGTAAAATAGCCGCAAATATAATTAGTCTCCATCTTCGTTTTGTCATTGCCAATTACCCATTCAATGCCTTTTTTACAAAACGATTTATATCAACATCAGCACCAATTACAAGCATAATATCTCCCAATAAAATCTTATCACTTGCTTGAGGTGATACGATAATATCAGCACCACGCTTAATCCCTACGATGTTAATCCCATATTTAGCTCGAATATCTAAATCCATAATCGAATATCCGGCAATAGCATCATTCGCCTTTAATTCCATAATAGAGTGTTCATCTGAAAGCTCTAAATAATCTAGTACTGTATTCGATAGCATATTATTGGCAATACGAATACCCATATCTCTTTCAGGATGGACTACAAAGTCGGCACCAATTTTCCGCAATACCTTCTCATGGTAATCATTTTGAGCCTTTACTGTAATTTGCTCAACACCAATTTCTTTTAAAATAATGGTTGTTAAAATACTTGCTTGAATATCTTCACCAATTGCTACAATCACATGTTCAAAATTACGAATACCTAATGAATTTAGAACCGATTCATCTGTTGAATCTGCAATGACGGCTTGTGTAGCAATAGAAGCAAATTCGTCTACACGCTCTGAAGAATGGTCGATTGCCATCACTTGAGCACCCTGACTCATTAATTCACGAACTATACTCCCCCCAAAACGTCCAAGCCCAATGACCGCAAACTCTTTTTTCATCATAAAAAATCCCTCCGAAAACTACTATACCATCATTGTAGCGTATTCTTTGCGATATGTATTGTCAAAACAAGACGCGGTTCGTCATTGTTGGACAACGCTTCAAACATAAAAAAAGACGAGGACCTAAATCCCCGTCATCACTAACTATGATTATTCAGCGTTACGCATTTCGTCTAGTACGCGATTTACACGTTTTTCTAACATTTTCATACCGCTACCACCAGCTTGCATATGGCGCAGCTGACCATCTTTATCGAACACAAAATAAGCAGGTACATATTGATTTTCAAAAGCATCTGTTAACTTCATTTCGCTATCCACAAAGATTGGTTGCGCAATGTCATGCTCAGCCGCTACTGCCTTAATCGTCTCTAAATCAGTATCTGCTTCAGAACGTGGCATATGTACTGCTACAACATTTAGCTCATCTTTATATTGATCACGGAAATTATTAACATCTGGCATAGCTTCTTTACATAAATGACAGCTCACTGACCAGAAATGGATTAATGTTGGTTTTTTGCCTACTAGTTCTGCTTTTGTTACTTCACCATTTAACCAAGTTGTTGCGCCAACTAGCTCTGGCATTTGTTCACGAAGTTTCATGAAAAATCCTCCTCTATTAAATCGTTGTTCTTTAGATACATTAAATGTTGGGTAAAACTCCTCCCAAAAAATATTGCCATCTAAGATAAAGTAAATTAGCACTCGCCACTTCACTTAAAAGTCCCCACAAGCATGTCGTGGGGACTCTTTATTTGTTACATCATGACGCAACTCTATTTTATTATAGAGTTGCTTGACCTGGACGCCAGTTTGCTGGGCAAAGACCGCCAGTTTGTAATGCTTGAAGTACACGTAACGTTTCATCAACATCACGGCCGATGTTATTATCGAATACTGTTTGGTATTTTAATTCACCTTCTGGATTAATGATGAATAAGCCACGTAGCGCGATACCTTCTTCTTCAATTAACACACCGTAATCTTTAGAAACTTGGTGGTTTGTATCCGCAGCTAATGGATATTTTAATTCACCAAGACCATTTTGAGTGCGGTCTGTATTAATCCACGCTAAGTGAGTGTGGATTGTATCAGTAGAAACACCGATTACTTCAGCATCTAAGTCTTCGAACTCGTCATAACGATCGCTCATTGCAGTGATTTCTGTTGGACATACAAATGTGAAGTCCATTGGATAGAAGAAAAGTACTGTCCATTTATCTTGTGCTTTAATATCTTCTAATGATACTTTACCAAATGATTTGTCTGAAAGTACTGCTTCCATTGTAAAGTCAGGTGCTTGTTTACCTACCATGCGTTCTGCCATAATAAATCCCTCCGAATAAATATGTAGTTTATATATTCTATTCCATTCGCACAAGCGAACTCGTCTTCTACGATAGCAGAGTAAACGTAGTTTTTCAAACAAGTAAGCTCCGCCCCATTACCCGATTGTAGTGAGTCGACAAAAAATCGTCAAATCCAAAATTGGGATTTCTGCTACATCCTATTTATTAGCTATTTTTGACAACTATATTCTCCTTTATACAATTTTTTTCTCCACTACATTTATGACTCCTTTTTTAACATTTTACAGCGATTTTTTTCATAAAAAACGATTGCAAATTTTTATTTATTATGTATAATTGTAATGGTTTTAGTAAACTAAAAGTTTCGTTAAAGTAAACTTCATATTTCAAAAGTTTATCATTGCTAAACTTCTTCTAGGAGGGAAAAGATGCAAATAGGAGCAAAAATTAAAGCGCTTCGTTTAAAAAAAGGTCTTACCCAAGAGGAACTTGGAGAACGTACAGATTTAAGTAAGGGCTATATTTCCCAATTAGAACGTGATTTGAATTCACCTTCTATTGAAACACTTTTTTCTATATTAGAAGTGTTAGGGTCGACACCTAAGGAATTTTTTGATGATGGAACACCTGAACAAAAGGTTGTTTATACAGAAGAAGATCAGTCCATCTTTACGGATGAAGAAAAAAAATACGAAATTCAATGGCTCATCCCTACATCCAACGAAAAAGAAATGGAGCCTATTTTCTTAACATTTGAAGCCAATGGCAAATTCAAGCAATTTGAGCCATCACTCTCGGAAACATTTATTTATGTAGTGAAAGGGCGTATTCGTCTCGTTTTAGGGAATGAACAATATATCGCTAGTGAAGGCAATGCTCTTTATTTTGACGCGACAGACCATCATCAAATTTTTAATGCACATGCTGCTGAAACGAAAATTTTACTCGTTGCAACGGATTCATATTTATAGCTTAAGGAGGCGCATCAATGACAATGAATTCCATTATCCGTTTTGAAAATGTATCCAAGTCTTATAGTGACGGAACAGTTGTCTTAAAGAATATTAACTTGGAGCTTGAAAAGGGCAAATTTTATACTCTCCTTGGCCCATCTGGTTGTGGGAAAACAACCATTTTACGAATTATTGCTGGTTTCACAGAGCCTACAACAGGGGATGTGTTTTTCCATGATAAAAAAATAAATTCTGTTCCTGCCAATGAACGTCAGGTGAATACTGTTTTTCAAGATTATGCGCTGTTCCCTCATTTAAATGTATTTGAAAACGTCGCATTCGGACTACGTATTAAGAAGTTACCTGAAAAGGAAATTAAAGAACGTGTTGCGGAGGCTTTAAAATTTGTCAATTTAGCAGGCTATGGCAATCGTGAAATCTCCGAAATGTCTGGTGGTCAGCGTCAGCGTGTAGCGATTGCACGTGCTATCGTTAACGACCCTGAAGTAATTTTACTGGATGAACCACTTTCAGCATTAGACTTGAAATTACGTACAGAAATGCAATACGAATTACGTGAATTACAGCAACGTCTTGGCAAAACCTTTGTTTTCGTTACGCATGATCAGGAAGAAGCACTCGCTATGAGTGATGAAATTTTTGTTTTAAGTGAAGGACAAATTCAACAATCTGGTACACCAGTAGATATTTATGATGAACCTATTAATCGCTTCGTAGCAGATTTCATCGGTGAATCCAATATAGTGCCTGGTGTCATGATAGAAGATTTCAAGGTTGAATTTGCGGGTAAGATTTTCGAATGTGTTGACCAAGGTATGAAACCAAATGAGAAAATTGATATCGTTATACGCCCTGAGGATTTAGAAATGACGACTATTGATAAGGGGAAACTTGTTGTTAAAGTAGATACACAATTATTCCGTGGCGTCCATTATGAGCTATCTACGTATGATAAAGATGGCAATGAATGGCTAGTCCATTCGTTGAAAAAAGCTGAAGTAGGGACAGAAATTGGCTTAGACTTTGATCCAGAGGCGATTCATGTAATGCGCTTAAATGAAACAGAGGAAGAGTTCGATAAACGATTAGAATCGTACGGAGACGACGAAGATGCAAGCTAAGACAGCAAAATCAGCGTTATTTCCATATGTTTTATGGATTGCCCTTTTTGTTATCGCGCCGATTGCACTCGTTGTTTATTATTCCCTACTCGATTTACATGGCAATTTCACGCTCGATAATTATAAAGCGTTCTTCACTTCTGTTTACTTAAAAATGACATTAAGCTCGTTCTGGTATGCATTTTTAATTACATTCTTTACATTATTAATTTCATATCCAACTGCTTACTTTTTAACAAAAACGAAACACAAGCAGCTTTGGTTATTGCTTATTATTATTCCTTCATGGATTAATTTATTGTTAAAAACATATGCCTTTATCGGTATCTTTGGTTTATACGGGCCGATCAATGCATTTATCGAAGTGTTTGGCTTTGATCCAAAGCAAATGCTCTTTACAGATATTAGCTTTGTTTTTGTATCCGTGTATATTTTTATTCCGTTTATGATTTTACCGATCTTTAACTCTTTAGATCGTTTAAATCCAACACTTATTTATGCGTCTCGTGATTTAGGCGCATCTGCTTTTACAACATTCCGTCGCGTTGTTTTGCCATTGACAATGGATGGCGTTAAATCAGGTATTCAGGTTGTCTTTATCCCTGCTCTATCACTTTTCATGATTACTCGCTTAATTGCAGGAAATCGTGTTATCACCCTTGGTACAGCGATTGAGCAGCAATTCCTTGTGACACAAAATTGGGGAATGGGTTCAACTATTGCCGTGTTCTTAATTTTATTTATGGTAATCATTATGCTTATTACGGGACAAAAAGATAAAGGAGGTCGCGTACGATGAACAAACTTTCTGCATCAGCCAAAGTCTATTTAACGATTGTTTTTATCGTTCTGTATGCACCCATTCTCTATTTAATCTTTTACTCGTTCAATAGTGGTGGCTCCATGAATAACTTTGAGTCCTTTACTTTAGAGCATTATCAGGCTGTTTTTGAAGATTCAAGGCTACTTGTTATTTTAATTAATACCGTTATCGTAGCATTACTTTCAGCTCTAATTTCTACTATTATTGGAACGTTAGGAGCAATCGGTATTGTAACAGTCAAGGATTCAAAAATGCGTAATACATTATTGTCCTTAAACAATGTTTTAATTGTCAGTCCAGATGTCATCATTGGTGCAAGCTTTTTAATCTTATTTACAATGGTGGGCATTAAATTAGGCTTTGCTTCAGTATTATTAGCACACGTAGCGTTTAGTGTACCCATTGTAGTGTTAATGGTTTTACCTAAATTGTTAGAAATGAATAAATCACTAATTGATGCAGCATTAGATTTAGGAGCAACCAAAAAGGATATTATGATGCGTGTCATTTTACCTTATATTCAGCCAGGTATTTTTGCAGGTTTCTTCCTAGCTCTAACGTATTCATTAGATGATTTTGCAGTGACATTTTTCGTAACCGGCAATGGCTTCAGTACATTATCGGTAGAAATCTACTCGATGGCTCGCGCGGGAATATCTCTAACAGTTAACGCTATTTCCGGTTTAGTATTCTTTGTAACAGTTATCGTTGTGGTTGGCTATTACTTCATTACAAGTCGCACAAGCAAAAGAACGGAGGGACAACAATGAAGTCATTAATTCAAGCGACCATCGCTATACTTGTTGTTTCTGCCCTTTTATTTTATGCTGCTGACGCCTTAAGTGCGGGTGGAGGAAAAAGTGGAAAAGACACTTTAACCATCTTTAACTGGGGAGAGTATATTGATCCTGATCTATTGAAAGAGTTTGAAAAAGAAACAGGTATTCATGTCATTTATGAAACATTTGATTCCAATGAAGCTATGATGACTAAAATACAGCAAGGTGGTACAGCGTATGATATTGCTGTCCCTTCTGAGTATATGATTGAAAAAATGAAGGAAGATAATTTATTGATTCCTTTAGACAAAGCAAAAATCCCGAATTTTAAAAATATCGATCCGTACTTTTTAGATTTACCATTCGATGATAACAATCAATTTTCAGTTCCTTACTTCTGGGGAACAGTAGGAATTGTATATAATCCAAAGCTAGTTGGGAACTTAGATTTCTCCTCCTGGGACGATTTATGGGATCCTTCATTAAAAAGAAAAGTATTTTTAGTAGACGGTGCCCGCGAAGTGATTGGGATGGGTTTAAATAGTCTTGGACACTCCTTGAATTCATTGGATAACGATGAATTGCGTGAAGCAACTGACAAGCTGATTACACTTGCGCCAAACGTAAAAGCGATCATTGGGGATGAAATTACACCATTAATGATCAATAATGAAGCATCAGTGGCCCTCACTTGGTCTGGTCAGGCAGCGGACATGATGTCTGAAAATGAAGAGTTGGACTTTGCTGTTCCTGAAGAGGGCTCCAATTTATGGTTCGATAATATGGTTATACCAAAAACCTCAAAAAATATTGATGGTGCACATGCCTTTATCAATTTTATGCTAAGTGCTGAATCTGGTGCTCAAAATGCCGATTATGTTGGCTATTCGACGCCTAATATCGCTGCGATGGACTTAATGGACCCTGAAGTAGTTGCTGATGAACGCTATTACCCTTCTGAAGAGCAACGTGATACATTAGAGGTCTATAAAAACTTAGGCCCAGATTACTTAGGTAAATATAATGAGCTGTTTTTAGAATTTAAAATGAGTATTCGATAATTTATAAGAGCGAATTGGTCTAGAAACCAATTCGCCCTTTTTATGTAAGCATTCAGTTGTATTACTATATTTAGAAAGCAATTCTACTAGTAGCCTGTAGTAGTTCATCTTCGCAGCCCCCTCTCCTATAATCCCTTTGGTCTATGTTTAAGCTAACAATCATTTTCACCTCTAGATCAAAGAAAAGACCATAGATACTACGTGCCAATACATATGCCCATCATAGCTTCATCTTAAACAATATTATTCACTTTTATCACGCTATTTCATTTCAACAAAATTACTTCTAGCAAAAAGTTCATACGCTCTCCTAACTATTCATGTTTATTAATCAATTAGATACTATTACATTGTGAAGTTTTCTGAGAAAAAAACTTTTCTGGAAAACCATTCTAACGATTGGATCAGTTACAGCAATCTCAACTATTAGCCAGCCATAATTCTTTATGATAGACTGTACTATATTTGATTACATAAAGGGGGTTTTTCGATGACCCAGCAGAAGTCCAATAAGGCGGCTTTGTATATATTAATGTTTAATATGTTTATCGCAATGGGGAGTATTGGAATTATTATTCCTGTAATGCCGGAATATTTAAGAATATTTGGAGCAGCAGGACAAGTTCTAGGCATGCTTATTGCAACGTTCGCCTTGGCACAATTTGTATTTTCTCCAATTGCTGGGAATCTTTCTGACCTGTATGGGCGGAAAAATTTAATTATTTTCGGTCTTATACTAACAGGACTTGCACAAATCGGTTTTGGCCTTTCTACAGATGTTTGGATGCTCTTTTTGGCACGCTTTTTAGGTGGCCTTGGCTCTGCATTTGTTGCACCTCCTATTATGGCTTTTGTAGCAGACGTGACAACTTATGAAGAACGCGGAAAAGGAATGAGTATGTTAGGAGCTGCAATGTCGTTCGGCTTTATGATTGGCCCTGGAATTGGTGGTTTCCTCGCAAAGGTTAGCTTACATTTTCCATTTTTCATGGCGGGAGCTGCCGCCATTTTAGCGTCTATTTTATCGTACTTTTTATTACCATCTACAAAGCCAAATACTGCGCAAAATAGACAAAAGCAAGATAATCTGGTGAAACAGATGGCTCGCTCTGTACATATGCCTTATTTTGTTATGTTAATTATTATGATGGTATTCTCATTTGGGATTGCTAACTTCCAAACAACCTTATCACTATTTGTGACAGAAAAATTTAATTACTCACCTGGCGATATTGCTACCATTCTAGTGGTTGGTGGAGCATTTGGGGTAATTGTACAGATGTTTATCATAACGCCACTCTTTAAACGCTTTGGTGAAATGAAAGTAGTTTTGGTCAATTTATTTATTGCCTCCATTGCTATTTTCTTAATATTATTTGTTTCAGGTTTTGCACTAATATTAGTTGTAGCAACCATCTTCTCTACGGCAACAACATTAATTCGTCCAGCTGTTAATACACTCATCTCAAAACTTGCTGAAACAGAGCAAGGGTTTGCAGCCGGCTTGAACAATGCCTATATGAGTCTTGGAAATATGATTGGACCCGCTTTAGCTGGTTTCTTATTTGACTGGAATATGAATAGTCCTTATATTTTTGGTGCCATTATCTTATTAGCCTGCTTCTTCCTTGCCCTGATTTGGACATTGAAAAAGGCACCACAGCTTATGCATCCAGATTCACACTAATCATCAAAGCTTATTGACTATTGATTGAAGTATGTTACACTTCTAAAAAATACTTACCACTAGGGGAGTCTTTTAAAGGCTGAGACGTATATGGTTATATACGGACCCTTCGAACCTGATCTAGTTCATGCTAGCGGAGGGAAGTGGCGCTTCTTGCTATTTTCAGTGTATAAGCAAGGCCGCTTCCTGTCGTTTGAAGGAAGCGGCTTTTTTCATTTTCCTAGTGGCTAAAACGAAAAGGAGCGCACCTATCATGTCTATTCGAAAATTAACAATTATGGCTTTATTAGTAGCGATTGCCGTTGCAGGCTCTACGTTCATCTCCATTCCAACTGGGATTGCTCGTGCCTACCCTGTGCAGCACGCTATTAACGTAATAGGAGCCATTATACTTGGACCCGTACCTACAGTTGTAGTTGCCTTTGTTACGGCTATCATTCGTATCCTTACAGGAACAGGCTCACTGTTAGCCATTCCTGGTAGTATTATTGGAGCATTATGCGCAGGTCTTGCCTATAAATATAGCAGTAAAATGTGGCTAGCTGGTATGGGTGAAGTGATCGGCACTGGTCTTCTCGCATCGCTTGTAGCAGTGCCCTATGCAAAGTTACTTATGGGGACATCCGTAGCGGCCTTATTTTTCATGCCTGCCTTTTTAATATCAAGTTCAATTGGAGCAATCTTAGGTATTGTAGTAGCTAGCAGTTTGCGTAAAACCGTGCTAGTAAAATATTTTAATTCCCGCTCTTTTTATTAAATAACGTTGTTGATATAACTTAGAGGATTTGTCTCCATGCATATACAAAAAGCAGTGCGAAATAATTCGCACTGCTTTCATCTAACTAAATTATTGGCGTTTTTTCATACCCTTTAATAATTGTGCCACGTTCGTGTTTTCTGCCTGTACGGGGTGATTCTCTACAATTTGCTCCTTTTTCTTCGGCTTCGTTAGGAAATTCCAGCCAAAGCGTCTTATTGTAATATCAATAAAGAATAAGAGCATACCTGCAAGGAGAAGCCATGTCGCAATGTTTTGACGATCCGCCCCTTGCTTTGTAAAGTCACGGAACACTTCTTGTGGTTCTTTTAAAATAGCACCACCAGTTTGTTCGGTTAATTCTTCTATTAATTTATCATTAGCAGGAAGAAGTTCATACTCAGCACTATAGGGAACACTTAATCCAGCCTGATAAATCGTTTCCTTTTCATCAGCGATACGGAAGAAGATTAATCCCGGGTCAGCTTGTACTACAGCACGCACCTGAGAGGCTGATATAGTTTCAAGCTGTGTGTCTAACTCTTCACCAGCTTCATTAACCGCAACAATATCTAAAAAGGCTGCTTCATTTGTAGGATCTGTAATCATAAAGGACCCATCTGATTCTATTCTTACATCATAGGCAACATCATTATAACTTGGGAGCATTTGTGAAATAAGCGTTTGCCAAAATGTGCCCCAGTTTTGCCATCTTGCCCAGTCGCCCGACCACTTTCCTGTTGAATCAGAAGTGAATGCGAATGTTTTGCCAAGACCGTATTGCCATTGTGCTAACACCGGATCTTCTTTTTCGCTTTCAGCCACGACGGTAGCACCCTGCTTTGCGGTTGTTCCGATATAAGCATTCATTTGTGGAACGCCATTGGCAAATAGCGTATTCCATCCCCCTGCATGATAGAGTATTGGATAAAATGGGTTATCCTCAATGTACGTACGGGAAATCATAGCTGTTTCACGAGATAAAATGGAAGGAATAGTTTGCTCATCGATAACATTGTAGAAACGTCCGCTTCCCATCTCACTCAGAGCTTCCAATAAGTTAGCATCCGCATCTTGACCAATAGCCACTGTTGATAAAGTTATTCCAGTATCTTTTCCTTGTTCAATTAAATCTTCATAATTTCCTGGCTGTGATTGTCCATCCGTTAAAAGAATAATATGCTTACGTTGCAGTTTTATATCTGCTAGGTTTTCATATGCTTTTGCAAGTGAACCATAGATTTCTGTCCCGCCTCCTGGTGTAACAGATAAAATGGTATCCACTGCCTCTTCTTTATTGTTCAGAGGACCAGTCTCTATAATTTCCCATGGTCGATCATCAAATGCTATAAATCCTAATGTATCTTCATCACGTAGCATTTCAACTGAACGTGCTGCTGCTTCCTTTGCAAGCTCTAGCTTGGATCCTGACATACTACCAGAGCGATCTAGTACAATGACAAGTCCTAATGAAGGTAATTGTTCTTTCCCCTTAATTTCCATTTCAACAGGTAATAATGTTTCAATTGGCGTTTTAAAATAACCACCTAAACCAAAGCTATTTTCTCCACCAACCATTGCAAAACCAACACCAAAGTTTTTGACTGCTTGCTCTATCACACTCATTTTCGCCTCACCGACTAAATGTCCTGGTACATTATCGAAAATAATGGCATTATATTGCAAATAACTAGAGAGTTCATTTGGTAAGCTTTCAGGTGATTTTATATCATAGGCTATTGATTGCTGACCAAGTGCCGCCGCTATTGGTGAAGCTGTTTCATAGCCATTCACAATGAGTAAATGTGGTTCGCTTTGTACCATTGTGACACTTGTTAATTTATTGTTTTCAAATATTGCGTCTTGTCCTACTTGAACAACGGCTTCATATTTCACCAGCCCTTCACCAGTCGCTGCATGTTTATAGGTAAACATATTCGTTCCTTCGGCTAGCTCGACTGCCTCACGATGAATCAGTTCATCATTTTCATATAATAATAGCTCGCCTTGTCCAGCTGTTGTTGCATGCACTTCTGTTACCAGTTGTTGTTGCTCACCCACATAGGCAACTTGTGGGGACACAAAGCTTATTAATGAAACATCATTCACAACAGGCTGACTAAAGGGCACAACATCCACACTAATATTGGAGCCTTTAAACTTCGTGGCGAAATCTAAAGCATTGCCCTTTGTCTCATTGCCGTCCGTTAAGAGCACAAAGCGTGTTGCTTTTTTCGGATCTATAATACCTGTGGCAAGTTGCAGGCTTTGTTCTATATTCGTTTGATCAGTAGCCTTTATTTCCGTAAACTTTGGTACTTCCTTTAATGTTTTAGTCATAATGGCTTCTGTTTGTAATGTTGATGAGAATGAATACAGCCCTGCAAGCTGTTCGTCTTTTTTCGATTGTAAACTATCCTGTATAAACTGTACCATCTCATCTTCAGTCCCATTCATGGAAGCTGAGCGGTCAATTAGATACACGATTTGTTCTTCTTTTATAGGTAATAAAAGATACGGCCCTGCCAATGCGAAAACTAAACAGCCTACCGCTAGCATGCGAATCATAAGTACGATAGCATGACTCTTTTTTAGTCGCTGTCGTTCTCGCCAATAGGTCCAACCAAAATAGATGAGTAATGGAAGTAATAGCAACAATATTAATGGCATATCAATTCGTAAATCCACGACGTCGTTGCACCTCCCACTCTGAAACAAGTAAAACTAAAATAATAAGAATTAGCCAAGGGACAAAAGAAGCCTTCGAAATCTCAGCCTTTCCGTTATCAGAAATATCCCCTAATGTATAGCTTGTTCCTTGTTCAATAACACGTTCTTGCGCCTGCAATTGTACAATAAAATGTTTTTCTTCATTATTAGAACGCACAAAATAGATGCCAGGTTTTGTTGGCGCAGTTAGCATACCATCCGTAACCAATGATAGAAATTCATCTTCTTGTGAATATACACTCCAGTCTTCATGCGCTAAAGCTACTACTCTTTGTTCATTTGGTGTGAAAATACCGAGTGAACCAATGGATTCTGATAACTGCTGTTCAGTACTCCATAAGAATAACGGGAATGATGGGTGTAGTGGCCAATCCGTATCTGCAATATCTGCTAAGACGACGATATCCCCTTTAGGAGAGCGCTGTATAAACGGCTGTTCTCCAACAGTAGCGATAGTTTCATAATTTACAAATCCAGGATACAAGGCGCTAACATAAACATCCTTGAGCTCGCTAAAAGCAAATAAAGCATCACTTTTAGTACTTACTATGCCACTTACCTCTACCTTTTCGGCATCATCACGGCCAAATAACACAAGAGGTTTGTCCATCTTTTCCAGCAATTCAGCTTGATTAGTGATCACCGTGGCATCCTGATTGTCTACTACTTGTAAAGGCGGAACGATTTTCACACCCGTACTTACGGATTGAAACCCTTTTTGAATCAATTGATGCATGCCCTGATCAACCACAATTTTTGAAGTAGCTGTTTGTAGTAAAACGGTTTGTTGATTATCTACTGCATAATCATCTTGCACATCAATGATTGCTGTCATTGATTTTTCTAAAGGTAACTCCTTAAAGGTTTTTGTTATCGCTTCCATTGGAGGAACAGCGATATTCTCAGCTACTAACTCTTTACCCTCTTCATTTAGTAATGCTAGTGTGACCTTTTGCTCGATGTCTGTATCATTATGAAGCTGCACAAGCGCCATTGTAGCCTGTCCATCTGTTGTTGCAGCAAATCGAGTAATAGCAATATTTGTTAAGTCCTTCGCAGCACCTCTTACTAGCCATTTAACAGAGTCCTTGTTCATAGGTAGTTGTTTTTTATCGAGTGCATCTGTAAATACATAAATTGAAGTCGGTGTATCTCCAACAAATGCTTGTGCCACATCTAGCGCCTTATCCATTTCTGCCGTTTCATAGGTTACTTGTAAGTCTTTAATACCTTTTTCGATATCTTTAACATTTGTCTCTTGCTGCAAAATCGCTTTTGGTGCTGAACCAGTCGTAATTAACGTGACTGGTCTCCCATTTAATTCATCTATAAGCGTCAGCATTTCCTGTTTATGTGTGTCAAAGGTAGATTGCCCCTTACCAGCTAACATTGTTGCAGAAGTATCAACAATAAATATAGTTTGCTCACCAACAATCGTTGATTTTTTCACATAGGGATTCATGAGTGCCAACACAAGGAGTAGCAATGCTAGTAACTGTAAATAAAGTAGGGCATTCTTTTGCAAATGCTTTAAATACGGAGATACCCGTGTTTCCTGCATAATCTCGGACCAGAAAAGTGTTGAAGAAACCGTCTGATCTGTATATTTTTTTCGAAAGAAATAATAGAGTAGGACAATGACCGGGATGATGGCCGTCCAGCTAAATATGATTTGACTAAAGCCCAATACGGCTCACCTCACCTAATCCAATGTGCTTTTAATAATTGCTGAAAGATTGCCTGTTGCAAACCATCTTCCACCTTCAATTGTAATTTCCGAATGCCGAAACGCCGACAAATGGCTTCAAATTCTTCTTCATGTAATAAACGTCTTGCGTGATAGGTTTCTAAAACTTTTGTGGACATTGTCACATTGACTTCATTACCTGTTTCACGATCCAGAAGGCGAACATCACCCGAATAGTTTGGTGATAATTCTTCTTGCGTCACAATTTGTAAAATCCTTACATCACCAGTATAGCGTGGTAGCCTTTTTAAAAGTTGCTCCCATTCCTCGATGGACTCTAATCCATCTGTCACAATAAATAACACTGTACTGTCTTTTGGTAAAGCCTTTAAGGCACCCTGTGCAAAAGGATTCGAATAACTCGCTTCCTCTATATCTGTCACTATTTGTAAAAATGTTCGGCGATACATAGCACCCTTCCGACGAAACGGTGGCTTCGCATCATCCTGTAAAAATGAAAAAGACAAACGATCGTCTCGACCAAGTACCATAAAACCAAGGGATGCCACTATTTGACGAGCAAAAATCCACTTGGCTTCTGTCCCCATTGATTTTGTGGTATCGAGTAAAATGTGTACGCGCATTTCTTGTTCATCTAAAAATCTTTTAATAAAGTATTTATCCGTTCGGGCAAAGACGTTCCAATCCACTTGTCGTACATCATCACCTAAATGATATTCTCGAAAATCCGAAAAATCGAGGGAAGCCCCAAAGCGCTGTGAACGATGCGAGCCTTTATGCTGCCCGCGTAGTTTGGAGGCAGTCGCTATTTGAAAACGACTAATTTTTGCTAACCAGTCTTCGGGCAATAAGTAGTTGGCTGTCACTTGCTAACACCTTGCTGAATTTTTTCTAAAATAACATCAATGACATCATCTGCTGTCTTTCCTGAAGCCTCCCCTTCATAGTTCAACAGCATTCGATGACGTAATACAGGCTTAGCTACAGATTTAATATCCGCTACCGAAACATGGAACCGCCCATTCATCAGCGCTCTAGCTTTAGCTAATTTTATTAAACTTTGCAAACCACGAGGTCCACTTCCATACATGGCATATTGCTTGACCTCGTCCAGAGCATCAGCTCTTTCTGGGTGCGTTGCCACCACTAAATCAGTGGCAAATTCCAGCATTTCATCAGCAACCAGCACTTCTTTCACCATTTGCTGTGCTTCTATTAGAGCCTCAGTGTTCATCAATTTTTGTAAGCCAATTTCCTGAGCACCTGTCGTACGTTTCATAATTTCCATTAGTTCATTTTTTTCTGGATAGGGAACAAGAATTTTACAAAGGAATCGGTCCATCTGTGCTTCTGGTAACGGATATGTCCCTTCCATTTCAATAGGATTTTGCGTCGCTAACACGAAAAAGGGTCTCGCCATTTTTTTTGTATCTCCCAAAATCGTTACCGTTTTTTCTCCCATTGCTTCTAAC
The DNA here is from genome assembly GCF_038595555.1 of Lysinibacillus sp. FSL M8-0216. Taxonomy (NCBI): domain Bacteria; kingdom Bacillati; phylum Bacillota; class Bacilli; order Caryophanales; family Bacillaceae; genus Lysinibacillus; species Lysinibacillus sp. FSL M8-0216. Next base: position 873,860 of record NZ_CP152007.1, on the reverse strand, counting down.
AAAGCACTTTGAGTCTTCGGTGTAGCACGATTTATCTCATCCGCTAACACCATCTGACTAAAAATCGGACCTGGCTGAAACGTAAATTGTTGCTTCCCATCTGGGGTACGTTCAATCATACTTGTTCCAGTTATATCAGCCGGCATAAGATCTGGTGTAAATTGTATTCGTGAAAACGACAAGTCAAGTACTTCAGAAATTGTACGGATTAACATTGTCTTCCCTAAGCCTGGTAAACCTTCTAATAATGCATGACCATCTGCTAGTACAGCGTACAAAGTATAATCAATTGCATCTTCTTGTCCTACAATAAAGCGATGGATTTCATCTTTTACTTGTTGTAATTTTGTACTCATTTCTACATACTGTTGCTCTGTAAATGCCATTTCATTTCCTCCTACTGCGACTCAATTGACGTGAAATAAGATTGCACGACATTTTGTAAATCCTTCGGTAATTGTAAACGCTCTGAGCTTTCTAAATAGCTGTCTTTATAGGAGCCAATTACTTCTTCATACGGTCGAATGGTACCCTTTGTTATCGGACCATTCCCCTGTTGCTCAGAAACATGGGAACCATCTCCCAATGCTCCCCCATCTACGGATGTCTCGTTTGACCCACCTAGACGATTCGGTGTCGTCAATAAATCACGACCACCTTGACCTCTGCCTGCGCCTTGTCCCTGACCTTGACCCTGTCCTTGTCCTTGTCCTTGGCCCTGACCTTGGCCCTGTCCTTGGCCCTGTCCTTGGCCCTGTCCTTGGCCCTGTCCTTGGCCCTGTCCTTGGCCCTGTCCTTGGCCCTGTCCTTGTCCTTGATTATTACCATTCTGTTGTTGGGAACCACTTTGAGCATTATTTTGACCAGACTGGCTTGCCTGCCCTTGCTGATTGCTTGGCTGGGAATTCCCGGATGACTGCTGACTACCTTGTTGTTGGTTATTATTTTGATTGTTAGTGCCAGCATTATTAGCACTAGCAATCGCATTTTGTAAGGAATTACTTGCTGGTTTACCAAGTTTACTCATAGCTGTTTGTGTGGCATTTGCATTTTGTGTGAGGTTTTGCTGCATTTGAGCAAGTTCTTTCAATTGTTCAACTTCTGCTTTCGATAAGCCTTGTTCGTCGGTAGCACCGTCTTGACTTGCCGTTTGCTTATCCTTTAATTGCTGCTCCTTAAGAGCAAGCTCCTTTTGCTTCTTCACCACTTCGCGCAGTGCCTCTTCAGCTGTTTCTGCTTCCTTAAGCGTGTTTTGAAGCTCTTGCAATTGCTCTTTTACTTCTTTTGTCTGTGCTTTATTCTCCAGCTCCGCAACTTCCTTCTTCATATCGTCGATTACAGCTTGCTCTTTTTCAACTTCTATCGCTTCAATTTGAGTCGCTGCTGGGAACATATAAAGGATTGCTAGGACGACTGCTGTGCCAAATAATCCAATAAACGCCTTTGGTCGAAACAAATTTTTCTTCCGAGCCTTAAAGCGTATGAAAGCCTGTTCAACATTCTGTATTGCCTTTAATAATAATGCTTGAACAAGTGGGTCCTGATCGTCTTTCAATGATAAAGCAGTCACCAACTCATTATGTGAAAAATAATGATCCAATGTATGCAAAGCTTCTTTCTCTTTAACACGTCTCCACCAGATGTAAACTATCGTTGCAATCAGAAGCGTAACAAAGACAGCCAACGCAATTTGGCGATAATAGGGCCAGACAAATAATCTTGAAATAAGAACAAGAGAAGCACACGAAAGCAATGCCAAAAACAGACCGTATTGTGCAATAGGGATGCTTTTTTCAAATGTTAAACTCGACTTTGCACGCTGAATGTATTTTCGTAATTGCTTACGACGCTCCATAATAATTCCTCCTCATCGGTTACTTTTCATGTTGGCACGTAATTTTTTTATCGCAATCGTTAAACAAAGTACAATAATCAATACATACGCAATTAAATAAGTAATCCACACAGGTAGTTCCACTCCTGAAAGCTCAGCTAACGCATTGCCCATCTCCGGTGAAATCAGCGTCAGCATTAAGGCACCTGGATTAATTGAAGCCCAAAAATAAGTCATAAAGGAGGTACTTGCACCAACGGCATTACCCATTTGATGGAAAGCCATTGTTAAAAAGAAGAAGAATGCAGTAATCCCTCCTAAAAAGATAATAGATCCATATGTGGCTATCATGGCAACTATTGTTTTTTTAGTAATCGTTGAAAACATGACGCCAATACTACCTATTGCTACAACAGTAACTAAGTAAAATAAAAATATAGAAATAAGCTGAGAAGGTGAAACTCCACCAAATAGGAACACTAAACTATATAATGGTAATCCTGCTACGAGCATTAAAACTAGAAACGACACGGACGATAATAATTTTCCAATGACAATTTGTGTAGAGCTTTGTGTCGTTGTTAGCAAAATATTTAAGGTTTGTTTTTCACGCTCACTACTGATAGCTCCTGCTGTTAAGCTTGGTGTAATGAATAGAACTAATGCCATTTGTAAAATCGTTAATACAGCAAACATCATAAAACTTGTTTCTGGTCTAAAAAATCCTTTGCCAGTAAATTCAGTTGTCAGCAATAAAAAGCCTGCAATGAAAATACAAAGTACTGCTAAGTAAAACATTAATCCTGAGAAGCTTTTAAAAGAACGGAATCGTAACTTTAACTCTTTCACAAATACTGGATTATAAAATCTTTCCATCATTGACTGTCCGCTCCCTTCGTAATCGCCATAAAGACATCCTCTAAATCTTTTTCTTCCTCACTTAACGCATAAATTGGTAAATCGGCAAGTATGGCCTTTTTCAGTAATGCCACCTGCTCTGCATCTGTTCCACGATAATTAAAGGCTATTTCAAGACGATGCTCAAGAACATCAATAGACGAAATATGGGGATCTTCTTCTAAATATGAGCGTACTTCATTTATACGATCTGTCACTTTCATTACAATACGCTTTTCTCCCTGTAGCTGTGCCTGAATGGCAGCAACATTTCCATGTGCAATTAATTTGCCATTATCAATGACGCCAATTTCATCACACATTTCAGCTAGCTCCGGCAAAATATGAGAAGAAATTAAAATGGTTTTACCCATAGACTTTAAATTTCGTAAAATATCTCGCATTTCCACACGGGCGCGAGGGTCTAATCCAGATGCTGGTTCATCTAAAATCAATACTTTAGGATCATGAATAAGTGCACGGGCAAGACATAAACGTTGCTTCATCCCACGCGATAATAAATCTACGTATTCATAACGTTTACTCGTTAAATTTACAAGTTCTAAAAGCTGTGGAATCAGCACTTGGCGTTCTGCCAGTTGTATACCATAGCTAGCTCCATAAAAATCTAAGTATTCATCTACTTTTAGCTGATCATAGACACCAAAGAAATCAGGCATATAACCAATCTGCTTGCGTACTTCTTTCGGTTCCTTGACGACACTTTTACCGTTTATCAACGCATCGCCTGATGTCGGTGACAATAATGTCGCTAAAATAGAAAATGTTGTTGATTTCCCTGCTCCATTTGCACCAACAAAGCCAAACACGATGCCTTCTTCTAAGGACAAATTTAAATGATCCAGGGCCGTAAAGGAGCCATATCTTTTCGTTAAGTCACGAATTTCAATCATTATTTTGCCACTCCCTTCAGCTCTATTTCAGGTAATTTCGTTTGTTCGCCAGTTGGATCTTGGCCATATTTTATTTCAAGTCGAACTTCACTATCTTGATTAATATAATTTTTAATGTTATTTGTAAACACTTGCTTTGTATCCACTAATGGCTCATACATATTCGTCGCATTATTCCATATCGACAGTTGCATACGCTTAACATCCTTATTAGAAATAGTTAGTTCATTAAGTGATTCCACAGCGTCCATAAATTGATCGGGCATTGCCATTGTTAATTCGTATAAACCATCAGATAGATACCAGTTATTTAATTCCTCATCAATTTTATCGAAGTATCCACTCGCCGATAGTGAGTTTAATGAGTACGTGAAATTATTACGTTTCATTGTAAAGGGTCCTGATAGTTCCACTTTCCCTTTAAACGGTTGAACAAGCATTGTAATTGGAGACATATTTGCACTTGTTTCAAGTTCAGCTCCTACAATCGCTTGATCTGTCCATGCTGTCAGTACTGGCTGTCTATCATTCTCTACAAGTGGCAATGCTAATGTTTTCATTCGTTCAACACGCATAGGATCTACCTCATCCTTCTGAGATGGGTAACTATAATTATAACTATTAAAAACAGATGGCTTTTGAAGTACTGTTGTCTTCATTTCCTTGTCTACTTGTAAGGTTCCGTTTGCTTTAATATCACCCAGTTTAACTTCTTTCACGCCAGAGATTAAAGTGACGTCTTTTAATTCAAATGGGAAATTATTTTTTATTGTTCCAGTTAGCTTCTCATTTTTCAACGTTATATCAACATCCATTTTGCCAATATTTTGAGCAGATGTTTTCCCTCCAAATGATTGAACAGACCAATAATTTAAATCACGTAATGTTAACGTTGAACCGTTGGCATTTTCCTTAATATAAGAAGATTCATGTAAATCACCCACTGAACCCGTGAAATTATTATAATTTCTCATTGCAACAGCCGTTGTGTTTTTATCCGTATTCACAATAAAATCCCCGCTACGATTCGTTAAGATTGATTCAACATAATACCCATTTAAACTACTATCCTCATTGACCTTATAAAATGCGGATTGTTGTACTTGTGGCTGAACAATTCTGTCTTTTGCTCCAACAATGAAAAGACCAATCGAAAGAACGATTGAGAACACCGGAATAATCCACCATGCATGCTCTCGCTTATCTACCTTTTTCAGGACAAAATAAAGAACTGGACCAATGATGATAATATAAAGAATAATGACGATAAGCATATAGCTTACTGAAACTTCAAAGGACGGGAATAGTTCATTTATGTTACGAAGCTCATAAGAAATTTGATCGAGTGGGGATTGTCCCTGACTCATCATTCCTTGCTGTGAAATACTTTGAATATCAATTATCTTTGCTAGGAGGGCTGCATAGCCATCCATTGAAGCGAGCGGCTGATCTCCTAAAGAAAAGGCTGTTTGAATAATTTCGCCACTGCCAATTTTTTTCTTCGAGGCTAGGACTACATTATTCTCCGTTAATACAGGTAAACTTTCTTCATGATTAGTAGCTGTATGAATCGAAATTGGCTGCGTAAAAATACCACCGCCCGATAATTTTGTTAATGTTTCTGCAGAAATAGATGTCATTTCTTGTGATAATGACATTGGTAAATAATCTTTAAAAACCCCTGCTGTGGCATCTACTTGATCAGTAGCCCCTAAAAGTAATGTACCCCCATCTTGTACCCATTTCAGCAATGCCGCTTGTTGTTTTTGTGCTAAGTCGGCTATTGCTACTTCATCTATGACGATGACGTTTGCCATGGCAAGTCCTTGTTCATCTTCTGGGAATGTATAATCCTTTAATTGATTAATATTAAATATTTCCACATTGTTTTGAGGAACAAATGATGATAAACGTAAAAGTGCAGATAGTCGATCACTTTTATCTGTTAATGTATAGACAAATGTTGATGTAGGATCTAAAAAATTGGATTGTAGGCGCTTGGTCCCCTTATAGGCAATCTTTTTTCCCTTTTCAATATTCCCTTCATAAAAGGCAAATAAATCTGCGTCCGAATATCCATTGTCAGCTAAACCATCTAGATAGAAGGTAAATGTCTTCTCTTCTCCTGCTGCAATATCAATTGGAACGACAAGTGCGGATGCTGCTTCATAAGAATTCGAAGAATTTATTGCCATATCCCCAGAAAAATCTGCACCGTTATTTTTCACTGTCACTTGTAATGGCACAACTGATTGATATTTAGCTTTCCCTGATATACCTGCTGTTGCTTTGACCTCTAATGGTGCAGCTGCTTGCGCCTGTGTGGAAGGCAGCAGAAAGCTCATCATCAGCATAACTAATAAGGTCAGTGCCGTAATTTTTGTCTTTTTCAAAAGCTCAACCCCTTTTTATGTAAGTAGATGGTTACATAATTATACGATTTAAATTGCATTTTGTTCCATTTCTTATGATATCTTCATCAATATTCATAAACTCTTAAGAAATCACCGAGCCAAACGAAAAAGACAATCCCCTAATAGACTGGAATTGTCTTATTTTTATTTTGTATAGTCAAACAAACAACGAGCATGGTCTTGCACTACTTCTACAAATGCTTCTACCTGTCGCAATTCAAAAGATGATTCATAGCCAATGAGCCATGTATCGCGTGTAATTCCAAATTCCTTTTCATCGTTTGTTAAAGGTATTTTATGAATTTCATCATGGTCATTTAATGTAATGGATGGTAGTATAGCATACCCTATTCCATTTAAAGCCATCTGTTTACAAATTTCTATTTGATCGACTAAAATTTGTTTTCTTGGATTGGAGGCAAAGTGCTGCTGCCACCATTGTTGAATTTCCTGATAATAGTTCGAGTCACTTTTATATTGAATAAAAGGACGATCTGTTGTCAGCACATCTTCAATTGTCTTCACCTCTTTATCCACCAAATAAAGGGTGTCTCTGAAAAGGTGAATCTTTTCCCCTTTCCAATCTACCTGACCTCGTACAATTCCAATATGTGCCTCGCCCTCATAAAGGGCTTTCACAATTTCAGAACTCCAGCCCGTCATAAGTGATATTTTTGCATCGGGATATTTAGATACAAATTCCTTCAGGATTTTAGGCAACCAGTTTTGACCAACAATAGACGCACAGGCAATTTTCAAGGTTCCATTTACCTTTGTCGTTAAGGATTGAATTGTTTCAAATATTTCTTCCTTTTTGGCTAGCATTTCCTTTGCATAAGCAATAACCTGTTCACCAGCAGGTGTTGCTGTTAAACCTTTTTGTGAACGAATAAATAATTGTGCACCCCAGTCCTTTTCAATCGTTTGTAAACGTTGGGAAAGGGCTGGCTGGGATAGAAATAGACGTTCAGCCGCTTTCCGCATATTGCGTTCCTCAGCTAAAATTTTTAAAATCTCTGCCTCTGTTGCCATCAATCTGTAAACCTCCAATTACAAGCAAAGAGGGCCTCATGATTTTCATATGAGCTCCCTCTTAAACTACTACTCTTTTTGATAAATATATTTTTTCAATTGCTTTAAAATAACACGTCTTGTTAATATCCCTGCAAAAGTACCATCTTCGTCCACTACACATAAAAATGCGTGGTTAATGACTAAATCCAAAGCTCGCTGAAATGTATCTGACAACTTTAATACAGCGATCTCTTTTTCCATAATAGAGTCAACTTTAATATCAGGAAGCTTTTCATACTCAATATGCTCGAGTCCTAGAATCGATTCCGTTATCATTTTCATGCTCAGTAAACCTTGAAGTCGATATTTCAAATCTAATACAGGTATGGACGAATATCCTGTACGCGTTAGTACAAGTAGTGCGTGCTCAGCACTATTGCCACTTTGTACATGCGCAACTTTTTCAGAGGAAATGATAAAATCACTAATTGGCATTGCTAATAAGTCTTTGCTGTTAGTTGAAATCATGAACTTCTTCTCCTTTTCTGTCCTGGCTGTGCAGAACAGTCCTTCCCTTTCATCATATCACAACTTTTCTATGTCTGACCATGATCAGGACGGGAAGAGTTTTTCAGGAATAACGAATTTTTTTGAGCTATTCAACAAAAACTAAGTACACCCTCAATCAGTTAAAGTGTTTCATCTCTGATTGAGGATGAGTTATTTCTAATAGCCAGCCTTACTCCAGTAATAAAAAATCATGATCCCTAAAAAGAGTAAAAATATCAGATATACCCATACGATTGGATTGAGCATCGTTGCATACTCTTCAACCGTTTCTGAAATCGGAGTATCCTTTTCAGACTTCCGTTCAGAAGTCATCTTTGCAATTTTCAACGTGGATACAAACGAAATAACACAAATAATTATCATGGCAATTAGAGCTGGTATTAACCACATACCCATTGTCAAAACTCCTTTCTTTACCCTTAGTATGCGTCAATCCAGCTCTTCATTATGCAAACATTTTTAGAATGGATATTGATTGAGCCACTGACCACCATCCAGTGTCACACATTCTCCGTTCATATAGCTTGCCTTATTAGACATCATAAAAGTAGCTAAATCAGCTATTTCCTCAGGTGTACCCGTACGTCCTAGTGGAACAGAATCTAATGTACGCGCAGCAGCTGCTTCAGATTCCCAAAGCTTATCAGCACCACCTGTTCGTTCTATTGGCCCTGGTGCTATGGCATTGACGCGAATACCATATTGCTTCCCCCATTCTACTGCTAATGTTCTCGTCAATGATAATACTCCCGCTTTTGCTGCAGCTGAATGGACCACACCAGCTCCTGCATTCCAAGCATAAGTAGCAACCATATTCAAAATAGAGCCCTTAATATTATTTTTAATCCAATATTTACCTACTGCTGAAGAACAGAAGAACGTACCATTTAACACGATATCTACTACTGCCTTCCAGCCATTAGGTGTTAAATCCTCAGCATGTACAATGAAATTACCAGCGGCATTATTAACAAGACCATCAACCTGTCCAAATTTTTCAACAGCAAATGCTAGCATCGCCTCGGCATGTTCTGGTACTCGTACATCCATTTGGAAAGTTTCAATCGTTGAGCCAGCCTCTGCAATAAACTTTTTTGCCTCTGCTAAACGTTCTTCATTGCGCCCTGTGATGACAACATTTGCTCCTTCGGCAACAAATTGCTTCGCCATATAAAGACCCATTCCACTTGATCCACCTGTAATTATAATTGTCTTCCCCTGCAACATTCCATTTCCCCCTTTGTCAAAAATGAATGGTTATTCATTAAAATTTTACTATATTTTCTCGAAACTGTCATTTTAATTCTGTCAATTGCACTTTTTATTTTCTATAAAAACATACAAGAGCTATCCACATGAATGAATAGCTCGGAAATTTTTTAGAATTCATAAGTATAAGCTGTATGATATAACTCCATTAGTTCCTCTTTTGTTGGTATCTTTGGATTATTGCTAGGACTACCACTTGCAATTGCGTCTTCGACCATTTTAGGGATGGCCTTATAATACGCGCCTTCCTCTATCCCCCACTGTTTTAAATTCCCAATATTCATTCGTTTACACATTTCTTTAATGGAAGAAATAGCTAACTGAGCAAGGTCTTCTTGTGATAGAGTTTCATTCTTTTCATGAAAGAACTGGCCTAAAACTGCTAACCGATCTATACAAGCTTCTTTAGAAAATTCTAAAACCACTGGTAAAAGCATAGCATTGGAAATACCATGGGGCACGTGGAATAACGCACCTATTGGACGAGACATTCCATGTACTAATGCAACCGAGGCATTAGAAAAAGATAGACCTGCCTGCATGGAGCCTAATGACATAGCTTCTCTCGCATCTACATCATCCCCTTGCTCATAAACTCTCAAAATATTATGGACGGTTAAATCCATGGCAGAAAGAGCAAGTACATTTGAATATGGATGGGCTAAACGGGACAAATAACTTTCAATGGCATGGCTTAAGGCATCAATCCCTGTAGCTGCAGTAATCGCAGGTGGTGATGTAATCGTTAAAATAGGATCAACAATGGCAACCGTTGGCATAAAGGCAGGCTGCTTAATCATCATTTTGACTTCACTCTTTGTATTGGTAATAACAGTGGCATCTGTTGCCTCTGAACCTGTTCCAGCTGTCGTTGGAATAGCAATATGTGGGATTGGCACTTGCTCTGCCATTTTTGCCATTTTCATATAATCTCCTATGTAGCCACCGTTTGTAGCCACCACTGCAATCGCCTTTGCTGTGTCAATACAGCTTCCACCTCCAACAGAAATGATAACATCACAACCTTCCTGCTGAAGAAGATGTAGCCCTTCCTTTACATACGTGTCATCTGGTTCAGTTACTACCCCTAAGTATGGAACCGCTTCTATTCCATATGTGTTTAACAAACTTCTACATTGCTTTACAAAGCCTAAGCTGTCCATAATTGGATCACTAATAATAAGTGCTTTAGTGCCGAGTTTTTTAGCATACTCGCCCACCTCTTCAAAGGAATCACGCCCATACACAATCGTTCCAGGTGAATGAACGGTAAAGCTTGTTTTTGTTTGAATCATCTTTTTCCCTCCTACACTATTGAGCTGTATACCCACCATCTAAAAGAATAGCTTGACCCGTTAATCCTTTAGCTAAATCACTCGCCAAATATAATGCAAGCCCTGTAACTTCCGATACATCAAGTAAGCGTTTTTGAGGTACAAGTGGATAGAGCACCTCTTCAAGTACTTCTTCTACTTGAATTCCTCTAGTTTTCGCTAAATCTTTAAATTGATGGCGCACTAGTTCGGTATCAACATATCCTGGACAAATCGCATTTACCGTAATTCCATCCTTTGCTACTTCCAGCGCAGCTACCTTCGTTAAACCAATGACTCCATGCTTTGCCGCATTGTAACCTGCCTTACCTGCAAATCCAATCACACCATTAATGGAGGCCATATTGATAATACGACCAAACTGATTTTTCTTCATATGAGGTAATACATATTTCATCGCAATAAATGGTGCAACGACCATTACTTTTTGCATGTCTTCGAAAATTTCCGTCTTAAAGTCTTCAATAAGGGAGACATGTTGAAATCCTGCATTATTAATTAAAATATCTAACGTTGTAAAGCGATCGATTGTCCATTCAATTGCCTCTCGTATGACTTCTTCATTTGACACATCACATGTATAAGCCGTTAAGGAAGGATTGTTTTCAACGGCCTCTCTTAAAAGCTGTTCATTTTTATCCGTAATTACGACATTGGCTCCTTGTTCGGTAAATGCTTGTGCCATGGAAAGACCAATACCACGAGCTGCTCCAGTAATGAATACTGTTTTTCCTTGCATACAACATTCCTCCTACATCCCTATTGAAAATAATATAATGGCAATTATTGTACCGATGGTTGGAATCATAACCGTCAACGCTCCAAATGGCATATAGGCGTCCTTATGCTTTTCATTACAGACTGAATTAATGGTAGTGACAACATAACCACCATGTGGCAAAGAATCAAGTGATCCTGATGCAATGGCAATTGTCCGGTGCAATGCCTCTGTATCTACCCCTATATCAATATAGTGGGGTGCAAGCAAAGGCATCGCAATTGTTTGACCACCCGATGCTGAACCTGTTAAACCTGCAATGACAGCAATCGCTAGGGCTCCCCCAATTAATGGACTACCAGGAATATTTGTCATGACATCTACTGTAGCCAAAAAGGATGGCGTTGCTTTTACGACACCACCAAAGCCTACTACAGCCGCTGTATTAGCAATAGCAATAATGGCACCCATTGCTCCCGCTGCTAATGTCGCTCCAACGGATTTGGCATACTTGTAACTCACTAAATAGGCGACAATACAACCACTTGTCAAAGCGACAATTAAAGCAGAAGTTCCAAGAGAATTATGGAAAGCAAAAGAAATCACTAAAACGACTAGTAATGGTATTAGACTAAGTAGTGGACTAGGAAGCTTCTGCGTTTCATCAACCACTGGATCTGTTGAGCGTTCAATAAATATTTCCCCATTGTTCACAGCTCGTTTAATCATCCAATTCAGCCAAAGTGAACCACCAACAGCCATAAAAATAGCGACAACAATACTAACTTGCCATCCTGCATAGGGTGTCGTTCCAAGGTATTGAATTGGAATCCAATTTTGAATTTCAGGTGAGCCAGCTGACGTCATCGTAAAAGTGACCGAGCCTAGACCAAGTGCAGCGGGGATAAAGCGTCGTGGAAAGTTCGCTTGTTTGAATAAACTGATGGCCATTGGATAAACAGAAAATGCAACGATAAAAACAGAAACACCCCCATATGTGAGGACCGCTGCGGCTAATACAACCGCATATGTTGCATATTTCACCCCGATTTTTTCAACAATCCATTTAGAAACACTATCAGCTGCTCCTGTATCCTCCATAACTTTCCCGAAAATAGCACCTGCCATAAACATTAAATACCAAGAACCAACGAAACCAGTAAATCCATCCATATAGCTCGTTAGAAAATTAGCTTGATTTTCATTAGCGGTTTGTGGAAAAAACGCAAGACCATTAGTTAAAGCAGCTAACAGTGCAGTTAACGGTGCTGAAATAAGTAAATTAACGCCTCTCATTGTTAAATACACTAATAATGCTAAACTACCAAAAAGACCAATGTACGCCAACATGTACATCCCTCCCCTCCCCTTTTTTTTGGAAAAAGAGCTGTATATCGCTACAGCTCTTTGTTGGTACTAATCGTTATTGCTTGGGAATGCAAATGTTGATGCAATTGATGTATCACTTACCATCCAGCGTTCTGAAACGGTTTTTGTCTTTGTAAAAAATCGCGCCTGATCTGGACCAAACATATGCCCTTCACCAAAACGAGACCCTTTAAAACCAGCAAAATTATGGTAACCTACTGGAATAGGAATTGGTACATTCACTCCTACCATGCCGACGTCTATTTCTGTTGTGAATTTACGAGCTGCTAATCCATCATTTGTAAAGATAGTGACACCATTTCCTAGCTCATGCTTATTAATTAGTTCAATAGCCTCCTCCAGAGAATCTACGCGTACAACATTACGAGCAGGTCCAAATACTTCTTGCTCATAAATTTCCATACCTGGCTTTACATGATCTAATAATGTAGGACCTACATAGAAACCTTTTGACTCTTTAACAATATCCAACTCACGACCATCACAAATAATGGAGGCTCCCTCAGACTCTCCACGATCAATGGCAGCGAGTATTGCTTCTTTTGATTGTTGAGAAATAACTGGACCAAAGTCTGAATCTGGATTTGTATATGGACCCACCTTTAGATTAGTAATTTTTTCCTTTAAAATCGACACTAGACGATCAGCAGTATCTTTTCCTACAGGCATGATTGTGGATATCGCCATACAACGTTGAGATGCTGCTCCATAGGCTGCCCCTATAAAGGCGTTTGCAACTTGTTCAAGATCTGCATCTGGCATGACAACCATATTGTTTTTTCCACCGCCAAGTGCCGTTACACGTTTCCCATGCTTAGAACCAGTTTCATAAATATACTTGGCCACTGGTGTTGAGCCCACAAATGAAATCGCTTGCACAGTTGGGTTCTCTAAAAGTTCATTGACTGCATCTTTATCACCATTCACCACTGTCCAAATTCCATCTGGTAAGCCCGCTTTTTTCCATAGCTCACTAACATATAAAGCAGTCATTGGTACACGTTCAGATGCTTTTAAAATCACAGCATTTCCGACCGCAATGGCCATACTCGTTTGAGCTAAAGGCACCATGATCGGGAAGTTAAAGGGTGAAATGGCCGCTACCACACCAAGTGGATATTTTGCGGAATAAGCGTTTATTTGACCTCCAACATTAACGGAGTACTCACCTTTCATGAGATGTGGGGCACCGATGGCTAAATCGACAGATTCAAGACCTCGTGTAATTTCACCTTTGGCATCTTCCAACGTTTTTCCGCTTTCCTTACAAATAATTTGTAGTAGCTTTTCCATATTTTCTGTCATAAGATTGCGGAACTTTAAGACGATTTCTGCACGTTTAGCCACAGATGTATTACGCCATAATGGAAAGGCTGCTTGAGCCTGCTCGATTGCCTCTTTTGTCTCCTCTACTGTTGCCAGTGGCACTTTAGCAATGACATCACCCGTAGTTGGATTGTATACAGAGCCAAATCTGCCACTTTTCCCTTCAACTAACTGTCCACCAATAAAATGCGTTAATGTTTTTACCTCTTGAGCTGTCGTCATCATCATTTCCTCCTCTTATAATTGTTTTATTTTACATGTATCCTTTAAGCTTAAATAAGCTGCAGACATATCATTTTCACCATAGCCCTGCTGAGCAATCTCACTATAAAGTTCCACCAATTTTTCCCCAATACGTAGAGATACACCAGCTTCATCAGCCATGCCCTTTGCTAACTTCAAATCTTTCAATAATAGATTCGTTGAAAAACCAGGTGCATAATTATTATTTTTCATATATTCCACATAGTTACGCTCATAAATCCGACTTTGACCGTAGCTATTACTTAATACTTCATACAGCGTATCCGCATCAATCCCCATTTTTTCACCAAGCACAATCGTTTCAGCTACAGCCTCTGTGTAAAACCCGATCATTAGATTATTTAATAATTTAAGACGTGTACCTACACTTGAGGATAAACCTAGATGATAAATATTTTTACCGACTATTCCGAATATTTCACTTGCACTATCATAATCGTCCTTGCCACCACCGACCATTATCGTTAAGGTAGCATTTACAGCTCCTATGACCCCTCCACTTACAGGTGCCCCTAAATATCGTAATCCCAACGTACTTGCTTCTTTATGTAACGAATCATTTAAGTCAGGATTGACCGTACTAAAGTCAACCAGTAAGGCACCTTTCTTAGCATGATGTATAATGCCCTCCTCTGATAAATACACCATTTCTACAATTTGAGGAGTTGGTAGGCTAGTCATTACCACATCACATTGCTTTGCAACATCCTTTGCTGATGCAAGACCTATTCCGCCAGCTTCTGTAAATAGCTCCACTGCCTTTGCATTTGTATCAAAGCCATACACCTCATAGTTTGCCTTTAATAAGTTAATAGACATTGGTAACCCCATATTTCCTAACCCGATAAAACCTAATTTTCTATCCATATGGATATCCCCCAATTCTTGAAAATTCAGCAATAGTGCTGGATGGTCACTAGCCAACTACAGTTTTTTATCGTAACATTAATAACGAGATACCTTTAATTGACCTCGGTCAGTGACTACGGTCAATTAAATCATAATCAAAATAAATCCATCTCGTCAATTAAAAATTTTATATTTTCAGAATTTTTAATTTAGAAAATATTTTACAATACTTAATATCGGAGGTAATCTCACTATGGAATCTCTAACTAACAGGCAAAAGAAGGCATTAGAAACTCGTGATAAATTATTAAAAACATCATTAGATCTATTCAACAAATTCGGATTTGAACATGTTACTGTCGAACAAATTACAAAGGCTTGTCATGTCTCAAAGGGTACATTTTATACACATTTCCCATCTAAATATGATGTTATTTTAGAAAAATTTAAAGAACTGGATCACTTTTATAGCACTGTAGAAAAAAATATCGACCCTACATTACCGGCAAGTGAAAAAATTTTATTCGTGTATCAAGAACAAATGAAATACTTAACGAATGTTGTAGGAAAGGACCTGTTACGCACTGTGTATACTGCTGCAATGACAAATCAGGTAAAACAGGATCATTACTTAATTAATCCCGAGCGCAAGATTTTTCAAATAATGAATACATATATTGAGGAAGGGCTACAACAAGGTGAGCTAAGACATGATGTATCAGCTCATGAAGTGCAAGCCATCATACAACGTTGTATGCGTGCCAATGTTTATGATTGGTTAATTCACGGTGAAGACTTTGACTTGGCCGCTGAGATGAATCGATTTACAGCTATTGTGTTAAACGGCCTCAAAAGCGTCAAATAAAAAAAGTAGCACTTCATCCTATGATGATGAGTGCTACTTTTTTAACTAGCTGACGAAATATTTCTGTACAATTGTTTCAACGGGTAAAGGTTTATTATACAAATAACCTTGTCCCTTTTGACAATGATGACGTTTAAGGAAATCAACTTGTGTGGGCTCTTCGATTCCTTCAGCAATTACCTCTAGCCCTAGGTTATGAGACATCGAAATGATAGCTTTAATGATGGCCTCATTTTTGTCATCTTTAGCGATATCTCTAATAAACGATTGATCGATTTTTATAATATCGATTGGATAACGCTTTAGATAGCTTAATGAAGAATAGCCTGTTCCAAAGTCATCTACTGACACATAAACCCCTAATTGCTTCAATTCCGTAAGAATCGAAAATGTCTCATGAACATTTGTCATAGAGCTTTCGGTAATCTCTACCTCCAGAAGTTCTGGAGGCACCTCGTATTTCTTTAATGCCGCTTTTATTTTTCGTGCGAAGTTTTCTTTTCTGAACTGTTTTGGTGATATATTGACGGCTATTCTTACAGGACGATACCCTTTGGATTGCCATTCATTTTGATGACGACAAACCTCGTCAATAATCCAATCACCAATTTCAATAATTAATCCTGAAGCCTCCGCAATAGGTATAAATTGTGCTGGTGACACAAAACCAAATTTACGGTTATTCCATCGCAATAAAGCTTCAAAGCTATTGATGCTATTATTTGTTAGGTCCATCTGTGGCTGGAGATGCAAACTAAGTTCATTAAATTCAATAGCACGTCGTAAATGCGCTTCCATTAAAGCTTCATTCGGGAAAATTGCCGTCATATCTTCACGATAATAACGATAGTGAGATCGTCCATGCTCTTTAACAGAAAATAAAGCCTTATCAGCTTTCCTTACAAGTGTCTCTAAATCCTTGCCATCTGCTGGACTAAGGGAGATACCGATTGAAACGCTAATAAAATATTCCTGTCCTTCTATCATAAATGGCTGCTTTAAAACTTCCAAAATGGCATTAGCGGTATGTTCAATTTTTTGAATAGTCGCATCTTTTAGCACAAAGATAAACTCATCACTGTTATAACGAAAAAGGGCACATTTTGAATAGCACAGTTCATTAAGCCTTTGACTAAACATACGCATAAGCTCATCCCCCTTACTTTCACCTAGGGATTCATTAAATTTTTTAAAACGATCTATATCCACTAAAATAAGGGCTGCTTGCTTATGCTCTTGTTTTTTATCGTTTAGATGATGTAGCCAATGCTCCTTGAATGCCTTACGATTCCAAATACCTGTTAATTCATCCATTAGCGCTAGGTAATAAAATGCCTCATGATCATTCATAAATGAATTTGCATCTTTTACAAATAAATGGACACCTATAACCTCACCATTATAATAGGTAGGGTGTGTTCTTAAGTAAAAAGGCTCTTTACTTAGCAATTGGTTCTTAAACAAGCATTTCGGCATACCAAAAGCTGAGCCTTCAATAGTTTTAGCAAATAATAATTTAAATTCTTTCATATATTTACTTTCCAATAATGAAAAAATATCTCGTCCTATTAGACATTGCTGCTCTCTAGAAAGTGCTGACGTAACGGCCATATTTTGATGAATAATTCGGCCTTGTAAATCGACCGTTAGCACAGGACTCACATGTTGTTCCACGTATTGTAAATAAGGTTTATCTTCTATCTGTGTTTCTCTCAAAATAACCGCAACCATGGATTTAGAAAAGTGTTGTACATGAATAGCAAATGCTCGTTCATAATAACCGGTACCTAATTTCAGGACATGCTGTGTATGGTCTTCTTCGTTTAGAAAATTCGACAACTGCAGCCAGCATTGCTTGGTAAAAAAACGTTCAGCGTTCGTCGCTGCTTTATCTTGCAGCTCCATAAATGATAATAACTTATCATTAAAATCAACGACCTCGAACACCTTTTTATCAACTTTTCTCAAACAAATGACTGCATCAAACGGATTCATTTGAATGAGTTGTTGATAATCTGCAAATGGCGCTACACTCTCTCTATAATTTTTCATTCTATCCCTCACTAAGTATCGTGTTTGCTCTATTCTTCGTCTAGCGTAGGCTTTAATGCATCTTGTAAGAAAATCTCCTGGCTATTCAATGGATCTTCACTACGATCAAAATCTTTATAATGATACTTACCATTGGAATCTTGAATACGAGCCTTAGCAGTATCCATTAATTGTGTATTCATTATGTCAATAATACGAGTTTTTGCTTCATTTGCATATACAGGGAATAAAATTTCTACACGTTTAATCATATTGCGTGTCATCATATCAGCTGAAGATAAATATACTCTATTCTCTCCATTATGATGGAACCAATAAATTCGGGAGTGTTCAAGGAAACGACCGACAATACTTGTTACTGTAATGTTTTCACTAATGCCAGGGATACCAGGTCTAATACAGCAAATACCACGTATGATAAGCTCTACCTTTACCCCAGCAATCGAAGCATCATATAACTTCATCATAAGATCTTTGTCTGTCAATGAATTCATTTTAGCTCGAATAAAACCATTCCCGTATTTTTTATGACAAGCAATTTCTTCATCCATTAATCGAATAAATTCATCTCGAATATCAAAAGGTGCCACGACTAAATGATTAAATGTAGGTTTTTCTGTATAGCCACTTAAATAGTTAAAGAAGTTTGTCGCATCAATACCAAATTCTTTATCTGTCGTTATTATGCCCATATCCGTGTAAATTTTTGCAGTGGCATCATTATAATTTCCTGTGCCAAGATGAACAAAGCGTTCAATTTTGCCATTCCGACGACTAACGACTAATGTGATTTTGGAGTGTGTTTTTAAATTGTTCATCCCATAAATAACAAGACAGCCTGCTTGTTCTAGCTGTTTTGCCCAATGCACATTATTTTCTTCATCGAATCTGGCCTTTAATTCAACTAAAACTGTTACTTGTTTACCATTTTCTGCTGCCAGCTTCAGTGCTTGAATAATGGGTGAATTACCACTTACTCGATATAATGTTTGTTTGATTGCTAAGACATTGGGATTTACGGCTGCCTCAGAGATAAAATCAACGATTGGTGCAAATGATTCATATGGATGATGGAAAAAGATATCTTGTGTTAATGCTTTTTCAAAAATATTTTCATCGGATTGTAAATCTAAAGGTGGCTGTGGAATAAAACTTTCATATTCCAGATGTTCACGACCAACAGCTATACCTTTAACAAAAGAGAACATAAAGGTTAAATCTAAAGGTCCATCAATATGGAAAACGTCATTTTCTTCAATTTCAAATTCATCTAATAAGTAGAGAAGTACTTCCTCATTCATTTCTCCAACTCGAACTTCTAAACGGCTTCCTACTCCCCATTTACGTTTCTTCAATTCTTTTTCAATTTCAACGAGAAGATCCCTTGCTCCCTCTTCATGGATCGTTAAATCTGCATTCCTTGTTAAACGGAAGGCTTGTGCTGATTTTACGCTATAGCCATAAAATAATTTTTCAATATGCGCTACAATGACATCTTCCAACAATACAACGACCGTTTTACCTTCTTCAGTGGGCACTTTAATATAACGATCTAAAACAGATGGCACTTGAACGATTGCCACTTTTTCGCGACTTTCAAGATCCGATTCATCCTGCTCTAAAAGGACAAGTAAATTGAGTGTTTTCCCTAGCAATGTAGGGAATGCACGATACGCATCTACTGCTACAGGTGTTAGAACTGGGAATATAGTTTCTGCAAACATTTCATTAATAAAAGCTTTTTGTGTGCTATTTAAATCTTTCATGTCTGCAATATGTACATTATGCTGTGGTAATAAATCATAGATTAAATGGCGGTATACTTCAGTTTGTCGACGCACTAAAGCCTGTGTACGTTCTGCAATTTTAGCTAATTGTTCCTTTGGTGTTAACCCAGATTTATTCTCAGCTTTATGGAACCCTGCGCGAACTTGATCTTGTAAGCCAGCGACACGTACCATAAAAAACTCATCGAGATTTGAGCTAAATATAGCTAAAAATTTCAAACGTTCGAGCAGAGGATTATTCACATCCTCCGCTTCCTCTAATACACGTTCATTAAAAGCAAGCCAGCTTAACTCTCGATTATTATAGTATTGAGGCTTCGCAATCTCCTCTAATAATTGACTATGATTTTTTAAAAACTCTTCCTCATTCAGCTCGTTATTAGTTATTTCAGTTGTCATCCGTATTCCATCCTTCTTCAATAAAATTGATTGTCATTGGGATTTTTAATGCTCGCTCTAAATGCTTTTTATGTCGATTAGCTTGATACTTTTCAGCTGCTGCATTGTTCTTTACATAAATATTGAGCTGTACATAATCTTCCTCTGGATGCATCTCAATTGCATGTACAACATTTCGCTTTGAGACATTTAAAGCATAGACAAATTTTAATAACGCTCCAAAATCTCGTATTTTTCGATAGTCCTCACGATTCATCCAAGTGGAGAACGGGGCAGCAAATCGTTCAAAATAATCTTTGTTTTTATAAGAGGCTAGAAGGGCTAGTTTGACTCTTTCTGGGTGATTTAAACCATCAATAGATTGATTCGCAATCAAATAAAAGGTGTGTTGGCTTGCAGAGCTTAATTCGATATATTCACCGATATTAAAAACCTTCGCTGCTTTTCTTATTAACTGCAAATCTTCTACATTATATGTTAAATAGCCTAAATGACAACATTCGCGATACAATTGATCAGCTAAATGCATCAAATAATCAACCTCTTTTTCTGTTCGACCATACTGTCGTGCAAGCCTTCTGGCATTTCCTTCAAACACATTATATTTATCAAAGGCATTGCTATCTGCTTGCAAAATCTTTTTAATAATCAGTCCCTCACGTAAACCCTTCTTCGTAAGCTGAAATGACTTGGTTCCTACAGTATCCATTAACACTCTAAATACTTCTAAGGCAGGTAAAATAATATCAGCTCGGTCTGAAGACAGGCCATCTAGCTGCTTCAATTCTTGGAAGCTTAATTGACCTAAAAATAAGCTTAATTCATCTAAATTTTCTTTTGTCATTTCGTATCCATGGACACTAGCAATGGGATAATCATGTTTTTGTTGATGAATCTGTGCAATATTACGTGCACTCCCCCCAATTGCAATAATTGGTAAACCACTATTTTGAATCCATGATAATGTTTGAAATTGCTCTTTTATAAAGGCAATAAGCACCTTTCTTTCACCGCTATTCATAATGTCGCCCTTCACAAAACGTTGCTTTAAAGAAACTGTCCCGAATGGAAAGCTATGTGATTGCAGAATTTCTTTGTTTTCAAACAGCGTAATTTCGGTACTACCACCACCAATATCAATCGTAACTCCCGATTTGGTTCCACTGGAATAAGCAACAGCTACAAAGCCAAAATATGCTTCTTCTTCTTCTGATAAAAGCTCAATTTGAATACCAGTTCGTACTTTCATTTCTGCAATTATTTGGTCACGATTAGACGCTTGGCGGATAGCAGCCGTTGCCGCCGCTTTCACATCTGTCACTTCAAAATCTTCTAACATCGCTTTAAATGTTTGTAATGTCTCGGCTAACACATAGATTCCTTCTTCAGACATCTCACCAGAGGGTTGTATATATGTACGTAAACGTGCCACCGTTTTAATATTGCCTAGTTCATGGAGTCCCTCTTCATTGTTGTACTGATATAACACTAAACGAATAGTATTGGAGCCGATATCAATAATGGCTGTTTTAAGTTCATTCAAATAATCACATCCTTCAAGCATCTTCTAATTATTTTGTTCACAATATGTAGACCTATACAAAAAAGTCGGATACTTTAAAGGCATCCGACTTTACTTTCATTTATTTATACTTTCAGGATACCCATTATTAAAATTGTGAAGTATCATGTAAAGCACAACTATTACAGAATTAATTGGTCAACACGTAGGATGAGCTCTGCAATTTCTGGCTTACTAATTTGATCTTCTGCTCCTACCTGATCACCTTTATGACGAAGGTCATCCGTAATTAGACTTGAGAATATGATAACTGGAAGTTTTTGAAGATCAGGATGCTCTTTGATTTTTCTTGTCAAATGATGCCCATCCATTTGTGGCATTTCAATATCTGTTACGACTAATTGAATATGTTCTGCGATATCACTACCGCTCTTCGCAATTCCTTCTAAGTATTCATATGCATCTCGGCCATTTTCAAAGAACTCTACATTGTCATAGCCTGCTTCATTCATCGTATCAAATAATAACTTCCGTAATAATGGTGAATCCTCTGCAATTAAAATACGTTTACCGGTACGTTCACGTTTACCCAGCTTTTTAACAGATTCCACACTTATGCCTGATTCAGGATTAATATCCACCATAATTCTTTCGAAATCGAGTAGTAGAATCATTTGCTCGTTTTGTTTAATAACACCTATAACTTGTGATGTTCCGCCTTGATACATATCTGAAGGCTTTTCAATTTGATTCCATGATATACGGTGAATTTGTGTCACGTTATCCACATGGAACACAACACGTTGCTTATTAAATTCAGCAACAATATATTTTTGTTGCGGGTTACGCTCAGTACTCTGAATTCCAAGTACCCGTAGCATATCCACAACTGGTAATACTTCACCTCGTAATTGAATGATTCCTTCTACATGCGGGTGCGCGTGTGGAATAAATGTTACTGGAATCGGTTGAATGATTTCTTTTACTTTAATTACATTGATACCAAATTTATTGTTAGCTACTTCAAATTCAACGATTTCTAGCTCATTTGTGCCACTTTCTAATAATATTCCTTTATGTTCCAATGCAACCCCGCTCCTTTCTCTACTTCAATTTATAATTCAATTGTATCATAGGCAATACATTTCTCCTACTTGCTATTTCCATTTTTATCATTAACTTTTAGATGTACCAATAGGCCAATGACTGTCATGACGATTAGCGTCGATAGTGCAACACGGCTAGCTAGTGTTCCGTAATCCTTCATCCATAATGTAACTGTTCCGTATACGGCTGGCCCAATAATGGATGATACTTTCCCAGAGAAAGCAAACAAGCCAAAGAACTGTCCACGTTTCTCATCTGGTGACAATTCAATAATATAGGTCCTAGACGTTACCCACATAGAGCCAAGTGATATACCAAAAAGACTACCTGCAAGCCAAAACATCCATTGTGCTGTCGCAAATACAGCAAACACTAAAGCGACAATCATAATGAGGGCTACCATAGTAATCGCGCGTTTAGCGCCTACTGATTTTGTAATATAGCCAAATGCCAAAGACCCAATTATCGTGGATACAGTAGAGACTAAATAAAGAATGATAAATTGACCCGAGCTAAAACCGACAATAGCCGTCGCGTAAACGGCCATCATTGCAATCGTAGTAGCGATAGCATCATTCAAAAAGAAATAAGCAATCATAAAAGTAAAGATCGCCTTATATTGCTTCATATCCTTAAAGGTTTGAATAATTTCTTTATAGCCATCTAAAAATTTTAAAGACTTCCTCTGTGCTTTTGGAATTGGCTTATCTTTATTGATCAAAAATAAAGGCAGTGAAAATAATAAATATAAAATTGCAGTAGGAATAAATGCACGATGAAAATCACTGTTGCCAACATACAAATAAACGAGAAGACCAAAAAGTGTACCCAAATACCCAATTGCAACGCCATAGCCAGATATAAGTGGCATTTCTTCTTTCGTTCCTAAATCTGCCATCATAGAATCATAGAATACTAGACTTGAATTAAAGAAGAACTTTGCAATGACAAAACTTGCCACGACTAAAAATAAACTAAGGGGTACGCCTGAGTAATGAGTGGTTATCTGTAAATCCGCAAATATCCCCATCATAAAAGTAAAAAGAATGGAAATAGAAGCAAACCAGACAATAAATCTTTTTTTATAGCCAGTATTATCAATCCACACTCCGAAAAGTGGAGAAAATACTACAAGTAATAAGCTAGCAATGGCATTCGCATACGAAATAAATGTACTAGCTACTTGTTGCATAACTTCATTTGTTCCTAATACCTCATCCATATAAAACGGGAAAAAAATGGTATTAATATTTGAAGAAAAAATTGTATTAGCAAAATCATAGAAAGCCCATGAAAGTATTGGTAATGATAAGTAAATCGCTAACTGACTTCGATGCTGGACGTCTATTGCTGAACTCTTTTTCATAAAACCCTCCCTTACATTCTCTATAATAATCAATTAATTTCTTTCCGTAATGAAAAATTTCTTTTTTTAAAGAAAATTAATATTATTTACAATATAACAGTAAATTCATTGAAACATAACTGCTAAAAGATCGATAAATAATGCTTTCTTCAATCAAAAAAAGATATCCAAGCCCCCTCGCTTGAATATCTTTTTTATTATTCTTCTGTTATTGCTACCCATTCAGAAGACCATTGTTCAATTGCTTTTAGTACGGGTGCAAGTGCGTATCCCTTTTCAGTAAGTTCATACTCAATGACGACTGGGGTAGAAGGAATGACAGTACGTAATACAATTTCCTCGATTTCTAGCTCCTTTAATCGCTCAGTTAAGACGCGGCTGCTTATATTTAACTGATTTTTAATAACTGAATACCGCTGAGGACCATCTAATAATTGAAAAATGAGTAAAGTATTCCAGCGATGATTGACTATTTTTAGCGCCTTTTCAAATCGAGGACAAATTTTTTTTTGATCCACGTTACAAGCCTCCATTGTTAGTAGTTCATATACAACAGTATAACACTTCTTTCAATATTCAGTTCTTAAAGCACATTTAGTTACTTGACAAAAGTTATTTTTAAAAATAAACTAGGTTACGAATTGTAAGTTAAAGAAAAGGAGATATTTTATAATGCAAAACATTGGTTCAACTATTTTACGTGTCGTTCTCGGCATTATTTTTGCGGTGCATGGTTTTCAAAAATTTCAAGGAGGCATTAGCTACACGGCAGACTTCTTTGATAGTTTAGGTATACCAGGATTTATGGCGTATATCGTTGCAATTATTGAGTTAGTGGGAGGTATTGCCCTTATTTTAGGTTTAGCAACAAGAATTTTTGGCGCATTACTAACAATGACTATGATTGTAGCCATTTTCACAGCTAAGCTAAGTATTGGCTTTATTGGAGCTGATGGTTTAGCGGGATACGAATTAGATTTAGCCTTGGGTGCAATTGCACTATACTTCACTCTAGCTGGTGCTTCTAGCTTTTCATTAGACGCCCAACTTTTTGGGAAAGAGTAACAAAAAAACCTGAAGTCTCTCCAAAATGAAGAAACTTCAGGTTCTTTTATCCAAATAGGATTTTTATTATCTATAACGTTGAAGAAGAGCCTGTGTACCATTATCACCATAGCCCTCTTCGATCAATTTTTCATACATTTCATAGGCTAACGCCAATCCTGGCAAAGTAATTCCCATTTTCTTGGATTCATCCAAAGCTATTTTCATATCCTTCACAAAATGTTTGATATAAAAACCTGGTGCAAAGTCTTCTTTGATCATGCGTGGTGCCAAATTACTTAGAGACCAAGAACCTGCCGCACCTGATGCAATGGACTGCAATACGGTTGGTAAATCTAGCCCTGCCTTGAGACCGTAAGCAAGCGATTCGCATACCCCAATCATGCCTGAAGCTATGGCAATTTGATTGCACATCTTTGCATGTTGACCAGCCCCTGCCTCACCTTGATAAACGATATTTTCTCCAAAATGCTTCATCAGCGGTAAAGCCTTATCGTAAGTTGTCAAATCGCCACCGACCATAATCGACAATGTACCATGTTGCGCACCGATATCACCACCTGATACAGGTGCATCTAAAGACTCTACACCAATAGTTTGTGCATGCTCATATATTTTCTTAGCCAAAGATGGCTCTGAAGTCGTCATATCAATGATAAGGTTGCCAGGTTCAGCTGTTTTGAAAAGACCATTATCTCCAAAATAAACCTCTTCAACATCTGAGGGGTAGCCAACCATTGTAAAAGCAATGTCTTGATGTTTAAATGCTTCTGCTGGCGAACTAGCCCATAATGCTCCTAAAGCTACTAGCGGCTCTGCTTTTTCTTTAGTACGAGTGTACACCGTCACCTCATGGTCATTTTTCAATAAGTGTTTAATAATACTTGTCCCCATTACACCAGTTCCGATAAATGCAATACGTTGCTTTTTCATATGTACATACTCCTTTGTCATAAAAGTTAGGATTCTTTCACCTACGTGACTTGATGTTTTCAGTTTAGGCGAATAAATAAAATAATTCAAACTCTTCCTATAACTTGTACTAATAATTAGATAACTTGCATATATACCGAATAAGCAAAAAAAAGAGAGCAAGTGATTGGGGGATCACTGCTCTAAAGGGGGAAATGAGAATGTTGCTGTGTTCATAGTAAGTTATTCCCCATTAAAATGCATTTTAAACATCTATTTTTTAAATGTTATTACTCTGAATACTGGAACAATCTTTTTATTCGTCTTGGTCTTTTTCTTCATCAAATGCTGTCTGTCTATAATAGGTATTCATTAACTGGTCTAATCTGCGACTCAGTTGAATGGTTTTTGCATTTTGTAACCCGTTTTCAACACCAGAGCGAATCATCAACTCACGAGTTTGTTCCATTTGTTTCAAGAGTAGATTGACCATTCATACAACCCTCCACACACAAATAATCATACCATTATTATACATTTATATTTCATTTCTTACAGCATTAACTTACGACAATGTTCGACAAATTAACTCCTAGGTATTTCGTTATAAGTATAGATAATTCGTCCATTTTGCTTGGCCTCACCTCTGAAATGTTTAAATAAAGGATGCCCTACAAGAATTTCTCGAAATTCGTAAAAATCTTCCTTTTGAATTTCAATACTTCCTATTTCCCCATTTTGTAATTGTTTAAGCATATTTTCGTATTTTTCCATTAGTTTTATTCCTTTCTTTTCATCTTTTGTGTAATAAATTATGAATTATTTAAAAAAAGCTTTACGTTTTCCATTTTTTCATGCAAACTGTATATTATTAGTCGATGAAGGAGCTGACTGTCTGTGAAAATAGCTGAAGTTGGAAATATTATCGAGTTTAAAAATGGTCTCCAAGGTATTGTCGAAAAGGTAAATGAAAATTCGGTGATCGTTAACTTAACATATATGGAGAATTTTGATTCCCTTGAAATTGAAGAGAAAACGGTCGTCAATCATAAACGTTACAAAATTTTATATACGAATGAAGCTTAATAGTCTGAATAGTCCCTATTTGTCTTTATAGATGATATGGGGCTTTTTTTTTGATAAAATTAAAGCATGGAGGTCGTATATGCTAACAAATTCAAAACAAACAGTACTATTACTCCTTTCTCTATTATTCGTTTATGGCATGCTTGCCTTTACCTTTGCTAACCAGGCTGTATTTTGGTACATGTATGCATTTACTTTACTAGTATGTATTGCCATTGCCATATTAGCTGGTTCTATTGAAGATCAATTACCCACATGGCAATTTTTACTCTTTGGGATTGGATACGGTACCATCACTTATGGTATTATTCGCTTCGGTTATTGGCTTGCTCCATTTATTAATAATAACTTAGTACAATCTGTTCATAAATTTTTAACCAACTATGGACCACAAAATATTTGGCACTATGCATTACTTGTTTTTATTGTTGCCATCGGCGAAGAATTATTTTGGCGTGGTTATGTTCAGCAACAATTAAAACGATTTATGCGCCCTACTCTGGCTATCCTAGTGACGGCAGTTTTATGTGCAATCTCCATTGCCCTCAGTGGTTTTATTTTAGGCGTGGTTGCTGCACTGGTGACAAGTATTATTTGGGGCTTCTTGTATGAATGGCGGAAAAGTATGCCACTTGTTATTGTAGCTCATGTTGTTTTTGTACTATTATTATTTTTAGTGTTACCTTTAACATCATAACATTATTATTTGGAAACATTTTAGCTTTACTAACGTTTAATTTAGAAAAGGAGGGTTTTTTATGCAAAAAAAATTATTTTCAATTCTTGCATTATTATTAACAGCAGTACTAGTTGTAGGTTGTAATACCTCTGAAAAAACAGAGGATTCAGATACTCAACAAAATGAGCCGTCTGATACTGCTGCCGATCAAAAACCATCTGGCGATGATACAGCAGGTGAAGCACAAGAGGAAGAGAATACAGATACACCTGCATCAAATGAAACAAATACTGAGGATACTTCTAAACAGCCACAACAAGATGTGACTTACAAACAAAATGGTGTAGATAAAACAGAAAAGGCAACTGAATCTAAAAGTGTTGACCAAAGCTATAAGCTACAACAACTTCCAGGATTCACATTAACGCAAGAAGAGCCAGGTAAAGATATGCTAGTATCTAATGATGATGACGAAGTGTTTATGCGTATTGAAACAATTGAAGCATCACAATCAAGCTTTACCGAAGTAAAAACAGCTATGCAAGATTATATGAATGCTGTAGGTGAAACAGTAGCTTTAACTACTGATGAATTAGCTGCATTTAAGGATGTTCAAAATATTGAAGGTTATGTTGTAGACTTTGACACAGAGAAAGTAATCGGGGTTGTTTTTGAAAATGATGGTCTCATTACAAAATTAACGATTCACGATAATGATAAGCAAGATTTAACGAATGCTATGATGAACATGGCAGCAACTATTTCTAAAAAATAATAATTTGTAATACAAGAAGGACGATAGACAAGGCATTGTCTATCGTCCTTCTATGTATATTTGAGATCTTTCTTTATCCACATGATTAAAAAAGTTGTCTCAAATGAATGAGACAACTTTTTTAATAAGATAAATCTTTAATAGAAAGGCCCATTTTCTTTAATAACGTAATAGCTTGCTCTTTTTCTTCTGAAGATAATACGCTCATTATTTCATGCAAATGCTGCTCATGCTTTGGGAATAGTTCCCCCATAAATGCTTCGCCTTCATCCGTGATTTCTGCATATGTCACACGACGATCTGAAGGACAGGATACACGCAATAAATAGCCTCTTTTTTCAAGCTTATCAATGACATACGTAATAGAGCCACTGGCAAGTAAAATTTTATTGCCAATTTGCTGTAATGGCTGTCTTCCTTTATGATAAAGAAGCTCGAGAACAGCAAATTCAGTTGGGTTTAAACCATTATCCTGAAATAATTGATGTGTTGTCTCATTGATAGCTTTAAGTGCACGTGACAATACAATATATAATTTTAAAGATTGTTTTAAGTCTTCTGACGTCATATTCTTTTCCTCTCACTTCGCTCTTTATACTTGACATTATAGCGATATTAGAAAAGCATTGTCAAAAGCATTATCCGATTTAGAAGGTTATATTGTTGTTATCCAACCATTTTTACTCTCTTTATGTTACTAAATAGGCAGAATCTTTTGTGGATACTTCCATTGTATCCACTTGGTTAAATGTATAGATTGGGAACTGTAGATGGAAGCATGTCCCCTTCTGTAATTCACTATTAACACCTATAACTCCATCGTGCTCTTCGATAACTTTTTTCACGAATGCAAGGCCCAGTCCTGTCCCTGTTGATTTTGTCGTGTAAAAAGGCTGGAATAGGTTTTGAAGGGTTGTGCTATCCATTCCAACGCCTTCGTCTTTAATTGTAAGTTCAACAATCGCGCAGTCATTTGTTGTCATTTCTACAGTAATCGTACCACCGTTATTCATGGATTCCATCGCATTTTTAATGAGGTTCATTAATACTTGCTTTAAACGATTTTCACTTCCACCAATATAAACTTGATTTGGAATTGAAATGTACTGAATCATAATATTTTTCATGAGTGCATCTGGTAACATGAACTCAATGACTTGTTTTACAATATGATCTAGTTCCAATAACTCCACTTTCATAGTTGATGGCTTGGACAAAACTAAAAGCTCTGATAAAATTTGTTCCATTCGTTGAAGCTCACTATCAATGACAGAAAGGTACATGCGTGATTCATCGTCAGCATTTATTTTTAATAAATCAGTAAAACCCTTTAAAGAAGTTAATGGATTACGAATTTCATGCGCAATACTCGCAGCCATTTGTCCAACAACATTCAAAGCTTGTTGATGCTCCACTTTATGTTGAAGTTGCTTCTTCTCTGTTTCATCATTAATAACTGTGACAATAATATTATTGTATTCATCAAAAATACTGGAAATTTCATAATAACAAGTTCTACTTACTTGTGTTTCATCGACAACGTGAAGACTTGCATGTTTGTCACCCATTAATTTAGAAAGGTAGGATGTAATTTGCCCTTTTTTCAATGTAAATAGATCAAATATATGCTGATGAGCTTTATGGAGTAGCTGAGAGCTTTCTACTTTGAGAAACATTTCTGCATACTTATTAAGCCCAAGAATAATACCGCTAGCATCACTTACAATAACAGCATAAGGTAAGTAATCATATGCATTAAAAGATTGGGATCTTTCATGCTCTTGACTAACGTATAATTTATGGGCAACATCTTCATTTAATGTTGAAATTTGTGCAACAATTTCTTCTGCATTTGGGTCGTAGAAACATTTAAATGATAACATTTCGTACTCATTTCCTACTGTGCGAATGTTGAAAATTTCTTCCGATCGTAAATCCTTTTGTAGTTGTTGGACGAACTTCGCCCATTTAAATTTAGATGGCTCGTCCATAGCCAAATTGCCAATATACGTTAAATTAAGATTAAATAGTTGGATAGCAGCCTCATTGACGTTCAAAATTTTCCCTGCTTTATTGAGTATAAGTGTTGGTGACGAAGTACTTTTCATAAGATTTCCAAAACATTGATTAATATCATTTTGCTTCAACTTTCTCACCGAACCTTTCAAAAGAGTAAAAAACCTCTAAATCGAATTTTGAGCCTTTACTATACATTATGACAGCACGATTCTATTATTACAAAATTTAGTAAATTTAAGTATTTTAAATTATTTCACGAACTGTTCACAAAATAAATAGGTAAAAAGAATTATATTGTATGTCAAATACTTGACTGATACAATTAGATATTGAAAGGAAGATTATTGTATGAATACTATTTTAACTACTTTAAACGCAAAGTATATACACACAAATCTAGCATTGCGCTATTTAAAAGGTGCCGCTTCACCCGAATTTAATCCAATTATAGCAGAATATACAATTAAAGACCCTGCTTTTAATATTGTATCAGATTTGTTCCAAAAAAAACCTGATATCGTTGGATTTAGCTGTTATATTTGGAATATTGAAGAAACAATTCATGTTATTAAAATGTTAAAAACGGTCTGTCCAGATGTTAAAATTTTGCTTGGAGGTCCTGAGGTTTCTTACGATTCTCACCATTGGCTACGCCGTATACCTGAAGTAGATTTCATAGTGATGGGTGAAGGAGAAACTTCATTTAAGCAATTGTTACGTTATTTACACGGTGAGATATTACTGGAGGATGTCCCTGGAATTTGCTATTTAGAGGACGGAAAAGTTAAGATTCACGCTCAACCACCTAAGATAGATTTGCGTGAATTAGCGAGTCCGTTTCGCTTTGAAGAGGATCTTCCTCACCTTGGGAAACGTATTCAGTACATTGAAACAAGTAGAGGCTGTCCGTTTAGCTGTCAATTCTGTTTATCTTCTATAGAGGTTGGTGTTCGATACTTTAACCGAGAAAAAATTAAGGAAGATATTCGTTTCTTAATGGATAATGGCGCTAGAACTATAAAATTCGTGGATCGAACGTTTAATATAAGCCGTAGCTACGCTATGGAAATGTTCCAGTTTTTAATTGATGAACATAAACCAGGTGTTGTATTCCAGTTTGAGATTACTGCCGATATTATGCGTCCGGAAGTTATCCAATTTTTAAATGACAATGCGCCGAGAGGTTTGTTCCGCTTCGAAATTGGTGTTCAGTCTACAAACGATTTAACCAATACACTTGTACAGCGTCGCCAAAACTTTGAAAAACTAAAACGAACAGTGACAATGGTTAAAGATGGCGGAAAAATCGATCAACACTTAGACTTAATAGCAGGTTTACCTGAAGAGGATTACGCAAGCTTCCGTCAAACCTTTAATGATGTTTTTGCCATGCGACCAGAAGAACTTCAACTTGGTTTTTTAAAGCTTTTACGCGGTACAGGGCTTCGAGTGGAGGCTGAGAAGTTTGGTTATACTTACGTCGATCTAGCGCCTTATGAAATCTTTTCTAATAATGTCCTCACATTTGATGACATAGTTCGCATTAAACATGCAGAGGATGTTCTGGAGAAATATTGGAATGATCATCGTATGGATCATACAATCGAATATTTAGTAACCGAGGTCTTCGATACACCATTTGACTTTTTCCAAAGCTTCGGTACGTATTGGGAAACTAAGGGATGGTCCCGTATTGGCCATCAATTAGAAGATTTATTCCGTCGTTTACTAATGTTCTTAGAAACTGTAGATGGCGCGAATTTAAACATTATACAAAGCTTAATGCAACTAGATTATCTAACGGCTCAGCAATTCCAGCCACGTAAACTATGGTGGAAGGAACGCCCAACAGTAGAGCAACAAAAAACAATCTACCAGACATTACGTGAAAATCCGGCTATCGCTGGTGAGGAATTTGCAGACTTTAAACTTACTGAGAAAGAGCTGTTTAAGCATACTTTGGTAATCCCACATGCTCTCAATTATGATGATTTCTTGAATGGCAAAATTGTACAAAAAGATGGCTACCTATTAACTTATTTCCGTCATGGTCAAGCACCTTACTTTGCAACAATCCCCACACTTTAATAACAAACGCTAGTCCTGTATGAGCGATCAGGACTAGCTTTTTTTATGTCTTAAACAATTCTTAAAGATGCACTGAAAAAGAAACGGGTAGCTGTTTTATAGCGTTTCTGCCTGCTTAATCTATTAGTCAAGTATTCATAGCCATTTTAAAAAGTTTAGGGCAAATTTCTTAAAAACAAACAATCTATACGTTGAAAATATACCCACTTAAAATGTTCACATTCGGGAAATTAAATTTTAAATTTTCCGAATATTTTGTGACAACTTACACATTTAGGCGTTTTAGTAACAAATGGAGCCCTCTTATCCTATATCAGACATCTTATTCTGTTCATAATTTTTACGTTTATTTGCTAGTTGTATTTTTTATTTTATTGGAACTACCTATTCCATTTCAATAGTTAATTTTCGTTTTCTAAAAAATGTATAGAATTAGTATAGATGTTTTTAATGTATATACAGTTGTAATGACAACTTTCGACAATTTTATCTCTTTTTACCCTATATAATAGAAGAAAGTCAATTACTCTTTATGCTATTTCTGGCTTTCGAAAAGAAGATTGTTTCATGTATGACAGTTTTAATTTATAAATGCAAGCTCACTCGGCTATGTAGCTACCAAACAAAAACATTTTTACTTAACACTTTTGACAGAAAAAAGGGGCAATATCATGATTACCCCTCAACAAATCCTTATATATCAATGTTCTGTGTTCTGTGAGCGTTACCCAATTATTACGCGTTCCTTTGGATAATGGAATTTCGATTTCTTTCCTCGTCCACCACCACCTAGCGTATACAGGAAGGATATTAAACCAACTCGACCAATGAACATTAAAATAATAATAATAATTTTACCAATAACCGATAAATCTGAAGTTATTCCTAACGACATACCACAAGTACCGAACGCAGAGGTGATTTCAAAAATAATTTGAATAAGGGAGGCATGTGGCTCTGTAATAAGCAAAATAATCGTTGCAATTAAAACCATGAAAAAGGCTAATAAGATGACAACGAAGGAGCGGAAAACATCAATTAAATGAATTTCTCGCCCAAACACTTGAATATCCTCTCTCCCTCTTGCAAATGTAATTAAAAATAAAATAGCTATGGCAAAAGTGGTTGTTCGAATTCCTCCCCCCACTGAACTTGGAGAAGAACCTATGAACATGAGAAAACTCATAAAAATATCTGTCGCCTCACTAAATGTCGTCACATCGTAAGTTGTAAGCCCAGCAGATCTTGTGGATACAGAATGAAACATCGCTGAAAAAAGCGCTTCGTGCCAGGACATTTCCTTGAAAGAATGGAAAGATTCGAGAAGTAAAATGACCAGAGCACCAACAACAAATAAAATGGCATAAGTAGACGTAGTAATTTTTGTAAACAAGCTAAATCGAAAATTCGCATGACGTTTGAGTAAGAAAGTTTTTAGTTCAATTAAGACAGGGAAACCTATTGCCCCTAACACAATAAGTACCATTGTCACCAGTTGAACAAAATAATCATCATGGAATGGCAATAAGCTCATTCCCGTAATGTCAAATCCCCCATTGGTCGTAGCAGAAATTGAAGCAAATGCTCCGTGTAAGAATGCTTCTTCTAACGTATCAAAATAATTGGTAAAATGTAAAGTTAAAATAAACGTACCTGCTACCTCAATACCAATTAAGATTTTTAAGATTTCACGTATTAATTTCACAACACCAGACAAATTGTACTGGTTGTGGTCAATCATAATTAACTGACGCTCACGCATCCCTATTTTTTTCCCGACTAAGAGCCACACAAAGGTACCCAGTGACATAATACCAATTGCGCCTAACTGCAAAATAACAAGAATCATCACAAGTCCAAATTTCGTATACGTTTCAGAAATATTAATAGTTGTTAAACCAGTTACACTTACTGCACTTACTGCCGTAAATAGACTATCTAAAAAGGATACCTTTACCCCTTCTTGATGAACGCCTGGAAGCCGTAATAACAGGAAGGAAATCGCTATAGCTATAAAATAATAAGAAACAAGTACCTGAAATGGTGTGACAAGTCTATTGGAAGATTTTTTCCAAGGCACTTTAACAACCCCTCCTACATATGATGCCCAACTAGATAGATTATAGTATAGAAAAAATACAAGAAAAAAGAAAGAGGAATAGTTATTACTATACTTTTTGAAAATGGACGATATCTGAACTAAAATGCTTTTTATTTTGGAGGTGAAGTTTTGAATAAGTGGTTAAAGGCTTGGAGTATATTTATTTTTACAATCGGCGGATTATTAGTATTACTAATAATTGGGAGTATTTTGCTTTTTTTGCATTTTAAGGCTACATTACATCCAGATGAATATGAAGAAGCAAAGGTACTTTTACAAGCAAACTATCCAACTATGACATACGAAATTTCTGGTGTTGAAGCATTTTGCGAAGAAAATTTTATATCTTCTATTGAGTATTTTCACTATGATTTGCCTATCGAACATACACAGGTAAAGATTTTCTCTCACTGCAAAATGGGTTAATGAGTTTAGCTCAAAAAAGCTCGAAGTATGTAGGTGGAGTGATAATGTAGAAGTTGATCGGATCGTAGGGTGGCGACTAAGTGGGAATGTCGAGATCCTGGACTGAGCGCAGCGAGGGAAGCAGCTCGGCCCCGCCAGTGGAAACGTCAGCCCGTAGTGGAGATTAACGGCTATACTTTATAAACAGTCACTCCGATTGATTCTAAGCTATTTTTTTATTGTTGAAAAGTAAATCCTTAGAGTGACAAACAATGTTGACGAAAAATCACATTCATGACGTAAGCTCTCCAAGATTTAAGCCGAAAAAGTGAGATTAGATTTAGTAGTAAAATATCATAGAAAAAGAAAATACCAAAAGCCATCGATCATATACTGAACTGCCCCGTAAAAGTTAGACATTAATCTAACTTTTACGGGGGTTTTTTTATGACAAAAGTAAGTGTTGAACAACGTATTCAAGCAGTTCAACGATATTTAAATGGAAATGAAACTTTGATCGAAATTGCGAATGATATCGGTGTTACAGCTCAGATTGTCAGTGAATGGGTTCGCCGTTATCAAAAAAATGGCGTAGAGACTTTCTTAAAGTCCTATACAAACTATTCAGCTGACTATAAAATGAATGTACTTAATTATATGAACGAGACAGGTACATCTTCGAGAGACACAGCTGCACTATTCAATATTTCATCTCCTGGCATGATTCGGAATTGGAAGTTGAAGTTTGAAGTTGGTGGTTATGATGCTCTTGTTTCTAAGAAAAAGGGGCATCTATCTATGAAAAAAGAGACAAAAAGAACAACGAAATCAACACCAGCTGAAGGATCTGTTGAGGCGTTAGAAGCACGAATCAAACAATTAGAAATGGAGAATGCGTACTTAAAAAAGTTGAATACTTTAGTTCAAATGCAAGAAAAATTACCAATCAAATCAAAGCGCAAGTAATTTATGAACTAAAGGAAATCTATGAAGTAGTGGAATTAATCAAAGTCGCTGATATTCCACGTAGTACGTATTATTACTGGGAAAAGCGTTTGAATCGTCATGATAAATACGCTGATGTGAAAGTCGCAATTCAGTCCATTTATCATGAACATAAGGGACGTTATGGTTATCGTCGGATCACCAAAGAACTAAAAAAATTTGGTATTCATCATGATCCGAAAACGATTAACTGCTTGATGAATGCCATTGGCATAAAGTGTGAAGTCCGCATGAAGAAATATCGTTCGTATAAAGGTAACGTCGGAAAAATTGCCCCAAACATATTACAACGCGATTTTACAGCGGAAAAAATGAACGAGAAATGGGTAACAGACGTGACAGAGTTCCATCTATTTGGTGAGAAACGCTATTTATCACCCGTCCTTGATCTATGTAATGGCGAAATCATTGCATACTCGGTTATGAAGCGTCCAGTGTATAAACTAGTCCATAATATGTTAGAACAAGCATTGGAGCGCCTTGAATCAAGTGATCAAGTTATTCTTCATTCAGATCAAGGTTGGCATTATCAAATGAAAAAGTATCAACAAACATTAAAGCAACATGGTATTACGCAGAGTATGTCCCGTAAGGGTAATTGTTTGGACAACGCAGTCATCGAAAATTTCTTTGGCTTATTAAAATCTGAACTCCTGTATCTACAAGAATTTGAATCTATGGCACATTTTGAACAGGAGCTCAATGACTATATTCACTACTACAATCACAAACGAATGAAAGAAAAATTAAAAGACCTAAGCCCGGTGGAGTACCGAACTCAGGTCTTAGCAGTTGCTTAACTAAATATGTCTAACTTTTTTGGGTCAGATCATACTTTCGATGGCTTTTGACTACAGCTGGATAATTCAATCTAAGCTATTTTTTATTTCGAACCCCTACTAGATAACCTACAAATGCTATGCCGAGTAAGACAATCCAGAATGTTAACTCCCATGCAGTGGAATGTGGGAATTCTGCAGGTAATATCCCTACTTTTTCGTGGGCTAATGTTAAGACAACAAGCTTCACACCTACCCAGCCTACAATTAAAAATGCAGCTGTTTCAAGTGAAGGATAATCATTTAATACTTTGACAAACCATTGGGCAGCAAAACGCATCATAATAACCCCGATAAACCCACCAAGGAGCATGACGATAAATTGTCCACCATTAATGCCACCGATATCAAAATTCCCCAAATGAGGCAATGTGACAGCGATAGCTACTGCAGCCAACATGGAATCAATAGCAAATGCAATGTCTGCAGCTTCTACTTTGAGTACCGTTAACCAGAATCCAGAACCCTTTTTCCCAGCTTTTTCACTCGTCTCTTCCTCATCATCTTTATGTTTACGTAAATCATAAATATTTTTCGCAGACATAAATAGCAGGTAAGCCGCACCTACTGCTTGTATTTGCCAATAGTTTACTAAAACTGTAATGACAAAAAGAGCAGCAAATCGAAAAATCAGGGCGCCAAATAGTCCATAAAATAACGCCTTTTTTTGTTGTTCTTGCGGTAAATGTTTGACCATTACAGCCATTACTACTGCATTATCAGCTGCTAGTAATCCCTCTAATACAACTAGGACAATTAAAACCCAGCCGTATTGTAATATTATTGCTTCCATTTATGCTAGTGCCTCCTCTAAGCTCTAAATACCCAAATGACTAGTTCCACTAAAGTACAAAAGAAAAAAACCCCTGCCTTATGTAGGCAAAGGTCTCGCTAAGTAAATTAGTACCTTATCGGTACATCAATCTACACGTCATCAGTCATCATTTTACGCATAGAGCCATTCACTATCACACCCGATGGTAAAACCATGTCTTGACGAATGTGAAACCAGGTAAAATAATTGCAAAACCTGTTAGCTACTCCCCTTTGACAAAGTGTCGAAGGTATCTTCTTTCAAACATTATAGCACTATCATTTACAGCTTACAAAAATATCTATATGGTTTTTTCATTACTTAATTTGTATCTGGTAGCTCTTATCTTCTTTATGTGCTAAATAAAAATCAATCATTCGCGGCATCGTCCGAATAAAATCAGGACATGTAATTCCACCTTTTTGTAAAATTTGCTGGGCTTCAGTCGTGTCGAATGTGGCATTCCATGTTAAATAATCTAATGTCTCCTGCTCCACCCCTAGCTTTCTCCGAATAAAAGGAATTTGCAAGGATAGCTTTGCCCACGCAAACGGTAAATGTCCCTTCGGATAAGCATTTGTTACTAGTTTCACCATAGTACGATACACTTCCTGTACAGGGTGAGGATTTGGATCTGTTAAATGAAGGGTCTTGCCTTCAGCCTCTTGTTCTGATGCCAAAAAAGTTGAGGCATTTAATATATAATCTACTGGTACTACATTGATCGTAGATGTAGATTTTCCAATATAAGGAATTATAGGTAAACATTTTAAACGTTCTACTAAATTTAAAAAGAAATAGGGGCCATCAAACTTAATAGTTTCACCCGTTTCCGAATGTCCCCTCACAATGCCAGGTCTAATAATTGTTAATGGAATTTCGGATTTTAAATCTTCTACTCGGAGCTCAGCCTCATATTTTGTCTCTTCATAATAATTTTTAAATGCGAATGGTCGAATCAGTTCATTTTCACGCAGTACCCCCTCACGTGTACCAGCCACATATGCCGTACTAAAGTACATATAGCGTTTTAAATGGGGTAAAGTGCGCACAAATTCATTCACCATTGTTGTCCCATGTACATTCACTTTCCAAGCAATATCACGGGGTACAGCTAAATCGTATATAGCTGCCAAATGCCAGAGCACTTCAATTTGAGGTACGATTTCTTCAATCACTTGATTATCTAAACCGAGGTTCGGCAAGGTAATATCACCCTCAACAATACGAATCGATCCATTAGGAAACTCCTTTAATATTTTATCTTTTTCTCGATGAGCCTTAATGGTTTCGCCAGCTAATACGATTGCTATAACCTGTTGTGTTTGTTTTTTTTGGAACAATGTCCTAATTAATTGACTTGAAATGAAACCAGGAAAACCAGTAAAAAAATGAACTTTCATCTCCCATTCCCCCTCGATTCTAACGCATCTTTCTTGTTTCCTTATCCACTAAACTATAAACAATCGGTACAATATATAGTGTTAGTAACGTGGACGTCACAAGTCCTCCAATCACTGCAATTCCCATCGGTTGATTCATCTCTGTTCCTTCCCCAATGCCAAGTGCAAGTGGAAGCAATCCTAAAATAGTCGTTAACGCGGTCATTAAGATTGGACGGAGACGATCCTGAGTAGCCAGTAAAATGGCTTCATACGCTGACATACCATTCGCTTTTTGCTGGTTAATATAATCAACTAACACAATACCGTTATTTACAACAATCCCTACAAGCACTAAAATTCCGATTACAGATGTCACACCTATTAATGTATTTGTGGCAAACATGGCAATTGCTACACCTATGATCATTAATGGCACCGTAAACATAATGACAAACGGATATTTGAATGATTCAAATTGAGCAGCCATCACAATATAAACTAATATAATTGCCAGAATAACGGCTAGTAGCATATCATCGATTGCACTATCATAAAGCTCTCGATCACCGCTAAATACAATTTGCGTAGTAGGTGATAAATGAGCACTCTCTATTGCTTTATCTACCTTTGTTGACATTCCGCCTAAAGATTCCTTCGTTTCATATTCAACAAAAAATGCCACTGCTGCAGCCTGATCAGAACGACGAATAGAGATGGGACCCTCTTCTATAGAAACTGTAGCAACATCCTCTAATTTCACAAACAAGCCCGCAGGTGAACGAAGTTGCATTGCTTTTAGTGAATTCACACTATCGTTGAAGGTCTGTCCGAAACCTGTGTAGATAGGTAACACAGCACCATCCTCTGCGATTAATTGGGACGTTAATTGTCCTCTTGTCATTTGATTGACAGACTGTGCAATTTGGGCCGGTACAAAACCATAATCTTTTGCATTCTCTCGATTGACTTCAATTTGAATTTCTTGAACAGTATTATCTAAATCTGTGGAGACTTTCGTCACTTCTTCAATCGCTTGTAGCTCTTGTTGCACTTTATTAACAGCCTGTTGGAGCCTTCCTTCATCAGAGTCAGTTAATCTAAACGTTAAAGTATGTGGTGATGAGCCAGTTGCTGTCGATACGTTAAATGTCAGCTCAGTCTTATCTCCTAACTCTCCCTGTAATTCTTGCTCTAACTCTTCGACAAATTCAAAAATTGAGCGTTCTCTATCCACTAAAGGCACTAGCTTTACATACATTTCTGCTTGGTTCGGGCTAGTTTGTCCACGTGATTGAGATTGTTGTGTGCCACCAATTAAACTAACATAAACATCTACATCTTTTTCCTGCTTTA
Source organism: Lysinibacillus sp. FSL M8-0216 (assembly GCF_038595555.1). NCBI lineage: Bacteria > Bacillati > Bacillota > Bacilli > Caryophanales > Bacillaceae > Lysinibacillus > Lysinibacillus sp. FSL M8-0216. Next base: position 833,444 of record NZ_CP152007.1, on the reverse strand, counting down.
AACGTTCCTCGATCTTCCTGACAACCTTTTCAGTTTCAGATACAGCTACACCCTTTTCAAGATTGACGCTAATGGTTGTGAATCCTTCATCGGTAGGTGGTAAAAATTCAGTACCAATTCTAGTCAATCCGAATAATGATAGGCCAAAGCAAGCTACTGTGAAAATTAGTATGAGCATACGATGCTTCAGAACCCAAACAATAGACGATTTGTATCGCTTATAAAATTGAGATTGACTACGCTGCTCGTAAACGTTAATACTTTTCATTTTTAAAAGACGACTCGCTAGCATCGGCACTACTGTAAGGGCAACTACTAAAGAGGCAATTAAGCTAAATGAAATTGTGAGAGCAAATTCTGTGAAAATTTGTCCAATCAATCCTTCGATGAACATAACAGGAATAAAGACAGCTATTGTTGTTAGTGTTGAAGCTGTGATAGCAAGAGCCACTTCCCTTGTCCCTTCCATTGCTGCTGTAATAGGATCTTTTCCTAGCCCTAAGTGTCTTTCAATATTTTCAATAACAACGATTGCATTATCCACTAGCATGCCAATACCCAAAGCTAGAGCACCTAAAGTCATAATATTGAGTGAAAAATCAGCAAAAAACATCAATACAAATGTCACTATAACTGAATAGGGGATAGCGATACCAATGATGATAGGGCTCTTTATACTGCGTAAGAACACAAAAAGGACGAACATTGCAAACAATCCTCCTAAAATTAAGGAAGAGCCGATATTACTGATAGCAACATCCACGTAGTTGCCCTGATCTACTAATATGTCTGCTGTTATTCCCCTGTATTGCTCTTTCTCTAGCAGATCATTTAAGGTTTGTTGAAACTCCTTTGACACTTCTGCAGTATTCGCACCCGACTCCTGTATGACAGACATAAGAACTGCTGCATGCTCATTGGCACGAGTTGTCGTTACAGATGGCTGTTCTGCCCTTTTAACAGAGCCGAGATTGCCAACTGTTAACGCTTCACCTGTTAAAGGATTCACAGAAACGATTAAATTGGCTATATCTTCAGGGGAGGTTAATGTACTAACAATCCGTGTTGTTAACATTTTTCCATCATTAGTTAAAACCGGATCACCAGGAAGTGATACATTGTTCGCTTGAACGATTTGAATAATATCTGCCTGTGTTAAGCCTTTTTCGACTAGCTTTCCCTCATCTAATGTAATTTGTATTTCCTCTATAAGCTTCCCCGAAACATTCACACTTGCGACACCCTCTGTCCGTCGAAGCTCTTTTTCTAAATCCTCTGCTAATAAGCGCACATCAACATTTTCATTTTCTGCGCGCAATGATAGCTGAATAATTGGAAATTGAGATGGATCAAACTTTAAAAAGCTTGGCTTGCCCGAATCATTGGGAAGAGGTGTCATATCAATTCTTTGTAAAATATCAAGTTGGACATCTTCTAGGTTGGTGGACCAATTGAACTCAAGGACGATTAAATTGCTTCCTTCTTGCGAGGTTGACTGTAGTTTCTTAATGCCTGGTAAGGTGGCTAGTGTTGCCTCTAAAGGCTTCGTTACTCTCTCATTCACCTCTGTAGGGCTTGCTCCAGGATAGGAGGTGACTACTACACCTATCGGAGGATTTAACTCCGGAATTAAAGTAATTGGTATTTTTAATAACGATACACCGCCTAATAAAATGACAAAAAGCATCGTTACAATTGTAAAGACTGGTCTTTTAATTGAAAAATTACTAATGTTCATATGATAAACTCCTTTTTCTGCCTCTTCCTTTCTATGATAGCCGAAAAGGGGATTATTTTATAAATAGGCTAATTTTCTACCATCTAGCGATGGCAATCTTAAATTTCCTAATACTTTATATATTCTACAGTCAGTGTCAAATTTCCTTGAAAAAAAACACGAATCGCAAAATTGTCGATTCGTGTTTGACTATTAAAGAAGGCTATAAAGTTTAATGTTCTCGTTTTTATCGTTAAACCAACGCATGGCAAATTCATTTTCGAATAAGAACACAAGGTTGTCAAAGCGGTCTTTCACCAGCATTGAACGACCAGAGGACATGGACTCTTTAACATCCTCTTCATTTTCAATCCAACGTGCAATTTTTGAACCAATTGGCTCCATTCTTACTTCCACATTGTATTCATTTTTCATACGATGTTCGAATACTTCAAATTGCAGTTGACCCACTGCTCCAAGAATAACTTCCTCTGTGTGCAGTGTTTTATAATATTGAATAGCACCTTCCTGTACTAATTGTAAAATACCTTTATGGAATTGCTTCGATTTCATTACATTTTTAGCCGTTACACGGACAAATAACTCTGGTGTAAACTGTGGTAATTTTTCAAATTGGAATGTTTTCTTACCACCCACAACTGTGTCTCCAATTTGATAAGTCCCCGTGTCATATAACCCGATAATATCTCCAGCAACCGCTTCATCTACAGTCTCACGATCATCAGCTAGGAATTGCGTAGATTGCGTAACTTTAAAGGATTTGCCTGTACGAGACAATGTCATATTCATGCCACGCTCAAATTTACCAGAAACAATACGTACAAAGGCAATACGGTCACGGTGCGCAGGATTCATATTAGCTTGAATTTTGAATATGAATCCTGAAAATTCTTCTTGTTCAAGCGGATCAATAAACTGCTCATCTTCCGTAATTCTAGGCTGTGGTATTGGTGCAAATTGTAAGTAAGTTTCTAGGAATGTTTGTACACCAAAGTTTGTTAAAGCTGAACCAAAGAACACTGGTGTTAATTCGCCACGACGAATTTTTTCCTCCGAATATTCATTACCAGCCTCGTCTAATAGTAAAATATCGTCCATTGCTTGAGAATAATAAGAAGTGACTTTCATTGGATGTTCTACAGCAAGTTCACCATTTTCATCTATTGGTAGAAAGCGCTCTGTCTCATCCGTACGGAACTGCTCAATACGCTTATTGTAACGATCATAAATACCAAGAAACTCTTTCCCCATACCAATCGGCCAGTTCATTGGATACGCATTAATCCCTAGTACTTCCTCAAGCTCTTCAATTAGCTCAAGCGGCTCTTTCCCTTGTCGGTCTAATTTATTAATAAAAGTGAAAATTGGAATACCGCGCATTTTACAAACCTTAAATAGCTTTAATGTCTGTGCCTCGATCCCTTTAGCAGCATCCACTACCATGACAGCACTATCTACTGCCATTAGTGTACGATACGTATCTTCTGAGAAGTCTTGGTGCCCAGGAGTATCCAAGATGTTTACACGTGAGCCATTATAGTCAAACTGCATCACGGAAGAAGTTACAGAGATACCACGTTGCTTTTCGATTTCCATCCAGTCAGATGTTGCAAACTTACCTGTTTTTTTCCCTTTTACTGTTCCTGCGTCACGAATGGCGCCACCAAAAAGTAAAAGCTTTTCTGTAATCGTCGTTTTCCCAGCATCAGGGTGACTGATAATGGCAAAAGTACGACGCGATTGTATATCTTTTTCTAAATTTGAATTCATCTCGTCATTCTCCTTTTTTCATACTTAATAATAATAAAAGAAGACTTGCCTTTCGTACAACCTTTTTACATGAAATCGCCAAAAAGAAAACCCTTTAGTACTATCTAAAAGGGTTTCCTAAGATCTTATATTCCATCAAACAAATTTCAATCGGCCAGCTTCTATTGCTATTTCTGCATCACTATGTGGAAATTTTGTATTTTCAATAATTTGATAATCCTCATGGCCTTTACCAGCAAAAATTATCATATCGCCTGGTTCAGCAACCTCAATGGCATGTCGGACTGCCTCTGCACGATCCCCGATGCAAGCAAAATTGTCATGTAACATCCCTTTGGCTAAATCACCTGTAATACTATTATAGTCCTCATAGCGTGGGTCATCTGTTGTCAGAATGACATACTCTGCTGCCGACGCCTTCTCAGCCATTGCAGGACGTTTTGATTTATCGCGGTTACCACCTGTCCCAACTAAGAAAATAAGTTTGCCCTTTTTATATGGTTGTGCTGCTTCAATCGCTTTTTCAATGGCATCAGGTGTATGTGCATAATCAACAAACATTTGAACAGGTAGGTCAGAGCATACTTTTTCCATACGACCTTTAACTGGTGGGAGTTGCTCGATTTGCTCAATAATGGCTTCCATAGTATAGCCACGACCATAAAATGCCACTATCGCTGCTAACACATTATAAATGTTAAATTCACCTAGTAAATTCATTTTCACACGATAAATTCCTTCTGACATCTCCACATCAAAGGATGTCATATAATCGTAATATTTACAGTTAATGGCACGGAAATCTGCTGTTTCATTTTTTAAACCATATGTCCACACTGGAAATGGTGTCATAGCTGCGTATCGCTCTGACCACGCATCATCGGCATTTAGCACAACAAATTTATTTTTTTCTAAATCTTGTCCAAGCTGGGAGAATAATAAACCTTTAGCATGGCCATATTCCTCCATCGTACCATGGAAATCAAGATGATCGTGCGTTAGATTTGTAAAAATAGCAATATCATAGTCAACACCTGCTAAACGTCCAAGTGCTAAGCCATGGGATGAAACCTCCATCGTCATTAAACGACAGCCTTCCATTTTTGCTCTAAAAATCATTTGTTGCGTCGATAACGCATCACTCGTTGTATTGGCAGATTCATATAGAATTCCATTTAAATTAAAGCCAATTGTGCCAGATAGGGCCGATTTTTCACCCATACCATGCATGATATTTTGAATAATACCCGTCACAGATGTTTTACCATTCGTTCCCGTTACCCCGATCATCGTTATATCTTTTGAAGGATAATCAAAAAACTTTGCGGCTAATAAGCCTACTGCACGGTCCGTGTCTTTCACAATTACTTGAGCAATAGTCTCACCTAGTGGTAATTCTCGCTCCGTTACAACAATCGTAGCCCCGCCATCTACAGCCTTTTGAGCATAATCATGTCCATCCACTGTATAACCTTTAATACAAACAAACATACTATTTGGCTGTACACTTCTTGAATCCACTACGATATCAGTTACTTGGTCTGGCAACATGCCAATTATTTTTTTCAAAGGTAATGCACTTAACAATTCCTCTGCATACATTTCATAGTCCTCCAATCAATCTCTACACTCACGTCATCATTTTTTATTATCCGACAAAAAACGACAATATGAATCCCCCCACGTTCTATTGAATTTATTTTACTACTTATTTCGTGATAAATAAAATGTCTCTGTGCTGTTTTTTCAACGAAAACGCTTACATTTGAACAAAAAACACGTTTTCTTCGAAATTTTCATAAATAATCACAAATCGGCATTTTTCGACACGTCTAGGATAGGATTTTTGGGAACATTTTTCTATACAAAGGAGGGAGTTTTTAGAATGAGGGTATCTTCATTTGAAAAAAGATCCCCCCATTTTACTATTTCATAATAGAGCGTACAATTTTCACTTTTTGATTATAGGGTGGAAAAAGTACATTCGTCTCAAGCTTAGAAGATTTCTTTAAAATGGATTTCGAATGTGTAAAGTTTTCAAAGCTCGCTTTACCATGATAGGCTTTCACACCTGAAGGACCAACACCTCCAAATGGTAAATGTAAGTTACCAACATGTGTAATAGTATCATTAATACATCCTCCACCGAATGGCAATTCCTCTAAAAAGTATTGAGTCGCTTTTTCGTGCTCTGAGAAGAAATATGCCGCTAGTGGTTTCGGCAATTGGCGAATTTGATGGATAGCTAGTGGTAAATCGTTATACATCATAACAGGTAGGATAGGACCAAAAAGCTCTTCCTGCATCGATGGACTTGTCCACTTTACATATTCGATGATTGTTGGTTCAATATATAAATCATCTCGATCTATCCGCCCGCCAAATGTTATAGCATCTCGCTCTTCCTTAATAATTTGCTGTAAACGATCAAACTGTCTAAGATTCACGATGCGTCCGTAATCAGGGCTTTTTAATGGGTTCTTCCCATAAAAAGAACGTATTGTTTCTTTTAAAATTTTCATAAAGCGATCATACACATCTTTGTGAACAAGTAAATAATCTGGTGCCACACATGTTTGCCCAGTATTTGTAAATTTACCCCATACAATCCGCTTCGCTGCTACTTCTAGGTTCGCTGTTTGATCGACAATAGCTGGACTTTTCCCTCCAAGTTCTAAAGCAATAGGAGTTAGTCGTTCTGCTGCTGCCTTAGCTACCACTTTGCCGACTGCAACACTTCCTGTAAAAAAGATATAGTCAAAGGAAGCATGGATTAAGGCAGTAACCTCATCTTTTTCCCCTTCCACTATACGTACATAGGACGGGTGGAATGTTTCTTCAATTACTTTTTTTACGATGGCTGCAGTGTGTACAGATGTTTCTGACGGTTTGACAATAGCTGTATTACCGCCAACAATAGCACCTACCAGTGGTTCCATGACCAATTGAAATGGGTAATTGAAAGGTCCAATTATTAATGTAACACCATACGGTTCACGAACAATAAAGCTCTTACCCATCTGATATTGAATAGGTGTTTTGACAGCTTCTGGCGCCATCCATTCTTCCACATGCTTCACCATATGAGAAATACTATCTAAGACAATGCCAATTTCAGTTGCATAAGCTTCAAACTCACTTTTCCGAAGGTCTAAGTATAGAGCGTTCAGAATTTCCTTTTCATATTTCAAAATGGATTTCTTTAGTTTTTTTAATTGCTCTTTTCGAAACTTGACACTTTTAGTGGCACGAGAAAAATAAAATTGACGCTGCTCTGTTATCATATTTTCCACATCTTGAGACGTAAAATTCATCAATAAAACACCCCTTTTTCAAAAATGGCATACATAGTTTTTTCATTTCGAAACAAACTATCATTGTCTATACGATACAACATCAGGAGGGAAAAATCCTCTTTCTACATCAGGGAGGATGAAATTTGAGTATATAAAATGTTTTAGTTTTTTTATCTCGGGAAATATACAACTACATATTAATTAAAACGGGGGCGTAGATGAATGACAACAACAACGACATGGTGGGAGTCTATTTTTTCAGGACCATTATCGCATGGGATTTGTGAAGAAAAATTAATGCTTTTGCAAGATGAGGCTTTCTTATATCTTTCTACAGCACCAGTAGAAACAGAAGAAGATCTTGAAGTAAATTAAAAGAAAGCGCATTATAGGATACCCCTATAATGCGCTTTTTTCATATTTAATTAGCAATTAATACTCGTTGCAACTGCTTTAGCTCTGCTTCCAATCTTTTGATTGCTTCTTCTTCTATGGCAAAGCCTCCTTCATCCAGACGAATAATTTGTTTATCCACAATATAAACTGAATGTGATATTGTGGTCGCCCCGAGTACAGCTAAAACGGGCTTTAAAGCATACTCTAATGCTAATAAATGACCAATAGAACCTCCGACAGCAATAGGTAGTACGACCTTCTCATGCAGAGCTTTCTGGGGTAGTACATCTAAATAAGTCTTCAATATCCCTGTAAAGGATGCTTTGTATATTGGGGTTAAAATGATCACTATTTGTGCTTCCTCGACCCATTTATTCTCTAGCTGGATACTTTCGCTCCCAAAATTGGCTGTCATTAAATCTTTTGCTGGTAGCTCATGAACATAATTAGAATGGACTTCTACTCCTTGTGCCATTAGATGATTTACAACCTTTTCATGAATTGCCGTAACTCTAGAGCTTTTCGAGTTACTTCCATTAATAATTACTGCTTTTGTCATTTCCCCACTCCTTTTATTTTTTTAAGCCATTAAAAAAGCTTCTATTTTACAATCAAACGGAAACCGCCTTGTAAAATAGAAGCCTCTAGATGCCTAGTCAACTTCAAAACCAAGTATTCTTATAAAATTAATCTAACATATATTCCTTTAAAGTCAATAGCTTTTTTATTGGTGAATAGCTTTTCCAAAAACGGCTTTGGCTGCATCTCCAATATGCTCACATACAGTCGGATGTGGGAAAATCATTTGTGCTAATGAAAGAGCTGTACCACCTGCATTTTTTGCCGCCAATATCGCATTCAGCATTTCTGTTGCACCATCTCCTACAACACAAGCACCTAGAATTTGACCGCTACCCTCTTCTGTAATTAGCTTCACAAAGCCTTCTGTATTGCCTTCCATTAAACCTTTTGGATTTGTCTTTAAAGGCATTTTTGTCATCGTGTAAGGCACTTTTACCTGTTCTTCTAGTAAACCAAATGTGGCAATCTCAGGATGTGTATAGACACAACGTGGGATAGATGCTTGGTCAATTGATGCTGGTTGATTACCCACAATATAATCTACAGCATAGATTCCTTCTGCACTTGCTGAATGTGCTAGCTGATAACCACCGACCAAATCACCAATTGCATACAGATGGGGCTGACTCGTCTGTAAATGGTCATTGACGGCAATTAAAAGTCCTTCAAATGCTAGCCCTAAATGCTGAGCGATCTCTGTATTAGGACGACGCCCTGTGGCAAATAGAAGATTTTCATATGTATATGTACCTTTAGTTGTATGAATAGTATGGCCTTCAAATTTTTCGAATTCGAAATCTGTTACAAGTTCAATACCAAGTTTCTTCATCTTTTCTCGAATAAGAGGTCTCGACTCTGGTTCTTCCGTTTGTAAAATATCCTCACTATGATTAAGCATTGTAACTTTCGTTCCTAGAGGTGCTAAACTAAAGGCCATTTCTACTGCAATGACACCACCACCAATAATCGTTAACTGTGCTGGTAGCTCTTTAAGATTGAAAAATGTATCTGTTGTATAGTAGGTAGCAGTCTCTAAACCTTGAAATGGTGGGACAAATGGATGACTGCCTGTTGCCAATATAATATCCGTGGCTGTCAAAGTTTCATTTCCAACTGTTATCAGCAAGTCTTTAGTTAATGTGGCTTCACCACGATATAAAGTTATATCGTTGTTGATGATATAGTGCTCAATATTTGTTAGAAGCTCTTGAATAATTGTATCTTTTCTTTGCATCAATCGAGGGAAATTTATTCGCACATTGTCCGTTTCTATTCCCCAATTATTTCCTTGATTGATTGCCTGTACTAGTTTACTATGCTCCAATAAAATTTTAGATGGAATGCAGCCGACATTATAGCAGGCTCCTCCTAATTTATCTCGTTCAATCAATGCAACCCTTTTGCCATTTTTCGCCGCATGGATGGCCGCTACATAACCTCCTGGCCCTGCGCCAATAATCGCTATATCAAAATTTTCCATATTTCTCACCTCATGTAACACCTTATCATTTGGAAAAATTGAATGCAATATTATCAGGAATGTCTTAGAGAGGGTTTTTTAAAGAAATGCCCATCAAGTAGAACAATTCGAAAAGCTTAAAAATGAAAATTACAAAAGCCACCGAGAGAAAGAACTTCTCGATAGCTTTTGTCCACAGTCTAAGCCTTATACGTTTATATTTTCCTATGCTTAATAAATATTGCGTTGCCAAAATCTTTGTTGTGCAATCGCGCCTACAAATTTTTTAGCAAAATCCTTATTACCAGTTGCTAAAACAATGCCTGGTCCCACATTCGCATTTGACATATTGAAAAACGTTGTACCTGTAACAGCAAACCCAATAGGTTTATAATGGCGATATGCCTCATTAATATAATTCACGATATGTGTATTAAATTTAGCTTGATTACTTGCCTTTACCCCCACCACATATAACGTGTCAAATAAAACGGCATCGGTTGTAATAAATGTGTCGGTTGCCGTTAATTGAACACCATTATTCCCTGTTACAACACCTAGTCGATCAGAAATAATGCTGTAGCGCACACCTTGCCTTGTTAAATATTTCAATACTTCGCCTACCTCATTGGAATCGAATCCATCACCAATTAAAACACCCACCTTAAGCGTATAAGGCAATTTAATGGTATTGGCTTGACTAAGTGCAGGTGAAGAAGCTGTTACCTTGGACTGTTCCCCACTAGGAGGGTTAACACCAACATTTTCAGCCACAGTTGTAGCCATTGCTTTATCCACACGAACAAACATATCCACAACTTGTTGTCGCACCGATTTACTTTTTACTTTTCCAACCTCAAAGCTAAAAGCGTCTATAATATGCTGTTTTTCAGGTGGGGACATACTGTTCCAAAAGAGCCTAGCTTGCGAAAAGTGATCGTCAAAGGATTTACTACGTGCTCTTGTGATTCGCCCTTCAACCTTTTCTTCATAATGAACGTATCCCCCTTCCCTTGCAGTAGATGTTGCAGGCGTATTATTGGCCAATGAATTTTTATGATAGCTCACTCTACCTAGATTAATTGCCTGTCGACTAAAACCATTCCGTTGATTATTATGCACAGGACAAAGAGGGCGATTAATAGGGATTTCCGCAAAGTTTGGTCCCCCGAGACGAATTAACTGTGTATCTAAATAGGAGAAGAGTCGACCTTGTAACAGTGGATCGTTAGTAAAATCAATGCCTGGTACAACATTCCCTGGGTGGAAGGCAACTTGCTCAGTTTCAGCAAATACATTATCCACATTACGATTTAAGGTCATTTTTCCAATTTTCTTTACGGGTATTAGTTCTTCTGGCCAAAGCTTAGTGGCATCTAAAATATCAAAATCAAATTTAAATTCGTCTTCCGGTTCAAGTATTTGCACCCCTAACTCAAACTCTGGATAATCTCCAATTTCGATGGCCTCCCACAAATCCCGTCGCTGAAAATCTGTGTCTTTCCCTGCAATTATCTGTGCTTCATCCCAAACTAGTGAATGCACACCTAGTACAGGCTTCCAATGAAACTTCACAAATCTCGATCGTCCTCTGTCATTAACAAAACGGAATGTATGCACCCCGAAACCTTCCATCATACGGAAGCTTCTAGGTATTGTTCGATCAGACATATGCCACATAATCATATGTGCTATCTCCTGATTGTTCGCAACGAAATCCCAAAACGTATCATGGGCAGAGGCTGCTTGCGGCATCTCATTATGCGGCTCTGGCTTTACAGCATGAATTAAATCTGGAAACTTAATAGCATCCTGAATAAAAAAGACTGGAATATTATTGCCTACTAAATCATAATTTCCTTCATCCGTGTAAAATTTTGTTGCAAACCCCCGTACATCACGAGCTGTGTCCATCGAGCCTAAACTACCTACCACTGTCGAGAATCTAACAAACACTGGTGTTTTCTTTTTCGGGTCTTGCAAAAATTTCGCTTTCGTATACTCTCTCATTGACTCATATAATTCGAATTCACCATGCGCTGCAAAACCTCTAGCATGTACGACTCTTTCTGGAATTCGTTCGTGGTCAAAATGTGTAATTTTTTCTCGAAGGTGAAAATCCTCCATAATTGTCGGACCGCGGACTCCTGCTTTTAAGGAATCCTCATCGTTAGACACTCTAAGACCCTGATTCGTAGTCATTTTTGTGCCTTCATTCTCAACACGAAACGGCTCTAGTTGCTGATCCTTGGCATTATCCTCTATATTTTTGCGTTGATTCGAATTTGGCTTATCCACGCAATCCCCTTTCATACTATTACTGATTTCGCTCAATAGACACTATATGTTTGTTTGGAATAAACATGCATTTATTTGACAATCTATCTCCGCTAAAGTAAAAAGTAGGTTCCCTATATAACATAAAGAACCTACCAATCTTAAAATATGTATCGTATCATTTCATGTATGTTACAGTAGGGGTTGTCACGGCTCTCCGTACTACGAGGAGCCATCATGTCCGTACAATTTTTAATCGCTACCTCATGTCGTAATGCAATAGGGGCAATAAGAGACTCGTCAGCCTTATGACGGAAATATCGACTCACGCCAAGATGTTGTTCCATTTTGTCATTTAAGACAGCTCGTGGATATTTTTCCGAGCTATCCACTTCTTCAAAATGCAAAAGTAACCACAATTCAAAAGCTTCATTTGAATAAGCAATATGAATCCCTTTTTCCTCACAAAATTGATTTACTTCCTCCAATTGCTTTTCAGTTAAATCATCCTTATCAAAAACAATCCAGACCTCGTCAAAATATTGATAACTTGAATCCCGATAAGCATGTTGAGCAAGCTTAATTGCAGAACGTTTAACGTTTTTTATTTTCACACTCACCATTTTAGAGCGCTTCAAAATACGTAGCTGCTCAAAATAAATACGTTCCGTTTCACCTTCACAATAAATTAAAATAGTTTTCCGCAGTGTTCGGTTTCCTTGTTGTCGTACTCTCACTGCTCAGATACCTCCGCTTCATCTAAATATTGTTCAGATAAATATTCATTAATAACGGGAGTTGCGCCAAATTCTCCTTTTAAATAACGTTTTGCATATGAAAGGTCGCCACGCTTTTTTTGCAGGTCTGCAAAATCAAATAAAGAATAAAGCTCAGATTCATTTTTAAAGGTTTTATTAACAAACCAAATTTGATCGGACCGCAATGGCTGATCCAATAATTCTATTTCATGACTCGTCACGACAAATTGATTACTCGTATTGCGTTTACTATTCATGATTGCCATTAGAAATTCACAAATTGACACATGAAAAGCTGTATCAAATTCATCAATAAAAATAGTTTTTCCTTTATTATAAGCATCTACCATCACACAAGCTAAATGCAACATGCGCACAGTACCTTTAGAATCCATCGTCCAATTGATCGTCTCTGTCCCGATGGGGGCACCTGCTTCATCGAATGATAAATAATGCAGATCGATATCAACTTCTTGAATGATCTCAGGGGTGTCAAATTCGTAGCTAATGGTATTTTTTTCTCTGCGTTCCACACGTCTTGCTGTGACATCTTGAATCGAAAAATCGGCAATTTTAAGAAGTTTGATGACCTCTTTTTTAAAAGGCTCTTCTTCAAGTTTACGAATAAGGGGATGACTTGATAACCGATTCGCTTCATCGAGAAACAGGATTTTATGTAAAAACCAATCGAATACCTTTAACGCATCTGAATCATTAAAAACATGGAGCACTGATAAAAAGGCTGTATTATTACGTGTATATTTTGTTAATTCCTGTGCCGTCGAATGAGCTGTGTCATACGAATAGTCCACACCATCCCAACGTCGGACAAAAAGTTCTTCCTTCAAATTATTTGTTGTCTTGTGAAGGCGCTCATATAAAACTAAGGAAGCATTATACTGAATTTCATAATCATACAAAGCTCCGTCCAAAAATAGGGAAATCATAAATTCTGTTGGTTTGCCCTGCTGACTTCCTAGCTTAAATGGTTGATAAGGTAGACGTAATTGTTTAATATTGTTTAAATTTTCAAAGTTAAAAAGTAAGGACCGCAAAACCTTAATTGCGGTAAATAGATTAGATTTACCACTTCCATTTGGCCCAAAAATAAATGCACTTTTCACTACACGCAGTGAATCATCCAATTGCATGGTATGGGTATCCTTCCATTTTCGCAGACGACTTCCCGCTACCATTGAAAATAATGTATCCTCTTTATAGCTTAGACAATTGTTTACTCTAAAATCTACAAGCATATGTAAGCCTCCGTCCACATCCATTTCTTTAATGAATTATTATACTATAGACATAGAAAAAGACATATTACACAGTGTAATATGCCAAATCCTCTATATCGTTAAATTTCCGCTAATTTATCAACTTGTAAAGCATTCAGCGTACGTTCAATTCCCTCTGCAAAAGAAATTTTGGGTCTCCAACCAATTGCATTAGCTAATTTGTCATTATTTAAAAATGAATGTTCAATATCTCCTTCTCGCGCGGGGGCATATTGAATTTCAAGTGGATGATTTAAATGCTGAAGTAGCAAAATAACTTGATGAAGTGACCAGGCTTCATTTGTGGACACATTATAGATACCCTGCAATCGTGCATGGACACCGGCATAGATGGCGTCTGCAATATCATCGACGTAAATAAAGTCACGTGTCTGTTCACCATCACCATAAATCGTAAAGGGTTTTCCCTCCATACTACTTTTTAACATGCTTGGGATGACAGCAGCTTCACCTTGCATTTGTTGTCTTGGACCGAAAACATTGGCGAATCTGTAAATAAGAATAGGTAACCGATAATCCTTTTGCCATTTCTCACAATAGGTTTCTCCAATGCTCTTGTTTAATCCATACATAGATATCGGTTCACAGACATCTGTTTCTTCTAGTGGCGGATAGTGACTATTTCCATACACAGCAGCTGAGGAGGCAAAAACAAAATGCTTTACCTTATATTTAGATGATAAAAAGAGCATTTGACTTAGCCCAACAATATTCGTCAAAATATCCTTTACTGGCTCCTGTAAGGATTGTTGAACACTTGTTTGCGCTGCACAGTGAATCACCACATCGAAATGTGTTTCTTTAAAAAGGTGCTCACAAACCTCATCTTCCACATTTAAAAGATAAGATTTATGCTCAAAGTCAACATTTCGTAAGTGACCCGTACTTAAATTATCAATAATATAAACCGATGCTCCTTCTTCAAAAAAACGCCTACCTACTGCACTGCCAATAAAACCATAGCCACCTGTCACTAATACATTCATCCTATCGCCCCCAAAAACAATATGATGATTTATATGCAGTATTTGCTAAAAATATGCAAGAAACTTATTTGGTGGGATTTTTTTACAGAATATCATTACTAGAATATATGATAAGCACATGCCTATTTTGGGACATATAAAAAGCATGCTCGAATATTACTTCAAGCATGCAAGGAAAAATCTCTTTATTACGCTGGGTTAATTTCTAACTCAACTGATACTTTAATATCTTTACCTACAAGAACTCCACCAGTTTCTAAGGCAGCATTCCAAGTTAAACCAAAGTCTTCACGATTGATCGTTGTTTCAGCTTCAAAACCATATACTTCTTGCCCCCATGGATTTGTGCCTTTGCCGTTAAACTCCGTATCAAATGTTACTGATTTTGTTACACCTTTAATTGTTAAGTCACCTGTTACTGAATATTCATCGCTAGATTTTTTTGTAATATTTGTTGATTTAAACGTAATTGTTGGATATTGTTCAGCATCAAAGAAATCTTCTGCTTTTAAATGGTTATCACGATCTTCACTACGTGTATTAATGCTTGCTGGATCAATTGTAAAGCTGATGTTAGCAGTAGTTAAGTCTGCAAGATCTGCCGCCTCAATGTCCGCTGTGTATTTGTCAAATACACCTTTCACTTTTGATACCATCATGTGTTTTACTTGAAAGTTAATTGCTGAGTGCCCTAAATCAATATTCCATTTTGCCATTTTATAATTCCTCCAATAAGTTGATTTTATCTCGATTTCGAGATATATTTTAAAATATGAAGCAACTACAGTAATTATGTTACCCAACATTATTTAGGATAAACATTTGTAGTTACTTATCTTTTTTTACTACTTTAGTTATAAAAAGTAATTGATTACTTTATGTAACCTACTATATATTAATAATCTAATTACGTCAAGTAATTAAATTGTTTTTTTATTTAATGTTCATGTTGAAAACTGATATCCTATTCCTCTGAACATGTATACGTTTTTCCATAGCCGAAGTAGCAAAAAAAGCATGACGGTAAAGAAACTTTTACAGATACTTAAAATAGTAGGTTGTTGTATAATTCTGCGAAGAACACTTGATTTCAAGGAGGTATAACATATGAAAATCAATCGAATGGATCATGTGAGTATAAACGTAAATGATCTTTCAGAGGCTAAAGCATTTTTTCTTGAGTTAGGACTTGAAGTAAAAGCAGAATGGGAATTGGAAGGAGAACAATTAAGCCGAATAGTTGGGCTTAATCATGCTAAAACGGCATGTGTAGGTTTGGGGATGCCTGATGGTCAGACATGGATAGAGCTAGTGAAATTTTATTCGCCATCAGATGACAAAGATATTCAGCAACCTCTTGCCAATACGCTAGGAATCCGACATATTTGCTTTAATGTTGAAGATATTGACGGTATTATTGCTAAATTGAAAAAAAGGGGTACAGAAATTTTTAGTGAGATACAGCAATATGAAGATAGTTATAAATTATGTTACGTTCGTGGTCCTGAAGGAATTATTTTAGAGCTGGGAGAGAAAATCAAATAAAAAGAAACTGAAATAATGTAAACGTAGACACCCGCTTATTGAGAGTAGTCATTATGGCTTAAAAAATAAATGGAGAACCTTGACAATAATGGTTCTCCTCCATAAAAGGGTGTCGAACTTTTCGTACTTCCCTACTATTCTTATTCTCCACGTTTTACTAATTTACCCTGCACAACAAAGCGATGATCGTCACTCATCACTGAATCCTTACAAGTAGACAATGTCAGGATTTTATCACTGGGACTTATAGCGACATTCATTTGTATGGATGAGCGCTTCTGAATGTCCTCTAGAAATTGCTGATAAGCTCCGTCACTTGTAAAGTCCGTTTCAATATAATAGAAATCAATAGTTGTCTCATATGCAGCAAATACCTCGATATCATACCCTTCATATAGGGTATCTAAATAAATAATTGGATGGTCATCCGCGTAGTCTTGCTTTAAATAATTTTTTAGACTACCAAACATCGTATTGTTTTTCATAGCATGACCATATAAAATTGTATTTTGATTCATAGAAAGAATATTATTGCGATAATCCATAAAGACACTTCCTGCACGACTTTCCTCGTCTTTAAAATTATGATTTAAATAAAACTCATTATTGTCAGCTTGTAGTACTGGATTATTTAACTTTGTTCCATCCACTGAAATCCATCCCACAATTTGACGGTTCATTGCTAATAAATCTTGGAATTGAGGTCTTATCGTTGAAGGAGCTTGAGTTTCTTCCTCTTGACTTACTGGCTGATCCTCAATAGTGCTTAATGTAGCTTGATATATATCCTGCACTTCCTTCAGTGATTTTGATGTCTCATAGTACGTATATAGATACTTTGCCAGAGAAAATGCAGAAAATAAAAATATCACTAAATATAGAAATGTGACTAACTTTGACGCCTTCTTTTTCATCCTATCACCAATCATATCCCTATTGGCATCATATAATAGCCAAGTT
Organism: Lysinibacillus sp. FSL M8-0216; assembly: GCF_038595555.1. Classification (NCBI taxonomy): domain Bacteria; kingdom Bacillati; phylum Bacillota; class Bacilli; order Caryophanales; family Bacillaceae; genus Lysinibacillus; species Lysinibacillus sp. FSL M8-0216. The sequence continues at coordinate 816,379 of NZ_CP152007.1, read as the reverse complement.
GTTTATCTTCATTAAATACCGCGTCAACTCCATAAACCTCTTTAATAACATCTTTTGTGATCACATCACGTGGAGCACCTTCTGCGAATAGTTGACCATCCTTCATTAAAATAATATGGTCACTATAGCGAATAGCTTGATTAATATCATGAAGCACCATGATAATCGTTAAGCCGTGCTGCTCGTTTAATGTTTTGACTAGCTCTAATAATTCTAATTGATAATAAATATCCAAATACGTTGTCGGCTCGTCCAAGCATAGTATTTCAGATTGTTGTGCCAAAGCCATAGCAATCCAGACACGTTGGCGCTCGCCACCTGATAACGCCTCTAAATTTGTTGTACTCTTTTGTTGTAAATTTGTACAAGCCAATGCCCATTCAATGGCTTTTGCATCTCCTTCATTGTCTTTTTTCAGCAATGTTTGATGGGGAAGACGACCAAAGCCGACTAATTTTTCAATTGTTAAATCTTTCGGTATATCGTTTTGCTGATACACTATCGCTAGTTTTTTAGCGAATTCCTTAGGCTTATAGTTTAGTACGTCTTTATTTTCTAACAGGACATTCCCTGATTTAGGTAAATGAAGACGAGAGATAACACTTAATAAAGTTGATTTCCCACAGCCATTCGGGCCAATAATTGTTGTAATTTTGCCCATTGTAATGGATGTTGAAACGCCATTTAGATGGTTACGTGTATTATCATGCGATACAATGATGTCTTGTATATCCATGTTTGTCACTCTTTTCGTAATAAGAATATGAGGAAGGGTCCACCGATAATTGCCATAATTGTGGACGCTGGAATTTCAAGTGGTGCAACAATTGTACGTCCAATTGTATCTGCTACTAAAATTAATAAAGCTCCTGCCAGTGCTGTAAACGGAATAAGCACAGCATGATCATGACCAACCAATCTGCGAGCAATGTGAGGTACTAATAGTCCCACAAATGAAATAACACCTGCAACAACAACTGAAACGGCTGCTAATAAAACAGCCACGGCTGCAATTAATAACCGTGCTCGCGCAACTTGAAATCCTAAACTTTTAACAGTTTTGTCTTGTAATACGAGTAAATTACACCAACTATATAAAGCAAAAGCCCCTATTAATCCGATTGAACCATATGTCACAATTGTGGAAACATCTTTCCATGTTCGCATTGTTAGATTAGAACCAATCACACTAGATGCGGACATATTTAAGGAGCCACCTAAGCTAATCATAGCCTCGGTTAAGCCTGTAAACATAGCGTTAATCGCTATCCCTACTAAAATCAATTTGAGAGGGCTTAGGCCAGATTTCCAAGATAGTGCAAAGACAAGCATACAGGCTAAGGCTCCGCCCATAAATGCTAAAACGGGTGTCATAAAAAATAATGTGGGGAAAAAGGCAACAATAAATAATTGAACAAATGCTGCACCCGAAGATATTCCGATAATCCCTGCATCTGCCAATGGATTACGCATCACCGATTGTAAAAGCACCCCAGAAACTGAAAGTGCGGCACCTGCAAATAATGCGACGATGATACGTGGGAAGCGTAAATCACGGATCGCCTCCATTTGACTATTTCCTTCATCAAATAATGCCCCTATAAACTCAAAAAAGCCCATTTTAATGCTACCTGTTGTGGCTGAATAAATAACTGTCACAAGTAATAGAAAAATTACAAGTAAAAAACTGACGATTCTTTTTGTCATATCGGACTTCCTTTTTCTTTTTTTATTCCATATAGGATAAGAAAAACGCTCTATGACGAGTAAAATACTGATCATACGAGCGACATTCAAGTTACTATTTACGATAGAAAATTTCCATCAGCTGCCCTAAAGCCTGTGGTACCTGCAAGGAGGATGTCGTCCCGAATAATTCTTCCTCTAAATCATAGACTTTATCGTTTTTCACTGCTTCGAAATGTTTCCAAATATCATTTGTTTTAAATTCTTCATCAAACATTTTCACAACTTCATCGGGCATACCATGTGATAAGCGCAAAATAATATCCGGATTACTATTATGGAGATATTCCGTATTAGAAGATAGATATTCTGCATCCTGTCCTTCCATTACATTGATACCTCCTGCTCGTTTCACAAGATCCCCAGCATATGAATTTTCTGTTGCTACTAAATAACTCCCTGGTATACCTAGTAAAATTAATACGCGAGGACCTTCTTTATTCGCAGCTACACTTTGGACTGCCTCGATATTCTTCTGTAGATCTTTTACTAATGCATCGGCTTGGGATTGACGATTATAGCGTTCTCCTAGCGATGTTATTTCCTTCAGCATGGCATCAACGCTTTGGAAATTAAGAAAATCAACAGGAATATTAAGTTGTTTAAATTTATCCTGTAAATCGTATTCTAAAGTTGAAACGGATAATACTTCTGTCGGATTTAATGACTTAACTATTTCCATATCCGGCTCCATCGCATTACCGATTGTTGGCAGACCATCATAACGCTTTGCTAATTGCTTTTCTGTTTCTGGTACAGCAATTGCGTCAAGCTCCAGCTTATCTAGGATATCTGCTATAACTACCGTCCCCGCAATGATACGTTGCTCATTATCTTCTGTTACCTGTTCTTTATCAGTAACTGTCTCTTTCTTTTCTGCTTGATCACTGCTACTACATGCAGCGAGAATTAGTGATAGTAATGTCAACAACAGTAACTTCAGTTTCCAATCTTTTTTCATTGTGTCATCCCCCACTTATTTCTGCTCAGTCGTCTCATTTTTGTTTTTTCTAATACGCTTAATAAGTAGCCAGCCTGATACGAGACATATAACGATTAGCCCAATAATTTTTACGATGTTTAACGGTTCAATTGGCTGTTCTGCAGTCGTATTTTTCACTACTTTATTGTCCGTAGTCTCCTCCATCGTTTGGCTATCCTCTAATGTTTCATCTAAAGTTTCATCAGTTGGTTCATCAAGTGTACGATCAAATGTTAATTTTTCTTCCCATGGTATAAGCAATGGTGATTGAATAGCTGGTAATGTCTGTGTAGCTTTGCTAGATACACTCTCTCTACTTATTAGTGCTTGTGGCTTTTGTACCTGCTCCTTAACCGTTTCCACTGACTTGTCAGGTACAACTTGCGTAGTAGGTTTTTCGTTGATAGGTTTTTGTAAAAGCAATGCGACCTGTTTTTGATTGAATGCTAGCTGAACATAGTATTGATGATGATATGAAATGTCAGGAATATCGATTTTCACCCACATTCGTAACGGCTGTGTTAAGTCCTCAACCTCAAATTCCACAATGCGTACATTGTCTAAAAGTGAAACTTGCTTCGGTTCAATCTGATTTCCCTTATAATCTACTTGTAGACCTGTCACCCAAGCTGATTGTAAAATGGTCATTTGCGCATAGTATCTACCATCCTTTTCAATCACCTTTGCGGTTGGATTCACATAGTTATTCATAATAGAAGGTTCATTTTTACCATCCGCTAATAATACATAATCCACTGCCCATTCTTGACCCTTTGTTTCTTCTACAACTACGTTTTCAGCATCATCCGTCTTGTTTTCTTCCTGAGGAACGGTCGGTATAAGTCCCGCCATTTCAATTCGTAGCTCTTGAGTGAATGAAAAATAAGTTTCTTCAGCTGCAAGCTCTACATTGCCCTTTATAACAATAGGGTCTTGTAATGTCAAAACATCAAACTGAACTAAATTTTCTATATCTTGAGTCCAAGAAATTTCATTACCAAGCTGTTCGATATGTATATCACGTACAGAATATGGCTGTTCAAGTGCCAAAGCTAATTGATACTGTCCATCCTTTACGGTGAGAGTTGCTTTATGTTTAAAAAGATTTTCTTCAAAGCCCTCAATAGGAGAAAAACTTAGTTCAACTTGATAACTACCATCTATTATGCCAAGGTTTTCAGCTTTTGCTTGCATAAAAATGGATGGAGGAAAAACAAGCAATAAAACTGCCAAAACAGCCAAAATACAAATGTGCTTTTTTATGATTGTCATTGCATAGTCTCCTCCCATTTTAAACACATAGGAACTTCCTCCCCCATAAAATATGAGAAAGGAAGTTGCTGTAAAAATTCTTATTATTTATTCATGTATTGCAAAGAGCCATTTAAAATTTTCGCCATATGTGAACGTTTTAATGGACTATTTGCATCAATAACTGTCTTACCATCAGCAGTTGGAGAGCCAGTCATTACTTTACCTGCATATAGAAGGGCAAAGGCTTTTTTTGCTTCTTCATCTTTCACTTTTGCTCCATCAGCATAGTAAGAAAGACTTGTATCACCAAAGCTCATTTCTTTTCCTGCTACATGTGTTACAGTGCGATAAATCATTACAGCTGCTTGTTGACGAGTAAGTGTATCATTTGGATTGAAGTTTGTAGCTTTTTTAACAATCCCAGCTTCAGCTAATGCATTAATAGCTTGAACAGCTTCCGCACTAAGCTTGCCTGTATCTTTAAATCCAGCATCTTTTGTAGAAGTTACGTTCAATGAACGTGCTACCATTAAAGCAAATTGAGAACGTGTAATGTTGTCATTTGGTCTAAAATTATCTTGTGCCTTCACAATACCTAAGCTGTAAAGTGATAGGATGGCATCTTTATTCGCATCTTTACTAATGTCCTTAAATGGATTAATAACTGGCTTCACTGCACCTTCCACAGCAAAGCTAAATTGTACTGTATGATTCGAATCATACTTCACACCTTGTGCTGGTTCATTTACAACGATGTGTAATTGAGCATTTACCAGTTTCTTCAAATCTGCAACTTCAAATGAATATGTGCGTGAATTTGTTGTATCATCTTGTTTCACTAAAGTTGCTTCCTTACCCTCTACAGTGAAACCTTTTACATATTGACCTTGAGGGAATGTCATTGTTACAACATTTTTACCGTCTTTTACAGTAATCCCTACTTTTGGTGCGATATACTGTTTCATCATCGACTCTTCTGTTGTACCATCTTTGTAAACAGTGACAGCTACTTCATTCACTTTCACTTCTTCTTTTACTTCTTTCACTGCTTTTAAATCAAAGTCATACCATTTATCCATATTTGCGGACGGAACGACTACATGAATTTTTGCTGATTTAACTTCATCAACAACAACAGGGAAACTGTATGTAATTGTACCATCGCTATTTTTTACTTCTTTAGCATCTACAAATGTATCGCCTTGTTTTGTTTGTAGACCTGCAATCATTGGTGCAGATTTAGCTGTAATTGTTAATTGAGCTTCAAATTTACCGTCTTTTTCAACAATTGTTCCTTGTGGTACTAAATGAGAACTAATTGCAGGCTGTGCTTCTGTCGTACCTGTTTTAAAAATTTGGAAATTAATAACTGAATCTGTTTTAGCAGCTTTCGTTGTTTCTGCTTTCACTTCTGTATTTGTTGTTGCTAATTCTGCCGCAGATGCAAAGGAAGGAACTGTAAGAGATGCTGCTAACAATGAAGCTAGTACTATTTTAGTTGCGCGTGATTGACGTTTTTTAGCCATTTTATTGACCCTCCGTTTTTGTTTGTAGTTTTTTTCTATAAAGTAAAAATGCTGACCCCACTAATGCAACTATTAATAGATAAGGTGTTGCATCATCTGTTTGTGGATTGGGCACTTGACTTTCAGTTGTAGTTGCTGAAGAAGTTGGTTGTGATTTACTGGATTCTGTTTTTTGAGTAGAAGCAGATGCTGAGCTTGCGATTGATGTGGCATCAAATACAAGTGATACACTGTATTCATGATGATAATTGATATCATCAATATCAATTTTCATCGCTGTTACTACAGGTTTTGTTAGGTCTTTAACGGTGAATTGTACAGTTCGTGTATCTGCTGCTTGATCTTCACTTACTACAGTTGCTCCACCTGGTGGTTGAAATTTCGTAATCCATGCACTGTTTTTTAATGTAATTTGTACTACTGCAGTGCCATTTTTCACCGTAACTTTCGCAGGTTTTACAAAATAATCATTAGCAATTGATGCGGAATTACTTTCAGGTTTATTGACCTGATATTTTATCGAATGAGTGCCATCAGCTAGTTGAGCAGATGCTTGTGTTAAGCCGAAGTTAACGACAAAAATACTAACAAGCATGATCAACATGAGCATTTTCTTCATGTGTTGCACGCCTCCCTTAGTCATAATAAAACATCCTAATTGATAGATTCACTTCCACGAAAGCACTTTCATGTAAACGAAAATAATTCTCAATTACGATTCTACTCCCAAGAATAATCGTTACTGCCAGTCAATGTCAACCGTTAATCCAAATTCGTCCTCAATATGTCAAATTTTCCTCCTAATAAAAAGAATATCACCAAAATTTGGTGATATTCTCGCTCTTAATTTATTTTGCAAAAATCTCTAAAATACCGATCAACAATAAAAGCCATCCTGAAATGGCTGTTGAATGCCTCCCAATAAACGTTTTGGAGAGCAATGCACCACATTGACTGCCTACCCCCACCGTAACAAATGAGAAGACACCAATGGAAATTACTGTCCATATTGCAGAAATGCCATTAGCACCGATGGCAATACCTCCTGCTAAGCAATTAGCTGACAATACAAATCCGAGTGCCATTGCCTCTCGAGTTGAGATGACTAAATTTTTATCTTCATCAAATAGCTCAGGGTTACCTGCTATGCGTTGATTAGAAAAGTTATTGGACATCAAGGTCCATATACCAATAACACATAATAGTAAACTTCCTAATAAATTGGCAGTATGCGGTGAAATATATTCAACAACAGTGCTGCCAGCTGTTACTGCGACATATGTGACAATCATTGACATGCCAGCGATCACTGCATTCGATAAAATAGGAATTTTAACTTGCTTGACACCATAGGCTAGGCCAATCCCCAAATTATCTAGATTTGCAGCAATTCCTATTAGAATAATAGTAATCCAGTGCATACTAAGCCTCCTCAAAACCCAGTCTCCATTTTCACCTATCATATGTAATCGTGTTAAAAATCTATGGGCATTTTAGAACCCTATTCAGAACCTTTTCCGTAATGAAGCCCCCATTTTATTGCATGCGTTGCATGAATCATCAATTTGACAAAAGTAACAACTTCTATATAAAATTAAGTTGTTACTTGTTAATATTTATTAATTTTCACTAGGATGTAAGTAATTATTGAAAGGGGAATTTGATGAGATATTTAAAAATATGGAAGATAGGATTTGCTTTATCATGCCTACTACTATTAGCTGCATGTGGTTCTGCTGATGCGGGTACAAAAGATAAAAAAGAAATTAACTTGGCGTATGTGGAATGGGATACAGAGGTTGCTTCTACCCATGTTATAGGACAAGTTTTAGAGAATTTGGGATATGATGTGACGCTCACACCATTAGACAATGGCATTATGTGGGAGGCACTTGCGAACGGTGAGGTTGACGGTATGGTATCTGCCTGGTTACCCCAAACACACGCTCCGCAAGTAGAGAAATACAAAGATAAAATTGAGAATTTAGGCGAAAACCTTACTGGTGCTAAAATTGGCTTAGTCGTTCCAAGTTATATGGACGTTAATTCCATTGAAGACTTAACAAATCAAGCCAATAAAACAATTACAGGTATTGAACCAGGAGCTAATATGATGGCCACAACAGAAAATGCCTATAAGGAATATCACAATCTAGAAGGCTGGAATATACTAACCTCTTCTGCCGGTGCCATGACCGCAGCCCTTAGTCAAGCCATTTCAAATAATGAAGAAATCATCATTACAGGTTGGTCACCCCATTGGATCTTTAATGCCTACGATTTAAAATATTTAGAAGACCCAAAAGATTTATATGGTACGGAAGAATATATTGGTACATTTGCCCGTAAAGGATTAAAGGAAGATGCTTCCGAGGCATATGATGTCCTAAATCGTTTCCATTGGACCGCCGAAGATATTGAAAGTGTGATGTTTGATTTTATGGAAGGTATGAGTGCCACGGACGCTGCAAAAAAATGGATTAACAATAACCAAGATAAAGTAGCTGAATGGACAAAAGATGTAAAGACACCATAAATGAAAAATATCCATTTACTAGCGATTAGTAAATGGATATTTTTCATTAACCTTCTAACTGGAAGCCTCCTTTTAGAAGTGATCATCTTGAGGCTAGTTTTTAATTTTGCACCATGCATTTTCGCTCAAGTTACTCCGTCACTGTATAACTCAACAAACTGGTCCTAAATCCAATAACTAATAGCCCTCAACAATAAATAGTAAATAGCGAACTTAGGTAAATTGATTGGAACGAAGGCGGCATCTACTCCTATAGTAAAACACAACTAAAAATTATTAGAGTTTGTCTACAACATTGAAATGTTAGACAATTTTTACATCGTTCAAACATTATTGGGATTCATGAAGAAACAATCAACTCAATAATGTTAACTATTTTTCCTCGTTTTTCACCATGTGACACGAATGAATATAAACTTTCTTTTCACTCATATGGGCCTCCACGAATTATTATCTTCATATCAGTGAATTTACTTATATTTCTTAACTTTTTTAACCTCAACATTTATTATTACTAGTAATGATAGAAAATTTTAAAGCATATTTTTGATCATCATCTTTTATGTAGCTTTTTCCCGCACAACCTTTCAGTTACATCTTTTACTATATATCGAAAGAAAAGGAGTCTTTCATGAACTTAAATCTCAAAGCATTGTTTCCTTCCTATCGTTATTTTCGTTCAAAGCCAACTCAACTATCCTATGATTCTCATATTTTTTATCATCACGAAACAAAGGAATGGTTTTCTATTTCCAAGCATGAGGTTTCACAGCGGGACTACGAATGGTTGACGGTTTTTTATACTGAAGTTACCTCTTCGCCAGTTCAGGCATCAGATTTATGGTATGAATTTATTTATTCGAATGGTGACATGCCGCCCAAATTAAAATTTAACAAAGCACGGGTTATTCAAATAACGTTTATTAACGAAAACCCTCCTTTAGAAGCTTTAAAAGAAGCGCTTTATAATTTTTTTCAGGAGGATACGGTATTCCTTCAAGTTGCTAAAAATCAATTTTTACTTATTGAACCTGAAAAACATTCAATACGTGAGAAGGAAGATTTCATTGCCCTTATCCGTACGATAGAAGCCGATTTTTATGTTCGCATCCATTTATATTTGGGAGAATTTTATACAATCAATCAAGATTTTTCGGTTAAATTCCAAAGGGAAGCACAATGGTTCAAGGAATGCTTACATTTAAGATTTGCTGAACCTTATTATTCATTTCAAACGATATTCCCTATTTTACTAACAGAACAATTGCCCACTTCTATTCTTACATTTATCGAGGAGCAAATTATTATACCTTTAAAATCTGACAAGGAATTATTGGAAACGGTTAAAACCTTTTGTGAATGTGGTTTCAATATTTCTTTGACATCAAAAAAATTACATATGCATCGTAATACGCTTACCTATCGATTATCCAAGTTCCAAGAAATCACCAATATTCATATCAAAAATTTAGATGGTGTTATTCTTGTTTACTTTGCTAGTTATCTTTGGTCATTTTTACAACATGCACAAAAATAATTAACTGAAAATTATGCACATTAAACATAGGTTTTCTTCATTACTTTATTTACACTGAATAAAAGAACAAAGGGGATTAAACATGGAGAAAATAGTACTTAATCATATTTATAAAATATATGATGGCGGTGTAACAGCTGTATCTGATTTTAATTTAACTGTTCAGGATCAAGAGTTTATAGTACTTGTTGGTCCTTCAGGTTGTGGAAAATCAACAACATTACGTATGATCGCTGGGTTAGAGGAAATTTCGGAAGGTGATTTTTTAATTGATAACAAGAAAATGAATGATGTGCCATCTAAGGAACGTGATATTGCGATGGTTTTTCAAAACTATGCTCTCTATCCACATATGACAGTTTATGACAACATGGCATTTGGCTTAAAGCTCCGTAAGTTTTCAAAACAACAAATCCAAGAACGTGTCCACAATGCTGCAGCCATACTTGATTTAGAAAAGTATTTAGATCGTAAGCCTAAAGCTTTATCAGGTGGTCAGAGACAACGAGTTGCCCTTGGTCGAGCAATCGTCCGAGATGCGAATATTTTCTTAATGGACGAACCATTGTCCAATTTAGATGCAAAACTACGGGTGCAAATGCGTGCAGAAATTACTAAGCTCCATCGACGATTAAAAACAACGACAATCTACGTAACACATGACCAAACTGAAGCCATGACAATGGCAACACGTCTTGTCGTCATGAAAGATGGTATTGTTCAACAAGTCGGTACTCCTGAAGAAGTATACGGTTTACCTGAAAATAAATTCGTTGGTGGTTTTATAGGCTCACCATCGATGAACTTTTTTAAAGGGATTTTCCATGAAGAAGGGATTCAAATAGGACCTATTTCACTAACCATTCCTGCAGAAAAATCCAAATTATTAGTAGAAAAAGGTTATTTACAAAAAGAGCTGATCTTGGGCATTCGTCCTGAACATATTTATGAAAATTCTTCTGTCAATTCAGACCCCTTCTTCTCAGCTATTGAAGCAGATATCGATGTATCCGAATTAACAGGGGCTGAGCTGATGTTACATGCACAGTTAAATGGCCAGCCCTATATTGCACGTGTAAACTCTGATACTCGAATAACTCAGGGTCAGGTAGCAAACCTACTATTTGATATGTCACGCGCTCATTTCTTTGACTTAGAATCAGAGCAGCGTATTCGGTAGAGTAAAAGCTTTATTGAAAGGGATTCAGATAACAAGTCTGTTTCCCTTTTACAGTTCAACATTGGTTTTTTAGCTATTTTGATCCCATTTTAGAAGGCGATTAGTGTTTCCCCATTGGGAACAACCACATTTATCTTCCTAACAGTTCGCCATCCTCCGCTACCTTACGTCAATCAAAATGTTGACGAAAAAAACCCAATTTCTCAATATAAGCTATATATAGAAGTTGGGTCTTTGTATGAAATTTTTATCGCTGTAATTTTCCATTTTCCTCATCACGCCACTGTTTTTGATTACTTCAATGCTGCACCATACAGTCCCGTCTCACCTTTATGAATACTACTCTCTATAATTTGCTCTTTCCCTTCAAAAGGAGTATTCAACAGGCGCTGCTGAATTCCGTCTTTAATCAGTTCAATGATTTTCGGCTGATGATTAAAAAAGCCTCCGCCTAATACTATGCAGTGTGGATCAAGCATTAAAATCATTTGATGTAACTGTTTTTCCATGCAATAAATGATTTGCTGCAATACTTTCACCATAATAGGGTCACCCTTGTAATAGAGCTCCATCATATCTTTTAATCGGATATTTGAATTTCCCAGTAATGTTCTTCCCAGCTTTTCTATAGCTGGCCCTGCGACACTTTCTTCTAAAGTTTCACCAGCTTGACCGACAATATTAAAACCTATTTCACCAGCTAATCCTGTTCCTCGTAAAAAATCACCATTAACAATGGTACAACAGGATATCCCTGTACTTAATGTTATATATACCATCGTTTCCTTCCGAAATCCTCTAGCATTATACTCTCCCCAAGTAGCCATATGCACATCGTTATCCATCATAATCTGTGCATGGGGAAAAAATTCAGTTAATCGTTCACAAATAGGAAAGTTACTCCACGGTATATTATTTTGGTAGACGGCTAGACCCTTTTGAACATCAACAATACCAGGTACACCAATACATACCTTAGAAACTTCATTAAAAGAGAGCTTCTTCTCCATACAGAGTATTTCAAAGCTATCAATTAAACAATGGAATAAAGCTTCTTTTGTGGAAATATCACTTGGTACCTCTCTTTTAATTAAAATATGCTGATGTTGGTTGAATAAAGCCGTGGCTAATTTTGTTCCACCAACATCTGCTACTAAAATATGACTCATCCTTACATCACCAGTTCTCCCCACAGAATTTATTTAAATTCAAAATTATCAGAAAGTAATAAGTGGAATAATATCTATTACTTATTGAATAGGTTTTTATTATGAAAGTTTAACGACTTGTGTTAAATTACGTGGTTTATCGGGGTTACGCCCTTTAAATATTGCATGTTGATAAGCTAAAAGTTGAAAGTAAGGGACCGCTTCAACAAGGCGATTTAAATCATCTACTTCTGCTGATAGCTTAAAAATTAAATCTGCTTCTAACTCCTCTGAAGCTATACCAATAATAACAACGAAGCCTCCAAGCTTTTGAATATCCTTCACTAATGCCTGATCATATTCCTTCGTTTCATTTTGTGTAAATATAATAACAACCGTTTCTTTATCAACAATAGAAATTGGTCCATGTCGGAATTCCAGATTTGAGTAACTTTCACATTCCGTTTGAGTCATTTCTTTTAGCTTTAATGTTGCTTCTTTAGCCAACCCATTATAAGCACCTGACCCTAAAAAGATAAAGCGCTTTTTTGAAGCATCTTCCGTCACCTGCGTTAATTGTTGTCCATTGCCTAATGCTGATTGAACAAGAGCGGGGATTTTCTCTAACTGTTCCAGTATATCCGTGCGTCCACTAATTTTCGCAGCATATAATTGCAAGGCGTATAGCATATTAGAAAATGATTGTGTCATGACCACACTTTTTTCTGATATATCATTTAAGGCAATCAATTCATTTGTTAATCTTGCCATAGGTGTGTCACTATTACATGTTACTGCCATAGTACGTATATTTTTCGCACCATTCAAATGCTCTAAGGACATAATAATTTCCGAAGTTGTCCCCGACCGGGAAATTCCAATAATCAGATACTTTTTATGCGTTAAAATAAATGTGTCTGTGTGTAAAAATAACTCAGATGCGGGTACAGCAATGGCAAACGCTCCAGTAACAGTTTGATAATAACGCGCTGCTGCAATCGCTAAATAATAGGATGTTCCACATCCTGTGAAAAGCACTACATCTACAGCATCTTCATTAAAAGTCATTAATTGCACAATATCTTTTGTTCTTTCTAACTTTTGTCCCTGTGCCATAATCTCATTGTAAGTGTACATAAACAAATCCCTACTTCTCTTTTATTTTAGTTATTTGTATCTCCTCTAAGAGTTTTTCCACTGTATCTCTTTGGACTTTTGCAATCTCTTTATGTGCTGCATTCGCTGAGCCACATGCAACAGCCCATTTATATGCCTCTGTATGGTCTGCACCATGTGAGAGCTTATAAATAAGACCTCCTAAAAAGGCATCACCACTTCCTACTGTATTGACCACATTTATCCGTGGTGCATTTACTTTGTAAATCCCTGACGGATGAACAAATAGAGCGCCTTGCTCGCCCAATGAAAAGCATACATGCTCAATGCCTAATTTTTGAAATTTTATACCCACCTGAACTAAGTCTTCATGAGTTAAAGCAGGTCTACCGATTAATTGAGTAATTTCATCCTCATTTGGCTTAATAATGAAAGGTATTGCTGTAATACCTTTTCTCAAAGCCTCGCCACTTGTATCAAGTGCGACTCTAATACCTTTTTCCTTTAATAAATGGATAATCGTTGCATATGCCGTTTTTTGTATACCTTGAGGAAGGCTCCCTGACAATACAAAATAGGTAGCATGTTCTGCTTTAGTTTCAATCCAATTTAACATGTTTATCCATTCTTGCTCATGAATGGTTGGCCCTACCTCTAACAGCTCGCTCATTTCCTTCGTTTGCTGATTAATAATCGTTAAACAAATGCGATTTTCTTCCTCTATTTGTATGAACTCTGTTTGGAGATTTTCTTCCTGTAAAAGCTCGACTATTTTACTTCCATTTAATCCACCAACGAAACCGCCAATATTCACTTCGCCACCAAGTGATGCAATTACACGAGCTACGTTAACCCCTTTCCCACCACCTTGTTGTGATTTCTGCAATACACGATTTGTTTGACCAATCATTAAAGAGTCCAGCTCATATACTTGGTCAATGGCTGCGTTTAAGGTTAATGTAGTAATCATTTTTGTAACATCACAATCTTTTGCTCTACTAATTTAATTAAAGATTCACGTGCAGGAAGGAAATACTTTCTTGGATCATTTTCTGTTGGATGATCATTAAAATATGCTCTTAATTCTTCAGCAAATAAGTCTTTAAGCTCGGTAGAAAAATTCACTTTTGCAATTCCATACTTCAAAGATTCACGTACATCCTCTTCTGGCACCCCAGAGGCTCCATGCATGACTAATGGAATATTAGTAGAGCTATGGATTTCTTGTAAAAGCTCAAATAGCAATTTTGGCTTTTGCTGATACTTACCGTGTGCTGTACCGAAAGCAGGGGCGAATGAATGAATTCCTGTTACTTTCACAAAATGCTCCGCTTGCTTTGGGTCAGTAAAGAATGCATTCTCTTCCTTTACGCTTACACTATCCTCGACACCACCAATTGTCCCAAGCTCTGCTTCAACAGGCACATTTACCGCACTTGCAGCTTCAACTACTTTTTTTACTAATAAAATATTTTCCTCATAAGGTAAGGAAGATCCATCAATCATTACAGAGGTGTAGCCTGCTCGTAAACATTCCATAACAGTATGATAAGATTCGCCATGATCCAAATGTAATGCCACCGGTACTTTTGCCTGTTCCGCTGCTGTTTTTGCCAGTGCAATTAGATAAGGCATCTCTACATATTTATACGTGCTTGAAGTTGTTTGCAAAATTACAGGTGCCCCCACTTTTTCTGCCCCAGCAATTACAGCTTTAATCACTTCTAAATTATGTGCTCCAAAAGCACCGATTGCATAATTATTTTTATAAGCGTCTTCTAACATATCTTTAGTTGTCACTAATGGCATAATAGAATTCCTCCCTCAATGGGTTGTTGGTATAATTTAAAACAAAAATAAATGCAGCAAACGATTAGATTTTAATTTAATTCCGTATAAAAACGGCAACGATCTCCTCTTACAATTGAAATACAGAATTCCACTGGTTTTCCTGAGGTATCAAACGCAGTCCTTTCTAGCAATAAAGCTGGTTTTCCAGCATCTGTTTTCAATAAAGGTGCTTCGTCTTTATTAATAAGGACCGGTTCGAAGGCTTCTCTCGCCCTTACAACAATAATGTTAAAACGTTCGGCTAATAAACTGTATAAAGATGAAGACGTTACTTCTCGTAAAATTTCAATATCCTTAATAAGGCGTAAAGGTAAAAAAGATGATTCCAAAATAATCGGCTCATTATCGGCAAATCGTAAACGCTTCATTTCTACAACTTGTTCATTTTCCTCTAATGCTAAATTCGATCTAACTTTAGTTGAGGGATACACCTTTTGTATTTCTAGTACTTCATCTTTTTGATTAAATCCTTTTTCTTGAATCATGCGACTAAAGCTATAAAACCCTCCAAGAGATTGTTCAAGTCTTGGCTTGGAAACAAAGGTTCCTTTTCCTTGAATACGATATAATTTATCTTCCTTTACTAATTCCTCGATTGCTTTTTTTACTGTATTTCGACTAACATGGAACATCTCCATCAATTGATTTTCCGAGTCAATTTTATCTCCTGGTTTCCATTCACCTGATTGAATTTTCCCAAATAAAATTTGTTTTAATTGATGATATAATGGGATTACACTAGATTGATCTAATAAATGCATCTTTTTTCCTTCCTTCTCTAGGTTTTGTAATCAATATACCATCTATATAATAGGATGCCTATTGATATATCAATCCTTTTCAAAGGCAAAATTCCCTAAGCAAAAAGTTTTTTCTACTTCTCCTTCTTCGTTCAACCAAACGATATCTGCGTCCTTTCCTAGTGCAATAGACCCTTTCCGATTGTCCATGCCTAAATGCTCTGCTTGATTTAAAGAAACAATACGTATTTGCTCAACAAGTGAAAGTGTAAGCCACTCTCCTATGTTTTTCCTTGCGGTATTCATATTTAACACACTTCCTGCTAAGGATCCCGTTTTGCGTTGAATACATTGATTATTCATGACTTCTACTTCATTACCACCTAATTGATACAAACCATCTGGCATCCCCTTTGCACGTATACCATCTGTTATGATGAGCAAACGATTTAAGCCCGTCATCTTGTAAACCATTGGTAGTAGATCTTTATGAAAATGTACATTATCTGGAATTATCTCCACATACACATCTTCCGCTAGAAGTACTGCTCCCACAACACCTGGATCACGGTGGTGTAGTCCACTCATGCCATTAAATAGGTGTGTTACATGGGTAATACCAGCTTTTATTGCATGTTGCGCTGTATCATAGTCAGCGTCAGAGTGACCAATAGATGCAATAACCCCTTTATTAGTTAATTCGTGTAGTAATTCAAAATCGGTATCTTCCTCCGGTGCAAATGTGACAAGACGAATTGAATGATGAGACTTATCATACAAATCATTAAATTGTTGAACATTTGGTTTTAAAATAAAAGCTTCGGATTGAGCCCCTTTTTTAGCTTGACTAATAAATGGACCTTCTAAATGAATTCCTAACATCTCAGGCACTGCTGTTGGTTGGTTTTTATAATAATAGGCAAGTGCCTCAACAGCAGATTCGATCTCAGACATAGGACCTGTCATCGTTGTAGCCAAAAAAGCAGTTACGCCCTCACTTGCTAAGTATTTGGCTATTTTCGAATAACAAATATGGTTCGCATCCATAAAATCATGACCTACAGCACCATGTATATGGATATCGATCATTCCAGGGATGATATAGCCTTTTTGCTGACAGTCTATTACATTCTCTCTTAAAGCGAATGAAGGGCAATTTGCCATTTGATCAATTACTGTAATTTTTCCTTCCGACATTTCTAGAAATCCGTTAGTAATAATTTTATTTTCCATTACGATATTCGCATTAATAATCCATTTTTTATTCATGAGGTGATCCCTCTCCCAGCAGAGTAATATGGTAGATTAGTATGTTCGTCTGCTTCTCTATCATTCTTAAATATATGGGATGACATCCACGTTAAAAATAAGGCAGCTAAACTAACACCGAAAAACGGTATTAAGCCTGGAAAACAGCTATATAGTTTATAAAGAATTATAAGCCCAACAATATTGCTAATCATTTGTAATGGATACGCAATACTAAATATGATGGAAGCAGCAAAGTAGCGCAATATTGGTAAATCATAATGGGCGTATAGCTGAAATATATTCACAACAATCATACCGAACAGTATACTAATAGAAATAAACACTGTGAGTAATAGTAAGCCTAGTAAGCCATGTAACGATGAAACTATTTGAAAATTAATCGTTACAAAGTAGCCAACACTCAGTAAGATCATACCTATTTTATTTGATGGAATAAATTCAACTTTATATGTATTCCAATAGATTTTGACTAATCGTTTTAAGTCATCTTCTCCTTGTAATCTTTTCCGTAAAGTAGTAAACATGGCAACAGTCGCTGGGGCTACTCCAAATAGCAAAAGTCCAAGTAAAGTTAAACCTGTCCATAGTAACTGTAATACTGCTAATAATGTGATCCATTCTACAAACCAGTATAGTTTACCTTTCCATCCTTCCAATTCCATGCCCATTACCTCCCTACGATTCACATATTACTATCTATACATTTTTTGCATTTACACTCTGCTACATCCATCAATAGAAGGTTCAACAAGCGTGCGTCACATAAGCCTAGTTGAATGGTAATCTTTCAGCTTATGTGACCTTCTACTTGTTAAGTTTGAAGAAATTGAACCTCCTTATTTGGAACGGTCATATGCCCCTTGTGCTACTTCCATATAGTCTTGCAAACCCATTTTTTCAATTGTATTCTTATAGTCATTCCATTTATCGAAGCTTTCTTTTCCTGTTATAAAGCTTGCTGTCATTTCATTTACATAGGTTTGAATGTCTGTTAAAACAGCGGACACTCGATCATTTTCTTCCACTGTGAAATTCAAGCCTGGAATAATATCTTCATCCTTCAAAGCATATGGCATGACTTGCTTGGCATTGTTAAGAGAGTTTTCCTTAGCCTCTGCCCCTTGGAAATACTTTTGCGTTACAATCCCAGGATAATAACCACCAGGCCATGTTAAATAATCACTTATTGCTTGGTCTAAATTTTTGCCATCTGGATTATTAGTAATATTGTCGATATATTGAATTGTTCCATCCTCATTTTCTTCGTAAGTGACACCTTCAAAGCCCATAAAGAACATTTTAGCTCCCTCATCACCATATAAATGGTCAATCCAACGAACCATTGCTTCAGGATTTTTTGCTTTATCTGTTACTACAAACATCCCTAGATTCCCAAGACCATTAGACATCGCAGTATATTGTCGATCCCCATTTGGCCCTTCTAACACTTGTGCACCCGTATAACCATCTAGTTTAAATAATTCTTTAGGATCTACTTCACTAAGAATGCCAAACGTTCCTTTAGCTGCTTCTGCCGCAAATTTTTGAGGCTCTGTCGTAAATACATCCTTATTAATTAAACCTTCTTTATAAAGCTTATTTAAATATTCAAGTAATTGTTTATATTCGTCGGTCGTTGGCACAAATCGGAATTCCTCAGTACCTTCTTTAAAATCTAAATTCAGATTCATCGTTCCTTGTTTGTTCAAGCCAAATGATCCTCTTAAGTAATTAATAATTTGATTCACACCATAACCAGTTCCCCAGCCTTGCTCATCTTGTAAACCATTACCATTCGGATCATTTTCTTTAAATGCTTTTAGTACTTTGTACAAATCATCTGTTGTTTCTGGTGATGGCAAGCCTAGATGATCAAGCCATTCCTGATTAATCCACGGCGCTCCAACGCGAAGTGATGAAAATTTTGGATCATAAATTGTTGGGAAGCCATAAATATTTCCATCTGCCATCGTCACACCCTGCTCGACAGATGGGTATTCTTCTAATAGCTTTTTAAAATTGGGTGCATATTGATCGATGTATTCATTCAACGGTAAAAATACACCTTGTTGACCGTATTTGATTAAATCTGTTTTTGAAAATGCCGATGCAAAAAATATTTCTGGATAATTTCCTGAAGCTAAAAGCAAGTTCTTTTTGTCCGCTAATACCTCCGTCTGAACAGTTGTCCAATTTATATGGATATTAGACATTTTCTCGTATTCTTCCCACAACATTAGTTGATTCCAGTCCTGAGATGCAAAAAACTTTGCTGCAAAACCATCTACTTCAATTTTCTCCTTTGTAATCGGCATATCGGTCGCATTCAAATTATCAATATTATCACTTTTCACTCCACCGGTTGCTTTATCATCCGAACATGCTCCTAGCAAACTTGCAGCTAACATTAGGCTTGTTACGACACCATAAACACGCTTTTTTTTCATTTCCACTTAAATCGCTCCTATTCTTTAACCTTTTAATGAACCAATCATGACACCTTTTACAAAATATCTTTGTAAGAATGGATAAAGCATTAACATTGGTAGGTTAGCAACGATTAAAACTGCGTATTTTAACCCTTCAACGCTAAGTTTTTGAGCTAAAAAGCTTTCTGACGTCGCTTGAATCATATCGTCAGCTTGTCCTTGAATTAATATTTGCCTCAGGATAAGTTGTAGTGGAAACTTATCTTGGTCTTGCAAGTAGATCAATGCCTGGAAATAAGAGTTCCAATGCCCTACAGCGTAAAATAAAACCATGACTGCCATAACAGGTAATGATAGTGGTAGAACGATACTCCATAAAATACGGAAGTTCCCTGCACCATCGATCATGGCCGATTCCTCTAACTCATAAGGAATGGATTGGAAAAATGTCCGCATAATGATGATGTTCCA
The DNA here is from genome assembly GCF_038595555.1 of Lysinibacillus sp. FSL M8-0216. NCBI lineage: Bacteria > Bacillati > Bacillota > Bacilli > Caryophanales > Bacillaceae > Lysinibacillus > Lysinibacillus sp. FSL M8-0216. The sequence continues at coordinate 796,591 of NZ_CP152007.1, read as the reverse complement.
TACAGCTACCGCATTCGGAATAATCATGACCCAAAATGTATTTATCATACCCAAATCACGGATTAATAGATATGTAGGAATTAGTCCCCCACTGAAAAACATGGTGAATACCATAAATGCCATAATAAAGCCCTTCCCTTTTAAGTTTCTACGTGAAAGAGGATAAGCTGCACAAATGGTCATCACGATATTTAGTAATGTTCCAAAGAATGTGTATTTCAAAGTATTGATAAATCCATTAATAATATCTGGATTTTGGAATACTTTTTCGTAAGCCTCCACTGTAAATTCCTTTGGCCATAGCCATAAATCCCCTGAAATGACGTACTCGGGATTACTAAGAGAAGCACTTAAAACAAAAATAAGTGGATACAAAACAACAACTGCTACGATTGCTAAAAAAATATAATTAAAGATAGTAAATGCACGATCGCCCTTTGATTCTTTCATGTCAATCTCTCCTTTACCATAAACTTGTATCACTCACTTTTTTGGCTATTCTGTTAACCATAATAAGGAGGATAAAATTAATGATAGAGTTGAAGAAGCCCACTGCTGCTGAAAAGCTATACTGTGCTTCTAAAATTCCGCTACGATAAACAAAAGTGGATATAACATCTGATGCCGACATATTTAAGTCATTTTGCATTAAAAATACTTTCTCAAATCCAATAGCCATGACAGAACCAACATTTAAGATGAATAAAATGATAATTGTCGGCATAATCGCAGGAATATTAATATGAATAATCCTTTGAAATTTTGATGCCCCATCTATCATTGCCGCCTCATGCTGTGCCGGATCTACGGCAGCCAAAGCAGCAATATATATGATGGAACTCCATCCCATCGTTTGCCAAACATCAGACAGTACATATATGGATTTAAACCAGGCAGGTTCTGAAATAAAATCAATGGGTGTACCCCCAAACAACATAATGATTTGGTTGATCATCCCATCCGATTTTAAGAATAGTAATAGCATCCCAACTACGACTACTGTTGATAAAAAATGTGGGGCATAAATGACTGTTTGTACAAATTTCTTAAAGCGAAGACTCTTCACTTCATTTAATAGCAATGCAATAATGATTGGTACTGGAAAAGATATAAGTAACGTGAATACGCCAATCCCAATTGTATTTTTGATTAAACGCCAAAAATAATAACTATCAAAAAAACGTTCAAAATGCTTTAATCCTACCCACGGACTCCCCATAATTCCCTTTGTAGCAATAAAATCTTTAAAGGCAATTTGCAACCCATACAGTGGGTAATAATGGAAAATCAAAAAGTAAAGTATAACAGGGGCTAGTAAAAAATAAAGCTCCCAATTTTTTTTGATAGATTTTTTCCACTCTACCAGGTGATTTTTCTTTACCTTTGATTGCTTTTTGAAAAAACGTTTTGTTTTAGATGATTTTTCCTCAACAGTTGTTTTATCTAAAAGCGTCATAACTACACCCCCTATTTATCAATGTTGCAGAATGGTAGATTCCTGCTTAATCTCAATAACCTTACCTCCGTTACGAATAGATTCTGTTGCTGCACAGCCCACTGCGACACTCATACGTCCTGCAAATGGCGTTGTCAAAGGTTTTTTATCGTAGAGGATGAGTTCTACAAAATCTTGGGCAATTTTCGGGTCAGCTCCGCCATGGCTACCTTCCTCAGGCTTCATTTCGTACACAACATCACTCAATTCCTCCCAAGAATTTGATTTCCGTGTTTTTAAATAAACTTTATTATTGATATCATCATTTTCGAGACGCCCCTTCGTACCGATAAATGTATAATTTCGCGAATAGTCAGGTGTAAAGTGACATTGTAAATAAGAAGCCTTTATGCCACCTTCCAACTCCATCATGACCATATTATTATCCTCTACATCAATTTCTTCACGGAACGCACATTCCGTAAATGTATGGGCAACATATTCTGGACAAGTTTTTTTCTGATCACAGGTTGGACATGTTAACGTATTAGGTTGATTTCCACCGTAATAATCTAAGCTTCCAAATGCAGATACCTTCTGTGTATATTTCCCTGAAATCCAATGAATGACATCTAAATCGTGTGAGCCTTTTTGAAGTAGTAAGGAGGTTGTATTTTTTGAATTACCATGCCAATCGTGGTAATAGAAATAACCACCGAATCCAACAAAATGACGCACCCATATTGCCTTTAATTCTCCAATGGCCCCTGAATCAATTATGCCTTTCATCGTTTGATACATACTCATATAACGCATATTAAAGCCAACCATCAGATGCTTTCCTGATTTTTCCCAAGCATCTAATATTCGATCGCAGCCTTCCACCGTAATAGCTAATGGTTTTTCCGCATACACATGCTTACCCGCTTGTAAACAAGTAATAATATGCTCCTCATGTAAATAATCTGGCGATAAAACCGCAATGGCATCGATGTCATCTCTTGTTAATAACTCTTTATAGTCCTTTGTTAAAAATAAGGGTGTATCAAATTTTTCCTGAAATTTTTCTAAACGTTCCTGAGAAATATCGGCTAGTGCTACTATTTCTGATTCCCCATTAGGTTTATGCCAGTATTGTGCCAATCCCCCCCTTAAGCCAGCTCCAATCACACCTATCCGTATTTTCTTCATGTTAGTTCCCCCTCGTTTCATCCTTGTGCCTCTGTATTTCTTAAACATTTGCAACAAAACTTATATTACCCAAAACAACACGACTACACGTCAACACGTTGTAGGTACAAGTTAATATATAATGAATATTCAAAAAATTTAACTGGAATAAATATATAATTCCAATACTTAGTATGTCAATACCCTAGATTATGGTTGCTTGTATGCACCAACTGCTATCAACATGAGTTGACCCATCCTAAAATTTAGAACATATACCGCTTCTTCAAGAGCTCAATCTACCACTCCATTTGTTTAAATTTTTTTCTGACATGCCAAGTTCTTCGGCGGTACCCTAGCTATTTTAGATACAATCACCCCTGTTTGACCTAAGCAAAAAATTATCTGAGTTCAGGAGTTGACCTGACTCAGATATTTTAGTAGGAACATTATCTTTCATCCACCTTAAAGCCTGTATCTTGAGCTTCTTTAACTGAACGATAAAGTTAATATAATTTTTAAGCTTAAAGAAATTAAGAAGCTTGTATCAAGGACTTTACTATAAATTGAGGTATTAATTCTCGATCCCTTAGAAACTGCTGATAAATTTGAAGGAGATATTAATTTCAAAGAAGTTTATAGCCGTTTTTTCCTTTTGATAAACCCATTCCCGCAGTCGAAGTCATAAAATTGTATTATATAGACAAATAACACAAAAAAAGGGAGATGGTTTCTCTCAACATAGAAACCATCTTCCTTTTTTCACTTACGTTTTCCCTGGTGCTCGTTCATACTTCTTAGCGTAAACACTGAACATGCCGCTAGAAGTATGTAATGCCTGATTTTATTGCTTAGCAGGAATAAACCCAGCGGCTTTCGCTTCTTCTTCCGTACAGAACATCTCTTCTGCTATTGTATTCTCATAGTCCCGTTGCCCTGGCATATGATAAATTTTATTACCCTTGGAGTTAATATTTCCTTTGATTTCGCAACTGCCCTTGTTGTTATTGGTATTCGATTTATCCTCAACTATGTTAGACTGATTTCCATTTTTTATAGCAGCATAATATACATCTTTATCGTATCCACGATTTGTTACATAGTCTTCAACTGACCATATCCCAATAGCCGACTGTTGTGCAGTTTTTTGAATGGATTTAAACCAATCTACATGCCTCGTATTTGGATCATATATATAGGCCACTCGTGCTAATCCATTTTTCAATAACTGCTCCTGAACACTTATACCTTCTTTCGTATAAATATAGGCAAGTAGTCTTTTATATTTATCACGATAAGAAACGTCAAATTCTAAATAGACTGTATCCAGACCAGCTAATAGTTGCTTAGTAAATTCTTTAGCTTCTGGTCCGTACGGTTGCTCTCCTAATGTCTCATGATTAGTTTCCGGGGTATCCACAAGTAAAAAGCGAACTTTTTCAGAGCTACCGTTATATTTTATCCTTATTGTGTCCCCGTCAATTACACTTTCTAGTTCATATTCTTCAAACTTACTTACATCGTGTTTCTCTGCGTTTTCTATCGTTGAAGATATTAGATCTCCCATATCTCCAGTCTTAATACTATTCGTACTAGTTTCTTCTGTGCATGCACTCAGAACCCATATAGAAATGAATAAAACAAAAATAATTTTCTTCAAATTTACACTCTACTTTCTAATTTATATCCCCTACAATTAAAAATCTCCGGAGTTAACTAATTATTTTTTCATAAATGGTTTCCTTCTCCCATTGCAAGATTGCTCCTGTAACGAATGAAAAGCCTTCAGTCATTGTAACAACTGAAGACTTTTATACATATATTTATTTAAATATTAAATATAAAACAACAGCCAAAATAATTGTTCCACTAGTTATTAGCGTTTTAATATCTGATTGTTTCACTTTTATCTCCCTCAGCTATTTATTTACACTAATCATAACATGTCCTAGCCCTTTTTATATAGATTCAAAATTATTCTAAACAAAAAGATTATGTACAGTAACTACATAATCCCCTTGTAACAAATATATATTTTTCTATAATTCTTTGAATGTATTAAAAGACTTCCATTATATGCAACTACATTTTATTTATGCAAAATAAATAATGTAGATATTCCATCTAGGCTCTAATATAGTTTAATTAAAGGTTGTTCATTTTCAGCGGAAACCTGCCAAATGTCTCTATTGTACTATAATATGGCAGCCATCATGTTGAAACGGCAACCCAATGATTTGGAAAAACTTCTACAAGCTGGCTATTTTCTACCTCGTAGTGAACTTTCACGTCGTCTGTATTTTCCGCATCACTATATTTCTGCTTTTCAATCGCTGGATCGGGGATTGGTATGGACTGTAATAATGCACGTGTATAGGGATGCTGAGGATTAGCATATAGCTCCTCACTTTCAGCTAATTCTACAATTTTCCCCGCATACATAACTGCTACCCGATCACTAATATGCTTCACCATCGATAAATCATGTGCAATAAATAAATACGTCAACCCAAGCTTTTGTTGTAATTCCTTTAGTAAATCCACAATCTGTTTTTGAATGGATACATCTAAGGCTGACAAAGGTTCATCACAAACTATAAAATTAGGCTCAACCGCTAATGCTCTAGCAATCCCAATACGTTGTCGTTGACCTCCTGAGAATTCATGTGGATAACGCATAGCGTGTTCTTTCTTCAAACCAACAAGCTCAAGCAGTTCCTCTACCCGTCCTAGTCTTTCACTATGTGATTTCACTAGACCATGAATATCAAGTGCTTCCCCAATAATATCTAAGATTTTTTTACGAGGATTTAACGATGAATAGGGATCTTGGAAAATTATTTGCATATGGCGACGCATCGCCTTTAACTGCTTTTTCGTTAGTCTCGTTACAGGAATCCCTTGGTATAAAACTTCTCCATTAGTAGGCTGATGAAGCTGTAGAATTGTTCGACCAGTGGTAGATTTACCTGATCCTGATTCGCCTACTAAGCCTAAAGTTTCCCCTGGGAGTATATGGAATGATAAATCATTGACAGCTCTTAATGTTTGGCCTTTTCCTAATGAAAATTCCTTTGACAGATGTGTGACTTCGATCAAAGGTTTATTTGGATCAATACCTGGTTGGATAGTAGAAATTTCTTTTGGCTGCTTTTTTTCATGTAGCTTTGGTAGCGCATTCAATAATTTTTGGGTGTATGGATGCTGCGCATTCGCAAAAATCTCTTCCGTCGTACCCTGTTCAACAATTTCTCCTTCTTTCATGACAATGAGACGATCACACATACCAGCAACGACACCTAAATCATGTGTAATTAAAATAATAGATGTGCCCATTTTCTTTTGCATATCTCGCATCAATTTCAAAATTTGGGCTTGAATAGTTACATCCAATGCTGTCGTTGGCTCATCCGCAATCAGCAGTGACGGATTACATGCAAGTGCCATAGCTATCATTACACGTTGTCGCATACCACCTGAAAATTCATGTGGATATTGTCGATAACGCTCTTCTGCATCCCGAATGCCAACAAGTTTTAATAATTCAATGGTTTGCGTATAGGCTTCCGTCTTTGACATGGATTGATGCTTGATTAAACTTTCAGCCACTTGATCTCCTATTCGTATGGTAGGGTTTGTAGACGTCATAGGATCCTGGAAAATCATGCTAATATCTTTTCCACGAATTGTTTCCATTTGTTTTTCTACTAATTCCGTTAACTCCTGACCTTTGAACTTAATAGTGCCAGATTTTAAAAATGAAGGTGGAGATGGTAATAAGCGCATAATGGAGCGTGCTGTTACACTTTTCCCACTCCCAGACTCACCTACAATTCCGAGTGTTTCACCTTTATTTAGATGGAAGCTTACATCTTTTACAGCTTCAAACTCTGTCTCCCCGGTAAGAAAGGAAACACGAAGATTATTGATTTCTAAAAGCTTTTCGCTCATTCGAATCATCCTTTTTAAAATTTGTGATTGACTTACTTTCATGTATAATCCATACTTTACAATACTGATAGGAATTATACAATATAGTGTTGAATATTTTATTAACGCTTGGAGGAAATGCATGGTTACTTCAAAAAATTATTTAAAACCAAAGGAATTTACGTTCTTTTCTATGGTTTATCAAAAACTAATGCACCAAAAGCCTTATAATATACTACTTTTTCTTTTAAGTATTTTGGTTCATCCATTTACATACTTTATCTATCGGAAAAAGAAACATTCAAATACTTATGACCTGGCTTTTGAATTGCGTAGTCAGTATTACTTGAAGAATGGTTTATTTGCCCAATGGCAGCAATCTTTTGAACAGCAAGAAATAGCAAAAGCTTCATTTTTTCAAGAAGCTGTATCATCATCGCGAATACAGCAAACTGCTAATGAATTAGCCAAGAAAAGGCTTCAACAGCAAGTAGATCATGATTTACAAAATGAAGGTATACAACCATTAACTTATGATCAATTTTTTAATCAGCAACTGAAAAACAAATATTTTGTAGCTCTTACCTTTCTACCAGCTGTTTTATTTTATGTAGTGCTAATTTTATTTGCGAACCCGTTTTTGCAATTTATCATTGAAAGAATTTTACAAAGCTTCATTGTGATTGTTGGTGTGGCAACGTTAGTGTTTACAATTTTGTATCTATCACCTTTCGATCCAGCCAGAAACTTACTTGGCGTTGAGGCGACAGCAGAGCAAATAGCCAACTTTAATCGCATTCATGGTTTGGATCAACCTTATTTATCTCAATTATGGCATTCACTATCTGGCCTATTTACTTTTGACTTAGGCACATCCTTTGCAGGTAAAGAAGATATTACGCACAGCATTACAAATAAATTTCCTGTCACACTTGAAATAGCCGTATTATCACTGTTAATGGCTATTGCTATCGCCATTCCAGTCGGTATTATTTCAGCGGTTCGTCCTAATTCGTATTTGGATTATACATTTATGTTTATTGCTTTAATTGGTTTATCCATTCCAAGCTTTTGGCAAGGTTTAATTTTTATTTTAACGTTCGCATTAAAGCTACAATGGTTTCCAGCGACCTATAACCCCCAAAATTGGTTATCCCTTATCATGCCAGTTATCGTCTTGGGGACATCCATTACGGCATCCATAGCTAGGATGACAAGGTCGAGTATGCTTGAGGTGATCCACGAGGATTACATTATTACAGCTAAAGCAAAAGGCTTGAATGAATTTAAAGTAATTTCAAAACATGCCATTCGTAATGCCATGATTCCGATTATTACGGTGATAGGACTTCTTTTTGGAGGTATGTTGGGAGGCGCATCTGTTACAGAAAAGGTATTCAATATTAGTGGGATTGGTAGCTATATTGTTGATAAACAATTTATTCCTGATATTCCCGCAATCCTTGGAGGCGTTGTTTATATCGCTATTACGATCTCCATTGTCAATTTATTGATTGATATCATGTATGCCTTTTTTGATCCACGCATTCGCTCGAAAATGAAGAAGTCTTAAAGGAGGATCACCTGTGAAAAACATCTTACATGTCAAACTACTTTTGAAGATTACACAGGAATATGTCAATTCTCATTTTACCTTTGTCTTTTCCTTACTGTTTTCTTTATTGTTTCTAGCCTATAGCTATAATTTTTCAACCCATAGCTGGCGACCAATTGTTATACTATTCTTTGTTATTTATGCCATTACTGCGATCTATGTGGCTTTTGTAAATTTACGAATAAAAAGAGATTTAGCAAAGTTTGGGGAGATTCAAAGAGGTACTCGTATTTTCGGCTATCCTCTACTATTAACCGTTCTTTCTGGCAATATTTTTTCTACATCATTTGCGTTTATGCTTGTGTCCACTAGAAAGACTGCCGAATATACGTTTGCTGCCTATGCCTTTATTACGCAATTATTCATCATTGGTATTGCAGCATTAAATTTATTTAAGCCTTATGTAACAGATACCTTTTTACTGGCGATGAGTGTTTTCTTCATACTTGCGCTTATTTATATCGTGATGACCATTTTATGCGTTAAGTTTGTCACACCAACAGCGGCTCCAAGATGGATGCTTATCCCTGGTATTTTATTACTATTGGCTACTTTCACTGGTAATCTATTTGCTACATTACTAGGTTATAGCCTTATTCAAAAGGCTAGAAAGGCAAACCCTTCTTCTATTGAAAAGTGGCAAAAAATATGGGAAAAGATTTTACGAAATACGATGGCTGTATTCGGATTATTTTTCATTATTTTTATGTTTTCATTGTCCGTCACAAGTACTTGGACTTTTGACTATGACTTTGCTACAGAAAATAACTACGGTGCCCTGCTGCAAACACCATCATTAGAATATCCTCTAGGCACAGATAATTACGGGCGAGATTTATTTTCCCGTATTGTATTTGGGGCACGCATTTCATTAATCGTCGGATTTTTCTCAACGATTATTCCTGCGTTAGTCGGAGGCGCGTTAGGGGCATTTTCCGGCTATTACGGAAAAACAACTGACAATGTCATCATGCGAAGCCTAGATATTTTATATGCTATTCCGGGCATTCTGTTAGCCATTGCTATTATTGCTGCATTCGGTGCTAATACGATCAATCTCATTATTGCACTTAGTGTTGGGGCAATTCCAACCTATGCACGTACAATGCGGGCGAATGTCATGCAGCTAGCAAATTTTGAATTTGTGGAATCCGCCCGAGCTTTGGGGGCATCTGATGCGGCCATTATTTTCAAGCACATTGTTCCTAATTCATTAGCACCTATGATTGTTAAAGCAACACTTACGATTGGTGGAGCTGTTATTTCAACAAGTAGTTTAAGTTTTTTAGGGCTTGGTATTGAGCCACACATTCCCGAATGGGGCAATATTTTAAAGGTTGGTAGTACGTACCTGGAAACTCATTCATATGTTGCGATTTTCCCAGGTCTTTGTATTATGCTTCTTGTCCTCTCCTTTAACTTCTTAGGAGATGGTTTACGAGATGCTTTAGATCCAAAAACAAATTAATTGGAGGTACCTATGAAGAAATTACTTGTATTATTATTCGTCGCAGTATTAGCTTTAGCTGGCTGTGTACAGACGAAAACTGACGTAGAAGGAAGTAAAGATTCAAAAGATAGTGACAAGAGCAATGGCAAAGTAGCCATTGAAGTATTAGGCATGGCAGCTTCTGAAGAAGATATGAATATTGTTCGAGACCAATTAGTAAAAAACGGCTTTGATGTAAAGCTTAATATTCAACCAGATTACGGTTCATTCTCGGCCCAAAAAGAAGCGGGCAACTACGATCTTGCCCTTTCAAGCTGGACGACAGTAACAGGAAACCCGGACTATGCTGTTCGTGGATTATTTAAAACGGGTGGAGATTACAGTGTTGTTGCAGATTCAAAATTAGATGCCCTAATCGATGAGGCGAGTACATTAACTGGTGAAGAAGCAGCGGCTAAATATAAAGATTTAGAGCAATTACTAGTATTCGATCAAGCTTATATTGCGCCTTTATATATTTCCAATAAGTATCAAGGGATCTACTCGGAGTTAGTAAATCCTAAAACTGTACATTTACCAAAATCTCGTGCGCAAGTATGGGAAAAAATCGAATTTAATGATTCTGCTAAAAATGCAACTGAACCATTAATTTTACACCAAACAATTAATTCTCTTACTTCGCTAGATCCGATTAAAGGAAATGATGGTTCCATCAACACATTAAATACAAATATGTATGTTCGTCTTGTTAATTTAACAAACACGGATGACGTTGTTTCAGATGGTTCATTATCTTATAACCATGTAATGGCAGAAGGCAATCAAGACTATTACTTTATTTTACGCGATGATATTCATTTCGCCGCAGTGAAAGATGGCGCAGCTGTTGATACAGGTGATCTAGTATCTGCTGAAGATGTGGTCTTCTCATTAAACCGTGCTAAAGATGCTAATTCAGTACCAGATCACCGTACTTATAGTATCCATGAAAATATTGAAACAGTAGAGATTGTTTCAGATTTAGCTGAATTACAAAATAAAAAAGTATCTGGCTCTGATCAAACAGTTCTGGAAGCATTATCACAAAACCTCCCTGCATCTGTAGCGCAATTAGCAAAAGACAAAGGGTCTGTTAACAATGCTTCTGGTTCATACCAAGTTGTTAAAATTACAACACCAACACCATTCCCGCAAGTGTTAAACTATTTAGCACACCAATCTGGTGGTATTGTATCTGAAAAACAAGTAACAAGTATTAATACGTATGATGTAGCTAACTATGACCCTGACAAAGATATTGCCTATGGTGATCAAGCTACAATCACTGAAGGATCAGCAACTTTCAACAATCAACTTTATGCAAGTGGTCCTTATATTTTAGTAAAGAAAAATGATTATGAAGCACAATTTGTGAAAAATCCTGCCTACCGTGTTGGTAGTGAGTATGAACCAAAAATTTCGAAAATCAATGTTCGTTTCATCTCTGATGTTGACAGTGCTTTATCAGCATTACGTAATGGAGAAATTCACGTTCTTCAAACAGTTCCAGAAACAAAACTGGATATTGTGAAATCTGACGATAAATTAACTTTAAATACTGCCGATAGCAATGCTGTTTCTTACTTACAAATGAATACATCTGGTCGCGCAGTTTCAGATTCAGCTGACTTACGTAAAGCGATTTTGTACTCCATCAACCAAGACGAGTTCATTAGCTATTACCAAGGCAATAAGAAACCTGCTGTATCAACTGTATCTCCTTTAGTTGACACTGGGTTAAAACTTGAAGCCGATAGCGAAAAAGTAAAAGAATTTTTAAAAGCCTATAACGATAAAAAGTAATAAAGGGATTTTTTAAAAGAATAAAATGACAAAAGCCATTGAGAGTAAAAATTCTCGATGGCTTTGTCTATCCTTCCCCATATTTGAGAAAGTTATTTTTTATAGTAGAAACTCATTTTATATTTCATTATGTGATTTTGGCTTTGGTCCTAGCTCTTCTGGCTCGATATCCGCAAATGTCTCGCCCTCTTCCTCTAAATCACGCATACGGTGAGCAATTCGTGATGCTGCAGAAGCCGCGATACTGCCAACTAAATCATCTAAAAACGTGTTAACATGATGCCCAGGCTCAGTATCTAATTTTTTAATAATGCCAATTTTTTGCTTGTCTAAATGACCAAATGTGGTTACTGCAATGCTGCCATATGTAAAAACAGATCCTAGTGCGATTGTTTCGTCCACACCAAATAAACCTTCATCAGATTCTATAATTTGCTGTAATGGTGATGATAATAATTTTTTCTCAGCTAGCTCATCTAATTCAATTCCTACTAAAAGTGCATGTTGCACTTCTCGTTTACGCAGTACACGCTCAACCGAATGAACACAATGATCCAGTGTTAAACCTTCATTATAGGTTTTTTGCATTTCGTAAACAATTTTTGCGATATCCTCGATCGCCACACCTCTACGAATTAACGCGGCATGTGCTGCCTTCGCTACTTCATCAGAGTGCACACGAATACTTTTATTATGCATAAGCTACCCCTCATTTCGATTTTATTGCTAGTATAGTGCTAGCCCAACCTATTATACCTTTACTTTCGTAATATGGTACAATTTTGTTACAAACATAAGAAGGAGTGTCATCATTGGATAAGGGAACAGTACAGGATTTAGCATTCTATAGTGAGGCATTACAGGAAGAATTACAGCTCTATATTTATGTTCCTGCAAATTATTCTCCACTATATAAATACAACATTCTAATCGCATCAGATGGTAAAGATTATTTCCAGCTTGGTGGTATTACAAAGCTAGCTGATGAACTGATTGATGACTATGAAATCGAAAATTTAATTATTGCTTTTGTTCCATACAAAGATATTAACGATCGACGTCATAAATATATTCCTAGTGGTGAGCAGCATGAAGCTTATCTCCGCTTTTTAGCACATGAGCTAGTACCTTATTTAGATAACGAGTTTTCCACGTATCAAATGGGTATGAGTCGTGGAGTAATTGGAGATTCGATGGCTGCTACAGCTTCCTTAATGGCCGCATTAAAGTATCCCAGTATTTTTGGCAAGGTCATTCTTCAATCACCATACGTGGATGATGACGTTTTGAAGGCAGTCGAAAATTTCAAAGATCCAGCAGCCATTTCTATATACCATATAGTTGGTAAGGGTGAAGACCAAGTAGTGACTATGGATAAATCTGTGAAGGATTTTTTAACACCTAATCGTCAGCTCCATGATCTTATGATCCATAAAGGGTTCTCTATATTTTATGACGAGTTTGATGGCAATCATACATGGAAATATTGGAAACCAGACCTTCGACGTGCATTAATTGAAAATTTTAATTAATGTGAGTGATTAAATTACGAAAATTGGATTTTCTGATATACTTAAATAGAAAAATTGTTTATTTACGGGAGGTAATGGACTATGAAGTACGGTATTGTGGCATTTCCATCAAAAAAATTGCAAGATTTAGCGAACACTTATCGCAAACGATATGATCCTCATTTTGCGAAGATTACACCGCATATGACGTTAAAAGACAGCTTTGATGCGTCTGAAGAAGAAATTCAAACCATCGTTAAGCAATTGGATGAGCTTGCTGCTAAATATGCGCCTTTAAACATTCATGCATCACGCATCAGTTCGTTTTTCCCTACAACCAATGCCATTTATTTCCGCATTGAACCAACTGAACAATTAGCTGCTTTCCAACATGAAATCCAAGAAAATATTTCTTATGGGGAAACGAAACATGTATTTGTACCTCATATTACAATCGCTCAAAAAATGTCGGATTCTGAGCATGACGACATCTTTGGTCAATTACGTATGACTGGTGTAGATGAAAAAGATACAATTGATCGCATTCATCTTCTATATCAATTAGAAGACGGTTCATGGACAACATACGAAACATTCCGTTTGTCTGGAGCTGAGTGATGATTGTATAACGTTAAGATTGTTGAAACAAAGCAAGAACATGATGATGCGTTTACTGTACGAAAAAAAGTTTTTGTTGAAGAGCAAGGCGTTCCACTCCATTTGGAATGTGATGCTGAAGATGCAACTGCAACGCATTTTATTATGTATGAGGACGATGAGCCTGTAGGAGCAGCGCGTTTACGTAGTATTGAAAACAATACAGCAAAAATTGAACGTGTTTGTATTTTACAATCTCAACGTGGTAAAAAATTAGGGGCTTTACTAATGAAGGAAATGGAGAAATACGCCATTTCTATCCCAAAAGAAACATTGAAGCTTCACGCGCAAAGCCATGCAATTCCATTTTACGAAAAGCTTGGCTATGCGGTAACTTCTCCAGAATTTCTGGATGCTGGTATTCCGCATCGAGCAATGGAGAAAAAAATTTAATGAAAGGGTGTTACGATATTGTTCAATGTCGTAACACCCTTTTTTAAACCAAAATCCGCTTGCCACCATTTATCTACTCTATCGTAACAAGCTGCTTTGCCAAGTAGATATGCCATGCGCTACTTCATCATTCTAGTGATTTTATCGAAATCTAGTGATGCTCCATCTTGAATAATAGATTGTACTAATTTATCTTCTAACTCTTGTGTAATCGTTCTGTTAGATATCTTAGCAACACGTCGTACGATTTTTCTTACTTGTTTTTCACTTGTAAAATCCGCATGTTGAATGGCATTGGCTAATGCGAAGATTTCATCCATCGAAACACCTGTTTTTTGCTCAATTGAATTAAATAACGAGCGATGCATGTTTTCCCTCCTATCATTAAAACTCAATTTGACCTTGCGACTTGCCCGAAGCATTCACAAATGGTGGAGGCCTTAACTTTATTTAGGTATGTGAACCCTCTAAATAAGAGTTAAAGCCTTTACAATATGTTCATCAAATTAGATGTAAGTAGCGCCAACAATAATTAAAAGAATAAATAGAACAACAATTAGAACAAATGTTGAACCATAGCCAGAGTTGTTGCCTCCACAATAACTATAGTTATTGCCTCCGCAATAGCTATTGTTCCACCCACCAACATTATTTCCATACGGTTGTGAGGACCAGCCTTGATATCCCATAAAAGCACCCCTCCCTTCTACAACCTATAATATGTTTGGGTTGTAGAAATGGGAGGGGTATTCGTCTAGTCGATATTTCCTTTAGGCTTAAAAATTAATGCACCAATAAAAGCAAAAACAATAGCAGCACTGATACCTGAGCTTGTTACTTTAAACATTCCTGTTAAGACGCCAACCAGTCCATGCTTTTCTGCCTCAGCCATTGCCCCGTGTGTTAGAGAATTACCAAAAGAGGTAATGGGTACGGTAGCTCCTGCGCCAGCAAAATTAATTAATGGCTCATATAACCCCATACCATCCAATATAGCACCGAGGACAACGAGTGTACTTAATGTATGGGCCGGTGTTAAATTACCGACATCCATTAATAATTGGCCGATGACGCAAATAATGCCTCCAACAATAAATGCAAATACAAATGTCATTACCATAATTTATGCCTCATTTCATTGTAATTTCGATGGCATGTGCCGTACATGGAATCGTCTCACCTTGTTGAAACGATAATGGAGACAATAATGCCCCAGTTGCCACTAGTAATACACGCTTATAGCTACCCGCTCGCATCTGCTGAAGAACGTAACTAAAAAAAACAGCTGCTGAACAGCCTGCACCACTTGCCCCTGATTGAAAGGATTCATCTTGCCCATAAAACTCAGCACCTGCATCGCGTAAAAGAGTTAGTTCCTCATTTTTCACACCATTTTCAACAAGCATTCCCTTCAAAAGCTTTAACCCAAGCTGACCTAAATCGCCCGTCAAAATTAAATCGTAATGATAAATTTTTTGATTTCGTTGTTGTAAATGAGATTGAATCGTTTGAAAGGCCGCAGGTGCCATTGCAGCACCCATATGGAAAGGATCATCCATGCCGTAATCCACAGATTTTCCAATTGTGGCAGCTTCGATGGAAGGATACTCTTCACGGTGTTTACCGATTAGCGCATAGCCAGCCGCTGTTACAGTCCATTGAGCAGTTTGTGGCTTTTGTGCACCGTAATTGATAGGATAACGAAATTGACGTTCTATCGCATTATGCTGACTTGACGCACCGGCTAATGAATAATTAGCAGCACCTAATTCTGTTAAAAGACAAGCAATAATGACGGAAGAAACAGAGGTGGCACACGCAGAAAATAGTCCAATAAATGGTATTTCTAAATCCCTTGCTGCAAAATTGGTCGGTGTCATTTGATTGACCAAATCTCCACCCATTAAATAATCAATATCTCCACCTTGTACGTTCATTTTCTTCATAGCCGCATCACATGCTTCTTCAATCATTTTACGATGCCCCTGTTCATTGGTTTTCATTTGCCAACGTTCATCATCATACACAGCATCAAAATACTGACTAAAAATACTTCGGTTCTCTAATGGGCCTGCTACAACTCCACCTGCTAATAGGGATGGTTTCGATTGAAAAACGATTACCATGAAACCACTCCTATCATCACGAAGATATATTTAATAAGTGCTACGAAAAACGCTGCTACTACACCAAATAAAACCACTGACCCTGCTAGCTTAAATAAATTACCGCCAACTCCTAATACTAAGCCCTCTGATCTATGCTCGATGGCTGCGGAAATAACGGCATTACCAAATCCAGTTACTGGCACTGATGAACCTGCCCCAGCAAATTGACCCATTCTTTTATATAGACCAAGCCCCGTTAGCAACATAGCAAAAAATACCATTGTAGCTACGGTTGGATTACCGGCTGTCGCTTCTGTAAAATTGAAGAATATAATATAAAAAAGGGACACAGCTTGGCCAATTGTACAAATAAGACCGCCGACAAAAAACGCCTTTGCTATATTCTTTATATATGGAGGCTTTGGTGTCACATTTTGCTCCAACTGCTGATATTGCTCTTTTTCCATTTATGTCTTCTCCTTTGCTAGCTCTTTAAGTTCTTTAATTTTATCGCTCAATTTATTATCTTCAATCTGATCCTTTTTTATTTTATTGGCTTCATAAAAAATTTTATAATCAGCTGAGACAAAAACATCTTTATTTGGATATTTCTCATCAAATTTTTTCTGCAACTTTTTCTCTAACTTAGTCTTTTTCCACTTTTCCCATGGTTTAATTTGTACTGCAACAAGCATA
Organism: Lysinibacillus sp. FSL M8-0216; assembly: GCF_038595555.1. NCBI lineage: Bacteria > Bacillati > Bacillota > Bacilli > Caryophanales > Bacillaceae > Lysinibacillus > Lysinibacillus sp. FSL M8-0216. Next base: position 779,784 of record NZ_CP152007.1, on the reverse strand, counting down.
CTATCGTCATAATGGATAACGGTTGATCGTTCCACATAGTCCTCTTCTTTTATAAGGGCTTCGACTTCACTTCCATTTTGGGATGGACCGTAGACGATAAATTTTTCTTTTTCAGCACAACCATTTAACAGCAAAACGACTAAGAGAGGTAACGTCATTCCAAGTAGCCTCAAGTTTTACCCTCCTTTTCTTTAAAGTTTCTCCACACATAAAAAAACTATTCATAGATACAATAGCCCGAGTCCAAATTTGAAAAGCACATATTGTAGAAGTAGTAACAAGGAAAGGAGGTGACAATATGGGTTGTGGTAAGCCAACAAATCCTATTGGACCAATCCATTCAGCAGGCTGCGTTTGTGACGTAGTGCGCGCTATTTTAGATATTCAAAATCAAGCGGTGCGAGATGAGTGTTCTCCATGTACAGCAAACTGTTTCTTAGAACCACTAGGCGGGATTGTTAGTCCTGCTCGCTCTCAAGCAGATACACGTGTATTTATGTTAATTACAAAAGATGGTACTCCTTTCAAAGCATTCTTTAATTCCCCAACTGCAGATCCTTGTATTTGTACATCCGTATTCTTCCGCGTTGAAGATATGTTTGATGAGTGTTGTGCGACTTTACGTGTTTTAGAACCTCTATGTACATTCGATTCTAGTGAAAGTACAGTAGATTTATTAAGTCGTGACGGCTGTTGCGTAAATATGAAGAAGATCTGTAAAGTGGATGATTGGAACTCAACAGATAGCTGTATTACTGTAGACTTATCTTGCTTCTGCGCTGTACAATGTATCGCTGATGTTGACTTAGGGATTTGTGACTAATTTCTTTCACCTTTGACACACACACATAAAAAAAAGTGTACAGCATCCTCTGCTGTACACTTTTTTTATAATGATGGTAATTGTCTTCCTCGCCAAAGGACTTGTTTTATATCTTCAAAATAAATGATTTCCTGTGTTTTTAATTCTAGTGAGGTAAGCATTAAAGAATCATTTTGTACATCTGAAGCAGAACCAGTTAATTTTCTACCATCTTTTAAACAAACTAGAAGCGGCTGATAGGCTCGCTGACGAAATGGCTTTTCTAAAAATTGAAGTTGTTTTAGTAAATGCGGATCCACTTCCACATCTTTTACAACTTCTTCTTCTTCTTCGTCAACCGTTTCATCTACATAAGTATTGTCCTTGACGTATACAGATGTACTTTCATCTAAATCAAGTTCATGCAACACCTTAGAAATATTTAAAAAATACGATGGTGATTTTATAAACAAGCGTGGTTCTTGACCCACAATACTCACTTCCCCTTTTTCCATACAATATGCGAAAGTAAGTAAATTGGTTCTTAGCCTATTTGACTTAAGAAAACTGTTGCTAAACCTAAATAAATTAAAATACTTGTAATATCATTTAAAGTTGTAATAAACGGGCCAGAGGCAACAGCTGGGTCAATTTTCAAACGGTGCATTAACAAAGGTATAAATGAACCAGCTAATGTCGCAACTAAAATCGAGCCACAAAGTGCAGCACCTACTAACATCCCAAGTACTAGTTCTTGTTTCCAAAAATAAACGATACCAATGACAATTAAGCCGCAAACAATTCCTGACATTAAGCCTGTGCCCGCTTCTCGTAGCAGTAATTTTAATTTACTATGTTCTTCTACATCACCTGTAGCAATACCTCGAATAGCTACGGCCAAAGCTTGTGTTCCACTATTCCCCGATGTTCCTGAAATCAACGGAATAAAGACTGCCAATAAGGCCACCTTATCTAAAGTATCCTCAAATTGCCCCATTAAATTGGCTGTTAGCATACCTAAAAACAGGAGTACCACCAACCATGGCAAACGTTTTCTGGCAGCTTGGAGTGGTGTGACATCAAATTTATCCATATCGGAAATACCGGCTAACTTAGAGTAATCCTCAGATGCCTCTTCATCAATAACGTCGATAATATCATCGACGGTAATAATCCCAAGTAATTCACCTTTATCATCAATAACAGGTGTCGCTAAGAAATTATAATCTTTCATTATATGTGCAACTTCCTCTTGGTCATCTCCTACATGTACCATAACGACACGTTCATTCATAATTGAACGAATAAGTGTATCCTCTTCGGCAATAATTAAATCTCTTAATGAAATAACACCCGTCAAACGGTGCTTTTCATCTACTACGAAAATATAATAAATGGTCTCAGCATCCGGTGCCTCTTTACGTAAAATGGCCATTGCTGAACGCACTGTAGAGTTTTCTGGAATAGCGACATATTCAGTTGTCATAATGGACCCAGCTGTATATTCATCATAGCTTAGTAGCTCATTAATTTCTTCAGCCGTTTCCTCATCCATCATTTCCAGATAACTTTCACGTTGTTCCATATCCAGTTCATTTAAAACATCGGCTGCATCATCTGCATACATATGAGAAAGCATTTCTGCCCCATAAGATGGATCCATTTCAGCTAGATATGCTTTATACTCATCATCTTCAATCTCGATTGCCTCAAAAATATCAGCCATTTCTGTTGGAGACAAGAACGAATAGATGATCTTCCTTATATCAGGTTCCACCTTTTCGTAAAACGTTGCCTGATCATATGGATGAAGTTCTAAAAACTCATCACGGAATGCGTCAATATTATGTGCTTCGAGCATGCCTCGTAAATGTGCTTCGTCAAATTGCACATCATCCTTTTCATTTCTATCCTCTATCATGCTTGTCCCCTCCTTCCGAGCTATCCATCATTATTACGGGCAATGCCGTAAATCTACCTTCTATATAATAGAGCGAATTATACCCTTCTGCAAACCCTTTTTGTTTATTTCCACGAGGATTTACATGCCCTTCAATATAATGGTATTCCTTCCTAAAAAAACGTGACGTTTTCACTATACCCTATATTTGTACTTGTCAAATGAACAAGGTGTAAAGAACACTTTATTTACTATCAAAAATGATAAGGAGATGCCCGTCGTGCGAACATCTCCTTATCATAATATTAAGCGGAAGATCCTTTAAGCAAATTTTGCATATCTTCATTAAGCATACTTGTGAACTGCAAATGTTCACTTGTTAAGGGATGTGTCATATTTAAGGACACACAATGTAGTGCCTGACGGTCCATATGAAGTCGACTTCCTCCATAAAGTTCATCACCAACAAGTGGATGACCTAAAGACGACATATGTACACGAATTTGATGTGTACGTCCTGTATGCAATTTAAGAGCTACATGTGTCATCGGTTCATCCCCTAAATAAAAACGTTGGATGACGGTTACATCTGTATGAGCATATTGCCCATCCTCACGTACTTCTCGCTCAATAATGCTCGTTGCTTTACGCCCAATAGGTGCCACGATTGATTGGCTATCCTGGTCAACATGTCCGTGGACAATTGCCTCATATTGCCTTGAAATCTCCCCATTACGCTGAGCCAAGCCTGTTAAATGATGAATATGTGCATGCTTGGCAATACAGAGTAAACCTGAAGTATCTCGGTCAAGTCTCGTTACAATATGAGCAGTGGACGCTAATCCTTGCTGCTCAAAGTAGCCACAAACTAGATTGGCAACACTATTGGTTGGGTGTTCACGTGAGGGAATCGTACTTTGGTGAGCTGGTTTATTTAACACCAAGATTGTATCATCTTCATATACAATAGCCAAATCGCCATGCTCGATCATGAGCCCCTCACTCTTTTCCTCAGGAGGAAATGTCACTTCCACACAATCATCAACTTGAAGAGCATATCTCACATTACGTTCGATCCCATTCACCGTTAATAATCCCCCATCGAACTTTATAGCTGTTAATGCTCGCTTAGATATACGCCATTCTTGTAGAGCTTCTCGTAATAATTGGCCTTCTTTCTTAGCCATAAAGCGCAATGTAAATCTTGTATCCATCTTACTCATTTGCAACGAAAGATTCATGCACACGTTCCCAAAATGGGAATGGACGGAAACGTGCGAAACGTACCCTTTCATTAGCCACGTTAAATACAATTGCCTTTACATCACCCTGTGTAATTTGTAAATGGTCCACAGTCATATTAAAGTTTTGTTCATTTACTGGACGTAAAACACAATGATGGTGGGCGGGTAAAATTAATGGAGAACCAACTGTCCTAAATACACGATTATTAATCGATGCAATTTCTGTAATTTGAAGTGCTGCTAAAGTTGGATGGATGATTGCTCCTCCAAGCGCTTTATTGTAGGCTGTACTTCCAGAAGGAGTTGACACACAAAGACCATCTCCTCTGAAACGCTCGAATTGATTGCCATTTAACTCAACGTCCATTACCAGTGTGACATCTGGCGATTTAACTGTTGCCTCGTTTAAAGCTAGATACGTATTTGATTCTGCATTATGATGCTCCACCTTCACTTCTAACAGCGGATATTCCACCACATTAAAATCCTTTTTAGCAATGGACAAAACTAATTTTTCTAATTCTGAAGGCTTCCAGTCTGCATAAAAACCTAGGTGTCCTGTATGGATGCCGACAAATGCCACTTGATCTAATAAATGAGAATATCGATGAAAGGCATGTAAAAGCGTTCCATCTCCACCTATAGAGACAACAATTTCTGGTGCTTCCTCATCATACGTTAAGCCAAAATCCTGTAAGTAGGTTTTAGCTAGCTCCATTAGCTCATTGGATTGTGCATCTCGACGTGATTGAATCGCAAATTTCATTGTGAGTCACGCTCCTTCTCCGATAGTAAATTAGGATTCGATGCTTCCTTGTATTCGCTGAAATACGCCTGTGCTTCTTGAATTTCACTACGAATAGATGACATTTCCTCATCTAAGCGAAATGCCGCCTCAGCCGCACTTTGCAAGCGATTTTTTATTTCCTCTGGGAACATGCCCTTATATTTATAATTTAAAGAGTGCTCAATAGATGCCCAAAAATTCATAGCGAGTGTTCGTATTTGGATTTCGGCTAACACTACCTTTTTCCCCTGAATCGTTTCAACAGGGTATTCAACAATCATATGGTAGGAGCGATAACCACTTGGCTTATTATGTGTAATATAATCGCGTTCTTCCACTACACGCATATCTTTTCGTTGACGAATAAGCTCCGTTACTGTAGCAATATCATCAACAAATTGACACATAATTCGAAGACCGGCAATATCACCGAGTTCATCACCAAGTTGTTTAGATGGCTCAAAAGCTAACCCTTTTTCCAATGTTTTATCATATATACTTGCTAAGGGCTTTACACGACCTGTTACAAATTCGATAGGTGAATTGGCATTAACAATACCGAATTGCGAACGCATGCCCTTTAATTTTACTTTTAGTTCATCTACTGCTTGTTTATAAGGACTTAAAAATATTTCCCATTGTCCCATCACAAAAACCTCCCGACATTCGGTATCGAACACCGTCTGTTCGTTTTGTCTTTCTATTCAGCGAGAATTGCCTTGAAGTGTTGTTCCACTGTTTGGACAAATTCTGCCCCGTAATTGTAATTTCCTTCAATATTATACACGAGCATTTCCAATTCATCGTAGAAATTTGTAAGCTCGATTGCTTCTTCACTTATTCGTAGTATTGGATCTTTCTTTTTTTGTAAAATATGTACAAGATTCTCCCAACTACTCGGTGGAAAACGCAAGTAATGATAGTCTTCGCCTGCATCCAGTAGATAAATAAATGCAAAATCATCTGAATCTGCAATAAGTTGTCCAGCAGGTTTTAACTGTAAATTTACTTCATTGTCGTTTAAACTAAAATGAAGTTGATCTTGTTCAAAATTCGATGTTTCTATTGTATAAATTTTACGCACGTGCGGTTCCCCTTTTCGTTGTACTCTTCCTCTTATTTTAGCACAGAGGGTAAATAGTTGCAGTGTGTAAATGTTAAATCAAGCGAAACAGCGAATGAAAAATAAAAAAATAAATAGGTGAATATAAATGACACAAGAAATTGAAATCGAGTTTAAAAATCTCCTAACTAAACATCAATACGAGCAACTATTACAAGATTTCCACATTCGTAATAATGCTATTCATCGTCAAACAAATCATTATTTCGACACACCTACTCATGCGATTCGCAAGCTACAAAGTGGACTGCGCATTAGGCAAATCGGTGAATATTATGAATGTACACTGAAAGAAAAAAATGCTGAGCATGCTCACCTTGAAACTACGGACCCATTAACAGCAGATCAAGCTCAGAAAATGCTGGAGGGCGAAGGCTTTTTTGCTCAAGAGGTTGCCAAAAAACTTGCCCTTCATGGCATTCCCTTAGACCAATTACGGGTGTTTGGCTCACTTACTACAGATCGTGTCGAAATTCCATATAAAGAGGGGCTTCTTGTTTTTGACCATTCTTACTATTTGCAGTGCGACGATTATGAGGTAGAATATGAAGCAAAAGATGCCATAAAAGGAAAAGCAATCTTCGACGAATTTTTACAACAATATGGTATTCCAAAGCAGGAAACTGATAAGAAAATCGCCCGCTTTATGAAGGCTTTACAGCAGCAAAATTTATAATAGTATAAAAAGAAAGGTGACTAACTTCTTGGATATTCAATCACTAAGATCTTTAATGGAGATTCAAGCATTACAAACACTTGGATCGACAGATGGTTCATCCACAAACGCTTTGACAGACAATCAATCTATTTTCTCTGACATGATGAATGAATTATTAGGGGATGCTTCAACTGCCAGCAATGCCAAGCTTTCTAGCTTACTAGGTTTAGGCACAGCAAACGCTGATATCTTCAATCAGTTAGCTAATACTTCAGAAGGCACGCTTGAATCATTGTTATACAAAGGTTCTAATGCTGTGTACATTCCTGAATCCGTTAAGCAGGCATTAACAAGCTCTTATGAGCATACAAAACTTGATTCCTATGTTTCAGATAATGTGATTGGCTCAACTGCCTATGCAAACTCCTTGGCAGGAGCAGATCAATATGCTGCTATTATCGAAAAGGCCTCAGCAACCTATGGTGTACCTGAGAAGCTTATTGCAGCCGTTATAAAACAAGAATCTAATTTTAATCCATCTGTAGTTAGTCATGCAGGAGCCCAAGGCTTGATGCAATTAATGCCTCAAACAGCACAGTATCTAGGAGTTACCAATGCTTTTGATCCAGAACAAAATATTATGGCTGGGGCAAAATATTTGCGCCAAATGCTAGATAAGTTTAATAATGATCCTACACTAGCATTAGCAGCCTATAATGCTGGCGCTTCTCGTGTCACAAAATATGGAGGCATCCCTCCTTTCAAAGAAACACAGAATTATGTCAAAAAAGTAATGAATTACTTCACCGTGTAATCGCATTATTCTTACTATCTATCTATTTTCCAACAAATTTCACCCTCTGTGGTGAAATTTGTGCTTTTATAGCGAACAACAATTCGAAAGAGCTCTTTATTTGTGAAAACGAAAAGACGTTGATAGAATGAAGGTAGTCACAAGAAATTCACATTTTAATGACGGAGTATGTAAATGGTACTTTACGATATAAAGAATTAAAGGAGCATATAACTTATGAGTCGAAAATACACTGTTCCTTATGAGGAGCTGGGGGCTGAAAAACTGGCAGAGCTTATTCATGCATTCTATAAAAGAGTTGCTCAGCATCCTGATCTTATTCCAATCTTTCCAGAGGATTTAACAGAGACAGCCCGTAAGCAAATTCAATTTCAAACACAGTATTTAGGTGGACCAAATCTCTTTACTGAAGAACATGGACATCCAATGATGCGTGCACGTCATATGAATTTTCCGATTACACCAGATCGCGCACAAGCTTGGCTGGAATGTATGTCAGAAGCTATGGATGAAGTAGGTTTGGAAGGGAAGTTCCGTGAAACTTATTATCAACGTTTAGTATTAACAGCTCATCACATGGTTAATACGCCTAATGACGATGAGGGGGAATTGTTACGTGAATAATATTCAAATGCTACAAGAACCAACGCCAACGATTTCTACTGCCAATAAGCCTATTGAATTGTATATTTTCGTAGATCCACTTTGTCCTGAAGCTTTTAGTATGCAAGCTGTACTTCGTAAATTACAGCTTGAATACAACCATTACTTCACTTGGCGTTTTGTTCTAAGCACTGAGCTTACTTCTTTAAACTGCTTAAGCAAGCGTGTAAAGGGTTGTATATCAGGCATAGAGCTAGATATTAATCATCCTGTATTACCTTCTATCGCTATTAAAGCGGCCGAATTACAGGGCAAACGCGCAGGTGCACGATATTTATCGAAATTACAAGAATATGTATTACTAAGCCATCAAGATGTAAACTCCTATGCTACTCTTTTAAAGATCGCAGAGGATATTCAACTAGATATGAATGAATTTACCGTTGACTTCGGCTCAAAGGAAGCAGCACGAGCTTTCCAATGTGATTTATACATTAAACGTGAAATGGAAGTTGACGAAGTCCCAAGTATCGTATTTTTCAATGAATGTATAGAAGATGAGGGACTAAAGGTTAGTGGTAGCTATGCCTATGAAGTTTATGAACATATTTTAGAAGAAATGCTCAATGAGCAGCTTGTACGTCAGCCTTTACCATCAATAGAGGACTTATTTTCAAAATTCCATACACTTTCTACAAATGAAATAGCATTTATCTATTCATTAACAGAACAAGCAGCCGAACGTGAACTAAAGAAACGTATGCTGCAACAAAAGATTGAACGAATCCAGACAACTCACGCTACATTATGGCGTCTTAAATAATACACGTTAAGGACTTAGCTAATGATCATTAGTTGAGTCCTTATTTTATTACATAAAAACAAAGAAACGCCTCTATCCTCGACCGATAGAGACGCTTCTTTTTCACAAAGGGGATGGGAGAAATGTTCACGTTCAAACAAAGGGGTGTATGTTTGTTTTGTGATTTATTTCACAAGAATTACTCTATCATGGAATAATATAATTAGCAATGAATCCAATACTAGATTCACAAATTTGTCAAATAGAAAGCGATTTCAAACAGTATTTTTCCAAGATGCACTCTTTTAAAGTATTTATAAATCAAAAAAAGTCATTATTCTTTCCATTCAATTAAAGCTGTCTATAAAAAAAACAGGCTATAGGAATAATCCTATAGCCCAACAAATTAGTTATTCAACAATAATTTTTCTAATTCAATTAAACGCTCTTCAAATACTTTACAAGCATCCTCTATTGGTTTCGCGACGTTCATATCAACACCCGCTGCCTTTAATACTTCAATTGGGAAATCCGAGCAACCTGCTTTTAAGAAGTTATTAATATAACGTTCTACAGCCGGTTCACCCTCCTCTAAAATCTGTTTACTCAATGCTGTAGCTGCCGATTTACCTGTCGCATATTGATAAACATAGTAATTATAATAGAAGTGCGGAATACGTGCCCACTCTAAACCAATTTCCTCATCCACAACCATATCATCACCGAAGTATTTTTTATTAAGTTCATAATACACTTCAGTCAATCGATCGGCTGTCAAGGATTCACCATTCTTATCCATTTGATGAATTAGGTGTTCGAATTCAGCAAACATTGTTTGTCTGAAAACTGTACTTCTGAAACCGTCTAACCAATGATTTAGCAAGTAGATTTTTTGTTGAGGGTCATCAATGGTTTTAAGTAAATAGTCATTTAATAGCTCTTCATTACATGTCGAAGCAACCTCAGCGACAAAAATAGAGTAATCCCCATAAACAAATGGCTGATTATTTCTTGAATAATAACTATGAACACTATGACCAAATTCATGTGCCAACGTAAAGAGATTATTCACATTATCTTGCCAATTCATTAGAATATAAGGATTTGTTCCATAAGCACCGGATGAGTATGCACCACTTCGTTTCCCTTTATTCTCTAAAACATCTACCCAACGGTTATCTAGTCCGTTTTGAACAATGTTTTGATATTCCTCACCTAATGGCGCTAAAGCCTTCACTAAAATATCTTTAGCTTCGTCGTAAGTAACCTTCATTTCCACCTCTTTTACAAGAGGTGCAAATAAATCCCACATATGCAATTCATCAACACCTAAAAGCTTCTTACGTAAAGAAATATAGCGCTGCATCGCAGGTAAATGCTTATGAATCGTTTCTACTAGTTGATCGTAAACATTTTCAGGAATGAAATTATTAGACATTGCTGCCTCGCGTGCAGAGTCATAATGACGAATACGAGCACTCACATTATGTTTTTTCACATTCCCTGTTAGCGTTGACGAGAACGTATTTTTAAACTTGCCATATGTTGCGTACATGGCTTTAAAAGCACCTTCACGAACTGAGCGATCTTTGCTCTCTAAAAACTTGATATAGTTACCATGTGTAAGTTGTACTTCTTCCCCATCTTCATTTTTCACGTAAGGGAATTCCAAATCCGCATTATTTAACATGCTGAATGTATTAGAGGCAGTGCCAGTTACCTCAGACATTTGAGCGAGTAATGCTTCCTGTTCCGCTGGTAAGACATGTGGACGTGCCATTGTTATTTCTTTTAATGATTGCTTGTACAATTGTAGGTCTTGATTTTCAGCTAAATAGCTTTCGATTGTCTCTTCATTTAATGCCAAAATTTCTGGCGTTAAAAATGATAGACCAGCAGAAATACTCGTTGCTAATGTTTGAATACGGCTATTCATATCTTGATAAAAACTATTTGTCGTATCCTGGTCATAGCGCATATGAGCATATGTGTAGAGCTTCATTGCACGTTCATAAATATGATCGTGATACTGTAAAGCTGCTAATAATGCTTGTGCTCCATTATTTAAAGTACCTGCAAAACTAGATGCTTTTTTAGCAAGCTCTGCAACTTCCTTGAACTCATCTTCCCAAAGTGCATCGGATGCAAAAATATCCTCTAATCGCCATGTTAATTCTTCAGGTACTTCATTTCGTACCAAAATTTGATTACTGTTACTAGCCATGTGCATGCCAGCCCCCTTTATATGTGCTTTTTTCCCTATACTCTCATATTTTCTCAGTATATTGCGGCAATTGCAAATAATTGTGCGTACACGATCTCACAAATATCCTGTAGTTTCTGATCTTGTTCTATTCCATTCAATATGAGGCTATATTGTTGAACAGCTTTTACTGCCTGCCCGGTATATTCTAAATGAGACTGCATGAGAAAATCTTGAATATGGTGTTTTTTTAATTCATATGGCTCTAAACGTAACTGTTGACTAAAATGCAACAGCATCGTTTGCCATTCACTTGCAAATAGTGAAATTGCTGTCCCATCTTTTACCGGAATTCCGATATAAGAGGGCATTGCCGAAATAGAAAAATTCAACTCATAACAATATCGTAAAAATGTATCCTGCACGCCTTGTTTACTATGTAGGAGGCGCCTATTTGCAAATTGCTGGCAAGCATGTTTATATAGCTGCCAATACTGTTGAAATTCTTCTAAGGAAATGCAAGTTGGTAAATAAAATGGAAAGCGTTGCTTATCTAAGGGGATTTTTTGGACTTTCCCTATAAAAGTATGCCCATGCACATGAAGGAGATTCGTCCAATATTCAAAATGGGCTGTTTTGGCATTATAGGTCATTAAATAAGGAAGGCCTGTTGAAGTGGTCATGAATGACTTTTGTAGTAATGGAGGAATACTTATTTTTCGAATTCCATTGATTGCTTCGTATCTTTGAGGCGTTAAAAAGAGCCAAATGGCTTGAAAGTTATTTTTTTCATAGCCTGTTGTCCGCTCCTGCCATTTATGATGAGATAGTGGGCTACATTGAAATTCCAGTGCGACGTTGTTAGTTTCTAAAGCAACAAGCAAATCTGGACGCTGAGAAAGCTCTGTTAAATAGGGCTCCAACTTCACTTTATATCCAAGCTTTTGTAGCCATTCAAACAATTGAATTTTACCTTGTAAATGAAGTTTTGATTCACCTTCAGCAAATAATTTCGGACATTGACTTTGCGTATGATGTGCAAAATGCGGGATATTATAGGAACCAATTTTTAAATGAACTGGTTCTAGACATTGAGGACAAAAAAATGTCATCTGGCGCCTATATGTCTGCAATGCTTTTCTCGTATATTGATATGCGTGAAAAAGCTGCTGTAAATTATTATAGGCAATTAGCATATAATCAGCTCCTTTTTGGCCAACTATAGTAAAAATTATTAGCTATCACAAATTAAAAGCTGTTTTTTCTTGAAATTTATGAAATGCCACACTACTGAGCTTTTCGTATAAAAAACTGTAGTGAATCTCGATAAATTTACCGAGTTCACTACAGTCTAAAAAATCAAGTAAACATATGCTTAAGCAAAGTATTTTCGAACTGTCTCAAAGCAATTAAATTCCATAATTTTTTCGCCGTACTCCTCTAAACGATGAATCGTAAAATTAGATGGCGTTAAAAATTCTTTGATGACCGCATTTCGATCGTGACGGTTTAACTCTTCATCTGCATTACCGAAATCAACCACTAAATAGTACCAATTTTCATATTTAAATAATGAGGAATCCACTAATTCGTCCGTCATTCGTTTTGCAACAGGGATTAACTCATCAATATCTTTAAATTTATATACATAAATGTCTGTATCCATAAATAATTCTGATTCATCCATGTCACCAAATTGAGTTAGTTGGCTAAGAAGATCGTCCCCAACTTCATCGAATGGTGCAAACATCTCTTTGTGTTCATCAAAATTCGAATGACCATCTAATGTTTCACCGTCTTTTAAGATATGTGCACGTGTGACAATGATTTCTAAGCCTACTTCAGATGCATTGATATGAATCCAAATCGGACCTTCTACATCAAAATAATCCTCCGTATTTACTTCATCAATCATATCCCAAAAAAGCTGTTCACCCTTTGCTCGATTGTACCAGATTTCTTCACGACTATAGCCGCGATCCTCTATATCATTGTACGTAATAAAGAGCTTAAGTGTATTTTCATTTACACGTTCGATGTCCACTAGACCTCATCTCCCTTCACTGTCATATGTCGAAAAACAGTTTTGTTTCATTAGTATGCTTTTATTCTTTGTTTTTAACCTTCATACTGCATTTGTTTTTCAACCTTTGACCACACCAGTAAAACCACACGAGGAACTGCAAACATTAAAATTTTTTATTTACAGTTGTCTCTAACACTATTGTATGCTGTTCTGTCATAAAATGAAAAGGATATACACCATTTCACAGAAGATATTTGAATTATTGAAATTGTAGTAAACTATTTAACTTAAATCAAGTTTAACATACTTTAACGGAAATATATGACTTTGCCCTATTAATTATTATACTTTATATAGAAGGTTTTACATAAGTAAAACATAAAAAAATAGATGTCACAATATGCATCTCACATCTGTAACATCTACTACTTATTTTATTCAGAATAGATAAAATTAATTCACCATTCTTTGTGCTTCTTGCAACTGATATGCTCGAACTTTTCGAGGTAAGAAACGACGAATTTCATCTTCGTTATAGCCAACTTGTAGACGTTTTTCATCTAGAATGATTGGTCGGCGTAATAAACCAGGATATTCCTGAATTAATTCATATAAACGTTGTAAAGGTAAACTTTCCACATCTACATTTAATTTTTGGAATATTTTAGAACGTGTAGAAATAATTTCATCTGTGCCATCTTCCGTCATACGTAAGATTTTTTTAATTTCACTAATACTTAGTGGTTCAGAAAATATATTACGTTCTGTATAGGGAATTTCGTGCTCCTCTAGCCATGCTTTCGCTTTACGGCAAGAGGTACAACTTGGTGATGTAAATAGAGTTACGATCATTCGTTCTGACACATCCTTTCATTTTGTAATCATATCTATAAACCAGTGTGTTAAATTAGAATTAATGTAATGTAAAATACACAGTACCATTATACAGCACTCCGCTGTTTTTGAATATAGTTCCAATAAAAAAAAGAATGAGCGTCTTGCTAAATTTTCTGTCTTTTTATATACCTTTTTAATGTATATACTTTTTTCACAACATTTCGAACTACTACTACTATTCCCACTTTAAGTGTATTTTAAACATCTTTTTAAGTCGCTCTGCTGTTCTCATTTACCTAAGATAAACGAGAAAATTGTCAGTTCGACGTGTACACCTCAAGTTAATTTTAATAAAAAAGTTTCTTTTTATAACAAATTTACACAACAAAAAAAGCATATAATTTTTTCTCTAAAAAAAACACCGCCAAAAGTCTGACTTTACACAATGAAATCTTTATAATATAATTCAATGCAATAAAATCAATTTCATGTTAAATTGAGAAAAACGCTGACGAAGAGTAGTACATATGTTAATGACACGTTTAGAGAGTCTGTGGTTGGTGAAAACAGATCGTGGGGCATATGGAATGGACTTCCGAGTTAGCTTTGTGAACGTTTCATGAATGGAAACTACTAGCAAGGCTCGTCCCTTCACGTTACGAAGCTGAGTGGCCGTTAAGGCAAGCTGGGTGGTACCGCGGATTCAAACATCATTCGTCCCTTCATTAGAAAAAGTCTAATGAGGACGCGTGATGTTTTTTATTTGAATTCGAGGAGGAAATTTTTATGACAACCATCTTTTCTGGTGTACAGCCTACAGGAATTGTAACTTTAGGGAACTACTTAGGAGCCTTCAAGCAATTCCCTGCCCTTCAAGATGAAGGAGATGCAATCTATTGCATCGTCGATCAACACGCTATTACAGTCGCTCAAGATCCGAAGGAATTACGAGAAAGTATTCGTAAGCTTGCTGCTACTTATATTGCCACTGGCATCGATCCTAAAAAATCTACATTATTTATTCAATCTGAGGTGCCAGCACATGCTCAGGCAGGATGGATGTTACAGTGTGTTGCATCTATCGGTGAACTTGAACGTATGACACAATTTAAAGATAAATCTCATGGTAAAGAGAGTGTCTCTGCGGCTCTTTTAACATACCCACCATTGATGGCTGCAGACATTCTACTTTACAACACAAATATTGTCCCAGTAGGCGATGATCAGAAACAACATATCGAGTTAACACGTGATCTAGCAGAACGCTTTAATAAACGTTATGGTGACGTTTTAACAATTCCAGAGATTCAATTACCAAAAGCTGGTGCTCGCATTAAATCTCTACAAGAGCCAACAAAAAAAATGAGCAAATCTGATCCCAATACAAAGGCGACAATCAGATTGCTAGATACAGCAAAAGACATTGAGAAAAAAATTAAATCAGCTGTAACTGATTCTGATGGGATTGTAGCATTTGATGTAGAAAATAAACCAGGTGTTTCAAATTTATTGACGATTGAATCGGCTATTTCAGGTATTTCTATTGATGATCTAGTTAAAAAATATGAAGGCATTGGTTATGGTGGCTTCAAGCAAGGTGTAGCTACTGCTGTAATCGATCACCTGACGCCAATTCAAGAAAAATTCTATCATTTAGTAGAATCCTCTGAATTAGACGTCATCCTTGATGAAGGTGCTGAAAAAGCAAATGCAATTGCCAGTGCCACATTAAAACGTATGGAAGAGGCAATGGGCCTCGGTCGGGCACGCCGCTAATCATTTATAGCTTATCTGACGTTCGATCAAAGCCTATATCAAGAACGACAGCGCATATGATGATACAAGCACCAACCGCCATATAAAATTCCGTTGTTTGAAACATAAATTTGAACACAACTTTCCAAGAATACCCTAGCGTACGGTAATTTAAATACAATATAAGATTCCCTAATGAGAGGATCATGAGACCATAGCTTACTAAAAATAAAAAGAGACGGAACAATGTAACGGCATCCTTTCTATTTCTTCTTACTTATCATTTATTCACAAAACTATAAAAAAAGACGTCAGCCGTTTAAATTTGGCTGACGTTTTTTGAGTTTAGATGTACTATTTATGCTTCATATTTTTTAAATAGAAGACTTGCATTGTGCCCACCAAAACCAAGAGAATTACTCATTGCATATTGAATGTTTGCTTCTCTCGCTTCATTTGGAACATAATCTAAATCACAATCAGGATCTGGATCTGTTAAATTAATTGTTGGTGGTAATATACCTTCTTTAAGCGCAAGAGCGGTAAAAATAGCTTCTACGCCCCCTGCTGCCCCTAATAAGTGTCCTGTCATAGACTTTGTAGAACTCATAGCTAGGTTATAAGCATGGTCACCGAAAGCAGTTTTAACAGCTTGTGTTTCAAATAAGTCATTATATGGCGTACTAGTGCCATGTGCATTAATATAATCAACTTGAGATGCCTCTACACCAGCATCTGTCAATGCTTGCATCATTGCACGTGCCGCACCTTCACCCTCTGGAGCTGGAGCAGTAATATGATGAGCATCTCCTGTTGCACCATAACCTAATACTTCCGCATAGATTTTTGCGCCACGAGCTTTTGCATGTTCGTACTCTTCTAAGATGACAATACCTGCGCCTTCACCAATAATAAATCCATCACGATTTTTATCAAATGGACGGCATGCTTCTTGTGGATTTTGATTTAAAGATAATGCAGTATTGGCACAGAAACCTGCGACAGCCATCGTTACGATTGGTGATTCCGCACCACCTGAAATCATAACATCTGCATCCCCACGTTCAATAACTTTAAAAGCATCTCCAATTGAGTTTGTTCCAGAAGCACATGCTGTTACTGAGCAAGAGTTAATTCCCTTTGCACCAAAATGAATCGACACTTGACCTGAAGCCATATCAGGAATCATCATTGGAATGAAGAATGGGCTAACTCGTCTTGCCCCGCGCTCTTGGAATGTTAAAAACTGTTGCTCATAGGTTTCCATTCCACCAATACCCGAACCAATCCAAACACCCGCACGTGGAGCTAACTCCTCATCAATTGTTAGCTGTGCATCTTCCATAGCCATGATTGAAGCAGCTAATGCATAATGTGTAAAGCGGTCCATCTTTCGAGCTTCTTTACGATCAATATATTTTTCAATATCAAAATCTTTCACTTCTGCTGCAATTTTGGCTGCAAAAAGCTCTTTATTTAAACGTGTTAGCTCACCAATGCCAGATTTACCAGCTTTAATGTTCGTCCATGTTTCTTCGATGCTATTTCCTAGTGGTGTAACTGCGCCAATTCCTGTAATTACTACTCGTCTTTTACTCATTGTCATACTCCCCTCAAGCATTTTTCCTATTTATTTTCCCCATCTCATGGCTACGGCACCCCATGTTAAGCCGCCACCAAAACCAACAAGGACTAATAAATCATCCTCTTTAATTTTACCTGCTTCAAGCTCATCTACCAAGGAAATACCAATCGATGCTGCAGAAGTATTCCCATATTTATGAATCGTTTTTGACATTTTTTCTGGTGGTAGCTCTAATCGCTCACGAGCAGATTCCATAATACGTATATTTGCCTGATGCGGCACTAAAAAATCTACGTCTTCTTTTGTTAATCCTGCTTTATCTAACACACTTACAGCCGATTCACCCATTTGACGTACAGCAAATTTAAATACTTCACGACCATTCATGGCAATCGTGTCTTGTTTTGTTAAATAAAGATTTTTACCGCCTGTGCCATCTGCACCAAGCTCAAATGATAAAATACCTCTGCCTTCAGATACTGGCCCTACAACTGCTGCGCTCGCGCCATCACCGAATAATACTGCTGTATTACGATCATTCCAATCAATGACTTTTGACAGCTTTTCAACACCTACTACTAAGACATATTTATAAGTGTTTGCCTCTACAAAATGTTTAGCTGTCACTAAACTATATATAAATCCTGCACATGCGGCTGCTTGATCCATCGCCGCAGCATTTACTGCTCCGAGTTGTTCCTGAACCATACATGCTACACTTGGGAAAGTTTGATCCTGTGTGACAGTTGCTACAAGTATTAACCCAATCTCCTCAGGCGTAATACCCGCTTTTGCAATAGCTTCTTTAGCAGCGGCTACTGCTAAATCTGAAGTTTCCTGATCATCTGCCGCAAAATGACGTTCTTCAATGCCTGTTCGCGTACGAATCCACTCATCCGAAGTATCCATTATTTTTTCTAAATCAAAATTTGTCACGACTTTCTCAGGAACGTATTTGCCTATTCCTAAAATACCAGCGTTCATATAGCAACCCCTCAGCTTTCTTACTATCAATTATTAGTAACTGGTCATAATTATAACGCATAGTAAAGGAATGACGCAAGATGATTTAAAATTATTGTGTATGGAACGAGTCGTTTCTTTGTTATTGAAAGTAAGCTTAGGCTTATACTCCGTATAGTGTGAAGTCTATAGAGTTGCCAAATTCCCTTTTTCAGGTTTGCATACTTTGGCAAAATGAATGCCGCAAAAAATACATGAGAATTATAAAATGCAAAACCTTGTATTTGTTGTGACAAATTCGCCATGTTTCACATAAAAGATTCATTTTTTTTCGATTTATGTTATGATATGATAATGAATATGAGTAAAAACTTATGATGAAAAAAGTTCGGTTGAGGTGAAATTAATGCAATATATCGTAACGTTCGTATGGTCATTCCTACTAGTTTCAATGTTAAACTATGTAGTCAGCTCTGTACTTGGTGCACCATTTGATTTTAAGACAGGGGCAATCGTTTCAGTTGTATTCTCCATCTTAATTTTTATTATTGGAGCAATCATTCCAAACGATCCTACACCAGAGGCTGCAGACCATCATTAATTCAGCTAGAAAAAACCTGTTCCGCATTATGCGAAACAGGTTTTTTCTGTTATTTTTCCACTATACAATGGCCATCACGCATTTTTACATGCAATGTTTCTCCAGGCAATACCTCGCCTCGTAGCAGTTCCTTAGCCACAGCCGTTTCGATATGTCGTTGTACGAAGCGTTTTAGTGGTCTTGCCCCGAATTGAGCATCTGCTCCTTGTAGGACAACCCAATCAATAACTTCATGGTCGACAGCTAATGTAATTTCCTGTTCAGCCACACGGTTAATTAACTGCTCTACATACTTCCAAGCAATCGCTGTAAAGTGTTTATTTGATAGGGCATGGAAAAAAATAATATCATCCATACGGTTTAATAACTCTGGTTTGAAATGCTGTCTGAGAGCAGTCATAACCAAGTCTTCAACGGTTGGATCGTCATCTTTTGCCTCCATTAAATAACTAGAGCCGATATTCGATGTTAAAATCACTACGGTATTTGTAAAATTGACCATACGTCCTTGACTATCTGTAATTCGACCGTCATCTAAAATTTGCAATAAAATATTAGCCACATCTGGATGTGCTTTTTCAATTTCATCTAATAACACTACAGAATAAGGGTTACGACGGACAGCTTCCGTTAATTGACCGCCTTCCTCATAGCCAATGTACCCTGGAGGAGCACCAACTAAGCGAGACACACTATGCTTCTCCATATATTCGCTCATATCAATTCGAATAAAATGATCCTCTGAATCAAATAATTGAGCAGCTAGTGCCTTAGCAAGCTCTGTTTTACCAACACCTGTCGGACCTAAGAATAAAAAGCTACCAATTGGACGATGCGGATCTTTAATGCCTGCACGAGCACGCCATACAGCCTCTGTTACTAATTGAACAGCTGTATCTTGGCCAACTACGCGTTCATGTAATGTATCTTTTAAACGTAATAGTTTTTCTCGCTCGCCTTCCACTAATTTTGTCACAGGAATACCTGTCCAGCGAGAAACAATTGCTGCGATTTCTTCAGCTGTCACTTCTTCACGTAAAATACGGGACTCTGCGCCGCTTTCTAATTCTTTTTCGAGCACTTGAATGTCTTTTTCAAGTGTTGGAATTTTACCATGACGTAATTCTGCGGCTTTATTTAAATCATACTTACTTTCCGCTTCATCTAAATCACGACGGTACTTATCTAATGTCTCCCGTTTTTTCTGAATATCATGTAGCTTTTCCTTCTCTGCCTCCCATTGTTGCCGCATTCCTTCAGAGGACTCTTTTAATTTTGCCAATTCCTCTCGTAATTGCTCCAGACGCTTTTTACTTGCTTCGTCCTTTTCCTTACGCAACGCTTGTTCTTCAATTTCTAGCTGCATAATACGACGAGTCACGGCATCAAGTTCCTGTGGCATTGAATCAATTTCTGTTCGAATCATTGCACATGCCTCGTCAATTAAATCAATCGCCTTATCTGGTAAAAATCGCTCTGTAATATAACGATTGGAGAGTTCAGCTGCGGCCACAATCGCGCGGTCATGAATACGTACTGCATGATGTAATTCAAAGCGTTCTTTTAAGCCTCTTAAAATAGACACAGTATCCTCAATAGAAGGCTCACGTACAAGAACTTGCTGGAACCGGCGTTCTAAAGCAGGATCTTTTTCAATATACATACGATATTCATCTAATGTAGTAGCACCGATACAATGTAATTCACCACGAGCTAGCATGGGCTTTAACATATTTCCTGCATCCATAGCGCCATCCGTTTTGCCTGCGCCTACAATTGTATGAATTTCATCAATAAATAAAATGATTTGACCTTCTGAATCTTTCACTTCTTTTAACACGCCTTTTAAACGCTCTTCAAATTGGCCACGGTAGCTTGCACCTGCAATTAAGGCACTCATATCCAGCTCGTATAGCACGCACTCTTTCAAGCCCTCTGGTACATCACCCTTCACAATACGTTGAGCTAAACCTTCTACAATCGCTGTTTTACCAACTCCTGGCTCACCAATTAATACAGGATTATTTTTTGTTTTACGCGTTAAAATGCGAATGACATTTCGAATTTCCTCATCGCGCCCAATGACAGGATCCATTTTGCCATTTTTAACTTCTTCTATTAAATTACGGCCGAATTGCTCTAATGGCTTTTGATTATCTGTTTGTTGAAATTGCATAACTAGCACTCCTTTACTTTAATATTTCGCATAATTTTTATACCCATTCTGGTTCTTTTTAAAAGTTTGACCTTCTTTGACTAACTTTATTTTACATCACTCGACAGTTCTTCGCAAAGAAATAGCACTAAATTTTTACACTTATTCATGAAAATTTACGTTATAATAATAGTATGTTTCTATGTTTTAGTATCGAAAAATCCACTGTCCTTTTGTAATAATCGCCATTTATTACAAAAAGAAAGCGATGTGTTGGAGATATGGTTTCAATGGATAATATGTTTGAAAAAATTATGGACCTTTTTCAAAAGCATGGTGTTTTTATCAAAGTAAATAAAGGGAATAAAATTTTTCTAGAAGGTGAACGGTCAAAGGAAATATACTATATTAAGTCAGGTGTTATATCGATTAGTCAAGAAACTGAGGCTGGCAAGGAATTGACGATTCGTATATGTGGTCCTGATAGTATCATTGGAGAGGGTTCATTATTTTGTAACCTTGTCTATAACTCCATGACTGCAAAAGTTTTAGAACCTGCTACGCTATATGTTTTAAGTCGAAAGTCATTAGAACATTTACTGGAAGAACAGCCTACAATCATGGTGGAATACATGAAGTGGCTACAGACAGAAAATTTAAAGCATCAGAGTCGTTTGCGTGATTTAGTGTTAAATGGGAAAAAGGGTGCCTTGTTTTCAACACTCATTCGTCTATCTAACACGTATGGTAAACCTTTAGAGGATGGTTCCATTTTTATTGAGTTTCAACTAACAAATACGGAAATTGCCAATTTGTGTGCGACTAGTCGTGAAATGATTAATCGTATGTTGAATGATTTAAAAAAACATGACATTTTGACTTTTGACAAAGGCTTTATTACTATTCATGATTTACAATTTTTAAAAAATGAGATTGCCTGCGAAAATTGTCCATTACAAGTATGCCGTATCGATTAATTCGTTACATGCTAAATCCCTGCTTATTTTTTATAAGCAGGGATTTTTAATAGCCACTATTAGCGTACACCCAATGCCATTTTTGCATAGCGTGACATTTTATCTTTTGACCAAGGTGGATTCCATACAATGTTTACATTTGTACTTTTCACTTCTGGAAGTTCATTTAATGCTGTATTCACTTGATCCACAATTACTGGGCCAAGTGGACACCCCATCGATGTTAGCGTCATTGTAACCGTCGCTACACCTTCATCATCTAATTCTACATCATATACTAAACCTAAGTTGACGATATCAATTCCAAGCTCAGGGTCAATTACGTTTTCTAATGCACCTAACATGCTATCTTTCATATCTTGATCCATTCTCATTTCTCCTTCCATCATAGTGTTAACCTTATCATAGCAGATGCATCATATTATGCCAAATGCTCTGCAAGCCAATCTGTTGCTGCTACCATTCCGTCACGTGGTACAGCATGTCCAGCCTTTTTATTCACCATGAATGTTAAATTTTCAGGGGTTGCTTGATAGTATTCCCGTAATGTTTCATAAAATTTATAGGTTTCATGGAAAGGTACAGTTTTATCTAATTCACCGTGCCAAAAGAAAACCGGGCGTCCCGCAAATTTTTCAGGAGTTAGACTGACATCATAGGTTGCGAGGACCTCATTAATCTTTTGCACATCATCCTCTGTCATGGGCCAATTAACACCATTTTTTATAAATTGCTGCAATTGGTATTCACCCAATTTTATAAAACCAGGCGCACCCATACATATTGCAGCCGATTGAATCCAATCATAAAGCTTAAGACAGCCTGATGTCACAATACCACCCATGGACGTACCTGCTATGCCAATTTTATGATGAGCTAATAAATTTTTATTCTTTAATTCATTATATAATTGTTCCACTTCATGAATAGAATTTATAACAATGTCCCAAAAATTCAAGTTCATTTGCATCTCTGTGAGGCATTCGCTACGGTCACCATGAAATTTTGCATCTGGTAATAGGACACGCACCCCTTTATGCACCAACTGATATGCATAGTGTAAGTTATGTTCTTTTGCACTCATAAAGCCATGTAAAAAGATCACTACCGGGGTATCTTCATTCATATTGTCTGTATGTATATGTAATAAAGGAATATTTCCCCACATTTCTTTTTCTACAAACATTCTTGTCACTCCCAACTCTTGTCTCATCTTTATGTTAGCAAACTTTTTTCACTGTGACAAAATTTTGACGAATGAAAGACAAAGAGATACTATTCAAACTATAGGAAAGGGGCAACAAGCTATGAAACCGCATTTAATCGTATTGGATTTAGATGGTACTTTATTAACAGACCAACAACAAATTTCCGCAAAAACAAAAAAATCATTATTGCAGGCTAAGGAACAAGGACATCAAGTAATGATTGCAACTGGCCGTCCATACCGTGCCAGTGATATTTATTATCATGAGCTTGGGCTTACAACACCAATAGTCAATTTTAATGGAGCCTATGTGCATCACCCTAAAAATGTCTCTTGGCAGCATATGCACACTCCCATTGATTTAAGTGTTGTCCATGATGTCGTTAATTCCATTAATAGTTACGAGTATGAAAATATCATTGCTGAGGTGAAGGATGATATCTATGTACACACAGAGGATGAACGCATCTTAAATATTTTTAATATGGGTAATCCGAAAATTACACTTGGGGATTTATATACACATCTCTTAGATAATCCTACAAGTTTACTGATACAGGCAAATGAAGCCAATTCTGTCATTATTCGCGACCACTTACAGGCAGTGCACGCTGAAGTGATTGAACATCGTCGTTGGGGTGCACCTCTTCATATTATAGAGATTGTTCGACGTGGCTTAAATAAAGCAGTAGGCATTGCACACGTAGCAAAGGATTTAAGTATTCCACGTGAACGTAT
Organism: Lysinibacillus sp. FSL M8-0216; assembly: GCF_038595555.1. NCBI lineage: Bacteria > Bacillati > Bacillota > Bacilli > Caryophanales > Bacillaceae > Lysinibacillus > Lysinibacillus sp. FSL M8-0216. Next base: position 756,004 of record NZ_CP152007.1, on the reverse strand, counting down.
TATTGCTTTTGGTGATGAAGACAATGATTTAGAGATGATCGAATATGCTGGACTTGGCGTAGCGATGGGGAATGGTATATCAAGCCTTAAAAATATTGCCAATGAAATAACTACTACAAATAATGATGATGGGATTGCAAAAATACTCATCGAACGCTTGAAATTATCATAGTTACGTAGTAAGTTCAAGTTACCATACCATTTTTACCAGTTTAACTTTATTCAGTGGTACCCCTTCCGGTTGATTTAAGTGAGTACCGGCTGAATAAAGCTAAAAAGGCTTTAAAAAGTAAGTTGAAATTAGGGGGACAAGAGAATGAAGATTTTTACGGATAGTGGATGTGATCTACCAAAGTCTTACTATGAAGAAAATGATGTCGTGCTACTCCCTTTACGAGTGCAATTGAACAACAAAGAATATGAAGATGTCATTTCCATTGATTCCAAAGAGGTTTATGATGGAATCCGTCAAGGTGCCCAACCCAAAACATCTCAAGTATCGCCAGAGCTTTTTTTGAAGCACTTTGAAGATTTAGCTAAAAATGAAGAAGAAGGTATCTATATTGCCTTTTCATCAGAATTATCCGGCACATATAGTACTGCTCAAATGATTCGTAATCAAGTATTAGAACAATATCCTTCATTGAAGTTAGTCATTATCGACTCTAAATGTGCATCACTAGGACATGGTCTTGTTGTGGAAGAGGCTGTTCGGCTTAGAAATTTAGGTACCCCATTTGAAGATGTAGCGTCTAGAATTAGCGCTTTCGCTCCTCAAATAGAGCATTTATTTACAGTTGAAGATTTGGACTACCTCGCTAAAGGTGGCCGTGTCTCAAAAGCGAGTGCCTTTTTAGGTGGCCTTCTAAGCATTAAACCTATTTTAAATGTAGAAGATGGCAAACTTGTACCGATAGAAAAATCACGTGGTCGTAAAAAAGCACTTAATCGTATGCTGGATTTAATGCAGGAGCGTGGAGGTAACTTTACGAATAAAATTGTTGGTATTAGTCATAGTGATGATATGGCTTTTGCTAATGAAGCAAAAGCATCCATTCAGGAGCGTTTTTCTCCACAGGCTGTTCAAATTACGATGATTGGCTCAGCCATCGGTTCACATGTGGGGCCGGGTACTATCGCGATTTTCTTCACGAATAAAAGCTATGAAGGCTAAACTATGATAACTTGGAATTGCCGAGCTATTGGAGCATCCGTAAATGAAAACAAAAATAGCATGTTAGGATGATTCCTAGCATGCTATTTTTTGTGTAGATATTAAGAAGCGTCTTGTTCTTGACGACGAACTTTTCCTCGTTTAATGATGATTACAACAAAGCCAATAAAGATGACCCAAACTAAACCAAGGGCAACCATATACGGCACGTTTAGCCCCTCATCATTGCGAACCTGATAAATCTCTACCATTTCTCTGTCTAAAATGACTGGATACACTTGCTTTTCATTTATACGAACTTTTTCCTCATGTAAAATCCCGTTTAGCATTTTCCCTTCACCCAGTTGTTCAGGTGTTAAGTCCACTCGCTGGGTTTTGCTCGTATTATTGACCATAATTACCCATTGCTCTTCATCCGAAGTACGTGTAAAGACAAGTAAACCATTCTCATTAGTAATGATGTTAAAATCACCATTACGTAAAGTAGCAGACTGATTTCGTAAGGATTGAACATTTTTAATATAGTCAATTAATTCTTCATCTGTTTTAAAGTTATAAAGTTGATGTGTATCAGGTTTAGCTTCCCCGTTCATCGCAATTTCTGTACCATATTGGACAACTGGAGTTCCTGGCATCATAAATAAAGCACCCATAGCCATTTTTAAACGTGTAGGTGGGAACATGTTTTCATTCGCAGAATCGAATGTAAAACGGTGTGTTTCTAAAGAATCCACCATAATTTGCGTCGGCTTTTCGCCTGAAAACGGTTCTGTCAATTTAGATGAGTCCATATCAACATTCTTAAAGATATTGCGATAAATTTCTGCTGTCGCTGGTGAGAAGGTTGCATCAAAATCAGCCTCGCTCGCTTCATTTGTTATGACATAAAGAGATGCTTTTGACTCTTTTAATGCCGCTATCATTTTATTAATAAAATCCGTATCAGCATCTGAAATATGAGTTAATCGAATTCCACCAATATCATATGTAGAAACAAAATCGATTGCAGATTGAATAAGTGCTTCTTGCACATCTGTATTCGTTAAATCCCATTGAACTTGTCCATTATTCGTAGAAGCAATCCAGTCTGCTTTCGCAGCATCCTTTGCCCATTCATGTTTAGGACTTACATCATTGAGTGGAAAATCCACCATTATAGACATATTTTTAGCTTTATAAGCCTCTACAACACTTTGGAATTCTTCTGCAGTTCCAAAATGGCGTTCAATCGTAGAATAGCTTGTTAGCATGGATCCATCATATTTCTCTGTAGAATAAATAGGTCCAATGGAAACAATCGAATAGCCCATTTCATCGATAAATTTTAATTTATCTTGTAAACCTGTAAAATCCCCTCCTGCAAATTTCGAAGGGTCTTGCGTATTTGTATCAAAATCGTTTGTGCCCGAGCCATTAAAGAAACGGTCAACGAGTAAATCATAGATGCTCTCTTCTGCAATCGATGTTGTCGCTTTTTCATCCGCATGCGCTACAGGTGTAGTACTTACGAATGTAGTAGCTAGTAAAAGTGATGCAGCTGTCGCACTTATCCACTTCTTGAATTTCACTGTTATTCCCTCTCTTTCAAACCAATCCATCGTCATTTTACCAAATATCACTGTCACGTCGCTATCTTTTCAAAAGATTTTACGAAAATGCGGAAGGAATTACGGCAAAAAGGTGTCCGTTCCCTTCCATTTCAGTATGATCGCTGTTTTTAATAAAATAAAAGCCGCGAAGCAAATACTTCACGACTTTCACCAAATATTATGCTAAGAAGTTTTGACCCATTGGTAGCTTGAAGCCTAGGAACAATGTAATCAATAAGAATACTGCAAATAAAATCCAAAACATGCCAGTTGGTTTATTTTTCTTTTGGCGTACTAAAACCATTTCCATCATACCAATTACTAGAATACCGCCTATGAATTTAAAGCCGTAAAGCATGCCCATGTTGTAATTCATGCCTTCAATGAATAATGCCCCACCTGTAATGATAATTAGTACATAAAATAGACGCAATGTCATATGTAAGCCTTTTGATTGCTTGCCCATTAGCGCAGCGATTAAAAAGATAACAATAGCTACTACCCAAGTAGTAATATGCAAATGCGTTTGGCTAGTTAAAAAACCCATGTTTGTCCCACCTCATTCATTTTTCTATCAAACTCTATCCTACCATGCGATGGAAAGGGTTTCAAACATTACAATAGTGTTCACATAATTTACACCATTTGTGACTTAGAAACTCCCTAAAAAACAACTTACACGGTAAGTATTAAAAAAATCCGCGGAGTAAAGACTCACGCGGATTCCCTATTATTATTCAAAATGGTTGACTAAAGTACCGATGCCTTGAATAGATACTTTTACCGTATCTCCAGCCTTTAAGAATTGTGGCGGGTTCATGCCTTTTCCAACTCCAGCTGGTGTACCTGTTAAAATAACATCCCCTGGCTCAAGTGTTACATGCTGAGATAGGATAGATACTAAAGTTTCAACTGAGAACATCATGTCCTTCGTCGAGCCATTTTGGCGCACTTCATCGTTTACCTTTGTGACTACTGTTAAGTCCTGAGGATTGGGAATTTCATCCTTTGTCACAAGATATGGTCCAAGCGGACAAGTGCCCTCCAAGCTTTTACCTAAGAAGAATTGTTTATGCTTCTCTTGTAAATCACGAGCTGTTATATCATTGGCAATTGTATAACCAAATACATAATCATATGCTAAGTTTTTCGGAATGTTTTTACCACGTTTTCCAATGACAATCGCAAGCTCCCCTTCATAATCCATTTTCGATGAAAGGTCCGCGTGAATGGAAAGTGTTTGTCCATCTGCCGCAATAGCCGTTGGCGATTTTGTAAATACCATTAATTCCGTTGGTGCTGCTTCTGCACCCATTTCTTTGGCATGTTCATTATAATTTTTACCTATACACATAATATTTTTGGGTGTACGTGGAATGGGTGAAAGCCACTCGATTTCTGTAAATTCACGTTTAAAACTATTAGCACGATCTGATTTTTCAGCTGCTTCTACTAATTTACGAATCTGTTCAACGAAATCAAAGCCTAGTGCAATACCATCTACAATAGAACTTGAAAAAGAAGGGAGAACTTGAAGTTCATTTTGAATAGCGAGTACATCCCATACCGCTTCTTCTTTTTTTACTTTTGGTCCAAAGCTTACATGTCCACCTAATTTGAATGATAAAATTTTCATGATTGAAAGAGCTCCTTCTTTTTTCTACATGATACAACAATATGATAGAAATTGCCTCACTTTTGCGACAATAATTTTATAAGTTGTTATATCTTCATAGATTATGCATGTGAAGCGGAATATATTATCACATTTCTACTTTTTCCTTATACGTTAATTTACGCCATAAAGCCTCTAAAGGACCTTGCTTCCATTTTGTTAACCAAATTTCGGCGATGATCATTTGCACAACAATTATTCCAATGGCAATGAGTACGCCTGTTTCTACACTTATCTTCCCATACCAGCCAAAGCCAAATTGATAGAATAAACACGTGCCGATAATGGAGTGCATAATATACATCGTTAACGACATCCGTCCGATTTTACCAAAAGGACTAAGTAGCTTGGGTACAATTGGTAACAGGCAAAGTAGCACTATGACCGCGGCATAACCCACTGAAAGGATAGGACCACCTATGTATACCTTTAAATAATCAAATAAATACGTCCGTGTAAACATGATGGGTAAACTTTTGATCGTTATACCTATAATCACCCCAGTAATCGCAAGTGCTAGCCATAGCCATTTTAATTCTTTCGCTCGCTCTACTAGTCGCCATTTTGATGCAGCTGCCCCTATTAACATATACGGTAAAATAGTAAACAATGCCGCAAACCACATTCCTATACCTGCTTGTGTCGATAAGTCTGTTAAGCGTTGCATAAAAGCATCTAGCCAGTTTCCTGTACCGTAAGCTGTAATCGCCTTCTCTACAGATACAATATCTAAATAGTCATCCACCTTCGTATTAAATTGCATAATCCCAATGACAAATAACATAAAAACTTGCATCAAACCGTTAATCATAACTGCACTAACCACTAACCAAATAGGGCTTAAACGTAGTAAAAGCACTAAAAATATCCCACAAAAGGCGTACATCATTAAAATATCGCCCCACCATATTAGCACGGCATGTATGAAACCAAAGGCAAATAATACAGAAAGTCTACGTAATCCTAGCGTATAGAAATTTTGCTCACGACTTTGTGCTTTTTGCCACTGCATGGCAAGCCCATATCCAAATAGCATCGCAAACAGTGGGTAAAAGCTACTTTGTACATAAATATCTAAATTTTTTTGCCATACGATATCGGATGGTGTTGTAAACCAAGATGCTAAATCAATATGTGGCATTGGCAAATAAAAGGTATACATATTTACGAGCAAAATGCCTACTAAACTAATACCTCGTAAAATATCTAATGTTGCTAGTCGATCCTGCAACATTGTCGGTTTGAACTCCACAAAATAGCCTCCTCTTAAATAGCAGCTATGGTTGAAGCAGAGCAAGCAAAAAATTGTATCCTCCGCTTTTCCATAACAAAAACTTATGCCTGTACAGTTTGTTCATTATCGAATAAATACAGCACTTTATCGCTTACTTTAATTTGTAAAATGGACTCAATAGCCTCACTATAAACACGAAGCTGAACAGCATAACGCCCCATTATTTCTTTTGTCAGAGCGGGCTCCTTTGCAAAATGAGGCAAAATACGGTCTGTCTTATAATCTAGCAAGACCCAGTTGCCATATTCATCCTCAAACAAACAGTCGATAATCCCTTGGACGATTTGAGCATCCCCATCTTCATCTACTCTGCTAATAGTAAATGGCATTTCTCTACGAATCTGTCTTGCTTGCTTAAAGCGTTGCCCAATTTCGGTATGAAAGAAATGAAAAACTTTCGCTATAGGGACCACTTTTCCTTCTGCCTCTGTCAGTAGCTGTTTTGCTACTAAATCTGCTACAAAGCCTTTTACAGCTCCAATATCATCAAAGCCAAACTGTGGAATATGCTGCATCACTGTATGGACAGCCGTTCCTATTTCGGCACCTGTTAGCTGTTGATCCTGTAAAAATGTTGGTCGTGGTGCAATAGAAGCTGACGTCTGCTTAGCTGGAGGTGCAAAATAATATTCTGGCTCCTCCTGACGCTGTAAGTTTTCTATACGTTTAATTTCACTAACCGATGTTTTAGAACGTTTTCTTGTTGACTTTTGATACGTATACTGCGCTTGAAAGCGTGTCGTTATTTCGGATAAAAGCGCCTCGTCCTCTTGTGTTGTAAGGAGTTGTTGTATGTCATCATCAAATGGCTGTATATCATACGAATAATGTCTCGTATCAACCGGCTGTATCCACCAATGGGATGGGCTGTCCAATTCCTTATATGAAGTGGTAGCTTGAGAGGCAAAGTCACCATGCCTTGCCACGGCTGGACCAACCCAGTCTAGATAGCTATTAGCTCTTGCCCGCAAATATTCTTGAAGTGGGGCATCACTTGATATATTTTGCGCATCCTGCCAGTTGTCTCGCGTTTTCTCCCAATTTTTCACGGAACCCACTAAAATTAGACGCTCCTTCGCGCGTGTCATGGCAACATATAAGACACGCATTTCCTCTGCACGCATTTCCAGCTCTTTCTTCTCTTTCAGCGCCAAAAACGGTAATGAAGTATAAGTAATGCGATTTTCTGGGTCAATGGCCTTTACAGCTAGTCCAAAATCTTGGTCGAATAAATAAGGATTATGAAAATCCATTTTATTAAACGGACGTCCCATCCCTGCCACAAAGACTACAGGATATTCTAATCCTTTGGAGGAGTGAATGGTCACAAGGCGTACTACATCGTCCTTTTCACCAATTGATTTAGCCGTACCTAAATCATCCCCACGTGTACGCATCCGATCAATAAAGCGTAAAAAGCGGAAAAGACCTCGAAAGGCTGTTTGCTCATACATTAATGCACGATCATGTAAAATTCGTAAATTGGCCTGACGCTGCTTACCGTTAGGCATTGCGCCAACCATTTCATAATAATGTGTATCTAAATAAATTTTCCAAATTAAATCTGATAGTGACCCACGACGTGCTAAATCTCGCCAATTTTCAAAAGCTAGCATAAAGCGTTGAAGTTTTTCAAACGTAGTTGTCTGTATCTCTTGTCCTTCACTTCGGATAAATTGTCGTAGCGCATCATAGAAAGGTACCTTTGAATCAGCTAAGCGGATTTTAGCTAATTCATTTTCTGTTAAGCCAACAAACGGTGCACGCAGTACGGAAGCTAACGGGATGTCCTGATAAGGGTTATCTACTACCTTTAGGACATTTAACATAATCATGACTTCCAGTGCATCAAAATAGCCTTTGGACGACTCTGCATAGAGTGGAATACCTGCTAGCTTAAATTCCTCCACTAAATCTGTCGACCATGTCATAGAACGCATTAAAATAACAATATCACTATACTTCAACGGCCTTTCTGTCAGTGATTTCGTATCATAAACAGTTGTTCCATCTTCCATCATTTGTCGAATACGATCAATAATAAAACGTGCTTCATATTGTGACTTTTTTAATTCCTCTAGCTCAGTCGCTTCTTCCGTCTTATCCTCTTGCTCGTCTACCACTTCCTCATCCTGTGGAGGGTGCATTACGACAAGCTCAACAGGTACTTCTTTTTCATCATAGGGCGCTGCGGGCTTTAATGACGCATTGTCATCATAAAGAATTTCGCCAACACGCTCACCCATAATTTGTGCAAAAATATAGTTCGTCGCGTTCAATACCTCTTTACGACTACGAAAGTTAGCATTTAAATCAATACGCATGCCCGTTACCTCAGGCGTTTCCAAGAACTCACTATACTTCCTCATAAAGAGCTTAGGTTCAGCTAAGCGGAAACGATAAATACTTTGTTTGACGTCTCCCACCATAAACAGATTACCATCCTGTTCTTCCCCTGACTTGACAAGTTGTAAGATCGTTTCCTGTAGCATATTTGTATCCTGGTATTCATCCACAAGTACTTCTTTAAAACGTTTTTTCAAATCAAGTGCTACGGGAGATGGCTGTAGCTCTCCATCGATCTCGACTGTTAAAATTTGCAGTGCATAATGTTCTAAATCTGAAAAATCAATAATACCCCGCTCTAATTTGGCAAGTCGGAATTGCTCACTAAAAATCGTCGTCAATTCCACTAATGTGCCAATAATTGGCGCCATTAAGCGTATTTCTTCTAGCAATCGTGCGGGGGTGCGAATAAAATAGGTTTCTTTCATTTTATTCATAATTTTTTTCGCTGCTTCTCGCTTTTTCTTTGCAAGCTCCTGTAGCTCCACGTCTACTAAAGCATCCTTGGATACTCGTTTTAATGTAGACCATTTAACGGTCGCAAAATAATCAAAGAGTTCCTGCCATGTACCTTCCTGACTTATTCGAATCCCTTCCTGAATCATAGCAAAATCAATTTCTGCCGTTTCAGCATAGGGGGCAGGTCCATCGGGTTGGAGGGTGATTGCTCGCATTTCTGAAATTAGGACGAAGGCTTCCTCCAAACTATGTCGAACAGTCAATTTAACATAGTGAGATAGCTCTAAATCATCAATCGTCACTTCCTCTGCTAATTCATAAGCTTTTGGTAAACTCCTTAGCCATCTTTGAGGCTCTGCGTGTACACGAGAAGTATCGTAAAGCTTACTAATCAGCGTTTCAATCGCTTGATCATCTCGATCCGACGTAAAGCTATCCACAAGTCGATAAATAGCTTGTACCTGTGTCTCTTCTTCAGAATCATAGGCTCCTTCTAGAACATCCGCCACTATATCATCTCTTAATAAAGCTACCTCTGCTTCATTAGCAATACGAAATCCAGGATCGATGTCGAGCATATAAGCATATTGTTTAACAATCGCTAAACAAAAAGAATGCAATGTTGATATTTGCGCCTTATTAATAAGACTCAGTTGTCTTCTTAAATGATTGGAAGTTGGATTTTCTACTATAGCCTTTTCTAGAGCTTCTGACATTCGATGGCGCATTTCAGCTGCTGAAGCATTCGTAAAGGTCACCACCAGTAGCTCATCTACATTAATGGGATTGTCAGTAGCAATAACTTTTTCAATCATACGATTAATCAGTACCGCTGTTTTCCCGGACCCCGCCGCAGCCGACACAAGTGTATCTTGCCCACTAGCGTAAATGGCCTTCCACTGATCGTCTGTCCAAGAGACATTCGCTGGCTTTATAGGAATTGTTTGGACCATGCTACTCTATCTCCTTCCGAATTTTATCAACAATTTCATTTGGTTTCGCTTGCATCAACTGACGATAGTTTTGTTTACCATCGGATGGATCAAATTGGCAAACCGCGGCAAATTGACAATAGTCACAGGCCGTTTTGGATTTTAATTTATACGGGCTGATGGCAGTATCACCAGACAAAATCCCATTCCCTGCCTCCTGATGCTTACGACGTACGAAATGCTGGAGTCTTTTCATATCATTTACAGGCACAATGCGTGATTGCGATTCAGAAGGTGTTCCATCTTTTTTCATATAAACAGGAATAATTTTTGAGTGTCCACTACTTTCCTCTAACTGCTCGTCCATCGATAAAATGGACTCAGCATTCTCAGACAGCAGACCCTTCATTTTATATTGCTTTAACCGGTCCTCTTCTATTTCACTATCCGTCATATCCTTATCTAGTTTTAACATAGGATTATGGACATGAACATACAGTACCCCAGCTGGCTCCGTTTCCCCTGGAAGCCAATAGGAGCTATTTTCCATTGCCACATCTAAATAAGTAAGTACCTGTAAAGACAATCCATAATAAACCTCATTTAAATCTAAATCTCGAGCTGATGATTTATAATCAACAATCCGTAAATAAGAACGGTCATCTATCGAGGCACTATCGATACGATCAATACGACCTCGCATAAACATTTTTTTACCACTAGTTAAATCAATCTCAAGAGGTGGAAGCTGTTCATGTTGTCCTGGGCCAAATGATGCCTCTATCGCAATTGGCTTAAAGTGAGACACATTCGCATGCTGTGTCAATGCCATCATCGTGCGCTCCACAATTCGAATAAGCTTCCGCTGAATATAGCGATAACGCGCACTAGATAATAAAATTTGATGGGAGAAGACAGGAACAATTTGCTCTACTGCTTGACGTGCCAACTGTTTAATTTGCTGTTTTGTTAAACGAATCCAAGATAGCTGCAGTCGGTGAGTTTCCTCTGTTATCCACTTTAATGCCTCATGGAATAGATCACCGATTGCAAAGGTTTCTAATCGGTACTCCGCACGTTCCTCTAAACGTAGACCATACGTTGTGAAATGAGAAAATGGACATCTAAAATATTTCTCTATTCGAGATACACTAGATGTAAGTTTTTTCCCATATAGCTCTTGAGTTATATAGGTTTCCAATGGCTGTGCTTCATTTTTATGAGTAATCGGATAATGTACTCGATCAAAGATAAGTGCCCAGTAAGGGTCCTGCTGATAAAATTTTTGTAGCGCCAGCCATTCAGGTGCCAGTTCACGGCTATGCTCTGCCTGACGTAGTTGCACCATTAAATGGGCTAATGCAGTTCGTGGATGGCGTAAATACGGTAAAGCATTTCCATCTAATAATTCTATTGGATCCATTACAACCCGCTCCGCCTGAATCCCACTTAACAGACCAGCTGTTTGATCATTTCCGATGAATTTTTTTATATAAAGAGACGATAACAGTGCCTTTCCTTCTTCATCTGCTGTAGGATACGTCAAATAAAGCTTATCTGACGGTGTTGTGGCAGCACGATAAAATAAGAAATTCTCCTGTAATAAACGGTTAGAGGAGGTTGGTGCAAGCTCATAACCAATTTGACCAAACCATTCACGCTCTGTATCTGACAATAAACCTTCATATTCCATTCGAGTTGGATATACACCATCATTCATTCCTAAAACGAAGGCTGCTTTAATATTGGATAAACGAGCTAAATCAACCGTCGCTACCATAACCTCATCTAATGTTGGTGGAATGCGAGAAAATTCTAATGTATCAAAGCCTTCATCAAGAATTTTAGCCGCTTCCTCCACTGACATCTCCTGCTCGCCAAACATATAGACAAATTGATCCAATACATTGATCCATTCATTCCACGCTTGCTCATGTTCACTCGCTGCTAGTGCATCCCCCCGCTCAAGCTCACGATCCTTCATAGCTTGAAGCTTCTCATATACTTGTAATGACTCTACTAGCTCAAATAAAGCAGTGGCAACATCCTTACCCGTTGGCGCCGTACTCAGTTTGTCTTGAAACTCCTTTAAAGGCTGACGAATTTCGTCACGAATTGCCTCAATTTCTGATTGCATTGCACGTTCCTCATCTGTTTGTACACGTGAATGGAACTCAAGCCCACGATACTTTTTATAAAACCACCGAGCCTCTTCAAACCAACGTTCACCATAGATTCCTTGCGCTAAGCAATAGTTTTCCAATCGATCAGCTCGCTCACGCCAAATAGTTAGCTCTGCTTGTAAGGGGAAAAACAAATCTGTTTTTACACTTCGAAATACAGGTTCATACTTCCAATTAGACGTCATGATTTCTAATGCCGAACGACTAAGCTCAATCAGAGGATGATGGAGCATTGTTTTTTTAGTATTTGTAAAAATAGGAATTTCATATTGTTGAAAAATACTTGTAATCAATGGGTCATAAAGTTCTGCTTGTCGATATAAAAGGACAATATCTTGATAACGATAGCCATCTTCTCTTGTTAACTTTGTTATTTCCCGGGCAATCGCGTGAACCTCCGCTCGACGATTCGATGCTTCAAACACCATTACATCTCCAGAAGTTTTTTTCGTTTGTGGCACCATATTACCAAAATTCGCTTCCACATGTTGTAAATCTTCAGATTGAAATCTTTGAGTATAATAAAAATGTAAAGGTGCCTCGACGTCTATGCCCTCTTCATTTGCAATATCATGTAGTCGTTGATTCGTTAACGCCGCTTCATGAAAAAGAGCCTGTTCATCAAAAGTTTCGTCTATATGATCAAACGGGAGAACGACGGTTACCTGTTTAGTTACCTTAAGCAATTCTCGTACCAGCTCTAACTCTCGCACTGTGAAGGCTGTGAATCCATCAATATAAATAGTTGCTTGCTTCATTGTTTCAGCATACTTCAATTGCTCCGTTAATATCGGATAATAGCCCTCACTATCGACATATGTCGTACCAAGTCGTTCTTCTAATGCCTGCAAAACAACATGTAAATCATTCGTTTTGGCTTGTAAGGTATTTGGCGCGTCAATCGCCTTTAAGGATTCTGTTACTTCAGCTAAAACAGAGCTATTGACACTATATCGACTAAATTCTTTTAAAAGTGTTTCAATTTCCTCCGTAAAACCACGTTTTCCAGCAGCTTGTCTAAATAAGGAGAACTCACTTTTTTGTTCCTCCAAAAGTTTACGAATCAGCATTCGATAACCATAGCCATTCACTTCTTTACGAGCAATACCACCTGTCTCCTGTAAAACGAGCCATGCTAAACGCTTAAACGTCATCACTTGCGCACGAATCAAGCCCTGCAAACCATGCTTATTCGTTAGCTCATATTCCGTAGAATAAGACATCTGGTCAGGAACAATGACAAAAATAGGTTGACCGAGTGGATCAGTCTTTAGCTGTTCAACAATTTCTTGATGAATAAATACGGATTTCCCTGTTCCCGAGCGTCCCGAAACAATTCGCAATGTCATTTCGTTTCCCCTCCTCTATAAATTACTGTCTAACTATTTTGATTGCACGTTAGCATCCATTCACTAACATTTATATATAGATTATTTTTTATCGTTTCTATCACTTAACCTGATTCCATTGTCAGAGTGACGCTATAAACATCAGTGATCCTCTAGCTTAAATTCTATCGAAAATAACTAGCAAATACTATCTATCAACCTTCGATAGACAATAAAAACCAATGATTCATTTCACAAAAAAACAGCCTCTTCAACAAATCAAAGAGGCTACAACTATTTTATCTTGCATGGTGATCCTGTTTTTTCGTCAAATTTCGCGCTTGTTTTAAATCTCTTTCTACACGAGCATTCAAACGCTTCTCAATTAGTTTACCAATAAACCATAAAATAACAATCGCAACTGCCGCAATTATTAATTTCACAGGGCTTGTTAGTAACGATTTTAAATCATATCCCAATACACTCATACCTAAAATCATCACGAATTTTCCTGCTAGTAAAACGACTAAGTAAAATTTTTTATGAATATGGGATAAACCCGCCACAATGTTCACAATGACAGAAGGGGTAAAAGGGAAACATAGGAGGACAAAAAGAGGGCTTATGCCATTCATATCCACCCATTTAATAAGTTTCTGTACTTTTTTACTGCCAGTTATAAATCGCAACCTTGGATGTTTACCAAAATGTCGAACAAGCAAAAATACCACGTATGATCCAGCCGCAGAACCCAACCAAGATAATAAAAATCCAAGCCATAAACCAAATGCACTTGCATTAGCTACAACGAACACCACTAATGGTAGGAATGGTAAAAACGCTTCTAGAAAAGGTAGCAGTAAACCAATGACGGGGCCAAGTGTTCGATACTGCGCCGCAACAAGTTCAATATTTTCTACTGTAAACCATTCTTTCACTATCGACACCTCTATTTATACTGTAAAATTAAATGAAAAATTGTTAACCCTTCAGATGTATTTCGATATTCATGGGGTTGATGCCCCGAGAATACTAGTGTATCCCCTTCATCCAGTAATTCATGCATATCTCCAGCAGAAATAGCAGCTTGTCCTTTGATAATCATGACAGTTTCCTCTACCCCTTCTGTGTGGGCTTCACTCCTACTAATGGCTCCAGGCTCCATTTCAACCTTGTAGAATTCCCAACCTCGTTCAGGATTATACGGAATAATCGAATAGACACGATAGCGTCCCTCATCCTCATCAACATGTGGGACATCCTTACCGCTGTAACGCATGAAATGAGCTGTTGGCGGCTGTAATAAAGAAGAAAATGAAATACGCATTCCAGCAGCTATTTTCCAAATGGTTGATACAGTAGGATTCGCTTCTCCCTTTTCTATTTGAGCGAGTTGTGCTTTACTAACGCCCGTTGCTTTGGCAACATCATCTAAGCTTAAATGACGTTGTTGTCTAATTTTCTTTAATTGAAAGGCTAAATTTCTGCTCATTTGTTCCATTTTTAATCACCAATTTTCTATTGTTTATTTTATCAGACATATGTATACTTTAATAAACATCAAGAACTATCAAACTATTCCATCAACAGTATACATGGAAATTTTTAAGAAAGGATGACCTATTTATGACAAGTACAACAGAGCTTCATCATGATCCGGCAACAAACTCTCCCAACGATAGCTTTATACAGGGCGTGAAGGATTGTGTACCTACCTTACTCGGTTATATTAGTATAGGACTTGCATTCGGTGTTGTAGGTTCCGCTTCAGGACTATCAGTACTGGAAATCGCCCTTTTAACCATATTGATTTACGCAGGCTCTGCACAATTTATTTTTTGTGCACTACTTTTAACAAGTAGTCCTGCTTCTGCTATCATTGTAACCATTTTTGTCGTCAATTTACGCCATTTATTAATGAGTTTAACATTAGCCCCTCATTTTACGCATTATTCCATGCTTAGAAATGTAGGCTTCGGTACTTTATTAACAGATGAAACCTTTGGGGTGGCTGTGACCAAGCAAATGCAAACCGGTAAATTATACGGTAAATGGATGGATGGGCTTAACTTAACAGCGTATATTTTTTGGATTTTATCTTGTGTCACGGGTGCCTTCTTAGGGCAATGGGTGGCAAATCCTGAACAATGGGGACTAGATTTCGCCTTAGTCGCTATGTTTGTCGCTCTTTTAGTTTTACAATTGAGTAGTGTCGGCAAAAGTAAAATCATGCATTATATTAAGTTAATCGGCTATATGGCTGTTATTATGTATGGTCTTTCTTATATAGTACCTTCACATGTGGCTGTTTTGCTAGCAACGGTGATCGTAGCAACTATTGGGGTGGTGACTGACAAATGACAACAACCGCTTATATGGTATGGCTGATTATTGGCTGTGCGCTTGTCACATGGCTACCACGTGTCATTCCGTTTATTTTTGTACGCAGTGTCACACTCCCGGATGTAGTGCTAAAGTGGCTTAGTTTTATTCCTGTTTGTATTTTAAGTGCTCTTGTCATCGAAAATTTAATCGATACCGAAAGTGGCAAAGTTGTGACTCTTGATTGGCCAGTCTTTATTACATTCGTGCCAACGCTAGTTATTGCGCTCATTACAAAAAGTTTATCTATTACTGTCGTTGCAGGAGTTATCATAATGGCAGCTGTGCGATTTTTCATGTAAAAAGGTCAGTCCCCACGAGGACTGACCTTGTTTATTTCTTCATTTTACTTGCTAACCAAAAGCCCACCGTTAATGAAAATGCATCTATAACGAAAATAATTGGTGGGGATGTATATCCTGCATATACTGAGGCAGCGATAAGCGCAATAGCCAATAATAGAGCAACATAGCGATTATACGTAATTCTTGTGAACAATAGCACCAATAAAGCAGGTATGAAGAGCGCCAACATCATTTTCCCAAAAACGTCCATTATATATCCCTCGGCTCAGCAAGTAGTAATCCAATTCGGTAATGATCATTACTATAAATGACATGCTGCGTTAAACGAATTTCATTGTTTCGATCTAGCACTTCGAGACGACAATGAGCGGCATTTAATTGTAATGCCTCGTATAATTCATTTTCTGTAAAAATAGAAACACCATTTACTTTCCGAATACATTCCCCTGCAAGTAAGCCCATTTTCTCAGCTGGCGAATCAGGAAACACTGCTGCAATAATTGCACCCTTTGTGCTAGGTGCTACCGCATAATGATCTGTTTTATCCTGCTGAGCATAATAGATGGAGATGATGATACGGATAATTGCTCCCAACCCAAGCGTCATATAACCGATCATTGGTTCAAGATATGCAGCCAGCCCCCCTATTAAAATAAGCTGTCCAAGTATAACTACAGAACGCCCAATTTTAGGAAATACTTGGGCAGGTAAATCCCTTCTTATCAGCTTCGAAAAGCCAATTACGAGTGGGAAAAAGATCAGTGCAAAGCTAGTATCCCCTATCGTAAACTGTGGCCAGTACGGGAATACAGCAGAAATCGCATCACCAGGCATAACAAAGAAAATAGGCAGTACCCAAACATTTCTTGAACGATAGACAATCGCCTGCATACCTCGTTTTGTTTTTTCCACGCAAGGTGTTGTGACCTTCATTGCTGCACGTCGAATTAAAAGACCTTCAGCAATAACACAAAGACCTACAAGAATAGAAATGGTAACGATAGCCCCATTCTCTAAATCGACACCTGCTAGGGAAATGTTCCACCAAGTAAAGGACCAGTTGTAGTAAGACATAGCCCATATTGCTAGCGTTGCTATACCCATTGTTAAAATAGGTGACAAAGCATTTAGGAAATACAATACGAGCCCTACTACCGAGACTGCTATTACAAGGATTAAAAAAACTTTTGGAACGGTAAGCCCTGCCGCCACACTAATTAGCGAAATAAGCAATGCATAAAGCCATCCATCTTTCCATTGTCCGACTAACTCTGTCCAGCCCCAAATAATCCGTCTATTAAAATATTTACGCTCCTGCTTTACGCGACGATAACCTAATAAAATAGCAAATATGATGGCTACATACAGTAATGGGTTGAGTAAAAAGCGGCCAATCGCTGTTACAATTTCTAATAATATATCACTAACCATACGAACACCCGCCGTTTCTATCTTGAATACTATGAATTTATTGTATCAAACGACTACACTCTTGCGTAGTACAAACTCATAGAAAGCTCTGTATTATGGTATTTTTGTTCTACTAGTGAGTTTATTGTTCGATTGCGTGTAGTAAAAAACTAGTTGCCATTTGGAATTGTTGGTCGTTTTGACGGTCTACTTTATAATTTTTTAATGTTTCATTCAAGCTATTAAAGAAGGTCGTATCCATATAAAATTCATCTTCTGCTAGTTTTAATTTTTTCTGTTTTCGATAAAGGTTAACCGCTTCAGCCGTTGTATCATCCATATAACCATCTAAGCGATCAATCTGATAGCCAAGTTTCTGCAAGGCATTTTGAGAATAAGAAATTTCCTCGCTCATATCGCCCACTTTAAACTTCCCTGTCAGAGGATGTAGTTGAAAAGCGAATAATTCATTTTGCTCGATTACTAAGCTTGCCTCAATGCCTTGCCCATGAATCCATTCACGTTTTGGTGTTAGCCATTTATTCGTGGATAATTTAAGCTCTCCGCCATTCGAAAGCTCCCATGATTCCTGTACAGTTCCTTTCCCAAAGCTCTTCACCCCAACAAGAGAAGCACGCCCCCAGCTTTTTAAGGCTCCGCTCAATACTTCACTTGCAGAAGCACTTCCTTGATTTTGTAAAACAACAATCGGAATTTTGTTCATTTTTTCTAAATATTTTTCATCGATACCTTTTGTTTGTGTTTTTAATGGTTCCATAGCACCTTCAGCATTTTGCATATATGCAAATACCTTGCCACTATCTAATACTGTGCTTAGTAGCGCTGCGACGCTATGTAAATACCCCCCTGGATTATCACGAACATCAATAACAATTCCTTCAACATCTTTCCGAAGTAATTTACTTGTTTCAGCAACCCATTCATTTGCCGTCTTCTCACCAAACAGTGAAATCGAAACATAGCCAATTGCTGTATCCTCTACTTTTACAACTTCACTTGAGACAGTCTTGTTAGAGATCGCAGCCCGCTCCATTGTCATCTTAATATGCTTATCCTCACTTGGACGGTAAACAACAATGGTAACCTTCGTCCCCTTCTCCCCTTGAATTAAATGCATCAATTCGCTCATCGTTTTACCATCTACACGAACACCATCAACTTGTACAATTTCATCGAGTGAACGCATTCCAGCCTTCTCTGCTGGTGATGAACGAACAGGGGAAACTACGATAAATTTTCCTTTATTTTCTGAGAGTTCAATCCCAATACCTACTCTTTCTTCAGCTAGCATTTGTCGATGTTGCTCAGCCTCTTCCTTGGAATAATAAGTGCTGTAAGGGTCCTTAATGGCATCTGCCATACCACGAAGGGCTCCTTCCACCAAAGCATCCTTTTTTGTACTGTATACTGATTTTTCTTCAATGAGGGTTATGGCCTCACCAATTGTGTCAACCTCCGTAACAGGCTCCTTTTTATCACCAATATTAAACCAATCAAAGTAAATACCACTGCCTACCACTAAACTACTAAGTAGGACACCGACACCGGCCGTTAATTTGCGCAAATCTTCCCTCCTCCGTCTCTTTTACTGTATGACACTATTTTTTCAAACATACAAGATTAGTTTTCAAAATTATGATTTGAGGAGATACTTTCTATCACTTTGTGAGCAATCGGCATTACTCTGTGGAAATGTAAAAAAACTACTATGCATGATGAGATTCCTCATCACGGTGTCACCGTAAAATAAAAAAATCTGCTCGTTTCTACGATAGAAACTGAACAGATTTTTTATGAATTAATCTAATGCATCTACATATTCTTTTAACATATCCACGTCCATGGGTCCTTTAATGGCACGTTGAATATAGCCGTTTGAATCAATAAAATAAGTTGTCGGAATGGTGATAATTTGGTAGTCTGAGCCTGCTGAATTTTCAGGATCCAACAAAATTGGGAATGTTAGCTCAAAGCTATCTCTAAAAGTCATCACCGTATCCACTTTCGCATCCGCTGTCACATCACGCTCAGCTGATGTTAAATTGACAGCTACGATTTCTACATTTTTTTCTTTGCCATATTTATCATAGAAACTTTGCATATGGGGCATTTCTGCCTTACATGGTGGACACCATGTCGCCCAGAAATTTAATACAACCTTCTTTCCACGAAGATCACTTAATGTGATATCTTCCCCATCTAAGCTTGTTAATGTAAAATCTGGCGGTGTATCTCCATTTCCTAAACCAATTTCTCGCTCCCCTATATCCTTGCCAAGAGCAGATTTTTCAATCGCTCTGTCTTCATTAATTTGCTGTCTAACATATGTACCAATCATCGCAACTACTAAAAGCACGACAATCAGTAGTCCAATATTTTTTTTCATTCTTACCCTCCCACTTTGATTCGTTCTTCTTGTTCTAAAACTATACCAAGACAAAGCAATAATAAACTCATACCTACAGCCGTTTGCCCT
This sequence comes from Lysinibacillus sp. FSL M8-0216, assembly GCF_038595555.1. Taxonomy (NCBI): domain Bacteria; kingdom Bacillati; phylum Bacillota; class Bacilli; order Caryophanales; family Bacillaceae; genus Lysinibacillus; species Lysinibacillus sp. FSL M8-0216. The sequence continues at coordinate 736,430 of NZ_CP152007.1, read as the reverse complement.
ATACCAAGTGGCTGGAAGAAGGCAACAATGATTAGACCAGTTGTATACAGTATTAAGCCTCGTTTTACTCCTCCCTGCATTTTCCATAGTATGAAGACAGTCAATACACTTAGTACCATTAATGTAGTAACTTCACTCGTTGTAGAGTTGTCGTTGAACAGCACTACAAGCCATTGATAAATGGATTGAGTTAAGATGATCGCCCAGCTATACGCCATTATATGATGGCCTTGTAACGAGAGATTATGTCGCTTCCGCCATACTTGCAAAGATGCAGCGATGACGCCAAGAAAAACACCAACTGTACCTCCATTGAAATAAAGTAATGAGATAGGCTGCGCCACCACTGATTTAAAGTCAGTGACAAGCAAGCTAAACTTCCACACAAGTATAAATGTAAAGGCTGCATCACTATATGCCTCAGACCACTTTTTTGAAAATTGTAAGCGCAGAATAAGCCAAACTATGAAAAATGTAATAAGTAGAGCAATTGCAGTTGCTGGTAAAGTTAGTGCTCGGATGGAGTACCAATTTGTATTGATCACTCTCTAATCCACCTCCGAAAGATACATACAGCATAGCATAGAACTTTTCAACATAAGCCAATTTCACACTGTGTTCAGAAAATCTTAAGAAATATACCCCACTACGTATATATTCATCATAACATTAAATAGAATCTGATCATAGGAAAAGGGAGGAGCTTCGCTAGTTCCACGTCCTAACAATATTGCTGTTTACCCAAATAGTTATGGTTAGCTAGTAATTCAATTTTTTCGTTGGAGCACTAAACATATTTAGGTCCTTCATAATGCTGAAGGACAAAAAAAAGCTACACACTAGATTGCTCTAATGTATAGCTGATAGTTTACAATGGAATATATTTTAGCGGGTTTACACTACCAACTGCTTGTCCTCTCCAAGGTCCAATGTGCACTTCGAAGTGTAAGTGTGGACCAGTAGAACGACCAGTGCTACCCATTGCAGCAATTTGCTGACCTTGCGTTACTTCTTGTCCTACACTCACATTAAATGAATTTAAATGTGCATAGACAGTTGTATAAATTTGCCCATCCACCGAATGCGTCAGAATGACAACATTTCCATAGGAACTTAGTGGTGCAGCGTAAGCAACTACTCCATCCGCTGCTGCCCAAATTGGTGTCCCTGTTGAATTGGCGAGATCCACACCATAATGGAATTCAGGGCCTGCTCCAAGGTTCCGCCATCCATAAGGTGATGTTAAACGACCATTCGTTGGTTTTATCCATGTGCCGTTCGATTGTGGGGCATTAACTGTACCACCTGATGAGCCGCCACCGCCATTGTTGGCAGCTGCTGCAGCCGCTGCAGCTGCGGCTGCTTTACGTTTTGCTTCTTGCTGACGAGCAATTTCAGCTAAACGTTTTTGCTCAGAAATAATTTGATCCTGTAATTCTTGGCTTACTTCCAAAGCCTCTGAATATTCTTTTTCAAGTAATACTTTTTCTGATTTTAGCTTTTCTTGCTCTTTTTCTAATTGGTCAACTAATTTATTTTTCTCAGTCTTTTGGCTATTTAAGGAAGCCTTTAATCGTTCAAGCTCCGCTCGTTGACCTTCCAACTTTTTACGTTTTTCTTCTACAATTTGCTTTTGTTCTTCTAATTTTTGCTTATCATCTTTTTGATCTTGAATAATTTGACGATCCGCTTCCATTAAGGCATTGACCGCAGAGAATCGATCAATAAAGTCTACAAAACTATTAGAACCTAATAATACGTCTAAATAGCTAACAGAGCCTCCTGCTTGAATTGCTCGAGCCCGCTCTTGTAATAAAACATCGCGCTCTTCAATTTTATGCAATAGTTCTTTAATAGACTCTTCTAGTTTTTTTATTTCTTCATTCGTTGCTTGAATTTCGGCTTGTACTTTTTTTATATCACTATTTGTTTTGTCGATTTCAGCGTTTAATGCTTGAATTTGATCTATGATTTTTTGTTGTTTTTCTTGATTCGCTGTAATGGCATTTGATTTGTTTGAAATGGATGAATTTAATTCATTTTTCTTTGTTTCAATTTGCTTTTTCTCTTCTTTTAAATCCGATAAACTTGTTGCAAACGCTGATGGAGTTTGGATAAAAAGAATTAGAGCAGATGCTACTGCAAGTGTTTTCAATGTGTTTTTCGCCTTACTTTTCACCGATTGAACTCCCCTTCGACTATTTTTCCCACACACAAATATCCGCTGTGAGTGTAAACTAAATTTTTAAAAACTTACGCACTGACATGAAGCTTCCCCAAATACCGATCAACACACCAATAAGTAACAGAAGACCGCTCACCTGATACACGAGTGGAGAAAAATCTAATACTTGAATGAGCTCACCTTGTAAACGAGGTGCAATAATTTTATATATATTGTGGTAAAGGGTTGTGACAACCGCAATCGGAATAATAGAACCTAAAATTCCGAGCCACATACCTTCCAATAGGAACGGGATACGCACGAATGAGTTCGTGGCACCTACTAGTTTCATAATTTCAATTTCATCTCGTCGAGCAATAATCGTAATTCGAATAGTATTTGAAATTAAGAAAATCGCTGTGAATAATAACCCTAAAATAAGCACGATTCCTACATTACGACTCATATTTAAGAAGTTAAATAGTTTTTCTACTTTGCCTTCACCATACATAACGTCATATGTATACTCATATTTATCAATCGCCTTCGCCACTTTTGCCGTTTGCTGAGGCTCTGTTGCTTTTACATAAATTACATTACGTAATGGGTTACTTTGCTCAAATAGCTTAAAATCGTCACCAAAATCTTTAACTAATTTGGTTAACTCATCTTCCTTAGTTGAGTAGTTCATTTCTGAGACACCGGGCAATTTTTTAACTTTCTCAATGAGCGCTTTTTCTGCCGCCTCATCTGCTGTTTCATCAATTAAGACTTTAATCTCAACGTCGTTTTCTAAATCCGATGCCACTTTATTTAAATTCATCATAATAAGCGCAAAAACACCAACTAGGATAAGTGTAACTGTGACTGCACTGACAGACGCAATCGTCATCCAGCTATTTCGTCCAAGAGACTTAATACTTTCACGGAAGTGACGCTTTACAGTACTAAATTTCATAGCCGTATTCACCTCCGTGTTCATCACGGACAATTAACCCGCCCTCAATAGCGATAACTCGACGTCGAATCGTATTCACAATCTCACGGTTATGGGTCGCCATTACAATGGTTGTCCCCCGCGCATTAATTTCTTCAAATAAATTCATAATCTCCCATGAAGTTTCAGGATCAAGGTTCCCCGTAGGTTCATCCGCAATCACAACTTTTGGTACATTGACGATAGAGCGTGCAATGGACACTCGTTGTTGCTCTCCCCCTGAGAGCTCATTCGGAAACATTCTAGCTTTATGCTTTAATCCAACAAGCTCTAAAACTTCCATAACGCGACGTCTAATCTCATCAGGTTGTTCCTCGATTACTTCTAGCGCAAACGCTACGTTCTCATAGACATTCAAACGAGGTAATAATTTAAAATCTTGGAAAACAACTCCAAGTTGACGACGCAAATATGGGACTTTCTTATTCTTTAACGTTGCTAAATCGATACCATTTACAATAATCTGCCCTGACGTTGCTTTTTCTTCACGGTACATCAATTTGATAAATGTAGATTTACCTGCACCACTTGGGCCTACTACATACACAAATTCACCCTGCTTTATGTTTACAGAAATACCATTTGTCGCAACAACGCCATTGGGGTACTTCTTCGTTACATTTTTCATTTCTATCATGATTAAACCACCTAAAACTCTCACTATGTAAGAGGTATTTCATTTACTATTATAGCACTCTATTTCTGTTTTTTTATTACAGTTTCATTTCAATCCGTGGCAGTTCCTTCTATTTCGTTCTTTCCTTGCCATAATCCTTAAAAATTTGACATAAAATAAAAACAGCAATCGACGACATCTATTGTCGATTGTTGTTTCAAAAGAAAAAAGCATCCAGGCAATCAGCCTGAATGCTTTGTATTAAACTTGCTGCTCGTCTGTTGTTGTGTAGCGAATTAAAACAGCACCTGTTTTTGATTCTCCTTCGATAAATAAGCGATTTGCATGTTCAACTTCTTTATCAAAACGAACAACTTTAGAGAGGAATTGATCCTGCGACTCCATTTTGGAAACATCATGTATACCGACGTCTACTTTCCCAAAATTCGTCACCACTTTACCACTTAATGAAATAGTTCGAGGCACGTATAATTCAACCGCTCCCGCAACCGTTTGAGCTTTTATTTTGGATGAATTTGTTGAGCATGTCGTCACCACAACATGTCCATTAACAGATTTAGCTTCTACTTCGTCCAACGCACCATCTAAATAAACACGTCCATTTAATGTTTCAGCTTCTAAATCTTTCCCGCGAACCTTTGTTAATTCAATGGAGCCATTAGAGGAATCTACTTCCGCTTTCCCAAAACTGAACTTAGTCCCTTTAATAGCACCGTTTAATGTTTTCACCTTTAATTCTTCAACATCTGTATCCTGTAATGAAACACTACCATTCATCAGTCGGACAGATAATTTTTCAAGTTTATCCTTTGGAACTAGTACCTTTGCATTGACTTGAACAAGCTTTAATTGGCTCAAAATTCGAAGTGAATGCTCATCCTCTTTCACAACAAATTGCTCTAAAAAGTGATTGCGTGTTTCTTCTTCACTATCATTCATAAGCGGTGCCTTCACCTTGCAAATAACTTGAATCGTATCTCCCTCACTGGATTCCAATGAAAAGTTACCATTCGGTAACTCAGCAATAATGCTTTCTACATTGGCAGCAGCCACTTCTTCTGTATGCGTAAACTCAAATTTATCGCCAAACGGAGAAGCTACATCAAATTCCTTCACCTTTTTGACAGCTGTATTCATCATATCCATAAAGAGAGAACCAATCTGTGTTAAATCCTTACGAAAATCTTGCATCTCATCTTGGAAATGTTTCATAAAATCTTCTTTTTTCTTGTCGCCATCTTTAGACTTTTCTTCAAATAATGACTCTTTGTCAGAAGAAAATGACTGTGACTCTTTAGACACATCATCCATAACATTTTGAGTAGATTTGCCGGTTTGCTCTAATGCTTCTAATAATGTAATCGCCTCTTGTGCCGAAATCGTACCTTTTTCTACAAGTTCTAAAATTCGTTGACGTTCATTTTGCATAACTAAATAGCCTCCCTCAGTTCGTTATACTATTTATACGATTCTTTTTTTGAAAAGTTTCACTGCAAAATTGAAATAAAATGGATTTTTTATTACAACGAAGGCTTTCCTTCTTGTCAGCTTGAAAGATGTGCTCCCATTCTTCTTTAATTCTATGGATTGAGTTGCGCTTTTCGTATTCCGATTGAAGGCCGGGATTAGGATTTAGAAGCTTGTGCTAATACTGCTTCCATTCTAAGGCGGTCACGTTCTAAAATTGGTTTTAAATATTTTCCTGTGTAAGAACCTGGCACTTCTGCCACTTCTTCAGGTGTACCTGTTGCAATAATCGTACCCCCTTTGTCTCCACCCTCTGGACCTAAATCGATAAGATAATCAGCCGTTTTGATAACATCTAGATTATGTTCAATAACTAATACGGAGTCACCATTTTCAACAAGACGTTGTAGCACTACAAGTAAACGTGCAATATCGTCTGCATGTAAGCCTGTCGTCGGTTCATCTAGAATATAGAATGATTTACCTGTTGAACGTCGATGTAATTCAGATGCTAATTTTACACGCTGCGCCTCTCCTCCAGACAAGGTTGTGGCAGGTTGTCCTAATTTCATATAACCTAATCCAACATCAACAATAGTTTGAAGCTTACGTTGAATCTTTGGAATATTTTCGAAGAATACTACTGCATTTTCAATCGTCATATCTAAAATATCTGCAATACTTTTGTCTTTATATTTCACTTCAAGTGTTTCCCGATTATAGCGTTTGCCGTGACATACTTCACAAGGAACATACACATCAGGAAGGAAATGCATTTCTATTTTAATAATTCCATCTCCACGGCATGCTTCACAGCGGCCACCCTTGACATTAAAGCTAAAGCGACCTTTTTTATAGCCACGCACCTTTGCTTCATTCGTGGTAGCAAAAACATCGCGTATATCATCAAAGACTCCCGTATAAGTAGCTGGATTCGAGCGTGGGGTACGGCCAATTGGAGATTGGTCAATATCGATGACTTTTTCAAGCTCATCCATCCCTGTTACCTCTTTATGTTCTCCCGGTTTAACCTTGGAACGATTCAGCTTCTGTGCCAATGATTTATATAAAATTTCATTAATCAGCGTGGATTTCCCTGAACCAGATACACCTGTCACTGCGACAAATAAGCCAAGTGGAACATCGACTTTGACATTGCGTAAATTATTTTCCTTGGCACCCTTAATCGAAAGCTTACGACCATTTGGTTGACGTCTTTCAACTGGCAATGGGATAAATTTTTTCCCGCTTAAATATTGTCCTGTTAAAGATTTATTATTTTCCATGACTTCCTGTGGTGTACCAGCTGCAACAATTTGGCCACCATGTACACCTGCACCTGGTCCAACGTCAATCAGATAATCAGCTGCTAGCATCGTATCCTCATCATGCTCCACCACAATCAGTGTATTACCAATATCTCGCATGTTTTGTAAGGTGCTAATCAAGCGATCATTATCACGTTGGTGTAAGCCAATCGATGGTTCATCTAAAATATATAGAACGCCTGTTAATCGTGAACCGATTTGAGTAGCAAGGCGAATACGTTGTGCTTCCCCACCAGATAATGTACCTGCTGCACGACTTAAAGTTAAATAGTCTAAACCTACATTAACAAGGAAGCCCAGTCGTTCTTCAATTTCCCGTAAAACTAGACGAGCAATTTTCATATCCTTTTCAGTGAGATCTAGCTCTTTGAAAAATGTGTCAGCTTCCTGAATTGAATATTGTGTCACCTCACCAATATGTTTGTCGGCAACTTTTACAGCTAATGTTTCTGGCTTTAAACGATAGCCTTTACAAGAAGGACAAGCCTGTTGTGCCATATATTTTTCCATTTGCTCACGAACATAATCTGAAGTTGTCTCTTTAAAACGACGCTCTACATTTCGGACAACACCTTCAAATTCAATCATTTGGTCTCGTACATTGCCAAACTCATTTTCATAATGGAAGTGAATCTTCTCTTTACCTGAGCCAAATAACACTTTGTCCATCTTGTCTCTTGGTAACTCTTTCACTGGCACATCCATTGGAATATTATAGTGATCACAAACTGCTTTTAATAATTGTGGATAGTACTGTGAACTTGTTGGCTCCCAAGGTGCAATAGCATGCTCTAATAAAGAACGATCCCAATCCGGCACCACTAAATCTAAATCCACCTCTTGCGTCGAGCCTAAGCCGTCACAGCTTGGACAAGCACCAAATGGACTATTAAATGAAAACATGCGTGGCTCTAGCTCACCAATAGAAAAACCACAAATAGGACAGGCATGATGTTCACTAAATAGTAATTCCTCATGCTCCATGACATCTACAAGCACACGACCATCGGCCAAACGAAGAGCTGTCTCTAAAGAATCACTTAAACGTGCAGCGACACCTTCCTTCATTACAACACGGTCGATCACTACCTCAATAGAGTGTTTTTTATTTTTATCAAGATCAATCGCATCATCTAAATCTCGTAAATCTCCATCAATTCGCACACGAACGAAGCCTTGCTTTTTTAAATCTTCTAGCAGTTTTACATGTGTTCCTTTACGTCCAGAAACCATTGGAGCAAGGAGTTGCATTTTGGTTCTTTCTGGATAAGTTAATAAACGGTCCACCATTTGCTCAATCGTTTGGGAAGTAATTTCTATCCCGTGATTCGGACAAATCGGCTTACCAATACGTGCATATAGTAAACGTAAGTAATCATAGATTTCTGTAACCGTCCCTACCGTAGAGCGTGGGTTACGACTCGTTGTTTTTTGGTCTATTGAAATAGCAGGCGATAATCCTTCGATTGCATCAACATCTGGTTTGTCCATCTGCCCAAGAAATTGACGCGCATAGGCGGAAAGAGACTCGACATAACGTCGTTGTCCCTCCGCATAAATCGTATCAAATGCTAATGAAGATTTACCTGATCCTGATAATCCTGTTAAAACGACTAATTGATCACGTGGAATTGTGACATTAATATTTTTTAAATTATGAGCACGTGCACCTTGCACGACAATTTCAGTATTTTTCACAAGTCATTCACCCTTCTACCTTCAATTCAAATATTGTATCTCGAAGCTCAGCTGCACGTTCGAAATCTAGCGCTTTTGCCGCTTCCTTCATTTCTATTTCTAGAGAAGCTACGAGCTGGTCTCTTTCTGCCTTTGTCAGCTTTTTGCCCTTCGTCGCCTTTGTTACATAGGATTTTTCTTCTTCTGCCACTTGTGTAGCACGAATTACTTCTGGTATTTTTTTACTAATGGTTTGAGGCGTAATACCATGCTCTTCGTTATAGGCCATTTGCAATTCACGACGACGTTTTGTTTCATCGAGCGCCTTTTTCATCGAGTCGGTTACATGATCTGCATACATGATGACATGACCGTTCGCATTACGCGCAGCTCGGCCAATCGTTTGAATGAGTGAACGTTCTGAACGTAAAAATCCTTCTTTATCCGCGTCTAATATGGCTACAAGTGATACTTCAGGAATATCAAGTCCTTCACGCAATAAGTTAATTCCAATTAGTACATCGTAAGTGCCCTTCCGTAGCTCACGAATAATCTCAATACGCTCTAATGTTTTAATCTCAGAATGCAAATACTCAACCTTTAAGCCCATTTCCTTCAAATAGGCCGTTAAATCCTCTGACATTTTCTTTGTTAGCGTTGTTACTAATACTCGCTCATCACATGCAATTCGACCTTGAATTTCATCGATTAAGTTATCTATTTGCCCTTCAATTGGGCGGACATCTATTAATGGATCCAGTAAACCAGTAGGTCGAATAATTTGCTGGATCATTTCTGGTGTATGTTCCAACTCATAGGGTCCAGGTGTGGCAGATACATAAATAGCTTGATGTACTCGATTTTCGTATTCTTCAAAACGTAATGGACGGTTATCTAGCGCAGATGGCAAACGGAAACCATGTTCTACGAGTACCCCTTTACGCGCTTGGTCACCGTTGTACATCCCTCGTACCTGTGGAAGAGTTACGTGACTTTCATCTACGACAAGCAAAAAGTCCTCAGGGAAATAATCAAGCAACGTATATGGAGTCGCACCTGCTTCACGTAAAGTTAAGTGACGTGAATAGTTCTCAATCCCTGAACAAAAGCCCATTTCACGCATCATTTCTAAATCATAACGTGTCCGTTGCTCTAGACGCTGAGCCTCTAATAATTTATCCTCGGCACGCAGTAAAGCTAGACGATCCTCTAATTCTTTTTCAATGTTTTCTATCGCTTTTCGCATTTTTTCTTCTCGTGTAACGAAGTGGGATGCTGGGAAAATAGCGACATGCTCTCGATCTGATAGTATTTCTCCAGTTAAAGCATCTACCTCACGAATGCGATCAATTTCGTCCCCAAAAAACTCGACACGAATACAATGCTCATCACGTGAGGCTGGGAAAATCTCTACTACATCTCCTCGTACCCGAAACGTCCCGCGTGTAAAACTAACATCATTGCGCTCATATTGAACATCTACAAGTTTGCGCAGTAGCTGATTACGTTCAATTTCCATACCCGTGCGGATCGAGACAACCATTTCACGATATTCTTCTGGAGAACCAAGACCGTAAATACAGGATACAGATGCAATAATAATGACATCATCACGCTCAAATAATGCAGAAGTTGCAGAGTGGCGTAGCTTATCAATTTCATCGTTAATGCTAGAATCCTTTTCTATATAAGTATCTGTCTGCGGTACATAGGCTTCTGGTTGGTAATAATCATAGTAACTAACAAAGTATTCTACAGCGTTATTTGGAAAGAACTCTTTGAACTCACTATATAATTGGCCCGCCAACGTTTTATTGTGTGCCATAATGAGTGTCGGTTTTTTAACCTGCTGGATTACATTTGAAATCGTAAATGTTTTCCCAGTTCCTGTTGCACCAAGTAATGTTTGATGACGCTTGCCTGCTTTCACACCCTCCACTAATTCCGCAATTGCCTGTGGCTGATCTCCATTAGGCTGATATGGCGCTTGTAAATCAAAAGTTTGCACACCTGTCCCCGTCCTTTCTTTCCAATTTGTACATATATTTTAGCATAGCAATATTAAAATTTCGAACATTTAACGAACGAATGTTTGTAATTTTTTTTTTCTATCCCTAAAATGGAATATGGATACTCAACCTTCTACTCTCATAATAGCCGTTTCGTCAGGTTTTCAAGCCTTATCTAGTAATGAGATGTCAATTGTAGAATGGTAGTCGTTCCTTCTCTTTTCTCATTTTTAGAGCAATACTTTTTATACATTAGGTGAATGGCACAGCCACTCTATCATCTCCAAAAAAAATCCCGCTCTCCATAGTCGCGGAGAGCGGAATTATTAATATGATTCATCTTCTGATTGCTGCAAGGAATTGAGTTCGGTTGCGTATTGATAAAATGCGTTTTCATCTTTTTCATCGAGCGCTCTATCTATTAAAACGATGAGCTGCTCTTGTCGATGCATACGCTGGATACGATTTAAAAATAAATCTAAATAAATCTCGTTTAATAATTTCTCTGCCTCATCAACTTTTTTTGACTGACCAACGGCTTTTAGAAAATCTGTGTACGAATAATATTTATCCAACGATCTCACCCCGATCCTTTTCTAAATTATATGAAAATTGAAATTAAAAAGCAATGCTTACGATTTGAAAATAACTTGGATTAACTAGTAAACTCGTGAAATTTAAAGCAAATTCTCTAAGCATTTCATTCATTTATCAACCTTGTTTCATTACTTTGTATATTTTTTGAAATTCATTTTATGTATTACACTACGGTTATCAATAGAAAAGGGAGGCACTTCCAAAATGACTAGTAAATTTGTAAATGGCTATTTAATTTCCTTTAACACTTACTTGCTCCAACCAGTTCAGCATGACACTAAAGTTTTCACTCATGTTATAGACAAACATAATGAGCTAATTGTTACTCGGAAGCCGATGCATGTACTGCGAAAATCTTGTATTTCATTAGGCTCCACCTATGAAGCAGCAAAGCAATCTGCTAAACGCTTTTTTGGTAATCAACATAAGCTACCAATCGTCGTGGCCTTTGATTATGGTTTTCCTTGCATCTTTCTACCAACCTATTCACCTAATTCCATTCATAATATATGGATAGGGCTCCATGCGATTATCAATATTACGCCGAGCGAAACAGGATGTGTGGTCACATTAAAAAACGATCAAAAGATTGAGCTACCTATTCAATATGCTTCTATTAGTAAACAGTTTGTGAATGCTTCTATGCTCTATAAACATTACATGAATGAACGAAAACAACTTAGTCAAGATTCACCCTATCATCCATTCTTTTAACTAAAAAATCCCCCAAGAAACAACTCTTGGGGGATGGCTATTAGTTAATTTTTGAACGTAAGTAAGCATTAATAAATGGATCTACATCGCCGTCCATTACCGCTCCGACATTCCCTGTTTCTTCATTCGTACGGTGATCTTTTACCATTGAGTATGGATGGAATACATACGAGCGAATTTGCGAGCCCCAGCCAATGTCCTTTTGTTCACCACGGATCTCATCAAGCTGCGCCTGTTGCTTCTCTAACTCTAATTGATATAATTTCCCTTTTAACATAGCCATCGCTTTCTCACGGTTTTTAATTTGTGAACGTTCTGCTTGGCATTGTACAACCGTACCAGTCGGGATGTGTGTAATACGAACAGCTGAATCTGTTGTATTAATATGCTGACCACCCGCACCTGTCGCACGATACGTATCAATTTTCAAATCCTCTGTACGAATATCAATTTCAATATTTTCGTCAAATTCTGGCATGACATCGCAAGAAACGAAAGAAGTATGTCGACGGCCTGATGAATCAAATGGTGAAATACGCACTAGGCGATGGACACCTTTTTCGGCTTGTAAATAGCCGAAAGCATTATGACCTTTAATTGAAATGGTTACAGATTTAATACCTGCCTCATCACCAGGAAGATAATCCATTGTTTCCACCTTAAAGCCACGCTTCTCAGCCCATCGTGTATACATACGTAGTAGCATAGAACCCCAGTCTTGTGACTCTGTTCCACCTGCTCCTGGATGCAACTCTAAAATAGCATTGTTTTGATCGTATGGACCACTCAATAATAATTGCAGCTCAAAATCAGCCATTTTTTGTTGAAATTCTACCAGTTCTTTTCCTAACTCTTCCTGCAATTCTTCGTCTGGCTCTTCACGTAAAAGCTCCAGTGTCATATCTAAGTTCTCATGTATTTCTTCTAACTCTTTATATTCATTGACGATTGCTTTTAAACCATTGCCCTCATTAATGATCACCTGTGCACCTTGCTGATCATCCCAGAATCCGGGCTCTAGCATCATTTCATCTAGCTCCTGTATACGTGCCTCTTTGTTTTCTAAGTCAAAGAGACCCCCTGAAGTCCACCAATTTTTTGGCTGTAGTGTCTAACACATTGCGTACATCTGCTAATTCAATCATTGTAAAATCCTCCGAACGTTAGTAATGGAGACTAGTGTGAAAGCTCCGATCTTACTATTATAACGTTTTTACCGAGGAAAACATACATAAAAACACTACTCTACGTCTCGTCCTCAAGCATATCAAGCGCAAAACGTTGAAATACTTTCACACGATCATATTGAACAAGTAAATGCTTCGTTCTTCGCTCTAATCTATATTTTAATAAAAATGCCCGCTGAATACGATACTCTATCGTTTTGACACTAACATCTACAATAATATCCTGACCATTCGTAAAGATTATCTTTGTACTCTTTTTATCCACAGAGAAATACTCTTCAATATGATGGACAGCAAACCATATACATTCCGGATGTAGAGGTGACTTGCTTGGAAACCATAAAATATTCCCTCGCTCATCCACAACGATTGGGTTTTTATTAAGCTTACCTAAAATCATTTTTGATCCATCAAAAGCCCCTCTTAAGCTAGAACCATAATAACGCAGATTATAGTCCATTAACTTTGTCGGCGGTATTTTAGAAATATAATCTTTACTTTTTTCCATTACCCGAGTACATAAATTTCCAAAGGAATCATACACAGGCATATACAACATAGTTTCACTACTCATAATATCCTTCTTATGCATCATTATTCCCCCTTTATGCACTTATGTTTTCAGCCTAAATAAAAAAAGAATATACCAATGTCCGTACATTCCCGATTTTTTCTACAAGTCGAAATTGCTTGGAAAACTCTATTTCCACCCACATTTCTCCCACCCCATCTTCAATCTTTTGTCACTCTTAATTCTTTGTTTTCCAACCCATCTAATTATTAGGATAATAGTAAATAATAATAGAAGTATTCTCTAAAACTAAATTCCTAATATTACAGCTATTGTATACCCACATTTTACTATTGTCTATAAATTATGACTTTTATGACAATATTTTATTTTTTTATACAAAAAAAGATCATTTCAACATACAGTTAAAATGATCTCAGACTGTAGACAAACTCGATGAATTTTGAGTTTGCCTACAGTCTTTTTTCTTTTACAATGAAATAAAGTAAAGCCGTTGATTTCCACTACGGGCGGACGCTTTCCGCGGGCGGGGTCGAGCTGCTTCCCTCGCTTCGCTCAGTCCAGGATCTCGACTTTCCCGCTTTTCCCGCAGGAGTCGCCGCCCTTCGTTCCAATCAACTTCTACATAAAGAACTCCTTATTAATCTATTAATAAAAAGTAAACTATTTTGAGGTGATCAACCATGATGACGAAAAATCAAACCAATGAACGTGAACAATTAGAAATGTTAACGATTGATCAATTAGTTCCCAACGATCATTTAGTGCGAAAACTAGAGGCTGCTATTGATTTTTCATTTATCTATCCTTTAGTAGAACATCTCTATTCACCTAATGGGCGTCCTAGTATTGATCCTGTTGTTCTCTTTAAAATGACGTTTATTCAGTACGTTTTTGGTATTCGGTCCATGCGTCAAACCATCAAAGAAATTGAAACGAATATGGCGTATCGTTGGTTTTTAGGATTTGGCTTCCATACAGAAGTCCCGCATTTCTCTACCTTCGGTAAAAATTATGTCCGTCGCTTTCAAGACACCGATATATTTGAACAGATATTCTATCGTATTTTAAAAGAGATTATGCATCAAGGACTCCTCCATGCAGACCATTTATTTATCGATTCCACGCATGTGAAAGCGAGTGCGAATAAACGGAAGTATGATAAAAAGGTTGTGCGAAAAGAAACACGGGCTTATGAAGAAAAACTTCAATTAGAGTTAAATATAGATCGTGAAGAACACGGAAAAAAGCCCTTTCCCCCGGAGAAGTTTGAAAAGGAAGAATGGAAAGAAATAAAGGAAAGTACGACAGATCCTGAAAGTGGCTATTACGTGAAGGATGAACGTACAAAACAGTTTGCATATTCCTTTCATGCTGCGACAGATGAAAAGGGCTTTGTCTTAGGTGCCATTGTGACTCCGGGAAATGTACACGATAGCCATGTATTGCAGCCACTTGTTGAAAGGGTCATTCAAAACGTTCAAAAACCATTAGCTGTTGCGGCAGATGCAGCCTATAAAACACCAGCGATTACGAACTTTTTGTTAGAGAATCAAATGTTGCCTGTTCTTCCGTATACACGTCCTAAAACGAAAGATGGATTCTTCCGAAAGCACGAGTATACATATGACGAGCACTATAATTGTTATCTTTGCCCACAAGGGCAGATATTGAAGTATGCGACAACGACGAAGGAAGGATATCGCCAATATAAATCGAATCCTTTGATTTGTGCGAAGTGTCCAAGCCTTTC
This sequence comes from Lysinibacillus sp. FSL M8-0216, assembly GCF_038595555.1. NCBI lineage: Bacteria > Bacillati > Bacillota > Bacilli > Caryophanales > Bacillaceae > Lysinibacillus > Lysinibacillus sp. FSL M8-0216. The sequence continues at coordinate 721,368 of NZ_CP152007.1, read as the reverse complement.
CCAATGTACAGAAAGTAAGCATCATCAAAAACTCATTCAACGTCATATTTGGGAGTCGTATGTGGAGGAAGCTGAACATTTACGCCATTCCTATGACATCAAACAGATTTATGCAAAGCGCAAAGAAACGATTGAGCGTGTCTTTGCAGATGCAAAAGAAAAGCATGGTATGCGATGGACAACCTTAAGAGGTCTAAAAAAATTGTCCATGCAGGCGATGCTTACTTTTGCTGCCATGAATTTGAAGAAATTGGCTACTTGGACGTGGCAAGTAGCTTAAGAGAGCAACTATACTCGAAGAGTATGTTGAATTTGGTAGTATATTACCAAATGTTAAAGATAAAATAGGAAGAAAAATGACAAAAGCCATCGAGAGTGAACTTCTCGATGGGCTTTTGTCTACAGTCTGAGATCATTTCAACATACAGTTAAAATGATCTTTTCCATTTCTATTATTGAGCTGCACCATGACAGTTTTTAAACTTCTTACCACTTCCACAAGGACATAAATCATTGCGTCCAATATTTTCAGCATTACGAACGGGTTGCTTTTTCGGAGCAGGACCGCCTTCTTCTTTCGGATTAACAGCCTGACCTTTCGCCACCTCTTCACGCTCAAGATTGCTGCGAATTTCAGCCTTCATTGCATACTTCGCAACATCCTCGCGAATGGAAGCGACCATATCTTCGAACATCGCAAAACCTTCTTGTTGATATTCACGTAGCGGATCATTTTGACCGTATGCACGCAGATGGATACCTTGACGAAGTTGATCCATAGCATCAATATGATCGATCCATTTTGTATCAATAGAACGTAATAAAATAACTTTTTCAAACTCACGCATACGCTCTGCTGTAAGCTCTTCCTCTTTTTCATCATATCGAGCGTGGACAGCTTCTGAAATCAATTGGTTAATGTCTTCTGCAGATTTACCTTGGAAATCAGCTACTTTTAGTTGACCTTCCTCTAGCAAATTAGCAGCTACAAAGTCATCAATAGCCTTGAGATTCCAATCTTTTTGCTCACCTTGTGTATAGAGTCCGACAACATTGTCGATCGTCTCTTGAATCATTGACTCTACAAGGACGCGCATATTTTCTGTTTCTAGCACATCATAACGCTCTTTATAAATAATCTCACGTTGCTGACGGAGAACATCATCATATTGTAATAAACGCTTACGAGCATCAAAGTTATTACCTTCGACACGTTTCTGCGCTGATTCTACAGCTCTCGACACAACTTTTGATTGCAATGGCTGTGTATCGTCCATACCTAAACGCATCATCATAGCCTTCATATTATCTGAACCGAAACGACGCATTAAATCATCTTCTAGTGATAGATAAAATTGTGTCACCCCTGGATTCCCTTGACGACCAGAACGTCCACGAAGCTGGTTATCAATACGACGGGATTCATGTCGCTCAGTACCAATAACTGCTAACCCGCCAATTTCTAATACACCTTCACCAGGTTTAATGTCGGTACCACGACCCGCCATGTTTGTAGCAATCGTTACAGCACCCTTTGAACCAGCATTAGCAATAATTTCTGCTTCGCGTTCATGGTTTTTTGCATTCAGTACATTGTGAGGGATTTTATGTTTATCAAGCAATTGCGAAATAATTTCAGATGTTTCAATCGCAACCGTACCAACAAGCACAGGTTGTCCTGCCTTATGGCGCTCTGCAATATCAGCAGCCACCGCTTTATATTTTCCTTCCATAGAAGCAAAAATTAAATCTGGACGGTCATCACGAGCAATTGGCTTATTCGTAGGAATCGCAATAACGCTCATATTGTAAATATTGCGGAACTCTTCTTCTTCTGTTTTCGCTGTACCTGTCATACCTGCAAGCTTTTGGTACATACGGAAATAGTTTTGGAACGTAATAGTAGCCATTGTCATTGATTCATTTTGAATCTCAACGCCTTCTTTAGCTTCAATAGCTTGGTGAAGGCCATCCGAATATCGGCGCCCTTTCATTAAACGACCAGTAAAGCCGTCAACAATGACAATTTCGCCCTCTTGGACAACATAATCAACATCATTATGCATACTCACATGTGCCTTTAACGATTGGTTAATGGCATGATTTAAGCGGACATGTGTTAAATCAAATAAATTGTCAATGCCAAATGCCTTTTCAGCCTTTTCAACACCGGCATCCGTTAATGTAACACCTTTTGTTGACTCTTCATAGGTGTAATCTGTTTCTGCACTTAACATCCGTACAAACGCATTAGACTGTTTGTACAACTGTGCTGATTTCCCAGCCTGACCCGAAATGATTAATGGCGTACGCGCCTCATCAATTAAAATCGAGTCAACCTCATCGATGACAGCATAGTGAAGCGGACGTTGAACACGCTCTTCTTTATAAAGCACCATATTATCACGTAAATAGTCAAATCCTAATTCATTGTTTGTACTATAAGTAATATCCGCTTCATACGCCGCACGCTTCTCTTCTTTAGACAGGCTATTTAAATTTAAACCTACTGTAAGACCTAAGAAATTGTACAGCTGTCCCATCTCAGCAGCATCACGGCTAGCCAAATATTCATTGACTGTGACAACATGCACGCCTTTACCAGTAATCGCGTTTAAATAAACCGCCATTGTCGCTGTTAACGTTTTACCTTCACCGGTCTTCATCTCTGAAATATTACCTTCATCAAGGGAAGCCGCACCCATAACTTGAACACGGAACGGATACATCTCTAACACACGTTTCGACGCTTCGCGACAAACAGCAAAAGCCTCTGCACGAATCGAATCTAACTGCTCCCCATCCGTATAACGCTTTTTAAACTCTTCTGTTTTCGCTTGTAATTGATCATCTGAAAGCTGTTCCACTTGAGAAGCGAATCCCTCAACCTGGTCAGCGATTTTTTCTAATTTTTTTAACTCACGTTTATTGAAATCAAATAATTTATTTAATAGGTTTGCCATGAATGTTTTTCACTTCCTATATAGATTCAACTTTCATTTTACCATTGTGTAACAGTTTCATGCAAACAGTCGCCCTATTTACATAAGAAAGTCATACAAAAAAGACTCTCGCCATCGCGAGAGCCTTTGTCATCATGAAGTTTAAGTTGTTTCGATTAAGCCATATTTTCCGTCTTTACGTTTATACACAATATTTGTGCCGTTTGATTCAGCATCTGTAAAGACATAGAAATCATGCCCTAACATATTCATTTGTAATACAGCCTCTTCTTGATCCATCGGTTTTAAATCAAATTGCTTCGTACGTACAATGGAGTATTCTTCTTCATCCAATGTCGTATCAACGACTGCTTGAGTAGTAGCAAAATAAAGGCCTGCACCTTCACGCTCACGGAATTTACGGTTTACTTTCGTTTTATGCTTACGAATTTGACGCTCTAATTTATCAACAATGAGATCAACCGCAGCATACATATCATTATGACGCTCTTCAGCACGAAGAGTTAAGTTCTTCATTGGGATTGTAACTTCCACTTTTGTTTGCTTGTCATTATAAACCTTTAAATTTACGTTAGCATTGGCGTTAACATCTTCGTTAAAATAACGTTCAACTTTTTCGATTTTATTCTCAACATACTCTCGAATAGCTGGAGTTACCTCAATATTTTCACCACGAATGTTAAAGTTTAACATGTAAACTCCTCCTTTATAACTGCTATACTATCTATTTCTACACAAGTGTGTGAAATTCCTCTAAAATAATTCTTTATTTTACAAAAAACTTTTATAAAATTAATATTGGCTTTGCTTTTTCGCTTCTGCCGCTTCCTTTTTACGTCGTAGCTTTAATTCATCTACAATCAACTCTTCAACACGCCCTTGATCATTAAAATAAACGCCATATTGCTTACCACTACCAAATGGACGACTCCAAATCACTTCACCATAGGCCCGCACCTCTTGCGTATCAAGCACAAAATGGATATCCAATGGTGGAGGATTCACACCTAAATCCACTTCCGTATACATCTTTAACCCACGCGGACTAATATCCAGCAATTCAGCCATAGCCGTCTGCCCATGATTAACTCGCCCATTTTCATAAACAGCAAAAGTTATTTGAACAGGCTCCTCAAATTTAAATCGGAAACCTTCTTGACGCTTAAAAATCATATTCCCACCCCAGTATATTGTTAAACATTTATATTGCTTTGATTATGACACGACGCCCATCTTACAGCTAGGGGAATAAGTAACATATTTTACCGTTGAACAGCCTAATTTATGACTATTTAGTGATAATTTCTAGCAGATGAAAAAAGAGACCATCTTGGTTGATGATCTCTAATGGTGTCTAAATTTGTCCGCTGTTTCCCTGACCGAATTGCTGTTGTCGATTAATGCGAATAACTTCCTTCCACGTATCGCGGAATTCCGTCACCAATCCTTCTACTTCTTCGATAATGGCTACATCATTTTGAATGTTTGCTTCGACTAAACGGTGATTCATATATTCGTAAAGAGGTAGCATTTGTTTCGAAATCTCGATATCCATATTGAGTGTTGACATTAGTTCGGCAATAATTGCTTGAGCCTTTATCAAATTTGTATTCTTTTCTTGGACATTTTTCTCTTGAATAGCTTGTTTCGCCTTATGCAAGAATTTCAGACATCCATTATAAAGCATTAACGTCAGCTCGCCAGGAGAAGCAGTGGTTACACTATTTTGTTTGTATGCGTTTTGTGCTGTTAAATTTGCTGCCAATAAAGGACAACTCCTTTGAAAGGTTACTTATTTACTAGTTTAAACCATTTTACGAAGAAAAGCTATGTGATCAATTACGCCTCGGCGTAATTGTGTCGGGATTTTGAATTGTGTGATCACAATTCACTCCTTTTAAAATTCCTGACATCCGCCGGGACTCTATCTTCCATTCAGCTTGCAGCTTCCACCAAGCTGAATATAGATAAAATGTTAATTCTTTTTGTCATAATACATGCCATCCATCACACGAACATTCGCATAGGGATTGAAGTATTGCTCTTCACTTTTTTTCGTTTTTTGTAGATTTGCCATGTCTTGTTTAACTGCATCCATAACAGCTGCTAATCGTTTTTTGATGCCATTATCTAATTCGAGCAAGGTATTATGAACACGATTTTGAGCATCGAACTTAAAGTTCTCTTCCTGCAAGCGTTTAATAAAAATTCCACGCTTATCCAACATTGCATTAATGTTTTCAATGTAGCTATCACGTTCTTCTGGGATTTCCCCTAAAAGTTTATATAGATTAGCAGAAACCTGCAGTAGTTGTTCTATTGGTTGCATATAATTCTCCCACTCTAGCTTTATTAAAAGCCTTATGCTCCTAATCCTTGCATGAACATACTTGATTGCGAATTTGCTTTATTTATCGCTTGTTCCATAGCTGAGAATTGCTTCCAGTAGCGAGCTTCAATATCTTTAAGTTTTTCTTGCCAAGTATCTATACGTTTATTTGTATCTACTATGTTTTTACCGATTGAGTAGGTTTGCTCTGTAGCTGACGCACGTCCCGCTTTTTTCTCTATATCAATCTTAAAACTATCCATCGCACCACGTAATTTTTGTAAGTATCCTCGAGTATCTGCTTCTTTAGTAGTAATATTTCCATCTTTATCAGTTACAGTTATCTTATCTTTTTGTTTACCATCGAGATTTGAGAATAATGCTGCTACTGCATCTGGATCTTCTTCAAGTGCCTTTTGTAGTTTCTTTTCGTCAATTTCTAATTGACCACCATCATTATAGTTCTTAGTTGTCGTAATGCCTATATTAAAGAGTGTATTAAATTTTGGATTTGAAACGGATGGATTTTCTTGGTAAACCAATGCACGCATACTAGCAAGTCCACTTCTTAAAATAGTATCGCTACGTAATAATCCACTTTTCGCCTTTTCTTCCCAAAGTTTAATCTCGTTTTCTGACATATCTTTTCTTTGTTCATCTGTTAAAGGTGCAAAGGAACGATATTTAGTTTCTTTCGTTTGTTCGCTCAAATCCTTAATTAGGCCATTGTAAGTAGTAACGAATTCTTTAATCTTATTCATCATTTCATCAACGTTTGTAGTAGATGTAATGGTAACTGGAGAAACTGTCGATGGATCAGCAGTTATTTGTGGGGGTGTCGTATCATTTGCAATATGATTTTGATAAGCTGCCTCAAAATCAGCTTCATCCCCTTTAAAAATATTCTCTTTATATAATTGCTTATAGCTTGCTTCTGCATTGTCATTTCTCGTTTGAGCCGCTTTTAATGCTGTCTCTGCTTGTATAGATTCATTATGTGCTGTTGTTAATTTAATTTGTGCATCAGCTGCTGCCGATAGATTCTCAATTTCGACTCCACTTAAATCTTGTAAAGCCTTAAGTGTTCCTTTATCTAATGATTTTAACTTATCTTTTAAAGGGCCATCAGGTAAATCAGCAAATGGATCATCAACTGTTAAATCCCGACCTGTAAGTGCAGTTGCAATATCTGCACCTAAACCTGAAAGATCTTTTAAAACTTGCTTATTCAAAACATTAAATGTTTTTTCTAATTTTGCAACATCAGATATTGCATTAAAATCCGCTTCTGTTAACTCAGAAATTTCTTTTAAATCACCAATGTTCATTTTGCCTAGTGCTTCTTTTAAAGCTGGCGTAAATCCATCTGCTTCAGAAAGATTTGCAATTGCCGTTCTTGCAGCTGCTTCATCTGTAAAATCTATAGTAGCAAGCTTTGTAACTTGACTGTAATCTAATTCAGCTAAAACAGGTCTAGTTTCTAAGGAAAGATTAGAGTAAATTCCTTTCTGGGCACCTGTTAAACTATCTAAGAATTTAGCTCTAGCTGCATCATTATTAGCTTGGGCGCTTTCATAAGCACTTTTTTTAGTATTAAAAGCTGACTCTTTTGTGATTAAATCATCTGCAGCATTTATTCTTTCATTAAATGACAACGTTAACAGAGAATTTATCGTTCCGCCAGCGTTAAATGTTTCTTTTAACGTAACATTGTAGCCAGAAATATTGAATGTGTTTGAAGCACGCTCAGTAGCAATGCCGTTCACTTGGAAAATTGCATTCTTTCCACCTTGCGCTAAATCACCAGAAGTTTGTCCAATAAGCGACGTAAATCCAAGCTTACCAAAAACATCTGCTCCAGCAGTGACTTGAACCTCAGCCCCATTTTTATTATCACCTGTATTCTTTGCAGTAATAGATAGGCGACCGTTTTCAAATAATGCACTTACACCCGCATTACTATCATTAATTTTTTCCACAAACTTCGAGATTGTCATAGATTCATCAATAACAATTTCAGTACCCTCTGTTGGCATCGTTCCGTCTGGTTTTATAGCGTTGAGCTTTATTACACCGTTACTGATGCCAAGTTCACTTAGCTTCGTATTCGCAGTAGCATTTTTTTGATCACCAAGGCCTCGCGCTGCAGCTGCAAGTTGTGACACACCTTCAAGTGCTAGCGTGCCGGAAGCACTTGATGTTGCTGTAGCAGAAGCATATGTGCTGTTAGAAACCGCAGCTGTTTTTGATTTCATACTTTTTAAAATTAAATTGTCCGCAATATACTTATCAAATGTTTGAAGTTTTGTATTAATTCCTCGATACGCATCTCGTTGCCATTCATACGTAGTTTTTTTCTGTTGTAATTTGATAAGAGGTGATTTTTCAGCTTGCATTAACTTTGCTACTAAAGCATCAATATCCATCCCTGAGGCTAAACCGCCAATTCTGTTTACCATTTCTTGTTCCTCCTAATTTACCCTTAGATTTTTTCGTCTACAATCATACCTAAAAGTTTTTGCATTTCATAAAATGCATCTAGTATTTTTTTGGGTGGTATTTCTTTTACTACTTCTTCGGTATCACGATTTACGATTGTTACATAATAACGTTCCAAACCCTCATGATAAACAAACTTAGAGGAACTGTCATTAATTTCCAAAAATTCATTTACAACATCTACTGCTTGTTGTAGTTTATCCTTTGAAATTTCTTGAACTTCCTCTGCTGCTGTTTTTTCTACCATTGAGTTTGAGAATGTTTCCATCGAAACATTAGGCGTCATATTTTCCTGCACATTTGTTGCTTTTGTATTAGTTGGTGCAGTAATCGTATCAATTGACTGTCCTTGCGATACAATACGCATTTAACTCAACCTCCTAAACTTTTCAATTGCTTACCATTATTATCGGAAGTATTTTGTATTGTTTCACGTTTTTTGGTAAACAATTGCTTTCGATTTTATGTATAAGATTCATTTTTCATAAAACAAATTGCCAATACAAAAAAAGAATTCAGACAGTTAAGCCTGAATTCTATGATTATTAGTTTGAAAATTTCACTTAATAATTTTACGCATAAACTCTTCTATATTAATTAAGACTTCGTTTGCTTCTGTTTTGTTCTCCTTTCGGACTCCAATATAAATCTTACATTTTGGTTCTGTTCCAGAAGGTCGAATACATATCCATGATCCATCCTCTAATTTATACTTTAAGACATCGGTAGTTGGTAATGATAATACTTGTTTCTCACCATTAGTAAGGTATCTATAACCGACTTTGTAATCTTCTGTAGCATTAACTTTTATTCCAGCCATTTTGATAAATCTGTTTTTTCTAAAGTGCTCCATAATATTAGTTATTCGTTTCTGTCCCTCTACTCCCTCATACGTAAATGACAATAATTTTTCTTGATAGTTCCCATGTTTATGGTAGAGAGAATTTAAAATATCTAACAGTGATAGATTTTGCTCTTTATAATAAGCGGTCATTTCAGCCGTTAAGAGAGCAATTTGTACCGCGTCTTTATCTCTCACAAAACTTCCTGCAAGATATCCATAGCTTTCTTCATATCCAAATAAAAATGAATGCTCACCTGAGATTTCATATTCCGTGATTTTTTCTGCAATAAATTTAAAACCTGTTAATGTATTTACTGTTTGTATGTTAAAACTATCTGCGATAGCGGTCCCTAACTCAGATGTTACGATTGTTTTTAACATTACCCCGTCTGAAGGTAAAGTTCCTGCCTGTTTCATTGTAGAAAGTATATAGTTTAATAATAAAGCTCCGAGCTGATTTCCTGTTAATAGCTGATAATAATCACCATTAAATATTGCTATCCCAAGACGGTCTGCATCTGGATCTGTTGCTATTATCAATTCCGCCCCGACTTTTTTCCCTAAAGATATTCCCATTTCAAAGGCTAACTCTTCTTCTGGATTTGGATAACTAACTGTTGGAAAATTACCATTTTGAACAGCTTGTTCTTTAACAATATGTACATTCGTAAAACCTGCTTCTAATAGTGCTCGTTTTATTGGTAAAAGACCTGCACCATGTAAAGGAGTATAGACAATATTTACATCCTTTTTTTTATTGGTATGAACAAGCGTTTTAAGAGCAGCATTATACGCATCATCCAACTTTTCTAGAATCTCAATGCAATAACCCGATGTAAATAGTTCATCCTTTGTGAGAGAATGAATATTAAAAATATCTTCTACACTTTTCATATGTTCTAAGACTTCATCTGCAAATTGAGGAGTTAACTGTGCTCCATCTTGTCCATAAACTTTAAAACCATTATATTCTTTAGGATTATGACTTGCTGTAATGACTACTCCAGCATAAGCCGATAAATATCGAATAGCAAAACTTAATTCAGGGGTTGGTCTACTTTCACTAAATACATAGCTTTGTATACCATGTGCAGCCAAAACTCCTGCTGTTTCATATGCAAACTCCTGTGAAAAATGTCGTGTATCATACGCAATAACAACACCACTTATTTTCGCTGTTTCTCCCTGACATTCAATTTGACGAGCTAATCCTTCAGCTACTAAACGAATCGTATGAATATTGATACGATTTGTGCCAGCTCCTAGCTTTCCCCTCATCCCTCCTGTACCGAAGGGAACTAATTGATAAAAATGATCTTCTATCGCTTGTTTATTATTAGCGATTTCTAGCAGTTCATCTTGATACATACAATCAGCTTTTTGCCGCCATAATTCATATAATTCTTTATGCACGAACCTTCACCACATCTTCCTTTAACAACTCTAACATTTTCTTTTTATATGCTTCTACACCAGGCTGATCAAATGGATTTACCTCAAGTAAGTTAGCACTGATAACACACGCTTTCATAAAGAACATCATCAAATATCCAACATGATATGCATCTAATTTTGGCAATTCTATACGAATAACAGGTACGCCACCTTCTTCATGTGCGAGTACTACCCCATCTTTTGATGTTGCATTTACCTCATTCATTGATCGACCAGCTAAATAATTCAGACCATCTATATTTTCAGCAGAAAAAGGGATTTCAATATCTTCTTCGATACTATCAAAGTGAATAAGTGTTTCAAACATAATACGACTTCCATCTTGAATAAATTGTCCAATAGCGTGTAAATCTGTCGAATAGTTAACGGTTGAAGGATATAACCCTTTATGCTCTTTTCCTTCACTTTCTCCAAATAGCTGTTTCCACCATTCATGCAATTTATTAAGTCTTGGCTCAAACGAGGCAAGCAGTTCAACTGAATAACCTTGTTTATATAATTCATAACGATTATACGCATAATCGACTGCGCTGTTCGACTCACTAGAAAAATCTAATTCCGCTTGTCTTCCACCACGTACAAATGCTTCTATATCAATACCAGCAACAGCAATTGGTAATAAACCTACTGGTGTAAATACAGAATAACGTCCTCCTACTTCAGATGGAATGGCAAATTGACGATATCCTTCTTTTTTTGCAATTTGCTTTAAAATTCCTTTTTCAGCATCAGTAGTAACAATTATTCTTTTACGTGTCTCCTTACCATATCGTCGCTCCATATATTTTTTCACAACTCGAAAGGAAAGCGCTGGCTCCATCGTTGAACCAGACTTTGAAATAACATTGACATAAACATCCTTCATATCTAAATAAGACAATAGCTGCTTTAAATAGGCACCACTCATATTATTTCCAGCATATAAAATTTCGACACCGTTATTAGTATGGAAATAAGGAGTTAGAGCATCAATCACCGCACGTGCACCAAGAAAAGAACCACCGACACCAATAACTAGGAAAATTTGTGCTTCTGAATTTATCTGATTTGCAACATTTTGAATCGAAAAAAGCTCTTGCATAGTAGCAGGATTATAATGCTGCATGCTTGGATTTTCTGAAATTTTCATTATAGGAAGATCAGTTAGTGGCTGAAAATTAATCATATCGTCAACTCCTGTTAAAACAGCTTACTCTTTTAAGAGTAAGCTGTTTGTTCTACTGCTTATTTCGGTTGTGTTAATAATTTTTTAATATTCGACACGATTATTGATAAATCTTCTACTGTCATATTTGGATGAATCGGTAATGTTAAAGCTCTTTCATACCACTTCTCAGCAATTGGACATATCCCGCGTTCATAGCCCAATTGCTGATAATATGGGTGCCAATAAACAGGAATATAATGCACATGAACTCCTATATTCAAAGATCTCATTTGTTCAAATACAAACTTACGAGATATTCCCTCAAGCTGAAGCATATACAAATGCCAACCAGAATTAGTTCCCTCTTGCTGCTGTGGAACGATAATTCCTTCTATATCTTGAAATGCCTCCGTATAAAATGCTGCAATTTCACGACGTTGTTGGATAAACTTATCAATTTTTGTCATTTGTGATAAACCAAGTGCTGCTTGTAAATCAGTCATTCGATAGTTATAGCCAAGGTCAGTCATTTCATAATACCAACCACCTTGATCAGCTGAAAATTCAGTTTGCTCAATACCATGACTACGGAATAGTTGTAATTTACGATAATAATCCTCATTATTCGTTACAATAATACCGCCTTCAGCTGTCGTTATTGGCTTAACGGGATGAAAGCTAAACATTGTCATATCTGCCTGTGTACCAACTTTTTTTCCTTTATATTCAGCACCAAGAGAATGAGCACCGTCTTCAATGACAACTATATTATGTTCACGTGCGACTTCCATGATAGCATCCATGTCCGCTGGTTGACCTGTAAAATCCACTGGAATAATTGCCTTTGTATTTGATGTAATCTTTTTTCTTATCTCTTCAGGATTAATATTGTAAGTCTTTGCATCAATATCTGCAAAGACAACCGTTCCTCCCATATAACGCACACAGTTGGCACTGGCTGCGAAAGTAATTGGTGATGTAATAACTTCATCTCCAACACCTATCCCTACCGCATAACAGGCTGCGTGAAGCGCTGCAGTTCCGTTACAAAATGCAACTGCATATTGAGTTCCAACATAATCAGCAATTGCCTGCTCAAACTGTTGAATTTTTGGTCCTTGTGTTAAAAAAGGTGAGCGTAATGTTTCTATAACAATCTGTATGTCGTCTTCATCAATCGATTGACGACCATAGGAAAGAAATTCTGGTAATTTTTTCATATCTATTCCTCATTTCTCAAAGCAGAAATAATAGGATGGTCGATTTTCGGAATTTTGCCGTCTAAAAACTGGTCTACTAGATCATTGTTATATAGATTGTAAAACAAAGCGTAGAAGTTGAGGCGTCCAATCGTTACCTACCTATAGTTCCCTATTTCCTTTTTATGGATGATACACTACTTGGTCAAGAGATATTGTCGTCAAAATGGTCGATATATCCTTCGTATCTTGGACTACCGCTTTACAAGCAACATCATGAAGTTCATCTCCATAATCTAAATTTGAAATTGATTGATGGACAATATCTCCTACATCTAAACGCGCTGATAATCTTTGTACTGTCATACCTGCCCAATTTGTTCGTAACATAAAAAATGGCCAAAATAGTGTCATATTTCCTTTATATTAAGGTGAAAGTCCACCATGAATATTCCATAAATGCTTTGGTAAAACATTTAACAACTCGTAGGATAACTTATGTACTTCGTAACTAATAGCCATATCAAATGATTTTGAAACAACTAAGCAACCCCTTTAATTGTTTTAAAGTAACATTTACAGTTGGTGTTTCAAGTTGTCCATTTTCATGTCCTACAAAATGGCACTGCCCTGCTTCATCTAAATCTGAAAAATGTCGAATAAAATTTATACGATCAATTTCTTCTAGATCGATAAATAAGCTCTCTATTCTTCCAATTTCAAGACGATTAAATAAGAATGCTGCTACAATTGTGCCATTGAGTTCGTTATTCGCCATACCATGTTCACCTATCCCCCATTCTTTAGGAGCATCCCAATCAAATACTTCTGTACCTATTATTACCTTCCATTTCAGGTGAAACATATTCTTGTAAGATATGAATAGTTTCTCGAACACTTCTCCTGTAATCCTGTTCATACATTTTTAAAAAAAGTTAAGTAAGTAATTTATTCATTTCTTTTAATTCATTCAAAGTAATAACTCCCAACTTAAAGGTGTTCCTTTCCTAACATCTTTCTTTACAGTTTTTCCTAGCACTAAATCATAATATTTTGTCGGTAAACCTAATCCTGGACGAACGTTTCGAAGATTTTCTTCTGATAATACGTCGCCTACTTTTAAGTCTTCCCCTATATATAAAGAACGTCGGAATTTAGTAGAATCCTTTTCTGTTTCAGTTGGCCCATATTGAATCTGTCCTAAGCTTTGCCATGCTCGTTCAGTTTCTTCTACTAACATTTTTAACTCCTCTGGCTCCATAGAAAATGTTGAATCCACTCCACCATCGGAACGAGAGGTAGTAAAGTGTTTCTCAATAACAGTTGCTCCAAGAGTTACTGCAGCAACCGATACACCAACACCAATCGTATGGTCTGATAAACCAATTTCAGTACCAAACAACTCTCGCATATGAGGTATAGTGGCTAAATTAGAGTTTGCAGGTGTAGCAGGGTATGTACTTGTACATTTTAATAATACAATTTGATGATTTCCTTCAGCTCTCGCAGCTCGAACCGCTTCATCAAGCTCTGCTGCTGTTGCCATACCAGTAGAAATAATAATTGGTTTACCAGTGCGAGCAACTTTTCGAATTAATGGAATATCAACATTTTCAAAGGATGCAATCTTATAAGCAGGTACATTCAAAGTTTCTAAAAAATCGACAGCTGTTTCGTCAAAAGGTGAACTGAAAGCTAGTAATCCATGTTCTTTTGCACGATTAAAAATTGCCTCATGCCATTCCCAAGGAGTGTATGCTTCTTTATACAAATTATATAGGGAATTCCCTTTCCAAAGGTTCGCATCGTCTTGAATAAAAAACTCACCTGTGTGAACATCCAATGTAATTGTATCAGGTGTATACGTTTGTAGCTTTAACGCATCCACTCCAGCTTCAGCTGCTAAATCTACTAAATGCAAAGCTCTTTCTAATGATTGATTATGATTGCCAGACATTTCTGCAATAATAAAAGGCTTTGCATGCTTGCCAATTTCTTTATGTCCAATTTTAATCATGCTAACAACTCCATTATGTGTGATAACCAAGCATTTGGTTGTGGTGTGGCAGTTAATTGTAAACCAATTTTTTCATGTCGCTCCACATCTATATCGCCCAACCCATTTAACAAATGCTTATACTTATCTACTGTGACATCTTCATACCATCCTAAATTAATGACTGCCCCAAGTTGATCTGCATAGTTAGTTGTAATGAGCTGATTTTCAGCAACTATAGTACTTGAAGATGAGAGTCCAACATAGCAGCGCTCCCACATTGAACTTCCACCTGTACAAATGGAAAAATCCGCTTGCTGCATAAGCTGTGCCATATAAGAAATTTGACAATGATAATGGTAATTACGTTCACGACAAATTTGCTCAATTTCTTCTTTATGGACATTTCCATTGCCAACAACAACATCTACATGGGCAAATGTCAATTCTTCGAGTGCAGTTAATATTTTTAGCGTTTCATGGGTTGGATCAGTTCCCCCCATAAATACAAGAAGTCGCCGAATATCTTGATTGCGTTGTCGAATTTGCTGACGGGCTTTAATAAACTCTTCACGCATAATTAAGTACTTTGGGCCCAATAATTTGATACAATGCTTTGGTACGAGCTCATCATAACGGTCTTCAAAGTTTGGCACCACATTTTGATCTAGCAATAAATCACAATCATGTGCTCTTGCTAAATCATCAATCACCATTAGTTTTTTTGTATAAGGACGAATATGTTGTTCCCATTCCATATCAATCTCATAATGATCAATAATATAAAGATCTGCATGTTCAGCCTTTGCAATAGTTTCATAGTCATGTTGTGCAACATAATCTATCAAATTGCCAATATGCGAAACCATCCAAAATTTAACATTACAACCTTCTTGCTTTAAATTATGAGCAATTGTTAAACAGCGCATAACATGACCGCTTCCAATGTCTACTGATGCATCGGTACGGATAATTATTTTTTTCATTAAATCACCGGCTTTTGTTCAATGTGTGCATTTAATTTAACGACATTAGGTGTTTCTCTTAAATAGCTAATAACCTCTGAACTTGATACTAACGGGTTATTAAAATGGTTGGCAACTGCCATAATTAACTCATAGTCTTCTGTAGTATCTAATGTGATACGTAGCTCAGGTGCTATTCGATTTGTAGGTACCTTATATGTAACCGCATTGAATTCTTCAGGAAATTCATATGCATAATAAGTCACATGCTCACGATGGCGTGATTCAGTTGCCATTTCGTATATTCGTAATAATGCCTCATAGGAAATGAGTTCAATCGCTAAACCACGTGGAAGCTCTCCATTCATTAATACAATGTCTTTCTGCACTTTATCCATTAGTGAAACAATCTCACTTGCCATTTCATAATCAACAAAGGGACAATCTGATGTAACACGCATAACATAATCAGGCTTATACATTTTAGCGCATTGCACATAACGATCAAGTACATCGTCTTCAGAACCACGGAAATAAGCTACTTGATTTATTTCACACCATTTTGCAATTGCATCGTCCTGCGGTAAATTACTGGTCGCAACAATCACTTCACTAACTCCTTTGATTGCTCGACATCGTTCTATATCATATGTAAGTACATCTACATCGCCAAGTTCTTTCAAAACTTTTCCAGGTAGGCGAGATGACCCCATTCTTGCTTGAATAATAACTATTGTTTTCAAATAATCACATCCTAAGTTCACTTAGAAAATCTTTATTATATTGTTCCATTGTCGACATGTACAACTGTACCTGTCATCGACCTTGCTTGATCTGAAAGTAGGAAAAGCACTGTACTCGCTACACTCGAAATATCCGTTTCCTTTTTCAAAGATGTTCTTTGATAAATACGTGCTTTTTGATCCTCTGTCAATGTCGTACTCATAGACGTTTCCATAAAACCTGGTACAACACAGTTAGAACGAATTCCTTTGCTACCCCATTCTCTAGCAGTATTTTTAGAAAATGCCTCTATTGCTCCCTTTGATGCTGCATACATGCTCAAACCTTTATATCCCGTATGAGCACTGATAGAGGATATATGTACGATGGAACCTTGCGTTTTATGTAATAACATATCTCTAATTGCATACTTCGATAAATGCATAGCTGCAAATACATTCACTTGGAACATTATCTGCAATTGTTGGACATTTAAGTTCGAAACAATGTCGTCATAGGCCATTGCTGAATTATTAACAAGCCCGTAGATTGGTCCTATTTTACGAATCTTTTCCATATATAATTGCTTTACACCATCTACATCCGTTAAATCATAAGAAAGTGGTTTGTAACGGCTTGGGTATTTTGCTAACAACTCGCCCGCAGCTTCTTCACTTGAACGACTAATACCAATAACGCCAAAGTCTGTTTCAGCTAGTATTTGATGAACAATTTCTCTCCCGACTCCTCTTGAATCACCAGTCACAATAATCCACTTCATTTTCTGACCCTCTTTCCTGTTCTTGTACTAGGCAGTTCATCTACAAACTTAATAATGCGTGGAACTTTCCACTCTTGTAAATGAGTAGTTGCAAATTGTTTTAATACTTTTTTCAACTCTTTTTCATCTGTTTCTTCACTTTTGATAACGTCCGCAACAAGAAGCTCACCCGTAACACTATTCTTTTTAGACTTCACAAGTATATCGATAACACCTGGAACTTGCATTAGTATATTCTCTACTTCGAGCGGATTCACTTTGTAGCCTCCTACATTAATCATATCCGACTGACGTGATTGGAACTTAAAATGTGTTTCATCAACCAATTCAACAAGATCTCCAGTGTGAAACCATTCACTATCCAGTGATAGAGACTTTGAATGTCCAAGTAAAGAATGATGTATACATAATTCCTGTTGTGCTGTAATTTTCACCCACTGTTGATGCTCCAGCTTAATTTCAAAAGTATCTCTTTGTGCTGTAAATAAACTACCTGCCTCAGTCGATGCATATATATTAATCATCTTAGCATTTGGAAAAACAGCTTTTAACTTACCTTCTAAAAGTAAATCAAATTTTTCCCCACCAAATGTCACTCTTTTGACCTTTGAAAAGATATTTCCTTGTACATAAGGAAGAACATTTCTATAAAAAGTTGCCGTAGATGAAATATGAGTTATCTGATATTCCTCAATTAATGCTGGTATCTTCTTCATTGACTCACCAAACATATAAATTAATGTGTTTTGATTGAGAAATGCTTGAAAAAACACCTGCAACCCAGCCATATGAGTAGGATTATAGGCAAAAGCCCAAATATCATTTTCAAACTTCTTATGGATTTTTACGTTTCTTGTAAGTGTTTGGAAAGTATGACTCATCTTTTTAGGACGCCCAGTTGTACCTGATGTATATAGAGTTAATTGCCAGTTTTCTATATCTTTCACTCGTTGCATGACTTCATCTAACTTCTGAAGATTGAGGTGTTCTTTCAGTTTTGTCTTCAATGTTAACGCATGTACAACAATACCTAATTCACTTATCTCTTTTTCAGAAAAATCTCCGTCTAACACTTCGATTGGATAGTCAAAAAGCAGACTGTGTATAATACCTAAGAAAACATCGTAGGGGTGATTGTCCTTCACATATAAATAAGGTGTTTCAAATTCCTTGTTATTCAAATCCAATAGCAATTTCTGATAGGTATAAGTAATATCATTATGTATTAAAAAAACATTTTCCATATTATTTCCCTTCAATTTTAACGATGATTTCACCAATTGTTTGAACGATGCCGTCTTCGAAAATGTCTACATCAAATTCATCTTCAATTCTTACTGTTAATTCCGCTAACATTAAAGAGTCAAGTTGTAAATCTTCTCTTAAATCCATAGTAGCTTCTAAAGATTCAATTAATTCAAATCCTGATTCTTCTCGCATTTCATTAATTATTAATAATAATTTATCCATTTATTTATTCTCCAATTCTATATTTTTACTCTTCAAATTCGCAAACATACTTTTGGAATTTATTTAGTTTTAACCAATCGTCTTTTTGAAGCTCCAATAAATTCAAATCAAAGTAAGAACCATTTTTTAAAATATGATCTTTATACACACCAACCATTCTATAACCATGCATTATATTCAACTTCATAACATTATGATTTCCTTCCATCACTTCTGCAGTGATTTTATGAAACTCGAACTTTGAAAATATATAATTATAAAAGTATGGAGGTATAATTCCTCCATATAAGCGATACTTTTCTTCTCCTATGTAAAAGCCCCAGCTCGTCCTTTTATTCACAAAATCTATATTATTCAAAGAAATTACGCCTACAGGCTTTTCCTTTATTTCAATTATCCAATAGGCAACCGTTTCAGAACTCGAAATTCTTCTAAACCATGCTCTCTGTTTTTCCATATCTTTTTCAATATCAGTATTCATGAATCTCGTAACATCTTCCTGTGTTCTCCATTCCAGAACTTGCTCAAGATGCTCTTCTTTAAGTTTAATAAAGCGAATCATTTAGAACCTCCGTAAACATTCGGTTTCTTACATATAATTATATTATTTTTATCGGTAAAAAAAACGTTTTCTCTATATCTCTAGCATAACAGAAAAAACGACTTTCAGTTGATTATTGAAAGTCGCTGTTCTATTTATTCGTTATAAAACCATACTCATCATTTGAACTTTTGCTTTTTACTAACGAATGAACTCCATTATTGCAAACCAATCTTTTTCAAGTCTTATAATATCTTCTTCTACTATAAAGTCACCCATTTGTACTTCAATTAGCTCTGTATCCGTCATTGCATAGAGACAATGCTTCGAACCGATTGGAATACTTAATACATCTCCAGGTAAAACCATTTTTGTTTCACCATCTTGGATAAAAATCGCATCTCCTGAAATAATCGTCCAGACTTCAGATCGATAGTTATGATACTGATAACTTAAGTTTTTACCTGCCTCAACACAAAGTCTTTTCGTTAAAACCTCGCGCCCTTCTTTTTTCGTAATGTCAAGCACTCGATACCAGCCCCATCGACGCTCTTCATACATCGGCCGTGAAAACAAACCATCATGCAGCATATCTTTCATCCGCGAACTCGCTGGCTTATCTGTTACTAAAATACCATCCGCGCTAACAGCAACTACCGCATTGGAAATCCCAAGAACCTTAACAGGTAAATCGAGTTCATTAACGATATGCGTATTGTAGCTATCCTCACTTAATCCACCATTCCCTATAACTTGTTGGGACATCTCTTCCGTCAATGTATTCCATGTACCCAAATCTTTCCAATACCCATCATAAGTTAAAGCAGTTATATTAGTTAGTTTTTCTACTACTTCATAATCAAAGCTATTTTTTGGCAATCTTGAAAACTGCTCTAGTAATTGTTCATATGAATTTGAAAATCCATCTTTGCTAAGCTTATTTAACAACAAATTTAAAGAGAAAGCGAATACACCACTATTCCAATAAGCACCTTTAGCAATTAACACTTCTGCAGCTTCTTCAGATGGCTTTTCAACAAAACGGGCAACTTGCATGTATTCTGTATATTGCTTTGGTATTAAATAGCCATATTTAGAGGAAGGGTATGTAGGTTTTATCCCTAATAAGCCGATATCAGCATTGGTTGTCATAACAAGTTTTTCAAGTTCCTTCACCTGTTGATAAAAAGCAACATCGACAAAGGCATCCACTGAAACTACTCCAACAACCTCATCTTCTTTCATCCCTAAAGCCGAATAAAGGTACATACATGCTAGCGCGATTGCTGGAAATGTATCACGTCTTTCTGGCTCTACAACAATTGGAATATCACCTAACTGATTGCGTAACATATCTACTTGCGCAGCATTCGTTGCCACAATCATGTCTTCCACAGCAACAATCTCGGACAACTGGCGGTACACACGTTGCACCATCGACTCTAATTCACCAGTTTGCTCGTTATGTAATACTTTAAGAAACTGCTTTGCACGTGAGTCATTAGATAGTGGCCATAGTCTTGTACCAGATCCACCTGAAAGTAGAATTAGCTTCACTCTCTTCACCACATTTCTTTAATCTGTACTATACGATAGTAATACCGGTCTTAGCTCACGCAAAGTAAATCTAAAAAGTGATTCATCTCTTTCACTATTTTCTATTAGTATCTTATTATGTTGAGCATCTAAATAGCCTGGAAATAGCAACATAGCTTGTTCCATATTAGTAATTGCTTTTTCTTTATTTCCATTCATCGCATAAATAACACCCGAATTATTCAATGCTGCCCCATGCTCTGCATCTGCAACAAGTATTTTTTCATATTCAGCCAACGCCTCATCGAATCGTTTTTCTTCAATATAAATAATAGATTTCAGAAAACAATAGCTATTATACTGCGATGAATCTTCTAAAATCCGAGTATTCTCTAACAGTTCTTCGCATTGGTTCCACTGCTTATAACGAATTAAAAATAAAGCAAAATCTAAACTGTTTTTCTCCATTGTATAACTTCGTTTATAGAGCTTTTCTTTAATATAATCCAAACCATATTGATCCATTATTAACTTTTCTGCAATATGTGAAGTACTCATACTAGAGGTAGTATTATTTGAATGACGTCGAATGTAAGAAAGAGGTCTATCAATATATTCTATTGAATAATTGCTATCTAAAAAACGCACCCACAGATCAACATCTTCTACATACTTAATTTGCGTATTAAAACCATGCAATTCATATAATCGCTTTTTATTCACTAATACACCAGAAGGAGAAATAATTGGATTTCTTATTAAAATATCGCAAAAGCCCTCTATCGCACTTAAGCGCTTACCGCTCAGTTGCGGAGAAATAACTTTAGAATGTTCGTTAATTTGATAATAAGCAGTATAAATTGCTGAAATATCTTCTGTAGCTTCATTTATTTTAGCTAAATAAGTTTCAACTAGATTTTCAGAACATTCATCATCAGCATCTAAAAATAATATCCAATCACCTATTGCCTCATGAATACCTTGATTTCTTGCTGTCGAAGCTCCTGCATTTTTTTGTGTATGCAAAACTATCTTCGATTCGTCTTTTTGAATCTTTTGAACGATTTTACAGGTTTGATCGATACTACCATCATCAACTACAATGATTTCATTTACACTTACAGTTTGCCTCAATATACTTTGAATAGCTTTTTCTATATATAACTCTGCATTGAATGCTGGTATTACAACTGAAATTTTAATATTATCCACTTGTTAATCCTCCATATATGGAGATATGAAGTGCTCATTCTCAATATAATTTTGATTTTTTAAAATTGTAGCAATCGTTTCATAGGAATGAAAAGGAGAAACTAATATACAAATATTGTTTTCACCATATATACTAGAAGGACTCAATACTTCCTTATCCATTACTAAACAGTTTTGTTTTCGTTCATCGCTGTCAATAAAGCCTTGTAAATTCAAGCCACTATTTTTTAACGCATGATACACACTTTGACCTGCCTCACCTGCACCCCAAATAAAATACTCTTTTTCTGGATTTTTCATAATAAATTGAACACACTTTTCCGTACTTAGATTATGATAAAAATATGTATTCTCTAAATACTTATCATACGAGTATGATATAGAACTATGACCATTTTTTACAGCACTTCTATTAAAAAAGCTATACAGTTCCTTTGTATACATTCTATGTTGCGATATATCTCCTAGTTTTCCAGAATCATTTTCACCATGCTTTCTATAATATGTAAGTGGTTCGAATATAGTGAAAATAGATGCACTTAAAGCCGACAATTGCATTAATCTAGTATCTACTGCTATATAAGAGAATTTGTCTTCCTCTAAAGGTAATACATTCTCCAAATAAGAACGCTTAAATACTAAAGCACTAGTAGTAGAAAATAAGTGAAAAAGGCTCTCCGTTTGATAAATATAATTTTTATAGTCTTGAATATTCTTTAAAACAGGTACTATGTTTCCTTTTGAAATTCCATTCACATCAACTTCCTCTAGAGGGTGTTGAATTACATCAATATTTGGATGTTCTTTAAATAGATTAATAACTTTCTCTACTTTTTCTTTCTTAAAGTAATCATCGCTATCTAATAAAAAAACAACTTCACCAGTAGATTCTTTAAAAGCTTGATAAACAGCATTCATTTGATTTAAACAATGTCCTTTTCCATAATTACTATTAGAAATTACTTTAATATTTTTAAATTTAGATAAAATTTCTAACGAATTATCAGTAGAGCCATCATCGTAAACGATTATTTCTATATCTGAGTAGGCTTGGTCCAAAACTGATTGTATGCATTCAGTCAAATAAGGAGCATAATTATAATTATTTATTAACACTGATGCCAACATAAAAATTCCTCCTACACCAATTAGCTATGTAATTCAAAAAAGTGTATATCTTTTTCAAACCCTAGTTTTTTCAATTGATTCCCTATTTCTTTTGTATACATACTTGCAATAATAACTGCGATATTGTCCTTGTTTTCACTTAATATACTGCTCGGCTTATTGACTAGTTTATCTAAAAATATCGTTCTATACTTACGTTCATCATTATCTACAAAATAAGCTACTTCAAACGGTAAATTTCCCACTATTCTTTCTGCATGATTTCCTGTACCAAATACAATAAGTTTTGTTCCTAAGCTCATTCTATCCAATAACCTATCATTAATTAAGGATATATTATTCCAACGGGTCTTTTCTCTATATTCTAAGTATAATTGCCTATATGGATGCTCTGAGTAGATATGCCATGGTTTTATATCAGTTGTAAAATGAATTATTGATGGATTTGAGCAAACTTTTTTGTATTCTTCTAATTCAAAAAATACGGTTTGCACATTCCATTTAGTATCTAACTGATACCACTCACCACCTAGAACGGCATTTAATGTATCTTGATCCCAGTAGATTAACTTAGCAGGATTATCTATAGCAAACTGAAAAGCTTTTTCTGTAACATTAGCTTCTCTCCACTTGATAAGATTAATTAACAGTACTCCTGAATTAAAATAATGCTGATTGTTAATCCCTAGCCCTTTCAATCTATTTAAGTCTTGTTTAGAATCTTCAACTGCACCTATTATGTACTCATCTATATTTTCCTTGAATAATTTAACAATATCATCACCTACTATGAGATCACTATCTACATAAATCGCCTTTTCAGCATCTACTGGTAAAAGATTTGGAGCAATTAAACGATAATAGGCAGATTGTCTAATATGTCCACTTATATAAAATTTTGAAAATATTTCTTTATCTATATTAATAAATTTAATGTTACCATTTAATTTATTCACTTCCCACTCTATATATTCTCTATTCTCTTTTCCTATTCCCTCATCTAGAAAATAGAACATAATACTTTTTGATTTGGTATTCGATAATATAGAAATTATTGTAATAGTAGCATGACATAAATATTGTTCATCACTTGCAATAATTATATTGATTTGCTCACCCATATTGATATACTTCACCTCAGATTTATTCATCTAAAAAATATTCTTAGCTAATCTCAGTACCTTTCAAAACCTTCGATACTAATTGTTTCCATGTTACAATTTTTTTTGTAGGTATTTTCTTCTGCAACTCTTTCACAATTTCTTCATCGTGCGAAGCTTCAACGCTCAGCAAACATACGTCATACAGTTCTAAATTATCTATTAGCCATTCTGAATTATTAACAGTAGTATCAAATAGCTTATCTGTGTAATTGAAATAATTATTATCAATAAAGGAAATTACATTAATGTTCTCTTGCTGACAGTCCATAAATAACATTTGAGCAATATCTTTCGTACCAAAAATTACAGCTTTGTTATATACATTTTTATTTAAAGAACTTGTAATTCCACGTTTATTACATAATAGATGCTTATTCCATATTTTTAAGTAGTTCATTGTATTAGCATCTTCTGAGTATACTTGTTCAATTTGAATATCCTTACTAAGTAGTTCATTAACAATTTCAAATATCTCTTGGATTCTAAGTTTTTCATAGCTTGGATCTGAGCTAATACCATCTTTTTCAAAAACTGTCGTAACTTTTTCTATAAAAGTACCTTGACTTTCTAAATCGAGTAAGCACTTCGCCATTAATCGAGTATCTGCAGCAATTTTATAATTTGTATTAAAATATCCAAATTTATCAAAGCAAGTTTTTTTCACAAAAAAAGACGGGTGCGGGATAGCATATCCTTTTATTAAACTTTCTTTAACATCTGTATTCGTTGGGAAATTATAATAGTCTGTTTGTCTTGTAATAGGATCTATTGTTTTTAAAATCCCATGAACATAATCGAGTGTAGAATCTTTTTTAAACCTTTCCAAAATTGTTTCTAAAACACCGTTATCCAAATAATAATCACCAGCATTAAGAAAATGCACGATAGTACCTGTTGACTTACTTACACCTTTATTAAACGCATCATATATCCCCTCATCAGGCTCCGATACTATCTTATCAATTTTGTCCCGATACTTCTCCACAACCTCCATCGTTCTATCAGTGGAGGCCCCATCAATAATAATATACTCAATGTTTTCATATGTTTGCCCTAGTACACTTTGAATCGTTTGTTCTATTGTCTGTTCAGAATTATAACAAGCTGTTATTATACTAATTTTCGGTCCTTTATTCATGCTTTATGGCATTATCAAGATACCAACTATATGCATCTTGAACTCCTTCCTTCAATTCTATTGAATGTTTCCAACCAAGATGATGTAATTTAGATACATCTGTTAACTTTCTCGGTGTGCCGTCTGGCTTACTAATATCAAACACTAGCTTGCCTTCATAGCCAATTACGTCACATAACAGGAATGCTAATTGCTCTATAGATATTTCTTTTCCCGTACCAATATTAATAAATTCCCCAACCAGCTCAGCATCGCAATGTTTCATTAAATAAACACAAGCATCAGCTAAATCATCCGCATGCAAAAACTCACGGAGTGGCCTACCCGATCCCCATACAGAAACTGTCGATTCCTTATTTACCTTTGCTTCATGGATTTTCCTTATAAGTGCAGGTAATACATGTGAACTTTGCAAATCGAAATTATCATTTGGTCCATATAAATTGGTTGGCATTACACTAATGAAATTTGTTCCATATTCTTCATTATAAGCATTACACATTTTAATGCCTGCAATTTTAGCTATTGCATAGGCCTCGTTTGTAGATTCTAATTCACCTGTAAGTAAAAATTTTTCTTTTAGCGGCTGTGGCGCCATTTTCGGATAAATACAAGTACTTCCTAAAAATAGAAGCTTTTTCACCTTAGTTTGACGTGCTGATTCAATGACATTCGTTTGAATCATTAAATTATCATATAAAAACTGCCCTGGGTATGTTGAATTTGCTAAAATTCCACCGACTTTTGCTGCGGCTAAAAATACATAATCTGGCTGTTCCTCTTCAAAAAATGCCTCTACTTCTACCTGCTTACGTAGATCTAATTCTTTGCTTGTTCTAGTTATAATATTTGAATACCCAGCAGCATTTAGTTTTCTAACTATTGAAGAGCCAACTAATCCCCTATGGCCTGCTACGTATATTTTTGATTGTTTATCCATTGCATACTCACCTTTTATTTCAATCTATTATTATTATCGGCACACTACCATCAAACTACATTAAAAAGCGACAAAGGTATCTACTATTTCCCCCTTCATCGCTTCTTTTTAGTTTTCTATTCTTTTTAAGTCTTCTTGAACCATCATTTGAACTAATTGATGGAAAGAAGTTTTGCGTTCCCAACCAAGTTTTTCTTTTGCCTTTGTTGGATTTCCAAGTAATAATTCTACTTCAGTTGGACGGAAAAATTGAGGATCAACCGCTACAATAACTTGACCTGTTGCAAGATTGATTCCTCTCTCATTAATACCTGTCCCTTGCCATTCAATATCAATACCAGCTTCACTAAATGCACACTCTACAAACTCACGAACAGTTCTAGTTTCACCTGTTGCTATAACATAGTCTTCTGGTTTTTCTTGTTGCAACATCAGCCACATAACCTCAACATAATCCCCTGCAAATCCCCAATCACGTTTTGCATCAAGGTTGCCTAAATATAAGCAATCCTGATTACCATTCTTAATATTCGCAACAGCCATCGTAATTTTTCTTGTCACAAATGTTTCTCCACGTAATGGTGATTCATGATTAAATAAAATTCCGTTACATGCAAAAATATTATATGCCTCACGATAATTCACTGTAATCCAATACGCGTACATTTTTGCTGCGGCATACGGACTTCGAGGATAAAACGGTGTTGTCTCAGACTGCGGTGTTTCCTGTACTTTACCATACAATTCACTAGTTGAAGCTTGATATACTCTAGTCTTTTGTTCAAGTCTTAAAATGCGAATAGCTTCTAATAAGCGTAATGTTCCGATTCCATCAGCATTAGCTGTATATTCCGGAGTATCAAAAGATACATGTACATGACTCATCGCAGCTAAATTATAAACCTCATCTGGTCTAAGTTCAGACATTAAACGAATTATATTGGAAGAATCCGTCATATCTCCATAATGAAGAGTTAATCGGTCATCCTTTAGAAACTTTTCTATCCGATCATAACGTTCAATAGAGGAACGTCGAACAAGTCCATGTACCTGATATCCTTTATCTAAAAGGTATTTTGTTAAATAGGCACCATCTTGGCCCGTGATGCCTGTGATCAGTGCAGATTTCATCCCATTCTTCCTATCTTAACTATATATTTTTATTAATCTATTTTTAACAACCTTTGACAGTTGTTCGTAAATCTCTTCCTCAAAACTAGCAGAGGAAATTAAAATTGGTATTTTGTCGTCGATATCATTTATTCCGATAACTTCATACTCTTCTAAAAGCTTTGTTCCAATCAAATTAGAATTTCGATCAATAATACCAGTAATATACCCATTTAAAAATGGACTTTCCTTCAATAACTCTAATGTATGTGTTCCTGCTCCATAAATATAAACTGGCTCATTTACCTTCATTTTCATATAGTCATCTACAAGGATACTTACACTTTCGGTATTGAATAATTCAAATGAATTGCATTGTATCTGATTTCCACTTAGAATTGCCTCTTTATTTCTATCAAAAAAAGAACGCGAATAAAAATTACTGCCCATGACTGTATTTAATATATGATTATTTTCTCGTATTGGCAAAACAGGTTGGAAAAATGGCTTTCCGCTTTTTCTTACTAAGGTTATACCACTCGTTAAAACATCTGTTTCTACGGTTTTATAAAGCATCGTTTTAAAGTAATTTTCCGCAAGATGAAACTTATCCTTTTTGACAAAAACTATGTCTGCTTTCGATAAAGCTCCTGTATTATCAGAAATAACTGCTAAAGTCTGACTTTCACGTATTTCTTCAACAAGCGGTTTTCCTTTTAGTTGCTCTGCATGTAAAAATAGTTGTTGATTTTTAATCACATCGGGAACATGCTCTAAATCAAAATAAAGAATTTCATCTTTTCTCTGTTCAAATAGCTGGATAGTCTTTTCATATACTTTTAAATATTTGTGTGCTATTAACTCGTGATCAAAATTAGCAACACAATAAGAACGAGCTGCATATCCAAACGATACTCTTAAATCACTATCTGTAACTAGCAATTCAGTGTAAGAATAAAGAGCATCTTCATCTTTTTGAGGAGCAACAAACCCGGTTTCATCATGCTTAACAATTTCTGGAATCCCACCCGTATCAAATGTTACAATTGGAATTCCACATGCCATAGCCTCAGATATAACTAAAGGGCATGTATCTGCTAAAGAAGGGAATAAGTACAAGTCAAAAGTATTATAAACCTCTGCCATTTCCTCTTCTGTTGATAAATATCCAACATGATATAAATAGTCATTTTCATATCCTTGCACTGCTCCACCAACATTAACGAGTAAGACATCATATCCTGCTTCAATAAGCCGATCAATGACTTTTTGCACGTATTTCCCGCCTTTACGTTCTTCCCCAAATGTCCCACCATTAGCTACTGCACCAATGATAATTTTATTTGTAGGAAGGCCATACTTACGACGTACTGATTGCTTGTCCATTGGGTGATACATCTGAATATTAACACCGTTTAAAACAACCTCCATAGGGTGTCCTTGTAATATTCCTTTTGATGCAATATCCCCGATCCATTGAGCAGCTGGGACAATAAACAACTTAGAGTTATTATATATCTCTTTTTTCTCTTCCCAATTTAAGTGCGTACGGTCTGACTGAATAGCAGGATACTCATTAGGATATGGGCAATTTCCGCAACCAGTCATCCATTTACTACAATCATAAGAATAAGAGCAATGCCCCGTAACCGATTGCATATCATGCAATGTCCAGACTATCGGTTTAATATGGGATAACATTGAAATCGCATATGGATTGAAATAATCACCATGCATATTATGTAGATGAATTACATCAGCTTGTTGAAAAAGCGGATTTTCAAACAATCTAAATGCACCAAAAGTATTATAATTCACATAGCCTTCTTCTTTAGATTTTTGAATAAGTTTATGATGCTTTCTAATATCAAAAGGATACACAAAAGAATGCTCGGACTCTTTGATTCCAACAAGCGCATTACTTTCTAATCCCAATGATTGCTGACTTTGTAAAAGACGCATCATTACCTTTGCTGCACCGCCACGTAAATCATTGGTATTTATATGAAGTATGTTCATTTTTTCACCTTCTCTTTATTTTTTTTGTTGCTTCCATAAACAAAGAGTCTGGTTTGCGCACTTTCCCATTTATTTCATCTAATTGATACTCACCAAAATTCGGAATTGTACTTTCTAATGCATTCATTTTAGTAACATTTACAAATCCTGTTTTTAAAAGAGTCCTTTTTAATAAGTATTGATCATACATTTGTCTATGAATTTCTCCTTGGTTTCGAAAAACACCTTCATCAAAAGCTCTCAGATAGTCCATTCCTAGCTGTGTTTGTATATACTCCCTAACTTCTTCTAATTTCCCATCGGGTACAGATACTTTTTCAACTTCAGTTTTTACGATATAATAGTTAGTAAAGTCATGCTCTTTTAACTGAGCTTCTATCTCTCTCCACCATGTCGAAGCAATTATTATATGTGCACTTTTAGATATATTGTATAAGGAATTAACAAGAAAATTATCGACAAGTTGACCGATAAGAGACGTAGAATTATCAATATAACCATTAATATATACGCTATGTTTTGATAGTATTTTCTCAATTCGTTGACCAAATGTACCTGCTCCAAAAATGTAAATACTTTTTTCCATTTGAATACTCGAAAGTTTATTTATAAGCTCTCGTTCTTGAGCATTAAACATCTCATACCCAATACGTTCAAACATAAAATCAAAACCATTTGTTAAATCGAGCATTTTGTTACCCATTTTACCGCCACTTATGGAGCGGGTCGTTTGATCATACATCTCCATATGCATCCACTCATAATTAAAAACATTTTCTTTACTTTCATATTCTTTAACACGATCTAGTGAACTCAAATAATTGCGCGTTATATTTTCCAAATCCGGAACTACAATACGAACTATTCCATTTGGCCTCAAGACCCGATAAATTTCATTTAGTAGACTTAAACCATCTTGTATTGAGAAATGCTCAAGTACATGAGAAGAATATACAACGTCAAAAGAACTTTCTTCAAATGGCAGACCTTTTCGAATATCCACATTTATGATTTCTTCATGAATACTATTTATATCAATGTTAACCCAGGCTTTATGAAAAGTTGATCCACAACCAACGTTTAATAACTTTAAAGAATGATTATCAATCATGCGTTTTCAACCCCAACCGTCCAGTAAAATCGATTTTATTTAACAACATTTTCACATTATACTTCTTAAAGTAATCGTTTACTGCTTTACGTGCACCTTGCCAATGTCCATAATCATCAATGATTAATACACCGTTCAAAGATAATAATGGATATAAATGCAATAATTCTTGATAAGTAGATTCATACCAATCTGTATCAAGACGTAGCAAACATAGCTTTTCGGGTAAATTTTCAGTTAAAGTTTCTTCCACTTTTCCTTTTACAAAATGAATTTTGTCCATTGGATAACTGGTTTTTTCTATATTACTCTTAACATCGTCTAAAGAAGCATAACACCACAAATTCACAGAACTTGATTGAGATTGTAACCATTTTTGTTCTGCCCTATTTCCACAGAAATCAATATCACTATCACTTGGTTCTGACATTCCCTCAAAAGTATCATATAAATATACATCTCTATCAGTAACTCCTAGTTTTCTAAGAGTTTCCATAACCATCATTGAACTTCCCCCACGCCATACACCACACTCAACAAAATCCCCCTGTACTTCATTAGCAATAACGTATTTAACAGATTGATATAGCGAGTAAAGACGATCTATAGAAGTCATAGAATAATTCTTAACTTTAATATATAATTCAATAAACTCATCTTCAATATCCATATCTATGTTCAACAGTTCTCTAATTTGTGCTACGGATAGCAGTGTCAAAGCATCAAAAAAATGAATACCCTCAACCAAATCCATGGAAATTAATTGTTTAGAAATATCTTCATACTGTGAAGAAGCAACAAGAATGATAAAATCCTTCAAATCGATTTGCTCCATGCATTCCTTAGGTGAAAAAATTTGTAAGTCATGAAAAAATCCTTTAGATTTTTTTTTATCGTTATCTATGAATGCATATATATCCTCCATAGTAATATTTTGTATAACACTCTCTGCAATTCGACCTGTTCCAAAGATAATTTTCTTTTTCATAACAACCAGTCCTTTCTTTTAAACACTTAAAAAAAACCTATATCTACGACATCTATCCTAAAAAATAGGTTATACTAGTTAGCAAAAAGATAATTAAGTAGTTCGTGGACATATTAATAGAACTATATGAAATCTTTCCATGAAAAAATTTCTACCCTATCTTCTTTAAATATCTGTTTCAATTTTGCAATAATCTCTTTATCATGATTTCCCTCTATAGAAACAATAATTTTCGCCTCTTTTTCAAATAACCTAGTTGGTTCAA
This sequence comes from Lysinibacillus sp. FSL M8-0216, assembly GCF_038595555.1. Lineage (NCBI taxonomy): Bacteria > Bacillati > Bacillota > Bacilli > Caryophanales > Bacillaceae > Lysinibacillus > Lysinibacillus sp. FSL M8-0216. Next base: position 689,846 of record NZ_CP152007.1, on the reverse strand, counting down.
CAACCTCTATACCATTTAATTCTTGGTTATTCTCTGAAAGTTTGTTAACCATAAACTTTTCAATCGAATACCCATTTACTTTGAAAAAGGAGTTTATTATTTCCCCTAATTCAGCCGTTCCAAAAATATAGACTTTATTTTTAAAGAGTTCCTCTAAATTGTTTTTATCCATCAAATACTTAAAAAGTTTGATTTTCATTGAGTCTGTCATAGCTCGCTCTTTTAAATCATTTACAAAAAAAATATTTTCTGATACATAGAAATCAGCCTCAAAATTAATCTTTATGCAAGTTGGGTGTTTAAGAGGGAAATTCATTTTAAATGTTGGAAGGTTTTCCAATAATTTATTCTCTGAAGTAGTATGAGTTGCATTCTCTCTAAATCCAATGTTGCTAACTAAATTTTTATTTGGTAATATAGCCAGTCCTTTATGATACCAACAAGAATATGTCCATTGATAATCCCATGTATCAATTTTCCCTAAATATGTATCATTATAAATCGTTGTCCAGTACTCTTTGAAAAACACATCATAACATAGTTGATCAAAGTCACCCGACACTTTATAGTTAGGCCACGACTTCATCTCTACATCCATTTTACCCCAAGAATTTCGCCATGTAGCCCATCCCCAACAGTGAGGGAATATGGAAAAGTAATAACTTTCTTCAATTTCAAAATCATCTGTTTGAAAGTTATTCCCTGAAATCGCCATGATTTTCTCATCGTCTTTGTAATAATCCAACAAATCTTCGCAATATGCAAAAAAATCTTCGTGTGGGACACAATCATCCTCTAAAATAATGGCATCCTCCACATATGAAAATACTTCATCTAATCCTGAGGAAATTCTTTTCCGACATCCTAGATTTTCTTCTGAATATATGTATGTTACATCACAATCCCAATTCACTTGTAGAACTGCACGTGTCTTTTCACATAGCTGTGCTTCGTCTTTTTTGTGGGCTCTAGGACCATCTGCGATAACAAAGAGTTGATCTGGCGCATATTTGCGAATTTCTTCAAAAACGATAGCTGTTGTATCTGGGCGATTGAATATAATGAATGCTACAGGTTTCTTCACTTACATATGCCTACCTTTCTTCGTATTTTTCATATTTATACCAACACTTTAAATAGTATTGCTATTAATCCTCAAACTCACTTATTTAAGCCCTTATTACCTATAAATTCCTTCTGAATTTTACGTATTAGTGGAAATGGAATAATGACCATAAATATCCTTATATCAGGGTCAACATCCTTTAACACATCTATACATTGTCTAGCCAGAGCTTTATTTACTTTCTAACTAGTATAAAGTTTGATTTTCACAATAATAATTACCTCATGTAAGGACATTCTTTCCAGAGATTACTCGAATTTATGCAACACTATTATATGGGCAGGAATAATCTTTAAGTGATGAAAACCATTATTAAAAACTTATTACCTGGCGTACCTCAAAACAAAATATTTTCTGTTAAAGAAATACTTACTTTTCATCCCTTTATAAAAAAATCCGGTTGAAATGGATGAAGAGTAAACCCTAATTGCTTTAATTGAGCTATAATTTCCAATTTATAAGTTAAAGAACCAATACATATTACTAAATTATCCATATTTCCTAACTCTGTTGGACTAATAATGACTTTACCATTAAATAACTTTCCCCATTTTGATGAATCATTGTCTAAAAAACAAAATATATCTATATTCAATCTTTGTAATCTTTTAAATAACCGTTCACCGCCCAATGAAGCACCAAAAATCACAATTTTTTTATTAAAAAAGTCGCGCATTAATGCTTCATAATCATCCTTCCATAAACTTAATTTAATATACTCCTCATATCGACTTTTATAGGGATGATTACTAAAAATTCCCCAAGGTTTATTTCCAGCAAAATGTATTAACTTCGGTTTAAAATCCCTATTTCTTATTAAATTATTATGATTATCATATATATAGTTCCACTCATACCCCAAGTTACGGTAATTTCCTTTTACGGTGTGATTTAAAGCGTCTTGATCACATGTGTTTTTTTTGTTAAGTGGGTCAATAATGAATTTCACTATTTTTTCTGTTAACTTTGATTCTCTCCACTTTTCAATATTAATAATCAGTACGCCTGAATTAAAGTAATCTCCAACATCCAATCCTATTTCTTTAGATAAATAATCATTTTCATCACAGGTAGCTGCTACATAATAATCAGAAATATCGATATTATTAAGTTCTGTAATATCTTCTTCTAAGATAATATCACAGTCTAAATAAATCACTTTCTGCTCATTTGGAAATAATTCAGGTATAGCAATTCTATAATATGCAGTTCTACTTATATAATTCCTTTCATGAAATTCTTCAAATCTTTTAGAATCAATTTCAATAAATTTAATTTTACCACCATATTTTTCGATACTCTTGGAAAAATACCTTTTATTTTCCAAGGATAAATTTGAATTCAATATATTTATACTGATTTTTTCAGGAAACTTGGTATTCTCGAACATTGAAACAATCATGGCTCCCAGATGCATTGCATACTTGTCGTCTACACTTGTAATTATCTCCATACTTATTTCTCCTCATATTAATATTATTAAACTCAATACACTTACTAAAACTATTTGTTTCAATTATAACTATCTACAATAATGTTGAATAAATAATAAAAATAGCTTTAAATTCACTTAAATATTCAAACAATTATCTTTTCTATAAAAAATACTGCTATAAGATGGTCTATCTTCCATACCTTTAATCCCTGCAAAAGTTATACATTTAAATTCCTTAGACTTTAAATAATCAAAACCCTCTTTATAGTATTCACGTTCAGTATCATCCCAGATTATTATACCTGTCTTAGATAGCGACTCTACTGCATTAATAGCACAGTTCACTCTATCTCGTCCATCAACAATTGCAATATCAATATCATTATATTTCCTAATAGACTTAGAATAAGCTCCTCCATATTCTAATTGTATAAATAAAATCTCAGTTTGTTCTTTTGTAAAAGCATTCTTCACTTTATGAAACCAAACTTTATCATTCTCTACTGCAATAACTTTATTTACATGCTTTTCCCACCACAAAGTACTATTTCCTGAACCCCATTCAAATACCTTGAAATCACTTTGAATTCTTTCTTTTATAAAGAAAAATAGGGGATAACTAATCCATGGTATAGGATTTCCTTCATAATCAACTGATGCATTAATTACTAAACTATGATAATATCCCACTTGTTTCAAATATTCATTCTCTCTAAATAGCTTCAATTGTTCGAAGAGCTCTTTATAAGGCTCTTCATGCACTGTAATAATATCCCCATTAAATATTTCCGCTAAGCCCTTTTTAACTTCAAATGCTACTTGTTTGTTTCCTAGAGCCACACAAATACAATCTATTTTATTTTTAACATTCAATTGGATGTCCTTTTTTAAGACAATAGGCAAATTTGCATTTTCTTTAAAAGCTTCTTGAGGTTTTTCATCTATAAAGAATTCAATTTTATGACCCTGTAATTCTAATAATTTCTTTGCATAATAGCCTGATAAACCTGCTCCGTATATTGCCAGATTCATATTAAATTCCTCCATAAAAAAGTGTTTTTCATATTCTTAACACCATATAACTAGGTATTTTATACATGCTTAATTAATATATCACCTGAGGTTTGGATAATTACTTAACAGCATCAACTATTAAAGATGTATATCTAAGCTGTCCGTCCCAATTTCTAGGGTCATTTTTGTTTCTTTTTATAAATCCGTCTTCATAGTTATATGATAAAGTATGAAAATTACCATTCTCATCAAAATACTCTACTAAATTGATAACTCTAAATCCTGCATCCCTCAACATTTTTTTTATCAATTTATAATCATAAAATATTTTATGTTGATCTCCATAAATGTTTCCCATACCTTTTTCTTTGCATAACTCACAATAATACTCACTAGGATGGTTTTTATCTGGTACTGCTATTCTTAATCTACCGCCAACTTCCATGTACTTTTTACACCTAATAGCAGCATCGACCCCTTCAGCATAATTTAAATGCTCCCAAACATGTTCTGCTACGAAATTTGACACTGAATTATATTTAAATAGTCTCTTCCAATCTTCTTCTTTTAATAAATCAAGAAATGCCTGATTTGTAGATATCCAATTTGGTTGATATGTATCATTTGCACCAATAATTATCTTAATTTTCGCATTTAAACTTTCAAGCTTTCTTCTCACTTCCCTATAAGAAAGTGCATCTTTGAAAACATCAGACTTAACAAAATCTCGACCTTCCATTAATTGGAATTTTATTAATTCCACCTCAATTTCTTCGTAAAAAGAACTACAAATAACTATTAAATATTCTTGAAAGTTTATTTTCCCTATAACTTCTGGGCCTAATATTTGTTTTCCGTATAACATTTCATTTTCTTTTTTTACATTAGAATCAATAAAAAATTCAATATCAAAATTATAATCATTTACTTTTGCATTTATATATATATTTTTCGCCAGCAAACCTGTTCCCCAAAAAATGATTTTTCTGTCTATATAATTATCCATAATTCCACCTTAATTCTACTTTTTAATATAAATTATAGTTGACTTTAAAAAACCACCTAAATGCATAAGATCTTATTGAAAGGAAGGCGGTGACTCCTGCTGCAAAATGGAAATCTGGATACCCTCGCAGCGAAAAAGCTCATGCCGCTCCTATGGATAGCCTCCTCATAGAGTGAATTAGGTTGTTAAAGTCGATTTTGGTGTAGATCGTAATTACAAAAAATAATCTTGTTACAATTAATAATTTTTAAGAAACTTTAATTTTCATTTAAATTAATGGCTATAATACTGTATTGAATATCCACGTTAGCACATTATATAAAATATTGATTTTTCATGAGATATAATCAGTGGAATTTTATAGCTCATTTTGATAAGAATGCATATTTCCTTCAGTGAAATAATACCTACTAATAGATGTTTATTAAAAGCTAAAACATCAATTAGTAAAATTTATTTTGAAATGAGTTAACAATGTGTAAATGATGTATTGTATTTTCAGCATTTGTCTTATTCTTTTCATATGTTTGCTGAATTTCGAGTAATTAGAAAACTAGTTACACATACATCGGATCATATATTAAAATTTGGCCGCAGGTCTAAATCCATTTGAGATAGAGAAATTTGTCGCCAAACTTCCTTTCCAATAATGCCCATTCTCACCGCGCCATTCTCCCTTGCCTGTTATGTAACTTCCTCGAATTACAACTAAATTGTTATCATCAATACTATTATCTAAACACCAACTTGTTTTACCAGGTATACAATTCCAGTACTCTTCTTCATTTTTAATATTAGTATTTTTCATTGAGTAGTTTTCAATGTATTGATACCAATCATTTTTAATATCACCTAAGAATCTACCTCCAGTAGGTAATGTTATAGATATTTTATTTGATATAAATAGTCCAGTGCTAGTTGCAATTTCAGCATGTTTCAAAGATATCCATGAAATTTCATTTTGAATATTGCGATCCGCAATAAGCTTGTTGTCATCTACACAAATAAAATAAAAATCACCTTTAGGATATGCTATTGGTACGATTGATAAAAAATGTCCAGTTTCTTTTCCTACCCCCCTAAACTTCCCTACCTGAAATTTTTCCGCTTCGTAATGACATCTAATCCGCTTTCCTATATTTAAATCTTCAACTCTATCTACCTCATGAATATGATAGACACGTCCACCTGCATCCAAATTAATTCCGATAAAATTTAAATTAATATCTTCAGAAAGAACTTCCACTTTTACTTCATGTACATTATTTGTCAGTTCAGATGCTGCGAATATAATTTGATTTTGAAATGAGCCAAACCTCTCTTCATCATACCGCTCATAAACCAGGACAACCTTTTCATTATTATCAATAGTAACCTTTATTTTCAAAGGACTTTTCGAATGATTTGATGCAATGATTTGGAAACTTGTCCCTCTAAGTTTAAATTCAAAGGAAGCCGCCCTCTCCTTCGTTTCAATACCTACTGCATAAAATTCATCATTTTCTTTCTCAAATAATGTGAGCCATTTTTTTTTCCAATTTCCTTCATAGTGAAAAGCACCACATGTCGATTCATAAAATTTCAATTTTTGATCTAGATTCATTTTCAAGAATACGTTTGTTTGTAAAATCGGTATTACTTTTTTATAAGTGGTTAAAATTGTATCTAAATATATTTGGTAATGCTTTAGTAAAGTTTTTATACGTTCCCCTATGCTTTTTTTCTTATTACTTACTCTTAATTTAGCTATCAATTTTTCATTGTCCATTTTAAGAATTGGATTAAGAATTAGTTTAGATAGTAAAGTAGTTTGCATTTCAATTAAAAGTTTCTCAAATCTTTGTAAAATATCGATTGGCTGTTCGGATGAGATTACATTTGAATTCTCATCTAATTGTTTCAACATTCTTTCTATTTCACCGAATAAATTCATATATATTGAGCATTCTTTTTCTAATTGTTTAAGAACTTTTCCATTTAGTTTTTGTTTTTTCGCATCGTTTTGATACCATTGTTCATATACGACTTTCTGGTCCAATTCCTCTTCAATAACTGCTCTTAAACTTTTAAAATTCGTGCCTTTAATTTTCGCACCGCCCTGGGTTGTATTTATTGTAGGCACTTTAGTAAATTGAAGTACTATTTCCATGTCTGCTTTCATTTGTTGAAAATGTGCATTTGTACTTACTTTTCTATTATGTACATCTTCAACTTCAATTATTGTTGCCTTATCTTGATGCTGAACTGTGTTATCTGAGTAACCCTGTTTTTCTTTGTCAAATCGATCAATACCATCAGCATAAAATTTATCTTGTTTAAAGGCGAAATTTTGCCCGACTAAAATAATTTTACTTACCTCTAAAGCGTTAAGTAGCTGTAAAGTGATGACAGCAATTGATGGCGCATCATAGATAACTGATTTCTGTTGTTTCTCAAGTAAATGTTGTGTCAAATTGTCCTGCGTTGTAATAAAGCTAAACAAAGGTCCAAAGTATTGATCCAGTGTTTCATGCCCAACAGTCGTTGCATAAATCATCGGGATATTTTTAATACCGTTACTATATATTTCTTCAAATAATTTACAGTTATGTTGCTGTGGATCATACGTACATACCGCATCTGGATAAATATTATTATTAATCAGCACTTTAGTTGCAGATCCTACTGCAATAATGTAAGCGAGCCCATTTTCTTTTATATATTTCAGGTTTGCAAGCTCATCATTTAAAGACGGTCCTGCACTAACAATTATTACTGGTTTCCCTTTAAAAAACACTTTTTTTTCAAATATACTTTGACTCTCTACTACATATTGCAAGTTTTTTATTGTATTAATCGTCCATCTCTTTGAAAACTCCATGACCGTTGCAATATCATTGCCTGTCATAATAAGAAATTGTTTAAAGGATTGATTAAAGTACTCAATTTGTTTTGGAAATAGTCTTTCATACACTGGTAAAGTAATTATTGTAAATTTTTGATGTACTAACTCTCTTAATTGTTGTAAATTCTCTTGCAATGAATCCTTTTTATCTTCTACTAAGAAATATGCTAACTTTTCTTTTGGAAATGCAGTTTTAGACTGTAGCTTTAAACACAAGTTAGCAATTTCAGCAACTGGTTCATATGCCGATACAAGTTTTTCAGGGAACTGCTGACAAAAGTATCGTATATGATAACCTAACCCCACACCATAAAATAAGATATGCTCTGATTCTTCTATCTCTTCTTTAAGAGAATCGATAAAACGCTCAGCTTCTTGTACAGGATTATATTTACTATGGAGCATCATTTTTTTATCATCTATCTCTACTTGTAAAGCGGGCACTCCTATCTTACTATCCAGTACTTCAACTTGAAGTTTGCTCACCCCATCCACCTCCAGTAACTATTAAAACTTAAGTATATGTCTTCCATCAAAGATAGTCGCATTATTAGAATAAGATATTAGTGTAGCCCAATCTGCCCCGATAAACTCTTGCCATTCCGTAACTAACAAGATTGCATCTGATCCTGACACACACTCTTCCTTAGTAGAAGCATATGTTAGCTCTGTTCCCTCCAAATAGGGGGATTTTTTTACAATTGGATCATACGCCGAAATTTCAGCACCTCTTGAAACTAATTCTTTAATAATCATGATTGATGGCGCTTCACGCATATCGTCTGTATCTGGCTTGAATGTTAATCCTAATATCGCAATTTTCTTCCCTATAACATCGCCTTTAAAATGATCGATTACTTTTCCAACAAAGATATGCCTTTGCTCATCATTCGCTTGTATAGCTGATTCTACAATACTTAATTTCACATCATTTTCACGTCCCAAGTATGCTAATGCTTCAGTATCTTTTGGGAAACATGATCCACCATAGCCCAATCCAGCATTCAAAAACGCGCGTCCTATTCGGCGATCCATGCCCATACCATCTGCCACTGCATTCACATCTGCTCCTAGAGCTTCACATAAATTAGAAACTTGATTGATGTAACTAATCTTCACTGCTAAAAATGCATTTGAGGCGTATTTAATCATTTCCGCACTACGACGATTCGTATGCATGATTGGTATATTTAGTGACTTGAACAGACTTTCTACCTTATCTCTAGCAATTGAATTTTCTGCCCCTATCACAATACGATCTCCATAAAATGTATCATTAATTGCATGTCCTTCTCGTAAAAACTCCGGATTAGATACTACATGAACTTGTAAACCCGGTGGCATATTCTCAAGAATAATCCTTTCAACTTTATCATTCGTACCCACAGGAACCGTACTTTTCACAACAACAATCACATTATGATCTACATTGATCGCAATATCTTTAGCTGCTTGTTCGATATAAGACAAATCCGCTGCCCCATCTTCTCCTTGAGGTGTACCGACAGCTATAAAGATAATATCTGCATATGCAAATGCTTCTTGAGCATTTGTTGTGAAACATAATCGATTTGCAGCAATATTACGTGCTAGTATTTCATCTAATCCAGGTTCATAAATTGGTGATTGCCCTTTTTTAAGGGTATTAATCTTTTCTTCATTAACATCTAAACATGTAACAACATGCCCAATTTCTGATAACATGGCCCCTGTTACTAAGCCGACATATCCCGTTCCAATAATGCCTACGTTCACTTTGTTAACCCTGCTTTCGTATTGATATAAGCTTGTACATCATCTTTTAAATCCTCACGTTGCAATGCAAAATCTATCGTCGCTTGGACAAAGCCAATTTTACTACCGATATCATATAATTGACCTACAACATCTTGTGCAACTACTCGTTCTTCTTCGTTTAACAATTGAATCGCATCTGTTAACTGGATTTCCCCACCTGCACCAGGTTTAGTTTCATTCAATTTTTCAAAAATAGAAGGTGTTAATACATAGCGCCCCATAATCGCGTAGTTTGAGGGAGCATCCTCTTTCGAAGGCTTTTCAATAAAGCCCTTTACTTCCATTGCCTTACCCTCTTGTATATCTGTAGCAGGATCAATGACACCATATTGATGGACACTTTCCATCGGGACTTGTTGAACACCAATAACGGAAACCTTTTCACGGTCATATGTATCGATTAATTGTTTTAACGCAGGTGTTTGTGCTTGCAAAATAATATCGCCTAATAAGACAGCAAATGGCTCATCTCCTATAAAGCGATGTGCGCAATAAATCGCATCTCCAAGGCCCTTCGCTTCTTTTTGCCGTATATAATGTATGTTTGCTAGATTTGAGATTGCTTCGATTTCTCTAAGATCATCTAGCTTCCCTTTCATTTCCAATGTATGTTCTAATTCATAATTCGTATCGAAATGGTCTTCAATTGAACGTTTGTTGCGTCCGCTAATAATAATAATATCCTCAATGCCCGCTGCCACTGCTTCTTCTACAATATATTGAATCGTAGGCTTGTCTACAATGGGTAACATTTCCTTTGGTTGAGCTTTTGTTGCAGGCAGGAATCTTGTTCCCAAGCCAGCTGCTGGGATTACTGCCTTACGTACTTTTTGCATCATTCATCTCTCCTGCACTTTATTCGCAAAATAAGCGATTGTTTTCTGAAGTCCTTCATCTAACATGATTTGCGGCTCCCATCCTAGGACACGATATGCTTCATCAATGACCGGTTGTCGTTGTTTAGGATCATCTTGTGGAAGTTCTTTAAATTGTAAAGGTGTATTATTTCCTGTCCACTTCACAACTTTTTCTGCTAGTTCAAGCATTGTAAATTCATTTGGATTGCCCAAGTTTACAGGACCTGTAACTTCTTTTGTGGTTGCCATTAATCGTAAAAAACCTTCAATCAAATCGTCTACATAGCAGAAAGAGCGTGTTTGTTTCCCATGACCGTATACAGTTAAAGGCTTCTTCAGTAATGACTGAACGATAAAATTACTAACGACACGTCCGTCTTTAGCATCCATTCTCGGACCATATGTATTAAAAATGCGAGCCACTTTAATTTCAATATCATACATACGTGCATAATCAAAAAATAATGTCTCCGCACCGCGCTTTCCCTCGTCATAGCAACTACGGATACCAATCGGATTGACATTTCCACAATAATGCTCGGGTTGTGGATGTACTAAAGGATCTCCATAAACTTCAGAGGTAGATGCCTGAAATACCTTTGCACCTGTTTTACGAGCAAGCTCTAGTATATTCAGAGCACCTACTACACTTGTTTTAAATGTATGAACAGGATCTGCCTGATAATGTATAGGACTAGCAGGACAAGCTAAATTATAGATCTCATCAAACTGTCCCAATTCAGGGAAAGGCTCTATAACATCATGCTGAACAAACTGAATTTTATCTAGTACATGGCTAATATTAGCCAGTGCACCTGTTTGTAAATTATCCATACATACAACCTTGTGACCTTGTTCTACTAGTCTGTCAATTAAATGCGAGCCTAAGAAACCTACTCCACCTGTCACTAGTATACGTTTCATTTTATACCTCCAAATTTTTTCACATGCCACTGCCATGCCGTTTCAATTATTTTTTCTAAGTCATATTGTGGTTGCCAACCTAGTAATTCTCTAGCTTTAACCGCTGAGCCAATAAGCTTAGCTGGATCTCCTGAACGACGCTCTGTAATAACCGTCGGAATGCTACATTCAGTAACCGTTTCAATCATTCGAATAATTTCTAGCACCGAATAGCCCAAGCCATTACCTAAATTTAGTGTAAGATTTTCACCATGCTTCTTTAAATATTCAATCGCTTTGCAATGTGCATCTGCCAAGTCGGTTACATGAATATAATCACGAATACAGGTACCATCTATTGTGTTGAAATCTCCACCGAATATCGAGATAGATGGCCTTTTTCCAATTGCCACTTCTAAAACAAGTGGAATTAAGTGCGACTCCGGCTCATGCCATTCACCAATCTCACATTCACTATCGGCACCTGCTGCATTAAAGTATCTAAGTGCCACAAATTTGAAACCATATGCCCGTGAATAATCTTCTATAATATGTTCCATCATTAATTTTGTACGGCCGTATGGATTAATTGGATTTTGCGGATGCGTCTCCGTTATTGGCCACTCTATAGGATTCCCATAAGTTGCACAAGTAGAGGAAAACACAATGTTTTTCACTTCATAGAGCAACATCATATCCAATAAATGAATCGTATTGACAACATTATTTTGATAATACTTAGCTGGTTTTTCAACAGATTCACCGACATACGCAAAAGCGGCAAAATGAACAACTGTATCGATTGAAGGATATTGATTAAATAAGCTTTGTAAATCCTCCTTGTTCGCTAAATCACCTTCTACCAATGGAACATTTGCAGGGATAAGCTCTTTATGACCCGTGCTTAAATTATCAAACACAACTACATCTTTACCCTGTTGTATTAAATATTTCACTGTATGTGAGCCTATATACCCTGCTCCCCCTACTACTGCAATCATTATAAATCCTCCGACAGCTTTTCCAGTTGTTCAATAGATAGCCATTCTGTATTTTTATCACTCGTATATGAAAATCCTTCTGGCAATGTCTTGCCACCCTCAGCAAATTTTTTAGACCACCAAGGAAACTCTGGTTGAATGACATAATGGTCATCAAACTCTACAGTATGTCGGGCATCATCCTCCATAATCATTGCCTCATGCAACTTTTCCCCAGGACGAATACCGACAATTTCAACTTCACATTCAGGTGCAATCGCTTTAGCTAAATCCATTACCTTCATACTTGGAATTTTTGGCACAAAAATTTCGCCACCATGCATACGCTCTAGACTATCGATCACAAACTGAACGCCTTGATCTAAAGTAATCCAAAAACGAGTCATACGCTCATCAGTTACTGGTACCGTTCCAGTTACGCTTATTTTTTTAAAGAATGGGACCACACTTCCACGACTACCAGCAACATTGCCATAACGTACGACAGAAAAGCCTGTTTTTTTCGAACCCACATAAGAGTTAGCTGCGACAAATAATTTATCAGATGCCAGCTTTGTTGCTCCGTATAAGTTAACCGGACTACACGCTTTGTCTGTACTTAAGGCAATCACTTTTTCAACACCACAATCAATGGCGGCTTCGATAATATTCTGCGCTCCATGAATATTGGTTTTTATCGCCTCAAACGGATTATATTCACATGCATCTACATGCTTCATCGCAGCGGCATGCACAACAATATCTACACCATCAAACGCACGATCTAGACGTTCTTTATCACGAACATCTCCAATAAAAAAGCGAATACGATCATCATCATGGAATTGTTGTTTCATTTCGTACTGCTTTAATTCATCTCGACTAAATATTATTATTTTCTTCACACTCAGTTTTAAGGCCTGTTTGACAAAATTTTTCCCAAAAGACCCTGTGCCACCTGTTACCAATATTGTTTTATTTTCTATTATATTCATGGATTTATTTCCTCAATTCTATAATAACTTCTATTTATGTATGATATCTATCGACCTATACTATGTATTATATATCGGTTGTTTTTCATATTATTAAAATTAATATACTTAAAACCAGACGGGAATTATATACAAAAAAGATACTTGTTGTCAACCTCTCATGACAACAAGTATCTTAACTGTAAATAGTACTTACCAAGCACTCAATCCACCATCTATAATGATATTTTGACCTGTTACGTAACTGGCTGCATCTGAAGCTAAATATATCAATGCACCAACCATTTCCTCTGGTTGTGCCATTCTACCTAATGGAATACGATTGCTATAGCTCTGTTTGAATGTATCATTTTGACCACTTTCAACACCACCTGGAGTAATGGTATTTACTCTAATACCATCCTTCGCCCAGTAAGTAGACAAATATTTCGTAAGACCTACTACGCCAGCTTTAGAAGCTGAATAAATAGCAGGGGTATTAATCTGACGATCCAAATAATACGAACCTTCATAGATGCGATTATCTGGCCCCATTACACCATAAATAGATGATGTTTGGATAATAGACCCGCCCTTACCTTGTTCCTTCATAACTTTTCCGACATATTTAGCGACAAGAAACATACTATCTAAATTTGTACTCATAATTTCTTTCCATTGATTTAAATCATAATCTTCAAATGGTGCAAAAAATGCTGTTAAATCACTAGATTTGCCCGCAGCATTATTATGTAGAATATTTATTTCACCAAATTCTTCAACAACAGCTTGAACCATTTGTTTCACAGATTCTTCAGATGTTAAATCACAATAAAATGCTTTTGCAGTTGTGTTATAAGTGGCTATTATTTGCTCTGCAATTTTAGTTGCCTCTTCTATATTAATATCAACAACGGCTACTTTTGCACCTGCATCTGCTAAAGATGCACAAAAGTTTTGTCCTAAAATACCTGCTCCACCTGTAACTATAGCGACTTTATTATTTAAACTAAATTTCTCTAAATATTTCAACTTTCTACCATACCTTTTTCATTTTAATATATCTGAAAATTCATTCAAAAAAACTTTGCGTTGTTCTTTTTTTGATGTTCTTCCAGCAATCAATAAACATAATGTAAAAATAGAGTCCTTTGCATCGTACATCATTCGTCCGTTTAAAACTAATTGTTCAAATCTCCAAAGCGTTCTTCTAAACATAGAGAAATTATCATTAATTTCAAATGTTTCTCTCTGCTTTTCTCCCCAAATATTTATATTGAAAGTTTTAGTTACATCCCCCAAAACATTGATAGTCCATACTAAGCCAGATTCAAAGTTTATCATGTAAGAACCACTAACATATTCAATACTCATTGGACGCTCTTTTACTATACCTAAAATAGCATCTAAAAGGTGTATGCCGTATTTTTCCCAACCATTAATCACATTACTTTGAATAAACTTCAACTGTCCATACTGATCCAAATCAGCTCGAACTCCATCTAATTCTATAGCATATCTCATACCCGACATTGACATTAATTGACCTTTTTCTATATATGGCTTAAACCATAATAATTCTTGTATATCTAATGTTAAAGGTTTATCAACAAATACTTTCAAACCAGCCTCTAGAAAAGGTTTTGCCATTTCATAATGATTTTCATAATCATCCCTAGCAATAATTATTGCATCTACTTCACAAATCATGTCTTGATAAGATTCTACAATATTTTCTATTTTGCAAGCTTTTGCTAATATTTCACTTATTTCAATGCTTTGAGTCCAAACATGGGTAACTTTAGTATTGGCAAACCCTATCTCAGATATATCTCTCTTACGAATATAATTATAGATAACATCCCATTTTGCTTTTTTAAAATTCTCATCATCATATCCATTTATTATTGCACTAAACGAGTATGGATGACCGTTGCCTTCTGATACTCCTAAAATGCCTATTTTTTTCATAATACCTTGTTCCCTTCTCCTTTTACAGTACCTTCTCCCCAGTTCACCCAACTTAAGTCAGGGGATAGTGGTATTTCATGCCCTAGCCAGAAAAATTTACCTGTAGGACCATCTATATTTAAGTTTAATAAGTATTCTACAGTAGCATGGCAAACAGAGGGGTCGAGAGGTCCGTTAGGAGCCATTTTTGTTTTACAAGGTCCCGGGCTCATTAAATTTATTTTAATATTACTATTAGCATTTTCCTTTGCAGTAGTAATTGTCATTGCATTAAGAGCTGCTTTCGAGGCACTATATAACCCATAGTTTTCACTACAATTTAATGGTGCACCTGAAGTAAGATTTATTATTCTTCCAAAATTATTCTCTTTCATTTTTGGAAGTAATTTCTGCATAATAAGTGTTGGTGAAAATGCATTAATTACAAAAGCTTCATTTGTACGTTCAAAATCAATCACATCCATACTAACGTTTGGCATTACACCAGCATTATTAATCAAATATGGTATATATCCTTCTTCCTTTACTATTTGGTTTAATAATTCTGAGACCTTCTCTAGATTACTTAAATCTATTTGATATGCTTGCACATTCTCGATATTTACTAAATTTTCTATATTGCGGGCTAGTGCTATTACTTTCATTCTTTTTGAGAGATGCATCATCAATGACTGCCCTACTCCACTTGTGACTCCTGTTATTAAGATTTTATCTTCCCTCATTTAATACAGCCTCCGCTAATAGTAAATCAATTTTATTATCTATATCTACAGATCTTTCTCTTGGCATTACTACGGCACCAACACGGCCACAACATACACTATTAGTATTAACATCTTCAATCATAGAAGTTTTGACAACATAAACAGCACCATTTAATTGATAAGCTTTCGGGAGCTTTTGTCTCGGTAGCCATGGATTTGCACCTTCTATAAAAACAGTTGGCATTTGATTATCTATCTTCCATGCTCTGTGAGGGTTAAGTTCAGCCTCTTTAAAAGTAGCAACTGAATCATATTCATCACTAGATATAAGTGTTAAACATTCTCTTATATCCATCACACCTCTAAGAGGAGCAGTTGGTTCAAGAAGTACCAAATATGTAAAACCTTCTTCTTTTTGTTCTTTCAAAACTTCTTTAATAGTATCAATAACTAAAGAATCGTCTTTTGCGAGTTCTTTATCACGGATACTAACTTCTGCACCATATAATTTAGAAACATTCGCAATATCTTCAGAATCCGTTGAGACTAGTACTTTATCAATTTCAGTAACTTTTAATGCAGCCTCTATTGACCATGCTATTAATGGTTTACCACCTAAATTAGCAATATTTTTTTTGGGGATTGACTTACTTCCACCTCTAGCTGGGATTAGAGCTATTACTTTTTTGCCATTAATCACTCGATTTCCTCCAAATACTCCGTATTAGCCTTGTTGTAATCCTCTATTCTACCAATATCTAACCAAGATTCACGTACTGGGAATACTGAAACATTATAAGTCACACTCATCAATTTGTTAAACAAATCGGGCATATCATAAAATTCCCCCTTTGGGATATAATCCAATACATTCGGGCTAAGTACATATATTCCTGCATTAACAAAACTACGTTGTATAGGCTTTTCTTTAATCGAAACTAACTGCTGACCTTCCGTTTCAATTACGCCATATGGAACTTGATATTCATATTCTCGTACACACATTGTTGCCACTGCATCTGTATCCTCATGAAAGTACAAAAGCTGTTCAAAATTGACCTGTGTTAGTAAATCACCGTTCATTACAAAAATAGGGCCGGTAGGCTTTTCCTTCAACAAAGACAAAGCACCCGCAGTTCCCATTCTCTTATCTTCCTCTATATAAGATATTGACACACCAAAAGCTGATCCATCCTGAAAATAGTCTTGAATAATTTCTTTTTTATAGTTCACAGATATTATAAAGTTGGTGAAGCCATATTGCTTAAAACCTTCTATAATTGTTTCTAAAATCGGTTTACTTCCTACGTTTAGCATTGGTTTAGGAATATTCTCTGTTAATGGACGTAAGCGTGTACCAAGTCCACCCGCCATTAAAACCACAGTATTTTCAAATTTTTTAGGTGTTTGATCCTCATCAGCAAAAATAACGTCAATAATCCTATTTTCCATATCAGTAATCGGAAGTTGTTTTAATTTATACTTTTTTAGTAGGTTTAAACAATCACTATATGTATTTTCAACACATGCACTTATAGGAGAAGGATTCATGACCTTATTAATTGGTACATCTAGTCCTTCGCCTCTTAAAATACCCCTACGAATATCTCCATCGGTTACCGTACCAAGTAAATTATTTGCTTCATCAACAACTGCTGCGAATTGCATAGACGAGTCGTCTATGACTTTCATTGTTTCAAAAAGTGTGGTATTTTCATTGACTAAGATTTTTCTCCAATTTTTCATCTATTATTACACTTCCTTTGCAGGTATCCCTAAAGCTTTTTTATTTGTACCTATATTCGAAATAACAACAGCACCTGCACCAATAAGAGAGTTTTTTCCAATGCTAATACCTTGTATTACAGAACTATTCGTACCAATATGAGAACAATCACCTATATGAACACTTCCTGATAAAGTTACGCCCGGTGCTATATGTACATGAGATCCTATCACACAATCATGTTCAATAATTGCGCCTGTATTAATAATTGTATTTTGCCCAATTTGTGCATATGGCTGTACAATTGCACCAGCCATTATTTGAGTACCTTCCTCTAATGTTGCTGTACTAGATATTATTGCCCTAGGGTGAGCACATATTACAAATGTATATCCTTGACTTTTTAGTTTCTTAAACAGGCTTTGACGAACATTTGAATTACCTACAGTTCCTAATCCTAAAACAAGTTCCACTTTTAATGGGCTGTATTTCTCAAATATAGCATCTGTCCCTAGATACTCTAAGCCATACATATTTGTTTGTTCTTCTGGCGCTGTATAACCTAGAATTCCCCTATTTTGAAATAATAATATCTCCGTCAAAACTGAAGCATGTCCGCCATTTCCTAATATTATTATCGGCTTATTCATCAATCAATTCATCCTTTTGATAGAATTTAGTTGCTTTTTCACCTAGTAGAGACCAATACTTTGCTGGAGATATGCCATTACCAGGCCTTTTAATAGCTATATTAGACATATTTAACATTTCACCTTGTTTGATATCTATACTTGCCACTATACTCTTTCTTGCTGCTACTCGATTTTTCATTTCATTTATTGTCGGTTGTTTTAAACCATTACCTAAAGCACGCTCAACCTGACGTATACCTTCTACCATTGCCGTAAGTTCTCCTGGCTCTAATGACGCTATATGATCTGGTCCAGGTAATTCTCGCTCTAATGTAAAATGTTTCTCTATAACAGTTGCTCCCATACTAATCGCGGCAATTGGAATTGTAATTCCTTGTGAATGATCGGAAAAACCTATTGGTAATCCTAGCTCTTCAGACAATTGTCTCATAGCTTTTAAATTGATTGTTTCAAAAGGTGCTGGATATTCCGTTGTACAATGAAGGACAGTTACGAATCTTTGCAAAATCTCCTTTGCCTCATTTGTTTTATAAAATGAATGTACACTATCAATTGAAACATCAGAACAGGGTCTCGCTAAACCATAGGCAACAAAAGACAAGGCTTCATGAATTTCACTAATGGTAGCCATACCAGTTGAAATGATCATTTTCTTTTGCTTTGTCGCAATATAATGGATAAACGGAGAATTAGTCAACTCACCAGAAGGAATTTTAACCGTTTGCATTTGTAATTGATCAATTAAAAAATCCACGCTATCATTGTCAAATGGCGTAGATAAAAATTCAATCCCTATCTCATCACAATAGTTTTTCAGTGATGTAAATTCGTCAAAAGTCAATTCAAGCTTTTTCAGCATTTCATATTGAGATGATGCTTCACCTAAATTCTCTACTTGATAATCCGCTTGCCTTGCTTCTTTTGTCACTAAATTCTTCGCACGAAACGTTTGGAATTTGACAGCATCTGCTCCCGACTCTTTTGCAACTCTTATTAATCTTTTCGCCATTTCAAAGGAGCCGTTATGATTAACTCCTGCTTCGGCTATTATATATGTTGATTGGCTCATAAATCGTAAAACTCCTTTTGTCTAGCGAATGATGTGATTTGTTGTAATTGCCTCATTATTTTCTCAGAGACTTGTCCATTTCCAAAAATTTGATCATATGGACCTTTGTACATTAAAGCTTCCTTAATCGCTTTTTCAATTGTTAATGGCTCTAAAGTACAATCGAATATCGAGCTAGGTTTTTGACGTCCTGCCTGTCTATCCCCACAATTTACAGTAGGCGTGTGTAGATATGGTACTTCAATCAAACCACTAGAAGAATTCCCCAATACCACATCTGCATATTTCACTGTACTTAAGTATCTTAACTGGCCTAGTGAATCAAATACTTTTGCATTTTCATGTTGCAAAACAAATTCTTCGATAGCTTTATTAATTTTCCGTCCACCATTATCCGCATTTGCTTTTGTAAACACTAAATTGACACTGGTGTAATTATGCAAAGCTTCTAATAATGCATAAATTCCATCTGTTTGGAGATTCGTTTCTGGATGGTATGTTATTAAAAACATTGGTTGATCTATATTTAGTTGAAGGTCTGTATACAACTTTTCCTTTGTGAGTAATGGCAGCCTTAATATATTTTCAATTCCAATTGCTCCCACATTCCATACACATGTAGGTTCTTCACCTAGCTGAATAACTCTATTGCGATGTGATTCTGTACTCGTAAAATGCCATGTAGCCATTTTCGTAATTGAATGACGGATAGCATCATCATAAGCGCCAAAGGTACATTCTCCCCCATGGATATGTGCAATCGGAATTTGCATCACAAGTGCAGTCTGTGCTGCAGCTAACATTTCAAAGCGATCACCTAAGATTAAAAGTAAATCTGGTTTAATTTTATCAAAAGCATCAGAGAATCCAATTGTCGCCAATCCCATTGATTTTGCAACGCCAGTTGCTGTATCAGATGACAATAACATTTCTACTTTTGCATCTATGACAAAACCATCCGCTTCAATTTGTTTATATGTTAATCCAAATTCAGAGGATAAATGCATGCCTGTCACAACTAGCTGTAGCTCAAAATCAGCTGACAGTTTAATAGCATGCATTAAATTCGAAAGTAATCCGTATTCAGCACGTGTCCCTGTAACAACACATATTTTTCGTTTCAATAGTTATCCCTCTTTTATTGGTGTGCTCGGAATGTTTATAATTTTCTTATTTAATCTTTCGATTGTAGATAAATTTGCTCTTGGACATTCTCTAAACGGTTTTAAATTGTGCATCGGCGTCCAAATTGGACGACTCATTACACCGTTATCATTTAAAAACGTCAAAACTTCATCTCGCTCTAATGTATCATCTAAAATTAATGTTTGTAGCCAATAGTTGCTGGAAGTATTCACTGGTTCTTTGAAAAGCGTAACACCTTCTAATGATCCAACTAGTTCTTCATAAAAAGCTGTCAATGCACGTTTTCTTTTTATAAATTCTGGCATTTTTTCTAGTTGAGCGCACCCTAATGCTGCGTTTATATTGGGCAAACGGTAGTTAAATGCAACTACATCATGTTCATATTCCCAACGATGAGGTATTTTCGCTGTTGTTGTAATATGCTTAGCATAGTTTGCTAACTCTTCGTCATCGGTTAAAATTGCTCCACCGCCACCTGTAGTGATGATTTTATTGCCATTAAAGCTAATCGCACTCACCTTACCAAAGCCACCTGTATGCTTCCCTTTATAGTAAGTCCCTAATGATTCTGCAGCATCTTCTACTAATACTAAGTGATACTTTTCGCAAATCAATTGTAATTCTTCTAGTTCAACAGCATGTCCAAAAGTATGCATCGGAACGACTGCACGTATGACACGGCCTGTTTCTTTATTGATCAGTTGACCATTTTTCACTTCACCAATGACTAAAATATGTGCTTCTAACTTTTGCGGATCAAGGCCCAATGTTTTTTCAGATACATCTACAAAATGGGGCACAGCACCAATATACGAAACTGCATTGGCTGTCGCAACAAATGTTAGAGCCGGCATAAACACTTCTTCATTTGCTTGTACTCCTGCAACCTTCAACGCAATATGTAATGCAGCGGTCCCATTCATTACGGCAACAGCACGCCTTACCCCTGCAAATTGTGCTAAATCTTCTTCAAAACGGGTAACATAAGCACCGACAGAGGATACCCATCCTGTTTGAATACAATCCGTTACATACTCCAGCTCGTTACCAGTAAAAGTTGGTTCGTGCAATGGCACAAAATCCTTTTGATAATGTGCTTTAATCTGTTTTGTAAACTCTAACCATTGTGTATTCATATATTATAAACATCTGCCTTATATTGATCTAAATTCTTTGGATTAGAGAACCATTCAATTGTTTCTTCTAAGCCCCGACGGAAACCATCTTTACCGCCATAATGAGGTTGCCAACCAGTTAATTCTTTTGCTTTTTTATTTTCCGCCCATAGACGATTGACTTCACTTTTTTCTGGACGTAAGCGCTGTTCATCGGTTTCAATTGTTAAGTTTACACCCATAATTTCTGCAATCATTTCAGCCGTTTCACCAATTGACACTTCATAATTTGAACCAACATTAATGACTTCACCTAATGATTTTTCAGAGTTCATGACAGAAACAAAACCTCCCACTGTATCTTGTACATAATTGAAATCACGTGTTGGACTAATCGCACCTAGTTTAATTGTAGTTTGGCCACTTGCTAATTGGCTAATAATTGTCGGAATAACCGCCCGCGCTGATTGACGTGGACCGTATGTATTAAACGGGCGAATAATTGCAACCGGTGTATTGAATGAACGATAAAATGATAACGCCATTTGGTCTGCGCCAATTTTAGAGGCCGAATAAGGTGACTGCCCTTGCAATGGGTGATTCTCATCAATTGGGACATATTGAGCTGTACCATATACCTCACTTGTCGACGTATGGACAACCTTTTCCACGCCTAATTCATACGCAGCTTGTACAATATTAAGTGTACCATTCACATTTGTATCAATATAAGTAGCCGGAGAATGATATGAATAAGGAATTGCAATAAGTGATGCTAAGTGCAGTACATGTGTACAACCCTTCATCGCTTCCTTTACTCCAAATGGGTCACGAATATCTCCAGAGAAAATATCCAAGGAATCTTTAATCTCTTTTGTAGATTGGTCTAACCATCCCCATGAATTGAATGAGTTATAGTAGACAAATGCACGCACATCGTGACCTTGTCTTACAAGTTCTTCTGTTAAGTGGGAGCCAATAAATCCGTCAGCGCCCGTTACTAAGATTTTTTTAGTCATTTCTATAACACCTTTTCAAATTATTTGCTGGATACGATATCCTCTAAAATCTTTTTGTAATCAATAGTTGCAACATCTGTCAATTTCTTTTCCAGCTCATCAACACTTAGATAAGGTATACCTTTTATCTTAGCACCGTCCCATGCCGTATTGAATATTTGCATCGAAGAGCTTGCAGCTTTTTGCTCAAACCAACGGCGAAAAATATTAAAATTACTGTATGTATTAATATAGTCTCCGCTGTTTGAACGGACTGTTTGAAATTTTATATCTGTTTCAAATGTGCTAGAAGAAGTTGATAAATTCGCATGGGTTTTATTACTTTTAAAGCCTAGATCTTGACCAAATAAATAGACTGTTTTAAATCCCATAAATTCTAAAAGGGACAAACCTGTAGTTGCGACTGAGCCACCCGTTTCTAATAAAGGGACAGCGTTGGCTGTTGCAAATTCTTCAGACGAAGGATAACCCTCTTGAAATAGAATCGCTTTTTTCCCTTTGTGAATTTTCGTCATTCCATGATTTGCCGTAGCCATATAAAATAGTAAACCATTGTATTCTGCATGCTCTAATTGCTCTTGTACTAAATGTGTGGGGTCTGTAATGATGATGCCATCTGGCACGATATCTTCTTTCAATAATGACTTTAATGCCGACCCTACAGCTAAAACAAAGCAAAAATTTCTTATTCGTTTCAATGATTTAACAGTTTCATTTAAAGATGGTCCCGCTGATACTAATACAGCTTTTTCATTTTGAGCAAACCCAATAAATTCTTTCATTAAAAGATGTGAATTAGTTAAATTAGCTAAAAAATTATCATGCATAATCTCACTAACATTTTGAAAAGACATTTGTCTTATCTTAATATTCTCTAAGGACCCAAATAGTGGGTGATTGGGGCCGATTGCCTTTAGCCACTGCAATGGAATAACAAGCTTTGTTTCTTCCAAATTAATACTCGTTAAATTGACGTTATTGCTAACAATACGAATTCTCTTATTGTCTAAAATATGAGCAGAGCCATACATTCTACACATCTCCAATTCATATTTATCTGCTAATACAACATAAATAGTAGATGTTGGACTACAATTTAGAAGAACCTCGGCATGATAACCAAGGCCTAGTCCGAATAAAATATATTGCTTAGACTGTCTTATTAATTCTTTTTCAATAAATTTCTCTACATCTTGCTTGGGTCTATACTTGCTATAAAGATAAATATCGTTCAATTGAGCCGTATATACGCCATCTTTCGCATGTTCTACAAGCCAGTTCATTAATTTTTTTGTGCCTCTATTAACTCCACTTCTACGAAGAAAGGGGCAATTTCATACTCAAACATATCCGCTACTAATACATAATCCTGCATTTCAAGACCTGCATTGATTTCCTGTAAAAACTCCTGTACTTTTTCAATTTTTATATCTACAGTTATATCATTTAGTTTTAAAAGTTCACTAGCCTCTACTAGCCATGTTACACCCTCTGAGAAATCCAAAATCATTTTCAATGCACTAGCTATCTGGTCACTTCTTAAACTCTCAGCTATTTCTCGACTTCCTAAGGCCACTCTCGGTAAATACTCGTTAAAACTTTGAATCGTATCCATTAAAATTTCTGTCATTATTATTCCTCACCTTTTTTGATTTTTTCGTTGTTAATTCGTTCGATTACATGTTCGGTAAATGTTTTTGACTTTCTTGCAGCTTCTAAAAGTTTAGAATAGAGAGTCTTTGTTTGATTATATACTCTAGTATACATTTCAGTAGGTGTTTCATTCTCTTTCTCTAAAAAACCCTTTAACACTTCTAAAGTGATAGGCGCCACGATAAAATTCATTTGTACTTTTGGATACAGAACAGTAATTTCTTTATCTATTTTATTAAGTATTTTCAACGCTTTTTCACTAAAAACTGTACGAGACTTATTACCTTCTAATACACTTAAGCCTTTCGATAAATGCTTGATAATCCGAGCGTAATCTTTTAATTCCTCTTCAAGTATTCCCTTCAAATTTCCCCATTCATCTTGAGAAACTTTATAGGCTTTATTCACAAGTCCCAAATTTTTATTTGGAATTTCTTCTTGAATATACTCTGTACAAAACTCATTAAAGATTTTTTGTTCAAACCCATTTAGACGTACTCCACCTTCTGTACAATTATAAAAAATATTTTTAGGCGGTGCTTCTTTAATTAATTGCTCAAATGTTAATTTCATAGAATAGAGCATCGTGCTTGTCCAAATATCCTCGCCATCAAAACCTTCTACTGTAAACATATTATTACTAGTCTTCCAGCTTTCTTCAATACTCTCAGCTTGCTTGTTATTTGCAGCATGTGTTTGGTTATTCGTATAAGCTAAATCTTGACCGATTAAGGCTATAGGTCCACTAGTAATATATTGAGCAAGTGTAAAGGCGAAATGAGCGACGCTCCCCCCTCCAATAATCCTTGGAAGATTAATATTTAATTTATTAGTTAAATATTGATTAACAGTATGATCTGATTGAGCAGTAAAAGCGAATGCCTCGTTATTAAATTCACTTCTGATTTTAGGCTGATTAAAAATTGAATACATGAGTTTTGCTTTTCTTAAATGCAGATCTTTGAATTGATTATAATTCACTTCCTTCCCATCTATAGATACTACATAGTCAGGTTCTATACAATACTCCACCAAAGAATTTATTGTTGACCCTGCCGCAATAATAACAACATTATTTTGGATTTCTTTTAGTAATGGTAATTGCTTTGTAAGAGAAGGTCCTCCTGAGGCAATAACTACAGGGCAAGAATACACTTGATATAATTTATCTAAGTTTCTATCTTCAAATATAGAGAGAAGATTTTCACTAAGATTTTTTTGCCACATTTCCGAATCTCTATTAATCGTATTCTCATTTACAATGCTTTTTTGCTGTATATCTTTTACTTGTTTCAGAATTTGCAAATACATATCTGGGAATATTTTATCGTAATTTGGTGAAGAAATAATTTTAAATGTTCTTTGAAATGCTAACTCTTTAATAGAATCCACTATATATTCTAAATTCTTAATCGAATTACTATTATATAAAAACTGTTCAAATTCAGTTTCTTTATGTCTATCTTGTACCTTAAGTAATGAATCGTCAAATAAAGGGTCAATGACAATTAACGGTTCATTAAATTTTAATTTTTCTTTTAAACTGTCTACAATATAACCTAATCCATAGCCAAATAAAATGTGTACATGATGTGGTTCATAGTGATTTTCTGCAAATTTTTGTGCTTCTATCTTAGGATTATATTTACTATGTAAAAAATAATCATTAACTTTTAGCGTAATATCCCCTGTTTTTGTTTCAATTGTTTCAATAATATATTGGTTTTTCATAAGTACACCTCTATTTATATATCGACTTTAATTGAAAATAATCAATAATCATTATGTTATTTTGAAGATTTTCTAAAAAAAAACCTGTTTCTCAAAAGAGAAACAGGTTAAAGGTACCAATTATTATTGTAATAATTGAAGAACGCCTTGTGGTTGTTGGTTAGCTTGTGCAAGCATAGATTGCGCAGCTTGTGTTAAGATGTTGTTCTTCGTGAAGTTCATCATCTCTTTTGCCATGTCAGTGTCACGGATACGTGATTCTGCAGCAGATAAGTTTTCAGAAGTTGTCCCTAAGTTATTAATTGTGTGCTCTAAACGGTTTTGTACTGCACCTAGAGATGCACGAGTTTCAGATACTTTTGTTAATGCTTTATCAATAATTGAGATTGAGTTATCAGCACTTTTTTGAGTTGTGATGTTGATACCTGCTCCCTTACTTGCAGTACCATTTAATTCTGCTGCAGAAGCAGTAAGTGCATTTACACCTAAAGCTGTAGCACCCATATTACCAATACTTAAGTTAATGCTTTGACCTGAGTTTGCACCGATATGGAACACTTTACCGCCAGCTACAGTAGCAGATCCAGCATTAGTAATTGCAGATCCAAATTTACCGTTCAATAATTTTTGTGTATTGAACTCTGTATCAGTTGAAATACGAGTAATTTCTTTTGCTAAAGAATCGATTTCTAACTGAAGCGCTTTACGGTCACCAGATACGTTTGTATCGTTTGAAGATTGTACTGCTAATTCACGCATACGTTGTAGGATTGCGTGTGTTTCGTTAAGTGCACCCTCAGCTGTTTGGATTAAAGATACTGAATCTTGAGCATTTTTAGTTGCCATGTCAAGACCACGGATTTGTCCACGCATTTTTTCTGAGATTGCTAAACCAGCAGCGTCATCGCCAGCACGGTTGATTTTGTAACCAGAAGATAATTTCTCAAGGTTTTTTGCAGATTGTGCGTTGTTGAAGCCTAAGTTACGGTGTGTGTTTAAAGCTGAAATGTTATGTTGAATTCTCATGTGGAATTCCTCCCTGAATGTTTTTTTTCATCCCACTTCCTTGTGGAATGCTGTCGGCTTTGGTCGTAGTATGTACTTCCACTGCCTTACACTGTATATATCGTTCCTTTATTGAAATGTTTAATAGTTTTTAGCGAAATTTTATTTTTTAAGAAAATTTTTATTTACTCTTTTTCAAGCTAACCCTTACATCAAATAACTAAATTTACAATTATCATTAAAATATCTTGAAAAGTAAATCTTAAAAGAAAACCAAAAACGCCTATTACTCAAAAGAGATCATAGGCTCAGATTATTATTTTTTCTTTAATTGTTCTAATAGGTTTGATGCTACGTTTAACGCTTCCTTGTTTTGCTGTTGAATTGCTTCGAATACTTCTGAACGATGAACCGTTACTGACTTTGGGGCCATGATACCGAGCTTCACTTGGTCTCCATCAACCGATAGAATTTTCACCTCTACATGGTCACCTATCATTATTGATTCGTTCTTTTTCCTTGAAAGTACGAGCATTATTTAACACTTCCTTCAAGAGCTCTTAGAGAAAAGCGTAGCGGATAAGCCTTGTTGTCACTTAACACAATCTGCTTGCCCACTTTCTTCTTCATATTGATGACAACTGGTGCAAGTAGATTCATTGTAGAGTCACTTAATTTTTCTTTTAATGTCACGATTGCATATGTAACAATGTCCTCTTCTTGATCAACAGCGAGTACATTACTATCTTCCATTGAAAGGTCAAATACATAATTAGGTTTGAATACAAATGGATAAGCAACAATAAAACTAAGTTCAGCAGTTTCAATCGCTTGTAATAGCGCCAGTGGTAAGTCTTGATCAAGAGGGAGTAACACAAACTTCGTAACATCTTGAAATCCTGGAATACCTTCAGGGAATGTTATAATATCTTCATTCGTTATTTCTACTTCTCCTAAAAATTTCGTTGCGATTTTCATATAGTTAATGTGCTCCTTTATACAATCACGTCAGTTTGAACAGATGGTGTTTGTACCATTGTACCAGTTACTTTTCCTGGTGTGTATTCATGAATTGGTTTGTTCACTTTTACGTCAATTTTTGGTTCTCTTCTTTGAATATTAATATCAGTTGTACCTGGTGTATAATCAATTTTTACTGAGCCAATTGATGGTACAAATTTAATATTAAATTGTACGCGATGAGGGCCGTGATTTTGTTTCGCTATATTTTGGATAGTTGCACGTCCTTGGTCTTTACCGGAATTCTCCATCATTTGACGTCCTTCCCTAGCTCTACGTGCCATCCCTTGCAAAGCCTCCTGTTTACCTTTTTGTGCATAATTAGCACTTGATTCAAGTGGACCTATTAAACCTAAGTCCCGTCTTGCCTGTGAAGAATCAATACGAAGTGCACCACGCGTCGTATGTATTTCAAGAATTGCCGCTGGCTGTTCGATATGTTGCGTTGCTTTCGGTTGTTTAATGTACTGCTGCGCTTTGGAAATATCAAGATCCATTTGAGCATCGGTCGTACGAATTTGAATTTGTGGGAGTCTCATTTACTCCTCTCCTTTCAAGAAAAGCGTCTGAACAAAATGTCCAAACGCTTAAAAATCATCTGATAAAGTCAACTAAAGTTTGTTGAATAATTTTAGAGCCCACCGATAATGCAGCCTGATGAATTGATTCATGTGTCACCATTTCAGTAATAGCTTTTGAATAATCAACAGACTCATTATCTCTCAATTGCTTCGTTACATTGACCTCACGTATACCAAGCCGATTTTCCATCATCTCTACGCGATTTTGACGGGCACCGACATCAGCTTGTGCCTCCAGGACTTTATTATGCATTGTTGTAATATCATCATTGGTACTGGATGACGAAACACCACCAAGCATATTACCAATTTCGTCACCTGTTTTTGTTGAATCACCAAGTAGATCCGAAATTTTACCCAACATACCATCTATATTTTTAAATAAATCCTTACCTGGTGTATTTACTGGGATTTGAATACCATCATATATTTCGATATTCACTGCATTTCCGTTAATAGCAGGATCAACTACTTTACCACTTCCGCCTGGTATAAACAGTGGCTGATTTGTGTTTGTTCCACTAAATATGTAACTACCACCAATATTGGTATTTCCGATATCCTGAATTTGTTGACGAATTTGATCAATTTCCATTTTAACTTTTTCACGTTCTTCAGGTGTGTTTGTATCATTTGATGCTTGAATAACTAATTCGCGAACTCGCTTCATTTGTTCTCCAACCTGATTAAGAGATTCATCTGTCGAATCTAACCAGCTTCCTGCCGTAATCATATTGCGAGTATATTGTTCTACTTTAGCTAAATCTCGACGATAGCCCATACCCTTTACTGCAATAACTGGATCATCAGATGGACGAGTGATTTTTGAACCCGAATTGATTTGATCTTGAAGCTTTGACATTTTACCATAGCTGATATTTAAATTGCGTAGCATGTTACTTGATAGCATAGATTGTGTTACACGCATTTTGTAAAAAACCTCCTTCTTGTCAGTTGGAGAAAGCTGTCTCCATTAATTACTAATTACTCTTTTCTATCGTTATAAACCTACTCGGCCCATACCGTTAATAATTTTATCCAATGTTTCATCGACAACTGTAATCATACGTGCATTTGCATTATATGCTTGTTGAAAAGTAATCATATTTGTCATTTCTTCATCTAACGAAACAGCACTTACAGAATCGCGGCTTTTGAACACCATTTGAAGTTGGGATTCAGACGAGGCCGCTAAACGTAATGCTTCTTCACCATCTACACCAACTTTTCCGACAATCGCTTGATAGAATGATTGTAAGCTTGCATTATCTATATCTGCATATAATTTATGCTGCATATTGGCAAGCTCGTAAGCATTTTTACCATTTCCTTCTTCTGTCGGATTAGTCGATGCTGCTAAAAGATTAGGATTTTTTTTGATATCCTCATTAACCTTAATTCCACCAGCACCAGCTCCTTCAAAGAAAACGCCACCTGGTTTAGAAGCATTGATGATGTTTCCATTCGCATCTTTTTCTTCAAGGGTATAACCCTTTGCATGCTGCGCATTGAATTCTTTAATAAATGCATTAGCCAGCTGATCTAATTTTTGTAAAGTTTCCGAGTAGTATCCTTTAATATCGCCGCCTGCACTTTGATACCCAAACGAATTAATGAGTGAAAGTAATTTCCCTTTTGATGCTTCAAAGTCTTGCTGTTTAATGGCTGTTTGTGTACTAGTGACAGCACCTGCTTCGTGTGCATCTAAAGATTCCAATCCTGTTAATTGTAATTCAGAGAAAGAATTTGTAATATCGTCGCCTGTCACCTTCGTGCCATTAGTACCCATTGCTGTGAACTGAGCGAAATCTTTACCGTTTACTAAATCTCTGACAACACCATCTGCGCCTTTAAATGTAATTTTTAAGCTGCCCTCTGCAACCTCTGATGCTAAACCACCAGAAGGAATACGTTCAATTGATACCGGGATATATTCATTTAATTTATCGACTAACGTATCACGAACATCATATAAATCATTTGGTACATGTCCACTAGGTTCAACCTCTTGAATCTGTTTATTAACAGCAGCGATCTGTTTAAGGATGGTATTAATTTGAGTTGTCGAAACATTAAGCTCATTTCCAAGATTACCTTGAATCATTTTTAATTGCTTATCAAGGTAATTAAAGGATTCAGCTAAGTGCTCCGCACGACTAATGGCTACTTGACGTGAAGCACCATCTGCAGGCTTTGTCGCAATATCTTGAAGACCCTTCCAGAACTGTTCGAAAGCTTTATCTAAACCAAATTCTGAAGGTTCATTCATAACATCCTCCATTTGGGCAATAGCATTTGTTCTAGATTCCCAATAACCTAACTTATTCGTCTCTTGACGATATTGGCGGTCAATAAATTCACTGCGAATACGTTGAATTGAACTTGCTTCTACCCCAGTACCAAGATGTCCCGGGTAAGTTGGTTGGTTTAATCCAGCAGTTGGAAAACCAGGTGTTGCCTGCATGTTTACTCGTTGGCGTGAATAACCTAATGTGTTGGCGTTGGAAATATTATGTCCTGTTGTGTATAAAGCTGTTTGTTGTACGAAGAGGCCACGTTTACTTGCTTCTAGCCCCATAAATGTTGAGCGCATGTTTCTTCCTCCCTTGTTAGGCTTGTGAATCGAAATATGATTTTTTTGCTATGTTATTTGTGCCGAGAACCTCGTTGCTAGAGTAGTTCATTTGCTCTGTTCGAGGTCTTACAGCATCTAATGTTAGGTTGACGATTTGTAGTGACTGGAACACGAGTTTTTGATTTAGGTCATTTTGTGTGCGTAGATCATTGATAATTTGTAATAAGCGATCGCGAACTACTGATAATGTTGCTTTGTCCGTTTGTTGTTCAGCAGCCTCGATGACGTCCGCAACAGTTGTTTTGTCAGATGAAGCAAGTCCCTTTGCTTCAAGGTAGTCCGTTACCTGTTTCTGACGCTGTTGTTCGAGCTTATCGATGGCCGCTACGTGTGCCTGCTCATCCTTGAGCAATTGGTCTAGCGCTTCGATATCGCCAGCTTTAATGATCTCTGTTTTTTTGAAGGCTAGTTCAAGTAAGCTTTTATGCATTCTCTCTAGCATCATTAATGTAGAATTAATCGCTTCTACAGACATTTCGCTATACACCCTTTCTGCTATACCCTAGAAACGATAATATTTCAGCATATCCTCAGCTACTTTACGAGCATCTACTTTGTATTCTCCAGAATCAATGTCTTTTTTCAGCTGTTGAACACGGTCAGCTCGCTCCGTATTGTAAGTTGAAACGCTTTTCATGTCTTGAGCAGCTTTTGAAATTTCGATTTTATCTGCAAAAGATGTTTTGTTTGTATCGGATTTAACATTGCGAACCTGGTTTTTATAGGCGTTCACTGCATTAATTCCATAAGATGTAATTTTCATCTTGAAACCCCCCGTCTAAAAATCTTATCTTACTATTATTTCGGATTGTCTCACATAATGTTAAGTTTTCACATATAAAAAAGTGTGCTAATTTTGTTTAAAATTAACACACCTTCAATTATTAACGTTTTCGGTCTGCGTGATATGTGACACGATCGCGTTGCTCTACACTATCACGGAATTCCTTAGCCGCTTCAAAAGTACGTAAATCAGCTTTTAATTCATCCTGACATTTTGTGCAAAGCTTGCCTGTCGTCGTCAGATGACCACAGTTATCACATGGGTAGCCTAAGTTAGGAAACATTGCTGGTTGCAAGCGACCTTTACGCACCCATTTATATAATAGCTCTTCCTCTGCTCCCGTCGCTTCTACAATACGCTCCACTGTTGCAGCACGGTTCTCACGTTTACGTAGGAAGCGATATACGATTTGATACAGTTCTTCTTCTGATTGTGCACATTTATGACAAACTTCCCGTACCCCTGTATAATTAAAAAACTCATTACATTTTGGACAATTTCGAACCTCTGCCATCTAGTTTTCCTCCTCTAACAAAATATCTTATCTACACATACTAAACTCATCATCTATTATACATAATACACTGGAAAATTCATCCTTCAATTAATGTGAAGTATTGGACATTTTTTGCACCTGCTTGCATTAAAACATCTGCAGCATGCTGTAATGTGGTTCCTGTAGTTTTTATATCGTCAAATAGAAGGTAATCTTTATGCTCTACATTTGCGCCCTCCTTTAAACGAAATAGCGGAGCTGCACGTAAGCGCTGTTCTCTATTTTTGGAGCCTTGTGTTTCTGTTGTGGTCTTTTCGAGCAGCTGAATATAGGGTATATTTGCTGCCTTTAATAATTCATTAGTATGAGAGAAAGTACGCTCCTGTTGTTTGAGGGGATGCATAGGAATTGGTAGAATCATGGCTTTTTCTTTATAGAAACGGGCATACAGCTCCTGCCGAAATACTTTTGCCAGAGCTACATCTTGTAGGAATTTAAATTGGTGTAAATAGTCTTTCATAGCCTCATTATATTGATAGAGTGCTGTAATGGACTGTGAATGCTCAAAGCGAGCAGTGCATCTTGTACATATAGTTGGAGTAAATCGCTTTATTAATAGCGTTTTCCAAGTAACTGAGGTTTTTAATAGCTGTGAGCATAATAAGCAATGCGATTCTGTTTTATTCATACCGGAAATCCTTTCTTATTATAAAAGAGGATTTTCGCACATGCCTCATCCATCTCTGTCGTAATGCCATGGTGAAAGAATACGATGTCCCCATTTGGATATGGATTATTTCGTCCAACTCGTCCAGCAATTTGAATGAGTGCACTTGCGGTAAATAAGGAGGATTCTGCCCCAATAACCGCCACCTGCACATTACTAATGGTGATACCTCTTTCTAATATGGTGGTTGTTAAAAGTCCGGGTACTTCATTATTTCGGAGCATCTCTACTTTCTCTTTCCGATCTGGATCTTCTGCATGCACAGCAAGGATATTTTCATTTACTAGCTGAAATAGAGGCGCTGCTTTATGCATGAGGGCGATAGTAGGGAAAAATAGTAAGAATGGTTTCTTTCCTTCAAGGCGTTCTTCCGTCCATTTTTTTAACTTTTTAGGGATTTTTCCATGTTTGAAGCTTTTATTGTACCCCCATAAAGCACGAAACTGAGGAACTGGTAATGGATGATTGTGAAAGCGTTTAGGGATGAAGGAATAGCTTTCATGTTGGAAGGCATTGAGT
The DNA here is from genome assembly GCF_038595555.1 of Lysinibacillus sp. FSL M8-0216. Classification (NCBI taxonomy): domain Bacteria; kingdom Bacillati; phylum Bacillota; class Bacilli; order Caryophanales; family Bacillaceae; genus Lysinibacillus; species Lysinibacillus sp. FSL M8-0216. The sequence goes on along the minus strand of NZ_CP152007.1, from coordinate 656,316 downwards.
AATTTCTGTGATGGCGTTGCTGTAACAAATACGATAGGTGCCTCTTCCTTTTTGGCCTTTGTCACTGCTCTTTGTAGAGTTTCATCTATAGTATAAGGAAAAGCATCTGCCTCATCTACGATCATGACATCAAATGTGCTTTCAAATCGGTAGAGCTGATGAGTTGTGGCAATAATAAGCTGGCCATAAGCATTTTGCTTCGTTACCCCACCATATAATGCATGAATAACTGTCTTAGGGAATGCTTGTTGAAAGCGTGGATATAGCTCTAATACTACATCCGTGCGCGGTGTAGCAATACAAACACGCAAACCCCGTTTTAATGCATCATGGACAGTTGGAAAAAGCAACTCCGTTTTTCCTGCCCCACATACAGCATGAATAAGATGGGAGCGTTTTGCTTGTACACTTGCTAGCATTTCACTTGCAGCCTGCTGTTGGAGCTTTGTCAACTGCCCTGCCCACTTTAATGTATGCTTTCTCATTTTGATTACTTGAGGGCCTGTCCACATCATCAATTGCGTACAGCTACTCACCCTGCCCATTCGAATACAATGTCGACAATATAAACATTGCTGCTGACATTTTGAACAATCGAATATCGTGAATAAATGTAGGTCTATATTGTGGCAACGATTGCATTTGGTGACGGGCGTCAATTCAATTCCTTCTATTATACGGAAGTAATTTTGCTTAATTGCTCGATCAGTATCTATAGTTGAAAATGGAGAATGATGCTTTAACCAAATACGTCCTTCATGGAAATCCCGTAAAGCTGGTGGTAATAGCCAACCTTTGTATCTCAAAATGCTCTCTCCTTTCATAGAAAAAAGCCTCTACAATTTCGTAGAGACTTTCATCGGTTACGTTTATTTTTTGGTCCAACCTAAGCCCATTGACCCTTCTCCTAAATGAGTACCAATAACAGGACCAAAATAGCTTAATTTAAAATTGACGTTCGGGTACGTTGCGGCTAATTGTTCTAGCCATTCATGCGCTTCTGTTGGGCAATTGCCGTGAATGACCACAGCATCCATGGCATCATATTTTTTAGCATCCTCTGCTAGCAGTTCCTCCGCACGCTTTAAAGCTTTTTTACGTGTTCGGATTTTTTCGAAAGGAACAATTACCTTGTCCACAAAATGAAGGACAGGTTTCACTTGTAAAAGGCCACCGATTAAGGCTGCCGCAGAAGACAAACGCCCACCACGTTGTAAATGTGCTAAGTCGTCTACAATGAAGTAAGCACGAATATACTGCTGCATGTCCGCCAATGCTGCAAGTATTTCTTTGGCTGAATAGCCCTCTTTCGCCATTTCAGCTGCTCTTAAAACGTAAAAGCCTTGAACAGCACAGGATATTTCACTGTCAAAGGTATACACATCAATACCTTCCACCATTTCACCTGCCTGCACTGCACCTTGGTATGTTCCACTAATTCCACTCGATAGATGGATAGAAATAACCTCATCGTAATCCTTTGCTAGCTCATCGAAAAGAGCGACAAATTCTCCGATTGGAGGCTGTGTTGTTTTGGGGAATTCTTTGGCACCACGCACCTTATCATAAAATTCAGATGCTGTGATATCTACTTCTTCTGCAAATAATTGGCCTGAAATATTAACACTTAAAGGTATCATATGGATATTTAAGCGTGCACGTTCCTCAGCTGTATTATATGCAGTACTATCTGTTACGATTGCCGTCCTCATCTATGTCCACTCTCCTATGTTTCATAGTTTACAATCTATTTCATCTTGGTGCAATTGTTGTTGGGTTTCTCACAGATTTAGAATGAAAACAAAAAGAAATGAATGTGATGAAGGACGAACGTATATTTTACGTTTTGGTCATTCGATAATGAGCTAGTAGCTAACTAGCCTCCATTTCACATTCATTTCCTATGTATAGTAGGCGTATCTTCACTCAATTCTATGTTGAATGAAGATCGCTTCTCTTAATTGCCTGTACTTGACTGTGAGTCATCGCCAATATAAAAGACGCTTGTTACTTTCCAATCATCATCTTCTTTGACAAAGACCGTTACCTGTCGTCCTGCGCTTTCATGCTCGACATTTGTTTCGAGTTGAAGAGAATGCATTTTCATATTGGCAAATACTTGAGCTTCTTCTGACCCGTATTTGGCAATCGTTACATTTTCGACGTCACGCTTTATATCAAATTGATCGAACACTTCCGTTGCATATGTTTTTTCTTCATCATATTTAAAACCCTTTGGATTTTTCGAAATCGTTTTCATATAGCGGTCGATTTCCTCCGCATTTAGGGCTGCAATATATTCATCGAAAGAAGCTAAAATAGCTTTTTCATCTGCTGCTGGTACGTTTTCTGCTTTTTCTACATTACCGCCCATCATCTCAAAGCCAACGGTACCATCCTCTATTACCTTTTCTCGATCGTCATCACTAATCTTCTCTTCTTTATTACCACATGCAGTTAAAGTGAATACAAATAAAATTAAAACTGCTAGAAAACTTTTCTTTAACATCACAAAACCTCCCGCGCATATTGTAGCATATAAATGCTGTCGTAGGAATTTTGTTGTGCTTTTTCAACATTTAGGTGCTACATCTTCCTTATGACGCATTCGGCAGTAAAATGTTGCATGATCTGACAGTTTCCATATTTAATACCTACTAACAGGACGAAGAGCAATGTTACAAATTTGTGAAAGGCAATCAAATATCTTTAACAGGCCATTCAAATAGTTACTAAAAAACAATAAAAAACTGTTTTAAAAACTACTTCTATACAAAGTAGCTTTTAAAAACAGTTTTAACAATTATCGTACTTCAACCCAACCATTTTTAATGGCTGTTACAACGGCTTGTGTACGGTCATTCACATTCATTTTTTGTAAGATGCTTGATACATGGTTTTTGACTGTTTTTTCAGAGATAAACAGTGTCTCACCAATTGTACGGTTTGATTGACCATCTGTTAATAGCTGTAATACCTCACATTCACGTTTCGTTAATAAATGGAATGGACGGCGAATTTCCGTTTGGTGGAAGTTACCTTTATTTTCGTGTTCTGAAAGTCTCTTGAACTCTGCCACTAAATTTTTTGTTACTTTTGGATGTAAGTAAGATCCACCGTTTGCAACAACTTTAATAGCCTCCACGATTTCATCTGCATCCATTTCTTTTAGCATATAGCCAAGAGCGCCTGATTTTAATGCATGTGTCACATATGTTTCATCATCATGGATGGAAAGCATAATGACCTTCGCATCTGGAAATTCATTAATTAACTCCGATGTTGCTTCTACGCCATTTTTGCCTGGCATGTTAATATCCATCAGTACTACATCTGGTTCGTTTTCAGCGTATAACGTCACCACATCAGTACCATCATCACCTTCTGCTACTACGTCAAACGTATCTTCAAAATCTAAAATACGTTTTACTCCTTCGCGGAATAGCTGGTGATCGTCTACAATAATAATCTTTGTCATTTGTCTTTACCCCCTAAATTTCTGCAACAGTTACTTTACTTCTAACGGAATTTTAAATAACACCGTTGTACCTCGGTTGATCTCACTAGTAATAGTAATTGTACCATTTAAAATTTCAATTCGTTCTTTCATTCCTAAAATCCCAAAGGAATGATCTTTCACTACTTGTTGGTCAAAGCCTATACCATCATCTTTCACAACGATATTAACAGCATTTTTTAACCACTCAAGCTTTACCCAAATGTCTTTACATTTTCCATGCTTCATGGCATTTGTTACGCACTCTTGCACTAGTCGGAAAATGGATACTTCGTAATTGGAAGGTATACGTTTTTCTGTACTTCTCGATTGGAAATGAATGTCGACACCTGGATTATATTCAGTGACTGTTGATAAATACTTCTTTAATGTCGGAATAATTCCCAAATCATCAAGTGCCATTGGTCGTAGATCATAAATAATACGTCGCACCTCAGATAATGCGTTTCGCACCGTTTTCTTTAAATCAGCAATTTCTGCTAATGCATTTTCTATGCCTTTTTCACGATACGTTCTATCTATTAAATCAGTGCGCATTAGTACATTTGCAAGCATTTGAGCAGGTCCATCATGAATCTCTCTGGACAAACGCTTACGCTCCTCTTCTTGAGCTGCAATAATACGTATCCCAAAATCTTGCTTCATTTTTGCTTGTTCAAGCGCTAAACCAACATTTTTTAAATCTGAAGTTAAGTAATTCAAAACGACATTTACCTGATTGACAATATGATCAGCACGTTCAATCGTATCGAGTAATCCTCTTAATCTTCTCTCTAGATCATCTCTTTTATCGCGTAGCTGTTTTTCTTGCGTTCTAATAACGGAGAGCTTTACTTGAAAATCATGTGCAGTTTCATATGCTTCTCTAACTTGTTCTTCGGTATAATTATCAAAAGCTTTACTTACTAAGACAAGTCTTTGTTTAGCAAGCTGCGTACTTTTTTCCAATGCATCGCCTTCATCAATTACAATTGATATTTGTTTTCGAACAATTTCTAGCTCTTTTTGCATATCTTCAAAGCTTCTACGGCTTTGTTCGCTTATAATAAAGATATCATCCTTCGAGCTCATGATTGTATCTAACATTCGATTAAAAATGTCATCAAGCGACTTTAAATCGAAGGTATCATTTGAAAACATACTATACTCCCCAGTCTAATGTCTTATGATTACTTACTATTTTAATAGACCAAATTCTTATATTCCATAGTCTACACCTATTATAGCATTACCATGCTAAAATTTAATGCTTTTTCTTTACGAAAATTATAGAATAGAACTCTAGTTAAAAGGAGATTGATACGGATGAGAGAAAACTATTTAACAGTAAAAGGATATGGTGAAAGCGAAATTGTTATTTCTAAATCCCGCTTTCTCACTTATATAGAACGTGCAGAAACGGAAGAGGATGCAATTTCTTTTATAGATCGTATAAAAAAAATGCATCACAACGCAACACATAATTGCTCAGCCTATATAATCGGCGAACATGATAACATTCAAAAAGCGAATGATGACGGGGAACCTAGCGGTACGGCTGGCGTCCCTATGTTAGAGGTCTTAAAAAAGCAAGGCCTAAAAGATACGGTCGTCGTTGTGACTCGCTATTTTGGAGGCATTAAACTTGGCGGTGGCGGTCTTATACGTGCATACGGAAAAGCAACAACAGAAGGTCTTATTGCCGCGCAAGTAGTTGAACGCAAGCTTCATCATTTCATGAAGGTTGCCATTGATTACACATGGCTTGGGAAAGTCGAAAACGAAGTAAGAGGTTCGTCCTATTCGTTAGAGGACATCCGTTATTTAGAGGGTGTCGAAATCATCGTCTCTGTGCTAAAAGAAGAAGAGGAACAATTCCGAAACTGGATGACAGAAATCACGAATGGACAAGCATCCATCACATTCGAAGATGCTCAATTTATAGAATTTATTGTCAAATAAATAGTTTTAATTGTCGAAACTAAATATGCATAGTATAATTTTTTTGTTAGGCTATTTTTATGGACCACACTTTTACTTCTTTAGTAATTGAATAAAATTTAGCTTTATCGCATTATTATTCCCAATAATAAGAGGAGAATATATCCAATATGAAAAAAAGATCTATTAATAAGTTCAAAAAGAGATCTTCTAAAGCTTCCTTAATTATAAAAGTTACACTACTCCTAGTTGCTAGCTTAGTGATTTGTGTTACTGCTTATGGTGTTTACCTTACAAAACAGGTAGAGCATGCGGCAAACTCAGCCCATGAAGTATTAGAAGGTCGGGAAGTTTCTAAGCTCCGTGAGGAAAAAGTAGAACCGGTACATGATAATGTTTCTATTTTATTTGTCGGAGTCGATGATAGTGATAATCGTGGACAAGGTTCTGATCATTCACGTTCTGATGCCCTTATTTTAGCAACGTTAAATAATAAAACACATACCATTAAAATGTTAAGTATCCCTCGTGATTCTTACGTTTATATTCCTAAGGTCGGTTATAAAGATAAAATCACTCATGCTCACGCGATGGGTGGAACCCTTACTACGATTGAAACAGTAGAACAATTATTCGATATCCCAATCGACTACTATGTACGTATGAACTTCAATGCCTTCATTGATGTTGTCGATGCTTTAGGCGGTGTTGAAGCAGAAGTACCGTATGCCCTACACGAATTAGACGAATTTGATAAGTTTACAATCAATTTACAGCCAGGACTACAGCATTTAAATGGTAGTGAGGCACTGGCTCTTGCAAGAACACGTAAACAAGATAGCGATATCGAACGTGGTAAACGTCAACAGGAAATTCTTTCAGCTATAATTAAAAAAGTAGCATCTGTTGGTTCCATTACAAAGTATGATGATGTGATTAAAGCACTTGGTGATAATATGAAAACAGATATGACATTTACTGAAATGAAGTCCTTCTTGTCATACTTATCAAAAGGCGCTCCACGTATCGATGCTTTAACTTTGGAAGGTACAGATGATATGTCTACTGGTATTTATTATTACCAGCTAAATCAGGATTCTGTGGAAGAAACAAAGGAAATATTTAAAAACCATCTTGGCCGAAATGAAGAATCATCAAGCCTAACATCAAGTGGTAGCAGCAATACAGGAACTGATAGTGCTGCTAGCGATGAAAATTCAGTTGTCGAATAATCAGTTCGTATAACAATAAGACCCTTCAGACCATAGACAAAATTTTGTCTATGGTCTTTTTTTCTTCCAATCAAGGTCATTTTTAGTTTATCTCTCCTTCACTTTTCCATACGCCATAATGACCATACGAGCAGATTTATAGATGTTGCTTCTTTTCCCTTTAATGCGCTACTTTAAACAGCTCTCATCTCAGTTAGTGATAACAACCAACTCACCCCCATAATAAGCATATGCATTGCAAATCAACGATTTAGTTCTCTCGTCTCATTTATATGACTCCCTTATCAACTATCAACTTCAACCATTGTCCTCATAGCTTCCTGCCATGCTCAAAGTCGAAATTCTAGGCTGAACGAAAAGAGTGAAGCAGTTCGACCTAAATCCGCCGTAGTGAAAATCAAAAAAAGACTAAAGACAAACTCAACTTTTTTGAGTGTGTCTTTAGTCTTTAGTATTTAACAAAGCTCTATTTACTAAAGCTTCGTACAAAATTCAACAATGGTTTGTAGTTTTTACCAGCAAGCCCGATAATTTCTACAAATATTTCAATGGCTGTTAGGATGACAGCGACAAGTAAAATGGCTCCCCATACTTTTGCCATTGAGAAAATAATAGCTGCTAGCCCAAACATCACGGCAATTCCGTAAATAAGAAGTACCGTTTGACGATGTGTGAAGCCCATATCCAGTAAACGATGGTGTAAGTGGGATTTATCTGGATCAGACCATTTCTTCTTCATACGAACACGACGAACAATCGCAAAGAACGTATCAGAAATCGGTACACCAAGAATAATAATTGGGATGATTAAAGAAACGAACGTAACATTTTTAAAACCAAGTAGCGCTAGCACAGAAATCATAAACCCAAGGAATAGTGCTCCTGTATCACCCATAAAGATTTTAGCTGGGTGGAAGTTATAAAATAAAAAGCCAAGTGAAGCTACAGCTAAAATGGCTGCTATCGCTAAAACAAACATATTACTCATAATAAATGCCATGACTGCTAATGTAATCAGCGCTATCGTGGAAACACCCGCCGCAAGACCATCTAAGCCATCAATTAAATTTACTGCATTTGTTATCCCGACAATCCAAATGATTGTTAATGGAATACTTAGTAAACCAAAATCTAATGTTCCTAAAAACGGTAAGTTTACCATATCGATTTGAATGCCACCTACAAAAACAATAATGAGTGCAGCACCTAGCTGACCGACCAATTTTGCTTTAGCAGAAATCTCTCGCATATCATCAACAACGCCTGTTGCAACGATAATACACGCACCAATAATAATCGCTATTAAATAATCACTATTGCCATTTTTAGTATGAATTAAATACGAATATAAAATCGTTACACCAATTATAAATGCAAGGAAAATAGCCAAACCACCAAGTCTTGGCATAATTCGAGCATGTACTTTTCGATAGTTTGGTGCATCCACTGCACCTATTCTAAACGCTAAACGTTTCACTAATGGAGTTAACAAAATGGATGCAACGAATGCTGCTATTAAAGACACGTAAATCATGTCTCTCCTCCTCAAAAAAATAATCTACATTGAAATCCAAATTGATTATAGCACGAACAAGCATTGAAATATACTTTTTCTAAACATTTTCCACGATTTCACAAATATTTTGTACATTTTAGCATTCATAGATTCCTATATAGTCAATTGTAGTCACCATAAGTAAAATTTGATAGAATAATGGTGTGTCTAGCATTTAGACAACATTAAAGGAGCGTATATTTCATGTTCTCAATTTTCAAAAGTAACAAAGAGCAAACGAGTGCTCGTCAATTAAAACGCTACTACAAAATAGTAGATCAAATTAATAATCTTGAAGAAAAGTATGTTGATAAGTCAGATGCTGAATTACGAGAAATGACTTTTATTTTCAAAAATCAATTAGAACAAGGTGAGCCTATTACATCGATCATCCCAGACGCATTTGCTGTTGTACGCGAAGCCTCAAAGCGTGTATTAGGAATGCGTCATTTTGATGTGCAGCTTATCGGTGGTCTAGTGTTAACAGAAGGTAATATTGCTGAAATGCCTACAGGTGAAGGTAAAACATTAGTTGCATCTCTTCCCTCTTATGTACGTGCATTAGAAGGTAAAGGCGTTCATGTCATTACTGTAAATGATTACCTAGCAAAACGTGACTTTGAGCTTGTTGGTCAAATCCATCGTTTCCTTGGCCTAACTGTTGGTTTAAATATTCCGATGATGGAAGCTGCTGAGAAAAAAGAAGCCTATAATGCAGATATTACATATGGTGTTGGTACTGAATTTGGTTTCGACTATTTACGGGACAATATGTCCTATAGCTTAGCAGATAAAGTACAGCGTCCTTATCATTTCGCCATTATTGATGAAGTGGATAGTGTATTAATCGATGAAGCTAAAACACCACTAATTATCGCTGGTAAAATGCCTTCAAATGATGAATTACATCGCATCGCTGCTATGTTAGCTAAACGTTTCAAAAAAGATGAAGATTATGATTTCGATGATGAAACAAAGGCTACTTCCCTAACAGATAAAGGTATTGAAAAGATTGAGGCTGCTTTCAATGTTGAAAATCTGTATGATTTAGAACATCAAACACTTTTCCATTATGTCATCCAAGCGGTACGAGCTCATGTCATGTTTAAACGTGATGTAGATTACATTGTCAAAGATGATAAAATCGAGCTTGTCGATATGTTTACTGGCCGTATTTTAGAAGGTCGTTCTCTTTCTGACGGTTTACATCAAGCAATTGAAGCCAAAGAAGGCGTCACGATTACGGATGAAAATAAATCACAAGCACAGATTACAATTCAGAACTATTTCCGTATGTATCCGAAGCTTTCTGGGATGACGGGTACAGCGAAAACACAGGAAAAAGAAATTCGAGAAGTATATGGCATGGAAGTTATACAAATTCCAACAAATCGTCCACGTCAACGTGTCGATCAGCCTGATATTATTTTTAGCACACAAGAGGCAAAATATAAGTATGTGGCAGCTGAAACTAAAAAGCGCCACGATAAAGGTCAGCCTATTTTAATTGGTACAACATCCATCTTACAGTCTGAAACAGTGGCGGACTACCTGAAAAAAGAAAAATTAACATTCCAATTACTGAATGCCAAAACCGTTGAGCAAGAGGTTGAGCTTATTTCACAGGCAGGTCAAAAAGGTCGTATTACTGTAGCGACAAATATGGCGGGCCGAGGTACGGATATCGTGCTAGGCGACGATGTTCACGAACTTGGTGGTTTATATGTCATTGGTACCGAAAAGCATGAAAGTCGCCGTGTAGATAATCAGCTTCGTGGCCGTTCTGGTCGTCAAGGTGACATAGGCGAAAGCTGCTTCATTCTCTCTATTGAAGATGATATGTTCCGACGCTACGCAAAAGAAGAAGTTGAAAAATTCTCTGCCAAAATGGTCGTTGATGAACAAGGCATTATTCAAAATAAAGAGGTTCAGGAGCTAATAGACCGTACACAGCGCATAGTCGAAGGATCTCAATATGGCATGCGTGAGTATAACTTAAAGTTAGACGATGTTATTAATGATCAACGTACTGTACTTTACGGACTACGAGACAAAATTTTAGCTGGTGGAGACTTAATGGGCGAGCTGAAAAAAATGCTCCATGAAACAATTGATTTCGCTGTGCTAGACGCTGCACCGGAGGATGTATCCACAATGGAATGGGATTATGATCGAATGGAGCATGCACTTAACTCCCTATTTATCACACCGGTTACAATCGATCGCGAGGTAGGTAAAGTAAAACAAATTTTAGCTGATATTCAGCCTTCTGAACAAGAGCTACTCGATCATATGGAGAAATTTGCGGAAAATGAAAGAGTCATAGAGGTTCTGCCACAAATTATGCTTAGCTATATCGATAGTGGCTGGGTAAGACATTTAGAGGCAATGACGCATTTAAAAGAAGGGATCGGCTTACGTCATTATCAACAAGAAGACCCAATGCGAATTTACCAACGAGAAGGACTTGAGTTATTCGGTAAAAATTTCCAAGAACTACGTCGTTCTATTATAATAGAAATTACAGGCTTCATGAAAACAGTTGAGGCACAACAGGAGGAACAATAATGGGTTTATTTTCATTTTTTAAAAAATCGGACAAGGTTGGTCAAGAAAATACGATTGACTCTAAAGACCTGCTAGGAAATGCTACAACAAAGAAAGGTGATAACCGTGATGTTGTAACAAAACTGTCCTTTCATCCAGAATGGGATGTGCCTCAGGAGCAAAAATACATCTTTAACTTCCTTGCTAATGAGTTAGAACCATTGAAACCGAATCAATTATCACTATCTTCTATTAGTATTGAAGAGGCTCGTGCTGGAAAATGGCTCGTTCGTGCATTTTTCCGCTCTTCTTTACCACAAGCAATTGAGCTAGGTGAAATTGAACTTTTCATTTTAGATAAAGATGAAGAGCTTATTGCATCTAAAAAATTCGATTTTAAAGCATTAGGGACAATTCCAGCAGAAAGTGCTCGTCCATGGGTATTTGAATTCGAAAAATCTACCATTAAAGTAGACGAAGTTCCTGAAGATGGCTGGAAAATTGCCTTTAACCTTGTATCCCTTCGTGGTCACCAATTAGAGCTAGATCCATCATGGGAAAAGCAATTACCAGCAGCTCAAAAAGAAGAGCTTGAGAAAATCGTTAAAACATTACCGGAGCTAGGTGAAACTGAGGTAAACTTTACAGGCTTACAGGCAAAATTAGCTGACAACGGTAATCTAAACGTATCCATCTTTATCCGCAATGGTCACAATAAAGCGATCAATCTAGAGCAATTACCTTTAGAAATTATTGATTCAACAGGTAAGCAAATTGCAAGGGGTTCTTTTAAAATGGATCCAATATTAACTGTTCAACCAAACTCAACAAAGCCATGGACATTTATCTTCCCAGCAGATCTTGTTGATGCAAAAGACGCAGATCTTTCTCGTTGGACAGCACGTGTAACGCAATAACAAAAAGCCCCTCTCTCTAAAAAAAGAGGGGCTTCAGACTGTAGACAAACTCAAAAAATTTGAGAGTTTGCCTACAGTCTTTTTTCTTTTACAATGAAATAAAGTAAAGCCGTTGATTTCCACTACGGGCGGACGCTTTCCGCGGGCGGGGTCGAGCTGCTTCCCTCGCTTCGCTCAGTCCAGGATCTCGACTTTCCCGCTTTTCCCGCAGGAGTTGCCGCCCTTCGTTCCAATCAACTTCTACATAAAGAACTCCTTATTCATATGTTGATAAAAAGTAAACTTCTGATGTGAACAACCATGATGACGAAGAATCAAATCAATGAACGTGAACAATTAGAAATGTTAACAATAGACCAATTAGTTCCCAACAATCATTTAGTGCGAAAACTAGAGGCTGCTATTGATTTTTCATTTATCTATCCATTAGTAGAAAACCTTTACTCTGCTAATAGGCGTCCTAATATTGATCCTGTTGTTCTCTTTAAAATGACGTTTATTCAGTACGTTTTTGGTATTCGATCCATGCGTCAAACGATCAAAGAAATTGAAACGAATATGGCGTATCGCTTTTTTCTAGGATTTGGTTTCCATACAGAAGTCCCGCACTTCTCTACCTTCGGTAAAAATTATGTCCGTCGCTTTCAAGACACCGATATATTTGAACAGATATTCTATCGTATTTTAAAAGAGATTATGCATCAAGGACTCCTCCATGCAGACCATTTATTTATCGATTCCACGCATGTGAAAGCGAGTGCGAATAAACGGAAGTATGATAAAAAGGTTGTGCGAAAAGAAACACGGGCTTATGAAGAAAAACTTCAATTAGAGTTAAATATAGATCGTGAAGAACACGGAAAAAAGCCCTTTCCCCCGGAGAAGTTTGAAAAGGAAGAATGGAAAGAAATAAAGGAAAGTACGACAGATCCTGAAAGTGGCTATTACGTGAAGGATGAACGTACAAAACAGTTTGCATATTCCTTTCATGCTGCGACAGATGAAAAGGGCTTTGTCTTAGGTGCCATTGTGACTCCGGGAAATGTACACGATAGCCATGTATTGCAGCCACTTGTTGAAAGGGTCATTCAAAACGTTCAAAAACCATTAGCTGTTGCGGCAGATGCAGCCTATAAAACACCAGCGATTACGAACTTTTTGTTAGAGAATCAAATGTTGCCTGTTCTTCCGTATACACGTCCTAAAACGAAAGATGGATTCTTCCGAAAGCACGAGTATACATATGACGAGCACTATAATTGTTATCTTTGCCCACAAGGGCAGATATTGAAGTATGCGACAACGACGAAGGAAGGATATCGCCAATATAAATCGAATCCTTTGATTTGTGCGAAGTGTCCAAGCCTTTCCCAATGTACAGAAAGTAAGCATCATCAAAAACTCATTCAACGTCATATTTGGGAGTCGTATGTGGAGGAAGCTGAACATTTACGCCATGCCTATGACATCAAACAGATTTATGCAAAGCGCAAAGAAACGATTGAGCGTGTCTTTGCGGATGCGATGGACAACCTTAAGAGGTCTTAAAAAATTGTCCATGCAGGCGATGCTTACTTTTGCTGCCATGAATTTAAAGAAACTGGCTACTTGGACGTGGCAGGCAACTTAAAAGAGTTTTTATGCTTGTAGAGTATGTTTAAACGGGTAGAAAATCACCATTTTTAAACATATTCATAGAAGAAAAAAAGACAAAAGGAATCGAGTGTGAATTCTCGATTCCTTTTGTCGACAGTCTGAAGCCCCTCTCTCTAAAAAGAGGGGGCTTTTCAATTTCTCACTAAACAAGCGATTTCCACCTTAGCAGAAATCGCTTGTTTTTTATTTCACACTATCAAACCGTTTATAGGCTACTAGTTTAGATGACCAGTAAGGATACGTAACATCTGATATTTCTACGCCATCCGTACCCGCATGGACAAATTTATTATCACCAAGATAAATTCCCATATGAGAAATGCCTTCTTTATACGTGTTCTCGAAGAATACTAAATCGCCAGGCACTGGATTTTGTACAGATGTTGTATTGCCATTAAAATACCCTTCACTACTTGCTCTGCCTATTTTTAAACCGCCCTGATTAAAGGCATAGAAAATAAAGCCACTGCAGTCAAGGCCTACCGGAGTATTTCCTCCATATAGATATGGTGTACCAACCAATGTATGCGCTACTTCTACTGTTTTCTTATAAATAGCTTGTCCATTAGTTGTAGGATCATTTGATGTTACATTTGATGGTGTACCCGCATCTGATGTCACATTATTATGTATCGAATCGCCCTCGGGAATGACTGCGCCTGGAGATATTTTTAACACTTGTCCAATGTAGATTGTGTCTTTCTCAAGCTTATTCCAATTCATAATATCCTTAATTGTCACATTATATTGCTTAGCAATTTTCGATAATGTATCACCTTTCGCTACCGTATGAGAAGTAGTCGTTGGCTTTGTGGATGCTGATGGGACTGACGGCTTTTTACTATCACTCGTTGCTTGCTTTTGAATGTCAAGCTGTTGAGCTACATAAATCGTATCTTTCGAGAGATTATTCCATTTCATAATATCTGCAATCGTTACTTGATGATTTTGGGCGATTTTAGATAATGTATCGCCTTTTTGTACAGTATATGTTGCAGCCTCTGCAGTTTGTAGAGTTAAAAATGAAGTGGCTAAAGTGCTTAAAACAAGAATTCTCCATTTTTTTGTTTTTTGCATACCAAAGTGCCTCCGTTCGTGCTAGAATATTTCCTTGTGTGTCTATCATACTAGATAATTATAGTATGAAAAATCGGAAATACTGACTATTTTTCAAACATTTTATCAAACTTATAGAAAACGACGAAATCCGACTATATTACAATAATATATTCGTTGCAAGATTTTGGTTCCTATGATAACATACACATCTGTATTTAAAATTTTTAGAAAGTTTTAGCTTTTCAATCTTAAAGGAGTTTTTATACTTATGAAAAACATCATGCATTTCATCAAAGGAAATTTAGCAGTAGGATTACTACTATTTGCCTTATTCTTGGGTGCTGGGAATATTATTTTTCCACCGTTATTAGGTCAGCAGGCAGGTGAAAATATCACAGTAGCTATGATTGGTTTCCTTATAACAGGTGTCGGTTTACCACTATTAGCTATCGTAGCTGTCGCCAAAGCAGGAGGCGATTTACAACTGCTCGCCAATCGTGTTAGTCCCGCTTTTGGTATACTCTTTACCTCTATTGTATATTTAGCAATTGGACCATTCTTTGCCGTACCACGAACTGGATCAGTGTCCTATGAAATTGGCATTGCCCCTTTTCTTCCAGAAGTTATGAAGGACCATTGGGCACCGCTTTTCATTACATCTATTTTGTTTTTTGCCTTAATTCTTTATTTATCCATTAACCCTTCGAAGCTTGTCGATCGAGTAGGAAAAATATTAACCCCTGCCCTGCTTCTTGTCATTTTATTGCTAGCAGTCAAAAGCTTTATTTCTCCAATGGGAGAGCCAGGGGAAGCGGCAGGAAACTATATTAGCTCCCCATTTGCTGAAGGATTTGTCCAAGGTTACTTAACAATGGATGTTCTGAGCGCACTTGTTTTCGGTATCGTTATTTTACAAGCATTACGCGATATGGGAATGAAGGATAAAAAAAAGCAAGTGAATACAACTATATTTGCTGGTGTTGTTGCAGCCATTGGTTTATCTTTTGTTTATATCTCACTTGGTCATATCGGTAATACAAGTATTACTGCCATTGGTACTTCTGCTAATGGTGGAGATATTATTGCAAAATCAGCTGAAGTACTTTTTGGAAGTCTAGGAAGTATTATTTTGTCTGCGACTATTTTACTAGCTTGTATTTCAACAGCTGTTGGTTTACTAACTGCCAACGCACAATTTTTCCATAAGTTATTCCCAAAAATATCTTACAAAACATTCTTAATCGTATTTACTATTTTTAGTACAGCCATTACGAATGTGGGACTTTCAACAATTATTAATGCCTCTCTGCCTGTGCTGTTAATCATTTATCCAATAGCAATGGTATTGATGGTACTATCATTAGCGGATCATTTCTTTAAAGGTGGACAAATTGTTTATATTTTAGCGTTAATCCCTACTTTCCTTGTCAGCCTATATGATGGCTTAAAACAAATGAAAGTTGAAATCACTTCCTATGAAAATATTCTTCAAGCATTGCCATTGTATGACCAAAACTTAGGATGGCTTGTACCTGCCATTGTCGGCGCATTCATCGGTTTTATTATTCACAAACTTATGAACAACAACCAAGCCTCGGCCTAATGGACATTATATCTTCAACGAGAATCTGCTTGCTATACAAGGCTAACAGATTCTTTTTCTATTATTAAATTCATCCACTATTTCTACCGTTCATGTATAATAAAAACTAGATACTCAACTGTAAAATGTATCCATCCACTATCTAGAAGGACTATGCATTCCTACTTTGAGTGCTAGAAAAGAGGTGTCCAATGAAAAAATTAATATGGTCGTTCGTATTTATACTAGGCTTCTTTCTCCTACCGTTAACGTCTACGCAGGCAGCTAGTCAGGAACAATCGTTAGTAAGAGAAATAAAGGAAATAATTCAGAATACGTATGTAGGGACGATCAACGGAAACTTAGAGAAGGCCACATCCATTGCAGAAATTATTGATATGCTAGATCCTTACTCCACCTATTTTACAAAACAAGAATTCGAGGATTATATGAATAGCATCAATCTTTCAACCATCGGCATTGGTGTTGTTATTGAAGAACATGAAGATGGTATTCATATTTTACAAGTAATTGAAGGCAGTGGTGCATTTGATGCAGGTTTACAGGCTGGAGATATCATTATTGCTATAAATGGTGAATCTATTATTGGTCGTTCTACACAGGAAACCTCTTCTCTCTTAACGGGGCATGAAGGTAGTCAGGTGAAAGTGACACTTAAACATAGGAATGAAACGACGACTACGAAAACCATTACACGAAAAAAATTCACATTACCAAATGTACAATCTGAATTATTGTTTGGACAGGTTGGCTATATTTCACTTGCTTCATTTTCAGAAGATGGTGCTCAGCTTGTCAAAAAAGCGCTGATTGACTTAAAAAAGAGCGGTGCCAAATCGTTTATCTTAGATTTACAAAATAATGGTGGCGGTTATGTTACAACAGCAGAAGAACTTACAGGACTATTTCCATCAGCAAAAGTTGCTTATCTATTAGAGGAAGCACATTCCTCTTATACAATACCAGCTGTTAAGCAAAATACTAAATTTCCAGTTAATACACGTATTTTAGTCAATCGTTATAGCGCTAGTGCCTCTGAAATGCTTTCTGCATCACTAAAAGATCAGAAGGCCGCTATTTTATACGGTGAAACAACTTACGGAAAGGGCGCTATGCAAGGTTTTTATATGCTCCATGATGGAAGCTACTTAAAATTAACTGTCGGCAAATTTACAGGACCCCTGCAGCAGACTATTCATGAAGTAGGTGTCAAGCCTAATATTCAAACAACATCAGCTCCTATTTTCCAGGCGCATTTTGATGCCATTAAGGAGCAATATCCTAAATATAAAAAGCTTTTAATTGGGAAAACTGCTGCCATTCAAACAGAAAAATTAACGGTGAAACTACCACCAACACTTATTTCACAAATTGATAAGGAGCATATTCAGCTTATTGCTTTAGGAGCAGACGAAGTAGTAGCAACTACTAAAGTCGAAGGGCAAACATTAATTGTTACCCCAACGAGTCCTTTATCACTCAATCAGGAATATATGCTACTCATTCATCCGAATAAGCAAAGCAAAGTACAAAAAGGTTATTATCAACATATAAAGTTTGAAAATTAAGAAAAATCCTCTCATCGATCTACATTACGATTGATGAGAGGATTTTTGTTTTATTTCTTCGGTTTTCCAAAAATATAATTGTACAATATCGTTCGCTAGTTCGGCAGGCAATCTTTTTTGCTCCAGTAAATTGGTTAATATCAGTCTCTCCATCGATCCAACTAAAGAATCTATTAAAATTTTAATATCCACACGATAACGTTGTAGGTCCTTGTCACAATCATGAAGATAAATAAGATGAATCAATTGTTGCGTTAACTGAGATTTTACTAAAAAAGCCTGCTTAGATTCTATAAAGCCAATTTTTGATAGCTTCGGATTTTCGATTATATAGAAGAATAAATTTGACAGTTTTTGTTCTAAAATCGAAATAAATGCTTCTAATCCATTCGCCACACTATCAGAGGATTTGCTATTCATCACTTCAAAAAAACCATTCTGAAATTGTATATTCAAATCATTATAAAGCGCATCCTTGCTTTTAAAGTATAAATAAAAAGTAGGCTGTGTTAGATTAGCAGCCTTCACAATATCACTAATTTTTGTATGGTGATATCCTTTATCTGAAAATAGCTCTATCGCTTTTTCAAGTAATAGTTGTTTGCTTCGTTCTCCATTCGAATTAAATTTTCTACCTCTTGCCATACTTTCCACCTTATCTTAGTTTATAGTCGCCCTAATCCCTTAGCATCATTAATAGACACACTATTCTTAATCAAAAGTAACTAAATTTCCATAACAAGTACATATTTTATTCATGATTATACTCCATTGTATTATAATACACCTTCTAAATATTTACTATAAATGATAGATTTATGATCACACTAAAAAAGTGTATATTTTATAACGAATTACCAAAACACCACAAATACCCACTTCGAAAAGTTATTTCAATATATTTATAAAGAAAGCATTCAACTTGTTTCTTTTCTCTTTTAGATTGGTCTAAACATACACGCCAGCATCCAATAACTTGCTAAAATTATTTTAAAAAACTCCTTCAAATAAAATAGCACTTCTGTTTTAAGACAAAAATTTTAACATAAAACAAAACTACTATTTTGAAAAGTCCTTTTTTTTGAAAAAATATTTTTTATGGCCATTTCAAAATTTAAAAAGTCAATTGTGCCAATAGTTTACGCCCTCAGTCTTCCGCGCAAAAATTTTTTTTCTAAAAATCATACCATTTTACTTTTCGAAAAAAGTGTTATAATCGCCAAGAATTTAAAATTTTCAATTTTGGAGGCATATAAATGGTACTACGTGATTTTTTCATTTACTTATCAGAGAACAAAATATTAAATAGCGCTGCACAAAAATATGGTCTAAAGATGGGTGCTCAAAGTGTTGTGGCAGGCACTAGCTTACCAGAAGTTGTACAATCCATTAGAGAATTAAACAAAGCCAATATTTCTTGTACAGTCGACAATCTTGGAGAGTTCGTTTATGAGAAATCAGAGGCAACTGCTGCAAAAAATAATATTTTAGCTGTTGTTCAAGCTATTCACGATGAGCAACTAGATGCTCATATTTCACTTAAACCTTCCCAATTAGGTTTAGACATTGATTACGCATTTTGCTATGAAAACTTAAAAGAGATCGTAGAGCTTGCACATCAATACAATATTTTCGTGAACTTCGATATGGAAAATTACGAGCGTTTACACAGCTCTTTTGAATTACTAGAGGAATTACACAAAGAATTTGATAATGTAGGGACAGTTATTCAAGCTTACTTCTTCGAGTCAGAAGAAAATATTGAAAAGTACCAAAACTTCCGTTT
The DNA here is from genome assembly GCF_038595555.1 of Lysinibacillus sp. FSL M8-0216. Taxonomy (NCBI): domain Bacteria; kingdom Bacillati; phylum Bacillota; class Bacilli; order Caryophanales; family Bacillaceae; genus Lysinibacillus; species Lysinibacillus sp. FSL M8-0216. Next base: position 636,956 of record NZ_CP152007.1, on the reverse strand, counting down.
ACGTATTGTAAAAGGTGCCTACAAAGAACCAGAAAGTGTAGCCTATCAATCAAAAGGTGATATCGACCGTAACTATTTGAAGCTCATTGAACATCATTTACTACATGGTAAATTTACTTCTATCGCTACGCATGACCACAATGTGATTAATCATGTGAAGCAATTCGTTAAACAACATAACGTTCCAAACGAAAAATTTGAATTCCAAATGCTATATGGTTTCCGTAAAGAAATGCAGTTAGATCTTGCACGTGAAGGCTATAATTTCTGCACATACCTACCATTTGGTAACGACTGGTACGGTTACTTTATGCGCCGTTTAGCAGAACGCCCACAAAACGTAGCACTTGTGACAAAACAAGTGTTTAACAAAAAAACAAACCTAGCAATTGGCTTAGGTGCAGCAGCATTCGCCCTTGGTCGCCTTTCAAAAAAAGGAAAATAATAGTTGAGGCAAGTGACTACCCAGCAATTTGATAGTGCTATCCATCAGTTTCGGTATCCTATCCGTCAGTTCGACTTTGCTATCCGTCACTCTACCCAAGCTATCCAAAAAAGCGAAAACATTGTTAATCAATGTTTTCGCTTTTTTTATTGAGCTTATAGTTTTTTACGCGATATTGTAAGCTTTGTCGACGAATTCCTAATGCAGCTGCAGTTTTGGAAATATTTCCTTGGTGAAAGTCTAAAGCCTTCGAAATATAATATTCCTCCACCTCTTTCATGTAGACATCTAATGGTCGAATATCTTGCTGATTTTTAATGACAAACAAATCACTTGTTGATACTTCATTTTCTGCTTCCTCACAGGTGCTTTGGATTTTCCATTTAAAATGAACTGGTAGCATATGGGATTCAACGATAGTTTCGTTGGTAATTAGTGAGGTGATCTCATCCAGCAGTACTTCTAATTCCTTTAAATTTCCTGGCCAATCATATTTCAAAAACGTCTCTTGCACTTCTTCCGAAAGACCTTGGATTGTTGAGCCAAAGCTGTCCCGATGTCTTTTGAAGTAATCATCAATAAACGGCATCATATCTTCTTTTCTTTCACGTAAAGGCGGTACATAAATCGTGATTCCAGAAAATAAGCGGTAAAGTTTTTTAGACAGCTCCTGCTTTTGAATTAAATCTATAGGGTCTTTGCCAACACTAGCAATTAAAACATGCTGATGATTTGGATGATTGTTGAAAAGCTCGACAATCTTTTCTTGGGCTTCGAGTGATAAATATTCGATGCGTTCAGCAAAAAAAGTAATTCTCTCTTTTTCAACAATGTATTTTTCAAATTGATTCAACACTGTTTGCTCATCTCGGCGGCAAATTAGAGCGATAAACATATCATTTTGCACCTTTAGATCATGATGAATACCCTCTGCAACCATATCGATTCCTGTGCCTGACTCCCCAATTAACACAACAGGCATTCTGCTCAATGCAACAATTTTTGCCTTTTCGATGACATCCTTCATGACTGCGGAAACAGCCGTAATAATATCAAACGTTAGCGGTGCACCATATCTTCTTAATGGCTGATACATCATATATTCAAGCTGCGTAATATCTCGCGCAAATTCCACGGCCCCTATTAACACACCCTCATAGTGCAACGGATAAATATTGCTTATGTAGGTCACTTCTTGATTTTTTTTATTCCAATACGTTTTTTTGACGTGTAGAACTGGCGTTTCAGAACTTAGGACTTTAAAGATATCGCTCTTTTCGATTTCGAAATCAATGATTTCTATCGCTCGCCTCTCCTCATATTCGTCCTCATTCACGCCCTCCAGTTCTCGCATTTTTTTATTGTATATGAGCAACTTGCCTTCAGTATCGACAACGCAAATTCCCATATCACCTTTTTCAATGACGTATTTATAAATACTTAGTAGTACATTATTATCCATCTTGTCCTCCTGTATTCCATTAAGCTTATTCTAACACCAATACGAAAAACAGATGCAAAAATTAAAAAAGTTTTAAAATTTGAGTTGATTAATGCCAAATTATATTGCATTATATAAATAACAAAATCTTTAAAGGTGCATAATCATTTGGCACCCTTTATCCAGGGGAGGAAACAGATATGATTCCATACAAACACGAACCATTCACAGATTTTTCACAAGAGGCAAACTACAATGCTTATGTAGAAGCTATAAAAAAAGTTGAAGGTTATTTAGGTCAAGACTACCCACTTATTATCGGTGGTGAGCGTATTACAACTGAAGATAAAATCGTTTCGTATAACCCTGCAAAGAAAACTGAAGTTATTGGCCGTGTGTCAAAAGCGAGCAAAGATTTAGCTGAAAAAGCTATGCAAGCAGCAGATGAAACATTCAAAACTTGGAAAAAAGTTGATCCAGCTATTCGTGCTGATGTTCTTTTCAAAGCAGCCGCTATTATTCGTCGTCGTAAACACGAATTCTCAGCCTTATTAACAAAAGAAGCAGGGAAACCATGGGCAGAGGCTGATGCAGATACAGCAGAAGCAATCGACTTCTTAGAATACTATGGTCGCCAAATGCTACGTATTAAAAACGGTCAGCCAGTAGAAAGCCGTCCAGGTGAATACAACCGTTATGACTATATTCCACTAGGAATTGGTATCGTCATCTCACCTTGGAACTTCCCATTTGCGATCATGGCTGGTACAACAGTAGCTGCTTTAGTAACAGGTAACACAGTATTACTAAAACCAGCTTCTACAACACCAGTAGTGGCGTATAAATTTATCGAAGTATTAGAAGAAGCAGGTCTTCCAGCAGGAGCTGTTAACTTTGTACCAGGTTCTGGTGCTGAAGTGGGTGACTATTTAGTTGATCACCCAAAAACTCGTTTCATCAGCTTCACAGGTTCACGTGATGTTGGCTTACGTATTAACCAACGTGCATCTGTCCTAAATGATGGTCAAATTTGGATCAAACGCGTAATCGCTGAAATGGGCGGTAAAGATACAATCGTTGTTGATAAAGAAGCAGATCTTGAATTAGCTGCACAATCAATCGTGAAATCAGCCTTTGGTTTCTCTGGTCAAAAATGTTCAGCATGTTCTCGTGCTGTTATCGTAGAAGATGTGTATGACCAAGTGGTAAACCGTGTAGAAGAGTTAACAAACGCTTTAACAGTTGGAGATCCAACAGATTTCAGCAACTTCATGGCAACGGTTATTGACCAAGCAGCATTCAATAAAATTACGGAATACATCGAAATCGGTAAAGGCGAAGGTCGTCTAGTAGCTGGTGGTACAGCGGATGATTCAGTAGGTTACTTCGTACAACCAACCGTATTCGCTGACGTAGAGCCTTCTGCACGTATTATGAAAGAAGAGATCTTCGGACCAGTAGTAGCGATCGCAAAAGCAAAAGATTTCGATCAAGCGATTGAAATTGCTAACGATACAGAATACGGTTTAACAGGTGCTGTCATTACGACAAACCGCGTAAACTTAGAAAAAGCACGTGAAGAATTCCATGTTGGAAACCTTTACTTCAACCGTGGCTGTACAGGTGCGATTGTTGGCTACCAACCATTTGGTGGTTTCAACATGTCAGGTACAGACTCAAAAGCTGGTGGCCCAGACTACCTACAACTTCACATGCAAGCAAAAACAACTTCAGAAATGCTATAATATTTCCCATTATAAATGCCGTACATGTTTTCTTATGTACGGCATTTTTTCATCGTTTATCTCAAACGTATATATAATAGAAGAAACTCATGTGAATATCGATTCACTTCCCTCATAGATTCCTCTTTTACTTTCTCTACATGCGCCAAAAGGATACTTTTCTCCTATAATACTCTGGTATATTTTATGGTATTTCTAACATTTGACCCTTAACTTGATTGTGGAACTTTGTTAAAATGATATCAGTTTAGGAGGGTAAAACTATGAAAAAACTATCAATTTTTATGTTATTCATGATGCTTATTAGCGTAATCATTTCGCAACCCCAAAAGGCCTATGCTGATGAGCTATCAGGACATATGCATGAAAGTGGTCTGCGTTATTTGATTTCCAAAGGAGCCTTGCTGAAAGATGCTACTGGCAGCTATCGTCCGAATGATACTGTTACACGCGGTGAATTCGCCACATACATAGCAAAGGCTTTAAACTTAGAGACAAAGGATAATAGTACGTTTACAGATGTCTCTGACACATATTTATTTGCCAATGAAATCAAGCTTGCCGCTACTGCTGGCATAATTACCGGCTACACAGATGGCACATTTAAGCCAGATGCACGTATTTCAAGAGAGCATATGGCCGTTATGTTAATTAGAGCGGTTGATTATTTAAAAATTCCAAAAGGTACTTCCTCTATTACATTTACAGACAATGCTACCATTTTCAAAGATTTCCGTCAGGACATTGCCATAGGTGCTCAATTAGGGCTTATTAAAGGAAGCTCTAACGGCATGTTTTTACCTAGAGACAATGCTACAATTGCTGAAGCATCAACATTTATACTTCGCTTAATTCTCCTTGCTGATACTGTTGAAAATAATAATGGGAATAGTGAAAACAATAGTGGTAATTCCAATAATAATGGGAACTCTGATAACGACAATAATTCAGGTAATAATAATAATACCAATGCATTTATTGTTAAAGAAATCTCAAATGGTAATCTTGTAGACAAGCAGTCTTATGCTAGTTTTGAAGCTGCTGAAAAAGCGATGACAAACAGTTCTTTAGTGGTTACTCAAAATAATAAGATTATAAAAATGTCTTCCGGTATTATTGTTACAAATAATTATGTCGCATTAAATTCCGAAACGATTAAAGATCAAATTGCCGTTGCTGCTAATACAGAAATGGAGTATCTGGGTAGTGATGCCACTCAAGTAAGAGTACGCTTAGCTGGACAAGTTGGTTCTTTAAAACAAGCAGACGTTACTTTAATCCCTTCTGCTTTAGTAAAGGGACGCGCTTATTATACAAATGAAAATGGTGAAATTAAACATACCTTATATGATTATAAAGCCAATAAGTACTCATCTAGTTACGTCTACGGCAAGGCTCCTAGCTTTATGAAGCAAGGTGAGAAGTACTTTAGCTGGGATGGTATTAATTTTACGAATGGTAACGGCTCTTCAAAGGGAGAAGGCTATAATTACTATCAATTCTTACCTGCTCGTGCTACAACACAATATACAGCTGAAGAAATTGATCAATATATTATGAAAAAACTAGCTGAAGTTGAGAGCTCAGGTGCTTCTATTTACAAAGGCGCTACGACAAAAAGTAAACTAATTGGTTTAGGTACCGTGTTAAAAGATGTCGAAGCGAATGCCCATATTAACGCCATGCTTATTTTAGCACTGGCACAGCATGAAAGTGCCTACGGGATGAGTGATCATGCTCAAAATTTGAATAACCTATTTGGTTTATATGTATATGATACAAATCCATTAAACAAAAAATTTGATAGTGTTGGCGCAAACATTAATGAGCTTGTTGAAAAGTTCTTACAGCCTAATTACATTACGCCTGGAGGACGTTATACAAATGGTTCAGTCGTTGGCTCTAAAGCAATTGGGTTTAACGTAAAATACGCCTCTGACCCTTTCTGGGGTGCCAAAATTGCTGGACACTACTATCGTGCCGAAAAAGCATTAGGCTATAAAGATGCTAGTAACCCATATAAAATTGCACTAACAACAACAGCTGGTCTAAACGTTCGTGCTGATGCATCCACACAACAAAGTCCACTATTCACCTTTAATAAAAGTAATATGCCTGTTATCGTCACAGATACAGGTGCTAATGGTTGGTATCAAGTAATTTCAGATAGATCTCACTCAGAACCTGCTTATATTAGTAAGGATTATATTAAATTCATCACTACTGTAAAGTAAAACTAAAAGGCTACCTCTCTAATAATGGAGGTAGCCTTGTTTGTTTTTTTGGAAACCGGGTACTTAATAAGTAAAGAGAAAAAACGACCCCAAAGCTAGTAAAACTTTGGCATCGTCTCTTCAACTTTTATTGTTTTTTATAGTATTGCAAAATACCATTATAAATTGATTCTGCAAATAGATTTACATATTGATCATTTGTCATTTTATTGTGATCCTCAGTATTTGTTAAGAAACCAAGCTCCACTAGAATAGATGGAATGACCATATTGCGAATTACGTAGTACTGTTCTTGTTTAACACCACGATTTTTCATATTTAAATTGTTAACAATTTGGTTATTTACAAATGTGGCTAAATCTATGTCTTCCTGATACATATCTCCTGTAGATATAGCATAATATGTTTCAGTACCTTGTGCTGACGAATTGGCAGCAGAATTGACATGGACACTAACAAAAATCTCACCGTAGTTTGCTTGTGTGAAATCTACTCGATCTTGTAATGATGGGTACGTATCACCAGTACGTGTCATATACACTTTGGCACCAGCATTCTCTAGTAATTGCTTTACTTGCGTGCTGACCTTTAATGTAATGCTCTTTTCAGAAACAGAACCTTTTACTGTCCCTGGATCTTTACCACCGTGACCTGGGTCAAGGATGATAACGCGATTTTGTAAAGGTTTAGCTGACTGATTTAATAGTTTTAAATAAGATTTATGAACATAACCTGTTTGTCCATTGTATGTGATTTCTGCCCAGTAACCGCTTATGCTATTAACTTGGACATACTCTCCTTTATTCAGCTTGAAAAGTACTGCTGACGTTGAATTACTTTGACTGCGCACATTTAGGTTAGCAACCGTTACTCTTCCTAGTACATCTCCTGAAGTAACAGGTGGTGTTCCTGGATCTGGATTAGGATTAGGCTTCTCTTCTTCAACCGTATCCGTTGTACTATTAGCTACCACATAACCTGGTAAACCATTCACTTGTGTTAAATAGTAGCCGCCTACTGTTTTATATACTGGTAATTTAACATTTGCTTTAATCGTTGAAATTACTTTTGCTGAAGAAGTTGGCTTTACATATAGGTTAACAGCATTTTTTGTCGTTACTTCTTTTTCGACTGCTCCTAACGCATTGCCATCTGCATCTAAAAATTCAGCATATTGTTTAAAAATATAAGCATAAGCACCTTTATAAGATACTTTTAACCAATTACCTTCAACTGCATATACTGATAATTTACCGCCTGTATTGACTTTACCTACAATGTTCGTAGTTGAAGCGCTATCCGTTGATTTACGAATATTTAAACCATCTGTCGTAACTTTTACTAAGCCAATAACCTGAGATGTATCAGGTACCGTTACACCTTTTACAGGCAATTCTAAACGATATTTCTCACTTTTTGCACGTGCCACAAATAATGAGAATTGTGAACGTGTCACCGTGCTGTTTGGTAAATACGTTTTACCTGTTCCGTTAGTAATACCATTATAATAGATTGTATTGATGTACTTCACATATTCGTGTGTGATTCCTACATCTGTAAATGGTGAATCGATTCCCTCATACTCACTTGTATCTAAATTAAATGCCTTTGTTAAGACATAACTCATTTCTCCACGAGTTAGAGCTTTGTTTGGCAGAAATTCACCTTTTATATTTTTGTCGAAGAAACCTAATTGTACAGCACGTTCTATATAACCTGACATTTCAGTGCCTACTGTAACATCTGAAAAGCTAGATTTATTTACGATTAATGGTTTGTTTCCGGAGGCAACGACAACCATTTTGGCTGCTTGTCCTCTCGTTACATTGTTATTTGGGCCAAAAACTCTTTTACCATTCACAAAATAGCCTTGGATAACACCCAAACTTACTAAATAATTAATTTCTTCATAGGCTGGGTGATTTTTAGTGACATCTTCAAATGTAATATTTGAGTTGGTAGCTGCACTGACACTTGCACTATGTATCGTAAACATAGAAGCCGAAATGAATAAGACGCACAAGATAAGACTAATTTTTTTGATGTTCAATGTCTTATTTCCTCCCTTCTTGTTCTCTTAACGTGTCCATTTTAACAAAATTAGCTAAATAATGCATCATACAATAGAACTGTTAAATTATATTTTCCATATCACTTCCTCTCCTAAGTAGTTATCATAAAAATAGAAGAGTCTGCGATTGCAAACCCTTCTTCCATTATACGCTATTCAAAAGATCAATTCTTGCAATCTATGACAAAATTAACTTGTAAAATTCAAGAAATTTATTGTTGAATTCTTTCAATGAAAACTTTAAGTTGTTTGATTTTTAGTAATTCATCAGTGCCAAAGCTTCCATCTCCATCGCCATTTGTAACACCATTAGAAGCGAGGATAGAAACATAATTACTAGCCCAGTTATTTTGAGGAACATCATTGAATGCTACTGTTTCTCCTTGGTTTTCAAGACCGAAAGCTAGTACTAAAACTTTAGCGATTTGTGCACGTGTAATTGGTGACGACGGGTTGAACTTACCGTTCGCATCGCCTTCAAAGATCCCCAATTTTTCAACAGCGGCAATAGCACCTGCATTTGCGTTTGTTGGTTTCACATCTACAAAATTAGTAGTTGTATTAGAAGTATCTAAGTTTAAAGCTTTTGCAATTTGTACAGCAACTTCTGCACGAGAAGCATATACTGAAAAGTCAATTGCAGCTTTTTTAACTTCAGCTTGTTGTTGCGCATCAAATGTTGCCACACGTTTAGCCCCTACATAACGAGAAGCCCAATAATATGGATCATTAACACTTGAGTAGCTAACGCCTTGACCTGTTTGAGAGTGGATCATATTACCATTACCTATGTATATACCCACATGTGAAATACCACTACCACTTGTATTGAAAAATACTAAATCGCCAACTTGTAGATCACTCTTTGCTACTGCATTACCTTGTTGGTATTGAGAGCCTGATGTACGATTTAATTGAATACCTAAGTCTGAAAATACTTTAGAAGTGAATCCAGAGCAATCAAAACCACTTGTTGTTGTACCACCGTATTTATATGGAATACCTAAATATTTAGAAGCTGTGTCAGTGACATCGTCTTTTGTCGCTGCTTCAGCAGTATTTATATGAGTTGTTGAAAATAACATGAAAGATGCAAAAATCGGTAATAACCATTTCTTATTCATACTTTTGTTATACCCCTCTCAAAACTTTTTTGCCTATAAATAGACTATCATAAAAGAAGCTCTTGTTATTTTTCATTTGTGTAACGGTTTTAGACAGCAAAAAAACGCTGTAATACCAACGTTTGGTGGTATTTCCAGCGTTAAAAGAGGGATTTTTTTATCATATTTTGAAGCTTTCGTAACATTACTGTAATATTAGAGCTCCTTTGTTACACAACAACTTATTGACTAGAAAACATTTGAACCCAATAGTAATTTTCTTTGCTATCCTGCGCTATTGCAACACCTGTATTCGTATAATGTTCTTTCAAAATGTTATCGCGATGACTAGGTGAAGCCATCCATGCCTTTACAGCAATCTCGGGCGTTTGAATATTTCTGGCGATATTTTCTCCAAAGCTCGTATAATCATAATCAAATAAAGTCGCTAAATCCCATGGGGCACCATAAAACGGCGAAACGTGTTCAAAATAATGGCGGTTCACCATATCCCGCGCTTTAATGATTGCGATTTGTGTCAATTTTGGATCATACACAACAGGTTCTAGCTTTTTCTTTTGTCTTTCAACATTAATTAACTGAATAACCTTTTTCGACCATTCGGTAGAAAGGTTGACTGTTGGAATATAATCCTTTGCCAAATAATCATAAGCCACTTCTAATTTGTTTATTTTTTGCTGAAAATAAATACTTCGTTCAACGAACACAGCAAATTGGGCGCGTGTCACTAACTGATCAGGTGCAAAGTGTTTAGTGTCTACCCCACTGATAATGCCTATATCAGCAAGCGATTCAATATAATTATGTGCCCAATGCGTCTGAGGAATATCTGCGAATTGGGTATTATTTTTGTTATCAACCTTAAATTGATACGCTAATGCTAGCATTTTTGCCACCTGCATTCGCTTTAAAGGCTCCTCAGGATGAAAGTCTTCCCCTTTTTGGATAACCCCCAGTTTAACAAGCTGACAAATCTCTTTGTAATAGGGATGACTAGCAGGGACATCCTTAAATTTTGTCGTATTTGCTATGTCTACATTGGTCTGAATAGATCGAGCAATGGCAGCAGCAGCCTCTGCCCTTGTAATTGCCTGCTCCGGTTTAAATTTGTTATCGCTATATGTAGTCATATATTGCTTTGTTAGCATATGTTGTATCGAAGCATTTGCCCAATATGCATTCGAAACATCCACAACTTTGGCAGATGCCGCTTCTACCTGACTTAAACTTGTTAAACTTCCTACGGTTGCAGCTATTGAAAGGATGATGATACTCAGAATTTTTTTCAACAGGGCTACCTCCTCAATATGTCAAATATGTAGCAAACGGCGCTTTTTCATCACTGAAGTGGAGAAACGAAAATTCACCATACATACTATATGATACGAAATTTGAATAAGATAGTTTCACTTTTTTTGGAAAATAATACATTGATTCATCATTTATCATTATAAAAGGAGTTTTCCCTTAATATTCGTTGGGAAAACTCCTTTTTTCTCATACTATTGAATCATTTTAAGATATTCTTCTAAAATACGATAGTTATACACTAATCCCTGTTGCTCTATCGACAATGAGCTGTAGTCTTTTTGAGCTGCTAATACTTTTTTCTCGAATGATGAGCTATCTGGATCGATATTGCCAATCGCTTGAACGACCTTGAGAACGGCAGCCACATCTTTTTCAGCCTGTTTGAGTAAGTCTTCATTGATGACTTGCCCCCGTACTTTAGAATCCAATGCCTGATAAGCAGCTACGGCATTGGCCACATCCTCTATATACGTTGGTGAACTTGGAGAAAGTCCTGCAATCATTTCAACGACCTTCTTGACATCGGCCATACTTTTCTCCGCCTCTAATAGAATTGAATAATTGGAGATACGCTGTTTATCTGTCGTATTCAAACTATCGTATTCTTTACGTACAGCTTCAACCATACCAAAGTAGAATTTATCCTTAGGATTTAATTTTGCAATGTTATTATAGACCTTTATCACGTTGTCTAAGGATAGTAACAATTGGTCGTTATACACATAGCGTCTTTGGTCAGCATTTAGCTTGTCGTAAGCTTTTAAAATCTTTTGATATTGACTATCCATATCCTTAGCAGTTAAGAGACGATCAATATCCTCCACAATACTTATAACGGGCTTAATCAGCTTTTCTTGGTCTTGTAATACTCTGTAGTTTTCCACAGCTCGTTGCTGATCCTTTGGTAAAGCATTATAAGCAGCACGAATTTCTTGAATACGTTTTACATACTGCTTCGGATCAACAGATGGTAATGCATCAATCATTTGCATTACATTGCCAGCTCCTAGAATACTTGACTCAGCAGCCTGCAATAAATAGTAGTTTGTCACATATTGCTGCAAATCAGCAGGTAATGCATCATATAGTGAACGGGCTCTTGCTGTATCTTGAAGGAATGTATTACTTGAAGATTTTAGTTTGCTAATCAATTCAACAACATTGGATACAGGCTCATATTTTAAGAGTACATCAATATTGTCGATGTATTTCTTCTGATCTTTCGATAGTTTGTCATATGCCTTACGGACAGAGTTAACCTTACTAACAAAGCTTTTCGATTCTGGATCAAGTTCATTAATTTGTACCATCACAGTTAAAATAGGCTTAACCTCTTTTTCACGCGTTGTTAAATCTTTAATATTCGTCACTAATTTCTTTTGGTTCGATGACAGCTTATCATAGGCAACACGTGCATTCATCAGCTTTGTTAAATAGTCTCCATCCTGCACTTCTGTTAATTTGATTAGCTCAATTACGCCCTCAGCTAACCCCTGTTCATTTTCAGCAGCTACAAGTGCATCATAGTTGATAATGGCTTGCTTCTTCTCCTCAGATAATGCATCGTAAAGCTCACGTGCCGTTTTCATATCTTGGTAGAATGTTTTACTTGTTGGCTTTAACGAAGCAATCAGGCCAATTAATGAAGCCACATCCTCGACAGCTGTAAGATTCGTATAGTTCGTCACATGTTTTTTTGAAACTTCATCAAGGGCATTATAAGCCTTCCGTGCGGCAAGTACCTTTTTTGTATAATCCTTACTCGTTGGGTCCAATGCATTGATCATTTGAATAACCTTGATAACGGCTTTATTGCTCTTTTCATAATTACTTAAAGTTTTTGCCTGCTCCACAAGCTTCTGCGCATTTTTATCTAATGCTTTATAGGCTGTAGTTAGCTCCGCTACCTTTTGGACAAATGTGTCCGGATTTTCATTCGCTAATGCAAGAACACGTTCATCGAATGCCTTTGCCATTTCGATATAGGCTTGTGCTTTTATAAGATCAGGATAATTAATAACCTGGGCTTGATCTGTTAATGCTGTATATGCATCTGTTGCTGCTTTCACATCATCCTTATACGTTTTTCTAGAAGGATTTAATGCATTAATTTTCACAATTACGTCTATTACAGGTACAACCTCTTTTAAATTCTTATAATTTTTGACATAGGTTTTATTTTTATCATCTAGCTTAGCGTAGGCTGTATAAGCTGATTTGGCTTTAGAAATATAGCTCTTAGAGGATGGATCAAGCTTTTCAAATTGTGAAATAACATTCACAACCGTTTTATATGATTTCTCTAAATCAGTTAAAACTTTAATATTCGTTACACGGCTTTTTGCCGAAGAAGGGAGTTTATCATAGGCAGCTCGAGCAGCTAAAATCTCCGTGATCATATCATTTGATTGACTTAGCTTTGATATTTGCTGAATCACACCTGCTATTACTAAATCTTCATTTAAAAGATTGGATAATTTCTCTTCAAGTTTACTTTTCATTTCAGCCAATGGAGCCGCGTCATTACCATTCCCAGCATTTAACGCCGTCACCTTTGATTGCAGTTCCGTAATTTGGGTCTTGTAATCTGGCATTGTCGGTTTAAGGGCATTGACTTGTTTCGATAAAGTCGCATATTGGTATAGAAGATTTAAGCGATCTTTATTTTGCACAAATTCCTTTTCTTCCATAGCCAATTTGTCAAAGGCCGACTGAGCAGCAAATGTTTTGCTCTCAAATGTAGAAGCTTTAGGATCAATACCGTCAATTAATTTGTCCACGCTTATAGATGCATTGTAAACCTTTTCCCACTTTGTTAGCTCAGCAAGATTATTGACAATTTTTTTGACATTTGCCGCGTTAATAGCTGTGCCAGTTGTTGCTGGTGGCACATCATAAGCAGTACGAGCAGCTTTGATAGCCTCCACTTTATCTGGAGCACTTGCAATTGCCAAAATAAGTCCTTCGATTTTTTCAGCAGAAGCAATATTTGCTACTGCTACATTTAGATCCGTTGTATTTTTTACAAGTTCTTTATCAATTGTTAATGAATCATACATCACTTTAATCGCGTTTACTTCTGTACGATATGCCGCCTCATTGGATACACGCAGTGCTGTAATTTGTTTGGAAATATCAGCAGCCTTTTTATATTGTTCAAATGTAGAATAGTTTGCCACTAACTTTTGTGAAGCTTCATCTAAAGCGTTGTAGGATTTTTCAATAGCCGTTACAGCACTAATAAAGCTTGTTGCTGACGAAAAGTCTGCTGGTTTTTTAGCTATTAATTGAGTAATACTTAGTGAAACTTTATCTATGGCTGACAGACCCGTTAAAGCATCCTTATATTTTTTAAAAGGTGTTACTGTATCATTGTTTGGATTATAGGCCTCAGCCACTTTCTTTTGATCCGCCGTTAGTAGGTTATAAGCTGCTGTAACTTTATCTAATGCTGAAGAAATAGCTGGATAATCCGTTGGGCTTTGCTTTAATACATCCACTAAAGCGTCAAGCTCTGTTGCAGTAGTTTTGACTGCTGCTGCATCATCAACTAATTTTCCAAGTTTCGCAATATCTACTCCTTTGCCTTTAAAATAGTTATTGCGATCAGCTTCTTTATAGCCATATTGTAAGACTGTTCCTCGAATGGTATTAGTAATGCTGCTAGCACTATTGGCAAACGCTGCATCGACCGCTTTCTCAAATTGCTTTTGTACGAATAAATATGATTTGTCTGCCGTTTCATTACCTAAAAAACTTTGATATTCTGTTTCTACAGCATTTACATCGTCTATAAATGTCTTACTAGTATTAGAGATTGCACTAATTTTCTTCCAAATTGCTTGTAGTTCATTTAATAGGCGACGTTGTTCCACTACATAGTCGTACTTTGCTTGAATCAGTGCCTTTTCATTGTTGTCAAATCCAAGGTCATTCGAATTTTGTACAACTTTAATATCACCATCTGCTATCACCATCTCATTAGCAGTCGAATTCTCCGATAATTTACCGAATTGGGCAATGAGCTGTTCCTTTGTCGTTGCAGCTGCCACAGCGTTGACATAGGAAACTTGCTCCGTTTGTGCTGTGACACGAGATTGTGCATCATTTTCCTGTGCATTTGCTATAGCTGTAGGTGCTAATAAAAGACTTGTTATAACACCTGCTGTCAATTTTCGATTCAATCGAATCACCCTTTCATTTTTTATGTATAAGAAAATGATGATGTTCATTTTCATTTATCCTGAAATGGCATAGGATACCTCTTTTTAAGAGAGTGCGTAATCAAGATAAAGCATCCGAAGATCATTGAGATTTATTTCGAGCAAAATCGAAAAAATCTGGACATAAATACGCAGAGACGTAAATAATTAATCATTACTTTAGTATCGGTGTAAATTACACGTTTTCAAGCCATTCTATTATATTTACAAAATAATGGACGTCAAAAGTAGTTTTTCAAAATTACTAGCTAGAAAAACAGGAAGTTATTTCAATTATACTATACAATAGATTTATCTTGATTCTTCGGATTTCCAACGTCTATTGAATCATAAGAAGTCCTCTGGCAGATACTACAGATTTTTGACGAGTAATTGTGAAAAAATGTGACACAAATCCGCCGAGGTGTAATTGATATTAGGAATGTTTTTCATCCATCGACATGTAATGACGAAATACGTTTTTTCAACGAAATTATTGGAAAAAAACAGCTATTTTCATATGTCATAATGTCTTTACAAGGTGTATACTACATCTTTGATATCCTATTTTGGAAGAAAGGACGCTGTTTATGTTTTACCATTATAAGTTTTGGCATAGCTTAAAAAACCCTACCTACTTTACAAACATCGTAGAAAAAGGTGAGATCATCGGATATAAAAAACGTGCATTAACGGTGTTCATCCTTTTCATCCTATTGTTTGCTACTCGCGAATATTGGGGAATGGGGACAGAAAATTTAACGTCCTTATTTGCAATGGATTTACAAAATGAATACTATGTGGCACGCGTACTTTCCATGCTCGGTGCCATTTTATGGGCGATCATTTATTTTTGCTTCCATTATTACGGTGTTACCTATCTATTACATCTATTAACGGACATTCCTTATACTTGGATAAAAAAAGTCCAGCTTTACGTTGTTGCCTTTCTGCTCATTGAAAAAGCAATTCTCTTTGCTGTTTTTTATGGGGTGGGCTATACAACGATGTTTTCATTCTTTTCTTTGGCTCCCGCTGCCTTACAGGTCATTAAAACTGACTTCGTGTTATTTACAATCAATCAATTGACGGTAACGACCGTTTTAATCATTATTGTGCAGTATCTATTCCTGTCGAAATGGGAGGAAGAAGCTAGTAGAAAAATGTTAGTAGTCAAATTGATTGGCTTACAACTATTTATGGCCTTATTTGTGGGCATGATTAGTGTGCTACCCATTAAAGAATGGATTGCTAGGGGGTTAGGATAATGGCATTTATCAAGGCAAGACCATGGACAAGTATAGGTATTGTGGTGGCGATGCTCATAATCGGTATAAATGCTTATTTTGTTTTCAAAGAAGATAGCACCGTGACACGATCCTACTTTATTGATGAATTTCAGAAAGCTTATATAGGTACGAATACGGAGCGTGTCAATAAGGATACCATTGTGGCACCCGCCGAGACATATACGATTACAGCTGATGCAACAAAGTTATCCGCTGTCAATGTAAAACGTGGCCAGGAAGTGATGATGAATGATTTACTCGCTACCTTTAAAACAGATGAAGTAGACGAGGAGCTTACAAAGCTTGAATCGGAACGCACTGCCTATGAAACAGAATTAAATGATTTACAAAATGCACTTGATCAAATTGAAGACGAATACGACGATTCGAATCCAAAAAGCTCTATTAATACCGATCAAATCAATGATAGATTGTCTGTTACATTAAAATTAGAGCTTGCTCAACAAAATTCGCTATCGACAGCAGTTGCCCTGTTAAATCGACATATTGCTGAAACAAATCGTCAAATTGCACTCATTGAAGCGCAAATTACACAAATAGAGTCTCGTCAAGGCATTGTCAGTCCTATAGATGGTGTAGTGTCAGTAGTGAAAGAAGAAGCTGGTGCCTTAACCTTCGAAATCTATTCGAATGAAAAAGCCATGTATGCTTATTTGTCAGAAAAAGAATGGCAAAAAGTACAGGAAGGCCAAACGGTTGATTTTAAAGTGAAACATGTCAAAGATGCATTATCTGGTATCGTTTTAGACAAGCAAATGATTGCTACAAATGATGAAACATTTTGGGCAAATGAATTAGCTAAAACAACAAACCTTCCGCATCCAACAAATTATGAAGTAGTACTGCAACAAGATGCGCCAATAGAGGAAGTACCGTTTTCAACAACTGGTAAAGCCTCCATTATTGTCAATGAAGCGTTCGATTCTTATAAAGTCGATAAATCGTGGTTAGCGACAACAAAAAGAGGAAATAAAAAGCTCCATATCATTAATCAGGATGGGAAAATCCAATTGATAGATATTAATGTCCAATTTAATACGACTCAATCAGCTATTTTCTCGGACTATCTCGATGAAGGAACACCAATGCTCTCTAATGAGAAGCGCAATATAGAAGCCTACACCTTCCGTACTTTACCTATTGAGAAATTGCATTGGAAGCAGTTTAAAGAGTTAACTTGGAAGCAATATATGAAATACATTGTTTTCTAAATGCAAAATCCGCCTCACTCTCTCTAGAGATGGGCGGACTTTTTTTATGAAAATATCCCTTGTAGCTATTACAGGGGGTATTTCATGTTTATTTTAGTGATAAGCATCTATTTAAGAAGCTTGCAAATTGAGCACGAGTAATTTGTGCATCTGGTCTAAATGTATTATCTGGGAAACCTCCTGTTAAATCATTCGCCACAAGTGCTTGGATATTGCTGTATGCCCAGTGTGTTGATTTAACATCTGTGAAGGAAACTTTACTTGTACCTGTTAATTTGTAGGCTCTTGTTAAAATCGCTGCCATCTCTGCACGTGAAAGCTGTCCGTTTGGATTGAACTTCCCTGCTTCTTGTCCTTTAATAATGCCAGCCTGCTCGACTGCTGCAATGGCACTATATGCATAATGACCTTTACTTACATCTTTAAAGCTAGAATCCTTTGTTGTTGATAGATTCAGTGCTCTGGCAATGATTGTAGCTGCCTCTGCACGTGTAATGGACGCTTCTGGCTTAAAAGTACCATTTGAGTAACCTTTAATCAGCGATTTATTGTATAAGCTTTGGATTTCAGAGAACGCCCAATGTCCTTTGTTCACATCCGTATAAACTAATTCTTCATGATTATCTTTGTAGACAGCCTGTAATTGATCGAAGTACAGCTGACCTTTCTTTTGAAGAGAAGCTGTTGGTTGAGCAACATATAAACGTTCGAATTTCAATGGTGTTGCTAGATTACTTGGAATATCAGCCGTTACGTATTTCCAGCCATTCCAGTCTAGACCGCCCTGACTTGTGAAATCAATCGTGTGCTTAGTTCCTGATCCATCTACGACAACGCCTCTTAGCCAATGCTTACCTGCATCGCCAAATACCCAAACACCGATATTTTTAGGCTGACCTGACATAGCAATAGGTGTTTTAGCAACCATATAGGCAGCCTTTGTTCCTGTGCCCGCTACTGTAAAATCATAGTTTAATTGCATGCTAGCTGTTCCCTGTCTCGCATACTCTTTTGAGTTTGCTAATGAAGCATTCGCCTTTGCTACTTCCGTTGTCCAAGAAGACACACTATCAAAGCTATCTAGCACAATAGGCTTTTCTGCTAAATCTATTACAGAAACAGCTATGGACGTACGAATACCTCCATATTCTCCAATAATTTTCCCTTCACCCTTTTGAGTAGCTGTAAAGGTTGCACCCTCCATCTTGCCAATATTTCCTTCAACTGACCACTTCATACTTGTCGGATTGATGGTCATCGGATTTAAGTATTGATCATAAGCAGTCGCTACCTGCATATCTACAGATGAACCTTTCATGACTTGACCAACACTATTTAGCGTAATAGATTTTACATTCCCTGGTGGTGCTGTATTAACGACCTGTAAAATAGCCGATACACGACGCTCACTTCCCTCAGACGGTTTGTTCACAAGATTGGCGAAATACCCTCCTGGATTGCGCGCGACCATCGCTGTAGAACCGCCACCATCTAAGTTAATAGCCGAAGTAGCCCCCATTGAAATTAAATGTGAAGCTAAATCTGATAAGTTAACACCATTACTATGGCCACTTAAACGACCATCAATTGTAATAAGTGACACCTTTGTACCTGTAGCATCTACCGCTACTGCTGTACGAGGACTGCGTGTCGAAGCAAAGCCAGAATTTGTTGGCATCGAAATATCAACTTGACCATTGCGCACAAGCATTGGTCCTGCAGCTAAAATGAATTGAGCATCCATCCATTTTTGATCAATCGACAGGCTGACATCGATATTTGTACCTGCCGAAATATTGCTTAATTCAGCGGCTAATTCTTTATTTTGTACTGAAATAACAAAACCATCCGCTGGTACAGATGAGTTTCCTTCTGCACCATACGTCGTTACATGAGAAACTGTGCCTGAGAATTGATCACCGAAATGCAAAGTATTTGTATCTTGGCTAGCACCTGACACTACTAGTTCTAACCCCCATGCATTTGTACCAGTTGTCTTTTTTTCTGGCGTATATAAAACGTTTTTATTTGTTCCTCGTTCACTATTAATGAGATCAATAGGATATGTTTTTCCATTTACTTGAAAGGAGAGATTCGTTGTATAATAATCTGCTATCGCTTTCCCTGACTTAGATAAGCCAAATGCAACTGGCTTTTGAGTCGGGCTTTCATACGTATCTCCCAAAATACCATAATTGACAATTTCATTCTTTTCCGCTAACAAGTTCGCGGGCATACCATTTCCTAAAAAGTATGAAGCGTTAACAGCTCCAACAACACGATGGCCATCATACGTGTTTTGCTTCGCCATAGCTGATGTCGTTTTTAGGGAATTAATAGGATTGGGCATCCCAATTTCTAGTTTTGTATATGTATTATTTAAATTTACATCTAAAACATTTACAAACTGACGGATAGAGCCTGAAGTATAGGTTTGCTGTAAGTGATTTACTTGTGGGGATACCTCTGTTTTCACTTCACTCACTTTATTACCAAAACCGGCTGCTTGCCCGTTGAGGGGGCTAACAGTTAACATAAGCACGAACATAACTACAACAATTGAGACTAATTTTCTTGCCAATTTCTTCACTCCGAATTAATCAAAGTATGGCACGAAGTCATGTCGTATGACCCGTGCCAGTGACTTCTTTATTTTGTTTCTACATAGATTGCTACTGGAAGATTGACACCACCAGCATGCATTAGTTCTAATTCAATCGTACCTGATGAACCTTTCATTTCGTAATCAGGCAACTCCACATATTCTTCTCCTACTCGTAAAGAAGGCACTAAATGGACCTTACCATTCACCTTAATTGCACCACTGTATAAGCCTCCGCGACCAGCAAGTTTCAGCTTAATCGTTTTTGTAGACCCAGTTGGATTTACAACAGGGATTGACACCTTGTAGTTCATACCGAAATGACCTGGATTTCCGACTGCTCCATTAATTTGTGAAAATGAATTTTCAGCTGTTTGTAAATGGTCAGTACGGCCATTCGAAATGTTATAGCCGACTTCTGGCGAATCTACTGTATAGGCTGGTAGCTCTGCTAGAATTGTAGCGCTTGGCCAAGCACCTCTTGGATGTTTCGCATACTCATCGATGGCAACCTGCTCCGATTGAATCGTTGTTAAATCACTATTGTCTTTTGTAAGCACTGTGCGAATCATATACTCTGGTTTTCCACCATTGACCGCTTGAATATCTAAATCATGTAAAAAACCAATAATATATTCATGGTGTAGATCGTATGTTTCAATGACCTTTGTTTCTCCTGGTGCAATGACAATTCCGCTACTTTCTGATTTTTTAAGCTTGTTATTTAAGGTAGCATCAGCAATTGTCAAACCAATATCATGCCCTACCCAGCTATTACCTGTCTTTTGATTAATACCTCTTGAATTTACAACTTTAATACTCTCTGTCGTAGATTTGTTTTGAACCGTAATCCCAATATTGACATCTGTGCCTAGTGTATTGTAATGCCAACCAAAGACACGATGCTTATTCGTTACTGCCGTTGAGTTCACGTCATATTGCGAAAGCGTCACATTGTTCTTTGGGACAAGCTTACGCGTTAACGTTTCAGGATTATCACTAATAAATAAATCACGATCTCCCTCTAAACGAGCAGAAGGTACAGCTGCTGGCGATGATGTAGAGCCATAAGATTTTTCAAGGAATGAACTTGTGTACATATAACGGTAAACGTAAATATACATTTCTTTTTTATCACTGATATAACGTAAATTTCCGCCTAACGCATTCACAAGAAACGTAATAGGCACATACATTTTTCCTTTTTGAATAAACGGTTTTTCTGTTAATGTTACCGTTTCGTTATTCACAAGAACCTCATTGCTATTATCTTTGAAAACAAAGCTCATCCCAGCAATTTGTAATTCAAAGGAATTGTCTGGGAGCCATGCACCCGCAGAATCATCTAAATAATCATGGATATAGCTAGCAGGTAAATAAGATCTTGAATCCTTCATAATAATAGGATCTTTCATCACGATACGTTTGTTATTGATATGTAAAATATAAGGGTCTTCCTGAGGCGTTTCAGGCAGATCATCTGACATCGTAATATCTACCGATTGTGTTTCTGGGTCCCAATGAACATTACCATCAAAGTTTTCACTAACGAAACGCAGTGGCATATAAGTACGATCTTGATGCATGAACGGTGCGACATCCATCGCCACTTCTTGTCCATCTACTAAAGCCGTCATCGAATCAATCTTTAAATCCACAATCTTCCCGTTACGAGTAGCTGACGCTGTCTGTGTTTCTTTATTCCAATCCACATTCGCACCAATCGCTTCATATAAAGCACGCATTGGCAATAATAAGAAATCCGATTTATTTAAAATAGGATCATAGACACTAATCGTCTCTCCATTAATTGTAATCGAAACATTGTTTTTTATCTGAATTCCATTGTTACTAATTGCTGTTGCAGATGCTTGTCCAGGTAAAATTGTAGCCAAAGCAACCGCTGATACAATACATGTATTCCTTAGTTTCTTAAACATGCTAATCTCCTTTTTTTCACATTCAATTGTCTTTATCATCTTAACATGAAAAAACCCCAAAATGTGGGATTCTTATCGAAAAAAGTAGAATTCGGTACTAGAGTTCTAACCTCTCTCCTTCAAAAGCTTCATATGAAGTAAATGTTATTCCAAAATGCCAGTATATTTTCTTGCAAACTATTTTCTTCCTTAATAGATCCTTATATATACCCTCCCTTGAAGCAAATTTTAAAGCAAAGATGTAGCTGCTTTCTATGCAATTCATACCGATATATATAGATAGTATTTGATAGGTAACTAGATTGGCCGATATTATTAGAACAACTAGTAAACTATTTTATTAAGTAGACTCTTTTTATTTAAAAAAGTTACATAGCCTGGAGAAAATGGTGGATTATTCTCGTGTTTTGTATTAAAAAAAGCTTTATTCCTAGAATATGGAATAAAGCTTAACCGGGGTGGACGATGGCGATATAAGGAAAGCACCCTCAACTGAGAGTGCTTATAATAGTTATTGATTTCATTGATTGCATGTTTTGACTTAAAACATAGAAAAATATATAGCATCATATGAATTATTTTAATTTCCATATCATTTCTACCCATTCCGGATGGTCGATAAATGGATTACGATTACCTTGGATTTCATAAATTCGATTGTTTCTTTTTCTTTCATAGTCGTCTACTGGATCATCCTTGTGCCACTGCAATAAGACAGAAAGTTTGCCGTGGTAAGGTGCCGATCCATTATTTACTTTATCATTTAATTCAAGATCAACCTTATCTCCTGGCTCATAACGCGTAGCCATGTAAAACAGTATTCGAGCAACATCACCTTTTACACGTTTCGGTGGTTCGAACGAATCGGAATCCCTCAGACAACCCGTACAACCAGTCACTGGACTTCCGCCATTATCGAAGTCTAAATTACCCCTAGAGCTATTAACCTGCACATCCGTTGGGCGTAAATGATGAATATCTGTTCCAGGTCCATTACTAGTTCCGAAATTACCATGGGATTTTGCCCAAGTATGCTCTCTATTCCAGTTCCCTACATTTCCGCCGCTATTTGTTTTGGAGCTAGATTTTCCAGAGTAAAATAAGATGACATTACTTGTATTATTTGGATCTTCATCTGTATATTTTATGGCGTTCCAAACTTCATTATAAGAAAGTACTTTTTGCTTCGAAATGATGTCATGAAGCGCACTTTTTAATGCCTGTCCATCTTTATTCAATGCACCAGCATAATAATCATTGGCTGCAGATACTGTCACACTGAAATTTGTAGTCACACTTTTTTTGCCATCTGAAGCCGTCACCCCAACAATATGACTGCCCTCTGTTAAATTGAGCGTGAGGATCTTTCCTTTTATAGAACCTTTTGTAGCCGTAAACGATAATTCATCACCATCTGGATCAGAGAAATGATCTGTTAATTGAATATTAATGACTTCTCCAACTGCTACCGCTTTGTTTGTAATAGGCTTTTTAATAGTAGGTTGCTTATTTTCAGACGGTAAAGAAGGATCCACAATGGGATCCCCTTTTGAATTCGTAAATTTGATTTTCTCAGGAGCCGCACCATTTATAAATTTTATTGATGGGATATCAATTTTGTCAGCCCCTCTAATTTCTTTCACATTTGAACCGTCAATCGTTATAGATTTCATAGCATTACCTTTTAGATCAATAATTGCTCCTGCTTTATCAGGATTTATGATTACATCCGTTGTCTTAAATCCTTCACCATGTAATTCAGCATAGTTGCCTTTTAAGAATATACCCTTTGTAATAACAGATTGAGCATCTAAATGTACTGCCACACTCGGTTTCGTAATCGTCAATTTATCAGTTTTAAAGTTCTTAAAATTATAGATTGTTTCAGGCTGTATTGGTTCAACACTTGAACCGTTTTTCAAATCAATTTGAACCATGACTGGATCATGATCACTTGCACGTCCAGCCATATCTGTAAAGTCTGCATTTATGTGCAAGATATCAATCTCAGTTTTATTGACTAAATTATTGGATACTAAAATATGGTCTAATACTTGTGAATTCCCTTGATACACATATGTGTAACGATCAGAGTCGTCTACTTTATTAATCATATTGGTCATTAATTGACCTTCATGAATTTTAAGAGCCTCTGCAAATTGATAGTCGTTAAAGTCACCTAAAGAGACAATATTTGCATCCTTATTGTTTGTTTTAATGTCTTTGACAAAATCATAAACAATTTCTGCAATTTTTTTGCGTTGTACCTCACTACCATTTTGAGGTGGCTGTATTGCACCAAACAATGGTGTGTCACCTGATTTTGAATTCCAATGGTTTGCGATGACTACTACATCTTCCCCTTGGAATTCAAATTGAGCAGCTAATGGTTTACGGCTACTATTAAACGCTGCATTTGTTGGATCAATACGTCCTGGATTCAATGTTAATTTTCCATCTTGATAGCCCACTGCTGTAGTAGCATTACCTGTTGGCAAGCCCTCCTTCAGCTTCACACGATCTGGGTTATAAAGGAAGCCCACGCGTATATTTGCGTTAGGTGCGCCACCATCCTGATTGTTAATTGGATCGATATTAACATACTGATAGTCGACGCCACCTGCTGCTTTAATAGCGTCAATTAATCTTTTATAGCTTTGATCTGCCTTCGAATCACCTACAGTTGCCCCGTTATTATCTTGTACCTCTGTTACACCAACAATATCTGGGCTTTTCATATCAATCCCGATAGCTCTTGCTAGTTTTCTCGCCTTATCGTCAGTTGTGGACGATTTATTATTGGAGAAATTTTCTAGATTGTATGAAGCAATCGTTAGTTTATCATCAGCTTTTACAATTTTTGTTTTCTCCGGTGATGTAGATCCTTTTTGATGAGCTGCTTTCATTTCATCTAATGGAACATAAATTTTAAAGTTTTGATAGGAATAACCGACAATACCTGTAATAGGACCCTTAAAGGTATCACCTGTCGCTACTTCAAAATCACGTGCAGTGCCATTAGGTTCTAGACGAAATTGTATTCTATTTGGATTTGCATTACCCTCTTCAAACCGAACACCACCATGGAGAGTATTTGTTTGCTCATCTTTTAGTACCGTTACTAAATCACCATGCTCTTGTGGTGAAACAGCTTTTACATCCCCTACTTCAACACGCATACCTTCAATACTTTCCCAAAAATCAATGGCGTCGATGGTTGGGTTGAACGTTTGCAGATGATCGCTGTCAATGTTACTGAAAGACATTTTTAATGGATCGATTTTAATAGGTTCTGGTAAGGCAACACTAGTTTTTATAACATCTACTTTTCCACCCTGATCGTCCCGAACATTAATTTGTGTTGTTTTTAAATCTGTTTGCTGCCTATCATCGTATCCATCATAAGCATACTCACTTACTTGTCCTTTCACGGAAACTAAGTTACCGACGCTGAGTGGTAATTTCTTGTTTCCGCTATATAGAAGAATTCCCTCCGATGTATTCGGGTCATCATCTATCCATTCATCAGGAGTTTGAATTGTATAATAATTGTTTCCTCCTAATGCAAAGGAGTAGGTTACGATTCCCTCAATTCCTTCAACAGTTTTACCATTGAACGAAGAGGTATGACTAGCACCTTGAATATCATGAATTTGTAATTTATCAGTAAGCGTATATTCATACGTAGCCACTTCACTTAAAGTACCGTCTTTCGCTTTGACCACTGCTTTTAATATAGTAGTTTCAGTAATATCAATCGGTGCCTCATATTTTTGACTTTCAACAGTTGGATCAGAACCATCTACTGTGTAATAAATTTCCGCTTCTGCCGTAGTTGTAGTCAACGTAACGCTAGTTTTTCCAATAAATGTCCCGCTTCCAGGTGATGCGATAGCAGGTTTTAAAGTAGAGCTATCAGCGACGATATCCGCTTTTGATCTTGGAATCACTTGATAAGCTTTATCGAACTCTTGAACAATCCCCGTTATGGATTCATAGATAGTATCTTTAGTCAATCCAAGAGTATTTGTTTCATCACGCACAATAAAATTAGTACCATCACTTGCCGTAAAATTAGCAAAGCCTGGTTGTTGATTCACATCTGTTAGCGTTACATTCTTTACTGTTACTAACTGTGATTCATTCTCTTCACTTACTTGAGCACCTGTTACTAATTTGGGTATGGGTGCACCGGTATTTTCAACCTTTTCAATAATTGTAGCACTATCTAATTGTAATAACCCTCTATAGTCGGCTAATTTACCTGTAAGCGTTACTTCGTCCCCAACTGTCATAGCTAGACTAGTAGGTCGAACAGCGATACCACCGGTTTCATCTTGAACAGAGATTGTATTTTTCAAGGTCGCTGCTACTTTACCTTTAATCGTTACTGTTTCCCCAATACCTTTCGCTCTTGCCTCACCAATCGACAGAGTAACCGGTACTTCAGGGTCCGTTGGGTCGACTGGCCCTGGATTTTCGGGGTCAACATTTGTATCCATTGTATGCTGTCCTAGATTTGAAAAATCATTATTGGGGAATGTCGTCCATTCTGAACCTGAATTAAACGTGTCAGAGATATTCGTATCGCCAAAAAGGACTGAGCTTTTTCTTACTAATGTGACGTCCTTTGCAAAATCTGCTGAAGAGCCAACCTGTCCAATTGAGTCAATTATTTCCGAGGACTTCTTTAAGACGATTGGATCATTGCCATTAAAGTTGATAACAATCGAATTTTCAAGATTCCCTTTTGCTTTTATAGTAGCATCAGCATCTTTATGATAGACAACATACGTTGCTCCATTATCTAAAACACCTGATAGACTCATTGTTTTATCAGCGGCCTCTGCACCATTTGTATGAAGCTCTAATGTATAATTACTTAAATCCACCGGTGAGCCCGTACCATTGTAAATTTCAATTGCCTTATTAAATGAACTTCCCTCAATATACTCTGAAATAATTAAATCCTTTGCAAATGTTTCAGCTTTTACTGTAAGTGGTGCTACTGGTGCGACAACGCCTGCTACTAGTGTGGTTGCTAAAAAGACATTTACAGGTTTTTTCCAATTCTTCTTGGACATCAAGTCAATTCTCCTTTCAATTTTAGGAAGGTTTTTTGTAAAAATTAATAGCAAAGCCTCTACTCTCTGAATAGAAGGCTTTGCAAATCAACTTATAGAATTGTTTCTCCATTCACTGTGATTCCATCGAAATCCACTTTATCAACATCTATTTTGGAAAGATCTAGATTTCCTTCTACTTTTACATTTACAAATGATAATTCATTTATGACAGTACCTGTTATGATTAAATGACCCTTCACTACAGCATTTTCTAAGATTGAAATATTGTTAATATCAACTGTTACATTGCCTTCATATACTTTTGGGGTAGTAACTGTGCCGGAGAATTCAGTTTCAGCAATATTTTCGTCAGGTACTTGACTGTTGGAAACGTCTACAACTCTTCCCTCAACTTTTGGATTGACTGTGCCAAGAGACGTAATATGCTCAGCAAGGTTTTCCCAATCTGATAAACCTAAATCGGTCACACGGCCCTCTTCGTATGCTTTTTTGAAGACATCATAGCCATCTCCACCTTTAGCTGTAAACGCATTTGTAGCTATTGTATACGTGACATTATCCTGAATCTCTACATATTTCCCTTGTCCATCCATATATGAAACTTTAACAATTCGTTGACCTTTTGCTTTAGTTGAATCGAACTCAACCTTTGCACCTGAAACATGTAAGAAACCACCATTTTCAGCTGGGTATTGTCCAACACTCACTTCTAAAGCTTCTTTTAATTCTTTGCCAGTTAGGCTCATCGTCGCTAAAGTATTACCGAAAGGAAGTACCGTTATGACTTCACCCACTGTAATGGGCCCCTGATTAATACCAGCTCGAATACCCCCACCATTTTGAAGTGCCATAATGACATCATTGTTATACTGTTTAGCCTTCTTTAGCATTCCATCTGTAATTAAATTGCCTAATGGAGTTTCATTTTTTCGAACACTTGGTTTTATATTATCTCCACCTGTTCGAGGATTATCTAAGGCAATAATTGCAGTTGCCCCAGTCTCTGTATTAGAAAGCTCTTCAACTTTATCTTTAAATGGTTTTAATGTTGCAAGCGCCTGCCCATCCTCTACATAATCAGCTACTTTTAACAAAGCCCCATTATGCGCAACGACAACCCCTTTGTTATTAAAGGTAACATCTAAAGTTCCTAAATAATCATTGTACTGATAGGCTTGAACAATCAATGTAGCATCCTTTGCTTGTCCAGCAATATTTTTATCTACCACAACAGGTTTATCTAGCTGGGTATGACTATGCCCGCCTACAATCACATCAATTCCTTCAACAGATTTTGCTAAAATTTGATCATTATCATACGCTGGATTATCATCATAACCAATATGCGTTAAGGCAATAATTTTATTAACACCTTTATCTTCAAAGGCTTTGACTGCTTTTTTGGCTTCTGTAATATAATCTTCAAACGCAATACTGCCTGGAGACGATATATCTTTCGTTTCAACCGTTGTTAATCCGAAAATACCTACTTTCTCTCCATTCACTTCTTTAATAATTCCATTGTAGATTTTTCCGTTTTGAGGCTCACTAGAGATAAGGTCCGTAAATAAACCTGTGAACTTTGTGTCCTTTGAAAAATCAATGTTAGAAGAAACGAATGGGAATTGCGAGCCTTTAATGAAATCAACTAAGGCTTGATGTCCCTCAGGAGTAGCGCCTAAATCAAATTCATGGTTCCCGAAAGTCATGACATCATACTTCATTAAATTCATAAACGCTAAATCAGCTTGTCCTTTAAATTCGTTAAAATATAAAGTTCCCGAGAAAACATCACCAGCATCTAATAGTATTGCGTTTGGTTTTTTAGCTCTAACCTCCTTCACAGCGGTTACCTTTCTAGCGATATTCGCTAGATTAGCATGCGTGTCGTTCGAATGCATTAACGACAAAATAAACTGTTCATTGCCATTCCCACCTTATACCACATCTCTCTATCTGGGCTTTCGGTTTGGGCCTACACCGTACAGGCGACTTTCATCGCATACGGCGTGCCATCAATAGTCTAAATATTCAAAACTTATTTCCCCACTACAATATATATGTAAACATAGTAATGTTAATGCACTATTTTTATAGTATCTATAGTATGTAAATAAATTGTAATATTAGTAATGTAACAGCTATCATAGAAAATTTGATAAATTTTAAAAAATATTATAAATAGGTTTACAGTTCCAACATGCTGCCGGTAAAATAGATCAATAAAAGAAGAACCTCCTAAATGAAAGTAGTTTAGGAGGTTCTTCTTTGGATGGGAATATATGCAGTTTCTAAATAAACTAAAAAAGAATCACACAGGAAAGTGATAGAAAAAAGAAAAGGACCCACCCGAAGGTAAGTCCTTTCTTATGAATTGCTCTACTGAAAAAGAAAGTAAGCAAAAATAGGTTTATTCTTTTAGTGTGAAAAAGATGTATAAACAATACAAATTAACCCTCAAGAACGCTCTCAAATGAATGTTTGGAAACGCACTTAAAAACCTCAAAATGAAGTTTAGTTATTCCATTAAAGGGCGCGATTTTGGAGCAACACAGGTAGAAATAATCAAACTTATAAAACCTAACTTAAAACTGCTAAAGAAGAATCCCTTTTGATCAATCTTTTTTCAAAAGGGATTCTTCTTATTTAACGCAAAATAAAGGATTGCAAGGCATTTTTGTTCAAATTACATTTCAAAGCAACGCACTTTCTTTACAGAGCCTCTAATATAAACTTCTCGATTAAATATTGATAAACAACCTATCAGTCATTTGATAAGCTGTTTATTATATTCAATCCACTTTTCCATTTCCCTCTCAACTGCTCTATTTTGCCATTCAAACCAAATCCCTGAACATTCACTACAATGACTGTCTACCCCGTTCTTTCTATACGTATCTCTATAAGTAAATATAGTTTTTTTACGACAACTGTAGCAAAAGATTTCTTTTTCTTTATAAAATTCCATATTTAACCTACCTAATGATTTTTACTTATTCATCTCCTTTTTTCATTAAAGTTATTCAAGCATTTTTATGAGTTAAATTTTCAAGAGTTTTCTATTGCATAGTTATTAGTCTATTAAGACAAGAATTGTACTAAAAAAGCAAATAACATTGGGTAAGATAAGAAATTAAAATAAATACTACAAGGAATTTCTCTATACTAAATAAAATTAGGATTTTTCTACTTTCTACTTTCTACTTTCTTACATAGAATAGATACAAAATAAAAAAGAGACAATCATATAATATGATTGCCTCTGAATTTAACTTTTAAAGAAACAAATTTGGGGAAATAAGTTTCTTATAGATTTACCACTGACTGGGTTTCTTCGCTCCTGCTAGTTTTACCCTTCTCATATGTTACCATACAAGTCCAAACGGCTAGCAATCTACACTACTACAAACCCGCTGCCATCTTATTAGCCTCACTAGTGCTGACACACCTCTTCTAACAAGACTTCAAACGTTCCACTACTTCCATCCCTTATTTTGATTTCCTTAGGTTTCCACTATCCAGGAATAAGAACGACCGGTTTAACAGTCAATTCATCGATCGCCACTATAGTATTTCGACTATAGGGATGTACAGTGAGCTCCTAGCTTTATTTCGCACCATACACTAGCTTACCCTGCCTACATGGATTCGTCTGCCTAACCATAGAAATCTTTTAAAGAACCCCGCCCCGGTACCACCGGGTACGACTTCACCTGACTTCATCCCTTTTGTGTGATTCAGCACAGCACTGGATGCAGGAGGATTAGGTACTTGTAGACTGACTGTTTTACAAGAACAGGACTTTCACCTGTTAACTGGAAGTAATAGTTAGAAAGAAAACCCCATATTTATTGCTTAATGCAAAACATGGGGTTTTCACTTCCACTCATTTCACTGAATGAATTAGCTTATAGAGTAACGTTTCGTTTAGTTTTATTAAGAAGCTGTAACTGTGAAAGTACCAGTTTTAACTACTTTACCTTCAGCATTTAGTACATTAACAGTGATTACTGAAGTACCAGCAGCTACGTGTGTTACTTTAACTTTATTTCCTGAATCAACTACAGCATTCACTTTAGTTGAATCAGCAGAAATAACTTCAAGAGTTTCACCTGTAGCAAGTGCAACTGTAGTATTTGAGTCTGTGTCATTAACTGCTGCTAATGTTACATTACCTAGTGCAGGTGTAATAGCTACAACTACAGCATTATTATACTTTGTAACAGCTGCATCTAAATCTGCTTTTGCATCAGTTAATTGTTTTAATGTAGCTGTCGCTGGATTAACTGCTTTTGCAGTAGTAATAGCAGTTGTTAAAGCTGCTTTAGAACCTTCAACTTTGTTACCTACTGCTTTACCTTCAGTAGCAGGAGCAGCTGCAGTTGTATCTGCAGTAGCAATTGAAGTGTTTAAAGCTGTTTTTGCAGCTTCAAGTGTTGTTGCAGCACCTTTTGAATCTAATTCCACAGAAGTTGCTTCAATTTTAGCAATGATATTACCTGCTAAATCTTCAACAAAACGTGGGTTAGTAACTTCAACTGTAGCAGCAACTAAACTTTTCTCTAGAGTTAAGATAAGAGTTTTATTAGTAGCATCTGTTGTATCTACTTCAACTTTATCTACTTTAACGTTATTACCTGATGATTTTAGACCATCTTTTACAATGAAATCTGACTCTGGTTTACCACCAGCTGTAAGTTTAACAGCTTCATTGAAAGTAATTTTAATTTGATCGTCTCTGTTTTGAACAGCAGTAATTTTTTCAGTATCAACAGTAGCTGCAATTTTGTCAACAACAGTTGGTGATACACCACCTGTGATATTTTTACCTAAAACATCAACAGTTGAAGGAGATGCTTTAACAGCTAATGTAACTGCATTACCATCTTTTTTAGCATCTTCAGCTAAATCTGTTTTTAAAGTGAATGTTACTGTTTTACCATCAGCAGAAATTTCATTATGAGCAATTTCAGAACCAGTAATAGTGAAATCACCTTGTACTAGTGATTGAATTGGGTTAGAGAATTCTACTTCTACTTTATTTTTTGCAGTAGCTTCAACTGAGTTAATAATAGTAGTTTGTTGTCTATCAACAACTAATTCTCCCTGTAATCCCTCTAAGTAATTTCCAGCTAAATCTTTAACTAGTTGTACTTTTACTTTGTAGTTAGGGTTAAGAGGTGTTGTAACTTCAGGAATTGGATTACTGAAGTTAAGAATAACTCCTTTTGAATCTTGAGTCACATTAAATGATGCAATTGTTATTTTTTTATTATCTGGACCAGTTACAGTATATTTATCAATATCAACGATTGAACCGTCTCCACTTGTAGCCATTGCTTCATTGAATGCAACATAAATTTGTTTATTGTTTAATTGAGTAACAGATACTAATTTAGGAGCAGTTACATCTTTTACAGATAAAGTTGTAGTGTATGGAAGCATTACATTTTTCAATGTAGTGTTATCAGCTACACCATTTACACTTAAAGTGTAATCAGTATTATCTTTTAAAGAACCTAGTAATGTAATTGTAACTTCTTTATCTTTTGATACATTTACAGTACTAGAAATTGGTTGTACTTTACCATCTTTATCTTTAATCACATAGTTAGCAGCTTTTTTAGCGATATCTGTATCTAATGATTTTGTGAATTTGATAGTGATTTGTTTGTTGTTAGAATCTTTAACAAATGTAGAGCTAATTACTTCTGGACGAGTTTGATCGATTACAGGAGTTACTTGAACTTTAGTATCTTTATCAATTACGTTACCAGAGTAGTCTTTTACGTTAGTAACAAATAAATCTGTTGTATAAACAAGTTTATTGTCACCAGTAAATGTGAATTCATATTTATCATCAGCAAGTTGTTTTACAGATGCAGCTTGCTTTTTAGATCCACCTTGCATCCAATAAATGTTAGAAGCAAATACTTGTTCAACTGGCTCAGAGAATTTAAGAACTACTTTCTCAAATGAAGCACTTACAACTGATACAGTTGGAGCAGTTTTATCTTCAACAACGTTGAATTTAGTGTCAGCTTTCACTGTTTTGAAGTTGTTGTAATCTTCAGTACCTTCAGCAGTTAGAGTGTGTTCTCCATCTGTTAAAGTAGAAGATAATTTAATGATAACAGTGTTTAAGTTAGTTTGAATTGAACCAACAACTACTTTACCATCAATTTGGAATTGTGAAGTTTGAGCAGCTTTTACTGGCTCGCTGAAGTGTACGCGAATAGTTTTGTTACCTAAAGCTTCTACTTTAGCTACAGTTGGCACTGTATTATCAAGTGGCTTGAATTTTAAATCTTTAGCATTGATAACTTTATCGCCAGCTTTAATGTTGTTTACAGCTAATTTATACTCAGATTGGTTCTCAAGTTTGTCAACAACAGTTAAAGTTACAGTGCTACCATCTTCAGAAACTACTGCAGTATCAACTACAGGATCGTTAGCACCAGTAAGAGAATAGTTACCTGCTTCAGCAGCTGTAGCTGGATCAACTTTACCGTCGAACTCTACTACTACTTGTTTAAGGTTAGTTGCAGATACAGATTTAACTGCAGTAGCTGTAGTTACAACATAAGTAACTTTAGCTTTGTATTCAACATCCTTAATTTTGAAAGTAACTTCTGTTTCTTTGTTAGGCTCTAAAGCTTTTTCTAAAGTAACAGTTTCTTTAGTACCGTCAGATAAAGTAACGTTTAAAGTTTTAGCGTCAACTACTTCGATTTTGTCAACTTTTGGAGTAGCATCTACGTTTTCAATAGTACGTGAGAATACCACTGCGAAGTCTTGGCGAGTAATTGGAGCATTTGGGTTTAAGTTTGTTTTACCATTTGCTTCAGAACCTTTGATAACGCCGTTTGCAACTGCGATTTCTAGGTAAGATTTAGCCCATGGTTTAACAGTAGAAGCGTCAGCGAATTCGCTTAGATCGCCTTCACCCTCTAATTCGAAAGCATCTACTAAAATTTTAGCAGCTTCAGAACGAGTTAATTGTTTGTTTGGTGCGAATTCAGTAGCACTTACACCTTCAAAAATTCCGTTTTCTACAGTTGCTGCGATAGCATCGTAGTACCAAGCATCAGCTTTAACGTCTTTGAAGTTTACATCACCTTCTGCTTCTAATTCTAGAGCATTAGTGAAGATTGTAGCAGCTTCCGCACGTGAGATAGTTTTAAGTGGGTTGAAGTTGCCGTTAGCATCCCCTTGGATTACACCAGCGTCTACTAAAGATTGTACTGCTTCTTTAGCGTAGCCAGAGATTTTGTTGAAGTCGTTTAATTGTGCAGCAGATGCTACAGGTACGATTGCTGATGCAACTAATGCAGCTGTTGCTGATGCCGCGAAGAACTTACGGCCTTTGTTTTGCTTTGCCATTAATTTATTCCTCCCTAATATTCCTAAAAATTGATATTATTCCGATGAAAACTATAGTATCACCATAATTAGTTGCCTAAATTTATGTATTATAGCTTTCTCGAATAATTCAAAACTAAAGCAAATTTTCTTAGTAAAGTTACTAGAAAAAGAGTAGTAGAATACCATTCTAGTAAGCTTATTCACTTTCTACAATAATATAACATTATCTTTTCCGAAATTCAAGCATTGGGACATAAATTTAGATATAGAAGATTTTTTTACCATGGTATTTACTAGACGGCTATTTTCTTCCAACTAATTTTACCCTCAATTGTATTGGTAACATATAGTTCCATTTCCTATTATACCTGACTCTCCATAATAACCAAGCATTTTCTGGAATGGTTACTAAATTGTCAAAAATTAAAGATTCCCGTAATATTTTAGTTATATTTGTAAAGAAACAGAAACATAGGTAGAGTTTTTTAGCGAATTCCACCTCTTTCCTTCTCTTTTTAAGAGTTTCTTCATTATTAAATGCTAGTTAACTCTATCTGTCCCTATGTTGTAATAATAGATTACCTTTTTTTGTGTTACACTTTTGGTAGTTTGATAGAACAATTATCAGCTATTGAAGGGAGCTTGAAACATGAAACGAAAATTTCCTCTTTACGGGGCAGTGCTTGCAGGAATGCTCTATCTTGCGCCTACTACCGCTTCAGCAGAAGATATTTCGAAGCACTGGGCCTATCATGAAATGAACTATCTTATTACGAACGATTTAATGAAGGGTGACGAGTTTGGCAATTATCGTCCAAACGATGCTGTTACTCGAGCTGAATTCGCAGCATTTCTAGTCAGAACGCTTAACTTGCCAGCTGCTTCTAGTCAAGCAACCTTCTCAGATGTAAAGAAAGGCGACTGGTACTACGGAGTAATCGAGCAAGCGAGCTATCATGGTCTGATTAAAGGTGACGAGCAGGGTAAATTCAACCCGAACGCACATATTAATCGTCAGGAAATGGCGGCTATGTTAAAAAGAGCTCTCAATTATCAAAACATCCTTACATCTTCCTCCCCTATTAACTTTAGTGACAATGCTCGTATCGCCAAATGGGCCTATGCTGATGTACAAGCTGTCGTATCATCAGGGCTACTTGTAGGGAAGCCAAGTAATCAATTTGCACCGCTTGCACAAACAACTCGTGCTGAAGCAGCGACCGTTCTCTATCGTTTAATTCATTTAGAAGCACCAGAAACTGGTGGAAAGGAATATATAACGACGAATTACTCATCTGACTATTCCTCGGTGGTTAATAAACAAACTGCCAATAATCCAAAGGTCGACGGTGCTGGCATTTTTACTGCTAGCGACGCACTAGTGTCATACTATGTACACCCAAAGAGCGTTATGCAGGAAAGCCCATCTTTTTATCAATTTTTAAAATTATCCACTGTGGTCAATAATCTGAATGCCAAGGAACTAAATGACAAGGTACTTGCTAATAAAGGAAGCTTAGCAGGTATGGCTGATGCCTTTATTAAGGCGGGTGTCGATAACAATGTAAATGCTATCTATTTGGTATCACATGCTTTACATGAAACAGCTAATGGTGCCTCTGCGCTTATGAATGGAATTGAGGTAGGCTTAGATACGGGTGGAAAGCCAGTGATGGTCACTCCTGAAAATAGAGACAATTTAACCGCTATTAAGAAAACGTATAATGCTTATGGTATTGGTGCTATTGATGCAGATGCTAATAAATTTGGTGCTGAGCGTGCTTATACAAATGGGTGGTTTACCGTGCAGGATGCAATTATCGGTGGAGCTCAATTTGTCAAGGATCAGTATATTAGTAAAGGACAAGACACGTTATATAAAATGCGCTGGAACCCTGATAATCCAACCGTCCATCAATATGCTACACATGTAATGTGGGCAGTTATTCAGGCGAAAAAGATTTATGATATTTATGAATTAGTTGGTGCACATACGACAACGAATTTAGTGTTTGATGTTCCTGCTTATCAGGGTCAGCCTTCCGCTCCATCTTTACCAAGCCCTACGAAGCAATATGCTTTAGATTCCTATATAGCTGGGGCAATCGGAAAGGCTACTACTAATCTCAATATGAGAACGTATCCAAATACTGCAGATGCTGCATCCATTATGACGAATTTACCTAAAGATACATCCTTCAAAGTACTTGGAGAAAATGGTGGTTGGTTCAAAATAAGTGTAAATGGACAAGAGGGCTGGGTGTTTGATGATTATGTTCAGCTAGAAAATGGTTTACAGATTGTTAACATGAACATCACGCTCAATGTTCGAAGCGAACCGTCAACAACAGCTGCTATACTAGGTACAGTTAAACCAAACGGCTTTATTATTGGTGCAGTAGATGATAAAGGCGAATTCATAAAGAATGGTGCCTGGTATCAGGTTATCTATAATGGCAAAACCGGCTGGGTGCACGGCGATTATATTGTAAAAAAATGATTTTCTACGATCATCTAAAAAAGAGTGCGATATTGTTTCGCACTCTTTTTGTTGTCTTCATTGCAATAATATAAAACACTATATAATAGAAGAAACTCAAATCGCCCTTTTAGGATCAACACCTTTTCCTCCTAAAAATCAGTGCATTTTTTAGTTTAATTTTCTTGTATTGTGCAATGGGATTATCCTTTTTATAACGATGAATCCCCTTTTATGCAGCCTATATCAATAGGTGAACTATTATCGAAAATTTCCTGTCAATATTGCTTTTATGGTATGATAGATTGCAGTGAAAAAGGAATTACAGAAAGGTTTGAACACTATATGAGGCATGTAACGATTATGGGCGTACCCTTTTTACATATTAGTCAGCAGGGGTTTGTAGATTTACTTGTTAATCGTATTGAACAGCAAGAAAAAACTTTCGTTGTGACAGCCAATCCTGAAGTTGTCATGCAGGCAAATGAAAATCCTACTGTGAAGGGATATTTAAATCAGGCAACCTACATTTGTGCGGATGGCATCGGTGTGGTTAAGGCTGCTCAAATCCTTGGAGATTCACTTCCAGAGCGTGTGACAGGCTATGATACCATGGTGAAACTGTTGGAGGTTGGTCAACAAAAGCGCTTTAAAATTTATTTATTGGGCGCACAAAAAGAAACAATTGAAAAGACCATTGCCAATATTCATAAGAATTATCCAAATGTTGAAGTTGTCGGCTATCATGATGGCTTCTTTGATTGGAATAACAATCATATTGCCGACGATATCGCAGCATTACAACCTGATTTGGTGTTTGTTGCTTTAGGAGTACCGAGACAGGAAAAATGGATTACTGAAAATCTGGACAAGTTTTCAAAAGGAGTATTTATTGGTGTAGGTGGCTCCTTCGATGTCATCGCTGGCACCGTGAAGCGTGCACCAGTCATTTGGCAAAAGTTAAATCTTGAGTGGCTTTATCGATTACTACGCCAGCCAAGTCGTTTTATAAGAATGCTTGTTCTTCCACGTTTTGCTTTAAAGGTTTTCTCATTAAAGCTTAGAGGGCAGGGCACAGCAAAATGAGTCAATCAACATTTGTCAAAAGTACACTCGTCTTAACCATCGCGACATTACTTTCTAAGGTAATCGGAAGTATTTTCCGTATACCCCTTCAAAATATTGCTGGTGACGAAGTACTGGGTATTTTCAGTCTTGTCTATCCTGTCTATATGGTAGCTTTGTATTTATCTGTTGCGGGTATCCCTATTGCTATTTCTAAAT
Organism: Lysinibacillus sp. FSL M8-0216; assembly: GCF_038595555.1. Taxonomy (NCBI): domain Bacteria; kingdom Bacillati; phylum Bacillota; class Bacilli; order Caryophanales; family Bacillaceae; genus Lysinibacillus; species Lysinibacillus sp. FSL M8-0216. Next base: position 599,105 of record NZ_CP152007.1, on the reverse strand, counting down.
TGATTGCGGAGGCCAACTCAAGTAAGGATACTGCCAAAATAAAGAAAATTTATGTGACCGCAAGAATCCTTGCCCTATCATTTGGCGTCATTAGTTTTACAATCATTTACGGTTTTTCAGCACAGATAGCGAATGCACTTGGTGGACCATCAACAGAAATTGCGTTAATTATTGTGGCACTGACATTACTTGTGGCCCCTTATATGGCCGTCTATCGTGGCTTTTTCCAAGGCTTTGGAGATATGCGACCTACTGCTATCTCTCAAGTAATTGAACAGTTAGTTCGAGTTGCATTAATTCTAATTGTTGCGTACTTCCTAGTTGCGATGGATTATTCAAATGATATCGTAGCTGGTGGAATTATGGCTGGTTCTGTCCTTGGGGCACTTGGTTCACTTGTTTATTTACTCTATAAATATTTCCGTTCTTCGGTAAAAGTAACGAGCAAGGATAAATATTCTAGCAAGGATTTCTCCACATATAGTAAGACTATTTTAAAGATCTCCATTCCAATTGCAATTGGTTCTGTTACAATGGCTCTTTTTAACTTTGTGGATTCATTTACAGTCACATATGGCTTGAGAAATGCAGGAGCTGACGCAAGTGAAATTAGCTTCCTTTACGGAATATATGGTCGCGGGCTGACATTAGTTCAAATTACGACTGTATTTGCGTCTTCGATTATTTTACCGCTTGTGCCACTCATTACTACTAAGATTGCAGAACGTAAAATGGATGAAACACGCAGCATTATTGAGCGAACACATCGTATGACTCATCTAATATCATGGCCGGCTGCTATTGGACTGCTAGCCTTAACCTTGCCTTTAAATCTGGCTCTTTTCAAGGACTTAGAGGGAAGCTTAATGTTAGCGATGATTAACCTTAGCTCGGTCTTTACATCTCTGACTCTTCTCGGAACTGGTGTTTTACAGGGAATGAATGCTGCTAAAACAGGCGCTCTTATTATTTTAAGTGGCGTTGTTCTGAAGGTGTTTGCGAACATCTTCTTCATTCAAGCATTTGGTCTAGATGGTGCTGCCTATGCAACTTTATTGGTGTACTTTGTGTTATTTATTGTGAATACTGTCTTTATATATCGTATGATTCGCTTTACTGTTCTTGGAAAAGATACGGTGAAAATGATTGTGTCTTCGATCGTAATGGGAGCAGCCGTTGGTTTACCAACGCTTTGGCTTGATTTTACACATTGGTCTCGTATGTGGGCAATGGGCTATCTGACTATTGCCATCATCGTTGGAGGAGCTATATACTTCCTTTTACTTTGGGTAATGAAAGCTATTCATAAGCAAGATTTAAAGAAAATCCCTGTTATCGGAAAAAGATTTTCATAAATAAGAAAGGTAGGACACTTATGTCGAAACAGAAATGGCTTTGGGGAATTATTGTTCTTTTACTCGTCGTTTCCTCCACAGGTATTATGATGAGGTGGAATGCGGAGCAATCGAATGATTCTTATGAAATTGTGATTCCCTTTGATGAAATACAAACTGCAGATAAAAACAGTGATTTAACAATGGATGAAATCCTTTCCTCCTTAAAGGAAGCTGGGCTGACAACTGTTAGTCTAGAGCCTTTAACGTTAAAGGAAATGGAAAAACAAAATTTAATTACTGTTTATAAAGAAAACGACCTAGCAGCACAATTATTATTTACACCTTATAAAGATGCTGTTGATCGTTCAAAGAGTGGTTACTATATTCGAGTACCTGAAAATGCTGACTACCAAAAACTCATCAAAAATAGCGTAGAGCCTGAAGAAGTTCAAATAGGAGAAGAAGCTTTTTATTTCCTCCCTACTTCTAACCATAACTTTGACTTAAAAACACCAATTGGCTACGATCAACCTGCTATGGATGTCATTAGTAAGCATGGATTAGGCTATGTCTTTAAAGTGGAAAATGCCGATAATGAAGTGGCTAACGATAAATTGGTGAATCAATTACTAGCTTTAAAAGATGGTTCATCAGGTCGCTTGCTTGGGCAAGGCGATGAAGCGATTGGCTTTGGACAAGAAGACGGCCATCAATTAGTAGAAAAATTAAGTGATGCTGGCTATTACTTCTATACAATTGAAAGTAATCCATTGAAGGGCGAAAGTAAAATCGCCCAAAAGACCGATTACAAGATGATTCGCTTGCATAGTATTAACATCAACAGACAAACGAAATTAAAGTTAAATGAAAGTATTGACCGTACAACAAGAGCTGTAAAAGAGCGTAATATCCGCTCTATCTTCTACCATATTAAAACAACTGGAAATGCCAAGGAAAATGTGGAGCAAACAATTGACTACTTAAATGGAGTACATGATGCAATGCCAGATCATTTCCAACCTGGCGAGCCAAAGCTGTTTGATAAGGTAGCTGTACCAGCCTGGGTTACAGCGGCTGTATTATTAGCAGGTATTTTATTTACCTTTATCGTTTCAGAATTAGTCAAATGGATGCCTCTACGCTTTGCGGCAGCTGGATTTATGACAGTATTAGCTATTGCGTACTTTATCCTGAAAAGTACTCTATTCTTACAGGCATTTGCATTAATTATTGCCGTCCTTGCACCTACCTATGCCGTAATTAAATCGGCTCAAGGTTCTACGAAAATGTCTAAAATTCTTGTGCAATACTTGAAGGCAGTAGCGATTAGCCTTATCGGGATTGTTATTGTCATTGGCCTATTAAATGGCAATGCCTTTATGACAGGCTTTGCTACGTTCAAAGGCGTGAAGTTAGTTTATCTGATTCCAATTATGGGCGTCCTTCTATTTACATTAATTGAGATCAACCGACTAGCTGATCAAAATATTAAAAAATCTTTATCAAATACCGTAACATTGTTAAACAAAGAATTAAAATATTGGCATGTGCTTCTACTAATTGTCGTGGCGGGTATTGGTTTATTCTACATTAGCCGAACTGGTAACTCTGGCTCAGTTAGCGATTTAGAATTAGCGTTTAGACAATGGCTAGAAAATACCTTATATGTACGACCAAGAACGAAGGAATTCTTAATTGGTTTCCCATTCTTTGTTTTAGCATTATACGTAATGGGCATTAATCGCAAATGGGGTAGTATCTTACTCGTTCCAGGTGTGATCGGATTCTTATCAATCGTTAATACCTTTACACATTTACACATCCCAGTAGCTGTTTCTGTATTGCGTACCCTATACAGTGTGTCTCTTGGTTTTATTATAGGACTGGTCTTTATCCTAATTTTCAAAGTAGGTTATCGTTGGGTTTCTAAGGCAATCGCGAGGTGGTCATAATGCACATTGTTTTATCTGGCTATTATGGTTTCGATAATGTCGGCGATGATGCTATTCTGCTGTCCATTATTCAAGGTTTGAAGAAATGGCAACATGATATAGAAATCACTGTATTGTCGAATAACCCTTCTGCTACAGAGCAAACATATGGCGTGAAAGCCGTGAATCGTTGGAAAATGAAAGAAATCCACCAATTGCTTAAAACTGCTGATGGACTCATTAGTGGCGGCGGCAGTTTAATGCAGGATCAAACAGGCATGAAAACTATTCCTTACTATGCTGGCGTTATTCAAATTGCAAAATGGCTGAAGAAGCCAGTATTTGTTTACGCCCAAGGTATGGGTCCAATCAACCACACTCTTAGTAAATTTATCGTACGAAAAACCTTTAACAAGGTCGATCAAATTACCATTAGAGATAAAGCTTCTCAAACTCTTTTAACAGAAATTGGTGTACGCAAAGAGGCTAAAATCGTGCCGGATCCTGTGATGGGGCTAAACGGTGGCGACTTTCATTGTGAATGGTTAGAACATGAATCTCTAACAGCCGAAAGCTATATTTCAGTTAGTGTTCGTGACTGGCCATCTACAATAGCGTATAAAGAAAAAATTGCACATAGCCTAGACCAATTAGTGCGTCAGGGTGAGCAAATTGTTTTCTTACCCATGCATGGTGAGCATGATTTAAAAACTTCTCAGGAAGTGGCAGCACTCATGCAGGAAAAAAGCTTAATTGCTCCTTCCGATTTATCCATTGAGGAAAAAATCGCGGTTATTGGACAATCTCAATTATTAATTGGGATGCGATTACATTCCCTAATCTTTTCTGCCATTTATGCTACACCCTTTATCGCCATTTCGTATGATCCGAAAATTGATGCATTTGCTGATATTGTTGATCAACCGGTAATTGGGCATGTCGAGAAGGATGATTGGAACGGTGTCACATTGTTCGAACGAGCTATCGCCATTCTAGAATCGTATACGACCGTTCAAGAAAATATGCGTCAGGCTGTGCTGCCATTACAGCACGAAGCTACGGCAACAGCTAAATTAGCGATTGAGACTTTTTCTAAATAAACATTAAAAATGATGAATTTCAATATTAATTGAAATTCATCATTTTTTTCCGACTTCTAATAATTTTAAAACGGACTGTGCCTGCTGCATATGCATCGCCAAAACATATTGACTGGCCTGCATTAAAATCTGGGCTTTTACCATATTCATCATCTCTTTTGCAATATCAGCGTCTCGAATTCGCGACTCTGCTGCTTGTAAATTTTCTGCAGTGTTCACATTGGCATTATAGGCATGTTCCAAACGGTTTTGATAGGCACCAAGACGAGAACGTTCATTGGATACTCGTTTTAAAGCGTCTTCCATAGAAGAAATAGCCTTATCTGCCTCATCCCTCGTAGCAATCGAAACATCTTTCAAACCGAGTGCTTCTGAACCGACGCCATTGATCAACAGTTCAATGCTCTGCCCTGCATTGGCACCTGCCTGAATTTTAATCCCATTTGTTTCATAATCGCCATTCAGTAATGTTTTTGTATTAAATTCAGTATCGGTTGATATACGCTGAATTTCCTTCTTCAGCTCTTGGAACTCCAAATCCAGTTGTTTCCGATCCTCATCCGTTAATGTATCATTAGCTGCCTCCACTGCCAGTTCTCGCATACGCTGAATCATCGCATGTGTCTCATTTAATGCACCCTCTGCTGTCTGCACTAATGAGATGCCATCCTGAATATTCTTTGCCCCCATATTCAATCCGCGAATTTGAGCACGCATTTTTTCAGAAATGGCAAGACCCGCTGGATCATCTGCTGCACTATTAATTCGGTAACCTGTAGAAATTCGTAGCATTGCTTTACTCATAGCACCATAATGTCGATTCATATTATTCAAAATCGACATACCCGTAGCCGACCAATTACCTAGCATTTACTCACCACCTTCTGTCACTTATATCGGTCTATCCTCCATTTTTTTAATATTTGGTTTAGGAATAGTTTCCAATATATCAGGATTTATTAACTATTTGTAGAAAAGTTATTTCTCCCCCTATACTTTTGACCTATCCGGGATAATAAAAGCACCCCTTTTTCTAGTAAGAAAAGTGGGTGCTTAATGGGCATACCATCTATTCAATTTTGAAACCTCCAAGTTGATGGTTCTTTTGCTGTAATAGATTAAAAAAGAGTAATTTATTGTTCTCTAATAATGCTTGATCGATTAAGTTATCTAGATTTTTATTTTCAATCTCTGCAATAAGTTGATCAATTTCGCCTACAGTCACAGTCGAAACAAGCGGAAGTTGTTGCTTCGGTGTTGCGCTTTCAAGTATAGGTGCCAGATGATCATGGACATTCGTAATAAGGAGTAGCTGATAAAGTGGTAATCGAATAAATCGATTGCCCTTTTGGAAAACAAACACCTCAGATAAATTTTCAATTTGCTGTGTCTTCATGTTGATAATCATCTCTTTACCTTCTATGGGAATGAAATGGAAAATCTCATTCTCTTTTAAAATAGAGAAATATTGATAAGCAAATACGAGACGTAATTTGTCTCCAGTAATCTTTGTATAAAACGGCTTCATGTATTGAACTTGCATCATCCTTCATCCCTCCCGATTATCTGATTATTCAGATTTTAACATAAATCAAAAGTCTTGTTAACTATCTTTGAATCAATTTCTTTCTTTCTGATCATTCAGCTTATCATTGCCGCATTTTAATCGTATAATGGAAGGACAGTCTTTTTTCCTTTACTACAATTAATCCATATTAAACATAGCCATATATGAAGAAAGGAGTGAGGTGATGGCATTGTCAATATCGCAATTGGCTAAAGAACATCAAGAATTCGTGTTAACTAAATTAAAAGAAGCTGAACATGATTTACATCCTTCCTCTACGGAAGATGAAGAACTAGTCCGTCGTGCTGTCTTTTCGGTTAGAAATAAGTCCATTATTTTTGACCGTTTTAATGGAGCCAGTTCTATATTATATGCAACTGTCCAGGATGTCAGACCCGCTTCTGTTGAAATTGATTTCGCCAAGGAAGAGCTACGCTGTAGCTGTCCTCAGCAAAAATGGTGTCGACATCAGGTAGGGACTTTACTTGCTCTCTACCAGTACTTTGATTCAGTTCAAAATTGGTCGAGTGCTTGGCGTGCTCAAAAATCTGTCCAGTTAAAATCATTAGCTGATGAACGTAGCCCACAAAGTTGGTCCATGATGGTTGAGGAAGTAATGAAACGATTATTGCCACCAGGTCGGGTTTTAGAAGGCTATGGCCTTTCTGCTATAAGGACTGATGCCTTGGAGCGTCTTCGTCGACATATGCCCTTTGAGCGTGAATGGCAACCTCTTTATAAACTGTATATGGAGTTAGCTATTTTCAATACAATTTGGCGACATTTAAATGAAACACCTGGTCATTCATTGGATTCACCTTATATGAAATACTTTATTGATCAAAGCAGTCAATCTTTTGAAACCATACTTACAGAGCTGACTAATCGGTCTCGACTTTTCGCGACTGACCCGTTTTATGATGCTCTTCAAGAGGAAGTACGGACGTTTTTATTAGAACGACATGGATTATTTCAAAATCGACTTCGCCTGTACATGCTACTTTGGGCGGTGCTTTTTTATGAAAAGCCTCGACGTGAGCAGGAATTAGATTATATAAATAATCTTGAAAACCCTTCAGCAGAAATATCCTTAGAATCATTAAGGTTATTATTTTATGTACTCTTACAAAAAGAGGACTTACTGCTTGAAAATTTGAAACATATTAAATTGCAACATATCCAAGATCTATTTGAACTCGCTACTTTTGCTCAACGTGCTGGCGAATCACATGCGATGGCTATTATTTTACGAGCAATACTGCCAATGACAGAGGCCTTTTTACAGGAAGTCGTACCAGTTGTACAACGGGCTCAGTATGTTCGTCAATTTCAGCTTTTATTTGATGAAATACAGCTTACCGAGGAAGAGGAAGCTATTCTATACAGCGCCTTTGGAGTTTACGGCCTTCAACCATTCTCTTCGTTCTTAATTAAAAAAGGACGTTATCGAGATTGGGCAGCTCTTCATCAATTAAATCCTTCTTCACTATCTTATTTAGAGATGTGTGGATTAAAGGATGTGTTACAAGTTGAACCAGCTACGGTTTTACCTTTATATCATGTATATGCAATGGCGGAAATTGCCCAAAAATCACGCATGAATTATAAACAGGCGGTGCGCATTTGGAAAAGTATGCGTAGTGCCGCAAAACGCGCTGGTAAAATGCCTTATTTTGAAACGTATATACAAACAATTCGTTCAGAATATAAGCGACTCCGTGCGTTACAGGAAGAAATCGAGAAAGGAAACTTAGTATGATGACAATAAATACCAATGCTCCTTCCCCTTTTTCTAAAACTCAACAGCTTCGTATTGATGTAGCTCGGGAAGGATATTTTACGTTGCGGGGCTATACTGCAAATGGTACAACAATCGACGTAGAAACATTCAAATCTTCATTGTTCTTTACGTATGAGGCAAATATCTACGGCTTACTAACCAACCAGGCTGATTTAACAATTGAGGTGTCCACTGCTGAGCTTCTTGATATTTTTTCAACAAGCTATCAACATCCCTTTATCAGCTGGGTTGGTGTAAATGAAGATAGTAAAGAATGGCTAGGTAAAGTATTGGCGTTACAAGATTATTGGCAGGAGCCCTCTCTTTGGTCACATGCTGTCATTGCAGAGGATTTTTCTTCACTATCCTTTCCTATAGATGATATAGATTCTGCATTATTAGAAATGGCGGTGCAGCAAAAGCTTTCACAAGTAGGCCTAATACTTTCTGATTTACCAAAGCTATTGCCCTTTTTCTTGCGAGGTGGCTGGCCATTAGATCAAGCTCGCCAAATTGGTGCCATTACAGTCTCTTTACGATTAAGTGAACCAGAAGAAGATTCAGATGTTTGGCTATTAGAAACGGTCCTTAGTACCCCTACTACAAAAAATTACTGGACACCTGCCATTCGTAAGCAGTCATTACTTATCGAAGATGCTCTACCTACAAAATGGCGAATGTTTGCAACTGAGATTGAGCAGCAACAACAACAAATAGTCGATCTACTATCTAAAGATGCGATCAGTAGCGAAACCTTTATTCGTATGACACTTGAAGACATGGAGGTACGATCTTTTTTACGTGAGGATCTTGCCAGATTACAGGCACTTGGCTTTGATGTGGTACTTCCTGCCTGGCTAAAGGATTTAAAACAATCCAAATTCCGTGTCCGTGTCACAACTAGTAATGCATCCACAAAAAAAGTCGCTGGATTAGATGATATTTTAACGTTCAAGTGGCAATTTTCGATGAATGGACAGATGATTTCACCTGAGCAATTTAAAAAGTTGGTGGAAGAAAAGCGTGAATTTATTCGAATAGGAACAGAATGGTTCCGTGTTGACGCTAACTGGATGCAAGAAATGCGTGCTCTAATGCAGCAGGCAGAAGATGAGAGCTGGACTGTCCGAGAATTATTATTCAGAGAATTGCCCGAAGATTTATCTGCACCTCTTGAAGAAGAGGATGCTGACGATGCGCTTAGGGATGATCCTATCTTTGCATTGGAGATACAACAATCGTTAAAGGCTTATATGGAACAACTCTTAGATAAAAAGGGTTTACCTACTGTGCCAATTCCAGAGTCATTACAAACAGAATTACGTCCTTATCAAATTGAAGGCTTTGAATGGCTAGTCTTTATGCGTCAGCAAGGTTTCGGTGCGTGCCTAGCCGATGATATGGGTCTTGGTAAAACGGTACAGATGATAGCCTATTTACTTCATATATATGAAGCAGTAGCTGATTATACAAAACCATCCATTATTATTTGCCCAACCTCAGTGCTTGGTAACTGGCAGAAGGAGCTTGCTCGATTCGCTCCTTCACTAATTGTCCATACTCATTACCAAACTAACCGTGCAAAAGATGATGATTTCAAAAAAATGATATCGATTGATAAGCCACATGTCATTTTATCAACCTATGGTACTGTGTCACAGGATACTGAATTTTTACAGGATATTGATTGGGCAACTGTTGTATTAGATGAAGCTCAAAATATTAAAAACATGCAGACCTTACAATCAAAAGCCATTCGTAAATTACTGGGTGATCATCACATTGCCCTGACTGGCACGCCTGTAGAAAACCGTCTATCTGAGCTTTGGGCTATCTTTGATTTTATTCATAAAGGCTATTTAGGCAGCTTTGGTCGCTTTAATGAAGAATTTATATTGCCCATTGAACGAGATGAATCTGAATCCCATAAACAAAAGCTACGTACGAAAATTCAACCGTTCTTATTACGTAGGACAAAACGTGATCCGCATTTGCAGCTGAACTTGCCAGATAAGCTAGAATCAAATGAGTATTGCCCATTAACAGCCGAGCAAGCTTCTCTTTATGAAGGTTATATTTTAGAGACGCTTGATCAGCTAGAAGAGTTAACAGGCTTTCAAAAAAAGGGACGCGTCTTAAAAATGCTCAGTAAATTAAAGCAACTATGTAATCATCCTGCCCTATATTTAAAGGAACCTTTCGAGGATGCCGAAACAATGCTTGCACGTTCGGCAAAGCTAGAGCGCATTGTGCAAATGGCGGCTGAAATTGTGGACAATGGCGAGCAATGTCTGATTTTTACACAGTATATTGGAATGGGACAATTGCTACAGCATTGCTTAAGTGAATTATACAATGTAGATGCACCTTTTTTAACCGGTGCCATGCCTAAGCAGCAACGAGACCGCTTAGTAGAGGCGTTTCAGGCAGGAGATTTCCCGATATTTATTCTCTCCTTAAAAGCAGGTGGAACAGGACTTAATTTAACAGCTGCTAATCATGTCTTACATGCAGATCGCTGGTGGAATCCAGCTGTCGAAAATCAAGCAACCGATCGTGCTTATCGCATCGGGCAAACACAATTTGTGCAAGTCCATAAATTTGTAACACTTGGCACAATTGAAGAAAAGATAGATAAAATGCTAGCGCAAAAATCAGCACTATCAGAAGAACTTATTCAATCAAGCCAGTGGTTGACTGAATTAGAGGATCAAGAACTTCGTGACCTCATTTCATTAGATATATATTAATGACAAGCGCCAAGGGCAAAAGTTCTTGGCGCTTTTCAGTGGAACCATGTTTACTTCTCTTCTCTTCCCTACTTACTTCATAAACATATTCAGTTGTGTTAAAAATTTCATTGCTGTGCGGTCTACAGCAACTCTTCAGTAAATGTTAGTCCACATCATTCCTTTCTGTTACAACGGTGCAAGAAGATTAAGGAGAATGGCGGATCAGACAATAATTTTTCCTGCGCCGTATGTAGCATGCTATGGTAATACAAAGTCTTTTAAGTCTTCCTGTTCATTCGGAGGAGGTGGCGTCACAATAGAAGCTTCGTCACTGTCCCTTTGTTTAAGCTGATAAAATCGAACATCTTCGACCACTACCTCTGTCATAAAAATTTTAGTGTTTTCTTCATTTACAAATGACCTTGTTTGAATACGGCCGTTTGCACCAATTAATGAGCCTTTCCCGCAATACTTGACAATATGTTCTGCAAGCCTTCCCCAAACTGTACAGAATATGAAATCTGTATCTACTTCCCCATGACTATTTTTGAAATTGCGATTAATGGCAAGTGAAAAATGAGTCTGCACACGATTTCCAGATAAGTAGCGTAATACCGGATCTTTCGTAAACCTTCCGACCAGTCCGACTTGATTCATTCATTCACCTCCTTTGCTTTGGATTGCTCTCATCTTACAAAACGACTCCAATATTAGCAAAATCAGAAAGTGATAATTTGCATCAATTCTTCAGCATAAAATAGGTAAATAACCTGTTTTATTTTTCTTTTATTTCTTATTTTTTCACCAGAATGCTTTAGGCAGTAATGGCAAATGCTATTTCATGAAATCAGTAATTTCGCATTTATTGAAATTAACGAGCAGGTGCGTATGACCAACAACCGTAGCCGTATGTGTTATACTAAAAGAATGACAGACTTAGGAGGAATATACATAATGAAAACATTTAAAATGCTTTCCTTTGACCTTGTCACAAAAGATGGCGTGCAACCATTCCCTTTAGTCGATGGCATTATTATTAATCAGGAAAATAGCCATCAGTCTTGGGTACTCGAATTGTTTATGGAAAAACAATATCGCTCAACCTTTGATGAGCTCTTAGCGAATGCTACTATTTTTAATGTACGTGCCGTTATTTCATTTCCCGATAATGAACCCGCTCCTTTCCAGGTAATCGTACATACTGTTCAAGAAATCGGTGACCATGTATCCGTACTTTTAAAAGGTACACTCAAGATAAAACGCTCTAAATATGCTGAACAATTGCTTTCTGAACTACTAGCTGAAGGTGTTTCTTTAGAACATTTACTGGAACGCTTTACAAAAGATATGAAACAGCGACCAAAATTAAAGAATGACTGACGATGCAAAATTTTTGCATCGTTTTTTATAAGAAACAATTGCAATATCTTGGAGATTTTTCTGTTAGATGAGGGCTTGTAGACACCAGTCTTTAGTGAGCAAGATCATGAATAGCGTAAAATATTATATTTCTATAGTTACTCCGCTTCCCTGACTCATAAAAAAAGAGTGTTTTCCATGTAGGAAACACTCTTTTGATATTATCGGTTGTTCATACCGTCACGATACTTCTCAGTGTCGTTGGCTTTTTCATCCACCATGTTGTCATTACGCTCAACACCGTTTACGCCATTCGCATTTGGTACGTTGTCATAGCCATTTGTGCCGTTAATATCAGCATTTGAACCAGGTGTTGTTGCTTCAGGTAATGTTGTATTTTCATTTACAGTACCTCGTTCAACACCATTTACATTTCGATCGTATGCATCGTCTCGTCTATTCGGATCTAATGCATCCTCGACACGATCAACACCATTACGAACATCAGTCTCTGCGTTTCTCACAGGATGATCTTCAACTGCTTTATTTCCCCAGTTACATCCTCCAAGGAATACAGTAGCAAGAATAATGGTTAAAAATGACATTTTCCACATAGCAAAAAACCTCCTTTCTTGGTACTATGTCATCAAATACATCATGTGTATTTGTGATCTAACATAGATTGCCCGAGAAAGGAGGGAACTATCCGATTTTTGATCAAACTATTTTTGTTTTTCTTTTAATAACTGTTCAATATATGCTGCTTCTGCTTTACAGTCATAGCTATAGTCTGTGCCTAGCTCTTTTTGCAATGCCTCGATTGTTTCAACTTGCTGTGCTGTTGGTTCTTCATTTAAAATTTTGGCAATGACCTCATCAATTTTTTGTGCCATCTCTTCATGAAACTCTGCACTCATCAATATTTCGGCTGGAATTTTTTCGATCCATGCTGCATTCTCTTGGAAATAAGTCTGCCAGCTTGCAATGAAGTCTTCCATAGAAAAGCGCTCTTCATCCCAACCAATACTTGCTAAGTATGTTTCAAAAGATGTTGAAATAGAACGAGTAATGCTAATTTTAATACCTGAAGACAATTCCTTATACATCTTAATAATCCTCCTACGTTTGTAAAACCTAAAAATTACATCTATTTCAATTCACAATCGCTTAATCGCCATCGCAATTTAAGAACCTACTAGTCTCAATTTTTTTGACTTGACTTTATCTATTTTATATCTTGTGGTCTATAAATGCAAATTATGCTTGCTTTGGCTGCTCAGGTCCAATTGCAAATAGAATATCGGCTTCACATACAAGTTCTCCATCTACAGTTGCTATTCCATGTCCTTTACCCATCGAACCACGAAGTTTTACAAACTCCACTTCCAATTTAAGTTGGTCTCCAGGTACTACTTGACGTTTGAAACGACAGTTATCAACACCCGTTAAAAATGCCAAACGCCCTTTAAATTCTTCTGCATTTAAAAGAGCTACTCCACCTACTTGTGCTAATGCCTCTACAATTAGCACACCTGGCATTACTGGATATCCTGGGAAGTGCCCATTAAAGAAATCCTCATTCATAGAAACATTCTTTAAGCCTACTGCACGTTTTCCTTCTTCTAATTCAATAATGCGATCTACAAATAAAAATGGATAGCGGTGTGGTAAAATTGCTTGAATTTGCTCTGCTGTTAACATGTCATATCCCCCTCAAAATAAAGTATGTATACACAAAGTAAGGTAAAGAATAAAATTATTCTTTACCATGCATAATATCAAATATATGTTGCCATGTTTCTCTTTTGAAAATATCCATAGCATTTCCTTCTCCAATAACACTAAAGCCAACCATTGCGCCTAATGTTGCGGCAGCAACAACTAAGATGAGAACAATTACAATGCGTAACCAAATCGGAATCAGTCGGATTTGCACCCATCGAACCTCGCGTTGCTCTCCATTTGAGCGGCGTTCTTTCTTTTCTGGTTGCGTATCGGTTTCTTGTGTCGGCACAGAACGTCGACGTGAATCGTTTGTCATAAATTGTACTCCTCTTCATTCCTTGCTTTTTAGGATGACTTCCTATCGAATACCATTAATAAGACCAAGCATTTGGTCTGCTAATGTAACCGTTCTTGCATTGAATTGATAGGAACGTTGTGTTTGAATTAGTTCTGTCATTTCCTTCGAAAGGTTAACGTTGGACATTTCTAAAGTACCACCTTGCATGCCAATTTGCTGACGATTAGCACCTACTAGCTCTGTTAGAACCTCAGCTTGTGTAAAGCCAAGTTCAGCAAGGTTGTCTGGTAATCCAACATAAGAACCTGAAACATGTTCCATTAGTTGCGGTTTTTGGAATTCAGTAACCGCTAAATCCGTACGAATGATATCGCCATTTGGATAAGATGCTTCTAGTATACCACCATCTCGTACTGAAAATCCTTGCACATTATCTGGTAATGTAATAGCTTGTCCAGCAGCATTTGCCACTGGGTATCCCTCAGCAGTTACTAGCATAACTGTTCCATTATTTAGCGGCGATAAATAAAAGTCACCTTGTCGAGTATACACTGTTTCAGTCCCATTTTCACCATTTGGCATTAAAATATTGAAATATTGTTTTGCTGTTGTAAAGGCTAAGTCCAAATCTCGATTAGTCGTTTGCAAAGAACCTTGCTTTTGATTGGATTTAATTTGACCAAGCATTGCGCCTGATCCATAGCGAATACCAACAGGCGTTTGTCGCTCAGCACGATCCAGTTTGTCATTATTAAACTGTTGATAGAGTAACTCATTGAAAGATGCTTCCTTCGCTTTAAAGCCTGTCGTATTGCTATTGGCGATGTTATTACTAATCGTATCAAGTTTATTTTGTAATTGGCCCATTGTATTAGTTGCTGTAATCATTGTACGTAGCATTTATAAAAAGCCTCCTGTTCTGTTTCGTCCATTAAATTTTACCGATTTCATTAACAGCCTTTTCCATGCTGCGATCATAAGCTTGTAATACTTTTTGATTGGCTTCAAATGCTCGGTACGCTGTCATTAAATCTGTCATGGCACGACCAGAATCTACGTTTGATCCCTCTAAGAAGTTTTGACGTAGTGTAAAGGAAACACCATTCGCCCCATAGGCTGATGGCAGGTTTACGCCATTTTCTGTCCGAATAAGACCGTTATCTTGTTTCTGTAGCATATTCGGATTGGCAGCATACGATACGCCTACTCGCGCTACTTGCTGATTATTAACGTAAATGGCGCCACTTTCATCGAGGCGAAAATCATCATTAGGTAACTGGATTCGTTGTCCAGCATCATTTAACACGTAAAGGCCTTGCCCATTTACTAAATAACCTTGGCCATCCAAAGTAAAATTACCATTACGTGTATAGGCTTCTCCACCATCTGGATGTGCGAGTCTGAAGAATATTGAGCCAGATACACCATCTTCATTTTGTGGTAAGTTTCCATCAATCAATGCCATATCTGTTGTAAAATCAGTGCTATAGATTTGGCCCTGTATGTAATTTGGTAATGTTTCTTGTAAATATGTCCCCGTATTTAAAGCGCCTACTTGATTCATATATTCGGCACCTGCTTGTTGATTGGCAGGCGCATTTGTTTTTCCGATGCTAGACATCAGCATATCTGGGAATGAACGAATCGTTGATTGGTCTGCCTTAAATCCCGGTGTATTCGCATTAGCTAAATTGTTGGATAGTAATTCTGTTCTTCTTTGTTGCGTGATCATACCGGTTGCAACTGTATAAAAACCTTTAAACAAAGAGATCACCTCATTTTAATTTTATAAGGACGCTGGTACACGATCTATATTTTCAAGCATAATGCCTGTTCCAATAGCTACACAATCCATTGGTCTTTCAGCAATGAAGACAGGTACCTTTAATTCTTCAATTAATAGTTGGTCCATACCATGTAAAAGTGCTCCGCCACCAGTAATAATAACGCCGCGATCGATGATATCAGCCGATAGCTCCGGTGGTGTTTTTTCTAAAACATTTTTTGCAGATTGAACGATCATTGCTACAGATTCGTGTAATGCACGTTCGATCTCTTCAGAATGAATAGAAATTGTACGTGGTAAACCTGTCACCATGTCACGACCTCGGATATCCATTGTATCATTACGACTACCTTTGAAAACTGTTCCGATTGTCATTTTGATGGCTTCTGCTGTGCGTTCACCAATTAGCAATTTATATTCTTTTTTAATATATTGTAAAATATCGTTATCAAACACATCTCCTGCCACTTTAATGGATTCACTTGTGACAATATCACCCATTGAAAGAACAGCAATATCTGTTGTTCCACCGCCGATATCAACTACCATATTCCCGCTTGGTTGGAAGATGTCCATGCCTGCACCAATCGCTGCTACTTTTGGCTCTTCCTCTAAATATACTTTTTTACCGCCTGATTTCTCTGCCGCTTCACGAATTGCCTTTTGCTCAACACTTGTAATATTCGTTGGACAACAAATTAGAATACGTGGCTTTGCTAAAAATCCTTTGACATTTAATTTATTGATGAAATGTCTTAACATCGCTTCAGTCACATCAAAATCTGCAATGACTCCATCTCTAAGTGGGCGAATTGCTGTAATATTACCTGGCGTTCTCCCTACCATTTGGCGAGCTTCTTCCCCTACCGCTAATACTTTATTTGTCTTTTTATCAATAGCCACTACAGATGGTTCATTAAGGACAATCCCCTTACCTTTAACGTGGATTAATACGTTCGCAGTACCTAAGTCAATGCCGATATCTTTCGAAAACATTTTATAATTTCTCCTTCCCGCCAGTTCAAACTACATAACGTTCATTTTATCTCTTTATCTAGAATATTTTATCATATTCTATTGGTAATTTCACCCTGTATTTAATGATTAAGACTGTTTTCTTTTCACGTTCTGAACGGCAATAATATAGTATTACTTTACCTTAAACAAACTTATTATATGCCTGTTCACACAACAAAAAAGAACGAATCAATCTTGACTCGCTCTTTCTTTCCACTTGTTTTTCGTTGCTTCTCCTCCGCGAATATGACGTACGGCCTTATGGTAGGCGAGTATTTCTTTCACTTGGTCAGCTAATCCTTCATGAATTGTTGGTAATCGCTCTGTTAAATCCTTGTGCACCGTACTTTTTGAATAACCAGTCATTTTCGCGAGGACTCGCACAGTCTCACGCGTCTCAATCAGTAATTCACCGAGGCGTATGCAGCGCTTCCGAATGTGCTCATGCACGTTCTTCGTCCTTTCCACACAATTTCACAAAATGCTTTGGCAATCAGATGCACATTTGCGCATTTCTTCACCTTATGTGAGGACAAAGCTATTCAGAACACGTTTTGCATTTTCCTAATAAAATGCTGATTTTTTATGCGTTACTAGCTTTTAGAATTAAAAAGCTAGTAATTTTTTCGGATTAATATATTTTCCGTCTTCAACTACTTCGAAATGCATGTGGACGCCAGCCGCTTGATTCCACTCGTTATCAGTCGCTTTTCCTAAAGCTTGACCTTGAGTAACCTCATCGCCTTCTTTTACAGCGATATCTTTTACAGAGCTATAATGTGTTTGCATGCCATTTGGATGCTCGATGACAATTTTATTGCCTGTAAATGCGTCTAGTTTTACTTCTAGTACTTTACCAGTCATAGCAGCTAGTACTTCAAATTCTTCACCATTCATAGCAATAGAGATACCAGAAGACGTTGTAAATGTTTGATTAAATACCATTAGTGCATTTTCACGAGACTCTTCATTCGCTTCTAGCTCATAAAACTCTTGTAAGATTTGTACTTTACTAAGGCTCTCTTCTTTGAATGGATACATCATGTTTTCAGTACGTGCATTTGTTTCTACAACAGGACCTGAATCAACTTCTGCTAAATCTGGTAACGGTGCATCTTCTACTTTAGATACGAGACTATTGTAACCAAATAACAATCCTGCTAGAACCAGTGCACCACCTGTGTAAACTACTGGCCAAAACCATGGTTTCTTTTGTAACTGACCATTTTCCTTTTGATTTGGATTCTGGTTTTGAGAAGCTTTATTATTTTTATCCTCTCTCATTTTCATCACCTCTAGTTGCAGTGTGAACAACTAGAAGTTATTTTAAACATGCATCTATTTTTTTTATTTCAATATCTTTATAATAATAGTGTAAAATTTCAGCAGCCGTTTTCCCTTCATTTGCCATAGCCTCTGCTCCATATTGACTCATTCCTACTCCATGACCATATCCTTTAGTTTTCACATGAACCTTTCTAGTATTATCATTATAAACAATTGAAAAGTCAGTGGATGGTATTCCAAGAAACGTTCGAACCTCTCTCCCTGTCCAAACATTATTCCCTAACTGTAGACGCTCCACACGCCCTGAGTCATTGTAAAATAGCTGTATACGATTAAAATCACTAGCTTGCCATTGTATTGGCCATAATTTATTCCATTGTGCTAGTGACCACTCTTGCTCTGCCTCAAATTTCGGAGATGTTTGATCTGAAACACTTGCAACACTTTGCAAATATGGAATATTATTTCCACTATAGCCGTAGGCACTTTCTGTTTGTCCATTACTTGTTGAATGAAACATAGCTGTAATTAAATCATTATTATAAAGAAGAACTTGTCCTTTCGTTTCATTGATGGCTTCGACAATTTTCTTTTCATTTCCCAGGAAATTGCTAGCCCAATTCGCTTTTCTTTGACTCTCATCATAGAAAACTTGCTTTGCTACAGTCGGTGCGATTGCTTTTTTACCGTAATTTGTCGTTTTTAACGCATAAGTACGTGCTGCAATAGCCTGTGCCTTCAATGCCTCCTTTTTAAAAGAAACAGGCATTTCTGCCGCTACTACCCCGGTTATATACGTCTCTAAAGGAATTTTTTCCTTTTGTCCCTCCACTTCTATAAATAGTTCACAAGCTTTTTCATCTGCTGTTGGAGGTTGCACTTCCTCCCGTCTTTCGCTTAATCCTAAAACAGGAAGCACATATAACGCCCCCAATAAACAAAGGACACCTATACTAATCATCCATTTTTTCATAAGGAATAATATGCTTAATACTATTTAGTTATGAGAAATAAAAAACCCTCTGCTTCTGTAAGCAAAGGGTTTTAACATCATATTAGTTTGTAGGTAATTCAACAGAAATGTCTTCAGTCGTCACAACTTCTTCATCCGTAATACGTTCAATATTTGCCCCAAGAGAAGCCAATTTACCATGGAAATCAACATATCCACGATCTAAATGGTGAAGCTTTGTAACACGTGTAATTCCTTCTGATACTAAACCTGCTAAAATCAGTGCAGCCGCAGCTCGTAAATCCGTTGCCATTACTTCAGCCCCCTGAAGCTGTACTGGCCCCTCAATAAACACAGAGCGTCCTTCTATTTTAGCACCCGCATTCATGCGACGGAACTCCTCAACATGCATAAAACGATTTTCAAATACTGTCTCTGTAATGATACTCGTACCTTCTGCAGTCAACATTAAGGCCATCATTTGTGATTGCATATCTGTCGGGAAGCCTGGATGTGGCATTGTTTTAATATCCACAGCTTTTAATGTCTGAGGAACACGTACACGAATACCTTCATCCAATTCTATAATTTCTACGCCCATTTCGCGCATCTTCGCAATCAAAGCTGTCATATGCTCTGGAACTGCGTTTTCGATGACCACATCACCCTTAGTAATAGCTGCTGCTACCATAAATGTACCAGCCTCAATGCGGTCGGGAATAATATGATGCTCTACTCCATATAATGTATCGACTCCTTCGATACGAATCGTATTTGTACCAGCACCAATTACACGACCACCCATACTATTAATGAAGTTAGCAAGGTCAACGATTTCAGGCTCCTTTGCAGCATTTTCGATCACAGTTGTCCCTTCTGCTAGAGATGCTGCTGTCATAATATTTTCAGTTGCCCCAACACTTGGGAAGTCTAAATATACATTTGCTCCTTTTAAACGACCCTCTGTCTTTGCCTCTACATAGCCATGACCAAATGAAATCTTCGCCCCCATTGCTTCGAAACCTTTTAAGTGTAATTCAATTGGGCGAGAACCGATTGCACATCCTCCTGGTAACGCAACACGAGCATAGCCATTACGCGCAAGCAATGATCCCATTACTAAAATAGATGCACGCATTTTACTAACAAACTCAAACTGTGCTTCACTAGAAAGTTCTTTTGTTGCATCTATATATACGGCATTATCTTCAGGTATATATGTAACTGCTGCGTTTAAACTTTTAAGTACTTCGTTTATTGTAAAGACGTCTGCTAAGTTAGGGACTTCTTTAATTACATTTTCTCCCTTTGAAGCAAGTAAAGCTGCTGCCAGGATTGGTAACACTGCATTTTTTGCGCCCTCTACACGTACTTTTCCCTGTAGTTTTTGGCCGCCAGTCACTATTATTTTATCCACCCTATGTCCCTCCGAATTCAATCTATTAACCTACCGAATTTTTATTTTAATAAAGAAGTATAATGTCATAATCAGTAAACAAACAACTCTATAGTACAACTTTTTTAACGCCCATTCAAGCGTCCAAATCACTATTTTAAGGCATTATTAGATATTTTGCTATTTATTTATTGTACGCTATCAATTTTTTTTTGTGAATGACCAATAACCAGTTCGCTTCTAATACATACCCAAAGATGTATGAACAAAAAACAACTTTTAGAAGTTTTTTTATACATAGTTCAAAGGGCCACATAAATGTTATTATAAAGTCCTTTGAAGTATGTAGTGTTAAGGTGCAAGATTCGAATTGATATTGTCGAGGCTTTAAAATAAGTATGGAAGTTTCCCAGACCAGTTAGATATTTGTAGAAAGAAATTGGATACCGCAGAACCAATTGTAATACTCAATAAAATATAAATAAGTTGAATCTGAAATACTCTATTCTTCTTGAATAATTTTTCTGTCATAAAAGCCTGTAATGCGTAAAATGTAATAGCTATAAAAAACAAATGCGATAATATGCCTAATAAAGCTTCTTGTCCTATTGCTTCATAAAGCTCCATTTTTCCCCCTCCAACTGTCCTATAATTTAAGCACTTTAAAAAACGGGCAGATGCTATATCTGCCCGTTAAAAATGAATTAGATATTACCCTCATGAACGTTGATACGATTCAACGCACGTTTTAATGCTAGGTCAGCACGTTTGAAATCAATGTTGTCTTGTTTACCTTGAAGACGTCCTTCAGCACGTTTAACGGCTTCTTTTGCACGTTGAACATCAATATTTACAGCAACTTCAGCAGAAGGCGCTAAAATAGAGATCTTTTCTGGACGAACTTCAATGAAACCACCGCTAACAGCAACAATGTCAGTAGAACCGTCTGCTTTTTTAAGCTTCACTGCACCAATTGCAAGTGGAGCAACCATTGGAATATGGCCTGCAAGAACACCGATTTCTCCTGAAGTTGTTTTAGCGATTACCATTGATACTTCAGAATCGTATACCGGGCCGTCGGGAGTGACAATATTGACTAGAACTGTCTTCATATTTTTTCCTCCTCGTCCCTAGTATTAAACCTCTACGCCCATGCTTTTCGCTTTTTCAACTACTTCATCAATTGAACCAACTAGACGGAAAGCATCTTCTGGTAGGTGATCCCATTTGCCATCAAGGATTTCCTTGAATGAACGAACAGTTTCTTTTACAGGTACATAAGAACCTTTTTGACCAGTGAATTGTTCCGCTACGTGGAAGTTTTGTGATAAGAAGAATTGAATACGACGAGCACGTTCTACTGTTTGTTTATCTTCATCAGATAACTCATCCATACCTAAAATGGCAATGATATCTTGTAATTCACGGTAACGTTGGATTGTACGTTGTACACCAGTAGCAATTGCATAGTGCTCAGCGCCTACGATTTCAGGTGATAATGCACGTGAAGTCGAAGCTAATGGGTCAACCGCAGGGTAGATACCCATTTCTGATAATTTACGCTCAAGGTTAGTAGTTGCATCTAAGTGGGCGAAAGTTGTAGCTGGAGCCGGGTCAGTATAGTCATCGGCTGGTACATAGATCGCTTGGATAGAAGTTACAGATCCTTTGTTCGTAGACGTAATACGCTCTTGTAGTTTACCCATTTCTGTAGCAAGTGTTGGTTGGTAACCTACCGCTGAAGGCATACGACCTAATAGGGCAGAAACCTCAGAACCTGCTTGCGTGAAACGGAAGATATTGTCGATGAATAAAAGTACGTCAGCACCTTGCTCATCACGGAAGTACTCTGCCATTGTAAGACCAGTTAAAGCTACACGCATACGTGCACCTGGTGGCTCGTTCATTTGACCGAATACCATCGCTGTTTGCTTGATAACGCCTGAATCGCTCATCTCGAAGAATAAGTCGTTC
Organism: Lysinibacillus sp. FSL M8-0216; assembly: GCF_038595555.1. Lineage (NCBI taxonomy): Bacteria > Bacillati > Bacillota > Bacilli > Caryophanales > Bacillaceae > Lysinibacillus > Lysinibacillus sp. FSL M8-0216. The sequence continues at coordinate 576,864 of NZ_CP152007.1, read as the reverse complement.
CCTTCACGAGTACGCTCACCTACACCAGCGAATACAGAGATACCAGAGTGCTCTTGTGCGATGTTATTGATTAATTCTTGGATTAATACTGTTTTACCTACGCCGGCACCACCGAAGAGACCGATTTTACCACCTTTGATGTATGGTGCTAATAAGTCTACTACTTTGATACCTGTTTCAAGAATTTCAACTGTAGTTGAAAGTTCTTCGAATGTTGGTGCTTCGCGGTGAATTGAATCACGACGAGCGTCAGCTGGAATCTCTTCACCTAAGTCGATTACTTCACCTAGTACGTTGAATACACGACCTAAAGTAACTTCACCAACTGGTACTGAGATAGCTTTTCCTGAGTCTGTTACTTCTGCTCCACGTTGTAAGCCATCAGTAGATGACATTGCAATTGTACGAACAGAATCATCACCTAAATGAAGCGCAACTTCTAATGCAAGAATTGTTGGTTCTTCATTAGGACGTTCAATCTTAACTGTTAGTGAGTTATAGATTGCTGGTAATTGGCCATTGTTAAATTTTACGTCAACAACTGGACCCATTACTTGAATAACATGTCCTTTATTCATTACTGTGTATCCTCCTATCGTATTCTTATACGACATTGGGAAGCTGGCCTATTCTAAGGCTGCAGCTCCACCAACGATTTCTGTAATTTCTTGTGTAATCGCCGCTTGACGCGCACGGTTATATTGCAATGAAAGGTCTGAAATAAGATCAGATGCGTTATCAGTTGCATTTTTCATAGCCGTCATACGAGAAGCATGTTCACTTGCTTTTCCATCTAATAATGCGCCATAAACTAAGCTTTCCGCGTATTGTGGAAGTAACACTTCAAGAATTGCTTCACCAGATGGCTCAAATTCGTAAGAAGCATTGCTGCTAGCAGGTGCAAGATCTGTTAATGGAAGAAGTTTTTTCTCTGTCACTTCGTTAGCAATAGCGCTGACAAAGTGATTATAGTACATATAAAGTTGATCATACGTACCGTCAATGAACATACCAACAGCATTACGAGCGATTTCTTTAATATCAGCAAATGTAGGTTGGTCCGGAAGACCGACAACATCACTGATGACATTATGATCACGTTTCACAAAGTAGTCACGTACAACACGACCGATTGCTAAAATCACGTATTCGTCTTTAGATTTATGACGCTCGTCAATTGTACGTTGTACTTGACGTAGGATACTTGAGTTGTAAGCACCTGCAAGACCACGGTCAGAACCAATGACTAAGTAAGCTGTTTTCTTAACAGGACGAGCAGTTAACATTGGGTGTCCACTGTCTTTTGTTCCTGAAGCGATCGCGCCAACTACGTCCTGAATTTTTTCCATGTAAGGAACGTACGCTTTAGCGTTTTGCTCTGCACGACGTAACTTAGAAGAAGAAACCATCTGCATCGCTTTCGTAATTTGTTTCGTACTCTTTGTAGAATTAATACGACCTTTAATTTCGCGTAAGTTTACCACTGGTATTTCACCACCTTTTGTTTTTTAATCAAGTGACTAGCTCGAACTTATTCTGATTTAGCGAAAGTTTTTTTGAACTCCGTTAAAGCTGCTACGTAATCAGCATCAGGAGCAAGCTCTTTTGTAGTACGAACGTGATCTAAAACGTTTGTGTGGTTTGAATCTAACCAGCTTAAGAATTCACTTTCAAAGCGAACGATATCTTGTACTGGAATATCATCTAAGTGACCTTTAGTTAATGCATAAAGGATTGCAACTTGCTTTTCAACTTTAAGTGGTTTGTTTAGGTCTTGTTTAAGAACTTCAACCGTACGTTTACCACGCTCAAGTTTAGCTAGTGTAATTTTATCTAAATCTGAACCAAATTGAGCAAATGATTCAAGCTCACGGAATGCAGCTAAGTCAAGACGTAGTGTACCCGCAACTTTTTTCATCGCTTTAATTTGAGCAGATCCACCTACACGTGATACAGAAAGACCGGCGTTAATCGCTGGACGTACACCTGAGTTGAATAAGTCAGATTGTAAGAATATTTGACCATCAGTAATCGAGATAACGTTAGTTGGGATGTATGCAGAGATATCCCCAGCTTGTGTCTCTACGAATGGAAGTGCTGTAATAGAACCATTTTGATATGTTTCATTTAACTTCGCAGCACGTTCAAGTAAGCGGCTGTGCAAGTAGAAAACGTCACCAGGGTAAGCTTCACGACCTGGAGGACGGCGTAGAAGAAGTGAAAGTTCACGGTAAGCTGATGCTTGTTTAGAAAGATCATCATACACGATTAATACGTGCTTACCTTGTAACATGAATTCTTCTGCCATAGAAACACCAGCAAATGGTGCTAAGAATAGTAATGGAGCTGGTTGAGATGCAGCAGCAGTTACTACGATTGTATAATCTAATGCACCGTGCTTACGGAAAGTTTCAACTACACCACGTACAGTTGATTCTTTTTGACCGATTGCAACATAGATACAAATCATATTTTCGCCATCTTGGTTTAAGATTGTATCGATTGCTACAGATGTTTTACCTACTTGACGGTCACCGATGATTAACTCACGTTGACCACGACCAATTGGTACTAAAGCGTCAATTGCTTTGATACCAGTTTGTAATGGTTCATGTACTGATTTACGAGCCATTACACCGAAAGCAGGACTTTCGATTGGACGAGATTTAGTTGTGTTGATTGGACCTTGTCCATCCACTGGTTGACCAAGTGGGTTTACAACACGGCCAATTAGTTCTTCACCAACTGGTACTTCCATGATACGACCTGTACGACGAACTTCATCGCCTTCTTTGATGTCTGTGTATGGACCTAAGATTACGATACCAACGTTACCTTCTTCTAGGTTTTGAGCCATACCCATAACACCATTAGAGAACTCAAGAAGTTCTCCAGCCATGGCGTTGTCGAGGCCATGAGCAAGAGCGATACCGTCACCAATACGGATAACTGTACCAACTTCGCTTACTTTAAGTTCAGATTCATAATTCTCAATCTGTTGTTTAATCAGACTGCTGATTTCTTCAGCCTTGATGCCCATGTATGTCACCTCTCACATTTCTAAATTATTAACCGATTAATTCACGTTTTAGGCGCTCAAGTTTGTTCGCTACTGAGCTATCGTAAATATGATTACCGATTTGAACACGAATACCACCAAGTAGTGATGGATCAATTTCGTTTGTAATGTTTAATGATTGTTTCCCTACAAGCTTCGCAAATGTTGTAGAAATATTAGCGCTTTCTTCAGCAGAAAGTGCACGCGTAGAGAATACTGTTGCATCTGCAGTACCTTGTGCCTTTGCAGCAAGCTCAGCATATGCATTCGCAATAAGCTTCACTTCGTTTACACGTTTTTTCTCAACTAATAGTTGAACTGTGCGTAAAACCTCTGGAGTTGAACCTGCAAAGATTTCAGCTACCATTTGTTTCTTACGTCCGATAGAGAACTTTGGAGCATTTAAAAGCGTTAATAAATCCGGAGATTCTTTAACAATCTTTGTTAGCTCGTTTAAATCTGCTCCAACTTCAGCAAGAATATTTTTTTGTTGCGCTAATTCAAAAAGCGCTTGAGCGTAACGTTTTGCTACAGCTGAATTACTCATCGAGCTTCCCCTGCCTTCGCAATCGTCTCTTCAATTAGAGCACGGTTGTCTGCCTCAGAAATCTCTTTGCTAAGGACTTTAGATGCTGCAAGTACAGATAATGAAACGACTTCATCACGTACAGCTGCAATAGCTTTTTCTTTTTCAGACTCAATTTCACGTAAAGCCGATTCTTTCAAGCGGTTTGCTTCATTACGAGCTGCAGTTAGAATTTCATCTTTTTGTAGTTCGCCTTGCTTCTTAGCGCCTTCAACAATCGATTGTGCTTCCGTACGAGCTTCTTTAAGAAGGCTCTTTTGTTCTTCTAAAAATTGGTGCGAATCTTTACGCGCTTTTTCAGCTGCTTCGATCTCACTCGCTACTAACTCTTCACGTTGTTGCATGATGCCCATAAGTGGACCCCAAGCGACTTTCTTAAGTAAGAACATTAATACTAAAAAGATAACTAATGTTGCGATGATGTCTCCGCTGTTGAACTTACCAGCGCTAGCACCTAGTACAAGATTATCTAAAAACACGATTGTTTCACTCCCTTCAAGAGCTATAACTTCAACATAATTTATGGACTTAAAAAACTACCTATTTTAAAAAGCTATATTTACACATAGCTTTTATCTGTTCCAAAATGAAGGGCGAAGTTTCATCTGGAGAATCCTGCTTCGCCACTAGTAAAATTCAGTGTTCAACTGAATTATTTGTTCATTACGATGAATGCTACTACTACTGCGATGATCGGTAGGGCTTCAACTAATGCAACCCCGATGAACATTGTAGTTTGAAGAACGCCACGAGCTTCTGGTTGACGAGCGATACCTTCTACTGTTTTTGATACGATAAGACCGTTACCGATACCTGCACCAAGTGCACCTAAACCGATTGCGATTGCTGCTGCTAATAAACCTAATGAACCTGTCATTTGAAAATTTCCTCCTTGGAATTGTTTGTTTTTTTGTGGTTCAAGCATAGGATATATGCTTTATATTAATGGTCATCGCTCACTTTATGAGCCATGTAAACCATTGTTAACATTGTGAAGATAAAGGCTTGGATAAAGCCGATGAAAATTGAGAAACCTTGCCATGCCATCATTGGAACGATTGCTCCGATGAATCCCACAGCACCTGATGATGCTAAACCGGCTAATAAGCCAAGTAAAATCTCACCCGCGTAAATGTTACCGTAAAGACGTAAACCTAACGTTAATGTATTTGCAAATTCCTCTACTATTTTAAGTGGGAACATGAAAGACATTGGTTTAAAGAATGTACCAGCATAATGGCCTGTACCCTTCATTTTTACACCATAGAAATGCGATAAAACTAAAATCATCGTTGCTAACGTCATCGTTACAGTTGGGTCAGCTGTTGGTGATTTCCACCATAGTTCATGACCATAAGCGATTGAGAATGGAAGACCTAATAAGTTAGATACTGCGATAAACATAATTAGCGTAATACCTAGAATGTGGAATCGACCACCAGTTTTCCAGTCCATGTTGCTTTTGATGATGTTCTTAACGAAGTCCATAATCCATTCCATGAAGTTTTGCATACCAGTTGGTTTTAGTTTTAAGCTTCTAGTTGAAATAAAGGCAATTAAAAATACGATAATTGCAGCAACTAGTAACATCATAACTGTCGATTTATTAAAAGTTAAAAAACCGACTTCTAGTAACGGAGCTTCATGAGTCATTGTTATTTTTCACCTCTCTTTCTAATTTAAAGCACATTAGCGGTTCCTTACATGTGACACAATTCTCTCGACAAAGAGAAAAACGTACGGAATCATTAGCCCTATGACCGTGCTAATTAAGTGAAAATAGTTTGGCAACGAAATGGCTATTGCGACTGCCGCAACACCTGATCCAAAGCGAAGTGCTGTACCAAGTGAGCCTATTTTCTTCCCTTCACTAATGGACCTGTCAAACTTCTCCATACGGCGAACTAGAATCCAAAAATTATACGTACCAAAGAATGCACCGACTGCGATGCCCGCAAATACAGTTTGAAAGGAAGTGAATCCCCAGCCTAATGCGCAGAGTGCAAGCAAAAAAAATAACGCCCTCTTCTGCACAGCAAAAATGTGATGCAAATCTAGCATTGGTTGTAATCTCCTGAATCAAATTTTCGAGTATTGAAAGCGTTTGCTGACCACCATGTGAAATCAGAAAAGAGCAGTGAAAGGCACTACTCACAGCGGAATAGTAATGGGAGAGTCATTTCAATTACAGGTGTAAATACCCAAAAAATAACTTACACCCCTTACCAACTCGGTAAAAACCGAAACGCACAAAACGTTGCAAATCGACAGTTTTATTTTGAACTGTCAATTTAGTAGAAAGTTGATATAACAAGTGTTTCAACGTCCTAATTATGACTGAAACCCTTATCATTCTTACCCTTTGTAAGCATACAATAGGTGATATTTGAAGTCAATTGGTAATAGAGAAAAACTTCACAACCTATATACTCTTGTCAAATTGTTGACAAATTTGTGTATGAAATTTCATAGTTTCAAATGTTCTTATTTTCTTGGCTCATAGAAAAAGCTAATTTACGACATAATTATGCTCATAAATTAGCTTACCCAATTCAACAGGTACATTAGACTTATTTTTCAATTTAATTATAGTACATTAATTAGTTTTTTGTAAAAAACCTAGCAACGCTTCTACAATTCGTTTAGATGCATGTCCATCACCATATGGATTTGATGCTTGTGCCATCGCCTCATAAGCCTTTTTATCTGTTAACAATTCTTTAGCTAAGGCGTAAATTGTATCTTCTTCAGTTCCTGCTAGCTTTAGTGTTCCAGCTGCAATTCCTTCTGGGCGCTCTGTTGTGTCTCTTAGGACAAGAACTGGCTTCCCTAATGATGGTGCCTCTTCTTGGACGCCACCTGAGTCCGTTAAAATCATGTAAGAACTCGCCGCGAAGTTATGGAAGTCAAATACTTCAAGAGGCTCTATTAAATGTACTCGTTCATTGTCACCTAAAATTTCATTCGCGATTTCTCTTACAGCAGGATTCATATGGACCGGATATACCACTTGAACATCATCATGCTCAGCTAAAATTCTAGTGATTGCTTTGAACATGTGTCGCATTGGTTCACCAAGATTTTCGCGACGATGTGCCGTTAATAAAATCATGCGATTTTCGCCAATTTTGTCTAATACAGGATGCGTGTAATGTTCGCTAACAGTTGTAGCTAATGCGTCAATAGCCGTATTACCTGTTACAAATATTGTATCAGCGTTTTTATTTTCATCTAAAAGATTCTTTTTAGATACTTCTGTTGGTGCGAAATGTAAATCAGCCATTACACCTGTTAACTGGCGATTCATTTCCTCCGGGTATGGTGAATACTTATTCCAAGTTCGCAGTCCTGCTTCAACATGCCCAATTGCGATTTGGTTATAAAACGCCGCCAAGCTTGCAATGAAAGTCGTTGCTGTATCACCGTGTACCAAAACGATATCCGGCTGTGCTTCCTTCATTACTTTATCTAAACCTTGCAATGCGTTTGTCGTCACATCAATTAATGTTTGACGATCTTTCATTATATTTAAATCATAGTTCGGTGTTATTTCAAATGTCTCTAGTACTTGATCTAGCATTTGGCGATGTTGTGCTGTTACTGTTACAATAGATTCTATTTGATCAGGATACTTTTGTAACTCCAAAACAAGAGGAGCCATTTTAATTGCTTCTGGTCTTGTACCAAAAATTGTCATTACTTTCCATTTTTTCATCAAAACGATCTGCACCGTCCTTTTTGTTATTGTATGAAAAGGACACCACACCAGTTGAAGTCCAACATGAGGAGTACTTACCTAGACATACTATGAAACGCCCTTCAAATTTGAAGGACGCTTTCACAAATTATTAGTTTCCTAAATGAGGAAATTCATAACAACATTTTTATTTTGTGCCGAATAGGCGGTCTCCGGCATCACCTAGACCAGGTACAATATAGCCATGATCGTTTAGCTTTTCATCCAAAGCAGCAATGTAAATATCTACATCTGAATGTTCTTCTTGAATAGCTTTGACACCCTCTGGTGCAGCGATTAAGCACATGAATTTAATGTTTTTAGCTCCACGTTTTTTCAATGAGTTGATAGCTTCCACTGCTGAACCACCAGTTGCTAACATTGGATCTACAATAATGAAATCACGTTCTTCCACATCTGCTGGAAGCTTTGCGTAATATTCAACTGGTTTTAATGTTTCAGGGTCACGATAAAGACCAATATGTCCAACTTTTGCGGCTGGGATAAGCTTTAGTACACCATCTACCATACCAATTCCTGCACGAAGAATCGGTACAATCGCTAGCTTTTTACCAGAAAGTACTTTTGTTTTCGCAATCGTTACAGGTGTTTCAATTTCAATTTCTTCCACCGGCATATCACGTGTAATTTCAAATGCCATAAGTGTTGCTACTTCGTCTACTAGCTCACGAAATTCTTTTGTACCTGTATTCTTGTCGCGAATATAAGTTAATTTGTGTTGGATTAGTGGATGATCAAATACATAGACTTTGCTCAAAGGGATTCTCTCCTAACCGTTCGGATTTCATTTTTATCTCAACTAGTATAACAGAAAAAAGGAGCCGCCTCAAAAATAAATTTAAGGCAACTCCTTTTATTATATTTTCTTTGGACCAAGTGAGTTATTGATCAAGAATTAAATCTAACTCTTCTATTGCCATTGGTTTAAAATAGAAAAATCCTTGTCCAACTGTACAACCTAACGCACGGAGTATTTCAACCTGTTCTTCTGTTTCAATTCCCTCTGCCACAGAAATCATTCCTAAGTTTAATGCCAATTGTATAATCGAGCGTACAATAGCAAGCGTTGCAGGATCCTCTAACGCATTAATAAAGCTTCGATCAATCTTTAATTCAGTGAATGGTAATTGTTGCAGATAGCTCAATGAAGAAAATCCTGTCCCGAAATCATCCACGGATGTTTTGAAACCATAGCTTTTTAATTCTTGAATAATTTTATAGGCAGATTGGAAATCTACTAAACCTATATTTTCTGTTACTTCTAATATAATATTACTTGGATCTATACCATACTGCCGAACGAGCTTTAGCGTATCTTGAACAAAATGCGTATAGTAAAAATGATCAGGTGAAATATTGACTGCTATTTTCACTAATTTCTTTCCTAACTTTTGCCGCTCTGCCAGCCATGAAAGCACAGTTTCTAAAACTAAAACGTCAATTTCTCTAACCTTTCCTGCACTTTCCGCTACTGGAATAAAGATTGCTGGTGACACAAAGCCTAGCTTTGGGGATATCCAGCGTGCAAGAGCCTCTATACTTTGAATCTCTCCATTCCGTAAATCTACTTTTGGCTGTAAATGAACTGTAATTTCTTTATTTTTGATTGCCTGTGACAAATGATTTAAAACAGTCATTCGCTGTACAAGAACGTCATTTTTTTCTGTCGTAAAAATTTCAGTATGTGTACCTGGTTTATCGGTAGCAAAGGAGAGCGCATTATCAGCAAACCGAATTGCATCATTAATCTTTATGTCATCATTAAAAGAAGCAATGCCTGTTTTTAACGTGATGTAGATTTGTTTTCCTCCTATTATAAATGGCTGTCGAATTGTCTCTTTTATACGCCATTCATAATTATTTAAATTTTCATCGAAAGTCATGGTGGATAAAATTAGACTAGAGCTTGTAAATCTAGCAATATATTCGCGATCCGCTGGTTTGTCTTGCTCTAGTCGTTTGGCGAGCTGCCTTAATAATTCATCGCCAAATTCTCTCCCATACAATTCAACCACTTGATGAAATTCGCTTGGCTTTACTATTTTGATATAACCATTTTGTCCACGTTCAACCTCTTTTTCGAGGAAATTCACAAAGCTATGACGATTAGGTAAACCTGTTGTAATGTCAGTATAGGCTAGATCCCATATTTTTCTTTGTGTTCTTGCATACGTAAACGCTAAGGCAACAAGTGCACCAATTTTACGAAACATACTTTTAAAATATGAGGAGTCATTTTGTGCTTGCTCATAATATATTGAAAAGAGCCCTATGACTTGCCGCTGTTGATTGCGTATAGGTATAAATAATCCATACGGTTTGTGAGATGAGGCAGCAAACTGTTTATGTTCATCTGGAATATGTACCTCATCCAAGTTTTCAATGAAAATAGAGGTTTCTGATTGCATAACCTTCGTAAAAAAATCATTATTTTCACAGCATCTCGGTACATCTTTTTTTCGACAATTATCTGTAAAAGCCTGTAATAGATTGCTCTCTGTTTTGATGAGAACCATACTTGAAGTATTCGGCATAAAAAACTCATCAAGTCCATGACAAATAATATGCATCTTTTGCTCAAAAGAGCTATCTCTCTCTATCGCCTTATACATATCATTTTCTAAACGCATTAAGAAATCTTCTGTATGATAATACGTAACATCCTTTATAAGGACCAACACATATTGCGTAATATTTGTATCATTCCGAAATGGTAGTGCTTGTATTTCTGCCCAAAATAGGGGTTTATTGATACCTTTATGATGTAGCTTCGCTTGCACCATGATACCGTTATGTATTTTTTCTTTGATCATTTTAATGGTTGTCATTTTTTCATCTGATAGCCATGCAAAATAATTAGTTTTTAGGATTTGTGACCTCGAAGCATTTGTAAGGTTACAAAAAGATTCATTACACTCTACTATAATATGATGATTTGTTGCATCAAAAATTACATAGCTTTCCTTAGAATTATCCCCTAATTTAAGAATACTATTTAATAAAACATCATTATCTACATCTAACGATTTAGTGACCATCCAACCCCTCCGTCTCTATCACTTCATCCCATTTCCATTGTACATAATATTTAATTAAATTTTCACTTTTATTAAAAAAAACTTCTTTTCTTGGACACAATCTGTCCTCAGCCTACTATAATATATCGCTCTCTACTGATTATATGTAAATTTATTCAAAATAAAGAGGATTATTCTACTTAATTAAAAAAATATGTATTTTATTGTTTTGAAATAAAAAACTGTGTTTAAAGTGAAATTTTCACTCTAAACACAGTCTATACAATTAAGCGTATAATGGATGTTTATCTGTTAATGCTTTGACGCGATCTTTTGCGTCCGCTTGAACCGCTTCATCTTCAGGGTTTTTAAGAACAGCTGCAATAATTGCACCCACTTCTTTCATATCTTCCTCTTTAAAGCCACGAGATGTAACGGCTGGTGTACCGATACGAATACCTGAAGTAACAAATGGAGACTCCGTATCGTAAGGGATTGTATTTTTGTTAGTTGTAATGCCCACTTCGTCTAATGCATGCTCTGCTACTTTACCTGTTAGACCAAGAGATTTAACGTTTAATAGTAATAAGTGGTTATCTGTACCACCAGATACAATTTCAACGCCCTCTTCAATAAGTACTTCAGCTAAAGCTTTTGCATTTAATTTTATTTGTTTTGCATAGTCTTTAAATTCTGGTTGTAACACTTCGCCAAATGCAACAGCTTTAGCAGCAATGACATGCATTAATGGTCCACCCTGAATTCCTGGGAATACAGATTTGTTTAATTTTTGCTCCCATTCTTTTGAAGCAAGAATTAATCCACCACGTGGTCCACGTAATGTTTTATGTGTAGTTGATGTAACAAAGTCTGCATACGGCACTGGAGATTGATGCTCGCCAACAGCTACAAGACCAGCAATATGTGCCATATCCACCATGAAGTATGCACCTACTTCATCTGCGATTTCACGGAATTTAGAGAAGTCGATTTCACGTGGGTATGCAGAAGCACCCGCAACAATAAGTTTTGGCTTATGCTCTAATGCTTTTTGACGCACATCTTCATAATCGATAACTTGTGTGTCTTTTGTTACACCATATTCCACAAAATTATAAAGAATACCCGAGAAATTTACAGGAGATCCATGCGTTAAGTGACCTCCATGTGAAAGGTTCATACCAAGAACCGTGTCACCTGGTTCTAAAATTGTGTGGTATACAGCCATATTCGCTTGCGCACCAGAGTGTGGTTGCACGTTTGCGTATTCTGCTCCGAATATTTCTTTCACACGATCACGTGCAATATCTTCAACTACGTCTACATGTTCACAGCCACCATAGTAGCGTTTACCTGGATAACCTTCTGCGTATTTATTTGTCAGTACAGAACCTTGAGCTTCCATAACTGCTTCTGAAACAAAGTTTTCAGATGCAATCAATTCGATATTTGCTTGTTGACGTTTTTTTTCTGCAAGAATTCCTTCTAATACTGCTTTGTCTTGTACTGCTAATTTTTCATATGCCATGTTAGAAAAAGCCTCCTAGTATCCTCTATTATTTATATACAGCACGTTCCCCGCCAATTAGCTTTGGACGTGTTGTTGCAATCGTCACCACTGCTTCTCCCACCATTTTCACTGATGTGCGAACTGGGACAGCTACTGCTTTCAAATGCATACCAATTAATGTTTGTCCAATATCAATACCTGCATGTGCCTGAATGGTTTCAACAACCACAGGGTTAGCAAAACGCGTATAGGCATATGCGGACATAGAGCCACCCGCAGTACGTACTGGAACTACCGCCACTGGATCGTAGCCAAACCGTTCAGCTGTTGATGCCTCCATTGTAATAGCACGATTAATATGCTCACAGCCTTGAAATGCTAAATGTAGCTCGTGTTTCATTGCAAATTCTTGTAACGGCTCAAAAATCGCTTCCCCTATCTCCAATGCGCCTGCTGTGCCAATTTTCTGACCAATCACTTCAGATGTAGAGCATCCTACGACAAAAATAGTATGAGGTCGTAATGTTACCTGCTCTTCAAATTCACTGAGTAACTGAGTCAAATGCGTTCGTATTTGTTTTACAACCATTAAGCTCAGCTCCTTCATCTATATCCATTAAAATCATGCCATATATGACAGCCTTGATGAATGCCATATATGGAATAACAATCATTTATTGCTCAAGTTCAGTAATTTTTTCGATGCGTCGTGTATGACGACCACCTTCAAACTCAGTTTCTAGCCACGTTTGGACAATTTCACGTGCAAGACCTGGGCCAATAACACGTTCCCCCATAGCTAAAACATTAGAGTCATTATGGCATCGCGTTGCCTTCGCACTAAATACATCATGTACTAGCGCACAACGAATACCGTTCACCTTATTTGCAGCAATCGACATACCAATTCCCGTGCCACAAATTAAAATGCCTTTATCAAATTTTCCGTTTGCTACACCATCAGAAACTGGCTTTGCGTAATCCGGATAGTCTACTGAATCCGCAGATTGTGGACCAAAATCTTCGTAGCTAATATGAAGCTCATCTAGTAGCTGCATGATCTCACGACGTAGGTTGTTGCCTCCGTGATCAGAAGAAATTGCTATTCTCACTGGGTTCCCTCTTTTCGAATTATAGTCAACCTTAGTGTACCACTTCTTTCTGAAGAATAACACGATTTTTCTTGTATTTTTATGCTGATTTCTCCTAAAAGACGAACATTTATTGTTAACAAGCTAAAAATCATTCACTTTTAAGTTGTTTTTTCTGTGGATAGTGTGAATATCATGTTAATAAATTCGGATAACGGTCTTTTGTTGTAATATTCTATCTACTAAAGTTTTTTTCACATTTTATATACAGTGGACAAACTATATCACTATTTCTTCCAAAAATAAAAAAACTGTCTATAAATCCGATTTTTCATCGCATTTATAAACAGCCTTTCAGGACTAAGCCTGTCGATCAAATTGTTGAATCACTTTATGCAAAGCTTCTGATTGCTTTTTTAAACTTTGTGCTAGGTGCTCTACCTGTTCAATAGCATAGGCTTGCTCTTCAGCCGCACTACGAACTTCTTGTGCACCTGCTGATGTTTCTTCTGCAATTGCAGCCACTTCTTGTGATTGACGAGCAGTTGTCTCAATATTGTGCATTTGCTGTTCAATTAGTGAAGATATCTCTACAATTGCTGTTGCCATTTCATGTACATTAGATGACATACCTTCTACAGCTGTCGTTGTTTCAGATACTCGATCTGCTTCCTTCGTTGCAAAGGCTACCTGTTCATTCATTTGTTTAACTACGACCTCAACATTTTGCTGCATAGACTGGATCAAAGCAGTAATCCCTTGGACAGCTTTTGCACTTTCATCTGCTAAACCACGAACTTCCTCCGCAACTACAGCGAAGCCTTTTCCATGTTCTCCTGCACGAGCTGCTTCAATAGATGCATTTAAAGCTAGTAAATTTGTTTGTGCCGCAATATCACCAACTAAGCCTATAATGCGCTCAACTTGACCCGCATTTTCTTCTAAAGCATGAATGCTTTTTAAGGCCTCATTGTTACCCGTAGCTATTTGCTGAATACTATTAACTAATGTTTCGATTGCATTGGTTGTTGTCGATAAATTATGTAATATCTCTGTAGATTGTGATGCAGATGCTTCTGCTCTACTATTTACTTCTGTCGCAAGAGCTCGTACATCCTCAATTGCCTCAGCGGTATCTTGTACAGCTGTCGCAGATGCTTCAGCTCCTGCCGAAATATGCTTAACGGTTGACGCAATGCCTTCTGCTTTTCGAGTAGCGACTCCCGCTTCATCTGAGAGCTGAATGATCGATTGATTGGTCTGTTGGAAATTTTGATCGATACTTTCGACCATTTGACGTAAATTTAGCACCATTTGTTGGAATGCCTCTGCAACCGAACGTATCTCATCGTTTGTTTTAGGCATTTGAACATCCTGTCCAATTTTCCCCTCTGCTACTAGAGTTGCGGAATGCTCAAGTTGTTGTAAAGGTTTAATTAAAATTACGCTAAAAATGGCAGCCAATATGCCTGACCATGTGATTCCTAATGCATAAGTCACCACTTGAAACACTTTTCCATTAATACTCGGGAAGAAGGTCGGTTGTAAATATTCAATAAATATAAAACTGATACTGTAAGTAATTAATGCTAGCACGCTCACAAATAACACCAATTTAAGTCGTAAACCAAATTGTTTTTTCATAGGGCTCCTCAATTCTATTGTAGTTTTTGTATTAATTGATCAACCAATTCATGTAATTCCGCAAATGTTGCTTCGTATATTGCTCTATTACCACCGTAAGGATCGACTACATTCTCCAGGCTGCCTTCATTCGTATACTCTTTCAATGTAAATACTTTATGATCAGTTCCTGGGAAACTTGAAATAACAGTGTCTTTGTGAGCGGTAGTCATCGTTAGGACTAAATCTGCCCAGTCTATTTCTACCATGGATAATTGTGTTGCAGAATGCTGATGAGACATTCCGGCATCATTTAACACTTGTTGCGCATGTGCTGACATTTGGGCATTAGGCATAGCATAAATACCTGCAGAACGTACTTCTAAATTGTCTATTTGTTTATGTTTTAATATGACTTCTGCCATTGGACTGCGACAAGTATTGCCTGTACAAACAAATAATATTTTCACACTTATCACTCTCCATTTTTATATGAATTATTGCCGAATAGCTAGGATACTTATGATAATAAAAATAATGCCAGCAACGATTTGAATTTTATTCCCAAAAAAGACTTGGCTCCTACGTGCAATGACTAATGACCCATAGGCGCATATCAAGGCACTCAAGCCTGCACTCATAATAAAAATTGTTTTTTCTAAGTTTAGCATACCAAAAGAAACACTAACTGAAAAGGTATCTAGGCTTGCAGTCACGGCTAAAAGTACGGGGGAAATTGTAACTTTTTCATCCCGATGAGAGAATAATAGTAAATGCACGCCAATGCAAAATAACAAAATACTCGATATCCATTGTCCCCATTCTAATAGAAAACGAACTAAATAGTTTCCTAATTCAAATCCCAATAAAGGAAAAATCATATGCAACGCAGCCGTCCATAATGATAAAAATAAGCGATATCTAACATTCGGCAGCAATACATATAGACCAATAACATCAACAGACGTTAATATACCTGCAAGAATTCCCTGCAAGAATGCACTCCTTCTCTCCCTAATATTTTATCATTTTATGCTCGAAAATACATTATTATCATATTTGTCCACATAAGATTTTCCTTTTTATAAATATGATCCATGCACATAAAAAAAGACAAAAGACATGTGAATTTTCAATGTCTTTTGTCACTCAACTTTATTTACAATGAATACCATTTGCCACCAGAGGCCTTTTCAAGTCTATTCATAATAGCTGCCCCTACGCCTTCCGTCGAAGTCGTCGTAGCTAAAATAACGGTAGCTGTTGTTTTATCACAGGCTCTAAGTGCATGGTATAATGAAGCACCCATTTCTTCTTTACTTCCCTCTGCACCTACTGAAAAGTAAAAATCAGCTTTACTATGTTGTAAATTTTCAGGTGCAAGAAGTGCTACAGCATGTCCTTGCTGCTGTAATTGTTGAACAGCTTCGCTTACTTCCCCATCATGACAATTAATTAAATATACCGGTGCATTTGGTGCATAATGTGTATATTTCATGCCCGGAGCCTTTGGAGTCTCTTCTAGTTTCTGCTCTATTTTAGTTGGTTGAATAACCGGACCAATTTTAGCTTCAAGCATCTCCTTCGTAATGCCACCTGGACGTAAAATTACTGGAGGCTCATGTGTCACATCTAATACAGTGGACTCTAGCCCAATACCTGTGGAACCTCCATCTAAAATATAAGGTATGTACCCTCCCAAATCATCTAAAACATGGATAGCTTCCGTTGGACTCGGCTTACCACTACGATTAGCACTTGGCGCAGCAAGCGGTTTTTGAAGCTGCTGTAATAAGGCAAGTGCTACTGGATGATCTGGCATCCGAATACCCACAGTCGATAATCCAGCCGTTACACTTTGAGCCAGCACATTTGGTTTAGCAGGCATCACAAGCGTTAACGGTCCTGGCCAAAATAAATCCATGCATTGCTTGGCAATTTCAGAAATATGTTCTATATAATTCGTTACTTCCTCTTTTGTACCAACATGAACAATTAAAGGGTTATCTGAAGGGCGGCCCTTCGCTTCAAATATCTTCTTCACTGCCACATCATTTGTTGCAACAGCTCCTAGCCCATAAACCGTTTCTGTCGGAAATGCTACTACCTCTCCCGCATTTAAGATATCCACAGCTTGTGTATAATTAATTTGACTATTCACATTACTGTCCACAACCTTGCAAACGGTTTCCATGATTAAAACCTACCTTCACTTATTGATTCTTACTGAATTATCCACATATTGTTTATAACTTCTTAAAAAATGTGCATAAGTTATCTGAATTTGTGAACAATTCATGCAAAAAGCCCTTTCACCCATTCCCAAATAAAGAATGTTACTTGCTCTTCCTCTTCTGGCTCTTCTGCTTTTACTTCTTCTTTTTCAGGCTCGCAAATGGATGGGAATATACTGCACCACCAGTTATCGCCACGCGCATCACCAATTTTAACTACAATGGAGTGATACACATTTTGTGGATATAATACCGCTCCCTGTCTTTTAGGCGGAAATAAGTTATCCCCAACCACTACCTGTGTATCAATCTGTGGATAGTTTTCGCTTAATTCTGTTTCAATTTGTTGCTTTAATGTTTGAGTTTGCTCATTCCCCGCAACTCCTGCAGTTACTACTTGCATAAAATAGGGCTTTAATTCTTCCACAAGCTGCTCTTTCTCATATTGATCTTGTGCTGTATTGCTGTTAGCAATTACACGAATTCTAAAATCGTTTTCTTGTTCTTGATTAGTAGCCTCTTTTGCAAAACCTACTAATGATGGAATATATAACACACATAGCTGTAAGGCAATGGCCACTACTACTAATCTAGCAAACGCTAGAAAAATATTTTGTTTAGGTAATCTAATAAACTTGTATTCATTTAACATATAAATCCCTCCTTGCTCAACATTGTTGGCAAGATGAAGACACTTTATACATGAATCTCACAAAAAATCATTCGCGGTTTCCCATTAATATCTTTTTCTATCGAAATCGTAGCCTGTGGAAAACTATCTTGAAAGAATTTTGCTACTTTTTCACCTTGTGTATAACCGATTTCTAATCCAATTAATGCAGGTCTATTCATATACATTGGCAATTGCTCT
The DNA here is from genome assembly GCF_038595555.1 of Lysinibacillus sp. FSL M8-0216. Lineage (NCBI taxonomy): Bacteria > Bacillati > Bacillota > Bacilli > Caryophanales > Bacillaceae > Lysinibacillus > Lysinibacillus sp. FSL M8-0216. The sequence goes on along the minus strand of NZ_CP152007.1, from coordinate 559,117 downwards.
GCTAATTGTCGATATAAAATAAGACCATCTTCCTCCGCAAATAGTGCGCTATGGGGCTCATGCTTTAGTACAACATCTGACATAGCCTCAGCCTCATCAAACGCGATATATGGAGGATTCGATAAAATAATATCAAATTTTTCACCCGCGAGCGGAGCAGTTAAATCTCCCGACCTAAAATCAATATCGGCCTCTAATCTCTGTGCATTTTTTTGTGCTGTCGCTAATGCATCCTCGGATAAATCAGTTCCTACGACCGTTAACGCAGGACATTCCAGCTTCATTGAAATGGCAATAGCCCCACTACCCGTACCTATATCAGCTACCTTCAATGCTTGATGTTGAAATAGTTTAGTCATACGATTAATAGTGCCAAGAATTAGTTCTTCCGTTTCCGGTCGAGGAATTAAAACTGATTCATTGACGATAAATGAACGACCATAAAACTCCTCACTTCCCACACAATACTGAACTGGGCGACCATTGACATGTTCTTCTATAAGAGCTTTAAATTTTACTTGCTGTTCTTCTGTTAATTTATCCTGTAAATGTAGCATAACCTCTGAATAACTTGTACCAAGTATATGCTGCATAACAATACGTGCCGCAGTTTGCTCCCGACCATTATCCACTAAAAAAGAAGAAGCCCACTCAAGGGCCTCCATCACATTTTTATAAGTCATCATTTAAACGCTCTAACTTCGATGCTTGTTCTTCTAAAATAAGCGTATCGATAATTTCGTCCAATCTACCTTCGACGATTTGATCTAGCTTTTGAATCGTTAACCCAATACGGTGGTCTGTTACACGGTTTTGTGGATAATTGTATGTGCGAATTCGCTCTGAGCGATCACCAGAACCCACAGCTGACTTACGTGTGGCATCGATTTCTTTTTGCGCTTCTTGCATATACATATCTGCTACACGAGCGCGTAAAATTTTCATTGCCTTTTCACGGTTTTTAATTTGAGAACGCTCATCCTGCATGGAAACTACAACACCTGTTGGTAAATGGGTCATACGAACCGCAGACATCGTTGTATTTACCGATTGACCACCCGCACCAGAAGATGCAAATGTGTCTACACGAATATCTTTTTCATGAATTTCAACATCTACTTCCTCTACCTCAGGTAAACATGCTACTGTTGCTGTTGATGTATGGATACGTCCTTGTGATTCGGTAGCTGGTACACGTTGTACACGGTGTGCACCATTTTCAAATTTGAACTTTGAATAAGCACCTTGTCCGTTAATCATAAAGATCACTTCTTTATAGCCGCCCATTGGGTTTGGAGTGGCTTCCATAATATCAATTTTCCAGCCCTGTGTTTCTGCATAACGAGAATACATGCGGAATAAATCACCAGCAAAAATATTTGCCTCGTCTCCACCAGCGGCTCCACGAATTTCCATAATAACGTTCTTATTATCATTAGGATCTTTGGGAATTAATAAAATACGTAAACGTTCCTCAAGTTCTTCCTGCTGTGCTTTTAATAGGTTAAATTCTTCCTTTACCATTTCATGCATATCAGGATCTTTTTCGCTATCTAACATTTCACGTGTATCTACTAATTGCTCTTTGACATTTTTATATTCACGATACGAATCCACAGTTTCTTGGATATCTGATTGTTCCTTCGAATATTCACGTAATTTCTTACTATCATTAACAATATCCGGGTCGCTTAAAAGCTCTGTCAGCCTTTCATAGCGATCCTCCACTGCCTGTAATCGATCAAACATGGATTTCACCTCTATTTAGTTTCTTAAATTGCTCCTATTTACCAAGAGCTCTCCATTAAAATTATGCTAAAGCATAATGGTTATTTACAATGTGTATGTCCACTACTTAGTATAAAAAACTTTTCGCATATATGCCACTTTTTCTTAGTGCTTCATACTGTGACCTTCCATTATAGCGAAGGATGAGCATGACATTTTCGGCATACTGGATAATAGGAATCATTTCCACCAATTTGAATTTGATCTCCTGTATATACAGGCTGTCCATTTCCATCTACTCGTAAATTCATCGTTGCTTTTTTATGGCAGAACCAACAAATGGTTTTCATTTCTTCAATTTTATCTGCATATGTAAGCATGTATTGGCTGCCTTCAAACAGTTCATTTTGAAAATCATTTTTTAAGCCAAAGCCCATGACTGGAATATCTAATTCATCCACAATGTTAGCTAGTTGTAAAACATGCGCTTTTTTTAAAAATTGAACTTCATCCACAAGTACACAATATGGTTTAACCGAATTGTTTCGCACAAGTTCAAAAATATTTGTATCTTCATAAACAGGGATGGCTTGCTGTCTTAGACCTACTCGACTGGAAACAAAACCAACCTCATCACGTGTATCTAATCCTGATGTAAACATCATTACAGGTTTCTGTTGTTCTTCATAATTATGGGCAACTTTTAAAATCTCTATTGATTTTCCACTATTCATTGCACCATGTTTAAAATATAGCTGCGCCATACTGTCTTCTCCCTTTCTTTTGGTCGATCTGTATTTTGAAAAGACTTGCATCAACGTGTCATATTTACTGAAAAAAATACCTGCCAAGCACATGCTTGGCAGGTATTAAACTAACATTAGTTTTTAAGACCGTATTTTTTGTTGAAACGATCCACGCGACCATCAGCAGACGCGAATTTTTGACGGCCAGTATAGAATGGGTGACATTCGTTGCAGAACTCGACAACGATGTTTTCTTTTACTGAACCAGTTTTGAAAGTGTTCCCACAAGAGCAAGTTACTGTTGCTTCTTTGTAGTCTGGATGAATTCCTTGTTTCATATTCGTTTTCTCCTCTCGCCCTGAACCATCTGGAACAGAGTATTATCGAACTGTACCTTACATAGCCCGAATATGAGTGAAACCATCAGCTATATATGTACACGTTGCATACTTATGAAGTATAGCATAGGCGTTTTATTATTTTCAAGAAAAAAATATCAAAAGAAAGATTTCAATAGTTTTTATCCACGAACCTCACGATAATCATTATCTTGTAACCCTATTTTTTCATTTCGCTCTTTGAAACGGATATTATGGGAAGAAACATAAGCAACTTTTGGTGCATCAGGTTCTATTAATAGTTTTGCACTATTTAACGCTAATACGCCATCTGTAAAGGCACCTGCTATTAGCCTAACTTTACTTGGATGATCAATAAAATCACCCGCCCCATAGATTCCTTCTATATTAGTTTCTCTCTTTTCATTGACGAGTGCTACGCCATCTTCTATATGTAATCCCCATTCTTCTAGTGCACCATAATCACATTTTAAGCCATGGTTCACAATAACGGCATCTACTTCAACTCGCTCTATCTCTTCCGTCTCTTTATTCATAATCGATACAGACTGGATTAAATCTCCATCACTATGTAATTGCACTACTTCATATGGCGTTTTTACACATACGGAGGATTCCTTCATCCGTAAAACGTTCTTTTCATGACCCCCGAAGTCCTCTCGACGATGAACGATCGTAACACTCGCTGCAATTGGCTCTAACTCATTCGCCCAATCGACGGCTGAATTACCACCGCCTGAAATTAAAACATGTTTATCCCGGAAAATCTCTAATTCCTGTACAGTGTAGTGTAAATTAGTTACTTCATAGCGATCTGCTCCTTCTATTTCAAGCTTTTGCATCGTTAGAACTCCATAACCCACTGCCAAAATCACTGTTTTAGAATAATGCTTTTCACCCGTCGAGGAAGTTAATATAAATGTTCCATCTGGTTGTTTTTCTAATCCTTCTATCTTTTGATTTAAAACAATTGTCGGATCAAAAGTTTGAGCTTGTTCAACAAGCTGGTTGATAAGCTGTCCGCCTAAAATAGGTGTAACTCCACCAACGTCCCAAATCATTTTTTCAGGATAAATTAACATACGACCACCGAGCTGAGAGCTATACTCGATAATTTTCGTTTTTAAATCTCGCATGCCACTATAAAAGGCTGTATAGAGACCTGCTGGACCACCGCCAACAATCGTTACATCATATAGTTCTTTCACCATTATTAGATTCCATCCCCTTCATGCTAATTCCGAGAATTATGATAGGTACTCGGCTACCCCACCTTTATTGTTCACAAAAATACTTTCACTATTTATTCCTTTAATCGTGCTAATAAATACAAGAAATAAGGAGCGCCTATAACGGCAACGACGATCCCCGCTGGAATTTCTGAAGGCTCGAGTATAGAACGACCAATCGTATCAGCCATTAATACGAGAAAACCCCCTAATAATGCCGCCGCAGGAAGTAAAAATTGATGCTTTGCCCCAACCAGTTGGCGAGCTAAATGTGGAGCGATGAGCCCTACGAAGCCAATGCCACCACTTACAGAAACACTAGCGCCTGCTAAGCCAACTGCTGCGGCTAATAACCAACGCCGCTCTTTTTCAATCGAGGCCCCTAATCCGACAGCTGTTAATTCGCCTAAATTCAAAATGTTTAATACCCGAGATTTCGCATAAACAAATGGTAACAAGATCACTAACCATGGTAATAATGAAAGAACAAATCTCCAATTTGAACCCCATATGCTCCCTGCCAGCCATGTTGCCACAAACTGATAATTTTCAGGTGATAGGCGTAGTGTTAGCACAATCATTGCTGAGCTAATACCTGCTGCTACAGCTACCCCTGTTAAAATTAAACGCATGGGTGTAATACCTTCATGTCGTTTATAAGAAAGTGAATAAATCAGAATTGCCGTTAAGCCTGCTCCTATAAAGGCAAGTACTGGCAGTAAATAGACAGGTGCCGCCTTCGTTGTTGGAAAAAATGAAATATACAGCATAACTGCAAGACCAGCACCCGCATTAATCCCTAAAATACCTGGGTCTGCTAAAGCATTTTTAGAAACACCTTGTAAAATAGCACCTGAAATAGCTAAACCCATTCCCACTAATACAGCTATCACGATTCGTGGAAGCCTAAATTCAAATAGGATTAATTGTTGCTGTGCATCTCCTTGTCCAAAAAGAGTCTTAAAAACCTCCATTGGTGTTAGCTTAATCACCCCAGTATTCATACTAATCACAAAGGTAATGAAGATTAACACAAGCAATGTAGCAATAATGATAAAATTTTTCTTTTTTGTCTTCTGCTGACTTGGCGTTAAATAGCTGTTACTCATAGCTCTTTCCCTCCTTTACGTGCTAAATACAGGAAGAAAGGAACACCAATAAAGGCAATTAAAGCACCAATCGGCGTTTCATAAGGAGGATTGATAATGCGTGCTACTAAATCAGCTAACACCACGAGCAACGCTCCATATACTAACGAACAAACGATAATCCAGCGATAATCATGACCAACTATGTATCTCGTTAAATGGGGAATTATTAAGCCTACAAAACCAACTGCTCCTACAACAGAAACTGCCGCACCCGCTAAAATTAACACAATGATCATTCCCCATACTTTTACAACACCCGTACGTTGTCCGAGCCCAACAGCAATTTCCTCCCCTAAGCTCAGTACAGTGATTGAACGTGATAAAATAAGAGCTCCTATCATCGCAATAAGTATCCAAGGTGATAATATTTGTAGATGGCTCCATTTTGTTCCCGAAACACCGCCCGCATACCAAAAGGCAAGGTCTTGACCAATACGGTAATAAAGAGCAATCCCTTCTCCTAGCGCTCCAAGCAATGCACTAACAGCCGCACCAGCCAAAACAAGTCGCATAGGTGTTAAACCACCTTTAGACAGCGACCCAATACCATAAACAATGGCTACCCCAAGACCTGCTCCAATAAAGGACCATAAAATTAAAAACATATAAGGCATACCAGGGAAAAAGGCAAAGCACACTGCCAACATAAATGCGGCTCCCGAGTTCAAGCCCAACAATCCTGAATCTGCTAATGGGTTACGTGTCATACCTTGCATAATCGCCCCCGCTACTGCAAAGCTTGCTCCTACTAGAGCTGCCCCGAGTACTCGCGGTAAGCGGATATCATGAATAATTTGATGTGTAGTTAATTCTGGTGAAAAATGGGTAACTGCTGTCCAAACAGTACCCAGTGAAATATCTGCTGCACCAAAAGAGATCGATAAGCCAATAGCTAAAATTAATCCAATTACTCCTACAATTAAAGCTACTACTCCACGGATCGGATGAGATCGTTTCTGTAGCTCCTCTAAATCGTTGAGCTCTCCTACTCCTGTCGACGTAGTCATTTTATTTCCTCCTTATAAACTTCCCAATAAACATACAGACTAGATTTTATTTCTTCATATCGTATAGCTGATAGGATAGGCAGATTGGATTTTTACTATATGGACAAACAGCCATTTCAGCATCAATATTGAACACTCTTTGTAAATTTTCCTTTGTCATCACTTCTTCTGGACTTCCATCCACTATTAAATTCCCGTCTCTCATGGCCATGATAAAGTGGGAGAAGCGTGATGCATGATTCAAATCATGTAATACCATGATTATTGTTCGACCTTCTTCTTTATTTAACTTTTGTAAAAGCAATAAAATATCTAGCTGATGGGCTAAATCTAAATATGTGGTTGGTTCATCCAGTACTAGAATATCAGTGCCTTGTGCTAATGCCATGGCAATCCAAACCCTTTGACGTTGGCCACCTGACAATGCTTCAATTGGTCGATCACTAAATTCCCTTAATCCCGTCACATCAATAGCCCAATGGATATACTCATAGTCTTCCTTGCGCAATGTACCAAACCCCACTTGGTGAGGAAAGCGACCATATGATACTAGCTCAAAAACAGTTAAGCCTCCTGGAGCTGTTGCCGTTTGGGGTAAAATAGCCATTCTTTTGGCTACTTCCTTGGTCTTCAATTGGTGAATTGCTTTACCATCTAAATAAACCGCCCCATTTTGAGTCTGAAGTACACGGGCTACTGCCTTTAATAAAGTAGATTTCCCACAACCATTTGGACCGATAATTGTGGAAATCTGCCCTTTTGGAATTTCCACGCTTAAATCATTGACTATGAGCGTCGAGGAATAACCAATCGCCACACGATCTATTTCTAGTACTGACATAATTAACTTCCTTTCATTTTTGAGAGTGCTTTGAACCAACCTTATATTTGTAGACCAAATTGAGCTGTATACAACCCATAATAAGCATGTTTTCGTTCCATTAATTGCTCATGTGTTCCTTCTTCAATAATGCCTTTTTTCGATACAACAACAATTCTATCTGCATCCTTAATTGTTGCTAATCGATGGGCAATTACTAACGTCGTACGACCAATAGAAAGCTCGTTTAATGCTTGTTGAATAGCTTGTTCCGTTTCAGTGTCCAATGCCGATGTTGCTTCATCAAGTATTAAAATTTTTGGGTTTTTCAGGAAAATCCGTGCGATGGATAGTCTTTGTTTTTGACCTCCTGATAACTTCACACCTCGCTCACCAATTAATGTATCCATTCCCTCTGGGAGTGCTTTAATGACATCGGTCAGCTGTGCACGCTGAGCTGCGTACCAAATATCTTCTTCACTAGCATTCAGATTGCCGTAAGCGATATTATCACGAATAGTGCCATCAAATAAAAAGACATCTTGTTGAACAATCCCAATATGACCCCGCAATGATTGCAATTTGTAATCCCTTATATCCACACCATCAATTTTAATGGAGCCTTCATTGACATCATAAAAACGTGGCAGCAAACTGCAAATTGTAGATTTTCCTGCTCCTGATGGACCTACTAGTGCAACTGTTTCACCAGGGCGAACCTGTAAATTAATGTGATGTAAAGCACGATTCGCATCTGAGTAGCCAAACGATACATCCGTGAATGTGATTTCGCCATCAATTTCATCGATATCTTTCGCTTCTGGTCGATCCGCTATCTCAGGCTCTGTCTCAAGAAATTCAATATAGCGTCTAAATCCTGCCATACCTTTTGGATAGCTTTCTATAAACATGTTGATTTTATTAATAGGGCCAAGCAGAATCCCTGAAAGTAAAATAAATGCGATAAAGTCTCCATTAGATAGATCGCCATTTAACACAAAATAAGCTCCAACAAATAATGTAAATAATGACAATACCTTTGTTAGAATACCTGAAATGGCTTCATTCCAAGCCATGACCTTATAAGAGAACAATTTAGTCATTCGGAATCTTTCATTGTTTACCTTAAAGCGTTTAATTTCATGATCCTCATTTGTAAATGCCTGTACAACACGAATACCGCTGACATTGTTTTCAACGCGAGCATTAAAATCAGCAATATCTCCAAACATTTGACGAAATGCTTTTGACATTAATTTTCCGAAAATAATCGTCAGAACTAGGATGATCGGCACAAGTAGGAAAATAAGAATTGTAAAGGTTGGATTTATGTAGAACATCACACCAAATGTCCCTATAATGGTCATTGCTGCAATAAAAATATCTTCAGGACCGTGGTGGGCAAGCTCACCGATATCCATTAAATCGTTCGTTAATCGGGAAACAAGATGTCCCGTTTTATTATTATCAAAATATCTAAAAGAAAGTTTTTGTACATGGCTAAAGGATTCCTTTCTCATATCCGTTTCAATATTAATCCCTAGCATATGTCCCCAATACGACACGATGAAATGGAGAATGGAGTTAAAAATATATAAGACAAATAACAATAAACTCGCCATAATAATCCACTTTAGTTCGCCATCTGGCAAAATATCATCAATTACTTTATTTAAAACAAGTGGAAACGCTAATTCGATTAATGCTACTAAAATGGCGCAGCTAAAATCTAAAATAAATAAGCGTTTATATGGTTTGTAATATGAGAAAAATCGCTGTAATAACATGGTTGTAGCCTCCTATTGCAATATCAATCTTCATATCTACTAATGTATTTTTGTTGAGTCTTCGTAAACTCTACTATTTTGTCAGCCAGCTCTTCAGCTTGATGGAGACCCGAAAGTGGATCAGAGGCAAAATAATATTCAGATGGAAGCTCTATAATTTGATTATTTTTTACGACATCTAAGTTTGTCCAAGTCCCTGGCAACTTCCCATCTTTGTTAAAGAAGTTAATCATGAAGTTATAATCAGCTACAAAATCACTTACTACCTCGTAGGAAATCTCATAACGTCCGCCACTCGCCTCTTTTGCATCATATAACTCCTGCACTTTTTCTTGAGGCTTCAGACCCAAAATTTGATAGATTGCTCTACCACCCGATACGCTTGAATTTCCAACAATCGTTGCATTTTTTTCAAACATTTCATAAATAGTAAATGTTGCTCCGTCTGGAACCACATCATTTATTTTTTCCTTAGCTGTAGCTATCCGATCTTCAAACTCATTAACAAATGTTTCAGCTTCTTTTTGTCTTCCTAAATAACTTCCCATCGCCTTAATTTCCTCTATTGCTGATGAATGAGCATCTTCAGCAAAGACAATTGTAGGTGCAATTTTCTCATATTTCCCTACATCTTCTGGATTCCATGTAATGATTAAATCTGGCTTTAGCTCTAGAATTTTTTCCAATGATACCTTCCCATCAGTACCAATATTCGTAATTTCCCCATCCTTGTAGTGTTGTTTTAAAAACGTAGCATAATCGAGGTTAGCTGTTACCCCTCCTACTGGTACAACATCTAACGCTAAAATTTGGCCAAGATACCAGTCTGTGATAACTCTTTTTGCTCTCACTGGAATTTCTACTTCACGGCCACTGTCATCTGTCACCATTCTTGTCTCTATAGTATCTGGAGTAGTTTGTTCCTCTACCTTTGATGAGACCGATTCTTCATTACATGCAGTTAATAAAACAAACAGGCTCAGAAAAAAAGGCAGTCTTATATGTTGAATCACCTTTTGCATCATGATTTCATTTTCTCCGTTCTCAAATCGGTTTGCTTGCGCGAGCTGATTCTCATTGTATTGAAAATGATTCTCATTTGTAATGGCCATTTCGGACATATAAGATGTATATTTCAGCCTAAAATTACTTGGTGCCATATTTGTAGCCTTTTTAAAGGCACGACTAAAATAGTATTCATCTTCATAGCCAAGTGAAATAGCAATTTCCTTTATACCAAATTGATTTTCCAACAAATATTGTTGTGCCTGCTCAATTCTTAATTGCTGTAAATAAATTTGTGGTCCTACCCCATAGCGTGCTTTAAAAATTCGTAATAAATGACGTGTACTAATATGAAGCGTATCTGCCAATGTTTGTATAGATAATGGTTGATGAAGATGCTGATGAATATATAGCCGTGCTACTTCTGCCTTATCCATTTCATGCGGGTTCCCCTGCCCATCTGCTAATTCTTGAAACACACGATAAACAAATTCATACAAAGAGGCTTTAACTGAAAAATGATCTTGAATTGAGCCCGACATCCATTTGCTATACATATCTTGAAGTATGTTGTGAATGGCTATTGGATTAGCAGGCACACAAGAGAAATTTATTTGAAAAGGTTGATATTGCATCTGTAAATGCTGCATAAAGGCATCCTTATAGATGACATCTCCTTCGTAACGTATGAGGAAGTAGCTAACACTATGCTGTGCGTTAATTTGTAAACTTTGAGATTTACCAATGTGAAAAATACTGAAACGCTGTACATAATAAGGCTGTTCATCAATGATAATTTGCGCCTCTCCTGCTGTTATGATAAGGAACGAACTATTAGTTACTATCTTTGAAATTTGAACTTTTGATTTATTTACGTAATTAATATGCTTCATTTGAACATAGGCATTTTGCCAAAGTAGCATGTAGGCATCATAGTTCATCCGAATCTCCTTCAAAAAGATATTTATTAACTTCATTATATTGATAATGATTATCAATTTCAATAAACATTTATTCATTTAAACATATACAAAAAAATCACCATTGACAATTATTTGTCAATGGTGATGGCTGTTCTATAATAAACCTTTACCTTTAGTTGCTTTTTTCATATCTTCGTTCAGTTTTTCAAAAAATTCTTCGTTCGATTTTGTTGTACGAAGTTTTTTCAGGAAGCGTTCCGCAAAATCAGGCGCATCTGAAAATGTTTTACGAATCGCCCATAGTTTTTCAAGTTGTTCGGGCTCAAGCAATAACTCTTCCTTACGTGTACCTGAACGGCGAATATCAAGCGCAGGGAAAATTCGGCGCTCTGCCAACTGGCGATCTAAATGAAGCTCTAAATTACCTGTCCCCTTAAATTCTTCGTAAATAACCTCGTCCATACGTGAACCAGTATCTACTAAAGCAGTCGCTAATATCGTTAAGCTACCGCCTTCTTCAATATTTCGAGCCGATCCAAAGAAGCGTTTAGGTCTATGGAAGGCAGCTGGATCGATCCCCCCTGAAAGCGTGCGTCCACTTGGAGGAATGACAAGGTTAAATGCACGCGCCAAACGTGTGATAGAATCCATTAAAATAATGACATCACGTTTATGTTCCACTAAACGGCGTGCACGCTCTAAAACGATTTCTGCCACTTTGACATGATTTTCTGGAACTTCATCAAACGTTGAGCTAACAACATCTGCATTTACAGATCGCTCAATATCTGTTACTTCCTCAGGACGTTCATCTATCAGTAAGACAATTAGCTCTGCTTCTGGATGATTTGTTGTAATAGCGTTTGCAATTTCTTTTAATAAAGATGTTTTCCCCGCTTTCGGCGGTGCAACGATTAATCCACGCTGACCAAAACCTACAGGTGCCACTAAATCCATAATACGTGTTGATAAATTACGCTGAGTTGTCTCCAGTTTAATTTGTCTGTCTGGATATAGTGGAGTTAATGCAGGGAAATGCACACGTTCCTTTGCAACTTCAGGATCCTCGCCATTGACGGCATCAACTTGTAATAAGCCGTAATAACGTTCATTTTCCTTAGGTGGTCGCACCTTCCCAGATACCTTGTCCCCATTACGAAGATCAAAGCGACGAATTTGAGATGCAGAAATATAAATATCTTCTTTACTTGGAGAGTAGTTTATTGGTCGAAGGAAGCCAAAGCCCTCTTGCGAAACAATTTCAAGTACACCTTCCATAAAGAAATAGCCTTCTTGCTCTGAACGCGTTTTCAAAATAGCAAATATTAATTCTTTTTTCGTTAGCTTGCTATAATATGAAATTTTATATTGGCGTGCAAGAGCGTAAAGCTCTTTTAACGTCATGTTTTCTAATTGAGCGATTGTCAATGCAGACATATGCACAACTCCAGTCTTTTTCAAAATATAATACAATTATTGGGGTTATCATCGAAGATTTTTTACGAACGAATGGCTCTGTTCCCACTATACGGTTACCTCAGTAGGTCAATAACAAATACATAGTCCACCATATGATGAAACATTGCCTTACAAACTACGGGATGGTTTATTTAAAGAAGAAGGTACCTAGCACAATAGATGTACTAGGTATATTTTAGAAGAAAATATCATTAATATCTAGGTTTTTTCTCAAGTGCGTGACGGCCTTCTACAAAGCGAACTGTACCAGACTTAGCACGCATAACTACTGAGTGTGTTAAAGCGTAAGCACCTTTATATTGAACACCCTTTAAAAGCTCACAATCTGTCACAGCTGTTGCTGCAAAAATAGCATCGTCACCTTTTACTAGATCATCTAAATAAAGAACTTTATCAACATCTACACCCATTTTATGGCAGCGTTCTAATTGCTCTTCATCTTCTGGTACTAACTTTGCTTGGAAGTCCCCACCTAGGCATTTTAAGGCTACAGCCGAAATAACACCCTCTGGTGCGCCACCTGTTCCAAACATAATATCAATACCTGTTTCATCAAAGGCAGTATTAATCGCTGCACCAACATCGCCATCTTGGATAAACTTAATACGTGCACCAGCTTCGCGAATTTCATCAACAATTGCTTGGTGACGTGGACGATCTAATAAAGTAGCAACTACATCTGAAATATCTTTATTTTTTGCTTTTGCTACTTGTAATAAGTTATAAGTAACAGAAGCATTGATATCTACTTTACCAGCTGCTTCTGGCCCTACAGCAATTTTCTCCATGTACATATCTGGTGCATTTAATAGATTACCTTTATCTGCAATTGCAAGGACTGTCATTGCACCATTCGTACCTTTTGCTACAATATTTGTACCTTCTAATGGATCCACAGCAATATCTACTTTTGGACCACCACTACGTAAGCCAAGTTCTTCACCAATATAAAGCATTGGTGCTTCATCCATTTCGCCTTCACCAATTACTACTGTAGCATGCATTGGAATTGTATCGAACATTTTGCGCATCGCTGTTGTTGCTGCATCATCTGCCTCAATTTTTAAACCGCGTCCCATCCATTTCCCGGATGCAATTGCTGCTGCTTCTGTTACTCGTACTACTTCCATCGATAAACTACGTTCCATTGTTGCTTTGCCTCCCGTTATCGGTCATTTTTCATACCGAAACATTCAAATTACCTCTATTGTAACATAATTGAGTGAAAACTTTTAGCTCTCATTATTCCTTTGTCTCAGCTACGCGTGCCAGGATTGTTTCACGTCGAATATCAGCGCCTAAATCACGTAATTTCTCAATAAGTGAGCTATAGCCACGTTCGATATGATAAATATCTTGTACTTCCGTTTCGCCTTCAGCTAGAAGACCGGCTAAAACTAATGCTGCACCTGCGCGTAGATCCGTAGCTGTTACTGTTGAGCCATGTAGTCTGCTTGGCCCTTTAATAATAGCCGTGTTGCCTTCTACACGAGCATCAGCATTCATACGACGAAGCTCATCAATATGTTTAAATCGAGCTGTATAAATAGTATCTGTTACTTTTGAGGAACCGAATGCCTGTGACATTAACACAGCAAGTGGTTGCTGAATATCGGTTGGGAAACCAGGATACACCAATGTTTTTACATCAACAGCTTGCAAAGTGGAGAAGTCTGTTTTTGGTACATAAATACTTTCTTCACCAATTTCAATCTTCACACCCATTTCACGAAGCTTCGCTATAATTGCTTCTAAATGCAGTGGAATTACATTATCAATTGTAATTCCATCACCTACTGCTGCAGCCATTATCATAAATGTCGCAGCTTCAATGCGATCCGGTATAATCGTATGCTCTGTACCATGTAGTTCTTCTACCCCTTCAATACGGATGACACTTGTACCTGCCCCTTTAATATTGGCCCCCATATTTGTTAGAAGTGTAGCTACATCAATAATTTCAGGTTCCTTCGCTGCATTTTCGATAACTGTACGGCCCTTCGCGAGGACAGCAGCTAACATTATGTTAATTGTTGCACCGACACTTGCGACATCTAAATAAATTTTCGCCCCAATTAATTCATCTGCACGTAAATAAATCGCGCCATGCTCATTCGTAATTTTAGCGCCTAATGCTTCAAAGCCCTTTATATGCTGATCAATTGGTCGGGGACCCAAGAAACAGCCACCTGGTAAACCAATGACCGCTTTCTTGAAACGTCCTAGCATTGCCCCCATTAAATAATAGGAAGCGCGTAACTTTTTGACATTGCCGTTCGGTAATGGTAAGGCAATCATATCTGTTGGATCGATTGTCATCTTCCCATCCTCAAACGATACTTCCCCACCAATTTCCTCTAATAAAGCCTTTAACGTCCATGCATCTGAAATTTCTGGTATCCCTCCAATTGTCACTGGAGAGTTCGCCAAAATTGATGCAGGAATTAAGGCGACTGCACTATTTTTTGCACCACTAACTTTAATTGTACCTTGTAGACGATTTTCGCCAGTAATTTTATAAACATCCATTTTGCGTTCTCCCTCATGATTGGAAAGTAGTATTTTTTGCAATTGGCTCACTGTATATTCTTATTATTCGCCTTTTCTCTTATTCCAATCCGCTAAAAATCCTTCAATTCCTTTTTCCGTTAATGGATGGTGGAAAAGTTGTTTTAAAACTTTAAATGGAGTTGTTGAAATATGCGCGCCAGCTAAAGCTGCAGCCGTAACGTGCTGAGGGTGACGAACAGAGGCAGCGATAATTTGTGTATCAATATTATGAATTGTAAAAATGTCAGCAATTGTTTCAATTAGCTCTACACCATTTTGACCAATGTCATCTAAACGGCCGATAAATGGTGATACATATGTAGCACCTGCACGCGCAGCCATTAATGCTTGGTTTGCACTAAAAATTAATGTTACGTTTGTTTTAATTCCTTTGTTTGCAAAGAAACGACAAGCTTCTAATCCCGCTGGTGTCATTGGAAGTTTCACTGTAATGTTAGGAGCAATAGCAGCTAATTCCAAACCTTCCTTAATCATTCCTTCTGCATCTAGTGCAATAACTTCTCCACTTACGGAGCCATCGACAAGCTCTGCGATTTCACGAAGACGATCATGGAAAGAAACATTTTCTTCTTTAGCCACTAGTGATGGGTTTGTTGTGACTCCTGATAAAATACCCCATGCATGTGCCTCTTTAATCTCTTCAAAATTTGCAGTATCAATAAAAAATTTCATATTATATTTCCTCCTGATCATTTTTCTTATATTATTAAATATTTTCCAAAATTTCTTTATTTCAAAAACAAGAGAAGGTCGATTGAAAGCATCAACACTTCTCTTATTATGTGTATTTATCTATGCTTTTGTAACATATTAAATGCAAAAATTATGCTTTTTGTGCACTACCAAATTCGCGAATTTTACCAACAACTGTTGCTTTAATCGCTTCACGTGCAGGACCAAGGAATTTACGAGGATCGTAAACAACTTTGTCGTTGTCAAGAATCTCACGAATTGCTTTTGTTGCTTCAATTTGATTTTCAGTATTAACGTTAATTTTTGCAGTACCTAATGCAATAGAACGTTGTATATCTTTTGTTGGGATACCTGTACCACCATGTAATACTAGTGGAAGATCTGCCAATTTAGAGATTTCTTCCATTTCTTTGAAGCCTAGGTTTGGTTCTCCTTTGTAAGGACCATGTACAGAGCCAAGTGCTGGCGCTAAGCAGTCGATATCTGTTAGCTCAACCATTTTACGGCATTCTTCTGGATCAGCGTAAATAATACCACCGATTACACCATCTTCATCTCCGCCAACTGTTCCTAATTCCGCTTCTACAGAAACGCCTTTAGCATGTGCGTATTCTACTACTTCTGAAGTAATTTTCACATTTTCCTCAAATGGATGGTGTGAAGCATCAATCATCACAGAAGTAAAGCCTGCATCAATTGCCTCTTTACATTTTGCAAAGCTAGAACCATGGTCAAGATGAATGGCTACTGGAACTGTAGTACCGTAAGATTCCATTAAACCTTTTACCATATGAACAACAGAAATAAATCCGCCCATATATTTACCTGCACCTTCAGAAACACCAAGAATCACTGGAGATTTTTCTTCTTCAGCTGCTTGTAAAATTGCTTGTGTCCACTCTAGGTTGTTAATGTTGAATTGACCAACAGCATAACCCTCTGCTTTTGCTTTAATTAACATCTCTTTCATAGATACTAATGCCATACTAAAAATCCTCCTCTTAGGACTATTCTTTCTACATAAATATGCTCCTCAATCATAGCAAAAATAATAGCCCCTGAAAAGCAGAGGCTATTATTTTCTACACGAAAGCGTAGTGCAACGTAGCGGCAGTGTCGACAAAGTGTAGTGCAACGTAACGGCGGCGCTTGAACCTGAAAAGCAGAGGCTATTATTTTCTACACGAAAGCGTAGTGTAACGTAGCGGCAGTGTCGACAAAGTGTAGGGCAACGTAACGGCGGCGCTTGAACCTGAAAAGCAGGGGCTATTATTTTCTACACGAAAGCGTAGTGTAACGTAGCGGCAGTGTCGACAAAGTGCAGAGCAATAACGGCGGCGCTAAGAAAATATGTACTCCTTTTTTAAGCATAAAGAAAACAGGCCGTGTATTCACTGCCTGTTTTTTAAACTTGTAACGCTTTATTAACTTCGTCACGCACTTCAAAAATATCAAAAGGTTTCGTAAAGTAACGGATTGCTCCCAAATTTAAAGCTTCTTGTACAACATCTAGCTCTCCATACGCTGTCATCATAAATACAGGAAGTTTTGGGAACTTTTCTTTTAAACGTCTTAAAATTTCGATACCATCCATTCCGGGTATCTTCATATCTAGTAATACGCAATCCATGTCTTGTTCATCTGCATACTTTAATGCCTCTAAACCATTGGCTGCTAAATATGTAACATATCCTTCCTTTTTCAGCACTTCGTTTAAAAGCAAACGAATTCCCTGCTGATCATCGACAATTAGTAATCGTTTCACATTCCATTCCGCCCTTTTTATTTTTTATTCTTACACAAAAACATTCTTTATTATGTATAATTCTACTTTTTCAGCTTAATACCTTCTAGTATTATAAATTATCTGCTTTTGCTTTCTATCTTTTTCACCCCTATAATATGGGTAGAGGTGGGATCATGTCAAAAATTCTAACAACACAATTAAGTGGATTATTACAAAGAATTACACAAAATGAAGAGGATGCTATCGAGGAGACTGCAAGGTTATTGGCACAAGCTGCAATTGGCGAAGGTAATGTCTATTTTGCTTGCTTTGGAGAAATGCAGACAGTGGAATTAAATGCACTGCAAGCAGTAGAACCATTTAGCAAGTTAGCACCTTGGACTTTGGATACAAGCTTAACAGAAGCCGATCGAGTTTGCATTTTTACTCGTAGTGCGCACGATGAAGAAGCACTAGCTTTAGCTCAGAAATTAAATACTCAATTTATTCCCTTCGCTGCTGTTGCTAGTGAACCAGCAAGTACAGAAAATCCTCTTGCCGACTTAGCCTATACGTATATTTCTACTCGTATTAAAGGTGGTTTATTGCCAAATGATTTAGGTCAACGGGTAGTTGTACCACATGCACTTGCAGGGCTTTTTGTTTATGAAGCTGTCAAAATGGCCTATGATGATATGCTTGGTTTTGATGAGGAAGAATTGTAATAATCCAATTAAAAAGAGTTGTCTCATATTTCGAGACAACTCTTTTTGTTTATTTAAATGTTGCGCCGATAAAGTCACGGAACAGTGGTTGTGGACGATTTGGTCGTGACACTAACTCTGGGTGGAATTGACATGCTACAAAGAAATTATTCTCTGGTAGCTCAATAATTTCAACCAGCTTACCGTCAGGGCTTGTACCTGAGAAGACAAGACCAGCTGCTTCCATTGCTTCACGATATTCATTGTTAAATTCATAACGATGACGATGACGCTCATAAACAAGCTCTTTGCCATATGCTTCACTTGCTTTAGAACCGTCTTTTAATTTACATGGGTATAGGCCTAAACGTAATGTCCCGCCAATATCTACGCTATCATTTTGATCTGGTAAGAAGTCGATAATTGGGTACTCTGTGTTTGCATCAAGTTCGGTAGAATGAGCACCTTTTAATCCTAACACATTACGTGCATATTCAATTGTCGCAAGCTGCATACCTAAGCAAATTCCTAAGAAAGGTACATTATTTTCACGCGCAAATTGCGTAGCTAAAATTTTACCTTCCACACCACGATCACCGAAGCCACCTGGTACTAAAATCGCATCAGCATCTTTTAATAGTGCAGTTACATTATCAGCATTGACATGTTCTGCATTAATCCAGTCAATTTCAATATCAGAATTATAAACATAGCCTGCATGCTTTAATGCTTCTACCACTGAAATATAAGCATCTTGAAGTTCTACATATTTCCCTACTAATGCTACTTTTCTTTTGTTTGGTAAGTTTTTCACTTTGTCTACAAGCTCGCGCCATTCTTCCATATCCGCTTCTGGAGCTTCCATACCAAAGTGGTCAAGAACGATATCATCAATATCTTGTGCATGTAGGTTTAATGGTACTTCATATAAATGCTCCGCATCACGAGATTCAATAATTTCATGTGGTTGAACATCACAGAATAAAGCTAATTTCTCTTTCATATCTTGTGGTACCTCTTGTTCAGTACGCACAACGATAATATTTGGTTGAATACCTAAAGAACGTAACTCTTTTACAGAATGCTGAGTTGGTTTTGTTTTTAATTCACCAGCTGCTTTAATATAAGGAATCAATGTACAGTGGATATACATGACATTATTATGCCCTAAATTAGTTTTCATTTGACGGATAGCTTCTAGGAAAGGTAATGATTCAATATCCCCTACTGTTCCACCTACTTCTGTAATAACAACGTCTGCATTTGTCTCACGACCAGCGCGTTGGATACGATCTTTAATTTCATTTGTAATATGAGGAATAACTTGTACTGTACCACCGTTGTAATCGCCACGACGTTCCTTCTGTAATACCGATTGATACACACGACCTGAAGTTACTGTAGAATGCTTTCCTAGGTTAATATCGATAAAACGCTCATAATGCCCTAAATCTAAGTCAGCCTCAGCACCATCATCTGTTACAAAAACCTCACCATGTTGATAAGGACTCATTGTACCTGGGTCGATATTAATATATGGGTCAAATTTTTGAATCGTAACTTCTAAACCGCGGTTTTTTAATAAACGGCCTAGAGATGCTGCAACAATCCCTTTTCCAAGTGATGATACAACCCCACCTGTTACAAAAATATACTTCGTCATGAAAAAATTCCTCCTTTAGAATTGCTAGATAAGTTGTTTTGTTAGGGATTAGAACATCTGACAGTCAAACACCCTAAAAAAAGAAAAGCCGAGAATGTCTACAAAATTGTAGTCGATTCGAAGCTGTCATCGTTTCTATCTCTTTTCCACTTTCCTTTAAACCTTAAAACTTTAACAATTATTCAGTCACCGTTTACTATACATCATGAATACTTTAAAACATTTATATTCATATCTGCACAAAAAGTATGGGAGAGCTGGTCTGAATAAAGTTAAAAACAAAAAAACGCTCCTCCTGCATAGGTCTGCAGGGGGAGCGTATTATATACACGGTCTTTCTCCTTTTTTTAAGGAGCCCAAGTAAAAGATTAAACGTAACCGTGATAGAAGTCAAGAATTTTTACATCAAGCGTAAAAGTAAGAAAATTCTAAGAGCAAGGTTTTAGATTTCTTCCTCTTCTTCTTCGAACTCTTCTTCATCTTCGTCTTCATCAATAAACTCTTCGTCGATTTCTTCAATGTCTTCTAAATCTTCGTCTTCATCAAAATCAATATCTTCTTTATCTTCATCTTCTTCGTCTATCTCTTCTTCTTCTACGAATTCTTCATAGTCCTCGTCGAAGTCGATATCTTCTTCATCCAAATCGATATCTTCTTCTAGATCATCATCTTCATCCACAGAAGCTTTAGTTTTTTTCTTTTGAGTTTTAACAGATGGTGCTGTTTCTTCCTCAATCTGCTCTACTTTAAACCATTCACGTAAGCCCCAGCCTGTTTCTTGGTTATATAAGAAGCGGCCATCTACATTAAGATCTGTGTAAAATTGTAGTAGGCGGGATTTTATTTCTTCATCACTGTAGCCTACAAGCTCTTGAATTATTTTTAACAAATCATTAAAAGTTACTGAGGCACGTTTTTCATTTAAAATTACATACGCTAAGTTAATTAACGACTCTTCAGTTAATTGTTCCTTTGTCATTTCACGAAAATTCAATTCGTGCACTTCCTTTCCCTCATCACAATGGACGTTTTAAATTTACATGGTGCTTTATTTTCCAAGCGCAGCAAAAATGGCCACGCAAAAGGTACTTTCCATACAATAAGCATAATACCCATTATATACAAAGTTTTAGCCCCTTTGCTAGCTTCAATTACTGTTTTTTATATTACGCATTTTTTTTATGCCAAGATAAAACAAATAGACAGATAATAGTAGTAAAGGAATAGCGCCAATTTGCTTATTATACAGGAAAATGGCTCCCAATACTAAAGCTAATACAATTATGTAGTGAATAGCTGATTTCATCCTCTACCGCGCCTCCCCTTTTTTTTACATTTCTATTATAGCGAAAAAAAAAAGAAGTGCCTAATCCTAAGACTAGACACTAAAAACTAGAGAAGCTTATTACATAAATTAGAAAGAAATGTCAGTAAACTAGTGAGATTGTCTATCTCTGTTTACATATTACGACGATATTGTCCACCAACTTCATACAGAGCCTTCGTAATTTGTCCCAAACTAGCTACTTGAACAGTTTCCATTAATTCAGCAAAAATATTTCCGTTATGGACAGCTACCTCTTGTAATCGGTTAATAGCTGCCTCGCTTTTAGCTTCATTGGCCTTCCAGAAATCTTGTAAATTGTGAATTTGAGTTTCCTTCTCTTCCGTCGATGCACGAGCAATCTCCATATTATCAATATCAGCATCAGAAGCTGGGTTTGGGTTCAGGTAAGTATTAACACCAATAATCGGTAACTCCCCTGAATGTTTTAGCATTTCATAATGCATCGATTCCTCTTGAATTTTCCCTCGTTGGTATTGTGTCTCCATCGCTCCTAACACGCCACCACGATCATTGATACGATCAAATTCTTCGAGGACAGCTTCTTCCACAAGATCTGTCAGCTCTTCCACAATAAATGCACCTTGAAGTGGATTTTCATTTTTCGCTAAGCCATGCTCTTTTGTAATAATCATTTGAATAGCCATTGCACGACGTACAGATTCCTCAGTAGGCGTTGTAATTGCCTCATCATAGGCATTTGTATGCAAGGAGTTACAGTTATCCTGTAAGGCCATCAAAGCCTGTAATGTTGTACGAATATCATTAAAATCAATCTCCTGCGCATGTAGACTACGACCTGAAGTTTGAATATGATATTTTAACTTTTGGGCACGCTCATTTGCGCCATATTTATCGCGCATCACAATCGCCCAAATACGACGAGCTACACGTCCGATTACTGTATATTCTGGGTCAAGTCCATTAGAGAAGAAGAATGATAAGTTAGGCGCGAAGTCATTAATATTCATGCCTCGGCTTAAATAATATTCTACATACGTAAAGCCATTCGCTAATGTGAAGGCTAATTGCGAAATAGGATTTGCTCCCGCCTCTGCAATATGATAGCCAGAAATTGAAACAGAGTAGTAATTACGCACCTTATGGTCAATAAAGTATTGCTGAATATCACCCATCATACGTAAGGCAAATTCTGTAGAGAAAATACATGTATTTTGACCTTGGTCTTCTTTCAGGATATCCGCTTGTACTGTTCCACGTACGACCTGAAGTGTTTTCTCCCGTGTCTCTGTAAATTCTTCAACTGTCAAAGTACGTCCTAACTCTTGCTCACGTAATTCTATTTGCTGATCAATCGCTGTATTCATGAACATAGCCAAAATGATAGGTGCTGGACCATTAATTGTCATCGATACAGATGTAGAGGGTGCACATAAATCAAAGCCTGCATATAGTTTTTTCATATCCTCTAATGTACAGATAGATACACCTGATTCCCCAACTTTACCATAAATATCTGGTCGGTAATCTGGGTCCTCCCCGTACAATGTTACAGAATCAAATGCTGTAGATAAACGTTTCGCGTCATCATCCTTCGATAAATAGTGGAAGCGTTTATTTGTACGCTCTGGCGTCCCCTCACCAGCAAATTGGCGCTTTGGATCTTCTCCCTCTCGTTTGAATTGGAAAACACCCGCTGTATATGGGAATTCGCCTGGTACATTTTCTCTATAAACCCAGCGCAAAATTTCACCGTAGTCCTCAAACTTTGGTAATACAACCTTTGGAATTTTTGTACCTGAAAGACTCATTGTCTTTAAAATTGTGCGAATTTCTTTATCGCGAACTTTCGTCACAAATTCATCCCCAGCATATGCTTCCTTTAAAGCTTGCCAATTGTCTAATATACGCTTGGATTCAGCCGTTAATTCGTCTCGGACACCTTCTGCTAAAGAATTAAGTGATGTGATAAGTGCATCATCCGGTGCTTTTTCCTTAACTGCAGTGAGTGCCCCTTCTAATTGGAAAAGACGACGAGCAAATGCCACCTGCTGTTCTGTTTTTTTATGATAGCCACGGACTGTATCAGTAAGCTCTCGTAAATAATAACGACGATCATTCGGAATAATTACATCTTGCTTTTGCGTTTTAGCAAATTGCTCATAGCTCGTTTCCCAATCGCTACCAGCTTTTTGGTTAATGATTTGCACTAACGCGGCAAATAAAGCATTTGTTCCTTTATCATTAAATTGGCTAGCGATTGTACCGTAAACCGGCATATTATCAAGTGATTCATCCCAAAGTTCGCGCGAGCGCTGATATTGTTTTTGGACCTGACGTAGTGCATCCTCAGAACCTTTACGCTCAAACTTATTAATAGCAATAACATCCGCAAAATCAATCATATCAATCTTCTCAAGCTGTGTTGGTGCACCAAACTCACTTGTCATAACATACATTGATAAATCGGTATATTTGGTAATCTCGGCATCACCCTGACCAATACCACTTGTTTCAACGATAATTAAATCATAGCCAGCTACTCGTACTACATCTATTACGTCCCCAATGGATGCGGTTAATTCCGTACGAGAGCCTCGTGTAGCTAAGCTACGCATATAGACGCGGTTATTAAAGATGGCATTCATACGAATTCGATCCCCAAGTAATGCCCCACCCGTTTTTTGCTTTGTTGGATCGACGGACAGAATTGCCACATGCTTTTCTGGGAATTCTTTTAAGAAACGGCGAATTAGTTCATCCGTTAACGAAGATTTCCCCGCGCCACCTGTTCCGGTAATACCCATAACAGGTGTTCCTTTTGAACGCTTCCGTGCTTCCTCCAGCATTTTATTCGTTTCTTCATCGTCATTTGACTCGGCTGCTGTAATTAAATTAGCTAAAATTTCAGGAGTCTCTGTTGTTAAAGACTCTAATTTTTCTAAATAGCTACCAGTTGCAGTAGGAAAATCGGTTCCTTTAATTTGCTCATTAATCATTCCCTGAAGCCCTAAAACGCGGCCATCCTCTGGTGAGAATATTCCCGCAATGCCGTAAGAATGCAGCTCTTTAATTTCACGTGGTAAAATTACTCCACCACCACCGCCATATATTTTTATATGTGGTGCCCCTTTTTCACGCAGTAAATCATACATATATTTAAAGTATTCCATATGCCCGCCTTGATAAGAAGAAATAGCAATACCTTGTGCATCCTCTTGAATCGCAGCATTTACGACTTCTTCCACAGAACGGTTATGACCTAAATGGATTACTTCCACACCGCTCGATTGCAAAATGCGTCGCATAATATTGACCGAAGCATCATGTCCATCAAAAAGACTCGATGCTGTCACAAAACGTACGTGATTTTTTGGACGATATACTTCTACCTTTGTCATATGAAATCCCCACTCTCTCCCCTTAATGAATAAAAAAAGCCGGCAATTGCAATGTCGCTCTATGCAATTACCGACAAACCCCTAACGAAATATTAAAACCCCTTTATGCCTGAAATGAACAATGTGATTTGCATGTCAATAAACTCATCAATTGAATGTTGACGATGTAATGCCCATTTGCGGAATGCCCAACTTTGGCCAGACACTACTAAATTATTGGCTGCTAAATGAATTTGCTTGTCTGTCATTGTTATGTCACCAGATTGTACACAGCGCTTTAGCAATCTTTCAAACGTAGCAACCATTTCAAACTCTTTACTAAAGACATAACGTTGCGCTTCTTTTGACAATGATTTTGTTTCTTGATACATGATTGTAAGCTCATCAACCATGCTATCGATTTGCAGGAAATATTCTCGGATCATTTCCTTTAGCTCTTCGATTGTCCCTGCTTTAATCTCGTAACTTGAAAGTCGCTCCATTGCATGATGATAGATACTATCACATACGAGGTAAAGAACATCTTCTTTTGTTCGAATGTACTCATATAAAGTACCGATACTAAAGCCTGCAGCTTTTGCGATTTCTCTCGTTGTGGCCCGATGGTAGCCTTTTTCTTTGAATAACTTAATTGCTCCCTGAATCATTTGCTCACGACGAATGGCGATTAAATTTTCATCTTTTACAGTTGACTGTACTTGGGGCCTTTTATCTTTTTCTGTCATCAATTATTTAGTTAACATACGCGAGATAACGAGACGTTGAATCTCTTGCGTACCTTCATAAATTTGTGTAATTTTCGCATCACGCATAAAGCGTTCTACTGGATAATCTTTTGTATAACCGTAACCACCAAATACTTGAACCGCCTCCGTCGTTACACTCATCGCCGTATCGCCAGCCATTAATTTCGCCATTGCTGATGCCTTACCATATGGTAGGTTATTAGATTCTAACCAAGCCGCTTGATATGTAAGAAGTCGAGATGCCTCAATTTGAGTGGCCATATCCGCTAGCTTAAAGGATACACCTTGATTTGCAGTAATGGGTTTACCAAATTGTACACGTTCTTTCGCATAGTCTACTGCTGCATCAAGTGCTCCTTGTGCAATTCCTACAGCTTGAGCCGCAATACCATTTCGTCCACCATCTAGTGTCGTCATCGCAATCTTAAAGCCTTCCCCTTCAGCTCCAAGCAAGTTTTCTTTTGGAACACGACAGTTGTCGAAAATAATTTCTGTCGTAGGAGATGAACGAATTCCTAATTTCTTCTCCTTCTTACCTACAGAGAAACCTTCATATCCCGCTTCAACGATAAATGCGGATGTACCGTTTTTGGCTTCAGGATCTGTTACGGCAAATACAATATATGTATCTGCTACTCCACCATTTGTAATGAAGATTTTTGAGCCATTTAAAATATAATCATTGCCATCACGTTTTGCGTAAGTTTTCATGCCACCCGCATCAGAACCTGATCCTGGTTCTGTTAAACCGTAAGCCCCAATATGCTTTCCTTCAGCCATTGGACGCAGATACTTTTGTTTCTGTTCTTCTGTACCGAACTTATACAGCGGCCAGCCTGCCAGTGATGTATGTGCAGATAATGTTACTCCTGTTGATGCACACACGCGTGATAATTCCTCGACAGCAATGACATATGCCAGATAATCAAATCCAGCTCCACCATATTCCTCTGGCCAAGGAATACCTGTTAAACCAAGCTCAGCCATTTTATCGAAAATGGCACGGTCAAATTCTTCATTTTCATCACGTTCTGCCGCTGTTGGAGCCACTTCATTCATAGCGAAATCTCGAATCATTTCACGTAATTGCTCATGCTCTTCTGTTAACTGAAAGTTCATTGTCCATTTCCCCTTTTTATTAGACTCTGTTCTGTGTAATGGTAAGTTGGATTCAGCGTTTCATTTAGTGATTTTCTTACTATATCCAACGGTTCCCATCCTCTTTATAAGCTACAACCAACACCTTACACCAGGTTTTATTTCAGTAAATGTTTACTAATGACTAGTCTTTGTATTTCACTTGTTCCTTCATATATTTCAGTTACCTTAGCATCTCGGAAATATCGCTCTACTGGGTAATCTTCTGTATAACCATAGCCACCAAATACTTGAACAGCCTCTATTGCTGTTTGGACAGCTGTTCGTGATGCAAAAAGTTTTGCCATTGAAGCTTCAGCGCCACACGGTAAACCTTTCGCACGTAAATTTGCAGCACGGTAGACTAGTAGTTTGGATGATTCAACAGCTGTTGCCATGTCAGCAAGTTTAAAGCTAACACCTTGTTGGGCAACAATCGGTTTGCCAAATTGAACACGTTCTTTAGCATAAGCAGTAGCTGCTTCAAGTGCTGCTTCAGCTATTCCTAAAGATTGTGCAGCAATACCAATGCGTCCCACATCTAAATTAGCCATCGCTATTTTGAAGCCTTCTCCCTCTTCCCCTAAAAGGTTGTCGGCTGGGATACGGCAATTATCGAATGTTAGCTGAACAGTGCGAGAGCCATGCAAGCCCATTTTATGCTCGTCTTTTCCAATAATTAAGCCAGGTGTTCCCTTTTCAACGATAAAGGCAGAAATACCTTTTGTTTTTTCAGCAGGATCCGTTGATGCGAATACAATGTATACATCCGCCTCCCCACCATTAGTAATAAATACTTTGGAGCCATTAATGACATATTCATCACCATCACGGACTGCCTTCGATTGAAGAGAGCCAGCATCTGAACCAGCACCTGGTTCTGTTAAACAAAAGGCACCTAAATATTCACCCGCTGCAAGTTTAGGTACATAACGTTTCTTTTGTTCTTCATTCCCAAAGTAAATGATTGGATTCGTTCCAACCGATGTATGCACCGATAAAATAACTCCCATTACAGCGCTTACCTTTGATAATTCATGAATCGCAATAATATACGATGTAAAATCCATGCCAGAGCCTCCAAGCTCTTCAGGTGTTGTGATACCCATTAAACCAAGTTCACCCATCTGCTGAAGCAGCTCACGTGGAAACTCCCCTGCTTCCATTCGCTCTACCCATGGTTGGATTTTTTCTTGAGCAAAATTACGAACCATATCGCGCATCATAATTTGCTCATCTGTAAATTGCAAATGCATCTATTATGTCACCCCTCTAAGTTGTCCTGTAGCACTTCTATAACCCCATCCCCATAGGATTATTCGTACATGTAAAAGCCTCTTCCAGATTTCTTTCCTAGCCAACCCGCTGCAACATATTTACGAAGCAGTGGACAAGGTCGATATTTACTATCTCCTAGGCCCTCATGTAAAATCTCCATAATGGAGAGACATGTATCTAAACCAATGAAATCCGCCAATGTTAACGGCCCCATTGGATGGTTCATACCAAGCTTCATGACATCGTCAATCGCTTCTTTCGATGCTACCCCTTCATATAAAGCATAAATAGCTTCATTAATCATCGGAAGTAAAATTCGGTTTGAAATAAATCCTGGGAAGTCATTCACTTCAACTGGCGTTTTCGCTAACTTGACAGTCATCTCTTCTACCGCTTTATACACTTCATCAGTTGTAGCTAAACCACGGATAATTTCTACAAGCTTCATAACAGGTACAGGATTCATAAAGTGCATGCCAATAACTTGCTCTGGTCGATTTGTTACAGCGGCAATTTCTGTAATAGGTAGTGAAGAGGTATTCGTAGCTAAAATAGCATGTGACTGTGCAATTCCATCAAGCTGTTTAAAAATGGATTGCTTCACTTCCATATTTTCTACAGCTGCCTCAATGATAATATCTACATCACTAGCATCCTGTAAATCTAGCGACATCGTAATGCGACCTAGAATTGCAGCCTTTTCTTCTTCTGTTTTACGACCCTTTTCTACATCGCGTGATAAATTTTTAGTCATAACACTTAATCCACGCTCGTAAAACTCTTGTTTTATATCGTTCAATTTCACGTCAAAGCCTGCTTGTGCGCAAACCTGTGCAATGCCAGAGCCCATTTGCCCTGCACCAATGACCATTACCTTTTGAATTCCCATCATTTCAGTCCCCCTGTTTTCGTACTTCAATCATGATTGCATCGCCTTGCCCACCACCTGAACAAATGGCGGCAATGCCGATACCACCGCCTCGACGCTTTAATTCCTGAGCAAGCGTTAAAATAATTCGTGCTCCTGAAGCTCCGATTGGATGTCCTAAAGCAACTGCGCCACCATTAACATTAACCTTTTCTGCATCTAGATCAGCTAACTGCTTACTCACTAAAGCTACCGCTGCAAAGGCTTCATTAATTTCAAACAAATCAATATCTGCTAATGACTTATTCGTCTTTTTTAGCAGCTTATTAATGACCAGTCCTGGTGTTTGAGGGAAATTTTCTGGCTCAATCGCTAGCTCTTCATGACCTATAATTATTGCCAATGGTTCTCTACCTTCGCGTGTCGCACGTTCCTCATTCATGATTACGAGCGCACATGCTCCGTCATTTACGCCAGGTGCATTACCTGCAGTAATGGTACCGTCCTTATCAAAGGCTGGTTTGAGCTTTGCCAGTATTTCTAAAGAAGTGCCTGCTCTTGGTGCCTCATCCGTATTCACAACTAGTGGCTCACCTTTTCGTTGAGGAATCTCAACAGGAACGATTTCTTCTGCAAAATATCCTTTGTCCATCGCCGCTAGTGCACGTTCATGGCTACGAACTGACCAAGCATCCTGTTCCTCACGACTTAGCGAGAATTCTTTAGCTGTCGAGTTACCATAGCTGCCCATATGTGGTCTTGCTGGATCAAAAGCACATGTTAGACCGTCATAAAGCATGCCATCAACCATCGTTGAATCACCCATTCGTAAGCCCGTTCGACCATTTAACAAATAATATGGTGCATTAGACATGGACTCCATTCCACCAGCTACAATTACCTCTTCGTCCCCTAAACGAATCAGTTGATCTGCTAATGTCACTGCACGCATCCCCGACGCACAGACTTTATTAATCGTTTCTGTTTTTACCCCTATTGGCAAATTAGCCTTTATGGCTGCTTGTCGAGAAGGAATTTGTCCCTGTCCCCCTTGTAAAACCGAGCCTAAAATTACCTCATCGACTTCATCAAGTCCCATATTGGCTTTCTCTAATGCACCCTTAATTGCAATGGCGCCTAAATCACTTGCATGTACTGCCGATAAAGAACCACCAAATTTACCAAATGCCGTTCTTGCTCCTGCTAAAATTACAGCTCTATTCAAGTAAAACACCCCTTTTGTTTTACGTTCTCAATGAAGTAGTGAAGCATTTTATTGACTGAACGCTCGCTCGACTTCTATCGATGAAAAATGGGAGTTTTCATTTCAACTCCCATTTCCATTTAATCTTATTCTACAAAACAATTTTTTATTGTGCAATTTATATTTTTCAGATAACTAAAATATTTCTACAATAGCAATCATTTTTCTGCGCTTATTTCACTATTCTCGTTTTGACTTGCATTTTCTACTGTCATCA
Source organism: Lysinibacillus sp. FSL M8-0216 (assembly GCF_038595555.1). NCBI lineage: Bacteria > Bacillati > Bacillota > Bacilli > Caryophanales > Bacillaceae > Lysinibacillus > Lysinibacillus sp. FSL M8-0216. The sequence goes on along the minus strand of NZ_CP152007.1, from coordinate 529,309 downwards.
CAACTTCTTCCATAGTTTCTTCTACTTCCTCAGGAGAGTTGTCGACAACCTTTACTTTTTCCCCAAATACTGAACGCTCCAATAACTCTGCTACATCGAATGTGCCAATCGAGTCTTCCACTTCTTTAGCCTTTGTACCATCCTCCAGCATTGTTAAGCAGTAAGGACAGCCAGATGAAATAACTGATGCATTAGTTGCTAAAGCCTGTTCTGTACGAGCTACGTTAATGCGATTGCCGACATGCTCTTCCATCCACATGAGACCGCCACCGGCACCACAGCACATGGCTGTTTCTCGATTACGTTCCATTTCGACTAACTTCACTCCTGGAATGCCACGCAAAATTTCTCGTGGTGCATCATAGACATCATTGTAACGACCTAAATAACATGAATCATGGAAAACAATTGTTTCATGTACCTCGTAATTTAATGCTAGACGATTTTCTTCAATTAACTGGTTTAATAATTCAGTATGATGATATACTTCGCCTTTCCAACCAAAATCTTGGTACTCATTTTTAAAGATATTGTATGCATGAGGATCAATTGTAACAATTTTTTTCACGTCATTTTTAACGAACTCATCAATATTTGCTGTAGCAAGCTCTTGGAATAAAAATTCATTTCCTAAACGACGTGGCGTATCCCCAGAGTTCTTCTCTTTATTTCCTAAAATTGCAAACTTCACACCGGCTTCGTTTAACAGTCGACAGAATGCTAATGCAATTTTTTGAGATCGGTTATCAAATGCTCCCATTGACCCAACCCATAAAAGGTATTCCATTTCCTCGCCAGACTTTTTCAATTCTTTTACTGTTGGGATATGGATTGTTGGGTCTAGATCACGCCAATTTTCTTTTTCTTTACGATTTAATCCCCAAGGATTTCCTTGTCTCTCGATATTTGTCATCGCACGTTGCGCATCAGGATTTACTTTCCCCTCTGTCATTGTTAAATAACGACGTAAATCAATAATTTTATCAACATGCTCGTTCATTACTGGACATTGATCTTCACAGTTACGACAAGTCGTACAAGCCCAAATCTCTTCCTCTGTAATCACATCACCAATTAAAGATGGACTGTAGATATCTTCAATCACTGCACCTTCAGCCCCAGCTGCCAGCGCAAGCTGATTACCCTTTGTATTGGCAAAGAATTGATAAGGTACCCAAGGCTTTTGCTTTGTGACAACAGCTCCTGTAAATGTTAAATGATCTCGTAATTTCACGATTAAATCCATAGGAGACAGCATTTTTCCTGTCCCTGTAGCTGGACACATGTTTGTACAACGTCCACATTCTACACAAGAATACAGATCGAGCATTTGTTTTTGTGTGAAGTCCTGTATGCGTCCCACCCCAATAGAAGGCATATCTTCTTCACTTTCAGCATTTTCTAATGCCTCAAAATCAATGGGTGTTAAAGTTCCTGTTCGGTCTAAACGATTCATGTAAACATTAAGTGGACTTACAATTAAATGGAAATGTTTAGATTGTGGTACATACACAAGGAATGTTAATAGAATTAATAAATGTGCCCACCACATGACATAAAACACACCAACAGCTACTGACGCAGGTAGGAAACCAAAAATAGTAGCAATACTAGAAGCTACTGGTTCTGTATAGGTTAATCCCTCTCCATGCCAAATTAATCCCATACCATTCGCAAGTAACGTCGATACCATTAAGCCACCAATGAAAATTAATACAAGACCGTTTTTCCATCCACGCTTTAAACGTACTAGCTTTTCAACATAGCGGCGGTAAAATGCCCAGACAACCGCTACCAAAATCATTAAGACCACAAGTTCTTGGAAGAATGTAAAGACACCATAGAAAATACCCAGCGGTAAATGTGTGCCTGGTGCTAATCCTTTCCAAATTAAATCAATCGCCCCTAGCTGTACCATTAAAAATCCATAGAAAAACATTACATGGATTAAACCACTCTTTGGATCTTTTAATAGCTTGTTTTGGCCAAATACATTGACCATAATATAGCGAAGTCGTTCTTTTACACTTTCATCAAACTCAACCTTTTTCCCCAATTGCACATACTTATAGCGTGTTTTCAACAGATAGAAGAACAATCCTACTGCATAAAGTACAACCACGACTGTTAAGACAATGTTAGCAATTAATAATGGACTCATGGTTGGTCCCCCCTCGTTTGTCGTAATTTTTCTCTCTTTGTGATAAATTTGCTAGCTCATACGGAAATGTTCATCACTTCGATATTATATTCCTATTCTAATAAATGAGTGAGCATTCAGTCAACATAAAACGGAAATATTTCTGATAATTTTATATTCTTACATTTTACAAGAAAAAAAGCCACCCTGAATTTTTTCAAAGTAGCATTTTTTACTTTCTGTAGAAAACTAAATTTTATTTTTTAAAAACATTTCCACTGCGAATATATTCAACATCCGCAACATGTAATCGAGCATTTACTACTCGTGCAGCTGCAAATAAATAATCTGATAATCGATTTAAATATTTTTGTACAACTTTTGGCACATCTTCAACTTCTTTCATAAGTGTCACCATTTCACGCTCTGCTCGCCGAGCAACCGTACGCGCAATGTGTAAAGTTGCAGCTGCTGGTGCCCCTCCTGGCAAAATAAAACGTTGTAATGGTGGCGCTTCATCTGAAAGTGCATCAATACGAGCCTCTAGCACCTCAATTGGTTGTTCAGTTAGCTTATAATGTCGTTCTTTCATCACGTTGGCTAGATCACCACCGGCATCGAATAGTTCATGTTGAATAGTTTCTAAATCCGTTAAAATATCCTTGAAAAGTGCTGGATCTAATTCACTTACAGCTTTACCAATAAAAGAATTTAATTCATCAATAGCCCCATACGTTTCAACACGTAAACTATCTTTATCAACGCGTCCTCCTATAAGACTTGTTTTACCCGTATCCCCTGTTTTTGTGTACAGCTTCATTTCGCTCATCTCCTAAAATTGATTTTTGTAATTTCTGATAGCCTGAACCGTAGTTTCAAAAACACCCTTTGCAATCATTTTACCAACTTCCGTAATGGGACCACCATATAACATTTCTGTCCCTTTTTGAGTTGCTGCAATTAAAAGGCTATCTGTAGCAGTACCTGTAGCAATTGTTCCACTACGCTCATCACGAATATTTTCTGATTGCATAGCCTTCGTTTTCGCTTCTGTAGCTGTCATCATGGCCTGAAAAAATGCTTCCTCCGATAAACAGCCGTTGATAATTACCCATGTATTAATAGTACCAATATATGGTTCATCCTGCCTTTCGTGCACACGAGATACATCTACTGCATTCCCTACACCAGCAGTAACAGCTACTATCACACTGCCAAATGGTGCAGGTAACTCATTGATCGCCACAAGAGCTGTTGGCACTGCTGTCAGCATGACAACTGTATTCGTAGGCGAAAAATGGCCTCTTTGCAAAAATTCATTAACCTCTCTCTTTACATCACTAATCACATAATCACTAGGAACAGAGCGGTTTAACAAGCAATTATGCCACCCAATTCCAGGGTTATGGACAGCAGAGGATACAGTTTTTATAGGAATCTCTGACTGGAGCTGAATAAACTGTTCCGTTATTATAAAATGTTCTTTTTTTATTACAGCGCGCTGTTGATAGTCGCTTGCTGCAGGCATCATCGTAATTTGTGGTTTAGGTATTTCTGGATGAGCATAAGTAGCTACTCGTGCTTGATAAATTTCTTCTATCTGAGAAGCAATTAATACTTCATGTGGTGCCCCAAAAGCTCTCATTTGTCCACTTTCCATGAGCAATAATTCATCACAATAGAGAGAGGCTAAATTCATATCATGTAATACCATCACTACCGTTAAACCACACTCTACAGCTTCCTTCCGCACCATATCTAAAATTTGCCGCTGATGGGCAATGTCTAAATGATTTGTCGGCTCATCTAGCAGTAAAATTTCCGCAGTTTGAGCAAGGGCCTGTGCAACAAAAACTCTTTGCTGTTCGCCACCCGATAAAAATTCCATCGGTGTATGCTCATAACGTTTTATGCCTGTTTGTAGCATTGCATGTTGAACCGCTTGCTCATCTTGCTCAGACCAACTTGAAAAAAAACCTGATTGATGTGGATAACGTCCAAGCGAAATAGCCTCTCTAACACTGTTTGAAAAAGCATTCGCATGGAGCTGTGGTAAAACAGCCATTTTTTTTGCTAAAGCACGGGCATTGTAGGAAAGAATGCTTTGTCCATCAATAGAAATCGTGCCCTCAACTGCTGGTAGAATACCACTCATTACCTTTAATAATGTTGATTTCCCACTACCATTTGGCCCTAAAATGCCAAGAATCTTTCCTTTTTCAACTGTAAAGCTTATATCCTTGACGATCGGTACGTCTTCATAACCACCTGATAGATGTTCAACAACAATCACGCCCGTACCCCCTTGCCTCTTCGTTGCTTATAAAAAATATAGGAAAAAACAGGCGCTCCAATAAATGCCGTAATGACACCAATGGGCAGTTCCCTTGGCAAGATGATGGTTCTTGCAACTAAATCACAAATAATAAGTAATGTTGCCCCATTAAAAAATGATAATGGGAGTAAATGACGGTGATCAGAGCCCCAAATCATTCTTGTCATATGTGGTACAACTAACCCTACAAAGCCAATTGTGCCTGAAACAGCAACTGCTGCTCCAGTTAGCATGGAGCCACCTACTAAAATCAAATACTTACTTTTCTTTACATTGACACCTAAATGCTTCGCTCTTTCTTCCCCATATAACAGAACATTAAGCTCACGTCTCTGAGTCCACAGCATAAGGGAACCAACAATGACAAATGGAATAATCATTTGAACATATGGCCAACCACGCATAGAAACAGAACCGAGTAGCCAGCCGATTACTTGGCGTAGCTCCTCTCCCGATAAAGCAATCATTAACGAGATTAACGATCCTAAAAATGAACTAAAGATAACTCCTGTTAAAATCAGTGTTTCCATCTTTAAAGAACGGTCTACTACTCTAGCAAAGCTCATCACAATCACCATTGTAATAATTGCGCCTATCATGCTAAAGGTAGGTAAGGCATACAAGCCTACAACAGGTATAGAAATATTAAAAAAAATTGTCATGACTGCGCCGACAGAAGCACCAGATGAAATACCTAATGTATATGGATCTGCTAATGGATTTTTGAGCAAGCCTTGGAAAGCCGCTCCCGCAATGGCGAGAGAAGCTCCTACTAGCCCCGCTAAAAGCACACGGGGCAACCGAATTTTCCAAAAGATATTGGCAGCTGTTTCATCAACTGACTGATTCCACAGCACTTCTATCGGAATATGAACAGAGCCTATAGCTACGCCACACCAGATGCTAATGATAAGAAGCGTACATGTTAATACATAGGCTGTTGCTATTTTTTTCACTTAAATACCTCAGGGTAGATAGCTTTTGCTAATTCCTCAAGGCCATCCGCTAAACGTGGTCCCTGACGGCTTGTTGTGCTTTCATCTACTTGCACAATAGCATTATTTTTTACTGCATTAATTGTATCGAAACCAGCACGCTTTGGTATTTTTGTTAAAATATCAGGTACATAACTATATGTCACCACGATGACATCTGGATTTTTTGTGATAATTTTTTCTGCACCAATTTCATACCAATTATCACCGTCTGCTGCTACATTTTTTGCATGGATCATCTCCAGCATTGCGTTCATAAATGTGCCTTGACCAGCTGTATAAATATTAGGTTCATCAGAGGCTTCTACAAAAACGTTCTTAGGTTCAACGTCGTTCACTTTCCCCTGAACCTCTTCCACTTTCGCCTTCATGTCAGCAATGATTTTTTCAGCTTCTGGTAATTTCCCTGTAGCACGCCCAAGCTGTTCAATCGTTGTATAGGTTTCATTAAAATCTTGGGCATTTTTTACAACAAATACTTTCACGCCCGCAGATTCTAGCTGTGCTATGGCTGATTCCGAAAGAGACATGCTAGATTCATGTGCAAAAACGATATCTGGCTTTAAGGCAATAATTTGTTCAATATTGTACTCCATGCCACCAACCTTATCCTTTTCAACTACCTCTGGTGGATAATCGTCGTTGTCTGTAACCCCTACGATTTCATCCTTTAAACCTAGGCCAAACAATATTTCTGTATTACTTGGAATAAGTGACACTATTTTCTTAGGAGGAGCCTCTAGTGTAATATCCTTCCCAATAGCATCCGTTATAGTCATAGGGAATGTTGCTTCTTCCGCCTTAGATGTTTCTTGTTGTGTTTGCTCTTCTGTAGGTGTGGAATTGTCTTTTTGCGCCTCTTGTCCACAAGCTGCTAGCAACCCTATCGTTAAAAATGCCGATACCCCTATTTTCCAAAATTTCTTCATGTGAATCCTCCTTCGTTGATTTGTGCGTTCATGTGTTAGAAGTATTCCTCCATCAAAATAAGACCCCTCATCTTCGAATGATGAGGGGTCAAAATCGCACCAAAAAACTGATACAAAATCCACCATCCTATCCTCGTAGGCTGTCATGTCTATGCTATAAAGGCAGGTCTCCTGGCTTGTGCTCAGTACGTTTTTTCAAGCCTTCCCGAAATCTTCAGTGGCATCATTTGAAAAAACTCACACTTACAGTGGCGGGACCGCATCGGAATTACACCGATTTCCCTTTTCACTTTACTTAAGTAAAGAACCTTTATAATATTCAGTTGATTTTATTATACATGAAATTAAAAAAAGTCGCCTCTATATCAAGGCGACTCCAAAGGTTATTAGACGATTTCAGCAAAATACTGTACGGTTTTCATCGGAGCACCGATCGTTCGTAATGACCAAGTTTGCTCTAAATAAACATCCGCTAGTTTATCATATTTCCCACCAAACTTTTGTGCCCACTCAACGGCTATGACACTTTCATATAATTGAGCCATTTTTTTGGCAACATCCTTTGCTTCAAACGTTTTTGTCGCTTCATCGAGAGTACTAAAAATTTGTAAGGTTGCCGATAGTTTAGTCAATTGCTCTTGAACGATTTTCACTAATGAATGGTCTGTTAATACTTCTAATCGCTTGCTCATCACTTGAACAAACAATTCATGTGCCCTGTATTTATCCACTAAGCGAATAAGCTCCAAAGCTAGTATATTAGCCGTACCCTCCCATACCGTCAGCACTTGCGCATCTCTCAGTAAGCGTGGTGTTACAAAGTCCTCAATATAGCCATTCCCGCCATGTAGCTCAATTGCTTCACTTGCATAATGGACCGCCTGCTCTGCCGTTTCCTTTTTCATAATGGCAATATATAAACGGTTCATGATGATGTCTTGCTCTGTTCCCTGACCACCTGTCACTTTATCGTATAATTGAATAAGATCAAAAATCGTGGCTACTTCTACATGCAGCTTAGCGGCATATTTACCCAATGTATCCTGGATCATAGGATACTGTGTTAAAGGTTTACCAAAGGTATATCGATTTGACACATAATGCTTCGCCTCTAAGAAGCCACGGCGCATAATACCAATGGATGCCACAGCATTACAAATTCTTGATAAATTAAGCGCCTCCAGCATATAATAAATCCCTTTATTTTGATCACCAACTACATAAGCGAGTGCTCCATCAAACTCAACCTCACCAGATGGAACGGCTTTCACACCTAATTTATCTTTTAGTCGTCGAATACGAAGTTGGTTAGCCGATCCATCTTCATTACGCCATGGAACTGCAAATAGAGTTAATCCTTTAGAGCCTGCTTGTGCACCCTCTATTCGTGCCAATACCATTGCAACCCCACACATCCCTGCATTGGAGGCGAAATACTTTTCACCATAGAGGCGGTATTCATTCCCCACAAGTTTTGCTTCTACTACATTCGCACCAACATCTGAGCCTCCTTGTCGCTCTGTTAAAAATGTCGCTCCCTCATATAGCTCCATATCGCCTGTTGCACAAACATGCGGTAAGAAGCGCTGCTTAACTCCTTCCTCTGCATAATGGTCTAATAAATAGGCAGTAGCCATCGTTAACGTCACAGGGCAATAAAAACCGGGCTCCGCATGTGACAGTAAATAACCTTGCGCAAAACTATAGACATAATTCCCTTTGTGACCTAGTTGGGGAATATCTTTATGCACATAGCCAACAATCCCCGTATTATATGTCTCCTCAATTGTTTTTTTGTAGCCGTCATTGACCCATACCTCTGAAACCTCTTCGCCATAGGCATTATACCTTTGAAGGCGAGGCTCTCCTTGTCGATCAGTATGTTTCGCCCTCACATCTATTGCACCCGCACATAGCTCACCAAAGTCCGTCAATTCCCGATGCGCATAAGATGAAAATTCTTTATCGAGCATCATTTCCAACACTTTTTGAAGCGTATCATCATCTGTAAAGAAATTGCTTGTGCCTGCTATTTCCTGTTGTAAAACTTTCATGCTATCTCACCTCTTGTCCTTTCAAAGATTGTTTTAAAATTTTGCCTGACGCATTCCTTGGTAGCGCTTCCACTTTTTCGAAAATTCGCGGCATTTTATACTTAGCAAGCTGCCCCTCTAAATAATCTTTTAGAGCCTCTTCATCAATATCCTGTTTAGCGGAATAAACAGCCTTCACTGTCTCTCCCCATTGTGGATGTGGAACACCAACCACTGCCGCTTCAAATATCCCCTCAAAGCTTAAAAGGCAATCTTCAATTTCTTTCGGATAAATATTGACTCCTCCCGAAATAATCACATCTTTTTTTCGATCAACAATCCAAATAAAGCCGTCTTCATCCTTACGAGCTAGATCACCTGTTTTTAACCAACTGTCTATAAAGGCCGCATTGGTTGCCGCTTCATCTCTGTAGTAGCCAAGCATATTACCCTCACCAAATAAAACGATTTCCCCTACTTCTCCTGCTGGTACATCTTCGCCACTGTCGTTAACAATACGTATCTCTGTACCTAAAGGTGCTCGCTGTCCAATACTCCCAGCCTTTCCTTCATGCTCCTTGCCAAATAGCAATGATCCACTTGGCCCCGCCTCTGTTAATCCATATACGCATGTTAAATTAGTTGTGCGGAATGACTGTTGAATGAAACGAACTTCGTTTTCAGATAAAGGTGCACCTCCATATACCCACCATTTCATGGAGGACAAATCAGCTGATTGCAATCTCGGCATCTGTGCTGTTAATAAATAAGCAACAGGTGCGCCAAAGAAATGAGTCGTTTTTTCCTGTTCAATGGAATCCATTAATAAATCTGGTGTAAAAGTTGGCGTTAACACATTTGTAGAGCCTACAAATACACCTGCCATTAAAAATAAATGCAATGGAGCCGAATGAGTTAATGGCATCATTAGCAATATACGGCTTTCAGGCTTGACCTCCATTTCAACTGCAATCATTTGTGCAACCGTTAAAATATTACGATAGCTAAACAATACGCCCTTTGGTTTCCCAGTCGTACCTGATGTGTACAAAATGGTCGAAGCATCATCTTCGTTTAACTGACATTCAATCGTTTGGGAACTGGCACTTTGAATCATTGTTTCATAATGAAGCCAGCCTGCTACTTGTTGGCCTGTTTTAATTTTTAACGGGATTACGGCAATATGCTGGACTGCCGCAAAAATGGCTTCATGTGCAATAATCACCTTTGCCTCAGCATGCTGTGCCACATACTCTACTTCTTGTAATGTAAACTTAGCATTGACTGGGACGACAATAGCACCCATTCGCTGAATAGCAAAATAGCTCACGACAAACTCTACAACGTTAGGCATAAAAATCAGAACTTTATCTCCCTGCCTTACACCCTGTTCTAATAATGCATGACTAAAACGGGTCACTTGCTCATCTAAATCATGATAGGTCACTCTTCTACCATGACAAATAACGGCTTCCTTTGTTGGATACTTACGGGCATTACGTGCTAATAAATCGGAACTATTCATCGTGCATCTCTCCCCTTAAAGTCGTTAATTTCTCATTAAACATGCCATGCATTTGTTGTAATTCATTTCTCATTTGCGTAAGCTCAGCTATTTTCCTATCAATCTCCTGTATCTTTTGCTCTCCGTATTCAACGGTTCGCTCCAATTGCTGAATTCCTGAGCGATCAAAATCAAAAAGTAACACCATTTCCTTGATCTCCTCCAGTGAAAAGCCGTAACGCTTTCCTCTGAAAATAAGCTTGAGCTTCGCAGATTCTTTTTTCGAAAAGGTTCGTTGATTCGTAGATGAACGTTGAGGACAAAGAAGCCCAAGCTCCTCATAATAACGAATTGTACGTGTGGACACATCGAACTCCTTAGCCACCTCTTGAATCGTCTTCATAATCGTCTCCCCCTCCTGATTGGCAACAGTATACCATTGACGTTAACGTAAACTTCAACAAAATTTTCGAAATTAACAGAAAAATATAGTTCGAAGCAGAAATTTTAATGATTAGCCATTACTCTCGTATCACTAACTACCATAATTTAATGTGTTAACTTGCTTTCTATCCATAAAAAAACCCCTAACACTTTTCCTGTTAGGGGCTAAGATAGACTATTACATTTTTTCTGGTGCTGACACGCCGATTAAACGAAGCGCATTAGCAATTGTTGTACGAACTGCAGTAATTAATGCTAAGCGAGCTTCTGTTAGCTCTTTGTTTGAAGCATCTAATACTTTTTCTGCATTATAGAAACTATGGAAAGCAGCCGCTGTTTCTTGAATATAATTTGCGATACGGTGTGGTGTACGATGTTTAGCCGCGTCAGCTACCACTTGTGGGAAATCGCCTATTTTTTTCAATAAATCAATTTCCTTTTCAGCTGTTAATAGGTTTAGGTTTTCACTTGTAGCAGCAAAACCTTGTTCATTGGCAGAGCGTAAAATTGATGAAATACGTGCATGTGCATATTGTGCATAATACACTGGGTTTTCATTAGATTGCGATACGGCAAGGTCAAGGTCAAAATCCATATGAGAATCGCCTGCTGTTTTTACGAAGAAGTAGCGAACTGCATCTAAACCAACTTCTTCCACAAGCTCGCGCATTGTTACCGCATTGCCTGTACGTTTAGACATTTTGAATTTTTCACCGTTTTTATAAAGCTGAACCATTTGAATTACTTCTACTTCTAATGTATCACGATCATAGCCTAATGCTTGAATGGCAGCCTTCATACGTGGAATATAGCCGTGATGGTCTGCTCCCCAAATATTGATTAATTTATCAAAGCCACGGACAATTTTATCCTCATGATAGGCGATATCTGGCGTTAAATATGTGAACGAACCATCGTTTTTAATTAATACACGGTCTTTATCATCACCAAAAGTTGTTGAGCGGAACCAAGTAGCACCATCCTCTTCAAACACATGACCATTTGCTTTTAATTTATCTAATGCCACTTCAATTTTTCCGTTTTCATATAGAGACGTTTCAGAATACCAAACATCAAAGTTTACACGGAAGTTTGCTAGGTCTGTTTTTAATTTATCTAATTCTAACGCTAAACCATGCTGACGGAAGAATGCAAAACGCTCTTCATCTGATTTAGTTAGGATTGCATCACCATGCTCTATTGCTAGCTTGCCAGCAATTTCAATAATATCTGGGCCGTGGTAGCCGTCTTCTGGCATTTCGGCATCCAATCCTAATGCCTGCTTATAACGTGCTTCTAATGAGTTTGCAAGGTTATTAATTTGGTTCCCTGCATCATTAATATAGTACTCACGAGAGACACTGTAGCCAGCCATATCTAATACATTACATAATGAATCTCCAACAGATGCCCCACGCGCATGTCCTAAATGAAGATCTCCTGTAGGGTTAGCCGAAACGAACTCTATTTGAACCTTCTCCCCTGCGCCTGCATTTGAACGACCATAGTCTGCGCCTTGCTCGATAACCTGTGTAACTACCCCTGTTAGGAAATCTTTACGCACTGTGATATTCATGAAACCAGGACCAGCAATATCAATTTTCTCAATATCTGTTCCTTCAGTATCCAGATTTTCTAAAATAGCTTCCGCAATTGCACGAGGTGGCTTCTTCGCTAACTTTGTTAATTGCATAGCAATGTTTGTTGCATAGTCACCATTTGCTTTGTCCTTTGGTGTTTCCAAGTGAATTGTTAATTCTGTGTCAGCCTCCACTAAGCCTGCTTTTTTCACGGCTTGAGCCAACGCTGCTTTTATAGCCTGTTGTACTTGTTCTACTGCGTTCATCATTGTACCTCCGTAAATGTAATATCTAATGTATAATTGCCAACAGATTGCCCACCCATTAGTAAATCGTACTGTACATGGAAATCTCCGCTTACTGCCCTGTTCGTAAATGACATTTTCTTCGTGTCGATAACGAGTGGCATGGAGCCAAACTCACCTTCATAATGCCCTTTTTGCTGTTCAATTATGTTCAGTGGTAACCGCATACTGACAGCACCAGCACGCATAATAAGCGCCTTCTCATGGCCTAACTTCATAGTCGTGCGGATGGTTTTATCCTCCTGCACCTCATCATATTTCAAATACAAGCTTCCTGCTTTTTCAAGTAGCTGCCCTTTGAGCCGCATTTCATAACTTTCGGATTCTCCATCACTTGGGCGAATCGTAGAAATGAGCGTAATGTTTACTTGCGATCTTACTTCGTTCGCCATAACGGACGCTCCCTTTTTAGTCTTTTACTATAACCTTTTTATTATAGGATGAATGCCATTGTTTTTTCAAGATAGAAGTCAACTAGAGCGCAACTACTACGGATAATTGAGCAATAAAAAAATCCTCCCTTCTAATGAAGAGAGGATTTATGCAATTTATCTATACCATTTTTTAATAATTAATTGCTGAACCGTTAATAATAAAGCACTTACTGTCCAATATATTGGAATAATCGCTGGATTAAACAAACTAAAAATAAGGATCATGATGGGATTAATGAACATCATAATCTTCATATTTATTGGTTGATTTTTATCTAACGAGAGCCAACTTTGCATGAAGTAGATGACACAAGCTATTATTGAAATCCCGATATCCACTGTGCCCAAATTCATCCAAAGGAAATTTTCACTGGCAATCACTGTATCTAGCTTAATCGCATAGTACAGTGAAAATAACACAGGCAATTGAATGATGATTGGTAAACAACCTAATAATGAGCTTTTCAATGAATCTGAAGTTAATTCTTGTATTTTTTGTTGAACCATTATTTTTTCAGATTCATCATGACTATTCTTCAATTTAGCAGTAAGCTCATCTAGTTCAGGTTTAATGGATGTCATTAAATCTTTTGAATGTTTTTGGTGCTTGGCCGATTTAATAAAAAGCGGCATAAGTATTGCTCTCACTGCAATCGTGATACTAATAACACCTATTGCATAGCTTCCTGTAAAAAAATGGATAAAATGAATGAAATAAATAATAGGTTGCGTTAAAAAAGTAAACAATGATTCTCCTCCTAGTTTTAAAGTTTACATCAAACTAGGAGACACACTTTCTTCCTCATTGTTTTCTGACGTTCTTATACAGAGAACGAACCACGTTAGCAAAGGTGGAGTCCAAGTATTAGTGATGTCATAATCTACTTCAATTTCTTCATCTTGTATGTCTTGAACCATGAATTTATTGGCGAAATATAGCTGTAAATTAACACAGAGAACTGTTAAAACGAACGAAGCCAATAGCCAAAAATATTCCATTGTACTCATAAAAATAAATATATCATTCATGAGAAGAGACCAAATCACAATACCCCTCCTTCCCTTTTTATATACAAAAAATTATATTCGTATTGTGAATATTGAGTCAAATAATACCTTTACTTTTTTGAAACGACTAAAAAAAATGGGGCTAGCCATAGCTACCCCCATCTAATCATAATTATTTTACCCAGCCTAAAATCATTTCACGCAATAACTTAGAAGCTGTGTTAGCTGTCATTTCAGATGTGTCATAAATAGGTGCTACTTCCACTAGATCAAAGCCTACAACATTTACGCCGCTTGCTGCAATGGCATGAATGGAAGCTAGTAATTCTTTCGCAGTAATACCACCGCAATCAACTGTGCCAGTTCCCGGTGCATGAGCTGGATCTAACACGTCAATATCGATCGTTACGTAAACATTACGCCCCTCCAGCGTTGGAAGAACTTCCTTTAACGGCTCTAGTACTTCAAATTTAGAAATATGCATACCGTTTTCCTTCGCCCATTCAAATTCCTCTTTCATTCCTGAACGAATACCAAATGAATATACATTTTTAGGTCCGATATGTTCGGCAATTTTACGAATTGGTGTTGAGTGTGATAGTGGCTCTCCCTCATACTCTACTCGTAAATCTGTGTGAGCATCAAAGTGTATGATAGCTAGGTCATCATATTTAGCAGATACTGCTTTCATGACAGGCCAAGACACTAAATGTTCTCCTCCCATACCAACAGGGATTTTGCCATCAGCTAGTAATTTTTCAATAAATTTTTCAATTTCATCTAATGAACGTTGTGCATTCCCAAATGGTAGTGGAATGTCACCTGCATCAAAATACTTTACTTCCTCAAGCTCACGATCTAAATATGGGCTGTACTCTTCAAGACCGATAGATACCTCACGGATACGTTGTGGGCCGAATCGTGAACCTGGACGGTAACTAACTGTCCAATCCATCGGCATACCATAAATAACTGCCTGAGCATCCTCATATGTAGGATGACTTTTTATAAATACATTTCCTGAATACGCTTCATCAAATCTCATTGCTAGACCTCCGTTATAAATAAAATATTATTTTGAAAAACAACTTATCTTAAAGTCCGACTATGATGGCTTACAGGATTGTAATGAAACCTGTATCCTTTTATCCTCGTATACATTATTGGAACCTCTAGCAAATTTCGATTAAAATCTACAAAGTATGATTTTCTTGTCGAATGCCAGCGTTTCAAGTAGTACAAAAAAAGTATAGATGTTTTTGAATAAAGTGCAATAGTTTTTAGGTAGAATTTCGATTAAAGATGAATGTTCGAACACATACTAACGTTAAGTTCGAAGTTGTGAGAAAACGAGGTGAAAGTCGGATGAAACGAAAAAGCTATCATCGAAAGCAAAAGCGTGTAAAGCGCACACGGAAATCACTTACTTATTTTGTCGCCTTTGCAACTGCAATTGTCGTAGCATTTGTAGCACTACGCATCTATGTTCAAGTGGCTGGTGCACCGCCTTTAACCGTACCGAAAGCCTCAATTTTCTTAGATGAAAATGAGAACCAAATTGGAGACCACTTTACAAATCAGAGACGTTATTGGGTTGGTCTCGATGAGATGTCACCTTTTTTAAAAGAAGCAGTAGTAGCTGTTGAAGATAAAGATTTTTATAAACATGGTGGCTTTGACTATTCACGTATTGCTGGTGCGATTTTAGTGGATATTAAAGCTGGAGGAAAGGTACAAGGAGCTAGTACAATTACCCAGCAATATGCTCGTAACCTTTATCTTTCTCATGAGAAATCTTGGACACGTAAATTAAATGAAGCTCTGTATGCTTATAGATTAGAAGTTTTTTATGATAAGGATGAAATATTAGAAGGTTATTTAAATACGGTTTATTACGGTCATGGCATGTACGGGGTTGAAGCGGCCAGTCGATTTTACTTTGGCAAGTCTGCTCGTGATTTAACGCTAGCAGAGGCAGCCATGTTAACCGGTGT
Organism: Lysinibacillus sp. FSL M8-0216; assembly: GCF_038595555.1. Taxonomy (NCBI): domain Bacteria; kingdom Bacillati; phylum Bacillota; class Bacilli; order Caryophanales; family Bacillaceae; genus Lysinibacillus; species Lysinibacillus sp. FSL M8-0216. The sequence continues at coordinate 513,608 of NZ_CP152007.1, read as the reverse complement.
ACCAAAGGGTCCAAGTATCTATTCGCCAATTGCTAATTTGGACAAAGCTACAAATCGCCAACATGTTATTTTAAAGCTTATGGCAGATCAAGGAGCTATTTCACAAGAAGAAAAAACACGTGCAGAAAATGAACAACTTGTATTGAAAAATGACAGTTGGGTAGCAACCAAATCTGTTGCCCCTTATTTCCTAGATGTTGCTTGGCAAGAAGCGAGTGAAATTTTAAAATCAAAAAATTTGGATATTAGTGAGGGTGGCTGGACGATTCAAACGACATTGAATCTTGAACATCAAAAAGCAGCCGAGGAAGCAGTGGCAAAAAACATGCCTGCTGATGATCTTCAAACAGCCTTTGTTAGTATGGAATCTAAAACAGGTGCTGTAACAGCATTAGTAGGTGGTCGTGACTATGCAGTAAGTTCATTTAACCGTGTGACACAGGCAAAACGTCAGCCAGGGTCTACCATCAAGCCTATTTTATATGCGGCGGCTTTAGAAAATGGGTACACTCCGCTTACTTTTTTAGATGTAGGTGAAACAACTTTTACCTATGATAATGGACGAGGGACGTATGCCCCTAAAAATGTAAATGGGCAGTTTGCTGATCACGATATGACTATGGCGCAAGCTATTGCTATCTCGGATAATATTTATGCTGTAAAGACTTTAGAAGACATTGGCTTCAAGGAATTTCACGATATGGCGAACCGTTTTAATGTAGGCATTGGTGCAAAGGATAATTTATCAATTGCACTTGGCACGATCGAAACTACGCTTTATGAAATGACAAATGCTTATAATGTTTTAGCATCACAAGGGCAGCAAATGACTCCGACGGCAATTGTATCCATAAAAAATGCTAATGGAGACGTCATTTATGAAAACAAAGGTGTGACGAAAAAAACGGAGACAGCTATTTCCAAAGAGAATGCATTTATCTTAACAGAAATGATGACAGGTATTTTTGACCCAGTTTTCAGCGATTATTCACCTGCAACTGGAATAAGCATTCGCTCACGCATGACCCATACTTATGCAGCAAAATCAGGGTCTACCAATAGTGACCAGTGGCTTATCGGTTTTACACCAAGTCTAACTGCTGGTGTCTGGAACGGCTATGACCAAGGGAAAAACCTAACGACAAAAGAAGATACTGCAGCGACAAAGCAAATATGGATAGACTTTATGGAGACTGTTAATAAAGGGACAAAAAATGAAGATTTCAAAAAGCCAAAAGCTGTTGAAGGTGTTGTTATCGATATCGAAACAGGTAAATTAGCGACTGATGCTTGTCCAAAACAACGACTTGTCTATATGGAATCTAAGGATGTACCAACTGAGAAATGTACGAACTTTGACATTCTTGACAGTAATACATGGGGAGAATTTTGGAATATGCTACCGTTCTCCATATTTAAAGACTAAAAAATAAACAAACAATCATCCGGAAACCTTTTTAAGCCTAATACGTTTTAAGTTATGAAGGCTCTCGACAAAGTAACAGATAGATATACGAAAAATAAGAAAAGCTTTCTCTTCCCCGGAGACGTGTCCGTGGGAACAGAAAGCTTTTCTTTTTATGGTTTGCGAAGTATGAGCATCATGGGGCATTTGGCTTGGGTTGTTCAAATGCCGCATAGCGCTCATAACTTTCGCGAAACCAAGTGTCCTAGCTTACTAAAATGTAAGCTCTGCCTCAAGTTTACTTTGTTTCAAACTCACTTTCAACCTAATATCGAAAACGATTGCAAAATGTCACAGTTTGTTCAATCATTAAAGGTCTATTCGACAAATAAGTCTTGACGCAATTGCTCGCTACTTCGCTCCCACAGGTCTGGATTAAGTTGTTCTAGGAAAGCAGCTAACACTTTTTTAGACGGCGTATCCATATGCTCTACGATAATATGACGTTTCATGGATTTATCCATTTTATTCACATGATCAGCCAAAATTTTATAGCCACGGCGTTTTTCACGGTTCACTACCATTTCACAAGCTGTTATTCCCGCATAGTAAGGTCCATCCTCTTTATGATCGATTGTCACCCATACTAGCCAATATGGCTTTCCACCCTCTGAATCAGCACGATTCGTTGTAAATTTAATTCCGCGTTCCACATCGCTACGTGCATGCATAGCACCAATCTCAACAGATGCTGTTCCCTCTTCCACATCTAAAATGACTGGCGATACATTTTCTAACGAAAGCGAGCCAATCCCAAAACCCTTATGTCCATCAGTTGGATCATTTTTTATAATCGTAAAGCCCATTTTTTGTTTTGGTTTTTCTTCATTTGCCATACTTAAATACCCTCCATTCTGCTATTATAAAAGGAAGCATATTGCCACAATTATCATGGCACGTATGCCTCAACGCAAGTAAGAAGTTTATACTACTTTCTTATAAACTAACTATACAACATTATTCTATAAAGGAGGCAATATTATGCCATACGTAACAGTTAAAATGCTTGAAGGTCGTACAGAGGAACAAAAACGCGCCCTTGTAAAAGAAGTAACAGAAGCCGTTTCACGCACAGTGAATGCACCTGCAGAAAATGTAACAGTTTTTATTGAAGAAATGTCTAAAAACCATTACGGCGTTGCTGGCGTTCGTTTGAGTGATAAATAAATTGAACTTGGGTAGAGCCGCCTAACGCTCTACCCATTTTTAAACGTTTCAGTATTTCGTTACTATCGCTAGGATGTGATCAAAGATTAATGAAAAGGAATAAACTTAAACTGGCCTTACTTCTATGTGTGCTTATCATCGGCTTGTTACTAATATCTATCACACCTATTCAAAACGTGTTGATTGCACGTATGAGTGACCAATTCAACGCAGTAGAGTACAGCACTGACGATATTAAAAGGAACAACCAACTAGATGCGGATTTTGAGTTCGAAGCCGTGCAATCACTGTCCATCGCCGAGGTTCTCCAAGCGCAAATAAAGGCTAGCAAAATGCCTGTTATCGGCAGTATTGCCGTGCCTAGTGTCCATATGCAGCTTCCTATTTTAAAGGGAGTAGGTAATACTGTTCTTGCTATTGGAGCGGGTACGATGAAGCCTAATCAGCAGCTCGGTCAAGGAAACTATGCTTTGGCAGGTCATTATTTTGAAGAGAAAGATATTTTATTCAGTCCCCTCTATCAAGCACAAATTGGCGATATTATTTATGTCACAGACATGAGTAATGTGTACGAGTATCAATTAGCGACTAAAAAAATCATTGCAGCAACAGATGTTTACATCGTGGATGATATCCCCAATCAGACGACGTTAACCTTAATTACCTGCGCGGAAAAAGGCTCCAAACGACTCGCCTTACAAGCAGATTTTGTGCAAAGCTATTCTTTAGAAAATGCCAAAGGAACCTTTTAAATCACACAAAAAGCGCCATCCCTAAAAGATGGCGCTTTTTTGATTATATCTCTGTTGTACGGCGACGCATGAACCATATTGACCCAGCTACAAGAAGTAAGCCAACAAATACAAGAGCTGTTTGATTGGCTCCATCTGTTTGTGGTAATTTACCTTGTGCTCTTAGCTGTGCTTCTAAGCGCTCTGCATCCGCTTTGATTTTATTAATATCAATAGCTTGAGCCACCTCAGTCTGCTCATCTTTTGATAGTTTACTATATTTTTTCAGGAAATCTTTATAAGCATCCAACGTATCTTTAGTTACGTTTGATGGATTATACGGTGGTAATTGTTTCCCTTGATCAATAACATTTTGTACTGATGTGCCACCATTACCAGGAGTTGTAGGTTTGTTAGTATCTGGTTTTGGTTTATTTGGTTCAACTGGTTTGTTTGGATCTGGATTTGGTTTATTAGGACCAACTGGTTTCCCAGGATCCGGATTTGGTTTGTTTGGATCAACTGGCTTCTCTGGATCCGGATTTGGTTTGTTTGGATCAATCGGCTTCTCTGGATCTGGATTTGGTTTGTTTGGATCAACCGGCTGCCCTGGCTCTGATGTGGGATTATCAGGATCAGTTGGATTTGTTACAGGTGGTGTAGGCTGAATTTTAGCCTCACACGTATTACCTACTGTTACTGTACCAAGGATTGTAATACCATTCTCTTTGACAATATATTTACCAGGCCTAATTAATGAATTACTTATAGTAATTTGACCTATATTATTTGTTGTAAATTCTGTTGAACCATTCTCTTCTATTACTACACCAGCTTCATCTGTGAATGTTACTTTGACACCTTCACGAGGCTGACCATACATATTGTTAATCGTTAATGTAAAGTTTGGACACGCAGGGGCAATTGATAAGTCTACTTTACAAATTTGTTTGTAAGAAACTACAATTTCTCCTAAATAAACTTTATTGTCATAAACGTCATACTTACCTGCGGGTACATCTTTAGAAACAAATGTCATACTACCATCCGCTTCTAGAACTGTTGAAATAACGTTACCTTGTTTATCTTTAATAACAACGTCTTTCCCCGCCTTAATTAGGACATTATTTTCATCCTTTAACTCTACTGTAAAGCGCTCGCAGGCTGGTGTTTGTTGAACTTCTGCTTGGCAATTAATATTGCTGGAGAATTCCCCAATTTTATTGCCATCCTTATCAAATACACTATAAACACCTGGCTCTAAATCTTTTAATTCTACTTTACCGTCTTTTGTTTCTTCAGTAGCTACCGTTTTGCCATCTAAATCTTTAATCGTTACTTTCGTTTTATCTTCTATTAATTTTCCATCAACATCTTTGACCGTTAGTTCGAACGTTTCACATTTTGGTGCTTGTATAATTGTAAATTCATAACCACAGTTTTTCTTGTATGTCAGTGTAACTGTACCCAAAAATTGGTTACCCTCGTATATTGTGTATTCACCTGGTTTTACACCAGTAATAGGATCATTTGAATGAACAATAAACTTACCTACTGCGTCAGGAGATACCTTTGTCACTACTGTAGTCCCTTGTTTTAATGTTAATTCTAAAATATTTGTACGAATATTACCTTGACCATCTTTCACTACAATTGTGTAGTTTTCACATTTTGGCACTGGTTGAACTACAGCTTTACATCCACCATCATATTTCACTGTTACCTTTCCTAATTCACCTTCAACTGAATGAGTTACTGTATACTCACCAGCAGTAAAATAATTAGGTAATGTCACTTTGCCATTTGTTACTTTGTACGGTGCTGTTTCTGTACCATTGGGATCCTTTAATGTAACTGTACCTGTAGTAATGGAATGACCATCAATATCCTTAATTGCTATTTCGAATTGTGTACAACTACCACCAACTATTGGTGTCGTATTGACAATTTTTGTTATTAAGTCTGGCTGCTTATTTAGTGTCGTGTTTTCATCTAACTTAAATTTAAAATCAGACATTTTAGTATAACCAGTTGGTGGTGCTACTTCACGGATGAGATAGTCATTGTACGGCACATTTTCAAATGTGAATTCACCATTTGCATCTGTAGTAGCTGTTTGTATGATATATTCATTTGGTTTTGCAGTTTTTTTAATTAGTTGGAATTCAACACCAGCTAAATTTTCTTTAAATTGACCTGTAGCTGAATCGATGCCAATTTTTTTGAATTTGGCACTGCCTCGTGTTGACGAAAAATCTGATTCAGAGCTACTAAAGCTAAATTTACCCTTATAGTCACTCTCAGTTTTTTGATTAGCCTTTGTTTGCCCCGTATAATGCAATGTTGCTGTATTTTCTAATGCATCACCGATTTGGCCAAAGCCTATTGTTTTATACTGTACTTGATACCCTTTTCGATTTAAATCAGGGAATTCGAGGCTAAAGCCACCTTGAGTATCAAACTTGACAGTTACCCCTAATTGCAGAGGTGTTTTCCAGGTAGATCCATTTTGAATACCTGTTTTAGATACTGTGTATGGTGCTAATAGAATACTACTTTCCAATAACATTAAATTATTACCTGGTAAATCTGTTAAGATGACATTTTGACCTAAATCAGAATGAGATTTATTCACATCCAATGTCCAAGTAATTGTTTCTTTACTCGCGTTTTGTTGTGGTTTATTTTTTGTCACTAAATTGTTCGCTACATTCTCATCAATTTTTACTGGCGTTGATTCCAGCGTAAATTCTTGCGTACCTTTTGTTTTAAATGTGGCATCATTCGTATATACATTCCCTCTATCAGTAGACGTATCAGAACCAATACCTAAAATATGATCGTCATCCATTGTGTTATAACGAACAACATATGCTTGGTAGTTTATGTCTCCTGATAAGGAATCACTGAATGTTAATGTAAAGCCTTTATCTGTTTCCGCTGAAATTGTGTAATTATTCGAGTCAATCGGTGTAGTACCAATAGTTCCGCCTGTATCACTACCACCTAAATTAGTTAAAGGTAACACTTCAATTGTTCCCGGTAAATACTTATGTCCCACACCAACTGTATCAATTAAAATAGCTCCATTAATATCCTTTTTATTGATATTCACTTTTACATCCCATGTAAATTGCTGCGTGGAGTAGTTGAACGTTCCCGATTTACTGCCATTATTAACAGTAGTTGATTGTGGAATATAGCTCGCAGAAGCTGATTTTTCATATAATTTACCGCCACTTGTCCACTCTGTAGCAGCTGTATTTCCATACCCTTGCTTTTGTACAGTACCCTCATCACCAATTGCGAAGCTCGTTTGATAAGTGATAGTTGATGTACTACCTGCTGGTACGTTAATACCTGAAATTGTAAAGCCTTTTTTCTTATCTCCGGCAATTAGAGTATAAGAAGTTGCTATACCATTAAGCTTTACAGTGTTATCTATTAACTCATGCACCCCATCTGCAGCACCGGCTGTAAATGTATCTGTTAGTGTTAGGTTGTTAATTGGTTTAGTTGGATTATCAGATACAATGTTGATTGTCCATGTAATTACTTTTTTATCAAAATCAACTGTATATGATTTTTGTAATAGGTTTTCAGTAAGTACATAGTTTATATTCTTCTCTTTACCTGAACCGCTTGTCACACTATTATTAAACGGCCCTGCTTCATGTTCATAAAAATCCTGTTTACTATATTTCGCATCATACACAATTGTATAGGCATCTGAAATATCGTTATCAAAGGTTAATGTAAAGCTTTTAGCATTTCCAGTTGTAGGATTAATAGTAAATCCATTTGTTACTCTATTAGCTTCCGAAACTGTTGTCGCCACATTGCCAGCTGCATCATTCATTTTATAAACCTTAATGCTTGATGCATGGATTTCGTGAGGACCTTTAATTGTATCTATAACATATGCATCAGTTTGATCGATACTTAACAAATTATGATTGTAATCAATATGCCACTTTGTTTCGTAGTTTGTATTTTTATCTAACTTTTTATCTAGCGCTTTTCCATACGTAATGGTGTGCGTTGCCGTATTAGAAGATTCTATTTGTCCATCATTAGTAAATAGTACCTTGTTATTAAAGTTAACTACACCATCACGTTTATCCGCCTCTAATGTTACAGACGTTTTATACGTAATTTTATAGGCATACTTACCAGTCAGCGTACTTTCAATATCGCTCCAACTACCATTTGTCAGAACAATGTTTTCTGTACTTGTTCTCACACCATTAAGACCGACCTCATATTGATAAACATTTACGGAATTAGCCATAATTTCATGTGATGTTGGCTCGTCTGTTAAAGTTGGATTACTTAATAATTTACCTGCTTCATTAACCCATACCTGCCATTCCATCTCATGGTTACCATTTGCTGCAGGTGTAGGAGTCCCTAGTTTCTCCTTACTTACCTTTTTGTGGCTCGTTGAAGGTAAAAAAGTAAATTTAACTTTAATTATCTCACTACCGCCTGTGGCTGCAGGAATTTCCAGATCCTGCTCAATGTCGTCAGAAAGGTTATTAAAACCAGAATTGAATGTAATGGTTAAATCCTCTGGTTGAGAGCTTCCTGAGCCGGGCTCCATACCACTTAACTCTACACGAACTTTATTATCCGTAGTTACATAATTATATGTGATACCGTTTACTGTTTTGCTACCGGCGAATGCCCCGTCAAAATCAATTAACGACTGCGGCAATTGGAATTCAAACCAACTCCCGTCTCCCCAAGCTTCTGCTTGACTATCTTGCATTGGCACGGAAAATTTAACCGTGAAATTAGCTGTTGTATTTGGATCTAACTCTGTACCAAATTCACCTGCTCCAACTGTTTTTTCACCTATTTTCATTACAAATGATAATAGTGAAGCTGGAATTTCTTGAGGAACCAATGGTGAATTATCCACTGGCAATGTTTTAGCGGGTTCATCATCCACTTTTTCTTCTTCAGGAGCTTGGCCCTCAGGATCTTGCTCCTTGTTTTCATTTTCTTGCGGTGTTGTAGAAAGCTCTTCTTCACCTATGTTATCTTCTGAAAAATCTGTGTCATCGCTCACTGGTGTAGATGGATTTTTTTCCATTTCATCATCCGAACCATTGTCATTCACGACTGGTGGTGTCGAAAGGTCTTCAGATGCAAATACTGACAGTGGGCTGAGTAGTGTTTGGAACACTAACAACATGGTCAGCATAGCAATGTTCAATTTTTTTCTCATGACACTCCTCTTTTCTAATAGATAGAGAGCTTGATTGTTTACTACGACGATAGCTTTCTTTCATTTTCAGTTAAAGCCTGCCACAAACAATGGTGTCTCTCCTCCCTGAAATTAACTTGTCATTCTTGTGAATAAAAGCCAAATTGTATCCTAACATAGGACATAGGAATTAACAAATTATAGACTTTCCTGTATTTCATTTTAGATGCATTACTTTTGCGACGTATAAAACAACATACATCACCACCTTTCATCATTTTTGATACATTATAACTACAAGCACTGAACAGATTCTAAACAATCATCTAAACATACAAAAAAAACAGTAAACATCGCTCCTTTGAACGTGTTTACTGCTTTCTATTTCATATTTTATTTACCGTCTCTTCTCAACAAAGTTAATATTCTCTGTTTAATGGTTGAATGCGTTGAATCATCTTCTAAAAAATCTAAAGGAAAATATATTTTATGGTCACGCTTCATCCGACCTGAAATGGAATCAACAATAATTGATTCACGTGAAAGCTCACGTAGTTCACCATTTTTCATTTCTAGGAAAATCGGCACGCGCACTTCCTCTTCACCAGGTCTGTAAAAATCATACGGCAGATCTGCCGTTGTATCATGAACAAGATAATAGTCTGGGTTCAAGTCTGCCTCTTTGAAAAGTTCCTGTAGTTTTTGATATTTATCAAGCTCTACTCCTGGATCTAAATCAATGTATTGGAATAGCTTACGATTAACAAAGCGACGACTTAAATCACTTAGAATAGTATCTTCCTCTTGCATCCATAGTTGAAAATATGTAAAAAGAATACTCTCATCTAAGGCAAGATAATCCTCGAGCGTAATTGCGTTACGGAAAAATGCTAGGAAGTGTGTAGGTTCATGCTTAAATATATAGCCTTCCAAGCTCAATTGTTTTACTCGTTTTAAAATTTTATTTAAAATCACCTCTGCACTTCGTGACACAGGATGGAAGTAAATTTGTAAGTACATTTGATAGCGACTCATAATATAATCTTCTACTGCATGCATACCAGTAGCTTTTATGACCACTTGGTTTTTTCGAGGACGCATTACTCTTAAAATCCGCTCCATATCAAAGTGACCATAACTAACGCCAGTAAAATAAGCATCACGTTGTAGATAATCCATACGATCCGCATCAATTTGGCTTGAAATTAAGCTAATGACTTGTTTGTTTGGATATGTCTTTTCGATTACTTGTGATACCTTTTCAGGAAAATCAGCTGCCACTTTTTTCAACACAGCATTGACTTCCGTATCACCCAATAAAATTTCTCTCGTATAATATTCATGATCCAGCTCAAAGACATTTTCAAATGCATGTGAGAATGGCCCATGTCCTAAATCATGTAGGAGTGCCGCACATAGCACTAAAAGTCGTTCACCCTCATCCCAATCTGGACGACCAACAAAGATATCATCCACTATACGGCGTACTATTTCATAAACACCAAGCGAATGGCTAAAGCGGCTGTGTTCCGCCCCATGAAAGACTAAAAATGTGGTACCAAGCTGACGAATTCTACGTAAACGCTGAAATTCTCTTGTACCTACTAAATCCCATATCACTTGGTCTCGAACATGTACATAACGGTGAACAGGGTCTTTAAATACCTTTTCTTCTTGTAATTTAGCGTTTGCATATGTCATTTGTATAGCACCCCCATTTTGTTATAGTTCTATTATATGCGATAAATCTAGGACTAGCATACTTATTCACTTTTTTCTATAGATACTAACAACCTTTTTCAATCTATTCACAATTATTCTAAATTTCTATTGAATAAATGAACAAAAAGCTTTCTCCAACCAAGTAGAGACAGCTTTTTGTTTTACTTATTCTTTAATTTTGTTAAAACCTTTTCCATTAGTTCTTCTTCTGTTAACGCAGCAACAGGGCGGCTATTTACGAAGGTAAATGTTTTTTTGCGTCCTGGACCACAATAAGAATGACAGCCAATTTCGATGGTTGCATCAGGATCGATTTCCTTTAATTTTGGAATTAACGTTTTTAAGTTAACGGCCTGACATTCATCGCAAACTTTAAACTCGTTTGCCATCTTGTCAACAACCCTTTCTATATAGTATTTTTCAAACAAAAACCGCTCGCTCTATGGAACGTATGACCTTCACATATTTAAGTATGCAGCATACGTACAAACCTACAACGGGTATTGTATCGTACTTTTCCCCTTCTATTCAAGCATAATTCCTTTCACATGGATGAATAAAAGGTTAAAAGATTGGTCATGCTAGTCTTAAATAATAAGTTCCAAAAAAGGTGGAGGTTTTTAATATGAGTAAAATCAGACAAGATGCTTGGTTAGAAGAAAATGATGAATTATTAGCAGAGGCGGTCATTCGTCACGTAACGGAGGGAAGCACACAGCTAAACGCTTTTGAAGAAGCTGGTGATGCGTTAAATCGTACGGCTGCAGCCTGTGGTTTCCGTTGGAATGCTGTTGTTCGGAAAGAATATGAAGAACAATTAGCAGAGGCTAAAAAAGAAAGAAAAGAAAGAATGCGAGTGTTAGGAGCTCCTGCAAGACGTCGCACTTCTAGTATGTTTACAGTAAATAGTAGTGCAGCAGAAGGAAAATCAATTCCGCTATCTGCTCTTTCTCTTGATATTGTTATAGCTTATTTACTACGTTTACAGCATTCTGGTGAAGTAGGCAATGAATCTTCAAAATGGAGACAACTTGTTCATGTAACATCAGAGAAAAATAAAAAACTAGAGAAAACAATTACAAAGCTCGAAGAAGAAAACCGAGCAATCCGCAAAGATTACGAACAATTCGTTCAAATTATGAATCGTGCTAGACGACTTGTTACATTAGATGAAGAGGAAGAACGTGTTGCACCAGTTTTTAAAATGGAGAAAAACGGAAATCTCGTAGTAAGTAGTTCTAATTTCCAGCCTGAAAATGGCGATGCGCTTAATTAGCAGCATCGCCTTTTTTTTATGTGTGTTCATAGTAGTCTCTATTCATGTCGTTCTAGCATTTTGGCATTACGCTCAAAAACACGCTTTAAATAGAAACCGTATAATGTTAATTCTTCGTCATGAAAAGATTCTGGATGTACATTTCCACCTAAGTGATGAAGGTATTGCTGTAGACGAATAACGACTGCCTCTACTGTTAAATGTGGATCGACAAGCTCCGATAATGATGCCATGACTTCAGGAACGATTTGTGGATAAGTAAATTTCGTCTCTTCCTGCTGTAAGCTTTCCTCGTAAAAATCTCGAATAAGGGCAGCACGCTGTGAGCCGCTACCTTCTATACATAAATAGATTTGTACAGCTACACCTTGGCGTAAACGCCTTTGTGAAATCCCTGCAAACTTTTTCCCTTCAATACTTAGATCATACGAACCGGGGCAATATGAGCCTACTATTTCATAGGCTTCAATCTTCTCAGCCACCTCTGGAAATAAACCTTTGACGAGGTCGACCATCACATCATAGCCATCATTTATGCTTAAAGAATTCATTTGCTCAGATAATACAATGGAAATGTTTAGAACCCCTTCATCAAGGACAACAGCTAATCCACCTGAATTCCGAACGATAGGTTGATAACCTCTCGATTTCAGTAAATCCATTCCCTGCTGTACATATGGTAAACGATGATCTTGGATGCCAAGCACAACAGATGCCTCGTGAACCCATGTCCGAACAGTTGGTGGTGATACTAATTGTCCAACTAGCTGGCACAACGTATCATCGGTTGCAAAGGATTCTAACGGAGATCGCTGCTTTGCGCTAATTGATTGATCATAATAACGCCAATTTGGCTGCTGTAAAATACTTTTCATATTGGTACTCCTCTAATTCCATCTCTTCTCTTTAGCATACATCATCTAAAGTTGGTGTCAAATTCGTGAAAACCATTCATGAACTTAGGGATTTTGCACAAACTATGATAAACTAATTTTGAATAGTATTCACTTATAAAGGAGTGTTTTCAATAATGAATGAAGCAGCAATTACGTTAGATGGATGGTACGCTTTACATGATTTTCGCTCAATTGATTGGGCTTCATGGAAGCTCGTTTCTGCTGAAGAACGTCAAGCAGCAGTAGAAGAATTTCTTGCTTATTTAGAGAAATTAAATGAAGCAGATCTCGCTAAAACAGGTGCTCATGCCTTCTATGCAATCGTTGGTCAAAAGGCTGACTTTATGATTATGACATTGCGTGAAACAATGGATGAGCTACAAGAGCTTGAAGCAGAATTTAATAAATTAGCCATTGCTGATTTTACAATTCCTACATACTCTTATGTATCTGTTGTTGAGCTTTCAAACTATTTAGCTGGTGAATCAAATGAAGATCCATACCAAAATCCACATGTACGTGCACGTCTATACCCTGAGCTTCCTCGTTCTAAATATGTGTGCTTCTACCCTATGGATAAACGCCGTCAAGGGAATGATAACTGGTACATGCTATCAATGGATGAGCGTAAATCATTAATGCGTTCTCATGGTATGATTGGTCGCGGTTATGCTGGTAAAGTAAAGCAAATTATTACAGGCTCTGTTGGCTTTGATGATCACGAGTGGGGCGTTACATTATTTGCTGATGACGTTTTACAATTCAAAAAATTAGTGTATGAAATGCGCTTTGATGAAGTATCTGCTCGCTATGGTGAGTTTGGTGCATTCTTCGTCGGAAATCTACTTGATAACGATAAATTAGTTACATTCTTAACGGTTTAATACGTACATTAAAAAATGCGGGTCCCTAGTGAGGACTCGCATTTTTTAAATTTCGTTTTCTTCCGCATTCTCAGCTTCAAATATTAAGATGATTGTATGAATAAAAAATCCGGTAAGAATCATCAGAAAGACCAAATACCAATTATACGGCTGATGATAGTATTCTGCTATCCCGACTGCCATAAAGGCACTAATAATTATTGCTACAAACATACTAAAAATACGCATTGTAACGCTCCTTCATGAAAGCAAAAATAAATTCAACCTTAGTATGTCTCTGAATATCGTTACTATACTGGCTAAGCAAAATTATCTATAAAATAAAAAAGTGCCATCCCTCTGCGATGACACTTCCTTAATCATTGAATTTACTTTTTTTCATATTTCCTCAAGAGCTTTCGTCCTTTACTTTTAAAATTAAGATGATCGTTTGAATAAAAAAACCAATCACTATTATTAAAATAAATAGATACCAATGGAGCGGCTGTCCATAATACTCCCCTAGTAAAAAGGCCAGCACCGCACTTAGTAATATCCCAAACCATACCCCTATTTCCATAAGTAATCACCTCACATGTACGGCCTACACATGCAATTTATTGATCTCCTATTCCCCTATTTATACCTTTTTCTATTTACCCAATTTTTCATAAACGTTATCTAATATGAATGGCTTTTAGATTATTTTTTACGGACTTGTCGTTATTATTACTATATGCGTAGTACCTTTGTTGTGTGAATTTCTTTCTTCACAAAATTGAACATGTCTACAATACCATCATGCATATACTGACAGCGAGGAGGTATGAAAATCGCTGTTATTAAGACGAATGATGCCCAGACAGCCCTGCTAGCAAGGCTTATGCGTGCCGAGGCAGAAGGCGAAGGTGAGTTAGGCATGCTGATGGTTGGGAATGTTGGCGTTAATCGTGTAAGGGGTGATTGTTTAGATTTTGGTGATATTCGAACAATTGAACAGATGGTTTATCAGCGTCCAGGTGGCTTTGAAGCAACTCAAAAAAGTTATTTTTATCAACGAGCACGTGATCAAGATATCCGGTTAGCCAAAAGGGTGATTCAAGGCGAAAGATTTCATCCAGCTAACCGTTCCTTGTGGTTTTTCATGCCGGCGGGCGATTGTCCTGCACAATGGTATGGCCAATGGAATACAGGCAGATACAAATCTCATTGCTTCTTCTCGCCAACTGAAGAAGATTGTCCTCAAATTTAAAAAGAAAGTAGGTTGATTATTGATGATGCCTTATTATTGGACACCAACAACGCAACAACAAATGACTCCTCCTCCAGTCACAATCCCGACCGGACGACCACCAGGCCGCGAAGAGTCCTATATAGAAAATATTTTACGGTTGAATCGCGGAAAACCAGCTACCTTCCATTTTTCTTTTGAGCATGCAGTGGAACAAGGCAAAAACACAAAAACTGTGCGTGGTGTAGTAGAGGCTGCTGGACGAGATCATGTTATCATTCGTGAACTTAAATCCAATCATCGCTTCTTATTCCCAATGATTTACTTCGATTTTGCTGAATATGATGAAGAAATGGCTTATTTTAATCAAAATCCATAATCGCTATATTGTATCTTAAAAATCCGCAATACTCTCACTGACAACAGTCGATGAGAGTATGCGGATTTTTAACTTGCGCTAGATTAATATTCTTTTAAATATTCCAATGTAGCTTTTCCTAAAGTTTTAGCAGCTATTAGCATTGCACGTTCATCAAAATTAAAGCGCGCGTGATGATGTGGATAAGCTGTTTCCCATTCTGGACTTTTCGCACCTGTGAAGAAGAATGTACCAGGTACTTTTTCTAAATAATATGCAAAATCCTCTCCAACCATAAACGGTGGACAAGTTTTCACTTGCTCTACACCTGGGACAGTTGACGCTAACTGTGCTACAAACTCCGTTTCCTTCTGATGGTTATACACAGGTGGATAACCTCTTGTATAACGGTATTCATAGCTTGCTCCAAAGGCTAGACAAGTGGCGTTTAGAACGGCTTCTAGCTCCTGCTCCATCTGTGTGCGCACATCTTCCTCAAAGGTGCGAATTGTGCCTGCCAATTTAACACGATCAGCAATCACATTAAACGGATTAATTGCCTCGAAATGACCAATTGTTAAAACGGCTGACTTTAATGGATCAATACGTCTTGAGATAAGTTGTTGTGCGCTGATTACAAACTGCGAGGCAAGAGTAACTGCATCAATGGAGTGATGTGGTTCGGCACCATGGCCACCCTTCCCTTGAATAGCAATTTCTACTTTGTCTGCAGCTGCCATAATGGCGCCGTCTTTCACTAAAATTTCCCCTATCGGAGTGGGAGCCCAGAGATGTGTACCAAAAATAACATCTACACCATCTAAACACCCATCCTCTATCATCGACTTGGCCCCACCTGGTGCCACCTCTTCAGCGTGCTGATGAATAAATATAATATTTCCTGTGATTTCAGATTTCATTTTATTGAGTGCCTTAGCTAATCCTAGTAATGTTGCTGTATGACCATCATGCCCGCAAGCATGCATTTTACCCGCGACCTTTGATTTATAAGGTAAATCATTTTCCTCCTGGATCGCTAATGCATCAAAATCAGCCCGTAACGCCACTGTTTTTCCTGGCCTTGCACCACGTAGCACGGCAACTACACCTCTTCCACCTACCCCTTCACGAACCTCATGACCCAATTCTTTATGATAGGCAGCTATATAGGCTGGTGTCTCCACTTCTTCAAAGGATAATTCAGGATATTCGTGCAAGTGACGACGAATCCCTACCATCTCTTCATAATTCTCATCTATTAAAGTAAATAGCTTTTCCATCCTACACAACCTCTCTTTTTGTATTTTCGAAATATTGCAAGTAATAGTAGTAGTGTACTATAAATTCTTACAAAAAGAATAGGATTTAAATCGTAATCTTACAAAATAAAGAAAAAACCCTCCTACAAATCATGTAAGAGAGTCCTAATTTTAAATTAACGAGCATGTTTTAAAGCCGATAAAATAATAAGTATCCATCCAATTAAAAATAGTACACCACCAATTGGTGTAATCGCGCCCAATACTTTAATACCACTAATCGCTAATACGTATAAGCTACCAGAAAAGAAGACAATCCCAAAATTAAAGAAAATTCCTGCCAAATTCAATTGCTTCACTTCACCAAATAATTTAGAACTCATTAATAGTCCGATTACTAACAAACCAGTAGCATGGAACATTTGATATTGAACAGCCGTCTCCCAAATACCTTGACTATAATCATCTAAAATTTCCTTTAAAGCGTGTGCACCAAATGCACCAAAGGCTACTGCTAATAGGCCATGGAGAGCCCCTGTCACGATAAATTTTTTCATTGCGCGTTACCCTACCTTTAATATTGATTAAAAATCAAAAATTGAATCACCATTGGCTCCATCTTCTTCAATTTTGGATGTAGATAAACTAGATGGCTTCATCTCTGATACAAGCATTTGTGGTAAATGCTTAGAAGGTGTTGTGATAGATGGCGTATTACTAGGAGAATCTAACACCACATCACATAATGCTCGAATTGCTGTAAGAGCTTCGCGGATCTGCTGATCATTCCCTGCATTTTTTGCACCAGATAGTTGTTTTTCAAGTTGTTGTATAACGGCTTGATAAGGAATCATTGCATTCTCCTACTTTCTACTTTTGGTACAAATTTTAAACATTCCATACCTGAGGATTGTTTCACGACAACGGATGGAATTTGTTTTGTTTTAAAGCCATATGCGACACAGGCACGTGGAGTCTGAGGGTCCCAGGTTACTTTAAAAAAATGACATTGAAAACAATTCGTCTTCATCGTTGTCCCTCTCTTTCATCTATCTTAACTGTATCACGATTTATGTAGTGTATAAAGTAAACGATTTGTGCCAATCTATGCTAAACACCAATCAATTGGTTGTTTACCCCATTCTACTAATTGTTGATTAATCTTTGAATAAGGTTTACTCCCAAAGAATCCTCGATAAGCACTTAATGGGCTAGGATGTGGTGCTTCTAATATGACATGTGGCGTGTCATATTTGCGTATCAACTGTTTTTTTCGTTGCGCAGGCTTACCCCACAGTACAAAAATAAGTGGTTCCTCTCTTGCAGCTAGCTTATCGATAACCGCATCAGTGAACTGCTCCCAACCTTGATCTTTATGGGAATTTGCCTGTCCAGCTCGCACGGTAAGAACTGTGTTCAAAAGCATAACACCTTGTTCTGCCCACTTCGTCAAAGTTCCATCTTTAGGAATTGAACAGCCGAGATCATCTTGTAGCTCTTGTAGCATATTTCGTAAGCTAGGTGGATGGGGAATACCTGGCTTGACAGAAAAGCTTAACCCATGCGCTTGATTAGGGCCATGATATGGGTCTTGTCCTAAAATAATGACCTTCACATGTTGATATGCTGTTGTATAAAATGCATTCATTACATCCTGCATAGGAGGATAAATAGTGTGCGTTGAATATTCATTAGCAATAAATTGACGTAATGTGTGATAGTATGGTTTTTCTAACTCTGCTGCAAGTATTTCTTGCCAATCATTCGGGAATACTTGTTTCATCGTCCTTTAAGCCCCTTTCTTTTCTTACAACGGTACAAAAAATCATCCATGAATTCAAGTCTCAGCACAAACTGACCATATAAAAATATCAAATTCTGACTATTTTTATAGAATCAGAATAAGACTATACTAAATGGTAATTTTAACACTCTTAACAATAAAGGAGATCTTTTCATGACTCTAAAAAAAACATTAACAATTGCTGGTTCTGATACATCCGGCGGCGCAGGTATGCAGGCCGATCTTAAAACATTTCAAGAGCACGGTACATACGGTATGGTGGCTTTAACAGTTGTCGTAACAATGGACCCAAATGGTTGGACACATAATGTCACACCATTACCAACTGAACTTCTACAAAAACAAATTGATACTGCCCTTTCAACAGGAATTGATGCTATTAAAACAGGCATGCTATCTACGGAAGAGATTATTCGTCTTGCTGGAGAGGCTATTGCAAAATCAGGGACGACAAACGTTGTCATTGATCCTGTGATGGTTTGTAAAGGGGACGATGAAGTCCTAAACCCTGGCAACACAGATGCTATGATACAACATCTTCTACCATTAGCAGCAGTCACAACACCTAATCTTTTTGAAGCTGGCCAATTGGCTGGGACAGGTACGCCCAAAACGATTGATGAGATGAAAACAGCCGCACGAAAAATCCACGAGCTTGGGGCTAAGGCTGTAGTCATTAAAGGTGGAAAAGCATTAGCTACAGAAAAAGCAACAGACCTATTCTTCGATGGAGAAGCATTTTACTTATTAGAATCCGAAAAAGTTGCTTCCACTAATAACCACGGTGCAGGCTGCACTTTTGCAGCTTCTATTACTGCAAATCTCGCAAATGGATTGTCTGTTATGGATTCTGTTATTGAAGCAAAAGAGTTTGTATCCGCAGCCATTGCACATGGTTGGGCTCTTAACGACTATGTTGGTCCCGTCATGCATGGAGCAAAATCCCGCTTTGGTGCTCCACAAATAACAGTCACTGAAATTTAACATTGAAAGGGATGTCTCTAAGATTATGGAGACATCCCTCTTTTACATATCATCCAATGGATCAGTCATGAATATAAGTTTGCCCAGAGCCACTCCTCTATTCCTGCACAAGGGGGGAATCAACAGAGGTTTCTTGTTTTCATTTAATACTACGAAGGTTACTATCGTAGTCACCTCAATCATGTTACATCCACGCTCCCTCAAAAATTATCCCTATCATCCTGAGTCAAAAAATGAGTTTAATACCTAAATATTACATACAAATAATGCGTTAATTTCTAGAAATCCCGCTGAATAAAGATAAAAAAATGGACAAGATACGTTAGGACTTCATCCCCCATATATTAGCTTTAGATGGGAGGGGAAAAGATGAAAAAACAAAAGGCAGAGGACTTAACTGAGGAATCAGGTTTATTAGCTGGAGAAATAACCTCTTCAAAAGTAGAAGTACTAGCTTCCATTGTCTTAACACTCGGCTACTCATTGTCCACCCTCGCCACAATAATGGCACTCCAGGAGGAAGAGGAACTAGCACAAGAAAAAAAGACCAAAAATGAAGATCAAAATCTTTATATGAGACAAATGTTTAAACAATTGCAAAGTGTCAATAATCGTTTAGAAACAATCGAAAGAAAGCTTAATCGATACTAAAAAATACATAGCCTATCCATAAACTTAATAAAAAACCGCGCTTCTCCGTCATAAAGAGAAACGCGGTTTTTTATTATACTATGATAATGAGCTTCATTCTTCTCCCTTTTACACAAAGCACGATGTAAGATGCTGGAGGAACGTCATCTATTGTACCAAGATAGAATTCGTTTTCACCTAGTTTTACCATCCTTCAGCATTTAGTGCTGTCTACACACGATTTTGGAAGAAGCTATGGTTACAATATCTTTTCAGGTGTGAAACCGTATACAAAATGACACATTTTGTACATATATTTTCACACCCCTTATATTGATACATTACAATAATTTTTTCAAGAATATTGCTCGGAAAGTCGTCATAGATTAATAGTTAATGATTCACCCTTCCATGATTTAGTAGAAGATTGCCTACTCTAGAAGGTAGTGGATGAATCTGGATAAGCCTCTGTCGGAAGACAAAGATTTTGAGTAGTCGTGGCAATGAAGCTCTTAAAAATCTTGGTGGCCTTATGTGAAGGTATAAGTTTTACAACTCATTAATTTGTACGTATGAAGCAATCAATTTCCCTTTGCTAATTTTTTTTACTATACTTAAAGGAGAAATGATCGAGAGGAGTGTTAAGATGCAAGAAGTACAAGTAGAGACGTTGCAAGAATTACTAAATTCTTTCGCCAACAAAGACGTTTATATTCATCTTGAGACGACAAACGGATCTTATGCAGCACACTATGATGAAAAGTTCTTTAATGCAGGTGCCTTTATACGCAACGCAAAAATTAATTATGAACTTGCTAAAGTTGTAGACAAGACACCTCATCGTGTTGGGTTAAAATTACCTCATGGCTGGGTTTATGCGCAAGGCATTACTCATTATGAATTAGATGATTTAGGCCGTTTATTAATGGCTGGTTTAGATTACTCTGGAAAATTGGCGATTGCACTTGAAATAAGTGAAGCGCCATTTACTTACTAAGGGGGACGACTCTTTGAATTTACAACCACAACGTCATATTTTAATTGTGTACCCTCACCCAGATGATGAGGCTTTTTCAGTAGCTGGCACGACTGCCTACTATACAAAAAAAATGAATACACCTGTTACATATGCCTGCTTAACATTAGGTGAAATGGGCCGTAATTTAGGTAATCCCCCGTTTGCTACACGCGAATCATTACCAGAAATACGTCGTAAAGAATTAATTGCAGCCGCAGAAGCAATGGGTATTCAAGATTTACGTATGATGGGTCTTCGTGATAAAACAATCGAATTTGAAGACGATGAGAAGATGGTAAAGCTGGTAGAAGGTTTAATTGAAGAGCTAATGCCTTCATTAATTATTACGTTCTTACCTGGTTTTGCGGTACATCCAGACCATGAAGCAACCGCGCGTGCTGTCGTTGAGGCTGTACGTCGTATGCCTAAGGCTGCACGTCCGCAAGTATTTGGCTGTGCCTTCGCAAACGATACTATTGAAAAAAATGGTGAGCCTCATGTGGTCTATGATATTCGCGAAATGCGAATGGATAAATTACAAGCATTACAGGCACACGCATCACAAACTGGTTGGATGATGCAAGAAACAGAAAAACGCATTGATGATGGAGAACCGATGAGCGAAAGCTGGCTAAATGTTGAAAGATTCTACATTGTTGATCCTGATAAATATGTAAAATAAATAAAAGGTTCTGTCCTCTCATGATTGGAGAACAGAGCCTCTTTTAATTAGGTAGATTTTACTTTATTTAGTTTATGCACGATAAACGTGATCGAAAAGGCAATCAATAAAAACAGGAAGAAAAAATAATGAGGTATATGAATATTAACAACACTTACTAACATTTTTAACCCTATAACCCCAATAATGATGAAAGCAGTCGCTTCTAGCTCAGGAATTTTTTCGATCATAATTAAAAATACACCCGCTATTGTCCTCATCATTAGGATTCCTAACATACCTCCAATTAGAAGCACCCATACTTGATCTGAAATAGCAAAGGCGGCAAATATTGAATCAATGGAAAAAGCAATATCCATCAGCTCTACGGAAATAACCGTTGCCCAAAAGGTCCCAAAGAAACGAACCATCAATCCTGATTTTTTTACCACCTTCACACTATCCTCATTTCCAAGTTGAAGGAAATGAGCGATACAGAGCCATCCTAAATACAACGCACCTAACACTTTAATAAACCAAAACTCTACAAGATAAACTCCTATTCCAATAAATAAAAATCTGAAAAAATAAGCTCCTAGCATCCCATACATTAAAGCTCGTTTTCGTTGCTTATCTGGCAAATGTTTGACAAGTACTGCTAATACAAGTGCATTATCTGCTGACAACAATCCTTCTATAATAATTAATGAAAATATTAGTCCCCATGATACAGGATCCACTAATACTTCCTGCCACATTGCCCAATCGAAAAATTGGCTATATGTAGATAGAATTCCTTGAATGATTTCCACTGCTTACCCTCCCACTTGTCCTAAGCTAATCTAGTATATGCTTGACCCATTTTGATATGAAAGTTGTATTTTTTTGATCAATGATGCCTCCGTATAATCGCGGCTAGGCCTCTAAAAAAAACGATTTCCTTTACACCTGGAAATGGTCCATAAAAGTGGGGCTTACCTATGTTTAACGCTTCATTTTCCATACAAAAAGTAAGGTAAATAAAGATAAAACGCTTACATTATAAAATAGACACGGAAAATTTAGAATTTACTAAAAATTAAGTCCAAAAAGCACAAAAAGTGTGCTATCATAGATAAATGTTTTAAACGTAAAACGGAGGATGAATACTATGGAAGTTGCTGATACTAGAACCGTGCAAGTGGAGAATGTCCTCATTGCACACCATTTTTTAAAAGACGTAGTTGTGCATACACCTCTACAAAGAAACGACTATTTATCAGAAAAATATGGCGCAAATATTTATTTTAAACGTGAGGATTTACAACATGTACGCTCATTCAAGCTTCGTGGCGCCTATTATAAAATCAAAAAAATCGAGGATGAAGCGCGCAATGTTGGCGTTGTTTGTGCCAGCGCAGGCAACCACGCACAAGGTGTAGCTTATGCCTGTGCCCAATTAAAAATCCAAGCTAGCATTTTTATGCCTCAAACTACACCGAAGCAAAAAATAGACCAAGTGCGTATGTTTGGTCGTGAGTATGTGGAGATTATTTTAGCGGGTGACACGTTCGATGACTCTGCTGAAAGTGCACTAAGTTTCTGTGAAGAACAAGGAAAAATCTTCATTCACCCATTTGATGATTTCGATGTTATTGCTGGGCAAGGAACTGTGGCGGTAGAAATCATGAATGATATGGAAGAGCCAATCGACTACGTATTTGGCAGTATCGGTGGTGGTGGCTTAATGTCTGGTGTTTCTGCCTATATTAAAAACCTTTCCCCATCTAGCAAAATTATTGGTGTAGAGCCTGCAGGTGCTGGCAGTATGAAGGCTGCTTTTGCTGAAGGTGGCACAGTTGCTCTTGATTGGATTGACAAATTCGTCGATGGAGCTGCCGTAAAGTGTGTCGGTCATCATACTTATGATGTTTGTCGCCGTTATTTAGACGACATTATTCTTGTACCTGAGGGAAAAGTATGTACAACCATTTTAGATTTGTACAATAAACATGCGATTATTGCTGAGCCTGCTGGTGCATTGTCAGTTGCAGCTCTTGATTTTTATAAAGAAGAAATCAAAGGAAAGTCTGTTGTCGTTATCATCAGTGGTGGGAATAACGATATTGGACGTATGCAGGAAATTAAAGAAAAGTCTCTTATTCATGAAGGCTTACTTTACTACTTCATCGTCAGCTTCCCCCAACGGGCAGGTGCTCTTCGTCAATTCCTAACTAGCGTGCTAGGACCTAATGATGATATTACAACCTTTGAATATACTAAGAAAAACAATAAAGAAAGCGGTCCTGCTCTAGTCGGCATCGAGCTTGGTGATCGATCAGATTACGAGGGGTTACTAGCGAGAATGAACGAATTTGGCTTCAAATACAAAGAAGTTAACAATGATATTCAGCTATTTGGCCTACTCGTGTAAATGAAAGAGTCTCACTTTTATCAAGTGAGGCTTTTTCTATGTTTAAATATTTGAGAGTCACCTCAACAGCATCTTTCTCAACCATTTATATAGATGAACGGAGCAAGGGAGGCAGCTCGACCCTCACATCATTGTAAATGAAAAAACTATAGGCAAACCCAAATGTCATTGAGTTTGCCTATAGTCTGACACTCATACGAATGTATGAACGATATACCTTTATCCTAATAAAGCACGGTCCGAATTCATTTTCTCACCACGAATGCGTTCAAATTCAGCCATTAAATCAGGTATCGTTAATTCATGCTTACGATCTTCCGCAACTTCTAAAATAATTTGACCTTTATCCATCATAATTAGGCGATTCCCTAAATCTAAAGCTTGTTGCATATTATGTGTAACCATCAATGTCGTTAACTGATCTTTTTCTACTAAATACTTTGTAATACGGGTGATCAATTCAGCACGTGATGGATCAAGCGCAGCCGTATGCTCATCTAACAATAATATAGATGGTTTTGTAAAAGTGGCCATTAACAGAGACAAAGCTTGACGTTCCCCTCCGGAAAGTAAGCCAACCTTTGCAGAAAGTCGGTTTTCTAAATTTAATCCAAGCATCTCTAACGATTCAATAAAAAACTCACGACGTTTTTTGTCTACACCTCTTCGCAATCCTCTACTCTTATTACGGGAATAGGCTAGTGCTAAATTCTCCTCAATCGTCATAGCAGGTGCTGTCCCCGCCATTGGATCCTGGAAAACACGACCTATAAATTGCGAGCGCTTATACTCAGGCAAATGAGTAACATTGTTACCATCAATCGAAACCGTGCCGAAATCTGGTGTTAGGGCGCCAGAAATCATATTCATCATCGTTGATTTACCTGCCCCATTACTCCCAATAATAGTAACAAAATCACCAGGCTTTAAATGTAGGTTAATTTCTGCTAGAGCGATCTTTTCATCCGGTGTCCCTTCATTGAACACCTTATTTATACCGTGTAATTTAAGCAAGGCCTTTTCCTCCTTGCTCTACTTGTTTGATTTGCGTAAGTTCAGCAGCCCGTTTAGCCTTACGTTTACGTTCCTTACGTTTGTTAATAAATTGAGGCAAGATCAACGCCAAAATGACAATGATAGCTGTAATTAATTTCATATCTCCTGAATCCAGGAAGTCTACACGTAAAGCTAAAGCTAAAATAATACGATAAATAATAGCTCCAGCGATGACTGCAAAAGTGGTACGAATAATGGTCTTTGTACCAAAAATAGCTTCCCCGATAATGACAGATGCAAGCCCGATCACAATCATACCAATTCCCATACTTACATCAGCAAACTTCGAATATTGTGCGATTAAAGCTCCAGAAAATGCGACAAGTGCGTTGGAAAGTCCTAGCCCTAAAATAATGAGTGTATCTGTATTGGCTGAGAAGCTGCGAATCATTCGTTTATTATCACCAGTAGCCCGAATAGCAAGCCCAACCTCTGTTTTTAAGAACCAATCTGCCACTAATTTTATTAAAATTGTAATAATTACAATGACAATTAGTACACTCCAAGTACCTGGTACTTGCTGAATCCCCATACCTTTTAATAGGCTGTTGAGAGCATCATCTATCCCTAAATTACTCCAAAACGCTTGAAACTTTGAAAATATCGTTTCAGAGTTTAGTAATGGAATATTTGGACGACCTATCGTATTTTCTGCAGTTAACCCCATGATCCGTAGGTTAATCGAATATAAGGCAATCATCATTAAAATCCCTGATAATAGTGGGTTTATCTTCCCTTTTGTGTGAAGGATTCCTGTCATACATCCAGCAATAAATCCAGCAACAATTGCCACTAAAGTCGCTAAGATTGGGTGGTAGCCAAGCAAAACCATCGTTGCTGCTGTCGCTGCCCCTGTTACAAAGCTTCCATCAACCGTTAAATCCGGAAAATCTAACACCCGAAATGTTAAATACACACCAAGTGCCATAATTGCATAGATGATTCCTTGCTCCACTGCGCCAAATAATGCTAAAAACATCGTTGAATCATCTCCTAAATCTCTTTATTATTCTACTGCTGGTAAATGAAGATAAAGCGGGGATAGTTCCCCCGCTTCAAGTTATTTTTCTAGAAGTTCTGCACCCCAAGAATCTTTAATTTCAATCCCTAAATCATCTGCTACTTTTTTATTAATTAATAGCTTTAGATTTTGTGGATATTGCGCTGGCGTTTCAGCAGGTGTTGCTTCACCTTTTAAAATTTTCACTGCCATTTGCCCAGCCTCATACCCAATGTCGGAATATTCAAAACCATACGCAGCTAAACCGCCTCGCGCCACAGAGTCAAGCTCCCCTACTATTAAAGGCAATTTATTGGCATTTGCTACATCGATGACAGACTCTAAAGCAGAGACTACTGTATTGTCCGTAATAATATAGAGTGCATCGACTTTACCGATTAAAGATTCAGTTGCTTGTTTTACCTCTGCAGAAGTTGCAGCTGAAGCCTCTTTAACCTCAAGACCTTGCTCAGCCATTACTTTTTTTACTTCCTTCACCTGTGCTACAGAGTTTTGCTCACCAGCGTTGTAGACCATACCAATGTTTTTAGCACCTAGCTCTTTTAAAAATGCAACCGTTTTAGAAATCGTTTCAGGATGTAAATCGATAGTACCTGTAACATTTTTCCCTGGCTTCTCCATCGATTCTATGAGCTGAGCACCTACAGCATCTGTTACAGAAGTAAAGATAATTGGAATATCACTTGTTGCTGTTGCCGCGGCCTGTGCAGAAGGTGTAGAGTTAGCAAATATTAAATCTACGTTTGCACTTACTAGATTGTTAGCAATCGTTGTGTTAAGACTATTATCGCCTTGTGCGATTTGTGGATCATACTCAACTTTTAAACCTGCATCTTCAATCGCCTTTTTAAAGCCTTCCGTCGCTGCATTTAAAGAAGGGTGCTCTACAATTTGCGTAATTCCGATTTTATATGTTTTATCATCTGTGTTCCCGCTGTCACTTGCGTTATTCGTTTCGTTCCCTTTTGATTCTGTTGAACTAGTCCCACCACTACCACAAGCAGCAAGTAGTAATACTAATCCAAAGAGTAGGAATGAAAGCTTTTTGACATTGCTCTTCACCATTAATCCCCCCGATTAAGTTCTCGAATATCTACCACACTTTATCCAAACAAAGTGTGAATGTATCGCTATATTATCGTTATTATTGAGCTCCGTCAACAACATTATGAATGTTCTGACTTTTATATTTCACAAAAAAATTTAGCATTTCATTTAATTTGGCGCTTTAAACCGCTAAACTACGCTATTTACGTTATTGGATTCCTTTTTAAAAAATAGTAAAAAATATTTATGACAATTTTGCGAATTTAGTCAAGTAAGCAAAAAAGGAAATCGAAAAGCATCGATTTCCCTTTTATCTTGAATATTAGCTAGTTTTGTCCCAGCCTTTTTCAATAAAAATATTCAATTTAAGCTTCTTCATAAGCATTTTTCATTCCGTGATATAGTTTACTATCTTTAAAATCATCTTTATTAATGTGAAGTTGTACACTTACCTCATACAGAAAGTAAAGCCATTCCGTATCATTTTCCTCAACAGCTTTAGCACAAGCATTTTCTATATAAATACTATTCACATGACGTTCTAGACCCTTTAAATAATCTAAGGCTTTTGATGCTCCTGGCCAATTCAAATCCTTAAATAATTCATATAAACTAGGCAAGGCCACTTTATTATTTGGATACCCGATAGATATGACGACATCGACTGCGTTCTCCCAACATTCTTTTGAATATTTTTGAAATATAAGTGGCAATTGTTCATTGTTAATTTGACAAAGAAATGCTTTTGCTTCGTTTTGAATTGTCTTTGGTAAATTCCAATTCAAATTATAGGAATAATAAATCACTAAATTATCTTCCATAAAAATTCATACCTTTCATAGAAATGTTGCTTATTTAACTTTCACAGAAATTCCCTGTAGAATCCTAGTGTATTTATGCGGTTTGTCATTTGCATTGTCTCGACTATCAATCCAACCTTTCATTTCTGATGCCTTATCTGTTTTTACAGAAACATGATTACCACCATCTTTAATAGCTTTTAATGACCCTGTTTTATTTACAGCTTCTATGGTAGTTGCTGTAAACGAACCACTAGGCATTTTTAAGTTATAAGAAAGCCCTCCAGTATCTTGACGTCTTGGAGTTAAATTTGTGCCATTTCCACTACCACTGCGATAAATAATTGTTGGATTTTTGTCTTTCAATCTCGAAATCAGTTCAGGTTTTACTTGATCCTTCGCAACTACTACTACAGTAACTAATGATGCTGCAATAATCATAGCAAGTAGGAATTTTCGGATTTCAGGAATCATGTGTTTTGCTATCTATATAAAACAATAAAACTCTTGATAAATTAATAATAAACCTCGCCTCATTTTCCTCTATTATATCTTCGTTAGGGTGAGAGAAACCATGATTATTTCTAATATCATTCATGTTCTCTAAAAACTTGCCAATAGCGTTGACTGTTTGATTAATAGGTTTGTGATGATCTTTTACATTAATATTGAATTTTGGATGGGATATTTTCAACCTTCCCCACATATCTTGAATTTTTATATTCTGTTCATCAAAGGTAATATTCTGTTCATCACATATTGCTTTTAAATATCCATGTAGTGCTGTGTGAGCACGATCTACGGCACTACTAAAAGAATGTTTATCGATCAAAGTATCTGCTTGCAACAATACTTCTTTTACAAACTCAATATCATGCTTAAGTTCTCCATATTCAATTAGTTCTCCCTTTAATTGTGTAATCCACTGTGTTATTTTTCCATGTAACTTCTCTTTATTAGAAAATTCAACTTGTTTTAGTAATGCATTCTCTAGTCTTTCTTCGAAAATCTCTAATGGATACTTTTCTAGAACACCTATTAGAATTTTAGATTGAATTAGCGAGTGTATTGAATGTTTCTCCTGCTCACCTAATGGGTTGGGATACACCAATTACAACTAACAACATAATTGCTTTTTCTCCTGCTACTGTACAAATCCCAATTTTGGGTAAAATTGCATGTGGCGACCCGATTACGGCAGATGAAAACTTAACTGGTTACAGATATGAGTCACCTGACAACTTACCAAGTGGAAATCTATTCTATTTACAAGCAAAAGGCGATAGCATGGAGCCTACTATTCCGAATGGATCATACGTCTTAATACGGGAACAACCAGAGGTTGAGAACGGTGAAATTGCTGCCGTCTTAGTTAATGGGGATACAGAGGCTCTCTTAAAAGAGTAAAAAGACAAGCTGAGACAGTATTTTTAATGCCCGATAACCCAAGACATGAAAAGCACATTAACTATACAGAAAGCAAGTTGTTGTCCGGTTATCTAATGGAATCACTAAAAATAGATAATAGACCTGTATACTACATTTTTTAGCTTTGAAATCAGGGATGCGCTTTGCTGAAATAATCGCACTTACTAGAAAAGATTTTAATTTCAAAGACAACACCATCAACATTAACAAAACATGGGGATATACAAGTTCTTATGATGAGGGTAAGAAAAAGACCAAAAAGAAAAGTTCAAACCGCATAATTAAAATAGACAAGGTAACGATGAGTCTGTTCAATCATTTTTTTGAAGTGACACCTGAAAATATTCATAAGTTAGTGTTTTATAATCCCGCTTCTAAATACAAAGTTTTCAGCAATACAGGTGTTAATAAAGCATTTTAAAAAATACTTCGTGAATTACAGATTGAAGAAATTTCAATTCATGGTTTACGCCATTCTCACGCTAGTATTTTATTTTACAAACAGTTCAGTATATTTCCGACCGACTTGGACATGCAGATGTAGATACAACAATTCGAATTTACACACACCTCATTAAAGAACTTCGAGAAGAAGATGAAAATAATATGGTCAATATTCTAGCCGCTTTATAATTTTACACATTATTTACACATAGTTATTTACAAACCCGCATGAATACTGATATGATTGCACTTGCTCTACGTGGTTCGTAACCATCCCACGAAAAAAAACTAAGGAGAAATGAATATGAAGATAAAATTTTTAGCAGCAAGTGGTATTATTGCAGCTCTTTACATTGCTGTGACGATGCTTGTTGCACCATTTGGTTTTACAGAGGTGCAGTTCCGTGTATCTGAAATTTTCAACCATTTAGTGGCCTTTAATCCACGCTTTGCCGTTGGTATCATAATAGGGGTATTTATTTCTAATATCTTTTCACCACTCGGTATCTACGACTTAGTATTTGGTGTTGGACATTCTATGATTACATTGGGTTTGTTCATTTTGATTTGTAAATTTGTTAAACATATTTGGGCACGTTTAATCATCAATACATTTTTATTTACATGCACAATGTTTATAATCGCCTTTGAATTGAATTTAGCCCTAGAGCTACCATTCTTTTGGACTTGGCTCACGGTGGCGGCAGGTGAATTCGTTGTCTTAGCGGTTGGTGCACCTATTATGTATATACTCAATAAACGCCTTCACTTTAAAGAGATGATTGAATAGACGAGTCTTACAAGATTCGTCTTTTTTTCTTGACAATATTCTGAAAACATTCTACAATTCTTTCTAATAAATGCGAAGAAGAAGAATAGTAGCAAGCATCGTTACTTAAAGAGAGCTGGTGGTCGGTGTAAACCAGTAGTACGTACTTGTGAATGGACTTCAGAGCAGCCTTAATCCAATGTAAGGCCGATTTGCTCCCCGTTATCGGAGTTAGAAAGCGCGCATCAATTGCGAATAAAGGTGGCACCACGGTTACTCGTCCTTTTTACAGAGGATTGGAGTGGCTTTTTTTTATGAAAAAATGAGCGTAGAGGAGTCGAGGAAAGATGAGTACAGTAGCAGAGAATAAAGGATATTTCGGAGAATTTGGTGGAAGCTTCGTTCCAGAGGAGCTTCAGCATGTATTAACTATTTTGGATGAAAATTTCCAAAAATTCAAAGAAGATGCAGACTTTAATACAGAATTGAATTATTATTTCCATGAATATGTCGGTCGCAAATCCCCCCTTTATTTTGCAGAAAATTTAACAAAGCAATTGGCTGGCGCAAAAATTTATTTAAAGCGTGAGGATCTTAACCATACGGGCTCACATAAAATCAATAATGTATTGGGTCAAATTTTATTAGCAAAACGTATGGGAGCAAATCGCGTTATTGCTGAAACTGGTGCAGGACAACACGGTGTGGCAACCGCTACTGCCTGTGCCATGTTCGGGATGGATTGTACTATTTATATGGGGTTAGAGGATACTAAACGTCAGGCATTAAATGTATTTCGAATGGAGCTTCTTGGAGCAAAGGTAGTAGCTGTTGATAAGGGGCAAGGACGTTTAAAGGATGCCGTTGATGAAGCATTCGCTGATTTGGTGGCAAACTACGAAACGACATTTTATTTATTGGGCTCTGCTGTTGGGCCGCACCCATTCCCCTCAATGGTTAAACATTTCCAATCAGTTATTAGCCGCGAAAGCCGCGAACAAATTTTGGAGAAAGAAGGAAAACTACCAACCGCTGTCCTAGCCTGTGTTGGCGGTGGAAGTAATGCTATAGGGGCATTCGCAGAGTTTATTGCTGATAAAAATGTTCGTCTTATCGGAATAGAGCCAGATCAAGCTGCTACACTTAACGAAGGAACGCCTGGAGAACTACACGGCTTCAAATGCTTAGTGCTACAGGACGCAGAGGGAAACCCTCTACCAACATACTCGATTGCCGCAGGGTTAGATTACCCAGGTGCGGGACCTGAGCACAGTCACTTAAAAACAATTGGTCGTGCAGAGTATGTTACCGTGACAAATGAAGAAGTCCTAGAGGCATTTCAGGTGCTCTCGAAGGTAGAAGGTATTATTCCTGCACTCGAAAGCTCTCATGCAGTTGCCCATGCACTAAAACTAGCGCCTACTCTTACAACTGATGAAATTATTATTATTAATATCTCAGGTCGTGGCGATAAGGACGTTGAGCAAGTTTTTCATATGTTAAATAAATAATTTAAACCTGAAAGAGCGATTTCCTAAACTGGAAATCGCTCTTCAACTTACACTAATGATGTAATGTCTGCTGATCTTGAAACACAAGTATAAACGAATCTATTCCAATAAGAATATATATCCCCCATTTATTTCATAAAAAAACGGATGAAGTCTATCAAATCATCCGTTCAGTCGCTATTATGAAATCGCTCTTTTATGCAGTTTAATTTTTAGCTTTTCTAACATATCTACCGTCATTTTTGACAAATCGTACTCTGCTTTAAAGCCCCACTCTTTTTGTGCCGCTTCAATATTTATTGAGTTTGGCCAGCTATCTGCTATTGCCTGACGAACTGGGTCAACCTGATAGTTCATTGTAAAGTTCGGTAAATGTTTTTTTATTTCAGCTGCAATTTGCGATGGTTCAAAACTCATTGCTGTTATATTAAAAGCATTGCGGTGAACAAGCTTACTACCATCGGCTTCCATTAAATCAACAATTGCCTGTAAAGCATCTGGCATGTACATCATATCCATATACGTACCTTCTTGAATATAAGATGTATACTTACCTTGTTCAATCGCTTCGTAGAAAATCTCTACCGCATAATCAGTTGTACCACCACCAGGAGGTGTTACATAAGAAATTAAACCTGGGAAACGGACACCACGTGTATCTACTCCAAAACGGCTGAAGTAATAATCACATAATAATTCGCCAGCCACTTTATTAACACCATACATAGTTGTCGGGCGTTGCAATGTATCCTGAGGTGTGTCTTCCTTCGGTGTAGATGGTCCGAATGCCCCTATTGAGCTTGGTGTGAAGAATTGCATATTTAACTCTCGTGAAACTTCCAAAGCATTCATTAATCCACCCATATTTAAATTCCAAGCCAACAAAGGATTTCTTTCAGCTGTAGCTGATAATAGTGCTGCTAAATGCATCATTGTATCAGCACCAAAGTCCTTTGCTAAATCATGCATTCTTTGTCCATCTGTAACGTCCAATATCTCAAACGGGCCCTCAGTATGGTCAAGCTTTCTAATGTCAGTAGCAAGTATATTGTCCTCTCCATAAATACTACGAAGTTTTTCTACAAGCTCAGAACCAATTTGACCAAGTGCTCCGGTAACCATAATTTTTTTCATTTCTCAAAACCTCCACATGTGAACAATTGTACTTACCGAAAGTACAAAAATATATTAATAAACATTGATTTAATAACACTTTCAATGAAATTCATTATAATGTGTTCGTTTTGAAAATACAACAATTATATTAAAAATATTCATAAAAGAAACATACTATCCCTTACTTCTCAGTATATGAACATTTTAAATTATTGTGCTACAAAAATATATCAAATACATTTGTACACTCTCAGAGGACATATATTGAAACTCCCATCCAACAAGTTATTAGAGCAAATAAAAAAGAATCCCCTTTGCTAACTTTGCAAAGAAGATTCTATAGCCATTAAAATATGAAGGACTAAATTATATTGAAAAACGTTTAACGGCTATTTGTAGCACTTTCGATACCTTTCGTAATTCTTTAATATAATTGTGGAATTGTTGCTGTGCTGTTAATTGATCGGCTGTTAAAGCAGCAACATGCTTCGTCGATACAGTATTCGTATCAGATAACGATGTCAGCATAACCGCATCCTCACTAACCGTTTTTGTATGATTGGCAATTTCTTGGACTGTAGAAGAGACTTCCATAATATAAGGCTTGATTGTATGTACTTTTTCTAAAATCTGATCAAAACTAGAGGCCGTTTGTCCTGTTACAGCAACTCCTTTTTCGGTTGCCATAAGCACACCCTCCATCATCTGTACTGCATAGCTTGAATCTAGATGAATGTTTTGTACAATGGACGTAATAGTTTGCGTTGAATGAACAGTTTGCTCTGCAAGCTTGCGTACCTCGTTCGCTACTACCGCAAATCCCTTGCCATGCTCGCCCGCTCTTGCCGCTTCAATCGATGCATTTAACGCTAATAGATTTGTTTGTGCTGTTATTTTTTCAATGACCTCAATCATTTGATCGATTGATGATGCTCGTTCGACTAAATTAAAGATGGCTGTATTGGATTTCTCTACAGCTTGCTTAATTGTCTGCATTTGTGCTAAATTGGCTTGCACAATTTCAGTTCCGCTTTCCGCATCTCGAGCTGTTTTATGAGCGAAGTTTTCTACAATTTGAATTTTTTCTAATATAACTTGTACATCATTTAAAACTTCTTCTAAAGATGATGTATTGGAAGCCAATTTATCAGTAGACGCTGCCGTTGAATCTGAAATAGACTGTACATCTTTTGCTATTTTCAATGTCGTTGTTGAAGATTCCTCCGAGGACTCCTGCAATTTCCCGGTCATTTCCTCCACTTCGTAGGCACTGTCCGTAACTGTATGGAGCAAACGTTTCACTTCTGTGACCATTTGATTGTAAGATAGCACTACCTCACCAAGCTCATCATGGGCCACATAACTTGCATTGGCAGTGAAATCACCCTGTTCAGCCTGTTTTAATAATGATTTTAATTGCCGTGTAGGGACATTGACCGCTTTTGTTGCTATAAATCCTATAATAATAACTAGCATCACAACTGTTAAACACACACCACCAAGCAACCAATAACCAAATTGAACATCTTCTTGATAGGACTGTTGTTGGTCTTTTGCTCGTTGAATAAGATAGTTTTGTGTTTCTTCTAATAATGTATGAATTTCCTGACTTAATGGTAGAAATGTCTGCGAATAAAATTTCTCTTGTTCACTTTGGGTCAATTGCTGGTAGCCCTCAATCAATTCTCTCTGCTTCCCTAGTAAGGACTTATACTTATTAATTTGATGACTCGTTTTTTTATCAATTTCTTGGCTTTTTAAATGGTCTAACGGCTTATCCACGTCTTTTAAAATGGAAGACATTCCTGTATAATTGCCATCAGAATCGACGATAAAATCTAACTGACGTTGCGATTCTTCCAGCTCATTTAGCCACCCAATTGGAACAAGCCCCTGTTTGTAACTCTCACTTGCATGCCACGACATTTTCCTTAAATAATCCACACTAAATACACCTAGCAATACATTCGATAATACACAAACAATCATAAGTACAAGTAACTTGTCCTTCACCTTTATGAAACGAAAAAAATGCATGTTCTCTGGCTCCTCCTCCAACTCTTACCAATAATGATAGTATGAAGATATAAAGCCAGTGTTATGTTTTTGTAAAGATTAGACGAAGAATTAAGAAATTATGCCCATTCACCAGCCCCAAATAGGTAATTTACAGCACAAATTGATTCATACCATCATCCCTTATTTACATCATACAAATAGTTGCAACCTTCCACACATTACCAGCGTTTATAGTAGTAACTATAGAAAGAAGGTGTTACATTTGTCGCAGCTTAAGAAATTGGATGGAAGTTTAGTTGTGAGCCTCTTTTTACTTGGAGGTTTTAGCTGCCTTTTTGTCCATTCTAGCAGTGTCAATTTCGGACAATATGCCAGTTCCTTCATTGTTAAGCAATTTATCTTTTATCTTATTGGATTTATAATCATGTTTGGGATTTCTTTACTTGATATTGAACAATTAAAAAAGATTGGATGGCCATTTTATGGATTAGCGGTAGCGTTAACTGCTGGACTCATAGTAGCACCAGAGAGTATTGCACGGACGATAAACGAGGCTAAATCTTGGTATCAAATACCCTTTCTAGGTTCTCTTCAGCCATCGGAGTTTTTAAAATTTGCCTTTTTAATTGTTGTGAGTAAAATCATTATCTCTCATCAAGAGAAAAATGCACGTCCTTCCTATCTAGCTGATTTATGGCTATTTGTGAAAATTGGACTTATTGTCCTTCCCCCTTCGCTCCTTGTTTATAAACAACCCGACACAGGCATGGTTATGTTATACATGGCAATGATTCTACCCATGTTATTTTTTTCAGGCATACATAGGAAATTACTGATTGTATTTACGGCCATACCTCTAGTTTTAATCAGTACAGTTGTAGTACTTTATGTCAGATTTAATGATTTTTTTACAGAAAAAATTTTAGGTGCCCTATCAGGACATCAAGTATCTCGTATTTATGGGTGGCTACAGCCTTATGATTACATAGATTCTTCGTTTCAGGTTCGCCAAGGCTTTTTAGCCATCGGGTCGGGGGAATTTTTCGGGAAGGGCTATCTGAATAATAATGTTTATGTGCCAGAGAAGCATACTGATTTTATTTTTTCTGCAATTGCCGAGGAATTAGGGTTTGCTGGCGGGGCATTTGTCATTGCTTTACTGTTTTTTGTCATCTACAGAATTGTTCTTATTTCTGTTGAAGCAAAAGACCCTTTTATGACATTAATGGGCGCAGGGATATCAAGCTTATTAGCCTTCCAAATTACTCAAAATATTGGCATGACACTTGGACTTTTACCAGTCACTGGAGTTACTTTACCTTTCTTAAGCTATGGGGGTAGTTCACTATTGTCAAATTTCATGCTAATGGG
This sequence comes from Lysinibacillus sp. FSL M8-0216, assembly GCF_038595555.1. Taxonomy (NCBI): domain Bacteria; kingdom Bacillati; phylum Bacillota; class Bacilli; order Caryophanales; family Bacillaceae; genus Lysinibacillus; species Lysinibacillus sp. FSL M8-0216. The sequence continues at coordinate 477,336 of NZ_CP152007.1, read as the reverse complement.
AATTGTCATGATTATTCATAAATCCTATAAGGGGTATATGTTTAAAAGAGGAGATTAACTAAATGCAAGTAGAGAAGGATATTCTCTACTTGCTGGGGGATTCATCTTCATTTAAAAACTCATGAATACTCTCATTATATTGATCTATAAATATTTCAGCTTCCTTACTAGGTAATTTTAATGCGGCTAACGCGGCACCACCTACTGGTAAGCTGGAAGCACCCATAAAGTCATATTGATTGCTATACTTTTTATCCAGCACAGCTAGTTTTTCAATAAATAATGGCAATTCCTTAAAAACTCCACCTGCTAACACGACTTTTACACGTTCAGCGAAGAATGGATTTTTTTTGTAACAAGCATCGATACTTTGATAAAAAATATGGCACACTTCATCTATAATAGTATTTGCTACTATATCTCCACGTTTTGTGCACTCTATCGCTACTTTACTTAACGGAGCAATTATATCTCGTGGATGCCCTTCACCATATACAATTTCAATGATTTGTGGCACAGATTGCACTTGAAAATAGGCTAATACAGCGCCCGTTAATATCGTTTCTGGACCTCTTTTATCAAATTCTTTAAAAATCGCCTTTAATGTTCGAATACCTATATCATAGCCACTGCCCTCATCATCAAATATATAACCCCATCCTGCTGTCCGCTCAATTCTTCCAGTTGAATCTATACTTAATGTAATCGCACCTGTACCCGATATTTGAACAATGCCAGGTTGACCTAATGTCCCTGCATACAGTGCATTCAATCCATCATTTGATAAAGTTAATTGACAGCCCTTTGGTAAAAGCGACGTTAATAATGTCTGTGTAATGTCCTCATTATTATTTTCTGTCACACCAGAAAGTCCTGCATGGCATTTTGTTAGTTGATGAAAATGGAGAGGTTGTTGACTCTTCAATTGATTTATAAGTTCTGTTATCGTCTGCGTAAATTGCTCGATGTTCATGGATGTAGGGTTACTTTTACCCGTTTTTGCGAGGGCTATTACTTGCCCACTGAATGTAGAGATGGTAGCAATTGTCTTCGTTCCACCACCGTCAATTGCCAAAACATACAAGTGCCTTCACCTCTATACGATTTTAATTGTGGAAACGATTTCGCCTACCTCATGCCCTGCGTCATTTCGCACAAAGGAAGGCGATAATGCTTTTATTCGCTCAATTGTTTCAACATTTGAATACTGAATTTGTTCTAACACAGAAGCAATTACATTTGGCCATGGACTTTCTGAGCCATTCATAATTTTCAGGGCAAAGCTTACCCCTTCGTTTCGTAGAGCAAAACAATATACACCCTGAGCTCCACCCTTTGCTACAATATTAGGATCTTTTAATAATGCTGTACAAATAAAATTTTCAGCTGCGATAATTTGATTTTCTTGATTCATAACTGTCGTAAGCTTTTTTACCGCCTCACGAACTTGATCATCATCAATCAATTCTGGCCGTGCTAGCTTTAAATAGGCTATCGCCATATTTTTTAGTGGAATCGCAAAAACAGGTGCGCCACAACCGTCTATTCCTGTGCGAATTTTTCCCTCATCATAGTCACTTAAATAAGCAATGTATTTTTTTATCATTTGCTGTAATGGATGATCTGGATGACAATACTGTTGAAAATTATAGCCATTCGCCAGACAAGCAGTTAAAAATCCTAAATGCTTACCTGCGCAATTATGAAGTAGCTTCCTTTTTTGGAATCCTTGTTGAATATAGAGTGTTTTTGGTTCTTCGTTAAGCGGATATGACGCTGCACAAATTAGATCATTTTCACCAACAGGAATTTTCTCCAGCAAAGAGGTCAATGCCTCTTGATGGTATATTTCACCTCTTTGCGATGCCAAAAATAATGCACTTTCCGTTGAAGTTATCTCATACTTTTCTATAAAATCAGTCATGAAAATTGGAATGGCTTGAAATGGTTTTGCTGCAGAACGAAAATACACAGGCTCATAATCTTGACCAACTGAAACGAATTCTTCCTTCGCTAGATTCACAGCACTCATTTGTCCATAATGCACATTTTCCATTAATCCTGAACGGTACTCTTTCAAAAATTCTGAGTAAGCCACGAATCAACCAACCTTTCTTTAAACAGACAGCAGTTGCTTTTGTGCCTGTAATGCTGCTCCTTTGACCACGCCCTCTTTTAATTGGTTTGAAAACTGTAAAACAAAATGAGGTTGTAGTTCTTTCCATATATATTGTTTGCATTTTTCACTAAGAAGTTTTTGAAATGTTACATTGTGCTCAATAATTTCACCGCTAACAATAACGGCTTCCGGTTCATATAAACACACCAAATTATTGATAGCAATGGCTAGATATGTAGCTACATCTTGTTGAATGTCCACTGCCCATTGTTCGCCTCGATCCACACACTGTAAAACCTCTTCTATTGATTGAATATTTAGATTTTTAGGCGTTCTATTGAGTAAGGTCATTTCTGAAATATACATCGACAAGCACCCTCGTTTTCCACAGTGACACATTTCACCAAAGGGATTAATCGTTATATGACTTATTTCTCCCGCTTTGTTTTGAATGCCACGATACACTTCTCCGTTTAGTAATATCGATGCTCCGACGCCCGTTCCCATCCCTACTAAAATACAATTTGAATAAAGAGGCGTATAGATATCACCAATTTCTGCAATGATTTGCATTTTCAATTCATTATCTACGATGACTTCACAATCAAAAACACCATTTAGGTCCTCTCCTATACGGCAGTTTTCCCACTTTAATTGCTCAGAAGAAACTATAATCCCTTCTTCGTTATTAATGACACCTGGTACCCCTATTCCAATGCCTAATAATTTCTCCTGAGCAATCTGATATTCTGACATAATAGTCGCTATGGAGCTTTTTAATAGATGGATTGCTTCCTCATAACGATGCTTTATGCTGCATTTGATTTCCTGAAAAGCGATCAGTTTTCCTAAAAAATCTAATATACCAAGTCGAATTGTAAAGCAATCTATCTCGATCCCTATAGTATATAAAGCATCTTCACGCATATGAATTAATGTTGGCCGTCTACCAATGGCAGTTTCCTCTGAAACCCCTTCAAGTATAAAGCCTTCCGCTTCTAGCTCCTGCACAATACGAGTAATAGTCGTAGGACTCATTTTTGTATACTTTGATAATTGAATTCTTGAAATCGGTGCCATCTGCCTAATTGCGTCAAGCACAATATACTTATTTTGTCTTCTCATTTGTACTTGATCTTGCTTTTTCAAATTAGATTCATCCCCTATTTAAACATTTCTATGAATTGTACAGCCTCTCTGATGTCTTTTTCGGGATTTGATCTCACTTCTCGTTCAATAGTTAAATAGCCATTGTATCCGATTTCTTGTAAAGCTGAAAAATAAAGCTCGAAATTGACATCTCCCTGACCTAGTGGAAGCTCTCTAAAGAAATCCCCATTTTCCACCATTTCTTCTATCTTATCATGAGATGTTCCAGAATCGTATCCTAAGTACCCATACACGTCTTTTGGATTCGTTTGCTGTAATTGAATGCCATCCTTCACATGTGTATGTACAATATAATTTCTTAAAAGCTTCACTCCCGCCACAGGATCATCCTTGGTTACCATTACCATATTGGCAGGATCAAAATTAACTGATACACTATCCGTGGATAGTTTATCTAAAAATTTCTTTAATGTTTGACTCGTCTCTGGTCCTGTTTCAATTGCAAAATAAGCATCTAGTGATGTAGCAAATTGCCCTAATTCTTCACATGCTTCTAGCATAGTTTGATAGATTGGATCATTCTCATCTTCAGGAATGATCCCAATATGAGTCGTAACAATCGATGTACCAAGATCTTTTGCCAATTGCATAATATCCTTCGATTTTTTTATTTTCCATTCATTTTCATGTTTATCTTGAAAGCCATGTCCTCCCAAATCTCCACATAATGCTGAAATTTCGAGCCCTAAATCTACAATATATTGCTTCAATTCAGCTCTTTGTATAGCATTTAAATGGTCCGGAACTAGCTCACCTGAAACTGCGTACATTTGAACACCTTGTGCACCGACCTCTTTCGCTTTTAGCAATCCCTCACGAATAGGCAATCTAAAGCTGTCTACAATCACACCAATTCTATTGTTCAATTTCACCATTTTAATATACGACTTCCTTTCCTTGTCTTGCAGAAATATAAATCCCCTCTAAAATCTTCATAATTTCTACCCCATCCTCAACAGGTGCCACTGAATCATATTGGTGAAGACAGCAATCAACAAACGTATTGATTTCATTCTGAAAGGCTGTTACAAAATCAAAGGATAGATCATTAATTTGAGGATGAATATTTAAAATGGTATTATGCTCCTCGCTGACAATTTTCAGCTCAGGCTCTAGCTCTGCTCCCCCATTTGTGCCATATAACTTAATGCTCATTTCATCTTTTATAGCATGTAGCGTATAGGAAACATCCACCATTAATGAAGCCCCGTTCTCAAATGTTATAAGGGCGTTCGCTAAGTCCTCAACTGTATTTTTAGTAGCATCATAGTCTGCCGCTTTATAAAAAGATAAATGTTCAATATGATTTCTATTTCCTAATTGATTATAGGTGTGACCTGTTACACGCTTCACTTTCGGCCTCCCCATTAAGTACCAGCATATATCAATAACATGGACCCCTAAATCTATTAATGGGCCACCACCAGATTTATCGATTTCTGCAAACCAACCTCCTGGATTACCTAATCTTCTTAAGCAAGAAGCTTTCGCATAATAAATATCCCCTAATTTATTATCATCTATGAACTGTTTCAGCACCTTTGTGTTCGTTGCAAAACGTCTTACATAGCCGACCTGAAATACTTTACGATGTTTTCCGGCAACCTTTTGGATGTTTAATGCCTCCGCATAAGTCATAGATAAGGGTTTTTCAATAAGTACATGTAAATCATTTTCTAAAGCGAGAATGGCTAGCTCTGCATGTGTATTATTCCATGTACAAATACTGACAGCTTCTACATTTTTATCTGCAAATAATGCCTCTTTAGAAGAGAAAACATGAGTGGCTCCAAATTGAGCAGCTTTTGCTTTCCCCCTCTCAATAGAAGTATCATACACACCATATAACTCAACTGATGGATTTTTCATATAAGAGCCTAAATGATAATCCGAAATAGAGCCTGTTCCGATTACACAAACTTTTAATTTGTCCATGTTCTTCCCTCCTTAAAGCTTACATTCATCCCATAAACGACGAACATTATCCATTCCTATTTTTGAACCAACCTGACAATCCTCCATACCTTCAAACTCTACTGTAATATAACCATCGTATCCATAGCCTTTGACAAGCTTTATAATTTCTCGAATATTAATATCACCATGTCCGACAATTGCTCCTCGGATGTAATTGTTATGAACTGTACGGAACCATTCGCCATCACCGGGATTTTCAAAATAAGGGCGAATATAAAAATCTTTAAAATGCACGGTAGCGGCATAGGATATATTTTTCATAACACCAATAAGAGGCTCTTCATCTATACATAAAAAATTCCCGATATCTAATGTAGTTTTAAAATTATCTCTGTTAACGGCTTGAATTAATTGTTGTACACGATCACTTGTTTGAACATTAAAGCCATGATTTTCAATAGTTGTGGTGATATTGAATTGTTTCGCATAATCTGCAAGCAATTGACAGCCCCTTACCATTTCATCTAAATGTTCATTGTAATAATGAATGGTTGTTTGCTCCTTTGGTAAAGTAAAAAGTGTAACGTCATGGCGCATAATTTTGATACCCATACGATGTACAACATCTACGTGTTTCTTTAAGCGCTCCACTTCTTCAAAAAAGGCTTCCTCAGTCTCATGAATAAAGTTTGCGGGTAATGAGTAGGCAGATAACTCCAATCCTAGCTCAGCAGCTTTCTCTTTTATTTGAGTGGCGAGCTCATCATTATCTACTACTGTGAATTCATAGGGCACTAACTCTACATGCTGACCACCATTGTCCGCTACCCATTGCAAAACATCCAGAACACTCATTTCCCCCTGCTTCATTTTTTTGACCATACTGTATGTGCTTAAGCCTACTTTCATTTAAAACATCTCTCCTTTTCAATTGACAAAGTGACAAGCTACACTTTGCTCTTCGTTAATTTTTTTCATTTCCGGAATCTTTTGCTTACATATATCTGCTGCAAAGGGACATCTTGTATGGAAGGTACAACCGCTTGGTGGATTTTTAGGATTTGGAATATCACCTATCAACACTTTCTTTTTCTTTCTTAACATTGGGTCTGCAATCGGTACAGAGGCAATAAGGGCTTGTGTATACGGATGCTTAGGATCATTAAAGATCGCTTCTTTTTTTCCGATTTCTACGATTGTTCCTAAATACATGACACCAATATAATGACTAATATGCTCTACAACACTTAAATCATGTGAAATAAAAAGATAGGATATTTTATATTCTTGCTGCAATTGCTTTAATAGATTCAAAATTTGTGATTGTATAGAAACATCCAATGCAGACACAGGCTCATCAGCAATAATGATTTTAGGTTTTGTAATTAAAGCACGTGCAATCCCTAAACGCTGTCTTTGTCCACCACTAAATTCATGTGCATAACGATCAGCATGATCAGCATTCAAGCCAACTACTTCAAGCATTTCGAGTACTAGCTTTTCACGCTCGGCTTTTGATAGCTTTGTATGAATTTCTAGCGGTTCACCAACTAATTCTTTTACTTTCATTCTTGGATTTAAGGAGGCATAAGGATCTTGAAAAATCATTTGGACAGTTTGTCTTAGATGCTTTAATTCAGATTGCTTGGCAGTAGCCACTTCTTTTCCATCGACAACGATACTTCCACTTGACGGCTCTATTAATCTAGTGATTAGCCTGCCAGTTGTTGATTTCCCGCAACCACTCTCTCCAACTAAACTAAATGTTGTCCCTTCTTCTATTTCAAAGGAAACATCTATTACAGCATTAACATGTTGTCTCTTTTGAAATAACCCACCCGCAATTTGAAAGCTCTTTTTTAAATTCTCCACTTTTAATATACTGTTAGGCATTGATTTCCACATCCTTTTTCACATATAGCCAGCAGCTACATTGGCGAGTAGCTGAAATTTCCACTGTCGGTGGACATTCCTGATGACATATAGACATCACTTGATGACAGCGCGGAGCAAATTTACAACCAATCGGCATATGTTGCGGAGATGGTACATGACCACTGATAGAATCTAATACTTCCTTTTTTTCACCAATTTTTGGCACAGATGCAATTAAGCCTTTCGTATAAGGATGCTTAGGGCTTGCAAACAATTCAAAGACATCTGCTTCCTCTACAACCTGCCCTGCGTACATCACGACCACTTTATCGCACATTTCGGCCACAACGCCTAAATCATGTGTGATTAATAAAATAGCTGTTTCATTTTCTTCCTTTAACTTTTTCATTAACTCTAAAATTTGCGCTTGTATCGTAACATCTAGTGCAGTAGTTGGTTCGTCAGCAATAAGTAGATTGGGGTGGCAGGCCATCGCCATAGCAATCATCACTCTCTGCCGCATCCCCCCTGATAGCTGATGTGGATATTCATGAATGATTTCTTCGGCTCTTCCTATTCCTACACTCTTTAACATTTGAATGGCATGATGTTTACTTTCACCTTTTGGCAGCTTCAAATGCATCTCAATTGCTTCCATTAACTGCTTACCAATTTTTAAAACGGGATTTAAAGAGGTCATAGGCTCTTGAAAGATCATCGCCATTTGTTTTCCACGAATTTTCCGAATATCGGATTCAGACATTTTGGTCAAATCTTCCCCATTAAAATGAATAGAGCCATTGACAATTTTGCCTGTAGTTCCATGAAATAATTGCATAATAGATAAAGACGTTAAGCTTTTCCCACTGCCTGATTCTCCAACTAAGCCCAATATCTCGCCTTTACGAATCGAAAAATTGACACCTCTTAATATCTTGATCTCTGTTTTATCACGCATAAAGGACGTTTCTAAATCTGTTACTCGTAATACATGTTCTGTCATAGGCATTCTCCTTAATTATTTTTAATTTTCGGATCTAATACATCTCGTAATCCATCGCCTATTAAGTTAAATGCTAGTACGGTTAAAAATATAGCTATTCCTGGCATGATGACTACATGAGAAGATGTTCCTAAGTAGTCGCGTCCACTACTTAACATTACTCCCCACTCGGGCATTTCAGGACTCGCACCTAAGCCTAAAAAACTTAAGCCAGAAGCTGCTAAAATAGCTGTTCCTATACGCATTGTGACAAAAATAATTAGTTCACTAATCGTTTCAGGGAAAATATGCTTCCACAGCACTCTTACATGGGAGGCCCCCATTGATTGTGCGGCTTCTACATATACATTTTCTTTCGCATTCAATGTAGCGCCACGTACTAAGCGTGCAAAGGATGGCACACTAAAAATCATGACAGCGATGATCACATTATTAATCCCAGGACCAAGTAATGCGACAATGGCAATGGCTAGCAATAAATCAGGAAATGAAAACAATACATCACAGCTACGCATAATAACTTTGTCTATCCAACCACTAAAGTAACCGCTAATTAAACCTAAAATAGTCCCTAGTATTAAGCCCAAAAATACCGCGCTAAAGCTTACCATTAAGGAGATTTTTGCCCCTACAATTAAACGACTAAAAATATCCCGACCATATTCGTCTGTTCCCGCTAAATGACTGGCACTTGGTCCTTCTAATAAGGCATCATAGTTTGGTTCAAACGGATCATAGGGTGCAATATATGGACCAATGATAGCGATTACAATTAGCAACCCTATAAAGATGCTTGCTAACAATGCAGCCTTTTGCTTTTTAAAAGACTTCCAAAATTCCTTAAGAGGAGAGTATTTCCTTTGTGTTTTTTGCACTTGGCTATTTTGCACCGTAGTTGGTGAAGTCATCCTGTTCCCTCCCTTAAGAATCTAATTGAATTTTAGGATTTAACACTGTATAAAGCACATCTACGATTAAATTTACTAAAATAAATTCAAACGCAAATAATAATAGAGCTGACTGAATAACAGGATAGTCTCGGAATGCAATCGAGTCGATTAGAAGACGCCCCATCCCCGGAAAGCTAAAAACGGTCTCGACTACCACTGAACCCCCTAGTAGAAAACCAAATTGTAGGCCGGCGACCGTCACTACAGAAATTAAAGAATTTCGTAAAGCATGGGTCACTATGACAGAGTGTTCCTTCAGACCTTTTGCTCTCCCAGTTCTTATAAAATCAGCCTGTAACGTTTCGAGCATAGAAGATCGAGTAAATCGTGCAATCATTGACATAATACCTGCCCCTAAAGTTAGGGAAGGTAAAATATAACTAGAGAAACCATCTAACCCTCCTGTTGGGAATAGCCCTAGCTGTACTGAAAATAATTGAATTAGTAATAGTCCCAACCAAAATCCAGGAATCGATATGCCAGAAACCGCTGTTACCATTCCGAAATAATCAGGCCATTTATTTTTATTGATGGCAGAAAAAACGCCAATCATTAAACCTATTAATGTAGCCCAAAACATCGAGAGAAAGGTAAGCTGAAGAGAGGGCATAAACCTTGTTTTAAACATATCAATCACAGGTAGACCTGTTGTTAAGGACGTCCCAAGTTCACCCGTCATTAGATTTTTCATATAGTCTACATACTGTTTTAAAATAGGCTTATCAAGACCCAATTCATGACGTACGTTTTCAACATCCTCGATCGTGGCATCCTTACCCGCTACTAATCGCGCAGGATCTCCTGGTATGAAATGAATAAATAAAAACGTTAATATTGAAATAACAATTAAAATCGGTATCATTTCAACAATTCTTCTTGCTGTATATTTCCACATGACGAGCTCCTCCTTTCTATTTTGTAGAAAAGGAATTGACCTATATCAATTCCTTTTATATTGAGTAGCTTTACTCAATTTTTGCATTCTTCACATCCAGCCCACCTGTTGGATTTACTAATACACCGCTGACATTTGAACGTACACCATATACAACCTCATCTACCCCTAAGAAAATCCAAGGTGTATCTTGGTAAACGATTTCCTGTAATTTTTCATAGAGCTCAGCTTGGCGGTCTACATCTGAAATGGAGTTAGCCTCATCCATTATTTGATCTGCCTCAGTGTTATGATAATAGGCTGTGTTCGCACCATTTGGCGGGAATGATACACTATGGAAAAGTGGTTTTGTCGCATTTGTTATATCAGAAGCATAGGCTGACCAGCTCACATACCACATTTGTAATTTTGCATCATCTGGTGTTTGAGCCCCGTAAATCTCATCTGACAAAGTACCCTCTTCCATAGATTTAATCGCAACTTTGACACCGATTTGTCCTAACTGCTGTTGGATAAACTGCATTCCCTTCATCGTATCCGAGTTCGTATTTCCCCAGATTTCAATATCGAAGCCATCAGGATATCCAGCCTCAGCCAACAAGGCCTTTGCTTTTTCTATATTGTGCTCATACATTTTTTGCTGTTTATAATAAACTGTTTTGGAAGGAATAATGGAGTCTAGCGGTAAGCCTAGACCTGCATTAACAACCTTTAAATAAGCTTCTTTGTCCACCGCATAATTAAATGCTTGTCGAACCTTACTATCATTCAACGGTTTTTTATACGTATTTAAGGAAACATAATGAGCAATTGTTGAAGGAACTTTATTAACTTCTACATCTTTATGGTTAGAAAGCTCATCGATATTTTGAGCAGGTACAGGATAGATAACCTGTGCATCCCCAGCTTTTAACATCGCCACCCGAGATCCGTTTTCTGGGACTGGTTTATACGTAATTTTAGATACACGGTCACCGCCACCCCAATAGCCATCAAATTTTTCAATGGTTAAATGATCTCCTTGTACCCATTCAACAAATTGATAAGGACCTGTTCCGACAGGCTGCTTAGGAATATCTGCTACATTTTCTTTAATCATTTTGGGACTAATCATTTTGGCCACTCCGAATCGTGTAATCATCGGTCCATACGGTTCTTTTAAAGTCACTTTAATGTCATAGTCTCCTAGTATTTCAACATGACTGATTAAGCTAAAACCACGTGAATAGAGGCGTAAGCTTTCATCATTCATAATTCGTTCAATATTGGCTTTTACAGCCTCTGCATTAAACTGCTCCCCGTCATGGAAAGTGACCCCTTCTTGCAGCTTAAATGTATACTCCAGTGCGTCTTCACTGATTGTATAATCTTCTGCAAGCACCTTAATTATTTGTCCATCCGCATCGAAGCCCAGTAACCCCTCTAACATCGTCTCCTGCACTGAACCCGAATTGGTATCTCCTGTGTTATGTGGATCCATAGAAATAAAGTTTTCATTTACAGCGATGACCAATTCATTTTTTGAACTAGCTTTACCTGAATCTGTAGTAGATTTTTCCCCAGTGTTTGATGCGTTAGAATTGTCTTTCTCTGCGCATGCTGCTAAAAGCAACGTACATAGAATTACAAAAACCAATTTTTTAACATAATTCATCTCATCTACTCCCTTTGTAAAAATATATAATAATACCTCCTAATGGCTTCATTAAGAAATATAATTACTAAAATTATTTATTTTCTCCACTGATGAAAATAAATAGGCAAAAAAATAAACTATACTTTCATTACGATAAGACAATTCAAAGGAAGACATTGCTTTCTCAACTTCACAATTGCTTTTCATCAGAAACTATAGTTCAACCGACAAGATTTATTTATTCCACTGCTGAAAATAAGTAATTAAAAAAATATCCCCTTCCAGGATCAAGGACACTTTCGATGCATAATTATCAGAAAATTTATTATTTTTTAACAACTATAAACTACAGTTCACTTTTTTTCCAGCATTATTTTTATAAATTTAATAATTATTTTTACCGAGCATTCATTTCTAGTTGTTTAAAAAGGTTCTAAAAGCCCTTCCTTCAAGGCCTTTAGAACCAACATCATGTATTACAGCTTTCTTATACTCTCTACGACCACATCAAGTATACGCTGAAGATCCTCTTGAATAATATTAAGTGGTGGTGATAGTGTCAGAACATTATTAAAGCCCGCTACTGTTGCCCCATTTTTCCCAATGATCACCCCTTGTTCTTTGCATGTGGCAATAACAGCATTTACCTTCTCCACTGGTAAAGGTTCTTTGGAGACTTTATCTACTACTAATTCAATCCCAATTAATAAACCTCTGCCCCGCACATCTCCTACATTCGTATGATCCTGTAAATTTTCTTGCAATATTTGTAATGTAGCCTTCCCCATTTCCTTGGAGCGGTCGAACAACACTTCTTGCTCTAGAATCTCAATATTTTTTAATGCAACTGCACATGCTACTGGAGAGCCGCCAAAAGTATTGACATGGCGGAAATAGCCATAGGCATCTGTGCCAGTGAAAGCCTCATAAATCTCACGCTTTACGGCAGTTGCTGATAATGGTAAGTATGCGCTCGTAATCCCTTTAGCCATTGTAATAATATCTGGTTTCACACCATAATTCATAAATCCAAATGGCTTGCCTGTTCGACCAAAGCCACAAATAACTTCATCCACTATCATTAAAGCTCCATGCTTTTTGCACACTTCCTCTATGCCTTTTAAATAGTTTTCGGGAGGCATGATGACACCGCCACCTGTAATAATTGGCTCTAAAATCATGGCTGCAATCGTATCACTCAGTTCCCATGTCATCGTTTTATCGACAGCCCTTACGCTCGCTAAATCTAATGGCGCAACAGCATCATCTTCATGTTCACGATATTGATCAGGCGGTGCAACATGGATAAAGCCGGGAGATAGTGGCTCGTATTTATATTTCCGTTCCGCTTGCCCTGTTGCTGCTAATGCCCCAAAGGAATTTCCATGGTAGGCGCGGTAGCGAGAGACAATCTTATAGCGGGAGCTTTGCCCTTTTTGCTGGTGATATTGTCGCGCTATTTTAAAAGCTGTTTCATTCGCTTCTGATCCGCTATTAGAGAAGAAAATAACGTACTCCCCACCAAGCAAGTCATTTAGTTTTTCAGCTAGCTGTACGGCTGGTAAATGTCCCTGCGATAATGGTGCATAGGCATTTTTCATCATTTGCTCATGTGCGGCATCTGCCAGTTCCTTACGTCCATAACCGACATTTACACACCATAGCCCAGCCATGGCATCAATATATTCGACGCCATCCGTATCTATTATTCTTGCACCATCTGATTTTTCCACTACATATGTTGCTTGTGGATTGTAGGGTTTCATTGAATGCCATACATATTGCTCATCCTTTGTTAAAACATCACTTTTAAGATTGGTCTGTGTCATTGCTGAACACCCTCTCATTTATTTTTTAGTAGGTTAGCTTTTTGTTGCATCGTTATTACTTGGGAAGGCAAAGGAGCTTGTTGCATCTTCAGTTTCATCCGGCCAACGCTCCGAGATTGTTTTCGCCTTTGTAAAGAATCTCGCTTGATCTGGACCAAACATATACCCTTCACCAAACTTAGAACGCTTCCACCCGCCGAAATTATGGTAGCCGACAGGAATTGGAATTGGTACGTTAACCCCTACCATGCCCACTTCAATCTCTTCTTGGAATTTACGAGCTGCTGCACCACTGCTTGTAAACATCGTTACACCATTACCAAGTTCATGGTCATTAATTAAATCAATAGCTTCTTGTAATGTCTCCACGCGCACTACTATACGTGCTGGACCAAAGACCTCCTCTTTAAAGATGGTCATATCAGGCGTAATATTATTGAGGAGTGTTGGCCCAATATAAAAACCATTAGATGTTTCACATACTTTAGGGTTTCGTCCGTCAATGACAAGATTTGCCCCTTCAGTAACAGCACCATCAATATAGCTGATAATCGTTTCTTTCGATTGTTGGGTAATAACTGGGCCGAAATCGACATCTTCTTCTGTATAAGGACCTACCTTTAGCTGTGAAATCTTATGCTTCAATATGTCTGTAAAACGTTGCTCTGTATCTTGACCAACAACAAGCGCTCCAGAAATCGCCATACAGCGCTGTGATGCTGCCCCGTACGCCGCACCTAAAAAGGCGTTCGCAGTTTGTTCCAAGTTGGCATCTGGCATAACAATCATAAAGTTCTTACCACCACCAAAAGCAGCCACACGTTTATTATGCTTTGTTCCCGTTTGATAAATATATTCGGCTACTGGCGTAGAGCCTACAAAGGAAATGGCTTGAATCTCTTTGTTTTCTAGAAGCTCATTGACCGCTTCTTTATCGCCATTCACTACTGTCCAAATACCATCAGGAAGTCCCGCCTCTTTCCATAATTGACTTAAAAATAATGCAGAATGAGGAACACGTTCAGATGGTTTTAAAATAACAGCATTCCCTACTGCCACAGCCATACTTGTAATAGCTAAAGGGACCATAACAGGGAAATTAAAAGGCGCAATCGTTGCCACTACACCGAGTGGTGATTTGGCAGAAAAAGCATTAATATTGCCACCTACATTGACGGAATACTCCCCTTTTAGCAATTGTGGGGCACTAATCGCCATATCTACCGATTCAATCCCTCGAATAATTTCGCCCTTGGCATCCTCTTTAGTTTTCCCGCTTTCCTGACAAATCACTTCAATAAGTTCTTCCTGTTTTGTTACTAACAATTGACGGAATCGATGTAAAACCTCAACCCTCTTCCCAATGGACACCTTTTTCCATGCAGGAAAGGCTTCCTTAGCATGTTGAATGGCCTGCTGTACTTCGTCTTTTGAAGCAAGTGGGACTCTCGCTATCGTTTCACCTGTTGTTGGATTATACACATCTGAAAATCTTCCACTAGTACCAGCTACCTCTTCCCCCTTGATAAAATGTGTTAGCGTTTTCATTTTTTGTTGTACTGTCATCATTTAACCTCTCCTTACATGGGATTATTGTTCAAAATCAAATTCGTCTTTGCTAAAAATAGAGCTTGATTCATCGACCTGTTTTATCACCTTATTCCTTTGCGTAAGTAAATAAAAAATCATTACCACAGCAACGACAACACATGTAAATAGAATTTGTGAGCGCATAGACTCAATAAAGAACATGGCTATTAATAAGGCAGTTGTAGCTACTATTGTGAAATACGTTAGATACGGGAATAGCCACATCTTCACCTTTAATAGCTCAGGATTTTCGCGTTCAATCTTTCTACGCATTCTCAATTGTGAAAAGGCGATAATTAAATAAAGAATTAAAGTAATAGCACTACAAGAGCTTAGTAAAAACATAAATACTTTATCTGGTGAAACATAATTCATAATAACGGCAATATAAGAGAAAAATGTTGCGGCTAAAATAGCATTCACAGGTGCACCATTTTTATTTAATTTCAAAAAGGCTTTTGGTGCCTCGCCCTTCTCTGCTAAAGAAAATACCATTCGTGATGTTGCATAAAGTGCAGAATTTAAACACGATAACACAGCTGTTAAAACAACAAAATTCATGATTTGTGCGGCGGCAGGAATACCAATATAATCTAACACTGCTACATAAGGACTTGTTAAAATATCAGAGGAGTGCCAAGGCAATAACGTCACAACAACAGTTATTGAACCCACATAGAAAATTAAAATGCGCCAAGTAATCGAATTGGTAGCTTTTGTTACAGCTGCTAACGGTTCGTCTGACTCACCAGCAGCGATAGCGACAATCTCTGTCCCCATAAAGGAAAAAATAACAATGACAACACCCATTAGTACAGCGCCAAAGCCGTTTGGTAAAAATCCACCCTGCTCAACTAGATTTGTCAGACCGACAGCGTTAAAGTTTGGGGCTATACCAAAAATAATGAACGCGCCTAAACCTAAAAAAACTACTATACTTGCAACCTTAATAAGAGAAAACCAATATTCAAATTCGCCAAAGGCTTTTACAGAAAGAACATTTGTTAAAGTAAGTGCTACGGTTAAAAGTAAACTTAAGAGCCATAAAGGAATTCCGTCATACCAATATTGAATAATGGCCGCTGCTGCCGTCGCCTCTAATGCAATAGCTATGACCCAGAAAAACCAATACAGCCAGCCAATCATAAAGCCTGCCCATGGACCAATTGCTTCATGGGCATAATGTGCAAACGACCCACTCGTTGGATTGACAGCCGCCATCTCACCTAGCATACGCATCACTAAGATGACGATAATTCCTGCAAATATATACGATAAAATTGCTCCTGGACCCGCCAAGTTAATGACTGAGCCACTGCCCATAAATAAGCCAGCCCCAATTACACCCGCTATTGCGATCATCGTCATATGCCGTTTCTTTAATCCTCTTTGTAAATGCGTTTGTTGCTCCATATCTGACACCTCTTTTATTAGATTGGATTATCGCTTACAAAAATCTTACATGTTTCATATCGTTGAAGTAATAGACAAACTGTAAATTTCTATACAATTGTTTTAAACATAATGTAAAATAGACTAAATATTCTTAAAATATTACTTTATTCAGTTTTCTAGCTATTTAATAACACTAAACAGCAATATATAGATACAACAGTCATAGAAGATGTTTCAAAAGGAGGAGCTATATTGAGCCAATTCCAACTTAAAGTACTTCATGTGTTAGAAAATAAATACTTTCAGAATGCAGAGGTAGTTGCAGGTCATGAGGGGTTATTAAGAATCGTAAAGTGGGCACATGTTCTTGAAATAGTCCATGTAGATAATTTTTTAGTTGGAGAAGAGCTGGTGTTAACGACGGGGATCAGTCTTCAACATGGCATTGAAGATTTTATGACGTTTATTGAATCCTTAATTGAAAAAAATTGTGCTGCCCTTTGTATTGAGTATGGCTCTTCTATTCAAGCAGTTCCAGAAGCAATACTTGCTATTGCAAATCGTCATCAGTTCCCGATTATTGTTTTTCATGAAGCGGTTCCTTTTGTTCGCATTACACAGGATTTACACAGTCAAATTATTAATCAGCAATATTTAATGGTTTCGACACTAGAATCCTACTCACAAACTTTAAATAAAAATACGGTCTTAGGACAAAACACGGATGATATTTTACAAAATATGTATAACGAATTGAAAACACAAATTATGTTTTCCATTAAGGGACGGGAACCTATCTTTTTTCCTAACATGACAAAAAGTAACCGTCAGCAATTATTAGCTTTGAATAAATATGCTCAGCAATTTAAACATGAGCCCATCTTTATTTTTGATCAACATTATGCAGATTTAACGATTTTTCGTGAAGATGGCCTATTCTCAGAGTTTGAATTATTAATTTTAGACCGTACAGCAACAGCATTAGCGCAATTATTAATGCGAGAGTTCTATATTGAGGAGAAAAAGAATATTGAGGACGCTTCGATTTTAGCTGATTGGATCGACCAAAAACTGAACAAGGAGGAAATCTATAAATTTATCGTTTCTCACTATACTAACTATTCACAATCTAGTGGGGCTGTCTTTGTTTTGGCCACTCCCAATACAGTAATGAAAGCGCAGGAGGATATTGTCTATAGTAAACTTTATTATCGTAATCTCTTTGAACAGCATGGCTTTATCCCATTTTTATTCGAAAGAAAAAGCTATGTCATTTTTATTTTACTTCATACAAAAGATTGTCGAGCGATTCGAGAAATACTAAATAGCATCTTTACCTCACTGCCCAAAACTGATTTTTATAAAAAACAGCAAACTCAAGGGTTTCAAATAGCGGTTGGTAAAGTTGTAGCTGATGTACAAGAAATCTCCAAAAGCTATCAAACTGCATTAGAAACATTATATATTTGCCGCAAAGTGCAAACTTCCTCGTTCTTTTATGATGATTTGCATTTGTATCATTTAATCTATAAATTACAAATGCAGGTGAATTTAAAGGAGGTTATAAACGACTATTTACAGCCAGTTATTGAGTACGATGAAAAATATAACAGCAAGCTTCTTGAAACCTTACAAGTCTATTTACAATCAAACGGCTCCAAGCAGCAAACGGCTAACCAATTGTTTATCGTTCGTCAAACACTGTATCACCGCTTAAAAAAGCTTGAAAGTTTACTCGGAGAAAATTTCATGAAGGGTCATAATCGCATCACACTGGAATTTATGCTCCTTGCAAACTCCTTAATCGATGACAAGAGTTAAAAAATAGGCACGTTCAAGAGCTCTCCCCCTTCAACGTGCCATCTCATTATCCTTTCACCACAACAGCTTGATAAAGTCCTGGTCGACGATCATCGTATACAGGAATTCTTCCACGTACTTCATCAACTATGGAGAAATCCACATCAATTACTGCTACTTCCTCGTCTTCAGCACCAACCCAAAGCACTTCACCCCACGGCTGAATAATCATCGATTGCCCATTAAAGTTTTCTACTTTTCTCGAAATACGGTTAACTGCTATAACAAAGCATTGGTTTTCAATCGCTCGCGCTTGCAGCAATGTTTTCCAATGATCAATTCTAGGCGTCGGCCATTGAGCTGGTACAAACAGCACCTTCGCTCCTTGGAGGGCATGCGCACGTAACCATTCAGGGAAACGAATATCATAGCAAATGACACCAGCCGCCTCAATAGGTCCTAGCGCGAATCGATTCATATCATCTCCAGCTTCTAAGTAAAGATGCTCGTCCATTAAACGGAAAAGATGGGCTTTGTTATATTCCCCAACAAGTAATCCATTGTTATCAAATGTATACATCGTATTGTAAAACTTGTCGTCCTTTTTTATTGAAACGGAGCCACCGACAATATGTACACTAAGCTCCTTCGCTAAGTTAGCTAAAAATGCCTTTGTACGCTCACCGTTAACATCCGCCAATTCTGGTAGCTTCTCTAGTGCGTAGCCCGTATTCCACATTTCTGGAAGCACAATAATTTCTGCCCCTAGTTTTGCGGCTTCACGAATCTTGTCCTCTGCCCGTATAAAATTTTCTTCTACTTTGCCGAAGCCAACGTTTAACTGAATACAACCGATTTTCATATTCATTCCTCCTCTAGACAATTAACAAAAAAAGTACTACTATTTGCTTCATATTCTTCAATAATAATTATTATATTCTGAAAAAGGTGATCATGCATGGAATTCTCTAAAAAACTACAGCAATTACCCACTCAATTTTTTGCAGCGCTTGTCCAAAAAGTAAACAATGCCCTGGAAGAAGGTCGTGATGTGATTAATCTCGGGCAAGGAAATCCCGACCAACCTACGCCTACTCATATCATTCAAGCATTGCAGGAAGCAGCTGAAAATCCTCAAAACCACAAATATTCACCTTTTCGTGGTATCGCCGAATTACGTCAAGCGGCTGCCGACTTTTATAAACGGGAATATGATGTGGAGATTGATCCTGATACTGAAGTAGCGATTCTTGGTGGCACAAAAATTGGTCTTGTTGAGCTACCTTTGGCTGTGTTAAATCCAGGCGATACTATGCTATTACCAGACCCGGGCTATCCAGACTACTTATCTGGTGTTGTATTAGGTGATGTTAATTTTGAAGTGATGCCACTTTTTGCTGAAAATAATTTCTTACCTGATTATGATGCCCTATCTAAAGAAGTTAAGGAGAAAGCAAAGTTACTTTACTTAAATTACCCAAATAATCCTACGGGTGGTACAGCTACACTTGAATTTTTTGAAGAAACCATTCGTTTTGCTAAAGAGCATAATATCATCGTATCACATGATTTTGCTTATGGTGCAATTGGATTTGATGGCAATAAACCTATTAGTTTCTTACAGGCCAATGGTGCAAAAGAAGTTGGAATCGAAATGTACACATTATCAAAGACTTATAATATGGCAGGTTGGCGCATAGGCTTTGCTGTTGGTAATGCTGATTTGATTGCCGCGATTAATCTTATTCAAGATCATTTGTTTTGTAGTCAATTCCCTGCTATTCAACAAGCAGCAGCTGTTGCCCTTACATCTTCACAGGAATGTGCAGATGAGCTAAGAGCTACCTATGAGCGTCGTCGAAATGTTCTAATCGAAGAAGCTCATAGAATCGGATGGCAAGTAACGGCACCAAAGGGCACCTTCTTTGCCTGGCTCTCTGTCCCATTAGGTTTTACTAGTGAACAATTTGCCGATATTTTGCTCGACAAAGCTGATATTGCGGTAGCCGCAGGAAATGGCTTTGGTCAATATGGGGAAGGCTATGTGCGCATTGGCTTGCTTGTAAGCGAGGAACGGTTACGAGAAGCCATGCATAGAATTGAGCAATTAAAATTATTTTAAACATGGAACAAAATGGAGTCCTGTAGCTTTCACTAGCTACAGGACTTACTATTTTTCAATTTTCCTTGGAAGATCTAACCCATGTTCTAATGGATAAAATTGTACGTGACCTGTTTCATCATCCAACTGACGGATATGCTGAATGCCTTGAACTTCTGCCAGCACTACATCTGCTGTTATGACGATATTTCCGCCCTTTATAAAATGACCGCCTGAAACCACTCCCCATTGATCGCTCATGGAACCATGGAAATGCGTTTCATATTGTGCATCACGCTTACAAACAACTCCTGAACCTTGGATAAACTCGAGTGGCCCCTCTTTCTCAACCACATCACTAAATCGAACTTTAATGTGGGAAGTTTCATCAGGTACTAAATAAACAAAGCTACTTTTTTGAAAACTACCAATACAACTAATAATGGTTGCTGATTCAATTTTATTCTCTTCACAAAGTGCCTCAATTCCTTCAATGATGTCTGTTCCCATGAGAAGACGTGCACTAATCACCTTACCAAATGAACCTATGCCATAATTAACTCTTACGGACAATCTTCTCCCTCCTTCACGACAAAATATTATAACAATATAAAAAATTTCAAAAATATTTATTGACTTACTATACCCTATAAATTATATTAGTTCTATCGGAAATACAAAAATATAATATGAATCTCTTATCAAGAGTAGCTGAGGGACTGGCCCTATGAAGCTCGGCAACCTCCTTTTATAAAGGAAGGTGCTAAATCCTGCAAACGAAATTCGTTTGATAGATAAGAGAGGACTTTTTTCATGAGCCTCTCTTAATTTGTAAGAGAGTTTTTTTTATTTTCAAAAACCGATAAAACAATTTTTGGAGGTAGTTTTCATGAAGAAGAAAAATAAATTTTTAGTAGGTTTAGCAAGTCTTACATTAGTAGCAGCACTAGCGGGCTGTGGCTCTAAAGATGATAGCAAAGGAAAAGGCGAAGCTATCGATGAAAATAAAATTGTTGTGGGTGTCACTTCAGGACCTCATGAGCAAATTGCAGAGGTAGCTGCTAAAGTTGCAAAGGAAAAAGGTCTAGAAGTAGAACTAAAATCATTTTCTGATTATGTTTTACCAAATACATCCTTAGCAGAAGGAGATCTTGATGCAAACAGCTATCAGCATAAGCCTTTCCTGGATACATTTAATAAAGATCACGATACAGATTTAGTACCGGTTGGCAAAACAATTTTAAATCCAATGGGTATTTACTCTGAAAAATATAAATCATTGGATGATGTTCCTGAAGGCGCAACATTTGGCTTACCGAATGACCCAACAAATGGAGCGCGTGCTCTCTTTGTTTTACAAGAGGCAGGCTATATTAAATTAAAAGATGGAGCGGACTTAACAGCATCTGTTCGTGACGTGGAAGAAAACAAAAAGAATTTAAAATTCATAGAATTAGAAGCTGCACAAATTCCTAAGCAGCTTAGTGAAGTAGATGTAGCTGCTATTAATACTAACTTTGCGCTGGAAGCTGGCATTAATCCGCAAGAGGACTCTATTCTTTTAGAATCTACTGACTCTCCATATGTGAACTACATTGTCGTTCGTGCAGAAAATGAAAACGACCCAACGATTAAAAAGTTCATTGAGGCTTATCAATCTGATGAAGTACGCCAATTCATTGAAGAGGAATTCAAAGGTTCTGTAATCCCTAGCTGGTAATACGTGCGATAAGCTAAAGAATCTGCCAAATTTCCACTATGGAAACCACGCAGATTCTTGCTTTTTAGAAGTTAAGAAAGGAGCAATCAATCTGATGATTCAATTACAAAATATTTCAAAAGAATATAAGACAAAAAAAGGCAGTATTAAGGCTGTGGATGGAATCAATCTTCATGTAAAAAAAGGGCAAATTCATGGTGTAATTGGGTATAGTGGTGCCGGTAAAAGTACGCTGATTCGTTGTGTTAATTTACTAGAGCGTCCTTCAGCAGGCAAAGTCTTGATTGACAATGTGGATATTACTACCCTTTCACTTCATGACTTACGTCAAACACGACAAAAGATTGGTATGATTTTTCAACATTTTAATCTCTTAAAGACAGCAACTGTTTATAACAATATTGCAGTTCCCTTAAAGCTACTTGGTTATAACGAAACAGAAGTCAAAAATCGTGTGGCTAAATATGCCGAAATTGTAGGTTTAACAGAAAAGCTAGATAGCTATCCTAATCAGCTTTCAGGTGGACAAAAGCAACGTGTCGCAATTGCACGCGCTCTAGCGCAAGAGCCAGAAATTTTACTTAGTGATGAAGCAACAAGTGCGCTTGATCCTGAGACTACAGAGGCTATTCTTGAACTATTGTTAAAAATTAATCGTGAATTAGGAATTACAATCCTACTGATTACACATGAAATGAATGTCATTCAGAAAATTTGTGATGAGGTATCTGTTCTAGAGGCAGGGAAAGTAGTTGAATTTGGTACGGCTATTGAGCTCTTTGCAAAACCACAACACCCTACTACAAGAAAGTTCTTAAGTACTATTTCACAACGTAACTTAACTCCTTCTCTTATTGAGCAGTTAAATGTTTCAGGTAGCGTCATTCGTTTAACATTTCTTGGAGAAAGTACTGGTAAGCCATTATTAGCTGAAGTGAGCAAAGTATATGATGTACAACCAAACATTTTAACAGCCAATATTATTGAATTAAAAAACGGCATTGTTGGTAATATTGTGGTGCATTTAAACGGAGAGCCCAACATTGTTCAAAAGGCGCTAACCTATTTTGCAGAGAATGGCGTTACTGTGGAAGAGTTAGGAGGAGAGATCCATGAATAATTTCTTTAATGATTGGTCAGAGGTTATTGGCAAAGCAATTATCGAAACATTTCAAATGGTCGGAATTTCATTATTCTTTTCGATTTTAATTGGAATACCTTTAGGCCTTTTAATTGTTTTAACACGACCTGGTCAATCCTTTGAAAATAAATTTTTCTATCAATTTTTTAATCTAGTCATCAATATTATCCGTTCAGTGCCATTCATCATCTTACTATTCTTCATTTTACCTTTTACAAAGGTTATCGTCGGTACAACGATTGGCGTTAAAGGCGTTATTGTTCCGCTTGTAGTTTATACGGCTCCTTATATTGCACGACTGATGGAGTCAGCGCTTTTAGAAGTTGATTCGGGCGTTGTCGAAGCCTACACAGCTATGGGTATTAAACGTCGCCATATCATTTGGCATGTATTATTACGCGAAGCACGCCCATCCATTATTTTAGGCTTAACAATCGCTACAATTGGATTGATTGGCGCAACAGCAATGGCGGGAATGGTTGGTGCTGGCGGATTAGGTGACCTAGCTTACCGTTATGGTCATTTACGCTATGAGGTAGATGTCATGTATGCAACGGTGTTTATTTTAATCATCCTTGTACAAAGCATACAATCCATAGGTAACCGCATTTCAGCCAAATTGAAGAAAGACTAGGAGGAGGATATCCATGTCAACTGAGATTTATGTAGAAAAAAACGGCTATATCGCAACGCTAGTGTTAAACCGTCCTGACAAACGAAATTCTTTATCGACGACAATGTTCCAAGCGATCATAGACGAGCTAGAACAGTTACGTACAGATATGTCTATCAAGCTATTAATTGTGCGCGGTGTCAATGAAGTCGCCTTTTCCTCAGGTGCTGATATTAGTGAGTTTTTAGATATTCGTTATGCTGCGGATAATGCTAAAGCCTATAATGATCTAGCTTTAAAGGCTATTGATGCCCTCTATAAATTCCCACATCCTACGATTGCCATGATTCAGGGCTTAGCGATTGGCGGCGGCTTAGAGTTAGCCAATGCTTGTGACTTTAGATTGGCGACACCAAAGAGTAAGCTTGGCATTACCGCTGCCAACATTGGGATTGTCTATAATCTTGAAAGCACTAAACGTCTTATTAATATTGTTGGTGTCGCGAAGGCTAAAGAGATTTTATACACAGCAAACATTTTTACAGCAGAGGAAGGCAAAAGCATTGGTTTGATTACTGCCCTTCATGAGCCGCAGGAAATTGAAAATGCCACTATGCAATTTGCTGAGCATCTTTTAAGTAAATCATCTATTGCCAATGCAGGTAGTAAAAAAATAATTCAAGCTATCGTGGATGGAGAAAATGCAGAGAGTGATGAGCTGGCTCAATTGATTCTCGATTCATTTAGTTCTGATGATTATAACGAAGGTATTCAAGCTTTTTTAAATAAAAGAAAGCCTATTTTCAATAAATAAGTGAGGTAGTAACGATGACAAATACAACTGATGGTGACCTACTCTTAAAAAATATCACTGCCCAAGCCCCCTTCCCCATTTGCTTTGCTGATTTAGAAAAAGCAGTAGCGGAAAAAATTCCAGCTGGGCCATTCGGCTACATTCGCTCAGGTGCTGGCGGTGAACAAACATTACGTAATAATCGTTCAGCTTTTGAAAAATACTCCATTGTTCCCCGCTTCTTAAATGATGTTTCAAACGTTCATACAACCATTAATTTGTTCGGGAAAACATACCCAACGCCATTGCTCTTTGCCCCTGTCGGCATGAACGGAATGGTTCACGAGGAAGGTGAACTTGCCGCTGTACGCGCTGCCCAGCAATTAAATATGCCATATATTCAAAGCACAGTCTCCACCTATGCACTCGAAGATGTTGCCGAAGCTGCCCCTTCAGCAACAAAATGGTTTCAATTGTATTGGTCTACAAATGAAGAAATTGCATTTAGTATGGCCGCACGAGCAGAGTCAGCAGGCTTTGAAGCTATTGTTTTAACAGTCGATACAGTAATGCTTGGATGGCGAGAAGAAGATGTACGCAATCAATTTTCACCATTAAAGCTAGGCTACGCAAAAGGAAATTACATAAATGATCCTGTCTTTATGGCTTCTTTGCCTAATGATTCATTTGAATCGTATGTACAAGGCGTCTTGCAAAATGTCTTCCACCCTACACTCAATTGGGAACATGTTCGTGAATTAAAACGGCGTACAAATCTTCCTATATTACTAAAGGGAATTTTACATCCTGAAGATGCAAAGCTAGCCCTTGAAAATGGGATTGACGGTATTATCGTATCGAACCATGGCGGCCGACAATTAGATGGTGTTATTGGTTCACTTGATGCCCTTCCCCCCATCGTGAGTGCTGTCAATGGACAAATCCCTATTATTTTAGATAGTGGTGTATATCGCGGGATGGATGCCTTAAAAGCACTTGCTTTAGGAGCAGATGCTGTAGCAATTGGGCGTCCCTTCGTCTATGGCCTAGCCCTTGAGGGACAACAAGGTGCCGAAAAAGTAATGACAAATATCTATGATGAATTAAAGGTTTCCATTGCACTAGCAGGGACAACCTCCGTTGAAGGGTTACGTACGATTACATTAGTCAAAAATGATGGGACTGAGGTTAAATGAAACAGGCATTAGAGGGATTAAAAGTTGTTGATTTATCACAAGTATTAGCGGGCCCTTATTGCACAATGGTCTTAGCGGATATGGGCGCAGAAGTTATTAAAATCGAGAAATATCCAAATGGAGACGACACCCGAGCAATGGGCCCGTTCATTCATGAAGAAAGTCATATGTATATGATGGTTAATCGCAATAAAAAGGGTGTATGTCTAAATTTAAAAACGCCAGAGGGCTTGGCTTTATTCAAAGAGCTTATCCAATCTGTTGATGTGCTTGTGGAAAACTATAGACCAGGTGTTACGAAAAAGCTAGGGATTGATTATGATACTTTAAAAACCCTTAATCCTGGACTCATTTACTGCTCTATTTCTGGCTATGGACAAACGGGTCCTTATAGCCAGAAAGGTGGCTATGATATTATGGCACAGGGTCTAAGTGGCTTAATGCATATGACTGGTGAACCACAGGGCCGACCTGTAAAAGTTGGCTTTGCAGTCAATGATATTGCCGCTGCCCAAACGGCCTTACAATCTATTTTAATGGCCTATATTTATAAGCTGCGCAGTGGTGAGGGGCAATATATCGATGTTTCTTTAGTAGAGTCTGGGCTTGCTTGGACTGTTTGGGAGGCCGCTGCCTACTTTGGTCAGGGCGAATTACCCGAGCGAACAGGAACTGCCCATCGAGTTTCCGCACCGTATCAAGGCTTTAAAACACAGGATGACTATATTTTAATAGGTGCTGGCAATCAAAAGCTATGGGAAATTTTTGCGACAAAAGTTGTCAAACGACCTGATTGGTTAGACAATCCCCTCTTTATTACTAACTATTCACGTGCTCAGCATGTAAAGGCGTTAGAGGCAGAAATTGAAAGTGAATTAGCGAAACATCCAGCAACCTACTGGCTGGAGCTTTTAGATGAACACGGCGTACCATCCAGCCCTATCTATTCCTATGACCAAACCTTAAATGATCCCCATATTTTAGAGCGTGGCATGGTCTTGTCCTATGACCATCCAACTGCTGGGCCCATGAGAACACTAGGTTTCCCAGCAAAATTCTCACACACGCCGGGTCAATTAACTAGTGCAGCGCCAACTTTAGGACAGCATAATGAAGAAATTTTGCAGGCATTAAACATCACTGATCATGAAGTCCAGCAGCTAAAAAAAGCGAATGTAATACGCTCAAAATAAGAAGCCCTTTATTTTGACGAGCTATCGATCACTTTGGGCGGGCTACCCGTCACTTTCCTTAGGCTATCCGCCACTTTGCCGCGCTATCCGTCACTCTGCTCAGGCTATCCGTCACTCTGCTCTGGCTATCCGTCACTTTACTCTGGCTATCCGCCACTTTGCTCGCGCTATCCGTCACTCTGCTCGAGCTATCCGTCACTCTGCTCGAGCTATCCGTCACTCTGCTCGAGCTATCCGTCACTCTGCTCAGGCTATCCGGTATTTTGCCCGCGCTATCCGTCACTTTACTAAGGCTATCTGTCACTCTGCTCGAGCTATCCGTCACTTCATAGAATTTGATTGGAAAGAAGCACCCGTTTTCATTGTAAGCAAAAAGGCTACTTCCACAACGGAGGTAGCCTTTTCGTATTATTGAATTACACCTAATTCACGACCAACTTTCTCGTAAATGGCTAACGCATCATCAAGCATTTCTTTTGTATGAGCTGCTGTTGGCATATTACGAACGCGACCTGTGCCTTTAGGAACGGTTGGGAATACGATTGATTTTGCATAAACGCCTTCTTCAAATAAGCGTTTTGAAAATTCTTGTGTCAGCTTTTCATCTCCAATAATACAAGGAGTAATTGGTGTTTCTGATTCACCAATATTAAAGCCAAGCTTCGCTAATCCCGCTTTTAAATAGTTACCATTATCCCACAGTTTATCGTGAAGCTCTGTAGAATCAATTAGCATTTGTACAGCAGCTGTAATGGCTGCCACATCACCTGGTGGTAAAGCTGTTGAGAACAAGAATGGACGTGAACGAACTTTTAACCAATCAATTAAGTTCTTCTTCCCAGCTACATAGCCACCCACGACACCAATTGCTTTTGATAGTGTACCAATTTGGAAATCAATCTCTTTTTCTAGTCCAAAGTGCTTCACAGTTCCTTTGCCTTTACCTGTTACACCTGAACCATGTGCATCATCAACATAAGTAATTAAATCAAATTCCTTGGCGATTTCCACAATTTCTGGCAATTTAGCAATATCGCCATCCATTGAGAATACACCATCCGTAATAACCATCACTTTATTGTATAATCCAGATTCTTTTGCCGCTTTTGCCTTAGCACGTAAATCATCCATATCTGAGTGATTAAACGGAATGATTTTCGCCTTTGATAAACGACAACCGTCAATAATAGAGGCATGGTTTAATTGATCAGAAAGAATTGCATCGTTTTTATCCATAACAGCAGAAATAGCTGCCATATTACAATTAAAGCCAGATTGATAAGAAATAGCTGCTTCTGTTCCTTTAAATTCAGCAAGCTTTTCCTCTAATTTAACGTGTAAGTCAAGCGTCCCGTTAATAGTACGTACAGCACCTGCTCCAACACCGTATTTTTCAATCGTTTCTTTGGCAATACGCTTTAATTCTTCATTAGTTGCTAAGCCTAGATAATTGTTAGAAGATAAGTTAACAAGATTTTTGCCACGTACCTGAATAATCGGGCCATTCGCACCCTCTACTGGATCAATTTCATTGTATAAGCCTTGTTCATGTAAGGCTTGTAGGTTTTCGTCTAAAAATGCATTCAATACTTTTGACAAGCGTATCATCCTTTCCTAGGAAAACAGTTCTAGCTCCTAGTTTAGCACAAGCAAGCCTTTAGCTAAATTATTTTGTTAATCTTTCGAATAATGACGCTGTTTTTTCTCGCCATAAAGAGGCGGATAGGCAATGATCCAATAAACGTCGCACTGTATATTCTGCTTCTGCATAACGCTTTGAATAGCCCATCGCATCTTGCATGGCTTCTTTATAGCATTCTCGTACTTCCGCTATTGCTAATTCCGCCTCTTTCGTAAGCGCACAATGTTGCCCAATATCAAATATCTTATCGCCTAATCGACCATCCTGTGGATCAAAAATATGAGGTTCCGTACTATCAAAAATACAGAAATTTAGTTCTGGGATAATGACCATATCGACAGATCCTGCATCTAAGCCACACCATACAATTTGGGCATCCAGTCCTCTTGCATTCGCCTCATCTGCTAAGCCTTTCATCAAGGAGGATTTGCCCGTACCCGGTTTGCCTTTAATCATTAATCTTGTCGATATATTTTTTGTGATGCTTTCAACTGTATTTTCTGCCCCTCTAGGCGTTAACGTTCCAAGTAAACGATGTGTTCGTTCGCCCGTTTTATTTAAAACTATAGATTGGAAGACTTCCGATTTTAAATTTTCCACCTGTTCATTTAATGCCTGCCAATTCATGCAGCTTTGCGTCACAACCTCCCAATCATCGTGCAGCTTGATAGCATGGTTTAGCTTGGCAATACATTTATCACGCCAAGCTGTACGTTCCTGTACTGCATTTGCCAGTTGCTCTCCAACTTTCTCAAGCTGAGCATCCTCCAAGCAATCATAAAAAGACATAACACGATGCTTCGTCCCAAGTAATGTTGGCTCTATATCCCATTCTGATGCCCAGACATACAGTCTATTACAACCCTTTACATAAACAGCCTCGACTACTTCCTCTAATAACGCGTGCTTAAACCATTCGACAGCAAAGCCTTGTTTAACATAAAAATAACCCAGCTCCTTCAACAGCTCTGATCCTTTAGATGTAGAGGCACCTTGTAAAAAATA
The DNA here is from genome assembly GCF_038595555.1 of Lysinibacillus sp. FSL M8-0216. Lineage (NCBI taxonomy): Bacteria > Bacillati > Bacillota > Bacilli > Caryophanales > Bacillaceae > Lysinibacillus > Lysinibacillus sp. FSL M8-0216. The sequence continues at coordinate 447,753 of NZ_CP152007.1, read as the reverse complement.
AACTAGCTCCGCTTCCTCCATCATTTCTTTATATAAATGTTTCACACCTTGCCCAGTCAATGCGTGTCCAAAATAATACGTCACATTTCCGTTCAAATGTCGTTCCTCCTTTTGTTTCTGCCTTGCATTATATGAAGGAACACTAAAAAAGATGAAAAGCTACCCCTATCCTTAACAGATAAAAGTAGCTTTATAGTTTAATAAAAAGGTCTCATGTCTTCTATATGGCCAATACATTTCATTAATACTTTGCGGCAATAAGGTAATGAATATTGCACAATATATCCTGAGGTTAATGCAATTAATACTGTTCCTACTCCAACTGGCCCACCTAGTAGCCACCCTACAATGGTCACTAGAACTTCGATGCCCATTCTCGCAGTTTTAATAGATCCGCCAAATTTTTCGACGAGTATCATCATTAATGTATCACGAGGGCCTGCTCCCATATTTGGAGCAATATACATACCACAGCCAAAGCTTAAGACAAATAAACCAATAATAAAATATGTAATTTGTAGACCATATACATCTGTTGAAGGCAATAACCAGTTAAATACATCGATGAATGAACCGATTAGTAGCATGTTCAGCCATGTACCAATTTTGGGCCATGTTCGTAAAACAATCGATGTTGATGCGACAATAAAAAGACCCGTTAATATAGACCATGTACCAATCGTTAATCCGAAGTTTTGAAATAATCCTACATGCAAGACATCCCAAGGACTTGTTCCAACTATTTTCCCTTTTATGGACATCGTAATTCCCAGTGACATCACAATCAAGCCACCAATAAAAAATGTCCAGCGCCACCCCATTATTTTGCGCATTTCCTAGCCCTCTCTCTATGTTTGATAATGCTCTTACTGTATCATATTTTCTGAAAATATCGTGAAATCGTGTTTATGAATGGAAGGATAAATGACCGTATTCTATGAAAATAAAAAACTACCCGATTTTACTAATGGGTAGTTGTAATTGGCGCAAGCTGGGCCTTTGTAATATTCTTCAAATCATTAAGCTGAACATGCATTTGCATGCCTATTTTTCCTGCACTTACAATGATACTGCCTTGTTGTTGAGCAGTTTCATCGATTACCGTAGGATATAATTTTTTCATGCCTACCGGCGAGCATCCACCACGGACATATCCTGTATAACTAAGTAAATCTTTTACAGGTAGCATATCAATCTTCTTTTCTCCAACTACCTTTGCGGCAGCCTTTAAATCCAGTTCGTCAGCCACTGGAATAACAAATACAAAGAGCTTGTGGGCACTTGCCCTTGCTACTAATGTTTTAAAAACACGAGCAACCGGCTGCCCAATTTTTTCGGCAACAGACACACCGTCCACTTGACCGTCGCCAATTTCATATTCAATCACATCGAATTGGATTTTTTGCTGCTCTAATAATCTTATCGCATTTGTTTTGGCATGCTTTGCCTTCGCCATAACCGTAATCTCCTATCTACAACATTAGGCTATCAAAGAGAACATAGAATCATTGCCTGGACGATAGCCATTTTTCGTCATTTGAACATGTGCTGCATACTTTTCAGTTGCCTGTTTGAAGGCTCTCAATTTTAAAGCAGCGTCATGGCTCTTACCGAAAATTGTATCTGCAAATGGGTCCAATTTCAATTCCTTTGAGAAACGTTCAGGAACCTTTACTGTAGTCACTTCATTGTCAAAAGGTTGGTTTTGTTCATCTATTGCGTCAACGGTAGAGTTGGCTTCATGTAAAATATGCTGAATTTGAGCATCCACGTTTTCTGCTAAACGTATATCTTGAGCAGAAGGCTTTGACGGTGATAATGCTGCATTTCGCACCTGCTCTAAAACCTGTAATGTATCATTCATATCTGGATTATTTACAACAGGTGATCCGTCATGATGACCAATTGCCCATTTATAAGCTTGCTCATGTGCATGAACATTCTTTGAAGTTTGCTGTAAATCTTCCATAATGGCCTGCTGTTGGGGTGTTACTACTTCTGCATCTTCTTGTTGTTGCTCATATAAATCTTGATCTGTGCGTCCTAATAGTAGGTTTTCAAGCTCAAGCAATAATGGATTTTTCTTTGGTTGAAAATACATTGCATTTTTTCGATATGCATCTCCCGCTTCTTTGCGCTGCAAGAACTTTTTTCGATTAAATGGTGATGATAATCTATCTTGCTCCATTGAATTATATATTTTCATAGTTTTCACCTCATCCTTCTATCTTCATATGCTATTTTGTTACTAGATATGAACATTTTTTATCACTATATCTATTCCTTCGAAACAGCTTCTGTACACTTATTATCGGAATTTTCATTATTAAATTCAAGCATAAATGACTACTAACCACCTAAAGGGGTACAAATTAATATCATTTTTAGATATAAATACCTAATTCCAAAGGATATATGCTTCAGTCCTTTAGTACTTTCATTTCGATTTCAATAAAATTTACTACCATTCGCACAAAATAAATAGTGTTAATAAATAAAAAAAACAGCCTCTATATAAACCGGCTGCTTTCCTATTTTTTCGGTGTAATCAATAGACCCTTATAAGCTAAATAACCGAGCCATGCACCAATAGTATTTAAAATTAAATCATCAATATCCGCAGATCCTACTGTAAAAATAAATTGGATCGTTTCCACACTAAGGCTGGCAAAAAAGCCTAAGCAAAGTATAACGCCTGCTTTGCGGAATCTCTTCGATAGTAATGGCAGTAAAAAGCCCATAGGGGTGAAAATTAATAAATTACCAAGTAAGTTAATAATTATCGTATCCCAATTAAAATATTGAGAGTAGTTTATATAACGGAAAATCGTTTCAAAGGGTATAAAATTAGTAGTTAATCGCCAACTACTGTAATCAAACAGCCCTAAGTCACCGACGGAATAATCACCTTCCCATAACACAACGACTACATTAACTAAACGATCGATGACCAATTTATAAAAAGCCAAACAAGAATAGATGCTAAATAACATCCAACCCACTATTTTTATTGGTAAATAATATGTATCAATAACATCTCGATATGGTAATGGGAGCTTGGCATTACCTTGAACATCCGTTATGTTGTTTTTTGACATGCTAAACACCCGCTTCCCTTTATTCCTTCCCATATTTTAATATGCTCCTTAAGACCATGCAAGTAGCTGTTAACTATTTATCGACTAAAAAGGGCTGCCTCCTGAAAGAGAGACAGCCTTCCCATAAGTATTTATACTGGATTTACCCCATGCTTACGTTGTGAGAAAAGTAAGTATTTTGACATGTAAAGCTCTAAACGATTTTCAAGCACCTTCCGTAAATCATTTGGCTCAATTACATCATCAATAATTAATTCTGATGCTAATCGATACACATCAATTTCTTCTTGGTACTCTTTTCGTTTTTCAGCTATAAAGCTTGCTTGCTCCTCTTTCGGAAGCTCGGCAATTTTATTTGCATAAACTGCATTGACTGCAGCTTCTGGACCCATTACTGCAATTTGAGCATTTGATAATGCGATACAGCAGTCTGGCTCAAAGGCAGGACCAGCCATGGCATATAAGCCAGCACCATATGCTTTACGAACAATTACCGTTAGCTTTGGAACAGTTGCTTCACTCATTGCAAAGATCATTTTTGCGCCATGACGGATAATACCAGCTTTTTCGACCTGTGTGCCGATCATAAAGCCTGGAACATCCGCCAAGAATAGAAGGGGTATATTGAAAGCATCACAAAGAGAAATGAACTTGGCCGCTTTATCAGCAGAATCGTGGAATAATACGCCTCCCTTAACGCGAGGTTGATTCGCGATAATCCCTACTGATTGCCCCTTAATACGTGCAAGACCAGTAATTAATTCCGGTGCGAATAATTTCTTCACTTCACAAAACGAATCTTCATCAATGATACGTTCAATTAACTTATACATATCAAAAGGAACGTTTTGGTTTTGTGGTATCAATTCCTCAATCGATTTATCGAATGTAGCTGGTGGTTTAGGTGCCTCTACTTTGCACCGTTCTGCATAGTTATTAGGGAAATAGCTTAAATATTTACGAGCATAGGCAATGGCCTCTTGTTCTGTTTTGGCTAGCACATCTCCACAACCGGAAACTGAACAGTGCATTTTTGCGCCACCCATCGTTTCTAAATCTACTTTCTCTCCAATAACCATTTCAGCCATACGAGGAGATCCTAAATACATAGATGCGTTCCCTTCAACCATGACAACGATATCACAAAATGCAGGGATGTAGGCACCACCTGCCGCAGACGGTCCGAATAGTAGACAAATTTGTGGTACTTTACCTGATAACTTGACTTGGTTGTAGAAAATGCGACCCGCGCCCCTTCTACCTGGGAACATTTCTAGCTGATCTGTAATACGTGCACCTGCTGAATCAACTAAATATAGTAACGGACAGTTAAGTTTTTCTGCAGTTTCTTGAATACGGATCATCTTTTCAACCGTACGCTTTCCCCATGACCCTGCTTTAATCGTTGAGTCATTAGCTAAAACACAAACGGTACGACCATGAATTTTACCAATTCCTGTGACAACACCATCAGCAGGTAAATCGCCTGCCAAACAATTTGCATAAAGGCCATCCTCTGATTGAAGACCATCATCTAATAATAATTCAAGACGTTCACGTACAAATAGCTTCCCTTGCTGTGCATTTTTGTCATGATATTTTGGTAAACCACCAGAAAGAATTTTACCTTTCATTGTAGGTGGCGTGTTTTCTGTTGAAATATTGCTCATGTTTAATTCCTCCCTTTGCCCATTCAATTACGCCAAATTATTTTTTAGCGCCCCTATTCCCCTTTGTCAATGCGCCAAAAAATCAATGAGAATGCGCTTAGATTTCCGTCAGTGTGATTAATCTGATTGGATTCTTTCTTTATTTTCCTGAATATTGTGGTGCTCGCTTCTCTTGGAAGGCTAGTAGCCCCTCTAATCGGTCCTCTGTAGGGATCAGTGCACTATATGCAAGTGACTCAATTTTTAAACCAGTAGCTAAATCTACCTCAACACCCTGATTCATAGCCACTTTAGCCTGTACTAGCGATAATGGTGCATTTTTTGCCATTTCTAGAGCAAGCTGCTGTGCCCTTTCCATTATCTCATGTGCCTCATGAACATATTCAACGATGCCATAATTTTTAGCTTCCTCAGCATTTAAGCGACGCGCTGTATAAATTAATTCCTTTGCCTTCCCAAGACCAATTAGTCGAGGAAGTCGTTGCGTTCCTCCTGCCCCCGGAATAATACCGAGAGAGGTTTCAGTGAGACCTAACTTAACATGTGCTGCTGCGACACGTAAATCGCAAGCTAAAGCTAATTCTAGACCGCCACCAAAGGCTACTCCATTTAGCACCGCAATGACAGGCTGAGCGAGTGTCTCCACTTTTGCCACTGTGGCACCAATCAACTGTACGATTTGCTTCACTTGTCGATCGGACATACCTTTGCGTTCTTTTAAATCAGCCCCAGCACAGAATGCTTTTTCTCCAGCACCTGTTAGTAAGACTACTCGCACTGTCGGATCTCCGTTGATTTGATCAAGCGTATCAGATAGCTCTCGCAGTAACTGTACAGACATCGCGTTCGCAGCCTCTGGTCTTAAAAGGGTAATAAGTCCAATACTTCCCTCCAGTAATTCAAAGCGAACAAGTTGAGTCATAATGGATTCGCACTCCTTTCATTACGGACAATCGCCATTTGCTTTGAAGCTACAGCTTTGCCTAATTTCTGTTCAATAAAGAGTGCAGCCTCTAATATTTTTTGTCGATCTACACCGGTTTGAATGCCCATTTCATCAAATAAATATAATAAATCTTCGGTGGCTACATTACCTGAAGCCCCCTTGGCATATGGACAGCCACCTAGACCGCCAAGCGCACTATCAAATTTGGTTACGCCCATCTCTAAAGATTTCATAATGTTAGCCAGCGCCGTGCCACGTGTATCATGAAAATGCATAGCAAAATTATTTGCGGAATATCTTTTTAATAGTTCCTCTAAAAGATGCTCAACTTGAGTGGGTACACCAACGCCAATCGTGTCACCAAGTGAGATCTCTGTTACACCCATTTCCAATAATTTATCTGTAACACGCAGTACTTTATCAGGATGTATATATCCTTCATAGGGACAGCCAAGAACTGTGGAGATATAGCCTCGAACCTTTTTCTTTGACGCTTTAGCTCCTAATACTACTTCCTCTAAAATAGGAAATGTTTCGTCTATGGTTTTGTTAATATTACTTTGGTTATGACTTTCACTAGCAGACATAAATATACTTACTTCATCTACTTCAGCCTGTAACGCCCTTTCTAGCCCTCGCATATTAGGTACAAGTGCTGCATAAGTAATATCCTTGTTCCTTTTAATGGCTTGAAGAACCTCGACAGCATCCGCCAACTGTGGAATCCATTTCGGATGTACAAATGAAGTCACCTCGATGTAATTTAATCCAGTTTGGCTTAACAAATTCACTAATTGTATTTTATCTGCTGTTGTAATATGTGTTTTTTCATTTTGTAAACCATCACGGGGACCGACTTCTTTCATTACGACATGCTTAGGTAGCTGCATTAAGAGGCCTCCTCTTATTCAATTTCTAAAATATCATCATCAACGTTAATGAAATCTCCTTCATTGGCGATAATTTTTGTTACCACGCCATCTTCTTCTGCTGCAATCGGAATTTCCATTTTCATTGATTCTAAAATTGCTACATCTTGACCTGCCGTTACTTTCTCACCTTCTGCTACGACGATTTTCCATACTGTACCTGCCATGCTTGCTTTTACTGTTGCCATCATCATTCACTCCTACTTTTAAATTAATTATGCATTCGCCCTCTATATGAAGGGCGAATGCTCTTCAATACTTACTTTGACTCTGCTAATTGTGGTAAATAAAATTGTTCGACAAATTTTGTAGTCGTATAGCCTTTTAAAAACTGTTCATGTGTAACAGTTTTTAGCAGCATCGGAATATTCGTTTGAATACCCTCCACTTTATATGCTTTCAGTGCTTGGATTAATCTTTCACAGGCAATGTCCCTTGTTTCTCCCCACACTACCAATTTACTAATCATTGGATCATAAAATGGTGTAACTGCTGAACCTGTCTCTACACCACACTCATGTCGAACCCCTTCGCCTGTTGGTAATTCTAGAGCTGTGATTGTACCAGGAGACGGGAAAAATGTAGAAGGATTTTCAGCGTATATACGCACTTCAATCGCATGACCCTGTTTCGTAATACTTTCTTTTGTATATGAAAGGGGTTGCTGTGCAGCGATTTTTAATTGCTCCTCTACTAAATCAAGTTTTGTAATTTCCTCTGTCACAGGATGCTCTACTTGTAATCTTGTATTCATTTCTAAGAAATAAAAGTTTTGATCCTCATCTACCAAATACTCAATCGTTCCAGCGTTGACATAGCCAATATGCTTCGCTGCCTTCACTGACGCTTCTAGCATCTTATCTCTTGTCTCCTGTGAAATGAATGGTGAGGGTGCTTCTTCTACTACTTTTTGATTTCTTCGTTGAATCGAACATTCACGTTCAAATAACGGAACCACATTGCCTTGATGATCGGCAATAATTTGTACTTCAACATGGTGAGGGTTAGCAATAAATCTCTCCATGTACATCGTGCCATCACCGAAAAATGACTGTGCACGTTTTTGATTTCCCTCAAATGCTTTTGCTAGCTCCTCTGTATTTTCAACAAGTTGCATACCGATACCGCCACCGCCTGCCGATGCCTTTAACATAATAGGATAGCCTAAACGTTCAGCGATTTCAGTAGCTTCTTCTGCATCCTTTACAGGTGTCTCTACACCCTCTACAATGGGAACACCTGCAGCTTTCATTGTTTTACGTGCCTCTAATTTACTTCCCATTGATGCAATAACATCAGCACTTGGTCCAATAAAAATTAGACCTTCCTCTTCACAGCGCTTTGCAAACTCTGTATTTTCTGATAGTAGTCCATAGCCAGGATGAACAGCCTCGACGCCATTTTCTAGTGCAATTTCTAGAATACGTTCTATATTTAAATAGCTTTGTGCTACAGGTGGTTTCCCTACACAGTACGCCTCATCTGCATCCTTCACATGTAAGCTTTCAGCATCTGCCTCAGAATAAATAGCAACCGTATGAATATTTAGGCGCCTGCATGTTCTGATAATACGTCTAGCAATCTCCCCACGATTTGCAATTAATACTTTATTGAACATATTCACTGCCCCTCCTTATCTGACGGTCATGACAAAATCTTCTCGTAATTTATATTTTTGAACCTTTCCTGAAGCAGTCATTGGATAATGATCGATAAAGAAAATATGTTTTGGGATTTTATGTCTAGAGATTTTATCCCGACAATATTCTCGAATCTCCTCTTCTGTTGCCTGCTCACCTTCTCGTAAAATAATCCAAGCTGCCGCTTCCTCCCCATACACAGGATCAGGAACGCCAGCAACCTGAACATCTGATATTTTCGGATGTGTATAAAGAAACTCCTCCATTTCACGAGGATATAAATTTTCACCACCGCGAATAATCATATCTTTTAAACGACCGGTTACACGGACATAGCCCGCTTCATCCATTGTTGCCAAATCACCCGTATGCAGCCAGCCATCTTGATCAATGGCAAGATCGGTTTCCTCTTGGTTTTTATAGTAGCCTTTCATTACATGGTAGCCTCTTGTACATAGCTCGCCTTGTTCATTTGTAGGTGCTTCCTCATTTGTCCCAGGAACTACAATTTTCGCCTCTAAGTTTGGTAAGGCACGGCCAACCGTCTCCACCTTTAGTGCTAACGGGTCATCCGTTCTCGTTTGCGTAATAACTGGGGATGATTCTGTTTGACCATAGCAAATCGTAATATCTGTCATACCCATTTTCTCAATCACTGCTTTCATTACCTCTATCGGACAATTAGAGCCCGCCATGACTCCTGTCCGTAGAGTTGAAAGATTGAAAGACTCAAAATTCGGTAAATTAAGCTCACTAATGAACATCGTTGGTACGCCATGTAATGCTGTGCACTTTTCTTGCTGAACCGTCCTTAGCACCTCTTCAGGTGAAAATTCTTGTACTGGCACCATCGTTCCACCACTAGTTGTAATTGCTAATGTTCCAATAACACAGCCAAAACAATGGAAAAATGGAACAGGTATGCAGAGGCGATCCTCTGCTGTTAACCGCATACACTCTGCAATGTTGACCGCGTTGTTCACTAAGTTAAAATGTGTAAGCATCACACCTTTAGGAAAACCTGTTGTACCAGACGTATATTGAATATTAATCACATCATCATAATGAAGAGATTGCTCTCTTTGTTCTAATTGTTCCTCGGTCATCTGATCAGCCGCTGCTACTACATCGGACCAATTTAATACACCGGGATACTTAGTCTCGCCGATTAAAATAACATTTTTTAATAAAGGTAGTCGCTTTGATTGCAAATTACCTGGTTCACAATGTTCAAGCTCCGGACATAACTCTTGAAGTGTATGGATAAAAGAATGGTCTCGATAATTTTCAATTAAAAATATCGTTTTGGCATCAGACTGCTTTAATAAATACTCCAACTCACTAGCTCGATAATTAGTGTTTACCGTAACGATTGGAGCTCCCATTTTCCCTGTACCAAATTGAAGCTGTACCCACTCAGGAACATTGGTCGTCCATACAGCAATATGGTCTCCTTTTTCAATTCCTAAAGCCATTAAGCCCCTTGCTACCAATCGCGCTTGACGATTTAGCTGCTCATAAGTCATTCGGAAATTTCTATCAGCATAGACCAAAGCCTCGTTCTGCGGGTACTTTTTAGATTGTTCATCTAGCAATTGACCAATTGTTTGATACACAAGCTCTGCCATGAAGATCCCCCTTGTTTATGCTATTAAACTTCTTTCAGCAATGAGATGAATGCGGATTTAAGCTACTTTTCAGCAGGTGTCTCGGTATCAGAAAGAAGTGCTCTATGCAGCACAAAGCTGATCCCAGACACAATGAGTTGAAAATCATTAACAGCCAATTAAACGAGAAATAACAAGACGTTGAATTTCAGATGTTCCTTCACCAATTTCCATTAATTTAATATCACGTAAATGACGTTCTACATCGTATTCTTTCATATATCCAGAACCGCCATGAATTTGAATGGCTTGATTACACGTACGGAAGCCCATTTCAGAAGCAAATAATTTAGCCATTGCTGCTTCTTTACCAAATGGTTTCTTTTGATCTTTTAGCCATGCCGCTTTATGTACAAGCGTACGAGCAAGCTCTATTTCCATCGCCATATCTGCTAATTTAAATTGAATGGCCTGTAGCTTCGAAATAGGTGCACCAAATTGCTCGCGTTCTTTTGCGAACTTCAGTGCCTTCTCATAAGCCGCCTGTGCAATTCCGACAGAAAGAGCTGCAATTGAAATACGACCACCATCTAAAGTGTTTAAAAACTGGCTAAATCCTCGCTTTTCATCGCCTAATAGATTGGTTCTAGGAACGCGAACATTTTGTAAAACAATCTCACATGTATTAGAACCTCGGACACCCATTTTGTCGTAGTTACAATTAATCGTTACACCTGGAGTATTCGTTGGCACAATAATAGAAGAAATAATCTTTTTGCCATCCTCACGTTTACCAGTCACCGCAGTTACAATAATTTGTCGAGCGTATCCTGCATTGGTAATCCAGCATTTTTCTCCATTAATAACGTAATCATCTCCATCAATGACGGCTGTAGTGCGTGTACCGCCTGCATCTGAACCTGCATTAGGCTCTGTTAAACCGAATGATCCTAATGTCTCACCCTTTGCCAATGGAACAAGAAATTCCTGCTTTTGCTCCTCCGTACCAAAGTTGTAAATTGGCGAAGCTCCTAAGCTAACAGCAGCTGCATAACTTAAGCCCGTGCCCCCACATGCACGGCCAATTTCCTCTACAGCTAAAGCGTAGGACACCGTATCACCACCTGAGCCACCATATTCTTCAGGAAATGGGATACCCAATAAGCCTAGTTCTGCCATCTTTTTAAAGCTTTCTATTCTCATCGTCGATGTCTCATCAACCTCACGAGCATACGGTTTAATCTCTTTCTCAGCAAAATCACGTACCATGTCTCGAATCATCACTTGCTCTTTTGTTAATTCAAAATTCATCCCTAATCCCCCTAATGTCAAATTTGCCATAGTAGATTTAGCTCAAAGATAATTTACTTCAAGTAAATACCGACTAGTCGGTTTGTAAAAGCAAATAATAAAACCAGTGTTTTCTACTGGCTACCCCTTTATCATAAATTGCTTTGCTTCATCCATTGCTTGTTCTGTCACAATCGCACGCAATACCATGTCGGTAAAAACATCTGTAATTTGCTCCATAGTTAATGGCCCAGATTGCTTAAACCATTTATATGTCCAGTTAATCATCCCCACAATCGCCATCGTAACAATGGTACAAGGCAATTCTGTACGAAAAACTTTCGTTTCTTGGCCTTCTGCTATCACTTTTTGCAAGATGTCCCGATAATGATCTCGTTTTTTATGAATAATCTCACTATACTCCTCTGAGAGTGAACGACTTTCTTCATAAAAGATTGTAATATGCGCTTGATACATATCAAATACTTGTGTCAGCGTTTGTAGCATCGCACATAACCGTGTAATGGGCGTGCCGTATTTGTCATATGCATCCTGTGATTGTTGAATAACATACGAAATAAAGACATCATGAATTTCATACAGCAATTCATCTTTTGATTTAAAATTATGATAAAATCCACCCTTTGATGCCCCTATATATTCAACGATACGATCAACAGTTACATTGTGATAACCATCCTGCTGAAACAGCTCAACTGAAGCCTCTACAATTCTTTGCTTTAATGTTTTCTTTACCATAGGCCCTATCATCCTTCATCTAGCTCTATACTCCATCACCCCTTATAATCAGGAAAAACAACTCTCTTTCATAAAAGTATTCTTTTTTTTCCTAATTATAAAAATACTATGACAATATAAATATAGCATTCTCAAAATTTGGTGTCTAGCAACAAATAGATTTTTCCTTTTAAAACGAGCATAAAAATAACATTAAACAGAATTTAAAGAACCACAAACACATACATACCATATGTGATCCAACTCAAATTCATGACAATTTTTTATATCCGCTTTTCTTTATCCATTAAAACCATTTTCCACTGCTGTTCAACTGCTAACCCCCTCAACCTATGCTATATTTATTAACATGGAACTATGAAAGGGTGTTAACAATGGCAAAAAGCGTAGTAATTGCTGAAAAGCCTTCTGTAGCACGTGATATTGCGCGTGTACTGAAGTGTAATAAAAAGGGAAATGGCTTCCTTGAAGGAGATAAATACATTGTTACTTGGGCGCTTGGACATCTTGTCACACTAGCTGACCCAGAGAGTTATGATGTGAAATATAAAACGTGGAATCTTGAAGATTTACCCATGCTACCTGAACGCTTAAAGCTGTCGATCATTAAACAAACAGGAAAGCAATTTAATGCGGTCAAAAGCCAGCTTATTCGCAACGATGTTCATAATATCATTATTGCTACTGATGCCGGACGTGAGGGTGAATTAGTAGCTCGTTGGATTATTGATAAAGTAAAAATCAAAAAGCCACTTCAACGTTTATGGATTTCATCTGTAACTGATAAAGCGATTAAAGATGGCTTTGCTAATCTAAAACCAGGGAAGGCTTATGATAATCTTTATGCTTCGGCTGTAGCCCGCTCTGAGGCAGATTGGTATATTGGACTGAATGCTACACGTGCTTTAACTACCCGTTTTAATGCACAATTGAACTGTGGTCGTGTACAAACACCAACAGTAGCGATGATTGCCTCTCGTGAAGATGAAATTAAAAACTTTAAAGCTCAAACTTATTATGGTATAGAAGCTCAAACAACGGATCATTTAAAGCTTACTTGGCAGGATCGAAATGGTAATAGCCGCAGCTTTGATAAAGAAAAAATAGAAACATTAGTGAGAAAGCTTGGGAATAGCAATGCTACCGTAGCAGACATTGAAAAAAAACCTAAGAAATCATATGCACCAAGCCTTTATGATTTAACAGAGCTGCAGCGTGATGCCAATAAAATCTTTAGCTACTCTGCGAAGGAAACATTGAATATTATGCAAAAGCTTTACGAACAACATAAAGTGTTAACTTATCCACGTACGGATTCCCGCTTTATTTCTCAGGATATCGTTGCTACTATACCTGAACGTTTAAAGGCATGTGGTATTGGTGAGTATCGCCCAATCGCTAATAAATTACTAGCTAAACCGATAAAACCAACAAAAGCCTTTGTTGATGATAGTAAGGTTTCTGATCACCATGCAATCATTCCAACAGAGGGCTATGTGAATCTTTCTGCATTCTCAGATAAGGAACGTAAAATTTATGACCTTGTCGTGAAACGCTTCCTAGCTGTGTTACTTCCTGCTTTCGAATATGAGCAACTAACGCTGCGTGCAAAGATTGGTGATGAAAGCTTTATTGCTCGTGGGAAAACAATTTTATCCGCTGGTTGGAAGGAAGTATATGAACATCGCTTTGATGATGAGGACACAGCAGATGATGTGAAGGAGCAAATACTTCCACGCATTGATAAGGGAGATGTGCTAAAAGTTAAACTGCTTGCTGAAACATCTGGTCAAACAAAACCACCAGCTCGTTTTAATGAAGCAACATTATTATCAGCCATGGAAAATCCGACAAAATATATGGCGACTAATGATAAAAAGTTAGCAGATACATTAAAATCTACTGGTGGGCTTGGTACAGTGGCAACACGCGCTGACATTATTGATAAGCTTTTCAATTCATTCTTAATTGAGAAACGCGGTGGCAAGGATATTTATATTACTTCTAAAGGCCGTCAATTACTGGATTTAGTGCCAGAGGAATTAAAATCCCCTGCCCTCACAGCAGAGTGGGAGCAAAAGCTTGAACTTATTGCAAAGGGCAAGCTCAATAAAGATGTATTTATTAATGAAATGAAAAACTATACAAAAGAAATTGTCACGGAAATTAAGGGCAGTGATAAAAAATATAAACATGACAATATTTCTACTAAGTCTTGTCCAGATTGCGGTAAACCAATGCTCGAGGTAAATGGCAAAAAAGGTAAAATGCTTGTCTGCCAGGATCGCGAATGTGGCCATCGTAAAAATGTGTCACGTACTACTAATGCACGCTGTCCGCAATGTAAGAAGAAATTAGAATTACGTGGTGAAGGGGATGGCCAAATTTTTGTATGTAAATGTGGCTATCGTGAAAAACTTTCTGCCTTTGAAGCAAGACGGAAAAAAGAAGGCGGAGGCAAGGTTGATAAACGTTCCGTACAAAAATACTTAAAGCAGCAAAATAATGAGGAACCTGTAAACAATGCACTTGCGGAAGCCTTAAAAGGTTTAAAGTTAGATTAACGATAAAGAGCAAATTCACACCGAATGTGAATTTGCTCTTTTATTATGCATACTCAAATCCACTAAACATATCTTGAATTAACTGAATATTCTATATATAAAAGGAGGTTTTTAATGGAAGCAAAAAATTTTAGGCCTCGTAATGTGATTTTTATGACGATTGTTGTTGGTGTATCTGTGTTAATTGGTCAAGCTATTTATGTCTTGTTTATTGATGTACCATTCCCTTAATAGAGATTTATATCTTTAAGCGACTGAGTAGATATTTTTCATTTTCTTTGATTTCTGAATGATTAGGTTTCCATTTTCGTGCCTCTAGGTTATGTTGATAGGCGTTTTCGAATAACCGTAACTCCCTATATAACAGACTTAGTTGTAAATGAGGTAGCCATGTTGAGTAAGCTCGTTTTTGAATAGTCATTGAATCGACGGAAGCTTGTTGCAAAGCTTGGGAGTACCAATAGATAGCTTCTTTATGTTTTGATTGCTCCATAAAAAATTGGCCCATTCGGCAACATGCTTCTGGCTTTGGTCGATCATACAAAAAAGATTGTAAAATAGCTTGTTGAGCGTGATGATCATCCTGTAACAATCGATAGCATTCCCCTATATGCAAACATGCTTCAATGCGATCATCTGTAGCACCTAATTCGCTATCTAGAAATGTATTGTATTGATTTATGGCTTCTAAATAACGGTTATGCAGCTTTAATTCATTTGCATAATGAAATGAATCCCTTGCTGAAAGAGTATGTCCCTTTTGAATTAAACCTTCGTAGATACATAAGTTGCGATGAATATCCTTTGTTAACGGTAAATGTGTGACAGCTATATCACTGTGAAGGTGCTGACCAGATACCTTTAAATATTCATGGACAGCGCCCTGCCATTGAAAGTGATTGCCTCTTTTTACTAGACGATACTTTCGCTCACTGCACTCCACTACCCCATCGTCATCTAGTACTAGGTAATGATCCATAGTGACGGTATCAACCGTTGGATACAATGATTGCTTTAGTAGTAATAATTTATGTTGGTTTTCCTTTGTCATAATATCGTCTGCGTCTAGCCATAAAATATAATCTTTTGTTGCCTGCTGAAAGGAAAAATTGCGTGCATTTGCAAAATGATCACACCATGGAAAATCAAAAATGCGAGAGGTATAATTTTGGACAATATCTTTTGTACGATCAGTTGAGCCTGTATCAATAATATTCATCTCATCCACTATATGCCGAACCGAATCTAAGCATCTTTCAATCGTACATTGTGCATTTTTAACAATCATACATAAACTAATCGATACCATCTGTCCCCTCCTTATCATGTAGTAATATACTATGCTAGTTCATCCATTTATCAAAACAATTTTTCGATATCATCTCACTTTTAGGGCTGACATGGGAAATAAAAAAAACGAACGCTATCCACGCTCGTTTTTTCGTTCTATAAATATTGCTCACGCCACATCAATTGTTCTTTATCAGTAAGTTGTTGTTCTAGACAGTGGTCCCATTGATTTAATAACATATTCCACACACGAACAAATAGTATATCTTGCTCCTTATCGTAAAGGATAAATTCTAAGCATGGACTATCATTAATTTGTTGGGCTTCTACTTCAACAACTCTTGCGATTATTCTTTGTGAGTTGCCTGTGTCTTCTTTATCCACTTCTTGTAAGGCAGCTATAATGAGTGATTCATCAAATTGCTCCTGTTGTTCAGCTTCCTTATCTACATAACGATAAAGCTCTGGTAACTCATCGTATTCATCATTATTTACATCACTAGTCAAAAATGATTGATGACAAGGACTAAAGTAAAGAGTGGATGCTTCTACCTCAAGCTCCTCTTCAAAGATACCTTGTTCAAGCTGTTGCTGTCCTTTTTCTGTTAGCTTAAAGAAGCCTTCCTCATTTTTCATAAGACCTACGCGAATCATTAAAGACATCAGGTCTTCGATAAATAATGGATCTACAAGCAATAATTCGCTCAATTCTTCCACATTTCCAAAATCCGCCTCTTGAATGCTCAGTAGCAGCATGGTCATTAAGACATCCATCGTGGAACGGCGAACTGGCTCGTACGTTACATCCACTGTACGAATTGGAATACACCATTCAGCAGTTTTGACAATTTTTATATTGCGATTTTGTTGCAGCTCACGCATTAATCGTTGCTGTAATTTTGACACTCTACATCACCAATCCTTCATGATTACGCAAGCCTTCGTAGGATTTTACAGTATTTAATAACTGGGCATACATATCTCTTGTATCTTGATGTTTTGCACGTTTCGCAAACATGTCTGCACTTCCTACAAGTAGTAGTAACTCCCGAGCACGGGATAGAGCTACATTTAAGCGACGATAATCTCTTGCAAAGCCAATATCTCCACCTTTTGGTGTATTACGAACCATACTGACGAGAATTACGTCCATCTCCATACCTTGGAATTTATCAACTGTCCCCGTTCTAAATTGTAAATGCGGCAACTGTAGCTCCTGCTGTAGGAGACGATTTATTTTCTTCACTTGCTCACCGTAGAAGCTAATGACTCCAACACTTTTCAAGGCATCCTGTGGCATACGCCCTGCTTCTTTTGCTGCCTTCACTGCATCATTTAGATCTAGCAAAATACGACGAATTATTTGTAATTCCCCTTCATTATAACGGCTTGTGCCTCCCTTTACCTGTTCCTCTAAATAAGGTTTTTCAGTTGGAATATCAATCCATAATAAATGGTCATCACGTTTGACAAATTGTCCCTCTAAGCCATGATCTCTCGCCGAATCTGAGTCTGGCAAGCCACATTGCAAGCCATTTTCTTCTTGCGCGTAAAATGGGGTAATACTTTGCATAATTTTTTCATGCATGCGGTATTGAAGAGCTAGCATTTGCTTATGGGTTTGAGGCAGATTATTGAATAAGCGCTCAAATAATGATTCACGTAGTAAACTTTTCAATTCTTGTGCGCCTTCAAAATTTGGATTTTCCTCTAGCATCGCCTTCAATGTTTCCTCCAATGTATCGTCACCAAGTAGGGGTGGTAGCTGGTGATGATCCCCTACCAAAATAACCTTTTTCCCCTTCAGCATTGGTAATAATAATTCTGGCGGTGTTGCCTTTGAGACTTCATCAATAATGACAACATCAAAGGTTGGGTAATTTTCCATAAACTCTTTACTCGCCGAAGCTACACATGTGGTACCAATAACATTTGCATGTCGTACATACAATTTTCTAATTTCATCTAAATCATATTCAGTAGCGTTTTGTAGTTTTTCTCGCCATTGCTCTTGCAATTTTTTTCGAAGCGGTAGTTGTTTTTCCTGACGCTGTAAATCTTCAATAGCTTGCTTTGAAGTTTGAATAGCTTCTCTAACCTCTTCTGCTGTTCGCTCTGGCGTCGACTGCAATAGCTTTGTGAATGTGGCCAATTGCTTTTCCTTTTTCAATCCCGCAACATTGATTTCCTTTAACCGCTCTTCCATCTGTGATAGCAGTAGGTCTACTTCCTCCAAGCTAGCTTGTACGGTTTGAAGTGAAGCTTGTTTTGGTACTAATTGAACTCTAGCCTTTTCAACTCGTTCTAGTTGCTGATTGGCTTCCTGAAGAGACTCTCGTAATTGTCCCTTAAGAATTTTTAAATATTCAACGGATTCCTCTGGTACTTCTTCTAATAGGAAGTTGCTTGCTAGCTGTTGTAATCGCTCTGTATGCTGTATAAATGGCTGCAATTGCCGCTGAATGCTTTGTACATCAAAGCTTGTAATGGCACACTCTTGATGCAGTAAACTAACAAGATTTTTTCGGAATGACTCGTATTCTTCGTCTTTATGGTCTTGTTGCTGTTTTAGTGCCATTCCTTTTTGCCATACAAAATCACGACGCATATAGAGCCCCAGCAAATAGCTTTCAATTTCATGAATGGCAGGCGTTTGATCGTCTTGAAACGCCTTGTTTAATTGAGCAAATACACCTGTAAGGTTTTGTAAAGAAAAAGATTGCACAGGCTGTAATCTTCTTTTTGCTTGCGCTTGCTCCTTCACCTCATCCGTCACTAACGCCTCTAGCTTTGCAATGGCTTTTTGGAGACGACTATTAATGGTAGACCATGCCTCTAAATCTTTTGCATCCTCTAGATGTTGTATTCGATTCATTTGCTGCGAAAGGACATGAGAAGGACGAATTTGATAATGCTGTAAATATCGTTGGATACGCTCATAGGACGTCAATGTATGGACATACTTTTGCGCTTCCTTCATGATGATGAGACGATTATTTTCTGTTTCATATTTTTCTTGTATATCTTGGAATTGAACTGTTAATTGCTGTTTTTGCTCCAGCAATTCTTTATATTGAACAGCTGCCTCTAATTGCTCCACTTTTTGTGAAGTCTCTTGAATGGTAAGCTGTAGATTTTCAATTGAAGGATGATCAGCAAGTGTCTGTTCAAGCTGCTGTATAATGGGCTGTATTTGTGCGAGCTGCTTCTCATAATGTTCTTTTTGAGCTTCATATGTCTGTTGCTCTGTTTTGGCAGCTTTTAAGTCTTTTTTTAACGCCTGAATTTCCTGCTGTAAAATTGGTTCTTCAATAGCAGCCTGCTCTTTAGCGGCCATTTCCTGCGTCAATTCCTCAAGCCATAACTCTAATTTTTCAAGCTCAGCTATTGCTTTGGTCAAATTGTCCTTGAACGTCTGCTCACGTTCAGGAAAGACCAAGATTGCTTCTTCAATTGCTGTCAATGTTTGCTCACGCCACTGCAGAGCTACATTTTCTTCAATAAATTTTTTTCCCTCTTCCTCAATACTTTCCGTTCTACCATAGCGTAAAATTCGAATTTCTTGATTGGAAAGAAGCCGTCCTAAAGCATTATCTACCGCTAGATTTGACTGAGATGCAACAAGTGTTTTTAAACCAGCTTTCACATTTTGCTGACAAATCTCTGAAATGACAGTTGTTTTCCCTGTACCAGGTGGACCTTGTATGACAAATAAATCTTCAACGGATAAAGCGCCTAAAACCGCTCGTCTTTGATATTCATTTAAATTATTATGAAATTCAATATCTTCTTGTAGCTTCGATGCTCGTACAGAAGGACGTTTTTCAAATAGGATCGTCTCTAAATTAGGATTAACAGCCTCGCCCTTTTCTAACTTGGTAAAGCCATTACGTAATCTTCTAATTTGACTTAATGTTGCAAAGTTGCTGAAGCTCGCTTGTTTCGAACGAAGATTAAGCTGATCCTTGCGAGCTAATTCTTGTGTAAAAGGCTTTAAATCAATTTCAACTGTTTGCTTTCCAGCATGAGTCTTCAACACTTGTCCTATTTCACCACGGACACCTTGAATACTAACACTCAAGCCTTCTAATTGCTTCCATTCCTTATTCTTTATGTAGGGACAAACAAGCGTTAAGCGTGTAAAGTCTTCATTGAAATAGCTTTGCTTAAATTCACTATGAATATCGTCAATAGTCGCATCGCGTTCTTGTATTTTTAAATAACCTTCCCAGCTAGCAATACGTTTTTTTACATATTCAGTCCGTTCTTCCGCAATCGGTAGCTGTCTAATTTTCGTATGAAGCTCAAGTGGAACGCCTGCTCCGTTATTAGGCTTTGTAACAAATTCCAGTGCTGCTGCTAAACGGCGATTTGTGTTAATCGGCCCTCGCATATGCACAAAACGAATATTTGTCGCTAGCAACCCTTCCAGCTTTAATACACAGTCCATAATCACCGTTTTCTCGGAAATACTATCACTTAATTTTTCATTGTCTTCAGCATTAAAATAGATAGATAAAAATATTTCACCCACTGTTTTTGCTTTGCGTTTTTCAATGTAGACTGTAAAAGATCTTTGTAACGCAAAAAAGGCATGCTCGTTTGCTGAGCATTCCTCTACCGCTTCCTTTGCCTTATTAGTCAAAATAAGACAACAGCGTTGTTTTTCTAGTAAAGCGATGTCCTGCATGAGCAGCCCTCCTTCCAGTGTCACTAAAGTTTTATTTTATCACATACTAAAAGAATACTTACAAAGAAAAATCCCCTGCACAGTGATTTCTTACCACCGTGCAAGGGTACTATTAATGTTGATCGATTGTTTCCTTCGGTAAGTTCTTGCTCATCTCACAGTATTGAACAAATACACGCGCTAATTCACGTAAGCGGCTATGAACATCCTCATCCACAATATGATTATCTGCATCAAAATGGGATGTATGTGTATACACATAGTTCGGTGTAACAAGAGCACGGAAGTAGTCTAAAATAGGTTTTAATTGATTTTCTACAACTAGGTGGTGTTGATATGTGCCGCCATTTGCAACTATAGATACAGGTTTATAGCGCATTGTTTTAGGGTGTAGGAAGTCAAATGCATTCTTCAAAACGCCCGGAATTGATGCTTGGAAAATTGGCGTTGCAATAATATAAGCATCCGCTTCCTCAAATTGTTGGATCATTTTCTTCATATCCTCATTTAATGGTGAGCCATCAACAATTTGATGTTTATATTCACTAAAATGCATCATTTCTAAATCGAAACTCGCATCTAATTCTTTAATATATTGTTCCACTTGCTCTAAAATAGCACCGGTTTTTCGACCAAACATCGTGCCATCAACGAGTAAAATTTTCATCTTTACTTTGCCTCCACATTCATCTTCTACAATAATATTGTAACAAATGAAAAGTGGCTCGGAAAGAATAGGAATGAGGAAAGCAAGAAATTCAGTCTTTAGGCGGAAAGCAAGAAAAATTACTCTTTATCATATGGTCGAAAACGAACTTCTTCATCGACAACCTTATCGTGGATAGTATATTTCTCACGATCAATCACTACATTGCGATTAACCTTATCCTCTTCATGAAGCGAATCTGCTTTTTTAATTTTATCCCAATTAAATAATGTCTCCCTCGAAACATCTTCTTCTACCGTTTCCGGAAATGCCAATATTGCTAATTCATGAGAAGGATAAATTGTCACTGGTTGTTGCTTACCGTGTAGCGCAATAATCATCATTGCCTTTGCTACTTGAGAGGCTTCAATGGCTCTAAATCGCTTTAGTGGTCCTATTAACAATGGCTTGGCTAGTTTTAATACCTTTTCTCCTACCTTCTCCCCTAAACGAAATTCATTCCGTTCTCCTACTAAGAGTGAAGGTCGAATAATAGAAAGCTGCTGTAAGCCCAACTCCATTAAATCATGTTCTAGCTTTCCTTTAACTCGGTTATAGTAAAAAGGAGAACTCTCTTTAGCACCCATTGCAGTGATGACAAGAAAATGGGGAATCCCACGCTTCTTCGCCAATGAAGCAATCGCTAAAGGATATTCAAAATCTACCTTTTCGAACACCTTTCGAGAACCTGCCTTTTTTATAGTTGTGCCTAAACAGCAATATAGTTCATGCGCAAATGCTATATCTTGTTCCTCTAACCTATCAAAATCACAAATTTTCACTTCTAGCTTGGGATGCTTAAAAGTTGGTTTTCTTCTCGCGATTACTGTCACGGATACATATTCATCATTTTCACATAATTGCTCTACTAGAGAGGAGCCCGTTAATCCTGTTGCTCCAACTACAATTGCAGCACGCATACCCATATTTCTTCCCTCCTTTCATCATCACCATCTTTGTTATGTATCTTAATAAACTCACTATATATATCGACCACTTTTTTAATGATTAAAAGTTATTTATCGTACCTATAAGATAGCTATTTGAAAGATTTATTTAAAAAGATCATTGATCAAATCCTAAATTTTACACATACTTGCTCTTTCTTCGCCATAATTTAAAGAGACAGAGAAAGGGTGGGATACATTTGCAAAACGAAACGCAAGCAATAGTACCGAAAAAAACGATTGTTTTCATTATTGAAAGCTGTATTGATAAAGGGCTGTATCCTTTTGAACGGGTTTCAACATTAGCTAAACTACTGACGAATGAGAAGGTTTTTATATTTGTAAAAACTCCTTCAAATGACGGGATTCAAATTTTAATGAATGAGGGTCTAACCCCCGTTTTATTTGATCATTTTAATGAACTTCCTAAGCAAATGAAAGGCATTCAGCCAGATTTAATTGTCAGAGATGGCCGCAATTCCGAGGCTTTACAAGTACAGGATTTACGACCTTTCTGCAAAACGATTATTCACTTTGATGATTTTGGTGAAGGTGGTCAAGCCTGTGACTGTGTACTACTAGCACTCTATCACGAGGTAAAAGATTATTTACCGTCTCATTATATTGGCGGGAGCTTTGTTTTTGCACTACCCGAAGACTATCAAAACTTTAGCGATAGACCTGAAAGCAAAACACCTGAAAATCCTCCCCATATCGTTGTAGCTTTTGAAGATGGGGACGAGCATAATTTAACCTATCGTACACTTCGACACTTAACACAGCTCCAAATTCCACTACAAATTACAGTTATGATTGACGACAGCTACCGCCATGCTATAGACGACTTGCAAATGATGGTTTTAAGTCGTCGCAACACAGCCATCCTTCGTGATAAAAACGCACTTCTCAAACTTTTACCAAAAGCAGATGTTATTATTTGCAATGCCAATTATACGCCTTACAAAATTGCCTCTTATGGTGTGCCATGCATTACGCTTGCACAATCGGAGGCAGAGCTATTACATGCTTTCCCAAGAGAACAGAACGGTTTTATTCATCTAGGGCTAGGTCGTAAAATGAAACAATCACAAATACAAAATGCTGTTATGGAGTTTCTTTTACATGAAGCACGCAGTGAACGTGCCGTAAAAAAACAACGCCAGCTCAATCTCGTTAGTAATAATGAAACACTCTTAGAACTACTTTTAGACTTTGCTTATGATCGTCATAATATCGCTTCTACTTAGTGCTACTTCAAAGACGATTATGATACAATATATAAGAAATTTTCACTTTAGCATCTCATCTTATAAAAGTTGGGACTTATGTAAGTTCAAATTTTTTCAGTTCCCGATTGATTTTAATGACTAAGCGGTGGGGGATCAATAAAACCCCCATCGCTTTTTACACGCATTCGCTATACAAATATTCTTAAAAAAGGAGC
Organism: Lysinibacillus sp. FSL M8-0216; assembly: GCF_038595555.1. Lineage (NCBI taxonomy): Bacteria > Bacillati > Bacillota > Bacilli > Caryophanales > Bacillaceae > Lysinibacillus > Lysinibacillus sp. FSL M8-0216. The sequence goes on along the minus strand of NZ_CP152007.1, from coordinate 424,173 downwards.
AACCATCATGCCAACCAAAAATGATTTAGAATATCAAATTAAAGAATTAAAAATGGACTATATCAATTTACAAGGCGATATTGAAAAACTTGAGTCTACAGGACACAACGAACAAGTAGCACAGGCAGAGCAACGTCTTGCAAATATGGAATCGAAGCTTGCAGAGCTGAATAAGCAACTTGCAGAACTATAAAATGTAAACTTGAAAGACAGTTGGAGGAACATATATGGCAATTTTAACAGTAGAAAATTTAGGTCATTCATTCGGAGATCGTACACTTTTTAAAGATGTATCGTTTCGTTTAGTAGAGGGTGATCATATTGGACTCGTTGGGGCAAATGGTGTAGGTAAATCAACTTTAATGGGCATTATCACTGGTCAAACAATTCATGATGAGGGAAAAGTGGAATGGCTCCCTGGTACACATTATGGTTATTTAGATCAACATACAGTACTCACAGCTGGTAGAACGATGCGCGATGTATTGCGTGACGCTTTTCTACCCTTGTATAAAAAAGAAGAGGAACTCAATGAAATTACAGGTAAGATGGCTGAAGCTACACCTGAAGAATTAGAAGTTCTATTAGAGCAAATGGCTGAAGTTCAAGATGCGTTAGATGCAGGTGACTTCTATTCACTCGATATGAAAATTGAAGAAGTTGCGCGCGGGCTTGGGCTCGATGCTATTGGCTTGGAGCGAGATGTGGCTGCTCTTTCTGGTGGTCAACGTACAAAGGTTTTACTAGCTAAGTTGTTATTAGAAAAACCAAAAGTTCTATTATTAGACGAGCCTACAAACTATCTTGATGAAGAACATATTACATGGCTAAAAAACTATTTAAAGAACTATCCATATGCCTTCTTATTAATTTCGCATGATACAGAATTTATGAACGAGACGGTGGATGTCATCTTCCAACTTGAATTTTCAAAGCTAACTCGTTATACAGCAACATACGAAAAATTCTTAGAGCTTGCTGAAATCAATAAGCGTCAGCATATTGACGCGTATGAAAAACAACAAGAATTCATCAAGAAGCAAGAGGATTTTATTGCCAAAAATAAAGCGCGATACTCTACTACTGGCCGTGCTAAATCTCGTGCCAAGCAGCTTGACCGTTTAGAGCGAATTGATCGCCCAGAAACTGCTGTAAAGCCTGAGTTCGGTTTTAAAGAAGCACGTTCATCAAGTCGCTATGTTGTAGAGGCTGAAAATTTGGTGATTGGTTATGATAAGGACAAGCCATTACTTCCCCCACTCACTTTTGCTATTGAACGAGGAGAGAAGATCGCTTTAGTCGGCATGAATGGTGTAGGTAAATCAACATTATTGAAAACAATGCTTGGTAAAATTAATCCTCTAAATGGCAAAGTGATTCGAGGAGATTACCTTTATCCATCTTACTTCGAACAAGAAGTAAAAGCGGAAAAAATCACACCAATTGATGATGTGTGGAATGCTTTCCCTTCAATGGAACAAGCACAAGTACGTGCTGCCTTAGCGAAGGCTGGCTTAAAGACTGATCACATTACACGTCCACTGAATTCATTATCGGGTGGAGAGCAAGCGAAAGTTCGTTTATGTAAATTAATGATGGAAGAGGCAAACTGGCTTCTTTTTGACGAACCAACGAACCATTTAGATGTGGATGCAAAAAATGAATTAAAACGTGCGATGAAAGAATTTAAAGGCACTATTGTAATCGTAAGTCACGAACCTGATTTCTATGAAGGTCTCGCTACGAAGGTCTGGGATGTCCAAGATTGGTTCACATCTGGACAACAAGGATAAATCTAAAAGGGTAGTCTCAAATATCATTTGGGACCACCCTTTTTTCTATTTACGAAAATCCACAAATAATTTTAAGCTTTTATGTATAATTCTGCTCATTTAAACATACTATAATTAGTGGACTGATATTTTTTAGCTTGTCATTTCTCTCCTCTTGGACAAGCCTATGCTTCATGTAGTCCCTACTCAATTTCCCTAAACTTACATCATTGTAAGCTGTGAAAATGAAACTTTTTATGATGATCTTCGTATATGTTAATATACCTGAAAAAAATCATGGTGTTATAGATATTTTTTAAATAGCTATTGATTTATATATAGCTTACTAGTAAGATATATATATATAAACAATTTACCTTACTAATAAGATATTTATAAAATATAATCTAAAAAAGAAAGCGAGGAATGAAGAATGACAGTTACAATTTACTCACAAGCGAGCTGTTCTTCATCCAGAAAAGCACTTAAATGGTTAAAAGATCACAATATTGAATATAAAGAAAAACGTATCACTTCTCATCCACTTACACTTGCAGAGTTTAAAGAAATTTTAAGCATGACTGAAGATGGAACAGATGAAATTATTGCAACAAATTCGAATGATTTTAAAAACTTAAATATCGATATCGACCAACTTTCTATTCAGGAGCTATTTGCTATTATTCAAGCACATCCAAGAATGTTACGTAGCCCTATTTTAATAGATGAAAAACGTATTCAAGTTGGTTACAATGAGATGGACATCCGCCGTTTTATCCCGCGCAAAGTACGTGCTTACGAATTAAATGCGATGACAAGATTGGCACAAGAAAGTTAAAACAGTTTTGGAGATGACCTTCTATGGATCAAGAAAAACAAAAAGCCATTACCTCGTTGTTTGAAGTTGTTTCATCTATTGAGCGTAAGTGGGCGAACGAGTGGAATAATCATAATGCGCTCGGCTTTTCAAAATCCCATATTTTAATTTTAGACTACTTATCGCAGGAGGGCCCGAAACGCCCTTCTGCTATTGCTGAGCGGTTAAAGGTAACGACAGGTGGCGTCACCGTTTTAACAACGAAGCTTATCAACGCTGGCTTTATTGAAAAAACACAGCACGCTACAGATCGACGAGCATCACAGCTCGTTATTACTTCTGAGGGCGAGAGCATCTTAAAAGAGTCTCGCCAACAAGTGAGTGAAATTATCAACAATATGTTTGGAATGCTCACTGCTGAAGAACTGCAAACATTGCGCACTATTTTTTCAAAATGTCTATTGGATGTTGAATCCAATCGTCCAGAATAAAGTCTTAACAATAAAAAGATGCATCGCAATTATATGCGAATGCATCTTTTTTTAGATTAGTCGACTGAATACTTCCGTCTAAGTACGTATGGTGTGCGACCAATCAGCTTTAATCATGCTGGTAGCACAGATTCCACAATGGCCGTATCTGACATAAGCATTTCTTTTAATCGAGCCTTTGCACGGAATAAACGGGATTTCACAGTACCAATGGAAACTTTCATAATCGTAGAAATTTCTGCAAGTGAATATTGGTCTATGTAGAAATACCATAAAGTCTTTCTATAAATGCCATCTAATTGCTCCATTTTATCTTGTACGAGTTTTGTGACAATATCCTTTTCAACCTTTTCTTCTGTCGAAATTTCATTATTGGGAACCAAATCTAATATCGGTACGTCTAATGTTTCAGGTTGGTTCATCATATATTTACTGCGACGAACCTTTTTACGATAGCGATCTCTGAAAGTATTCATTGTAATAGTTGTAAGCCAAGCCTTAATATGCTCTACTTCAGCTACGCTGTCTTCATAGCGCACGACCTTTACCCAAACTTCTTGCATTAAATCTTCAGCCTCTACATTATTGCGAGTTAGTTTTAAACATAAGTGATATATATAACGATTGTATTCCTCGTATACGCCTTCTAATTTTTCATTCATTGTGTATGCCTCCGCTTCTTGTTCTTGCTTCTATACACATTCTCGCAAAATAATGTATTACACTCTATCGTATTGGCTTTCAATTTCATTACAATCGTGTAAGCTTAAACGCTTTTGCTTGTAATATTCGTAAAAAATGTTTTACTACTATATTACTCAGCCTGTAAAACACGGCTCTATAACATTAAACCTCTATTTTGATTGCTATATTTTAAATAATAATTATTATCGGAAAATTAAAAATCCGCCACTTTAACAATCACTTTTAAAGTAAGCAGATATATTTCATATAACGGATTACATATTTATTTCCCTTGGCTAGCTTAATAGCCCTAAACGAAAAGCGGAAGCAACGACCTGTGTTCGATTTTTAGCTTTGAGCTTTGTCATTAAACTACTTACATAATCTCTTACCGTATGCTCACTTAGAAATAGTAATCCCCCAATTTTTTTATTGTCATATCCCTCTGCAAGCAAACCTAAAATCATGGACTCCCTTTCTGTTAAGTGAAGTTCTGTATTCTTTTCAACCTTCTCACCCTTACGTGATAAAAATAACCCCAACCGCTTCCCTACCTCTTCAAGTAACAATAACTCATCCTTTGTACAATCAAATTCTTCACCTAGCTGATCAAATGTCAGCCAACCAAATAATTGATCCTGTTGAATAATTGGGATAAATATAATCGACGATAAATTAAATAATTGTATATGTTCTTCCTTCACATAATTTTTGGGGTTTTTTAAATAGATAGGTTTTCTTGAGCCAAGGACTGTATTTTCACCGGTCAGCTCCCCTTTCATGCTTTGAACCTTTGGAAGCTCTGCACCAATAACCCCGTAAAATTGATTGGACCATGGCACATAGGCATAAAATACACATCTTTTGTAACTAAAATACTCTTCACATTTCTTTAAGATATAAGCTAAATCCTGATAACCAGAGGAACTGATAAGCAATTTATCAAGTTTATCCAACAATTGCAGCCGTCTCAACTCTTCATTTTCAGGGGTAGTTCTACGACTATTTTTATGATCTACTTCGGCATCACAATAAAGCTGTACTAAAAATGTAAAAATCGATAATACATACATTAGTATGGCATTCATTCGACTAATTTTCTGCTGAATCATAAAAGTGATCAATGATTTCTCTAAAATCAATTGGAATAGAAGAAAGCTTCTCGTATCGATAATGGATAACTGTGATTGAAGCCATGTCTTAAAAAAACTTCTAAAATCATCATGAAGCTCTTCGATATTCGTATGCGTCATTAAACGTAGAAACGAATCCAGTAGCATTGCCACTCTTTCTCGATCGGCTTCAGCAATAGAAGGTTCTAGATTGAGGTAAATATTCGTATTCTCTTCAATTTGTTTACTATGAATTTTGATGAATAACACAAATTCTTGAAGTGTCATTTCTTCAAAGGATTGAAATGAGTGTGTCATAGGAAATTCCTCTCCTTCATACTAAAAGTCCCCCTATAAATGGAGGATACTCACTCACTATATTATACAGCATCTTATAGGATAGTATTTCAAATTGAAAGGAGTAAGATGAAGGTATCGCTAAAATAAAGCGAATACTTTTATATCCTAAGGTAACCATATAACCAGAAATAATGGAAGGTGCGTGCTTGAAATGAGATTGGAAAATAAAGTAGCCGTTATTACAGGCGGAGGTACAGGCATCGGGAAAGAAACTGCACTATTATTTGCGAAAGAAGGAGCAAAAATAGTCATTACTGATATAAATGAACAATCTGGGAACGAAACCGTTAGCGATATCCAAGCATTTGGAGGCGAAGCATTATTTGTACGTCATGATGTTAGCAATGAAGACGATTGGAAAAAAGTTGCAGATGAAGCCATTCATACATTTAATAAAGTTGATATCCTTTTCAACAATGCAGGCATTTATATAATTAAACCACTACCGGAAATTGAACTTTCTGACTGGAATCGCTTAATGTCCATCAATGTAACTGGTGTTTTCCTTGGTATGAAACATATCATGCCGCTTATGGCTAAACAAAATAAAGGCTCTGTCATTAATGCATCTTCCATTGCAGGCTTAACAGGTGCTGCTGGACATGTTTTATATGGCGCTAGTAAAGGTGCTGTGCGCATTATGACAAAAGATGCAGCAATGGAATATGCCCCATATGGCGTACGCGTAAACTCTATTCACCCTGGCTATATCGATACAGGAATGGCCGATTATGCATCTGCAACAACTGGAAGCTCTAAAGATGAATTAGGAAAAAACTTATTCCCATTAGGACGTTTAGGTTCTGTAAAAGAAGTGGCTCAAACAGTGCTGTTCTTAGCTTCTGATGAATCTTCCTTCTCAACAGGTGCCGAATTTGTTATTGATGGTGGAGCAACAGCAAAATAAATATTAAGGTGGTCATTGACATGAAATTAACAGATAAAGTAGCAATCGTCACAGGTGGCGCTAGCGGTATCGGTGAGGCAACAGTTCGCCTCTTCGCCCAAGAAGGTGCACAAGTAGTCATTGCCGATTTTTCAGAGCGCGGACAAAACATCTCTGAACAATTAAATAACGATGGTTATGATACCCTCTTCGTAAAAACAGATGTAACAAGCGAAGAAGATATTAAAAACATGATAAAGGAAACTATTAATAAATACGGAAAACTTGATATTATGTATGCGAATGCAGGTGTAGCTGACGATGCACCCGCTCACGAGTTATCTTTTGAAAAATGGAAAAGAACCATTGATATTAATTTATCCGGTGTATTTCTTTCTGATAAATATGCCATCGAACAATTCCTTGCGCAAGGCACAGGTGGCGTCATTGTTAATGCTGGCTCTATCCATAGTTTTGTTGCCTTACCAAATCCAACAGCCTATTCATCTGCAAAAGGTGGTGTAAAACTATTAACACAAAACCTTTGCACAGCTTATGCAAAACAAGGCATTCGCGTAAATGCTGTATGTCCTGGCTATATCGACACACCTTTATTAGCTGAAGTAGACGCTCAAAAGAAAGAGTATTTAGCTTCCCTTCATCCACAAGGTCGACTTGGTAAACCAGAAGAGATTGCCAAAGCTGTTTTATTCTTAGCAAGCGATGATGCAAGCTTTGTTAATGGTACAACACTCCTTGTTGATGGAGGATATACTGCTCACTAATAAAAAATTTACTGGTCTGAATTCGGTATTGTTCCGGAATCAGACTCTTTTTATTTGATTAAAATTCTCCCAGTGCAAATCGGTCTAGATCATAACAAGAAGCAGTAAGCTTTAAAAGCTGTCGTATTTTATGGTAAAACAATATAAGATTATTTAATTGCAACTCCACATGCAGGTATTTTTTCTATAATATAAATATTAATATATTTTAAAGCTAAAAGAGTTGCTATTACATGAAATGCTTTGTACTTTTATTACATCAGTTATTATGAAATTGAGGGGTGTTTTACAATGAGTTTAAATGATTGGCTAAATGAAAAGGTCCCAGAAATTACAAGTTCATTAAGTGATATTAACCGACAGTATGTTGATATTGAAAATTCAATTGGCTTTGTTGGGCGCAATCAAATTTATAAAATCTTAGATAATTTTCATGAAGTACTGTTCCCAGGTATTCATACTGCTCCGCCGATCGATACTACACGCGTCAATATTGTAAGTAGTAATAAACTGCGTGAAACGGCATTGGATTTACGTGATATTATCGAAAAAGTTTTAATTTACAATTTGGAGTACAACAGCAATCTTGAAAACTGTACTTGTCAAGCGGATGCAGATCGTATTGTGATGGATTTAATTTCACAATTCCCAAAAATTCGTAAAATCTTGCAAACAGATATTCAGGCAGCGTACAACGGAGATCCTGCTGCCCTTTCTACAGAAGAAATTTTACTAAGTTATCCATCAATTGTTGCGGTATACATTCACCGTATTGCACATGAATTATATGAAGTGGGCGTACCAATTGTCCCACGTATTATGTCTGAATATGCACATAGTTTAACAGGAATCGATATTCACCCAGGAGCGACAATTGGTGAATCCTTCTTTATCGATCACGGCACAGGTGTCGTAATCGGTGAGACATGTATAATCGGCAATAATGTTAAAATATACCAAAGTGTAACATTAGGGGCATTAAGCTTCCCTCTTGATGAAAATGGCAATCCAATTAAAGGAATTAAACGTCATCCGAATATTGAAGATAATGTTGTTATTTATGCAGGTGCAACCATTTTAGGTGGCGAAACGACAATTGGTCACGATTCGGTGCTAGGCAGTAACATTTGGCTAATGAATTCAATACCACCATATTCCCGTGTGTACAACTCACCACCAACACCTAACATCAGTAGTAGTAAATCGAAAAATGTTTAATACACACACTCTTTAAGTAAGATAAAAATTGCCCTCACTTATAGACGACTATCGAAAGACACTGTAAAGAATTTTTTTACAGTGTCTTTCATTTTTCCCTACATATATTCGTCCGTTACAAGCTAAAGACATTCAAACACAACCATTGGCCTTGTTATAAAAATAGTTGATGTCCTCCTATTAGAGCTTATTTATTTATAAACCCATGTTAATACTTTCTAGTTTTGATATGCTATACTATTTCTATTATCGAAATATATTAGAAAGAGGGATGCTAGATGACTAATTTACAGCAAATTGATGCTTATTTTGCTGAACATCGTGAGGCTCATTTAAACGAATTGAAAGAATTTTTACAAATTCCAAGTATTAGTTCTTTATCTGAGCATAAGGAAGATATCCAGCATGCTGCACAATGGCTTGCTAATGCATTTGAAAAATTAAATCTTGAGAATATCTCAATTACACAAACTGCAGGTCACCCAGTTGTCTATGCCGATTGGTTACATGCAGAAGGCAAACCAACTGTATTATTTTATGGTCACTACGATGTACAACCTGTTGATCCCCTAAATTTATGGGAGAGTGAACCGTTCAATCCTACCATTCGTGACAATAAATTATTCGCTCGTGGTGCTAGTGATGATAAAGGGCAAGTATTTATGCACTTAAAAATGATTGAAGCTTTATTTGCAACAACAGGAACTTTACCTGTGAACGTTAAATTTATTTATGAAGGTGAAGAAGAAATCGGTAGTCCGCATCTACCTTCCTTTGTTGAGGAATATAAAGAAAAATTAGCGTCGGATCTCATTTTAATTTCTGATACTGGACTTTATGGCCCTGGTAAACCTGCAGTATGCTATGGCTTACGTGGTTTAGCAGGCATTCAAATTGATGTGCGTGGAGCTAAAGGAGATTTACACTCAGGTCTCTATGGTGGAGGCGTGCAAAATGCCATCCACGCATTAGCTGAAATATTAGCATCCTTCCGTGACGAGCATGGCACCATTCAAGTGGAAGGTTTCTACGATAATGTATTACCTTTAACAGAGGAAGAACGTGAAGCTTATCGTGCGCTTGGTTTTGATGAGGAGTCAGTAAAACAAGAGGTCGGTGTAAAAGAACTATTTGGTGAGCAAGGGTTTACCTACCTTGAACGTACTTGGGCTCGTCCAACATTAGAGGTTAATGGGGTCTTTGGTGGTTTCTCGGGAGAAGGCATCAAAACGGTATTACCTGCTGAAGCAGGCGCTAAAATTACATGCCGTCTCGTTCCAAATCAAGAGCCGGACGAAATCGTTGCGCTATTAAAAGCCCACGTTGAAAAGCATAAACCTGCTGGAGTGGAAATTAACATTTCGGAGTTCGATAAAGGCCCTGCATTCTTAACACCATTTGATCATCCATTCATTCAGGCAGCTGGACGTTCTTATGAAAAGGTTTATCGTGTACCTACTGCTTACACACGTGGTGGAGGTTCTATCCCTATCGTGGCTGCATTTGATGAAATTTTAGAAATTCCTGTAGTATTAATGGGCTTCGGTTTATCTAGTGAAAACTTCCATGCACCTAATGAGCATTTCCATTTAGAAAACTTTGATAAAGGTTTACGCGTTTTAAGTGATTATTTATATGAAGTTTCGGAATTACAAAAATAATTTTCTATTCCATAACAAATCCCCTCACCTACTTCAGTGAGGGGATTTTCTTTGCTTTTTAGGCGATTACTCGCCAAAAACTGTCACTATTTCAGCCGATTTTTTACGATCTTTCCCTTTTGGTACTTCATCAAAATAACCGACTTGTAGCATTGCAATAACACGTTCACCAGGCTGTACCTTTAAGGCTTCGCGGAACTTCGGATTATCTAAAAAGCCTGGTGTTTTCCAGCAAGAGCCTATCCCTCTATCCCATGCTAACAGTTGCATATTTTGAATAAAGATACTTGCTGCTCCGTAATCCTCTAAACGTTCTTTTTGACGTGCATCCTCCGGTACGATAACAAAGGCATAGCCGCCGGGTAACGTAAATTTCAACATCTGCTTCGCCAAGTCTTCACTTAAAAGCTCTTGCCATTTTGGAATCGTCAGGTCGCGTAATAAATGATGTAGATTTTCTAATTCCTTACCACAGGCTACTACTAAACGCCAAGGCTCACGGTTACCGTGGTTGGGTGCCCAAACTGCATCGTCGATAATGGCCAATAAATCATCACGATCTACAGGCTGACCATTAAATTTTTTAATGGAACGACGTTGAATAATTGCATCTCTAACCGATAAAAATTGTTCGCTCATATATCCATTCTCCTTCTACCACAAGACAACTTTTAAGTTTATCTCTTCTACCTTCACATTATCATAAAATGATATGCTTTAAAACTACCTCATCTTAAGCAAAGCTATCCTCTATATGATAGAAAAAGTAAGTCATGCTGGGCGTAAAAGCAGTGGAGTCTTCATACAAATACGGTCGATTAATACTATCTGATGTATGAGCATTTACATAAGGAATGCCGTTTTGAATACTTGTAACAATAACAGAGTGATCGATTCTCCCATTTCCTTGAAAATCATAAAAAATAACATCCCCCAGCTCTAACTCTTCGGCGGTTTGCACACGTGTCCCCTTCAACCCTGTCGTTGAGCCTTCTAAATACCATCTTAAAGAATGTGCAACAGACCAGCTAAAGCTCCAATTTCCTTGTTGAATCCACCAGCCCTTATCTCTACTTGGTGCCCCTCGCATTGGTGCCCCACCAGCTAATAAACATTGAGATATATAGTTTGTACAGTCTACATCAAAGTTAGGAAAAGCTGGATTGCGTCTATTCCACCATAAATTGGCATACTGTACAGCAGCTTGCCTATTATACATCTTTGCCATACATCCCCTCCTCATGCCATCATATGTCTCTTCAAGTATTTCTATTAGTTAGGTCCTTACTCATATTATTGTCGAAAATAGGTATAATCAGTATGTTCCTTTCCATTTTCAAGATCATTTTTGCTACAATAAGATTAAAAGAAATGCATGATTTTATTTTATGACCAGAAGGGATGTTAAATGTGAAGCAGCATGCTGAGAAAGAAATTTTACAGCCTACTCTTTTATGCGATAAAAAGGGGAATTTAAATCCAGCAGCCATCGGATTTGCACGTAAACCACTTATCAACAGCAATTTAAGCGGCCATCTCATGCGCAAAAAGAAATGGAACTATTGGTGTGTCTACGGTGATGAAATCTTATTTTCCGCTACGATTAGTCATCTAGATTATGCAGCAGTCTGCTTCGTCTATTTCCTTGAATATGAAACGCAGCGTTATTTCGAAAAAACGATTACCATTCCCTTAGGCGGCAAATTGAAAATGCCTACACAAGTTTTAGAGTCCGTATCGTTTAAAAATAGTGAAATGATGATTGATATACTATATGTACAAAATGAAACACATCTATCCGTTTCTATTCCAAATTTTGATGGCGATATTTTACGTGCAAAGCTCATCATTCAGCATCCCGCTACAGACGAAACCTTAAATGTTGTCATCCCTTGGAATCGTAAAACATTTCAATTTACAGGTAAGCATCATACACTCCCTACTTCAGGTGTGGTCACAATTGGTACTCGTCGTTATAATTTCTCGGCAGAAGAAAATTTTGCTGTCTTAGATTACGGTCGAGGTGTCTGGCCGCGTGAAGCCGTATGGAATTGGGGAATGGCCTCTCAACGGGTCCGTGGAAGAAGAATTGGACTTAATTTAGGAGGAAAATGGACAGATGGCACAGGCATGACCGAAAATGCTGTTTTCGTTGATGGCAAAATGACAAAAATACATGAGGATTTATTGTTTGATTATGATTCCGAAGATTATATGCAGCGCTGGAAAGTAAAATCAAAATTCTCTCATCAAGTGTCACTAACCTTCTCTCCGTTTTTTGAACGTGTAGCCTATACAAATGCAAAACTAGTAAAATCAGAAGTACATCAATTATTTGGTTATTATGACGGTTCCATTTTGCTCGACAATGGTGAAACATTAGTTATTCGACAAATGCTTGGATGCATTGAGGAGCATCAGGCAAAGTGGTAAAGAATCTTATAAAAGACGCCGCGTTCCGTGGGCATTACTTCATTAATCATTCCACGGAATTCGAGCGCCCCCCTCTCATTGCTCTAAGTAAGGGCTTTTAATATTTTCTCTGGGTCATCAGTAAATATTGCTTGTATTCCAAGCTGCTGTAAATATCGAGCATCCTGCTCCTCGTTGACTGTATAAACACGTACTGTTGCCCCTTCAGCGAGCGCTAGTTTTACTGATTTGCGATACGCTGTAGGCAAACTAACATGCAAGCCTTTAGCAGGAATAAGTGCAACATAAGTCGTAAAGTCTACTAAAACTTCAGCAAACAATGCAGCACTTTCAATATATGGTGCGATTAGTGCGACTGTTTGCAAAGATTCATGATTAAAAGAAGAGATAATAACTCTCTCTGTCATTTGTTGGGCAGCTACTTCCTTTAGAACTAATGACTCGATCCCTTCATAGGCAAACACATCTGTTTTTAGCTCAATGTTAATGCGATGGTTTGTACCTGCAAATAGTTCTAAAACTTCCCCTAATGTCGGAATCACTTCTCCACTATAATCCAATGAGTACCATGAGCCAAAATCAAATGTACGTAATTGCTGTAATGTAAAATCCTTTACATAGCCTGAACCATTGGAGGTACGGTTAATGGTTTCATCATGAATAACAACTACCTCTTTATCTGCTGTTAAATGAACATCTAGCTCAATTCCAGCGATAGGAAGCTTAGATGCCGCTTGGAATGCAGCAATTGTATTTTCCGGGTAGCTTGCAGAAACACCTCTGTGTGCAAAAATATCCAAAATAATGAACCTCCTCTTTTATTAACATTCATTCAAATCCTCTACGTAATAGTAACATATTCAGCTTTTAAGCTTTCACTTGATGGTAAATATTATATATAGTAGTATGATAATCTACTTTGAAATTGTAAGTACCTAGGAGGTGCTAAAAAATGACTGTAAAACATCCAGATTTTCAGACTGAAGTAGAGCGATTAGCGTATACCCAAAGTTATATGCAGCAAATTTTAAATGAGTCACAAAGAGATTTAAAATCCGCTCAAGAGAATATTCGGAAGTCGATGGCAGATCTTGATTACTTAGATTCTAGTTTGAGTTATTTAAACATCTTAACCAATGCCCGATTCTTTGAAATGGCCCGTAATCAAAAGGAAGGGCTAGAAGCCGTTCAAAAGAAGCCTTATTTTGCTAGAATCCATTTTCAAAAGACAGGTGACCCTGAAGAACTTCTTTACATTGGAAAAACCTCGTTATTTCATCGTGAAACACATGAGCCGATTATTGTCGATTGGCGCTCACCAGTAGCGAATGTCTATTATGATGGCCGTCTTGGTGATATGGAGTACGATGTCCGCGGAGAAATTCATAAAGGACATCTATTTGCTAAGCGACAATATAAAATTGAAAATGGCGATTTGCTCGATATACGTGATATTGACTTAACTACGAACGATGAACTGTTACAAGAAGCATTGGCTGGTAAAGCTGATGTTCGTCTAACCGAAATTGTCTCGACAATCCAAAAAGAGCAGAATGAAATTATTCGCGCACATCTTCGTCAACCAATTATTGTCCAAGGAGCAGCAGGCAGTGGAAAAACCACCATCGCCCTACACCGAATATCCTATTTCCTCTACACAATGGGTGAGCATTTTAATCCTGAGCAGCTCATGATTTTAGCACCGAATAAGTTATTTATTGATTATATTGGAGATGTCTTACCAGAACTAGGCGTCGATAAAATATGCCAAACTACTTTTACCGATTACGTACTATCCGCCACTAAATTAAAATTAAAGCTTCAAAATCCAAATGAGCAATTAGAATCGCTTGTGGCCGGAGGAAATTCTCAGCCATCTGCTTGGATTGCTGAAATGAAAGGCTCTCTTTATTATCGTGATGTTATCGAACGCTATATTCGAAAACTGGAGCAAGATATTGCAGAGCAATTTGAAGATGTTTATATTGAAAGATACTGTATCATGCGGGCTTCTCACCTTAAGAAGCTATTTTTATATGAATTTTCTTATATGCCAATCGAAAAACGACTGGCACATATTAAAAAGGTGTTAGCTAGCCATGTTCGTCAGAAGAAGCAGTCTGTTTTAGCTACACTCCATAAAAAATATGATGAAGCACTTGGAAAGGCATTAAATGGTATTCGAGATGATGAAAAACGGCGACGTGTCGTAACAAAATTTATCGATGAACGCGATGAGCGAATTCCTGCTATTGAAAAAGAAGCCAAATCAACAGCAGCTGCTTATATGCGCCGCTTTACCAAACACAATATTAAAACTCTTTATCGTTCACTTCTCACCAATGCAGAGCTGTTAGCAGAACTGGCTCCTGAATGGCATTATCTCGAACAACAGCAATTTTTACAATCACATCTCAAGGAACAATGGGCACTTGAAGATTTAGCTGCACTTTATTATTTACAGGCGCGCTTAAAAGGCATTCCTGATGAATGGAAAATGCGCGTTGTCTTTATCGATGAGGTTCAAGACTATAGTCTATTTCAGCTTGCCGCTTTAAAAACAGGTTTGGATACTGATATGTTTACAATGGTTGGTGACTTAGCTCAAGGAATTCATAGCTATCGTTCATTAACTGCTTGGGAGCCTGTCCAAAGTTTATTCCCACGAGCAAGCTTTCGAACTTTGCAAAAAAGCTATCGTACAACCATTGAAATTATGGAAGTCGCTAATGAAATTTTAGCGCAAATGGATGAACAACTTCCGTTAGTGGAGCCTGTTGTTCGTCATGGCAACGTGCCAAGCTTTATTCAAGCGGATCAATTCGACGCCTTACAAATTAAAGAAATTTTTGAAACGATTCGTCAACATGGACATCGATCCATTGCTTTAATATGCAAAACAACTGCTGAAGCAATGATGATGCAAAAAGATTTAAAAGCTCACCAACTACCTGCACAGCTACTAACTGAAAATGATTCTATTAATCAGGAAATGTTGCTCGTTGTTCCAAGCCATCTAGCGAAAGGACTTGAATTTGATGCGGTTATAGTAGCTGCGTTTGATACGCCCTTTTACGACACGCCCATTGATCGAAAGCTACTCTATGTAGCACTCACACGGGCAATGCATGAACTTTACTTAATAGGTCCCTCTAAAAATACATTTTTATTAGAAAATTAAAAAGTCGCTATAAGGCGACTTTTTTATACCTCATCAATTTCTCGGTGGTAATCGATAGAACTTTCCTTTCGATAGATAGGCCTTAACCACTTTCCACCACGAACTAGGTGCTTCCTTCGGAGGAGACTTCTTTTTAGGCAATGCCGGCATGCGCATAATCACGACTCCTTTCATAAGGCTTATTAATACTATATGAAGATAGTACGCAATTATGATAAAAAGGGCGATGAGTTAAAATCACTCCTCGCCCTTTTTGCTATTGTTTTACATAATAATCAATTTGCTGCGCCTTCATAAAGCCAGCCTTTTCATAGACAGATATTGCTTTTTTATTGTCTATTTCAACATCTAACATGACGAAAGTGGCACCGGTTTTACTCGCATAATCCTTTGAAAAGGACAATAAAGCCGTCCCAATACCTTGTCCTTCACAATTTGGGTGGACTGCAAGGGCTGTTACCCATTGTATTTCATTTTCCTGAGCTGTCGTCACCGTGCCAACAACTCCTCCATCTCGATAAGCAATCCATAGCTTTCTTCCATTAGTGGACGTATTAAAGGCGATGAGCTCTGTTGATTCTTCTGGTAAATCACCAAATGCTTCACTATAAATAGCAATTAGCTCAGCCTGTTCGCCATTATAGGGAAGAATAGTAATATCGCTTCGTAATGCTACAGGTTCCGCCTTTGTTTCTAAGGTTGCTTCTGAAAAGCTGTAAACATAATTTTTATTTTCAATAAATGTGTGTCCATGTGGGGAACCATCAATAACAACAGCTAACTGACCCTCTGCCCCTCGCTCTTTTAGCCCAACTTGTATGCCTTCAACTAATGCAGTCCCAATCCCCTTTTGGCGATATGCAGGTGTCACCACTAGTGACCACTCATACGTATGGAGTCCCATCAAATCAATGGCACTTGCAACACCAACTAACAAATCCTGATCATCCTCATACGCCAATACCATAAAGCCCTTAGATTCAAAAGAGCTAGCCATTGGCACATTCAAAATAGTTTCGTATACTCGATAATCATGAATTGTCGCTTCTTCACATAATAATTTTACTTCCTTCAATGTTTCTCCATCCAATGGGAAAGACACTGTCATCACTGAAATATTCATTGTTTACTCCGTTCCTGTATCAGACTATTGCCCTATTGTAGCAAGAATGAAAATAAGCTGGCAACTAAATATATTATCACCATCTATTAATCAGAATTTTACTTCAAATAATCCAATAATAAAAGGATTTTTACTATAAAAGTTCACGAAAACGACTAAAATTTACTATGAATTCTAGATATATAATAACCTAACAAACTCATAAAATTGTCACTATTAACTCTTTTCATTTAGTTACTTTCAAACTATATACTATTCCCTACTTATTTATATTAATTATACTATTTATTCAAATTAATTACATTTGTTAATATGATTAAAAAAAGAGTAATTTCAAATGAAATTACTCTTTTCATAGTTGTCAATGGCTATTCTTCTAAATGATGGGAGGATGAATGAAGCATTTGAGCATATAAACCGCCCGATTCAATTAGTTTTTGCTGTGGACCAGCTTCCACTAGCTCACCTTTATGCATAACTAACACCATGTCTGCATTATGCACTGTATTTAATCGATGTGCAATAACAAAGCTAGTGCGGCCTTGCATTAATGTATCAAGTGCCTCTTGAATCGCCATTTCTGTTACTGTGTCGATACTGCTTGTCGCTTCATCTAACAATAAAATTTTCGGGTCCGCAATAAGTGCACGTGCTATTGATAGTAATTGTTTTTGGCCTTGTGAAATTTCTCGTCCATCTGCAGCAAGAATCGTATCGTATCCATCCTTAAGCTTCATGATAAAATCATGTGCATTAGCACGCTTTGCTGCTTCCTCAATATCAGCATCACTTGCATCTAATTGACCATATCGAATATTTTCACGAACCGTTGCCTCAAATAAAAATGGATCCTGCAATACAAAAGCCATTTGGGAACGCAAGGATGGACGATCAATTTCCTGAACATTAATGCCATCAAATAACACTTCGCCCTTTGTCACTTCATAGAATCTTGCAATAAGCTGAAGGATTGTCGTTTTCCCTGCTCCTGTAGCTCCTACAAGCGCTACCGTCTGCCCAGGCTCCACTTTAAAATCAACATTTTTTAATGTGTAAGATTCCTGGTCTTGTTCATATTTAAAATACACCTGCTTAAAAGCTACATGTCCCAATAGCTGATGTTTTTTCGCTGAGGTAGATTCTCCTTCTGGTTGTTCGTCCAGTAACGCAAATACTCTCTCAGCACCAGCAATAGCTGATAGCACTGTATTAAATTGGTTGGCTAAATCATTTAATGGGCGTGTAAATTGCCGAGCATATTCTGTAAATATAACGATAACCCCTATTGACACATGCCCATACAAAGCAAGTAAGCCCCCGATACCCGCGACAATAGTAAAGCTCATATTATTTAAAAAGTTCATGACCTTTGGAATATAGCCAGAATATGTCTGTGCCCAAAATCCCGTTCTTCTTAACCGCAAGCTTTTTTCCTGAAACTCTGCCTTCATTCGTTCCTCTTGGGAAAAAGCCTTCACAATGCGCTGTCCAGATATGGTTTCTTCTATCATGCCGTTCAGAGCCCCAATAGCTGCTTGTTGCTCCTTAAATAAAGGAGCAGTTCGACGTGTAATCCAACGCATTGCCCAAAACATAATGGGAATAATGGACATAGTTAAAATGGTTAGTAATGGACTTAAGCTCAGCATAATAATAATCGTTCCTCCAAGCGTTAGTACACTTGAAAACACCTGAATAAAGGAGCTATTCAGCGTTGAGCTGACAGCTTCTATATCATTCGTCATACGGCTCATTAATTCGCCATGCTGACGACGATCAAAGAAGGCAATCGGCAGTCGTTGAAAATGACCAAATACAGTTGTTCTTAGCCTATAAATCGTTTGCTGAGCAATACCAATCATCCAATAATTTTGTAGGAACAGGGAGACGGCCAGCAACAAATAAATGCAGATCAATAAGACAATCCCCTTGCCTAAGCCAGCTAGCTCTCCATGCATAACATAGTGATCAATCATTTGTCCAATTACATAGGGACCTATCAAAGCCAAAATTGAACTAGTCATCACTAGTAAAAGAACTACAATTAGGAGTGCTCGTTGCTCATCGACAATTTTCCATAACCGTAGCAATGTACTTTTCCAATCACTTGCTCGTGGCCCTTTCTTTTTCTTCACAGCCTGCTGAAGATCATCTTTAGTCAAAATCGGCTCATAGCCAAAAGGTTTTTGGAAAAATCCCATTATTCCTCCACCTCCTGTTGAGAGACTGCAATTTTTTTATAAAGTGAGGAACATTGTAAAAGCTCTTCATGGGTTCCATAGGCAACTACTTTTCCAGCATCAATCAGTAAAATACGGTCTGCACCTTTAGCGGTACGAATTTTTTGCGTGACCACAAGCATCGTAGCATGTTCTTCGCTCAGTGCCTCCCAAAGTGCCTGTTCTGTTTTAACATCCAATGCACTTGTACTATCATCGAGCATTAATATATGTCCCTTTCTCAAGAGTGCTCTCGCAATGGATAGCCTTTGTTTTTGCCCTCCTGATAAGTTGACCCCTTTTTGCCCAACCTTTGTATCATAACCATTTGGAAAATCCTCAACGGATGCATGTATTTGAGCCTGCATCGTAGCCTGTAGTACAGCGTCCATTTCAGCATGCGTATCTCCCCAACGCACATTATCTGCAATACTGCCTGTAAATAATAAGGACTGCTGAGGGACATACCCAATGACTTCACGTAATTCTTGTAAATCCCACTGTTGAACATCCTGTCCTTCTACTAGTATTCTTCCTTCTGTTACTTCATAAAAACGCGGAATAAGCTGTAATAAAGTGGATTTACCAGCACCGGTTGCCCCCATAATCGCTAATTTTTCACCCGATTTAACTTGGAAATTGACGTCTGATAGGACTGACACCTCTCCGCCTGGATACGTAAAACTAACATGTTCAAACGTTAATTCACCATAATGTTTACCACGGCTGATTTCCTCTGAAAATGAAACATCTTCAACCTCATTTTCTGTAGAAAGAACTTCTGCCATACGCTCAGCTGAAGCCTTTGCACGCGCATAAAAAATAATAATAAAAGCGAACATTGAAAACGAGCCTGTCATACGCATCGCATAGTTAACAATCGCTACAATATCTCCAAGTGGTGTTGTCCCTGCCGCAACTTGTTTTGTACCAAACCATAGGACGGCGAGCAGACTCATATTCATAATGAATAAAAGAGCTGGCATAATGTACTCCATTATGCGTAAAGCCTTGACAGTATCGAATTTCAAACGAGATGCAACTTCATCAAAGCGTGAAGCCTCATATGTCCCCCGTAAGTATGCTTTTACTAAACGTATGGCCTGTAAATTCTCCTGCAAAACCCTATTTAAACGGTCGACTCTTTTCTGCACCCGTCCAAAATAAGATACGCCCTTTGCGACCATAAAAATAAGGAAAATTAAAATGATAGGTGCACCTATGACTAAAAATAAGGCTAATTTTGCATTCACAATAAAAGCCATTACTATGCTTCCTATCACAGCAAGAGGTGCCCGAAGCATAATACGTAAGCTCATAAACAGCACCGTTTGCACTTGTGTGACATCATTCGTTAATCTCGTAATGAGAGATGCCGTAGAAAATTTTTGATAGGTTGCCAGTGTAAAGGATTGGATTTTATCAAACATGGCATTTCGTAGATCATAAGAAAAGCTTTGAGCAGTATGAGATGAAAAGTAAGAATTTACGATACCCGCCATAAAGGCAACAAATGAAAGTACGAGTAAAACAGCACCCCATTGCATAATCATTTCGTGATTTTGAGCTCTTACCCCGTCATCAATGATTTTGGCCATAATAAGTGGCTGTACAAGCTCTACAAACAACTCTAACAACATTAAACATAAAGCAAAAATAGCTGTCCATTTATAAGGTCTTACATAGGAAAAAATTTCTTTCACATTCTTTCCCCCTTGTCCTAAGATGAAATTTATAGCTAGTTAAAAATTACTACCACAATAGTATATTTATGCTTTCTCACCTGCGATTGAAAGCCATGTTACACACACAAGCATAACGAATACCCCTACTAATTGCCAGAATCCTAAAGAAGTACCAAAGACAATAACTGAAATAATCATAGCCGTTAATGGTTCAATGCTGGAGAGGATACTCGTCTCTACAGCTGTTATATATTTCATACTACTTAAAAACAATATGAAAGCGACTGTTCCAAAAAATATTAAAGCAACCATTAAAAGTAGTGTTTTAAAATCAGTAAAAACGACCCATTGGTTAGACAGCCATACCCGACTCACTATACCTAATGTGAGCCCACCTATTAGCATCCCCCAGCCAACTACTAACAACACATTCCACTCTCTCATTAAACGCGCAGGATATAATGTGTAAAAAGCAAAGGTTAAACCTACTGCTACACCCCATAGCAATGCTTTTGGACTAATAAGCAAACTTTCAAATGATGCGTTCGTTAGTAGTAGAAATAACCCCATAAGGGTACCAATAATTCCTATTACTTGATATTTTGGTGGCCATTTCTTTAAACTAAGAGAGACATATGCCACAACAAATATTGGCGCTAGAAACTGGAGTAAGGTCGCTAGCACTGCATTACTTTCATGAATCGCTGCTACAAATGCAAATTGAACACCTAGCATACCTACAATACCAAAGACAATGAGCTGTCTACCCCATAGTTTGTGCTGCCAAATACCAAAAATATTTTTTCCCGTTAACAGTAAATATGTAATTAGTATCATACCTGCAACCGATAAACGGATTGTTAACATAAAGGAAACAGTCAATGATGTATGGTTCAGTAACCACTCCATCAAGGGGCCAGTCGCTCCCCATAACATAGCACCCGAAACGATAAATATTATTCCTTTTAAACGTTGCATACCAATCCTGCTTCCTATATACGTACTAAAAAATGTTACTTTTCTTCAAATCTTTTCTTAAATATCATTAGAAAAGTCCTAATTCTTTTCATTATCAAATATTTACAAATATATTCATAATGACTAATTCCATATAATTATCTATAATATTAGTATATATTGATTACCCAAGGAGATCGAAAACTCATGAGTCATATGCATAAATCATTTACGATTGATGAACATTATTTAAATTCACTTCCTTTTCCTGCAATTATCTTAAATCAAGATGGACAAGCCACTATCTGGGGAAAGAGCGCTGAACATCTGATTGGTTTATCAACTAATGATATTACAGGAAATACTACTCCATCTATACACGAAAATCTACTACGTCAGCTTCCTGGAGAAACTTTTCAAGCTATCCTCCAAAGCGAGGAAAGTACGTATATAGAAAAAATTCAAATTCACACCTCTTTAAAAACAGAAATGTCGACAGCACTGCTTGCTAAACCTTATACAGAGCAAGGAGAACGTTTGATTCTCATGATTTTTATGCTGCCAGAATTAATGACTAATGCCGTCTCTCATTGCAGTACATTTGTAGACCTTAAACAAGGATTGAATGCTACATTTATGACTGTAACACTTGACCACGATGGTTTCATCTTAGAATGTAATAATGAATTTCTAAAAACAAGCCAATGGACGCCAAAGCGTGTTATCGGCAAAACATTTTGGCAGTTGTTCCCAGATAATGATCGTAGTGAAAAAGTGACAAATATTATCTGGCGTAATTTAAACAACGGGCACACATGGCAAGGTGAAGTTGAAAAAATCACCAAAGCGGGACAATCCTATTGGGTATTACTAACGGCTATCCCAACCTTTAATCTGGAAACAGGTGAACAACAATTTTTCTTAATTGAAAAGGATATTACTAAATCAAAAACTATCCAACACCAACTTGAGAAAATAGCTTATATCGACACGGAAACTGGGCTGATGAATGCCCACCGACTTGAAAAGGTCATTAGCAATATGATTGAGGATGACAGACACTTTTCATTTGTTTATTTAAGTATTGATAAATTTTATACTTTAAAAGAACTACACGATCAACAAATCGATCAAAGCCTAATTATTGAATTTACAAATCGTATTAAGATGTATTTCCAAGATAGCACGATGGCACGTATCAATGAAAATGATTTTGTAGTCATCACACCTTTAAGTGAATGGTTTATTCAAGGCTTTTTATCATACTTACAACAGCACCCTATTTACAGTGGCAATATTGCTGTGCCAATCTCTATTAGTGGTGGTATCACTAGATATCCTGAAGATCAAACAACATTTTCTCAGCTTATGAAAGCGTCTATTGCTACTATTTCAACTGTGCGTGAAGCTGGGGGAGATAAAATTGTGTCACTATCAACAGCGACACATAAAGCTTTAAATCGAAAAGCGTTAATTGAAAAGCGATTACTACAAGCGCTTGATCAAAAGAATTTAAAGGTCCTATATCAGCCACAAATCGATGTTTATTCTGGAAAAATTACAGCTGTTGAGGCACTTGTACGTTGGGAAGATGAAGTGATTGGTGTGGTTTCACCTGATGAATTAATTCCAATTGCGGAAGAAACAGGACTAATTAATAATATCGGTTCCTTTATGCTAGAGAGAGCGTGTGAACAGGCGTTAATTTGGAAAAAAGCTGGCCATGATTTAAAAGTATCCATCAACTCTTCTGTACGAGAGTTCCGTGATAAAAATATGGCTAAGTCCATTCTTGAAATGATTGCTAAAACAGGCTGTCCAGCAAACCTCCTGCAAATTGAAATCACTGAAAAATTCGCGTTAGAGGCAGAAGCTGCAACATCTATTGCTCAGCAAATGCGCAAATTAGAAAACGAAGGCATTTCCTTTATATTAGATGATTTCGGTACGGGCTATGGATCATTTAGATATATGCAAATTTTACCAATAGATACAGTAAAAATCGATAAAACATTTACTAATTCTCTGTTAAAATCCGAAAAGAGCCAAAAGCTTATGAACGGTATGGTACAGCTAGGTAAATCCATGGAACTTAAAGTAGTAGCTGAAGGTGTCGAAACGGCGGAACAGGCTGATTTGTTAATTACTTATGGTTGCGATGCTATTCAAGGCTACTATATTAGTAAGCCTGTAACATCAGATGAAATCGAAGCATTGCTTGTAAAAAAATAATACAATAAATAGGAGGCTGCGTAGCATACATGCAGCCTCCTATTTTTATTTTTTATAGACCTTTTGGAATTTCACCTTACTTGAACGGACTGAACGGAAAATGAGTTGAATAATTACTTCTGCAAAGACAAGTCCAATAACAATTGCCCCTGTTATTAAAAATGCCTTTAAACCATATTGTAAGCCTTGTAAATAATCATCCTCTACAACATTTCTCATGGCATTATAGGCCATGCCTCCTGGCACTAACGGAATGATTCCACCAACAATAAAAATAATCATCGGTATTTTAAATCGACGCGCATATAGATGAGCCACGATGGCAATGACAAACGAACCAAAGAAAGAGGCTTTAACAACATCCATTCCTTGCTCTGTTAAAATATAATAAATAATCCAGCCAATTACCCCAACAAGACCACAATGAAGTAGCGTCTTTCTAGGTACATTAAAAATGATGGCAATCCCAGCTGTAGCAAAAAAACTAACAATTAATTGTATGATAATGTCCATTGTGTGCATGCTAGTCGCCTCCTAAAATCCTAGGGTGACGGCAATAGCTGCCCCTATGGCAAAGGCAGTTAAAAAGGCTTCTGCTCCTTTTGCCATCCCTGACATAAAATGACCTGCCATTAAATCACGAACTGCATTCGTAATCAAAATTCCTGGTACGAGCGGCATAACAGAACTAATGATGATTTTATCTAGCTCTGTCCCGTAACCATACTTTACTGCGAAGAAGGCAACAAAGCCGAGAACGAGTGATGCTGTAAATTCAGAGAAAAATTTAACTTTTGTTAAATGATTCGTTATTACAAGCATTAGGAAGCCTAACCCCCCTGCTAAAACAGCGATAGGAAAATCGGACCACCCACCCTTAAACATAATAAGGAAACAACCACTTGCAAAAGCGGCCGCAATAACTTGTAAATAGGTTGGTAAAAAATAATTTGTTTTTTGTATCGACTTTAGCTCGTCATAAGCTTCTTCTAATGTTATCATGTGAGATGTGAGTCTCCGAGATACTGAATTTACCAAGGCTATTTTTTGTAAATCTGTAACCCTGCTGGAAATTGATGAAATTCTCGTTGGCTGTGTCTTGCCTAACGAAAAAATGATTCCAGTCGGTGTGGCATAACATTGAGCATTCGGCATATTTTGAGAATGTGCCATCCTCAGCATCGTATCCTCCACACGGTATGTTTCTGCACCACTTTCAATCATAATACGCCCTGCAAGCAACAAACAGTCAATCGTAAGTTCATTATCCGCTTCTTGTAAGACCATTGCAGCTATCTGCCTCCTTCAAAATGTTCCTTGCCAATAGTATCGAACTGCCATTAAAAACACAACTGAAAATTTCAGCAAAAGATTGGGTTTTTTCAATTTAATTTTACATAATTGATCTTTGGTTGTTCTATTTTTAGTAAGGATTTTTTATCCACTAATACAGTAGTATAACCACGTTCGATATACTACTTCAAGAAGGAAAAATGGCTAGCATTAATTTCTATAAATTAACAATAAAAGTTTATAGATTTGTATAACTTTTTTCATGATTGGCACGTCTGATTGTATAGAAAATAAAATTGAGGGGAGCGTATCCAACACCATGCAGGAACGCAGAAAAAAACGCGGCCCAATAATAGATTTTTTATTACTTGGCCTCATTGTAGCTTTAACAACTATTATACTCGTTATTATCCTATCTAAGGATGAATTTAAGTTTCAAAAAATTAGTGCTTCAAAAGAAACCGATACAGAATCGGTTAATAGTAATATATCAACGGAAAGTTCTGCGTTTCCAGGGATACGAATTGTAACAGATGTTTCTAATGATAAACGTACACCTTTTGCCATTCATTACCCACAAACAGATAACGAAGTTTTTAATGATGCCGTATTACAATACATAACGGATTCAAAAGAAAACTATCTAGCCTCTATGAAAAAAAATAAAGAAGTTATGGGTGAATTAAATATTAGTCTTGAAACATTTCCGTACCGAGAGCACTACTATTCATTTGTGCTAACAAAGATGCTTTACGTAGGTGGAGCTAACCATGAGGTCACAACGAAAACATTCTTTATTAATAACGAAACTGGCGAGCAAATAACTATTCAAACATTATTACAAAATGACGAGAATAATTTATCGACGTTAGCCGCAAATGTGCGAAAAGATTTGCAGAAGAATCTCCAAATAAAGGATGAGCTTTTAAAGGATGAATTATTAAAAGCTACTGAACCAAAATGGTCCAACTTCACTCGCTTTGCAATTGCAGACGATTCGTTGCAATTCTATTTCGATGAATATGAGATTGCTAGCGGGTCAGCAGGTGCCCCAATAGTGAAACTACCACTTTCGCTCATTAACCCATTGTTAGCCTCTGATTTTCAAATTGCTATGGAAAATGTAAAACCAATTACACCACCACCTACTGGTGATCCAAATAAAAAACGAATTGCGCTGACATTTGATGATGGTCCACACCCAAAAGTGACGGAGCAGATATTAAACATTCTCGATAAATATCATGCAAAAGCAACCTTCTTTATGCTTGGTAGTCGTGTACAATATTATCCTGATATTGCAAGAGATGTACTTGCACGTGGGCATGAAATCGGCAATCACTCATGGAATCACCCGGTTTTAACAAAACTTACGCAAGAACAAGTGATGAAAGAGTATAATACAACAGCCTCTGAAATAGAGAAGGCTATTAATCACGGTGCCACTGTTTTCAGACCACCTTATGGAGCAACTAATGACACGATTGACGCTGAGATTCCTGTTCCAGTCGTGCTTTGGACAATTGATACATTAGATTGGAAGCATCGCAATGCACAGCAATTATTGCCAAATGTAAAAAATAATCTACACAATAATGCAATAGTACTAATGCATGATATCCATCAATCTACTGCAGATGGCCTCGATGCTGTTCTTGCTTATTTACAAGGTCAGGGCTATGAATTTGTAACAGTTTCTGAGATTTTGCCCTACCGTCAAAAGTAAGATCCACCACAAAGAAAAGTCCAATGAATTCTAATTGAATTCATCGGACTTTTTTTGTCATTTAATGATTAGTGTATCTAGAGGTTTAAAGTCTTTTAACTGATAGCTCTTCACTTCATTACGCGCTACTGTATAAAGAGCGTCCTCTATATAAACAACCCTTTGTACGACCTGCTCCCAATTCTCATATGGCTCACCGTTCGTAGCATTCATAATATTCCCTTTTAGAGTAATGCCTTTATCTGCAGTAATTTCATAAATTTGAGCACCCTGACCTTTATAAACAATGTTGTCTCCTTTACCCGCTTCATATTGGACAACTGGGAAGCCAAAGTAGTTGTATTCCTTATTTCGGAATAGCGCTTTTGGATTGTATTGAACTTCAGAATAGGATCCCTTTCCGCCAATTTTCACGGTGGATTGTTCTTTTGGATTTTTGAAGTCTGATACATCAAATAATGACATCTTCATATTCGTCGTCACCGTAAAATTGCGCTTCGTATACGAATCATAGCGTTGTTCTGTATCATAGCCGATACCAATTAAATGTGTTTCATCTAATGGATGCAGGTAATTACTAAAGCCCGGAATTTTTAACTCCCCTAGGACCGCTGGTTTTTTCGGATTTGCTACATCAATGACAAACAGTGGATCGACTTCTTTAAATGTCACCACATATGCCTTATCTCCCATAAAACGAGCAGAATAAATCTTTTCCCCAGGTGCCATATTTTTCACTGTACCTAAAGCTTTTAAATGTTCATCTAAAATAAAGAGGTGGTTATAGGAGGTACTTTTCTCATCCCACGTATTACCTTCTGTTGTAAAGATTCGTAAGTTACCCTTATATTCATCCATAGAATATTGATTTAAAACAGTCCCCTTTACTTCAGTACTACCAGTGAAATTCAATGTTGTTCCATCTATATTCCATTTGAAAATTTGCGTGTCAGCCGCTCTCGGCATCCATATCATATCCATAGCGCGTTTTTCTAATGGTATGGCGTTATTACCTTCATAAATTGGTGTCGTTAAATATAGTGCATTCTCTGACATATAAAGTCCACTACTGCCGCCCAAGTACCCTTTTGTATTAGCCGTTGTTTTGGCACCATTTTTTAAATCGATAGCTGTAATTAAACTATAGGTACCATCCATTGTATTAGGCAAAATCGAAATTTTTTCTAAAGGTAGACTTTCGAACTTTTCTCCTGTCAAGCTATCATATGTTTTTGGTTTTAAATCTGCTTTTTGCTCTTGTTGTAATACCCAATAGTTCGGATACATATTACCAATTAAATAGAGTGTGTCTTTTGCAATACGGATATCCTTTAGATATCCTTCTTGCCCCACATCGCGTATATGTTTTGGCTTGTTTGGATTGGAAATGTCATAAAATGAAGCTGTGACCATTCCCGTGCCTGCTTTTTCAATATATTGATCCCCAATTGCTATTAATAAATTATCATATAGCGCAAGCTTTGAAATATATTGCGACTCTTTCAGCTTAATATTTGCAGCCTGTTTTAAATGCTGCGGGTCTTTAGCGTTCACAACTGTAATGCTTTGATCTTTTGCAGTAAAAATAAAACCGTCTTTGACAACAACAATATCGCCTTCTTCTACACCTTCCACTTGATTATTAGTTGTAGACTCGTTATTCGCTGTTGCTTTATCTTCACTTTTTGCACTTTGAGACATCTCTTCTTCTCTAATTTCACCTCTAGGAGCCTTTAACAAATTCTTAAAATATTGTTCTAATTCTTTTTCTGATTGAACGGATGTTAACGTTTCAATAATTGTAAATGGAATAACTTGCGAAGCTACATTAAGTCCTCCCTGTGCAAAGGCTTCTTTTTTTACATGTAATTGATAACTGCCTGGTACAAGTTCCTTTACAACTAATGTTTTTTGATCTTCTAACAATGCAATCGTTGCAGGTACTTTTTTCCCTTTTTCTGTCATTACATACACATTGTCCTCAGTAATTTTACTTTTCTTTAAGCTTACAGAGAATGATGCCTGCCAACTTTGGGTAGCCATACCCACACTTGCAGCCTTGGCAGTGACCTCTGTATTCATTGCCCATGTTAAAATACCAGGCACGATTGCTATAACAGCTATCAACATGAATGCCAGCCATTTACTTTTCATTATTTTACCTCTCTTTCATATACTTGTTTATCCATTAGACTAAGAAAAAGATGGAAAGTTACATTATTCTGAAATTTTTTTAAGGTGTGGTTACCCCTACACAAAAAAACGAAAGGGAATAATATCCCCCTCGTTTATTCTTCAAACGGCCATTTTGGCAGCCTATTAGCTAATGGCTTATCTTGGCGTCTGCCTAATACATAATCTGCCTGCATAATGGTATGAATTTCTCGCGTACCTTCATATATAACAGGTGCTTTGGAATTCCGCAGATAGCGCGCAACTGGATATTCATCTGAATAGCCATATGCACCATGAATTTGTACTGCATCATCCGCAGCCTTATTGGCAAAATCGCACGCCTGCCATTTTGCTAAAGATGTTTCTCTAGTATTACGAACACCTTTATTTTTCAACTCACCAACACGATAGACCAATAGACGGCTCATCTGGTAACCAGCCTCCATATTAGCGATCATTTGTCCGACAAGCTGATGCTCTCCTATAGGCTTACCAAAGGTTTCTCGTTCATGACAATATTTCACACTAGCCTCAAGACACGCTTGGATCAAGCCGACAGCCCCCGCAGCTACAGTGAAACGTCCATTATCTAGGGCAGACATGGCTATTTTAAAGCCTTCTCCCTCTACACCGAGACGATTTTCTACTGGCACACGTAAATCTTCAAAGAAGAGCTCACCTGTATTACCTGCACGAATCCCGTATTTCCCTTTGATAGCCTTTGATGTAAAGCCTGCCATTGAACGTTCAACAATGAATGCACTAATACCATGATGTCTCTTGGACTTATCTGTATAGGCAAAAACGATAAAGTGATCAGCTATATCACATAAGGAAATCCATGTTTTCTGTCCATTGATGACATAATGATCCCCATCACGGACAGCTGTAGTAGACATAGCTGCCACATCAGAGCCAGCACCCGGCTCAGTAAGACCAAATGCACCAATTCGTACTCCTTTTGCCTGTGGAATAAGATAGCGCTGCTTTTGATCTTCAGTACCCCATTGCATTAATGTCATGCTATTCAGACCCGTGTGAACGGATACCGCTGTTCGGAATGCTGTATCTCCACGCTCCAGCTCCTCGCACACAATAGCAAGGGAGTTATAATCCATTCCACTCCCACCATACTGCTCTGGCACACAAACGCCCATTAGCCCAAGCTCCGCAAGCCTCGACCAAATTTTAGCATCAAAGCCCCCTTCAGCATCCCACTTTGCAATATAGGGAATAATTTCTTCATCAACAAATTGCCTTACCGTTTTTCGTAGCATTTCATGCTCCGTGGACATGTCAAAATTCATGGTCAGCACCTACCATTTCACAATCATAGCAGACTTATGAGACGTCTCTTTTATTACTACACCACGTTTGGCCATTTCTTCAATATACGTATCGCCAGGGACCACTGATTCAGGCGGGAAAACACCGTGCTCTTTAATAACACCCGCACCTATCATCTGAGCTACAACCGAAATAGTATTAGCTGTAGCACGGGCCATCGCTGTTTCATTGATAGTCATATCCTTACGCACAACCATTTCATATTCATATGTCAATTGCTGTTGCGCTTTTTCACCAGCAACAATGACACGTAATAGAACCGCATCTGGTTTTGTTCCCAGCTCCAGTTTCTTTTTAAGCGCCTCACGAACTACAGAACGAACAGGCACCTCTTGATTATCAACCTCTACCTTATTCGCTGAATCAAGGAAGCCTAAATCTGCTAATAGCTTAAACTTCTCTGCATGCCCCTTATAACGAATTGTTTTATACTCTAATGTGCGGACATTTGGGAATGTTTTATACAATGTAGAGATGCCTCCAGATGTATAAAATGCCTCAAGCACACCGAAATCATCAAAATAAATAGGTTCAACACCTGAAAGGGAAGGAACTTCTTGTAATTTGCCCTTTTGAATCGTTTTTGAAGGCTCAGTATAATGATCAAAAACACCATCTAAAGAAAATACGCGTGTATAATGAAGCGGAGGCTTTGGTTCAGTTGGAATGCCACCAACAAATAGTTTAATAGACTCAACATCATCTAATTTAGAGGCACCATAGCCCGCTAGAATATTGATCATACCTGGAGCAACACCTAAGTCAGGGATAATTGTGACACCTTTTGCTTTTGCTTCCTCATGCAGATCTAATATATTTTCGGTAACACCACCTATATGGCCACCTAAATCTACAGAATGTACACCCGCTTCAATAGCTGCTCTCGCAACGCGCTCGTTGAAGGAATAAAATAATGCATTGATCACAACATCACCTTTTGAGATGACCTTCATTAACGAATCATCTTGCTCTGCATGAAGCTCTACAACTTCAACCCTATCTGTATTTAAAGTATCCACAAAGTCCTGTGCCACTTTTACATCGATATCACCTAAAAATACACGATCGACTTTATCATTTTTTATTAAATCACGAGCTACCTCTTTACCCATTAAACCTGCACCTAATACAACAACTTTCATCAAGAACATCCCCTTTCGTTGATCTGTTACTCTGTATCGATTTGTGCTCTTTGTAATTTACCGCTGTAGTCTACGTAAATGCTCTTCCACTCCGTATATACATCTAGGGCTGCAACACCTGAATCTCGATGTCCATTGCCAGTTCCTTTTGTACCGCCAAATGGTAAATGGATTTCAGCACCTGTTGTGCCGGCATTTATATAAACAATACCCGTGTCTAAATCACGCTGTGCGCGGAAAATAGTATTAACATTTTGTGAGAAAATTGAGCTTGATAAGCCAAATTTCACGCCATTATTTACTTCAATTGCTTCCTCTAAGCTTGCTACCTCAATTAGAGAAACGACAGGACCAAAAATCTCTTCTTGGGCAATAATCATGTCAGGCTTCACGTTCGTAAACAATGTAGGCTCGTAATAAAACCCATTGTCATATGGTGGCTCATTTAAAATTCTACCACCAGCTAGTAACGTGGCACCTTCCTGCTTGCCTATTTGTACATAGTGATTAATTTTTTCCAATGCAGCTTTATTAATCACCGGCCCAATTTTAACTCCTTCGTCTAGACCATTCCCGATTGTGAGTTTTTGCATTTCATCTAAGAGACGATTTTCTAATTGCTCTTTAACATCTTTATGCACAATTACTCGGCTACATGCTGTACATCTTTGACCAGCGGTACCAAAGGCACTCCAAAGTATACCCTCTGTAGCCAGTTGAAGATCTGCGTCATCCATAACAATGACAGCATTTTTTCCACCCATCTCTAAGGAAATCTTTTTCAAATGTTTACCGCCAAGCTCCGCTACTTTACTGCCTGTTGTCGTCGACCCAGTAAAGGAAATGACCTTTACATCAGGGTGTTCAATGAGCGCAGTCCCTACAGTCGGTCCTGTACCAAACACAATATTTGCTACTCCATCAGGTAAACCAACTTCTTCAAAAATTTTACCCATTTCACAAGCCATCATAGGTGTCTCATTTGATGGTTTCCAAATGAATGTATTACCCGCCACAATAGCAGGGAAAGATTTCCACGTGGCGATCGCAACAGGGAAGTTCCACGGCGTAATAAGCGCTACGACTCCAATTGGTGCCCTTACACTCATTGCAAACTTATTGGCCAATTCAGACGGAGTTGTTTCACCAAACAACCTACGACCCTCTCCTGCCATATAATAGGCCATATCAATTCCTTCTTGCACTTCTCCTCTTGCTTCTTCAATTACCTTACCCATCTCTTTTGTTAAAACGGTCGCCAAATATTCCTTTTTTTCTTTCATTTTTTGACCGATGGCATATAAAAATTCTGCACGCTTTGGCGCAGGCACAAGTGCCCAGCTCTTTTGTGCTTGTTTGGCTGCTACTACAGCCTCATCTACCTCATTAGAAGTAGATAGTGGTATGGTAGCAAGTTGCTCACCATTTGCAGGGTTCGTCACTGCTATACTTTGTAAATGTGAATGTGTGCTCCATTTACCACCAATATAGTTTTTAATCTCCACTACATACACCCCCTGAAATACTCTATGATGCCTCAGCTATTGTAACCAGTTGTATTCCTCAGGTACAAAATCTATGAATCTTAATAGAATAAAATACTTCAATATTCCGAATTTTCAAGATGTGATATACCCTGTCATACTATGATTATCAGTGACAATTGCCAGAGGCTTTATTTTCACTTAACTGCTTCCCCTCTATTAGAGAATACTCCAAAAGGAGGAATCGCTTAAGGTTATGTATATTCATAACACCCTTAGTTATATGAAAATAAATAATACACATTCTAGTTTTTTATATTCGCCATTTTCTATTTAATTCCCTTTTTTTCTAAATTATTTAATTTCTTATTGAAACCAAAGTGTTTTATAATCGTATAGAATATCAATAAATTTACTTTTGGAGGAATCCCTTATGAATAATCATGAAATTGACTACAAGTTATTTGGTGACGACATGCAATATGTGCAAGTTGAGCTTGATCCACAAGAAACAGTTGTGGCGGAAGCAGGCGCTTTAATGATGATGGATGACTCCATCCATATGGAAACTATTTTTGGCGATGGTTCAAAAGGCGGCTCACAAAGTGGTCTAATGGGCAAATTATTAGGTGCTGGTAAACGTTTAGTAACAGGTGAAAGCTTATTCATGACGACATTCACAAATGTTGGCTCAGGTAAGAAGCATGTTTATTTCGCTTCCCCGTACCCAGGTAAGATTATTCCGATGGATTTAAGTCAATTAAACGGGAAAATTATTTGTCAAAAAGATGCGTTCTTAGCTGCAGCTAAAGGTGTTTCTGTGGGCGTAGAATTCCAGAAAAAAATCGGTGTAGGCTTCTTCGGTGGTGAAGGCTTCATTATGCAAAAGCTTGAAGGCGATGGTATGGCATTTGTACATGCAGGAGGAGCCATTCATGAAAAAACATTACAGCCTGGGGAAGTTTTACGTGTAGATACAGGATGTTTAGTTGCGATGACTTCAAATGTAGATTACGATATTGAACTTGTTGGAGGCGTAAAAACTGCATTGTTTGGCGGTGAAGGGATTTTCTTCGCTACATTACGTGGACCAGGAACTGTCTGGGTGCAATCATTACCATTCAGCCGTTTAGCAAGTCGTGTCTTTGCAGCGGCACCAATTTCACAAGGCGGTGGCGGCCAGTCAAAAGGTGAAGGCGGTATTGGT
Organism: Lysinibacillus sp. FSL M8-0216; assembly: GCF_038595555.1. NCBI lineage: Bacteria > Bacillati > Bacillota > Bacilli > Caryophanales > Bacillaceae > Lysinibacillus > Lysinibacillus sp. FSL M8-0216. The sequence goes on along the minus strand of NZ_CP152007.1, from coordinate 390,183 downwards.
GGTATATTCGATTTATTCAATAGATAAAATAAAAGGAGCATATCTATCAGTGATATGCTCCGTTTTTTAATCAATTCGATTTGAAATAGCCTTGCCCTGTCCATAAGCAGCCAATGCTTTCACATTTAACATGAGCATAGCTGTTCTCGTTTCTAAGGACGCACTACCGATATGCGGCAGTGCCACTACATTCGGGAGTGTCAACAATGGATGATCCATAGCAACAGGCTCTTGTTCAAAGACATCCAGCCCTGCTGCCCATAACTTGCCACTTTTCAGGACATCGTATAGAGCTGCCTCATCAATAATTCCACCGCGAGAAGCATTTATTAAGACAGCATCCTCTTTCATTAACGCTAATTCATGTGCACCAATGAGACCCTCAGTATCACTATTATAAGGTGTCATAATTACAACAAAATCAGATTGTTGTAAGAGGTCCTCTAATGATACATAGCGAAAGCCATACATCTCTTCCGCCTCATGTCGACGTCTTCGGTTATTATATAAAATTTTCATATCAAAACCTTTTGCTCGTCTAGCAACAGCCTGACCAATTCGGCCCATCCCTATTATTCCAATCGTCGCCCCTGATACGTCTTTACCAACCAGCTGCATCGGGTACCAGCTTTTCCATTTTCCCTCTCGTAAATATCTCTCACTTTCCGGAATTCTACGAGCCGTTGCAAGCAGTAAGCCAAATACTAAATCAGCCGTTGTATTCGTTAAGACACCAGGCGTATTTGTCGCCATAATACCTCTTTTTCGTAAAGCCTTCACATCAATATTGTTAAAACCAACTGCTAAATTTGTTACTAGCTTTAGGTTTGGTGCTTGCGAAAGTAATTCCTCATCCACTTGATCTGCAATTGTTACCCACAACACTTCACAATCAGCGACAGATGCAAGTAGTTTATCGCGAGGGATGACAATCTCCTCCTCTTCCCACTGAGAAACTTCATAAAACTCTTTTAATGGCTCAACAATATGTGCAGGAAACTTACGTGTAATAAATAATTTCTTTTTCATGTTCCAAACACCTCTCTACTCATTTCCCTAATTCGCCTATAGCGTAACACTTAAGGGAAGCATTTTCTAGAGGTTTCTAGTTTGCAACCTTCTATAATAATCGCTAATTTCCCTTTTCATCAGCCTAAAGACTTTGTTTATCCGTGAAATCAATCATTTTATCCACTTTGTAAGCATAAAAAAACTATGCATAAGCTGTATGCATAGTTACATCTCATTTAAAATTCTCTGATGGTCGTATTCAAACGATTGGCAACTCTCTCTAATTCATCAGAGGATTCACCTATCGTCTCAATAATATTTGCTAAATCTGATATTTGCTTCCCTACGTTTTGGAAATTTGAAATGGAATCCTCTACGGAGGTAGATATTGCATCAAATGCCTTTAAGGACTCGGCATTCTGTTTGATACTATTATTTACGAGCTCTTGTATATCCTGTATAGCTTGAACTACTTGTGTGGTAATTCCATTAGACATCTGAATTAAATCAGCAATCTGCTCAACTGAACTTTTCGTCTGATCCGCAAGCTTACGTACTTCATTGGCAACAACCGCAAAACCTTTGCCATGCTCCCCAGCACGCGCCGCCTCAATTGCCGAGTTTAATGCCAATAAGTTTGTTTGACCCGAAATACTTTTAACCATTTCAACCACTGCATTGATTTTTGAAGAGGATTCATCCAACTGCTCCACCATATTTGCCATTTCAAATGTCTTATGATGAATTTTCCCTGTTTGTTCATTAATAGAAACAATTTTGGCATAGCCTTCACTTGAAACCTTTTGCATCGATTCTGCCTCATGAATGCTATCCTTCAATGAATCGTTCACCTTTTGGGCACTATTAACAAGCTCTGTCACTGTATCCGATGTATTTTGTGATTGAGCCTCTATGTGAGTAGAAATCCCACCAATTACATCCTTGACATGCTCTCGAACGTTATTGCGCTGTTCCTCAATCAATGTATTTGCATAGTTATCGTATTCCTCTAAAACAATTTGCTGTTCAAAATTACATATTTTACTGATGGCATCGCAAAATTTTTCTTCCTCCCCCTTAGACAAACGAAGTTCAAAAATTATCTTACGTAAAGATTTTTCAAGAATTTGAAAGGCTGCTAAATACCACTTCGGATATAAGTTAATTTTCACATGCATTTTTGCCACACGTCTACGCTTTTCAAGGAAAGCTTCATCTATTCTCCCCTCAAACATTTCAATAATATGATGGCGTAATGTTTGACGTAGGCGCTCACTGGAACTATGCCTTTGAATAACCTCACGTAATGCTGGCACACTTTCAATTGCATGATAAAATGCCGCAACAACCTCCACAACGTTTCTTTCCACATATGGCTTTAAACTATTAATTAATTGAAGATCATATACGCTTAATTCCACAAGATTCAATTGCAATAAACGATCAGGATTTTTAATAAAAATGCCTATATTAGCTTCATTACTTATTTCAATTGTATTTTTCTTAGATCTACTTACAATTTGAAACATTTTATCCACCTCATATTATAATCATATACCGAGCTAAGTCTATTATCCTACATGCTATTAAAAAACAACAAATAAGTAGATACTTTATGTATCAATTATAATCTCAAACCTACCAAATGAACAATATATGGGTAAATGTTGTCTGTATTTATTAAATACAATAACACATTTACTCTAAAACAAATACTATATACCTAATTTTATTCATTTTATTTGAAAGATGGATTGAAAAAGCAATAAATTTAAGGCAAAAAAGCCACCGCTTCTTGTGAAAGAAGAGTGACTTTTTGTTTACATGAAAATAATTACGCAAAGAACTGCTGCTAAAACTAAACGATAAATTGCGAAAGGCATTAATTTCACTTTTGAAATAAGTGCTAAGAAAAACTTGATTGATAGTAACGCAAAGATAAATGAACTAATAAATCCGACAGCGTAGAATCCGAAATAATCCATTGATAATGTGTCCCAGTTTTTCAAAACAGATACTAAACTAGCTCCTGCCATGATAGGTACCGCCATAATGAATGTAAAATCGGCTGCCACACGGTGACTCATACCGAATAATACCCCACCAGAAATAGTCGCACCTGATCGTGAAAATCCTGGCCATAAAGATAAACATTGAACTAGCCCAACCTTAAAGGCTAAACCATATGAAATCTTATCTAAAGAATCTACTTTTGGTTTTCTTGGTGCCAATTTATCGGCTGCAATCATTAGGATAGCCCCTGCTACTAGTGCATAAACAACGTGCTCTACTTTAAATAGATGATCGTCAATAAAATCCTTAAATGCAAACCCTAAGACAACTGCTGGTAGCATACCGACAATAACATGCAATAAGTTAAAACGTCTATTAATGGACTGAGACTGACCATCAATTTTGTATAAGCCAACTAGGCTTAACATACGCTTCCACATCACCACGATAACAGCTAAAATGGAGCCCAATTGAACGACAATTTTAAATGTATTGGCAGGATATTTACCTAAAAACTCCTCTGTTTTTAACCACATATCGTCAACAATAATCATATGGCCAGTTGAAGATACTGGGGCAAATTCTGTCATACCTTCAACAAAGCCTAAAATCAGTGCTTTTAATAACTCTATAATTTCCACCTTGTCACCTTACCTTTATTAATCAAATACTCACTTATTATAAATTACTCCATTTTCATATACTACTGCTATTTCACCTATAAGTCACCCACAGCTGTAGCCATTAACGAAATTTCATATCCACTATCCAAAGTTCTGACCTACTACCGATTCTCATTGGCGGACCCCAGAAGCCATAGCCTGATGAAACAAGTGTATGCATTTGATCTTTCAACTTATAACCATAATCCAGTTCAAACACTCGAGCGGTAATATACTGATTTGGCCACAGTTGACCTTTATGCGTATGACCTGACATGTGTAAGTCCACCCCCAGTTTCGAAGGAGTTAACAAATCGTCAGGCGTATGATTCATTACGAGCCATGGTAAGCTTTCGGAAGACTTTAACTCTGCTAGTGACTTTCTATCTTTATTCGTCCTGTCCTCTTGCCCTGTTAATATAAACGCATCATCTATACGAATTGTTTCATCAAGTAGTATATTTACATTGGCATTTTTCATTTCTTTTATAAATTCAGGAATCTTTTTACCATAATATTCGTGATTCCCCAATATACCATAAGTTCCATATGTAGATGTTAACTGTTTCATGACATCTGCCATTTCCCCTTGAACAAACCATTTTGGATCATCATCGACAATATCTCCAGCTAGCAACACAATATCCGGCTGTGCTTCATTCGATAAGTCAACAAAACGTTGTAAATGCCTTTTATGCGATAAAACACCTAAATGAAAATCAGATGCCACAACAGCTCTCAATGACTTCAGTTCACTATCCTTCTTATCAACAGTTATTTCTAAATGACGAACGACTGGAGAATAGGCTAAATAAGAGCCGATAATACTTAGCATAAATAATACAGCAATTGCTATACTACCAATTATTTGTACATTTTTAAAGGGTGTTAGCCAAATAATCAATTGTGCTGCTAAACATAGCAATAAACCGTATTCAAAAATAAACATCCAGTAATTACCAATAACTGAAAAGAATCGTAAGGACTCATGCAATCTTCCAATAATAATACTGAAAGCGACAAGATACAGTACTAACCAAAATAAGATTGGGTAACGGAACCATCCCATAGCCCCTAGCCACTGCTTTACTCCCCACCCCAAATAGAAAGTCAACGCACTATAAATACTAATTAAAAGTATACCTCCAATTACTTTTGGCATATCTTCGTCCTCTACTTTCCTATATATTTAGTTGATTATATCATTTATATGTAACAGTCATATGGGATGAAGTACTTGAATAATCTTCTAAAGAAAATAGGAACTAAATGCTTTAACCCTACATTGTAAGCATAGCTCATTATTTCGTATCATTCTTTTGTTTTACATGACATTTCACTGGACATAAATTACAATTTCGTCATTTTAGTATAAAAAGCTACTATTATTTTCACAAATATTCCAGTAACATAATAGATGATAGAGAAGATTTACGTATTTACGAGCAAAAAGGGGTGCTAGTTCAAATGACACGTTATAAATTTGAAACAACAGAGCATGAGTTATTTCGTAAAACCTTTCGTAAGTTTTTAGCAGAAGAAGCCGAGCCACATTATGCGCAATGGGAAAAAGATCATCTTATCCCGCTTACATTTTGGCGAAGACTTGGTGATATGGGCTATCTTTGCCCTCAAGTAGAAGAGCAATATGGTGGACTAGGTCTTGATTTTAGTTTTGGTGTTATTATTCAAGAAGAGCTTGAGCGTATAGGCTCAAGTCTTATTGGGATCGGCCTGCATAATGATATTGTCGTACCTTATATTGAATCCTTCGGTACACATGAACAAAAATTACGGTGGCTGACAAAATGTATTTCAGGCGACTATATTACAGCGATCGCCATGACTGAGCCAGGTACAGGTTCAGACTTAGCAAATATTCAAACAACAGCTATTCGTGATGGAGACCATTATATTGTAAATGGCCAAAAGACCTTTATTACAAACGGAATTCATACCAACTTAGCGGTTGTCGCCGTGAAAACAAATCCATCCGCTGAAAAAAAACACCAAGGTATTAGTCTACTTGTTATTGAAGAAGGTACACCAGGCTTTACAAAAGGGAGGAAGCTGGAAAAGGTCGGTATGCATGCTCAAGATACAGCTGAGCTATTTTTTGAAGATTGCCGAGTGCCAGTACAAAACCTACTTGGTGAAGAAGGTAAGGGCTTTGTTTATATGATGGAAAAACTTCAACAAGAGCGGTTAGCTGTGGCAATTGCAGCACAAACAGCAACTGAGGATATGCTTGCCTTAACACTAAACTATGTAAAATCACGCCAAGCATTTGGCAAGTCCATTGGAGACTTTCAAAATACACAATTTAAAATAGCTGAAATGGCTACTAAAATGGAGATCGGTAAATCATTTCTGGAATCATTGATTGAAGAGCATCTCGCAGGAAAAGATGTGGTAACGAAAGTATCCATGGCAAAATACTGGATAACTGAAAATGCCCGTGAGATAGCCACGCAATGCATGCAGCTTCATGGTGGCTATGGCTATATGGAGGAATATAAGATTGCACGAAGGTACAGAGACATTCCTGTTATGTCCATCTATGCAGGCACGAATGAAGTCATGAAAGTAATTATCGCGAAGAACTTAGGCTTATAATGAAAAAAAGATGGTGGCAATCCTCTGCCACCACCTTTTCCTCATACTGCTGAAATTCGAACTGTCACTTTAAATAAATCGCCATCCACATCAATTGTCATGCGAGCTCCATGCAAATCTACAATAGATTGCGCAATGGCTAATCCAAGTCCAGATCCCTCTGTATGACGTGAAGCATCTGCACGTTTGAAACGTTCAAATAGTTCATCAGCGTCTTCATTAATTTCATACTTCGCAACATTTTTTACCGTTAATTCAGCATCACCATCTGCTGTTCGTTTTAACGTCACATAGACGCGGGTACCCTCTAACGCATATTTCAATACATTAACAATTAAATTATCTATGAGTCTCCACCATTTTTGACCATCTACATAGGCATAAATAGGCTCATGAGGCATCGTCATTCGTAAATCTAAACGCGACTGTAATAAATCTTCCTTATGCTCCCCTACCGCCTGCTGAATAAGTTGTGTCAAATCTACACGACTTCGTTGAAGCTCAATATTACCACTTGCCATTTTCGATACTTCAAAGAGATCTTCAATCAATACTTTTAAACGTTCTGATTTTTTATCGAGAATATGAATGTATTGTTGACGTTCTTCCTCTGTAAGATTAGATTTTTTCAAAAGATCCGTATACGTAATAATCGAAGTTAACGGAGTTCGTAAATCATGACTCACATTGGTAATAAGCTCTGTTTTTAAACGTTCACTTTTAGCCTGCTCATGCATAGATGTTCGAACGCCTTCTCGTAAATGATTAAGATTTTCAGCATGACTAGCGAGTGGGGACTTCCCTTTCACTTTCACGTCACGATTCAGTCGCCCATTGGCCATATCTTTTGTATCCTTCATAATACGGTTTAAGTAACCCATTCTTGATAAGAAAACAATCAAGGTTGGAAACCCTACAAACATACACACACCTAGAACAAGAACTGGGAAAGCTCCTCCTCTTAACATAGAAGCGACAAGGCTACCTCCTCCAAAGAAGGCTGCCCCTAACATGAACAGTGCGTGCATCGCTATAGAGCGATTAATAAATAAATCCGTAATTGAATCCCCGAGTGACCATAAATAACTGGATTTCACATTTTGCTCTAACTTTTTCAACGTATCTATTCTTGTATAAAGCCAAATTAATTGAATAAAGAAAGCAATTCCTATGATAATTAACACACCTAATTTAAAGGCGAAATCTAGTATAGAGCGTACATAATTATATTGGAAATTGTAATCGTAAGTGTATTCAATCGACTCAAAAACAATTTGAGATGAAATAAGATACATAAACCCTGTGATCAACACTAAAACAACTTGAAAATCGAATTTCACCTTATTTAAAACGTCTTTTTCCTTCATTCCTTTAACAGTTTGCAGTACATCCTTACGACCTCTCCAAGCAAAAATTGCCGTTATTATGCTAGTGAGCCATATAAAGAAGTAGGTATATTGATTACGGTGAAAACGATTATAATCCTGCATAACACCTAATGATTGAACTGCTTTTTTAGAGATGGTTAAGACACCTATATATTCAGTTGTTTCATAAAGATTATCGACATCCACATAAGTTTCTGTACGGTAAAAAATATCCCTTACATTATTACTAATATTCCCCACATACAATGGATTTCGCTCAGAATACTTTATTTTATAGGCACTACTTTCTGAAACATCACCTGCACGGTATGTTTCTCCTGTTTCCGTATTCGTCAACTCATAAGACCAGTAATCATAAGACTTTTTAAAGCTTTTAGCTTCACTCTGTGCTGCTTTTATATATTTATCGATGAGTGCTTCTTCCCCAGCAAGAATCTTCTTTCTTACATGTTCATCGTTTTCGAAATTTGCCGTAATGTCTTTAATTTTATTATCTCGTTCAGTCTCTAACTTTATTTGTAATTCTCCCGCATTGGCATCCATTGCTTCCTGAATTCGCTGTTCGTATTGTTGTTTAATATTATCGATTTGCTGTCCTAATGTACCATAATAATTTCGATGATCTTCTATTTGAGACTGCGTAATCTCTATTTTCCCTTTTAAGTCTTCAGCCTTCGGTAAATTTATTACTAACGGCCCGAGTTCTGAAGTAAAATTATCGATTTCATGTTGGAAATTTTCTGATTCGAAATAGGACTTACCAATATACTGATAGCCTACATGCCAAAAAGTAAAGATGCCGAAAATAGTCCAAATGAGACTCATTAACACCAGTAGGGATTTCCATTTTTTTATCATACCACTAACACTCCTCTAAAAAATTCTTTCTAGTAACTGTAAAACCTCTGAGGAGCGAGAATCGACGATTTGATAAGCATAAACGCCAAAATAAATAAGTCCAACAACACCTGCAATGAATCCTGCAATAGTCATATACTTCTCTATTTTATTTTTCCATTTTATAGCCAACGCCCCATACCACCTTTAGATAGCGTGGGTTTTTTGGGTCCGCTTCAATTTTTTCACGAATTTTTCGAATGTGCACAGCTACAATATTTTCAGCATTGTAGGCTTCCTCATTCCAAACTCGTTCATAAATTTCACGAATCGAAAAAACACGCCCTGCATTTTTCATTAATAATTCCGTAATTTTATATTCTATTGGAGTTAGTCGAACTGGTTCTCCTTCTAAAATGATTTCTTTAGCATCTTCATCAAGAGTAAGCCCGTCAATTTCTACTTTTGTTGCACCTTCACTATACGTTCCTAGTTGTACATAGCGTCTAAGCTGTGATTTCACTCGTGCTAATAGCTCTAATGGATGGAATGGCTTTGTTACATAATCATCCGCGCCTACCGATAATCCATGAATTTTATCTCCATCTTCTGCCTTTGCACTAAGCATAATAATAGGGATATTGCGCTCTGCTCTAATTTTAAATGTCGCAGTAATCCCATCCATATTTGGCATCATTATATCTAAAATAATTAAATGTACTTCATTATTTTCTAGCTTGTCTATTGCATCTAAGCCATCTGCTGCTTTTATAACATTATAGCCTTCATTTTTTAAATAAATTTCAATACCATCACGAATATCTTGATCGTCGTCTGTAACAAGAACTGTTAGTTTCGTCATGATAGACACCTCGCTCTCAAATATAAGTGTACCTTTCAAATCTTAAAATCCAGCTAGTAAAAAAATGAAGAATTTCTTAAGGTTTTAGCTTATTATGAAGCCTTTCTTGCCTCCCACCTATCGTCAACACAACAATGCTGCCTAATAGCATTGCTACACCTAGCCAGGACACGCCACTTAACTGTTCTCCGACTAGAAAAACGCCAAGTATTGCGGCTGTCAATGGCTCAGCTAAGGATAGAGTTACAGCTGTTGATGAATTTATTTTTTGCAAACCGTTTAAGAACAGTAAATAAGCTACGCTAGTACACATAATTCCCATAAATAGTATCGTCCATAAATTTTGCATATTTTCTAACCAAGCAAAACCATTAGACAGTGAAAACGGTAGTAAAAATAAAGTACAGAGCGAAAACGTCATAGCAACTGCTGGTAAAGCATCTTCCTGCACCATTAATTTCTTACTAATATTTGTATAAAAGGCAAAAGATAACCCTGCACAGAGCGCTAAACCAAAGCCACCCATTTGTACAGCTTCTTCCCCATTATTGATAAACAATAAAAGACAGCCCATGATCGCTATCAATGTAGCTAGCCCCCAAATAATAGATGGTCGGTTTCTCCATATAATCCATTCAATAATGCCTGAAAATACCGGTGCACTTCCAATGGTCGCAACAGTTCCAATTGCTACACCTGTTAGACGTATTGATGAAAAGAAAAGACCTTGAAAAAGAGCAATACTAGCCGCAGCTAAAATCATCCATTTCCACGACCAATGTAGAAAATTAATTTTTCGCCAAAAAATTGTAATAGCTAAGAGGATTCCACCACCAATGGCAGAACGAATAATGGCGACTGCAATCGGAGATACATTATTATCTAAAAACGTTTGGGCAGTTCCTGTCATCCCCCATAAAATAGCTGCTAACCATACAAATAACAGATTTAACATGTAGACCCCCTCCGCCTTCTTCCTTCCAATACTAATCATACATATTTATCCAAAATCAAACAATTATCATTTTTACTTTTTCTTTCATCCACTCCAGTATGCATTCGGTTAAATGGACGTTATAATGAATACAGTTAAAGGAGCGAGTTGTATGTACAAAACAATTGAAGAGACAGCAATTGAACTAGGTATGCCTGAAGAACAAATAATACGCCTAGTCTATGAGGGACGCATCCGTTCCGTTTTCGATGGAAATATGATACTCATAAATAGTGGACAATTTAGTACGTATTTTAATCAATTGGAACGTATTAAAGAGGAAATTGAAATATGGAGATCTACCCCGATACCAGAGGATATTGACGTAAAAGACGAGGATTAAAAAGCCCACCATTCAATCAATAGATCATTGTTGAATGGCGGGTTACCTTTATAAAATAATAATGATTAAATCGTTACAACAAATCCTGCCCTTTTCCCGATGATTTCAGCATAATCTTCTACCATCACACTTGCTGTTGGGTACATTCCAGCACCAGGACCTACTAAGGTTAAAGTACCAATATAATTTGTTTCTAATGCAACTGCATTGAACACATCATCGACTGGATAAAGTGGATGTTCTTTATCAACCAGTTGTGGTCCAACCTTTGCTACAATTTTCCCATTAGCTAGTTTTTCCACCTCAGCTACATGACGGTAACGTAAACCCTTTTCACATGCCTCATGGACCTGCGAAGCTGAAATACTATCTATGCCGATAACTTCTACATCCGCCCAATCAGGTTGCTCTCCAAATGCTAGGGCGCTTAAAATCATTAACTTTTTAAAGGCATCCTGACCAGAAACATCATTATACGGATCTGCCTCAGCGTAGCCTAAACTTTGCGCTTCTTTTAAAGCTGTATCAAATGACCAGCCCTCTGCTCGCATTTTAGTTAAAATATAATTACAAGTACCATTTAAAACACCTTGTATACGACTAACATCATTAACAAGTAATATATTTTTCATCGTTTTAATAACAGGTACTCCTCCAGCAGTAGTCGCCTCAAAGCCTACAAAGACACCATTTGCTTTTGCAAGTTCTTGTAACTCTAACCCACGCTTTGCAAACATGACTTTGTTGGCAGTAATAACATGACATTTATTCTCTACCGCTCTCTTTAAATAGCTATATGCAGGCTCTTCATTCACAATGGCTTCAAATATTACTTGCATGTCTGGTTCAGCCAATACATCATCCATGCTTGTAGTCATCAAATGTGCTGTGCCTGGTACACGTTCGCGGCTAGCATCTGTTACTAAAATTTTCGCTACTTCCAACTCAATGCCTAATTTATTTTTAAGATCTTCCCGCTTTTCATTTAATATATGATAGATCCCTTGACCTACCGTTCCAAATCCTAAAATCGCTGCCTTTATAGTTGCCATTCTTATTATTCCCTCCAACTTACATTCCGCAGTTTCATCAAGCCAAACTCTCCGTGGGGTTGTGCCAAATCATTTGACACCAACCGCAGGCCTTAGCCAACCCTTAATTTTGGATAAATTTTGATATTCAGTACATGTTAGATCATATACAAATTCAAATAATTCGAAATTTAACTTAAAGAAAATTGTAACGCATATATATACTTTACACAAGAAAAATCTTTCTAGGAAGGACATTTGTTTTCCCTAGACGTGCAAAAGAAATCGGTTTCATTCCTTTTACTATACGTTTTTTTAGTTTATCCATAAAATTCGAACAAATATTGACTCTTTACTCTCAAATAATGATGTCTTTCTTCTATTATATATGTATGTTCAGACACCCATAAACCAGCTAAATAATTAAACTACTATAAAAAAGGCTCATTCCCTGTAGCAGCAGAGAATGAGCCTAAATATATGAGGGATTATTTAGCTCGCTTTTGAAAGCAATTGAAAACGATATTGTGTTAAAGCTTGTTGAACAATACTAATTTCTTCTTCTGTAAAATTTGGTATTGCATACGTACGTTCTACTAATTGAAATGTACCGTATTTCAAATAAAATTCTGTTGCTGGAAGCTGGATGTGGCTCACACCATACTTCTCATATGTCTCATAAATTTCCTTAATCGTATAGCCAATATCATCTGCGCAAACCTGTTCCTGATATGCTGAATGACCAAAAATTTGCTGCCATTTATGTTCCACTAATGTAAGGATGTGTTGAATGGATTGATTGTTAACAAATACATGCCCTTCATTTAGTTCATAAATTAGATAAGATGCAATGTTTTGCGCACTATAGAGATTACCCATTTTAAACACTCCTTTATCATCAGTTTTTTTGAAGAGTAGCCACTGGCTATGTAACTACTCTCCTATCTATTCAAAAGTGGGGGGAGCACTTATGAAAACATTTACCTTTTCAACGAGGTTTTTCCGAACACTTAACTTAATTCCAAGTATATAACAAGGTTTTAACAAAGTCAATAATACATATAAAATTACTTGGTATTATTTTTTAAAAGGTTCTGATAATTACCGGATGAGGTAATTGGTTAATGTAGCAACGTTTGACGTATACCAAATGAGGCTATTCGAATGAGAAAATACGTAAACGCTACAACACTCGCCTGTCATTCTATATTACGCTTCTACTGTTTGTTCAGTTGTTGCTGTTGCCTGAGTAATAGCCTGCTCTAAATCTGCAATGATGTCCTCCACTGCCTCTAAACCGATTGATAAGCGAATGAGCGATTCGGTTACGCCAGCTTGAATTAGTTCATCTGCTGATAATTGTTGGTGTGTAGTAGATGCTGGATGGATAATTAGCGACTTAGCATCCCCTACATTTGCCACATGTGAAAACAGCTTTACATGATCAATAAGCTTTCGTCCTGCTTCACGTCCACCTTTAATGCCAAATGTAAGCACTGAGCCGAAGCCATTTTTTAAATACTTTTTCGCCAACTCATGTGTTGGAAAATCTTCCAGGCCATTATAATTTACATACTCCACAGATGGGTGGTTACGTAAATATTCAGCCACAGCTAAAGCATTTTCATTGTGTTTAGGGATACGCAAATGAAGCGTCTCTAAACCTTGTAATAGATTGAAAGCTGCATCTGCACTTAACGTTGGTCCAAAATCACGTAACAGCTGTACACGCAGCTTTGTAGCAAATGCTGCAGAAGCTGTATCTATTCCATAGCGTAAACCATGGTAAGAAGCATCCGGCTCTGTAAAGCCTGGGAATCGCCCACTAGTCCAATCAAACTTACCAGCGTCTACAACAACACCGCCTAGAGTTGTCCCATGGCCACCTATCCATTTAGTTGCTGAGTGAACTACCACATCTGCACCGTAGTCAATTGGTGTAGAACCATAAGGAGAAGCAAATGTACTATCGATAATTAATGGTAAGCTGTTGTCATGTGCAATCTTAGCTACAGCTTCAATATCTAAAACCTTTAAGCTTGGATTACCGTAAACTTCTGCGAAGACAGCTTTTGTTTTATCAGTAATGGCAGCCTTAAAATTCTCTGGGTTTGTTTCATCTACAAAAATCGTTTTAATACCATAGTTTGGTAATGTATTAGCGAATAAATTATACGTACCACCATATAAAGAACTGGCTGCTACAATTTCATCTCCTGCTCCAGCTAGATTTAAAATAGAAAATGCAATAGCTGCTGCACCAGATGAAAGTGCTACTGCTGCCGTCCCACCTTCTAATAAAGCCACACGCTTTTCAAAAACATCCACTGTCGGATTCGTAATTCGCGTGTAAATGTTTCCCGCTTCCTCTAAGGCAAAAAGACGTTGCGCATGAGCAGTGTCTTTAAAAACGAAAGCAGTTGAACGGTAAACAGGAACTGTTCTAGAACCCGTCACTGGGTCTGGTTCTTGACCGCCATGTAACAGCAGTGTTTCTGGTTTAAAATTTGTCATTGTGTACCTCCATTTGGTTATTTTTTTACGATGGTACCGGAGATGAGGAGGATTTTTCTGTAGAAAACAAAAACCCTCTTCAGCTAAGAAGAGGGTTGCGGTTGCAAGTTTTCCTCCCCTTATCTGCCAGATCCAAGTAAGAATCTGTAGGAATTAGCACCTTAGTAAGTTCATCACCTACTGGTTGCCGGGCATCATAGGGCCTATCCCTCCGCCGCTCTTGATAAGAGTATGAGATTCAATTTCCATCGTTGTTACAAAGTATAAGCATAGAGTTTTTTTCTGTCAACATCTAAATTTTATTTTTTCCGAAACTTCTGTCTGCTCTTTTACGTAGTAAGAACGCATACACTATTTTAAAAAAAATTTGAAAGGAGTATTTTTATGGTAAAAGCCGTGATCTGTTTTCTAGTTGTTGGCTATTTGATTGGCTGTATTCACGGCTCTAAAGTGGCACAATTTTTATCCGGGGTTGATTTAAAAAAAGCTGGCCATGGCAATGCTGGTGCCTCTAATGCTACGCTTTCACTCGGCTGGAAATATGGCGTTTTAGTAGCTCTTATCGATATTGGCAAAGGCGTCGTAGCCATCGTCGGTGCACATTTTTATTTAACAGATGCAACACATTTAACAGCAGAACAAACATGGCTCCTCACCTATTTGATAGCTGCAGGGGTTATTTTGGGGCATAATTTCCCTTTTTATATGGGCTTCAATGGTGGAAAAGGGACTGCCTCTATCATTGGAATTTTACTTGCGGTTGATTGGAAGATTGGTTTATTTGCACTTATTCTATTTATTATTTTATCTTTTGCAACGAACTATTTAATTGTTGGGGTATTAGAGTTTTACCTCATTTTTTGTACCGCTACTTATTTATGGATTCCTGGGCTTGGCCCGACCATTATTGCCATTCTACTTTTTGCTATTGCTATTATTTTGCACATTGAAAATATTCAACGTTTAATCAATGGAACCGAACCTAAAGTTACTTCTGCCTTCAAGAAAAAGAAATAATATTTTTTAGGAGATATTTGTATTTTTTATGACCATAAATTATCTCTTTAATTACTATTAAAGCTGTAAAACAGACATATTTCGCTTCTTTTCATTCTATACAACAAATGGACGAATTCTTATCTTAAAAAAACATTATACTGACCGATGTTATGGATAATAACCGTCATTTTTACGTAGACGTAGAAGGGATGAGAAAATATGTCTTCACCTAAACAAACAACAACGAAGCGTAATTTAAAGCCTTTATGGATTGGGTTGGCTTTTGCTTTATTAATTATCATTATTTTTTTACCTAATAACGGTGAGCTACCTGTATCCGGACAGCGCGCTTTAGCCATTTTAGCTTTCGCGGTTATCCTGTGGGTAACAGAGGCCGTTTCATATCCTGTTAGCTCTGCAATGATTATCGCACTCGTCACTGTTTTACTAGGACTTGCACCATCCATGGATGATCCAACAACACAACTAGGTACTGCTAGCGCCTTAAAACTATCATTAAGTGGTTTTAGTAACTCTGCCGTGGCCCTAGTAGCAGCGGCTCTTTTTCTAGCAGCAGCCATGCAAATTACCAATTTGCATAAACGACTTGCTCTTTGGATTCTTTCACTTGTAGGAACAAAAACAAAAGCCATAGTTTTCGGTGCAATATTAGTTTCAATTGCCCTTGCATTTTTTGTTCCTTCAGCTACTGCACGTGCTGGCGCAGTAGTCCCTATTCTTCTTGGAATGGTCGCAGCATTCGGTTTACCACGTGATAGTCGACTTGCTGCTTTACTCGTTATTACTTCTGTACAAGCCGTCTCCATTTGGAATATCGGTATTAAAACTGCGGCAGCGCAAAATATGGTTGCTTTGAATTTCATCCAAGAGCAATTTAATGTGAATATTTCATGGGGTGCTTGGTTACTTTATGCTGCCCCATTCTCGATTATTATGTCAGTAGCCTTATTTTTCATTATGATTACGCTTATTAAGCCTGAGACGAGCAATATTGATGGTGGTAAAGAAGTCATCAAGAAACAATTGGCTGAGCTTGGGCCGTTAAAAGCACCTGAGATTCGGTTGATCGTTACATCATTAGTTTTACTATTTTTCTGGGCAACGGAAGGCAAGCTCCATCCATTTGATACAACAACGGTTACAATTATCGCCATTGCTGTACTACTAATGCCTAAAATCGGCGTTTATTCATGGAAGGAAGTTGAACCTCATATCCCTTGGGGAACAATCATTGTCTTTGCAGTAGGTATTATGCTCGGAACTATTTTGCTGAATACAAAAGGTGCATCATGGTTATCAGATAAAGTTTTTGGTTCACTCGGTCTAGATACTATGCCAATTCTTGCTACGATTGCTATCGTAACATTATTTAATATTCTTATTCATTTAGGTTTTGCTAGTGCAACAAGCTTAGCCTCTGCACTTATACCAGTGTTTATCGTGTTAGCTTCCACATTAACAGCTAATGTTGATCAGGTTGGTTTTGTTATTGTACAACAATTTGTTATTAGCTTTGGTTTCCTATTACCAATTAGTGCACCACAAAATATGCTTGCCTATGGTACAGGAGCGTTTACAACAAAGGATTTCCTGAAATCAGGTATCCCACTAACGATTCTCGGCTTCCTCCTAATTTTGCTGTTCTCTGCAACTTATTGGAAATGGATTGGCCTACTTTAAACTCTAATCGTCTTAGATAAACTTATACAACAAAAGGCCTTGAGGGAGCAGCTGTCCTTCAAGGCCTTTTTATTAGAATTCTATTTTGATAAAGCTGGGTCTTTCATTGTCCCACTTTTTGCGTAATTGACATGCCATGACAGCGCTTTTTCAAGATCATGTGGCGTATGATGTCCACCAGTTGCCTCATTAGCGTCGTTAAAATATTGCCATAGCTGCTCACGATAGTCAGGGTGAGCACAATGATCAATAATTAGACCTACACGTTCTCTCGGAGCAAGCCCGCGTAAATCAGCCACTCCCTGCTCTGTTACGATAACATCAACATCATGCTCTGTATGATCCACATGCGATACCATTGGGACAATGCTCGAAATATTCCCACCCTTAGCATAGGATTTAGTCACAAAAATACCTAAACGCGCATTGCGGGCGAAGTCACCCGATCCCCCGATACCATTCATCATTTTAGTGCCAGAAACATGTGTAGAATTAACATTTCCGTAAATATCAACTTCTAATGCCGTATTTACTGAAATCAAACCGAGTCGACGAATAATTTCTGGTTGGTTAGAAATTTCTTGTGGACGCAGTACTAATTTATCCGCATACTTGTCAAAATTCCCATAAACACGGTTTCCTACTTGTTCAGAGAGGGTAATGGAAGTAGCAGAAGCAAAATTCACTTTTCCTGCATCGATTAATTCAAATACTGCATCTTGAAGTACTTCTGAGAATACTTCTAGGTTCTCAAACTCAGAATCTTTAAAACCAAGTAACACTGCGTTCGCCACTGATCCAACCCCAGATTGAATTGGACGCAAGCTTGTTGTTAAACGTCCAACTTTAATCTCTTCTCGTAGGAAGTTTAACAGATGATTAGCCATAATATCCGTTTCCTCATCAGCAGGAACGATCGTTGATGGCGCATCTAAAATATCAGAAACTACGATACCTTTTACTTTATCTAAATCTAACGGAATACCAATTGTACCGAGACGATCAGACACATTTTGCAAAGGGATTGGGTCCCGTTTCCCCTGTTGTGCAGGAACGAAAATATCATGAACACCTTCTAATGCATCAAGTTGTGCTATGTTTAATTCAATGATGATTTGATCTGCCTCTTGCACAAAAATCGGAGAGTTACCAACTGAAGTTGTAGGAATTAATAAGCCATCTTCTGTAATAGCAGCCGCTTCAATAATTGCAAAATCAATAGGTCCTATAATGCCTTGGCGAACCAACTCCGCATTATGAGATAAATGTGCATCTACAAATGTGATATCACCACTATTAATTTTATTGCGAATACCAGCATCTGCCTGGAAAGGTCCTCGCTTGCGAATAACGCCAGCCTCCGCTAGGTATTGGTCTACCTCAGGGCCTAGAGATGCTCCTGTATATATATCTACCTGGAAGCTCTCTTTTTTAGCTTTCTCTACAAGAGCAAGAGGTACAACTTTTACATCTCCAGCACGAGTGAAACCACTCATCCCTAATACCATGCCATCCTTAATCCAAGATGCTGCTTCTTCTGCTGTTACAACCTTGCCTCGTAATTGCTCATGACGAAGCTTTTTCGCTAACTTTTCTTCCATTCCTTATTCCTCCATCCCACTTTATTTTTGTTCAACTAGTATTTGGTTCCATTATCTCTGTCATCAAAATTACCTCTGCTTCAAACAAATAGGCAGGAGGCTTTATCCTTAATTAAAAGAGCTAACCCCACTCCTCTTCTGCATAAGAATAATCTAATTTTTGGTAGCACAACCAAATAAAAAGCCGATTATATAATTTTATACTATTTAGAATATTTAATCTATATCAAATGAAATATTTAACTTTCCGAGATAATTTCTACATTTCCAAACTATTTAAATATAATTATCTACCCCTCTTTAATCGATTTTGATTGGAAAGCGTGCTATGCTCTTGATATATAAGTGACAAAGGAGAGTAGACAAATGGTTAAAGAATTATTACGAAACCATTCTTCAGTAAGAATCTATGATGGAAACCCGATTTCAAAAGAAATTATTGAAGAATTAATCGCAACAGCCCAAATGGCTGCCACGTCACATTTTGTGCAAGCCTATAGTGTTATATGGGTAACAGATGCAGACAAAAAAGAGAAATTAGGATTACTCTCTGGGAATCCCCGTCAGTATGAAACTTCTGGTGGAGCCTTTGTTTTTTGCGTTGATTTCAAACGCCTACAAATGGCAGGTAAGTTAGAGGGAGTAGATATCGTGGCAGATTCAGCCGAAAATGTCCTTGTTGGAGTTGCTGATGTATCATTGTTTGCACAAAACTTTGTTATTGCAGCAGAATCAATGGGATATGGCATTTGCTATATTGGAGGAGTGCGCAATAACCCTTCAGAAATAAGCGATTTATTTAATTTACCTGATCACGTTTTCCCGTTGTTCGGTCTAACAATTGGTGTACCTGTTCGTCGTAATGAGGTAAAACCACGTTTGCCTGTGTCTGCCGTATTACATGAAAATGAATACAATGCCGAGAAGTATGATGAACTTTTACCAGCATATAATGAGACAATGGAAGCCTATTATAATAGTCGATCATCTAACAGAAAAATCGATAATTGGACAAAGCAAATGGCTGATTTTTTAATTGAGCAACGTCGTCCTCATATAAAAGATTTTTTAGCTACGAAAGGATTTAACTGGAAATAAACAACTTTTTTCTAAAATGGGGTTACTATCGAATGATAATAACCCCATTTTTTTCATAATATCGATACTAATTTGTATAAACTCTAGTCATTATGTCTCGATATATCTATTAAGTACAATAATAAATTAAACGTAAAGACTCTTCCATTTTCAAACAATTCCATTCATATTAATAAATGATTACTTATTTACGAAGGGAGTTATACAAGCAATGTCCTATATCAATAAACATCTTGCTCGTACCTTAGAACAACAACATAAGAGAAGTGTAAGAGGTTTATTTTTAAAAATTGAAGAACTAAATGCTGCTTGCACTC
This sequence comes from Lysinibacillus sp. FSL M8-0216, assembly GCF_038595555.1. NCBI lineage: Bacteria > Bacillati > Bacillota > Bacilli > Caryophanales > Bacillaceae > Lysinibacillus > Lysinibacillus sp. FSL M8-0216. The sequence continues at coordinate 370,196 of NZ_CP152007.1, read as the reverse complement.
AACTAAGAAAACGACTTGAGCCTGAAACAGATATAGCCGTTTATAAATATGCGATAGATTATGTCAATCAATTTGTTGCCCATACCTCTATCCTCAATTTAAAATTTATTACTAATACTCAAAATTTAGAAGTGTTAGTATTACACGCTCTTCTACTATCCTTTATTTTAGAAAATGAGGACAACCAGTCTTTTGCCTACGAGGAAAAATTGCTAAAAGGATACTTACAAGACACTTTCACATTAAATGATCATGCAAAAACACTCTTTATAAACCATAGAGAAAAAATGCTCAGCTTTATTGAAAACGAAGGAACATAAAAAAGACGCTCTTGATATAACGAACAAGATCGTCTTTTACTTTTTTATTGTAAGCCTTTAATAATTAAAGAACGGACTGGCAGGAATTGCTCCCCTGTGTCACCATATTTGATAATAACCTCGTCACCTTCTTGTAAATAAATAGCTAAAGGTTCTGTTTCGGCACTTACTAAGTAATTTTCACCATTGCTTAATAAGAAAGAAATCGTCGTAAAATCACCAAGTCGTTCCTTGTAAACTCGGACAACTTTTCCGCTAGCCTGTTTCTCTTCTGCATTTGAACTACCATCTACCGTATTTCCTCCACGACTTAAAGCAGTTTTATACAGCTTCAGTGCTTCTCTTGGAGTGGTAGCGTAAACAGAAATTTCAGGATTGGCTGCTGAAACAATGAAATAGTTTTGTAAAAATCCATTTGAATCAAGCACCGCTGTCAGCCAGCTAGCTTCTCCATAAAAATTATATAATACAGGCATTTCACCAGCCCATTTTTTCTCAATAAATTTCTTTTCGATAATTTGCAAATTCCCCTGTGAGTCCATATAGCTTGAATCTAGATTACCTGTGTAATAGGTTGCTTCGCCTGTTCTTGCATTCGTTAAGGAATAACCTAACATGGAATCTACGCCTTCTTTAGGACTTGTAAAATCGGTAAAGTAATACATATCGCCTTTTTCATCAAAAATAGGACTGACATTCGATTCTGTACCTTCGTCCGAAGGAATTTTCACATCTTTCTTACCAAACATACTGTTCCAAAAACCATGAACATAATTACCGAAATAACTGTTCTGTAAGCTTACAGTCTCAGGTGAAACTGCACCATCAATAAATTCAGGTATAGCATCAAGCTTAACTACTTCTGACTTCCCTGTAAGTGCATCGACCAAGACAATACCTTTTACATCAAAGCCATTACGCCCAGAAATAAATTCACCATATGAGCGAATGTAATAAGGCTTCCCTTCATCATCTACTTCAAGTTGTACATCTCCGTAGAATATAAGGAATGGATGTTGTAAACGAATATGACGTTCTAAATTGGTATTTAAATAGGCTGAAGGAACATATTTCATTTCCTCTTTTACAAATTTAGGATTATCTGCTGAATCTGTAGCACTCATAATAAAGTAACCAGGTGTCGTATCACCATTCATCCATTTAAAGAATCCCGAAAATTCAACTGGTGCGATATAAACATATTCACCTTTTACTTTTTGAATTTGTAAACGACCTAATTCATAATAGCTTGTATTCGGTACTTGCCCGAATGCCTTTTTCATTTTATTACGAGCAAATTTTGGTGGAACACTTGCAGGTGTCTGTGTCTCATCAAACGGCTTTAGCTCCACTTCTTCCTTCATTTCTGAAGACTTAAATTTCTCATTCGCATTCCATAATGGTGCTGATAGAACATAGACTGCAACACCTAGGCTCGCTAAAAATAAAACACCTTTTATTTTTCGTTCAATGCCACTTGCAAGCATTGCACCAATTAACGTTAATAAAATAATAGCTGGCCAGAAAACAAGCCAATTGACGTCAATTTTTGTTACATACAAAGTGATTCCTGTTGCTAAAAACCCTAGCACAAAGACACCAATAAAAAAGTATCCTATCACCTTTCTAGATTTTCCATCTTCTCGCTTCTTAGTAATAAGCGGTGTTACTAACACACTCGCGATTAATGCAATGACTGCAGAAGCTATTAGTAGCTTAGTCATTTGGTTCATCCTCTCTTAAAGCTTTCTGTCTTCTTATTTACGGTTACATACTAAAAAAGTTTCATACATAAGGTATATTAAATTACATGTAGGCGTCTTTATGTCCAGGTATTTTTAAAGTCTATAACATCTGATGGTGATTTTCGCCATCAAAATGTTGGACCACCGGAATATCCAAAGGACGTATTGTTTTGCATATCCTTTATTTCAATATCGTTTAGATTCACTCTCCCTGTCGACTCGTTACTTAAAGAGGTGAGTCCCCGCTCTTCACTATCAGATAAAAAATGTTGGCTGCATAGATAAATAAAGGAATTCTATCATAAAGAAAGAATTTCATAATAGAAAAGGAGCTGAAAATAGTGTTTAAAAAAATATTAATTGCTTTCATTATTTTATTTGGGTTGTATTACATTTTTCTTTTTTCTCATATTCCAGAAAGCTTACAACTAATCTTTAAGGTCATCCCGATGTTGTTGATGATTATTTTAGCGGCCATTCAGAAACCCGTACATAAAAAAAAATATCAACTATTGATTATTATAGGTCTAGTATTTTGTATGATTGGCGACTATACATTGCAATGGTTTTTAATTGGGCTAACTAGTTTTCTAATCGGCCATATCTTTTATATTTTTGCCTTCTCATCTGCAAACGAGGAACCAGTACCAATATGGGCAAAAATAATCTTATTACTGTACGGAGCAGGAATGGCCATTTGGATTGCAGGATCCGTTTTCAAAACTGGTGAAACGATTTTAGCTATTGCAGTGATCGCCTATATTGCAGTCATTTTAACGATGGGATGGACAGCAATTAAAACTGGCTCTAAATTCGCAACAATAGGTGCTTTGTTATTTATCGCCTCAGATTCCTATTTATCTATTAATAAATTTGTAATGCCATTAGCTTTTTCACATGAAGTCATTATGCTGACTTATTATAGTGCCCAATTACTCATAGCTTTAAGTATTCTTCAATATTCCGAAATCCGAAGTAAAGTGTTACAATAATTACACATACACATTAGGGGGCCATACTTATGAAAGAACAAGTAATTGAGCGATTAATACGTTATGCAAAAATTGATACACAATCAGATTTCACAAGCGAAACTACTCCTTCTACACCAAAACAATTTGATCTGTTACATGTTTTGAAAGATGAACTTGCTACTGTAGGCTTAACAGACATTACATTAGATGAAAATGGCTATTTATTTGCGACACTAGAAGCAAATACAGACAAAGATATTCCAACTATCGGCTTTTTAGCACATGTGGACACAACTACGGATTTTACGGGAACAAATGTTAACCCGCAGCGCTTAGATAATTATGAAGGTGGAGATATTCAGCTAAACAAAAACTTAGTGATGTCACCAACTGATTTCCCTGAGCTTCAAAATTACATTGGTCAAACACTTATTACGACAGATGGTACGACATTGTTAGGAGCAGATGATAAGGCTGGTATTGCTGAAATTATAACAGCTATGGAATACCTTATCCAAAACCCAAGTATTAAGCATGGTAAATTACGCGTGGCGTTTACACCTGATGAGGAAATCGGCCGTGGCCCACATAAATTTGATGTGGCTGCATTTGGAGCAGACTATGCCTATACAATGGATGGTGGACCATTAGGTGAGCTACAATACGAAAGCTTCAATGCTGCTGGCGTAAAGGTAGTCACAAAAGGAACAAGCGTCCATCCTGGATCTGCAAAAAATAAAATGGTCAATGCCATTACAATGGCTATTGCCTTCCAAAATGAAATGCCTACAGAAGCAGTTCCTGAAAAGACTGAAGGTTATGAAGGTTTCATTCATTTAATGGGCTTTAAAGGGGCTATCGAGCATGCAGAGCTATCGTATATCGTTCGTGACCATGATCGTCAAAAATTCGAAGAGAAAAAACAGTTAATGCAAGATGCTGCAGCCAAAATTCAAGCGCAATTTGGTGAGAATGCTTTAAGCATTACTATCGAGGATCAATACTATAATATGGGCGAAAAAATCGAACCTGTAAAAGAAATTGTGGACATCGCTCGTGAGGCTATGGAAAAATTAGATATTACACCAATTACCCTACCTATACGCGGTGGTACTGACGGCTCACAATTATCTTATATGGGCTTACCAACACCAAATATTTTTGCTGGCGGCGAAAATATGCATGGTAAATTTGAATATGTATCTGCTGAAACAATGGAAAAGGCAACACAAGTCATCATTGAAATCGTTCAGCTATTTGAACAACGTGCAGAATAGTTTATCTTGTGCCAAAGTAGTTCTTTAAGGGACTTGAAATATAACGGAGAAAGGTTAGTTCCTTTCTTCGTCGTTTTTTCTATATTAATTACTGAATATTCTAATTACATAAAGAATTTGAGTGATGAACTCAAATCGAGGTGATCATAATGAAAGAAATTGCTATAGGCATAGTAGCTTCCCTTTTTTTTGCTGTAACATTTATTTTAAATCATGCCATGGAAATGCAAGGTGGTAGCTGGCTATGGAGCGCGTCATTACGCTATTTCTTCATGCTACCTTTTTTACTTATCATTGTGTTTTATCGCAGAGGCTTTTCACAATTATCTAATGAGATAAAAGTACAGCCTACAGCTTGGCTTCTTTGGAGCTTTGTAGGATTTGTCTTATTCTATGCACCGTTAACCTATGCCGCTGCATTTGGCCCAGGCTGGTTAGTTTCTGGCACTTGGCAATTTACCATTGTTGCTGGCGTATTATTAGCTCCACTCTTTATGACAGTTATTGCTGGCAAAAAAGTGCGTCAAAAAATACCATTCATTTCCCTTCTAATCTCATGTGTCATTTTAGTAGGTATTTTACTAATCCAAATACCTCAGGCACAATCGGTTTCATTTAAAAGTTTAATGCTAGGGATTTTGCCTGTCATCGTCGCTGCATTTGCTTACCCTCTCGGCAATCGTAAAATGATGGACGTCTGTGGAGGGCGTATCGATACCTTCCAACGTGTTCTTGGTATGACAATCGCTTCGATGCCAGCATGGATTATCATGGCTATTTATGCCCTGTTCACAGTTGGCCTACCTTCAACAGGCCAGTTATTCCAATCATTACTTGTGGGTATTAGCTCAGGCGTCATAGCAACTATTTTATTTTTCATTGCAACAGATCGTGTAAAAGATCATCAGGGCAAACTAGCAGCGGTTGAAGCGACACAGTCAACAGAAATTCTTTTTGTCATTATTAGTGAGGTAATATTATTAGGTATTCCATTCCCTAACTCGATTGCCCTGGCAGGTCTAGGTGTCATTATTGTCGGAATGCTACTGCACAGTTACTACACAATGATTCTTGGGAGAAAAAGTACTGCCCAACAAACGCTGTCTTCCTAACAGCTCATTTGGAGGGCTGTTTTTTTCTTGGCAGTATGAAAATTGAAACGTCTGCCCCACAGATAAATTCAAAAAAAGACGACTCCATTCTATAATAGAAAGAGTCGTCTGAGATTTTCACGTTCCCAAAAAATGAGGGGGGTTTTAGGAGCGTAATCATGAACTAGCAAACTTCTGGAGAAAAGTAGCTAAAGTTCATCCTCTCTACACTGTATTGTAGTGGAGGAATAATCTTTATACGATAATGATAATCATTATCAATTAAATTGTCAACAATAATCTAATAATTTTTTAAAAAGATTTTTTTAACGAACGGCGGTACTGCCATTGCTTCAATTGAAAATGTAAAAAGCAACCTATACAAAAACCTGCTATAGCAATGGAAGAAGCTATTGCTACCATTGCCGTAAAGATATGACCTACTACCTGCCAATTTAATAGATAACCTAACAAGCCACCCGTTAAACAAAAGCTAGCTATACTCGCATTAAATTTTTGTTGCTGTGCATCCTCTGGTATATAGGTAGATGGAGCTTTTTTGAGAAACAAACTCCCAAACCGAATAATGGGGTTATAGTTAAAGAAGACACCCAATAAATTCGCAACCAATGGAATGGCTAAAATCCATATAATTCCTGTAATCCATGTGGCGATCACACTTAATAGTATCGTCCATTGATTAAGTCGTACCAGTGGTCTAGGAATTGCATGAGGCAATTACACTTTAAAACCCACTTTTCTTATATGTTTAATGTATTTTACTATATGGCATTCCATTTGTGAAGCAAAAATGATTACTTTATAATTGAATTACGAAAGCTCTTAAGAAAAGGGGATCATCATGCCAGCTTTAACGATGGATCAAGTTCAACAATTAAACTCCTATAGTATTTATACAACGGAACCAAAGCGAACGTTATTTACTTTAGCTGATATACATAAAGACTTTTACCATCCTGATTTTTTAAATCTCATGATGGGTATCACGGACGCCGCTACGGAAACTGCCGCGATTTCTCACTTCGCACGCCGCTATGGGATGTTTTTTGCTATGCAGCTTTATATGCTCGCCGCTTATGACGAGGTGTGGGATGGAAAGCCAATTGAATTACGCTTCGATGCTGCCAAGGAATTCAACAGCTTTACAGTCGCTATGTTTGTTAATCCTAATGATTGGCGCTATGTTGAGGAGAATGAACGTCAGGTGGTCATTGAAAAAATTCTATACGATGGTCATGTGATTGTTCAACAACTTCGAAAAGTAACTTCAATCTCCCCTCTTACTATATGGGAAAATTTCTTTGGCTATTTACTATGGCATTATCATATTTTACTATCGAACCCTGGCTTAGCCGATCAAGCTATGGACGATATAGAAATATTGGAGGACCCTAAAACATGGGCACGCTTCTCTAATAAATCTTGGTGGGCACAATATACAGGGGGTCTAAGTCCAACAAATTTAGTCAATGTCCCTGTCCGTAAATCGTGTTGTTTTTCGAAAGATATACCGGGATTAATGGCATGCGGATTTTGTCCAATGAAGAAATAATAGCAAGACAAAAAAAGCCTTAACTTCCACAAATACATGTGAAAGCTAAGGCTTTGTATGTTATTTTTCGTATACTACAAACCAATCATTATTTTCCGCATACATAGACGTACCAAGAAAGCCTTGCTTCAAAAGCTGCTGTTGTGCCGCTGTATCTTTCATGTTGATTACTTGTTTTTCTGTCAATAAAGGGAGCTCTTGACGTAAATCCTTAAAGAATATATAACGTAGTTTGTCTACATATTTAATTTTTAATCCTTTAATAACAAGGTCTTGAGCGAACTTATCCTTTAAGCTCGGAATATTTAATGGCTTGACTGTTGAACATACATAATCGTATTTTTCCACATCGATGTTACTCATCACTATTGTCGCTAATGTTTTTTGTAAGCCGTAGCCACGGTACTTTGGTGAAACATTAGAAATCTCCTGATATAAAACTCGATTAAATTCGCTCTCAGGAATTCCACAATCATACCCAAGATGTTCCTCATCAATAGGAGGATTTAATAGGGCACGGAAGGCAATCAATTTCTCACCTGCATAGGCGCCTATCATCATACCTTGTCCATTTAGAATAAATTCGAATTCCTCGGTGCTCAATGGCTGTAAGATGCTTTTATCAGCTAAAGCTTCATAAACCTCCACCTGCAAGTCTTCGATTTGTTGTAAATGTTGAATTGTTAACTCTGTGACAAAGTATGGAGTCTCTCCTAGCATACCTTCATATATTTTTTCCATGTTTCGCCTCCTTAGGCTGTGACAACAGTTGAAAACTTACACAATTCCTTCATAACAGCTTCGTCTACATCAATACCGAGACCCGGTTGTTCATTTAAACAGATAAAAGGAACATCATAATGAAGATTACCCACATCTTTTGAGAACTTCAATGGCCCTGTCAATTCAACACTTGTCATAATTTTTTTAGAAAATGCTACATGGAAACCTGCCGCAGAGCCAACAGAGGACTCTACCATGGAACCAACTTGACATTCAATACCAGCCATTTCTGCCATAACTGCTAGCTTCATTGCAGGATAGATGCCTCCACATTTCATTAATTTTATATTTACTTTATCTGCAGCACGCTTGGCGATGATTTCACGCATTTCACGTACTCCTCGAATCCCTTCATCAATCATTAGAGGTACATCAGATTTTGACTTAATCTCAACCATTCCATCGATATCTTCACTATCAACGGGTTGCTCTAACCAATCAATATTTAAATCCTTCATTGCACGTAAGCCCTGTAATGTAGTTGCAGCATTCTCCCACCCTTGGTTGACATCTACTCGGATGGCGATATCTTCACCTACTTGCTGTCTTACTGCTTTAATACGAGCAACATCACGGGTTACCTCTGTACCTACCTTCATTTTAAATGAACGATACCCCATCTCTACACGCTTCGCAGCCTCTTCAGCCATTGCCTCGGGCGTTCCAATACTTAACACATGTGTAATAGGGAATTTTTCATGATAACGCCCACCTAAAAGCTGATATACTGGAACTCCCAATGCTTTCCCAGCAATATCAAAGCAAGCAATATCAATAGCTGCCTTTGCTGCCGGAACATCTTTTACAATCTTATTCATTTTATCGTGCAATTTTTCAAAGGCCATGGGATCTTCACCAATAACAGCAGGTGCAAGATGATGTTGAAGCACAGCATATGTACTTTCCCATGTTTCACCCGTTACATGTTCATCAGGAACCGCTTCACCATAACCTACAATACCAGTATCAGTTGTTACTTTTAAAATAATAGAAGGCATTGTATCATATGTAGCATAACTAATGATAAATGGATCAATTAGCGGTAAATGTATAGCATAAATTTCTACTTGTTGGATTTTCATAATAATCAGTCTCCTTCGTCGTTATATACGTCGCTAATACGTCGCTAAATATTTAAAAAAATAGAAAAGGAACGATGCCCATGTCTACGAAAATAGCGATTATTTGTTCTAAAGCATTTATGAAGCGTATTATTAGTATCGCACAAAATATAGACAATATTCAATTAGAATTTTATCTATACAACCACCCCTCTGAGGCGCCAATTTTAATGAAGCAAATTAAACCATGTGATGCTCTTTTATTCGGAGGTACATTACCCTTTTTACATGCTCAATCTCTCCTACCGAAAATACCAATACCTTGGAATTATATAAAACAAGATGAAACAACTATCTCTACAACTCTGTTATCACTAGTAGCTAAACATGCTATACCAATCAATAGAATTTCAATTGATGTAATGAATCCAGCATTTGTTGATAATGTTTTAACAGAAATTGACTATAAGGGTCCGAAGCCACATATTCAACATATTTCTATTACAGAACCCACAGAACATATTCTAAAGCGTCACATTGCGCTGTGGAATACCAAAAGCATAGATTTCGTGATTACAAGTATCCACAGTGTTTTTGATACATTACAAGCACATCAAATACCTGCCATGCGCATGATAGATGCCACGAATTCTATTATTCAATGTCTCGAAGAAACCAAATCAAAATCACTTTTAACAAAATCCGAATCATTTAAGGCCGTAGTTGGATTTTTAGAATTCCCTACTGATTCTTCCATTGATTCAGCTATTTTAAATCAAATTGCGAAGGCTACCTTTTCAACATATAAACAAATTTCATCACAAACCTTTGAGCTTTATACAACTGCTGGCCATTTACAAAATGCACTTGTAAAGGAAACTTTAAAAGAGCTTATTAAACAAATTGAAATACCAATTAAACTAGCCTTCGGGTATGGTCACTCCATGTTAGAAGCCACCCGAAATGCTCAGCATGCTTTAACATTTTCGAAACCATTTGAGATTTATATTCTGGATGAACATAAAAACCTTTTAGGTCCCTTTCCCAAATCAGAAGGTAAATTATCTTTAAAAACAGATGATCCTTATGTATTACAAATGGCCAAACTCACAAGCTTAAGTCCATTAAATATTTCTAAAATCATCAATTTTAGTCATGAAAGGCAATCCGCACAATTTACATCGCAGAATCTTTCAGAATACCTACAGGTTACTAGACGTACAACTGAGCGTATTATAAAAAAATTAGTAGATCAAGGTTACGCTAAGGTCGTTGGCGAAGAAATGACACATCAACAGGGTCGACCTCGCACCATTTATGAATTAAATTTCGCCACCTATTAACCAATTATATAAAAGGAATTCTCGTAAATGCTAAGCATCTACGAGAATTCATATGATTAATCAACCATTACCATATTATCAGTGTTTTCCATTTCTTGTTCCTTTTTACGTTTCTCTGCTTCCGCCATTTCTTCTGGCGTTAATTTAACAATAGCAAAACCAATATATCCATAGATGATGGAAATAATAGGTACCATGAAATTAAGAATGGCATATGGTGCATACTCCATAGCGCCTACACCCAATGTCGCTAAAATAAACACACCACAAGTATTCCATGGGAAGAAAACAGATGTTAATGTTCCCCCATCTTCTAAAGCACGAGATAGATTTTTAGAATGTAGGCCTCGTTGCTGATAGACACCTGCAAACATCCGTGAAGGGACTACAATTGAAATGTATTGCTCTGAACACGTTGCATTCGTTGTGACACACGCTGCAATTGTTGAAGCAATAAGGCTCCCCGTAGATTTAGCAAACTTCATGATTACATTCATAAGGGCTTTCAACATCCCTGAATATTCTAGAATACCACCAAATGTCATCGCCACAATGGTCATTGAAACCGTATTCATCATAGAATCTAAACCACCACGGTTAAATAAATCATCTACCATGTGATTGCCTGTCGAGATTTCAAATCCGGCTTGTAATGCTTGTACAGCACTTGCAGCCGAACCGCCTTGTACAAAAATTTGTAGTAAGAAACCTGATACAATCCCAATAATTAAAGCTGGAATTGCTGGTACTTTCTTAGCTACTAAAACAATAACACCCACTGGTACAAGTAATAGTAAAGGAGAAATAACAAAGCTTTCTTCCATCACTTTTAACGTTGTTAAAATTTCTTCTGATTTCATCGAAACATCTGCAAATTTTCTACCCAAAAATCCGAAAACAACAAGTGAAATAATTAACGCTGGAATCGTTGTATAAAGCATATGCTTAATATGTTCAAATAAATTTGTACCTGTTAAACCAGCTGCCAGATTCGTTGTATCTGATAATGGTGACATTTTATCTCCAAAGTAAGAACCTGAAATAACCGCACCGGCAATCATAGCTGCTGGAATACCCATACTTAAACCAATACCCATGCCTGCGACACCGATTGTCGCCATCGTCGACCACGAACTACCAATAGCTAATGACACGATGGAACATAAGAGCATAATTGTTACTAAAAACCACGCTGGAGATATTAGCTTTAAGCCATAGAAAATCATCGTTGCTACGACCCCGCCGCCAATCCATGCTCCAATTGTCAAACCTACTAAAATAATAATGACAATGGCAGGTAATGCCAAACGTATCCCCTTATACATCATTTCTTCAATTTCAGACCATTTGTATCCATGCATTTTGGCAACAATTGCTGCTACAGTTGTGCCGACAAGAAGAGGTACGTGAGGACTTTGCTCTAAAACAACTACTGTAATCAACATTGTAATAATCATAATTGCAAAAGTTAGTAGTGCCCAGCCCGCATTTATATCCTTTTTCATTTTTCCATCCCCTTTTTTTGCACCAAATCCCTTTTCGGTTTTTCAAAGACGCAAATAATTTTTTACGTTTTTTAGCTTAATATTCAAAAAATTAAAAGTCAACGCAAAAAAATTATGCTTCTCTAGCAAATCCCTTTGTTTTAGGGCAATAAAACGCTTTCAAGTAGCAATAAAAAGCTCCGCAAACCCTTGAATATCCATGCATTTAAAGAAATGTTCATGCAAAAAAAGCTATATGAAAAAATTATTGCATTTTTCATATAGCTAAAAAAATATTTTTTTATTCAGGTTTTTTTTCTAATACGCAGGCAAGTACTTTGGCAGCATCCATTAATGCGCTACGATCAAATGTCATTTTAGGATGGTGCAATCCTGGTGTTAAGTTTGCCCCAATTCCAATCATTGCCGCTTTTAATTCTGGCTTCTTCACGGTATAAAAATGGAAATCATCACTGCCTGGAGTCGTTATTTCATCTGCTAAATATTCCTCGCCCAATGCTTGAACAATTGCCTCTTTCGCCATTTTTGCAGCAATTGTTGACACCTCCGCGCCTGGTGTGAAATCAAGCCACTTCCAATTCATATCAATTTCAAATTGTTGCTGAATTGATTTTAAGCCAGACTCAATTTTGTTACGAAGTAATTCAAGTTGTTGATTATGCTGTGCTCGAATGTCCATCGAGAAACTAGCATTCCCTGGAATAATATTTGTACTACCGCCATCCGCTATAATTTTTGTTAACTTGGCAGAATGTGGCTCAAAAGGCGATAGATGAATACTGTTTAGCATTTGTTGAACAGCCATAATGACATCAATAGCATTTTTCCCTTGGTGCGGTCTCGCCCCATGAGCGTCAATTCCCTGAATAGTCCCATCTAGGAAATAGGCAGCACCATGATGAATAGCTGGTGAAACTTTACCAAGGGGTAGCTCTTCAATAGGTCTTAAATGTACACCAAATAAATGTGATACTCCCTCAACAGCTCCTCGATCAAAAGCAGCGACTGCACCATTCCCTAATTCCTCGGCAGGCTGGAAAATAAAACGGACGCGATGTTGCAATGGTTGATCTTTAAGTAGTAATAATGCGCCAAGCACCATAGTCATATTAGCATCATGTCCACAAGAATGATTTGCCTGCCACTTCCCATCTACTTCTTGCCATAAAGCATCAATATCAGCACGTACCGCAACAACTTCTTCACCTGCTCCAATTTCTGCAATTAATCCAGGTACATCCCCAAGCAAGCGATAAGAAACATTCAATTCGTCTAAGATTGACGCTAATTTTTTTGTCGTCTCGAACTCCTTCCAGCTCACTTCAGGGTATTTGTGAAAATGTTCAAACCATTGATGCATTGTTTCTTCTAATGTTATAGCTTTTGACATAACGACACCTCTATACGCATTTTTGTTTCTCATTATACATGAATCTATTTTATAAAAGTATATACGCAGTAAGACCCATTAATATGAAGTAGCTTAATAAATTTATATGCCACTTAAAATTGCAAGGACACAAAAAAATGGACTATGTTAAAAGTTATTATCTCTTTCAACATAGCCATCAAGTATTTATTATAAACTTGTAAAAAATCCTTCTGGATATTCCTCATATTGCACGATTGCTAATGACTCCTCATTTCTTTCTTCCTCTTCCTTACGGTCAAATTCTTGATCCATTAAGTATGTCTCAAATTTAGAATTTAACAATTTACCCATTGTATCACCCCTCTTTTATTTAATTGAATTTTCTGATAAAAGAATTATACAATAGGACTTCGATAAAACGCAACAAATTATACTCATTATGCATTATTAATATAAAATCAATCTCATTTTTAGAACAATCGAGATACAAATTATTCCTTTTAATTCCAAATAATAAAAAAAGTCTGCCTATTAGCACCTGACTGAAACCGTGGGCCAGCTATTATTAGAGCAGACTACTATTGTATTACATCAAAAATTTACGATACAGTCACATCCGTTTTGTCATTTGTATGATCATTGTGACTACCCTTTTTATGGGATAATACTTGAATCACAAACATGACAATAAAGATGCCTAAACCTACCCAATCCGAGAACTTCTCTGGATAAATAAGTAATAAACCAGCAACTAAAACAATTATTATTTCAAACCAGTACAGTTTACGGTACCAATACCCAATAACACCCGAACCGATGGCAACCATTCCTGTAATAGCAGTAAATACAACCCATATTATTTGTGGTACTGTCGTATCAATCATTAATAAAGACGGTGAAAAGACAATCATATACGGTATAATAAATGCCGCAATAGCAAGCTTTGCTGAATTCACACCTGTTTTAATAGGATCGCCACCTGAAATACCTGATGCTGCAAAGGCGGCTAACGCTACAGGTGGTGTAATGTCTGCAATAATACCAAAATAGAACACAAAGAAGTGAGCCGATAGTAATACAACTAATGGTACTAACTCTTGCGGTGTATTCGGCGATAATAATGCTACAATCGCTGGAGCTGCGATTGTCGATGTAATCACATAATTTGCGGTAGTTGGTGCACCCATACCAAGTATAAGTGAAGCAATCATCACAAATATTAATGTCAAGATAATACTACCACCAGCCAAAGCTACTAAACTATTGGCTAGACTTAAACCAAGTCCTGTTTTTACAACAACCCCTACAATAATCCCTGCACAAGCTGTTGCTGCCACTACACCTAACGCAGTACGAGCACCTTCGACCAATGCCTCTATCACGTCCATCGGTTTAAGCCGTGTATCCTTATTAAACATAGCAACCCCTATGGAAATAATGATTCCATACAATGCAGCATGCATAACAGGTGTCCCCGTTAACATTAGTACGATAATCGCAACAATCGGTAATAAAAGATAGATTTTCTTAAATACTTCCTTTCGATTAGGCATTTGATCGTCTCTAAGACCTTTTAAACCAACTCGTTTTGCTTCAAAGTGCGTCATAATCCAAATACCTGTAAAGTATAGAAGGGCTGGAATAGCTGCCGCCTTTGCTATATCCCAATACGTAATGCCACGACCAATAAACTCTACCATTAGGAAAGCCGCCGCCCCCATAATTGGTGGCATTAGCTGACCACCAGTTGACGCTGCCGCTTCAACTGCACCTGCAAATTCTTTACGATAGCCTAGTTTTTTCATCATCGGAATCGTATAGGAGCCTGATGTTACGACATTGGCTACAGAGCTACCCGAAATGGTACCTTGTAGAGCACTAGAAAAGACTGCTACTTTTGCTGGGCCGCCTATTAATTTACCTGCCAACGAAACGGCTAGATCATTAAAATACTGACCGACCCCTGTTTTCACTAGAAAGGCTCCAAAGAGTAAAAATACGAATATAAAAGTGGCTGACACACTAATTGGGGTGCCGAATATCCCGTCTGTTGTAAAATACATAAGGTTTACAATACTCTCTAAATCCTGTCCTCTATGTGCCATAAATGCCGGAAAATACGGACCATAATAAGCATAGATTAAAAAACATGCTGCAATAATCGTAATTGGAAGCCCGACTGCGCGACGAGCGGCCTCAAGCACTAATAAAACAGCAATAAGACCTACAATAAAATCCATTTGTGTTATAGAGCCATTGCGATTCACAAGCTCAGTATAGTTCATAGACCAGTACGACCCTACCCCTATTGAAAGCAAAGCCAATAAATAATCAAACCATGCAATTTTGTGCTTTGGTGCTTTTTTACGAGCAGGGAATAGTAGAAAAATAAGTGTCAAACCAAAGCCTAAATGGATAGTACGTTGGATTTGTGCTGGGAATTGCCCGAAAATGGCTGTATAAAGTTGAAACAAAGAGAATGCTAAAAGACCATAGAAAATGACATGCCTCATAATACCTGTTACAGTTCTTACGTTGGATTCAATATCATATTTTTCAAGTATAGCTTGTTGCTCTTCAGCAGAAATTTGCTCGAATTCTTCTACTCTTTCTTTCTTTGCTTTTTCCTGTGTTGTCATTTCATCCTTACTCCTTTCCACTGTTCATAAAGAGATAATTGCCTTATTTCAAATAAATAGGATTTTCCCCTTTGTAAATCTTTTTTTAAATCATATTCCACGCCTTCATAGTTGAATACCAAATCTACATCCAAATCGCCAATTAAAATGGTAAAATTGTCAATGACTCGATGATCATCAAATTGAAGAACATATTTGCCGTCCCTTTCTATAAATGTTTGGCCCTCCTCGGCATAGCCTGGCATACCTATTGCTAAATCTTCATATTCCATCTCTAACATCTTAATACGATTTCCCTTTACATGTTGATAGGATTCGAATACATCTGAATTATGTATGGAATGGGTATATCTAATTTGAAATTTTTCATTTTCAGTAATTGGTATGTAGTATACTCTCGGATTTGCCGTGCGCGTTTCTGTAAAGGTGAATACCTTTTGAAATGGAAGAATAACTACACTAATTAAGCAGAAGATTACTAAAATGACTGCAATACTAACTTTCCTCTGTTGCATTTTATCCTTCTCCCTACTTTAAAAGCTACTCGCCTATACTCACACCTTATAGTAGGAAAAAGACTCGAAGCTTTACGCAATTCGAGCCCCTTCATATTTTAGTGATAGTTTAGACTATTTCTTCTCATCAAAGTATTTTTGAGCACCTGGATGAATGTCAATACTTATACCATCTAAGCCTGTTTCAGCTTTTATAAATTTACCTTTATCATGAGAAATCTTATCAGTATTATCATAGATAGCTTTTGTCATAGCATAGACAACATCCTCTGGTAGTTCTTTTTTCACTGCTAGCATAGCAAGAACTGAAACCGTTTCTGTATCTTCTGCAATACCATAAGTCCCTGCTTTTACTGTATCCTTTGCATAATAA
This sequence comes from Lysinibacillus sp. FSL M8-0216, assembly GCF_038595555.1. Taxonomy (NCBI): domain Bacteria; kingdom Bacillati; phylum Bacillota; class Bacilli; order Caryophanales; family Bacillaceae; genus Lysinibacillus; species Lysinibacillus sp. FSL M8-0216. The sequence goes on along the minus strand of NZ_CP152007.1, from coordinate 353,625 downwards.
GGATATTTAGCAATTAATTCATCCGCTTTACCTGCATCTACACCAACTATATTTACTTTCGTTGTAGCATTTAACGCTTCAACTGCACCTGTTGGTGTACCTGCAGTAATAAATGCCGCATCAATTTGACCTGATTGAAGTCCATCTGTCGACTCCCCAAAATCTAAATTTTGAGCTTTAATATCATCCATTGTTAAGCCATGAATCTCTAGTAATTGCTCGGCATTCGCATAAGTACCAGAACCAGGTGCCCCTACAGACACTTTTTTCCCTTTTAAATCCGCATAAGTCTTAATACCTGTTGCTTCTGTAGTAACTAATTGGACTGTTTCAGGATAAAGGGCACCTAAAGCTGAAATTGTATCAATTTTCTTTCCATCGAACATAAGCTTTCCTTCCGTAGCATAGTAAGCAATATCCGTTTGAACAAATGCAATTTCGCCTTTACCTTCTTGCAAAGCAGTCATATTGGCAGCAGATGCCTGAGACACCTCAGCAGTTGTTTTAATATCTGTTTCTTTCGTAATGAGATCAGCAAATGTACCTCCAAGTGCATAATAAGTACCTTGTGTTCCACCTGTTAATAGACTTAAAAACTTGGGCTTTTCGGATGACTCCGAAGCATTCTCGTCCGTATCCTTAGAGCCACTTCCGCCATCTGTCCCACATGCTGCTAAAATCATAAGTGCAAACGCACTTAATAAAAGCAACCATCTAAATTGTTTCTTCTCCATCGTTCTCCCCCTCATTGAGTATAATAATTACAATCTATATAAAATTAGCAAATTAAGTATTATTGTGTCAATTATTTTATAGTAAATTCTGAATATTATATTTATACAACTGTTGATCATTACTATTAATTTTCAAAAATAGTTTATTATTTAATTAACCTTTTTTTACCTATAAAAAACATATAATTTCTAAATTCAAAACCGTATAAAAAGTGCATATAAATAACGAAAACTAAAAAACTGCATCCAATGATGATTGGATACAGTTTCTATTCTATTGAATAACGCCACAAGCAATTCTTGCACCAGAGTTACCTGCTGGATCTGTTTTATAGTCATCTGCTGATTCATGAATAACAATTGAACTTCCGTCACTGTCTAACAACGAATTTGGTTGATCTTTTTGTAATGTTAGCCCTTCTGCTAAGAAATTCAAATCGACATTGCCATCGTCACCAACCTCTAGATTGGGTAAATCCCCTAAATGATAACCATTTGGATTTAACTTACCATGCTCTTTTTTGGTCGGATTAAAGTGCGCACCAGCCGATTCAAACTTAGGGGGCTCACATTTCCCTACTTCATGAATGTGAATTCCATGTGTACCTGGTGGTAGGCCTGATAATGCCAGGGTCATCATTACACCATTATCTTCTTCCTGAAAATACGCGTTCCCATAACTTTCGTTATTTGCACCAATGACTTTTGCAGTAGCTGTTAATGGGGATGATGCATTTACTTGTACTTTTTCTTCTTTCTTATCAAAGAAACTACAACCACCAACTAAAACTAATAAAGAAAGGCTAATTAAGCTAATTTTTTTCATAAAAATACCTCCTCTATTTCTGATGGTTTCCAAGTTAATCAATACTTATGCACTTTTTATTAATTTTACCGAGGTCGTTACATGCACAAAAGGGATCTCTCCTATGAGAAATCCCTTCATGTTTTAGTCTAGAATTTTGACGGTTACTGTTTTGACGCCCCATTGAAGAGCTTGTCCCTCGGTAGGAATAAAGACATCAATTTTATTTCCTTTAATAGCTCCGCCCGTGTCAGCTGCAATCGCCTCACCATATCCTTCTACCCATACCTTTGAGCCAAGCGGGATGACACGAGGGTCAACCGCAATTACCTTTAAATTTGGATTAGATCGAATATCCGTTCCATTCGCTGTTATTCCCGAGCATCCTTCACAATAGGCTGTATAGGCTGTAGCACGCATTGTTAACGTTCTACCAGATCCACTTGATGGAGCGCTCGCAGGTTTCGTTTTTGCTGTTGAAGCCACCACCCTTGTCGAAACTGCTTCTGATGTTTTAGGTTTTGGTTTAGCTGCCGAAGCTTTTATAGCTAAAGATTCACCAGCAAAAATCAAATCTGTACCAAGGTTATTCCATGCTTTTAATTCATCAACTGTTATATCGTTTTTACGTGCGATTGAAAATAATGTGTCACCGCCTTTAATGACATATTCATCTTCCAATGTTTTTTCTGTATTTGATGTGTCCTTCACTAAATCTTGCTCTGGATAAAACCAAAACGAATCCATTTCTGCCAATTGTTGAAATTCTCCAACGGTTAAATTATAAATTTGAGGGAGTGCCCATAGAATATTGCCGGAATTGTCTTTCGCAGAGGAAGGACTGGCATATAGGCTCAAACCAACGGTCAATGTTACTACTAAAGCTAAAGCTTTCTTCTTCATGTTTAGTAATACCTCCAATATTTTATTATTTTTTGCAAGTCTGCTGTTAGCACGCTAGAGTCAAATAATCTAGTATGCAAGCAACAATAAGCTTACAAATTAATAACTCAGGACTGTCTGCCTGATATTAGGAATTATTACTATAAAAACGGAAAATTATACAATTTCGATTATTTTTTTAACAAATCGTCCAATTAGATGGAAAAATCATCGTTTAGACTAGTATTTTTTATATTAGATATTTACTATTTACGGGCAATAAAAGAAGAAATAGATGACATAAAAAATTGAGAATTCATCCAAAACCATTTTCAAATCGTGAGGTAAACATGGCAACATGCATGGAAATTAAATATGTCTGCTGAGGTAAATTACTGAGCATTTACCTCAGCAGCAAATCCTAACACATCCATACAAAGGATAGATATCTCAATCTAATAACCTCTAAACTGAAATGAAAGGTCGTGTTTTTTATTTTGATTCGGACGATATTGTTGGACGACGAGCCTTTAGCACTTATTAGTATGGAGAAACACTTGCAAAAATTTGATAGGTTTGAGGTTATTAAAACTTTTACATCTGTAAAAGATCTACTTATAGAGGGACCGAGCTTGGACTTTCAAGTAGCATTTCTAGATATTGAAATGAAAAGTATGAATGGATTAGACATTGCCGTACTATTAAAATCGTGGAATGAGAGCATCTATATTGTTTTGTTACAGCCTACCGAGACTGTGCTGTTCAAGCCTTTGAACTACATTCAATGATTACCTGTTAAAGCCCGTTTCAACATCTCGCTTAGCGACGACTATTCAAAGGGTTGAGGATCTTCTTGAGCCAAAAATAACGTCATTGCCAACATGATTTCATTCAGAGCCATTGCTAAAAATAAAATGCTTCTGAGAATTTGTTGTTTCCTATGAAGGAAAACCTCTCATTGGCGGACTATTAAAACGAAAGAATTGTTTGCACTACTTTTTTTACATCTCAATACCCCTGTGCCTCGTGACACTATTATTGATAATCTATGGAGTTATTATACTGATTTTAATAAAGCAAGGCTTCAACTGCATACCACCGTCTCATACCTTCGCTCCTCCCTTTCAGCATAGGGCTTTTTAGAGGTAATCGATTATACAAACGGGTGTTATATTTTAACATTAGACCATATTCAATGTGACGCTAATGATTTAGAGATTATTTTGAATAAAAAAGAACAAACCGGAAAATTGGATATCGAAAGGGCTGAAGCACTTCTTCAAGACTATCGTGGAGAATTTATGGCTACGATGGCCTACCCGATTGCTAGTAAAGCAAATTTGATGAATAAATTATTTACTCAATTACTGAAAGAACTAGCCCATTATTATGAACAAGTTCAGGATGTCAAAAACCTAGAACGTTCGTTACTTATAGATTTAAAGTTAAATCCATATTCCGATCAAGCTGTCCAGCAATTAATCAAGCACTATGCTAATATTGGGAACCGAGCAGAGGCTATAAAAATTTACCGTTCTTTTAAACGTACTCTATTGTCTAAGTTAAATGTTTTGCCTATGAAGGAAACAACAACCAAGAGTGACGACAAAAAAGCATGCTGGTGTAGAAAGCCAGCATGCTTTTACTCATGATTTAATAATCATTTGTCTCATATTCCGTACTACACATAAACAATTTCTCCCTGACTGTTTTGCTTTATACAGAGCATGATCTGCAATTTCTATCAATTGATTTGGGCTCTGTACATTTGGTGTAAAAGCAGTAATTCCGGCGGACATTGTAACAGGTCTACCACACGCAGTTTCCTGTAAGGCCTGTTTAACCCGCAAGCTTTCTGCAAGTTCTACCGCTTCATCTATACTCCTTGAAGGCAAAATAATCATAAACTCTTCTCCGCCATACCTGAAGCACATACCTTGCTCCTCCATATTTAGCTGCATATGATGAGCGAAAGCTTTTAATACTTCATCCCCCACGGTATGACCATACGTATCGTTTATACTTTTAAAATCATCTAGATCAATTAAGATAACTGAATGCGGAACTTTATTAATAATTAATTCATGGAGAGTTTGATCCATTATTCTGCGATTCGGAATACCTGTTAATGAGTCTAAATTTAATTGATCCGTTAAATCAGTAATTTTACTTTCTGCGCAAATCATCATATTTTGTACGTTTTTTTTCAGCAACTTTGCTTCATCATACCAATCAGCAATATGTTCTTTCCCCTGCCCGTTTTCGCCAGCTTCTATCATGGTCGAAAGCTCATTTAGGGGGCGTACTATTTTTAATGCTAGCCATATAGCGAGCACCACTACTATAGCAATGACTAAAACGATAGGGACAAAAACCTTTTTAAGAAACAGGCTAAAAGGAATAATCTTTTCATTTGAAGCTACCTGTTCCAAAAATGGTTCTAATGTAATATCTTCCTTCATCGAGTCCTCTAGATAGCCGTCTTTAATTGCAGAAGATCCCTTTACGTATGTATCTTGCATAAAATGTTCCATCAAAATTTCGTTAAAACTTTGATAGCTACTCCAAATACTAACACCAGATGTCGCCAGTACAACCATTATTGTCATACAAACAATAAGAAATGATAACTTTAACTTGAATTTACCCACAATAGATCATTTCTCCCATTGAGATGATTTTTTCGTTAAATCTTATCTATGTTTTAACTTAAAATTTAATATATCTATTCAATCATCATACGTCATACTTCTTAAAGAAAACTTAACAGCTGGGTATTTTTTACTTTATTGAGTAAAGCGCTTGAATTCAAAGAAAGCATACATCTCGATTAGTTCTTTCTGTTCACACTTAAAGTATTCTTTATAATTCTAAAGGTCTAACAGGGAATTTATTTAAAAATAGCTTCAAGTAAGTTTGTGGTAGCTCTTTTTTGATGTTCCAAGGTACAATTCTTCTATAGATTTATGGTAAAAGGGTACATTATAAAGTAAAGAGCGAAGGAAGGGTCGATAGATATGTACAAAATATACATAATAGAGGACGATAGCAATATAGCTTCACTGATTGTCGAACATTTATCGAAATATCAGTTTGAATGCCATACAGTGCAACAGTTTCAGCACATCATAGAAGAGTTCAATGACATCCAACCACATTTAGTCATTATGGATATCAATCTCCCGACCTTTGATGGATATTTTTGGTCACGTAAAATTCGTCAGCTTTCCACTTGTCCAATCATCATTGTCTCAGCTAGAGTCAATGATATCGATCAAGTATATGGTATTGAAAATGGTGCTGATGACTTTATTACTAAACCATTTTCACTAGATGTCTTTATGGCAAAAGTGAATGGTTTACTTCGGCGTACATATGGTGAGTATGCTTCCTTTGATACATCCACCATTACAATAGCCAATACCACATTAAACCCAGACACAGTCCGTCTCCAAACAGATAGCAATGAGAGCCTGCTAACTTTAAAAGAAATGCAGCTCAGTAAACTACTGTTCGAAGCCTATCCAAATGTTGTAGCTCGCCAAAAACTATTAAGTGCTATTTGGGATGATGAAACCTTTGTGGAGGAAAACACATTATCTGTGAACATTGGTCGTCTACGAAGAAAATTCGAAGCTATCCACTCTCAGCTTGAAATTAAAACCATTCGCGGCCTAGGTTATCAACTTGTGGAGGAAGAAAAATGAAGCTGTTTTTTAAAGATCATATGAGTATTATTATTCTTTATGGTATCAGCTTCCTACTCTTACCTTGGATGATTCAAGCATTAGATGATTTAACAGCGCATTATTTTTATTTTATTTTTCTCGTTAGCTTTCTATTTATCCTTTGGCTTGTTGGCCGTTATTACCGAAGGAGACGACTATATACACACTTAGAAAAAGAAGATCTATCGAGGGACGACCTTCATCTGTATGAGCCCCAAGCTTCAATCGAACAAGCCTATAGTGAAAAACTAAGACAAATGCAATATTTACATTTAACGCAACAGCAACAATTAGAGGAGCAAGCGGAGGAAAAGCATCTCGTATTATCACATTTTGCACATCAAATGAAAACACCGCTATCTGTTATTCAATTACTTACACAATCAGCGTCCACCATGACTTCTAACGAATTACAGCAATGGCAAACCATTAGTAAAGAATGTGATAAGCTGACATTTACACTCAATCAGCTATTAACGTATGAGCGTAGTTCAAACTTAGTAGCTGATTTAAAAATTGAGCCTATTCTTTTAAAAGAGCTTGTAAAAGAAGTCGTGAATGATTTGAAAGATTATTTTATTACAAAAGAGGTTTTCCCAAAATTAACGCTGGCAGAAGATCAAATGATATACTCCGATCGTAAATGGTTAAAGGTTGTTCTTTATCAAGTATTAAATAATGCTGTCAAATACAGTGAAGTTGCAAGCACTGTCCATATTGATTATGACAACGACTTTTTGCATATCGATAACCGTGGTGAGACAATCCCTACTAACGAAATTTCTCGTGTCTTTGATTTGTTTTATACGGGCAAAAAAGGACGAACAAATGGAGAAGCAACAGGCATAGGATTATTTTTAGTGAAAAAGGTTTTAACTATACTAGACCATCCCTTCACCTTGCAATCCTCACATGATCACACTAAGTTTTCCATCAATTTCTCAAGCAGTCTTATAAAATGAATATGACAACTTTGTCATATTCCCGTCATCAAGTGAAATGGGTTATTGATCGCTCCTTTTTTATACTATAGCTATCAAATTAATTTAAAGGAGTTGTTCCAAGTTGGGAAACATCATTCTTCAAGTGACCAATTTGCAAAAAGAATATATCGGGGAGATTACCTACAAGGCATTAAAAGGCATTGATTTCCAGTTACAGCAACAGGAGTTTGTAGCAGTCATGGGGCCCTCCGGAAGTGGGAAAACAACATTTTTAAATAGTGTATCCACCATTGATCGCCCCACTGCTGGAGATATTGTTATTAATAATAGAAATCCCTATGTTTTAAATGATGAGGACCTTGCAAAATTTAGACGTTCTGAATTAGGCTTTGTTTTTCAGGATTTTAACCTTGTTCATACGTTAACGGTAAAGGAAAATATTTTATTGCCGCTAACATTAGATAGCATACCTAGCGCCAAAATGCGTCAACGTTTAAAGCATGTAGCGCAATTTCTTGGAATTGAGGAGCTATTACCGAAACGGATTTATGAAATTTCAGGTGGGCAAAAGCAACGAGTAGCTATTGCTCGTGCTGTTATCCATGAACCTAGCTTATTGTTAGCAGATGAGCCTACAGGGAATCTGGACTCAAAAGCCGTCAATGATGTGATGGACTTATTTACCTCCATCAATCAAGAACTACAAACTGCCATTCTCATGGTGACACATGATCCTTACGTAGCAAGCTTTGCCAATCGTATTATATTTATCAAGGATGGAAAATTATATAATGAAATACATCGGGGCAACAATCGCAAGCAATTTTATCAAGAAATTATGGACACTCTTGCTTTTCTAGGTGGTGGGCAACATGACCTTTAACCACATTGTTATCCAAAATATTTTACGAGATAAATGGACTTATGTGTCTTATTTTCTAAGCAGTATGTTTTCCATCATTATATTCTTTTTATTTTCTGTAATCGTCTTTCATCCCAGCTTAAAAAGCCTAGATCCTGACTCAACACTTGGCATTTCATTAATGCTAGCTAGTATGCTTGTTTATTTATTTTCATTTATTTATATCATCTATTCGATCATGGCATTTTTACGCAAAAAGTCTAAAACTCTTGGCATTTTTATGATTACAGGGGCTTCCATGAAACAAGTACGAAAGTTAATATTCCGCGAAAACCTATTCATTGGAATTATGGCGATTATTGCAGCAATCGTTCTCGGTCTTGTCATGACTCCCCTGTTCTTGATGGCCGCTAAAGTAGTGTTAAAAGCAGAAACATTTAGTATGTATATACCTCTGCAGGCAATTGGTTTAACAATAGGTTTATTTTTAATCTTATTTATGGTAATTTCCAAAATCGTCACTAAATTGATTAATAAGGAAGCCTCCATACAGCTTTTAAAAAGTGATACTGTTATCGAAAAATCAATTCAACCACATTATATTTTATTAGCTGCTAGCATAGTAATGACCGCCCTTTTAGCTTATTTACTAAATATTGAGCATGCCATTGTAGAGTCTTTAAGTGTTTTCTTTTATTTATTATTTTTCGCTAGCATTATTAGCACGATTTATTTAGTCATTGCTCAAGGCTTACGTCTATTTCTGGAAATATTTGAGAAGTCTCCCGCTTACCTTCGCAAAACAAATATGCTTTTAGCGTCAAATTTAAATGCAAAAATGAAATCCCATGCCAATATGCTATTTCTAATTACCATATTGTTAAGTGGCGTATTCCTATGTACAAGCATTTTGTTTAGCTCTTATTACAATGTTCAGAAAGATAGTGAAGGAAATTATCCGTATAGCTTTCAATATATCGCGGACCCAAAAGCTGAAGACAGTTTAATAAAGGAGGATTTAGACAAACTTGAAACGAAGCTAGCAACAGTAAAAGCAAACAAGTATTTTATTGAATTTAAATCAGATGAAAATCAACGCCTTGGCTATATGTCATTATCTGATTACAATCTGCTACAACAAAAGAAATTCAGCCTTAATGAAAATGAATTTATCGCCGTTGCTGGGAATCATGGTATAGCACCGATAACCAACAATGCTAGTGACCGTTATATAAAATCATTCAAACTCGCTGAAATTAACGAAAAGAACCTACTATCTACAGGGTTTCAGGAAACTTACTTCATTGTGCCAGATTCTATTTATCAGTCGATTGATTACCCTGTTTATAAAACCTATATTTATGAATTAGAAAATTGGACAGCTCATACAGAATTAGCAAAGACCATTACCGAAGATATACCATCCTTACCTGGTGAACGTTACGTTACATCCAAAATCAACTTATATGATTCGGAAATGTTTGTTAAAAGCGTTATGTTCTTCATTGGCTCTATGTTAAGTTTAATTTTCTTAAGTGCAGCCATGAGTATACTTTACTTCTATTTACAAACAACATTGTTACAGGAAAAAGAAAAATATATGGGCATTCGTAAGCTAGGACTGTCTAAAAAAGAATTAGCCTCTGTTATTGCAAAGGAATTGGCCATTCTTATATTTGTACCGTTCACAATAGCAATTTTGCTATTACTTACTATTTTATTAGCTATGCGTACAATGGTCTCTACAGCATTTTTACAAGTTTCCATTGCCAGTTCTTGTTGTTTCTTTGTGCTGTTCCTCATCAGTTATTTATGGATAAGAAAAAGCTATTTCAAACGTTTAGTAAACTAAAAAATCGCACTCCTCGGGGTGCGATTTTTCAATAATAAAGGACTCGTTACCAAACAATTGGCTTTGCCACCATTAGCCATAACATAATGAGCAATAGCAAAATGTACATCCACGTCTTACGCTGCAATAGAGCAACAAATCGTTGGTGATTATATGCTGGTGTATTAAAAGTCCGTAATGTTGGTTTAAACGCTCTGGCTAAAAATACTATGGATGCAAGCATCACGAGGAAAGTGAGAACAATCCACGAAGTACCCCAATGGTAACCGGCATGCCACATTAGTAAAATACCTGATACTACAAGTACATGTCCTGAATGTTTGACAATGGCAATAGCCCCTTTAAAAGATTCTATATATGGTGGCATTTCACCATTTGAAGCTGTACGCATTTTTTTTACAATCGTTAACACAACGAACAATGGCCCAATCGAAAGAACCGCACTTAAAATATGTATATAAAGAAGAAGCGTATAAATGGAAAACATGATGTGTACTCCCCTTTTCATCAGTCCCCTACATTATAGCATTCAACCTTCGTCTGCTTATTCAATAATTGTGAATCCTTTGTAAACACAAATTGAATCATTGTTAAATTGTTTGAAAATCTTACAAAGAGGGTATTGTTTATAGTAACATGCACTTATAGAACAAAAGGAGTGATTTTTATAGGAATTCATCAATTTTTTACAAGCCTCAATGATTTAGAACGAATTATTCGTTGCCCTGGGCGATTTAAATTTGAAGAACATAATGTGGCAGCACATTCTTGGAAAGTGTCACAATATGCGATGTTTTTCGCGACATTAGAAGAAATGAATGGCGTACAGATTGATTGGAAATCTTTATATGAAAAAACAATTAATCATGACTTTGCTGAAGTTTTTATTGGTGACATTAAAACCCCAGTAAAACATGCTAGCCCCGAGCTCAAGCAAATGCTAGCACATGTGGAAGAAAAGATGATGGAAAAGTTTATTAGCAATGAAATCCCAGAGGAATTTCAAGCCATTTTCTTTGAGCGCATGAAAGAAGGCAAGGATAGTACGATAGAAGGGCGTCTACTTGAATTTGCGGATAAGCTGGACCAATTCTATGAAGCTTTTGCAGAATTAAAGCGAGGTAATACTGACAAAGAATTCGTCTATATGTATCAAAATGCCTTATCGAAGCTTTTAGCCATTCCACTTGAAGCAACTGTCCAATATTTCCGCACTGAAATATTAAAAGACGCCGTACAGGAAAAAACCCATATTGATATTCAAGCATTAACAAATGAAGTACTAACAGCCAAATAGTCAGGTGCATGTACAAGTTTTCCGAATGAAAAGTTCAGGAAGGCTTTTTTTATTTCCTCTAAAAAAATCGTATAATGAAAGGTAATTGAATGGAGGGAGAGTTTTGTCAGAAGATTGCCCAATTGTAGAAGATTTATTACCGTTATATAAGAAACAAATGCTCCAAGCACCAACATTAATATATGTAGAGCAGCATTTAGCAAGTTGTTCGCACTGTCAGCAGCTCTTTAGCTCAAAACCAATTCAAAAAGAATACATACCGATGAAAAAAACGTTATCTTTTTTTCATCTTATATTTATTGTACTTTCTTTCATGTTTGCCATTAATTCATCGTTACTTGGCAATCAAATGGGCTTTGTCATTTCGTATGCCATTTTCGGTTGTCTGTCTTACCTTTTCTATAAAAACATTTGGATTGTTTTTATCATTAGCTCTGTGCCTGTATTTGTTTGGGCGATTATCGACAACCTTACGAATGAGCTCTATATTACCACCTACTCCTTAACAGAATTTGGGGCACTTTTGATGGGAGCAGGCTATATCGCTCTCTTACATACGATTTTTGCCTTAGTAGGTGCGGCCTTTGCCATTTTATTACGCAAAATTTTTAAAATAAATACTAATAAAAAAAGCGTCTAAACATTCGTGTGAGTTTAGACGCTTTTTCAATTCACTATGCTTTTTTCACAAATTCTGACTTTAATTTCATAGCGCCAAAGCCATCAATTTTACAGTCAATATTATGATCCCCTTCTACAAGGCGAATGCTTTTTACCTTCGTTCCTATTTTTAAAGTGGAAGAACTCCCCTTTACCTTTAGGTCCTTAATAACCGTAACTGAATCACCATCAGCTAACAGATTACCATTTGCATCTTTGACAACAAGTGCATCTGTTTCTGATTCCGTTGCGTCCATGCTCCACTCATGCGCACATTCAGGACATACATAATTCGTTCCATCCTCATATGTGTATTCAGAATTACATTTTGGACAATTTGGATAAGCTGCCATTTCTGCTTCCTCCTTTTACTTTTTGCTAGATAAATCCTCTATATGCTCCTATCTTTACATAGTCGTCCATAATAAGCAAAGGTTGTTCGTATTTTTTGTTCGTATTTGTGAAAATAATATGAAGCTCCAGTTCCTTTCTAAAGGTATTTGTCGTTACGTATTGCATAATTTGGGACACCTGCCCATTGACTTATTTCAAGCAATCATCTTACTTGCATGTTTGTCGATCATGCTTTAATATATCCATAAAGGCTGCATTGTTCGTATAATATTAAGTTTTAACCTTTAAGCTGTAAAAGGGAGTTTTATTATTGGAGTTGGAATGACGGGCCTCACACTACGGTGCATGAGGATAAGCAGGAAAACTTCTGCGAACACCCACTTTGAGGAGTGGTGGTTTAAAACTTTCTATAATAACTACGGCATACGCGGCTTTTTATATTACATTTACTTTTACAGCACCTTAGCCAATGTGGTTAAGGTGCTTTTTTATGTTTGAAAAATGTATCTAAATCCCACATACGCATTTGCCCTAAAGCACCTGCTATATCTTCAATTTTAAATATCCTATTTCTAAACCCCTCAAAAAGGACATGTTCATCTACCGTTTTAAATCCTAGTTTTAAAAAGTGCATACAACCTTCTCATATTTTGTATAATTCCCTTCCAATTTGCGCATATATGGAGTAACAAGGGAGGTAATGATATTGAAAAAGTTAATGTATGTAATGGTATTTGCTTCACTGCTTCTAACAGCTTGCGGAAAGAGTGACGATCCAAAAGAGGTCGCAGTAGATCAAAATACTTCCGTTGAAGATATTGTCGGAGCAATTGTTAAAAATGAGTTCACGGTTGAAGAATCCAAAGGTGTTGTCACAATATCTATACAAGATACGGATGTGACAGAAGGTTCGAAAAGTCAGATGCTGAAGGACTCCACTAAAATTTTTGCTGATTTGTCCAAGCTGAAAGATGTGAAGACACCTGCTGTTACTTGGTATGCTCCACTTACTGAACCAAATGGAGATAAAACCATGACAGAAGTATTGAATATTTATTTTAGTGAAGAGGATTATCATAAAGTAGATTGGGCCAATTATTTACAGGTTGATATCGAGTCAACTGCAACGAATTATCATGAAAGTGAAGCTTTAGAGGATTAATTTTATTGAAACAAAAGATACCCCCCCATGTATGAAGGGGTATCTTTTGTTTATTTCACATATAGGCTAAGTCCCTCCGCTAAAAGAGACTGTTTTATTTTGTAGTGGGTTGCTTGCCAAATTCCTTTACCACCCTGCAAAATTATAAACTGTGGTGATTCGTGCTTTACCTGTAGATCACGTTCTATGGCGTTGGAAACATCACGTTCCTTTTGGACAATGACTACATATTTAGGTAATTCTGTCGCTAATGCTTTGAACTCCTTTAAAGCTGAAATGCTACTTATACATGTCAGACTAAATTTTAAGACAAGACATGGCATTTCGTGAGATTGTTCTAACACTTCTTTCCAACTATCCAAAGTTTTAATTCGTTGCATATATAAATACCCCCCTTATAAATTATATACTATATAGGGTATTTATTTTGACAAAAAAAACACGAGACTACGATTATAGCTCGTGCATTCCTTCTTCTGTTTAAATGCCCTCTGTATTCATTAATACAAGGCGCCAGCCATCAGGGTCCTCAATAGTAATACCCTTCTGCATCCAATATGGATTTTCAGGCTCTACTTCAGGGTACCCCATTCGTGATAAGCGTTTAGTAATGCTATGAATGGTTTCTTTGTTTGGAATATAGAGCACTAACAGATTATCCTTACTTGGAGCAGGACAAGGGCTCCCTTCAACATGTTCTGTAAATTCCAAATGATAGTGTGCATTTGGAAGACCAACCATTATTCCTGTATAGCCACGATGCCCAGAAAAAGACCCAATTTTCTTTAAACCTATACCCTCACAATAAAATCGTTCAATTTCTTTTAATTGATCTGTTGGCCTTGCTACTCTGACCTGTGCAACTGCTAGTTCATTTGTCCATTTTTGGTCCATCCGAAACTCTCCCTTTTTAAACGAGTATAGGATGATACAACCACGTTGAAAACAGTCCTAAGTCTGAAATTATTGTGCTAAAGCTATATGAAACGAAGCCGCAGTCTTTGCTTTTACTTCCTCTACAGTAACGCCTTCTGCTAATTCAATAAGCTGCATCCCATCTTTAGTAAAATCAAATACAGCTAAGTCTGTAATTAACCGGTGGACAACACCTTTACCTGTTAATGGGAGTTCACATTGTTTTTTTATTTTGGATTCACCGTTTTTATTAACATGTTCCATAACGACGATGACTCTTTTTGCTCCTACTACAAGGTCCATGGCGCCTCCCATTCCTTTGACCATTTTCCCTGGAATCATCCAATTTGCCAGATCCCCGTTCTCTGAAACTTCCATACCGCCTAAAATAGCAAGGTCAATATGGCCACCGCGAATCATAGCAAATGATTCTGCACTATCAAAAAATGAGGCACCTGGCATAGCTGTCACGGTTTCTTTCCCAGCATTAATTAAATCGGGATCTACGTCATCTTCAACTGGATAAGGACCGATGCCAAGTAATCCGTTCTCTGATTGTAAAAGTACTTCATAATCGGCTGGAATAGCATTGGCAACTAAAGTTGGAATACCAATACCTAAATTTACATTCATGCCATTTTGAATTTCTTTTACTGCTCTATTTACGATTCTTTGTCTTGTATCAGCCATCACGCTTCCCCCTTTTTCACTGTTAAACGCTCAATACGTTTCTCATAATTTTCACCCAATAAAACGCGTTGAACGAAAACTCCTGGTGTATGGATATGATCTGGGTCTAACTCGCCAACTTCTACAATTTCTTCAACCTCAGCAATGGTAATTTTACCTGCCATTGCAGCTAGCGGATTAAAGTTACGTGATGTTTTTCTATACACTAAATTACCTATCTTATCTGCTTTCCATGCTTTAACTAGAGCAAAATCAGCAGTAATTCCTTTTTCTAATATATAGTCTTTCCCATCAAAAACCTTTACTTCTTTGCCTTCAGCAATGGGCGTACCAACTCCAGTAGCTGTATAAAACCCTGGAATCCCTGCTCCTCCTGCACGTAGGCGCTCAGCAAGTGTTCCTTGAGGCGTTAACTCTACCTCTAACTCACCACTTAAAAATTGTTGCTCAAAAATTTTATTCTCACCTACATAAGAGGCAACCATTTTTTTTATTTGCTTATTCGCTAATAGTAAGCCTAAGCCCCAATCATCTACACCGCAGTTATTACTGACTACTGTTAAATCCTTGGTGCCCTTTTGCACTAAAGCTGCAATAGCCTTTTCTGGTATACCACATAGACCAAATCCTCCTACTGCTAACATATCTCCATCCTTAATATCAGCAACCGCCTCTTCAAATGAACCCCACACTTTCCCATCCTTCATCTCGAAACCCCCTAAAATTGCTCGTTTATTAAGAAAAATTCTACCTTATTAACATTTTACAAGTAAAGGAATTAATTAGAATACCACTTATTCCAAAATAGAATAAATCGCTATATTTCTTACTTACGTATCGTATTAAGTAACTGTTTTAAGGCATACGATTGATATGTATTTTTTTTGGTGATAATCCCCAAACGCCAAGGCATGTCAAAATTAGCTAAGGGAATCATTTTGACATTATTATTTGTTTGCTTAGTAGCAATAGAATATGGCAGTAATGTTATTCCTAAATTTGATGAGACCAGTTCAACTATCAAATCCCACTGCGAACTTTTATAGCCTATATTTGGTGAAAATCCAACACTTTCACATGATTTAATCACATAATCATGTAAAGCGAACTCCTCAGCAAAAATAATAAAGGTTTCATTTTTTAAATCCTGCAATTGTATTTCGTTAAACTGAGCTAATGGGTGTAGTTCATTTATAAATACATAAAATTGATCTTCTACAAATGGCTGAACCGAAAACTTCCTTTCATCGGTCGGTAGTACAACAATCCCCATATCAACATCACCGTTTTCTACTAACGTACCCACCGTTTTTGCACCTCGTTCAACAAGCTCCAAATGCACGTCAGGATATTGTTGATGAAATTCTCTAGCCATTTTCGGAAAAAATAATGTCCCAATTAAAGGTGGAATCCCTAGCTTGATGGAGCCTTTCTTTATATTTAATAAATCATCTAGTAAAATGTGCAGGTCTTGAACGGAACGCATGATTTTTTGCCCCTGTTTAAAAACAATACTACCTGCATCTGTTAGCTCGACATTGCGTGTAGATCTATTCAATAGTTTTACATGCAATGTATCTTCTAATTTTTTTATGCTTTTACTTAATGAAGGCTGAGATACAAATGTTTCATTCGCAGCCTTCGTAAAGCTACCATGCTCGACAACAGACATAAATGCTTTTAAATCTCGTAATTCCATAAATATCTTCCCCATTTATTCTTTTTGATGAAAGTCTCAGCAAAATTCTCTTATAGTAATTAATTCTTCTTCATCTATGGTAATCCTTCTAGAAAAAATAAGTGCACGGAAACTACAACTATCATCCAGAAGATATTCCTTGATTTTCCACACACCTCTTCAACAAAAAAATACACCACCTATCATTAGATTTTTACATCTAAATATAGTGGTGTATTGACTATTAGTGGGCCTTTTCCAATGCTAATTTAATGCCGAATCCTATTAACACAGCACCTGTCAATCCTTCGATTACTGCCTTAGTAGTTGGCCTTTTCATAAATGCACTAATGCGATCTAATAGATAGACATAAAATACAAACCATAACATCGTTAAAGCTGTATATATTAATCCCATCATTAAAAACGGTAGGAATGTTCCACTCGTTCCATCCACAAATTGAGGAAGAAATGTTAGGAAAAATACAGCCACCTTCGGATTCGTCACATTAGTGAGGAACCCTTGCTTAAAGCATGATTGATGTGAGTACTTATGATCCATATTAGCTTCATCCTGCACTTCGGGTGATTGTGCACGAATTGTCCGTAAGGTCCACAATGTTTTAATACCTAAATAACATAAGTAAACTGCACCAATATACTTTAATGCAGCAAACACATAAGCTGATTTCACAATAATAGCGGAAAGCCCAATGACAGCTGCGCACGTATGAATCAATAAACCACCGCAAGACCCTAAAATAGTCTGCAAGCCACCTTTTCTACTTACAATCAAGGTATTCTTTGTCGCAATAGCTGTATCTGGACCAGGTAAAATTATGAGTAAAATGCACATAACTAAGAAAACAGAGATGTTAACCATTTTGCTCCCCTACTTTCTGTCAGAAAATTATAAAAATAATTGTAGCATATGTACTTCCTTACAGAAAGATACTAAATTTTTTCTTTTAACATTGACATACAACCATTAGGTGTTATATATTCATAACACCTAATGGTTACATTTTATCTATAAAGGAGATTGACACATGAGCGGAAAATTACCCGATATTGTTAAAACAATTACACTTAATGCACCTATAGAAAAGGTGTGGGATACTGTAGCAACTGCAGAAAAAATTGCTGCTTGGTTTATGCCCAATGATTTTCAACCTATTGAGGGACATGAATTTACGATTCAATCGCCGTTTGGTCCTTCACCCTGTAAAGTTGAACGTGTAGATGCGCCACATTTTCTAAGATTTGCTTGGGATGAGGATGGTTGGTTCGTTACTTTTGAGCTAAAAGAAGTTGGAGAACAAACAGAATTTACCTTAACACATGGTGGCTGGAAGGAAGCCTCACATATTATTCCTAAAGCTAACGCTGCTACTGAAGCCATTCGCACAAAAATGGATGGCGGCTGGACAATGATCATCCACCATAAATTAAAAGAAATTGCAGAAGCCTAATGATCCAAGAAGCAATTAAATATGACGTTTTTCAGGCAATTGCAGATCCGACAAGAAGAAATGTTTTAAAGCTACTTGCATCTAGTGATAGACCTATCTCTAATATTTCAGAGCATTTTGCGATTAGTCGAACAGCTGTTGTGAAGCACTTAAAAATTTTAGAACAGGCAGAGCTTGTGTCTGCTCAAAAAAAAGGTCGCGAAAAGATCTACACTTTGCATAGTGAGCGTTTAAAGGAAATTGAGGATTGGCTCCAATACTTTCATTTATTCTGGGACAATAAATTGGCGCAGCTACAAAGCCTGGTGGAAGACAATTAAAATATGGAGCTGTCTTATTAGGGACAGCTCCTCATTTAAAAGAGATAAAATAATCCTCCATTAATAATGTCAATTTTAATTTTAGATTCGTATTGCTCCTCTAATGCTTTTCTTTCAATTTCATAGCATTCCGGTTTATCCTCTACATCCTCATAAAAATAATCCAATACTCGTTGATCACGTTGCCATCTCTTTTGCGCTTCAATGGCCCACGAATGATCATCCTTTTCAATAATGGATTCCACTGCTGCATTTAATCTTTCAAGAGCACGTACTGGTTTTATTATATATTGCACATGAAAAACATTCTCTGCTGGTTCGGAGTCATAATCTGAGGCATAAATCGATTCATGAAAATTCTCTTTGATAACACCCGTTAATAAATTAATACCAAATGAATACATCATTTCTTTTGTCCGATCACAGCAATAGGAAACTTTAAAATTAACGCCTAGCCATGGAGTAAGGATAACCTGCCCCATTGCATGATCAACTTTTTCAAATAATTGGACATAGGCACCTAGTTCTCCTGTCGCATGAAAAAGCTGATTTAACCGTGGTGAGCCATAATGAATAACTTCACCAAACAAGTTACCGGCCATAGCTGTCTGATCTGTAATAAAGGTCACTTGAGCTGGGTTTGGTTCACTATTAGTTGCCTCTATATATTGCCAATAAAATGGTCTATTCATAATCCTTTTATCAATATCTACCGTCAACTGCACGGTCAAAGAATGATTCTCTTCCCCTAAAATAGGGCATTCATTTTCGGCGAAAAATCCCTTTAAATACTCATGAACTTGCTGCGGATACATAGTTTCCCTCCTTACCTCATACTGATTTTTTTAAGTTTGTTAAAATGGCATCTAAATCACCAACCACTTTTTCAAACACATCGATTTTGGTATGAAGTAATTCTAAGATTTTTTCTTCAATGGTATTTTCAATAGCAAGATTATATATGTGAACATCATGCTCCTGCCCCAAACGATGGACACGACCAATTCGTTGCTCTAGCTTCATAGGATTCCATGGTAAATCATAATTGATGACATGATGACAAAATTGAAGATTTATTCCCTCTCCACCAGCCTCTGTGGCAATGAGTACTTGTGCTCTTTCTTTGAATAAATGCTTCATATAATCTCGTTTACTTTTATTAAATTTACCGTTAAACAATACACTTGTAATACCTTTTGAATGTAAATACCATTGTAAGTAGATTTGAGTTGCACGGTATTCTGTAAAAATAATAACCTTATCCTTCGCCTGTTCAATAATCTCAATCGTCTTTTCTGCTTTAGAATTCACTTCTAACGCCATTAGTTTGGCTAAAATGTCTTCCATTTCTTGTGATTGTCCATGCTCCTTCAGCATATTTGTTAATGTTAATGCTGTTGCTTCCTTGCTACTGCACATTTCCTTCTGCAAAGTAATTAATGCAAAAGATCCTTTGTTTTCAAGTGAGCCAAGGAGATCGTAAACTTCTCTTTCTTCTTCCGTAAAGGTAATCGGCACAATTTGAACGCAACGATTGGTCCATTCAATACCTGTATCTTCTCTTCGATTTCTCACCATCACCTGATTGACCAATTCTTTCAAATAATCATCATGTTCTAGATGATGCTTACTGGCTGAAAAGGCCGATTGGAAGGTATCATAGTTCCCCAGATGTCCTGGTTTTAATAAGGAAATTAAATAATATAATTCGAAAACATCATTTTGTATAGGAGTGGCAGTTAATAATAAGCAAAACTTTTTCTTTAATCCTTGGACGAACTCATAAATTTGTGTTTTATTATTTTTTAATTTATGGGCCTCGTCAATAATAATCATATCGTAATCCTGCTCATAAATACGCTCCCTATGAGGGCTCTTTTTCGCCGTATCCATACTCATGATAATGACGTCATAGCGCTCTATTGGACAATTTTTTTTATAAGCAATAGCAGGTATATGAAATTTTAAATTTAACTCTTCAATCCATTGATTAATAAGGGAAGCTGGCGCTAATATTAATGCCTTCTTCACAAGGCCCCTTAACAGATATTCCTTTAAAATCAAACCCGCTTCAATTGTTTTACCAAGACCTACTTCATCTGCTAAAATGGCTTTTCCATTCATGCGTTCAATGACTGTTTCAGCTGCTTCTAGCTGATGTGCAAGAGGTTTTAAATTTGGTAAATACTTTGTAGCTTGTAGACCTTTGAAATCAGGGATTAATTTCATTTTGACAATATCATAGTTCATCTTATATAATGTCCAGCTATGCCATTGTTCAAGATCATTGACGCGATTGATAAAGCCTTCTTCCCATTCTGACGACCTCTCTATTTTCATGATCATCACCCCACCATGTCAGTATTTCTCCTTAGGTTGTCCAAAAAAGAGAAAGCTATGTTCGATCTATACAAAAAACACCCAATGAATGTAATTTTTTCATCGAGTGTTTGTTAATTCATCTGTTTGCGGAAAATACTAGGTGATAAACCTGTCACCTTTTTAAAGACACGACTAAAATAAAAATAATCCGTATAACCTACTCGATCAGCTATTTCCTTTATAGAAAAATCAGATGACCTTAATAGCATTTTGGATTTTTGAATACGTAAATCAGTTAAATAAACATGGGGACTGACACCCATTCTTTTTTCAAATACATAGCTCAATTTTTTACGGTCCCAATTACATTCATTAGCTATATCGCTCACAGTAATATTCTTTGTAAAATTTTCTTGTATACGTCAAAATGGATGCTATGTTTTGATAATCTTTCACCTTCATCAATAAAATTATTTCCTCTAAAATATTTAAAAAGAGTACTTTGGATTGAAGAAATGATAAATGAACTACCCTTTTGATTTGTTGCGATTAATTGCTGCACTATGTTCATTAATTTCATGTGCTCTACAACCTGTAAAGGAAAATGACTATTATAAAGAGGAAGTTTCGCCTGTTCTTCATCAGATAGGTGAAAGTAAATGACTACATATTCTAATTTGGCCTCATTAACAGCTAAGAATCGACTGGGGAAATTGGGACCAACATGGGGGATTCGTCCTTTTTTTATGTGATAATTAGTGCCTTCTATTTTAACGTCACCTATCCCATTGATTGGGAAGATAAGTCTAGCTACATTTTCCTTTGTCTCGCTAGTCTCAGCAACCGTTTCAGAAGAAATCTGATCAGTAGTGACAGACGTAAATGTTAAAGGTGCCATTGTATAGAATTCTATAATTTCTTGCGTATTTATACTGAATAGCTCCCTTCCTATAGCATGTTTTAAAACAACAAGAAAGGAACACCTAAAATGCATGAGTGCTCCTAAGATTGATTATTTTAAGCTTTCCTGTAATAGCTTGCGATTACGTTGTTTGAAAATATCATTATGTGAGGATACAATACCGCCATCAGAAGCATCTGGCTGAATATACTTCTTCGCACTATTAACTGCGTGCAATGAATCATGAAAAGCTGCTGCAATTAAATGGATTTTGCCATCATGGTGCAAAATATCTCCTGCCGCATAAAGACCCGGAATAGATGATTCACTATTTATAGTACCAGCTATGAAATAGTCGTTTTTACGTTCAATTGCTAATGGACTATTATCTAAAAGTTCCTTATCACGTACATAGCCATGACTGATGACAACTTCATCGATAGGAATTTCCGTCACAGTACCTGTTTCATGGTTTGTTAAAGCAATTGCTTTAATCATTCCTTCTTGATCATCTGCAATTAATTTTGTAATTTCAGAATTATAATGGCATTCAATCGCACTATTCGTAAGCTCCGTAATTTGAGCCTCATGTGCAGACAATTGATCTTTTCGATACGTTAAATAGACCTTTGACGCCACTTCCATTAACTCTAGTGCCCAATCTACAGCTGTATTACCGCCACCAGAAATAATGACCGCTTTATTTTTAAATTTTTCATAGGATTTGATAGTATAGTTTAAATTAGATACCTCAAATCGTTCAGCTCCCTCAATCTCTATTTTTTGAGGATTAAGGATGCCACCACCAATAGCAACTATGACCGTTCTTGAATAGTGAATATTCCCAGACTCGGCTGTAATAACGAAAATACCCTCTTCGTTTTTAGCAATTGATAATACCTTTTCATCTGTATAAATAGAAGGATTAAATGTTAAGGCTTGCTCTACTAACTGCTTAATGAGTTGGCCACCTGAAATTGGCGTAACGCCCCCAATGTCCCAAATCATTTTCTCTGGGTAAACGTGGATTTTTCCCCCAAGCTGCGACTGAGATTCAATTAGCTTCGTCTTCATTTCACGTAAGCCACAATAAAAGCTAGAATATAAACCTGCTGGTCCTCCACCAATGATCGTTACATCATACAATTCTTGTTCAAACAATACTTAACACACCTTTCGTTTATGTTTATTTCCTATCTCAACAATTGGGCTGCGGCATCAGCTGAACTACAACCCCTACTGTATACTTTTCATCTTATAAAAATGCTTATTATTTCCTTCCTCCCCTATTATACGATAATGATAATCATTATCAAGTAAAACTTCCCCTTTTCAAAGCTATTTTGTCATTTCTTACTATTATTTAAATCATTTTTATATCGTAATTCCATCGACCATGCACTCTCAAACTAACATTAATTGCTAGTTTTAATATGTATGAAGTATAAAGTAATAGCTGTCCTAGCAGCAGGCTCCTCCTTAGCTATACGAGCTTTGCTCCAATAAGAGATAGAGCCCTTTTTCTGTTGAGACTAACGGTGCAGGTTAGTTTAAGAGTGTTGTTTAACTTGTGTTCAACAATCGGGCCATATTATTGAATAACATTTTTATATGACACGTACCAAACGACGCTTTGGGAAGGTTACTGTTTGAAAGCCCTTGATACTGAAGAGGATCAGCGGACAAAACGCGGATATTATACGCTAAGGGATAACCAAAATTCATACCAAAATCAAGATACTAAAATATACAGTAGATATCCTTTTTTGTTAAATGCAATCAAATACATGATATATCTAGTGTTTCAGCCTTTACGTATAAAATATGTGTTTTGACGGTGCTATCCCGTATATAACTTTTAGGGGGACGAAATGGGAACAACGCAAATAAAAGAAGTAGCGAGAATGAAAGATGAATTTTCCTCTTAAACAAAATTAAACAGCCAATTCCGGTAAAATACCGTGAACTGGCTGTACAAATAAAGCTATTTGCTAAATTGTTTTCGAGAAAATTTAAACTTAAAATGATTTTTTCATTTTAATAAAGTGAATACTCATACGATAAATTTATGTTTTTACGAGCATACCATTTGCCGTCGATGCCCCCTGATATACTGAAACCAGCCTTCTCGAACCCTGCTGTCATATCTTGAGTAGTTTCAGCAGCAAGAGTTGTAGCTCCGCTTATGTTTACTTGAGTTGTTGGGAATTTGCCTGTTGTAGATATGCCATTTGAATTCTGTTGTTCGATATATGAATTTGAACTACCTATTTCCCACCAAGTTCCTTGAATTCCTTTGATTTCACGGAAAGATTGCGATGAATAAATTTCTAATCGAGCCTTTAAGTATGCTTTACCATAACCTGTACCAGTCGATTGTGAAACTTCTCTTTGAACATAATTTCTAGCCGAAGAAAGTTTTCCTTGAGCAGAAATTTCAGTAATCGATTCATTAGTTTCTACTTCTTGAACAGAAATTTCAGTAATCAATTCATTAGTATCTTTGTCATAGACATTTATTTGTTCAATACTCGGGTCATTAGTTTCTACTTCTTGAACATAAACTTCACTTTTTGCATAAGGGATTTTAACGAAAAGGTCACCCACCTCTTCTTTAAAAGAATCTGTTTCAGATGCACTTGCTATTTCTGTAAAACTGAACAATCCACCAATTAATAATACTGCTGCTAATGAGAAAAGAGATTTTGACTTTTTCATTTTTTCCTCCTAAATTATGATTTACTACTGTTGTGAACCGCAATTTCCCTTGCTTAGTGCTTACCTTATAATAGTTTAATTTTTACCTATTATGGATTTTATGATACAATAAATACATAATAAGTCAATTTTAATAATATTAAAAACTACCAGTAGCGTCGACTTTTGATAACGGTTTTAGTCTGCAATCTGCTGGGATAGATACTCATTTAAAGCATGGAATATAGTTTGCTGTGGTAGAATATTTTCAAAGGAAGTGTTTATATGAAGGGATTTCTAAAGTATTTAAGTGTCCTATTCTGTTTAGTTTTATTAGGCGGGTGTAGCGAGCAGGTCAAGGAGGTGGACGGTGAATTTTTATTAGGGCAATTCGGTACTGATTGGAAAAAAGAAACTTATCATGTGGTAGTACCAATTCAATGGACGGGTGATTCACCGATAACGTTAAAATCGATTGAATTCGTTAAAGATTATCCAGACCCGCTTACTACATACGAAGAAGATGGTATAAAGTATGAGATTTTTGGAGCAGACCCATTAAGGAGAACTGGTATACACGGCGAAACATATGATAGGGAGTTAAAAAATATAAACGGTTTAGAAATTAATGGTGAAGGAAAAATTGTGATAAAACTTTCGCTGGGTGATGTAAAAGCAGATAAAGCACGGAGGTTGAAAATTAAATTTGATAGTGACGGAGAAGAAGTTGAAAAAATTGTTGTATGGAAAACACTTGAACAAATAACAACGGAAAATCGTTAAAAATTTATATGTTTTGTTATCAGAAATCATTAAGTTTCAGAGATTATAATATATACAAACTAAATCTTAATAACGTTCCCAAATCAAAGTTGGGCAGACGCAAAGGGCTAAGAAACGCTGAAAAACAAACGTTTCTTGGCTTTTTCTTTGGATATTGGTTATACAGCTTTTTATACAAAGGTATATAAAGATAGCCACAATAAGACTTTTCGATACTTTGCAGAAAACGTTGTAGGGGGTATTATCTGAATAAAAAACTGCATATAGAGATGTTGTAAATCTTTATTTTTCTCAATCCTATACTTTAATTGCTGGGGATTTAGATGAAACAATATTCAACAATCGGGCACATTAGTTGAATAAGAAACTAAATAAAGGACCACACATATTAGATATATCTAAATTGTGTGGCCCTTTATTTTCAACACTTTTCCCCATCTAACCTAAATATAAACTATTCTAGTAAAATAAAAAAACCCAATCCATTAATTACTAAAATATACGTAAACGTTAGTTTTTGTTACACTATTGGAAAAAGCGAAAAGAGGTCGTCATGAAAAGAAAAATATTTATATTACATGAAATATACGGCATCAATCAATTTATCAAAGAACAAGCCCAATCCTACCTTGACGAGTATACCTCCGTTTGCTGTGTTTCACTTTATCCAGAAGGAAAATCCTTTTCATACAAACAGGCACAACAAGCTTATGATTATTTCTTACATACAGTCGGCTTTGACGCACCTCTTGAGATGTTATCCAAAAAACTACTAAAGGCATGTGAAAAATATGATGAAGTAGTGCTAATTGGATATAGTGTAGGTGCCACATTAGCCTGGAGATTATCAACTCTTCCCTTACATCGAGTTATTTGTGTTTATGGCTCACGAATACGACAATTCTTAGATGTCCAACCATCATGTCCAACTTTGGTCATTTTACCTAGCTATGAAAGTAGCTTTGATGTGAATGCATTAAAACAGGAACTCAGACATAAATCCAATGTTCAAATGGAGCAATATCAAGGATATCACGGTTTTATAGATACTTATAATTCCAATTTTTGTCCAACTAGCTACATGCAAGCACACGCAAAAATCTTAAACTTTTTACGAGTAGAACAACATTAGGAGGAACAAACAATGGAACAACATATAGATATTTTGGTTGACCCTTATATTGAGGGAGGTAATGTGATATATCCGAGCTTTCCTATATCCTTACAACCCGGCATGATTATCGGCATCTACACGGATATTTCTAAAATACATACTTTAATGCAATGGTTTATGAAACGAGATCATACATTTACATATTTCCGCGAAAGTGCACTCTATGAACGCCTTACTGTTCGTGAGCATATACGTTTTTATTTAAAATTATTCAAACGTCCAACTAATGAGGTTGAGGATTTATTAAAGATATTTAGCTTAACTGATCAAAGAAACATTCGAATTAGTAAGCTTTCTACTAGTGAAAAACAGCGATTAAAGCTATTGGGTACATATCTTCAGGAAGTGTCTCTTCTTGTATTAGAAGAACCCTTTCAAAATATCGATGAGTTTTCCAAGCAAAATGTCCAACAAATACTAAAAACACTCACAAAAAGGCAAAAAAGCATCATTTTACTTTCTAATAATCTAGAAGACTTAATGATTGCAAGTACTGCTATACATAGATTAGATGGGGCCGGCTTACATACCTTGGATGTTAAAGCGGAAGAATTAGAGCAAACACCACCTCCCCAACTTGAAAATTCACCGATTCGCATTGATAAAATTCCAACAAAGAAAAATGACAAGATCATTTTATTCAATCCACCAGAGATTGATTATATTGAAAGTGTGGAAGGTATCGTTTCTGTTAATGTTGCAGGTGAAGCCTACCCATGTACACTATCACTGAATGAGCTAGAGCAAAAACTGACACCATTCGGCTTTTTCAGAAGCCACCGTTCATACATTGTTAACCTACAAAAGGTTCGAGAGATCATTACATGGACACGCAATAGCTATAGCCTTGCACTCAACAGTACTGATAAAACCATTGTGCCTTTGTCGAAAAATAAACTAGCAGATTTAAAGGAAATACTCGGAATTTAGTAGATTTCCCAGGAAATAAACGACTCCTGTCACCTTCCATATTGTTTCGTTGATGGTCTTTTTTCCGCCTCTCATCTAATTTTTGCTGTGAACCTTTCACTTGTTGTTTATAGTTTAGACATCAACAACAAACAGGAGGCTTACACATGAACGCAGTAATTGATGTACAGCATTTGAAAAAAATCTTTAATAAAGAAACCGCCCTACAAGATGTTTCCTTTACTATACAAAAAGGAGAAATATTTGGTTTCCTTGGTCCGAGTGGCTCTGGAAAAACAACTACTATTAAAATATTGACTGCGCAAACTGAAAAAACGGCTGGAAATGTTCTATTATTTGGACAGCCAGCAGCTGACATGAAACAAAGTCAAAATCGTAAACGTTTTGGCATATTAACAGATAATAGTGGTTTGTATACTAGGTTATCTATTGAGGAGAATTTATTACTCTATAGTAAGTTATATGAGCTGTCAGTCACTGCCGTTAAAGAAGCTCTTGATTTTGTGAACTTATATGCTGATCGTAAAAAGAAGATTAGTCAGCTATCAAAGGGAATGATACAGCGGGTTACACTGGCTAGAGCTATTATGCATAAGCCCGAATTATTATTTTTAGATGAGCCTACTTCTGCCCTTGATCCTGTAAATACAGAACATATCTATAATGGTTTACGAAAACTGAATGCCATGGGGACAACGATATTTTTAACAACACATGACATGAGCGAAGCCGAAATACTTTGTGACCGAGTTGCTTTTCTGCATAAAGGGAAAATTCGAGCAATTGGTGCTCCAAGCGACTTGAAGCAGGAATTTGGCACCGATTCTCTGACTGTTGAGCTTACAGATGGTACACAAGAAGTTATTCAAAACGGCGCTCAAGATGCTGAGAAGCTGTATCAATGGATGAAAGCCAATGTCGTTACTCGAATCCATACAAATGAACCAACATTAGGCGATATTTTTATGCAAATAACAGGGAGTGATTTAGTATGAATATTTCAATGACAAGAATTCAAGCTATATTAATGAAAGATTATAAGGAATTTTCACGTAACTATGCTGTATCTTCGATGGTACTCTTACCGATAATTTTGGCATTTTTATATAACCAATCCGGTGCATCCTCTATCAACGCTTATCTCTTACCTATTAATATGACATTTTCAATGGTAACGGCTTATATACAATGCTGTTTAATTGCGGAGGAGAAGGAGAAAAATACATTACGCAGCCTGATGCTCTCCCCTGCCTCACTAGGAGATATATTAATTGGTAAAAGCTTATTTGTTCTTATCGTAACGATGATCGTGGTAGCTATGTCTATTTTTATTGTCGGATATAAACCATCTAACCTACTCATTTTAGCGATTTCATTAGTACTTTCTACTGTATTTTATATTGCACTTGGAACGATTTGTGGACTATTTTCTAAGTCTATTATGGAAGGTTCCATCATTGTTTTACCGGTTATCATAATTTTCTCTTTTGGCCCAATCGCCCTAAATTTTGCTTCTACTTATCCAATCCTAAAGATTGCAGAATGGTTACCAAGCTCACAATTATTACTGTTAGCAGAAGCATTAGAAGGTAAATATTCAATGTCAGATGTATTCATTCCTATGATTACGATAGTTGTATGGTCTCTACTTTCTTGGTTTCTCGCTGCATTTATTTATAAAAAAAGAATGGTCGATTAATGACCATTCTTTTTTTACTATAATAGTTCCTGCTCAAGTTTTTCAATCTCGCTAAGTTGATCGGCATACCATATTCCAACGAATCTAGAGGGAACAGGTTCATCGAAATAATCCCCGTCATAAAATGATAACGGAAATAATATTTTCTGTTCAACAAACTTCTTAATGGTTTGAAAGAAAACTTCATTTTCCTGTGGACTTTGTGCAACATAGGAGGCAAATTTATTGATAGGCTTACCTAAAGTATCATGAAACATTAGCATAGAGGTGGAGCCATTTTGGCGGAAATTCAAATCAATAGCCTGAACATCACCAGCCTCTGTGACAATTAAATCAAACCCTGCCACACCAACGAATCCTTCTGCAACGCCTTGCTCCATAATATGTCTTCCTACTTCGATGACCTTTTCAGGAACTTCATCTACTATTATATTACCGTGATAAATACCGTTTTCATCGGTAATTTGTTGAGAGGCTCCTAAATATTGAATACCTAGCTCCTCGGAGTAGACAAATTGACAGCTATAATTGTCCTTTGTCTGTAATAACTCCTCAATAATTATGCTCTCCGTTCCAGTCATTCGGAATTGCCGCAGACCTTCCGTCAGTTCCTCTTTATTATGGCAAATGATGACTCCATATCCTCCAGAGGTTGGGGAATCATCGCCCGGCTTAAGGACCACAGGCGGTTGCCAATTTTTGATGGCATCTGAGAGCCTATAGGTTTCAACATTTAAACGACTCGGAACAAATTTGCTATCGATTAAATGATCAATATATGCTTTTGAATTCAATTCATTAAATTTCTCGGCATCCATCCAATAGCATTGACGGTCCATATGATCCAAGTCATGTATATATTGACAAACAATCGTTTTGTCGTCTTCACACCAAGAACGAATATGAGCTAAATACTCCTCCTGTGTGTCATAACTAAAAGGCTGTTCGACCCATGGTAAACCTGTTAATCGATGTAGTTCCTGAGCTTTTTCAGTTTGGGTAGCTCGGTGCACTAATACAGGAATATCAGCAATTGCTACTTCTCTAGAGGTTAGGGCATCCAGTTTATGAGGATCGTCCATCATCCATGGATTATCACTAAACGGCGTTCTTGGTGTATAAACTGCATTCTCACCATAGATTTGTCTTAGCGTGTATTTTGGTTTCAAGTAGATTACCCTCTTTCAATTTTTAAGTACTCTACCCTTCCCCTTATTTTTTGACACTTTTTAATAGAAAAAAAAGTCTTAGCGGCCAATAAAAATCCATTAAAACCCAAATATTAATTAGATTCGCCTAATAATTGATTTAAGTGAATTTTCACCTGCGGCCACTCCTCTAACGTCATACTATACATGACTGTATGGCGAGTGGTTCCATCTTTACGAATCATATGATTCCGTAATACACCTTCCTTTGTCGCTCCTATACGCTCAATAGCTTTCTGAGATTGAATATTTTCATGATCAGTTTTGATTTGAACTCGCTGTAAAAGAAGGATTTCAAAACAGTATTGTAATAATAGGTATTTACAATTTGTATTAATAGCGGTACGCCAGTAGGCTGGTGTCAGCCATGTTGTTCCTATTTCAACCCGCTGATGTGTATCATCTATATCCATAAAACGTGTAGACCCTATGATCTCTCCCGTCTTTTTATCCACAATAACGAAAGGAAATTCTGTTTTATTACGCCTCATTAATAAAGCATTTTCCACAAAGTTATTCACATCCACGATTTTTTCAATCGTTGTGGACATATGTGGCCATATTTCTGGATAACTCGCCGCCTCTAGTATCCCCGATAAATCATTTAACTCTAAAGGCTTTAGTTTAACTATTTCATTTTCTAATGCAATAAATTCCATGATGTATCACTCCTTTTTTAATTATTTAACGGTAAAATTGATATGATGGAAAGTACCAATTATTAAAAACCAGACCATATCAGAGGAGGTTATCTTGTGGAGCTATCCATTTCATTGACAGGAGATTCAGCCAAATACATTCAGATTTACGAAGAAATTAGACAGTCTATTTTATCTAAAAGGCTATTAGGTCATGAGCAATTACCCTCTAAGCGAGCCCTTGCACGAACTCTCGATGTAAGTGTACATACTGTGAAGGAGGCTTATGAACAATTACTGGCAGAAGGTTATGTTTATAGTAAAGAACGGTCGGGTTATTTTATTGCTCCCTTTGAATTTGATTGGGTACAAGATGAACAGCAGCATGAGGTTCCTCTAAGGACAATCATATCCAATGACATTCAGTATGATTTTCATAACGGGCATGTGGATAACGAGGCTTTTCCCTATTCACTTTGGCATAAGCTCCTGAAAAAACATGTAAACAGGAATAATTTATCCACAAGTCCTTGGGCAGGAGAAGACGTTTTACGATCTGAAATTGCGCGCTATGTACAACGTTCACGTGGCGTTGTTTGTGATGCCTCACAAGTGTTTGTTTATGGTGGAACACAAAGTCAACTTCAAGCCCTTAGTCTCTTTTTAGGTCCCCAGAGTAAGGTCGGAGTAGAAGAACCGGGTTTTAAACGGGCACATACTACTTTACGACAATGCGGTTTGTCTACAAAGGCCATCCCTGTGGATAAAGCCGGTATAACTCTTCCTTCAAAAACAATTCACATGTTATACACAACACCAGCTCATCAATTTCCTTTGGGCATGATTATGACCGTAGAGAGAAGAGCCGCCTTGTTGCAATGGGCAAATTTGAATGAGGCATACATTATTGAAGATGACTATGACTCAGAATTTCGTTATAAAGGGCTGCCAATCCCCTCTTTAGCAAAAATGGATCAGCTTCGGCGAGTTATTTATTTTGGAACATTTTCTAAAACGTTGCTGCCTTCTTTGCGAATCAGTTATATGATTTTACCAAAGTCATTAATTGCATCGTTTAATGCCTTTAACCATGATCAAAAATCAGTTGTCTCCAGAGTAGAGCAACTTGTTTTAGCTGATTTCATTGGACAAGGTCAATTTGATAAACATTTAGCGAAAATGCGGACAGTTTATCGTAAAAAACAACAAGCTCTACTAACTGCTATCTCCACTCATTTTCCGGAGGAATTTCAAATCATCGGTGAAAAATCTGGGCTACATATCGTGATGAAGTTACCTAATAGACTCTCTGAGAAAAATGCGATTCAACTTGCTCAAAACATTGGAATTCTTGTCTATCCATGTTCTACTTTCTATCAGCATGGTACAGAGGATACTTTAATCATTTTAGGCTATGGGGGACTGACACTTCAGCAAATAGATGAAGGTATTGCACTCCTTGCTTCCATCTGGCAATAACATATCATTTTATTAGATGGTCGGAGTTCATTTGTACTTGAACCTTTATTTTCGACACAAAAAGTATACAGATGAATCAAGACAAGGCGAAACCTTATACTATTTTTTTCGTATGTAAAGTAAAAGAACACATAAGGGGATAGACAATAATGGAGAACCGTCAGCTATTAGAGCAGCACTTGCAGGAAATTCAGGTTTGGGAAAAGGATCAAAAGGATTTATGGTTTTGGGAGAAACTAGGTAGAATACCGTTTAAGTTGTTAGATAAAATGACGCCTACTTTTATTCAAAATAAAATTGCATTATTAGTCGATGAATTAGGGAACTACATACAATCCGGTGGAAAATATTTAATCAATGAACAAGCCATGATTCAAAAAATCCGTAACCATTCTTCCACAGAGCATATTTTGGGCATTTCAGATATTGGTCAAATCCCATTAGAGGATATGATTACTCTTAGTGATAAATTGCAAAATGAGCGTGTAAAGTTTGCGACTGTTCAAGGGGCTTCTACTGGATTTGGCGGAATATTTACCTTGGCTATTGATATACCTGTTATTTTAGGAACCGCACTGAAGACATTGCAAGAAATTGCTATTATACATGGCTATGACCCTAACGATAAAATGGAACGAATTTTTATTGTGAAATGCCTGCAATTCACATCAGCAGATATCGTCGGTAAGGAAGCCATCCTACAGGAGCTTTCCACTATGAATAGTACTAATAAAGCTACTGATAATATGATTTCCCAGCTACAAGGCTGGCAGGAGGTATTTTATACGTATCGGGACCAGATGGGCTGGAAAAAACTGTTTCAAATGATACCTATTGCTGGTATGATCTTCGGTGCATACGCAAATAAAGGCATGATTCAAGATGTTGCTGAAACGGGTATTATGCTATATCGAAAAAGACGTATATATGAAAAACTAAATGAATTAGACCGTTGATAAAGAGAGATGGCGCTCTTCCTTTGAGCGTCACTCTCCCCTTGTTTCTATATTTTTATTACTATTTTTCCCTGATGCTGACGACTTTCCATCAGTTCATGAGCCTTCGGCATATCCTCTAATGAAAATTCTTTAGCAATGGGCACTTGAAAACTATCCTCTTTTAATAAAGTAAAAATATGTTGAGCAACCTGTTGTAACATTTCCGGTCTTAAGTCCCTAGTCGTACCAAGACTAAATCCTTTTACATTACGACAGCTACTATGTAAATTCGATGTTTTAATAATTCCTGCCTTGCCTCCACTATTGCCGAATTGTACAAGTGTGCCATATGGTGCTAGGCAAGTTAAGCTTTCCTCTGTTATAGCTCCCGCAATGGAATCAAAGACAATATCGGCACCAAGACCTCCAGTAAAGCCTCTTACATGTTCACTAAATTGATCGTATGTAAGAACAAGATCTGCCCCAAGCTGATAAGCTATCGATGCCTTCTCCAAAGTACTTACAGTTCCAATAATTTGTTTAGCGCCTAGCTTTTTGGCCATTTGAATAAGCATTGTTCCTACCCCACCAGATGCAGCATGAATTAATACCGAATCATTCTGACTAATAGGTGCTATCTGATGTGTTAAGATGTACGATAAAAACGATACAGTTGGCACAGCTGCTACCTTCTTTAGCGGTACATCATAGGGGACTTTAAAAACCAATTGTTCCTTTGCTACGACATACTCTGCATATGCACCATTTATCGGAAATGCAATGACCTGGTCCCCCTTCTGAAAATTGCTTTTCTCATTAAAAACCTCTTCTACAATACCAGCAACATCTAACCCAAGAATCATTGGAAAATTTCCTTTAGCCTTATTACCTGTACGGTTTTTAATATCTGCATAGTTCACACTCGTATAGATTGTACGTATTAGGATTTCTCCTGTAGAGATTGTAGGCTTTGGATATTCCGTATATGTTAATACATCAGACGTACCAAATTCATTTATTACTATAGCCTTCATTTTTTTCTCCCTCCTTGTTATAGTCGAATTATAAACTAAATTTCCAAAGACTGGAGATATCTTTATGAAAATTAAACCTAAGCAAGAGAATTGTAATGGAATACCCTATGATTTTTTTGATCAAAACAGCAATAGCATATGCTTTATGTTATCTGGTACAGGCTATAGCTACGAAAAACCTGTTCTTTATTATTCACGATTACTACTGTTAGAGCTTGGATATGATGTTATCCAAATCAATTATTCGTTTGAACAACAACTGTTTGAGCAGGAACCACAGGCCATTTCAAATATGGTCTATAGCGTTGTCAATCCTATTGTAGAACATTGCTTAAGAACAAAGCCTTATACAAATGCCGTTTATATAGGCAAATCATTAGGAACCTTACCTATAATAGATTTTTATATGCAACAGTCGTCTTTAATACCTACTCGATATATACTCTTAACACCTCTATTGTCACTAGACCATACAATGGCTAATCTATTAGATAAACAAGCATTTTTGGCGATTGGCACAGCAGATCCACATTTTTCACAGGAAAAAATAGCTCAACTTACTACTCTCGATCTCGCTGTTTTTGATGGTCTTAATCATTCCCTTGAGGATGCTTCCAATATGATTCATACTATCCAGTTTTGCGAGTCGCTTTTCATGCAACTGAAAGCTTACATTCAAAAAAATGGACCATCTATTTCAATGTAGCGCTTTACCAAAATTAACTATATATGCTACACTATCCAAAATACAGTGAAGAGAAGAGTAAATAAGGCTGTTCTTCCCAGAGAGCTCCGGTTGCTGAAAACGAGCAAGAACTAATTATTGAAACAAGCCTCAGAGTTGCGCATTGGATTTCTATTAGAATGATGGTGCGACGGGTACTCCCGTTATAGAGTTACAGTATAAGCATTCATTCATGCCGTACTGAAAAGGCTATTATGGCAACATACTAGTGAACTAGGGTGGCACCACGTGAGCATAAATTCTTCCGTCTCGTCCCTAAGACTACTGTCTTGGGGGTGGGATTTTTTATTTTGCAAGATCACTTTTGCTGAAGGAGGAATTTATATGAAAAAATCTTTAAAATCGTGGCGCTATCCAATTATCCTTTTAAGTAGTATTGGTATTTCTAGTATCGGTGAATGGATTTATTTTATTGCTTTGAACCTTACTGTACTCAATCTGACGGAATCAGCACTTGCTGTTTCTGGCTTGTATATTGTAAGGGCCCTCTCCACATTGTTTACTAATTTTTGGTCTGGTAGTTTAATAGACCGCTTTAATAAAAAACACCTGATGATTCTATTGAATCTTTGCCGGTCCATATTGATTGTCGCACTTCCCAGCTTTTCGAGCATAGGATGGATTTATATTTTAGTCTTTATCATTACAGCTACTAGTTCTATGTATCATCCTACCTCTATGACTTATATCACTAAATTGATACCGATAGAGCAAAGAAAACGCTTTATCTCATTACGTAGTTTGCTTGATTCTGGGGCCTTCCTAACAGGTCCAGCTATAGCAGGCTTTCTATTTACAATAGGCACAACGAATATGGCTATATACTTAAATGCTATTGCTTTATTTTTATCTGCCTGCATAACTATAAAGATGCCAGACGTTGAAGGACATGTACAATTAGGCTTTGCTCATCGTACAGAAAATGCAACACTTTATAAAATATGGCTCCATGATTGGAAATTGGTCATCCATTTTAGCTTAAAAAATGCCTATGTGATGGCAGTCTATTTATTATTTAGTGCTACCATTGTATTGATGACAGCGACTGATTCTTTAGAGGCTGCTTTTGCCACTCAAGTACTTGCTTTATCAGAGGGAGAATATGGGGTTTTAGTCAGTATTGCAGGTGTCGGTGTATTAATTGGCTCTCTAACCAATTCAGCCTTTGTTGAAAAAACCTCTACTGCTTGGTTAATCGGCATGGGGTCTATAATGACGGCCTTCGGTTATTTACTGTTTACTTCTTCCTATACTTTTTTTATGGCAGCTTTAGGTTGCTTTCTCTTATCATTCGCAACAGCTTTTGCGAATACAGGTTTCTATACTTTTTACCAAAATAATATCCCTGCTGAAAGCATGGGACGTATAGGGAGTATTTATGGTTTTTTTGAAGCCCTTTTCATCATAATTCTGACTGCTGCATTTGGAATGACTGCTGAATTTATTTCTATACGATTTGTTATAGTAAGTGCCTCATTTGTCATGGTGATGGTAGCTTTCATTTTATTTATTTTAACGATACGCCCGTCTAAAGCGACTTTGTATCAAAGTACTTCTCCTAGGTAAACAAAAAAATAGGGCTTTTCCTTACGTGGAAAAGACCTATTTACATATGACCTAGCTCTTGTGAAAGTAGGTGAGCAGCTCTTGTGACTTCCTTTGCAATACTTTCTAATTTTTCAGTATCTGTATCATACTCAAAACACTCTGCGCTAATAGCTGCAATTGGTTCTTTATTTAAATCAAAAACAGGTGCCGCCACCGATACTGTTCCCTTTGTTTTTTCTCCATAGCTAATGGAGTATCCCTTATCTTTGATGACATTTAATTGTTCCATTAACTCTATTTTTTCAAGATCATTTATATTTTTTAGAAAGCCTGCATGCATTTCCTTCTCTGAGAATGCAAGTAATACCTTATTCGCTGCTCCAATCGGATAGGGGATTTTTTCACCTATCATATCAATGATACGTACATTTTTTGGGCTATCTACACGATCAATAATAATAGAATTATTTAGTTTTGGAATATTTAAATATGTTGTTTCCCGCACATTAATGGCAAGCTCTTCTAATAAAGGATGGGCTTTTTCTCGGATATTTGTATGGTGGTACATTTTCATGCCGAGCTGTAACCATGTATACCCTAAACGAAATTCCTTTTTTTCCTCATTTCTTTCTACTAAATCAAAGTTTTCTAATGTATACAATAAACGATAAATTGTACTGCTAGGTAAGTCTGTTTCATTATATATATCTTGAACAGAAAAGAATCGTTTAGGATTCTTGGCTAGTACATGAATAATCATCATTGCTCTTTCAATGGATTGAATCATTGCTCATCCTCCTTTTATTCATTTTAACGAATTTTTACTCATTTATATAGACTTGCAACCGAATAAATTAATAAAAAGAAACAGAATTTTATAAAAATTAAAATTGACGTTTACGATTTTTTCTTATATGATGAATTATATTCCACAATGCGGATTTATTTTCATATAACGAAACAATTAAGTAAATATAGTTGCTATTTTGAATGATATCTAATCGAACAAAAAAGGAGCAATATACATGTATTCACAACTAAGACAGTTACCCATCGCAAAGCAAATTGAAGAGCTTACAAATGAGTTAGTAACTATTAATAGTATTAATGGTACTCAAGGTGAAGGGAAAATTATCGAGTATATCTATGAGAAAATGAAGGAATTCCCTTACTATCAAGAAAACCCTGCATTTCTTTGGACTTTAAACGTAAAACAGGACCCCATTGGCCGAAAAAATCTTTTTGCCTTCGTAAAAAGTCTTCATGCAACAAAAAAGACAATTATTTATCACGCTCATTTAGATACAGTGGATATAGAAGATTATGGTCATTTAAAAGAGTTTGCTTTTTCTCCTACCAAGCTTGAGGATTTCTTTAAAACCTATGAAGGAAATACGGATGTACAGAAGGATGCTCAAAGTGGCGACTGGATGTTTGGGCGTGGAGCTGTAGATATGAAAAGCGGAGCTGCAGTCCATATTGCCAATATTCAATATTTCACCAATCATCTTCATGAATTAGAAGGAAATATATTACTTATTTTAAACGGTGGCGAAGAAGCAGAGCATAATGGAATTATTGATGCATTAGATGAGCTTAATCGTTTAAAAATGGAACAAGCACTAGATTTTCTAATGGCGATTAATACTGACTTTACAACTCCTTTATATGGTGAAGATCCTCACCGTTATATTTATACTGGTGTTGCAGGAAAGTTACTACCCTCCTTCCACATTTATGGGCGGGAAGTACATGTGGGAGATACATTAAGTGGTATCGATCCCAATTATGTGGCAGCTAAAATAACAGAGCGTATTCATAATAATTTAGCATTAACGGAGGCAATTGCAGGAGAAACTATCCTTCCACCTACATGCTTATACCAACGTGACACCAAAGAATCCTATACGGTACAAACGGCGTCTACTAGCCACATTTATTTTAACTATTTTTTATATGAAGAGTCACCAGATCATGTTGTTAAGAAACTTAAGTCTGTCGCACAACAGGCATGTCTTGAGGCAGAACAATATTTACAGCTTCAGTATGAGAAATATATTGAACGCTCCAACGTACCTAAGCGTTCATTATCATGGCATATAGAGGTTGTTACTTATGATGAGCTTATTGTTTATTTAAACGGAAAGGGTATTCAAACCGAGCCTATTATTGCTGATGTCTTGAGAAAAAATGCAGGCAAGGAATTACGCCAACAGTCGTTTGCAATCGTTGATGCCCTGCAAAAGGCAGATCCAGAGCATAAGCCTCGAGTTGTGCTATTCTTTGCACCACCATTCCTACCCCATAATTATTTAAAGGAAAATGTGGTAAGAGATCAGTTATTAAAGCAGACCATATCACAAGTCGTTGATGAGGTAGCGTATGAAACAGGCGAAGTATTTCAAGTTAAGCGCTTTTTCCCTTACTTAGCGGATGGAAGCTTCTTATCTATTCATGCTACCCAAGAGGAACTTCAAGAGTTGCTCAATAACTTCCCAAAATGGGATACACTCTATCCCCTACCATTTGAGAAAATAAAGGAAATGAATATCCCTTCTGTTACTATGGGTGTATACGGAAAAGATGGACACAAATGGACTGAGAGAGTTTATAAGCCTTATTCCTTCGGCGTGCTACCAAAGCTAATACAGAAAGCTACAAAAGAAATATTCAAATCCAAACTTTAGTATCGAAAAAGCACCATTCTAATCATTTTTAGAACGGTGCTTTTTTATGTATCAAGTAAAACTATAGTTAAATTGAATGAGGGAAACCCTTCACCTTTTCAACTGCTTCTAGTAATTTTTTTGTGACCATATCTGATTCATCAATATGGTCAGTTAAAACTTTATTTGTTTCATCAAAAAGTACTGTTGTTGTTTTAAATTTACTCATGACATCTTCAGTCGAAATTTTTTGGCTATCTATATAGTGAAGTAATTCCTTCACTTCACCTTGGACATTCATAATGATTTGGAGTAATACGTTAATTTGCTCAGACGTATCCGTGCTCTTTTGAAGTCCCTCTGTCACCAGTTGCATATTATTTTTATTATCCTCATATGCCTCAGATATTTGATCCTCAATTTTTTTCGTAAGATTCACAATATCCTCTGTACTTGATTTGGTATTTTCAGCAAGCTTTCGTACTTCTTCTGCAACGACTGAAAACCCTTTGCCATGCTCCCCTGCTCTCGCTGCTTCAATAGATGCATTCAATGCTAGTAAATTGGTTTGATTAGAAATCTCACTGATGACTTTGACGATATCTGTTATTTGCTTTGAACGTTCACTTAAATGGTTCATACTATTTGTTGTTTTTCTTGATTGCTCACCAAGCTCATCAATAACATGCTGAACTTCTTTTACAGCTTGTTTACTATCAATCGATAAAGAAACCATTTCATCTGAAGAAAGAATTAAAGAGTTTCCTTTTTCTAGAGCATGGCCAGATATGATATTGGATTCAATGGTGCTGTTTTCTACACGATTAAACTCGTTTAAAATAGTAGTAACCATTTCACCCAAAATGACATGTTGATGATTAACTATATCGTGCTGTTCAATCGTCGAAATTAATTCCTTATGTAATTCATTGAGAAAAATTTGTAATTCATGGTCCTTCTTATCTAGCTTTGCATTCAACTCATCAATTTTATCCTTAAATTGCTCTATATCTTCTCTTTTTGATTGAAATATCGTTAACACATGTCATCACTCCAGTAACTAGATTTGTATTAATTTTACTCTCTTTGAAGTAATTAATAAACAAATATCGTAAGAGCAAACTTTCCATAAAAAAGTCCCACCTCCTAATGGAAGTGGGATAATAATTTTTAGTAAGCTAAACCGAATAGAGCTTTAATATGTGTTAAATAACGAATATTTGAAGCTTCTTTCATTAATGTTGCAGGAAGACCTTTAAGTTCTGTGTTGCTTGCACCAATTGTAGCAACCGCATCTTTACGGCCAAGGCTTGCAAGTGTACCAGAGTTCACTGCAGAGAATGTTTTCATCTCTTGATTTTTATATTGTGCAAAGACGTTATAACCAGCAAGCTCACCCATTTGCCACGCAACTTGCGCAGTTGGTGCGTAAAGTGGACGACCACCATCAGCTGGTAATGCTACAGATGCGTCACCAATAACAAATACATCTTCGTGAGATGTAGATTGTAGGAATTCATTAATTGTTGCTTTACCGCGATCAGCTGCAAGGCCTGATTCACCTACTAGTGGAAGTGGTGCTACCCCACCTGTCCATACAAGTGTGTTTGCAATAATTGGTTCACGGTCTTTTAGAGAAATAACGTTGCCGTCAACACCAGTTACAGGTGTTCCAGTAATAAATTCTACACCGCGTTTTGTTAAGCTTTCAGTAGCTCGTTGGATAAGTGTATCCGGAAGTACTGGTAAGATTTTTGGACCAGCTTCAACAAGTTTAATTTTAAGATCCGCAAAGTTAACACCGTGTTTTGCAGCGATTTTCGGGAAGTTGTCCACGATTTCACCAACAAGCTCAACACCTGTTAAACCGCCACCACCGATAACAATTGTTGCATCTGCTTCATCTTTAGATTGTGCATATGCTTTAATGCGATCTTCGATATGTTTGTTAATTTTATTGGCATCATTTACTGATTTAAGAACCATTGAGTTTTCTTCTAATCCAGGGATACCGAAGAAACCAGTTTGGCTTCCTAAAGATACTACAAGCGTATCGTACGTTAATGTATAGCCATTATCTAAATCCACTTTTTTATTATCTACATTGAATTTCGTTACTTTTGCAATGTGTAGATCGATGTCTAAACCTTTAAAGATTTTTTTAAGTGGTAATGCAACAGCACCCTCTGCAATTGTACCACCTGCTAAACGGTGAAGTTCAGTGATAATTTGGTGTGTTGGGAATTGGTTTACTACAGTAATTTTAGCTTCATCAGCTGATAGATACTTACGTGCTGTTAATGCAGTTAAAACGCCAGCGTAACCTGCACCTAAGATGACGATTTCTTTTGACATGATTAATTAATCCTCCGTCCTTACGAATTGAATTTACCTTAAGTCTTATTTAGCTTTGCGTTCTGAGCTTACTTGTAAGAAAGCATTAACAAAACGGAATACATTTTGAACTTGAGGGTCTTTTAACATTTTCACAAGACCGAATAAACCAATTACTTCGTGGCTTTCAGATGCTCGGTCTTTCGCTTCAATTGCAGTTGCTGCTAGGTTTTTCGCAGAGCCTACTACAGGTCCAGCGATTTCTGTTACTGCACCAACAGTATCATTTTTGAGCACTTCATCTGTTGCAACAGCTTGAGCAAACTCGTATGATTTCGTTAATAAAGTCATCATTTCAGTTAACTTTGGTAATTGCTCAACTAAAGTTGTAAGTGATTCTTGAACTTCAGGTTTTAGTAATTGATCTAGTACATCTAATTGCTCTTTACTCACAGTTACTTGTTCAGCCTGTGTTTGGTTATTCGTTTCTGACATTTTGAACTCTCCTTTGCCATCACTAGTACTATTTTTTATTGCTTACATGTAAAAAAGACCATTAAGGTAAAACTTAACAGTCGTTACAGCGTATATCCTACACAATCACCAGTCACAAGGGCTGGATAGCGATTCGTATGACTTGTTATTACAATGTTAACTTTAAGTCGCAAAAAGCGCATCATAATACCATCCTTATCTTGTCTTGGTGACATTACAACCTTCATTATAAGACTGTTTGTACATTATTTCAATGCGCTAAATCACAATTTCGACAATCTTTTCAAAATTCATTGATTTTATCAACTATTAACTGCCTTACTATCATAAATTTTCTAATGCATCAAATTTTTTTATGATCATTCACTTTCTTGTCGTTTTTAGAACCCTTTTTTGAAATATAACAATGAAAGGAGTTATCTCTAATTTAATGAGATAACTCCTTTCAAAGCTTTATTTATTTTGAACAGACAGCCAAAAGAAATTTGTTACTTCTTTTGCTGTTACATCTACTGAACCTAACAAAGTTTTTCCATCGCCATCTTTAAAATACCCTACTGTCATCAATGCCATAAAGTTATGAGCAAAAAACTTGGCATTCCCTTTTCGAATCGTGCCCTTCTCCATCTCCATTTGCATAGCCTGCTCAATCGTTTGATACATTTCATTTTCGGATGCTTGTACTTGTCTCAACTGAGATTCCGATAAATTGATGGAGGCCTCCCGCATAAAATTATTCATATCAAT
This sequence comes from Lysinibacillus sp. FSL M8-0216, assembly GCF_038595555.1. Lineage (NCBI taxonomy): Bacteria > Bacillati > Bacillota > Bacilli > Caryophanales > Bacillaceae > Lysinibacillus > Lysinibacillus sp. FSL M8-0216. Next base: position 310,932 of record NZ_CP152007.1, on the reverse strand, counting down.
ATCAATAGTTGCTGATAAATGAACTTCAACGAGCTGTTCAAGACGTTCTTTAAATGGTTTTTGTTGCTCCAAAATTTGTAGAATGGATAGCCTGATGCGATCCATCATAGCAATGAGTGCCGATGTATACAATTCGCCTTTAGTTGGGTAGTAGTAATAGATAGTCGCCTTTGTTACGTTACAAGCTTTCGCTACATCATCCATCGAAATATTTTTGTAGCCTTCTTTAATAAAAAGTTTTGTAGCCGTCTCAAGGACTAGATCTTTTGTCGGTTTCGCATTTTCATCATGGCGAGGTCTTCCAAGCATACGCGGTGACTGTTTCAACAAGTTCACCTCCTTTATAAATAAGCAGTCTTTTTACTCATATTATAACATATCAGTATTTCTAGATTGATTAATTAACCTTCTAGTATATATAATTAAATCACTTACATGAAATGGAGGTCTTCTCATGAAAAAACATCCACTTGAGCAATGGGGCTCAATGGTTGCAAGTAAAAAAGGGCGCTTATTAGCACTAGCCTTTTGGGTATTATTAGTCATTGTATTGTCTTTTGCTTGGCCACAAATTAATAGCATCGAAAGTGAGTCAGGCAAAAACCTACCTGACACGGAAATGTCTGAACAGGCCGCGGCAATGATTGCCGAACAATTCCCTAATGATGCCGGTACACCATTATTATTAGTTTGGTACCGAGACAGCGGTCTAACGACTGAAGACTATTCGGCTATACAAAGTATATACAGTGAGCTTCAAGCTAAACCATTAGCTCATCAAACGATGGTTCCACCATTTGATAAAATGCCACCGCAGGCTCTATCAGCCGCTGCTTCAGAAAATGGCACAACCATTGTTACACCTGTGTTTTTTGAAAAAGGTGTCGCTACAGATGCCCTACAAGGTAGTTTAGATAAACTTACAAAAGTAATGGAGAGTAACAAAGTTCAATTAGATAAGAAACTTTCGAATGACATGCTTCATGTACGTTATTCAGGGCCAGTTGGAATCGCTACTGATGCTGTTAGTTTATTCTCCCAAGCAGATGTGAAGCTATTAATTGCAACCGTATTGCTTGTTTTAGTATTACTTATTATCATATATCGTTCGCCATTACTGGCTATTATTCCTTTACTAGTTGTAGGTCTTGCCTATGGAGTGATCAGCCCAACATTAGGCTTCTTTGCGGATCAAGGATGGATTGATAAAGATTCGCAGGCTGTCTCTATTATGACGGTATTGCTTTTTGGCGCAGGTACGGATTATTGTTTATTCCTGATTTCTAAATACCGAGAAGTTCTCTTCCATGTTGAGGATAAAACTGTCGCAATGAAACTCGCTGTGAAAGAATCAGGTGGTGCTATTTTAATGAGTGCCCTGACGGTGGTCATTGGCCTAGCTACCCTTAGTCTTGCTCATTACGGCGCATTCCAACGCTTTGCAGTACCATTCAGCTTTGGTGTACTTGTAATGGGAATTGCAGCTCTCGTTGTCCTCCCTGCTATTCTTGTTATCATTGGTCGTGTAGCCTTCTTTCCATTTGTTCCACGTACAGAAGAAATGGCACTTAGCAAAGGGAAGAAACAACATAAGCCGTCACATAAGATTAGTCATAAAATCGGACATTTCGTTACGCATAAGCCATGGATAGTTATTACTGTAACTGTTATTTTACTTGGTGGATTAGCGGCATTCGTTCCACGTATTCAATATACGTTTGATCTACTTTCATCCTTCCCAAAAGACATGCCGTCAAGAGAAGGCTTCACTTTAATAGAAGAGAATTTTTCGCCTGGAGAATTAGCACCTGTACAATTAGTGATTGATACAGAGGAAAATGAAATTAATTTACAGCAACAGCTTTCAACAATTTCTTATATTGATAGCGTGGCAGATGTGCAAATAGGTGAAAAAAATAACGCTATTCAGTTATATGAGCTATCTTTAAATGCCAACCCCTATGCAAAGGAATCATTGGCTCATATTCCTGAGTTAAAGGCAGAAGTTGTCGAAATGCTGGAGCAAAGTGGGCTTAAAAATGCTGATAAGCATGTTTGGATCGGTGGAGAAACTGCTAGTCAGTATGATACCCAACAAATAACTAAGCGTGATGAAACGGTTATTATGCCAACTATGATTGCTTTAATAGCATTATTATTATTTGTTTATTTACGTTCCATTACGGCCACTGTTTATTTATTAGCAACCGTGATCATCTCTTACTTTGGAGCATTAGGGGCAGGTTGGCTGATTTTACATCATATCATGGGGGCAGAAGCCATTTCTGGAGCTATCCCGTTGTATGCATTCGTGTTCTTAGTAGCGCTCGGCGAAGATTATAATATCTTTATGATTTCAGAGATTTGGAAAAAACGTAAAACAACGGATCATTTAACAGCTGTAGAAGAAGGAGTTGTCCGTACGGGAAGTGTCATAACATCCGCTGGTCTCATTTTAGCAGGGACTTTCGCTGTTCTGGCAACATTACCAATTCAAGTACTTGTTCAATTCGGTGTCGTCACTGCAATCGGTGTCCTTCTGGATACATTCATTGTTCGACCATTGCTTGTACCAGCCATTACAACGGTTCTAGGCAAATACGCCTTTTGGCCAGGAAAACTATTCAAAAAAGAAGTCTAGCCTATTTTAAATAACACGGTCATTAGCAACTCTACTTGCTAATATCCGTGTTATTTTTTGTATGAATACTAGAAAGAGCTGCTACAAATCTTTTCTGGCCCTATTGCTTTGCCTTTGGATACTACAGTGGATGTAACTGAATTACTTGGAGCTAGTAATCTTTCTCCCATGTTTAGTTTTTTGATCCTGCTGTATCAACACTCCATTTGTGACAGAGCAATAAAAACGAAGACGATGCTAAGAAATCGTCTTCGTTCTACTTTATTTTTCTTTTAGCAACTTTTTTATGCAGTCCTTGAATAACCGTTCGTGTCTCATCTAAATAATCAATTGTCTGATTATAGGCACTGGTCACTACTCCCATAAATAAAATATCAATGACAAGAAGCTGGGCAAGACGAGAGGAAGTGGCACCGCTTCTAAAGGTCGCTTCGACATTCGGTGACACATATAAACAAATATCGGCTAAACTCGATACTAATGAATTACCGTAACGCGTTAAACTTATGGTAGTAGCAGGAGTTTGGCCCGCTATTTCAAGGATTTTGGCCACTTCGTGCGTTTCCCCAGAGAAGGATATCCCGACTACCACATCCCCCTCCTGTGCATTGACGACCGCTGTAGCTCCTAAATGTAAATCCATGAATACTTTACTATGCTTATTAATTCTTAAAAACTTTTGATCTGCGTCCATAGCAGTAATTCCAGAAGCACCTACGCCAAAAAATATAATTCTTCTAGCCTTTGCTAAAGCTGATACAGCACGTTCTAATTCAGCCTTATCTATTAAATTAGCCGTTTGTGTCAAAATTTCACTACTTTGCAAGGTCACCTTCTCTACAATTGATTGTAACGGCTCATTTGCCTCTATATCTCTGTCGTCGGTGTTATTACGCTGTAAATCACCAGCAATACGCAATTTTAATTCCTGAACGCCGCTGACATGCAGAGATTTGCATAATCGTATAACAGCTGCACTGCTTGTCTGACTTGCCTCTCCCAACTCTACAGAGGTCATTTTAATCGCCTGAGTGGGATGCTCTAAAATAAAGCTCGCCACCTTTTTCTCGGAAGGGGGCAGCTTCTCACGCATTTCTGATAGCATAATTAAACCGGCATTTATTTTTTCCATACGTCCATCCCCACCTCTAGTATGTAGCCTTCAGGGAAAAGTGAATGGAGCAGTTCCATCCACCTCTTTCTTCAAAGCTTACGTAATTCTACTGCTCTACGGACATGCCCTTCGGATTGGGCGAGTAATGCTGTCGCTTCTTCTAACACTGTATTTGTTAGTAACATGACAATAGCCAGTTTTACTTGATAATTGGTTTGCTCTAAAACTTGCTCAGCTTGAATATACGATACTCCTGTCACTTCACAAACAATTTGCTTGGCACGTTCTCGCAATTTAAAATTACTAGCATGAACATCCACCATTAAATTTTTATAGACTTTACCAAGCTTGACCATAGTTGCGGTTGTAATCATATTGAGTATTTGTTTATGGGCGGTTGCAGCCTTTAGTCTAGTGGAACCAGTTAGAATTTCTGGACCAGTAATAACCTCAATAGCTATATCTACATTTTCGCTAATGGTGGAACGAGCGTTACTGACCAAGCTAATCGTTTTGGCTCCCATTTGCTGAGCATAATTTAAAGCTCCTTTGACAAAAGGCGTTCTACCACTTGCCGCAATACCAATGACTATATCTAGATTTGTTAAGCGTTGGTTCTCCAATTCTTGACGACCTAAAGATAAATCATCTTCTGCCCCTTCTATGGCGATCATTACTGCCTCTGAGCCACCCGCTAATATGGCTTGCACTAGTTTAGGCGAAGTACTAAATGTGGGTGGACATTCAACAGCATCTAACAGCCCTATTCTCCCACTTGTCCCTGCCCCTACATAAAACAATCTACCGCCATTTTTTAGCGCATGTACAACAGCCATAATAGCCTGTTCTATTTCAGGTAATACTTTGGCAATAGCCTGTGGAATTTTTTGATCCTCTTCATGCATTAGCCTTACAATTTCAGCAATGGACATTAAATCCAAATTGGTTGTGTCTGGATGATAATCCTCAGTCGTCAGTTTTGTCATTCGCTCCATCGAAATCAAATCACTCCATTCGATTTTTTTACACTCATCCAAGTTTCCTTTACTGTTTGTTGTAAAGCCTTTGTCATTGGAATTCCTTCACTAAAGAGTCCATTTATAAAAGCACCAATAGCAGGTGGTACTTCAGGCTGAATAATTTGATTATCAATAGTAGATTGTTGCAATTTTGCTTGAAAGCATTGAACAAAGTATTGATTTTCGAATAATCCTCCACAAGTAACAATTGGAAATTTTTTCACCTGTGGTTCTTTTCTATACATCATTTGGAGAAGTTGAACTAAATGGGTAACTGCACGGTCAACAATCCTCTTCGCTATCTCATTATTTTGGGTAGCTAAAAGTAATACCGTCCTAGCAATAGAGGAAATACATATGCGTGGCTGCGAATGCTCATAAATTAGTGTAATAATTTCCGTAGGATCTGTTAGTGCTAGATGCTCTAAATTGGCTTTAGAAAAGGCATCTTCATTTAAACCATAAGCATCATATTGACGAGTAATGGTACGCAATGCCTCTTGTCCAATATAGTAGCCACTTCCTTCATCTCCCAATAGATAACCCCATCCCCCCATACGACTAATTGAATTTTGTTGAACCGCATAAACAATTGAGCCCGTTCCCGCTATAACTACTAACCCTTCCTGTGTAAACGTCCCACTAGTAAGTGCCGCGACTGCATCATTGGTGACAGTAACTTTACAGGAAGTAGAAGGGAACATAGGAGCTATCCACGCCTTCCAGCGTTTTATATCCTCCTGACGATCCCCTCCTGCTACGCATAAGAAAATCGTTGAAACATCGTATTTTGTAGCGCTTATTTTTTGCACTAGACTCTCCAGTAAATGTTCAATATGTTGCCTTACCTCATGGGCTGGAGTTGATTTTATATTCGTACCGTGTCCATCCATAAAGGCGAGAATATTTCCTTCTTTTGTACCGATTATGGCACGGGTTTTCGTTCCACCACCATCGACTCCAATAATATATTGCTTATTTAATGGCACCTGCCGTCAGCCCCTCCATAAATTGCTTTGAAGCAATAAAGAATAATAGAATCATTGGTAATGATGCTAATGTCAGTCCAGCAAATAGTGAGCCCCAATCAGCCGAATGCTCCCCAAACAGCGACATCATTCCGACCGGGATTGTCCGTTTCATCTTTTCCGTAATAAAAATAAGCGGGAAGAAAAAATCATTCCATGCTGCGATAAAATTGATAATCACGACTGTTCCTAGTGCAGGTCGCATTAATGGCAAAACAACATACCAAAGGACCCTTAGATTACCTGCTCCATCCATACGGGCAGCCTCTTCCAATTCAGACGGCATCGTTTTAAAAAAGCCTGTTAGTATGAGTATGGATAAAGGTATACCTGTCGCTGTATTCATTAAAATTAAAGACCATAAAGAATTAATTAGTCCTAAATCACGCATTAAAATGAAAAGAGGGACAATCCCCAATTTTATTGGGATCATCATGCCTAATAAGAAAATGAAGAATAAGGCATGATTCCAAGAAAATTTAAAGCGTGCAATATAAAAGGATGCCAATGAACAAACAACAACAATCAGTACAACAGATACAACACTGACAAATAGGCTATTCAAAAAATATGTGGTAAATGGAATTTTAGACAATAATGTGCGGTAAGTATCTAAGCTAAAGCTAGATGGAAAGCCTAATGGATCCTTATAAATGTCCACACTTTTCTTAAAGGAGGACAAGATCATTAACAATATAGGATATAAGCTGATTGTCGCCACTGTAAACACAACAAGATAATAGAATGGTCGAAACCAAATGGCCCCTTGCTTCATATACTTCCCCCTTACATTTGGACGTCTTTTTTATTGGCCAAGCGTAAAAATAGCGTTGTACAAATTAATATAAATAGGAACAGTACTGTCGCTAGCGCAGACCCTAAGCCAATAGCTGTCGCACCAGAAGCTGTAGAACTACCAAATGCTAAGCGATAGAAAAACACGGCTAATGTATCTGTAGAATAATAAGGCTCTCCCATCGAACCTTGCATGGCATAAACAAGTTCAAATGCCTCAAAGGATTGAATAAATGTTAAAATGCCCATGATCATTATCGATGGCACCATTAAAGGTAAATAAATCGTACGTAATAAGGTGAAGCCCTTTGCACCGTCTAGTCTTGCAGCCTCAATTAATTCATTGGGGATGCCCTGAAACCCAGCTAAAAAAATTAAGACGCCAAATCCTAGTCCAAACCAACAATTGACTAAAATAATTGCAATCAAAGCTGTTCCAGGATCACCGAGCCAAGCCTTTTGTAACGTCTCTAAACCTAATTTCTCTAAAAGGACATTTAAGGTTCCGAAATTGGGGCTTAAAATAAGCTTCCATAAAAAACCTACGACAATTACAGATAAGACTCGCGGGAGAAAAAAGGCTGCCTTGAAAAACTCAGCACCTTTAATTTTTTGGTAGATAATAAATGCTAAAAAGAAAGCTACACCATTCATGACCACCATTTGCATAATAAAATAAAGAACATTATGTTTGAAGGCATTCCAAAACATGGAGCCATAAGGTTCTGTTGTGAAAAGCGTCACAAAGTTTTGGAAGCCAATAAAGTCCCCTCGTGCCATCCCTTTCCATTCAAAAAAACTATAGGATAAGGCCGCTAGAATTGGATAAAGCACAAACATTCCATAAATTATAATTGCAGGGATAGGGAAAAGGTGGATAGACCACCCTGCCCATGATTTTCTTTTTGATAACGGTGAAGCTGTAGGTTCTCTCATGATGAACAGCCCCCTTTAAATTTTTGAAAAAGGAAGATTCCTTGTAGGAGCATTATTTATTTTTGAAATGGCGTATACCAAGTTTTAGCATTGTCTTGTACTTTTGCAGCGACCTCTTCAGGCGTTACCTGACCTAGATACATACCTTGTAATTCACTTTCAAGTAAACTTTTTGTTGTTGGGTCCCCACCTGTAAAATTAGTCACCCACATGTATGGTATCGCTTCATTTGCAGTGGATTTACTAATCTCATTTAATAGGGCATCGTCAGAGGTAATATCAGGTATAGCACTGATCATGGAAAACTCCTTCACAAACAACTCACCAAATTCCTTTGTTGTTAAAAACTCTAAAAATACTTTGGCGGCCTCTATATTTTTCGAATTTGCATTAATAGCAAATGAGCCATCCACCCAAGTCGTCACTGTTTTCTGACCCCCTTTAGATGGAATAGGAAAATACCCTAACTCTAAATCTGGATTCATTTCTAATACAACAGGAATTTCCCAGCTACCTAACGGGAACATAGCAGCGTCCTCTAATGCAAACAAAGTACGAATATCATCCATTCCTAAGCCTTCTGAATTTGCAGGAAAATACTTCTTTAAATCATTCATTACTTGTATCGATTCTATAAATTGAGCATCTGTAAAATCCTTTTCTCCAGCGAGCACTGCTTGGTAGAAATCATTCCCTTCGTAAATCGCTGGTCCAACAATCCCGTGCAGTAATGACAATAGCCACCCTTCCTTAGTACCCATTGCTATCGGGGTAATGCCCTTTTCAAGCAATTGATCATTTAATGCTATAAACTCTTCCCAAGTAGTCGGTATTTCGAGGTTATTATCCTTGAAGATTTTTTTATTATAGAAAAATTGCGTGGAGCTCAAATTGATCGGTACCCCATATTGATTTCCATCTTCATCACGTGAAGCTAGTAATGCCTCTTCAGGAAACGAAGCTAAACCGTTTAAGCCATTTATTTTCTCTACATATCCTGCTTCAGCAAGCTTTAATCCTGCTGCATAAGGTCGTAAGTGGAAAATATCTGGTCCTTCCCCAGCCTGTAGTGCTGTATTGAGAACAGTGTTATACTCTGTATTTTTAGTCGGATTAAAGGAAATGTGTATTTCGGGATGTTGTTCATTAAATAAAGCAATCACTTTTTCATATTTTGCCACATCTTCAGTACGCCAACTTCCTATCGTGAGAGAAATCTCTTCCGTTTTCTCCCCTTCTTCCTTATCAGGTGTTGTTGAAACCGTTGTTTTCTCTTTTGAGGTACACCCCACTAAAGCTACAACGATTAATAATGGAAACAGCCATAACCATTTACTCTTTTGTTTCATATCAACTAATCCACCCTTCATATAAGTAATTTTTCATAGATCAACGTATGAAGCTTTTCCCGAATACTTCTCATATTTGTATTCCTTCCATAATGAACTGCATTCGTCAGGAAAATAACAAAGGCCTTTTCAACAGGGTCCATCCAAATACTTGTGCCTGTAAAGCCTGAATGACCAAATGACCCCTTACTCCACCTCCTAGCAAAACAAGATGATGAGTAGTCTCCGTTCCATACTTCAAAACCAAGCCCCCTATTCCGAAATGTCTTCGTATGAGCAAGTTCTAGCCACTCATATGGAAGAACATCTTGTTGTGTAAAACCTAACCATATTTCTGCAAACTTCGCTAAATCTTCCGCACATGAAAATAGACCAGCACTACCAGCCACACCTTCCAACAGCAGGGACTTTTCATCATGGACAATTCCTTGAACAAATTTTCCATCCACCATTTCTGTGGATGCCGCTAGTGCCTGTTGATGGTCCGGTAATTGAAAGCGAGTATGCTTCATCCCCCAAGGCTTCAATATTTCCTGTTCAACGAATTGGCTAAGTGACCTTCCTGATACTTTTTCAATTACTTTCCCTAATAAAATCATACCTAAATCACTGTAGAGTACTTGCTTGCCTGGCTGAAACACTACTTTACTGGAAAATATCTCTGTCATGATGTCGCGTTGATGATGCCTCTTCACTACTGGCATTAAGTCTGCTGGTAACCCTGAATTATGCTGTAATAAATGTTGAATGGTTATATTGGCATACTTAAAATTCGGTAAATATGTTTGAACTTTATCGTCCACAGTCATTTGCTGTCGACTCAAGAGCAGTAAAGTAGCTGGTAGCGTTGCCACTACTTTTGTTAATGACGCTACATCGAATAATGTATGGCTCAAAATGAGTTGTTTGCTGCCATCCTGCGCTGTAAAAGCCCCGTAACTACGAGACAAAATTCTTTTATGATGTTGTTGAACAATCAATACTGCACCTGGAATTTCCTTTTTCCGCACTAATTCATTTATATAGGCATCTACCAAATGAACACCCCACAATTATAACTATCTAAATTTTCTGTAAATTAGTATTATCATATAAAATAAAATGATAAAAAATTACTCCAATCTTAAAATTTTTTTTCACATAAAAAAACTCCCCATCAAGTAATTCCTTACTTAATAGAGAGTTTTTCCCATTATTTAGTTGGTTTTTTCAAATCCATTGAAGCTGCTGCGCTTTCAACCTTTACGCGTTTTAAGAAGAATGCAAGCACGACTGCAATCACTGTTATACCAGCTGCAATTAAGAATGAGTGTGTAATCCCATCTAATAAAGCAGTTTGCATAATTTGATCTTGCATTTGTTGCATTTGCTCTGCGGTAGGTGCTGCACCTGCTTGTGCCGCATTTGCTTTCGCCTCGACAATTAATTCTTCAGCTTTGGCTTTTGTACGATTATTCATGAATGTAACTAAAATCGCACTACCAATTGCTCCTGATACTTGTTGTAATGTGTTGTTAATAGCTGTACCATGTGGATTCATAATTTGTGGTAATTGGTTTAAACCGTTTGTCATAATAGGCATCATTACCATCGACATACCGAACATACGAATTGTATACATCGATACGATAAATGTATAGCTTGAATCAATTTCTAATTTTGTTAAACCGAATGTAGCGATTGTTGTAATCGTTAATCCGATAATGGCCAATATACGTGGACCAAACTTATCGAAAAGCTTACCAGTAATTGGTGACATAATCCCCATTACAAGCGCTCCTGGAAGCATCATTAAGCCAGCTTCAAATGGTTCAATACCGCGAATAGATTGTACGTAAGCCGGTGTTAAAATCATCCCTGAGAACATTGCCATCGAAACAATAACAGAGATAACAGACCCTAATGCAAACATTGGGTATTTATAAATACGTAATTCCAATAATGGTTGATCCATTTTTAATTGTTTAATGATGAAAATAATTAAGGCAATAAAGCCAATTGAAATTGTGCCATATACCCAAGGACTTGACCAGCCTTTATCTCCTGCTGTACTGAAGCCGTATAAAATACCGCCGAATGCAACTGTTGATAAAAGTACTGATAGGAAATCTAAGTGGACTTCACGTGTCTCCATCACGTTTCTTAATTTCCAAACACCAAATAATAAACTAATAATCGCAAATGGAATAATCATTTGGAAAAGCATACGCCAATCATGGTGCTCAACAATATAACCTGATAATGTCGGTCCAATTGCTGGAGCCATAATCATAACTAAACCGAAGATCCCCATTGCTGCCCCACGCTTCTCTTTCGGGAAGCTAGTTAACATAACATTCATTAACAATGGTGACATACTAGATGCTCCGGCTGCTTGCACCATACGACCTGCTAATAGCATGTCAAAATTAGGAGCGAAGCCTGCCATAATTGTACCAATAGTAAAGATGGACATTGCCGCAATAAATAAATGTCTATTTTTAAAGCGTGTCACAAAAAATGCTGAAGCAGGAACTAAAATACCGCTTACTAGCATATAACCTGTTGCGAGCCATTGTACTTTTGAATATGTGATCCCAAAATCTTTCATGATTGTTGGTAGTGCCACATTCAACAATGTGTTGTTAAGAAAAGCAACAAAAGCACCCACAAATAATATAGCTATCATGCCATAAGGGGGCTTCTTCATTGTCTGCTCACTATTCATTTATATCCCTCAATTCTTTCTTGTGTTTTTCGATAAAACTTATTTTATACTCGTAGTCTACTTTTTTCAACAAATAAGTTTATATTTTTTATAAACGTTGATATATCAGCGTTTTTAGTGTAGAATAAGAGTATAATATTTTAAAAAAGGTGAGGTCATGAACAAAAGAAAAAGACAGATTATTACAGCTGCACGCGCACTTTTTATTGAAAAAGGATTTTTAGATACATCGATTAACGACATTATCCATGATGCTAAAATTTCAAAGGGGACGTTTTACAATCATTTTTCTTCGAAGAACGAATGCTTAATCGCAATTTTAGATGAAGGACGTGAGGAAGCAAGTAATCGTCGACATGAACTTATTTACGGGAAAGATCCTACAGATTTAGAAGTATTAACGCAGCAAGTCGCTGTTCTCATGTACGTCAATCGTGAACATAATTTAATTCAAATTTTTGAATCAATCTTCCATTCAAGAGATAAAGAACTGAAAAAAATTATTATTAACTACCACCTACAGGAATTAGAATGGTTAGCTAATCGACTTGTTCAAGTCTTTGGTGAAGAAATTAGCCCAATAAGCTATGAATGTGCTGTGCAAACACTTGGAATGATTAACCTCACATTGCGCGCAGTTTTTATTGCTGATTATAATAAATATATCAATCGAGAAGCCATTGTACGTGTAGCATTGCGCAATATTAGCGTTATTATACCAACGATGCTTGAATCGAAAGAAATCATCGTTAGCGTTGAAATGATCAATACAATTCAAAATGTAGTGAATTATAAAACCGTTACAAAAGATATGGTCATTGATCAATTACATGGCTTTGCCAAAGGATTAACGAACAATGAAACAGTGGAAGGCTTGGAGTATGCGGAATTCTTATTAGAAGAGCTTCAACGCGAAAATCCAAAGCTCTTTATTATCGAATCACTTCTTACACCTTTCCGTAAAGCATTCGTTGGAACAGAACATGTCGCAGAAGCCCGCGATATCGCTAATAGCCTATGGCGTTATGTAAAAATTGAGCGCCCAGCTGAGCGGTGCAATAAAAATAGACAATAATAAAAGAGGTATCAAAGTGAATTTTGATACCTCTTTTTAATGACATTGAAATTTTAAAATAAATACCGTACCGGCACGATCTGAACGTACACTTATGGTGCCATTGTGGAGATCAATGAGCTGTTTCGTAATGGCTAGTCCTAACCCTGTCCCTGCTGTATCATCTGTAGTGTTAGTTCCACGATAATAACGTTCGAATAGGTTATCGAGCTCTTCCTGAGGAATGCCAGGACCATGGTCAGCAATAGTTAGCATCACTTCTTTACCAGTATGTTGCGCTTCCACCATCACCTTCGTGCCTACAGGTGTATATTTCTTTGCATTGGTTATTAAATTATCCATAATCCGCTTGAGTAAAAGTTCATCTGCTTGCAGCATCACATCACCATAAACCTTTACGCTTACCTGTTCATCTGCAAATTGTGTTAACCATGTTGTCAAAGGCAGTAATACCTTATCCAGCTGTATAGCTTTATTTTTCAACTGATACGTATACGTTAAATCTTGTATAAGCGCATCCATATACGTTGCCTTTTCCTGCATCGTTTGTGCAAAAATACGCATCTCTTCCTTTGTCCACTCATAATCCTCCGAGGCAAGCATTGTGGAATAGCCATAAATAGAACTTAAAGGCGTTTTTAAATCATGCGATAAGCCTGTAATCCACTCCTCACGTAACTGCTCTGATTGCTTAATTTGCCTTTCATTTGAATCAAGCCGCTCAGATAAATGGTTTAGGGACTCCTCTACAGGCTGAAATAATTTAAATTTCCGTTTCAATTTCCCTGTTTTCTTATGATGGATTTTCTTATCACTTATATCACTGTAATCAAATTGGGTAAGTCGCTCAATACGTGATATGACATAAACAAGTGGTCGTACAAATTGTCGCGAAATACTTATCGATAAAAAGATAACGCCCAGTAATAAAATAATATGCCCACCAAAGAAAATAGAAACAAATAAAATCATTGCCTTATTGAAAGGCTCTTCGAACGGTTTATAGGATGGATTCGGCATGCGGACAACAAATGTGGAATCATCCGCTAAGGTCGTGCTTTGCTTAAGTTCCTCATGCTCAAAAATATCGTATTTCTCCTCAACCAGTTGCGGCTTCTTCAGCTCTTCGTAACGCTTTCCTACAATGTCTGTTCGGTTCCATTCCGTATCATAAATTTCAACACTAGCTTTATGTTCCTTTAAACGCTGTAGTGTCACTTCTGAAATCGCTCCTGTGGCTAACCAATTATCAAGAGCCTCCTCAAATAGTGGCTGAACAGGAGAAATAGGTAGAAATAACAAATAATATTTTGGGAGTTCCCATGTATGCATACCCGGCTGCTTTAATGCAAAAATTTCGCTATCAGGCATTCCACATAGTTCACATCTTTCCCCTGTATAATCTACAATGGTCATCGACTGATCAAATAAGTAAAGTTGTCCTGCATTTTCCTCAGCACGTTTTACTAAATAATCGGCAATTTTAATGGATTCTCCTTTTTCGACGACAGCATCATCCTCAATTTCAAAGGAGCTCATGACATGAATGTTGTCTCCTACACGATCATTAATAAAGATCGCAAAAAATACCAAGCTCATAATAAAGCCTGAAATAATTAATAAATAAAATATGATGAAATAAGATACAAAACGAAGCGTTAATTTCCCTGCTGGCTTCATGGAGAAACATCCCCAACAAGCTTATAGCCAATACCTCTGACCGTTATAATACAGGTAGGCTTTCCAGGATTCTTTTCAATTTTTTCTCGCAGTTTTCGAATATGTACCATTACTGTATTATCATCAAATAAACAATCTCCCCATACACGCTCGTAAATTTGTTCCTTAGATAAAACTTGCCCCGCATTATCACATAAATATTTCAATAAATGAAACAAACGGCCACTAATGATTTCCCTTACGCCATCCACAGTGATTTCTGCAGCATCAATATCGAATGTAAAACGGCTACATGTAAAAAGATGATTTTCTGTGACTTGCTTTTTCTTCATATAACGTGCTAGCTGTACCTTCACCCTTGCAACAAGTTCCAGTGGGTTAAATGGTTTTGTAATATAATCATCTGCACCATTCATAAAACCCCGAAGTTTATCGGCGTCACTGCTTTTAGCTGTTAAATAAAAAATAGGAGCATCGCTTTTTTCCCGAATAATATGAGCCACTTCTAATCCACTACCATCTGGCAGCATAATATCTAAAAGATAAAAATCAAATGTTTTAGCATAAATCTCGGATTTCGCTGCTTCTATCGTGTTACATACTGTAATACTTGTCATTCCTTCTTTTCTTAAAATGATATCAATCATTTCAGCTATCGCGCGTTCATCCTCTAATACTAATATGGATGCTTTCTGCATATCCTCACCTACTTTTAAGATTACTTTAAGGTAGTCATTATTTCACCATAAGCTTCCTCAACTATTCTATGTATAAGATAACCAATTAAGGAGATAAAACGCAATGACAACTAATCGTATTACTTTCATTGATACAATGCGTGGGTTTAGTTTATTTGGCATCTTAATGGCGAATTTGCTGATATTCCAATTTGGGATGTATGGCAAAGATGAATTAAAAAATCTTTCTACCTTAGATAATGGAGCTTTATATTTTGTAAAGATTGTGATTGAAGGCTCCTTTATGCCAATCTTCACTATTTTATTCGGCTTCTCGCTTATTAAATTAATTGAATCCATTCGAAGAAAAAAAAATAAAAGCCGCTGGTCTGTATTACGTCGGGCAACTGGTTTAATTGCCCTCGGTTTACTCCATTCCATTTTTTTATGGGAAGGCGATATTCTTTTTTCTTATGGCTGTATGACTTTATTTTTAATTCCCTTTATTAATCGTAAACCCAAAACTTTGTTTATATGGGCGGGTATTCTATTTGTTCTTACAACGGCTTTAACATACGATTCTATGGAGGTAACTAAAAAGGAACAAAAGGAATTAGATACTTACATTGAACAAGCAAATGATGTCTATGCTAATGGAAGCTACTTAGAAATTTTTGATTTCCGAGCAAATGCAGAAGTACCTGGAATGGAAGACCCTTCCTTCATCTTTATTGTATTAATTTTTGCGCCAATGTTTTATGCTCCCCTATTCCTCTTCGGTATGGCACTCGCTAAAAAGCAAGCCTTTACGAAAATGGACGAGGAAGTAAAGTGGTATAAGCTAGGGGCACTCCTAGTTCCTATAGGACTCGCATGTAAAAGTGTAAGTTTTATAGAAAGTGATTTTTCTTCCATCTTATTGATGGGCGGATCGCAACTATTAGCACTTGGCTATGTCAGCCTTGCAGCTTTACTCTATAAAACACGCCCTGTACAACTCCTTGCTCCTGCATTCGAGAGCGTGGGAAAATTATCTTTAACCAATTATTTACTACAAACTATTATTTGTACAACTGTTTTTTACGGTTATGGTCTCGGATTATATGGCAAGTTAGGTGTCTTTGGCGGTATTTTATTCGGTATCGTTGTTTACAGCCTACAATGTGTCCTCAGCCTTGCCTATTTAAAGAAATTTAAACGTGGCCCATTTGAAACAGTCTTACGTGTATGGACGAATTGGTCGTGGACCGGTCAGGTGAAGTAAGACTCCTACAAACTACTATATACGAAAGGAATTATTTCATATGAATAGTGACTCTAAAGAAGACTTTACAGACTCGTGGTGGTTTTTAGGTATTTGTGCGGCTGTAGCAGTAATTTTAACACTATTGCATTTTAATCGATAATATCGGCATTCGTTTTCCTTGCCCCCTACTGTATACTATTACTACAACCATACAGCTTAGGGGGCATTTTCTTGTTAACGCGTATAATGATTACAGGCTATAAGCCACATGAACTTGGTATTTTTAACGATAAACATCATGGGATTAGTATCATTAAAAAGGCATTGGAAAACCGTCTACGTCTTCTACTTGATGAAGGGCTCGAATGGGTGATTATTAGCGGCCAACAAGGTGTAGAATCTTGGAGTGCTGAAGTTGTATGGACGCTAAAAAAGGAATTTCCTCATTTAAAATATGCAGTTATCACACCCTTTTTAGAACAAGAGAAAAATTGGCAGGACCATAAAAAGGAAAAATATCAAACCATAATTGCCCGAGCAGATTTCGTCACAAGCATTACGAAAAAACCGTACGAGGCTCCTTGGCAATTTATTGAGAAGGATAAATTTATTATTCAAAATACAGATGGTCTATTATTAATTTATGATGAAGAAAATGAAGGCTCTCCAAAATATATCAAACGTCTGGCAGAAAAATTTATGGAGTCTCATGACTATTCACTTTTGACAATCAATGCCTATGATTTACAAATTATAGCAGAGGAAATACAGCAACAAGATTGGTAGATATTAATTGCTATAATTTTCCGACAATTATATACTAGTATTATGAATTAGGTTGTCTGTAGCTAACTTTTTGATCACATTTCGAAAGGAGCTGTCACATTTGAAGAAACAAATCGAAGTAATTTTTGAAGCTTCTCCGATAAATATTGCTCATGATACGTATCGCCGAGAGTGTAGCTATACGCGTGGCATTCATATCGAAGAACAAGAATTTCTAGCCATTTTAAGGACTATGAGTAGGGATTCCCGCTTATATTTTGATTTTCATAACCCTCGTAAGGAGATTAAAAAAGGAACATATTTAAATGGACACTCCGGTTTAGCCTACAATATTTTTGAGTACTATAAAGAAAACTTTAATATTGAAATTACTGAAATAATCAATGGTAAAGATTTTTATGTAAAGATCATATAAAAACAACCCCCTTTAAAGTTTCACCTTTAAAGGGGGTTCTTCTATCTTATAGGTCTGCTACTTGAGCACCTAACTCTTTATTATTATACATTTCTGTATCCAATTCTTTCGTAACACGTGCTGTTGTAACACCAGCTGTCATTGAACCACTTACATTTAAAGCTGTACGTCCCATATCAATTAAAGGCTCAACTGAGATTAATACACCTGCAAGGGCAACTGGTAAATCAAGAGCTGATAATACAAGGATCGCTGCAAATGTTGCACCACCACCAACACCTGCTACACCAAATGAGCTAACTGCTACTACTGCAATAACTGTAATAATGAACACAGGATCAAGTGGATTAATACCGACTGTAGGTGCGATCATAATTGCTAGCATGGCAGGATATACACCAGCACAGCCATTTTGACCAATTGATAAACCAAATGAACCTGAGAAATTGGCGATACCTTCAGATACCCCAAGACGACCTGTTTGCGTTTTAATATTCATCGGTAAAGTACCCGCACTTGAACGTGAAGTAAAGGCGAATAATAATGTTTCCGCAGACTTTTTCACATACGTAATTGGGTTTAATCCGCTTAATGTCAAGATTAACAAGTGTACTAAAAATACAATTATTAAAGCTGCATAAGAGGCAATCACAAACTTACCTAAATTATAGATGGCACCGAAATCAGATGTTGCGACAGTACGAGCCATAATAGCTAAAATTCCGTACGGTGTTAAACGTAAAATAATTGTTACAACACCCATGACAAGGGCATAAATAGCATCTAACCCTTTTTTAATTGTTGCTGCTGTTCCTTCATCTTTACGTGCTACACGTAAATAAGCAAAGCCAAGGAATGCTGAGAAAATTACGACAGCAATTGTTGAAGTTGAACGAGCTCCTGTTAAATCCAAGAATGGATTGGCTGGGAATAACTCAACAATTTGTGTTGGTAAATCAGGTGCTGCTAAGCCAGTCGTTTTTTCCTCAAGGTATTGGCCACGTGCTGTCTCCGCTTCACCTTGTAAAATGTGTGTTGCATCTAAATCAAATACTGTTGCAGAAAGAATACCTACTGCTGCCGAAACAGCTGTCGTACCAATTAAAATAGCTAAAATAAGAGCAGCCATTTTCCCAAAATTTTTACCAATTTTCATTTTTGTAAAGGCAATGAGAATAGATATAAATACTAATGGCATCGCTACCATTTGTAATAATTTAACATACCCAGTACCTATAATATTGTACCAAGATGTTGTTTTAGCTAAAACTTCAGAATCAATACCGTAGATAAAATGAAGTCCAAGACCAAGCAAAATCCCTAAACCTAGACCTGCAAAAACACGATTCGAAAACTTGACGTGTTTTTTATTCATCACATATAAAATTCCAACGAACACAAGCAGAACTGCTACGTTAAGAATGATTTGTAAATTCGACAATGGAATGCCTCCTAAGGTGTTTTATAATAATGTAATCGAATTATATACCTATAATCCCTATAATTCAAGTATGTTTTATTAAGATTAATAATTTCATAAAATAAAAACGATTTGTCGCTATTCATTATGCCCTCAAAACGTAAAACGATCATTTTAAAGAGACTTCTTTAAAATATTTTAGTCTCCCATGCTTCAATTGGTGACAACATCATCACTTTAATGGGTTACGATCCCTGTGATTACAAAATTAATACCCCAAAATCCCCCAACATTAACAAAAACCTACATCGTTTAATGAACGAAGTAGGTTTCTTGTGTATTAATCAAATAACAGCTTCCAGTAATTTTTTTACACTGTTTTTTCACGTGTGTCACCGCATTAGATAATTGTTCTACGGAGCCAAAATATTGAAATTTATTCGTAATAACTGCAACGGATAAAGTAGTGCATGTTAATGGCTCCAGTTTTCCAATTCTATTGGCTACCTGCACATATTCAAGATCCTCTAATTCATAAAAACTCAAAATATTAGCATCAAAATCATCAATAATTCTTTGGCAAATCGAAGCAGCATCATAATAGGGCAAAATCGCTACAAAGTCATCGCCACCAATATGCCCTAAAAAATCATCTACCTCACATATATGTCTTTTAAGTATATCTGTTAAATATAGTAGGATTTTATCGCCTTTATTAAAGCCATAGGTGTCATTATAGGATTTAAAATGATCTAAATCGAAATATATTAAACTATATTGTGGAAGTTTTAAGGCTTCCTCAAGCTTTTCATTGATTAATTTATTACCTGGTAAACTACTTAGTGGATTCAAAAAGCTAGCAATGGCCACCTGTGTATCGACGAGCTTTAACAGAAGCTCCCTTATACTAACCATTCCATAATATAGGTCTTTTTTAGTGACAATCACATCATCATATAAATCCTCCGGAGGTCTAGACATTGCTTGAGTACTAACCTCAGTAATCGGTATATTCCGATCTACAATTAAAGGATTCTCTTTAATGATTAATTGATTTTGCCGTCCCATAAATAAATGATAGCCATATTGAGTACCTATTTTTTGATAGAAATGTGTACGTGTAATATGCCCAATAGGTTTTTCATCACGAACTACCACAACACTACGTAATGAAGGATTACTCGTAAAAAGTACATCTACTTCTTTATTTTTCACATATTCATCAATACATGGAACCTTTTCAATGACTTCCCCAATCTTCATGGTCACCCACCCTTATTTTTCCTAAATGTATTTCCTTTGCGGGCTTTCCTATCGCATAACCTTGCGCATAGTGAATACCGATACGATGTAGATACTCAAGCTCTTCCTGTCTCTCAATTCCCTCAGCAATAATTTTAGTTTTGGCCTGCTCGGCATATTTCATTAGCAATGTAACAAGCTGCTGCTGCTCACTAATCTGATCAATACTTTGAATTAATGAACGGTCTAGTTTAATAAATTCTGGCTTTAAATAAATAAGTGTTTTCAAGCTATTGTAGCCTGAGCCAACATCGTCTACCGCAATACGATAGCCCTGCGATCTATAATGTGATAATACACGTTCAAACTCAACAAAATCTATAACAGCACTACGCTCCGTTAATTCAAAAACTACTTGTTGTGGCTTAATGCCGAGTTCCTTTAATAATTGTAGCGTTTCCCCACTATGATATTTTTTATCTAATAATACATTCGGATGTATATTAAGAAACACTAAAAGGTTTTTATCCATCAAATCATTGTGCATACGTTCCTTGAAACGTTGTAAAGAAAGATTTCTACAAAAACATTCAAATAAAAATACACAATCTGTTTGTCCTACAAACTCATAAAACTGGTCGACACTTGTAAACAATTCCGAGGATATTGGACGGTTTAAAGCTTCAAATCCAATTGTTTGTGCTGTCTGTAAATCCACAATAGGCTGAAAGTATGTATGTAAAGAACCTTGTTGAATAATTTGCTTCAATGCTTTTAAACGTTTCATATATAACGTATTTTGTTGATGTTGCCCGTATAAATATTTTAATAAAGAAAAAACATTATTAGTTTTTATATTTTGTTCCACAGCTGACTCCATGCTTGCACCTCTTTAATTGGTTATTATGGTTCATTGTACGCTTCAATTGTAAATAGACTGTGAATCGCATGTAAAAAGAGCAAGCTCTAGCACTAGAATTCAGGGTATCCCTTTCCAAGTAGTAAGCTTGTATTCATATCTATTAAATAGTTTTAATTTCATAATATTCTTTCTATTTAGAATTATTTATTTGATATAAACTATTGTTAGTGTATGATTGTAATAATAGGATTATCTTACCTATTATAATTATTTGTGATTGACGATATTGGTCTTTATGGGGAAACCTATTTAGATAATAAAACTATTCAAGGGAGGATCTAGTTAATGAGCTTGTCTATTCAACAATTATTGGAGAACAAAGGAATTACACCGAAGCCTGAACACCTTGAACTATTAAAAGCACGCTGGGAAGGTATGCAGTCACTTCGTAGCCATCTAGAAGGTATTGCGATTGATGACGCAGATATCGCTGTACGTAGCATTCCTGGAGGTGATCACATTGACAACTGATTTACATTTAAAATCCGTTGAAGAACTGGCGCCTTTACTACAATCGAAGGCTTTATCTCCCGTGGAGCTTACAAAGGCTATTCTAGATTTTGCTGAGGAAAGCCAGCCTAAGATTAATGCCTATATGGCCTTTTATCAAGAAGAAGCCTTGTCTCAAGCAAATGAAATAGAAAAAGAGATTCTCCAAGGGCAATATAAAGGAATGTATCACGGAATTCCGATGGCCCTAAAGGATAACTTATATTTTAAAGATAAAAATACAACGATGTCCTCCAAAATTCATAAGGACTTCGTTTCTAATTATGATGCAACAGTAGTAGAGAAACTTCGTGACGCTGGTGTTATTTTCACTGGAAAATTAAGCATGCATGAATATGCTTGGGGAATTACTAATAATAACCCTCATTACGGACCCGTTCGCAACCCTTGGGATTTAGATAAAATTCCAGGTGGTTCTAGTGGTGGCTCTGGTGCCGCTGTTGCAGCAGGCGCAAGTGTCGCCTCACTAGGAACGGATACCGCAGGCTCGATTCGAATCCCTTCTTCTGCCTGTGGTATCGTTGGCTTAAAGCCTACACATGGTCGTGTAAGTAAATATGGCTGTTACCCACTTGCTTGGAGCTTAGACCATATCGGCCCAATGACAAAGACAGTAAAGGATGCAGCAGGCTTGCTGGAAGTCATTTCTGGTTTTGATCATCGAGACCCTACTTGCATAGACGTACCTACTGACAATTATGTGCAGCAAATTTCAGGTAATAGTAAGGATTTAGTCATCGGCATTAATGAAGAATACTTCTTTAAAGACGTAGATGCTGACATAGAAAAGGCTGTTCGAGCGAGCATTCAAAGTTTAGTAGATCAAGGTGCTAAAGTGGAAATAGTGCGAATTCCATCCTTACAATATGCAGAATGGGCAGAGCTTGTAACATCCCTTTCTGAGGCAGCAGCTATACACCATTCTGATTTACAAAAGAGACCTCAAGATTTCGGAGACGATATCCGGTTATTATTTGAACTAGGGGAACTACCTTCTGCAGTTGATTACTTACAGGCACAGCAAGTACGTCGTCAAATTAAGCAGGAGTTTAACGAAATTTTTAATCAAGTAGATGTGCTTATTACCCCTACTCTACCTGTAGTGGCAAATACCATTGGTGATGATTTCGCTGAGCTAAATGGCAAAAAAGTAGATTTGATTGATAATATTATTCGTTTTACAGGTCCAAGTAACTTAACAGGCTTACCTGCCCTTTCAGTTCCTTGCGGCTTTAAAGGAAATTTACCAATAGGTCTCCAAATTATTGGTCCTGCCTTTAAAGAAGGTAGAATTTTAAATGTTGGGTATGCTATCGAACAAACAAACCCATTAAGAAATAGAAAGCCTAATATTTTTTCTACTATTTAATCGATAAATAACGTTGAAAAATCTGCTCACCAGGAGCAGATTTTTTTATTGTATGTATAATCTTTTCAAACTAATGGTTTTTTATTAAGACGTACTTTTATAATAGAAGATAATAGCTTACTACAAGAAAGGCAATGATCCATTCATGAATGTAGAGAACTTTTTACAATTACCCATTACAAAAGAATTTACCGTTATTGCTGGTCACAGCGGTTTGCATAAAGCTGTTCACAACGTAGAAATACTCGACTTTGAATTCTCCCCAGATATACATCATGTGCGAGATACAATATTCACTCCTAACAGTGTTGTGTTAAGTAGCTTATTATTTGCAAAGCAAAAGCCTGAGTATTTATTAAATGCCGTCAAAAGCTTGATCGAGCTTGGAGCAAGTGCCTTAGCCTATAAGCCTGTTATTTATAAAGATTTACCTAAAGAGGTTTTAACTTATGCGGAAGAACGTAATTTTCCTATCCTTCGATTTGGTGGAGATGAGTTTTTTGAAAAAATCATTTTAGAAACGATGGCTTATGCTAAAACACAGGATTACTCGTTCTTTTTAGAAACAATTGTACGAAGATTAATGGAGGAGGATCTTGCAGAGGAGCAGCTGAAGTCGATATTACAGCAAATTGATAGACCCTTTGACAAGTATGTATTTGTCGCTAATCTACGGGGAAGGGGTTTATCTCAAAGTGATTGGCAACAGAACTTTTTATCAATGGAGCCTTTATTAAAATCTGGTTTACTTTGTTCCTATAAGCAAAGTCATTTTATAATTATCACTCACCCATCTCAGCAGTTTCAGGCTGAGAGGTTTATACATGAATGGCTAACATTAAGTGCTATCCCTACCGAAGCATTCACCTTTGGCTATAGCAATTGGTACGACACACAAACAGGCATCTCTACTGCTTTACGAGAAGCCTTTTTTGCTAGTGTTTTTGCTGAAATTGATAAGGTACTAAGCTGCCATTATAAGTCCCTTGCATCAGATCGTTTATTAATAGAGCTGTATCGTAAAAATCCTACATTTGCGATGGATTATGTTACTTCCTTTTTAGCGCCTTTACTCGATGATAAGGCAGATCCAGATTTATTGGAAACGGCCAAAACCTATATTACAAAAAAAGGAAACATTAAAGAAGTAGCTGTTGACCATTATTGTCATCCCAATACCGTCCGCTATCGTATGGCAAAAATCCGTCAGTTAGTAGTACCTATAGATAATGACTATGTATTTTATGAGCGTCTAGCTGCAGCCGTTAAATTGTACTTATTACATAGCAAATTGAGTGATGAATAATCGCTTTGGAATAAGTACAAAAAAACGCCTGAATATTTAGAAATAAAATCAAATTATTTTCTTCTCTCTTATGCTATCCTAATTGAAGTTAGGAGGAAGAATTTCATGAAAACTTACATAGCGGATGGCATGCTACTCGTTACAGCCATTGTTTGGGGCAGTGGGTTTGTTATAACAGCCATTGCCTTAGAATATTTAACGGCTTATCAAGTTATGGCTGGTAGATTTTTATTAGCTTCAATTATATTAACTGTTTTATTTGGTCCCCGATTAAAAAAAGCGTCAAAATCGGTCATATGGAAAGGTGCTTTATTAGGTACCATATTGTATATAGCATTTGCTCTTCAAACGGTTGGACTTCAATATACAACACCATCGAAAAATGCCTTTTTAACCGCAGTTAATGTCGTTATTGTTCCGTTAATCGCCTATGCGGTTTATAAGCGTCGTATTGATGGGTATGAAATTATTGGGTCCTTAATAGCCATTATTGGAATTGGCTTTTTATCGTTACAAGGTTCATTGACGATGAATATTGGTGATGCCCTTTCGTTAGCTTGTGCCGTTGCTTTTGCCTTTGATATATTTTGTACAAATCTTTTTGTTCAAAAGGAAGATGCCATTGCACTAACTATCATTCAATTTCTTACCGCTTCCTTTATAGGTATTCTTGTGGTCATTAGCCAAGGAGAAATCCCTACGTCACTAGAAAAAGAAGCTATTTATTCGATTATTTACTTAGGAATTTTTTCAACAACGATTGCTTACCTTTTTCAAAATGTGGCGAATCAATATACAACTGCTACAAAGGCTGCGATTATTCTATCAACGGAATCTTTTTTCGGCATGATCTTATCGGTTATCTTCCTGCACGAAATTTTAACGAGCCGTATGGTTGTAGGAGCTGTTCTTATATTACTCGCCATACTCATTGCAGAGGTCAAACCAGCACATCCTAAAAAGAAGCTTATGAAAACACTCGACAATCAAACGCCAAAATAGTTTCAGTCTCTTACTGGAGCTATTTTTTTATGCGACACGCTCAGGAGTAAACGAATGTTATGAAGCACGACTCGTAATGATGCTCGTCGTTATGCCTACTACTAGAACCGTAATAATAGACAATAAAAAAGTAGTGGAGGATAACAGGAAGCCGCCCACAACAATAACGATAGAATCAATGAAAAATATTAATATCCCTACATTAATACTTGTTTTATCACTAATAAATTGCGCAATGAGGTCTGTCCCTCCTGTGCTTGTCTGAAAACGAAGCATTAAGCCGATTCCAAAGCCTACGAGAATCCCCCCAAGTATAGCACTGTAAAGAGCATCTATATGAACGAGATTTCTGACTGGCTTTAACAAGTCTATAGTCAAGGAAGAGGTAATTAAGCCATGAATACTATTGTAAAAATAAGCTCTATATTTAAACCAGGCAATAATAAAAATAGGGATACTAATGATAATAATCATTAGACCAATCTTTAACTTATATAAATAATGTAAAATCAGCGCTAATCCTACTACTCCCCCATCTAATATTTCATAGGGCGTTAAGAATAAGTTAATTCCTAACGACAAAGAAATACTCCCTACTATAATGACAAGGCTTTTCGTCAAAAAATACATATAACCCCCCTCCGTAACTGAGCATGTCTTATAGTATGAAAATAGGTGATTGAACATGTTACGAAATAACCCTAGATCCTAAGCCATTTTTATCGAGCCCTTTTGATAAATTTCTTCGAAACCTATTCCTTTATTTTTCGTATATACATGTAACCTAAAGGGGGTTTTTAGATGAAGCATGCATTATTGGAACAGGTGAAACATACAAGAGTTTTTTTAAGAAGGGAGCTATTAAATACCATCTTTGAGGAGTTTGATGCTCAACGAATGAAGTTAACTGAGGCACAGCGTTTGGAGAAGTATCAGAAAATGCTTGAAAGTCCATTCCGCTTTTTCCGAGGAAGTGCTTATCTATTTTATTTTGACATGACAAAAACTTCCTCCATTTTCCATACGCCTACTCTCAAACCGACTTGGATTCAAGGAGACATGCATATGGATAACTTCGGTGCCTTTCAAAATGAAGACGGCACGATTGTCTTTGATGTCAATGATTTTGATGAGGGTTATGTTGGTTCTTATTTATATGATATTGTTCGTATGAGTGTAAGTATTGCGCTTTATTTAGAAGAACAAGGCATACATAAGGCTGCTCAGGAAACGGCCATTCAACATCTGCTCAATAGCTATATAGATCAGCTTAAACGATTTCAGCGTAAACAGGATGATCCTCTAACGCTCGTATTTACGAAAGACAACACAAAAGGACCCGCCAAAAAATTATTGAAAAAGCTAGAGAAACGTCAACGCTCCCAGTTTTTACAGGATATTTCCTATGTCGATGAAGACGGGCAACGCCTATTTATTAGCAATGATGAAATTAAGCCCGTTACTGCCGAGGAATATAATGCAATTTCGAGTGCACTTCCTGCTTACAAGATTAAGGACATTGCTTACAAGCATGGCTCAGGTACTGCTTCAATCGGATTAAAACGTTACTATATTTTAGTGGAAGACAAAAAAGATGCATCGGGAGTAGACGATTTAGTATTAGAAATGAAAGAGGTCCGTACAGCGATCCCTGCCTATTTCCTTCCTTACAATCATGAATTTTGGAAGCATTATGAGCATCAAGGTGCGAGAGTAGTTGGGACACAAAAAGCTATGCACCATTTAGAGGACCCTCATTTACACTATATCACCATGAATGAGCAGGAATTTTACATTCGAGAGCGTTCCCCTTATAAAAAGAAAGTAAAGCCTAAAAACTATAAAAATGTCGACGATTACTATACAACAACCTCGATTATGGGACAAATTGCCGCTAAAATACATGCACGAGCGGATATCGATTATTCTCCTGTTTTCACCTATCATAGTGAGGATGAGATACTAAAAACGATTGGGAAAGATCGACATGTATTTGTTGAACAAGTAATTTTACAGTCTATGAACTACAAAGATACAGTCTACTCAGATTATCACCTCTTTAAAAACTGGATGGATGCAAAGTTTAAATAGCAACGAAAAGGACCTCAGCTAGTAGCTAAGGTCCTATTATTTTTGCCTAGCCTTCATACGAGCTAGTAAAAAACCGCCTTTAAATGACTTTGGCTCGTAGGAAATTATAAATGCATTCGGTTCAAATTGCTCTACTATATGAAAGAGTTCTGCCTCTCGATTTCTCTTTGTTAAAATTTCATATTTATAGCGATTACTATCTCGCCCCTCACCAACATAAATCGTAACAGCAAATCCCTCATTACGGAGAAACCTCACAAGCTCTTCATTTTTATTTTGAGTATTAATGGTTGCATAAACATAGCCAATCGCCAGCTTCCGTTCAATTTTGGCTCCTAAAAAAATACCTAAGCCAAAACCAATTGCATAAACGACCATAGCTAACATACTTTGTTTCCCGCTAAAAACAAGCGAAAGGCCAAATACATACACGAGCATCTCTAGCATACCGAATATGGCAGCAAGGAAAGTAATATTTTTCACCAAAAATATTGTACGTAAAGTTAAAAAGGGTACATATACTAATTGAAGTATTAAAATCAAAACGATACTTTGCATTTATACTAGACCTTTCTAAGAGTAGTTATATAAGTGTATGTTGAAATAGAGAATTACATTCTATTAAAAATACCTTATTTATAAATTCCCTCGCCACTCAATTCTAAACATTCACGCCTAAAACAAGCTGTGTACTAAAAAAAGCCGTTCGATTATTCCAACGACTTTAAAGGAAAACAACAAGCTATTTCCCCACTATTTAAACGAAGTTAACATATTGCGGTCATTTTCAAATTAATTCCTTTGATTTATTTTTCCCAAAGCTCGATACGTCTTCCTTCTGGATCTTCAATCCAAATAAATTTTCCAAACTCATGAATCATCTTGTCCATTGCAAGGGGCACACCTATTTTTTCAAGATGTTTGATACTGTCTTCTAGATTTTCCACTTGAAAGTTTAGCATCACTTGCTGATCTGTTGGAAAATAGCTGTCATGCTCAGAGAAAAAGGAAAAGATCGTTTCATTGCCTGACTGTGGTGTAATCATGGTACCATTCCAACTTTCAATTTCCATGTTTAGAACTTTGCTATACCACTGTTTAATTTCTTCTAGATTTTTAGTCCTCCAAAAGACTCCTCCCAATCCCTTTACTTTCATAAAGATCTCCCTCCTACCAATTAGTTATGAATTTAAATTCTAGTTTTAAATGTGAATACCTTCTTTCGTTAACATACCCATACCAGTTGAATAGTAAAAAGCTTTTATGCAAGACAATCATATTTTTTCTTGCGGATCTCTTGATAAAGGGACATATTAAAAAACGTTCTACAGCCGAACATTTTTTAGAAATTTTTACCTTTTATGTAAATGTGATAGCTTTTATATCATCTCCACAAACATTCGTTACTTCATTAAGAATTCCTCACTAAAAAGCCTTATTGATAAATGAAAATAGCCAATCCTTAAATAGAATATTGTAAAGAAATTACAGAATTACTTTGAATGCATCCGTTTGAAAGCATTATATTTCTCATTGGAATATTGTCAACTCGGGTCATCCCTAAATAAGACATAGCTTTAAATTCATTTTTCAATCTATATAGGCCTATTAAATGTAAGTCCTTACCTAATCCTGTCCCCATAAAATTAGGATGAATACCAATCCAAAACATACGACCTTCATTATTTGTATTTGGTTCTATATGAGGGAAAACTACACCAACAGGTTCACCGTTAACAATATATACTGTATACATATTGTTGACTTGTGATGGGAGTTCCGTCCTCATTTCCGTCAGAAATTTCTCTGCATCTATAACACTTGTACTCATCACTTCAGATAAAAAAAAGATAGACTTTTTCTCAGAGCATGACCATATTTCATAATCTAGTTCTGAAATAGTTAATGGTGTCAGTAAAGATCTCTTAAATGCTATTCTTTTATCAACAATTTCCATTTTAGTTCTTGTACAATTCAAGCTATCTAAAAGAACTTTCGGACATTCAAACCTAACTTTTTCTAAACCACTCTGTAAGTTATCTAAAAGCTCATTTATTAACACATCTATCTCAGCGGCAAAATCAAGTCTATCCTCTAAAATCTCTAGCATCATTACACTATCACTTTTTAGGTAATGTACGCCAACACTTCGGAAATGTTGTAGCAGATTATCCATATGTTTTCACCTCTTATGATTTATACTATTCTTCTCCTTTCAACCATTTCCCTCTTAATTGGTCAAAGAAGTATTTTTACCAAGTTTCTAATCATACATTGATCAGACACATAATAAACAAGAAACTTGCTTATTACTACCTAATGTTTTTTTCGAACATTTTCTGCCCTTTTTTCGCATAAAAAAATGCCACCTCCTCCAATCTAAATCAATAGATAAAAGTAGGTGACATTGTTCTTTATATGTTTGAATTCTGATACATGCTATTGAATGATCTCTTTATGCTTCTCCATGCATCGGGTCTTTTTTATGCTTCGGCCCAATCATGTTGAATAAAATATTAAGGATAATCGCTGTGACTGAACCACAGACGATTCCGTTAGATGTTAAAATAGACACTTTTTCTGGTAGTGCATCAAAAATGCCAGGAACGACTGATACACCGACCCCTAAACTTACTGCAATCGCAGCAATCATCGCGTTTTCTGCTGACTCGTTCATAACTGGTACAAGCATACCCATACCCTGTGTAATCACCATACCGAACATCGCTAACATTGCCGCACCTAGTACGGATGTTGGAATAATCGTTGTTAATGCTGCGATTTTCGGTAGGAAGCCAAGTGCTACTAGTAAACCACCTGTGATGTAAATGACTTTACGGTCCTTAACACCTGACATACGCGTTAGACCCACGTTTTGTGAGAATGTAGTGTACGGAAAGGCATTGAAAATTCCACCGATTACAGATGCAAGACCTTCTGAGCGATAACCACGAGCCAAATCTTTTGAATCTAATTTTTTATTACATATATCACTTAGTGCAAAATAAACACCAGATGATTCAACTAAAGATACCATTGCTACAAGCGTCATTGTAATAATAGCCGTTACATCAAATGTTGGCATTCCAAAGTAGAATGGTTGTACCATATGGAATACATCCGCTTCTGCTACTGGGTCGAAATTAACCTTGCCCATGAATGCCCCTAAAATTGTACCAGCTACTAACCCAACTAGAATGGAAATAGCACGGATGAAGCCTGTAGAAAAACGATAGACGATTAAAATAATGACTAGTGTAATAAATGCTAATGCAATATTTGAGCCGGATGCAAAATCCTCTGCCCCTTGTCCACCTGCCATATTATTTAAAGCTACTGGCAGTAAAGAAATACCGATAATAGAAACGACAGATCCTGTTACTACTGGTGGGAAAAATTTCACTAGCTTCCCGAAGAAGCCCGCAATAATCACGACAATCAAACCAGATGCAATAATGGAACCATAAATATCTGTGATACCTTGCTCTGGGTTTGTACCTATAGCAATAATTGGACTTACCGCTGTAAATGTACAACCAAGTACTACAGGTAAGCCAATACCAATAAATTTACCTGAGTAAACTTGTAAAAGTGTTGCGATCCCGCACATCATAATATCAATCGCCACTAAATACGTCATTTGTGTTGAATTAAAGCCAATTGCCCCTCCAATAATAAGTGGCACTAGGATGGCTCCAGCATACATCGCAAGTAAATGTTGAATTGCTAGCGTCGTTGATTTAAAGGTATTCATTACGCGCGAGCCTCCGTAGCAAATGTCACTTTGCCATCTTCAAGAGAATCTACAATCGCTAATGATTCCACGCGAACACCTTGCTCACGTAATAATTTTCCCCCATCTTGGAAGCCTTTTTCAATAACAATGCCAACTCCTACAACATTAGCACCTGCTTGAGCTGCAATATCAAGTAAACCCTTTACAGCTTCTCCGTTTGCTAAGAAATCGTCAACAATTAAAATATTGTCGTCTTCACTTAAAAAATTACGTGATACAGAGATATCATTTGTTTCATTTTTAGTAAATGAATGTACTTTTGATGTGTAAAGGTTATCTGAAAGTGTTAATGATTTACGTTTACGAGCGAACACTACCGGTGCACCGATTTCTAGCCCTAACATGACAGAAGGAGCGATGCCTGAAGATTCTATTGTTAAAATCTTTGTAATTACTTGGTCAGCAAATCGGTTTGCGAATTCATGACCAATTTCCTTCATTAACAATGGGTCAATTTGATGGTTTAAAAATGAATCTACTTTTAATACTGAAGATGATAGAACTTTACCCTCTTGCATAATTTTGTCGTGTAATAACTTCATTTCTGTCATATCCTTCTTTCTTAAATATTAATAAAAAAAGCTGAACACCTTGGTCCCATTCAGCTACGAGTGGAGCAAAGCATTCAGCGTTAAAACGTCGAAAGGAATAGAAAACATCATGAAAGAAGTTCTCTAAAAGCATTGCTACCCATAGTCGATTTATTTACGGTAAATCGGTAGAAACTTGCAAGCCATATTCTCGCTATTATATGAGTAAAATTGTATGAATCTATCAGAATACCCAATTTAACACTTTATTCGGTAGAAGCCTATTTCTCCTACTGAAAAACGTTTAATTTTTCGGAATTTAATGGTATTCTGCGACTTTTTAATTGTAAACGTTCGTGTTTTCAATCAACGTACTGATTATAACAGACAATTTTCTAGCATGCTAGCATTATTTTGATAAATGAAAGGGTACTGTCATAATCACGACATTTCTGTGAAATAACAATGTTGTACGTATTAATAAGCTAGATTGATTGTGAAGCATATGATGCCAGCCTTTTTTAGGTAAAAATTGAGGGATGACAACCGTTACTTTATGACCTGTTTTCGCACATTGATGGTCCACTTTATCTATAAATTTGATCAATGGCTGTGTGATGCTACGATATGCTGAATAATAGGTTACTAGTCGAATATCTGGTTGCCAAGCCTGCCATTTTTCTTCGAAGGCTTTTGCATCCGCTTGATCGAAAGCCACATAAAAGGCAATAATTTTATCAACCTTTAGTGATTTCGCATAATGAAGGGAATTTTCAACCACCTTCGTTATACCAGCTACTGGTACGATGAATACATTTCCTTCAATAGTAGCGACTTCCTCTTTACTCAATCTCAGCTGTTCCCCAACGGCTTGATAATGAAGCTTGATCCGATGAAATACAAAAATGATAATTGGTAAAAATACAAACACTGGCCATACCTGAGGCAACTTCGTTACAAAAAACATCATCGCTACAATAAACGAAATGGCTGCACCAATTGTGTTAATCGTAAATTTTGTCATCCAGCCAGTAGGTTTTTCGCGCCACCATTTTCGCATCATTCCCGTTTGTGCTAATGTAAACGGAATAAATACCCCAACAGCATAGAGTGGAATCAAATGCTCTGTTGCCCCATCAAATAAGATGATTAAAACAATGGCTGCTAGTCCTAGCATCATAATGCCATTAGAATACCCTAGGCGATCCCCACGCATTTGAAATATTCTTGGAATAAAACCGTCTTTTGATAAATTGACAGCAAGTAGAGGAAATGCTGAATAGCCTGTATTTGCTGCAAGTACCAAAATCATCGCTGTTGTACCCTGTACTATATAATAAAAGAAATTTCGACCAACACTTGCTTCTGCTAGTTGGGAAACGACTGTCGCTTCCGAAGTTGGCGCAATTCCGTAAAAATAAGCTAAACTAACAATACCGATAAATAAAACCGCTAAGATTCCGCCCATTGCTAACAATGTTTTAGCAGCATTATTAGGAGCTGGATTTCTAAAATTAGGGATCGCATTCGATATAGCTTCTACCCCTGTTAAGGCTGAGCTCCCTGACGCAAATGCCTTTAATAATATAAATAAACTAATCCCTGCGACGGGTGTACCTATCTTTGGATGCAGCTCTGCTGGCACCTGACCTGTTGCAACATTATAGAGCCCCATCCCAATCAACACTAACATAACGACTACAAACAGGTAGACAGGGTATGCCAAAACAGAGGCGGACTCTGTTACACCACGTAAGTTCAAGACCGTTAAAAAAATCACAAAGATAATAGCAATTGGCACATTGTATGGATGCAGACTTGGAAATGCCGATGTAATGGCATCTGTCCCTGCTGATACACTTACCGCTACCGTTAAAATATAATCAACGAGCAATGAGCCACCTGCTACAAGACCCGCGTTCACACCTAAATTTTCCATAGATACTACATAAGCGCCGCCCCCGTGTGGATAGGCGAATATAACCTGACGATATGATAAAGTCAGTGCCACCAATAGGACAACAACCCCTGCCGCAATCGGTAAAGAATACCAAAATGCTAATGTTCCCACAGTCATCAGGACAATTAAAATTTGTTCCGGTCCATAAGCTACGGAAGACAAAGCATCGGACGATAATATGGCCAATGCCTTTGTTTTACTAAGTTTTTGCTCCCCTAACGCATCGGATCTTAATGGTTTGCCGATTACATAACGTTTAAATGAGGATTTCATCAATAAACACCTTCTAGTTTCTTAGATTGTGTTTCGCCTTCCTAAATGAGATCAAAAAACGCCTACAAGTCATCACTAAATAAGACTTGTAGACGCTCATCTGTCTGCCAAGCTCCAACTTTTCTGCTCTTAACGCTTACGAGGTTAGCTGTCGGATTCGGGCCTGAGTAGCCCTACCCTTCAAAAGAAGAGATTCACCCCAAGGAATGCTTATGCACTCCGTCTAAAATGGGTCCCCCGCGTCTAGTTTGCTTCAGCGATTTAGAAATTTGAAACTTTAATAATGATGTCATATTACGCCTGGCGATTAAAAAAGTAAAGAAGAAAATTTTTATTTTTTACAAGTGAAATACATAGACTTTTTGAAATACATTGTTAATATCCATGGTAGAAATTAATTTATCCGCGAATACCTAATTTAAAGGCATTTTACAACAAAAAAACCTTAAAAGTATGCTCTACTTTTAAGGCAACAACTATTATTAGTCTTCCATATCTTGTTCAAAATCAACAATTTCTCCTGTAATCGAATCAACATCAACATCATATTCATATTGCCCATTTTTTAACTCGATTTCATAAATACCATCATCTAATTTAATTTTTGTGACTGTACCCTTTGCTTTTGTTAGAGCCGCTTCAATAGCCTTTTCTTTACTTATAAGGTTAGTAGCAGTATTAGCGTTAACCCATTCATTATCATCGTCATCTTGACGCTCTTTCTTCTGCTTAAGTAATTTTCCAGTATAGGCATCGAATTTTAAATCATACTCTTCTTTATCAGCATGCACCTCTACCTCATAAACAGAGCGGTAGCGATTTTGATCTAGTTCAATATCTGCTACTGTCCCATCCACTACTGCTAATGCTTTCTTTTCGATTTCTTGCATGGATAGAATCTTTTTTTCTTGTGCACTTCCTGATAATAAAGTTGTTGAACCAATTGCCGCTCCAACACCAAGAGTCACCACTAATGCGGGAATCATAATTATTTTTTTCATGTTCATCTCTCCTTTGTTTTATCTGCTTTTAGCTTACCAAGCAAAGATGATAGAACTATAAGAGGAACATTAGAATTTCATGAGAAAACTCGTTTAATCGTCCCATGAAACAGAAAGGACCCTTCCAGATACAGCATGAATTTGGAACGTGGCTTCTTCATGCTCTGTTTCAATTTCAACTAAATAATAACCGCCCTCCGCCGTATCTTCAAAATCTACAGAATCCACTTTCCCAGTTAATTGTTGCAGCGCTATATCAACGGCTTGCTGTTCGGTAATAATATGGGGTTTTTCAGGCTGATTTAGTGGTTCTACATCTTTTTCAGATAACACTTCACCCGAATAGCCATCTACCGTTATATCTTTTTGCTTATGTTCCTTTTCAACACGTGCGGTATAAATAGTTTCCGTGAGCATGACGTTTTCTACCTCACCATATTTTTCTTTCACCATTTTTCTTATTTGATTTTCCGTTAACAATAATTTACTTTGCCCTTTTTGTAACGTTAGATCAGAAACCTGCTGTGTTGTAGCATCAAGCATGGCTGTATATTTCAAATTCTCACGTGTAAATTGAATTTCAAATGAATTTCCACGCTTTTTTACTTCTGAAACTTGACCTTTATAAATAGCTTCGATATGGCGTATGGCCTCCTCTTCACTGAGAGGCTCCTTTTGAAAATAGCGATTTTGAATAAACCAAAGCACTCCGCTACAAAGAAGGACAATCACAATAAGTATTAAAGCCCACTTTTTCATTGCTGCCCCTCCTTTGGTATACACAAGGTAAAACTTGAACCTTCTCCAACTGTACTTTCCACATCTATGGTGATGCCCAATTGTCCCGCAAGTTCATGTGCAATCGCAAGCCCTAAGCCAGAACCGCCTGTTTTACGATTACGATCCTCTGTGACACGGTAAAAACGCTCAAACAAATGTGGAACATGCTCTGCAGGAATACCGACGCCAAAATCCTGAATCGTCATTCGTACATGCGTAGTAGTTTCAGCTGTGGAAATATGAACATCATCCTCACTATATTTCCTAGCATTATCAAGCAAAATAAAGAGTAATTGCTTCAAAATTTTTTCATCACTGTCCATAAATTGTGGTGCTTCTGCATCGACTATAAAATTCCGATGGTATGCCTGCTGCATTTGCGCAGCCACTTTATTAAGGAAGGGAGCCAGCTCTAGCTGTTCAATATGAATATCCATATGCTCATTATTTTTGGCTAGCTCTAATAATTGCAATACCATTTCATGCATACGAGAAGATTCATTTGCAATAGCCTGCAGCGATTCCTGCGCTACTTCACGATTGTCAAGGCCTCTTCGTAAGAGCAACTTTGCATAGCTTTCGATGACAGTAATGGGCGTCTTTAATTCGTGAGAAGCATTTGAAACGAATTCCTGTTGCTTTTGATAGTGCTGTTCAAGCTTCACCATCATCATATTGAACGTTCGATTAATTTTTGCTAATTCATCCCCACCTTTAGCTGGGATGTCCATTTTTTCATATTTCCCCGTCAATGCACTTTTGCGCATTGTCGCATTTAAGCGTTCTAGTGGTAACAAAATTAGGCGACCGAGTGCCAAGCTCGCTAAAAAGATTGGAATGGTGGCAATAATGGACACAACGATCAAAATAGCCTTTAATAAATCCAGTGTACTTTCTACTTCCTCCATTGATTGCTGTAAGGTGATGTCCACAATTGTCCCATCAATCCAAATAGTAGGCATTGTATAGGTAATGGAAGTAACATCTGGCATGTCTAGAGTGGCCTGAACCTTCGTCTTCAAATTTTCTCCATCATAAACATAGATAGCACCACCAGCTGGCATATATGCTCTTAATACTTGCTGTAGGTTGGTTTGTGCATTTAACTGACTTAATGTTGAGCTTAAATCATTCGCTCGTGTATGAAGTTGACTATATTCCGTATTATAGGCAAATTTCTCGTACAAAAAGTAAATTCCACTATTAGTTGCCACTAAAATTACTAGCATTAATAAAGTGGTAAGTAGATGAATTTTTGTTTTTAGCTTCATGATTTATTTTCCTTCAGCACATAACCTACACCGCGAACTGTTTGAATAATGGGTGTTACATTAGCGATTTCAAGCTTTTGGCGCACATAGCGAATATAGACATCCACAACATTTGTATCTCCGTAGTAATCAAAGCCCCATACAGTCTCTAATATTTGTTCCCTTGTGAGCACCTGCTTAGGATGCTTCATTAGATATAGCAATAAATCGTATTCTCTAGGAGTCAGTTGGATCTCCTTACCATAATAAATAACTTCTCTTGTCTGCTCATTGATCGATAACTGTCCAAACGACACACCAACCTTTGTTGGACTAGCCTTTTGAGAAAACCGTAGAGCATTACGGATACGGGCCAGTAATTCTTCAATTTCAAAGGGCTTTGTCACATAATCATTAGCTCCCAAATCCAATCCCTTTACCTTATCCTCCACCTCACTTTTAGCAGTCAGCATAATAACTGGGGTCTGTGATTCTGTTGCGCGAATACGCTTTAGCACATCTATGCCACTCATTTCGGGTAACATAATATCCAGTAAGATTAAATCCCATTGCTGCTCACGATATTGCAATAAACCATCTGCTCCTGTATGGGCCATCACCGCTTCATAGCCTTCAAACTGAAGCTCTAACTGGAGCACTCTCGCAATATTTTCCTCATCTTCTATAATTAAAATTCGATTGCTCATGTCGAATCAGTCCTTCACCTTTTCTTTCATCGTAAACGATACAGGTAAGGAAAGTCTAATTAGAAATTGATGAGAAATGTGCATACTTATTTTTTTAAAATTTTAAGCAAAGCGCTTCCCTTTTTCTAATCCTAGCGTTAGAATACTATTATCTCATTTTCCTCTAGGAAACTTTATTTCACGAACGATACTTTTTGAAATGAGGGAACAAATATGGTATACAAACAAGTCACAAAATCGTCTGCTGAGGCGGTTTTAGATGGAGATATAAAAGGTTGGCGACGGTTTTTACCTTTTCTTGGGCCTGCATTCATTGCAGCGGTCGCCTATATTGACCCTGGCAATTTTGCCACAAATATTACAGCTGGCTCTCAATATGGTTACTTACTCCTTTGGGTAATAGCCTTTTCTAATTTAATGGCGGTGCTCATCCAATCCTTATCTGCCAAGCTTGGTATTGCGACAGGAAAAAATTTACCTGAGGTGGCACGTGAACATTTTTCTAAAAAGACATCTATATTTCTTTGGATTCAGGCTGAATTAGTCATTATTGCTACCGACCTTGCTGAATTTATCGGGGCCGCATTAGGGCTTTATTTGTTATTTAATATCCCTATGCTTCCAGCAGCTATCATTACAGCAGTCGGATCATTTGCTATTCTAGAGCTTCAAAGAAGAGGGTTCAGAGCCTTCGAGGCAGGCATTTCTGGCATGGTTTTAATTGTCGTATTAGCATTTGCCTTCCAAACATTTTTAGCACAGCCAGAATGGGGCGAAGTAGCGTTTGGTATGTTTACGCCTCAATTTGAAGGGGTGGACTCATTACTATTAGCAACAGGTATTTTAGGTGCGACCGTCATGCCCCATGCTATTTACTTACATTCTTCTTTAACACAAAGTCGTATTATCGGTCGTAATGAAGAAGAAAAAAGAAGAATTTTCCGTTTTGAATTTATTGATATTATCATCGCAATGATCATTGCTGGAGCCATCAATATGAGTATGCTCATTATCGCGGCAGCAGTATTTCACACACAGGGGATTGTAGTAGAGGATTTAGATGTTGCCTATAACGGCCTAAAGGATGCTCTCGGCCCAATGGCTGCCATTTCCTTTGGTCTTGGTTTACTAATTGCAGGGCTAGCTAGCTCCTCTGTAGGGACATTAGCAGGTGACGTAGTAATGCAAGGCTTCATTCAACGAAAAATACCACTTTATTTACGGAGAGCCATTACAATGGTGCCTCCTTTAGCGATTATTGCATCCGGTGTAAACGCAACCCATGCGCTCGTTCTTAGTCAGGTTGTGTTATCTTTCGGTATTGCATTTGCCCTCGTCCCTCTCGTTATGTTTACAAGCAAACGAGACATTATGGGTGGCTTAGTGAACCACCGTATTACTACTATTTTAGGATGGTTTGTAGTTGTCATCGTTGTGGCATTAAATATTTACTTACTAGGTGAAACAATATTTGGGTAAAATAGTGAATTAATAGACTAACAAAAGGCATCGAGAAGAAAAATCTCGATGCCTTTTTGTTGATAATCTAAAGGTGACAATTATAAACAAATTTACTACCATTGGATCATACATGATCCGATGCTCTAGTAGGTTAGCTAAAGCAGTGCAGAAGTTACGTTGATAATAAAGCAACAATGGTTGCAATTCTTAATTTCCTCATTGAAATCACCTTTAAATAAATATAAGATTGATAAAACATATATTTCCTTTTTTATCATTTTTAATATAGGAGGTTTTTCCATACAATTTTATATACCTATACTTATTATTGTATTAATAGTTATACAATGCCATCATGCCAAAAAAGGAAATCTTTTATTTACTATTTTATTGGCCATCTCTTTTTCTATTTTAATTAAATTTCTATTATGGGAATCTAATTACTTATTTTTATTGCTTTACGTTAATTTATTTCTATATTTAATAAGTTTAGTTACCTATTTTACAAGACCAACTATGTGAGTGTAACAAACGATCGAATTGCTATCATCATCGTTCGATATCAACAAAACTTATGAGTACCTGGCTCTTTCATTAAACATCAACCTTCTCAATATTGCGGATAGCTAGATAGGCAATACTAATACCTATAATTGCTAACGAGATTGGAATAATAATGATGTCATTTAATGTGAAGTTACCTGTATTGGATGAAGTCACTGATACGATTAGAATAGAAGAAATAATTGTTGCTGGAATAGAGTATTTTCTCATACCGAAATACAACGGAATTAAGGCCATCCCTGAGGCAGCAATTGCATTCATGAGTACAGATGGTATATGTTGCATGATTAAAGTATTAGATAATATATCAGGAATTAAATCAAATTTATCGCTTACGATGCAAAAGATGGTTGTAATCAAGACATTGGAAACGATGATTACACTAAAGGTAAACAGCATGACAATCGCAAGCTTAGCAGCGATTAATTTCTTTCGGCTTATAGGATACATAAAGGCCAATGTGATTGTTTTAAACTTATATTCTCCGATGATCAGCTTAGCTATTAATGTAGCTGCAAAAATAATAAATACCGCTCTGACAAATGAATCAATGACACTTAAAGCCATTTCATAATTTTCAATACCAACTTCCCCTTCTACTTTAGAAATAAATAAAATCATAAACATAAATCCTAAAATAATAAAGTTAGCAAACAAAGCACTTTTAACATAGGAGCCTAAATGATATTTTTTCATTTCTAAACGCATTAAATTAAGCATGAACAATCCCTCCATTTATTAGCTTAAGGAAGTAATCCTCTAATGTGCTTGTTTTCTTGCTAATCTCCTCTATTTCAATGTCATGTTCAATCAATGTTTTTGTTAGAACTTTTTGAGATACTGTCAAATCATAAATTCGTATAGAATTATCATCCATTAGTTTGAAATTAGCCATTTTTAATTTACTTTCTAAAATAAAGGCTGCTTTTTTGCCATCGTTTACGATCACTTCAATATAGTCGGCTTGATTACGATTAATCGTATCCATCGTTACTTCAGTAATGAGTCTACCTTCCTTGATGACACCAATTGTATCGGCCAATTGTTCAATTTCCCCTAATATATGACTAGAGATAATGATTGTAATGCCATACTCCGTACAGAGCATTTTGAAAAGCTCTCTCAATTCTTTAATCCCAATAGGGTCTAGTCCATTAATTGGCTCATCTAAAATAAGGAGCTCTGGCTTTGTAATAATAGCGCGTGCAATACCTAGTCTCTGTTTCATCCCTAATGAGAAATCTTTTACCCTCTTCTCCTCTGTATTTGTCAATTTTACAAGGTTAAGGACATGAGCAATTTCCTGCTTATTGTAATAGCCCATATATTCGCAATGTAGTTCTAACGTTTCTCTAGCCGTTAATTTTTCATAGAAAATAGGATATTCAATAATCGTTCCCATTCTTTTTAATAGTTCATACGATCGATCGGTCAACCTCTCACCAAATATTTCAACATCTCCACTTGTTGGCTTCGTCAGATTCGTTAGCATCTTCATAACTGTCGTTTTACCCGCTCCGTTAGGGCCTAAAAAGCCATAAATCTCTCCCTTCTTCACGTTCATATTGACAGCAGAAACCACTTCTTTTCCTTCGTACACTTTCGTAAGCTGGTTTGTTTTCACAATGTATGTCATGTCAATCTCTCCCTCAAATGTGGCTATTATCATTATAAAAAATGAAACTCTCTAATTTATTACTGGATTCTTACAAATTTCTTAAGAGCATAAGAAAAGCCTGTAAAGCACAATAAAAGCTCCACAAGCTGTGATTTCAATACATCATTCGTTTTAATGCAATGGTAAAAATGGTCTTTTTATAGGGGATACTTGATAACTGGATGGAACCGTCCATCATTTCCACTAATCGCTTTGTAATCGTTAAACCTAAGCCACTCCCCTGGAAGGATTTATTGCGAGAGTCCTCTAGCGTGTACATTCTCTCAAAAACACTATCAATATGGTATTCATCGATTCCTTTACCACAATCCCATACATCTATATAAATAGTCGTTTCATCATTTCTTACGGTTAAGCCAATTACATTACCATCCGCCCCATAGGCAAGAGCATTGGATAAAAGATTGTTGAGAACCCTATCTAACGCTTCTTCATTGCCAAGGGCATACATAGGTGTTTCAGGGATTGTAATAGTAATATTCAGTCCCATCGACGTGACCATATCGTAAAATGATAATATATTTTTACGGCTAATTTCACAGACATTGATTTTAGTGATTGGATAATCTGTGTCCCCTGCCTCTAATTTGGCAAGATCGAAAAATGTATGGATAATTTTTAATACTTCTAGTGTTTTAGCATGTACGCCCGCTAATAGTCTTTGACGTTCCCCTTCACTAGCTGAGCCTTGAAGCTGAAGCATTTCAATATAGCCTAACACAACCGTTAAGGGCGTTTTTAAATCATGTGAAATATTCGCCAGCATTTTTTTCATGGAATCTTCCATTTTGCGATGTGTCGCCTGAACTTTTTGGTGATGGTCCAGCCAAGCGTTTATCGAAATAAGTAACTGTTGAATTTGTGAGTTGCTTGTAGTTACCAAAATCTTTTCGTTACTTTTTTCTTGAACAATGCCTTGGAGTTTTTCATTCATATATTGGATCGTCTGATTTTGTTCTTTTTTTGTTTTCCATTGAAAAATAACTATTCCTATAAGCACCACAATTATGATTAATAGAATGATTATCATATTTGTTATCCTTCAAACTTATAGCCAATTCCCCACAGCGTCTTAATATACTGGGGGGTGGATGGATCATCTTCAATTTTTTCGCGTAGCCTTCGAATATGTACATTAATAATATTTTCATCACCGTAATATGCATCTTTCCATATTAGCTGATAAATTTGCTCTTTGGTAAAAACTCGGTTACGGTTTGTTACAAATAGCTTTAAGATGGCAAATTCCTTTGATGTTAGCTTCACTTCTTGTCCACTTTTATTTATTGAAAAATTAACAATATCTATCTTTAAATCGCCTATGACTACTACATCTTGTTTGTGATCTGTTTGGCCAGCGTATTTTGTAGCTCTTCTAATAACGGCCTTTACGCGAGCAGAGAATTCCAGCATAGAAAATGGCTTAGCAATATAATCGTCTGCCCCTAATCCCAAGCCAAGCGCTTTATCTACATCACTATCCTTTGCGGACATAATGATGATAGGAAGTGCTGCCTGTTCTCGAATGACTTTTAAAACTTCTAATCCATTAAGCTTAGGAATCATAATATCTAGGATGACTAAATCAAAGGTTTGATTTAAACAATATTGCAATGCCTCTTCACCATTATTGGCAGTGGTGACTTCGAAGCCTTCCAATAATAAAAAATTCGCTACCATTTCGCGAATAGC
Organism: Lysinibacillus sp. FSL M8-0216; assembly: GCF_038595555.1. NCBI lineage: Bacteria > Bacillati > Bacillota > Bacilli > Caryophanales > Bacillaceae > Lysinibacillus > Lysinibacillus sp. FSL M8-0216. Next base: position 267,910 of record NZ_CP152007.1, on the reverse strand, counting down.
CTCATCATCTTCCACTAGTAAAATATGTTTTTGCATTTTCATGCACCTCTCTCTACTAGAAAGTCAAAAATCACACTTCCATATCTATAGTATACTACCATATATATGATATTAATTTAGTAATAATTTTAAAGGTCTCTATATAAAAAAAGCTGTTCCATCAACCATTATACAGCGGTTTATAGAACAGCTCTTCTATTTAATTTTCCACTTTTAAATCACAATCTTTAAGAGGAAGCATTTTTGTTTTATGTTTAATTTTGTACCCTAGCCATAGCAATAGGAACAGTGGAATACCAATATAGGAAACAAGGATACCATACCAATCGATTGTACCTCCGATAAACGCTGTGTAATTCTGTCCAATTACAACAATCATACAAATAGTAAAGGCGAATAGTGGACCGAATGGGTATAGCTTTGCTTTATACGGTAATAGCTTTGGATCTAAGCCCTGTGCCTCGAAAGCACGACGGAAACGATAATGACTAAATGCAATACCTAGCCAAGCAATAAAACCTGACATCCCAGAGGCATTTAATAGCCAGATATAAACAACCCCATCACCAAAGAATGATGCTAAAAACGCTACACAGCCTACAGCTAATGTTGCGATCAATGCATAAATCGGAATACCTCGACGACTTAGCTTTGCAAAGAATTTAGGAGCATGACCATCCACTGCTAATTGCCATAGCATACGTGAAGATGCATACAGTCCAGAATTACCTGCTGATAGCATAGCCGTTAAAATAATGGCATTCATTAAGGAGGCAGCAAAAGCAATACCTAAACGATCAAACACGAGAGTAAATGGAGATACAGCGATATCCTCCGATAATAAGCGTTCATCTGTGAATGGAATTAACATCCCTATAGCAGCAATAGCTAAAATATAAAATAAAATAATACGCCAAAACACCGATTTTACTGCCTTCGGTATATTTTTTCCAGGATCATCTGTTTCCCCTGCTGTTACCCCAAGTAGCTCTGTTCCTTGGAATGAAAATCCTGCTGCAAGGAAAATACCAAATGTAGCAAGGAAGCCACCATGGAATGGTCCATCACTAATAAAGAAATTTGTAAAACCTACAGGTGCCTGTCCACCTAAAATACCAAAAATCATTAATATGCTAATAATAATAAATACAATGACCGTAGCCACTTTAATCATCGCAAACCAATATTCACTTTCACCATAGCTCTTTACAGACAATAAATTAAATGTCAGTACAATTACAATAAATAATACTGTCCAAAGTGCTGATGAGCTATCTGGGAACCAATATTTCATAATTAATGACACTGCCGCAATTTCGGCTGCAATCGTAATTGCCCAGTTATACCAATAGTTCCAGCCTAGTGCAAAGCCTAGAGCGGGATCTACAAATTTTGTCGCATACGTACTAAAAGAACCCGAGGATGGCATATAGGCAGCCATTTCCCCTAAACTTGTCATTAAAAAATATACCATAATACCGATTAAGGCATAGGCAAGCAATGCGCCTCCCGGTCCTGCTTGTGCAATGGCACCACCACTGGCTAAAAATAGCCCTGTACCAATTGTACCGCCTAAAGAAATCATTGTGATATGACGGCTTTTTAATTCTTTTTTCAGCTTCGGTGCATTATGGCCGAGCTGATTTACTTTTATTTCACTCACGATATAGCTTCCTTCCTATTTATGAGGCAAAAAAATGCCATCACATGAACAATGTGATGGCTAAGTTAATCCTCAGTTTTTCCTAAACGATAGCTCAACACGTTGTACAAACGTGACAGTTCTGTTCCTTTCGGAGACAGCCCCAGCATGAGGTTTTCAAGTCCCCTCACACTTCGGCAATATTTCCTTTCAGCTAATCTCTTCAATGCTTGTCATTTCAATAAGCTTACTTATAAATATCGCGACCTCTACCTCATTACAAACATGAGGCATATAATTATTAAATTTATGATATTTACTATACTAACATAAGACCTAAGACATTTCAATATAACCATTAATGTTTTGTATTTTGTGAATTTTCCACTATTTTTAATAGTGTAATAAAGTGTTATAGTAGTTCAATTAGAATGGTAATAACGGGGGGAATAATTTTGACTTTACATGATCATTCCGCCAGCTACACGAATAGAAAAATTAGCTGGAAGGGAACAACCTTATTATTAGTTTTTGGAATAATATTTATAGCGTCTACATTACGAATGCCACTAACTGTTGTGGGTCCAATTGTATCCTTTATCCGTGACGATCTTGGTATTTCCAATGTTCTAGCCGGTTTTTTGACAACTATTCCATTGCTTGCTTTTGCCACTATATCACCATTCGCACCAGTTGTAGCACGAAAACTTGGGCTTGAGCTAACCTTATTTTTATCCACGATTTTATTGGCCTTAGGAATTGTACTACGCTCCCTCGGTACAACAGGGTTACTTGTATTTGGCACAGTGCTCATTGGCGTAGCCATATCATTTGGAAATGTGTTGATTCCAGGTTTATTAAAATTAAAATTTCCATACCATGTAGGGTTACTAATGGCATTTTTTACTATGTCGATGAACTTAACGGCTGGACTTGGAGCAGGTATTAGTTATCCAATAGCTAATTCTTCACTAGGTTGGCAGGGAGCATTGGCTGTGGCGCTTATATTAGTCGTATTAACGATTTTAATTTGGATACCTCAATTGAAATTGAATAAGCCAGAACCAGCTACTACGGCCAAAAAAACAGGTAAACCCCTTTGGAAATCACCTGTTACATGGGCAGTAACAGGTGCAATGGGCTTACAATCTTTATTATTTTATACGACAGCAGCTTGGATTCCTGAAATTTATATTGCGCAGGGATTGGCTCCTGATAAAGCTGGTTGGATGTTTTCCATTATGCAATTCTCACAAGTCCCCATGGCATTGGCTGTCCCCATTATTGCTGGTAAAATGACTTCACAAAGACCACTTGTCCTTATGTTTACATCGTTCTATTTAGTAGGATTTGTCGGCGTTGTAATGGAATGGACAACGTTGGGGATATTATGGATGATCCTTCTAGGTTTAGCAGGTGGAGCTTCATTCGCATTAGCAATGATGTTCTTTACACTTCGCACACGTACAGCATTTGAAGCCGCTGATCTATCAGGGTTTGCACAATCATTGGGCTATTTATTCGCTGCCATTGGGCCGATTCTTTTCGGATACCTCCATGATTTATTTGGTGGTTGGAATATTGCCGGCTGGCTCTTTGTTGTTGTTGCTATGACACTCTTCTTATGTTCCATGCGAGCCTCTAAAGATGAATATGTCCATTAAATTTAAGCAGTTGGGGAAGTGATCTGACCCCATCTGCTTTTTGTCTATATCCATTTCTTTTTTTGATGTTTTAGTAAGGCTAGCAGTTCCTCAAGTTCCTCTGTTGTGCTCTTGGTATGTGCCTTAATAGCAGTAAAAACAGGGATTGCCTCTTGAAGGAGTAAAAAACTAAAATAATAATAGCCTAAAAAAGCTTCTGGTTCATAGCCTCTAGGTGTATCTTCCTCCCATTCCAGCTCATCATCCTCTTCATTTTCCACCCATAAATATTTCGTATCCAAAAGCTCTTGCATCGTTGAAACGTTATGTGTTGAATCTTGATAATCCTCAGTTATTGCATGAGCCACAGCTAAATAAAGCTCTATTTCTGCTAAGGAGACTTCCTTCACATTTTTACTTGAAAGCTTTTTTAAAAGAATAAGCAAAACCCATGGCGTCACCTGCCAAAGTGTTCCTTGATGTTCGATTAGTTCAGTCAGCTCTTGATATTGTTCCTGTTCAATTAGGCGAGGAATGTCTGTTCCTCTGCCATAAGGTGTCGTCAATTGTTGCCAAGGGATATTCGAAATATTTTGGTTCAACATCTTGAATTGCCTCTCTCCTAAAAAGGTACTTAGGAGCTGTTCGTTTATGAACAACTCCTTTAAAGTTAATAACATGGTTTCTGATAAAAATAATTGGGCGTATGGTAGGTATTTACATAAGGCTTATGGAATATATGAGTGGTCGCAGGGGAAAGTGGTGGGATTAACCATGTCCAGTTACCCGTAACTTCTCGCCCTGCTGATTCCTCAGCTTCCTCAAATAATTTAAACTGCTGAGCAGCAGTATGATGATCTACAATGCTCACACCATTCTCTTTAAAAGAATGAAGGACAGCTATATTGAGCTCCACTAATGCTCGGTCACGCCAAAGAGAAGCTTGTTTGGTTGTATCCAGATTAAATATATCCGCAATAGCTGGGAGCATATTATAACGCTCATGATCGGCTAAATTGCGTGCCCCAATTTCAGTCCCCATATACCAGCCATTAAATGGAGCTGCTTGAAAATCAATGCCAGCCATTTGAAAACGCATACTCGAAATAATAGGAACAGCATACCATTTCAATTCTAATTTCTCTACAGCTTCCGATTCCGGATGACGTATTGGAACCTCTAAAATATACTCGGTAGGAATCGTAAATAGTTGGGGAGCATGTCCATCTACCTGTATGACAAGTGGTAATACATCAAACGGCGTACGCTCGCCTTTCCAGCCCATCGATTCACATACTTTTGTAAAAATGATGGAATGTGCATCTCCAATAATGCCTTCTTCTGTTTCGTAGCCTGCATAACGAATTAGCTGATGATTCCAAATCCGTACTCTGTCAGTTGCAAACACTGTTATAGTTGGACGAATTTTCCCATGATTAGTGGCATACTCAATATGCTCTAGTAACTTTTGAAAAATGCCCTGTTCATCTAAAACTTCTCGTGCATCTACTACATGCAATGATTGCCAAAACAACCGTCCAATACATTTATTGCTATTACGCCATGCAACTCGTGCGCCAAAAACTAGCTCCTCTGTTGTAGGCTTATATTCCCCTGCACTTTTAATCTGTTGTAATCTATTTTCTAACCAAAGTTTGGATTCATTTTGTTCCAGCTGGTATTGATTTAAAAAACATTGTATCTCCTGTATATTCATATCGATTCCTCCACTTATCCTCATATTAGAGGAACGAGGCAATAAGCACCATGAAAATAGCTAGTGAAAAAACATACATATTGCATATATGAAATAGTTTGTTCAAATTTACTATAAAGCATCGTTCCAAGTAGTAATTGAATTATAGTACTCCTTTAAACGAGCCTATAAAAAGAGAGGGATTATGAGCATTTGGTAGAAGGAAATGTTTAGACCTAACATTAAAAAGCTACAAAACCTTGTCAAAGGATTTATAGCTTTGATACCTGTTTATGCAAAGATAAAAAAAGCATGTAGCACACAACTGTGCTACATGCTTGATGACCCGTACGGGATTCGAACCCGTGTTACCGCCGTGAAAGGGCGGTGTCTTAACCACTTGACCAACGGGCCGTGGCTCCGAAGGCAGGACTCGAACCTGCGACAACCTGATTAACAGTCAGGTGCTACTACCAACTGAGCTACTTCGGAATAATGATGGGCCTAAATGGACTCGAACCATCGACCTCACGCTTATCAGGCGTGCGCTCTAACCAGCTGAGCTATAGGCCCATTTTGGAGCGGGTGATGAGAATCGAACTCACGACATCAGCTTGGAAGGCTGAGGTTTTACCATTAAACTACACCCGCAAATAATGGTGGGTCAGGACGGAATCGAACCGCCGACACTTAGAGCTTCAATCTAATGCTCTACCAACTGAGCTACTGACCCGAAATGGAGGAGGTAGAGGGATTCGAACCCCCGCGCGGTGTTACCCGCCTGTCGGTTTTCAAGACCGATCCCTTCAGCCAGACTTGGGTATACCTCCAAAAATATTAAAATGGTGGAGCCTAGCGGGATCGAACCGCTGACCTCCTGCGTGCAAGGCAGGCGCTCTCCCAGCTGAGCTAAGGCCCCATTTATAGATGATCGGAATGACAGGATTCGAACCTACGACCCCTTGGTCCCAAACCAAGTGCTCTACCAAGCTGAGCTACATTCCGAAAACATGAATAAATTGGCGCGCCCGACAGGAGTCGAACCCATAACCTTCTGATCCGTAGTCAGACGCTCTATCCAATTGAGCTACGGGCGCAAAATTAATAAAAAATGATGAGCCATGAAGGACTCGAACCTTCGACCCTCTGATTAAAAGTCAGATGCTCTACCAACTGAGCTAATGGCTCGTAAAATAAAAAATGGCTGGGGTACTAGGATTCGAACCTAGGCATGACGGAATCAAAATCCGTTGCCTTACCGCTTGGCTATACCCCAATTTTAAAATGGGGCGACTGATGGGAATCGAACCCACGAATGTCGGAACCACAATCCGATGCGTTAACCACTTCGCCACAACCGCCACTATATAATAACAGCCATATATGAACGAGTACCTCAATACCTGGCAGGGGCAGTAGGAATCGAACCCACACCAAAGGTTTTGGAGACCTCTATTCTACCGTTGAACTATGCCCCTAAAATGGTGGAGGGGGACGGATTCGAACCGCCGAACCCTAAGGAGCGGATTTACAGTCCGCCGCGTTTAGCCACTTCGCTACCCCTCCAAGGGAATAATGGTGCCGGCGATAGGAGTCGAACCCACGACCTACTGATTACAAGTCAGTTGCTCTACCAACTGAGCTACACCGGCAATAAAAAAATAACGGTCCCGACCGGGATCGAACCGGCGATCTCCTGCGTGACAGGCAGGCATGTTAACCGCTACACCACGGGACCAAAATGGTGGAGGATGACGGGCTCGAACCGCCGACCCCCTGCTTGTAAGGCAGGTGCTCTCCCAACTGAGCTAATCCTCCATAAAAAATAAGCGAAGCGACGTCCTACTCTCACAGGGGGAAGCCCCCAACTACCATCGGCGCTAAAGAGCTTAACTTCCGTGTTCGGTATGGGAACGGGTGTGACCTCTTTGCCATCATCACTTCACTTATTCAATTGAAAGCTTATTCTTTCAAAACTGGATAAACGGTTCATTGAAGGTTTCAAACTTTTTTGGTTAAGTCCTCGATCGATTAGTATTCGTCAGCTCCATGTGTCACCACACTTCCACCTCGAACCTATCTACCTCATCGTCTTTGAGGGATCTTACTTACTTGCGTAATGGGAAATCTCATCTTGAGGGGGGCTTCATGCTTAGATGCTTTCAGCACTTATCCCGTCCACACATAGCTACCCAGCGATGCCTTTGGCAAGACAACTGGTACACCAGCGGTGTGTCCATCCCGGTCCTCTCGTACTAAGGACAGCTCCTCTCAAATTTCCTACGCCCACGACGGATAGGGACCGAACTGTCTCACGACGTTCTGAACCCAGCTCGCGTACCGCTTTAATGGGCGAACAGCCCAACCCTTGGGACCGACTACAGCCCCAGGATGCGATGAGCCGACATCGAGGTGCCAAACCTCCCCGTCGATGTGGACTCTTGGGGGAGATAAGCCTGTTATCCCCGGGGTAGCTTTTATCCGTTGAGCGATGGCCCTTCCATGCGGAACCACCGGATCACTAAGCCCGTCTTTCGACCCTGCTCGACTTGTAGGTCTCGCAGTCAAGCTCCCTTGTGCCTTTACACTCTACGAATGATTTCCAACCATTCTGAGGGAACCTTTGGGCGCCTCCGTTACCTTTTAGGAGGCGACCGCCCCAGTCAAACTGTCCGCCTGACACTGTCTCCTGCCCCGCTAAGGGGCATGGGTTAGAATTTCAATACAACCAGGGTAGTATCCCACCGACGCCTCCTTCGAAGCTGGCGCTCCGAGATCTCTGGCTCCTACCTATCCTGTACAAGTTGTACCAAAATTCAATATCAGGCTACAGTAAAGCTCCACGGGGTCTTTCCGTCCTGTCGCGGGTAACCTGCATCTTCACAGGTACTATAATTTCACCGAGTCTCTCGTTGAGACAGTGCCCAGATCGTTACGCCTTTCGTGCGGGTCGGAACTTACCCGACAAGGAATTTCGCTACCTTAGGACCGTTATAGTTACGGCCGCCGTTTACTGGGGCTTCAATTCGCAGCTTCGCTTGCGCTAACCACTCCTCTTAACCTTCCAGCACCGGGCAGGCGTCAGCCCCTATACGTCACCTTACGGTTTTGCAGAGACCTGTGTTTTTGCTAAACAGTCGCCTGGGCCTATTCACTGCGGCTCTCATGCGCTTGCACGCTCAAGAGCACCCCTTCTCCCGAAGTTACGGGGTCATTTTGCCGAGTTCCTTAACGAGAGTTCTCTCGCACACCTTAGGATTCTCTCCTCGACTACCTGTGTCGGTTTGCGGTACGGGCACCTCTCACCTCGATAGAGGCTTTTCTTGGCAGTGTGAAATCAGGAACTTCGTCCATACGGACTCGCCATCACAGCTCAACGTTACAGTGTGCGGATTTGCCTACACACACGCCTTACTGCTTGGACGCGCATAACCAACAGCGCGCTTACCCTATCCTACTGCGTCCCCCCATTTCTCAAACGGTGAGGAGGTGGTACAGGAATATCAACCTGTTGTCCATCGCCTACGCCTATCGGCCTCGGCTTAGGTCCCGACTAACCCTGAGCGGACGAGCCTTCCTCAGGAAACCTTAGTCATACGGTGGACGGGATTCTCACCCGTCTTTCGCTACTCATACCGGCATTCTCACTTCTAAGCGCTCCACCAGTCCTTCCGGTCTGACTTCAACGCACTTAGAACGCTCTCCTACCACTGACATCGTAGATGTCAATCCACAGCTTCGGTGAATCGTTTAGCCCCGATACATTTTCGGCGCAGCGTCACTCGACCAGTGAGCTATTACGCACTCTTTAAATGATGGCTGCTTCTAAGCCAACATCCTGGTTGTCTGTGCAACGCCACATCCTTTTCCACTTAACGATTACTTTGGGACCTTAGCTGGTGGTCTGGGCTGTTTCCCTTTTGACTACGGATCTTATCACTCGCAGTCTGACTCCCGTGTATAAATATCTGGCATTCGGAGTTTGTCTGAATTCGGTAAACCGGGATGGCCCCCTAGTCCAAACAGTGCTCTACCTCCAGTATTCTCATCACGAGGCTAGCCCTAAAGCTATTTCGGAGAGAACCAGCTATCTCCAAGTTCGATTGGAATTTCTCCGCTACCCACACCTCATCCCCGCACTTTTCAACGTGCGTGGGTTCGGGCCTCCAGTAAGTGTTACCTTACCTTCACCCTGGACATGGGTAGATCACCTGGTTTCGGGTCTACGACCACGTACTATTTCGCCCTATTCAGACTCGCTTTCGCTGCGGCTCCGCCTTCTAAAGCTTAACCTCGCACGTAATCGTAACTCGCCGGTTCATTCTACAAAAGGCACGCTATCACCCATTAACGGGCTCTAACTACTTGTAGGCACACGGTTTCAGGATCTCTTTCACTCCCCTTCCGGGGTGCTTTTCACCTTTCCCTCACGGTACTGGTTCACTATCGGTCACTAGGTAGTATTTAGCCTTGGGAGATGGTCCTCCCGGATTCCGACGGAATTTCACGTGTTCCGCCGTACTCAGGATCCACTCAGGAGGGAACGAACTTTCGACTACAGGGCTTTTACCTGCTCTGGCGGACCTTTCCAAGTCGCTTCATCTAACTCGCTCTTTTGTAACTCCGTATTGAGTGTCCTACAACCCCAAGAGGCAAGCCTCTTGGTTTGGGCTCTTCCCGTTTCGCTCGCCGCTACTCAGGGAATCGATTTTTCTTTCTCTTCCTCCAGGTACTTAGATGTTTCAGTTCCCTGGGTCTGCCTTCAAGACGCTATGTATTCACGTCAAGATACTACGCGATTAAACGTAGTGGGTTCCCCCATTCGGAAATCTCCGGATCAAAGCTCACTTACAGCTCCCCGAAGCATATCGGTGTTAGTGCCGTCCTTCTTCGGCTCCTAGTGCCAAGGCATTCGCCGTGCGCCCTTAATAACTTAACCTATCAGCTTCCAATACACATCGCATTTAACTGCTCGTGTCTTGAAACCTTTTAATGTTATTAAGCCTATAAAAAACTTAAAAAAATAAATGTGTTTGTTACTATTTCAATGTCGTTTTATCCAGTTTTCAAAGAACAAGTTTTGAAGTATTTCATTCAGAAGAATGAACCTTCAAAACTGAACGCAAAACGTAATCTTACAAACCCAAGGTTTGTATTCCGAAAATATCCTTAGAAAGGAGGTGATCCAGCCGCACCTTCCGATACGGCTACCTTGTTACGACTTCACCCCAATCATCTATCCCACCTTCGGCGGCTGGCTCCAAAAGGTTACCTCACCGACTTCGGGTGTTACAAACTCTCGTGGTGTGACGGGCGGTGTGTACAAGGCCCGGGAACGTATTCACCGCGGCATGCTGATCCGCGATTACTAGCGATTCCGGCTTCATGTAGGCGAGTTGCAGCCTACAATCCGAACTGAGAACGACTTTATCGGATTAGCTCCCTCTCGCGAGTTGGCAACCGTTTGTATCGTCCATTGTAGCACGTGTGTAGCCCAGGTCATAAGGGGCATGATGATTTGACGTCATCCCCACCTTCCTCCGGTTTGTCACCGGCAGTCACCTTAGAGTGCCCAACTAAATGATGGCAACTAAGATCAAGGGTTGCGCTCGTTGCGGGACTTAACCCAACATCTCACGACACGAGCTGACGACAACCATGCACCACCTGTCACCGTTGCCCCCGAAGGGGAAACTATATCTCTACAGTGGTCAACGGGATGTCAAGACCTGGTAAGGTTCTTCGCGTTGCTTCGAATTAAACCACATGCTCCACCGCTTGTGCGGGCCCCCGTCAATTCCTTTGAGTTTCAGTCTTGCGACCGTACTCCCCAGGCGGAGTGCTTAATGCGTTAGCTGCAGCACTAAGGGGCGGAAACCCCCTAACACTTAGCACTCATCGTTTACGGCGTGGACTACCAGGGTATCTAATCCTGTTTGCTCCCCACGCTTTCGCGCCTCAGTGTCAGTTACAGACCAGATAGTCGCCTTCGCCACTGGTGTTCCTCCAAATCTCTACGCATTTCACCGCTACACTTGGAATTCCACTATCCTCTTCTGCACTCAAGTCTCCCAGTTTCCAATGACCCTCCACGGTTGAGCCGTGGGCTTTCACATCAGACTTAAGAAACCACCTGCGCGCGCTTTACGCCCAATAATTCCGGACAACGCTTGCCACCTACGTATTACCGCGGCTGCTGGCACGTAGTTAGCCGTGGCTTTCTAATAAGGTACCGTCAAGGTACAGCCAGTTACTACTGTACTTGTTCTTCCCTTACAACAGAGTTTTACGAACCGAAATCCTTCTTCACTCACGCGGCGTTGCTCCATCAGGCTTTCGCCCATTGTGGAAGATTCCCTACTGCTGCCTCCCGTAGGAGTCTGGGCCGTGTCTCAGTCCCAGTGTGGCCGATCACCCTCTCAGGTCGGCTACGCATCGTCGCCTTGGTGAGCCGTTACCTCACCAACTAGCTAATGCGCCGCGGGCCCATCCTATAGCGACAGCCGAAACCGTCTTTCAGTGTTTCACCATGAGGTGAAACAGATTATTCGGTATTAGCCCCGGTTTCCCGGAGTTATCCCAAACTATAAGGTAGGTTGCCCACGTGTTACTCACCCGTCCGCCGCTAACGTCGAAGGAGCAAGCTCCTTCTCTGTTCGCTCGACTTGCATGTATTAGGCACGCCGCCAGCGTTCGTCCTGAGCCAGGATCAAACTCTCCATAAAAGAAATTTGATTAGCTCAAATTGTTTTGCTGGCATCAATTTTGATGTCCAAAATTTTGTTTTGTTCACTAGCTAAGCTAGTTACTTAAAACTTTATTGATTACGTTTTGCTTGTTCAGTTTTCAAGGTTCATGTTTTGCTTTGTTTTAGCGTGTCACCGTGGCGACTTGTATAATACTACACCCTTATTTTTAAAAGGTCAACACTTTTTCAAAAAAAGTTTAACTTTTTTTCTCGACATAGAATTACTTCCTATATTAATAATCAAAATAAACCTTTGACTACAAATAATATTTTCACCCTTAAGGTTTATGTTATACCACTAATTAAAATATAATTTTATCATATCTTACAAGAAAAAATTAATAGATTTTTTTTGATAGCAGGAAAAAAATCGATATTAAACCGATCTTTCAGTATGTAGATGCAGTTTTTTATATAAAGGTGAACTGGAATGAGGGGCACTACACTCCTAAATGGAGTCAACGACTTTACTTGATTTCAAAAAAGACTATAGATAAACTCAAAAGTTTGAGTTTATCTATAGTCTTAAACTGAATTTTATAATGGGAAAAAGAATGGGATAGTTATCATCATGACAATAAACATAACAATTTGTAACGGTATCCCTATTCTTACAAAGTCCATAAATTTATAGCCCCCAGCTGTCATTACCAGCGCATTAGTTGGGGATGCAATTGGTGTGGCAAACGCCATACTCGCGGCTACTGCTACTGCAATCATAAATGTTGTAGGATTAACCTCCATTGCTATTGCAGCACTCATAGCTATTGGTGCAAACAATACAGCCGTCGCCGTATTACTAATAAATTGTCCAAAGACAGCTGTCAAAATATAAACACCTATGAGGACACCATAGGGACCATAGTCACCAAGAACTTTAATAATCCCGTCAGATAATATAGCCATGCCTCCTGTTTTTTCTAACGCTGTCGCCATTGGTAGCATAGCGGCCACTAGCACTATACTTTCAAAATTCATATTGCTATACGCATCTTCCATGTTCCGTAAGCAACCAGTTAATATCATTAAAACGGCACCAATCATAACAGAAATAACAGCAGGGAAAATTTCAAATGCCATTAACATAATCATAAACAGCATAATAATCCCCGCAATACCAGCTTTTCCTGTTGCCGCTGCTACACTCGCGTGTTCTTTTGGCTGACCCACAACCACAACATCTTGGGTCTCTCTCGCTAATAAAAGAATTTCATCCCAAGCTCCTTGCACTAAAATAGCGTCTCCAAATTTCAACTTATGCGAAACCATGTCTTGGAGTTTATAACCACCCTTACGATTAATACCAATTATATTTAGATTGTATTTTTCTCTAAACCCTAACGAACTAACTGTTTCATTGATAAAGCTTGAATTTGGCGTAAGCAATACCTCTGCAATACCGAGGTGCTTCGAAACCAATTCATCAGCTTCCCCTTCTACTAATCCTTGCATCTCGAGGTGATAATCCTCAACAAAGTGACGAATATCCGCTTCTTCCCCTTGAACATACAGCTCGTCCTTTGCATGAATCACACTTGTGGGACCAGCCATTTCTTGATACGTCATAGGTAGTAAATTGATACCTTCTTGTGACTTGCGATGAATTTTCATCATACAGAGCGTGTACTTGGCTGGTAGCTTTAACTCTGCTAACGACGTTTCAATAATAGGTGATTCTTCTGGAACAGAAATTTTGAATAGTCGATTATTTAAATCATATTGCTTTATGATTTTCTTGGGTGAAAGCTTATAGCCCTCATTTGTTTGCGTACGATGTTGATCTTTCGGTAACAGAATATTGCGCACAAGTACTAGATAAGCAATTCCTGCAATCATACCCACTATACCAATTGGAGTTATCTCAAAAAATCCAAGTTTGCTATATCCTCTATCTACCAATAACTGACTGACAATTAAATTGGTTGGGGACGCAATCAACGTCATAAGACCCGATAGACTAGCTACGTATGAGAGTGGCAATAAAAATTTAGAAGGGCTGACCTTCATACTAATCGCTATACTTACAACTATTGGCATCATTAATGCGACAGTACCTGTATTGCTCATAAATGCACCGACAGATCCAACAATGATGAGTAGTAATACAAATAGTTTCAACTCACTATTGCCCGACCATTTAAGTAATAACTGTCCTGCCATTCCCGCAAGACCTGTGCGTAATATTCCTGCACCCACGACGAAAAGCCCTGCAATCATTAAAACTACAGAGTTTGAAAATCCAGCTAATGCCTCTGTGGGCGTTAGAATATCTGTAATAACAAATGCTAAAAGTGACACAATTGCTACAAGATCTGCTCGTATTTTATTGGTCACAAATGCGAAAATTGTTGCACCTAAAATAAGAAATGTTAATGTAAGCTGCACATTCATGAATTCCTTTCTAACATTAATCATTAAAATTTTTGACAGCAAAAAAGCCGTCACCATTGCTATTTCTATTATAGCTTACGAATGGCTAGAAATAGTAAAAGTCACCATCTTTTCAAAATTAAAATAAGTGTGGCATGCAACCACACTTTTATTTCTTATATAGATGATGTTCTTTAATATAGTCATAACAAGCATTGGGCAAAAGATATCTTGGCTCTCCACCCATCGCAAATTCTTCCCGAATATAGGTAGAGCTAATTTCCATGGCTAAGCCCTTATCAATAAGATGAAATCTCCCATCATCATTATTTCTTAAAATCGGGGATCGGCTAATTGTTGATAGCATATCAACCCCATGCCTCGCCATAACTATGAATTTATTTTCGGTAACTAATGCGTCTCCCTTTTTCCATAGTCCTGCTCCAATGTCTACTAATAAATCTGCGCCCATAATAAAGTGGATTTCATCTTCTGGATGTTTTTCCCTAAAGTATTTCATCGTGTCATACGTGTAAATATTCCATCCCTCTTGATCCATCTCATAGGAATCTGCTATAAAACGATCATCCTTAGCAATTGCTAAATGTAGCATATTCCACCGATGCTTATCTTCTGTTTTTATAGTTTTATCTTTTCGCTTATTTGAACAGGGTAAAAATATGACCTTATCTAATTTACAACGGTGTGCAACCGTGCTAGCAGTCCAAAGATGAACATTGGTGATAGGATCAAAGGATGAACCATAAATACCTATTCTCGCCATCGTATCTTCCTCCTGTCATTTTTTATCTAGTATCCATCTTCTTCGAAATTTTTTCTTTAATATCATGAATAATAGCTCTCTTGTGATCCCAGCAAGCCTGACTCAAATCAACTGGGTACTCTTCCGGGTTCATCGTTCGTTTGTACTCACACCATAATAATTTTAAATTTTTCTTTGCATATGCTTGTGTCTCTTGAATTGTAGGTTCCTCAAATACTACTTTCCCATTTTCTACAATGCTTTCATGTAACTCGATCGCTGTAAAATTCGTCACAAACTTAGTTATATACGTATGAACAGGGTGGAACATCTTTAATCGTTCTGTTTGCTGAATATTTTCCTCATCAAGGGCAATATAGTCACCTTCAGCATGACCATTCTCATTATTAACAATACGATAGACTCGTTTGCGCCCAGGAGTCGTCACCTTTTCTGGATTCGCAGAGATTTTTATAGTATCAACCATTTCCCCATTTTCATTTTCAATAGAGACTAACTTGTATACTCCACCTAAAGCAGCTTGATCGTAGGCTGTAATTAGCTTCGTGCCGATTCCCCAAGCATCAATTTTCGCCCCTTGAGATTTTAAATGCATAATAGTATATTCGTCTAAATCATTGGATGCTATAATTTTTGTTTCCTTAAAGCCTGCATCATCTAGCATTTTTCTTGCTACCTTTGATAAATAGGCTAAATCACCACTGTCTAAACGGATACCAATAAAATTAATTTGATCTCCCAATTCCTTCGCTACTTTGATGGCATTCGGAACACCTGACCGTAACGTATCATAAGTATCTACTAAGAATACACAGTCTTTATGTGCAGCTGCATATTTTTTAAACGCAGTATATTCATCTCTATAGGTTTGAATCATAGCATGCGCATGTGTTCCTGAAACTGGAATACCAAATAATTTACCTGCACGCACATTACTTGTTGCAGAAAAGCCACCGATATAAGCAGCACGAGTTCCCCAAATTGCCGCATCGAATTCGTGAGCACGACGGGTTCCAAACTCCATCACAACATCCTCACCCGTCACTTCTTTAATACGCGAAGCTTTCGTCGCGATTAGCGTTTGGAAATTAACAATATTTAGCAAGGGGGTTTCTATTAATTGCGCTTCAGCCAATGGTGCCTCGATTCGCAAAATAGGTTCATTGGCAAAAACCAACTCTCCTTCTCTCATCCCCCTTATAGTTCCTGTAAACTTTAGATTCTGGAGATAGTGGAGAAATTCCTCTGGATAGTTCCCTTCTTCACGCAAATATTCAATATCACTTTGAGAAAAACCAAAGTTATTAATAAACTCCATTACTTTTTTTAAGCCAGCGAATATCGCATAACCATTGCCAAATGGAAGTTTTCTAAAATACAGCTCAAAAACAGCCTTTCGTTGATGAACCGCGTCCTTCCAATAGGTCTGAACCATATTTATTTGGTATAAATCGGTGTGTAACATGAAACTATCATCTGCGTATTTCACGTCATTTCCCTCCATTCTTTACTATCAAATAACAGAGGCACCAAGTGTATGCTCAAAATGACTTAAAGCCCACTCATGTCCTGTTTGATTAAAGGATGCGACAGCGTTTTTATGAATGACAAGATCGAACCCTTTATTATAAGCATCTACAGCCGTATGAAGAACACAGATGTCTGTACAAACACCAATTAAATGAAGCTCTGTAATTCCTCTTTCACGCAATTTCAACTCCAAATCTGTCCCTGCAAAGGCCGAGTAACGAGTTTTATCTATATAATAGACATGTTCCAATTCTTGCTTACCTTCGTACAATGTTTTTAAAGCCCCGTATAAATCTCGCCCTTTGGTATGACGAATATTATGTGGAGGAAATAGCTTTGTTTCAGGATGATAAACATCTTCTTGCTCATGAACATCTATAGCGAATACTGTGAACTCATTATTTGAGATAAATTCACTTGTTAAATTAACAATCGCCTGCTCAAGCTGTTGTCCCGGCTCCCCACAAGTTAGAGCTCCATCAGTTGCAACAAAATCAACAGTGTAATCAATATTAATTAATGCTCTCTTTTTCATCGTTTTATCACTCCAATTTTTAATTAGTAATACTTAAATTACAAATTACTGTTTTTAAAGTTATCAGGAAAGACGAATCTTTCCTAATGATAAATCGATTCCACTACTTCAAAATCATTAAAAGTATACAGCTGTGATGGCCTAAACGAATTACGCTTTGTTTTCTTCGGTTTTCCTTCCACATCCACTACTTTTTCGATAAAAGGTAGTTTAGGTGCTTTTGTAAAAAATACAGAATCATTAGCGATTCGTGGATCGTCTTCAACTGTCAGTAGTACCCGTTGTAATTCTGATAAGGTAAACTCTTGTGGTAAAAAATTTTTAGCAACGGTTGTTTGCACCATGTCTTTTTTAATAAATTCGAGTGCATCTGCAATGATTTTACGATGATCAAAGGCTAGTTGAAGTGTAAATACATTTTCAATATCAAATAACTCTACATCATCTGCATCATCATTTGCTTGTCGCTGTTCCATATGCTCCTCAGGAACAATCGCATAAAAAGCATTTGAAATCATCCAGCCACGAGGATCTCGGTTGATATCATCGTAAACACCAAAGTGCTGAACATGTAACCCTTCTACATTCGTCTCTTCTTTTAACTCTCTTTTTGCTGCAATATAGGCTGATTCCTTTTGATGAGCATCTACAAACCCACCCGGAAGCGCCCATTTTCCACCTTCAATATTGGCATTTCCATCAGCATCTTTAGCAGCACGCTTAATTAACATAATTTTAAGTGTCATGTTCGGCGGTGCCTTTTCTTCTGTTTTCTCCGAAGTAATCGTAAAAATTGCGATATCTGCTGTGTATCCATCAGGTGTTTTATATTTTGAAGAATCATAATGCGCTAGCATTTCTTCTTCCGTCCGAAATTTTGACATCATATAACCCCTTTAATCATTACAAGGTTTCAGTAATTTGTAATCAATGAATTACTATTTAATTGAATTATAAACCCCTACCGAAAAAAATGCAACCTATTTATTTAGTACCTCAAAGAGCTATTATCATCAGATTTTTTTAATCAAAATAAAAAAGCATAAATAAAGCTTTTATGCCTTATTTATGCCCATTTACTTTATTGTTCTTTCAGCAAAATTCCATTTTGTACAACAACTTGCCCATTTTTAATAACTGTATTTGTATGGTTCATGCCATAGAAGTATTGTAATTGCTTATAATTAGCAACATCTAAAATAATAACATCCGCTTTTTTATCCACTTCAAGGGAACCTATTTGTTCGCCTCGATTCACTGCATACGCAGCATTAATTGTTGTTGCCGTTAGTACCTCCTCTAGTGTCATTCCCATATGCATGCAAGCTAAATTCATTATAAATGGTAGACTCATAGTCGGAGATGATCCTGGATTAAAGTCCGTTGAAATGGCTACAGGTACCCCTTCATCAATCATTAGACGGCCTCTTGCGAACGGAGCACGTAAAAAGAATGCAGTTCCTGGCAGCAAGACAGCAATTGTACCCGCTTCAGCCATTTTTTGAATACCTTCATCAGAGGCTACTAACAAATGCTCTGCCGAAATGGCTCCCACTTCTGCAGCAAGTTCAGCACCTTTATAAGGCTCAATTTCATCGGCATGTATTTTCGGTGTTAATCCAAGGGCTTTCCCAGCCTCTAAAATACGCTCAGATTGTTCTGGTGTAAAGACACCTTTTTCACAAAATACATCATTAAATTCAGCCAGTTCTAACTCTGCAACTTTTGGTAGCATTTCATGAATCAAAACATCCACAAACTCATCCTCACGCCCTTTATAGTCGCGAGGTACTGCATGTGCACCCATAAAAGTACTAATAACATCCATATCATGCGTTGCTTGCAACTTTTTCGCTACTTCAAGCTGCTTCTTTTCCGTCTCCCAATCCAATCCATAGCCTGATTTGGCTTCAACGGTTGTGACTCCATGCTTTAAAAATATATCTAAGTGCTTCCTTGTTTTTTCATACAACTCATCAAAGCTAGTTTCTCGTGTACGCTTTGTTGTAGCGTGAATGCCACCACCCGTATTCATAATTTCCATATAGGTAGAACCATTGAGCCGCATATTAAACTCTTCTTCACGGGTTCCTCCATGTACGAGATGTGTATGACAGTCCACTAACCCTGGCATAACGACCTTACCAGAAGCATCAATTGTAGTAGCCTTCTTCACTAGTTCAGGAAAATCTACCTCTAATTGCTCTAAAGCACCTACAGCAACAATTCGATCTTCTTCAATAAGAACACTACCATTTTCCACTATAGCAATTTCTTGCATTTGCTCCTTTGTGCGAGGTCCTCGTACATTATTTTTTAATGTAATCACTTCATTAGCATTTTTAATTAAGACAGTCACTTTACATCATCCTTTAACATTGGTATTTGCACACCTTTGTTTTTAGCTGTCCGAATAGCAATGTCATAGCCTGCATCTGCGTGACGAGCCACACCCATACCAGGGTCTGAAATTAATACGCGTGCAATTTTCTCTGCTGCTAGCTCCGATCCGTCCGCTACTAACACTTGCCCTGCATGCTGTGAATAGCCCATACCTACGCCACCACCATGGTGAACACTTACCCAGCTGGCGCCGCTTGCTGTATTAACTAGCGCATTTAAAATCGGCCAATCCGATACTGCATCTGAACCATCCAACATCCCTTCTGTTTCACGGTTTGGCGAAGCAACAGAACCTGAATCAAGATGATCACGACCAAAAACAATTGGAGCTGATAACTCACCATTCGCTACCATTTCATTTACTTTTAACGCAAAGCGATGACGGTCGCCATAGCCTAGCCAACAAATACGTGCAGGTAATCCTTGCCATTTAACCATTTTTTGTGCCATATCGATCCAATTAACTAGACCTTCATCTTCAGCGAACATCTCTTTCGCAAGTGCATCCGTTTTATAAATATCCTCAGGGTCTCCCGAAAGCGCAGCCCAGCGGAATGGCCCTTTCCCTTCACAGAACAACGGACGAATATAGGCTGGTACGAAGCCTGGGAAATCAAAAGCATTGGTTACGCCCATTTCTTTAGCATAGGCGCGAATATTATTGCCATAATCAAACACCTCTGCACCAGCCTCTTGGAACTCTAGCATTGTACGAACATGCTCTGCCATAGTTTCCTTAGCTCTTCGTTCATATGTTTTTACATCTGATTTACGAAGTGCTAATGCTTCCTCAAATGTCATGTTATTCGGTATATAGCCATTTATCGGGTCATGTGCAGAGGTTTGGTCTGTGACAAAGTCTGGAATGATCCCTCGATTCAACAGTTCACGATTGACGTCTGCACAATTTCCAACAAGGCCAATCGAGGCTGGTTCTTTTTGGTCACGTAATTTATTTACTAATGCAACCGCTTCATCCACAGTTTCTACAAGATAATCACAATAGCCCTCTTTTATTTTACGTTCAATGCGGGCACGCTCTACTTCTACAACTAGAATGACAGCGCCAGCCATTTTCCCCGCTAGAGGTTGTGCACCACTCATCCCACCCATACCACCTGTAAGGATGAATTTACCGCGTAAATCTGCAGAGCCAAATACTTTTTTCCCTGCTTCTACGAAGGATAAATAAGTACCTTGTAAAATACCTTGTGCGCCGATATAAATCCAGCTTCCAGCAGTCATTTGACCATACATCATTAAATCTCGATCTTCTAATTCATAGAAATGGTCCCAATTAGCCCACGCTGGTACAAGATTGGAATTGGCAATTAAAACACGCGGAGAATGTTCATGTGTACGGAATACAGCTACGGGCTTCCCTGATTGGATCAATAATGTCTCATCATTCTCTAGTTTTTTTAATGAAGCAATAATTTGCTCATAACTTTCCCAATTACGAGCTGCCTTTCCAATACCTCCGTAAACAATCAGCTCATCTGGATTCTCCGCTACTTCAGGATCAAGATTGTTCATCAGCATGCGCATCGCTGCTTCCTGTGTCCATCCTTTACAAGTTAGTTGATTCCCATGTGGTGCACGAATACTTGTTTTAAATACCATAAAAAAACACGCTCCTTTAAAATAATAAATACATTAATAATAAATAAAACTGAATATTCAGACATCAAAACGAATAATCCCTTATAAAGCAGAGGCGACTTAGAAAACCAAGTCTCGCCTCAGCTCTTCCAACTTAAAATCTTTTAAGCAACTTTACATATATTCCTTTACTAGAGCATCACTAGTTAATAAATACTCCGCCAACGCCTCAATTTCATCACCGATCGGCTGATCTGCTAATAGCGGTGGACAAAACTCACGAACTTTCTCTAAATACTTTCGTGTGGTTGGTGATAATTGTTCCTCCGCTTTATCTAAATAAATAGCCTGTGATGCACAAATCATTTCTATCGCTATAACTAGGGCAGCATTTCGGACAATCTGACGTACTTGACGAGCAGAAGTTGTCCCCATACTTACATGGTCTTCCTGATTCCCTGATGTAGGAATTGAATCTACACTAGAAGGATGAGCCAACACTTTATTTTCTGAGACAATGGATGCTGCTGTATATTGAGCAATCATCAGACCGCACTCAATCCCGGGGTTTGTCGCTAAAAATGGTGGTAACCCTTCATTTAATTGAGGATTCACCATTCGCTCTGTACGGCGTTCTGAAATATTAGCCCATTCACTTACCCCAATTTTTAAAAAGTCCATCGCTAAAGCAATTGGTTGACCATGAAAATGGCCACCTGATAGTACTTCACCGTTTTCTAAAACAATCGGATTATCGGTCGTGGCGTTCATTTCCGTTTGTACTCGGTTCTCCGCGTAAAAGAAAGACTGCCAGGAAGCACCGTGCACTTGTGGAATACAGCGCAGTGAATATGCATCCTGCATACGAATTTCTCCTTGCTTTGTCACTCGCTTACTTCCCTCAAGCCACTTACGAATACGACCGCCAACAAGCTCTAACTCAGGATGTGGCCTTACCGCTAAAAGGGCTGGGTCAAACGCAGATGTGATTCCCTTCAATGCTTCTAGTGTTAAACTAGCAGCCATATCCGCCGCAAGCCCAATTCTTTCAGCCTCATTAACGGTTAAGACACCGATTCCTGTCATAGCCTGTGTACCGTTTACAAGTGCCAGCCCCTCTTTAGCTTGTAGTCGAACAGGTGATAATCCCGCTTGCTGTAACGCCTCACTACCACTCATCACTTCTCCATTAAACTCAGCCTTACCTTCTCCCACTAGGACTAAAGCTAAATGTGATAATGGCGCTAAATCTCCACTTGCTCCAACCGAACCTTGTGACGGGACAATTGGGTGTACGCCTTTATTAATAAAATCTAATAAAAGCTGTACCGTTTCCTCACGAATACCTGAAAATCCACGAGCTAAGGCATTTGCACGTAAAACCATCATGGCACGTACAACATCAGTAGGAAACGGCTGGCCCACACCTGTTGCATCCGATCGTAATAAGTTCAGTTGCAATAGCTCAATATCGTCTTCCTCAATTTTTATATTGCTTAGTTTGCCAAAACCTGTATTCACACCATAAATCGTTTGTCCCTCCGCTAAGCGCTTTTCGATCCGTTCCCTACTTAAACGAATACGTTCTATACTATCTGTAGCAAGTGCAACTGTTGCATGCCCTTTAGCGATTTCCTCAATTTGTTGTCTTGTTAATGTATTGCCATCAAGCTCGATGATCGACTTCACATGACATCCCCCTATTCCCTTTATGGCTTATGTAAAATTCATTTTAACGTAATCACTAAAACATCCGCATTCAACTACTTTAAGCGTTTACATTGTAAATGAGTGTCCTGCTGAATGATGGTTAATTACTCTATTTCCATTGTACTAACTACCTTTTTCAGAATATAGAGAATTTTAAAAGAGAAAACATGATTTTTTTCAGATTCCTATGTTATTTTTAATAATATAATCGTATTTTTATATGAAACTAGAATATTATAAGCGAGGTTAGATGTTATGAAGCTGTTATTAATCGATCGAGACCCCACTGAACTAGCAGGCATTAAGTGGTTTTTACATACCTATTTTCCAGGCGATGTTCTCATTGACATGTGCACGACTATTTCAGATGTACCTCAATACATCCGTCAATTTGAACCGGATGCCATACTGTTAAATATCGACATGATCCCTAATAATCGCTTAACTTCTCTTTATCGAGATCTACAAAAACTTGCAGGTGCTATTTTAGCCGTAACAACAGAACCCTTATTTAAAAACGCATTGAAAGCCATTGATTTACAGGTAGCTCATCTGTTTGTAAAGCCCATTGATTTAGAAGTATTAAAGCAAAAACTGACAGGCATTTCCTTGCGCTCACCACAAAATACAGATTATGCCCAGGAGGCTGCAAATGAATCATTTTATAATCATTTATTTTTGGATACGAAATCAAACTCTATTGAAACTGGCATTTACTTTACAATAATTGAACCTGAGCACACTGAAACCTATAACAAGCTTTACAATTGGCTTCAACAAACATCTATTCACTTCCATATGAAAACCTATCCTTTATCGAATAGAATCGTCTGCCTTTTTCAAACGCAAGACATAAAGCTGGTAGAGAAGGATGTACGTACTCTTATGAAGGAATGGCGTTTGTTTAGCAATAGTTCTTTAAATATCGGGATATATGATGGACCGACTACAAGCATTAAAAATATGTATACATTAACAAAGCGTACACTTCATCAAAGTTTTTACGAAGGATTCGGGCATATTTTTTACGCAAGTAAACAATTTGAAATACACCCCTTCGATCCATTACTAACACCAGAGGAACAACAATTATTAATAAGTAGCCTGGAGGAGGGTAATCTCGAAGCCGTAAAAACATTTTTATATCGACTTTCTAATGAAGGCATCTATTACGAGCAGGATGACCTACGCATCCATCTAACAAGTGTGTTAGCACAAATTCGGCGCTTTATGTTGAAATATAAACTACACGAAAAAGCAGTCATTGAACAAAACTACCGCCAGCTATTCCATTTAATTATTGAGCATCCTATTTTTTATACGATTCTCAATGGCATTATTTCTTTCACACAGAGATTAATAGAGCTATCCCGTGAAGCCCGCATGGAGAAAAGAGCCGATTATGTTGAGCTCGCTTTAGAAATTATTGATCAGCAATTTAAAGATAGTTCCTTGTCTCTTCCCTTTGTCGCCCGTAAGCTTGGCATCAGCCCCAATTATTTAAGTACGATTTTTTCGAAGAAACAGGGCTTGCCATTTAAGCGCTATATACAGCAAGTTAGAATTCAAAACGCTAGTAAGATGCTAGTAGAAACAGATTTTGCAATTAGTGAGATTGCTCATTTAAACGGTTTTGATGATCCAAATTATTTTATTAAAATATTTAAACAACAAATCGGTATGACTCCCCATCGATACCGAAAAAACTAAAAAGAATGTTGCATATAATTTTCAATTAGTTATTTTCATTTTCAATAAAGGCTTGTGTTATGGGTGTTAATTCTTTTACTTCTTTTCTTTTACAGTATAAATACTGTTTATATATAGTTTATTTAACAAGAAATTTAGGACGAGGATTAAGCATAAATAGGCTCTTCGGTGCATATATTTATATTTTATATCTTACTATAAAAATTCTTTAACGATAATTATTATAATGTACTAGCAATTCTATTTTATATTTGTTATAGTTATAGACGAAGAGTTTGACTTATATTATTTTCAGGAGGTAACTAATATGACAAACGCAAATGATCGTAGCCGTCGTTTTACAACAGCAGGTGGTGCTCCAGTAGTAAGTAACCATGACTCTATGTCAGCAGGTCCACGCGGCCCTCTATTACTTCAAGATGTATGGCTAGTTGAAAAATTAGCAAACTTCAATCGTGAAGTAATCCCTGAACGTCGTATGCATGCGAAAGGTTCAGGTGCATTTGGTACTTTTACTGTAACGCACGATATAACTCAATATACAAAAGCTAAAATCTTCTCAGAAGTGGGCCAGAAAACTGATATGTTCGCACGATTCTCCACAGTTGCTGGTGAGCGTGGTGCAGCAGATGCTGAGCGCGATATCCGCGGCTTTGCCCTTAAGTTCTATACTGAAGAAGGCAACTGGGATTTAGTAGGAAACAATACACCAGTATTTTTCTTCCGTGATCCACTACACTTTACAGATTTAAACCACGTGGTCAAACGTGATCCACGTACAAATATGAAAAACGCTAATTCTAACTGGGATTTCTGGACTCTATTACCAGAAGCACTTCACCAAGTTACAATTGTAATGTCCGACCGTGGTATTCCAACTGGTTACCGTAATATGCACGGATTTGGTTCTCACACATATAGCTTTATCAATGCTGATAATGAGCGTGTTTGGGTTAAATTCCACTTCCGTACAGAACAAGGCATTAAAAATTTAACAGGTGATGAAGCAACTGAGGTAATCGGTCAAGACCGTGAATCTTCACAACGTGATTTATATGAAGCCATCGAAAAAGGCGATTTCCCTAAATGGAAAATGTATATTCAGGTTATGACAGAGGAGCAAGCTCGTGAGCTACCATACAACCCATTCGATTTAACAAAAGTATGGTATAAAAAAGATTTCCCATTAATTCCTGTAGGTGAGTTTGAGTTAAATAAAAACCCGGACAACTACTTTGCAGAAGTGGAACAAGCTGCCTTTGCACCATCTAACATCGTCCCTGGTATTAGCTTCTCACCAGATAAAATGTTACAAGGTCGTATCTTTGCCTATGCGGATGCACAACGCTACCGTTTAGGTGTAAACCACTATATGCTTCCTGTTAACGCACCAAAATGTCCATTCCGTACTTTCCACCGAGATGGCTCTATGCGTTTTGACGGCAACCTTGGATCAACACTAGGCTATGAACCAAATAGCTATGGTGAATGGGAACATAATTTAGACCATAAAGAGCCTGAGTTACACATCGATGGTCATGCAGGAATTCATGATTTCCGTGAAGACGATAGTAATTACTTCGAGCAACCAGGTAAACTTTTCCGCCTAATGACTGCGAAAGAACAACAACGTCTATTTGAAAATACGGCTAATGATATGGCTTCTGTTGAGGAATTCATCAAACGCCGTCACATTCTTCACTGCTATTTAGCTGATCCAGCATATGGTGAAGGTGTTGCAAAAGCAATGGGTCTTTCATTAGAAGGTATGGATCTTACAAATCCATACGTAAAACAACCAACAAACGTTTAATATTCCACTTATTATTGATATCCAAATCCAACTTTTACTCCATGTGAATGTATAATTCACGTGGAGCTTTTTTGTATTCGTCTAGGTTCAAGCGTTCACTTCTATTTGCAAATGCATATATTACTTTTATTCATCTCCCCTATTAAGTTGTGAAACCAACATAAAAAAAAGGCTTGTGTCTAGTAAATAAACACAAGCCTCGCACTATTATTATTGATAGATTTGACTACCTGCCTTTTTAAACTCCGCTGACTTTTCCCTCATACCTTCATGGATGGCTTCTGTTGTATTTAAATCCTTTTCTTTAGCATAATTACGAATATCCTGGGAAATTCTCATGCTACAAAATTTAGGCCCGCACATTGAACAAAAATGAGCCGTTTTGGCTCCTTCTGCTGGCAATGTTTCATCATGATATTCTACTGCACGCTCTGGATCAAGAGAAAGGTTAAATTGATCGCGCCAGCGGAACTCAAAACGCGCTTTTGACAGTGCATCATCCCGTTGCTGTGCACCTGGGTGACCCTTTGCTAAATCTGCAGCATGTGCAGCAATTTTATAAGTAATAACCCCTACTCGAACATCCTCCCTATTAGGTAAACCTAAATGTTCCTTCGGTGTCACGTAGCAGAGCATAGCAGTTCCAAACCAACCAATCATCGCCGCTCCAATAGCAGATGTAATATGGTCATAACCTGGCGCAATATCTGTTGTCAATGGACCTAATGTATAGAAGGGAGCTTCCTTACAAACCTCTAATTGCTTGTCCATATTTTCTTTAATCAAATGCATTGGAACATGACCTGGCCCTTCCACCATTACTTGAACATCATGCTTCCATGCGATTTGCGTTAATTCGCCTAATGTTTCCAGCTCCGCGAATTGTGCTTCATCGTTAGCATCCGCAATTGACCCTGGGCGTAAGCCATCTCCTAATGAGAAGGCTACATCATAAGCTTTCATAATTTCGCATATTTCCTCAAAATGAGTATAGAGGAAGTTCTCTTGATGATGGTATAAGCACCACTGCGCCATAATGGACCCACCCCGAGACACAATACCCGTTACACGGTTTGCGGTAAGAGGGACATAACGTAAAAGGACACCTGCATGAATAGTGAAATAATCTACCCCTTGCTCCGCTTGTTCAATAAGCGTATCACGGTACACCTCCCACGTTAAATCCTCAGCCACACCATTCACTTTTTCTAATGCCTGATAAATTGGTACTGTCCCAACGGGTACTGCAGCATTTCGAATAATCCATTCTCTCGTTGTATGAATATGCTTGCCAGTTGATAGATCCATAATATTATCAGCGCCCCAGCGTGTAGCCCATGTCATTTTTTCGACCTCCTCTGCAATCGAGGATGATACGGCTGAATTTCCAATGTTCGCATTAATTTTCACATGGAAATTACGACCGATAATCATTGGCTCTGCCTCTGGATGATTAATATTGGAAGGCATAATAGCTCGGCCTGCTGCAATCTCTGAACGTACGAAATCTGGGTCCATATTTTCGCGTATCGCTACAAATTCCATCTCAGGTGTAATAATTCCCTTTCTAGCATAATGAAGCTGTGTGACATTTCTACCCTTCTTTGCACGTAAAGGCTTTCTCACCAATTCCGGAAAGACATTTTCATGGATACGTGGATCATCAGCACGACGAAAACCATTATCCTCAGGTTTAATCGTACGTCCTCCGTATTCCTCAACATCCCCTCGCTCTTGTATCCAAGGACTTCTTAAAGCAGGTAAGCCTTTTGTAATATCCACACGAAAGGAAGGATCTGTATATGGTCCACTCGTATCATACACTCGAATCGGGGCATTTTCTTCATCTCCAAAGCTACCAGTCGTCGGACTTAATGCAATTTCACGCATTGGTACTAATATATCTGGACGAGATCCTTCCACATAAACCTTTTTACTTCCTTCAAAGTTAGACATAATCGTAATGTTCTTTTCACTAATTGCTGACATGAGCTACTTCTCTCCCTTAAATATATTTTAGGCAAGGACCGAATCTAGCTCACCCAACAATCAAATAAAATAAATAAAGGCCGAATCCAAAATAATAATTGGATCCGGCCATGAATGTAAAGGGTCTATTGATTGCACGTAATAGGCAATAGCTTCTTAACTTTCCCACGCTGGTATGAGCCAGATCAGGTCCAAAGGGTCAAGAAACCTCTATGCGTTTCCCTCTCAGCCTGACTCATCAGACCCCCCTAGTTAATACTATTCAGTTTGATGCTAGTGTAGCAGATATTGCTAAGAGATGGAAGTTATCATTTAAATATTTTCTATTAGGTAAACAATACATCCGCAATATAAATCACAATCGTGACCGTTATACAACTCACAATGGTTGAGAATAAAACGGTTTGTGCAGCTGTTGCCGACTCTACATCATACTCTAATGCTAGACTTGAACTGTTGCGGGATGTGGGAAAAGCACTTGCTATAAATAATGATTGTGCCACAACCCCATCTAAACCCAGCGCATAGATAATGACTAAAGCCACGGCTGGTCCGATAAATAATCGCGTGAAGCAGCTGACGAATACTGTTTTATTAAACATCGTTTTGATCTCCATCTGAGACAATTGGGCGCCTAGCGTGATTAATGCAACGGCAATAAAACCATCTGCTACATGGTCTATTGGTATTTTAATAAACTGCGGAATGCCAATATCAAAATAATTCATGGCCACACCGATTATTAAAGCGTGAATAATAGGCATTTTTATAAAGTCCTTAAAAATCGTCATGCCCGATTTAGTAGAGGAAATTAAATTATATAAACCATACGTATACGTTGTCATGTTTTGAAAGATAACGAGTATAACCTGGATGGCTACACCAATAGGTTGAGTGGCAAAAATCATTTGAGCTACCGGAATCCCATAGTTCCCAGAGTTAATGAGTACTACACTATTTTTAAAAACAGCCGCCTCAGTTTTGGCGAGGCCAAGCCCTTTCGCTAAAAAGTGACTAAGCAGCATTTGACTACCGATAAAAAGTACAACAAACAATCCGACTTCTCCTAGAACAGACAGCTTTATATTCGTCTCATATAAATTAATAAATACAGCGGCTGGCATAAAACAATATGTAATAAGCTGTGATAATGCTTTTAAATTAAAGCGAAATTTCTTTTGTAGAATAGCACCTAGTACAAGTAATACTAAAATAGGTGCGACAATTTGAAAGAAAATCATTCCAAGATACACCATATTGATGTCCCCCCTCCCTTTTAATAGTAGTGTCGATCATGCACTTGGTCAATGACACTTACTTTCATAATTAAAACCGTTGATTTCCACTACGGACGGGGCGCGCCTTGTTCCTATGGTTGAAAAGATTCAAAAAATCAAATCAATGAACGAGAACAATGTACACAATGTAAGAATTACCAAAACTCATTCATTTAGGGCCATGTATGATTAGGCAGCAAAGAATTATTTTTCATGAAGTAAAAATGAAAAAGGAATCGAGCATGAACTTCTCGATTCCTTTTATCAACAGTCTGAGCTACCTTTAGATTTTAGGTAGCCTTTTTCTTTACGCAAGCTTAAATAGATTAACTACCTCTTGCAGTTCATTAGAGATATCATTCATATTTTGCATAGACTCTGCCACTTTTTGCAATTCTGCTTGTTGGTCCATTGCAGAGGCACTTACTTGCTCAGCAGAGGCCGCTGTTTCCTCTGATATAGCCGATATACTTTGAATGGACATAATCGCTTGATTTTTATGCTCTAACATAGTAGACAACTGTGTCATTAGTTCACTAATAGAAGTTGCAATTGCACGTGACAAATCACTATTATCTTTAAAGGCCAATTGCGTGCTTTGTACGGACTCATTTTGAGATTGCATTAAGTCTG
This sequence comes from Lysinibacillus sp. FSL M8-0216, assembly GCF_038595555.1. Classification (NCBI taxonomy): domain Bacteria; kingdom Bacillati; phylum Bacillota; class Bacilli; order Caryophanales; family Bacillaceae; genus Lysinibacillus; species Lysinibacillus sp. FSL M8-0216. Next base: position 237,825 of record NZ_CP152007.1, on the reverse strand, counting down.
CATTTGATGCAATGACTGCAACTGTTTGCTGAGAATTTTCTAAAATACTTTCTACCGTGCTTTTAATAATTTCTGTTTCAGTTTTTGATTGCTCTGCCAACTTTCTTACTTCTTCCGCCACGACAGCAAAACCTTTTCCATGCTCACCAGCTCGTGCAGCCTCAATACTTGCATTTAAAGCTAATAGATTAGTTTGCTCCGTAATGCTTTGAATGGAGGCAATAATTTGATTAATATTGGCAATATTAGAAGCTAGCGATTCCATTTGCTGCTGAATACGGCTGTTCATCTCATTCGTCTCTATATTATGTTCATGTAAACTTAGAACCTCTTGCATGCCTTTTTCTGTTGTCACATTTGTCTTGTTGGATAAATCGTCCATTTCATTCGAAAGCGCAGTAATAGCGTCTATTTGATCCGATAAATCCATCATACGATAGTTCGTTTCTTCAGTATCCTCTGATTGCTTCGATGCACCCTGTGCAATTTCATTAATGGCTACTGATACCTCTTGACTAGAGGACACGATTTCATTAAACGCCTCATGTACCTGGTTAGAAGATTGGTTCAATAGAGTCGTGGAGTTTAACACCGCTTTAATAGCACTATTAGTTTTATCCAACATATTATTATAGGCCAATGCGACTGCCCCAATTTCATCTAGTTTAATATATTTATCCTCTACCTTTTGTGTTAAATCACCTGCTGCTGCTGTTTCAATTGAAGCACGTAAAAACTTGAGCGGCTTTAACTGTTTGTAAATAAATAGTACACTTGCAGCAGTCATCAAGGCTACCATTATAATGGATGCTATAATCGTATATATAAATACATGGTTATATGTTTCTAAAATTTTTGATTCAGCTAATACGATTTGAACGGTCCAAGTTTCGTCAATGTCCTCTAAAATCATTGGAGCAAACACATTATAAGCTTGATCCTTTAGTTCATTAGACTCTATGTACATACTTGTTAGCTCGCCGTTTTCCATTGTCTTACTTATGCTTGTCCAAGCAGGGTCGTCTTGCATATTTTGCCCATCCAGCTCTTTACCGAAGCTGTTAGCTGTTAGTACACCGTTATTTGTAATAATTGCCGCATAGCCGCCTTCCGGAGCAACAGACTTTGTCAGCTCATTTAAATAATCAATCGATACATCCGCCGTCAATACACCAAAAAACTTCCCTGAAGCATTGACTAATGGTACAGAAATTGTGGTCATTAGTACGGTTTGACCGTTTACACTATAGTCATAGGGCTCCGTTAAAACGGTCCGTCCCTCTTCTTTTGGCACCCAGTACCATTGGGATACATTTTTATCATCTACACCTTCAATAAGAGTGGTCGTTATTTCATTACCATTTTTACTTAAGTATGGTCCAAAACGTTTTTTGGAATCTACCAATGTAGCCTCATCATTTGGGTTTACAATAAGAGAATTCTGTTCAAAGATAGCTCCTACCCCTAATAAATCATCATTATTGGCTAAATTATTTTCCATGATGTCTAAAACACCTTTGGTAGATAGCGTCTTATTCTTCTCCATACTTTCAACGATCCGTTTCGTTGTTTGTAATGTTGTATTGGCTTTTTTAAAGCGCTCGCTCATAATAGCCGCTGATGATTCAGCCGTTTGCAATGTTCCATACTCTGCATCTTTAACACTTTGCTTTTTTATAATCATCCCCGTTGTCACTGTATAGGATAAAAATAATACTAGAAACAATCCTATTATTAGGGAAGATAGTTTCAATGCAATTCCTCTTGATTTCTTCATCACAAACACCCCCACTTTTATAAATAATCATAATGGATGGAAGGTCGTATCTCAATAAAATATTTAGCGAATAAAGTAGAAATTTACATAATTATAGATAAAAATACAGGCATATTAATAGATTTTTCTTATATATTTCAAAGTACTTATGACTCATTCAAGTTGCAACAATTAGTAAAACATACACTTAAAATACTAAATTATAGTAAAATATGCTATATTATCTATTAGATAAAATGATTGGAGTGACTTGCATGACAAATAAAGCGCTATCAACATTAATAGCCACGGCTATGACAGCGACACTAGTATTACCAGTGGCTACTGCACAAGCCTCTTCTTCCCTAAATCAATCAAGCTTATATGAAGCACAGTTTCAAGTTGCAGCAACAAAAAAAGTGGTCGGCAATGCCGTAACGATTAAAAACATTACAAATGATACGGTCATTACAACAAACGGTACATTTAGAATCCACAATGATTTAAAGCCCCTTTTTGATCATTCAAACAAAACAGCATTAACGAATGCATCGGCCACCATTGTCGTAAAAAACAAGCAAATTATTGATGTGACATCATTAACATTAAATAAAGCTGGTACGAGTAAAAAATCAGTATATTTTGATGGGGGTGACGCTCATGTTTCTGGTGATGTTACTGTGAACGCAGATTATGTAAACATACAAGACATTACGATTGATGGTCAGCTAATCATTACAAACAGAGTAAAAAAAGCTATTACACTTGATGACGTTTCTGTGAGCGATACGATTACACTAAAACCACTAATTATAAAGAAGAATGACTGGCTGTATGTTACGCTAAGAGATATGAAATCATCTACTATCAATGTAGCACGTACGAAGGTGAATATATCTTCTGACCAAGCGCTTTCTAAAATTGATATAGGAGGTAAAGTTCCTACTTTTGAGTTGAAGGCAAATGTGGAAAAGCTAACGATCAATGTAGAGGAAAACTTCAACCTTTTCGGCGAGGGCAAAATTGAACAAATCATTGTCAAAGGCGGAACAAAAGTAGCATTAAATTCTGGACACCAGGTGGGTAAAGTACAAGTAGACAATAAAAGCGTATCCGTTACCCTACCTGTTATTGATAAAAAAGAGCTAACTACGCTACTAGCATCCCCCCCTTACGTACAGGTTTCTATAAATGGATACGATATTTTAACAACTGACAAATGGACAATGCAGGTTGATCGTAATATTTTTGATTCTGCTGTGGCCAGCGCCAAAGCTGTAGCAAACAACAATAGCGCCTCACAAGAACAAGTAAAGAATGCTATTACACAATACAGAAATGCTTTATCCGTCTATCAAACTGCTCAAAAGTACGGCTTAAAATATGGCTATGGCTACGGCAATAGCGATAAAGCTACTCTTCAATCTTTAATCAATTCAATTCAGTATGTAACGGTTTCGTGGGGCTCAGATGTTTACCATAATAATCCATGGACAACGCAAGCTGAGAGGAACGCTATAGATTCCGCAGTTTCAGCTGCTCAAGCAGTTGTTAATAATTATTACGCTACTCAAACTGATATTACGAGTGCTATCAATAACTTAAACAATGCTATTTGGACTTATAAGAGTGCTTATAAGTATAATAATAATTATTATTATGGTAATAAATACAGCTTACAAACGCTTGTTAATCAGGCAAAAGGGATGTATGTGACTGTTTCAGAGGATGGATCAGGTTTATCATCTAATACCAATTGGACAACGTATATGGAATGGTACATTTTCGACTCGGCCGTATCATACGCTGAAACGTTTTTATCTAATAATTATTTCTCTGACTACGAAGTCTCATATGTCATTAATTATTTAAACTCCGCTATTTCAACCTATAAAGGCCAGTATAAAAAAGGGAAAGATTAAATTCTTTCAGCTTGAAATAAAACAATGATGCTGACAAAACAAATCAATGAATATAACGTTTGATCAATGAGTTTCATAAACCTGTTAGGACGAAAACTAGGAACAACTATATCATCGAGCTTGCGTTAACTTCTCAATGGCTTTTTTTTCAATCTAGGGACTCTGCAAACTGCAAGAGTCCTTTTTATAATCATTATTCTATATAGTTAAACATTCATGTGCGTTAGCGCATTGGTCTGCTTCCATCTTTTATACCAATTCTCAATTTCCTCACTTGGTTCCACCGCCAAATGCTCCTGAAGCGCTTTTTTTAACAGTAAGTATTGCTCCTCAACAGCCGCTACATTATTCAGTAAATCGTAAAGTTTCATCAGGATGAAATAGTTTTCCTCTTCACCTGCAAAAAGAGCTTGAACTGTTTCCTGTACCTTAATAGCAGCTGAATAGTTTTCATTTGTTATATAAAATTCACTAAGCTGATGGGCATGATGTAACCATAGTCGCCTTAAACGCTCTTTCTCACTTTCTGCCCATAGATAATCACAATCGCCTAAATAATCACCAGTATACATTTGGAATACTTGTTCATGCTGATCCACGGTTGACTTTTCTAGTGAAGGTAAAGCTTTCAAGCTAGACAGCCATTGTTCTACATCTACAACAGTTTGTTCCAACAAAAGTTTATAGCCTGAATTGAGCAATGGACTTGAAATTTGCACACCTTCCAGCCCATAGTTTTTTAATGTTTGACGTATTGTATAAATGGCCGTATAAAGTTGTTTCGATGCTTTATCTCTATCAGACTCTGGCCAAAATAACTCTAAAATGGTATCACGATATATAATTTCATCACGGTGATTAAGTAAGTAAGCAAATAACTCTTTCGCTTTGGATGTTCGCCATTTTAAAATTTGTGTTTGGCCGTCTGGCGATACGACATGGAGCCCGCCAAATAGATTAATAATTGTAGAGTTCATTGAACTTTTTTTGTGTTTATTATTGATCTGTTCAAGACGATCCAATGTCTTTTCTAAACGTGAAATTTGTATGGGTTTCAATAAATAATCAACAGCATGTAAATTAAAGGCATCTAAAGCATATTGATCGAACCCTGTTGTAAAAACAATCTCTACATCTGGCAATAATTCTTGAATTTTCTCCCCCAGTGCTAAACCATCCATATCCGGCATGACTATATCTAAAAATACAACACTTGGTTGTATACTCTGTATCTCATCCATCGCTTTTAGAGAATCGGTGTATTCTCCAACTACTTCTATCCCTGGAACCTTACTTTCTTCAAGCAAGGTTTTTAATCTCGTTATTGATAAATATTCATCATCTACTAGCACGATTCTCATTATTACTCCTCCTTAAAAACTACTCCTTTACTTATTATCGTTTATTTTTCTAAAAAATTGAGAGATAGCATTACTTTTGAAGGATAAATAATCCAATTTGTAGACATCTACTGATATAGGATAAAAAAGAGCACGCCTCCAAAAAAACCATATTTTAACTATTCATAACTTCTATTATTTACCATAAAAAAATTAAAATAAACTGGCCTAACCGCTCATTTTTATATTCTCTCTGTCAGATGATTTTCGGTCATTACAGCCCATTATTATCCGGTAGTACTTGTCCCACAACAAAACAATTCTTTTTTGATGCCGTTTAAATAGGTACTGAAGTTATATACTCTCACTAAAAACACATAACCAATCTACCTATTCGGCCAAAAAATGCATAAAAAAATCCCAGGCTATGATAAAATTGATACAACCCCATATATTGGATAGATTTCCGTTTCGAATAATATAATTAGGAGGCATCTCATAGTATGAAAAATAAAAAAAAATTAGCTCTGCTGTCTTTAGTGGCAGTCCCATCGCTCCTTTATAGTGCACCAGCATCTGCTGCTAATGTGACTGGACAACCAAGCGTGGCATACATATACAGCACTTCTTACTACAATTCTAACGTGTCAAATGTTATACAATTGATTAACAATATTAACTACACAACCTCTACCTTCCAAGTAAATTTGGAGGCAGCACTTAAGGCCTACAATGCACTAACAGAGCTGGAAAAACAGTATGTAACAAACTATTCCACATTGTCAGCACATCAACAGACAAGGATTTCTTACCGTAAACTGGCAGCACAAATTGAGGAAAAGTTATATTCAGTAGAATCTACAGCTGTTAATTATTATCAAAATGTCATGGAAACAAGAGATTGGTATAATACCTTAAATGCAGCACAAAAAACTTTTGTAAGTGCAGCCGCGCAAAAAATATTAACATCATATATTGCGCCTAATACATCAGTTGATAAAGTAGTAAATAAAATTCAACTAATTAATTCATCTCGTCCAACTTTCCATAAAGATGTAGCTGATGCTCGAGCAGAGCTATATGCCTTACGTAGGTTTTCATATGTTTCTTTACCTACTGGGGTTGAACAACTTCTACTTGACGCTGAACAACTTGTATTGAAGGATAAGGCTGCTGCTAAGGCTGTAGAAAGTGCCATTGCAGCTCTATCACCAAAAACCTCTACTCCGCAGGATGTACAAGAAGTAAAGACGGCTTTTGAAGCTCTAACACCTGTACAGCAGCAACTCGTGCCAAATGTTTGGACTTTGGTTGATTTTGTCCAAGGGAAATATACACTCCCTTCAAAAGGGAACGTCCCTAAAACACCTGTACTATCAGATATGGTAGCTATACCAGGTAAAACAACGGCTATGACGAAAAGCAAGAATATTTATAAAGCCAAAATAAATGTTTCTGATTCCGAGATTGATACAGAACGCTTTATTTTAACAACAAAGGATAAAATAACAATTATTATTCCGCCACTTTATACATTAATCAATGAAGATGAAGGTGTAATCGACATTCAAGTAACAAAAAGGGGAGATCGCATTACTCTTCAGGCTACATTAAATAAAAAGCAAGTTACATTCGATGCGAACATGGAGATTATTATTGAAGGTTTATCAGCAAACTCATCGATCAACCACTTAAATGACTTTGGCAAGCAAGTACCAGCCGACTATATCGTTAGTGGAAACCGTCATATTATCCCAACAATGACACCTGGGACATTCCAAATCATTAGAAATTAAACATTTTAAAGCACTAAAGATACCCATTTCAAAGGTTTCTTTAGTGCTTTCTTAAAGCGCCCCCTTAACCTGTTGTCCATTTATGAGGCACCATTTATTTAATTTACTGTAGCTAATAGACGATTTACAATGAAATCAAGCTGTTTAGTTAATGAATATATATCATTGTAGTAACAAAAACCAAAATCAATTTCCACAAGTCTGCCTTCTTTAACAGCTGGAATAGCGGACCAAACTGGATGGTCAGTTAAATCTACCATCCCTTCATACGATGAACGAAAAACATAATCTCCTGCATACTCCGTTAATACTTCTAAGGATACATCTATCGCCTCCTGAGTATTATTCTTATCATCTATTTTCTGTTGAATAATTTCTGGCGCACGCATTCCTAAATATTCATACAATGCTTGAGAACCACGTCCAAAGGTATAACTTGTTACAACTGACATTTTCCCTTTGCCGCCTTCCATAATACTAACTGTTTTATCTAATACACCCACCGCTTTTAGCTGTTCTTTACTGTCTTCTACTTTTGTATAAAAATTAGTCAAAAGATCTTTTGCTTCTTTCTCTTTCCCCAGCACTTCACCAATTTTTTCTAAACGTTGATCTAAAGATGTTGTGGCGTCATCTATCACAATAGTTGGAGCTATTTTTTTCATCTGGCCATATAGTTCTTCATTCTTTGGAATAATGATGACATCCGGCTTTAATTGAATCACTGCCTCAACATTCGGCTCAAACCATTCACCTAAACTTTCGACTGTTTTTAATTCCTCCTCAAATGCAGCGCCCTCCTGTATCTTAGAAGAACCCACAGGTGTTACACCAAATGCTAGGACGTCACCAGTATAATACATCACAACTACTCGCTCAGGATTAACGGGTATTTCAACGTCCCCTTTAATAGTGGATACAACCTTTGTTTGTGATTTAATTGCTGTTTGTGCAACAGAGGTCTTATTTCCCTCGCCCCCCGTATTCGTAGATGTTCCGTTGCTACAAGCGCTTAATAAAAGTGTTAAGCATAGAAAAAGTGTTGCAATAGTTGATACTCCTCTTTTATTCATTGATTCATACTTCCTCCCTTTATATTGATAACCATTCTCAATATAATCTTGGAAGTTCCAATCGACAATGGAGTATCTTTCAGACATTGAAGGACTATCTTTTACTAGACGATCTATTTGTTCTTTTTGACGAAACTTTATGGGTGAGATCCCTACTCTTTTTTTGAATAGTCTACTAAAATAATAAACATCATGATAGCCGACGCTCATAGCTATATCACGTAAGCTAGCATCTGTCTCCACAAGCAAAGTGGACGCCTTTCCGATTCTTAGCTGAATTAAATACTCAATAGGACTACAGCCTATCTGTTGCTTGAATTGAATAGATAAATGTGATGGACTATAACGTAATGCCTTGGCAATTGTGTCTAACGTCAATGGTTTTGCGAAGTTTTCTTCTATGTATGCTTGAATTTGATAAGAGACATTCAACTTTGGGATGTCGAGACTCTCTTGATCTAACTGTATAAAAATTTCATTTAAAAATTGATAAAATAGTGATTTAACTGTAAATTTATCTAGATTACTGGCATTTTTCCATTTACTATACATTTGATGTGTTTTTTCGAACATAGTAACAGGTGAGCTTGGTACAAAACCGTATTGATATTTGAAAGGATTATTTCTATACATGGCCGCTACTACCCTTTTATTAGAAGTTAAAGGAATAAAGGCTCGATAGAATACCATATAGTATTCAAACCCTTTATCTTTAGCCATGATTTGCAGAGTAGAGCCCTTCCCACTGTGGATAAGATGAAAGCCCTCTAGTGTATATTTGTTTAAGTCTATATAGATATCTGCACTACCTCCTGTAGCATAAAGAAACATATTAGCAGGTAATTTATACAATTTACCAATTTCCTCAGGTTTGAATAGCTCATAACGTATATCTAGTATTTTTGTCGTGGCATGATTCCAAAGAAATAGAAACTCCTCATCAGGTAGCATTCTTTATCATTCCTTTCCATTCAGCTACTCCAAGTTTATTATAATTGATAATAGTTCTCAATTATATTTTTTAATAAATAGATATTAATAGAAAAATCACTCTGGCAATACAAGGCTAGAGTGATTTTGAACTTATCTTTATTTTCTTTTAACTTGTTGGACTATCATTTCCGTTACTTCTTCGATTTGCCCAAGTATAGAAATTGGATCTGAAAACCAGAAACTCCATCCATCTATTTCGAAAATTTGATCATTTTGTACAGCATCAAGTGTTTTCCAAACAGGTTCACTTTTATAATCATATGTTTCTGTTGCTTTATCAACTGCCATAAAAATATAATCACCTGCATATTCTGTAAGTAATTCAGGGGATAATTGCAACCAAGGCTTTTCAGGATCAATATCATCTATTACTTTTGATGGCGGCGTTAGTCCAAGCCCATCATAAAATGACCGCCCTGTATAACCATTACCGTATAATGTTATATCATTTTTTGCCCCGCCAGCTAAAATAGTAACAGTTTGATTCTTGCTTATAATATTTTGAACGGTTTGTTTGGCTTTTGCTACTCTTTGATGATAGTCATCTAACCATGCCTTCACTTCTTCCTCTTTATCTAATATTCTACTAAACTCCTCCAATGTCTCATCCATTTCTAAAGTAAACGGTATTAAAACAGTAGGGGCTATTTTAGAAAAGGCTTCATATTTCTTTTCATCACCTGTAATAATAAGGTCTGGCTTCAAATCTACTACGGCTTCAAGGGAATCCTCAAAATAAGTAATTCCTTCGTTATGGTCTTTTAAATAAGGGCTTTTCATATAAAGCTCCTGTGTACCTACTGGTTTTATGCCCAAGGTCAATAAAAAACCAGGGTACGTATCCGTTACGACACGTTTCGGGTCAACTGGAATTTCTACATCCCCTTTCACAGTAGAAACGATTTTCGTTGTGGACTGCACTTCCGCAGCCTGATTGGTTGCCGCCTTTGTCTCCACATTATTGGTAGTATTCATAGCACTACCAGAACATGCACTTAGCAATAAAGTGAAGCATAGCAATAAAGTCGTCATCATAGAGGACTTTGTCTTTTTATTCATCAGTAAATCTCCTTTTTGTTTATATTGATAATAATTATCATTATCAATATAATGTTGTATCCACTTTTTATCATTAGACAAAGAAAGCCGATACATAGGACGATACGATTTATGTTGTTTTGGTTGCTGCTTAAATTTCATGGGGGTTAGACCACTGTGCTTTTTAAAAATACGGATAAAATAAGAAACATCTTCATAGCCAACACTCGAAGCAACCTCTTGCAAGCTTAAAGTTGTATGTATTAATAACTGCCGCGCTTTTTGAATTCTTATTTGAATAAGATAATCAATAATACTTCTACCCGTCTTTTGTTTAAATTGCTTAGCTATATAGGGCACACTATAATTCAACATTTGGGCAAGTGATTCTCGAGTAATCGGTAGATTGTAATATTCGTCTATATAATTTTGAATTTGCTCCACAGGATCTGGCTGTTGAACATTGACATGCTGTTGATGTAATTGCTGCAAAAGTTCATAAATAATTTGGTAGAAAAGTGATTTGACATGGAAATGCCCTATATTGTTCTGTTTGAGCCACTCTCGATGCATAGTTTCTATTTTTTCCTGTAATGTGAGTGCATTTGTAACTTGAAAAGCATATTGAAGCTGAACAGGTTTTTCCCTTTCCCATAGCGCTAGCATGCCTTTTCTAGATGTAATAGGCAACGTCGCTTTGTAGAGAATTAAGTAGTACTCTAAACTATCTTCTACAGCACTAATATGTAGGCAGCTTCCTTTGCCAGCATGCGCTATATTAAAACTTTCTATCATATAAGATTTATTGTCTAATATTACATTAGCTTTCCCTTTGATAGCGTACAGGAAACCGCTAGCTGGTAAACGAAATGAGCTAGGCTGCTCATCACCATGTATCTTGATATACCGTATATCAAACACTTGGATAGTAGCAGACTTCCACAGAAGGATATGATCATCTATATTCACTGTTTGTATACACACCTTTCAAGTCAAATAATAGAATGGCCCCCTTGTAAATATTATAAATGATAAACATTCTCAATAATATCTAAAAATGTAATAATAAAAAGAAGCATCTTCACTAGGAAAGATGCTTCTATAAGTTTCTTAATTGAGACGGTTAAACTAAATAATCAATCACCATTTTCTACTATTTTTTATTCGTTAGCCAATTTGTTAATTCCTCAACTTGCGCCAAGACTGCTGTTGGGTCATAATACCATGAACGTTCCTCAGGCCAAACATAAAGATTATCATTTTTTACAGCTGGCAGGCTGCCCCATATTGGATCTTTCTTAAAATCTTCAACAGTTCTATCATTTGAAGTTAAAATAATGTAGTCTCCTGCATAATCTGCTAGTATCTCTTCGGAAATCTCAGCCCACTGCTTTTCCATAATTTCTTCTGCTACATTTGCAGGTGGCTTTCGACCAAATGACTGATAAACTGGCTGTCCTCCACGTCCAAAGTTGTCACCATAAACATAAATAGATTTGCCTGCATCTTCAATAATGGAAAAACTCGCTTCCTCTGGAATAATCGCATCTACCTGTGCTTTTGCATCGGCAATTTTTTGATCATATTGGGAGAGCCAATCCTTTGCTTCTTGCTCTTTTCCAAGTAACTCACCGAAATATGTAAGCTCCTCATGTGCATTTTTCAATTCCCCGTATGGGATAACTACAGTTGGAGCAATTTTACTTAAAGCATCATAGTTTTCTCCATTACCAGTAATAATCAAATCCGGTTTGAGTCCTAAAATCCTCTCAGTCGACGGTTTCCCATATACACCGATATCTTCTACACCTTTCAATGCTTCCTTTAAATAATAGTTTTTAAGAGCTAGCCCAGGGGCTCCCACTGGTTTGACGTCCAATACAAGTAAACTCGCAATATATTCCTCTGCTACAATACGTTGTGGATTAGTCGGAATAACAATCTCACCATTTGTCGTCTGAATCGTTTTTGTCTCTGCTTCTTTAGTATCTTGTTCTGTAGCTGGACTAGCGGTCTTTTCCTTTTCTCCACAAGCCGTTAACAGTAGAAGTAATAGAAGAAACAGTGGCGTTAAGAATTTTCTATTTTGTTTAAGCATTTTTTCCCTCCATACACATTAATTGATAATCATTCTCAATAATTGTAGAAGAATGACAAATATCTGTCTATGCATGAAAGTGATGTATTGCCCTGTAATTTTATGATGTCAGTACTTCCATCAGTTTTTGCAATTGAGCTGCTGTAGATAAAGGGTCATATCCATAAAATAATTCATACTGATTAATAAAATACACCTGCTTCTTTTGCACAGCAGCAAGTGACTGCCATTTTTCTGAATGTAATACAGTTAATAGACACTCTTTTCCGAAATCTTTTGTAGGAAGAGCCGTTACAAATATATAATCAGCTGGAAAATGAACGATTTCTTCAATATCTACTGTTAAATACCCTGTTTTTTCTATATTATGTGTGACAATCTCATCTGGTCTACTAAACCCTAAATCTTCGTATAATATATGACTCCCCCTTCCATGACTGCTATTTAGACAATAAGCTGCTTGACTACCTATTTCCCAAACAATAGCAGTACCCCTTGCCCCAAGCTGTCGATCAAGAAGTTGATTGCATTGAGCTACCTGGTCATCATATTGCTGAAGCCAATGATTATACACTTCTCGTCTATCTACTAAATTGGCAATAAGCTCAAATTGCTCTCGCCAACTTAACTGTCTACATGGCAGCTCGAATATAGGGGCTAAAGACAGTAAAGATTGTTTTTCTTTGCCACCACTGTAGTTAATAATGACATCTGGACATGCTACGGCTATCTCTTTATAATTTGAAGTAATATCATACTCATAGCCCTTCAATTTCTGTGAGGAAGGAACAGACTTGATATTCTCTAAAAATGGGGAGTACACCCCTAACACTGGCGTAATACCTAATGCCAGTAAGCAGGCAGTATGATTGGCATTGAGTACAATGAGACGCTTCGATTTTTGATAATAAACTGTAGGCGATACACCGACAATTTCTTTAAATTTCCGGCTTAAATAGGTCCCCTCTCTGTAGCCTACTACTTGGGCTAAATCATCTAATTTTGGCATCCCTAATAATAGTTTTTTCTGAGATTCCCTTATTCTTAATAATGTTAAATATTCGCTATACGTATATCCAGTGTGCTTATGAAACGTACGAGAAAAATGTTCGGGACTTACCTGTGCTTTTTCAGCCATTTGCTCTCTTGTTAAGTCTTCATTGAAATGTAGATTCATATAATTAAGTACCCTATCAATCCACAAATCTTCTTGTTGTTTGTGAGTACGTAAATGGTGGTACAGTTCTTCTAACATTTCACCAAATAGTTTTTGTAAACGAAACGGATTACTTTCAACTGTAATTTTCGCTTCTCTTTCTATCTCCTTGACTAAATCCATGAGACGATATGAGCAATGTTCCATTAAAGTGGTGTCTTGTAATAAACTAACCAATTTGGGGCCATAGGCACGATATTGAATGACAACCCCTATACTTCCGCTTGCTTTAAGTAGATGGAAATCGTCCACATCATCCACAAACATAACAGAATTTGAGCTAAGCTGAAGCTTCCTACCTTGTAGCGTACACAAGGCATTACCCTCATAAAGTACAATGATAAAAGGGTATGCCGACTGATCTTTTTTGGCACAAAATAGTTCTTCTAATTTCATAATTTGAATAGGTTGATAAAAAACATGGGACAGTAACTGATTATCATTATACATTCTAGTTCTATCTCCTAAGCTCTTAATTGATATTGATTATCATTTTCATTATAATGGAATAGAATAATAGAAATCAATTGAATTGGGAGGCTTTTAGCTTTGACAAATTTTTTTAAAAAGAATTCCTTATTCACAGGTATTCTCCTTTTTTCGATGCTCTTAGCTGCATGTGGAAATCAATCATCTCCCTCAGCAGATAAGGCTAAAGTTAATCATTCAAATCGCGTGTTAACAGATTCTTTAGGTCATGAAGTAACGGTCTCCGAAAGTCCTCAACGTATCATTGCTCCCTATCTAGAAGATCACCTCGTGGCTTTAGGCATTAAGCCAGTAGCACAATGGTCAGTAAAAGGTGGGACATCTATTCAAGACTACCTTCAGGAATCATTAAAGGACATTCCAACAATTGAGTTTGATCTTCCCTTTGAAGCTGTTACAAGCTTTAATCCAGATTTAATTGTAATTGGTTCATCTGAAATCGCAGAAGGTGAAAAATACGAGCAATATAGGAAAATTGCGCCTACATATGTAATGGGAACAGAAGATAACAATTGGCGTAACAAGCTTCTGAAAGTGGGAGAAATTTTCGATCAAACAGATAAAGCAAAGGAAGTTCTTACAGATTATGATCAATTTGCTAAAGAGGCAAAAGAGGATATTCACAACAAGGTGGGGAATCCTTCAGCCACTGTCATCTGGAATATTAACAATACAATTTATATGGTAAGTGATACAGCCTCGAGTGGTATTGTTCTTTATGAGGATCTTGGGCTGAAAACACCTAGCCTAGTGAAAGAAGTATCCGCCTCTGCTGCTGGTGATTGGTCACAAGTATCTTTAGAAAAATTCGTACAAATAGATGCTGACTATCTCTTTGTTATTAACAGTGATCGTGCAGGCAGCTCTACATTACTAAATGATCCTCTCCTAGCAAATATACCTGCCATTAAAAATGGCCATGTTTATGAGTTTGACCAAAGCTCAAGCTGGTTATATTCTGGGGCCATTGCTAATCGCCAAATCATTGAAAATGTGTTAAATAGTATCGCTAAGTAAAAATACCCCTTCAGCTACCTTACATGCTGAAGGGTTTTATTGTGTTCGATATTTTAAAAAGTCTCGAGGGCTCACCCCATATTTCTCCTTAAACACCTCAGCAAAATGACTTGGATTAGAATAGCCCACTGCATTAGCTACTTCCATAACATTCATGGTTCCGTTTTGTAATAATAAACTTGCCTGCTCCAAACGCTTCTCACGTAAATAGCCAAACACTGTTGTACCATACATCTCTTTAAAGCCTTTTTTCAGCTTAAAATCATTTAAACCAATTAAACGAGACAGCTCCATTAAAGAAGGTGGATTCATCATATTCTCAACCATGATAGCTTGTGCTTGAAAAAGTTTGTTTCTATCGTCACGTGAGAATTCCACCGGGTTTATGGATTGAGGGAAAAAGGACTGAAATGTACTTGTTAAAAGCTGTAAAGCTATGCTTTCTAATTGCAAATTAGTTATCTGATTAGCTGCTATCGCTTCTAGAAGCTGTTTCACCATAAGCAAGTCTGGTGGGTTTATTTTCTCTTGAAACAAGCGATAAGGAGACCCACGAAGAATCCTTGAAAATCTGCTGGAAGCACCATCATAATCATTGATTTTTTTCATGTAATGGTTAAACGTTGTTACAGGTATACCAATACTGACCATCTGATAAGACTCATCTTTATTAAATAAAAAATTTGCCTCTATAGATTCCATCAATTGCAGTGTGCATGTCCCTGCCTTTACCCTATATTCACAATTAGAAATGTGAACTCTTCGTGTTCCCTGCAAGCAGTAGCTTATTTCTACCATTGGCTTCGTTGTTAAAATATTCATTTGATAGTCTTGATGAAATGAATAATCTGATATAACTACTTCTAAATCTGTACGGGGCAAGAAACGATGAATTGCCCCTTCCTTCATTGTTGATTGGAATTCCATATAATGTATGGACGTTTCCTGTGGCTTTAGTACATTTAATGCCTGAAAAAATTGAGTGAAATTTTGATGAAAGTCCACATTCATAGAGTTCACCATCTCCTTAGCACTTCAATTGAGAATTATTATCATTAATTATCTAAAGTATAACCTAAGTCCAATCTTTAAGCTATGACATTATACCTCTTCATTCTGTTTTTCAACCAATGTACATACGAGTACTATACATAAAAAGAAAATAATCGCTCCAAAGCCATATGCAACTGAAAATCCACCAAAATACTCAATCAACCAGCCAGCTAAGCCTGGTCCTATCATTTGACCCACTGCATAAAAAATAGAAATAAAACCAATAGCCGATGCAACATTCTGAGGAGACACTTCTTGACTGGCTTTCATTTGTATTAACACCAGCACACCACCAAGTGATGATCCCCAAATTATAGAGGATACTATAAACCCTCTAATGTTAACTAACATAATAGGCAATAAATCTCCAACGACCGATAATAGTAATGCTGTTATTAATGCCTTTTTAACACCCATTTTATCTGCTAGCATTCCCCAGAACGGTGCACCTCCAATCGAAACAATCCCTGCAATGGCATACACAATACCTGCCGTTGCACTGGACATACCAAGATTCATCATATAGCTTGTTTGATATATATTTGGTATGAGATAGACAAGACCTACTGCAAAATAAATTCCTGCTATTATATACAGTCCTTTACTGCGCCATACCGCAATGTGTTCCTGTGTAATATCCTTTTTAGAAGTATGCGGTTGCTTTATGGTCCAAAAAGCCAGCAACATTACAATCACCGTCAAAAACGCGAATATTAGCCAAGTTCCACGCCAACCTAATACAGGAAAATGCTGTAGCATAAATGGTACGAGTAAACCGGATAATAGCATCCCAATACCAGCGCCGCTCATTAACAGCCCCATCACTATCCCTCGTTTCTTGGGATATAAACTAACAGCTATCGATAATAATGGTGTATACACAAGTGCACTTCCTGCTCCGACAAAAAACAGTGAAATAGCAGCCCACCCAAAATTAGTGACGAACACTAGACTCGTTAACCCTAAAACGACACAGCCCCCTCCTACTAATAGAACTTTTTTTGCACCAATACGCATTGTAAGTATTCCTGACATACCTACAGTAAATAAATAACCTAAAAATAATATCGTACCTAGAGAACCAGATTGAGAGGTTGTGAAGCTCATTTCTTCCTGCATAAAAGGCAAAATAATACCATATGACATACGAGCAAATCCTGTAGTCGTGACGATTAATAACATACCTGTTATGACGAACACCCAAAATTTTTTCATCCTTAAACCCCTTTCATTGTTGAATCATAGTGTAATAAAAGGTTAACTTTCTACCGATTAAAGGATGATAATACGGTCAAACGGATTTTAATTTCTGTCGTAAAACATCATCAATGCGATTTTTGGATAAACCTCAATGACCTATATTTAGTTTGTCCATTGTTCTAAGATAAGGTTTAATTTATGCTAACTTATGATAATGATTATCAATTACGGAGGAAAAGATATGAAAAAATTAAACCGACATATGCTCTTTTGTAGCCTCTTACTACTGGTTGGAGTCCTATTGGCTGCTTGTGGTTCTAACAATGAAGAGACTAATCGAAAAGAGACAGCAACGGCAGAACCGACAACACGTATTTATAAGGATTATTTAGGTCATGAGGTAGAAATCCCTGTGAATCCTGAGAGAGTAGTTTATCATGGCGAAGGATACGGGGATGTGCTTGCATTAAATATCAAAACAGTTGGTGCAGGATTCTCATGGATTACTGATTATGCTTGGGAAGATCGTGTAAAAGATGTAGAGGACGTTGGTTTTCCGATTAATGTAGAGCAAACATTATCATTAAAGCCAGACCTTATTATTATTGGTACATCTGATGAAAAGACATATTCCCAGCTTTCTAAAATCGCTCCAACTATAGTGTTTGATACGTTCGCCCCATTGAACCAACGTTTAACGGAACTGGGCGATATACTTAATAAAAAAGAAGAAGCAGCTCAATGGATAGAGGATTATACTGATAAGGCGGATAAAATGTGGGAGTCGCTTGTGGCTGTTGGGACTGTTAAACCAGATGAAACTGCATCTGTATTAACATACTACCCAGGAGATCGATTATTTGTAATGGCACGTGCAGGGCTTTCTCAAGTTTTATACGATTCAAATGTTCTTAAGCCTGGTGATAAGATTCAAAAAATACTTGATGATGGAACAGGCTTTGCTGAAATCTCTACAGAGCTTCTTCCTGAATATGCTGGCGATCGAATTTTCATCCTAACGCCAGTAACTGATGAAGCGAAACAATCGACAAAAGAAATGATGGACAGCCCTATTTGGAAAAGCTTACCTGCAGTTAAAAATGGGCATGTATACACGATTGATATTCAGAAAAGTGATAGCGATGCCTCAACTAGAGAATGGTTATTAACAGAATTACCTACTATGTTAAAAAAATAGATTTAAAGAGACATTTCATCTTTGTTGAAATGTCTCTTTACTTTTTATACAATAAAGTTAATTGATAATCATTTTCATTTAGCAAGGACGTGAATAAATGGAAGACAATCATTCTTTTAGTCATAATTTATTATTTCATTTAGTAGATATTGACTGTATTTCACAGAGCTACCCTTTTATTTGCCCATCACACCATACGATGATACTTTTTACTGATGGCTGTGGGACATTAACGATAGATGACAATCCCTATTTGGTGACCAAAGGAAAGATTTTTCTTATACAACCTCATTCCATGATCGATTTATCGGCTCTAACAAATGAATTCTGTTTCTATAAAATAACCTTTACAGCTTTCCAGCTACAACAGGAGCTACCTTCTCCTTATCTAGGGCCTATTTTTTCTGCTGAAGTGGAGCATACCGTTTATCCGAATACACGGTTTATCCGTCTTACAGAAGATCTATATCAATTAAAGACCAAATCGGATTATTTTAAACAGCAAGGCGTTTTATATGAACTATTACATTTATTATTTGAACATCAGCTTCATAGAAATGTCCAATTAACTATGACGAAGGCAGTCGAGGAAACGATCAACTATATACATAAATATTATCAACAGCCTTTAACAGTTAAGATGCTAGCTGAACTTGCTCATATCGCCCAATGGCAATATAGTACAATCTTTCAAACTTTAACAGGGAAGAAGCCGCTAGATTATATTACAGAATTACGTCTTACAAACGCAAAGGAATTATTACTACAAACTAATGAGCCATTAAAGGATATTGCACAACAAGTTGGATTTGATGATGAATATTATTTTAATCGCCGCTTCCGACAGGTGATCGGTATTCCGCCAAAACAGTTTGCACGACAATATAGGCGACGAACAGTGGTAAAAGATTGGACTGGACATGAAGTCATGATCCCATCCGCCCCCCACCGGATTATTTATCACGGAGAAACGTTTGGGGATATGCTGATCTTTGATGTTCAGCCAATAGGCGGTGACAAGAAGTCTATTAGTAAATCCTTTTATAAAAACCATGTTCCTTCTATTCAAGATGTGGCCTTTCCCATTAATCTTGAAAAATCTTCGAAGCTAAATCCAGATTTAATTATCTTTACAAATAATGATGAGCAGCAATATCAAGCACTATCATCAATTGCTCCAACTATTACCTTAAATTCTTGGGATTCGTTAGAGGAACGCATCCTTCTATTAGGACAATGGCTTAGCCAACAACAACGAGCAGAAGATTGGCTAGCCCGCTATAAAGTCCAAGAAAAATCAATGTGGCAAAAGCTCCAATCAGTCATAGACCCGGGCGAAACAGCAACGGTCTTGACCTTTGATCATGGTAAACGCCTTTATGTCATGGGCTGTACAGGTCTATCCCCTGCTCTTTTTCATCCAGATGGATTTCAGCCTCACCAGCAAGTTAAAAAATTGCTTCAATCAGGCAATGGATATAAAGAAATACCGATAGATCACTTACCAAAGTATGTTGGTGATCGAATTTTCCTGCTCTTATCGGATAAACCCGACTCGCAAATGGCCACGATGGAATTAATGAATAGCGATATTTGGAAGGATCTCAAGGCTGTACAGAAAAACCACGTATATTTAGTAGATGCAACAAAGTGGAATTATAGCGATGCCTTTACGAGAGAAAAGTTACTTGGCGCATTACCGAGATTATTAATTACTACAAAGTAATATAAATTCAAGGGGTGACATTTTACATGAAAACAGAAAGTATGACAGATAGAATGACGACGCAAATATCATTAAAGGATATACGTGATTATATTGCTAAAAACCATCATCAGCCTCTCACGATTGAGCATCTCGCAATCATTTCTGGTCTAAGCTCTAGCTACTTTGGAGAGGCCTTTAAAAGGGCATTTGGGCTAAGTGCCACAGATTATTTAACAGAGCTGCGTATTGGACATGCCAAACAATTATTGCGTGATACCGACCTATTACTGCGTGATATTGCTAGAGAAGTTGGCTACAGTGACGAATTTTATTTTAGCCGTAAATTTAAAAAGGAGGTGGGGGTTTCACCTTCTGCTTTCAGTAAATTAGCGCGCCAGCGTATTTCTACCTTCTCTGTGTCTACTATCGGAAATTTATTAGCTCTTGGCATCATTCCCGTTGCGGCTCCACTGAATGCTAAATGGAGTCCTTATTATTATTATCATTATCATTATCAGGACAAAATCCAAGTGCATGTGAATATATTTGATGCAGAATCAGAGGATAATTTTAGAAAATTAGCCTCAGCCAAGCCTGATATTCATATTTTTCAAGAAGAGCCCTCTCTTTCCATGCTTGATTGGCTTCAAACAATTGGCATTAAAAGTGTTTATATAGAAGCTAAGGATTGGCGAACACAACTAAGAGAAATAGCCGTTGCTGTCAAAAGGCAAAGCGTGTGTGAGTATTTCATACAGTCCTACGAACAAAAGGTATTAGAGGCTAAGCAAGAAATTAAACAAGTGACCAAGGAAGATAGTTTTGCCGTTCTACGATTATGTGGCGATCAATTATTTTTATATTGCAATAAAGGGATTCAGGATGTCCTATTTACAGATTTGCAGCTCTACCCTATTGATGGGCAACAACAAACATGTAACGAGCTAATTACGCTTGATCAGTTAGTAGACATAAACCCAGATCGTTTACTATTTATCGTTTGTCCAGATTCTCAGACTCGAAATTATTGGCTTACTTTACAATACCTTGATCGTTGGAAAGAGCTCCAGGCTGTAAAAAATGGACATGTCTATGTTTTGCCATCAAATCCTTGGTTTGAATACTCTGCTATTGCGATAAATCGAATGCTAGATGAAATGTTGCTCATGTTTACCGGAAAAAATCCAAACTCTTTTCCTGTCCCCGTCCATGGTATCGTATCCGATAGTGAATTATAATTCCATTTGAGAATGATTATCAACGGAAGGAGACATTGAACTACAATGAAACACAATGGTCGTAATCAAGCGATTATAAAAGCTGTCTATATTCTGGCCACTTTAATGCTAGCTATTGGATTACTTTCTGCCTGCAATGCCCAATCAAGCAATAACGAAAAAAAGGTAGAAACACAGGTAAACTCAAACAATATTAAGGAGCAAAGAGCTTATCCATTAACCATAAAGGATGAGGCTGGCAATGAAGTAACATTACCAGCTAAGCCCACTAAAATATTCGCACCTGTTTTGGAGGATTCCTTACTAGCTCTTGGTATTAAGCCTACTATGCAATGGTCGAATGGCGTTAAACCGCAGCTCTATTTACAGGATCAGCTACAAGGTGTACCTGAAATTAGCTTTGCAAGCGGCCCCCCATCTCCTGAAACGATTATGGCAGATAAGCCAGACTTAATTGTTTTGCATAATTCGTTTTATATTGAAAATGGCACATATGAAAAATACGCAAAAATTGCACCAACCTATGTGTTCAAAAATGCAGCAACTGATATAGAAGGTTCAATTAAAGTGTTAGGGCAATTACTAGACGAGCCCGCTAAAGCACAGCAAGCTATACAGAATTATCAAGAAAAGGTGGATGTAGCAAAATCAAAGCTGGCTTCCAAAACGGAAGGCAAAAAAGTAGCGTTAATTCGCTTTAACGCCAAAGGGATGTTTTTCATGACAGATGAATATTTCAGTGGGTATGTATTAACACACGAATTAGGGTTCGAGCAAAGTAGCTACGTGAAAAATGGTGCGTTTGAAGTATCTTTGGAAATTCTACCTGAGCTAGATGCCGATTATATTTTCCTGATCAATGATGGCAATCTTGGAAATCCATTTATCAATGAACTGAAGGACAGTACTATCTGGCAAAGTACAGATGCCTTCAAAAGTAATCAGGTATTTGAAACATCTGAGGATTATTGGCTAAATGGTGGTATCCATGCACAAGGGAAAGTGATAGACGATGTATTGGAGTTTTTAGCGCCATGACAACAATGACAAAAAAACCATATGTATCAGAAACTTATTTTGAATATACCATGACATCCCACAACCAGTTAGACTATCGACTATTAATTGCAAACCCGACAGATGCACCACCAGCAGATGGTTATGCGGTTATTTATGTACTAGATGGAGTTGCTCTTTTCCCAACGCTTGCAGAGGCGGTAAAATTACAAACGCGCAAACCAAAAGGCTATGAGCCCATTCTTGTTATTGGTATTGGCTATCCCTCTAAGGAACCCTTTGATATGGAACGACGCTGCAATGATTTTACCCTGCCTGTTAGTGACGGAAAGCTGCCAGCACGTCCAGATGGAACTCCTTGGCCACCAAACGGCAAAGCCAATGAGTTTCTAGACTTTATTGAACATGAACTAATGCCTGCTGTCGAAAAAGAATGGCCCATCAACAAAAAGAAACAAGCGGTTGTTGGTCATTCCTTAGGAGGTCTTTTCACACTATATGCTTTATGTGCAAGACCTCATTTATTCAGTCATATTGTAGCTGGCAGTCCCTCTGTTTGGTGGGCTGACAATGCGGTACTAAAAGTAATAGACCAATTTTCTGAAGATTGGAACGGTCAGCATGCTATTAATCTCTTACTCACAATCGGTGCTAACGAGTTGCCTGATATGTTAGAGGGAGCTGATTTAGCGGCTGAACGACTGAAGAGTTTAAGTGACCAAAACATTTATACTAATTATGTGAAGTTTGATGAGGAGGACCATGTGAGCGTCCTACCTTGTATGCTTGGTCGACTTCCACGATTTTTAGATACTTAACTAATAAAAAAGCCAAGTAGTTTTTACAAATCTACTTGGCTTTTTGATAATTATTGAATGGAAGGATCTTTATAACCAACCTTCGCATAGAACTTGTGGAAATTACCATATTTATCTTCTAATACAATTGTCACCCAGTCACCATTGAAGAATTTAGCTGGATGTGTAAGTTCTTTTGTAACACGAGCTACATTTGTCGCAACTGTTCCTGTTCCCTTTGATAAAGAACTGTTTGAACCATGTAAGACTGCTTGAATCACTTGTGCAGGAGTTCTACCTGTAATAACTGAAGCATCTGTTCCAGTAGTATCAGATAAATAATAATACTTCAGTAATTCACCATTTTCATAGAATTGCGAATCAGAGCCAAGTAAATCAAATGTTGCCTGTACTTTTCTATCGTCGCCTGGTGAAGTCAAATAGGTTAGTTTTATTTCCATAAACTTCGCATCCAATGTTCTGTATAAATATTGGCCAGTATTGACAAACTTATGGCCTTCATAGCCTGGAATCATGAAGTCTCGAGTTTCCTCTTTCATTGTAACTTTTATCGTTTGATTTGCATCACTTAATGTTTTTGGTTTAATAATGAGCTTACTCTCTTTAGTGGTATCTGTCCCAACAGTATAAGTAACTGACTCGTATTTAGCTGTCACATCTACCTCATTACCATTGATATCCTTTGAGGTAATTGTCAAAATATCTGCTAAATCAACACCTGGATTTTCAAGTTTGGACTTACCATTTTCATCACGCATTATTGTTTCATTAAACGTGATTGTAAATGTATCATCGCTATTACGATAGATAAGTCCTGGGTATTGTTTATTGTCCATTGGAGAAACCATTCCAATGCTTGGTGGTGTACCATCCGAATAGAAGTTATGCTTCATCAAGCCATCAGATGTTCGATCATGGTCATTATATGAATCATTCGCCTTAT
This sequence comes from Lysinibacillus sp. FSL M8-0216, assembly GCF_038595555.1. Classification (NCBI taxonomy): domain Bacteria; kingdom Bacillati; phylum Bacillota; class Bacilli; order Caryophanales; family Bacillaceae; genus Lysinibacillus; species Lysinibacillus sp. FSL M8-0216. The sequence continues at coordinate 213,912 of NZ_CP152007.1, read as the reverse complement.
AGATTGTGAAATTGCCAGGAGTGTCCTCTACACCTACATAAACGACATATTCTGTATGTGGTTTAAGGGATACACCTCTCGCATCCAATGTCCCTGAAAGACCTTTCCCAATTTTTTCAACCGATGGGCTAGCTTTAAGTTTTGATTCTAAATATTTTTCATCTGCGGGTGCAGTTAGATTGGCATCCGGATTATCAATTAGATTGCCATCCTTATCTTTAATTCTTCTTTCAACAAACCAGTAATGAACTTTTGCTGTTTCATTTGTTTCGAAGCTAATAGTAGCCTTTGTATCATCTTTTTCTTTTGCTTTAATCTCTATATTACGTAGTAAAGGAGCTTTAGTATCTTCAAATACTGTCTTAGGACCCGCGATTTTAGAAAGTTCTCCACCACGATCTCTTAGCACCATATAAATAGTATAACTATTAAACGGATCAAGTTTATTTTGTTCAATAGAGACAGGGAATTTTTGTGTAGCTGTTTCCAAATCTGCAGTACCTGAACCTCGTTGGATATAAATATCCTTTCCACCAATCTGGAAATAACCAGATTTACTAGAATCATTCCCAAATTCATTAATAAAGTCACGTTCTGTAATTTTATGATCTGTTAAATATTGTTGGAAAGTCTTCGTTTCACCATTATCTACTACTGTACTTGGTAGTATCATATAATAATATGTCCCGGCCTTATTCGGTTTAAATTCGATTTCAGCTCGTCGGAAACCATCAGATTCATCTGTTTTATTAATTGTATTTACAATTGTTACTACTGGCATTACAGTATCTTCATGTCTATACTCAGCATAATTACGAATAGGGTCACCTGGCTTCACCGTATTCGTGTTTTCAAATGCATTATCTGCTAAGTCTTTGACACCTGGTAAAACCGTTACACGTAATGTATCACCATTAACAAAACCTGTATCAGATGGAATTGTTAATAATACTTTTTTATCCCCTGCTTTATACTCAACAGCTGAAGGTTTAATTCCTTTTTCTCCAGTTACATTTACAATAACTGTACCCGTTAATAAGTAATTATTAATATCGTTAGCACTTGCAGGATCTAATGCCTCACTCACAGTCAATTCAAACTGATTATTGCTCTTTCTAACTAATTTACCTTGTTCAACATATGGATTAATATTATCAAGCTCACCAGTTTTAAAATCCTTTACAACAGCAGGATCTACAGAGTAGTTTCCTGAATCGTCCTTCATTACGACATAGAGCTGATAATCTGTCTCCGGATCAAGTCCTGTTAAGATTCCAGTTATGCCAAGTTCACCAGCTTTTGCTTTCCCTTGACCTGTTGGGTTAGCGACGATGTCTGCCGTTGTCGGGTCAGCTGCTGTTGTTTTCTTACGAACATAGTAGTAATAATCTCCAGGTTCACTTGCTGCAAATTTGAATTCAGCTCTTGTGCCTCCGTGTAAAGGTGTAACTTGTAAAGATTTCACTACTGGCGGTGATGCATCTTTCATCTGGAATGATTGTGACACAATATCAGATGCATTTTTCGAGCCGTCTACCACCATGATGTAGATGACATATTCTTTTTTCTCACCTAGATTGGATACTTTAACGGAGTTTGTACCTTTTACAGCGGCACCACTTCCATAAGCTACGTTTTCATTTGAAAGGTGATTAACCATTTCACGTTTATTTGGTACTTCGGCACCTTTTTCACGGACAATATAATAGTACGTACCGACTTCATCGGATGTGAAGTCCGCCTGAATCTCACTGCCATTTAGCACTTTGACATTTGTAATGCTAACGATAGGTTTTGTTTTATCATCAGGGTTTTGATTCTCGTTTTCATCTTTATCAATTGGTTTGCCATCTGGATCAGTAATACTGCCTATATTATCTTTATCATCAAGGAAATCGTCGAAGATATTATTCGGTGAACCATCCTTAGGTAAGATGACCTTATCGATATACGTGTAATCTCCAATATCGATTTTACCGTATAAATTATCCACAAATAATGTGCCAATTCGACCGTAGATATATAATTCAAGATCTGTGCGGCTATTGTAGTTGATCCAATCAATATTTCCTGAACCATAAATTGTTAGCGGTGTTTCTGTAGTAAGATTTAACGTACCAATATAGCCTTCAATTTCAAATTCGCGCACACTTCCTATAATGTCTACACGTGGTAATTTCATATTGGATTCGATTTTTGTACCTGTTTGAGATACTACTAGTCTCGAAACAGTACTGTTATAAAATTCAAGATGCTTTTCAACATTTTTCATTTCCTGTTTTTCGTTAGACCAGTTGACAAAAGGCTTATCTTTTTCAGGTTTTTGATTCGTCCAATTCTGAAGATCGTTTGTTGAATTGTTAATAGATGAATCCTCACCCTTAGTATTATCAGGATCTGACCAGTTGATAAATGATATATTGTTACTTGCCACACGTCCAATTGATAAAGGCTGATTATAAGTAGTAGCCCCTAAATGTAATGGTGGACGAACTGTTTCATTGACAAACATAGTACCAGTCATCTTCAGATTATTAAATTCAATATAATTACCATTAACTTCGATAGTAGCACCTAATGAACCATGATCCCCATCGAAATCAAGGAAATCCTTGCTTGTACCACTAGCATTTATAGTTAATTTAGAAATGGATAGAATCTTCTTACTAGAAAGAGTCCCTTCAATATAAGCACCCTTTAAAACTGGAGCATTATAGTCGTTAAAAATATGTGAAAGGTTTTCTGCTTTATAAGCCTTTCCATTTATATAAACGGCATCATCATCGACACTTGTAATTTTGTAAGATGTTTCATTATTTTTCTTTTCTTGTGAACGGACAACAAAAGAAGCAAATTGTCCACGATTTACAGGATCAAACGGTGAAAATGTTACAGGTGTCGTTCCTTCCGTAATGTTCAAATCGATTAGTGTTTGAATATAGATTGCATTGCTTGATTTGCTATCTACATCTTTAAAAATGTTGTTGTAACTAGGAGAAACCTCCAGATGGAATGCTAACACTAATATTTTAGCTAATTCGCCGCGAGTCATTACTTCATTGGGCATAAATGTGCCATTTGAATAACCAGACATAATGCCTGCATTTTGCAGTGCCGCTACAGATTTATAAAAATCGCTCCCCTTCGGAACATCTTTATAATAAGGGTCTTGGACATTTCTAGTATCCAATTTTAATGCCGTAGCCAGCATTTTTGCTACTTGTCCACGAGTTACATTGACATCTGGACGGAAGGTATTATCGGCAAACCCGTTAATTACGCCCTGAGAATACAATTTTAATATATCGTTATAATGAACCGAGTATTGATCTATGTCTGTAAAGGGAGAAGTAGCCGCTGCCGCCTTTTGTGGTGAAGGTACTACAACAGCAATCCCACTTGAAGCAAATACTGTTGCTATCAAGGCTTTATTTACTTTTTGGATTTTAGATTTATCCATTCCACTCTTCCTTTCACTTATGTATTTTGATACGTACAAATATCATTTTCATCATACCCTTTATATCGACCAAGAGCAGGCGAATCTTCATAGATAAATGTAAAATAGTCCAGTAAATTTATTGATAAATATAGCACTACGAGACTACTCGTACAGCCAAAAACTTCTATCGCATTTTACAACAACAAAAAAAGCCAAGGAGCATCGGTGCTCACTTGACTTTCACGATTTATAGGCATACATCTAGTCGTACTTGTGATGTCATAAGGGAAAGGGGGATAACCTTACGTCTTGTCAAGTCGATCGAGAGATGTGACCCGAATTACATATCATTTGAACATAGTTAATGGTCATTTAGCGAATGACTTACAAATAGCTTGCCCAAATGATGTTTCCATTAATCAATTACCCCAAAAATCAAAAATATAAGCTTATTTTAATTAATTTTTACTTTATTTTTTGTACGGCAATCTTAACTTGATTTCGTCCAGCTTGTTTCGCCTCATATAAGGCTCCATCAGCCGCTTCAATTAACGCCTCTGTTGTAGCAGCCATTTCTGGATATAGGGCTATCCCTGCTGATAATGTTACGGGTCTACCACATGGACTTTCCGTTTCAGCCAATTTTCCCCTCAATTGTTCCGCCACTTGCTCCGCCTCTTTGGCAGTTGTATTCGGCAGAAGCATCACAAATTCCTCGCCACCATAACGACAGCATACATCCCCTTCTCGCCCTACAGATTGCATATGTTTGGCTAAAAACTGCAGGACTTTATCACCAACAGCATGACCAAATGTGTCGTTCACGCTTTTAAAGTGATCTAAATCTAGCAAAATAATGGCATGAGGCACCTTATTTTCTAACCACTCCGCCAGCATAGCATCCATCGTTCGTCGATTGGTAACACCCGTCAATGGATCTACGGTTGATTGATCCTTGAAAAATGTAACCTGTCCATGTAAAAACGATAGACTTCGAATTAAGACATTCTTCAACGAATGGGCTTCAAAGTACCAGTCACTGACTGACTTTAAGCCTTCTACATTTTTCTTATCTAGACTTTCTTCTGTTAACGTCGCTAATTGTTGTAAAGGATTAGCAATGCGAGTCGCTGCCCAAAGCACAATAACAATTGAAACAATCATAAGCGGTACAGATTTAATAATAACTTCTTGTACTCTATCGAATGAAGGTGCCAGTGCTACTTCTAAAGGCTTTTGGGCGACAACTCCCCAACCTGTGGAAGGCACTGTACTAAAACCGGCAAGCATTTTCACTCCTTTTGTGTTGTCAACGATTTGAATCCCACTCTTACCGGACATCACAGCCTGAACGACTTTATTTTTTGTGACAACATCATTGATACGGCTTGGGTCCTGATGATAGATCACACGTCCATCTGAATCTACAACATATACGTAGGAGCCATCCTTACTATAATGTTCTCCTAATAACGTTTTAAAGGCGTTTGGTTCTTTTAGATAAATTGTTCCCGCTACCATCCCTAAGTACTCGTTAGATGCCGAAAAGATAGGTTGGGATATAAAAATAATGAGGCGTCCTGTCATCGCCTCGTAAGGCTTAGAAACTAGTGGTATTTTTTTGGCTAATGCCTCTTGTGCGCCAAGAGAAGTTAAAACCTCACCTTTAATTTCAATGGAGGGTGGTGATACAGATAAAACAAGCCCCTTTGCATTTGTTATGATTACTGAATTGAACATTTCATTTTGTAATCTTAGACGGTCTGTTTCTCTATTTAAAATTTGCTCATCATCCAAATTTTCACTCACTTGATTGGCGCTATAACTTAAAATTTGAAAGGCTTCATGAAGATAGGCGTCTGCTGTTGAAGCCAATTTCTGTGCATACACTCGATTTGTTTCAAGTGTATTTTCCTTTATGGAGTCAACATTCATTCTGTATCCGCCCCAAACACTTCCTATGCTTGTAAAGAAGAATGCAGCCATAGCTACTCCCATAATTAAATGCTTTAATTTTAACTGATGTGATTTCATTACTTCCCACCTATATATGTTAGTATGTTTATAATTTTTAACAATTAGTGCCTATTATAAGCAACAGCACTTCAATAGAAAAGGAATCTTCTGAAGAGACTCCTTCCGTTAAACGCTAGAACATATCTCTAGGATTGTATCAATAAAGAGGGTTGAATAATATGGCTATCCAGTAAACTTTCTCTTTCCAATAAGCTCTTTATTTCTCACTGAATTTTCTAATATTTGACAACAGTTGTCAGAAAGTTGATGCAGAATCTAAATTCTAAATTTTTTTACTTTTATTGTTATTCTGACATATAAAAGTAGCATTATTTATTCTATAATAAAATTAACATAGGCAAGGAAAGATTCATTCTGTTATAATACTGATTAAAATTAAATATTCTGTATTATTACAGTTTTGCACAACGCTTTTCGCACAATGGGGATTATGAGAAAAGCGCTACTCAACCATCCTTGATGGTCGTGTAGCCTACACAAAAAGGGGTTGAAAGATTTGGGTATTTTAGAGGGGTTAAAAATTCTCGATTTTTCTGCATTACTACCAGGGCCAATGGCAACAATGATTTTTGCTGATTTAGGAGCCGATGTCATACATGTTGAATCTTCCAAACGCGTCGATTTAACAAGAATTATGCCTCCTTACGATGATGATCATGAAGCATATATCCATCAACATTTAAATCGTTCTAAAAAATCGATCACGTTAAATTTGAAATCACCAGAAGCTATTGAAATTGTAAAATCTCTTGTACAAGAATATGACGTAATAATTGAAGGTTTCCGACCTGGGGTTATGCAAAGGCTCGGGATTGGCTACGAAGCTCTTAAAGAAATAAATCCACGGGTAATTTATTGTGCGATTACAGGCTATGGACAAACGGGACCATATAGCAATCGACCTGGGCATGATAATAACTACCTTTCATTAGCCGGTGTCCTTGATTATTCTCGCCATAAAGATAAAAAGCCTGTCTCCATGGGAATTCAGCTAGCTGATATTGCAGGTGGAACGATGCATGCTGCGATTGGGGTACTAGCCGCTGCCCTTCATCGTGAGAAAACAGGTGATGGTCAATTCATTGATATTAGTATGACGGATGCTGTATTTTCACTAAATGCTATGTATGGCTCAGCCTTTATTGGAGGTGGACGTGTACCACAGCCAGAACAGGAAATTTTAAACGGTGGTAGTTACTATGATTTTTATAAAACAAAGGATGGCCGCTTCTTCTCTGTCGGTAGTTTAGAGCCTCAATTTCGAAAATTACTTTGTGAAGCACTCGATATTCCTGAATTGATTGATAATACGTTCAATGATTCCTACTACACACAAATTCGTTTTAAAGAAGCTGTTCACGATGCTTTTTTATCGAAAACGTATGAGGAATGGCTAAGAGTATTTAATGAAGATTTTGAAGGTTGTGTGGAGCCTGTTCTCACATTCCCAGAAGCCTGTGAGCATCCACAGCTAAAAGCAAGAGAAATGATTGTTGCGATTCCTAAAGGGGATGGCACATTACAACAACAAATTGCTTCTCCTTTTAAATTTGATGGCTCTGCACCAGAATACAAGCATGTTGGTGCTAAGCTAGGTGAGCATAATGAGGAAATACTAAGTTCATTAGGCTACGATACTGAACAAATCAAGGCTTTAAAAGATAAAGGCGTTTTGGAATAAAAAAAGTGTCTAATACTGTCGATGAAGGACGTATTAGACACTTTTTTATACATAGGCACTAATAAATACTCGAAGATTTTCAAAATGATCATCAATTAATAAATATTTTTTATAGATTTCCATTAATTTCTCAAAAAGCTCGAATTGCTCCGTTACAAATAACACCCGTAAAATATTTAACATATGCAAGGAAGCACTCTGTGCCACGATATAGTAAGGGACATCCGGTTGACGATAATTTTGTCGCCACTCTTCTACTGACAAACCAATATGCTGTAGTGAGTTGTTCACCTGTAGAGCAATATCCTGTTGAACGTATGCCTCAATAGCAATTAGCTGTTCACTGCTATAGTTTTTTTGTACTAAAGAAGTATTTATTTTTTTGTTAGACGCTAATACATGTTCCTTTAAAAGCAGTAAGCCATCTTCATAACGTGTCGCTTTTACATAATGATCAAGTAAAATAGCATATAAGTTTTCTAAATAATTTAGTTGATAATTTTTTATAATTGCAGGTGGTGTAGGTTTCCGATTTGGCAAAAGATCTTTATATTCCAATAAAATTTCGATAGCATAATTATTTAAGCGCTCATCCTCTAATAAATATTCACCATAATGTATAACTTTTTCACTTTGCAGTTCTCTATTTGCTATATGAAATAAAATATAGGCAATTAACACTTTTTCCTTCTCTGTTAGAGCGTACATGGAGTATCGCCATTCCGCTTCAAACGAAGTTATAAAGTCTTTGACGCGATGATAGTCACCCTCCGATAAGCAATAATGTGTAACAATTTGGTAAAGTCGTAGCTGTTTCTTTGCCAAACAGCTAGATTTATTTTTATCCACATGAGTTATACACTTATCCAGTATCAGTTTATAGTTATTCACAAAGTTATCCACATGTTCACAGCTCATTTTCATAGAATGCTCGAAATGTCCCATTATTTCATAAAGAAATGTGAATTGTTCTAATGGTCTGTGGATAAAAAGTGAATAAACTTTTTTTGTGAACAGCCAATGCCAAAAAGATGTATGTTCCTTATACATCATATGCACTAAATACTCATCCTGAAATTTATATAACATAATTGTCTGTAGCTCATTCACTGGCATTTCCATCTGCATTCTTTTCCCAAAAACCAGCCAAATTAATCGTTCTAGGTCTATTGTATGTTGGGCAAAGAGCTGCTCAAAGAAAGTTTCTTTTCCTTTTTGCGTATAAAAAAAGGCATTGAGCCGATCATTCACAAATTTTGCATCTAAACCATATTTGTCAAAATACATTTGCATTTCTGTTGATGCACGGCCCCAATATTTACGTGCTGTGGAAAAGGCAATATTCATAGCCATTTCTTCGTTTACTAAAAATCGTTTGGGTAAGAGCGAAGTACCAAGTATTTTTGGATCTTCTTGCAGATCTACCTCTGCCTCTAGCCATGTTGCAAGTAAATTTTCAGCACCCTCTACATTACCTTGTTTATATGTCATGAATAATTGCTCATCACAGTCCAACAGCATACAATTGGAGCCTCCCATCAAGTTCGACCAACAAAGATCTACCCCTATCTTTAAAATTCATGTTTTTAACACTCTTTCTTCAATATAACAAATCTTACCTAACATATGCTAAAAAAATAGTGGTATGCCTATCAAAAATGCATGCGAATAAAAAAATCCATCTATGAAGTGAATACTTCGCAGATGGCATCTTGATCACCAAAATTGTGGATATTTTCGTGTTTCTCTTAAATTATTTATTAACAGACCAAAGAAAACAATAATGACTGCCCCTATTAATACAGGCATAATTAAGTAACTCCAGCTATAGCCTCCTAAAATAATAATGATAGGATTGGCGCCCGCAGGTGGATGAATAATGCCTAACAAGGCCATGAAAAATATAGTTAACCCAACACCAAGGCTGATGGACAACATACTCGAACCTAATGTTGAATACAATACTAGACCAATACATGCAGAAACCAAATGACCACCGATAATATTTCGAGGCTGAGACAATGGCGCATTCCAAACGACAAATACAAGAACGCAGCTCCCGCCAAGAGATGCCATTAACCAAGGTGCATTTGTATAATTTGTTAACAAAAGCAACACAAAAATACAGATTAGACCACCTATCGCTCCAGTAAAGGCATCAGCAAAATTTGTCCGAGAGGGCGCATGTCCGCCTCCCTTCATCTTTAAAATAAAGGGCTTTATGATATTCTTTTTTTCAATTTTATTTCCTACTCGCACTAATTCTGACATTCAGCACCGACTTTGCTATTTCTCTATTTTTTATACTTATATATTAATGGATATTAAACTTTTATCATTATATCAATCCATCATAACATTTCAATTCTAACTTCAAATTTCCGACAAATAATCACTTTTTCCACTCACAACTCCTACAAAAAAAGCAAACCTTTGAAAGTTTGCTTTCCTACAAATTGATTTGTTAATCGTATTGTTTTTTCACCGTTTTATAAATTCGGACCTTTTTCAGTATCGTTTTAGGTACTTGGAAAGTAGCTGTGACCATCCCTGGATGACGACCAATTTCTATAGAGCCTGTGATGGTTGCTCTATTTAATACCTCTGGTTCAGGTAACTCGAATAGCTTGGAAGCACGACGAATAGCATTATCAGTTGCCTCATTTAATGTTTTGCCAGAACCAACGATCGATACAGGGAATGCCTCTTCAACCTGCTTTACCCCAAATTCCTCTGCTAGTTCACGAGCACGACGCTTTTCTTCCTTTGTAAAAGGCTTTGCTGTATACGGTAAATCTTCCTCATTTGGTAGTAATATGGGACCTTCCAATGCTACTTTCTTCAAGACACTAACTTGAAGCTGTACAATTCCTGCTACATCAGTTGTATGTCCTGCAATCTCACCATCTCCCTGCATGGCATGCATATCTCCAATGTATACGCCACCGCCAGGAACCTTTACAGGACAAATAATCGTTGCACCTTCACGAACTCTGCTAATATCCATATGTCCATCAGTACGATGTAAATCCAATTCATCCTGTGTAAAGGCATATTCATGTGGTGCCCCAATTAAAAATGAACCAAAATCACCCGCATTATGAGAATCTGGCATTGCCTTTGAAGGGGTTGTACCAAGCTGACCTAAAAATGGGCGCATTCTGGCCATGACACCTATTATGTCACTTGGTGCTAGTGCAACAACGGGATTTTGAGTAGAGTTTTCAGGTGTTCTCATGTAATTTTTGGCATCAAGGGCAATACGACGGGCACCCTCTCGTCCAACCGTTACACCTATTTGCCCTTTATGATCAAACGTCATTGTGTAGCCATTCGTCATTTTGAATGGTGCTGTCTCTGTGTCACATGTCGAACAGCGAATTGCTTGAGGACCTATACCTTTAACAACTGTGCTTGGGTGGAGCTTGCCACAGCCTGGGCATTTTACGGAAACAAATGGATCACCAATGAATCGATCTGTAATCGCCTCATCATGACCAGAGGAAGTGGCCAGTGAAGTAACCTGAATAGACTTAATTTTAATGACGATGGCGTCCCCCACCTCAGCCCCCTCCACAAAAACAGGCTTCGTTACTTCATGTCCACCCCGTATAGTTGGTGTTAGCATGGGCCCCCAGCAGCCAGGTGTGGTATTGGCAATAATTGTTCCTCCATCTTTAACTGGCCCAAGCATTTCTTGTGAAGGGTCCAAAATACCATCTATGAACTCATTTACGAACAATGTCTCAGCGGCTTGCGGTTGCTGTATAAAGTCACTTTCTAGTCCCTCTTTGTCAAGCACTTGCAATTCGTTTGTCATTTTTCGTCACGCTCCTAGTTTGTCTTTTTATGTATGAGATTATATGTAAAAAAACGCTCTCCACATACGCAGAGAGCTATTTTTTTCTATCATGAGCAGCCTAAACTACTTGGCACAATTAATTATTCATATATAAATCAAAAATATGTGAGAAATCTTCTTTTTTGTACTGATCTTTATGATCAATCATCCAAGTATTCGCAAAGCGGGTAATTGCCTCAAATGATGCTGATGGAGAAATATTATCATTGCCAATTCGTCCAAGTGATGAAGAAGCAATATGTAAGCTTTTTTCTGCTACTTCTAACTTATAGGCATTGTTCTTTTGTTCGTAGCTAATCGCATGTAGTGCTTTATATAAATCTTTAATGTCATCAATAAAGCGTTTATGAATGTCGATGGAAAGTGGAGAATTACCGATTGTAAACTTAATTTCGACATCAAGGTCAATTGTTCCTGCTGTTTCGAGAAAAACATCTGTAATAGCGTACATAGAATAGTCATAGCGACGTAGTAATCGTTTTTTACTCATAGCGCTTTCGCCATCTACATGGAGAATGGCACGGTTTGTAAAGCAGTATTCATCTGCCTTCGTTTTAATTAAAAAGTAAATTTTCTCATCAATTTCATGTAGTATAAAATCATCTGCATCTGTTTTATCATAATCCTCTCGTTGAACGACTACTCCAATATCAGATAATCCTAATGCATCCGCAGCTATTTTTTTAAACATTGCCATTCCTCCTCATTCGTTTATACTCTTTTTACGTTTAATAGCTGTAAAGGTTTCATTCCCCCAACTTCATTTTTAATAATTGTGAACGTAAGTATACAAAGTCTTTTCTTAGTAATACTTCATTTACTCTTTTCAGTACATTTCATTTATAATGATGTTCATAACATATAAAGATTCTTTCAAAAAGAAAGTATTCATTAAAAGAAAGGTTGTGTGAATAAATGCAAGAGCCAACCATATTAGTAGTCGATGATGAGGTAGATTTAGCTAATCTTCTAAAGGTAAGTCTGCAAAAAGAAGGCTATAAACAAATTTATACAGCTGGCTCCATTCAGGATGCTTGGACAAGCTTTCAGCAAACAAGTCCCGATATTGTGCTTCTAGATGTCATGCTTCCTGATGGGGAAGGCTATGATTTATGTAGACGAATCCGCGAAGTATCGCATGTACCCGTGCTCTTCATGTCTGCTAAAAATGAAGAAATTGATAAAATTTTAGGACTTGCCATTGGAGGCGATGATTATATTACAAAACCCTTTAGCCCTAAGGAAGTTGCCTACCGTGTAAAGGCACAGTTACGTAGAGCTGGCTATCAAACACACGATACAATTTTGAGCATTTCAGAAAAAACGATACAAGTTGGACCCTTCCAGCTTAACGCTGATGAAACTGAAGTACACAAGGATGGGGTTTTATTGGAGTTAACGGCTAAGGAAATTGGTTTAATGGCATGTTTTATGAACAACCCTAATCGCATTTTAAGTAAAGAGACTCTTTTTGAGCGTGTCTGGGGAGAGGATTTTTTCGGTTCTGATAATACAGTCATGGTGCATATTCGACGTCTGCGTGAAAAAATTGAGCAGGATGCCTCTAAACCTTTTTTTATCACAACTGTAAAAGGCCTTGGGTATAAGTTCGTCATACCAAAAGAGGCGCAAGGATGAAGTGGAAATTGACCGCACGCTTCCTCTTTTCTGTTCTATCCATTGTGATCATCGTTATTTTCGTCAATACAGCCATTCTCATGGGGCTCCTGTCATATAGACTTATTAATGATTCTCATGGAGCTACTGAATCGAAAGAAGAAGACTTCGTACGGAATTTTCAGCAGTACATTGAAATAGGAAATGGAGCAGCTTCTATAAGTACAGAAGGACTCGAACAGTTGCATCAGCGAAATGCTTGGATTCAATTACTTGATATGAATGGTCAAGTCATTGGTTCTCAATTTGCTCCAGATGAAGCACCTTCCCATTACAAACCCATTGATTTGATACAAGTGTACAAATATAAAGAATTTGATGCTGATACGACAGTTTATGTTGGTGTCAAAGATGAGGTTAGTTATCTTGTTGGCATTAAAGGGAGTAATGTTGCAAGATTAGTCATGCATATTTCTGGCCCTTCTTTGTTGCAGTTTGCTGGTAAATTCGGATTATTCATTGTTATTGCTGATTTAATAGTCGCTGCATTGGTTGGCTGGCTATTTGGTCGTACGCTAACGACGCCTCTCTATGCCTTGATAGAACGCATTCGTCATTTAAAAAACCATGAGCATCAGTCAGTTAAAACACCTGGTGGTGTATATAAAACTGTTTTTGAAAATTTAAATGAAGTATCTAGAGAACTAGCTTTACATGAGCAGGAACGCAAACGTCTTGAAGTGATGCGTGAGGAATGGATTAGCAATGTCTCTCATGATATGAAAACACCGCTTGCCTCTATTCGTGGCTATGCAGAGCTTTTAGACGACGAGACACTCACCTCTCAAGAACAGGCCGAGTATGCTCAGATTATCGAGAAACAGTCATTGCATATGCAAGAGTTGCTCGATGACTTAAATTTAACGATGCGCTTAAGACATCAGCAACTACCGCTCACTCTACAAGACGTCAACATGGTACCGTTTATTCGTGAGATTGTGATTGATACATTAAATACCCCACAGTTTGAACTTGCCAATATAGAGTTTGAAGCAACCTCAGAAAACTATCACCATCTCATTGACGAACATTTTATGCGCAGAGCTATCATGAACTTTTTACACAACGCCCTACTTCACAACACGCCTGATGTATCTGTCCATGTATCTATCGATAAAGACTCCATTACGATAGCGGATAATGGCAAAGGGATCTCTGCGGAGGATTTAGATCATATTTTTGAGCGCTATTACCGCGGTACAAATACGGATAATACAGTTGGTACCGGCTTAGGCACCGCCATTGCTAGAGATATTATTGAAGCCCATGGAGGTACTGTTACTATTACTTCAGAAGAAGGTAAGGGTACCACCGTTACCATTTATTTAAAAAAGGAGCAGCCCTAGTTTGACTAGTGGATGCTCCTTTTTGCTATTTCATTTGATCTTGCGCTTTATTCGGTAACTCGTGGAATTTCACCTCATCATAGGAAGAGACTTCTGTTTCTTTTTTGACATAAAGCTTTAAATAAGCATCATGGCGTAAATTTTTGTGAGCGGAGAATTTTAATGTTTTTTCTTCCCCATTTTTATTGTAGGCAGGCAGCTCATACCAATACATTTTAAAAATTTCACCATTACTTGCCTTATACTCCTCTACCTCACCATCAGCCGTAATATGGACATAATAAGTGTCTTTATTTAAACGGTTAAAGTCTACAGTCATCAATACAACTAACCCTGCTACGAATAAGATAAGCAATGCACCTATTCCGAAAAATACTTTTTTCATATTAATTCCCCTGTCTTACAATTTTGTAGAACGAACGTACAGTAAATATATAATAGATGAAATAAATAGCAGAATACGCAATCATCCATAATATGACTGGCTTCGTAATATTCATACCAAATAACTGTGAAAATGCTAGTAACGCAAATGCACTATGCACAATACCTACGATCAGTGGTGCACTAAAGATGACAGCCACTTGTCCGGCTACAGTCTTTAAGATTTGCTTACTGTTTACACCAATTTTATTTAAAATCGCATATTTCGCCTGATCTTCCTCGGCTTCCGTTAAGATTTTGAAATAAATGATACTTCCTGTTGCCGCTAGGAAAACTAGTCCAAGGAAGCTACCAACAAACAGTAATGCACCTACTGTGGCTATACTATCCTCATAGCTTTGTGGAACACTAGAGAAAGATTCTTGTTGTTCTGTCGACAATTGCTTGACTATGTCTTTTGACACGGCCTGTTGTTTCAAATCATTGTCTAAACCAATAGCCTGCATCTTTACCTCTTCTGCATTAGTCGCAGCAAACTCTTGATCATTCACGACAAGTACAGTCCCCGCCGGAATAAAGTTAAGAACGCTCTCTGTGTACATTTTTTCCACATGGAAGGAATCACCATTTTTTAGTTTGAAATCTTCCCCAGTAAAGTCATGTGAAAATCGTTCATCATAAGCTGCGTCCAGCAGCACGGCCGATCCATCAGCAATATGCAGGTTTTGATCCTTACCTTGTAATTTTGCTAAACGATTATAATCAGATTCCTTAAGTAATGTATATTCGAAAAATGAAAATTCATTATCGACACGTAAATTCTTCACAGACAGTGATTCATGATAGATAACGTCTTTCTGTGAAAACTCGACGGGATCGCCTTTCCACATAAATGTATTGGGCAGCATCTGACGTACAGATGCTTCTGCATTATAATACATACCAAAGACGCCACCGCCTGCTGTAATTGTCGTTGCACTTAAAATGGCAATAATCGACAATGACTTAGCATTTGCGCGGATACGATACAATAACTGGGAAACTCCGATTAAATTTAACCCTTTCCATGACCAAGATGTCGCTCTTTTTAAAGCTGTTAACACAAAGACACTTACACTATGGAATAAAAGATATGTCCCTACGATAGTTACGCCGATGACCATTAGTGGCGTGCCTAGAACCGTAAAGAATCGCCAAATTTCACTCGTAAACATATCAGAGGAAGCTGTATAATAACCAAATGCGATAAGCGCCGTTCCTAAAACAGCAGCTACTAAAGAGGCACGTGGAATTTGCTCACCCTGTTTTTCTGCATGAAATAAGTCAATCAATTTAAATTGGTAAATAACACGATAGCCCTGTAACGACGTAAATAAAAACAGTATTGTAAAAATGACTGCTGTATTCAACAGTGCCTCTACCGAAAATGTTAGGCTTCCAACAATTTCATACCCCATTAAGCGGACTAATATCATTAATAATCCTTGAGACATAAAGAATCCTAAACCGATGCCCAATACTAGAGAAACTAACCCTATGACTAGATTCTCGAAAAACAGCATGAGACCAATCTTTTGCTTACGCACACCTAATAGTGAATAGAGTGCTACTTCCTTTTTCCGTTTCTTCATAAAAAATGAATTAGAATAGGCCATAAAGATGACAATGAAGAACAATAAAACAACAGATGATGCACTCATCAATCCTTTAATTTGCTGAGAGGATTGTTTTAAGGCTGAAAGATCATCATTATATTTCAGTGTCACAAATGTAAAGTAAATGACGATACTGAATACCATTGAGGCAATATATAAAAAATAGTTGGATAGATTACGTTGAATATTTTTACGCGCTAAACTAAATAACGTCATTTACTCCACCCCCGATGCTTGACAGCACCTGTAGAATCTCTTGGAAAAATTGTTTCCTTGTTAGAGTCCCACGATGAATTTCCTTGGATAACTGCCCGTCCTGAATAAATAGTATGCGCTGACAGAAGCTCGCTGCAAAAGCGTCATGAGTAACCATCATAATGGTTGCCGCCTGTGTTTGATTTAAATCACTTAAACTTTCCAGCAAATCGGTTGCTGATTTTGAATCAAGTGCACCTGTAGGCTCATCCGCAAAGATTAATTTCGGTTCTGTCACTAAAGCTCGTGACGATGCTGTACGCTGCTTTTGCCCGCCCGATATTTGATAAGGATATTTATCCAATAAATCACTAATGCCGAACAATGAGGCAATACGATCAACTCTAGCGCTAATAGCCTTTGTTGGCATTTTTGCAATAGCCAACGGCAAGACTATATTTTCACGTACCGTTAAAGAATCAAGTAAGTTATAGTCTTGGAATATAAATCCTAAGTTATCACGACGAAAATCAGCCAATTCAGCATCTTTCATACGCGCTAAGTTCGTATCACCAATTATGATTTCACCAGTCGTCGGTGTATCAATCGTAGCTAATACATTAAGAAGCGTAGATTTCCCAGCCCCTGAAGGACCCATTACGCCCACAAATTCACCTTTATTTACTTCAAATGATATATTAGATAACGCTGTAAAAGTATTAGCGCCCTTGCCGTAAGTTTTCTCAACGTTTTGTACCTGTAATAATGGCGTCATATACGCTCCTCCTCTTCTTTCTGACTTTAGTATACGCCCCCAAACTTACAGTAAAATTGTCGCAAGCTTACAGCAACCTTAAATCATCTATTCTCAATAAATTAATATGTGTTATCCAAATACATTGCCTTTTTTGCTTAATTGATAAAAAAAAGATTCATACACAGTCTGTGCATGAATCCCTCTAACTATTAGGCTAAAACTTTTTTAATATCATCTTCAAAACTACTTGGTTTATCTGCCGATGCGTAGCGTCCAACAACCTCGCCATCTCGATTCACTAAGAATTTAGTAAAATTCCATTTAATGCTGTTGCCTAAAAAACCTTTAGAATGTGAAGTGAGATAATCAAAAATCGGATGTGCTTCCTTACCATTCACCTTAACGATTTTATGCATTGGGAAGGTTACCCCATATTCCAGTCGGCATTGTGAAGCGGCTTCTTCAGCAGTTGCCAGCTCTTGCTTGAATTGATTGGACGGGAAACCTAGTACAACAAGACCTTCTTCCTGATACTTTTCAAAGAGACCTTCTAATTCCTCGAATTGAGGTGTAAAGCCACATTTTGAGGCAGTATTGACAATTAACATCGGCTTTCCTTTATAACGCTCTAGGCTATAGTCAGTACCATCTTCTAACGTCACGTTAATATCATAAATACTCATTGCTCTCTACCTCCTATTTATAAACGTCCATTCATTCTTGCCACCTGTTGTAAAGGATCCCATACGCCATTAAATGGCGGTGCATAAGCTAAATCTAAATCTAGCAAATCTGGTAATGTCATTTTACTATACAATGCGGTTGCAAACACATCAATACGCTTATCAACACCCGCTGGCCCAACAATTTGTGCACCTAATAGCAACTGATCTCGTTTACGTACAACTACCTTAATGTACATACGTTGTGCACCTGGATAATAGCCTGCAATATGGCGAGCTGATAATTTAAAGGCCTCGTAATCAAAGCCAAGCTCTTTCGCATGGCTTTCATTTATACCAGTGGTAGCAATTGTTAAGTTGAAAAATTTTAAAATAGATGTCCCCACAATGCCTCTGAACGGTGCAAACTTTCCTGACATATTAAGACCCGCAAGACGGCCCTGTTTATTGGCAGTTGTCCCCAAAGGTATATAATCTATGCGCTCCTTCACAATATTAAAATGAGTGGCACAATCTCCTGCCGCATAAACATTCTCCACCGAAGTTTCTAAATGTCGATTGACGATAATAGCCCCATTTTTTGCAAAAGCTATACCAGTACCTTCTAAAAACTTTGTATTGGGTCTAATACCTGAAGCAACGATGACTAAATCTGTTTCCAAGACACCATTATTTGTGATGACCCTTTCCACTCGTTTATTCCCTTCAAAAGCTTCTACATCTGTATTTAATAATAGCTCTACATTGTTCTTTTTTGCTTCTTCATGAACATGTTGGGCAAGCTCTTCATCTAAAATTTTTGCCACATGGCTTCCTCGTTGGACAAGTCTTACCTTTTTCCCACAGGCATGTAATGTTTCTGCCATCTCTAAGCCGATATAGCCGCCACCAATAATAGTTACCTGTTCAATATCAGGCGTTAAATCAGCCATTAAGTCTTCTAATTGAGGAATTGTTTTTACGGTGTGGATACCTTCTAGTTCGACACCTTTTTTAACAGGTACAACTGGATCTGCCCCTGTTGCAATAAGAAGCTTATCATAGGAAATTTCAAATACTTCGCCATTTGCCTGTATCCCCGAAACAACCTGCTTCTCTACATCTACCTTTTCTACCTCATAGCCAACTCGTGCATCGATGCCATATTTACCTCGAAAAGTTTCAACATCTCTTGCAATCAATCGTTTGGTTGATGAAATACGACCATCTACAACATATGGCAATCCACATTGTCCATATGAATAAATAAAGCCACGTTCTAAAGTAGTTATTTCCGCTCCTGGTACATTACGATAGATTTCCATAGCTGCAGACATCCCTGCAGCATCTCCCCCAATGATGACGTATTTCATTCCACTTGCCCCCTTATTTTTTCCTTGTTGCCATTAAATCTGCGTAATGGTCGATATACAAACGACGCTTTCCTCCGCTAACAATGACACGTATAACATGAATAGCTATTATCATTGTAAGTGCAAAACCTCCTAATGAGGCTAGTAAAGAAATGACAATTTGCAGAACATAAAATGGTGAATCCATATCTAATTGAATATCACCAACTGTTGAAATGGCCTCTAATAGACATACGGTCGCAACAATCGCTACACAGCGTCTCCATGATTGCCTTACTATACTTTTGCCCTTCTTATTGACCATGGTAAAGCGCATAATTTTCATACCTACTGTTGCGCCATTCATTATACTTGGTATGAAGCCAAAGATAGTCATGTATAGTGCAATGACAACTAAGAACTCAAAAGTGCCACTATAACCCGTTAGAGCGCCGATAATGAACAAAATTACTTGTACGATAAATAAATCAATAACCAATGCTAGTAAAATGGATATTGGTTTTACAATATCCTTTTTTTCCATTTCCGCAGCTTTAGCCTCGACCTCTTCATGAGAAGGAAATAGTGCCCACACGATAGGAGCTAAAAAGAAGCCTAATAATGCACCTACACTGTTTAGCAATAAATCATCCACATCAAATATGCGGTAGGCACAATTAAAAATGCCATAAATACCTGTTCTTTGTGTGATCTCATAAAACAATGTTAGCAAAAAGCTTATTATAAATGCACGTTTCCAGTACCTTCTTTCTTGAAGAAAATAACGCAAGTATACACCGAATGGCATTAATAATAGGAAATTAAAAAATGCTTGATAAAATGCTTGCTGTTTTGTGATAGCAAGCCATGTCGATGGATTGCTTAAGACAACGCCACTGTCCTTTAAAATATCCTCGACAAATTGAAATAGTCGTAAATTTGTATGGACTGTATCTGGCGATTGAAGTGAGCAAGTATCCCTTGTAGAAGGGAATGGCAGTAATACTAAACAGAGTGCAGATAAAAAGTAAAAAATAAAGGAGAACATAATAATGGTTTTCGACATAGACAAGTAACTATATTTTCGATACGTATAAATTAGCCATGGAATAAAAAGAACAAATGATAAAATAATGGTTATGAAAAATGCAATAAGAATGGATTGCGTGTAAGTTGACATATATAAGCACCTCTCTATTTAAACTGCCCGAATTAATGAAACCTAAAACTCAGTTTAATCCACACACTCTACGCGAATATGTCATTAAGCTTACATGATCCTTAAGTCCATCCATTCACCCCAGATTTTTGAGCAATGCGATGCTGATCAAGCCGACATAAATCCCTTGCTCATAAAGCGCTCCTGTAGGTAGCAGACTTCTACATCATCAAAATAAAAAAACAGGTAAAGAATATACTCTCTACCTGTTTCGTTTTATGACTTTGTTATTTCCTCTTTACAAAATACTAAAATTTCCTCTAGTTCATCATCCTCTAAAGCAAAATCTAAGTATTCACCCTCTGCCTTTTCCATGATGAAGTAATTTAAAATATATGGCTCATCTGCCTTTTCACCAATAAGAACACGAATTTCAATACCTGCTTCGTGAAATAGCTCATCTTCTTCATCAATTTCAATATCTAAAATAAATTCGTAACGCTTCCCTTCTATAATATTGGTTGGGTCTAAAATTTCTTCCATTGAGAATTGTGTAATTTCCATAATGCTAGCTCCTTTATCTTTAGCTGTTCCTTTCTATATTAAATCAATTTCAGCATGGGTCAACAAGAAAAGCCATATACACTTGTAAGTAATTATGCCAAAATAAAGTAGAATCTACCCTAGCGTAAACTGTACCTACATAAAAAGGAGGCTTTTACTTGAAAGATTTATTATATTATCAGGACGTTATGTTACGTGAGTTTGATGCTCATATTCTTAGTAAAGAAACCGACGAATTTGGTCGTCATTATGTTGTGTTATCTAATACTGCATTTTATCCAACTGGCGGAGGACAACCCCATGATACTGGCACATTGAATGGGATTGAAGTGATAGATGTAGAGAAAGTCGGAGAAGAGATTCGCCATTATATGCAGGGTAATGTATCAGAATTGGAAGGCTTCGTGCACGGTACGTTAAATTGGCCTAGGCGATTCGACCATATGCAGCAACATGCTGGTCAGCATATTTTAACAGCGGCATTTGTAGAACTTTTTGATGCTCAGACGGTTAGTTTTCATCTAGGAAGTGAGCATGTCACAATTGATATTGCTGTCGATACTTTGACAGAACAACAGCTCACAGCAGCCGAAATACGAGCTAATGAAATTATTTTAGAAAACCGTCCGATAGAAACTACGTGGATTACAGAAAAAGAACTGTCCGATTTTAATCTTCGGAAAGAAGTTGCTGTAACTGGAGATATTCGACTTGTCATCATTCCAGACTATGATAACAACGGCTGTGGTGGCACTCATCCAACATCTACTGGGCAGGTCAATGCCATAAAAATTCTAGGTACTGAAAAAATGAAGGGCAATGTGCGCGTCTCATTCGTTTGTGGTCAACGTGTTTTAAACGAACTTGCTATGCGTAAAAAAGTATTAGGTGATGTGGCACGCCAGCTAAGCGTTCCTGAGGTAGAAGCGGCTACAGCCCTCGCTAAAATACTAAGCGCTCAGAAACATACCGAAAAAACACTTGTTGCAGCCAAAGAGGAGCTCCTAACATACGAAGCAAAAGCGCTCGTTTCAAATAGCTCAGGTCTTGTTGCTGCTGCTTTTCAACAACGAACTATGCAAGAACTACAAAAATTAGCTCGCACGATTGTTTCTGAACAAGAAGATATGGTCACTTTGCTTGTTTCTGAAAGTGAAGGCAAGCTACAGTTCGTTGCAGCTAGAGGGAAAAATGTATCTAAAAGCATGAAGGCTATTGCCGAAAAGACATTACCGCTCATTAATGGTAAGGGTGGCGGAAGTGATCAAATGGTGCAAGGTGGCGGCGAATGTATTATTTCTAAAGAAGAACTTCTAGAAGCTATGCAAAACGTTTAATAAGGCTAACAAAAGAGGAGCTGTCCAATTATGACAGCTCCTCTTTCTTTAATATTTAAATTTTTGAATGGCCCCATATAAACGTTTGGCCATTGCTGATAGTTTTTCAGTTTGATCATTCATCGTTGTAACTGTATTTAACTGTTCTGTTGTAGCATCTGTTACCTCATGCACATAATCACTTGCAGCATGTGCTGTGGCAGCCATTTCTTCCATAGACGCTGAAACTTCCTCTGTATTGGCAGACATTTGTTCAGCAGAGGCATTCATTTCTTCAACTTGGCCAGCTATTTCTCCAACAGCTTGAACTATTTCCTCAAAGCGTTCGCCCACTGCCTCAATGGATGCTAATCCTCGTTCCACATTATCTTCACCTAATTCTGCTGCCTTCACCACCTCTAATGTGTACGATTGAACTCGCTCAATTAACACATTAATTTTAGTAGCAGACTCGGCTGTTTGCTCTGATAACTTGCGAACCTCTTCTGCCACAACGGCAAAGCCTTTACCAGCATCTCCGGCTCGTGCAGCTTCAATAGATGCATTGAGTGCTAATAAATTTGTTTGATCAGAAATAGCTGCAATCATATTAGAAATTAAGTTAATTTCCTCCGACTCTTTTTCTAATTTATGAATAATCATCAGCTCAGCCTTTGTCCCTTCCTGAATCTCATTCATGCGACGGATTGATTGATGGACAGCGTCATTACTTTCACTAATTTTCTGGGAAATAAAATCTGTATTTGAGGCAATAGTTGAAGCTACTTCAGCTACATTTTGTATACCTAATGCCATTTGCTCCATAGCAGAAGCACTTTCCTCTGCCATCACAGTTTGGCTTTGTGCTCCTCTATCTATTTCATTGATAGCGCCTGCTATTTGTTTAGAATGTTTTGTTACAGCCATTACATCTCCCATTAAATCACATGAAGCTTCATTCACAGTTGTCGCTTCATGGCTCACTTTTGCTATCATTTCTCGCATATTTACAGTCATGCGATCCAATGCACGCGACATTGTCCCCATCTCATCAATACGTTTCAAATACTTCTCAGGAATCTCTTGTGTAAAGTCACCCTCTGATAAGCCTTCGCTAATACGGAGAACATGACGAAGTGGTCTACTAACAGATCGTGAAATAGCAAATGAGATAAATAGCCCTAGTAACGAAACAATAATAGTTGTGACTATAAAATTAGTCTTGAGCTTAGAAAGTCCTGAAAACATCTCATTTTCTAAAGCAATAACGCCCATTTTCCAACCATTATCAAGTGTATGGTAGCCCATTAAGTTTGTACCTGCATCCTCTGTTTCAAATGAAAAATAACCGCTTTTATGTGCAATCATCTCTTTTGCAGCCAATGCTCTCTCTGTCATTACACCTGTTTCTTCTGCTTCCTTGATGGGGTTATTTTGCTCTTTCACATAGGAATGATTATTATGGCCAATGATGGTTCCTTTAGCGTCTAACATAAATGCATACCCACTGTTTCCAACTTTAATATCCTCTACAATATTGGACAAATAATAGCCATCCATACGAGCTAGTAGTAATGCTTTCTCACCTGATACTGTGTCGATTGGAGAGACAATTAAAATAACAGGCTCCCCGGTTACGCGGCTAATCGTAATTTCGGACATAACGGATTTACCCGTAAAGCCCTCCTTTACATAATCACGATCACCTAAATCCGCAGTAGTATCATCCAAATAATGAGCGATTCCGTCAGCTTTAATAATGCCAAACCCAAGATAATTTTTATTATCCGCAAGACGTTTCGATAAATATTGTTTTTGCTTGTCAAAATCCATACTACGTACTGCCTCTTGCTCTGCTATTGCCTCAACCTCTACTAACGTTAATTGAAAGTGTTCTTCTATGTATTGTGAAACATCCTCAGCTCTAGATACCAAGTTTGATTCCACTTGCTCATTCATTGCCTTGGTACTATTTATCCAAGTAGACAGTCCCAGTGTCCCACATGTCACAAATACAAGAGCTATAATGGCAACGACTAATTTACCGCCAATTCCTTTTATCCACATTCCTTTTACTCACTTCTTCCATTTTTAGCTATAAAATTCAGTTATTTATGCATTACTTTCAGAGTAAAGTCAGCAAAAGGAGAAGTCAATAAAACTTTTCCAATAAGATTAATTAATGTATAATAATACCATTTACCCTATCGCTATAGTGCTAACAATTTTCTACATTTTTTTAACTTATCGGTATCTTTTGCTATAGGTAGACAAAATTCATTGGCTTTAATGGATGAAATTAAAACTTTTCCCAACAAAAATTGATTATAATTCACATTTTTTGCTGATTATTAGAAATAGGATAGATTCAAAACATTTTGAGGGGAGGATTACGATGAGTTCAGATAAGAACAATGTTTCACGTCGTGACTTTTTAAAGACAACTGGTATTGCTGCTGGTACATTAGTCGGCGGTGGATTAATTGGAGGACTAGTAGGCTACAACATCAATGGTAAAGGTACTTCTACTCTGGAGCATGATGGACACGGTACTACAAATGAGGCTCTTGGTTCGCCAAAAGCAAAAATGTTTTTTAGAAATGAAAGAGATTTCAGTATTTTATCAAAGGCTACAGAACGCATTTTTCCTGAAGATGATTTAGGGCCAGGTGCTATAGGATTGGATGTCCCTTATTTTATCGATCATCAATTAGCAGGAAATTACGGAAGTAATTCTAAGGAATATATGCAAGGCCCTTTTGATGTAGGTTCCCCTACTCAAGGCTATCAAAGCCGCCTAACGCGAGCTGAAATTTTCAGACAGGGCATTCAAAAAATGGACGATGAGGCGCAAAAACGTTTTAAGAAGAGCTTTAACGATTTGGATGGTAAACAGATCGATGAAATTTTAACAGCCTTTCAAAAGGGTGAAGTTGAAATGGTTGGTGTACAATCAGCATTCTTCTTTACACTGTTACGAGCCGCTACATTAGAGGGTGCTTATTCTGACCCAATGTATGGAGGGAATCGTAATATGGATGGCTGGCGCATGAAGAACTTCCCTGGCCACCAAATGGCTTATATATCACAAATTGAAGATAAGAAATTCCAAAAAATTGAGCCTAAATCTTTGGGCAACCACTAAGGGGGTTAAAACATGGCCAAAACATTACCAAGTGTAGACGTTGTAACAGTTGGTGTAGGGTGGACAGGTGGTATCGTTGCTGCTGAATGTGCAAAAGCCGGTTTAAAGGTAGTTGGTTTAGAGCGAGGGCAAAAGCGTGGTACTGAAGATTATTTAAACGTTCATGATGAATACCGTTATGCCATTCGTTATGATTTAATGCAAAATCTATCCAAAGAAACGGTTACTTTTCGCAATGATCGTAATATGAAGGCATTACCGATGCGCCAGTTAGGTTCCTTCTTACTCGGAGAGGGGCTAGGAGGATCAGGAACACATTGGAACGGAATGACGTATCGTTTTTTACCCTATGATTTCCAAATAAAAACGCTAACCGATAAACGTTATGGTCCAAACAAACTTGGGCCAGATTATCTCATTCAGGATTGGGGATTAACATACGATCAACTTGAGCCTTATATGGACAAGTTTGAAAAAACAGCTGGTATTTCTGGAGATGATAAAAATACATTTAGCGGAAAACGTTCAAACCCTTATCCAACCGGACCTATGAAGAAAACGCCGATGCTTATGCAATTTGAAAAGGCGGCACAGGACTTAAAGCTAACACCTTATATGGTGCCATCAGCAAACGTCTCTGAGGTTTATAAAAACCCAGATGGTGAAACAATTAATGCTTGCCAATATTGTGGCTTCTGCGAACGTTTTGGTTGCGAATATGGCGCAAAATCCTCTGCAGAAATTACAGTTGTCCCCACTGCATTAAAAACAGGTAATTTTGATTTACGCTACAATTCCAATGTTGTTGAAATTTTAAAACAAGGCAATAAGGTTACGGGTGTAAGATATATCGATACCGTATCAGGAGAAGAATTTATTCAGCCTGCCAACGCTGTCGTTTTAACGAGTTACGTCTTTAACAATGCCAAGCTATTAATGGTCTCTGACATAGGTGAAAGATATGATCCTACTACTGGTAAAGGGACACTTGGACGAAATTATTGCTATCAAATCTTACCTGGGGCTGCTGGTTTCTTTGATGAACAATATAACACATTTATGGGGGCAGGCTCTTTAGGCATGTGTGTAGACGACTATAATGGCGACAATTTTGACCATAGTGAATTAGATTTTATTCATGGTGGAAACATCGCTCTTACACAAACAGGGACCCGACCAATTGGGTCAAATCCAACCCCTCCTGATACACCTACATGGGGACCAGAATTTAAAAAGCAATCTATTCATTACTATACACGTTCATTTGGGATTGGTGCGCAAGGTGCATCCATGCCACATAAGCAGAATTATTTAACATTAGATCCAACCTACAAGGATGCATATGGGCTTCCATTAATGCAACTAACGTACAACTTTACGGATCAGGATCGTGCGCTTCATAAATTTATCTCAGCGCGTGCAGCAGACCTTATGAAGCAAATGGGCGCAAAAACAATCGTCCCAAATGCTGAAATTACCGATTATAATATCGTGCCCTACCAAACAACCCATAACACAGGTGGGACTGTTATGAGTTTAACGCCAGAGCAAGGTGTCGTGAATAACTACTTGCAGCACTGGGATGTTGATAATCTCTTTGCTGTAAGCGCTGGAAACTTTGCACATAATAGCGGCTACAATCCAACTGGAACGTTGGGAGCACTAGCCTATCGTTGTGCAGAAGGTGTCATAAAGTATAGTCAATCAGGTGGCTCTTTAGTATAAAAAAATCATTCTAAAGGAGGCAAGACTTATGGGAGGTCTAGGAGCAATTGGTGTACCTGGGTTAATTATTATTTTAGTTATTGTATTAATTGTATTTGGCCCAAAAAAATTACCAGAAATCGGTGGAGCAGTTGGTAAAACGTTTGCAGAATTTAAAAAGTCCACTAAGGGACTTATAGACGATGATGATGATTCGGTGAAAAAGGTCGAAAAAAAATCTGATGCTTCGTAGGAGGGTTTCCTATGGATCCTTATGAGGATGGAAAAAGAAAGTTTTTAAGCCCTCTTGATAAACCACAAGCTGAGCCTCCGTTACCTATGGAGGCTTTAGTTGAAATACAAGCGAAAAAAATGGAAGAGCAGCATATAGCAGATGAACCTCTTATACCGGTTAACTCGTTATTAGAACATCTTTCAGAACTACGTAAACAAATAATAAAAGGGCTAACGGTCTTTATCTTATTTTTTATTGTTGTTTTTTCTACTATTAATATATGGTTCCCCTTTGTAACTCGTGGTCATTCTCTCATTATTTTAGGACCGCTTGAGGTCGTTAAATTTTATATGACTATTTCAACTACCTTATCATTTGGTCTTGCTATGCCATTTCTTGTTCATTTTTTGTGGAGTTTTGTAAAACCAGGGCTAAAGGAAGCGGAAAGTCGATTTTTAGGACTCTATGCACCCGTTATGCTGGCACTGTTCTTATTGGGAATCGCTTTTGGCTATTTTGTTGTAAACCCTCTAAGCTATTCATTTTTAGTCGGCATAGGTGCTACCAATTTTGATGTCATGGTATCCGCTAGTGAATATATGCATTTTTTAATTATGACTACAGTACCGCTAGGACTATTATTCGAATTACCCATCGTTGCCCTGTTTTTATCAGCTATTGGAGTACTGACCGCTGAATCCATGAAAAAAATACGAGGCTGGTCATATATCGGAATGGGTGTAGGCTCCGCTGTCATAACACCGCCCGATTTTATTAGTCAACTCCTCGTATTAATACCTATGATTATTTTGTATGAAATAAGTATCTATCTTGTCAAACGCATAGAACGAAAACAAATTGAAAGCACTGCGTAAATTTTACGCAGTGCTTATTTTTTCTTTAAATCCATGACAATAATTTCTGGTAGATTAAAAATGCGGTATGGTACCGAGCTATTGCCCAGACCACGACTAACCACCATCTTAGTCGTTCCTTCATCATAGACACCAGCCGTATATTTCGGAAATAGCCCCTGTCCAGGTGCAACAAGTCCTCCAAGACCTGGAATACGAACTTGCCCACCATGTGCATGCCCAGAAAATACTAAGTCTATGCCATCATTTACATACGTATTAAACACTTCAGGTCGATGTGCCAGTAACATCTTAAACATATCATCTGGTAAATAAGCTGTAGCCAACTCCAACATTTCTTCTGTTGATCTACCCATTAACGGATCTTCAATTCCAACAATCGCCAAGCGCTCCCCGTCGCGCTCTAACACGGTCGATTCATTGGCCATTATATGTACTCCTAACGATGATAGCGCCTCATAAATTTCACTTACCTTATTCGTCGCCACTTCATGGTTTCCTAGTACATAATAAACATCCGTTATTTCAACTAGTCCCTTCACTGCCTGTAGACTTTGTTTTAAATCATAGCGATTGCTATCAATCACATCACCTGTGATAAAAATATAGTCAGGATTTGTTTCCTTAACTTTAGCAATCAGTTTTTTCTGATTGTTACCAAAGAGGGCATCATGTAAATCCGATACTTGTACAATGCGTAGCCCATCAAAGCTGGCAGGTACCTTTTCTGATTCGAATACATGCTTACTAACGACTAGCCAGTGATTGTTTACGTACAAAAAAATGACTATAAAAACAACGAAAAAAACACCATATAATAATTTTTTCAATCGCAATCGCTCACTTTGCGGCTACTTTTTTTCAGAAAAAAATTCTGACTTCCCTATTATAAGCAAAAAACAAATTGATTGTAAGTATATGCACTTTAATTACATAAAATGCACAAAATTCAACTATACCCCTCCCCCCTTTATAGGAAATCATGCGCATTTTATCTATTCGTAGTCAGCTTTCACATGATATAATATGGGTATAATTTCATAATTATGTACATTCAAAAATTTTAACTATCTGTACCTTCCAATTTGACAAGAATGAGAGAACAAAGATGAGAAAGCTATTACTTATTTTTATTGTTATTAGTATTGTAGCGATTGGGTTAACAACTCAATTTCTTAATAATGAAAGCCCAAATGCGCCTAAAGCAGTTGCAGGTGTAATCGATCTTAGGCAGTATGACTTGCACGAAAACACTGTAAGTTTGGATGGAGAATGGGATTTCATTCCTAATAAATTATTGAATTATTCCGAAATTGACACCTATCATTCTTATTTAGTAAATGTCCCTTCACTATGGTCTAGGTATAAGCTGGATGATCAAACTTTCACTTCACTTGGTAGCGGTACCTATCGTTTAAAAGTTCTTATTAATCATACGGATGCTATATTGGGCATAAAAACAGGTAATATTCGAATGTCAAATGCCATTTACATAAATGAAAAACGTATTGGACAAAGTGGAGAACCTGCCGAGGATTCGACATATGTACAACAAAATGTACCGTATGTTGCTTATTTTTCGCCTGACAAGGATGAACTGGAAATCATCATTCATGTCGCTAACTTTGATTATGCATCAGGCGGAGGAATTATTGGTTCCGTTTTTATCGGAGATCAAGAGAGTATTGGTAAATTAAGAGAAAGCTCACTTTTCTACGATTTAATTACTATTGCTGCCTTTTTTACAATGTTTATTTATTTTGCTGGTTCCTACTTATATGCCAAGCTTGAAATTGAGCAGCTTTATTTTTCTTTATTCTGCTTTATGGTTGGTTTATACAGTATATCTCATGGAGAAAAAGTATTAATGGAATTACTCCCTATCACCTATGAATCCCTGATACGAGTCCAAATCATTTCAAGTATCGGCTCAGGTATCTTCATGCTGCTGTATTTTTACCATGCCCTCCAGCAAATTGCCTATAAAAGGTTCGTGAAAGTACTTTGTATGATTGGCATTGTCTTATCAGCTACGGTGATGCTCCCCATATCCATTAGCTCATACTTACAAGCCGTCTATTCTATATATATTTTAATCAATATCTTTTACTTGCTTTATATTCAAACGATCGCAATCTTTAAACGTTTAGTAGGCGCTATTTATTTATGGTTTAGTACTATGGCAATTCTTATCTATATGGTTGTAGCTACATTAAATCTCAATATTAATTTAGAAATCTACTCTTTACCTCCTTTGCTTCCCTTTATTTGTTTAACGATGCTCTCTCTTTATATTTCACATCGTTTTACAGATTCCTACTTGGAAAAAGGAAGATTAACAAATGCTTTACTCCGGGTGGATAAATTAAAAGATGAATTTCTCGCAAAAACGTCACATGAGTTTCGCACGCCATTACACGGTGTAATTGCAATTTCTCAGTCCATGCTAGAGCCCCCTGAGAGCTCAACACTAACGATGGAACAAAAGGAAAAAATATCACTTATATTTAATATTACAGAAAAGTTATCACATCTTGTTAATGACATAGTAGATTTTTCAAAGTTAAAAGAGGGTGAGCTAAAGTTACGCCTGGCTAATGTAGACCTTTATTCTGTCACCCATGTTATCGTTGAAATATTGTCGTACATCGGCAATAAGGACGTAAAGATTTACAACTACATTGAACGAGGAAAATTTATTGTTGCAGACGAGGATAGACTGCGACAAATTCTTTATAACATTATTGAAAATGCTGTTAAATATACTAGGCATGGAAAAGTGGAGATATCCTGCTATGAAGAGCAGGGGTTCCTTACTATTGAAGTAAGTGACACTGGTCGAGGTATTGCCCCAGAGCATTTAGAGTCGATCTTTGAGCCCTTCCGACAACTAGAGGATGCAAGTAAAGGGGCTGGACTTGGTCTAAATGTAACAAAAGAACTTGTCAATTTGCATGGCGGGGAAATCACTGTCCATTCAGTGGTTGATCAAGGAACAACTTTCTGCGTCAAACTACCAGTGGAGCCAATTAAGCAAGATCAACAAGAAAAGCAACAGCAAAATAAAATTATATTAACAAAAGACTATTTACCAATAACATTCCCCTATTTTAAGGAAAGAACATCGGGTAAGAAAATATTGATTGCAGATGATGATCATATTAACCTCAAAGTACTAATCGATATTCTTGCAAAGGAGAACTACGCAATCATTGCTGTTGATGATAGTCGGCAAGTTTTTGAACAATTAACATTGCATCCAGATATAGACTTATTGATTTTAGATATTATGATGCCCAACCTTTCTGGATATGAAGTTTGCCAACAAATCAGAAAAAACTATTCTTCGGCGGAATTACCAATTCTAATGCTTACAGCAGCCATTAGACCAGAGGATTTACTTGCAGCATTCCAATCTGGAGCAAATGATTTTCTCCATAAACCATTAGATACTGCTGAATTGAAGACAAGAGTGCGAAATCTTATTTTATTAAAGGAATCAGCAGAAACTGCCATTAAAATGGAAACAGCGTTTTTGCAGGCACAAATAAAACCACATTTTATTTATAACGTTTTAAATTCAATTTTATCGCTAAGCTATTTAGACTTGGATAAGGCCCGTATTATGATAACTGACTTTGCTACGTTCTTAAGAAGCAGCCTTGCTTTTGAGAATACAAATAGCCTTATTCCTCTAGAACAGGAGCTTCTGCTAATTCAAGCTTACGTCAATATTCACCAGACGAGATATCCTGATCAACTTGAATGGGAAATTCAGATGGAGGAGCCATTACCTATACTGATTCCCCCTCTGCTACTTCAACCGTTAGTAGAAAACGCTCTTTTTCACGGTTTAAAAAACAAGCGAGCAAATGGAAAAGTATTAATGACTATTCAGAAAGATCAACAAATGATTGATATTCAAATTGAGGATAACGGTAACGGAATGACACAAGATTTAGTTGAAAAAGTTTTATCAGAGGAGCCCTCCGTTCACCAGAGCGTCGGAATCCGCAATATTACCAAACGTCTAAGAAAATATGAAAAGACCACTTTCCATATCGAAAGTATTGTCAATAAAGGAACGACTGTAAAATTAAGATTCCCACTATTTTTGGATGAAAAGAGGTGAAAGAATGTTAAAAGCTATCATTGTGGACGATGAAATTTTAGCAATCAATTTATTAGAAGCTATGTTAAAGGACAATGGAGCGATTGATGTGATTGGAAAATTTCTCAATCCTTTAGAAGCTATAGCAAACATTCCTACGCTCAAACCCGATATTCTTTTTCTAGATATTGAAATGGCTGAGATGAGTGGTATTGATTTCGCTAGTAAGATAGAAGAATTAACGCATGTTCTGGACATCGTGTTTGTGACTGCCTACGAGCATTATGCGATTGAGGCGTTTTCTGTTCAGGCTATTGACTATATTTTAAAGCCTATTGAAAAAGCCCGTTTAATGAAAACAATAGAGAGGATTTCTATACGAAGGGGGAAAGTTCAGCAACTATCAGATGGAAGTATACGAAATGAAGATGTTCAAGTCATCGAAAATTTCCACTTCCACCTACATTCAGGAAAGATGTACATCGATGGAGTGGCTTTAACCTTATCCACTAAAGAGTTTCATATTCTATATTTTCTAGCACAGCGACCAGGGCAAATTTTTCATCCATCTGACCTATATAAGCTCATTTGGGCAGAAGATAGTTTAGGACAAACACAGGCATTAAAAGTTCACATAAGCAATTTACGAAAAAAGCTGGAGTCCATCCCCGGCCATCAAGCTAACATTGTAACGGTAAGAGGTTCTGGTTATCAATTCCTCTTTACATAAAGACAAAAAGGCACGACGATTAGTTAATGAAATCGTCGTGCCTCGTTTTATTTTTTTGCCGCTTCTTGAATGTCATAAAATGCCCAATGCACGCTTGGGACATCCTTAAATATTGGCTTTTGATGTTCTGTCGTTACTTGACGAGCAAACAAACGATTTAGTACTTTTACTGCTTGCGCACGTGTTAAATAACCATCTGGATTAAATGTTAATGCCGTCGTACCCGTCATAATACCACATTCATTGACAGTATGAATCGATTTAACAGCCCAATGATTGACGCTCACATCTTTAAATATTGCACTTTGTGAGGGCGGTTTACAAAAGTCGCCATTTGGACGATTTGCATATTGCTTTTCTATCCAGCGGGCAGCCACTGTTGCCATTTGTGCACGGGTAATCAAGCCATTTGGATTAAAGTTGGTTACTGTAACCCCTTCAAACAGACCCTTCTCCTTCACAAATTCTATTGCATATTTAGCATCATGTTGTATTGTATCTGTATAGTTTGCCTTCGCTTGTGGAATTGTATTATCTGTTAATTGACGAGCAAACATCATGGCCATTTGTGCTCGTGTAACAGGGGCATTGGGACGGAAGGTACCATCTACATAGCCTTGAATATACGCTGTATGTGTAATGTCAATCGTAGGCTCCTCCACATCTTCATCTTTTGGTAAATAAAGAATGGAAAAGGTAGAGAATTTTTGAACCTCAAATTGTAAACCTAACATATCTTTTTGATAATCTATAACTTTCCCACGTAAAAATTCTTTGGTACCATCGCTATGCTCGATATAGATAGCTAGGTTATTAAGCTGTTCTTCGGATAAATCTTTAGGTAAAGGTAAGGTTAAAGTTACTGGGCGATTTTGCATATTAGTCTCAATTTTCATGGGCCGCCCTACTACCTTACTAAATGAACTACCCGTTATCTTTTGATCTATGAATTCACGCTTCACCCGCTCTTCGATTTTTAATCGATCTTTTTCCTCACTTAACGGGATTAGACGGAAATATAAATTGTCATTAAATGTCGCCAATGAATATTTAGATACATCGATTTTCACATTGTAGGCCGAAATATTTACATTCAATTGATTGTTTTTTAACAGAGTAACAATATTATTAGGCATTGATATATCAATTTGTTTTACTCTATCCTGTGAATCTGGAATTACGATACGTGCTTGATCTGAACCTTCCTCTTTTAGTTTAGTAATAGCTTCCGACATATTCTTTTCGGTTAAAATTACTTCATCTCTCATTGATCCATCTGTATCTTTTAATCGTTTAATAGTCGTTTTAGAAACCGTTTCTCCACTACTTGATTCTATATTTATAGTAATAATTTCTGGAGAAAGAGTTTCTGCATATTCAGAGAAAGTTGTATCCTTACTATTACTTGGAGCATTTTCTCTCGTAACTAAAATTGTATATTCCCTTTGACTACCATCTTCAGCAGTTACAAAAATCTTTATTGTATTTACACCTGTTACAAGCTTTATTGCTTCGGTACTTGCCTTACCATTTATTGTTACTATAGCTTTTTCATCCTCAGCTATTGGTTTTAAATATATACGATCTACTGTACTTGGAACATGGGTTGTATAAGACAATGTATTTTTGTTAAATGGTGTATTTAAAGTACCATATGAAATTGTTAACTCCTTTAAAAATGCATTTTGATTAGGAGAAAATGCTTTAACATGAATAGAGAAAACTTTAGTTTCCACATATTCACCTATAGTAATTTTAGCAGTCAATGTAACCATTTGATTTCCTTTGTCTGCAGATGGACGTATAACGGTTCCATTATCTTTCACTACTTCGGGCTTGTCAGATACCCAAGTAATTGTCGCACCATTTTCTCCAATAATCGGTAGAACAAGATTTTTAGTTACATTTTCTGAAGAGTCATCTTGAGAATAGACAATAGTAAGTGCATCTTTATCAAGTTGTACTTTTTGTTTTAAAATACTATTAACTTTACTATCCAACACAGATTGTAAAGTTTCTATTGCAGCATAACCTTGATTAGGACGTGCCATCATAATTTGCTGACAGACACTATCTTGATCTTCAATCGTAAGGAGATTAAAATGACTATAATTTAAATGATCATCATCAATAAAAATGGTCCAAAGTGTAAGTTCATCTGTCGCATTGTTAACATTTATAAGGTATGAACGATCATTAACTGCATTTAAATAAACTTGTCGCAATGTACTTGTAGATTGATACCCTGTCTGTGGACGTTCGACTAGTAATTTATTTGCCAAATAATTCTGATCGGCTAATTTAAAATTTTGAAATAATTCATTTCCTTTATAAGAGTAATGTAATACATGCCAATCCGTAGTCATGGCCAATTTCATTTCTTCGTTATTAGTTGCTGCATTAAATGAATAATAATTACTTTTTGCTGCTACAGGAGATATAGGTATCATATAAATTACTAAAATAGTTAGCAGCATTACATTCATTACTTTTCTTTTAGAGTTTCGAATAACAATCACCCTCTCTTTTTTAGAATCAAGTTTTAATAGCGACCGATTGTAGAATAGTCATCTTTAGGCAATAATAGCCACTCTGAATGATTAAAATTTGAAGTACCCGATTGTAGCCTTTTATCTCTTATATAGCCACCGCTACTTTGCAATATAGAGACGCTCGAATCCCTAGCTCCTAACATATCTATAACATTGCCATTACTGTCTTTTAACGTAATTGACACTGTTATTTTAGTTGCATCTCTGAAAACAAATTCCTCATTGAAATATGGCGAAACGGTCATATCAAAAAAATCATAAAAATAAGAATGGATGACTACAAAATTAGTATTTGGATGTATTAAAGGTATATTTAGTGTTTGGACCGTATGTTGTTTAAAAATTAAGTTATACTGCTGTATTTCTACTTTATAATTTGATAGTGGAACCATTGTTGCATTATATATTTCTAGGACATCATTATATTCTCCGTTTTGCACAAAGTCTGATATAAAAAATCCTGGGGCATCTACACTGGCTATAAAGCTTGTAGATACTTGTCCTCCTTTTCCATCATCTGCTGTAATAGTTATAATGCTTGTCCCCAATGAATGTTGAGTAATTTTAAGTGACGTGCCATTCAGACTAGCAGTTACCACTCCACTATTACTTGAGCTTACAGTCAAGGTTAATGGGTCGTTATCATCATCTGAAAATATATCATCCACTAAGACATTCCAACTATCGCCACCCATTGTTGCTCTCTGATTACTAATGGTCTTAGCTACTTTTGGGGAATGATTTACAGTAGGAGTTGTTACAGTAACTAAAAAGCTTGTAGATACTTGCCCTCCTTTTCCATCATCCGCTTGGACTGTAATTGTACTTACGCCAGCAGCAATCGGCAGAACAGTAATGGTTTGCGCATTTATTTGAACAGTAGCAATGGATTCATCACTGGAAGAAACGTTTACTGTGAGAACATCATTGTCAGCATCTGAAAAAATACCACTTCCATCTATAGTGATTACATCACCCACAATACCTAGTTGGTTACTTATAGGTTGCGCAACTACAGGAGGTTGGTTTGGTGGACTCGTTACGGTAACCTCAAATGTTGTCGTTTCGCTCCCTCCGTTACCATCATCCGCTTGTACTGAAATGACACTCTTACCTATGCCTACTAGCTCGATACTTATCATTTGAGAATTCAGTTGCGCTGTAGCAACAGATTCATCATTGGAGCTTACTGACAATGTTAAAGGATCATTATCTTCATCCGTAAATACATTACTTGCATCAATCAGAATTGGCGGATCACCAACATGCCCAGTTTGATCATTTATTAATTGCGTTACTATCGGTATATTATTCGACTTAGGTAAAACTTCTATTTCAAAACTACTGCTTGCTCTCCCTAACTTTCTATCATCAGCACTAATCTTTATTTTTGTCTTTCCAGGGGATAGCGCCTCAAGTGTTAATAAATTTGAACTTACCTCGGTTGTAACAATGCCCACGGTTTCAGTAATAGCTTTAAGTATTAAAGGATCATTATCAGCATCATAAAATAACTTACTTAAATCAATGACAATTTTCTCTTGACCAAGTGTCATGGATTGCTTTGGAATTATTTCAGAAGCTACAACAATCGGTGGTCGATTAACAGGTGCTGCATAGGCTACTTTTTCTTGAAAACAAAAACTACAGATTAAAGTTAGTAAAATGGCTATCACAAGACATTTTCTTTTTGGATACAAAGTGACCCCTCCTATTTTTGAAATTATGTAAATACAAAAGTTTGCAAATTCTCTCCTTTATCATGACTTTTAACTCATTTTTTATTATATACCAGTACTAAAAACCTAACTACAGAATATTATAATGACAAAAGTTAATTTTTCTTAACCTTTATTTGATATACCAAAGACGATTTTGTATTCTTTACTATCAGGTCGGATTTTTATGAAGTAACAAAAAGAAAACCCAAACTCTTACAAACTCAAACTGAGAGTTTTGTAAAATTGTTCGGGTTTTCATTGGCTAAAGTACACACATTACATAGCCTTTTAGCTAATTTTCGTTATTTACTATGAATATGTTTTACTGCCGCTTCTTGAATCTCATTAAATGCCCAATGATCACTTGGGACATCTTTAAATATTGGAATTTTATGTTCCGTTGTTACTTGACGCTCAAATAAGTGATTAAGTATCTTCACTGCTTGCGCCCGTGTTAAATAACCCTCGGGGTCAAATGTGTCTGCCGTTGTACCAGTCATAATATCCCTCGCATTAACAGTATGAATGGCTTGAACAGCCCAATGATTATTACTAACATCCTTGAAAACTTTACTTTGTGAAGTTGGTTTACAAAAATCTGCGTTTGGATTGTTTACGCAATGCTTTTCTATCCAACGAGCCGCTACTACAGCCATTTGGGCACGTGAAATGAAACCATTTGGTTGATAGCTTGCCTCCGTAACGCCGTTAAATAAACCCGTATGTTTCACAAATTCAATTGCATCTTTGGCGTCATGCTGAACAGTATCTGTAAATGTTGCCTTCGACGTAGGAATTGCATTAACTGTTAGTTGTCTAGCAAACATACTTGCCATTTGGGCGCGAGTTACAAAAGCATTCGGTCTGAATGTCCCATCTGCATTGCCGCGAATATAGGCTATATGTGTTGTTGGTTCCTCCACATTTTCAGGCAAATAGAGCATAGAGAAGGTAGAGAATTTCTGAACTTCAAATTGCAAACCTTGCATATCTTTTTGATAATCTACGACTTTCCCACGCACTAACTCTTTTGTGCCATCGCTATGCTCGATAAAAATAGCTAAATGATCAAGTTGTTCTTGAGTGACATTTTTTGGTAATGGCAGTGTTAAAGTAACAGGACGATTTTGCATATTCGTTTCAATTGTCATCGGACGACCAATTAAATGCACTTTTTCACTTTGTATTGAATTCTTAATTATATCTTCTTCTACTATTCTTTCTTCCACTCGATGTTGCTGTTCCGATGTCTTAATAGGAACTAAGCGGAAGTATAAATCATCGTAAAAGTTCAATAAATTTGGGATAGAAATCACTACATTCGCAGTAGCCATTTCTAACTTTATGTTTCCAGAACTTAATTGCGCTATTGAAGATTTGGGAATCTCAATGACAATTTCACTAACTTTATCATTTGTATCAGGAATAATAATCCGAGCAATATCATTCCGCAATTGTTTCGCTTTTTCTATTGTTTCCTTAGCAATATCCTCTGACATGGAAACATGATCCTTTATAACGCCATCTGGCATCGTTGTACGAATAATCGGTGTTTTAGATAAATTTATCCCATCTTCTCCTTCAACCTCTACAATAATACGTTCTGTGTTTGTTGTAGGAGTAGAGCTTCCACTGGTACTACTACTATTATTGCTGGTAGGTGGTGATACATTACTGATCCACATGGCATAAATAGTCATGTTTCTTGTAATAGAACCACTTTCGAAGTCAAATAGTTTTTCCAGTGTATTGCTTGAGTACCAACCTCCAAATGTGTAGCCTGCTTTCGTTGGCACTGTCGTTGGTTTATTTGCTTTTCCTCCATGGGCTACAGATTGTTGGGATACTGCACTTCCTCCATCCGTGTTAAAACTTACGGTATACGTCTGTGCGTTCCACTTGGCGTAAATTGTCGTGTTTTCTGTAATGACATTAGTAAAATCATAGACTTGTGTGCGGCCAGCATCTGTATACCAGCCTTCAAATGTGTAGCCTGCTTTTGTCGGTGCTGGGGTTGGCGCACTCGCTTTTTCACCATAGGCTACGGATTGGTCGGATACTGTACTTCCTCCATCCGTATTAAAACTTACGGTATACGTCTGTGCGTTCCACTTGGCGTAAATTGTCGTGTTTTCTGTGATGACATTAGTAAAATCATAGACTTGTGTATGACCAGCATCTGTATACCAGCCTTCAAATGTGTAGCCTGCTTTTGTCGGTGCTGGGGTTGGCGCACTCGCTTTTTCACCATAGGCTACGGATTGGTCGGATACTGTACTTCCTCCATCCGTATTAAAACTTACGGTATACGTCTGTGCGTTCCACTTGGCGTAAATTGTCGTGTTTTCTGTGATGACATTAGTAAAATCATAGACTTGTGTATGACCAGCATCTGTATACCAGCCTTCAAATGTGTAACCCGCTTTTGTCGGTGCTGGGGTTGGCGCACTCGCTTTTTCACCATAGGCT
This sequence comes from Lysinibacillus sp. FSL M8-0216, assembly GCF_038595555.1. NCBI lineage: Bacteria > Bacillati > Bacillota > Bacilli > Caryophanales > Bacillaceae > Lysinibacillus > Lysinibacillus sp. FSL M8-0216. The sequence goes on along the minus strand of NZ_CP152007.1, from coordinate 174,281 downwards.
ACGGATTGGTCGGATACTGCACTTCCTCCATCCGTGTTAAAACTCACGGTATACGTCTGTGCTTTCCACTTGGCGTAAATTGTCGTGTTTTCTGTGATGACATTAGTAAAATCATAGACTTGTGTATGACCAGCATCTGTATACCAGCCTTCAAATGTGTAACCCGCTTTTGTCGGTGCTGGGGTTGGCGCACTCACTTTTTCACCATAGGCTACGGATTGGTCGGATACTGCACTTCCCCCATCCGTATTAAAACTCACGGTATACATCTGCGCATTCCATTTAGCATAAATTTTTATGTTACCTGTGATGTTACTATTAAAATCATAAGTCTGTGTATAACTAGCATCTGTATACCAGCCTCCAAATGTATAGCCTGCTTTCGTTGGCTCTATCTGTGGCATCGTTGCCTTTCCACCGTGCGCTACGGATTGATCCGATACTGCACTTCCTCCGTCCACTTCAAAACTCACGGTATACGTCTGTGCATTCCACTTGGCGTAAATTGTCGTAGCCTCAGTGATAACACTAGTAAAATCATAGACTTGTGTATGGCCGGCATCTGTATACCAGCCGCCAAATGTATAGCCTGCTTTCGTTGGCTCTACATGCGGCATCGTTGCCTTTCCTCCGTGCGCAACGGATTGATGGGATATGGCACTTCCTCCGTCCACTTCAAAACTCACGGTATGCATCTGCGCATTCCACTTGGCGTAAATTGTCGTAGCCTCAGTGATAACACTAGTAAAATCATAGGTCTGTGTATAACCAACGTCTTTATACCAGCCTCCAAATGTATAGCCCGCTTTCGTCGGCTCTATCTCCGGCATCGTTGACATACTGCCATTAACAACCGTTTGACTTGGTACCGCACTTCCTCCATCTGTTTCAAAACTGACTGTATGTTTCACTTGAGGTGAGGTGTTAAAATCGACTAATGAAATGTTGTTAAAAACAGCATAGTCATCTTTCATATTAGGTGAGGAAAGAATTAGAGTAATAATATTACTATTACTTATATCATTAATATTCTGTTCGGTAAGTAAATCACCGATAGGTAATAAAATAGGGTAATCGAAATTATTAAAACTATAAGCTGGTTTTGAAAAATCCTTCTCAATCCCTACATTACTTGGTAAATCAGCTAGAGAATATGTATTCCCATCAGTAAATGTCCAATCGTCCGAGCTACCAATATTAATTGTCAAATTGGATATATCTCCACCACTATCCGAACCAGGAATAGGTGTAAGACTTAATTTCGCATTAGAATAATCATAGTTTGACGGCAAGTAAAATTTTACATAAGCAGTGTTTGTCTGATCACCTGAATCATAACCACCTACGCCGGCTATTTCTTCTAAAATACCAACGCTATTCGGCATTCCTTGAAAGACAGTTCCCGTTACAATCTTACTTGGAAAGATAGTTGTAACTGCTGCCCTCGCTACTTGTAATTCTAAAAACGGTTGTACAATTATAAGCAACATTGCAATCAACATAAGGACAACATATACTTGTTGACGTTTTTTCATTTACATCACTCCCCATTCACTGGGTATTCACCATACAAACAAATAATAAAGTTTAGTGCTACATAAGGCTGCATGTTATTATGTGGCAAATTCCCTCCAGTTGAACCAATTGCTTGCTGATGAATATTTACTTTTGTATTTGCTGTAAACTCTTTATATAATTTCTTCGGATTTAATCCTCCTATAGCACTCCAAATAGCACCTTCTGGACTACTATCTCCACCAGTTGTTTTCGAGCTTCCTTGTAATACATGCTTATGGGCAGGAATCTGCTCGTTATTTAATGTCACACTTTCTACCCCTACTTCTTTGGCAAATTCTCTTGTTGTAAGTCCTGTGCCAGTTCCGTAGTGCATGGGCGCTTTACCTCTTAAATCTGGTAACTTAAAATCTGTTTTGCCATCCCCACCGAATCTATTACCAATAATCGAATATAACACGGCATGCTGCTGAATAAGTAATGTACTGCCATCACAAAAAGCCCAATCTCTTGGTGCATAATTCCCAGCAAATATTCGAATCTCTCCTGAATAGGCATCTGCCATATTTTTGTCCCTCCTTAGCTTCTAGATGGATAAATTCCATTTATTGCAATACAAAACGATACTACTAGATATGGTTGCATATTATTATGCGCCTGACTTTGTCCTGTAACTGTCATCGCCGTTGAACTCATTTGAGTATTTACATTACTAGAAAACATAGGATTTCCCTCAAATTTTCCCCATACGTTATTCATTGGGGATGGTTTATTTGTTACGCCTTCATCAGCATAAACTTCATGCGTGTGATTAGGCATTTCATTTATTGTCAATGTATGTGTTGCCTCACCGCCTATGGACCCATAGGTAATTTGATCACTTTTATGAAGTGGTACTCTTCCTTGCAAATCAGGTAGCGCAAAAGTAGTCTTACCATCTCCCCCATAGAGGTTTCCTATTAATGAATAAAGTGCTGTATGCTGTCTTATTTGTAATAGTCGGCCATCACACGGTAACCAATTTTGAGGTATTTTGTCGAAACTAAATAGCCGTACTTCTCCTAAGAACGGTTCTGCCAATATACTCTCCCCCTTTTAAGAAAAATCAGGGTAAAGACCCTGCGTGGCAATAATAAAATTAATGGCCATTGATGGCATCATATTCTCATGAGGTTGATTTCCACCCACAGACGCCACTAAATCTGTATTCATTCGCACAATATCACTAGCTATATTTGTTTGATAATTCTTTAAATCAGCTTTTCCCCATACATTATTAGCTGGCGAGCTTTCTGTTGTATCCGCTTTTTCTTTATTTGCTGAAACTATATGAGTATGGGCTGGTAAATTCGTTTCTGTTAGTGTTACTTTTTCCGTTCCGCCATTACTCGCGATAGGATATTGCGAGCTTAAATGAATGGGGATTCTTCCACGTAAGTCTGGTAAAGCAAAATTTGTTATTCCATCCCCACCATATTTATTTCCTATTAATGAATAAAGAGCCTGATACTGATTAATCAATAACAGTTGTCCATTACAAAGAGCCCAACCTATTGGAGCAAACTTACCACTAAACATACGAATTTCACCTAGATACGCCTCCGACATGCCAACACTCTCCTTTTCTTTTATTTCCATAGCATTTTCATATAAATCTCATCTTCTTGAATAACTTGAAATCCTAGTTTTTCATAAAGATCTCTTGCAGAATTAGTTTTAAGAACTTGTAATACAACTGCTTTGCGTTGTTCCTTCGCCTTTTTCTGAAGTTGAACAATAAGAAGTGTCCCAATGCCTCTCCCTTGGTAATTTGGCAATAAAGCTATATCTATAAGATGATGGTATTCAGGTTGCTCTTCCGTGAGAAACCTGCCAACGCCCTCAGCATCTACGACAATTTTCCAATGACTCGCTCTTGGAAATTGCTGATTGTAGGAAGCTTGCTGTGCACGCCATTGCATATCTAAAAAAAGTGTCTTTTGTTCAGCCGACCATCCCCATGAATCTATTTCTTCATTTCTTGTAGAGGCATAGATTTCATAGAGGAGTGCTTCATCCTCCTTTGCTATAGATTTAAGCTCTATTTTCATGATGTTTGTTCCACTTTCTTCTAAACATTCTTATTAGTCACAATGATAGATCTTACAAAGTTATGTCCTTTTTCAGACAAGTCTTCCCAACTATCTACGTGCAATTGATGGTCAGCTAAGCATTCAGATCGATTCTTACTTTTTTGAGGTACGTCCAGGAAAAGCGAGATGGTGCCATAGGATTTTTCGCCTGGCTGTACCTTATCACGCCACGAACAAGAGCATTCATAGCCATTTGGACCAGTGGATGCTTTTATGCCCAATGCTTGTAATGTTGTATTTGGTGGGATACTAATCGGCTCCTTGTCCTCCTCATCTTGGGTGTTCCAGATTCCCCATTCCAATTGTGACTGAAACACTTCAAGCTCACGGTCTGTTGCATTTGTAATCATTAATGAAAATGTCCAAGTCGCCATTTTAGTACGCTCCTCCTGTCGGTACTTTTTTCTCCGCGTTATTCATCACATCGTATACATGCGTACGGTGTAAGACTGCATAATCCCATTCAGATGCACCAATGAGTGTTGTGATATTATTATTGTCTGTTCGGTAAAGAAGAATCATTTTACTAAAAATCCATGGCACAACGTCCATATCCTTATCAGAGGGAGCTTCAAAAACCCTAGTCTTTGAATTTTTCTCTGTTTGATGTTGCTCTTTTGTCATAGCATTTAAAATATTGAATTTCGCCTTTAATTCTGCCTGTAGTTCCTGTGCTACGCTCGCTTTCACGACTTTTTCATCTGATACAGATGCCTTCTCAGTAAATTTAAGGGCAGTTTCAATCGTACAAACCTTTTCCTCCACCACCTTACTAGCAGTAGACAATCCATACTCATCTATGACTGTAATTTTTCCTTTTTTAGTAACAGTTTCAATTTTAGAAGCATCTCCTCTTAAGCAAGTTACCTCTACAGAAAAATACTGTTGTGCCTCTCGCTGCTTTAAATAAAGGCTATCAATTTCTAAATCATTGACCCCGTCCCATAATTTTTTAGAAATGTTGAAGAGAGGCGTTCGAAATAATGGCATTTTTTCAAAATGAACACCACTGGGAATGGATTGGTTTAAATCAATTTCTCGAACATCTTCAATTTCGTTTAATGTTTTGATTTTGTACCAGTCCGTAAATAAATTATTTCTTATTTCTTTTTGTTTCAATTTATCCATTTTATTAGAGATTCGTATATTTCGAACAAAGTTATGACCATCGTGTGGAATGTCTTTCCACTCTGTTACTTCAAAATATCCATTTGCTAGACATCTAGCTTCATTTGGGTCATTATAGGGAACATTTACATAAAGGCTCATTACCCCATATGGTGATTGTGTTGTATTATTTTTATCTTTCCAGGAGCAAGAAAATTCATAGCCATTTGGCCCAAAGGCTGATTTGGCTCCAACAGCTTGAACCGTTTCACCTGCCTTAATCGTTTGAGGTTTTTTATCCTCTTCACCATCTGTATTCCAATAACCCCAGTGTAACTGCGATTCTACTAACTCTAAATCTCGGTCTGTGTCATTTGTAACGTTTAAATAAAAAGTCCACGTCATCATTGCTTCCTCCTTTAACAGAATTTTCAGAATAATAAAAGCAAATGTATTCTATTTTCTGTTTCTTACTACCTAAAACTGGTGTCGAGTATTGTATTTTTCTCAGGACTCTCCTACTGATTTTTATTATAGTACAACTCCCCTATTTTCTTCTACGAAATAATTCCATTTTTTAGGTTAATTTTTCTTAACCTTTGGACCTATAATTTTGTCAAGAAAGCAAAAAAATCTGCTCATGCTCCCTTTTATGAACATAAACAGATTTACGTAAGGCTTATTTATTCAATTAAAACGAGTAAAGAGCTTCCATACTAATTCATTCCGATCGGCAACATCTACCTTTTGAAAAATTAGCTTTAAATGATCTTGAACGGTATAACTAGAAATTCCGAGGTTTTGTGCAATAATTTTTGTCGGTATCCCCTTCATTACTTCAACTACTACTTCCTTTTCTCTAGGTGTAAGATGATAGGCTATCAGTAAATAGGGTAACATTTCTTTAGGAGATGCTTCATTTAATAGTATAGCTATTTGCTGCTGTGAATCTGCAGTCATGAGAACTGATGCTTGGACTGTTACATAACCCTTATTATTAATTGGCACTAATAACGAATATTGGCTGTTCAATTTGTTAGCCTGTAGCTTTGCACAAAATGCCTGAATTGGTTTGGGTATTTGCCAATCAAGCAAGCCTTCATTGTTTCTTAAAAGTGTTAACAATTGAGCCGCCTTTGTATTGGTGGAAATAATATGATGTTCTTCATCCAAAATAATGATTCCACTCTGTTCCTCTTCGATAAAGAGTCGCTCATCTATAATCGTATGGTAGAACCCCATTAATGCCTCAGCCATAACAGGCATGAGGATTTTCACTTGATTTACATCAGCATCTTGGAAATGGGGTTGTCCATTGTCTATCCTTTTAAACAGTGTTAAAAACCCATAGCATTGCCCCTGAAACATCAATGCAGCTCGAATTTCATCACTAAATCCATGGGGCTCTAACACCTCTCGATAACGTTTACTCTGACTACTCACATCGCTAAGTTTACCGATGTATTTGCCACTTTCCACAAGATATACATAGCTATTTATATCTTGTGAGTCGTATTCCAAAGACATTATTTGCTGATGGATATCCTCTATTGATTGCTCTGTAACAGCTCCTATAGAAAAAAGGGTTTGAGTATCTGTCATCGTACAACAATATGCGTCAAAACTAATAAAATCACGCAATTCTTCTATCATCTTTTGTCGGTATTGAACTGAATTCTGATTATCTTTTAAGTGGACTTCTGACCTTCTTTTCCAATAATGAATATCTTGCACAAAGTTCCTCCCCCCAGAATTATGGGATAGCACATTTTCCATAAGCATTTATAATTGAGAATAATTCTTAATTAAATTGTACAACAAGGAGGTAAAAATGAAAAATCCACAACATGACTGGCACAATCCTAATGTCTCTAACTACCAAAATACTATTCGACAAAAAATTAGTGGTTATGACCTTATCTATGACATGATGACCGATATTCTTCAAAGTTATCCCACTGATAACATGCTAATAGTTGGAGCTGGTGGCGGTCAGGAACTCTTTTCACTAGGGCAAGCTTTCCCCTTCTCTCACTTTACAGCCATTGATACTTCTAAAATTATGCTACAGGCTGCCCGTAAACATATTGAGAAATTGGAATCCCCTCTTCATATTGACTGGTATGAAGAAGATTTACTTGCGTTAGTGTTTGACCATCAGTTTGAAGTGGCTTCCTGTCACTTAGTTTCACATTTTATTGAGGAACATGAACAAAAAAAAGCTCTACTACAAAAATTGTCGGATAGCTTACAGGATAGCGGAATTTTATTCATATCATCCATTAATGCAGACATGTCAGCTGTATCATTCCAACACCAACTCAAGTATTGGCGAAGCTCTATGCTGCAAAATGATTTATCTGAGGAACACTGGTTACGCTTTGAGCAATCCTTTGGCTCCTCTACCTATCCAATTACACTTGAATTGCTAACGGACCTATTACATGAAGTCGGATTTTCAACGGTAATTCCATATTTTAAATCACATATGGTCGACGCCTTATTAGCCATTAAAGAAGAGGTAAACAAATGACAAGAGATAATATATTAATCGTTGGCGGATATGGTGAAGTTGGTCGTAAAATTGCAAAAATACTACTCTCTAGTTACCCAAATAGAGTATGTATCGCCGGAAGGAATTTAGAAAAAGCCAGACAGTTTTGTGCACAGCATGATGGTCTCGGGGCACCTTTACAAATGGATGTATCTAGAACTGTACATCCACAGCAATTAGCCAATGTAGCCTTGGTCATTATGTGTTTGGAGCAACAAGATACTACATTTGCAGAGCTCTGCTTGAAAGAAGGAATTAAGTATATTGATATTACTGCTAGCCATACCTTCCTCAAACAACTAAAAAATCTTCATTCGACAGCTATAGAGTATCGTTCAACTGCCATATTCAGTGTCGGTATGGCTCCAGGGCTAACTAATATAATGGCCATGCATGCGACCAATCCATTAACCACTATGGAGAAGCTTCATATTTCTATTTTACTAGGAGCCGGAGATACGCATGGCACTGCAGCTATTCTTTGGATTTTGCAACAATTAAATATTCCGTATTCCCATTACGAAAATCAGATTATTACTAATTTCACTAGTAAGAGATCTGTGCAATTTAGGGATATTGGAAAACGTAGTGTGTACCAATTCAACTTTTCAGATCAGCACACATTAGCTCATCATTTTCCTAGTGTTCCCATTGTGACGAGATTAGGCTTTGATGTAGAATCACTTAATTGGTTTGTCGCCTTCTTACAAAAAAGTCGTATTGCCTATTTATTGAAATTTAAAGGAGTACAATCCATGCTTGCCTCCCTCGTTCAAAAAATAAAAATGGGTACAGATGTATGCTCCATACAAATTGAAGCTATTGGTAAGATACAACATAAAGAAGCGAATGTGACACTAGACTTTAAAGGTCGTGATGAATCACTTGTGACAGCAAAGGTTACAGCTGCCATTGCTAGAGAACTTCTAGATAACAAATATCCAGCGGGGACTTATCATATTGAAGAATTATTTACATTCGAAGCAATACAAAACCAATTTGATGCATCTTCTTTCTCTCAACTAATTACATCACAATAGGGGCATAACCTTATATTTTGCGTTCTTAATAAAAAACGCAGTAAGTTCCCCTCTCAAAGAGAACTTACTGCGTTTAATTATTTATAAAACTTTTTCTAAGAAATCCTTTGCTCGCTGTGTTGAAGGCGCTGTAAAAAACTGCTCGGGAGGAGCATCCTCAATGAGCTTGCCACCATCTAAGAAGAGTATACGATCAGCAACTTCACGTGCAAAGCCCATTTCATGTGTCACAATTAACATTGTCATGCCGCTGTCCGCTAGGTTTTTCATAACAGCCAATACTTCTTTAACCATTTCTGGATCGAGTGCTGACGTTGGTTCATCAAATAATATAACCTTTGGATCCATCGCAAGCGCTCGGGCAATGGCAACACGTTGTTTTTGTCCACCAGAGAGACGGTTTGGATACTCTTGGCGCTTTTCAAAGAGCCCTACTTTCTTAAGTAACTCTTCTGCATTTTTTATCGCAACCGCTTTATCCATTCCCTTTACATTAATTGGAGCGTACGTTAAATTTTCTAACACTGTTTTATGTGGGAAAAGATGAAAATGCTGAAATACCATCCCAACTTCTTCCCGTATTTTCATAATATTCGTCCCTTTATCTGTAAGAACATCCCCAGCAATCGTTACCTTTCCACTCGTAGGGAGTTCTAATAAGTTTAGGCAACGAAGGAATGTTGATTTGCCAGATCCTGAAGGTCCGATAATAGCAATTACTTCTTTTTCTTTAACTTCGGTTGAAATACCTTTTAGTACTTCATTCTGACCATATGATTTGTGTAGATCTTCAATTTTAATCACTTTTTCTCATTCCCTTCTCGATTCGTTTACCAAGGAACGTTAAAACAAGTGTCATGAGGTAATAGATAATACCGGCAAATAGTAAAGGCTCAAGATATCGATATGTCGAACCACCTACGATATAAGCACGACGCATTATATCAAGGGCACTAATTACTGTGACAACTGCAGTTTCTTTATTTAGTGTAATAAATTCATTAACTAGAGAGGGCAAAATATTTTTTACTGCCTGCGGGATAATTATATCCTTCATCATCTTTGCATAAGGAATGCCAAGAGCTTGTGCCGCCTCCATTTGCCCTTTATCCACTGCATTAATACCTGCACGAATAATTTCCGAAATATATGCACCTGAATTTAAACCAAATGCAATAATGGCCGTTGGAATAGGCTCGATTTGAATATCTAATAATTGTGGTACTGCATAATAAATAATTAATAATTGTAATACTAGTGGTGTACCACGGAAAATTGACGTATAAAAGTCAGCAAACCAGCGTAAAACTTTTACCTTTCCAATTTTACATAAGGCTAGTAATATACCGACGATAAACCCAATGATGGATGCACCAATTGCAATTTGAAGTGTAACACCTATCCCTTTTAAAATATAAGGAATAGAGGGAACGATAGCTGTAAAATCCAAATTCACAGCGCTCCCTCCTTTCTTTTTCATCTTGATTCAGCAATTCTTTTTTGCACTGAAAGCGAAACAACAAATACAGAAGCTTCTGGCGGTTGTCACAGATATGAGAGTGGTTCTTTTCTAGCACACTCAACAAAATCTAGACGTAATCATGCCGAAGCATATTAGATTGAACTGAAAAGCATAAGCGATAGCCCAAATAAGAGCTATCGCATGCAAGTATTATTCAACTTTTTCTAACCATTTTTCTTCTAGCTCTTGGATTTTTCCTTCTTCAGCTAGTTCTTTTAATGCCTTGTTAATTCTTTCTTTTAAAGCACTGCCTTTTGGCACAGCAATCGCTTTGAAATCCTCGGGCTGTTCTTCTACAGGGAAGGCTGCTAATTGATCATTTGTTTTTAAATAACCCTTCGCAACGCCACCCTCTAAAATGCCTGCGTCTAAGCGCTTAGACATCATATCTTGAATAATTTCAGGAATTCGTGTACGTCCTTCAACTGAAACATCCACTTTTTTAGCAATTTCATTACCTAAGTTTTCTTGAATAGAGGCTGTTTGCACACCGACTTTTTTACCAGCTAAATCAGCTTCCTTTTTAATACCGCTATCCTTTTTAACAATGATTACTTGCTCTGTTTCATTGTATTGATCAGAAAAATCTACTACCTTTTCACGCTCAGGGTTTGGTGTCATACCAGAAATGACTACATCAATTTTTCCTGCTTGTAACGCTGGTACAAGACTGTTGAAGTCCATATCTTGCACTTGCATGTCCACACCTATTTTTTCCCCAACCAATTTAATTAAATCAATATCAAATCCAATAATTTCTTCACCTTTTGCAGCGTCAACATATTCAAATGGCGCATAGTCTGCTGAAGTACCAACTTTTAATACTTGTTTGTCTGTACTACCATCAGCATTATTATTTGCATTATCCTCTTTAGCGCCACAAGCTGCTAGTACGCCAATAGCTAGGACAAGAATTATCATGAAAAACTTATTCTTCATCTTTAAGCATCTCCTTTTATTTATAATGTATTGTGTATGAGAATACATTTCTCGAAAATAGTTGATTGGATATTTATTCATGTTTGAGAATAAAAAAACTATCTGCTAATTAAGATATACTCTTTTGAAATAATAATCAAGATAAACTAGAAAATTTTTAACGAATTATTATATGCTAAATTTTCAGATAAGTCAATTTATTATTTTCAAGTTCACTTTCTTTACTATTATCCGAAAGCTTAATAATTATCCCTTCATTCTTTAACAAAATTTCCGCGGAAATAAAAAAGACCCCCATTTGGAGGTCTCTTGCTTATTTGTCTTCTGTAAATAATTTATCTTTTAATTGGTCCTCGCCAGAGCCTTCCGCTAATGGAACATGAGAACGATAAGCCGCTCGACAGATTAAATGTCCAGCAACTGGAGCTGTAACAAAGACGAATAGAATACCTAAAATTAATCGGACACTAACATAACCATCGTGCACCCAAAAGTATATAAATGCACCTAATAAGCAAGTTAACACGGATAACGTGGAGCTTTTCGTAGCAGCATGTGATCGCGTATAAACATCTGGTAAACGAATCATGCCAAATGCGCTAATAACACTCACAATCGACCCGATTAGAATGAGGATGACTGCCGCCCATTCAATCATTTGATTTACGTTCAACAATCACACCTCTTTCAATATATTTTGTAAAAGCAATGGTCCCAATAAACGCTAAAATACCTAATATAAGAATGGCTTCTAAGTAAGCCTTTGTTTTTAATATAATCGAAACAATCGCAATAGCGGATAAAAGATTTACACCAATTGTATCGAGAGCAATGGCTCGGTCAGGCATAGATGGGCCTCGGATAACCCGATACAACGACAGCGCGATGGAAATACTAAAGAAGGCGAGAGCCAGAAGTAAAATATTCTCTATCATTAACGCGTCACCTCCATTATTGCTTGTTCAAACTTCCCAATAGAGCGAATAACAGCATCCTTAGACTGCTCAATGTCCATCGCATGAATATAAAAGACATCGCCCTCTTCAGAAACTTCCATGACGACAGAGCCAGGTGTTAATGTTAGCAATAATGCTAGCGCCGTAATTTCCCAATCACCCTTGAGTGCGGTTTTATACGTAAAAATACCTGGCGTAATGTTTAGCTTTGGTGTAGTAATTTGCTTTAATACGCTATAGCTTGATAAAAATAGCTCCCAATTAAATAGCCATAATAGCTTGATAATCGAAAAGACTCGTCGCAAGTAAAATTGGGTCCCATAAAACCGGTGCATCGCATATAATATGCCCATTCCTACGATAAACCCCATTAAAAACGTTGAAAATTGTGGAGTCACTTCATCTTGCAAAAGTAACCAAAGTGCTGCGATAAATAAATTCAAAATAAACTGCATCGCCATTATTTATTCACCTCACCTTGCCATTGTTCACCATCTAGAACAGCGTCTATATAGATAGATGGTGTATATAACGTTTCTGCTGCATCGGTGACAAAGGGAGCTAATTTCTCCGCTCCTATTCCTAAACTAATTGTACAAGCAGCCAATAAAGTTAACGGCAGTATTACACGTTTGGGTAAAGGCTTTTCATCCTCTAAACTAATAATGGTCTCTCCAAAAAAGGAGGAGAGAAATATCCGCAGTAATGAATACAAAACAATTAAACTAGAGAAAAACCCTAGACCTAATAGAACAAAATTGCCGCCCTCTATCGCACCTTGTCCAATTAAAACCTTCCCTAAAAAGCCACTCAATGGCGGGATACCCGCTAATGAACACATGGCTACAAAGAATAGCCATCCAAAGAACGGATAGTTGCGAATAAGCCCACTCATTTTATCTATGACTGTTTCTCCAGTTACATAAATCATCATGCCGACAGCTAAAAATAACATAGCCTTTGCCACCATATCATGCATTAAATAATAGACAACGCCCTGTAAGGCAGACTCAGTACCAATCGCTAGACCAGCTACTATAAACCCAACACCAATCAATACATTATAAGAAGCGATTGTTCTAACATCACGCCCTGAAAGAGCACCGATACAGCCAGCTATAATTGTAATACCCGCCATAATGCCAAGTGCCATATGCGTGACTTCGGTATTATTTGGGAAAAGCAATGTAAAGGTTCTTACGAGTGCATAAATCCCAACCTTTGTTAATAGTGCTGCGAATAAAGCGGCAATGGCAGTGGGAGGTACACTATAAGAGCCAGGCAGCCAGAAGAATAATAGCAGTCCCGCCTTTAAGCTAAAGACAATTAAGAAAATGAGTGCCACTGTTGTAATAAGTGGATTAGCACCGGCTTCCATCACACGCATAGAAATATGGGCCATATTTAATGTACCGACTGTTCCATAAAGAAAAGCCAATGCCACCAAGAAAATCCAAGACGCTACAATATTAATCAGCACATATTTTAATGCTTCACGGAGTTGAACCTTTTCCCCACCTATACTAATAAGTGCATATGAAGCCAGCAACATCACCTCAAAACATACAAATAAGTTAAAGATATCTCCTGTCAAAAATGAACCATTAACACCAGCTACCATTAGTAAGGTAAATGGATAAAAATACATTTTTTCATACCTTAACTCCATTGTGAATATTGCATAGAGCATACAAATAACTGCTACAATATTTGCTATTAACACGAGTAGCGTTGCGAAGGAATCTGCCACAAATGAGATACCAAAAGGAGGTGCCCAACCACTAAAGTCAATGCGCAATATCCCTTGTTCTTGAATTTCTACTAATAAAATCACGCTAATAATAACGATAAAGCTTAATGTCAGTAAACTAATAATCCGTTGTAAAAAGACATGCTCTTTTAAAAACACCAGTAAAATAGCTGTAATTACCGGTACTATTAATGGTAAAACAATCATATTACTCATCCGGCGTACCCCTCAATTCATCAAAATTCCCTGAACCATTTGTTTTGTACGCTCGATAGCCTAAAACGAGAACAAACGCAGTCACAGCAAAACTAATAACAATAGCTGTTAGAATTAGGGCTTGCGGCAATGCATCTGTATAAGGACCCTCTGATTCGCCTAATAATGGTACATCCCCTTTTTTAAGACCTCCCATTGTTAGAATTAGTAAGTGGGCAGCATGTGATAAAACAGCAGTGCCTAAAATAACACGTAATAACTGTTTAGAGAGGATTAAGTACGTCGCAACAGCTACTAATATACCTACTAAAACAAGTATTAAAGATTCCATCGGCTACTCATCCTCACTTATGCTTAAAATAATTGTCACGACAACACCCACCACCGTCAAAGCTACTCCTGCTTCAAAAATGGTTACGGTTGAAAAACCCATTTTCCCGAAAATCGGGACATTTATATACGTATAAGCCTGTGTTAAAAATGGTACATCGAAAAACAAAGAACCAATTGCCGTACCTGTTGCCAGCAATACACCAAGAGCCGCAACCTTTTTAAAGTCAAACGGCATTCCCTTATGCACAGTCTCTATATCGTAAGCAAGATACAATAATACAATGCCAGAAGCTAACACGAGGCCACCAATAAAGCCACCACCTGGAGCGTGGTGTCCCGCAAAGAACAAATACACGCCAAGTGTTAAAATAATGAAGACGACTGCCTTAGTGACTGTCCGTAATATCACATCATTAATTTTCATGATCTGCTTCCTCCTTCCGAGGCTTAAGCTTTGTTAGTGTATAAACCCCTAAGCCAGCAATCAGAAGCACTACAACCTCAAGCATTGTATCAAAGGCACGAAAATCCCCTAGAATTGTATTAACTATGTTGGAACCACCCGCTAGCTCATAGGCATCATTAAAATAAGTGGATACTGGCTCAAATTGCTCGTAGTGCACTACAGCTAGACCAACCATTGTGACTGTTGCACCGACAAAAATAGAGATCATCGCTTTAGACCATTGCACCCTTTTGCGAGGTGCCTCAGGCATTAAGTCTGGTAAATACTTAAAGCATAAAAGGAATAATGCAGTTGTTACTGACTCTACAACTAATTGTGTTAACGCTAAATCTGGTGCGCGGAAAATGACAAAGAAGAAGGCAATTGAATAGCCTAATACGCCATTTAATAGCATGGCTGTAACGCGACCCTTTGCAAAAATCATCCAAACTGCAGCGAATACCATAACAAATACAAGAATTAATTCGTATGACTCAATCGTGGAGTCCATATCAAAATTAAAGGTCATTGCGTCTGAATAAATAAAATAACCAGCGATTAGTGCCACGAAAAATACATATATATAGACAAAATAATGGGTTAAATTACCTGTCATATATTTGCGAGTAAGCTTCTCTGAACCACTTTCACTTATTTCTATCATTCGATTATAGTAATTATTAAACGTATATTTTTGTGAAAAAATGCGATACATCGGCTTCCAGCTTTTCAATGTTTTGAATAAGATGATCCCGAGTACAATGACTCCTAACGTCATGAACAATTCCGCATTAATTCCATGCCAAGCAGAAATATGTGGTGTTAATTCATTGGCTGTTGGGAATGTAGGATAAATACTTGCCATGGCTGGCTCTAAAATATAATGACCTAACACGTTCGGGAAGAAAAAGATACCGACTACTAACAGACATAAAATAATGGGTGATATTAGCATGCCCAATGGAGCTTCATGTGGTTTTCTATCTATTTTCTCAGGCTGTAGTTTACCCAAAAATGTTCGACTAATTAAAATTAAACTGTAGACAAAGGTAAAGATACTGGCTACCCATGCTACTAATGGGAAAAATAACCCTACATCAGCAATGGAAAAGGCCTCTACATCCCGAATAGCCAAGACCGCTGCAAAAAACATTTCTTTACTCAAGAAACCATTAAATGGTGGTAATCCTGCCATAGAAAAGCTACCAATGACTGCGATTGTAAATGTAATAGGCATTAAGGACATTAAGCCACCTAAACGGCGAATATCCCGAGTTCCCACTTCATGGTCGACAATCCCAACCATCATGAATAAGGCTCCTTTAAATGTGGAGTGGTTGATGAGATGAAAAAGAGCAGCAAAACTTGCTTGTGTATATATAATAGAGTCTTTAGTGTAGCCATAGTAATGACCCACAGACCCTAGACCAAATAGACTCATAATTAAGCCTAGCTGACTTATCGTTGAAAAGGCTAAAAGCGCCTTTAAATCCGTTTGGCGAACTGCATTAAATGATCCCCAGAAAAGTGTAACAAGACCAATAACACTTACGAGCCAGAACCAAATCGCTTCTCCGCCAAAAACTGGTGAAAAGCGGGCAACTAAATAAATCCCTGCCTTTACCATTGTGGCTGAGTGTAAGTATGCACTAACAGGTGTTGGTGCTTCCATGGCGTCCGGTAGCCAAATATGAAATGGAAATTGTGCAGATTTTGTAAAAGCCCCTAGTAAAATTAAGATTAATGCTGGAGTAAATAGGGCATGATCACGGATAACCTCTACATGAGCTACAATTTCACGAATACTAAATGTATCAGCAGCTACATATAGCATCAGGAAACCAGCTAACATAGAGAGACCGCCAAAGACTGTAATCATCATTGCTTTTTTAGCACCTGCACGTGATGCCTTTCTATGATGCCAAAATGCAATTAATAGGAATGATGACACACTCGTTAATTCCCAAAATGTGTATAATACCATTAGGTTATCTGAAAAGACAACGCCAAGCATAGCGCCCATGAATAGTAATAAATAGCAGTAAAAATGGTGAAGAGATTCTTTCGTTGACAAATAAAAAATAGAATATAAAATGACTAAACTACCTACACCTGTAATCAGTAAGCCAAAAATCATACTGAGCCCATCTAGGTAAGTTGTAATATTTATATTAAAAGAGGGAATCCACTCATATGTATGGATAAATGTTTTACCTCCGGCAATTTGAGGAATATAGCGCGCAAGTAAAAGAAACAAGATGAATGGAACAGAAAAAACAAACCAGCCAAGATGTGTTACACGCCTTAGTCGCCTATACAGCAATGGGATAAGTGCAGCACAGACAAATGGCAAAAGTATCGCGATAAGAACTGTAACCAAATGAAAACCTCCTACTATCAAAATCATCAAGCAAATTTTTGTGGTGATTGGAATGGTAAGTGCTAAAACTATAGCAATTTGTTTAAGCTAAGTAACATATCAGATATATTCTTGAAATTTTGCAAATGGAAAGTGATGGGGTGTTAAAGTGTCTTGTCATTCATTGAAAATGGTATGTTTAGTTATTTAGTCACCTCTAACCCGATGCAAGCCTAAATAACTTGTGGAAAATCAGATAATTTATACAGTTACAACTCAATTATATCAGCATTATAAAGACACTTGACTATCTATTTAACACACTGCATAATAGTGTGGCATATGAAATCAATTAAGCTTAGATGCACGCAATGCATAAATTAAATAACTTTAAATCATTGATATAAGCTTATTGCTTCAAGGGTTTTCCAATATATTTCGTTAACTTTTATACATTTTTAAGTATACAATATAAATGAGCATAATGCACTGTAACAGCATCGATTTTAGCTGTTTTAGGATAATTTTTCGAAATCAACAGTGAAATTAACAAAATACCAACAGATAAGAGGTGTACATTTTTATGAGGCATGTAAAAGGGCGTTTAGACGAAAGTATATTAGTTTGTGTTTACTATGGCTTAAATGGTGAACGTTTGATACGTAGAGGGCACAAAATGGCAACAATGCTAGATTGCCCACTCTATATTCTTTCAGTTGATTCGCAACCCCTTGATGCATTTGACGCTGAAAAATCTAGTTATATTGAGCAATGGAAAAAGTTATCAGACGAACTTGAGGTCGAGAAATTCATTTTGCAAGATAATGAAAAACGCCCCATTCAGAAAGTCATTGCAGAAGTGGCGAAAAACTATGGCATTTCACAAATTATTGTAGGACAAAGCGCACAAAGTCGCTGGGAGGAGATTACTAAAGGTTCGTTCCTTAACGTACTGTTAAAAGAAGTTCCTTTTGTAGATTTTCATATTGTAGCTGTTCAACGTCCTACTGATGATGATGCTAACGAGACATACGAAAAAGGTGTTCGTGCTTACTTAATTAAAGAACAGGAGAACTTTAAAGTAGCATTTACATGTCCGAAATATGTATCCATCGAAGGTATCTTCTTCAAGGAAATCGGCACGGATTTTGACAACGGTGTCTTTAAATTTACTTACAACGATAAGATGCATGAGGTTCATATTTCAGAGGGCTATGTGATCGATCAAGAAAAGCTTCCTGCAGAATTTTTATCCCCATTAAGACAATAAAAAACGCGCTCTCTTTTTTAAAGGAGCGTTCAGGCTGTAGATAAAAGTCATCGGGAAGTACCTCTCGATGGCTTTTGTCACTTCATTTTAACTCTCTGGACTGATAGCAACTGCACTCCGACCGTAATTGAAAACTTTATTTCATTGTAAAAAAAATGTAGGCAAACCCATTCCGAGTTTGCCTACAGTCCTGATGCGTTTTTTCTAAGCCGCCGAAGTTGAGGGTTTATCCTTCGGTAGGAAAAAGGCAATTAGCAATAATAACGGCAATAAAGAAACGACCATCATTGTAAAATCAATACCTTTATGGTCAATTAAAACACCAATAACCATTGCTCCAATGGCCCCCATACCAAAAGCAAAGCCAGTTGTTAAGCCGGCCATTGTACCAATTTTAGAAGGAACTAGCTCTTGCGCGTATACCACGGTTACAGAGAAGCTAATCATAATCAATGTACCAATGATCACTAAAAATATCATAGCCGCCCATAGCGGTACATAAGGCAATGCTAGGCAAAATGGCATTGGTACTACAACGGAAAGAATAATAACATTTTTTCTTCCAATTCGGTCTGACAGAGAGCCTCCGAAAAATGTTCCCACTACCCCAAACGCCATGAATAGGAAAATAAGGATTTGTCCTAGACGGAGATTCACATCATAATGATCCATTAAATAAAATACATAAAAGCTAGTTATATTGGTTGTATAAAATGATCGTGCAAAAATGATGGTAAATAGTAAGGTTAAAGCTACGCCTACCTGCTTCTTTGTTAATGGTGGCAATGTCGAAATCAACACACGTTTTTTCTTCGCTGTGCGCTCCTGCTCTAATTGCTTTTTATACCATTTTGCAATCTTAGTTAAAAGAATAATACCAAAAGTTGCCGCTACTAAAACAATTGCTGCACCACGCTGGCCGAAAATATCAAAAATATAGGCACTAATTAATGGGGCAAGCGCTTGTCCTGAATTCCCCCCAACTTGATAAATCGATTGAGCAAGCCCTCTTTTAGAGCCTGCTGCCATAAAGGATACTCTAGAACCCTCAGGGTGAAATATTGCTGAACCGAAGCCTAAAAATAATACCGCAATAAGAATAATCCAATATTGAGTAGTAAAAGCAATAATTGTTATAGCAATAAAAGAACTTATCATACCTATTGGTAATGCATAGGGCATTGGCTTTTTATCACTGACAAACCCAACAATAGGCTGTAATGCAGACGCAACTATATTTAAGACAAATGATATGAGACCAATTTGTGTGAAGGTCAATCCTAGCTCACTTTTGAAGATTGGAAACATAGCTGGAATAACAGCTTGCATCGTATCATTGATAAGATGAGCAACACCTATTAAAATCATAATGGGGTAGATTGGATTTGCGACGTTTATTTGATTATTCATGCTGCCACCTCACTCTATTTAGTTTTTGTTATTGACGATTGTCGCATACTATTAACCATTTTGCACAAGCTATGTTTCGACAGCTGTAAAAGGAGTTGATGTATGCATGGAAAGCTTTATTCATGCTAACTTTTGGGAAATGATTCTTCGAACAACACTTTCATTCTTCATCTTACTTATTTTGGCACGTATTCTTGGAAAGAAACAATTGGGCCAACTAACATTTTTCCATTATATTACTGGTATTACATTTGGATCAATTGCTTCAGAAATCGCCTCACAGGAGGAAACACCCTTTTTAGATGGCGTAATATCCCTTGTCTGGTGGAGTGCCTTAACCTACTTAATGACGATTATTACGATTAAATCAAAAAAAGCTCGCGTACTTATTGATGACAAACCTACGATTGTCGTACAAAATGGTCTTATTTTAGAATCTGCCTTAAGAAAAAATCGTTTGCATATGGACGAGCTGACAATGATGCTGCGTGAGCAAGCCATCTTTTCTGTACAGGATATTCAATATGCGTTACTTGAAACAAACGGAAAACTAAGTGTCCTGCAAAAAACCTCCGAGCAAGTTGCCACAAAGCAGGATGTTAAAGCTGATGTTTCCCCACCTACTTATTTGCCTACAGAGGTTGTGTCAGATGGGCAACTTATCAAAGAAAATATTGTTGAGCTCGAATTAACAGAGGACTGGGTAATGAAGAAGCTTAAAAAACAAAATGTGCATTCCGTTGAAGATGTCTTTTTTGCACAGGTTCAAACAAATGGGTCCTTATACATTAGCCTAAAAGATAAAGCGAGACATTCAAGCCCGTAAATGCTTGTCTCGTTTTTTTTTAATCAATTTTTACAATATCTAACGGTGTAATGATTCCTATTAATTTTTGGTGTGGTTTGCCATGTTCTGTTATTAGTAATGCCTCAAAACGCCTACCTCTTTCCACTCCCTGTTTAAAAATTTCTTCTGCTTCATATATCGTTATGTATCTGCTCACAAACTTGTAATTCACCCTATTTTTCTCATGCATTAAAATATCATGCAACGTAGGAATTCCTTTAGGTAAATGGTCGCCACCCATTTTAGAGGCAAGCCAATTGGTGATTCCTACAGTTGTAATTAGCCCTCTAAATTGTTTATTAAAATAGACGGGGAACTGCGTATATTTTCGCTGGTGAATAACCTTTAACACATGCTTGAGGGAATCATTCTCTTGAAAAACAAGTACTCTCTTTCGGAACATTTGACCGACAAGCATAGGCTTAGCGAGCGTAGCATCTATGTATTCAATTCTTTCGACTACATCGGTATGTGGTTCAGCAATTACATAGTTAATAGAAGTACGATGATGGACAATTGCATTTCGCAGATCGGCGTATGACCGTAAATCATCTTCGTATTTTTTCACCAATACCTCTTTTTTCTTCGCTTGATCAACGAGCCGATAAAAGGGCGTAAAATCCTTAATGCCTACAATATCTCGTAATCTATGGTCTATTCGATTAAATGCTGTCAGGAAACGATCGGAATTTTCAGTCTCCACCTTTACGTACCCTCTTTCTCTAGTAACTTTATGTATTTTCCGAGTTATTTGACAAATTTCGAGTTACACCACCATTATATTCCTAAGTAATGGATATTCCAAGAATGTAATTTTTGCTGTCATTTATTTTTACATTCTCCCTTGAAAGTTACGTTATTATGAGGAATTGGACTATTTTTCCCAGCAAGTAAGACAAATGATGGACATAGGATTTACAGTGAGAATGAATTAAATTTAAACATTAGGATTCAAATTAAAGGAAATAAGGAAATTCAAGCGCTTCTTAATAATACATGGGAGTGGGAGGCAAGCTTAAATCAACATGTTACTTTTCTTGTAGTGGAGCAAAGGAAAAGAATTAAGTGCACTCATAGAAACTGTCTTTGACTTTGATGATGTATTCAAGTATGTAAATTTGAATGACGAAGAAAATCGAGAAAAAGCGATTACTATTATCAAAGGGATTGAAGAATATAGAAAATTTACTTTTTATTGTTATTATTTATATGAGTTATCCATTTATGTGGTAACAAACCCAAGTATTAGGAGGTATTTGTTTTGAATGTGATTAAGTATTTTAAGAATCCTATGTTGATAGCTTGTTGTTCTACATTTTTATTAGGAACGTCTGTTTTAGCTGTAAATCCAAGTACTGCAAATGCACAAGATACTAGTAATAGTAATTTAACAAATGAAACCACACTATTTTCAAATGAAATGAGTATACATAATGAAGTTTATAATTTCTTTTTGGCTCTTGAAAAGCTCCCTTACGATATAGAAATATAAGGAGCTAAAAAATCTGCTGAATGGTTATCTGCAGAATCTGGTGTTGAAATTTTAGTTGATGAATATGATAATTTCATATTTCCTTCTATTCAAAAAGAAATGTCTTTATTAATAGACAATACTAGTTCGTCAGAAACATCACTTGTGCTTGCCAGAGCTTCGGTGGGTGAAGTTGCAACTTGCATTGGAACGGCTGGATTGGCAGCCTTGCCTTTCTCGAAAGTTACAAAACTAAAGACTATTTTTAATGCATTAGGTGGAATAACTAGAACTGTAGACATGACTTATACAAATTATAAATATCACCGAGCTTTACTAAACTCTGTTAAAAATTCGTTATCTAAAGCTATTAAGGATGTTGTAGACAAAGAGAAACTTGCTTCAGAAGTAAATGATTTATTAAAAGAAATTTTTGGTGTTACTGCTACAGTTGGTGCATGTAAACCTGTAATAGATGATCTTTTCGATTAAAGTCTATTATAAAGCATCACTGCAAAAACGTTTAAAGACTAAGAGACTGCCTTAAAGACAGTCTCTTAGTCTTTAGCTCTTCTAATCATATATTTCGTGTGTCAATCAGTTACATAAAAATTAACAGTACAGAGAGATTTTTTGTTAGATACCTGTTTTTTTAAATAAATTTTTAAATTTTAGTAGTAAAGAACATGAAATTGATATGGTAAGGTAAAAGGAGGTTGATATTAAAATGAAAATTTTTAAACTACCTTATTATTATTTAGTAATGTGTTTAGTCATATTAATAGCAATAATAATTAATTATAAGTCAACTACATCATTAATATTGTTACTAATTAGCTTTGTAGGTTTCTTCTTTTTATTTTATTTGGAGAAAAAGAAATCCGAAAAAAATAATTAAAAGGCAAAAAATAAGTATAGCAAACTAGAGGTATGGTTTTTACCATTCCTCATTTGAATTAAAGTTCGCGTAACTTGGCTACGATTTGCTCACACTCTTGTGCAAAATAGGCTTTCTTTTCTTCGGTTACTACTTCTTCTTGCTGACGAGTCGCAATTATAAAACCAACAGAAAAGAAGAAAAAATAGGTTCAAAGATCTAAAGACAGTAGGGACAATCTGTTGTCCCTACTGTCGTTGTGCTTGGTTCTTTTCACGCACTTAATTTTCCAATAAAGGGAATTTTTTATAATGCCTATAGCTGCTTAGAGAGCGTCTTTTTGCTCACATAACAGTTGTTAGCATCGTAAATCATTCCATCAATTTTACGCTTAGATCTTCAGCTCATAATCGGAGTAATGTAATAATCAAAAATTTATTAAGTTAGAGTGGAGGCTGGTAAGGGGTGTGAGGCTTCCCCCATATAGCGTATCTGAATTATGAGTAAGAGAGATTTTTCGATCGGATGAATTGGCAGTTTTGTACTTTTAAGGAGGCGTTGTCGATGAGAAATTATTTATACTTGATTGGGCATAAAAACAAGGGGATAGCGTTTCAATAGCCCATAAACTACGTGTTTCCCCTTCAAAGGGAGAGTACCAAATTGAAGGAAATTTGTTTAAAGCCTATTGACAAAAGTAATTGGGAAGAAGCAATTAGATTATCTGTTAAAGAGGAACAACAAGGATTTATTGCATCCAACCTTTATTCTATCGCAGAAGTTCAGTTTCTAGATAATTTCTTTGCAAAAGGTATTTATCTTAATAATAAAATGATAGGATTTACTATGTTTGGAATAGACCCTGATGACAATAATTATTGGATTTATAGACTAATGATTGACGAAGAATTTCAAGGTAAAGGTATAGGCAAACAAGCTATATATCTGGTTATAGAAGAGATAAGGAATAGTAATCATGCAAACATTCCTTTTATCATGATTGGATATGATCCTAAAAATCTTACAGCAAAATTTGCCTATAAAAGAGCAGGATTTATTGAGACTGAATTATCATCTTGGGGAGAACAATTAGCTAAGTAATCCTTGTAAGCACTTGAATTTACCACAATGACTAATAGTCTTTTTAAAGTAAATTTGATCAATCATTTTTCAAAATACGCTCTTTTCTATGATCTTTATCAACGTTATTAGTATCATTTGATTAAACTTTATTTAAAAACAACCAGCCCTTTCGTGGATCATGCTCTTTGTTGGGCTTATCCTGCTTATCAATGGTGGAATACTCTAACACAAAAGGACGGAAAAGTCTAAACGTATCAGATTTTCCGTCCTATATTTTTAAATTTTCGTCATAGCCGCATTTCTTTTCATCATTGTAATTCCAATGCAAATACAAAGAATTATAAGTCCTATTGTCATAATTAAACTCCACCAGTAATCAGACATCTCCATTGTTCCACGAACTAGTAAAGGTCCATAGCTTGCTAGCTTCCAAGGGGATATAGTCCAGAATAGTCCTACTACCATATCGACTATTTGCCCAATAAAGATAACCGTAAAGGCACATGTAGTAGCTATAATTGTTTTAAAACTAGCACTCATCATTAATGTCACAGCAATTACAAATATTAGCCAAACATAATACGTACAAAAGCTGGCAAGCAGTGGTCCAATTTCTAAAGTTCCGTATAGAATACTAGTGTAATACACGCTTGCTGCAAAGCCTGCTAAAATACTCACAAAACAAACTGCACTCATTACAATAAATTTACTCATAAAGTAGGCTCCAAAAGATATAGGTCTTACATATAATAAGGTAGCCGTACCACTCGCACGTTCTTTACTTATAATACCCACAAAAGAAGCCATTATCACCAATAACCCTATCGTTTGAAACTGCCCTATAGAAGCCTGTAATAGGTCAACGGGCATTAATTCAGGCATCAACATTTCAAAGCCTTCTGGCACATTTCCAACAGCATTTAAAATATCCATTATATAATAATTTATCAGGGGATCATTCATTCCGAGCAGGGCAAACACAAGAGGTATCCACAAAGATTTCCAACTTCGCCACGCCTCTCTAAATTCCTTTTGTAGAAGTACATTGAA
The DNA here is from genome assembly GCF_038595555.1 of Lysinibacillus sp. FSL M8-0216. NCBI lineage: Bacteria > Bacillati > Bacillota > Bacilli > Caryophanales > Bacillaceae > Lysinibacillus > Lysinibacillus sp. FSL M8-0216. The sequence continues at coordinate 149,405 of NZ_CP152007.1, read as the reverse complement.
TCCTCTCATGCTTTTTTCGCCACCTTCATGAAAATTTCCTCCAACGATGCTGTTTGTCGTTCTACTTTTCTTATTGTATAAGGACAATTACTTAAACGATGAAGCAGCTCCTTCATCGTTGGCTCCTCATTCAATATCTCGATATATACATAACAGCCTACTACATGATCTGTCGAGCTTGCAAAAAGCTTTGCCTCTTCCTCACTAGAAAACTCAACTATATAATTTTGCTCATCAAAACGTTGGCGTACCTCTCGTAATGTTCCTTGCTCTACTAGTTTTCCATTTTGTAAGAATAATAGCTGATCCGTCATTTCTTCCGCATCGTTTAAAATATGAGTTGAATATAAAATGGTTGTCTCTTGTTGTAAACCTTTTAATAAATCAAGAACCTCTCTACGGCCAACAGGGTCTAGTGCTGAAACAGGTTCGTCTAATAACAGTAATTTTGGCTTATGCACAATTGCCTGGGAAATACCAAGGCGTTGCCTCATCCCACCAGAAAAAGTAGCTATTTTTTTATGTTGAACATTTCCTAACCCTACAAACTCTAATGTTTTTTGCGCTTCTAATTTAGCATTTTTTGCTGATACACCATTTAGCCGCGCAGCCATCTCAGTAAATTCTAACGCGCTTAGCCAAGGATGGAACTGTGGATATTGGGGTAAAAACCCTATATTTTCACGTAAATCCCCTTTTAGCATTTCTACACTTCCGGCAGTCGGCGTTAAGAGCCCTGTTAACATGGACAATGTTGTTGTCTTACCCGCGCCATTTGGCCCTATTAACGCCGTTGAAGTCTTTTCCTCTAGAATAAATTGAACATTATCTACAACATTGTGCTCTGCAAATCGTTTGGTCAAACCAGTTACTTGAAGTAATGTTGTCATGACTGCTTTCTCCCAACTATAAAGTACGCAATTGACCCTATTATATTTGTAAATAAAATAATAAATACCCATAAAATTTTTGGCCCATTCGTTGCATGTGTTTTACGCAAATCAATAAGTGCTACGATCATTAATATTAATTGAACGACGATGAGCGGTGCTATCACTGCCCATGGAACTTTTGCTAATTCCTCCATCATACAGATCACCCCATTAGTTGTTATACATTAACTATAACAATTTTGTTCTAACATGTATAGAACAAAATTTTGTTTTTTCTTCCAAATATTCTGTGCCATTTCCATAGGATAAGATGTCATGTTTTAGATAGTCCCCTGTTTCATCTTCTATACGCCCTGCTTCATTTATAAAAACAAAAAAAGATGTACCTTTATCAGCACATCTTTTCCTTTATTTATAAAGTTGTTGTAGAGCGTCTTCCATTTTAGGTCGAATCGTTACTTGTGGACGGGCCTTTTTTACCGCTGCCTCCGCTTCCTCTAGAGAATGAGCCAGCCCTAGCTCTATTAACACCGCAGTAGCTGCTACACCAGCACGACCACCGCCACTCCCACAGTGAACATATACCTTCTGTCCTACCTCATAGGACGAAGCAATTTCCTTAGCTACATGCTGAATAGATGATGCTACCGCAATATCTTCATCTGCAATTGGCATATGCTTATACGAATAAGAAACAGCCTCTTGCTCTTCTGAAGTAAGTCCCTGCACACGAACATCTATTACAACATCTACAGCTTCTTGCTCAAAAGCCGCCTCCGCATCTTTTGCGCCGCCAAAGAATATTTGATCCTTAACTAAAACATCATAGTTTTTTTCCATATTGGTCACACTCCATAGGATTATTTCAGTAAATGCTTAATATCCTCGTAATATGGTAAAGCCGTTAAAGCTCCTGCTTTTGTTGCTGCAAATGCTCCTAATTTATTGCCAAAGCTTGTACAGCGAACAAGCTCTTCTTTTGTTGTAGGCAAGCCATTGTAATGAACATCGCGTAATACCCCTGCCATAAATGCATCCCCTGCACCAGTAGTATCTACAGGTATTACCTTTTCAGTTGGTACATGGATGACCTCTCCATTCAACACAGCATAAGTGCCATTTTCTCCTACTGTTACTAAAATAATAGGCACTAAATAGCTACTTAGTTGTTCAATTCCTTCTTCTAAACTAGTCGTTTCCGTCAGGAAGAATAACTCATCATCTGTTACCTTTAAAATATCTACATCCTCAAAAAAGGACGTAATCGTTTCTCGACAAATTTCTTCACTACTCCAGCGTAATGGACGAATATTTGCATCCATCGCAATGATCGCACCTTTGTCCTTCGCCATTTCTACGGCAGCTTGAGTTGTAGCTAGAGCTGTCGGATGGAACATGGTCCCTGAACATACCGTTAAAGCAGAGGCATGTTTAAATGCTGCTTCATTTAACTGTAGTGGCTCCACTTGTAAATCAGGTGTTTCATCCACATAATCTTTAAAAATTCGTTCACAGGCTTCTGTCAGATGCACATAAACACCACTTACTCGTTTAGCTGGGTCGAATATGGCATAGTCAAGCTTGACACCTTCCTCTACAAGCCCATCACGCACAAACTGAGAACCCTCATCATCCCCTGTAATTGTAATTAGGGCAGATGGTGCGCCAATTCGGCTAATACCTGCTGCAACATTTACTGTTGCACCACCCATATATTTTGTAAATGATGTGTTTGTTACATCATCAGCAATATAGTCAATAAATGCATCTCCATAGACTAAAATAAAATCCTTATCTTGCTTCGTCATGATTGTCCTCCTGAAAGTCTAGTCATTATAGATTAACACGAAAATTGTCATTCTATAAAGGTTTAACTTTTGAGAGCATGCCTGAAAATTTGTGTCATCCACTAACTTTGTTATACTTGCCTATAGAAAGGTAGGGATTTTCAAGATGAGTATTACAATTCGACAAGCTCAACCACAAGATGCACATGCCGTTGTGCCTTTAATTATTGATGCGATTGGTGAGATTGCCAATCGTTTAACTGGCGAGCAATCGTCCGAGGCTGTTCGTCAAGAACTGACAACCCTTTTTCAGCGTGACGACAATCGACATTCTTATTTAAATACCTATGTCGCTACGGAGGATGAGCAAATAGTAGGAATTCTCGTTTATTATTATGGCGCACATGCCATTGCTATGGATGCTAACCTTGTAAAATGGTTAGAGGCTAAAAATGCTCCATCAATCATCATCGATCATGAGGCCCACGAAGATGAGGCTTATATCGATACAGTTTGTGTAACACCAGAAGCACGCGGTAAAGGAATTGGTACATTACTTTTACAATATGCCGAAGAACTGACAAAGCAGCATGGCTATACAAAGTTATCCTTAAATGTAGAAACTCAAAAAGAAGATGCTCGTCGTCTTTATGAACGTTTAGGCTTTGTTATTACTGAGCCTTGGTCCATAATCGATGAACCATTTCATCATATGGTGAAACAATTTTAGGAAGTGAAGATTGTATTCATGAAAACAAATTTAATTTACCCTCTTTTGATCGTCATTGCCTCTAGTAGCTACGGAATTTTGTCGACTATTGTCAAAGTAGCGATGCAGCATGGCTTTACATCTGCAGAGGCTGTATCGAGCCAATATATTATTGGCTTTATACTCGTTTTAGTTATTTTTATGTTGACAGATAGAAAATTACCTAAGCCATCAAAAAAAGGCATCCTTATATTATTATGTGCTGGTATTTTTACCGGAACGACTGGAATAGTGTATGGAGAATCTCTCAAGTATTTACCCGCCTCTCTTGCAGTAGTGATGCTGTTCCAATTTACATGGATAGGTTTGTTAATTGATTGTGCTCTACATAAAAGATTACCAAGTCGACCTGAAGTTATTTCGATTATTATCTTATTTGTAGGAACAATTTTAGCTGCAGGTGTTTTAAATGTAGATTTAAGTGGAATCCCTCTCCAAGGATGGTTATTCGGCTTTGCTGCTGCCGTTACCTTTGCCTGCTTCATTCAATTTAACTCTCGACCAGTGGAAGGGGTTACAACCACTTCAAGGGTATTTATCGTTTCCTTTGTAGCCCTTATAATGATCAGTATTTTCTTAAGTCCAGAAGTGATTTGGAACGGAAAATTGTTTATGGAAGGCTTATGGAAGTATGGATTAGCCCTCGGTCTATTCGGTATCATTTTACCTATATACTTATTCTCCATTGCTATTCCCAAAATTGGTGGTGCACTTGCTTCCATCTTAAGCGCTATTGAATTACCTGTTGCAGTTACCGTTTCCGTTATTGTCCTACATGAACCTTTAACTGCATTGCAAATTATGGGCATTGTTTTAGTGATAGTCGGTATGTTATTGCCGACAATTATTGCGCAACGCCGACAAAATGATAGCCTATTGGATGCACAAACTTAAACAGATAGAAAACTCCTTGAAAATGGAATATTCCTTTTTAAGGAGTTTTTTTGAACTTCATTGAAATGCCGTTGCTAATGGATTAGCACTTCGCTATGATGAAGGAAAATGTAATTTTTTAATAATTCTAACATGAATGTTACCCCTTCGTATTATACTGCAATATGTAAGTACCTTACTTTAAGAAAGGGGAAGTTGATGAAAAAAACACGTATTCTTAGTTTTTTCCTTGTGTTCATACTGTTTGTTTTAGCCGCATGTAGTGGAAACAATGACCGAAAAACTACAAATGATGCTGCCAATAACGATAAAACGACAGATGGCGACAAAACGGAAGTAGCGGCAACAACGCCATCTGGTAAGCTTGTTATTTACACAGGACGTGATGAAGAAATGGTGCAAAATGTAATCGATCAGTTTAATAAAAAGTATCCAGACATTGAAGTAGAATTTTTAACAATGGGCGCTCAGCAAATTTTAGAACGTTTACGTGGCGAAAGGGCTAATCCTCAGGCAGACTTTTGGTGGGGCGGCACACAATCAGCGCTCATTGTTGGGGCAAATGAAGACTTATTACATGCCTGGCAGCCTAGCTTTATTGACTCTATTGATGCTACACATAAAGATGTAGATGGCCGCTGGTTTGGAGAGATGCTGCTACCAGAAGTCATTATGATCAATAGTGATTTATTAACAAAAGAAAATGGGCCACAGGATTGGGATGACCTTCTTGACCCTAAATGGAAGAATCAAATTTTAATTCGGGGTGTGCTGGCTTCAGGAACAATGCGCACCATATATTCCTCTATGATTGTACGACAAGATGCGAACTCTCCTGATAAAGGCTATGAATGGCTATTACAATTAGACGCTAATACGAAGGAATATACGCAAGATCCTAATGCTTTGTACTTAAAGCTAACACGACAAGAAGGCAGTGTCTCCTTATGGAATCTACAAGATATTTTATTAAAGAAATATACAACTGATTATCCCTTTGATTATATTTATCCAAAAAGTGGAGCACCTATTTTGGTAGATGGTGTTGCAGTTGTCAACAATGCGAAAAATCTAGAGAATGCCAAACTATTTGTCGAATTTTTATTCGAAAAAGAGATGGTGACACAGTTAGCCAAAGATTATTATCAAATTCCTACACGATCTGATATCGATAAGGCATCCATGCCAGAGTGGTATCAAGAATTAGATTTAAAAACATTCGATATAGACTGGCAGCAAATGTCTGACAAAGAGGCTGAATGGATGGAATACTGGGATAACAATATTAAAGGCCGCGGTAATTAGTATCCGGGTGAAAATCCAGCTTTTTTAGTGGATTTTTACCTTACTATCTCATCCCCTATATAGCTATGAATCCTTTGTTGGAGAGGAGTTTTTTGTTGAAAAGAGTCACAATCGAAAATGTCTCGAAGCAGTTTGGTCAGTTGTATGGTGTGAAAGATGTAGATCTCGAAATAAAGGCTGGTGAATTCTTCACTTTTCTTGGGCCAAGCGGCTGCGGCAAGACAACTACTTTGAGAATGATTGCCGGTTTTTATTACCCAACTAAAGGTAAGATTCTATTTGATGAACAAGATGTCACTCGGCTTCAGCCAAATAAACGCAATATCGGTATGGTATTTCAAAACTATGCCCTTTTCCCTCATATGACAGTAGATGAAAACATCGCATTTGGTTTACAGGTTCGTAAATTTTCTAAAACTGAGATTCAGCGCAAGGTAGATCGAATTAGAAGACAAGTACATCTGTCAAATTACGGGGATAGAAAAATAAATGAGCTTTCTGGTGGGCAACAGCAACGTGTGGCTTTGGCTCGAGCTCTAGTAATTGAGCCAGATATTTTATTACTTGACGAACCATTATCCAATCTAGATGCAAAGTTACGTGAGGAAACACGTATTGAAATCAAACGGATTCAATCTGAGCTTGGTGTCACGACGATTTATGTTACCCATGATCAAATGGAGGCTATGGCGATGTCTGACCGAATCATGGTCATGGAAAACGGCTATATCAAGCAAATTGGGACTCCTCAGGAAATATATCACCGACCTGTAGATCGCTTTGTAGCTAACTTTATTGGCGAAACCAATTTAATTGAGGGCATATTAGAAGCAATTGAAGGCGAAGAAATACAAGTGAAAACAGCAAATGGACATATTTTTACTGGGCGAAAGCAACAGAGCTCTCCAGCATTGACGCATATGATTGGAGACAAAGTATTTATTTCAATACGTCCAGAATCTATTCATTTGGGGACTGGGGATAATACATTAACAGGAAAAATAACCTTTGTTGAATTCACAGGCATTAGCGTCAATTACATTGTAGATTGTAACGCCTTTTCACTTAAAGTAATGCTTATTAATTCTTATGACCAAATAAAAAAGATTGGCGAGGATATTACCATTCATATAACGCATGACTCGCTGTATTTTTTAGGGGAATAGGAGGAAGCCAATATGGAAAAGCAAACTGTCAATGCTTCTCAAGAAAGTATATGGACACGAATCTTTCATTCCAATTGGTTCATCTATATATTAATATCGCCATTATTTTTAGTGTTGTTCGCCTATGTCGTCTATCCCTTCTATCAAACATTTACTCAAAGCTTTGCTGGTGATGAACCATTCCTTCACTATAAAAAATTTTTCAATCTAGCAAGCCCAGCAAATTTAGAAGCTTTGTGGACCAGTATTTATATTTCTAGTATTAGCGTCCTTTGCTGCGCTATCGTTGGAGTAACTATGGCTTTTTTACTCGAACGCTATAACTTTCCTGGGAGACGAATACTTTCCATTTTAGTATTGGTCCCTATGGCACTTCCCCCCCTAGTCGGTGTGCTATCCTTTTCTTTTTTGTACGGAGATAGTGGTATTTTCCCTCGAGTCTTTCAGCATTTATTCGGTTTAGATCATGTACCCTTTTCATTGAAAGGGATTTGGGGAGTCATCGTTGTTCATACTTTCACCATGTATACTTATTTTTATTTAACCGCATCTGCTGCCATCAAGGGGCTAGATCCAGCTCTTGAAGAAGCGGCAACTAGTTTAGGTGCAGGGCGTATTCGCGTGTGGACAAAGGTTATTTTACCCATGCTGACCCCTTCCATTGTTGCTTCCTCCTTATTAGTGTTTATGATCTCTATGGCCTCCTATACGGCACCCTTAATGTTTGGTGTAGAACGAACTATGACCATGCAAATCTACTTATCGCGTACTAATGGCAATCTTGAGATGGCCGCAACTCAGTCGATGATACTGTCCTTTGTCTCTATTACATTTTTAATGATGATGCGTTGGTATCAAAATCGCCGAAATTATCAAAATCTCAGTAAAGGGATAAGTGTCCATCGCTCGGAGGTATCCTCCAAGAAAATAAAAATAGCGGCAACTATTGCCTCCTTTATCGGCACGTTGATTTTGATCTTACCGATATTAGTGCTGATATTAATATCCTTTTCTGTTGATGGGGCATGGAAGACTCAAATACTCCCTACAGACTATACACTGGATCATTATATGGCTCTCTTTACTGATGAGCGTACATGGCGACCTATTTGGAATTCTATACAGATGGGTATCGTCGCAACATTTGGCAATATTATCTTTGGTGTTGCCGCAGCATATGCGATGGTCCGCTTAAATTTTAAAGGAAAAACATTACTCGACATTTTAATAATGGTACCTTGGGCTCTACCTGGGACAGTGGTAGCAGTCAATTTAATCGCCGCCTTTAGCACGGAAAACATCTTTGCCTTTAATCAAGTATTAATCGGGACATTTTGGATTTTACCATTAGCCTATTTCATCCGACATTTGCCACTTGTTTTCCGGTCAACCTCTGCCTCTCTCGTACAACTAGATCCGTCAATTGAAGAGGCATCACGTGGATTAGGCGCCAATTGGTGGTATACATTTAGACGCATCGTCATACCTTTAACATTCACCGGAATATTAGCGGGAACACTATTAGCCCTAGTACAAAGCTTTGGTGAATTTGTTGCATCCATACTTATATACAGTACATCTACTATTCCATTGTCTGTTGCCATATTCCAAAAATTGTATGCATTTAAATTTGGGACTGCGTGTGCCTACGGTGTCTTACAAATTTGCTTAATTTTAGTTGTCCTTATTATTTCTGAAAAACTATCAAAAGGCAGTGCTGGTACAGCTATTTAACTGCTAATCTATTAGGAGGCCATGATAATGTTTGAAGATTTTCGCAACAAAACGCAGCAGGAAGATGGGATGATTTTCCCTTCTAACATCTATCGGAAAATTGTGTTACAGCCAGCCTATGAAGAGGCAAAGAAAAATTTTCTAACTATTATGCTACAAATTAATATAGCTCATTTAAAAATGTTAGAAGAACAAGGACTTGTAAAAAAAGAGGAAGCGAAACAAATTGGGGCAGCACTAAAGAAAATAGATTTAAATTATTATCGTTTAGAAGATTATAGCCCCCAATACGAAGATTTATTTTTCCGCATTGAAAATAAATTAATAGAGCTTGCTGGCGACGTTGCTGGAAATCTTCATATTGGACGCAGTCGTAATGATATGGGCATCGCCATTTATCGTATGACACTAAGGCAAAAATTACTGTTATTAATGCGAGAGCTACTAACATTGCGAGATGATTTAATCGCAGCTGCTGAGGAGCATGTAGATACTATTATGATTGGCTACACGCATACGCAACAGGCTCAGCCTACAACCTTTGCCCATTATTTAAAGGCTGTCATTGACCAGCTTGAACGAGATTTTGAGCGCATGCAGCATGTCTATAAAACTGTTAATCGTAGCAGTATGGGGGCTGCAGCCTTAACTACAACAGGATTTAATATAAATCGAGAACGGATGCGTCATTTGTTGGCATTCGATGATATTATCGAAAATGCGTGGGATGCAGTGGCTGGAGCTGACTATATTGCTGAAGCAGCAAGTATTGTACAGCTTGCTGCACTCAATCTTGGCCGGACCTCTCAAGATTTTTTATTATGGGCTACACAGGAGTTCAATGCCTTCACACTCGCAAGTCCATATGTTCAAATAAGCTCTATTATGCCCCAAAAGCGTAACCCTGTTTCAATTGAACATACGCGTTCATTACTATCGGCTGTTGTTGGAGATGCAAGCACCGTGTTACAGATGGTACATAATACACCATTTGGAGATATCGTCGATACTGAGGATGATATGCAACCCTATTTATGGCGTGCCATCGACCGCTTAGTTGGGATTTATAAATTATTTGGCTCACTTGTTGTCACAATGGATGTGAACAAGAAAAAACTAAGAAACCGTGCAGAGAACAGCTTTGCCAATGTTACTGAGCTGGCTGATACATTAGTACGTTCAGAGGATATTTCCTTCCGCCAAGCACATAGCATTGTTAGTAAATGCATTAAAGTACTACTTGCTCATAGTGAGGAATCACTAGCAAGCCTTACATGGGGACTCGTGAATACTCAATCTAAATTGATTACGGGAAAAGAATTAAATATTTCAGAAGAGGATTTTTATAAAACCTTACAGCCAGAGTCTTTTGTTGGTGTTCGAACACTACCAGGTGGCCCAGCTCCCGCCACAATGAAAGCAGCACTTGAACATGCCAAAATGAATACGAAAAATCTTTATGAATGGATTCAATTAAAGGAAAGTTCCATTATTGAAGCGGAGAAAGAATTAACGATTTTTCTTGAGGAATGGAGCCAATGATGAAATGGCTTCTAGTTATTGATGGTGGTGCGACAAAAACGGCATGCGCAGTCGTTCACGCGGAAACTGGTGTTATGGAATATTCAGCTTCAACAAAGGGCTCCAACTATCAAGCCATTGGTATGGAAGCAGCTACAGTGATATTACATGAGCTTTTAGCAAAGGTAGAAATTTTTTTGCAAAAGTATCCCTGCTCTCAAATTGCTGTAGCTACCTTTGCCTTAGCTGGGATTGATTCTCCAAAAGACAAAGAAATAGTTACAGCTATTGTTCAAAATGCCCTATCAGCCACACAGCTTTCTATTGCTACTCTTATTATTGAAAATGACGCTGAAGCCACACTACTTGGTGTGACTGCTGGACAGGCAGGTGCATTACTCATTGCTGGAACAGGAGCAATCGCTTACGCCTATGATGGACAGCAAATCGTTCGTGCTGGAGGCTGGGGACACCGAGCTGGAGATGAAGGTAGTGGTTATTGGCTAGGGCAAGAAGTGGTAAGAGCCATCTTTAAAATGGAAGATGGTCGAGGTGAGACCACTATTTTAAAAGAGGCTGTCTATCATTCCTTAGCTATACAAAATGTAACCGAGCTCGCTGAATGGTTATTTCAGCCATCCTATACAAATGCACAGTTGGCCAAAATGGGGGCATTTGTTGCTCAAGCAGTTGAACAACAAGATGCTTGTGCCATTCAAATATCACAACAGGCAGCTCACGAATTGGCTCTTTTAGCAAAAGCCGTGTTAACAAAGATAGGCTATCAGAATGGACTGTTTCCTCTTTACTGTAATGGTGGTGCCATCAAGTATAATCCACTTATTTTAAAAACATTTACAAATATATTAGCAGTAACGCATCCGCAGATCTCCATTTCTCTTTGTGAGCAGCAACCAATTGATTATTTAATTGAACGAACAAAAAGGGCCTTTGACTGTTGATAAGTCATGCCCTTTTTGTTGTCCCCATTTATAGGGCCATTTTCTTCAACTCATTCGTTGTGAAATAAAGATAGCCATCTTTCACAAATAAATCCTTCGTATCTTCTCGGTTTAGGGACTGTTCCCCGCTACCATCTGGACGAATCTTTGTTAAATAAGCGCCTCGGGAATAATTACTATAATAGAGCCATCCATCTGCATAAACGACGTATTGTACACGGGAATTTGTTACTCGTTTCGTTTTACCCGTCTTCATATCAAGCACATACAGCTTATTGTCATCAGAGATGTTGCTAAAATATAATTGATTGTCAACCTGTGCTGGGAAGTCTATATCATGATAGTAGCTATAGAGTGTACTCGTTGCTTTAGGATAATCTTCAGCAATCCATGAGTGGTCTTTTGCCATTGTGCGGTCGTCAACTAAAAAGTATTGGTAACGAATGGCCCCCTTACGATCTGGGACTGGATCATTCCACGTTGTGTCAAGGTGATACCATTGTCCACCTAACTTCACTAAATTCCACGCATGTCCTTCTTGACCTACATATCCTACAATATATTTCGTTTCAATCCCTAGCTTTTGTAACATGGAGTGAGCAAGTAAAGCATAGCCCTGACATACCCCTCCGCGCTCTGCAAGAACGGTATAGGCGCTATGGGGACTAGAATTTGTTTGGTCGGTATAGGCCGTATTCGCCACAATATAATCATTAACGGCTCGTACCTTTTCTACGTCTGACATAGATGTATTACTAATTTTGGCAATGATTTCTTGGACATTCATCTCCACGTAAGCAGCCTGTTCTGGGGTCATTAAATAGCTTTGCTCCCCAAATATTGTTGCCTGGTTTCTTCCATATTCAAAACGAATTGAATGTTTACTAATATGGCCATACACATAATCGTCTCTTTCGATGGCATTGTTATAGGCCTCTTCTACAATTTGTTCAATTCGTTGTGTATTCCCTTTATACTGAATTTCAAATTTCGGTGAGAAACTACTATAATACGCATACATTGCATCAGTCATTTCCTTAACGTTTGTCACAACTAACTTTGTCTCTGGCTTCTGAATTGCTTGAGCAGTAGGTGCTACCTCCATATCATGCATGTCTTCTATAGGTATGGCCGTTTCTATTGAGGCATTGTCTGAAAGTCTAGCGGTTACATCAACGATTTTTTCCTTTGTTGAAAGAAGCATTGTTTCTATCTCATCATTATTTGTCCATTCCGCTATCTGCCGGACAACTGCTTTACCTGCCGTATAAATGGGGTCAATGAAAACAATGATGATCATAATAATGGCTAATTTCTTCCACAAACTCCTCACCTCCAACCGTCTTCTTCTATTCATTATATACAAAAACAAGCACAAAGAACCCGTTCAGAGTCCTTTTATGCCTGTTAATAATTGTTTATTGACTTAATGGAAGTTTATGCTCTTTGGCATTCATGTTATAGATTAGATAATTGTCACTAATCTTTAGATTCGTTACTGGCTGTTTGACCAACACCTCAGCCTTTAATGTTTTCAGATTTAGTTTTGTTAAATAACCGCTGTTGCTATAATCACTATAATATAGATTTTGGCCCATTCCAGTAATATACAACGCTCGTTTATCCAACACTTTTGTTTTTTTACCAGTTGCCATTTCTAGCTTATATAATTTATCGTGATCAGCCGTATTACTAAAATAGACGACATTATTTAATGGATACGCAAAATGAACATTGTGCATAAAGCTATATTTAGTGCTTGAGGCCGCAGGATAATCTGTCTGAATCCAAGAATGATCCTTCTTAAGCACTTCATCCGTCACTAAAAAGTAATCATAGGATGCAGCACCAATGCGATTAGGTAGTGGATCATTCCATGTTGTATCCAAATGGTACCATTTGCCGTCTACCTTTACCAAGTTCCAAGCATGGGCCTCATTTTCATTCACAAACCCCACCACATATTTTGTTTCAATTCCACTCTGTGACAGCATTGCCTGTGCAGCTAAGGCATAACCTTGGCAAACAGCTTGTCCTTCAAATAGCAAAGCATAGGCACTATGGGGACTTGCTTTTGTTTTAGTACCATAACTAGTATTCGATACAATATAATCATTAATAGCTTTTACTTTATCGAATTCAGTCATAGTGGGCTTTATAATATTTTTCAATACTTGACCAATCTTTTTTTGTACAGCTGCTTCTTGTGTTTGATTTGTCAGGTACTTTATTGTATAGGATACGTTCCCTAAAGAATCTGCGGAAATTGTTGTGCTTTCCATATGTCCGCTTGCGTATACAGCCTGCTTTTTAGCTTGATCAAAAGCAGCCATAATCTCTTTTTTGAAATCACCCATCGGCCCAGTATATGTAATGTTAATATCCGTTTCAAAACTATTAATTTTCTTTATTAGTTCTTTTGTAAACTGCTCCCAAGTTGTGACTGTTGAATTTGCTACAACAGGATTTATTACGGATTTAGTCTCCTCTTGTTGTGCATAAGCCGCAGTCGGGCTTAACATAAGTAAAGTAGCGCCACATAATAGCCATTTCTTCATAACACAATCACCTTCCCTTTTACGCTATCATTATTAGTTAGCATAACAAAGAAAGTGACTACTAGGCTATGAGACAAGTGCCCCAACTAAGACTTTCAACTAAAAAAATAAAATGATCCTTATAATATAAATTACCTAAAAATTGAATATAAGCGTCGATTATAACTATTAAATTGTAAAAAAATAAAACTCACTACATTCCAGTGAGTTTTTTTGACAATTAACGACTTTTTACTACTAAGTTAACCGCTTCCTGAATGGCCTCATTCATCTTTTCGCCATCCCCTTCCGCATTTTGCACACATTCCAATAAATTTGTACTAACAATCACACCAACCGTTCGGTCTACAGCCGAGCGGACGGCTGATAGCTGCGTAATCACTGCCTTACAGTCTTTTTCCTCCTCCATCATCTTCAAAATACCACGTAGCTGACCTTCCATCCGTTTCACCCGATTTTTTACTTGATCTGAATATTCCATAAACATGCTCCTTTTTTCTATACTCGCTACGTTCTATTGAGTAATTGTTATCCTTTATCCTAGCTCTTTATTTCAATTTTAAACCTTAATTATCATTGTTTTCTTGGTCGTAAATAATTCATAAGCATTCTCGTTATAATGGAGCTTGCATTTGTTATTTCATCATACTGAATAATGGAGTTTTTTTTTATTCGTAATTGCCCAATCTCTACCTCGAAAATAGAGCACTTTCGTTTAAGTGCAGCGATTAGCATATTTGTATCATAATCATAATGTTCACCTTTTACCTTCATTAGCCATGGTAATTCATTCATCGAAATATAGCGTAAACCCGTTTGAGTATCCATCAATTTCCGGTGATAGAGCAGTTCAAAAAAGAGACTTGTTGCACGATTTCCCCAATAGGAAAGAAAGGTACTATCGACCGAATGGAAGTTTCGCACGCCTAGCACAATACCTTCTGAAAAGACCTTCGTCATCGTTAAAACAAGCTTTACATCTTGTAATGTATGCTGACCATGTGCCCCTACTGTGAGTACCCCATGAAATATTCTTTTTTGCTCTCGTATATATGTAAAGGCTGTCTTTAGGGCACCACCTTTTCCAATATTGTCTCGATGCTGAAGGACTTGGCAGCCTTCTATTTTTTTTAGGTCGTCAAAAATCCCTTTATATTTCTGATCACTTCCATCATTGACAATAATAATTTGTGTAATGGTCGTTGCTAGTAATTGATGTACATAGGTAATGAGTGATTGTTGCGGATTATATGCTGGAATAATAGCTGCAATATTTTTCATGTCTATCCTCCACCTATAGGCTGTCAGGCTCTTCATATTGATGAATTCCCCTTATATCAAATAGTATCATGTAACAGCAACAATTCAACTGATGAATCCCATGAAAACATATCAATAATATCGATATTTCTCCGATATATGAAAAAAGAGAATACCACGAAAGAGGGTGAGTACGATCGTCATACATTATGAAATTCTTGAAGAACAATGTCATAAGTTAAGGCAATTTTCCTTCGCAACATTAGCTAAAAATTTACAGGAAGCTAGTTTTTTCGCCATTTCGAACCCTCTAGTTTCTTTACAAAAATCACTGCTAGTATTAGAGGAGATTTTATTTGAGGTTTATCAATTGGAAATGCATACTACACCCAAATTAAAAAATGTCCGCATGCTGTTAAATAATCGTAGTTTTACAGCCCAAATTCATCCTCGTCGAATTTTCCTATTAATGAATCTCGTCTATAAAATGACGAGCCATACTAGTAATGAACTTGTGGAGGCAAAGGCGGCCAAAATTGTTCTTGATTATATAACTGATATTGTTGAATGGTTTATGAAGCGCTATGATCGTAGCTTTAAATCGAATATCGCTGATGAGAAAATTTTGATGTCGGATAACAACCTATATCAGCTGGAACATTCAACAGATGCTTATAAACATGCAGCTGATTGGTTCGAAATTGCGGCACAAAATGGTGACGCAAGTGCTCAATATAATTTAGGAGCGCTTTACAACCATGGGCAGGGGGTTAAAAAGGATTATACACTTGCGAAAATGTGGTATGAACGAGCCGCAGCTCAAAACGATCCCAATGCACACTATAGTCTCGGTGTCCTCTTTCATCTAGGACAAGGTACGGCACAAAATTATGGGGAGGCCGCTCATCACTACCAAATAGCGGCTGATTTAGGAAATGCAGATGCTCAGTACAATCTGGGTGTGCTTTATAATCAAGGGCTGGGCCTATCGCAAGATTTCAATGAGGCAGCCAAATGGTACACCTTAGCCGCGGATCAAGGGAATACCAGTGCACAAAACAATTTAGGATTTCTTTATCATAATGGGACAGGTGTAGATCAGAGTTATGTGAAGGCCAGCACTTATTTTGAAATGGCTGCCTTAGCCGGAGATGCAAGTGCGCAATATAATCTAGGCTATATGCATTTGAAAGGTCGTGGCATTCCACAAAATTTTGCAGAGGCAGCCAAATGGTTCCACATGGCCGCTTTACAAGACCATATGAATGCAGAATTTCAAATTGCCATGCTCTACAATACTGGCCTAGGAATAGACAAGGACCATATTGAGGCTTTGAAGTGGTTTAAGCTAGCAGCACATAAAGGACATTTACATGCACAATATTACCTTGGTCTTCTCTATGAAAAAGAACAGGATATCGTATTAGCTGAGAAATGGCTACTCCTAGCTGCTAAAGAAGGACATATTAGTGCTGGCTTCGAGCTTGGGCGTCTATATGTTTATCAACTTCAACAACCAGATAAAGCTCTGCCTTATCTAAAGGCTGCAGCTGAAAAGGGTTATGTGGATGCTCAATACGAGCTCGGACTTTTATTAACTGTAGGAGCTGGTGTTCCTGTTAATTATCCAGAAGCCGTGCAATGGTGGAGAGCTGCAACTGATCAGTCTCATATTCAGGCTGAGTATCAATTAGGCCTATTATATGAACAAGGATTAGGGGTTTCTATAGATCTGGAAGAGGCACGCCGCTGCTATCGTTTAGCTGCCATTCAAGGGCATGCGGGTGCTCAATACCAGCTCGGAAATTTATTTGATAAAGGTAAGGGTGTTACCCAGGATTACACTGAAGCTGCCAAATGGATTGAGCAAGCTGCCGCACAAGGGCATATAAAAGCACAATTCCAATTAGCACAAATGCACAGTCATGGGCAAGGCGTTCCAAAGGATTTTGCTAAAGCAGCCCAGCTCTATAGATTGGCTGCGAATCAGGGCCATCAGAAGGCACAATTCCAACTCGGTCTAATCTATAAAAAAGGGCAGGGTGTTGCCCAAGATTATCAAGAAGCCACAAAATGGCTGAAAAAATCACTTCAAGATATCCAATAAACATGAAAAACCTACCGCGTCACGAGCTTATGTAACACGGTAGGTTTTGCTAATTTTTCATATCTTCTTGTTGTTTAATCATAAATGTTACTACAATGAATAAAGCAAAGCTAATTAATAACGTAGTTCCACCTACAATAAAGAACACTAAAGTAAATGTGCTGCCAAAATTAAATGGATTGATATTGTAAAACCACATCCCTAATGTTAAGCCAAAAACACCAAGAATAGCTGT
The DNA here is from genome assembly GCF_038595555.1 of Lysinibacillus sp. FSL M8-0216. NCBI lineage: Bacteria > Bacillati > Bacillota > Bacilli > Caryophanales > Bacillaceae > Lysinibacillus > Lysinibacillus sp. FSL M8-0216. The sequence continues at coordinate 132,214 of NZ_CP152007.1, read as the reverse complement.
CCAACCATGTATATTCACTATTTTTTGTGATTTGACTTTAAAAGCTCTATAAAAAATACCCCATGCAAACATACTCAGCCAACCAACAAGTAAAATATGTGCATGTATCGGTCTATATTCGTAGCTACCTGAACCGGACATATGTGAACCTAGATAGGTTCCGATTAAAGCAAAAATGGCAGCCAAACGAATAAGGCGTATGCTCCACTTCTGTTCCATACGAAAACTCCCCCTTAGTTTGTTTCAACTAAGTAGCAGTCTATCGGGAGAACATGAACTTTACATGAACTCCTCATGACAAAATGGGGAGATTTATATATACCTTTGTCCCCGCATTAACTGCGCTTTCTATATGGACAGTGCCTCCATGTAGCTCTACGATTTGCTTGACGATTGCTAGCCCCAATCCAGTCCCTTGCTTCGTTCTAGAAGTGTCTGCTCGATAAAAACGGTCATAAACTTTTGCTAATTGATCTGCAGTCATACCTATTCCATTATCCTCAACAAGGATTGCAAGCGAAGCAGGTTTTTGCTGTAAATCTAGATGTATTTGACCTCCCTCCACATTGTACTTAATCGCATTTGTCAGCAAGTTGTCCCACACATTTTGTAGAAGCCCTGCATCTCCATTAAAAATAACTTGCTCCATTTTGTAAGTGATTTGGAGCTGAGCCTCTTCCATTTGCCAGCGATATTTTCGTACGCTTTCCTTTAGCTGTTCATCTAATCGGTAACGCTCACGTTTGATTATTCGTGTCGATTGATCAAGCGATGTTAATAACAATAACTGCTTCGTTAAAGTTGATAAGCGTTTTGTTTCCAATTCGATAATGGCTGCGTACTCCCGTCTTTCCTTTTCCTTCAGCAAAGGATTTTTTAGTAAGTCAACATATCCTTGAATATTTAATAAAGGGGATTGAAAATCATGCGATACATTACTTATAAATTCCTTTCGCACGCGATCATTCTCCTGTAATTTTTCTGTCATTATATTAAAACTAGTAGCTAATTGGCCTAATTCATCATTACGGTCAATGTCCAAAACGGTATCAAACTTTTCATGTGCAAGCTGTTGAGTTGCCGCTGTTAGCTTTGTAATGGGACGAATTAGTGCCTTAGCAAATAGTAGCATGGCCAGTAAACTGAGCACTATCATGACGAGCATTAATCCACCAAGCAATGTATGTACCTCCGAAAACAATAAGCGAATATCCGGTCTTACGAACAATGCATAGGACTTATTTTCATACGTAAATGGCACACCAATTGTATTAATTAACTCATTAGCAAAAAAGCCTGTTACAAACGTTTCTTTTGGAAAATCTCGCATACCATGATAGACCTCACCATTTAAAACATGCTTTACAACGGATTCAGACAAAGTCTTATCCCGATAATCGCCACCAAAAAAGTGCCCTTCCTCGCCAGTGGTTACATATATTTGATAGCCAATTTCGCCAAGTGTCATGAAATAATTATTTAAATCCTCGGGCTTAGCAGTCTCAATATATTGCGCAATCCCCTGTGCGATGACAACGTTTTTTGTATCGTTTTTTTCTTTTACGACTTGATGATAATATGTATTCGTCGCTAAAAAACCAATACACAAGCTCCCTATCATCACTAGCAATGTGGTCATTACAAATTTACTATATAAAGTCTTCATGACGTTGCCTCTAGCTTATAGCCAACGCCTCGTACCGTGATGATTTCAACAGCCGTATCAAAACGATTTAATCTTTCTCGAACCCGCTTCACATGCGTATTCAATGTTTGCTCGTCCCCATCATAGTCATAGCCCCATACTTGCTCCATTATATAGCTCCTTGTAAATACCTGGTTAGGGCGTGATGCCAATAACGCCAGCAATTCAAATTCCTTTAAAGGTAAGATAAGTGTCTCTTCTCCAATAATAACCTCGAAGCTACGACGATCGATTACTAGATGGCCCACTTGGATGGTTATTTGATTTTTCTTATCCAATCTACGCAAGATAGCGGCTATACGAAATAATAATTCCTTTGGCTCAAAGGGCTTCACAACATAATCATCTGAGCCGGCTAAAAAGCCTCGCTCTTTATCTTCAAGCTCACCCTTTGCTGTTAATAATAAAACAGGAATATCGTAATCTTGTGTTAAAGTCTCGGTCAGTGTGAATCCATCCATCCCTGGCATCATCACATCTACGACTGCTAAATCGGGTAGATTTCCGTTAAGTAATGCTAGTGCCTGCTGAGCATTTTCCGCACGTAACACTTGATAGCCCTCTTTTGTTAAATAAATATTTACTAGCTGTAAAATATGCACATCGTCATCGACAACAAGAATTTTCATCTGCTTACCTCCAGTCAATATGAAAAAAATTCGCTCACTTGGAACGAATTTTTCATCATAGATCCTTATTATTTTATAACGAAAATATAGAAATCAACAGCAATAAGAGAAAAGGTAACCCAATGACAATATATCCTCTTGGATTGGCAAGGTTCATCGTCCACCCTACCCCAAAACGTTTCTCTACAAAAACAGAAGGATCCTGACGATTCATATAAATTAAACCGCCCTTCCAATAACGATCTTCATCCACATCCATGACCTGTGAATCAATATTTTTTTCATAGCGAACTCTATATTTGCGCTTTTTCACAACATAAATTAAAAGAGAACCGACTACAACAGCTAAAAATAAAACAAATAGCGGTAATAGCTTATAGCCTACAGTCATGGAAGGATAAATATTACTAAGTTGTAGCACCGTTAATAACACTGTTATAGCATAGCTTACTAATAAAATTTGCCAGCTCATAAATTTTCGAGTTTTTAGCTGATCCTCTAGTGATTCCTCCTTGCGATTTACCGCTATTTTGATGGCAGAACGCTTTATCGAATCAGTAATGCCCCACATCATGAATTGCATCATAAGCATAACAAGAGGCAATGAAATGGCCGTTAAATACGTCTTGCTTTTCCAAGCATCTGCCTCTCCACTTGGTCCCCAATGTACAGCTATATTAGCTGGCATTTGATCGTAATGAAGGATTGTATAAATAATTAAAAATCCTGATATCACTAAGGGCACAGCAAAGAATGACCAAGGAAGCATCTCATCACGGCTTCGTGCTGTGAGATCGACTGCACGTACCTGTTTAAGATTTACGCCCCACTGCTCCTGCCTTTTTAAGGCTGATATCTTTTGGTGATATACCCAGTATAGCCCCATACTCACTGTAAGCATGCTCCATAAACAACCGAGTAAAAACATTCCTTGAATGGATTCAGAAGTAAGCAAGTTGTAACTAATAATCATAACAATTAAAAACACCACGCCAGTGCCTCCGACTATTTGGGCGTAACGTTTTTTCACATTAGCTAGGGCAGGATGCTTAATATTTTGATCTGGCACAGTGACCCCAAAAACAATGGTCTCACGTACGATAAAAGGAACGATTATTTGTAAAACTAATGTCATGATGTAAATAGATATAAAAACACCAAGTAGCATATTGCTACACTCCCTCTGCTGGAATATGCAAGTCTGCGAACACCTTTTTCATCATGTGCTCAATTTGTTCTACTGTTGCGCCGAGCACCATACCTTCTGCCACAACAGGCTTTAAATTCTTTTCAATTTGTCGTAATTGTTCTGGCGTCAAAGCCTTCTCCTCTGTTGAACATATAATGGCTCCCGATTTCGCGCGTATAGCTATTATGCCTTTAGCCTCTAATTCATGATAGCTTTTATTTACAGTATGCATATTAACGCCTAAATCAGCAGCTAAACTCCGAACAGATGGCAAGGTCTCTCCTTGCTTCATATCTCCTCTTGCTATCCCTTCAATGATTTGACGTGTCACCTGCTCATAGATGGGAACGTCAGATTGCGGCTCTATTTGAATAAACATGTTTATCAGCTCCATATTTGTTATATGTTTAGTATAACAAATATTTTTCAAATGTACATGAAGGACAAACTATTTATAGTGAGCGCTTAATCGTCTCGATAAAATTTTGCACCAGCAAATTTTGCTTTTCTTTTTTTCTCGTACAAATGGAAATTTTATGTTTAACGGGATGTATATCTTTTATATAGACCCTTGCCAATTGCCCACTCTCGACATATTCCCTAACTGCCAGGGATGAAATAAAATTGGCTCCATATCCCGCTATAACAGAACGTATGGTTTCATTGATCCCATTAAATTGTAACGCAATTTTTGGTGGCTCTACTTGGTACGTTTGACATAAGGAAAATAGATGCTCTCTCATCGAGCTCCCTTTCTCTCTCATAATAAATGGCTCCTGAAACATTTCAATTAATGTAATAGTTTGATGAGCATACCTATGATGGGGTGACACCACAAACCATAGTTCATCCTCATATAATTCCTCCCACCATATTTCTTTAGGTCTCTCAGAAATTCCTCCGCCATAAATGGCAATGTCGGCTTTATAGTGTATTAGTTGCTCAAAGGCATCCTTTGTATTGGTAGTTGTAATCATTAAATTTACATGTTCATTGGCTGCCTTAAAAGTAGCTGCCCATTTAGGAATTAAAAAATTGGCTGGTAGATAAGTAGATACTATATGTAAATCCCCTGCTTTGGCAAGGCGATACTCTTCTACAAATGTTTCTATATGCTGTTCAAGGGCCATCAAATGTTGAGCCTTCTCCGTTAGAGCTATGCCAAACTCGGTAAGTACGACCCCTCGCCCCTGCTGCTTAAAAAGTTGTACGCCTAATTCATGCTCAAATCGTTTAATTTGGCTCGAAACAGCAGGCTGGCTTATACATAATAATTCTGCCGCTTTTGTGAAACTACCAGTAGTAGCAACGTGATAAAACAATTTTAAGCCATGAATATTCATCATTTTCTCCTATCCATAACATTTAGTTATATATGAATAATTATAATATATTTTTTTTATGATTCATTTTATCATACACTCTAAATGCAAGCTTGCACTTTTTAAATGACATAGAAATGAGGGCTGTACGATGACAGAGTTAAATGTTTGGCATAATGTAGACAATTATTTTACGGATAAACTTCTACCAGATAACAGCTGTCTTACCGCTGCACTACTGGCAAATAAAGCTGCAGGTATACCTGAAATTGATGTATCCCCAACTCAAGGGAGATTTTTGTATTTACTAACTAAATTGAAAGGAGCCGTTAATGTATTAGAGATTGGCACACTTGGTGGGTATAGCAGTATATGCTTAGCTCAAGCTCTTTCAAAAGAAGGGAAAGTGGTGACTTTAGAAATTAATGAAGACTATGCCTCTGTCGCTCGTAAAAATATACGACATGCAGGCTTAGAGGAAAAGATTGAAATTATCGTCGGTCCAGCGTTGGATACATTGCCAGACTTGAAAAAAAGGGGACATTTTTTTGATGTCATTTTTATTGATGCAGATAAGCCCAATAATCCTGAATATTTAAAGTGGGCAGTAAAGCTAGCGAATTCAGGTGCTGTTATTATTGCGGATAATGTAGTGCGGAATGGTGCTATCACAGATATAAATAGTATGGACGAACGTGTTAGCGGCGTACAGCAATTTATAGATCTGCTAAAAGAGGAGCCCCGTATTGAAGCAACAGCAATACAAACGGTTGGCGTCAAAGGCTATGATGGCTTTGTCCTGGCCATAGTCAATTAATATAGAAAAAATCCGCGTAGCCTGGAAAAACAGTTACGCGGATTAATTAAAAAAGATGTCTTATAAGCTCCCCATCTAAGCTCGTAGGACATCTTTTTCCTCTAAATTACTTTTATAAGTAGACCCCTTTAATACAATTGTGCTCATCTCACTAGTAACGGAGGAACAGACCCCGTCATATTTTACTTTGTAGGAAAGCTGAATATGTTTTTAGTGGATTTTCATTTACGCTAATTTTTCATAGCCTGGAAGTGTCAAGAATTCCGCGAATTCATCTTGCTCAATTAAGGATTTAAACAGTTCAGCGGCTTCTTCAAAGCGACCACTGTTATAGGCTTGTTCCCCAACAACCTCTTTAATTTTGACAAGCTCTTCTTCCAGAATTTCAAGGACAAACGCTAAAGTAATGCCGCGCCCATCATCTAAAATACCTTTTGGATGTCGAACCCACTGCCACACTTGTGTACGAGAGATTTCTGCTGTCGCAGCATCCTCCATTAAATTATTAATTGGTGCAGCACCATTACCACGAAGCCATGAAGCAATATATTGTACACCAACACTACAGTTAACACGAAGTCCCTCAAGGGTAATTGTGCCCTCAGGTACAGCTACTAAATCATCTGCAGTAACTTGTACATCCTCACGCTTTTTATGAATTTGGTTGGGGGTCGTCATAATGGCATCAAATTGCTCCAATGCTGTTGCCACCATACCTGGGTGCGCTACCCAAGTACCATCATGCCCCTCTGTTGCTTCACGTCGCTTATCTTCAGCAACCTTTGCAAATGCCACCGCATTCGCTTCATCATCATTTTTAACAGGAATTTGTGCAGCCATCCCACCCATTGCAGGTGCGTTCCGCTTATGACAAGTTTGAATACATAAAGATGTATAAGCCTTCATGAATGGGACGGTCATTGTAACTTGACCTCGGTCTGGTAAAATAACATCCGCTTGATTACGAAGGCGTTTAATATAACTAAAAATATAGTCCCAACGTCCACAATTCAGACCAGCTGAATGTTCACGTAGCTCATATAAAATTTCATCCATTTCAAATGCCGCCAAAATGGTTTCGATCAATACAGTAGCTTTTATAGTGCCCTGTGGAATGCCAATATAATCTTGGGCAAATACAAAGATATCATTCCATAGACGAGCCTCTAAATGGCTTTCAAGCTTCGGTAGATAAAAGTACGGCCCCGTTCCTTTTGCCAGTGCATTTTTTGCATTATGGAATAGATACAAACCAAAGTCGAAGAAACTTCCAGAAATCGGTTCATCATGAACAAGTACATGCTTTTCAAGCAGGTGTAAGCCTCTAGGACGAACTAGTAACACGGCTGTTTCAGCATTTAGTTTATACGTTTTTCCATTAGATGCTTGTGTAAACTCAATCGTCTTATTAATAGCATCACGCATATTAATTTGACCACCAATCATATTTTCCCATGTTGGAGAAGAAGCATCCTCAAAGCAAGCCATAAACATCTTTGCTCCAGAGTTTAAAGCATTAATAACCATTTTACGGTCAACCGGCCCTGTAATTTCAACACGCCGATCCTGCAAATCTTGTGGAAGAGGTGCAATTGACCAATCACCTTCACGAATATGCTTTGTTCCAGGTAAGAAATCTAGCTTCTCTCCCGCATCTAGACGCTTTTGGCGTTTCTGACGAGCATTCAATAACTCTTTACGGCGAGCATCAAATTTCTCGTGCAGGGCAAGAACAAACTCAAGAGCTTCAGGCGTTAAAATTTCATTTGTATGCTCATTTTGTTCTCCAACAATTTTAAGCTTACCTGTCGTTGCTTGTTTCATTAGTTGTTTACCCTCCTTTGCGATTTTAGTTTTGTCTTCCTCCGCTTTAGGAGGAGCGGAGGAGACTACTCTATGATTATGAATTTAGGAAAACACGCATTTTTTATACGAACTGTTCAGTTTCTGTCGATCCAGCCATTGCCGTTGTTGAAGAAGTACCACCTGAAATAACTTGAGAAATTTCATCAAAGTATCCAGTACCTACCTCGCGTTGATGGCGTGTCGCTGTATAGCCTTTAGATTCGGAAGCAAACTCAGCTTGCTGTAGCTTAGAATATGCAGCCATACCATTATCTTTATAATCATGTGCCAACTCAAACATAGAGTGGTTTAATGCATGGAATCCTGCTAAAGTAACAAACTGGAATTTATAACCTAGCTTACCAAGCTCACGCTGATACTCTGCAATTTCCTCTTCTGAAAGATTTGCTTTCCAGTTAAATGAAGGTGAGCAGTTGTATGCAAGCATTTTACCTGGGAATTCCGCATGAATAGCTTCTGCAAATTCACGAGCTTCCTCAAGAGATGGTTTAGAAGTTTCACACCAAATTAAATCAGCGTATGGTGCGTAAGCTAAGCCACGAGCAATTGCTTGTTTGATGCCTGCCTTTGTACGGAAGAAACCTTCAGGAGTACGTTCACCAGTAATAAACTCTGCATCACGTGGGTCGATATCTGAAGTAACCATATCTGCAGCATCAGCATCTGTACGAGCGATAAGAATTGTATCAACACCCATAACGTCAGCTGCTAATCTCGCAGCTACTAAATTACGAACAGCGTTTTGTGTTGGAAGTAAAACTTTACCGCCTAGATGTCCACATTTCTTCTCTGAAGCTAACTGATCTTCAAGGTGAACACCAGCTGCCCCTGCTTCCACCATGCCTTTAACAAGCTCAAATACATTAAGAGGTCCTCCGAAACCTGCCTCTGCATCTGCTACAATTGGAGCAAACCAGTCAAATTGATCGACACGTCCTTCAGCATGATCAATTTGATCTGCACGTTGAAGTGCTTGATTAATTCGTTTAACTACTGCTGGTACAGAATTGGCTGGGTATAGTGATTGATCTGGATACATTTGACCCGAAAGGTTTGCATCCGCAGCTACTTGCCAGCCTGATAGATAGATAGCTTTGAGTCCAGCTTTAACTTGCTGTACCGCCTGATTCCCCGTTAATGCCCCCAATGCATTAATAAACGGCTCCTCATGTAATGAATTCCATAGTCGAGTAGCACCTTTTTTTGCCAAAGTTTGTTCAATTACTACAGTACCTTGTAGTTTAATAACCTCCTCAGCCGAATATGTGCGTTCAATACCAGCCCAGCGAGGGTTTTCAGCCCATTGTTTCTCTAAAGCTCCGATTCTTTCTTGACGAGTTGACATATTGAAATTCCACCTTCCCCTTTGTGTACAATATACTCTGTTAAAAAACTTTTAAATCACTGTTCCATAACAGGTTTATTTGTTGTAAATTAATATATAACAGAGTATTTGAATTTTCACTATTTTTTGATAAAAGACCAGATTTTCATGACAAAGCTATTCTTTTTTGCGACGAAATTTGGATGGTTATTTACAAACAAGGGGGATATTCACAATGAACAATGAGTTAAAATCATGTGCAAAAGATATTTCAGAACAATATATTTCAATGTTGAGCGATTGGATTCCTACTGATTCATCCATTGCAATTGCCGTTAATAATTCTTATATCTTTATTCAACCAGGGCATCCGAGTATCCATTTAGAAATGGGTCAACAAGTGTTACCTGGAAGTATTGCCGATCAAGTATTGCGCACACAGAAAAAAACAGAAACAATTTTAGATAATTTGTCATGCGATACACCCTTTTACGGTATCGGCTATCCGATACTCATTCAGGATGAACCAGCAGCTCTAGTAGTCATACTGCCATCTACTTTCACTACTAAAAAGACAGAACCATTTGAGTTTATAACAGGAAAACAAGATGAAGAATGGAATCCTGTAGCCATTAATAAAGTATCGCATATTGAAAGTCTTCAAAAAAAGACATGGTTTTATGTAGAGCGCGAACAATTTAAAACGAGCATCACCCTTAAAGAACTTGAAATAAGATTACCATCATACTTTATTCGTATTCATAGATCCTATATCGTAAATATTTATTTTATAAAAAAAATGGCGCGTGATTTGACATCAAACTTTATTATTACATTAATGGATGGTAGTGAATTACCAGTGAGTCAATCATATATCAATAACTTGAGAAGTGCGCTTAAGTTTTAAATATATTAGCTGTCTTATTCCAGAGACAGCTTTAATTTTTTCTGTTGAAAACGAAAAAAGACCAGAGAAAAGATTCTCTGGTCTTTCTAGTGCCTAGCGACGTCCTACTCTCACAGGGGGAAGCCCCCAACTACCATCGGCGCTAAAGAGCTTAACTTCCGTGTTCGGTATGGGAACGGGTGTGACCTCTTTGCCATCATCACTAGACTATAGTCGGCTTTCAATATACATCGCATTTCTTCGTCAGCTGCTGTCGTTCAGTCAGTCACGTACTTGAGTACGCTCCTTCCCTCTCTCCATTGCTTCCTCGAACTACTCGTATCTTGAAACCCTTCATAAAAGAAATTATTCTTTCAAAACTGGATAAACGGTTCATTGAAGGTTTCAAACTTTTTGGTTAAGTCCTCGATCGATTAGTATTCGTCAGCTCCATGTGTCACCACACTTCCACCTCGAACCTATCTACCTCATCGTCTTTGAGGGATCTTACTTACTTGCGTAATGGGAAATCTCATCTTGAGGGGGGCTTCATGCTTAGATGCTTTCAGCACTTATCCCGTCCACACATAGCTACCCAGCGATGCCTTTGGCAAGACAACTGGTACACCAGCGGTGTGTCCATCCCGGTCCTCTCGTACTAAGGACAGCTCCTCTCAAATTTCCTACGCCCACGACGGATAGGGACCGAACTGTCTCACGACGTTCTGAACCCAGCTCGCGTACCGCTTTAATGGGCGAACAGCCCAACCCTTGGGACCGACTACAGCCCCAGGATGCGATGAGCCGACATCGAGGTGCCAAACCTCCCCGTCGATGTGGACTCTTGGGGGAGATAAGCCTGTTATCCCCGGGGTAGCTTTTATCCGTTGAGCGATGGCCCTTCCATGCGGAACCACCGGATCACTAAGCCCGTCTTTCGACCCTGCTCGACTTGTAGGTCTCGCAGTCAAGCTCCCTTGTGCCTTTACACTCTACGAATGATTTCCAACCATTCTGAGGGAACCTTTGGGCGCCTCCGTTACCTTTTAGGAGGCGACCGCCCCAGTCAAACTGTCCGCCTGACACTGTCTCCTGCCCCGCTAAGGGGCATGGGTTAGAATTTCAATACAACCAGGGTAGTATCCCACCGACGCCTCCTTCGAAGCTGGCGCTCCGAGATCTCTGGCTCCTACCTATCCTGTACAAGTTGTACCAAAATTCAATATCAGGCTACAGTAAAGCTCCACGGGGTCTTTCCGTCCTGTCGCGGGTAACCTGCATCTTCACAGGTACTATAATTTCACCGAGTCTCTCGTTGAGACAGTGCCCAGATCGTTACGCCTTTCGTGCGGGTCGGAACTTACCCGACAAGGAATTTCGCTACCTTAGGACCGTTATAGTTACGGCCGCCGTTTACTGGGGCTTCAATTCGCAGCTTCGCTTGCGCTAACCACTCCTCTTAACCTTCCAGCACCGGGCAGGCGTCAGCCCCTATACGTCACCTTACGGTTTTGCAGAGACCTGTGTTTTTGCTAAACAGTCGCCTGGGCCTATTCACTGCGGCTCTCATGCGCTTGCACGCTCAAGAGCACCCCTTCTCCCGAAGTTACGGGGTCATTTTGCCGAGTTCCTTAACGAGAGTTCTCTCGCACACCTTAGGATTCTCTCCTCGACTACCTGTGTCGGTTTGCGGTACGGGCACCTCTCACCTCGATAGAGGCTTTTCTTGGCAGTGTGAAATCAGGAACTTCGTCCATACGGACTCGCCATCACAGCTCAACGTTACAGTGTGCGGATTTGCCTACACACACGCCTTACTGCTTGGACGCGCATAACCAACAGCGCGCTTACCCTATCCTACTGCGTCCCCCCATTTCTCAAACGGTGAGGAGGTGGTACAGGAATATCAACCTGTTGTCCATCGCCTACGCCTATCGGCCTCGGCTTAGGTCCCGACTAACCCTGAGCGGACGAGCCTTCCTCAGGAAACCTTAGTCATACGGTGGACGGGATTCTCACCCGTCTTTCGCTACTCATACCGGCATTCTCACTTCTAAGCGCTCCACCAGTCCTTCCGGTCTGACTTCAACGCACTTAGAACGCTCTCCTACCACTGACATCGTAGATGTCAATCCACAGCTTCGGTGAATCGTTTAGCCCCGATACATTTTCGGCGCAGCGTCACTCGACCAGTGAGCTATTACGCACTCTTTAAATGATGGCTGCTTCTAAGCCAACATCCTGGTTGTCTGTGCAACGCCACATCCTTTTCCACTTAACGATTACTTTGGGACCTTAGCTGGTGGTCTGGGCTGTTTCCCTTTTGACTACGGATCTTATCACTCGCAGTCTGACTCCCGTGTATAAATATCTGGCATTCGGAGTTTGTCTGAATTCGGTAAACCGGGATGGCCCCCTAGTCCAAACAGTGCTCTACCTCCAGTATTCTCATCACGAGGCTAGCCCTAAAGCTATTTCGGAGAGAACCAGCTATCTCCAAGTTCGATTGGAATTTCTCCGCTACCCACACCTCATCCCCGCACTTTTCAACGTGCGTGGGTTCGGGCCTCCAGTAAGTGTTACCTTACCTTCACCCTGGACATGGGTAGATCACCTGGTTTCGGGTCTACGACCACGTACTATTTCGCCCTATTCAGACTCGCTTTCGCTGCGGCTCCGCCTTCTAAAGCTTAACCTCGCACGTAATCGTAACTCGCCGGTTCATTCTACAAAAGGCACGCTATCACCCATTAACGGGCTCTAACTACTTGTAGGCACACGGTTTCAGGATCTCTTTCACTCCCCTTCCGGGGTGCTTTTCACCTTTCCCTCACGGTACTGGTTCACTATCGGTCACTAGGTAGTATTTAGCCTTGGGAGATGGTCCTCCCGGATTCCGACGGAATTTCACGTGTTCCGCCGTACTCAGGATCCACTCAGGAGGGAACGAACTTTCGACTACAGGGCTTTTACCTGCTCTGGCGGACCTTTCCAAGTCGCTTCATCTAACTCGCTCTTTTGTAACTCCGTATTGAGTGTCCTACAACCCCAAGAGGCAAGCCTCTTGGTTTGGGCTCTTCCCGTTTCGCTCGCCGCTACTCAGGGAATCGATTTTTCTTTCTCTTCCTCCAGGTACTTAGATGTTTCAGTTCCCTGGGTCTGCCTTCAAGACGCTATGTATTCACGTCAAGATACTACGCGATTAAACGTAGTGGGTTCCCCCATTCGGAAATCTCCGGATCAAAGCTCACTTACAGCTCCCCGAAGCATATCGGTGTTAGTGCCGTCCTTCTTCGGCTCCTAGTGCCAAGGCATTCGCCGTGCGCCCTTAATAACTTAACCTATCAGTTTTCAATACACATCGCATTTCGTTGTCAGCTTCACTCGTTCAATCAGTCACGTACTGAAGTACGCTCCTTCATTCACTCGATTGCTTCCTAGAACTGCTCGTGTCTTGAAACCTTTTAATGTTATTAAGCCTATAAAAAAACTTAAAAAATAAATGTGTTTGTTACTATTTCAATGTCGTTTTATCCAGTTTTCAAAGAACAAGTTTGGTGGAGCCTAGCGGGATCGAACCGCTGACCTCCTGCGTGCAAGGCAGGCGCTCTCCCAGCTGAGCTAAGGCCCCAAGAGGTATATATGGTGGGCCTAAATGGACTCGAACCATCGACCTCACGCTTATCAGGCGTGCGCTCTAACCAGCTGAGCTATAGGCCCTCTTGGAAGTTTTATATTATTAATAAACCTTCAAAACTGAACGCAAAACGTAATCTTACAAACCCAAGGTTTGTATTCCGAAAATATCCTTAGAAAGGAGGTGATCCAGCCGCACCTTCCGATACGGCTACCTTGTTACGACTTCACCCCAATCATCTATCCCACCTTCGGCGGCTGGCTCCAAAAGGTTACCTCACCGACTTCGGGTGTTACAAACTCTCGTGGTGTGACGGGCGGTGTGTACAAGGCCCGGGAACGTATTCACCGCGGCATGCTGATCCGCGATTACTAGCGATTCCGGCTTCATGTAGGCGAGTTGCAGCCTACAATCCGAACTGAGAACGACTTTATCGGATTAGCTCCCTCTCGCGAGTTGGCAACCGTTTGTATCGTCCATTGTAGCACGTGTGTAGCCCAGGTCATAAGGGGCATGATGATTTGACGTCATCCCCACCTTCCTCCGGTTTGTCACCGGCAGTCACCTTAGAGTGCCCAACTAAATGATGGCAACTAAGATCAAGGGTTGCGCTCGTTGCGGGACTTAACCCAACATCTCACGACACGAGCTGACGACAACCATGCACCACCTGTCACCGTTGCCCCCGAAGGGGAAACTATATCTCTACAGTGGTCAACGGGATGTCAAGACCTGGTAAGGTTCTTCGCGTTGCTTCGAATTAAACCACATGCTCCACCGCTTGTGCGGGCCCCCGTCAATTCCTTTGAGTTTCAGTCTTGCGACCGTACTCCCCAGGCGGAGTGCTTAATGCGTTAGCTGCAGCACTAAGGGGCGGAAACCCCCTAACACTTAGCACTCATCGTTTACGGCGTGGACTACCAGGGTATCTAATCCTGTTTGCTCCCCACGCTTTCGCGCCTCAGTGTCAGTTACAGACCAGATAGTCGCCTTCGCCACTGGTGTTCCTCCAAATCTCTACGCATTTCACCGCTACACTTGGAATTCCACTATCCTCTTCTGCACTCAAGTCTCCCAGTTTCCAATGACCCTCCACGGTTGAGCCGTGGGCTTTCACATCAGACTTAAGAAACCACCTGCGCGCGCTTTACGCCCAATAATTCCGGACAACGCTTGCCACCTACGTATTACCGCGGCTGCTGGCACGTAGTTAGCCGTGGCTTTCTAATAAGGTACCGTCAAGGTACAGCCAGTTACTACTGTACTTGTTCTTCCCTTACAACAGAGTTTTACGAACCGAAATCCTTCTTCACTCACGCGGCGTTGCTCCATCAGGCTTTCGCCCATTGTGGAAGATTCCCTACTGCTGCCTCCCGTAGGAGTCTGGGCCGTGTCTCAGTCCCAGTGTGGCCGATCACCCTCTCAGGTCGGCTACGCATCGTCGCCTTGGTGAGCCGTTACCTCACCAACTAGCTAATGCGCCGCGGGCCCATCCTATAGCGACAGCCGAAACCGTCTTTCAGTGTTTCACCATGAGGTGAAACAGATTATTCGGTATTAGCCCCGGTTTCCCGGAGTTATCCCAAACTATAAGGTAGGTTGCCCACGTGTTACTCACCCGTCCGCCGCTAACGTCGAAGGAGCAAGCTCCTTCTCTGTTCGCTCGACTTGCATGTATTAGGCACGCCGCCAGCGTTCGTCCTGAGCCAGGATCAAACTCTCCATAAAAAGAAATTTGATTAGCTCAAATTGTTTTGCTGGCATCAATATTGATGTCCAAAATTTTGTTTTGTTCACTAGCTAAGCTAGCTACTGAAAACTTTATTGATTACGTTTTGCTTGTTCAGTTTTCAAGGTTCATTTAGTTAAATAAGTTGAATGGTGGAGCCTAGCGGGATCGAACCGCTGACCTCCTGCGTGCAAGGCAGGCGCTCTCCCAGCTGAGCTAAGGCCCCATGTTTTTTGGAAATGGTCGGGAAGACAGGATTCGAACCTGCGACCCCTTGGTCCCAAACCAAGTGCTCTACCAAGCTGAGCTACTTCCCGTTCGTTTTATGGCGCGCCCGACAGGAGTCGAACCCATAACCTTCTGATCCGTAGTCAGACGCTCTATCCAATTGAGCTACGGGCGCATATAAAATGGTGCCGAGGACCGGAATCGAACCGGTACGGTAGTCACCTACCGCAGGATTTTAAGTCCTGTGCGTCTGCCAGTTCCGCCACCCCGGCACATTTGGAGCGGAAGACGAGGTTCGAACTCGCGACCCCCACCTTGGCAAGGTGGTGTTCTACCACTGAACTACTTCCGCATGTGCATAAGTTTTTTTATCTGGCATATTTAAAAAATGGTGCGGGTGAAGGGAGTCGAACCCCCACGCCTTGCGGCGCTAGATCCTAAGTCTAGTGCGTCTGCCAATTCCGCCACACCCGCTTAATATGGTTGGTACTTATAAATGGTGAGCCATGAAGGACTCGAACCTTCGACCCTCTGATTAAAAGTCAGATGCTCTACCAACTGAGCTAATGGCTCGTCTAAAATGGTGCCGGCTATAGGAATCGAACCCACGACCTACTGATTACAAGTCAGTTGCTCTACCTGCTGAGCTAAACCGGCAAATGGTGGAGGATGACGGGCTCGAACCGCCGACCCTCTGCTTGTAAGGCAGATGCTCTCCCAGCTGAGCTAATCCTCCTGGGTATTATGCCTAGCGACGTCCTACTCTCACAGGGGGAATCCCCCAACTACCATCGGCGCTAAAGAGCTTAACTTCCGTGTTCGGTATGGGAACGGGTGTGACCTCTTTGCCATCATCACTAGACTTATTCAAAAGACAAGATTTATTATAACATATGTAGTTATAAAATGCAAGTTTTTTAAAAACTTTTTTATTCTTTCAAAACTGGATAAACGGTTCATTGAAGGTTTCAAACTTTTTGGTTAAGTCCTCGATCGATTAGTATTCGTCAGCTCCATGTGTCACCACACTTCCACCTCGAACCTATCTACCTCATCGTCTTTGAGGGATCTTACTTACTTGCGTAATGGGAAATCTCATCTTGAGGGGGGCTTCATGCTTAGATGCTTTCAGCACTTATCCCGTCCACACATAGCTACCCAGCGATGCCTTTGGCAAGACAACTGGTACACCAGCGGTGTGTCCATCCCGGTCCTCTCGTACTAAGGACAGCTCCTCTCAAATTTCCTACGCCCACGACGGATAGGGACCGAACTGTCTCACGACGTTCTGAACCCAGCTCGCGTACCGCTTTAATGGGCGAACAGCCCAACCCTTGGGACCGACTACAGCCCCAGGATGCGATGAGCCGACATCGAGGTGCCAAACCTCCCCGTCGATGTGGACTCTTGGGGGAGATAAGCCTGTTATCCCCGGGGTAGCTTTTATCCGTTGAGCGATGGCCCTTCCATGCGGAACCACCGGATCACTAAGCCCGTCTTTCGACCCTGCTCGACTTGTAGGTCTCGCAGTCAAGCTCCCTTGTGCCTTTACACTCTACGAATGATTTCCAACCATTCTGAGGGAACCTTTGGGCGCCTCCGTTACCTTTTAGGAGGCGACCGCCCCAGTCAAACTGTCCGCCTGACACTGTCTCCTGCCCCGCTAAGGGGCATGGGTTAGAATTTCAATACAACCAGGGTAGTATCCCACCGACGCCTCCTTCGAAGCTGGCGCTCCGAGATCTCTGGCTCCTACCTATCCTGTACAAGTTGTACCAAAATTCAATATCAGGCTACAGTAAAGCTCCACGGGGTCTTTCCGTCCTGTCGCGGGTAACCTGCATCTTCACAGGTACTATAATTTCACCGAGTCTCTCGTTGAGACAGTGCCCAGATCGTTACGCCTTTCGTGCGGGTCGGAACTTACCCGACAAGGAATTTCGCTACCTTAGGACCGTTATAGTTACGGCCGCCGTTTACTGGGGCTTCAATTCGCAGCTTCGCTTGCGCTAACCACTCCTCTTAACCTTCCAGCACCGGGCAGGCGTCAGCCCCTATACGTCACCTTACGGTTTTGCAGAGACCTGTGTTTTTGCTAAACAGTCGCCTGGGCCTATTCACTGCGGCTCTCATGCGCTTGCACGCTCAAGAGCACCCCTTCTCCCGAAGTTACGGGGTCATTTTGCCGAGTTCCTTAACGAGAGTTCTCTCGCACACCTTAGGATTCTCTCCTCGACTACCTGTGTCGGTTTGCGGTACGGGCACCTCTCACCTCGATAGAGGCTTTTCTTGGCAGTGTGAAATCAGGAACTTCGTCCATACGGACTCGCCATCACAGCTCAACGTTACAGTGTGCGGATTTGCCTACACACACGCCTTACTGCTTGGACGCGCATAACCAACAGCGCGCTTACCCTATCCTACTGCGTCCCCCCATTTCTCAAACGGTGAGGAGGTGGTACAGGAATATCAACCTGTTGTCCATCGCCTACGCCTATCGGCCTCGGCTTAGGTCCCGACTAACCCTGAGCGGACGAGCCTTCCTCAGGAAACCTTAGTCATACGGTGGACGGGATTCTCACCCGTCTTTCGCTACTCATACCGGCATTCTCACTTCTAAGCGCTCCACCAGTCCTTCCGGTCTGACTTCAACGCACTTAGAACGCTCTCCTACCACTGACATCGTAGATGTCAATCCACAGCTTCGGTGAATCGTTTAGCCCCGATACATTTTCGGCGCAGCGTCACTCGACCAGTGAGCTATTACGCACTCTTTAAATGATGGCTGCTTCTAAGCCAACATCCTGGTTGTCTGTGCAACGCCACATCCTTTTCCACTTAACGATTACTTTGGGACCTTAGCTGGTGGTCTGGGCTGTTTCCCTTTTGACTACGGATCTTATCACTCGCAGTCTGACTCCCGTGTATAAATATCTGGCATTCGGAGTTTGTCTGAATTCGGTAAACCGGGATGGCCCCCTAGTCCAAACAGTGCTCTACCTCCAGTATTCTCATCACGAGGCTAGCCCTAAAGCTATTTCGGAGAGAACCAGCTATCTCCAAGTTCGATTGGAATTTCTCCGCTACCCACACCTCATCCCCGCACTTTTCAACGTGCGTGGGTTCGGGCCTCCAGTAAGTGTTACCTTACCTTCACCCTGGACATGGGTAGATCACCTGGTTTCGGGTCTACGACCACGTACTATTTCGCCCTATTCAGACTCGCTTTCGCTGCGGCTCCGCCTTCTAAAGCTTAACCTCGCACGTAATCGTAACTCGCCGGTTCATTCTACAAAAGGCACGCTATCACCCATTAACGGGCTCTAACTACTTGTAGGCACACGGTTTCAGGATCTCTTTCACTCCCCTTCCGGGGTGCTTTTCACCTTTCCCTCACGGTACTGGTTCACTATCGGTCACTAGGTAGTATTTAGCCTTGGGAGATGGTCCTCCCGGATTCCGACGGAATTTCACGTGTTCCGCCGTACTCAGGATCCACTCAGGAGGGAACGAACTTTCGACTACAGGGCTTTTACCTGCTCTGGCGGACCTTTCCAAGTCGCTTCATCTAACTCGCTCTTTTGTAACTCCGTATTGAGTGTCCTACAACCCCAAGAGGCAAGCCTCTTGGTTTGGGCTCTTCCCGTTTCGCTCGCCGCTACTCAGGGAATCGATTTTTCTTTCTCTTCCTCCAGGTACTTAGATGTTTCAGTTCCCTGGGTCTGCCTTCAAGACGCTATGTATTCACGTCAAGATACTACGCGATTAAACGTAGTGGGTTCCCCCATTCGGAAATCTCCGGATCAAAGCTCACTTACAGCTCCCCGAAGCATATCGGTGTTAGTGCCGTCCTTCTTCGGCTCCTAGTGCCAAGGCATTCGCCGTGCGCCCTTAATAACTTAACCTATCAGTTTTCAATACACATCGCATTTCGTTGTCAGCTTCACTCGTTCAATCAGTCACGTACTGAAGTACGCTCCTTCATTCACTCGATTGCTTCCTAGAACTGCTCGTGTCTTGAAACCTTTTAATGTTATTAAGCCTATAAAAAAACTTAAAAAATAAATGTGTTTGTTACTATTTCAATGTCGTTTTATCCAGTTTTCAAAGAACAAGTTTTGAAGTATTTCATTCAGAAGAATGAACCTTCAAAACTGAACGCAAAACGTAATCTTACAAACCCAAGGTTTGTATTCCGAAAATATCCTTAGAAAGGAGGTGATCCAGCCGCACCTTCCGATACGGCTACCTTGTTACGACTTCACCCCAATCATCTATCCCACCTTCGGCGGCTGGCTCCAAAAGGTTACCTCACCGACTTCGGGTGTTACAAACTCTCGTGGTGTGACGGGCGGTGTGTACAAGGCCCGGGAACGTATTCACCGCGGCATGCTGATCCGCGATTACTAGCGATTCCGGCTTCATGTAGGCGAGTTGCAGCCTACAATCCGAACTGAGAACGACTTTATCGGATTAGCTCCCTCTCGCGAGTTGGCAACCGTTTGTATCGTCCATTGTAGCACGTGTGTAGCCCAGGTCATAAGGGGCATGATGATTTGACGTCATCCCCACCTTCCTCCGGTTTGTCACCGGCAGTCACCTTAGAGTGCCCAACTAAATGATGGCAACTAAGATCAAGGGTTGCGCTCGTTGCGGGACTTAACCCAACATCTCACGACACGAGCTGACGACAACCATGCACCACCTGTCACCGTTGCCCCCGAAGGGGAAACTATATCTCTACAGTGGTCAACGGGATGTCAAGACCTGGTAAGGTTCTTCGCGTTGCTTCGAATTAAACCACATGCTCCACCGCTTGTGCGGGCCCCCGTCAATTCCTTTGAGTTTCAGTCTTGCGACCGTACTCCCCAGGCGGAGTGCTTAATGCGTTAGCTGCAGCACTAAGGGGCGGAAACCCCCTAACACTTAGCACTCATCGTTTACGGCGTGGACTACCAGGGTATCTAATCCTGTTTGCTCCCCACGCTTTCGCGCCTCAGTGTCAGTTACAGACCAGATAGTCGCCTTCGCCACTGGTGTTCCTCCAAATCTCTACGCATTTCACCGCTACACTTGGAATTCCACTATCCTCTTCTGCACTCAAGTCTCCCAGTTTCCAATGACCCTCCACGGTTGAGCCGTGGGCTTTCACATCAGACTTAAGAAACCACCTGCGCGCGCTTTACGCCCAATAATTCCGGACAACGCTTGCCACCTACGTATTACCGCGGCTGCTGGCACGTAGTTAGCCGTGGCTTTCTAATAAGGTACCGTCAAGGTACAGCCAGTTACTACTGTACTTGTTCTTCCCTTACAACAGAGTTTTACGAACCGAAATCCTTCTTCACTCACGCGGCGTTGCTCCATCAGGCTTTCGCCCATTGTGGAAGATTCCCTACTGCTGCCTCCCGTAGGAGTCTGGGCCGTGTCTCAGTCCCAGTGTGGCCGATCACCCTCTCAGGTCGGCTACGCATCGTCGCCTTGGTGAGCCGTTACCTCACCAACTAGCTAATGCGCCGCGGGCCCATCCTATAGCGACAGCCGAAACCGTCTTTCAGTGTTTCACCATGAGGTGAAACAGATTATTCGGTATTAGCCCCGGTTTCCCGGAGTTATCCCAAACTATAAGGTAGGTTGCCCACGTGTTACTCACCCGTCCGCCGCTAACGTCGAAGGAGCAAGCTCCTTCTCTGTTCGCTCGACTTGCATGTATTAGGCACGCCGCCAGCGTTCGTCCTGAGCCAGGATCAAACTCTCCATAAAAGAAATTTGATTAGCTCAAATTGTTTTGCTGGCATCAATTTTGATGTCCAAAATTTTGCTTCGTTCACTAGCTAAGCTAGCTACTGAAAACTTTATTGATTACGTTTTGCTTGTTCAGTTTTCAAGGTTCATTTAGTTGCTACGTTTTTGATAGCAACTCTTAAATTATAATATACTCAGTTATCATTGTCAACAACTTTTTTCAAAAAGTTTTTCGTTTACAAGAGACAACTTTTAAATCTTACCACAACCACATTTCAGCGTCAACAACTTTTTCGTTTGTTGAATTTTTATGATGGTGTTGTTCTTACGTCGTTTTAACGACAAGTAATAATTTATCATGTTCGTAATTACTTCGCAAGTATTTTTTTCATAGAAAATGATATTATTGAAAAAACATGCATTAGTAAGCTATTTTCTACACTTATGAGAATGTAGATTTTATATCATTCTCTGTTCTAACTTAAATGATTTGTTTTACTATACATTGCTTTCTTTTAAAACTCAACAAATTAAAGACTAAAACATAGAAGCAGGAGTTAAAAGCATCTGCTTCATTTTCTCCTGCTTACTCAACTAAAAAACCTCATCGTTTGTTATTCAAGCTTCGCGCTACTACTTTAAGCCATCATCTTGTGGATCAACTATATTTAAACACCACAGGAAATTATCCCACGCGGAATACCAGCCACTAAAAATTTCAGAAGAATCATCCCAGCGAACATCAAACTTCTTATGTCCGTCTATCTCTACTAAATATAAAGTAAGATTCTCGTCTTTTTTGGCAACTACTAATTTCATTCCATGCTCAAGTTCTTCTTCTGTAAATGGAACATCCGATACAGAACGTAATTGAGCCTGTTCAAATACTTGTTTGTTAATAATTTTGTAATTCATTATATGCCCCCAATAAAAATACTTCTTTTTTATCTACTGTCGTTTATAAAAACATAGAACTATAAAAGTATAACCTAAATATAATCCACGTTTAAACAACTTAATTTTTTTAATACAAAAAAGAGGAGAATTGCCTTATCCAGCAAATTCTCCTCTTCATTCTATTCTTATCTTACTGTTAGAAAAGATGCTACGACTATTTAGTAATATGACGCATTGTCGGGAATAATAATACATCACGAATGGAAGGTGAGTTTGTTAATAGCATGATTAATCGGTCAATACCAATGCCTAGTCCACCTGTTGGAGGCATACCATATTCCAAAGCTTCAATGAAATCATTGTCCATTTCATGTGCCTCATCATTACCAGCTGCTTTCTCTGCTAATTGTGCTTCAAAGCGCTGACGTTGATCGATTGGGTCATTTAATTCTGTGAAGGCATTTGCATGCTCACGACGAACAATAAATAGCTCAAAGCGATCTGTGAAACGCTCGTCCTCTGGATTTTTCTTTGCAAGAGGCGAGATTTCCACTGGGTGCCCATATACAAATGTAGGTTGTACAAGTGTTTCTTCTATTTTTTGCTCAAAGAATTCATTAATAATATGACCTACTTCATGAACATCTTTCACTTCTACTCCATGTTCTTTAGCAAGAGCCTGAGCTTGCTCTTTTGTCATCGGCTGCCAGAAGTCTACACCAGTTGCTTCTTTTACGGCATCAACCATGTGAACTCGTCTCCAGCCCACTGCAAGGTTAATTTCATCTTCTCCATATTGAACTGTAGTCGTTCCAAGAACTTCTTGAGCAACGTGTGCTATAAGGTTTTCAGTAAGAGACATGATATCTTGATAGTCAGCGTATGCTTCATAGAGCTCAATCATTGTAAATTCAGGGTTATGTCGTGTCGAGATCCCTTCGTTTCGGAATACACGTCCAATCTCATAAACCTTTTCTAAACCACCCACAATTAAGCGTTTTAAATGCAGTTCGATTGCGATTCGCATATATAATTCCATATCAAGTGCATTATGATGAGTAATAAATGGACGAGCAGCCGCACCACCAGCAATTGTATGAAGCATTGGTGTTTCTACTTCTAAATATCCAGAGTTATCAAGATAGTTGCGGATAGCACGGATAATTTTAGAACGTGCTATAAATGTTAATTTGCTTTCTTCATTCGTCATAAGATCTAAGTAGCGTTGACGATAACGTTGCTCAACATCCTGTAAACCATGGAACTTCTCTGGCATAGGACGTAGCGCCTTTGTAAGGAATGTGAATTCCTCTGCCTTTACTGAGAGCTCGCCAACCTGTGTGCGGAATACATTCCCTCGGATACCTACGATATCTCCCAAATCAGCTTGTTTAAATAATTCATACGCTTCTTCACCTACATGGTCTTGACGAACGTAGATTTGAATTTGGCCACCCAAATCTTGAATATGTGCAAAGCCAGCTTTTCCTTTACCGCGCTTCGTCATTATACGACCCGCAATAATAACCTCTTGCAGATTTTCTTCTAGTTGCTCTTTTGTTTGATCTGCAAATTGTTCCTTTACTTCTGTTGACAAATGCGTACGTTCAAAACGGCTACCAAATGGATCTTGTCCGTTCTCTAATATAGTCGTCATTTTTTGGCGTCTCACCAAAAGCTGGTCATTTAATTCTTCTATGTTTGACACTTGTTTCACTCCTTAAATAAATAGCGTTTACGTCCATAATATTTCTATTGTACACAATTTTAATGCTGTAATCATCTGTTTCAGTTTATTTTCAATACAAGATAATATAATTAATAATTCTAAAAATTAAAGCGCGCAAAAAAAGCGTCTCTGTCAAAACTTGAGACGCTCACGGTATCTTTATCTTAAATAATTAATTCTTTTGCTTCAGGGATCATGAGATTGGACTCGGATTTTGCATACTCTTGAACAAGGCCATTTAATAACGCGCGAAGCTCTGCTGCCGTTTCTGTTTGGTTAATAGCGTTACGTGCTTTACCATTACCTCTAATTCCCTTCAAATACCAAGATGCATGCTTACGCATTTCACGAACTGCTATACCTTCTCCTTTTAATTGGAGCAGACGTTCAAAGTGAAGTAGACAGACGTCCATTTTTTCACGTACACTCGGTTCTTCCTTTAATTCACCAGTTTCTAGGTATTGAACTGTACGATAAATCATCCATGGGTTACCCAAAGCGGCACGACCAATCATCACTGCATCTACACCTGTAGTTTCTAGCATTCGTTTAGCGTCCTGCGGCGTTTCTACATCACCATTACCAAGAACAGGGATTTTCACATTTTCCTTTACCTGACGAATGATATCCCAATTCGCCTTCCCTTCGTACATTTGTACACGTGTACGACCATGAACCGCTACCGCTGACGCACCAGCACGTTCAACAGCCTGGGCATTTTCAATAGCGAAGATATGCTCATCATCCCAACCAATTCGCATTTTTACGCTAATAGGCTTTTTCACTGCATCCACCACAGCGGCTACCATTTCATACACTTTATTAGGATCTAAAAGCAAGCGAGCTCCCGCTTCACATTTAATGATTTTATTAACAGGGCACCCCATATTGATATCTATAATATCAGCGGATGTATTTTGATCTACATACTTAGCGGCCTCTACTAATGTTTCTTTATCTCCACCAAAAATTTGTAGTGACAGAGGATTTTCACGTTCATCGATATAAAGCATACCTAATGTTTTTTCGTTTTTTTGAACAATGCCCTTATCACTAATCATTTCAGCATATACAAGCCCTGCTCCGAACTCCTTAACGGTTAATCGGAAAGCAGAATTACAAATCCCTGCCATTGGAGCTAATACAACACGGTTGTCCATGACAATATCGCCAATTTGAAAGGGCTTCTCTGTTGTTTGACTCAACGTTGTCTTCCTCCTATATAGGCATGTACCTATTTATCCTTAATTTAAAATTATATAAAGCGCCTACCTAACTCACTATAAGAGGTTCGTTAGTTGGCTGCCACAAGTTTATACCTTCACGCTCACAGTCCATCTGTTGCAATAAATGATGTGCTTGTTGTAGCTGATCTCCGAAAGGTGCTGGAGTAATCTCTACCAGTGGCACTAAGACGAAAGCTCGCTCATACATTCTTGGATGAGGAACAAGTAGGTTCTCTGTTTCAATATTTTCTTGATTGTAAAGTAAAATGTCAAGGTCGATGATTCGTGGACCCCAACGAAATTCTCGCACACGCCCTAACTCTTGCTCAATCGATTGGCAAATCTTCAGCATTTCAGTAGATGATGCATCGGTTTTGAGATGAACAGCAATATTCAAAAAGTCTGCCTGATCTGTATAGCCTACAGCTGCCGTTTCATAAACAGATGAAACACGAACAACCTCAATGTTCTCCTTCTCTCTTAAAAGAGCAACAGCTTGTTGAAGGTTTTCATATCTCTCACCCATATTTGTTCCTATTGATAAATAGACATCCTTCATTAAAAATCACCTCTCGTTACCTCAACAGACACTTCTTTGTAATAGCCGTGGATTGGTGGGTCTGGCTTGATCAGCTCTACACGAACGCCCTTTATTTTTTCAGGGTATGTTGTTAAAATCACGTTTGCCATTTTCACAACAAGTGCCTCAATAAGCTTAAAAGGTTCTCCTTCTACAATATCACGACACAAAGCATAGACCTCTGCATAATTTACCGTATAAGCGAGGTCATCCGTTTCTCCAGCCTTTGTCATATCTACAGCCAGCGAAACATTTGCTCGAAAACGTTGACCAAGAGTTGTTTCTGCCGCTAATACACCGTGGTAACCATAAAACTGCATATCTTTTAAATGAATATAATCCATTATGCCTCCTCCTTATACAGTCGTTTCCCTACTAGTACATCAGCCATATGCGCTGCACGTGCCATTTCCTTTACATCATGAACGCGTATCATATGACAGCCCTTTTCAATTCCATAAACTACCGTTGCTCCCGTACCTTCAAGACGTTCATTAACTGGTAGCTTCAAGACATTGCCGATCATGGATTTACGTGATGTTGCTAAAAGCACAGGATAGCCCATCTCCACTAAATCCTTTAAGTGTTGCATCATGGCTATATTCTGCTCAGTGTTTTTAGCAAAGCCGATACCAGGATCTAGGATAATATGATGATCAGGAACCCCCGCTTGATGTACGATAGCAATACTTTCATCTAAATCCGCTTTCGCCGTTGACCAAAAATCAACACCATAATCCATATTTTCACGATTGTGCATTAAAATTATTGGAACATGTAAATCAGCTGCAACCTGTGCAATTTCCGGTTCAGCTTTTGCTCCCCAAATATCATTTATCACATGCGCCCCCGCCTCAATGGCAGCTCGCGCTACGTTTGCTTTATACGTATCAACCGAAATAATGGCATCTACTTCTTTCAATAATGCTTGTATAACAGGTACAATACGTGTAATTTCATCTTCATCTGAAATACGCTCATAACCAGGACGTGTAGACTCTCCGCCTACATCAATAATTTTAGCACCATCCGCTACCATTTTTTTCGCTTGAGCTACCGCAGCTTCGACACTGTTGAACTTTCCTCCATCAGAGAAGGAGTCTGGTGTAACATTTAAAATACCCATTACAAACGTTTCTTTTGTAAAGTCTAATGTAATACCATTAATGGTTAATGGTTTTATATATTTATCTAGCATACAAACGCTCCCTCTATCGTTGCTCCACTTCTTGAGCAAATGCATCATGTAAACACGAATAAACAGGTCCTTTATTACCTAATAATTGCTGGTTCTCTATATGAATGATCGGTACAAGCTCCTGCACGGAATTGGTAATAAAGCATTCCGTACTTTGTTGTAAGTCTTCCTTCATATAAAAGCCTTCTCTTACTTCAATACCAAGAGCATCGGCTTTTTTTATAACCCAAGCTCGAACAATGCCAGGTAGTATGCCTGTTTCCAAAGAAGGCGTATATAGTATATCATTTTTTACCCAAAAAACATTTGAGGTTACACCTTCTGCAACGTAGCCGGCTTCCGTTAAAAAGAAACCTTCTTGCTGTGCCAAAGACGGCAGCTCGAAACGGCCAAGCACATTGTTGCCATAATGATGTGATTTGACGCGCACCCCTTGTTCAGGCGAATTACGTGGTGTAGTAAGCCACTGAGCTGTCTTTTCAGTTCCACGAGGTGTATCCAGTAATTCTTTACGAAAGATAATGACATTGGGTTGCATGTATTCTGTTGGCTGCAAACCAATATTATGTTCACCTGCTGAAACATTAAGACGGAAATAGCCATCCTGACCACCAGCTTGCTGATTTAATTGTTGCACAACTTCAAATAAAACACTTTCAGGATAGGTTAAATGAATGCGATATTGTGATAAAGCCTGCTGTAATCTTTTCATATGTGCATCCCATTCAAATATCTGCCCTTCATATGTTCGGAACGTTTCAAAGAAGCCCAAACCATATAAAAAACCATGGTCAAAAGGGGAAATTCGCAAATCCTCGGCTGCCATATAGCTTCCATTCATCCAGCACTGCATCTATTTAACTCCTTCTACGTACATTTCTATAAATTGACGAAGGAGTTGTTTACCTTGCTCAGTCATAATAGATTCTGGGTGATATTGTACACCCTCTATTGGATACTCCTTGTGACGAAGCCCCATAATTTCTCCCTCTTCTGTCCAAGCGGTTACTTCTAGACAAGTCGGTAGTGTCTCTTTTTCTACAATGAGAGAATGATAGCGAGTAGCTTGAAATGGGTTTGGCATAGCTCTATGTAAACCAACTTCAGCATGTAATACAGGGGATATCTTCCCATGCATAAGGCGCTCAGCCCGTATTACCTGACCACCGAACACTTGCGCAATAGCCTGATGTCCAAGACAAACACCTAAAATTGGAATATTTCCCGCGAAATATCGGATAATATTCAGACTTTCACCCGCTTCATTTGGACTACACGGCCCCGGTGAAATAACTATCATATCTGGTGCAAGTTGCTCTATGTCCTCTATTGTTAATACATCATTTCGTTTTACTATTACTTCATGACCAAACTCACCCAAATATTGTACGATGTTATAAATAAATGAATCATAGTTATCGATCATTAAAATCATTTTGCTCGCCCCTCCGCCATGGCCTTTGCCTGCCACATGGCCTTCGCCTTATTTAAAGATTCCTGATATTCTCTTTCTGGAACAGAATCAATGACAATACCTGCTCCTGCCTGAATATGCGCGATCCCATCTTTTATAAATGCTGTACGAATCACAATATTAAACTCCATGTCCCCAGTATAGCCGAGCCAGCCAATAGAACCCGTGTATAAGCCACGTCTTACAGGCTCTAATTCTTCGATAATCTCCATTGTTCGTATCTTTGGTGCACCAGTAATAGTACCGCCTGGGAACATTGCACGGATAACATCAGCGTTTGTTTTGCCTTCCGCTATTTCTCCCCGAACATTAGATACAATGTGCATAACATGCGAATAGCGTTCAATGACCATGAACTCATCTACTTCTACTGTTCCATAGGTTGATACTCGCCCTAAATCATTACGCTCTAAATCTACTAACATCACATGCTCTGCGCGTTCTTTATCATTGTCAATTAATTCTTGAGCTAATGCTAAATCTTCCTCTTCAGATTTCCCTCTTGGACGCGTTCCCGCAATGGGTCTTGTTGATAATTCTTGACCCTGGCGTTTAACTAAAAGCTCAGGTGATCCAGAAACAACCGCAAAATCAGGGGCTTCCATATAAGCCATGTAAGGTGACGGATTAAAGGCTCTTAATGCCTCATATACATCCATCGCTGTCGTATTTAAGTTTTTAGATTGACGAACTGATAAATTCACCTGAAACACATCACCTTGTGCGATATAGGTTTGAATTTTCTGCACCGCCGCCTCAAAGTCAGTCCCTGCGAATGACACAAGCAATTCACTCTCGTCATTGACTACTTCTATAGCATTGGTCTTTTCAAATTTACGCGTAGCAAGTCCATCACGGGCTGCAACTTGCCAATTAGTAGCCCATTCTTCTAAGTCAACAACACAATCTTCTAGCTTCATTAACGTGACCGTATTGTGTTTCACATCATGTACTGCCCAGCTATCAAACAAATAAAAATAAATATCTGGTATTTGTAGATCGTCATTAGCTGTATTAGGAAGCACTTCAATATTGCGCGCATAATCATATGTTACAAATCCAATAGCTCCCCCCTGAAAAACTGGAAGTTCCGCATTATGGGGAACCTGGTATTCCGCCACGAGTTCTTCCAACAATGCAAGAGATTCACCTGGTAAAACTTCGCTTCTGCCATTTCTCCAATTTACTAAAAGTCCGTCCTCTACCGATTGTGCGGTTGCTAATGGATTCCAAGCAGCTATTGTAAAATGACCACCACGTCCACTTTCTAAAAAGACATGCGAATCTTGTGTCTCAGTTTGCTTTTTATAACTATAAAAAAATGAATCTGCATCCATCTCTACTGTTTTCGTCAAAATTGTCTTCAAGTTAGCTTTCCCCTTTTAAATCTTTTGATGTGATTCCATCTTAACGTGAATATTACATAGATGCGAATATTTTTATAAGGCTCTATGAAATTCTAAGCGCACTAAAAAAGACTCCTTATCAGGAAGGAGTCTTTTTTCTATTAACTTAAATTAGTCTTCAAATTGATAGAGAGGTGTTGATAGATAACGTTCACCATTCGAAGGAACAATAGCAAGGACATTTGAACCCTTACCTAAACGTTTTGCGGCTTCAATTGCAGCATAGATCGCAGCGCCTGACGATATACCACATAAAATACCTTCTTCACGAGCTACTTTACGAGCTACTTCAAAAGCTACCTCGTTTTCAACAGGGAATACAGACGAATAAATCTCTGTATCTAAAACTGTTGGCACAAACCCTGCTCCAATCCCTTGAATTTTATGAGGGCCAGGCTGACCACCAGAAAGAACAGGCGAATCTTTTGGCTCTACAGCGATAATTTCAACATTGGGATACTTTTCTTTTAATACGGCACCTGCACCTGTAATAGTACCACCAGTACCAACTCCAGCTACAAATGCATCTAGTGTTAAGCCATCGAATGCTTCAACAATTTCAGGGCCTGTAGTTAGGCGGTGAATAACAGCATTCGCTGGGTTCGTGAATTGTTGTGGTAGGAAATAGCCATGCTCTGCAGATAATTCTTCTGCTTTAGCAATAGCGCCTTTCATACCCGCTGGTCCAGGAGTCAATACAAGATCCGCACCATAAGCACGAAGTAAGTTTCGTCGCTCTAAGCTCATTGTTTCTGGCATCACTAAAATTGCTTTATAGCCTTTAGCAGCAGCAATCATAGCAAGACCAATACCTGTATTACCAGATGTCGGCTCGATAATCGTACCACCTGGTTGTAATGTTCCATCTTTTTCTGCCGCTTCAATCATGGCTAACGCTAAACGGTCTTTCACTGAGCTTCCCGGATTAAAATATTCTAATTTTACATAAACAGTACCTTCATTTTCACTTGTTGCATGATTTAATTTAACGATTGGTGTTTTACCAACTAATTCAGCTATCGAGTTCGCTAATCTACTCATTTAATAATCCACTCCCAATCCCTACTATTTTTATAGGTTTTACTTATTTTGTATTTTATCAATTTTTCCATTCGATTGTCAATAAATAAAACTTGTATTTTCAGAATATTTATCTACTGTCAATGGATGGCGCCTTTGCTAGTCCATCAAACATCGCATAAAGACAAAAAGAATCTGCACCATTTGTCGGGTAAGTCCATTCTGATGACATCCACTGTCTGCAAGTTTTTTAGACTTATGCTACCCGCAAAGAACTTGCAGATTCTTTCATTTATTATTTTTCTTTTTTAGATTCTCCATAATACCATGTAGCATTAAATTCAGACCAAAACGCTTCAGGTGTAACAGATTGTGGCAACTGCTCTAAAGCTAATTCACGCTCGATATGTTCTTTCACATCGTCATATGTAAAGGATTGTCCCTCTAAAACCTCTTGCACCTGTACAATGCCATAATGACCATTATCTAACTTAAAGGCTTTACTTACCTCATTTGCCTTTGTAGATTTCACAGCATTAATAATGGCAGGATCCACGTTTTCCTGATTTTCCGTCAGGAAGCCAACGTCTCCCCCTAAACTCGCCGAAGCACTATCTAAGGAAATCTCACGGGCTAGCACTGAAAAATCAGAGCCATTTTTTAACTCACCCAGCGCCTCATCAGCCGCTTTCTTGGCGTCAACCTCAATAAAATTGGTACGATAGCTTGTTTTTGTATTGTATAGTCCTTGATTTTCCTCATAGTACTTTTCAATACTCTCTTCACTTATCACTACATCTTTTGTGAGTACCTTATCTAAAATAAGTTGTGAACGAATTTTTTGGCGTAGTTGCTCCGCTGAGAGATTTTGCATTGCTGTATCAAATTTATCTTGAGCAGAACGCATTAAGGCTAATTCGAGATCAATTTCTTGATCAGTAACTTTAATTTTATATGTCTTTGCTGCCTTTTCCATTACAGATTCATTGACTAAATTTTGTAGTGTTTCTTTGCCATATCGCTCTTCCATAGCAATCATCCACTCTTGGCGCGTGATAACATCCCCGTCAATGGCAGCGACTTGTTCATCGCTACCAATTTCCTGACTTTTATTTGGGATAGCCCATGCAATGAACCATAAAATATTACCTAATAACAATACCGCAATGACAGACAGAGCTGGTTTTGTTTTTAAACGGCGCTGTAGTAAAGGGGTTTGGTTTGGTGTTGTAGTGGCAGAAGGTCGTCTATTACGATTTGAGCTCATCAATAAACCCTTCTAACTCTTCTTTTGAAAAATGATAGGTCTCTAAGCAGAAATGACATTGTGCATCTGCACTGTCATCCTCTTCAATCATTTCTTTAATTTCAGCTATTCCTAGACCTAAAATTGCTGCACCAAACCGCTCTTTTGAACATTGACATTTAAATTCAACAGGCATGGAATCTAAAATTTGTAGATGGCCATTTCCTAATACAGCTTCTAAAATTTGCTCAGGTGTAAAGCCTTTTTCAATCATTTTCGAAACTGGCTCTATTGTAGCAAGATGCTGTTCGATTTCATTGATTGTTTCCTCTTCACAGCCTGGCATTAATTGCAGAATAAATCCTCCTGCAGCAAGAATTGTGTTGTCCGGATTAACTAATACGCCTAAACCAACTGATGAAGGTACTTGCTCAGACGTAGCGAAATAATAAGTAAAATCTTCAGCAATTTCACCTGAAACAATTGGTGTTTGGCCTGAAAACATATCTCGCAAACCAAGATCCTTAACAATTGTTAGAGCTCCTTCAGTCCCAACGCCTGCTCGCACATCTAGCTTACCTTGCTCGTTTAAATCGAAATGAACATGAGGATTCGTGACAAATCCACGTACTTCTCCACGTGCATTACTATCGATTACCATTGGACCAATCGGACCATTACCCTCAATCTTGATTGTAATCTTCTCTTCACCTTTTAACATAGCACCCATCATTACAGCCGCTGTCATAGAGCGCCCTAGAGCAGCTGATACAACTGGCCATGTATCGTGACGACGTTGTGCTTCTCCAACTGTTGCTGTTGTACGGGCTGCAAATACACGTACCTGTCCATTAAATCCTAAACCTCTAACTAAATAATCATTCATAAATGAAATGTCCCTCATTTCTTATTGGTTACGTTTATACAGTTTATATAAACCCTTTAACGTTAAAAACGGATCCACAACATCAATAATTTGCGTTTCCCCTGCAATTAGATTTGCTAATCCACCTGTAGCAATTACTAATGGCTCCTCTTTACTTTGTCCCTTCATCCGATTAACAATGCCCTCAACTTGTCCTACGAAGCCATAAAAAATTCCGGCCTGCATGGCGGAAACGGTTGTTTTTCCTACAATATGTGTAGGTCTTAATATTTCAATACGCGGCAATCTAGCAGCCTGAGTATAAAGAGCCTCTGTCGAAATGGTTATACCTGGCGCAATCGCACCACCCATATAGTCGCCTTTTTCATTTAAATAACAATAAGTTGTTGCTGTACCAAAATCAACTATAATACAAGGTGCTTTATATAAGTCTAAAGCTGCTATAGCGTTAACAATACGGTCTGAACCAACCTCTCGAGGATTTTCGTATTTAATATTCAAACCCGTTTTAACACCAGGACCCACTACTAGAGGTTTTTTTCGAAAATACTTCTGACACATTGCCTCTAATGAATACATAATTGGTGGCACAACTGAGGATATAATAATGCCCGTAATTTGTTCAAATGAAATACCTGCATGATTAAAAAACGAAAGAACTTGCATAGCATATTCATCTTCTGTTTTATAAAGGTCTGTCACCATACGCCAATGGAAGGCTAATTGTTCGTTGTCATCATAAACCCCTAACACAATATTAGAATTCCCTGCATCTAAAACTAAAATCATGGTTGACACCCCCATATCATCATTGTAACTTTCGCCAACCTACTGTTACAACTTACATTATCCATCTAACTTAAAGTTAAAACACTTTAGAAAATGATACCATACTTTTTATGCTAGGAAATAGTATTCCAACCTTCTAAAAAAAGAGCATCCTCAGCTAGGACGCTCCTTAAAAAAATTATTTGAAATTAAATTTTTCCGGATCTGGACCACAGCGTAGACCATCATTTAAAGCATCCAGTTGAGCCATTTCACCATCTGTTAATGTAAAGTCAAAAACATCAAGATTCTCCACCATACGAGTGGCTGTCATCGTTTTTGGGATAGTTACAACGTTGTGCTGTACATCGTAGCGTAATACGATTTGAGCAGGCGTTTTGCCATATTTAGATGCTAACTCTTGAATCAATGCTTCCTCCAATAAGGCGCCGTTCATTAAAGGAGACCAAGCCTCTACTTGGATGTCCTTGTCTGTACAATAAGCACGTACTTCCACTTGCGTTAAATGTGGATGGAATTCGATTTGATTAATAACAGGAATAACCGTAGTTTCATTCAAAAGTTTTTCTAAATGTTGTACATGGAAGTTACTAACACCAATTGAACGCACACGACCATCTTGATAAATCTTTTCCAGTGCCTTATAGACATCTACATAATTTGTATCAATGCCTGGCCAATGTACTAAATATAGATCCAAATAGTCTAATCCTATTTTCTCTAAACTACTATCATAAGCGGCAAGTGTTTCTTCATAGGAAAGTCCATCGTTCCAAACTTTAGATGTTATAAATAGTTCTTCACGCGTAACCAAACCTTCTTCTATGGCTGCTCGTATCCCTCGTCCAACACTTTCTTCATTACGATATACTTGTGCCGTATCGATGCTTCGATAACCTTTCGCAATAGCCATTTTTACGGCTTCAGCTAGGTCTTCTCCTTCTGGAACACGAAATACACCGTAACCAACCAAAGGCATTTTAAGTCCATTATTCAACGTTACAGTTCCCATGCGAAAACACTCCTATCCATTTGTCTTTACAAATACATCTTGTCTCCACCATTTGTGCGAAGTCATATGTAGCTGTCTTCCACTAATATCCTAATGCTTTTTCATAATAAAAGGCAAAGAAAAAGACTGTTTACTCATTTTGCAGTAAACAGTCTTTCCAATTTATTCACGTTTTTCGTCGATACCCTTAGGTGGTTCATTTGATTCCTTGCCTTCTTTTGCAAGGTCTAAAGTTGTTGGGTTTGGCTCTTTACTTAATAGCTCTTTTTCAACAACTGGCTCACCAATCGTATCTAATGTTGGCTTCGTTTCCACTTTCGGAGTGTTATTCCCCTCAATTTTTTCGACAGCCTCTGGTGCTGGTAAAACACCATGATCACGTAAATGCTCGATTTCCTGCGCATTTAATGTTTCTTTCTCCATTAACGTGTTAGCAATTAAATCAAGTAACTCACGATTCTCTGTTAGGATACGTTTCGTACGCTCATATTGCGTATCAATAATTTTTTGCATTTCTTTATCAATTTCATAAGCTATAGAATCAGAGTAATTTTGGTCCGAATTAAAGTCGCGGCCAAGGAATACATTTCCACCCTGACTTGAACCGAATTGCATTGCACCAAGATTTTCACTCATTCCATATTCAGTAACCATAGCTCGTGCGATACTTGTAACCTTTTGGAAGTCGTTATGTGCCCCCGTAGAGACTTCACCAAGAACGATTTCTTCAGCTACGCGACCACCAAGCAGTCCAGCAATACGGTCTAAAAGCTCTTGTCTTGTTGTAAAGAAACGTTCTTCCTTCGGTAACATAATAGCATATCCACCCGCTTGACCACGTGGAACAATTGTTACTTTGTGAACTGTATCCGCTTCATCAAGTTCTAGACCAACAACTACGTGACCAGCTTCGTGGAAGGATACAAGTTTTTTCTCTTTGGCTGAATATACTCGGCTCGCTTTAGCTGGACCAGCGATTACACGGTCAGAAGCTTCATCGATATCTGCCATATTGATGGTACGTTTACTTTTACGAGCGGCTACAAGAGCAGCTTCATTTAGTAAATTTTCTAAATCGGCACCTGAGAAACCTGGCGTACGTTGTGCAACTGCTGCTAAATCAACTGTATCTGCTAAAGGCTTGTTACGTGCATGTACCTTAAGAATCGCCTCACGTCCTTTTACATCAGGATGTCCTACTGTAATTTGACGGTCAAAACGACCTGGACGTAATAATGCTTTATCTAAAATATCTGGTCTGTTTGTTGCAGCGATGATAATAATACCCTCGTTTGCCCCGAAACCATCCATTTCAACTAGCAACTGGTTCAGTGTTTGTTCACGCTCGTCATGACCCCCGCCTAGACCAGCGCCACGTTGACGACCAACTGCATCAATCTCATCTATAAAGATAATACATGGTGCGTTTTTCTTTGCATTTTCGAATAGATCTCGGACACGTGATGCACCGACACCGACAAACATTTCTACAAAGTCAGAACCTGAAATTGAGAAGAATGGAACGCCTGCTTCGCCTGCCACAGCACGTGCAAGTAATGTTTTACCTGTACCTGGAGGACCTACAAGTAAGATACCTTTTGGAATACGAGCACCAATCTCTGTGAATTTACGATGGTCTTTTAAGAAGTCTACAACTTCTACAAGCTCTGCTTTCTCTTCATCAGCACCCGCTACATCTGTAAAACGAACCTTTTTCTTTTGGTCATCATAAAGTTTAGCTTTACTCTTACCAAAGCTCATCACTTTATTACCGCCACCTTGAGATTGGCTCATTAGGAAGAAGAACAAGAAAATGATGATAATGAAAGGGATGATTCCTGTAAAGAATTGAATCCATCCACTCGTTTCTGGCGCTGCTAAATATTTAATATTACTATTTTTTTCCTTAGCAGCCTCATCGATGCGATCCATTAATGATTGGTTATCTCGAGGGATGTTCACTGTAAAGCTTTGACCCTTTTCATAACCTTTTAATGTACCTTCTACGACATAAACTGATTTATCAGGTTGAATTGTAGCACTTGTTATTTCTTTCTTATCTAGAGCTTGTTGGAACTCATGATAAGTTAACTCTTTCGTTGGTGAATTGCCACCGTTGAAAGTACCAAAAATACCGATAATCACTAGGAAAATCAGTAGATAGAATATGGTATATCGAAATATTCGATTCATCTCCAGCCTCCTCATTACAAACAGAAAAATTATAAGTAAAATCTTAACATATCATGATTTCATCATACAACGAAAAGCCCTACTTAAAAAATGTTTCGTTCATTTTTTGCTATTATCAAAACAGTTTTTAGGCCATCTTAATACATCCCAGCGTAATTGTACCTGTTCCATGGGCTCGAAATAGCTGAACATTGTGTCAAGATTTCGAATTATGTTAACCATAATGAAAAACACTTGACTGCGCTGGAGGCCATAACTTTTAAAGCTGGTCGTTTTATATCTTAAAATGAATAAACTTCAGGTTTCAAGATACCAATATAAGGTAGGTTACGATATTTTTCAGCGTAATCTAAACCATATCCAACCACAAAGCCGTCTGGAACTTTAAAACCAACATAATCAGCCGATAGGTTCACTTTTCGACCTGATGGTTTATCAAGTAATGTAACAATTTTAATGGATTTGGCTTTACGATATTTAAATAAGTCTACTAAATAGCTTAACGTTAAACCACTATCGATGATGTCCTCGATAATTAATACGTCACGTCCTTCAACGCTCGTATTTAAATCCTTTAAAATCTTTACTTCTCCAGATGACACGGTAGCATTGCCATAGCTAGAAACATCCATAAAATCTAGCTCAATGAAAGAATCGAAACGTTTCATGAGATCTGTCATAAATGGCATTGCTCCTTTAAGAACACCAACAGCTAATGGGAATGCATCTTTGTATTCCTCTGTTAATTGTGCACCTAGATCTGCAATTCTTTCTTGCAATTGTTCTTCTGTAATCATTACTTTTTCGATGTCATTTTGTAACATATCGATTCCTCCTCGTGATGTATCAACAAATCTTCAACCAATTACGGTGAAATATTTTACAAAGACCTTAGTCTACGATGAGCACTGTATCATCGTTTGGTTGCGGAGTGGTTGAAAAAAACATTCCCATACGCACACCAATTACCGCTACCACCTCATCAGACTGAGAAATCAGTAACGGCCAGCTATTCCGCTCATTTAAAGGAATCTTTTCATCTATAAAAAGGCGAGATAAGCGTTTTGGCTGATCCATTCCTTTTAACAGCATTCTGTCTCCATCCTTGCGTGCTCGAATAGAGAGCGGAAGGTGGAGTTTGCTAGCGTTAAAATAAAAAAGTTGTGCAGTATCCGTCATCAATTCGGACGATAAATCGTGCAACTTGACTACGCATAAGCGTTTACCATTCGTCAGTGTTGTCCACCCATTAGCAGCCGAAATAATTATTTTTTCAGAAGAAGGGTAGTCCTCTGTTGAACTATTCTTCTGAATCATTAATTTTCCGTAACGGCGAACTGCAAGGAAATCTTCAGGCAAGTGAATTTCAGCATACCCTGCTGTCGTATCACAAAGCTTTAAAATTGAAGTCAATAAAGCATAACTTTGTATCGTATTTGAATCTTTGTAAAGATAGTTTAATAGTATTAAAATGAGCCTCCTTTGTAAAGCAAGTGGTACCAATTGAAAAGCCTCAATTTCCATGCTATATGTATTTTCATTACTTCTTTTAATGGTTTTGGAAAATACATCTTCGGCTAATGTCATTAAAAAGGTATTGTCTTCTTGCAATTGCGATGTAAAATGGGTCACTTGTTCGGTCACTCTCGGATTTTCAGCCTCCAGTAAAGGCACGACATGATGTCTGAAACGATTTCGTACATAAGTGTCTTTGGAGTTACTGACATCCTCCCGATAATTTAAACCTTTTCTAAGTAAATATTCCCCTATTTCAGTCTTTGTAACCGTTAAAAACGGACGAATTAATGATTTTCCTTCAAAATATCGCTGAGGGCGTATGCCTTGCATGCTATTCATCGTCGCATTTTTTGTCAGGGCCATTAATACTGACTCCAGTTGGTCATCCGCATGATGTGCAGTTACAAGCTTATTCGCATTCGTTTTGTACAAAACCTCTTTAAAATATCGATACCTTTCTCTACGACATATTAGCTGAGTATTTCCATTCTCCAGTGCCAGTATTGTTGGTATGGAGATCGCTGTGGCATGTAAATAAACGTCATTTTCATCACAATACTTTTGTACAAATGCCCTATCTTCAGCAGAAGCTTCTCCCCTAAGCATATGGTCGACATGTACTGCTTCCACCCGAATGTTCCAGTGCTCTTGTGTTTGAACAAAATAATGGAGTAAAGCCATAGAATCTACTCCACCCGAAACGGCGATGAGAAGATGGTCGTCTTGCTGTAATAATTGCTCTTTTTCAATAAATGTCTTAACCTTTAATTCAAATGACAAACGCTTCTCCTCCCCTTTCGATAATACAAAAAATGATTAGCTCATAGAATATTGTGCTGGTCTAAATACAGCCCATGTCGGAACAACATGTGTCACTTCTAACATGAGTACAGTACAATCATCTTCTATTTCAAAGTAATCTTGGAATGACTGCATTATCGTTGTTAGCTTTTCTTGGATAGTATTATTTGTACTGGCTACCTGCTGTGCATAAGCTAAAAACGTCTCCTCTTGCTCATCCCAATCGGCAACACTAGAAAACAGTCCATCTGAATGCATTAAAATGACATCCCCTGCTTTCAGCTTTCTTTTTTCAGCCTCTACCGCAGAAATCGATAGGAAACCTACAGGTGCTGCATTACTCTCAACCTTTATGACTTCCTTTCCACGCAAAATATAGGTCGACATTCCCCCAGCCTTCCATGACCATAAATCACCATGCTGTAAATCCACTAGTGCGAAATCAAGGGTTGCATACATATCATCCTGTTGTTTTAATGACATGACATAATGCAATGTATGCATTGCAGTTTCAGGATTCATATTATAATTAAGGCACTCTCGCATTAAATGTATTAATTTTCTACTTTCATGTTGCGCTTCTTTACTTTGCCCCATACCATCCGATAATAAAATGGCAAATAGACCTGGATGTAATTGGAAAAGTGCGTGTGAATCCCCAGAATACAATGTCGCATCTTTAGACATGCTATATATATCATACTCTACTTCAAAGCTAATAGCTGATCTAAAGCATATTTGTATATGACGAAACGGCATTTCACAGGCCACTACTTTTTCAATTTCAAATGGCTCATTAAAAATTTCGTAAAGAATAGGCAAAATCATCCGTTCAGCTAATGTTGTATCTTTCTCCCAGTCGACACGGGCTGGCGCCAAAGCACAAACTATCTTTCTAGCCCCCGGTTTATTGTTAAGTACATCTAGCTGAAAGCATTCAATATGAGCATCCTTTAAACGTTCAATGATATCCTTTTCAACACTTACAAAAGAAATCGTATCCTCCTTCATCTCAGCAATTAATTGGTTTAAATGATTACTCATATCGCGGAGCTGTAGTGCAATCATTTTTTTACCATGAAAGTACTGCCCGTTAATACGTTCCCTGTATAATTCCGTATCCAACTCTTCAAAAATCTTTGTCGATTTTACGCATTTATAGCGGATTTGTTCTTCTACACGATGAATAGCCGATTCTTTACCTACTCCCTTCATATGAAACCAATCTGTCATCAGCTTGTCCATCCCATTATTTTGAGCTCCCCAGCAATGATCATGACGGAAACAGCTTAAACATGTATTCATCGGGGATACTTCCTTCGCCTCTTCAACTGGCGCGGTCATAAAACGATCAAATACCAGCTCCTTCATAAATTGCACGAAATGCTGAAAATGTTCTAATTTGTATGTGACATGTTCAGTTAACCAATTTTGTCTTGCGAGTAAAATTTCCTCCCGTTGTGGGAAGAGCTTGTCCCTCACCTTATCTGAATATTTTCTAGGGATCGTTAGGAAAAGAACACTTCCAATGGCAATGGAAGTGAAATACACACTATCTAATGGCAATGTTGCATCATAAAATAAAAAAAACACACTAGGCAAGATACTTCCGATTGCAACCCCGAATCTACCGCCTTTAGCCCCCATACCTGCACATAGTCCTGTTAAAGTGGCAACAGATAGCATACCGGTAAAGGAGAGCTTAGCAACACCAATGAGCGTTCCTAATACCGCTCCGATTACCGTTGCTAACGGTACACTTCCGACTAATGCACCAAAACAAATAAAAAGCTGCAATAAAAATATAGGGAGCGAAAAATAGCTAAACACAACTGCTTGCATCCCTGTAAGCATAGCAGCAAACACTACTAACCCTGACCCAAGCTTCTCGTAAGTCCAATGACTCGTAAACCATTCATATGAATTGACGAAAAGCACTTGCATAAATAGGGTCATAATTAGAGCTAGTGCCGCTTCACAGCCTACATAAAATTGTACAAGCACTGGTGGTAAGCCTTGATACATCGCCCCTTGCCACATAATTTGCACCAATAAAACAGCTAAAGAGACGGCAATACTTTGAGGAAGTCGCCAGTAACGGAAACGCATAATACATTCATACATAATGATTTGTAATGCTAAAATCACAACTTGTCCAAAGCCTAGGAAAAAACAGCCGACCAAGCTTCCAAATAAAACGAATTTGGCGTACTCCCTATACTTTGTTCGAATAATTGCCCAAAAAGGAACTGAGAACGGTACTGCTGCTTCAAATACAACGGATTGAGCCAAAAAAAAGGATGTTAAAAAAAATAGGGTGCCTATGAAGACTTGCTTCTTTTTTATCCCTAATTTTCGGTCTTCTACATTTGCTGTATTATACCATTCAATACTTGTCATTTAATTATCCCCTTTCCCGCACTTTTGGCTATTATAAAGAATTATGCATGGAAAGATTGTCTGACGTTGGCATTAAAAAATATAAACATTTCGACGAATACGTATACATAAATACGCAAATTGGCAATAATTTCTTTTGTAATTGTTGGTCATTGTGATCCTATATGAAGTTTTCTGTTCCAGACAATATATCAGATATCGCCTCCCCTTTAACATGGAATCTTCTAAATTGGCGTGCTATCAACTATTCCCCTCTCTTTTCAATGATTACAGCAAGACAATTCTACTTAAGAACAAAAAATCCGCTAAAATATCTTTATATAGCTGACTCTGTCTCATCTTGTTTAAAGAATTTTATTGTAAAATATATTTTTTGATATTTTTTTATTAATCTTCTTGACACTAAGACCAATGGCTTGTATTATTTAACTTGTTGCTTAAGCGACATGCGGAAGTAGTTCAGTGGTAGAACACCACCTTGCCAAGGTGGGGGTCGCGAGTTCGAACCTCGTCTTCCGCTCCATAAAAAATTGGCGGCCTAGCTCAGCTGGCTAGAGCGTACGGTTCATACCCGTAAGGTCGGGGGTTCGATCCCCTCGGCCGCCACCATAATAGGCCCCTTGGTCAAGTGGTTAAGACACCGCCCTTTCACGGCGGTAACACGGGTTCGAATCCCGTAGGGGTCATCTCAAATAGGCGTCTCAGAATGATATTCTGAGACGCCTATTTTTTATTCTACAATATGATATGTATAAGGTTCGACTATGTGACTACATATAAAATATGGCATACTACATATAAGATTGTATTTTTAGGAGGTTTATTTTCCTTGAGCGCATTAACTAAAGCTGCTTTAATTTGTGGAAGTGGCTCAATGATTATTCTTGTTTCAATACTTATTAATTTACCATTTGTTGTTCAAATAATGTTACTACTTTGCGGGCTTGCTGTAAGCATATATGGCGTCTTTTTACTTGTTAAAATGGTTATTCGTCCAGCAGAAAAAGCACCCATTACTCCTGCTGATGAAAAAGTAGCCACACCTATCAAAAAGAAAAAGGGACCTTCCTCAACTTTATAGGTCAGTCCACAAAAAAGGGATTAGCTTTTTTCAAAGCTAATCCCAGCACTATATCATACACTTTTTCTACGATTAAAACAGTCAGCAAACTACCCTCTTCTAGCTCCGCGACCTCCGCGTTTTGACTCTGTAGCACGTTTAAGTGTTGCTAGACGTTCATCACTATCTTTTAAGAAGCGTGCCATTTTTTGCTCAAAATTTTCTTTTGGCTGGTGGCGGTCGTTACGATCGTTAGAGCGATTATCGCGACGTGGACGCGCTGGACGCTCTGGACGCTCTGGTCTCTCAGCTTGAGGCTTTGCTTTACGGATTGAAAGACCGATCTTTCCGTCCGCTTCAACATTCATCACTTTTACTTCAACTTCATCTCCAACTTTTAGATGCTCATTGATATCTTTTACATAATTGTCAGCAACTTCACTAATGTGAACTAAGCCTGTTTTGCCATCTGGCAGCTCAACGAATGCTCCAAAATTTGTGATTCCTGTTACTTTACCTTGTACCTTGCTGCCTACTTCAATTGACATAAAAAAAATGCTCCTCCTTAAAAATTAAGCGACTCTTTTGAGCCATGTAATCATTTAATTAAACTTTTTACTGCAATAAGCTTCTCTTTTCATTATATATAACTAAAAAAGAGTGTCAACAATACATAGCTTTTCAGTCGTCTTTTTTATCTTCCTTATCTGGAATTATAAAAATAACCTCACCTTTTTCAGACAAGTAATACTCTTTTCTTAATAGTTTTGCG
The DNA here is from genome assembly GCF_038595555.1 of Lysinibacillus sp. FSL M8-0216. Taxonomy (NCBI): domain Bacteria; kingdom Bacillati; phylum Bacillota; class Bacilli; order Caryophanales; family Bacillaceae; genus Lysinibacillus; species Lysinibacillus sp. FSL M8-0216. Next base: position 88,930 of record NZ_CP152007.1, on the reverse strand, counting down.
ATATATTCATCATCCTGTAATTGTTTGATTTTCAGATTTAGAGAATCCTGTTCCTCTTTCAATTCAGAGAGATGCTGTTTCGCTTCTTCCTTGGATTTCTCTTTAATCGCTAATGTTTCCTGTTGGTTAGATAGCACATTTAAGAGAAGGGCGATAATAATGACTGGTACAATCGCAAAAAAGACGATACGGCGCAATTTACGTTTCCGTGCCTGCTGCTTGCGATTTATAGCTTTATCCGTGTTACGGACATAGTCATTATCAAGCTTTGTAAAGTTCTGTTGTTCATCATTTGATGAATGACGTCTAGTCATGCCCGCACCTCCGAAAATTATTGTTGCTTTTTATTATACTTCAAATATCGTAACTTTTTTAAAAAAGTGTAGGACAAATACGAATAAATTTTGACAAAAGGTCTTATAACAAACATTACTATATTTAATAAAAACTGCAAAATATGTCGAATAACCGAGACGATGAAGCGCACAATGAACCAGAAGGGCCTCCATGTAATATTCACCAAAACTCTAGCTATGAAACGTAAAATAGTTTGAAAAAATGATTGATACAAAAAAATTCCGGCTATTTGCGCAAGCGGGTCGTATGCCCGCCATGCGCCGTCTTTTAGCCAAAATAATAAATAATATGTCAGCCCTCCAAGTAGAATCCATGTTAGTAATTCAAAAACCATCATCCACTTTCGAAGGCTTGACCTTTTTGGAGTTGAGAAAACAATAAGCCTTACACTATCAATAATGAAACCAACTGCTATACCGCTCAAAACCATGACAATTAATTGAAAGAATTGTTCACTAACAATCATCCAAATAACTTATGAAGGAAACCCTTCGAGAAGCCACTTTCCTCCTCGTCGTACTGTAAAGTTTTCACAGTTCCTTCAAGTGTCAATAATCCTTTGTCAACATCTAAATGAACGATATGCAGTTCCTCTCCACGGATTAACAAATGCCCTTGGGACGTCTTAATGAAAAACTCTTCCTGATCAAAGCGTTCAATTGATTTTACAGAAGTCATGTCCATTCTTTTACGATTACGAATCGTTAAAATATGCTCTCCAGATGGAATTGTGTAACGATTACTTTCTTGATGTAGCGTCATTTTTTTCCTCCTTTAGTCGTCCTAGCTTCTGTTCACTTTATGCGGACAACCATCAAAGCATGACAACTTTATTTAAGTTGTCTATTACTTTCATCCATAAATGGAAGCAGGAACAACATTAGGTGGCTAAAAAAGAAATTTATTCTTCATCATCTATAAATTCAGGCTCAATTTTTTCTAGTCTCTCTTCTTTCAAAATGGTAAACATTTTGGCTGCATCTTCTTTTTTCACTGTCTCACGTATTTCTTCTACACGTGCTGTTACTATTTTTTGACCAAATCGGATGGCCAGTTCATCCCCAGCTTTTACTGAGCTACTAGCTTTCGCTACCTTCTCATTGATAGTAATACGACCCTGATCTGCCACCTCTTTAGCTAAAGTACGACGTTTGATTAAACGTGAAACTTTTAAAAATTTATCTAATCTCATAGTTCTTTCTCCCTTTCTAGTTGCTTCGCTTCATTCCAGAACCTATCTAATTGATCTAAAGTAAAGTCAGCAAATAATTTTCCACTTGCCTTTACTTGAGCTTCCACATAGCCAAATCGTCTAGCAAACTTTTCATTGGCATGCAGGATTGCCTCTTCTGGAGATAATTTATAGAAACGTGCTAAGTTCACTAATGTAAATAATACGTCTCCCAATTCATCAAGTCTGGATATACTAGAGCCATTCGTCACCTCATGGCGAAATTCCTGCCACTCCTCCGCAAACTTATCCCATGCACCTTCTACATCCGGCCAGTCAAAACCTACTTTGGCAGCTCTATTTTGATAGTTAAAGGCTGTCTGTAGCGCCGAGGATGCCCTATATTCCCCGTCTAATAGTGGTTTATCAGAATTGCCCTTTTCTTCAGCCTTTATAGCCTCCCAATTGGCTACAACACCATCAGCATCTTCCACTGCGACATCTCCAAAGACATGTGGATGGCGACGAATCATTTTCTCACTAACAGAAGCTAAAACATCTTCAAGCGTAAAGTATCCTTGATCTTCTCCTATTTGTGCATGTAAGAACACTTGTAAAAGCACATCTCCAAGTTCTTCAATCATTGCAAAATCATCTTCAGCATCTACAGCAGCTAAATATTCATGAGCTTCTTCGAGTAAATACTTTTTCAAGGACTCATGAGTTTGCTTTTGATCCCATGGACAGCCATTTGGACCTCTTAATGTTGCAATTATTGTACGGAATGTTGTCCAATCTCTTAAGGCCTCTTCCTGTGAATTTACAGGTGGCACATAGACGGTTGTTAAATTATTAACCTCCACACTTTGATCGAGTTCATAGAGTGGCACAGTAACAATTTTTTCTTGTGAAGATCCCGCAGCCGTAACTACGGTCACTGGGTACTCGTCCTCATATTTTTCCATCAATGTTAGCTTCACTTCTGAAGCACTAAATGTATCGTACACTTGGGCGATTAAGATATGCTGACGCATGTTGATGTCATGCATGGAAAAGTTAGTACCATCCAGCAATTGAAAACCTTCAATCGGATCAATTTTCAATGCACCAAATATCGGATCCAAGAAACTTTGTCCACCTTCTATGACAAGATTGAAAGTTCCCACATCCGCTGCTTTTATAAGCAATTGCACTGTTTGTTCTGCAACCAATGGATGACCTGGTACCGCGTACATACTATCCTCTATAGCGGTAGCTGCTATAAGTGATTCTGCAATTTCTGCATATACTGGCTGAAATGCGTCGTGTTTTTCATAAATTTTGTCAAAGCTTTCGAACGTTATACCTTCTGCCGCTAATTCCTCTAGTACTGGATGATCGATTGTACGAACAAATAATTTTTTAGCAGCTTTCAATTTTTTATAAACGCCCATTTGCAGCTGATTAAAATCCCCTGCGCCTAGACCAATAATAGTTAAAGTATTCATAATTTCCACCTACTTCTTTGAATTTAGCCATAGTTGGTAAACGGCCATTCTACGTCCAAACGGTAATAAATACCACTCTTTTTCTACTAACACTCGTTTCTTCGCAATCATTGTAAGCATAACAAACGCTCCCAAGCCTACTGCAGTGAATCCTGCGATCACCGCTACTGAACGTGATGACAATAAATGGCCTAAAAAGGCAGATACCATCTGTAGCCATACCAATACGACCACTGCCATACTTATTGATGCGAGCCCCACTTTTTTATAAAATTCGGTGGGTGCTAATTGAATACCTGTCATTGTTTTTAAATAAACAATAAGCAAGAATGCTGTTAATAGTAAGCCTATATCATTTGCAATAGCTGCTCCTAATACACCAAGCCAGCCTATCAAACGAACATTTAATATTATTTTTAACACAAACCCTATCATTAAGAATAATGCTGGCTTCTTTAATTTTCCATAGCCTTGTAAAATGGCTGTAAATGTAAGAATAATCGACAAAGGCACGATTTGGAATACATACACAATTAATACTTCGGATAATGTATTGGTTTTAAAAAGCATTTCATTTAAATAGGGCATCACAAGCATTAATCCGAGTGAAGCAGCCCAGCCAAACAAAATAGACGCTTTGTATGTTAATTGGATAAATGGAATGGCACTTCGCCCTTCTTGTTTTTTCGATAAATGAGCAACAAGTGGAACAATTGCAAGGGATAGCGAGGATGCGATAACAACGCCTAGTTGTACGAGCGGCTGTCCACGATCATAAATCCCCTTGGTTTCTTTAGCAACTGTAGAGTCCATACCGTGATCGATTAATAACGAATAGATCGTAAAGGAATCAACTAATTGATAGCCTAGTAACAAAAGGCCACTCATACTTACACTTAAGCTAAGCCATGTAACCTCTTTAATAATCGGTAAGCTTTTAGCCTTGTGTAGACGTAAGTGCACACGGAATAACCCAAAGCGTTTAGAAAAAATATAGGCAAGTAATAATAATGCAGTTATTTCCCCTATGACTGTACCAATAACGGCCATTTTCCCCGCAGCATATAGTGATTTTGTGGTAGTCATAATGACAAAGGTTCCTGTTAAAATAACGGTTACCCTAATCGCTTGTTCAACGACTTGAGCATAAGCAATAGGCTCCATAATCCCTCTAGATTGAAAACCGCCCTTCAAAATAGCAAGCGCTGGCATTACCAATACTACGAGGGAGCCCGTGCGTATCAACGGTGCCAGTTGAATATCACCCATCAACTGGGCTATTTTTTCAGCACCTCCAAATAGGACAGAAAAAAACAATAATGAGAGTATCGTCAAATAACGGAAAACGACACGCATGATCATGCTTCTTTTTTCATTACGTTCTATTGTATCAACTATGCAATCATTATCTGCAAGCATTTTTGAAATGGCTACAGCAAAGCCACTAGATGTCCAAACAACGAAAATTGAAATGACTGGATATACCTGTTGATAAATATAAAAACCTTCATCACCAACTAGATTTTGAAAAGGTACACGGTAAAAGGCACTAAGTACTTTTACGATAAGGGCAGCGATTGTTAATAAGGCCGCTCCCTTCATGTAGCTTTTCATACCAAAACGTTGCGACATAAATTGCCCTCTTTCCTTCTTAACAATGCCAATAGTATAGCATATCTAAAAAGTTTGACGCGCCAGGCGACAATACTGTTCCTAATTTGGCCCATATTTATGTACGCAAAAAAAGTTATTACACGGCCTAAAAGGTCATCGCAATAACTTTTACATGCATCAGCTATTCATTTGTTTCGCTAAGAAGTTTGCAGCCGTTTCCACTACTTTCACTTCTACCTCACCAACAAAATGCACTTTAGACAATACTATAATGCAGCCAATTGGGTCACCGTTCACCATAATAGGTGATGCACAATATGATTTTACTTGCTCATATTGTCCAGGAACAATTTCAATGGATGTCTCCATTTTCTCAATCTTAGTAGAGCGCTCTTCCATGAAGCCTTCTGCAAAGGACGTAATACGACGATTGATATACTCTTTTTTACCAATCCCTGCTACGGCAATTACTTCATCACGGTCTGTAACAAATGCTGGTGTTCCTAATGTTTCATATAATGTTTCAACATATTCTCTTGCAAATTCTCCTAAATCATTAATTGGAGAATATTTTTTTAATATGACTTCACCTTCACGGTCCGTATAAATTTCAAGCGGGTCGCCTTCACGAATACGTAGCGTCCTACGAATTTCTTTTGGAATAACTACACGCCCTAAATCATCAATACGACGAACAATTCCTGTTGCCTTCATTCTAATGCCTCGCTTTCGCTACAATAAAATTTTTTATTCAACTATAGTATGGTTTTTATTTAAGCAATCTATGCAAAAACTGAAGAAAAAGGATTTCACAACCATCAATTTTTTTCAAAAAAATTGCATTACATCAATCAACTCATTATTAGAGTACCCAAGGAATACGTTTCTATAATAAATTGATTAAAATTATCATGAAAAAAGGCAGTCTTATCTTTTCTTCAAAAGATAGGACTGCCTCTTTATTATAGCTTCTTTGCTTGATCAATAATTTGCATCAGCTCTTCCAAAATGTCAAAGGGTTGATGTTTTCCGCACTTCCGCTCATCAATAGTTAGTTTTAATTGCATGCCATCCATACCAAAACCAACAGCACGTTCAAATTTCATAGACTCTTCAATAATTTTACTACCATCAACATTTGCTGTTCCCTGTTCGGATAGCATAATTGTAATAAGTTTCTGCTTATCCTTTACAGAGACTACTCCCGCACCTAATCCCCATACTTTCATTCGTGCTACACGAAGTAGACGCTCTGTTTCAATTGGAAGATCACCAAATCGATCTTCTAATTCCTCCATGATTTCACCATACTCCTCCACCTGATCCATCGCTTTAATGCGTTTATACATTTGAATTTTTTGGTATCCATCAGGGATATACGCATCAGGGATATACGCATCGACACTTAATAAAATTTCAATCTCAGGTTTTTCTTCTTTTTTCACACCTGTTTGACGCTCTTCAATTGCCTCTTGGAGCATCTGTGAATATAAATCAAAACCAACTGAATCAATAAAGCCATGCTGTTGCGCTCCAAGTAAATTTCCGGCGCCTCGAATAGATAAATCTCTCATAGCAATTTTAAAGCCTGAACCCAGCTCCGTAAATTCTTTAATAGCCTGCAATCTTTGCTCAGCAACATCTGTCAATACTTTATCACGCTGGTACATAAAATAGGCATAGGCTACCCGGTTAGAGCGCCCAACGCGTCCACGCAATTGATAAAGCTGAGCTAAGCCCATTCGATCAGCATCGTGGACAATTAAAGTATTAACATTGGGAATATCTACACCGGTCTCAATAATAGTCGTTGTCACAAGTACATCATAGTCTCCTTCTAAAAAGGATAATATGACTGATTCTAATTCAGACTCTGACATTTTCCCATGTGCATGACCTATTCGTGCCTCTGGAACGAGCACTTGAATTTCCTCAACTTTTCTAGCCATATCTTCTACTCGGTTATATAAGTAAAACACTTGTCCGCCACGTGCCATCTCTCTTTCGATTGCCTCTCGAACTAGTGCCCCACTATGTTCCATCACATATGTTTGAACCGGGAATCGATTGGCTGGTGGTGTTTCAATAACAGACAAATCTCGGACCCCTACCATTGACATATGGAGTGTTCTCGGAATAGGGGTGGCTGTTAACGTTAACACATCGACATTTGTTTTTAACTGCTTAATTTTTTCTTTATGCGTTACCCCGAAACGTTGTTCTTCATCAACAATTAATAAGCCAAGGTCTTGGAATAATAAATCCTTCGATAAGATTCTGTGTGTTCCGATAACAATATCGACTTGCCCTTCTTTTAACCCTTTTAATGTAGCTGTTTGCTCTTTCTTTGACCTGAAGCGTGATAGCAACCCTACATTAATAGCAAAGTCCTGAAAGCGTTCACGAATGGTCTCATAATGTTGCTGAGCTAAAATGGTTGTAGGAACAAGGAAGGCAACCTGTTTGCCATCTTGAATAGCTTTAAATGCGGCACGAATAGCCACTTCTGTTTTACCATAGCCTACGTCACCGCAAACTAGGCGATCCATAGGACGTTCACGTTCCATATCTCTTTTTACTTCAACAATAGAACGTAGCTGATCCTCGGTTTCTTCATAGGCGAACATTGCCTCGAAGTTACGCTGATCATCATTATCAGGTGTAAAAGCATGCCCCTTTTCAGCTTCTCGCTTCGCATAAAGCTTAATTAAATCATCTGCAATATCCTGTACAGCTGATGATACCTTAGCTTTAGCTTTTTTCCACTCTGCGCCACCTAATTTATGTAGCTTCGGTTCTCGGTCCTCTGATGCCACATACTTTTGGATTAAGTCTATTTGCTCGACAGGTACATATAATTTATCGTCTGCACGATATCGAATATGCAAGTAATCCTTATGTGTTCCATTTACCTCTAATGTTTCTACACCAATATATTTCCCTATTCCGTGGTGAACATGAACAACATAATCACCAGGTTTAATTTCCGTATAGCTTTTAATGCGTTCAGCATTCGTCATTTTTTGCGTACGTGCTTTTTTCTTAGCCTGCTGCTTAAATAGTTCATCCTCTGTTACAATGGCCAAACGTTGGAGCGGTAATTCGAAACCACTCGACAATACTCCATCGACAATATAAATTCCAGCATCTGTAGGCTCACCTATAGCTGCATGGATATCATACTCTTCTAGCATTTGCTGAACACGTTTCACACGCTCTTTATCTCTAGCTACGATGAGTACTGTAAATTTGCCAAGTAGCCAGCGTTCAATCTCACTTTGTAGCAATGCCATTTGTCCGTGAAATTGTTGCATTGGCTTGCAAGAAAAGTTAGTCGTCTTATTAAACATTATTCCCGAAAATGTACGTGAAAATAATGAAAAGGACAGCTTTTGTTGCGACAACATTGCCACTATTTCCTTTAATGTGAAGGCGGGTTTAACATCATGAACCATTTTCCCTTCTTCAATTAAAGATAAAAACCATTCCTCTTCTTCACGTTCCCAAGCATCCATAACTTCTTGAATACGTCCAAGCTCATCAAATAGAACAATTCCATCTTGCGCAAAATAGTCGCCTAAAAAAGCCGTTTTATCATATAGTAATGACCCATATTTATTGACATAGTCAGGAAGATTTCCTTGTTGTAGCAATTCAATATCATACTGAATATGCTGATAAAGGAGTTCTTTTGTTTCCTGCTTTTTAACTTTCTTTAAACTTGCGGCTAAGGCTTTTTCTAAACGATCTGCCAAGTTCTGTCTTTCTGATTTTGTCAGAATAACCTCAGAAGCAGGAAGTATACGAATTTTTTGTAATTTATCAATAGAACGTTGGTCATCTGCCGAAAATGTTCTTATAGAATCTACTTCTGTATCAAATAATTCAATCCGAATAGGTGATTCTAAATACGGTGGATAAATATCAAGTATGCCTCCACGTAAGGCAAATTCGCCAGGTGTAGTCACCATGGAATTTCGGACATAGCCCATTTCAACTAATGTTTGTAGCCATGCATCTACTTCAATTTCATCGCCCACAGTTGTTTGTAAAAAATAGTGTAGCCAATGTTCCTTCGGCTGCATGATCTTCCTTAAACCTGCAACAGGGATCACGTAAACAGCCTTCTCCCCCCTGGCTAAGCAATCAAGCGTGGCGATTCTCTCCGCTCGTAATTCTGGAGAGGCCACAGAAAGGTCTGCAGCAATAAATTCGTCCGCTGGGTAATAGTGCACATTTTCTTCACCTAATAGCCCAGCAAGCTCATCCACCATTCTTTGTGCCTGCAGTAGATTAGGAGACACAATGTATATCGGCTTCTTTACATATTCAAATAACGCATCGACCATAACGGGACGTGCGCTTCCAGTTAAACCTGTAATAAGCTGTGATGCAGTTTGACCGCTCTGAATCTCCTGTAAAAATGATGTAATATGTTTATCCCTCGACACAAGCTGTCGTAAAACTTCCACAGTCAAAAGCTCCTTTCAGCAAAAAATTCTATTTGTCATTACTAGCATTCTAGTGCTAGTTTGTATATATTTATTAGCCATTTTACAAAATGGAAAAAGCCTTGAACACACATGAAGTGTGTCAAAGCATCCTTCCAATTATTGAATCCATTTATTGAGTGCATGATAATCTGGATATTGTCTCAGCGAATCCTCACATTGCTCACAAATACAGTGTACAGTCGTATGACCATGCTGATCTTTCTCAACATAATCATCGGCTTCTCCCAATTCGAAAATATGTAGTTTTCGAATTGTATCATCTGCATCAAATGGTAGTGTCCCTATTTCTACTTCACAATGCCGACATCGATAGCGAACTGACATCTCCAAATCATCCTCCTTTAAGCAACTTTCTACTTAAAGTATAGACATTTATAAATTAGATTATGCACTATCTTCGTGTCTTCAGTAATGTATGAACGTAAAAATGGGAGAATTAATTCTTGCTTATAGGCAAGACTTATCCATATAAGCATGAGTTTAACTTAGACTTCTGTATCCAAAAATTTCAACTAAATTCACGACTTTACTTGTTAAAATGATTCATCACATCAAGAAATGGCTTTGAAAGAGATACTTCTACAGCATTTACAGACTTTTCAATGGCTTCTTTCATATAAACCTGATCTTCCTTTGAAAACTTTGCTAATACATAGTCTGCAACCTTCATGCCAGCTGGTGGACGACTAATGCCTACTCGGATTCGATTAAATTCCTGCGTACCTAAATGTTGAATTAAGGATTTAATGCCATTATGGCCACCCGCACTTCCTTTTTGGCGCAAGCGTAATTTTCCAGTTTCCAAATCTAGATCATCGTATATAACAATTAGATCTTCCACATCAATATCAAAATAATCCATTAAGGGACCTACACATTCCCCTGATAAATTCATATATGTTAAAGGCTTAACAAGTAGAACCTTCCCCTCAGGTCGATGAACAGTTGTGTACATACCATTAAATTTTGAATTTGTTAAAGGTGCCCCCCATTTTTCTGCTAACGCATCAATTACATCAAAACCAATATTATGTCTAGTGTGCTCATACGGTTTACCCGGGTTTCCTAAACCAACGATAATTTTCATAAGTACCTCTCTTCTTTCAAATCTAATAGTCATTATTTTACCATACCACAGGACTAGAAAGCATTTTGAACAATTGCTAAATGCCATTTTAACGCTACAAAAAAAGCTAGCAAGAAAGTTTTTAGCTTTCTTACTAGCCAGATAAATAATTTATTTTACATTTGCTCTTCTTCTACGCTAGCAGTAACTTCTTCTTGCTCTGCCGAAACAGGAGCAACAATCGTTACTAATAGATAATCATCTTCACTAATAACTTCTACAGGCGTTTGATTTCGAATCTCTGCCACAGTCAGGGATTCCCCTACTTTCAGTGATGAAATATCAACTTCAATGGAATCAGGTAGTTCAGCTGGTTTCACCTTCACTTTTAATTCTAAGTTAGGCTGCATTAAAATGCCGCCCTCACTCACTCCAACTGACTGACCAACTAATTTAATTGGCACATCGACCTCTAATTCCTCCGCCATATTAATCGCTAAAAAGTCTACATGATTAACTTCATCTTTTAATGAACATTGCTGTACTTCTGATACAACTACATTCACTTTTTTCCCCTCTAAATCTAGTGAAAACACACTGTTTTGCCCATTTTTTTGAATGGATTTCTTAAATTCTTTTGCAGAAATAGAAATTGGGGTTGAATCTAACTTATAGCCGTAAATAACTGCAGGAATGGCTCCCCCTTTTCTAAGTTGGGTTAATGTCGAACGATGCCCAGTTTCGCGCTTTGTAACACTTAATACTGTACTCATATCTCTTTATTCCCCTTCCAAGAAAATTATTTACGCCTTATCAACAATCAGCCACTCAGCATTTTAGTGACTATCTTGTTTAAGGCTATAATAATATTTACCTCTATTTTTTAAAGTAGTGTAAATATTATGAAGACACATTTACTATTATACCCCTTTATTAGGAGATTCACACATAATATACTCTTTCCCTTGATTAAATAAAAAGAAAAAGGACAAATCCATCTAAAAAGATAGATTTGCCCTTTATACAACATCTTTATAATTAATCGAATAGAGTACTTACAGATTTGTTTTCGTACACGCGAGAAATTGCATCAGCCATTAATTTAGCTACAGAAAGCTCTGTAATTTTTGGAGATTTTTTATCATCCGCAAGCTGAATTGTATTTGTCACCACTAATTCTTTAATAGAAGAGTTTTCGATACGCTCAATTGCTGGCCCAGATAGTACAGGGTGAGAACAGCAAGCATAAACTTCTTTTGCACCGGCTGCACGTAATGCATCTGCACCGATCGTAATTGTACCTGCAGTGTCAATAATATCATCAATCAAGATTGCCACTTTACCATCAACATTACCCACAATGTTCATAACTTCCGCAACATTTGGTTTTGGACGTCGCTTGTCAATAATTGCAATTGGTGCTTTTAAACGTTCCGCCATTTTACGAGCACGTGTTACCCCACCATGGTCTGGTGAAACAACAACGATTTGATCTTCTGGAATACCTTTAGATTTAAAGTAATCTGATAATAACGGTACTGCCATTAAGTGGTCGATTAAGATATCGAAGAAACCTTGAATTTGAGGTGCATGTAAATCTAATACGATCACTCGTGTTGCACCAGCTGTTTCAAGTAGGTTTGCCACTAATTTAGCTGTAATTGGTTCGCGCGCTTTTGCTTTACGATCTTGGCGTGCATAACCATAATAAGGCATTACGACGTTTACTGTACGAGCAGATGCACGTTTAACTGCATCTACCATAATTAAAAGCTCCATTAAATGTTCGTTTACTGGTGCAGAAGTTGACTGCACGATAAACACATCACAACCACGAATACTTTCTTCAATGCTAATTTGAACTTCTCCATCGCTGAAGTGCTTAACAGAAGATTTCCCTAATTCTACACCCATTTCTTGCGCAATTTCTTGAGCTAACGGGTTATTTGAATTTAGAGAAAATATTTTTAATTGTGAGTTTGCATAATGATACGGCATGATGGCCTCCTGTTTAGTTGATAATTATTTTAAATTTAATTTGCTTACATAATTAGGTTTGTTTTCTTGTCTTGCACGAGCAATTGCAAGTGCATCTTCAGGTACTTCTTTTGTAATTGTAGAACCTGCTGCAATAAATGAACCTTTTCCAACTTTCACTGGCGCTACTAAGTTAGTATTACATCCTACAAATACATCATCTTCAATAATTGTTTTGTACTTATTTTTTCCATCATAGTTAACTGTAATGGAACCGCAGCCAACATTGACGTTACTGCCAATTTCAGCGTCACCAATATAGCTTAAATGCGATACTTTTGTGTCATTACCTAGCTTGCTTTTCTTCACTTCTACAAAGTTACCAATTTTCACATGGCTACCGATGTCTGAAAGTGGTCGAATATGAGCAAATGGTCCAACGGCTACATCTTCCGCAATAGCGCTTTCACGCACAACTGAAGAATGCACCGTTGTACGATCTCCAATTCGGCTATCTGCAATTTGAGTATTTGGGCCAATATTGCAATCTTCTCCGATTACAGTGGCTCCTTCTATCATACAACCAGGTTGAATGACAGTATCACTTCCAATAACAGATTCCGCGCTAATATATGTCGTTTCAGGGTGAATAATTGTCACACCGTTACGCATATGCTTTTCATTAATTCTCGCACGCATTAATGTCTCTGCCTGTGATAAAGCAACACGGTCATTGACACCAAGCGTTTCTTCAAAATCATCTGTCACATATGCTTCTACAATATCACCTTGCTTTTGTAGAATTTCAATAACATCTGGTAAATAGTATTCACCTTGAGCGTTGTCATTTTTCACTAATTTTAATGTTTCAAATAACAACTTGTTATCAAAGCAATATGTGCCCGTGTTTATTTCTTTTACTAATTGCTGTGCTGCTGAAGCATCCTTTTGTTCAACAATTTGCTCTACTTGCCCGTTCTCGCTACGTAAAATACGACCATAGCCAGTTGGATTTTCCGCAATGGCAGTTAAAATTGTTGCTTTAGCATTCTTTGCCTGATGATGCTCAAATAGAGCCTGCATAGTTTCGGGACGAATTAGCGGTGTGTCACCACAAACAACTAAAGTTGTTCCTTCTTCATTCCCTAGAATTCCCTCAGCTTGTTGAACAGCATGTGCTGTCCCTAACTGTTCGGCTTGAAGAACATACTCACTTTTATCTCCCAGCTGATGTTGCACTTTTTCTGCACCGTGTCCAACAACCGTTACAATGCGATTCACATCTAACGTTTGAATATGATCCACCACATGTTGTACCATCGGTTTCCCACAAACTGGATGGAGCACTTTATATAATTTGGACTTCATACGTGTACCTTGACCTGCAGCCAAAATGACAGCAAAAATATTGCTCATCTGTAAGTCCTCCAATACGCTCATTTTCTCTTATGACTATATAGCATAATTCATCTATTTTCAAGGCATGTAGAGTTGACAAAAAGATGAATTCCAAAAACCACTGCACCTTCTGCTCGAATGTCATAAAGTATATCCTAAAACTGCTGGTTTTCTCTTTTTATCAAAATAAAAAGAACTCTTCAAATTTGAAGAGTTCTTAAAATTTTTGACTAATAAAATCAACTTTAAATTGTAACTACTTCTTGAATAGTTAGTTATTACCTTTTAACTATACACCAATGCCCTCTAATTCTACTTCTTCGCCCGTTTCTTCTAATTCACTAGAGTTGTGATAGGCGTTTAAAATAATCTCTTGAATTTTATTACGAGTGTCCGAATTGATTGGATGAGCGATATCCCTAAATTCGCCATCTGGTGTTCGTTTACTTGGCATTGCTACGAACAATCCAGTATTTCCATCAATTACACGAATATCGTGAACAACAAACTCATTGTCAAGTGTAATGGAAGCAATCGCACGCATGCGACCATCCGTCTGTACCCGACGTAATCTCACATCAGTAACTTCCATTTTCTCACCACCTCTCTCTTAGATGCCTAAATAAAATTATCATATTCTTAATTACCGAATATTTTCCTTTTTATAGTCTATCAAATTTTCTAAAAAATTTGAATACTTTCGAGAATAATATTTTTTCTTATTTACGGAATTTTTGACAATTGTTTGTCAACAATAAAAAAAGCCCCCTAAACAGAACGAATGCTCTTAATAGTGGGCTTCATTAATCGATTCTTTATTTAACAATAGCAATAACTTCGATTTCTACTTTTACGTCTTTAGGAAGTCGAGCTACCTCTACAGCAGAACGTGCAGGCTTATGCTCCCCAAAGTGGCTTGCATAGACTTCATTCATTGCGACAAAGTCGTTCATATCCTTCATAAACACTGTAGTCTTTACAACATTTTCTAAAGATGATCCCGCTGCCTCTAATACTGCTTTTACATTGGCGAATACCTGATTTGTTTGCACAGTAATATCGCCTTCCACTAATTCACCTGTAGCTGTTAATGGAATTTGTCCTGAGCTATAAAATATACCATTCACAATAATCCCTTGTGAATATGGTCCAATTGCTGCTGGTGCATTTGATGTTGCTACTACTTTCATTTGTCATGTCCCCTTTTAGAAAAATAGTTACCTTCACTTAATGCAATTGTTCGATCTTTTTCATTCACTTCATGAAGCTTTACAAGTGAATAGTAATCGTCTACTAACGTTTCGTCCGCATGTTCAGCCTCAACAAGAACTGCAATGCCAGCTAATTTACAATCAAATTCTTCTAATAAATTTTTCATGCCATTCATAGTACCGCCAACTTTCATAAAATCATCGGTAATCAAGACACGTTGTCCGCTCTTCATGCTTCTTTTTGATAATACCATTGTCTGAATTCTTCTGGAAGAACCAGACACATAATTAATACTTACTGTAGAACCTTCTGTTACCTTACTATCTCTTCGCACAACAACTACTGGCACATTTAAATGTCTAGCAATAGCATGTGCTATAGATATACCCTTCGTTGCTACTGTCATTATGACATCGATCTGTTGATCTGCAAAAGCAGAAGCAAAAACCTTCCCTACGCGGTTAATTAAATCTGGGTTCCCTAGTAAATCTGTCATAAACAAGTAACCACCAGGCAATAAGCGATCTGAATGCTCCAGCTCTGCCTTTAAATCCTGAATAACTGAACGCACCTCTGGCTCGGACATTTTAGGAATATATTTCACTCCTCCTGCAGCACCCGGCACTGTCATCAATAACCCGATTCCTTTTTCTTCGAAAGTTTCTTTTACAATCGTTAAATCCTCACTAATGGATGACTTCGCAGATTGATATAGTTCTGAAAAATAAGTTAGCGGGATCAGCTGATGTGGATGTTCTAGTAAATAGTACGTCATATCAACTAGTCGTTCACTACGTTTCCATTTCATGCGACCCTCTCCTATACACGAATATTTATAGGTAAAATTAACACAAATTTGCGTTTCTAAGCAAGCGTATTTCGCTCACCTAATATTCTTACTGCATAAACTTCCTCACAAAACCCACGTAAACCATTATAAATACGACTGACACGAGCTTCACTATCCACTAGCCCAAAAACAGTCGGACCGCTTCCGCTCATTAACGTAGCATCTGCTCCAAAGCGTTTCATTTGTTCCTTTAACATGACGACCTCTGGATGTAGCTTAAATGTTACAGTTTCCAAAACATTTCCTAATGAAGAACATAATAGCTCATAATCCTTCGTTTCAATAGCCTTTATCATCTGCTTCGTATTGGGATGCTCCAGTCCTTTAACTTTGAGACCACCATATACTTCAGCAGTGGATACGCCGATTTTAGGTTTTGCTAATACTACCCAGCAGTTAGGCGGGGCAGGGATTTCCTTTATTATTTCTCCGCGTCCTGTGGCAAGTGCTGTGCCACCATAGACACAAAATGATACATCTGAACCTATTTTAGCACCTAGTTCAGCCAATTCATCTATCGATAACCCTAAATTCCAAAGTTCATTAAGGCCCTTAAGTGTAGCAGCTGCATCACTACTACCTCCAGCAAGGCCGGCAGCAATAGGGATTTCTTTTTCAATAGTAATGGATACACCTTGTTTAATGCCATATGTATCTTTAATGAGACGCGCTGCCTGATAAGCAAAATTACGATGATCGTTCGGTACAAAATTATCCGTTGAAATTATTTGGATCACACCATCTTCTCGAGATTCAAGACTGATACGATCAGCTAAATCGACGGTTGTCATAACCATCTCTACTTCGTGAAAATTATCAGGTCTTTTATAAAGTACATCTAAAGTTAAATTAATTTTTGCAGGCGCCTTTACATAAAGCATTTTTCTTCCTCCCTTATAGCAACACATATAAACAATTCCTTTTTCGCACAAGATTATTCATTTTATTTTACCATACTGAGATTACGAAAATGGAAAAAAAGAACCGTATACCCTGTTCGGAGTAACGGTTCTCTCTCGTCAGCTGTATTTGTTGTGTCAGTAAGGATTTTCATCCTTACTGAATGAAACTTAATAAGTCGTCTATTTTATTAGAAATAGTCTACTTACGCTCTTGCTCATTACTTGCTCGTTCAGCCATTTCAATGGCACGTTTGACCATATTACCAGCATCTCGAGCTTTTATGCCGCCCCAGCCTTCCTTTTGCACAACATCATAAAATCCAAGTTCTTTTGCGATCTCTTCTTTTAATCGAGGTGACATGATACCCTTTCTAGGCATATAAACTCCTCCTTTAACAACTGACCACATTAGTATGCCCCGGGAAAACGCAAAACACTCATGTAGTTTTTAACATACATGAGTGTTTCAAAAATATAGAAATAAGTACTAGAAACTATTTTGCGACAGCAGCCTTTGCTTCGTCTAAAAATGTAATCTCTACTGCTTCAGTTAAAATATCTGTGTAACTATACGATACGCGCTTACACGTATTGTCTTCTTGGTCAAGTTCAACTACAAAGATGGCGCGATATGTCTCGCGTAATATCCCTGCACACTCAACCGTTTTCTTGCGACCACCGTTTGCTTTTAATTGCAAACGTTTACCCAAATGACAATCCAACGACTTTTTAATGTCCGCTAAAGTTTTTGGCATTTTCGCTTACACCTCACTAATAACTAGTATAAGCGAATCGCCCAAAAATGTCAACAAAATATAATATTTTATCAGCACCTCATAAATCTTGTCAACTTATTTTTTATAAAAAACATATATTTTTTTACATCTAAGAAAAAATGTTAACAAAATTTTTTACTTTGCAAATACAGGATATAGCGCATCGGCTAATTTTCCAAACTCTTGAATCGTTAAAGTTTCACCACGACGGGTTGGTTCGATACTAGCAGCAGTTAAAGCCTCTAGAATGAAGTCCTTTTGTGCTTTACCATTCGGCAAACCAGATTGTAGGTTATTATATATCGTTTTTCTACGCTGTACGAAAGAGGCACGCGTCACGACAAAAAGGAAATCCTCATTAATAACCTTTACTGGAGGCTCATCGTACTTAATAAGGCGAATGACTGCTGAGTCGACGTTAGGCTGTGGCATGAAAACCGTCTTAGGGACTGTCATAGCAATTTCTGCCTTTACGTAATACTGGATGGCAATCGACAATGAACCATATTCCTTTGTCCCTGGTTTAGCTGTTATACGATCTGCCACTTCTTTTTGCATCATGACAACAAAGCCACGAATTGGTAATCGATCATTCAATAATTTCATTAAAATTGGTGTAGTTACGTAATACGGTAAATTGGCCACAACCATTATATCTTCAATTCCTGGCATTTCCTCTGCAATCACTTTAGCAACATCAGCCTTTAGAATGTCAGAGTGGACAATAGACACATTATTGTAGGGGCTAAGTGTATCCTCTAATACAGGTAATAGTCGTTGGTCAATTTCAAAGGAAACGACCTTTTTAGCACTTCTCGCTAAATGTTCGGTTAATGCCCCAATGCCTGGGCCAACTTCAATCGCCCCACTATTTTCTGTTAAGTCGGCATGACTAACTATATTTCTTAATATATTTGGATCAATCAAAAAGTTCTGTCCTAAGCTTTTTTTAAATGAGAATCCGTATTTTTTTAAAATTTCCTGCGTTCGAATTGGTGTTGCAATATCCTTATGCATCATTTTCCTCCTGATCTAGCTGTGCAACTGCGGCACCAAATTGTTTTTCTGTAATTTGAAACATTTTCAATCTTTTATGGAGCTGCTTACCATTTGTAGCACCTATATTTAATAATTCACCAAGACGATCACGACGATGCTTTGCCTGCGGATGACCAATTAAACGAGCTGTCATTAAATCCTCTAGTGTTATATCATCTTCTTTTGGTACATCAAAATTGGGGGTATAGACAAGTCGTAGCGCTTCACGAATATCGTCGTCTGCTGCATGCTCAATCCCTAATCCCTTGCCATTCTTCGCAATTGTCTTTGCTTTCGGTAAAAAAGCGTGCTTGACCCCTTGAACGCGCTCCTCAATAATGGCACGTATGCGGCGTCCTGGATAATCAGGATCGGTAAATACAATAACTCCACGCTTCTCCTGCGCATGCTGAATTCGTTTCAACGTCTCTTCAGATATAGCAGATCCATTTGTTTCTATAGTATCTGCTTGTACGGCACGCTTAATAGCTGTCGTATCATCTTTTCCTTCAACCACGATAATTTCTTTTATTTGCAAAAAGGCTCCTCTTTTCTACCTTATCTTCTGACCATTTTACAACTGCATGATACTGTTTGTACAGGAATACAAGACTTATACGTACCTATACATATACTATTGCTTGGCCGCTAAAAATAAAAAAAGAAGCTTTCCTGCCAGTCAAAACAGGAAAGCCCTTAGTGAAAAACATTTTGATTTATTTTACAATTTTTTTAATTTAATACTTTAATACGCACTTTCTTACGTCCCCAGTTGCGTGCTTGGGTATCTGTTTGTACAAGTATATCGATCTTATTACCCTTAATTGCGCCACCAGTATCTCCAGCAATAGCTGTACCATACCCTTCAACCCAAACTTTTGAGCCTAGCTTAATAACAGAAGGGTCTACTGCTACAACCTTCAAGTTGGAATTTGAACGCAAGTTTATACCAGTTGCCGATGTACCTGAGCAACCGTTGCAATATGGCGTATAGGCTGTTGCTGTTACATAGAACTCTTTACCGCTTGATGGCTCTGCTGAACCACGCGATACAGTCGCTGCACTTGCAACTACAGTTTTAGTTCCGACTGCAACTACTTGCTTTTTCGGCTCTTTTAAAACTGCCTCAGATTGTAGATTCTTTGCTACAACCTTCCCATTTTCTTTGACAACTTCATACGTACGAGAAACAGAACCCTTCTGTCCTGTTGCTACTACCTTTTCTTTCCCCTTTTGCAATGAAGCATCTTGCTTCTTTTCAACTGCGAAATCTAAAGAGTCTTCCACTACATCGATAACCTTTTCTACGCGAACTACTGTGATTTTACTCGCCGGAGTAAGAACGTCCTCCAGGTTATTTTCGACACGATCGAATTCATTTAACTGAATTCCTTGTTGTTTTAAAAAGTTAGCGACCGTAGTCGAAGTGGACCATACTTGTCTTTTGTTTACGCCATCGACAAGCGTTAATTGAAACGCTCTTTGAATATCGATTTTGTTTTCTGCGCCTAGCTCAGTATCTAGACCTTGTGCTAAAGAGTCATGTTCAGATACTTTAATATTCGCTTCCTTCAAAATGTCTTTCACTAGTGTTTCAGTTGTCCATACTTTTGACTGATTTCCATCAACTGAAATTGTTACTTCTTTTGCCTGTTCCCATTGAATTGCTAAGCCATTAACAATTTTGGTGTTCAGAGAGGGTGATATTTTATCATGCGCTGCTACATCTATATTTTGATCTTGTAATAATTGTTCTACAGTTTTGGCATGTGTGGATACTTCGATTGTTTCTCCATTTGCTTCAAGCTTTACGGCTTTTTTCGTACCTTGATAAAGCACGAAAGAGATTACAGATACAAACAGGACAAGTGAAATAATTCTTATCACTGTTTGCTTACTCCTCAATGATCCTAAGAACAAGTTTTTCATGGAATTATTTGACATGAAAAAACGCCTCCTTAATACAAGGTTGGATTATACGGACTAGTTTTGACACTGTCAACCCGAAAGTATTTCTTTGAAAATTGACTTCTTTGTTTTTGCCAACCGTAAACCCTGTATTGGAGGCATCTTAGCTAGTTAACTGTCAATCCCAAAAAATTTTTTCGCATTGTCGGTAGTTGCTTGTGCAATTTCCTCGATTGTCAACCCTTTCAAACGTGCAATTTCTTCCGCCACTAATGGCACAAAAGCGGGTTCATTGCGCTTTCCACGGTAAGGATGTGGCGCTAAATAAGGGGCATCAGTTTCAATCATTAAGTGCTCAAGAGGGATATCCGTAGCCACTTCTTTTGGCAAACGTGCATTTTTGAATGTCACAGGTCCCCCAAGACTAATCATAAAATTCATAGCAATACATTCACGTGCTGTCTCTACACTCCCACTAAAGCAGTGCATAACACCCCCTACAGATGCTGCATTTTCTTCACGTAAAATATTTACAACATCCCCTGTTGCATCCCTATTATGAATGATAATTGGTAAATCAATCTTTTGCGCTAACTGTATTTGTTTGCGGAAAAGTGCCTGCTGAACATCCTTTGGTGATTTATCCCAATAGTAGTCCAACCCAGTTTCACCAATACCGACTATTTTTGGATGTGCTGCTAATTCCTCAATCCACTCTAAATCTTCCTGCGTGCAATCAATGGCGTCGACCGGATGCCATCCAATAACACCGTAAACAAAATCATATTGCTCTATTAGCTCCATAGTTCTTTCAATGGTTTTACGATCAAAACCTATAACCACCATTTTTTCTACTTTAGCTTCTAAAGCTCTATTGATTACATCTTGAAGGTCTTCCTCGTATTGATCTGCGTTTAAATGTACATGTGTATCAATAAACATCTTCATTCTCCTAACATAGATTTTATTAAAATTTATTATTTCATATTTTTCGTAAGCATTACAAATTTGTTACAAACGATTCGAGTTTGTGACAATCCACTTAATCGACAAAGCTCGAGTTGGTCCTATATACCTAAAAATCCATTAATTTTACAGTATATAAATTATTTCAAAATAACAATAAGACTAATTCTACTAGCAGATTTGAAAAGCCTGCTGAATAATATCTATTCAGCAGGCCATTCTTCGTTTGTTACTTTACTTTTGCACCATTTTCAAGTTTTGAATCTACAGATGCTAATTTTAAAATCCCATCTTTTTCCCCAGCTAGGATCATACCTTGTGATAATTCACCACGTAATTTAACTGGTTTTAAGTTTGCTACGACAATCACTTTTTGACCAACTAATTCATCTGGAGAATAGAATTTTGCAATGCCTGAAACTACTTGGCGTTGCTCGTATCCTAGGTCGACTTGAAGCTTTAATAATTTATCAGCTTTAGGCACCGTTTCACATGCGGTTACAGTCGCAACACGCAAATCAATTTTCATGAAATCATCAATAGTAATTTCAGGAATTTCTGGGTTCCCATCACTCTTTGTCTCACTTTTAACTTCTTCTTCTTGTGAAGTTTTTACTGAACCACGCATTTCTTCACGGATATAAGCAATTTCAACTTCATTTTCCAAACGAGGGAAAATAGGTATCCCTTTTTCTACCACTTTAATGTTTGCTGGAATAGTATTGCCGAATGTTTCAATTGTATCCCATGCTAAGAATTTGTCATCCAAACCAAGCTGTTCCATCATACGTTTAGGTATTGTTGTCATAAATGGTTGTAACATGACAGCAATTTGATGTAAGCTTTCTGCCAAATTTCGCATTACTGAACCTAATTTTGGTTTATCCGCTTCTTCTTTTGCTAATACCCATGGTTGTGTTTCATCTATATACTTATTCGTGCGTGATACTAATGTCCATAAGTCTGCCAATACCACACTGAATTGCATTTTTTCCATACTTTCTTCATATTTAATACGTACCGACTCAGCCTGCTCTTTTAATGCTGCATCAAATTCTGTCGATTGAAGATTCTCTGAAGGAATTATGCCATCGTAATATTTGTTAATCATGGAAATAGTACGGTTTAATAAATTACCTAAATCATTTGCAAGATCAAAGTTTGTGCGTTCAATAAATGATTCTGGAGAGAATACTCCATCTGAACCAAAAGGTAATTCGCGTAAAAGGAAATAACGAGTCGCATCAAGGCCATAACGTTCGATTAACATTTCTGGATAAATGACATTACCTTTTGATTTAGACATTTTCCCGTCTTTCATCATAATAAAGCCGTGTGCAAAAACCTTTTTCGGTAATGGTAAATCTAAAGCCATTAAGAAAATTGGCCAATATATTGTATGGAAGCGAACGATATCTTTCCCTACTACATGCACATCTGCTGGCCAATATTTGTTGAATAATGTTTCATCATCTGAAAGATATCCTAATGATGTAATATAATTCGTTAATGCATCTACCCATACATAGATAACATGTTTGGGATCCCCAGGTACTTTAATACCCCAGTCAAAGGAAGTTCTCGATACTGATAAATCTTCTAACCCCGGTTTAATAAAGTTATTAATCATTTCATTTTTTCGAGACTCCGGTTCAATAAACCCAAGGTTTTCCTCATAATAAGATAATAAACGATCCGCGTATTTCTTCATATTAAAGAAGTACGATTCCTCTTTTACTTTATGGACGGGGCGACCACAGTCTGGACAATTGCCATCAACTAGTTGAGTCTCTGTAAAGAATGATTCACAAGGCGTACAATACCAGCCTTCATACTCACCTTTATATATATCTCCATTATCTAAAAACTTTTGGAAAATCTTTTCGACAGCTTTTGTATGTCGTTCTTGCGTTGTTTGAATAAAATCATCGTAAGAAATATCCATTAACGCCCAAAGCTTTTTCGCAGCCTCTGCAATTTCATTGACATAATCCTGAGGATGTTTGCCCGCTTCTGCTGCCTTCTCTTGAATTTTTTGTCCATGCTCGTCCATACCTGTCAAAAAACGAACATCATAACCACGTAAACGTTTATAACGTGCTATCGCATCTGATGCAACTGTTGTATATGCCGTACCAATATGAAACTTCCCACTTGGATAGTAAATGGGTGTTGTTATATAGAATGTTTTCTTTTGTTCACTCACAAGAACTGCCTCCATTGTTTTACAATATACTTTCTATTCTAACGAAGTCCGAAATTCGTTTCAATGAAAGTTTATTATTTGCGAAAATTGTCGAATAATATATTTAATCCATTTACTGACTTAAATAAGAACCTTTTATACTATAATCAAAAATATTTATTAAAAACCTTTTAAAAAAACAGAAAAAACAGCATTCTTCTCAAAAAAATTTTTAAAAAACCATAATATTAGTGCATTAATTAATTGACGTTTATGGCATTACTTGGTATGATAACTATCAGACAAAGAAATGATGTCGAAATTTGACGAAATGCCAATATAACTTTTATAAATTAGGAGGAAAACTATTATGAAATCAACAGGAATTGTTCGTAAAGTCGATGAGTTAGGTCGTGTAGTAATACCTATCGAATTACGCCGTACACTAGGTATCGCTGAAAAGGATGCTTTAGAAATCTATGTGGATGATGATAAAATCATCTTAAAAAAATATATGCCTAATATGACATGTGCTGTTACTGGCGAAGTTTCAGATGATAACTTCCGTCTAGTTGGAGGCAAATTAATTTTAAGTCCAGAAGGCGCTGAAATGTTAGTAAAAGAAATTCAATCAAACTTAAAAAAATAATGCTTACACACCTAAATCAAGACAGTGATTTAGGTGTTTTTAATATAAACGTATACTATCTACTATACCCAAATTGTGAACCCCTTAAAATGTCCATGTCAGACCTTTATATGTAAGGTTACTATTATTTACATTTGTATTCAATCCAAAAAATTAAGAGCTACCCTAAGGTAACTCTTAATCGTCATTGATTATGATATTCGTTATAGACATCTCTCTTCGCTAGTTGTCGTTCCTTGGCTACTTCTTTAATGGCTTCTTTAGAACTTACATCGTTTTGTTGAAGGATATAATCCACGTGCTCGATAATAGACAGTGTATGCCAATAAGCCTTTTCAGAATCTTCCACTTCAACTTCCTGATTCCCCTCAAGGACTATACAAAATTCACCACGTATTTCTTCTGTTTGTGACCATTCTATAGCTTCTGCTAGGGTGCCACGCAAAAATTCCTCAAATTTTTTAGTCAGCTCTCGTGCTAAAACAATACGACGATTTCCGAGAATAGCTTCCATATCTTTTAATGTTTCCTTTAAGCGATGAGGTGCTTCATATAATAAAATCGTTTCTTGTCGTTTTTTTAATTGTTCTAATTGTTGGCGACGATCTTTTTTTCCACGATTTAAAAAACCATAAAAGAAAAATGGCTGAGGTGTTAATCCTGAAGCGATTAATGCAGTTATTGCTGCATTTGGACCTGGTATAGGCACAACCGGAAAGTTTTGAGCAATTGCTTTTTCAACTATATCTGCACCAGGATCAGAAATACAAGGTAAACCTGCATCACTCACTAATGCGATGGTCTTCCCTTCCTGTAGAAAAGTTAATAATTTTTCTCCACCTACAGCTAGATTATGTTCATGGTAACTCATTAAAGGTGTGTCAATTTCAAAGTAGTTACATAATTTCTTTGTATTTCTAGTATCCTCTGCTGCAATAATATCAGCTTCTTTTAAAATACGGAGCGCCCGTACACTAATATCCTCTAGATTTCCGATAGGTGTCCCTACAAGATATAAACAGCCTGTCTGATCGTGTATTGTACTTTTTTGTGATTTCACGATTCACCCCTCCTTATATACATTATTTTTTGAGTTCTTGTTAGTTGCTTAAAAGCATATTCTGCGCGCATTGCCTCTTCCTTTGTTTCAAATTCTTCCTTATAAATACACTTTACTGGCCCTCTAGCTCTTGTATATTTTGCCCCTTTGCCAGCATTATGTACAGCTACACGCTTTTCTAAATTATTTGTATAGCCTGCGTAAAGTGATTGATCCACACACTCTAGCACGTAAAAATAGTGACTATTGCTCTTTTCCATAAAGAATCTCTCTCACTTCTGCTGTGTATTCATTATTCTCATTATAGACATACAATGGTGGTAATATTTTTAAATCAGGCTTCCCATCCTTTATTCCTTCTATTAATAATGTATTGGCCTCTTTTCCTTCTTTCGGATAAATAAGCTGCATTCGTTTTGGCTCTAAACGATTTGCACGCATTGCCGTAACTATATCTAATAATCGACCTGGTCGATGTACAAATGCTGCTTTCCCACCTTGCTTTAATAATTTGCTTGCTGATTGAATGGCCTCTTCTAATGTTAAATAGAGTTCATGTCGTGCAATAGCATGATGCTCACTAAGATTTTTATCACTAGCTTCATGCGCTAAAAAATAAGGGGGATTGCACGTAACAACATCGTATTTTTCAATGCCCAGTTGTTTCGGTATTTCTTTTACATCTCCAAGAATCATTTGAATTTGATTTTCTAATTGGTTATAGCGGACACTTCTCTCTGCCATATCTAGCAGGCGTGGCTGAAGCTCAACTCCTGTTATTTGCCCCTTCGTTCGTGCACTTAAAAAGAGAGGGATTACACCATTTCCCGAGCATAAATCTACAATACTTCCTTTATGAGAGGGAATACTGACAAACTTTGAAAGCAATACCGCATCCAATGAGAATGAAAAGACAGATGGACTTTGAATAATACGTAAATTCTCAGCCAATAAATAGTCTAGACGTTCATCACCTTTTAGCCATTTTTCCATGCTAATTCCTCCTATGCTACAAAAGAAAAGACTGATACCACCGTGGTGGGAATCAGCCTTCTATTATACATTTTGTTTATTTAAAAATGATAGACAAAACAGACAATCTTCACCTTTTCGAGAGCTTCCAAAATGAACATGACAAACATGGAAACCTTCCTGGTATAGACGAGCTAGGTTATCATAGCCTTCACCTATATCTAGCGGACTCTCTTTCTTTACTTCAGCAGCTTGTACGGAGTGTGTATTTGAAAGTAGTTCTTCTAGACGTGTGCGAAGATGATGATTTTCTGTTTCGAGTGCCTTATGCTCTTCCATCATTAACGCTACAAATTGTTTCAATGCACTAAATTGCTCCTGCATTGCTTCGAGCTGTTGTTCGAACTCCATAACGGTATCTAAGAAATTACGGTCCTTCACCCAAGCCACCTCGTTAAATTCTCTATCTTATATAAGATTTTTTTCGCATGCTAGCAGTTCTTCTAGTGTATACTCAACTGTGCGCTCCTGCTCTTGTAAATATACTTGAATAAGTCTTTCCAGCACATTTAAACCTACAACTTTACCGCGGCCATCTGGTGTCATAGCTACTTCACCTAAATCTGGCATACCTTCTTTTGCCTCTTCATACTCATCATTCTCATACTTTAAGCAACACATTAAACGTCCGCAAAGTCCTGATATTTTTGAAGGATTTAAAGATAAGTTTTGATCTTTAGCCATTTTTATAGAAACTGGCTCAAAATCTCCTAAAAATGTAGAGCAACATAGCATACGACCACAAGGCCCAATGCCTCCTAATAATTTTGCTTCATCACGAACACCGATTTGGCGAAGTTCGATACGTGTTCTAAATACCGAAGCTAAATCTTTTACAAGATCCCTGAAGTCAACTCGTCCTTCAGCTGTAAAATAAAAAATGATTTTATTACGATCAAATGTATACTCAACATCTACAAGCTTCATTTCTAGATTATGTTCTATAATTTTAGTACTCGCAAGTTCAAATGCTCGTTTTGACTCAGCAGCGTTTTCTTCTACTTGTATACGATCACGATCATCCGCCGGTCGAAGTACTTGTTTAAGTGGTAATACAACATCATTATCACCTACTACTTTTTGAGGGACAACCACTTTACCATATTCGACGCCGCGCGCTGTCTCAACAATAACATATTGACTATCTTCTAATAGAAATGATGCTGGATCAAAATAATATATTTTACCCGCTTTTTTAAAGCGGACTCCTACTACATTATACAAATGTATATCCCTCCTGCAGATTTAGCATTAACTGCTCCATCAATAACGTCCTATTCATGTTACGCTGTAAAGATGCACGCGCCTGTAAAATAGATTCCATTTGCTTAGACAATTGCTCATAAGTGGAATATAACGCGACTTCTTTGAATAGTGGTAACATGTCTGGATAAGTACAAGCTGCCTCGGGATTAGCTTTTATTGACACTATATCACGGTAAGCAAATAGTAGTAAATCCATTGCTTGCTCTATTTCGCTTTTTTCTTTAAAGTGTGGTAGCCACTCCTCGTGCACAATAAGCATGGCCTCATGTACATTTTGCCGAATAGCTTCTACTAATTTTAACACTGTTTTTCGAGCAAGTGCAAACTGCTCATCACTTGCTAAAAATATCGCCATTTCGAGCTCGTTCGTCATCATACTTACGGTTGAAGCCATCGAATGCGAAATATTATTTTCCTGTAAATGCTGTAATAAAACATGACGGGGCATTTTTTGGAATTTTATGTGTTGGCAACGCGAGCGGATCGTTGGTAGTATCGATTGCATTTGCTCTGTTAATAAAATAGCAGTAACCTCACCATCCGGCTCCTCTAAAAATTTAAGTATCATATTGGCAGAAGCAGTGTTGAGACGATCTGCATGATGAAGAACATAGATTTTGCGTCCCTCTTCTACGCCCATCATTTTCATTTCACCAATTAATTCACGCATTTGATCAATCTTAATAAATTGACCCTCTGGATAAATTTGATGAATATTTGGATGATTTCCCGAATCCACACGTCTGCAATTTCGACATGTTTCACATGGAACATTTTCATTTGGGTGCTCACATAGCATTAGTTTGACAAAAAAATGCATAATATCTGCTTTGCCTGTCCCTTTTTCACCGTCAAAAATGTACGCATGTGCTAATCTATTTTTGTCAAAAATCGTTTGAAGTTGCTTCATTACAACTGGTTGTAGCGCGAATAGCTCTTCAACATTCTTGGCCATATATTTAAAATTCCTTCCTGTTTCTATTGTAAAGATGGGACTGTTCCACTCTTAACTTTCCATAGAAACATTGCAGTAGTTCTTTATTGGCGATTGCGTTTTGCGTAAAATTGCCACTGTCACCTCACACATTTGGGAAGATAATCACAGCGTTCTTTATTAACAGATATTCTTGAATTCAAAAATGAAATGATAAGTATTTAAACGCTATTGGTTTTCAATTGATCATGGGTCTACTATTGAATGAAGGTAAATATTCGAAAAAAGCCCGCGCCTATAGGAGAATGAGACACGGGTTTTACATATATAAGTTAATTAGTAAGCCTTTAATCTCACCGATTTTATCAAGGAGGTCAATCGCTTCTTTCTCTTCGTCTAAAAGATCTTGCGCAAGTTCAACCAGACGTGTATCAATAGTATCAATGATTTTTAAACGTCTTCCTTCACCAAAACGATTCCAAGTATGAGATTGCTTTAATTCCATACCATGTTCTACTGTCTCTTGTAGAAATCGTTTAACTAGCATTTTAAACCTAGCAAGTTCTCGTAAATTACGCGATCTCGCAACTCGGTCACCTGCAGTAGATATATCCCCTAACAACCTTGTCAATTGCTCAGTTTGCAACTTTGTTCCTTGCTTGACGACCATATCCCCAAATCGGTTATTTTGATTATTATTTTGTAGTGGCTCTTTACGATTTGTATTTAACCCGACGCGTATATCTTGATTAATTTTCAAGCTTGTTTCGCCCCCACGATCTTTATCTATTTCTCCTCAGCATGATTGCTTTAGGATAACAATAGGCTAAATCCTAGTCATGATTCTGCCTTTCAAACAGTGAACCCTAATGTTTATGAGGAGGCTCTTTTTTAAAAATGATGGAATTGTTCAATTGGTAAAACAAAGACAGTGGCTCCTCCTACCTCAACCTCTACAGGATAAGGAATATAGGAATCAGCATTTCCCCCTAGTGGAGAAACTGGCGCAACCATCTGCTCCCGAGCACGACAATTATCCCGAATAATATCTAAAAGTTTGGGTATGAGAGAGTCTTCAGTTCCTATAAGAAACGTCGTATTTCCTGAACGTAAAAATCCTCCTGTGCTCGCTAATTTAGTTGCGCGAAACTGATTTTTCGTTAAAGCATTTGATAAGCGGCTGCTATCCTGATCCTGCACTACAGCTACGACTAACTTCATTCGCACTCACCCCTTTTATAAAATTAACCTAAATAGGTTTCAATATTATTCCTAAACTTTTAATACTCCCACTATTAATAATCTAATTGAAGATAAAATAATGGATAGTATCATTATATCACATTGTTATAGACAACTTCATGTATTTACTGTATTGCGTCCAATAATAATGACCATACATCTTCAACAACGCTATCAATATCTTGGTCAGCATTCACAATACGTATACGTTCTGGATAACGCTCAACTAGTAGTAAATACCCTTCATGCACCTTTTGATGAAACGGTAAACTTTCAACATCTAAACGATTTACTTCGCGATTTCCCGTTGCATAAATACGTGCTAACCCTACTTCTGGTGCAATATCAAATAATATCGTCATATCAGGTAATTTCTTTCCGATAGCGAATTCATTAATGGAAAGCACCTCATCAATACCTATACCTCTTGCATAACCTTGATAGGCTAAAGATGAATCGATAAAACGATCACATATTACCAACTTCCCAGCATCTAAAGCAGGTTGAACCTTTTCAAAATAATGCTGGCTTCTTGCTGCGGCATATAACAATGCTTCAGTTCGTTCATCCATTGCTGTATGTGCAGGATTTAAAATAATCGTTCTTATTTTTTCTGCAATTTCAATTCCACCAGGTTCTCTTGTTGCTAGAACATCAATATTTATTTCTGCTAACCGCTCTGCAATCTTTTGAATGACTGTTGTTTTCCCTGCTCCTTCTGGACCTTCAAATGTTATAAATAAATTGCTCTTCATGCTGTTAATTGCCTCCAACTATTTAATGACCTGAATCAATTTTTCTGTTAAACGATGATTTCCTTGAAATGTTGCACCTGCTGCTAGTAATTCTTCTAATTGACTTAGTTTTGCTACTGTTATTCTTTCTCCTGGCACTAGTAATGGAATGCCGGGTGGATAAGGAATAATCATACTTGCTGATATTCGTCCCATTGTTCGCATATATGGTAACCATTCTTTATTTAAAGATGCAATCTCATTGAAAGTATAAATAGGCTCAGTTATCTGAACAAACTTATAAGCTGCTTGAGAAGCCTGGCTGCTATCAGTTTTTGCTGTTTCTAATAGCAATGTCACAGCTTCCTTTATTCGGACTCTTATTTCAGCAAACGGATAGGTATGTCCTTGCTTGAGTAATGGTAATATGAATAAAACTTGATTCCTATCAGCTAACTCCCCATAGATATGCTCTGCCTCTAGCGCCTTCTGTAATTGAAAGCCACTATAACCTTTGACACGTAAAAGTAATTTGAGAGGGTCATCTACTTCAATAACTTCCAAAGAGCCAATTGTTCGTAATGCTTCAACCCATTGATTCCTTTTTTCTATTATATATGCCCCATCACTCTCCATATATGTCTGTACATAATAACGAGCATCATCTAATGAAGCTAATAGCACATAAGATGGGCTACTAGATTGTAGCATACGTAAATAGTGATGGATTTTGTCAGCTTCTATTAACTCCGATCTCACATGCATAAAGGATGCCATCGTCATCGCAGGTAGAGTTTTATGCGCTGATTGTACGACAACATCTGCCCCAAGAGACAAAGCTGATGGTTGAAATAATGAACATGCATGAAAGTGAGCGCCATGTGCTTCATCCACCAATACAGGGATCCCCTTTTCATGGCAATAAGCAATTTGTTGCTGTATTTCACTAGAGGTTACCCCATAATAAGTAGGATATGTTAAAACAACCGCTTTCGCCTCTGAATAATTTTCTACAGCTTCCTTTAAATCCTGAAACGTAACATGTGTTGCCGTTAATGTTCGTTCATCCCATATCGGTGACACGAAAATAGGCTTGGCTCCAACAAGTTCAATGGCATGAAATATAGACTTATGCGCATTCCTTTGAACAATAATGGTATCGCCTTTTTGACAAGTAGCGTAAATCATTGCTAAATTTCCAACGGTAGAGCCACCTACCAAAAAGAAACTTTTCATCGCTCCATATGTATCCGCTAATAAATGTTCTGCTTCTAAGATCATTTCCTCAGGATAATGCAAATCATCCAGTCCTGATAATTCAGTTACATCATAACGCATAACATCCTTAAATGCTTGCGGAAGGTGAGACAGTTCGCCATGCTTATGGCCAGGGACATGAAAAGAAATATTTTGTTGTTGTCGAAAACGTTCTAATCCCTCGATAATCGGCTTTTTCTTTTGCAAAACAAACACCTATTTTCGTTATATTCTCACCTAATTATACGAGATTATAACGCGATAAAAAAGTCATCCCTCAGCAAGCTGCTCTATATTTATAGGAAAAGTTATAATTTTTCAATAAAATGCCTTACTATTATAAAAACCGACCATTGCCTCCTTCTGCAATAGTCGGTTCTCCACCCTTTATAAATGAAACTATTAATCTTTTGCTACCGTCAAAGCCATTTGACTAACAAGTTGCTCCACCAATTGTGGAACAAATTTTTCTAATACGGGATTCATCATTCCTGCTAAAAAGCCACTAGCCTTCATAGTTAAGCTACCAGTAAGTAGGAGTGATTCATCTTGATGCTTAATTTCAAATGACCCATCACCATTTATCGGATCCGATAGGCCAACTAAATCAAATAAGACTTGATGTGGTTCTGAAGATTTCAATTGAAGCTCCACCTTCACAGCCTTTTGAATGATGCCGAAGTCACCTTGAAAAACCCAAATCATATTATTTGCATTTAGCAACTCATGATGCAAATAACCTGGTATTAAAACAGCCCACTTTTCTCTATTTTGAATAAAGCTCTCTACCTTTTCTCTCTGTATATAAATTGCGTCACTCGTATATAGTCCTGTAGCCACTGTATTTCATCCCCTTTGTCCAATCTTTACCATTAGATTTTACCATTTTTGATGCTTACAAAGACAGACAAAAATAAAAACCGCCGAGATATATCTCAGCGGTTACAATTGCCTAGCGACGTCCTACTCTCACAGGGGGAAGCCCCCAACTACCATCGGCGCTAAAGAGCTTAACTTCCGTGTTCGGTATGGGAACGGGTGTGACCTCTTTGCCATCATCACTAGACTATTTTCGGCTTTCAATATACATCGCATTTCTTCGTCAGCTGCTGTCGTTCAGTCAGTCACGTACTTGAGTACGCTCCTTCCCTCTCTCTATTGCTTCCTCGAACTACTCGTATCTTGAAACCCTTCATAAAAGAAATTATTCTTTCAAAACTGGATAAACGGTTCATTGAAGGTTTCAAACTTTTTTGGTTAAGTCCTCGATCGATTAGTATTCGTCAGCTCCATGTGTCACCACACTTCCACCTCGAACCTATCTACCTCATCGTCTTTGAGGGATCTTACTTACTTGCGTAATGGGAAATCTCATCTTGAGGGGGGCTTCATGCTTAGATGCTTTCAGCACTTATCCCGTCCACACATAGCTACCCAGCGATGCCTTTGGCAAGACAACTGGTACACCAGCGGTGTGTCCATCCCGGTCCTCTCGTACTAAGGACAGCTCCTCTCAAATTTCCTACGCCCACGACGGATAGGGACCGAACTGTCTCACGACGTTCTGAACCCAGCTCGCGTACCGCTTTAATGGGCGAACAGCCCAACCCTTGGGACCGACTACAGCCCCAGGATGCGATGAGCCGACATCGAGGTGCCAAACCTCCCCGTCGATGTGGACTCTTGGGGGAGATAAGCCTGTTATCCCCGGGGTAGCTTTTATCCGTTGAGCGATGGCCCTTCCATGCGGAACCACCGGATCACTAAGCCCGTCTTTCGACCCTGCTCGACTTGTAGGTCTCGCAGTCAAGCTCCCTTGTGCCTTTACACTCTACGAATGATTTCCAACCATTCTGAGGGAACCTTTGGGCGCCTCCGTTACCTTTTAGGAGGCGACCGCCCCAGTCAAACTGTCCGCCTGACACTGTCTCCTGCCCCGCTAAGGGGCATGGGTTAGAATTTCAATACAACCAGGGTAGTATCCCACCGACGCCTCCTTCGAAGCTGGCGCTCCGAGATCTCTGGCTCCTACCTATCCTGTACAAGTTGTACCAAAATTCAATATCAGGCTACAGTAAAGCTCCACGGGGTCTTTCCGTCCTGTCGCGGGTAACCTGCATCTTCACAGGTACTATAATTTCACCGAGTCTCTCGTTGAGACAGTGCCCAGATCGTTACGCCTTTCGTGCGGGTCGGAACTTACCCGACAAGGAATTTCGCTACCTTAGGACCGTTATAGTTACGGCCGCCGTTTACTGGGGCTTCAATTCGCAGCTTCGCTTGCGCTAACCACTCCTCTTAACCTTCCAGCACCGGGCAGGCGTCAGCCCCTATACGTCACCTTACGGTTTTGCAGAGACCTGTGTTTTTGCTAAACAGTCGCCTGGGCCTATTCACTGCGGCTCTCATGCGCTTGCACGCTCAAGAGCACCCCTTCTCCCGAAGTTACGGGGTCATTTTGCCGAGTTCCTTAACGAGAGTTCTCTCGCACACCTTAGGATTCTCTCCTCGACTACCTGTGTCGGTTTGCGGTACGGGCACCTCTCACCTCGATAGAGGCTTTTCTTGGCAGTGTGAAATCAGGAACTTCGTCCATACGGACTCGCCATCACAGCTCAACGTTACAGTGTGCGGATTTGCCTACACACACGCCTTACTGCTTGGACGCGCATAACCAACAGCGCGCTTACCCTATCCTACTGCGTCCCCCCATTTCTCAAACGGTGAGGAGGTGGTACAGGAATATCAACCTGTTGTCCATCGCCTACGCCTATCGGCCTCGGCTTAGGTCCCGACTAACCCTGAGCGGACGAGCCTTCCTCAGGAAACCTTAGTCATACGGTGGACGGGATTCTCACCCGTCTTTCGCTACTCATACCGGCATTCTCACTTCTAAGCGCTCCACCAGTCCTTCCGGTCTGACTTCAACGCACTTAGAACGCTCTCCTACCACTGACATCGTAGATGTCAATCCACAGCTTCGGTGAATCGTTTAGCCCCGATACATTTTCGGCGCAGCGTCACTCGACCAGTGAGCTATTACGCACTCTTTAAATGATGGCTGCTTCTAAGCCAACATCCTGGTTGTCTGTGCAACGCCACATCCTTTTCCACTTAACGATTACTTTGGGACCTTAGCTGGTGGTCTGGGCTGTTTCCCTTTTGACTACGGATCTTATCACTCGCAGTCTGACTCCCGTGTATAAATATCTGGCATTCGGAGTTTGTCTGAATTCGGTAAACCGGGATGGCCCCCTAGTCCAAACAGTGCTCTACCTCCAGTATTCTCATCACGAGGCTAGCCCTAAAGCTATTTCGGAGAGAACCAGCTATCTCCAAGTTCGATTGGAATTTCTCCGCTACCCACACCTCATCCCCGCACTTTTCAACGTGCGTGGGTTCGGGCCTCCAGTAAGTGTTACCTTACCTTCACCCTGGACATGGGTAGATCACCTGGTTTCGGGTCTACGACCACGTACTATTTCGCCCTATTCAGACTCGCTTTCGCTGCGGCTCCGCCTTCTAAAGCTTAACCTCGCACGTAATCGTAACTCGCCGGTTCATTCTACAAAAGGCACGCTATCACCCATTAACGGGCTCTAACTACTTGTAGGCACACGGTTTCAGGATCTCTTTCACTCCCCTTCCGGGGTGCTTTTCACCTTTCCCTCACGGTACTGGTTCACTATCGGTCACTAGGTAGTATTTAGCCTTGGGAGATGGTCCTCCCGGATTCCGACGGAATTTCACGTGTTCCGCCGTACTCAGGATCCACTCAGGAGGGAACGAACTTTCGACTACAGGGCTTTTACCTGCTCTGGCGGACCTTTCCAAGTCGCTTCATCTAACTCGCTCTTTTGTAACTCCGTATTGAGTGTCCTACAACCCCAAGAGGCAAGCCTCTTGGTTTGGGCTCTTCCCGTTTCGCTCGCCGCTACTCAGGGAATCGATTTTTCTTTCTCTTCCTCCAGGTACTTAGATGTTTCAGTTCCCTGGGTCTGCCTTCAAGACGCTATGTATTCACGTCAAGATACTACGCGATTAAACGTAGTGGGTTCCCCCATTCGGAAATCTCCGGATCAAAGCTCACTTACAGCTCCCCGAAGCATATCGGTGTTAGTGCCGTCCTTCTTCGGCTCCTAGTGCCAAGGCATTCGCCGTGCGCCCTTAATAACTTAACCTATCAGCTTCCAATACACATCGCATTTAACTGCTCGTGTCTTGAAACCTTTTAATGTTATTAAGCCTATAAAAAACTTAAAAAAATAAATGTGTTTGTTACTATTTCAATGTCGTTTTATCCAGTTTTCAAAGAACAAGTTTTGAAGTATTTCATTCAGAAGAATGAACCTTCAAAACTGAACGCAAAACGTAATCTTACAAACCCAAGGTTTGTATTCCGAAAATATCCTTAGAAAGGAGGTGATCCAGCCGCACCTTCCGATACGGCTACCTTGTTACGACTTCACCCCAATCATCTATCCCACCTTCGGCGGCTGGCTCCAAAAGGTTACCTCACCGACTTCGGGTGTTACAAACTCTCGTGGTGTGACGGGCGGTGTGTACAAGGCCCGGGAACGTATTCACCGCGGCATGCTGATCCGCGATTACTAGCGATTCCGGCTTCATGTAGGCGAGTTGCAGCCTACAATCCGAACTGAGAACGACTTTATCGGATTAGCTCCCTCTCGCGAGTTGGCAACCGTTTGTATCGTCCATTGTAGCACGTGTGTAGCCCAGGTCATAAGGGGCATGATGATTTGACGTCATCCCCACCTTCCTCCGGTTTGTCACCGGCAGTCACCTTAGAGTGCCCAACTAAATGATGGCAACTAAGATCAAGGGTTGCGCTCGTTGCGGGACTTAACCCAACATCTCACGACACGAGCTGACGACAACCATGCACCACCTGTCACCGTTGCCCCCGAAGGGGAAACTATATCTCTACAGTGGTCAACGGGATGTCAAGACCTGGTAAGGTTCTTCGCGTTGCTTCGAATTAAACCACATGCTCCACCGCTTGTGCGGGCCCCCGTCAATTCCTTTGAGTTTCAGTCTTGCGACCGTACTCCCCAGGCGGAGTGCTTAATGCGTTAGCTGCAGCACTAAGGGGCGGAAACCCCCTAACACTTAGCACTCATCGTTTACGGCGTGGACTACCAGGGTATCTAATCCTGTTTGCTCCCCACGCTTTCGCGCCTCAGTGTCAGTTACAGACCAGATAGTCGCCTTCGCCACTGGTGTTCCTCCAAATCTCTACGCATTTCACCGCTACACTTGGAATTCCACTATCCTCTTCTGCACTCAAGTCTCCCAGTTTCCAATGACCCTCCACGGTTGAGCCGTGGGCTTTCACATCAGACTTAAGAAACCACCTGCGCGCGCTTTACGCCCAATAATTCCGGACAACGCTTGCCACCTACGTATTACCGCGGCTGCTGGCACGTAGTTAGCCGTGGCTTTCTAATAAGGTACCGTCAAGGTACAGCCAGTTACTACTGTACTTGTTCTTCCCTTACAACAGAGTTTTACGAACCGAAATCCTTCTTCACTCACGCGGCGTTGCTCCATCAGGCTTTCGCCCATTGTGGAAGATTCCCTACTGCTGCCTCCCGTAGGAGTCTGGGCCGTGTCTCAGTCCCAGTGTGGCCGATCACCCTCTCAGGTCGGCTACGCATCGTCGCCTTGGTGAGCCGTTACCTCACCAACTAGCTAATGCGCCGCGGGCCCATCCTATAGCGACAGCCGAAACCGTCTTTCAGTGTTTCACCATGAGGTGAAACAGATTATTCGGTATTAGCCCCGGTTTCCCGGAGTTATCCCAAACTATAAGGTAGGTTGCCCACGTGTTACTCACCCGTCCGCCGCTAACGTCGAAGGAGCAAGCTCCTTCTCTGTTCGCTCGACTTGCATGTATTAGGCACGCCGCCAGCGTTCGTCCTGAGCCAGGATCAAACTCTCCATAAAAGAAATTTGATTAGCTCAAATTGTTTTGCTGGCATCAATTTTGATGTCCGAAATTTTGTTTCGTTCACTAGCTAGGCTAGTTACTTAAAACTTTATTGATTACGTTTTGCTTGTTCAGTTTTCAAGGTTCATGTTGTTTTTCAACAGCAACTCTTATATAATATCATGTCTCATACACTGTGTCAACATAAATTTTTTAATTTATTTTCGTTTCAACCAGTTGTATTGGCGACTTCTATAACTATACCATAATATTATTATATTGCAAGCATTTTATAAAATAAATATTAAAGCTGTTATTCCTAGAACCCCTGGAATACCTAAAACGGCAATTGTTAAGACAGAGAAAAGATTAATCGGCACATTATATCCTATATAACCGATACCTAAATGAATCATAAATAATAATAGGAAGGCAAATGCAAATCGAAACCAAAAAACAGATAATCCTTCTAAGATTTTGCCAAGCTTAGCATGTCTTATTATGACATAAAGAAAAAGAAGCCCTACAGGAACACAAATACTCATAATTACTAACCAAGACATATGGTTACCCCCTCAAAAAAATAATTATGAAAGTTTATGTTTCCTGTATTGCTTCTATGAATGGCCAATAGAACTATTTAATTAACACTCTGCGAATTCTAGCTTCTTTAAATAAATAAAAATGAATGCTTTCTGCCGCTTTTCGTTGAGCGATCGCCCCTAGATCATAGTCGTCCATTAATTCTTCTATTATCTTAGCCTGTTGTAAATCCTCTTTTGTTTCTTTTATAAGATTTACAAGCCTATCATCGAACTCTTTTTTTAGCTTTCCTTTACTACGGAAGAACATATTAATCCCTCACTCACAGCTCACGTCGACCTTCCATCGCCTTAGATAACGTTACCTCATCAGCATATTCTAAATCCCCACCTACTGGTAATCCGTGCGCAATGCGGGTCGCACGAATACCTGATGGTTTGACAAGGCGAGATATATACATAGCTGTTGCCTCGCCTTCAATAGTTGAATTCGTAGCTAGAATAAGCTCTTGGACACTTTCATCGTGCAACCGGACCAACAAGGAAGCGACATTAATATCCTCTGGACCAATACCATCCATCGGTGATATCGCACCTTGTAGCACATGGTACATGCCATTATAGTCACGCATTTTTTCCATCGCAATCACATCTTTTGTATCTTGAACAACACAAATAATCGAATGATCTCGTTGTTTGTCTGTACATATGTGACATGGGTCTACATCCGTAATATTGCCACAAACGGAACAGTAGCTTAAATTTCGTTTAGCATCAACTAATGCTTTAGAAAAAGATAAGACATCTTCTTCCTTCATTGATAACACAAAAAACGCCAGACGAGCCGCAGTTTTTGGCCCGATACCTGGCAATTTCATAAAACTATCGATCAATTTTGATATTGGTTCTGGGTAGTACATATGAATACCTCCTAGAATGGAAGGTTTAAGCCTTGAGTAAATTTACCCATCGTTGAGTTCGTTTTTTCTTCTACCTTTTTTAATGCCTCATTAGTAGCAATAACGATTAAGTCTTGTAGCATTTCAATATCCTCTGGATCTACTACAGATTCATCAAGATTTACTGACACAACTTCACGTTGACCAGACACAGTTACTTTTACCATGCCGCCACCTGCAACACCTTCAAATTGCTCTGCATTTAGAGCCTCTTGAGCCTCCATCATTTCCTTTTGCATTTTTTGCATTTTTTTCATCATACCTTGCATATTTCCCATTCCGCGCATACATGTTTTCCTCCTAAAATTTAATCTTCCATAATTTCAACAAAATCTTTACCAAAGAGATTTTCAGCCTCTGTCACAAGTGGGTCCTGTGAAGCAAGTGGCTGAGCATCATCGATAAATGGCTCATCCGACATTTCTGCCGGTGGTGGTTCTAATAATTCCTCACCATTCTCTGATGCAGCTGAAGTTTTTTTGTGCTGCATACTATGATCACGGATAAACTCTTCACGCATTTTTAACCAAGATTCCTCTGGTATACAAAGCATTTCGTACATTGTACCAGTTTGTCCGGCAATTAACTGTGTAAAGTGGCCCTTTAAAGACTGATTATCTGCAACCATCTGACAATGAATATCATACTTGAATTTTAACACAAAAGCACTTGAAGATGCCGCAACTGGTTCAGCTTCAGCTAAAAGCGCAGATTGAGATTTTTGCAATTGATTTAGTGCTTGTGCCCAAACCGATTTTATACGTTGAACATCTTGCTTTGTAGCGTCTTTTAGTACCTCTTGGATACGACCGGTCGGAGCCTTATAGCCGTTTGGATTTTTAGCACGTGGTCTTTGCTCTTTTGGTGTTTGCGATGCTTGCACAGGAGCCCCTGATTGTAATTGTACAGATAATTGTTGAACCATCTGTTCAAGCGCTACAATTTTTTGAGCGAATTCAGGGTTAATAGCCGTATCGCTCGTTGTAGTTACCGCTTGATTAGTGCTCCCTCCCGAAAACTGTACCATTTTAAGTAATGCCGTTTCTAAATAGATTTTCGTATGGTGAGAAAAGCGCATTTCTTGCTGAGTTTTCGCAAGTATATCGATATAGCCATAAAGCATATTCGGTGCAAATTCATGCGCCAAGGATAATACACGTTCTTCAGGAGACACGAGCTCTAATAATTCAGCTAAATCATCACTTGTTTGAAGTAATAATAAATCACGGAAAAATGTAATTAAATCTTCTGAAAGACGCAGTGGATCTTTACCATCAACAATTAGTTGTTCTAATAGCGCAAGCATTTGTGCAACATCTTTCGCTTTGAGTGCCTCGGCTAAATCATAAAAAACATCCTGACTTATTGAACCTGTAACTAGTAATGTATCCTCAAGCTTTAGTTTCTCTCCGCTGAAAGATACTACTTGGTCCAATAAACTTAAAGCATCACGCATTCCCCCAGCAGCAGATTGCGCTATTACCTTTAAGCCTTGCTCCTCATATGGCAGCTCAATATCTTCTAAGACAACTTTCATACGTTCAATAATATCACTGGTAGAAAGTCGTTTGAAATCAAAGCGCTGACAACGAGAAATAATTGTTGCAGGCAATTTATGAGGCTCTGTTGTTGCTAAAATAAATACTGCATGAGGAGGCGGCTCTTCTAAAGTTTTCAAAAGAGCGTTAAAAGCACTTGTAGAGAGCATATGCACTTCATCAATAATGTACACCTTGTATCTGCTGCTTGCAGGAGCAAAACGAACTTTTTCTATAATATCTCTAATCTCTTCAACACGTGAATTTGAAGCTGCGTCAAATTCAATGACATCAGGATGCGAACCGTCCGTAATACTTATACATGTAGCACATTCGTTACAAGGCTCTTTTGCAGGCGCATGTTCACAATTTAAAGCTTTTGCAAAAATTTTAGCTGTACTTGTCTTCCCTGTACCACGTGGCCCAGAAAAAAGGTAAGCATGCGTCGTTTTATTCGCTAGGAGAGCATTTTGTAGCGTTCTTTTGACATGCGCTTGACCGGACATCTCTCGAAAAGATTGCGGACGATACACACGGTAAAATGCTTGATACGTCACTATTTTTCTCTCTCCTTCTCCATTAAATAGAATAGTCTTATTATAGCATTTGCTGCCTTATATATAAAATGAAGTAACTAATTAAAATAAAAAAAGCATCCGCCTTATAGTAGGCGGATGCTTTGAGTTGGCAATTTAATGCCGTGCACCTTTCCTTGACAGCCGCACATAAGCGTTACTCCTGTCGTTAGCTCAGATTAGGCAACCCCGCGGCACATGGATATGACCACTTAATGCTGCTTCCTTCCGGACCTGACATGGTTCATGGGTATCCATTGCGCAGGACCCAATCGTCAACACTACGTGCAGAAGGCAGACCAAACAATACGGACAGCCTCGAAAAAGGAATTCAGTCTCGCTAGAGCGGATTGCGAGTTACAGGACACCGCTACCTTCCCACCTAGCACGGCAATAACTAGTATACTGATTGTTTGTATAAATTGCAACTTAATGCACAAATTATTTATTACCCATGTATTTTTCCCATCATGATATTTTTTCGAAAAAAATATTGACTTGAGTTTTAAGTTATGATAAATTTATTTTTGTCGAAAGACAGCAAAGTAATATAACATGGAGGTATACCCAAGTCTGGCTGAAGGGATCGGTCTTGAAAACCGACAGGCGGGTAACACCGCGCGGGGGTTCGAATCCCTCTACCTCCTCCAGTTTTTAATTTCCGACTACGAATGTAGCCGTTTTTTTTTGCCAAAATTGTATGTATGACTTGTTAAATACCACTTCCGTCTCGGTTGTGGTATTTTTTTATTATATCGCTTATGGGAGGTTGTCATATTGCCATCGAAAAGAAATATAGCTCGCACTTCCCTCACTTGGGTTATTTTGATTGCTGTTTTGACCGCAATTGGTAGTGAAATTAAAATTATGCCGTTTGCCAATACGACATTTCGCTTTGGTTTAGGCACCATTATCTTTTTCTTATGCACATTAATTAAACCCACTCCCATTATTTTAGCTGGGTTTGCTACAAGTATAGTGACAA
The DNA here is from genome assembly GCF_038595555.1 of Lysinibacillus sp. FSL M8-0216. NCBI lineage: Bacteria > Bacillati > Bacillota > Bacilli > Caryophanales > Bacillaceae > Lysinibacillus > Lysinibacillus sp. FSL M8-0216. The sequence goes on along the minus strand of NZ_CP152007.1, from coordinate 46,786 downwards.
TCATTTTTCGTGTTTTTAATTCCTATTTACACGATATATCCGTATTAGAGAGCATATTTAACCATTTACCAGCAGGTCTATTTTATGTATTGTTTGCTATATGCCTACAAATTTTAGATGTTCAAACATATAGAGAAAAGCCACTAAAGCTTGGTTTACTCGTCGCTTTTAGTGAGGTCATTAGTAACTTAGCCGAACAGATTTTCCGATTTTTTGTACAAACTTATACATTTTTATTTCTTCACGACCTTTTGATCCTATTAGCAGTGGCCTTATTACGAAGCTTTTTTGTAGTTGGTATTTATAGCTCTATATTGATCGCCGAACAAAAAAAACGTGTACAAGAGATGCTAAATATTGGATCTGACCTCTATGTTGAGACTCTGTATTTAAAAAAATCCATGAACCATATTGAAACCATAACAGCTAGCGGTTTTGAATTATATCGGCAATTAAAAGCTCAAGGATATCGAGCGGAAAGCTTGCAAGCTCTTCATATTGCCCAGGAAATTCATGAAGTGAAAAAGGATTCACAACGCATCTATGCGGGCATTTCAAAGATTGTTGGTGAGAGAAGCTTCGGGCCTTTTATATTATCAGAATTATTACATTATATCGAAGACGGCAATAGTAAGTACGCTGAATTACTTGGGAAGAATATACAGTTTGAAACAAGTATAGACTTCGATTTTCAAACAAAGGAACATATTGCACTGCTTGCGCTTTTAAATAATTTAACTGCCAATGCAGTGGAGGCTATCGAAGAACAAGGTATCATTTCTATTGCTATTCAACGACAAGAGGATAATACTGTAGTAACAATATGTGATAATGGAAAGGGAATTTCACAGAATGATTTTTCTATTATTTTTGAACCTGGGTTTACCACAAAATATAATGTAGAAGGTGTCGCAGCTACTGGCATTGGCCTTTCACATGTTGCTGAACTAATAGAAAAATTAAAAGGCTCCATAACCGTTGAATCAAACAATCAATACACAACGTTTAAAATCATAATTCCTACGCAAACTATTCAAACGGGAGAGACTTAAATGAGGTATTTTATTGTAGACGACGATCGCGCAAGTCGTGTCATGTTAAAACAAATTATTGAAGATAGTGGCTTAGGTACAGTGATTGGCGAAGCTCGTAATGGAGAGGATGCCATACCACAAATTTTAATGACCCAGCCAGAGATTGTACTAATCGATTTACTGATGCCAAAGCTTGATGGTATAGCCACAGTCGAACATCTTATTCAAAATCGCTTTGAGGGTCAATTTATAATGATTTCTCAGGTTGTAAATAAAGAAATGGTTGGTGAAGCTTATGAGCAAGGAATAGATTTCTTCATTCATAAACCGATTAACCGCATTGAGGTTGAAAATGTTTTGAAAAAAACTACAGAACAATTTCGGCTAAAAAATTCACTGTTAGTTATTCGTCAATCACTTACAAATATTGAATTAAGTGAGCAAAAGGCAAATAAAGCAACTTCACGAGACCATATTCAGTCTATATTAAATGATATGGGTATTGTCGGTGAGATTGGAAGCGAGGATATTATAGCTATTATAGAAACTTTACTTGCTCATCAGCATAAGATTGCCCCCCTCCCTCCATTAAAGGAGCTTTATGAAGAAATCGCTGCTGTAACAAAGGCTACACCTGATGACATTTTAAAGGAAAGTAAAGCCATAGAACAGCGTGTGCGCAGAACGATATTAGCTGCCATGATTAATCTCGCAAACTTAGGTGTTGTCGATTACACCAACTCTGAGTTTGAATACTATGCCCCTCGCTACTTCGATTTTAAAGAAATTCGTCAACTCATGACTCAGATTGAAGATCATGACAATCGTAAAGCAAAGGTAAATATTAAGAAATTTATACAAGTGCTATATTCAGACATTTTAACAAAATTAAATTAATTTTCTCGGATTTTGTCGGATTCCATAAGTCCTCCGTATTATTAAAGTAAGGCGTGTCCTAAAAATTTAATATCAGGGGGTACAAAGGGTTTGAAGAAGAAATTTAAAATCAGTCTAGCCGCTCAAATTTTAATCGGCTTGATTTTAGGGATCATTGTTGGTGGTATTTTTTATGGAAACCCCAAGATTGAGACATATTTACAACCATTAGGGGATATCTTTTTACATCTTATTAAGATGATTGTTGTACCTATTATTATTTCTACATTAATCGTAGGTGTTGCTGGTACTGGAGACATGAAGCAGCTTGGGCGATTAGGCGGGAAATCTATTATTTACTTTGAAATTATTACGACTGTAGCTATTTTAGTCGGATTACTTTCCGCTAACATTTTCCAACCAGGTGCAGGCATAAACATGAACGAATTATCTCAAGGGGATATTTCGAAGTATGTTACAACGACTGAGGAAGTACAGCATGAGGGGCCCTTCGATATAATTGTAGGTATTGTCCCAACAAATATTATTCAGTCTATGGCTGAGGGTAATATGCTTGCGATTATTTTCTTCTCAGTTATTTTTGGTTTAGGAGTTGCAGCAGTTGGCGATCGAGGAAAGCCAGTCTTAGACTTCTTCCAAGGGGTAGCAGATGCGATGTTCTGGGTAACTAATCTCGTAATGAAGTTTGCTCCAATCGGGGTATTTGGTTTAATTGGTGTAACCGTTTCCAAATATGGGTTTGCTTCACTGGTACCACTTGCCAAATTAGCCATTCTTGTTTATGCAACTATGTTATTCTTTATCTTTGTTGTTCTTGGCCTTGTGGCAAAATTCGCAGGAATCAGCATCTTCTATTTAATTAAAGTGTTGAAAGATGAGCTAATCTTAGCATTCTCAACAGCAAGTTCTGAAGCTGTATTACCGCGTATTATGTTAAAAATGGAGAAATTAGGGGCTCCGAAGGATATTGTATCCTTTGTTATCCCAACCGGTTACTCCTTTAACTTAGACGGATCAACGCTATACCAAGCGATTGCAGCATTATTTATTGCGCAAATGTACGGTATTCACCTAAGCATTGGTGAACAAATTACGTTAATGCTTGTATTGATGGTTACATCAAAAGGGATTGCAGGGGTTCCAGGGGTATCTTTCGTAGTGCTTCTAGCCACTTTAGGTACTGTCGGCATTCCGTTAGAAGGTCTAGCATTTATCGCTGGTATTGACCGTATTCTTGATATGGGACGTACAGTTGTTAACGTAATTGGTAACTCATTAGCGTCATTAGTAATGGCGAAATGGGAAGGCCGTTTCGATCGTGAAAAAATGAAGAATTACTTTAATGAAAATGAGAATTTAGCATAAAATATAAAACGCTCACGATGTTGGATGGCATCGTGAGCGTTTTTTTATTTTCCAAGCACTTTATTTAAATACGCAACAACAGATTCTTTGCCATTTACATGTGCTTCTTGCGCACGCTTTTCATCTTTAAGTATCTTTTCCTCTGCAGCTTCAATCACTTTTTCAGCATCTTGCTGTGGTACAACAATGACACCATCCACATCTCCAATTATATAGTCGCCTGGGTGAACTGTTACTCCTCCAAGGGCAATGGGAACATTTACTTTACCACCACCATTTTTATTACCAGCAGCTACTGTAGTACCTAAAGCGAATACAGGGAAATCTAACTCACGAATAGCGGCAATATCACGAATTACACCGTCAACTACAAAGCCTTGTACACCAATACCTTTTGCTAAGGACACCACAAAATCTCCTGCTACCGCTCGATTGGTGTTTCCTTTTGCATCAATAACCAAAATATCACCTTCATTGGCCGCTCGAATAGCCTCCAACACTGCACCATTTTCACCATCTGGTAATCGTACAGTTACCGCACGCCCAGCAATTTTAAAATGATTGGCTAGCGGTTTAATCGTACTACACAAATTCGTATGTCCACCTGTCGCATCTGAAATAGCTGTTGTTGGTAGATGCTGAAAACTTACTTCCACTTTTGTCATCCATAACACCCCTATTATGATTAATGAACGTCTTACACAAATATTGTAAAGAAAATACTTATACTATTTCAATATATCTACTAAAATATTGTAAATTAGTCCACCACCTAGTCTGTGGATGGGGCAATATGGAACGTTAAATAATTTCAATAAATTGCTTGGACTGCTCGTCTAAAGCTTCAGCCGCAGATGCAATTTCATTAAAATCTTTAGTTGTAATAGTAATTTGTTCATTTGTTTTTTCTACTTTTTCAGCTATCTTTGTAATACTGTCTGTCACTTGACTAATTTCCCGCTCTATCCCTTCTATATGATCCTTCACCTCTGAAATGGATTGCTCTACCCTGACAGAAAGCTTCCGCACCTCTTTTGCCACTACATCAAAGCCTCGGCCATACTCCCCAGCTCGCGCAGCTTCAATAGCTGCATTTAAAGCTAATAAATTTGTTTGGGAAGCAATCTCTTGAATGGTTTTCACAATCCCTTTAATGGAATCAGCTTGATTTTTTAGCTGTGCCAGATTGCTAACATTTTCTTTTGACTCCTGAGAAACCACTTGAATGGTGCTCAGTAATTCTTGACTATTTTGAATACCAGCCTCTGAACGTTGATGAAGCTCATTAGACATTTCCTTCAATTGATCGGCTACATTTGTTATTTCATTTTGGCGTTCAGTAATATTTGTAGCAATTTTTGAAACACCGATTACTTTATTTGTATGGTTGGCGAAAACAGGCATATACGTAGCCTCAAGCCAAATCCTTTGGCCATTTCCATCAATTCTCTCAATTTTGCCCTGATAACTATTTCCTGCTACTAAATTGCGCCAAAATTGTTCATATGCTGGACTGTGAACGAAATGTGGTAAACAAAAATCTTTATGATTCTTTCCTAACATTTCTTGTACTGTATAGCCTAATGTTCTAGCAAACGGTTCATTCACATAGGCTACCCTTCGATTCATATCAAAACGTATAATTGCTATATTGCGTTCAATGGCTTGTACTACTAAATCATCGGTTACTTGAGTATCTGCACCTTGCATAATCCACCTCATCTATTTCTATTTTTTACCGTTTATTTTATATTATAAAAAACATGGGCAATGTTCACCCATGTTTTTTTAGTAAACGTACTATTTCCTCTGGAGTAGTTGCTATACGGAAAAAGGACTTTTGTTCAGGTCGTATAAATCCTTCCTCTAGCATTATTTTAAAATGCTGTAAGAGTGCATCATAAAAACCATTCACATTATATAAAATGACAGGTTTTTCATGAAGGCCAATTTGTGCCCAAGTAAAAACTTCGAAATATTCATCTAACGTTCCTGCACCTCCTGGAAGAGCAATAAATGCATCAGCCAGCTCCGCCATTTTAGCTTTCCGAATATGCATAGACTCAACAAAATGAATTTCTGTTAATGAAGAATGAGCCAGTTCCCGCTTTTGTAAATGGGTTGGCATAACACCAATAACCTCTCCACCTGCGGCTAAAACAGCATCTGCTACCTTTCCCATTAACCCCATTTTGGAACCGCCGTAAACAACACTATGTCCGTGCTTAGCTAATACTGTACCTAGCTCTGTAGCTTTCTCCCCATACACTGGACTTTTACCTATACCAGATCCGCAATACACTGCAATTCTTATAGTAATCCCTCCTATTCAAAAAACGTGAAACAATCGGCTATGTATTGTTTCACGTTCTTTGGTAGTTTGTTGCTCTTCTATTTTCTTAAATGGCTTGTTTGTTTTAGCATATGACTGATACGGCTCACAATTGATTCAATTGCATCCGGATTTTTTAATAAATCATAATCATTAATATCTAAACGTAGAACTGGACAGGAATTAAAATTATTAACCCAGTTTTCATAACGTTCATGCATTTCTATCCAATAATCATTTGGCGTTTGTTGCTCCATTGCGCGCCCTCGTTCTTGTATACGCCCAATAACAGCATCAATCGGTCCCTCTAGATAAACAAGTAAATCTGGATGTGGGAAATACGGTGTCATGACCATAGCATCAAATAAATTTGTGTATGTTTCATAATCTGTTGGGCTCATTGTTCCCTTATCGTAATGCATTTTAGCGAATATCCCAGTATCTTCATAAATAGAACGGTCTTGTATAAATCCTCCACCATACTCAAAAATACGTTTCTGTTCCTTAAAACGCTCTGCCAAAAAGTAGACTTGTAAATGGAAGCTCCATTTTTCAAAGTCCTCATAAAATTTATCAAGATACGGATTTGTATCTACTTTTTCGAATGATGTACGGAAATTTAATGCTTCTGCTAACGCTTTTGTCATCGTAGACTTTCCTACGCCTACAGTACCGGCAATCGTGATGACCGTTTGTGGAGGAATATCGTATTTCTCTCTTAAATTCATTATTGCAAACTCCTTTTTTGTAACGTATCCTTAATAATTTTTAAAACATAATTTAAATCGTCTGGATTTTTAACAAAATCGAGCTGATCTCCATTAAATCTAATAACTGGTATTTCAGGATGCATTTTCTCAAAATGTTCGATAAAAGAATGATAATCGGTTACGAGCTGCTCCATATAATCGCGTGATATCATTTTTTCAAAATCTCGTCCACGCATGGCAATGCGTTTCATCAATGTTTCAACGCTTGCATGTAAATAAACAACTACATTAGGAACAGGCATGTCTTTTGTTAATATTTGATATATTTCCTCATACTTTTCGTATTCGGTAGATGCCAGTGTACGCTTCGCAAATATTAAATTTTTAAAAATATGATAATCTGCTACAACTGGCTTGGCATGAGCAAATCGGAATTTTTTAATGTCCGTTAATTGCTTATAGCGATTACAAAGGAAGAACATTTCCGTTTGGAAACTCCACTCCTCAATGTTTTCATAAAACTTATTTAAAAAAGGGTTTTCGTCTACAATTTCTTTTAATAGATGGTAATTAAATGTCGCCGCTATCTCTTTCGATAAAGAGGTTTTACCAACACCAATCGGACCTTCTACCGTAACAAATGGAACCGTCACCAGAAGCTCCTCCTTTTGTTCTATGGATTCGATCATTGTGTTCTACATAAATGAGTCAGTACCTTTCATTTTATCATAGTGAGAAAATGAAAAACAGAATCAACCTATTATTCTAGAAAATTAAGCAGGAAATTTCCCTCCGTATAAATAGAAAAAAGACATTGAGAATATGCATCCCAATGCCTTTTCATCTTTACAATTTCACTCGCTGTAAACGTAGAGCATTTAATACAACCGATACAGAACTAAAAGCCATTGCCGCACCTGCCACCCACGGAGCAAGCAGACCAATTGCAGCAATCGGAATACCTAATGTATTGTAAGCAAATGCCCAAAACAGATTTTGTTTAATATTACGCATTGTTTTTCTACTCATAAGAATGGCATCCGCAATACTATTTAAATCACCACGGATTAACGTAATATCTGCCGCTTCCATCGCCACATCTGTCCCTGTACCAATGGCCATACCAATATTGGCCGTTGCCAGCGCAGGTGCATCATTAATACCGTCGCCAACCATTGCTACATTTTTACCCTGAGCTTGAAGTTTTTTCACCTCATCTGCTTTTCCTTCAGGTAAAACTTCCGCAATAACTTGGTTCACGCCTACCTCTGTGCCTATTGCCTGGGCTGTACGTTCATTATCTCCCGTCATCATGATGACTGTAATGCCCATATTCTGTAAACGATGAATGGCCTCCTTAGACGTATCTTTTACAGTATCAGCAACAGCTACTACCCCCGCATATTGGCCATTTATTGCGGCCAACATCGCTGTTTTGCCGTTTCGCTCTAATTGCTCCATTGTTGGTAAAATATCATCTAGCTGAATGCCGTACTGTTGCATTAATTTTCGTGTACCAATGACAACACCTTGACCTGAGACTGTTGCCTGCACACCGTAACCTGGAATAGCCTCAAAAAATTGAACTTCCCCTAAAGCAATCCCACGTTCTTCTATACCATGAACAATCGCCTCAGCAAGTGGATGCTCCGACTGTTTCTCAGCCGCACCAATTAATGATAAAAAGTGTGTTTCCTCTTGGTCTGGCGCTAAAAGAACATCCGTTAGCACTGGCTTACCATGTGTCACTGTCCCTGTTTTATCTACAACGACCGTATCAATACTTTGTGTTTGTTCTAAGTGTTCGCCACCTTTGAATAAAATGCCAAATTCAGCGGCGCGACCAGAACCGGCCATTATAGAGGTCGGTGTGGCTAAACCAAGTGCACATGGACAAGCAATCACCAGTACTGCAATTAAGACCTCTAAAGCAGGCGTAAATTCTCCTGGACGTACCCAAATAATCCACACGATAAATGTCACAATCGCAATGCCCACAACAATTGGTACAAAAACCCCTGAGATCTGATCTGCTAAACGTTGAATCGGTGCTTTTGATCCTTGAGCATCTTCTACCACCTTAATAATTTGTGCTAGTGCCGTATCACGGCCAACCTTTGTCGCTGTCATTTTTATAAAACCATTTTTATTAATAGTCGATCCAAATAATGAATCGCCCTGCTTTTTATCGACTGGTAAACTTTCTCCTGTCAACATGGATTCATCAACAGCCGTTGTTCCCTCTAAAACTTCTCCGTCAACGGGGATCTTTTCACCTGGTTTAACTAGAATGATATCACCAATCATCACTTCTTCTAAAGGCACTTCCATCTCTAGACCGTCACGTACAACAATGGCTGTTTTGGCTTGAAGGCCCATCAGTTTTTTTATCGCCTCAGATGAACGCCCTTTTGCTTTTGCCTCAAATAATTTACCTAACAAAATTAATGTAATTAATACAGCGCTTGTTTCAAAATAGAGATGCGGGCCATGATGTGATCCTATCGTCACGATTGCTTGATAAACACTATAGAAATAAGCCGCTGATGTCCCCATCACAACAAGTACATCCATATTTGCACTGCCATTTCGTAATGCTTTATATGCCCCTACATAAAACTGCTTACCAATCATAAATTGTACAGGTGTAGCCAACACCATTTGAACCCAAGGATTCATAAGGAATTCTGGCACATATAAAAACGATGTAAATGAAAAATGTCCAACCATCGTCCAGAGCAGTGGTAGGGATAAAATAGCTGATAAAATAAATTTTTGTTGTTGCTGCTTAATAGCCTTTTCTCGATGATCCTCTGTTTCCTGCTCATCTGCTTTTTGATGGGCGCCATATCCTAACTTCTCAACCTTAGCAATAATATCTGCAATGTTCACCTCTGATGGGTTAAACTCAATCATTGCTTTTTCAAGAGCTAAGTTGACATTGGCAGATGATACGCCGCTCATTTTATTTAATCCTTTTTCTATTCGAGTAGCACAGGCCGCACATGTCATTCCTGTAATATCAAGTTCAGTTTTTTGTTTAACTATTCCATAGCCAAGCGCTTCTATCTTTTTTTCAAAATCTGCTTCACTTAGCTTTTCTGGATCGTACTTAATAGATGATTTTTCAAGCGCTAAATTAACGGTTGCTTGTTCTACTCCATCCATTTTATTTAACCCTTTTTCTATTCGAGTGGCACAGGCCGCACATGTCATCCCTGTAATTTGCAAATTAGCTTCCTTATGATCAGAACTCATTTACCTTTCACCTCTCCTTATACCGACAGGGGGTATATATTTTCGAAAATAAGAGAGTGCCACAGAAGCACTCTAAAAATTTTATTTTACTTCATAGCCTTGATCATCAATTGTCTCTTTAATTTGATTAAGTGATACTTGTGCATCGTCAAATACAACAACAACTAAACCTTCTGCTAAATTTACTTTTACTTGTTCAACACCAGCTAAAGCACCAACGTTTTTTTCAACCGCGTTTACACAATGACCACATGACATTCCTTGTACATTTAATGTTACATTTTGCATAATAAATCTCTCCTTTTATTTTTTTATAAACATCTATTTTTTCATTAACTTTTGAATCGTTACTACTAATTCATCTAAAACTGCATCATCGCCCTCCGATAGACGATCCACAACACAACCCTTTAAATGACCTTCTAATAAAATTTTCGCTACACTATTCAAAGCTGACTGTGTCGCAGACAGTTGCGTAATAACATCATCACAATAAACGTCTTTTTCGATCATTCCCTTAATGCCTCGGATTTGACCTTCTATACGGTTTAAACGAGTTGTTAAATCCTTTTTTACACGCTCAGGGTGATGGCTTTTTCGACAAGACGTAGCTCCCTCTGTATGACAAGCATCCTCTTTTACTATGTCCTCCATTCACTACACCTCCTATTTCAGTTTTATCATACTATACCCACGAAGGGTATGCAAGTCGTAAAATTTTTTTTATTCATGGTGATGTTCATGAACATTTTTCAATTGACATAAAATCGAGCTTTCATGTGGATGGGAAGCCGTTTCTAATTGAATGGTTACATGTTTAATACCCTTATGCTCAAGATTATGTTCAATTTTTCGTAGAATATGCTCACCATCTGCAATTTTTAAGTGCTCATTTACAACTGCATGACAAGACAAAGCATTGGTTCCACTAGTAATTGTCCAGATGTGTAAATCATGGATGCTTTCTATCCCATCGGTTTGTTCAATTAATCCAATTATCTCCTGAACATCGACATTTGAAGGTGTTCCTTCCATTAAGACATGAATAGCGGATTTTGTAACATAGTAGCCACTTCTTACTACTAATAAGGCAACAATAACACTCGCTAGAGGATCAGCCCATCCCCAACCAAAAAACATAATTAGTAAGGCAGCCACAATAGCCCCTACGGAACCTAGCATATCACTCAGAACATGTAAAAAAGCCCCACGCATATTTAAATTGTCCTTTGTATCACTACCACGCATCATAATCCATGCAACTAAGATGTTAACCAAAAGACCAATTGTACTAATAATAAGCATACCTGTAGTAGCCACTTCAGGAGGATTTGCAAAACGTTCGATCGCTTCATAGAAAATAAATAATGCAATCCCAATTAATGTAACGCCATTTAATACTGCCGCTAATATTTCAAATCGTTTATATCCATATGTTTTACTATAGCTTGCTGCTTTTTCTCCAAAAACAAACGCAAGTAAGGCGATAGCTAATGAGATGGAATCACTTAACATATGACCGGCATCCGATAAAAGAGCCAAACTATTCGTTAAAAAACCACCAATTGCTTCAACAACCATATAACTAGTAATAATAATAAATGATACGATTAACACCTTTTTATTAGCGCCATGTGTATGATCATGGCCATGATCATGATTATGTCCCATCACTAATCCCTCCGTTCTTTAGTTATGTGCAGCATGCTCAATTGCCTGCTTCAATAAATTCATAATGTGATCGTCATCTTTGGAGTAATATAAAGTGGTACCTTCTCGTCTAAATTTTACTAATCGCAAATTTTTTAGAAACCGTAATTGATGAGAAACAGTCGATTGTCCTAAATCTAAAATTTCAGCAATGTCGTTGACGGAATGCTCATCTGCGCATAGTAAATTTAAAATTCGAATTCGTGTCGGGTCACTTAATGCCTTAAAAGTTTGTGACACAACAAATAATGTCTCATCGTCTAAATGCTGACTATTTTCCACAGACGTTATTTTTATTTGTTCATCCATATTAGTTTACCCCCAATAATTTATATTTATATATGAGCATGTGTTCATATATAAATATAAATGGTTATTTTAGGAATGTCAATACATCATACTTTAGAATTCTGCATGAAGTTAAAAGTAGCAATTACCAATTAAGCAGGATAAACTACTTTTAAGGAGAGATATTTAGTGGATATTTTTGAAACAGATCGTCTATTTATGAAACAAGCATTAGAGGAAGCAAAAAAAGCAGCTATACTTGGGGAAGTACCTATAGGGGCTGTCCTTGTTTATGATGGGGAAATTATTGCAAGAGCTCATAACCTACGAGAAACAACACAAAATGCAACAACACATGCTGAATTAATGGTTATTCAAGAGGCTTGTCAAAAAATCGGCAGTTGGCGTCTCGAAAAAACAACACTTTACGTTACGCTTGAGCCTTGCCCCATGTGCGCAGGTGCAATCCTACAATCCCGTGTACCACGTGTCGTTTATGGTGCAAGGGATATGAAAGCAGGCTGTGTAGATTCACTCTATTGTTTATTAAATGATGCTCGCTTTAACCATGAATGCGAAGTATCTGAAGGAATTTTAGCTGCTGAATGTGGACAAATCCTAACCGATTTTTTCCGAGCTTTACGTGAACGAAAGAAGGCAGAGAAAAAGGCAAGACAAGCAGCAATCGCTGAAAAGGAATTGCCGAATGAATAAAAAATGTGATTATAAAAAGTAGGTGTCTTTCATTATGAAGACACCTTTTTTTATATGGCAGCACCAAATTTCTGCACGATAAAACATTGACATACATAAACTCAAAAGGGAGAATATAACTAGTTATAATTTTGATTTATTAGTAAATAAATAGGGGGTTTAATGTTAATGCCTATTTTTGATAGAGTGAAATTTGACGGATTACGCTCACGTGATTGGTTAATTTACAAGCATCCAACTGACAAGCTAGTACTTGGTACCACACTTATCGTCCATGAAGGACAAGTAGCCATTTTTGTAAAAGGTGGTCAAATGTGTGATGTTTTTAATGCAGGAACGCACGTTTTATCTACGAATAACCTACCCATACTTCATAACATTGTAAATTTAGCATATGGAGGGGAAACTCCCTTCTCAGCAGAGATTTACTTTATAAATCTAACTGTGAAAATGGATTTATATTGGGGAACCACTGATCCTATTCAGTTAATTGATCCAAAATACTTTGTAAAATTGCGTATAAGAGCATTTGGGCAATTAGCTCTACGACTTGATGATTACTTAGTATTCTTTTCAGAAGTGATAGGCTCTATGAATAAAGATGATATTGTTAGCTTCGAAAAAGTACAGGATTATTTTAAAGGTTCTCTTATTACATCTGTAAAAACCGAACTTGCAAATAAGATTATTAATGAGAAAATTTCTGCATTGGAGATAACTCCAGAGCTTCAAAACATTTCAAATAGCTTAAAAGAAAAAGTATCAGAAGAATTTATTAAGTATGGCTTTATAACAGCGCATTTCCATATTCAATCTATTAATTTCCCTGAAGAAGATTTTGAAGAAATTAATGAAATTTTACAGGATAAAGCTAAGTTTGAAATTATGGGGGACAATCGTTATGTTACCCAACGTAGCTTTGATGTTTATGAGTCAGCCGCATCAAATGAAAATGGAGTAGCTGGTATATTTGCAACTGGTGGAGTTGGCTTGAGTGTAGGACAAGGCATGGCATCCATGATGAACCAACAAGTACAGCAACCTGGTCATCAGCCTACGCATAAGATTTGTCCTTCTTGTCATGGCAGTATTTCTTCTAGCAGTAAGTTTTGCAATTTATGTGGGGAAAATTTAGTGCGAAAAGTTATTACTTGTCATTCCTGTCACAATGAAAACGAAGAATCTTCAAAATTCTGCAGTACTTGTGGAACTAGTTTACTGAAACCTGTTTGTTCATGTGGACAAGAAATAGATGTTAATTCTAAGTTTTGTAATAACTGTGGTGCTCGGGTTCATCCCGTTTAACAGTTTTAATCACACTAATTTTTCGACTCTGTACTTAGAAAATAATTGGAGGTATTAACATGAGCAATATCGAATGTCCACAATGTGGTGCACCTGCTGATATCACATTATCTCAATGTAAATATTGCGGGGAAAAATTCAGTTTCCAAAACGAACAACCAAGAGTGCAACAACCTGCTTTTCAACAACCAGTACAGCCTGTTTTTCAACAAGCGGTACAGCCTGCCTATCAAGCGCAGCCACAACAAGCTCCTATGTATGATGGTATTGATCCTTCATGGCCTATAAAAAGTAAAGGTTTAGCTGGTTTCCTCGCTATATTTTTTGGCGGTATCGGTATTCATAAATTTTATTTAGGGAAGGTTTTCCAAGGGATTCTTTATTTAGTTTTCTGCTGGACTTATATACCTGTCATTATATCTTTTATTGAAGGTATTATTTACTTACTCTCTAGTGAACATAATTTCTCTGTGAAACATAAAGTTCGCACTCGCTAACATTTTATAACAGTAGTTTCTAACTAAAAGAAAAGAAGGTACCTCCTAGTGAGACACCTTCTTTATTATATTTAAGGGAATGGCGATATATATAAAATGTGTCATAGCAGCGACAGCATCTATATAGATACTTAATGTTTAGCTTGAATCGTTGATTGTCCAAAAACGCATTCGCCCTCGATATATGTAGCGAATGGCTTTACATGCGGCGTGCCTTATCGAGCTGCTCCTTCATGTCCGCGTTTGTCGTAATAAAATCCTCTAGGCGATACGCCGTGTAATTATCTCGATATAGTTTATGTCCCAGGAAATTATCTAAGTATTTTATTTGCTTACTTTCATAAAAATGCTTTAAAAATTCAATCGCACCAACGGATTTGCCCTGTTCCATTATTGGATAGGTTGAACTTAATGATAAGTAACTAAAACCATTCAAGGTTGTTAATTGTTGTTCGTAATATAAAATTGGTTGTCCCGTTTGCAATACTTTAAAAACGGAGCTTGTTTCAGGTGATAAATTTTGATAATTATCAGTTACAGTACTGTGAAAAAATTCATCTGGTGTTAAGCCGATTTCCATTAATATATTTAAATCTGGTAAATCATAAAATATTGCACAGCCTTTATCGTCAGTAATTAAGACATTGTCAAATTCATTTAAAGCCTGAGCAAATTGCTGTAAATCCATGAATTTCTCCCCCTTGTCCCCATGAATATTACCCATTATAACGAATCTTCAAAAATTATGAGAGCTATCAATTTTGGAATTGAAAAAAGGCTATTTTAGATTCCCGTGTAAAGGTTCGTCTAAAATAGCCTGGATCAGTTGTTTATTTTGGAGCAATTACTTCTTTGCCACCCATATATGGTCTTAAAACCTCAGGAATTACTACGCTTCCATCAGCTTGTTGATAGTTTTCTAATAGAGCGGCAACTGTACGACCAATCGCAAGTCCTGAACCGTTTAATGTGTGGACATATTCTGGTTTTGCATTTGGGTCACGACGGAAGCGAATGTTTGCGCGTCGTGCTTGGAAGTCCTCAAAGTTCGAACAAGAAGAAATTTCACGGTACATATTTTGTGCTGGAATCCAAACTTCTAAATCATATTTTTTCGCAGCAGTAAAGCCTAAATCGGCTGTACACATTTTTAATTTACGATATGGTAAGCCTAGTAATTGTAGTACCTTTTCAGCATGACCCGTTAATAGCTCTAACTGCTCATATGACTCCTCAGGTTTTACAAAACGAACTAATTCCACTTTGTTAAATTGGTGCTGACGGATTAAACCACGTGTATCACGACCTGCAGAGCCCGCTTCTGAACGGAAACATGCACTGTATGCAGCAAAACCTTGTGGTAAAGCTTCAGCAGTTAAAATTTCATCACGGTAGAAGTTTGTTACTGGTACTTCCGCTGTTGGAATCATGAAATAATCTGTTTCCTCTAATTTAAATACATCTTCCTCAAACTTAGGTAACTGTCCAGTACCTGTTAAGCTATCGCGATTTACAATCACAGGTGGCAGCATTTCCTCATAGCCATGCTCTTCTGCATGTAAATCCATCATAAATGTCATCAACGCACGTTCTAAGCGGGCCCCAAGACCACGGTAGAATAAGAATCGGCTACCAGTTACTTTGGCACCACGTTCGAAGTCCACAATTTTTAGATCTGTAGCTAAATCCCAGTGTGCTTTAATATCAAAATCAAATGCCGGAATGTCACCCCATGTATATTCCTCAACATTGTCATCTTCTGTCGTACCCACTGGTACAGATTCATGAGGAACGTTCGGCAGGCGCATCATCATATCTTTAAAGCGATCTTCCACATCATTTAATTGAATATCAAGTTCTTTAATTTCATCGCCCACTTGACGCATACGAGCAATCACTTCATCTGCGTTTTCTTTGTTGCGCTTCATAACAGAAATTTGCTCAGATACTTTATTTCGTTCTGCCTTCAGTTCTTCCGTTTTAGCAATTAGCTCACGACGCTTTGCATCTAAATTTTCAAAGTCATCTAAATTCCCTAAATCTTCATTACGTGTTAATAGCATCTCTTTAATTTCGGCGAAATTATCGCGCACGCGTTTAATATCTAACATCGATCATACCTCCAGTAGTTTCTTAATGATGGGGAATTGTTGCATCTTGTTTCTTTAGCTTGATTCAGTGGTCAATTGAACATCAAAATAGATAGCCCTGTAGAGGGGCTGCATTTGGCTGAATCAAGATAAACACAAAAAAGCCCCCATCCCATAAAGGGACGAGAGCTACCCGCGTTGCCACCCTAATTGACTAGACACAATGTCTAATCCACTTATTTTATAACGGCATTCCAGCCGGCAGCAGCCTACTTCATTGACTTCGACTGTGCAACTCCAGGACGGATTCACAAGTGCCTTTATCAGCTTCCACCAACCGCTGACTCTCTAAAAAAAACGTGCTTGCTACTACTTCCCATCATCGTGTTCAGTTAATTAAATTTTAACCATACTGTACTATATGAAAACAAATTTTGCAAGTCATACCATAGATGCTACAAAATATTCAAGAATACGTGTGTCTGATGTTAATTCGGGATGAAATGAACAACCTAGTAAATGTCCATCCCGTGCTAAAATAATTTTACCTTCATGCTCTGCGAGAACTTCAACATCTTTTCCGACTGTCTCCATATGAGGTGCCCGAATAAAAACTGCTGGAATTGCCTTACCTATTTTAGGGATATCGAGCTTTACTTCAAAGCTGTCAACCTGGCGTCCATATGAATTTCTCGCAACTGTCACATCCATAACTGCTAAATGCGGTTCATCATTAACTAAAGTATTGGCCATTAATATTAATCCTGCACATGTCCCAAACATGGGCAAGCCTCGTTGCGCTAGTTCTCGTATAGGCTCTAGTAGTTCAAAACGATCCAACAGCTTTCTCATAGTCGTGCTTTCACCACCAGGTAATACAAGCCCATCTAGTTTTATTAAGTCCGGCTTCTGTTTTACTTCAACAGCTTCACAGCCAAGGTTTTCTAGCATGTGAATATGCTCTCGTACCGCCCCTTGTAAGGCTAAAACGCCAATTCGTTTCATCCTACCAGCCTCGCTCTTGCATGCGCTCATGTTGCCCAAGCTGTGCAATATCAATACCCTTCATCGGTACGCCTAGTTCCTTTGATATTTCAGCAATAAGCTTATAATCCTTGTAATGCGTCGTTGCTTCCACAATCGCATGTGCAAATTTTTCAGGATTATCAGATTTGAAGATACCTGAACCGACAAAAACACCATCAGCCCCAAGTTCCATCATTAATGCCGCATCAGCGGGTGTAGCTACACCACCTGCAGCAAAGTTAACAACTGGTAAACGACCAAGACGTTTGATCTCTCTTAATAATTCAAAAGGTGCTCCTAGTAATTTTGCCTCTGTCATTAATTCATCTTCTGTCATGCCTACTACTTTACGAACTTGGGCATTTACTTTACGAATATGTCGAACTGCCTCCACAATATTCCCTGTTCCTGGTTCACCTTTTGTTCGTAGCATTGCTGCTCCTTCACCAATACGACGGGCTGCTTCACCTAGATCACGACAGCCACACACAAATGGTACGGTATAATCACTTTTTAATAAGTGATACTCTTCATCTGCTGGTGTGAGCACTTCACTTTCATCAATATAATCAACGCCCATTGCTTCTAAAACACGAGCTTCTACAATATGACCAATACGAGCTTTTGCCATCACAGGGATGGAAACTGCTCCCAGTACTTCCTCTACAATACGAGGATCTGCCATACGAGCAACACCTCCTGCTTTGCGGATATCTGAAGGTACTCTTTCTAATGCCATTACTGCTACTGCTCCTGCCGCCTCTGCAATTTTTGCTTGCTCAGCATTAATCACGTCCATAATGACGCCGCCCTTTTGCATCTCAGCCATACCGCGCTTCACCAAATCTGTACCTGTCTGTTTCATTGTCTAACCTCCACCTTTATGATGAAATTTAGTATAATAGAAATTGACCATATAAAAATATCCAGTTTTCAAAAAAATCATAGGGTCAGGGGGTTTTTAGCATATGGATATGCTTTTATTTCAGCTTGAACGGAATGGCGATAAACCGCTATATGATCAGCTTTACAACGGCATTAAAGAAGCTATCATTTCCAAAAAAATTGCAGTAGGCGAAAAATTACCATCAAAAAGAAAATTAGCCGATTTTTTGAATATTTCTCAAACAACGATTGAAATTGCCTATGCACAGCTTCTTGCAGAAGGCTATATTATGTCCAAATCTCGTGTAGGTTATTTTGTAGAAGAAATAGATGAACTACCCTATATCCAGCAGGACACGGTCATCCCATTCAATGAACAGCCTAAAAAAAAATCATACAAAATAGATTTTAATCCTGGTTCTATTGATATCGATGCTTTCCCATTTCAGATCTGGAGAAAATATGCCAAGGAGCTGTTTGATGAAGGCTCAAAGAAATTATTATTAACAGGTGAGCCTCAGGGGGAGCTTTCTTTGCGAACTGAAATTGCAAATTATTTATATCAATCACGTGGAGTTGTCTGTAACCCCGAGCAAATTGTCGTTGGCTCTGGTACGGAACAGCTTCTGCCTATGATTTTACGTCTTTTTAGTGATGATACATGCTTTGCATTGGAAAACCCAGGGTATCCGGCTGTGCATCGTATGTTCTCTCAGCATAAACGAAAAGTTTATCCTATTGCCGTCGACGAGGAAGGAATCATCATTCAACAGCTAGAGCAAACACAAGCTAATGTTGTTTATATTACACCATCACATCAATTTCCTACTGGTGCAGTATTATCCGCTACTAGACGTGCACAGGCTTTAAATTGGGCGACACAAAGCTCATCTCGTTATATCATTGAAGATGATTATGATTCGGAATTTCGTTATACTGGAAAACCAATTCCTGCTCTACATGCTCTCGATAGAAACGATAAGGTCATTTATATGAGCACTTTTACAAAATCGTTAATGCCTTCTTTGCGCGTAGCCTATTTTGTACTTCCACCTCAATTACTTGCTACATATAAAGATGTCTTTAATTACTATTCATCAACCGTTCCTCGGTTTGATCAACATATTGTTGCAAATTTTATGCATGATGGTCATTTTGCAAAACATCTTAATCGGATGCGTAAAGTTTATCGTAAAAAACATGAACAGCTTACTTCTATTTTAGAAAAATATTCATCATCCATTAAAATTACAGGTGAGCAAGCAGGAATGCATATATTATTAGACGTTAAGCACAAGTTGCCAGAAAAACAATTACAACAACTTGCCTTCCAAGCAGGGATAGGTATTTATCCGTTATCTGATTATCGACTAGATTACGTTGAATCCTCGCAAGCACAATTTTTACTTGGCTTTGGGGGTATACCTGTTCAAGTAATTGAACAATCGATCGAACAATTAATGGATTGTTGGGGAATACAAAAAAATCACCCATCTACTACAACCAAATAGTAGATGGGTGACCCCATTAGGATTCAATGAGTTGAATATGATAATGCTCAAACCAAGTATGAATTTGCCCTAGATATGCTAAAAGTTGAGGTCCCGCCATTAATTGTCCATACCATGGAATTTTAAAAGAGCTGCCTCCAGATTCTATTAGTTCCATAATTTTTTTGTGCTCAAATAATTCATGTAAGATAGAGTTCTTATCTTTAAGAATTTCTCTTAACCATGTTTGCACACCTGCTGTATAAACTGGATGATATGTTTTAGGATATGGATTTTTTTTACGATACAATACTTCATCAGGCAATAAATGTGCCATGGACTTTCGAAGTAACCCTTTTTCTATGCCTTCTAAATCCTTCATTTCCCAAGGAATATTCCATGCATATTCTACAAGGCGATGATCCGCAAAAGGTACCCGTACCTCTAAGCTAGCTCCCATACTCATACGATCTTTCCGCTCTAGCAACGTCTGCATAAACCATTGCATATTTAAATAAAACATTTCACGATGTTTTACTTCTGCCGGGCTTTCGCCATCTAGCAACGGGACTTCTGCAATCGTTTGTGTATATAGTTGCTGTGCGTAGGATTCAATTTTTAATTTTTTATCCCACTTCTCTTGGAGTAATGCATTTCTTTCAGCCAATGATCGAATCCAAGGAAAACCAGTAGTTTTTTCTTTAAACCATGGGTATCCACCAAAAATTTCATCTGCACATTCGCCAGATAGTGCTACAGTAAAGTCTCTTTTAATTTCTCGACAAAACCATAGTAACGAAGAATCTACATCTGCCATACCTGGTGAATCTCTAACTATAACCGATTCTACTAGTAAATCAATCAGCTGTTGCTGGGTTATTTCCTCTGCGTGATGTGTCGTCTTAAAAGTATCGGTCATTTTTTGAATCCAATACGTATCTGTTGAAGTTTGAAATGCATGAGGATTGAAAAAACGTTCATTATCCTCATAATCGATTGAATACGTATGCAATTTATTGTTTTGTTGTTGGAATCTATCTGCAGCAATACCTGTAATAATACTAGAATCAAGACCTCCTGATAGAAATGTACAAATCGGTACATCCGAAACAAGCTGTCGTTCAATAGCATCCGTTAACAGCAAACGAACATGCTCAATCGTCTCTTGCAATGATTCTTCATGCTTGCGGCTTTGTAGCTGCCAATATTGCCACTTTCTTAAACCTTCTCTAGAGAAGCGCATTGCATATCCTGGTCGTAACTCCTCAATGTTTTGAAAAAGAGTCTTACCTGGAGCTCTAGAGGGGCCAACAGCCATCATACTTGCTAATCCCTCCGTATTAATAGTAGCTTCAACCATTGGATGTGCCAGTAAAGCCTTTACTTCCGATGCAAAAAGAATTCCCCCCTGTTGCTCTGTAAAATAAAGGGGCTTCACACCTAATCGATCCCTGCATAAAAAAAGAGATTGCACCTGTTCATCCCAGATACCAAAGGCAAAAATACCATTTAGAAAGTCTACACATTGCTCTTTCCATTCAATATAAGCAGTCAATAGCACTTCGGTATCTGAATGTGTTGTGAAAGTATGGCCTCTTTTCTGCAGCTCTTTACGTAGCTCTTCCGTATTATAAAGTTCGCCATTATATGTAATGACATAGTTTACCCCATCTTGTATTTTTTTCATCGGCTGCTTGCCACCTATTAAATCGATAACCGCTAACCGTCGATGGCCAAATGCAATATGCTCACTACACCAAATATTTTCATCATCTGGCCCTCTCTTGTTTAATGTTCGTGTCATTGCTTGCAAAACTTTTTCACTTGCCTTTAAATCCTGTTGAAAGCTAGCCCATCCAGTAATGCCACACATTTAGCCACATCCTTTCGCCTATTAGCCTATGCTATTCGGGTCAAAAATGTGAAAAAGCACATGAATGTTTGTTATCATTCATGTGCTTTTTAATTAATGATTAGAATAGACCTCCAACGAAGTCAGAAATCCCACTCCATAAATTGCCGAAGAAGTTCCCAACACCTTGGAAGAACAATGAGATACCACTAGCACGCTCTACAGCCCCTGTAGTAACAATATCGGATGAAATATCCTTACCATCGATAAAGCCGTAATCTGTGCCCTCTGTGCGCTCAATAACGACCTTCCCTACAACAGTATCTTTCTTAACTCCTGCTTCAAGACTCTTTTTATCTAAAACCAATTTAGGTTTATAGAGATCTTTATCAGAAGACTTGATCATAAATGAAATAGGTTCTTTTACAGCAATCTCTACTTTGTCTTCTTTACCTTTTGTCACTTTTACTGTTTTTTGATCTTTAAACGTATAGTTTGCTGGTAAAATTTCTTGTTTTGAGAATTGTGAAAAACCATAGTTAAATAATTTTGCTGTTGCATCAAAACGAGCTTTATATGACCCTTGTCCACTTGCATCAACAGCCTTCATGACCACTGCAATTAATCGAGTACCATTGCGTTCTGCAGTACCAGTGAAGCAATGGCCTGCAAAGTTTGTAGTACCTGTTTTTAATCCATCTACACCTTGATATTCAAAAACTAACCCTGGTAACATAAAGTTCCAGTTAGACATTTCAATGGCATCCTCTGTACCTTCACGGAATGTCTTTTTAGTAATTTGAGAAGTTTCTAATACCTTTGGGTGATCCTTTAATAGATGGTAGGCTAGTTTTGCCACATATTTTGCAGGCATCACGTTCTCATCTTCTGGTCCTGTCCCAGCTGGTTGCATCCCAAAAAGATCAGCGTTATTTAGACCTGTGGAATTGACAAACTTATAACCCTCAAGGCCAAGTTCTTCTGCTTTTTTGTTCATTAATTTCAAAAATTCAGTCTCTGTTCCAGCAATTGTTTCAGCTATAGCAACAGTTGCAGCATTCGCTGAATAAATAGCCATTGCCTCGTACAATTCTCGAATCGTGTAAGAACCATCACGACGTAAAGGTACATTACTTAATGCACGATTTTGAGACATACGATACGTATAATCGGTTACGTGGTATTCTTGATCCCATTTAACTGTCCCTGCATCAATAGCGTCCAATAACAGGTATTCAGTCATCATTTTTGTCATACTTGCAATACCTAGTGAAGTATCTGCATTTTGTTCATATAAAATTTTTCCTGAATCTGCGTCAATTAAAATTGCAGCATCCACTGTTAGTCCTAAATCCGTCTCTGCATTTGCCTTTGCAGGAATACCTGCAAAAATACCAATTAATAAAACGGGAATTAGGAGTAAGCGTAATACGGTGTTCATTTTCTTTTTCACCTTGAAAGCCCTCCAAAAAATAATCTTGTCCTCGACATTTTATCATAGATATCAACATACGTGTTGACTCTCTGCCATAAAAAAATGCTCTCGCGCCATCTTTGTAGACGATGCGAAAGCATAAAAGTTGCAAGTAATATATTACATGGAATAGTTTGGTGACTCTTTTGTAATCTGCACATCATGTGGATGTGATTCACGAAGACCTGCACCAGTCATTTTAACAAATTGTGCATTTTCTCGTAAATACTCAAGATGTGGTGCTCCACAATAACCCATACCAGCTCGGATACCACCAATCAGTTGATAGATTGTATCAGCTAATGGTCCTTTATAAGGAAGGCGACCTTCAATACCCTCAGGCACTAACTTTTTCGCATCCTCTTGGAAGTAACGATCTTTTGAGCCTTTTTCCATTGCTCCGATAGATCCCATACCACGGTATACTTTAAAGCGACGACCTTGGAAGATTTCTGTCTCTCCTGGAGATTCAGAAGTACCTGCAAGAAGTGAACCTAGCATTACAACATTTCCACCAGCTGCTAAAGCTTTCACAATATCGCCAGAGTATTTAATACCACCATCAGCAATAATTGTTTTACCAAGTTCACGAGCTACTGTAGCACAATCATATACTGCTGTAATTTGCGGTACACCTACACCAGCCACAACACGTGTAGTACAAATTGAACCTGGGCCAATTCCTACTTTAACAACATCTGCTCCAGCCTCGAATAATGCACGTGAACCTTCTGCAGTAGCTACGTTACCAGCAATGATTTCTAGTTCTGGGTAAGTTTCACGGATTGAACGTATTGTCTGTAATACACCTTCTGAATGTCCGTGTGCTGTATCGATTACTACAATATCAACTTGTGCTTCTACAAGCTTCTCGATACGTACCATTGTATCCTTGGATACACCTACTGCTGCACCTACAAGTAAGCGACCATGTGTATCTTTAGCAGCATTAGGGAATTCAATAACTTTCTCGATATCTTTGATTGTGATAAGACCAGTTAAACGACCTTCTTCATCAACAATCGGAAGTTTTTCGATTTTATATTGTTGAAGAATTTTTTCTGCATCCTCTAGAGTCGTTCCAACAGGAGCTGTAATTAAATCTTCTTTCGTCATAACATCTTCAATTTTTAAAGAGTAATCTGAGATAAAACGTAAATCACGGTTTGTAATGATTCCTACTAGTTTTTGGTTTTCCATACTGTCAACAATAGGTACACCAGAGATTCGGTATTTACCCATTAAATGCTCAGCATCGAAAACTTGATGAGTTGGAGTTAAGAAGAATGGGTTTGTAATAACACCATTTTCAGAACGTTTTACTTTTTCTACTTGTTCAGCCTGTTCGTCGATACCCATGTTTTTATGGATAATACCGATTCCGCCTTGTCGTGCCATAGCAATAGCCATTTTAGACTCTGTAACTGTATCCATACCTGCGCTGATCATTGGAATGTTTAATTTAATCTTTGGTGTTAATTGAACAGATAAATCAACATCTTTCGGTAATACTTCGGAATGAGCTGGTACTAATAATACATCATCAAAAGTTAAACCTTCTTTGGCAAATTTAGTCTCCCACATTTTCGTAACGTCCTCCTATAGTTAAAAGAATATTAATTGTAAGATTAACAACGTGGACTGCTACTGTCAAGAAACTTATAAAAGAAAGACAATTCAGACTTTTAATCATAGCAAATTTTAATTGAAAATCCAAATAAATAGCTATATAAAAAACTACTAGCGACCATCATATAGTTATATAAGATCTTACAATTAAATCTTTTGATAATGATTGATTTTTGTATAAAATCCTGTAATTTATGAAGAATTTCCTTAAAATAATAAAATAAAAAAAACAGCCAGCACACAGCTGACTGCCTTTATTGCCTAGCGACGTCCTACTCTCACAGGGGGAAGCCCCCAACTACCATCGGCGCTAAAGAGCTTAACTTCCGTGTTCGGTATGGGAACGGGTGTGACCTCTTTGCCATCATCACTAGACTATTTTCGGCTTTCAATATACATCGCATTTCTTCGTCAGCTTCTGTCGTTCAGTCAGTCACGTACTTGAGTACGCTCCTTCCCTCTCTCCATTGCTTCCTCGAACTACTCGTATCTTGAAACCCTTCATAAAAGAAATTATTCTTTCAAAACTGGATAAACGGTTCATTGAATGGTTCAAACATTTTGGTTAAGTCCTCGATCGATTAGTATTCGTCAGCTCCATGTGTCACCACACTTCCACCTCGAACCTATCTACCTCATCGTCTTTGAGGGATCTTACTTACTTGCGTAATGGGAAATCTCATCTTGAGGGGGGCTTCATGCTTAGATGCTTTCAGCACTTATCCCGTCCACACATAGCTACCCAGCGATGCCTTTGGCAAGACAACTGGTACACCAGCGGTGTGTCCATCCCGGTCCTCTCGTACTAAGGACAGCTCCTCTCAAATTTCCTACGCCCACGACGGATAGGGACCGAACTGTCTCACGACGTTCTGAACCCAGCTCGCGTACCGCTTTAATGGGCGAACAGCCCAACCCTTGGGACCGACTACAGCCCCAGGATGCGATGAGCCGACATCGAGGTGCCAAACCTCCCCGTCGATGTGGACTCTTGGGGGAGATAAGCCTGTTATCCCCGGGGTAGCTTTTATCCGTTGAGCGATGGCCCTTCCATGCGGAACCACCGGATCACTAAGCCCGTCTTTCGACCCTGCTCGACTTGTAGGTCTCGCAGTCAAGCTCCCTTGTGCCTTTACACTCTACGAATGATTTCCAACCATTCTGAGGGAACCTTTGGGCGCCTCCGTTACCTTTTAGGAGGCGACCGCCCCAGTCAAACTGTCCGCCTGACACTGTCTCCTGCCCCGCTAAGGGGCATGGGTTAGAATTTCAATACAACCAGGGTAGTATCCCACCGACGCCTCCTTCGAAGCTGGCGCTCCGAGATCTCTGGCTCCTACCTATCCTGTACAAGTTGTACCAAAATTCAATATCAGGCTACAGTAAAGCTCCACGGGGTCTTTCCGTCCTGTCGCGGGTAACCTGCATCTTCACAGGTACTATAATTTCACCGAGTCTCTCGTTGAGACAGTGCCCAGATCGTTACGCCTTTCGTGCGGGTCGGAACTTACCCGACAAGGAATTTCGCTACCTTAGGACCGTTATAGTTACGGCCGCCGTTTACTGGGGCTTCAATTCGCAGCTTCGCTTGCGCTAACCACTCCTCTTAACCTTCCAGCACCGGGCAGGCGTCAGCCCCTATACGTCACCTTACGGTTTTGCAGAGACCTGTGTTTTTGCTAAACAGTCGCCTGGGCCTATTCACTGCGGCTCTCATGCGCTTGCACGCTCAAGAGCACCCCTTCTCCCGAAGTTACGGGGTCATTTTGCCGAGTTCCTTAACGAGAGTTCTCTCGCACACCTTAGGATTCTCTCCTCGACTACCTGTGTCGGTTTGCGGTACGGGCACCTCTCACCTCGATAGAGGCTTTTCTTGGCAGTGTGAAATCAGGAACTTCGTCCATACGGACTCGCCATCACAGCTCAACGTTACAGTGTGCGGATTTGCCTACACACACGCCTTACTGCTTGGACGCGCATAACCAACAGCGCGCTTACCCTATCCTACTGCGTCCCCCCATTTCTCAAACGGTGAGGAGGTGGTACAGGAATATCAACCTGTTGTCCATCGCCTACGCCTATCGGCCTCGGCTTAGGTCCCGACTAACCCTGAGCGGACGAGCCTTCCTCAGGAAACCTTAGTCATACGGTGGACGGGATTCTCACCCGTCTTTCGCTACTCATACCGGCATTCTCACTTCTAAGCGCTCCACCAGTCCTTCCGGTCTGACTTCAACGCACTTAGAACGCTCTCCTACCACTGACATCGTAGATGTCAATCCACAGCTTCGGTGAATCGTTTAGCCCCGATACATTTTCGGCGCAGCGTCACTCGACCAGTGAGCTATTACGCACTCTTTAAATGATGGCTGCTTCTAAGCCAACATCCTGGTTGTCTGTGCAACGCCACATCCTTTTCCACTTAACGATTACTTTGGGACCTTAGCTGGTGGTCTGGGCTGTTTCCCTTTTGACTACGGATCTTATCACTCGCAGTCTGACTCCCGTGTATAAATATCTGGCATTCGGAGTTTGTCTGAATTCGGTAAACCGGGATGGCCCCCTAGTCCAAACAGTGCTCTACCTCCAGTATTCTCATCACGAGGCTAGCCCTAAAGCTATTTCGGAGAGAACCAGCTATCTCCAAGTTCGATTGGAATTTCTCCGCTACCCACACCTCATCCCCGCACTTTTCAACGTGCGTGGGTTCGGGCCTCCAGTAAGTGTTACCTTACCTTCACCCTGGACATGGGTAGATCACCTGGTTTCGGGTCTACGACCACGTACTATTTCGCCCTATTCAGACTCGCTTTCGCTGCGGCTCCGCCTTCTAAAGCTTAACCTCGCACGTAATCGTAACTCGCCGGTTCATTCTACAAAAGGCACGCTATCACCCATTAACGGGCTCTAACTACTTGTAGGCACACGGTTTCAGGATCTCTTTCACTCCCCTTCCGGGGTGCTTTTCACCTTTCCCTCACGGTACTGGTTCACTATCGGTCACTAGGTAGTATTTAGCCTTGGGAGATGGTCCTCCCGGATTCCGACGGAATTTCACGTGTTCCGCCGTACTCAGGATCCACTCAGGAGGGAACGAACTTTCGACTACAGGGCTTTTACCTGCTCTGGCGGACCTTTCCAAGTCGCTTCATCTAACTCGCTCTTTTGTAACTCCGTATTGAGTGTCCTACAACCCCAAGAGGCAAGCCTCTTGGTTTGGGCTCTTCCCGTTTCGCTCGCCGCTACTCAGGGAATCGATTTTTCTTTCTCTTCCTCCAGGTACTTAGATGTTTCAGTTCCCTGGGTCTGCCTTCAAGACGCTATGTATTCACGTCAAGATACTACGCGATTAAACGTAGTGGGTTCCCCCATTCGGAAATCTCCGGATCAAAGCTCACTTACAGCTCCCCGAAGCATATCGGTGTTAGTGCCGTCCTTCTTCGGCTCCTAGTGCCAAGGCATTCGCCGTGCGCCCTTAATAACTTAACCTATCAGCTTTCAATACACATCGCATTTAACTGCTCGTGTCTTGAAACCTTTTAATGTTATTAAGCCTATAAAAAACTTAAAAAATAAATGTGTTTGTTACTATTTCAATGTCGTTTTATCCAGTTTTCAAAGAACAAGTTTTGAAGTATTTCATTCAGAAGAATGAACCTTCAAAACTGAACGCAAAACGTAATCTTACAAACCCAAGGTTTGTATTCCGAAAATATCCTTAGAAAGGAGGTGATCCAGCCGCACCTTCCGATACGGCTACCTTGTTACGACTTCACCCCAATCATCTATCCCACCTTCGGCGGCTGGCTCCAAAAGGTTACCTCACCGACTTCGGGTGTTACAAACTCTCGTGGTGTGACGGGCGGTGTGTACAAGGCCCGGGAACGTATTCACCGCGGCATGCTGATCCGCGATTACTAGCGATTCCGGCTTCATGTAGGCGAGTTGCAGCCTACAATCCGAACTGAGAACGACTTTATCGGATTAGCTCCCTCTCGCGAGTTGGCAACCGTTTGTATCGTCCATTGTAGCACGTGTGTAGCCCAGGTCATAAGGGGCATGATGATTTGACGTCATCCCCACCTTCCTCCGGTTTGTCACCGGCAGTCACCTTAGAGTGCCCAACTAAATGATGGCAACTAAGATCAAGGGTTGCGCTCGTTGCGGGACTTAACCCAACATCTCACGACACGAGCTGACGACAACCATGCACCACCTGTCACCGTTGCCCCCGAAGGGGAAACTATATCTCTACAGTGGTCAACGGGATGTCAAGACCTGGTAAGGTTCTTCGCGTTGCTTCGAATTAAACCACATGCTCCACCGCTTGTGCGGGCCCCCGTCAATTCCTTTGAGTTTCAGTCTTGCGACCGTACTCCCCAGGCGGAGTGCTTAATGCGTTAGCTGCAGCACTAAGGGGCGGAAACCCCCTAACACTTAGCACTCATCGTTTACGGCGTGGACTACCAGGGTATCTAATCCTGTTTGCTCCCCACGCTTTCGCGCCTCAGTGTCAGTTACAGACCAGATAGTCGCCTTCGCCACTGGTGTTCCTCCAAATCTCTACGCATTTCACCGCTACACTTGGAATTCCACTATCCTCTTCTGCACTCAAGTCTCCCAGTTTCCAATGACCCTCCACGGTTGAGCCGTGGGCTTTCACATCAGACTTAAGAAACCACCTGCGCGCGCTTTACGCCCAATAATTCCGGACAACGCTTGCCACCTACGTATTACCGCGGCTGCTGGCACGTAGTTAGCCGTGGCTTTCTAATAAGGTACCGTCAAGGTACAGCCAGTTACTACTGTACTTGTTCTTCCCTTACAACAGAGTTTTACGAACCGAAATCCTTCTTCACTCACGCGGCGTTGCTCCATCAGGCTTTCGCCCATTGTGGAAGATTCCCTACTGCTGCCTCCCGTAGGAGTCTGGGCCGTGTCTCAGTCCCAGTGTGGCCGATCACCCTCTCAGGTCGGCTACGCATCGTCGCCTTGGTGAGCCGTTACCTCACCAACTAGCTAATGCGCCGCGGGCCCATCCTATAGCGACAGCCGAAACCGTCTTTCAGTGTTTCACCATGAGGTGAAACAGATTATTCGGTATTAGCCCCGGTTTCCCGGAGTTATCCCAAACTATAAGGTAGGTTGCCCACGTGTTACTCACCCGTCCGCCGCTAACGTCGAAGGAGCAAGCTCCTTCTCTGTTCGCTCGACTTGCATGTATTAGGCACGCCGCCAGCGTTCGTCCTGAGCCAGGATCAAACTCTCCATAAAAGAAATTTGATTAGCTCAAATTGTTTTGCTGGCATCAATTTTGATGTCCAAAATTTTGTTTCTTTCACTAGCTAGGCTAGCTACTAAAAACTTTATTGATTACGTTTTGCATGTTCAGTTTTCAAGGTTCATTTGATGTTCGCTACTTTGCTAAGAGCTAACTTTTATATAATAACATGTTTTATAATGTTTGTCAAACAGTTATTTTATTTTTTATATTTTAGTAGCTGCATATCTCAACAGCAACTTTTATATAATAACATGCTTATTTTCAATGGTCAATAGTTTTTATAAATCTTTTTTTATAATCTTAGTCGTGGCCAGTTTCTTAAAAATTGAATGGTACGATTCCTTCCTATTTCTAAGAGTGTTTCTTTTGTTTCTTCATTTAAATCAAATTGCGTAGCACTGTAATCTTCTACAGGAATAAAAATAATATCTCTTTCATGTCTTCTTGATATATATCTTTCATCATGTGCATCTTTCATAGTTGAAAATAATGCTTCAAATAAATTTAATCCATTTTTAATTTCATGAGGACACTGTTCCTCTCTCCGTCTACTTAATTTAAGTCCTAAAATGGGTCGTACTTTTCTCCCCTCCCTATCGTCAAAAATCCATAAAGGGAAATTACTTAAAACACCTCCATCTACAATTACCGACTCACCTTTGCCTGTCTTTAACGTAACCGGTTCAAAGAAAAATGGTATACCACAGCTCATACGTAAAGCACAAGCAACTGAAAAATTATTGGCATCTATTTGGTATTTGTATAAATCGTCTGGCAATACAATTATTCTACCATTAGTTATATCTGAAGCGACTAGCTTTAGTGAATCTTTGGGTAGATCTCCAAAAGTATAAACGCCTTTTTCGGCCAATTTTTTGAAGAACCACTTTTCTAATGCCTTTCCTTTATACAGACCTAAATGGTTATAAACATTTATCCATTTCATAAAAGGGAAAGGTAATATTGTTCTTCTAGAATCGAGTAATGAAGGTACATCTAACTCTTCTAGCATAGTTTCAATTTCTCTACCGCTATATCCTGCAGCAATGAACGCAGCTAAGATTGCTCCAGCACTTGTACCAGCCACACGTTTAAAACGGAAATTTTCAGCTTCTAGTACTTGATAAGCTCCCACGAGTGCAAAGCCCTTCAAACCTCCCCCAGAAAACACACCATCAATCCACATATTCCCTCTCCTTTTTTCGTAATCTTTACATTATAAGAATCGAAATTGACGATTAGAACTAAAATTTGTATTTTAGTGTCGAAATCAAACTATTACTGAAAAAGGAATTACTTTAGTATTTAGGATATTGGAACAATTTCATAGATTGGTGTCCTCTTTTACAAATGAGAAAATATTATATAACATGAATTGTTTATATCATTTCAATTAACACTTCCAACTTATTAATTTAGTCATTCGTTTCATAAAGTTTCTACGTACCCATAATAGATTTACTCTATAAAATTTATGGAGATCTATATAAAAAACTTTACTTCAAATTAAAAATTTAAAAACATTTTATATGAAATAAAAAAACAGTCAGCACACAGCTGACTGTTTTTATTGCCTAGCGACGTCCTACTCTCACAGGGGGAAGCCCCCAACTACCATCGGCGCTAAAGAGCTTAACTTCCGTGTTCGGTATGGGAACGGGTGTGACCTCTTTGCCATCATCACTAGACTATTTTCGGCTTTCAATATACATCGCATTTCTTCGTCAGCTGCTGTCGTTCATTCAGTCACGTACTTGAGTACGCTCCTTCCCTCTCTCCATTGCTTCCTCGAACTACTCGTATCTTGAAACCCTTCATAAAAGAAATTATTCTTTCAAAACTGGATAAACGGTTCATTGAAGGTTTCAAACTTTTTGGTTAAGTCCTCGATCGATTAGTATTCGTCAGCTCCATGTGTCACCACACTTCCACCTCGAACCTATCTACCTCATCGTCTTTGAGGGATCTTACTTACTTGCGTAATGGGAAATCTCATCTTGAGGGGGGCTTCATGCTTAGATGCTTTCAGCACTTATCCCGTCCACACATAGCTACCCAGCGATGCCTTTGGCAAGACAACTGGTACACCAGCGGTGTGTCCATCCCGGTCCTCTCGTACTAAGGACAGCTCCTCTCAAATTTCCTACGCCCACGACGGATAGGGACCGAACTGTCTCACGACGTTCTGAACCCAGCTCGCGTACCGCTTTAATGGGCGAACAGCCCAACCCTTGGGACCGACTACAGCCCCAGGATGCGATGAGCCGACATCGAGGTGCCAAACCTCCCCGTCGATGTGGACTCTTGGGGGAGATAAGCCTGTTATCCCCGGGGTAGCTTTTATCCGTTGAGCGATGGCCCTTCCATGCGGAACCACCGGATCACTAAGCCCGTCTTTCGACCCTGCTCGACTTGTAGGTCTCGCAGTCAAGCTCCCTTGTGCCTTTACACTCTACGAATGATTTCCAACCATTCTGAGGGAACCTTTGGGCGCCTCCGTTACCTTTTAGGAGGCGACCGCCCCAGTCAAACTGTCCGCCTGACACTGTCTCCTGCCCCGCTAAGGGGCATGGGTTAGAATTTCAATACAACCAGGGTAGTATCCCACCGACGCCTCCTTCGAAGCTGGCGCTCCGAGATCTCTGGCTCCTACCTATCCTGTACAAGTTGTACCAAAATTCAATATCAGGCTACAGTAAAGCTCCACGGGGTCTTTCCGTCCTGTCGCGGGTAACCTGCATCTTCACAGGTACTATAATTTCACCGAGTCTCTCGTTGAGACAGTGCCCAGATCGTTACGCCTTTCGTGCGGGTCGGAACTTACCCGACAAGGAATTTCGCTACCTTAGGACCGTTATAGTTACGGCCGCCGTTTACTGGGGCTTCAATTCGCAGCTTCGCTTGCGCTAACCACTCCTCTTAACCTTCCAGCACCGGGCAGGCGTCAGCCCCTATACGTCACCTTACGGTTTTGCAGAGACCTGTGTTTTTGCTAAACAGTCGCCTGGGCCTATTCACTGCGGCTCTCATGCGCTTGCACGCTCAAGAGCACCCCTTCTCCCGAAGTTACGGGGTCATTTTGCCGAGTTCCTTAACGAGAGTTCTCTCGCACACCTTAGGATTCTCTCCTCGACTACCTGTGTCGGTTTGCGGTACGGGCACCTCTCACCTCGATAGAGGCTTTTCTTGGCAGTGTGAAATCAGGAACTTCGTCCATACGGACTCGCCATCACAGCTCAACGTTACAGTGTGCGGATTTGCCTACACACACGCCTTACTGCTTGGACGCGCATAACCAACAGCGCGCTTACCCTATCCTACTGCGTCCCCCCATTTCTCAAACGGTGAGGAGGTGGTACAGGAATATCAACCTGTTGTCCATCGCCTACGCCTATCGGCCTCGGCTTAGGTCCCGACTAACCCTGAGCGGACGAGCCTTCCTCAGGAAACCTTAGTCATACGGTGGACGGGATTCTCACCCGTCTTTCGCTACTCATACCGGCATTCTCACTTCTAAGCGCTCCACCAGTCCTTCCGGTCTGACTTCAACGCACTTAGAACGCTCTCCTACCACTGACATCGTAGATGTCAATCCACAGCTTCGGTGAATCGTTTAGCCCCGATACATTTTCGGCGCAGCGTCACTCGACCAGTGAGCTATTACGCACTCTTTAAATGATGGCTGCTTCTAAGCCAACATCCTGGTTGTCTGTGCAACGCCACATCCTTTTCCACTTAACGATTACTTTGGGACCTTAGCTGGTGGTCTGGGCTGTTTCCCTTTTGACTACGGATCTTATCACTCGCAGTCTGACTCCCGTGTATAAATATCTGGCATTCGGAGTTTGTCTGAATTCGGTAAACCGGGATGGCCCCCTAGTCCAAACAGTGCTCTACCTCCAGTATTCTCATCACGAGGCTAGCCCTAAAGCTATTTCGGAGAGAACCAGCTATCTCCAAGTTCGATTGGAATTTCTCCGCTACCCACACCTCATCCCCGCACTTTTCAACGTGCGTGGGTTCGGGCCTCCAGTAAGTGTTACCTTACCTTCACCCTGGACATGGGTAGATCACCTGGTTTCGGGTCTACGACCACGTACTATTTCGCCCTATTCAGACTCGCTTTCGCTGCGGCTCCGCCTTCTAAAGCTTAACCTCGCACGTAATCGTAACTCGCCGGTTCATTCTACAAAAGGCACGCTATCACCCATTAACGGGCTCTAACTACTTGTAGGCACACGGTTTCAGGATCTCTTTCACTCCCCTTCCGGGGTGCTTTTCACCTTTCCCTCACGGTACTGGTTCACTATCGGTCACTAGGTAGTATTTAGCCTTGGGAGATGGTCCTCCCGGATTCCGACGGAATTTCACGTGTTCCGCCGTACTCAGGATCCACTCAGGAGGGAACGAACTTTCGACTACAGGGCTTTTACCTGCTCTGGCGGACCTTTCCAAGTCGCTTCATCTAACTCGCTCTTTTGTAACTCCGTATTGAGTGTCCTACAACCCCAAGAGGCAAGCCTCTTGGTTTGGGCTCTTCCCGTTTCGCTCGCCGCTACTCAGGGAATCGATTTTTCTTTCTCTTCCTCCAGGTACTTAGATGTTTCAGTTCCCTGGGTCTGCCTTCAAGACGCTATGTATTCACGTCAAGATACTACGCGATTAAACGTAGTGGGTTCCCCCATTCGGAAATCTCCGGATCAAAGCTCACTTACAGCTCCCCGAAGCATATCGGTGTTAGTGCCGTCCTTCTTCGGCTCCTAGTGCCAAGGCATTCGCCGTGCGCCCTTAATAACTTAACCAAGTTATTAAGCCTATAAAAAAACTTAAAAAATAAATGTGTTTGTTACAATTTCAATGTCGTTTTATCCAGTTTTCAAAGAACAAGTTTGGTGGAGCCTAGCGGGATCGAACCGCTGACCTCCTGCGTGCAAGGCAGGCGCTCTCCCAGCTGAGCTAAGGCCCCAAGAGGTATATATGGTGGGCCTAAATGGACTCGAACCATCGACCTCACGCTTATCAGGCGTGCGCTCTAACCAGCTGAGCTATAGGCCCTCTTGGAAGTTTTATATTATTAATAAACCTTCAAAACTGAACGCAAAACGTAATCTTACAAACCCAAGGTTTGTATTCCGAAAATATCCTTAGAAAGGAGGTGATCCAGCCGCACCTTCCGATACGGCTACCTTGTTACGACTTCACCCCAATCATCTATCCCACCTTCGGCGGCTGGCTCCAAAAGGTTACCTCACCGACTTCGGGTGTTACAAACTCTCGTGGTGTGACGGGCGGTGTGTACAAGGCCCGGGAACGTATTCACCGCGGCATGCTGATCCGCGATTACTAGCGATTCCGGCTTCATGTAGGCGAGTTGCAGCCTACAATCCGAACTGAGAACGACTTTATCGGATTAGCTCCCTCTCGCGAGTTGGCAACCGTTTGTATCGTCCATTGTAGCACGTGTGTAGCCCAGGTCATAAGGGGCATGATGATTTGACGTCATCCCCACCTTCCTCCGGTTTGTCACCGGCAGTCACCTTAGAGTGCCCAACTAAATGATGGCAACTAAGATCAAGGGTTGCGCTCGTTGCGGGACTTAACCCAACATCTCACGACACGAGCTGACGACAACCATGCACCACCTGTCACCGTTGCCCCCGAAGGGGAAACTATATCTCTACAGTGGTCAACGGGATGTCAAGACCTGGTAAGGTTCTTCGCGTTGCTTCGAATTAAACCACATGCTCCACCGCTTGTGCGGGCCCCCGTCAATTCCTTTGAGTTTCAGTCTTGCGACCGTACTCCCCAGGCGGAGTGCTTAATGCGTTAGCTGCAGCACTAAGGGGCGGAAACCCCCTAACACTTAGCACTCATCGTTTACGGCGTGGACTACCAGGGTATCTAATCCTGTTTGCTCCCCACGCTTTCGCGCCTCAGTGTCAGTTACAGACCAGATAGTCGCCTTCGCCACTGGTGTTCCTCCAAATCTCTACGCATTTCACCGCTACACTTGGA
Source organism: Lysinibacillus sp. FSL M8-0216 (assembly GCF_038595555.1). Taxonomy (NCBI): domain Bacteria; kingdom Bacillati; phylum Bacillota; class Bacilli; order Caryophanales; family Bacillaceae; genus Lysinibacillus; species Lysinibacillus sp. FSL M8-0216. Next base: position 10,931 of record NZ_CP152007.1, on the reverse strand, counting down.
ATTCCACTATCCTCTTCTGCACTCAAGTCTCCCAGTTTCCAATGACCCTCCACGGTTGAGCCGTGGGCTTTCACATCAGACTTAAGAAACCACCTGCGCGCGCTTTACGCCCAATAATTCCGGACAACGCTTGCCACCTACGTATTACCGCGGCTGCTGGCACGTAGTTAGCCGTGGCTTTCTAATAAGGTACCGTCAAGGTACAGCCAGTTACTACTGTACTTGTTCTTCCCTTACAACAGAGTTTTACGAACCGAAATCCTTCTTCACTCACGCGGCGTTGCTCCATCAGGCTTTCGCCCATTGTGGAAGATTCCCTACTGCTGCCTCCCGTAGGAGTCTGGGCCGTGTCTCAGTCCCAGTGTGGCCGATCACCCTCTCAGGTCGGCTACGCATCGTCGCCTTGGTGAGCCGTTACCTCACCAACTAGCTAATGCGCCGCGGGCCCATCCTATAGCGACAGCCGAAACCGTCTTTCAGTGTTTCACCATGAGGTGAAACAGATTATTCGGTATTAGCCCCGGTTTCCCGGAGTTATCCCAAACTATAAGGTAGGTTGCCCACGTGTTACTCACCCGTCCGCCGCTAACGTCGAAGGAGCAAGCTCCTTCTCTGTTCGCTCGACTTGCATGTATTAGGCACGCCGCCAGCGTTCGTCCTGAGCCAGGATCAAACTCTCCATAAAAGAAATTTGATTAGCTCAAATTGTTTTGCTGGCATCAATTTTGATGTCCAAAATTTTGTTTTGTTCACTAGCTAGGCTAGCTACTAAAAACTTTATTGATTACGTTTTGCTTGTTCAGTTTTCAAGGTTCATGTTGTTTATTTCAGCGTCACCTCTTGGCGACTCACTAATAATATCAAGATTCGACAACTATGTCAACATATTATCTAAAAATATTTCAATAGATTAAATTTATCAATTCAAACACTTGATACTAAGCAAAAATAGTATATTGCCTAGTAGAAGAGAAAGTTGGAAATTGAAGGTACTATACTTTATATAACCGTATACCTCTCCACATTATGATCCTTACTATAAATGAAAAAAGGCAGCCATAATTATGGCTTGCCTTTCTACAAATTAGTAATGATTCGAGAAATATAAAAACTGCGGTTTTTTCCTAAATCAAAAATTTCGCCTGTATGAACTAATTTAATGAGAGGACGTGTGGGTGCAAACTTATTTACAAACATGACTTCTCCACGCTCTAGGTTAGAAAGTTCAACAATCGTACCTATAGGGAGATCCGCAACAATATCGATTAATGCACGTACCACTTTAATATCAAACTTACCGAACTCAGATTCATTAATCATTTCTATTACTTTAAACGACGATTGCTTTGACCTATATACACGTTCACAAGTCATGGCATGGAATACATCTGCCACGGCAATGATTTGCGCAAAGATAGAAATATTAGCGATCTTTTCGCCTTTCGGATACCCGCTTCCATTTAAACGTTCATGGTGTTGAAATATTGCCTCTTTCATAGTTTCTTTTAAAATGGTTAAATCCTTCACCATGTTATAGCTATAAATTGGATGTTTATAAATTTCATCAAACTCCTGCTCAGTAAGAGGTGTCTTTTTATCTCGAATACGGGGGTGTACTTTAGCCATTCCACAATCAGCTAATAGGCCACCTATGGCAATTTGAATTGTTGTCCCTCTATCATAGCCTAACTTTTGAGCAACGACAGAGGAAATCAAAGCTGTTGCTACACTATGGTGATATAAATAGTCTTTAGGGTTAGAAAACTCATTTAAATCAAAAATAATTGTTCGATCTTCCAAGACCATTTCTACCAAAGGCAATATAATGGTTCTTGCTTTGGCGATATCTACTTTAGCACCCGCTTCCCAATTTTTAAATTCCTTTTTAAATTGTTCAATAGAATGATTATAAGACTTCCTAAAAGTCGGAATGTCCTCTACTACTACTTCTACATCAATTTCTTTCTTTTCCGACCGAATATCGTTTTGATTTTTATAAACAGGGACGTTAAAAATATTAAATGCCTGGAAAACTTGTAAATGTACATGGGAAATCATTGTATCTTTAAAGATGATAGGATACTGTGTATTAGCAAAAATATCTTCAGAAATTACTCTACCAACGCCTAACTCTGAAATTGGAACATGTATTGTTTCCATGAAATGAACACCTCTCCACTTTAACTTGCTTCAAATAAGGGTACTTTTATTTTATCATGTAATTCAAAATAATTACTTATTTTTCATTATTTATAATAAAAAACCGATGATCGACATGAACGCTGTCGTCATCGGTTTAAATTATTCCTCTATTTCCTCTTCGTCTTCAGGCAATTCTTCTGCTTTTTCAACCTTAGCCACAGTTGCAACCAATTCTTCATCACCTAAGCGAATTAAACGAACACCCTGTGTGCTGCGCCCAATTAATGAAATATCATTAACATCCATACGAATAAGCATACCGTTAATAGTTATAAGCATAAGATCCTCTGAACCATCAACTGTTTTCACAGCCACCATCGGACCATTTTTATCAGTAATTTGCATTGTTTTTAATCCAACGCCACCACGGCTTTGTAAACGATAATCATCTTCAGAAGTACGTTTACCATAACCTTTTTCAGTAACTACTAAAATTTCTTGTCCTGGTTCAACAATCTCCATACCTACTACTTCGTCACCATCACGAAGTTTAATACCTCGTACACCACCAGCTGTACGTCCCATAGAACGAATATCATCTTCTTGGAAACGAACAAGCATACCATCACGTGTACCAATGATAATTTGCTTATCCCCATCTGTTAAACGAACAGAAATAAGATCATCATCTTCTCGTAAACTGATAGCTATTAAACCATTCGTACGAATGTTGGCAAATTGTGATACAGGTGTACGTTTCGTAATACCCGTTTTTGTTGTAAAGATAAAGTACGCATCTTCATCAAATGATCCAACACGAATCATCGCTGTTACTTTCTCACCTTTATCGATATTGAGCAAGTTAACAATCGGTAGCCCTTTAGCTGTACGACCATACTCTGGAATTTCGTAACCTTTCGCTCTAAATACTTTACCTTTGGAAGTAAAGAATAGAATTGTATCATGCGTAGAGGTATTCATAAGATGTTCTACAAAGTCATCTTCGTTTGTACCCATTCCCTGAACTCCACGACCACCGCGTTTCTGACTACGATATGTATTCGCAGCTAAACGTTTAATATAGCCGTTATGCGTTAAAGTAACGACTGAATTTTCAACAGGAATTAGATCCTCATCTTCAATCATTTCAATACCGCCAGAAGTAATTTCAGTACGGCGTATATCACTATAGCGGTCTTTCAGCTCTAAAATTTCAGTACGAATGATATCAACAATTTTAGCTTCGTCCGCTAAAATTGCCTTTAATTCAGCTATTAGAACCTGAAGCTCTTGATATTCAGCTTCTATTTTTTCACGCTCTAAGCCACTTAAACGAACTAAACGCATATCTAAAATTGCTTGAGCTTGTCGTTCTGATAAATTAAAACGCTCCATTAATTGAGGCTTCGCTTCTTCACCACTACGAGAACCACGAATAATCGCAATTATTTCATCAATATGGTCTAATGCAATTCGTAAGCCTTCTAAAATATGTGCACGGTCTTCTGCTTTTCGAAGATCGAATTCAGTACGACGACGAATAATAACTTTTTGGTGCTCTAAATAATGGTATAGCATTTCTTTTAAGCCTAATACCTTTGGCTGACCATTTACTAATGACAGCATATTGATACCAAAGCTTGATTGCATAGCTGTTTGTTTGTATAGATTATTTAACACTACATTTGCATTTGCATCTTTTCGTACCTCGATAACTACCCGCATACCACGACGGTCTGACTCATCACGTAAATTCGTAATACCATCGATTTTTTTATCACGGACAAGCTCTGCGATTTTTTCAATCAGCTTAGCCTTATTTACTTGGTATGGTAATTCATGGACAAGGATAGTTTCCTTACCATTTGCCTTTTGCTCAATTTCCACCTTCGCACGAATAATAATAGAACCACGGCCAGATTCATAAGCTCTACGAATCCCACTACGGCCTAAAATTAATCCGCCAGTAGGGAAATCTGGGCCAGGGATGATTTCCATCAATTCTTCTGTAGTAATGGCTGGGTTTTCAGAAAGTGCTATAACCGCATCAATCGTTTCTCCCAAATGGTGAGGAGGAATATTTGTGGCCATACCAACGGCAATCCCTGCAGCACCGTTTACTAATAAGTTTGGATAACGACTTGGTAAAACAATCGGTTCTTTTTCAGAGCCATCATAGTTATCTGTATAATCAATTGTGTCTTTATTGATATCACGTAGCATTTCCATCGCAATTTTAGACATACGTGATTCTGTATAACGCATAGCTGCCGCTCCATCACCATCAACAGAACCAAAGTTCCCATGACCGTCAACAAGCATATAACGATAGCTAAAATCTTGTGCCATACGTACCATAGCATCATAAATGGAAGAGTCACCATGTGGATGGTACTTACCCATAACATCACCAACAATACGTGCTGATTTTTTGTAAGGTTTATCTGCTGTATTTCCTAACTCCTGCATCCCATATAAAATACGACGATGTACTGGTTTTAATCCATCACGTACATCAGGTAATGCACGTGAAACAATTACACTCATTGCATAATCAAGAAAGGATGTTTCAATTTCTTCTGTAATATTAATTCCTTTAACACCGGAGCGTTCTTGTTCTGACAAAGTGTAGACCTCCTCTCAAGAAAAATTAGATATCTAAATTAGCGTAAACGGCATTTTCCTCAATAAATTGACGACGAGGTTCAACTTCATCGCCCATTAAACGCTCAAATGCTTGGTTAGCCTTAATTGCATCATCTAATTCTACTTGTAATAATGTACGGTGCTCTGGATCCATTGTAGTATCCCAAAGTTGTTCAGCATTCATTTCACCAAGACCTTTATAACGTTGTACATTCGGTTTTGGCATTTTTGGTAGTCGTTCTAAAATTTCTTTTAATGTTTCATCATCATAGCAATATTCAACATGCTTACCTTGTTTCACTTGATAAAGTGGTGGCTGCGCAATGTAAATATAGCCTGCCTCTATAAGTGGACGAAGGAAACGGAAGAAGAATGTTAAAAGCAATGTACGAATATGTGCACCATCAACATCGGCATCTGTCATAATAATAATTTTATGATAACGGGCCTTTTCTAAATTGAACTCTTCTCCAATACCGGTACCGAATGCTGTAATCATGGCACGGATTTCTGCGTTCGATAAAATCTTATCTAAGCGTGCCTTTTCAACATTGAGAATTTTCCCACGTAAAGGCAATATTGCTTGGAAGTGACGATCACGTCCTGATTTAGCTGATCCTCCCGCAGAATCACCCTCAACAATATAGATTTCACAATCAGCTGGATTCGTTGAAGAACAGTCAGCCAATTTACCAGGCAAGCTTGACACTTCAAGTGCATTTTTACGACGAGTAAATTCACGGGCCTTTTTGGCTGCGACACGAGCACGAGCTGCCATTAAACCTTTTTCCACAACTTTGCGAGCAACAGTTGGATTTTCCAACATAAAACGTTCAAAGCCATCCGAGAATAAAGCGTTAGTAATTTGACTTACTTCCGAGTTCCCTAGCTTTGTTTTTGTTTGCCCCTCAAATTGAGGATCTGGATGTTTAATAGAAACAATAGCTGTTAAGCCTTCGCGCACATCCTCACCTGTCAAATTGGCATCAGCTTCTTTCAATAATCCACCTTTTCGTGCGTAATCATTAATGACGCGTGTAAGAGCTGTTTTAAAACCAGACTCATGTGTACCACCTTCATACGTATTAATGTTATTAGCAAATGAAAATATATTAGAAGAGAATCCGGCATTATATTGCATAGCAATCTCAACCGAGATACCATCTTTTTCTCCAAGTACATCAATCGGATCATGAATAGGCTCTTTAGATTGATTTAGGTGCTCAACATATGAACGAATACCACCTTCATAGTGATATGTAGTTGAACGCTCCTCACCTTCACGTTCATCGGCAATGGTAATCTTGATTCCACGATTTAAATAAGCCAATTCACGAATACGATGAGCTAAAATATCATACTCATAAACAGTAGTTTCTTTAAAAATTTCTGGGTCCGCTTTAAAACGTGTTGTTGTTCCATTACGGTCTGTATCACCAATAATCTTTAGTTCTTGTATCGTTTTTCCACGTTGGAATTTGATTTCATGAATATGACCTTCACGGTGAACTTGCACAATTGTTTCAACAGAAAGAGCATTAACAACGGATGCCCCTACTCCATGTAGACCACCTGAAACTTTGTAGCCTCCACCGCCAAATTTACCACCAGCATGTAAAACTGTCATGATAACTTCAACAGCAGGCTTACCCATCTTTTCTTGAATGCTGACCGGAATACCACGACCGTTATCTTCTACGCGAATCCAGTTTTCTTTTTCTATTGTTACTTGTATATCTGTACAAAATCCTGCCAGAGCTTCATCGATACTATTATCAACGATTTCCCATACTAAGTGGTGTAACCCTTTTGAGCTTGTTGAACCGATATACATCCCTGGTCTTTTACGTACTGCCTCTAAACCTTCTAATACCTGTATCTGATCGGCCTCATAAGCTTGGTTTTGTAAACCTTCGTTCTCTATAGCCACGGCTTTCATCTACTCCTTCATAACATCATTGTGTGTAAATGAATGAACAGTCAACCGAGCTGACTATTACCATTCTTTTGTAATCTAAAAAACTACCCTGGCTAACTTTTTTCAATCGCACCTTGTTTCACGTGGAACAGTTGAGCCTGCTCCATTGTTTCATGATGAATTCCTTCAACACTTGTAGTTGTGACAAAGGTTTGCACTTCACCTTGAATGGTATTTAATAAATGCGATTGACGATAATCATCAAGTTCCGACAAGACATCATCTAAAAGTAGTATGGGTGTTTCATTTGTTTCTTGTTTAATTAATTCAATTTCAGCAAGTTTTAAAGACAATGCGGTTGTACGCTGCTGTCCTTGCGAGCCATATGTTTGCACATCATAGCCATTTACTAAAAACTGCAAATCATCACGATGTGGACCTACTAACGTCACACCTCTGTCAAATTCGCGTTCTCTTGCTTCCATCAATTTTTGATGTAAAGTATTTTCAATTTCGCTAGAAGAATGTTCTTTTTCTATTCCAGCTACCGTACGATATTTTATAACGAGCGTTTCCTTCCCTTGTGATATACCTGCATGTATAGGTTCAGCCCACTCCTGCAATAAATCCATAAATTGAAATCTTTTACGAATAATTTGGGTAGCTGCATGAATATATTGTTCATTATAAACCTCATACATCACATCATTTGACATGGACTTGCCCTGGTTCATCTTTAAGAAATGGTTACGTTGTTTTAAAACTTTTTGAAAGGTTAATAAATCATGTAAATAGACAGGCGAAATTTGCCCAATCTCCATATCAATAAAACGTCGGCGTATTTGCGGACTACCCTTTACAACGTTTAAATCCTCTGGTGCAAACATTACGACGTTCATTTGGCCAATATAATGACTAAGGCGACTTTGCTCTATATGATTTATCTTGCCCTTTTTACCCTTCTTTGTAATCGTAAGCTCAATCGGTAAAATACCATGTCTTTTTTGAACGGCCCCTTCTATTTTACCATAGTCTGAATCCCAACGTATCAATTCTTTATCGTTCGTTGTTCGATGGGATTTAGCCATTGCTAATACGTAAATAGACTCCATAACATTTGTTTTTCCTTGAGCATTTTCACCAATGAAAACATTAATTTTTGGAGAGAAGTTTAAAGCTAAAGCATCATAATTACGGTAATTTGTAAGTTTTATTTGTTCAATATGCATAGTTTATTGCCCAGTTGGTCCTACGATCTGAAAACGACCACATCCTGGTATATTTATAACATCTCCGTTACGTAATTTTCGACCTCGACGATCGTCTACTTCTCCATTGACATATACAGCATTTTCCTGTAAAAACCACTTCGCCATTCCACCTGAACTAATGGCATCAGATATTTTTAATAGCTGCCCTAACGTGATGAACTCCTCATCGATTTTAATGTCCTGCATAGTGTGTTCCCCTCCAAATACAGACTGACTATCTCTCTATCATACCTAAAATTTCCCCATAAGTAAAAAAGATAGCCGCAAATTGCGACTATCCTAACAGATCTTAAATTTTTAGTAAGTACGTACAGGTAAAATTAATTGTAAAATTGCATCGTCATGAACCGAGCGTAAAATAAACGGTCTCATTGCGCCTGTAAATTGAATAACTACATCTTGGCCGTCGATTGCCTTCAATGCCTCCATCATATATTTGGCACTAAAAGAAATTTTCAGACCTTCCCCTTCTAATGACTCAACAGGAATTTCCTCTTGTACTTTACCGATTTCAGGTGAATTAGAAGAAACTTCAACTGCTTGGTGGCCTAATATTTCAAAACGGACAACATTATTACGGTCTCCTCTTGCTACTAGTGAGGCACGGTCAATAGCTTGCAATAAAGATTTGCCGTTAATCGTTACATTAGTTTGATATTCTTCCGGAATTAAGCGAGTAGTGTCTGGGTAATTTCCTTCTAACAAACGAGAGAAGAATAAAACATCTCCTGTTTTAAATAATACTTGCTGACTTGTAATAACAATTTGGACAAGATTTGTAGAATCCTCTAGTACTTTATTTAACTCATTTAAACTTTTTCCTGGGATAACAACACTATGCTCAACTGCTGGTAAATTTTCCAGTTGTACCTTACGTCTAGCTAAACGGTGACTATCTGTTGCAACACAGATTAATGTTTCGTTTTTAATCTGCCAGTTTACACCTGTCAACACCGGTCTACTTTCTGAAGTGGCAACTGCAAACACTGTTTCACGAATAATTGTTTTTAGAAGATCAGCAGGAATAGTAAATTTTTGATCTTCCGTTAATTCTGGTAATAATGGGTATTCAGCTGCATCAGAGCCAATTAAATGGAACTCAGATTTACCAGAGCGAATATGAGTTTGGAAACCAGGTGTTACATGGATTTCAACATCATTTGTTGGTAATTTACGTACAATTTCATTAAACATACGAGCTTGTACAACTATTGATCCTGTTTCTGCAATGTGAATAATCTGTTGTCCATCTTCCTCAACAGGGATAAATGTTTGGATTGTAATATCTGCATCACTACCTGTTAAGCGAATACCTTCTTCTGTTACATCAATTTTAATCCCTGTTAAAATCGGGATAGTTGTTTTAGAACTTACTGCTTTCATGACATCATTTAAACCCTCTAATAAACGGTCACGTAAAATATCAAATTTCATTCGTTTTCCCTCACATATTTATATTATTTATTTATATAAAATAAAAAAGATATAGTAATAGGCTCTGTGGATTTGTGGATAAGTGCCTTTTTATGAATAAAATCAGTCTATCCACATGTAGATAGACTGTGTATAAGTTTGTGTTTAAATAGTAGGATTGTCCACAGTAATTACTTCCCTAGCATGCTACGAATTTGTTTAACATCTTGTTGAAGCTGGACGTCATTTTTCAACAAAGAAGATATTTTTTCGTGAGCATGAATCACAGTTGTATGATCACGTCCTCCAAATTCTTCGCCAATTTTCGGCAGCGAAAAATCTGTTAATTCGCGTGATAAATACATGGCAATTTGGCGAGGAAAAGCAATTAGCTTTGTACGCTTTTTCGCCACAAAATCTTCTAAACGTATACTAAAATGCTCACCAACAGCATTTTGAATGTCTAATATTGTCACAGTTCGTGGCTTTGAATTAGGAATGATATCCTTTAGTGCCTCTGCAGCAAGTGTGGCATTAATATCTTTGTTTACGAGTGATGAATAGGCAACGACGCGAATAAGCGCACCTTCAAGCTCCCTAATATTGGAGTCAATCTGGTTCGCAATATAGAGCATCACCTCATTGGGTACCTCTAAACCATCTGCTTTTGCTTTTTTACGCAGAATAGCAATACGTGTTTCCAAATCAGGAGGTGCAATATCCGTTATTAATCCCCATTCAAAACGTGAACGTAGCCGATCCTCTAATGTTGGAATTTCCTTTGGAGGTCGGTCACTTGATATAACAATTTGCTTGGATTCTTCATGTAAAGTATTAAACGTGTGGAAAAATTCTTCTTGAGTTGATTCTTTTCCAGCAAGGAATTGAATATCATCAATTAGCAGTACATCCACATTGCGGTACTTATTGCGAAAATCAAGTGCTTTGTTATCACGAATAGAGTTAATAAATTCATTTGTAAATTTCTCAGATGATAAATAGACTACTTTTGCATTCGGATTATGCTCTAAAACATAATGACCAATGGCATGCATTAAGTGCGTCTTACCAAGCCCAACTCCCCCATAAATGAAGAAAGGGTTATAAGCCTTTGCAGGTGCTTCAGCAACTGCTAGAGAGGCAGCATGTGCAAAGCGGTTACCAGAGCCAATAACAAACGTATCAAAAGTATACTTCGGGTTTAGCATCCCCGGTGAAATATCATGGTGATCGTTATTTTTTGCTTGGATAATCGGCGCCGGCAAATCAAAATCGTCCGAATCCTGGTTTTTTTGAACAACAAATTTAATAAGCAAGTCTTCGCCTGTAAGCTCCGTTAATATACCTGTAATCAAATGAATATAATGATTCTCAAGCCAATCTCGAGCAAACGAATTTGGCGCAGCAATTGTCACAGTTGAACCACTGCCATTGTAGGACAGTAATTTGGTAGACTTTAGCCACGTTTCGAAGCTTGGTTTAGAAATTTTTTGTTCAACTTGAGCCAGGACATTATTCCATAATTCTTCTAAATGTTCCAA